>NZ_JIAI01000095.1 GCF_000620785.1 Actinospineispora acaciae DSM 45401 | reverse complement strand
CAACTGGTCGCCTACGGCAACGGCGGCGGACAGTGCACCGGCCCCTCCTGCGGCGGCGGACCCAAGTGGAACGACCCGGCACAGGGCGGCAACGCGTTCGCCGGCCAGAGCCAGAACAACACCGGCGGCGGCGTCCTCGACTGGGCCTCGGGCCTGCTCGGCCTGAACAACAACACCCCCGAGCAGCCTTCGAGCAAGCCGACCATCGCACCCGGCGAACCAAGCCCGGGCGGCGGCGGAATCGCCGGATGGGCCAACAACCTCGTCAAAGACCTGACCAAAACCATCACCGACGCCCTGGGCAAGCTCGGCGGCGGGAGTGGCAACAAGCCGCCGGTCAACCAGCCCGACCAGCCCGACGCACCCGATGCACCGGACTCGCCCGACAAGCCCGACCAGGCCGGCAAGCCGGACAAGGGCAAGCACGACAAGCACGAGGGCAAGCACGACAAGGGCAGCAAGCACGACGAGAAGTCCGGCAAGCACGACGACAAGGCCGGCAAGCCTGACAAGGCGGGCAAGCCCGACAAGGCCGGTAAGCACGACGACCAGGCCAGTGGTTCGAAGCTGGACCGCAAGGGTCTGGGCGCCTGGGCCTCCCAGCTGGTCAAGGACCTCACCACGACCATCAAGGACGCCCTCGGCAAGCTCGGCATCGGCGACAGCGGCAAGAAGCCCGACGACCCGAGCAAGCCCCGCCCGCTCGCCCAGCCCGACGCCCCGGACGCACCCGATGCGCCCGACGCACCCGACCAGGCGAGCAACGCCCAGCTAGCCGGCAATGCCACGCCCACGGCCCAGCCGGCCAGCCAGACCCAGAACCAGGCCCAGGCCGTCCCGGACTCCGGCAACGGCCAAGCCCCCCGCGCCGACCAGCCCAACCAGGCGGTCCTCAACGGCGGCGGCGGCAGCGGTGGTTCCAGCTCAGGCCAGGGCGGACAGCGCACCCGGACCAGCGGCGCCCAGAACGTCGCCCGGTTCGCCTCCAACCTCAACACCCGGGTCCGCCAGGCGATCGGCCGCACCGCCGACACCGCCGCGTCCCAGGGTCACGAACAGCGCATGGGCTGGCTGGCCTCCGCCCA
>NZ_JIAI01000094.1 GCF_000620785.1 Actinospineispora acaciae DSM 45401 | reverse complement strand
CAACTGGTCGCCTACGGCAACGGCGGCGGACAGTGCACCGGCCCCTCCTGCGGCGGCGGACCCAAGTGGAACGACCCGGCACAGGGCGGCAACGCATTCGCCGGCCAGAACCAGAACAACACCGGCGGCGCCCTCGACTGGGCCTCCGGTCTGCTCGGCCTGGACAACGGCCCCAGCAGCCGCGCCGACGAGGAAACGGCGAAAGCCCCACAACCCGGCAACCCGGACCAGGGCTCGGGTCCGATCACCTGCCAGGCCATCGGCTGCCCGACCCCGGGCCAGGGCAGCGGCGGAATCGCCGGATGGGCCGACCAGCTCATCAAAGACCTGACCAAAACCATCACCGACGCCCTCGGCAAAATCGGCGGCGGAAATGGTGGCGGTGGGAATGGCGCCAGGCCGCCGGTCAACCAGCCCGAACAGCCGGGCAAGCCCAATGCGCCTGACGCACCGAATGCGCCCAACGCACCCGATGCGCCGGACGCCCCGGACGCCCCGGACGCGCCCGATCAGCCTGACCAGACCGGCAAGCCCGGCGACCAGGCGGGCAAGCCCGACCAGTCCGGTAAGCCCGATCAGGGCACTTCGAAGCCGGACGGCCAGAACCTGAAGGCGTGGGCCTCCCAGTTGGTCAAGGATCTGACCACGACCATCAAGGACGCCCTGGGCAAGCTCGGCATCGGCGACAGCGGCAAGAAGCCCGACCAGGCGAACAAGCCTGACCAGGCCGACGCCCCGGACGCACCCGATGCGCCCGACGCTCCGGACCAGGCGAGCAGCGCTCAGCCAGCCGGCAACGCGGCACCGACGGCCCAGCGAGCAGGTCTGAGCGACCAGCCCCGCGCGGCCACCCAGAGCCAGAACCAGGCCCAGGCCGTCCCGGACTCCGGCAACGGCCAAGCCCCCCGCGCCGACCACCCCGACCAGGCGGTCCTCAACGGCGGCGCCAGCGGCGGTGGTTCCAGCTCGGGCCAGAACGGCCAGCGCACCCGGCTGAGCCAGAACGTCGCCCGGTTCGCCTCCCAGCTCAACACCCGGGTCCGCCAGGCGATCGGCCGCACCGCCGACACCGCCGCGTCCCAGGGTCACGAACAGCGCATGGGCTGGCTGGC
>NZ_JIAI01000093.1 GCF_000620785.1 Actinospineispora acaciae DSM 45401 | reverse complement strand
GGCGACCGGATCGCGATCCTCAACGTCGGCGCCGTCATCGCCCAGTACGACACCCCCGAACGGATCCTGTCCGACCCCGCCGACGAGTTCGTGACGGACTTCGTCGGCCGGGGCGCCTCCATCCGCCGGCTCTCCCTGACCCGCACCAAAGAGGTCCAGGTCCCCCGCTGGCCCTGCGCACTGGCCGGCGGCGACACCGTGCTCGGGGTGGCCCGAGAGTCCCGCCACGGCTGGGCCGTCCTGCTCGACACCGCGCGCCGGCCGGTCGGCTGGGTGCCCTCCGACGTGGCCGGCACCGACACCACCATGCTCACCCAGGGCGTCCCGGTTTCCGCCCGGATACGGCCAGACGACACCCTGTTCGACGCGCTGGACGGCATGCTCTCCTCCAACCGCTCCGCCACCGTGGTGGTCGACGACCACGGCCGCTACCGGGGCGTGCTGGACATCGAGACCGTCCGCCAGCTCATCCATCAGGACGATCCGCAATGACCGTCCGCAAGGTCGTCACCCCGGTGGTGCTCGGCCTGGTGCTGCTCGCGCTGTGGCTCTACGTCCGCGCCCAGCCGCTGGACAGCATCGAGGCCCGCAGCCTCAACGCCGACTACCTGGGCAGCCGCACCGTCAAGCACCTGGAGCTGACCGCGGTCGCGGCGGTGCTCATTCTGCTGATCGCGATCCCGCTCGGCATCGCGCTGACCCGGCCGGGCGCGCGGGGCGTGGCCGGCCCGGTGCTCGCGCTGGCGAACATCGGCCAGGCCATCCCGTCCATCGGCCTGATCGTGCTGTTCGCCGTCGTCCTGGTCGCCGTCGGGGTGAACACCATCGCGGTGATGACCCTGGTGATCTACGGGCTGCTGCCGGTGCTGCGCAACACCATGGTCGGGCTGCAACAGGTGGACTCCTCCGTGGTCGAGGCGGCCCGGGGCATGGGCATGACCAAACGCGGCACCCTGTGGCGCATCGAGATGCCACTGGCCGTGCCGGTGATCCTGGCCGGCATCCGGACCGCGCTGGTGATCACCGTGGGCACCGTCGCGCTGGCCACCTTCATCGGCGCCGGCGGCCTCGGCGATGTGATCAACAACGGCATCTCGTCGAACCGGAACCTCGTACTGGTCACCGGCTCGGTGCTGGTCGCCGTGCTCGCGCTGCTGGTCGACTGGATCGCCGAGCTGGCCGAGGACTACCTGCGCCCGAG
>NZ_JIAI01000092.1 GCF_000620785.1 Actinospineispora acaciae DSM 45401 | reverse complement strand
GTGCGCACCTGCTCGGCGGTGAGGCCACCGACAGGGATCAGCGACTCCGTCATCGGGCGCCGCCTCCCTTCCGATCTGGGGGTTCGCGGCTGTCCGGTACCCGCTTCGGTATGCACTGTGCCGCCGGCGGACGGGCGGCGAACAGGGCAGAACGGCCCCTGTCCGGGGCGGAACGTCACGTCCCGACGGCCTTGGCCGATCCCGTCGGTCCCCCGGTACACCGGCTGGGATGTGACTACCGGCCGGTGGTTGGGGACTTGTGGCCGTGGGGCCGGCGCCGCCGGGGGCGCACGATCGGGGGATGGTGAGCGCGATGCCGGAGGCGTCGTCCGTCGATGCCTCGGCGCTGAGTCCCGGTGCCCGTGCGGTGGTCACGAGGGCGGTCGCGGCGGCGCCGCTGTTGGGCGGCGCCGCACCGCGTGGCGTCCAGGTGGTCCACGGCGCGTTCGAGCTGTGGGCCGACGTTCGGCGGTGGCGACCCGCGAGCGAGGCGGGGGACCGGGGGCCGCGGCTGGCCGGCGGGGCCGCCCTGTTCAACCTGCGGCTCGCCGTCGCCGCGCTCGGGCGCCGCCCGGTGACCGTGCTGCTGCCCTTCCCGGAGCGGCCCGAGGTGCTCGCGGTGGTGCGGATGGCGGAGCGGACGGCGCCACCCCCGGGGTGGGCGAGGCTGTACGAGGTTCTGACGGCCCTCGGCGGGCGGCGAGCGTGCCCGGGCTGGCCGGCGTCGACGGCGCCGAGGCTGGCCCTGCGCCGCGCCGCCGAGCTGGAAGGCGGCTGGCTGACCATGCTCGACGCGAGCGCACCGGACGACCGGCTTCGTGAGCTCATCGAACGGCGCTGCGCGCGGTGGCCGGACCTCGCGGTCGGTGCGCCCGTGGACCGGGAGCGGCGCGGTGGCACGATCGGCGTGCTGAGCTCGTTCCATGACCTGCCGGTCGGCCAGATCCGCGCGGGAGAGGCGTTGCGGCGCGTCGCGCTCACGGCCGCCGCGTACGGATTGTGCACGTCGTTCGCGCCGGCCTCACTGGTCAACCCGGCGATGCGCGCCGCCCTCGGTCGCCGCCTCGGCCACCAGCTCTGTCCTCAGGTCGTGCTGCGCATCGGCTCACCGTCCGGCGACGCCGGTCCGAGCGGGCTGGTCGATGACCGGGCAGCTCGCGTGTAGGACGCGGTACGGACCCCCGTCCGGCCGGGTGACCGCCGGGCCGGTTCGTGCCAAGGTCGGGACCGTGACAGGTCGCGATCACTTCGCCGGCCCGGCGGTGGAGCCGGTGAGCCAGACGTTGT
>NZ_JIAI01000091.1 GCF_000620785.1 Actinospineispora acaciae DSM 45401 | reverse complement strand
CTGTCATGTCTCAGCTGATCTGTCAGGGGTTTGTCTCGGGACATGTGACGCTGTTTGTGATCTTGTTGGTCAGACTGCTGGGGTGCGGAGTGTGCCTTGGTAGCGGCGTGTGGGGTTGATCATGAGTTGGCCCAGGGGTTCGCCTTGGGGGGCGTAGGCGGTGATGTGGTCACCATGGCGTAGCAGGGTGACGGTGGTGCCGGCGTGGGTGCGGCCGATGGACAGGATGTGGTTGCCGAGGGCGACGGTGCCGTTGGCGACCACGGTCAGCACGTGGACGGTGGCGTCGGTTTGGCGGGGCAGGTCGGCTGGTCCGCCGTGGGCGGCGGCGCGTTGCCAGGCCTGGTGTGGTGGGACGTGTCCAATGGAGCTGTGGCGGCGGACGGTGTTGTAGTGGGTGCGCACGTGGTCAAGGCGGGTTTGCAGCTCGGCGAGGCTGGCTGGGGGGTCGGGGTAGAAGTGGGTCAGCAGCTTGGCCGCGGTGGCGTGCAGGCGTTCGCACTTGCCGCAGGTCTGCGGGTGATAGGGGCTGGAGTGGATGACCCGGGTGCCCTTGGCGGCCAAGGCGCGGGAGAACCGGCTGGTCAGGGTGTTGTCCAAGAAGCGGTGCGGGTGGGCGAAGGCGGTGCCGTTGTCGGCTAGCACCAGCCCGGGCAGCCCCCACTGACTCTCGGCGGTGGCCATCGCGGCCAACGCGGCCTCGGTGGTCTCGACCGGGCAGGCGTGGCTGGCCACCCACACTCGGGAGCAGTCGTCGATGACGTCGATGGCGACCGCGGCGGCGCCGTCGGCCAGCCGGTGTTCGGTGCCGTCGATCTGGTAGCAGTCCCGGGGGCGGGCGAACTGGAACGACCGCCACGACGACCGGGGCCGCTTGGCCGGGTTCTTCTCCAACAGCCCGTGCCGGTCCAAGATCCGGTTGATCGTGGCCCGGGCTGGCACACACAAGCCCTGCCCGGCCCAGTCGGCCCGCTCGGCCACCCAGGCGAGCTCGGCCCGGATCGAGTCGGCTCCGTTATCCGGCGCCAACACCTCGCGCAGCCGCAACACCTCGGCCACCACCACCCCCGAGGTGGCGGTCGGGCTCGACCGTGGCCGCCGCGACCGCTCCCGCCACTCGCCCTCGGCCGCGACCCGCGCCCGATGCCGATAGAACGTGCGCGGATTGACCCCATTGGCCCGGCACCACTCCGCCACATTGTCGATCTTCACCTCGGCGACCAACATCGCGTCCAGGAAGCGCATCATCGCCTGCTTTCGCGCCATGACCAGCCGTCATAGCGTCGATCAAGCGACACATGCCTTGAGACACACCATGCGACACAACTCATGAGACTGGAGAG
>NZ_JIAI01000090.1 GCF_000620785.1 Actinospineispora acaciae DSM 45401 | reverse complement strand
CGGTACTGAGCGGCTGGCACGCCTCCGGCCTGCCGCTGTACGTGTATTCCTCCGGCTCGGTGCCGGCGCAGAAGCTGTTCTTCGGCTTCAGCGATGCCGGTGACCTCAGCCCGCTGGTGTCGGGCTGGTTCGATACCGAGATCGGTGGCAAGCGTGAGGCCGACAGCTACCGCCGCATCGTGCAGGCCATCGGCGTACCGGCCGGCGAGATCCTGTTCCTGTCGGATGTGGTGGAAGAACTGGATGCTGCCCGCGAAGCCGGCCTGCAGACCCGGCTGATCGATCGCCTGGACGACTACCCGCTGCCGCGCACCGGCCAGGCCGCCAACGGCCACGAGCGGGTCGAGAATTTCCAGCAGATCCAGCTGTAAGCAAGAAAAAGGGGACGGAGGGGATTAAGTCGTTTGTGGCACACATGGGCCACAAACGACTTAATCCCCTCCGTCCCCTTTTTTGCTCAACGGTCGTTGAGGGTCTTCATCTTCCGAGCTGCAGAAGATCGGCGTCACCTTCGAGCGCTGGCAGGCCACCGCACCGGTCGCGCCGGGCGCCAGCCAGGAGGAAGTGTTCGCCGCCTACCGCGCCGACATCGACCGCCTGGTTGCCGAGCGCGGCTTCAAGAGCGTGGACGTGGCCTCGATCGCCCCGGACAACCCGAACCGCGCCGAGCTGCGCAAGAAGTTCCTCGACGAACACTTCCACAAGGAAGACGAGGTGCGCTTCTTCGTCGCAGGTTCCGGCCTGTTCACCCTGCACGTGGGTGACAAGGTCTATGAGATCGAGTGCGTGAAGGACGACCTGATCGCCGTACCCGATGGCACCACCCACTGGTTCGACATGGGCGACGAGCCCAGCTTCGTGGCGATCCGCTTCTTCACCGAGCCGGATGGCTGGGTCGGTCACTTCACCGGCACCGACATCGCGCAGAAGTTCCCCCGTTACGTACCCACCCAGGCGTCCTGATCCATGCAGCCCCGCGTCATCCTGACCGACATCGAAGGCACCACCAGCAGCATCTCGTTCGTCAAGAACGTGCTGTTCCCTTATGCGCGCAAGGCGTTGCCCGCGTTCGTCGCCGAGCATGGCCAGCAGCCGGAGGTCCGCCGCTGGCTGGATGCCGTGGCTACCGAGATCGGTGGCGCCTGCCAGGACAGCTTGGTGGCCGAGACGCTGCAGGGCTGGATCGACCAGGACCGCAAGCACACCGCACTGAAGGCACTGCAGGGGCTGATCTGGGACGAAGGCTACCGCCGTGACGACTACACCGCGCACTTCTACCCGGAAGTAGCGCCGGTACTGAGCGGCTGGCACGCCTCCGGCCTGCCGCTGTACGTGTATTCCTCCGGCTCGGTGCCGGCGCAGAAGCTGTTCTTCGGCTTCAGCGAT
>NZ_JIAI01000089.1 GCF_000620785.1 Actinospineispora acaciae DSM 45401 | reverse complement strand
GGGTGGTGGCGCTGTGGTGGTGGGGTGTGGTTGTTTGTTGAGTGTTGCATAGTGGATGCGAGCATCTTGTTGTGGTGAAGTATGTAAGGGCGCATGGTGGATGCCTGGGCATCAGGAGCCGATGAAGGACGTGGGAGACCGCGATAGGCCTCGGGGAGTTGTCAACCGAGCTGTGATCCGAGGATGTCCGAATGGGGTAACCCGGCACCCGGATAATAAGGGGTGTCACCCGCACCTGAATGTATAGGGTGTGTGGAGGGAACGCGGGGAAGTGAAACATCTCAGTACCCGTAGGAAGAGAAAACAATTGTGATTCCGTGAGTAGTGGCGAGCGAAAGCGGAGGAGGCTAAACCTGTTTCGTGTTCAAGCCGGCGGGCGTTGCGGGATGGGTGTTGTGGGAGATCATCGTGGGGTTGCCGCTGCGACCTCGAACATAATGCCGTGGGTTAGCGGAAGGTTTCTGGAAAGGGCCGGCGTAGAGGGTGAGACCCCCGTACGTGAAAGCTTGTGGTGTTGTGTTGGATGGTGTTCCCGAGTAGCAGCGAGCTCGTGGAATTTGCTGTGAATCTGGCGGGACCACCCGTTAAGCCTAAATACTACCTGGTGACCGATAGCGGACTAGTACCGTGAGGGAAAGGTGAAAAGTACCCCGGGAGGGGAGTGAAAGAGTACCTGAAACCGTGTGCCTACAAGCCGTCAGAGCTTCTGTGTGGGGTGATGGCGTGCCTTTTGAAGAATGAGCCTGCGAGTCGTGGCATGTGGCGAGGTTAACCCGTGTGGGGTAGCCGTAGCGAAAGCGAGTCCGAAGAGGGCGTTGTAGTCGTGTGTTGCGGACCCGAAGCGGAGTGATCTACCCATGGCCAGGGTGAAGCGTCGGTAAGACGGTGTGGAGGCCCGAACCCACCAGGGTTGAAAACCTGGGGGATGAGCTGTGGGTAGGGGTGAAAGGCCAATCAAACTCCGTGATAGCTGGTTCTCCCCGAAATGCATTTAGGTGCAGCGTTGCGTGTTTCTTCCTGGAGGTAGAGCACTGGATGGTCTAGGGGGCCGACAAGCTTACCGAAATCAACCAAACTCCGAATGCCAGTGAAGTGAAGCGTGGCAGTGAGACTGCGGGGGATAAGCTTCGTAGTCGAGAGGGAAACAGCCCAGATCACCGGCTAAGGCCCCTAAGCGTGCGCTAAGTGGGAAAGGATGTGGGATCGCAGAGACAACCAGGAGGTTGGCTTAGAAGCAGCCACCCTTGAAAGAGTGCGTAATAGCTCACTGGTCAAGTGGTTCCGCGCCGACAATGTAGCGGGGCTCAAGCGTACCGCCGAAGCCGTGGCACATCCGCGTGAAGACTTGCCTCAGGCACTTGTGTGTGGGGTGTGGTTGTGGGTGTGGGTAGGGGAGCGTCCTGTTCCCGT
>NZ_JIAI01000088.1 GCF_000620785.1 Actinospineispora acaciae DSM 45401 | reverse complement strand
TTGGCGTCGGTGGCCGCGCCGCGCCAGTCCTTGGAGACGGCGGTGTCGAGGGCGGAGGTTTCGGTGTGGGCTTTGCCGCCGCACTCGGCGCTGTTTTGGCAGCGGATCTGGGCGTCGGCGTGGGAGACGCTGACCACGCTGGCTGGTTGGGTTTTGCCGTCGGGGCCGGTCTGAGCCTGCCGGTAGGTGAGCTTGGTGTCGGCGGTCGAGCCGCAGGTGCCGTCGGTGCCGTGGACCTCGCAGCCGGTGGTGCTCTTGCTGGCGCGTTCGGCGACGTCTCCGGAGGCGGTGCCGGTGGTGGCGCCCTTCGCGGTGGCTGTGCAGTCGGCCGAGTCGCAGGTGAGGGTGGCGATCGTCTTGCTGGTCGCGGTCAAGCCGTCCGCCGTGGTCGCGGCCGCGCGCCGGGCGTCGAGGTCGTCGTGGGTTGTGTTGTTGGTGACGGTGGAGCTGGCGTCGGTGGAGCAGTCGCCGGACTCGCCGGCGAGGGTGCAGTCGTGGTGGGCGTCGGTGGTGCGGGTGGCGGTCTTGCCGTCGGTGCCGGTGGTGATCGTGGCGTTGGTGGCGGTGGCGGCCTTGCCCGTGCAGCCCTTGGCGTGGTCGCAGTCGAGACTGCCGTGGGCCAGCACGGAGTCATCCTTGCCTGGGCCGGTGGCGGAGGTGCACGTCCCGGCGGTGACCTGGCAGATGGCGCTGCCGGTCCGGGTGCGGCTGTCGGTGTTCGTCTTTGCCGGGGTGGCCGGGGTGGCGGCCTGTGCGGTGGTCGGGTCCGCCTCGACCGCGGGCTTCTCGGGGGTGGTCGTGGTGTGCTCGGTCTTGGCGTTGGTGGTGGTGGCGGCGTTACCGGAGCAGTCGGTGGCGCCCTGGGCGCAGCGGACGGAAGCCTGCGCGCCTGCCTGCACCGTGGTGGTGGTGTCGCAGCCGACCGTGTTGGCCTGGCAGTGCGCGGTGCTGACGGCCTCGCCGTTGTCCTTGCTGGTCCGCGTGGCCTGGGCAGCTGTCTGATCGGCCGGGGCGCTGCTGGTGGCGCGGCGGCCGATGGAGGTGGTGTCGCAGGCGCCGTTGCGGGCTTGGCAGTCCGAGCCGGCGTCGGCCCGGGTGGCGAAGCCGGTCACGGCGCAGTCCTTGGTGCACGCCCCGCTGGTTTGTGAGACGCCTTCGGTCTTGCTGGTCGGTCTGCTGGCGTTGTGGGTGCAGCCGCCCCGGGCCTGGCAGGCGGTGTCGGCGCCTCGGGTGTCAGCGACCGTGGTGGTGGTGCAGTCGCCGGTGCCGCAGGTCGTCGCCGCGTTGGTCTTGGCGGCGGTGCTGGTGGTGGCGCAGCCGGCGTTGAGCTCGCAGGTGGCCGAGGCGGCCCGGTCGCCGGTGGTGGAGTTGCTGGCGCAGGTGGAGATGCCGATCAGGCACAGGCTCTGGTCCTGGGTGGACCGGCCGTTGGTGGGGTCGATCGAGGCGGTGGAGCATTGGCCGAACGCCCCGTCGGCCGAGCAGGCGGCGCCGGCGCCGTCACGGCCGGGGTTGGCCCAGTCGGCGGAGTTGTGGCCGGTGGTGTCGTGTAGTCGTGCGGTGAGCTCGTCGACCTGGCGGCGTTGGGTGTTGTAGGCGGCGGCCTGCT
>NZ_JIAI01000086.1 GCF_000620785.1 Actinospineispora acaciae DSM 45401 | reverse complement strand
TTGGCGTCGGTGGCCGCGCCGCGCCAGTCCTTGGAGACGGCGGTGTCGAGGGCGGAGGTTTCGGTGTGGGCTTTGCCGCCGCACTCGGCGCTGTTCTCGCAGCGGACCTGGGCGTCGGCGTGGGAGACGCTGGCCACCCCGGCGGGTTGGGGTTTGCCGTCGGGCCCGGTCTGAGCCTGCCGGTAGGCCACCTTGGTGTTGGCGGTCGAGCCGCAGGTGCCGTTGGTGCCGTGGACCTCGCAGCCGGTGGTGCTCTTGCTGGCGCGCTGGGGGACGTCGCCGGACGCGGTGCCGGAGGTGGCGCCGTTCTCGGTGCCCTTGCAGTCGGCGGAGCCGCAGTTGACGGTGCCGATCGTCTTGCTGCTGGCGGTCAGGCCCTCCGCTGTGGTCGCGGCCGCGAGCCGGGTGTCGGCATCGTTGCGCGGTGCGTTGTTGGCGACGGTGGAGCTGGCGTCGATGGCGCAGTCGCCGGACTCGCCGGCCAGGGTGCAGTCGTGGTGGGCGTCGGTGGCGCGGGTGGCGGTCTTGCCGTCCTGACCGGCGGTGATCGACGCCGCGGTGGCGGTGCTGGCCTTGCCGGAGCAGCCCTTGGCGTGGTCGCAGTCGAGCCGGCCGTGGGCCAACACGCCGTCATCGGTCCCCGGGCCCGTGGAGGAGGTGCACGCCCCGCCGGTGACCTGGCAGATGGCGCTGCCGGTCCGGGTGCGGTTGTCGGTGTTCGTCTTCGCGGGGGTGGCCGGGACGGCGGCCTGTGCGGTGGTCGGGTCCGCGGCGATCGCGGGCTTCTCGGGGGTGGTCGTGGCGTCCTCGGTCTTGCCGTTGGTGGTGGTGGCGGCGTTGCCGGAGCAGTCGGTGGCGCCCCGGGAGCAGCGGGCCGATGCTTCGGCCGCGGGCTTGCCCTCCACGGCGGCTTTGACCGTGGTGGTGGTGTCGCAGCCGATCGTGCCTGCCTGGCAGTGCGCGGTGCTGACGGCCTCGCCGTTGTCCTTGCTCACCGGCGACGCGCCCGGTTTCGGGTCGGTGGCGCGGCGGCCGATGGAGTCGGTGTCGCAGGCGCCGTTGCGGGTTTGGCAGTCCGCGCCGGCGTCGGCCCGGGTGGCGAAGCCGGTCAGGGCGCAGTCCTTGGTGCACGTGCCGTGGGACTGCGAGAGACCTTCGGTCTTGCCGGCGGCCAGGTCCTGCTCGTCGGGGGTTGTCGGGGTCTTGCCGAACTCGGTACAGCCGCCGCGGGCCTGGCAGAACGTGTTCGCGCCTCGGGTGTCGGCTCGGGTGGTGGTGGTGCAGTCGCCGGTGCCGCAGGTTGTCGCCGCGTTGGTCTTGGCGGCGGTGCTGGTGGTGGCGCAGCCGGCGCTGTACTCGCAGGTGGCTGAGGCGGCCCGGTCTGCGGTGGTGGAGTTGCTGGCGCAGGTGGAGATGCCGATCAGGCACAGGCTCTGGTCCTGGGTGGACCGGCCGTTGGTGGGGTCGATCGAGGTGGTGGAGCATTGGCCGAACGCCCCGTCGGCCGAGCAGGCGGCTCCGGCGCCGTCACGGCCGGGGTTGGCCCAGTCGGTGGAGTTGTGGCCGGTGGTGTCGTGTAGTCGTGCGGTGAGCTCGTCGACCTGGCGGCGTTGGGTGTTGTAGGCGGCGGCCTGCTGGTCGTAGGCGG
>NZ_JIAI01000085.1 GCF_000620785.1 Actinospineispora acaciae DSM 45401 | reverse complement strand
GAAGCAGCCCTGTGAGGGAGCTGTGGAGGGGGTGGGAGTGAGAATGCAGGCATGAGTAGCGAAAGCAGAGTGAGAAACTCTGCCGCCGATTGACCAAGGGTTCCTGGGCCAGGTTATTCCGCCCAGGGTGAGCCGGGACCTAAGGCGAGGCCGACAGGCGTAGTCGATGGATAACGGGTTGATATTCCCGTGCCCGTGCTGGCGCGACAATGGTGAGTCCAGTGATACTAACCACCTCGGCTCTGTGCGCTGCTTTCGGGTGGTGTGTGGGGTTGGGCTGGGGCCTGATCTGGTAGTAGCCAAGCGATGGGGTGACGCAGGAGGGTAGCTCCGCCAGTGAGTGGTTGTACTGGTGTAAGCCTGTAGCCTGGCATCTAGGTAAATCCGGGTGCCGTGAAGGGTGAGAGGTGACGCGTAGCCGATTGAGGCGAAGTAGAGTGATCCCGTGCTGCCGAGAAAAGCCTCTAGCGAGTTCTTGCACGGCCCGTACCCTAAACCGACACAGGTGGTCAGGTAGAGAATACCGAGGCGATCGAGCGAACTGTGGTTAAGGAACTCGGCAAAATGCCCCCGTAACTTCGGGAGAAGGGGGACCGGTTGCCTTGAAGCCCCTTGCGGGCTAGGGGTGGCCGGTCGCAGAGACCAGGCCCAAGCGACTGTTTACTAAAAACACAGGTCCGTGCGAAGTCGTAAGACGATGTATACGGACTGACGCCTGCCCGGTGCTGGAACGTTAAGAGGACCCGTTAGTCGTAAGGCGAAGCGGAGAATTTAAGCGCCAGTAAACGGCGGTGGTAACTATAACCATCCTAAGGTAGCGAAATTCCTTGTCGGGTAAGTTCCGACCTGCACGAATGGCGTAACGACTTGGGCGCTGTCTCAACCACAGACTCGGCGAAATTGCACTACGAGTAAAGATGCTCGTTACGCGCGGCAGGACGGAAAGACCCCGGGACCTTTACTATAGCTTGGTATTGGTGCTCGGTTCGGATTGTGTAGGATAGGTGGGAGACTGTGAAGCTGTCACGCTAGTGGTGGTGGAGTCGTTGTTGAAATACCACTCTGTTCGGATTGGGTGTCTAACCTCGGACCGTGATCCGGTTCAGGGACAGTGCCTGGTGGGTAGTTTAACTGGGGCGGTTGCCTCCCAAAGAGTAACGGAGGCGCCCAAAGGTTCCCTCAGCCTGGTTGGCAATCAGGTGGCGAGTGTAAGTGCACAAGGGGGCTTGACTGTGAGACTGACGGGTCGAGCAGGGACGAAAGTCGGGACTAGTGATCCGGCACCTCCTGGTGGAAGGGGTGTCGCTCAACGGATAAAAGGTACCCCGGGGATAACAGGCTGATCTTGCCCAAGAGTCCATATCGACGGCATGGTTTGGCACCTCGATGTCGGCTCGTCGCATCCTGGGGCTGGAGTAGGTCCCAAGGGTTGGGCTGTTCGCCCATTAAAGCGGCACGCGAGCTGGGTTTAGAACGTCGTGAGACAGTTCGGTCCCTATCCGCCGCGCGCGTTGGAGACTTGAGGAAGGCTGTCCCTAGTACGAGAGGACCGGGACGGACGGACCTCTGGTGTGCCAGTTGTCCCGCCAGGGGCATGGCTGGTTGGCTACGTTCGGGAGGGATAACCGCTGAAGGCATCTAAGCGGGAAGCCTGTTCCAAGATGAGGTCTCCCACCCT
>NZ_JIAI01000084.1 GCF_000620785.1 Actinospineispora acaciae DSM 45401 | reverse complement strand
GGGCGCGGGCGGGTCGAGCACCTGGGAGGGGCTGCCGGAGAAGTCGCCGTAGGCGTTGATCCGGTGGGTGTTGTCGTTGAGCGCGGCGAGCAGCTGGGCGTGGCGCCGGCGCAGGTGGGCCAGCCGCAGCCGTAGCCCGATCCCCCGGGACAGCGTCCCGGCCGCGGTCAGCGGGTCTCGGGTGCGGGCGGCCAGTGCCCGGATCCGGTCCTCGGTGCGTTCGATCTTCCGGTGGACGTCGTCCCGCCGTTCGAGCTGCCGGTGAACGGTGTGGCGCAGCTGCGCCAGCCCGCGATCGCGCAGCCTGGTGTGGTAGGGCTGTTGGCGCGCGGTCAGGTTGCGCTGCAGCCCGGCCGCCAGGGCGCGCAGCCACCGTGGCGCCAGCTGGGCCAGTTTCTGGCCGACCATCGGGCCGACGCCGTTGACCATGTCGATGGTCTCGCGGTCGGTGCCGTTCTCGCTGTAGGACAGCTTCTGCAGCGAGCCCCGGTACTCGAAGAAGTTGGACGCCTGCACGGGGGCGTGTGGCGCCGGGCGCGGCCCCCACCCGATGCCGAACTGGGTCTGGGAGATGAAGTTCCACGGCTTGCCGTTGAACGGCTTCAGGTCGTGCACCCGCACCCAGTGCCAGAACCGCAGCGGCAGGTTGAACCGGCGCCAGCCGACCAGCTTCGGGGTGTCGAACTTCTGCTCCAGCTTCTTGCCCGGCACGTCGAAGTGGATCAGGAAGAAGTCGATCCGGAAGATCCCGACGTAGAACTGCAGCGACAGCCGCACCACCGGGAAGATCCCGAAGATCCGGTTCTTGCGCGTCTGATCCGAGTTGTGATCGAGCGGTGGGGTGTCCAGCACCGTGGTCAGGCCCAGGTTGCCGGCGCTGGTCTTGAGCCCGATCCCGAAGAACCCGTGGCCGAACTCCGGGCCGAACACCGGGGCCAGCCCCACCCACGGGGCCGCCTTCTCATGCGGTACCGGACCGGTCGCGGTGCCCGCCCGGTTGTACTTCAGCCGCCCGACGAACGCCCAGGCGCGCGCCCCCCAGGCCCGAATCCCGCGCAACCGGCCGCGCAACCCACCCGGCACCGACCCGGCCCGCTTCGCCGCCAGCCACGCGTTCTTCTCGTCCCGCCAGGCCTTACGGCTCGCCTCGGTCCACTTCTTGAAGTGCAGCAGCTGGGTGAACCCGAGCCACTCCAGCACCTTGCCCAGCACCGGGACCTGCCGCAGCAGGGTCTGCACGCCGGTGGTGTAGACGCGGTGTTCGACGACGACGTCCTGGCGCTTGCCGTCCTTGCGCAGCCGGATGTGCCAGGACGACTTCCAGGCCCACAGCCAGCCCGCCGAGGCGGTCAGCCCCACGGCCACGCCCACCGGCCCGGACGCGGTGACCGCCGCGCCGAGGCCGGCGGCGAGCCCGAGCGGGCCGATGAACCGCACGGCGGCGCGGACCAGCACCCGGGCGGTGGGTGCGCGCGGCTGTTTCGGGGTGGCCCAGCGGCGCGGGGTCCACCAGGTCCGCAGGCCGAGGACGGCGGAGGCGGCGGTCAGTCCGATGCCCAGTGGCGCGGTGACCGGGGCGGTGCCGAACACCAGCAGCCCGACGCCGGTGGCCAGCCCGACGCGGGACAGCACCCGCAGCCTGATGCGGGCGGTGCCGGGTCGCA
>NZ_JIAI01000083.1 GCF_000620785.1 Actinospineispora acaciae DSM 45401 | reverse complement strand
ACGGCAACCCCGTCATCGTCATCCCCGCACGCGTAGCCAGGCTGATCGACCGGCTCATCGGCCTCAACCCGGACTTCGCCGACTGGTGGGACCGCCTGCTGCGCCACGAACACGACTTCCACCTGGGCGAGCACCCGGAACACGACGGCCACCGCCACGACGAGCACGCCGCCGGCCTGGTCGCCGAGCTGAAGGCCGCCACCGTGGTGCCGGTCGCGTTCGACGGCCACGGCAACCCGGTCGCGCTGGACACCGCCACCCGCGCCGCGCTGCGCGAGCTGCTCGACGGGCTCGACGAGCGGGGCCAGGTCTTCCGGCAGGAGGGGCGGCCGGGTCACTGGCTGAGCAACCGCGACGACTACGCCATCGCCGTCGGGGACGCCGAGCTGGCCGACCTGCTGGCCCGGGCCGGCCGGGGCACGATCACCGTGACTCACCTGATCGACCTCGCGCACGGGCGGGTGGTCGTCAGCACGGACACCGCCAGCCGCCTCATGGACCGGCTGCCCGCCGGGTCGCACGCCGCGTTGGCGCGGGTGGTGGCCCACCAGGCCGGCAACCCGGCGGCGACGCCCGAGCAGGCCTGGCAGGGCCTGGACCCGGTCGAGGTCTACACCGGCCTGCTGATGGGCCAGATCGGCGCCGCCGACACCCTGATCATGACCTGGGAGTACCTCGTCGAGACCCTGGCCGAGCAGCCCGAGACCGCCGACACCGAGATCGCCGCGCAGGCCACCTCGGGCCTGGACCAGGCCGAGAAGATCCTCGACACGATCGGCGAGTTCCTCGGCCACACCGGCACCGACACCGGCGACCTGGACACCCGGCACGCGGCCGCCACCGAGCTGCTGGCCACCCTGCGCGGGCAGCTGGCCACGGTGGCCGAGGCCCAGCGCCGCTACGCCGGGCTGACCACCGAGCAGCGCGCCCAGGTCATCGACGACGACGCGGTCGTCGGCGGCTACCAGGGCATCCTCGACACGCTGACCGGCGACCCTGCCCAGCGCCGCGAGCAGCTGCTCGACCTGATGGACACCGACGCCGGCGAGATCGCCGGGCAGCTCGCCGGCATCCGCGCCGATCTGGCCGCGCTGCCCCAGATCCCGGTGGTCACCGACCTGATCACCACCGCCGAACAGCTCCAGGCCCGCTACGAACGGCTCCACGGCGACGAGAGCGGCGAGCACGGCGAGCACGGCGGAGCGGTCGCGGACGGTGTCAGCGACGCGCACCTCGCGGTGTTCGGCAAGGTCGCGAAGGCGCTGGCGCCGAACGCGCGGCCGCTGGGTCGCAGCGAGCTGCCGTTCGGTGCGCGCGACCCGCCGGTCCGGGTGCTGTCCGCCAAGAAGGTCCGCGCCGCGCTGGTCAAGGAAGGCCTGACCAAGGCCGAGGCGCAGGACCTGATCGACCGGATGGTCGCGTTCGGCTGGAAGGACGGCGCGGTCGTCATGCTGGACAACCGCGTCGCCGAGCTGGCCGCCATCGCCGCGTGGCTCGACGGCTGGTTCGACGAGCTGCTCAACCACGAGCAGGGACACCTCGACGGACACTGGGACACCGCCGGCAAGGCCGACCACGACCACGACGCGCAGCCGCTGGTCAATCGGTGGCGCGCGGCCCAGCAGGCCAGGGACCAGGCCGCCCAGGACCGGAAACCACGCCGCCAGGCCCGCCGCGCGCTGCGCGAGGCCGTGCGCCTGGCCGATGAGGCGCTGGCCGCGGCGGGCAACACGGCCGCCGCCCGAGCGGACCGCGACCGGGCGGTCAAGGACGC
>NZ_JIAI01000082.1 GCF_000620785.1 Actinospineispora acaciae DSM 45401 | reverse complement strand
CCCCCCAGACCCCCGACCAGCCCGCCCAAGGCGGTAAGAACCCCAACCAGCCCGCCACCGCCCCCGGCTCCTCGGCCAGCTCCGGCGGCCCCACCGTCCCCGGCGCCTCGTCCTGGTCCACCGCCTGGGCCAACCTCACCTGCGACACCAACACCGGCGCCTGCAAAGGCACCCCACACAGCACCGCCACCGGCATCGGCGCCGCCGACCACGCGGGCGGCGGCGAAGGAACCCGAGGCCCACCGGAAGCCACCGGCACCACCAGCAGCTCCTGCGACACCACCGGCGCCGCGTGCCAGGCCCTCACCAGCTCCGCCTCGGGCTCCGGCCAGGTCGTCGCCGACATCCTCACCGAGGCCCGCAAGCAGACCGGCGAGAACGCCGACCAGCCGATCACCAACCCCCCGGCCGCCCTATCCCGATCGGAAGCGACCGCCCGCTGCGCCGGCCCTGGCTGCACCGCCGCCACCACCGGCGACACCAACACCGGCGCCACCGCGCACACCACCGCCAACTGCACCTCCACCGGATCCGGCTGCACGGTCGGGAGCAACGCCGAGACCGAAACCCGCCGCGACTCCGGACTGACCGCCACCGGCGACAAGACCTCCCTGCCCGGTTCGTCGGGCACCGGCCGGGCCGGATCGACCATCTCCTGCCCCGACGGCGGCTGCACCGGCCAGGCCACCGGCACCGCCACCGCCCCCACCGGCACCGGCCCCCGTTCCACTTCGGAGGCCGCCACCGGCTGCGAGAGCGCCGGCTGCGAGGCCGGGGTGATGGTCGGTACCTCCACCGCCACCGCCCCCACCGCCGGGACGGTCACCGGCCTCGCCACCGCCGCCGCCGACTGCCGCGCCAACGGCGCCGCCTGCGCGACCAAGACCTCCGCCACGGCCACCGCGCCGAACAACACCGCCGCCGCCACCTGCGCGGGCGCCGGGGCCTGCCAGAGCGACACCACCGTGACCGTCACCGACGGCCTGCCAACCGTGGCCGCCGGCTGCCAGGGCGGCTCCGGCTGCCGCACCCACGCCGACGGCTCGGCCCAGAGCGGCGCCAACACCGCCCGGTTCACCGCCGACTGCACCGGCGGCGCCGGCCAGCGCTGCGACACCGCCGGCCGGGCCATCGCCACCGCCGGCCAGGCAATGGCCGCCGCGTCCTGCTCGGGCCCTGGCTGCACCCGCACCGCCGAAACCCACAGCACCGCCGCCCACTCCGCCGGGTCGAACACCGCCGACGCCCGCGCGGACTGCTCCAGCGCCGGCGGCGCCGGCGGCGGCTGGTGCGCCACCACCGCATCAGCGCAGGCCACCGACCAGCACGCGGCCGCGTCGGCGTCCTGCGCCGGCTCCGAAGGCGCCGCCTGCTCGCACTCCTACCACGCCCGCAGCGCCGCCAGCTCGGCCAACCGGGGCAACCGGGCCGACGCCTCCGCCGAGGGCTCCGGCCACGGCGGCGTCGGCGGAGGCGGGGTGCAGACCTTCGCCCAGGCCCACACCGGGGACGGCATGGCCGCCGCGGCGGCAGGCTGCCAGGGCAGCCCCGGCACCAACTGCCGCCACTCCTACTCGGCCAGCTCCCAAGCCAGCGCCCCCGGCGCCCTGGCCTCCGCCCACGGCTCCGACGCCGGCGGCATGGGCAGCGGCGGGGTGCAGACCACGGCGCACGCCTCGGGCGGGGGCGGCCAGGCGGCGGCGTCGGCGTCCTGTTCGGGGGCGGCGAACTGCCGCCACTCCTACTCGGCGAGCGCATCGGCCCGCGCCGACGGACCGGGCTCGCACGCGCAGGCGTCCGCGTCCGGGTCCGGTGG
>NZ_JIAI01000081.1 GCF_000620785.1 Actinospineispora acaciae DSM 45401 | reverse complement strand
CCTCGCGATCGTTGGCCTGCCACAACCGCAGTAGGCCCGGGCTCTCTTCAACCCCTCCAACAACACGAGGGCCTTCAATATTGAACCGCGAATCGGTCTTGGCCAGCCGCCGAATCTTCGATGCCAATCGCCGAATCTTCGCTGGACTGGTATCGCCACCCAGATCTTTCGCGAGTCGAGCGATGTCCTCGGCGCCACCCCTCTGGAGAAGCTTCTCGTTGATGCGGTCGGCCAGCGACTGCTCTACAGCGCCCTCTGGCCCGGCGGGCGTGGAGCGCTGGGTGCCTACCGCTTGGCCGTCGTTGGAGCCGCGGACCTTGATCCGGATCGGGGTACCGTCGGGCAGTTTGGCGATCTGCGGGCGGATCTGACGCATCCCGATCTGGCGGTTGGTGAACCCGTCGAGCATCCTCAGGTTCGACCGTGTGTCCGGCCCACCGAGCTGCAGCTCGTGTACGTGGTCGGCCTCCATCCGCTTGGTCACCCGCTCGACCAGCCGGTCGGCGAACTCGCGGTTGCGTTCGCTGTACTGCCGCCAGATCCGGTTGATCAGGTCCTGTCGGTAGCCCTCGGGGACGCTGCGGTCACGGGGCACGGGGTTCGGCGCCTTGAACGTCTTGCCTTCTGCGCTGAGGCGCGCCAGGTCCTCCGCCTTGTCGTTGAACTCGGTCTTCGGCATCCCCGGCTCACGCCAGATGTACACCGGCATCGGCGCGGCGCTTTCGCTCGCTCCCCGGTCGCGGCCCTTGCCGGGCTTGAGCACCATCGCCCGCTTGGTGTTCGCCGGCGCTTCCGTCAGAACCTTGTCGCCGTCGTAGTAGCGCATCCCGGCGGGGGTCTTCTCCGCCATGATCATGTGGGAGTTCTTTGCGCCGTCCTTCCAACCGCGCAGGGCGATCTTGGTGCCGATCGGTATGTCGTCCGAGGCCATAAGCTCGTCGAGCTCCGCCTTGGACATGTCCTTGAACTCGACGCCGTACTTGTGCTGGAACCTGCGCTCCACCGCGGCCGAGTCCCGGTCCTCCGGCCTCGACGCGGGCACCTGGTCCAGGTCGACCTTGCTGGCGTCGTCGGCGTCGAGACGCATCTCGGTCTCGCAGGTGCAGGTGTCCTTGGACGTCAGCGCGCGCGTGTCGTCATGAGTCAGCTCGACTGAATCGTCCAAGCCGTCCCGAGTGCCGACATCGCGGCCCTCGTAACCTTCGGTTGTCCGGCCCTTGCCCGGTGGGTCTCGCCCGATATTCGTGCCGCGCTTCTGGCCGACATGCGCGGGCCCGCTGTCCGCCGAGCCGGACGCCAGCCCGCCGAGGTTCGTTCCGGCGGAGTCCGGTGCCGTGCCGGCGACCTTGCCGCCGCCCGAGCCGTGTGATCCGCCGCTGGCCGCGACCATGGCCTCATCGTTGCCTGGCGCGCCGTCGCGGGTCGGGCTGGCCGGCGACGAGCTGGCCGTCGTGCCCGAGCGGGACGTCGCGGTGCTCGACCCGGTGCCACCGGCGGTCCTTCCGACCGAGATGACGGTGGGTCCGTTCTCGGTGACCGTGGCGGGAGGGGCCTGTGCTGGCGACGGGTTGGTGGAGCTCCGGTTGGTCACGGTGCTGGCCACCAGACCCACGTGCTCACCCTGTGAACCCGGTCCCGGTGGCGGCGTACGGTTCGGGCCGTCCTGGTTCACCGGCTTGTCCCGAGCCACCGTGCTCCCTCGGCCCGGCACCGTCCTGGACTCGCGGTCGGTGAGGGCGAGGTCACTGTCCCGCTGGATCTGCTCGATCCGCCGGTCGGTGAACGGACCGAGCGGCTTGGGATTGTCGCCACTCTTGCTGGCGGGCGGG
>NZ_JIAI01000080.1 GCF_000620785.1 Actinospineispora acaciae DSM 45401 | reverse complement strand
GCGATCCTCAGCGCTTCCCGCACCGCGATGTGCGCGGCGTCCGGCTGGCCCAGCTGCACGAGCGTGCACCCGGCCGCCTGGTAGAGCTGCGCGACCAGGTCGGCCGCTTCTCCGGTGAGGTCGAGTGCGCGGCCAAGCCGCAGCGTCTCGGGGAGGGTCTCGCCGAGCTTGTCGTACCGCCCCGACCAGTAGCTACCCCAGGTGTAGGTCACGGTCCGGCGCAGATCGTCCAGCGATGGTTCACGAGTCACGTCGCTCGCGCCGAGGAGGTCGTCGATGCCGGTGACGGCACGCCGCAACGCGACCACGCCGGAGTTCTCCGAAGGCTGAGGTAGCGCAACCTCCTTGCCTAGGAGTCGCACGATGTCGACGTCGAGCGCCCGCGCGAGCTTGTGCAGGCTCGGGAGCGACGCGGTATGCCTGACACCCTGCTCCAACTTCCGGATCAGATCGAGCGACACACCGGCCGCCGCCGCCAGGTCGGCTTGGGTCATTTTCCTGCCGGTCGGCCCGAGCGCCCGTTCCCGCAGGCCCCGCACACGATCGCCGAGGCCGTCGTGGTCGTCACCGATCACGGTACGATTCGTCATGTCCGAGCCTCTATCTCGGCGCTCCGACCCTCGCTCGCCTAGCCCGCGAGCGGGGGTCGCTAACAGCGCAGACTGTACTCCACGCCGTGTTTACGCCCACCGCGAGTGATCATCACGAGTCAGTCTCCGTCACCTGCTTCGCGCCACCGACCACAACATTGCACGACATAGTGGTTCTATCGGGTGGCACCCGGCTCGGTTCGCCCGAAGCTGACCCGGCCGCGGCAGGCTCGTCGGCATGCGCGGACCAGAAGATGACGAGGAAGAGTCCGGCTTGGGTGAACCGGAGACGGACGGGCAGTGGGACGACGACATCGCACCTGTGGATGACGACAACAAGTGACACCTGACCAGGCACACGCTCGGCTCGTTGCTGACCTGGTGGCCGGGGACTCTCTGAGCGAGGAGTGGCAGCCGGCATTCAACGCCACACCTCGTCATAAGTTCCTGCCCGAGGTTGTGTGGCGCATCGACCGCTCAGCCGGCGGCCGGCTGCTGCCGCTTCGCCGAGACATCGACCCCGCCGCCTGGCTGGAGCTGGCCTCCAGCGACGCCCCCGTCAACACTCAGGTCGACGACGGCCACCCAGCGCCGGACGGCGGAGTAGAGGTCAGCTCGTCGGCGTCGCAGCCCTCGGTCGTGGCGACGATGCTCGCCGCCCTGGACGTCGAGCCGGGCATGCGGGTGCTGGAGATCGGCACCGGCACCGGCTGGAACGCCGCCCTCCTGGCCCACCGCGTGGGCGCGCCGAACGTGACCACCGTCGAGATCGACCCGGAGGTCGCCGGCCAGGCGCGGTCCGCGCTCGCCCGCGCCGGGTACGACAAGGTGACCGTGGTGACCGGCGATGGGGAGCTGGGTCACCCGGGGGCTGCGCCGTACGACCGGGTCATTGTCACGGTGGGGGTGCGCGAGGTGCCGTACCCATGGATCGCCCAGACCGTGGCGGGCGGTCTGGTCCTGGTGCCTCTGCGGAATGCCTTCCACCCTCCTGGCCTCGCGTCCTTGCGCGTCCACGAGGACGGCACCGCAACCGGCCGCCTGGGCGCCCCGCTGCTGTTCATCGGCCTACGGTCGCAGCGGGTGTCCAGGGGCGACCCGTCCAGCCTGGCCGGTACGCCTGACGTGACTGGTGAGACGGACCTACACCCGGGCAGGTGGGCGAATCGTCGTGACGCGGCGTTGGCGGTCGGGCAGCGCATCGGCGACGGCGTGCGTACTCAGTGGCAGAGAAGGAAGAGCGCACGACGGCAGGGCACGATGTGGCTCCTCGAACCCGAGGGCCGTTCGTGGGCGTCGGTACGGGTCGGGGAGAAGCCGCCGTACCGAGTGCGGCAGGCCGGCCCCCGGCGCCTCTACGACGATGTCCGAGACGCCTACCGGTGGTGGGTCGACCAGGGAAA
>NZ_JIAI01000079.1 GCF_000620785.1 Actinospineispora acaciae DSM 45401 | reverse complement strand
GGCCCGAGCGGCGGTGGGCCGAGCGCGGGTGGTGGCGCGGCCGGGCCGGCCGGCGGTGGCTCACCCTCGGCGGCGAACAAGCCCGACCAGAGCGGCACCGGGTCCACCGGCTCGTCCTCCACCACCCAGTTCCGCACCGGGCACTCCACACCGGGACGAACCGACGCCCAGCCACGCGCCCCACCGCTGTGGCAGCGAATCCGCGACGCGCTGACCGGCCTGGCCACACCGAGATGGGCCACCGCCGCCATGGCAATCGGCGCGATCGCCCTCGGCGTGGCCGCGGTGGTCGCCGCGCACCACGGCATCGACCCACACGCGGTCGCCGCCGCCGGCGTACTCGGCTGGTGGCCGATGCACCGGGCGAACAGGCAGCTCCGCGCGAGCGTGCGTTCCGCCGATCGCGTGCTGGCAAGGGCCGCCGAGGCCGAGCGCGGCGCCCGCGCGGCGGTCCGGTCGAGCCGGGCGCGGCTGGCCGAGCGGCTGGCCTGGGCCTCGGCGCTGGCCGGGCCGCTGCGCGCCGCCGGCCGGTCCGAGGACCAGGTCGTCGCCGATCTCGCCACCGCGCTGCGGGTCTCCCCCGCGCTGGTGCGCGCGCGGCTGGCCAACCCGGAGGCCGCCGAACCGCCAGCCGCGCTCGCGGCCGCGCTCGCGACCCCGGGGGTGACCGCCGATCAGTTGGTGGCCGCCGCCGGTGACGCGGTCACGGCGCTGGACGACGCGCTGCACCGGGCGTTGGACGCGCGGGACGGCGCCGCCGAGCACGTCGAGGCGACCCGAGCCCGGCACGCCCGGTGGGTCACCGCCGCGGCGACCCGGGCCCGACGCGCCGGCGTGCCGGTGCGGGTCATCGCGCACGTCAGCGGCCTGCCCCGGGACCGGGTCGCCGCGCTGCCCGGCCCCCGGACGCCCGGCCGGGGCGCCCGGCTCGCGGGCTGGGTGGCACGGGTGGGCTGGCGCGCCCGGCTGGAGCCCGGTGCGGCGCGGACCTGGTTGCGGGTGGGGTCGCGGCTGGGGCTGGCCGGCGGCGCGGCCCTGCTGGTCTTCGGCGCCGGTCCGGTGGCCACCGCGCTGGGCGTCGGCCTGGCAGCGGTGTCGGCGGTGGTGGGCCTGCGGGCCTGGTGGACCCCGCGCCAGCCCCGGGCGCCGACAACGCGAGAGCTGATCCGGGCCGCGGTGCGGCTGGTCGGCCCGCTCGGCTTCGTCGCCGGGGTGTGGGCGGCGATGACCGCCGCCGGCCCGGTCGGCCTGCTGGCCGGGGTCGGTGCCGCCACGGTGTCGCTGTGGGCCTGGGCCAGAGCCTGGAACGCCCAGTTCATCGTCGAGCACCGCATCTACACCACCGGCCTGCAGACCCTGCTGCAGAAGCTGCCGTTCCTCGGGCCCATCCTCGAAAAGGCCGGGTTCACCCAACTCCTGCACTTCAAGCTGGGTGACCCCGGCCGGTTCACCCAACTGCTGCGCCTCAAGCTGGTGTTCAAGGACGCCAGCGCCGCCTGGAAGGCACGCAAGGACGCCTGGGACGCCGCCAAACAGGCCGGCGCCGTACCCGGCGGCCTCGGCGGCCGAATCGCCGCCGTCTGGTCCTGGGCCGGCCGGGTCGGCGCCTTCCTCGGAGCCCTGAAGTACAACCGAGCCTTCACCGCCGCCGAACCGCTCATGCACCCCGCGTTCGGCCCCGAGTTCGACTTCCACGGCGGCCTGTTCGGCATCGGCCTCAAGATCTCCGCCGGCGACCTCGGCCACGCCACCGTCCTGGACACCCCGACGCTCAACCACGCCGAGACCAAGAAGAACCGGATCCTGGGTGTGTTCCCGGTGATCCGGCTGTCGCTGCAGTTCTACGTCGGCCCGATCCGGCTGGACCTGTTCCTGCTGCACTTCGACGTCCCCGGCAAGAAGGTCGAGCAGAAGTTCGACACCCCCAAGCTCGCCGGCTGGCGCCGGTTCAACATCGC
>NZ_JIAI01000078.1 GCF_000620785.1 Actinospineispora acaciae DSM 45401 | reverse complement strand
TAGCCACTCACGGGTGCACACCCGCGGGGGTGATCCGATGGCTGGACCACGGCGTTCGCGCGTGGTGCTGGTCGCCGCGGTGCTCACCTATGTCGGCAGCGCGTTCCTGCTGATGGTCGGCCTGGTGCTGCTGCTGGGCACGGGCAGCGGGAAGTTCTTCGGTCAGCCGACCCCTCGGGTCTGGCTCGCGGGCATCCCGGTCGCCATCGACGCCGCGCCCGTCGTCGGCGCGGTGCTCACCGTGCTCGCGCTCGCCCTGGTGGCGCTGACCGTGCTCACCCAGCGCGGGCACGGCGCGGGCCGAGTCGGCTTGACCGTGATCGGCGCGGTCGTGATCGTCCGGCTGCTCTACGCCGCGGTGACCACCGACCCGATCTCGCCGCTCCCGCCGGCTGCTTGGATCGCGCTCGCGGTGATCCTGGTGTGGGCCGGTCGAGGTCGCTCGTAGACGGTGGTGCTAGGCGCCCAGGTCGTTGGCTTGGATTGCGGTGAGCAGGGCGTGCCACTGGGCGGTGGTGACGGTCAGGATCGGGCTTGCGGCGCCGAGCTTGCTGTCGCGGACGAGCACGAACCCGGACCGGTCGGCTACTTCGACGCAGTTGGGGGAGGTGTTTCCGCTGTAGGAGCTCTTGCGCCAGGTGGCGCGGGTCGGCTCAGGCATCGGAGAATCCCTTCCATGCTTCGGTGATCATCTTTGTGGACTCGGCTTCGTTGAGTGCCCGCTGATCCAGGTCGTCCCAGACCAGGTTGTAGGCGCTCACCTCGTCGGGCTTGGTGAGATACCTTGCGCCGGTCAGAGAGTCGGAATAGGCCAGCGGCGGCTCCAGCGGTTCGCCGGCGTACTGGTCGACCGGGAAGTCGAACAGGACGAACGGGCTGATCGCGCCCATGCCGCCGTGCGCACCGACGGAGAACGGCACGATCCGGGCCGATACGTTGGCCTGCTGGGTGACGTCCAACAGGTGCCTAAGCTGCTCGGCCATCGCCGCGTTCCCGCCGACCGGCCTGCGCAGCACGGCCTCGTTCAGGATCGCGGTCAGGTGCGGGGCGCGAGGCCGTGTCAGCAGCTTCTGGCGTTTCATCCGAACGTCGACCAAGCGCCGTGCCTTCTCCTCATCGGCGTACCCGGCGGGCACCTTGTGGATCTCCTCCGCGTAGGCCCGTGTCTGGAGCAGCCCGGGGATGAGCTCCGACTCGTACGCGCGGATCGTCTCGGCCGAGTTCTCCAGGGTCAGGTAGAAGACTCCCCACTCCGGGATGGTGGTCTCGGTGAAGTCGTGCCACCAGGACTTCTTGGGGCCGTTGCGGGTCTCGGCGGTCAGCGCCATCAGAAGCTGGCTCTCTTCCCGGTCCGCGCCGTACAGCTCCAGCATCGCCTTGACGTCGACGTCGCGGAACCGCACGTGCTCGTGGCCCTCCTCGATGCGGCCCAGCGTCGCCCGCGCGCGCTGCAGCGCGATCGCGGCCTGGTCCTGGGTGATCCCGGCCCGGACGCGCAGCGCCACGAACCGCCGGCCGATGTGTCGTCGGATCAGCGCCGATCCCACCATGTCCGTCACCGACTACCTCCCGCTCCTGGGCGGTGTCTCGCCCAAATTAAACGCACATTGTTCTGAGGTATTCAATAGGAGTCGCCCTAATGCGACTCCGGGCGAAGAATAGCGGAAGAATCCGGGTTAGATTTCGTGCGTATGGTTGAGTTTTAGCCGGGCTCGCAGTTCAATGGCCTCTCCGTTTTCCGCATACGTGAGGACAGCGAACCGAGATGACTCCGCCGGATCGGGCGTCCAGTCGCACGTGTGTGGTCGTGGGTGGGGTGGTGGAGCTGGTCACGGCGATGACGTCGGTGGTCGACGGGTTGGAGCATGCGGTCGCGGACTCGGAGTTCGTGCCGGCTCGTCATGGTGGGCGGTATCGGGCGGTGTGTGGGTGCCTGGTGGTTCCGGGTTCGTTGGCGGAGCCGCCGGGGCGGGCGTGCGCGGGGTGTGTGGGTCGGTTGGTGTGGCGGCCGGTGGTGGCGACCGCGCGGCGGCGCCGGCGGG
>NZ_JIAI01000077.1 GCF_000620785.1 Actinospineispora acaciae DSM 45401 | reverse complement strand
GCGTCCTTGACCGCCCGGTCGCGGTCCGCTCGGGCGGCGGCCGTGTTGCCCGCCGCGGCCAGCGCCTCATCGGCCAGGCGCACGGCCTCGCGCAGGTCGTCGCGTGACCGCTGCCGGGGGGTGTTGGCCTGGTTCCTGGCGTTCTGGGCGGCGCGCCACCCGTTGACCAGCGGCTGGGCGTCGTGGTCGTGGGCGGTGGTGCCGGCGGTGTCCCAGTGTCCGTCGAGGTGTCCCTGCTCGTGGTCGAGCAGCGCGTCGAACCAGCCGGCCGGGAGCCAGGCGGCGATCGCGGCCAGCTCGGCGACGCGGTTGTCCAGCATGACGACCGCGCCGTCCTTCCAGCCGAACGCGACGAGCCCGTCGATCAGGTGTTGCGCCTCGGCCTCGGTGAGGCCCTTGTCGATCAGCGCGGCGCGGACCCGCTTGGCGGAGAGCACCTTGACGGGCGGGGCACGCGAGGAGAACGGCAGCTCGCCCCGGCCCAGCGGCCGCGCGTTCGGCAGCAGCTCGCGCGCCACCTCGGCGAACACCGCGAGGTGCGCGTCGCTGACACCGTCCGCGACCGCCCCGCCGTCGAGCGCCGCGTTGGCGCGTTCCAGGAACGCCGAGACCCGCGTGTTGTCCACCGCGTAGAGCAGCGCGTCGCGGTTGGAGGCGTACGAGCCGATCCCGGCCAGCCGGCCCTGCTCGTCGATCAGCCAGCCGCCGGACATACCGCCCGGCCCGGCCACGGTGGCCACCCCGAGCAGGCCGTCGGCCACCGCCCACACCGGCGCCTGCACCGCCACCGCCAGCCGGGACGGGAAGCTGAACAGCCCCAGCGGCTCGCCGACCCGCACCGGGTCGGCGCGCACGCCGACCTGGCGGCCGAAGACCTCCGCCAACCCCGCCGAGGCCGGGATCTCCACCTCGATCAGGGCCAGGTCCGCCGGCCCGTCCTCGATCCAGCTCCTGGCCGGGAAGCCGTTGACCAGGACCTGCTCCGGGCGCAGGCCCGCCACGGTGTGCCGGGCGCCCAGCACCCGGACCCGCCAGCCGCCCGGGACCGGCCGGGCGGCCCGCGCCACCACGCCGCTGGCGTGCTTGTCGGTGCTGGTGACGACGCGGACGGTGGCCGTCGTCGGGTCCGCCCCGGCCGTGTCGAAGATCGGCCCGTGCGGCGCGTCCGGACGCACCGGGTAGACGCTGAGCACCATCCGCCGGCCCGGCCCCGCCGACCAGGTGAGCACGTCGAGCGCGGTGGTGGTCTCGGTGGTGGTCTCGGCGGTGCCGGGCAGCGCGGCGACCGGCCGGTCGAACTCGAACCGGTACAGCGCGAGGTCGCCGGCCGTCGCCACCGGGGCGGCGCCGGCCTGCCAGCCCTGGGCGAGCACCCGGTAGATCGCCCCGGGCGCGGGGTCGAGCAGGAACTCGGCGGCCTGGCGCTCCAGGCGCCACAGCAGGTTGCCCAGCTCGCCCCGGCCCCGCATCCGGTTGAGCCGCCCGCCGAGGACCAGCACGCCGCCGTCACCGGCCAGGGTCAGCTCCGGGCGGCCCCGGTGCGTGCCCGGGACGAACCCGTGCCGGGATGGAGCCGGGCCGAGCGCCGCCACGAAGGGCCTGCCGGGCGCGGTGGCCGCCACCAGCAGCGGGTGCGCGCCCGCCGCCGCGAGCACCCGCTCCGGGGAGAACCCGAGCTCGTCGGCCAGCTCCGCCACCCGCATCCAGCCGCGGTGGTGCCCATCGGTGAGCAGCCGGTGGATCCGCGCGGCGTCGGCGTGCGGGTCCGCGCGCCGCGACAACCCGCCGACCCAGCCGCGCACCCGCGACGGGGCCTTCGCGGGCCGGGCGGCGGCGAGCGGGCCGGCGGGCCGGACCAGGCCGAACCCGGTGGCCGCGGCGCGCAGTTCGGCGACCAGGGCGGCGGCGTGGTTGTCGTGGTGGTGGCCGTCGTGTTCTGGGTGTTCGCCGAGGTGGAAGTCGTGTTCGTGGCGTAGGAGGCGGTTCCACCAGTCGGCGAAGGCGGGGTCGAGGGCGATGAGTTGGTCGATGAGCCTGGCTACGCGTGCGGGGATGACGATGACGGGGTTGCCGT
>NZ_JIAI01000076.1 GCF_000620785.1 Actinospineispora acaciae DSM 45401 | reverse complement strand
AGTCAACCTCACCGGCAAGATCAAAAAAGACATGAAGGCCCTGTACCGCGGTCTCGGCCCTCGTGCCGCCGAGGCGGCGGAGTCCCGCGTCAACGGATACCTCGACGAGCTAGAGGCACTCCCTCGGCGCACACCACAGCTGGACAGGGAGATCGCCAATCACCGGACGTTCGTCCCGCTCGAAGGCCTCCGAGGCCGGGTGAAAGAAGGGCGACTGTTCGAGAAGCCGCCGCAGGCGGAGGCGGCCAACCCGAAGAAGCGGCCGTCGCGGTGGGGACGCCGGGTCGGCGCCATCGGCATGGGGCTAGTGATCTCGGGCAACCTCCACTTTGGAGCTCTCGCGCCCGCCGCAGCCCGCGAGGTGGCGGCCGTCGAGGTGACGGCGGTGCACAATCCGCCCGCTGCCAAGGCAGGCCCGCCCACCCAGGGCAAGCCGATCACCGGCCTGGGCCAGGGCGCGGCAAGGCCCGGGGTGGATCAGCCGGTATCTGGCGCACCCCGCGATGCGGGTCTCAAGCCGTCGCTGTCGTCCGCGCGACCGACAACGGATCCGGCAGTTCCGCCGTCGCGGATCTGGGTGGGCCTTGCCCCGATGTGGGACCGGCGGATCGAGAAGCCCGATGACCCGGCCGTCGACTACTGGGACGCCGACGCCATGAGGTTGCGGCGGTTGGTGAAGAGCGTCTCCCAGGAGGACGCCGCGCGGGGGGCGGTCACACATGCCGAGGCGGCGAGGGCCAAGTCGGCGGACGCTCGGCGGCACAACCACGAAGCCACAATGGCGGCCAGACAGGCAGCGGGCGCCCTCCGCCGGGACGCCTTGCCGGCGCCGACGAAGCAGCGGGTGCGCCGCGGCGAGGTGCCACGCGGCAACGCGGGTTGGCGCCGGGACGCACAGCGCCTCCCGGGCGAGGTCGCGCGGCTGCGGGCACAGGCGATGAAGGACCGGTTCCTGGTCAGGGAACATCGACAGCGGAGCGAGTGGCTCGCCGGCCGCCCGGGATGGTCGGCGCCCGGGTTCGGACAGGTGGCATCGACGAGTGGTCCGGGCCTGCCCGGGGGACCTCCGAGCGCGAGCGGGACCACGCCGACCGGCGGGCACGGCTTGGGCGCGGCATCGACCGAGAGCAGACAGCCGTCCACCGGCACCTTCACCCAGCATGACGCGGCGCACCCGGCGCGTGGGGACGCGAGGTTCGATTCCCACACCCGCGGGGCCGGCAACGGCCGGCTCGGTCCCGTACGGCCGGTCGCTGCCGGCGGCATCGACGGTGTGACTCCGGAACGGGGCGGCACGCCCAACGCGGCGGCTCAGCCAGGCTTGGCGGGCTTCGGCGGCTCGGGGCGAAAGGGCGCGGCGCCAGCCACCGGCTCCCCGGCGACGCCGGGCTCCGCACCGGTCGAGGGTTCCCCGGGTCGCGGTGGTTCCGGAGGGAGGACGCCAGGAGACGCGCCGGGTGTGCCGCCCCGTGGTGGCGGATCCGGGACGGACGCGTCGCCGCCAGGCGGGTCGTCGACGCCGGCCGAGACATCGAGCACGACCAGCAACTCCGGAACGACCGTGGCCGGCGCGCCGGTGGGAGCGCCGAAGGCACGGGGTCCACCGCGCTGGGGGCGTGTTCTCGGTGCCGTGCTGTCCCGTGGGGCGCGCGCGGTCTGGTCGGGCCTGGGTGGCCCGGTCGGGTTGACGCTGCTGGCCGCGGGTGCGGCGATGGCCGTTGCGCACCCGACGGGCGGGTTGGCCGCCGGGGTGTTCTGGGGTGGCTGGCGGGCGTTCGTCGACGTCACCCGCCACCGGCACGGCGGTGCGCCGCGAGGCAACGAACCAACGCGTGGTGACGGCCCCGCCGCCATGGGCCCCTCGGAGCCCGGTGGTCAGGGCGCTTCGGCCGCTGTCGCCGACGGCGAGAACAACCGGCGGCCCACGCTGACCGAGCTGCGCGCGCGGCTGCGATCCGCCGTTGTGCGTGGCCTGAAGCATCCCCCGTTCCTGCCCCGAGGCCCACCCACCGCCGGCGGCGGCAACGGCGGGGGCGGCCACAACGGCGCGG
>NZ_JIAI01000075.1 GCF_000620785.1 Actinospineispora acaciae DSM 45401 | reverse complement strand
CCGCCGCCGGTGGGGCCGCCGCCGGTGGGGCCGCCGCCGGGGTGGTGGCCCAGGATGCGCCGTACCTCGGCCCGGCTCAGCGAGGTGATCCGGGCGATGGCCGGCACGGACAGGCCGCGCCGTGCCGCCCTGCGCACCGCCGCCTCGACCGCGGTGGTCCGGGCGGCGTCGGCGCGGGCCAGCGCGGCGCGGGCCTCGGTCACCTCGTCGGTGGCCGCGTCCAGCTTCGCCGTCCGGTCGTTCAGCTCCGTGACCAGGCGGGCCAGCCGCTGGTCGAACGATCCGTCCGGCGCGCCCAGCCCGGTCACCTCGGCGGGCACCGTCGGGTCGGTCGCCAGGGCGGCCACCTCGGACCGCAGCATGCCCAGCTCGTCGGCGACCCGCTCGATGTTCGCCCGGGTCAGCAAGGACTCGTCGCCGGCGAACAACCACCGCACGCCGCGCTCGTGCAGCTCGGTGACCCCGGCTTCCGCCTCGGCCTGCGTGGGCAGCGCCCCGGCCAGCCGCCGCCCCGCCTCCAGGTAAGGCGCGTCGACCAGGACGATCGCCTTGCGCAGCTGCTCGGTCACCGCGGTGCGGTGTGCACGCGACAGGATCGTGCCCGGCGGCGCGGACGGTGCCGGCCGGCGCGCCGGTGCCGGCGCACCACCCGGGGTGTGGGGTGCCGGCATGCCGGTGTTGAGCTGGATGACCACGGCTGTCTTGTTGCCGCTGCCCCGGGTGAGGACGTTGTCGATCAGGGCGTCCGCGGCGGCGGTCGGGCCGCCCGAGGCGAGGACGACGGCTCCCAGGTCGTCCGGGTTGGGGTAGAAGTCGTGCAGCTCGTCGGTGGTCAGCACGATGTAGGCGGGGCCGTCGATGTCGCGGCTGTCCATCGCCGGGGTGTGCGCGGGGCCGGCGCCGATCCACCGGGTGATCTGCTGGCGCGGCTGGTTGTCCGGGGCGGTCTCGGCGGTGTTGGTCACGCCCCAGGTGTGGTCGGTTCCGACCTGCTCGGTGCCGGTGGCATCGACGGTGTAGCCGCGGCTGTCGCCGACCCGGATGAACACGACGTTGTTGCTGTTCGGCCCGGTCGGGGTGGCGACGACCAGCAGGAACGTGGTGATCTGGTCGCCGGGCTCGGCCGCGGCGGCCGCGGCGTCGAAGGCCAGCTGGGCCAGTTGGTCGGCGGGCGTGTTCGGGTCGGTGGCCAGGGCGTCGGCGACCGCTCCCAGCGCGGCCCCGACCGCGACCTGTGAGACGGGTGTCGGCTTCTTGGCGTAGCCCTGCTGGTCGGCCACCGCGGCGATGACCCGCCCACCGGGTGTGACGATCGCGCCCATCGCGTCGAAGTTGCGGTTCTCCGGGTGGCCGGAGTCGCTGCGCCCGGCCACCCCGGGCAGCTCGAACCCGAGCCGCGACTGGGTGCCGTCGGGCTGGGTGCCGTCGGCCGGGGGGCCGCCGGTGGTGAGCTCACCGTTCGGGCCGGTCTGGGTGGGCTGCGGCACCCGGTGGGTGGGCGCGGGTGGGTCGAGCACCCCGGTGGGGCTGCCGGAGTAGTCGGCGAACGCGCGCATCCGGCCGAAGTTCTCGGTGATCGCGGCCAGCAGCTGGGCGCGCAGCCGGCGCAGGTGCGCCGCCCGCCACCGCAGCGCGGCCACCGGGTGTGGCTGCCCGGTCATGCCGAGGCCGGCCAGCGGGTCCATGCCGGTGGCGGTGAGCGCCCGGATCTGGTCCTCGGTGCGGGCCAGCTCGGCGGTGACCCGGCCCAACTGCGCGCGCTGCGCGTGCACCGTCTGCCGCAGCACCTCGAGCCCGCGCCGGCGCAGCTTGTTGTGGTACGCGGCCTGCCGCTTGGCCATGGCGTCGCCCCAGACGGGGCTCCAGTCGGTGTTCGGGTCGCGGCGCAGCAGCCACGGCAGCAGCCTGGCGATCCGGGCGCCGAGCTTGGGCCCGATGTCATTGACCATGTGGATGGTGTGGCTGTCGGCGCCGTTGTTGCTGTAGGTGAGCTTTTGTAGTGAGCCTCGGTACTCGATGAAGTTGGGCAGCTGGGTGTGGGGGATCGGGGACCAGCGTGGGCCGATTCCGATGCCGAACTGGGTTTGGGAGATGAAGTTCCAGGGTTTGCCGTTGAGCGGTTTGAGGTCGTGGACGCGGATCCAGTTCCAGAACCGGGCGGC
>NZ_JIAI01000074.1 GCF_000620785.1 Actinospineispora acaciae DSM 45401 | reverse complement strand
ATCAAGATCCGCGGCTACCGCATCGAACCAGGCGAGATCGAGGCCGCCCTGGCCTCCCACCCGACAGTCGCCCAAGCCGCCGTCACCGCCCGAGAAGACCGCCCCGGGCAGCAGCGCCTGGTCGGATATGTCGTGCCGGCCGCGGGGAAAGCGGTCGACCCGGACGCGCTGCGCTCCCACCTGGCGGCGCGGCTGCCCGGCCACATGATCCCGGCCGCACTCGTCACCCTGGACGCGCTCCCGCTGACCCCCAACGGCAAGCTGGACCGCACGGCCCTTCCGGTCCCCGACCATGCCGCCGACACCAGCTCCCGAGCTCCCCGCAACCCGATGGAGGAGCGGCTGTGCGCCCTCTTCGCCCAAGTACTGGGGACCGAGCCCGGCGGGATCGACGATGACTTCTTCGCGGCCGGTGGGCACTCGTTGCTGGCGAGCAAGCTGATCTCACGGATCCGGGTCGAGCTGGGGGCCGAGATCCCGGTACGCGCGGTGTTCGACGCACCGACGGTGGCCGCGCTCGCCGCGCTGCTCGAACCGGTGACCACCGAGGCGAACACGACCGGGAAGGCCGGTGCGGAACCCGACACCACCCGGACTTCGCTGATCGAGCTGGCCGGGCAGCCCCGCCCGGACCGGATTCCGCTGTCGTTCCCGCAACGACGGATGTGGCTGCTCAACCGGATCGAGGGCGCCGCCAGCGCCACCTACAACATCCCGTGGGCGCTACGGCTGTCCGGGGCGCTGGATCGTTCCGCGCTCCAAGCCGCGCTCGGCGACCTGGTCGCGCGGCACGAAGCGCTGCGGACGATCTTCCCCACCGTCGACGGTGAACCGCTCCAGCGGGTGCTGGACCCGGCCGCGGAAGCGCTCGCCTTCGAACCGCACACCGCGACCGTCGCGGCCGAGGACGTGGAGGCGGCACTGAACGAGGCGGCGGGGCGCGGCTTCGACCTGGAGTCAGAGCTACCGCTGCGCGCCCACCTCTTCTCTGTCCACGACGCCCCCGCGAGTGCCGAGGACACCCACGTCCTGCTCCTGGTCTTCCACCACATCGCCGCCGACGGCTGGTCGCTGGAGTTGTTGGCCCGCGACCTGTCCACCGCGTACGCCGCTCGGCGCGCGGGAATCGCCCCCGACTGGCCCCCGCCGCCGGTGCGGTACACCGACTACGCACGCTGGCAGCACACGGTGCTGGGCGCCCCGGAGGACCCGGCCAGCGTGCTGGCCCAGCAGGCCACCTACTGGCGGACGGCACTGGCCGCCCTGCCCGAGGAGCTGTCCTTGCCCTACGACCGCCCCCGCCCGGCCACGGCCTCCCACCGTGGATCCACCGTGGACCTGCTCGTGGACGCTGAGCTGCACGCAGGGCTCGGGGCGCTGGCGCGGGAGTGCGGAGCAACCGTCTTCATGGTGGTGCAGGCCGCGTTGGCCGCGCTTCTGGGCCGGATGGGCGCCGGGGAGGACATCCCGCTGGGCGTCCCGGTGGCCGGCCGGACCGAGGCCGCCACCGAGGACCTCGTCGGATTCTTCGTCAACACCTTGGTCTTGCGTACCGACCTCTCCGGTGACCCCAGCTTCCGGGAGCTGGTGCGCCGGGTACGCGAGACGGACCTGGCCGCCCACGCCCATCGGGACGTGCCGTTCGAACACGTGGTGGAGGTGGTGCAACCCCGGCGCTCCCCGGCTCGGCACCCGCTGTTCCAGACGATGCTGGCCTTCGAGAACACCCCTGGAGCCGTCTGCGACCTGGACGGGCTGACCGCGACCGCGATCCAGCCGGGCAGCCTGAACGTGGCCAAGTTCGACTTGACCTTCGCGCTGGCCGAGCAGCACGGCCCGGACGGCCGCCCGGCCGGGCTCCGAGGGCAGGTGGAGTACGCCACGGACCTGTTCGACCAGGAGACCGCCACCGCGCTGGCCGACCGGCTGGTCCAGGTGGCGCGGGCCGTGGTCACGGATCCGGGTACTCCCCTCAGCCGGGTGGACGTCCTGCTGCCGGCCGAGCGCGAGCGGGCACTGGGCGGAGCCTCGGCCACCGCCTTCGACGTAACCCCCACGATCCTGCCGCGGCTGTTCACCGCCCAGGCGGCGCGGACCCCCGAGGCGGTCGCGCTGGTCGCCGGGGACGGCATCGCCACCTATGCACGGCTGGAGGCGGACTCCAACCGCCTGGCCCGGCACCTGATCACCCACGGGGTCGGCCCGGACGTCCCCGTCGCGGTGGCACTGCCGGCCTC
>NZ_JIAI01000073.1 GCF_000620785.1 Actinospineispora acaciae DSM 45401 | reverse complement strand
TGCTCAATCGACTGAGAGATCACGAGGACTTCTTCCACCGCCAACGCCACGAGCACGAGAGCAATGAAGCGGGCCTGACCCACGACAAGGACGCTGCCGAGATCGTCGAGCAGCTCCAGCTGGACCGAGGCTTCAAACCGTACTGGTGGGGGAGCTTCGTTGACGATCTCGGATCGGCTATGGGGCTGGAAGCCTTTAAGCAAATCGCACTGAGCCAACTAAACGCATCAAACACCCAGATCGGGTTGCTAACCGCTGTGGAGCGCCTGCCGGGTGTGGTGGTCGGACTGTTGGCCGGACCGCTGGTCGATCGAGTGAAACCGCTCCGACTGATGATAAGGATCGCTATAGCCCAATTCATACTGATGTTCTCGGTTCCAGTCGTCGGATGGTTCGGTCTTCTGCAGATGTGGCAGGTTTACCTGGTAGCGGGGGCCAGTGCCGCACTGTCAGCCTTCTTCGGTGTCGCTACCAGTCGCCATATGGATCAAATGATGAGCCACCGACTCGACGATGCTATAAGGAAAATGAAGACTGGGTCGGACACCGCTTATTCCGCTGGGCTAGGCATCGGCGGCCTTCTGGCCACATTTTTTGGCCCGGTCGCCACGTCGACCGTCGACGCGTTCTCTTATCTATTCAGCGCCGGCTCGTTGTCGCGCATCCGTGGTGCGTCCGACACGAAGCCGAACGCGGACATGAAGCGGGAAGGTTCTCAACGGTCCACCGAGAAGAAGGGAAAGGCCGACTGGTGGCGCATTGCGAACCGAGGGTCGGTCTCCGCGGTTGGATCCAGTATTGCAACGATTTGGAAGGAGATAGTCGACGGGCTGCGCTTTGTGGCCACTTATCGAATCTTGCGGGAAATCGCGGCGAGAAATACAACAAACTCGTTCTTCTCTACGATGTACTTGGCAACCTACTATCCACTTCTGACGAAGGTGATGGACTTCTCCCCCTTGACTGTCGGCGTGCTCTTTACCGCCGGAGTCGGCGCTGGTTTGCTCAGTGTTGTCGTGGCTCCGAGGATTTCCGCTCGGATCGGTTCCGCGCGAACGTTCCTCGTCGTTCCCGTCTTGATTGGACCGGTCTCCCTGCTCTATGGGATCGCCCCCTTTGTTCCCGCGAACTGGATGAGGCTGACCTTCGCTGGCGCTGGAATGGTCTCCTTCTATGTCGCAGGTAGGCTTGGATTTGTTCTCTCAGGTGAGTACCTTAGGCGATCTCCGCCAAAAGAGATGCGTTCACGTGTTACCGCATCACTGACTTGGCTGACAGGACTTGGGGCGCTCGCGGGCGCAGTGACTGGTGGCGCGTTAAGCGACCTGATGGGCGATCAGATTGGTCTTCCATTGGTCAGCATGATAGCCATGGGTGGCATGTGGGCGGGATCCTTGTGGATAGTCTTTTCTCCACTCCGCGCGGCACGTGATTTCGTTGATGCTGAACTTGCCCTTGCCGACCGCGTTCTGAAAGACCTCGCCGAGCGCGCCATCGAAGGTATCGACACCGTTCGCGCTCGGCTAGCGGATGCGCCACGATCATCTCGAGACGATGGAGAGACTCGCAAGCTAGTGGGCAAGCTCGGTAGGGGAGCCGCTGAAATCTCACAACTACGCAACGCCGTGCGTGCTGCCCAAAAACAAAGCAGGGAAGGTGGAGTTCCACGCGAAAAAGATCAAAAGGCTGAATACGAGAAGCCAATTAAAAAGCTCATCGAACAGGTCACCGAACTCAACGCCGAGCTCAACGAGGTGATCAGCGAGCTGTCGGCGCTGGCGGAACAGACACCTCGCAAGCCGACCGCGCGCTGGGCGATCTGGCCCAACGCCCCGCCGGATGGCCAGCGGAGCTGGCACTTCTTCGGCTACATCGCGCTGGTCGGCGTCGCCGGCTTCGGCGCCGGCCTGGCCACCTGGTATCGCACCGGCGGCGACTACCGCTGGATCGCGCTCGCGGTAGCCGGCGTCGAGGCCGGGCTGCTCGGGCTGAGCTGGGCCATCCACCGCTGGCACGGCGCCATCGGCCGGGCGGCCAAGGCCGTTGCCCACGCGGGCGTGACGGCGCCGCGCGCCGCGCGCACCCACGTCAAGACGGCGGCCCGACGGCTCGGCGCCCACCTCACGAAACGGCACCGAACCCCACCCGGCGGCGGCAACGGCGGGGGCGGCCACAACGGCGCGGTGATGCGCGGCTCTTGGCGGGCCGGTCAGGAGCAGGCCTTCCTGGACCTCGCGCCC
>NZ_JIAI01000072.1 GCF_000620785.1 Actinospineispora acaciae DSM 45401 | reverse complement strand
CAGGACGTGCACGCCACACACCGCGACCGGCAGCGGGTCCTCGGGGTCGTACACGGCGTGGACGTGGTAGTCGGTCATGTCCAGCAACAGGCCGAGAACGGGCTGCGTGGTCTGGTGGTGGGGCTGCCCCGGCCGCCGGTTTGCGATCACGAGGTGACGCTATGAGCTGCCCAACGCCGTTTGTTGCCCGTTTGGCAACCTAGGCGACGCCGAGCCTGTTCTTCAGTGAGTCCAGTTCCCAGGACCGTCGTTTCGAGCGTCGGTCAATATCGACCACGATGTCCCGGGCGATCGGGTCGGATCGCACCCGGATCGGGGCGAGCCGGTCGGCCGCGTCCAAGGCGCGCAGCACCTTGTCGTCACGGTCTCCGCCCGCTTGCGCCCATGCGCGCGCCCGGTCGAACTGGACGCTCGCTTCTCGGTCGCGGGACCGGAACACCGACAGGTCGATTGCTGATGCGGTCTGTCGTTCGACGACGTCGATGCCGTTGCCGGACTCGACCGCGATGGACAGCTCCCATGCGAAGACATTGGCCGGGCCGAAGTGGTAGCGCATGTGGTTGCGTTCGCCGACCCTGGTCGCCAGGTCGTGTGCTTCATGTAGGTGAGTTTCGGCAGCGGCGCGTTCGCCGGCTCGGGCGGATACGAGCGCCGCACTCAGGTGCAGCATGCCGCGTGCTTGCGCGGTTGCGGTGTCCTTTCCGACCGGCCCGGGCGGAAGCTCGGCGAGCACCCGGTCCGCGACCGTGATCGCACGGTAGCGGGCGCCGATACGACCCAGGGTCATCGTCCGGCCCATCGCCATGAACCCGACGAGATCGGGGCGTTCGAGTGCTCGGGCGGCGTCGTAGCCGCGGCGGGCGGCGGCCACGGCAAGTTCGGCGTGACCGACAGTGCCGGCCAGCGCTCGCGCGGCGATGCACGCTTCGACAAGCGCGGCGAGCGCGGCGCGCTTGGTGTCGCCGTTGCCGGCGACGGCGTGGACGTGTAGCTCGGTGAGGAGGGCGCCCAGGTCCCGGCCCGCGAGGTGGAGCTGAACGTCGTCGCTGAGGGCCAGTACCTTCGCGGCGGCGGAGACCAGTTCGTCGATGGGGCGGACGGGTACGTCCGGGGCGTCGTTCAGGCCGGAGTCGTACAGCGCCGCGGCGACCTCGGGTATCGCTTCGACGGCAAGCGCGGTCTGTGGGTCGCGTGCGGCCATCTCACGCTGCCCGGTCAGGTCGGCCACCGAGCATGTGAGGGCGACGCCCAGGTCTTCGAGTATCCCGCGCTGCGTGAACGGGCGGTGGCCCGTTTCGAGGCGTGAGAGCACGGACTTGTGCACGCCGACGAGGTCGGCCACGGTCTGGAGTGACAAGCCTCGGCGGCGTCGGATCTTCCGAGCGTTGCGCCCGGTGAGGATGTCTTTCGGCGTGACGTTTTTCGCGCGCTTGCTCATGCCGGGCACCTTGTGCGCCGACGAGTTTCAGGGTGCGCGGAATTGGTAGCCTGTTCCATGTCCGAGCCTTCACCTCGGCGTTCCGACCCTCGCTCGCGGACCAGGCGAGCGGGGGTCGCTAACAGGGCAAACTCTACGCCCCAGTAGACCGCAGCAGCGCTAGCGATGATCGCTTGTTTGCTCGTCAGTCATCGGGGTCGCCTCCCCGACCACCACCCTTCTCGCCGAGTTCGGTAGCGTCCGGCCCCATTTGCCTCAACCGTCGCACGCCCATCGGCCCGGCCGCGGCAGCGCGATCAGGGGTCAGGCATAGTGCCACTCCGTAGTCGTTGCAGCCTGCTCCGCTCCCGTAGTCGATCACGGTGTGACGCTATTGGCGAAGAATCCAACAACGGTAGGACATGGCGTCCTACCGGGACATGGTGTCCTACCAGCGAGATAACAAGCGCGGCTAGCTTGCTAGGCCGAACTTCCGAGCCAAGGCGCTCAACCGGGACGCACTGCGCGCCCGCCGTTCCCGAGTCCGCAACTCGTTGACCAACATCTTCGACGGCGCGTTGTTCCGAAGCCATACGTCAGGCGCGAGGGCGCTCATTGCCCACAGGGCATCTTCGGCCTGTTGATCGTGGCCGAGCCGGACGTGCGCCAGCGCCCGGTCTTGCAGGTGCCGGGCGCGGGCGTTCAACGGCAGCGGGGTGTCACGCGGCATCGACTTAGCGGTTTCTAGAGCCGACGTGTACGCCTCGGTCACAACATGCACGTCGACCGTCTGCATGGTCACCTGGTCCGGACCGAAGGCGCACTCGTAGTCGGTGCGATATCCGGTGTGACGTGCAATGTCGCGGGCCTCACTCAGCAGGTGGCCCGCTTTGCCCCGGTCTCCGTCGCGGCCGGCGGCGTTGGCGGAGGAGAGCAGCAGGGAGCCGCACAGCGCCATGCGAGGTATGTCGGCCCGGTGCTCCGGGGCGGTGGCGTCGGCGGCGCTGGACGCCAACCGGTAGGACTCCTCAAAACGTCCTTGGGTGAGCAGCAGCCACGCCATGGTTCCCTGTAGCGCGCTCACCCGGAGC
>NZ_JIAI01000071.1 GCF_000620785.1 Actinospineispora acaciae DSM 45401 | reverse complement strand
GGCGGCGGCCTGCTGGTCGTAGGCGGCCTGGGTGATCTTCTTGGCGCCCAGCTGGGCCTTGGCGTCGTCCAGGCTCTTCTGGCCCTTGATCACCGCGAGCCGGTCGTTGAGCGCCTGGCTGACGCCGGCGTCGTTGTTGTTCCACCAGGAGGCCAGCCGGTACGGGCGGTTGGAGTTGTTCGGGTCGGGCAGCAGCTCCGGCGGTGCCCGTGAGCCCAGGGAGCCCGGCTGGCGGGTCTTGAGGCTGCCGCCGGCCAGCGCGCACTCGGCGTCGCTCTGGCACTCGGTGCCGGCGAACTGGCCGCCGGTGTCGTCCAGCGCCCATCCGTTGTTCTGGCCGCCGCCGTTCTGGCCGCCTTGGCCGCCGTTGGTGCCGGACATGCCCTGGTCGTTGCGGCCGCCGGTGCGGGGGTCGCGGGCGGCCTGCAGGGCGGCGAGCACATCGTTGGCGGCGGCGGTCAGGGTTTGGCGGGCCTGCGCGCCGGCCTTCTTGCCGGCCAGGGTGGTGACCAGGCCGGACACCATGTCGGTCACCCCGGACAGGACCTGCTCGACCTGACCCGGTGAGCCGCGCCGGATCCCCCGGCCGCCGGCGGCGGCCATGGATTCGTCGGACTCGTCGGCGTCGTCGGCCTGGCGGTTCGACTGCCCGGCGCGGCTCGACCCCCCATCGTGTCGAGCAACGCCGAGCCGGTCGAGCAGGTCGGAGACGAAGTTGCTGGTCGCCTCCTGGATGGAGTCGTCGCGTCCGTTGGTGCGGCCGCCTCCGATCAGTTGTTGGCCGAGCGTGGACAGGGCTTGGTGGGTGCGGCGGCCGGCCTTGTCGCCGGCGACGTCGGTGACGATGTCGGAGGCGGTGTCGACGTATCGGCCCATCGCCTGGTCGGGGGTCATCGGCGGGCGCTGTTGGTTCGAGCCGGAGCCGACCAGCTTGAGCAGGTTCTGGACGAAGTTGTTGGTCAGCTCACGGATCGAGCCGGACAGGTCGTCGTCGCGGCCGCCGCCGGTGTTGGAGCCGGGGCGCTCGGTGGCGGCCTGGTGCTGGCCGGAGCCGCCGCCGAGCGCTTTGCCGAGCATCGAGGACACCGAGCCGAGGATGCCGCCGGCCATGTCGAAGATCGAGCCGATCAGGCCGCCGTTTCCGCGCCGGTTGTCCTGGTCGGGCCGCTTCGGGGAGCCGGAGCCGACCAGCTTGGTCAGCTGGGAGATGAACTTCTTCGTCGCCCGCTGGATCGAGTCGGTCGGGTCGTCGCCGGGGTTGGTGCGGTGGTTGCCCTGGCCGCCGAGCAGTTGCCGGCCGAGCGTGGACAGGGCCTGGTGGGTGCGGCGGCCGACCTTGTCACCGGCGACGTCGGTGACGATGTCGGAGGCGGTGTCGACGAAGCGGCCCATCGCCTGGTTCGGGGTCATCGGCGGGCGCTGCTGGTTCGAGCCGACCAGCTTGAGCAGGCTGGACACGAAGTTGTTGGTCAGCTCACGGATCGAGCCGGACAGGTCGTCGTGGCCCTGGGAGGCGGGGCGTCGGAGGGCGGCCAGCGTGGTGTTGGTCGAATCGTCGGTGCTGGGCCGGCCGGCCGGGGCTTGGGGCGCCGGCTGTGGGGGCGCGATGGTGCCGATCACGTGGTCGAGGAGCTCGGCGGCCTTGCCCTCCCACTTGGCGTAGGCGTTGGGGGACGCGGAGCGCTGCACGGCCTGGGCGGCCTGGGTGAGCGGCTTGGCTTCCCAGCCGGAGACCTTCTTGAGGTTGTTGAAGAACTCGGTGGCCGCGTGGACTGGGTCGGTGACCTGGGCCTTGGTTCCCCAGCCCTGGGAGGGCCGCTGCTGGAACAGGCCGAGGGAGTCACGGTCGCCGTGGTTGAGGTTGCGCAGTCCGGACTCTTGGAACGCGGCGGCGAGGGCTACTTGGATGCCTCGGCGGGGGATGCCCATCTGCTGGCCGACCTTGGCGATCGTCTCGGCGTTGGTGGCCTGGGCTGGGGTGATGCCGGCGGGGAGCGGTGTCTTCTTGACGGGGGGCGGAGTTTGGGTGGGCTCGGGGGCCGGTGGGCCTCGGGCCTGAGGGGCGCCTGCGTGCTGCTGGGTCGGCTGGCTCGGGGCCGGGCAGACGCCGATGGCCTGGCAGGTGATCGGACCCGAGCCCTCGTCCGGGGGAAGCGCGGGTGAGCCGCCGTGGTGGCCGGAGCCGACCGGGGTGGAGGTGTTCGAGTCGCCCATGCCCCGGCCCCTCGAGTCCAGGCCGTTGCGGCCGGCGGCGGCGATCGCCTGGGACACCTCGTCGGCCAGCCCGGTCAGGGTTTGGCGGGCCTGCGCGCCGGCCTTCTTGCCGGCCAGGCTGGTCACCAACCCGGAGACCAGGTCGACGACCCCGCCGAGGGCCTCGTCGACGTTCTCGCTGCCGCGCGCGCCGGATCCGTGGGAGGCGTTGCCGGGCCGAGGCCGGTGCGTCACCGGCTCCTCGGGCTGCTCCTGCTGGTCCTCGC
>NZ_JIAI01000070.1 GCF_000620785.1 Actinospineispora acaciae DSM 45401 | reverse complement strand
CCCCCCGCCGCTGGGCCACCCCGAAACAGCCACGGGCGCCCGGCGTGCTGGTCCGCGCCGCCGTGCGGTTCATCGGCCCGCTCGGCCTCGCCGCCGGCGTCGCCGCCGCGTTCACCGCCTCCGGGCCGGTGGCCATAGCCGGCGCGGCCGTCGGCACGGTGATCTGGGTGCAGGCCTGGAAGCGGTCCTGGAACGCCAAGTGGAAGGCCGAGCAGCGGATCTACCCGACCGCCCTGCAGAGCTACCTGCAGCAGGTTCCGGTGCTGGGCCGGGTCATGCACTGGTTGGGGACCACCCAGCTGCTGCACATCAAGTGGACGTTCGCGCACGCCCGCGCGGAGTGGAAGAAGGAGAAGAACGACTGGCTGGCCACCAAGCAGGCCGGGTTGGCCCCCTCGGGCATCCGGGCGTGGCCACGCGGGCTGCGCGCGTGGCTGGTGCGCGTATGGCGGTTCGCCGGCCGGGTGAAGATCAACCGGGCGTTCACCGCGACCGGCTCGCCCGAGCCCGCACCGCCGGTGTTGGGGCTGCTCCTGGTGGCCGACGGCCCGGAGGTCCCCATCGGGCAGCACATCGTGATCGCGTTCAAGCCCAGCGTCGGCTTCCTGGGGTGGGCCGGCACCGTGCTGGACAACACGCAGCTCAACCAGGACCCGGACCAGACGAAGAAGAACCGGATCGTCGGCCCGTTCCCGCTGGTCCGGGGGCCGATCCAGATCTATGTCGGCGGGGTCCGGATCGACGTGTTCGTGCTGGTGTTCGTGGTGGCCGGCAAGAAGCTGGAGGACAAGGGCAAGACGCCGGTCCTGGTGGGCTGGCGGCGGTTCAACCTGCCGCTGCGGTTGTGGCGCTGGCTGCGGGTGCTCGACGTGATGCCGTACAACGCCAAGCCCTGGAACTTCATCAGCCAGATCCAGTACGGCATCGGGGTCGGGCCGCGCCCGGCGCCGCACGCGGAGGTCCAGCTGCCCAACGTCGCCGAGTGGCGGGGCTCGCTGCAGACGATGACCTACGTCGACGACTTCGGCGTCGAGCGCACCGTCAACATGGTCAACGACCTCGGCCCGCTGATGGGCGACAAGCTGTCCCAGCTGTCCCCGAGGTGGCTGCGCGCGATCGCGGGCAAGCTCACGGGCAAGCTGGCCAAGCGCCAGCGGGCCTACCACGACAAGCTGCACGGACGCGGGTTCCGCCAGCTCCACGACACCATCGAAGCCCAGCGTGACCAGCGGGCGAAGGTCGCGACGAAGGTCGGCAAGCTCGGCCGCAGGATCGTGAGCCGCCGGGCTACGCTGGACAGGCACAGCGGGCTGGAGCGGTTCAACCCGGCGCGGACCCGCCACTTCGTGGCGCTGGTCGTGCTGCGGTTGCGGGTGGCGCACCTGGGCCGGCTGGAACAGCGGCTGAAGGCCGTGATCGAGCAGAACTCCGCACGCCAGAGCACCTTCGCCGACTACACCGGCAGCCCGATCAAGCCGCTGGACCAGCCCGCGAACCGCCACCCGGTGCAGCTGGACGTCCAGACCGGCCCGGCCGGCGAGCTCAGCACCGGCGCGCCGGTGCCCACCGGCGCCAAGCCCGACGACAGCCAGGAGCGCGTCGGGTTCGAGCTGCCCTCGGTGGCCGGGCGCAGCGACGCCGGGCACCCGACCAACCGCAACTTCGACGCGATGGCCGCGATCCGCGCCGCCAACGGGCGGGTCGTCGCGGCGGTCGCCGACCAGCAGGGCCACCCCGACGTGCAGACACCGGCCTCTCAGCAGGCGGTCGACGCCGCCATGAACGCGGCCCGGCAGGCATTGGCCGCCGAACCGTCCATCAGCGGCGAGCGGCTGGCCCGGCTGGCCTTCGATGCCGCCGAGGCCGCCGCCGAGGCCGCCTCCACCCCCGAGACCAACCAGATCACCACCTTCACCCTGGTCGTGATCACCCCGACCGGCCCGCACAGCAGCCAGGCCACGTTCATCTGGGTCGGCGACAGCCGCGGCTACACCGTCGATGCCACCAGCACCGAGCAGGTCACCGAGGACCACACCCTGGGCACGATCCACACCGCCGAGGCCGGCCCGGACAACCAGCCCCGCCAGATCATCACCCGCTGGATCGGCGGCGGCCCCGCGCACACCGCCGCGACCGAGACCCGCCAGGTCGACGGCCGGGTCCGGATCGTGCTGACCACCGACGAGCTGCACGACTTCTACCCCGACGCCAACAACCTCGGCGGGATCGTCACCGCCGCCGCCACCCCGGCGGACGCCGCCGACGGCGTGATCGACAACGTGCTGACCGAGGGCAGCGGCAACAAGACGGCCGTCGTGATCGACGTCAACACCGGGCCGCAGGTCGCGCTGCCCGGCCCCGCCGCCGCGGTGACACCCGCTCCCCCGGCAGCTCCCCCGGCCGCGCCGTCCGGCCGGTACATGTCCCGCGACTACAAGCGGGCCCTGACCAACCAGCTGCGCACCCTGGTCGCCGCGTTGAACGACCAGTACCTGGAGGTGCTCGCGCAGGATCCCACCCCGGCCGAGCGCGCCCAGGCCACCTCGGCCCGCAACGCCGCGCTGGGCGACGCGGTGCGCCGGGCCGCCGAGCACGGCCTGTCCGTACGGACCATCGCCCGCATCACCCGGCTGACCAAGGACCAGGTGCGGGCCATCGTGGCCGGCGGCCAGGGCGGTCCGGTCGCCGACGGCGTACCCGGCGACGTCGCCCGCGCCGAGCTGGAGCCCGTCATGCCCGCCGTGGCCGCCGGCGCCCGCCCCCTGCGCGCCGA
>NZ_JIAI01000069.1 GCF_000620785.1 Actinospineispora acaciae DSM 45401 | reverse complement strand
GGCCCAGTCGGCGGAGTTGTGGCCGGTGGTGTCGTGTAGTCGTGCGGTGAGCTCGTCGACCTGGCGGCGTTGGGTGTTGTAGGCGGCGGCCTGCTTGTCGTAGTCGGCCTGGCTGATCTTCTTGGCGTCGAGTTGTTGGTGGGCCTCGTCGAGTTGGCGTTTGGCGGTGGCGAGGTTTTGGTGGCCGGTGATGGTGTCGTTGATCAGTTTGCTGTCGTCGGGGTCGAGCTGGCCCATCGACTGGTCGGCCTTGGTCGCCAGCGCCTTCTGGGCGGAGACCTTCTCGTCGTAGGCGGGCTGGGTGATCTTCTTGGCGTCTAGTTCGGTCTTGGCGTCCCTGACGGCCTTGTCGGCCACGATCGCCGCGAGCCGGTCGTTGAGCGCCTGGTTCACACCGTTGGAGTTGTCGCCTCGCCAGGAGGCCAGTCGGTAGGGGCGGTCGGGGTTGGACGGGTCGGGCAGCAGCTCCGGCGGCGCCCGCCCGCCCAGCGACCCCGGCTGGCGGGTCTTCAGCGTCCCGTTGGTCAGGGCGCACTCGGCATCGCCTTGGCATTCCGTACCGGCGAACTGGCCGTCGTTGTTCAGCGCCCACCCGGTGTCCTGCCCGCCACCGTTCTGGCCTCCGCCGCCGGAGCCGGTCATGCCCTGCCCACCGGTGCGCCGGTCCTCGGCCGCTCGCAACGCGGCCAGCACGTCATCGGCGGCCGAGGTCAACGCCTGCCGAGCCCGCGCACCGGCCTTCTTGCCGGCCACCACGGTCACCAGACCGGACACCATGTCCGTCACCCCGGACAACACCTGCTCAACCTGGCCCGCCGAACCGCGCCGAACCCCACCCACGAACCCGCCCGCGCCCTCGTCGAAGGACTGCCCCGACCGCGCGTTCTGACCACGCTGGCCGCCGCCGGACGACGTGCCGACCAGCTCGAGCAGGTCGGAGACGAACTTGTTCGTCGTTTCCCGGATGGAGTCGGCCAGCTCGCCGCGAGCACCCGTGCCGCCGTTCTTACCGCCCTTGCCGCCGTCGACGAGCTTGGCCAGGCCACCGAGCAAGCCCTCGGTGAGGTCCATCGCCCCGTCGACGATCTCGTTCAGTTGTGTGCCGTCGATCTTGGTCTGCAACGCCGCCCGGGACGGGCCGGCCGGCGGGCCTCGGGCTGCCTGGGTGGTGGGTTTGCGCCCGGACGGCAGCGAGGCGATCTCGGCGCAGCTGGACTCGCCGGCGCAGTCGGGCTGGTGGGAGTGGCCGCCGGCGGCCAGTGCGGGGCCGCCGGTGTTGGTGTGGGTGGCGCGTTCGCGGGTGCCGGGTTGCGCGGCGGCGCTGATGCCGCCGGTGCCGGTGTCGCTGGCGCCGCTGGAGGTGTTGATCCGGTGTCCGGCGCGCAGCGCGGACGAGACCTGGTCGGCGATGCCACTCAAGCCCTGGCGGGTCTGGGCGCCGGCCTTCTTGCCGGCAATGGTGCCCACGATTCCCGACACCAGGTCGACAACCCCGCCCATCGACTCGCCGGCCCTCGCGCGGCCCGCCCCACCGGGCCGCTGGCCGGCTGCCGGCTGGGTCGATCCCCGGGACGCGGCGGGCTTGACGGTGGGAACGCCCCGGGGCTGCGACTGCGCGGAGTCGACGGCCTCGGCCGCGCCACGCGCCCGCTGGTCCCGTCTGGACATTGACGGGGCCACCGAGCCGCTTCCGGAGCTGAGGCTCTTCGAGCTTGTGCCGACCGAACTCCCGCCGCCCGACCATGCTCGCGCCAGCCGGTCGAACAGACCGGTCAACGCGTCGGCCATCGGGTCGGCCTGCCCCTGAGACGATGCCCGCTCGCTCGACGGGGTCGTCTGCGTGCTGGACGTCGCGCCCGCCGTCCGAGCGGCCGCCCCGTGGCCGGTGCCGGTCGCCCATGGCACCGGAGCCATCTCGGGGTCGGCATACCCGATGTCCGCGCTCGGCGTGGCCTGGCGGCCAGCACGGTGCGTAGTGGACACCGGAAGCGATCCGCTCGCGGAGGACTGGGCGCCACCCAGGCGCGTCCAGCGCGGTCGGGGCCGCACTCCCGAAGTGTCATCGGTCCCGTCGAAGTCCTCGCCGGCGAAGCCCGCCAACCCGACCGGGGTTTCAACGACCACCGCGCCGGCCATACCGGTCCGCGCCGAGTCGAGGTCCATCGAGAAGAGCGCGGCGGCCATCCACACCATGAGGGCGCCGACCAGCACCGTGCCGAATGAGATCGACGAGACCGCGGGCGTCACCCCGCGCGCCATCGCCGACACGACGGCGCGCACGCGCCGCCCGCCAGCGAAGGCCACGGAAGACATCTGGGTCTCGACTCCTCGATCACACGATGTGGCGCGGCACCCGCACCGGAACCAACTGGAGCTGTCGCAGTGATCGGCACCAACCGCGGTAACCCGTCACGCGGAGGAACACCCTCAGTTCCTGGCCATCTGACCAGGGAGAAACCAAGTCTCGATCCGCCTGTGGACCTGGCGACTGTCCAGGCGCAAGGCGCTGGCGAGCGGTCGGCGTCGCCACGGTCCATTTCACGCAGTGACGCAGCACCCAGTGCCCGGGGGCAGCAGGTCTGATCGCTTACCGACGTCACGCTAAACAGCCGAACGCTCCACGCGGCATCGCGGAAGTTGATCGGTACCTACCAGATGGTTAACACCTGGTTCCGTCGGTCGATGGCCGCGCTTACTCGAAGCGCAGGGCGTTGATGGGTGTGAGGCGTGCGGCGCGGTTGGCGGGGTAGCCGCCGGCGAGGACGCCGATGAGCAGGCTGACGGCGAAG
>NZ_JIAI01000068.1 GCF_000620785.1 Actinospineispora acaciae DSM 45401 | reverse complement strand
AGGCGCTGGCCGGGCGGATCGTGTCCGACGTGCTGGGCGGGCGTGCCCTGAAGGCGATCGGTGAGCGTTCGGGCGGGTTGACGTCCGAGGAGTGGTCCGGGCTGGGGTCGCGGGGTCCTCCCGGGCGCTACCGCGACTCCTACCGGGACTCCTACCGTGACTCCTACTCCTATGACGACTCGCCGAAGAACACCGACGCGGTGCTCAACGGCCGGTTGGACGTCATCAAGGGCGAGAAGAAGCTCGCGGACGAGAAGAAGCAGGTCGCGGACGGCAAGCTGGCCCAGGCGACCTATGACCAGCACGTCAAGGAACACCAAGAGCTTTCCAAGAAGGTCGACTCCCAGGCCGCCACGCTCTCCCCGGAGCGCAACGAGCTGATCGACGACGTGATCAGCGGGCATCAGCGGCTGGAGAGCAACCAGGCCAAGCTGGACGCGAGCAAGAAGAACCTGGACACGCGGCAGGCGAAGCTCGACTCCGAGCTCCAAGCGGGTCGGCTCGATGTTGGCGAGTACGTCGGGACCGCGATCGACACCGGGATCTACCGCTCCCAGGCCGCCCGGCAGGAACGGCTGCGCGAGCGCGTCTACGCCCAGACCGAGGAGCTGCGCGCGGCCACCGGCCGGGCCGGGCCGGAGCAGTCGGCCGCGCTGGGGGACCGGGCGGCGTCCGGGTCGTCGTGCGGGTCCAGCGGGGCGTTCAGCGAATGCTCCTCGGTGGCGACCAACCCTCGGACGGGCGAGCGCGAGGGCCAGCGGTGCATGGGGCTGTCCGGGGTGTCGGGCTGTTCGAGCTCGGCGGGCTCGGGCGAGTCGTCGGCGTCCGGGAGCTGCGGGGTCGACGGCGGCTGCCGGACCACGGCCACCCGGGGCGGCAACACCGCCAGCTCGTCCTGCCCGGCCGGGGACTGCCAGGCCGGCAGCTACGCCAACCGGGCCCGCGCGGCGGCCGACTGTTCGAGCGCCGGCGGGTGCGGGGCGAGCAGCGGCAGCCGGGGGAGCGGCGGGCGGGACGTGTACGCGGTGGGCGCGACCGCTGCGGAGGAGAAGCCGGCGGCGGGGGCGAGCTCGGGCTCGTGCACGGGCAGCTGCTCGCTGAGCACGGGCTCGGACGTCGGCGGCTCGGCGGGGGCGGACTGCTCCGCGACCGGCGGCGGCTGCACCACCCACAGCACCGGCGGGGCGCGGGAGCGGAGCGCGGCGGCGGACTCGACGTGCGCTTCGAGCTCGGGGTGTTCGGCGTACAGCTCGGTCACGGGCTCCGCTTCCGGTTCGGAGGCGCGCGCCCAGGCCGGGGTCCGGGTGGACTGCGCGGGCGCCGGCTGCTCCGGCGTCGGGTCGACCCGCACCAGCGCGGACGCGGCCAGCGGCACCGGAGCGCTGCGCCACGGCGAGACCACCTCGGGCTGCGCCGCGACCGGCGGGCCGTGCCACGCCGAGAGCGGCGCCTACGCCGGCAACCCGCTGGCCACCCGAACCCGGCTGGGCACCGACCCGTGGACCGGCGCGCCGCGCCTGGCGTCGAGCACCTTCGACGGCGACGCCCGCGCCGGGGGCACCGCCAGCGCCGGGGTGGACTGCGCCGGGCGGGCCGGTTGTGGCGGCACCAGCTATGCCAGCACCGCCGGCGAGGTCACCTCCGCTTCCACCGAGCCCGGCAAGCCCGGCGCGACCCGGCGGACCAGCGGCGAGAACTCCTGCTCGGTCTCCGGCAACGGGAGCTGCGCGAGCCGGTCGCAGTCCCGCGCCGACGACCGCCTCGGCCTGCTTCCGGGCAAGGCGGCTCGGGGCGGTCGGGGTTCGGGCGCTCGCGGCGGCGGTTGTGTCGCGTCGGTGTGCGCGGAGCAGGCCGGCGGCTCGGGCTCGGGTTCGTTCCCGGGCGGGATGCCGCTGGCGCCCGGTCGCGGCGGCGGCGAGTCCTGGCTGGCCGGCGGCGTGCCCGGCGGGTCGGGCGCCGGCGGCGGGCACTGGGCCGGCCTGGCCGACCACGACGGCTCGGGGCGTCCGTCCGCCTGGCGCGCCGGGAACGGTGACGCCGGCGCGGGTGCGCCCGGCTCCCCGGCCTGGTCGCAGGCCCGTCCTCGGGGTCCACCGCGCGATGTGTCCGCCTCCAGCCAGGCCAGCGGCCAGCTCGACTGCGCCGGCCCCGACTGCTCCGGCGGCGCCACCAGCAACACCAGCGGCGCCGCGTCCGGCGACGTGCCGTTGCGCGACAGCACCGGCGCCAACACCTGCTCCGCGTCCGGCGGCTCGGGCTGCACCAGCCGAGCCCGCACCGACGTCACCAACCGCGCCACCACGCCGGCCGACAAGATCGCGGCCAGCGCGACCGACACGGCGGCCCCGACCGCCCGTACCCGCACTCGCACTCGCACCGCCGCCGGCGAGCCGGTCAGCGTCTCGCACGCCTCCGGCACCGCGAGCTGCCCCTCCGGCGGCGGCCGCTGCTCGGCCGACACCCGCAGCGAGACCACCGCCCTGGACACCGCCGTGTCCCCCCGGCGCACCGGCTCCGACGCGACCGCCGGCTGCCACGTCTCCGGCGGCGGCTGCCAGGCCCCCTCGCACTCCGCCGCCTCCACCGCCCCCGACTACGTCGTCTACGACGCCGTCACCAAAGCCCCCCGCGCCGACCAGCCCACCCGCGGCCCCACCAGCAACTCCGGCTCCGACGCCCGCCTGACCGACTGCGGCCGAGGCTGCTCCGGCGGCTCCCACAACTGGTCGAACGCCGGCGTCGGCAACCACGGCGACGCCAACACCGGCGACCACAACACCGGCTTCCGCAACGTCGGCGACCACAACGTCGGGAACTCGAACGTCGGCAACGGCAACGTCGGGAGCTCGAACGTCGGCAGTGGGAACCGGGGTTCGTTCAACCGGGGTGACGGCAACCTGGGTAGCTCGAACGTCGGGTCGTTCAACGTCGGCAACTCGAACGTCGGGAGCGGGAACCGGGG
>NZ_JIAI01000067.1 GCF_000620785.1 Actinospineispora acaciae DSM 45401 | reverse complement strand
CCGCCGAGCGGTCGACAACCCAAGACCGAGCCCCACCGGCGCGCGGCGGCGACGTCCAAGCCGTGGGCCGTACCAACGCCCCGACCGACGGAACGCCCACCTGCTCAGGCGGAGACTGCGCCAAGCTGGCCCTCAAACTCCCCGGCCGAGCCAACGGCGACGGCAACACCGGCACCGCACCGAACAACATCGGCGACCGAGGCACCCAGAAACAGCCCTGCGGCCAGGGCGGATGTGACGGCCAACCCGCCCCGGCCACCACCCCGGCACCAGCTCCCGGATCCGGCGGCGCCCCGTCCACCATGGGCGGCGGCCAAAGCGGCAACGGCCACGGGCCCGGCCCGGCCGTCGACCCGAACACCAGGCCGGGCCGTGTCAGGACCGACACGCAGCTGGCCAACGACCAGACCCAGCAGGCCGTGAGCAACCCGAAGACATTGCCGGGCCAAGAGCGGGCGCCACCGGCCGGCGCAGCCCCTTCTCAGGGTGAGGTAGAGCGTCCGATCAAGCTGGCCAGCCACAAGACTCAGCTGGGTCCGGGCGACCAACCCTCCGGAGGCGAGGGCGCGAAGCCGACGCCGGTCTTCAAGAACGGCAAGCGAGTTGGCTTCACGGTGACTGGTCCCGACGGCACGACGACGTTCGTACCGAACCTTGGCCAGCGCAACAAAGGCGTAGGAAACGACGGCGACGACAACGAAGGCGACGGCAACACCGGCCACCGCAACCACGGCAACTCCAACGAGGGCGACGACAACCGGGGCAACTTCAACCACGGCGATCGGAACGTGGGCGACTGGAACGTCGGCTCGGACAACATCGGCAACGGTAACCAGGGCAACGGCAACCGGGGCAGAGACAACGTCGGCAACAACAACTCCGGCGACCGGAACAAGGGAGACCACAACTCCGGCAGCGACAACGAGGGCAACTACAACGAGGGCAGCTGGAACCAAGGCAACAACAACAAAGGCAACGGCAACGACGGCGACAACCACGTCGGCGACAACGCCGGACACTTCTGCGTGCTCTGCTCCGGCTACGGCAACGACGGCTTCCTGATCGACGGCAACCGCAGCAAAGGCACCGTGATCAGGGGGAACCGCAGCAACGGCGCCGTCATCGGCGGCAACGACAGCAGCGGTGCCGTCATCGGCGGCGACGACAGCAATGGCGCCTTCATTGACGGCAACGGCAGCACCGGTGCCTTCATCCACGGCGATCAGAGTAAGGGCGCCTACATCGACGGCGACCAAAGCGAAGGCGCCTTCATTCGTGGAGATCGAAGCAAGGGTGCCCTCATCCAAGGTGATGACAGCACCGGCGCCGCCATCGACGGAAACCGCGACGAAGGCTTCGGCATCATCCGGAGCAACGACAGCAACGGCGCGTTCATCGTCGGCGGCGACCGGAACGACGGCGCCTTCATCCGGGGCAACGACAGCACCGGCGCCTTCATCAACGGCGACCGCAGCCGAGGCCTCCTCATCAACGGCGATGACAGCACCGGCGCCGCCATCAACGGCGACCGCAACCGGGGCGCGTTCATCAACGGCGACGGCAACAACCCGCCGAACCCGGACAAGCGCGGCACCATCGACGAGTCGGAGGCCAAGTTATCGGCCGACGAGAGGCGGGCCGCCGAGACGCTGTCCGACCAGCGGCATGACGTCAAGAAGTTGAAGGAGGCGGAAGAAGATGGTGTCAAGACGCCTGACTTCCTGGTCGACGGCAAGCCCGTCGAGATTAAGACGACCAATCGGAATAACCCCAACGCTAGCGGCAAGACCGTATCGAGCACGATCGGAAGATCCGGCAAGGGTGGCAAAATCCAAGCGCCATCTATAATCGTTGACGCCAGGGGCAACCCCAGCATCACGAAAGAGGAGGCAAAGAAAGGCATCCGCTCGGTGGTGAGAGGTCACCGTAAGGGTAATTTTGAGCACCTTGAGGTCTGGTTGAGCGATGGCAAGAAGGTCGTCTGGGACAAGTGAACGCGTAGGGCAACCCGGTCGCCAAGGAGCACCTGATGTCCACTGAGATCGCCGTCTTCCTCCGGCCGATCGTGGAGATGAACAGGGCCCAGGTCGTGAGCGAGGTTGCTCGTGCCGCCGGAGTCGAGCTCAGGCATGGGCCGGACATCTACGAAGGCATGGCGCACGTCGGGGTCATCGACCAAGGGGTCAAGATCGAGCTCTTCGTGGAGGTCGACTACCTGGTCGATGACGTCGGCATGCCCTTCAGCAGTCACCCCTACGAGCTGGATTTCAGGCCGTTCGATGCCGCTCTTGCCACGATCGAACAGGCTCAGCGGCTCATGGAGCCGGTGTATGACCGCCTCAAGGAGACCGGCCTCTTCTCCCTGTTCGCCACCTACGACGGGCAGTATGTGCTCCGCAGCGACATCGTGGAGACTCGTCCAGGTGCGTGACCTCCACGAGCACTCGCCTCAGCGGAGTAGCAGGCCGGCGCCGCACGCCTGAGCACGTGGAGCAGGCATCCCGGTCATCGAGGGAGTACCCGATGTCCACTGAGGTCGAGATCCTCCTCCGGCCCATCGAGGAGATGAACAGGATCCAGGTCGTGATCGAGGTTGCTCGCGCCGCCGGAGTCGAGCTGAGACATGGGCCCGACATCTACGAGGGCCGGGCATATGTTGGGATCATCGACGACGATGTCGCCATCGAGCTATTCCCCGACGACCGTCATGATCCGGACGACGACACCGGTGACATGCCGTTCAGCAAGCACCCGTACACCGTCGAGTTCAGGCCGTTGAACAGGTCAGTCGAGAAGGCCCAGCGGAGCATGGAGCGGGTGTACGACCGTCTCAAGGAGACCGGTCACTTCTCCCTGTTCGCCACCTTCGACTGGCAGTACCCACTCCGCGGCGACATCGTGTGAGCTGGGCCGGCTCGCGAGCTGCCGCACCTACCGTCGGCCAACCGCTCGGGAGGATCTCGCTCCACCCAGATGGCCAGCCGCTTCCCCGGCCCGGCCGCCACCTCACCCGCGCGCAACAGCCGCTTGACCTCGCTGAGGTTCGTCCAACTCCCCGCATCCGCGATACCGGTGACCTGGCTCCCGGACGCCACCACCGCCCCATCGCGCCCGGCGACCTCGAAATGCACCCTCACCGCCGA
>NZ_JIAI01000066.1 GCF_000620785.1 Actinospineispora acaciae DSM 45401 | reverse complement strand
AGCGCCTCGACAGCGACCTCACCACTGCCCACCGGGGCGCCCAGACCGCCCGGCCGCACAGCCCGCTGGGGCCGCGCCGGCCTGGTGGCCGCCCGCGACGCGCTGGACCGCGACGTGGTGGGCCGCGACGCGCTGGACGGCTTGCCCTGACCGCCCGACTTCGACAACGCCGAGGCCACGCCGGTAGCAGCGGCACGCGCGGCCGCCCCGGTACGCCCCGCCAACCCCGACGCCGCGGACACCGACCAGGCAAACCCCGAACGCAACGCACGAGCGGTGGACTCCGACGCCGCGGCCAACCCCGACGGCCCGGCACTCGGCCGGTCAACGGGGATGGGCACCGTGGGCGGCTCCCCGGGCGGGGCGGCGGCCACAGGGGGCGGCGCGGGCGGTACGGGCGGCGGCGCCGGCGGGGGTGGCGGTGCGGCCGGCGGTGCCGGCGGAGGTGGCGGTGCGGCCGGCGCGGGTGGCGCTGGGGGTAGCGGTGCGGCCGTCGCCGCGGGGGGCGCGGTGCGCTCGACGGGGGGTGCGGGCTCGACCGCAGGAGCACTCGCCTCTGTGACTGGTGTTACGTCTGATTCTGATGGTGCTGGTGTTACCGACTTAGTGGTCGATCGGGATGGTGGTTCGGGTGCGGCGGGCGGCTGGAAAACCGGCAGCGGCCAACGCGGCTGTTGCGGCGCCGCCGGCTGAGGTTCCCAGTCCGTGCCCGGCGGGGCGTCGCCGTCGGGCATCCACAGCTTCGGTTCGCTGCGCGCGCGCCAGGCCCGCCGCCGGCGGCCATGAGGCCTGGCCGACCGCTGGTACCAGCGACTTTCCGGCTCCGGGACCAGCCGCCGGAAGCCGTGGCGGGTCACCGGCGAGTCCGGGTCGGTGAACCGAGGCTCCAACCCGGCCTCGGGCCCGGGCGCAGCCGGAGCGGGTGGGCTCACCGACGCGGCCGCGGCCGGGCGGGGTGGCGCGGGGACGTTCCGGGGTGGTTCGGGCGCGACGGCCTCGCCGCCGGCGGCGGCCGCTTCGATGGCCTCTCGACGGCGCTTGCGGGCGGCCTTGCGGTGCGCGACACCGCAGTAGCGGCGGTTCGTCGGGTAGGCGGTGATGATCGCGTTGCAACCTGGCAGCGCACAAACCCGAGGCGCCGCCGTGGCGTCACTCGGTGCGCGAGTCATGGCTACCGCCCTCGCCCAGCTGGCCGGGCAAGGCCGACGACGGGCGGTCTCACGGTGAGACCCCGCGAACCGGGTCGCCACCGAACCAAAGCCGCACCGCCACGTCCCCCTACCCCACTCCGCCTCGGACGACGCCGAGGCCACTGTGGCCGAAACCCAAGGGTAAACACCCGAGCACCCGGTATCGCAACCCTGCGTTAACTCTCTGGTTCATCGCGCGCGGACCAGATGATGTTGCGATCGGCTCATCCGGCTGTGTAGCCTGGCCTGTACGAGCGGTCAGACTTGGTGCCAGACGGCCTGAGGACTGCGCCTCCGCGTGACGTGCACCGTGGCGGCGCCCGCCCGTTAGGACAGACCTGCACCTGGGAAGTTTCCAGCAGCAGGCAGATCGATACTCGGCTTCCTCCAGGGCGGAGCCCGGAGACTGAGGACGCTTCCACCGCGTTGCCGTGTAGCCGCGGTTGGTGCCGATCACACAGGTAGTTGCGTGCGCTGCGACAGACAGCCGCACCAGACCTTCCGATCCAGGAGCGAGGCTCTCAAAGGTGTCTTCCGCGACCTCAGTGGACAGGCGGCGCGTGCGCGCCGTCGTGTCGCTGTGCGTGCGCGGGCTGGGCTCGCTCTCGTTCGGCAAGGTTCTGCTCGGCGCGTTGATGCTGTGGATGGCCGCCGCGTTCATCTCCATGGGCGGCGGCGGCTCGGCTCAGGCCGACACCGCGGCAGCGCACGACGAAGGCCCCGTCACAGTCGAGCTGGTCGGCTTCTTCGACCAGAACACCGACGGGGCCGACGACGGCACGGCGGCACCCGCGCCGCGCTGGACGCGTGGCGCTCAGGGCGCCACCTCGTCGGCGAGCGTCTCGGTCCCCGTGTCCAAGCCCGCCAGCCGTCAGTCCGCCCCGGCCTCGATGCCGGCCTCGGACGACACCGCGTACGCGGGCATCAAGGTGGCTCCGTTGCCACGGGCGACCGGTGGCGGCCAGTCGGCCAGCACGCCGGCGCGGGCGGAGTCCCAGAAACCGTCGGGGGGTTCGGAGAACTTCCTGACGGGTCTGTTCGACCGGCTCGCTCAGCTCTGGACGGGCGGCGGGTCCGGCAACGGCTCGGGCGCGAGCTCAAGCGGTTCGAGCGGTTCGAGCGGTGGCGCGATCGGCCAAGCCGCGTCGCGCCATGACGAAACGGTTCCCGACACCGTCGGGCAGGCACTCGCCAAGGCCCGCGACACTGTCGGGAAGGCCGCCGCGCGCGGATCGTCCGCCGGCCAACAGTCCAGCGAGCCCGAGGCCCTGCGGCAGCTGTCCCGGCCTCGCGCCAACGCCGCGCAGCCCGCCTCCACCGGAGGATCGTCGGGTCGGTCCGCATCGGGCGGGCAAGCCGACGAGCTGATGGGCGGGGTCGTCGACCTGGTCTCCGGGATCGTCGGCACGGTGGCCGGGAAGAAGGCCGGCGACCAGACCCGCCAAGGCCTGTCCGGCATCACCGACCAGGTCTCCACCGCGCTGCGCGCCGGCCACAAGTTCAACACCTCCGGCGAGCCCGGCAGCGGCAACGCGAACACCGCCGCCCAGCCCGGCAGCCGTGACCGCGCCACCCAGACCGGCAACGGCGCCAGCCCCGCGCTGCCCGCCGCCCACAAGACCAACCAGCCCGACTGCTCCGGCACGTCGGACTGCGCCGAGAACAACCCCGCGGTCTCCGGCCGCAAGCCCGCTACCCAGGCCGCCCGTGGCCCACCGGCCCGTCCGCGCGACCACGACAGCACCAACGGCACTCACCGCAAGACCAACGGACCGGGCTCCGCCAAGACATCCCAAGCGGCGTTGCAGACCGGTCTCGACGGAAAACAACTGAACAAGATCGTCGACAAGGTCACCGGCGGGGCACTGGACTTCACCCAGAACCTGCTCGGCGGACTGTCCAAGCTCTTCGGCAAGCACGGCCAAGCCAACAACAAGAGCAACGGCGGCTCGGCCGGACAGCAAAGCGGGCACTCCCGCCACGACGACCTGACCGGCAAGCTCACCAAGCTGAC
>NZ_JIAI01000065.1 GCF_000620785.1 Actinospineispora acaciae DSM 45401 | reverse complement strand
TGCGGACTTCTCGGGTTTCGCCCTGGGAGTTGACCTCGAAGACGCGTGATCTCTCTTCGGGGATCTGGTTGCTGGGTGCGTTGCGGACCTCTCGGACCTCGCCCTCGGCGCCCTTCACGGAGGCCACTTCGCCGTTCTGGCCCTCGATGACCCGGATCTGGGCGGGCAGGCCGGAGCCGGTCAGGCCCGGGGGCATGGTCAGGCTCGTCCCGCCGCTGTGGACCAGGGCGTTCATCCGCGCACCGAGGGTCTTACCCGGCGCGAACCGCTCCATCACGCGATGCGACGCCATCGGCATGCCGAGCATGGCCCAGCCCATCACCGTCTGGCGGGTCTTCCATCCGGAGTGCTCGTCGGAGTTCAGGTAGTCGTGGGTCGCCGAGATGTTGAGGTAGGTGTAGTCGGCGATGGCGGCTCGGTTGGCCCACTTCGCGACGGGCGAGTAGCCGGTCTTCAATGCCTCGGCCGCGCTGGTGGCGGCGAGGACCTCGTCTCCGCTCTTGTAGGCCTTGTACGCGGTTGCGCCGGCCTTGGCGGCGCCCATCGCGGGACCCATGGCGCCCAGCGAGAGCAGGTCCCCGCCGAGGCCCAGCCAGGTCGAGCGGGCCTCGCGGCCGGCGTCGCCGGAGCCGAACGGGTTGATGCTCACCCCGTGGTCGGACATCTCCTGCAGGTGGTTGACCTTCTCGACGGCACCCACCGCACCGGCGGCGCCCATGATCCCGAAGCCCGCCACGGCCCACCCGCCGGCGGGCAGGGTCATGATTCCGCCGACGACCATGGGCACGCCGAGCACCCAGTCGGAGTTCCGCTCCCACCAGTTCGGCGGCTTCTTACCGCCGCCGGTGTAGTAGGTGTCGCCGCTCGCGGTGGTGGCGCGGGCCGTGCTCCAGTTCCTCGACGTCGAGATCTGGGTGCCCTCTTTGTACATGCGGTTGTGCGTGTAGAAGTCGTCGAAGTCGCTGTAGCGATGACCGTTGCGGTCGAAGATCTTCTGCTCGTACTCGGGCTTCTTCCCCGGCGGGTCACCGACCTTGGCCTCGTAGAAGCCCGAGCGCTGTTCGACCTTGAGGAACTCCCCGGTGAAGGTGAAGTCCGCGTAGTACATGCCGTCCTTGTCGTCCTTGACGAAGATGCCGTTCGCGGTGATCGGGCCTTTTTCCGGGTGGCTCTTCTTGTACTGCTCGATCGCGTCGACGGGGACGCCGAGCTGCTTCTTCTCCTCCTCGCTGAGCTGGTTGACGTCGGCGAGGTCCCGGACCCCCAGGTCCTGGAAGTACTTCCGCCACAATCCCGGCTCGTCGACGATGCCCTGGGCGGCGAGATCGGCGCGGCGGTCGGCCGGGGTCGCACCGGGCGCGAGCGACTTCCCTTCCTTGTCGGCCTTCGCGCCGCCCTGGTCAAGGAGCCCGGCGAGCTGGGCGTTCCTCGCGGCGTTCTCGTTCTGCGGGGTGCTGTTGTAGGCCGAGAGGGCCGCCAGGTAGAGGTCGGGGTGCCCGGTGGAGGGCAGCGGCATGTCGCCGATCTGGCTGTGCGGGTCGCGTGAGCCCTGGTCGTGGGCCAGGGTGTTGTAGTTGAGCCCGGCCAGGGTGGACAGCGGCCGGTAGTACTCCTTGGCCAGCTGCTGCCGGTACTGGCTGGCGGTGGGGGCCTCCATCTCGGTGGCCAGGCCCTCGGCGTCGGTCTGCAGCTTGTCCCAGGCCCGCAGCCGCTCGGCCAGCTTGGGGTCCCCGCGCGCCTCGAACGCCGTCATGTCTGCCAGGCGCTGATCGTGGGGCGACATCTTGACCTTGCCGGGAAGGTCCTTCTGCAGGCCCGCGATGTTGCCCTGGACGGCCTTGATGGCCTCCTGCTTGCCACCGAGCTGCTTGGACCACTGGTCCATCTGGTCGACCTGGTCCTGGGTGGCGCCGCCGGCCTTCAGCTCCTCGTTGCGGGCGTTCCACTGGTCCCACTCCTGGTTCAGCGCCTCGATGCGGGTCGGCAGGTATACGCCTACGACCGTCGCGGCGCTGGCCTTCGCCTGCTCCTCCTGGTTGAGCTTGGGGGATTTGCCGGTGGCGGCGTCGACGCCCATCTCGGGGAGCTTGGTGTCGGCGGTCCGCTTCTCGGCGTCGCGGATGCTCTCGCCCTGCCCCGGTTGGAGGATCTTGGGGTCGGCGCCCGTCTTCTGGTCCTGCTCGCTGGTCCGCGGCTGGTAGGTGAGGCCGCTGATGCTGTCGACCAGGGCGCGGGCGTTGGCGTACTCCCGGTCCATGCTCAGCGCCTGCTTGATCACCTTCAGGTGCGGCTGCAGCTCGGCCTGGCTGAGCTTGCCCTCGTTGTAGAGCTTCTGGGCCTCCACCGCCTTCTGCAGCCCGGGCAGCTGGGTCTCGAGCTTCTGGCTGCGGTCCTGCAGGGTGTCCCACGCGCCGGCGACCTTGAGGACGGCCATGTCCTTCTGGCCCGTGGTCAGCTCCGGCAGGTCGGCCATGTACTGGTCGTAGAAGTGCGTGTTGTGGTCATGGTCGTAGTCCCGGAGCAGCTGCTCCCCGGCCGCGTCCAGCGGGGGCAGCGGGTCGCCCGGTTTGATCCCGAGCGGCGCGAGGGCCTCGTAGATGTGCTTGTCGACCGGGGTGTCCTGGCCGGGCCGCAGGTAGCTGGGGTCGATGCCGCCCATCCAGGCCGGGTGCACCTGCCCGGGGCTCAACGTGCCTAGGTTCTTCAGCCCCTCGCTGGCCGTGCACTGCCCGAACGTCTCACAGCCGTAGCCGCTGTGGCCGGTGATCTTGCCGTCCTTGTCGACGGTGGGGAACAGCAGGTAACCGGCGCCCGCCAGGTGTTGGCCCTTGGTGTTGGTGCTGTCGCAGCCGGCGCCGGTGCAGACCACCCCGCCGCCGGGGCCGTAGACCATGCCGATGTGGCAGGGGCCGTTGGTCGAGTCGCACTGGGACCTGTTGCCGTCCGGGCCGACCCAGTGCTGGACCTCGGCGGGCTTGTGGTGCGGGTCGTCGGGGCCTCGGAACTCGAGCACGGCCGGCTGGGTCGCCAGCTCGCCCCGCTTGACCATCGGCTCGATGAGATGGACGCCCTTGAGCTCGGGCGCCTGCTCCATGTCCTTCGGCCTGGTCAGGTTGCAGTCGCCGTCGCAGCCGACCGTGCCGCCCTTGCCGGTGCCGTCCGGGGTGACCACGCTGAGCCCGTTGTTGTCGCCGACGGCCTTCTCGCCGACCTTGACCTCACCCGGCGCCCAGTTCTTCTCCGGGATGTTGTTGGAGCAGTAGTTCCCGCAGATCTCGGTCCTGGCGGGGGTGTGGATCGGGTCGTCGTTGTAGACGGGGATCTTGTGGCTGG
>NZ_JIAI01000064.1 GCF_000620785.1 Actinospineispora acaciae DSM 45401 | reverse complement strand
CCCCGCCGAGACCGACACGGGTGTGCTGAAACGCGCGACTCAGTGTGCTGAGAGCCCCGACTCGCGGGTGGGGGGTACGAGTGGTCAGGGTGAGTAATTGTGGAGGGGGACGGTTCTGGGGAGGATCCAGTCGAAGATCGAGTCGTAGCGGCTTGTCTCGGTTGGTTTCTCCAGGTAGGCGGCTGAGCACGCGGTCTCGATGTAGGCCATCGAAGGGTCTTCGGTTGGGTCCGGGAAGTCCAGGCGGACGAACGCGCCGTTCATCGCGGCGTGCGCGCCGGCGCTCAGTGGAAGGACGTCGATGGTGACCTCGGGTCGGTCGGCGGCCTCCCGGAGGCTGGCCAGCTGCGCCGCCATCACCCTGTCCCCGCCGACGGTGCGCAGCAGGGCGGCCTCGTTGATCACGGCGTGCAGATTGGGGGACGGGGCATGTTCGAAGACCTTCTGCCGGTGCATGCGCACCTCGACGGAACGCTCGATTTCATCCAGGTCGTGTTCGGGGTTGTATGCCCGGAAGAGCGCCCAGGCGTAGTCCCGGGTCTGCAGCAGACCTGGGACGACCTCCACCTCGTAGTGGCGGTGCACCGACGCCATCGGTTCGAGGTCCACGAAGAGGCTGAACCACTCCGGGACGGCGCCCTCGCCGTAGATGTGCCACCAGCTTCGTTCCTGCGTGGCCAGGGCCAGCGCCTGCAGCGTCTTGACCTCTTCCCTGGCTGTGATCCCGTACTGCCCGCACAGGATGCTGATGTCCTGCGGCTTCACCGAGTGTTTGCCGGCTTCGAGCCGGAACAGCTTGGCGCGTGAGATGCCGAGGTAGCGGTCCGCCGTCACCTCGTCCACCGTCATGCCCGTCCCGTTGCGCAGCTCGCGCAGCCGTCGTCCGAGCTGACGCCTGACCACCGTTGGTCCCACTGTCGACATCGTTTACCTCCGTCTCATTTGGCGACGTTATCTCTCGGTGAGACTCCGTCTTAGGAATTCGCACTGGAAATCGTACTGAATTGTCAAATAGCGTGTGCGGTCCGCATTCTTACCGCAAAGGACTTTCCGCAAAATGTTTGACTGGGTTACCAGTGCGGCGGACGGGTGGGAGCATGCCGTTCCGGACGGGGCGCCGGTGGCGTTCTGTGGGCATCGGGTGCTGCCTCGGCGGTGTTCGATGCTGGTGCCGCCGGGGCCACGGTGTGAGGAGTGTGCGCGGCGGTGTCGGCGGCCGGTGCGGGCACGGCATCCGTTGCTTCGAGCCTTTGGGCTGCGCCGGTCGGGATAATGCCGGGGTGGCTCGGGCGGAGAAGTTGCTGCATCGGGCCGGTGCGTTGGCGGTGGGCGGTCGGGTCGAGCGGGCGGTGGCGGCCTACGACAAGCTGGTGGACCGGTTCGATGCCGACCCGGATCCGGAGACGCGGCGGGTGGTGGCGCTGGCGGTGTTCGCCAAGGCGCTGGTGCTGGCTCGGGCGGATCGGCTGGACGAGGCCGTTGCCGCTTACGACGTGGCGCTGGACCGGTACCGGGGGACGTCGGTGCCGGAGCTGGCCGATCGGGTCGTGGAGGCGCTCTACAACCGGGCGGTGGCGCTGGACCGGTTGGAGCGGGTGGTGGAGGCGTGCGACGGCTATGACGACGCGATCGCGTCGTATCGGGCCGCGCCGCGGGAGGGTGCACGGGACCATTACCTCGGGGCGCTGGTCAACAGGGCGGCCACCGCGGAGGAGCTGGGGCGGCCGGGGGAGGCGCTGGACGGGTTCGGGGAGGTCGTCGCGGACTATCGGGCCGAGCCGGTGGCCGAGCTGCGCCATCACCTGCAGCGCGCGCAGTTGAACAGCGCGCAGATCCTGGCGGGGCTGGGCCGGGTGGACGAGGCGCTGGCCGGGTATCGGGACCTGGTCGCCGAGCACGGGGACGACGCCGACGGGGAGAGCCGGGGGCTGGTCGCGGACGCGTTGGTGCACCGGGGCCGGACGCTGGCCGAGCGGGGGCGGCTGGAGGAGGCGTTGGAGGCGTTCCAGCGGGTGATCGACGACCACCTTCGGGTCGCCATGGAGCTGGCCTCCGACGACGAGAACGCGCCGACCACGTTCGTACAGCGGCTGGAGGCGTTGGTGGGCAAGGCGCGGGCGCTGGCCGAGCTGGGGCGGCCGGAGCGGGCGCTGGAGAGCTATGACGAGGTGGTCTCCGGGTATCGGTTCGGCCCGCAGCCGGCCACCCGCGAGCTGGCGGTGTCGGCGCTGCGCGAGAGCAGCGTCCTGCTCAGCGACCTGGGACGGACCGCGGAGGCGGTCGCCGCGTATGACGCGGCGGACCAGCTGCCGTTCGAACCTCGGCAGTGGGGGTCGTTCTGGCGGCGCGGCTGAGGCCGGCCGGGGTCACCAGAACTTGAGCTTCTTCTTGACCTTGTTCACGCCGCTGCTGACGGCCTTCTTGGCGCCGTTGAACGCCTTCGTGCCCTGGTCCTGGACCCAGCCGCCGGCCTTGGCCGCGAGCTTCGAGCCGCCGAGCTTGTCCCAGGCGTAGCTGGCGCCGATGCCGACGACGATGCCGCCGGCGACCGCCCAGCCGGGGCCGGGCACGAACGCGGAGGCGGCCGCGGTGCCGAGCAGCGCGGTGGTCGCGCTGCCGGCCGCGGCGGAGACCGCGATCGAGGAGCCCGTCTTGCCGATCGCCTCGCCGGGCTTGGCGCCGTGGGCGATCTGCCAGCTCGTCTCGGCGATCCCGGCCGCGATGGCGACCGGGCCGGAGACCTTGGTCAGCCCGCGCCGGAGGGTCTCGGCGCCCCTGAGCCCGCCGATGCGCTTGATGTTGTTGGTGACCTTCTGGCCGTTGTTGACGGCGTTCTTGACCGCCGGGCTGTTGGTGATCTTGGGGTTCGTCTTGCCGTTCGGCAGTCGGTTGAACTTGTCGGCCAGGGTCGCGGACATCAGCCGCTGGGTCGGGATCAGCTTCTTCCAGCCGGTCCGGGTCGGGTCGTTCTTGTCGACCGGGATGTGGCCGTGGATGCCGCCCTGGCGCAGCGTCTTCTTGGTGATCTCGCCGAGCTTCTTCGACTGGTTGCCGTACCAGGTGGCCCGGCCGGCCCGGTACTTGCCGTACTTGTCGGCAAGCCCGGCGCGCCAGTTCGCTCCCGGCACCTTGCTGCCGCGCATCCTGTCGGCCTTCTTGGCCCACTGGTCAGAGGCGACGAGGTGGCGGGTGGCGGCGTCGCGCAGGGTGCGCTCGTAGCGGTGGAACTTGCCCAGCGCGTTCTGGACCCCGGACTCGACCGACTTGATGATCGGCGAGATCAGCGGTTCGACCTTCTTCTTCTGCTGGTTGGTCTGCTGGGCCGGGTTGTTGGGCTTGGGCTGGTGCTTGCCGGGGGTCTGCGGCTGCTGCTGGCGCGGGGGCGTGGGGACGGCGCGCGGGGGG
>NZ_JIAI01000063.1 GCF_000620785.1 Actinospineispora acaciae DSM 45401 | reverse complement strand
CGGACACGAAGTTGTTGGTCAGCTGGCCGATCGAGTCGGCCGGGTCGTGCTGGCGGGTGCCCCGCTGGTTGCTGTTCTGGTCGTCGGAGTTGTCGCTGCCGTGTCGGGTGGCGCCGACGAGCTTGAGCAGGCTGGAGGTGAAGTTGTTGGTCAGTTCGGAGACCGAGTTGGCCAGCCCGGCGTCGCGCTGTTGGCGGGTCAGCCGCTGGCTCCACTGGGACAGCGCCCGTTCGGTGGTCTGGCCGGCCTTGTCACCGGCGACGCGCGAGACGATGCCCGATGCGGTGTCGGTGAACCGCGACATCGCCTCCGCCACGCTGGGCACCGCCCCCCGCGAGCCGCTCGCGGGCGATCCGCCGGGCCGGTGCGCGGAGACCGGTGGAGCCTGGCCGGTCAGGATGTGGTCGAGCAGCTCGGCGGCTTTGGTTTCCCATTGGGCGTAGGCGTCGCGGTGCGCGGAGCGCTGCACGGCCTGGGTGAGGGGCTTGCTCTCCCAGCCGGGGACCTTCTTGAGGTGGTTGAAGAAACCGGTCTCGGCGAAGGTGGCCTGGCCTTGGGCGACGCCGGCGGGGAGCGGTCGGGGCGCGGGCTTGGCAGGGGTTGGGGTGGTCTGCTCGGCCGGTGGGCCCCGGGCCTGGGGTGTGCCTGGGTGTTGCTGGGTGGGCCGGTTCTGGGTGGGGCAGATTCCGATGGCCTGGCAGGTGATCGGGTCGGCGGCCTCGTCGGGCGGGGTTGCGGGTGAGCCGCCGCTGTGGTGGCCGGAGTCGACCGGTGTGGAGGTGCCGCTCATGCCTCGGCCTCGGGAGTCCAGGCCCTTGCCGGCGGCGGCGATCGCGGCGGAGACCTCGTCGGCCAGCCCGGTCAGGGTCTGGCGAGCCTGCGCGCCGGCCTTCTTCCCAGCCACGGTGGTCACCAGCCCGGAGACCAGATCGACAACCCCGCCCAACACCTCATCGGCGTTCTCATTGCCCCGAGCGCCGGAGCCGTGGGCGGCGTTGCCGGGCCGAGGCTTGTACGTGACCGGCTCGTCGGGCTGGTCGCGCTGGTCCTGATCGGCGCTCTGGCCGGAATGGCCACGGCCAGAGCCCTTACCCGAACCACCCGACACACCCAGCTGCTTGAGCAGGTCTTGGACGAAGCTGCCAGTCAGTTCGGTGATTTGTTCGCCGAGGCTGCCCCCGCCGTGGCCAGTGCCGGCCCGCTGCGAGCCGTCGCCGCCCTGTCCGTTGGAGCCGCGCTTGCCCTGGCCGCCGCCGACGACCTTGAGGACGTTGGACACGAACTTGTCGACGAGCCCGGAGATTTGCTTGCCGAGGTCGCCGTCTTGGCCGTTGCCGCCTTGCTGGGAGCCGCCGCGCTGGCCGCTGGACCCACCCTGGCCGGACTGGCCGCCGCCGCTCACGCCGACGAGCTTGAGCAGGGTGGAGGTGAAGTTGTTGGTCAGCTTGGAGATCGAGTCGCCGAGGTTGTTGGGCTGGTGGCGGTTGGAGTCGTGGTGGCCTGAGCCCTGGCGTTGGCCGGACAGGGCGTTGCCGATCGTCTTGGGCAGGGAGCCGAGGAGGCCGCCGGTGATGTCGGAGACCGAGTCCAGGATCGACCCGACCAGCCCGCCGAGTCCGCCGCCGTGCCGGTCGCCCCGGCCCTCGGAACCGGTCTCGCGGTTGTTGCCGCTGGAGCCGTTGCCGTGTTGGGTTCCGCGCGCCAGTCCTAGCAGCCTGGATACGAAGTTGTTGGTCAGCTCCGTGACCGAGTCGGCCAGCCCGGTGTCGCGCTGCTGGCGGGTCAGCCGCTGGCCCCACTGGGACAGTGCCCGCTCGGTGATCTGGCCGGCCTTGTCACCGGCGACGCGCGAGACGATGCCCGATGCGGTGTCGGTGAACCGCGACATCGCCTCCGCCACGCTGGGCACCGCCCGCCGCGAGCCGCTGTGCGCGGAGACCAGCCGGGCCTGGCTCGGATCGGTCGCGGTCTTCGGGGCGGGCTTGGGGGCCGGTTTCGGGGGCTCGGGGGTGCCGATCAGGTGGTCGAGCAGCGCGGCGGCTTTGCCTTCGTGGCGGGCGTAGGCGTCGCGGTGGGCGGAGCGCTGTACTGCCTGGGCGGCTTGGGTGATCGACTTGCTCTCCCAGCCGGGGACCTTCTTGAGGTGGTTGTAGAACTGGGTGGCCGCGTGGACCGGGTCCATGACCTGGGCCACGGTGCCCCAGCCCTGGGAGGGGCGCTGCTGGAACAGTCCACGGGAGTCGCGGTCGCCGCGGTTGAGGTTCTGGAGCCCGGACTCTTGCAGTGCGGTGGCGAGCGCGACCTGCAGTCCTCGCTTGGGGATGCCCATCTTCTGGCCGACCTGGACGATGGTCTCGGCGAAGGTGGCCTGGGCCTTGGTAATGCCGGCGGGGAGCGGTGCCTTCTTGACGGGGGGTGCGGCCTGGGTGGTCTCGGCGGCTGGTGGGCCTCGGGCCTGGGGGGCGCCGGCGTGCTGTTGGGTCGGCTGGCTGGGGGCCGGGCAGATGCCGATGGCCTGGCAGGTGATCGGGCCGGTGCTCTCGTCCGGTGGGAGGGCGGGTGAGCCGTTGTGGTGGCCGGGGCCGACCGGTGTTGAGATGTTGGAGCCGCCCATGCCTCGGCCCCTTGAGTCCAGGCCCTTGCCGGCGGCGGCAATCGCGGCGGAGACGTCGTCGGCGAGTCTGGTCAGGGTTTGGCGGGCTTGGGTGCCGGCTTTCTTACCGGCCACGGTGGTGACCAGTCCGGAGACCAGGTCGACGACCCCGCCGAGTACCTGGTCGACGTTCTCACTACCGCGGGCGCCGGATCCCTGGGCGGCGTTACCAGGCCGGGGGCGGTGGGTGATCGGCTCCTCGGGCTGGTCCTCCTGGTCCTGCTGGTCCTGGTCCGCACTCTGGCCGGAGTGGCTGTTGCCCGAGCCCTTGCGCGAGCCGCCGGACACGCCCAGTTGCTTGAGCAGGTCTTGGACGAAGTTTCCGGTCAGTTCGGTGATCCGCTCGCCCAGGCTGCCACCGCCGTGGCCGGTGCCGGCCCGCTGGGAGCCGCCGCCCTGGCCGTTGGAGCCGCCCTTGCCTTGGCTGCCACCGGTGGCGCCGACCAGCTTGAGGACGTCCTGGACGAAGTTGCCGGTCAGCTCGGAGATTTGTTTGCCGAGGTCGCCGCCGCCCTGGCCGCCGCCGCGCTGTGAGCCGCCGTCCTGACCGGACCCGCCGCCTTGACCGTTGCCCTGTCCACCGGTCACACCGACGAGCTTGAGCAGGTTCTGGACGAAGTTGCCGGTCAGTTCGGTGATTTGTTCGCCGAGGCTGCCCCCGCCGGTGTGGCCGGTGCCGGCCCGCTGCGTGTCGCCGCCCTGGCCGCGCTGATTGCCGGAGCCGCTGTTGCCACCGGTGGCGCCGACCAGCTTGAGGATGTTGGACACGAACTTGTCGACCAGCCCGCCGATCTGCTCGCCCAGGTTGCCGTCCGAGCCGCGCTTGGCGCCTTCGCTGCCGGAGCCCTTGCCGCCTTGGTCGGAGCCGTTCTTGCCGCCGCCGGTGACCCCGACGAGCTTGAGCAGGTTCTGGACGAAGTTGCCGGT
>NZ_JIAI01000062.1 GCF_000620785.1 Actinospineispora acaciae DSM 45401 | reverse complement strand
CCCCGGCAGCCGCGGCAACCGCGGGAGCCGCAACAACCGCGGCAGCCGGAGCAACCGCGCCGCGACATCCTCCAGACGCTCGACCGGTTGCTGGCCACGCCGGCCGACGCCGGGCACCCGGCGATCCGGCGAGCGATCGCCGCCCTGCGCCACCGGCTGCACCCCACCGGGCCGGAGCCGGCGATCTCCGTGCACGACCTGCTGGTCCTGATCCACCTGCACCCCGGCATCAGCACCATCGAGCTGGCGCTGGTGGTCGGGCAGACCAACGTGACCATGCACAAGAAGCTCGGCGCGCTGCGCGCGCTCGGGCTGGTGGTCACCACCGCGCCGCCCACCCGAGGCAAGCGACACGGTCACACCCTGTCCGACCTGGCCGTCCAGCGGCTGGACACGCTGGCGGACCGGGTCGTCGAGTTCACCACCCCGGTCGCCGACATCCGCACCCAGGAGCTGCTGGACCTCAACGAAAAGCTGGCCGATCTCGATGAGGGCCTGGGCGCCCGACCATCACCGTTCACCTTCGCCGAGCTGCTGCGAGCGCTGGACGACTACCCCGAGGGCAGCAGCAAGCACGACCTGGCGTCCGGTTCACAGGTCGATCCCGAACGGTTGCGGCTCTGGCTGGACTCGCTGGTGGCCTGGGGGCTGGCCCGCTCCGAAACACGGCCGACCGGCGACTACGGCCCCCCGTTGACGTACTACTGGCTGACCCGGCGCGGCGTGAAGTTCATCGAGATCCTGGAGCGCCTCGGGCGGCTCGTCGCGCGCGGCGGTCAGGAACCCGGTTTCGGCAAGGCGGCGGACGAACGGCTCGCCACCGTGCGGCGGCTCCACCAGATGTTCAACACCGGACGGTTGACCTCGACCGAACCCCGGAAGGCGGGGCCCGCCGTCCGGTATCTCCGGACCAGGCCCCCTTCCGTCGAACAGACCCACGACGGGCCGCTGGCGACCGGGACGTGGTCCGACCGGGACACCGAGCTGCTGCGGCGGGTGCTCCCGTGGCTGGTCGAGTACCTGACCCCGCTGGCGGCCACCGGGTATCGGATGCCGAGGGGCCCGCCGGGCACGGCCCCGGTGTGGGTGCTCGACCAGCAAGAGATCGCGCCGGCGCTGGACCGGCTGGTGGCCAGGGGGATGCTGTCCCCGGCGGAGCGCGACCGGGTGGTCGCCGCGCTGGACCGGCTGGTCACGTTCGGCTGGCGCGACCCGGGCGTGCCACTGGCCGCCGGCGGGGCGATCGTCACCACCCGAGGGCTGCTCGACGAGCTGGCCGGGCACCGCGCGGCCGGGCGGATCACCCCGGCGGGGCTGCGCGCGTTCTGGCGCGGGGCGCTGGCGCACGAGACACGGTTCCACCTGTCCGGCCGCGCGCACCGCGGGTCCAGCCACGACGCCGACGCCGCGCTCCGGTTGGCGCCGCTGCGCGCGGCCCGCGCCGCCGCCTCGGTGCCGTTCGACCCGACCGATCCGCATCGCGGCTACCTGGCCGAGCTCGCGGCGGCGCCGCTGTGGGCGGTGCGGGCCTCCGGTAAGCGGCCGCGGGGCGGGGAGGCCGAGGCGGTGCGCCTGGCCGTCGCGGCGTCCCGGCCGGCGCGGGTGCTCGGCCGCGAGGAGGTCGCGCGGTGGGCGGGGCTGGCCGAGGCCGAGCTGCCGGCCTGGTTCGACGGGGTGCTGGTCGTCGACGGGCTGGCCGACCGGGTGGCCGCCGAGGCGGTCGGGCAGAAGGCCGCCGGCGCGCACAACCTGCTGCTGGTCGGGGCCGGCGGCTGGCTGGTCGTCGACTCGCGGGTGGCCGAGCTGTTCGCCGCGGCCACCCCCGAGGACAGGGCCGCGTGGGCGCGGTTCGTGAAGCGGCACCGGGCCCGCGGGCGCCACGCCGAGCCGCCCCCGCTGCCCGGCCTCGCCGAGCACCTGGCCGCCGCCGACCTGCTCACCGCCCTGACCGGGTACCTGGTCCGAGGAAAGCCGAGCGACGAGGACTCCGACGACCCGAGCTGGACCGACGCCGCGCACCTGGCGCACTGGGCCGAGACGCCGGCGGAGCGGATCGAACGCCTCATCGCCGAGGGCCGATGGCTGGGCCGCTCGGACGGGCGGGCCTGGGCGATGGACCCGGCGCTGCTCGCGGCCGGTTTCGTCCCGACGACCGACGACGGCCAGCCGGCCGCCCGCCTCGATCCCGGACCGACCGGCGGGCCGCCGCTGCTGCTCACCGGGTGGGCGTCCAGCCGCCACGGCGCCTGGCTGCCCAGCCTGCTGAACCGGCTGCGGGCGATCAACACCGGCTGGGCGGCGCCGCCGGGGTGGCACGGCCCGGCGCACGGCGAGGTGGTGCTGGCCGCGATCGCGCACGCCTGGCGGCACGGCCGGTGGGACGAGCCGAGGTGGGTGGCCGAGGACCTCTACCTGCGCCACGCCGAGCTGGACGGACCGTGGGCGCGGCTGTTCCCCGACGGCGTCGAGCTCGCGGTGCGGGTCGGCCCCGACGGCACGCACCGGCTGGACAACTTCTACCCCGCCACCACCCGGGGCACCCCGCTCACCCCGTCGTCGGCCCTGGACGCCGTGGTCGAGGTGAGCACCGACCGCACCGACGGCACCGGCGTCCGGGTCGGCGAGCACACGGTGGCCACCGTCCTGCACCTGCTGGAGGACGACGAAGGCACCCGCCTGCCGAACCCGAGGGTCGGCCGGATCGGCCGCGACCACCGCCCGGTCACCGGCTACGTCAGGCTCACCCCGGACGAGCTCACCCCCGACGCGCGAGACGCGTTGACCGAGCTGTTCGGCGACGCCGTCGACTTCGCCCTGCTCGTGGTGCCCGACCTACCTAATCTCTACGGCCCCGCCGACGCCCCGACGATCGCCGAGCTGGGCACCGGCCCGCTCACCGAGAACGACCCGCTGACCAACGTCGGCCACCCCAGCTGGCGATACAAGATCAACGTCGGCCCGTGGCGCGGCGGGCGGGCGCTGGTGCCCACCTCACCGGGCCACTCCGGGGGTCCGTACTTCCTGGGCGGCGTGCTGGCCGGCCTGCACGTCCGTACCGACCCCGCCGGCGGCGCCGTCCTCCTCGCCGGCCCCGCGCACCTGGCCGAGGTCATCGCCGTGGCCACCGCGAAGGCCGCCGACCAGGGCCTGCTGCCCGGCACGGCACCGACCCCCTCGACGCTGCCCGAGCCGACGCTGCCCGAGCAGGCGCTGCCCTCGGACGCGCTGTCCGAGCTGATCGAGCTGGCCGGCACCGGCACCTACGTCGACGACATGACCGAACGGCAGCGGGACCTGCTGGTGCGGGTCAGCGTGGCGCTGGTCGCGGGCCTGCGGGCGGGCGCCGCGGTCGAGCCGGCCGGCCGCGACGACGCCACCGCCCGGATCTGGCGCGACCGGGTGGCCGACCTGTTCCCCGGCCGGTTCGCCCGCCCCGCCTGGCTGGTCGAGAACTGGGACACCGCCTCCGAGGCGGACCGGCTGGTCCTCACCGTGTTCGTCCTGCTCAACGGCGCGTCCGGCTGGCTGGCCGAGCTGCCCACGGCCGACTCCCAGCTCTGGCTGGTCGACGAGGCGTTCCACACCCTGACCATCGCGCGGGCCTCGTTGGAGATCGGCGCGGGCTCGATGTCGGCCATGACCGAGGCGTCGCTCGCCCAGGCCACCCTGGGCATCGAGGTCATGCGCCGGCTCCCGGCCTGGGGCATCACCCCGGACCCCGACGCGGTGCTGCGGACCCACCTGGTCGCCCAGGAGCTGGACGACCTGTGGCGGG
>NZ_JIAI01000061.1 GCF_000620785.1 Actinospineispora acaciae DSM 45401 | reverse complement strand
CGATCGCCGCGTTCCGCGCGGCCTTGATCTCCGCGGCTGAGGCGCCCCGCCCGACGCCCAGTGAGGTCTGCGCGGCGCGCACCTCGGCGCGATATCGAGCCGACCCCGCCCGCCCGTACCTGCCGTACAACTCCAGACCACGGCCGACGTTGACCAGAGCGCTCGTCGTGCCGGCGGCCAGCCGACCGGTGCCCTTGGCCGGCAGCCTGCTCATCTGCCGCAGCCCGGCGCCGGTGGCCGCCGAGGCGACGCGGGCGGATCCGAACGTCGCGATGCCGAGCGCGCGGTAGGGCGCGTTCACGATGCGCAGCGGCGTCTGGAGGGCATGGCCCGCGGCGGTGCGCATCCCTCGGCCCGTCTTGGCGAGCGCTTCCTGGCGGCCGGCCGTGCGGTCCAGTTGCCGTGCCTGGGCAGCCGCGCTGGCCGCCGACGGGGTTCTGGCGGCGGGGTTCTTCGGCGCCGCTGCCTGGGATCGCAGCTCGTTGGCCCGTACCCGGTTCACCGCCGCCTTCGCGTCCAGTCCGCCGGCGTGCCGACCGAAGTTCATCGCGGCGTTTTCCATCCAGGCCGCTCGCTCCAGGTCGGTGCCGAACCGGCCGCCTTCCCCGAGCAGACTTCTCTCCAGCGAGCCTCCGAGCGGTCTGCCCGCTCGAACCCGGGCCGCGCCTTCGCTCAACGCCCTGGACGTCTTGGCGGCCACGCCCGCGCGCGCGGCACCCGAACGCAGACCGCCCCCGAGCGGACTCAGCACTGTGAGCGGAAGGGAGTCCTCTAGCGCGCTCTGTATCGGATGGTGGAAGTAGTCATTGCCAAGCTTCCCGCCGTCTCTCCCGGATAACAGACCATCCCAGCGATCCTTGAGCGTGGCGAGCTCGGGGCTCGCGTCATGCAGGGAGCTCATTTTCCGCAACGCTCCCCAGGCCGGGGAGACCAGGGGGCCGAAGCGCGCGCCGGTGTGGTTCAGCGACTCCTTGAACCCGTTCGTGAACGGATGCTCCCGGGCCCACTGCTCGTCCGGGGTCTCATGGTTGGTCCCCTCCGCGTCCCTCAGCCTGGTCGGATCTCCCAGGCCACGTCCGCTCATCATGTCCCAGACCGGGGAGAAGTCCGACACGAACTCCTTCCCCGCGCCGTGTATCTGCCTGACCAGCCCCTCGGGCAGATCCCTCGCGATCCCGACCGCTTCTTTGTCGAAGTTGTCGAAGAAGCTCCCGGGCGAACCGAATCCGAAAACTGGATGGTCGGTCATGAATTTGGCCAGCTCCGGACCCATCTTGTGCGCCAGGTCGGTGTCCCCACTGGGCTTGTGTGCGTCGATCATCTGGTCGAGCTTGGCGCGCTCGGCCGGGGAGAGGTTCCGCGCCAACTCGTCGTACCCGACGGGCTTTTCACCCGAGTACCCGGCCCACCGACTGAGCGCTTCTTCGCGGTCGTTGGCCTGGATCGTGCCGGGAGGCGCGGGTTTGAGGCCGGTCGCGGCGGTCGCTGCCCCTTCGGCGGTGGTGACGTCGGGCTTGCCGTGCTGCGCGAGCCCGCTGATCACGTCGTTGACCTGTTCGGGCGTCTTGCCCCGCATGCTCCGGCCGAACTCCGTGTCCTTGGTGCTCTGGTCTCGCCAGAACGAGAGGGCGTCGTTGTATCTGTCCACTGCGCCGCGTTGCATCTTGAGGCTCTCGGCCTGGACGGCGTTGCCCTCGTCTACCAGGGCCTTGCGCTCGTCCGCGGAGCCGCCGTTGGCGTTGTAGTCCCGGATCCTCTGGTCGAGCGCCTTCATGCGGGCGACGAGATTGTTCGCGGCGTCCTGTTCTTCGGGGCTTCCGACGACCTTGCCCTGGGCGACGCTCAACCGCGTCTCACCGAGCGTTTTCGCGGCTTGCGCCAGCTCGTCGTTGGTCGGGGACCGGCTCTTGTCGTAGCTGGGCACGAGGACCTTGAGCGCGTCGGGGTTGTTGACGACCGGCGCGAGGCGCTGCTGCGGGGTGTCCTCCGGAGAGAGCGACTGGTTGTTGACGCCCGCTCCGGTCGTGGCCTTGTTGCCCAGGCCAGGCCCGGCGATCGCCGAGTTGTCGTTCCCGTCGCCGATGGTGACCGTGTTGTTGTAGCCGGGGCCGGCGGTCAGCTTGTTGCCGTTGCCGTTGCCGGCGGTGAGGACGTTGCTGTCGCCCCCACCGGTGGCCGCGATGTTGTCGTCGCCGTTCCCGAACTTCGGCGCGTTGTGGTCACCTTCGCCGAAGTAGGCGCGGTTGTGGCTGCCGTCGCCGAACGTCGCGGTGTTGCCACTGCCATTGCCGAAGGACACGGTGTTGTGATCGCCCTCGTACGCCTCGACCTTGTTGCGGTTCCCCTTCCCGAAGGTCACCTCGTTGCGGGCGCCGGAACCGCGGGTGACCGAGTTGCCGTTGCCGTCGCCGATCGAGAGCTTGTTGTCGTCGCCGTCACCGACGGCGATCACGTTGCGGTTGCCGTTCCCGGCCGAGACGACGTTGCCGTTGCCGTGACCGACGGATGCGACGTTGTCGTCGCCGTCACCAACGGTGGCCGTGTTGCCGTTGCCGTCATTGGTGAACACGTCGTTGGAGTTGCCGGATCCGGCCGAGACGGTGTTCCCGTTCCCCTGGCCGCCTCGGACCTTGTTGTTGCTCCCGTTCCCGACGGTGGAACGGTTCCCGTGACCGTCGCCGACGGTGATGGTGTTCCCGTCGCCGTCGCCGGCGGAGACATCGTTTCCGTCGCCGTCGCCAAGCTCGACCTTGTTCTGGCCTCCGGTCGACTTCACCTTGTTGCCGTTGCCGTTGCCGAGGGCGACCGAGTTGTTCGTGCCGTTGATCTCGATGTCTCGCCGGTCGCCCGGGCCGCCGCTGAGGTCGATGTTCTTGCCGTTCGCGGTGACCTTCGTCGGCCCGTGGACGACGACCTTCTCCCCGGGGGCGGCCTCGTAGTGCTGGGTGCCGTCTGGGTCCACCTTGTGCGGCGACGAGGGCTCGGAACCGAACCCACCCAGGCCGGGGATCCCGCCCTTGTTGACAGGGCTCTCGGCCGAACCCGACTCCACATCGAGCTTGCATCCACCCGGGCAGTCGAGCTTCGTCTTGCCGCCGTAGATGTGGGTGGTCTTGCCCGTGGGCGAACTCGGATCGTCCTCGCTGTAGATCCGCGGCGATCCGCCGTCTCGTCCCGGCGTGTCGTCCGACTTGAGCGGCCGCTTGACCGAGACGTTGACCACCTGGGTCTGCGGTGTGGTGTCCGACTTCTTCGCGCCGCCCTGGTTCTGAGGAGCGCCGGCGGGCGGCTGGCCCAGCTGGGTCTTGAGCTTCTCGACGCGTTGGTCGAACCCCGGTCCGGGGGCTGCGGCTCCCGCGGTCCCGGTGGCCGGCGGTGTGGGCTTGAGGCGGTTCCCGAGCGTCTGAGGGTCCAGCCCCGACCCGTCGCCGAGGGGGCGGACGCCGATCATCCCCGCTCCGGACAACCCTCCCGGTTTCCTGGTCCCGCCTGGTGAGCGGAAGCCACGGAACGGCGACGTGGTGGCCGCACCGTCGAGCTTGGGCGTGCCGACGGTGGGCTGACGGTCGAGTCCCCGCTCCGGTGGGGCGCGGCCTTGTTGCGGCGAGTCCTTGGAGTTGACCGGGATCTGCTGGGTACGGCTGGCGGCCAGTTGGGTCTCGGGCTTGCCCTTGTTCAGCTCGTTGTCGTTGGTGGTCGCGGCGCCCGGGCCGTGGCCGGTGCCGCCCTGGGCGTTGCCCACGCTGGACGGGCCGGGGGCCGGTGTGGCCGGGCCGGGTTTGCCGCCGCAGTCGTTGCCGCAGGGGGCGCCCGGTGTCTGGCGGTCGCCTCCGGTGACGTTCCTGGTGGTGCCGTCGGTGGTGCCGCCGGAGCCCTGGGTCCCGCCGCGGAGGCCGGGCAGGCGCCGGGTGTCCGAGCCATCGACGCCATCGACGCCGTCGGCACGGACGGCATCGCGGTCTTCCGTCGCGGTTGCGCCGGGCTTGCCGGTGGTGGTCTTGGCGGCCACCGTCTGGACCGGGGTGGTCCGGTTGTTGGTCTGGGGTGCGCGCTGGTCGGTCACGGCCTGCGCGCGGGTGTCCTGCGTCGAACGGTTGGTGTCACCGTCGCGCGCCGGTGGGGCTCGGTCCTGGGTTGTCGACCGCTCGGCGGTTTTGGGGTCTTGCTGGTGTTGTCCGGCGGCTCGGCGTTCGTTCTCGGTGTCGCCGGTGGTGTTCTGGTTGGT
>NZ_JIAI01000060.1 GCF_000620785.1 Actinospineispora acaciae DSM 45401 | reverse complement strand
ATCCTCACCGGCACCCAACTTGCTCAACAACGCCGCCAACCCGGCCTGCAACACCATGAACACACTCGCCCCGGCGCGGCGGGAAAGCTCGCACAACCGTTGGTGTGATTCAGGCTCCAGATGAACGAACACCTGATCGCCCCGATGTGTGGCGACGGCCGGGCGGGGCCGGTCGCTCGGCATCTGGAGCTGCTCGGGCAGCCCGGCCAACTGTTCGGTCCAATAGGCGAGCTGAGTGGCGAAAACGCTGTCCGGATCGGACTGGTCCCCGAGCAACCGGTGCTGCCACAGGGTGTAGTCCGCGTACTGCACACCCAACGGCACCCAACCCGGCGACGCACCCGCACACCGCGCCGCATACGCCGCCGCCAGATCCGCCGACAACGGATTCAACGACCACCCGTCACCGGCGATGTGATGCACCACGACCAGCAACACATGCTCGCGCGGCCCCACGATGAAAAGCTCCGCCCGCACCGGCACCTCGGCGGCCAAATCGAACTCATACCTCGCCGCGACCGCCAACGCCTCCGGCAACTCCGCCGCCGAACACTCGGTCACCCGCCACCCCGGGCAGGTTCCTGGAGCCGCCAGGATCTCTGGGGCCTCCAGGACCTCCGAAGCGCCCAGGGTCGACGAAGCGCCCAGGATCTCCGGGACGTCCACGACCTGCTGGTAGGGCACGCCCTCGATCTGAGGGAAGATCGTGCGCAGGCTCTCGTGCCGCGCGATGACATCGGCCACGGCCGCCCGCAGCGCCTCCCGGTCCAACCGGCCGGACAAGCGCAACGCCAACGGAATGTTGTAGGTCGCGCTCGCCCCTTCCAACTGATGCAGGAACCACAACCGCCGCTGCGCGAACGACAACGGCACCCGGTCCGGCCGCTCACCGGCCGTCAACGCCAACCGCGCCCGGCCCGAGTCCCCAAGGCCGGCGGCCAACCGAGCCACCGTCGGCGCATCGAACAACACCCTGACGCCAAGCTCGACCCCGAATGTGGCGCGAATACGAGCGACCAGACGCGTCGCCAACAGCGAATGCCCGCCCAGCGCGAAGAAGTCGTCGTCCACCCCGACCGAAGCCACGCCGAGCACCTCGGCGAACAGCTCCGCCAGCAACCGCTCCTGGGGCGTCCTCGGAGCCCTTCCGGCGGCCGAACCCAGTTCCGGCGCGGGCAACGCCCGACGATCCAGCTTCCCGTTCGGTGTCAACGGCAACTCGTCGAGGACCACCACCGCCGCCGGCACCATGTGCTCCGGCAGCCGCCCCCGCACGTGCTCGCGGAGCGCGCTGACCAGGGGGCCGGTGGCGCGGGCCGCGCCGGGATCGTTGGTGAACGCCGACAGCGGCGCCGGCCCTCGGGTGACGGTCCGGTACAGGCCGATGGTGGTTGCCGCCTCGGCCAGGTCGGGATCGGTGAACACGACGTCCAGGGCGTCGGGGCGGGTGGCCGACCAGGTGATGTCCACCCGATAGCCGCACCGGCGCCCCAGCTCGTGCAGCTCCTCCGGGTCCGGCGCCCCGGTGTCCGCCGAGCCGGTGTCGTGGGCGAGGCGGGCGTTGGGGACCTCGGCGATCCGCACCAGCTCGCGGCGCTCGGCGCGCAGGTGGTCGGCCAGTTCGGCAAGGTCGGCGACCTCGTCGCCCCAGTCGAGGCGGGGCGCCCGGTCGAGCGGGAGCGCGGTGATGGGGTGCTTGCGCAGCACGACGTCGTAGCGGTAGCGGGTCAGCTCGTTGTGGTGACGGCCGCGTTTGACCTGGATGTCGACCCCGGCGATGTCGGGGAGGTGGCGTTGGAGGGCGGGGAAGAAGTCGGGGTCGACGAGGAGCTCTCGCTCCGCGCGTTGGGCATGGTCCACCGCCCGGCGCAGCGCCGACGGGTCGGTCGGTTCGCCGGCCCGATGCAGGTGCACCGCGGCCGACAACGCGGGCAGCAGGCGCAGGTTCCGAACGTCACCGACGAACAGCGATCCCCCGGGGGCCAGCAGCCGCACGGCCTGGTCGAGCACCTGACACAGGTAGTCCGACGTGGGGAAGTACTGCACGACGGAGTTGAGGACGACGGTGTCGAACCAGTCCACCGGCAGCCCGCTGACATCGTCGGCGGCCTGTGCGCTCAGCACCACACGCCTCGCCAGTGCGGCGTCCCGCTCGACGTGTTCGGCCAGGCCGTTGATCACCGGGGCGGACAGGTCGGTGGCCCAGTACGACTCGCACCCGGGGGCGAGCCGGGACAGCAGCAGGCCCGCGCCCGCGCCGATCTCCAGCACCCGCCGCGGCCGCAACGACCTGATCCGGGCGACCGTCTGGTCCCGCCATTCGCGCATCTGTTCCAGCGGGATCGGCCGGCCGTCGTAACTGCTGACCCAGCCTCGGAAGTCCTCCCCGAACACCTCGTCGTCCGGGCTCGAATAGACCGCGTCATACAACTGCCGCCACTCGCCGACCTGAGCCCGCTCGGCCTGTTCATCCCGCCCCCGGCCGGCGCGGTCCGCCACGACGTAGGCAACCAGCCGCTTGTCCCCGGGCCTGTCCTCCCTGGCGACCACGGCGGCCTGGGCCACCTCGGGATGGTGCCGAAGGGCGGACTCGACCTCGCCGAGCTCGATCCGGAAACCCCGGACCTTGACCTGGTCATCGACCCGGCCGACGAACTCCAGGTTCGCGTCCCGCCGCCATCGGACCAGGTCCCCGGTCCGGTACATCCGAGCCCCCGGCCGGCCGAACGGGCAGGCCACGAAGCGCGCGGCGGTCAACCCGGGACGTCGCAGGTAGCCGAGGGCCACGCCGTCCCCGGCCACGTACAGCTCGCCGACCACCCCGAGGGGCACCGGCCGAAGCCCGGCGTCCAGCACGTACGCGCGCATGTTGGTGATCGGCCGGCCGATCGGCACCGGCAACGGCGCCGCCGCCGAGAGCGGGTCGCTCATGGTGGCGCAGACGGTCGTCTCGGTGGGGCCGTACGCGTTGATCATCCGCCGGCCCGCCGACCAGGTTCCGACCAGCTCCGCCGTGCAGGCCTCCCCCGCCACCACCAGGTTCGTGACCGACGGCAGGTCCTGGCCCGGCGGCATGGCGGCCAGCACCGACGGCGGCAGCGTCAGGTGCGTCACCCGCTGGTCACGGGCCAGCGCGGACAGCGGTTCGCCCGGCAGCAACCGATCCGCCGGCGCCATGACCAGGGCGGCGCCGGACAGCAGGCCCATGCACAGCTCCCAGAACGAGGCGTCGAAGCTCGGAGAGGCGAACTGCAGCACCCGGCTCCCAGCCCCGGGTTCCAACCTGTCGGTCTGGGCCGCGACCAGGCTGGCGGCGCCGGCGTGGGTGACCACCACGCCCTTGGGGGTGCCGGTGGAGCCGGAGGTGTAGATCACGTAGGCGGGGTCGCCGGGGTGCGGGGGTGGGGTCGGGTTGGTGTCCGGGTGACTGGCGAGGTGGGCCTGGGTGTCGGGGTTGTCGAGTACGAGGTGGGTGGTCGTGGTGGGGAGGTTGTCCTCGGTGTGGTGGTCGGTGAGCAGGAGGGTGGGTTGGGCGTCGCGGAGAATGAACTCGATCCGCGCGTCCGGGTAGTCGGGGTCGATGGGCAGGTAGGCGGCGCCGGCCTTGAGGACGGCCAGGATCGCGGTGGCCAGCCGTGGTGAGCGGGGCAGGGCGAGCGCGACGATGTGCTCGGGTCCGACGCCGCGCGCGATGAGCAGGTGGGCCAGGCGGTTCGCGTCCGTGTTGAGCTCGGCGTAGCTCACGGCGGTGTCCTCGAACACCACCGCGGTGCCCTGTGGCGCGGCGTGTACTTGGTGTTCGAACAGGGCGGGCACGGTGGCCGCGGGGATCGGGGCGGCGGTGTCGTTGTGCTCGACCAGCAGCCGGTGGCGTTCCTCGGCGGTGAGGATGTCGAGCTGGCTGATCGGCGTGTCCGGGTCGCCGGCCGCCGCCTCCAACAGGCGCACCCACCGCGCGAACAACGTCTCGACGGTTTCAGCGTCGAACAGGTCGGTGGCGAACTCGATAGCTCCGTGCATTCCGTCCGGTTGATCCCACAGGCTGATGCCCAGGTCGAACTTGGCGGTCCCGGTGGGCACCGGCGTCATCGTGGTGTCCAACCCGGGGAAACGGAACTCGCCGCGAGGTGTGTTCTGCACGGCGAGCATGACCTGGAACAGCGGGTGGTGCGCCAGCGAGCGCGTCGGGTTGAGAACCTCGACGAGATACTCGAACGGCACATCCTGATGGGCGTAGGCGTCCAGCGCGGTCTCCCGCACCCGCCCCAACAGCTCGGTAAACGTCGGATCACCCGAAACATCGGTACGCAACACCAACGTGTTGACGAA
>NZ_JIAI01000059.1 GCF_000620785.1 Actinospineispora acaciae DSM 45401 | reverse complement strand
GGCGACCGGATCGCGATCCTCAACGTCGGCGCCGTCATCGCCCAGTACGACACCCCCGAACGGATCCTGTCCGACCCCGCCGACGAGTTCGTGACCGACTTCGTCGGCCGAGGCGCCTCCATCCGCCGACTCTCCCTGACCCGCACCAAAGACGTCCACATCCCCCGCTGGCCCTCCGCACTGGCCGGCGCCGACACCGCGCTCGGCATCGCCCGCGAGTCCCGCCACGGCTGGGCCGTCCTGCTCGACACCGCCCGCCGCCCGATCGGCTGGGTACCCTCCGACGTCGCCGGCACCGACACCACCATGCTCACCCACGGCATCCCCGTCTCCGCCCAAATACGCCCCGACGACACCCTCTTCGACGCCCTCGACGGCATGCTCTCCTCCAACCGCTCCGCCACCGTCGTCGTCGACGACCACGGCCGCTACCGAGGCGTGCTCGACATCGAGACCGTCCGCAAGATCATCCAGTCGCCTGCGTGAGCAAATGGAACGAAAACTTTCACCCATCCGCGACAGAAACATAAGGGTAAGAGCTAGGGACACATTAAGTAAAGATCAAGTCTCACTTAACATTTGCGGCGGCGGTGGCACTCCCGTCGTAGTCTCTACCTGCTCAGATGGGGTGGGACGGCGGGGGCCAGGATGACAAACCGAATCACATGCGACCATGTCCAGCTCTATGTCGAAGACGTCCGCGCGACTTCCGAAGAACTGGTTTCGAAGTACGGGTTCGAAATCCTCTGGCTGCCGCGAAAGAACCGGTACAAAACGGCACTTTCCACGGTACTGGGGCAGGGTTCGATAGTTCTGGTGCTGACCGAACCGACCGGACTTCACGCTGGGCATGAATACCTGGCCGCGCACGGTGACGGAATTGTGGGGATCGGGTTCCGGTGTGACGACGTGCACGGCGTGTACAAGCGCGCCGTGGTGAACGGCGCACATCCGATCGCGCCGCCTCGGCCGGTGGAGTCCGGATATGCCGCCGCGCTCAAGGGGCCCGGCGACATCATGCACACGCTCGTCGAACAGGCCCCGGACTCAACGATGATGTTGCTGCCCGAGGTGGGGCTCATCCCCCGCCGGGAGCCGGCCTGCGAGGTGGGGCTGCGCACCATCGACCACTTCGCGTTGTGCGTGCCGCGCGGCGAGCTCGGGCGGGTGGTCGCGATGTACACGCGCGCCTGGGGGTTCGAGCGGATCTTCCAGGAGACGATCGCCGTCGGCGCGCAGGCCATGGACTCGGTGGTCGTCGCCAGCCCCGGCGGCGGCATCGCCCTCACGCTGATCGAGCCGGCCGGCGGCGAGCCTGGGCAGATCGACCACTTCGTGGACCGCCACGGCGGGGCCGGGGTGCAGCACATCGCTTTCGCCACCGACGACATCGTGGCCACGGTGAGCGAGCTGTACACCCGAGGGGTCAAGTTCGGCGCGACGCCGAGCGCCTACTACACGGGCCTGGCCAAGCGCGCCGAGACGCTGCGGCACGGGGTGTTGCGGCTGCGCAGCCTCGGCATTCTGGTCGACCACGACCATGGCGGCGAGCTGTACCAGATCTTCACACAATCCACCCACCGGCGTCGCACCTATTTCACCGAGATCATCGAGCGTGACGGGGCATCGACTTTCGGCAGCAACAACATCAGGTTGCTCTACGAGGCGAAGAAACGCGAGATGGACCAACTGGTTGAACAGCACAGCGAACCCGCCTGAACACGCGATGAAACCCACTGGGTTCGCCGATACGGCGGCTCCCGAAGCGGCCGGCCTCGTCAAGATTCTCACCTGTGCGATCGGCCCCTGCCTGCTCGGCACGGCCTTCTTCACGACGCAGCACCTTCCCGTCACACCACTGTGGAACGCCGTGGAACGCGTCATTCCCGCCGGCCTCGTCCTGCTCGCGGTGCGGCCGGCGCTGCCCCGGGGCACCTGGTGGCTGCGCGCGCTCGCGCTCGGCGTGTTGAACTTCGGCGCCTTCTTCGCCCTGCAGGCGTTCGCGTCCCACAAGCTGCCCGGGGCCGTCGTCTCCACCATCACCGCGCTGCAAACCTTGCTGGTGCCCGCCTTCGCCGCGATGTTCGGGGAACGGATCGCGCTCCGACAGGTGGGGGCCGCCCTGCTCGGCACCATCGGGGTGGCGCTGCTGGTCCTGCGCGGTGACCAGGTCCTCGACCCGCTGGGAGTCACCGCGACCCTCGTGCTGGCCGGCTCGGCCGCGATCGGGCTGCTGCTGACCCGCCGGTGGCGCGCACCGGCGAACACCCATCACCTCAGCACCATCGCCTGGCAGATACTCGGCGGCGGCCTGGTCCTGCTGCCCGTCGCGTTCGCCGTCGAAGACGCGCCACCCGCGATGACGACCGAGCAAATGGGCGCCGCCGCCTGGCTCGCCGTCGGCGCCACCGCCGCGGCGTTCGCCCTGTTCTTCGGCGGCCTGCACCGCGGCCTGCCGCCGACCACCGTGTCCCGGCTCGCGCTGCTCAGCCCGGTCGTCGCGACGGCCCTGGGCTGGGTGTTCGCCCACGAGTCGCTCAGCCACCAGCAGCTCCTCGGCATCGCGCTCGTGCTCGCCGCCCAGTTCAGCGGAGGCCAGAACCGCACCACCGCGACCCGCCGACGGGCCGCCGCCGACCCGGGCTAGCGAACGGTCCGGCGGCGGTACCCGATCGGGCGGCGGAAGCGCGCTACGGTGAGCGGGTGACTGCGTTCTGGTCGTTCGATGACCAGCCGAGCGCCGGCGGTGACCCGTTGTTGCCCGGGGCGACGCCGGCGGCGATCCGGGAGGGGTTGCTGCCCGACGACCGGAAACGGTTCGACAACGCCTACTCCGACGCGCTGGCCGGCGCCCGCGAGCAGCTGGACCTCACCGAGCTGTTCCGCTGCCTGGAGCACTGGCGGCGTGTGGCGTTGCTGCAGCGCGACCCTGACCGGTTCGCCTCGATAGCCCGCCGTGCCGCCGAACGCCTGACCGGCGAACCCGTCCCCGCCGGCGAATCGTTGGCGCGCGGCTGAGGACCGCCAGACCACAACCACCCGGGGGCCACGCCGGCCCCTACGGTCGTGGCGACCGGCGTGTCGACGCGGTGCCGGTGACCGGGACTAAACGACGCCGGAGCAGCACCCGCACGCGCGCCAGTACGACATCGACATGCTCCGAGCGGCCCACGCAGTCGTCAGCGCCGGCGAGCAGCATCTCGACGCACTCGTCCGAGCTGGCCGCCGGCGTCATCACCATGAGCGGAACATCACTTCTATTGCGAATCTCCGCGATCGCGGACACCGCTTTGTCGCCGGATGACGTGACGCTCAGAATCGCGACAGACGCATCATGAAGAATCGAGAAAGCCTCGCACCTCGATACCGCGACAACCGCATCACACTCTTGCCGTCGGAGCATTTCGACGAGATGTCCGACCGTATCGACGTCATCATGTATGACGAGAATCGACATGCGAGGGCCACCTCCAAGTAACTATTCGCGGTCGCTCCAGAACAAGATCCTGTAGGTCATCTTATCAACCCAGGGAAGGGTGACACGTTGTGGCGGAATGAAGACTTGCGTGCCGTTCCATTGGACGACGCAGTTGTTGATAAGATCCTTCGGGTGGGAGGGGTAGCTATACAGCGTGCACCCGGTCTTCACGACCTGCCCAGCCGTACCAGCCAAGTCGTTCGCCGGATGGTTCGCTACTTCAACCACCGCATCGTTGCCTTTGTATATCTCGGCATAGAACATAAAGTTTCCAGCCTTCTCCAGCGTCACCGTGGAGTTTATCTGTATGTTGTATCCGCCGGGCGGCGGCTGGTAGGGTATTTCAATTTCTTTTTCATCGACCACGTGATAATAAAGATCTTTCGGTTTCACCGGCGCCGACAGGGCAGCGGGATGAGACTCGACCGGCACGCTGGCGCTCGCGACGCTCGGAACCGAGAGGACGAGGCTGGCCGCGCAGACCAATGGGATCGCGGCTCGCCGGCAGATCTGGAGTGGTCGGCGCACAGAAGTTCCCTCTCGGGGTGAGGCGCGGGCGATGTGGGCTAGCGGTACTCGTCACCTCGGCCCTCCGGGGGAGCGTCTCGGCCCAAGGCGATCTGCGGTTAAGCTAAAGTTAGGTTTTTCCTTCGCGCTTCCGGCGGGCTTCCGGCGCCACCATGTCCTCGCCGAGTTCGGTAACATCCGGCCCCATTTGCCTCAATCGTCGCACGCCCTTCGGCCCGGCCGCGGCAGCGCGACCAGGGGGTCAGGCGTAGTGCCACTCCGTTTTCAGGGCGCGCTGGATACGACGGTCGTACCGCCGAGCCAGATGCCAGCGGCTCACCGCCACCAGAGCACCCGCGGCGTGATCCGGGTCGGCGGCGAGTATCCGCCGGCGGATGGATGACGCCGGCCGAAGCTCGACCTCCCCGGGGTCCGGGATGGCCGCGAGGCAGCCGCGATGCAGCAGGACCGGGCC
>NZ_JIAI01000058.1 GCF_000620785.1 Actinospineispora acaciae DSM 45401 | reverse complement strand
GTCGTCCGGGGTCAGGTGCGCCTGGAGGTAGCGCAGCAGGTCGCTGGCGGTGGAGCGCAGGGCACCCGCGGCGGCGAGTCCGGGGTCGCGCCAGGCGGGTCGGGGCCGGCCGTGGCGGTGACCGGTTGCCTGTGGTTGGTCGGGGTCGAGGGTGGTGTGGGCGAGCCCGAGCGGTTCGAGCACGCGGGTGGTCAGCGCCTTGGGGTAGCCGGTGCCGGCGGCAATGCCCAGGATGTGGCCCAGCAGTCCGGCGCCGAGGTTGGAGTAGTGAGGGCGGGTGGTGGGGCCTCGGCGGATGCGGGCGCGGGCCGTGGAGCGCAGCATCCGCTCGGGGCTGTAGGTGGCGTAGGGGTTGGTCCACCAGCGCGACACGGCCGTGAGCAGCAGGTCCAGCGGCACCCGGGGCAGGCCCGAGGTGTGGGTGGCCAGGTCGTGCAGGGTGATCCGCGCGCCGTACGCACCTCGGGGGAGGGCGCCGGCGGGGAGGTAGGTCGAGATGGGGTCGTGGTAGCGGACGTCCCCCCGGGCGGCCATCTCGGCGAGCAGCAATGCGGTGAACGTCTTGGTGACCGACCCGAGCTCGAACCTGGTGTGCTCGTCGACCCGGCCCCGGCACAGTAGCGCCGACTCCCGGTCGCGGACCGCGCACAGCGCGATCGCCGGCCCGGCGCCGCCGCCCGCGCACGCCTCGGCGAGCGACTCGAGCCGTCGCGCCAGCGAGGTCGGTGCGCTCACTGGGCGCCGAGGTTGCGCGACAGCGCCAGGGTGCCGGCCATGGCGGCGACGACGGTGGGGTGGTGGTGGTCGTGGTACGCCTGCTCCGGGTCGTCGTCCACCTCGTGGCCGTCGCGGGGCATCAGCCCGTCCTCGCGCTGGGTGCTGGCCAGGAGCTGGTAGTCGCTCGCGGTGCACCGGGGCTCGGGCAGGCACGAGTCGACGACCATGAGCTCGGCGACGAGGTCCCAGTCGCGGACCTCGCGCCACACGTCCAGCCACACCGGCAGCCAGGTGGCCAGGTAGTCCCGAATGCGCGGGGGCAACGCCCGTGGGTTGGCGCCCCAGTCGGTGAGGTGGAACACCGTGTGGGTGACGCAGTAGGCGGTCATCCAGTCCAACGCCCAGGGCTCCGGGGTGTTGCCCAGCCAGGTGGCCGCGGTCAGCGCCTCCCAGTCTGTGTTGTGGTCGACGCCGGCCAGGCGTGCGGCGTTGGCCACGGCCAGGCACCGGTTGGGCAGCAGCTCGACGTGGCGCGCCGAGGTCAACGACGCCCAGTGCGCCAGCAACCCGTCGAGCCGTTCGTGGCGGTAGCCGGCCCTGGCGAAGTGCCCGTAGAACTCCAGCGGGTCGGTGATCAGTGTGTGTTGGAGCTGCCGCTCGTAGAGCAGGTCGCCCTCGCCGAGCTGGTCCCAGGCGAACGCGAGCAGCTCACGCGCGGCCCGGGCATCCTCGGCCGAGGCGACGCCCTCGCGCAGCACCACGGCGGCGGTCAACGCGGTCTCGCCGAGGGGCTTGTAGAGGTTGTCCGGGTCGGTGAGCTCGGCGGTGGTCCCGGGCGGGAGCGCGCCGCGCCGGCGGTGACGGGCGAGCCAGCCGATGGCGCGGGAGGCGAGCAGGTGCGCCGACTCGCACAGGCCGGTAGCGGACGACGTCATCGGCGTGAGCCGGGACAGCGGAGCAGGCGCCGGGTGATCGCGGTCTCCAGCTCCACCCTCGGCCCACTACCGCTGTGCAGCTCGATGTGCGCCACGGCCACCCCCAGGTCCAGGTCCGGCCGGTGCCCATCCCGGGACGCGAGCGCGAGCCAACGGACCAGGCGCGCGGCGCTGAGGTAGTCGCGGCGCAGCATCGCTCGCACCGCGCCCCGCCCCAACGCCCGCGTGCGCCGCCGCACCTGCTCGTGCACGGCGCTGTCCAGGTCGGGGAGTGCGAGCGGGGCCAGCCGCGCGGCCCAGGCCGACCACCTCGGCCACCCGTCCTCGCTGCCGGGGACCTCGGCCGGCCGCGGCGTGTCGGGCGGGTCGGCGGCGGCATCGACCCACCGCGCGAGCACCTGGCCGGTCGCCCAGTCCCGCCACCCGGCCTCCGGAGTGGCGCCCAGGCTGCCCGGCGGGAACACCCGCAGCGCCTCGACCACGACCGCGCCATCGGCGGCGTACACCTCGGTCGGGTCCACCTCGGCGGCGTCCAACACCGCCGGCGCGAGCACATCCGGGCCCAGCACCCGTACCGCCGCCAACGCCGCCCGACGATCCGCGGCCTCGTCGACGAACCGAGCCAGCGGCCCAGCACCGATTCCGACCCGCGAGCCGTCGGCGAGGCAACCGGCAACCCGACCGGCGAGATCCTCCACCGCGGCCGCGTAGTCGGCCCTCGGGCGGACCGGCGGGCTCGGCACCTATTCGAAGCCCGCCTACTTACCCTTCCGGGGCTCCTTCGGTGCCTTCGGTGTCTGGAGCAGAAATGCGCCGCTGCTGGCCACCGGCGTGTAGCACGGGGCGTCGCTGACCGGCGCTTCGGGCTCGGACATGAGCGCGGCCACGGCGTCCACCTCGGCCGGTGATGCCACAACGGTTGTAGCCTGGACCGGTTCCTGAGTCCGCATCGGCTTCCCCCTCATCAACCACGGGCGATAACAGAAATCACGCTACGCAGGCCGTCCGGCGACAACAAGGGGCGCGGATCGCTTCGACACGAAGAACCCGCCGCAATCACTGGCCATTTATCCAGTGCTTAATTTTGACTTATCCAATTTCTAATTCATGTCGAAGAGGGCCACGCCGATCTCGGGAGCACGGGAGATCAGGGAGTTGCCCGGTCAGCGGGAGCTTGGCAACCGCTGCGCCCGCCGGAGCTGGACCTCGGGGCCAGTGGTGTGGATGTTCTCCAGGCGGGGGTGGGCGCCGGCGACTCGGCGCAGTAGCTCGCTGGGGGTCCTGGTCGTCTCGGCGAGGGCGTGCAGGCCCAGGCTGGTGCGTTCGGAGGCGGTGAGCTCGGCGATGAGGCGGGTCGCCAGCACGTCGTGGACCTCGGGGTCGGCGGCCAGCGCCTCGATCAGCTCGGCGAACCGGATGCCGGTGAACTCGACGTCCGGGGCGAGCGCCTGGCCGCCCAGCCACCGCCACACCTCGGGGGTCTGGAAAGCGCGCAGCGGTCCCAGCGTCCAGGTGGCCCGGTGGAGCAGGTCGATCGCGTGCGCGGGGTGGGCGGTGGAGGCCTCGTCGAGCAGCTCGCGGCTCGTTCGCAGCCACCGCCGCGCGAACTCGGTGGTGACCTCGCCGTCGTGGTCGACCCACCAGCGGGCCAGGGCGGTGAAACGGCGTAGCTCCGGGGTGGGCAGGACCGGGCCGACGGTGTCGCCGACGATGCCGTCGCGGGGCAGCAGGGGGACGGTGTTGTCGAGCAGGTACTCCATCCACCTCATTTCTTCGGTGTGACGGGCGGCTTCGGCCTCGGCGAGCATCGAGGCCAGCCGGGAGCCGGCGGGTGGGCGGGCCGGGAACGTCACGCCGTAGCGGGCGAAGCCGGCCAGCGCGAGTGCCCGGGCCTCGGCCGGTTCCGGGGCCTCGCGTGGGTGGTAGACGGGGGAGTCCAGGGTGAGCCCGATGCCGGTCAGCCGGCCGTCGGCGGTGCGCCGCAGGGCGGCCACCCCGGCGGCGAGCACGCCCCGTCCGCCGGCCAGCAGCAGGTGGTTGCCCGACGTCGGTATGCCGGGGTCGTTGACCCAGACATCCAGGCGCGGGTGGGCGGCGAGCAGGATCCGGCCGTCCAGCGGCATCAGCACCCAGTCGACGAGGACCTCGTCGCCGGCGAGCTCCATGCCGCGCTCGGTGCCCAGCCGCGCGACGGCCGGCCGTCCGAGCACCTCGGCGGGGGAGCGGTCCGGCCTCGGGCGGTAGACCTGGGCGGACGCGACCGCGCGCCGGTACTCGCCGGCGGCGGCTCGCGCCGTCTCGGCGGACTCGGCCAGCCCGGGCACCGAGGCCAGCACGGATACCAGGTCGGCGGGGGAGACGAGGATCCCGCGCTCGGCCAGCAACCGTCGTATGTCGGCCACCGGCAGCTCGGCGCCCCACCGGGTGTGCAGCCAGTCGACCAGCGACGGCAGCGTCTCGCGCAGTCCGGAGGCGTAGCCGACGAACTCGGCCAGCCCGTCCGGCCAGGTGGAGTCCTGGTCGGGGCGGACGGGCAGTCCCGGGACCACCAGCGCGGCCAGCCCATCTCGAATGATCATCGCGGTGACCGGAAGGCCATCCACCGTCACGATCCGCGGGGTCTCGTCGACCAGGTCCCGAAACGCCAGGACCAGCCCGGCGTCCACCAGGACCAGCTCGCCGTCCACCACGACGCCCATGCCGCGACCGTCCTCGGCCGTCACCTCCACAACCGAGCCGAGGACCGAACCGAAGGCGTCGAGCGTCGCGGTCGAGTCGAGCAGGTCGACGATCTGTCTCTCGTCCTCGCCGTGCGGCAGGTTGAGGTCGTTGAGGGTTCGGTGGTGGCGGTGGAAGGCGTCTTCGTGGTGCAGCAGCCGCGCGAGCAGGCCGGCGGCGCGCAGCTCGGCCAGTACGGGACCGAAGATGACGACCACGCCGCGCTCGGCCCAGAAGTACCCG
>NZ_JIAI01000057.1 GCF_000620785.1 Actinospineispora acaciae DSM 45401 | reverse complement strand
AGCACCAAGACCGACAGCACCAAGACCGACAGCACCAAGCCGCTCACGGACGCCGAGGCCAAGGGGCTGGCGGGCAAGGCCAAGCAGCTCTACGAGGACGTGCTCAAGGGCAAGACGTTCGCCGAGCTGAAGACGATCTGGCAGGAGCTCAAGAGCGGCGCCCGGACCCTCCACGAGGACGGGCGCGTCGAGGCGTTGGCGGTGGCATACGCCGCGATCAAGGCGGCCTCGCCGCTGCGGGCGCGCATCTTCCTACGGGACAGCCAGCTGGCCGCGGCGCTTGTGATGGCCGATGGCCACGTCGCCGGGATGCCGCCCAGCAGCGGCAAGACGTGGTCGATCATCGCTGCCCAGTTCATCTCGCTGCTGCGCCAGTACCGGGCCGCCGGCGAGGGCGAGTCGATCCGGGGCGTGGACGTCTTCACCACCATCCAGGACCTGGCCAACGCCGGCGGCGCCAAGGCCGGCAAGGTGTGGACCCCGCTCGGCGAGAAGGTCTTCGTCAACAGCGACAAGCTGAGCGCGGCAGAGAAGAAGGCCGGCTACGACGAGGCCCAGATCCGCTACCACCGCTACTCCAGCTACGGCTTCGACACGAAGAACGGCCTCGCCCCGGAGAAGGACGGCACCTTCCTCATCGACGAGTTCGACCTGATCGCGGTGCGCTGGGCGCACCAGCCGCTGGTCATCGCCAAGGAGCTGGGCGGCGCGCTGCCGTTCCTCAAGGACCTGCAGTGGGCCAGGAAGATCGCCCCGCAGCTGCTCACTCGCACCACCGCCGGCGGCGAGGTCCACGTCGAGGTCGGTCAGAGGCGCTCCACGGTGACCCCTGAGGGCAAGACATTCGTCGAGAAGACCACCGGGATCGACCTGTCAGAGGAGCCCGGCCGGCTCAAGGCGCTCGAGGCGGTGCTGACCGCCGAGTACAGCCTGAAACGGGGCGGCAAGGACGGCTACCAGATCGGGCGCGGCAGGAAGAAGAACCGCGAGGTCTGGGCACTCGACGCCACCGACACCATCGATGGCCGGCACTACGACCCGCTGCTGGAGAACGCGATCCGGCTCAAGGAGAACCTGCCGCTCGGCAAGAACCGCGAGGTCGTCGCGCGCACCTCGATGTACGAGATCCTTAGCAGGGCCGAGCTGGTCGGTGGCACCACCGGCACGACCGACCCGACGGGGACCCGGGAGCTGTACCCGGGCATCGGGAGCACCGACATCCTGACCGAGAAGCCCTCGCGGCTCGTCCGGTTGATCGAGGACCGTTCGGTGAACTCGGGCGAGCGGCGCGAGAAGGTCGCCGACCGCATCCAGGCCGTTCACAAGACCGGCCGCCCGGCGCTGGCCCACGTGTTCTCCGCTCGGGCCGCCGAGAAGCTGGCCAAGGTGCTGCGCGCCCGCGGCCTGAAGGTCGACGTGGTGCACTCCGGCACACCGGACGCCCAGGCCGAGGCGATCATCGGCGAGGCTCTGCGACCCGGCCGGATCACGGTGGTCTCCCCGCGCGCCGGCCGGGGCACCGACTTCATGCTCGGCGGCAACCCGGACGTGATCGCGGCCCGCGAGATCGCCCGGCGCGGGTTGGACCCCAACAGCCTCGAAGCCGACCAGATCCGGGACGGCGCCCGCCGGCTGGCCAAGCGCGACCGCAAGCTGCTCAACAAGCAGGGCGGCGCGTACCAGGCCCGGTTGGGCAAGCGGGATCACCGCAACGACGACATCCAGGAAGAGAACCGCGTCGCCCGCGACGGCGACAAGGGCGAGACCCAGCTCTTCCTGTCCGACGACGACCCGCTGCTGCGGCAGGGACCGCAGGTGGAGCTGGTCGGTGAGGCCCTCGGCCAGACGGAGTCGCCCGGCGGGTCGCGCGAGGCCGCCCCGATCGAGATGCACATCATCGCGCAGCGCGCGGCCGAGCGGCAGGAAGAGGCGCACCGTGCGGCGGCAGCGTCGTCGCACGGCGGGCGGGAAGCCGCGCCCGGCCCGTCGGTGAGCAAGAACGGCGACCCGACCGGCCCGGTCGACGTGGACGCCCGTTACGCCGGCCACTACGACGTGCGCGCGTTGGCGCTGGCCAAGGCCGGTTACGACGTGCCGTGGCTGTCCGCCGAGCAGAACCAGCAGCTGCGCGCGCACCTCGGCGTCCTCGCCGACCAGCGCATCGCGGTGGAGCACCTCAACCCGGCGCGCAACGCGACCGCCGCCGCTGTCCAGCGGCTGATCCCGCACCGCGAGAGGGTGCTGGCCAACCCGTACCTGGAGCTGACCGTCGCGCAGCGGGAGCTGCTCGCTCAGGCCGCGCAGTCCCTCGTCCAGTCCGCCGACCTGGCAGACCGGATGGGCATGGACCCCGACCGGTTCGCCGCCACGGTGGACGCCGCCCGCCAGCTGCTGGTCGCCCGCCAGCGCGCCGCCGACCCGAACGGAACCGAGAACGGCACCGAGAACGAGTCGGCCGAGTCGGCACCAGCACCGGACGCGGCGTGGCTGTCGAACCTGAGCGACCCGGAGCTGGTGGAGTTCGTCGGCTACGCCACCGGCCAGATCCAGCTCCCCGAGATCCTGGTCGAGGGCCTGGCCCGGCGGCTGCGCGAGGCCGCCCCGGCGACCGGCGGGCCCGTCGCCGGGGCGCCGGCGCCCGCGCGGGTCACCCCCGAACAGATCGCCGCCCTGTCCGACGGGCTGGTCGAGCTGAACGCGCTCGCGGAGGGCCTGGACCTGCCCGCCGGCGAGGGCCCCGGCTACCTCGACCTGCTGGCCCGCCACGCCGGCCTCGACCCGGCCGCGCCCGCCCTCCCCGGCAGCGACCCGGTCACCCGCGACGTCGCGCGGCTGATGCTGGTCCGGCTGCACGGCGAGGACAGCGCGCCCGGTGACCCGAGCCGTCCCGCGAGCGCCTCGCGGTCGACGCCGGGCAGCGGTGGCGCTCCGGCCGGCGAACCGGCGCCGGGGGAACCGTCGGCGGCGCTGGACGACGTGGTGACCCAGCTGTTGCTGCAGACCGGGCCGAAGGGCCGTCGGGTGCTGGCGTACTCGGCGAGGGGTCCACCGACGGTGCTGGTCGACACAGAGACCGCCGGCGCGTTGTGGGCCGAGCGGGGATTGGGTGATCTTCCCGACGAGCTGCCCGGCTTGTTCTGGCGGCATCCGAGGCTCGCGCCGGACGGCGTGATCGTGGTGTTCGACCGCGCCCTCGCCGGCCTGGCCGCCGCCGCTGACCACGGCGGCCCGATCGCGGACGGCGTGGACGCGGGTGCGGCGCGGAACGAGCTGCTGCCGAAGATGCGTCGCGTGGTGGCCGGTGCTCGGCCGCTGAGCGCCGACGAGTTCCCCAACCTGGCGCGGGGGCCGCCGTCGCTGCTGGAGAAGGTGCGGATCACCGACGAGCGCCTGCTCGACGGCAAGCTGGTCGGCTTCGGCTGGAAGCCGGCGGGCGGCACGCGCGACGACGGGGTGATCGTCGTCCCGGCCCGCGTGGCGCGGCTCGTCGACCGGCTGATCGAGCTCGACCCGGCCTTCGGCGGCTGGTGGGGAGATTTCCTCCTGCACGAGTGGAACTTCCACATCAACGGCGACGAGCACACCGGGGCGGCCCACGACGCCGACGCGAACAAGCTGCTGGCCCAGCTGAAGGCCAAGGCGAAGGCGGCGCTGGGGCGCGAGACGATCGGGCTGGGCCGGTTCCGGCTCTCCGGTGAGCACCGGTACTACCCGACGTGGTTGCAGGAGATGATCGAGCGGAACCCGGAGCTGGGGCCGCTGCTCTTCGAGTTCCTGCACCTGAAGCTGCGTCGCGGCACGGCCGGTGAGAAGTCGACGGCCGTGGCCAAGAAGGGGCTGGGGGCCAAGTGGCGCCAGTTCCGTGACCGGGTGAACCTGATCCGGGCTCGCATCGCGGCGATGGTCTACAACCGCGCTTTCATCGTCGGCCAGCGCGTGGGCACCCAGGTGACGGTGGTGGAGATTCCGCTACCGCACGGCGGGGTGTACCGGCTGGTCATCAGCGCGCAGGATCTGGGCCAGGCCATCAACCTGGACCAGCAGCGCCTCGGCGGTCAGGTCGTGCTGCGTTCCCGCACGTTGGGCGCGTTCCTGGTGATCCGGTTCGCGAACCACTTCGCGGTTCCCGGGCTGGGCCGGATCGACCTGTCGCTGGTGCACTTCATCGTGCCCGGCAAGCAGGTGGTTCGGGTGGTGGCTCCGCCGAAGCTGACCGGGCGGGAGCGGTGGAACCCGGTGAAGCGGTTCGCCAACTGGGTCAAGGTGCAGAACTGGTCGGTGCTGGCCTGGAAGCCGTTCGAGTTCATCGCGCAGACCCAGCTCGTGGTCGGGGTTGGCCCGTTCGGGGCCGAGCACTCCAACTACAGCGAGTACCGGTTCTCGATCCAGGGCCTGGAGATCCAGCGGGCCGGCAAGCCGGTCAGGCGCATCGACTTCATCCGCGGCCCGGCCCGCCAGCTGGGCAGGGGCGCGGCCGCCCTGGGCCGGCTGGTCCGGGCCGGCGCCGTCCGGCTGCCCAGCTGGATGCGCCGCCCCGCGCGCGCGGTATGGAACCGGGTGTGGCCCCGGAGCCTGGCCGAACGCCGCCACTCCCACACGGCGCGGGTGGTCGTGCGAGGGCTGAACCAGCTCAAGACCGTCGTCAACCGGCAGAAGGCCGAGCGGGACGCCGTCGCCACCGAGCTGGGCCGGGTCATGTACCGGATCTCTGTGGCGCGCGGCGGGCCGGATCCACACGCCACGGGCTCCCGGTCCTGGCTGACCCGGCTGCGGCTCTCGGTGCGCGGGGCGTGGCTGCGGCTGCGGCATCGGGCACTGACCAGGGCGATCGATCACAACGAGAAGGCCATCGGCGAGGCGCGCAAGGCCCTCTCGCAGGCGCGCCAGGCCCTCACCGAAGCGCGGACCAAGCGGATCGGTGGCGGCGGCCAGGGCGGCCCGGTCGCCGACGGCGTACCCGGCGACGTCGCCCGCGCCGAGCTGGAGCCCGTCATGCCCGCCGTGGCCGCCGGCGCCCGCCCCCTGCGCGCCGA
>NZ_JIAI01000056.1 GCF_000620785.1 Actinospineispora acaciae DSM 45401 | reverse complement strand
TGCTCAATCGACTGAGAGATCACGAGGACTTCTTCCACCGTCAAGGTCGGGAACACGACCTCAACGACGCGGGTCGGACCCACGACAAGGACGCTGCCGAGATCGTCGACGGGGTACAACGGCAACGGGACTTCGAGCCGTGGTACCGGGGCGGAGCTTTCGTCGATGGCCTCGGATCGGCCACGGCGTCGAACCTGCTCGACCACATCGCATCCAGCCTGGGCGCATCGCCTACCCAGGTCAGCTGGCTGACCATCGTGAGCCGCTTGACGAGTGTGCTGGTCGGGTTGCCGGCCGGACCGCTGGTCGAGCGGGCCAAAAAACGCCAGTTGATGATCGGGATCGCGATAGCCCAGGCAGCGCTTACGCTCTCCTTCGCCGCGATCGTCGCGGGATGGACCGGGCCGCTGCACCTGCACCTGCACCTGTGGCAGCTGTACACGGTGACCGCGGTCGGTGCAGCGCTGTCAGTGTTTTTCCGAACCGCCACGGCCGCTCACCTGAGAGCGTTGATTCCCAACCGACTCGGGCAGGCCAACAAGAAGATCAAGATCGACTCGGACGCGGCCTATACCGCTGGACCGATCATCGGCGGTTTCCTGACCCCCAGAATCGGCCCTGCCGGCACGATGCTCGTCGACGCGGTCTCCTACTTGATCAGTGCCGGCGCGCTCCGCCGAATCCGGACGGCGCCGGAAGAGAGCGGCGCATCCAGCCGGCCAGCCACTCAGCAGGCCCGGGCTCACCACCGGATCTGGTCGGATCTCACGGCCGGCAACGGTTACGTCGCGTTCTTGATGCGTGTGCCGCACGCCTTCCCGGTCGCCGCGAGCATGGCCCCTACCGCCGCGGTCGTCGGAGTCGTACTGGGTGCCGTAGCCGGACCCCGCATCGTCGAGGGAGCCCGTGACCTCGTCCGGCGGTGGCGCCATCACCTCGCCGAACACCGACAGCGCCTGTGGAACGCCACCACGACCAGCGCCGCCTACGCGGCCTACACCGCGCTCCCGTTGGGGGCGCTGCACGCTCCCGCCGCCGTCACCGGCGCGGTCTCGTCCGCCGTCTTCCTGGGCGGCGTGCTCGGCTCGCTGTTCGGCCCCTCCCTCGGGCCTCGCCTCGCGGTGATGCGTGCCGACATAGCCGAGGGCGTGCGTTTCGTGATCGGCCAGAAGATCCTGCTGACGATCACGGCGCATAAAGGCGTGGCGGAGTTCTTCTTCGCGATGTATGTGGCGACCAGCTACAAGTACATGGCGGACGTCTTACATTTTTCCCTTTCCATCATCGGTGCGACCGCCACCTTCGCCCTCGGCTTCGGGCTGCTTGCCACGGTAATTGAAAAGCGGCTCGCCGTCCGGTTCGGTTCCGCTCGGGCCTTCTTGCTTGCGCCGTTCCTGATTGGTCCTGTCGGCCTGCTCTACTCTTTTGCTCCAGTGCACTGGTGGTGGGGGCCAGCCTTCGCGAGTGTCGGACTAGGCGCCGTGTTCTTCGCGGGGCGAATCAAGTACATCCTCTCCACCGACTATTCCGCCAGGGCGCCACCGAAGAAGCTGCAATCGCGGGTGGGCGCCACGTCAATGTGGCTGATGAACGTCGGCATGCTGGTGGGCGCCTGGGTCGGCGGTGAGCTGGCCGAGCACGGGGTTGGGTTGCGCGCCACCAGCGTGATCGCCATGGCCGGCTACTGGCTCGCGTCCTTGGTGCTGGTGTTCTCCCCACCACTTCGCGCGATACGTGACTTCTCCGACGCGGAACTTGACCGCGCCGACCGCGCTCTGACCACACTCACCGAGGCCATCACCACGACCCATACACGGCTGGCGGAAAGGCCACGGTCCTTCCGGAACAAGAAACACGTCCGCGAGCTGATACGCCGGCTCGGCGATCTCGACACCGCGCGCACGGTTGAGAAGGACCTCGTCGGCACACTCGCACAACTTCGCGCCAAGGTCGCGCACACCGTCGACCAACAGCGCAAGATCCGCGGCCTTTCCCGCAACGATCTCAAACGAACCGAACACGAGGACCGGGTCAAGAAGCTCGTTGATCAGATCACCGAGGTGGACGCCGAGCTCACCGAGTTGATCAGCGAGCTGTCGGGTTTGCTGGATTCCGCCGAACAGGCGGAGCAGACGCCTCGCAAGCCAACCGCCGGCGGGACGGCAACCTGGCTGCTCGCGGTCTACGACACCTGGCGCGGCCGCCAGCCCATCCCGGCCGCTGGGAGCGGCCCGCCGCCCAAGGGCGAGCACGCCGGTGGCGACGGCCACGGCACACCGACGATCCGCGGCCCACCTCGCTGGTGGCTGGTGGTCAACCGCCTGGTCAAAGGCCTGATCACCCGCCTGGCCGGCTGGTTCGGCGCTCGCGGTGGCAGCGACGGCGACGGGCCAGAGGCGGGTGCGCCGTGACGCCCCCGCTCCTGCTCAGCCGCCTCGACCCGACGTCCAGCGCGAACGAGGTGTGGCGGGTCGTCATGGCCAACGGCGGCCAGGCGATCTACAAGCCCGTGGACGGTGAACACCCCGCGTTCGCCGAACGGCACCTCTTCCCGCGCGGGGCGCTGGCCCTCGGCGAGGTCACCGCCTGGAGGCTGGACCGTCTGTTCGGGTTCGCCCTGGTGCCGCCGACGATCTGGTGGGACGGACCGCGCGGGATCGGATCACTGCAACGGTTCGTGCCCGCTGCCGCCGGGCTTGCGACGAGCCGCTATCCGCTGGCCGACCGCGAACGAATGGCCATCCTGGACTACCTCATCGCGAACACCGACCGAGGCCGTCACAACTATCTGACCGCGCCTGACGGGCGTCCGGTCGCTATCGACAACGGCAACTCCTTCCCGCGCTCCCCGCACGCGCTGTATTCCGATTTCGTCCAGGACCGGGTGGGGCAGCCACTCAGCGCACCGGTGCTGGATCAGGTGCGAGCGGTCGACCCCGAGGCGCTGGTCCGCATGCTCGGTACCGCCGGTCAGCCGAGCGAGCTCACCACCGGCGCGGTACGTCGGCTACTCGTAATCCAGCATGCGGCGATGATCACCACCGAAGAATGGGACGCTGGTCTTCTCCCCCACGCCGAAACGCGGGTGGCGAAGATGCCCGGCAGGGTGGTGTCCTAGTTCCGCCACCGAGGACTGCGCGCCAGGGATGTGGGGATGAGCGACACCGCCGGGTCCATGACGGCCTGGGACCGGGTAGCGGACCGGTATGCGTGCGAGACGTTCGTGTTCACCGTGATCGCCGTCCACCTCGGCCTCCGCGCGGAAGATCGCTACCGCCACCCGTGGAGCGAGATGGCCTCCGGGATCGTCGGCGCCTCGATCGAGCTGTGGGAGCTGTGGGAGGCACGGCGGTTCTGGTCGCGCCATGCCGGAGAAGTGGTCGACGAACTACACCGGAGCCTGGCCGCCTGCCCACCCCAACCAGCACCAGACACCCCACCGAACCCCAAGCTGGGGACCGAACTGCTGGACCTGGCCGCCCAGCTCCAAGCACAAGCCGCCACACCAGCAACCAGCGAACACGGCGCGGGCCTGCGAGCGGGCCTCGACGCCGCCATCGCCCGACTCACCTCACGCGCCGACCCGGCCAACCCATCCGGCTCCGAGGTCTCCAGCACACAACTCGTCGCTGACCTGGGGCTACCACCCGAACCAACGCACTACAGATGGAACGAGTGGCACACGTTGGAAGATCCAGACCGCCCCAGCTCGGCGACCCGCCGCGAAGACGTTCAGCTCCTGGTGCGGAAATGGATGCCGGACATCGACCCAGAAATCTGCGCCGCCATCGCCGAAGAGATCGACGCCCTGCTCCCCCCGGTCGAGGACATCATCCGCGAACGCCAACGCCTCAACCCCCACGAACACACCATTACGAACCTGATCAACGAGATCGAAGACCGCCTCGGCTACATGCTGTTCGAGGTCTACGACCGCACCCTCATCGCCCGCGCCCTCGAAGCCGAGGCCACCAAACTCACCCCAACCCACACCGGCGCCGCCACTGAGTTCACCCGAGGCTACGACCAAGCCCTCACCCATACCGCCGGCCAACTACGCCACCGAGCCCACGACCTCCTACCACCCTTTCCCATCTCCGAAATCGGCCGCCACGACAACGGCGACTAGTCGTTCAACTAGCTGGTCTGTGCCAGCCGGTCCAGCACCATTGACCACCACGACTCGGGGCTGTCGAACGCCGAGGGGTCCAGGGCGCGCAGCTCGGTGCGCAGCTCGTTGGCCTCGGCGATGGTGTGGAGGGGGGCGTTCGGGGTGACCCACGGTGCGATGCGGTGGAGGAACTCCACGAACAGCGCGAGGCTGGAGTTGATCGGTTCGATGGACTGGTCCCTGGTGTTCATCAGCGCGACCGCCCCGGTTGCCATGTCCAGGCCGTAGAGCATCTTGAGGGTCTCTGGTGCCGCGCCGATGACGAGGAACCGGTTCGGCGCTCGGTCCGGGGACACGCTGTGGATCTCGTTGAAGAGGTCTGGCTGGCCGGCCAGGTGGATGGTGAACAGGTACGGCACATCGGAGGGCAGGGCGCCGCCGGGCGAGAGCAGGTCGAAATTGAACGTCAGCTTCGACGCGATCTTGTCCAGCGGCAGGTGAATGAGCTGCTCGTCCCCCCAGCGATCGGCCAGGTCGCCGTATGTGAGCGCCACCCGCGCCTCCTTCTCCGCTCGGTTCCCCGTCTGCCGCCGTACGCTACGCGCCACCCGGATGGGTGATGGATCGCGGTTTTGGTACGGGGGGTGGCGGCTCTTGGTGTACTCGCGCCCGGCATCAGACCTGTACAGAGGGGGCTTTTGGTTATGTCTGTGCGTGCGGCGTTGACGGCGGTGGGGCTGGCGGTGGCGGGGTTGGTTCTCGTCGGGGGTACGGCCATGGCGGCCACTCCGACCGTCGGCCACGGCCAGCTGGCGAGCCCCGGGGACGTCTGTCAAGACAGCGGCAGCAACTGCGGAGACCCCAACGATTTCTCGGGCGGCCACCCGTCATGCCCCCCGGGCGCCAGCTGCAACAAGCCACGCGAACCCCAGCTGCCGCAGGACTAAGCGCGCACGTCAACCCGTGAGTGGCTAGGGG
>NZ_JIAI01000055.1 GCF_000620785.1 Actinospineispora acaciae DSM 45401 | reverse complement strand
GAAGACCCACACTGGTGGCAGGCCGAGGCGGACGGCCCGCAAGCCCACTACCGAGCGCTGGACTACCTACGCCGACGTTCCCAACCCGGCCCCACCCAGCTACCGGCCGGGCTCGCCGCCACCCAAGCCCGACCCCGACGGCGCTGGATCGCCGAGCACCGACCTGTCATCACCGCCACGCGGCATCCACCAGGCCATCCGCGTCGCCGACCGGCTGCGCGCCGGCAACTGACCGGCAACTGACCAGCGGTGATCAGTCGTTGGCGGCCGCGGCGCCGTGGTCGGACACGACGTTGTGGACCGTGCCGACGGACAGCTTGGTGGCGCGGGCGATGGTGCGGATGGACTCGCCATCGGCGTGCCGCGCCAGCACGATCCGGCGTTTGTCGGCATCCGCGACGGGTGGCCGCCCGCCGCGGCGGCCGCGAGCGCGGGCGGCTTCGAGGAGAAGCGGGAACATGCTGTGCAGCGGGACGTCGATCAGGATGACGGCGACCGCGCTCATGCCGGCCAGGCGGCTGAGGGTGGCGACGAGCTCGATGACGGTCCTGATCGCGGCCGTGATGGGCCACGATGCGCATTGCGGGCTCCAGACGGGCACCCCCTGCAGCCGCCGGAGCGACCTTGAGCCAGCCCCGGATCCATGTCGGTAGTGCGTCCGCGTCCGGTCGGTTCATGGGGGCTTTCAGGCTGGTGGAACTAGTCGGCCCGTCAACGCATTCGCCCTGGTCATCGGCCGGTACCACGTCACCGACGACATGCCGTTCCTGGTCAAGTCATGGCGGCGGTGATAGTCGGCGTCCACGCTGGGTCCGCCACACTTGAGGAAGGAGAACGGGGCCTCCGGGCAAGGGAGACCCCGTTCGGCCACTCCCCGTTCATGCCCATGGCTGATGGCTCGCGACCAAGTTCTTCCACTGGCTCGTCGCCCCCGACCCCAGATCAGCCCCGGACTCCAGATCAGGCGTGCGGTAGGCCGATGACCCGGCGGGGCGCCGGCCGACCGGCGGCGGAGACCGCGAGTGGGGCTTCCCATGGCCCAGCCGGAAGCTCGTTGCCATGCCGCGGGCGCTCGTTCGGCGCGCGTGTCCGAACGAGGGCGAGCGAGTCAGCCACGCGGAAACACATCGCCGCGACCGCTGGTGAGACACCATATGACGCCTCATATGATAGTTAATCTGGATGATCAGGCCTTCGGGGCAGTTCAGTCACACGGTTGCGTGGTGGCCCGCCTGCCCGATATCGGGGCACTGCCGGACGCGCCGATGCTGGCCGCAGGGCTGCCCACTTCGTCGAGCCGCAGGCTCCAGAGGTCTGCCAGTCGGCCGACGGTAGTGATATTACTATCCGTGGGATCACTCGGCCCAGGCTTCGCCGAGTCGACCGCGTGCCACACGGCGTCGGCCCCCGTAGCTCGCCGCCTCGTCGCGAGGCAGCCCTCCCGAGATAGGTTGACGCCCGCCATAAGCAGCGCGAGTCATGACCCCGAAATGAAGCGTTCGCAGGCTCGGTTGACCACCTACTGGAACAACGAGGATCCACCGGGAACTGGCGAAGCCTGGTCCGGTTCGAACGACCGGACTACCCTCTCATCTCCCTGCCTGTTGACGTCGAGTTGGAGCACCTTCACGAACCTTCCCCCTTGCAGCCTACGGAACATCGATGCAGGTAGAAGCGATAATAACTATCATATGAGCTATCATACGATAGCTCAGACTCATTACACGCCACTACTGCATCATCGTAAGCACTTAACCTGCATGATTACAACTAGACTGTGGACATACCATCAGTAGAATCGGATGAGTTACCCTGCGGCACAGCCTTCAGCAAGGCCCTGTCCAACGATCTATGAACATCAGCGTGAACAGCGGTACACGAAGCAGTGTCCACCGGCGTGTCGTCCTCTACTGAAGCATCCCGTGAGCTAGGTTCTCCATGCGATGACCTACGGTAGCTATCCAGCGATGATGACACTGCTGCTGTCATGGCTGCTTGCAGATCCGCTGACGGGTATGCGTGATCATCAGTGCCATCCGACACTGACAACGACGAGGACACAGACAGCGAAGTAGCAGATGGGCATGATGGCGACACAGACGAGATACATGAAGGAATCGTCGATGGCGAAGAGGAACGATCCGCATCTGTCCGCGCTGCGGCGTGTTGTGCTGATAGCTAATCAGAAGGGCGGCGTGGGGAAGACCTCCATCACCACCGCGCTCGGGTCGCTCGTCGCCGATGGCTCTCACCGGGTACTGATCGTCGACGCCGACCCTCAGGGCAACGCGACCGGCAGCGACCTGGGCGTCGTGGGGGACCGCGGCCGCAGCCTGATGATGGCGCTGCAGTACGGCGAACCGCTGCAGGTGCAGCGCGACGTGCGTCCCGGGCTGGACCTGATCTGTGGCGGACCGTTCCTGGCCCAGGTCGGCGCGCTCACCGCCACCGCCTCGCAGACCGGCCTGGACCTGGTGGCGAACCTGCGCAAGACGCTCGCCCAGGCCTGCGCGGCCGGCGGCTACACCCTCGTGCTGATCGACTCGGGCCCCGGCGACGCGCCGCTGCTGGACGCGCTGCTGCGCACCGCCCGCTACCTGATCGTGCCCACCCGCGACGACGACGCCTCGCTGGAAGGCGTCGAGCTGCTGGCCCGCCGCTACCTGATGGCCAAGGAGCGGGACGGCGCGATCCTGCAGTTGCTCGGCGTGGTGCTCTTCGACGCCAACCCACGCGCCACCGCCCGCAACGGCCAGGTGCTCGAGGACCTGGACAGCATGCTCGAAGGCTCCGGCGCGAGCTGCTTCAAGACCATGATCCGCAGCGACCGCGCGGCCGCGCTGGACCTGCGCGCCGCGCATCTCACCCCGGCCGAGCTGGTGGACGCCACCGCGAACGCCAGCAAGGCCCGGCTGGCCCGGCTCAGCAGGGCCGGTCGGCACCGCGCAGACGAGGACGAGGTGGAGCAGCGGCTGTGGTCGCGCGATCCGGTACCGCTGGCCAGCGACTATCAATCCCTGGCGCGTGAGCTGCTGGGGAGGGTCGCCGCGTACGAGAGAACGTCGGCATGAGCTCGAAGCGTCGACGTCAGGTGTTCGACCCGAACCGACTCGGGGACATCGACGATCTCCTCCCGCCGCCGGTGGTGGAGCCGGCGACTCCGCCACCAGCGGAGCCCGCTGAGGTCGCCGAGCCGGAGGAACAGGCCGCGCCCGCCCCGGTAACCCCAGCCGCGCGGCCGGCACCGGAAGCCGAACGCCGCCCCGTGGTGGACCGGATCAAGGAGACCCCTCCGGCCCGCCAGCCCAAGGGACAGGGCGGTCGCCCCCCGGGCCGGAGTGTCGCCGAGCGGACGGTCGCCGAGCAGGGGAGCGGAGCTCGGGTGGCCGTGGCGGTGCGCATCTCGCCCTCGCTGTACAACGAGGTGAACACCAACCTGCTCTCGCGCCCGGAACGCCCGTCGTACGGCCAGCTGGTCCTGTGGACCTGCGAGGACTACCCGGACGACGTGGTCACCGAGGTACGCGAGGCCCGGCCCCAACCCGGCGCGCGCCGGCCCCGAGGCCACACGCTGGCCTCCGAGGGCGTGCAGATCACCTTGCGCATGACAACCGAGGAACGAGACTTCTTGGACGGCATCGCCGACCAGGCCCGGCCCGATCCGAACGCGAAGCGGGTCACCCGCACCGAGGTCGCCACCGCCGCCCTGCGCCTAGCCCTGGCCCGCCCACCCGAGTGAGCCGCCGCCCTACAAGGAAGTTCTTCCTACGGGGAACTACAGGCGGTGCCTGGAAACACCCTGTGACCAGGGAAGACGGGGCGTCGGCGGTACAGAGTTATGCGCGCGAAGCTACAGACATATGCGGGTGGCGGCCCGGGACCGGTGACAGAGATATGCGTACCGGGCGCCAGAGCTATGCGTGGAACGACGGCCGAGGTGACAGTCTTATGCGTGGATCGGGATGCCCGCCGCCGTTGACGTGACAGAGATATGCGTGGACAACCAGCGGTGGTGACAGAGATATGCGTGGACGACTCGCCGTGTCGCGTCCGGTCCGACCAGCGCGAACGATGCTGTGGCACCCTCTGCGCGATGTCTGGGAAGGGGCGACCCCGCCGCGATGAGCTGGAGCTGGTTCGCGCGGCCGCCGAGCTGTGGGACCAGGACGAGCCCGAGCTGAGCTACCTCGCGCGGCTGTGGTGCCAGACCAGCCTTCCGTACCGCGACCCCGGCGACGTGCCGGCCTGGGGCCGCCGCAACGGCGCGCTCTCGCTCGTGGTCCAGCCCGGCATGACGATCGGCCCGGACGGCCACCCGCGCTCCATCGGCTTCCCGTACGGCACGCTGCCCCGGCTGCTGCTGACCTGGCTGTCCACCGAGGCGGTCCGCACCCGCGAGCCGGTGCTGGTGCTCGGCGACAGCCTGTCGGCGTTCATGCGCACCCTCGGGCTGGTGCCCACCGGCGGGCGCAACGGCACCATCACCCGCCTCAAGAAGCAGATGGAGCGGCTGTTCCTGGCCAGCCTCACGGTCCGCTGGGACGGCACCGGCGAACGGCAGGCCGGCGGCCGGCTGAACGTGGCCAGCAGCTACGACCTGTGGTGGTCGGAGAAGAACCCGGACGAGCCGACGCTGATGCCCTCCACCGTGCGACTGTCCGGCGAGTTCTTCCGCGAGGTCACCGAGCACCCGGTGCCGCTGGACCTGGGCGCGCTGCGGGCGCTGCGCGGCTCGGCCCTGCGCCTGGACATCTACGCATTTCTCTGTCACCGCATGTCCTACCTGCGCCGGCCGACCACGATCCCGTGGGACGCGCTGCGCGGCCAGTTCGGCTCCACACTTGGCGAGAACAAGAACGGCCGGGCCCGGTTCAAGCAGGAGTTCGAGCGCAACCTGCGCGAGGTGCTGGTGGTCTACCGCCAGGCGCAGGTGACCTCCACCCGCGCCGGCCTGGAGTTGCGACCCAGCCCGACGCACGTGCCGTTCAAAGGCCTGCTCGCGGCCACCAAGGAGACCCACGAGTAGTGGGAGGTGGCCCGCGTCGGCGGCCGTCGGCGGCAGAGTCGGCGCCGGCCCTGCCGAGGGCTCGACGGAATATCAGCCGTGGTGGCTCCACTCCCGTGCCACGGCGCGGCGTATCCGCCGGTCGTATCGCCGCGCTAGGTGCCAGCGGGTGAGTGCCAGGATCGGCCCCGCGTGGTGGTTCGAGTCGGCCGTCAGTATCCGCCGGCGGATGGATGACGCCGGCCGAAGCTCGACCTCCCCGGGGTCCGGGATGGCCGCGAGGCAGCCGCGATGCAGCAGGACCGGGCC
>NZ_JIAI01000054.1 GCF_000620785.1 Actinospineispora acaciae DSM 45401 | reverse complement strand
AGGCCGCCTACGACCAGCAGGCCGCCGCCTACAACACCCAGCGCAAACAGGTCGACGCGCAGACCGCGCGGCTGCGTGACGCCGCCGGCTACGGCACCGACTCCAACGGCGCCGACCCCGGCAACAACGGCGCCGGGGCGGCCTGCAGCACGTCCGGGGCGTTCGGCGAGTGCTCCACCGCCGCGATCGACCCCGCCACCGGCCAGACGCTCCAGGACCAGAACCTGTGCCTGCTCGGCGTCTCCGCCTGCGGCGCCTCCTCCACCGCCGCCGACCGGACCGCGTCCGCGTCCTGCGACGTGGTCACCGGGTGCGCCACCAACAGCAAGGCCGGCGCCGTGCTCGCCCAGACCACCTGCGGGGTCGGCGACTGCAACACCTCGGGCGTGGCCGACCTGCGCGGCGCGGACACCGTCTGCCAGGCCCGCGCCGGCTGTACGGAGAACGGGACGACCCCGACCACACCGGACGCGGCGGACCTGGCGGCCGGCAAGACCGACGGCATCTCGCAGTCGCACGGCGCCTGCGCCAAGGACTGCGCGCTGGTCGGCTTCGCCACCCGGGCCGACGCCGGCACGGACTGCCAGACCAGCAACGGCACGTGTGACACCGACTCCACCGGCCGGCGTGCCACCGAAACAAAGCCCGCCCCGGCCAACGAGACCGCCGCCCAGGCCGCGCAGCGCGCCGCGCAGACCAGCAAGGACAACGGCGAGGCCACCAGCAAGGCCCACTGCCAGGCCAACTCGATCGGCTGCGACACCACCACCACCGTGAAGGCCGGTGTGGACGAGGCCACCGGCAAGCGCGGCTGGCTGACCGAGCTGCTGTTCGGCCCGGGCCAGGAGCCGGGCACGCGGTCCCAGCGATCCGGCCAGCCGTCCGCGCAGGCCGCCATCCACTGCGCCCGGGGCGCCACCGACTGCTCCGGCAACGCCGCGACGAACACCGCCGGCAAGACCGAGAACTCCACGACCACCCCCGAGAAGCCGGCGGTGGCCACGAACATCAACACGGACCCGGCCACGGGGCAGGCCGCCACCCCGGCCACCCCGGCGAAGACCAGCACCGACAACCGCACCCGGTCCGGCGCCGCGAGCTGCCAGGTCACCGGCGGCGAGTGCACCTCCTCCTCGGGCTCGAGCCAGGACGACGGCACGCTCGGCTACACCGACGTCAACTGCGACCAGGCCGCGGGCTGCCAGGGCAAGGGCACCACCGCCACCAACGCCGAGATCACCGCCGGCACCGACGGCAAGACCGCCACCCGCAAGACGGACGCCCACCACGAGTGCACCGTGGGCGCCACCACCGGCGGCTGCTCCACCGACTCCTCCTCCACCGTCACCAACAACGCCGTCACCAACAACAGCAACCCCGACATCGAGCTGGCCGCCACCGGAACCCAGCAACCGAAGACCGACCCGGCGCAGGGCCTGACCGCGGCCAGCAAGACGACCGCCACCGTCGACTGCGGCTCGGCCGACTGCAAGGGCGCGCAGCAGGGCGCCACCTCCGGCACCGCGTCCGGGGACGTCAAGGACCGCGCCAGCAAGGGCGCCACCGGCTGCGACGTGCACGGCATCGGCGGCACCTGCGGCTCGGTCACCACCACCGAGGTCACCTTCCGCGGCGAACAGACCGGCCCCGACGGCAAGCCCCAGCCGGCCGGGGTGGTCAGCGTGTCCCACGCCGCCTCCCAGGTCCGCTGCCAGGACAGCGCCGAGTGCGGCGGCAAGGCCCACACCGACACCGCGGCCCTGGACACCGCGGTCTCGAAGGACTGGCGCGGCGCCTCCACCGACGCCGACTGCACCGTCCGGGGCGGCGGCTGCCAGGGCCAGGCCGCCTCGGACGCCTCCACCACCACCGACTACGTCAAGACCGACCCCAAGACCGGCCAGCCGCTCAAGGGCCAGCCCGGCTCCGGCCCGACCGCCACCTCCCGCGCCGCCGCCAGCGTCGACTGCCAGAACGTCAACTGCTCCGGCACCGCCCACACCGCCTCCGCCGCGTTCGACGGCGCGGTCGCCGGCGGCAAACCCCGCGTGTCCGAGGGCAAGGTGGCCTGCGAGGCCGGCGCGAACAGCTGCCAGGTCCAGACCCTGTCCAACGCCACCACCGGCCCCGGCGCCGCGGCCACCTACGGCGACCAGGTCAACGCCGACCGCCTGCCCGACGGCCCGTCCGCCGCCTCCACCACCGGCGGCAAGCTCACCGGCACCGGTGGCGGCACCATCACCGCCGAGGTCACCGCCACCGACCCGACCGTCTCCGACGCCGCGCGAGGCAACCGCGCCGAGGGCTCCTGCTCGGGCACCACCGGCGGCACCTGCACCGCCGTGGTCAACGCCGCCGCCTCCTCCGGCCCCGACGCCAACAGCATCGCCCCCATGGTCGCCGACCAGCCCACCCAGAACGCCACCACCACCAACACCCCGATCGGCGACAACGGCTCGGGCGACGGCCAGAACGGCACCCAGAACGGCCAGAACGGCACCACCGGCAAGGCGGCCAAGACCGCCACCGCCTCCCCGCAGAACCCCGACCAGCCCGGCCAGGGCGGCCAGCAGCCCAACCAGCCGGCCACCGCCCCCGGCTCGTCGGCCAGCTCCGGCGGCCCCACCGTCCCCGGCGCCTCGTCCTGGTCCAGCGCCTGGGCCAGCCTCAACTGCGACGCCACCGCCGGCGCCTGCAAGGGCACCCCCCGCAGCTCCGCCACCGGCCTCGCCCCCGACGGCCACGACACCAGCGGCACCGGCAACAAGGGCCCACCGGCCGCCAACACCCAAGCCACCGGAACCACCGCAGCGACCTGCGACACCACCGGTGGCGCGTGCCAGGCCACCTCCGCCTCGACCGCCGGCTCCGGCCAGGTCGTCGCCGACATCTTCACCGCGCAGAACAAGAACCAGGCCCAGCAAGCACAACAGCAGGCCGACCAAGCGAAACAGGCCGCCGAGCAGGCCAAGCAGGCCGCCGCCGCCCCGGGCGCGACCGCCGAGCAGCGCACAGCCGCCGAGCAGGCCACCAAGACCGCGGACGACGCGGCCAAGACCGCCGCGGACGCCGACAAGGCCGCGAAGACCCCGCTCGCCGCCAAGGACCTCCCCGCCAGCTGGTCGACCTCCAGCGCCTCCGCCCACTGCGCCGGCCCCGGCTGCAACGCAAGCAGCACCGCGGACTCCTCCGGCGCCCCCGGCACCGCGCACACCGACGCCACCTGCACCGCCGGCCAGAGCGGCTGCACGACCAGCAGCGACGTCACCGTCACCCTGATGCCCGACTCCGGCAGCGCCGAGGTCGGCTCCAACGTCGTCTGCCCCGAGGCGGGCTGCACCGGCAAGGTGACCGGCAAGGCCAACGCCGCCGCCGGCCAGGGCGAACACCGCACCAGCAGCGACGGCACCGGTGACACCGCCTGCGACGGCAAGACCGCGTGCCAGGCCGGCGTCCGCGCCACCGTCGCCACCGCGACCACCGCCCCCACCGTCGCCAAGGACAAGCAGTCCGCCACCACCACCGTGAACATCGCCGCGAGCTGCGACAACGGCGGCACCGGCTGCCCGATCCACGCCGCCAGCCACAGCGACTCGGTCGGCTCCAAGAACGTGCACGCCACGACGGCCACCACCTGTGCGGGCAACGCGGGCTGCACGGTCAGCAGCTCCGGCAGCGCCTCACCGGAGATGGCGCAGGTCTCGTTCCAGTGCGGCGGCGCCGAGGGCTGCACGGGCCACAGCGAGGGCAACGCCGATGCCGGCAAGGCCAAGGGCAACGCCACCGCCGACTGCTCGCCGAGCAAGAACGGCCAGTGCACCGGCGGGGTCCAGGTCGGCGCCTCCGCCGACGGCAGCGCGCTGGCCGGCGCCACCTGCCAGGGCACCGAGGGCACCAACTGCCGCTACCACTTCGAGGCCTCCGCCTCCGACTCCTCGCGCGCCGGGAAGAACTGGGCCAAGGCCTCCGCGCACGGCTCCGAGGACGGGTCCAACGGCGGCGGCATGGTGCAGGTGATGGCCAAGACCATGGCCGCGCCCGGCCAGGCCCAGGCCAGCGCGAGCTGCACCGGCGCGAAGAACTGCGCCTCCCCCTACTCCGCGCACGCCGAAGCCCACGACCGCAAGAACCAGACCGCCAACGCCAAGCAGCCCGACATGCCCAGCGGCCACTGGGACGCCAACGGCGCGGGCACCTGCTCGGGCAACGGCAAGGGCGGCTGCGGCGTCCAGGCCTGGGCACAGGCCGGCCCCGGCGGCTCCGGCGGCGCCAAGTGCACCGGCGACTGCTCCAACTTCAAGGTCGAACAGGCCGGCAACAGCTTCACCAAGACCGGCCCGTCCTTCAACGAGATCAAGGCCGCGGAGGCCGCCCGAGCCGCGCGGGCGGCGCACAACGTCGTGGACATCAAGGAGTGGATGGATGGGCGAAAGGACGGTGTAGGCGCCGACGGCCTCAAGAAGGTCGACGGCGTCTACAAGCTCTACACCCGGGACCCCACGACCGGAGAGGTCAAGGAATCCGACTGCACCACGTGCGCGCCCGGCCAGTCGTTCCAGTCCGGTGGCACGAAGCTCACGATCACGCAGGACGGCAACGTGCAGGCCACCCGCGCGGTGCCGGGTGGCAAGGACGAACACCTGTGCAACGCGACCGTCGGCTGCGCGCTCTCCGGCGACAACAAGGGCACCGGCAACGGGGAGTACTGGATCGCCGGCAACGGCAAGGTCCACGACGGCATCACCGGCTCCGACCTGCACTACAAGGACTCCCGGCCGAGCTGGAGCACGAGCCCGAACCTCAACGAGGGCAACTTCGGCAACACCAAGGGCGGGCGGTTCGGCTTCACCTGCAACGGCGGCTGCGAGGGCACGCTCAGCAACGTCGACCTGGGCAAGGGCAAGTTCACCGACAAGATCGACCTCGCCGGCACGCCGAACCAGATGACCGGCCGCGACGGGCTCGGCAACCTGGGCAACCTGGCCCACTCCGGCAAGGGCACCATCACCCTCGAGGGCCGCGACCACAAGCCGATGGACCCCATCCAGTCCGACGTCAAGCACGGCCTGTCCGGGAACCAGTGGGCGCAGGTCGCCAACAAGTACGGCTACAACCAGTGGGACTACGACACCCTCAAGAACGTCCTCGGCAAGGGCGACACCGCGACCGGCACGGAGTCGGACGGTCACGGCGGCTACTTCAAGTACTGGAAGACCCCGGACGGCCAGCTCACGAAGGCGCCCTGCCCGGAGTGCACGAAGGGCGGCCAGCCCGTCCAGGGCGGCGGCGACGGGACGATCAGCATCGCCGGCAACGGCGACGCGACGGTCACCCAGACCACCGCGCCCGGCAAGGAGAAGAGCACCTGCACCTCGAACACCGGCTGCCTGCTGGCCGGCGGCGAGAGCGGCGGCTACTACTGGATGCAGGGCAAGGGCAACGTCCACGACGGCGCCACCGGCTCCAACATGGGCTTCCAGGACTCCCGCCCGACCGGGAGCAAGGACCCCAACTACAACTCCGGCCGGTTGGGCGGCAACGGCGGTTCGCCGTTCTCCTACACCTGCAACGGTGGCTGCACCGGCGACGTCGGCAACGTCGACCTGGGCAAGGGCAAGTTCACCGACCACGTCGACCTCGCCGGCAGCGCCCGCCCGATGTTCGGCCGCGACGGGTACGCCAACCCGGGCGACTACAGCCACACCGGCAAGGGCGTTGTCACCCTGCAGGTCGGCCAGGACCGCAAGGACGTCATCACCTCCGACGGCAACGGCCTGACCCCCGGCGACACCTGGACGACCATCACGACCCGGGGCCCCAACAGCGCCGGCCACTACGACATGGGCGGCGGCCAGACCGGCGAGATCATGCTCGCCGAGGGCTACGGCATCAGGCAGG
>NZ_JIAI01000053.1 GCF_000620785.1 Actinospineispora acaciae DSM 45401 | reverse complement strand
AGGAGATCCGGAGCGCGATCTTCGACCTGCAGGCCGGCCCGACCGGCGCGCCCCGGCTGCGCACCACGCTGCACGACGTCATCACCGAGCTGACCAGGGACGTGCCGCTGCGCACCACGGTGCGGATGTCGGGCCCGCTCGACGTCGTGTCCGCCCCGCTGGCCGAGCACGCCGAGGCGGTGGTCCGCGAGGCGGTCAGCAACGCGGTACGCCACGCCCAAGCGCGCGAGCTGACGGTCACCGTGTCCGTGGACGACGACCTGGTCATCGACGTCGTCGACGACGGGGTGGGGATCCCGGACACCGTGGCCCGCAGCGGGCTGCACAACCTCCGGCAGCGCGCCGGCGAGATGGGCGGCTCGTTCGTGGTCGAACCGGCCGCCCACGGCGGCACCCGGCTGCTCTGGACCGCGCCGCTGACCCCGTGAGCCCGGGACCAACGGCACCGGCCGGGTGGTCGACCGGCCCTGTCCGGGTCGCCGGGGAGACGCGCACGCTGGGGCGAGACGGCGAGGGAGGACGAGCATGCGTGTCGAGGCGGCGATGAGCACCCCGGCGGTGACGGTCACGGCGGCAACACCGGTCAAGGTGGCGGCCGAGCTGTTGGCGACCCGGGGATTCACCGTGCTGCCGGTGGTGGACGACGAGCTGCGCCTGGTGGGCATCCTCGGCGAGGGCGACCTGGTCCGCGACCGGTTCCCGGCCGAGGCCCGGCTCACCGCCTCGGGCACGGCCGGGACGGCCGCGCGGCCGGGCGCCACCGTGGGTGAGGTGATGACCCGCGAGGTGCTCACCGCGACCGGCCGGGACGACGTGCACGAGCTGGTCGAGCGGATGCGCGGGGCGCGGGTGCGCGCGGTGCCGGTGTGCCGGGACGGGTCGGTCATCGGCGTGGTGACCTACCGGGACCTGGTGCGCACGGTGGCGAGGCGGGACGAACGGATCGCCTCGGCGGTACGGGTGCGGCTGGAGTCGTGCTTCACGCTCGGCCGGTTCGAGGTCGCCGTCGACGCCGGCGCGGTGCTGCTGTCCGACCGGATGGACCGCCCCGAGGACTGGCACACCGCGCGGGTGCTCGCCGAGCAGGTGCCCGGCGTGGCGCGAGCCCGGGTGTCCGCCCGGGCCGAGTCCGCCGCCGGAGGAGGATCGTGATGTCGTCTCGTGCCGGGCGTCCGATCGTGGTGGGTGTGGACGGCTCGCGGGCCGCGCTCGGCGCGGTCAGGTGGGCCGCCGGGGAGGCGCGTCGACGGGGGTCGGCGGTCCGGTTGGTCAGCGCGTTCGCCTGGGCGGACGCACTGCCGCTGGAAGCGCGGCTGGTGTCCGGGGACTACCGGACGAAGCTCATGGCCACCATGCGCGCCGAGCTCGACGATGCCGCCGCCGCGGTGGCCGAGCGTGCGCCAGGCACGCGGGTGGAGACGGAGGTCGTGGCCGGCTCCCCGGTCCAGGTGCTGCGCGCCGAGTCGGGGCGCGCGGCGCAGGTCGTGCTGGGCGATCGCGGCTCCGGCGGCGTCCTCGGGCTGCTCGTCGGGTCGGTGGCGGTGTCACTGGCGGGCCACGCCGCCTGCCCGGTCGTGGTGGTACGCGAGCCGGCCGACTCGTCGACGATCCTGCCGGTGGTGGTGGGCGTGGACGGGTCGCCGCACGGCGAGGAGGCCGTCGCGTTCGGTTACGAGGCCGCCTCGTTGCGCGGCGTTCCGCTGGTGGCCGTGCACACCTGGTCGGACCTGGTGTTCGACCCCCGCGTGGCGCCGATGCTGGACTGGGAGGCGATCGAGACCGGCGAGCGGGAGGTCCTCGCCGAGCGGTTGGCCGGCTGGTCGGAGAAGTTCCCGGACGTCCAGGTCCGGCGGGTGGTCACCCGGGACCGGCCGGCGCACGCGCTGCTCGAACAGGCGGCTCGTGCCCAGCTGCTGGTGGTGGGCTCGCGTGGGCGCGGACAGCTCACCGGCATGGTGCTCGGCTCGGTGAGCCACGCCGTGCTGCACGGCGCGCGATGCCCGGTCGCCGTGGTCCGGCCGGACCGGGGCTAGCCCCGTGCCCGTTCGAACCCGCCGCGCGTCGGCGTAGCCGTCGACGTCGTGCATGCCCGCCAGGCCCGGCACGAAGCCGAGGATGCCGTCGTGTCGTCGGGAGGGCAGGGCCGTCCGTCCGCTGGCCCGATGACCTTCGTCGGTACCGCGCCCGCTCGACCCCGGTGACCATGGCGTGCGGAGGTGAGCGGCCATGTGATTCGCGACCAAGATGGGCTCGACCGAGGAGATCGCCGACGTGATCGCCGAGGAGCTCAGGGGCGCGGGCGTGTCGGTCGACGTCCACCCGGCCGACCGCGCGCCCGACCCGGCCGGCTACCGCGCGGTGGTGGTCGGTAGCGCGATCTACCTGCGTCGGTGGCGCCGCGCCGCGCTGCGCTATCTGCGCCGGCACCGCGCCGCGCCGCGGGGCAGGCCGGTGTGGCTGTTCCAGAGCGGTCCCTGCGGTGGGGCGGACGGCTCACGGGTGCCGTTCGCGGCGCGCCGGCTCGCCGGGCGCATCGGCGCGGGGATGCCGGTGACGTTCGGTGGCCGCCTCGACCGGGCACATGCCGTCGGGCCGGTGGCGCGCTGGGTCGCCTCCAGCGCCGAGCTGCGCGGGGACAACCGCGACTGGGACTCGATCCGAGCCTGTGCTCATGAGATCGCAGCCACCCTGACCGGCGTCTCCCGGATCGCGCCGCGAGACCGATCGACCGGTGAACGGGGATCCGGAGCCCTAGAGCCGTCGCGGCGGGAATGTTGTTTCAGCAGTTGCTAAGCTTAGCAACTGCTGAAACTCGCGACCGTGCCCGCGGCTGGCCTCCACCGCCGGCTCTGGACGTCGAGTGGTCCTGCATGGTCGTGGAGAGGGGTGGCGGTGAGCAGGCCCCTGTACCTGCTGAAGGCGGAGTTCTTCAAGACCTTGGGACATCCGGCCCGGATCCGGGTGTTGGAGCTGCTCAGCGAGCGGGAGCACTCGGTCGCGGAGATGCTGCCGGAGGTGGGCATCGAGCCGGCGAACCTGTCCCAGCAGCTGGCGGTGTTGCGCCGCGCGGGGTTGGTGAGCACCCGCAAGGCCGGCTCGACGGTGTTCTACTCGCTGACCAGCCCGCATGTCGCGGAGCTGCTCGCGGTGGCGCGCAGGATCCTGACCGGCGTGCTGTCCGGGCAGGCCGAGCTGCTGGAGGACCTGCGCACCCCGGCCGCATCGGCGTCGTCGTCGACCGGTGTGGGCCGACCGGGCGGGCCGGCCGGTTGAGCCGGTCACCCCGCTGATCGTTGGCGTCTGGTTGTGGGTTCTCGGGTGATCGTGGGAGTGCGGTGTGCTGGGTTTGTGGCGCAAGATTCGCCGGACCGGGCGGGTGGCGGAGCCCGCGCCGGCCAGGGACCTGACCGTTGCGGGGGACGGGGCGCGGCCGGCGGCGGGCCTGGGTGGTTCGGTGCAGGTCCGGCACGTGGATGCCGGCTCGTGCAACGGGTGTGAGGTGGAGATCGGTTCGGCGTTCGGGCCGGTGTACGACGCCGAGCGGTACGGGGCGCGGTTGGTGGCCTCGCCTCGGCATGCGGACGCGCTGGTGGTCACCGGGGTGGTGACGCGGAACATGGCCGAGCCGTTGCGGCGCACGTTCGAGGCGGTGCCGGGGCCGAAGGTGGTGGTCGCGGTGGGGGACTGCGCCCGCAACTGTGGCGTGTTCGCCGGCGCCTACGGGGCGGTGGGCGCGGTGTCGGAGGTGGTGCCGGTGGACGTGGAGATCGCCGGGTGCCCGCCGCGCCCGGAGGCGATCGTGGAGGGGCTGCGGAAGCTGACCGGCCGATGAGCCTCGCGGCGGCGGGGTTCGCGGCGGCCGGGGTGGCGGGCGTGGGTACCGCCGTGACGGCGCTGGTGGCGCCGGGCCGGGTGCGGCCGGCCGTTGCCGGGGTGGGCACGGCGGTGACGGGCGCGGCGGCGGTGGTCGCCGGTGCGGCCGCACTGGGCGGGGAGTCGTTCTCGGTGGCGCTGGCCGAGGTGCTGCCGCTGGCCGGGGTGTCGTTCGGGCTGGACGCGCTGGGTGGGTTGTTCGTCGCGGTGACCGGCGCGGTGGCGGTGCTCGCCGGCGTGTATGCCGTCTCGTACACCCGTTCGCACGGCCTCGGCGGACGGGTGGTGTCGGCCGCGCTGCCGTCGTTCGTGGTGGCGATGCTGCTGGTCGCGGCGGCGGCGAGCGTGTCGACGTTGTTGGTGTGCTGGGAGCTGATGGCGCTCACCTCGCTGCTGCTGGTGGTGGCCGAGCATCGGCACCGTCCGGAGGTGGCGCGGGCCGGCCTGTGGTACGCGGTGATGACCCACCTGGGGTTCCTGGCTGTGCTGGCCGGGTTGCTGGTGTTCGTCGCGCATGCCGCGGACGACTCGTTCGCCGCGCTGCGGGAGGCCGGCCGGGGGTTGCCGCCGGCGGTGGCGGGCGTGGTGTTCGTGGCGGCGCTGGTGGGGTTCGGGTCGAAGGCGGGGATCGTGCCGCTGCACGCCTGGTTGCCCCGGGCGCATCCGGAGGCGCCGAGCCACGTGTCGGCGTTGATGTCCGCGGCGATGGTGAACCTCGGCGTGTACGGGATCGTGCGGGTGGGGCTCGACCTGCTCGGCAGTGGGGCGCGCTGGTGGTGGCTGGTGGTGCTCGGGGTGGGCGCGTGCTCGGCCGTGTACGGGATCTTGCAGGCGGCGATGAGCACCGACCTGAAGCGGCTGTTGGGCCAGTCGACCACGGAGAACATGGGTCTGGTGCTGGTCGGGGTCGGCGCGGCGGGGCTGTTCGAGTCGTCGGGGCAGCGTGTGCTGGCGGGGCTGGCGCTGGGCGCGGCCCTGTTGCACACGATCAACCACGCGGCGTTCAAGACGTTGCTGTTCCTGGCGGCCGGGTCGGTGCTGCGCGGCTCCGGAACGCGTGATCTGGATCAGCTCGGTGGGTTGCGGGTGGGGATGCCGGTGACGACCTGGGCGTTCGGGCTGGGGGCGCTGGCCGCGTCGGCGTTGCCGCCGGGGACGGCGTTCGTGTCGGAGTGGTTGCTGCTGCAGGCGTTGATCCACGGGCTGCCCACCTCGCCGGCGACGTTGCCGTCCACGGCAGTGGCGATCGCGATGCCGGTGGCGGTGGCCGCGGTGGCGCTGACGGCGGGGCTGTCGGTGGCGACGTTCGTGAAGGCGTTCGGGGTCGGATTTCTGGCCAGGCCACGAAGTCCGGGGGCGGAGCGGGCGCGGGAGAGCCCGCCGGGGATGCTGGCCGGGATGGCGCTGGCCGGCCTGGCGTGCGTGGTGTTGGCGCTGGCACCAGGGTCGGTGCTGCCGGCGGTCGCCTCGGCCGGCACCGTCGCGCTCGGGGCCGGTGGGGTCGGGGTGTCCGGGGCGGTCACGCTGCGGCTGGCCGGCGTGACCGGGGCGCTGTCGCCGCTGGTGCTCACCCTGGTGCTGGCCGGTGCCGCGGCGGTCGCGCTGGGAGCGGTGCGAGCGGTCGCGGCCGGGCGGGGTGCGCGGCGGGAGGCCCGGTTGTGGGACTGCGGCGGTGGGCCGATGTCCGCGCGGATGGAGTACACGGCCACCTCGTTCGCCGAGCCGCTGCAGCGGGTCTTCGACGACGTGGTGGCGCCGGAGACGGATGTGGACGTGGACCACCACGAGGAGTCGCGCTACCTGGTGCGGGCGGTGCAGTTCCGGCGGCGGGTGCCGGATCGGATCGAGCGGCGGCTGTATGGGCCGGTGTTGGCGGCGGTGGCGGTGTGGGGTCGGGTTGGGCGGCGGTTGGCGACCGGGTCGGTGCATCGGTATTTGGGTTATGGCTTCTACACGGTGTGTGCGGCGTTGGTGGTGTTGGCGGTGTTGCGGTGAGTGTGTTGGGGGTCGCCGGTGGGGTGGTGCAGCCGGTGTTGTTGGTGGTGGGGTCGCCGGTGTTGGCCGGTGTGATGCGGCAGGTGCGGGCTCGGTTGGAGGGCCGGGTGGGTGCCGGGGTGGGGCAGCCGTGGCGGGAT
>NZ_JIAI01000052.1 GCF_000620785.1 Actinospineispora acaciae DSM 45401 | reverse complement strand
AGGCCGCCAGGACACCCGCGACAGCACCGACAGCACAACCGAGAGCACGACGCGAACACGCCGCCCCCCAGCCGAAGCCACCGACACCATCACCAGCACCCCAACGGGTCACCAAAGAAAGACCGGCGAGAACTCGCCCTTTCTGGGGCTCAACAGGCACCCAGATCCAACCGGAAACACCACCCACGGTCACGTCACGCGGGAAGCGACACCCAAGCGCGGAGCACTCAAGTACCGGCCCTGGCGCGAGCCGAAACATCGCGGCGCGCGCGTGAGTAGCGTACGCCGGTCAAGGCCGGCAGAGGCCCAAAACGGCAACATGGTCGGGCTCCCGGTCCAGGCTCCCTAGCCACCCACGGCGTCGATGGCCTGCTTCACCAGGGAGGCCAGCATCTCCTGGCTCGCCCGGGCCTGGCGGGCCAGCACTGGCCCGGCCACCGCGGTCGCCGGCCTGGAGATCCACCGCATCACCGTCGAGTGCCTGCGCCTGACCTTGGTGCGCTGGCGCGGTGAGCTCGTGCACCCCTACGCCACCCCGCGCGGACGAGCCGCCGCGCGGTCCGCCCGACCGCTTGTCGACCCGGTGCGGGCGGTCGTTCGGGGCGTCCGGGAGCCAGGTCACCGGTATCGCGGATGCGGGGAGCTGGACGAACCTCAGCGAGGTCAAGCGGCTGTTGCGCGCGGCCGATGTCGTGGCCGGGCTGGGGCAGCGGCTGGTGATCTGGGTGGAGCGGGACCCGCTGGCGGTGGAGGCTCTACCGGTAGGCAGGGCAGCGAGCGGTCCTGGTCAGGTGTCGTCAGTGGGGGCGCGCGGCTGGGGTGGACGCGGGGGCTCGGTCACGAGGGCGTCGAGCATGGCGCGCAACGGTCTGTTGTCGCCCTGGTGCGCGCGTTTTGGACGCCTCGACGTTCGTTGCGGGGTCCATCGCTGTCCAGCGCAGCTGGTACCCGGCGTCGTCGGCGAGCTGGGTGAGGAAGGCGCGCTGGGTGCGGCCGTTGCCTTCGCGGAACTGGTGCAGGGCGTTGATGTCGGCGAGCAGCTCGGCGAGGCGGTCGAGGAACTCGTCGCGGTCTAGCTCACGCAGGTAGCTCCACCCGGCCAGACGGCCGAAGATGTCGGCGGCGAAGGAATCGATGTGTTGGGGGAGGCAGAACAGATGGCCTTTCCCGATCGACACGGTGCGTGGCTCGCCGGCCCAGTCGTAGACGTCACCGAAGATGAACCGGTGGAAGCCTCGCAGGTGTGCGAGGTCGTAGTGGCCCGGTAGCGGTGTGCGGCGCAGCTCGACCAGGCGCAGCGCTGTCAGTTCGGCTTCGGCTCTGGCCAGCTCGGCGGGGTCGGTGATGCCGAGGCGGTTGCGCAGCACCCCGGTGGTCGGGTCGAGATAGGGATCCGGGCCGGTCACTTGTGGTAGCGGGCTAGGACTCGCTGTCGGGCGTGCTCGGTGTCCATCCGGCCGGCGGCGACCTCCTCGAGCAAGGCCAGGCCCTCGGGCCCGGGCTCGAGGCCTTCGGCGCGCACCGACGCGAGCGCTTCGGCGACGTCGGCGCGTCTCTCGGCGGCCGTGAGGAGCTCCTCGTAGCGCGATACCGACATCAGGACCGCCTCCGGTTTGCGGTGCGTCCCGACGAACACCGGATCCGCGCCCGGCTCCTGGACACGCTTCAACGTGGCGGCCAGCGCCTGCCGGAACTCGCGGAACGACAGCACTCGCGGAAGCAACACTCCGAAAGTGTACCCAAATGCGTACGCATAGGTGTCCGCGCCTCGGCCAAGCCTGTACGGGGAACTCGAACTAGGGGTCGTGCCGGTTGGTGGTGGAGTCGATGTTGCTACGCTTGCTACATGGCGAGGACGATTCCGCATCGCGAGCTGCGCAACAACAGCAGTGCGGTCCTGCGCGAGGTACAGGCGGGGGAGACGGTCTACGTCAGCAACAACGGTGAGGTCGTCGCCGCGTTGGTGCCCGCTCCGCGTGCCGAGGCCGCCTCGGTGCGGATCCGGCGGGCGACGCGCCGGGGTGGGTTCAGCGAGCTGGAGCGGTTCCGGGTCGACGAGCCGGTGCTGGACGTGCTGGACGAGCTGCGCGGCGATCGGTGATCCTTTACGTGGAGAGCTCGGCGGTGGCCAAGCTCCTCGTTGAGGAAGCGGCCTCGGGGCGGCTCGCCGCGTACCTGGACAAGGCGGCCGAGCAGGGCGATGCGCTGTTGTCGAGCATGCTGTTGGAGACCGAGCTGCGCCGGCTGGCGGAGCGGCTGCGCCTGCCGCAGGCGGCCGTGACCGGGTTGCTCGACCGCTTGGACCTGGTGGAGTTGGACCGGGCGTTGTTCCGGGAGGCCGGGCTGCTGCCCGGGCCGCACCTGCGCAGCCTGGATGCCCTGCATCTGGCGGTCGCGCTGCGGGCCAACGCGGACGTGATGGTGACCTACGACAGGCGCCAGGCCGAGGCCGCCGAGTCGGTCGGGCTCCCGGTCCAGGCGCCCTAGCCACTCACGGCGTCGATGGCCTGCTTCACCAGGGAGGCCAGCATCTCCTGGCTCGCCCGGGTCGAGCCGCTGTAGAGCACCGCCACGGTTCCGCCGGGCGTCGACTTCGCTGCTCCCGCCACCCCGGCCTTGTACTGCTGGTCGACGTAGTAGACGGCGGCTTCGCCGACGCCGGGGATCGGGCGCGCGCCGGGCTTGGCGCGCTGCCAGGCCTCGGCGACCTGCGCGGGCGTCACCGAGCGGTCGGTGACGGTGGTGAGCAGCTCGCCGAGGGAGACGTCGGGGAGCGCCGCGCGGTAGTCGCAGGAGTGGGTCGGCAGCCCGTTGGCCGCGGTCCTCGGTGGCTTGGGCACGCCGCGCACGTTGTTGACCCCGAACACCCTGCCGACCGCCTCGCCGCTGAGCAGCGTGCACGGGTCGTTCAGGTTCGCCGCGACCGGTGTGTAGGGCCGCTCGAGGCCGCCGGCGCCCAGTAGCAAGGCCGTGACCGCCAGGACCGAGCCGACGTGCCAGCGGATCGACATGAGCGGAGGCTACGGGCTCGGCCTTGGGAGAGTTCCCGGCTGACGTCGTGAGTGGTTAGCGTTGCCATGACAACGCTAACCACTCACGGGTTGTCAGGCGGACAGGAAGTCCAGGAGGGTTTGGGAGACCTCGTCGGCGTGGGTCCAGAGGAAGCCGTGGGGGGCGCCTTCGATCTCCACGTACTTCGCGTTGGGCAGGCGCTTGGTGAACTCGCGGGCGGTGGCGTCGATGGGCAGGATGCGGTCGGCGGTGCCGTGGACGATCAGGGCGGGGACGCCGGTTTCGGCGACCTTGGGCAGGTCGGGGCGGAAGTCGGTGAGCCAGCTCGGGACCACCGCCCAGGAGGCCTTGGAGCCGGCGGTGCTGGCGGTGTTCCAGGAGGCGCGGACGACCTCGTCGCTGATGCGGGTGCCGAGGTTCTCGTCGAGGTTGTAGAAGTCGTTGTAGAACTGGGTGAACCAGGCGTAGCGGTCGGCCTTGGCGGTGGCCTGGATGCCGTCGAAGACCTCGGCGGGGACGCCGGTGGGGTTGTCGTCGGTCTTCAGGAGGTAGGGCTCCAGGGAGGCCAGGAAGGCGGCCTTGGCGACCCGGGCGGCGCCGTGGCGGGACAGGTAGCGGCCGACCTCGCCGGTGCCCATGGAGAAGCCGACGAGGACCACGTTGGTCAGGTCGAGGGTGGTCAGGACCTTGTCCAGGTCGTCGGCGAAGGTGTCGTAGTCGTAGCCGACGCTGGGCTGGCTGGACTGGCCGAAGCCCCGGCGGTCGTAGGTGATCACGCGGTAGCCGGCGTCCAGGAGGGCCTGCTCCTGCTTCTCCCAGGAGGCGCCGGAGAGGGGGTAGCCGTGGATCAGGACCACGGGCTGGCCGGTGCCCCGGTCGGTGTAGTGGAGGTTGATCTCGGCGGTGTTCTCCTGGCCGACGGTGATGTATGGCATCTCGGGGTGCTCCTTGGTTTCGGTCCGTTTTGGTGACGCCGAAGTTATTACCGAACGACCGGTAAAGCAACGTGACGAGGGCGACGGTTGTTGGAGCGGCCTTGGGGCTGGTGGTTTGACCGGTCGTTCGGTAATGTCGGCGGGATGGCGCGGCCACCTTCGGTGCTGGACGACGAGCTGTATGACCGGCTCGCCGAGGTCTTTCGCACGGCCGGGTACGAGGGGGCGTCGCTGGGCGCGCTGGCCGAGGCCGCGCGGCTGCGGCGGGCCAGCCTGTACCACCGGTTCCCGGACGGGAAGGCGCAGATGGCCGAGGCCGTGCTGGACCGGGTGGGGCGGCTGTTCGAGCAGTTCCTGGAGCCGATGCGGACCGATCCGGACACGCGGGCCGGGGTCGTCCGGTCGGCGGAGCGGATCGGCGAGCTCTACGGCGGCGGGCTGCTGTCGTGCGTGATGGACACCCTGCCGCTGCACGGCGCCCCGGAGCGGGTGCGGCGCCGGGCGGCGGAGGTGGCCGAGATGTGGGTCTCCACGATGGCGGACGCGGCGCGGCGCGGGGGGCGGCCCGAGATCGAGGCGCGGGAGGCCGCGGAGGATGCGTTCGCCTGGCTGGAGGGCGGGCTGGTGTACGGGCGGTTGTTCGGGGACGGCGGGCCGTTCCAGCGCGCGCTCGGGCGGCTGCCGGAGTTGTTGCTCGGGCCGTGAGTGGCTGGGGTCGTGAGTGGCTGGGGCCGCTATGACGGCTCTAGCCACTCACGGGTCGTTCATCTGGTGTTCAGTTCGGGCGCCCTGGTTGGTTACGGAGGGCACCTAAGTTCGATCACGTCACGGCGTTGGTCGTGACACCGAATGGGCTTCGGCCGCCAACGTGCTGATGTTGCGCACCCGTGGTGGGCCGGTTCTCTACGTGACTTGTACCGGGGAGAAAACGCCGTTCGGGCCGGAAGGTCTCCTATTTCGTCGGTGGGCGCGCCCTGGTGGGCTGCGCCGCCCCATGGTGCGGAGTGGTTCACGTGATGTCGTGGTCGGCTGGTGTGCGGCGGTGCGCGAGCGCCGTGCTGCCGGCCGTGCTGCGGGTGGTGGTGAGCTGCTGCGCGGTGGTGGGCGGGGCGTTCCTGTTGTGGCTGGTCGCTGGGGCGGGTCCGGCTTCTTCGGGCGGGGTGACGGGCGGTCAGGTCGTGACCGTCAGCCATGCCGTGCCGATGAAGAAGGGCGGGGGCTCGGGGTCCGGCGGCGGGAAGTCCGGTGGGAGCTCCAGCGGGAAGTCCGGCAAGTCGGGCGGGTCGAGCGGGAAGTCGGGCGGGAAGTCCGGTGGGAGCTCCAACGGGAAGTCGGGTAAGGCGAGCGGGAAGTCCGGGAAGTCGGGCAAGGCGAGTGGCTCCGGCGACAGGGACGGCTCCAGCTCGGGCGGGAGCTTCGGGCGGTCGGAGGGCCGGGGCGCGAAGTCGGAGAGCAGGGCCGCGTACTCGCGCGGCGAGCGCCGTGACGGCAAGGGTGCCCGTCCCACCGGTTCGCGGTTCGACGGCGGGTCGGGGCGGGATCGGGTCCGGGCCGAGGGCCGCACCGAGGATCGCGCGGGGCAGTCGCGCGGCTCGGGTGGCCGTTTCGTCGAGCTTTCGGATCGGACGGTCGGTGCCAAGAACCGGCAGCGTGACCGGGTGGCCGATTCGAGTCTTGGCCGCGCGGCCGAACGGGTGGCCGACCGTAGTCTTGGCCGCGCGGCCGATCACAACGTCCGGCGTGCGCTCGCGGGGCAGCGTCCGGCCACCGCGACCAAGGCGGCCGTTCGTGAGGCGGTCGGCTCCCGGCTGGGCGAGCTCGGCGCGAAGTCCGTACGGAAGGCGCCTCGGTCGGACATCGCGCGGCGGGCGGTGTCCGGGCTGGACAGGCTGAACGGACTGAGCGCGCTGGGCGGCGCCGGCTCGTCCGAGGGCGGGCTGTCGCGGGCGGGCTTGTCGGGGTCGCGGGAGCGGTTGCGCGGGCTCGGCGACGAGATCGGGGCGTCCCGGGATCGGCTACGGGGCCAGCTGCGCGGTGAGCTTCGGGGCGAGCTTCGCGGCCAGGGCCGGCGGCTGGCCGGTGACGGCGGGGCGAGCGTGAAACGGCTGGTCTCCGGCGCGGTGGACATGGCCGGCAACATCGCGTCCAGCGTGGGCGGCGAGAAGCTGGGCCGGCAGGTGCGCGGCGCGCTGTCCGGGGCCGCCGACACGGTGCGCGGCGCGTTGAGCGCGGCGGGCCGCGACGGGCTCGGGGCCCGCGGCGGTGAGCGAGGCGCGTTCGGGCCGCTGCCGTTGCGGGAGGCGCGCGGTGACGGCTCGTCGCTGTTCGGCGGCGGATCCGGGGCGTTCGGCGCGGGCGGGATCGGCGGG
>NZ_JIAI01000051.1 GCF_000620785.1 Actinospineispora acaciae DSM 45401 | reverse complement strand
AGCGCCTCGACAGCGACCTCACCACTGCCCACCGGGGCGCCCAGACCGCCCGGCCGCACAGCCCGCTGGGGCCGCGCCGGCCCAGTGGCCGCCCGCGAAACGCCGGACCGCTGACGCTTGCCCTGACCGCCCCGCTTCGACAACGCCGAGGCCACACCGGTAGCAGCGGCACGCGCGGCCGCCCCGGTACGCCCCGCCAACCCCGACACCGCCGACACCGACCAGGCAAACCCCGAACGCAACGCACGAGCCGCCGACCCCGACGCCGCCGCGGCCGGCCGCTCGACCGGGATGAGCGCCGGCTTCGCCGGGGACGGTTCCACGGGTGCGGCGGCCGCCGGTTCAGGGGCCACGGCCGGGGGCGGCTGGGCCGCCGGGAGCGATGGGTATGGCGACTGTGATGGCTCTTGTGGCGCCTTTGTCGGCGCGGGTGCGTTGGCGCTCTCGAACAGCCACCGCAGGGGGCCCCGTCGGCGCACGCTACGGGTGGTCGAGGGCCGTTCGGAGCGTCGGTACCACCGTGACCGTGGCTCGGGGACCAGTCGCCGGAAGCCATGCCGGGTCAGGCTCGGATCCCAGTTCGGACCCTGCTCGCCCGACCCGCTGCCGGCGAGCACGCGCGGTGGCCTGGCCACCGGCTCCGGCGAGACCTCGGCCGGACCGGGCGCCGCCGCGCCCCGGTCGGCGGGCTCGGATGCCGGCGCGGCCGCCGACCTGCGGCGTTTACGGGCCGCGTTGCGGTGCGCAACACCGCAGTACAGACGGTTGGCCGGATGACCGGTGATGATCTTGTCGCAGCCCGGCAGTGCACAGACCGCGGGCCCCGCCTCGGTCTCGCTCGACGTGCGAGTCATGGTCGCCGTCCGCGCCCGGCACGCTGTGCGCGATCGACCGCCGGTGGGACGAGGAGCGCTCCGGTAGTCCCCCGCTCCCGACCCTCGCTGGGGCCGGCACTGCCCGACGCCACCCCTACCCCCTCTGCCTCAGGCCACACCGAGGCCGACGTGGCCGACCTTCAGGCTAGGCGCGAGGCGCCCGAGAACCCGAACCGTATAGCGCTCAGATGTCCGCGATGGCGACCTACGATGCGAGTGACGATCTGTCATGCTGTGCGCATGTCAACGCAGGTGTCGGTCAAGTTGGATGACGAGCTGCTGGCCGAGGTGAAGGCCGCGGCGGCTGATGCGGGCACGAACCTGTCCGACTGGGTCCGGCAGGTGCTGCAACATCAGGCGTTGGCGGCCAAGGCGATGCGGGCTCGGGCCGAGGAGGACGCCCGCGAGCCTGTCTACACCGACGAGCAGGAGGCCGCGCTGATGGCGGCCCGCCGCCGCCGCGCGATCGCCGCGCTCGAGGAGCGGTGACCTCGCCGGCCGGGCGCATCCGGTACGGGCAGGTGTGGGTGTCCCGTGACGAGGTCATGGGCCCGATGAACTACCTGGTGGTGTCCTCCGACGCCTACAACGCCGCGTTCGGTGACCGGCGGGTCATCGCGGTCGAGGTCGACGCCCGGGCGGTCTACGAGGGCACCTACCGCGAGCCGATCGTCGACGCCGGCACCGCCATGCTCGACCGGATCGTGTGGGTGGCGCGCGCCGCCCTCCAGGAGCGGGTCGCCGAGCTGCACCCGGACCGCCACGCCGCGGTCGCCGCCCAGATCCGCGAGCTGATCGGGAACTGACGGCACTGAGCCTTTGCCAACCTGGTGTACGGCAGGCCAACGGGTGTACGGAAGCGCTTCCACGACCGGCGGATCTCCCGGCCTAGGCGCGCTTCGACTGGTCAGGGGCCGTTCTCGAACGTCCGGACATAACCCAGCCCCGGAGAAGCCCTAACCCAATAACGGATGTGGACGCCCCCGAATGCCCAGGAGGACGTCTCTGGCTACTTCTTCTGCCGGGGACCGCAGGATACACAGGCGTACTTAAAGCTGTGCGCATCAAAGCCTATGTCTGGGTTTTCAGAGTGGTGAGTGACAGGCAACGACCGCCCATCACAGTTGTCACCTTCATAGAAATAGCCTTCCGCACTACTGTGGTTCTTGTACGATCTCCACTGGGGTCTTTCCCTGTCCAAGCAGTATCCATCAGGTAGATCTGTTCCAAGAATTGAGACGTTCCATTCTTCACCGTAATCCTTGGCGAGAAATGCGCAGAAGTCGTCACCCTCTTCCGGGCATACCAGTTTCGTGCCCGGAGGCGCGGACTCATCTGTGGAAGATTTCACCGCGGCCAGATGTGTTGGCCCCCAGGTCGCGTCGGAATGCACGGCTGAGGTGGGAAAAGTCTGAATGATGCTAGCGAGGACGCCTGCTAACATGAAGACAGTCAGAACCGTGAGCAAGTTTACGCGCATGGGGAACCTTCCTGAGCGCAGATCTCCTGGCGTGCGTGCCGCCTCTTTGACATTGCGGGTGCCACAGCAAACTTCTCGGGAACGTACGGTGATCCAGCTCACGTCCGCGTGGCCTGCATTGAGAGCGGTAAGGCGTTGGTCGAAGGCCAACTACTCTCCCGGGGGCCAGACGTCACCGGAGGAGGAAGTTGCCATTGGGAGTTGTGAGACGAATGGTGCCCGGGTCCGGCTGCGGACGCAGAACTACCAGCCAGAAACTGCTTGTTCAGCATGTCGGCACTAACTGAAGTAGGTGCGCGCTGGTTGCTCCGGGCACTTCCCTTTCGCTTCCGTTCTTCTTCCGATGGTCTAGCAGCCGGGCGCCCAGACTTCATGCGCGGCAATCTACGACTGCCGGCCAGGATCATGTCATCTAGGTGGAGTCGGGCGGATGGTCGGACGTGGCCTCACTAGCGATGATCGTTTGCTTGCTGGTCCTCCGCCACCTGCTTCGCCTCACCGACTACCACCAGCTTCATCGCCACGCCGCTGGACTCCAGTGGGGATGGCCTCGATGTAGTCGACGACGCGGGCTCGCTGTCCCTCGAACCAGCCGTTATCCGTTGACCGGCCCGTCCACCGTGGTACTTCTTCGCGTGTACTTAGGAGTTAATTAAAGGATTCTTGGGATGGCGCCGTTTGGGCGGCTGCGTATTTCCTGGGTAGCATTCGGCATCGCCAGGGGGCGAATTCCGAAATAATTGGCTCACATATAACGGTGAGCGATCCAATGGCCATGCTGTGGACGAACTCCTGAGGGGGCTGGATGAGTGATGTCCTGGTTCTGGTGTATGGGCTCGTCGCCGGACTCGCCGTTGCGTTGGGGCTGTTCGTCGGCCTGAGACGGGCTCCGGCCGAGGCCGGCGTCCTGTGGCGGGCGAGCGCGGTGGGTGTGCTGCTGTTCCTGCTCTGGGACCTGCTCACGCACGGGTTCGAGCCGATCAGCAACGCGATCGAGGCCATGCGCGACGAGATCGACGGGCCCGAGGAGATCTTCACGCTCGCGCCGCTGCTCCTGGCCGGGCTGGTGGTCGGCTTCGGCGCGCTGGCCTGGCAGGCGGCGTCGTCGTTCCTGGCCTACCCCGGGCGCGACGACGAGGAAGCGGGCCCGACGTACGCGCCGGGTCCTGGCGCCGGGGCCGCGACCGGGACGAGCGGCCTGGTGGCGGCGACGCGGGCGCGGCGGCTGGCGCTGCGCGCCTCGGTGGGCGTCGGGCTGCACGGCGCGCTGGTCGGCCTGGCCATCGGCGGCAACGGCGGGCGTCATGAGATCGCCTTCCCGATACTGCTCGCGGCCGGGCTGGGCCTGCTCAACGTTCTCGAAGGGCGCCGGCTCGCCGCGCTGTCCACCGCCGGCGAGCGCCCGCCCGCGCTGCTGGCCCTGGTGGGCGGGGCCCCGGTGCTGGTGGCCACGGCGGTGGGCCTGTGGCTGGCCAACAGCACGACCGTGGTCGCGTTCCAGGGGATCGCGGCGGGCGCGCTGCTGTACACGGTGATCCGGCTGCTCGTGGCATCGGGCGGCCGGGAAGCCCGACCCAGGCTGTATGCGGGGGTCGCCCTCGGAATAACCGTCGCCTTCCTCGCCAACATCGCGGTCATCGCCTTCGCCGGCAGCATCGACTGACCCGGAGCCACTCATGTCGCCCTCTCAGATCTCCCGCCCCCCGGCCATGGGGATGCGACCGGTGCGGCTGGTGCTCGCGCTGGTCTGCCTCGCGGTGGTCGCCGGGTGCGGCGGGGCACACCTCGACCCCGAGCCGGTGTCGGCGACCGCCCCGGACGGCCGAGGTGCGATCCGGCCGCTTCCCGCGCCGACCCACTGCACCCGAACCGCGGACACCACCGAAACCATGGCCGCCGCGCTGGCCAAGGCGCGCCCCGGAGACCGCATCTGCCTGCTCGGCGACCTGCACCACAAGCGCCTCGTGCTCAACACGTCAGGCACCCGCAAGCGACCGATCGAGCTCGTCGGCGACGGCCGCACCATCGTCAAGGGCATCACCGTGGAGGCCAGCAACGTCAGAATCTCCGGCCTCAACGCGGTACGCCCCCGCGCGCCCGGGGTCTACCTGCGGGGCAACAACATCACCCTGGAGAACACCACCGTGCTCAGTCCGCGCGGTGACGACGGCGACGGCATCCGCTTTTTCGGCAGCTACATCACGATCAGGCAGAACACCATCCGCGACACCAGCCACCTGCTCGGCGCGCACGCCGACTGCATGCAGACCTTCGCCACCGACGACAAGCACATTGCCAGCGAGCACCTCAAGGTGACCAGGAACCGCTGCGAGCGGATCAGCAACATCTGTCTCATCGCCGAAGGCCCCAACCCGCTCGCCGGCGACGGCTCGGGTCAGGGGCGGTCGGCGGACTTCACCTTCTCCGACAACTACTGCGAGAACCACGCCTCCGAGGCCACCGAGATCGACGACGTCCACCAGGTGGAGATCACGCACAACGAGATCCACGGCCGCAAGCCGATGGCCTGGTCCTTCCAGAACAACGCGACCGGCGCCGTGGTCTCCTCGAACACCATCGACCCCGCCATCACCTACGAGGTGGGCATGGACGAGTCCTCGAAGGTGGGCTATTTCGGCCCACCGGTCGGCGGCAAGCCCTGACCTCTGGCCGTTCCGTCGGCGAGTTGCGCGGCGAATGCCGGTGCGCGCCGCGGCCAGGATGCGCCCGTACTCGCCACGGCTGTAGCCGCGCGGCAACAGCCCAGCGCCCGGCACCCCGCATGGCGGCGCTGACGCTGATCACCGTACCGGCAGCGGCACTGTTAGCCCGATCGTTAAGTTAACCCGGCAGTTTTATTAACTCAGTAGACTCATTAGCCGATTTGTCTTAGGTTCGCCTCAGTTCGCCGGAGCGGAGAGGGGACTCATGCGGGCTGCTCAGGTCGTGGCGCGTCCAGAGAAGTTGGGTTTCCGGCGACATGTCCAAACGATGCTGTACGAGTCGTTTCGGCACGCCCAGGGGGACCAGGCACTTCAGGTGCATTTCATTTCGAGCTATGCGCGAATCCTCCGTGAGAATGGCGTACCGATCGATTTTACAGCACGGGTCGAGCTCGCCGCCCGAATGCGTACAAGACGCCTGCCGAGCGGGCACATGGATATTGCTAACTCGGCTCTGGTCGGCTCACAGTTCGAGTTCTGGTGGCTGAACCTGTGGGACATACTCGAGTCCGTCTACACGGGCTCGGCGGAGCCCCTGCCCAGCCCGGAACAGCTGGCCGCGCGAGTGGTCGCGGTAGGCGGAACCGAGCGAATGTCGAGCTATGCGGCGCCGGAGCTCGCCCACCTCAACGAGGGGTTCGCGCCCTACCGAGACGCGGGCGATCCCGCCCGGACCGCTCGAGAGATCATCCTCGAACGCTTCCTGCCGAACCTGATCAGGGTGGAACGGAACTTCCAGGGCTACGGCTCGCGGTACCGGGCACGACCCCGGACCGACGGGGGCGACGCTCACGAAGCCAAGCTGCTCGGCCATTGCCGGCGGGCCAGGAAGCGCGTTTTCAGCGTGCCGCGAGACCCGGTGGACCAAATCTATCTGGAAGCCTCCGCGAGACTGACCTGGCTCGCTTTGCACGAGCCCGCCGACGCGACGTTTCTCGACTACCTCCAGCTAGTCGAGGCATATAACCGGAACCACGTCTCGGAACCCCTGGCCGACCTCCACGCCGCTAACCCTGACAATGGGTGAAGTCGTGGAGCGGGTCATTTAGGCCGCGCACCTCCTCGGCGGGATTCTTTCGGGCCACCACTCGCCGATGACGGTCAGGTGCGACGATCCGCGTGTCTGGTTCGAAGCCCCGATACAACGGCTGTATCGGGGGCTCCGACAACGCCGCGCGGCGCCATCACCCCGGGGGTGCCCAGCCGGCGGATCCGGCAAGGCGGGTGAACACGGCGCCGCGCGGCGGAGCATGCGTTGGTCAGGGCGTTTAGCGCTTTCCGCCGCAGACCTCGTCGTAGGTGCGCTTGTACGCCTCCTGGAACCCGTCGCGGTAGCCGGCGAAGAAGCCGCGGTAGTAGTCGGACCGCCCGTCGTTCATCGTCTTCGGGGGCTCCGGGTGGTCTTCCTTGCAGTTGTCCTTGGCGTCCCTGATGCCCTGGACGTGACCCTTCTGGTGTCCCTCGGCGTAGCCGTCGCTGTAGTCACCGGTAGGCGATCCTTCAGCCGGGGCGGCCATGACGCCCGCGCCAGGCGAAGGGGTGGCGGCCAGGGCCGTACCAGACCCGGCCAGTGCGATGAGCGCCGAACAACCCACCGTCACCATTGCGACCGCGACGGCACGACGTCGTCCCGACTTCATCCTGTTTACCATATTTCCCAGGCCCCTCTTCTCTCATTTCCAGGATGTGCGCGGCCGCGATTGGGCTCACCCGCGTGAACCCCGTCGAATCGATATCGGCCGACAGCGCGCACAACCTAGCACCTGTGGAGACGAGCCGCCGGGGACCTTTTGTTGTACTATATAAGATGACTCGACCAGGCGGGAATCAACTGTTAATGATTTGTTAGTCTTGATCGGTCCGGTAGAGGCGGTCCAGGCTGTTGACCAGGGGTTCGGGCAGTAGTTGATGTTGAAGCGGGGTCATTCCACCCACTAAAGTCCCATCGGGGTCCGCCCTTCCGGCGACAGGGATGGATAAGTATGTCGCGTAATAAGAAGAGGCCTAGCGGTGTTCGATTCCGGCCTGCTCGGGGCATGGTCGGTTGGCCGAAAAGTCCGAGCCGTCGACGCGCCCGGTTCGCTCGCGCGGTCGTCATCGTCGTGGGCATCGCGGTCGTGTTCGCCCTCGTGGCGAGCACGCTTCCACCAATCGAATCGGTAACGACTCGTTAAGAGAGTCTTTGGAACTGGCCTAGCGAGCTCGTATCTCGTTCCCGCCCCAGGCGTTGAGTGTGACAAGAGGACTCTTGTTGACCCATCGCGAAGAAGACAGTGAGGCGAACCCCTTGACTCCGGTTCGGACGGCCACGCGGCACAAGCATGCCCTGACGGTCGCGCTCGCGGTGTCTTCGGCTTTGGTCGTGTCGGCGGTGGCCGCGGGATGTGGGGGCGGTACCCCCTCCGCGCCCACCGCTCGGGTCGAGCGCGGCATGGTTGCTACGAAGGTGTC
>NZ_JIAI01000050.1 GCF_000620785.1 Actinospineispora acaciae DSM 45401 | reverse complement strand
GCTCGGTCACCGCGGGGCGGTCCTGGCCGGGGTAGTGCTTGGTGATCTGTTCGAGCCCGATCATCGCCGGCCGGTCTGTCACGGTGTCGGTCATCACCGTGTCGGTCATCGCAGGCCCCATCGGCGGAGTGTGCGGGCTCCGCCTCGAAGGCGCCAGCAGCGGGTGCTCACTCGGCAACTCCGGCGAACTTAATCATTCATTAGAGTTTCGTAACGTGTGGAGAACGAAGCGATACCTGTACAATGGCTGGCCGGATAGCGGCCACTTTCTGTGAGGACCGCTTCCTGAAGCGAAGGGGCTTCCGTTGAGCGTTCTAGAAGTTGTCGCCATGGATCTGGAAAACCCGCGGACGGACGTCTTTCAGGGCGTCGCGGAGATCGATGAAATGTTCGACCTGGACCCGAGGGTCACGGTCGCCCCGAGCCCGTCTGATTCGTCGATGATGACGTGCTCGACCGGTTGTCACACGCTCAGCCGGACGTATTGCTCTGGTTGCTGACGCCGCGACTTGCCTGGTAACCCCCCGGCCGGGGCCGAGCGGCCGTTGTTCCGTCCCGCTGGTCTCGCGCTGTTGCGGGCGGCGGCGTTTCCGCTTTCCCGCGCGAGTGTTGTCAGGCTCGATGCCTGGGATGATGAGGCGCGGCTGGTTGGTTACGTTTGCGGCCTGACCGGCGATGCCCGGTTCCGGGAGGCGGTGGCTGTTTCCAGCCCGTCGTTGGCGCGCCGGTTGGCCGAGGTCGGGGCGGGCACGGTGCCGCCGCTGGCGGACCTGCGGCGGGCGGTCGTGGCGACCAGCCGGTACTGGCTTCGAATGTGTGGGCGGCCTACGCCGTTCGGCACCATGGCTGGTGTCGCCGCCGCGCGTTTCGGCTCGCCGTCGGACACCCACCCGACCCGGGTGCGCCTGGGCCGGGAGCACCGTCGAGGGGTCCGGCCGGACATGGCGTGGCTGCTCGCCCTGGTGCGGCGTTGGGAGGGCGACCCCGACGTGCTCGCCGGGCTGCGGGTCGTCGCGAGTGGCCTGTGCCGGGTGCGCGGCGACCGGCTGGTGGTGCCGTACCTGCCGGACAAGGTCGGCGCCGAGGAGCAGGTCGCGGAGTTGACGGTGCGCAACACGGCCGCGGTGCGGGCGGCCGTCGAGATGGCCGCCGAGGTGATCGGGTTCGGCGAGCTCGCCGCCCGCCTGAGGGAGCGGTTCCCCCAGGCCGCGCCCGCTCAGGTGACGCGCTTGCTCGGTGAGCTGGTCGGGCATGAGGTGCTGCTGACCGACCTTTCGCCGCCGCTGGATGCCACCGACCCGGTCGGCCATGTGCTCGACCGGTTGGCCGGCGAGCGGGAAGCTGTCGAACTGCGTGCGATCAACGGTGAGCTGGCGGACTACGCCGCGAGGCCGATGGGCGATGCCGGTACCTGGCACGCGCTGAGCCGGCGGATGCGTCGACTGCGCGAGACGGATCATCCGGTGCAGGTGGACCTGGCTCTCGACGCCGACGTACGCCTTCCCGCCGGTGTTGCCGAGGAGGTCGCGCGCGCCGGTGATGCGCTGTGGCGGTTGAGCCCACCGCAGGCGTTGCCGGTGCATCTGCGTGACTACCACGCGGAGTTCCTGGAGCGGTACGGGTCGGAGTTGGTGCCGGTCACCGAGCTGCTTGATCCGGATGTCGGGATGGCGGCGCCGGCCGGGTATCTGGTTCCGCCGAGCCCACGAGCGGCAGCGGTGGAGCTGCCCGAACAGCGCGGCGAACGGGACCGGCTGCTCGGTGGCCTGGTCCAAGAAGCGATCATGAACGGGTGGCCGGAGATCGTGCTGGACGAGGACCTGGTTGCGCGCCTCGGCGAGCACGGCGGCACGCCGCCGCCGTCATGGGAGCTGGCGGCCGGGCTGTACGCCGAGTCGGCGGCCGCGGTCGATGCGGGGGTGTATCGGCTGGTCGTGTCACAGCTGTTCGGGTCGACGCAGGCCGGCGCGACGTTCGGGCGGTTCGCCTACCTGCTCGATGACGCCGACCGCGCGGACCTGGCGGCGGTGGCCGGCGAGTCCGCGCCGGGGGATGCGGTCGCGGCGCAGCTGGAGTTCTGCTCGCCGCGCGCGCGGGGCGCGAACGTGACCCAGGTGCCTCGGTGGCTTCGGCACCGGATCCCGGTCGCGACGTTCGCCGACCGGGCCGAGCCGGGCACGCTCGGCGTCGACGACCTGTTCGTCGGCGCCGACGAGGACCGGTTCTACCTGGTGTCGGAGTCGCTCGGACGGCGCGTCTGCCCGGTCACGTTCCACATGCTGCACACCGGGGTGGCCGCGCCGAACGTGGTGCACTTCCTGCGGGAGGTGGCCGCGAGCGGTGTCCGCCCGGCGCGGCCGTGGAGCTGGGGCGCGCTCGAGGCGCTGCCCTACCTGCCGAGGGTCAGGTACGGCCGCACGGTACTCAGCCAGGCACAATGGCGCCCCGACGAGCCGGCCCTGCGCGGGCGCGGCCCAGGCATGGCTCAGTGGCGGGACCTGCTCGACCGGTGGCGCGCCCGGCTGCGGGTTCCCGAGCGCGTCTACTGCACCCTGGCCGACCACCGCATCCCGCTCGACCTCACCGATCCGCTGCACCAGCGGCTGCTGCGCCACGAGCTGGACCGAAACGACCAGGTGGTGCTGCAGGAAGAACCGGCCGGCGGCGAATTCGGCACCGGCTGGCTGAACGGTCACGAGAACGAGCTGGTCGTTCCGCTGCTGCGGGAAGCGCCAACCGCCACCGCCGAGCCGCGTCGACAGCGGCCGGTGCGGCGTCCTCGGGTCGAGCACCTGCCCGGCGGCGAGTGGCTCTACGCCGCGCTGTACTGCGCGCACGAGCGGCAGTCGGAGATCCTGGCGACCAGACTGCCCGCGCTCGTGGCGTGCCTGTCCGAGGGCACGGACCGCTGGTTCTTCCTCCGGTACCGCGACCCCGAGCCGCACCTGCGCCTGCGGTTCCACGGCCGGCCCGACACGCTCGCGGCGCTGCTGCCCCGGCTGCGGGACTGGACCGCCACGCTGCGCGCCGAGGGCATGTGCCGGCGGCTGGCGCTGGACACCTACGAGCCCGAGCTCGAACGCTACGGCGGGCCGGACGCGATGACCGCCGCGGAGACGGCCTTCCACGCCGACAGCGAGGCCGCCTGCACGCTGCTGCGCCTCGTCCACGACGGCCGGCTCGACCTCGACCCGGCGCTGCTCGCCTCGGCCAACATCGTCGCCCTCGCCCGCGCGTTCCTCGGCGACGCCGAACGCACGGTCGACTGGTTCGCCGGCGAGTACCGCAAGGGCGAGCACCATCAGGCGTTCACGAAGTCGCGGCGCGATGCGGTGCGCGTGGTCGACCCCTACCTGGACCCCACCGACCCGAGCACCTTCGCGGCGTACGGCGGGCTCGACGGGCAACCGGGCGCTGCCGCCGCCCTGACCGCCTGGGCCCGGCGCGCACCCGCCGTCGCCCGCTACGCGAACACCCTGACCGCGCTCGGCGAGCGGGCCACCACATCGCCGGGCACGGCCCTGAGATCGCTGTTGCACCTGCAGTTCAATCGGCTCCACGGCATCGATCCCGACGCCGAACACCGCGCCGTGGCCATCGCGCGGGCCGCCACCCAGGCACACCGCAACCAGCGCAGGTACCGGAGATGAACCGCGCCCGCGCCGACCGGGTCGCGCGGGTGGTCGCCGAACGGCTGCGCGACCCCGACACCGTGACAGCGATCGTGCGAGCCGACGGCAACGTCGACGAGCACGCCGACGGCAGCACCCGATGCCCCTGGAGCCCACTCGCACTCGCCGAGGGCCACCCCGGTGTCGCCCTGCTGTTCGCCGAGCTCGGGCACCACGACGAGCCATACCGCGCGGTCACCCACGCCTACCTGCGCCGGGCCTGTGAACGGCTGGTCGCCGGCCCGGACGACGGCCTGTTCGACGGGCTCACCGCCGTAGCCTTCACAGCGCGAGCGGCCACCAACCGGCCCGGGGAGTACGAGCGGCTGCTCGCCGGCCTCGACGCACACATCGCCACCCGCGCACGCCGGCTCGCCGGCGCCGAACACGAACGCATCGCGGCCGGACGGGCCGGCGTGAACCTGATGGCCTACGACCTGACACGCGGCCTCACCGGCCTCGGTGCCTACCTGCTCACCGCGGGCCACCCCGCCCTCACCGACGTCCTCACCGCGCTGGTGGCGATGACCCACCCCGTCCAGGTCGACGGCCACCGGCTCCCGGGCTGGTGGGTCCCGCACTCACCGGTCTCCGGCCCCACCGGCTTCACCGCCGACGGCCACCTCAACCTCGGGATGGCCCACGGCATACCCGGGCCATTGGCCCTGCTCGTGCTTGCCCGACGGGCCGGTGTCGAAGTCCCCGGTCAGGACGAGGCGATCCGGCGCGTCGCCGAGTGGCTGGTCGCCAGGTGCCGGTACGACGACGCCGGCCCGTACTGGCCCGCCACCCTCACCCTGGCCGAGGAGCTCGCCGCCGGCCGGGACGCGCGCACCCCCGGACGTACCGCGTGGTGCTACGGCACACCGGGCCTGGCGCGCGCGCTGCAACTCGCCGGCGACACCCTCGCTGTCCCCGGATGGACCGACCTCGCCGTGACCGCCCTCACCGCGCGCCTCAACCACGAACTGACCCGCACCGCGCCGGCCGAGGGCAGCCCCCGCGACCACGCCCTCTGCCACGGCTGGGCCGGCGTCCTACACATCACCTGGCGGATCGCCTTCGACACCGGCGACGACCGCCTCAACGGCCCGCTGCACCACCTCGCCGGCCGCGTCCTCGCCGGCTACCACCCCATCCGCCCGTTCGGCTTCCACTACCGGGCCGGTCTCCCGGCCGCACCCGACCGCGCCGGCTTCCTCGACGGCGCCGCCGGCATCGCACTGGCGCTGCACGCCTACGCGACAGACGCACGGCCCGCGAGCGGCTGGGACCGCGCCCTGCTGCTCGCCTAGGACGGGCTCCTGGCCTACAGCACAACCGGACCGGTCCGGCGATTGGATGCCGAACCGGAGACGAAGGTCCGCCTCCATGCGATTCTGGCGCTGTCACAGGGGTGGGTGGGTCCGGAGCAGTGGTGCTTGGGTCGCAACCGTCCGCCCAAAGAAGCAGGATGAGGCGGCTTTCGTTGCGGATAGAACAACGAAGATTGCATCAAGTTCATTGATCGGGTCAACATCTCGGTCCATGTTCGTTCTCGACGGTGATCCGTTCCTCGCCCGGCCGGTGTCGCCGCGCCGGGCCGATCCGCCGGCCGGGCCTCAGGCTCGCTGTCGGCCACCGGAAAGTGCGTAGCTCCATGGCGGCGGACCGTTCAACGAGCCTGAACCGGGCGATCGCGATCCTGAACGTCCTGGGGGCATCGGCGGCGACAGGCCGCGACGGGCTCGGCGTGGTGCAGATCGCGCGGTTGGTGGAGCGAGAGAAGAGCCAGGTCTCCCGGACGCTGAAGACGCTGGCCGAGGCCGGGTTCGTGATTCGTGACCCGGTCAACCTGCGGTATCGGTTGGGATGGCGGCTTTTCGTGCTGGCCGCGGGCGCCACGCGACAGCATCTGACAGCGCTTGCGCCTCGGGTGCTACGTCGGCTGGTGGCGCATCTGGGCGAGTGCGCGCATTTGTCGGTGTTGGATGGCGGTGAGGTACTGACGGTGATGTCGGAGAGCCCGGGGAAGACGATCCAGGCCGCCGAATGGGTCGGCCACGTTTCTCCACTGCACTGCACGTCGTCGGGTCGGGCGCTGCTGTTCGACCACACCGACACCGATGCGCGAATGCTCCTCGAGCGGCCGGCCACCGTCGCCGTGTGGCGGGATGCTCCACCCGACGTCGATGAGTTGCTGGTCAAGCTGCGCAGCGCCCGTCGACGCGGCTACGTGGTGGTGAACGAGGAGTTCGAGCCGGGTCTGGTCGCCGCCGCCGCGCCGGTTCGGGATTTCCACGGCGGTATCGTCGGGGCGCTCAACGTGTCCGCCCCCAAGTTTCGGCTCGGTCGTGCCCTGGACGCCGTGGGACGGGAGGTGCGGGCGGCCGCTGACCAGTTGTCCCGTGCCGTGGCTTCGGCTCCCGCGAACGGGGAGAACGGCCGTCGTGCCAGGAGGACTTCGTGAGTAGCCGTTCCCTGCCCTTCTTCTCCAGCGGGTTGCGCCTGGACGCCGACCTGCACCTGCCCGATGACGCCGGAAGCGGCGCACCGTACCCGGTTGTGGTTGTCTGTTCGGGCTATCAGGGCCAGAAGGTCATCCATCCGGAGCGGTTCGCGCGCGGGCTCAACCCGCTGGGTTACGCGGTGCTCGCCTTCGACTACCGGGGCTTCGGGCTCAGCGAGGGTGAGCGGGGCCGGTTGATCCCGCAGGAGTGGGCCGAGGACGTGCGCGCCGGGGTGGACCGGCTCAGCACGGTGGGTGAGGTGGACGTCGAGCGGCTCGCGCTCGTCGGCTGGGGTCTCGGTGGTGGCGTGGTCGTCGCCGAGGCCGTCGAGGATCCTCGGGTCCGGGCAGTCGCCTGCCTCAACGGGGTCGCCGATGGTGCCCGGTCGTTGCGGCACATGCATGACGAGGCGTCCTGGGCGAGCCTGCTGCGGCGGGTGCGAGACGACCGGGCGCACCGGGCGACGCACGGCCGTTCCGAGATCACCAGTCCGTGGGACATCGTGCGACTGGATCTGGATGATCGCACCGACGGGTATGTGGGCGCGGAGCTGTACAAGGCGCCGGGGTTCGGTACCGGCGTCACCTTGGAGTCGGCGGAGTTCCTGATGCGCTTCGTCCCCGAGCAGGTGGTGCACCGCCTTGCTCCTCGTCCGTTGCTGGTCGTGCACGGCGCGGAGAACAAGCTGCACACGCCGGTCGAGGCGCGCGCACTCTATGCGCATGCGGGCGAGCCCAAGCGCCTTGAGCTGCTCGAGGGCCGGGGGCACACGGAGTGGATGTTCGACGACAACCCCACGTTCCAGAGGCTCATCGCGCTGCTCGACGAGTTCCTGGCCGGTTCGTTGGCCCGTACCTCCGTCCAGGAGTCCCGCAGGCTCGAGGCGTCATAGGTGCGCATCACCATGGCCCAGGTCGATGCCGTGCTCGGCGACATCGACGCGAACGTGGAGCGTGCCGAGCAGGTGATCGGTGAGGCAGTGGCCCAGGGCACCGATCTGATCGTTTTCCCGGAGTTGCACATCACCGGGTATGACATCGGTGGGGTGGACACGGACCTGTCCATCGCGCCGGACGACGATCGGTTGGTGCGGCTGTCCAAGGCGGCGGGGCGGGCCGGGGTGCTGTTGGGGTTCGTGGAGGCCGGGCACGGCATCCATACGTACAACAGCTCTGGTTACTACGTGGGTGGGGAGTTGGTGCATCTGCACCGGAAGTTGTACCTGCCGACGTATCGGACCTACGAGGAGCGCAAGCACTTCACCCCGGGGCCGACGCTGCGGGCGTTCGAGACCGAGTACGGGCGGATGGCCACGTTGATCTGCAACGACGCCTGGCAGCCGCCGCTGGCGTTCATCGCCACCCAGGACGGAGCGCGGGTGCTGCTGGTGCCGACCGCGAGCGCGCAGTCGAACTTCCCCCGGCGGTACGACTCGGC
>NZ_JIAI01000049.1 GCF_000620785.1 Actinospineispora acaciae DSM 45401 | reverse complement strand
ATGGTAGGGGTTTGCTATCACGTCAGGTCAGGACTGACGGGTTTCGGCGTGTCGTGGTGAGTGCCAAGGGTGCAGTAGTACCCCAAGCGCACCCTTGGTGTCGGCGGCCCGACATGCCCCCCCGGAAGGGTCAGACGACCGGGAAACCGGCGACGGGCACACCGCGCGCGCCCTCAAAGACGCACCCTCTGGCCGCTCACACCGAACCCAGGCGATTCGACAGCCGCTGGTAGCGCGGCGTCAGCACGTCCAGCGCCTCGCCCACGTCCGAAGCCAGATCCCGTTCGGCCACGTAGAGACGTATCGCCTTCGCCGCCACAGCCTGCTTTGAGAGCCCCTCGCGCCGAGCCTGCCGCTCCAGCGCCTCGTCGTCCTCGTCGGACAGCCGCAACGTCATCGCCACACCCAGATGGTGTCAGCAGTGAACGAAGCTGCAGGTCGTCGATCTGATATCATTCGATATCATCGGAGGTGTCAGGATGTCGGACTTCTTGATCCGGGACGTGCCCGAGGACGTCGCGGCGGCCATAGACGCGCACGCGACACGGCTTGGCCTGTCTCGCAATGAGTACCTCCGACGCGAGCTGAAGATCGTTGCTCAGCGTTCGGTCTCTGCCGTTGACGCCGATGACCTGCGCCGGTTCGCCGCGAGGTTCTCCGATCTGACCGACCCCGACGTGATGGAACGGGCTTGGGGGTAAACGGCGTATGCCTACCTCTACCTCCTGGCTGATCGACAAGTCCGCGCTCGCTCGCCTGGGGACGAGCGCGGACATGACTTTGTGGGCCGAGCGGATCGGGCGTGGGCTGGTACGGATCACCACCGTCACGCTCCTGGAGGTCGGCTACTCGGCTCGATCGGCTCGTGACCTGCGAGCGGGGCTGCACGATCCGCCGCTCTCGCACATGCCGGTGGAGTACTTGACTCCCGCGATCGAGGACCGCGCGATGCAGGTCCAGGCGCTGTTGGCCGAGCGCGGGCAGCATCGGGCGCCTTCGGTGCCGGACCTGCTCATCGCGGCGACCGCGGAGCTCGCCTCGTTGACGGTGCTACATGTCGACAAGGACTTCGACCTGATCGCCGAGATCACCGGCCAACCCGTGCGGCGTCTGGACACACGTCTGGACACATTCGACGTGCCGCGGGACGCGGCGCCGATCACGCCCGACCAGGTCAACCGAGCGCTCGACGACGAGTAGCGCTCCGCGCCTGACGGTGCGCCTTCACCGCACCGTCAGACCGTCATGACACCGTGGCCGTATGAGTGGTGACGGCGGTGCCGCGGACCGGGCGGCCCTCGCGCCGGCTCTCGCCGGCCCTGACCTGGCCGATCGGCTGGCGCGGCGTGCCGAGCTGACCGAACGCGCCGAGGACTACGCGCGGGGCGCGCGGGCGGACTCGACCTGGGCGGCCTACGAGCGGCACTGGGCACGGTTCGAGGCGTGGTGCGCGGCGGCGGGGGAAACGGCGTTGCCGGCCGACCCGCTGACCGTAGCCCGATTCCTCGCCGACCTGGCCCCGGCCTGGCGCGCGGCGACCCCGTTCGACCCGCCCGACCAGGTCGTTGCCGGCCAGGTCTGTGACCGCCCCGGACTGCGCCCGGGCACCCTCGCCGGCTACCTGGCGGCCATCTCCGTGGTCCACCAGACCGCCGAGCAGCCGAACCCCGCCCACGCCGAGGCCGTGCGACGCACCATGGCCGGCATCCGCCGCCACCCCGGCGTCGCCCCGGTGAACCGCCGCGCCGCCGCCCGCCGCGACGACATCGCCACCATCCTGGCCACCCTGCGCCCCGAGGAGCACCTCGCCGACGCCCGCGACGCCGCGCTGATCCTCATCGGCTGGAAGGCCGCCCTGCGCGCCGACGACCTGACCAGCATGCGCATCGAGGACCAACGCGTCACCGCCGACGGCCTGGCCATCCACCTACGCCGCTCCAAAACCGACCAGGCCGCCGCCGGAGCCACCGTCGGCATCACCGCCAGCCACCCCGACCCCGATGACACCGCCGATGACGACACCCCGCCGGCGCCGCTCGACGCCGTGACCGCCTGGACCCGCTGGCGCGCCCTGCTCGGCTCGCACGGCATCATCACCGGCCCCGCCTGGCGCGGCATCGACCGCTACGGCCGCCGCCCCCGCGCCCGCGGCCTGACCCGCAACCACATCCGCCTGATCGTCGTCCGCCGCGCCGCCGCCGCCGGCCTGGACGCCGAGCGCTGGGGCGCGCACTCCCTACGCCGAGGCTTCGCCACCGAGGCCATCGCCCGAGGCGTCCCCGAACGCGACGTCCAACGCCACGGCCGCTGGCGCTCCCGCGCCGCCATGGACCCCTACATCGACGCCGCCACCACCTTCGACCCCACCAACCCGACCCGCTGGCTCGACTGACGGGTGTAAACGCCGTTTACACGCCGAGGGGGGACCGGCCCGGCGGGCCGATCCCCCCTCGACGGCGGTGGGTGTAAACGCCGTTTACACCCCGCGCGCGTCCTCGGAGAGCAGCTGGATCAGCTCCGCGAGCTCCTCCGCGCTGAACGTCTTGCGGATGGACTCGGCGGCCGCCGCCGGGGTGCTGACCCGGATGCTCTTCAACGCGGCCCGGCTGACCACGCCGTTGCTCCCCTGGGTCTGGGGGCGGGGACGGCGGTAGGGGGTGCCGGCGGCCACGATGGCCCGCTGCTCGTCCTCGGGCAGCTCGCCGAACTCACGGGCGCGCTCGATCGTCAGCTCGCCCCGCTCGAACGGCGCCCGCAGCTCCGGGATCAGCTTGAGCAGCGCCAGCCGCTGCGTGACGTACATGTGCGACTTCCCGATCCGCCGCGCCAGCTCGCGCCGCGACACCTCGGTGGACTTGAGCACCTCGGCCATCGCCTCGGCCTCGAGCACGGGCGGCAGGTCCCGCCGCTGCCCGTTCTCCACCAGCATGACCTCGTACATCGTGGTCACCTGGTCGTCGTTGACGACGATCGAGACCTCGGTGAGCGGAGCCATCCGCGCCGCGAGCAGCCGCCGGTTCCCGATCAGGACGACCCAGTCGGCGTCCGCGATCGCCTCGGCCTGGTCGGGGAACTCCGCCAGGTACTTGCCGGCCGAGCAGACCACGAGCGGCTGGATCACGCCGTGCTCGCGGATGGTCTCCGCCAGCTCGGCGAGCTCGTCGTCGCCCCCGGCGGGGCGCTTGTTGAGCGGGTTGAGCGCCACGCTGTCGATCGGGACGACCTGGGTCGACGCGGTGGGGCCCGCGGCCGGTTCGTCCGAGGGTGTCCACTGCGGGGCGGGGGCGGCGAAGTCCAGGTCGTCGACGGCCAGGTCCGCGAGGTTGACGCGCTTGCCCATCAGCGACCGCCCCGGGTGGAAACGGCGTTTACACGCTCGCGGCCGTTGGCGCGGGCATGCCCGTTGGTCCCGCCGCCGTTGTTGCCGCCGTTCGTGGAGCCGTTCGTGGTGGCGCGGCCGTTGACCTTGGCGTGCTTGGCCGGGCCGCCCCGGCCGCCGAGCACCTCCAGCGCGAGCCGGAAGAAGTCCTGCCGGGCCTCCAGCGCGACCCGGTTCTTCGCGTACTGCACCACCGTGACGCCCTCGGCCGCCGCGCGGGCGTGCAGCTTGTAGTGCCGGATCACCGTGTTGAACATCGGGAACCGCTTGGCCGCGAGGTAGTCGCGGGTCTGGCCCAGGTCGACGTCGCCGTCTCGCGGGTCCCAGTTGTTGATGAGCACCCGCCAGCGGACCCCGCTCGGCGCGATGACCGACTCGATGGTGCGCGCCGCCGGCGAGAACGCCAGGGGCTCGGGCTCGATCGGCACGATTACGTCATCGGCCTGCCGGAGCACCTCTTCGAGGATCGGCTGGTTCTCCAGCGTCCCGGGGGTGTCCACGAAGATGTGCGAGTACTTGGTGATGCGCCGAAGGCGGGAGAGCACCCTCGGGTCGTCATCGCACTGCTCGAAGTCGAACGGCAGCTCGTCGCCGACGCGCTTGGCCCACTCGAGCATCGAGGCCTGCGGGTCGGTCGACACCCCGAGGACAGGGGTGTCCGCCGCGGTCCTTCCCATGGTGTCCGCGACGACCGCGGCCAGATTCACCGTGACGGTGGTCTTGCCGACCCCGCCCTTCTGATTGGCAACGACATGCACGTGTGCCACTAGAAACCTCCGTGTGCTTCCCGACCGTCTAGGCCGGTACTTCGGATGGGCATGCCTGGACAGGGTCGCAGCTCACCCCGCCCCAACCTGCGGCGACATGCCGTCAGGACGGGTGTAAACGCCGTTTACACCCCGACCGGGCCACCCGAGCACGCCGCTGTAAACGCCGTTTACACCCCCGGCGGCCCGGGGCTGACGCGCCGGCGGCGCGCCGGTGACGCGAGACAGCCCGCTTCGCCGCACCGGGGTGGAAACGGCGTTTACACCCCAACCGGCCACGCGCCGGGCGCCGCCGGCTCGGTGGAAACGGCGTTTACACCGCTGCGGCCCGCTCGCCGGCGCCGGCGGCGTGGAAACGGCGTTTACACCCCGGGGGCGCGGAGGCGCGGGGTACGTCAGGCGGTGGAAACGGCGTTTACAGCAGGCGCGCTCGGGCCTCGGCGGGGGTGTAAACGCCGTTTACGGCCCCAGCCGCGGCACCCCCGCCCGCGCTCGAGCGGAAACGGCGTTTACACCGTGCACGCCCCGCGGAGACCGATGGACGCGTCCGTGCTCGCCGAGGGTGGCTGGTAGCCGTCCAGCGGCGGGAGCCCGGGCCGGCTGTAAACGCCGTTTACACCCGACCCCCTCGAGCGGGAGGTGTAAACGGCGTTTCCACCCCGGGCGCGTGCGCACCGACCGAACCGCGCGCCCACCAAGCTGTAAACGCCGTTTACACCCCGCTGGCCCGGTACGTTCGGGCGCCATGAGCGCCGACCGGGACGAGCTGAGGCGCCTCGTCGATGAGCTGCCCGAGCGGGAGATCCCCGCCGTGCTCGCCGAGGTCCGGCACCGCGCCCATCCCGAGTTCACGCCTGAGTGGCCGCCGGCGTTCTTTGCGTCCTTCTCCAGCGGACGCGGGGACCTGGCTGCCCGCCACAACGATGCGCTTGCCGAGGTGGCTCCACCGCGGGAGCGGAAGCCGAGCCGGCTGTAAACGCCGTTTACACCCCACCCGGGGTCGGAGCCTGGCGGTGTAAACGCCGTTTACACCGCCGCGTTGAGCCCGTGGCCACGCGTCGAGAGGTATGCGAGCCGCTTCGATCGCGTGGCGACAGGACTGGCCTGCCGCTCGGCGAGCGTTGCCTGAAGCTGGCCGGAGCCGTGGAAACGGCGTTTACACCTGAGCCCCTCCGGCCGGGAGGTGTAAACGGCGTTTCCACCGTGGTGCGTGGCCGGCGACGGGCTGGGCTGTAAACGGCGTTTACAGCAGCGGCGGCGGGCGGCTCGGCGCGCTGGGGTGTAAACGCCGTTTCCACCCCGTCGCCGAGGGCGGACGGAAGGTCGACGGGGCGGAGTTACTGGCGTTGAGCGCTAGCAAAGCCACCCCGCCGCGGCGTGGGGACGGACGCGAGCTTGAGGGCGGCGGCCGGGTGTAAACGGCGTTTACAGGCGGCGTGCTCGGCGGCGGGTTCGGGGGCGGCGGGCTTGGAGCTCGGCGAGCTGGGCGCGGAGTTCGGCGCGCAGCTCGGCGCTGCTGGTGGGCGTCCAGGGGGCGGCGGGCGGAGGGGGTGCCGTGGAAACGGCGTTTACACCCGGGCGCGGGACGGCCGTGTAGTCGCCGGGGATGCCGCGCACGGCGGCGGGCAGCTCGTGCAGCCGGCCTTCCCAGGGCTTGAGCCGGTGGCCCAGCACGCGCAGCGGGTCGCGGGCGCCGCGCAGCGCGTCGCCACGGTGGCGGTCGGGACGGTCGGGGTGGTGGTCGATGGCGTAGAGCAGCCCGGCCGGGCAGGCGCCGGCGTCCCACCAGCGCTTGAGCTGCGCCCGGGTGCGCCACAGCGGCACCCCGGATACCCCCCCGCCGTCTAGGCCGATGCGTTGGAGCAGGCAGCGAGTGGCCAAGTTGCGTTCGGATGGGGAGCCGGGGATGCCGAAAACGGGCCATGACTTGGCGACCGGCGTCGTGCGGTCGAGCCGTCTGCCGTTCAAGGGGTAGTTACCAACACACGGAGTGGGGAGGTCGCCAAGTTCCGAACTTGGCGTGTTGACCTGCGATTTCGTGGCGGGCTCGGGCTGGGGCAGGCAGGCCGGGACGTAAACGGCGTAGGTGGGGGTGCGGCCCTTGGCGGTGCCCAGGAAGGCCGCTGAGGCCCCTTTCTCCGCGACCACGATCAGGCCGACCTCGACCGCCCAGGCGATCACCCGGGAGACCGTGCGCGTCGCCCGGCCGCCGGCGGCGCCGAAGTCCTCGGCCTTGACCGCGTAGACCAGCCCGCTGTCCCAGTCCATGCCGTGCACGAGCTGGCGCAGGATGGCCAGCCATGCCTCGCGGCGGTCCGAGCGCCAGTTCTGGGCCGCGACGAGCGCCTCGACGACACGCAGCGCGACCGACTGGTCACGCAGACGACCGGGCGGCAGGAAGTTCTCGATGCCGGGGTGCGACTCGTAGCGGCCGGATTCGATCCGGGCGGCGGCGCGGCGGCGGCCGTAGCGCAGGCTCCGGGCCCGCCTGCGTGCCGAGCGGCGGGTGTAAACGGCGTTTACAGCCCGCCCGGGGCCGCGTGGGCTCGGGCCGGTTCGTCCGCCGGGGCGCGAGCCGGCTCCGGCCGGGGCCCTGGGCTCGTCCGGGTGCGGTGAGACGGCCTCGGAGGCGTGAACGCGACACACCGTGCCGTCGGGTTGCAACCACGCCGGGACGAACTGACCGGCCTCGTAGCAGGGAAAACACCACCCTGGGGCCGTGATCGACTGTGATAGCGCAGCAGAACGGGGTGAGGGTGCTCGCGCACGCGAGTACTCGTGCGTAAACTGGGCCATACAACGAAGCCCTTCTTAGGAAGCCCTTCCTAGGGCGGGTGGCCCCTCCGGGGGTCGGTAAAGCCCCCTTGCGGGGCATGGGTAGAAAGACCCCGGCTGACAACCGGGGAGCGCACGCCGTTGCTACTCGGGCGGCCACCCGAAACGGCGCGAACTTGACGAGGCGGCCTCCATCACGGAGGCCGCCTCGCTCGCGCTAGGAGACTTCAGCCAACGGGAGCTCCTCCTCCGTCTTGTCCAGTGGCAGCTCTTCCTGGTCTTCGATCTTCGGCAGGCTCCAGGCGGGAGCCGGCTTGTCGAGCGCCTGCGCCACGAGCCGGGTGATGACCCTGCCCATGGGCAGCTCGTCGGTAGCAGCCATCTCCGCTACCTCCTCGTACATCTCGTGTGGCAACCAGATGTGCATGCCGACCCGGGGGCCGAGTGACGGCCTGCCCCGTTTCCTCGGTGGAGTCCCTGACTTCGTCATGCGGCATTTCTTACCGCGGCCCCGCTCAATCGTGTTCTCGACACGCCGTGTTCAAACAAGAACCTGTTTCGAAAAAAGAAGCAAGCGCTACTAGCTAACTTAGTGAATGAACCTAGCCCATGCCCGTTTGCCTGGTATCGCGAGCAAACAAGCGCCGGTTGCCATCGTGGCCGGTCGTGGCCATCTGGCCGTGGCCATGGCCGCGGTCGTGGCCATCTGGCCGCGTGGCCGCGGCCATCGAAGCGTGGCCACGCGTGGCCATCGTGGCCACGTGGCCACGGCCACCGGTGGCCACGTGGCCATCACGTCGTGGCCACGCGTGGCCACGGCCATGGCCGCGGTCATGGCCATTTGGCCGCGGTGGCCACGGTGGCCATGGCCATTTGGCCGCGTGGCCATGACCGTGGCCGCGGCCATGACCACAAATGGCCGTTTGTGGCCACGGCCAGATAGCCACGTGGCCGCGGCCATGGCCATTGGCCGCGTGGCCATCTCGTGGCCACTTCGCGCGGTGGCCACGGCGTGGCCACACGGTGGCCACCGGGTGGCCGTGGCCACGTGGCCACGCGTGGCCATGGCCATTTGGCCGCGGCCATGTGGCCGGATGGCCGCGGTCATGGCCGGCCAAGCGGTGGCCGTGGCTGCGGCCAAATGGCCGCCGTAGCCGCGGCCATCCGGTGGCCATGGCCGCTCGAGGTCGGACGGCTCGGGCGGCGCGACGCGCCGGACACCGGCGGAGATCCGGGCGCTGAGCAGCGCAAAATCCGGGTCATCCATGGACGCCAGCCGTCGCGGCGGGACCCGGTTTCGATCTTTACGACCGGCGTGGTGGCCACG
>NZ_JIAI01000048.1 GCF_000620785.1 Actinospineispora acaciae DSM 45401 | reverse complement strand
TTGCGGTCGGGCTGGTGGCCCTGGCCGCCGCCGTTCTTGCCGACGAGCTTGAGCACGTTGGACACGAACTTGTCGACCAGCCCGGAGATCTGCTCACCCAGGTCCGCGCTGTCGCCGCCCCGGTGGGAGCCGCCGCTCTGGTGGGAGCCGCCGCCGGTGCCCTTGCCCGAGCCGCCGTTGGCGCCGACGAGCTTGAGCAGATCGGTCACGTAGCTGTCGACCAGCTCGCTGATCTTGCTTGCCAGGCCGTGCGAGCCGTTCGGCCGCGCGGAGCCGGTGTGCCCGGTCGACTCGCCGCCGTTGCCGGTGGCGTGGTCCTGCCGCCCGGCGTGCTTGGCCAGCTTGCCCAGCTCGCCGATCAGGTCGTGGGTGAACTCCTGTGCCCGACCGAAGATCTTCTTGAGTTGTGTGTTGTCGAGCTTGGTCTGCGACGCCCGCGCCAGTGCCGGGGAGGCGGAGCCCTGCTCGCTGTTCTGGTTCTGGTGCCGTGCCTGGTGGTGTGCGCGGCCGGCCGGTGGGCCTCGGGCGGCCTGGGTGGCGGGCTTGCGGCCGGCCAGCGCGTGCGAGTCGTCGGCGCATTCGGGCCCGCTGGTGCACTCGGGCCGGGTCGAGTCGCGGTCCCCGGTAAGGCCGGGGCCGGTGTTGGTCTGGTGGGCCTGCTTGGTCGCGCGCTCGGTCATCCCCGACCGCGACGGGGTCGCGGGGGCGTTTCCGGTGCCGGCGGCGCCGCTGTTCTGGTTGAGCTTGCTGGCCTGCCCGAGCGCTTCGGACACCTCGTCGGCGACCTGGGACAGGCCCCGGCGGGTCCGGTCTCCGGCGGACTTGCCGGCCACGGCGGACACGATGTCGGACGCCAGGTCCACGGCGCCGCCCATCAACTGGTCGACCTGCCGCTTGCCCGGAGCGGTCGGCCGCGACGGCGAGCCCTGCGACGGCGAGCCCTGGCACGCCAGCCCACAGCTCACATGACCGCGCGGCAGGTCGGACATCGCGGTCGAGATCGATGTCGACGCTTGGTTGGCCGCGGCGCGCGCCTCGGTGCGGGCCTGAGTGAGCGCGGTGGTCACGGTGTCGCTCACCGTGTCGCTGACCGCTTCGGTCGCCGGCCGGGCACTTGTCGGCTCCGGCGTCGACTTCGTCGCCGCACCGCCACTCGAAGCGGCGGTACCACTCGAACCGCCACCGGTCCGCGCCTGAGCGAGCCGGTCCAACAGGCCGAGGAGGAAGTCGCCCACCGAGCCGCTCTGCCCGCTCGCCGGCGTCGCGCGCTCGGGCTGGGACGCCGACCGCGCGGTCGGCGTCTCGGCGGAGCCCGTCCGCTGCCCGGCGCCGGCCGCCCCGCGCGCCAACCCGGCCACCCCGAAGTCCAGGGTGGCGGAGTAGTCGGTGCCCTCGGCGGACACCGCGCCGGAGACAGAGCCGGACGAGCTCGGCGTCATCTGGTGGCCGCCACGGTGCGAACTCGATACCGGAATCGCGCCACTCGCGCCGGGCTGGGTGTCACCGAACCCGCCCCACCGCGGCGCCGACAATCCCGCATTTTCATCCGAGTCGTCGGAATCCTGACCGAAGAAACTCACCAATTCGACGCCGGCCGCATCGACGACCCGACCGCCGCCGGGTGCCGATGCCGAGTTGGCCGGAGAGTCGGCCTGTCCGGAATTCCCGCCGCCGGTCGAGAGGAACGCGACGGCCATCCACACCATCGCGGCGCCGAGCAGAACCTTGCCGAACGACAGCGACATCAACCCAGACGTCAGCGCGCGCACGCACAGCCACACGACGGCGCGCGTGCGCCGCCGGCCGGCTGAGGTTGCGGGAGACATCTGAACGTCGACTCCAAGCTGGGGTTCGGCACTGCCACGAACTGGCACGAACGGACGGAGTGATCGGAACCAACCGCGGGGGCCGTCACACGGAGGAACATCCTCAGACTCCCGAGAGCGGGAGAAACCGAGTATCGATCTGTCTCAGCACCCACGCGACAACCCGGGCAGGTTTGGCTGAGAGACGGTCAGGTGCCGACACGGTGCAAACCACGCGAAGGCACATCACCCAGAGCCGAGGCTCCAAGTCTGACCGCTTGTGCCCGCCAAAGATACCCAGGCGAGCCTTCCCTCCCACTTCTCTCCCGCTTCGGTCTGGCTTCGGCGCCACCGCCGGCCCAGCGCCGGCGCTCCGGGCAAGCGAGCTCCTCGGGGCGAGAGGGACCGCGAACCAGACCACATTCGCGGCGGCGACCGAAATGGAGAGGAAAGGCGGCGGTACGCGCCTCGGTTGGCGTGGTCTTTCCGTGTCCGGAAGCGTTGTGCGTCTAGCCCTTCTGCTCGCCACATCCGAGCGGGCCGTCCGGCGATCACCCAACGCTGGGGCCGTCGCCTTCGACCGCGCCCGGATCCGCCGGGTAATGGCCACGCCGAGTGGTAACGCCCGCGGCCGAGATGGCCTCGCCCATGCGATGCGGGCTCTTGTCCTGCCGATCGGCGAGCAGCCACGACCCCGGCCGTTGCGTCCCTCCCGGGGCGACGGAAGCCAGCGAGAACCACACCGGAAGAGGTGTCCTTGACTTTAGGTTGCCATAGCAAGATTTAAATTTGATGAAGATCTTGATTGAAGGTTGAGCCACCGGCTTCCACGCGCTAGAGGCCACATGCTCCTCGTGCCGGACCCGACGCGCCGCACGGCGCGGTATCGCTGGCATCGCGCCGTGGTGCGGCCCGGCCGACCGAAACGACATGTACCCGTCGCGGGGTGGCGGAAGCCGCCGTGGGCGCGGCCACGACACCAGGAGGAACTGGACTCGGATGCGAGTGCTACTGGTCGGAGATGATCTTCGGATGGCTCAGGCGCTCACCAGGTCGTTCGCCCGGCACGAGATCCGGACCAGCCACGTCTTCTCCCCACAACAGGGCATGGCGGCCCTCAACGAGGCCGACCTGGTGCTCCTGGACCTGGCGCTGCCCGACATCGACGGGTTGGAGGTCTGCCGGCAGATCCGTGCGACCCGGAACCTCCCCGTGATCATCATCTCGGGGCGGGCGGAGGTCGGCCATCGCATCCTGGGTTTGCGTGCGGGTGCCGACGACTACCTGGCCAAGCCGGTGGACGCCGAGGAGCTGATCGCTCGGATGCATGCGGCGCGGCGCAGGTTGATCAACGAAGTAATGCCCGGGAAGGTCTTCTTCCAGGACGTCGTGGTGGATCTCTGCCGGCGCAGCGTCACCGTCGGTGGCACGGAGGTGCGCCTGTCCCGCAAGGAGTTCGAGATCCTCGCGCTGATCTCGGTGAACGCGAACGAGGTCTGCACCCGAGAGATGTTGGCCCTCAGGCTGTGGAACAGGCCATGGAGCGCGGCGGGCAACACCGTGGCCGTGCACATCTCGACGTTGCGGGCCAAGATCGGCCGCCCGACGTTGATCGAGACCGTCCGGGGGGTGGGCTATCGGCTGGCGGCGGCGGCGGCGGTCGAGTAGGCCGGCGTCGGAGTGCCCGTGCGCCGGGAAATATAACGAGGCACGCGGCGTGTCGCCAATATCAGCTAAATCAAACCGCGGCAAGATGCGCGTCGGAACTGACAGTCGCCAGTTGCGAGCCATGATGAGGTAAGTGGACATGATCCGGAAGTCACACAAGGGCCCACGGCTCTTGCTCAACGTCTACCTGCCAGGCCTGGTGGTCCAACGGATCGACCAGGACGCGCGGCGTTGCGGGGCCTCGTCACGAAGCCAGCTCCTCGCCGACCGCCTGTCGGCGTTCTACGGGCGAAGTGACCTGGTGCGCGAGCTGGACCGAGAGCAGCTCGAGCTCGGCACCCCCACCGACGGCACACCCGCGCCCGAGGAGCATGAGGAGCTCGAGGTGACTTTCCGGGTGCCCAGCGCGGTGGGAAATCTCATCGACCAGGATGCTCAACGCAACGGCAACCTGACCAGGCGCAGCCACATGGCTCGGGTGCTGGTGAGCATGTACTACCCCGAAGGCGCCCCTGAGCGGCCCAGAGAGGAGCAGCTGGAGTTGTCCGTCCGGTCTCGGCGCGAGCCGGCCGCCTAGCGAAACGCCTGCGCCACCACAACTGCACATGGGCTGACAGAGCACAGTCTTCATCAAGACGACTAAGGCCCGCCCCTCAGCACGAGAGGCGGGCCTCACATCGAGGACACCGGAGTTGCAGCTCCGGGTGCCCAGCCCCCTTCCGAGAAAGGAGGCGCACGCTTGCGGGCGCGCTCCCATGATAGCGCGCGTCTTAAGAATCGCACCGTCGACACGGTCGGAATTTCTCCCACTTGGGTGAGTACGCGGCGTCACCGCGGGTTCACCCCGTGCTCGCCGACCGTTGATGGATCGAGATCACGGCCCTCGCCAGGCACTCGGTCCTCGGTCGCCGGCTCGCGGTCACAGGTCGCGCCGCACACATCCATCCAGGCCACGAGGCGGTCGCGGGCGGTCGCGCCATGACCGCCGCGATCGCCGCGCCCCGGTCGCGTTCGACCGGCTCACGCCCGGACTGCGTGGCCTGCGCCCGTCCGTACGGGCGTCGGCGGGCGCCGCTGGTCGTCGGTGACGGGCTGCTCGGTTGCGACGACCTCATGGTGTGCGACCAGTGCTGGCACCTCGCCGGCGGGGCGGCCGCGGTGCGGTCCAGGCTCTCCCCCGGCCGCGAGCGGGGCGGGCGGCTGGAGCCGCTGCTGGTGTTCGACCCGGCGGTCGATGCGCTGTTCAGCGGCACGGGCGAGTACGACTCGCTGCATCCGAGCGACCGGTTGCTGGTCGAGTCGGGGGTGCGCTGGGTGGTGCTACGGCACATCGCGGTGCCGGCCAGGGTCGAGCTGGCCCGCCGGGTGCTCGACCGGGCCGCGCCGCCGGGTACCCGCGCCGCGGATTCGCCGGAGGAGTGGATCGAGGCCGTCGAGGCCCGCATTCGTGAACAGGCCGGGACCGAGTTCAAGTACACCGCCAAACGGCGTCGCTGGTGGCGGATCAGCTCGGTGTTCCGCCACTGCGCCGACCGGGACCGCCGCCCGCTGACCTGGGTGACCCAGGAGGAGATCGCCGCCGCGGTCGGCTGCAGCACCCGCACGGTGCGTCGCTGCGTGGCCTGGCTCCAACAGCAGGGCCTGCTGTTCGAGGTCGTCCCCGGCTGCCAGTTACCCCAGCAGGCCGCGCCCGACGACGAGACCACGGCCGAACGCGAGCGGCGCCACCTCCGGGAGCTCGACGCGGTCCGCGCCGAGGAGGCCGCGATCGCCCGCGCGCGCGCCGAGCTGGACGCGGTTCGGGCCGGCGACCGGGACGACCCGCCCGACGACGCACCCGACGTGGTGACCGCCCAGCAGGCCCTGCCCCTCGATGTCCCGGTCTCGGCGGAGGCCGACGGGACACCGGAGGAGCGGCCCCTGGTGCGGCTCGCTCCGGTCTACGAGCTGCGGCTGTCCGTGGACCCGGCCGAGGCCATCCCTGTGACCAGCGTTGATGCCGTCGGTTCGGGGCACGTCGACGAAATTGGCCATCCCCCCTTGGTGTCTTACCCTGATCAACTTAAGTCCAGTGACGTACACCCTGTGGACAACAGACGCGCTCCGCGCGGCCCAGACCAAAGGGTCTGCCCGCCCCATCAATCCGAGGCGGTGCGCGCCGCTCACTGGCTGCTGCACTCCCGACTGGACCCTCGGATCTGTGACGGGGTGTCGCTGCGCTGGCTGGCCGCGCAGATCCGAGGCTCACACCTACTCGACCGGCACGAATGGACCTGGGACGACCTCGCCGACCAACTCCACGGCTACCCCGAATACACCCACCTCCCCCGTTACGTCCGCGACTGCCGCGCCTGGATCCGCGCCCGCATCACCCGCGCCACCCCCACCCTCTCCCCCACCAAACTGCGCATCATCCACCACATCGAACGCCGCAGCCCGGCCCTGCGCCGCAGCCGACAAGCCGAAGCCGAACACGCCCGCCGCGCCGACATCGCCAGGCGCCGGGCGGCCATCGGCGCCTGCGACCTCTGCGACGAACAAGGCTGGCTACACGTGCCCGCCGACACCCCGACGGCCCGCTGCAACCACGACCCGTCGACCGGCGGCTGGTGAGGGTGCGGGCTGAGGACCCGGGGCCGATCCCGGGTGAGGTTCAGGGTGTCCCCCGGATTCGCTCGGGCTCTGGCGTTGGGAGTCTTGGCCGAGGCGGTTCGCTTCGGGGGTGTGATGAGGGCTTCTCGACGTCGGTTCGGCACGTTTGCGGCGGTCATGGTGGGCTCCATCGCGGTCGGGCTGGACGCGGCCGGGTGCGCTTCGTCGGGTTCGGAGTCATCGGCGGTCCGCGCGCTGCGGATTGATACCAAGATCGGCGTTTTCGACGCGATCGCGGGCGGGCCGCCTTCGGGCCGGCCGGTTCTGCTGCTGCATGGCTTCCCCGAATGTGGGCTGGAGTGGGAGAGCCAGGTGGCCGCCCTCGGCGCGGCGGGCTATTTCGCTGTCGCGCCGGACCAGCGCGGCTACTCGCCGGGGGTACGCCCGTCCCAGGTCGCCGACTACCACCTCGACCACGCCGCCCTTGACGTGGGCCTCATCGCCGATCGGCTTGGCTGGGATCGGTTCGACCTGGTGGGCCATGACTGGGGCGCCGCCGTTGCCTGGATCGCCTCGGCCCGATACGGCTCGAGGGTGCGGACCCTGACAGCCGTCTCCGTGCCCCACCTAGGCGCGTTCGCCGAGGCGCTACGCACCGATCCGGCCCAGCAAGCGGCCTCCCGATACATGGACCGTTTCCGCCGGCCGGCGCCGATCCCCGAGAACGAAATCCTGTCCGCCGGCCCACCGGCGCTGCGCGGGGTCTCTCCGGCCCGCAGCGCGGAGTACTTCCGGCGGATGTCCGAACCCGGCGCGCTGACCGCGGCCTTGCACTGGTACCGGGCCAACAACTTCGAAGGCTACGACCAGCCGGTCACGGCACCAACGCTGTTCCTGGCGACAACCAACGACCCCATGGTCGCGGCGGGCGCGGTACGGTCCACGGCCCGCTGGGTGACCGGTCCATACCGACTGGAAGTGCTCGCCGGCGTGGGGCACAACGTGCCCGAAGAGGCTGCCGAGCGAACAACCGCACTGCTCCTGGAGCACCTGGCGGGCCACCTAGGGTAAAAGTCCGGCTGGAGTACTAGTTCTCGTCCGGCGAGTAGACCGGGACCAACGCGCTCAGCCTGGACGGACGCCGAGACGGCCAGTGCTCAAGGAGTTGCGCAAGCACCACCTGACCAAGGGGCTGGACTCGCGCCCACTGCCCGGCCAGTCCAGCCGCTACCTCCATCAACCCGATGGCGTCGTTCCACTGCTCGAGGTCCACAGCGGCCGCCGCAAGGTGCAGCCGATGCCCCGCCTCCCAGAACGCGGGCACGGATCCGCTGGCCGGCGGAACGCGCCGCGACAACGCGATCGCACGGTCCGGCTCACCAGCGCGCACCGCTTGGTCAACCGCCTGCATACCCGCCACCCGAGGCCCGAACACCCCCGCTTCCCCGGTCCGGTCATGGCCATCCCTCACAGCGGCGGCAGCGGCCACCCGCAGCAACTCATCGGCCCGGTCCGGGTTGCCACCGCGAGCGGCGGCGCTGGCCGCGTTGAACAGCAACGACCCGAACACCCCTACCTGGTCAGGGTCCGGGGCGGCCAGCAGACCCGGGTCAAGACGTTGAGCGGCGCGCACCGCGATGCGTTCCGCCTCGGCGTAGTCACCACGCCGAACCAGCGTCCACGCCAGGTACCGCAGCGCCGCCGCCTCGTCCAGCTCCGGCCGCGACGTGCGCGACGCAACCTGCAGCGCCCGGTGCGCGGCGTGCGCGGCAAGGTCGGTGAGGTCCAACCGCCCGGCGAGCCCCGCCGCCAATCGGTACGAGGTCGCCAGCAACCCGGCGGCGTGCGCCGAGTCGTCGCCTTCGGTGGCATGAACGGCGCGACGGGTGTCGACCATCAGCGCCGGTAGCCCGGCCAGCATCTCCGTGTGCCGCCCGGCCAGGTAGTCCGCCCACGCGGCGCCGGTCGCCTCGGCAAGCCGCTCCAAAGGAAGCACATCGGCCGGTTCGGCGAAGTCCGGCAAGTCGAGCGCGTGCACAGCGCGCCGGAGCTGGTCCGCGCCTCGAGCGTCACGCTCAGCGGCACGCATGCCCAACAGCTCGGCGGCGGGAACGCTCAAGGCACCGGACAAGGCGGTCAGGGTGCTGCCCCTGATCGCCCTGCGCGCGCCCCGTTCCAACCGGCTGATCGTGTCCACGGACACCCCGGATACGTGCCCGAGCTCTTCCTGGGTAAGTCCCTTCGACCCGCGCAGCCGAGCCAAGTTCTCGCCCAAATGATCCAGCACGGTCCATACACCTCGCCGTCTCACAACCGGCCAACTCGGCGTTCAACGCCTAGTTCCCACCGAAGCTACGCCCCAATGCCGGGCTCACGCTGTCGATCTTTGCAATGGACACGGACACACTGGCCGACGTGCGCGATATCGAGCGCGGCGCGCTGCGCGGGAACACCAACCGGGGGCCTTGCCATGGCTAGCCCCGAACCGACCCCACCCCAGACCGAGGCGCTGACGTTCGGCCTGTTGCTGGACATGACCGACTACCACGTCCACGCCGTGTACGACCCCGAGGACCCGCTGCCGGTCGCGGTGTGTGGCGTGCACGTCCTG
>NZ_JIAI01000047.1 GCF_000620785.1 Actinospineispora acaciae DSM 45401 | reverse complement strand
ACCTCGGCCATGATCCAGCGGTGCAGGCCGCGGTGGCGGCCCAGCGGGCTGGCGTCGACCAGCTCCAGGCAGGCCTCCAGCTCCCAGCGGGTGCGCACGAACGGGATCATCAGGTGCAGGTTCGGGCACCGCTCTCGGACCTCGGCCAGTGCGCGCAGCTCGATGGCGAACACCTCGGGTTCGTGCAGGTACCGGTAGGCACCCCGGTAGCCGATCATCGGGTTGCGCTCGACGGGTTCGAGCTCCTCGCCTCCGCGTAGGCCGCGGAACTCGTTGCTGCGCAGGTCGGTGGTGCGGTAGATGACCGGGCGGGGGGCGAACGCCGCGCCGATGCGTCGCAGCGACGCCGCCAGCTTCTCGACGAACCGGTCCTGTTCGCCCCGGGCGATCAGGTCGCGCGGGTGGCGCCCGTCGAGGGCCTCGGTGAGCAGGAACTCCGCGCGCAGCAGGCCGACCCCGTCCACCGCGAGGGCGGCGGCGCGTTCGGCGGCCTCGGGCACGGCGACGTTCACGTACAGCCGGGTGCCGGTCACGGTGGGGGCACCGGCGCTGGTCGGTGCCGGCCCGGGTTCGATACGGGCGCGGGCCTGGGTGCCAAAGGGGTGCTCGTCGACGCGGCCGGCCAGCACCTCGCCGGCGGCGCCGTCCACGGTCACCAGCTGGCCGTCGCGCAGGACGCTGGTCGCGGTGCCGGCGCCCACCACGGCGGGCACACCGAGCTCGCGGGCCACGATCGCGGCGTGGCAGGTCATCCCGCCGCTGTCGGTGACCAGCGCGGCGGCCCTGCGGATCGTGGGCAACCAGTCCGGGTTGGTCAGCTCCGCGACCAGGATCTCACCCGCGTGGAGCGCGCCGCCCTGGTCCGGGCTGGTCAGCACCCGCACCTGGCCGCAGACTCGGCCCGGTGAGGCGGCCAGGCCTCGGGCCAGCACGGCCGCCCGCCCGTCGCGGGCGTCGCCGCCACCGAGGGCGGTGATCGGGCGAGCCTGGACCAGCCACAGCCGGCCGTCGGCCATCGCCCACTCGATGTCCTGCGGGGCGCCGTAGTGCTCCTGCACCCGCAGCGCGAGGCGGGCGATGTCGGTGACCTCGGCGTCGGTGAGCACTCGGGCCGCGGCCCGTTGCGGGTCCAGCGGCCGGCGCAGGTCGCGGCCGTCCGGGCCGCGCACGATCTCCACGTTCTGATGCCCGACGGTGGTCGAGACCAGCCCGAGGTCCGGGGTGGACAGGACATGGGTGTCCGGTTGCACGGTGCCGGAGACCACCACCTCGCCCTGGCCGAACGCCGCCTCCACCACCACCCGGTCGCGCCGGCCGCTGGCCGGGTCGGCGGTGAACACGATGCCCGCCCGCTCGGCCGGGATCATCCGCTGGACCACCACCGCGATCGCCGGCTCGGCGGCCATCCCCCGTTCCGCGCGGTAGGCGACCACCCGGGGAGCCACCGCCGAGACCCAGCAGTCCACGATCCGGGCCAGCAGCTCCTCGGCGCCGTGCACGTTGGTGAAGGTGGCGTTCATGCCGGCGAAGGAGGCATCGCTCGCATCCTCGCCAACGGCCGAGGAGCGCACCGCCACCGTCTCCGGCGCTGCGCTCGCCGGTTCGCCCAGCGCGGCGTAGGCGGCGCGGATCTCGTCGGCCAGCGGCTCGGGCAGGCCGGCCCGGCGGACCAGCCCGGCCATCCGTTCGCACAACCCGTCCAGCTCGGTCGGCGCGGCCGCAAGCGCGTCGGCGTGCAGCCGGGCAAGCTGGTCGCGCACGCCGCCGCGCCGCATCGACTCCAGGTAGGAGTCCGCTGTGAGCGCGAACCCGGCGGGAACCGGGAACCCGGCACCGATCAGCTCCCCCAGGTTGGCCGCCTTGCCACCGACCGTCGCCGCGTCGGCGAGCGACACCGCTCCCAGGTCCCGTACCCACTGCGCCAGCGTCGTGGTCACGACCGCACCGTCCCTTTCAGCTCATTCGTTCGAGAGTTCGCACCGGCCGGCGAGGCGGGGGCGTCGGCCGGGACGATCACCACAGGGACCTCGGAGCGCAGCGCGCAGTGCAGCCCGACCGGGCCGAGCAGCGCCTTGGCCAGCCCGGACCGGCTCCGGCGGCCGATCACCACAAGGTCCGCGTCGCGAGCCGCGGCCAACAAGACCCCCGCCGCCGGCCCGGCCAGCACCCGGATCTCCACGGGCACGCTCGCCAGCCGAGGGTCCGCCCCGGCCAACCCTGCGACCATCCGCCAGGCCCGCGCACCCAGCTCGACGGTCGAGCCGATGAGGCTCGCTGACGTGTTGCGACCGCCCGCACCGTGGCCCGTCGATCGCCGTTCGGACGGGTCGTAGGCCCACACCAGCCGCACTCCGGCGCCTCGCCGCGACGCCTCGGCCAGTGCGTACCGCAGTGCGTTGCGGGACGGCGCCGAGCCGTCGATCCCGACCACGACCATCCCTGGCCGCCGGGCCGGCGGGCCGGCGGTCTGACCGGCGCTGGAAGCGACGTCGACCCCGGCCTCGGAGACGCTCATTCCGATCGCCCGGACCACATCGGCTCCACCCGCTCCCACTCGGCATCCAGGCCCGCCGCGTGAAGGCAAGCCATCCCCGAGTTGGTGAGCAGCCACAGCGATGCCAGCAGCAACCAGCCCGCGAGCACCGTCACCACCCCGACGACCACGGGCGCGCCCGACAACCTGGGCGGCTGCGCGGCGCGCGGCCGGCCGGCGCGGTCCACCACTACCGGCACCGGCGCACCGGCCGCGACCGCGTGGTCGACCAGCACGGACCCGCTGGCCGGGCCGGACGGGGTGGACCAGGCCACCGGCACGCTCCACGGCACGACGCCGTTCGGACCAGCACCGGCGAAGGACCGGGCGTCGCCGGTCGCGACCGCCTGCGCGGCATACTCGGCGGCCTGCACGCGCGGTCCGTGCCGTGCCAGCCCGTCGGCGGTGGCGTGCCCGGCCCAGATCCCGATCCCGACCACGGCGAATCCCGCCGCGAACAGCACCGCCAGGATGAGGGCCTCGATCCGGTCGCTCGGCCGTGCCAGCGAACCACCCGAGGACCGCCACGGCCGGCGCCTGTGATGTGTGACGTCCATGGGATGCTCCCGTGTCTCGAACCGACCTTGAGGCCACGCGTGGTGTCCGCGCTCACCCTGCGCCGGGCGGCCACCAACCGGTCAGGGGACTTCGTCGGGCATCCAGGAGCCCAAAGCCGCCCCTCCGGAAGGCCACTCGGCCATTCCGGCTACCTCTCGCGCGTGGCCTCGCGGACCACGGTCACCGTGCACGGGGCGTGCAGCACGCACGCCAGCCCGACCGAGCCGAGCAGCATGCTGCTGAACCCGCCCCGCCCGCGATGGCCCACCACCAGCAGATCGGCGTCCTCGGCGGCGTCGACCAGCACCTTCGCCGCCGGCCCCGCAGTGACGAACACGTCCACCTTCGGCGCCGTCGGGTCACCGGCCAGCAGCTGGTCCACCTCCGCCTGGGTCTGCTCGTGGGCGTTCTGGGCGATCTCCTCCGGCGTGACCCCGATCGCCGGTCCCGCCGGCAGAGCCCAGTAGCTCGGCAGCTCGTAGGCGGTGACCACACGCAGCAGCGCCGAACGCCGCCGCGCCTCCTCGGCCGCGACCTTCAGCGCCGCCAGCGACCCCTCGGAGCCGTCCACCCCGACCACGACCGTCCCGTTGTTGCTCATGTCATCTCCCTCAGATCCCTCGGATTCGTCCGATCCCGCGCCACGGTTCTGGCCCGAAGCGACGGCGACCAGCCACCAAAGCCCCCAGGCCCGGGGTATTCCGACCCCATTCGGCCGGCGGTCGGGCGGCGGGTCCTCGGCTGGAGCCGGCGGTCACTCGCGAACGGGGCCTTCTGGCCGTTACGCCCTGGCCGGGCCCGCGCCGAGACTGCTCACAAGCCGGCGCGCGAGGGCGTGCCGACCGAACGGATGGAACGGGACATGAACTCCGCCAGGCTCGACAGGGCCATCGACCGGGACACCGTGCGGCGGGCCATCGAGCTGGCCACCCGCGCGCCGTCGATCCACAACACCCAGCCGTGGCGCTGGCTCCTGGGCGAGCGCAGCGTGCACCTGTACGCCGACCTGAAGCGCTGGCTGCCCGCCACCGACGCCGACGGCCGCGACCTGCTGCTGAGCTGCGGCGCGGCCCTGCACCACCTGCGGATCGCGCTCGCCGCGGCCGGGGTCGGCGCCGCCGTGCACCGGCTGCCCAACCCCGGCGAGCCCGACCATCTGGCGGCCCTGGAGCTGTCCCCCGGCCGGACCCGCGACGCCGACCTGCGCATGGCGTCGGCGATTGCGATCCGGCGCACCGACCGCCGCGCCTACCAGGACTGGCCGGTGCCCGAGCCGTACCTGGCCGAGCTCACCGCCGCCGCGGCCGCCCAGGGCGCCACCCTGCGGGTGATCACCGAGGACCGGCCGCGCAACCAGGTCCTCCATGCCATCCACGAGGCGGCCACCGCCCAGCCGGCGACCCCCGGCTACGACCTGGAGCTGGCGCTCTGGTCGGCCCGCGACGCCAGCCCGGACGGGGTCCCGGCGGCGAACCTGCCCACCCGCCCCTCGGCCGCGGTCCCCGCCGCTCGCCGGTTCCGCCCCGGCGAGCTCGCCGACCGAGGCGGAGCCCCGGACCGGTCGACGCTGCTGGTGCTGGGCACGGCCTCCGACGACCGGCTCTGCCAGCTGCGCGCCGGCGAAGCGCTCAGCGCCGTGCTCCTGCTGGCCACCGCGTCCGGGCTGGCGACCTGCCCGCTCAGCCAACCGCTCGAGGTCGGGCACACCCGCCGCTACCTGCGCGACCAGGTGCTCGGCGGAACCCTCTGCCCACAGGTCATCCTCAGGCTGGGCTGGGCACCGTCGAGGCCCGCGCTGCCGGCCACCCCGCGCCGCCGCGCCGAGGGCGTCATCGAGCCGTTGTCGCGCTGACGAACACCCCAACCGGGCGGCACGGATGCACCACGTCGCGGTTCTCGGCTACGAATGAGCCGGTGGAACCCATCACGCGCCGGCGGCCCGGCCGATGAGCGGCGGACTGTGGGCGCGAGCGGTGACGTTCGGGCGGACGTCCGCGCTGGTGGCGGGCGCGGCGGCGGTACGAAGGCGGGACTGGCCGGCCGTGCGCGGCGACCTGGTTGCCGGGCTCACCGTGGCTGCCTACCTGGTGCCGCAGGTGCTCGCCTATGCGGGTGTCGCCGGGCTGCCGCCGATCGTCGGGCTGTGGGCGGCGGTCGCGGCCGTGGTCGGGTACGGGCTGGTCGGCTCGTCGCGCCAGCTGTCGATGGGGCCGGAGTCGACCACCGCGATCATGACCGCGATCGCCATCGCGCCGCTCGCCGCCGGACAACCGGACCGCTACGCGGCGCTGGCGGCCGCCCTCGCGCTGGTGGTTGGGGCGTTCTGCGTGCTGGGATGGGCGGCGCGGCTGGGGTTCCTGGCCAACCTGCTGTCCCGGCCGGTGCTGGTCGGCTACCTCGCCGGGATCGCCCTGATCATGATCGCCGGGCAGCTGCGCAACGTCACCGGCGCCCCGGCGGGGGGCGACACAGCGATCGCCCAGCTCACCGCGTTCCTCGCCGCCGCCGGGCAGGTCCACCCGCCCACGGTGGCGCTGGCCGTGGCCGTCCTCGGGTTCCTGTTCGGCGCCAAGCTGCTGGTCCCGCGCGTCCCGGGCCCGCTGCTGGCAGTGTTGCTGGCCTCGGCGGCGGTGGCGGCGCTGTCGCTGCGCCAGCACGGTGTGGCGGTGGTGGGAACGGTTCCGGGCGGGATACCGGCGCCCGCGCTGCCGGCTGTGACGGGCGGGGACGTCCTGGCGCTGCTCGCCCCGGCGCTGGGCGTGACCATCGTGGCCTACTCCGACACCGTGCTGACCGGCCGAGCGTTCGCCGCCCGCGCCGGCCACCGGCTCGACGCCGACCGCGAGCTGCTCGCCCTCGGCACCGCCAACATCGCCGCCGGCCTGCTGCGCGGGTTCCCGATCAGCAGCAGCGGCAGCCGCACCGCGATCGCCGAGTCCGTCGGCGCCCGCAGCCAGCTCTACTCCCTGGTCGCGGCCGTCGTGGTGCTCGCCGTGCTGTTTCTCGGCGCACCGGTGCTCGAACTGTTCCCCACCGCCGCGCTCGGCGCGCTGGTGATCTACGCCGCCGTCGGCCTGATCGACCTGCGCGAGCTGCGCCGCTTCGCCCGGTTCCGCCGCTCCGAGCTGACCCTGGCCCTGGCCACCACCGCCGCGGTGCTCATCCTCGGCGTGCTCGGCGGCGTGCTGGCCGCGGTCGGCCTGTCCATCCTGGACCTGCTGCGCAAGCTGTCCCGACCACACGACGGCATCCTCGGCTTCGTCCCCGGCCTTGCCGGCATGCACGACGTCGACGACTACCCTCACGCCGAGCGGCTCGACGGGCTGGTCGTCTACCGCTACGACGCCCCGCTGTGCTTCGCCAACGCCGACAACTTCCGCCGCCGCGCGCTGGCCGCCGTCGACAACGCCCCGACCCCCACCAGGTGGCTGCTGCTCAACACCGAGGTGATCACCGAGCTCGACATCACCGCCGCCGACACGCTCGCCGCCCTGCGCGACGAGCTCGCGCACCGCGACATCGTGCTGGCCATGGCCCGCGTGAAACAGGACCTGAGGACCGACCTGCGCCGCGCCGGGCTGCTCGACCGCATCGGCCCGGACCGGATCTTCCCCACCCTGCCCACCGCCGTGCAGGCCTACCAACGCACGACCGGATAGCTCCTATCTGGGCAGTGGGCGGTGCTGACCACGCAGCACATCCAGGCGCTGCCGGTACTCGTCCTCGTCGATCTCTCCACGCGCGAAGCGCCCGGCGAGCAGCCGCTCGGGGGTGGGCCGGCCGCCAGGCGTGGTGCGGTCGGGCCGGGCTTGCGCGCGGACCAGCAGGACGATCCCGGCGATGATCAGCACCCAGAACAGGACGGTGCTCACCGCCGTCACCATGGCCCCCCACGTGCCCATTCCATCTCCATACCACGACATCGCGGTAGCTCCTCGGTCTCTCGATGTGCCCACGGTCCGTCCGGCGCGGGCTATGCCAACGCGGGCCCGATCGGGGCCGGGGTGAGCGCCAGCCGCGCCGCGCGGGCCCGCTCACGGGCCTGGACCGCGATGGTCCGCACCACGGTGACCGTGCACGGGGCGTGGAGCACGCAGTGCAGGCCGACCGAACCGAGCAGGGCGCTGGCGAGGGCGCCTCGACCCCGGTGCCCGATCACCAGCAGGTCGGCGCGGGCGGCCTGCTCGACCAGCACGCCCGCCGGAGCCCCCAACAGCGCCTGCACGTCGACGGGAACTCCCGCCAGCCGGGGCCGGGCGGCCACCAGCTCACCCACGAGGTCCCGCAGCCGCCTCTCAATCAAGCCGGTTGCCTCCGCGACGCTGGACGACGACCGCCGGGTGAAGGGCAGCGGCCAGTCCTCGACCAGCCCGAACACGCTCACCACGCGGACGGCCGTGCCCTGCGCGGCGGCCGCGTCGAGCGCGTACTCCAAGGCTGCCTCGGCCGCCTCGGAGTCGTCCACCCCGACCACGATCGTCCTGCGAGCGCTCATCTCGTCATCCCATCCGCTGTCTGTCCCGGCCACCCTGCGCTCGACACCACGCCGGTCCCAGGGGCGAACGGCCCGACCCTCCGGGGGCGTTCGGCTCAACCGCGCCGGGTGTGGCCAACGACCGGCGCGAGCGGTGCCGAAAGCCTCTCCCCCGCGCTGCGCCGCCCGGTCGATGCTCGGTTCACCGGAACCGGAAAGGGCAGGACGGCGCGATGAGCAAACAGGCGATCCCACCGCCCCCGGGCGACCGCCCGCCCCCCGGCGCGCCGCCCACCCCACCGGCGTGGCAGCGCTGGCTGTGGCCGATCGCGGTCGTCCTGCCCCTGCTGCTGGCGGTGTGGCTGCCCAGCCTGGCCAGCGGCGCGGCGGCCGAGCAGCTGACCTACTCGCGGTTCCTGACCGCCGTCGACGGTCACCAGGTCAAGACGATCACCATCGAGACCGACGGCCAGGCGCGCGGCGGCCTGACCGACGGGCGCAGGTTCGCCACGGTGATCCCGCCGCAGGCGGGCCCGGGCCTGCTGGACCGCCTCTCGGCCGCGCAGGTGGAGGTCACCGCCGCGCCGCCCCGGTCCTCGACCGGCGAGCAGCTGCTGTCCTGGCTGATCCTCCTCGCCCCGATGCTGCTGGTCTTCTGGTTCTGGCGTCGCGCCTCGGGAACCGGCCAGCTGCAGGGCGTCTTCGGCGCCGGCAAGGCCAAGGCGAAGGTCTTCGACACCGAACGGCCGAAGACCACCTTCGCCGAGGTCGCCGGCTACCAGGGCGCGAAGGCCGAGATCGTCGAGGTGGTCGACTTCCTGCGCCAGCCCGAGCGCTACCGCCGCGCCGGAGCCACCGCGCCGCGCGGCGTACTCATGATCGGCCCACCCGGGACCGGCAAGACCCTGCTGGCCCGCGCCGTGGCCGGGGAGGCCGACGTGCCGTTCTTCTCCGTCGTCGGGTCCAGCTTCGTGGAGATGTACGTCGGCGTCGGCGCCGCCCGGGTCCGCGACCTGTTCGCCGAGGCCCGCAAGCGCGCCCCCGCGATCGTGTTCGTCGACGAGCTCGACGCCATCGGCGCCCGCCGCGCCGGCACCCACGCCATGGTCTCCAACGACGAACGCGAACAGACCCTCAACCAGCTGCTCGCCGAGATGGACGGCTTCGACCCCGGAGAAGGCATCGTCGTCCTCGCCGCCACCAACCGCCCCGAGGTCCTCGACCCCGCGCTGATGCGACCCGGCCGCTTCGACCGCCAGGTCACCATCCCGCTGCCCACCCAGACCGAACGCGCCGCCATCCTCGCCGTGCACTGCCGCCACAAGCACCTCGACCCCGGCGTCGACCTG
>NZ_JIAI01000046.1 GCF_000620785.1 Actinospineispora acaciae DSM 45401 | reverse complement strand
CAGCAGGCCGGCACCGGCCAGAGCGACGGCGGCAGCCTCGGCGAGCAGCTCACCGAACTGACCGGCAACTTCGTCCAGGACCTGCTCAAGCAGCTGGGCGTGTCCGGTGGCTCGGGCAAGGGCTCGGGCAACGGCCAGTCCGGCCGGTCCGGCCAGGGCGTGAGCCAGGACGAGGGCCAGCAGCCCGAGCGGCCGGGCGTGAACAGGCCTCGGCCCGGCAACGCCGCCCAGGGTTCCGGCGGGCGCGGTCACGAGAACGTCGACCAACTGGTCGGCGGGGTCGTCGACCTGGTGTCCGGGATCGTGGGCACGGTGGCCGGCAAGAAGGCCGGCTCCCAGACCCGCCAGGCGCTGTCCGGGCTGGCCGACGAGGTCTCCCAGGCAATCGCCGCCGGCGGCAAGGGGCTGGACTCCCGAGGCCGAGGGATGAACGGCACCAACACCTCCACACCGGTCGGCTCGGGCCACGACGGCGGCTCGCCGTCGACCCCGCCGGATGCGGGTTCGGGGCCGATCACCTGCCAGGCCATCGGGGTGTGCCCGTCCCAGGGCCAGCCGACCAGGCAGCGCGCCGGCGCCCCTCAGGCTCGCGGCCCACCGGCCGAGCAGACCTCGACCCCCACCGCCGCCAAGACCAAGTCCGCCAAGACCAAGCCGACCGACAAGCCGGCCGCCCAGCCGGCCGCGAAGAAGGCTCCGCTCCCCAAGGGCATCAGCAAGGCCCAGGCCGCCAACGCCGAGAAGATCGTCAAGGTCGGCCAGAAGATGGGCATCCCGAAGCGGGGCCTGCAGGTGGCCCTCGCCGCCGCGTTCCAGGAGTCCGGGCTACGCAACGTCCACCACGGCGACCGTGACTCCCTCGGGCTGTTCCAGCAGCGCCCCTCCCAGGGCTGGGGCAGCAAAGCGCAGGTCCTGAACCCGACCCACGCGGCCACCGAGTTCTTCAAGCACCTCAAGAAGGTCTCCGGCTGGCAGAAGAAGTCGATCAACGACGCCGCCCAGGCCGTGCAGAACTCCGGGCGCCCCCACGCCTACGCGAAGTGGACGAAGAAGGCCTCCGCGCTCCTCGACCACGTGCTCGGCAACACCGGCAACACCGGCAAGACCTCGAAGAAGGACCGCACGCCCACGCCCCAGTCCGCGTCCACGTCCGGCACCGGAACGGGCCGGGGCACGGACCGTCAGAACGACCTGGCCGGCTCGATCCAGGAGCTGACCGGCAACTTCGTGACCAACCTGCTCGGCGTGCTCGGCATCGGCCAGCAGGGTGGCCAGCAGGGCGGGCAGGCCGGCACCGGCCAGGGTTCGACCGGCACGGGCACGAGCAACCAGGACAACAGCCTGGCCAGCTCGATCCAGCAGCTGACCAGCAACTTCGTGACCAACCTGCTCGACCTGCTCGGCATCGGCCAGCAGGGCGGCCAGCCCGGCGGCACCGGCGGCGGCACGGGCGGCGCCGGCGGCGGCACGGGCGGCGGCGGTCAGACCGGCGGCGCGGGCGGTGGCCAGGACGAGGGCTGGTCGCTGGGTGGCCAGGACGGCCAGTTCGCCGGCACGGCGTGCCAGAGCGAGGCCGAGTGCGCGCTGGCCGGCGGCAACCTCCAGACCCGCCAGCCCGCCACCACCGGCAACACCGTCAGCCCGGACCGGACCTGGTGGAACGACGACGGCTCGGCGACCGATGTCAACCGGGCGTTGAACAACCGCCTCGCGGTCCTCAAGGGCCAGAAGAGCCTGGAGGCGGCCAAGGACCAGCTAGCGGCCAAGAAGATCACCAAGGCCGCCTACAACAAGAAGGTCGCCGCCCAGAAGGCGCTGACGACCAAGGCCAACCAGTCGATGGGCCTGCTGTCCACCGACGACCAGACGTTGATCAACGACACCATCGGTGACCAGCGCAAGCTGGCCGCGGCGAAGACCAAGCTGGACGCCGAGCGCAAGCAGCTCGCCGCCGGGAAGCTGTCCAAGGCCACCTACAAGAAGCACACCGCCGCCTACAACAAGCAGGCCGACGCCGTCGAGGCCCAGACCGCGCAGCTCTACGACGCCACCGGCCACAACTCCCTCGACGCCGACCCCGGCCGCAACGGCGCGGGGGCGGCCTGCACCAGGTCCGGGGCGTTCGGCGAGTGCTCCACCGCCGCGATCGACCCCAAGACCGGCAAGCTCAAAGAGGACCAGAGCCTGTGCATGCTCGGCATCTCCGGCTGCTCCAGCTCGGCGAAGATCGGCAACCGCACCGCCTCGGCGACCTGCGACCCGACCAAGGGCTGCGCCACCACCAGCCGGGCCGGCAAGACCACCGCCAAGGCCAAGTGCGGCGCCAAGGACTGCGACCTGGCCGCGACGGCCGACCAGACCGGCCCGCACACCTACTGCCAGACCCGCAACGGCAGATGCGACAACGACTCGTCCGAACGTCACGCCAAGACCGACAAGAAGGGCAAGAACACCACCACCGACCGCCGCGCCCTGTCCGGCACCGCGAACTGCCGGGTCAACGGCGGGCAGTGCACCACAGCCACCGGCCCCGGTGACGACAACGAAACGCTGTCCTACGTCAACGTCGCCTGCCAGACGAAGGGCTGCAAGGGCACCGGCGCCACCGCCACCAAGGCCCAGATCACCGCCGGTGTGAACGGCAAGACCGCCACCCGCACCACCGGCGCGCACCACGACTGCACCGTCGGCGCCACCACCGGCGGCTGCTCCACCGACTCCTCCTCCACCGTCGCCAACAACACCGCCGACATCGAGCTGGCCGCGGCGAACACCGCCACCAAGCCCGCCAAGGAAGCGAAGACGGCGAAGGACAAGAAGGCCGCCAAGAAGGCCAAGGCCGAGTCGGTGCCGCAGTGGGCCAGGGGCCTGACCGCGAGCAGCCGGACCACCGGCACCGTCACCTGCGACTCGCCCGACTGCAAGGGCAGCGAGAAGGGCGCCACCACCGCCGGCGCGTCCGGCGACATCAAGGCCAAGGACAGCAAGGGCGCCACCCGCTGCGAGGTCCACGGCATCGGCGGCACCTGCGGCTCGGCCGCGGACAGCGAGGTCTCCTACCGCGCCGCCCAGACCGGCCCGGGCGGCAAGAAGATCCCGGCCGGCGTGGTGAGCGTGTCCCACGCCGACTCCCAGGTCCGCTGCGAGGACTCCAAGACCTGCGGCGGCAAGGCCCGCACCGAGACCTCCGCCCGCGACCTCGCGGTGTCCAAACACTGGCGCGGCGCCTCCACCGACGCCGACTGCACCGTCCGGGGCGGCGGCTGCCAGGGCCAGGCCAGCTCGGACGCCTCCACCACCACCGACCACGTCCGGATCGACCCCAAGACCGGCAAGCCGCTCAAGGGCCAGCCCGGCTCCGGCCCGACCGCCACCTCCCGCGCCGCCGCGAGCGTCGACTGCCAGTCCAAGAAGTGCTCCGGCACCGCCCACACCGCCTCCGCCGCCTTCGACGGAGCGGTCAACAACGGCAAGCCCCGCACCTCCCAAGGCACCGTGAAGTGCGCAGCCGGCGCGCAGTCCTGCCAGGTCCAGACCCTGTCCAACGCCACCACCGGCCCCGGCGCGGCCGCCGCCTACAGCGACAAGCCCAACGCCAACCGCTTCGGCTCGGGCCCCTCGGCCGCCTCCACCATCGGCGGCAAGCTCACCGGCACCGGCGGCGGCCGCCTCTCCGGCGAGGTCACCGCCACCAACCCGACCGTCTCCGACGCCGCCCGAGGCAACCGCGCCGAGGGCTACTGCTCCGGCACCGGCGGCACCTGCACCGCCGTGATCAACGGCGCCGCCTCCTCCAGCCCCGACGCCAACAGCATCGCCCCGATGGTCGCCGACCAGCCCACCAGCAACGCCACCACCACCAACACCCCCACCGGCGACAACGGCCAGGACACCGGCGACCAGGGCAACCCCACCGGCAAGAACGCCAAGAACGCCAAGGGCACCAAGAACGGCAAGAACGCCACCGCCTCCCAGCAGAACCCCGACCAGCCCGGCCAGGGCGGCCAGCGCCCCGACCAGCCCGCCACCGCCCCCGGCTCCGCCGCCAGCTCCGGCGGCCCCACCGTCCCCGGCGCCTCCTCCTGGACCTCCGCCTGGGCCAACCTCAACTGCGACGGCACCACCGGCCGCTGCAAGGGCACCCCCCACAGCTCCGCCACCGGCCTGGCCGCCGACAAACACAACACCAGCGGCACCGGCAACAAGGGCCCACCGGCCACCCACAGCAAAGCCACCGGAACCACCACCGCACGATGCGACACCACCGCCAGCGCCTGCCAGGCCACCACCGGCACCACCGCCGGCACCGGCCAGGTCGTCGCCGACATCTTCAAAGCACAGAACAAAGACCAGGCAAAACAGGTCGCCCAGCAGGCCAAGCAAGCCAAACAGGCCGCGAAGAAGGCCAAGCAGGCCGCCGCGGCCCCCGGCGCCACCGCCAAGCAGCGCAAGGCCGCCACCAAGGCCGCCAAGACCGCCGCCGAGGCAACCAAGAGCGCCGCCGCCGCCACCAAGGCCGCGAAGAAGCCGCTCCGCGCCAAGGACATCCCGGTCACCTGGTCCGAGTCCACCGCGACCGCCCAATGCGCCGGCCCCCGCTGCAAGGCCACCACCACCGGCAAGGCCGCCCTCGCCGACGACGCCGCCTCGGGCAGCTCGGGCACCCGCGCCACCTGCTCCTCGCACGGCGGTGACGGCTGTGGGGTCGCGGCCACCTCCACCGTCAGCACCGGCGCCACCAGCGGCCAGCCGGCCAGCACCAAGAAGAACGCGAAGGACCTGCCCGGCCGCAGCGGCACGCTGCGCACCTCGGCCTCGCTGGACTGCCCGTCCGCCGGCTGCACCGGCAAGGTGACCGGCGACGCCGCCGGCAAGGCCATCGTGAGCAAGCCCAACAGCACCAAGCCACCCGGCTCCAAGCCGACCGGCACCGGCGGGAAGACGCGGTCCAACGCGCACGGCAAAGCGGCCTGCACCGGCAAGGCCGACTGCCAGGCCGGGATCACCAGCTCCTCGGTGTTGTCCATGGCCGATGCAAAGACCGGCCAGTCCGGGTCGGCATCCGCCGCCATCCAGGTCAGCTGTCAGGCCGGCGGGAAGGGGTGCCCGGCCAGCGCCACCTCCACCAGCGGCGCCAAGACCGACACCGCGCACGCGAACTCGCGCGCCACCTGCGCCAACAGCAACGCCAACGGGTGCGTCGCGGGCACCGTCGGCATGCTCGCCGGCTCCCTCACCCAGGCCAGCGCGCAATGCCTCGGCACCGGATGCGCCACCCGCCTGACAGGCAGTGCCGCCGCTCACGGCGCGGGCGGCGTGAGCTCGGCCAGCAAGGCCAACAGCGCCTCTCGCTGCACCGCAAAGGCCTGCTCCGGGCAGGTTCGTGCCGGCGCCACCGAGACCAGCGCCGTGACCGGTGCCAGCTGCTCGAGCGAGGGCGGGAAGTGCTCCTACCGGTTCTCGGCCAGCTCCGCCGGCGGGTCCGACAACGGTGGCAACCACGCCGCCGCGAACGCCCGCTGCGGCACCAGCGGCGGGAATGGTGGCGGCTGGTGCGGAACTACCGCGTCCGCGAAGGCCACCAGCAACTCCGCGGTGGCCGCGGCCGGGTGTCAGGGCAGCGCGAACGCCGGCTGCTCCTACCACTACTCCGCGCGCAGCGGCGCCTCCGCGCCCGGCGCCCAGGCCAGCGCGGATGGTCACGGCGGCGGGAAGACCGGCAGCGGGCACGTGATGACCATGGCTCAGGCGCAGGGCGGGGGCGGCGGCGCCTCGGCGTCCTCGGCCTGCCAGGGCTCGGCCGGCACCACCTGCCACCACTCCTACTCCGCCACCGCCTCCGCCTCGGCGAAGGACAAGAAGACGGGGTCACACGCCGAGGCGTACGCGCACGGCTCGGGCGGCGGCGGCATGGGCTCCGGCGGGGTGGCGGTGGCCGCCAGCGCGTTCGCCAAGGGCAACGCCGCCGGCGCCTCCGCCTCCTGCTCCGGCGCGGCCAACTGCACGGCGCACTACTCGGCCACCGCGGTCGACCACAAGAAGATCGACGGCGGCACCGGCTACTACGAGGCCACCCACCGGGTCCCGTGCGGCGGCAGCGGCAACGGCGGATGCACGGTCGTCTCCAACGCCGTGCCCGGCCCGGCCGGCGACAGCACCGGCGGGAAGAAGGGCCAGGACTACTGCAGCGGCCACTGCCTCAAGCCCACCGGCAGCAACGAGTTCCACAAGTACACGACCGTCGGCTCGGCGAACCTGGTGCCGGGCAGGTCCAACGCGCCCCCCGGCTCGGACGCCTGGAAGGCCCTGCACGGCAAGGACGTCCCGAAGAGCCACGTCAAGGGCACCAAGACGGAGCCGCTGGACCGGACCTGGAACACCACGATGCCCGACGGCAAGAAGGCCACCGACGTCGTCAAGGGCACCGGCACCTACACCACGTACAAGGACGGGTCGGTCCTGGCGCAGGAGAAGTTCACCGACCGCCAGACCGTGACCGGCAAGAACGGCAAACCGGTCATCGACAAGAAGACCGACAAGCCCGTCGTCTACACCAGCAAGATCAATGACAAGGCCGCACTGGCCTCGGCGCCGAAGGCTCCTCAGAAGAAGAACCCGGTGCCCGGCGGCTGGGTGTTCGCCTCGAACGGGGAGCGGCGCGGTTCCAACTTCGGCGGCAGCGTGCCCAACGCGCCCACCGGGGTACACAAGACCGCCAACGAGAAACTGATCTTCGACAACGGCTTCGGCACCGGCAACCGGGGTTCGCGCCCGGCCGACCAGGCCGATGCCTGGTCCACCGTCTCCGGGGTCCAGGCGATCGACGCCGCCGCCAAGAAGCAGGCCGCGGCAATCCAGAAGGAGCGCGACCGCGCCGAGAAGTCCGGCGCAGACCCCCAGCACCCGGCGCCTCCTCCGCACTCAGGAGGGCGGGAACCCAACCCGCGCGCGCAGGACCCGCCGCCCACGCCGGGCTCCACCCCCACGTCGAAACCGAAGCCGTCCGGGAAGCCGACCCCGGCCGAGCCGTCCCCCTCCCCCAGCGGCGTCGCCCCCAGCGGGGACGAACCGGGACATGACGGCCCGAAGAAGAAGGTGAAGGAACCGCCGGCCGACGTCCGCCAGTCCTGGGTCGAGCTGGAGAAGGGCGTCTACGCCAAGTACTGGGACCCGAAGAACCACGATCCGAAGACCGGCGCGAACAACCTGTCCGCCGCACAGAAGGCGCAGGCCGACGCGGCCGTTTACCAGAAGTACCTGCACCAGGCCGAGAACATCTACCTGAAGCCGAACGCCAACGCCACCAACAGGGCGATCACCGGCGGCAGGGGGATGAGCAACGAGGAGAAGCTCGCGGCGAAGGCGATCGACCAGCAGACCTTCAAGTCGTTCACCAACACCCACTACGCGCTCCTGGACGGCGACAGGCAGCTGGCCGACGCGGCGGGCCTGGCGGGCAAGCAGAAGCGGGCCGACGCGCTGGCCAAGTTCAAGGCCCATCCCGAGGACAAGAACAACCAGAAGCGTCTGGACGCTGCGTTCGGGCTGGACCCGAAGTCGCACCAGATCACCGACGGGAAGCTGAAGGGGTGGGAACCGGCGTACCGAGGCTCCCCGGACGGCGTGAACGCGCTGAGGGCGGCGGCCAACGAGCCCGGCCTGCTGGCCGACAAGTCCGATCAGACCAAGTACCCGCGCGACTTGGCCAAGAAGCATCCCGACCAGTTCGCCACCTTGGCCGCTCAGTTCGACGTCAAGAGCTGGAAGCAGTACATGTCCTGGCACCACGCCGACTGGGTGGAGCAGGGCGCCGCGGCCGCGGACATGACCAAGGACGAGAACGGTCATGACCGGTACGACAAGGCCAAAGAAATGATGGGCGGTGTCTACGCCAACGGCAGCAACGGCAAGAACGTCGACATTCTCCGCACATACCTGAAGGACCCGAAGAGCGGCGAGTGGACGCCGTGGACGATGTTCCGGGTCAAGCAGAAGGACGGGTCCTACCAGTACATCGATGTCTCCGGCGCACACTTCTCCAGCGAGAAGGACTACCGCGAGAACAACGAGCTGCCCGAGGACGCCCGCCTGCTGCTGCCCAAGAACATGGGCGGGCACAACGGCGAGGTCGTCGACTACGAGGACGTCTCCGCGCACCACACCCCGACCCACAAGAAGGTCTTGGGCTGGGTCGCGTTCGGCGCCGCCGTGGTGGGCATGGTCGCCACCGGGATCGCCACCGGCGGCGCGGCCCTGGCCGTCGAGGTGCCGGCGTTCGTCGGCGCCGTCGGGACCACCCTCACGGTCGCGTCCGGGGCCTACTTCGCCTACGAGGGCGTTCACGACATCAACAGCCGCGCCGCCCACGGCCAGGACACCAGCCTGAGCAACCCGACTGTGTTCATGGACGTGTTGAGCATCGTCGGCGGCGGGGCGATGGGGATCGGCGGTGGACTGCGGCTGGGCGCCATAGGACTGACGAAGTTCGCCGCGCCCATAGGCCGGGGCGCGGCTGCCGCAAAGAGTCTGAACACGATGGGCACCGCGGTGGACTGGGTGGGCACCGGCGCCTTCGGCACTCAGTTCGCCACGCAGTTCGGACTCACGGTCGCCAACTGGGGCGGCATGAGCGGCGCGGAGAAGTTCGACGCCGTGACGAACCTGGCGATCAGCGGCGCGATGTTCGGGCTGGGCGCGGGCTCCAAGAAGCTCGGGGGGAAGCTGGCGACGAAGTTCTTCGGTGGCCGTGACGGCCCACCGCCCCCACCGCCGCCAGGCGCCGGCGCCTTGCCAGGTGAGGGCGAGCCGATAAGCGCCACGAAGCCGCTAGGCCCGCGCACGGAAGGTCCGCCCGG
>NZ_JIAI01000045.1 GCF_000620785.1 Actinospineispora acaciae DSM 45401 | reverse complement strand
CGCCGCCCCCCAGCCGAAGCCACCGACACCATCACCAACACCCCAACGGGATCCACCAAGCCGACAAACGCTCAGCGCTCAGAACACCGGCCACGCACGGATACGAAGACACGCCGCATGACCACGCTTTTCTGGGGCTCATCCGGCACCCAGATCCGACCGGAAACACCACCCACGGTCACGTCACGCGGGAAGCGACACCCAAGCGCGGAGCACTCAAGTACCGGCCCTGGCATCCACCACAAGCGCCAAACAACACGGCGGACGCGAGCGCCAGAGTACCTCCCCGCACCGTCGACGCAACCCAGATGAGTTGAACCGCTCCGAGGTTTGCGGTTCGCTGCCATGAACCGACGTGCGTGTGGACCGGTCGATGATCAGGCCGGGAGGGGTGGGGATGGGTACCGGCGGGGATAGTTCCGGGCCGATGTCGCCGTGGGACCGGGTGGCCAGCCGGTTGGCGTGTGAGACGTTCGTGTTCACTGTGGTGGCCGTCCATCTAGGGCTCGGTCCCGAGGACCGCTACCGGCGGCCCTGACATCCGTGACCAACCGCCTACGCAATCTGGCCCAAGACATCCTGCCCCCGTTCCCTATCTCCGAGCTCGGCCACAAGGTGACCGAGCCTTAACCCGGATCTCCGGTACGAATGCGGTTCGGACTCGATGAGGGTGGGGCCATGGCATGTCGATCTGCACGCGGGCGCGGGCGGGCGCTGGTCGTCGTTGTGGTGGCCGTGGCCACGGCGGTGCTGGGCGGGTGCGGGCGGCCCGGCCCCAGCGCACAGGCCCCGGCGCCGAGCAACCAGATCGTGGTCACCAAGGCCGACCGCCCTCAGGCCAAGGACCTGAAGGACTCCGACGCCCTAGCGCTGCGGGACCCGGCGCGCGCCCCGGATGTCGCCCGCGTGACGCCGGTGGTCACCGGCACCACGTCGATCACCACACAGCAGACCGTGCAGGCGAAGTTCTTCGGTTCCACAACGGACTACGTGGCCTTGACCGGCCACAAGCTGGCCGCCGGCGACAACTTCACCACCGCGCAGGAGCGTTCCAGGGCGAAGGTGGTGCTGGTTGGCCCCGCGCTCGTGACGTCGCTGTTCGGCGGCGACACGCGCGCGGCGGTGGGCGCCGACGTGCAGATCGGGCGGTCCCGCTTCCGAACCATCGGCGTCCTGGAGCACTCCGCCCAGGACGACGACGCGATCATCATGCCGCTGGGTACCGCCCAGGTGTCCATCCTCAGCCGGCACGCGGCCGACACGGTGAACACGATCATCGTCGAGTCGAAGAGCCCGAGCTCCGTCGACGCGGCGTTGAACCAGGTGTACGCGGTGCTGGACGCACGGCACAACATCCGCACACCGCAGGACCGCGACTACACCGCCGAGGTCAAGTGACGCCACGGGTGTTGACCGGGCCCCGTACCCGACATAAGGTGATCGCCGCTCGGTACTGACACGGATCGATGTGTAGCTGTCCATCCTTCCGCCGCCGGGCACGTAGGTCTCGGTGTGTTGTAGCCACGGAGTCCAGGTCCATCACTTGTGTCCTGGTCGCGACCGCACGCGGTGCGGCGCACCCGTATCCGTCTGGATAACACCGATGAGTTCCGTCCTGCAGTTGATCAGGTTTGTTACTGACGGCCTGCGCGACACCATTGACTCCTTCGCCACCGGCGCGCTGCCGCTGCACCGGTTCGCCTGGGAGGTGCAGTCCCGTCTCGACTCGCTCGCCGATCTCGTTGACCGGCGAGCCCTAGCCCCGCTGCGGTCCACGCAGTGCATCGTCGCCACGATCGACATCGCACTGCGCGAGTCCGGCCGCACCGGAACGACCACCAGCGAGAAGCGGATCCTGGCCAGTGCGCTGGCCGCGATGCGCGGCGAGCTGGACCGGTTGACCACCACGTCCCTCGGCACCCCAGCGCGAACCGTCCCGCTGGTCACCCCGGCACAGGCCGCATAGGCGTCTGCGATGACCGCGAACCGAACCAGGTCACCGCCGTCCGGGCCGACGAGCCATGGTCATCAGGCCACCACGGTTGCTATAGCACTCCGAAAAGGTGCGTAGTGGCCTGATGACCATGGACGCGGTGGGCTACCCTGGCTGCGCGCCACGGTTCCGGCGCGTTGGTGCAGGGCGTCAAGCACCGACAGCGGGGCCGGCGCCGCGTGACGTCCACCGCGGTTGGCGTATCGCCGCTCTACGGCGCTTCCTCTTTCTTTGCTTCTCGACGCTTGTGTGTGGAGTGATCACTGTGCGTATGTCCGTGATGCTTGGCGGCGCGGCGCTGGTGCTGGCCGGGGCCACGGTCGCCGGTCCGGGCGTGGCGCCGGACAGCACCGCCGCCCCGTCGGCCCCCGCCGTGCGCGCGGTGGCCGCCGTGACGCCGCTACCGACCAAGGACGACACCGACGGCATGGGCGGATCGGGTGGCGCGGACGGGTCGTCGGGTTCCAGCGAGCCCGCCGTGGACGGTTCGGTCGGGGTGCGGAAGGCGCCCTCGCAGTCCGGCGCCGGAGGGTCGGCGGCCGCGACCGAGACCGAGGCGACCTCCGGGAAACCGAAGGCCGCTACGACGGGCCCCGAGGAGGAGCAGGGCTCGTCTTCCCCGGCCGCAAGCGGTGGGGACGACGGCGGCGACTCGGGCGGGATCATGGGGATGATCAAGTCCGTGGTGTCCAAGATGTTCGCGGCCGTCAACGGCGGCTAGTAGCCGCGTCAAGCCTCTCCCGAGGGGTCCACCCATTCGTGTCAGGTGCGGCGAAACGGTGTTTGTTGGCGCGGGTGCCCGGTTTACGCTTGTGGGCGTGACCCGGTAGCTCCGGACGCCTGGGCTGAAAAGCGCACGCTACGGAGACGGTGTCCCTCGGTGTGAGTGTGCCACGGATGGGCCTCCGGGCAGTGAGGTTTGCGCTGGTCAGAATGGCCTGACCAAAGCCGTGGTTCCCGTATGGCCGGAGCCGCCGAGCTGTGCGCGCGCCTCGCTCCCCTACTCGTTTCTGAGTTGGTCGCGACGCGGCCACAGGAGCCCTCACCATGCCGAACGCCCACCAGGGCAGCGACGCACCCGCCGTGTGCGCACTGCCCGGCTGCTCGAAAGTGATCAAGGACGTCCCGTCCGGCGAGGCCCGGCGGTACTGCTGCCCGGCGCACCGCAAGATCGCCCGCAAGCGCCGCCGAGACCGGCGCGCGACGCCGGTCGCCTCGACCGCCGGCCGGCCTGACCGCTCGAACGCCCCGGTACCGGCGGGCGTCGCGGCGGCCACGGATCTCGTCACGACGAACGGCTGGCACGTGCCGCCGGCACCGCCGGTCGAGCACCCGACGAACGGCGCGGGCGCGTTCGCGGCGCCCGGCCACGACGACATGGCCCCGGCCCCGGCCCGGCAGCAGTACCGCCGGCTCGTGCCGGAGCCCCGCCCGCGCTGGTACCGCCGCCCCACCCGGCCCTTCGCCGCGCGCGGTTTCCGGCGCAATCGCCCGCGCTACACGCTGCCGCCGCTGCCCTCGGACCCGGAGTGGCTCCGGCCCTCGACGTATCTCACCCAGGAGCCGCGGCGCGCGGTCATCCACGTGGGTCGTCCCACCGCCCCGCCGGTGCCCGCGCCCGCGCCCGCGCCCCCGCCGGCGGCGGCGGCCCCAGCGGCGCCGGCCGCCGTTCCGCCCCCCACGCCCAGCCCGGCCCCGACGCCCGCGCACCGGCCGGCGCCGATGCGGATCCCGGCCATGGCCGGGCCCCCCGCGCAGCTGTGGGCGTGGGCGCCGGCGCCGGTCGCGCCGGCACAGCCACCGGGCTGGCAGGCGTTTGCGCCGCCGCCCCGGCTGGAGCCCTCGGTCGAGGCGACGCAGCCGATCGAGCCCGTCACCCTGCCGAACGCCCTGATCCCGGCCCAGCCGCCGCCGCCCTCGGTCCCCGAACCCGCGCCGCCGGTGCCGCCAAGCCCCTGGGCGTGGTCAAGCCCGTGGGAGCCCCCGCCCACGCCACCGACCGCGCCACCGACCGCGCCACCGCCGCCTCCCGAGCCGTCCAGGTCGGCCGCCGAACGCGTGGCCGCCTGGGCTCGGGCGGCGTGGGCCTGGTGCGCGCCGCGCTGGGCGGCGATGACGGCCGACGGTGGTGTGCTGGCCCGTCCGCACGCCGCGCTCACCCAGTTCCGGACCGCCCGCCAGCAGCGCAGGGCGGCCACCGAGGCCGACCGGCGCGACGCCGAGGCGGTGCTGCGCGGCGCGCCGCTGCCCGGCGAGCCCGTCGTCGAGCCCAAGCGGCGCAAGCGCCGGCCGCAACCGGTCGCCTTCCAGGCCGCCGAGAACTCCGCGCTGGCCGGCCAGATGCGCGAGGCCCTGCTGGCCGCCCTGCACAGCCTGACCATGAACAAGCTGCGCTCGCTGCTGACCACCGTGGGGATCGTGGTCGGCGTGGCCGCCGTGATCGTGCTGGTCGCGCTGGGCAACGGGATGAAGGCGAGCTTCGACGCCGAGTTCGGCAAGCTGGCCAACCAGATCACCATCCTGCCGGCGAAGAGCTCCTCACCCGCCGGCCAGGCATCGCGGAACCTGACCGACCGGGACGTCAAGGCGCTGGGCGACCACCAACGCGCCCCGCACGTCGCGGCGATCTCCCCCGCCATCGTGGGCAACGTCCCGGTGAGCGTGGGGCAGAACAAGGACAAGGCGACCCTGGTCGGCGCCCAGGCGAACTACCTGGAGCTGCTCAACCGCCGCCTGTCGGCCGGCCAGTGGTTCACCGACGCGCAGATCAGCAGCGGCGCGCGGACCGCGATCATCGGCCAGGAGTCGGTGAACCTGCTGTTCGGATACGACACCGACCCTCACCAGGTGCTCGGGACCCGGATCCGGCTCGGCCACAGCGTGTTCACCATCCAGGGCGTGCTCGCCCCGGACGGCCAGAACGACAAGGCCGCGATCGTTCCGTTCGACGCGGCGCGCGCGCACCTCGTGGGCGACCGGGGCGGCAAGATCGACATGATCATCGTCAAGTCGACCAGCCCGGCCACCGTCCAGCAGGCCACCTCCGAGGTGATCAGGATCCTGGACCAGCAGCACAACATCCACCAGGCTGCGGACCGCGACTTCAACGCCCAGAACTTCACCGAGCTGCTCAGGAAGAACTCCCAGTACGTCAACTTCCTGACCATGTTCATCGTGGCGGTCGCGGCGATCTCGCTGTTCGTCGGCGGCATCGGGGTCGCCAACATCATGCTGGTCGCGGTCACCGAGCGGACCAGGGAGATCGGCATCCGCAAGGCCATCGGCGCCAAGACGACGGCCATCCTGCGCCAGTTCCTCTCCGAGGCGGTGATGTTGACCGGGCTCGGTGGCCTGATCGGCATCGTTCTCGGCCTGGGCATCACCCAAGCCGGGATCATGCTGCTGCCCCGCTTCGGCGCCGGCGACCCGGACAGCCAGATCCCGCTTCCGGTCATGTCCCTGGAGCCCGTGGTGATCGCGTTCGTGGTCAGCCTGGTGATCGGCGTCGTCGCCGGCGGCTACCCCGCCAACCGCGCCGCCCGGCTACGCCCGATCGAAGCGCTGCGCTTCGAGTGACCGCTACGACCAGCGCCGCCCGATCGGCACCGGCGGGCCGGCCTCGACCCACATGACGAGCTTCTGTCCGAGCTGAGGAGTCACCGCCCTGGCCCGCAGCAGGCGCACCACCGAACTGTGGTTGTCCCAGCTGCTCAGGTCGGTCGTCCGGGTGGAGTCACACCCGGTCGCGATCACCGACCCGTCGGAGCCGGTGATCTCGAAGAGGATCCGCATCGTCATCACGCCGCCGTCCGCCCGCACCAGGCCCACCGCTTGGGCCCCGGCGGCGCGTCCTTGTCGGCGGCCGAGCTGATCTTCTTCGCCCGCCGCGCGATGTGAACCAGCACGCAGGGCCAGCGCACCGGCCGGTACACCCCGCAACCGGCGCAGGAACCGTCCTCCCGAGCGGTGTGGCGCTCAAGGATCCGGGCGGTCGCGCCCGGCTGCCCGGCGACGAACCACGCCGCGGCGTCGATGGGATCGGGGGTCGTGTGCCTGGTCATCAACGTGCCCTTGGCTAGGTCCGGTTCAGTACGATGGCATTGACACGTAGACTAGAACTAGGTCTGAGATAGTCAAGCGTGTCGATCGGGTGAACCCCCACGGGGAAGTGGAGAGGACACAGGGATGAGCGAGCACGTCAGTCCCACGCTGCGCAGGCGCCGCCTCGGACGGCAGGTCCGTGAGCGCCGCATCGAGCTGAATCTCTCCGGCGCGGAGTTGGCTCGCCAGATCGGGAAGATCAACCAGTCGCGGCTGTCCAAGATCGAGATCGGTAAGGCCAGGATGACCGAGGTCCAGCTCCGCAAGGTCATCGAGATCCTGCAACCGTCGCCCGAGCAGGCCGAGGAGTGGCGCGAGCTGTGGCGCCAGGGTGACCAGCTCGGCTGGTGGGCCGAGTTCGCCGACGTCATCGAGGAGAACGGCGGGATGCTGGTCGGGCTGGAGGCCGACGCCGCGCACGTCCGGCAGTACATCGAGGCGTTCGTCCCCTCGATGCTGGTCACCGAGGAGTACACCCGCGCCGTGGTGTACGCCTCGCAGAGCGCCCGGCCGACGGACATGGGGCGCATCGTCGAGTTCCGGCTGGAACGCCAGCGCCGACTCGACGACCCGAACTTCCGCTACACGGCGGTGATCGCCGAAGGCGCGCTGCACCGGCATGTCGGCGGCAGGGACGCCATGGCACGCCAGCTCCGGCACCTGCTGGACGCCCAATGGGAAGCCACGGTCGAGGTGCTGGTCGTGCCGTTCGAGGCCGGTAACTACGCCGCGCAGGGCATGGCCTTCGAGATCATGCGGTTCGCCAACCCCGAAGATCCCGAGTGCGTCTTCGTCGACTCCTGGCCGTCGGCCGCGGTGTTCCTGGAGAAGCCCAGCGAACAGCGCTACTACAGCAACCTCTACAGCGTCGCGGCCAGCAAGGCGCTCGACGTGGAGCGGTCCCGCGAGCGCATCGAGCAGATCTGGGCGACCATGAGCCTATGACCAGGAGAAGGACCATGGCAGCGCTTCGGGCTGGCGACTACGTCAAGTCCAGCTTCTCGTCGGAGAGCCGAGCCGGTGACTGCGTGATGCTCTGCACCGTGGACGGGTGGATCGGCATGCAGGACAGCAAGCAGTACCCGACGACACCGCCGGCCGAACGCACCACGCTCGGGTTCACCAAGGCCGAGTTCGCCGCGTTCCTCACCGGCGTGAAAGCCGGCGAGTTCGACCACCCGAGCACGTAGCCGCAGGCGACCGCACACAGCGCTGCGCCGCCGCACACACGTCTGGACATGTGTACCGCGACCACACGGTGTGTGCGGTGTCCGAGGTTTCCTTCCGCCCCGAACGCCCAGGTCTACCGGTCCGGCTCGGCGTCCATGAGGCCGCGCAACCCGGCGTTGTCGTCCAGGTCGACGCCGGCGCGAGGGGCACCGGGGGCCGTCCTTGCACCGCCTTCGCCTCGCTGATCGGGGCGCTGGGCGACGACGACCAGGCCGCCGACGCCGGCCACGGTCTTGGGCAGGCGCAGCTCGGCGACCGGGTCGAGGCCGGCGGCGGTGAGCAGGGTGGTGAGCTGCTCGGGCCGCCAGAGGTGGGTGGTCCAGGAGACCGGCACGTCGCCGTAGGCCTCGGTGCGTTCGATCTCGCCGTCGCCCATGTGCGTGGCGACGATGAGGTGCCCGCCGGGGACCAGCGCCCGGGCGAAGGACTTCAGGACGGACGGGAGCACGTGGCGCGGCAGGTTGAACAGCGACCACCAGCCGAGGATCCCGCCGTAGGAGGAGTGCTCCAGGTCCAGCTCGGTGGCCGAGGCGACGGTGAAGCACTGGCCGGGGTGCAGGCGGCGGGCGTGTTCGATCATCCGGGCGGAGAGGTCCACGCCGGAGACGTCCAGGCCGTGCTTGGTGGCCAGGTAGGCGGTCACGGATCCCGGGCCGCAGCCGACGTCGAGGACCGGGCGGTCCAGGTCGCGCACGGCGGTGGCGAAGGCGTCGATGGTGGCGTGCAGCCAGGGGTGGGTGGTGATGTCGCCGAGGTTCATCTCGACGTAGTTGTCCGCGACGCGGTCGTAGGAGTCGCGCACGGTGGCGAGGTCGGCGGGTTGTTCGATCCGGGGAGCGGTCACGGTGGCCGACGCTAACGGCCGGCCCCGACATCGGCGGCCGGTGTGGTCAGGCCGGTGAGGTTGGCGTAGTCGGCGCGGAGCCGGTCGGCGGCGCGGATGGCCTGGTGGATGCCGTGGTTGGCGGGCGCTTCGGTCGCGGTGGGGTGGGCGCGTAGTTCGCCGAGGACGAGCCCGAGCGCGCCGAAGGTGCCGTCGGTGACCGCGTCGGTGGACAGGTCCTCGGCCAGCCAGCTCAGGTAGTCGCCGAGCGCGACCTCGCCGTTGTCGTCGCCGTTGTCGTCGCTCGGGTTGGGGTGCAGCTCGGCGCGGGCACACTCGCGCAGCAGCCGGTCCAGGGTGGCGGTGATGACCGGTCGGTGCTCGGCGATCCAGCGCCGTCGGGGCCCGGCTTGGGCGGCGGCGCGGCGGGCGGCGCGGGTGGCGTGCACGTCCGCGCCGCGTTCGGCGCGGGTCCGGCCTCGGTGGCGGGTCAGCGCGGAGGTGGCGCCGTCCCCGGTGGCCGCGCGGGCCGGGGTGGCGGCGTGGCGGGCGCGTTCGTCGAGCAGCGCGGCGCCGCGGTCGAGGTAGTCGCGCATGCCCTGGCGGCTGCGGATGCCCAGGAACGCGCCCAGGTCCGACAGCGACAGCCCGTAGCGCTGCGCGCGGGCGAGCAGCTCACGCTCGCGGGCCTTGTGGTCCCACCAGCACCACGCGGAGAGGATCAGCTCGTCCCACACGTCCGCGGCGGCGAGCCCGGCCGGCAGCTGCGTGGGGCCGGGTTGGGAACGTCGGCGTAGGTAGTCCAGCGCTCGGTAGTGGGCTTGCGGGCCGTCCGCCTCGGCCTGCCACCAGTGTGGGTCTTC
>NZ_JIAI01000044.1 GCF_000620785.1 Actinospineispora acaciae DSM 45401 | reverse complement strand
CTGGCCGCCGCCGGCGGCGCCGACGAGCTTGAGCACGTTGGACACGAAGTCGTCGACCAGGCCGGAGATCTGCTCGCCCAGGTCGCCGCCCTGGCCGGACTGGCCATCCGAGCCGGACTGGCCACCCTGGCCGGACTGGCCGGACTGGCCGGACTGGCCGCCCTGGCCCTGGCCGACGCCGACGAGCTTGAGCAGGTTCTGGACGAACTCGCCGGTCAGCTGGGTGATCTGTTCGCCGAGGCTGCCGCCGTCGCTCTGGCCGGTGCCGGCCTGCTGCGAGCCGCCGCCGCCCTGGCTGCCCTGGCTGTTGCCGGAGCCCTGGCCGCCGCCGGCCTTGCCGACCAGCTTGAGCACGTTGGAGACGAAGCTCTCGACCAGCCCGGAGATCTGCTCGCCGAGGCCGCCGCCGCGGTGGCCGGTGCCGGCCTGCTGCTTGCCGCCGCCCTGGCTGGCGGAACCGCCGGTGCCCTTGCCCTGGCCGCCGGCCTTGCCGACGAGCTTGAGCAGGTCCTGGACGAAGCCGTTGGTCAGCTTGGAGATCTTGTTCAGTTGCTTTTCGTCGAGCTTGGTGCGCATCGACGCCTGGGACGTCTTGCGGTGAGTGTCGTTGTCGCCGTTCTGGCTGTGGTGGTTGCGGCCGGTCGGTGGGCCTCGGGCAGGTTGGGTGGCGGGTTTGCGGCCGGACAGCGCGGCGGCTTGCTCGGTGCAGTCCGAGGCGCTCGCGCAGTCTGGCTGGCTGGATCTGTGGCCGGCGGCTAGCGCGGGGCCGGCGCCGGTGTCGGTGTTGGTCTGGGTGGCGCGGTCACGGCTGCCGGGCCGCGCGGCGGTGTTCGCGTTGCCGCTGCCGGGCTCGCCGGAGGTGTTGAGCTTGTGGCCGGCGCGCAGCGCGGTGGAGACCTGGTCGGTGATGCCGGACAGGCCTTGGCGGGCTTGGTCGCCGGCCTTCTTTCCGGCCACCGTGCCGACGATCCCGGAGACCAGGTCGACGACACCGCCCATGAACTCGTCGGCCCGTCCGGCGGACGATCCGCCTCGGGTGCCGGTGGAGGCGGGCTGTGCGGTGTTGACGCGAGGCCGGGGCAGCTGGCGCAGACCCTCAGGCTCGCTGGGCGGCTGGGCGGAGTCGGTGCGCAGGCGAGGACGTTGCACCGCGCCCTGGTCGCCCGTGCCGGTGGTGTTCGCGGTGGGCTTGCCGACCGCACGGGGCGGCGGCGCCACGGCGTCCGGCTGTGGGGCCGGCGCCGAGACGGGCTGGCGGACGACGGGCTTGGACACGGGGATCGCCGCGGTCGCCGCCGGGCTGGCGCCGCGAGCGCCGTTGGCCCGGGGCGGTGGGGGGACCACCGTGCCGTCGTCCGCCCCGTCGGTGTTCTGGTCGAAGTAGCCGACCAGCTCGACAGCGACGGGGCCTTCGTCGTGCGCTGCCGCCGTGTCGGCCTGAGCCGAGCCGCCGCCGCCCATGGAGATGAACGCGGCGGCCATCCACAGCATCAACGCACCGAGCAGAACCTTGCCGAACGAGAGCGAGCCCAGCCCCCGCGCACACAGCGACACGACGGCGCGCGTGCGCCGCCTGTCCACTGAGGTCGCGGAAGACACCGTGGGTCTCGCTCCTGATCGGAAGGTAGGGACTACCGGTGTGATCGGCACCAACCGCGGCTGCACGGCCTGCGGAGGAAACGTCCTCAGTCTCCGGGCATCTGCCCAGGAGGAAGCCGAGTATCGATCTGCCCGCTGCTGGAAACTCCCCAGGCGCAGGCCACACCCAGCGGTCGGGCGCTGCCACGGTGCACGTCACGCGGGGGCGCAATACTCAGGCCGTCAAGGCGCCAAGTCTGACCACTCGTGCAGGCCAGGTTACACATCCATACCGGCCGGTAGCAATCCCTGTTACGCCGATGCGAACGCGGCTACCCCAGCTCGTTGGTCGGATGGAGATGCCCGGTTCACGGCTGCCGGGGGCTCGGGATGCGAGGTACTGGTAGCTCCCAGCGGGGCCCGGAATGTGGATCTCGATACCAGACGTGGTGCTCGGTCGCGGTGGCGGTGAGGCCGAACTCGTGCCATGGGGGAGCGCCGAGGTTCTGCCAGCGGTGCCAGGCATCCTCGATGCGCTCGATGAGCGGGGTCGGTCCGGCTTCACGAACACCGTGGAGGCCGTCCGCGTCGGCTTCGTGGGTGATGTGACACCAGGACCCGTCGGGGGCGCGTAGCTCGGTGACGGGTGTCTGGTCGTGCAGGGTGATCGCCCGGTACATGCCGGATGGCAGATACAGCTGAGCGAGGAACGGAAAGCCTTTCCCGCCGTCGAGTTCCGCCGGGTCGACGTCGGTGGTGCGAGTCGTCGGTAGCTCGGTGGTGCGTCGGGGGCGGGGGACGTCGACGGTCGGCCCGGCGGCGGTTCTGCGACGCATGAAGCAACCCCACCAAGGCAGAAACCTGCCCTCCACCGCGGGCCGGTCCGGGAGCCGGCGCAGCGCCGCCAGGTTGCCGGCGCCGAGTGGTCCCTCGATATGCACGAGCGCGAGACCGCCTGGCCGTAGCTGGTCGATCCAGGCCAGCGGGACGCAGGACAACGCGCAGGTGGCGATGATCCGGTCGTAGGGCGCTCGGTCGGCGTGCCCGGCCGCGCCGTCGCCGGCGACCAGGGTCGGCGTGTAGCCGAGGCGGTCCAGGCGGCACCGTGCGTCGCTGATCAGGTCGGGGTCGATGTCGACGGAGGTCATGTGGTCGCCGCCGAGACGGTGCGTGAGCAGGGCGGCGTTGTAGCCGGTACCGGTACCGATCTCCAGAACCCGGTGCCCATCGGTCACCTGAAGAGCTTCGAGCATGCGGATCATCAGGTCCGGCTTGGTCGAGCTGGATACCGGCGCTTGGACGCCTCGCCCGGCGTAGTCGGCCAGCTCGGTGACGAGCGTGGTGGGGGAGTAGACGAGATCAAGCCAGCGGCGGGTGCTGTCGGGGTCGTGCGGCTCGTGGGCGATCCAGCGGCGCGGCCGGCGGTCGGGCGGCTTCTCCTCTTGGAGGTAGTAGCGCGGGACGAACTCGTGGCGCGGCACCTCGAGCAGCGCCTCGCGCCACCGGGGGTCGTGCAGGTCGCCGTCGGCGTCAAGCTGCTCGGCCAGGTGCCGGGCCATCGGCCGCCACACCGAGTCCGCCACCGAGGCGGCGGTGGCGGTCGAGCTGCGTACGCTCATCGATGGCTCTCCCGGGCGAGTAGTCGAGCGAGACTATCGCTGATCGGCTCCCCGGTGGCGGCCTCCAAGAACCCGTACTGGCCCCCGGGGTTGATCTCCAAGAACCAGATGGTCTCTCCGTCGGGGTCGACGACCAGGTCAAACGCGCCGTAGACCAGGCCGAGATCAGCCATCACGCCGCGCAGGCCTGCCGTCACCCGCTCCGGTAGCTCGATCGGCTCGCAGCGCAACGCCTGGTAGTCCGAGCGCCAGTCGACATACGACTCGGGCGAGCCGGCGTGGATCGCGAACGCGAACACCTCCGCACCGACGAACACCACACGACATTCATAGCTCTTGGGCGCCCAGTCCTGGATGAGATGGCAGGTCACGTCGATGCCGCGCAGGTCCGCGAGATCTTCACTGATCAGGCGCCGGGTCCAGCCCACCTTGTAGGTGCCGTCTTCCCAGATCAGGTTGGCGCTCAGCGGCTTGAGCACCACCCCGCTGGGCGCAGTGCCGGCGAAACGGGCCACCGCCTTCGGGTCATTGCCCACCCAGGTGCGTGGCACTCGCAGCCCGTACCGGCTCGCCGCCATCCACTGCAACGGCCGATACACCGCCGTCGCGGCAAGATCGGGCCGGTTCACCCACAGCACGTCGGGCAGCGACATCAGCACACCGCCGAACCCAAGCTTGGCCTCCCGCTTCGCGAAGGCGGCCTCGGCCGAGGACAAACCTGTCGGCATCTCGAAGGTGGCCGGAGTACGCACCCACACAGACCGCACGTCGTCGAGCTCGACCTGATGGTGCTCGGTACGCAGGCTCCCGTGCCACCGGCCGCTATCGAACTCGGCGTCCAGGCTCATGCGTTGCGGGAACCAGCTCAGGTCGACCCGCACGACCGGGACCCGCAGGTCGGCGAGCGCGAGGATCACCGAGTCGGCGGTGCGGTCCATCTCGCCGGCCAACACCAGAACCGTCATGCCCGGGCGGGCCTAGTCATCGTCGTCAGGGACCACTTCCCAGTCGTAGTCCTTCGACGGCCCCTCGTCACCGTCCTTGCTCGACACGGTGGTCCAGTCCAGCTTCGCCACCGGCGGTCGGGGCTCCCCGGTACGCACATGTACCGCGACCTGCCGCACCGGGCAGTACCGATACTCCTCGCTCGGCGTCGGCACACCGATCTCGACCAGCCATCGCAGCGCGAACGGCCGGGTCCGTCGGCCGGACGGCGGTTCGCTGCGTAGAGGGCAGGTGAAGTTGACCGGATTCAGCGGGAACTGGCCGGAGACCGTCACCAGCGGATCGTCCAGGTAGCGCAGCCCTGACATCGCGCGGCACCTCCCGTTCGGCGGCGAGCCGGTCACTGACGATACGGGCCGCTGATCGCTGGGTGAACAGCTCGACCACGACGCTCCGCGCCTAGCAACCAGGTCAGTTCAGCTGTCACCATCGTCGGATGGCCCCGCGCGTGCACCACCGAGCCAACTGCCGGCTGTGTGACGGCCAGCTCGTGTTCCTCGTCGGCGATCCGAGCGTGCCGTACGAAGAGATCGAGCCCAGTGACGGCGGGCCTGACACGCTGGTCGAGCACACCGAGCAGCGCTGTGAGTTCCACAGGTTCCTGACCCCCGCCCCGGGCCGGCACGTCCTGCCCGGCGACGCCAACTGGATCGACCGGAGCCACGTCGCCGGCAGCTCCGGCCCCCGCTGGACCCGGACTGATCTAAACCGCTGACACAGCCCTGCCGGTCACGGCCAGGCACTAGCCCGCAAAATGCCTGGTCACAACCCGTGAGTGGTTAGCGTTGTCATAGCAACGCTAACCACTCACGGGTTCTGAGCTGCGGAAACGTCAGTCGAACTCGCCGTTCTTGACGCCGTGGATGAAGGCGCGCCACTCGTCGGTGGTGAAGTGGTGCGGCGGCTGGGTGGGGTTCTTGGAGTCGCGGATGGCCACTTTGGTCTCGGCGTGCATTACTTCGACGCAGGTTGGTCGGCCTTCGTTGGGGCTGTAGCTGGACTTGCGCCAGGTCATCGGGTCGTCCTTCCGAGGGTCATCGTGCAGTCACGGCGACTCGGAGGACGTGCCGGCCAGGAGCGCGAGGAACCAATCCGACTGCTCCGGGGCGAGGCTTGCGTTCCGCTGCTCCGTCCAGAGGGTCTGGTACGTCGCGACGCTCTTGTTGTCGTGCAGCACGGCCAAGGCGCCGTAGTTGTCAACATAGACCAGGTAGAGCGGAGGTTTGCCCGGGTCGAGGTCGTACTCGGCGATGCAGTACTCGACGCTCTGGCCGAGGTACGGGCCGTGGCTGAACGGCACGATGCGGATCGTGATGTTCGGCCGCTCGCCCAGCTCCCGTAGTCGCCGAAGCTGCTTGTGCATGATCGTCGACGACCCGCCCATGTTCTCCATGCGGGCCAGCGCGGCCTGGTCGATGACGAAGTCGAACTCCTGGTCCAGGTTGTCCAGGACTCGCTGGCGTTCGATCCGATCGGCGACGAACTGGTCGACCTCGATCGGCGCGGGCGCTGGGCGTTCTCTGCGAGCCAGGTCGACGATGTAGTCCTCGGTCTGGAGCAGGCCGGGCAGGACCATGCACGCGTGGCCCGACTGGCGGGGCGCGCTCTCCTCCAGGTCGATGACCTTGCGGATCTCGTCGCGGGGGAACTTCCACCGCAGGTGACCTCGCGGCGGCTTCTTGGCTCCCTCGGTGGCGTGGGCGTGGAGCTTCGCTCGGTCCTCGTCGGTCGGGTTGAGCTGCCCGAGCAGCTTGTCTAAGTCGTCGTGCGTGACGCCGTGGACGCCGGTTTCGAGGCGCGCGACCTTGATCTGCTTCCAGCCGCAGGCACGGGTGACGTCCACCTGCGTGAGCCCGGTGCGCATCCGCAGGTCGAACAGTCGCCGGCCGAGAAGCAGCGTGTGAACGAACGGTGGCACCGGCGCTCTACTCATGGATTGACCTTAGCGCTTGCCGGAGAATATTCACACCCAGTACGGTACGGCAATGGGCCTCGCTGGTTGGTGGTACCGGGCGTGTGCGGCGGTGTTGTCGTGCAGCGCCGCGCCCGGACTCGGCGCTGCCACCTCTTACCGCCAGCGAGCGGGCGCGCCACGGCCGGCAGGCGCCGAGTCGGCCGTGGCGTGGCCCTGATGCGCCGGCGCGCGCGGTACAGCTGGCTCACGTGCGGCTTCCGGGGTGTCGCGCACGCGGTGCTGGACGAAGCCCGGTTCACCCACCGGTCTCAGGGGCTGTGCGGGACGTGGTTGATCCCGGGCAACGAGCCGGACGGGCCGAAGTGCGCGGCCTGTTGGGCGTGCATCACCCCGGACATGTCCGAGCGGGGCGGCGGGCCGATGCGGGTGCACTTCATACTCACGGCCCCGAACGCCCGCACCGTCCTCGCGCGCGGCGCCACGCCGACCCACGAGCTTGCCGTCCACAACTGGACGAACCTCAGCGAGGTCGCCCGGATGGCCCGCACCAGCGAGGTGCACGACCAGCTCGGACAGATGCTGATCATGTGGGTCTGGCGGGACGCGCGCTGAACCCGTGAGTGGCTAGGGCCGCTATGACGGCCCTAGCCACTCACGGGGTGCGGTCAGTTGTGGTTGGCCGACCGCCGCGATCGGCGTGCCTGTTGGCGGTGTTGCGGGGTGCAGTACCTGTTCTCGTTCTCCCGGTTGGGGACGTGTGGCAACGGGGCGTCGCAGCCGTCGAGCGCGCAGCGGCGCACCTCGTCCTCTTCCTCGTCGGGGCGGCGGAACCGCGGGGTGAGATCCATGGTGACCTCCCCCTAGGCCCGTACGCGGAGGCCGGCGCCGGCCGGGATGCGGTCGGGGTCGGTGATCCACGGGTTGAGGGTGAGCAGGTCACGGACGGTCAGGCCGGTCGCGGTGGCCAGGGTGGTGAGGGTGGCGCCGGGCTGGATGAGCTGGACGCCCGGTGTTGGGTGGCCGATCCGCAGCGACTGGGCGGGGCGGATCAGGTTCGGGTCGGTCAGGCGGTTGTCCTCGGCGATTCGGCGGTAGTCGACGCCGTGGCGCAGTGCGATCGAGGCGAGGGTGTCGCCGGGGCGCACCTGGTAGGTCCGGTCGGTCGGGCGCTGCTCCGGTGGGGGCGAGGCCGGCCGGCGGGCCGCCGGGGGCGGGGCGGTTGTGGTGGTTGCGGTGATCGCGCTGGGGGTGGGCTGGGGCGTGGGGGTGTTCGCCTGCAGCGCCAGGTTGGTGAACAGCGCGAGCAGCGCCGCCACGGTGACCAGGGCGACCAGCCCGGCCACCCCGACGAGCGTGCGGTTGCGGACGAACCGAGCCCGAAGTTCGGACTGGATATCGGACGTGACGAGCAGGATCAGTGTTCGGTGTGACATCGGGTTCTCTCTTTCGCGGATCGGTTTGGGGGATGCGGTTGCGGGCGGGGGCGGGGCGGTCCGCGCGCCCGGGCGGTCAGCTCGGCGAGCGCGCGGCGACGGGCGCGGTCGTCTTCGTCGTCCTGGGGGTTGGTGAGGCCCTGCGGCCAGAGGAACTTGGTGATCCGGACGAGAGGGGGCGGGCCGCCCGAGCCCTGGCCGCCGCCGGGGCCGGCGCCGGCCGGTGGGGGGCTCGGGGCGGAGGCGGGCCCGGTGCCAGCGGGGAGTCGGGCCAGGGCGAGGCCGACCACGGCTAGGGCGGCGGCGGTGACGGCGGCGGTGAGCGGGGCATGGGTGGCCAGGCGGGCCAGGCCGTAGCCGAGCAGGCCGAGCGCGGCGGCGACGGTGGCGAGGAAGGCCGGCCTGGTGGCGTGCTCGGGATGGCCGGGCTGGGTGACCAGGTTGTGCCGTGACAGGTAGGAGAAGCCGAGCACGACGGGCACCAGCGGGATCACCGCCGCCGCCGCGGGGGTGCCGGCCAGCTGGACGGCCAGCAGGGTCAGCGCGATGGTGATCAGGGGATAGGCGGCCCGGAGGGTCCGGCGGATCGCCGGGCGCCGGCTGGGGTCGGGCCGGCCGGTCCACACCGCGTGCGCGACCGTCACCGCGTGCGCCAGCAACCCGGCGTCGGCCGGCACGAAGAACCCGCTCGACCACGGCCCCACCCCGGTGCCGGTCAGCAGGCCGATCGTGTCCAGCACCAGGAAGGCCGCCCAGTTCAGGACGTTCACGACGGTGAGCGCCCGCGCCCACCCGCCGGTGACGGCCCAACCCAGCGCCCAGAACAGGTCGACCGCGCCCCACACCGCGTAGGCGAGGAACCCGGTCGGTTCCGCCCAGCTCGACAGGTCGGCGGCGTGGGCGGCGGCGGGGGAGGCCAGCGCGGCGGCCACGGTGAGCGCGGCGACCACGGCGAGCCGGGCCAGCTGCCTCTTCAGCGCGCGCAGCCACGGGGGCGCCCTGGGCTGGATGACGTAACGCCAGGTCAGGTAGGCGAGCAGGGCCGCGGCGACGATCCGTCCGGCGGTCGAGGAGGTGATCGGGTCGCCGGCCAGGAGCATGACCGCGCTCGGCGCGCCGGGTGCCGGGGGTTCGGGGTGCAGCTTCGCCGTGGCGTCGGTGAGCAGCGCGGTCCGGTCGTTCGGTGGGGTGGTGGGCAGGGTGGCGGCGAGGTTGTTCAGGGCGTCGACGGCCTCGGCGCGGCGGCCGAGCCTGGCCAGCAGCGGGTCGAGGCGGATGAGGACGTGGATCAGGTCGAGCCCGGCGCGTTGGAAGCGCGCGTCCTCGGGGGCGAGCGCGCGGATCGCGGCGACCGGTTCGCGGTAGGCGGCCAGGTCGGGCGTGGCGTGCCAGCGCACCAGGTCGGTGAGCGCGTGACGGTCGGCGCCGGCGTCCCGGCCGGGCTTGCCGGTGATCACGGTGAGCAGCAGCGAGGCGATCTCGGTGGCGGGTTCGTCGGGGATCGCGGCGAGGCCGTCCAGCGCCTCGACCAGCCTGGGCGGCAGCAGCCGGTCCAGGGCGGTGCGCTCGTCGGGCGGGGTGGCGGCGATCCGGCGCAGCTCGGCGAGGGCCAGCTCCCAGCGCGCCGGGTCGAACTCGCCGGGCCGGAGCAGGGTCTGC
>NZ_JIAI01000043.1 GCF_000620785.1 Actinospineispora acaciae DSM 45401 | reverse complement strand
GCACCCAAGGCGGCAGCACCCAAGGCGGCAGCTCCCAGGGCGGCGGCACCCAGGGCGGCGGTCGCGGCGGCACCAGCGAGACCCCGCGCCCCGTCGAGCCCAACCCGGCCCCGGCCCAGAACGGGTCCCAGCCGGTGGGCGGCAACGGCTCCAACGGCTCCAACGGCGCCACCGGCTCCAGCGGCGGCGGGTCGGGTCAGCGCGGCCGCCACAGCAACACCCCGACCACGCCCAACCAGCGGCCCGGCGGCAACGAGGCCGAGGCGAGCGCGAGCCCCACCGGCGGTGGGCACGGCGGCACCGCCGGCCACACCGGCCCGCAACGCTCGGGCCTGCTGGGCCTGTTCAGCAAGGCGGTCAACAAGGTCAGAAGCGGGTTCCCCACCCGACCCAACGTCAAGGCCGGCGAGAACGACCTGCCGCCGCCGGGTGGTGAGGCGTCTTCTGACACCGCTCGCGGCGGACAGTCCGCCACGGGCGAAGCCGAGCGGCGCACACCCCAGGGTGACGAGCACGGGCGGGACAAGCAGGACTGCGGCCCCGTCTGCGAGCTGCTCGTCGGCAGCCCGGAGCCGGGCAAGGCCGATCCGAACCAGGCGCCGGAGCCGACGGAGGCCACCCGGGACACCTCGACGCTGCAGCAGCGCCACGAGGAGATGTACGACGCCCGGTACGAGGAGACCTCGAAGGAGCAGGTCGACCAGTACATGGCCGACCCGAACGTGCCGGTGGGCACCCGCGTCATCGTGGGGACCAACGGCGCGGGCGACGAGCAGGGTCACCTGTGGGTCGGCGTCAAGGAGTCGGAGACCTCGACCCGGTACTACGACCGCTACCACCTGGGCGACGACGCGCTGACCGAGGCGCCGGAGAACACCAGGGCGAGCCTGGTGGTCGGCTCGGGCAAGGGCGACGGGCCGAAGGTCGACCTGAGCGAGCTGCTCGGACCCGAGGTGGGCGCCACCGAGGCCAAGGCCCCGGAGTCGACCGAGCCGACCAAGAGCAAGGACGGCGAGGGGGAACGCACCGGCAAGCCCTCGGCGACCACCGCGCCGGTGCAACCGTCGAAGGCCGAGATCAAGGCCCTCAAGGCCCAGGCCAAGGCGAACGCCAAGGCCGCGGAGGAGCTCGACAGGTCCGAGCTCGCGGGCATGGACCAGCAAGCCCTGAACGAGTGGACGGAGAAGGCGCAGGACCCGAACTCGCACTATGACGTGGCGGTCGCCGCACTGGCGCGGAGCAAGGCGCAGATCAGGCTGACCACGGGCGTGACGCTGCGGCACAGCCAGATGCGGGCCGCGGCGCTCATCGACCTGAAGGCGATCGCAGGGATGGCGCCGAGCGCGGGCAAGAGCCTGACGATCAACGCGGTCAGCGGGATGCGGCTGATGCGCCAGGCCAAGGCCGACCGGGGCGACGGCGTAGTGGTGTGGACGCACACCTTCGACCTCGCCGCGCGTGATGTCGTGGAGGCCCAGCAGATCTGGGAGCCGGCCGGCTACACGGTGCGCCTCAACAGCAGTCGGCTGGACACGGCGGGCAAGCGTGAGGCCTGGGACGCCGACATCACCTACACCGACTACACGGAGCACGGGTTCGACATCCTGCGCGACAGCATCGGGCCGCAAGACCAGCGGGTGCTGGACGGGCGCACGCCGTTCCTCGTCGCCGACGAGGCGGACCTGATCGGCGGGCTACGCGCGAAGGAACCGCTGGTGCTGTCCCGGGACCTGCCCGGCCCGCCGGAGCACGCCGCCGCCCTGGCCTGGGCGCGCCGGATCGCGCCGCAGCTGATGCGCAACGAGGGCCAGCCCAACCCGCACGTGGAGACCTACGACGGCCGGTACTCCGCGGTCACCCCGGCCGGCAAGCAGCAGGTGCTGGAGCTGACCACCAAGGAAGGGCAGCCCGTTGACCTGAGCAACCCGGAGAACAAAGCGCTCGAGGACGCACTGAACGCGGTGCTGACCGCCGAGGACGCGCTGAAGCCGGGGCGCGACTACGAGCCGGGTGCGGACGCGATCCATCCCGTCGACGAGCCGACCGGCACGGCACGGCACAGCACGCACTTCGACTCGTTGCTGGAGAACGCGCTGCGGCTCAAGCACGGGATCGAGGAGCTGCGGGGGGACTCGGAGGTCATCGCCGAGACCACCCCGCTGGAGATCCTGCGCGAGCACGAGTTCGGCGGCACCACCGGCACCCCGGACGAAGCCGGCTTCCTCTCGCTCTACGGCAAGCCGAGCGTGGAGGTCACGCTCGAGCGCGAGATCCGGTCGAACCTGACGCCCCACAAGGCGAAGCGGTTCGAGACCCAGGACGACGCCCAGGCCTTCGCGGCGCGGGTTGCGGCGTACCGGGCGCGCACCACCGGCCGCCCGCAGCAGATCTTCGTGGAGTCCCGGGACATGGCCGAGAAGGTGGCCGCGCTGCTGCCCGAGGGCACCGAGTACCAGATGCTGCACTCCGGCACCCCGGACGGCTTCGCGGTCGAGTTGATCGAGGCGCGCGCTGGCCGGCCGGGGATGGTCACCATCATCTCCCCGCGCGGTACCCGAGGGTTCAACTACCGGATCGGCGGAGACGCCGAGGTGCTGGCCAAGGCCGAGATCGAGGCGCGGGGCCTGAAGGAGAACAGCGCCGAGGCGAAGGCCGTGAAGGCCAGGTGGGAGGCCCAGACCAAGCGCGACCGGCAGAGGATCCTCGACCAGGGCGGTTTCGAGCAGTGGCGGCTGGGCCGGCGCAGCCACGTCAACAACGACGTGCAGGAACGCAACCGGGTGGCCCGCAAGGGCGAGCCGGGCGAGAGCACCGACCTGCTGTCCAACGACGACCCGCTGCTGCGCCAGGGCCGCCCGGTCGTCTACACCTCCGCCAAGGCCCCCGCGACGGGCAATGAGCTGGTCTCCGAGCGGGGCAACACCACGATGCACGCCGTGGCCCAGCTGCGGCAGATGCAGCACGACCTGCAGGCACGCCAGAACGGTTCCACCGAGCGCGGCCGCAACACCAAGTCCCAGCCGGCCGTCGTGCCGGACGGATCCACCGGCCTGGTCGACGTGACCGCCGAGTACGCCGAGCTCTTCGACGTGGCGGCGCTGGCCGCCCTGCGGGCCGGTCAGAACCCCGGCCTCAGCGATGCGGACCTCCAGCAGGCGCTGACCGACGCCGGGCTGCCGGTGGAGCACTACCGCGACGTCGACAAGGTCCTCGAGATCGGCGGCGAGCAGGCCCAGGCCGACAAGGCCGCCTACGTGCAGCAGGTGATCGACGCCGCGCTGCGCCTGGCGGAGAAGATCCCGGCGCGCACGCTGCGGCCGAAGGGGGTCACCGCCGAGGAGATCGCCGACACGGCCGAGCGGGTCCAGGCCGTCGCCGACGAGCTGCGCGCGTTCGAGCAGCGCGACGCCGAGCTGCGCGACGCGCTGGGCATGGACCGCGACGAGCTGGACGCGACCCTGGCGGTGGCCGCCGTGCTGGTCGCCGACCACCAGAAGGAGAAGAAGGACGGGGACCCGGCGCCGGAGCAGACCCCCGACACCGCACCTCAGCCCCGGGTCGGCGAGATCTCCATCGATGACCTGGCGATGTTCCTCGCCTACGCGCGGGGCGCCTCGGTCGAGGACATCGCCAGGAACCCGAAGTTCGCCTCGACCGATGACCCGGACACGGTCCGGAGCATCCTCGACGGGGTCATCGACCGGCTGCGGCGGCTGCCCGGCGCGGACTACCCGGGCGGGGTGCGCGGCGAGGACGCGGCCCGGGACGCGATCATCGCGGCGTTCCTCGCGGAGCACGGCGAGAACACCGCCGGGATGTGGAACCACGTCCGCAAGCAGCTGCGCGAGATGGCGCTGCACGGGGTGTCCGCGGCGGAGCGCCGGGCGCTGTGGAACTCCGAGGACGACCGGATCGAGGCGTTCGTCGCCCAGCTGCCCGACCGGGCCGCGGACAAGGTCTACCAGGCGCTGCTCGACGCCGGGATCACCTCGGTGTCCCAGCTGCGGGCGCTGACCCCGACCGAGCTGGCCGGGCTGGGGCTGCCGGCCCACACCACCCGGGTCGTGCGCCGGGTGCTGGACCAGGCCCAGGCCCGCGAACAGGCGGCTCAGGAGCAGGCCAAGGACTCGGGTCGGCCCGCCTCGGCGCCGGCCGAGCCCAGCCGGCCGGGCGCGCGCCAGTGGCAGCAGGCCAGCCGGCTGGCCGAGAACCCGGACTGGACGCACAAGGACCTGCTCGACGCGCTGATGCTGGCGCTGGGCCTGTCACCCGACCCGGCCGTCCCGGCGACCGCCGAGGCGCTCCACGCGCTGCTGACCATCCACGGCATCACCGAGCTGGGCGTGCTCGCCGACGCGCTGCCCGCCGCCGACACCGCGCTGCTCGCGCGCGCCCGCGCCGGCCAGCTCACCGACGACGAGCTGCGCACGCTGGTCGAGCATGCCACCGGCCTGCTGCGCCGGCCCACCGGCACCGGCCACGCCCGACGGGTGGCGCTGCTGATCATGAACGCGCACGTCCAGGCCCGCAACGGGCACGCGCCGGCCGCCGAACCCCGCACGCCGACCCGCCGCCTCCCGGTGCGCACGGTGGTCACGGCCGCGGTGGCCGGCGGGGCCGGGCTGGCCATCCTGGGCGGGGCGGCGCCGCTCACGGCGGCGCTGGGCGCCGCGACCGCGCTGGTCGGGATCGGCGCCGTGGTGCGCACCGTCCACCTGGTCCGCAACCGCGGTCCGCCGGCCCCGCTCACTCCTCTTGCCGGTCGCGCCGCCGAGCGCAACCGGCTCACCCGGGCGCTGATCCAGGCGCCTCGGCTCACCGTCCCGGTGCGGTTGCGACCCGCCGCGGTGGTGCTCGCCGGTGTCACGGTCGCCGGCGCCACGCTGGCCGGGTTCGGGGTGCCGGTCGCCCCGCTGGCGATGCTCGGCGTGGCGGTCACCGCCGCCGCCCCGCTGCTCGGCGCCGCCATGCACGCCCTGCTGGCGCGCTCCGTGAAGGGCGGGCCGGGGCACCACCAGCGGGGTCTGGGCCGGCCCGGGGTGATGGGCGTCCTGGCCACCGCCAGGCCCGCGCTGAGCGTGGTCGGCCCGATCGCCATGTTCGGCCCGGGGCTGGTTGCGGCGTTGCCGCTGGTGGGCGGCGCGCTGCTGGCGGCGACCCTCATCCAGGCCGTCGCCCGCCGGGTCACGCCCGAGATCGCCACCCGTGCCGACCTGGTGGTCACTACCGCGCTCGGCCTCGGGCTGCTCGCCGCGCCCACCGGGGCCGGTGTCCTCGTCGGAGCCGGGGTCGCGGTCGTGGGCCTGACGGTGGTCGCCGCGCTGCGCGCCGCCCGCCGCACCGGCCCGGACGGCCCGGGCGGCCCGGCGCCGAGGGGCCGCACCCCGACCGACGTGCTCGCCGGGCTGTTGATGAACCGGCTGGGCGAGGCGGACGCCCTGCTGCAGACCTGGCAGTTCCTCATCTCGGGCCTGGCCGAGCGGGGCGTCGGCGTCGACGAGGAGATCGCGGCCAAGGCCGCCGCGAACCTCGACCGCACCGAGGGGCTCCTGACCAGGGTCCAGGAGTTCCTGGCCAGCCCCGCCGGCGACCGGCACGAGCACCGAGGCGAGCTGGCCGCCAACCACGCGCGCATCGCCGACCTGGTCGCCACCCTGCGCGGCCAGCTGGCCGGCGCCGCCGCCAACCCGGCGGCCGATCACGACCACGGCGCGCTGGGTGAGCTGCGGGTGGGCGAGGCCGACGAGCTTGCCGGCGTGATGGGCCGGTTGGCGGCCGGGGCGGCGGCGGACGCGACGGTCCCGGCGGCGTTGGACGCCCGCGGCGAGCCGATCGTGCTGCTGGACGCCGGGGCCGCCCGGCCGATCCTGGCCGCCGCCGGGATGGCGACCGACCTGCCGGAGCGGCTGGTCGCGTTCGCCTGGACCCACCCCGAGCTCGGCCCGGTGATCGTGATGTTCGCGCACACCGCGGCGGAGATCGCCGAGCTGCTCGAGCTGGGCCTGCTCACCGTGGACTGGTGGGACGGCGTGGTGGGCCACGAGCGGGACCACCACAACGGCCGCTGGGGCCGTGAAGGTGCCGTGGCGCACTTCGCCGACGCCGAGCCCAGGCTGGTGCGCCTCGCCCGCGCCCGCGCCGAACACGCGGCCACCGGGTCCCGGCCGTTCAGCCCGGGCGAGTTCCCCCACCTGGCCGAGGGGCCCGGGTCCCTGCTGCGGCTGGTGCGGATCACCGACAAGGCGCCGAGGGGCGCCGACCCGCTCGGCTTCGCGCTGCGTCCGGCCGGCGGCCGGCCCCAGGACGGGCTCATCCTGGTCACCGCCGACGCCGCCGAGTGGCTCGAACGGGCAGCTGCCGCCGACCCGTCCGTCATGGCCCTGTGGGAAGCCTGGCTGTTCCACCACTGGGTCTTCGACCTGACCAGCGACGGGCGCGACGGGTACCGGCACGCGGTGTCGACCCAGCTCATCGCCCGCGCGGTCGCCCAGCTCGGTGAGCGGCGGTCGACGATGGCCGACTTGACCGAGGAGCAGCGCGGGCTGCTGGCCGAGCTGACCGACCCCGACCTGGTCATCCGGTCGGCCAAGACCGGCGGGCAACCGCTGATGAACCCGATGCGGGCTCAGTCCGGCGACACCCCGATCGCGGCCTACAAGGTGTCGGCCGGGGACGGGCTGACCGACGACACCCTCGGCGAGCTCGGCGGGTGGATCCTGGTCGACGAGCTGGGCTGGGAGCTGATCCCGACCACCACCGCCTGGCACGGCCCGCTCGGCTACGGCACGGCGCAGCGCTGGCTGGCCAACGCCGGCCCGGCCCGCCGCACCCTGGACTGGTACCTGCCCCGGGACCGCAGGCGCGCGGCGGCGGTCGACTACGCCCTGGCCATGCGCGACCGCCACCTCGGCAACTACCTCAGCGAGGGCACCGAGTGGGGCAAGGTCAAGCTGTGGCTGATCGACCAGGGTGAGGCACTGCCCGATCTCAGTTGGCGCGACAGCGAGGACGTGGACATCGACTCGCCGTTCGTCAGCGAACAGCTCGCCGCGCCGTCACTGAACGAGGACGGCGTCCTCGATGACCTGCGACGGCTGGACCTCGCCCGGCTGGGCGCCCGCTGGCGCGCCATCGGCGTCGGCGAGCGCCAGATCGCCGAGGCGCTCGACCGGCTGCGGGAGATGCGCGAGCTCGGCCGCATCACCGGTGACACCTGGGCACGTCAGGCCGACCAGGCCGGCTACGGCGGACCGACCGAGCTGGTCAGGTTGGTCGACGAGGTGGACGGCCGTCGCCACATCTTCGACGAGATGATCGAGAATCCGGAGACCAGCCCGCGCCGGCTGCACGAGCTGCTCGACATGAGCGCCGATGACCTCATCGAGCTCCTGCTCGGCCTGCGCGACGACCTGAGCGCCCAGCCCGCCACCGCCGAGGCCGACCGGCTGCGTGCTGTCCTGGACTGGCTGATCATCGGCCACCACGAGCTCGCCACTCACGACCCGGACAGCCCGCACTTCGGCGGCGGCGAGCACACCGGCGGCGGCCCGACCAACGGTGGCGGCGAGCACACCGGCGGCGGCCCGACCAGCGGCGGCGGGCCGCGCGCGGGTGGTGGCGCGGCCGGGTCGGCCGGCGGTGGCCAGCCCTCGGCGAGCACGCCGGACGAGGGCGGCACCGGGTCGGGCGGCTCGTCGACCACCGCCCAGTTCCGGACCGGGCGGTCGGTGGCGGGCGAGACCGGCTCCCGGCCGCGTGCCCCGCCGCTGTGGCAGCGGATCCGGGACGCGCTGGCCGGCCTGCCGGGCTGGCTGGGTCCGGTCGGGCGCGCGGTCGGCATGGCCGTCGGTGTCGGTGCCGCCGTCGTGATGCTGCTGTTCTCCCCGGTCGATTCGCAGCACACCGCCTCGGCCGCCGGCCTGACGCCGGCCCACACGATCTCGGTGAGCGTGGACGCGGCCGGTCACCAGGCCGTGGACGCGCCCGCCCCGTGGCAGATGCAGGTGCAGTGGGGCGACAACCTGTCCACGTTGGCGCGCGCGACGGGCACCAGCGTGCAGGACTGGGTGGACGCGAACCCGGCCCAGTTCTCCGGTGGGGCCAGCCCGAACCTGATCCGCGCGAACCGGCCGCTGAACGTCCCGGCCAAGTGGGACGGCAAGTGGCGGGTCCAGCCGGGCGACACCTTCAACGAGATCGCCAAGCGGGTGGGCGTCGACCCCGACAAGCTGGCGGCCGCGCAGGGTGACCGGTTCCCGACGGTGGAGAGCCGCGACCGCATCGCCCCGCCCGATGTCTTCACGGTGCCCGGCGCCCATCCGGATACAGGCACGCCGAACCCGGGCCAGCCGAACCCAGGCCAGCCGAACCCGGGCCAGCCGCCCTCGACGCAGCAGCCCGCGCCGCCGACCACCTCGACACAGCAGCCGGCGCCGCCGACGACCGGCGTTCCCACCGTGCCCGCTCCGCCGGACAGCGGGTTCTCCTGGCCGTCGGCCCTGATCCTGCTCGGCTCCGGTGTCCTCGCGGTGCTGGCGGCGGTGATCGGGAAGCGCCGGGGGGCGATGCCGGCCGGTCCGGCGCGGGTCCGGGCGCGGGTGGGGACGCGGTTGGGGTTGGCCGGTGGCCTGGCCGTGCTGGTGTTCGGTTCGGGCGCGGTGGTCACCGCGCTGGGCGTGGGCCTGGTCGCGGTGTCGACGGTGCTGGGCGTGCGGGCGTGGTGGACCCCGCGCCAGCCCAGGGCACCGCCCCTGCGGGAGATGCTGCGGGCCGCGCTGCGCCTGGCCGGCCCGATCGGGTTCATCGCCGGGGCGTGGGCCGCGATGGACGCCGCCAGCCCGGTCGGCCTGCTGATCGGCACCGGCTCCGCCGCGCTGGCACTGTGGGCCTGGGCCAAGGCCTGGAACGCCAAGCTCGCGGTCGAGCACCGCATCTACACCACCGGCGTGCAGACCCTGCTGCAGAAGCTGCCGTTCCTCGGGCCGATCCTCGAAAAGGCCGGGTTCACCCAGCTCCTGCACTTCAAGCTGGTCTTCAAGGAAAGCCGCGCCGCCTGGAAGGCACGCAAGGACGTCTGGACAGCAGCCAAACAAGCCGGCGCCATACCCGGCGGCCTGCGCGGACGACTCGCCGCCATCTGGGCCTGGACCGGCCGGGTCGGCGCCTTCCTCGGAGCCCTGAAGTACAACCGAGCCTTCACCGCCACCGAACCGCTCATGTACCCCGCGTTCGGCCCCGAGTTCGACTTCCACGGCGGCCTGTTCGGCATCGGCCTCAAGATCAGCTACGGCAACCTCGGCACCACAACCGTCCTCGACACCCCCAACCTCAACCACACCGACACCAAGAAGAACCGGATCCTCGGGTTCTTCCCCGTCATCCGGCTCTCCCTCCAGCTCTACTTCGGCCCCATCCGGCTCGACCTGTTCCTGCTGCACTTCGACGTCCCCGGCAAGAAGGTCGAGCAGAAGTTCGACACCCCCAAGCTCGCCGGCTGGCGCCGGTTCAACATCGC
>NZ_JIAI01000042.1 GCF_000620785.1 Actinospineispora acaciae DSM 45401 | reverse complement strand
AACGACACCTCTACGGCCAGGACTACCTGCTCGACTCCCTCACCGTCCGCCTCGGCGGCCGGGCCGCCGAGCTGGTCATCCTCGGCCAAGGCTCCACCGGCGCCGCCAACGACCTCGCCCAAGCCACCGAACTGGCCACCAAGATGGTCCGCGAGTTCGGCCTCTCCCAGCGCATCGGACCCGTCGGCTACCCCCGAGGCGGCTCGGTGTTCCTCGGCACCAGCGGCCCCGACCTGTCCAGCCGCCCCTACGCCGAAGCCACCCAGGCCGCCATCGACACCGAGGTCGCCCGCCTGCTCCGCGACGCCGAACAACGCGCCACCGACCTGCTCACCACCCACCGAGCCCAGCTCGAACGGCTCGGCGAGCGGCTGCTCGAGCACGAGACGATCGACGGCTCGCTCGTCTACCGGCTCGCCGGTACCGCCCAGCCCATCGACCAATCCGGCGCGGCCACCGTGGCACCCCACCGCACCCCGAGCGGCACCGGGGCGCAATCACCCGCGCCGGCCCATACCGATGATCATCCGGTTCGCCTGACCGGAGACACGGTTCCCTCGTAGCTCGTCTAGCTCGGATCCTTGGGTGCGGGAAGGTCCGTCGCCCGGACCACCGCGACCGGGCACGGCGCGTTGTGCAGCACGGCGTGGCTCACCGAGCCGAGCACAAGGCCGGCGAGCTGTCCGCGCCCGCGCGAGCCCACCACCAGCAGCTGGGCGTGAGCGGCCTGTTCGAGCAGCGTGTGCGCCGGCCGGTCCCGGACTACCACCCGCCGGACCTCGACGTCCGGGAACTTCTCCGCCCAGCCGGCCAGCCGCTCGGCGAGGACCTCCCGCTCGCGGGTCACGATCGTGTCCCAGTCCATCATCGGCGCCACCTGAGGGTCGAACAACAGGTCCGACCAGGTGTGCGCGGCCACCAGCGGAACACCTCGCAACGAGGCGGCCTCGTAGCCGAACGCGACGGCGGCTTCGCTGTGCGGCGACCCGTCCACGCCCACCACCACCGGCAGAATCGCCGACGAGTCGGCCGGTTCGCGTACCACCACGACCGGGCAGGCGGCATGTCCAGCCATGGCCGTCGCCACCGACCCGACGAGCAGCCCGAGGACGCCGCCGGCGCCGCGACCGCCCAGCACCAGCAGCGCGGCGCGCTCGGACTCGGCGCGCAACGCCTGGACCGGGTAGCCGGCCACGACCTCCTTCTCCACCCGGATCTCCGGCGCGAGCTCGGCCACCGCGGCCGCGGCCTCGTTGACCCTGGCGCGCAGGGTGGCCATCAGCATCGTCCGATAGTCCCTGGCCGCGAGCTCCGCTTCCAGCGGCAGTGCGTCGGCCCAGGCGAACGCGCAGACCAACCGCACCGCCAACCCCCGGCGGCGCGCCTCTTCGGCGGCCCACCGGACCGCGTCGAGCGCGGTCCGCGAGCCATCGACACCCACAACGATCGGACGCCCGGCCCGAGACGACATCGCGCTCCTCCTTCGTCGGCACCTGCCGATGAGCGTCGCATCGGCGACAGCGGGCGACCAGCGGCTCACGACCCCTGCCCGGGGGACCTTCGCCCCGCCCGGGCGAGAACCTGGTCAGCGCTCAGGTGGGCAGGCCGCGCAGCCACGGGTCGGTGGGCGTGGCGGGCGCCAGCCGCACCCGCACGTCCACGCCCACGGCTCCGGCCGGGCCGGCCAGCAGCGGGTTGACCTCGGCCTCCGCCACCTCGGGCAGCCGGGCGGCCAGCCAGGCGATTCGCCGTGCCGCGTCCAGCAGCTGGTCACGGACGCCTGCACCGGTCTCGCCGGTGAACAGCCGAGGCGCGGCGCGCAGCCGGTCGAGCGTGCCGTCGAGCTCGGCCTCGGTGGCCGGGAGCAGGCAGTGCACCCGGTCGGCGATCAGGTCGGTGGCGGTGCCGCCAAGGCCGACGGTGAACAGCGGCCCGAACGGCGGATGGCTGGTAACCCCGAGCAGCAGCTCGACCCCGCGCGGCGCCATCGGCTGGACCAGCACGCCACGCAGCTCGTCGCGAAACCGCTCCCTCAGCACCTGGTAGGCCCGGCGCACCTGGTCGGCGGAGTCGAGGCCGGTCAGCACCCCGCCGGCGCCGCTCTTGTGCAGCATCCCCGGCACGTCCGCCTTGAGCACGACCGGACCGCCCAACCGGCGCCAGCACCGCACCGCCTCGGCCGCGGTGGCGACCACCTCCACCGGGGTGAGCGGAACGCCGGCCGAGGCCAGCAACCCCGCCGCCGGCCCTGGCGCCAGCCAGTCACCGTCCGGGCGCGCGGCCAGCTCGGCGGCGACGATCCGCCGGGCGCCCCGCCAGGTCGACGCCGAGGGGTGCGGGCAACGGCCGATCGGTCGCGGCCAGCCAGCGGGACCGGCGCACCGCCAGCGACAGCGCCCGTGCCGCGACGGACGGATCGGCGAACACCGCCGGCGCAAGCGCCGAGGGCCCGGACGTGGCAAGGCGGTCGACGCCGACCGGCTGGCCGAGGCGCACCACGACCAGCGGCGTACCCGTCGCCATCGACCCGAGATCGGTCAGCGGGTCGCCCGCGTCGGTGGAAACCGCGACCGCAAACACCACGTCCACGGAGGGGTCGAGCGAGAGCTGCTCGATCGCGCACCGGAACGTCGAAGCCGGGACGGTCGCGGTGGCGTCCACCGGGTTGGTGACCGAGGCGGCGGGCGGCAACAGGGCGGCCAACGCCGATCGGGTCGCCTCGGTCAGCGTGGCCGGCCGCAGCCCGTAGCGGGTGCAGGCGTCGACCGCGAGCACGCCGCCACCGCCGGCGTTGCTCAGCACCGCCACCCGGTCGCCGGCCGGCGGCGGCTGTCCGCACAGCACGGCGAGGCCCTCGGTGGCCTCGGCGAGGCTGTCCACCGCGAGCACACCGGCCCTGGCGAACAGCGCCTCGCGCAGGACTGCGCGGCCACGCCGACCTGCCCGGCGCCGCAGGCCCGGCCAAAGTTCGCGTGCAGCCGAACCGACGGATCGGTGTTCACCAGCCCGAGGCAGTTCGGCCCGACCACCCGCATCCCGTACCGGGCCGCGACCTCGGCAATCCGCCCGGCCAGCGCCCCGGTCACCCCGGAGGAGAGCACCAGCAGCGCGCGGATCCCGCGCCGCCCGCAGTCCTCGGCCACCTCGGGGACCGCCCGGGCGGGCACGGCGAGGACGGCCAGATCGATACCGGTCGGCAGCTCGGCGACCGATCGGCGGCGGGCCGTCCCGGCGATCGTCGCGGCGCTCGGGTGCACCACGTGCACCGACCCGCCGAACCCGGCGTTGACGATCCGCCGCGGCACCATCGTCCCGACCGAGCCGGGCTTGCGGCCCGCTCCGATCACCACCAGCGAACGGGGCGCCAGCACCGCGCGCATGCTGGCCACGTCCGCGGTCTCCTGCCGGCGCAGCATCGAGTCCAGGTAGGGCCGGCCCGGCGCCGGCTCCAGCACCGACGCGAGACCGTCTGGCACGTCCAGCTCCACGTGGTCGACCGCCCCGTCCGGCCACAGGCGATAGGACAGCCCGCTGTCGCGGATGACCCTGAGCATGTCGTGGTTGACGACGAGCACCTCGGCGCCGAGCCGAGTCACCCCCTCGGCCCCCGCGATGGCCACCAGGAGCTCCAGCAGCAGCGAGGCCACCCCTCGGCGCTGCGCATCGTGCGCGACCGTCACCGCGATCTCCGGGACCCGGCCCGGCGGCTCCCGTCGATAGTGCGCGACCCCGAGCAGCCGACCACCGTGAAACGCGCCCAGCGCGACCACGTCGGCCCGAACCACGAGATCGGCCACCCCCGCGCGCTCGACGCCGACAGCGTGAAGAAGCGCAGGTAGGCATCGTCCGTGGGCAGCTCGCGATGCAGCGCCTCGACCTCGGCCCGGTCGCCGGGGCCCAGCCGGCGCAGCACGACCGGCGTGCCGTCGGCCAGCAGCGCCCGATGCTCGAACCTCGATCCGACCAGGCCGGCCGGGTCGCTGGCCGTACCGACGGTGGGGGATGTCACGGGATCAACCGGCGGTCGACTCGGCCCGGGCCGCGACCCTGGCTCGCGCCACGCCGGGCACCTGCTCGGCGAGCACCCGCGCGGTGTGCCAGTCCTCCGGCCGGTCCATCCGGTCGGACAGCAGCACCGCGCCGGCGTCGACGGCGACCTCGAAGCGGCCGAGCGTGAAGCACGACTCCAGCCGCACCCGTACCGCCGAGGCGATCCGTTCGTCCCGCCTCGCCACGGTGCGCACCAGGTCGCGGTAGGTCACCACGCCGGTGACCATCCCGTCCCGGCACACCGGTACCGCGCGCACCCGCGCCCGGCGCATCCGCTCGACCAGCTCGTGCACGTCGTCCCGACCGGTCACGGTGAGCACCTCGCGGGTCATCACCTCCCCGACGGTGGCACCCGGCTCCGCGCCGGCCCCGGCCGCACCCGAGGCGGCCAGCCGGGCCTTGGCCGGAAAACGATCGCGGACCAGGTCGCCCTCGCTGACGATGCCGACCAGCCGCAGCTCCTCGTCCACCACCGGCAGCACGGTGAACCCCCGCGCCGCCAGCAGCTCGGCCGCTCGCTTGACAGGCGTCGCCGCCGTGACCGTCACCGCCGGGGTGCTCATCGCCGCCTCGACACGCATGCTGGTCCTCCCTCGCCGTCTCCTCACAGCGTGTGCGGCGCCCAGGCGCCCCGGACAGGGCCGGTCGACCGCCCGGCCGATGCCCTAGGTCCCGAACGGCTCGCCCCTGGTCTGGCCGGCCATGCCCGCGCGGTGTGCCCAGGCCTCCCGTCCGGCCAGCTCCCGGCGGGCGACCGCACGCAGCACGTCCCGACGGCTGACGATCCCCACCAGCCGGCCGTCCTCCACGATCGGCACCGAACGGATGTTGGTGTCCAACATCAACGCCACCACGTCCGCGAGGTCCTCGTCTGGCGGCATGCTGGTCGGCGAGCGGGTCATCACCGCCGACACCGGCGGGTCCGGCAGCTCCCCGGTCACCACCCAGCGCTCGGGCAGCACCCGCCCTCGCACCAGGTCCGCCTCCGTCGCGATCCCGACGAGATGTCCCTCGGCGTCCACCACCGGCGCGCCGCCGAACCCGTGCGACACCAGCAGCGCCGCGGCCGCGTGCACCGGGGTATCCGCCCGCAGCGTGATCACCGGGGCGCTCATCACATCACGTGCCTTCATCGCCAACCTCCCTGCCCGATCCGGCAAGCAACCACGGTCCACCGGGCAGGCTCCCCGGCGCAGGGCCGAACGACCCCGACTTCGGCCCTCGATGACGGGACCTTGCGCCCTGCGCACGGATCCCTTCGCGCCGGCATGCTCGACGTTGCCGGCCGGCCGAGGAGGCACGCGATGGCCCGGAAGTCCCGTCGGATTCGGGTTGCCGCTTTCGGTGGGCCCGAACGGCTCACCCTCGTCGAGGAGCCGGAGCCGGAACCCGCGCTGGGCGAGGTCCGCGTTCGTTCCCTCGCCGTCGGGGTCGGCTACCCGGACCTGCTGATCCGCGAGGGCACCTATCCGGGCGGCCCGACCCCGCCGTTCACCCCCGGATACGACCTCGTCGGCACCGTCGACAAGCTCGGCGCCGGCGTCGCCGGGTTCGCACCCGGCGAGACGGTCGCCGCGATCACCGTCTTCGGCGGCTACGCGGACCTGGTGTGTGTCCCGGCGGAGCATCTCGCGCCCGTACCGGCGGGCGTCGATCCGGCCGAGGCCGTGTGCCTGGCCCTCAACTACATCACCGCCTACCAGATGCTCGTGCGCGTCGCCCACGCGCGGCCCGGGGCCAGGGTCCTGGTGCACGGCGCCGCCGGCGGAGTGGGCAGCGCCGCCCTCGAGGTCGCCCGCCCGGCCCGGCTCGCGGCGTACGGCACCGCGACCGGCGCCGGCCTGGACGTCGTTGCCAACCTCGGCGCGGCGCCCATCGACTACCAGAGCGAGCACGTCACCGCGCGAGTCCGCGAGCTCACCGGCGGCGACGGGGTGGACATCGTGCTCGACGGCATCGGCGGCGCCACTTCGTTACGGTCGTACCGGGCGCTGGCGCCGCGCGGCCAGCTCATCCTGTACGGGCACTACTCGACGTTGGTCGCCGGGCGGCGCAGCACCACGCGCCTCGCCGCCTTCTACGCTGCCGGGGCACTCGCCCTCGCGGCCAACGCCCTGCCCGGTGGGCGGCGGGTCCGCACCTATCGCAGCGCGATCACTCGTGACCTGCATCCAGACTGGTACCGCCACGATCTGTCCGTGCTGTTCCGCCTGCATGCCGACGGCCACCTACACCCGATCGTCGCGGCCCGTCTGCCGTTGACGCAGGCGCGGCAGGCCCATGAGCTGCTGGCCGGCGGCGAGGTCCACGGCAAGATCGTTCTGATGCCGTGAGGTGACTCTCGACCGTGAAGACGGGGGACTCCAGCCCTACGAGTGCCGACGCCCACGCACGAGGGTGGCGGCGAGAGCGAAGGGCGGTGGCGCATGAACACGCAGTCGATATCCACCCAGGTACCCGACGGAGCCGTGCTGGTGGGTGTGGATGGCTCCGACCACGCGCTGGCCGCGGTCCGCTGGGCCGCCGAGGAAGCGGTGTCTCGCGGGACGGTGCTGGCCATCGCGCACACCGCCCCGCCCACCGGGGGCGGGCACGCCAGGGCGATCGTGAGCCAGGCCCGGGCGGCGGCGAGTCAGGCCAGCGCGGCACGGGTCAGCTCGGTGGTGCTGGCCGGCTCCCCGGTACCGGCGCTGACCAGCGCATCCGAGCCTGCGGCGCTGCTCGTGCTCGGTATGACCGGCAGCGGCGGGCTCGGCGACATCCTGCTCGGCTCCACCACACTCGAGGTCAGCGGACAAGCTCGCTGCCCGGTCGTGGGCGTCCGCCGCTGGCCACCGGCACGTCGCCCGGACCCGGTCGTCGCGCTCGGCCTCGGCGCCCTACCGGCGGACGCCGCGGCCGTCCAGACGGCCTTCGACCTGGCCGACCGGCGCGCCTGGCGGCTCACCGTGGTGCACACGCACCATCCCGGGTTGCCCGACGAGGACCGAAACGAGCGCGACCGCAAGGCGTTGGCCGGCCAGCTCGCCGGGTGGTCACGACGGTATCCGGACGTCACGATCGGGTGGCGGCTGTGCACCGGCCCGCCTGAGAAGGCGCTGCTGGAGCTCGCCAGCCGTGCCGAGGTGGTCGTCACCGGCACCCGCCGGCGCGGACCGGCGGCCCGGGCGCTGCTCGGCTCCACCAGCCGGGCCGTGCTGCGCTACAGCCCGGCACCGGTCATCGTCGCCGGTCCGGACTCGCTCGCCACGGCGCCCGACACGCCGTGGTACGCCACGGACGTGCCGGACGACCCACACGCCCACAGCCAGCTCTGGTGATCACCAGATCCTCAGTCGGGGATGGGCAGCCGGCGCAACGCGTCACGGGCCACCAACAGGTGGTGTGCCACCTCCGCGGTCACGGCCTCGGCAACGAGACCAGGCGGCAGCCCATTCGGTGCCAGCGCCCGATAGCGCCACACCACGTCCTCCAACGCGGTCAGCAACCGCTCGGTAATGGCATTTTGACGAAACTGCCAGTCGTCGCTCGACAGGCCGGTCCTCGACCCGGGCGCGGACAATGCGGGCGCAGGCACTGCTCAACCTCCCGATACCCCTCGGCGGATGCGGTGACTCCCGCCCACCTTCTCGGTCCGCCTCGGCGAGCGGTAGGGACTTACGACCCAAGAACCCAGCACGCACGCCAGCCGGAGCGGGCGTCCCTGGTTGGGGTCTTTGGGCCTCGTGGGGTGGTCCTGGCTGCCCTAGGCCGGCACCCCTGTTCGGGGCCAGGCTGACGGGAGCTTGATGTGGGAGGAGGCAGGGCGATGGCACACACCGAGTCGGTGAGTGAGTCCCGGCCGGTCGTGGTGGGGGTGGACGAGTCGGACTCGGCGCGGGATGCGGCGTTGTGGGCCGCCGACCTCGCCGCGTTGTGGGGTGCGCCGCTGTGTTTGACCCACGCGGTCAACCGGGCGGGGACCGTGGCCTCGTCGACGCCGTCGTGGCTGCGGGAGCTGGGCGCGGCCGCCGAGCGTGCCGGCGCCACGCCGACGACCACCGAGGTCCGCTACGGCCCGGCGACCCACCAGCTGCTCGCCCGCTCCCGAGGGGCGCGGCTGCTTGCCCTGGGCAGCTACGGCGATGTGGGGTGGAGCGGGATGCTCGCCGGCTCCACCGCGCTGCCGTTGGTGGCCGAGTGCGAATGCCCGCTGGTCGTGGTGCGCGGCCATCATCCGGGCGTACCGCCACCGCGCCGCGGTCCGGTCGTGGTTGGCGTGGACGAGACCGACGCGGGCGCGCAGGCGCTGGAGTTCGCCGCCCGACTGGCCGACATCGGCGAGCACCGGCACCTGGTCGTGGTGCACACCTACTCGGACCTGGTGCGCGACCTCGCCGGCCACCCGCACAGGATCGACGCCGAGCCGGCCGAGCTGGGGCGGCGCGGCGCCGAGCTGCTGGACCGACGGCTGCGGCCGGTGCTGCGCCAACGCCCCGAGCTCCGGGTGCAGCAGCACATCCTGCCCGACACACCGCTGCGGGCGCTGCTCGACCACGCCCGGCAGGCGTGGCTGGTGGTGGTCGGACAACGCCGGACCGAGTCCCTCACCGAGCCGCCGGTGGGATCGACCAGTCGGGGCCTCATCGAGTTCGCCCCGTGCCCGGTCACGGTGATCCCACCCGCGCGGACGCGGACGTCGCCGGACCCGGGAGCGGCGGGACGAGAACCGGCGGGGACACCGCGGTGACCGCGCACCCGACGAAGGGAACGACGGCTCGGGTGCGCGAGCTGATGAGCGCGCCGGTGCTCACCACGACCCCTCGGACCAAGGCAACGGACGCGGCCCTGGTGATCGCCCTACGCGACATCACCTCGCTCCCGGTGCTCGACGACGGCCGGCTGGTGGGGATGTTCACCGAGGCCGACCTGGTGCGCCACCGTCCGGCGGCCGCTCAGGCTGCGTTGGTCGTCGAGGACGTGATGACGACGGTCACGCTCGTCGCCACGCCCGAATGTGCGGCGGCCGAGCTGGCCGACACGATGCGCCGGCGCGGCATCCACGCGGTGCCCGTGCTCGACAACGGCAGGCTGGTCGGCATCATCACCGGCAACGACCTTCGCGGCCGCACCCGGTAGACCGCGGTTCACGAGCCCAGCGGCGCGGTCCAGAGCAGTCGGGTGCCGCCGTGGGCGGCCGGTTCGACCACGAACGAGCCGCCCATCTCGCCGGCGCGCTGGTGGAGGTTGTGCAGCCCGCTGCGGGCCACGGTGTCCGGGATCCCCACCCCGTCGTCGACGACGTCGATGACCAGGTCGTCGTCCACGGACACGGTGACCGTCAGCTCGCGCGCTTGGGCGTGGCGTACCGCGTTGCTGACCGCCTCGCGGACCACCGCCTCGGCGTGCTCGGCCAGCGGGGCGGACACGACGTCGAGCGGGCCCGACATCCGCACCGTGGTGCGCAGCGGCACGTCCCTGGTCAGCTCGGTGATGACGTCGTGCAGCGTGGTGCGCAGCCGGGGCGCGCCGGTCGGGCCGGCCTGCAGGTCGAAG
>NZ_JIAI01000041.1 GCF_000620785.1 Actinospineispora acaciae DSM 45401 | reverse complement strand
GATCGCGGTCAGTGCGAAGGTGAGTCCGACCGCGGCCAGGAGCACGGTCGCGGGCATCCGCGACAGCACCCGGCCGACGACGCGCATGCGCCGCCCCCAGGTCGCCATCACCGACACCATCACGAGCACTCCTGATCGAGAAACGAAGGGGTTGGCCGCGGTACAGGTCACGCGGAACCACGCCCTCGACCGCGGTGCTCCACACACGCACACGCCGATCGCGCTGGCACCCGGTGGGCTCAGGACACGAACACCGAGCCGGGCCGCGCACCCCCTGGGGGGCAGGCGAGTGCCAAGTTACCCACGGCCGCGTCCGCGACGGAACCATCCACCGCTCCTTTCCCCTCTTGTTCAGGTTCCGTTCACCGAGGCCTGGCGCAGGTGGTGGCGGGCCACGGCGAGGGCGGGCAGGGTCAGCGGCGCGACGGTGGTGGGGAGCTCCTGTTCGAGGTAGTCGAGCAGGCCCGGCGGGGGTGTGCTGGGGCGGGCCCAGTGCGCGAGCGCGGTGGCCAGTGGGGCGGCCTGGTCGGCGGGGAGCTGGGCGGTGAGCGTTTCGAGCGCGAAGTAGGCCTGGACGTTCGCCGCTTCGGCCTCGGCGGTGGTGGCGGGGGCCGGTTGGGGTTCGGTGAGCGCGCGGTAGGCGTCGAGGAACCGGGCGGGGTCGTAGTCGTGGTGCGGGTGTATCCGCCACTGTTCGGGGCGGCCCAGCGCGGGGGCGGCGTCGAGCAGCTCGTCGGGGTCGCTCATGGTGTTCAGCGCGTGGGCCTGCGCGGTGGCGCGCTGGTGGGCGGCGGTGTTCGTCGGTGTGCCGTCGGCCTCGGTGAGCAGGGTCCACCAGTTCTTGGCGAGGGTGCGCAGCTGGTCGAACACCCGGTGGTAGTCCTCGTCGGTCAGCTCGCCGTCGCGGTCGGCGGCCAGTGCGGCGGCCGCCGCGTCGAGCACGGCCTCGGCGTTGCGCAGCAGGTCGCGGGCGGGCGGCGGGCGGGCGGCGTCGAGCTGGTCGAGGGCGGCGTGCAGCAGCCGCGTCGCGTGGCGCAGCAGCCGCTCCGGGGTGGCCGGGTCGGCGGCGATGGCGGCGGGGGCGGCCGGGGCGAGCAGGGCGGCGGGCAGCGCGAAGACCAGCCCGGCGTCCGCGTCGACGTGGGTGACCATGCCGGCCACCCGGCCGTCCGGGGCCAGCAGCGGGCTGCCGGGCGCGGGCGGGTCCGGCGGCGCGAGCAGGGTGATCACCGCCGGCCCGGCGGCCAGCACCGGGGCGGCGGTCCGGCCGGCGATCAGGAGCCGCTGTCCGGGTGCCGTGTCCTCGGTTGTCGTGTCCTCGGTGGCGGTGGGCAGGACGGCGGCGGCCAGGCCGGGCACGTGCAGCACCACCAGGTCGATCCGGTCGACCGGCTGCCCGTGCAGCATGGCGAAGAACTGGCTGGCCCTGGCGAACGCCACCGGGTCGCGGTAGGTGTCCTCCCCGGGCCGGAAGGCGCTGGCGACCCGGAAGCCGGCCACGCTCAGCCGTGCCAGGTCGCCGGGGCCGAGCTCGGCCAGGTGCGGGCCGAGCGTGGTGGCCACCCGGTCGGGGGCGATCATCCAGCCGGTGCCGATCACCGCGCCGCGATGCTCGACGGTGGGCACCGACCCGGCCGGCGGGTCCGGGAGCCGGGGCGCGGTGGGGCCGGCGGGGTAGGCGTTGAGCAGCCGGCGGGTCTCCGGGTCGACGACCAGTTCGAGGTGGTCGGTGGGGTGGCCGTCGTGGTCGAGCAGCACCAGGCCGGCCGGCACGTCGACGCGCGCCCGGTGGATCCGCAGCCGGTCGGTGGCCTCGGCGGGGCCCGGTGAGGCCCGCCAGGCCCGCGCGAGCAGCTCGGCCAGCCACAGCGAGCGTTCGAAGTCGGTCAGCGGGCGGTGCTCGGCGACCAGCCACCACTCGGCCCGCCGGGTCAGCTCCCCGTCCGAGGGCAGCGTCAGCCCGGGCGTCTCGGCGGCGAAGTCGGCCGGCAGCGGCACCGCCCGGATCCGCCAGCCCGGCCGGATGGCCACCTCGGTGCCGCCGCTCGCTCGCCGTGCGCGCAGGCCCGGGTGCGTCTTCGCGGCCTCGGTGACCAGCTCGTGCGGGGCGCCGACCAGGCCGGCCAGCTCGTCGAGCGGCAACGCGCCGTCGTTGGCGTCCAGCGCCTGCCACATGCGCAGCCCCAGCCGGACCAGCACCGGCCGGGTGCGCAGCGCGGCGGTGAGCTCGGCCAGCTCGCCTCGGGTGGTCACCAGCAGGTCGGACAGCGTCTCGTCGGCGCCCTGCGCGGCGGCCCACCGCGCGACGGTGGCCAGGTCCTTGGCGGCGGCGTGCAGGTCGGCGAGCGCCAGCTCGTGCCATCCGAGCTCGGACCACCTGCCGGCCAGCTCGGTCGAGCGCGCCGCCCGGTCCAGCATCGGGCGCAGCGCCAGCGCCATCTCCACCTCGTCGTGGGCGCGCTCGGCCAGCGCCGCCAGCTCCCTGGCGACCGGCTCGGCCGGCGGGTGCGCCGCCCACACCGCGGCCTCGTCGGGGTCGTGGCCGGTGACGTGCTCGGCCTCGTGGCGTTCCAGGAACCTCAGGGTCTGTTCGGACAGCCCGGCGATGTGCCTGTCGAACAGGCCGGCGTCCGCGATGACCTGCCGCGATCCCGGGTTGACCAGGAACACGACCACCACCGGGTCCAGGCCGTCGGCCTCCAGCCGGTCGACCAGCCGCCGGTTGAGCTCGCGCGCCAGCAGCAGCGTCATCCCGGCGTCCGCCCACAGCTCGCCGGGGCTGGCGATCGCCAGCTGGTCGGCGTCCGCCGTGGTGAGCAGGCCCTCGTCGACCAGCTCGACCAGCACCGCGCGGACGTGATCGAGCACCGGGCCGGTCAGCTCCACCGGCCGCCCGGTCCTCGGGTCGAACGCCGCGGCGAACCAGTCGATGGCCGCCACGGCGGCGGCCGCCTGCCGCTGGGCCTGCGTCCCCGGCACCAGGTCGACCGGCTTGTTGAGCAGGTCGGCCAGGGTGCGCAGCGCGCGCTGCTCGTCGGTGCGCGGGTGCAGCGGGGCGGTGGCGAGCGCGTCGAGCAGCGCCGGGGTGCGCTCGGTGAGCACGAAGGCCACCGCGCGCGGGCCGGCGCCGTCGCGGCGGTCCGGGACCTGGGCGACCAGCCCGAACTCGACCAGGGCGCGCAGGCGCTTGAGGATCGAGGACTTCGCGATCCCGGCGAGCTGGGCCAGCTCGGCCGCGGCGAGCCCGTCGCGGCCGGCGCCGGCCAGGGCGTGGAGGGTGCCGCGCACCGAGTTGGGCGCCGGTGGCGGCCCCCGGGTGGACAGCGGCCCGCCGGGAAGCGCCCGCACCGCGTCGATCGCGATCTCGATCGCCACCGTGGTCGCCTCGCCGGGGGCGAGCATGCTGGGCTTGTTGAGCGCGGCGGCCAGCTCGCGCGGGGCCGGGCCGGTGGGGAGCGCGTCGAGCAGTGCGGCGGTCTCGGCCGGCAGCCGATACACCAGCTCGCGCGGGTTGCCGCCCGGGCGGGTGTCGCGGGCCTGCCACACCAGACCCCACCCGACCAGCGTCGGCAGCCGCCGCTGCACGGTGCGCTCGTCCACGCCGGGCAACGCGGCCGCCAGCTCGGCCACGGTCAGCCCGTCCGGGGCGGCGGCCAGGGCCGTGAGCGTGGCCAGCACCGAGTTGGCCTGGACGTGGAGGGCCTGGGTGGGCAGCGGGCCGCCCGGCATGTCCCGCACCGCCGCGACGGCCCCGGCGACCTCGGCCGTGGCCGGGGAGGCGGGGTCCAGCCGCTCGGTACGGTTCAGCGCCGTCACCAGCGCGGCCAGCGGCGCCCGGCCGCCGTGGTGGGTCTCCGGCCGGTCCAGCAGCGCCAGCAGCTCGGCGGCGCCCTCGGCCAGCCGGTGGACGTAGTCGCGGGAGCCGTCGCCGCGGTCGCGGACGACCAGGCCCCATTCGAGGAACGCGGCCAGCCGCAGCCGGGCGGTGATCCGGTGCAGCCCCTGTGCCTCGGCCAGCTCGGTGACGGTCAGGCCGTCGGCGGCGGCCACCGCGTCCAGGGTGGCGCGCAGCGAACCCGCCGGCACCGGCACGACGGCGACGGCCAGCGCGCCGGCGGGCAGCACGCGCAGGGCGTCGAGCGCGGCGCGGATCCTCTCCGCGGTGGCCGAGCCCGGGGTGAGCCCGGTGGGCTGGGCGAGCAGCGGGGCGAGCCGGTCCAGCGCGGCCCGGTACGCGGGGTCGGTGGCCCGGCCCGTGTCGTCCAGGTCGGCCAGCAGCGCCCGGGTGTGCTCGGGCAGGTGGAAGCGCCACTCGCGCCGGTTGGCGCCGGGGCGGGTGTTGGGGGCGCGCTCCAGCAGGCCCCACTCGGCGAGCAGCGCCAGCCGGCGCCGGGCCACGTGCGCGCCCACCCGCAGCGCGCCGGCCAGCTCGACGGCGGTCACCCCCTGGTCGCCGATCGCGTCCAGGACGGTTCGGACCGTGTGCGGGGACGCCGGTTCGCCGGCGGCTGGCAGCGGCCCGCCCGGGAGCGCCCGGACCGCGCTCAGCGCCGTATCCAGCGCCGTCACCGTGTCCGCGTCGAGCTCGGTGCCGACCGGCCGGGCGAGCAGGACGTGCACGGAGCGCAGCGCCCGCTTGGCCCGGAAACCCTGCCCCGCCGGGTTGTCCGCGAGCGTGAGCAGCAGCGTGGTGCGGTCGGGCACGGTGTAGAGCCAGCGTTTGGGGTTGCCGCCGGGGCGGGTGTCGGGGGCGCGGTCGAGCAGTCCGAGGCGGGTGAGTGTGGTCAGCCAGCGGCGGGCGAGCCGTGGTTCGATCCCGGTCCGGTGTGCCAGCTCGCCGGCGGTGATGCCGTGTTCGGCGGCGCGGACGGTGTCGAGCATCGCGCGCGGGGACACCGCCGGCGGCGCGGCCGGCGCCGGGAGCGGGCCGTTCGGGATGGCGCGCACGGTGTCCAGCGCCGAGGCGAGCTTGGCCGCGTGCGCGGTCCCGGGGCGCAGGGTGGCGGGCGCCCGGAGCAGGTCGGCGAGCGTGCTCAGGGCGCGGCGGGCGGGGGCGGGGTGGTTGGCCGGGTTGTCGAGCAGGTCGAGCAGCGTGCGGGTGTGTTCGGGCAGGTGGTGGAGCCATTCGCGGGGGTTGGCGCCGGGGCGGGTGTTCGGGGTGCGTTCGAGCAGACCCAGGTGGGTGAGCGCGGTCAGCCGGGCGCCCACGACGTCCACCCCGAGCCCGGTGGCCTCGGCGATCTCGGCGGCGGTGCGGCCCTCGGGGGTGGCGGCTTCGAGGGTGGCGCGCAGCGAGTTGGTCGGGACGTGGCCGGTCGGTGGGGGCAGCGGGCCGTTGGGTATGGCGCGCACCGCGTCCAGCGCGGCGGCGATCTTCGCGGTGGTGGCCGCGTCGGGCTTCAGCGATGCCGAGTCGCGCAGGTGCTCGGCGAGGGTCCGCAGCGCGCGGCGGCCGAAGTCGCTCGGATGCCGGTCGGGGTTGTCGAGCAGGGTGAGCAGCGCGCGGGTGTGGTCGGGCAGGACGTAGAGCCATTCGTTCGCGCTGGCGCCGGGGCGGGTGTTGGGTTCGCGGCGCAGCAGGTCCCAGTTGGTGAGGGTGGCCAGGCGCCGGCTGGTCGGGCCTGGGCCGAGTCCGGTGGCGGCGGCGACCTCGGTGATGGTGCTGCCCTCGGCGGTGACGGCGTCGAGGGTGGCGCGCAGCGAGTTGGGCGCGACGTGGCTGGCCGGCGGGGGCAGTGGGCTGCCGGGCAGCGCTCGGGCCGCGTCGAGCGTGGTGGCGATGCGGGTGGTGCGTTGCCCGTCCCGGTCGAGGGCGGCGGGGCTGGAGAACCAGTCGGCGAGGGCGCGCAGCACCCGTTGGGCGCGCGGGTCGCGGACGGTGGTGGGGTCGTCGAGCAGCGCCAGCAGCGCGCGGGTGTGCTCGGGCAGGGTGTAGAGCCAGGTACTGGATCGGCCGCCGGGGCGGGTGTCGGGTCCTCGGTGCACCAGGCCCCACGCGGCCAGGGTGGCCAGCCGCCGGCCGGTGGCCGCCTCCCCGGCGCCCAGCGCGGCGGCCACCTCGGCGGCGGTGCGCCCATCGGCGGCCAGCGTGTCCAGGACGGCCCTCGGGGTGTCGCCCCGGTCCGCCCGGCCGCCGGCGCGGTGCTCGGGCAGCCGCACCGGGCGCCCGGCCAGCGCGTCGAGGACCAGGCCCACGATGCGCCGCCGCTCCCGGTCGTGCTCGCGCCAGCCGTCCTCGGGGTGGGTGGCCGAGGGCTTGGCGGCGTGGCGGCGCTCGTGGGCGAGGATCTCGTCCTCGAGGAAGGCGCGCAGCGGCGCGGGCAGCGCGGCGATCGCGTCGTGCACGTGGGTGAACTGGATGGTCCAGGCCCGGCCGTGCTCGTCGAACACGGTGTAGGCGATCATCTCGCGGCCCAGGTCGGGCAGGCCTTCGCGCTCGAACAGCGGCCGCACCGCCGGCCAGTCCACCAGCAGGAACCCGGGGCCGTGCTCGGCGTCGGAGAGCCGGGACAGCAGCGGGCGGAACCCGGCGACCACCTTGCGGTGCTCCCGCACGCCGAACCGGCGGGTGGTCAGCCCACCGCCCGGCGGGGTCAGCCAGTGGCGCACCGCCTGTGCGGCGGGGCCGGTGACGGGCGGGTCGGCGACGGCGGCGAGCGTTGCCCAGCCCTGGGCGAGCTCGGTGAGTCGTTCGTGTCGTGGGTCGCGGTCGGCAGGCGGCAGTTGGTCGAGCAGGGTGAGGGCCTGGGCCAGTGCTTGGGCGACGCGGGTGAGGATCTCGGCCAGCGCGGGGTCGCGGCGGGCCAGGGCCAGGCCGGCCATTTCGAGGTGTTCCTCGGCGGCGTCGAGCAGCTCGTCCAGCCGGGTCGGGTCCGCCACCGAGGAGCCGCCGGGTGGGGCTCGCGGTGCGGTTGGCTGGTCGCGGTACTGCTCGAACGAGGTGCGGGCGTTTCGGCCCAGCACCCGCAGCAGCGCGGCCCGAACCTCCTGGCGGTCGAAGTCCCGCGCATCGGGCGTCCAGGGTTGGGCGTTGACGAGCCGTTCGTCGCCCTGGCGCAGGGTGACCTCCCAGACGTCGTGGCCTCGGTGGTCGTGGACCCGGACCGGGGCGCCGGCCTCGATGAGGATGAGCAGCTGCCCGCCGGTGACCAGCCAGGCCCGCCCGTCGGGCACGGCGGCGGGCCGGGCCGGGCCGCCGGCGGGCGGCTCGGTGACCAGCGGCGGGTCGTCGTCGGGGCGCCGGTCGCCGGGGTGGTCGCGGGCGCTGGTTCGCCGGGCGCGCGCCAGGTTGGCCTTCGGCTCGTCGGGCAGCTCCCAGGCGTCGACGACCTGGCGCAGCCAGTCCAGCCGGGCGGCGAGCATCTGGCGGAAGTCCTCGTTGGGCGCCTCGGCCAGGATGTGCTCGCGCATGGCGACCAGCCGGGCGAACTGGGTGAGCACCTCGTCCTCGGTGAGCAGGCCGAGCACGGCCTTGTGCTCGCCGACGGAGAACACCCGGGCGACCGGGCCGGCGTCGTGCCCGCGCCGCAGCGCCTTGTCGAAGTCGATCCGCCACAGCCGCCCGCCGTGGACCATGAGGTTGCGGTCGGCGAGCACGCCGTCCCAGTCGCGCAGGAACGCGGTGATGGCGAACTCGGCGGCCACCTGTCGGCGCTGCCAGCCGCTGTCGGCGGCGTCCAGGGTGGCCGGCTGGCCGGGCAGGTAGTCGGCGGTGACCTCCAGCAGGTCGCCGGCGAAGACCACCACGTCGTCGGTGCCCGGGATCGTGATGTCCTCGGTGGCGATGGCCAGCCAGTTGCTCACCGAAGACACCCCGAGCAGCCGGTACAGCCTGGCGGTGAGCACCGCGCCGAGCAGCGTGGACGGGTCACGCTCCCAGTGCTTGGCCACCAGCGTGCGGCCGTCGGCACCGCGCAGCAGCAGCACCTTCGGCCGTCCCCGGTAGCGCTCGTCGAGCAGCGTGCCCTGGTAGCTCGCGCCGGCCAGCGGGTGCAGCTCCAGACCGGCCGGTGCGCCGGCGTCGGTACCGGCCTGCCGCCAGCGCCGCTGCACCTGCCCTTCGAGCGCGATCCGATCGCGCTGGGGCAGCGGGCCGACCCTGTCGGTGAACAGCGTCCGGTCGGCGATGATGCGCCGCCGCGACCGGTCCAGGTAGTAGACGACGGTGACCGCCGGCAGCCCGCGCGCCGCCAGCGTCCGGGCCAGCTCGGCGGCGAACCCCTCCCCGAGGCTGAGCACCAGGCCGTCGGTCACCCACCGCCCCTCGGGGCTCGCCGCGCGAACCTGATCGACCGAGGCCCCCGTGAACTCGCCCCGCCGCTCCAGCGCCTCGACGGTGTCCACCACCGCGACCAGCACCTCCGCCATCGCCGGGTCGCCAGGGGAGACGAGGTGTTCGTTCTCGTCCACCGCGAGCAGGCCGACCGAGGCGGCCGCGGCGCGCAGCTCGGCGACCAGGGCGGCGGCGTGGTTGTCGTGGTGTTCGCCGTCGTGTTCTGGGTGTTCGCCGAGGTGGAAGTCGTGTTCGTGGCGCAGCAGGCGGTTCCACCAGTCGGCGAAGGCGGGGTCGAGGGCGATGAGCCGGTCGATGAGCCTGGCTACGCGTGCGGGGATGACGATGACGGGGTTGCCGTCGGCGCCTTTCCAGGCGAAGGCGATGAGTTTGCCGTCGAGGAGGTCCTCGTCGGTGATGCGGATCAGGCTGGTGAGTCCGGGTGGGCCTCGGATCAGGTTGGGGAACTCGTCGGCGGTCAGGGGGCGGGCGCCGGCGACGACGGCGGGCATGAGGGGTTCGAGCTCGGCGCGGGCGATGTCGCCGGGCACGCCGTCGGCGACCGGGCCGCCCTGGCCGCCGGCCACGATCGCCTCGACCTCGGCCCGGTCCAGCCAGGTGATGCGGGCGATGGCCGCGACGGGCAGGCCGCGGTGGGCGGCCCGGCGGACCGCGTCCACGAGGACGGCCCGGCGGTCCGCGGCGGCGCCGCCCGCCAGGTAGTCCGCGTTGGCCTGGGCGATCGCGTCGCGCAGCTGGTTGACCACGGCGTCGCGGTGCGCGCGGGAGACCAGCTGGCCGGTCGGGGCGGAGGAGGGGGCCGGTGTCGCGGGGGCCGGCGGGGCGGGTGTCACCGCGGCGGCGGGGCCCGGCAGCGCGGCCTGGGGGCCGCTGTTGGCGTCGATCACGATGATCGTCTTGTTGCCGCTGCCCTGGGTGCGGACGTTGTCGATCACGCCGTCGGCGGCGTCCGCCGGGGTGGCTGCGGCGGTGACGATGGCGCCAAGGCCGGCGGCGTTGGGGTAGAAGTCGTGCAGCTCGTCGGTCGTCAGCACGATCCGGACCGGGCCGGTGACCTCGCGGGTCTCGGTTCCCGGGGTGGACGCGGGGCCGTCACCGACCCAGTGCGTGATCTGCTGGCGCGGCTGGTTGTCCGGGGCGGTCTCGGCGGTGTTGATCACGCCCCAGGTGTGGTCCTCGGTGACCTGCTCGGTGCTGGTGGCATCGACGGTGTAGCCGCGGCTGTCGCCGACCCAGATGAACGTCGCCTGGCTGCTGTCCGGCCCGGTGGGGGTGATGACGACCAGCAGGAACGTGGTGATCTGGTTGACCTGCTCGGTCGCCTCCGCGGCCGCGTCGAACGCCGTGCGGGCCAGCCGCTCGCCGGGCAGGTTCGGGTTGGCGGCCAGCGCGTCGGCGGCGGCCTTCATGGCGGCCTGGACCGCGACCTGGGATGCCGGCGTCGCGGTCGGCGTGGCGGGGTAGCCCTGCTGGTCGGCGACCGCCGCGACGACCCGCCCGTCGGCGGTGCGGATCGCGGCCATGGCGTCGAAGTTGTGGTTGTCGGGGTGTCCGGCGTCGCTGCGCCCGGCCACCGAGGGCAGCTCGAACCCGACGCGCTCCTGGGTGCCGGCGGGCTGGGCGCCGGTCGGGGCCGGCGCGGCGAGCTCGCCGACCGGGCCGGTCTGGGTGGGCAGCGACGTGGGGTGGG
>NZ_JIAI01000040.1 GCF_000620785.1 Actinospineispora acaciae DSM 45401 | reverse complement strand
GCCCGGATCGAGTCGGCTCCGTTATCCGGCGCCAACACCTCGCGCAGCCGCAACACCTCGGCCACCACCACCCCCGAGGTGGCGGTCGGGCTCGACCGTGGCCGCCGCGACCGCTCCCGCCACTCGCCCTCGGCCGCGACCCGCGCCCGATGCCGATAGAACGTGCGCGGATTGACCCCATTGGCCCGGCACCACTCCGCCACATTGTCGATCTTCACCTCGGCGACCAACATCGCGTCCAGGAAGCGCATCATCGCCTGCTTTCGCGCCATGACCAGCCGTCATAGCGTCGATCAAGCGACACATGCCTTGAGACACACCATGCGACACAACTCATGAGACTGGAGAGTCGCTATGGCGGCCCTAGCCACTCACGGGTTAGGGCTCCAGCGGCTCCAGCGGTGAGGGGTAGTGGCAGGCGGCGTGGTTGCCGGCGCCGGACCTGTCGATCAGCTCGGGCTCCTGCTCGGCGCAGATCGCGGTGGCCTTCCAGCAGCGGGTGCGGAAGCGGCAGCCGCTGGGCGGGTCGGTCGGGCTGGGCACGTCGCCCTCGAGGATGATCTCCTTTCGGTGGTGGCGGGAGCGGACGTCGGCGGAGGGTATGGCGCTGAGCAGCGCCTGCGTGTACGGATGGCCGGCTCGGACAGCACGTCGGGGCCGGACTCCACGATCTTGCCCAGGTACATCACGAGCACCCGGTGGCTGATGGCGCGCACGCCGGCGACGTCGTGCGCGATGAGCAGGTAGGCCAGCCCGAGCTCGTCCTGCAGGTCCATCAGCAGGTTGATGATCTGCGCCTGGATGGACACGTCGAGCGCGGAGATCGGCTCGTCCAGCACCAGCACCCTGGGCTCCAGGGCCAGCGCCCGCGCGATGCCGATGCGCTGCATCTGGCCGCCGGAGAACTCGTGCGGGAACCGGTCGGCGTGCGCGGCGTCCAGGCCGACCAGCTCCAGCAGCCGCTCGACCACACCGTTCTCCCGGGGCAGCCCCTGCACCCGCAGCGGCTCGGTGACGATGTCGCGCACCCGCATCCTCGGGTTGACCGCCGCGAACGGATCCTGGAACACGATCTGCACCTCGCGCCGCAGCGCGCGCAGCTCGGCGCGGCTGGCGCGCGCGAGGTCGGTGCCCCGGTAGGTGATGGTGCCGGCGGTCGGCCGCGCCAGCCCGACCAGCGCGCGGGCCACCGTCGACTTGCCGCACCCCGACTCCCCCACCAGCGCCACCGTCTGCCCCCGTGCCAGGGTGAAGTCGACGCCGTCGACGGCGTGCACGATCTCGGCGTAGCCGTGCCGGGTCCGCCTGCCCAGCGGGAAGTGGATCGTCAGCCCCTCCACCCGCAGCAGTTCTTCCTCCGGTAACACGCCCGGCTCGGCCACCGCTCCGTACTGTTGCGACTGAGTCATAACGGTCCTCACTGGACGATCTCGTCAACGAAATGGCACGCGGACAGGTGGCCGTCGGAGACCGCCGCCCGAGGCAGAGGCCGCTCCGTCAGGCACAGCTCCCGGTCGCCGCGCAGCGTGCAGCGGGGAGCGAACGAGCAGCCGGGCGGCAACGCGGCCGGGTTCGGCGGCAGGCCGGGGATCGGCGTGAGCCGCCGGCGCCCGCCGTTGACGGGCAGCTTGCTCGGCGTGCTGCGCAACAGCCCGACCGTGTACGGATGCCGGGGGTGCTCCAGCACCTCCTCCACCGGCCCGGTCTCCACCACCCGCCCGGCGTACATCACCAGCACCCGGTCCACGTTCTGCGCCACCAGGCCGATGTCGTGGGTGATCAGGATGATGCCGACCTGGGTGCGGCCCTGCACCTCGCGCAGCAGCCGCATGATCTGCGCCTGGATGGTCGCGTCCAGCGCAGTCGTCGGCTCGTCCGCGACCAGCACCTTCGGGTCGCAGCTCATCGCCATCGCGATCATCACGCGCTGGCGCATGCCGCCGGAGAGCTGGTGCGGGTACTGCCGGGCCCGCTTCTCCGGGGCTGGGACGCCGACCGACTCCAGCAGCTCGACGGCCCTGCGGTTCGCGGCCGCCTTGTCCGCCCGGGACGGCCTGCGCCGGTGGCTGAGGATCCCCTCGGCGATCTGCGCGCCGATCCGGTGCACCGGGTTGAGCGAGCTCATCGGGTCCTGGAAGATCATCGCCACCTCGGAGCCGCGCACCGCGCGCAGCTCGCCGCGATCCAGGCCGACCAGGTCGCGCCCGTTCAGCATGATCTCGCCGGACACGATCCGCCCGGGCGGCCGGGGCACCAGCCCGAGGATGGACATCGCCGACACGCTCTTGCCGGAGCCGGACTCCCCGACGATGCCCAGCGTCTCGCCGGCGCTCAGCTCATAGCTCAGGTCGGTCACAGCGGCGACCTCGCCGCGCTTGGTGTCAAAAACCGTCGTCAAGTTCCGAACGGACAGGCACGTCGTCATTGATGCACCTCATGTGTTGGCAGTACGCGGGTCCAAGGCGTCGCGCAGCCCGTCGCCGAGCAGGTTGAACGCCAGCGCCGCGACGAAGATCGCCAGCCCGGAGGTCAGCGAGTACAGCGGGTCGGTCTGCAGGTACGTGGTGCCGTCGCGCAGCATGCCGCCCCAGGTCGCGGTGGGCGGCGGCAGGCCGAGGCCCAGGAAGCTCAGCCCGGCCTCCACCCGGATGGTCACCGCCGCCGTCATGCTGCCGATGACGACCAGCTCGGTGCGCAGGTTCGGCCAGATGTGCTTGAGCAGGATCCACGGCGGGCGGGCGCCGAACACGATGCTGCTCTTCACGAACTCCCGCTCCCGGAACGCCAGCGCCGGCCCGTGCGAGAGCCGGGCGAACACCGGCACGATCCCGATCACGATCGCGATGGTGATGTTCCACATGCTCTGCCCGAACAGCGCGACGAACAGCAGCGCCAGCACCAGCCCCGGGAACGCCATCAGCACGTCGACCACCCACATGATCACGCGCTCGGTCCGCCCCCGGAAGTAGCCCGCGACCATCCCGACCGGGATCCCGATGACCATCGACAGCAGCACCGACGACACGCCGATGATCATCGACACCCGGGTGCCGTGCACCAGCCGCGCGTAGATGTCCCGCCCGAACTGGTCCAGCCCCAGCCAGTGCTCGGCGCTGGGCGGCTCCAGCTGCGCCCGCACGTCCTGGCGCGCCGGGTCCAGCGAGGTGAACAGCTCCGGGAAGACCGCGACCACCACCAGGAAGGCCAGCACCAGCCCGCCGATCACCAGCAGCGGGTTCAGCCGCCGCAGCCCCAACCCCCGTGCCTTCGGCACGTCCGTCACCACGGCGGGCGTGATGCTCGCCGTCGCCAGCTGGCTCCTGGTCATGAGTGCACCGCCACTCGGGTTCGCGGGTCCAGCACGTGATAGATCGCGTCGACGGCCGCGTTGACCAGCACGATCACCGCGGTGATCACGATGACGCAGCCCTGCACGGTGGTGTAGTCGCGCGACTGCATGGCGTGCACCATCAGGCTGCCCAGCCCGGGCCGCGCGAACACCGCCTCGATCAGCACCGCGTCGCCGACCAGGACGATGAACGAGATCCCGGTGATCGACACCAGCGGCAGCGAGCCGGGCTGCAGCACGTGGCGCAGCAGCACCCGCCCCTCCCGGACGCCCTTGGCGCGGGCGGTCCGGACGTGGTCCTCGCCGATGATGTCCACCATCAGCGACCGGGTCACCCGCGAGGTGAACGCGATGCTCACGATGCCCATCGCCAGCGCGGGCAACAGCAGCCGCTCCAGGTTCGAGGCCATGTCGTCGAACGGCGCCGCCCCGTTCGTCGGCAGGCCCAGCGGCAGCGCGATGAACAGGATCAGCAGCACCGCGACGAAGAAGCTCGGGAACGACAGCCCGATCAGCGAGCCGATCCGGCCGATCACGTCGGGCAGCCGGTCCTTGCGCACCGCCTCGTACATGCCCAGCGCGATCCCGCCGACCTTGCCGATGACCAGGCCGGCGACCGCCAGCTCCAGGGTGTGCGGGAGCACGGACAGGATCGACTCCATCACCGAGCGCCCGGTGGTGAGCGACTCGCCGAGGTCGCCCAGCACGAGCTGCCCCAGGAACCGCCCGTACTGGACCCACACCGGGTCGGCCAGCCCGAGCTGCTGGTTGATCCGCTCCACCTGGTCCGGCGTGGCGTCCTGCCCGAGTATCGCGATGGCCGGGCCGCCCGGCGTGAGCCGGATCGCGAAGAACACCGCCGTCGACACCACCGCCAGGGTCAGCAGCAGCCGCCCGACGAGCTTCAGTGCGTACCGTGGCATCCCGCCTCCCTAGCTCACGCCGCGCTGCCCTGGACGGTCTTCAGCGACGCCGCCCACACCTCGGCGAGCACCGGCAGGCTCTCGATCGAGGTGCGGGCGATCAGCGTGGTGGCCACGCAGTGGTGCCAGCGCGTCTCCAGGTCCCGCTGCACCTTCTCCGGCTGCCCGACCAGCGCGACCGCCTCGACCATCTCGGTCGGCACGGCGGCGGCCATGCCCTCGCGGTCGCGCTCCTTGAACCGCGCCACGATCTCCCGGCACACCTCGTCGAACCCCTGCCTGGCCACCGAGTTGTAGTGGAAGTTCATCCCCTCGGCGCCGTTGGCGGCCACGTGGAACGCCAGCGTGGGGCGCAGCCGGTCGGCGGCGGTCTCCACGTCCGGGCCGAACGCGACGGCCACGCCGGGTGCCACCTCGAAGTTCTCCGGACGCCCTCCGGGCCGGCGCGCGAAGCCGATGTCCAGCCGCTCCCGGTACCAGGCGTCCATCTCCGGGGAGAAGTTCGTCGGCAGCCAGCCGTCGGCGATTTCGCCGGCCAGCGAGATGTTCTTCGGCCCCTCCGCGCCCAGGTAGATCGGGATGTCGGTGCGGACGTCGCGCAGGCCGGTGCGGATGGAGCGGCCCAGCCGGGTGCCGCCGTCCACCGGCAGCTTGTACGTCTTGCCGTCGTAGGCGACCCGCTCGCGGGCGAACGTGTCGCGCATGATCGCCATGTACTCGCGGGTCCAGCCGAGCGGCCGCTCGAACGGCACCCCGTACCAGCCCTCCACCACCTGCGGCCCGGACACCCCGATGCCGACCACCGCGCGCCCGCCGGAGAGCCGGTCCAGCGTCATCGCCGCCATCGCGGTGGCCGTGGGCGCGCGGGCCGCCATCTGGGCGACGCCGGTGCCCAGCCGCATCCGCTCGGTCTTGGCGCCCCACCAGGCCAGCGGGGTGAACGCGTCGGTGGCGTAGGACTCCGAGGACCACGCCGACTCGTAGCCGTGCGCCTCGGCGACCTCGGCCATCGCCGGGTCCTGCATGTACGTCGAGCACGCCAGCTTCTCGATCACGAACCGCTCCTCGACCACTGGAAGCCCTGGCCGCTCTGCCGGCGGGCCAGCTGCGCGGTGCGCATCACCCGGTAGCCGGCGCGCACGGCGGCCTCGTAGGGCATCTCGACGGACTCGTGGAAGTACCGCTTGGCCATGTGCACCGCGTAGGTCGGGTTCGCGGCGACCTGGGCCGCCAGCTCCCTGGCCCGCTCCTCCAGCCGGTCGGCCGGCACGAGCTCGTTGACCAGCCCGATCCGCAGCGCCTCCTCCGCGGCCACCCGCCGGCCGGTGACCAGCATGGACATCGCGGCCCGGGTGCCGACCACCTCGCGCAGCCGGGGGATGCCGTTGCCCTGCACCAGCCCGTGCGTCACCTCGGGGTGGCCGAACACGGCGTTGTCGGCGGCCACCACCAGGTCGGTGAGGTTCACGATCAGGGTGCCCAGCCCCAGCGCGTACCCCTGCACCGCCGCGATGATCACCGGCCGGGCGAAGCGGAAGTTGTGCGAGACGTCGTTGCCGGTGGACACCTCGAAGGACTGCTCGCGGTCCTGGCCGAGGTGGTCGCCCAGCTCGCTGAGGTCGGTGCCCCCGCAGAACGACTTCCCCGCCGCCCGGAGGATGACCGCGCGGCAGTTCTGCAGGTCCTCGCTGGTCAACACCGACCCCAGCAGCCGGTGCATCTCGAAGTTGAAGGCGTTCGCCTTTTCCGGACGATTCAGCGTGATGATCCCCACGCCCTCATCGCCTTTGTCGAACTCGACAACAGGCATTACCTATACTCCTTATTTACAATTCTTGACATTAGGATCAACCGTCGCTTTGTAGCTCGCCTGCCAGTTGCCCGGAATCGAGACCGGTGGCTCGACGCCGCCGAAGGTGAACCCGCACACGGCGCCGTAGGTCTGGCGGGTCAGCAGCAGCGGCTTGACCACCGCGTCGGACAGGAGCTTGTCGTTGATCTCCTGCCACAGCTTGACCTGCTGGGCCGGGTCGGGCTCCTGCTCGGCCTTCTCGATCAGCGCGTCCGCGCCGTTGTAGCCGCTGAAGTTCTGCCCCGGGCGGGAGCCGCCCAGCGTCGCGGACGGGCCGTAGAAGAACGAGTTGAACGGGATCTGCGGGTTCGGCCGATACGAGATCAGCGTCATCATGATCGGCATCTTCCCGGTGAGCATTTCCTTCTGCCAGGTCGGCTGGTCGACCTGTTTGATCGACAGGTTCACGCCGACCTGCTTGAGCTGCGCCTGCAGGATCTGGAAGGACGTGATGTCCGGCGGCGCCGAGGTGGTCATGTCGAACCCGTTCGGGTATCCGGCGGCGGCCAGCATCTGTTTCGCCTTTGCCACGTCGAACGGATAGGAAAGGCCGGCCTGCTCGGTGTGCGCGTCGGGCACCCCGCTGGGCAGCGTGTCGCCCCAGGCGCTCAGCGTCGCCGTCGCCGTCCGCGCCCCCTCGTTGGCCACGTAGTCGTCGCGGTTGACCGCGTACGCCAGCGCCTTGCGGACCTCGGGGTTGGCCGTCGGGCCGTACTTGGCGTTGAACATCAGGTACCAGGTGCCGAACACCGGGGTCTGCACGGTCTTGAAGCCGCCGCGCTTCTCGATCGCCTCCAGGCCCTTGTCCCCCGTCGCGACCGGCGGGGCGATGTCCAGGTCGCCGCTGAACAGCGCGGCCTGCCGCGCCGTGTCGTCGGCCAGGAACCGGATGCTGAACCCGGCGGCCAGCGGTTTGCCCAGGTAGTACTGGTCGTTGGCGCGGACCTCGATGCCCTGGCCCGGCGTCCAGCTCTGGAACACGAACGGCCCGGGGCCGACCGGGTGCTTGCCGAACTCCACGGCGCCCTCGGCCTCCACAGCCTTCTTGCACACCACCAGGCCGCCCTGCCAGTTGGCGATCGTCGGCAGGAACACCGCGGGCGACACCGGGTACTTCATCGTCACCGTGAGCGTGTCCTTGTCGACCACGTCGATCGAGCCCCACGCGCCGTAGCCCGCAGAGTGCGTGGACTCGGCGGGGTTGCCCGCGCGCTTGAGCGAGAACGCCACGTCCTCCGAGGTCAGCTCGTAGGCCGGGGTCTTGCGGCCGGCCGGGCACATCACGCCCTCGCGCAGCTCGATGGTCCAGACCTGCTTGCCGTCCTTCACCGTGGCCTGCGGCACGGCCTTCGCGATGCCCGGCTCCAACGGCGCGGTCGCGTCACCGGTCTTGTAGCGGACCAGGCCGTCGAACAGCATCATCGACAGGCTCCGGTCGGTGGGCTGCACCGCGCGGACCGGGTCCATCGAGGTGATGTCCTGGGTGGCCACGCCCCAGCGGATGATCGGCCGCTCGCCCTGCGCCCGGCTGCCCCCGCCGCAGCCGCTCGCCACGAGCACCAGCGCCACCGCCGAGGCCAGCGCCAGCACCAACGGCCCAGCCGCGATGCCGCGTCGCCGTCTCATGGCTCGCGGCGCGCGTCGGCGGCCATGCGGTCGCCGTAGTGCGCCTCCCGGGTCATCAGGCTGACGTCGCGGGCGTACTCGAAGGCGTGCGCGTGGTCCAGGTCCAGGGTGGACCTGAAGATCCGCTTGGTCAGGTGGATCGCGGTCGGCGACTTCTTCGCTATCAGCTGGCCGTAGGCGAGCGCCTCGGTCATCAGGTCCTCGGCCGGCACCACCCGGGTCACCATGCCGATCGCCTTGGCCTCGGCGGCGTCGATGAACCGCCCGGACAGCAGCAGGTCCATGGCCTGCAGCCGGCCGACGACCTGGCTCAGGCTCACCGCCACGGTGACCGCCGCTATGCCGTGGTTGGTCTCCGGGTAGCCGAACGTGGCGTTGTCCGCGGCGATCACCACGTCGCAGGACATGGCCAGCGCGCACCCGCCGCCGACGGCGAACCCGTTGACCGCCGCGATGACCGGCTTGGGCACCCGCAGCAGCCGTTCGTAGATGCGGTCGGTCTCGATCGCCTCCAGGTAGCGCGTCCAGAGGTTGTCCGGGCGCGGGCCGGAGCGGGCCTCCTTGAGGTCGTGGCCCGAGGAGAACGCCTTGCCGGTGCCGGTGACGACTATCGCGCCCACCTCGGGGTCGGCGACCGCCTCGTCCACCGCGTCGTGGAACAGCCGCATCGCCTCGCTGTTCAGCGCGTTGCGGACCTCGGGGCGGTTGAGGGTGATGACGCGGACGCGGTCATCACCGCTGGTGAGGACGACGGCCATGCGGAACGCTCCTTCTCTCCGACGAGCAGCCGGACGGGGTTGTCGGTGAGGATCGAGTCGATGACGGGATCGGGGACGCCGGCCGCGCGCAGGTCGGGGACGACGTGGGTGAGCAGGTAGGCGAACCCGGGCCCGCCGGCGCGGGCGCGGTCGCCGGGCAGGCACACGTCGTGGGACAGCAGCAGCCGCGACGCCCAGCCGCGCTCGACCATCTCCACGATGTGGCGGATGCGCCGCCGCTGTTGGAACGGGTTGCGCGGGCCGTTGCGGTCGTAGCTGACCATCGCCCCCCGGCGGGCGACCTGCTCGTGGTAGTCCAGGTAGGGGTACATGTCCAGGTGCGCCACGGCCACCCGGCGCAGGTCGACGCCCTCCTCCTCCAGCACGTCGAGCTGCCAGCGGGACACGTCGCACTTGACCGCGTGCAGCACCAGGCCCAGGCCGGTCTCCCGCTGCGCCCGCGCGCAGGCGCGCAGCACCCGCTCCTCGGCGCAGGACAGCCAGGAGTGGTCGGCGCCGATCTCGCCGATCACGCCGGGGCGGATGCCGTGCACGCCGGTGGCGATGTCGGCGAGCAGCCGTTCGGTCAGCTCGTTCACGCCGACCTTGTTCATGTCCTCGGCGTAGAAGGACTCGCGGTACCAGCCGCAGCCCATCACGATGTGCACGCCGGTCTGCTCGGACACCGCGCGCAGCAGGCCGGGGTTGCGGCCCAGCCCGCCGCTGGTGCAGTCGATCAAGCTGGCGCCGCCGGCCGCCCGGAACGCCTGGAGGTCCGCGACCGCGTCCTCGGAGGCGTCCAGCGTGGGATCCTCGGCCTTGACCAGGTCGCAGACCACGTGCTCGTGCGGCAGCACACGGCCCAGCTCGGAGGCCGGCACCGGCCCCCGGACCGTCTGCACGTACGGCTGCCCGGCCATCGGTTACCCGGCGTTCCACAGGTCGTCGCGGTCGGAGTCCAGGACCACCTCGGCGATCCCCTCCGGCGCGGCCACCAGCTCGACCTCGGTGAGCTTCTGGGCGTCGTGCAGGCTCCAGCCCGGCACCAGCTCGCGCACCACCGCCCTGCCGTGCTCCAGGTCGATCACGCCCACGTCGGTGACCAGCCGCGACACGCATCTCGGGGCGGTCATCTCCAGCTCCAGCCGGTTCACCAGCCGCCGGGGCCTGGGCAGCAGCTGCAGGGCGACGACCACCCGCCGCGCCCGGAACGCCAGGTCCTGCGCGCCGCCGATGGCGCCGGCCACCGCGCCGGGCAGCCAGAAGTTGGCCAGGTCGCCGTTCACCGCGACCTGGAAGGCGCCGAGGATCGTGGCGTCCAGGTGACCGCCCCTGATCAGCGCGAACGACTCGGCGTGGTCCATGACGACCATCCCCGGTCGCGGGATCACCGGCTGGCGCCCCGCCGTGGCCAGCGACGGGTCGACCTCGTCCTGGGTGCGCGCCATCCGGCCGTGGCCCAGCACGCCGTGCTCGCTGTGCAGCAGGATGTCGTCCTCGTCGCGGATGAACAGGCTGCACATCATCGGGATGCCGACCCCGAGGTTGATCACCTCGCCGTCCCTGAAGTCCTGCGTGATCCGCAGGGCGATGCCGGTGCGGCTCAGCGAGGCCGCTCTAGCTGTCGTCGTCACTTGTCGCGTCCCCTCACCATCAGGCTTTCCGAGCTGCGCACGATGCGGTCCACATACGGCCCCGGCGTGACGATGTGGTTCGGGTCGAGGTAGTCCACGATCTCCTCGACCTCGGCGATCGTGACCTTCGCGCTGCCGGCCACCACCGGGTTCGTGGTGCGCGCGCCGTGCCGGTAGACCAGGTTCCCGAACCGGTCGGCCTGGTGGGCGGCGACGATCGCGAAGTCCGGGTGCAGCGCGGTCTCCAGGATGTGCGGCACGCCGTCGAAGTGCCGGACGTCCTTGCCGATGCCGATCTTCGTGCCGGCCCCGACCGGCGTGTAGAACGCGGCGATCCCGGCCCGCCCGCAGCGCAGCCGCTCCATGAGGCTGCCCTGGCCGATCAGCTCGATCTCCACGTCGCCGCGGCGCACGCCGTCCTCCAGCGGCCCGCCCGCGGAGAACGTGGAGATCGCCTTGCGGACCTGGCCCAGCTCGGCGAGGTACCCCACCGGGTAGACGCCGTCCTCCGGCTCCGGGATGGTCACCTGCCCGGCGCGGCGGTTGCGGGTGCCGTAGTTCTGCGAGCCCGCGCGGCCCCGGCCGGACTCGCAGGCGATGATCGTCAGGTCGCGCAGGTTCCGCTCGCTGATCGCCTTGATCAGCGTGCTGGGGACGCCGGGCACCCCGACGAACCCGCCGAAGGCGATCATCGCGCCACTCTCGATGTCCGCCACGGCCTTGGCGGCCGACTCCACCACCTTGTTGATCATCAGCTACCTCTCGGAGGATGGGCATCACGGTCGGTGTTCGCCGCGCGCGGGCGTCCGCGCCGGACGGGAGAGGTCGGGGTCGCCGTGGACCGGGCGGCGTAGGCCCGCACCAGCAGCCGCACCCGCGCGCTGGCGTCGCGCATGTGGATCTGCATGGTGAGGTACGCGGCCTCGGGGTCGCCGGCGGCGATGGCGTCGGCCACGGCGCGGTGCTGGGCCGCCGACTCGGACAGGCGTCCCGGCTGGCTGAGGTTGCGAAAGCGCAGCAGCCGGACGCGGCCGCCGAGGACGCCGAGCGCGTCGCGGAGTCCGTCGCTGGCGGCCATGGCGAGCAGTGCCTCGCGTCGTTGTTCGAGCAGTCGGACGTAGCTGGGGACGTCGTTGTCTTGTGCGGCTTGTTCGAGGTCGGTGAGGGATTCGTGGAATGCTGCGCGCTGTTCTTCGCTGCCGCGCTCGGCGGCCCAGGAGGCCATCAGCGGTTCCAGCGCCGTCTTGATCTGGTAGACGTCGGTGATCTCCTGAACGCTGATCTCGCGCACGAACACCCCCACCCTCGGGGTGATCTTGACCAGACCCTCCACACTGAGCTGCTGCA
>NZ_JIAI01000039.1 GCF_000620785.1 Actinospineispora acaciae DSM 45401 | reverse complement strand
TCACGTCAGGTCAGGACTGACGGGTTTCGGCGTGTCGTCGGGGGTGCCAAGGGTGCAGTAGTACCCCAAGCGCACCCTTGACTCCCGGGGCGGATCCATCGCAGGCGCAACCTCCAGCGGCGCGGACGGCTGCGTCGCTGGCCCTGCGGTGGCTATGGTGTTCGGCATGACGTCTCCCGTCGCACGCGGCTCCGAGTCGCTGCCGCGGTTGCCGCTGCCCGGCGCGACGCCGCGTGAGGTGCGCGCCGCGCTGTTGCCGGAGTACCGCGAGCGGTTCGACGAGGACTACCGCGCGGCGCTGGAGGAGGCCGGGCGGACGCTGGAGCTGACCGGCGTGCTGGACACCGTGGAGCACTGGCGGACCCGAGCGTGGATCACGCGTGACCCGGCCCGGCACCGCCGGATGGTGCGCCGGGCCGCCGAGCTGCTCACCGGGCACGTGCCGCCGGCGGACGAGCCGGTCGCGGTCACCGAGGCCCGGTTGTAGCACGAGGGCGTACACCCACCGTCGTTACCGACGAGAACGCTCAGCCAGACGTCGACGCCCTGCCTTGCGAAGCCCTGGCCGGCTACGCCGAGGTCCGTGTGCTGTTGGAGACCGCTCCCTGGTCCGGACAGCCCTACCGCCGCGACAAGCCGCACGGGGCGCTGCGGGTCCAACCGTTCGCCACCTACGGCCAGGTGGTCTATCTGGTCGAGGAGGACCAACGGCGGGTGCACGTCCTCATGGTTCAGTGGGTCGGCTGACCACGCCCACCACCGTCGCCACGTTCCTGGTTAGCAAACTGCCGTCTGGGCGTCGCCACGCTCCACATCCGTTCCCAGACAACTACGGTTGTCCGGCAACACCGGGACACGGATGGCGTTCGACCTCGTCGGCATCGGTAGCGACGGCTGTGGTGGCCGCTGGTTCGCTGCTCACCTCGGAAATCGTCGCACAAAGCCGGGTCGACTCGACTCCCGCAAGGCCGACCATCGGCACGCGTGTCCATCGAGCGCCCGGTGCCATATTGGCTGGGCGAACTCTATGTAGACTACGGGAACGACCCCTATGTAGACTACCGGCGTGCGTCGGACGAAGCCGCTGGTCAAGGTTGCCATCGTGATGATGGTCGATCCGAACCGGCGGTTCTGGGGCTACTACCTGTCCCGCGAGGCAGGGGTTCGGTCCGGGGTGCTGTACCCGCTGCTGGACCGGATGCTCGCCGAGGGCTGGCTCACTGACGGCTGGGAAGACCGCGCCGAAGCGGTGAACCGGCCGCCGCGCCGCTACTACGAGCTGACCGACGACGGCCGCCGCGAACTCGGCGCGACGCTCGCCCGGGCCGAGACCGAGACTCGGTTCGCGGGCCTCAACTGGGGGTACGCCCGGTGAACGAGATCACCGAGCTGACCACGCACCTGGCGTCCTGGCAAGCGCTCAGCGGGTTCTTCGGCGTCGTCGTGCTGTTCGGCTTCCTTCCCGGGCTCACCCTGCGCCTGCTGGTCAAGCTGTACCCGCCCGGGCACGTGCGCCGCCGCCAGCTGCCCGCCGACATGTACGAGCTGCCCCGACACAGGCGCTGGTTCTTCGTCGCCGAACAACTCGAAACCGTGCTGTTCGAGGGCCTGCCCGCGCGTGTGCGACACACGGGCGCCCGCACCGGGAGGTTCCATCTCACGGCGTGGTCGGTGCTCTGGACCACCGGAACGATTGCGATCGCCGGCTTCGCTTACGTCCAGACCAAGGCGCCACCGTGGACTCTGATCGCTTTTGTGGCAGGTAGTGCGCTCCTCGTCGCCGCAGGGAGAGCGATGCCCAGCGTGGAGCCCCGACACAGGTCGGTGACGCTCGGCAGGCACGTCGGCGAGCAACACGGCCCCCTTGACGTGTCCGGACCGACAAGGGCAAAGCAAGTCGAACGGGTGCCCGCGTATGTGCGACACACACGCCACCCCCGGCTGCTCACGGCGCGGTCACTACTCCTGATCGTCATTGCACTAGCGATCTTCACCGCCACTTACGTCCAAGCTGACGCCCAAGCCCATGTTTCGCCGTGGGTTCTGTTTGCTGTGCCACCGTGTTTTGTACTCCTCATCGCCGCGGGGAGAGCGACGACGCCACCGGAGTGAGTCCTCCTGCGACCTTGAGGACTGCAATAGCCGTGACAACCAGCGTCGGGATCTGGCGACAACCAGGGCCAGCTACCCCGCCCGATCACCAGCTCACGCCATCAACGTGGTGCCAGCTAGCGCCTGTAGCGCACACACCAACTGACACGACGTGAACGATCACTGACACGAAGTGAGAAACGCCCACTGACACCCTGACGAGACTTCTCAGCTGCATGTCCTTCTCACGTAGATCGGACCTGCTCTCGGTCGCATGACTCGGCCGCACACGCTGGACGTCGTCACCGATGTCCGCGACAACAACCCTGTGACGCTACTCCTGGTCGACGATGTCGACATCCTCGAACGCGAAGAACTTCTGCTGCTGCCGGACGGCACGCCACGCAGGCACCCGTACCGCTACAACCCGGTCGATCCGGCCAAGCTCGTGCCACCCGAGGCCCGGCTCCTGGTGCCCGCCGCGCATCCCACACCAGTGATGATCGGTGTCTGCACCTGCTGGACGCCTGGCTGCGGATCTCTATGGATGTCGGTCCGACGTGACGGAGACACCGTCATCTGGGAACCGAGCACCGGCACCCCGCACGGCACGATCCGGCCCGTCGTTAAGGACCGTGTCAGGAGCCGCCATTCGTAGCTTGCTCGTGTGGGCATAGTGGTTGTGGTCTGAGTCGCCAGCCGTGGCCGGTTAGCCATGTTCGCAGTTCAGCGGGCAGTTGGCGGGGGCCGTGGTAGTTGATGTGGGTGGCCAGGGTGCCGGTGAGGATGGGGCCGTCGCCGCAGCGGGCGCATTCGAACACGGCCGCTTGGGTGTTGTGGGGCTGGCAGCTTGCGCAGTACTGGCGGCGTGTGATCGGCCCGCGTGGTGTGTCTTGGTGGAGCCAGACCACCGCCAGGTCCGCACGTTGGCGCAGGGCCTCGGGTCGGGTGGCGGGTTCGTGCCCGCAGTTCGGGCAGGCCAGGGTGAGCACGGGTGGGCCAGAGCGTCGGCGACGCTGTTGGAGCAGCCGTGTCCGCCGTGCCTGCTCGGCGAGTGTCTCGATCGTCTGGGTTGGCTTGTCGGTGATGCGTGCGCGGATTGGTCGGGGCATCTCGTCGGTTGGGCTGTCTCGGGTGCCGTTGAGGGCTGGGGCGGGCGGTGTGGTGGTGGCCGCTGGCGGGGTGCGGCGTTTGCGCCGCCAGGCGCGGATCTCGTCGTCGGCGGCCCGGTCGGACTTTTCGGCGATGGTGCCGTACCTGCGGTTGGTGAGCGGCATTCACTACTCCTGTGCTCGTCCGCCGCGTTCAAGGCGCCGCTGGACGAGGGCCGGGTGCTGGGCAGCGCTGGTTGTGTCCTGGAGCTTCACCAGTTGATGGTGAACGTGGTGTCCGTCTTGTTGATGTGGGTTCCGACCGGGCGTTGCTCGGCAGGGGTGTCAACGGGTTGGGCGGTGATGATGGGCTGGGTGGGCCGTTGCTTCCGCCAGTGGTGCAGCAACTCGACGGTGTGGGCGGCGAAGGAGGTGGCGGCCGGGCCGTGCACGATGACGCCGAGTTCGTCGGTGTGCTCGCCTGCCGGGCGTAGGGCGAGGTAGGCGAGGGTGCCGTTGCCGTCGTGGAGGGCGGCGCCGGCCCAGCGCAGCGCGGGATCAACCCGTGGACGTGCGTGTGATGGCACGGAGAGCCGGGCGAAGTTGCTGGCGGTGGTAACGAGCCAGAGGTCGAGGTGTTCGACCGGGTCGTCGTCATCGATCGTGATGCCTGGCCACTGTTCGTGTGCCGGGTAGGTGAGTGCCTGGCTCAGGGAGTTGGACGCGACGTCGTCGACGGCAAGGAGGAGCGTGATGTCCTCGCCGAGTGGGACAGTCCGCTCGGCACAGTTGTAGGCGCCCCGTAGCGGGACGAATCCGCACACGTTGGCCGAGGCGCTGATCATGCGGTCGGCGCTGGTCTTGTCGAACGCGATGGAGCGGGTCAGGCCGCTGTCGTGGAGTTCGAGCGGCACGACGATGCGGCCCTCGGGGGCGAGCTGTGCCCACCAGGTGGAGGGGATGTCCGGGGCGCCGGCGGTGACGATGATCCGGTCATAGGGCGCGTGTTCGGGGTGGCCAAGGCTTCCGTCCGCGCAGATCACCTCGACGTGGTGGTATCCGGCGGTGTCCAGCGCGGCGCGGGCGCCGTCGGTGAGGTCTTGGTCGATCTCGATGGTGACGACGCTGCCGGTGGGGCCGACCAGTTCGGCGAGCAGGGCGGCGTTGATGCCGGTGGCCGCGCCGATCTCCAGGACGCGGTGTCCGGGTTGTGCGGCGAGCTGCTCGAGCATGGAGGCGACCATGTTCGGGTGCGTCGCCGAGGAGAGCGCGCTGCCGTCGGGGGCGCGCTTGGTCACCACGACCTGGGGCGCGTAGGCGGTTTCCAGGTCCACGTCGGGCAGGAACAGGTGGCGGGGGACGGTCGCGAATGCCGTCTCGACCGCCTGGGTCTGGAAGGTGCCCCGGCCGCGGATGTAGTCGACCAGCCCGGCTCGGAGCTGCTCGGCGTCGCGGGCGGTGTCGGTGGTGGGCATCGCGGCTGACCTTATCGGTGTCGGTTGTGGGCGGGCTGATCGTCAACCGCGCGCGGCGGGTCGAGCTCGCGGTCGAAGACGGCCGCCGCGGCGGCCTGCGCCAAGAGCGCCTGTGTGTGGCTGGAGATGCCCGCCCGGTTCCACGCGAACAGAACATGGTGGGTCAGCACGGCGCGTAGACCGCGTGTCAGGCCGCCCTCGTGCGCGAGATCGGTCAGCGCCGCGCCGGTGTCCCGGAACGCGGCGAGCCAGGTCGGGTCGCACAGCGAGCTGGTGGCGCGGCCGGTGAGGAGCCGGTGAACGCTGTCGATTTCGGTGGCGACGGGTGGACGGGTGGCCGGCCGGTGCGCGCCGAGCTGTGCCCAGATGTCGCCCTGTTCGTAGTGGTCCTGCCCGGCACCGCGCATGAGTTCGCAGGCCAGCAGCACGCCCAGCTCGGCACGATGCCGATCTCCCTGCCGGTGCAGGTGGTTGAGCAGGTGATGGCTGTCGGCGTGGAACAGCTCGTGGGCGAGATCCATGCCGGCCGGCCCGCCGAAGGCGCGGGTCTCAGGCTCGTAGAGGGTTGGCGCCCAGCGGGTGACGGCGCCCTCGGCGGCCAGTCCGCGCATGATCCGTCCGACGTGGGCGCGTGCCTGGTCGTCACGGCCGGGCCGGGGCAGGTAACGCACCCGCCAGCAGGTGGCTTTGCGGACGAACCACCAGCGAGCAAGTTCCCCGGAGTCTTCGGCCCGCGCGAGTTGTGGCCTGAGGTGGGTGGTGGCCATCTGCTCGGCGGCCCGCCAGTTCGCGCACCACAGGCTGACCTGCCCCCACACGGGGTCGGGGTTGGTCTGGTCGGTGATCTCGTTCATCGCGTGACCCTCGTTAGGCGATCAGCAGGCAGGTCTGCCAGCCGTGCACTCCGGTCAGGAGGCTGTGCAGGGTGGCCGCGATCCCGGCGCTGCCCTCGACCAGACCGGGCCGCGCGTTCGCTGGGCTGTCGATGAGGATGCGGTCGAGCAGCGCTTCGAGCAGGTTCGGCATCTGATCGGCGAGGGTGTGTGAGCGGGCGTCGGCGGCGGCGTGCCAGACCGTAGCGACCAGGCCGGCCCAGCCGTGGCACACCGCCGGGTCGGTGAGCCGGCCCAGCTGGGCGGGGTCGGCGAGGCAGCGGGACAAGGCGTCCTCTGCTCGTCCCTGGCGGGCATGATCACCAGTGGCGATTCCCGCCATCTGCACAGCCCGTGCGATGCCGGGAGTGCCGTAGCACCACGAAGGGCGCCGGGGCCCGCTGGAGCAACCGTAGGAGGCCGGCCGGCTCCGAGGCCGGTCAACAACAAGCGCGTCCGGCAAATACTTGTATTTGTCGGGGTCGCACGAGGGTGCTGTTTACCGGGTCTGACCTGCCAGGACGCGCTGAACGTCCGAGCCGGGCAGGCGAAGTCCGAACCGAAGGGCGAAGCGAAGGCCGAACCGAAGCGGGAGACGAAACCCCGTCACCCTGCCGTCACCCTTGCCCAGCTCCGGCCCGCCGGCGGCGCGGCTCGGTTCGCCCGGTTCGTGTCCGGGTTCGCCCGTGGGTTCGCGTCGGGGTTCGCGCTTAGCACGAACCCCTTGTTTAGCGCGTTAACCCTGGTCAGGCGGGCTCTAGCGGGTTCTTGTGGTGACTACGATAAACGGTCGTTTCAGCCGGTTTCCAGTGTCGTGCCCGTGGCCCGCTAGGAGTGCTAGACACCTGGTCAGGGCCGGAATTGCCCGCTAGAGGTCCGCTAGACCTAGCGGGCGGCCCGCTAGGTCTAGGGCTGTCGTCAAGAAGCGTGTCACCGGCCGCCGCACCGGACTAACCGGCGAGCCGAACCTCAGTGGAAGAGGGCGCTGAAGAGCGCGTAGCCCACCCCACCGAAAACCGCGATCTTGACACCCCACGACACGGCGGCCGCCAGAGCAATGATGAGGATCTTCTTCCACGGGCGCCGACGACGTGGGACGCCGCCGGCCGCGTTTTCGGTCCTGTCCATGATCGATCCTCTCGTCGGGAACGGGAATCCATCTGACAAGATACATCACTACAGATATATATCTTCTGGGTGGATGCCCGTGCCCATCTCGCGCAACTCCAGCCGGGGGCCAGAAACGGCAAGGACACCGCGACGTGGCTGACCCGCCCGTACATCGATTCCCCGGACGCGATGGCCTGGAACTGGTCTACCGCGAGACGGGCGAGGGCCGTCCCCTGGTGCTGTTGCCCGGCTTCACGTCCACCGGCCTGCACTGGATCCACCGGGACCCGGTAGCGACCCTCGCCGAGCACGGATACCGCGTGATCCTTCCGGATCCGCGTGGCCACGGCGACAGCGCGCGGCCGCACGATCCCAGGTCCTACCCGCCCGACGTGCTGGCCGACGACGGGCTCGCGTTGATCAATTGGCTCCGGCTCGACGACTACGACCTCGGCGGCTACTCGTTAGGCGCACGGATCGTGCCGCGGATGCTGGTCCGAGGCGTCGGGCCGGCTCACGCGATCGTGGCCGGCCAAGGACTCGACGCGCTCGACCGCACGACCAGCCGCGCCGGCCGGCGCCGCCATGTGTTGAGCGCCCTCACCCATCGGGGCGTCATCGAGCCCGGGTCACCGGACGAGGAGCTGGCGCGTTGGATCACACAATCCGGCGGCGACCCACAGGCCCTCTGTCATGTCCTCGACACCCTCGTCGCGACGCTGCCCAGCGCGCGGTTCACCCGAGTACCAGGCAACCACGTCACCGCGCTCACCAGCCCGGAGCTCGTAGCCGCGATCACAGCGTTCCTCGCGCGATCATCCTCACGAGCCGATCTCAGGAACGAATGAGGCCGAGTGTTGGCTCGCCGGGTTGTCGAGTAGCTGGTCGGCGAGTGTGTCTAGCGCGTTGAGCACGCGGTTGAGTTGTTCGACGGTGATGTCGGGCAGGGTCTGGCGGATGGCTTGATCGATGGGGCGTGCCCCGCGCGGCACGAACTCGCGGGTGTGTGCGGTGGGGTCCACGCTGACCAGGGTGCGACGGCCGTCGGAGGGGTCTCGCTGACAGGTGAGCACCCCAGCGTCAGACAGCTGGGTGACAGTCTTGGAGACCAGGCTTTGCGCCAGATGGGTGCGCTGGGTGACATCGCTGATTGAGGTGCCCGGGTGACGCGCGACGTCTTCGACGATGGCCAGCACGCTCAGCGACGCGGGTGGCTGGCCGGGATCCGCGGTGGCGCGTAGCGCGATCTGCCGGAATACGCGGGCGAGGAGGTAAAGCTGCCAGGCATCCACCCACTCAAGATAGATCTGCACTGATGCATCCCGCCGCCCACATCAGCGTGGTCCAGGCCGGCTCCGACGAGTAGGCCTGCTCGTCATCGGACCCGAATCCGCCCAGGCCGGGGATCCCGTGTCGGTCGCGCTCATCGGAGGCTGCCCCGGGATCGCGATCCCGCCACCGTCCACCACCGCCTCACCGGACAGCGAACAGCCCGCCCAGCCGCACCGCCTGGTCGCCGAGCACGGCCGGCGGTTCAGCGTGCTGGAACGCCGCGCCCTGGCCGCCGAGCTGATGGGTGTGCGCCGGCTACCCAGCGGCGCGGCCACGAACCTCAACCAGCTGGCCAAGGCCGGCGACCGTGAGCGCGAGCCGGAGCTGATCCCGGACGAGTTGGGAACGGCTCACCCGCTGGCGCGACACATCGCCGATTTCCTGACCGACCTGTCCAACGCTGGCCGACCGGCCAACACGGTGCGCCTACGGTGGGTGTCACACCCGGACGCCCAGCCGTGCGCGGAGCGCGTCAGCTTCGGGGGCGTGGAGTTCCTCGAAGAATCGTGAGGCCTTCCTGCCAGGAATCACGGGCTTGCTGTATCTGGCCTGCGCGGTTCAGGGTGTCCCCGAGGTCGCGAAGGGCGACGGCGGTGTCTTCCACGGGGGAAAAGTTGGTCGATGGGTGCCGGCGTCTACGCGGACATGGCCGCACACTGGCCCAGCTCACCCAGTCCGCTGGCCAAGCCGATGAACGAGATCTCCAAGATCGTGTTCTCCGACTCGCTCACCTCCGCCGACTGGGACGGGACGACGATCGTCGCCGGAGACCTGGCCGACGCCGTCACCCGGCTCAAGAAGGAACACCGCGACGGGTACCTGCTTGCCCACGGCGGATCCCGGTTCGCCCGAGCACTGGTCGAGACCGGCCTGATCGACGAATATCGCCTGCTCGTCCACCCGGTGGTCCTGGGCGCGGGCGAGCGGCTCTTCCCCGCGCCGCTCACCATCGAGCCGGGCAGCACCACCGTCTTCAGCGGCGGAGCCGTCGCGCACGTCTTCACGGCGCACCCGCGATCAAGCTGATCGGCAACCACGCGCGGATCTTGGCGAGCGCGGCGCCAACCCCGGGCGCTTCGGTGTCGGTAAACTTCGGTGTACCATGGTCGTGTGTCCTATAAGATGATCAAGGTGGACGATCAGACCCACGCACGGCTGGCACGGCTGGCCAAGGAACAGGGCACAACCATCGGCGGTCTGGTCGGCGAGCTCGCCGCGACCCTGCCGACGGAGGCGGACCGGGGCGCCATGCTCGAGCGGATCGAGGCCCGGTTCGGCAGGCCTGACCCTGAGTCCTTGGCCAGGGTGTCCGCCCTTCTGGACGATCACGCCACGGGGTCGAGAAATCCCGCCGCGTGACCTCGCTCGCGCAAACCGGTTACGTCCTCGACGAGCCGTTGATCACCGGCTACACGCGCAACGCGCCTGACTGTCACGCCTTCGTCTGGACCGCGGTGAGCCGGTTGTCGATGCTGATGGCTCCGGCGATCGCGGTGACCGCGGCGTGGGCGCGCACCAGCACGGAGCGTGAACGCGACGGGCTGCAAGAGCTGCTGGACTACCCCGGCACGCGCGTCGAGCCACTCGACGAAGCCGAGGCCGCCGCGGTCGGCCTCACCCTCGCCGAGGTGGGCCTACCGGACCTGCTCACCGCCGGGCACGTCGCACTGCGCGCCCAACGATGGAACCTGCCCGTGGTCACCACCCACCCAGAACCGCTCCACCTCATCAACCCCGACCTCGCCGTCATCGCTCTCACCACCTGAGGTCATGGCGTTCCGCCCGGTGCCCCAACGGACGCACACAGGCCGATGAGATCCGCTGTTCAGGTCGGTCTGGACCAAGGAGATTCAACGCGGTTGCGCGGACCTTGGACCTGAGGAGTGCCATGCACGTCGGACCCGTCATTGCCGTGACCGATCTCGACCGGGCGCGTGATTTCTACGAAGGCAAGCTGGGCCTGACCGGCGAGGAAACACCGGGCGGGTGGCTTGTCCACGGCGACGACAACACGGTGATCTACCTGCTCGCCGGGTTCACGGACGCGGGATCGGCCAGTTGGCCGCTGGCCAGCTTCCGAGTCGCGGACGCCCGCGCCGCGGTACGGATGCTCCGGTCACGCGGGGTCAGGTTCCTCGGTCGTGACGAGCTGCCGTTCGAGCTCGACGACGACGGCATCTCATCGGACACCTCGGGCCTGCGGGTGGCGTGGATGCGCGACCCCGACGGCTCGGTACTGACGATCTTCAGCCACACAACTTCGTCATGAAGTGGTCATTGCGCCGTGCGGTCGCGGCCGGCGCCGCGACGGTGGTGGCGCTGGCCGCCCTGTCCGGCTGCGCGGCGTCGTCCCGCACGCCCGCCCATGACGGCGCCGGCGCCGGACCGGCCTGGTCGGGTACCTGGGCGGCCGCCCAGCAACGGGCCATGCCGGGCAACGAATGGTTCGGCCCCAACTGGTCGCTCGCGGGGTTCGCCGAACAGTCCGTCCGGCAACTGGTCCGGGTCAGCGCCGGGGGCTCACAGGTGCGCATCCGGCTGTCCAACCTCTACGGCGCCACGCCGCTGCGCATCGCCGGGGCGACGATCGCGGTGGCCGGCAACGGTGCGGCGGTCCAACCGGGCACCGTTCGTGCGCTGAGGTTCGCCGGCTCACCATCCACGACGATCCCCGAAGGCGTCACCGCGGCCTCCGACGCGGTGCCCCTGTCCGTCGCGCCCGGGCAGACGTTGACGGTCACCGCCTACTTCGCCGAGCCGACCGGGGCGGCCACCTTCCACCAGGCCGGGTTCACCACCACCTACCGAGCCGACGGCAACCACCTGCTCGACCAGGACGCGGCGGCGTTCGCCGGCGAAACCAGCCATTCCTGGTACTACCTGACCGGCGTGGACGTGGCCGGCGAACCCAACCGGCCCGGCCACGCCGTGGTCGCGTTCGGCGACTCCCTCACCGACGGATCCATGTCGACGCCGAACTCCAACCACCGCTACCCAGACCTACTCGCCGACCGGCTCATCGCCGAGGGCAAACCCATGGGCGTGCTCAACGCCGGCATCAACGGGAACATGGTCCTCACCGACTACCCATGCTTCGCCGGCGAGAAGGCCACCACCCGCGTCAACCGCGACCTGCTCGAACAACCCGGAGTACGTACCGTGATCGTGCTCCAAGGAATCAACGACATCGGTCTCGGCGGAACAGACACCGGCTGCGCCGCACCCCCGGCGGTCACCCCGGCCCGGCTCATCGAGGGCCACCGGGCGCTGATCCACGCCGCCCACACCCACGGCATCAAGATCATCGGTGCCACCGTCCCACCGTTCAGGGGCAATCCGCTCTACTTCACCGAAGCCAACAACGCGACACGCATAGCCCTGAACCAATGGATCCGCGACAGCGGCGAGTACGACGCCGTCGCCGACATCGACCGGATACTGGGCAATCCGGCGAACCCCGACACCCTGCTCCCCGCCTACGACTCCGGAGACAACATGCACCCCAACGATGCCGGCATGAAAGCCATCGCAGACGCCATAGACCTCAACACACTCTGACCCGCAGCGTTCGTAGTTCCAGGTAGGCGGTTTGGACGAACTTGTTGCCGAACGTGGGGGTGGTGTTGGTCAGCGCGGCCAGGCCGGTGTGGGTGCGAGGGCTGAAGCCGATGAAGGTCGTGAAGCCGCGGGTGGCGCCGGCGTGAAAGAGCAGGTCGTGGGTGTCGAGAGGACGTAGGTTCCATATCAGGGCCAGCTGGTCGCCCTCGGGCGGGCCGACGCGGGGAAGGGTGACCTCGCGCAGTGCCGTGCGCAGTGTGGCGGG
>NZ_JIAI01000038.1 GCF_000620785.1 Actinospineispora acaciae DSM 45401 | reverse complement strand
CAGGAGATCCTGCTGCCCCAGGCTCAGGTCCAGGGCACCGGACCGAAGCAGGGCGGTGGAGGCTGACGCCCTAACCGGCTCAGCTAGCGCCGGGCCGACAACGCATCACTCACAAGCTCGTGAATGGGAGCTGTGCGGCGTCCTCTCCAGGGCGGGCGGCTATGCCAGGTTGTCGTCGAGCGGGGCGAGCGACCACTCGTTGCCGGCCAGCCAGTCGTTGCCCTGGCCGCTGGTCACCTGGTCCTTGCCGTGCGGGCCGCTCGCATTGTCGACGGGGACCGCGCTGGCCGACAGCGCGCCCAGCGCTCCCACCACCGCCAACCCGAACGCAAACACGCCCACCATCACGCTCTTTCGGCCCATGACTTCCCCCGGCGCTTTTGACTCACTACGACTATCACCGCTCGCACCCGACGAAGTCACGAGACTTAAGAAAACTAGACCGCGTCAGTGCCGCCAGTCGCCGACGGAATACCCCATCGGATCCGATATGACACGTGTGATCGGGCGAGAGGTGCCGCCGCCCCGGGTGCCGAGGCGCACGGATCGCCGGTTGGGCGGTGAGCTCCGGTACGCTGCCAGCATGGATGCACCGGCGGTCCTCTCGCCCGAGGAGCTCCATGCGAGCCGGACGGCCACCCTGGGCTGGGCGAGGTCCGGCGAGGCCGGTGGGGCGACGGCCGAGCGCGGCGCCGCCGCTGAGGCGTTGGCGTCGGTACGTGCCGAGGGGCTGGAGCCCAGCACGTATGTCCAGGAACTGCTGAGTTTCTTCGACGCCGGTGAGATCAGCGCGGACGAGATGATCGAACGGGTGCGGCTGCACCATTCCCGGTGAGCTGGGACCCCTACCTCGACCTGCGAACCGGAGTCCTGCGCAACCGCCTGGGCATCACCGACCCGGCCGAGTTCGCCCGCGTCGAGGCCGACTTCACCAGCGCGCGGATCGCCCAGCTGTGGCGTCACCCGCTGCCGGGGGACTACGACCTCGCCCATCTGCAACGGTTCCACCAGGTCATCTTCGGAGATCTGTTCGAGTGGGCCGGCCAGCTGCGTACGGTCACCATGGGCAAGGGCGGTGCGCTGTTCTGCGACCCAGGTGACCTGGTCTCGACCGCCGTGCGGGTGTTCGGCCGGCTCGCCGAGGACGGGCATCTGCGAGGGCTGGACCGGGCGGCATTCGTGGACAAGCTCACCGCGCTGCTGACCGAGATCAACTTCCTGCACCCGTTTCGGGAGGGGAACGGTAGGTCGCAGCGGGCCTTCCTGGCCCAGCTGTCTCGAGAGGCCGGGCATGTCCTGCGGTGGGCGGGCATGGACCCGGAAGCGAACAGGGCTGCCTCCCGGGCCGCGCGCGGCGGCGACAACGGGCCGCTGCGAGCGATGCTCGAACGGCTGGTGGACGACGGACCAGGCCGACCGCCCGCACCCCGTTCACCCAGCGACCACCAGCGGTGAAGCGGGTCTGGTTCAGCTCACCTGGCGACCATCACCCGGTGCCAGGACCGTCGCCTTCGAGCAGGCCCTGGAGCCGACGCTCGTCGTTGGCCAGGCCGCAACCGCGGGCGAGGGCGAGGGCTTCCCTACCGGTACTCACGGCCTGTTCGCTCTCACCCATGTGCAGGTAGGCATCGGTCAGCACGACCAGGGCGGGTACCTCCAACGCCAGGTAGTTGTGGCGGTGCGCGGCGGCGTGTGCCTGCTTGGCCCGGAGGACGGCAACCGGGTAGCTGCCGCGCCGAACGGCGAGGCGGGCGGCGGCGCACAGGGCCATGACCTCGTGGCCGATGAAGTTGCCCCTTCCGACGATTGCCATGGCGGAGGCGAGGTGTTCCTCGGCCGCCGTGTACTCGCCCAAGCTCGTCTCGGCGTCCGTGGCGGCGATCAACGCCAGTGCCTCGGCCAGCCTGCCGCCGCTCGCTCGGCTGCGTTGTCGTGCCCGCTCGGCCTCCATGCGCGCCCTCGGGAGGTCGCCGGCCTCCCAGTACAGCTGGCTGAGCCAGGTGTGGGCGACCGCCGAACCACCCGACGAACCGAGCTCGTGGAACATGTCCACGGCTCGTCGCAGATTGCTCTCGGCCTTGGTGAGCTTGCCCAGTGGTGTCCGGACCGCGCCCAGGTACAGCAGGTCAACGGCGTGAGTGAAGCGATTGCCATGTCGCCCGACGAGGCCGAGCGCCCGCAGGTAGTGCTCCTCGGCGAGGCGCAGCTTGCCGAGGAAGTGATACTGCAGGCCGAGGTACTTCTGCGCCCGGCTCTCGCCCATGATCAAGCCCAGCTCGGAGAACAGGGTCAGCGCCCGCTGGATGTGGGTGACCGCCTCGGCCGGGCGGCCGATCCACCCGAGGGCGATGCCGAGATCGGCGAGCGACGCGGCCTCGCACTCGCCCCACCGGCAGGCCTGGGCGAGCCGGATGGCCTCGTTCACGTGATGCAGGCTTTTGTCTCGTTGCCCGGCGCGGAAGAAGCACGTGCCGATGCTGTGGTGCAGCAGGGCCTGCACGTCGGACTCGTCGTGGCGCCGGGCCGCGTCCAGGAGGACCGGAGCGATCTCCAACCACTCCGCGCGCCGGCCGGTGCGGTGGTGGTAGGTCCGCAGGCAGTCGGTAAGCAGCCAGGCCGCCGGGTATGGGCCGTCCTTCGCCGCGAGGATCGCCGCCGCGGTGACGTTGGGGACCTCCACGTCCGTCAAGCAGGTCCCTAGATGCTCGGTATGGGTGTGTGCCGGGTGGGCGGGAGTTTCTCGGGGCAACCGAAGCGTGCCCGCGCTGTAGTGTTCGGCGGTCGCCTTCGCGCTGCGGAGGTAGTAGCCGACCAGCCTGACCCACGCGGGGCCCCGTTCCGGATCGGAGCGTGCCTCCTCGAGCGCGTAGAGCCGGATGAGGTCGTGGAACCGGTAGCGACGGCCGGCGTGTTGCTCGATCACGCTGCAGGCGGCCAGGGCACGAAGACCGCGATCGGCCTCCAGGAGCGGGATGTCGGCGAGCGCCGCCGCCGCCTCGGCGGTGAAGTCGGGCCCGGGGACGAGCCCTAGCAGGCGGAAGATGCGCTGATGTTCGGGCTCCAGCGCTCGATAGGACGCGGAGAACGCCGAGCGAACAGCGGACTGCTCGGTCCCGTCCGTGGTCAGAGCCGCGAACGGGCCACCGGTGGTCAGCTCGGTGGTCACCGAGGAGATGCTGGCCGTGGGATTGGTGAGGATGTTCGCCGAGGCGATACGCAACGCGAGCGGCAGCCCGGCGCACAGCCTGACGAGCTCGGCGCCGCGCTCTGGCTCGGCGGCCTCCGCCCCGAGCACGGCGGCGAGCAGCGCGTAGGACTCCTTGTCGGTCAAGACAGGCAGCGATATGACGTGGGCGCCAACTCGTGCGGTGAGATCGCCGAGCCGGGACCGGCTGGTGACCAGCACAGACCCCGACGGCGGTAACAGCGGCACTACCTGCGCCGTATCGCGAGCGTTGTCGAGCAGCACCAGAACGCGGCGGTCGGCCAGCATCGACCGGTACAGCGCGGTACGGCCCGCGAGCGTCTCCGGGATCCGGCGGGGAGCTACGCCGAGCGAGCTGAGCAGGGTGCCCATGGCACTGACCGGGGCGACCGGCCCATGTTCCTGGTCGAAGCCGCGTAGGTTGAGGTAGAGCTGTCCGTCGGGGAAATGCTCGCGCACGGTGTGTGCCCAGTGCACGGCCAGCGCGGTCTTGCCGACGCCGGCGATGCCGCTGATCACACAGCTCCCGTCACCGGCCGTCAGCCGCGCGTCCAGGATGGCCAACACGTCCTCTCGGCCGGCGAAGCCCTGGATGTCTCGGGGAAGGCAGGCGGTGCGCGACGGTTCCGGGTCGCCGACGTCGGAGGGCGAGTCCCCCTCGTTCTCTGCCCCGGCGGAGGTCGGATCGCCCTGGAGAACCCGCATATGAGTGTCCCGTAACCGTTGGCCTGGTTCGATGCCGAGTTCGTCGACCAGCCTGCGGTGGGTGTCGGTGTAGACCTCGAGCGCTTCTGTGCGGCGGTCGCTCCGGTGCAACGCGAGCATCAGCTGGGCGGTCAGCTTCTCCCGGAACGGGTTGTTGGCCACGGCCCGGCGGAGCTGGTCGACGATCTCGGGATGGTTTCCGGCCGCGAGCTCGGCGTCGAAGAGCTCTTCGAGCGCGCTGAGGCGGCGATCCTCGAGCCCGGGGCGCTCATGCTGGATCAGCGTTTCGGCGACCGAGCTCAACGCCGGACCGCGCCACAGCGCCAGCGCGGAGCGGAGCCGCCGGGCGGCCTCGCACGCCTTGCCCGCGCGCAGCTCGTTCTGCGCCTGCGCGACCGCATCGGTGAAGACCTGCAGGTCCAGCTCGCCGGGGGCGACATTGATCTTGTAGCCGTTGCCCACCCGTGTGATCACATCGGTTCCGAGTAGTGCACGCAGCTCGGAGACGTGAACCTGCAGCCGGCCGCGCACGCTGCGCGGCGGGTGGTTGCCCCAGACCAGCGAGAACAACTGCTCCGAGGTGACCACGCGGTTCGCCTGGAGCAGTAGCACCGCCAAGACCGCCAACAGCTTCGGAGCGAAGATCGGCAGCTCTTCGTCGTCCCGGTGAACCGTCACCGGGCCGAGCAACCGATAGCACGGCCGAGTCTCCTCGGCGTCACCGTCCGACACGCCGAACCCCCAGCTCTCGCGCCCGCGCCCACCCCGATGGCGGAAGCCAACGAGAACCACGACCGAAGTGGTGCACTTATCTTAGGTAGGCGTTGCAAGATCTTAATCTTGATCTCGCGAGCACCACCGGGCCGGCGGTTCAACGGTGGGTCGCCGTCGTGTAGCTCGACCTCACCTGCATGCCACGCCCCGAGCGGGCCTGATCTGAATTCGCAACAACCCGTCACGCGCCGCCAACCCGCCCCCCCGCGCGGATTTTTCGCCGGACCTGTCGATCGGGGTCGCTCGCGTTCGACGCCACGGTGAGGGATCAACGCACCCCGCTCCATCAACCCACGGAGGACACCATGGCCACCAACACCGCGCTGACCGGCCGCCCGCCCGTCGTTGACATGGCGACCTGGCAGGCCGCTCGGGACGAGCTGCTGGTCCGTGAGAAGGCCCACACCCGCGCGGGCGACGCCCTCGCCGCGGCCCGCCGCCGGCTGCCGATGGTGGAGTTCGATGGGACCGTCGAAGTCGTCGGGGCCGACGGGCCGGTCCCGTTCCTGGACCTGTTCCAGGGCCGTGACGAGCTGGTGGTCTACAAGCACATGTGGACCGACGGCGCGCCGCACCAGGGGCAGTGCCCGGGCTGCACCACCACGGCCTGGAGCATCAAGGACGCCGTCTACCTCAACGCTCGCGGTGTGTCGTTCGCCTTCCTGACCGCGGGCCGGTGGGACGAGGTGGCCCCCTATGTCGAGTTCATGGGCTACACCGAGCCCTGGTACTCGGTGCGCGACCTGGACGCGCCGCTCGGCAACGACATGGGCTCGGTCACCTGCTTCCTGCGCGACGGCGACCGCACGTTCTTCACCTACGCCACGACCAGCCGGGGCAACGAGCCGGTCAACAGCTCCCTCGCCCTGCTGGACATGACCCCCTACGGCCGCCGCGAGGCATGGCAGGACAACCCCGAAGGCTGGCCCGAAGCCCCCCAGACCGATGCACCGCTCGGCAGCCGAGGCACGGGGATCTGCTGGTACTGGAGCACCGACGCGGACGGCAACCCCACCTGGGGCCCGACCAGCCGCCCCACCCCACAGTGGACCCGCCCCGACGCGACCCCCGTGACCCACGGCCAGCAAGGCCACCACGACTGAGGGCTACCGGCTCGCCGCGACCTGGGAGATGTGGCCGACGTAGCCAGCAAGATGAGAAGCAACCTGGCGTAGGCGGACGTTCGTCTGCACGTCGAGAGTCAAGATCAGCTCGTCGCTGACTGGGATAGCCAAAAGCGTTCGCCCGCGCAACTGTATGACAGTGCAGGTGAAGCCTCGAATTTTCATCGTCTGGTTGAACTCGTCGGCGGTGCGAAGCAGCTCGGGCACCGTGAATGTGGTGAGCGACGTGCGGAAGAAGGAACACGAAGGTAAGGTGACGATGGGGAAGCCTTTCTTGGTGTGCACAATCGCTCGATTAACACCAGGGATCTTGTCTATCAGGGTTCGCAGGATTGGCTTTAGGGAAGAGGCCATCTTGGTGTCAATCATTTGAGTGTCGCTTCCTAAGTCATCGGAAGAGGTCGACTAGGTTATGTCGCCGATTGTCAACGGATAACCCTACCGCGCCATGGCGGCGCCCCGCATGAGCCTTAACCGTGAGATTAAGTTCGCTAGGAAAGTTTGAAGAAATGCGATCGGGCTGGACCGCCGTGGTATCAATGATCTCAGGTGGCGCGTTGACGGCGGGCGCATACTTCGAGTCGACGAAATTCCAGCATCCGATGCGGTCAGTACCTACGCAGCCCCGAGAGGGATGTCGACTACTACTAGCCGGGATTGGCAACAAGTAAGAGATCACTAAGGGTGACTTAAGTGAAAGCAAGGTGCGTCGGGTGTGCGTGTCTTGTCGCGGTGATGACCAGCGGCTACAGTATCACCGCCAACGGCCACGGTGAGGCATTGGCGCGAATTTCCAGCATGTCAGTTGATGGAGGCGAAGGTGCGCGCACTCGACCAGCTACGCTCTTTGAGTGACAGGTTATTGACCAAATTGGTGCCGCGACTCGATGCGCATGCGCAAGTATGTACGCCTGCCGAGAAGGAATGCTGGTGCGGGCCAACAGGCCACCGGAGGTGCGCCTTCTGTCAACTTTGCAACGGTGAGCTGCGGTGCGGCGATTGGTGGGAGGAGGGGGCTGCCTGCGACCCGAGTTGATCTTGTGAGCGGAAGCGCCGCGGTCTTGCTAGCGGTCGCCGTAGTCACGGGTGTGGCGGTCGCGGCTCGGCGCATGTTGGTGATGGTGCGTGTCATCGGCGACAGTATGGAGCCCACCTTGTACGACGGGGATCGGATCCTCGTCCGCAGACGTAAACCGGCCGATCTACGGTACGGCGACATCGCCGTCCTCAAACCCCCGGCCATGCCGTCCGCCGGATACCCACGGTCCGAATGGCATATCAAACGCGTCGCCGCGCTTCCCGGCCAGCGAGCTCCGCGCATCCCGAGGCTCGATAGCCATCACCGGGTGCCGGTCGGCACGGTCGTCGTCCTGGGCGATAACCCCCGAGGCCGTGACTCCCGAGACTGGGGACCGTATCCCGCCGCCGGGCTGGTCGGAACATACCTGTGCCGCATGTCGGCGAGCATGCCGTCCTGAGCGGTCAGGGACCGATGGGGGTGACGGTGCGTCGTTGGGCCGAGGCCGGGCTGACGCTGTCGCGCACGGCGCGGGAGGCGGTGCGGCTGGCCTGGTCGGCGGCGCCGGTCGCGGTGGTGGGTACCGGGTTGCTGGCGTTGGGCACGGCCGCGCTGCCGGTGCTGGTTGCCTGGCTGACCAAGCTGGTGGTCGACGCTCTCACCGGCACGGCGCCGGCGTCGCTGGAGCGGCTGCTCTGGCTGGCCGGTGGGTTGGTGGTCGCCGGCCTGCTGCTGGCGCTGCTGCCCAGGGTGAGCACGTTCGTCAGCCAGGAGGCCGCCCGGGCGATCGCGCTGCGCAGCCAGGAGTTGCTCTACCGCGCGGTGGACGGGTTCCACGGCCTGGCCCGGTTCGAGGACCCGGTGTTCCTGGACCGGATGCGGATAGGCAAGCAGTCCGCGGCGCAGGCGCCGAAGGCGGTGGTGGACGCCGGGATCTCGCTGGCCGGCGGCACCGTCACCGCGGTCGGCTTCCTCGGCTCCTTGGTGATCATCAGGCCGGCGCTGGCCGTGGTCGTGCTGGCCGCGGCGATCCCCGCGTTGGTCGCGCAGCTGCGGCTCTCGCGCGAGCGGGCCGGCATGATGTGGACGATCGGGCCCGCCGAGCGGCGGGAGTTCTTCTTCGGCACCCTGCTCACCGACGTGCAGGCGGCGAAGGAGATCCGGCTGTTCGGGGCCGGTCGGTTCCTGCGCGAGCGCATGCTCACCGAGCGGCGGACCGCCGACGCGGCGCGGCGCCGGCAGGACCTGCGCGACCTGTTCACCCAGGGCGGGCTGGCGTTGCTGTCGGCCGGCGTGGCCGGCGGCGGGCTGGTGTGGGCGATCGTGCAGGCGCACCAGGGAACGATCACCGCCGGCGACGTGACGATGCTGGTGGCCGCGGTGGCCGGGGTGCAGTCGGCGTTGACGCAGCTCACCGTGGCGTTGGCCGGCACCTACCAGCAGTTGTTGATGTTCGAACACTACGTGGCGGTGGCCAGGGCCGAGCCGGACCTGAGCGTGGCGGCCACCCCGGTCGCGGCGCCGCCGCTGCGGCGCGGGATCGAGCTGCGCGACGTGTGGTTCCGCTACTCCGAGCGGCATCCGTGGGTGCTTCGCGGGGTCGACCTGTTCGTGCCGGCGGGGCAGGCCACGGCGCTGGTGGGCCGCAACGGCGCGGGGAAGTCGACGGTGATCAAGCTGCTCTGCCGGCTCTACGACCCGAGCCGGGGGGCCATCCTCTGGGACGGCGTCGACCTGCGCGAGATGGACATCGCGGCGCTGCGCCGGCGGCTCGGCGCGGTGTTCCAGGACTTCATGCACTACGACCTGACCGCGACGGAGAACGTCGCGCTCGGCGACACCGACCTGCTGGCCGACCGGGAGCGCGTCGTCGCGGCCGCCCGCCTCGCCGGCATCCACGACACGCTGGCCGCGCTGCCCCACGGCTACGACACGATGCTCAGCCGGATGTACGTCTCCGAACGCGACAAGGAGGACCCGGAGACCGGCGTCGTGCTCTCCGGCGGCCAGTGGCAGCGGCTCGCCCTGGCCAGGGCGTTCCTGCGCGACCAGCGCGACCTGCTGATCCTGGACGAGCCGAGCTCGGGGCTGGACGCGGTCGCCGAGCACGAGGTGCACACCACGCTGCGCGAGCACCGGTCCGGACGCACCAGCATCCTCATCTCGCACCGGCTCGGCGCGGTCCGCGACGCCGACCAGATCGTGGTCCTCGACGGCGGCCGGATCGTGGAGCGGGGCGGTCACGGCGAGCTGATGAAGGCCCGCGGCCGCTATGCGGAGCTGTTCGAGCTGCAGGCCGCCGGCTACCAACCCGACCTGGTGGCCGACTGATCCGTGCACGTCCCAAATCCGGAGTCCTGAGGGGTGTCATGCTGTTCCTCGTTGCCGCCGTCATCGTGTCGACGGTGCTGTGCCTCGGCAACCTCCTGCTCACCTTCGCGATCCTCCGCCGGCTGCGCGATCACGAGGAACGGCTGGCCGGCGGCGGTCCGTTCGGGTCCCCGGGCCCGGACGCGCTGATCGGCCGGACCATGCCGGCGTTCACCGGCACCAGCACCCGCGGCGAGGCGGTGTCCGAGGCCACCGGTCGGCTGGTGGGGTTCTTCTCCGCGAGCTGCGGGCCGTGCCGGGAACTGGCCGCGGAGTTCGCCCGACATCCCGATGAGGGCCGGATGGCGTTCGTGGTGCTGGAATCGGCGAGCGAACCGGACCGGGCGGCCATCCTGGATGCGCTCGGCGACTCCCCGACGGTGCTGGTGGACCCCACCAGCCAGGCCGTGGCCGAGGCGCTCGGGGTGCGATCGTTTCCGACGCTGGTGCAAGTCGACGAGGCCGACACGGTGGTCGAGGCGAGGCATTCGCTCGCCGCCCTGGCCGGCTGACGTGACCTACGTGGTGCTGGGCAGCCGAACGCTGCTCGCCGGCGTCTTCCTGGTGTCGCTGGCCGGCAAGCTGGGGGGCCGGCGCGCGTTCCGGTCGTTCGTGGCCGCGACCGCCGCGCTGCTCGCGGTCCAGACCCGGTCGGCTCGTGTGCTCGCACCGCTGACCGTGGCCGGCGAGGGTGCCGTGGTCGTCGCGTTGGCCCTGCCCGGGCTGGTGTGGGTGGGGTTTGTCGTGGCCGCCGCGCTGTTGTGCTGCTTCAGCGTGGTGCTCGCGGGCGCGATCCGCCGAGGGACCCGCACGCCGTGCCGGTGCTTCGGCGCGGGCAGCGCCCCGGTGGGCGGCCACCAGATGGTGCGCAACCTGGTCCTGGTCGCGGTCGCCGCCGTCGGGCTGGTCGGCGGCCTGACCGCTGGTGGCGACCGAGGCTACGAGCCGGCCGGCGTCGCGCTCGTTGCCGTCGTGGCCGCAGTGTGCGTGCTGGTCACCGCGCGCCTCGACGACCTGGTCGCGCTGCTGCGGCCGGGCCGCAAAGCGAGCGACGGTTGAGGCAAAAGGGTACGCATGATACCGAAATCGCCGATGACATGGTGGTACCGGAAGTGCGACGGAAGCGCGACGGAAAAACCTAAAAATAGCTTAGCTCAAGATTGCCTTGGACCGAGACGCTCCCCGGCAAAGGGCCAAGGCGACAAGTGCCGCTAGACCTTGTGGCGCCCATTCTCGACCCACGCCTTGCCCCGAGAGGAACTTCTGTGCGCCGACCACTCCAGATCTGTCAGCGAGCCTCGATACCCTTGGTCTGCGCGGTCAGCCTCCTCCTCGCCGTTCCGAGCACCGCGAGCGCCAGCGTTCCGGTCGAGTCTCATCCCACGGCGACGTCGGGCCCGGTGAAACCGAACGGCCTCAAATATCACGTGGTTGACACCAAAGAGATTGACGTGCCGCCGACGCCGGACAGATACAGGATAGATATCGACTCCACGGTGACGCTGGAGGAGGCGGGCCGCTTCATGTTCTCTTCCTCTATCCTTCATGGGAACGACCCGGCGATTATCCTGACGCGACATCCGGAGAATAACCTGGACGGTACGGCGGGACAGATAGTGAAGACAACATGTTACCTGTATATCGATCATTCCCGTCTGGATAACATCACCAACGACTGTACCATCGACTGGAACGGCGAGCGGATAACAGTTCCGTTCAAATCGTTCAACCTTCCCTGGAAAGGGAAGATGCAGTACGAGATCGTGTTCTGGAGTGACCGCTAGTAGTACCGTTCGTGACCGCGCGCCTCGGCATCGGCCAGGAAGGGGCGCCGAGATCGACCATATTGGTGCTCGAACCGCGCTATATCAACAATAGTGTCGATGTCGGTGCCTCGTGGCCCCGTGTGGGCACCCGTATCGGCCACCCACCGTGCTCGGCCACGAGACACCGCGGAGAAAGGGTTCTCCTTGCGCACATACTTGCTGATGGCTTCGGTTGCCGCGGTGTTGGTGGCCATGGTCACAGTTGTCCAGCCGCCCCTCGCGGCCTCGACTTCTCCGCGCACCGGGATCGAGATGATGGCTCATCGGGGAGTGGCGCCGGATCCAGTTTACTGTTCGGGACCCGGCGAAGCATATGATGTGTTGTGCGGTTTCCCGCAGGCGAACTGGCAGGGCTATGGTGATGTCGTCCTTCCGGGTTCTTGGGGGCAGTGTATAAATCTTCGCCCAGGGGAGATAAGATCCTACTGGAATCACAGTATAGAGGGTGTCCTTTTTGAGGGTCAAAATTGTGGCGGGCGGGCACTGAATGTCCTCCAGGACTCCAGCAACCCGGACATTGGATTCACCGCGCACAGCTGGAGAGAAAGGGTCGGCGGTGCGCCGCTCTGCACAGACCCGAACGTGGTATGCCTGTGGCCGGACGCAGAGTACGGTGGCGAACTTGTGGAAATGACCGACATAGGGCAGGGGAATTGCTATAACCTGACGAGATTTGGGAAAAAGGCAGATGCGTACCAGAATAATTCCAATTTCGAGGGCTATCTGTACGAGAGCGAAGACTGTACTAGCGTCGGCCTCAGGGCGCCTGTCATGCTCCATGACAGCAAGGCGCATATCGGATTTGACGCACACAGTTGGAAGCAGGAATGCGTTTCCTGCCTTTCCGGCAAACGACGATAGTCACCGACTGGCGGGACTCACGCGCGAGTCTCGCCCGTCGCGCCTTGTGGGCGGGCCTGACCTCACCGAAGACGTACTCAGCGTCCCCGACGCCCGCCGCCTAGAGCGCCGCTCGCGCCCGTTCCGGTTGGAGCTCGATCCGCTGGCCGCTCGGGTCGACCGTGACGAGCCAGTCGGCCGCGGCGGG
>NZ_JIAI01000037.1 GCF_000620785.1 Actinospineispora acaciae DSM 45401 | reverse complement strand
GACAACGTCGGCGACGACAACGTCGGGGACCGCAACCACGGCAACCGGAACCAGGGCAACGACAACCACGGCGACGACAACATCGGCAACGGCAACCACGGCAACCGGAACATCGGCAACGGGAACCACGGCGACGACAACATCGGCAACGACAACCGCGGCAACAACAACGTCGGCGACGGCCACCACGGCGACAACAACAACGCCGACAAGCGGGAGAAGACCTTCCAGGACATCGTCACCAACCCGCGCTTCCTGGCCAGCCTGGGAACGAACGGGCTGAAGAACTTCAAGCGCGCGCAGGGGACGTTCGGTGACGCCGCCAAGCGCCACGGCGAGCGGGCGGCCGCCGCCGAGGCGCGCGGCGACCGGGCGACCGCGGCGAAGGAGCGGGCGCTGGAGGCCAAGTACAAGGGCCTGTCCGACCAGCTCAAGGACATCACCTCGCCGCACGCGAAGGGCACCCCGCTGGCGGAGCGGCTCAAGCGCCCGCTGGGCAACGTGCCGACGATGGTGCAGAAGTTCATGGCGCAGTCGGCGTTCGACCACATGAACCGGCCAGGCCTGGCCGGCCAGCACCCGGCCAGGAACATGGTGCCGGCGCTGCGCGACGCCCACTTCGGCGGCGACAACAAGCTGGAGCTGGCCCGGCGCGGGCTGACCAAGGTCGGCGGGCTGGCCACCGTCGCGTTCGGCGTGTGGGACGTGGTGGACAGCGTCAAGAAGGGCGAGTCGGTGCCGCACGCGGTGGTCAAGACCGGCAGCTCGATCGCCATCAGCGCCGGAGCGGCCGGCCTGGCGCAGGCGGGGGTCGCGGCGTTGGCGGTCCCGGGCGCGGGCTGGGCGGTCGGCGCGGGCATCCTGGTCGGGGCCGGCGTCTCCTACGTGCTGACCCAGACCGACATCCCGAACAAGATCGCCGACGGCGCCGTGTGGGTCGGCAACAAGATCGGCGACGGCGCCAAGGCCGTCGGGAACTTCTTCAAGTCCCTGTTCTGACCAGCGAAGGAGCCAGTTGACCCCGCTCCCGCCCCGGCCCGACCCGGACACCGGTGAGCCCCGCCCGCCGCGCGCGCCCACCGTCGCCGGGGCCTGGGCCGGGCACGCCGAACGCGGCCGCCGCACCGAAAGCTTCCGCCCGGCCCGCGAGCAGCACTGGTTCCACCGGCCCGAGCCGATGCTCGAGCTGGCCGAGGCCCGGCGCCGGCGCCCGCTGCGCTCGATCGCCACCTACGCCCTCTACACCGCGCTCATCCTGGGCGGCGGCACGGCGCTGGTGATGTGGGGCTCGCCCGAGCTGGTCACCGACCCGGTGCCGTACGTGATCATGTCCGTGGCCTTCCTGCTCGGCACCGGCACCGCGTTCCTGGTCCGCCGCACCCACACCGTCTACGCCGGCGCGACCTGGGCCGGCGACGCCGAGGACAAGGACAAGCTCGTCTCCACCTACGACCTGACCCGCATCCGGATCTTCGGCCGCCCGGGCCCGTCGGCGCTGCTGCAGATCATCGCCCCGGACAAGACGTTCCTGGAGCTCCCGCTGGGCCTGGTCGAGGCCAACCCCGCGCTCTGGGACCTGCTCTACAACGGCCTTCGCCACTCCGCCGCCGCCGGCGCCGAAGTCGACCCCACCACCCGCGACCTGCTGCATCTGCCGCCGCCCGACCACCCGTGATGGTAGATTTCTGCCATGAGAACTACCATTGACGCGGCCGGGCGCGTGGTGATTCCCAAGCAGCTGCGCCGCGCCGCGTCACTGGAGCCCGGCCAGGAGATCGAGATCATCGAGCGCGATGGGCGGATCGAGATCGAGCCGGTCGCGCCGCCGATGACGCTTGCCGAACGGGATGGCTTTCTCGCGGCGGAACTTCCCGAGGACGCCGCCGAGGCCACCCTCACCGCCGACCAGGTTCGTGACCTGCTGGAGCGCACTCGTCGGTGATCACCTGCGATACCTCGGTGATCGTGGCGGCGTTCGCCCGGTGGCACGAGGATCATCTTCTTGCCGCTCGTGCGCTCGGCCGCGTGGACGCGTTGGTCGATCACGTGGTGGTTGAGTCCTACTCGGTGCTGACCAGGCTCCCGCCGGCGCGCCGCGTGCCCCCGTCCCTGGTCGCGGCGTTCATCGACCGCCACTTCCCGGCCGCCATACCGCGCCTGGGCTACCCCGCGTCCGGCGAGGTGCTGAACTCGGCGCTGCCGGCCGGCATCAGCGGCGGCTCCGTGTATGACCTGGTTGTCGCGCTCACCGCCGCTCGCGCCGACGCCACCCTGATCAGCCTCGACCAGCGCGCCACCTCCACCTATGAGGCGGCTGGTGTCCGGTTCGAACTGCTCAGGCCCGCGCAGCGCTGACGGGCCAGAGCACAAGACTGGTACCATATTCCGGTACCAGAGCGTGGGAGGTGCGGCGATGTCGATCACGGCGAGCGAGGCGCGTCGGAACTTGTTTCCGCTGATCGAGCAGGTCAACGAGGACCGCACGGTGGTAGAGATCGTGTCGCGGCGGGGCAACGCGGTGTTGATGTCCGCTGAGGACTACGCGGCGTTGCAGGAGACGGCGTACCTGTTGCGGTCGCCGCGTAACGCGCGTCGCCTGTTGAGCGCGTACACCGACGCGGTCGAGGGTCGTAACGTGGCCGAGCGCGACCTGTCCGAGCTGGAGTCGCTGGCGGACCAGCGGTGAGGCGACTGGTCTTCCACGCCCAGGGCTGGGAGGACTTCTCGTACTGGGTGGGCAACGACCGCGCGGTCACCAAGCGGCTGCTCCGGCTGATCGCCGAGGTGCAGCGGGACCCGTTCGACGGGATCGGCAAGCCGGAGCCGCTGAAGCACTCGATGCCGGGCGCCTGGTCGAGACGGATCACCGACGAACATCGCCTGGTCTACCTGGTCACCGACAAGGACGTCATCGTTCTGCAGGCTCGCTACCACTACTAGCGGCGGGGCAGACGCGCGCCTGTTGCCGCTACCAGGAGCGGTAGATGTCGCGGCGGTGGCCGATGTCGAGGACCAGGACGATCAGGCGGTCGTCGTGCACGCGGTAGACGATGCGGTAGTCGCCGACGCGTCGGCGCAGGACGCCGGGGTGGCCGACCAGGGGAGTGCTGGCCGGTGGCCGCGGCTGGCGGCTGAGTTCGGCGATGGCCTTCACGAGGCGGCGGGCGGCGGGTTTGTCCAGCTTGCGGAGCGTGCGCTCGGCGGCAGGGCTCAGCTCGACGGCGTACCGGTTGGCGGGCTGGTCGGTCACGGGCGGCGGCGGGGCTCCGGGGCGAACGAGGGTGGCTCGCTGCGTTGACGCACGATCGGCGGATCGGGCTCGTCCTCGCCGGCGGTGTCGTCGATGTGCCCGAGGTCGAGGTCGCCGATGACGTCGGCCAGCGGCCGGGCGGGCGCGCCGGTGGCCAGCTCGGCCTCCGCGTCACGGGCCAGGCCGGACAAGTACGCGTCTTCGGCCGCCTCTGCGGCCTCGGCCACCTCGACCGGGACGATCGCCCCGACCCGGCGACCTCGTTTGGTGACGTAGGTAATCTGACCTCCGTACGTGGCCTGCGCGAGCACCTCGGTCAGGTGGTCACGAGCCTCGGAGATCGGCAGCTCGTCTGGTAGCGACGTCACCGCTCAATTGTACAACTCGTACGAACCGTACGAGTACTGCCGGGGTAGGGACTGGTCCGGGTCAGCCGTTGCAGCCGCAGCTGCAGCCTGCCGGGCAACCGCACGATGAGCCGTGACCGCATGAACAGTCGAGCATTGGGTGCCTCCCATTGGGACCGCGAACATTCCATTTTAGGAAAATGGTGGCGTCGGGTAAATGGCGGGACTCGCGGGCGGATCAACGTCAATTCGCGGTGATCGCCGGATATTGTTCACGCATGTTGGCCGCCGCCGGTCGGCGTCGCGCGGTGCGGTGTCCGAGCTGCGGGCACGAGCCTCGTGACCAGGTGCGTCATCGTCAGGATCTGGCGATGACCTGGCTTTATCCGCATCCACGGGATCCCGGGCGGGTGCTGGAGCGGCGGCACTGCGCGGGCTGCCAGCCGCACGAGCGGGTGGCCGGGGTGGAGTGCGCGCTGTGCGCGGACGGGCCGATGCTCGCCGGCGAGCTGGCCGCGCGCGGATCCGAGCTCGCGGGCCCGGTGCTCGCCTGGCTGGAGGGGCACGGCTGGACGGATCGGCGCGGGCTGGGGCCGGTCTGCCCCCGGCACCCGGCGCCGGGACTCAGCGGATCAGCCGTACCGGCACGTCCAGGTCGAGTCGCGCCCACGCCCGGTCGGCGGTGACCGCTATCCCGTTCGGGATGTCGGGCTGGCGTCTTCCCGTGCCGCTTCGGCGCGGCGCTCGGCGATCAGCTCGTCGACGGCGCTGCCGGGGTGCCCGCCGGTCGCCTCGGCCACCCGGCCTTGGACCCGCCGCAGCAGGTGGCCCCATTCTTCGAGCACGACCCGACCGTCGTCGATGTATGCGACGAGCCGTCGTCCCGACTCGATGCCCGCGGCACGCCGCAGCTGCGCCGGGATCGTCACCCGCCCGTCGGGGCTGGCGGTCAGCTGCACCGGCTCCGTCTGTTCCGGTGTCGCCATGTTCTCAGGGTACGACGATCTTCGCCGTAAGCAGGCAACTCCGTCAGGTGCCGGAGCCCTCGCCGATTCGCGCTGGCCTGGTTGGCGGGGCACGGCTGGACGGATCGGCGCGGGCTCAGCGGAGTCCGATGATCTCGATGGTCTCGTCGAGTCCGGCGAAGTCGGCCGTGTTGTGGGTGATGAGCGCGAGGTCGTGACGGGCGGCCGTCGCGGCGATCTGGAGGTCCATGCGGCGCGGGCGGGGGTTGCGGCCGCGCGAGCGCAGGGCGGTGGCGAGGGCGCCGTAGTACTCGGCGGTGCGGGCGTCGAACGGGAGCACGTCGTAGAGCTCGTTGACGAGCTGCAGGCGTTGGCGGCGGCGGAGCTGTTCGAGCGGGTCGGGGCTCGCGGACACGCCGTAGTGCAGTTCCGCCATGGTGATCGCGCTGACCGCCAGCTCGTCGGCGACCTCGGCCACTCGATCGGCCGGATAGTCGATCAGGACCGAGGCGTCGAGCAGCGCGCGTCGTGGTCCGGTCATCGGTTCCACGGGTCCTCGGCCTCGGCGATGTCCCGGGCCCAGCCGGGCGCGTCGACCTCGGGCAGCTCGGCCATCGCCCGGGCCATCTCGCGCGCCGGCACGAACCTGCGCCGGGGGCTTTCCCGCTGGTGCGGGACCAGGTCCGCGACCGGGCGGCCGTTGACCGTCACCACGAACGACTCGCCCCCGGCCACCCTGCGCATGATCGCCGCGTTGTCGTTGCGCAGGTCGGATTGGCGAATCGTATCGCTCATAGCGTTATCGTAGCGATCTCGTAGCGCTACAAGGTGGATGCATGCATGCCTGCTAGCATGCATGCATGGGTCAGGTGACGTGGCGGGCCTCGGACGAGCTGCTGGATCGGGTGCGGGCGGTGGCCGCTCGCGGCGGCTACAGCATGAACGAGTTCGTCACCCGGGTGCTCGACGCGGCGACCGATCCGGCGGCGGCCGGCGACGAGGCCGCCCGGGTCCGCGAGCGGCTGCAGCGGGCCGGCCTGTTGGGCGAGTCGGGGGTGCCCCGGCCGAGGGTGGACCCGGAGGCGTTGCGGGCCGCGCGAGCTCGGGCCGGTCAGGGCACGTCGCTGTCCGAGCTGATCGATCGCGGGTGACCGTCTTCGCGGACTCGTCGGCCCTGGTCACCCGCTACGCGGCCGAGCCGAGGCAGGCCGCCTCGGGGCCGCCGGACGAGATCATCGTGTCGGTGCTGGCGCGGGTGGAGGTGCCCTCGGCGATCTGGCGCAAGCACCGGATGGGCGAGCTGACCTCGCAGGACGCCGCGCTGCTCGTCGCGGCGTTCGAGGCGGACTACTTCGGCGCCGAGGGCGGGGCCGGCGGCTTCCTGGCGGTGGCGGTGCGGTCGGCGATCGTGGCCAGGGCCGCCCGGCTGGTCGCTGCCCATCCGCTGCGGGCCTACGACGCGATCCAGCTCGCCTCGGCGCTGGCGGTCGCCGAGGTCGTCCCCGAGCTGACCGGGTTCGCCGCGTTCGACCGCCAGCTCCGCGCGGCGGCCGCCGCCGAGGGCCTGCCGGTCCTGCCGCTCAGAGGTTGAAGGTGGCGCGCAGGGCGTTGTCGACCGCCTCCATCTCCTCGGCGGTGGCTTCGCCGAGCTTGTCGACGAGCCGGCGCCGGAGCGGGCGGTCGATCTCCAGGGCGAACGCCCAGCCGAACTCGTCGATGCGCACCGCGAGCAGGCCGCCAGGGTCATCGGCGACCACGTGCATGGCGAAGACGGTGGGGAGCTGGTCGTTGGCGTTGATCGCGTCGTCGGAGACGATCAACCTCAGGTTCGACTGGGCCTCGCGCTGGACGACCGGCTGGTAGCGGTAGACGTCCCCGCGCCTCACGCGGTCTCGTCCAGGCCGAGCTCGGCTTCCTCGCCGCTGTGCTCGGCGTAACCCGGATGCGCGGCGTACCAGGCGGCGGCCGAGGCGGTCGCCTCGCGCATCGCGTCCTGGCGGACCAGGCGCTCGACATAGGCCGACGCCCCGCCCCGCGTGCGGGCACCACACTGACGCACGCGGGCGGCCACGGGACCGTCCACGCTGATCGTCATACGTTCCTTCATACGCTGGAGTGTACGGCTGTGTGCATAGAGGCGTCACGGTGCGCTCGCGCTGAACCCGTGAGTGGTTAGCGTTGCTATGACAACGCTAACCACTCACGGGGTCTGGTTACTCGAAGCGCAGGGCGTCTACGGGGCGCATGCGGGTGGCGCGGTAGGCGGGGTACATGCCGGCGAGGATGCCGATGATGAGGCTGACGGCGAAGCCGACGATCACGGGCTGGGCGGTGAGGATGGGGGCGGGGAAGTTCGTCTCGGTGGCCTCGGTGGAGCCGGCGGGGGGTAGGTAGTGGGCGGCGATGAGGGTGGCGCCGACGCCGAGGCCGACGCCGACGACGCCGCCCAGGCCGGTGAGCATGACGGCTTCGGAGAGGAACTGGCGCAGGATGTAGCGGCTCTTGGCGCCGATGGCCTTGCGGATGCCGATCTCGCGGGTTCGTTCGGTGACGGAGACGAGCATGATGTTGGCGACGCCGATGCCGCCGACGAGTAGGGATATGCCGGCGATGGCCACGATGAACAGGGTCAGGTTCTTGATGAAGCTGGCTGTTTTGTTGAGCAGGTTGGTGTAGGTCAGGACGTTGTAGTCGCGTTTGCCGGGGTCGCGGATGTTGTGGGTGTCGTCCATGACCTGGGCGACCTGGGCGGCGGCGCGGTCGAGGACGGCGACGCTGGTGGCGCGCAGCACGATTTGGTCGATCTTGCTGGTCTCGTTGCCGCCGACGAGGTAGGTGCGCGCGGAGCTGAACGGGGTGACGACCACGTTGTCGTTCTGGCCGTCGGACTTGAGGACGCCGATGACCTTGAACTCCATGGTTTTGACGCGGACCCGGGAGCCGATGACGTCTTCGGGGCGGGCGTTTCGGCCCCAGAGCAGGACGACGGGGTCCTCGCCGAGGACGGCGACGCGTTCGTTGCCGGACATCTGCGCGTCGGTGAACCACTGCCCGGCGATGATCTTGCGGTCCATCATTTCGAGGTAGTTGGATTGGACGCCGATCATTTTTGTTCGTAGTTGGGTTTGGCCGAGGGTCAGGGTGACGTTGTCGCTGACGCTGGGGGAGACCGAGACGATGTCGGGGGTGCGGTGTGGGTCGGAGATGGCTTTGACGTCGCGTTCGGTGAGTTCTTTGGCGTTGCCGTATTTGGGTCCGCCCATGCTGGTGGAGGTGACGGTGATCAGGTTTCCCAGCCGGCTGAACTGGGCGTCGAAGTTGGTGCGCATGCCGTTGCCGAGGGCGACCAGGGAGATCACCGAGGCGACGCCGATGATGATGCCGATCATGGTCAGGGCTGAGCGCAGGCCGTTCTTGGCGACGGCCTCGATGGCCGAGCGCAGGGTTTCGGTGACCGGCATCGTCGAGCGCCAGTGCGCCGGGTTCTCGGTCTCGAACAGCGCGGTGACCGAGCGCTTGCGCTTGACCGGTGGCGGTGGTTCGCCGGGCAGCGGCGTGCCGGCCAGCACCGCCGCCGCCTCCTGCTGGGCCAGCGTCCGGTAGGCGCGCGCCGGCGAGGGCGGACGAGCGGGGCGGGCCGGGCGAGCAGGGCGAGCCGGGCGGGTACGGGTGCGGGCGCGGGCGGCGGCGGCCTTGCCCGCGATCCCGGACACGAGCCCGACCGGCAGCAGGACCAGCGCGAACACGCCGCGGGCGAGCCCCCGTCCGACGCCGAGCAGCGCGGCGCCCGCGCTTGACGAGCGGTTTGACGAGGTGCGTGGCGGGCTCGCGGGCGGCGTCCTGGGCAGCGGCGCGACGGGCGTGGCCGGGGCGGGCTGGCCGTCCGGGCGGCTCTCGTAGACGTAGTACGGGCCGGTGGCCCGGCGCAGCCGGCGGCGGCGCAGGAACCGCCGCCACGGGCTCGGGCGCGGCTCGGGCACCAGCCGGCGGTAGGGGCTGTTGGTGCGCGGCGGGATCGGGTGCGTGGAGCCGCCGGCCAGGTAGCCGTGGGAGCGGCCGGCGGCGGCCCGACTCCTGGGCGGCTTGCGCTCGGGCTCGTCCCGGCGGTTCACGGTGCGGACCAGGCGCCGGCTGCGGGCGAGCTTGCGATGCTCCGGCGAACAGTACTTCTGCCCTGTGGAAGCGGCCTCGAAAATGGTATGACAGCCGGGCAGCGCACATACCCGCCTCATGCCGCCCACGCATGCCACCATAAGTCGAAGTTAAGCCAATACCCTATTTCCTTAATGAAAGAAGAGCGTCACATGAATTGGCGGTTGATGTGCAGTGAACTGTTTCGCCATTAGTGGGTCCGCTCCGAGGTCTCCGGCGCGAGTGCTTGCCCGGGTGTGAGACGTTGGTGGGATGAGTGCGGGCGCGGAGATTCGGCGGCCGGACCGGTTCGGGGAGCCCCGGCCGCCGGCGGCGCCGCGCTCGGGAATGTCCTACCGGTATCCGGTGCGGGCACTGCACCTGGATCCCCGCGCGCCGTCGCGGCGCTGGCGGCGGATCGGACCTCCGGACCGGCCCGCGTTGGAGCTGGTGCTCGTGCCGACCCGGGCGCAGTTTGCCACCGCCGCGGTGGAGTCGAGCCCGGTCGCGCTGCTGTGCGTGGGCGCGTTCGGGTGGGCGGCGTGGGTGGACGTGATACCCGTCTGGGTCGCGGTGGTGCTGGGGTTGGGGCTGGTGGGGCTCACCGTGTTGTGGCGCTGGCTGGTCTCCGACGCCAGCGCTCCGGTGGCGGCCGGGGCGGACTGGGTCGGCACCTCGGCGCTCTGGGTGCCGCTCTACGAGCTCACCCTGGTGGAGGCGGAGGCGGCTCAGAACGGTGACGGCGACGACATCGCGGGGACCGTGGCGCTGGCCCTCTGGCACGGTCCCGAGACGGTGATCGTGCTGGACATGGCGTTGCTGCAGAGCAACCCGGCGTTGTGGGACCTGGTCCACCAGGGAGTGCTCGCCTCGATCGCGGCCGGCGCCGAGCTGACCGAGGATGCCCGGCAGGCCCTGCGTCAGCCATGAACCCGTGAGTGGCTAGGGGCGCTATGGCACCCCTAGCCACTCACGGGTTGGGAGCGCGCAGGCGCTCGGCGCGGTCGTGGGCGGCGAGGGCCTCGCGGTGGCGGCCGAGCCGGTCGAGCAGCTCGGCCGAGCGGCGCAGCGCGGTCACGACGGGCTCGGTCGGTGCGTCGGTAGCGGTGGGGTGGTCGGCCGCGACCCGCTGGTAGCAGTCCAGGGCCTCCTCCGGGCTGTCGAGCTGGTGTTCGAGCAGCCGGGCCAGCGCCAGCAGCGCGTCGGTGACCACCTCGCCACGTTGGGGGTCGGCGTCACCTCGGTGGCGCTCCAGCAGCAGCCGGTAGCCGTCCCGGGCCTCGAGGGGACGGCCCAGCGCGGCCAGCAGCTCGGCTCGCTGGGCTCGGGCGGCGGCCACCATCCAGTGCTCGCCGGGCCCCCCGCGCTCGGCGAGCACCTCGTCGTAGACGGTGAGGGCCTGCAGCGGGCGGCCCAGCTCGGCCAGCAGCGCCGCGTAGTTGGTGGCCGCGATGATCCGCTGGTTGGGGTTCGGCGGGTCGTCGGTGCGGGTGAGCAGCTCCCGGTACTGGTCCAGGGCCTCCTGGGGGCGGCCGTGGGCCAGCAGCGCCGCCCGGTTCAGCAGGGCGGTGTCGACCATCTCGCGCGCCTCGGGCCAGCGGTGCCTGTCGTACTGGGCCAGCAGCTGGTCGTAGGCGGCCAGCGCCTCGTCCACCCGTCCGAGCTCGTCGAGCAACCCGGCGCGGTCGACGCGGACGCTGAAACCGTACTGGGCCAGCTCCGGCGTGCCGGGGGCGTCGGGGTCGTGGCGGGTCAACACCTCGTCCAGGGCGGCCACGGCCCGTTCGGGGTGGCCCATGTCGGCCAGCAGGGCCGCCCGGTTGGTGCGCGCCACCACGTCGATGATCTGCTCGGGCGAGCGGGCGATCAGCTGGTCGTAGAGCGCCAGCGCGTCGGCCTGTCGGCCCTGGTCCGCCCACCGCTCGGCACGGACCAGCAGCCGGGCCGGGCCGCTCACCGCGTTCCGCAGCCGGGCCAGACCGGTCATCCGAATATCGACTTCCAGACCTTCTTGGCGCCGTTCCCGATCGCCTTGCCGAGGTTCCCCACGTCCTTGCCGACCTGCCCGCCGAACTTCAGGACGCCTTCCCCGATGCCCTTGGCGCCCTCGCCGATGCCGCCGAGGATATTGCCCTTCTTGAACTGCTCGCCGGCCTTGTCGAAGCCCTTCCCGACGGCGTCGCCGGCGCCGCTGCGCGACCAGGCGTCACCGACGTACATGGATGCCCCGATGGCGATGGTGGCCGGCACGGCGCCGGGGCCGAGAAGCGCGGCGGTGCCCGCGTAGGCCAGGGCGGAGGCCGCGATCCCCGACCCGGTCTTACCGATCGCCGAGTGCAGCGACTTGCCGTCGCGCACCTGCTGGGCCACGTCCAGGCCGCCGAGGACCACGGTGGCCGGCCCGGCCGCCTTGGTCAGCAGCCGGCGGCCGGTCTCCAGGACCCGCGCCCCGCCGGCCCGCTTGATGTCGGTCGTCACCGGGAACTTCGGGTGCTCCTCGAGGACCTTCTTGACCGTCGGGTCGTTCGTGATGCGCGGGTTCTGGCCCTTGGGGAACTTCTGCTCCTGGGTGCGCAGGCCCAGGCGGCTCTTGATCTTGTCGGTGGTCTTGCTGATCTTGTCGGCCTTGGGGCCCGCCTTGATCCGGTTGAACCGGTCGCCCGCGGTCCAGGCGAAGCCCCGCTGCACCTTCTCCGGTATGTAGCCGTGGAAGCCCGCGGTCCTGAAGGCCCGGATCGGCTTCTCGATCAGCTTGCCCGTCTTGCGGTCGAACCTCTGGACGTTGACCTTCTGGAACGGGTGCCGGAGCGGGCCGAGCTTGGCCTTGGTGAACTGTTCCAGCGCCGTGGACTTCACGCCGTAGCGCATCGCCTGGTTGAAGCGGTTCTTGGCGTACCAGGCGGCCGGCTTAGCGAGCAGGTTGCGGCCGGGGAGCTTGGCGCCCTGGACTTTGGTGCCGGCCTTGGTGAGCTTGTCGCCCAGCTTGCTGGCGCCGGGGAGCTTCGAGCCCTGGAGCCTGGTGCCGGCCTTGGTGAGCTTGTCGCCGAGCTTCTGGCCGCGGGGGAGGTTGGCGTTCTTGAGCCTGTCGCTCAGGTTCTTCATCTGGGTGCTGCCGAGGAAGTGCCGGGTGGCGGCGTCCTTGAAGGTCCGCGAGGAGCGGTTGTACTGGCCCATCGTCTTCCACACCCCGGTGGCCAGCGGCTTGACCCAGGACGGGACCCAGGGGTCCTTCTTCTGCTGCTGGCCGGCCTGCTGAGCCGGGTGCTGGGGCTGGCCGGGCTTGTTCGGCTGCTGGACGGGGCCGTTGGGCTTGTGCGGCTGCTGGCCGGGGGGCTGGGTCTTGGGCGTCTGCGGGGTGGTCTTCCTCGTGCCGCCTGGGGGGACCTTGTGGCCGTTGGCGGTGTTGCCGCGGCCGGGGCCGACGTGGGTGCGGTTGTTCTGGCCGGGGCCGGTGGTGACGCGGTTGTTGTTGCCCTTGCCGACCCGCGCCTTGTTGTTGTTGCCGGGGCCGGTGACCACGCGGTTGTTGTTGCCGCCTCGGGCGGTGGCCTTGTTGTTGTTGCCGGCGCCGGTGCTGACGCGGTTGTTGTGGCCCTTGCCGGCGATCGCGCGGTTGTTGTTGCCCGGGCCGGTGACCACGCGGTTGTTGTGGCCG
>NZ_JIAI01000036.1 GCF_000620785.1 Actinospineispora acaciae DSM 45401 | reverse complement strand
CCAGCCGGTCCGGCAGGTCGGTGAGGCCGGCGCCGTCGAGCAGTTCGAGCACCTCGTCGGTCAGGGGGACTTCCATGATCGGTGGGGCCCGGAGCGCGGCCAGGTCGCGCCGGGGGGTGGCGGCGTGTTGTTCCAGCGCGGGCAGCACCCGCTCGAACCGGTCCTGCTCACCGGTACGCCACCGGTCTCGGATGACCGCCCCGCTGTGCGCTTTGTGTGGCCACGCCTTCCGCTCGGGACCGCTCAGCTCCGACCTCCGGGCCGCGCGGAGCTCGCGCAGCAGGTCGGCGGCGTGCTCGTCGTGGTCGAGCCCGTCCATGGTGGTGTGCCCGTGCAGGTGGAAGCCGGTCTCGTGGTCGGCCAGCCGCCGCCACCAGGAGGTGTCGAGATCGCCGGTCTCGGTCAGCCCGCGCAGCTCGGCCCAGGTGTGGGTGAACATGACGATCACGCCGTGGGGCGCGTGCACCGGGTGCCGCCACCCGAACGCGACCAGCTCGTGCTCCAGCCCGCCCAGCCCGCGCTCGGCCAGCGGCCCTCGGACGTCCGTCGGGTCGAGCAGCGCCACCGGTGGGCCGCGCGCCTGGTACGGCAGCCCTCGACGGTCCTGGAGCGCGCCCCGCGCCGCCGCCTCGGTCAGGACCTCGGCGAAGGCGTTCACCTGGGCGTCGTCCATCGGCATACCGGCCAACGGACCGCCGGACCCGTGGCCGTCGCCGGAGTCCTGGTCCGGGCGCGGCAGGTTGGCCAGCCGGTCGAAGAGTCGTTTGTACTGCTTGCTCAGGTGCTTGTGAACCTCGTGCGGATGGCGGCTGTCCAGTTCGAGCGCGTCCCGCAGGGGCTGGGGCAGCCGTTCGGCCAACGCGGCGCCGACGGCGGCGCGCACCGGGTCACCGACGTCGGCGGGGGGCCTGGAGGGGCCCTCGGAGGAGCGCCATCCGTGCGGGTAGGGCTCGGTGGCGCTGGACCAGTACATCAGTCGGGTGGCCAGCTCGACCAGCTCGGACAGCGGCAGCGGGCTCTCGGCCAGGGCGGCCGCCGCCGCAAGTTGCTCGGCCACGCGGGAAACGTGGCGGTGCAGGTCCTTCGGACCCGGGCTGCGGCCGCCCCAGTAGATGTTCAGGGTCCCCTTCAGCTCGCGCTGTACCTTGCGGCGGTCCTCTCGGGAGAACGGCATCTCTTTGATGATCGCGTCGAGCTCGGCCTTGGCGCGCTTGAACGCCGACTCGACCGCGTCCGCGGTCACCGGCGGCCTCGGGAGCAGCGCCAGCGCGGCCAGGTACCGCTGGTCGAAGTGGTAGGCGACCAGCCGTGCCCAGTCCGGCCGGTTGGCGAACACGGCGACGACACGGTCACGCTCGGCCCGGTGGGCGCCGATGAGCCGCCACGCGTCGTCCCAGTCGCGTGTCTCCAGCTCGCTCAGCACCCGCTCCGACAGCCAGCCACGGGTGTGGAAACTCGTGGAGTCGCTCGTGAACGGGCCGGCCGCGCGTTCGGCGAGTTCGGCGATCATCCAGCGTTGCTCGCCGGTGAAGCCGTCCTTGGGGGCGAACAGCGCCTCGGTGAGTACGTGCAGCGCCCCGTACGGGTCGCCGGCGTAGACCACCAGCGTGTCGCCCTCGATGCGGGCCAGCGCGTCCGCCTCGCGTCCCAGCGGGTCCGCGACCGGCTTCGTCAGCAGGTGGAACCGTACCGGCGGGAACCAGGGCCCGACCCGGCTCTGGTCGCGCAGCAGGTCGATGGTGTGGTCGACGTAGCGGCGCAGCGTGCGGTAGTGCCCGTCGAACCCGGCCGGGGTGAACACCTCCCGGGTGAGCGTCTGGATCCATCGGTCCGCGGTGTCCCGGTCCAGCTCGCCCGCGTTGTCCAGCTCGCCGGCCCAGTCGGCGTCGAACGGTGAGCCGAGGGGGATGCGGGGGTAGCCGAACGGGTCCGTGCGCCGGGCCCGGATGGCCGCCCAGTCGGCGCCCCCGGACGGTGCCGGCGGCGCGGACGGCTGGCGGTCGGCGGGGATCTCGACGCGGACCAGCCGCCGAGCGCCGCCGTAGGGCGACTCCGGGCGCAACAGCGGGCTCAGCTCCGCCGCCGCGGTGCCGATCAGGGCGTGGGTGGCCAGCTCGCGGAGCCGCGCCAGCCCTGCCGGGTCGGTATGGCTGCCCCAGGTGACGTTGCGGATCGCGAGGTCGACCAGTTCGGTGTCGGTCGGCCACGCCCCGGCCCGCTCGCTGGCGGCGCGCAGGTAGCGCAGCTCGACCTCGATCTCCCAGCGGCGCGGGCCGTCCTCGTTACGCTCGGTCCGCCGCAGCGCCTTGAGCAGCGTCTTGCGCTCGCCATCGGTGAGCGAACGGTCGCCGGCCACCAGCTGGCGCAACCCGGCCAGCGCGTCGTCGTACCCGGCGCGCAGCTCGGAGTCGGAGACCGCGACCAGCCGGCCGTGTTCGATGGCGGCGTCGTGGAACTCCTCGGCGTAGCGCAGCGCCAGCGCCCGCCAGCCCGGCAGCTCGGCGAACCGCTCCCGGATCTCGTCCTGAACCCGTTGGTAGTCCCACACCAGCAGGTTGCGCGCCGCCGGGTTGCGCGCCGTCAGCTCGCGCAGCTCGGCCTCGGCGCGGGCGGTCAGCCAGCCGGGCCGGGGCCGCCACGAATCGCCAGGGCGGTCCGGGCCGTCGACCAGGCGCTCGGCCAGCACCGCGAGCACGTGCGCCTGGTCGACGGTGAACCCGGCCGCCGGCGCCAGCACCCCCGCCACCACCGCGTGCAGGACCCCGAGCTCGTCGCGGGCGAAGACCTCGACCACCTCGCGCTCGGCGTACCCGGCCTCGGCGGCCTTGCCCAGCAGAGGGTCGACCAACGGCCCCATGGCCACGTCGGCGGGCCGGCCCAGCCGCACCTTGTTGATGCCGGGCCATCGCTGGTCCATCGACCGGCCGACCAACAGCTCGATGGTGGCCAGCACCATCTTGCGCAGGAACTCGAGCTCCGCCGAGGGGGGTGTCGGCGGCAGGGTCCGCTCGAGCCGCCGCTGCAGGCCGCGGGCCAGCTCCTGGCGGGCGTTCCAGCGCATCTCGTCACCGGTCAACAGGTGACCGAGCGACCGTCCTGTCTCGCTGCCGTGCGGCTTGCGCAGCCCCGCCGCGCCGGGGTGCCGACCGCCGGCCTCCGGCCAGGTGAGCCATGTGGTGGCGATGGGGGCGGCGTGGGTGTCGTGGCGGGGGCCGGTGTGTTCGGGGTTTTCGCCGAGGTGGAACTGCTGTTCGTGGTCGAGTAGGTGTTTCCACCACTGTTGGGTGCCGTGGGGGTCGATGGCGTAGCGGGCGGCGATCTTTTCGGCGGTGGTGTGGGTGATGTAGACGTGGTGGTCTAGGGCGAAGGCGATGACGCCGGGTACGGGGAACTCGTCGTTCCAGATGTGGACGAGTCCGGGTGGTCCTCTGGGGAGTGGTGTGGGCCATTCTTCGGCTGGTGTCATGGCCTCGGGTGGGGCGGCGCGCAGTGCGGCGGCTGTCTGGTCGCGTTCGGGGTCGGTCAGTGGGCGCTCGGCCACCGCGCCACCGCCCTGGCCGGTACCGGGGTCGACGACGTGGACGGCCACGCTGAAGTCGGCGGCGAGGTGGGCGGCGATGGTGAGCTGGGCGGTGGCCAGCGCGGGGTTGCGGTAGGCCTCGGCGGTGAGGGCGGCGGCCAGTTGGACCGGTTCGGGCAGGTGGTCGGACAGGCCGTCGGTGGTGAGTACCAGCAGGCCGGGGCCGGGGGCCTGGAACACGGCGGTGTCGAGTTCGCTGTGGTGGTCGGGCGCCAGGAAGCGGGTGAGGACGCCGCCCTCGAGGCCTCGTGCGGCGCGCAGGTGGTCGGAGGTGAGCAGCTGGCCGGGCAGGCCGGTGCCGGGAGCGGGCAGCCAGTAGGCGCGGCTGTCGCCGACCCAGCCGAGGTGGATCAGGCCGGGTTGGGCGGGGGAGTGGTGGGCGGCGATGAAGGTGGTGGCGCCGCGTTGGCCGGTGGCGGCCATCGCCGGCCAGTCGGCGTCCGCGACGAGCCGGTCCACGGCGGCCTGGTAGGCGGCGGCGATGGCGTCTTCGCCGGCCAGACCCGGCGTGGCGGCCAGCTTGTTCAGTGCGGCGGTGGCGGCGGCGTGGGAGGCGAGGTGCGAGCTCGCGGCGTTGCCAAGGCCGTCGGCGAGGACCAGGAAGGTGCCCTCGGCGGTGACCGCGACGCCGGCCGCGTCCTGGTTGACCTCGCTGCCGAGGCCTCGGCGGGTGACCGCGGCGGCGCCGGGGGCGATCAGGTTGGCGTCGCCGGCGGCGTCCTTGGGGTCGGTCCCCGGGGCGGGGGGATCGGGGATGACCGTTCCGGTCGGGGTGACGCCGAGGGTCGGGACGGGTCGGGCGTCGTCGCCGGTGGCGAGCTTCTCCGGTTCGCGGGCGCGGAGCCGGTCGGCGGCCTTGCGGGCGCCGTCCATCGCGTGCCAGCCGCCGTAGGTTCGGTACAGCTTCGCCTGCCAGCCGTACTGGTCGAGCAGCTCGTGTTGGGCCAGCGCCCGTTGCGCGGCCCGGATGGCGTTGCGCCTGCCCTCGGTGTCACCGAGGTTCGTGGGGTGGCGGCGCAGCTGGAGGCGGGCGGCCTTGAGCTCGGCGGTGAGCCGGGTGAGGCGTTCGGCGGCGGTCAGCGGGGCGGGGTCGGCGCCGGGGGCGTTGGGCAGCCGCTTGATCGGGCGCAGGGTCTTGTCGCGGAGGAAGTCGTGGGTGTCGACCTCGTCCATGGCGGTGTTCGCGGCGGCGACGGCTTCGGCGAGGGCGATGTGCGCCTCGTTGAGCGCGACGCGGGCCGTGACCAGGTCGTCGAGCCAGTCGGTGGTGGGCTCGGGGTGCAGCAGCCGGCGCTGGTAGGCGCGTTCGGCGGTGCGGACGGCGCGCACCAGCGGGCGCAGCATCCGGCGCTGGTGGGCGGGGACGCGGTAGCGGGCGCGTTCGGCGTGCCATTCGGCGGCGATCCAGCGCCCGGCGCGGCGCGGCGCCCCGGGTGCGCCGGGTTCGGGTAGCCGGTCGGCCCGGCCGTCGGGGTGGCGCGACTGGTGGAGCAGGCCGTCGAGCCGCTGGGCCACGCGCAGGGCGTCGTCGATCCAGCCGTCGCGCCAGTGCCGGCGCACCCGTGCGCCCTCGCGCAGCACGTCACGTAGGGCCTGGTAACCGGCGGCCGCTTCGGCCGAGGCCGGGTCGAGCGCCGGCCCGGTCAGGGCGGTGACCGGCGCGCCGCCGGGCAGCGGGGTCGGGTCGGCGCGCACCGCCCGGCGCAGCCTCGGCCCGGCGGCCCGCCACAACCCCCTCAGCTCGTCGTCGACCAGGTAGACACCCTGGCTGGTCGGGTGTTCGGCCAGCGCGCCCAGCCGCGCCCAGCCCGCCAGGACGGCGATCCACCAGTCCTCGGTGCCGCCGAACTGGGCGCGCAGCCCATCGGCGGTGACCGGCCGGTCCCGTCCCGCCACGAGCAGCAGCGCATCCAGCGGCGTCGGCCGCCGCGACGGGGCGTTCGCCACCGTCTTGTCGGTCGCCCGGTCCCAGGCCGCCCGCTGTTCGGCGCGCCCGCCGCTGGACAGGGCGACCTCGCCGGTCAGCTCCCCGGCAGCCTCCAGCAGCCGCGTCACGGCGGCCAGCTCGGTGTGACCGCTCTGGCCCGCGCTGCGCAGCCGTTGGCTGAACAGGTCGGTGGCGGCGCTGTGCGGGTCGGTGTTGATCTTTTGTGACCGGTGGTGCATGACCCTGATGTTCAGCACCCGCTGCTCGGCCATCGCCGTCGCCAGGATCGGGTTGTGCTTGTCGTGGTGGGCGTAGTACCGCACCATCCCGCGCAGCAGCTGCCGGGTGGGGCCCTCCAGGAACGCCACCCGATCGTCCTTGCGGTCGGTGAGTACCCGTTGCAGGGTGTCTGTCCATCGCTCCCCGGGCAGCCGCGCGCCCTCGGCCAGGTCCCCGGTGGCGCTGGCCAGCCGGCCCAGGACGTCGCCGGCGAAGCGGAGCATCGCCGCCTCGTGGCGCCGTCCCCGGGCGGCCAGCGCGGCGGCCAGCTCGCCGTGCCGGTCCTCGGCCAGCACCTGGATCGCCACCGCTTGCTCGACGAGGTGGCTGTCGCGGCGTTTCGCGGCCTCCTTCCGGTACTCGCGCCACAGGTGCCGGAGCTCCTTCGTGGCCTCCTCCTCGGGGAGGGACTCCATGGCTTCGGTGAACCACTCCCGCGACTCGGGGATCGGGGCCCGCAGGACGTCGGAGAGGTAGCGGGCCACCGCCTCGGCCAGGTTGTCCCCGCTCGGGCCGGTCAGCCTGGGCAGCCCGTGCCGGTCGCGCACCGCCGGGTGGGCGGGCAGGTGGGCGTGGCCGAGCACGTCGAGCAGGGCGGTGCGGAAGCCGCGCGTCGTCTGCCACAGCCGGGGCCCGTTCACCGGGTTGACCCGTCGGGGCGACCGCCTCGGGCGGTTCGAGGAGTAGCCGTCGAAGCCCTGCCGGTGCTCGGCCCAGTCCCGGACCCGGCTGGTCGTCCACACCAGCGCGGCGACCACGCCGGCGCGCACCGCGATGGTCAGCGGGTTCTCGGTCTCGAACCAGGGCAGGGCCAGGATCCAGGTGAAGAACGTGGCGAGCACCGGGTCCAGCGACTTCCAGATCAGCATCCGGTTGTCGATGCCGGACATGCTCTCCGCGTCCAGCCACAGCCGACCCCATTTCAGCCGCTTGGTCAGCGACTTCAACCAGGCCATCGAGCCCAGCCGGTGCTCACGGCCCTTCTCCCGCTGGGCCACCTTCCGGCCCAGCTTGGCGACCAGGTAGTCGACCAGCGGCGTGTTCGCCGCCACCGCCAGCGCCGCGATCAGCGGCACGCTCCACCAGCTCCCAACCCAGCTGAGCACCCCGGAGCCGGTCAGCAGCAGGGTCAGCCCGGCGGAGAGCAGGGCGGTCCCGACGGTGAGGCCGGTCTTGAGCACCCTGGTCAGCCCGATGTCCTTCTTCTGCACCCAGGCGCTGAACAGCGCGGCCGCCACCGCGCCGACCGAGATCGTCCCGAGCAGCCATTCCACCCGCGGCATCCGGTACAGCTCCTGGACCAGCCGGAACGCGCCGGTCAGCGCCATCGCCAGCCACGCCGAGCGCCGGGCGTCGCGTCTCGGGGCGTTCTGGATACCGCTCTTCTGGTTCACCAGCTGCCGGCGCAGCACGTAGCGGTACACCGCCACGCCGGTCACCCCGACCGAGAGCACCTTGGCCGCGGCCGGCCAGGACAGCCCGGTCAGGCCGAGCGAACCGGCCAGCGCGGGCAGCGCCGGGGCGAGCCAGCCCAGCGCCAGGCCGGCGGCCAGGGCCGCGGCCGGCCACACCAGGCCGGTCGCGCGGCGCAGCGGGCCCTGGTTCGGTGTGGTCGGGGTGGTGGGTGCCCTGGCCTGCTTCGGGGTCCAGATCCCTCGGGCGAGCGCCAGCGCCGCGCCCGTGAGCAGCCCTAGGCCCATTCCGAGCCCAGACTGGCCCAGTACCTGCGCGACGCCCGCGCCGGCCAGCGCGGCGCCGAGCGCCCGGGAGGTCCGTCGGGTGCCTGGGCTCGCCGGCAGGTCCAGGCCGGTCAGCCGGGCGAGCCGGTGCACCGGTGTCATCACGGCGGCGGCGAGGCCCTTGAACCCGTGGCGCCGGACCAGCCAGACCGCCGCCACCAGCACGCCGGCCGCGCCCAGCAGCACCAGTGAGGGCAGCAGCCAGGTGTCGGCCGGTGTGGTCCGCACCGGCGTCGTCGTCGGGTTCTCGGTCGTCGCGGCGGGTGGGGCCACGGTCGTGGTTCCGGGTTGGGCGGTTTGGCTCGGCTGGCCGGGCTGGTTCGGTTGGCCGGGTTGGTTCGGTTGGCCCGGCTGCTCGGGTTGGTTCGGCTGGGTCGGGGGAGCGTCCTGGACCCGGTGCGGCTCGCCGGGGCGGATCAGGTTCGGGTTCGGGGTGGCGTCGTAGGCCTGCTGGTACGCGGCGAGATCGTGGAACCGCTGCCAGAAGATCCGCCACAGCGAGTCGCCCGGCTGGGTGGCCCACACCCCGGACCAGTTCGCCGGCGCGGACACCGACTGCCCGGCGATGTGCTGGTCGGGGCCGGTGAACCGGTTGCCGTTGGCGGCGTTGAACTCGGCGAAGCTGATCCCGAGACCCGCCGCCACCCGGCCGGCCGTGTCGTGCGCGACGGCGGTGAACTCCCTCGGCGCGGGGGCGGGCTGGGCCGGCGTCCTGAGGACCGGGCTGGCGTCGGTGTGGCGGTCGGCCGCCGTGCCCGGACGCGCCGGTGCGGAGGCGACCGGGCTCGACTGGCCGGCGGCGGTCGCGGCGGTCGCGGCGTTGACGGAACCGGCGACGGCCGGCGCCAGCACCCCGAGGAGGATCGCGCCCGCGGCCACGGTGCGGGCGAACCACCTCGCCTTGGCGGGGGTGGCCGGCGTCGGGGTGGGGCGGCCCGAGGGTGTCGACGCGGGCGGCGGGCCTCGGGCACGGGCGGTCAGGCCGACCAGCCCGAGCGCGGCGACCGAGGCGGCGGTCACCAGCGCGCCCGGGTCCAGCGTGAACGGCGCCGAGGCGTCCACCAGGGCGAGCCCGCCGCCGAGGCCGGCGACGACGACCCCGGCCGTGCCGGTACCGGCCGTCGGCCGCTCGGCCTTCGGCGCCGTCGTCGTCCGGTCCCGTTGCGGTTCGGCGGTGGCGGTGGCGGTGTCGTGAGCCGAGCTGATTACGTACCCGGCCAGCAGTGCCGAGGCGACCAGCGGGCCGATGTGGCCGTGGCCGGTCAGCAGCAGCCCGGCGGCCATGGCCAGGCCGGGCAGCGCGGTGCGGAGCAGGGCGGCGACCCCCCGCCCGGACGGGCCGGCGGGCTGGGTGTCGACCGCCGAGGCGAGGGCGACCAGGCCCGCGCCGGCGGCGGCCATGTCCGCCCCGGGCACGCCGAACAGGAGCAGCGGCACCCCGAGGACGGCGGCGCCGGCCAGGGTGACCAGGGCGGCGCGGCGCGCGGCGGGGTCCGCCGGGGTGCGCTCGCGCGCCGGGCCGGCCCGATGGTGGGCGGTCACGATCACGGTGGCGGCCAGTGCCGCCCCGGCCACCAGCACCAGCGGGGTGAGCAGGCCGTGGCCGGTCAGCGCCAGCAGGGCGGCGGTGCGCAGGCCGGGCGCGATGACGCGCAGCAGGCCGGCGAACCCGCGCGGGACTGCCGGCGCGGCGGGCGCGGTGCGACCCGCGCGGGCCACGGCGGCCCGGAGCAGGGCGGCGAGCAGCGGCATTCCGGCGGCCAGCGCCGCGCCGGCGGCGACCAGGCCCGCCGAGGGGACGCCGAGCAGGGCCAGCGGTGCGCCGAGCACGGCCACGCCGGCGAGCGTGAACAGCTCGGGACGCAGCGCCGAGGGCGCCTTCACCAGCGGTGCGTTGACGACGAGCCGGTCCGTCCACCGCCTGGACGGCCCGGAGGCGGTGGGTGTGGTGGCATTCGCGGCCGGTGGCGGCCCCCGGTTGCGGACCAGGTGGACGCCGGCGACGGCCGCGCTCGCCAGCGCGGCGCCGACCAGTGTGAACGCGGCGGCACCCAGCGCCGCGCCGCCGCCGAGGACGGCCAGCCCACCCCCGGCGGCGGTGAGGGCGGCGGCGACGGCGAGGGCGCCGGCCGGGACACGGTGGCCCGGGGCACGGTGGGAGTCGCGGGCGGGCGGAGTCGAATGGGTGGCGCGGACGTGCGCGTCGAGCACGAGCAGCGCCACCCGCCAGGCCTGGCCGCCGACGGGACGGGCGCCGGGCAGCCACGGCTGGCGCAGCGAGCCCGAGGCGTGCGCGGCGAGGGTGGCCAGCTCGGTGTCGGTGAGCCGGCCGGCGCGGGCGCGGGCCAGCAGGTCGGCGTCCTCGGCCGGCAGGTGGGTGGCGAGCGCGGCGAGCCGGTCGATGCCGGCCTCGGCGAGCAGGTGGTGGATGCGTCCGTAGGTGGCCGGCACGGTCGGGTCGTGCGGGCGGCCGGTGGCGATGCGCAGCGCGGCGTGCAGCTGGTCGGGTCCCCAGCGCGGGGTGGCGGCCAGCTCGGTGGCCAGGTGGCGGTTCACGGTGTCGCCCCGCGCGGGGACCTCGGCGCCGGCGAGCGCGGTGCGCAGCGCGCGGATGGTGGTGGCCGGCAGCTCGAGGTCGGCGAGCCGGGCGAGCGGCAGCGCGGCCAGCTGGGCGAGGGAGGTGATCCCGGCGCGCACCAGCACCCGGTAGGCGGGGTCGCGGTGGCGCTCGGGCAGCCGGTCGAGGAGCTCCTCGATCCGGTCGGCGCGCCGCCACAGTGCGTCCCGCTCGGCCGGGTGCAGCTCGGTGTCCTCCACGGCGCGCAGCTCGTCACGGACCTGCCACCACGGCTTCTCGGGGTGGTCGGCGAGGATGCGGTCGCGCTCGCCGGCCTCGGTGCGCACGTCGCGTCCGGCCGTCGCGTCCATCCCGGCCGCGATCCGCTCCGTCGGCAGGCCCCGCGGGTAGTCCAGCAGGGCGCGCAGCTCGCGCTCGGTCAGGCCGGCCAGCCGAAGCCGCCGCCGAGGGTCGGTCGGGGACCGCCGGGCGTCGGCGGGGTGGGCGAGCAGGGCCGCCGCGGTGGCCAGGGTCGCGGCGAACGTCTGCTCGTCCATGCCCAGCCGGGCGCGCACCTCGGCGCCACGCCCGAACGCGCGCAGCGCGTCGGCCACGGCTTCGCGCTGTGCGAGCGCGGCGGCGAAGTCCCGCTGGGTGTGCTGGTACGCCCACGCCGACCTGGCCGGGATCAGCGCGGCCAGCCGGGCGGCGGCCGCCGCGACCGCCGGCGAGGTGGCGGTGTGCTCCACCGGCAGCCGGGCGTCGGCGCGCGCCCGTTCGAGGGCCTGCGCATCCACCCCGGGCAGGTCCTTGCCGAGGCGCAGCGCGGCCAGCTGGGCCTGGTCGATGTCCCGGTTGCTCGCCGCCGCCGGCAGCCCGCCGGCCTCCGCCGCGCGCAGCACCGGCGCGGGCGTCCGGACCGCCGCCGAGCTCTCCCGGGGTGCCCGGCTCGCGGCGGCGGCATCGTGGTGGGCCAGCTCGACCAGCTCCCGCACCCCGGGGGTGGCGTCGATCGGGCCCGTGCCGGGGTGCTCGGCGGGGCGGCGCGCGGAGTGCACGGCCCGGGCCGGGGACTGGAACATCGCGTCTTCCAGGGAGGCGAACGACCAGGTCTGGCCGTGTTCGCCCTGCCGGCCGGCGCGCCCGTTGCGCTGGATGGCCAGCCGAGGGTCGACCTCGCCGACACCGATCACGTGCAGCCCGCCGCCCGGGGTGGCGTGGTCGTCGGGGTCGACCTTCAGCCGGTACCGGTTGCGCAGGACCAGCACCTGGGCCTGCTTCTCGGCGATCGCGCGGGCGTCCCGGTAGCCCGGGGAGTCCGGCTGGAGCCCGGGATAGCGCTGGCGCATGATCCGCTCGGCGATCACCGCGGCCTCGCCGCCGACGTGGATGTTGTTGCCCCGGCCGCCGATGTTGGTGGTCACGGTGACCATGCCGGGCTCGCCGGCCACCGCGATCGCGTCCGCCTCGGAGATCGTGTCGCTCTTGGCGCCGGTGACCAGGTTGTGCTTGATCCCCCGCTCGGTCAGCTCCCGCGAGATTGCCTTGGCCCCGGCCACCGTGTCCGCGATGAACACGACCGGATGCCCGGCGTCGTGCGAGTCCATCCCCCGCCGCAGCGCCGCCTGCCGGGACAGCTTCCTGGTGCCGAAGCGTTGGGTCCGGTTGTCCACCCGGACCAGCACGCGGTGCGGCTCGATGTGCATCGTGCGCTTGCCGTGGCCGGCGGCGAACTCGGCCTGGGTGACGGCGTCGATCGAGCCGGTGGCCCCGGCGTGCGGGCGGCCGGCGAGGAACTCGTCGGTGTACACCGTGTTCGTCCGGCGGGTCGGTGCCCCCACCCCGTCGGCGCCGAAGTGCAGGTACTCCAGCGTCTCGTGCAGCCCGTCCTCGAGCCGGCGCCCGTACTCCGGCCGGCCGTTGTTCGCCAGCGGGACGATCTCGCCGTCCTCGACGAGGTAGTGCACGTCCCGCCGGACCGCGCCACCCCTCGGGTCGGCGGCCAGCCGCTGGCGCAGCCAACCGGCGAGGGCCGCGTTCCCCGGGCTGGTCAGGTCCCGGGCCAGCCCGGCGTACCCGGGGTGGCCGGACAGCTCGTCGCGGACGAAGGCCACGCCCTTCTCGGTCAGCACGAAGCCGCGCCCCGGCTGGAAGTGCTCGCCGCGCTCCAGCAGCGGGGCCACCCGGTCCGCCCAGGCGATGTCGCCGACCGGGGCGGTGGCCCCCGGGATCGGCTCGGACTCGATGAACGGGGTGTTCCGCTCGTCCTTGACGATGTGGTCGAACTCGTCGATGAGGTGGAACCGGTCGCGGCCCCGCGTGATCGGGTGCCACGGGTTCTGCTTGTCGTGGGCGAAGTCGAACCGGAACGCCTCGTAGGTGCCCACCGTGAAGTCGGCCTGGTGCGCCGCCCGCGCCTCGTGCACCGGCTGCCCGTCCCAGGTTCGGCCGATCGACTTGCCGAGCAGCTCGTAGACCGGCCGGTTGGTCTTGATGAATTCCTCGACCAGGTGCTCGCCGATCGTCTCCCACGACGATCCCCGGGGGTCGGCCATCCGCAGCGCCCCGGCCATGCCCTCGACCAGCGTCTTGCCCTCGCCGGTGTTCATCTTCACGACGTGCTTGTCGCGGGCCAGCGCGATGACGCCGGCGAGCTGTTCGCGGTACGGGGTCTTGCCGGTCGCCACCTGGTACGCCCTGCCCACGACCACCAGGCCGTCCACCAGGGCGCGTTCGTCGGCCAGATGCTCGTCGGCGGTGCGCTTGCCCTCCCGCACCGGCCGCGCCCACCTCTGGTACGCCTCGACGGCCTTGGCCCGCGCCGTGTCGCCGCCCGGGCCGGAGTCCTTGCGGGCCAGCCGGTCGAGCCTCTTCGCGGCCCGGTCCACCGCCCGCCGGTAGGTGGCCGGGTCCACGGATGTCTCGGCCCTGGCGGTGGCCTCGGCCCTGGCGGTGGTCTCGGGCTTGGCGGTGGTCTCGGGCTTGGCGCCGACCAGCGGCGGGTGCTCGAAGTCCGGCCGTGACGTCGCGTCCCTGCCGGCGGTTCCGTCCCGGCCTCGGACCGCGACGGCCACCCGGTCACCGGACCGGGTCAGCGCGGGCGGGCCGTCGGGCCAGTCCATCTCGCCCGAGGGCAGCTTGCGCCCCCACGCCATGTGCGACCGGCCGTTGGCGTTGTGTTCCGCGCCCTCCGGCCAGGTCCAGGCCACCATGTCCTCGCCCGGCGCCAGCTCGCTTACGCCCCGGTCGAGCCCGTCACGGGTGGTCGGCTCGAACCCGGCGCCGAACTCGTCCTCGACCCGCGCGCGGGTCCGCGCGGCGTCCTGGTCCTCCGGCCGCGCCCGCTCCGGCGGGCTCTCGCCCCTGGCGCGGGCGAGCGCGCACGCCCCGCAGGCGTCCTCGGGTCCCAGACCGCCGCGGTATCCGTCGCGGTCGTTGCCGGCGGACGGCTGGTCCGACGGTGTCCTCGCGCCCCGCTCGGCGCCAGCTTCCTGGCCCTCGCCGACGGCGCGGTTCGTGGAGCTCCCTGTCTGTGCGTGTCTGTCTGGCCGGTTCCCTTCGCCCTGGTGATGTGCCGTGCTCGTGGGTGCTTGTGTCCCGTCCCGTCCGGTTGTTGCGGGGGAGGCCGAGGCCGGGGGACCGTGCGCCCCCGTGCCGCCGGCCATCTTGTCCGGCGTCGGCGCATGGCCGTGGCCGGTCGTCATGGGTCCGCTCGCGGTCCATCCCGGGCCGAGCTGGTCCTGGGCCGAGGTTCCCGGTCCGGAGCCGGTGGGCCCGTCGCCCGGCGACGCCGCCCGGCCCTCGCCGAGGCGCTGCGCCGGTGGGACCTGGTTGCCCGGGGCCGGCGCGGGCCGCCCGGGGGTGTTTGGCGTGCTCGGGTCGCCCCCGCTGGGGCCGTCACCGCCCCCGTGACCGCCGTCGCCGCTCCGGTTCGGGCCGACGCCGGCTGCGCCGAGGCCGTCGGTAGCGGAGCCGCTTCCGGTGTGAGCTCCGGTGTGAGTGCCGGTCCCCTCGGCGCGGACGGTGGCCTTGGGTGGCGCCGGGCCGCCCGCCGGGGTGGTGCCGCCCGGTGCGGTGGGTGCCGGCCCGTCGCCGGGCGTGTACTCGGCGGCCGGACCAGAGTGGGCCGGGTCGGCGGTGCCGGCCGGAACCCCCGTCGGCCCGGGCCGACCCTGCCCGGCCCCGCTTGCCGGAGCGCCGTGCGAGGCCGAGGACCCCGCCGCTTTCGGCCCGTCGGGCGCGGACGTCTGCGCGGCCTGTTGCGGGCTGGCCGGCCGGTTCTGCTCGGCGCGTTGCTGGCTCTGCCGCCGGTTCTCGCTGGCGCGCCTTTCGCTCTCCTCCCGGTTCTGCTCGGCGCGGTCTTGGCTGGTCTGTCGGTTGAGCGTGGCTTGCTTGTCGGTGCTGTTGAGGTTTTCGGTGGCGCGTTTCTGGTTGGCGGTGTTGCGGTCCTGGCTGGCCTGCCGGTTCAGCGCGGCGCGCTCCTGGCTTGCCTTCCGGTTCGCCTCGGCCCGCCGCTCGGCTTCGGTCCGGTGGGATGGGGCGGTCTGCCTGGCCTGCTCGGCCGGCTTTCCGCTCGGGGTGGCGGGGGAGGTCGTGGTCCGCTTGGCCGACCACCTGTTGACGGCCCTGACCGGCAGGCTCCGGTTCCCGATGCCGGCGGCCCGGTTACCGACCCAGCCGACGGCGGCCCCGGACCGCGACCAGCCGGCCTCGGTGAGACGCCTCGCCGCCGCCCCGAACGCCTTGCCCGCGCCGAAGCTCACCAGCCTCCCGGCCGCGAGGTACGGCATCAACGGCACGTTCATCACCGTGTACGGAGACCGTGCGAGGTGCCCGGCCATCCGGGAGGCCAGCGGGCGCTTGATCCCCGCGCTCGCGGCCATGCCCGCCGCCTTGGCCTCGTTGCGGGCGGCCTTCGTGATCGACCTGACGCTCGCGCCGGGGGCGTTCGCGGCGGCCTTGGCGGCCGCCTCGGCGCCCGCCTTGGCGCCGGCAATGGCGCCCGCCTTGCCGCCCGTCCGTGCACCCATCTCGGCGCCGGCCCTGGTACCGGCCCTCACCGCCGCCTCGGCCGCCGCCCTGGCGACGCCCTGCCCGCTGACCCTGGCCACCGACTCGGCCGCGACCACGGAGGCCGCCTTGACCCCGGCCCTGGTGGCCGCCCCGGCGACGACCTTGCCGACCCCGCCGCCGAGCGGGAAGAAGGTCAGCGGGATGGAGGCGGCGTTCATCACGGTGCTGAGCGGCTGCGACCAGTAGTCCTTGCCGAAGTCGCCCAGCCGGTCGATGCTCGCGTCCAGCTGCGCCTTGAGCGGCCAGACCCGCCGGTTGTAGGCCTCCTCGGTCTCTAGCTCGCCGGTGGCGGGGTCGATCTGGTGCGGGAACTGCTTGCCGCCGAACGCCATCTGGCCCCAGTTCCCGAAGTGCGTGCCGACATCGTCGATGAACTGCACGAACGCCTTGGGAGCGTGGTTGATGGTGTCCCCGAAGTCGCGCACGGTGTCGATGAACAGCCGGCCGGGCCGCTGCGGGCCGGTCTCCCGGCTGACCTCGACCTTGGCCCACATGCCCGGGTCCGAGGAGAAGTCGCTGTCGATGTCCTTGACGCGGTGCTCGTCGGGAGTGGTCGACTCGATGTGCAGCTTGCCGGAGCCTTCCGAGTAGGCCCCGTGCGCGTCGGCGTAGCCGTGGCAGACGCTCGCGCCCTCGCCTCGGCAGTCGCTGTTCGTGTCGCGGTTGCTGTCCACGTGGGTGTGGTTGCCGCCCTCGCAGAGGGTGCCGTAGCTGCCCTCGCAGGAGCCGGTGGCGAACGCCTGGCCGCGCAGCCTGCTGTCGTCGTAGGAGGCCCACGCGGTGCTGGAGACGTTGCACCCTCCGGCCCCCTGCCGGGAGCAGGTGCGCTGGGAGTCGGCGTAGTTCTTCCCGGCGTCGTCCTTGGCCTCGGTGTGCGCGTAGTAGCTGCATCCCCCCGAGGGGCCCTGGCAGCCGGCGAACGCCTCGAGCGTGTGCTTGGGCTCGTTGAAGCGGACCCCGGCCTCGGTGTGGCAGCCACTGCCGGTGGCGTTGGTGGCCGAGCAGTCGGCGTGCCCGTTCCCGGCGAGCTTGTGCTCGCCCGCGTCCTGGGCGACATGGTTGTGGGTGGTGACCGACCAGTCGCAGGCCATGCCCTCGATGCAGGTGCCGTGGGCGTTGACCGGGTGGCCGGCGCTCTCCAGGTCGACGTCGGCGTGGCAGGCGCCGGAGCCGTTGCCTCGGCAGGTGCCGGTGCTGGGCGCATCCTGGTCGACGGAGGCCGAGTAGCTGCCCTGGCAGTTCGAGCCCGGGGTCCCGACGCACATCCCGAACGCGTCGGCCGCCAGCAGGTCGCGGTTCTGTTCGACCTTCGCCTTGACGAAGATCTCGCAGCCGCCCGAGCCGGACTCGCCGCACTGCTGGTGTGCCTTGGCGATGGCGTGGCCGGTGCTGTCGTAGGCGTCGCCGACGCCGCTGTAGCGGCAGCCCGGCCCGTCGCAGCCGACGGCCAGGTGGGCGTTGCCCTTGTCGTCACGTTCGCTCCAGGCGACGGTGGTGCACCCGCCGCCGCCGGCACCGCCGGAGGAGCCGCAGTCGGCCTTTCCTTGCACCTTCTCGTGTTCGGTGGTCAGGGAGGTGTCGCTGTGGGCGGTGAAGTGGTGGCTGCAGGCACCGGTTCCGCCGCACGAGGCGCTTGCCGATGCCGACTTTGCGTCGGCGACCGCGACCGCGGAGGTGGCGCAGCTGCCGCCGGAGCCGCCGCCGGAGCAGTTGGCGTCGGCGTGGGCGTGGTGGTGTTCGTCGAACCAGGCGTCGGAGAGCGAGCTGGTGGAGTAGGTGGCCGAGCAGTTGGCCGCGCCGGAGCAGGAAGCCGAGGCGTTGGCGCCGTTGGCATCGGCGTGGGCCTGGGCGGACACGGACACCCCGCCGCCGCCCTGGCCGCCGCCGCCGGACCCGGACGCCGTCGCGTTGGCCTTGTTGTGCACGACCGAGCCGTGCGGCCCCGGCCCGTCGTAGGCCGCGGATCCCGATGCGGATGCCGAGTAGGAGTGGCGGCAGTTCGCCGCGCCCGAGCACGACGCGGACGCCGAGGCGTGGCCGGGGCCGGCGCTGGCGTGAGCGGACACCGACAC
>NZ_JIAI01000035.1 GCF_000620785.1 Actinospineispora acaciae DSM 45401 | reverse complement strand
GCCGCCCGGTTCTGGAACTGGATCCGCGTCCACGACCTCAAACCGCTCAACGGCAAACCCTGGAACTTCATCTCCCAAACCCAGTTCGGCATCGGCATCGGACCGCGCTGGTCGCCCATCCCCCACACCCAGCTGCCCAACTTCGTCGAGTACCGCGCCTCGCTGCAGAAGCTCACCTACAGCGACAACGGCGCCGACACCCACAGCCTGCACATGGTCAACGACATCGGGCCCAAGCTCGGCGCCCGGATCGCCAGGCTGCTGCCGTGGCTGCTGCGCCGCGACCCGAACACCGAGTGGAGCCCGATCTGGCGGGGCGCCATGGCCGAACGGCAGGCCGCGTACCACGACAAGCTGCGCCGGCGCGGGCTGCTCCAGCTCGACACCACCATCACCGCGCAGCGGACCCAGCTGGCGGAGGTCCGGGTGAAGATCGCCCGCACCGAGGACCGGATCCGGGCGCTCAACGCCGCCATCGCCTCGGCCGGGCTGGACCCGCTGGGCACGAGACACGTGCGGAGCTCGGTGGCCCCGACGCTGTTCGGGCTGCGGTTGCGGCTGGCCCACCAGCGCCGGCTGGGCAACCGGCTGATCGCCGCGATCAACACCAACCAGAGCCGGCGGGCCGAGATCGAGGAGGGTCCCGGCTCGGCCCTGCCGGCGATCGCGCCGGGGCCGGTCCGGTTGACGCTGGTGCCGGCCCGGCCGGGGCCCGGCGGGACGGTCGCCTCCGGCACCCAGCCCGCCGACCAGCTGTCCGCCCCGGGGGCCGGCCGGGTCGGGTTCGAGCTGCCCGGAGTGGCCGGGCGCAGCGACCCCGGCCACCCGGAGAACCGCAACTTCGACGCGATGGCCGTGATCCGAGGCCCGAACGGGCGGGTCGTCGCCGCGGTGGCCGACCAGCAGGGCTACGCCGAGGCGCCGGCCCCGTCCTCGCGGGTGGCGGTCGAGGCCGCCATGGCCTCGGTCGCCGACGCGCTCGCCGCCGACCCTGACACGCCGGGGCGGCGGCTGGCCCGGCTGGCCTTCGCCGCTGCCGCCGCCGCGACCGCCCCCGGCGCCACCACCAGCACGTTCCTGCTGGTCATCGTGACCCCGACCGGCCCGGACAGCAGCGAGGCGTCGTTCATCTGGGTCGGCGACAGCCGCGCCTACGCCGTAGATGCCACCGGCACCGAGCAGGTCACCGACGACCACACCTGGAGCGCGGCCACCACCGCCGAGGCCACCCCGGCCAACGAACCGGTCCAGTACGTCACCCGCTGGATCGGCCGCGACGCCGCCTTCGCGCCGGGCACCGACACCCGCCAGATCACCGGCCCGGCCCGCATCGTGCTGACCACCGACGAGCTGCACGACTTCTACCCCGACGAGGCCGGCCTCGGTGCCGTGGTCACCGCCGCGAGCGACCCCGCCGCCGCGGCCGACGGGCTCATCGACCAGGTGCGCGCCCGGGGCAGCGGCAACAAGACGGCGATCGTCATCGAGGTCAACACCGGCGCCACCACCACCGGGCACAGCGGCGCGGTGGTCCGGCGCCCGGGCTACCACCTGACCCAACGCGAGCGGCTGAGGCTGCCGAAGGTCCTGGCCGAGCTGATCGACTATCACGGCGCGACCTGGCACCGGTACCGCGGCGAGCAGTGGATCGTCAGCCTGCCGCTGGACGAACGGGTGCTCGGGGCGTTCCGCGACGCCGAGATCGGCGAGCTGGTAGGGCTGCTGGTCGCCTACTACTGGGCCGAGCGCGATGTCGTGGTGGTCATCGAGCCGATGCTCGACATCCTGATCGAGACCGGGCTGCTCGAGGACGTGATGGACCACGAGGACGTCTTCCACCGCAAGAACGAGACCACCCGAAGCGGCCGAGGCCACCGGGTGGACGCCAAGATGATCGACAAGAAGCTCGCCGAACGCGGCTACCCCGCGCCGAGGCCCGCCGCGCCCCGGCCCACCGATCGCCCCAGCCGGCTGCGGGTGCTGGGCGTCCTGGCCGAGCGGGGCGGCGCGAGCGCGGCGACCCTGGCCGAGGCCCTCGGCGTGCCGGAGTCCGAGGCGGCGGCGATGCTGGAGCTGCTGGTCGCGGAGCGCCTGGCGGACGACGCGGACGGCGCCGACGACGCGGACGACGCGCACCGGCCGGGCGAGCTGGGCCGTGTCCTGCTGCCGCTGCTGGACACCGGCCGGACCCTCCACGACCTGGCCCTGGTCGAGCTGTTGACCCAGGCCAGGGCGGTGCTGGCCCGCCCGGCCGCCGCCGAGCTCACCACCGAGGACATGTTCATCCTCCGCCGCGCCGCCCGTCGCGCCGGCTTCGTGGAAGAGCGGGAGCGCGAGCGCGAGGCCGCTGACCAGGCGAAACGGTCGCGGCCGGCGCCACGGCCGCTGCCCGAGCTGGAGGAGGTGCTGGACAAGATTCGGCGCGACCCGCGCACCAGGGACCTCGCCGACGAGCTCGCCGCCATGCTGGGCCGGGCGCCGACCCTGGGCGCGGTGCTGGCCTCGATCGGGCGCGCCGAGGGCGGTGTCGGGCTCGACGAGCTGGACCGCGAGTTCCGCGGTGCCCGTGAGGACCTGTCGGCCCGGCTGCACGCCCTGGTCGGGCTCGGGGTGCTGGTACCGGCCGAGGACGGGCGCTACCGGCTGGACCCGAGGGCCGCTGCCCGGCTGGCCGAGCTCCACCAGCACCCGGCGCGCGACTGGTTCGTCCTGTTCCTCAACGGCTGGCCCACCCCCCATGTGCTGCGCGTGTACGACGTCGTGCTGCGCGACGCGTTCGGCCTCCCCGAGCCGGGCCGCGCCTCCGACGGCATCGACGCGATAGTGGTGCCCACCGGTCGCTCCGCGTCGTGGCTGCACAACGTCTTCCAGCTGGGCGCGGCGACCGGCACGCTGGTCGTCACGCTGAGCAGCGGGGACAGCTCGTCCCGGGACATCGCCGCCGTGGCGGCCCAGTACGACAACCTGGCCTGGATCGGGATCGACGTCCCGAACGACTACCGGCACGAGCTGCTGGAGTTCGAAACCTCACGGCATCCCGCCGCGAGCTTCGCCAGGACGACCGACGTCAGCCGCAAACGCAACATCGGCCTGCTGCTGGCGAAGATGCTGGACTGGAAGAAGATCGTCTTCCTGGACGACGACATCGTCGTGCACCCCGACCAGCTGGACGCGCTCGGTGCCGCGCTCGACCGGGAGTCGGTCGCGGGCCTGTCGGTGACGTACTCCCGCGACTACTCGGTGTCGGGTCGGATCCTGCGCAGGTACGAGGTCCGTTCGGACCTGGAGTTCTTCAACTTCTCCGGCGGGGCGATGGGGGTGGCCGTCGACGCCGACCACGGCTTCTTCGCCGAGGTGGGCGGCGAGGACATCCTTTTCGCCCTCGACGCCTATCACCGACACTCGCTGACGTTCGCCGGCACGGCACTGCAGTACTCCTTCGGGGACGGCGACCCCGCGCGGGCGGCCGCCGAGGAGTTCGGCGACGTCCTCGCGGACGAGGCCTTCCGCTCCAGCCGGGGCTACCGGGACGGGTCCAGCTCGTTCTGGGCGGACGGGGCCATGGCCGACGTCCTGGGGCACAGCTCCTACTGGGCGGGGGTCATCGCGCACCGGCTGGCGGACCTGCGCGCGGCCGCCGCCATGAACCACGGCGAACCGAGGTCGACGGCGATGCTCCGCGCGGCCATGGACCGCTACGAACCGGGCCGACCCGACTCGATCACGGCGGAGAGCTTCGCCGAGTTCGTCCGCGCCTACCTGGCGGACTACCGGCGGTGGCGGTCGGCCTGGAACTCGCTGCCCGCCATGCCGGGGATGGACGACGCGCTGCGCCACCTCCGCCTCCACAGCCACAGCGGCCCGGTGATCAAGGGGCACTGGCCGGGCTGGCTGCGGGCCTGGTGGGAACGGGTGCTGCCGTGGCTCGCGCGGGGCGTCCAGGCGCGGTACGACCCGGCCCGGCCGCGCGGCCCACCGATCCTGGAGATCCCGCTGAGCTGGCCGGTGCGGGCGCTGCTGCTGGTCACCGGGCTGTGGCGGATGCCGTCGCGGCTGGCCGGCTACTACTGGGCCGACCGCGACGCCGTCGTGATCTTCACCCCGACCCTGACCCGGCTGCGCCGGTCCGGGCTGCTGGGCCGGCTGCTCGACCACGAGGACTTCTTCCACCGCCAGGGCAACGAACACGCCCGCAACCGGCGTGGCCTGACCCACGACGAGGACGCCCACCAGATCATCGACGCGCTGGACGGGGCGACCCCGTCGATGACGGTGGACGTGCTGGGCGTCTCCGGGAGCGCGCCGGTGTTCCGGGACGGCGCCCTGGTGGGGACGTCGAGCTACCTGGTGCGCACCCCGGGGGGCATGGTGCTGCTCGACGCCGGGGTCGGGGCGGCCCAGGGGCTGGCGGGTCTCGGGCTGGGGTCGCCGGACGCGGTGTTCATCACCCACCTGCACGACGACCACTTCGCGGAGCTGGTCGAGCTGGCCAGGGCCGGTCAGATCTCGGGTGGCCGGTTGCGGGTGTATGGGCCGGCGGCGCTGCGCGACGAGCTGGCCCGCAGGCTGGGCAACGAGGCGTCACCCGCGCTGGCCGTCACGGTCCTGGGCGCCGGGCGGGTCTCCACCCGGGACCGCGCGGGGGCGCTGTACTCGGCGAACGGCTCGCATGTGCTGGTCGGGGCCGGGCCGCAGGCGGATGCCTGGCTGGGCGGGCTCGGGCTGCGGGACGGGCTCGCGGCGGTCGTGGTGCCGAGCCTGCGCGACGAGGACATCGCCGGGCTGCTGTTCCTGGGCCAGAACCGGCTCTACCCCAAGGACCGCACCGGCGCCGCGGCGCCGGTGGCGGCGAACCGGATCCCGGTCTACGGGCCGGCGGGGCTGGCCGGCGAGGTCCGGGCGCGCAGCCGGGACCGGGGCTACCCCGTCGGGATCGACCAGGCCTTCGAGTTCCACACGATCGGCGAGGGCACCCGGGTCGACATCGCCGGCATGGCCGTGACCACCGGCCCCCACCCCGACCGGAACCGCCCGGCCGAGACCGCCGAGACCGTTGACGACCTGTTCGACCTCGTCGAGCTGGGTCACGGCCGGACCGTGCGGGTCGCGGACCTGGCGGTGACGCCGTTCGCGGTCGACCACCTGGGGATGGACGCCTACGCGCTGCGCGTGGCCGGGCCGCCGGGCGCGGGCACCCTCGCCTACTCCGGCGACACCGGGCACACCGGCGCCCTGGTCGAGGCCGCCCAGGACGCCGACCTGGCGCTGTTCAACTCCTTCTCCCTGGCCTCGGCCGAGCTCGGCGGGCTGCACCTGTCCGGCCGCACGGCGGCGGCGACCGCCAGGGCCGCGGGCGTGCGCCGCCTCGCGCTGGTCCACCACCACTGGAACGCCGACGCGGCGGCCATCCTCGCCGAGGCCCGCCGCCACTTCCGAGGGCCGCTGTGGTCGGCGCGGGTGGGCGACCACTATCGGGTCCGGCACGGCGGTCATGTGCCCGCCGGCCACCTGGCGGCGCTGGACGATCGCGGCGAGTTCGTCGACCCGCACGCGCCGGAGATGGCCGGGGTGTTGGCGGCGGTGCACGACGCGGCGCGGGCGGTGGAGGCCGGCGGCGGGCTGCGCCGGGCCCGGCGGGGCGCGGTCATGGACGCCAGCCCGCGCGGGCGGTGGGCGGCCGAGGGGCTCGGGTTCGCGCTCGGCACCCGGTTCAACGAGGTGCTGGCCGGGTTGCTCGCCGAGCGCGGGCTGCTGGCGGTGCGGGTGGTGTACTTCCTGGACCGGGAGCGCGCCTGGGTGGTCGCGGACCAGGAGCTGTTCTCCCAGCTCCGCCGGCTCCCGCCCCAGGTCCGCCAGGCGCTGGAGGACCACGAGCTGATCCACTGGCGGCACCCGGACTGGGACGAGCGGGCGGTGTGGCGCCACGCCGGCGACGAGGCCCACGAGGCCGACGAGGCGCCGACGCCGGCCGGGCTGCCGGCGCACCCGTTGCGCGGCGTGCGGTTCGTCCGGTCGCTGGGAGGCCCGGCCAAGACGGTGCGCGGTGGCCGGCCGAAGGTGATGGAGCTGTCCCAGGGCGGCACCCGGCTGGTGGCCAAGCAGTGGGACCACGACCCGGGCACGGTGGTCAGGGCCGCGTTGGCCGCGACGATCTACCGGCTGGTCGGGGTGCCCGCCTCGACGGTGCGGTTCGCCGTGGCCGTCGAGGACGTCTACGACCGCGACCCGTCCGACCCGGACGCCAAGATCGTGATCGACGCCGGGGACGTGCTGGAGCTCGCCGAGTACATCCCGGGCGAGACCCCCGGCCTGGACAGCGAGGAGCACCGCGCCGCGCTCGCCGCCGAGTTCGTCATCACCGCGCTGCTGCGCGACTGGGACGGCCTGCGCGCCAAGCGGGACAACCTCAAGCTGCGCGACGGCCTGCTCTACCGCGTCGACTTCGACACCGCCCTGCCCAACGGCCCCGGCCTGCCCGAGGACGGCTTCCGCATCCCCGACTCGGCCGGCGAGATGGAACAGCTCGCCCGCGCCGTCTACGGCCGGCTCACCGAGGCCGACCTCCTGGCCCAGTTCGACCACGTCCACCGGCTGCGCGACCAGATCCTGGCCCTGGTCCCGGCCGGCGACCTGCACCGCATGATGACCGCCCGCCTGGACTGGATCGCCCGGGTGGTCACGACCCGCCAGCTCCCCACAGCGCTGCTGACCGACCTGGACAGCGCCCGACGAGCCTGGTCCGAACGGTTCCCCCAGGACCGGCCGAACACCCCACCGCCGCACGCCGGCCCCACCACCGGCCACACCCCCACGGTGCCCACCCGCCTGCGGCTGGCCACCCCGACGGTGCTGCACGCGCTGGTCGAGGCCGGCATCCCGGTGTGGGTCCACGGCTGGCGCCCGGGCCTGTGGGGCGAGGGCCGCTGGGAGATCAGCCTGCCCACCGCCGACGTCGCGGCCGGCCGCACCCACCCGTGGGAGCCGAACGTGCACCCCACCGACCCCGAGCGGCTGCGCGCCGCCCTGCTGGAGCTGCCCGGCCTGCGGCCACCGCCCGGCGCGGCGACCCGGCCCGCCACCACGTCGGCCGACCCGCTGGCCCACCTCGCCGAGCTGCTGGCCGGCGCGGGCATCGAGGTCACCGTCGTCCAGCCCGAGATGGTCATGGCCGACGGTTTCCCCACCCTGCTCGGCGCCCTCGAGGGCCGCCCCGCCGAGAACCTGGCCGACCGGGCCACCTGGCTGGCCGGCGAGCTGTCCACGCTCGGCCGGCTCGCCCTCTGGATCCGCTCCGACGACCTCACCCACACCGACCTCGACGCGCTCGCCGCCCACCTCGGCGCCGCCCACCCCGAGCTGAACTGGATCTACCTGGCCACCGACCACCACACCACCGTGTGGCGGCGCACCGAGCCGTCCGCCCGCGCCGGCGGCTGGCTCACCAAGGCCGTCCGGTTCGTGGCCAGGGCCTGGGGCAACCGAGGGCCGCCGGTGACGCACGGGGCGGTCGTCCTCGTCGACTACGGGACGACCACCGCCCGCCAGCGCCGAGTGATCGCATCGGTGGCCGAGCGCGCCATGCCGGCCGGGGCCGCGGAGTTCCTCCCGCCGGGGCGGCTGGTCGGCTTCGGCGGGCTGCTGCGCGAGCACGTCGACCTGGCGCGCAACCAGGGCCTGGTCGCGGTGGACGACTTCAACCGCGACATCGTGCGCGGGGGCGGGCCGGCCGGCGTGGTCTTCTACGTCCACGACGACGGCACCGCCTACACCGACACCCGCACGCTGGCCGCGCTGCGCGCGGGGGTGCTGGCCCCCGGCGACCTCACCGACCTGCTGCTGACCACGCTCGCCACCCAGCAAGGCATCGCCACGCCCTCGGCCGGGCGGTGGTCCCGGGAGCTGGACCGGCCGGACCTGTCCCCGCTGCGCCCGGTCGTCGAGGCGCCCGCCCCGGGCTGGGCCGGCCGGCTGTCGGGGTGGCTCGACCGCGCCTTCGGTCACGACCTCAGGTCCGTCGCGCACGGGATCGGGGCGGTCGCCGCGTTCGTCGGCGTCACGACGGCGGTGGGGACGCTGGTGGCGACGGCGGTGCTGGCGCCGGTCCTCCAGGAGCTCATGACGCCGGTCCTCCCCGACCTGGCGATCGGGGTGGCCTCGGCGGTCGCCCTCTGGGTCACCGGGCGGGTCGGCATGCACCTGAGCTCGTCCGCCGCCGCGCCCTCGGTGCGCACGGCGCTGCACGCGGCCATGGGGGCCAGCACCGACCACGCCGACACCGGCGTCGCGCTCCGGAAGGCCGAGAAGCGGCTGGCGCGGCTGCGCCAGGAGCGTTTCGGAGCCACCGATCCGCGCGGGCTCGAGCAGCGCATCAACGCCCTCGAAGCCGAGGTGGCGCGCCTGGAGACGCGGCTGCGCCGGATGGAGCTCACCGGCGACCCGCGCATCCCGTTCCGCATCGAGGCCTGGGACGGCCTCGACGAACGGGTCCGCGCCGGCCTCACCGAGGCCTACGGGCTGCTGGTGCGGACCGGTGTCGCCGGGACCCTGCACGCCGGAAAGGCCGAGGTCGAGGTGCGGATCCTGCCCGACCGCGCGTTCCACCAGGCCTGGCGCACGTCGCACAAGAAGCGGCGCAAGGGCCCGCCTCAGGCGTTCGTCCACCGCCGCGTGATGTACCTGCGCGAGTCCACCTTCCGGTTCCCCTCGCGGCAGAACGTGCGGCGCAACGAGCGGGTCATCGCCGCGGCCCGCGTCCTGGTGCACGAGTGGGTGCACGTGGTCGACCTGACGGCCTCACACCGGCAGATGGAGCGCAACGCGTTCCTCGCCGATGGCCACCTCGGGCGCGCGCTGCACCTCGCCGTGCGGCTCGCGCAGGCGCCCCCGGGCGAGCGGGAGCGGCTACAACGGCTGTTCGACGCCTGGCGGGAGCTGCTGGAGCAGTGGCGGCCCACCCGGCAGGCCCCGATGTCGTATCGGCTGTCCCCCTACTACGACGACGTGCCGGAGGGCACGAACGCCCGGTGGGGCGGCAACGGCGTGAACGGCATGAACGGCATCGCCGCCCGGATCGCCGAGTTCGCGTTCCGCCGGCTGCACGGCGGCACCGGCGAGCGTGGCCGCAAGGGCACCGGCGACGGCGGCGGCGCGGTGGCCGCCACCCGCGCCGAGCTGGACAGGCACGTCGCCGCCGGGCGGCTGGCGTCGGACATCTGGGAGCTGCTCGACCAGGCCGGGAGCCCGGAGGCGGCCCGGCGGCTGGCGCAGCGGGTGGAGTTCGCCCGCGCGTTCGGCATCGACCCGGCGTCGGGGTCGGACCGGTTCGGTTTCGTGCCGGACCGGGATGCCGACGGGCGCCCGGTGTGGCGGCTGCCCACCTCGTTCGGCGAGGTGGTGTTGACCGGTGAGCAGCTGAGCCTGGACGGCAGGGACCCGTTGTCGCCGGCGGCGAACGCGGTGAGCTCGCTGGTGGCCAGCGCGTTCTCGTGGCTGCCCCCTCGGCTGGACGAGAGCGAGCGGCCGGCCCGACTGCTGGAGCTGGTGGCCGCCGCGGCCCGGCTCACCCCGACCGCGCTCGGCGAAGCCGGCGGCGTGCGGGCCGCCCGGGTCAGGTTCGACCGGCCGGTCGCGACGCTGACGTGGCAGGGCGGCGCCTGGACCAGGGACATGGAGCTGGTCACCTGGGAGATCGAACCCGGGCGGCATCTGCTGGTCGGGTTCCACCCGGTCGCCGAGGACGCCCCGACCGGGCTGGCGCACTCCGACGCGCTCGCCGAGGCCCGGCGCGGGGTGGTCGCCATCCGCGACCCGCTCGGTCAGGTGATCGGCACCGGGTGGGTGGTCGAAGCGGCCACCGACTCCCGCCCGGCCAGGGTCCGCACCGCCTACCACGTCGCCGAGCTGTTCACCGCCGGCCACACGGTCGACGGGCTGACCATCACCGACGTCCGCGCCCTGCCGCTGGCCGGCTACGGCGACCTGTCCGAACGGGCCGCCGACGCCCAGAACTCCCTCGAACGCGACCCGAAGGGCGACCGGCTGCCGACGCTGGACCTGGCCGAGTTCAGCGTGTGGGGGCTGGAGCGCCCCGCCGTGCCGACGCGGACCGAACCCGTCGAACCGGGCGAGCCGATCACCGTCATCGGCTACCCCGAGGGCATCGGCCTGATCACCCAGGCCCCGGCCCTGGCCGAGCGGCGTGGGCTGGTCGAGTCCCTCGTGGCCCTCGGCGGCGGCGTGTCCGGCGCGCCCGGCTTCGACGCCCACGGCAGGGTCGTGGTGACCGTCGTCGGCGGGCGAGCCGGCCGCCTCTACGGCATCGCGCCGGACCTGAGCACCGGGTTCGGCGATCGGGTCACCGGCGAGGCGGGCCGCCCGGTGCCGCCGCTGCCGAAGCGAAACCGGTTCGGCACGCCCGGCCCGTCACCGGCGGGGCTCGCACGCGCCCTCGACGGATCTCTCACCAGCGTCGAGCGGCTCATCGACGAGCTCGCCGCCGGGCTGGACGCCAACTCACGGGCGGCGCTGGACGTCCTCGCCGCCCGCCCCACCCAGTTCCTCGACCACGTCGGCGAGCTGCTCCTCACCGCGCCAGGCACCGAGCCGTTCCGCGTGTTCACCGAGCGCGCCGACGCCGCCCGGGCCGCGCTGGAGGGGCTGCACGCCGCCGCGACGGCCCGCCGGGCCACCGACACCGGCGGCCCGGCGGGTGGGGCGGTTGCCGTCGCGCGGGACACCGGCGCCGGAACGCGCCTGGGCCGGCTGCAGAACCGGCGGGTGCGCGCGGCGCTGGCCAGGCTGCGCGCCCACACCCGCGAGGTTCCTCCCGGGCACCCGGCCCACCGGCTGGTGGACCCGAGGCGGGTGTGGGCCGGGCACGACTACCGGCCCCGGCTGTATGCGGTAACCGGGTTGAACCGCGAGCTGGGCGACCAGCCGTTCGCGGTGGTGCTGTTCGTGGCGCCCGACCCGAACGCGCGCGGTCGGCTGGCGGTGTTCGTCGACGCCGGGGTGCTGGCCAACATGCCGCTGCTCGGCGAGGCCGAGCGGGCGCTGCTGGCCGACCGCGAGCTGGCCCGGCTGCGCGGGCTGGCCGAGCACGAGGTCCAGCGGATGCCGCTGCCACCGCCGGCCGCGCTGCTGACGCTGCTGCGACCCGAACCCGCACCGGACACCGCCGCGGCCCGGGCGACGCTCCAGGCGCGCGCCGTGCTCGGCGAGCTGAGCCTGCTGCTGGCTGAGCTGGAGCGGTTGGAGCTGGCCGGCCCGGGGATCGCGGCCACCCGCGGTTACCTGGCCGCCCGCGCCGACCGGGTCGCCCTGCTGGCCCGCGCCGGTTTCCTGGACGAGGCGTTGCGGGAGTACCGCGAGATCGCCTGGGTGCTCGGCGCCGGGCGCGGGGAGCGCATCGAGGTCTTCCGCGCGCTGCTGCGCGCCGCCGAGACGCTGGTCCCGGCCTGGGTCGACGCCGGGCGCGATGTCGCGGCGTTGCTGGACACCGCGCCCACCCCGGAGCACTGGGGCGCGGTCGCCGCCGGGTGGGCTCGGTGGCTGGGCGCGAACGACCGGACCGCCCAGGCCGGCGAGCTGTTGGAGCGGACCAACAGGTTCACCCGGGAGTTCAACGAGCAGCTGCCGCCGCCCGACCTGCGCACCGTGGCCGGGCTCGGCATCCCGGCCAACGTGGCGCTCGGCCTGCTGCGCGGCCGGATCGCCGCCGGCCTGGACGATCCGGACTACCCGCTGCCCGGCCTGGACCCGGACGCCGTGGCGACCTTGATGCCCACGCTGCGCGCCCTCGCGCTGGCCGCCGAGGGCGGCATCGAACAGGCCGGCCGGGACGTGGAGCTGATCGACGGTCCGGCGTATCGGGTGGCCCTGGGCCTGCTCGACGACGTGGTGGCCGAGCGCAACGCGCGGGACCTCGACCTGCCCGCCGACACCACCGACAGAGCCGAAGACAGAGCCGAAGACAGAGCCGACCGGTTCGACGCGCTCACCGCCGAGGCCAGGGACCTGATCGCCCGCGCCAACGGCCTGCTCACCGAGCTCGCGGCCACCGGCCACGACCTGACCGGGCAGACCCTGGCCGACGCCCTGCGGCTCGCGGCGTCCGGAGAGCGCCAGGAGGAGCGCTCCCGGCTGCTGGCCTGGGCGGTCATCGGCCACGCCCCGACCGAGGGGCCGGTCGACCCGGCGTACCGGTCCGCCGCGCTGATCGCGTTGGGCGAGCTGGCCGACGCGCCCCTGGACGCGCGGAACCCGTGGCGGGACGCGCTGACGCGCACGGTGGTCGAGGTCCTGGACCTCCCGCTGGCCGAGCGCGGCGCCGACCGGGACGAGCTGACCGGACGGGTCGAGTGGCTGGCCGGCGCGGACCCCCGCGCGCGGTTGGCCTACGCGGTCGTGCTGGCCGCCACCCAGGGCTCCTGGCCGCTCGACGAGCTGACCCGGGCCCGGCTCGCCGCCCCGGGACTGGTCACACCGCACCTGGTCGGCCTGGCCCGGCTGGTCACCGATCCGACCCTGGCGCCCGCGCGCGACGCGCTGACCGACCTGCTGGTCCTCGCGCTGCCCGAGTCGGCCGATCACCGGGACCTGGAGCCGCTGCTGTCCGCGTGGGTCGAGCTGGCCGACACCGTCGCCTCGCTCGCCCCGGCGCTGTCCCGCGAAGACCTGCTCGACGAGGTCGTCGCGCTCCTGCCGACCTGGTTCGCCCTGCGCGGCGACGAACACCGGGAGCTGGACTCGGTGCCCGGCGCGCTGGACGAGCTTCGGCTGGGCGTCACCACGATCCTGGCCGACCGGCTCGGCGTGGTGGCCGACTCCGACCTGTGGGAGCTGTTCACCACCCGGGCGCACCGGCTCCCGGCCGACGTCGCGCGGGCGCTGCGCTCGTTCGACCAGCACCTGCGGGACGGCCACCGCCGGGCCGCGGCCAACGCCCTGGCCAGGAACGCCTGGAACGGCGAGCTGCGCGCGATCCACGGCCCCGCCGCGTTCGCCGAGCACCGGCGGTTCGCCGCGACGGACGAGCACGCCCGCATCGGCGACCGGGACGTGGTGATCGGCGAGGTCACCGACCTGGCGCTGCTCGACGAGCTCGCCGGCCGGACCGGCGACTACCTGCACCCCAGGCAGCTGGTCCTGGGCGTCTGGGCGGCCGGCCACGGCGAACGGGGACAGCGGCAACGCGGCCGGCTGCTCGGCCACGCCGTGCTGTTCCTGTCCCCGGACGGGATCCTGCCGCTCGGACCGGTGCACGGCCCGAGCAACCTCGACCTCGGCCCCACGCTGCGCGACTACATCTGGTCCAGGGCGACCCGCGAGCGCATGCCCGTGCTCGCCCCGCGCGGCTGGGACCTCGACTGGCTCACCCCGCGCCGCCGGGCCCGCGCGTCCGGCTCGGCGCGGCTGCCGGCGGACGGACGCCGGTCCCTGCCCACCCCGGCCGGCGAGCTCGCGCTGCCCGCCACCCTCGACCACGTCCGGGTCCACCAGCCCCGGTCACAGCGTTCCGGGCGGGGCTCGTGGTGGCGCTGGGGCGGCACCCTGGTCGCGCTCGCCGGCGGGTTCCTGGCCGCCGGCATGACCGGGTCCGGCCACTACGCGGACGCCGCCGCGTTCCTGCCGATCCTGCTGGGCATGCCGTCGAGCGGACCGCGCGGCCCGCCGCCGGCGGAGGACGACAGCTTCGCCGGTCTTCCGCTGGAGCTGCTGGACGTCGCGGCTATCGAAGGGATCGAGGGCCGCGTCTGGGTGGACGGCAAACCGAAGGTGCTGCGGGCCCGTGACGGCAGCGGCCGCGCCCTGTTCCTCAAGCACGCGCACCCGAGCGAGCACCACGCGCTGGTGACCTGGGTGGCGGTCTCGTGGATCCTGCGCGTGTTCGGCATCCCGGTGCCGAGGACCTGGCTGGCGATCGCCGACCGCGACATCGAGCACCAGGTCCCGGGCCTGTCCAAGCCGGTGACCGTGGTGCGCGCCGGCGACGTGGTCGTGGCGCAGGAGAAGCTGCCCGGGCGGGAGCCGGGCCTCCACGAGCTCGGGCCGTGGCGCCGGCACCTGGCCGGGCGGCTGGCCGCGACGCTCCTCGCGCGGGACGCGGACGGGATCAGGCCGCACAACCTGCTGCTGGACCGGTCCGATCCGCCGACACCGCCCGCCCAGTTCGACTTCGACAAGGCGATGCTGGACACCCCGTGGTCACGGTCGGACGACGCCGGGTTGTTGATCTCCGGCAACTTCCCGGTCTTCGGGCTGCTCACCGCCGAGGACATGCTGGCGCTGCTCTCCCAGGCGCTCGCGCTGCGCGGCCCGCTGCTGGCCGCCATGCCGAACGAACGGCTGCGCGCGGAGGTGGCCGCCGGACTGGACTGGATGGCCGAGGCGGTCGCGGACGGCCTGCCGCGCGTGGTCCTCAACCAGCTGCAGACGGCCGCCCAGCGCGCGGCCCAGGACTCCTTCCGCAACGGCTACCAGCCCGACAGCGGCTACCAGCGGCTCGCCCCGCCGGCCGACCCGGGCCTGCCCCCACCGCTGCGCGACGGGCAACGCCGCCTGGCCCACCCCGCCGAGCTGCTGGAGCTACGGCTGCACGGCCACCAGATCCGGGTGCACGAACACCGGCCGGACGGCCGCTGGGACGTCACCGTCGCGGGCGGCAGCGGCGGCCTGGCCGAGGACGGGATGAGCAGGACCGACGCCGCGGCGTTCGCCTCGGTCCTGCCGTCGCTGGAAGAGCACGCCGCCGTCGACGGCGACCTTCCGCTGCCCTACCTGGACGACGACCTGCCGGTCCTGCTGCTCGACCCGGAGCGGGCCCGTCCGTGGCTGGCCCGCGTCGGGCTGGAGGACCTGCCCGAGCGGCTGGTCGCGTTCGCCTGGCTGCGTCCCGGGCGCGGCAACCTGCTCGTGATGTTCAGCAACGGCGCCGGCGAGCTCGCCGAGCTGGACGCACTGGGCATGCCGGTCAGGGCGTGGTGGCAGCGGGTGGTCGGCCACGAGCGCGGACACCTCAACGGCCGCTGGGACACCACCAGCGACAGCGCCCACAACAGCGACACCGCCGACCTCCTGTCCGAGCTGTGGGACATGCGCGCGTGGGCGCGCCTCGGCCCGGCCGGGCGCGAGCTGCTCGACGCGCTGCGCGGCGAGGGCGTCCAGCAACAGCTCATGCCCCGGCGGGCGATCGGGAACAACCCCTACCTGCTGGTCGACGCCCACGGCCGGGAGATCGCGATCCACAAGCTGGCCACCTCGATCCTGGGCAACGAGGCGGCCAGGGAGATCGCCGGCTACATCGTCGACGACGAGCTGGGCGCCGGCCTGGTGCCGCTGACCATCCGGTGGGACGGCGGCTCGGCGCAACGCTGGATCCACGGCTCCAGCGCTCACGTGCCGGCCAGCAGCTTCTCGACGTTCGAACAACAGCTGGCCGCCGTCGTCGACTACATCATCGGCGCCACCGACCGGCACGGCCCCGGCTACAACAACTTCCGGGGCGAACAGCGGGCCGACGGCACCTGGAGGCTGTGGCTCATCGACAACGGCGACGCGTTCCCCAGCCGAAACCGTCTCGCCAGGGAGACCACCGTCGAGATCAACTCCCCGTTCGTGCGCGCCCAGCAAGGAGCCAAGCTCGACACCGCCGTCCTCGACCTGGTGGACGCGGTCGACCAGCGGCGGCTCGCCAGGCGCCTCTCGGAGGTCAGGGGCCTCGGCGACTACGAGATCGACGCGGTGCTGGCCCGGCTGCGTGAGATCCAGCAACGCCGCGCCATTACCGGCGAGGTGTGGCGGGCGCAGAAACGCGAGGCCCGGCAGAAACGCGATGTCCGCAAGCGTGGGTCGCACAACGGGCCGGTGGCGCTGTGGCCGTTGGACGGCATCGAAGAGGACGCGCTGACGGCGGTGCTGCCGGAGCTGACCCCGGAGCTTCGCCAGGAGCTGGAGCAGTGGGGCTGGTCGGCCCGGGGCCCGCCGGAGCTGGCGATCGTGCCCGCCGACCGGCTGGCCGAGCGGCTGACCGGGTACTACCGCGAGCACGGCCACCCGGACCGCGACGGCCGCGACACGGTGGCCAAGCTCGGCGCCTACACGGTCGACCGGACGATCTACCTCACCGGCGAACGAGCGGCCCAGCTCGACGACGAGCTGCTCGGCGACGTGCTGGCCCACGAGTTCGAGGAGCACATCGAGGGCCGCGCGCTGCTGGGCGGCCACGACGAACGCGCCGAGCCCCTCGCCGCCCGGCTGCGCCACGCCGACGAGGTGTGGCGGCGCCGCCCGGCCCTGGACGCCGCGGACCGCGAGGTCGACCTGGCCGAACGGTGGGTGGCCGAGGGCCGGCCGGACCTGGCCCGCACGGCACTGCGGCGGGCGACCGACCGGCTCGACGAGCTGGACGACTGGCTGTGGGCCGACCCGGTCCGCGCGATGCGGTTCGTCGTCGCGACCGATGGCCAGTTGGCGATCGTCCGCGGCCGAGCCGACTCGCTGTCCATCCCGAACACCGACACCGACACCGGCGCCGGCACCAGCACCGGCATCGACACCCGCGAGACCCCGGCCGGCGCGCCGGCGGACCCGCTGCGGACGGGCGCGGTGCTGCCGATCTGGTCGGACGGGACGCAACGCGGGGTCGCCTGGGCGATCGGCCCGGACCTGTGGGTCGGCTCGGTGGGCGGGTTCGGCCCCTCCGGGGACGTGGGCACGGTCCGCATCGGGTCCGAACCGGCCGGCACGGTGCTGCGCACCGAACCCTCCGACCACGGGGAGCACGCCCTGCTCGCCGAGCACGCCGACCTGCTGTTCGGCTGGCTGCGCGGGCACCCGGGCGCGGGCCTGGTGCTGTTCCGGGGGCCGGCAGCGGGCGCGGCCACCGTCCGGCTGTCCGACCGGCCGGCCCGGCGCGGTGACCTGGTCACCATCGTCGGCCACGACGGCGGTGCCGTGCGGCTGAACGGGGGGCTTGCGGTGCTCGCCGCCGGCGAGGCCACCCTCACGGTGCGGGCCGAGCTGAACTACCCCTCGGTCGGCGCCCCGGTGCTGGGCGCGGACGGCCGGGTGGTCGGGATGGTCGAGCACGTCGACCCGGACACCGGCCTGGTCACCGCGTCCACGTCGGCGCCGCTGCGGCTGGCCGACTCCGCCCGCCGGGCCCGTGGCCTGCACCCGCCGGCCACCCTGCTGGGCTGGGTCGACGAGCTCTTCGAGCTGGTCGACGCGGCGCTGGCCGCCGGGAACCCGGAACGGGCCGGCGAGCTGCTCGACGAGGTGGCGATCGGGCTGGACACGGCGGCCCGCGAGCTCGGCGCGCGCCGCGACACCCGCCTGGAGCCCGAGGACTATGACGACGGCGTCGCCCGCCTGATCGAGTCGGGGCACCGCTGGCACGCCCGCTCCCCCCGCCTTGGCCAGGACACGGAGAACGACCTCGCCGTCGGGCGGCTGCTCTCGGCCGCGGTACGGGCCGCCGAGCGGGGCGACCGCGTCCCCCCCGAGGTGTTCGACGCCGTGCTGGACGCCGCGCTGCTGGTCGGCGACCCCCGGGCCTGGCGGGCGCACCTCACCTTCGACCACGATCCGCAACGGCTCGCCGCCGCGATCCAGAAGCTGGCCCGGCGGCAGCCGGCGGTGACCCAGGCCGACCTGGTGACCGCCCCCGCGAGGACCGCCGCCGTCCTGCGGGTGTTGATCGACCAGCTGCCCCCGGCCCAGGCCCGCCCCCTGGCGGCCGCGCTGGACGCCTGGGAACGCGCCGGTGAGCTGATCGACGACCTGCCCGCGCTGCGCAACCTGCTGCCGACCGCGCGCACCACCCCCGACCAGGCCCGCGCCGGGGTGGCCGTGGCGCGGATCTGGCTGGGCCGGCTGCGCGCCATGGTCGACAAGTACGGAAACCAGTGGCGGCCGAACAGCCCACCTGGCGGCGGGCTGACCACTCGCCGGTTCGACCTGGACGAGCACCGCAAAGTAGTCGCCGGGTTCCGGCCGATCCTGTCCCGGCTTCCCGACGCCGAGCATGGCCCCGGGTTCCTGCTGGTGGACTGGCCGCTGGTGCGGCCGCTGTTCGAGCGCGAAGGCCTACCCAACCTGGGCCGCGAGATGATCGCCTACACCGTGTTCGACCGGCTCGGCCGGGCGTGGGAGGTGCGGTTCGCACACGTCGACGAGGCGATTCGGGCGCTGCCCGCCGACGTGGCCGCCTACCTGGATGAGCTGATCTCCAAACACGAGCGCGGGCACGCGGTCCGGCGTGACGCCGCCCATCCCGAGGACGGCTGGGCCGGACACGAGCAGGAGCGCCAGCGGATCGTGGGCCTGGTGCTGGCCGCGTTGGCCGGCCGAGCGATCCCCCTGCCCGAGTCCTACACCGCCGACCGGGCCACCCACGCCGGACATACCCTGTCGGCCCTGTTAACCGCGATCGGAACGGCAAGCGCCGACCCTGCCCGGTCGGGGGTGACGCCGGCCGAGCTGGCGCGGCGCACCGAGCTGGCGGAGACCACCGTGCTCGTGCGGCTGGCCACCTTGGTGGGGTGGGGGCTGGTCGAGCGCGAGCCGATCACCGACGAGGACGTCGAGGCCGGCGAATACGCCCACGGCTATCGCTACCGCCTCGCCGCGCACACCGTCCGGCTGCTCGCCGACGTGGCAAACCCGCCTGGGCCGCGCACGTCGCGGTACCGGCGGGCGTTGCGGGCGCTGGCCTACTGGTTGGACAAGGCGGCCGGCCTGGAACCGGACGTGCCGACCACCGACGCGATCGCCTCGGCGCTCGACAGGGTGCGGGAGATCCGGGGCAGCCCGCTGCACGGGGCCACCGCGCGGGCGTCGTCGAACTCGCTACGCGGCATCCTCGACGTGTTGGCTGCCCTGCCCGAGGGCGCCACTACGGCGGAGCTGCTCGACAGGACCCCCCGCGCCAGCCTGACCAACCTGCGCCAGCGGCTGGCCGGCCTGGTCGCGCTCCGGCTGGTCGACCAGGTCTCCGACACCCGCCCGGGTGGCAACCCCCGAGAAAGCCTGTACCGGCTCAGCGGGCCCGCGGCGCGGTTCCTGCCGATGCTGGACGGCCTGCCATACCGATCACGCGACCCGCGCGACCGGGTGCTGCGCACCGTGACCGGCCTGCTGAACAAGCCGGCCCTGCTGGACCCGGGCTCGCAGGCCCGCCGCCAGCTTGAGGACGCCCTTGACCTGGCCGCGCTGCTGATCCCGGACAACCCGCTGGCCGAACCGTTCACCTCGGCGCCCCCCGACTCGTGGCAGGGCACCCTGGAGGCGGTCGCTTCGGCTCCCGAGGGCATGAGCACCGAGGAGCTGGCCGCGCTCCCGCCCGGCATCGGGGTCCGGCCGATGCGCATCCGGGTGCGCACCCTCACCAAGGACATGGGCCTGCTGCGCCGCGACCGCGACAGCCGCCCCGGTGCCAACGCCAACGCCAAGGTCTACTTCCTGTCCGAGGACGGCCAGCGGCTGCTGCTGGCACTGCACCACCCGGCCCGCCACGCCAAGGACATTGCGGAGCTTCGCGCACTGCGCACCCTGGCCGTGCTGCTCCGCACCCCCACCAACAAGCTCGGCCCAGGCTCCAAAGACAAAATCGCCAAGGCGCTCGCCAAGGCTCGCAAGGTCCGCACCGTCCGCGCTGGTCCGCGGGGCGGCAAGCCGAGAGCGGGCACCAGCGATGACGGCGGCGCGGTGGTGCTGGGCAAGCCGCTGCGTCGCTGGCAGCGGCGGTGGGTCGCCAACCGGTTGCGCGCCCAGGCCAACCGGCTGACCCCGCTAGAGGAGCTGCCGCATCGCATGCCGCGCGGCCCGCCCGGGGTGCGGGTCCTGATCGCCGGCGACGACGTGGCGGTTCCCTTCGCCGGCCGGCTGGTGGCGTTCGGCTGGGCCGAGCGCGGCGTCGTGGTGATCACCCGAGCGATGCTGGACGAGATCGCCGCCCACCTCGCCGCCGGCCGCCTGCCCGCCGGCTGGTGGTACCGGCTGCTCGCCCACGAACGCGACTTCCACCTCGACGGCCACGAGCACGACGGCGCTCGCCACGACGGCCACGCCGCGGCCATTGCCGACGAGTTCTTGCTGGCCAGGGCGCGCGCACTGTCCGTCAAGGAGGTGCTGGCCGTCGTGCGCGAGCACCCCGGGATCAACAACAGGACGCTGGCCGCGCTGCTCGGGCTGTCCACGGCCAAGACGAACAAGAAGATGACAGCGCTCACCATGCTGGGCCTGATCCGCTCGGAGCGCGCCGGCAAGCCCCTGCAGCACCGCTACTTCCGCACCGACAAGCCCGAGCGGTCACTGCCCGCCGAGCTGCTGGCCGCCCCGCTGGCCGAGACCGACCACCGGGCGCTGCTTCGGCGCGACGAGCCCACCGGCCCGCGCGAACCGAAACCGGCCGGCGCCGGCCGACCCCAACAGCCGAAACA
>NZ_JIAI01000034.1 GCF_000620785.1 Actinospineispora acaciae DSM 45401 | reverse complement strand
GTCCTCGCTGTGCGGCCAGGCCCCGTCCACCCGGCCCGGGTTCGTCGACCACCTGGTCGCCGCCGGGATCACCTCGATCTCCGTCGACCCCGACGCGGCCGACGCCGTCCGAGCCGATGTCGCGGCCGCCGAACGACGCCTGCTGCTCGCGGCCGCCCGAACCGCCCAGAGAGACCGGAGGGAACGGTCATGATGCACGCACAGGTCGGGGACTGGCTGGTGGTGCCGCCCGGCCCCGGAACCTCGCACCCGCGCCGGGGTCAGATCGTGGGCCTGCTCCACCCCGACGGCACGCCGCCCTACCGGGTCCGTTGGCTCAGCGACGACAACTCCGACGACCACGTCTCGATCATCTACCCGCCCCCGGACGCCCAGCTGCGGGTCGCCCGCCCCGAGTCACCGCTCCGGCTCTGAGCGCCGGCGGACGGCCGGGGCCAGGGACCGGATGAGGTCGGTCGCCGTGACCAGCCCGACCAGCCGGTGGCCTTCGGTGACCAGGACGGCATCGACGCCGGTGGCGTTCATGCTCCGCGCGGCCGTGGAGGACCGGTCGGCGGACCGCAGGGTAGGCACCGGACGGCACAGCGAGCCGACCGTGACCGGGCCGCGCAGCCGCCCCTCGGCCAGGCAGCGGATGATGTCGTGCTCGAAGATCAGGCCCTGGCAGCGGTGCCCCCGCAACACCGGCAGGTGGCGGATCCCGGCGTCGGCGAGCAACCCCAGCGCGACCAGGGCGTCGGCGTCCGGGGTGATACCGACCAGGCGCCGGGTCATCAGGTCGGCGAGCGGCGGGTCCTCGTCGAGCGTCTCCGGAGGTGCCGCGAGTCGCGCATGCTCGGTGCTCATGGGGTCGCTCCTCCCGGGTCGACAAGGATTCAGAATCGAGGATGCGCCGCGCACACCCCCGTGGGCAGGGTCGTCCGTCCGCTGGCCCCGGGCCGATCGACCCTGTCCTGCGTCGCTCACCTCCGCCGACCACGGTGTGCGGAGGTGAGCGGCCATGGCCGAGGTACTCGTGGCGTTCGCGACCAAGATGGGCTCCACCGAGGAGATCGCCGAGGAGCTCAGGGGCGCGCCACTGCCCGCCGGCTTGGGGTGCGCCTGCGGGCCTCAGAGGTCCGGTCAGCTTGACCTATGCACCGGTGGCTGATGGGCTCGCCGATCCCGACGACCACGACTCGCAGTGCCCAGTACATGCCGCCGCTGCCGCGAGAGCCGCGGGACGGTGAACCGCCAGTCCGCGATTGGCTGCGTCGTAGGGCCGCAAAGGTGGGCGTGCACGGCTGAAAATCCGCGAGGGGAGTGGATAGGCGGGCGCGTGCGGTTGGTCAAGTAAGCCGAATCCAGGCGACCCGAGGCAAATCACTATCGTCACTCTCTGTTACCCAACTAAGGTGATCAATTTCGATTCGGCACGTGTCAGGGTTCGCAGAGTCCTGGTGCGAATCACTGGACGCCCGCTCCAGGGAGGTGGAGCGAATATGGAGCGGGCACCCCCTTGTAACAGGCCGCAACCCGACGTAACGTGGCCCAACAGACTTCATATCGGGACGCCTCATCTGCGAGTTCTTGATATTCGCAGGTCGGGTAGTGTTTGGCACTTGGCTGGGGGTCAAGGGGTCGCAGGTTCAAATCCTGTCGTCCCGACGGGAGTAGTGGCTGGTCAGTACGGTGGTTTTCAAGATCACCGTCTGGCCGTGCCAGTTCTGTGCCAGACAGGCCCCAATGGACTTGGTCTGAGCGCGATCATGATCCGGCCGCTCGCCTTCTGCGGGCTTTCGCTCTAGCGGCGCAGAGTTGCGCGGCCTCGGCGAGTTTGCGGGCGAAGTAGTCGGTGATCTCTGACTCGGCGATATAGGTGCGCGCGGGCCTAGTTCTCCATGCGGCGGGCGCCCTCGGGCCAGACCACGGTGACCGAGATGCCCCGCTCGCGGGCCACTTTCACCACGTCGCCGGTGCCACCGCGCCCGTCGGCGGGCTGCCCGTCCCACACCGCGATCATCGCGTCCACCGCGGACAGCACGTGCTCGGACGCGGCCAGGTAGGCGTCCCGGTTGGACTCCGGGTAGGGCATGGTGGTCACATGGTTGGCCTTGCCGATCAGCTCGGTGAACTCGGCGCGGTTGTCTGGCTTGACCTTGCGTTCCTGGTAGTCGGCGGCCGGCAATACCACCTCCAGTTCGCCGCCACCCTCCAGCACGACCCGGGCGAACACCTGGTCGGCGCCCCGGGCTAGGCAGCTCACCCCGACCAGCGGCTCGCTGGTCTCGGTGAGCGCGTCCCGGATCGCGTCGGCCACCAGCGGCACCGACTCCGGGTGAAGGTTGGAATGGCCGGTAATCCCGATACGCACGCGTCGTACCTTCTCACACTCCGGGTCGTGCACCGACCAGCTCGGCTACCTGGCCGCGAGCGGCCCGCACGGCCGGTACCGACGTGAACCCCGTGGCCTCCCGGCTCCAGTCCGCCAGCTTGCGACCGAGCCTGCCGGGGTTGCCGGGGGTGACCGTGGGCAACGCGGTGCCGATCAGAGTGGAGGCATGCTCCGGGTCGCCGGTGATCAGGTGCGCGCGAGCCAGCCCGATCAGGTCGAACGACCGGTTGCGTACCTTTGCCGGGTCGCGTAGCTCCAGCGCCCGGCCGATGTAGGTGACGGCGTGGCGCGCCTGGCCCGGTTCGTGGCGAGCCAGGTCGCGGAATCGAGCGCCTATCACGCCTGCCAGTTCGGCGGCGTCCAGACCGGACAGCCAGCGGGGCTCGGTGTCGAGCGGGCCGGCGTCGGCGAACGAAGATTCGGCGACGTCCACGGCTCGATGGAAGGCGTAGATGTGGCCAAGTTGGGCGTGGCCCCATGCTTCACGGCTGGCCAGCATCGCCCGCAGCCGAGGCGACGCGGCTTGCCGGGTGCCGTGCTGTGCCATGCCGATGATCTCCAGGCCGTCGGTGGGGTTCCCCAGGTCGTAGGACTGCCGGGCCAGCGCGGCCAGGGTGGCGGCGGCGAAGGAGTCCTGGTCGGCGGCCTTGGCCATCCGCACCGCCAAGACGTAGTAGCGCTGCGCGGCAGCGTGGGCGCCTGCGTCGAAATACATCGAGCCGGCGATCTTGGCCAGCTCCGCCCCGGCCAGGAACACCCGTTGGGTGAGCGGGCCATCTCCCGCGCCGCGCAACCGGTCGGTGACCTCGTGGAGCTGGCCAACCACCGCCGCCGGACCAAGTCCGGGGGCCGAACGCCATTGCCGCGGCAGCTCAACCGCTCGCTCCAGTGCCTCGACCTCGGCGATGCCGAACGTTGGCCCGGGCCGGTCGGCCCAGCCGGTCAGCGGCTCCAACCACCCGGCCAACGGGGCCAGCAGCGCCGCGCCGCTCGCGGCGACACCTGAGCCCAGCGCGTCGCGGCGGTTCAGCATGCTGAATCTCACCGCCTCATCCGCCTCGTCCACGATGCCGCCTGGCGACCACGCGCCATCAAGCGTGACCACCATAGCTAGCGACCCACGGCGCCGTGGTGTGACGAACCCCAGCTCGGCATCGTCGCTCGCCCCGAGCACCGCGCGTAGCCCGGCCCGGTAGGCCGCGATCGGGAAACGCACCGCGCCGCGCTCGTACTTGGCGATGTGGTGGCCGTCCAGGTCGTAGCGCTGGCCGGTGGACCGCCATAGCCAGGCGTTGACCGCCTCGGCTAACTCAGAACGCGACATGCATTCGCCCGGGACCACGCGGGACGGGGTGCGCTCACGTGCGGCCCGCAACAGCTTGTTGCCTCCCGCTGACAACGCCACCACCTCCCAGGGGCAAGCAGTGTAGGCCCGGAAACGCCGCCGAGGCCGGCTCAACCGGGGTCCATCACACCAACTGCCCCGACCTGCCCCACCATGCCCGCACTATGGCCCTGCCCGAGATACGTCCTGCCGGTGATTGTTCAAGACCATGAGCATTTACCGCCACTTTCGTCTGTTCGAAGGTGTGCTCGCTAACCCGGCCGAACCGACCCTGCACCAGACCGAGACGCTGACCTTTGGCCTGCTGCCTGACTCGACTGACCGTCACGTGCACGCGGTGTACGACCTGGTCGAGCCATGCCCGCTGACCGTGTGCGGCTTGCGGGTGATCCCGGACATCTCGATGGCTCCGCATATCTACCGCGCGGAGGTTCTGCTGTGCCGCTGCTGCCTGGCCGCGCTGCCCGACGGCGCCGAGCTGCGGCCGGCGGCGGACGAGCGGCGGCGCCACGTTCAGCGCGTGCTCCCGGACGGGTGTCGTCCTCTGGTGACGTTCGAGTCGTGGCGGCTGGCGAATGTTCGGTCACCATTGGGCCTGCATACATGGGCCGCTGCGCGACCTGCCGGCCGTCCGTGACTATCGGACGGGCCTCTCTGAGCGCCCGGGGACGCGGCTGCGGACCGTGTGGGTGGCCACCGGACCGTCGGGCCGGGGCCGGTTGGTGCGGGTGATCCGGTGAGCCGTTCGACTGCTTCGGCATCCCGCTGCCGGACACCTTCCCCCGCGGTCGAGATCGGCGACGACCGCGCATCGAAGATCAGCTACTACCGCGCAACCATCAGCGGCCGGATCGCGGCCGTGCTGGTCGCGATGAACACCACGCCGAGGGAACGCGTCGCGGCGGACATCTCCCGGGCGGCCAGCCAGCCGACAGGGTCCATCGACCAAACGCTACGACGGGCGATCGAGCGCGGGTGGGTTGAGTGCCGTTGGAAGGGCCGGAAGCGTCGCCGCGTCTACAAGCTCACCCCTGAAGGGGTCCGGCGCGCGATCGAACTCGACGGGGCGTCGCCGTGAGCCTCTACCACCTGCACGCCCGCCTGTTCGAAGGCGTGCTCGCCGACCCGAACGCCCGATACGAATTCCAGTCGCGTGAAACCGATGACCTGACCGAAGTCACCGGCGCCGCGAAGGAGCTGGCGGCCCGGGGGTTCACGGTGGTCATCTACGACCACGGCCACGTCGACGCGCTGCCCGGCGCGTGCGACTACCGGGAGATCGCGAAGTATTGGCCCGACGGGCGCGTAGAGCATCACGTGAACCCAAGACCCGACCGACCATGAGCACGTGCCGACGGTGCGGCAGCACCGATCCCACCGTGCGTAACCAGGTGTTCGAGCCCGGCCCCGGGCGTTGGGAGCCGTGTCACCACGGCTGGCACAACGTGACCCGCGTCCTGGACTCCACCCTCGGCCCCCGGGTTTGGACAGTCGCGGCCGGCGGGGGGTCGGGTTCCACCCTCACGTGAAGATGCCCCTCGGACCGGTGCAAGGACGCGACGCCAACACCGGCCCGAGGGGGTCTCCTCAGTCGGTCGCCTTCTGCGGCCGACCCCGAGGCGACTTCGGTTCCGGTTCGACGGTGCCGACCGCTCGCCTGGGTCGTTCGGCTAACGCGTCCGGTATCCGATCGCCGGCCTTGATCAGAGTCGCCGCGCCCGAGCCGAGATCCTCACGTTGGATGAGCATTTCCTCCACGGCAAGCGGTGCGTCCGGTTCGACCGGTGGCGGACCCGGTACCACATTCGCGACATCCGGCTTGTCGGGCGCCCACGGACTACGCGGCGCGGTCATGGCCGCACTCCGGTGAGCACGTTGAACGCGGCCGGTTGGCTGAGCTGCACGTCAGCGCGAATCCAGCACATGAACGCGACCTGACCGAATTCGGCGTATCGCTCGACCAGCGGTGTGATTACCAGCTCGGTGCGCATGCCGAGCCATAGCCGAGACCAGTCCGCGCAATAGATTTCCGAGCAATTGGTGCTGGTGCCCACCGTCAGGTTCACCGGTACCTGATTCGTGGTCAGTGTCCGCGCGTCCGCAAGCTGAGGTGGCGGCACCAGGTACGCCTCGGTACTGGCTTCTTTCAGCTTCGCGAAACTGTTTGCGGTACGCGGAGCCATGATGAATGCGGTCGGTTCGTAATTGCCGCCGCGCAATATCTGCATCGCGTCCAAGAGCGGGTCATAAGAGGTGGGAGCGGTGCCGTTTCCCGTGCCAAGCTCGGTGATCGTCACCCCGGTTGTGTTGCGGACGCCGCGTTGTTCGGGAGCGGTGCCCGACCCTCGCAGCATCACCCGGTGAATCTCTGTCGCTATCTGCGCGGCGAGATCATCGCGCACTTCGGCCGAGCTGATCGCGGTGACCGGCATGGTCCCGAACGTGGGGTAGATGTGGTTCTTGAGCAGCCGCTCGGCAATCGTGGCTTTGACTATCACGCCGCCCTGGTCGATCAGGATGTGTTCCTCGCCGAGGGTCATCTGACCGGCGGCGAGCAACCGCTCGGCCTCCTTTGCCCAGGCCACACCGACGCGCGCGTCGAGATACAGGGTGACGGCATCTCGGTCGGACGCGGCCCCGACCGTGTCGACCTGGGCCGAGGACACCACGACCGCGCCATCCGCGCTGATGGGGCACGCTACAGCCCCACGCCGTGTTGACCAGATTCGGCACACCATCTCTATATCCGTGCTTCAGTTGCATCTCTCTCCGTTTCCGTTCTTATCCGTAGTTCGCATTCGTTAACCGGGTGGCTTGTTGCGTCACGGAGCGGTGGATAACGTTCACATGTCACGCGCTCCGCCTCGGCGGAACCGTGAGGGCTGATCCGTGCCGATGCCCGCTTTCCTGAGATGGTGCTCGGTCGGTACCCGGGGGAGTCAGCCGATACCAGCGGGTGTTAGCGGCCGCACGGTCCCGTCCCGTGGTAATGAAATAGCCGCGTTCGGCGCATTACACACAGCATTACACATATCTCTGTGGAAATGTCAAGCCGGCGACTGCGTAGAGGTCTCGCCGCGCGATCGTGTCGATCTTGATCGGCCTTGGCGTCCAGGTGTGCATACTTGGGCACTCTGCAGAGTGCGACCTCGTTGTGCGTGATCGGCGAGAACGATGGTGTGGGCGTGGAAAGGGCGAGATGAGTTTCCTAAGTCAACCCCCTGCTTGTGTTGATCTTGTTCGGGTGGTGGATGAGGGGGGTCGTAGCAGGACTTGTCGCGCGCCAGCAGGCCCAGATCACGCGCAGCCAGGTGCGGGCGAGGATGCGGATGCTGTGGGGTGGCGTTTGCCGCGCGGGCTCGGGCGTGGTTGTAGATCGCCGCGGCCCAGTCGCTGCTGTGGTGGCTGTTGTCGGCCCAGGTGGTGAGGGCTTGGCGGGCGCGCCGGTTGACCGCATGCCGGAAGTTGACCGTTCGGTGCTTGCCGGATTCGGTGGTGACCGGAGCGACGCCGGTCTCAACCGCGAGCTGCGCACAGCTGGTGGCGCGCTCGAGTATCGGACCGATCTCGCCGATGACCTGGCCGAGGTTGACCGTCCCGATGCGGGGCAGCTTGGCCAGCAGGGGCGCCCAGGGGTGGGTCTTGGTCGCCTCGGCGATGGCGTTCCCTGTCAAGTCAGCGTGTTGATCACCAGCAGCGGGTCCGCCGGCCACGTGGCGGCCCTGTCGGGCCAACCGGCACGGCTTGATCGACCCCTTGCCGCGCTGGCGCCGATCACGAGGCCTGGGGCGCGTCCCGGGCACACGTCAGCTTCTCGCGTATTCCTCCTCGATCGCCGTGGCCGTCGCGCGCAGGGCCGGCAGGGCGACCTCGGCCAGCTCCTCCGGGTCCAGCCGGTCGGCGTGGCTCGACACGTTCAGCGCCGCGGCCGTGCGTCCGTCCGTGGCGCGGACCGGGAGCGCGATCGAACGCAGGCCCGGTTCGAGCTCGCCGTCGGTGATCGCCCAGCCCCGCGACCGCGCTCGCAGCAGTTCCCGGCGCAGCCGGGCCTGGTCGGTGATCGTGCGCGGGGTCAACGGCGGTAGCTGAGCCGAGGCGAGATACCCGTCCAGCCAGTCATCGCTCTGGCCGGCCAGCAGCACCTTCCCCAACGACGTGGCGTAGGCGGGCAGGCGGCTCCCGACCGTCACCGACACGGTCATCAACCGCTTCGTCGGCACCCGCGCCACGTAGACGACCTCGCTGCCGTCCAGTACGGCGAGCGACACCGACTCGCGGACCCGCGCGGCCAGCTCCCGTAGGTGGGGTCGGGCGATCTTTGGGAGCTCCAGCGCCGAGAGGTATGCGTGTCCCAGGCGCGCCACCGGCGGGTGCAGGCGGAACACCTGGCCGTCGGTCCGCAGGTATCCCCGGTCCACCAGCGTGTACAGCAGCCGCCGTGCCGATGCCCGGTCGAGGTCGGTCAACCGCGCGACCTCGCTCAACGTCAGCGCACGACGCTCCGGCCGGAACGCCTCGAGAACCGCCAGGCCCCGCTCGAGCGACGTGACGAGCCCATCCCGATCCACCACGCCCTCCCCGGGACCGTTCGCTGTGCGCATGACCGTGCGAACAGCTGATCGACAATCATGCGGCGCTTGACAAGCGGACCCTATCATCTAACTATGAGCACCATACAAACATTCGTGCTCATAGTGAACAGGGGTAGATGCTCATGAGGGCTGCCGTGACGACGGGATGCCGGGACGTCGAGGTGGCCTCGCGGGCCGCCCCTGAATCTCCGGAGGGTCACGTCCTGGTCTCCGTGGACTGCGTCAGCCTGTGCGGGACGGACGCCCACATCTGGGCCGGCGACTACCCGTCCGCCGCGCCGCCGCTAGTGCAGGGCCACGAGATCGCGGGCCGGGTCGACGGGGCTCTCGTCGTGGTCGACCCGGCTCGGGCGTGTGGCCGCTGCCATGCCTGCCGGGTGGGCCGGGGCAACGCGTGCCGGCGGATGACGGTGCTGGGGGTTCATGCCGACGGTGGGCTGTCGGAGCTGCTCGTCGTGCCCGGATCGGGGGTCCACCGCGCGCCCGGGCTGACGGCGGAGGTCGCGGCGCTGGTCGAACCCACGTCGATCGCGATGCGGGCCGTCGAGCGTTCCGCCGCGAGCTCGGCCACGTACGCGGTGGTGCTGGGCGCGGGCCCGATCGGTGTGCTCGCCACTCGCGCGCTGGCCGACCGGGGCGCGCACGTGCTGGCGGTCGACCGGGTGCGCGAACGGGCGGCCCGAGCCCGCGCGTTCGGGGCGGAGCTGGTCCACGTCGCCGGCCCCGACTTCCCGGGCCGCGAGCAGCGTGTGGAGATCGAGGAGTGGACCGGCGGCGACGGCCCGCATGTCGTGATCGAGGCGACCGGGTCTCCCGGCGCGCTGGCCGCCGCGATCGACCTTGTCGCCGCGGCCGGGACCGTCGTCGCCGTCGGCATCTCGACCGGCCAGGCGCGGCTGTCGATGAGCGCGCTCCCCTACAAGGAGCTGGACCTGCTCGGCAGCCGCAACAGCGGCGGCCTCTTCCCGGCGGCGATCGAGTTCGCGGCACGTCACCAGGCGCTGCTCGCCGGGCTCGTGACGCACCGGTTCCCGCTGGCCCGTGCGCGGGAGGGGCTTGCGCTGGTGCACGACGGCGCCCCCGGGCTGGGCAAGGTTCTGATTTCGGTCGGGGCGTCATGAGCGTGCTCGGCACCCCGCTGCGGCTGGGGCGGCGGACGTTGCGGAACCGGATCGTGGCGGCGCCGATGGAACGCAACTACTGCGACCTGGCGGGTGCGCCGACGCCGCACTACGCCGACCGGCTCGCCGCGGCCGCGCGCGGTGGCAGCGCGCTGGTGTTCTCCGAGGCCTCCTACGTGCGGGCGGACGGCAAGGTGCGACCGCGCCAGCTCGCGGCCGACGACGACCGCGCCGTCCCGGGGCTGCGGCGCCTCGCCGACGCAGTCCACGCGCACGGCGCGCTGTTCGGCATGCAGCTGGTGCACGGGGGTCGGCTGTCCCGGGCCGCCGTCACGGGCCTGACGCCGGTCGCCCCGTCACCGGTCGTGGCCGAGGTCGTCCAGGGGGATCTCCCGGACGAGCTCGACGCGGCGGACATCGCCGACCTGGTCGAGCGGTTCGGTGCGGCCGCACGGCGAAGTGTGCTGGCCGGCGCGGACGTCCTCTCGATCCACGCGGCGCACGGCTACCTGCTCGCGCAGTTCCTGTCGCCGCGCACCAACCGCAGGCGGGACGCCTACCGGGATCCTCGCCGGTTCCTCGCCGAGGTGGTCACGGCCGTGCGCGCGGCGGCGCCCGACGCTGTGGTCGGCATCCGGGTCTCGGCGTACGAAGGGGTCGACGACGGGCTCACTACGGAGCAGACGCTGGGCATCCTCGCCGACGCGGGCACATCCGCGCTGGACTTCGTGGACGTGTCAGCGGGCTGCTACGAAGCCGGCCAGTGGATCACTCCGAGCGGCGAGCTGCCCCGTGGGCTGCACGCGGACACCGCCCGGCGGTTCCGTGCCCTTGGTGTGCCGGTGGGCGTGGCGGGCCGGATCGTCGACGGGACGACCGCCGAATCCATCGTCGCCGGCGGGAAAGCCGACTTCGTCTCGGTCGCCCGCGCGGTGCATGCCGATCCGGAGTGGGCGGCCAAGACCCTGCGCGGCGCCGACCCCCGCCCGTGCATCTCGTGCAACTACTGCGCGGATGCCCTGCGCGGCGGCGAGCCCGTGGGCTGCGCGGTCAATCCCGAGGCGGCGGGCCCGCTCCCGTTGCCCGCCCCGGGCGGGTCGGCGGCGGCCGTGCTCGTCGTCGGCGCCGGGCCCGCGGGTCTGGAGGCCGCGCGGCTCAGCGCGGCCGCGGGGCGCGCGACCAGGCTCGTCGACGCGTCCGACCGGTTGGGCGGCAGCCTCGGCCTCGCGGCGGACCTGCACGAATACCCCGAGTACCACCGAGCCGTCGACTGGTACGCGACGCATCTGGCCGACCTCGGTGTCGTGGTGGAGCTGGAGCGCACCCTGACCCCGACGGAGATCGCCGACCAACCCGAGGACGTCGTCGTGATCGCGACCGGGCTGCCCGGCGTCGTACCGCCTGTAGCCGGTGACGGTGTCTCGCGGGTACAAGACCTGACCACCTGGCTGCGGACCGGCCCGAGGGACGGCCTGGAACCGGAATACGTCGTGTGGGGGGCCGACCGCGACGCGACAGCGGTCGCGGACCACCTGGCCGCGCGCGGCGCACGGGTCACCATGATCGGCACGCAGGCCGAGCCGGCGGAAGAGGTCGGGCCCCGGGCGAAGCTCCTCCCCCTGGCGCGGCTCCGGCACGACCCGAAGGTCCGGCTGGAGATGAACGCGACGGTGGAGTCGGTCGGGGAACGCGACCTCAGCGTCCGCGATGCCGACGGGTTCCGGACCCTCCCGGCCGCCGGTCCCGTCCTGGTCTCGCTGGGAAAGGACGGTGCCGCCGGCTTTGCCCGGCTGGTCGGGCGGCTGGCCCAGCACAAGACGGTGGTCGCGGTCGGTGACGCGGCCGGGCGGGGCGGCTGGGCCGCCACCGCGGTGCGGCACGCCGCCGAGACGGTCACCGCGCTGGTGACGGGACCTTCCCGATGACCCGCGCGGGCGTCGACGTCGTCGTCGCGGGCGGTGGTCCGGCGGGATGCTGCGCCGCCGTCGGCGCGGCCCACGCGGGCGCGCGCGTCGTCCTCCTGGAAAGGGCGCCGTTCCTCGGCGGCACCGCCACCGGCGCGATGGTCGCGAGCTTCATGGGCTTCTACTGGCGGGACGTGCGGGTCGGCGGGGGCGTCGGGTACGAGATCACGCAACGGCTCATCAAGGCGGGCGGCGCCACCGGCTTCACCCCGTATGTGCTGGCGGAGGCGAGCGAGAACCCCGTGCGGGTGCGGACGTTCCCGTTCGATCCCGAGGTGCTCAAGCTGGTCCTGGACGACCTCGTCGAGGAGGCCGGCGTGGACGTCCGGCTGCACACGCAGGCCACCCGCCCCCTGCGGAGCGGAACGACGGTGACCGGCGTGGTGGCCCAGGGTCTCTACGACGTCGAGGAGTTCGCGGCGGGCGCGGTGGTCGACGCCACGGCCAACGCCGTGCTGGCCCGCAAGGCGGGCTCCGCCACGGAGAACGCCGGCGAGGATCCCCGGGCGCGGCAACCGATGACCATGATGGCTCGGCTGTCGCAAGTGGACATCGACCGGTTCCGTGCGCTGCCCCGGGAGGAGAAGCGTCGGCTCGCCCGGGCCGGTGTCGCCGCGGGTGAGCTCGCTCAGCAGCTGCTCTCCGTCGTCAGCTCGCCCGCCGGGAGCGATGCGTTCATCCTCATGACCAGGGTCGCGGGCCTCGACGGCTCGGACAGCCGCGACCTCACGCGCGCCGAGGTCGAGGGGCGCCGCCAGGTCAGGGCCGCCGTGAACTTCCTGCGGCGTGATGTCCCCGGCTTCGAGAACGCCTACGTGTCGAGCCTCGCGCCCTGGATCGGGGTCCGCGAGACGTGGCGTGTGCTCGGCGACCATGTGCTGTCGGAGTCCGACGTGCGGGGCGGACGCCAGTTCGACGACGCGGTCGCCCAGGGCGGCGGACCGCTCGACGTACACCACCCCGACGGCGCCGGGCTCACCCTGGCCGAACCGGCCGCGCCGTTCTCGGTGCCGTACCGGAGCCTGCTGCCGCGCGATGTGGACGGGCTGCTCGTCGCGGGGCGGTGCGCCTCCGCGACCCGGGCCGGCATGGGCGCGATGCGGCACATGGGGACCGCGATGGCCACCGGGCACGCCGCCGGCGTGGCCGCCGCGCTGGCCGCCCAGCACACGACCACGCCTCGCGGGATCCCGGCGCGCGACGTGCGCCGTGTGCTGCGCGACCAGGACGCGATCGTCGATCGCCCGCCTCGCTGATCTCGCAATCCACCCGACCGACGGGAGAACACGATGGACGTCAAAGCCGACCGTCCGCCCACCAAGGCCGCCCGCGCGGCGTTGCTGTCGAGCTTCGCGGGCAGCGTCATCGAGTGGTACAGCTTCCTGCTCTACGGCACGGCGTCCGCGCTGGTGTTCGGGAAGCTGTTCTTTCCGGAGGCAGGTCCGCTGGTCGGCACGATCGCCGCGCTCGCCACCTTCGCGGTGGGCGAGGTCGGCAGGCCGATCGGCGGGCTGGTCTTCGGACACTTCGGCGACCGGGTCGGCCGCAAGTCGGTGCTGATGACCACCATGCTGCTGATGGGCCTCGGCACATTCGCGATCGGCCTGCTGCCCACGTACGCGGCGATCGGCGTGACCGCGCCGGTGCTGCTGGCGACGCTGCGGTTCGTGCAGGGGATCGCCGTCGGCGGTGAGTGGGCCGGCGCGGCGCTGATGGCGGTCGAGCATGCCCCGCCGACGCGCCGGGGCCTGTGGGGGAGCATCTCGCAGCTCGGGTCCGCGTCCGGGCTGCTGCTGTCCACGCCCGTGTTCGCGCTGGTCGCGGCCTTGCCGGAGGACCAGTTCCTGTCCTGGGGCTGGCGCGTGCCGTTCCTGCTGGCGATCGTGCTCGGCGGTATCGGGCTGTTCATCCGCGGCCGGGCGATGGAGACGCCGGTCTTCACCGCCGCGCGCCGCGGCTCCTCGGACGCCGCCCGGTGGCCCATCGCGGATGTGCTCCGGGCAAACCGCCGCGCGGTCCTGCTCGCCATCGGACTCGCGATCGGCCCGCTCGGCGCGCAGATGATCCTCGTGGTGTGGGTGACCGCCTACGCGACCGAGATCGGGTACGACCGGTCGACCACGCTGCTGGCCCTCATCGGTGTCTCCGTCGTGCAGCTCGTGGCGCAGCCGTGGTTCGGGCTGATGGCCGACCGGTTGGGCCGCCGCCCGATCTACCTGGCAGGGGCGCTCGCGCTGGCGGCGAACGGGTTCGTGTCGTTGTGGCTGGTCAACTCCGGGTCCCCGGCGCTGCTGGTGGTGGCGTTCCTGGTCGGCTCGTTCATCTTCAGCACGATGTTCGGCCAGTCCGCGACGCTGCTCGCGGAGCTGTTCCCAACCGAATGCCGGTACACCGGGGTGTCGCTGGCCTATCAGCTCGCGTCCGTCCTCGGCTCCGGTTTCGGTCCGCTCGTCGCCGCCGCGCTCCTGGCGGCCGCCGGTGGCGGCACCCGAACCTGGCTCGTGTCGGCGTTCATCGCCGCCCTGTGCATCCTGAGCGCGGCCTGCACCGTGCTCGTGCCCGAGACCCGCGACCAGGACCTGAACCGGGTGACAACGGAGCCGGCGCGGCCAGGAGCAGTTGTCGATGTGGCGTGAGGAAAGGCAGCACATGACACCGGACCTGACGGCGTCCCGGATCGTCGCGGCTCTCGCCTCCGGTGAGCTGAGCACGGACGAGGTCCTGGCGGCGTCGCTGGAGCGCATCGAGACGGCGGGACGGGCGGTCAACGCGTTCATCAGCGTCCACAAGGGACCGCCCAGCGACGCGCCCGGCCCGCTGCGCGGGGTGCCCGTCGCGGTCAAGGACAACATCGCGGTGGCCGGGGCGCTCATGACGGCGGGTAGCAGGATCCTCGCCGATCACCGGCCGGAGGCGGACGCTGTGGCGGTGCGGCGGTTGCGCAACGCCGGCGCGGTGATCGTGGGCAGCACCAACATGCACGAGTTCGCGTGGGGTGGCACCAGCGAGAACCCGCACTACGGGCCGGTGCGGAACCTGTGGGACCACGGACGCATGGCGGGCGGCTCGTCGGGTGGTGCCGCGGTCGCGGTGGCCACCGGGTGCGTTCCGCTCGCGGTGGGCACGGACACCGCGGGCTCGGTTCGGTTCCCCGCCGCCCTCACCGGCGTGGTCGGCCTGCGCCCGACGGCGGGCTCGATCCCCACCGACGGCACGTTCCCGCTGGCCGCCACGCTCGACACCGTCGGGCCGCTGAGCCGCACGGTGGAGGACAACGCGCGGCTGTTCGCGGTGCTGACCGAGACAGCGTTCGAGCCCGTGACCGACGAGGTCTCCGGCCTGCGTGTCGGCGCCCCCGACGACCTCGTGGCGCAAGCACAGCCGGATGTCGCCCGAGCCGTGGGTGCGGCGCTCGACGCGCTGGTCGCGGCGGGTGCGCGCCACTGTCCGGTCCGGCTGCCGGACGCGGACCTGGCCGCCGCTGCCGCCGCGACGATCACGCTCGCCGAAGCCGCCGCCGTGCACGAGCGCTGGCTGGCGGAGCGACCCGGCGACTACGGCGCCGACGTGCGCGAGCTGCTGTGCCGAGGCATGCGCGTGCCAGCGGTCGAGTACCTCGGCGCGCTGCGTGAGCGCGACCGGGTCCGGCGCGAGGCACTCGACGCGTTCGAGGCCGTCGACGCCGTCCTCACCCCGATGTTGCCGTTCACCGCGCCCCCGCTCGGCTCCGACGAGGTGACCCTCGCCGGGGGCGTTCGGCGCGACCGGTCTCAGGTGATGATGCGGTACTCCGCGCTGGCGTCGGTCGCCGGTCTGCCCGCGCTCAGCGTCCCGTGCGGGCTCGACCGGCAGGGGCTGCCGATCGCGGTGCAGCTCGTCGCGAGGCCGGGCGGTGAACCGGTGCTGTACCGGCTCGGTGCCCGGGTCGAACGGACAGTCGACCTAGGAAGGTGCCCGCTGTGACCGCCGACTGGCCGCCCATCGCCGCTCTCGCCGCCGCGGTGCGGGCGGGCCGCCGCGACGCGCGCGAACCCGCCGAGACGGCGGCGCGCCGCATCACCGCCCTCGATGCCCGGATCGGGGCGTTCACCCGCACCGTCACCCCGAGGGAGGTGCCCGCGCGGGGCGCGCTCGCCGGGGTGCCCTTCGCCGTCAAGGACAACATCGCGGTCGCTGGGCTGGTCACCACCGCGGGCACCCGGGCGGAAAACCACGAACCCGCACCCGAGGACGCGGAGGTGGTCCGGCTGCTCACCGCCGGGGGCGCCGTGCTCGCGGGCACGACGAACATGTCGGAGCTCGCCAGCAGCGCCGTGACCGGCAACCGCCACCACGGCGCGACGCACAACCCGTGCGACCTCGACCGGACGGCCGGAGGGTCCAGCGGCGGCGCCGCGGCGGCGGTGAGCGCGGGCATGGTGCCGTTCGCGGTGGGCACCGACACCGGTGGCTCGGTGCTCGTTCCGGCGGCGCTCACCGGGATCTGCGGGTTGCGTCCCACCGGCGGGCGGCTCGCCACCGACGGGGTTGTGCCGCTGTCCTCCACCCTGGACACGGTCGGGCTGCTGGCACGGCGACCCGGCGACCTCACGGAGGTCCTGCGCGTGTTGACGGCCGGCGAGCGGGCGAGATCGGTGCCGGATCGTCGACAACCGCGCATCGGCGTCCTCGGTGGATGGTTCCGCGACGGCTGCTCGGACGAGGTACGGGACGCGGTCGACGCGGCGGTCCGCGACCTGATCGGCCTCGGCGCCACGGCGCGACCCGTCGAGCTGCCAGGGGCGGACACGATCACCGCCGCCGCGAAGACGATCGTCTGGGCCGAAGCTGCGGTCACCTACCGCGACTTCCCCGATGCCGTGGACAATCCGGCCATCGCCGCCCGGATCCGGGAGGGCGAGGCGACGCCGTTCGCCGCCTACTTGACCGCCCAGCGGGACCGCGCGCGCTGGCAGCGCACGGTGGCGCGCACGTTCACCGACGTCGACGTGCTGGTGAGCCCCACCGCGCCAGTGGTTGCTCCACCGCTGGACACCGATCCGGAAGCGGCAACCCGCGCGCTCGTGCGGCTCACCTACCCGGGGTGCATGGCGGGGACCCCGGTGGTGACCGTCCCCTGCCAGGTGCCCGGCCGGCTGCCGATCGGGCTGCAGCTGATCGGCCCATGGGGCGAGGAGGAGCCGCTGCTCGACCTGGCCGCTCGCTACCTGACCGCGAAGTCCGACGGCGTCGCGTCGATGCCTGGCAGCGGCATCGGCTGAGCGGTCACATCGCGTTCGAGCTGGGCCGCACAGTCCCGCATCGCGGGCACGATCTCGTCGAGCAGCGCGCGCTCGTCCACCCGGTGGGTGTGGGTGCCGATCGAGATCGCCGCCACCACGGCCCCGTCGCAGTCCCGCACCGGTACGGCAACGCTGCGCACGCCCAGCTCCAGTTCCTGGTCGAGCAACGCCCACCCCGCTCGCCGCACCTGGTCGATCCGCTCGGTCAGCGCCTCCGGATCGACAACGGTGCGGTCAGTGTGCGCGACCAGTCGCGCGTGTGCCAAGTAGCCGGCGAGCCGATCCGGGGACAACCCGGACAACAGGACCCGACCCATAGCGGACGCGTACGCGGGCACCCGCGTGCCCGGCGCCAGGGAGATCGTCATGACCCGCCGCACGGCGGCGCGCGCGACGAACACCGCCGCCGACCCGTCGAACACCCCCAGCGAACACGACTGGTCAACGGCGTGGGACAGCTCGTCCAGGTAGGGCTGGGCAAGCTCGGCGAACTCCCACGTGGCGAGCGAGCTGTAGCCGAGTTCCAGCAGCCGGGGCAAGGGCCGATACCGAGCCTCGACCGCTTCGAGGTAGCCCAGACCGTGGAGAGTCAACGCGAGCCGGCGCACGGTGGCGCGATCCAGACCGGTGCGGGCCGCAATCCCGGAGACCGTCAACTCAGGCGCCTCGGCGGAGAAGCACAGCAAGATGTCCAGACCCCGGTCGAAGGCCCGCACATACCGGCCGGGACGCTCCTGGCTCGCTTCGGCTTCTCCCGACATGGACCCCTCCCCAACGGCTGAACAGCCGCGACCCCATTCATCCAACCACGCGAGGCGCCGCGGCTAGCCCAGCCCGTTCTCCCCTTCCACTCCCGCGCAGAGCCGGCTCTCAGCCCTGGCACGCGGTGGGCAGGCTCTCGGGCCGCTCAGCCGCCAGCTCCAGCGCCCCGAAGATGACCTTCACGCGGGTGACGTCAACATTCACTGCCAACTGTGATCTCCCGCTTCGTGTCCGTGCGGCCGCGAGCAGCGCCCTGGGCAGTGACATCGTCGAAGAGACTGGTCAGGTAGGAGGGTTTTCTCCTGGGGTGGCGGCCCGCCCCCGGCTGGTCGTGACCGGCGAGGTCACCGGTGGGCGCGACGTCAACGACGTCGTCGAGCTGGCCGTTGTGCGCGTCGAGCCCACCGGCTGGCCCCGAGCGACCTCAGCGGTGTGCGCGGGGGTGTAGCGCTCGCCCATCACCTGGTCGCTCAGCGGGTCCAGCGCGGCCAGCGCCTCGGCATCCAGGGTGAGCTCCAGCGCGGCCGCGTTCTGCTCCAGCCGGGCCGGGCTGCGGGTGCCCGGAATGGTCGCCACCGCCACCCCGAGCCGCTCGGCCTGGGCGTACACCCAGGCGAGTGCTACCTGGGCCGGGGTGGCACCGAGCCGGTCGGCCACCTCGCGCACGGTATGCGCGATCTTCTCGTTGGCCTCGCCCGCCTCGCCGGCGAAGCAGCTCGCCGTCGACCTCGGACAGGCCAAGATGGCGGGCACTGCCCGCCTCGACCAGCTCGGCCATCGCCCCGACGGTCTCCTCGATCTCCACGTCCTGGGGCGGGCGGTGGGCGTAGTACAGGTCGATCACCTCGACGCCCAGCCGCGGCAGCGAGGCGTCGCAGGCGCGCAGCACGTAGTCTCGGGCACCGCGGATGCGGCGTGCCCGGTCGCCGGCGCTGCGGTCGATACCGAACTTGGTGGCTAGCTGCACCTGGTCCCGGCGGCCGTGGATGGCCCGGCCCACCAGCACCTCGTTGTGCCCGGTGCCGCCGGGGTCCACGTCGAAGGCGGCGAAGCCGTAAGAGTGCCTAGACCCAGGTCTGCTCGCCACCGAATCTCTGCTCCCGCCCTCACGCCGGGTGGCCGCTACGTCCTCACCATGGCGGCGCACACCGACCGCCAGGATGGTCCGAGTTGTCCACAGCTCGTCGCCACCAGGAGTGACGCTAGGTCGTCATCGGGAACGGTGGCCAACAGATGGACCGAGGCGCGCGCACGGAGGCGCGCCAGGCTGTGTGCGCTGCGTTGGAGCCGAACAAGATCAGCGAGTTCTGGTAGATCGACGACATCCCATTCGAGAATCCGAAAGATCGAATGAGACGATACAAAATTTGTAGGGTTCCGTTCGAGATTTCACCGTGAGTTGTTTGTGGCCTGCGGTTTCGCTCGGTGTCTCACCGGCTTTCGGCGGTTCTGTCTTATCGATCTTTCATTTTCTACGGCGTGTCGTCTCGGCGTGAGGATTGAGATGTGTTGCGAGAGTAAGCGAGAGTGAGGTGACAGGGCCGGGCCGGTCCTGGCCTACAGTGTTTGCTCCGGCCTGTCGCGGGTACAGCCACTGGCGTAACACCCGTACTGTGCAACGGTCGTACTGGAGCGCATGGGCATCCATCTGTGGGGCTTTCCGCCACGGCTGATGGCGCCGATCGTGGTCCAGCTCGGGCCGGTGCGGGCGTTGGCCTGGGTGGTCTGGAACATGCCGCGCTACCAGCGCACGCTCAAGCGGTTCGGCCCGGTCCGCACTCACCTGATCTGTACGGCGGTGTCGCTGGTCAACGGCTGCCCGTACTGTGGATCAGGGCATGGGTACGCGTTCGAGCTGGCCTACCTGCATGAGTACGGCTGGCTCTTCCCGCTCGGCAGGTACGACATGATCATGCTTTGCGGGCGGCCGCCCGGGCTCATCCGACACCGCATGGTCGCCGCCACCCAGGCCGCTGGGCTGCACCCCGAGGTGCGCTGGCTGGAACGCGCGATCGAGCTGACCGTCGCCGAGGACGGTCGTCCTACCGACGTCGACGACGTGCGCATCTCCCACCTGGTGCGCATGTTCGGCGTGCTGAACTCGGTCGGCATAGCCGACGGCACGGAGCCGGACCAGGCGCACAGCCCGCTGAACAAGGACCGTGTGTTGAAGCTGCGCTACGCCGGGCTGCGGGCCGTGGTTGGGATCTGACCGGCGCGGTTACGGGGTGACGGCCAAGGTGCCGTGCGCGCCGCGTTCGGCGTCCAGCATGACGTGGGAGACGAAGGGGTAGTGCCCTGGTTCGGGGAAGGTCAGCTCGACGAAGCCGCCTTGCGCAGGGGCGAGGGCCTGTGGGGAGGAGATGAGCAGGCACATCTTGTGCTTGAACGTCGCGAAGTCGGGCAGCGCCGCCTCCAGCTCGGCGAACATCTGGTCGAGCAGCCGCCGGAACCGGGGATGGGCCCGCTCCATTCCCATCATGTTGATCCACAGCCGGCCGCGGCGTACCGCCTCCAGCACCTTCTCGCCCGCGATGCCGGCTCGGTCGACGTGGCCCCAGGTGGACACGTCCTCGCCCATGGTGGTGATGTCGATCCGCGTTGGATCCATCGGCTCGATCAGCCTGGCGAGCGACTCGTCGGAGAACAGGTCCAGCCCGGCAAGGTTGTGCCGAAGCTTGACTGTCTGGTTGTCCCATAACTGAACATCACGGTATGGGATCTCGTCGAATACCTGGGGCACGGCGAAGTTCCCTCCCTACGAGGTTCTTGACATGCGGCGCCCAGAATCAGGCAGGTTCACCGGGGCAGGGAGGGAAAAACGTCACACATTGTGCGAACCATTGACCCACTGGGCGGTCGTGTCCTGTCGGGGTTCAGATCTCGGCGCCGCGGCCCATGAACTGCGCGTCCTCACGCGGTCCGCCCTGGCCGTCACCGGTGTCCCGGTAGTCGGCGATCCATTCGATGGAGCGGAGGTACTTGACCATCTTGTAGCCCACCTGGGTCTCCCGCGCAGACGCAACGGGGCGCCGTGCCGGAGCGGGAGCTATGACGAACCTTCAGTTCCTGGCTTCAGCTCTGCCGGTTTCGGTGGGTTCAGATGATCTATCAAGGTTGCTGAGGTTGGGCTGAGACTGTTCGGTCTTCCTGACTAAGGTGAGTGGGCGCATATCGGTCCAGTTCTTTTCGATGTAGTCGATGCAGCGCTGGCGATCGACATTGGCGAGGGCGATGGTCCAACCGGTGGGGATGTCGGCGAAGGTGGGCCACAATGAATGTTGGCCCTCGATATTGGTCAGGACATGAAAGGTGCCATTCGGGTCGTCAAACGGGTTGTCCATCGTTTCTCCCTGGTTGCAAGGTCTTATGGCTGTCCGGCCGCCTTGACGAGGTCGTTGAGGTGCCGTCGCGAGAGCCTGGACATGGCAGCCTGAGCGTCATCGGCCTGCGTTCCCCGCCCCTCCCGACGCCGCGCGGGGTCGACTGCTTGCCGACCTTCCCGATCGCCGTTGGCGACTCGAGCGGTGTTGCGCCAAGAATGGCATGATCTACGGAACTATGGGTATTGATCTACTCGACCTCCGATGCTTAGATGCAGCGCTTTCAATGATGTCACAGATCAGATGAATCTGGGAGTCGCTTACTGCGCCTCCCGTCGGCAGTGACAGTGCGCTCTCCGCCAGTGCTTCAGTGTTCGGAAATCTAGCGCTTGGAATCTTGTCGGGGTGTAATTGATTGTAAGGTCTTAACTTATGACATCCGGGGGCAAAGTAGGTTCGAGTGAAGATATTCTGACGGGCTAGCGCTTCCTTTATGTCTGACCTTCGCACGTGGGCAATAGGCGTGTTGCCTTCCACGACGATGCTTACGTAGTGGAGGTTGCCGCGCCGACCGTGCTGAGCCTCAATCAATCTGATTCCCGGGACGGACTTTAATCGACTCTTGTAGATCTCGAATCTGCCCCTGTTCTCGGTTAGAATATCACCGAGGTCATCGAGGTACGTGAGCGCCATGGCCGCGGAAACTTCGTGCATTTTGGCGTTCGTGCCCGAGCTGACAACATTCTTGTCGGTGTCGAATCCGAAATTGTGCATGGCGTGGATTTTCTCCGATAATTCTGGATTGTCTGTAAGGATTGCACCACCCTCAAATGCACTCACAATCTTTGTCGCATGAAAACTTACGATCTCGCTCACGCCGCATCCGCCTACCGGTGAACCTTCGACTGTCGCACCGAAGCTTTGCGCCCCGTCAATTAGTAAGAGAACGTCGGCTTCGTTGGCTAGTTCAACGAGACCGAAAGTGTCACACGGGTTTCCCCACAGGTGCACGCCTACGATAGCACTCGTCTTTTCTGTTATGCTGTCTCTCAGGGAGCTTAGATCGATATTGCCGTCCACGCGCGAAACGTCACAAAAGCGAACTTCAAGCCCGATCCAGTCGAATGCGTGAGCTGTGCCGTGAAACGTGAACGATGGAACTATGACTTCACCGGACAGTCCCATCGCCTTTGCTAGAACCTGAAGCGCGGTTGTTGCATTGCAGGTCACGTAGCAATATTTTGCACCGGTTATTTCGCATATTCGTTGCTCAAGCTCCTGTGCGAATGGGCCACGATTGCTAAACCAGTTTCGCTCGAAGATGGCATCCAGTCGGTGATTCAACTTGGTTCTATTAATTTGACGTGGTTTTCCAACGACTACTGGTTCACCGACTCCATCTATCACAGCACACCCACTTTGCGTAACGTGAGACTTTTCAAAAGGTTTGTTCTGGTGGATATTCGGCAGTGGCCGTGACGAGGCGATGGGCGACCGCGCTGACTGGTGGCATGGCGGCCATCTCCGCGCGCACCTCAGCTGCCGCCTCGGACATTTTCTCGTCATAAAGCAGGCGATCGAGTTGTTCGCGCAGCGTAACGGTGTCGAGCTGGTCCTCCGGCAGATGAACGCCGACTCCGCGAGCGGCGACAGCGGTCGCGTTAACCGGTTGGTCCGCAAACTGCGGTATAATCATCTGCGGCACGCCCGCCGCCAGCGCTGTGAACATAGTACCGGAGCCACCGTGGTGGATAACCGCCGAACATGTCGACAACACCGCGTTGAGCGGTAGCCATCCGACGGAGCGAACATTATCTGGTAGTGTTTGTGGGACGTTCTTGGCGCCACCGAGGAGAATCACCTCGGCCTCGAATGCGGAGAGGGTCTCGATAGCGCCCTCAAGTAGGTCGGCGTTACTGTGTTCGGGTACTATGGTTCCGGCCGTGAGGCAGACTCGTGGCCGCTCCGGGTGTTCGAGGAGCCATTCTGGCACTATCGCTTCGTTGTTGTAGGGGACAAATCGCATTGGCCAGTCGAAGTCATATGAATCTTTCCTTATGCTTGCTGGGCATATGTTGATGATTGCTGTTGGCTCGCATGGCTCGCCGACGAGCCCGTATCGTCTCCGCACATCGTTTATGGCTTCCGGTGTGGGCTCCATGACCATGTGCCACGCGCATATGTCATGCCTGAAGGCAGGTATTCCGACCGCCTTGGCCGCCAATAGGCCGACAGCCATGTATGCCTCGTACAATATGGCGTCCGCTCTCCACCTCGTCGCCACCCGGATGATCGCGTCCACGGTGATGCCCCAGATCGCGGTGAAGAACTTGTTGTGTCGGTCGAGCGCCTCGCGTACCGCTGGTGATTCAGCTGTGTCCGGGCTGGTCCGTGAATTTCGTAGTCGTTCAATAAGGGCGTCGAGCGCGACCACGTCATCGATCGAGATCTTTCCCGATGCGGGTGGCTGCGACTGTATCCGGGCTTGCTTGAGGATGTCCCCTTCGGCGATCTTGATGACTCCCATTCCGGCGCGAGTCGCGAACTCAACGGCCTCACCCGCGGTTGCGAAAAGAACGTCGTGGCCGGCGGCCCGCAATGTCCACGCGAGCGGCACAAGTGGCAATGTGTGCCCGACGGTCGGAAGAGTGACCACGAGTATCCGCATGTCTTCATTCCTTAACGTTGACGCCGACGCGAAACAGTGCCTGACACGGCACTAGACCGGCTGGCCCATGAAGATGGCCCCCTTCGGCGGCTCTTGGGGGAGGGGGACGAAGCCCACGCGCCGGTAGAACCGCTGGGCCGAGCTGTTGGAGACGCCGGTGGTCAGGTGCATGCCGGGCACCCCGGCCGTGCGTAGCGCGGCGCGGAAGGTCTCTATCAATGCCCGGCCGTAACCATTGCCTCGGGCCTCCGGTAGGAGGTCGATGTGCAGGTGGGCCGGGTATTCGTCCGCCAGCTCGGGGTGGGACATCCACTCGGGGCGGTTGAGCAGGTGCACCAGCCATTCGTCGGAGGGTGCCTGGCTGGGCCGGGCGACCCGAGGCAGCCACCGTTCGCGGTAGGCCGCGACGAATCGGGCGGTGTCTGCCGTACCCAGGATGTAGCCGACCGGACGGTGGACCGCCGCCAGGACGAAGGCCAGCTCCGGCTCCAGGGCGAGGTAAGGCCCGACGAACAGGTCGGGCAACAGCCGAGGATCGTGCAACTGCTCGGAGATGTCGTCGCCCCGGTCCCCGGTCCGCACGCAGATGTCGTAGATGGCGTCGTGGTCCGTCTCCCGGTACGGGCGGATGGTCAGCGCGGCCGGCGCGGTCATCGTGGCGTCACCTCTGTTCCAGCCGGCGGGCCAGCAGCGGAGCGATTTCGGCAAGGGGGCCGGGCTCCAACATCTCGTCGTGCGCGCAGTCCACGAGAATCTCCTCGATCACGCCGTCCACGTGTGGTGCCCAGGCCTTCACGGCCGAGCCGTTGCGGTCCTTGCCCCGGAGCGCGGTGAAGAACAGCACATCCCCGCGGAACTGGCCGGGGGTGTGGGCGCGGATGAGCTGGTCGTTGTTGCGGATCACCGCCGGGAGCGCGGCGAAGTGCCGCTCGTCCAGTTCGGCCAGCACGCTGCCGGTGCGCCGGGCGATCGCCGCGGCTCGGGCCGGCGTCAGCGGACCCCCGAGCAGGTGCTCTGGCGGGCAGCCGCCTCTTTCCAGCAGGTCACGAAGGATCTCGTGGTCATCCGGGAGCGGGTCGTGCGCGGCTTGGTCGCCGGTGTGCACCGGGAGGCTGTCGAGCACCGCCAGCAGGGCAACCTCCTCGCCTTGCTCCTGTAGCCTGCCCGCCATCGCGTGTGCGGCGACCCCGCCGAAGGACCAACCGAGCAGGTTGTAAGGGCCGGACGGCTGTATCGCGCGGAGCTGTGCCAGGTAATCCACGGCCAGCTCGTCCATGGTGGCCGCGGGCCGGTCGCCCGGCTCCAAGCCGCGGGACTGTAACGCGTAGACCGGAAGGTCGGTCGGCAGGTGCCGCAGCAGCGCGGAGTAGCGCCAACCGAGCGCACCTCCGGGATGCACGCAGAACAGGGGCGCGCGGCCGCCCCGTGTCCGGATGGGCAGCAGGACGTCGAGTTGCCCTCGGCCTTCCGGGGCGGCGCGGCGCGTGGCCGGGTCAGCCTGGCGACTGCCCGGAGCCTCTTGGCCGGCGAGGTGCTCGCCCAGGGCGGCCACGGTGGGCATCTCGAACAGGGTCCGGACCGGCAGCCGCGCACCGAAGGCAGCCTGCACCCTGCTGATCAGCCGGGCAGCGGTGAGGGAGTGGCCGCCCATCTCGAAGAAGCCGTCGTCGATCCCGATCCGCTCGATGCCCAGCGCCTCGGCGAAGAGGGCGCAGAGGCGTTCCTCGAGCGGGTTGCGGGGAGCTCGGGAGCCCGGGTTGGGGGTGTGATCGGGGACCGGAAGCGCCCGGTGGTCGAGCTTGTCGTTGGCGGTGAGCGGGAGCATGTCCAGCACGACGATCGCGGCCGGGACCATGTAGTCGGGCAGCCGCGTGGTCAGGTGGGTGCGGAGAGCGGCCACGTCGACCGTCCCCCCGGTGGAGGGTGTGACGTAGGCGGCCACCTGACGCTCGCCTTGGCGGTCCTCTCGGGCGGTGACGGCGGCTTGGGCGACTGTCGGGTGGGAGGCCAGGGCGGCCTCGATCTCGCCTGGTTCGATGCGGTAGCCGCGGATCTTGATTTGGGTGTCGTTGCGGCCGAGGAACTCCAGGTCGCCGCGGTTGTTCCAGCGCACTAGGTCTCCGGTGCGGTACATGCGTTGGCCGGGGGTGGTGGTGTAGGGGTTGGCGAGGAAGTGGGTGGCGGTGTGGGCTGGGTGGTTGTGGTAGCCGCGGGCGAGGTGGGGGCCGGCGAGGTAGAGCTCGCCGGTGACGCCGGTGGGGGTGGGGCGTAGGGCGGGGTCGAGGACGTAGGCGTGGGTGTTGGCGAGCGGGTGGCCGATGACGGGGTGCTCGGCGTCGGTGATGCGGGCGGCCAGGGCGTCCACGGTGCACTCGGTCGGCCCGTAGA
>NZ_JIAI01000033.1 GCF_000620785.1 Actinospineispora acaciae DSM 45401 | reverse complement strand
TCGGCCATGATCCAGCGGTGCAGGCCGCGGTGGCGGCCCAGCGGGCTGGCGTCGACCAGCTCCAGGCAGGCCTCCAGCTCCCAGCGGGTGCGCACGAACGGGATCATCAGGTGCAGGTTCGGGCACCGCTCTCGGACCTCGGCCAGTGCGCGCAGCTCGATGGCGAACACCTCGGGTTCGTGCAGGTACCGGTAGGCACCCCGGTAGCCGATCATCGGGTTGCGCTCGACCGGTTCGAGCTCCTCGCCTCCGCGTAGGCCGCGGAACTCGTTGCTGCGCAGGTCGGTGGTGCGGTAGATGACCGGGCGGGGGGCGAACGCCGCGCCGATGCGTCGCAGCGACGCCGACAGCTTCTCGACGAACCGGTCCTGTTCGCCCCGGGCGATCAGCTCGCGCGGGTGGCGTCCGTCGAGGGCCTCGGTGAGCAGGAACTCCGCGCGCAGCAGGCCCACCCCGTCCACCGCCAGGGCGGCGGCGCGCTCGGCGGCCTCGGGCACGGCGACGTTCACGTACAGCCGGGTCCCGGTCACGATCCTGGCGGGCCCGGTGGCCGGTTCGGTCCTCGGTTCGGCGCTGGCCTGGCCGGTGCGGCCGGCCCACACCTCACCCGAGGCGCCGTCCACGGTCACCAGCTGGCCGTCGCGCAGGACGCTGGTCGCGGTGCCGGCGCCCACCACGGCTGGCACGCCGAGCTCGCGGGCCACGATCGCGGCGTGGCAGGTGGTTCCGCCGCTGTCGGTGACCAGCGCGGCGGCCCGGCGGATCGTGGGCAACCAGTCCGGGTTGGTCAGCTCCGCGACCAGGATCTCACCCGCGTGCAGAGCGCCGCCGTCGTCCGGCTTGTGCAGCACCCTGACCCGACCGGTTGCCCGGCCTGGTGAGGCCGCCAGGCCTCGTGCGAGCACCGTCGGGCCGCCGTCGGCGGGCTCGTCCGTCGTGCCGGCGCCGAGGGTGGTGATCGGGCGCGCCTGTACCAGCCAGAGCCGGTCCTCGGCCATGGCCCACTCGATGTCCTGGGGCGCGCCGTAGTGCTCGTGCACCCGCAGCGCCAGCCGGGCGATCTCGGCGACCTCGTCGTCGTCGAGCACCCGCGCCCCTGACCGAGACGCGTCCAGAGCCCGGCGCAGGTCACGGCCGTCCGGGCCGCGCACGATCTCCACGTCCTGGTGCCCGACGGTGGTCGAGACCAGCCCGAGGTCCGGGGCCGACAGGACATGGGTGTCCGGCTGCACGGTGCCGGAGACCACCACCTCGCCCTGCCCGAACGCGGCCTCCACCACTACCCGGTCGCGGCGGCCGCTGGCCGGATCGGCGGTGAACGCGATCCCGGCCCGCTCGGAGGGCACCATCACCTGCACCACGACCGCGATAGCCGGCTCGGTGCTCATGCCGCGTTCGGCGCGGTAGGCCACCACCCGGGGCGCCACCGCCGACACCCAGCAGTCCAGGATCCGTTCCAACAGCTCGTCGATCCCGCGCACGTTGGTGAAGGTCGCGTTCATGCCGGCGAACGAGGCGTCGGCGGCGTCCTCGCCCACCGCGGATGAGCGCACCGCGACCGTGACCGGCTCCGTGCCGAGCGCCGTGTAGGCGGCACGCACCTCGCCGGACAGCCGTTCGGACATGCCGGCCGAGCGCACCAGCCGCGTCATCCGGTCGCACAGCCCGGCCAGCTCGTCGGGCTCGGCCGCCAGTGCCTTGGTGTGGGTCTCGACGAGCTCGTCGCGCACCCCACCCAGCCGCATCGAGTCCAGATAGGCCCGCGCGGTCAGCACGAACCCGGCCCGAACCGGGAACCCCGCCCCAATCAGCTCCCCGAGGTTGGCGGCCTTGCCGCCGACGACCGCCGCGTCGGCGACCGACACGGTCGACAGGTCGCGCACCGGGTGCGCGAGCGTGCTTTCGATGCCGGTCATCGCGACCGCCCGGACCAGAGCGGTTCGATCCGTTCCCACTCGGCTTCCCATGCCGAGGCGCGGCGCCGGGCGACGACCGACTCGGTGGCCAGCCACAGCAGGGCGAGCAGCAGCCACCCTGCCAGGACGGAGGGCACGGCCACGGTGAGGGTCACCGGGGTCCGCCCGCCGGGCTCGTGTCCGGTGCGTGGGCGGCCGGTGGTGTCGACCACGACGGGGACCGGCTCGCCAGCGGCCACGTCGCGGTGCAGCAGCACGGTGCCGTGGCCGGTGGCGCCGTCGGGGGTGGGCCATGCCACGGGCACCCGCCGCATCGGCGCCACCGCGTCCGATCCGGGGCCGATGACCGGGTAGCTGGCCTCGGTGGCGGTGGCCGTCGCGGCGTACTCGCCGGCCCGTGGCCCCGCGCTCAGCGCGTCGGCGGTGGCGTTACCGGCCCAGGCTCCCAGCCCGACCGTGGCCAGCCCGGCCGCCAGCAGCAGCGCCAGGACGAGCGCCTCGATGCGGTCGCCCGGGCGGGCCAGCGATCCACCCGGGGGTCGGCCCGGCAGGCGGCGATGATGCCTGACGTCCATGGCGGCCTACTCCGGGCGCTCGCGCACGACAGTCACCGTGCACGGCGCGTGCAGCACGCAGGACATCCCGACCGAGCCGAGCAGCATGCTGCCGAACCCACCGTGGCCGCGATGGCCCACGACCAGCAGGTCGGCGTCCCGGGCGGCCTCGACGAGAACCTTCGCCGCCGGGCCCGCCACCGCGACCACGTCGACCTTCGGCGGCGCCGGGTCATCGGCGAGCGCCTGGTCGACGACCGCCTGGGTGGCCCGTAGCGCGTCGTCGCTGACGTCCTGCCTGGTGAGGGTGATTGGCGGGCCGGAGGGCAACGCCCAGTAGCTGGGCAACTCGTAGGCCGCCACCACCCGCAGCAGGGCGCCGCGCCGGCGCGCCTCCTCGACGGCGACCCGCAGCGCGGCCAACGACCCCTCGGAGCCGTCCACCCCGACCACGATCTTCCCGTGCACGTCCACGATGCCTCCTCGGCTCGGCTCCCAACTCCCCGACACGATCCGGCCGACGCGGTGCCGGCGACCAGCCGCCAAAGCCCCCGACCGGCGGAGTCTTCCGGCCCTCTCCCAGGTAGCGATGGACTCCTGACCGACCCCCGCCGGCTCGGCGATGCTTGCGGTGAGACCAGGAGCGGAGGGCACGGACCGTGGACGAGACCGGTGTCTGCCTGGCGGTTCCCGAGCCACATCCGTGGACTGCCCCGGCCGACGAGGTAGCCGCAGCCCTGGGGGTGCGCCCCGAGCGAGGACTGACCGAGGCCGAGGCGGCCATGCGGCTGCGCGCGGCCGGGCCGAACGACCTGCCCACCGAACCGCCCCGAGGCCTGCTGAGCTCGATCGGCGCCCAGCTGCGGGAGACGATGATCCTGGTGCTGCTCGGCGCCTCGGTGCTGACCGCCGTGATCGGCGACCTCGCGGACTGCGCGGTGATCCTGCTGGTCATCGCCGTCAACGCCACGGTGGGGGTGGTGCAGGAGCGCCGCGCGGTGAACGCCATCGCCGCGCTGCGGACGCTGACCACCCCGACGGCCACGGTGATCCGCGACGGCGCCGCGCGGCGGCTGCCGACGACCGAACTGGTGCCCGGCGACGTGCTGAGGGTGGCCGAGGGCGACGTGGTCGGCGCCGACGCCCGGCTGGTCACCGCGCAGCTGCTGCAGGTGGACGAGGCGCTGCTAACCGGCGAGTCGCAGCCGGTGGACCGCGACCCCGCGATGACGCGCCCGGAAGCGACCGACCTCGGCGACCGGACGACCATGCTGCACGCCGGGACCCTGGTGGTCCACGGCAGCGGCACCGCCGTCGTGGTCACCACCGGCGCGCGCACCGAGCTCGGTCGGATCGCCGCGCTGCTGCGCGAGCGGTCCGCCCCGGCCACCCCGCTGCAGCGCCGGCTGGCCAGGCTCGGCCGCCGCCTGTCGCTAGCCGCGGTCGTCGGCTGTGCCCTGGTGGTGGCGCTCGGGCTGGCCCGGGGCGAGTCGTGGGAGCTGATGGCGGTGGCCGGGATCAGCCTCGCGGTCGCGGCGATCCCCGAGTCACTGCCGGCGGTGGTCGCGCTCGCGCTGGCGGCCGCCACCCGCCGGATGGCCGCCCGAGGGGCGATCGTGCGGTCGCTGCCCTCGGTGGAGGCGCTGGGGTCGGTCACCGTGCTCGCCACGGACAAGACCGGCACCCTCACCACCGGCAACACCGAGTGCGTTGCGGTCTGGACGCCGGCGGGCGGCGAGCGGGCACCGAGCCGGCGCCACGACGGGCTCGGGCTGCCCGACGGGACCGGTCCGCGCGCGCTGCTGGAGGCGGCGGCGTTGTGCAACGACGCGACCGCCGGGACGCGCGGCACGGAGGGGGCGCTGCTGGGCGCGGCGGTCGCGGCCGGCATCGACGTCGCGGCGCTGCGCGATCGGTTTCCCCGGGTGCACGTCGTCCCGTTCGACTCCGTCCGGCGCCGCATGCTCACCCGCCACGCGACGGGACGGAGCGAGCTGGAGATCGTCAAAGGGGCGCCGGAGGTAATGCTGCCCGACGCCGCCGGCTCCAAGGCGCCGCGTCGCGAGGCCGAGCGGGTGGTGGCCCGGTGGACCGCTCAGGGTCGCCGGGTGCTCGCCGTCAGCGCCGGATCACCGGCCGGACCGCACCGGTTGCTCGGCCTGGTCGCGCTGGCCGATCCGGTGCGCGAGGACGCCCGCGCGGCCGTGCTCACCGCGCGGGCCGCCGGCATCCACACCCTCATGATCACCGGTGACCACCCCAGCACCGCACGCGCGGTGGCCAGGGCGACCGGAGTGATCACCGACGGGGACCGGCCGGATGACGGCGACGGGCAGCGGCGGCTGGTGTACGCGCGCACCGACCCCGCCGGCAAGCTCGACATCATCGCCGCCTGGCGCGACGCCGGGCACATCGTGGCGATGACCGGCGACGGGGTGAACGACGCCCCCGCGCTGCGCGCCGCCGACGTCGGGGTTGCCATGGGCCGGCGCGGCACCGAGGTGGCCAAGCAGGCCGCCGACATCGTGCTCACCGACGACAGCCTCGCCACGATCGTGGCCGCCGTGGCCGAGGGCCGCCGGGTGTTCGACAACGTCCGCCGGTTCGTCCGCTACGGCCTGTCCGGCGGGCTCGCGGAGATGCTGGTCATGCTCCTCGGGCCATTCGTCGGGATGCCGCTGCCGCTGCTGCCCGCGCAGATCCTGTGGGTCAACCTGGTCACCCACGGGCTGCCCGGGGTGGCGATCGGCTCCGAGGTCGCCGAACCCGACGTGCTGCAACGACCACCCCGACCGCCCCGCGAGGGCATCCTCACCCGCCGGACCGTCGGCGAGATCCTCGGAGTGGGCGGGCTGATCACGGCCGGATGCCTCGGGCTCGCGCTGTGGGCCGCCGCCGAGCAGCGACCGTGGCAGACCCTGCTGTTCACCACGCTCGCGTTCGCCCAGCTCGGTGTCGCGCTGACCACCCGCTCGGACCGCACCCCGTTCTGGCGGATGTCCCCGGCGGGCAACCCGTTCCTGTTCGCCGCCGTGGCCGCCAGCCTGGGCGCCACCGTGGCCGCCGTGTACCTGCCCGGGCTGTCCGACCTGCTCGGCACCCAGCCGCTCACGGTCGCCGAGCTCGCACTCTCCGCCGCCGTGGCCGCCGTCCCCGCCCTGCTCGTCGAGCTCGTCGAGCTGCTCCGTGCCCGACGGCCTCCAGCCAGCTGATCGGGCGCGGCACGCGTAGGAATCGTTGACGCTCTCCGCTACGAATAGCTGGTGCGCCGGCCCCGGGTAGACAGCGGCGGGCCGCCGGTGTCCGGGCTAGCGCCGGGCTGGCCGCAGTGTGCCGTGGCGACTGGCGGGCGGTGCGCGGGGACCTGGTTGCCGGGCTCAGCGTGGCCGCGTACCTGGTGCCGCAGGTGCTCGCCTACGCGGCCGTCGCCGGCCTGCTCCCGGGCGGATCACCCGAGCGCCACGTCGTGCTCTCGGCGGTGCTGGCGCTGCTGGTAGGGGTCGTCTGCGTGCTCGGCTGGGCGGCACGGCTGGGGTTCGTCGCCGACCTGCTGTCGCGGCCGGTGCTCGTCGGCTACCTCGCAGGCATCGCGCTGATCATGATCTCCGGGCAGATGCGCAACGTCACGGGGGTACCCGTCGGCGGCGACGGCTTCACCGCCGAGATCGCGTCGTTCGCCACCAACCTCGCGCGGGTGCATCCGCCGACGGTGCTGCTGGCGGCGGCCGTGCTCGGGTTCCTGTTCGCCGCGCAGCGGTTGGTCCCCACCCCCACGCGCTGGCTGCCGCTCAACGCCGAGGCGATCGTCGAGCTGGACATCACCGCGGCGGACACCCTGCTCGCGCTGCACGGCGAGCTGGCCTTGCGGGGCATCGTGCTGGCGCTGGCCCGCGTCAAGCAGGACCTGAGCGCCGACCTGCGCCGCGCCGGCCTCATCGACCTGATCGGCGCCGACCGGATCTTCCCCACCCTGCCCACCGCCGTCCAGGCGTACGAACAGGCACGGCACTAAGGCTTCTCCGGCCGGACCACGGCGACCGGGCACGGCGCGCGGTGCAGCAGCGCGTGGCCGACCGACCCCAACACCAGCCCGGTGAAGTCACCGCGACCGTGCGAGCCGACCACCACCAACTGGGCCCGCTCGGCCTCGGCCAGCAGCCGGTGCGCGGGACCGTCCCGGCTGACCACCCGCCGCACCGCCACGTCCGGATACTTCTCCGACCAGCCGGCGAGCCGCTCGGCCAGCACCCGCCGCTCCCAGTCCTCGAAGATCGGGTCGATGCGATCGTCACGCCAGGTGTGCACCGCCACCAACGGCACACCCCGCGCCGACGCGGCCTCGAACCCGAACGCCAGCGCCGCCTCACTGCGCTCGGCGCCGTCGACGCCGACCACCACGGGCAGCGGCGAGTCCAGCGCCACCGGCGGCTCGCCCCGCACCACCACGACCGGGCACACGCCCCGCGCCGCCAGCCCGACCGCCACCGACCCGACCAGCAGCCCGGTGACCCCGCCCAGGCCGCGGTCCCCGAGAACCACCAGGCGGGCGCGCTTCGACTCGGCGGCGAGAACCGGCACCGGGTAGCCGACGATCACCTGCCGGTGCACCTCCACACTGGGCGCGGTCGCGGCGGCCACCTCGACGGCGGCCTCCACCTGCTCGCGGGCGATCCGCACGAACGCCTGGCGATAGTCCAGCCCCAACGCCTCCCCGCCGAAGTGGTGATCCGGCCACGGGCAAACGCCGACCAGCCGCACCGGCGACCGCCACCGCCGCGCCTCCACCGCCGCCCACCGCACAGCGGCCAGGGCGGAGTCGGATCCGTCCACGCCGACCACGATGTTCCGACCGGCCATCACGCCTCCTCGTGTCTCTACCACCAGGGTTCCGGTGTGCCTGGCTCGGCGGCAGCGCCCGACGTCCCTACGACGAGGGTCGTTGGACCTGCGGCCCCGAGCGAACTCATGCCCTGCCGCCCGGACCGTTGGCCGCTATCGGCGCGGACCCGCGCCGGCGAGCATGACGGCGGACGTAGAGGAAGGGTCGGCCGCCATGAGCAACCACCTGACACCCGAGCCGGCGCGCCCCGTCATCGTGGCCGCCGGCCGGTCCGCATCGGCCCAGGCGGCGTTGCGCTGGGCGGCCGTGGAGGCGGCCGGTCGAGGGGCGCTCCTGGTGGTGGCGACCCCGACGGCCGACGCGGCCGACGCCGGACAGGTGTTCGCCGACGCGCTCGCCGAAGCCCGGGCCTGGGCGCCGGCGGTCGAGGTGCACGGCGTTCCGCTCCGGCCGGCCGGCCTGGCCGAGCTGGATCTCGACGCCGGTCTGCTGGTGGTCGCCTCGGCGGCGCCCGACATGCTCGCCACCGCCGCCGAGGCCCGCTGCCCGGTGGTGGTCGTCCCCGACGCCGCCCGGCCGGGCTCCGGGCCTGTGGTGCTCGCCGTCGCGCCGTGGACCGCCGAGCCGGCGATCGAGACGGCCTTCCGGACCGCCGCCGCCCTCGGCGCGAGGTTGGACGCGATCCGGGTCTGGTTCGATCCGGACGCGACGCTTGGCGTGCCGCGCCCCGCCGCGATCGCGGCCTTCGACGCGACGGCCAACCGGGTCGGCCGAGAGCTCGACGGCGCGGTCGATGCCTGGTCGGCGGCGTATCCCGGCGTCGACGTGCACCGCATGGCGATCGAGGACGACACGGTCGCCGCCCTGCTGGCGTTCGGGCGCTGCGCCCGGCTGATGGTGCTCGGACGCTCGGTGCGCGGGCTAGCGCTCGCCGAGCGGGTCCGCTCACCGTTGACCGCGCTGCTGCGCAACACCCGCTGCCCGGTGCTCATCGTGCCCAACGACTGCCCGCCCTCGCACCGCTGGCCACCGCCCGACCTCGGCGTGCCGGACAGGGTCGATGTGCCCGGGCACGCGGGCCGTTAGCCCGGTGTCCCCGCTGGTCAGCGGCCCGTAGCGTGGGAGCATGGTGGTACGCGCCAAGGAGGTCATGACCGACAGGGTCATCACGGTTCGCCCGGAGACCTCGGTGGAGCAGGCCCGGGCACGGCTCACCGAGCATCGGTTCAGCGCGCTCCCGGTGGTCGATGCCCGCAACCGCGTGGTCGGCATGGTCAGCGCCGCCGACCTGCTGCGCACCGACCAGCGAGGCGGTCGCGGCGGTCGGCCCAGAACCGTCGGCGGCGCGATGCGCACGAGCGTGATGTGCATGTCCCCCGAGGCCGACGTCAACATCGTGGCGCATCGGCTGCGCACCTACGGCCACCTGCGGGTCATGCCGATCGTGGACCACGGGTTCCTGGTCGGCGTGGTCACCCGCGCCGACCTGCTCCGACCGCGCCCGCCGGGCGGCAAGCTCGGGCGGATCGCCCGACGCATCTGGGACCTGGTGCGCGGCAAGCGACCGGCGACCGGCGCCCGCTGGCCGGTGCGGACGGCACCGAGGACGGCCAGGCTAGCCAGACTCAGGGCCCGAGACGTCATGACGACCGACGTTGTCACGGTCACCGAGAACACGCCGACCAAGCGCGCGGCGATGCTGCTGATCAGCAACCGGTTCACCGCCCTGCCCGTGGTCGACGGGGCCGGTATGCTGGTCGGCCTGGTCAGCGAGGCGGACCTGGTCCGCGATCCCCTCGACGGGTGGCACGCCCCCGCCGCCACGGTGGCCGGCGCGATGAGCACCGACGTCGTGGCCCGCACGCCGTACGCCGAGATCCGCGAGCTGGCCCGGCTGCTCTCCGACGGCGGCCTGCGGCTGGTGCCGATCGTCGACCACGGCCGGCTCGTCGGCGTGGTCAGCCGGGGCGACGTGCTGCGCGCGTACTGACGCCGGTAGCCAGCCGATCTGGCCCGGGCGCGAGTCAGAGAAACCGGGACGCCTTTCCTGGGCTCGGCCGGGAACTGTCCCGGTGGAGCCGCTCTTCCAGGATTTGCAGGCTCCATGCAACCGTCGCAACGAGCAGCGGCACGAACAACGCGAGCCACAGCCATGCGGGGCCAACTCCCACGACGCACCTACCGTCTTCTACCTGCGGCCGAGCTGGGATCCGACGGCGCTTCCGCCCTCATCCGGGGACCAGCACGGCGGCGCCGATGACCCGATCCCGGGCAAGGTCGGCGAGCACGCGGTCGGCCTCGGCCATGCCGAACTCCGACACCGTCGGTCGAATGCGCAGCGCGGTGGCCAGCCGGAGGAACTCCTCGCCGTCGGCGCGGGTGTTTGCGGTGACGCTGCGCAGCTGCTTCTCTCGGAACAGCTCGTCGGCGTAGTTCAGCCGGGGCACGTCGGAGAGGTGGATGCCGGCCACGGCCAGGGTGCCGCCGGGCCGCAGGGCGCGCAGCGCCACCGGGACCAGCTCCCCGGCCGGGGCGAACAAGATCGCGGAGTCCAACGGTTCGGGTGGGGCGGCGTCGGCCGCGCCCGCCGACGCGGCGCCCAGCTCGAGAGCGAGCCGGCGCGCGGCCGGTGCGCGGGTCAGCACGTGTACGGTCGCCCCCTGCGCGATCGCCACCTGGGCCACGATGTGCGCCGAGGCGCCGAAGCCATAGATGCCCAACCGCCCGCCCGGCGGGAGCTCGGCGCGCCGCAACGCGCGGTACCCGACGATGCCCGCGCACAGCAACGGGGTCGCCTCGGAGTCGCCGAGCCCGTCGGGCAGCCGGTAGGCGAACGCCTCCGGCACCAGCGCCCATTCGGCGTATCCACCGTCGGCATCCCACCCGGTGAAGGCGGCTCGCGGGCAGAGGTTCTCCGCCCCGCTCCGGCACCAGGCGCACCGCCCACAGGTGCCCCGCAGCCAGGCGACACCGACACGGTCGCCGGCGCCGAAGCGGTCCGCGCCCGCGCCGAGGGCGTCCACCCGGCCGACGATCTCATGGCCGGGTACCGTTCCCGGCCGCCGAGGGGGCAGCTCGCCCTCGGCAAGATGCAGGTCTGTCCGGCACACCCCGCACGCCGCGACGCGGACCCGCACCTGTCCGGGTCCCGGCTCGGGTTCGGGCAACCGGGTGTAACGCAGCGGCCCCTCGCCGATGGGGCCGGGCCGGTCCACCACCCAGGCGCGCATCGAACACGCCCCGTCGGCGCCGGCCTCGCGGGCGCTCCGGACGCCCGCGGTCATGCCTGCCCGGCCGTGTCGGCCCGGACCACCGCGACGGGGCACTCCGCGCGCTGCACCACGGCGTGGCTCACCGATCCGAGGATCAGCCCGGCGAAGTTCCCGTGCCCGCGCGACCCCACGACCAGCAACTGCGCCCGCGCCGACCACTCGACCAGCGCGTTTGCCGGCCGCGACCGGGTGACCAGCCGCCGAACGTCGAGGTCGGGGTACTTGTCGGCCCACCCGGCGAGCCGCTCGGCGAGCATCTCCCGCTCGGCGGCCTCGATCGCGTCGGCGTCCCGCAGCAGTGCCGGCCTCGGGTCGAGTATCAGCTCACCCCAGGTGTGCACCGCCACCAGCGGCGCCTTCCGGGCGGCCGCAGCCTCGTGGGCGAACGCGATCGCGGCCTCGCTGTACCCGGAGCCGTCGACGCCCACCACGACCGGAAGGTCCGACGGAAGGCCCACCGGGTCCGGCCCTCGCACGACGACCACCGGGCAGGCCGCGTTCGCGGCCATGGACACCGCCACCGAACCGATCAGCAGCCCCAGCACGGCCCCGAGGCCCCGGTCCCCGAGCACCAGCAGCCGAGCGCGCTCGGCCTCCGCGCGCAGCACCGGGACCGGGAACCCGACCTCGACATGCTGTTCCACCCGCACGCCGGGGGCGAACTCTTCGGCGGCGGCCGCCGCGGCGGCGACCTCGCTGTGCGCCTCGCGCAGCAGCGCCTCCCGGTACTCCGGGGTGACGACGGCCTCGCCGACCGGCTGGGCGTCCGTCCAGCCAAACGCGTTGACCAGCCGTAGCGAGAGCCCCCGGCGACGCGCCTCGCCGGCGGCCCAGCGGGCCGCGTCCAGCGCGGACTCCGACCCGTCCACTCCCACCACAACCGTCTGCCCGACCGCTTCAGCCCGCACGGCCTCCTCCTTCGTCCGCATGTGCCCCCGACCGTGGCATCGGCACCGTGGTGACGGACAGCGGCTCACGGCCCCCGGCGGTAGGGACTTTCGACACCCGTCGGGCGACCGAGGCGTCAGATGTTCACGAAGAACTCGCGCAAGAACAGCATGAGCGCGGCCATCGCGAGTAGGACAAGGACGACTCGGAGCACGGTCCGGGTCCGCGAGCTCACCGTCATTCGAAATCACCCGGCACGGACGACCGCGACCGGGCACGGCGCGCGGTGGAGCAGGGCGTGGCTGACCGAGCCGAGGAGCACGCCGGCGAGGTTGCCGCGTCCGCGTGAGCCGACGACCACGAGTTGGGCGTTGGCGGCCTGTTCGAGCAGGATCGGCGCGGGCGCGGAGCTGGTGACGACGCGGCGGACGGTGACGTCGGGGTACTTCTCCGACCACCCGGCGAGGCGTTCGTCCAGGATTCGCCGCTCGCGGGCCTCGATCGCCTCCCAGTCCAACAGCGGCCCCACGCTCGGTTCGAACAGCAGGTCGGTCCAGGTGTGCACGGCCACCAGCGGCACGCCGCGCGTCGACGCCGCCTGGTAGGCGAACGCGATCGCCGCCTCGGCGTGTGACGACCCGTCGACGCCGACCACCACCGGCAGCTCCGGGGACCGCCGGGCCGCGTCGGGGCTTCGGACGACGACCACCGGGCAGCCCGCGTGGGCGGCCGTCGAGACGGCCACCGACCCGAGGAACAGCCCCACGACCCCGCCGGTACCGCGATGGCCGAGGACGAGCAGCTCGGCGTGCTCGGCCTCGGCGCGCAGCACGGCGGCCGGGTATCCGGTCACCACCTGCTGCTCGACCAGCAGGCCCGGGGCGGTTTGCTCGGCCACGTCGGCGGCGGCAGAGAGATGCTCGCGCGCCTCGCGCAGCAGCTCCGCCCGGTAGTCGGTGGTCAGGATGGTCTCGCCGGGAGGTTGGATGTCCGGCCAGCCGAACGCGGCCACCAGCCGTACCGGCAGCCCCCGTCGGGCCGCCTCACCCGCCGCCCATCGGACGGCGGCCATCGCCGGCTCCGAACCGTCTACGCCAACCACCACGGGACGCGCGTCCATTGCGCTCCTCCTTCGCCGTTCGGTGCGCCCGACGTTCACACGCGGGCGCGATGGGCGACACCGGCACATGACCCCAGTTCGCGAGGACCATCGGCCCGACATTTCGAAGCCGACGTGCGGGACGTTCGCCGGCCGGGTCGGGACCACTGGCACCTGGGCGCCGAGGGCCGCCGCCGGTGCACTGGAGCCGTCCCCGCCCCCATGGATCGGAGCCGAGTGATGGGCTCGACGCGAGAGACGTTCGTGGAATGCCACGAGACCCACATCGGCGTGGTGTTCCTGGTCGGCGATCGGGCGTACAAGCTGAAGAAGCCGGTGCGCAACGGCTTCCTGGACTTCACCGAGCGCACCGACCGGCTCGCGGCCTGCCGCCGGGAGGTCGAGCTCAACCGGCGGCTCGCACCGGACGTCTACCTCGGCGTCTCCGACATCAGCGACCCGGTGACCGGCGACCCGGCCGACCACCTGGTGGTGATGCGGCGGATGCCGGCGCAGCGGCGGCTGTCCACGCTGGTGGCCACCGGTGAGCCGGTCGCGGGCCCCCTGCGGGCGCTGGCCCGGCTGCTCGCGGCGTTCCACGCCAGGGCCGAGCGGGGGCCGGGCATCTCGGCGGCGGCCGCCGCGAGCGCGACGCGGGCCCGGTGGCTGGGCGTGCTGGGGCGGCTGGAGCGGTTCCGGGGCGACGCGCTGGACGAGGCGGTGTACGACGACCTGGCGCGCCTGGGGCCTCGGTTCCTGGCCGGGCGCGAGCGGTTGTTCGCGGCGCGGTGCGCGGCCGGGCGAGCGGTGGACGGGCACGGCGACCTGCTCGCCGACGACATCTTCTGCCTCGCAGACGGCCCGAGGGCGCTGGACTGCCTGGAGTTCGACGACCGCCTGCGCTACCTCGACGGCCTCGACGACGCCGCCGTGCTGGCGATGGACCTCGAGCGGCTCGGCCGGGCGGACCTCGGAGCGCGGTTCCTGGACGACTACGCCGAGTTCGCCGCCGACCCCGCCCCGGCCTCGCTGCGCCACCACTACGTGGCCTACCGCGCGTGCATGCGCACGATGGTCAACTGCCTCAAGGCCGAGCAGGGCAACACCGAAGCCAAGGCCCTCATCGGCCGGCACGCCGAGGTGAGCGCGCGCCACCTGCACGAGGGCGCGGTCCGGTTGGCGCTCGTCGGAGGGTTGCCCGGCACCGGCAAGTCCACCCTGGCCGGCGCGCTCGCGGACGCCACCGGCGCCGTGCTGCTCTCCAGCGACCGGGTGCGCAAGGAGCGCGCCGGCCTCGACCCCGACCATCACGCCGCCGCGGCGTACCGCAACGGCCTGTACGCCGCTCCGACCACCGACCGCGCCTACGCCGAGCTGCTGCGCCGCGCCGAGCACGCCCTCGGGCACGGCGAACACGTGGTGCTCGACGCCTCCTGGACCGGCGCCGAGCAACGCCGGCAGGCCGCGAGGCTGGCGGAAGCCACCCACGCCGAGCTGGTCGAGCTGCGCTGCGACGCGCCGCGCGCGGTCGCCGCCCGGCGCATCCTGCACCGCCCCCGGGGCGCCTCGGACGCCACCCTCGCGGTCGCCACGGCGATGGCGCGCGACAACGCCCCCTGGCCGGAGGCGACCACCGTCGACACCACGCAGAGCCCGGCCGACTCGCTGGCCGTCGCCGTCCGGGCCTGGGAGAACGCCACCCTTCCCCGACGCGCCCCCGCCGAGCTGGCCCGTCGGATCCGCTGACACCCCGTCACATCGAGGGCGCCACCGGGTGCCCGGATCGGAGCCTCATGTCCACCACACAGCGGACGCCAGGGTCGCGTGCCCTCGGCCTACCATCCGCGACCGCCCTCGTCATCGGCAGCGTGATCGGGACCGGGGTGTTCACCATGCCGGCCGTGCTGGCCGGCGCCGGCACCAGCTCGCTGCTGGTGCTCGCCGTCGTCGCCCTCGGCGCCACCGGCCTCGGGGTGCTGTTCGGTCAGCTCACCAGGCGGGTGCCCAACGCCAACGGCGGCCTGTACGCCTACGCCCGGCACGAGTTCGGCGACTTCGCCGGCTACCTGACCGGCTGGTGCTACTGGATCACTGCCTGGGCGGGCAACGCCGCGATCGTGGCGTCCTGGGTGATGTACGTCGAGTCGCTGCTCGGCATGGACAAGCCCACGTGGTGGATGGACTGGGGAATCGCGCTGGTCGGGCTGTGGATCCCGGCCGTGGTGAACCTGGTCGGGGTTCGGCAGATGGCATGGTTCGAGAACCTCACCGTGGTGCTGAAGTTCCTGCCGCTGCTGTTCGTCGGGGTGGTCGGCTGGTTCTTCGTGTCCCGGGCCAACTTCGGCCCGTTCAACGCCTCGGGCGGCAGCCTCTACGGCGCGATCGGCATTGCCGCCGGGGTCGCGCTGTTCTCGTTCATCGGCGTCGAGGTCGCCGCGGTCACCGCGAAGCGGGTGCGCAACCCCGGCCGCAACGTGGGCCGCGCCTCGGTGCTGGGCACGGCGGCCTCCGCCGTGCTCTACGTCGTGGTGTCCGCCGCGGTGATGGGCCTGGTGCCGCACGACGTGCTGGTCGGCACCGGCACCCCGTTCGTGCCCGCCTTCGAGGCGATCCTGTCCCAGGCCGGCTGGGCCGGCACCCTGGTGGCCACGTTGGCCGTGGTGTCAGGCATCGGCGCGCTCAACGGCTGGACGCTGGTCACCACCGAGGTGTCCCGCGCCGCCGCCGACGACGGCCTGTTCCCCCGCCCGTTCGCCTGGACCGACCGCCGCGACACCGCGTGGCTCGGCATCCTGGTCGCGGCCGCGCTGCCCTCGCTGCTCATGCTCTGGCGCTACACCTCCGGCTCCGGGCTTACCGTGTTCACCTACCTGGTGAACCTCTCGGTGGTCACGGTGGCCATCCCGTACTTCTTCTCCGCCTGCGCCCAGCTGGCCTACCTGATCTCCCGGCGTCGCCGCCCGGCCGGCTGGCTGCTGATCCGTGACCTGATCATCAGCGGCGCCAGCGTGCTGTTCTCCCTGTGGGTGACCGCCGCCTCCGGCTACGCAGCCGTCTACCAGGCAACGCTGATGGTGCTCGCCGGGCTGGTCCCGTACGCGTTCCTCAAGGCCCGCCGCGAGCGCACCGGCCAGTGCGCCGCCCCGACCGACCTGCCGGACACCCGCTGGCCCCGGGCCGCCTAGGAGGGCGAACGATGAACCCCAACGTGCAGTCCGAGATCGGCCGGCTTCGCCAGGTCATCGTGCACCGCCCGGGCCTCGAGCTGACCAGGCTGACCCCCCGCAACATCGGCGAGCTGCTGTTCGACGACGTCATGTGGGCGCGCAAGGCCAAAGAGGAACACGACGTGTTCGCCGAGACGCTGCGCGAACGCGACGTGCGGGTGCACTACTTCGCCCAGCTGCTCGCCGAGACCCTCGACCTTCCCGAAGGCCGGACGTTCGTACTCGACCGCGTCTGCACCCCGGAGATCGTCGGCCCGACGCTGCTGCGGCCGCTGCGCGAGCTCTTCGACGACCTGGACGGCAGCAGCCTGGCCGCGTGCCTGGTCGGCGGCGTGCTCAAGGCCGACCTACGCCCGCTGCACGCGCGCAGCCTGAAGTGGGACATGCTGGCCGCCGACGACTTCCTGCTCCCGCCGCTGCCCAACCACCTGTTCCCGAGGGACAACTCCTGCTGGATCTACCGGGGCGTGTCGATCAACCCGATGGCCAAGCCGGCGCGCCAGCGGGAGAGCCTGCACGTGCGGGCCATCTACCGCCACCACCCCGCGTTCGCCGACGCCGACTTCGCCGTCTACTACGGCGACGACGACTCCAACCACCTGCCGGCCAGCGTCGAGGGCGGCGACGTGCACGTGCTCGGCGACGGCGCGGTGCTGATCGGGATGGGCGAACGCACCACCCCGATGGCCACCGAGATCCTCGCCGGCGCCCTCTTCGAGCACCGCCAGGCACACACCGTCATCGCCGTCGAGCTGCCGAGCTCGCACGCGATGATGCACCTCGATACCGTCATGACGACGGTCGACCGCGCCACCTTCGTGCTCTACCCCTACTTCGACGACCACCCCCGCTCCTGGACCCTCACCCCCGCCGACCAACCCGGCGAGCTGCACGTGCGAGCGAACCGTGACCTCTGGGAGACGCTGGCCCAGACGCTGGACGTGGACGCGGTCACGGTGCTGCGCGCCGACGAGGACCTCCGGGCCGCCGAACGCGAACAGTGGGACGACGGCAGCAACTACCTCGCCGTCGAACCGGGCGTCGTCGTCGGCTACGACCGCAACGTCGCCAGCAACACCATGCTGCGCAAACACGGCATCGAGGTCATCACCGTGCCCGGCGGCGAGCTCGGCCGAGGCGGGCCACGATGCATGACCTGCCCCGTCGAACGCGAGCCCTCATGAAGATCGTGGCGGCCCTCGGCGGCAACGCGCTCCTCGCCCGGGGCGAGCCACCGGACGCCGACATCCAGGAGCACCACGTGCTCGACGCCGTCCGGGCGCTCGCCCCGCTGGCGAAGCGCCATCGGCTGGTCATCACCCACGGCAACGGCCCGCAGGTCGGGTTGCTCGCCCTGGAGAGCGAGCGCGATCCCAGCCTGCGCCGGCCCTACCCGTTCGACGCGCTCGGCGCCCAGACCCAGGGCATGATCGGATACTGGCTGGTCCAGGCCTTGGGCAACGAGGCGCATGTGGACGCCGCCTGCCTGGTCTGCCGCACGGTGGTGCGCGCCGACGACCCCGCGCTCACCAACCCCACGAAGTTCGTCGGCCCCGTCTACGACCGGCCCACGGCGCACCGCCTCGCCGCCGAACGAGGCTGGCGGGTCCGGCCCGACGGCCCCTCCTGGCGACGGGTGGTGCCCTCTCCGGAGCCGGCCGAGCTGGTCGAGCTCCCCCTGATCGAGCTGCTCACCGAACGCGGAACCACCGTCGTGTGCGCGGGCGGCGGGGGCATCCCAGTCACCAGGGACGCCACCGGCCGGCTGGACGGCGTCGAGGCCGTCGTCGACAAGGACCTCACCGCCGGCCTGCTCGCCCACGCGATCGACGCCGACGCCCTGCTGCTGCTCACCGACGTCGACGCGGTCTACGACCAGTACGGCACCGCGCGCGCCACCGCGATCCGCCGCGCCACCGCCGGCCACCTTCTAGGCCGCTCCTTCCCCGCCGGATCCATGGCGCCCAAGATCGAAGCCGCGTGCCGGTTCGTCGACGCCGGCGGCCGGCTCGCCGCGATCGGCCGCCTCGACGACGCCGAGCGCCTGCTCACCGGCGACACCGGAACCACCATCACCCATGGCGACGGCTGACCCGCGTACCGGCATCCGGCCGCCCTACGACGCCGTGATCTTCGATCTCGACGGGGTCATCGCGGACCTGGGCTCGGCCGACGGCCCCCGGGTGCTGCCCGGGGCGGCGGCCCTCACCCGGCGGCTCAAACGCTCGGGCATCGCGCTCGGACTGGTGACAGGGGCGCGGGACACCGCCACGCTGCTGCGCGCCGAGGGGCTGGACCAGACGTTCGACGCGGTGGTCGACCGGGCGGCGTTCCCGGAGGCGGCGCGCCGGCTCGGGGTGGCCCCGGAACGGACGGCGGTCGTCGAGGACTCGGCGGCCGGCATCGCCGAGGCCCGCCGCCTCGGGTTCGGGCTGGTGGTGGGCATCGACCGGGTCACCGCGCGCGACGACCTGGAGAGCGCCGGCGCCGACTTCGTGCTCAGCGACGTCGCGGAGCTGGACCTCGGCGCGCGCCGGGTGGATCCCTGGCTGCTGGTCTACGAGGGCTTCGACCCGGCGCGGGAGGCGCACCGGGAGGCGCTGACCACGCTGGGCAACGGCTACCTCGCCACCCGAGGTGCCCTGCCCGAGCACCGCGATGACGGCGTGCACTACCCCGGCACCTACCTCGCCGGGGTCTACAACAGGCTGACCAGCACCGTGGAGGGCCGGCCGAGGGAGGACGAAGAGCTGGTCAACGCGCCCAACTGGCTGCCGTTCGACCTTCGGGTCGAGGACGGCCGGTGGTGGTCCGAGGGCGGCCTGCGGGTCGAGTGGGACCGCCGCGAGCTGGACCTTCGCCGAGGCATACTGACCCGCACCGCGCGGCTGGCCGCCGGGGACGGCCGCGCGCTGCGCGTGACACAGCGGCGGCTGGTGTCGATGGACCGCCCGCACCTGGCCGCGATGCAGGTGACGGTGGCCGCCGAGGGCTGGAGCGGCACCGTCGGCGTCCGAACCGGCATCGACCCGAACGTGGTCAACGGCAACGCCGTGGAGTCCCGGCTGCTGGCCAACCGCCACCTGGTGCCGCTGGGCACCGAGCAACTCGACGACACCCTGGTGACCGAGGTACGGACCAGCCAGAGCAAGGTCCGTATCGCCACCGCCGCCCGCACCCGCTGCCGCGACCCGCACACGGCCGGGGCGCTCGAGGACGACGGCGCAGGCCGGGCGATGGCCCGGTTGGACATCCCGCTCGCCGACCGGCGTCCGGTCACCGTGGAGCGGACGATCGCCGTCGTCACCTCCCGCGACAGCGCGATCGCATCCCCCCGCGACGCCGCGCTCGAGGAGCTTCGGCGCGCCGACGACCCGTTCGACCGGCTCGCCGAACGCCACGCGGCGGCCTGGCGGCGGCTGTGGGACCGCTTCGCCATCGAGCTGGACGCGCACAACCAGGTCCGGCTCGTGGTCAACCTGCACCTGTTCCACATGCTGCAGGCGATCTCGCCGCACACCGAGTCGCTGGACGCCGGGGTGCCCGCGCGCGGCCTGCACGGCGAGGGCTATCGCGGGCACGTGTTCTGGGACGAGCTGTTCGTGCTCCCGGTCTACGCCACCCGGCTGCCCTCGGTGGCCCGAGCCCTGCTGGACTATCGGTGGCGCCGACTCGACGCCGCCCGCGACGCGGCCCGCCGCGCCGGCCTGCACGGGGCCATGTTCCCCTGGCAGAGCGGCAGCGACGGCCGCGAGGAGACCCCGCACCGGCTCTACAACCCCCGCTCGGGCCGCTGGATGCCGGACAACTCGCGGCGACAACGCCACGTCGGCCTGGCCGTGGCCTGGGCCGCCTGGCAGCACTACCAGGCCACCGGCGACACCGCCTGGTTCGCCGCCCGAGGCGCCGAGCTGGTCATCGAGGTGACCCGCCTGTTCGCCGCGATGGCCGGCCACGAGCCCGCCGACGACCGCTACCACATCGCCGGCGTGCTCGGCCCCGACGAGTACCACGACGGCTATCCCGACGCCCCCGGCGAAGGCCTGCGCGACAACGCCTACACCAACGTGCTCACCGCCTGGCTGTGCCGGCGCGCGATGGAGACGCTGTCGATACTGCCCGCGCACGAACGCGACGACCTCGTCGCCCGGCTCGACATCCACCCCGACGAGCCCGGCCACTGGATGCGCCTCGGCCGCCGCCTCGCGGTGCCCTTCCACGACGGCGTCATCAGCCAGTTCGACGGCTACCACCGGCTGGCCGAACTCGACTGGGAGCGCTACCGCCGCCGCTACGGCAACATCGGCCGCCTCGACCTCATCCTGGAGGCCGAGGGCGACAGCCCCAACAACTACCGCCTGTCCAAGCAGGCCGACGTGCTGATGCTGCTCTACCTGCTCGGCCCCGACGAGCTGACCACCCTGCTCGCCGAGCTCGGCTACCCGTTCACCGACGCCGACCTCGCGCGCACCGTCGCCTACTACCTCGCCCGCACCGCGCACGGGTCGACCCTGAGCCGGGTGGTGCACACCTCCGTGCTGGCCAGGCTGGACCCCTCGACCGCGTGGAACGAGTTCCGCGAGGCCCTCGACGCCGACCTCGACGACACCCAGGGCGGGACCACCGGCCGAGGCATCCACCTCGGCGCCATGGCCGGCACCATCGACATCCTGACCCGCACCTTCGCCGGAATCCGCATGGACAACGGCACACTGCTCTTCGCCCCGCGCCCGCCCGGCGGGCTGCGCCGTGCCACTGCCACCCTGTCCTACCGAGGCCAGCGCATCACCATCGCGCTGGACCGGCACGCCCTGCGGCTGACCGCCGAACCCTCTGCCACCCCGCCCGTGCGCGTCCAGGTCGACCGCATCTCGGCCAGGCTCGGCGGCGGCGAGACCCTGGAGTTCCCGCTCACCGGCGACAGCTGACAGGAGCCGGAGTACCCGCCGAGTCCGGCCCTGCGACCCTGCCCGGTACGCGCCCCACCGGCGAAGGTGGCCAGGTCATCGCCGACACCCGGCGACCGCACCGCAACCGGGGGACACCGTGATCGAGCTGGAGCACGTCACCAAAATCTACCGGATGGGCGATGCCGAACTCCGCGCCCTCGACGACGTCAGCCTCACCATCGCCGACGGCGAGATGGTGGCCATCATGGGCGCGTCCGGATCAGGCAAGTCCACCCTGATGAACATCATCGGCTGCCTGGACACCCCGACCGAGGGCCGCTACCGCCTCGACGGGACAGACGTGTCCGGGCTGTCCGACCGCGAGCTGGCCGAGATCCGCAACCAGAAGATCGGCTTCGTGTTCCAGTCGTTCAACCTGCTCCCCCGCACCAGCGCGGTCCGCAACGTCGAGCTCCCCCTGGTCTACGCCGGAGCCCATCACCGCCGCGCCCGCGCCCGCGAGGCGCTGCGCCGCGTCGGCCTGGCCGAGCGCGAGCGCCACCTGCCCAACGAGCTCTCCGGCGGCCAGCAGCAACGCGTCGCCGTGGCCCGCGCCCTGGTCACCGACCCACCGCTGCTGCTCGCCGACGAACCCACCGGGAACCTGGACACGGCCACCAGCCTGGAGATCATCACCCTGCTGGTGGACCTCAACCGGGGCGGCCGCACGGTCGTGATCATCACCCACGAAGACGACATCGCGGCCTTCACCAGCCGGGTCGTCCGACTGCGCGACGGCCGCATCGTCAGCGACACGCCCCAGCCCGACCGCGTCCCGCTCGCCGCGGCCGGCCGGTGACCATTCGGCGGGTAGGAGGCGAGAGGCGTAGCCCCCGTCGACGAAAGACCCCAGGCTCGGGCCCTCCGCCTCTGCCGCCCGCCGGCCCCCACATCCGACCATGGATGCGTTATCACATGGCACGGAGGAGAGGCACATCCGATGAGCCCGAGCCCGGACCTGGCCGCTGCGGTCGAGCACGCGCTGCGCGCCCCGTCCGTGCACAACACCCAGCCCTGGCGCTGGCGGATCCTCCCGAGCGCGGTCGAGCTGCACGCCGACTGGACCCGTCACCTCGCCTGGACCGACCCGGACCGCCGCGACCTGCTCATCAGCTGCGGCGCCGCCCTGCACCACCTGCGCGTCGCCCTCGCCGCGCAGGACCTCGCCGTACGCGTGGCCAGGCTCCCCGACCCCGACCGCAACGGCCACCTCGCCTCCGTCTCCATCGAACCGGGCGGCGCGGACCCGATCGACGCGGCCCTGTTCGCGGCCGTGCACCGACGCCGAACCGACCGCCGCCGGATGAGCCACCGCCAGGTCCCGGCCGCCGCGCTGCGCACCATCGCCGAGCACGCCGACCGCGAACACGCCACCCTGCACCCGGTCACCGATCCGGCGCTGCGTGAGCGGCTCGGCGCCGCGGTAACCGAGGCGGCGCGCACACAGGCGCACGCGCCCGGCTACGCCTCCGAGCTCCAGATCTGGACCCAGCGCTACGCCGGCGCACGCGACGGCATTCCCGCCGCCAACGTCGCCGCGCCACCACCCGGCCTGGTCGGCGCGTCGCCACTGCGCCGGTTCCCACGCTCCGGTCTGGACCAACCCCACACGCCCACCGGCACTGGGCCCGCCGACGACGCCGCCGAGCTGCTTGTGCTCACCACGCCCCACGACGAGCCGATCGACCGGCTCCGCGCCGGCGAGGCCACCAGTGCGGCCCTGCTGGCCGCCACCCGGCTCGGCCTGGCCACCACGCCGCTGAGCCAGGCCACCGAGATCGCCACCACCCGCAACGACATCCGCTCTCACGTGCTGGGGATCCTGGCGCACCCCCAGCTCATCCTGCGCGTCGGCTGGCCGGCTAGCCACGCCGGCGAGATCCCCGCCACCGACCGGCGCGACCTGCGCTCGGTGCTGCTACCCGGATGACGACCACCGTGCACGGTCACAGTTGCGCACGGGTCCTGACCACGGTAGACCTGGTACAGGCCCGCCCCAGACCCCGGCGGGTGAGGCCATGTTCGGCCGCATCCGGGCCGGTGCGGGTGGTGCGGGCACCCACTCCGGCCATGGCGTCGCTGGCGAGGGTGGGCACGTGGCGGACGACAACACTGGGCTCGCGGGTCCAGGGAACATGCCGGTCAGCGAGACACTGTCGCAGTTGCGGTTGCGGGCGCTGCTGGTCGAGGTGCAGCAGCGGATCGGGGAGATCGTCGACACCCGCGACCAGCTCGATGGGCTGTTGGACGCGGTGTTGGCGGTCTCGTCGGGGCTGGACCTGGACGCGACGCTGCGGCGGATCGTGGACGCGGCGATGGCGTTGGTGGACGCCCGCTACGGCGCCCTGGGGGTGTTGGGCGAGGACGGGAGCCTGGTCGAGTTCGTCTACTCGGGCATCGACGACGCCGCCCGGGAGCTGATCGGGGATCTGCCCACCGGGCGCGGGGTGTTGAGCGTGGTGATCGAGGAGGGCAAGCCGCTGCGCCTCGACGATCTGTCCCAACACCCGAGCTCGGTGGGTTTCCCGGCCAACCATCCGCCGATGCGCACCTTCCTGGGCGTGCCGATTCGGGCCCGGGGGCAGGTGTACGGACGGCTGTACCTGACCGAGAAGAAGAACGTCCGGCAGTTCAGCGAGGACGACGAGATCGTGGTCCAGGCGCTGGCCGGCGCGGCCGGGATCGCCATCGACAACGCCCGCCTCTACGAGCAGAGCAGGCTGCGACAGCGCTGGCTGGGGGCCAGCGGCGAGATCACCGCCGCGCTGCTGGCCGGCACCGACACCGACGACGCGCTGCGACTGATCGCCAACCGCGCGCAGGAGCTGACCGGCGCCGACTACGCCCTCATCGCCCTTCCCGACGACCCCGAAGCCACCCCGCACGAGGTGACCGAGCTGCGGGTGGAGGTCTGTGTCGGGATCGCCTCCGACGCGCTCGCCGGGCGGTGCATCCCGGTCAGCGGATCGACGTCGGGGACGGTGTTCACCGACCAGATCCCCCGCTCGGTGCCCGACCTGGCCTTCGACCTCGGCGAGGGCGTCCGGTTCGGGCCGGCGCTGGCGCTGCCGCTGGGCACCGCGGAGACGATCGCCGGGGTGCTGCTGGTCGTCCGCGCGGCCGGTGCACCGGCGTTCGAGGACCACCAGCTGCAGATCGTGGCCTCCTTCGCCGACCAGGCCGCCCTCGCGCTGCGCCACGCCGACGCCCAGGCCGCCCGCCGCGAGCTCGAAGTGCTCGGCGACCGCGACCGCATCGCCAGCGACCTGCACGACCACGTCATCCAGCGCCTGTTCGCGGTCGGGCTGGCCATGCAGTCCACCCACCACAGGGCCAAGAACCCGGCCGTCGCCGCGCGGCTGGCCGAGCACATCGACCAGCTGCACGCCGTGATCCATGACGTCCGCACGGCGATCTTCGACCTACACGCCCAGGACACGACACGCACCCGACAACCGCGGGCCAGCCTGCACCACACCATCAACGAGCTCACCGCGGACAGCCCACTGCGCACCACCGTGCGCGTCTCCGGTCCCCTCGACGCGGTGCCCGAGGCCCTGGCCGAGCACGCCGAGGCCGTCATCCGCGAGGCGGTCAGCAACGCCGTGCGCCACTCCCATGCCGAGGAGCTGACCGTCACGGTCTCGGTCGACGACGACGGCCTGGCCATCGAGGTCAGCGACGACGGTGTCGGCGTCCCGGACACCGCCGTGCGCAGCGGCCTGCGCAACCTCGCCCAGCGCGCGAAGCAGAGCGGCGGATCCTGCACGGTCGCCCGGCCCGCCGACGGCGGCACGCGGCTGCTGTGGACCGCGCCGGTGCACGAGCGCTGACGGCTGGGACGAAGGTGCCCCCGGCTGAGGGCTCTCGACCGTAGGCGTGCGCGCGCCGCGCGGCGAGCATGAGGGCCGACCAACATCGATCCTGACACGGGAGGCGGCGATCATGCGAGCACGAGTGGGCATCAACGGGTTGGGCCGGATCGGTCGGGACGTGCTGCGGGGAATCGTCGAACGCGACGAGAGGGCATTCCAGGTCGTGGCCGTCAACGACGTCGCGCCGATGACGACGCTGGCGCATCTGTTGCGCCGCGACTCCACCTATGGCCGGTGGGGCCACCAGGTCGAGGTCGCCGGCGACTACCTCGCCATCGACGAGGAGTCCATCCACACCAGCCAGGAGCCCGACCCGGCCCGGCTGAACTGGTCAGGGCTCGACGTCGACATCGTCGTCGACGCCACCGGCCGCTTCCGCACCGGTGAGCAGGCCAGCGCGCACCTTGCGGCGGGCGCCAGCAAGGTCATCCTCACCGCGCCGGCCATCGGCGTGGACACCACCGTCGTGATGGGCGTCAACCACGACCAGTACGACCCGTCCGCCCACCACGTGATCTCCAACGCCTCCTGCACGACCAACTGCGCGGCCCCCATGGCGCAGGTCCTGCACGAGAGTTTCGGCATCGTCGAGGCGCTGCTGACCACCGTGCACAGCTACACCCCTGACCAGAACCTGCTGGACGGCCCGCACAAGGACCTGCGGCGGGCCCGCGCAGCGGCGATCAACATCATCCCCACCAGCACGGGGGCGGCCCGCGCGGTCGGCCAGGTGCTGCCCGAGCTCGACGGCCGGCTCGACGGCGTCGCGCTGCGCGTGCCCGTCGTGGACGCATCCCTGGTCGACCTGACCGCCCGGCTGGCCGAACCCGTCACCGTCGGCCAGGTCAACCGAGCCTTCACCACCGCCGCCGACGGACCGCTCAAGGGCATCCTGCGCTGCACCACCGACCCCGTGGTGTCCCACGACGTGATCGGTGAGAACGCCTCCTGCCTGCTCGATCTCGGACTCACCCAGGTGGTGGGCGACCTGGTCAAGGTGTTCGGCTGGTACGACAACGAGTGGGGCTACGCCCAGCGCACCATCGACCTCGTCGAGCTGGTCACCCACACCCTGCCTCGCGCCGACCGGTAGCGGATCGGCTGCGGGCATGCGCTGAAGACATGGTTGAGCAGGGTCTAGGCCAACGCCGGGCCCGCCGGCGCCGTCGTGGAGACCACCGCGCGCTGGGGTTCACGGACTCGGACCGGGCCGGTCCGCACCACGGTGACCGTGCACGGGGCGTGCAGGACGCAGTGCAGGCTCACCGAGCCGAGCAACGCACTGGTCAGTGCGCCTCGGCCCCGGTGTCCAACGACCAGGAGGTCGGCCCCGGCGGCCTGCTCGACCAATACCCGCGCCGGCCGTCCCAACAGGGCCAGCGCCTGGACGGGGACCCCAGCCAGCGCGGGCCGGGCCGCAACGATCTCCTTCACCAGGTCCCGCAGCCGGTCTTCGATCATGCGGGTGGTCTGCGCGATGGTCGGTGTGGTGCCGCCGCGCGGGGCCAACCAGTGCTCCGCCGGGTCGAACACGCTCACCGCCGAGACCCTGGCCCGCCGGCGGGCGGCCTCGTCGATCGCGTGTTCCAGCGCGGCCGTCGCGACCTCGGAGTCGTCTACCCCGACCACGATCGTCTTCATCTCTTCCTCCTCCTTCTCCGGTACCGCCACCAAGCGTGCGCGGGTGCCCGGTGGGTCGGTAAGAGGACGAACACCCTGACCGGTGGGCCGTCCGGACGGCCGATCGCCATCGCGTGCGGAGCCGAAGTGCTCTATCGATCAACGACCCGCGTCGCGAATGCTCGATGTCGTCCGTACCGACGAACGAGGTCAGGACTCCACGATGAGCAAGCAGGCGATGCCACCGCCGCCCGGCGATCGTCCGGGTCCGGGCGTGCCGCCTCCAGCGTCGAAGTGGCAGCGCTGGGTGTGGCCGATCGCGGTCGTGCTGCCCCTGCTGCTGGCGGTGTGGATACCCGCGCTGAGCGCGGGCAGCCAGGCCGAGCAGCTGAGCTACTCGAGGCTGCTGAGCACCGTCGACAACCGCCAGGTCAAGACGATCACGATCGAGACCGACGGTAGGGCATACGGCGAGCTGGTCGACGGGCGCCGGTTCACCACGGTCATCCCGCCGCAGGCCGGGCCGGCGCTGCTGGAGCGGCTGTCGGCGGCCCAGGTGGAGATCACCGCGGCCGGTGAGCGGCCGTCGTCGCTCACCGGGATGCTGACCTGGGTGCTGCTCCTCGCCCCGATGCTGCTGGTCTTCTGGTTCTGGCGTCGCGCCTCGGGAACCGGCCAGCTGCAGGGCGTCTTCGGCGCCGGCAAGGCCAAGGCGAAGGTCTTCGACACCGAACGGCCGAAGACCACCTTCGCCGAGGTCGCCGGCTACCAGGGCGCGAAGGCCGAGATCGTCGAGGTGGTCGACTTCCTGCGCCAGCCCGAGCGCTACCGCCGCGCCGGAGCCACCGCGCCACGCGGCGTACTCATGATCGGCCCACCCGGAACCGGCAAGACCCTGCTGGCCCGCGCCGTGGCCGGGGAGGCCGACGTGCCGTTCTTCTCCGTCGTCGGGTCCAGCTTCGTGGAGATGTACGTCGGCGTCGGCGCCGCCCGGGTCCGCGACCTGTTCGCCGAGGCCCGCAAGCGCGCCCCCGCGATCGTGTTCGTCGACGAGCTCGACGCCATCGGCGCCCGCCGCGCCGGCACCCACGCCATGGTCTCCAACGACGAACGCGAACAGACCCTCAACCAACTGCTCGCCGAGATGGACGGCTTCGACCCCGGA
>NZ_JIAI01000032.1 GCF_000620785.1 Actinospineispora acaciae DSM 45401 | reverse complement strand
AGCGCGGCGCCGCCGGCGAGCACGAGCTCGCGGTGGTCGGGGTCGGCGACGGGGATCTCGCGCGAGGCGTCGGTGTGCAGCTCGATCGCCGACGGGGTGCATCGGAACCGCCACGGCTGGCTGTTGTGCAGCGACGGCGCGGCGGTGGCGGCGATGACCACCGTGCGCACCTGCTCGGCGGTGAGGCCACCGACAGGGATCAGCGACTCCGCCATCGGTGTCGCCTCCCTTCCGATCTCTTGGGTTCGCGGCTGTCCGGTACCCGCTTCGATATCCACCGTGCCGCCCGCGGACCAGTGGCACACAGGGCAGAACGGCCCCTGTCGCTAGCGAAACGTCAAGTACCAAGGACCTGCGCCGAAGGTCGCCCGATTCGATGTCCTTCGCCTGTCGAGACCGGATCGCCCGGCTCGGCAGTCTCGAGATGTCGATGGAGGTGACGGACGATGGCCGACGACCAGCGACACGGCGGCCGCGCGGGCGACCGACTGCCGCGACGGCCGACCGACCGGGTGGAGAGCATCGCGGCCTGGTTGCTGGCATTGCTCGGCCTGCTAGGCGGGATCGTCGCGTTCGTGATCGGCTCTCAGACCCACGCGAGCACGCTGCAGCGTGCCCGTGCGGAGGCAGCGGCGCGAACCCCTGTCACGGCCGTGGTGGTGTCGAACACCCCGCCGATGACGGCGGTTGCGAGCCGAGGCGGCAGCCAATCGACGCGGATACCGGTGCGGTGGGTCGGCAGCGACGGTGTCGAGCGGGTCGACGAGGCGGTGGTGACGCGGGCCCTGCGGGCCGGTGACCCGGTCACCGTGTGGGCGGATCGTGACCGCCACCTCGTCCCGCCACCGACCGACCCGGACCTGGCCCTCGTCGGCGCGGTAGTCACCGCGGGGCTGGCCGCGCTCGGGGTCGGGGTGACGCTGGGGGCGTTGTGGTGGGTGGTGCGACGCGGCACGCTCGCCCGCAACAGCGCCCGCTGGGCGCGGGAATGGCGCGGCGTCGAACCGGTGTGGAGCGGCCGGGCACTCGGCGAGAGCCCGTCCTCATGATCGGACGGAAGGCGCGAGCGATCGCCCAGGCCGTGGTCATGTGGGTGTGGGGAGCGCCTATCGCGTTGTCGGTCGCGCCGGACGCGAGGCGTGCCAGAAATGATATGGAGAAACCGGTGCAGCCCGGTGCCGAGAAAGAGGTCTCACGATGACGAAATCGGTTGTTGTCGTCGGTGCCGGCATTGCCGGGCTGTCGGTCGGGTGTTATTTGCAGATGAACGGATATCGCACGAGGATTGTCGAACAGCACGACCTGCCGGGTGGGTTGTGCACGTCGTGGCGGCGCGGTCGGTATGTTTTCGACAACTGTCTCCAATGGCTGGTCGGCTCCGGACCCGGCAACAGCCTGTACGACGCGTGGCAAGAGTTGGGGGCCGTCCAGGACAGGGACATGGTCGACCATGACGAGTTCGTTCGCGTCATCGGAGCAGACGGGACGGCGCTGGTCGTCTACACCGATGTCGACCGCCTGGAGCGGCACCTGTGCGAGCTGGCGCCCGAGGACGCCCGGCGGATCAGGAAGCTCACCGGCCTGGTGCGCCGGCACGCCCGTTTCGACCTGCCGTTGGGCAAGCCCAGCGAGCTTATGTCCGTGCCCGACCGGCTGAAGGCGGCCGCCCGGGCGCTGCCGTTCCTCTGGTCGTTGGCCCGCTACGGCCGGGTCTCCCTGCCTGACTTCGCCGCCGGTTTCCGGCATCCGCTGCTTCGTACCGCGTTCACCACGATCATCGATACGCCCGACTTTCCGCTGCTCGGCCTGTGCGTGACCCTGGCGTGGATGCACAACCGGGCGGCCGGGTACCCGATCGGCGGTTCGCTGGAGTTCATCCGGGCCATCGAGCGTCGGTACCTGGCCCTCGGTGGCCAGGTGGAGTACGGGGCGCGGGTGGACAGGATCCTGGTCGAGGATGCCCATGCGGTGGGTGTGCGGTGTGCCGACGGCGGCGAGCGCCGCTCGGACTACGTCATCTCGGCCTCGGACGCGCACACCGCGGTGTACGAGATGCTCGGTGGCCGTTTCGTCGACGACGGGGTCCGCGCCCGGTACCAGGAGTCGCGCATCTTCCCGCCGCTGGTGCGGGTTTCGTTGGGTATCGCGCGTGACATTTCGGCCGAGCCGCACGCGGTGGTGCAACTGCTGCCCGAACCGTTGGTCCTGGGCGGGGTCGAGCAGCGCTCGATTTCGATCCGGCATTACTGCTATGACCCGACGATGGCCGAGCCGGGCACGTCGTCGGTGGCGGTGATTCTCGGCGCCGACTACGACCATTGGCGGTCGCTGGCGGACGACCCGGCGGCGTACGCCGAGGAGAAGGAACGGATCGCGGCCGCCGTCATCGGCGTGCTGGAGCGGCGATTTCCCGGAGTACGGGACCAGATCGAGGAAATCGATGTCGCCACCCCGTTGACGTTCGAGCGGTACACCGGAAACTGGCGCGGCTCCTATGAAGGGCTGCTGATCACGACCGAGAACCTCACCTGTCGACCGAGAAAGACGCTGCCCGGCCTGGACAACTTCTACCTGGTCGGTCACTGGGTGGCGCCCGGGGGTGGGCTGCCGTCCGGGGTGCTGACCGGCCGCGAGGTAGCGCAGCTGATCTGCGCCCGAGACGGCAGGCCGTTCCGGACCAGCAAGGGCGCCCCGGCGCTCGACCGGTCCTGAGCGGGACTTGGGGGGTGGCGGTGGGTACGTCGACCCAGCACGCATCGACTCAGTATGCGACGGTGCCGGCCGAGACCGGGTCCGGGTGGGACCCCTCGGGAACCTGCCGGGCGGCTGCTGCGTGACCTGGGTTCGCGTGCCTCGGGGCTGTCGGTGCGGGAGGCGGCGCGGCGGCTGGAGCGGTACGGGCCCAACGAGCTGCGCTCCGCGCGGGCGGTCGTGTGGCGGCGCGAGCTGGTGCGTCAGTTCACCCACCCGCTGGCGCTGTTGCTGCTGTGCGCGGCGGGTCTGGCATTCGTGGCGGGAACCGTCCACCTGGGGTGGGCGATCCTGGCCGTCGTGGTACTGAACGCGGGGTTCGCGTTCGTGCAGGAGCGGCAGGCGGGCAAGGCCGTGGAGGCGCTGAGCCGGTACCTGCCACCGAGTGCCCGGGTGCGCCGAGGCGGCGCGGTGCGGCTGGTCGCGGCGGCCGCGATCGTGCCGGGTGACGTGCTGTTGCTGGCCGAGGGCGATCGGGTGCCTGCGGACGCCCGGCTGCTGTCCGGGGCGTTGGAGATCGATGCCTCGGCGCTGACCGGGGAGTCGGAGCCGGTGCGCCGGCTCGCGGACGCCGTGGACACCTCTCCTCGGGTGCTGGACTCGCCGGTGCTGGTGTTCAGCCGGCACGGGGTGCCTGGGCGGTCCGGCCGAGGCGGTGGTGCACGCGACCGGCGTGCACACCGAGATCGGCCGGATCGCCCGCGCTGGCCGGGCGGCGGCCGCCGGGCGACAGCCCGCTGGAGCGTCAGGTGCGGCGGGTGGCCTACCTGATCGCCGCCGTCGCGGTCGGGGTCGGGATCGCGTTCTTGCCGCTGGGTGTGCTGGCCGGGCTGTCCTGGACCGAGGCGGCGATCTTCGCGGTCGGGTTGCTGGTGGCGAACGTGCCGGAGGGGCTGCTCTCGACCATCACGCTCGCGCCTGCGGTCGGGGTGCGGGCGATGGCCCGGCGCGGGTCTCTGGTCAAACGCCTGTCGGCGGTGGAGACGCTCGGCTCGACCTTGGTGATCTGCACGGACAAGACGGGCACCCTGACCCGAGGGGTGATGCACGTGCGGCAGGTGCGCGGCCCGTCCGGTGCGGTGCTCGCCGAGCTGGCCGAGGCGGTGGCTCGCTGCTCGACAGCCGACCTGGGCGCGGGCCAGGGCGATCCCACCGAGCTGGCGCTGCTGGAGATGGCCGCCAGGGCGGACGTGCGGATCGACCCCGCCGGCCGCGACGGGCAGCGGCTGGCGCTGTTCGCCTTCGACCCGCGCCGCGCGTCGATGGCCACGCTCGACCGTGTCGGGGACGCCCGCCGGGTGCACGTCAAGGGCGCCCCCGAGCGGGTGCTGCCGCGCTACGTCCTGGAGCCCGGCCAGCGGGCCGCGCTCGCCGCCGCCGTCGACGAGATGACCGGCCACGGGCTGCGCGTGCTGGCGGTGGCCCGCCGCGACTGGACCGAGCCGGGCGAGCCCGACCGGGACCAGGCCGAGGGACCCGGGTTGCGCCTGCTCGGGCTGGTCGGGCTGCTCGATCCGCCCCGGCCGGAGGTCGCGGCGGCCGTCGAGGCCTGCCACGCCTCCGGGATCCGGGTGCACGTGGTCACCGGGGACAACGGGCGCACCGCCGCCGAGATCGCCCGGCTGGTCGGCATCCGCGCCGAGCGCGTCGTCGACGGCGCCGCCCTGGACGCGATGTCCGACGCCGAGCTCACCGCGCTGCTCACCCGCGGTGAGGAGATCGTGTTCGCCCGCGCGACACCGGAGGCCAAGCTGCGGATCGCCGATGCGCTGGAGGGCGAGCGGCACGTGGTTGGCCATGACCGGCGACGGCGCCAACGACGCGCCGGCGCTGCGGCACGCCGACATCGGGGTGGCGATGGGACGTTCTGGCACCGAGGTCGCCAGGGAGGCCGCGACCATGGTGCTCACCGACGACAACTTCGCCACGATCGTCGCCGGGATCGAGGAGGGCCGGCGGGTCTACGACAACGTGCGCAAGTTCGTGCTCTACATCTTCGCCCACCTGGTCCCGGAGGTGGTGCCGTTCCTGGTCTTCGCCCTGTCCGGTGGGCTGGTGCCGCTGCCGCTGACCGTGCTGCAGATCCTCGCCATCGACCTGGGCACCGAGACCCTGCCCGCGCTGGCGCTCGGGCGCGAGCCCTCGGAGCCGGGGCTGATGGCCCGCCCACCCCGCCGCCGAGGGCAGAACGTGATCGACCGGGAGATGCTGTTGCGCGCCTGGGGCCTGATGGGGGTGGTCTCCGCCGTGTTGGTCATGGGGGTGTTCCTGCTAGTGCTCGTCGGGTCCGGCTGGACGCTCGGCGCCCCGACCCAGCCGGGCACGCCGCTGCACCACGCCTACCTGCAGGCCACCACGGCCACCTTCGCCGCGATCGTGGCCTGCCAGGTCGGCACCGCGTTCGCCGCCCGCACCCAGCGTGTCTCGTTGCGACGGATCATGGTGACCAGCAACCCGCTGCTGTTGGGCGGCATCGTGTTCGAGCTGCTGCTCACCGCCGCCGTGATCTACCTCCCGCCGCTGCAGGCCGTGTTCGGCACGGCGGCGCTGCCCGGGTGGGCGCTGCTGCCGCTACCGGTGCTGGTGTGGGGCACCGACGAGCTCTACCGCGCGCTGCGGCGCGGCGCGGTCAGTCGGCCGACCGGTCGTCCGGGACCGCCGTGAGCGCGTCGGCGATACCGGCCGCCCAGGCACGGATGGCGTCCCAGTCCCGGAAGTCCCCGGCGCGGCCGTGCTCGACCATCTTCCGGGCGATGAACCCACGCGCGGTCCCGGCGTCCAGCCGGCCGGCGAACGTGATCGGCGGGTCGGCGCCGATGCGGGGGAGCAGGCGCAGCACCGCCCTCGGCGTCGTAGGCGGGTGAACCCGTTCGTCCAACGGGCCGCTCTGGAACAGCCACACCCGCATCCTGGCCAGCTCGGCCAGGTGCTGGCGCAGCAGCCGCACGGCGGGACGCTGCCACCTGCCGTTGTAGAGCGCGCTGCCCAGCACCACAGCGTGATAGCCGAGCAGGTCGTGCACCTCGCGGGCGTCTCGCAGGTGCACCCTCGGCCCGCGCTCGCCGATCTCGTCGGCGATCACCGAGGCGATCTCCTCGGTGGAACCGCGCTTGGTCGCGTACGCCACCAGCACCTCAGCCATGACCCTCACCGCCCTTCGGCGTCGTCCGCCGTCGATGCTCGCGCCTCGGCGTCCCGCCGCGCCGGAGTCCAGCGTCCCCACCCGGGAGCCGAAGGACCCGACCGCCGGGGCGATCAGGTTGACCGCGTGGTCGTCGATCTCGCGCCGGATGCCGTCGCCGTCGCGGTCCTCGGCGATGACCGACTCGGCCAGCGAGGCCCGAACGCAACAGCGCGGTGGTGGCGCGGTCGAACGCCCGCACCGCCAGGGCGGCCATGCTCGCCAGCCGTTCGACCAGCTGGCCCAGTTTCGACGTGATACTCGTGGCGCGTCGGAACATCTCCTTGTCGCGGTGTCAGGTCGCAATCGCGGTCGCGGCCACGAAGTAGATGAGGATCGACAGCAGGTCTTGGACGACGGTGGCCAGTGGGCCGGAGCCGAAGGCGGGGTCGCGGCCCATCCGGTGGAACAGCCACGGCAGCACCATGGCGATGAGCGTGGCGATCGAGCAGGCCGCGAGCAGCGCCACCGACACGGCGGCGGCCACCCGAGGCTCGCCCCAGATCCCCAGCACCAGCGGATAGCTCAGCACCGCGAACAGCAGCCCGAGCACCACCCCGGTGAGGGTCTCGCTGGCGGCGACGCGGTGGATGCGGACGCCGACCGAGAGGCCTCGGATGATCAGCGCCTCGGTCTGGGTGCCGACGGCGTCGGCCAGGTAGACCACCCCGGGCACGAAGAACGCGATGAGCATCTGGGCGGTGAGCTGACGCTCGAACGAGGACACGATCAGCGCGGACACGAGCGCACCGGCCAGCCCGGCGAGCAGCCACGGCAGCCGGTGCCAGAGCCGGCGGCTCACGGTCTCGGTGGCGGCGGTGCGCGCCTCGGCCCCGGAGGCGAGGAAGCCGCCCAGGCGGGCCAGGTCCTCGTCGTGCTCGGCCAGCAGCACCGCCAGCAGCCGGTGCGGGGGCACGATGCCACGAAAGCCCCCGTCGGAGTCCACCACGGCGAGCGCGGCCTGGCCGTGGTGCACCGCCTGCCAGGCCGCGCGCTCCTGATCGGTGTCCAGGCCGACCATGGGTGGCCGAGGGTCCATCAGCTCGGTGACCGGTGCGGTCGGTGGCGCCGCGAGCAGCCGTTCGATGCCGACCAGCCCAGCCAGCCGCCCGTCCGTGCACACGGCGACCACCGAGGCGGAGTCGAACCGGTGGCCGCGCAGCCCGTCGAGCACCTCACCGGCCCTCGCCGAGGGGCCGACGACCGGGACGTTGGCCGAGAGGTGCGCGGCGGCCGTCTCCGCCGGGGCCGGGGCGTCGGCGCAGACGGCTGGGCCTCGGGTCAGAGCAGCCACCGCGCGCGCCCCACCAGGCGTTCCCAGGCCCGGCCCAGCCCCCTGGCGTGGCCGGCGTAGGCAGCCGCGCAGACGATCAGGGCCAGCGCGTAGATGATGTGGTAGTCCACGACCGGGTTGGTCGAGTCGGTGAGATCACCGGTGAACCCGAACCGGGCCGGCGGCCACTCCGCCGCCCACATGCCCAGCAGCATGACCGTGCCGGTCACCGCCGAGATGCGCAGCCCGATGCCGAGCATCACGGCCACCCCGATGCCGGCCAGGCCGACCATGAACAACCAGTCCGCCCAGGGCGCGCCCGCCCAGCCGGCGAACATCTCCCGCAGCGGGCCAGCCTTGAGATGGCCGAGGTAGCCCCGGGTCGGCGAGCCGCCGGCGACCCATGCCTGTGGGGCCGTGGTGTGGTAGCCCAGGCCGAACAGCTTGTCCAGGAAGGCCCACAGGAACACGAAGCCGATGCCGATGCGCATCAGGGCCAGCGCCCACCCGCCGGGCGGGTGTCGGGTGGCGGTCGTACTGGTCGGCTTGGGGTTCGGCTCCCGTCGGATGGAGTGCCGACCGGGCTCGATGGTCTCCTTGTCCTGCTCAACTGTCATCGTGATCCCCCGATGTTGGAACGGACGTTGTCGCCGACAGCGTCGTCCCGCGCGCCGGTGTCAGGTACCGGCGAAGGTCCCGTCGTGGTGGGGCCATCGATCCCTGGGCCGCGTTCGGGCTCGCGGCCCCGAGCGGGCAGAGCCGTTGGTCCCGCCGTCCGGGTTCGATCGCCCCTGCCGGTCGATCGGCCGTGTGCCTAGCCTCCGTGGCCTCATCGTCGGGCCACCGGAAAGGGTGAGCGAGATGTGCGACTGGGGTTGGGGCGGGGGATTTTCCGGAATGTCGGGTTGGGGGCCGTTGGGGATGATCCTGATGGTGCTCTTCTGGGGCGCGCTCATCGGCGTGATCGTGTGGGCCGCGGTCCGGGTGGCGCGAAGCCGCGAGGACCGGCCGGGCCACCAGGTCACGCGGGAGACCCCGGAGGACATCCTGGCTCGACGCTTCGCGCTCGGGGAGATCGACGCCGACGCCTACGAGCAGGCGCGGGGCCGGCTGGCCGAGCGGGGGGCCGGGGGCCGGGGATGACCGGCCGCGACCGGCTCGCCCCGGTCGTCCTGCTGGTGGCGGCCCTGGTGCTGCTGGGGACGTCGGTGGCGGCGGTCGGGATGGCCGGCCAGCGCGGGGGGACGACCGACGAGTTCGGCTACCTGGCCGGCATGGTCGCCCATCACGAGGAGGCGGTCGGCGCGGCGCGCCGGCTGGAGGGCTCGGGTCGCCCGGAGATGCGTGCGCTGGGCGCCTCGATCGTGGCGACGCAGACCGCCGAGATCGCCATGATGAAGGGCTGGCTGGCGGCGTGGTACCCGGGCCGGTCCGCCGAGGTGGCGTACCGGCCGATGATGCGCGACCTGTCCGAGCTCACCGGGGACGCGTTGGACCAGGCCTTCCTCCGGGACATGATCCCGCATCACATGACGGCGGTGATGATGTCACAACGGCTGCTCACGCGGGGCGCGATCCAGCATCCCGAGGTCACCGTGTTCGCCGCCCGGGTCCGGGACGCCCAGCACGCGGAGATCTTCCAGATGCGGGGCTACCTGACCGGCGGGTTTCGGGGTGGGCCGCACTGCGGAGCCGGGCCGGCTACCTGATCACCGCGACCGGGCATCGGGCGTGATGGAGCAGGGCGCGGCTGACCGAGCCGAGCCGCAGCTCGGCGAAGCCGCCGTGCCCCCGCGCGCCCACCACGACCATGGCCGCGTGCTCGGATGCGCCGGCGAGGGTCCGGGCCGGCGGCACCGGGATCGCCTCGCGGACCACGGTGACCTCGGGATACTTCGTCGTCCATGCCGCGAGCGCGTTCTCCAGCATGCGATCGCCGGCGGCGATCCGCTCGGCGGTGCGGTCCCAGCCGGGCGAGGCGGTGCCGGTGGTCAGCGGGCTGTGGTCGTGCCAGCCGTAGATCGCGGTCACCGGGGCGCCGTCGCGGGCGGCGGCCTGCATGGCGTACCCGATCGCGCGGTCGCTGCCGGGAGAGCCGTCCACCCCGACCACGACGCGTCGGCTGTTCGGGTCGGCGGCCTCCCGGACCACCACGACCGGGCCGTGGGCGTGCGCGCATACCTGCTGGCTCACCGAGCCGAGCAGCAGCCCGGACATCGCGCTGTGCCCGCGCGCGCCGAGCACCACCAGCTCGGCGTGCCGGCTGGCCGCGATCAGCGCCGGGGCCGCCGGCTCGTCCACGACCTCCGCCGTGACCGGCGCTGAGGTGATACGCCGGGCCTGGTTCCGGGCGGCGGTGACCACCCCTTGGGCGTGGTCGCGCATGATTCGTTCTTCGTCGGCGGTGGGCGGGACCTCGGTGCGCAGCGGGGGCAGTGCGTGCAGCAGGTGCAGCGGCGCCCCGCGCGCCTCGGCCTCGGCGGCGGCCCAGGCAAGGCCGCGGTCGCTGTCGGCGGAGGCGTCGATACCGGCGACGATCGCGCCCGACGGAACGTTCATGATTGCTCCCAGGGTCCGTTGTCTCATCCGGCTCGGCGGGCAGAGCGGGTGGTCAGCAGCGTGATCCAGCCGTTGAGGTCGGCGAGTTGGTCGTAGTCGTCCTCGTCGATGCGGATTCCGGTGCGCTCGCTGGTGCGGCTGACCACCGTGAGGAAGTCCAGCGAGTCCAGCCCGAGCGTCTCGCGGAGGTCGTCGTGCGGGTCGAGGCCGTCCAGCGTCGGCCCCGGGGCGACCGTGCGCAGCACGTCGCGGACCAGTTCGTTGGCCTGGACCTCGGTCTGAACGGGCGTGGTCATCTAGAGCTCCTCGGGTCGGTGTAGGCAACGTGCGATGTGGTGCAGCAGCCGGGCGCCGGTGGCGCCGTCGGTGGCGCGGTGGTCCGCGGACAAGGTGGCGGTAACGACAGGTCGGACCGTGACGGACCCGTGGTCGGTGTCGGTGTTCTCGGTGTCGTCGGCCCAGGGGCGGCGGCGGACGGCGCCGAACCCGACCAGCGCGACCTGCGGCGGGTGGATGACGCCGTGCACGGTGTCCACCCCGAGCTCGCCGAGGTTGGTGACGGTGAGGGTGGCGCCGCCGGCCTCGGAGGAACGCAACCGCGCGCCTCGGGCTCGTTCGGCGGCCCCCCGCACGGCGGCCATCAGCTCGTCCAGGCCGAGCGTGTCCGCGTCCCGAACGACCGGGACGACCAGGCCGCCGCCGCGCACCGACACCGCCACGCCGAGGTGCACGCCGTCGCCGGGCCGGAAGCCGTCGTCGACCCAGTGCCCGTTCAGCTCGGGCACGGCGCGGGCGGCGAGCGCGACGGCGCGCAGCAGCACCGCGGCCGGGAGCACGCGGGCGGTGACCGGGATGGCGCGGTTGTGGCCGCGCAGCCAGTCCAGCGCTCGCCCCATGTCGATGTCCTGGGACAGGTAGTAGTGCGGGATCTCCCGTTTGGACCGGGCCATCAGCGCGGCGGTCGCTCGGCGCTGCGCCACGCCGGGCGGCTCCGGTGGAAGCGTCAGCGGGATCTCCGGCGGTGGCGGGAACGTCGGTGCCGGCGCGGGGGGAGCGGCCGAGGCCGGCGGCGGGAGGTCGCGGGCGTGCACCGTCCCGTTGGGGCTCGACGCGGTGAGGGTGGCCGGGTCGATCCCGCGCTCGGTGGCCAGCCGGCGCGCGTAGGGCGATATCCGTGCCCGGACCGACGGCGGACGGGCGGTGGCCGGGGGCACCGCGTTCTCCACGTCGGCGCGGGTGATCAGCCCGCCGGGCCCGCTGCCCGGGATCGTGGCGAGGTCGATGCCGGCTTGCTCCGCGCGCTTGCGGGCCAGCGGGGACCCGATCCTCGGCCCAGCCGGCTCCGGCGCGAGCGTCGCCGGTGCGGTGGCGGGCTCGGGGTGCTCCGTCCGGGCTGAGCCGATGAGCGCCAGCGGGGTGCCGACGGCCACCTTCTGGCCCTGTTGGACCAGCAGCCGGTCCACGACCCCGTCCTCGAAGCACTCGACGTCGATGGCGGCCTTCTCGGTGTCCACCACCGCGACCACGTCACCCCGGCGCACCCGGTCGCCCGGGCCGACCAGCCACTCGACCACGGTGCCCTCGGTCATGTCCGCGCCCAGCGACGGCATCCGGAACTCGGCGCTCGTCTCGGTACTCATCTCTCGACTCGCAAGCTCGTCTCGGCCACGTCACCCAACCGCCCGGCGCACGGCGGCCACCACGTCGTCCGGCCCGGGAAGGGCCGCTTCCTCCAGGTGGCGGGGGTACGGCATGGGCACCTCGGCGCCGCAGACCCGTTCGATGGGGGCGTCCAGCTCGTAGAGGCCGTGCTCGGCGACCCGGGCGGCGACCTCGGCGGACAGGCTGCCGCTGCGCCAGGCCGCATCCACGATCACCAGCCGGTGGGTGCGGCGCACCGAGTCCAGCACCGTCGTCTCGTCCAGCGGGCGCAGCGTGCGCAGGTCGATGACCTCGGCCGCGACGCCGTCGGCGGCGAGCTGCTCGGCGGCGGTGAGGGCGGGCGCCAGCGAGCCGCCGTAGGCGACCACCGTGACGTCGGTGCCCGGTCGGCGCACGGCGGCCCTGTCTAGGTCCACCGGGCCCGCGTCCTCGGGCAGCTCGCCCCTGGTGCCGTACAGCGCGATCTGTTCGAAGATCAGCACCGGGTCGGGGTCGGCGAGCGCGGTGGCCAGCATGCCTCGGGCGTCGGCGATCGTGGCCGGCGCGACGATGCGCAGGCCGGGGATGTGCGCGTACCAGCCCTCCAGGCTGTGCGAGTGCTGCGCGGCGAGCTGGCGGCCGGCACCGGTGGCCATCCGGATGACCAGCGGCACGTTGAGCTGGCCGCCGGACATGTGCAGCAGGGTGGCGGCGTTGTTCACGATCTGGTCCAGGGCCAGCAGGCTGAAGTTGACCGTCATGATCTCCACGATCGGCCGCATCCCGCCCAGCGCCGCCCCGATCCCGGCGCCCACGAACGCGGACTCCGACAGCGGGGTGTCCCGGACCCGGTCCGGGCCGAACTCGTCGAGCAGCCCGGCGCTGACCCCGAAGCAGCCGCCGTAGCCGCCGACGTCCTCGCCCATGAGGAACACCCGGTCGTCGGAGCCCAGGGCGTCGCGCAGCGCGGCCCGGCAGGCCTCCCGGTAGGTGATCGTGTCGGTCATGACGGCTCCGAGGTGACGAAGCGGGTCAGGGTCTCGACCTGCTCGACCGGCCCGGCGTCGGCCGCCTCGACGGCGCGCTCGATCTCGGCGTCCAGCTCGGCCTCGATCTCGGTGCGCCGCGCGTCGTCGAGCAGCCCGTCCCGGCCCAGCACACCGGCCAGCAGCTCGATCGGGTCCCTCTCCCGCCAGGCGGCGATCTCGGCCTTGTCCCGGTAGCGGTCGGCGTCGTACATCGAGTGCGCGCGGAACCGGTAGGTGCGCAGCTCCAGGAAGCAGGGCCCGCCGCCGCCGCGGACGGTGTCCGACGCCAGCCGGGTGGCGTCGCGGACGGCGTCGACGTCCATGCCGTCGACCGGCCACGCGCGCAGGCCGTAGGAGGCGGCGCGCAGGGCGAGGTCGGTCTGTGCGTGGCTGCGGCGCAGCGGGGTGCCCATCGCGTATTGGTTGTTCTCGCAGCAGAACACGATTGGCAGCCGCCACAGCGCGGCCAGGTTGAGCGACTCGTGGAACTCGCCCTCGGCCGCCGCGCCGTCCCCGAACAGGCACGCGGTCGTCCTAGCCCGGCCCCGGATGGCATCCGCGAGGGCCAGCCCGACCGCGATCGGGATCCCGCCGGCGACGATCGCGTTGCCGCCGTAGAACCGGCGCTCGGCGTCGAACAGGTGCATCGAGCCGCCGCGTCCGGCGCTACAGCCGGTGGTGCGGCCGAACATCTCGGCGAGCACCTCGACCATCGGTACCCCACGGGCCAGCGCGTGGCCGTGCTCGCGGTAGGTGGACACCACCGCGTCCTCGCCGTCGAGCGCGCCGAGCACACCGACCGCGACCGCTTCCTCGCCCACGCACAGGTGCATGAACCCCCGGATCTGTTCGGCGCCGTAGAGCCGCACGCAGCGCTCCTCGAAGCGCCGGATGCGCAGCATCTCGGTGAACAGCTCCAGCCGGTGTTTCCCGTCCGGGGGAGGGCTCGACGGTGTCGTCATCGGGGGTTCACCTCCAGGGTGGACAGGTCGCCTTCCGGCAGGCCCAGCTCGCGCGCCCGCAGCAGCCGACGCATCACCTTGCCGCTGCGGGTGTGCGGCAGCGCGTCGTCGAACACGATCTGTTTGGGCGCCACCGCGCCCAGCGCCCGGCGGCCGAAGCCGAGCAGCTCGGTCCGCAGATCCTCGGTCGGTTCGATGCCCGCGCGCAGCGTCACGAACGCCTTGACCAGCTCACCGGCCACCGGATCCGGGGTGCCGATCACGCCGACCTCGGCGACCGCCGGGTGGGCCATCAGCGCGCTCTCCACCTCGAACGGCCCGACCAGGTGCCCGGCCGACTTGATCACGTCGTCGGCCCGGCCGACGAACCAGTACCAGCCGTCCTCGTCGCGGCGGGCGACGTCCCCGGACAGGTACCAGCCGCCGGCGAAGCAGGCCGCGCTGCGCTCCGGGTCGTGCAGGTAACCGCGGAACATCGACGGCCAGCCCGGGCGCAGCGCCAGCTCGCCCTGTGCCGGCCCGTCCAGCACCCGCACCCGCCCCTGGTCGTCCACCCGGGCCCGCCCGTCGGGCCCCTGCTCCAGCAGCGCGGCCTCGACGCCGGGCAGCGGCCGTCCCATCGACCCGGGCCGGATCTCGGCGGCCAGCAGGTTGCTGATCATGATGGCGCCGGTCTCGGTCTGCCACCAGTTGTCGTGGATGGGGCGGCCGAGCACGTCGGCGCCCCAGCGCACCGCCTCCGGGTTGAGCGGCTCGCCCACGCTGGCGATCAGCCGCAGCGCGGACAGGTCGTGCCGGGCCGCCTCGCCGGGGCCGTGGCGCATGAGCATCCGGATCGCCGTCGGCGCGGTGTACCAGACGTTGACCCGCTGCTCATCGAGCACCCGGTACCAGCGCCGGGAGTCGAACTCGCCGGAGTCGCTGACCATCGTGGCCCCGACCACCAGCGGCGCCACGATCCCGTACGAGGTGCCGGTGACCCACCCGGGGTCGGCCGTGCACCAGAACACGTCCTCGGGCCGCAGGTCCAGGGCGAACCGGGCGGTGGCGTAGTGCGCCACCACCGCCTCGTGCACGTGCAACGCCCCCTTCGGCCGGCCGGTGGTGCCGCTGGTGAAGTGCAGCAACGCCGGGTCGTCCGGGGCGGTGGGTCCGATCGTGAAATCCGGGGACACCTCGGCGAGCCGCGCGGCCAGGTCGATCCCCTCGTCCCCGCCGACCGGCTGGTCCCCGTCCGGGGCGACCAGCAGCACGTGGCGCAGCGCGGGCAGCCGGTCCCGAATGGGCGCCACCGTGCGCCGATACAGCGCCGGGGTAGTGACCAGCACGGACGCCTCACCGAGCCGCATCCGTTCGGCCACCGGCTCCGGCCCGAACGCGGAGAACAGCGGCGACACCACACAGCGGGCCTTGAGCGCGCCGAGCACCGCCACGTACAGCCCCGGCACCCGGCCCAGCAGGGTGAACACCCGCTCGCCCGGCGCGACTCCCAGCTCGGTGAGCACGCCGGCGAACCGCGAGGTCAGCGCGGCGAGATCCCGGTAGCTGAAGGTGCTGGTCCCGGACCGCCCCAGCCAGCGCAGCGCCACCTTGTCGGCCACCGCCGGGTCCGACAGGTGCCTGTCCAGCGCCTCATACGCGATGTTCAAACCGGCACCTCCGGGCAGCCCGGCCAGCTCCGCGCGAGCGTCCGCCCACCGAAACCGCGGGCACGCCTCGGCGTAGTCGCTCAGGTTCGCGGTGGGCTCGAGCGTGGTACGCCTGCCGTCCATGCGATCACTCCCCGGATCCGGTCAGGCCTTGGCGGACGCCGTGGCCAGGTCCTGGGCTGGCTCCGGCAGGGTCTGCCAGCGGGCGGAGAGCCGTTTGGCGAGCGTGGACATGGTGGTGTATTCCAGCTCGTCGAGGGGCAGCCGGTGCGGCTCGAACGGGCCGTGCGCGCGCAGGTAGTCCATGACCTCGTTGGCCCGTTGCCGCGCGCGGTCGAACGACGGGTCGGCGAACATGTCTCGCGGCCCGACCAGCCGCCCCTGCGTGACCTGGAAGCCGAGCCCGACCACCCGGGGCGGCCCGTCGAACCGAGACGGCGTGGCGTCGGGGACCGACACCGGCATCAACGGCGCGTGGTGCGACCCGCGCATGCACCCGGCGACGGTCCACGGCGTGGCGAACGGCTCGAGCACCTCGCCGACCGCGGGCAGCCCCGACTGGCAGCGCACGATCATCACCGGGTCGTCCTTGCCGACGTACTTGCCGGCGATCAGCGACAGCCGCTGGGTGCTGGTGGCCGCCGCGGTCTCGCCCAGCGCCCGGGACCGGACGGTGTGCACGACGTAGCGGGCCGGGGCGCCGATGAACATCAGCAGCTCGTAGAGCTCCTCCGGGCAGCTGAACACGATCCGGGCGTGCTCGTACAGGTCGTAGACCTCGAACTCGAAGCCGGCGTGCATCTTGGAGTCGATCACCAGACCGGCGGTGTTGAACGGGTCGGCGAACATCTTGTACAGCGGCAGGTTCCAGGCCCCCGGCTCGGTCTTGTCGGCGAGGAAGCACAGCACCGGCTCGGACGGGCGCTCCTCGAACTCCAGCTCGGCGTAGCCGGGGCCGAGCCCGCGCAGGTTCCCGGAGAACGAGTCGGACAGCAGGTCCTGGCCGGCGCCGTACAGCCCGAGCTCCCTGGCCTTGGCGGTGGTCGCGAGGAAGGTGTCCCAGGCGAAGGAGTGGATGTCCGTGCAGTCCGGCCCCCGTCGATGGGTCATCACCAGCGACACGTCGTCGCCGCACGCCGCCGTGGTGCCGTCGACAAGCAGCCCTTCCCGCACCGCCCGCTCGACCGCCGCCCTGGCCACCGCCATCAGCTCGGGGTGCACCGCGCTGTGCCCGACGAATCCGCCCGTGTCCGCCTTGATAATGCTCAACGTCAGCATCGAACTCTCCCGCCTAGGTCGGCTTGTGCCCCGACGCTGCTCCGGCGCCCCCGCCGCTGCTAGTGCCCTTGGTCCCGACGTTCCCGGGACGCTCGGACCGAGTGCCGGACGGCTGCCGAAGGGCCCGGCTTGTCGGTACCCGAGGCCCTATCCGAGGTGGCAGGCGTCGCCAGAGGGTGACCGTTGGGCCGGACACGACGACTGTGGGATGTGATGACCTTGGAGTCGAGTTTCCGCGAATCGGTCGAATACGCCCGACAACGACTGCGCCAGGCGGCCAGCGCCGGCCGGCCGGTCGAGGTGCACCGCCGCGCCGCCCCGGTGCTGGAGCTGCTGGACCACGCGCGCGCGGAAGGCATCGATGCGAGCGGCCCGGCCGCCCGAGCGAAGCCGGCATGACAAGGTGGTGAGCCTGCGGACCTGGGTGTTGCGCGACCTGTACGCGGGCACCGGGTCGGTGGCTTCGGTGTACTTCGACCTGCGCGCCGGCGGGGACCAGGTGTTCACCCGCTGGCACGCGGTCGTCGAGGACCTGTCCCGGCAGGGGGCCGGCCGTGGTCTGGTCGGGGTGCTGCGGGCCGGCGTTCTGGGCACGGTGCCGGGTCGGGGCGTTCTCGTCATGTTCGCCACCGATTGTCGGATCCTGCTGGGCGTGGTGATGCCGGAAGCCTCGGCGCCCGAGCGCGCGCGTTACGGCTTGCCGCACCTGCTGCCGTTGTTGGCCTGGCTGCAGGGCCGCCCCGCGCACGTGGTCGCGTTGCTGGATCGCACCGGCGGAGCCATCGTGGTCCACCCCGGCGGCGCGGCCGCCGACCGGGGCGCCGAACAGGTCGTAGAGGTCGTGGTGCCGCTGCAGCGCCAGCGCCCGAGCCTTCTGTCGATCACCGCTGGTGGCCCTCGGCTCGGCGAGGGCTCGTGCCAGGCCTCGGCCGGGCGGACCGCCTTGCTGTTGGCCGCGCTGGACGAGGAAAGGCGCCAAGGTGGGCTGGCCGTGGTGGGCGCGGGGGGGACGCTGGACGCGTTGGCGCGGGGCCGGGTCCGCACGTTGCTCCTCTCCGACGATGTGGCGGACACGGGGGGAGCCGCCCCGGCGCGCATGGCGTGGTACGGCCCGGCGCCCGCCGACCACGCGCTGGAGCCCGAGCCGCTGAGCGGGCTGGGGGCGGGGTGGCCGAGGCGCGGACGGCTTGTCGACGTCGCCACGCGTGCCGCGTTGGGCTGCGGCGCGGAGGTCCACGTGCTGCCGACCGACGCCACCAGGGAGGTCGTTCCGGAGGGGATCGCGGCGCTGTGCCGTGACCCGGCGCCGCCGAGGTGGCCGAGCTCGACGTGACGCACGCGTTGGGGGCCAAAGGTCCCCGAGGGCCGGTGACCCGAGGCACCTGCTTGCCCGCGCGGATCGCGGCACCGTGGTGGCCACATTCGTGGCCTCGACGGAGGTGGGCTTGCATGGGTTCCGCTGTCAGGTCGCGGGCGATCCGCGCGGAGAGCAGGTTGGTCGTCGGATACCTGTCCGCGGTTGCGGTACTGCTGGCCGAGCGTGGCGTCCCGGTGCGTGCGCTGTGTGTCGATGGGCCGGACGCATTCGCGGGCTCCTTGACGTTGGACGCTCCGCATGAGCGCGCCGGCGGTCGGGGCGCGGTGTGGAACCCGACCCGACTGCACTGGGAGGCGGCTACCGGCTGGTCGGCCAGCCTGAGCCGCCGCGACCACGAGCATCTCGATGCCGCGGTGCGTTATCTGCCCAGCCAGCAAGTCGTCCCCGCGCCGGTCACCGTCGCTCATTTGGTGGTCGCGCTGCGCGCCGATCCCGACACCCACCGGGCCTCGGCCTTGCTTCCCCACCTGCACCAGATCGATCGCAGGCTGCTCGTCGCCCGGCTGTCCGGGTTCGAGCCGTTCGAGCCGCGACGCTGACGCCCTCCCCACCCGCTCGGGGGCGATGGCCTTGCGGCCCTTCCGGCCGGTGCGTTAGGCCCCCGAGAGTGATGTCCGCGGTACCCGATGATCGGGCTGTTCGTCCGTGTCCCGCGTCACCTCGCGCGGCGCATGCTCAGCACCGTTGGCGAAAGCGCGGGAGGATCCGAGATGAGCAGCAAGCCCAGCGTTGTCAAGGCCCGGCACCTGGCGGACGGGCGGTTGGCCGCCACGCTCGCCGCCGAGGACGAGGCCGAGGACGCCGGCCTGGATCCGCTGGAGCGGATCACCTGCCGCACCCACCGGCGGTGGCTGCACCACTGCATCTCATCTCCGGTGCACGTCATCGTGGTGACCGGCCACCGGTGGTGCCGCTCGTGCCAGGCCGAGGCCTCTGTGGCGGTCGACGAGCTCACCGGGGACGTCCGCGTCACCTGCACGCGATGCGGCCGCGTCCCGGTCGGGCGGGCCACGCGCCAGATCATCCGAACCTGCACCGCCAGCCTCGCCGCCGCCCTCGACCAGCGCCGGCCGATGCCTCCAGTCAGCGAGGGTCGAGCTACGCGGACAGGCCCGCCGGCCACGTTGCGTCCGGCGCCGGCGCGCGGGAGCCGGGCACGATGACGACGGGGCACGGGATGCCGACGGGCGGCGCGTCGGCGAACGTACCGCCCGGGTCGCCGCCGACCACGACCAGCGCGGCGTTGTGCGCGGCGACCATCAGCGCACCCAAGGCGCCGGTGGCTCCCGGCAGGTGCTCCAGATCGATCGGCTGACAGCCGAAGTCCGCGTCCAGCAGCCGCCGCGCCGCCCCGACCGGGTCGTTCGCCTCATCGCCGGAACAGCCCACCAGGTGCAGGTGAGTGCGCCTGGTCAATGCCTCGCGCGCGGCCCACACCTGCGCCGACATCGATCCGGTGCCCACTATCGACGGCCGGCCGAGCGGCCGATAGGGACGAAATACCTACGCGATCACGGACGAGGACCGCACGGGTTCCGCCGAGGGCCGCACCCGTCCGGCAGGGCCGCGAGCTCGGCCCGCAGCGCGGGGGCGATCTCGGCCAGGTCCGGACAGGCGTCGGGGTCGCCACAGACCGTCACGGCGAGGACCCCGGCGTAGGAGAGGGCGGCGAACACCACCGGCACGTTCCCGGCGGTCGCGGACACCGGGATGATGTCGGTGATCTCCATTCCCAGGAACGCCTGTCGGGTCGTGGGCCCGCGCAGGTTCGTCACGAACGTGCTGACCAGGGTCTGGTGGTTGGCGAACCACCGAAACAGGCCCAGCGCCGCGAGCGCGCGGACCAGCGGTGCCCACAGGGCCGAGGACGCGGCGCGAGCGGCGAGCTTGCGGGTGGCGGTCACGCGGGCGACCCGCTCGAGTCGTCGGCCTCGGTCGCCGGTGGCCGGCAGCGCGACGGGAAAGGAGCCGACCCGGTTGCCGGGTGCGCCGGGCTGTCCGTCGGGCCGGGCCGAGACCATCACCGAGGCGACCAGCGTGTCCACCGTCTCGCCCCGGCGGCGCAACACAGCGCCGAGCGCCCCGGCCACCGCGATGAGGATCGCGTCGTTGACCGTCGCGTGGCAGGCGTGCGCCGCCGCGTGCACCTCGGCGAGGTCCGCTCGGGCGACGGCCAGCCGACGGCGGGGCCCGGTCGGCCGGTTCAGCGAGCTCGGTGACGGTCGGACGCGCAGTCCCGACCGGGCACCTGCCATCGCGCCGCGCAGCATGGCCAGGCCCCTGCGCAGCCGTCCGGGCACCCGCGCCCGGGACGCCCACGCGTCGGCGTAGAGCGCGGCGGCAGACGGCGGCGGGCTGGGGAACCCTCGGTCAGCGGGACCGGGCGGGGCGCCGTCCAGCAGGCGGGCGAGGAGCGCCAGGCCGCTGACGCCGTCGGCAAGGACGTGGTGGAACACGATGACCAGCGCGGCGCGACGGTCGGCCAGCCCGGTGACGAGCGTCGCCGCCCAGGGGGGATGCGCGAACGCGAGCGAGTCGGTGACCAGCCCGGCGGCGACGTCCCACAGCGCGGCCTCGTCACCAGGTGCCGGACACACCACGTGCCGCACGTGCCGCTCGATGTCGAACTCCGCGTCGTCGACCCAGACCGGACGGCCGGCGCCGGGCGGAGTCCACATCAGACGCTGGCGCAACCGGGGCACCGTCCGGACCCGGGTGTCGAACGCGGACCGGACGGCGGCCAACGACGGAGGTGACCCGGGCCCCAACATCAGGATCACGGCGGTCTGCACCGCGGCCGGGCCGGTGCCGGCCGCGAGCTGCAGTAGATCCGCCGAGCTGGCGCGCTCGATCGGGACACGGTGCCGCATGACGCTCCTGAGGAAGTGGATCCGACAGTGTCGGCCCGCCGAACCTCGCCGCGCGCGGGTCGAACGGCCCCTCGCCGTCAGCAAATGGCCCAGATTTCGCCGACCGGTTCTTCACGGGCAGACCGAAGGTCATCGGGGTGTGTGCACTTGCGGCCCTGTGTGGGATGCGTGGCGCTCGAAAGGATGGTGGTCGATGCCCGAAGTCGCGTCGGAGGCCACACCCGTTGGAGGCCGCGATGTCCGCTGTCCCGCCCGGTGCCGCGCACACCGACCAGGTCGAGCCCGATGCCGTGCTCGACCGAGCCCATCCCGACACGCCGCCACGATGGTCGCCGTGTTGGCCTCAGTGGTGGCCGCCGGCGGGCTCGCCAGGTGCCTTGGCGCGGCACCGCGAGCCCGTGCCGGGTCAGGCGGCCGACGACCTGGCCAGCGCGTAGCCGGTCACGATTTGCGGTTCGATCCGGATCACGTGGTCCATCTCCCGGCTGACCCACGGCCGTAGCAGCCGCTCGTAGCGGGCGGCTAGGTCCGGTTCGCCGACCCGGTGTGCCCAGCCGGTGACGACGACGCTCCATCCCAGATGCGTGTCGGGGTCGATGGAGTCGGCTTCGTAGGCGACCACCTCGCCCAACCGGGACAGCACCGCCGCGCCCAGGTGGGTCCGGATGATCACGTTGCCGGCATCCACGATGTGGTTGACCGGGCGAATGGCCGGCATCGCGTTGTGGGTGAACACCACCCTGCCCAGCGACACGCTGCCCAGCAGGCGCAACGACTCGTCCTCGTCCAGCCGCCGGAGCCGTCTCGGCTCGCTCTTCCCTGGGGTGCGCCCGGGGAGGGTCGGTTCGGATCCGTGCGAGCTCACCGATACCGGATCCGTTCGGCGCGCATGGCCGGTTGCGGGGGCATCGGCCGCTCGGCGGGGGTGATCAGTCCGTAGTGGCCGTCGTAGCGGCGGTACAGCACGGCGGCCCGGTCGGTATCGGCGTTGCGGAAGAACTGGAACGCCAGCTCGGTCCTGCCCAACCGGGCCGCTGCCTGGTCGGGCGTGTGGCGCGGCACCGGATGGACGCTGACGGACAGCGGCAGCACCGTCCGGGGTGACGGAGGGACCAGGCCATCGAGCAGGGCCAGTCGGTACCCGGTCGGGCCGACCCGGTAGACCACCGCATCCTGGCCGGTGAGGTCGTCGGTGAACAGGTAGAAGTCGTGGTCGCCGGTGTCCATCAGCAGCGCGGCATGCTCGGCGGTGCAGCGGGTCAGTGGGTAGCTCTTGGCCCGGGTGATCGTGCGGTGATCGGGCGGGCGGTCGACCGGTTGCGGGCGTGGCCGGTGCGGCGGCCAGGGACGGCCCTGGAGCGGCTGGGCCAGCCGAGCCAACTGCTCGCCCAGCCGCCGCACCAGCGGCCGGCTCGCCTCGGCGACGAACCGGGCCGCCACCTGCGCCCGGATCGGCTGGCCCTTGAACTCCAGGTTCGCCTGCGCCAACACGGCCCACGACAGGCTTCGGTGCTGCATCACCGTGAGCTTGACCCGCGCCGAGTCCCAGCATTCCGGCAGCCGCCCGAGAAACGCTGCCATCCGAAGGCGCACGTGCTCCCGTGAGTCCGCCAACACGTCCCGTGAGGCATCCACCGTGATGCCATTGAGGATCACCGGATCGACCACGCCGGCGTTGCCCCCTTCCCGCTCGGTCCTGACTGGTTGCGAAAGTCTTGACCGGCTACGGACCTTGCGTCGAGGGACCAAGGTCCCCGGTAGGGCCCTGTCGCTCGGCTCGTTGGGCGCCGAGGGCCGCGAGGATGGGCTGGGCCAGGTCCAGGGGCATCGGGAAGACCACGGTGGAGCGTTGGTCGCCGCCGATCTCGACCAGGGTCTGTAGGTAGCGCAGCTGGATGGCGGTGGGGCTGCGGCCGAGGGTCTGCGCGGCGTCGTAGAGGTTCTCGGCGGCCTGGGCCTCGCCCTGGGAGTTGATGACCTTGGCGCGGCGTTCTCGCTCGGCCTCGGCCTGGCGGGCGATGGCGCGCTGCATGGGCTCGGGGATCTCGACGTCCTTGATCTCGACGGTGGTGACCTTGATGCCCCAGGGTTCGGTTTGCTCGTCGATGATCTTGCGGAGGTCAACGTTGAGGCGGTCGCGCTCGGCGAGCAGGGTGTCCAGGTCGGCGCGTCCGAGGACGGATCGCAGGGTGGTCTGGGCGATCTGGGAGGTGGCGACGCCGTAGTTCTCCACCTCGGTGATGGCCTTGATCGGGTCGACGACCCGAAAGTAGGCGACCGCGTTGACCCGTACCGGGACGTTGTCGCGGCTGATCAGCTCCTGCGGCGGGATGGTCAGGGTGACCGTGCGCAGGTCGACCCTGACCATGCGTTCGGCCAGCGGGATCAGCCCGATCAGGCCCGGGCCCCGCAGTGGCAGGAGCCGGCCGAGGCGGAACACCACCGCGCGTTGGTACTCGCGCAGCACTCGCATGCTCGCCACGGTCACAACGGCCGCGACGGCTGCGGACACGATCCAGATCATCGGTCGCTCCCGGTGGGGGTGTTCGGGCGCTGTCCGCGCAAGCGCAGGCCGGTCGACGGGCTGGGCGCGGGGAAGTTGGCAGGGGTGGCGCGCAGGTGGCCGGTGAGCCACCAGGCGGTGACTGCGGTCAGGGCGGCCGAGGCGGCGAGCGGGATCAGATCGGCCGATTCGTGCCAGCGGACCAGCTCGACGGCGGTGAGCAGGCCGGCGAGCGCCACCAGGGCCAGCGCAACGACTCGGTGGAAGCGGCCGGCCTCGGAGTGCGGCCACGGATCGAGCGGGCGCACCACCTCCCGGCCCAGGTGGGAGGTGGTGCAGCGGTGCTTGGTGGGGCACGCGTTGCAAATGTGCGGTTTCGCGCGGTAGCGGACCAGACGGCGTTCGTCGTCGTAGGAGTGCGGCCAGAGCATCTGGTCCTCCGGGCACACCCAGTGGTCGTGCTCGGCGTGGTAGGTGAACCCCGCGGTGCGGTATCGCTCGGAGCGGTGGTGGGCGTGCCGGGCCAGCGCGTCCAGGCCGGCCGAGGCGGCCAGCAGGAAGACTGCGTAGCCGGCGGCCAGCAGCGGCTCGAGGTGCGGGAAGGTCATCGCCGAAGCCCGGTCGGCTCGTCGACCCGCTCGGTCAGCTCGGTGAGCTCGGCGTAGAGCGGATGCTCGGGCTCCTCACCGGTCAGGCGACGAACGGTGTGGCCGATGGTGTGGCGCAGCCCGAGCCAGGCGATCCAGGCGAAGGGCAGTGCGCCGCCGACGATGAACACCACGTCGCCCGGGAGGCGCAGCCATTCGAGCAAGCTGTTGGTGGGATCGCTGATGAACTTGAGCTGGCGGGCGTCGAAGTAGCCGGTGTTCACCGAGTGGTAGAGCTGCAGCATCCCCAGCGGCAGCAGGGTGGCGAAGCACATCCAGGCCAGCCCGACGTTCAGCGACCAGAACGAGACCTTCGCCAGCCGTTCGGGCCAGCGCTCGGCCGGGATGAGGTAGCGCAGGCAGAACAGGCCCAGCCCAACCGCGAGCATGCCGTAGACGCCCATCATGGCCGCGTGTCCGTGGTTGGCGGTCAGCGCGGTGCCGATCTCGTAGTACGACACGATGGGCAGGTTGATCAGGAACCCGAAAACGCCGGCGCCGAGGAAGTTCCAGAACCCCACGGCGACCAGGAACATCACCGCCCAGCGGTGCGGGAACGGGGTCTCGGACCTGGCCTCCTGCCGCGCGCCGAGCTGCAGGAAGCTCCAAGCCTCCACGGTGAGGAAGGTCAGCGGGATGACCTCGGCGGCGGAGAAGAACGCGCCGAGGGCGAGGTGCTCGGCGGGCTCGCCGTTGAAGTACATGTGGTGCATGGTCCCGATCACGCCGCCCACCGAGTAGAGCACGATGTCGAGGTAGATGACGGTCAGCGCGATCCGCTCGCGCACCACGCCGAGCAGCACGAACATGTAGGCGACCATCACCGTGGTGAACAGCTCGAGGAAGTCCTCCACCCACAGGTGCACCACCCAGAACCGCCAGAACTCGGCGGCGGTGAAGTGGTCGTCCGAGCGGGCCAGCAGGCCGACGGCGTAGACGGCGGGGATGGCCAGGCCGGAGAGCAGGAACAGCCACGGCATGTTGCCCGGATGCTCGCGGCGCAGCCGGTGGCGCATTCCTCGGAACAGGATCACCGCCCAGAGCGCCATGCCGGCGGTCAGCAGGATCTGCCAGAGTCGGGGCAGGTCCAGGTACTCGAACCCCTGGTTGCCGATCAGCGACCCGGTCTGGGTCCGGCCGTGGATGCTGAGGTACTCCGAGGCCAGGCTGCCGAACACCACCACGGCCAGCCCGCCGAGCAGCACGTACGACAGCGTCGCCTGGCCGCGTGGTTCCCGGCCGGCGATGATCGGGGCCAGGAAGATTCCGGCGGCCAGGAACGCCGCCGCGACCCAGAACAGCGCGAGCTGCAGGTGCCAGGTCCTGGCCAGGTTGAACGGCAGAATCTGGGCGAGGTCCAGGCCGAAGAAGCTGGTCACCTCGGCCCGGTAGTGCTCGGAGGCGGCCCCGAGCAGCGTCTGGACGACGAACAGCGCCGCCACCACCGCGAAGAACCAGGCGGTGGCCCGTTGGGCCGGGGTCAGCGCCACCTCGCCGGGCGCCCGGAAGGAGATCGCCTCGGCCTGCCGTCCGCGCCAGCCGAGCCGGTCCCCCCACCGGCCGAACACCGCGAACAGCGCGCCGATGCCGCCCAGCAGCGCGATCAACGACAACACGCTCCACACCACCACATGGCCGCTCGGGCGGTTGCCCACCAGCGGCTCGGGCGGCCAGGAGTTGGTGTAGGAGTAGTCCAGGCCGGGCCGGCGCGCCGAGGCCGCCCAGGACGACCACGCGAAATACGACGTCAGCTGGTGGATCTCGGTGGGGTCGGTGATCGCGCTCGGGCGCAGCCCCTTGTCGGTGCGCGGATCGCCGAAGTACCCGGCGTAGTAGCGCCGTAGCTCGGCGAACGCCGAAGCCTGGGCCGCGCTGAAGCTCAACGTGTCGGTCTGAGGGTCGTAGCGGTTGGCCTGGAAGTCGCTGATCACCTGTTGGCGTGCCTGGTCCGAGCCGCCGTAGGTGGCGACCGCGAGCTCGGCGGCGCGGTGCAGGTAGTCGGCGGTGAAGTCCGGGCCCAGATAGGCGCCGTGGCCGAAGATCGAGCCGTACTCCATCAACCCGGCGCGCAGGAACACCTGCTGGCCGGTGCTCACGTCCTCCCGGTTGAACAACACCTGGCCGTCGGCGCCCACCGTGCGCGCCGCGATCGGGGGCTCGGCGGTATAGGTGCGATACGCCAACAGCCCCAACACTCCAAAGCCGAGCAGCACCACCAACGCGACGGCCTGAATCCATCCCTTGCCGACCAACAGCTCCCTGCGCGTGACCCCTGTCGTCATTGCCGGTAATCCCCCCGAGAACGACCAATGGATTGTCTCGGGCAGCACGGTACGGACGCATCGCGTCATGTGTTGACGTCCAAGGTCACCGCGATACGGGGACTTTGGTCCCAGGCGGTACAGGAGTAATTGCATTTCTGTTCCGAGGGCGAATTAGGAACATTCCGGTCGTCGAGAAGGTGTCGGGACTCGCGCGTTTCATTCCCGCCGGATTGTCGGCACCGGGAGGTGACCGAGGCCCGTTCGAGGCGGTGACCGAGTGCCCTGTCCCGGATGGGCCGTCGCGGCCAGGCTTGTCGTGGTCGTGAGCAGGAGAGGACCGCTCGAAATGATCAATCCTACCGAGGTCCCGGCCGCCGCGGCGTTGGTCGAGGAGGTCACGAAGGCGCAGCTGTTCGCCCAGCTGCCGTCGGCGGAACAGGTCCTGATCTCACGCGCCGCGCGCACCGTGAGCTTCGCCGCTGGGCGCCGGCTGTTCTCCGAGGGCCAGCCCGCTCACGGTTGCTGGCTGATCCGCGCCGGCCACGTCGCCCTCGACGCGCACGTCCCGGGCCGGGGCGCCGTGGTGGTGCAGACGCTCGGGCCGGACGAGGTGCTGGGCTGGTCCTGGCTGGTGCCGCCGTACCGCTGGCACTTCGGGGCCACCGCGATCGAGCCCATCAGGGCGATCGAGCTGGACACCGTGCAGCTGCGGGCGCTCGCCGAGCAGGACCCGCGCTTCGGACACCGGCTCACGCTCGCGCTGTTCGAGGCGCTGCTGGGACGGCTGCAGGCCACCCGGGCGCGCCTGGTGGACCTCTACCAGAACGCCAGTCACCAACGTTGACGGTGGTGTGTGATGCAGCCCGACCAGCGGCCGAGGAAGAACTCGAAAGCGGACACCGGTCGCATGCCCAGGCGTCCCACCGACCGGATCGAGGACCTGGTGGCCAGCGTGCTGGCGTTGCTGCTGTTGGTGAGCGTCATCGCCGCGGCGGCGATCGGCATCCACGTGCACGCGGGCGTGCGTGAGCTGGCCCGTGTGCAGGCCGCCGCCCGTACCCCGGTCACGGCTACCCTGACCCAGGGCACCCCGAGCCCACGCGGCGGCGAGACCGCCGTGACCGCCAAGGTGCGGTGGACCGGTCCGGACGGTGTCGAACGCGTGGGCGACGCCCAGGCGCGCACCGGGCTGAACGCCGGCGCCCCGGTGGCGATCTGGGTCGATCGGTCCCAGCACGTCGTGCCCCCACCGGCCGGCCCCACCGACGCCCTGATCGCCGGGATTGCCCTGGGCGCCACCCTGATCGCGGCGGCGATCGGCCTGGTTGCGCTGGCCTGGGCGGGCACCCGCCGCCTGACGATGGCCCGCAACTGCTCGCGGTGGCAGCGGGAATGGGCGCGGGTCGAGCCGACCTGGAGCACCCGCTACCGCTGAGCTCCCCGCCCGGTGCGAGCGCGGGTGCCGGTGTGCCTGTGGTGTTGGTGACCAAGGGCCGCTGTGGCCGGAGCCTGGCGTTCCTAACGTGAGTCGCGTTGCCCGCCGCTGGACGGGCCCGGATGCGCCGTTGGGGAGGCCGGGATGAGCAGGATGGTTGGTCGGCCGGTGGTGGCCGGTGTGGACGGGTCGGAGTCGAGTCGGCGGGCCGCTCGGTGGGCCGCGGCGGCGGCCGCGCGGCGGAAGGTCGCGCTGAGCCTGGTCCATGCGGTCGATGTGACCCCGTACACCGCCGCGGCCGGGTACGTCCCGCCGCAAGGGCTGTTCGAGGCGCTGCTGGACGAGGGCCGGGAATGGCTGCTCACGGCGAAGGCGGAGATCGGCGCGGCCTACCCGGCGTTGAGCGTCGAGGTGGAGGCCGAGATCGCGCACCCCGCGCGGATGCTGCTGGCTCGCTCGGAGCGGGCCGGGCTGGTCGTGCTGGGCGCGAGTGGGTCGGGCGGCCTGGCCGGGGTGCTCGCCGGATCCACCGCGCTCGCGCTCGCCGCGCACGGGCGGTGCCCGGTCGCGGTGGTCCGAGGGCCGGAGCCGGGTCTGGCGCCCCCGGACGATGGGCCGGTGGTGGTCGGTGTGGATGGCTCGCCGGACAGCGAGGCGGCCGTCGCGATCGGGTTCGAGGAGGCCTCCCTGCGCGGCGCGCGGCTGATCGCCGTGCACGCCTGGAACGGGTTCGATCCCGACGAGTACAGCGCGGTGCGGCGGTTCGTCGACGACTGGGCCAGCATCGAGACGAGTGAACGGGAGGTGCTGGCCGAGCGGCTGGCCGGCTGGCGGGACAAGTACCCCGACGTCGACGTGCGGCGGGTCGTCTCGCGGCGGCGCCCGGCGCCGTGCCTGCTCCGCCACGCCGCCGGCGCGGCGCTGCTCGTGGTCGGCAGCCGGGGACGGGGCGGGTTCACCGGCATGCTGCTCGGCTCGACCAGCCGGACCCTGGTCCAGCACGCCCCCTGCCCGGTCATCGTCGCCCGCCCGGCGGCCGGCCGCTGAGCCGGGCGGGAGGACGAGATGAGCGTGGTCGGTGAGGCGGTGGTCGCGGCGGTGGGCTTTACCTGGTTCGGGATGGTGCTGGGAATCTCGTTCCTGGAGGCGCCGTTGAAGTTCCGGGCACCCGGGGTGTCGCCGCGGCTGGGCCTGGGCATCGGGCGGGTGGTTTTCCGTGCGCTGAACCGGATCGAGGTCGGGCTCGCCCTGGTGCTGGTCGGCGGGGTTGCGCTCTGGCCGCACCGGGTTGCCACCGTCGCGGCGGTCGGGTCGGTCGTCGTGGTGCTCGCGGCGCAGCTGCTGCTGGTCCGGCCACGGCTGAGCCGCCGGTCGGACCGGGTGCTGGCGGGGGAGGAGCTGCCCCGGTCCCGCACTCATCACGCCTACGTGGTGCTGGAAGCGGCCAAGCTCGCCGGGCTCGCCGTGGCCGCGGGCAGCGTTCTGGCAGGGGCCTGAACCGGCCGGTGTGGGACTACCGGCCGGTGGTTGAGGACTTGTGACCATGGGGCCGGCGCCGTCGGGGGCGCACGATCGGAGCATGGTGAGCGCGATGCCGGAGGCGTTGTCGGTCGATGCCTCGGCGCTGAGTCCCGGTGCCCGTGCGGTGGTCACGAGGGCGGTCGCGGCGGCGCCGTTGTTGTGCGGCGCCGCGCCGCGTGGTGTGCAGGTGGTCCAGGGCGCGTTCGAGCTGTGGGCTGACGTTCGGCAGTGGCGGCCGGCGAGCGAGGCGGCGGACCGGGGGTTGCGGTTGGCCGGCGGGGCCGCCCTGTTCAACCTGCGGCTCGCCGTCGCCACCCTCGGGCGCCGGCCGGTGACCGTGCTGCTGCCCTTCCCGGAGCGTCCCGAGGTGCTCGCGGTCGTGCGGATGGCGGAGCGTGCGGCCCCACCCCCGGGATGGTGCCGGCTGTACGAGGTTCTGACCGGCCTCGGCGTGCGGCGAGCGCGCCACCAGGGCCCGGCGCCGGTGGCGATGCGCCCGGCGCTGCGTCGCGCCGCCGAGATGGAAGGCGGCTGGCTGACGGTGCTCGACCCGGGCGCGTCGGACGACCGGCTTCGCGAGCTCATCGAGTGGCGATGCACCGAGTGGCCGGGCCTCAGGGTCGGCGCGCCGGCGCCCCGGGAGCGGCGCGGAGGTGTGATCGGTGTGCTGAGCTCGTTCCACGACCTGCCGGTCGGTCAGGTCCGTGCCGGAGAGGCACTGCAACGCGTCGCCCTCACCGCCGCCGCGTACGGGTCGCCCACCTCGTTCGCGCCCGCCGCGCTGGCCAACCCCGCGATGCGCGCCGACCTCGGCCGGAGGCTGGGCCACCACCTCTGTCCCCAGCTCGTGCTGCGCTTCGGCTCACCGGCCACCGAGACCCGCCCGGGCGGGTTCGTCGGCGCCGGCCGCGTCGCCGGAGGACCCGGGCCGGACCACGGTGACGGGGCAGGTGGCGTGTAGGACGCAGTACAGCGCCACCGAGCCGAGCGGCATCCGGGTGTAGCCGCGGCCTCGGTGACCGACCACCAGCAGGTCCGCGTCCCGCGCGGCGGCGACGAGCGTCGGTCCCGCCGAGCCGGGGCAGATCATCAGTTCCGTCTTCGGTTCGTCCGGGTCGCCACCGAGCGCGGCGTCGATCACCCGCTGGGTCTCCGCCCGCACGGCGTCGGCGACCCCGGATCCACCCGCCGGAAAGGGCTCCCCGTAAGCGAGCGCCCACAGCTCCGGTGGCTCGTAGGCGCTGACCACCCGCAGCGCGGCGCGGCGCCAGGTGGCCTCGCGGACGGCGTGGCGCAGCGCCGCGCGCGACGACAGCGAGCCGTCCACGCCGACGACCACCAGACCCGGGGTGTCAGCCATCGTCGGTTCCTCTCTCAGCGCGGGAGGTCTTCGATCGTGTCGGCCGGGGCGCGGCGGGGCGTGGCCGGCGGCGGTGGCCCGCTCGGCGCCCAGCCCACCCTGATGATCAGTTGCGGGCTGAGGGTGCCGCCGAGCACGGCGTCGCGCAGGTAGCGGCGGGTGGTGCCGATCTCGAGCGGTTGGCTGAGCGGGCAGGTGGCCAGCCCGGACTCGGTGGCCGAGAGGAGCACCGCGCTGAGCGCTTCGCCGGCGCGCAGTTGGGAGAGCGGATCGTCGGAGGTGGCGCCGAGCACCAGCAGCCGCGCCCGGTCGGTGCCGGCGCTGTGGTCGGCGAGCTCGCCGGGGCGGAACCGGCGGCCGGCGGCGACGCCGCCGGGGTTCGCCGGTAGGTTCGCCGTCGGGATGCCGTCGGGGCTGGCGTCGCGGCCGGTCCAGAGCGCGAGCTCGGTGTCGTAGCCGGATATCTCGGACTGGGCCTTGGCCGCCTCGCGGATCGCGTGCATGACCTGGTTGTGCGCCCGGGTGTCGCCGATGACGCGCAGCGTGGCGCCCTGGGCGGCCGCGGCCGAGGTGAGTTCGGCGAGGAACGCCTCGGGCACCGGCCAGTCGTGGTAGGACCTGCGGTCGGTGCGGCGCGTCGAGATGGCCGAGGCCAGGCCGAGGTCGGCCCCGGGGGCTCGTCCGGAGCGCAGCTCGACCGCGGCGAGGTGGTCGGGCTCGTCGGGGTTGGGCATCCGGCGCACGGTGGCGCCGACCCCGGACGCGGCGAGCGCGATCCGCAGGTGGTGCAGGACGGCGCCGCAGCTGAGCATCAGGTCGCGGCCGTCGTGGTCGGTGGCGGGCAGCCAGCGGCGCAGGTCGGCGTACAGGTGCACGCTGCGCTCGCCGAGGTACCAGCGCCACGGCTGGCTGTTGTGGACCGAGGGCGCCCGGGATGCCAGCTCGATGGCCCGGCGCACGGTGATCTGGGAGTGATCGAGTCTGGCGATGTTCATGCACGCAGTGTTGGGGACCGGGCGGGCGGGTGAAACGGCCGGTGGGCCCCTGGGCGAGGGACTCACGGCACCCTTCGGCGCCGGCGCCGGTCAAGTAGGGACCGAATACCCCGAGGCCTGGGGCTTTCACGGCTGGTCGCGGTGGGATGCGGACCGGATCCTGGCGGCGGACGACGAGGTACGAGGTTGGGGAGACGACGTGGACACGCACGGGACTGTCGTGGTCGGGGTGGATGGGTCCGAGGGGTCGCTGGCGGCGCTTCGGGTCGCGGTGGACGAGGCGCGGCGGCGCTCGGCGCTGTTGCGGGTGGTGACGGCGTACGAGGTGCCGACCTACTGGGCGCTGCCCGCCGGGCCGCCGACCGGGGTCACCCGGGAGGAGATCGCCCAGGATGCGTTGCGGGCAGCCCAGGCCGAGGTGGACCAGTTGCTGGCCGGTGACCCGGCGGCGCCGAAGGTGGACGTCCTGGTCGCTGCCGGGCCGGCGGCGAAGGTCCTGGTCGAGGCCGCTGCCCAGGCCGACCTGCTGGTCGTGGGTCATCGCGGCCGGGGCGGGTTTGCCAGCGTGCTGCTCGGTTCGGTCGGGCTGGCGTGCGTGCTGCACGCGCCGTGCACCGTGACGGTGGTGCGGTAGCGGGAACGATGGGCGTCGGGATCGAGGTCGAGCCGGGGGTCGTTGTGGTCCGAGTCGACGGTTCGGCCCCCTCCTACCCGGCGCTGCGGTACGGCTCCGGCTGTAGGAGCGAGCGCGACGGTCGGGACGCCGGGCGGCTCGTCCGGGCGGTGGGTGACGATGAGCGCGGCCCGCTCTGGGTCACGCCGCGAGGGCAGGGTCCGAAGTCCCGAGGCGGGACGACACCCGACCCGATCTTCCGTCGGTGACTTTGGTCCTTCCGATCACCGTCGTTCGGCATCGCCTCCCTCGCCCCGGCGGGTCGTACCCTGAGCCCAAAGTCCCGCCCGGAAGGGGTGTCGAGAAGTGCTCAACGTCTTCCTCGTCGACGATCACGAGGTGGTTCGTCGCGGCGTGGCCGACCTGCTCGACGCCGAAGCGGACCTGACCGTGATCGGGCAGGCGTCCTCGGTGTCCGAGGCGCTGGCCCGCATCCCGGCGCTGCGCCCCGACGTGGTGGTGCTGGACGTGCGGCTGCCCGACGGCAACGGCGTCGAGCTGTGCCGCGAGCTGCGCTCCAAGATGCCCGAGCTGAACTGCCTGATGTTGACCTCGTTCACCGACGAGCAGGCCATGATGGACGCCATCCTCGCCGGCGCCGGCGGCTACGTGATCAAGGACATCAAGGGCATGGAGCTGGTCTCGGCGGTCCGCACGGTCGGCTCGGGCCGCTCGCTGTTGGACAACCGGGCGGCCGCGGCGCTGATGGCCCGGCTGCGCGCCAGCGTCGAGGAGCCCGGTCCGCTGTCCGGGTTGACCGACCGCGAGCGCACCCTGCTGGAGCTGATCGGCGAGGGCCTGACCAACCGCCAGATCGCGCAGCGGATGTACCTGGCGGAGAAGACCGTCAAGAACTACGTGTCCCGGCTGCTCGGCAAGCTCGGCATGGAACGACGCACCCAGGTCGC
>NZ_JIAI01000031.1 GCF_000620785.1 Actinospineispora acaciae DSM 45401 | reverse complement strand
GTGTGCCCGGTCTCGTTGGTGGGGAACTGGGTGCGGGAGGCGGCGAAGTTTGCGCCTTCGTTGCGGGTGTATGCGCATCACGGTGGTTCGCTACCGGTCAGCGCCGTGTTCCTTCTCTTGTCCGTGCGGCGCTACCGGTGGCTGAACACCCAGGTGCGCAGCAGCGCGAACCGGGCGGCGGTGCCCAGTGCGGACGCCGCCACCAGCACGAGCAGCTCCAGCGCCCGCCCCGGCTCCGGCACCAGCGCGTCGAGCAGCAGCAACGCCCCGGAGGTGAACGCGTAGTACAGCGCGAACACCAGCAGGCCCTTGGCGTGCACCCGGCCGGTTCCGGCACGAGCCCCGAGAAACGTGAGCCGTCGGTTGGCCTCGGTGTTGAGCACGGTGGTCACCACGAGAGCGGCGAGGTTGGCGGCCAGCGGCGCCAGCGCCTCGCGCAGCAGCGCGTACAGTGCCACGGTCAGCGCGGTGCTGGCCAGCCCGATCACCGCGAACCACAGCAGCTGCCGGCCGGTCCGCGCCCGCCTCGCACCCGGGGCGAGCACCGCGTCCGGGTGGGTCGGGGCCAGCTCGGGCCGGCGGGGCAGCCCGGCCACCCGGGCGTCGCCGTTCGCCTTGGCCAGCGCCACCCGGCACAGCCCGCGCAGGTCCTCCCACGCGGTGCCGACCACGTCGACGCGGCTGTCCACGTCCTCCATCCAGTCCACCGGCACCTCGTGGATCCGCAGCCCGTTGTGCTCGGCCAGCAGCAACAGCTCGGTGTCGAAGAACCACGACCCGTCGCGCACCGCGGGCAGCAGCGCGCGCAGCACGTCGGTGCGCGCCGCCTTGAACCCGCACTGCGCGTCGGAGAACCGCGCGCCGTGGCCGAACCGCAGCAGCGCGTTGTAGCACCGCGACACGACCTCCCGCCGCACGCCGCGCACGATCCGCGCGCCCGGCGCCAGCCGGGACCCGATGGCGATGTCGGAGTGCCCGTTGAGCAGCGGCGCGACCAGCGGCAACAGCGCGTCCAGCCCGGTCGACAGGTCGACGTCCATGTAGACCACCACGTCGGCGTCGCTGCGCCCCCACGACTCGCGCAGCGCCAGTCCACGCCCCTTGGCGGCCAGGTCGAGCACGCCGACACCGGCGTACCGCCCGGCCAGCGCCCGCGCCACGGCGGCCGTCGCGTCGGTGCTGGCGTTGTTCACGATGGTGATCCGCCACGGCACCGGGAACCGCTCGCTGAGGTACCTGTGCAGGGTCCGCACGCAGCCCGGCAGCGCGCGCTCCTCGTTGTACACCGGGATGGTGATCTCCACCGTCGCCGTGCCGGTCACGCCGTGGCGCCCCGGCGCCTCCGCTGCCACGCTCACGCCTCACCCGCTTCGCTCGGCCGTCCGGGCCCGGTTTCGAGCCCGCGCCTCCAGGTATGACGCGGCCGGCTGAAGCCCTCCCTGAGCGCCGCTGGACATCGGCTGAGAACCCGAGGGCTACCGTCGGCCGAATGCGGGACGACACCACGATGACCGCCTGGCACGAGTGGCAGGAAAGCCCCTGGGGCCGGCTGCGCTACACGCTGGCCGAGACGAACCTCGCCAAGCACCTCGACGGCCTCGACGACGGGCCGCTACGGATCCTCGACCTGGGCGGCGGAGACGGCGCCGACACCGTCCGGCTGGCCGAACGCGGACACCACGTCACGATCGTCGACAACGCCCCGGAGATGCTCGCCGCCGCGACCCGGCGGGCCGTCGGCGCCGACGTCACCGAGCGGGTCACCCTCATCGAAGCCGACGTCACCGAGCTGCCCCACGACATCGCCGACGGCCGCTACGACCTGGTGCTCTGCCACAACCTGCTCCAGTACCTGGACGACACCGCCGCCGCCCTCGCCCGCGCGGTCACCGCGCTACGGCCCGGCGGCGTGCTCTCGGTCATGGCCGTCAACCGCCACGCGACCCCGCTGAACATCGCCGTCCGCCAGGCGGACCCCACCGCCGCCCTCGCCGCGCTGGACACCGACCGGACGCGAACCGTCACCTTCGACACCACGATGACGCTGCACACCGCCGAGGAGCTCGGCGAGATCCTCGACCGGCTCGGCTGCCCGGTCACCGGCCACTACGGCATCCGCACGATCTGCGACTACATCACCGACGACGAGCGCAAGCACGACCCGGCTTTCTTCGCCGACCTCGAACGCCTCGAGCTGGCCCTCACCGGCCGGCACCCGTACATGCACACCGCGCGCCTGTTCCAGCTCATCGGCCGCAAGCACCCGGGCTGACACCCGCACCCGCAACCGGCCGCAGGAAGCGCACCAGGATCGTCCGCAGGACCGCCCGCTCGGCGGACGGGTCGAGGTCCGGATCGAGGCTGGCCCGCGAGATCAGCGCGTCGACCAGCGCGGCGACCCACCCGGCCGCCGCACTCGGCGCGACACCGGGATCGATCAGCCCGGCGTCGGCGGCCCGCTCGACCAGGACGGTCAGGCCGTCGCGCAGCGCCGCGTCGGTGCGCCGGATCAGCTCGGCGAACTCCTCGTCGCGCGCGGCGTGCGCGGCGGCCTCCAGCACGAGCCGGACGACGCCGGGGTGCATGACCTCGTCGGCCCGCTCGGCGACGAGGTCGAGCAGTGCCACCCACGGGTCGGCCGCCGACATCGACGCCGCGAGCCGGTCGGCGGTCTCCCTGGCGTCCTCCTCGAAGATCGCCGTGAACACCGCGCGCTTGCTCGGGAAGTAGTAGAAGAGGCTGCCGGAGCTGATCCCCGCGGCCCGGCAGATGTCCGCCGTGGTGGTCCGTTCGAAGCCCTTCTGGGCGAAGCACCCGGCGGCGGCGTCGACGATCGCGCGACGCTTGGCCGCCTGTTTGACGGGGTCGACGGTCCTCATCGCTCGGCGGGCGGCTCGTCGTACCAGGGACGGCCGTGCTCGGCGAACGCCCTGGACAGCTCGGTGCGGCCGAGGTCGGTCTTCTCCCTGGCGATCTCGCGGCCGTCGGTGGTGCGCAGCACCAGCTCCTTGCCGTCCAGGTAGACGGCGCCGAGGTCGGCGTCGATGCGGCGGGTCCGGTCGCCCCGGACCAGCGTGACCCGGGTCGGCGACACCGTCACGACCAGCCGCTTGTGCGCCCAGTCCGCCGCGAACAGCAGCCCGAGCACCAGCCCGCCGCCGACCGGGACCAGCGTCGCCCACGGCTGCGGCAGGTTCGTGAGCAGCTGGAACACGCCCCTGTACGGGAACGCCGGCAGGGCGCTGATCCACGCGGCGACGGCCCAGGCACCCGCGCCCAACGCGGCACCGACCAGCGGGCATCCGAACCAGGACCCGGTGCGCAGCCACGACGGCTCGTCGACGATCGTCTCCATGGCTCCATTATTAGACCGCGCGCTCGGTTTATGAAAGCCCGCGCCGTGAACTCAGCGGGTTCACAGCGAGCGTTCAGGCGAATTCCAGGCCGCCCGAGTAGACCCGGGTCATGACACGGCAACGGGTTCTGGTGGTCGACGACGAGGAGAACGTCGCGCACCTGGTCGCCTCGGTGCTGCGGTTCGACGGGTTCGAGGTGTTCGTCGCGGACAACGGCATGCGCGCGCTCATCGCCGTCGCCGAGCACCGGCCGGATCTGGTGGTGCTGGACGTGATGCTGGGCGGCTCGACCGACGACGACCCGGACGGGTTCGAGGTGCTGCGCCGGCTGCGGGCCGGCGGGTCCGGGGTGCCGGTGGTGTTCCTGACCGCCCGCGACGCGGGGCCGGACCGGGTGGCCGGGCTGCGCGCGGGCGCCGACGACTACGTGGTCAAGCCGTTCAGCCTGGAGGAGCTGCTGGCCAGGGTGCACGCGGTGCTGCGAAGGACCGCGCCGGGGCCGCAGGTGCGCGGGTCGGTGCTGCGGGTGGACGACCTGGAGCTGGACGAGGACAGCCGCGAGGTGCGCAAGGGCGACCGGGAGATCACCCTGACCACCACCGAGTTCGAGCTGCTGCGGCTGCTGATGCGCAACGAGCGGGTGGTGCTGTCCAAGTCGACGATCCTGGAGCGGGTCTGGAACTACGACTTCGGCGGCAACGCCAACATCGTCGAGAGCTACATCGGCTACCTGCGCAAGAAGGTGGACACCGACGAGCCCAAGCTGATCCACACCATCCGGGGCGCCGGCTACGTGCTCAAGGCGCCCCGGCCGGCGCAGCGGGCGTGAGCGCGGGTCGGCCGTGAGCCTGCGCGCCCGGATGGTCATCGCGGTGATGCTCCTGGTCGGGGTGGCGATCGGGACCGTCTCCACGATCACCTACGTGGCGCTGCGCGCGTTCCTGGTCTCCCGGGTGGACAACCAGCTGGTGGCCACCCCGCCCGACCTGGTGGACCGGGTCTGCTACCGGTCCGACGGCGACCTCCCGCCGCCCCCGCCGCCGCCCACGCCGCACCGGCCGTTCCTGGTGGTGCGGCTGGACTCCGGCGGCGAGCCGCTCGGCCCGTGCGTGGTGAACCTGCTGTCCCGGCCGCTGCGCCCGTCGCCGTCGGACAACGTCCGGGTGATCGTCGACCGGGACCGCCCGACGCTGATCACCGACGACCAGGGCGTCGCCGCGCGGGCGCTGGCACGGCCCAGCCCGGGCGGCGGGTACCAGGTGGTGGCGATCTCGCTGGACGACGTGGACGCCACCCTGAACCGGCTGCTGATGCTCGAGCTGCTGGTCGGCGGGATCGCGCTGGCCTGCACCGGCGTGGTCGGGCTCTGGGCGGTGCGGTGGGGCATCCGCCCGCTGTCCCGGGTGACCGGCACCGCCCGCGCCGTCGCCGAGGAGGTCTCCACCGGGCGCGGCGGGCTGGGCCGGCGGGTGCCGGCGGCGCCGGCCGGCACCGAGGTCGGCCAGCTCGCCGAGGCGTTCAACACCATGCTCACCGCCGTGCAGACCGAGGTCGCCGGCCGCCAGGACAGCGAGCAGCGGATGCGGCAGTTCCTGGCCGACGCCTCGCACGAGCTGCGCACCCCGCTGACCTCGCTGCGCGGCTACGCCGAGCTGATCGGCCTGCGGGAACGCCGCGACGGCGTCCAGCGCGACCCGGAGTCGGCGGACGCGCTGCGCCGGATGACCGACGAGGGGGCCAGGATGTCCCGCCTGGTCGAGGACCTGCTGACGCTCGCCCGCTCGTCGAACACCCGCAACGGCCGCCCGTGCCGCGACGAGCCGGTGGCGGTGGACGAGCTGGCCGCCGACGCGGTCGCGGACATCCGCGCGGCGCATCCCGACCGGGAGGTCAGCCTGGACGCCCGCCCGGGCGCGGTGGTGCGCGGCGACCGCGACCAGCTCCTGCAGGTGCTGTTCAACCTGCTCACCAACGCGGCGGTGCACACCCGGCCCGGCGGCCCGATCCGGGTCCGGGTGAGCACGACCGACACCGAGGTGCGGGTGGAGGTCGCGGACGACGGCCCCGGCCTGACCCCTCGGCAGGCCGCGCACGTGTTCGACAGGTTCTGGCGCGCGGACACCGCGCGGACCAGGGCGCGCGGTGGCTCCGGTCTGGGGTTGTCGATCGTGGACACGCTGGTCAGCGGGCACGGTGGCACGATCGACTTCGACACCACCCCGGAGGCCGGCACCCGGGTCACCGTCCGGCTGCCGGCGGCGAGCTGAGGTCGTAGACGGTGTAGTCGCCCATCGTGGTCGCCCGGTAGTGCGCGCGGACCCAGTCCTCGATGCGCTGCCCCGCCGTCAGCTCGCCGCCCGCGCCGCGCGGCGGGGTGTGCGTCTGGTGCGGGCTGACGAAGTAGCGGACCTCGCCGCGCGCCACCCAGTCCTGGAACTGCTCCGGCGTGGGGGCCGGGTCGCTGCCGTTGAACCCGCCGATGTCCATCACCGCCGTGCCACTGGCCAGCGCCAGCCCGCCCGCGTCGTCCGAACCGACGGCGGCCGCCGCCCACCTGGTCCCCGCCGACCGCAGCAGCGCGACCAGCGCGGGATCGTCGACGACCGCGGCACCCGGCCCGCCCCGGGCGACACCGGGAGCGCCGGGGGCACCCGGAGCGCCGGGCATGTCCAGGCCGTTCGCCGGCCCGGCCGAGATGACCCCACCCCGATACGCCCTCAGCGCGGTGTCCGCCGAGTACCCGACGGCCCCGCCGGCCACCGCCACCACCGCTACCAGCGCGACCACCATGACCCACCTGCCCCGGTGCCGCACCAGCAACAACGCCACCGCCAGGCCCGCGCCGCCGAGCACCGCGTAGCACAGCCACGGCAGGAACTCCGGCGTCCGCCCCAACAGCACGACACCCGTGACCGCCGTACCCAGCACACCGGCCGCGAGCACGCCGCGCGCCGCCGGATGCTCCCGCCGCGCCCACACCTGCCCGCCGCCGACGGCCAGCACACCGGCCAGCCCGGGCGCCATCGCCGCCACGTAGTACGGGTGGACGATGCCGCCCATGAAGCTGAACACCGCGCCGTGCACCAACAACCACAGGCCCCAGAGCACCAACCCGGCCCTGGTCCGGTCCGTCCTGGGCGCCCGCCTGGTCAGCCACAGCCCGGCCACCAGCGCGAGCACCGCGGCCGGCAGCAGCCACCCGATGTTCCCGCCGAAGTCCGGGTTGAACATCCGGGCGATCCCCGGCGACCGCCCGAACCCCGGGCCTCCCGGGCCGAGAATCACGACGTGCGGATCGCCCGGCCCAGGCCCCTGCGTGGGTCCGCCGACGGGTCCAGGCCCAGGCCGCGGTCCCCCACCCCGGCCGAAGATGCGCCCCAGCCCGTTGTAGCCCAGCGCCAGCTCCAGCAGCGAGTTGCCCTTCGAACCGCCGATGTACGGCCGCGACGACGCCGGCCACAGCTCCACCAACGCGACGTACCACCCCGCCGAGACGACCATCGCCACCGCCGCCCCGGCGAGCTGCCCGACCCGCCGCCGCCAGCTCACGTCCGCGACCAGCAGGTACACCCCCACCAGCGCCGGCACCACCAGCATGACCTGCAGCATCTTGGCCAGGAACCCGAAACCCAGCAGCACGCCCGTGGCCAACACCCACCGCGTCCCGGCCCGCCTCCCCGCCGCATCGATCGCCCGCACGGTCGTGTAACCGGCCGCGACCATGAGCAGCACCAGCAGCGCGTCCGGGTTGTTGTACCGAAACACCAGCACCGCCGCCGGCGTGAACGCCAGCACCGCCGCCGCGCCGAGCGCCACCCCCGCCCCCGACCACCGCCGCACCGCCGCGTACAGCAACGCGACCGAGGCCACCCCCATGACCGCCTGCGGCAGCAACATCGACCACGCCGAGAACCCGAACAGCCGCCCCGACAGCCCCATCACCCACAGCGCCGCCGGCGGCTTGTCCACCGTGATCACGTTCCCGGGATCCAACGACCCGAACAGCAACGCCTTCCAGGACCACGTCCCGGCCTGCACCGCGGCGGCGTAGTACGAGTTCGCCCACCCGGACGCCCCCAACCCCCACAGGTAGCCCACCGCCGTCACGGCCAGCAGCCCACCGAGCGCGGGCCGCTCCCACCGAGGTCGGGCTCGTACGGGCGAGATGACTGTCTCGATCATGCCAACCAGCCTCGACGGGCACGCTGGACGAGAGATGGACCAAACCTGAACCCCCGCTGAGAACCCCCACTTTCAGCCCCGCCGCACCGCGGGCCCAGCCCACTCCCAGCTTCGCCCGTTTGACTCCGCACCGCGCCAAAGGCGCACTCCCCCGAAAGAAAGGGACCTCCATGTCACGCAGATCATCGCTGGCCCTGCGCGGGCTGCTCCCCGTCGCCGTCGCGTTCGGTGCCGTCGCCCTGACGACCACCTCCGCCTGGGCCGACCCGCCCCGCCCCCCGCACGGTCCAATCCAGATCAACGACGACCAGTGCACCCGCGACCACGGCCGCATCGTGATCGACCGCAACGACCACCGAACCCGCCGCTGCGAAGGCGGCCCCCACAACGGCCGCGAAGTGATCGTCAAGCGCTAGCCATCTGATCGCCCGCACACCCGGTTCGTGCCCGGCACACCTGCTTCAGCGCGTGTGCGACGTACGAAGTGGGTGTGCGGGCTACCCCTTGTACGCATGCCGGAACTGGATGCTGATGCGGGCGGCGGCGGTGCGCGCTTTGGGCACGGAGTGCCGCCAGGTCCGCTGGCAGCTGCCGCCCATCACGAGCAGGTCGCCCGGCCCGGGCAGGAACCGCACGGACGGCCCGCCGGCGGCCGGGCGCAACCGGAACGGCCGTACGCCGCCCAGCGACACCAGCGCCACCGTCGCGGTCTCCAAATCACGGGCCACCCGGTCGCCGTGCCAGGCCACGCTGTCCGCGCCGTCCCGGTACAGGTTGGCCCCCACCTGCGTGAACTCCACCCCGTACCGGCCGGACAACACCGTGGCCATCCGCACCAGCACCGGATCCGGCAGCTCCGGCCGCTCCGCGAGCACCCACCGGTGGGTCAGCCGGGGCTCCACCACGGTGCGCTCGTACATGTGCACCTCGCGCCCCCGCCAGGGCGTCCGCTCCAGCATCGTCTCGAACAGCGCGTCCGCACCCCGCACCCAGCCCGGCACCACGTCCACCCACGCGCCCTCCGCCAGCTCGGAACGGCGCAGCCCGGTAAACCCCGGGTCGATCGCCGGCGCCTCGTCACCGCCGCCGAACAACGACGGCTGCCACGCCAGCGGACCTACCACACCTTCGACACTAACCGCGTCAAGATGGCTTTATGACCAACATCCCGGACGGATACGAAGACCTCCTGGAACGGCCGAACTTCGGGCACCTGGCCACCGTCAGGCCGGACGGCAACCCCGCCGTGACCCCGATGTGGTTCTCCTGGGACGGCGAGCTGCTGCGGTTCACCCACACCACGCGCCGGGCCAAGCTGCGCAACATCGAGCACAACCCGCACGTGTCGCTGTCCGTGCTCGACCCCGAGAAGCCCTACCGCTACCTGCAGGCGCGCGGCGTCGTGGAGAGCATCACGCCGGACCCGACGGGCGCGTTCTACGTCGAGCTGGCGCACCGCTACGGCCGCCCGGACCCGGCCCCGCCGCCGGACTCCCCGGACCGCGTGGTCATCGCCGTGCGCCCGTTCGCCTACTCCAAGCAGTAGACGGGGGGTCAGCCCTACCTCGGATTGGCGGGTCCACCCACCCCGGCCGTAGGGGCTGCTCGATGGTTGAGCGCCGCCGAGCCGGGCATCCTTCCCAGCATGCCCACCTCGATCACCACGGTGCCGATCCTGAGCCCGCTCGACCGCTGTGACAGGTGCGGCGCCACCGCCCAGGCGAAGGTCGTCCTGGCCGGCGGCGGCGAGCTCCTGTTCTGCGCACACCACGCCCGCGAGCACGGCCCGCGCCTCAACGAGCTGCAGGCCAAGCTGTTCCTGCAGCTGACCTAAGGCGTGTCCCGTGGATCATCCAGCCGGCTGCGCGGCGCCCAGATCGCGCCTCGCGGCGTTCTCGTCGCCGCCGATACAACCCCGGTATCGGCGGCTCCTCGGCCTTGCGAGCCACAATCTGGATCACCGCTCGCTCGGCATAGATCCACGGGACACGCCTTAGCTACTTGCCGATCAGGCCCTGGGACTGCAGCCAGTCCGTGGCGACCTGCGCCGGGTCGCCGCCCTTGACGTCCACCTCGCCGTTGAGCTTCTGCAGCGTCTGGGTGTCCAGCGCCTTGGCCAGCTTCTCGAAGATCGGGCCCAGGGCGGGGTTCTTCTGGTAGACGGAGTCCTGCAGCGTGAGCGCCGGGTTGTAGATCGGGAAGAAGTGCTTGTCGTCGTCGAGCACGGTCAGGCCCAGCGCCAGCACCCGACCGTCCGTGCCGGTGGCCTGGCCGAAGTTGCACGGGCTGTGCTTGGCCATCGCGTCGTAGATCGCGCCCTCCTGCAGGGTGGCCAGGTGGGCGGGCTCGACGGTGAAGCCGTAGGCCTTCTGCAGGCCGGGCCAGCCGTCGTTGCGGCCGGCGAACTCGCTGGCCACGCACATGGTGGCCTGGGCGGGGTTGGCGTGCACCAGCCGGGCGAAGTCGGACAGGTTGGCCACGCCGAGCTGCTTGGCGGTCTCGGTCTTCGCGGCCAGCGCGTAGGTGTTGTTCGCCGTGGTCGGGGTGAGCCACTTGATGTGGTTCTGGGCGAGGTCCTGCTTGGCCACCTCGTCGTACTGCTTGGCCGCGTCCGGGACCGGGTCGGTGTGCTTGAGGAAGTTGATCCACGCCGTCCCGGTGTACTCCCAGTACATGTCGACCTGCTTGTTCTGCAGGGCGGTGCGGACGATGTTGGAGCCGGACAGGCCGGTGCGGTCGATGACCTCGGCGCCGGCCGCGCGCAGGGCGTGGACGGTGATCTTGCCGAGGATCTGCTGCTCGGTGAACTCCTTGGAGCCGACGGTCAGCGTGGCGCCGTTGAGCGAGGCGCCCTCGGCGAGGCTGCCGGGCTTGACCTCGCTGGCCGTGGAGCTCAGCGAGCAGGCCGACGTCACGGCGGCCAGGGCGACGACCGCTCCGGCCAGTGCGAGCTGTGGGCGCATTGTGGTTCTCCTTACGGGCGGGGTTTACAGGCCGTGCGGGCGCAGGAAGCGCTCGGCGAGTCCGGCGAGCCAGTCGATGGCCAGGGCGAGCACGGCGGTCAGGACGCTGCCGGTGAGCAGGATCGGGGTGCGGTTGACGGCGATGCCGGTGTTGATCAGGTCGCCGAGCCCGCCGGCGTTGGTGAACGCGGCCAGGGTGGCGCTGCTGACGTTGAAGATCAGCGCGACCCGGACGCCGGAGAGCATCACCGGCACCGCCAGCGGCAGCTCGATCCGGAACAGCACCGTCGCCTTGCTCAGCCCGATGCCCCGGCCGGCGTCGATCAGCGCCGGGTCGATGCCCTGGATGCCGACCATGGTGTTGCGCAGCACCGACAGCGCCGAGACCAGCACCAGCGCGATGATCGCCTTTTGGAAGCCGATGCCGATGGTGACCGCCAGCAGCACCAGCACCCCGATGGTCGGCACGGCCTGCCCGATGTTCGCCAGCGCCATCGGGACCGGCACGAACCGGCGCAGCCGCGGCCGGGTGAGCAGCACCCCGAGCGGCACGGCGATCACGATGACCAACACCGTGGACACCGCGACCAGCTCGAGGTGCTCGACCAGCTGCGTCCCGATCACCCCCGGGTTGATCGCGCGCGCCTCGATGGTGTCGAGCCGGAGCCTGGACAGGTAGAAGTACAGCGCCGCCAGCACCGCGAGCAGCAGCGCCGGCGTGGCCCACAGGCTGGTCACCCCGGTCCGGCCGCCGCCCTCGGTGGTGGCGCGGGCGGCCTCCGCCCGGTAGAGCGGGCGGCTCATCGCTCCGGGTCCAGCGACGGATCCAGCGACGGGTCCAGCAGCGGGGCGCCGTCCGGCGGCTCCGGGTCGGGGTCGTGGGCCAGGTGGTTGCGCACCACCGCCGCCCAGGTCAGCACCCCCACCGGCGCGCCGCTCTCGTCCAGCACCGCGGCCATGTCGTCGCGGGCGCGCAACATCGCGTCCAGCGCCTCGTAGACGCACTGGTCCGAGCGGACCACCGCGATCTCGCCCCGGCTCGCGCCGCTGGCCGGGTCGTCGATCGGACGCAGCCAGCCCTGCACCGTCCCGCTGTCGTCGACCAGCAGCCGCCGCCCGGAGCCCTCGTCGTCCGAGGGCCGCTCCCCCGCGCGGACCACGTGCACCGGGTCCAGGTCCACCGAACCGACCGGGTGCAGCCGCAGCCGGCGCATCGCCGCGCCGGACCCGATGAACGCCGTGACGAACTTGTCGGCCGGCGCGGCCAGGATCCGCTCCGGGGTGTCGTACTGGGCGATCGCCGCGTTCTCGCCGAACAGCGCGATCCGGTCGCCGACCTTGACCGCCTCGGTGACGTCGTGGGTGACCAGCACGATCGTCTTGCGGATCCGCTCCTGCAGGTTCAGCAGCTCGTCCTGCAGCCGCTCCCGGGTGATCGGGTCGACCGCGCCGAACGGCTCGTCCATCAGCATCACCGGTGGGTCGGCGCCCAGCGCGCGGGCCACCCCGACCCGCTGCTGCTGGCCGCCGGAGAGCTGCTTGGGATAACGGCGGCGGTAGGCGGCCGGTTCGAGCCCGACCAGGTCGAGCAGCTCGTCGACGCGCGCGGCGATGCGCTCGCGGCTCCAGCCCAGCGTGCGCGGGACCAGCCCGACGTTCTCCGCGATCGTCATGTGCGGGAACAGCCCGACCTGCTGGATGACGTACCCGATGCGCCTGCGCAGCTGGTCGGGATGGACCCGGGTGACGTCTTCGCCATTGAGAAAGATCCGGCCCGAGCTGGGCTCGGTCATCCGGTTGATCAGCCGCAGGGTCGTCGTCTTGCCGCATCCCGACGGCCCCAACAGCACCACCGTCTCGCCGGCGGCGACGTCCAGCGACAGCTCGGCGACGGCCGGGCGGTGCTGGCCGGGGTAGTGCTTGCTGACCTTGTCGAGGCGGATCATCGGCGTGCCCGAGGGTCCGCTCGGCGTGATCGGCACGATCGGGGCGCGGGGCTCGGTCGGTTCGGTCGTCGGTTCTGTCATCGAAGCCCCCTCGAGGTGGTCAGTCGGGCGATCACCACGAACATCAGGTCCAGCGCGAGCGCCAGCACCGCCACCGCGACGGTCCCGACCAGCGCCTCGTTGAGCGCGTTCGCGCCGCCGAGCCTGGCCAGGCCGTCGAAGATGAGCTGGCCGAGCCCGGGCCCGCTCACCGCCGCCGCGACCGCCGCGATCGCCACGCTCATGATCGTGGCCACCCGCACCCCGGTCAGCACCACCGGCCACGCCAGCGGCAACCGCACCAGCCGCAGCCGCCCGCCGCCGCTGAGCCCGATGCCCATCGCCGCGTCCGTCACCGCGCCGGGCACCGACTCCAGCCCGGCCAGCGTGTTGCGCAGGATCGGAAAGATCGCGTACACCACCAGCGCGGTGATCGTCGGCCCCAGCCCCAGCCCGAGCAACGGGATGAGCAGCCCGAACAGCGCCAGCGACGGGATCGTCAGCAACGACCCGGTCAGGTTGACCACGAAACGGTTGACCCTCGGATAGCCTTCCAGCGCGACGCCGAGCCCGACGCCGATCACGGTGGCGATGCCGACGGCGATCAACACCACCTCGGCATGCTGGACGAACAACAGGACGATTCGGGGCCATCGCTGGGCAAGGTAGTCACTCAAGCTCATAGATGTGCTCCCTCAGCGTCGACGGCCGTCGGCAGCAGGTTACCCAGGTCAGCCAGGGCGGTGGCCCGGTGGAGTGGCGGACCGTGCCCGGTCCGTTACTGACAGCACGGCTCGGTAGCCCTAATGGGGCTGGCTAGAGCAGCAGGTCGCCCTCGCGCTCGTTGCGCCGGGCGGCGGCGTCCAGCGCATCGAGATCTACCTCGACACCGATCCCCGGCCCGGTCGGCAGTGTCATGCGCCCGTCGGTGATGGTGAACGGCGCGGTGATGATGTCGCCGGTCAGGTACTGGTACACGGTGTCGATGGCGTAGCCGATGGCCGGCGTGGTCGCGGCGAACTGCAGGTGCACGGACGTGGAGATGCCGACCTCGCCGCCGCTGTGCAGGTTCATCCCGTACCCGAACGTCTGGCACAGGCCGGCCAGGCGCTTGGTCGGCGCGATGCCGCCCCAGCGGTGCACGTCGCCGTGCACCACGTCCACCGCGCCGAGCCGCACGGCCGGGGCGAAGTCGTCGAACTCGATCACGCACATGTTCGTGCACAGCGGGATGTTCACCCGCGCCCGCACCGCCGCCATGGCTTCCAGCCCGGCGACCGGATCCTCCAGGTACTCCAGCCCGACCGCCTCCAGACGCCGGCCGAACTCGAGAGTGCGCGGCACAGTCCAGTGCGCGTTCGGGTCCACCCGCAGCGCGATGTCCGGCTGGCCGGCCCGGATGCGTTCGAGCAGCCGCGCGTCGTGCTCGACGTCCGTGGATCCCTTGATCTTGAACACCCGGCCGCCGTCGGTGGCGCGCACCCGCGCGATCTCGTCGAGCAGCGCGTCGGCCAGCTCGTGGGCGCCGGACGGGTCGCCGACCAGGCCGGGGGTGAGGACGGTGGTCACCTCGACGCGGTCGGCCATGGCGCCGCCGATGAGGTTGGCGATCGGCTGCCCGGTGGCCTTGCCGATCAGGTCCCAGCGGGCCATGTCCACCGCGGCCAGCGCGGCGGCCCCCAGGTAACCGTGGAAGTACGGCACCATGTGGAGCTCCTGCGCCGAGCGCTCCAGCGCGAACGGGTCCACCCCGCGCAGTCGCGGGAAGATCCGCTCGACAATGGCGGCGACCGGCCGGCCGTGCATGGTCTCGCCCCAGCCCTCCAGCCCGTCGTCGGTCCGCAGCCGCACCACCGTGCGCGTAGTCCCTGCCCGCACCTCGAACGAGCTGGTGAACGGCCGGTTGTACGGCACGTTCACCGTCCACACCGTCAGATCGTCGATCTTCACAGGGTGGCCTCGTCGAATGCGCGCAATGCTCCCGCCACCGCGGCGACCCGTTCGGCCAGCAGCCGTTCCCCGGCGTCGGCGCTCGCCCCGGCCGTCGGGTCGGTGGTGCCGCCGCTGCGCGCCCACTCGCCGTGCCGCTGCATGTTCAGCCCGGCCGGCTCGCCGCGCGCGTGCAGCGCCGGCGGGCCGAGCGGGGCGGTGGTGTGCCGGTCGGTGCGGACCAGCTCCGGGCGGACCGCGAGCGCCAGGCTCGCCTCCCACCAGCCGGCGTGGCCGGGCACGTGCGCCCCGTCCGGCACCGGTTCCGACGCGCCGCCCGGGGCCACGTCCCAGTAGTTGCAGCTCGCCACCGCGATCGGCAGCGACAGCACGACCTGCTTGGTCACCGCCCTGACCGTCTCGTCGTTCCCGCCATGCCCGTTGACCAGCACGAACCGCCGGAACCCGCTTTCGTACAGGGACGAGATCAGGTCGCGGAGCACGGCGGCCAGCGTCTCGGGGCGGACCGAGGCCGCGCAGGCGAACAGGTGGTGCTGCGAGTTGCCGTAGTACACCGGCGGGGCCAGCACCAGCGCGCTGGCGGTCGCGGCCCGTGCGGCGGCGCGGCGCAGCACCGTGTCCACCAGCATGGAGTCGGTCAGCAGCGGCAGGTCCGGCCCGTGCTGTTCGATCGAGCCGACCGGCAGCGCGAGCAGTGCGTCCGGCGCGATGCGCGCGACGTCCTCACGGGTCAGGTGCCCCAGCTCGTACACGTTCTCAACCACCGGCCACCGCCCCGCGCCCGGCCACCGCCGCCCTGGCCGGCAGCTGCTCGATGTTGCCCAGCAGCACCAGGTAGCAGACGATCCCGATCGCGATCATGATCGCGGCCGCGACGAACCCTGGCGCGAAGCTTCCGGTCGCGGCGACCAGGAACCCGGTGACGATCGGCGCGGCCGAGGCGAACACCTGGTTGGTGAAGTTCAGGATGCCGCCCACCCCGCCGACGCTGCCCTCCGGCGCGATCAGCGCGACGCAGCTGGAACCGACCGGCGCGGACGCGGACAGCCCGCCGAGCCCCAGCGAGATCCAGGTCACGGCGGCGACGGCGTTGTCGGTGGTCGCGGCGAACAGCACGCACAGCCCCATCACCATGCCGCCGATGAGCACCGCCTTGCGCACCCGGTTCGCGTCGTGCCCGCGCGCGATCAGCTTGTCCACCAGCAGCCCGCCCACCAGCACGTCCGCCGCGGTGGCCACCAGCCACGGCACGGCGGTGTAGAGCCCGCCCTTGAGCACCGTCATGTGCATCTGGTCGACCAGGTAGCTGGGCAGCCAGGTCAACAGCATGAAGAACGCGTAGCCGTAGCAGGCGAACCCGAGCGAGAGCCCCCACACCTTGCGCTGGCGCAGCAGGTAGCCGAGGTTCGACACCTGGTTCGGCGGCACCACCGTCTCGTCCTGCGCGCCGCCCTCGGTGATGTAGCGCAGCTCGCCGTCGGACAGCTTCCCGGCCCGGTGCATGTCGCGCGGGTTCCGGTAGAACACCCAGAACGCGACGGCGAACAGCACGCTCACCACGCCGCACACCACGAACGCCGACCGCCAGCCCCAGCCCACCACCAGCACCGACATCAACGGCACGCCGACGACGTTGGAGAACTTGGCGGCGCCGTCGAACATCGCCGTACACAGCCCCCGCTCGTGCCTGGGAAACCAGTACCCGGTGGCCTTCTGCGAGGACACCAGCGCCGGCGCCTCGGAGATGCCGAGCAGGATCCGCGACAGCATGACCAGCCCGAGCCCGCTGACCGCCGCCGTCATGAACGTGGCCACCGACCACAGCACGGTGGTCAGCCGCATCAGCCAGCGCACCCCGATGCGGTCCATGAGCAACCCCATCGGGATCTGCATCAGCCCGTACGACCAGGCGAACGAGGAGAACAGGATCCCCAGCTCCGCCGGCGAGAGCCCGAAGTCCTGCCGCAACCCCGGCGCGGCCACCGACAGGTTGACCCGGTCGAAATAGTTGATGAGCACGCCCACGCCCAGCATGAGCGCGATCGCCCAACGAACCCTGCCCCGCGCTTCAGAAGCCATCCACACACCCTGACTTTTGCATTGCAAAATGCACTTTTGCAGTTCAGCCAGAATAGACGCCACACCGCGAGCGATGTCAAGGATGCGCCGCGGAACGCCCGGCCGCCCACCCAGCGCCGAGGCCCCATTCCCGAGACACTGTCGGCCAGCCCGGATGACACGAGTGTGGGGAGGCCAGGCGTGCCGATGTGGCTACGCGCGACCCTGCTGGTCGCGATAGCCGTGTGGAGCCTCTACGTCGGCTTCCGCAACGAGAAGCGAGTACTGGCCCGCCTCGCCCGCGCCGCCCGGGGCTCCGTCCCGCGCGCCATCGGCGTGATCACCGCCTACTTCCTCGCGCTGGTCGCGGTGCTCGCGGTGTTCGGCCTGCTCGCGTCGATCACCCACAGCGCCGGCTGGCCGACCGTCACGATCGTGGTCCTGTTCATCGGCCTCACGCTCACCGCCCCGTTCCTGTGGATCCTCGCCCCCGCCGAGGCCCACGGCCCCACAAGCTCGGCGACCTCCTTCCTCGACCTGCGCCGCCGGGGCGCAAAGAAAGGCGTGGCCCGCGCCATCGCATACCTGGCCGTGGCCTACCACTTCCTCCTGCTCTTCCCCGCAATAGGCGGCACCGCCATGGCCATCATCATGATCGTTTAGTCGCTACGCCCATTTCGCACGCCTGGCAGCGCTGTCCCGGTCGATGTCCTCGACGGCCTCGGCATCCAGCCCCAGATCGATCCGCATGTGGCGTCGCAGCAACCGGTACTGGCGTTGTCCTTCGTCCCATTCGGAACGGAGCGCGCCTTTGTCGGCGTCCGTGGCGAGCAATGCCTCGACATGACGAAACCGCGGCTCGCCCGCTTCTTGGATCAGCCGGCGGACCTCCTCCGGCGCGAGAAGGACGGCCGGCCCGAACGACTCCCGGACCTTGCCGCGCACCTCGCGCAGCTCGGCCACGTCCGCCGGATCAAGATCAAGCCCACGCAACCGCGCCAGCCTCGCCGAATACATCGCCATGTCGAACGCCTCGAACGCGCTGACCAGCTGCGCGTACGCCGCCGAGCGGGCTTCGTACGTCCGCGCGTCCCGTTCCCGCCGCCAGCGCCGCTCCTCCCGCTCCGACTCCTCCCGCAGCCGCCTGGCTTCACGCCGACTGGCCAGAACCTGCGTCACAACCACACCACTCAGACCAAAAAAGGCCACCAGAATCGGAATCCACACAGGCACCTGCGAACCCATGCGCTCACACTAGTGACGAAGAGACCATTTCCCCTCACGTGACCCAGCTCATATGAACACGACCCAACCGGACAGCGATCGCCAGGATCGTCCCCCTCGTCAACCCGAGCAATGGGTTGCCGAAACCACTGGGGGAGCGATGTATCCATCCGCACCGGACCCGGCTTTCAACCCACCGATCCCCGCGTACGTCCCGGCCCCGCGAAAGCACGGTCCGCACCTGTTGTGGATCGTCTTGAGCTGGGTGCTGTGCGTCGCGCTGGTGGTGGTCGCGATCATCACCTTCGTCGGCACCATCACGAGCGCGGTTCCGACCACGACCTTCGCCGGCGGCGAACGGGCCACCGTCACCCTCGACCCGGCGAACAGTCCGGCCCTCTACGCCACCGGCGACCAGACCAGCCGGTTCAGCTGCCAGATGTTCAGCCGGTCGCCGGCGCCCCCGGGCTGGGAGCCGCTGGTCAAGCCCACCGTCAAACAGTCGGTCAGCCTCGGCGGCGTCGAGTGGGAGCTGATCAGCCACATCCGCGTCCCGACACCGGGCGAGTACCAGGTGACCTGCGAGAGCGAGCGCCCCCTCCGCTTCGGCGTCGGGACGAACCCTCACCTCGGCGCGGTACTGCCGACGCTGATCCTCCTACCGCTGCTCGGCCTCACCCTCGCCGTCGCCACGACGATCATCGTGCTGGTCAAACGCAACTCGGCCCGTCGACGCCCCTGACCGGCGTCATGACGACAAGAAGACCGCGGCCGCCTCATCGGCGAGCGCATCCGAACGTGGGGCCTCCGTATCGGTCTGCGCCAGGTGCAACAGCCCGAGGATGGCCGCGTAGGCCACCCGCGCCCGAGACTCCGCCCGCTCCGGCGACAGCCCGAGCTCCCGATAGGTCCGAGCCAACAGCTCCAGCCGTGCCCGGTCGACCCGTCGAACCGCGTCCCTGACCCGAGGGTCGTTGCGGTCACCGAGCAGGCTCAGGTGCACCGACGGCGCCAACGGCTGAACGGCATGCACCACCGTGGTGAGCAGCTCGCGCAACCGCCGTTCCGGATCGGTGATCGCGGCGAACTCCGCGAGCCCCTCCTCACCATGCCCCCGCACCCACTCGTCGAGCGCCGCCGCAATCAGCTCGTCCCGGTTCCGGTAGTGCGCATAAAAGCTGCCCTTGGTCACCCCAAGCGTCCGCGCCAACGGCTCAACCGCCACCGCGACCAACCCACCCGCCGCGATCGCCTTCAACGCCGCCCGCGCCCAGTCCCGGGCGGACAACCGCGCCGACTCCCTCACCACCCGCAACAAGATACGCCACCGTATTGACGCTCCTTCCACCCGCAAGATACGCTACCGTATCAATACGCCAGCGTATCAATACGCCACAGTATCCAGGAGCGATCAATGCAGCGCCAGAACGTCCGCCGAGTGGTCACCGGCCACGACCCCCACGGCAAGGCCCACGTCGTCGACGACAGCCACGTCGAGCCCATCACCTCCGACCTGCTGCCCGGCTACGCCGCCTACCGCCTATGGGGCCGCGACGACCACCCCACCTTCCCCAACGACGGCTCCCCACCCCCCGCCGAGGCCTACTTCCCACCCCCAGACGGCTCCCGCTTCATGATCAACGTAATCCCCCCAGGCAACCCACTCCCCCCTCCGACCCTCGACACGGCCAAAGCCCTGGCCGAGCTGGAGCAGCAAATGCCGGGCGCAATGGCCGCAATGGAACCCGACACCCCCGGCATGCACACCACCGACAGCATCGACTACGTAGTCGTCATCTCCGGCGAAGTCACCCTGGACCTGGACGACGGCGACCAGACCGAACTACGAGCAGGCGACGTCGTCATCCAAAACGGCACCCGCCACGCCTGGCGCAACCACGGCCCCAACCCCTGCACCATCATCGGCATAGCCATAGGCGCCCACCGCACCCAGCACCGACGCTAGTCAAAACCCAACGCAACCACGCCGAGTCAAGAGGAGCTCGCACCGTGGGGGGCTTGGGGGGTTCGACCCCCCAACATCATGAACCCGACCCGGTCTGCGCTCTCCGCAGACACAGAACCCCAGAGGGTGGAGCTGAGGGGACTCGAACCCCTGACCCTCACACTGCCAGTGTGATGCGCTACCAGCTGCGCCACAGCCCCGTTGGTGACCAACCTACCCCAGGCTACCGGCCGCCCGGACTTTGGGGGGCCACTTGGCCGGCCGTTCGCTATACGCTCACCCCCCGTGAGCATCGACGCCCCCTCCCCGCCGCCGCTGGTCGACCCCGACGCCGAGGGGTGTCCGCCTGAACAGCGGCGTGAGCTGCAGGAACGGCGGCTGCGGGAGCTGGTGGACCGGCTGCTGGCGGCGAACGGCGTGCAGGCGGAGCGGTTGCGGGCGGCCGGTGTCACCGCAGGCGCGGGCGTCTCGCTGGACGAGCTGGCGAAGCTGCCCACGGTGGCGAAGGCGGACCTGTGGGAGCACTACCCGTGGGGGCTGATCGCGGTGCCGCGCGAGGACGTGGTGTGCCTGCACGGCTCGTCGGGCACCAGCGGGCGGCCGTCGCTGGTGCCGTACACGGCGGTGGACGTGTCGATCTGGGCGGAGGTGATGGCGCGCGCGCTCGGCGGCGCGGGGGCGAACCGGTCCAGCGTCATCCAGGTGGCGTACGGGTACGGGCTGTTCACCGGCGGGCAGGGGATGCACCACGGCGGGATGCGGCTGGGCGCCACGGTGCTGCCGCTGTCCGCCGGGATGACCGACCGGCAGCTGCGGATGCTGGCCGACCTACGCCCGGACATCCTGTGCTGCACCCCGTCGTACGCGATCTACCTCGGCGAGGCGCTGCGCGCGGCGGGCACGCACCCGGACGAGCTGTCACTCCGAGCGGGCGTGTTCGGCGCCGAACCATGGACCGAGGGGATGCGAACGCAGATCGAGGCGCTGCTCGGGCTGCGCGCGCTGGACATCTACGGGCTGTCCGAGATCGTCGGCCCGGGGGTGGCCTGCGAGTCGCTCGACTCGGCGGGGATGCTCAACGTCGCCGAGGACCACTTCTACGTGGAGGCCATCGACTCCGACGGCAACCCTGTCCCGGACGGCACCCCGGGCGAGCTGGTGTTCAGCACGCTGACCAAGACCGGGATGCCGCTGCTGCGCTACCGCAGCGGTGACATCGCCACGCTGGCCGGCCCGGCGCCGGGTTCGCCGCGCACGCTGCGCCGGATGAGCAAGCTGCTCGGGCGCCGCGACGACATGCTGGTCGTGCGCGGGGTGAACGTGTTCCCGACCGAGATCGAGGCGGTGCTGCTCGCGGACGAGAGGGTCAGCCCGCACTACCTGATCGTGGAGGACCGGCGGGAGCCGGCGCGCGCCGAGCTGCGGGTGGCCGTGGAGCCGATGTCCACCCCGTTCGACGCCGAGCCGCTGCGCGCGGAGCTGACCGGAGCGCTGCGCGAGCGGCTCGGCGTCGGCTGCCAGGTGTGGGTGGTCGAGCCGGGCACCGTGCCGCGCACCGAGGTGGGCAAGGCGCGGCGGCTGCTGCGCGTCGGCGAGGGCGAGCAGGTGCCCGAGCCGCTGCGCGGACTCTTCTAACGAACTACTTGGTGATGTTCTTCAGCCAGTTGTCGTCGCCGAGGTCGGCGCGCTTGCCGTTCACCATGATCGTCGGGGTGCCGAAGCTGTCCCGACCGGGCGCGCGCAGCGAGGCGTCGCCGCCGGCCCGCTGGGTCTCCACCTGGACCGCCCGCAGGTGCTTGCTGGACGTCACGCACTGGGCGAAGCTCGCCGGCGCCTTGACCTGTTGTGCCATCTCGATCAGCTGCTGGTCGGTGTAGCCGGCCGAGCGCTCCTTGGGCTGCTCGGCGTAGAGCTTCTCGTGGTAGGCGCTGAACACGCCGGCCTCGGCCGAGCAGACCACCGCGTTCGCGGCGCGCTGGGAGTAGCCGGGCGGGGTGGTCAGGCGGTTCAGGATGGCCACCGGGTGATACCTGACCTGGATCTTGCCGTCGTTGATCGCCTTGGTCAGGTCGCCGCCGTAGCTGGACTCGAACCGGCCGCAGATCGGGCAGAGCAGGTCCTCGTAGACGTCCACGGTGTTCGGGGCCTTCTTGCCGGCGACCACCACGGCGCCCTCCAGCGCGACCGGGTAGTTGCCGGCGGTGCTCGTGCCAGAGCCGCCGCCTCGGAACATCGCGATCGCCCAGCCGACCAGCGCGGCGACGACGATCACACCGATCACGATGTAAAGCACGTTGCGGCTGCCGCTCTTGGTAGTCCCAGCCACCTCTACGAACCTCCTCCACCCGGCGACGAGCCGTCGTCGTCCGGAGCCAGTACGCCGTCCAGCGCCAGCCAGGTGCGCGGACGAATGATCAGCCAGACCGCGAGCGCGAGGAACCCGGTGTCTCGCAGCAGTTCCGTACCGTAGCTGGTGTCACCTGGGGCAACCTCACCGCCGCCGCCGAAGCACCCGCAGTCGATGCTCAGCCCGCGCGCCCACGCCTGCGCCACGCCGGCCATGAACAGCACCAACACCACGCCGGAGAGCACCGCGACCAGCCGGGTCCCCACCCCGAGCAGCAGCAACAACCCGAGCGCCAGCTCGAACCACGGCAGCAGCGTGGCCACCGGGTCGACCAGCGCGTCGGGCAGCACCTGGTAGGCGTGCACGGCGGCCCAGGTCTGGTCGGCGTCGGCCGCCTTGATCACCCCGGAGGCGAACCACACGGCGGCGAGCCCCAGCCGGACCACGGTGCCGGCCACATCCAGCCGACCGGGTCGCGTCTTTCCCGCGCGTTCCGCGATCGTCGTCACCCACGCAGAGTATCCGCGGCCGGCAGAATGGATGGTCGGAGGTGGCGGATGAGCGGGGACAACCCGACCGCGGTGGCGCACGGGCCGGACGAGATCGGGCACACGCACCACGACGTGTCCGGCGGGTGGCTGCGGCCGGCGGTGTTCGGCGCAATGGACGGGCTGGTGACGAACATCGGCCTGGTCGCGGGCGTCGGCGGTGGCGGGGCGCCGCCGAAGGTGATCGTGCTGACCGGCATGGCCGGCCTGGTCGCCGGGGCGTTCTCCATGGCGCTCGGCGAGTTCGCGTCGGTGGACACGCAGAACAGGGCGGTTCGCGCCGAGGTGGCCGTGGAGCGCGAGGAGCTGCGCCGGCACCCGGACGCCGAGCAGGCCGAGCTGGCCCAGATGTACCGCAAGATGGGCCTGTCCGACGACACCTCCGACCGGCTCGCCGAGGAGGTGCACCGCAACCCCGAGCTGGCGGTCAAGGAGCACATCAGCGCCGAGCTGGGGGTGGACCCGGACGAGCAGCCCTCGCCGTGGACGGCGGCCGTGTCGTCGTTCTTCTGCTTCGCGGTGGGCGCCCTGTTCCCGCTGCTGCCGTACCTGTTCGGGCTGCGCTCGCTGCTGGCCGGGCTCGCGGTCGGCGGGGTCGGGCTGTTCGCCGCGGGCGCGGTGGTGGCCCGGTTCACCGCCCGCCGGTGGTGGCGCAACGGCCTGCGCCAGCTCGCCTTCGGCGTGATCGCGGCCGGCGCCACCTACCTGGTCGGCCTCGCCATCGGCGTCACCGTCACCGGCTAGCGAACCCGGGTGGGGAGGGTTTCGGGCGCGCGAAGCCAGGCGGCGAGGGCGAGCAGCGGTATCGCGCCGGTCAGCGCGAACGCGGCGCCGTAGGAGGATGCCTCGGCGACGGCGCCCGCCACCACGGGCCCGATGATGGAGCCGAGGTCCGAGACCATCTGGAAGCCGGCGAGCACGGGCCCGCCGCGCCCCTTCGGGCCGATCACGTCGGCCACCGAGGCGTTCATCGACGGCGAGAGCAGGCCGCTGCCGATCCCGCCGGCCAGCGCGGCGACCAGGAACAACGCCAGCGAGTCGGTGAACCCCAGCCAGGCGGTGAACACGGCGGTGAGCACCAGCCCGACCAGCAGCGGCGGCTTGCGGCCACCGCGGTCCGCCCAGCGCCCGGCCACCAGCAGCGCCGCGCCGTTGCCGGCGGCGAACACGGTCAGCGCCAGGCCGGCCCAGCTCGGCGCCTGCCGCAGCGCCTCCACGACGAACAGCGGCACCAGCGAGACCCGCACGCCGAACACCGCCCAGCCGTTGGCGAAGTTGGCCAGCAGCGCGGCCCGGTAGCTGGGGTGACGCAGCGCGTCGCGCAGCTCGGAGCGCCGTGAGCCGTCCCCGTCCGGGTCCGGCCCGGCCGGCGCGGAACGGCGCAGCAGCAGCCCGGTGACCACGGCGGTGACCACCAGCGCGACCGCGTACACCACGAACGGCGCGCGCAGGCTCACCGCGACCAGCCCGCCGCCGACCAGCGGCCCGGTCACCGTGCCGAGCAGGAACCCGACCGACCACACCCCGGACGCCCTGGCCCGCGCCCCCGGCGGCGCCATCCGGAACAGCAGCGACATCGACGACACCGAGAACATCGTCGACCCGACCCCGCCCAGCGCCCGGAACAGCAGCAGCTGCCAGTAGCTCTGCGCCAGCGCGCAGGCGCCGGTGGACGCGGCCACCACGGCCAGCCCGAGCAGGAACACCCGCCGCTCCCCGAGCTTGTTCACCAACCGGCCGCTGACCGGTGCGAACCCCAGCCGGAACACGGCGAACGCGCTGATCACCAGGCTGGCGGCGGTGATCCCGACGTCGAAGCTGCGGGCGAACGTGGGCAGCGCGGGCGCCACCAGCCCGAACCCGACAGCGACCAGGAACGCCGCCCCGACCAGTACCCAGACCTCACGGGGCAGCCGCGGTTGACGGCCCTCGTCGTTCACTCCCGGGAGAGCCCGGCGAACAGGTCGTCCTCCCAACCATGCTCGGACCCCCGACCGGCGGGACCGCGCTCACCGCGCGCCAGCTGGAAGTGCTCCAGCCCGAACTCCTCGCGCTTGACCAGGTCGGCGAAGAACCCCTCGTCCAGATTCACCTGGCTGCGGTGCGCGCCCAGTGCGGCGATCTTGGCGGGCAGGTAGTCGCGCCCGTCGATCCGCGCGGCGATCGCCTCGTCGGGCACGCCAGGCATGTCCTCGGCGATCTCGAACCCGATCTCCTCGGCCATCCGGAGCACGGCGGCGCGCGGGATCGCCGTCCAGTAGACCTTCCGCACCCGCCACGGCTCGCCCAGCTCGGGGGCGTAGCCGGGGTCGGCGGCCGGACCCAGCGCGGCCATCGTCACCCGGTGCGCCTGGATGTGGTCCGGGTGGCCGTAGCTGCCGTTCTCGTTGTCGGTGACGACCACCGTGGGCCGCTCGGCGCGCAGCACCTCGACCAGCGCGCGCACCGCCTCGGCCAGGTCCGCGCGGGCGAACGCCCTCGGGTCCTCGTTCTCCGGCGTGCCGGCCATGCCGCTGTCCCACCACCGCCCGGCGCCGCCGAGGAAGGCGTGGCGGTGCACCCCCAGCTCGGCCAGCGCGGCGGCCAGCTCGCCCTCCCGGTGCTTGCCCAGCTCGTCGGGGTCGGCGGTGCGCAGGTAGGCCAGGTCATCGGTGACGACCTCGCCGTGCTCGCCCCTGGTGCAGGTCACCAGGGTGACCGGCACGCCCTCGGCGGCGTAGCGGGCCATGGTGGCCCCGGTCGGGATGGCTTCGTCGTCGGGGTGGGCGTGCACCAGCAACAACCGGCGCGACACGGTCAGGGCTTTGCTGCTCGACGGGCTGCTCGACGGGCTCACGGGCTGAGTCGACCACATACCGCCGACAACACCGAGACATATATGCGCTATTTCATGGGTTTGCCGGCCGCCGAGGATGCCGCCGCGACGACGGCGACCCCGAGCGCACCGAGCACCAGGTTCGCGTACAGCTCGTAGCCGTCGAACAGCCCGGTCCGGTTGATCAGGAACGGGCCGAGCCAATGGCTCCCGCCCAGGTGGTCGACGACCCCGCCGGCGCCCTGCAGCACCATGAGCACGCCCAGCACCCGCAGCAGTACGCGCATCTGGCCGACGGTAGCCGTCGATGATCGTCGGGCGCGTCGGCCGGACGGCCGGGGGGCGTCGACGAAGGTATCGGCGGCGGCGACTTCGGGTTGAAGGTACGGGCGGTGGGCTTGGGTACGGGCCGTGCGGAGGTAGGTTCGCGGCCGTGAGCGAGGCCAGCGGGCGGGCACGGCGCACCGGGCACGACTGGGCGGTGGACATCGCCGCGTTCGTGTTCGCGGCCGGCTTCGGCGGGCTGCTGTCCGCGCTGCGCATCCACGAGGCCCTCGTCGCGGAGTGGATGCTCGCGCTCGACCAGGTGCTCGGCGCGCTGAGCTGCGTCGCGCTGTGGCTGCGGCGGCGCTGGCCGATCCGGGTGGCGGTGGCGACGCTCCTGGCCACCGCGGTGTCCGAGACCGCGGGCGGCGCGTCGGCGGTGGCGTTGTTCACCGTCGCGGCGAACCGGCCGCCCCGGCGGTCGGTGCCGCTGGCGGTGCTCGGGGTGGCCACCATCGTGCCGTTCGCCATGTTCCGCCCGGAGCCCGGGCTGCCGCTGTGGTTCCTGTTGCTGTTCAGCTCGGCGGTGACGTTCGCGGTGCTCGGCTGGGGTTTGGCGGTGCGCCACCGCCGGCAGTTGCTGGCCTCGCTGCGGGAGCGGGCGGCGCGCGCGGAGTCGGAGGCGGCGCTGTGGGCCGAGCACGCCCAGGCGCAGGCCCGCGAGCAGATCGCGCGCGAGATGCACGACGTGCTCGGGCACCGGTTGTCGCTGCTCAGCGTGCAGGCCGGCGCCCTGGAGTACCGCCGCGACGCCAGCCGCGAGGAGATCGCGAACGCCGCCTCGGTGATCAGGGCGAGCGCGCACCAGGCGCTGCAGGACCTGCGGGTGGTGATCGGCGTGCTGCGCGCGCCGGTCAACGAGCTGCCCCAGCCCACCTTCGCCGACCTGGACGACCTGGTCGCCGAGTCGCGCGCCGGCGGCATGCCGGTCACGCTGCGCACCCGGATCGACGGCGGCATCGACGGCGGCGAGGTTCCGGAGGGCCTGGGCCGCACGGTGTACCGGATCGTGCAGGAGGCGCTCACGAACGCCCGCAAGCACGCGCCGGGCGCCGAGGTCACCGCGTACGTGGACGGCGCGCCGGGGCACGGGCTGAACGTGGAGGTGTGCAACACGCTGCCGGCCGGTGCCGGCCCGTCGCCGGGGTCCGGGCTGGGCCTGATCGGCCTCGCCGAGCGGACCGCGCTGGCCGGCGGCTACCTGGCGTACCAGCACGGCGCCCGCTGGCGGCTGTGGGCCTGGCTACCGTGGCCCGGTGAAGGATGACGCCGTGACCGACGACGACCGGGCGCCGGTGCGGGTGCTGCTGGTGGACGACGACCCGCTGCTGCGCGCCGGGCTGACCATGATGCTCGCCGGCGCGGCCGAGCTGAGCATCGTGGCCGAGGCCGGCGACGGCGCCGAGGTGCCCGACCTGGTCGCCGGGCACCGCCCGGACGTGGTGCTGATGGACATCCGGATGCCCGGCACCGACGGGCTGACCGCCACCGAACGGCTGCGCGCCCGCCCCGACGCCCCCGAGGTGATCATCCTGACCACCTTCGACGCCGACGAGCACGTGCTGCGCGCGCTGCGGGCCGGCGCGGCGGGGTTCCTGCTCAAGGACACCCCGCCGGCCGAGATCGTGACCGCCGTGCTGCGGGTCGCGGACGGCCAGCCGGTGCTCTCCCCCTCGGTGACCAGGCGGCTGATGTCCCGGGTCGCCGAGTCCGACCGCGACCGGCGCCGCGACCGCGCCCGCCAACGGCTGGCGCTGCTCACCGACCGCGAGCGGGACATCGCGGTGCGGGTCGGCGAGGGCAAGCCGAACATCGACATCGGCCGCGCGCTCTACCTGAGCGTGCCGACGGTGAAGACGCACATCTCCCGCATCCTCACCAAGCTCGACCTGAACAACCGCGTCCAGATCGCCCTACTGGTCCACGACGCCGGCCTGGTCGACGAGCCCTGACCGCGCGCCCCAGTAGTCCGGCAGCTCGATGCCGTCGGCGGCCCTGCGCAGCGGACGCATCGACAACGCGACCAGCTGACGCCGGAACGGCAGCCGGCTCATCGCGCGCATCACCTGGATCGCGCACCAGTTGCCGAACCGGGTGCCCTTGCGTTTCGCCGCGCTCAGCGCGAGCGCCTGGTTGGCCTCCACGAAGCCGGCCATCCGCTCCTGGTACCGCTCGAAGCCCCGCGCGTGGTTCCCGTCTCCCGCCGAGGCCAGCTCGCCGGCCAGCACGTACGCCCCGACCAGCGCCAGGCTGGTGCCCTGGCCGGACAGCGGGGACGGGCCGTACGCCGCGTCGCCGACCAGCCCGATCCGCCCCGACGACCACCGAGGCAGCCGCACCTGGCTCATCGCGTCCAGGTAGAAGTCCGGCGCGGCCCACATCGCGTCCAGGAACTCCGGCGTGCGCCAGCCGACGCCGGCGAACCGCCGCGCGATCAGCCGCCGCTGCTGGTCGGGGTCGCGCAGGTCGACCTCGCCCGGCTCGACGGAGAACCCGAACATGATCCGTGACTGGGTGTTGCGCCGGGCGCTGTACGCCCCGACGACCTTGCGCTCGGCCAGGTGGAACTCCTGCCACCTGTCCAGCCCGAGCAGGTTCGGCGCGCTGAACACCGAGATCGCCATGCCGAGGTGGCGCAGGAACCGCTCCTCCGGCCCGAAGGCCAGCGCCCGCACCCGGGAGTGCTGGCCGTCCGCGCCGATCACCATGTCGAACCGCCGGCTGCCACCCCGCTCGAAGTCGACGTACACCCCGTCCGGCCCGTCGCGCAGCGCGGTGATCGAGTCGTCGAACAGGTACTCGGTGTCGTCCCTGGTCGCGCCGTAGAGCAGCTCGACCAGCTCGTCGCGCATCACCTCGATGTCCGGCCCGTCCGTGGCCCCGCCGGTCAGGGTCAGCTCGGTGAGGCTGACCAGCGGACGCCCGCCGGCGTCCACGAACGACATGCCACGCATCGCCGTGCCGGCCGCGCGCACCCGCTCCAGCAGGCCCATCCACCGCACCACGTCGATCGCCGCGCCCCTGATGTCGATCGCCTGGCCTCCGGTTCGCGGCGCGGGCGCGCGCTCCACGATCGTCGTTGTGAACCCGTACCGGCGCAGCCAGAAGGCCAGCGCGGGGCCGGCGACGCTACCGCCGGAGATCAGCACCTCACGATTCCGCATATACACTGTATAAGTGCACTACCCAGCGTACGACAAGGCGAATCGATAGCTCGCACTAGTACACTAGTTCTGACATGCGGGACGGCTGACGCCCGCACTAGTACACCCCGGAGGCAGGATGCCGAAGCCCCCATTCGTCCGGATCGCCGACGAGCTGGCCGCCCGCATCGACGCCGGCGAACTCCGCGCGGGCGACCGGGTCCCGTCCACCCGAGAGATCACCCAGACCTGGGGCGTGGCCATGGCCACCGCAACCAAAGCCCTGGCCCGCCTCCGCGAACGAGGCCTGGTCCACCCCCAACCCGGCCGCGGCACGCTCGTAACGGCCCGCGAGTCGGGGCTCTCACCACACCGAGTCGCGCGTCCCAGCACACCTCCCAAGCAAGACGTCACCGCCGAGCGCATCATCCGCCTCGCCATCGAGATCGCCGACGCCGACGGCCTGAGCGGGCTGTCCATGCGCCGGATCGCCACCGAGCTCGGGGTGCCCACCATGTCGCTGTACCGGCACCTGGCCGGCAAGGACGCGCTGCTGGGCGGGATGTACGACACGGTGTTCCGCGACGCGCCACTCCCCGAACCGCCGCCGCAAGGCTGGCGGGCCTGCCTGGAGCTGGCCGGCCGCGCCGAATGGTCGCTCTACCGGCGCCATCCGTGGCTGGCCACGGCCGTCTCGCTCACCCGCCCGCAGCCGACACCGCACGCCATGCTGCACACCGAGTGGGTCCTTCGCGCCCTGGACGGCCTCGGTCTCGACGGCCAGACGATGCTGCACGTCGCCGTCACCATGCACGGCTTCAGCGCCGGGCTCGCGGTCAACGTGGAGATCGAGAACGCCGCCGTCCGCGACACCGGCCAGAGCGCGGAGCAGTGGCTGGAGGCACGCAACACCGTGTTCGACGACATCCTGCGCAGGTACCCGATGCCGATGCTCACCAGTATCACCGCCGCGCCGGAGCTGAGCGTGACGCTGGACGACCTGTTCGAGTTCGGCCTGGCCCGGCTGCTGGACGGGTTCGCCGCCCTGCTCCCGCCCACCCCATGAGAGCTGCCCAAACGGCCGGTGTACGGCCGCATTTGCGGTGTTATCGTCCGAGCGTGAGTTCGGCAAGCGGATCGACGAGGCCGGCCGGTCCGAGACCATGCAAGATCGCCGACGCGCTGGCCGCCGTCGGCGACCGCTGGTCGTTGCTGATCATCCGTGAGGTCGCGCTCGGGGTGCACCGGTTCAGCGACATCCGCGCCAACACCGGGGCGCCCCGGGAGATGCTCACCGCCAGGCTGCGCAAGCTGGAGAAGGTGGGCGTGCTGCGGCGCAGCCGCTACCACGAGCACCCGCCGAGGGACGAGTACCTGCTCACCGAGGCCGGGCAGGACCTGGGGCCGGTGCTGCGCGCGCTGCGCCGCTGGGGTGAGAAGCACACCTGAGGCGGTCAGGCGGCGCCGGTGCGCAGCTTGTCGAAGGAGCCGAAGGTGTCCATCGCCTGCCGCAGCGACTCCGCACCGCGCGCACAGACCCCCCGCTCGTACTCCGCCAGCGCCGGGATCAGCTCGCGCGATCCGTCCCGCACCTCCACCAGCGCGCGGCACAGCAGGTCCGCGTCGATGAACGCCAGGCTCGCGCCGAGCCCGCCCGGCGGCACCGGGTGGGCGGCGTCGCCGAGCAGCGTCACCGGCCGGGTCGGCCACGGCGTCACCGGGTCGCCGACCCTGATCGGACCGAGCCCGCTGTTGCGCCGGTCGGCCTGGCGGACCAGCTCGCGCAGCTCCGGATGCCACCCGTCGAGCAGCTCCAGCAGCGCGGCCAGCGCGGCGTCCGGGTCGTCCTCCAGCCCACGAAGATCACCCGGGTGGCCGACCGGGATCATCAGCACCCAGCGCAGGTAGCTCGGCGTCTCCGGCAGCCGCACGTCCGGCGCCAGCTCGGCGGCGGCCAGGTGCGGCGGCCGGCGAAACGGCATCTTCCCCAGCATCAACTGCAGGTCCGGCGAGGTGACCATGGTGCTCCAGCCCGGCACCAGGCGCGCGAACCGCTCGGTGAGCGGGGTGCGCCCGATCGCGCCGAACCTGTCCAGCTCGCGCACCCGCACCGAGGGCACCAGCAGCCGGCGCACGGCCGAGCCCATCCCGTCCGCGCCGACCACCACGTCCGCGGTCTCCTCGGTCCCGTCGGCGAACCGCACCCGCACCCGGCCGTCGGCAAGCTCGTCGTACCCGTCCAGCCGCTTGCCGAACGCCACCCGCTCGCCCAGCCCCGCCAGCAGCAGGTGCCGGAGCACGTGCCTGTCGAACAGCGTCCCCTCATCCCGCGCCGGCAGCTGCCCGACCACGTTCAGCCCGGGGTCGACCACCCGCCCCGGCCCGTCCAGGTCCCCGCCGACCGCGTCCAACAACCGCCACAACCGCTCCGGCAGGCACCGCCGCAGCGCCGCCAGCCCGTCACCCCCGAGCCCGACCCGATATCCCTGAAACCTGGCCTCGACGCCGGCGTCCCGTTCCCGCACCCCCACCTCGAACCCGGCCCCGACCAGCCGCTGCGCCAGCCCCAACCCGCCGAGCCCGGCCCCGATCACGATCACCTTCACGTCCGCGCTCCCCTCTGTCTTTTCGTGTGAACTTAGTTCACGTATACGCCGTTCACGCTAGAACGTGAGGGATCGGCTGGCAAGCTGTGCCGATGTCCCGACGCGACGAGGTGCTCCACGCGGCCCTCGACCTTCTCGACGAGGTGGGCCTGGACGCGCTCACCACGCGCCGGCTCGCGCACCGGCTCGGGGTCCAGCCCGGCGCGCTCTACCGCCACTTCGACAGCAAGCGCACCCTGCTGGCCGCCCTGGTCGACCACCTCGTGACCAGCAGCAATGATCCAGGAGCCCTCGCGCCCACCGCCGGTGACTGGGCCGCCCAACTCCGCGCCGCCGCCACCGGCTACCGGGCCGCCCTGCTCACTCGCCGCGACGGCGCCCGCCTGGTGGCCACCCACCTGCGCCCGACCCAGGCCACGGCCCGACAAACCTGGAACCGCCTGCTCGGCATCATGCGCGACGCCGGCCTGCCCGCCGAGGACGCCGAGCTGGCCGTCGACACCGTCTTCGCCTACGTCAACGGATTCGCCATCGAGGAACAGTCCCGCGACGGCTTCCCGCAACCCGCCGCCCGCCGCGCCTGGCGCGACGACGGTTTCCAGGCCGGCCTCGACCTCATCCTCACCGGCATCCGCCACCGCCTCACGCCGTCGGGTGGCCGGCCGAGCCGGGTCGACCTACGGTAAGGGCCGGAACTCGGGGAGGTCCGATGACGGACACGGTCGGCGCCGGCCGCCGCGCCGGCACCGACTGGGACCGGGTGTTCCGCCCGCGCGCGGTGGCCCTGCTCGGCGCGACCGGCCGCCCGGAGAGCCTGATGGGCAGGCCGCTGCGCTGGCTGGCCGAGCGCGGCTATCCCGGCCGGATCTACCCGGTCAACCCCAAGTACGACGAGCTGGCCGGCGCCCGCTGCTACCCCACGATGGACGCGCTGCCCGAGCCCGTCGACCTCGTGCTCGCGCTGGTCCCGGCGGCGGCCTCGGTGGACGCGGTGCGCGCGGCCGGGGCCGCCGGGGCCGAGGCGGTGGTCGTGTTCGCGTCGGGTTTCGCCGAGGTCGGGCCGGAGGGGGCGCGGCTGCAGCGGCGGCTCGCGGCGGCCGGGCGGGACGCGGGCGTGCGCGTGTTCGGGCCGAACTGCCAGGGCATCTACTACGCGCCGTCGCGGCTGTTCGCCACCTTCTCGGCGGCCGCGGAGCGCCCGCTCGCGGACAGCTGCGGGATCGCGTACGTGGGCCAGAGCGGCGCGCTGGGCGGTTCGGTGCTGGACCTGGCCGCCGAGCGCGGGCTGGACCTGACCGCCTGGGTCAGCACCGGCAACCAGGCGGACGTGGACCTGACCGAGGTCGGCCGGTGGCTGGTGCGCGACCCGGAGGTGTCCGTGCTCGCCGTCTACGCCGAGTCGATCGCGGATGGCGAGGCGTACGAGCTGCTGGCGGCCGAGGCGGCGCGGGCGGGCACGGCGCTGGTGGTGCTGCGGTCCGGGCGGTCGGTGGCCGGCCGGCGCGCGGCGGTCTCGCACACCGGCGCGATGCTGGCCGACGACACGGCGTTCACGCTGGTCTCCCACCGGCACGGGGTGGTGCTGGCGAACGACGTGGACGAGCTGCTGGCCGCCGCGACGGCGCTGCGCGGCCAGCCAAGGCCGGCCGGGCGGCGGATCGCGGCGGTGAGCACCTCGGGCGGCGCCGGCATCCTGGCCGCGGACGCCTGCGAGGCCAACGGGCTCACGCTGCCCGAGCTGGCGCCGCACACCCGCCGCGGGCTGGCGCGGCTGGTGCCGGAGTTCGGCGCGCTGGCCAACCCGGTGGACGTCACCGCGCAGCTGTTCAACTCCGGGCGGTCCGCGTTCGGCGAGGTGTGCTCGATCGTCGCCGCCGACCCGTCGGTGGACGCGCTGTTGGTGCTGTTGACGATGGTCACCGGGGACGCGGCCGTCGAGCTGGCCGAGGACCTGGCGCGGGCGGTCACGGGCGTTTCGAGGGTGCCGTGCTCGGTGGTCTGGCTGGCCGGGCCGGACCGGACGGCGCCGGCGCGGGCGATCCTGGGCGCGGCCGGCATCCCGGTGTTCTCCTCGGTCACGGTGGCCGCCCGGGTGGCCGGCGCGCTGGCTCCCCACACGTCCCTCCAATCCCCCACGCCCCAAGCTGGCCTGCCGCGAGCGCCGCTGCCCGAGGACGGCTGGGCGCTGCTGGACGCCCTGGGCATCGGCCGCCCGGACGCCCGGCTGGTACACACCGCGCGGCAGGCCGCCGACGCCGCCGCCGAGCTGGGTGCCGACGGCCCGCTGGTGCTCAAGGCGGTGGCCCCGGGCCTGGAGCACAAGAGCGACGCCGGCGGGATCCGGCTCGGCGTAACCGCCGCCGAGGCGGCCGCCGTGTTCGACGACCTCGTCACGGCGGTCCCCGGCGCGACCGGCGTCCTGATCCAGCGGACCGTTCCCGCCGGGCTGGAGCTGCTGGTCGGAGCCACCGGCGGGCGGGAAGGCTGGCCGCCGCTGCTGACCGTCGGCCTCGGCGGCGTCGGCACCGAGATACACCGCGACCTGGCCACCACGCTCGCCCCGGTGACGCCCGAGGCGGCACGGGCGCTGCTGCGCGAGCTGCGCTGCTGGCCGCTGCTGGCCGGCCACCGGGGCGCGCCACCGCTGGACGTCGACGCGGCCGTGGACGCGATCACCCGGGTCGGACACGCCGTCGCGCACTGGCCGGAGCTGGCCGAGCTGGAGATCAACCCCCTCATCGTCGGGCCGTCCGGGCAGGGCGCCGTCGCGGTGGACGTACTCATGAAGGAGCGGTAGTGGGCACCATCGGACTGGACAGATCCAACGGCATCGCGATCCTGACCGTCGACTCCCCCGAAGTGCGCAACGGGCTGACCCCCGAGATGGGGCGCGAGCTGGCCGCCGCGTGCGACGAGATCGACGCCGACGGCTCGATCGGCGCCGCCGTGGTCCGGGGCGCGGGCGGCACGTTCTGCTCCGGCGCCGACCGCCGCACCTGGAAACCCGGCGCCGACCAGGCCGAGGACACCACGTTCCGCAACACCAGCGCGGTGTACCGCTCGTTCGTGCGCGTCGGCCGGCTCGCGGTGCCGACCATCGCGGCGGTGCGCGGCGCGGCGGTCGGCGCCGGCATCAACCTGATGCTCGCGACCGACCTGCGGGTGGTCGCGGAGGACGCGCGGCTGCTGGCCGGGTTCCTGCGCATCGGGCTGCACCCAGGCGGCGGGTTCTTCACCATCGCCGGGCGCACCGCCGGCCGGGAGGCGACCGCCGCGATGGGCCTGTTCAGCCAGGAGATCAACGGCAGGCGCGCGGCCGAGCTCGGCCTGGCCTGGACGGCCGTCCCCGACGCCGAGGTGGAAGACACCGCACTAGCGCTCGCCGCCGAACCCGCCAAGGACCCCGCCCTGGCCCGCGAGGCCGCCCGCTCCTTCCGCACCGAGCTCGGCCCGCCCGCCATCGGCTGGGACGCCGCCGTCGAGTTCGAGCGCGCTACCCAGATGTGGTCCCAACGCCGCCGCTCAACCCCGTGAGTGGCTAGGGCCGTCATAGCGGCCCTAGCCACTCACGGGTTATCCACAGGGGGTAGCTCATGATCTTTACACCGACGGCGTTGTCGGAGGACGAGGAGCGGCTGCGGGCGGAGGTGCGCGGCTTTCTGGCGGAGACGCTGCCCGAGGGGTTCGAGCCGGGGCTCGGGCTCGGCAGCCGGCACGATCCGGAGTTCTCCCGGAAGCTGGCCGCGCGCGGCTGGGTGGGCATGACGATCCCCCGGGAGTACGGCGGTGCGGGCGCGAGCCCGGTGCGGCGGTTCGTGGTGGTCGAGGAGCTGCTGGCCGCGGGCGCCCCGATCGCCGCGCACTGGGTGGCCGAGCGGCAGACCGCCCCGACCATGCTCGCCTTCGGCACCGAGGAGCAGAAGCGCTGGTTCCTGCCCCGCATCGCGGCCGGCGAGTGCTGGTTCTCGCTGGGCATGAGCGAGCCGGACGCGGGCTCCGACCTGGCGTCGGTGCGGACGGCGGCGACCAAGGTGGACGGCGGCTGGCTGCTCAACGGGACCAAGATCTGGACCAGCGGCGCGCACCTGAACCACTTCTTCGTGGTGCTCTGCCGCACCTCGCCCGCCGAGGACCGGCACCAGGGGCTGTCCCAACTGATCGTGGACCTGCGCGCGGAAGGGCTGACGGTCTCGCCGATCCCGTTCCTGGACGGCACGCACCACTTCAACGAGGTGGTGTTCGACGACGTGTTCGTGCCGGACCAGCGGGTGCTCGGCGAGATCGGGTCGGGCTGGCGGCAGGTCACCTCCGAGCTGGCCTACGAGCGCGCCGGCCCGGACCGGTACCTGTCCGCGTTCGGGCCGCTCAAGCACTTCGTGGCCGAGCACGGCGGTTCGTTCGACGACGAGCAGCGGGCGGCGGTCGGGCGGGCGGCGGCCAAGCTGTGGACGATCCGGCAGCTTTCGCTCGCGGTGGCCAGGTCGCTGGAGCGCGGCGCGGCGCCGGCGGTGCAGGCCGCGCTGGTCAAGGACATCGGCACGGTGTACGAGCAGGAGGTGGTGGAGTCGCTGCGGCGGGTCGCGGGCCGCGAGCTCGACCCGTCAGGGCCGGGGATGTTCGACAAGCTGCTGGCGCGGGCCGTGCTGACGGCACCGTCGTTCACCCTGCGCGGCGGCACCACCGAAGTGCTGCGCGGCATCGCGGCGAGGGGGCTGGCGAGATGACCGACGAGCTGCTGTCGTCCGCCGTCGGCGAGCTGCTGGCCGACCGCTGCGGCCGGGACGTGGTGGCGGCCGCCGAGCGGACGGGATGGGCGCCGGAGCTGTGGGCCGCGCTGGCCGAGGGCGGGTTCCCGTGGGTGTCGGTGCCCGAGCAGGCCGGCGGGGTCGGCGGCTCGGTGGCCGACGCGTGCGCCGTGCTCGAACAGGCAGGGCGGTACGCGGCGCCGGTGCCGGTGGCCGAGACCGGGCTGCTCGCCGGCTGGCTGCTGGCGCGCGCCGGGCTCCCGATCCCGACCGGCGGCGGCCCGCTGACCACCGCGCACGGCCAGGTCACGCTGCGCGCGGACGGCCGAGCCTGGCGCGCGTCCGGCGAGGTACGAAGGGTGCCGTGGGCGCGGTCGGCCACCCGGATCGTGCTGCTCGCCGACGCCCCCGACGGCCTGCACGTGGTGTCCGTCGACCCGGCCCACGCCCGCATCCAGCCCGGCGCCAACCTGGCCGGCGAACCGCGAGACACCGTGCGCCTGGACGACACCGAGGTCGAGCGGGCGCCGGCCCCGGACGGCGTCGACGCCCCGGCGCTGGAGCTGCGCGGCGCGCTGTCCCGGTCCGCGCTGATCGCCGGCGCCGGCCGCCGCGTCCTGGACATCACCGTCGCCTACACCAACCGCCGCGAGCAGTTCGGCCGCCCGGTGGCCCGTTTCCAGGCGGTCGCGGCGCACCTGGTGCGGCTGGCCGAACAGGCCGAGGCGGCCGCCATGGCGGCACGCGCCGCCGCCTTCAACGCCGCGACCGGCGAGCCGGAGTTCGTAGACGTGGCCGCCGCCAAGACCGTCGCCTCCGAAGCCGCCGGCCTGATCGCGGCCGCCGCCCACCAGGCCACCGGCGCCATGGGCATGACCAGCGAATACGAGCTGGGCCAGCTCACCAGGCGGCTCTGGTCCTGGCGCGAGGAGTACGGCGGCGAACGAACCTGGAGCACCCGCCTGGGCGCCACCCTCGCCGACACCGGAGCCGACGCCTTGTGGCCCACCATCGCCCGAGGCGCACACCGCTAGCCCGACCGGACATCCTCGCCCGACCGCAACGGGGAACGTTCCCGTCCCGGGTCGGGAAAGGTCTCGATCACGGCGCCGGCACCCGCCGGCACCCGAGACCAACGAGGAGACCGACGCATGCCCTTCCGCTCAGTCACGATGGCCGCCGTCCTGGTGGGGGCCGGCCTGGCCGTCTCCGGCGGCACCGCGCTGGCCGCCGCCCCGACCACCCACCAGGCACCGGCGAGCGCCCAAGGCTGCGGGGCCGACGGCACCCCGTGCGGCCCCGGCAAGGGCGACACCGGCAACGGGTCGGACGACGGCTGCGGCAGCGACGGCAGCTCCTGCGGCGACAAGACCCCATACATCCCCGGAAAGCGCCCCGGCTCGTCCCCCACCGACTGAGGGAAGCGTGAAATGACGATGACAGCACCGATGCTCGCGGTGGCACTCGCAATCGGGCTGGGTCTCATGGCCGGCCCCCCGGACGTGCTCGCGCAGGGCTACGACCCCTGCTACCGGCCCTCCGACAACGGCTACCAACCGGACTACGGCAGCGCGACCTGCAACCAGCCCAGCGGCGGGGGCGGCGGCGGATGGGTGATGGGCACCGACATCCGAAGCTCCGAGCACGGCTCGCGCTGACCGCCGAACAGGCACGTGTCCGCCCCGGTGGCCGACGCGGCGGACACGTGCCCCACTTCATCGGGAGGAACGATGACCACCCCGCCGGTCGAGGACGCCCGGCTGCGCCGGCGAGCCGAGGCCGGCGAGGTGCGGGCCATGTCGCGGCTCGGCTACCGGCTGCACCAGCGGTGGTCGACCAGGCCGGAGGCGCTCGCGTGGTGGGAGCGCGCGGCGTGGGCCGGCGACATCTACGCGATGCAACAACTGGCCGCCCACTCCGCCCCCGAGGACACCCACCGCTGGCAGGCGCTGCTAGACGTCACCCGCCGAGGCCCCCGCACCCACCAGGTTCCTCCCGAGGTCCGCAACCTCGCCGCCGGGGCTGCCCTGGGCGCTCACCGAGCCACCTTCGGCGACCACCCCCCAACCCCGAACCACCGCCCGCCGCTGCTCGCCGCCCTCCGCGCCCGCCTGCGCGGCCAACCCATCCGCACCCCGCCCACCTGGGTGTTCGCCCTCGGCCTCATCCAGCAAGACGACGCCACCGGCGGCCTCATCGTGTTCCCCTGGCGCCACACCCGCCTAACCCGCCACATCACCCGCGACCCCCGCACAACCGCCACCACCTACACCTACCGCCTCACCCGGGACGACGGCACCCACCTCACCCTGACCGGCACCTCCACCACCGGCCCCGAGGTCTGGGTCCTGGGCGAACAGATCGCCCGCGCAATCACCTCACTCCAACTCCCCCACGCCGCGTCCGCCCTCCACACCGGCCACCGCCTGACCTTCGGCCCCCTAGCCATCGACCTGCACGGCATCCACCACGGCCCCCACACCCTCCCCTGGCGCGACCTGACCGCCCTCACCATCCACAACGGCCAACTCCACCTAGCCCCCACCACCACCCGAACCCCCACCTCCGCCATCCCCGACCTGGACATCCTCCTCACCCTGGCCACCGCCCTCCACGAAGCCACCCACCTCACCAGTTCCGCAAACAAGTAACAATCCGCGCATGCGGCGACGTAGATGCAAAGCGGACCGGATTGCGCCGACCGATCATGCCGGCTGCCGTGATGTGCACCGCCGACCGTCGCTACCCGCCAAGCTGACGAGCCGAACCACCGCTGGTCAAAGCCAAACGCAACCACGCCGTGTCGAGAGGAGCTCGCACCGTGGGGGGCGTGGGGGGCTCGGCCCCCCAACATAATCCGAAACCCGCCCCGGCCCGCGCTATCCGCGGGCACGGGGCGGCCAAGGGTGGAGGTGCCGGGAATCGAACCCGGGTCCTCCGGCGCTTCACAAGGGCTTCTCCGTGCGCAGTCCGCTGTGCCTCTACTCGGATCCACCGGTCACGCGAACCAGCCGGTGTGACGATCCCAGTCGCTGTTTGGTGTCCCACCCGACCCCGCGACCGGGCCGAGCGGTAATTCCCCTAGCTGATGCCGGACACCGGGGCGGGGACTACCCGGACCGACAGGCTCGCAGTGCTAACTCAGGCCGCGAGGGCGAAGTTGCGCTGAGAGCCGGCGTTCACCTTATCGGTGGCGCTTAATTGTTGTGCGACGCGTGGTTAACGAGCTCATCGTCGCCTTCCTCGACACGCTTCCCCTTGATCAACGTCCGCAGTCGAAACCGTTCACCCCCTAGTTGGGTACAACCACACCAGGATAACGCCTCGCCCGCCGCGGATCATCCCCGTACTCCGTCTGACCCCGCGCCGGCGGCCGCGCTGGTCTCCAGCGGCGAGTCCTTCGAGGTCTCCCGCATGGCGACGTAGACGACCAGCGAGACCAGGATGCACCCGGAGACGTACCAGAAGAACGCCGACTCGTGGCCGGCCTGCTTGAGCGCGAGCGCGATCAGCTCGGCGGTGCCGCCGAAGATCGCCACGGTGAGCGCGTACGGCAGCCCGACGCCCAGCGCGCGGATCTTGGTGGGGAACAGCTCGGCCTTCACGATGGCGTTGATCGAGGTGTAGCCGCTGACGATGAGCAGCGCCGCCATCATGATCAGGAACGCGCCGAACGGGTTGCGGGTCTGCGCGAGCAGGGTCAGCAGCGGCACCGAGAGCAGCGTGCCGGCGATGCCGAAGAACATCAGCATCGGGCGCCGGCCGATCCGGTCGGAGAGCCGCCCGTACACCGGCTGCAGGAGCACGAAGAGCAGCAGCGCCACGAAGTTGATCAGCGTGACGGTGCTGGTCTCGATGCCGCTGGTGTTCTGCATGAACTTCTGCAGGTACGTGGTGTAGGTGTAGAACGCCACCGTGCCGCCCAGGGTCAGGCCGGCGACCAGCAGGCACTCCTTGGGGTAGCGCAGCAGCACCCGCAGCTGGCCGCGCTGGCCGGCGGTGTCCGAGCGCTCCTCGGCGCGGTAGCTGGACGACTCGTCCATGGTGCGCCGCAGCCACATCACCGCCAGCGCAGCCAGCGCGCCGACCGCGAACGCGATCCGCCAGCCCCAGGCGGTCAGCTCGGCCTTGGTGAGCACCTGCTGCAGCACGATCTGCAGGCCCAGCGCGAGCAGCTGGCCGGAGGTGAGCGTGACGTACTGGAAGCTGGAGTAGAACCCGCGCCGCCCGGTCGAGGCCACCTCCGACAGGTAGGTCGCCGAGGTGGCGTACTCCCCGCCGACCGAGAGCCCCTGCAGCAGCCGCGCGATCACCAGGATGACCGGCGCCGCGACCCCGATGCTGGCGTACCCGGGCGTGACCGTGATCAACAGCGACCCGCCGGCCATCATCGACACGGTGAGCACCAGCGCGGCCCGCCGGCCGAACCGGTCGGCGAACCGCCCGAGCAGCCACCCGCCCAGCGGCCGCATCAGGAACCCGACGGCGAACACGGCCGCCGAGTCCAGCCACTGCGCCGTGGTGTCGCCCTTCGGGAAGAAGGTGGCCGCGAAGTAGACGCTGAACGCCGTGTACGCGTACCAGTCGTACCACTCGATCAGGTTGCCGATCGAGCCCTTCACCACGTTGCTGATCACCCGGCGCTCGCCGGGCCGCACCTCGTCAGACACCGCCGTACCCCCTTCAGCGGTATGCAGTATGAAACGGAGTCTGGCCGCTCGCCCGCCGGGAGCGCTACTCCGAACGGCCCACTACGCGGCGGCCAGGCGCTCCCGCAGCCGGCGCAGCCCGTCGGCGGTGTACCGCTTGACCGCGCCGGAGCTCAGGTGCATGACCTCGGCGGCCTCCGCGACGCTGAGCTGCCACTGCAGCCGCATCACCACCGCCTCGCGCTCCCTCGGCGGCAGCTCGGCCAGCGCCGCGCGCACCGCCAGCGCGTCGGCGACCTGCGCGGAGACGTCCGGGCGCTGGCTGGGCAGCTCGGCGTGGCCGGAGTCGTCCTCGGCGACCAGCCGCTGCCGGTCCGGGATCACCGAGCGCAGCTCGCGGTTGACCTCGTTGCAGGTCGCGGTGAGCAGGTAGGCGTCCAGGTTGCTGATCTCCGGGCTGTCCTGCCGCTGGCGGCGCAGCACCTTCTCGAAGGCGCGCTGCACGACGTCCTCGGCGCGCCCGTGGTCGCCGACCTTGCGCGCGGCGTAGCGGACCAGCATCGGCATCCGGTC
>NZ_JIAI01000030.1 GCF_000620785.1 Actinospineispora acaciae DSM 45401 | reverse complement strand
TTTGAGGGGTAAGGCCCCCATGAGACTAGTGGGTTGATAGGCCAGAGATGGAAGCCTCGTGAGGGGTGGAGTTGACTGGTACTAATAGGCCGAGGGCTTCACCGCAGCAGTTTGTTCGCATCCACTGTGTGACCCTGAGCAAACAACCACACCTGTGTGGGGTGGTGTTTGTTTGATTGTTGGATAGTTGTGTCGGTGGTTTTAGCGTTGGGGAAACGCCCGGTCCCATTCCGAACCCGGAAGCTAAGCCCTTCAGCGCCGATGGTACTGCACTCGGTAGGGTGTGGGAGAGTAGGACACCGCCGACATTCTTTCTCTTTGGAGGGGGATGACAGGACCTGTTCCTGTCATCCCCCTCTTTTTGTTTGTGTCAGTCGAGAAGAGCGCGCTCCCAGCGTGGGCCGTTGTGGTCGATGTGGTCGGCGTCGGCTTGCCAGATGGCGCCGTGGCCGTCCTCCCAGAGCCGGGACCATGGCTGCGTTCCCGCCGAGGACTGTGCGGCGAGGAAGTCGTACATGGACCGGGTTCGCGGGGCGAGCAGGCCGAGCAGCTCGCGCCGTTGTGGTTCGTCGAGGCCGTAGGCGTCGACCAGGAGGCGGAGCCGGCGAGCCGCCCGTGGCACCGGTACCCGGGGGGACAGCGGGGCGAAGCCGTGCGCGGCGTAGGCCAGGTCCCAGAGGCGCGTGCCGGGAGCGGCGGCGTCCCAGTCGATGAAGGCCCAGCGTCGGTCGCCGACGACGAGGTTCCACGGGGCGAGGTCGTGGTGCGCGATGATCTCGGCGCCGTCGGCGGGGATGAGCGTGCGCCAGCGGGCGTCCGAGGGCGGGACGAAGCCGTCGACCGCGTCGTGGAAGTCGCGGATCAGCCTTCCGACGGTCAGCACGGCGTTGTCCGGCTCCAGCAGGTGGACGTGACCGGGCCAGGGCACGGAGCCGGGCACGAACTCCAGCACCTCCCGTCCCCGCTCGTCGACGCCCAGCGGCCGGGGCGCACCCGGGTAGCCGACCGCTCGCAGGTGGGTGAGCAGGGCCTGCACGGACGGCGTCCAGGGGCCGGCGGGCCGGCGCACGGTGTTCCCGACCCTGACCACGCCGGCGCTCGTGTTCCCGCCGGTCAGCGGTTCTTCCTCCACGCACTCGGAGGTTAGCGTGCCGTCGGTTGGATTCTCGTCACTCTCAGGAACGGAAACTTCCGCGGCCGCGAGCACGTTGGTACGGCTGGACAGGTCGGTCCGGAGTGCATCGAGTGGGGGCTGTGGCGAGATCATGTGGAACCTTCTGGTTTGGCTCGGGTTCGGGCTTCTCGTGGGGTTCATCGCGCGTGCCGTTGTGCCGGGGAAGGACGACATCGGCCTGCTGCGCACGATCGTGCTGGGAGTGGTCGGCTCGGTGGTCGGTGGGCTCGTCTTCGGGTTGCTGACGGTGGGGCTTCGCGGGTTTCAGCCGGCTGATCTCATCGGCTCGGTGATCGGAGCCGTGATCGTCCTGGTGATCTACAACAAGGTCACGGGCAGGAAGCGCAACAGAAGCTGACGCCGGAGTCATCGGCTCGACGCGGGGTTGCACGGTCGCCGGTCGGGTGGGTCCGCGAGATTGGGTTCGTTGGCTTCGCCGAGTCGATGACAGGATGCGTACGTGCACATCAACGAGTGGCTACAGGCGATCCCGCCGGTCGCGATCATCATCGTGGTCGGCGTCGTGATCGGTGTGGAGAGCCTGGGGGTGCCGCTGCCGGGTGAGATCGTGCTGGTCAGTGCGGCGCTGTTGTCCGCTCAGCACGTGGTGGAGCCGCTGTGGGTGGGCGTGGCGGCGAGCGCCGGCGCGATCATCGGGGACACCATCGGGTACTCGATCGGGCGCAAGGGCGGGCGGCCGCTGTTCGAACGGCTCGGGCGGCGGTTCCCGAGGCATTTCGGGCCCGACCATCTGGCGGCCGCCGAGCGGTCGTTCCAGCGGTGGGGCGTGTGGGCGGTGTTCTTCGGCCGGTTCATCGCGCTGCTCCGGATCTTTGCCGGGCCACTCGCGGGAGCGCTGCGGATGCGCTACCCGAAGTTCCTGCTCGCGAACGCCACCGGCGGGATCGTCTGGGCGGGCGGCACCACGGCGGTCATCTACTTCCTGGGCATGGTCGCCGAGCGGTGGCTGCAGCGGTTCTCCTGGGTGGGGCTCATCGTGGCCGTGCTGTGCGGCATGGGGACCGCGCTGATCGTCAAGCGTCGCGCCGCCAGGCAGGCGAAGGTCGGCGGCGCGGTGACCGTCGAGTCCGAAACCGTCGCCGACCGGACGCGCTGAGCCCGGCGCATCACCACGGGGAGGACGGTTCGGGGTTCGCGTCTCGTAGGCTGTGCGGTATGACAAACGGGCGCGCCGACCCTGCTCGCGGCGGTGGTAAGGAGCGTCGAAGCGACGGCTCGGGATGGAAGTCCCAGGGGTCCGGTGGCTCGGCGCCGGATCGTCGACGGACCTCGAAGGGCACCGGCGGAGCGGGCGCGGCTCGCGGCGCACGGTCCACCCGGCGTGAGGGCGCCGGCGCGGCCGGGCGGGACCGGCCCCGGCGCGACGACGGCGGTGACAGGTACCGCTCGGGGCGGTCCGGTGACGGTTCGCGCGGCCAGCGGTCGGGGTCCGGGTCCGGGCAGTGGCGCGGACCGGCACGGGATCGGGACGATGGCGGTCAGGACCGGCGCGGCGGGGGCGGTCGAGGCCCGGCGGCCGACGGGCGGCGCTCCGGTGCGGGGCGGCGCGACGGCGAGCGGCGTGAGTCCGGTGGCTGGCGCGGGCGCGACGGGCGGGGTGAGCCCGACCGGCGAGGCGAGTCCGGCGGCGGGCGGGCGCGTGACGGGCAGCGTGAGCCGTACGGTCGGCGGCCCGGTTACGAGCGCGGGGATCACGGCGACCGGCGGCCCGGGTACGGGCGTCGCGAGGACGACAGGCGGCGGCCGGGTGACGGTGGGCGCGAGCGTGACGGGCGCGGTGCCGGCGAGGACCGGCGGGCTGGTCGGGACCGACGGGAGCGTGACGACCGGCGGCCCGGTGGCGAGCGGCCCGGCGGCGATCGGCGCGGTCAGGGCGATCGGGGGCGGTTCGAGCGCCGGCGGGACGAGGCCGGACGCGGGCCGAGGGACAGGGCGCGGCCGGACGCGGACCGCGGTGGCGAGCGCGCGCCGAGGACGCCGGCCCCGACGCTCCCGGAAGGCCTGGAGGACGTGCAGCTCGACGCCGAGGTCAGGCGCGACCTGAGGGGCCTTCGCCGGGACGTCGCCGACGAGGTCGCCAGGCACCTGGTCGCCGCCGGCAGCCTCCTGTTCGACGAACCGGAGCGGGCGTTGGCGCACGCGCGCTACGCCCGGGGCAAGGCGTCGCGGATCGCGGTGGTGCGTGAGGCGGCCGGGCTGGCCGCCTACCACGCCGGCGAGTGGGCCGAGGCGCTGGCCGAGCTGCGCGCCGCCCGCCGGATGGGCGGCGGGCCGGGCCACCTCGCCGTGATGGCCGACGCCGAGCGCGCCCTGGGCCGCCCGGAGCGCGCGCTCGAGCTCGCGCGCGGACCGGAGGCCGGCGAGCTGGACCGCGCGGAGGCGATCGAGCTGCTCATCGTGGCGTCCGGGGCCCGCCGCGACCTCGGCGAGCGGGACGCCGCCGTGCTGGGCCTGCAGGTGCCCGAGCTGGACCCGGCGCGGCGCGAGCCGTGGACCGCCCGGCTGTTCTACGCCTACGCCGACGCCCTGCTGGCCGCCGGGCGGCGCGAGGAGGCGGTGCGCTGGTTCCTGCACGCCGAGGACGCCGACGAGGACGAGCAGACCGACGCGGCGGACCGGCTCGTCGAGCTGGGCGAAGAACCGAGCGCCGAGGCCGACCCGGCAGTGACCGGCGGGGCGAGCTCGTGAGCGGACTCGCCGACCGGTACGACGCGTTCTTCTTCGACCTCGACGGCACGCTGTTCCGGGGCAGCACCGCGCTGCCGGGCGCGCCGGAGGCGGTGGCCGCCGTGCAATCCGACAAGCGCGTCGTGTTCCTGACCAACAACGGCTCGCGCAACGCCGGCCAGGTGGCCGACCACCTGAGCGAGCTGGGCTTCGGCGCGGCCCCGTCCGACGTCGTGACCAGCGGCCAGGCCGCCGCCGCGATGGCCGCCGACCGGCTGGCGCCGGGTTCGCCGGTGCTCGTGGTCGGCACCGAGGCGCTGGCCGGCCAGGTCACGGAGTCCGGCCTGACCCTCACCCCCCGAGGCGAGGGCGCCCAGGCGGTGGTGCAGGGGCACTCCCCGACCACCGGGTGGGCGCTGCTCGCGGAGGCCTGCCTGGCCATCCGCGCCGGCGCGCTGTGGGTGGCCTGCAACCTGGACGCCACGCTGCCCGACGAGCGGGGCGAGCTGCCCGGCAACGGGGCCATGGTCGCCGCGCTCGCGGTGGCTACCGGGGAACACCCGCTGGTGGCGGGCAAGCCGGAGCCCGGGCTGTTCGAGGAGGCCGTCCGCCGCACCGGCGCGAGGCGTCCGCTGATGGTCGGCGACCGGCTCGGCACCGACATCGCCGGCGCGAACGCGGCCGGGCTGGCCAGCCTGCTGGTGCTCACCGGCGTGTCCGACCCGTCCGCCGCGCTCACCGCCGCCGCACCACACCGCCCGCGCTACATCGGCGCCGACCTCGCCGCCCTGCACGCCGACGACCCGGACCGGCTGGGGGTGGCCGTCCAGGCGCCGTGGCGGGCCCGGCGCGAGGGCGGCGAGCTGGTGCTCGGGGTGGACGCCGGGCCGGGCGGCGCCGATCCCGACCCGATCGCCGCGCTGCGGACGCTGTGCGCCGTGCACTGGGACGCCGGCGGCGGCCAGGTCAGGGTCCGCGCGGACGGCGCGGTGGCAGCCCGGGCGGTGGCGGCGCTTCGGCTCAGCGGCGCGTTGGGCGCAGGGCCGGCGGAGAAGTCGGCTAGCGTGGGAGAGCGATGAACCCGCACGAACCCGCGCCGAGTCCGAGCCCCGACCCGTCACCGGCCATCGCCGACGCGCTGGACGGGCTGGACGCCCGCCCGACCGCCCAGCACGTGGCCGCGTTCGAGCGGGTGCACGCGGCGCTGACCGATGCGTTGTCGGCGATCGACGGGGTGTGAGGCGGTGCCCCGCCGGGCGCGGTTGGACGCCGAGCTGGTGCGGCGCGGACTGGCGCGGTCCCGCCAGCAGGCGTCCGAGCTGATCGAGGGCGGCCGGGTGCTGGTGCGCGGGGTGGCCGCCAGCAAGCCGGCGACCGCCGTGGAGACCGACGCCCCGGTGGTCGTCCGCGAGGGCGACGGCCCGGACTGGGCGTCAAGGGGCGCGCTCAAGCTGCTCGGCGCGCTGGCGGCGTTCGAGCCGGCGGGGCTGTCCGTGGCCGGCCGGCGCTGCCTGGACGCCGGCGCGTCCACCGGCGGGTTCACCGACGTGCTGCTGCACCGGGGCGCCGCCGAGGTGGTGGCCGTCGACGTCGGCTACGGCCAGCTCGCCTGGCGGCTGCGCAGCGACGACCGGGTGCGGGTGCTGGACCGCACCAACGTCCGGGCGCTGTCCCCCGACCAGATCGGCGGCCCGGCCACGCTGACCGTCGCGGACCTGTCGTTCATCTCGCTGCGCACCGTGCTGCCGGCGCTGACCGCGTGCACCGCGCGCGACGGCGACCTGCTGCCGATGGTCAAGCCGCAGTTCGAGGTGGGCCGGGCGCGGGTGGGCGCCGGGGGAGTGGTGCGCGAACCGGCCACCCGGCGCGACGCGCTGGCCGAGGTCGCCGCCGAGGCCGCCGGCCTGGGCTGGTGGGTCCAGGGCGCGGTGGCCAGCCCGGCGCCAGGCCCGGCCGGCAACGTGGAGTACTTCGTCTGGCTACGGGCCGGGGAGGACGCCCGGCGCCCCGAGGAGGACGTGCGCGACATGCTGGAGCGTGCGGTACGGGAGGGGCCACAGTGACGCGCGAGGCGTTGTTGGTGGTGCACTCCGGGCGCAAGGCGAACCAGGAGGTGGCCGCGGGCGTCGTGCGCCGGCTGGCGCACGGCGGGATACGGCTGCGCATCTTCGCCGACGAGCTGCTGGAGCTGCCCGTCGACCTGCCGCCCGGCATGGAGCCGATCCCGGTCGAGCCAGGCCCGGAGGCCGCCGAGGGCGCCGAGGTGGTGCTGGTGCTCGGCGGCGACGGCACGCTGCTGCGTGCGGCCGAGCTGGCCAGGCCGGCCGGCATCCCGCTGCTCGGGGTGAACCTGGGCCGGGTGGGGTTCCTCGCCGAGGCCGACCCGGAGTCGCTGGACGACGCGGTGACCGCCGTGATCGAGGGCAACTACCAGGTCGACGAGCGGATGACGCTGGAAGCGGCGGTGGTGATCAACGGCGGGCCGGTGCGCCGCACCTGGGCGCTCAACGAGGCCTGCGTGGAGAAGACCAGCCGCGAGCGGATCCTCGAGGTCGTGCTGGAGGTGGATGGCCGGCCGCTGACCGGTTTCGGCTGCGACGGGGTGCTGTGCGCGACCCCGACCGGGTCCACCGCGTACACCTTCTCCGCCGGCGGCCCGGTGATCTGGCCGGAGGTGCGGGCGTTGCTGTTGATGCCGCTGGCCGCGCACGCGCTGTTCGCCCGGCCGGTGGTGATCTCGCCCGGCTCGGCGGTGGCCATCGAGGTGGACGCCAGGGGGTATCCGGCCGTGCTGGTGTGCGACGGGCGGCGGACCATCCCGGTCCCGCCGGGCGCGCGGGTGGAGCTGGCCCAGGGCGAGCTGCCGGTGCGGCTGGTGCGCCTGCGCGAGCAGCCGTTCACCGACCGGCTGGTGCGCAAGTTCGCGCTGCCGGTGCGCGGCTGGCGCGGCGCGCCGACACCACCGGAGCCAAGGTGACCGTCCTGCCTCGGTACGTCGGTCCCCGGTCATAGACTGCCGCGCATGCTGGCCGAAATGCGGATCCAGGGGCTTGGCGTCATCGACGACGCCACGCTCGAGCCGCACCCGGGGCTGACCGTCCTCACCGGCGAGACCGGCGCGGGCAAGACCATGGTGGTCACCGGGCTGACCCTGCTCGGCGGCGGCCGCGCGGAGTCGTCGCGGGTGTCCGAGGGCGTCGGCCGCGCGCTGGTGGAGGGGCGGTTCGCGGCCGGTGAGCCGGCGCTGCGCATCGCCGAGGAGGTCGGCGCGGAGGCCGACGAGGACGGCACGCTGATCGCGGTGCGGACGGTGAACGCGGACGGCCGCTCCCGCGCGCACCTGGGCGGCCGCTCGGTGCCGGTGGGCGTGCTGTCCCGGCTGTCCGAGGCGGTGCTGGCCGTGCACGGGCAGAACGACCAGCTGCGGCTGATGCGCGCCGGCGAGCAGCGGGCGGTGCTGGACAGGTTCGCCGGCGACGCGGTGGACCGGCCACTGGCCGACTACCGCGACGTGCGGGAGCGGTGGCGCCAGGCCTGCGCCGAGCTGGTCGAACGACGCGACAGCGCGCGCGAGCTGGCCAGGGAGGCGGACCTGCTGCGGCACGGGCTGTCCGAGATCGGCGCGGTGAACCCCCAGCCCGGCGAGGACGTCGCGCTGGTCGAGGAGGCGCGCCGGCTGGCCGCCGCCGACGACCTGCGCTCCGCGGCCGGTGGCGCCCGGCTGGCGGTGGCCGGCGGGGACGGCGAGGCGAGCGCCGCCGTCGACGAGCCGCCCGGGGCGCTGGGCCTGCTCGGGGAGGCGCGCAGGCTGCTCGGCGGGGCGGGCGACCCGGCGCTGGAACGGCTGGAGCCCCGGCTCGCCGAGGCCGCCGTGCTGCTCGGCGACGTGGCCGACGAGCTGGGCGGCTACCTGGAGTCGCTGGACGCCGACCCGGAGCGGCTGCAGGCGGTGCTGGCGCGGCAGTCCGAGCTGCGCGCGCTGACCCGCAAGTACGCGGCCGACTCCGACGGCGTGCTGCGCTGGGCCGAGCAGGCCGAGCAGCGGCTGGCCGGCATCGACACCAGCGACGAGGCGATCGCCGAACTGGAGGCCCGCCGCGACAAGCTGGCCGGCGAGCTGGCCGGCCACGCCGAGGCGGTGTCGGCGGCGCGCCGCGAGGCCGCCGGGCGGCTCGCCGGGGCGGTCACCGAGGAGCTGTCCGGGCTGGCCATGCCGGACGCCCGGCTGCTGGTCGAGCTGTCCCGCCGGGAGCTGGACGGGCCGGCGGCGCACGGCGGCCGCGACGGCGGCGGGCTGGAGCTGGGCGGGCGCTGGGTGGCGGCCGGGCCGGACGGCGTGGACGAGGTGGAGCTGCGGCTGGTGCCGCACGCGGGCTCGCCGCCGGTGCCGCTGCACAAGGGTGCCTCCGGCGGCGAGCTGTCCCGGGTGATGCTCGCGCTCGAGGTGGTGCTCGCCGACGCGGACCCGGTGCCGACGATGGTGTTCGACGAGGTCGACGCCGGGGTCGGCGGCCGGGCGGCGGTGGAGATCGGGCGCCGGCTGGCCCGCCTCGCCGCCAGCCACCAGGTGATCGTGGTGACCCACCTGCCGCAGGTGGCCGCGTACGCGGACCGGCACGTGGTGGTGGACAAGCGGGGCGCCTCGGGCAACGGTGTGGTGAAGGGCCGGGTGCGCACGCTCGGCGAGCCGGACCGGGTGGTCGAGCTGGCCCGGATGCTGGCCGGCCTGGACGACACCAGCACCGGCCGGGCGCACGCCGAGGAGCTGCTGGCCACCGCGAGCCGGGAGAAGGCGGAGGCCAGGAAGGCTACCGCCCGCTGAGGAGCGGCCCGGCGTGCTTGACGCCCCGCAGCACGGGTGCGGTCTCGATCGCGCGCACGCCGTTCAGGGTGGAGACCCGGTGGGTCAGGTACTCGTACAGCGCGGGCACGCTGGCGCAGGCCACGCTGGCGTGCAGGTTGGTGGCGCCGGTGGTGGCGGCGGCGAACGCGACCTCGGGATGACCGGCCAGGGCCTTGCCGGCGGCGTCCAGCGACCGGGGGTCGACGGTGAGCCAGAGCATCGTCCACACCGCCCGGCCAGGGAACATGCGCGTGTCGAAGTCGACGTCGAAGTACAGCGCCCCGCCGCCGCGCAGCTCCGCGAGCCGCCGCCGCACCGTGGACGGTGACCAGCCGGTGACCCGGCACAGCTCGCCGAACCCGGCACGGGCGTCCCGGCCGAGCGCCTCGACCAGCCGCCGGTCCTCGTCGGACAGCGGGGTGTCCCGCCCGGCCGTCGGCTCCGGTTGCAGGCGGCGGACCTGGTCGGGGGTGAGCGCGCCCTGCTTGGCGATCAGGCTCAGCGGGCCGCCGTAGAAGACGTGTAGCAGGCAGTGCGCGTTGACCTGCTCGATCCGGGGCGTGCGCGGCAGGTGTTCGAGCAGCAGCGCCTCGCCGTCCCGGTCGGCCCCGCCGCGCAGCGCGCACACGATCTCGGTGCCGCCCGAGGTGAGGCGCACCCAGGCGGTGTCCACCCGGCGCGCCAGCGCCCGCGCCACCTCGCCCGCCGCGGCCGGCGCACAGCGGACCCTGACCAGCCACGGCATCCCCCCGCCCAGGTAGGGGTCCGCCAGACCCACCACCCGCACCGCCCCGGAGGACCGCAGCCGGGCGTAGCGGCGCGCGACCGTCTTGTCCGAGACCCCCAGCACCGCCGCGATCCGGCTGAACGCGGCCCGCGCGTCGACCTGGAGCGCGTGTACGAGCTGGCGGTCGAGGTCGTCGTACGAGTCGGATTTCACCACTTGAGCCTATGCAACGCCGAAAAATGTCGCCTTCAGCTCGACTGATGGACCCCTCGCCCCGCCGGCCGCCACATTCGGGACATGGACTTCGACGTGATCGTGGCGGGCGCGGGCCCGACCGGGCTGATGGCCGCGGCCGAGCTGGCGCTGGGCGGCGCCAGGCCGGTGGTCTTCGAGAGGCTCGCCGCGCGCAGCCAGCTGTCCAGGGCCGGCGGCGTCACGCCGCGCACGGCGGAGCTGTTCGACCAGCGCGGCCTGCTGGAGCCGCTGCTCGCCACGGGCGACTACCCCGAGGTGCGGGTCGGCCAGTTCGCCGGGCTGCCCGTCGACTTCGGCCGCTGGCCCAGCCGCCACCCCGGCTACTTCGTCACCCAGGCCACCATCGAGACGTTCCTGGAACACCACCTGGCCGGCCTCGACGTGCCCGTGCTCTGGGGCCACCCGGTGGTCGACGTGCTGGCCGACGCCGACGGTGTGACGGTGGTGGTCGACGGCCCGCGCCGGCACCGCGCCCGCTACCTGGTGGCGGCCGACGGTGCCCGGAGCACGGTCCGCAAGGCGCTGAACATCGACTTCCCCGGCCGCCCCGGGACGTGCACGGCGGTGATCTCCGATGTCGTGCTCACCGGCGCGTCCGCCACCGTCGTCGGGCACGCCGCGAGCGAGCACGGGCACTGGGCGCTGCAGTTCCCGCTGGAGGACGGCCTGCGCCGGTTGGTGCTCGGCGGCCCCGGCTCGCCGCCGGCCTGCGACCGGGACACCCCGGTCACCGAGAAGGAGCTGCGCCGGGGCATCGAGGCTGTCTACGGCGGCGAGGTCGAGCTGGTCGAGTTGCGCCGCGCGGTGCGCATCGACGACGCCGCCCGGCAGCTCGCCCGTTACCGGCACGGCCCGGTGTTCTTCGCCGGCGACGCCGCGCACATCCACCTGCCGCTGGGAGGCCAGGGCATGAACCTGGGCATCGGCGACGCCGTCAACCTGGGCTGGAAGCTGGCAGCCTCGGTGCGCGGCTGGGCGCCGCCCGGCCTGCTGGACAGCTACCAGCACGAACGCCACCCGGTAGGCGCCGGGGTGCTGGCCAACACCCGCGCGCAGAGCCTGCTGATGGACTGGCCGGGCACCGCGAACCCCGACCGAGGCCCGCTGCGCGCGCTGATCGGCGAGCTGCTGACGCTGCCGGACACCGGCCGGGCGCTCGCCGGGATGATGACCGGCCTGGACATCCGCTACCCGCTCGGCGGTGACGACCCGCTGGTCGGCATGCGGATGCCTGACCTGGACCTGGTCGTGGACGGCCGCCCCACCCGGGTGGCCGAGCTCCTGCGCACCGGGCGCGGCCTGCTGCTGCACCCGGAGCCGCGTGCCGACCTGCCCGGCGCGCCCGACCGCGTCAACCGCGTCGACCGCGCCCAGGCACCCACCGAGCTCACCCTGGTCCGCCCGGACGGCCACGTCTGCTGGGCACACGGCCCCGGCACCGTCGAGCGCGCGCTGAAGACCTGGTTCGGCCGCGCCTGACCCGCACCAGGGGTCAAGCGCGGCGCGCCGAAGAAGCCCGACTCGCCGTGTCAAATCCCGGGACTCGCAACCGGCGCTTGACACCATCAGCGCCATGAAAATGTCCGGTTTGCTCTCCGCCGTCACGCTCAGGGACCGTCGTGAGCTGCCGGGGTTGTCCGGCACGGCCCGGGTGGATCGCAACACCGACGCGCTGTTGCGGCGGGTGGGTCCCGGCGACATCGCCGTGCTGGACGAGATCGACGTGGACCGGGTCACGGCGGACGCGCTGGTCGCGGCGGGGGTCGTCGCGGTGGTCAACGCCGCGCCGTCCATCTCGGGGCGGTTCCCGAACCTCGGGCCGCACGCGCTGATCGAGGCGGGCGTCACGCTGGTCGACGGGCTCGGCGAGGAGGTACTGCGCCGGGTCAGGGACGGCGCCAAGGTCAGGGTGCACGACGGCGCGGTATACCTCGGCGAGGAGCTGGTCGCCCAGGGCGTCGCGCAGACCGCCGACTCGGTGGCCACCGCCATGCACGACGCCAAGGAAGGGCTGGTCAACCAGCTCGAGGCGTTCTCGGCGAACACCATCGAGTTCATGCGCCAGGACCGGGCGCTGCTGCTGGACGGGATCGGCGTGCCGGACGTGCGGGTCCCGCTGGCCGGGCACCACGTGCTGGTGGTGGCCACCGGCGCGGACCACTCCGAGGAGCTGGCCGCGCTGCGCCGCTACATCAAGGAGTACCACCCGGTGCTGGTCGGCGTGGGCGCCGGCGCGGACGCGTTATGGCGTGCCGGGCACCGTCCCGACCTGATCGTGGGCGACCCGGCCGAGATCTCCGACCGGGCGCTGACCTGCGGCGCCGACGTGGTCGTCCCGGCGTTCGCGGACGGCCACGCGCCCGGGCTGCACCGGGTGCAGGACCTCGGAGCCGGCGCGGTGACCTTCCCCGCCTCCGGCAACCCGGAGGACCTCGCGCTGCTGCTGGCCCACCACCACGGCGCCAGCCTGATCGTCACCATCGGCTTCCAGGCCACCCTGGCGGAGTTCCTGGACCGCAGCAGGGCCGGCAGCAACGCCTCGACGTTCCTGACCCGGCTGCGGGTGGGCAGCCTGCTGGTGGACGGGCGGGCGGTGGCCGCGCTGTACCGCAGCCCGGTCTCGGCGGGCGCGGTGGCCATGCTGGTCGGCGCGGTGCTGCTGGCCACCGTGGTCACGCTGCTGGTGTCCGACGCCGGGCCGGCGCTGCTCGGCTACCTGGACCGCGGCTGGCTGTGGCTGCTCGGGACCGTCACGGGATGGTTGTAGATGCTGACGTTGCGCTACCACCTGGTCTCGCTGGTCGCGGTGTTCCTGGCGCTCGCGGTGGGGGTGGTGCTCGGCTCCACCGGGGTCAGCCACAACCTGCTGGCCGTGGTGGCCGGCGACCGCGAGCAGCTCACCAAGCAGATCGACGCGCTCAGCGCCCAGCGCAGCGAGCTGGAGGCCCGGCAGCGGGCGGCCAACGGGTTCACCGCCACGGTGGCCCCGAGCGTGGTGAAGGGCCAGCTCGACCAGCGCAAGGTGGTACTGGTGACGGCCGCCGACGCCGACCCGGTGGACCGGGACGCGGTGCGCCAGCTGGTGACCGACGCCGGCGGCGCGGTGACCGGCGAGCTGAGCCTCACCGAGGCCATCACCGACCCGACCCGCGCGGACGCCATCCGCGACCTGAGCACCCGGCTGCTGCCCAGCGGCGCCCAGCTGCCCGCCGCGACCGACGCCGGCGGCCTCGTCGGCGGACTGCTCGGCAGCGTGCTGCTGACCAAGGCGAACGGGCAGGCGAACGGGCGCGCGGCGGACCAGGGCACCGCCGCGATCACCGGGCTCACCGAGGCGGGCTTCCTGCGCGCGGGCGCCAAGCCGGCCCCGGCGCAGCTCGCCGTCGTGCTCACCGGCGGCGGCCTGGCCGGCCCCGACTCCGCCGAGCGCGCCGCCACGCTGGCCCGGCTGGCCGGCGAGCTGGACCGGGTCGGCGGCGGCGCGGTGCTCGCCGGGCGCACCGGGGTGGAGCGGGCCACCGGGGCGGTCGGCGTGGTCCGGGCCGACCCCACCACCTCGTCCACGCTGTCCACGGTGGACGACGTACAGACCGCCGTCGGCAGGGTGGCCACCGTGCTGGCGCTGCGGGAACAGGCCGAGGGACGGGCCGGGCGCTACGGCGAGGCGGCCAACGCGCAGGCGCCGATCCCGGGCGCATCGACCGGCTAGCTCGGCGGTGGCACGTCCCACACACCATTTGACACTATTGGCTCTTGTAAAAATAGTGCCATTTTGGTGAAGTTGATGATGCACCCGAGGAGGTGTGTCATGCTCAGCGACCACGAACGCGAGACACTGGACAGGATTCAGCGGGAGCTCGTGATCGAGGATCCCCGCTTCACCGAGGCTTTCGACCGCGGGGCGCGCCGCCTGGCGGTGTGCCCGCGCCACATGGTGCCGATCCAGTTGAAGAACTTCAGGCCGGTCGGAATGGCGATGAGAAAGCTCGTGAAGGAGAAGAACGCGAGCAGCACCGCGCCGGTGGCGTACATGTGGTGCGCCCACACGGCCGACGACAGGCCGGCGATCGCGATCGTCGCGCAGATCATCGTCTTGTAGCTGCCCGTGCGGGATCTCGCGCACGTCCAGCACCGTGGGCAACGCGACCAGCTCACCAGCCACGAACTATTTTTACAAGGGCTATTCGTGTTAAATTAGCCAACGCCACGGTGACCTGCGCGGACCTGCGTGGCGAGGAAGGATGGGTGCGGTGAGTGAGCGTCGAGAACGGGTCCTCGCCGTCATCCAGGGTGCCGGGCGGCCGGTCGGGGTGGCCGAGGTGGCCGAGCGGGTCGGCGTGCACGCCAACACCGCGCGGTTCCACCTCGAGGCGCTGGTGGACGACGGGGTCATCGACCGGATCACGGACGCCCCCTCCGGGCGGGGCCGGCCTCCGATCAGCTACCGGGCGCGGCCCGGCCTGGCCAGGGGCGGGACGCGTCGCTACCGGCTGCTGGCCGAGATCCTGCTCAGCCATCTCGCCGCCGGTGACGAGCCGGCCGGGTCCGCCACCGGGGCCGGGCGGCTGTGGGGGGCTCACCTGGTCGCCAGGCCCGTGCCGGGTCACACCGTGGACGCCGAGGAGGCCGTCGACCGGCTCGTCACGATGCTCGACGAGCTCGACTTCGCACCCGAGCGGCTGGTCGACCGGTCCGGCGCCGGTCGGATCCGGCTGCGGCACTGCCCGTTCCTGGAGCTGGCCGAGCCGCACCGGGACCTGGTGTGCAAGCTGCACCTGGGGTTGATGCAGGGAGCCCTGGACCAGCTCGGCGCCCCGATCGTCGCGACCGACCTGCGTCCCTTCGCCGAGCCCACCGCCTGCCTGGCCGACCTCGAACCGGCGGCCCGCTGACCCCGCTCCTGAGCAGGTACGGCGTTACCCCACACGGTTATATGCGATCACAGTCGGACCAATCCGCCGCGTCGGGCGCGCGAATGGCCCAAGCAGTGTTACCGTGAGTGTCCGTGCAGACGCGCGCTACCAGGCATGTCTTCGTCACCGGCGGGGTTGCTTCCTCTCTGGGCAAGGGACTCACCGCCTCCAGCCTCGGCCAGTTGCTCACCGCTCGCGGCCTGCGGGTGATCATGCAGAAACTGGACCCCTACCTGAACGTCGATCCCGGCACGATGAACCCCTTCCAGCACGGCGAGGTGTTCGTCACCGAGGACGGCGCCGAGACCGATCTCGACATCGGTCACTACGAACGATTCCTGGACCGGAACCTGTCCGGCCAGGCGAACGTCACCACCGGCCAGGTCTACTCCACGGTGATCGCCAAGGAGCGGCGCGGGGAGTACCTGGGCGACACCGTCCAGGTCATCCCGCACATCACCAACGAGATCAAGGACCGGATCCTGGGCATGGCCGCGCCGGACGCCCTCGGCGGCGTGCCGGACGTGGTGATCACCGAGGTGGGCGGCACCGTCGGTGACATCGAGTCGCTGCCGTTCCTGGAGGCCGCTCGCCAGATCCGCCACGACGTGGGCCGGGACAACTGCTTCTTCCTGCACGTCTCGCTGGTGCCGTTCCTGGCGCCGTCCGGCGAGCTCAAGACCAAGCCGACCCAGCACTCGGTCGCGGCGCTGCGCAACATCGGCATCCAGCCCGACGCGCTGGTCTGCCGGGCCGACCGGGAGATCCCCGACGCGCTCAAGCGCAAGATCAGCCTCATGTGCGACGTGGACTGCGACGGCGTGGTCGCCGCGCCGGACGCCCCGTCGATCTACGACATCCCGAGGGTGCTGCACACCGAGGGGCTGGACGCCTACGTGGTGCGCCGGCTCGGGCTGCCGTTCCGGGACGTGGACTGGACGGTGTGGGGCGACCTGCTGGACCGGGTGCACCACCCGAAGGAGACGGTCAGGATCGCGCTGGTCGGCAAGTACGTGGACCTGCCCGACGCGTACCTCTCGGTGACCGAGGCGCTGCGCGCCGGCGGGTTCGCCCACCGCGCGCACGTCGAGGTGACCTGGGTGACCTCGGACGACTGCGAGGGCGCCGGCGCGGCCCACGCGCTCGCCGGCGTGGACGGCGTGCTCATCCCCGGCGGGTTCGGCATCCGGGGCATCGAGGGCAAGATCGGCGCGATCCGGTACGCCCGCCAGCGCGGCATCCCGGTGCTCGGGCTGTGCCTGGGCCTGCAGTGCATGGTCGTCGAGGTGGCCCGCTCGCTGGCCGGGCTGGACGGCGCCAGCTCGGCGGAGTTCGACCCGGACACCCCGCACGCGGTGATCTCCACCATGGCCGACCAGGAGGACGTGGTGGCCGGCGAGCGGGACATGGGCGGCACCATGCGCCTGGGCGCCTACCCGGCCCTGCTCGCCGAGGGCACCGTCACCGAGGCGGCCTACGGCACCACCCGGGTCTCCGAGCGGCACCGGCACCGCTACGAGGTGGCCAACGAGTACCGGGACAAGCTGATCGAGGCCGGGCTGGTGGTGTCGGGCACCTCGCCGGACGGTCGGCTGGTGGAGTTCGTGGAGCTGGCCGAGGAGAGGCACCCGTTCTTCGTAGGCACCCAGGCGCACCCGGAGCTCAAGAGCCGCCCGACCCGGCCGCACCCGCTGTTCCGCGCGTTCGTGGCGGCCGCCATGCGCTACCGGGCGGCGGACCGGCTGCCCGTGGAGCTGCCCGGCGAGGCGCCGGAGCACGCCGGGATGGCCTGGTGACCCGGCACGCATTCCCGGTCAGGGGCAGCAGGGAGATCTACCGGGGCCGGGTGATGGCGGTGCGCGCCGACGAGGTGGAGATGCCCGGCGGCCGCGTCGCCACCCGGGAGATCCTGGAGCACCCCGGCGCGGTGGCCATCGCGGCGCTGGACGCGGACGGTCGGCTGGCCGTCATCCACCAGTACCGGCACCCGGTGCGCCGCCGGCTGGCCGAGCTGCCGGCCGGGCTGCTCGACGTGGCCGGGGAGGACCCGGCGGCGACCGCGGCGCGCGAGCTGGCGGAGGAGGCCGGGCTGGCGGCGTCCGAGTGGTCGGTGCTGCTGGACCTGGTGCCCTCGCCGGGGTTCAGCGACGAGAGCGTGCGGGCGTACCTGGCCAGGGGGCTCTCGGAGGTGCCCCGCCCGGACCTCGGCGACGACGAGGAGTCCGAGCTGGAGCTGAGCTGGGTGCCCGTCGAGGAGGCGGTGCGGTCGGTGCTGGCCGGCGAGATCGTCAACGCGGTCTCGGCGGCGGCGGTGCTGGCGGTGCACGCCGTGCTCTCGGGGGTGGCGCGGCCCCGGCCGGTGGACTCGCCGTGGCCGGACCGCCCGACCGCGTTCGCGTCCGCCGCGAGCTGACGGCTTGCTTATTGACCGAGCGGCCAATAGTGTTGGCCACGTGGTCAATAAGCGGTTCTCCGGCGACCTGGGCGCCGTCAACGTCGTCGCCTGGGTCTACGTCGCACTCGTGCTCGGGACGCTGGTGGCGCTGGCGGTGCTGTCCGAGGCCGCCTCACGGCTGGCGACCGAGGAGGCATGGGGTCATGCGGTGATCGTCGCGGTGTTCGCCGTGGTGCTGCCGCTGCGGCTGCGGGCCGCCAATCGCGGCAGCGCACGGGCGCTGCGAGCGGTGGGGATCATCGCGGCGGTGCTGCTGGTGGTGAACGTCGTCGAGGCATCCCTGCCCGGTGCCTTCCCGACCTGGATGCGCGGCGAGATGGTCGCGGTTGCCGCCGTGATGCTGCTCCTGCTCGGGTGCGTCGCGCGGGCGCGGCGGCAGGCGTAGGAGCGCGCGGTGTCCAGGCCACGCGAACGGCTCGGGGAGGAGCGGCGGCGCGAGCAGATCATCCGCGCCACCCTCGAGGTCGTGTCCGAGCGCGGCTACGAGTACGCATCCCTGGCCCACATCGCACGGGCCGCCGGTGTGTCCAAGGGCCTGGTCTCGCACTACTTCGGGACCAAGGACGACCTGATGGCGACCGCCGCGCGGGTCACGATGACCGAGCTGCGCGACGCCGTGGCGTCCGAGCTGGATCTCACCGCGCCGGTCCCGGACGTGATCCGGTCGGCGCTGCGCCATGCCGCACAGCTGGGACGTACCCACTCGACCGAGTTCAGGGCGCTCACCCGGATCACCCACAACCTGCGCGGACCGGACGGGCTGCCCCGCCTCACCCTCGCCGACTACGAGGACACCTACCGGGCCCAGGAGATGCTGTTCCGCCGCGGTCAGGAGGAAGGCACCCTGCGCGGGTTCGACACCCGGGTCATGGCGGTGACCTACCAGGGCGCGATCGACATGATGCTCGCCTACCTCGACGAGCACCCCGACATCGACCCGGTTCACTATGCCGACGCCCTCGCGGACATCCTCCTGGCCGGGGCGGTCGGATAGCCGGCCGTAGGATGGCGCCCTCATGACGGTAGTGGGCACGGCGGCCGCTTCGACGGTGCCGACCGGGACGGCGCCGGCCGGTGCCGCGCCCACCCCTGCGTCGACCCCCGCGTCCACCCCCGCGCCGCGTCCCGCGCCCGCCGAGGAACCGGTCGTGCCACCCGGGGTCGCCGAGCTGCTGCGCGGCTACCTCGACCACCTCGTCGTGGAGCGCGGGATCGCCGAGAACACCCTCCGGTCCTACCGTCGTGACCTGCGGCGATACGGCGAGTACCTGGGCACTCGCGGCGTCGCGGAGCTGTCCGAGGTCACCGAGGCGATGGTGTCGGACTTCCTGGCCGGGCTGCGCGAGGGCGACCCCGGGCACCCCCCGCTGGCCACCTCCTCGGCGGCGCGCACGCTGGTCGCGGTGCGCGGGCTGCACCGGTTCGCGGTCCGCGACGGCCTGCTGGCCACCGACGTGGCCCGTGACGTGCATCCGCCCACCCCGCCGCGCCGGCTGCCCAAGGCGCTCCCGCTGGACCGGGTGGAGCGGCTGCTGGAGGCCTGCGGGCTGGACGAGCCGCTGAGCCTGCGCGACCGGGCCCTGCTGGAGCTGCTCTACTCCACCGGCGCCCGCATCTCCGAGGCCGTCGGCCTGGACCTGGACGACGTCGACCTCGACGACCGCAGCGCCCTGCTCGCGGGCAAGGGCGGCAAGCAGCGGCTGGTGCCGATCGGCCGGCCGGCGGTGGCCGCGCTGGAGGCGTACCGGGTGCGGTCCCGTCCGGGCCTGGCGATGCGCGGGCGGGGCAGCCCCGCGCTGTTCCTCAACGCGCGCGGCGGGCGGCTGTCCCGGCAGAGCGCCTGGCAGGCGTTGCGGACCGCCGCCGAGCGCGCCGGCGTGACCGAGCCGGTGTCGCCGCACACCCTGCGCCACTCCTTCGCCACGCACCTCCTGGAAGGCGGCGCGGACGTCCGCGTGGTGCAGGAGCTGCTCGGCCACGCGTCCGTCACCACAACTCAGGTGTACACACTGGTCACGGTGGACTCACTGCGCGAGGTCTACACACTGGCGCACCCCCGTGCCCGGGGATAACAGGGCACTGAAAAAGACGACACGCCATCGGCGGGGCGCTTTGGGCGGTGTCGGGGCCGCCGCCTACCCTGTCGGTGGACATTTGTCAGAGGAGCCCCCATGTCGACACCCCGGCCGACGAACCCAGGGCCGGTGCCAGCCGACGATCCATCACCCCCGGAGGACCACATCGGCGGCCGCCACCGCGCCAGCGCCCCCGAGCCCGCCCCGCTGAGCTTTCACGGGCCGGCCCGGGTCATCGCGGTGGCGAACCAGAAGGGTGGGGTGGGCAAGACCACCTCGGCGATAAACCTCGGGGCGACCCTCGCCGAGTACGGCCGGCGGGTGCTGCTGGTGGACTTCGACCCGCAGGGCGCGCTGTCGGTGGGCCTCGGCGTACAGCCGCAGCAGCTCGAACGCACCGTCCACGACCTGCTCATCAGCAACGACAGCAAGCCCGACGAGGTCGTCATCCCGACCAAGGTGCCCGGGATGGACCTGCTGCCGAGCAACATCGACCTGTCGGCCGCCGAGGTTCAGCTGGTCACCGAGGTGGGCAGGGAGCACGCCCTGAGCCGCGCCATCCAGCCGCTGCTGGCGGACTACGACATGGTGCTGGTGGACTGCCAGCCGTCGCTGGGCCTGCTCACCATCAACGCGCTGGCCTGTGCGGACAGCGTGCTGATCCCGCTGGAATGTGAGTACTTCAGCCTGCGCGGGGTGGCGCTGCTGATCGACACCATCGAGAAGGTACGAGCCCGGTTGAACCCCAAGCTGTCCATCAGCGGCATCGTGGCCACCATGTACGACCCGCGCACCGTGCACACCCGGGAGGTGCGCACCCGGGTCGTCGAGGCGTTCGGCGAGCTGGTCTACGACGCCACCATCAACCGGACCGTCAAGTTCCCGGAGACCACCGTGGCCGGTGAGCCGATCACGCGGTGGGCGCCGACCTCGTCGGGTGCCCAGGCGTACCGGCACCTGGCCCGGGAAGTCATCGCGCGGGAGGCGGCGGCGCAGTGAGCGTGCTCGCGACACCGGAGCGTGCGCCGGAGCAGGTCCAGTCCGGCGAGTTACCCCCACCGAGGTTCACGGTGAGCCTGGAGAACTTCAACGGTCCGTTCGACCTGCTGCTCCAGCTGATCAACCGGCACGAGCTGGACGTCACCGAGGTCGCCCTGCACCAGGTGACCGACGACTTCATCGCCCACACCAGGGCGCTGGCCGACTCCGGCGAGGACGCCGACCTGGACGAGATCACCGAGTTCCTGGTGATCGCGGCGACCCTGCTGGACCTCAAGGCGGCCCGCCTGCTGCCCGGGACCGACGTCGAGGACGTCGAGGACCTGGCCCTGCTGGAGGCGCGCGACCTGCTGTTCGCCCGCCTGCTGCAGTACCGGGCGTACAAGCAGGTCGCCGGCCTTTTCGTCGAGCTGGAGGCCTCGGCGCTGCGCCGCTACCCGCGGTCGGTGGCGCTGGAGGGCCGCTACACCGAGCTGCTGCCCGAGGTCATGCTGGGGATGGACGCCCAGCGGTTCGCCGAGCTGGCCGCCGCCGTGTTCCGCCCCAAGCCGCCGCCGACCGTCTCCCTGGAGCACCTGCACGCCGGTCGCGTCTCGGTGCCCGAGCACATGGCGGTGCTGCGCGAACGGCTGGCCGAGCTGGGCCGGGCCAGCTTCCACCAGCTCACCGCCGACTGCGAGGAACCGCTGCAGGTCGTCGCTCGTTTCCTGGCCGTGCTGGAGCTGTTCCGGGAGGCGAGCGTGGCGCTGGACCAGGAGGAGGCGTTCGGCGAGCTGATCGTGAGCTGGACCGGGCGGGAGGACCGGCCGTGATCGAGACCGAGGAGCCCGAGACCGAAGAGCCCGAGGTCGTCGAGGCGCTGGATCCGGACGAGCTGGCCGACGACGACGTCCTGGAGCGGGCGCTGGAGGCGCTGCTGCTGGTGGTCGACGAGCCGGCGGACGAGGCGGGGCTGGCCGAGGCGCTCGGGCAGCCCACCGAGCGGGTCACCGAGGCGCTGCACCGGCTGACCGCCCGCTACCGCGACGAGGACCGGGGCATCGACCTGCGCCAGGTGGGCGGCGGCTGGCGGTTCTACACCCGGGACCGCTACGCCCCCTACGTCGAGCGGATGATGCGCGACGGCCAGCGCGCCAAGCTGACCCGCGCCGCGCTGGAGACCCTCGCGGTGGTGGCCTACCGCCAGCCGGTGACCAGGGCGCGGGTGTCGGCGGTGCGCGGCGTCAACGTCGACGGCGTGATGCGGACGCTGCTGACCAGGGGCCTGGTCGAGGAGACCGGCGTCGACCCGCAGACCCAGGGCATCCTGTACCGCACCACCGAGCTGTTCCTGGAACGGCTCGGGCTGTCCTCGCTGGCGGAGCTACCCCCGCTGGCCCCGCTGTTGCCCGAGGTGGACGCGATCGACGATGTCTGACCAGCGTTCCGACATCGCAGCGGCGCCGACGGGCATCCGGCTGCAGAAGGTGCTCTCCCAGGCGGGCGTCGCGTCGCGGCGGGCCGCCGAGGAGCTCATCGCCGAGGGCCGGGTGAGCGTGGACGGCGAGGTGGTCCGGCAGATGGGCCGGCGCATCGACCCGTCCGTCGCGGTGGTCCGGGTGGACGGCGCCCGCGTCGAGCTGCGCGACGACGTGGTGCACCTGGCCCTGAACAAGCCGCGCGGCGTGCTGTCCGCGATGTCCGACGACAGGGGCCGCCCGTGCGTCGGCGACCTGGTCGCCGGGCGCGGGGACCGGCTGTTCCACGTCGGCCGGCTGGACGCGGACACCGAGGGCCTGCTGCTGCTCACCAACGACGGCGAGCTCGGGCACCGGCTGATGCACCCCTCGTTCGAGGTCGGCAAGACCTACCTCGCCGAGGTGCCCGGCCCGATCCCGCGCGACCTGGGCCGGCGGATGCGCGACGGCGTCGAGCTGGCCGACGGCCCCGTCCGGGTCGACTCCTTCCGCGTGGTGGACTCGCACGCCGGCAAGGCCATGGTGGAGCTGCGCCTGCACGAAGGCCGCAAGCACGTCGTCCGCCGCCTGCTCGACGAGGTCGGCCACCCCGTCCGCCGGCTGGTCCGCACCGCGATCGCCGACGTCAAGCTCGGCCCCCAACGCCCCGGCACCCTCCGCCCGCTCACCAGGCCCGAGCTCGCCTCCCTCTACAAGGCCGTCGGCCTCTAACCCCCAGGTCAGACCCCGTGAGTGGTTAGCGGTGTCATAGCACCGCTAACCACTCACGGGTCTTGACCCGCGGTCCTTCAGGGCGCGGAGGGCGTCGTCGGCGTGGCGTTCGGCGCCGAGCTCGCTTCTGACCACGGCGAGGACGCGGCTGTCCTGGCCGATCACGAAGGTGGCTCGCTTGGTGTGGATCGGTACGAGCCGGCGCCATACGCCGAACTCCTTGGCCACCGTGCCGTCGGTGTCGGACAGCAACGGGAAGCCGAAGGAGTGCTCGGCGGCGAACCGCTCCTGCTTGCCGACGGCGTCCGGGCTGATCCCGACCGGCTGGGCGCCCACCTCGGCGAATTCGGCGCCGAGGTCGCGGAAGTGGCAGGCCTCCTTGGTGCAGACCGCGCTGGACGCGGCGGGGTAGAAGAACAGCACCACCGGGCCGTTCGCCAGCAGGGTGCTCAGCCGGCGCGGCGCGCCCGCCTGGTCGAGCAGCTCGAAGTCGCCGACCTGGTCGCCGATGTCCACCTGCCCAGGTTATCGCGGCGACGTATGGTTGCCTCTATGCCAGTTCGGGCCGTGCGCGGAGCAACGCAGGTAGACAACGACGACCGAGACGAGATCCTGGACGCGTCCGCCGAGCTGGTGGCCGAGATCCTGTACCGCAACGAGCTGGCGCCGGACGACGTGATCTCGATGCTGTTCACCGCCACCCCCGACCTGACCGCCGAGTTCCCGGCGTACGCGGCCCGCAAGATGGGCCTCACCGACGTCCCGCTGCTGTGCGCCACCGAGATCGCGGTGCCCGGCGCGATGCCGAAGGTGCTGCGGGTGATGGCGCACGTCGAGACGCCCCGGACACGCGCCGACGTCCGGCACGTCTACCTGCGCGGGGCCGCCGCGCTGCGCACCGACCTGCCGCGCTGACCCGCACGTTCGACCCTCGGGCACGACACGGCAGAATGGAGTCCCGTGGGTGCTGAGCGGTTGCGCGGGGTTGTCGCGCTGGACGGTCCGTCCGGCACCGGGAAGTCGACGGTCGCGCGCGGGTTGGCGGCCCGGCTGGGCGCGCGTTACCTGGACACCGGGGCGATGTACCGGGCGGCCACGCTGGCCGTGCTGCGCGCCGGGGAAGATCCGGCCGCGCCCTCGGCGATCCCGGTGGCGGTGGCCGCCGTGGTCGAGGTGGGCAGCGATCCGGACGTACCCACGGTCCGGCTGGACGGCGAGGATGTCGCGGACGAGATCCGGGGCGAGGCGGTGACCTCGGCGGTGAGCGCGGTGTCGGCGCACCCGACGGTCCGCGTCCGGCTGGTCGACCAGCAGCGGCGGACCATCGCCGACGCGCTGGCCGCCGGGCTCGGCATCGTGGTGGAGGGCCGTGACATCGGCACCGTGGTCGCCCCGGACGCGCCGCTGAAGGTCTACCTGACCGCGTCCGACGAGGTGCGGGCCAGCCGCAGGGACAGCGAGGACCGCCGCGCCGGGCGCACCGGCGACCTGGCCAGCACCCTGGTCGCGGTGCGCCGGCGCGACTCGCTGGACTCGGGGCGGGCGGCGTCCCCGCTGCGTCCGGCCGACGACGCGGTCACGCTGGACACCTCCGAGCTGGACGTGGACGGGGTGCTGTCCGCGCTGTTGGAGCTGGTCGCCGAGCGCGGCCTGGTGAGCGGGGGCACCGCACGGTGAACGGGCGTGAGACCGGCCTGCCCGCCGGCGCCTGGCCCGTCCTGCACGACCTGGCCCGGTGGGTCGGATCCTGGCTGTTCCGGCCGATGTACCGGCTCTACCTGTACAACATCGGCAACGTGCCCGCCGACGGCCCGGTGGTCCTGGTCGCCAACCACAGCGCGTTCGTGGACGGCCCGCTGCTGTACGGGCTGGTCGGCCGGCGGGTGGTGTTCCTGGTGAAGCACGAGATGTTCCGCGGCGTCGTGGGCCGGTGCCTGGTGCGGATCGGGCAGCTGGCGATCCGCCGGGGCGAGCCCGACCGCGCGCCGCTGCTCGCAGCCCAGGCGGTGCTGCGCGCGGGCGGCATGGTGGCCGTGTTCCCGGAGGGCACCCGGGGCGTCGGGGACGCCGCCTCGGCGCGCGGCGGCGCGGCCTGGCTGGCCCGCTCCACCGGGGCGGTGGTGCTCCCGGTGGTCTGCCGGGGCACCCGCCGCCCGGACGGGTCGGGCCGGCGGTTCCGGCCCAGGGTGGACGTGCTTGTCGGGGAGCCGTTCCAGGTGACGGCCGAGCGCGGGCGCGCCGGGCTGACCGCCGCCACCGAACAGGTCAGGGTGGCGCTCGCCGACCTGATCACCGAACTAGACGAACTGCGTGACGGCCACGCCGCGCGGGAGGCGTGATGAGTACCGAAGGCAACGACGAGACGGCCGGCCCGATCGGGCTGGCGGACGGGTCCGACCCCGCCGACTCCGGCGACGCCGGTGACCAGGTGCAGCCCGTGCTGGCCGTGGTCGGCCGGCCCAACGTCGGCAAGTCCACACTGGTGAACCGGCTGATCGGCCGCCGCGAGGCCGTCGTGCAGGACGTCCCGGGCGTGACCAGGGACCGGGTCGCCTACGACGCCCAGTGGAACGGCCGGCGCTTCACCCTGGTGGACACCGGCGGCTGGGAGCCCTCCGCCGAGGGCCTGCGCGCGGCCGTGGCGGCCCAGGCCGAGCTGGCGATGGCCACCGCCGACGCGATCCTGCTGGTGGTCGACGCGCAGGTCGGGGCCACCGCCACCGACGAGGCGGTGGCCAGGGTGCTGCGCCGCTCCGACCGCCCGGTGCTGCTGGCCGCCACCAAGGTGGACGACGAGCGGCTGATCCCCGACACCGCCGCGCTCTGGTCGCTGGGCCTCGGCGAGCCGCGCCCGGTCAGCGGCATGCACGGCCGAGGCTCCGGTGACCTGCTCGACGCCATCCTGGACGCCCTGCCGGAGACGCCGAGGGACGTCATCGGGCCCGTCGGCGGGCCGAGGCGGGTCGCGCTGGTGGGCAAGCCGAACGTGGGCAAGTCCAGCCTGCTCAACCGCCTCACCGGCGAGCAGCGCTCGGTGGTGGACCCGGTGGCCGGCACCACCGTGGACCCGGTCGACTCGCTGGTCGAGCTGGACGGGCAGACCTGGCGGTTCGTGGACACCGCCGGGCTGCGCAAGCGGGTCCGCACCGCCAGCGGCATGGAGTACTACGCCAGCCTGCGCACCCGCGCCGCGATCGACGCCGCCGAGGTGGCCGTCGTGCTGATCGACGCGTCCGAGCCCATCGCCGAGCAGGACCAGCGCGTGATCCGCATGGTCGAGGAGTCCGGCCGCGCGCTGGTGCTGGCGTTCAACAAATGGGACCTCGTCGACGAGGACCGCCGGCTGGCCATGGGCCGCGAGCTGGACCGCGACCTGGTCAGGGTGCGGTGGGCCGAGCGGGTCAACGTCTCCGCGCTCACCGGCCGGGCGGTCGCCAAGATCGCGCCCACGCTGCGCACCGCGCTGGAGTCCTGGGACCGCCGCATCCCCACCGGGGTGCTCAACGGCTGGCTGGCCGACGTCATCGCGGCGAACCCGCCGCCGGTGCGCGGCGGCAAGCAGCCGAAGGTCCTGTTCGCCACCCAGGCGCAGGCCCGGCCGCCGACGTTCGTCCTGTTCAGCACGGGCTTCCTGGAGGCGTCCTACCGGCGGTTCCTGGAGCGCCGGCTGCGCGAGGACTTCGACTTCACCGGCAGCCCCGTTCGCATCTCGGTACGGGTCCGGGAGCGCCGGCGCAGACAGTAGGATGAGAGGCTCGCTTCGCCTCGATCCACCAGGAGGTCAGCATGGCCGGCCGGCAGCTCGACTTGCCGGTGCGGGTCGTGTTGGCCGATGACGAGCCGCTGCTGCGCGCCGGTCTGCGGGTGGTGCTGGAGGCCGAGGGCACCGTGGACGTGGTCGCGGAGGCGGCCGACGGCGCCGAGCTGCTCGACGCGGTGCGCCGGCACCGCCCGCAGGTCGTGCTGGTCGACGTCCAGATGCCCGGGGTGGACGGCTTCGCCGCGCTGCGTGCCCTGGCCCGCGAGCAGGACCCGCCGCCGGCCGCCGTGCTCACCACGTTCGACCTGGACGGCTACGTCACCGAGGCGCTGCGCATCGGCGTCCAGGGCTTCCTGCTCAAGGACGCCGAGCCGGCCGCGCTGATCCGCGCCGTGCTGGACCTGGCGGCCGGGGGAGCGGTGCTCGACCCCCGGATCACCGCGCGGCTGCTGCCCAGGCTGGTCGCCGGCCAACCGGAGTGCAGCCCGGTCCGGCTGGACGAGCTGACCCTGCGCGAACGCCAGGTGCTCACCCTCATCGCCGGCGGCCACTCCAACGCCGCCATCGGGGACAACCTCGGGCTGGCCGAGGCGACGGTGAAGAAGTACGTGTCCGGGATCCTGGCCAAGCTGGGCGCGCAGAACCGGGTGCAGGCGGCGCTGCTCGCCCAGGGACTCGGCGTCGGATGAGCGTCACCCGCGCCGGCGGCGTGCCAGGGCCTCGTACCTGGTGGGTCCGGGTGCTCGGCGTGGTGATCCCGGTGGCCGTGGTGCTGCTGTGCGAGCCGGGTCCGTTCCCCTGGTCGCTCGCGGCCGGGCTGGCCGCCTGCGCGGTGCTCCCGCTGCGCTACCGGTGGCCCTGGCTGGCGGTGCTGGCCTGCGTGCCCGCGCTGGTGGGCGGGCTCGGCTGGCCGCCCGCGATGGTCGGCCTGTACGCGGTCGGCCGCTCCAGCGGCCGGCGGCTGACCACGCTGCCCTGGGCGGTCCTCTGCTGCGCCGCCGCCGTGGCCCCGGTGTTCGTGACGCAGACCCTGCGCTGGCCGGACATGATCATGACGGTGATCGCCGCCGGCCTGTACAGCCTGGCGCCCGCCGTCCTGGGCATGCTCATCACCACCCAGGAGCAGCTCGAGGACAGCCTGAGCGACCTGGAGGCGGCCAGGGAGGCCACCGTGGCCGCCCGCGAGGAGGTGGCCAGGGCCGCCGAACGCGACCGCATCGGCCGGGAGATCCACGACGCGGTCGGCCACCACGCCACCATGATCGCCGTCGGCGCCGCCGCCCTCGCCGCCACCAGCCACGACAAGCAGACCCGCGAGACCGCCGAACGCCTGCGCGTCCTCGCCAAGCGCGCCCTGGCCGAGATGCGCGCCGCCCTCGGCCTGCTCGGCACCGACTCCGAGCTCAGCTCCGGCATCGCCGCCCTGCCCAACCTGGTGCTGCGCGCCCGCGAGACGGGCATGCACGTCGAGCTGATCGGCGAACGCACCCTCGGCGACGACCTCCCCCTCGGCGTGGAACGCACCGTCTACCGCCTGGTCCAGGAGTCCCTGACCAACGCCGCCAAGCACGCCCGGGGCGCCGACGTCGAGGTCAAGCTGGAACGCTGGGCCACCGAGCTGCGGGTCACCATCACCAACGGCCGCCCGCCCCGCCCGCGCATGGCGCTCCCGCCCGGCCACGGTGGCGGCGGCCTCGCCGGCCTCGCCGAACGGATCGGCATGATGGGCGGCCGCCTGCGAGCCCGCCCCACCACGAAGGGCGGCTTCGCCGTCCAGGGCCGGCTGCCCACGCCGCCGCTGGACCGCACCGCCGACCAGCCCGCGCCACCCCCCGAACGCCCACTTAGGGATACCAAAGTCGCCACCGACGAGGCGACCAACGACGGTAGTGCCGCCAAGGGCGCCCGAGCACACTGATCGCGCGCTACTAGGTGTTCGAGGGGTCGCCACGACCGGTTGTCCACGCCGATCGCGCACGCGGTAGGCTACCGTTGCCCCACGGGGGGCAATCGGGACGTGGCGCAGCTTGGTAGCGCACTTGACTGGGGGTCAAGGGGTCGCAGGTTCAAATCCTGTCGTCCCGACGGTGGTGAAGAAGGCCGGCTGGCTGGGCAGAAGCCCAGGTCAGCGGGCCTTTTTTCATGTCCGCGTGATCGGCTGTGGTGATCTCGGTGGCCGCCGTCGTGACCACTCACACGGGTGAACGTGGTCGCATGGTGGTCGCATCCCGACCAGCTGTCGTCGGGTGGCGTCCTCGGTGAGGGGTCGATCGTGTGGTGGCCTGGTGTTTTGCCTGCTCACGCTGCGGTGATGTGGTTGTGGGGTGGTCGCGTGGTGGTCTCAGGCGGCCTGGGTGTGGTGTTCGGCGGTGGTGAGGGCGGTGTCGATCGCGTCGACGGCCTGGTAGGCGACGTGGCGGAGTAAATGGCCGTAGATCTCGGTCGTGGTGGACAAGGTCGAGTGCCGCATCGTTTTCGACGCCATGGCGAGGGGGACGTGTGAGGACAGCATGGTGGTGGCGGCGAAATGGCGCAGGTCGTGCACCCGGATACGCGGCAGTTCGGCGGCGTCGGTGAGCTTGTGCAGGTGCCGCACGACGTATTCGGGTCGGAGTGGGCGGCCGGTGGCGCGGGTGAACACCAGGTTTCGCTCAGCCCAGGCTGGTCCGGCGGCGAGACGCTGAAGGCGCTGTCGATCGGCCTGCCTCTCGAGTGCGCGCACGACCCGGTGGGAGAGGCCGATCCAGGCGTAGCTGGTGCGGGTTTTGGGAGTGGTGAACACCGGTGTGGTGTTGTTGACGTTGGACAGGGTGTAGCGGACGAACAGCATGCGCTCGGCCAGGTCGACGTCGGCCCAGTGCAGGGCGAGCGCTTCGCCCTTACGCATGCCGGTGCCCATGATCACCTCATACAGCTCGGTGAGTGGGTCGCGGATGCTGGCGCAGTGGCGCAGGAACACTACGGCTTGGGCGGGTGTCCAGCAGACGCGCTCGCGGCGTGGCGGTCGAGGGACCCGAGTATAGCGGGTCGGATTATGTGCCAGGCGGCGTTGCCGGACCGCGTCGTTGAGCGCGCTGGACAGGGTGGCCACGCAGCGGCGCAGGGTGATCGGGCCACGGCCGGCGGCGAGTTGGTCGCGGATGAACCCGGCGAGGTGGTGGTGGGTGAGCTCCTCGAGCCGGATCGCGCCGAGAGCGGGGGCCAGGTCTTTGGTGATGTAGTCGTGGTAGCGGGCCAGGGTGGTGGGCTTGAGAGCCATGGCCTTGCCCGCCAACCAGTCGGTCAGGTAGTCACCGACGGTTTGCCGGTCATCGAGATGCACGCCGGCGCGCTCGCACGCCAGGACGTGGCGCAGCGCGGCGCGGGCGTCGGCCTGGGTGGGGTAGCCGCAGCGGCGCATGGTGTGCCGCCAACCCGACAGGCTGGGTAGGTCGACGGCGAACGCCCATCGGCCATGGCGCCGGTTGGCCAGCAGCGGGCAGCGCGCACCCAACTGTTTGCCGGCGGTGTCGCGGCAGGCGCAGCGGCGGTAGACACGGCCTCGGTTCGAGTTCCTGATCATGATCGTCTCCTTGGCGGCTCCGGTGGGACGACCCCGCGCGTGGTTGGTGACGCGGGGATCTGATCAGCGTGCGCCCGGGTGCGACCACATAGCGACCACAAGCCACATCACCGCAGGTCCGGGACCTGGCACTTGTCGCTACGTCACCGGCGGGCGAAGGAATAGGCGCGAGGTAGCGTCACGCATCGATGGCGGCGTCGACTCAGGCTGGTGCCTTCGGAACTGCGCTCCGCCTCTGGAGAACGCCGGACGTGGCTGGACGTTGACCGTAGCCCCAGGGACGCTGGCTCTTAACCACTGGGTTCGGGGTTCTAGCCCCTGGCGGCGCACCCAACAGTCTACGGTCGGCGCTCGTCCGACCTGCGTCTCTGTTCTGGAGTCTGCACTTCGTATACAGCCCGTCCATTGTGGACGTAGTGGTGCCCGGGACGCGCCCGAGATGACGCACTCACGCCCGAGCAAGATCGTCTGGTCGGTCTGTGTTCGCCCGGGGCAGCCGCCGCGAGTCATATGCAACGCGGCGAGTGCGCAGACCGATGACGCGCCACTGATGCGAGGCGTAGGTAGCGCTGATCGCGATGCGACGGATGCTGTGGTCGCCGCCGACATTGCCTGTTAGGCGGCCCGCCATGATCCGAGCTGTTCGGTCCCGACGAACGTCGCCGAGCTCGGCAACCTTGAGGCCGCGGGCGACGCAGGCTGGTTCTGAGGTGCCTGAACAGTGTCGGGCTGGTCGGTGACAGCGCCTGCCCGCGTGACGGAACATAGGTGTTCGCTCGCACCGGGGCCGTCTGGGCCGTCACCTCTCGGCGCAGGTTGGTGCCCTCGGCAGGATTCGAACCTGCGCTCCCGCCTTCGGAGGGCAGCGCCAATCGCCGGCTGACCAGGACGTTTAGGCAGCGATGCTGTGTCTGTCCCACACCTGGCCCACAGACGGCGAGCCCCTGTGGTCATCAGTGAGATCGGATAGGACATAGCGGTGGCCCCACGGACATACGCGCTTGCCGGACTCGACACCGACGCCACGATCGCTGGTCCGACTCCGAACGACGGCCACCTGGCCATGGCAGCGAGCGTGGCCGCATTCGTTGGCGCTACAGCTTGATCCCGTCTTGGCGGGCGTCATGGTGCTCTGCCTGCCTCGTGATCTTGAACAGCCCCGGGCTAATCTCGATGGACGCTGCTGTCGAGCGGTCGAACTGCGCAACGTTCGATACCAGGAAGTACCAATACCGTTCACCTCGGACGGCTCCCCAGCGACCGGTGGCGGGTCCAGCCATCGGCACCGCACGATCGGGCGAGCCTGGACGCTGTGTACCGCTTGCCCGATCGCGCTTCCCGACTGCCGAGGGGGTGGCGGTCGAGGTCGGTGCCGGCTCGGTTCTCTGCGTGAGCCGACGCGAACAAGCATGCGCGCGGGGCGCGGCCGCACACAGGGTTGAAGGTCACGTCGTGCGAGCCCGAAAGACCTCGCCCGAGCGGCCCGGCTTGGCCTCCACCAACGATCACCGGGCGTTCATTGACCAGGTTCCCGCCTAGGTGGTGACGAACGGCCCTGACCGGTTTTGGCGTGGGCGAGCAGGCTCGGGGGGTCAGTGATAACAGCCGATGGGAGGTTCAGCGTGGCGATGCTGGCGCGTCGAGCGCGTGCAACGGATTTGAGTTCGTGGTTCGACGAGTGGATGCGGTCGTTGCCGATGCATAGGCCGTTCGGGTTGGCCTGGGATTGGCCCGGTGAGGACCTGATCCGAGTCGATGAGTACCGCGACGGTGAGACGATCGTGGTCCGGGCCGAGCTGCCCGGTATCGATCCGGACAAGGATGTCGTGCTGTCGGTGTCGGAGGGGATGCTGCGGATCGATGCCGAGCGTCGGATCGAGGAGGAGTCGAAGGACAAGGGGTACGTGCGTCACGAGTTGAGCTACGGTCGGCTCACCCGCACGTTGCCGCTGCCCGAGGGTGTCGAGGAGTCGCGGATCACCGCGAGCTACCGCGACGGCATCCTGGAGGTCCGGGTTCCGGTTCCGGCTTCGGTGGCCGGCCGGGAGCCCACCAAGATCGCTATCAACAAGGGGAAGTGACACGAGCCGGGGGATCCGGCATGCGGTCGGCCGCCGGCTCACGGTGGCCGACCGCATCGCGAGCGGTGGGCGTGGGCCGTGTCCGCCCAGGCCGGTGCCACGAGCCCGAGGGCCTCGGGCGGGGTGCCGGCGGCCCCGGGACCGTGGTCGCCTCCGGCCGGGGGTCGGCGTCGATGGTCATGTCCGTCGCCACCGTCGGCGGCCTCGGGGAAGTAGATGCACCGGCCGAAGGTCCTCCGAATCCGGGCCGTGAGCCGCAGTTCGCCTGCAGTCGCTGATGCGACGGTCGGGTGCGAGAGCGGTGAAGGAGGAGGCGCGATGCCGTCGTCGATGGTGGGGCGCGCGGTTGTGGTCGGTGTCGACGGGTCGGAGTTCGCGCTGGCCGCGGTCCGGTGGGCGGCCGAGGAGGCGCGCCGTCGGGGGCTGGCGGTGCGGCTGGTCAACGCGTTCGGTTGGTCGGAGGTGCTGCCCGTGGGCGACGCGCTGGGCACGGGAGGCCACCGGGAGCTGATGCTGCGCCTGATCGGTGACCAGCTCGGCGCGGCCTCGGCGGTGGTCGAGCGGATCGCCCCCGAGTTACGGGTCGAGCGGGACGTGGTGGACGGTCACCCGGTGCCGGTTGGTCGGGTCGGTGGCCGTCTCACTGGCCGCGCACGCGGCGTGTCCGGTCGTCGTCGTTCGGGGCGCCGAGCGGGATCGCTCGTCGGCGGAGCTCCCGGTGCTGGTGGGTGTCGACGGCTCGCCGGACAGCGAGGCGGCCGTCGCGTTCGCCTACGAGGCCGCGTCCGTGCGCGGCGTACCGCTGGTAGCCGTGCACACCTGGTCCGACCTGATGTTCGACTCCCGGGTATCACCGCTGATCGACTGGGAGGCCCTCGAGACCGGCGAGCGGGAGCTGCTGGCCGAGCGGCTGGCCGGGTGGACCGGGAAGTATCCCGACGGCCAGGTCCGGCGGCTGGTCCTGCGTGGCCTCGCCGCGCACGCCCTGGTCGACCGTGCTGACCGCGCGCAGCTGCTGGTGGTGGGCTCGCGTGGGCGTGGGCACCTGGCCGGCCTGATGTTCGGCTCGGTGAGCCACGCCGTGCTGCACCGCGCGCCGTGCCCGGTTGCGGTGGTCAGGGCGGACCTCACCCAGGTGAGGTGAGCGTCTCGGCGTCGGCCGGGTTTCGTGTGTTCGTTCGGTCGTGTTCGATTCCGAGTTTGTCGTGTCAGTGTCTATTTGATGGTGGCGTCGGGTCGTTGTGCGTGTTGGTGGCGGGTTGGGATGGTGCCTGAGCGAGGCGAGTGTGCAGCCGTTCGCGGATCTCGTCGGGGGTGTAGGCGTGGCGGCGTCGGTGCTCACGCGCGATCATGACTCCGGTCGCGGCGACTCCGACGACTCCGGCCAGGCCTACCAGCTTCCACCGGTTCATCTTTCTAGGCTAGGGCGATGCCGGGCGCGGAGCTTGATCTCGATGACGCCGTCGAGGTGACGCGTACCGGTGACGTCTGGTTGTTCCGAGGTCACACCGCGGCCGATCGGGTCATCCGGGCCACGACGAACAGCCCGGTCAACCACGTCGGGATGTCTGTGGTGATCGAGGATTTGCCGGCGTTGATGTGGCATGCCGAGCTGGGCCGCTCCTTGCCGGATCTGTGGTCCGGCGTGCACCAGCGTGGCGCGCAGTTGCACGACCTGCGTGAGGCGGTGGTCGTGTGGGCTACGAAGTACCGGCAGCGGGTGTGGTTACGTCAGCTCGACGGCCCGGTCACCGGCGAGATGGAGGACGCTGTCCTGCGCACGATCGCGCGGCTGGACGGGACCCCGTTCCCGTCGACGGCACGACTGGCGTCCCGGTGGCTGCGTGGCCGGCTGCCGAGTAGGAAGCATCGACACCGCGGCGACCTCACTCTGGAGACCGCGTACTGCGCGGAGATCGTCGCCGTCACCTATGAGGCTATGGGGCTGTTGCCCGGCAACCGCCGGCCGGGCTGGTACGACGCCGGCCGGTTCTGGAGCGGTGATCGTCTTGAGTTGGCCGGGGGAGCGGAGCTGGGCGGGGAGATCGCCGTGCAGGTTCCCTCGCAAGATCCACTGTCGGTTCCGAAGCCACCCGGGTGGTAGCCGCCAGCTCGCCGCCGTATCCCGCGCAGTCGACGAGGCCGGATTCGCCATCATCGCCTCTGGCCTGCAGCAATGCATCGCCAACGGCGAACAAAGCCAGGTCGACCCGGCCAAGCTGGAGAAGCTGTTCCTCTCCCTCGCCTAGATCGCGAGGCCGCCGCCCTGTCTACGATGCCGGGCGCTGCGCGTCGTCCTGCTCCCGCGCGGCGCCGGGTCGTGCCCTCCGGCCGATCTCCTCGACGCTCGAGTTGATCGCGGTCGACAGGTCGGTGGCCGCCGGCCGCGTCGTGGCCTGGACGTCAGGATCGCGAAGGCGCTCGCCGAACTGGGTTCCGCGCGGCGTTCGTCCAGGAGTAGGGGCGAAGGTCCGGCCGACGCACCGCGGGGTTGGGTGCGTCCTCGGCGGCGGTGTACGTCGATCGGGGGGTGGCTCGTTCGGCGGTAACGGTCGTAGCTCTACCGGCCTAACGTCGGGGCTCGCACGTGAGGCTGGGCGCGCGCTCGTGCGAGCGGAGAGCGACTGGAGGGTATGCGCTCGGCCCGATGTGGAAGGAGCGCGGTGTCGATGAACATCGCGGAGCCGGGGATCGATACAACGCCACGAATTCATGCCTATGCCGCGGTCAGTGTTGACGGCCGGCTGGACCGGGCGGGGATCGCCCGGGTGCGGGCCGAGCTTGCCGGTTGGCGCGCGGCCGGCGCGATCGAGGTGCGTTTGGATCTTTCGGGTGTGACCAGCTACGAACCGAGCCTGGCGCGAACGCTGGCATGGGTGCGGAGTCAGCTCTGCGCAAGCGGCGGCGACCTCATGCTGACCGGTGCCGACGAGCGGCTGCGCGCGGAGCTTCGCGATGCGGTCGGCGCCCTGGACGCCTTGCCCGGTTGGCGCGGCGGCCAGCTGCCCCCTCGGCGCGGCTACCGGCCCGAGACCGCCGACCAGCCCTAGCTCGCCCGTCGACCCGGCGTGCCGACGAGGTTGATCACCGCGTCGGCATCGCACGGGCCGGCCCCTGCCGAGCGATGGGGCCGGGGTGGCCGAACCTGGCCGACCGCGTCTATTGGTGGCGTAGCGCGTCGAGGGGGTGTAGTCGGGCGGCGCGATAGGCGGGGTAGCCGCCGGCGAGGATGCCGACCAGGACGCTGACCGCGAACGCGATGAGTGACCAGGTGGGTGATGCGGCTGGGGATGGGAGGTCGGGCAGCGCATGTGGGATGAGCAGGGCCGCCACCTCGGTCACGGCCACGCCGAGGACGACGCCGGTCAGGCCTCCGGTGGCGGTGAGCATGACCGACTCGGTCAGGAACTGCCGTAGGACGGCGCCTCGGGTGGCGCCGACCGCCTTGCGGATCCCGATCTCCTTGATCCGTTCGGCGACGGAGACCAGCATGATGTTGGCGATCCCGATCGCGCCGACGAGCAGCGAGATTGCCCCGATCGTCGCGATGGCCGCCCGGAGGCCGGTGAGGAACTTGATGTCCTGCTCGATCTCGTACTGGAAGTTGAGGACCTCGAAGTCGCGCCGGGACGGGTTGGTGATGTTGTGCTGGTTGTCCAGGACGGCGGTGACCTCGTCGCTGAGCTGACGGACCATGGTGAGGTCGCTGGTCTCCACGACGATCTGGTCGACGGCGTTGTCCTTGCCGAACAGGTGGCTGCGGGCGGTTCGCTTGGGGACGATCACGGTGTCGTCCTCCAGGCCGTTCGCCGTGATCGTGCCGACCACGGTGAACGGGGTGCCGGCCAGTCGGACCCGCTGGCCCAGTGCGGTGTTCGGGTTGCCGCCGAACAGCTCCTCGACCGGGGTGGCGCCCAGAACGATCTCTCGAACGGCGGGACCTGCCTCGGTGGGAGCGAGGAACCGGCCGGCCGCCAGCTTGCGGTTGGCGACGGTCAGGTAGTCGTCGGGAACTCCCATCGCGGTCACCCGTCGTTGGCCGGCGCCCGCGTCCAGCGTTGCGCCCCCTTTGACCAGCGTCGACACCGACACGGCATGGGGGACCTTGGCCTGGTTGCGCAGGGCGCGCGCGTCGTTCTCAGTGATGTCCTGGACCTGGGCGGCGCCGGCGAGCTGGCCGGTCGTCTTGGTCACCATGACCTGCCTGACCAGTGGTCCGACCAGCTGGTAGTAGTAGGCCTCCAGCGTGGTGCCCAGCGCCACGCCCAGGATGACCGCGGCGACCCCGATCACGACGCCCAGCGTGGTCAGGCCCGAGCGCAGCTTGTTGGCCCGCAACGCCCGCAGGGCGGCGCGGAATCCCTCCCACAGGTTCATCGGCGGGTTCCCCACCCCTCGTCACTCGTAGCGGTCACTCGTAGCGCAGGGCGTCCACGATGTGCATGTGCGCGGCGCGGACGGCCGGGTAGAGCCCGGCCACGACGCCGATTGCGACGCTGATCCCGAACGACACCGCGACCGAGCCGGGCGAGACGACCGGGGCCGGGAAGGTGTCCGTGACGCGGGGGATCACGACCGCGCCGACCTGGCACACCAGCACCCCGAACAGCACGCCGGCGACGCCGCCCGCGTTGGCCAGCACGCTGGACTCGATCAGGAACTGCCGGACGACCGCGGTGGCGGAGGCGCCGACGGCCTTGCGCAGGCCGATCTCGCGGGTGCGTTCGGTGACCGAGACCAGCATGATGTTGGCCACGCCGATGCCGCCGACCAGCAGCGAGATCGCCGCGATGATCGCGATGAAGCCCTGCAGCGCGTCGAGGAACTGCTGGCGCTGCTCGATCAGGCGCTGCAGGTTGAGCAGCTCGAAGTCGCGGCGCGAGGGGGCGGCGATGTGGTGTCGGGCGTCCAGGATCGCGGTGACCTGCTCGGTGGCGGCCGGCACGGTGGCCACGTTGGTGGCCTTCACGATGAGCTGGTTGACGGTGGTGTCGTTGCCGAACAGGTAGGTGCGCGCGGACTGCATCGGCATGAGGGCGATGTCGTCCTGCTGGCCGTTCATGGTGAGCACGCCGACGACCCGGAACGTGGTGCGGTCCAGCCGGACCTGTTGGCCGAGCACGGCGGAGGGCTCGTCGTTGAACAGCTCCCTGACCGGGGTCGGGCCGAGCACGATCTCCCGCGAGGCGACCCCGGTCCGCGCTCGCTCCCGGTCGGGGAGCCGGCCCGCCGCGAGCTTGCGGTCGGTCACGGTGAGGTAGTCGTCGGTGGAGCCGAGCACGGTGATCCGGCGTTCCCCGGTGCCGGCCCGCAGCACCACCCCGCCGGACACCACCGGCGTCACCGAGGCGATGTCCGGTGCCTTCGCCGGGTCGCGCAGGGCGGTGACGTCGGCGTCGCTGAGGTCCCTGACCGGGACCGCCCCGGCCATGTGCCCCGCCGACGAGGTCACGGTGATCTGGGTCATCAGCGGCCCGACCAGCTCGTCGAACCAGGCCTTCACCCCGTTGCCCAGCGCGACACCGATGATCACCGCCGCAATGCCGATCACGATGCCGAACGTGGTCAGCGCGGAACGCATCTTGTTCACCCGCAGCGCGCGCAACGCCGCCCGGAACGCGTCCGACAGGTCCATGGTGTCGTCCGAGCTCAGGAGGTGTTCGCGGGCGCGCGGTCGGAGGCCGCCGCTTCCAGCAGGACCGCGTGCGCACGCCGGGCCGCCGTGCTGATGCGTTCCGGCCGGGGTTCGTCGGCCGGGAGCTCCTCGAGGCCTCGCACCAGGGTCCCGAGGGCTTCCAGCGCGGCCTGGGTGGCGTGCTCGACGCTTTCGAGTCGGGTGGAGGTCCGCGCGCTCGGTCGCAACAGCGCACGGATGGGGGCGGGCAGCTGGGCGCACAGATGCTCCAGCTGACCGGGGGCGCAGCGTTCGGTGAGTGCGGCGGCGACGGCGGGGATGGCCTTCCGGGCGTCCACGAGGGAGACGTTCGCCTCCTGGGCCACGGTGCGGACGAACTGCTCGGCGTCGTACTTGACAGGCACCTGGCTCGGTGTCCAGCCGTCGAAGAACAGCCCGCGCAACAGCGTGGGCAGCTGAGCCGCGAAGTGGGCGGCGGCGTCGACGGTGACGCGGTCGCGGACGGTGTGTAGCCAGGCGCGCAGCACGCGGTAGGCGTAATGGCGGTCCTTCGTACCCAGCCACCGGGCGACCGTGTCCAACCACACGTCGGCGGTGTGGCCGGCTCGTACCAGGTTGTCCAGGCCGTGCGGGCTCGGCGCTGTCATGATCTGCCTCCTTCCATTCCGGCACAGGTCCGGCGTACTCGTAGGGTCGGTGGGCTGGCCGGTGGTGACCAGGGTCGTTCGGCCCCACTCGTGACGGGGTCCGTCCTGGGTGTCGGGGTACGCGGTCTTCTTGCCGGCGCAACCTGTGACGGCCCACGGCTGTGGTCGATGGGACCAAGGGATCTCAACCTGTGTCCGTTCGGGGCGGTTGATCAGGCACAACGGCCCTACGCCAGCGTCGGTGTCGGGCACCAGGATCACGGCAGACGAGAGGAGGCATCATGCTCAGCGAGCGCGAACGCCGCACCTTGCGGGAGATCGAGGAACGTCTCGCCGAGGAGGACCAGCGGTTCGCGGAGGTGATGAACCGCCCGTTGACCGGCCGGGCCTCTCGGTGGCTGCGGTACGGGTACGACGCCACCATCGTGCTGGCCGGCCTGCTCGCGGTGACGTGCCTGGCGGTGACACCGGGCCGTACCGCCGGGGCGGGCGTCGTCGCGGCCCTGCTCGCGGTCGGCGTGTTCATCCTGCGGAGACGACGCTTCTCCCAACCCGCCAGCGGCTGATTCGTTCGCGATGAGGGCGGCCAGAGCGGTCCTCGGCGAGCCTGTAGGGCCGACCGGGGCGCGTGATGCGGGGTTCTTTCGTCCCCAGGATTCCGAGCACGTCGGCCCTGCTCGGGCGCGCGCCGGCGGCCGAGCATTCGGCCAGGCGACCGCGTCGGTTGCCGGGGACGAAGGAAACGGGGAGACGAAGATGAGCAATGCGTGGAGCAGGTGGGAAGACTGGACGATGGTGGTGGTCGGGGTCCTGGCGGCCCTGGCGCCGGTCGCGGTGGCCGTCACGTTCCAGGCGTTTGTCGTGTTGGTCGTGCTGGGTGTCTTGTTGGCGCTGGTGAGCCTGTTCTCCCTGGCGCAGCCGGCGCGGGCGACCGCGAGCGAGTGGGTGACGTTGGTGCTCGGGGTGTTGCTGTTCATCGCGCCCTGGGTCATGGGCTACGTGGCCAACACCAACGCGGCGTGGGTTTCGTGGATCGCCGGCGGTGTGGCGATCGTCGTGTCGTTGATCGGTGTGCGGTCGACGATCGGTGGTCACCGGTTGACCGCTCAGCACTGATCCTCAACTACCCGGCCGGCCGTGCCGAACGTCGGCGCGGCCGACCGGGTCCGAGACCACAATGAGGACGTGAACCGGGTGGCGGAGTCCGAGTGGGATCCGGTGGTGCTCGACCGGCCGGGGCTGGACCGGCTGGTCGAGGCGCTGCGTGCGGCGGGTTATCGGGTGGTCGGGCCAACGGTTCGGGATGGCGCGATCGTGCTGGACGAGTTGGCCTCGGCGGCGTCGCTGCCGGCGGGGTGGACCGCGGACGCCGAGCCAGGGCGGTATCGGCTGCGCCGGCGGGGCGACCCGGACGGCTCGTTCGTCCGGGCCAGGCGCGCCGCGTTCGTCGTCGCCGCGCACCGCACCGAGCCGAGCGGCGTGTGCTTCTGCGCCTCGATGGGAACGGGTCCCGCCGCCGGGCCCGGCTACGACCTGGCGCTCACCGAACGCATCGATGAGCAGGGCCATCGGTTCGTGGTGGAGGTAGGCACCCCGGAGGGGAGCGCGGGTACTGGCCGGTGTGCCGCACGTCGACGCCTCGGCCGACGAACTGGCCGGGGCCGCGCGGCCGGGTGGCGGACGCGGCCACCCGGATGGGCCGGCGGATGCCCCCGGTGGACCTGCCCGCGCTGCTGCGCGAGTCCCGCGAGTCCTCGCACTGGGACACGTCGCCGCCCGCTTCCTGACCTGCGCCAACTGCACGATGGTGTGCCCGACGTGCCCTCGACGAAGGTCAGGCGGACGCCTGACGGTAGGCGCGGCCGGCCCCGAGGTGAGGCCTATTCCCGTCGTTCGGGCGGCCGGCGGCGGGCGGACAACCGGTCGATCATGCGGGTCATCTGCTCGGTGTAGTGCCGCACGAACTCGGGGGAGTTCGGCTCGGCGCCGGTGATGCCGTAGGCGATGTGCGGCAGCAGGGTGGGCGCGGCGGTGGCGGCGACGACCGCCAGCAGGACGCACGCGGGGTCGAGGTCGTCAGCGAGTTCGCCGTCGCGTTGGCGCCGGCGCAGGTCGTCGAGGTCGCGCCGCCACTGCTCGGCGCTCGCGGGCAGGTCCGGATGCTCCTTGCCGGTGGGGTACGTCAGTCCCGCCCAGCCGAGCAGCCGGGTGCCGACGGGGTCGGAGTTGGCCGCGTGGGTGTACGCCGCGACCACCTCCGGAAACGACCACTCAGCCCGGTCGTAGTCGCGCTTGCGCTCCCGCCACCGCGTCCCCAACGCGCGCAGCAGCCCGTCCTTGCCGTCGAAGTAGTACGAGATGAGCTGCTTGTTCACCCCGGCGCGGGCGGCGATCGCGCTGACCCGCAGGCCCGCGATGCCCTTCTCGGAGAGCTCCTCGGTCGCTGCGGTGAGGATGCGCGCGCGGGTGCGCTCCGGGTCCCGTTGCCGCTGCTCCGGTGAGGGTGAGCGCCGTGGCCGCCGGGGTTGCCGGCCGGGAGAAGACATGTCGACCAGCCTCTCATGTCGACGACCAATTACCCTTCGGATGACAAAGTCATTCAAAGTAATGTCACGTCTCCCTGGAGCGGCCGTAGACGGGGAGGTGGGCGGATGACCACCGCTGACGTGCGGCGTTCGGTCAGCCGGCGCCGATGCCTCGGGCTGCCGCGACTCCCGGTGCCAGGGCACCACGTTCGGCACAGGTCACCGGTCTGGGGGAGACACCCTCGGTCCGGCGATACGGGAAGGCGGACCGGAACATGAACCTCAAAGAGGCGGTCACCGTCGCCGCGCGTGCCCTGCGCACCAACCGGTTGCGGTCCGCGTTGACCACGCTGGGCATCGTGATCGGGGTGACGGCGGTGATCGTCCTGATCGGCCTGGGCAACGGGATGAAGGCCGCGTTCGCCGAGGGCTTCGGCCAGTTGGCCACCGCGATCATCGTGAACAAGGTGCAGGGCTCGGTTCCGGGCGGCGGGCAGGCCAAGGACCTGAAGATGGCCGACGTCGAGGCGCTGTACGACAAGGCCCGGGCGCCGGACGTGGCCATGGTCATTCCGGTGATCCAGGGCGAGGCGCTGGCCACCAAGGACAACGGCATCCATCGGACCAAGATCGCCGGCTCGACCACCGACTACATGAGGGTGACCAACCGCGCCCCCCTGCTCGGCTCGATCTTCACCGAGGAGCACGAGCGGGCCTCGGCCAGGGTCGTGGTGCTCGGGGTCAATGTGGTGGCCAGCCTCTTCGGTGGCGACGCCGGCAGGGCGGTGGGCTCGAACATCCGGATCGGGAGGGCGACGTTCAAGGTCATCGGGGTGCTCAAGAAGGACAGCTACAACGACGACGTCGCGCTGATGCCGCTGTCCACCGCCAGGGCCAACCTGGTGGGAGGCGACGCGGTCCACATGATCGCCATCAAGGCGACCGACGTGGCATCCGTGCCGGCCGCGGTCGACCAGATCACCCGGATCCTGTCCGAGCGCCACCACATCCGGGACCCCGCCAAGCGGGACTTCGACATCCAGGCGATGCAGAGCCAGGTCGACGAGATCAACCAGTTCATGATGTTCCTGAACCTGTTCATCGTCGCGGTGGGCGGCATCTCGCTGATCGTCGGCGCGATCGGGGTGGCCAACATCATGCTGGTCTCGGTGACCGAGCGGACGCATGAGATCGGCATTCGCAAGGCGATCGGCGCGCCGCGTGGGGCGATCATGAAGCAGTTCCTGATCGAGTCGGTGATGCTGGCCGGGATGGGCGGACTGGTCGGGGTGGTGGTCGGGGTGGGCATCACGCTGATCGCGGCGGTGATCATGCCCAGGATGGTGCCGGACTTCGGCGCGCCCGAGGTGTCCGTGTGGGCCATCCTGATGTCGTTCGGGGTGAGCCTGCTCGTCGGCCTGGTCGCGGGTGGCTACCCCGCGCGGCGGGCCGCCCGGTTGCAGCCCGTCGAGGCGCTGCGGTACCAGTGAGGTCAGCAGATCCGCGGCGGCGGGTCGCCGACCAGGACGTCCACGATGCGGGTGCCGCCGAACGCGGTGCGCAGCAGCACCATCCCGGGCGGGTCGTCGCGCACCGTGCCGATCACGGCCGCGCCGTCGCCGAGCGGGTGCGCGGCGAGCGCGCCAGCGCCGCGTCGGCCCGGTCCGGCGCGACCACGGCCAGCATGCGGCCCTCGCAGGCGACGTAGAGCGGGTCGATGCCGAGCAGCACGGCGGCCCCGGTGACCGCCGGGCGGACCGGAACCGCCCGCTCGTCCAGCACGACCGCGACGTCGGCGGCGATGCCGTGCAGCGGCGCGGTGTCCGAGCGGACGTCTGCGCTGAGTTTGAGCTCGCCTCGGGCCAGCATCACCGTGGTCCCGTGGTCGCCGATCGGCCCGGACACCAGCACCGCGTCCCCTGGTCGGACCCCCGACGCGGACGGCGTGAACGGACGGTCCAGCAGGCCGACCCCGGCGGTGGTGACAAAGCGCGGGGTCACTCGGCCCCGTTCGGTTCGAGCCGGGGACCAATGCCCCTATCCGAGCAGGACCCGAGATTGCACCGTCTATTTTATGGCGACCCCGACTCCGCCGAGCGCGTCCGCGCTTGGCTTTCCGGTCCGGCTGCACGCCCGCCTGGAGGAACCGCTGTCCCGGTGGCTGTGGTTGGTGAAGTGGCTGCTGCTGATCCCGCACTGGGTGGTGCTCATCGCGCTGTGGATCGCGTTCGCGGTGCTCACCGTGGTGGCCTGGGTGGCGGTGCTGGCCACCGGGGCGTATCCCCGGTGGATCTTCGAGTTCAACGTGGGCGTGATGCGATGGTCCTGGCGGGTGAACTACTACGGCTACTCGGCGCTGGGCACCGATCGGTACCCGCCGTTCACCCTGGCCGACGTTCCGGACTACCCGGCCCGCCTGGAGGTCGACTACCCGCAACGGCTGTCCCGGGGCCTTGCGTTGGTGAAGTGGTGGCTGCTGGCGATCCCGCACTATCTGGTGCTGGCCGTGTTCTGGGGCGGTCCGAGCGGGTCGTGGCGCGGCTGGCCCGAGCGCATGGGCACGGGCGTCGACCGTGACGTGGTCGTCTACCGGGTCGGCGGGTGGGGCCTGATCGCCCTGCTGGTGCTGTTCGCCGCGGTGGCGCTGCTGTTCACCGGCCGGTACCCGCGAGGGCTGTTCGACCTGGTGGTGGGGCTGAACCGGTGGGCGTGGCGGGTCGTCGGTTACGTCACGCTGCTCACCGACAGCTACCCGCCGTTCCGGCTGGACCAGGGCGGCGCGGACGCCGCCGAAGCCGGGGAGGTCACCAGCCGGCCGGAGTGATCAGGCCGTAGTGCCCGTCGTAGCGCAGGTAGAGGGCGGCGCCTCGGCCGCGCTCGCCGTCGAGGTAGAACGCTGTCCTGTCCGCTGCCGGCCTCGGTGAACAGGTGGAAGTCGAAGTCCAGCGCCCGCATGTGCTCGGCAGCGTCGTCCGCGCCGCAGCGGGCCAGCGTGACCGACTTGTGCCGGACGATCTGGCGTTGTTCGGGCGGGCGCGGGAAGTGCCGGGGGCGGTCCGCCGGCGGGTCGTCGTGCCGCCATTCTCCCTTCCGGTTCGAGGTGCGCCGGGCGCGCCGCTGCTCCCAGTTGCCCCTGGCCCGCGCGTGGTCGTGTCGCAACCGCTCGCGCAGGCGGTCGTGCAGCAGGTCCACCGCCTCGCGCGCGGTGGCCGCCGCCAGGTGCACACAGACCGGCCTACCGTTGACGTCCAGGTTGGCCTTGGTGAGCCGGAAGTGTGCGCTCAGGACCGGTTCGTGGGAGTGCCGGAACACGCCGCGTATCTTTCGCTCGGCGTACGCCGCGACGTCTTTCGGACGATCCGGGGGACCTGCACGTGGACGGGATCGTGCGGCTCCGAGTGCGGTTCGGCGATGGTGACCTGCTCCTTCCAACCTGACCGGCCTCAGTTGGGGACGGGATGGCCATCGCCCGCTGGTTCGAGCACGTCGGCGACGGGGCGCCTCGGGGTGCGGGGCACCGGTGAGCCGTATCCGATCCGGAGCAGGGTCTGTGGCCACAGGCCGCCGCCGATCAGCGCGCGCAGGTCCTTGCGGGTTTCGGGCACCTCGACGACCTGGGACAGGAAGGACGCGGACAGCCCGAGGTAGGTGGCGGTGAGCAGGACTCGTTGCATGGCCTGGCCGGCCTGCAGGCGGGCCAGCCGGTGGTCGTGGAACGAGCCGACCACGGCGATCAGGGGATCCGGTTCGAAGTCCTTGCCGGCCACGCGGGGGCGCGCCCGGCCGGC
>NZ_JIAI01000029.1 GCF_000620785.1 Actinospineispora acaciae DSM 45401 | reverse complement strand
GGCTGGGACTCGCCAGGAATCCTGGCCGCCGCGCTCGCCGGCGTGCTGCTGCTCGCGGCGTTCACGGTGATCGAGCGGCGCAGCCCGGATCCGCTGTTGGCGCTGCGCCTGCTGGCCAACCCCAGCCTCCTGCTGGCCACGGCGGTCGCGTTCATGTTCACCGCCACCTTCGGATCGCTGCTGTACTTCCTGTCCATCTACCTGCACGACGTGCGGGGATACGACGCGCTGGCCACCGGCCTCGGGTTCCTGCTGCCCACCGCGGTGGTAGTCACCGGCTCGGCACTGGCCGGGCGCGTGGTGACCCGCATCGGCGTGCGGCGCACCCTGCTCAGCGCACTCGCCGTCGGCGCCGTCGGCGCGTGCCTGCTCGCGCTTGCGCTCACCCCCGACGGCTCCTACACCTGGCTGGTACCCGGCCTCACCGCCGTCAGCATCGGCGACGGGATGGTGTTCACCACCATCTACATCGCCGCCTCGACCGGGGTACCCGACCGTCAGCAGGGGGTCGCCTCAGGCATCGTCACCACCGGCTCCGGAGTCGGCGCCTCGATCGGCCTCGCCGTGCTCGTCCTGATCGCCAACGCCCACACCCACGGACCCGACGGCGACCCGTCGCGCACCGCCACCAGCGAGGGCATCAAAACGGCGATGTTCGCCACCGCCGCCGGGATCGTGGCCACCTTCCTGGTCACGCTTGCTGTGCCGCGTCGAGCATCGCCTTCATCCGCTGGTGGACGGCGTTGACGGCCTGCAGCGGACGGACCATCACCCGGAACTCGACGATGCGGCCCGCGTCGTCGCAGCGGATGATGTCGACGCCGTTGACGTAGGTGCCGTCCAGGTTGGTCTCGAACTCGAGCACCGCGGTGTCGCCGGCGACGACCTGCTTGGAGTAGCGGAACGGCCGGTCGTCGTCACCGGAGAGGACGTGCAGGGCCGCCGCGAGGTAGAGCCGAGTGATGTCCTTGCCCCGCTGCGGGGTGTAGACGATCGGCGAGTAGAACACCACGTCGTCGGCGAGCAACGCGTCGATGTCCCCGCCGGGCTCGCCGCGCACGTACCGGTGCCAGCGCTCGATGGTCTGCTCGATGGTCACGGACTCGACAGTAGCCGCACCCGCGCGGCCTCCCGGGTGAGGTGGTCACGCTCCGGGACGCTGGTGGCGGCGCGCGCGGCCTCGGCGTACAGCGCAGCGGCGCGCTCCAGGTCGCCGGAGCGTTCGTGCAGGTATGCCGCCACCGCGGCGTGGCGGGGCACGTCGGGAGCCACCTCGGCCAGCGCCGCCAGGCCGGCCGCCGGATCGGTGGCCTCGCCGACCGCGACCGCGCGGTTGAGCCGGACCACCGGGCTGTCGGTGAGCCGCAGCAGCTCGTCGTACCACTCCACGATCTGCGCCCAGTCCGTCTCGGAGGTGCTCGGGGCGTCGGCGTGCAGGGCGGCGATGGCGGCCTGGGCCTGGAACTCGCCGAGGCGGTCGCGGGCCAGCGCGGCCTGCAGGATGGCCACCCCCTCGGCGATCAGGCGGGTGTCCCAGAGGCCCCGGTCCTGCTGGGCGAGCGGCACCAGGCTGCCGTCGGGGCGAGTGCGGGCCGGGCGCCGGGCGTGGTGCAGCAGCATCAGCGCGAGCAGGCCCGCGACCTCCTCGTGGTGGATCATGGCCGCGAGCTGGCGGGTGAGCCGGATCGCCTCGGCGGCGAGGTCGACGTCGCCGGAGTAGCCCTCGTTGAAGACCAGGTAGAGCACGCGCAGCACGGTGGCGACGTCGCCGGGCTCGGTGAACCGGACGCCCGAGACCGTCCGCTTGGCCCTGCTGATGCGCTGGGCCATGGTCGGTTCGGGTACGAGGTAGGCCTGTGCGATCTGCCGCGTGGTCAGGCCGCCGACCGCGCGCAGCGTCAGCGCGACCGCCGAGGCCGGCGTCAGGGACGGGTGCGCGCACAGGAAGTAGAGCTGGAGCGTGTCGTCCACCGCCTCGCCCGGCCCGGGCGCGGGCTCGGCGTCGACGCGTTCCTCGCGGTGTCGTCGGGAGGTGTCGGCGCGCACGGCGTCGAGGAACTTGCGCCACCCGACGGCGACCAGCCAGCCCTTGGGGTCCCTCGGCGGGGCGTCCGGCCACACCCGCACCGCCTCGATCAGGGCCTCCTGCACGGCGTCCTCGGCCGCCGCGAAGTCGGCCCCGCGACGGACCAGGATCCCGATCACGGTAGGGGTGAGGCTCCTGAGCAGGACCTCGTCCACGTGCGTCACTCCGCGACGGGCCCGATCGCGGCCAGGAACGGGCGCACCTCCAGCCACTCCTGCACCGGCCTCCCGCCCGCGCCCGGCGCCGCGGACAGCTCGCCGGCCAGCTCCAGCGCCCGCTCGTAGCTCTCGACGTCGATCACCGTCCAGCCGGCGATCAGGTCCTTGGTCTCCGCGAACGGGCCGTCGGTGACCGGCGGGCGCCCCTCGCCGTCGTGGCGGACGAACGTGCCCTCCGGAGACAGCGCCTGGTGCTCGACGAACTCGCCGGTGGCCTCGAGCCGGGCGGCGAAGTCTTGCATGTACCGCACGTGGGCCGTCACCTCCTCCGGCGTCCACCTGTCCATCGGCGCGTCGTTGACCGACGCCGGCGCGCCCCGGTAGTGCTTGAGCAGCAGGTACTTCACGGTTGGTTCTCCTTCGTGCTCTCAGGATCGGTAGCGGCCGGGCGTGGTGCCGATGACGGCGGTGAAGGCCGCGATGAAACCGCTGGGGTTGGCCCATCCGCAGGCGTGGGCCACGTGGGTGGTGTCGTGGCCGTCGGCGAGCAGGACCAGCGCGCGATGGATGCGCAGCTGGGTGCGCCACTGGTAGAACGTCATGCCGAGCTCATCGTGGAACAGCCGGCTCAGGGTGCGGGCACTGGCCCCGCTCGCCCGCCCGAGCTCGGCAAGCGGGGTGTTGTCCCCGGGGTTCGCGTACAGCGTCCGCGCGATGGCCCGCAGCCGGTCGTCGCGCGGTTCGGGCAGGTGCAGCGGCTGTTCGCGCGCCTGGCGGAGCTCGTCGACGAGGACGCGACGCAGGCGAGCGCGCGCGAAACGGTCGCGGTCGCGGGTGTCCGAGAGGGCGAGCAGCAGCTCGCGGGCCAGGTCGGAGGCGGTGAACACGGCGGGATGGTCAGGTACCAGCCGGGCCAGCGATGCCGGCAGGAACTCGATCCGCATGTCGGTGCCGCCGTGGGCGCGGTGGTAGTGGCTGAACCCGGCGGGGGTCCATGCGACCCGGTTGGCGGGGACGATCGACGTGCCGCGCTCGGTGTGCACCGACAGCACACCGCGCGCGGCGTACACCAGGTGCCCGCGCGGGTGCGAGTGCACCGAGCTCGTTCCCCCCGACGGCCACAGGTGCGCCCCGCCGGACGGCCAGAGGCGGGACGTCCGGGGAGCTTGGCGGCCAACGGGCATAACGTGGCATTCTATCGGTGGCCGGCCGTGGCCCGGGGCGACGACAGTACGGGCATGAAGACGACGATGCGGGCGGCGGTGTGTGTCAGGGCGGGCGGCCCGGACGTGCTGGAGGTCCGCGAGCTGCCGATACCGGCGGTTCGGGACGGCTGGAGCCTGGTCCGGGTGATGGGCGCGGGCCTGAACCGCTCGGAGCTGCGGACCCGGCAGGGGCATTCCCCGAGCGTGACGTTCCCGCGCGTGCTGGGGATCGAGTGCGTCGGGGTCGTGGCGGACTCGACCGATCCCCTGCTGCCGGACGGGACGACGGTCGCGGCCGTGATGGGCGAGATGGGCCGGGAGTTCGACGGCGGCTACGCGGAGTACGCGCTGCTGCCGAACTCGCTGCTGGTCCCGGTCACCACCACGTTGCCGTGGGACGTCCTGGCGGCGCTTCCCGAGACGTACCTGACCGCCCAGGGCTCGCTGGACGCGTTGGGGGTCGCGCCGGGCGAGCGGCTGCTGATCCGGGGCGGGACCTCGTCGGTGGGCATGGCCGCCGCGTCGATCGCGGCCGGCCACGGCGTGCGGACCGCGGCCACCACCCGACGCCGCGACAAGGTCGACGCGCTGGCCGTCGACCACGTGCTCGTCGACGACGGTGGGTCGCTGGCGGCGAGCGTGCGCGCGGTCTGGCCCGAGGGTCCGGACCACGTCCTGGACCTCGTCGGGACGAGCACGGCGGTGGACTCGCTGCGCCTGGTCCGCCGGGGCGGGACGGTGTGCATGACGGGCACGCTCAGCGGCTGGCTGATCCCGGACTTCGAGCCGGTCGCGATGATCCCGTCCGGGACCAGGCTCACCGCGTTCCACAGCGACAACCTGAAGGGCGGCGCGGGCGCGAGCGCGCTGCGGCGGGTCGTCCGCGAGGTCGAGGCCGGCGTCTACCGGCCCAACGTCGACCGCGTCTTCGACCTGGACGACATCGCCTCGGCCCATCGGCGCATGGAGAACAACGAGGCCACCGGGAAGCTCGTCTTGACCCCGTAGCCGGGTACGGGGTTCAGGATGGTGGCATGCGCAGCGGTGAGCTGGCCGGCCGGGCCGGGGTGAACGTCGAGACACTGCGGTACTACGAGCGCCGCGGCCTGCTGGCCTCGCCGCCCCGAACCCCCGGCGGTCACCGGGAGTATCCGAGGACCGCCGTGGAGCTGCTGCGGTTCGTCAAGCACTGCCAGCGGCTCGGGTTCACCCTCGACGACGTCGACGAGCTGCTGCACCTGGACGCGGGCGGCCCCGAGAGCTGCGACGCCGCCAGGGCGCTCGCCACGGCGCGCAGGGCCGACCTGGACGCCCGCATCGCCGACCTGCAACGCATGCGCGACTCGCTGACCGAACTGCTCGCCACCTGCGACCGGCCGAGGGCCGACCGCGCCTGCCTCCTGCTGGCCACGCTCCCGTCATGAACGTGAAGCTGGAAGTCCACCGTGACGAGCACGGCCGTCCGGTCGGCGCGCCCCCCTGCCCAGGGCCGCCACTCGCCGACAACACGCCCTGACAGACTGTTATCCAATAAATCACGGACGGTCGTCCGTAAGGTGCCGCCGTGGCGAGAACAGCGTCGACAGCGGTGGAGCCGGGGCAGCGCCGGTGGCGGTTCGACCGGGCGGAGCTGGCCGGCGCGGTGGCCGACCTGGGCGTGCTGGTACCGATCGCGGTCGGGCTGATCGTCACGTGCGGGCTCTCGCCGACGGCGGTGCTGCTGCCGGCCGGGCTGTTGTACGTGGTGAGCGGGCTGGTGTACCGCGTCCCGGTGCCGGTGCAGCCGCTGAAGGCGTTCGGCGCGATCGTGATCGCCCAGGACCTCGGGGCCGATGTGATCGCCTCCGGGGCGTTGCTGATCGGCGTGATCTTCGTGGTGCTGGGCGGCACGGGGGTGTTGGGACGGCTGGCGCGGGTGTTCCCCCGTCCGATCGTCCGGGGCATACAGCTCTCGGTCGGCATGCTGTTCGTGCACCTGGCGTGGGACCTGGTCACCGAGCCGCCGGCGGCGCTGGCCGACCACGCCCGGCCCACCTGGTGGCTGCTGGGCGGCGCGGTCGCGGTGGCCGTCGCTGCGTTGGCGCTGCGCCGGCACGGCATCACCCTGGTGCTGCTCGCGGTGGCCGTGGCGGGGATGGTGCTGGCCTACCGGGGGCCGCTGGACCTCGGGCCCTCGCCGCTCCAGCCACCCCACCTGAGCTGGTCGGCGCTGGCCACGGCGGCGGTCGTGCTGGTGCTGCCGCAGATCCCGTTGACGTTCGCGAACGCCTGCCTGGCCACCGCCGACACCGCCCGCGCCTACTTCGGTGACGCCGCCTCCCGGGTGCGTCCGGGCCGGCTGGCGGTGAGCCTGGGCGCGGCCAACCTGCTGGTCGGCGCGATCGCCGGGATGCCCGTCTGCCACGGCGCCGGCGGGATGAGCGCGCACCGCGGCTTCGGCGCGCGCACCGGCGGCGCCCCGGTCGCGCTGGGCAGCGCGCTGGTCGTGGTCGGGCTGACGCTGGGCGCGAGCCTGACCGCCGTGCTGGCCGGGTTCCCGGTGCCGATCCTGGCCGGCCTGCTCGCCGTGGCCGGGCTGCTGCACGTGGTGCTGCTCAAGGACCTGCGACACCCCGCGCACTGGGCGCTGGCGCTGGCCGTCGGCGTCACCGGCGTGCTGTCCAACCTGGCGATCGCGCTGGTCGGGGCGCTGGTGGTCTGGTACTCCGTCCGCGCGGTGCTGGCCTGGCGCGAACGCGCGGCGGCCGAGGCCTGAACCGGCGGCCGGATTCACCCCCGCGTGGCGACCCGAGCACACCTCTGGGGCTCCTGTTACGGACTAAGATATCGTTGGCCGATATCCGAGGGCGAGTGATCAAGGGCTGGCCCGAGGCCTGGTGAGTCGGGGATCGCATGTCTGCAGTCGTACGAGGAATGTGGCCGAGGTGCTGAGGGTGTGGCGCACCGTGGAGGCCGGGATGAGCGCGGCGAAGCAGTGGCCGACGCACGGGTCACTGCCGAGGATCCTGCGCCGGCTCACGCCGTTCAGCTACGGCCAGGCCGGTGACGGCCGCGAGCGCGCGCTCGCCCGGTACGTGCTGGCCAACACCCCGCCCGGCGACCTGGACGCGGCGATCGCCGCGATCGACCGGTTCGCCTACCGGAACGCCCGCCTGATCAACATCGGCGAGGAGAAGGGCGCCATCCTGGACGCGGCGGTGCGCGCGGCGCGGCCGGCGCGGCTGCTGGAGCTGGGCACCTACTGCGGCTACAGCGCGCTGCGGATCGCGCGCGTGATGCCGCCCGGCGCGCACCTCTACAGCATCGAGCGGGGCGCGGCGAACGCCAGGGTCGCCGCCCGGATCTGGCGCCACGCCGGCGTGACCGACCGGGTGCACGGGCTGGTCGGCACGCTCGACGACGGCGGGGCCACCCTGGGCCGGCTGCGCGGTCCGGTCGCGGGCGGGCTGGACTTCGTGTTCATCGACCACGGCAAGGACGAGTACCTGTCCGACCTGCGGCTGATCCTCGGCGAGCGCTGGCTGCACCCCGGTTCGGTAGTGGTGGCCGACAACATCGAGTACCCGGGCGCGCCCGCCTACCGCGACTACATGCGCCGCCACGAGGGAACGCTCTGGAGCACCGTCGAGCACCCCACCCACGTGGAGTACCAGAGCGAGCTCCGGGACCTGGTGTTCGAGTCGACCTACCTGGGCTAGCTTTCAGCTGGCCTCCGTGCCGCCCTCACCGGCCGGCCGGGTCGGGCCGAGCAGCTCGTTGGCCAGCTCGGAGAGCGCGGCGCGGTCGGCGGCCAGCGCGGCGCATCCGGCGTCGGTGGCCCAGTAGACCCGGCGGGTGCGCCCCTCGACCACCCGCTGTTCGGAGGCGAGCAGGCCGTCCGCCTCGAGTCGGTGCAAGGTGGGGTACAGGGTGCCCGGGCTGATCCGGTAGCCGTGGGTGGCGAGTTCTTCTGTCATCCACGCGCCGTGAATCTCCTGTTCAGCCGCGTGATGCAGGATGTGCAACCGCACCGCGCCCCGCATGAACTCACGCACCCACTCCACCCCTTTCTCCCCCGGACCCGACGTCGGCCGTCTCGGTCAGGCGATCATAGTGACCGATCCGATATCGGTACGGCAACCGCTTGCGGTGGCACGGACCTCGACCCAGCAGAAATTTCAGCAGATATCGACTTCCGATATCGCGACGTGTAAGACTCGTGTGAGGTGCACGGACGAGGGGTGAGCCATGGGTGAGGCGGCGGCCGGCCTCGGCGACGGTCGGGGCGGCGAGGGGCTGGCCCGGCGGCTGGGGACGGCCGACGCGGTGGTGATCGGCCTGGGGTCGATGCTCGGCGCCGGGGTGTTCGCGGTGTTCGGGCCGGCCGCCCGCGCCGCCGGGGTCGGCCTGCTGGTCGGGTTGGCGGTGGCCGGGGTGGTCGCCTACTGCAACGCGGCGTCCTCGGCGCAGCTCGCGATGGCGTACCCGACCTCGGGCGGTACCTACGTGTTCGGCCGGGAGCGGCTCGGGCACTGGTGGGGGTTCACCGCCGGGTGGGGGTTCGTGGTGGGCAAGACGGCCTCGTGCGCGGCGATGGCCTTGACCTTCGCCCGGTACGCGGTGGGGCCGGGGTGGGCCGGTCGGCTGGTGGCGGTGGCCGCAGTGGTCGGGCTGGCGGGGCTGAACTGTCGCGGGGTGGCCAAGACGGCAATCGCCACCCGGGTGCTGGTCGCCGCCACCCTGGTCGCGCTCGCCGTGCTGGTGGCCGGCATCGCCGTCGGCCTCGCGGGCGGCGAGGTCACCTCCGATGTGAGCGCCGGCGGGGTGTACGGGATCCTGCAGTCGGCAGGGCTGATCTTCTTCGCGTTCGCCGGCTACGCGCGCATCGCCACCATGGGCGAGGAGGTCCGCGACCCGGCCCGCACCATTCCGAGGGCGATCCCGCTCGCGCTCGGGATCGCGGCGGCGGTCTACCTGCTGGTCGGGTCCGCCGCGCTGCTGGCCGCCGGCCCCGAGCGACTGGCCGCCGCGTCCGCGCCGCTGGTGGCCGCCGTCGACGCGGCGGGCGTGGGGGCGCTGGCCCCGGTGGTGCGGATCGGCGCCGCGCTGGCCAGCCTGGGTGCCCTGCTCGCGCTCATCGCCGGGGTCGGCCGCACCGGCCTGGCCATGGCCCGCAACCGCGACCTGCCCGGCTGGCTCGCCGCCGTCCACCCCCGCCACCGGGTTCCCCACCACGCCGAGCTGGCCCTCGCCGCGGTGGTCTGCGCGCTGGTGCTCACCACCGACCCGCGCGGCGTGATCGGGTTCTCCTCGTTCGGCGTGCTGGTCTACTACGCGATCGCCAACGCCGCCGCCCTCACCCAACCGGCGCAACAGCGCCGCTGGCCCCGGGCGTTGAGCGTGCTCGGCCTCGCCGGCTGCCTCGCCCTGGTCGCCACCCTGCCGGTGGAGTCCGTGGTCGCCGGCCTGGTCATGTTCGCCGTCGGCCTGGCCGCCCGCGCGATCGTCCGCGCCCGCCTCGGTCCGAACCCGTCAGAGCCGCCTGCTGGTTAGGAGCAACGCCGGCAGTTGGAGCTCCTCATCGCCCACGCGGGCGAGCACGTCTGCGCGCGCGACGTCGGTGTCGGCCCAGTGGGGTTCGGAGAACGCCCCGGCCAGCGAGTCGCGGGTGACGCCCCAGCCCATGCCCGCCTCGGTCGACACCGCGAGAATGCACACGAGGGCGCCAGGGTCGCAGATGGCTTCGAGCCCGGTGACGTAGGCCAGCCGTTCTTCCTTCTCGTCCAGGCTGTGCAGGAGGCCGGAGTCGAGGACGGTCCTGGGCCTGATGTCGAGCTCCCCCAGGCACCTGGCGTCGGCGACCCGGAACTCGATGTCGAGGCCCTCTTCCGCCGCCTTGAACCGGGCCTTGGCGATCCCCGCTCCGGAGAAGTCGATCCCGACGACCCGGTGCCCCTTCTCGGCGACATGGATCGCCAGCTCGCCGGTGCCGCAGCCGACGTCGAGCACCGGGCTCTCGATGTCGATCCGATCGAGGAGGGCGGCGAGCGCCGGCTGCGGCCTCCCGATCTCCCACGGCGGCGCGGAATCGTCGGCGTACATCTGGTCGTAGTCGTGCGTGACGCGGTAGATACGGCGCGCGTCGATGGTCGTGGCGACGACCAGGCCCGCCTCCGTCAGCGCCGCGAGGTGCTCCGATACCGCCGGCCGGCCGAGCGACAGCACATCGGCGAGGTTCTCCTCGGTGCTCGCTCCCCGGCCCAGGCGTTCGAGGATCGCTCGCCGGGCGGGGTCGTCCGATGCCGTCACGAACCGGTGATCTACCAGGGTCCGCCGTTGTGCGTCAAGGGTTCACCTGGTCTCGGCGGTGGCCTCCAGCAGGTGCGCGGTGGAGCCGGCCAGCACCCGGGGGCCGGGGAACCGCAGCTCCACGATGCTGCCGTTGGGCATCACGCAGGTGTCGGCGAACGCGCGGAAGCGGCTCATCGCCTCGCCGGTCATGATCGTCGTCCGGGACAGCAACGACCAGAGCAGCGCCCGGATGAAGGTGCCGTGGGTGAAGACGGTGACCAGCCCGTCGGTCTGGCGTTCGAGGCGGCCCAGGCAGTCGGCGGTGCGGCCGATCAGGTCGGCGAACGACTCGGCGTCGCCCGTCACGGCGTGCGGGTCCGCCCGCTGCCAGTACGCCCGGGCGTACGGGGCGCGCTGCCGGTCGGTCGACACCTCGCCGTGCAGGTGGCCCAGGTAGGTGAACTCCTGCACCGGCCACTCCTGGACGGCGGAGTCAGGGAACCGCGCGATGGTCGGGTGGGCCGTCTGGCGGGCCCGGACGAACGGAGAGGTGACGATCAGCGCCGGAGGTTCCGGAACCGCCCGGGCGACCAGCTCGGACTGCCGGAACCCGAGCCTGGTCAGCGGAGTCTCGGCCGGGCCTCGCCCCGGCAGCCCCGCGTTGGACTCGCTCTCGCCGTGGCGGATCAGCCACGCGCGGGCGGCGGCCATGCCCACTCCTCGTCCCGGTGCCCGACTGAACGGATCGGATGATAGGGGTGGCGGCGCCCGCGCGGGGGCATCGACGTGTCTCAGATCGGCATTGCAAGGATTCCGGCATGGGACGCCACGGCCAGGTACAGGCCCCCGAGACCGGCACGGGACACGGACATGGCCACGGACACGGACACGTGCCCGCGGCGCCGGCCGGGCGCCGGGTGCGGGTGCTGCTCGCCGCGCTGCTGGTGCCGTGCGCGATCGCCAGCGTCGCCGGCGTGCTGCTGCTGTTCCCGTTCCACGGCGCGCCGTCCGCGCCCGGGCTCAAGACGCAGTTCGTCCACGCCCAGGTGAAGGTGGTCGCGGCGGCCGACTGCGCGCAGTCCGCAACGCCCGCCGCCCAGGACGCGAAGGGCTGCCTGGCGCTGAGCCTGATCATGAACGACGGCCCCCGGGCCGGCAAGGGCATCGTCAGCCTGGTGCCCGCCGGGCCGGGCAGCCCGAGGTACGCGGTGGGCGACCGGGTGGTGCTCAGCTACGCGGGCGGCGACCCGGCCGACCCGTCCTCCTACACCGTGTCGGACTTCGAGCGGAGCACCTCGCTGTGGGTGCTGGCCGTGCTGTTCGCCGCCGCGGTGATCCTGCTCGGCCGGTGGCGCGGGCTGGCGGCGCTGGTCGCGCTGGGGGTCAGCTTCGTGGTGCTGCTCGCGTTCGTGCTCCCCGCCATCCTGGACGGGCGCAACCCGCTGGCCGTCGCCGTCGTCGGCTCCTGCCTGATCATGTTCGCGGTGCTCTACCTCAGCCACGGGGTGTCCGCGCGCACCTCCACGGCGGTGCTCGGCACGCTGGTCAGCCTCGGGCTGATCGGCGTGCTGGGCGCGGTGTTCACCTCGGCGACCCGGCTGACCGGACTGGACGACGACGCGCTGCAGCTGATCGCCGCGCTCGGGCCGCGCGCCGCCATCGACCCGCGCGGGCTGCTGCTGGCCGGCTTCCTGATCGGCGCGCTGGGCGTGCTGGACGACGTCACGGTCACCCAGACCAGCGCGGTGTGGGAGCTGCGCGCGGCCAACCCCCGGCTCGGCGCCGGCGCGCTGTTCGCCGCCGCGATGCGGATCGGCCGCGACCACGTCTCGTCGGCGGTGAATACCCTGGTGCTCGCCTACGCCGGCGCCGCGCTGCCGCTGATGCTGGCGTTCACGCTGGTCGACAGGGGCATCGGGGAGACGATCGGCACCCAGACGGTGGCCACCGAGGTGGTCCGCACGCTGGTCGGCAGCATCGGGCTGGTCGCCTCGGTGCCCATCACCACCGGGGTGGCCGCGCTGGTGGCCATCCGCGAGGAACCCGCTTCGGCGGCCTCGTAAGCTAGCAAGACCGCCTTGACAACGAGAAAGTTCGAGGACCCATCCATGGCTCAGGCCGCCGAGCCCCCCTCCGGCACCCGCGACTTCCTGGCCGCCGAGGTGCATCGCAGGGAGCGGGCGTTCGCCTCGGTGCGCGGCGCGTTCGAGCGCTACGGGTTCGAGCCGCTCCAGACGCCGGCCTTCGAGCGCCTGGAGGTGCTCACCGGCAAGTACGGCGACGAGGGCGACAAGCTCATCTTCAAGATCCTCCGCAGGGGCGAGCACGAGGCCAGCGGCGAGGCCGACCTGGCGCTGCGCTACGACCTGACGGTCCCGCTGGCCAGGGTGGTCGCCACCTACGGCAACCGGCTGCCGATGCCGTACAAGCGCTACGCGCTCGGGCCGGTGTGGCGGGCCGACCGGCCGGGGCGGGGACGGTTCCGCGAGTTCACCCAGTGCGACATCGACGTGGTCGGCTCGACGTCGCCGCTGGCCGACGCGGAGACGCTGCTCGCGATCAACGACGCGCTCACCGCACTGGGCATCCCCGAGTTCCGGTTCGAGCTCAACTCCCGGCGGGCGCTGTACGGGCTGCTGGACGCCTACGCGGTGCCCGAGTCGCTGGGCGGGCGGGTGCTGATCACGCTGGACAAGCTGGACAAGCTGAGCCCGGACGCGGTCACCGCCGAGCTGGTGGGCCGTGGCCTGGCCGCCGACGTGGCCGCCGGCCTGGTCACGGACCTGGCCGGCAGCGACAACAGAGGGGACCCCGAGCGGGTGCGCAAGCAGCTCGACGGCACCGAGCGCGGCCGCCAGGGCCTGGCCGAGGTGGACCGGCTGCTCGCGCTGCTCGGCGCGCTGCCCGCCGGCCGGGTGGCGTTCACGCCCCGGATGGTGCGCGGGCTGGACTACTACACCGGGCCGATCTTCGAGGTCACCGCGCCCGGCTTCCCCGGCTCGATCGCCTCCGGCGGCCGCTACGACGGGCTGGTCGCCGCGCTCGGCGGCCCCGACCTGCCGGCCAGCGGCGGGTCCATCGGCATCGAGCGCATCCTGTCCGCCCAGGAGGCCGCCGAGGAGGACTCCCCCGGGCTGGACGTGGCGCTCACCGTGCTCGCCGAGGAGGCCGAGCCGGCGCTGCTCGCGCTGGCCGGCGAGCTGCGCGCGGCCGGGCTGCGGGCCGGGCTGTACCTGGGCTCCTCCGGCAAGATCGCCAAGCAGCTCAAGTGGGCGAACGACCAGCGGGCCCGGTTCGCGGTGCTGCTCGGCCCGCGCGAGCACGCCGACGGCGTCGTCACCGTGCGCGACATGGGCTCCGGCGAGCAGGCCCAGGTCCCGCTGCGGGAAGCGGCCGGGGACCTGCGCCGGCGGTTGTCCGGCGGCTGACGCTCGCGCCGATCACGGGTACTAAGCTGCGCCGGCCGGTGCGCAGGGCCATTGACGAGGAGGACGACAGCGGTGCCGACCAACCAGCAGCGACGCGAGGCCGCGAAACGCAAGCTCGAGCGCCAGCAGGAGCGCCGGGTCCAGCGGTCACAGCGCCGCAAGCAGGTGGCCGTGATCACCGCCGTGGTCGTGGTGGTCGGCGTGGTCGGCGTCGTGTTCGCCGGGGTGAGCTTCCTCGGCGGTGGCGGGCCGGCGCCGTCGGACGCCAAGGCCCCGCCCAGCAGCCCGGCCGCCGCCCCGACCCCGCTGAACATCCCCACCCAGATCGCCCCGCCGCCGAAGCGGCCACAGGCCTTCCCCGCGACCGTCAACTGCGCGTACCCGTCCGACGGCAAGCCGCCGGCCCGCCCGGCCCGCCCGCCGTCGACGAACGGGGTGAGCGCGCAGGGCACCGTGCCGGCCACGCTGGCCACCAGCGCGGGGCAGATCGACCTGACGCTGGACAAGGCGCTCGCGCCGTGCACGGTGAACAGCTTCGTGAGCCTGGCCAAGCAGGGATACTTCGACAACACCCAGTGCCACCGGCTGACCACCTCGCCCGGGCTGCAGGTTCTGCAGTGCGGCGACCCCACCGGCTCCGGCAGCGGCGGCCCCGGCTACCAGTTCGCGGACGAGGTCTTCCCCGAGCTCACCTACGGCCGGGGCTACCTGGCGATGGCCAACGGCGGCCCGGACACCAACGGCAGCCAGTTCTTCATGATCTACGGCGGCGCCGAGGCGCTCAGCCCGAACTACACGGTGTTCGGCACCATCGGGCCGGCCGGCCTGGGCGTCCTGGACACCATCGCCAGGGCTGGGCACGACGGCTCGATGGACCCCAACCCCGGCGGCGGCAAGCCCAACAAGGACGTCACCATCACCAAGGCCACCGCGCGCTGACCTGCACGAACCGCGCTTTCTGGCTAGACATGGCAGGGTAGCGGCCGTGCGCCGGCCGAGACAGCTTGTGACGGCGGCCTGGGACACGGTGATCGGCTCCGACCCGGGCCTGCTCCGGTTGCGGACCGGCGCGGTGGCCGCGATCTCGGTCAGCCTGGCGGTGCTGGTGCTGGCCTCGCTGGCGGCGGTGCGGGGCGAGCCGGTCACCTCGGTGCTGCTCGGCGTGGTGCTGGCGATGATGTCGTCCTCGCTGGTCCGCGAGGTGACGCGGCGCGACCGGCTGGTCACCAGCGCGCTGCTGCCGCTCGCCGCCGCCGTCTCGGTGACCACCGCCGCGCTGCTGGCCCCGTTCGGGGCGGCGTCCACGGTGGTGTTCGTGCTGGTGATGTTCGTGGCCGCCTACATCCGGCGGTTCGACGCCCGAGGCACGGCGGTCGGCATGATCGGGTTCATCGCGTACTTCTACGCGCTGTTCCTGCACGCCGGGCCGGACCAGCTGGTCACCCTGATCGGCTCGGCGGTGGTGGGCACCGCGTGCAGCGTGCTCGCCCGGGAGATCCTGTGGCCGGAGCGGGACACCGCGGTGCTGGCCCGGTTGCTGCCGGCGGTGCGCGCCAGGGCCGGCGCGGTGCTGGACGCCACCCGGGCGGCGGTCGAGGACGGCGAGCTCAGCGACCATGCCGACCGGCGGCTGCGGGTGCGGCTGCGCCGGCTCAACGAGTCCGCGCAGCTGGTGGAGGACCGGGTGGAGCGGGCCGGCGACGACCGGCTCTGGCCCGAGGTGAGCAACGAGGCGCTGGCGCTGCGGGTGTTCGACCTGGAGCTGGCCACCGAGGAGGTCGCGCTGTCCGCCGCCCGGCTGCTCAACGCCTCCCGGCGCGCCGCCCGCAACGGTGGCGCGCCGGTGGCCCCGCCCGAGGAGCGGCGCCGGCTGGCGCGGCTGCTCGGGGTGCTGCGCCGCGCGCTGCGCGAGGACTCCCAGATCAGCCGGGGCGCGCTGGCCGCCGCCGACAAGCTCGCCGACGCCGCCGAGGGCAGGCCGGCCGCGCCGCTGGTCAAGGCGATCCAGATGATGGTCCGCGCGATCCCCCGGCTGCACCCGGACGGCGCCGGGGACGTTCCCGAACCCCCCGCCGCCGAGGACGAGACCGAGCCGGCCGCCTCGGAGGACGCGAGCGACGCCGGCACGACCGGCCGCTGGCCCGAACTGCTGCCCACCACCCGCCAGGCCATCCAGACGGCGGTGGCCGGCGGCGTGGCGATCATGGTCGGCGACTGGCTGTCCCCGCAGCGCTGGTACTGGGCGGCGCTGACCACGTTCGTGGTGTTCATCGGCACGGCGTCGCGGGGCGAGACGTTGAGCCGGGGCTGGCAGCGGCTGATCGGCACGCTCGGCGGGGTGCTCGCCGGGGTGCTGGTGGCCGCGCCGTTGTCCGGGCACCACACGGCCAGCCTGGCGCTGATCGTGATCTGCGTGTTCCTGGCGTTCTACCTGCAGCGGGTCAGCCACGCCATGCTGGCGTTCTTCATCACCGTGCTGCTGGCGCTGATGTACGGGCTGATCGGCCAGTTCTCCGTGGAGGTGCTCGCGCTGCGGCTGGAGGAGACGGCCATCGGCGCGGTCAGCGGGGTGCTCGCGTCGTACCTGGTGTTGCCGATCAGCACCCGGGAGACCATCCGGGAGAAGCTGGCCGACTTCTCCGAGCGGCTGGGCACCGTGGTGGACGAGGCCGCCGACGCGCTGTGCGGCGTGGCGCCCGGCGACGGCCTGATCGCCGAGGCCCGCGAGCTGGACACCGCCACCACCGCCCTGCGCCTGGCCGCGCGGCCGCTCAGCCACGGGATGGCCGGGGTCAGCGGCCGGCGCTCCAGCCGGCGCTGGATCCGCGCCGCCCGGGCCTGCGACCAGTACGCCCGCGAGCTGGCCCAGGTGTGCTACCCGCTGGGCTGGCTCACCTCCGCGCCGGAGGCGCTGCGCGAGGACGGCCCGGAGGCGGACGCGCTGCGGCAGGGCTGCCGGCTCATCCGCGACCACCTGGAGCTGCTCGGCACCGCGCTCACCAAGCCCGTCACCGGCAAGCTGGAGTCGGCGATACCGCTGTTCGAGCAGGTCGCCGCGACCGGCGGGGACGACTCCGACCGGGTCCAGCGCGACGCCCTGCACTACCTGATCCGGATCGAGCAGACCCTGCTCGCCGTGCTCGGCAACAAGGGCAGCGAACGCCTCGACCAAGCCCGGGCCGGCTGATCACCGAGCAGCGCCCGCCGCGCTATCGCGCGGAAGTCACCCGGTACACGTCGTACACGCCCTCCACGTTGCGCACCACCCGCAGCAGGTGGCCGAGGTGCTTCGGGTCGCCCATCTCGAAGGTGAACCGGGACACCGCCACCCGGTCGCGCGAGGTGGTCACCGACGCGGACAGGATGTTCACCCGCTCGTCGGCCAGCACGTTCGTCACGTCGGAGAGCAGCCGGTGCCGGTCCAGCGCCTCCACCTGGATGCTGACCAGGAACATCGCGCTCGGCGAGGCGTGCCACTCGACGTCCACGAATCGCTCGCTCTCGCCGCGCAGCGCCGCCGAGTTGGTGCAGTCCTCGCGGTGCACGCTCACCGCGCCGCCCCTGGTCACGAAGCCGATGATCTCGTCGCCGGGCACGGGCGTGCAGCACCGTGCGAGCTTCACCCAGACATCGGTCATGCCGCCGTCCGCGCCCACCACCGCGACCCCGGAGTCGCCGGACGCGCGCCGGCGCTGCACGGTGGACGGGGTGGCGCGCTCGGCCAGCTCCTCCTCGGCGTCCTCCAGGCCGCCGATCTGCGCGACCAGCCTGGCCACCACGTGCTTGGCCGAGACGTGGCTCTCCCCCACCGCCGCGTACAGCCCGGACAGGTCGGTGTAGTGCAGCTCGCGGGCCAGCGCGGCCATCGAGTCGGCGGACACCAGCCGCTGCAGCGGCATCCCGGTGCGCCTCGCCTCCCGGGTGATCGCCTCCTTGCCGGCCTCGATGGCCTCCTCGCGGCGCTCCTTGGCGAACCAGTGCCGGATCTTCGCCTTGGCCCTCGGCGAGGCGACGAAGCCCAGCCAGTCCTGGCTCGGCCCGGCGCCGCCTGCCTTCGAGGTGAAGATCTCGACGACCTCGCCGTTCTCCAGCTTGCGCTCCAGCGCGACCAGCCGGCCGTTCACCCGCGACCCGATGCAGCGGTGCCCGACCTCGGTGTGCACCGCGTAGGCGAAGTCGACGGGCGTGGACCCCGACGGCAGCGTCACCACGTCGCCCTTCGGGGTGAACACGAAGATCTCCCTGGCCGCCAGGTCGTAGCGCAGCGACTCCAGGAACTCCCCCGGGTCGGCGGCCTCCCGCTGCCAGTCCAGCAACTGGCGCATCCAGGCCATCTCGTCCACCTCGACGGCCTGGCCCTGGGACCCGGCGCCGTGGGTGCCCCTGGTCTCCTTGTAGCGCCAGTGCGAGGCGATGCCGTACTCGGCGGTGCGGTGCATGTCGTGGGTGCGGATCTGCACCTCGAGCGGCTTGCCGTCCGGGCCGATCACCGTGGTGTGCAGCGACTGGTACACCCCGAACCGGGGCTGCGCCACGTAGTCCTTGAACCGCCCCGGCATCGGCTGCCACAGCGCGTGCACCATGCCCATCGCGGCGTAGCAGTCGCGCACGTCGTCGACCAGGATCCGCACCCCGACCAGGTCGTGGATGTCGTCGAAGTCCTTGCCCTTGACGATCATCTTGCGGTAGATCGAGTAGTACTGCTTGGGGCGCCCCTCCACGATGGCCTTGATCCGCGCCCCCTCCAGCTGCGCGTTCACCTCGTCGATGACCTGGTGCAGGTAGGTGTCCCGGGACGGGGCGCGGTCCGCGACCAGCCGCACGATCTCGTCGTACTTCTTCGGGTGCAGCAGCGCGAACGCCAGGTCCTCCAGCTCCCACTTCACCCCGGCCATGCCCAGCCGGTGCGCCAGCGGGGCGAACACCTCCAGCGTCTCCCGCGCCTTGCGGGCCTGCTTCTCCGGCGGCAGGAAGCGCATCGTGCGCATGTTGTGCAGCCGGTCCGACAGCTTGATCACCAGCACCCGAGGGTCGCGGGCCATCGCCACGACCATCTTGCGGATCGTCTCCGCCTCGGCGGCCGCGCCCAGCTTCACCTTGTCCAGCTTCGTGACGCCGTCGACCAGGTGCGCGACCTCCTCACCGAAGTCCGAGCCCAGCTCCTCGAGGCTGTAGCCGGTGTCCTCGACGGTGTCGTGCAGCAACGCGGCGACCAGCGTGGTGGTGTCCATCCCCAGCTCGGCCAGGATGGTGGCCACCGACAGCGGATGGGTGATGTACGGGTCGCCGGACTTGCGGCGCTGCCCGGAGTGTCGCTCCTCGGCCACGTCGTAGGCCTGCTGGAGCAGCGCCAGGTTGGCGTTCGGGTGAAGCTGGCGGTGCACGGCGGCGAGCGGTTCGAGCACGGGCTTGACCACGCCGGGCCGTTGCGGTGAGATCCGACGGGCGATCCGTGCGCGCACCCGGCGAGTGGCGGACGGGCGCGGCTGGCCGCCCGACGGCGCATTCTCCGCCGGCTCCACCGGCCGGTGCTCAACCGTGCTCACACGCACTCCACGCACCGAGGATAACTACGCGCCCGCCAAAACGCGGCCCCGCGCGGCCCCCGCTGAGACGAACCGTCCCATTGGCCCCGCCGAACGGTGGCCCGCACACCCCGTTCGTGCCCCGCACACCTGCTCCAGTGCGTGTGCGGAGCACGAAGTGGGTGTGCGAGCGCCCAGCGGGTCAGCCGTGGAGCAGGGTGTGCAGGGTGCGGCCGGTCAGTTGGGCGCGGCCGGCCAGGGCGTCGAGCTCCAGGAGGACGCCTATGCCGGTTACTATGCCGCCTGCCTGTTCGACCAGGTCGCAGCTGGCGCGCAGGGTGCCGCCGGTGGCGAGCACGTCGTCGATCAGGTACGTCTTCGTGGCCGGGCTCACCCCGCCGGCCGGCAGCTCCAGCGTGGCCGTGCCGTACTCCAGTTCGTACTCGCGGCTGGCCGCCACCTGGGGCAGCTTCCCGGCCTTTCGCACCGGCACCACGCCGACCCCGGCGGCCAGCGCGACGGCCGCGCCGAGCAGGAAGCCCCTGGCCTCCACGCCGACCACCACGTCGGCGTCACCGGCCGGCTCGGCCAGCGCCTCGATCACCGACGCGAACGCCTTCGCGTCGGCGAGCAGCGGGGTGATGTCCCGGAACAGCACGCCGGGGCTCGGCCAGTCCGGGACGTCGCGGATCAGCCCGAACGCGCGGGCCAGCACGTCGGTGGTCACCGACGGCGTTTGCCCGTGGGCCGGGCCGCCCGCCCGGTGCGCTCGGCCCGGCTGGTGTGGTTGCGGCGGGCGGACGGAGCCCGCGCCGGCACCCCGGCCGCCGCCGTGATCGCCCGCTCCCGCCGCAGCTCGGTGCCCAGTGCCTCGTCGTCGGTGACGTCCAGTTCGTCCTCATCACCGCCCGCGTCACGGGCCTGGGCCAGCCGCTTGCGGCGGGTCATCACCCTGGCCGCCTGCTGCTGGTACCTGCGGTCGCGCATCTTGAGGTCGACCAGGATCGGGGTGGCCAGGAAGATCGACGACAGCGCGCCGGCGATCATGCCGACCATCTGCACCAGCGCCAGGTCGGCCAGGGTGCCCACGCCGAGCACCCCGACGCCGACGACGAGCAGCCCGCCCACCGGGAGCACGGCGATCAGCGAGGTGTTGATCGAGCGCATCAGCGTCTGGTTCAGCGCCAGGTTCGCGGTCTCGGCGTAGGTGCGGCGGGTCAGCCCGAGCAGGCCCCGGCTGTTCTCCTTGACCTTGTCGAAGACCACCACCGTGTCGTAGAGCGAGAAGCCCAGGATGGTCAGCAGACCGATCACCGTGCCCGGCGAGACCTCGAAGCCGACCAGCGAGTACACCCCCGCCGTGACCACCAGGTCGTGCACCAGCGCGACGACCGCGGCGATGGCCATCGAGCGCTCGAAGTAGAGCGCCAGGAACAGCGACACCAGCACCATGAACACCGCGAGCGCGATGAGCGCCTGGCTGGTGATCTCATTGCCCCAGCTGGACGAGACCGCCGACTCGCTGATCACGTTCGGGGTGGACCGGCCGTCCTGCCCCCGGGGGTGGAACTCGTTGAACAGCGCGTCCCTGACCTTGAACTGCTCGGCGCCGGTGAGCGCCTCCGTCCTGATCACGACCGTCTCGGAGGCACCGCTGCCGGCGTGCTGGACGGACTTCGGCGGCTGGCCGATCGCGCCGTTGATCACCTGGTTGATCCGGTCGGAGCTGGGCTCGCCGCTCACCCCGGCCACCGGGAACTGGATCTGCGTGCCACCGACGAACTCGATGCCCAGGTTGAACCCCCGGAACACCATCGACGCGATGCAGATGACCACCAGCACGGCGAAGGTCCAGTACCAGCGCTTGCGGCGGCCGACGATGTCGAAGGCCCCGGTGCCGGTGTAGAGCCGGTTGAACACCCCACCCTTGCCGGGGGCGCCCGCCGCTGAGGTTGACGTGTACGTGGCCATCTCAGCTCCCCCTCACCGCGGCGGCGGCCGCCCGCCTGCGCATCGCGCCGATCCTGGCCACCGCACCGAGCCCCGACCACGTGGGGCTGCTGAACACCCTGGAGTTCGAGGCCATCGCGACCAGCGGGTGGGTGACCAGGAATACCACCACCAGGTCCAGGACGGTGGACATGCCCAGGGTGAACGCAAAGCCCTTCACCTGTCCAACCGCAAGCAGGTACAACACCGCCGAGGCCAGGAAGGTCACCGCGTCGGCGGACAGGATCGTGCGCCGCGCGCGTATCCAGGCGCGTGGCACCGCCGAGCGGAAACTTCGTCCCTCCCGGACCTCGTCCTTGAGCCGTTCGAAGAAGATCACGAACGAGTCGGCGGTGATGCCGATCGACACGATGAAACCGGCCACGCCAGCCAGGTCGAGGGTCAGCCCCAGCCCCCTGCCGAGCAGCACCAGCACCGCGTACACGATGACGCCGGAGAGCACCAGGGACAGGATCGTGAGCATCCCGAGCGCCCGGTAGTAGAACAGGCACCAGATGAACACCAGCGCCAGCCCGACCGCGCCGGCGATCAGCCCGGCCTGCAGCGAGGCCAGGCCCAGGGTCGCCGACACCGTCTCCGCGTCGGAGGTGGCGAACGACAGCGGCAGCGAGCCGTACTTCAGCACGCCGGCCAGCTTCTGCGCGTCGGCCTGGGAGAACTGGCCCTGGATGCGGGTGTTGCCGCCGGGGATGGGGCCTTCGATGGTCGGCGCGGACACCACCTGGGAGTCCAGCACGAACGCGGCCTGCTTGCCGACGTTGGCGGCGGTGTAGTCGGCCCAGATCCGGCTGCCTTCGGCCTTGAACGTCAGGTTGACGACGTATCCGGCGCCCCGGTCGTCCATGCCGGAGGCGGCGGTGGCGATCTCGGTGCCTTCCAGGAAGGACGGGCCGAGAAGGTACTTCGCGGTGCCCTTCTGGTCGCAGCTGATCAGCGGCTTCTTCGGGTCGTCGTAGCCGCGCAGCACGTCGTTGTTGGTGCAGCGCAGCTCCTGCAGGGCGAGCTGCTGCACGTTCTTGTCGGTGCTCTGCCGCTCCGCCTTGGCCAGCGCGATCTCCTTGGCCAGCTGCGGGTCGGCGGCGGTCTGGCCGGGGTCGGCCGGGGGCGGCGGAGGCGGCGGAGGCGGCGGGGCGGGCTGGCCGGGATGACCCGGCGGGCGCGGGTGCGGGTTCGGCGGGGCGTCCAGCGCGCGCGCCAGGTCGGCGGAGCCGTGCGGCGCGGCGGATCCCGGCCCCGGCGCGCCGGACGGCGCGGGCTGCTGGCCCGGCTTCGCCCCACCGGGCTGGCCGGGCGCGGTCTGGCCGGGCGTCTGGCCGGGGGCGGGCTGGCCGCCGGGACCGGGCTGTGGCGCGGCCGCGTCGTAGGCGCCGAGCACCGGGCGGAACCGCAGCTGCGCGGTCTGCGCCAGGTCCTTGGCCCGGTCGCCCTGGTCGCCGGGGACGGTGATGGTCAGGTTGCTGCCGTCCTGCACCACCTCGGCGCCGTTCACACCCAGCCCGTTGACCCGCTCGTCGATGATCCCTCGGGCCAGGATGAGCTGTTCCTTGGTCGGCGGCTGGCCGGTCTCGGTGCGCGCGGTCAGAGTGACCCGGGTACCGCCCTGCAGGTCGATTCCCAGCTTGGGGTTCGGCTTGCGGTCACCGGTGTAGAACACCAGCGCGTAAAGCACGATGACGATGCCGACGAAGGTCGCCAGGTACCGCCATGGGCGGATTGTCCCGGCCGGTGGTGCCACGTCCGCCAACTCCCAAGGTTTCGAAGTTTGAGATTTCTTTCGCCGGCCCCGACTCTACCGAGCAGCTCAGAGGCAGATACCTGGCCATCCACAGGTATTGCGAAGCTGGCCGGGCATGCGCGCGGCCAGCTTTCGCGCGAGCCTCAGGAGCTGGTGCGGCCGGGGGTGGAGTCGTCGGCCTTCTCGGCGGCGTCGGTGACCTTCTCATCGGTCGAGCCGGTCGAGCCGGTCGAGCCGGCGGAGTCGCTGGCCGGGGCGTCCTCGGTCGTCTTGACCTTCTCCCGGACCGCCTGGCGCACCCAGGTGGTCACCACGCCCGGAGCGATCTCCAGGTCGATGGTCTCCTCGTAGCTGGCGTCCACCACGGTGCCGCGCAGCCCGGAGGTCGTCACGACCACGTCGCCGTCCGACAGCGAGCTTTGAAGCTGCTGCATCTCCTGCATCTGCCGCCTTTGCCGGCGGCCGCTGAGGAACAGGGGGATGAACAGCAGGATGATGAGAAGCGGCAACAGTGCGGTGAGGTCCATGGTCTCCGTACTTCCGTGAGCGTCGTCGAGTCTGCCAGCCGGGTCACTCGAACAGCGTGGGCGGAGGTTCCCCCTGCTCCCCCGCGGCGGTGGGTGGCGGCTCCATGTCGAGGTGTCGCCACGCACCGGCGGTGGCTACCCGACCACGCGGCGTGCGCGCAAGCATGCCAGCACGCACGAGATATGGCTCGCAGACCTCCTCCACGGTAGCGGGTTCCTCACCGACCGCCACAGCCAGCGTCGATACGCCCACCGGTCCGCCCCCGAACGAGCGCACCAGCGCGGTCAGCACGGCCCTGTCCAACCGGTCCAGACCGAGCTCGTCGACGTCGTACACGGCCAGCGCCGCGCGGGCTATCTCGCGGGTCACCACGCCGTCCGCGCGCACCTCCGCGTAGTCGCGCACCCGCCTGAGCAGCCGGTTCGCGATCCGTGGCGTGCCACGGCAGCGGCGGGAGATCTCCTCGGCGCCGTCCGGGCGCAGGTCGACCTCCAGGATGGTGGCCGCCCTGCGCAGCACCAGCTCCAGCTCGTCCGGCTCGTAGAACTCCATGTGCGCGGTGAAGCCGAACCTGTCGCGCAGCGGGCCGGTCAGCGCGCCGGCCCGGGTGGTGGCGCCGACCAGGGTGAACGGCGCGATCTCCAGCGGAATGCTGGTCGCGCCCGGCCCCTTGCCGACCACCACGTCGACCCGGAAGTCCTCCATGGCCAGGTAGAGCATCTCCTCGGCGGGCCGGGCGATGCGGTGGATCTCGTCGATGAACAGCACGTCGCCGGCCATCAGGTTGGACAGCATGGCGGCCAGGTCGCCGGCCCGTTCCAGGGCGGGGCCGGAGGTGACCCGGATGGCCGCGCCCATCTCGGTGGCGATGATCATCGAAAGGCTGGTCTTGCCCAGGCCGGGCGGGCCGGAGAGGAGCACGTGGTCGGGTGGGTCGCCTCGGCGGCGGGCGCCTTCCAGTACGAGCTCGAGCTGCTCGCGCACCCGGCCCTGGCCGATGAACTCGGACAGCTTGCGCGGGCGCAGGCTGGCCTCGGTGTCCAGGTCCTCCGGTTCGGCGCGCGCGGACAGGGGGGCCGGGTCCGTCACCGCGACGCGCCCAGCCTGTTCAGCGCGGCGCGCAGTGCGGCGGAGGTGTCAACGCCGTTCCCGTTGCTCTCCGCGAAAACGGCGTCCACCGTCTGCTCGGCCTGCTTGGCGGCGAACCCGAGGCCGACCAGGGCCTCCACCACGTGGTCGCGGCCGCTCACGCCGGCGGACGTGGATGTGCCGTTCGTGGCGGGCGCCGTGGGGGCGGCGGTCACCTTGTCGCGCAGCTCGACCACCAGCCGCTCCGCCCCTTTGCGGCCGATGCCGGGCACCCTGGTCAGCGCCTTCAGGTCGCCGTCGGCCAGCGCCTGGCGCAGCGCGTCGGGCTCCAGCACGGCCAGGGTCGCGAGCGCCAGCCTGGGTCCGACCCCGGTGACCGTCTGCAACAGCCCGAACAGCTCGCTGGTCTCGGTGTCGGCGAAGCCGTAGAGCGTGAGCGAGTCCTCCCTGACGATCAGCGAGGTGGCCAGTTGGGCCTGCTCGCCCCGGCGCAGGGTGGCCAGGGTCGCGGGCGTCGCATGCACCGCCAGGCCCACCCCGCCGACCTCGATCACGGCGTGGTCCAGCCCGATGGCCAGCACCGGCCCGCGCACTGAACTGATCATCGTCTCCCCTTCGCCGCCTCGGCCAGCCTTGCCTTGTGCGCCTTGGCCAGCCGCTCCGAGGCCGCCTTCGCCTCGGCCATCCTGTCCAGCATCGGCCCGCGCCAGCAGTGGCAGATGGCCAGCGCGAGCGCGTCCGCCGCGTCCGCGGGCTTGGGCCGCTCGGACAGCCCGAGCAGCTTGGTCACCATCGCGGTGACCTGCTGCTTGTCCGCCCGGCCCGACCCGGTCACGGCGGCCTTCAGCTCGCTCGGGGTATGAAACACCACCCGCAGCCCGGCGCGGGCGGCGACCAGTGCCACCGCGCCGCTGGCCTGGGCGGTGCCCATCACGGTGCGCACGTTGGTCTGGCTGAACACCCGCTCCACCGCCACCACGTCCGGCCGGTACCTGGCGATCGCCTCCTGCACCGCGTCCGCCACCGTGACCAGCCGCTGCGCCACCTCGGCGTCAGCCGGCGTGCGCACCACCCCGTAGCTCACGCAGCTCACCCGCCGCCCGCCGGCGCTGTCCACCACTCCGATGCCGCACCGGGTCAGCCCCGGGTCGACACCAAGCACCCGCACGCCGTCCCCTCCCACGAACACGTGTTCGAGCCCGCAGGCTACCCCCGCCCGCGCCGAGGCGCGCGCACGCTCCCCCGCGAGTCGGGAATTCAGAGGGAGCGCAGCGACCGACCACCAGCGAGCGAGCTTGCGAGCGAGCGCGTGTCACCGTCAGGGTCAGGACCCAGGTGTGATGGTGAGGTCGGCGCGGGTGCGGGTGGCGGCGACGGTGCGCGCGTTGCGTTCGTCGGAGCCGAGGGTTCGTTCCCAGGCCTGGGCGGGCGAGCGGCCGTAGAACTCGTGGCGGGCGGCGAGGCGGCGGCGGCGGACGTCGTCCGGGATCTCGATGTACCAGACCTCGTCGAGCAGCGAGCGGACCGGGCGCCACGGGCCGTCCAGCAGCAGGTAGTTGCCCTCGGTGATGACCACCGCCACCGAGGGGGCGATCGGGACGGCGGACTGGATGGCGTCCTCGATCTCGCGGCGGAACTCCGGCGCCCAGACCACCTCGTCGTCGGACGGCGCGCGCAGCCGGCGCAGCAGCGCCACGTAGCCGGCGGCGTCGAACGTCTCCGGCGCGCCCTTGACCTCGGCCAGGCCGAGCCGTTCCAGGGCGCGGTGCGCGATGTGGAAGCCGTCCATGCCGACCAGGGCGGTCTCGACACCCCGTTCGGAGAGACCGCGCAGCAGGGCCTCGGCGAGCGTGGACTTGCCGGCGCCGGGCTGGCCGGCGATGCCCAGCAGCGCGCGCCCGGACGCCGCCAGCCGGCAGGCCCTGTCCAGCCAGGCGGGGTCGGGCGTCATCGAGCGACCGGACGGCGGGAACGCAGCCGCTGTGCGAGCGCCGAGACCTCCGGGGAGTCCAGCCAGGCTCGGGCGCCCAGCGTCGCGCAGCGGGCGGCCGCGACCTCGGCGGCCAGCGCGGCGCATGCCGTGATCGACCCCCACCGGGACGCCAGCGCGGCGGCCAGCGCGCCGTGGAAGACGTCGCCGGCGCCGAGCGTGTCCACCGCCCGCACCTCCGGCACTCCGACGGAGCCGCGCTCGCCGTCCATCGTGCTCCACACCACCGGCCGGGGGCCGTCGGTGACCAGCACCGTCCGTACCCCCCGCCGGTGCAGGACGGTGGCCACGGACAGCGGGTCGTCGCCGGCGCGCGGCTGGCCCGGCGGCCGGAAGTCGGCCGAGCAGGCGGCCACCGAGACCCGGGGCAGCACGCCGTCCAGCTCGTCCTTCCAGCTCCCGGCGTCGAGCAGCACGGGCACCTCGGCGGCCGTGGCCTCGGCGGCCACCCGCGCGGCCAGCGCCGGGTGGTGTCCGTCCAGCAGCACCGCCCGCATTCCGTCCAGCAGGCCGGCGAACGAGTACCCCTCGCCGGACACGCCGCCCGCGCCGAGCGCCCCCGGTGAGACCACCGTTCGCTCCCCGGTACGGACGTCGACGAAGGCGCTGGCCACCGGGACCGACCAGCCGGCCGGCGCGAGGTCGAGCACCTGGACCCGGTGCGCGGCCAGGTCGGCGTGCACGGCGCCGGCGGGCGGACTCAGGCCAATGGCCGTCAGCAGGCGTGCGGACCCGAGCAGCCGGGCGGCGGTCACCGACGCGTTGGCCGCCGGGCCGCCGGCGACCAGCTCGCCGCCCTCGGACCGCTGCTTGTAACCCCACTGAGGCGGACCGGACAGGTGGTGCACCACGTCCAGCGCGGTCAGCCCCACGCAGAGCACACCCCGAGAAGCGCGGTTCACCGGTTGTTCAGCTCAACTTTGGTCAACTCGCCGTCCTCGCCGAGGCGCAGCGCCCCGGTCATCAGCGCCACCACCTCGTTCATCGCGTAGTCGTCCGGCTTGACCACCGCCACCCGCCTGCCCAGCCGGTGCACGTGGATGCGATCCGCGATCTCGAACACGTGCGGCATGTTATGGCTGATCAGCACGACCGGAAGGCCGTTGTCCCGGATCCGTCTGATGAGATCCAACACCATGGCCGACTCCCGCACGCCGAGGGCGGCCGTCGGCTCGTCCATGATCACCAGCCGTTGCGCGAACATCGCCGCCCTGGCCACCGCCACGGCCTGGCGCTGGCCGCCGGACAGGGTCTCCACCAGCTGGCCGATGTTCTGCACGGTGGCCACCCCGAGCGCGTCGAGCTGGCGCTGCGCCTCGGCCCGCATGCCCCGGTGGTCCAGCGTCCGGAACACCGCGCCGAGCAGGCCCTTCTTGCGCAGCTCGCGACCGAGGAAGAGGTTGCCGGCGATGTCCATGGCCGGGGCGACCGCGAGCGTCTGGTAGACCGTCTCGATGCCGGCGTGGCGGGCGTCCAGCGGCGAGTGGAACCGCACCTGCCGCCCGTCCAGCCAGATCGTGCCCTCGTCCGGGATCAGCGCGCCGCACAGCGCCTTGATCATGCTGGTCTTGCCGGCGCCGTTGTCCCCGATCACGGCCAGCACCTCGCCCTTGCGCAGGTCGAAGTCCGCGCCGTCGATGGCGGTGACGCTGCCGTAGCGCTTGACCAGTCCCTCGGCCCTCAGTACGACGTCCTCTGCCGCGCTATCTGCTCGGCTCGCAAGCTCGCCTTCGGTGGTCACCGCGACCGCCTCCTGGCCAGTTGGTCCAGCGCCACCGCGACGATCACCAGGATGCCGGTGGCCACGTCCTGGTACAGGTTGTCGATGCCGGCCTGGGTGAGCCCGCTGCGCAGCACGCTCACGATCAGCGCGCCGACCAGCGTGCCCAGCACCCCGCCCCGGCCGCCGAACAGGCTGGTGCCGCCGATCACCACCGCGGTGATGCTGTCCAGGTTGCCGGTCTGGAAGGCGTTCGGGTCCGCGTTCGGGATCCGCCCGATGGCCTGCCACGCGGCGATGCCGTAGATCACCCCGGCCACCAGGTACACGCTGAACCGGGTGCGGTTGACGTGGATGCCGGTCAGCCGCGCGGCCTCCGGGTCGTTGCCCAGCGCGTACACGTGCCGGCCCCACGCGGTGCGGCCCAGCACGTACCAGGCGACCAGGAACATCACCAGCCCGAGCACCATGCCGACGGTGACCTCGATCTGCCCGAACAGGTAGAAGTGCCGTCCGAGCGCGCCGAGCAGGCCGTCGGTGACCGGGAAGCTCTGGCCGGCCGCGAAGATCCGCGACGAGGCCGCCACCACCGTCAGCATGCCGAGCGTGACGATGAACGGCGGCAGCCGCAGCGATGTCACCAGCCCACCGGACACCGCCCCGAAGAACGCGCACAGCACGACGCCGGCCACCAGCGCGACCAGCCCGGAGCCGCCGGCCAGCTTGGCCATCAGCAGGGTGCCGAACACCATGATCGCGGCGTTCGCCAGGTCGATGCCGGCGGTCAGGATGATCAGCGTCTGGCCGAGCGCGAGCGTGCCGACCACCAGCGACTGGGCCACCACCAGGCTGATGTTGTCGACGTTCAGGAAGGTGTCGGTGGCCAGCGAGAACACCACGACGGCGAGCAGGAGCGCGAACGCCGGCCCCAGCGCGGGGTAGCGCAGCACCAGCTCAGACACGCCGGGCCGCCGAGCGGTGACGGTCACGGGCTCAGCCCCAGCAGTTCTGCATGCCGTACGCGGTGTCCTTGGACGGCAGCCCCGGCACCGGCTTGTCGGTGATCAGCTCCGAGCCGGTGTCGTGGAACCCGGACGGCTTGGTGCCGTTCTTGGCGAAGGTCACCACGGCGGCGACGCCCTCCTGGGCCATCTTCTTCGGGAACTGCATCACGGTGGCCGCGTACTTGCCGGACTTGACGTCCTGCACGCCCTGGCAGCCGCCGTCGATGGAGCCCACCGCCACCTTGCCGGCCAGGCCCTTGGCGGACAGCGCGGCGTACGCGCCCCGGCCGGTCGGCTCGTTGATGGTGTAGACGGCGTTCACGTCGGTGGAGCGCGCCAGCAGGTTCTCCATGGCCTGCTGCGCCTTGTTCTGGTCGCCGTTGGCCGCCTGGGTGCCGATGATCTCCGGTGCGCCCTCGGCCAGCCCGATGCCCTTGAGGAAGCCGTCGTGGCGCTGCTGGTCGACGGCGGCCCCGGGGGTGCCGTCGATCATGAGCAGCTTGGGCGCGGCGCCGTTGAGCGCGGTCTTGACGTAGCCGCCCTGCTTCTCGCCGGCCTCCAGGTTGTTGGTCGCCCAGGTCGCGTCCACCGCGTCCTTCGGCTGGGTCTCGGTGTCCAGCGCGATCACCGTGATGCCCCGGTCGCGGGCCTTGCGCAGCGCGCCGATGATCCCGGTGGAGTTGCTCGGCGTGATCAGGATGCCCTTGACGCCCTGCTGCGCCAGGTTCTCGATGGCCGCCACCTGGCCCTCGTTGTCCCCGTCGAACTTGCCGGCCAGCGCGACCAGCTCGGCGCCCTGCTGCTGGGCCGCCGCCTTGGCCGCGTCGCGCAGGGTGACGAAGTACGGGTTGGTGTCGGTCTTGGTGACCAGGCCGATCTTCACCGGTCCGTTGGAACCGCCGGCGCCCCCACCCCCGCCGGTGCGCTCCGCGCTGCAGCCCGCCGTGGCCAGCGCCGCCGCGACGGCACCGATCGTCACCACCCTGACCAGATACCTGGACCGACCCATCACGACCTCCTTGTCGATGTGGGCGACAGGTTAAGAGACGGCTGGGCCGGCCGCGTACCGCTCGATCGCTGTGCTTGCGCAAATCTCAGGGCTTGCCGTGCGGGCCGGGCGCGGCGGAGCCGGTGTACTCGCCGAGCCCGGAGACCAGGTCGTTGATGTCGGGCATGGCGTCGAAGCGGCGTTGGTGCAGCTCAGCGATCTTCGCGCCGACCTCGGGGTCGGTGCCGTCGGTGATGTCGAACGACATGAACCTGTCGACCAGGGGCAGGCCTACCCGGTCGGTGTTGAGGTGCGCGGGGTGCGTGAGGTACTCCCAGTAGCCGTCGAGGCCGTTCTCGATCACGAACATCGCGCCCCACTCGAACTCGCCGCCGAAGTCCCGGCCGACGGTGAAGGACGTCACCGACGGGACGACCCGGCCCTGGTTGCGCAGGCTGTCGAGCGCCCGCTCGATCTGCTCCGGCCGGGCCTCGGGCTTGAAGGTGAAACGGTTACCGTGGTAGATGATCATCGATCTCCCTTTCGATGTGTGTGTCTTCCGGACGCGAGGGCGGCGCCGAACGCGCCGAGTGCGAGCGCGACGCCGGACCAGGTGAAGGCGCCGGCGATTCCGGCGGCCTGGAGCAGGGGCTGCACGACCAGCGGCGACAGGAACTGCCCGAGGAAGATCCCGGTGACCAGGCCGCTGAGGACCCGGCCGCGCCGGTCGGGGCCGGCCAGCTCGGCCAGCCGCAGGTTCAGGTTGGGGACGATGAGCCCGACGCCGACGCCGCCGACCAGCAGCCCGAGCACGACCAGGGCGAGCGCGTCCGCAAGGCCGACCAGCGCCCAGCCCACGCCCAGCAGCGCGAGGCTGACCGCCGTGATCGCGGTGGCGCTGAGCCGGCGGCGCACGGGCTGGAAGGCGACGGCGGCGATGCCACCGGTCAGCGTGCTCCCGGCGATCACCGCGCCGACCAGAGTGGGCCCGGCGTCGAAGCGGACCAGCAGGAACGGCAGCTGGGTCGGCGCCATGTAGAACGCCAGCGTCGCCACCAGCGCGAGCGCGTAGATGCCGGCGATGCGCCCGGGGTGCCGGTTCCCGCCGGGCGCGACGGGCCGACCGGCCGCCGCACCACGCCGCTGCTCGCCCGGCTCGCCCGGCTCGGACGGCTCGTGCACGGCGAGCAGCGCGAACGGCACCAGGACCGCCGAGATCGTGTACAGCCAGAACGGCGCCTTCCAGCTCACCGCCGCCAGCGCCCCGGCCAGGGGCAGGAACACCACCCCGCCCAGGCTCGCGGCCGCCTGCTGCAGCCCGAGGAAGGACGCCCGCCTCGGCCCGTCGAACCAGTCGGTGATCGTGGCGCTGACCGCCGTCATGATCCCGCCCACCGCGACGCCGAGCAGCGCCCTGCTGACCAGCAGCGGGACCAGGTCGGTGACGAAGAACCCGGCCGCTCCGGAGACGGCGTACAGCGCGAGGCCGGCCACCAGCAGCGGCCGGCGTCCCAGCCGGTCCGCGACGACCCCGGACAGCGGCGCGCTGATCGCGATCGCGAGCGAGGTGACGGTCAGCGCCAGCCGTACCAGCAGGTCCACCCCGGCGACGTCGGCGAACTCCTGCCGCATCGCCGGCAGGCTGGGCGCGATGATCGCCGCCGCCATGATGGTCAACGTCGCGGCGGCGAGCACCGTGGCGCGGGCGGTCCGCGTCGGCTCGGCCGTGGCTGGGCGTGTCACCCCGTCACGCTCGCACCGGCGCGACCGCCTTCGCGTCGGTGGAAATCGCCTACCTTTGCACCGTGCGCACCCACCGGCGGTTGGTCGGCAGGCGGGACGAGATCCGGTGCCTGGACGAACTGCTCGACGCCGCCGGGGAAGGCCACGGCGGCGTCCTGGTGCTGCGCGGCGAGGCGGGCGTCGGGAAGAGCGCGCTGCTGGAGCACGCGCGGCGACCCGGCTTCCGGATCGTCTCGGCGTCCGGGTCGGAGTTCGAGACCGAGCTGCCGTTCGCCGCCCTGCACCAGCTGTGCGTGCCGCTGTTGGGCCACCTCGACGAGCTGCCCGCCGGCCAGCGCGACGTGCTCCAGGGCGCGTTCGGGCTGGCCGACGGCGCGCCGGACATGTTCCGGATCGGCCTGGCCACCCTAGGGCTGCTGGGGTACGCGGCCCGCTCGCGGCCGCTGTTGTGCCTGGTCGACGACGCCCACTGGCTGGACGACGCCTCGGCGCGGGCGTTGGCCTTCGTCGCCAGGCGGATCTCCTCCGAGCCGGTGGCGATGCTGCTGGCCGCCCGCCCGACCGGCGCGCTCGACGGGCTGCCGGGCCTGGCCGTCGAGCCGCTGGGCGACGCCGACGCCCGCGCGCTGCTGGCCGGGCACCGCGCGCCGCTGGACGAGCAGGTGCGCGACCGGATCCTGGCCGAGGCGCGCGGCAACCCGCTGGCCCTGATCGAGCTGCCCAGGGCCGGCGGGTTCGCCCCTCCCGACCGGTCGTCGGTCTCGGACCGGATCGAGCGCGGCTTCCGGGCCAGGCTGGACGCCCTGCCCGCCGAGGCCCGGACGCTGCTGACCATCGCGAGCGCCGACCCGACCGGTGACCCCGCGCTGCTGTGGCCCGCCGCCGGACGGCTGGGCATCGAGGCGACGGCCGGCGGCGCGGCGGCCGCCTCCGGGCTGGTCGAGTTCGGGGCGCGCGTGCGGTTCTGCCACCCGCTGGCGCGGTCAGCGGTGTACCGGGCCGCGGACGCGGACCTGCGCGGCGCCGCGCACCGGGCGTTGTCCGAGGTCACCGATCCTTCCCTCGATCCCGACCGGCGCGCCTGGCATCGGGCCCAGGCCGGTGCCGGGCCCGACGAGGAGATCGCGGCGGAGCTGGAGCGGTCCGCGTCGCGCGCCCAGGCCCGGGGCGGCATCGCGGCGGCCGCGGCCTTCCTCGAACGCGCGGCGGCGCTGTCGCTGGACCCGGCCCGGCGCACCGAGCGCACGCTCGCGGCCGCGCGGGCCAAGCTCGACGCCGGCGACGCCGACGCCGCCACCGAGCTGCTCACGGCCGTCGAGGTGGGCGCGCCCGACCAGCGCCAGCGCGCCAGGGTCGAGCTGCTGCGCGGACGGGTCGCGTTCGTGCGGCACAGCGACGGCGACGGCCCGGCGTTCATGCTGCGCGCCGCGCACCGGCTCGCCGACCTGGATCCGGCGTGGTCGCGCGGCTGCTTCCTGGACGCGATGGAGATGGGCCTGGTCGTCGGCCGGGCCAGCGGCGTCATGGACATGGTCGTGGACGCGGCCCGCTCCGCCCCGACCCTGACCGAATCCAAGCCTGGGCCCGCCGACCTCCTGGACGCGCTGATCGTGCTGAGTACGGACGGTCACCGGGCAGCCGCACCGCTGTTGCGCCCGATCCTGGCCGACGGCGACAGCGCCGTGTGGGAGGAGCGCCCCGCGCTGGCCGGGATGCTCGCGGCCGAGCTGTGGGACCTCGACACCTACGTGGAGATCAGCGAGCGGCTGATCAAGGCGGGCCGCGAGTCCGGGCGGCACCTCACGCTCCGCCTCGGCCTCGGCGCCGCCTCGGCCGCCGCCGTGCACACCGGTGACCTCGCGCTGGCCATGGCGACGATCGCCGAGGAGGCCGCGGTGGCCGATGCCGTCGGCGCGCGGCCGCTGGCCTACCCCCGGCTGCACCTGGCCGCGATGCGCGGGCGCCGCACGCAGGCCCTGGAGCTGATCAGAACGGTCACCGCCGAGGCGACGGCGCGCGGCGAAGGGCAGATGATCGCCAACGTGCACTGGGCGACGGCCGTGCTGAACAACGGCCTGGCCGACTACCCCTCGGCGCTGGCCGCCGCCCGCCAGGCCACCGCGCACGGCGACCTCTTCCTGGCCGGCATCGCGCTGCCCGAGCTGGTGGAGGCGGCGGTCCGATGCGGCGAACCCGCCGAGGCCGCCTCGGCCCTGCGCGCGCTGACCGACCGCACCGAGGCCGGCGGCAACGCCTGGGGCCTCGGGGTCGCGTCATACGCGAACGCGCTGGTCACCGGGGTCGAGAGCCACTACCTCGATGCCATCGAGCGCCTCGAGCAGACCCCGGCGGCGCCCTACCGCGCCAGGGCGCACCTGCTGTACGGCGAATGGCTGCGCCGCCAGGGCCGCCGCCGCGACGCCCGCCGCCACCTGCGCACCGCCCACGACCGGCTCTCCACCATGGGCCTGGAGGCGTTCGCGCGCCGTGCCGCCGAGGAGCTGCGCGCCACCGGCGAGCAGGCCCGCGCGCGGTCCGCGCACACCCGCGACCGGCTCACCATGCAGGAGCTGCACATCGCCCGGCTGGTCGCCACCGGCGCCACCTCCAGGGAGGTCGCGGCCCGGCTGTTCCTCAGCCCCCGCACGATCGACGCCCACCTGCGCAACATCTTCCGCAAGCTCGCCGTCACCTCACGCCGCCAGCTCAGGGACCTCCCCGACATCAGCTGACATCCGCTGACACGCTCAGGCCAGCAGCTTCACCAGCAGGGCGCCGAGCCGCCTCTGGTCCCCCGTACCGAGCTTGCCGATCATCGGGGCGACGAGGTCGGCGACCTGGTCGGTCAGGGACGCGGCGAGGCGGTGTCCGTGCGGGGTGAGGCTGACCCGCACCGCCCGTCCGTCGTCGCCGCTGGCGTGCCGGCGCACCAGGCCGCGCTTGACGGCGCGGTCGACCAGCCCGCTCACCGACGAGCGTTCCAGCCCGAGGAACGCGGCCAGCTCGGAGATCTTCGGCTCGCGGTCGCGCAGGATCGCCAGCGTCCGCAGCTGCGTCAGCGAAAGGTCCTGCTCCGCCGCGACCCGGCTCAGCAGCGCGATCACGGTGAACGACGTCTGCACCAGGCCGTCCATCACGTCGACGAACACCGGGTCGCGGTCGGGTGTCACGCTCGCCACCTTACCTTGCTTTTAGTTCGTATTACCATCTACTTTAGTTCGTACTACCACTTATCTCTGGAGTTCACCATGCACGCGGCAGTCGTCACCTCTTTCGATACGCCACCGCACTACCAGCGGTTTCCCACCCCGACGCCCCGAGCGGCGGACGAGGTCGTCCTCGACGTTCTCGCCTCGGGCCTGCACCCCCGGGTCCGCTCGCAGGCCAACGGCTCGCACTACACCAGCACCAGGGAGCTTCCGCTGGTGCCCGGCATCGACGGCGTGGGCCGGGCGCCGGACGGCAGCCTGCGCTACTTCGTCCTGTTCGACACCGTGATGGGCGCGATGGCCGAGCGGACCCTCGTCGACCCGCGCCGCAGCGTCGTGCTGCCCGAGGGCAGCGACCCGGTGTCGGTCGCGGCGGCCATGAACCCCGCGATGTCCTCCTGGGTCGCGCTGCGCCGACGCATCGACTTCGCGCCCGGCCAGGCCGTGCTCGTGCTGGGCGCGACGGGCGCCGCCGGGCGGCTGGCCGTGCAGGTCGCCAAGCACCTCGGCGCCGGCCGCGTGATCGGCGCCGGCCGTCGGCCCGACCGGCTGGCCACGCTCACCGACCTCGGCGCGGACGCGACGGTCCTCTTGGACGGAGACGCCGCCGAGAACCTCGGGCGGGCCGCCGGTGACGTGGACGTCGTCCTCGACTACCTCTGGGGTCCGGTCACCGCCGCCGTGATGCCCGCCGTCGTCACGAACCGCGCCGACCCGGGCACGCCGCTGACCTGGATCGAGATCGGCTCCGTGGCCGGCCGTAGCGCGGCCATCCCCTCGGCCGCGCTGCGCGCCGCCCGCCTGAGCATCGTCGGCAGCGGCCAGGGCTCTGTCCCCACCGACGACATCATGGCCGAGCTCCCCGAACTGGCCGCCGAGATCGCCAACGGCACGTTCACGATCGACGCGCGCGCCGTCCCCCTGACCGACGTCGAGGCCGCCTGGACGAACAGCGCCGGCACCGAGCGTGTCGTCATCACGCCCTGACGGCTACTGGACCTCGGCCAGCACCTCGTCGGAGACGTCGAAGTTGGCGTAGACGTTCTGCACCTCGTCGCTGTCCTCCAGCGCCTCGATCAGCCGGAACACCTTGCGCGCCGCGTCGGCGTCCAGCGGCACCGAGACCGAGGGCAGGAAGGTCAGGTCGGCCGAGTCGTAGTCGATGCCGGCGTTCTGCAGCGCGGTGCGGACGGCCAACATGTCGGTGGCCTCGGACACCACCTCGAAGCTCTCCCCGAGGTCGTTGACCTCCTCGGCGCCGGCGTCCAGCACGGCCATCAGGACCTCGTCCTCGTCGCTGGCGCCGCCCTCGGCCTTGGGGACGATCACCACGCCCTTGCGGGTGAACAGGTAGGCCACCGAGCCGGGGTCGGCCATCGAGCCGCCGTTGCGGGTCATCGCGGTGCGGACCTCGGACGCGGCCCGGTTGCGGTTGTCGGTCAGGCACTCCACCAGCACCGCCACCCCGTTCGGGCCGTAGCCCTCGTAGGTGATGGCCTGGTACTCGGCGCCGCCGCCGTCCGCGCCGGAGCCGCGCTTGATCGCGCGGTCGATGTTGTCGTTCGGGACCGAGCTCTTCTTCGCCTTCTGGATCGCGTCGTAGAGCGTGGGGTTGCCGGCGGGGTCACCGCCGCCGTTGCGGGCGGCCACCTCGACGTTCTTGATCAGCTTCGCGAACATCTTGCCGCGCTTGGCGTCGATGGCGGCCTTCTTGTGCTTCGTGGTCGCCCATTTACTGTGGCCGCTCATCTGGGAAGTTCCAGCCCCTTCTCACGTGCTTGGTTGTACGTCCGGGCTAGCCGGCGGCGGGGTACGCTCGCTCGCCGCCCCGGACCAGGTCGCAGAACAGGCGGTGCACCCGCCCGTCACCGGTCAGCTCGGGATGGAACGCGGTGGCCAGCACCATCCCCTGCCGAACCGCGACGATCCTACCCTCGGCGGTGGCCAGCACCTCGACATCCTCGCCGGCCGACTCCACCCACGGCGCCCTGATGAACACCGCGCGCACCGGGCCGCCCTCCACCCCGGCGATCTCCAGGTCGGCCTCGAAGGAGTCGACCTGCCGTCCGAACGCGTTGCGCCGCACCACCACGTCCAGCCCACCGAGCTGGCGCTGGTCCGGCCGCCCGTCCAGCACCTCGCGGGCCAGCAGGATCATCCCGGCGCAGGAGCCGTAGGCGGGCATACCGTCGGCCAGCCGCTTGCGCACCGGTTCGAGCAGCTCGAACGTCTCCAGCAGCCGGCTCATCGTGGTCGACTCGCCGCCCGGCAGGACCAGCGCGTCGACGTCGTCCAGCTCCGAGGGGCGGCGCACCGCCACCGCCCGCACCCCGCAACGCTCCAGCGCCGCGAGGTGTTCCCGCACGTCGCCCTGCAGCGCGAGCACGCCGATCGTCTTCATACCGCCAGAGTAAGCGCCGCCTCATCTAGCACGAACGAGCCCTTGAACCCGCGCGCTTTGAGGTGTGGGATCGACCACACTCGCGCGAAATAACGGAGGTGGTTCGTATGGCGGTCAGAGCTGACGCCGGCCAGGCATCCGGGGCGATCGTGGCCGAGGACCCGACCGCGATCCGCAACGTGGTACTGGTCGGCCCGTCCGGGTCGGGGAAGACCACCCTGGTCGAAGCGCTCCTCGCGGCCGCGGGAGTGATTCCGAGGGTGGGTACGGTCGGCGACGGCAGCACGATCTGCGACCACGACCCCGCCGCGGTCCGCCAGCAGCGCTCGGTCGGGCTCGCGGTGGCGCCGCTCAAGCACGACAACGTCAAGATCAACCTGGTGGACACGCCCGGGTACGGCGACTTCGTGGGCGAGGTGCGCGCCGGGCTGCGCGCGGCGGACGCGGCACTGTTCGTGGTCAGCGCCGCGGAGGGCGCGGACGGCGGGATCGACGCGGCCACCGTGGCGCTCTGGGGCGAGTGCGCGGCGGTCGGCATGCCGCGCGCGGTCGTGGTGGCCAGGTGCGACCACCAGCGCGCCGACCTGGACACCGAGATCGTCGGCTGCCAGGACGCGTTCGGCGCCGGGGTGCTGCCGCTGTACCTGCCGATGCGCGAGGACGGCGCGCTGAGCGGGCTCTACGGGCTGCTGTCCCAGACCGTCGGCGGCCGGCCCGTCGACACCCCGCCCGCCGACGCCGAAGACGCCCGCAACGCCCTGATCGAGGGGATCATCGCGGAGAGCGAGGACGAGTCGCTCATGGAGCGCTACCTCGAGGGCGAGGACATCGACACCGCCACGCTCATCACCGACCTGGAGAAGGCGGTCGCGCGCGGCAGCTTCCACCCGGTGGTGCCGGTCTGCGCCACCTCCGGGGTCGGCCTGGCCGAGCTGCTGGAGATGATCGTGGGCGGGTTCCCGTCGCCGGTCGAGCACCCGCTGCCGGCGGTGCACGGGGTGGACGGCACCGAGCACGCGCCGCTCTCGGCGGATCCGGCCGGTCCGCTGGCCGCCGAGGTGGTACGAACCTCGGCGGACGCCTACGTCGGGCGGGTGTCGCTCGTCCGGGTGTTCTCCGGGACGCTGCGCCCGGAGAAGACGGTGCACGTCTCCGGCCACGGTTGGGGGACGAACGGCAACGGCAACGACGCCGAGGACGACGGGCACGACGAGGACGAACGGCTGGCGCACGTCTACTCCCCGCTCGGCTCCCAGCTGCGCGAGGTGACCGCCTGCGTGGCCGGCGACATCTGCGCGCTGACCAAGCTGGGTTCCGCCGAGACCGGCGACACGGTGTCCGCCGCCGACCACCCGCTGCTGCTCGCCCCGTGGGAGCTGCCGGAGCCACTGCTCCCGGTCGCCGTGGTGGCCCGCAGCCGGGGCGACGAGGACGCGCTGGTCAAGACGCTGGCGCGGCTGGTGGCCTCGGACCCGACGCTGCGCCTGGAGCGCAACCAGGAGACGCACCAGACGGTGTTGTGGTGCATGGGCGAGGCGCACGCCGACGTGGTGCTGTCCCGGCTGCGGGCCGGCGGCGCCGAGGTGGACACCGAGCCGGTCAAGGTGGCCATGCGCGAGACGCTGGCCAAGCCGGGCAAGGCCACCGGGCGCCACGTCAAGCAGTCCGGCGGGCACGGGCAGTTCGCGGTGGTGCACGTCGAGGTGCAGCCGCTGCCGCGCGGGAGCGGGTTCGAGTTCGAGTCCAAGGTGGTCGGCGGCGCGGTGCCGACCAACTACATCCCGAGCGTGGAAAAGGGCGTCCGGGCACAGATGGAACGCGGCCTGACCGAGGGCTGCCCCGTGGTAGACATCAAGTTCACGCTGGTCGACGGCAAGGCGCACAGCGTGGACTCCTCGGACGCCGCGTTCCAGACCGCCGGCGCGCTGGCCCTGCGCGAGGCGGCCGCCGCCTGCGGGACGGTGTTGCTGGAGCCCGTGGACGAGGTGACCATCCGCATCCCCGACGAGCACCTGGGCACCGTCCTCGGCGACCTGTCCGCCCGTCGCGGCCGCGTCCTGGGCACCGACGTCGACGACTCCGTCATCGGCGCCACCGGCCGCACGGTGGTCCGCGCCGAGGTCCCCGCCGCCGAACTCCTCCGCTACGCCGTGGACCTACGCGCCATGACCTCCGGCACCGCGGTGTTCACCCGCCACTTCGCCCGCTACGACCCCGCCCCAGAAAGCGTCCGCACGTCCTAAAACCACCCGCGAGTCGGGCGTCTCAGCACACTGAGTCGGGCGTCTCGGCACACTAGTCCGGGCGGGCACGCAACGTCCGGAGCATGAACAGGTAGCACGGCGCGACGATCGCCAGGCCGGTCAGCAGCACGGCCAGCACCGGCCCGGCGATCACCGGTGGCGCCGCCGACTCGGCCAGCTCGACATGGCCGGGCAGCACCCACGGGTGCAGGGCGAGCGCCCAGCCGCCGAGCAGCCCGGCCGGGGCCGCGGCGGCCGCCACCCGTGCCCAGGAATGCCGCCGGCGCCACAACAGCGCGAGCCCGAGCACGCCGCCGACCGCCGACACCGCGACCGCCGGCAGCCCGACCCTGGTCAGCGCGCCGGCCAACGCGGGCGGCAACAACGGCAACGCACCCAGGGCGAGCGCGCCGGCCACCACGCCGCTGCCCAGCGCCCGGCGGCGGAACCGCGCGACCAGCTCCTTCGAGCCGATGCGCTCGGCGTCCCGGCTCAGGTACACCGCCGCCAGGTACGCGCAGCAGGCCACCGCGAGCAGGCCGGCCACCAGCGGCAGGGGCTTGACGAAAGGCAGCCAGAGCCCGGCCGAGCCGTCCGCGCGCAGCTCGCCGGACGCGAGCGCCCCGGCGGCGGTGCCGAACGCGAACGGGGTGGCCAGCGAGGAGACCGCGAACACCCGCCCCCAGAACCTGGTCCCCCGCACCGGCCTGCCCCCGTCCGGCGCCCCGTACTGGCGGAACACGAACGCCGCGCCGCGCAGCACGATCCCCAGCAGCGCCACCGACACCGGAGCCACCAGCGCCCGCGACAGCACCCCGAACGCCCCGGGGAACCCGGTGAACAGCGTGATCACCACGAAGATCAGCCAGACGTGGTTCGCCTCCCAGACCGGCGCCATGGCCCGCACCACCAGCTCGCGCTGCGCCCGGCTCCTGGTGACATCCCACAGCCCCGCGCCGAAGTCCGCGCCGCCGAGCACCGCGTACGCGGTCAGCCCGGCCAGCACCATCAGCGCCAGGCCGTCGATCGCGGTCATGCCGGGACCTCCGTACGCGTAAGTGCCACCGACGGATCCGGCGGCGTCGGCCCGCGCGCGATCCGCCGCAGGATGGCCACCAGCGCCACGGACAGCGCCAGGTACACCGCCGCGGTCGCGTACAGATAGGTGGCCAGGCCGGTCTGGGTGGTCAGCGCCTCGGGCGTGCGCATCACCCGGTAGACGATCCACGGCTGGCGCCCGACCTCGGTGACGATCCAGCCCGCGATCAGCGCCACGAACGGCGCCGGCCCGGCCACCGCCATCGCGGCCAGGAACCACCGGTGCCCGGCTGGATGCGGCGCCCCCCGACGGCGCCGCAGGTACAACCAGGCCGCCAACGCCGCCAGCCCCACCAGCGCGGTCCCGATGACGATCATGATCTGGAACGAGACGTGGGTGATCGCGGCCGGCGGCCGGTCCGGCGGCGCGATCGCGTCCATGCCGACCACCCTCGCGTTCGGGTCGAAGTGCAGCAGCAGCGACAGCGCGTTCGGGATCTCGACCGGTCCGGCGTGGAACGGCGCACCGTCCACCGTCCGCTCCACCCCCTCCATCGCGGCGAACTTGGCCGGCTGCCACTCGGCAACCGCTCGCGTCGCCCAGTCCCCCACCACCACCTGCAACGGGGCGCTGACCAGCCCGAGCACCGCGCCGGCGGCCAGCCCGCGCCGGTGGTAACCATCCCGTTTGGACGGGTCACGGAGCATCGCCACGGCGTAGACGGCGGCCACCGCCAGCCCCGTGCACAACAGCGCGGCCAGCCCCATGTGCACCAGCTGCGGGCCGGCGGTCGGCGCCAGGAACGGCCCCAGCGGCTCGGTGGCCACCGGTACCCCATCCCGGGCTGTACCAATGCTCGAACCCGCAAGCGGTTCTTCGGCCACCAGCCCGACCGGACCGTTCATCCAGGCGTTCGCGGTGGTCACGAACAGCGCGGACGCCATCCCACCGAGCGCCACCGGCACCGCGCACAACAGATGCACCCTCGGCGGCAGCCGCTTCCAGCCGTACAGGTACAGCGCGAGGAAGATCGCCTCCAGGAAGAACGCGAACGACTCCAGGGTGAACGACAGCCCGATCGCCGACCCGAACCGGGCCATGAACGCCGGCCAGAGCAGCCCGAACTCGATGGACAGCACGGTCCCCGACACCGCGCCCACCGCGAACAGCACGGCCACCGCCTTGGACCAGCGCCGGGCCAGCGCGGTCCAGCGCTCGTCGCCGGTGCGCAGCCCGCGCCACTCGGCGTAGAGCATCAGCCACGGCATGCCCACCCCGAGGACGGCGAACACGATGTGGAAGCCCAGCGACAGGGCCATCTGCTGTCGGGCGGCGGTGAGGTCGTTGATCACCCTTCCGAGGCTACTTCTACAGTCGGTAGAAGTTCTACTTCTTGTAGAATGACGGCCGTCACGCGGCGGATGAGGAGTGCGATGGCTAGCCTGGGCGAGCTGGAACGTGCCGTCATGGAGGTGCTCTGGGCGGCCGGACCTCCCTGCACGGCCAAAGATGTACGGGACGCGCTGGCCGACCGCGAGCTGGCCACCACCACCGTGCTCACCGTGCTCGGCCGGCTGGAGCGCAAGGGCCTGGTGGCCCGCGAGCGCAACGGCCGGGCGCACCACTACCGCGCCGCCGGCACCCGCGAGGACCACATCGCCGCGCTCATGCGCGACGCCCTCAACGGCGCTCCCGACCGGGGCGCGGTGCTGGCCCGGTTCCTCGGCGCGATGGCCCCCGACGAGCAGGCCGCCGTGCGTGACCTGCTCACATGATCGGCACCTCGGTCGCGCTGCTCGTCCTGGGCGTGTTGCTGGCCGAGCCGGTGAGCCGCGCGCTGGCCGCCGCCCGCTGGCCGGCCCGCGACCCCACCGGCGCGCTGCTGCTCTGGCAGGCCGTCGGGCTGGCCGGCGGGCTGGCGATGCTCGGCGCGGGCCTGACCTTCGGCCTGGCCCCGCTCGGCGACTCGCTGCCGGCGGCGGTGGCCCGCGCGCTGGCCTTGGACCGCTGGCCGTCCGAACTGGGGCTCGTCCACATGCTCGCGCTGGTCGCCACCGCCGCGTTGGCAGTCCGGTTGTTCGGCGTGCTCGGCCTGGCCTGCTGGCGCACGCTGCGGGCCCGGCGCCGGCACCGCGACCTGCTCGACGTGCTCGCGACGCCGTGGCCCGCGATGGCCGGCGCGCGGGTGCTGGACCACCCGATGCCGGTGGCGTACTGCCTGCCCGGCCCCCGGTCCCGGCTGGTGATCAGTGAGGGCGCGCTGGCCACCCTGGCCCCGGACGAGCTGGCCGCCGTGCTCGCCCACGAACGCACCCACCTGCGCGAGCGCCACGACCTGGTGGTGCTGCCGTTCGTGGCCTGGGGCGCGACGGCGCCCTGGGTGCCGGGCATGGCCCGGGCGCAGGCCGCGGTGGCCACGCTGGTCGAGATGCGCGCCGACGACGTGGCCAGGGCGGCGTCCGGCAAGGCGGCGCTGGCCGGCGCGCTGCACCGGATCGGAGGCGGCGCCGCGCCCCAGGCAGGGTCCGACACGGCCACCCTTGCCTCGTTCAGCGCCGCCGTGTCCGGCCGGCTGCACCGCCTCGACGCACACCCCGGCCGGCCGCCGCGCCCGCTCCTGGCGCTGCCCCGGCTCGCGGCGCTGGCCTTGATCGCGGTGCCGACCGCCGTCCTGCTGCTGCCCTGAGCTACGACACCCCGAGCGCCCGCAGCCCCGCCGTGACCCCCGCCGCCAGCACGACCACCAGGACCAGCGGCGCCCGCCGCCACACCGCGACCGCGCCGGCCGCCACCCCGGCAGCGCGCGCCCAGCCGGCGAACCCGCCGGCCTCGGTGAGCGCGGCGGTCGCCACCAGCGCCGCGATCAGGGCGGTGGGCCCGAGGTCGAGCAGCCGGGAGGCCCGTGCCGAGACGGTCAGCCGCCCGCGCAGCAGCAGCCCGGACAGCCTGATCAGGTAGGTGCCGGCCGCGAGCACCCCCACCGCCCAGCCCGTCACTTCGACACCGGCCGGCCGGCGGCGAGCAGCGCGGCCAGCGCGACCAGAACCGGAACCCCCGCCGGCAGCCACGGGGTGACCGCCAGCGCCAGCGCCGCACCGGCCACCGCGACCCGGGCCGCGTCCGCCTCGCGCAGCGTCGGCAGCAGCAGCGCGAGCAGCGCCGCCGGGAACGCCGCGTCGATGCCGAACCGCGCCGGCTCGGGCACAGCGGAGCCCGCGAACGCCCCGACCACCGTGCCCAGGTTCCACGCCAGGAACATGGTGACGCCCACCATCCAGTACGCCCGCCGCGCCCGCACCGGGTCCCGCCGGGCGCGCGCGAACGCGACCGACTCGTCGAGCAGGAAGTGGCTCCCGACCAGCCGCGCCGGCCAGGACCGGCCGACCACGTCGGCCACCGCCAGCCCGAACGGGAAGTGCCTGGCGTTGAGCAGCAGGCCGCCGAGCACCGCGGCGACCGGCGCCCCGCCGGCGGCCACCACCGCCACCGCCAGGAACTGCGAGCCGCCGGCGAACACCAGCAACGACATCGCCACGATCAGCACCAACGGCACCCGGGCCGTCGCCGCCAGCGCCCCGAAGGACGCGCCCACGACCAGGATCGCCGCGCCGAGGGCCAGCGCGTCGCGCAGGTCCTCCCTGGCACCCGTTCGCCATGTCGAACGCATAGTCGTTTATACTGAACACCGGCCAGCGCGTTCGTCAAGCCGAACAGAGAGTCCAGTGGAACGAACAGATCCGAGGCCCCTGATGGCCCGCGCGCTGCGCAGGGAGCGCGAACGGCTCGGGTGGTCCCTGACCGAGCTGGCCAGGCGCGCCGGGGTCGCCAAGTCGACGCTGTCCCAGCTCGAGGCCGGCAACGGCAACCCGAACGTGGAGACGCTCTGGTCGCTGGCGGTGGCGCTGGGCGTGCCGTTCAGCAGGGTCGTCGACCCCCAGCCCCAGCCGGTCCGGGTCATCCGCGCCGGCACCGGCCCGGCGATCCCGTCCGAGCAGGCGCGGTTCACCGGCACCGTGCTGTCCACCTGTCCCCCGGGCGCCCGCCGCGACCTGCACGTGATCACCCTGGAGCCCGGCGCCACCCGGCTGGCCGAGCCGCACATCCCGGGCACCGTCGAGCACCTGGTCGTCACGTCGGGGCGGGTGCGCTGCGGCCCCCGCGACGAGGAGGTCGAGCTCGCGGTCGGGGACTACGCGCGGTTCGCCGGCGACGTCCCGCACAGCTACCTGGCGCTCGAACCCCACTCGGCCGGCGTGTTGATCATGGAGTACAGCTGAGCCCCGTCAGGTGGCGGCGCGCGGGGCAGGGCCGCTCGCGCAGGTGACGTTGCTCAGGGCCTTGCCGCCGGCCACCCGGTTGTCGCAGAGCACCTGGTTGCGGCCCGCGTCGCCGGTGACGTTGATGCCCACCCCGGTGCTGTTGAGCGTGGCGAAGTTGTTCTGGAACTTGTTGTTCACGCCCCACCCGGCGGCCACCTGGTGGACCTGGAAGCCGTCCGCCTTGGAGTCGGTCCCGACGTTGTCCGCGATGATCCAGTCGTTGCCCTTGACGTCCACCCAGGAGTCGGCGAACCCGCCCGCCAGCGCCCTGCCGGAGAACGTGTTGGCGCGCAGCACCCCGCCCGAGGTGCCTTCCTTGACGTCCACGCACTCGGCGGTGGTGTCGCTGATCCGGTTGCGCTCGATGGCGTTGCGGTCGCTGCGGTCCGGCCCGCCGGCCGCGAACTGCGCCCAGTTCTGCTGCGCACTGCCCACGTAGATGCCCTCGCCGAACTCAGGCGAGGTCCGCCCGGTGGCCCGGATCTCGTTGTCCCGGACCGTGTTGTTGGTGCTGGCCGAGCGCAGGTGCAGGCCCTCCTGGTCGATCTGCTCGATGAGCAGGCCCTCGATGACGTTGCCCTGGGCGCGGTCGGCCATCAGCCCCTTCTGGCCGCCCCGGATGGTGAACCCGGCAACCCGCCAGTTCGACGCGCCGTCCAGGTGCAGCGGGTAGCCGACGGGATCGCCGGTGATCACCGCGTTCCGGGAGCCGCACAGCGTGATGCGCCGGTCCGGGGCGCCCTGCGACCGCGCCACGAAGTTCCCCCGGTACACCCCGTCCGCCAACTGGATGACGTCTCCTGGCCTGGCGTTCGCGAGCGCAACGGTCAGGGAGTTCGCGTCCCTGACCTGGCTGGTGGCGTTGGTACAGCTCAGGTCCGCGGCCGGGCTCACCCACGGCGCCCCGGCGGGACCAGGCACCGGAATCTCGGCGGCGGCCGGCGCGGCCGGCACCTGGGCCGCCGGCGGCCGCCCCTGCCCCGGAGCCGGGGCGGGCGCGGGCGCTGGAGCCGGAGCGGGCGCCGGGGCGGGCGCTGCTTTCGGCGCGTCCGGAGCCTTCGGCGGCACCCCCGACGCGGGCGGTGGGACGGCCTCGCCCGCCGGCCCCCACATCTGACGCACACCGGTGCCAGTGGGAGCGGGCGCCCCGGGCGCCGACTGCACGCCCCCCGGAACCGGCAGCCCACCGGGCAACGAAGGCACCCCGGGAACCGACGGCACCGAAGGCAACCCACTGGGCACCGGCAGGCCACCGGGCACCGGCAGCCCGCTCGGCACCGGAAGCCCACTGGGCACCGGCAACTGCGCGGGCGCCTGAACCCCACCGGGAACCGGCAACCCACCGGGAACGGGAAGCCCACCCGGCAACGAAGGCACCCCGGGAACCGACGGCACCCCCGGCACCGACGGCAAACCGCTGGGCACCGGAAGCCCGCTCGGAACCGGCAACCCACTCGGCACGGGCACCGGCAACTGCTCAGGCGCCTGCACCCCACCGGGGACCGGCAGCCCACCAGGCAACGAAGGCACCCCCGGGACCGACGGCACCTTGGGAAGCGACGGCACCCCAGGCAACGAGGGCAGACCACTGGGCACCGGCAGCCCGCTCGGAACCGGAAGCCCACTGGGCACCGGCAACTGCGCGGGCGCCTGAACCCCACCGGGAACCGGCAGCCCACCAGGCAACGAAGGCACCCCGGGAACCGACGGCACCCCCGGCACCGACGGCAACCCGCTCGGCACCGGCAAACCGCCGGGCACCGGAAGTCCACTAGGCACCGGCAACCCACTCGGCACGGGCACCGGCAACTGCGCCGGCACCTGCCCAGGCAACTGCGCCGGCACCTGCCCCGGCACCCGCGTGGCCGGCACCGACGGCGCGCGCGTCTCCGGCGCGGCCGACGCTCCAGGAACACGCGACCCGTTCGCCGGGAACGGCAGCGCGGGCGCCGACGGAACGGACGGCAGGGCCGACTGGGTAGGCATCGCGGGCGCCGCCGACGGCCGGGGAGCCGCCAGGGACGGGGTCGCCGGCGCGATCGGGGCCGGTGGAAGCACGGACGGCCGGCTCGCCGAGGACTCGGCATGGGCACGCGCGGACGGCGTCGGCGGCACCGGCTCCACCGGGGTGGCGTCGGTGTCCTGGGCGGGCTTCGGCTTCGGCGCGGGCTCCTCGGCGAGCACGCCCGCGCTGGTCTCGGCCACCACGCCCGTGCTGGTCTGGCCCACCTCGCGCACCGCAACGCCGGCGACCCGCATGCCGGTCCCGGCGAGCACCAGCGCGCCGACCACCCCCAGCACGACCATGACGCTGCGCCGGGTCACCAGCGCCCCGCTGTCCGGGGCCGGTTCCCGCCGGCGAGCCCGTAACCGGACACCGTGTCGCTCGCCCATCAGTACTCCTCCCCCGCCAGAGACCGCGCCAGATACCGCGGTGTGCGAGTCCGCACCTCGCCGGACCGGGCCGTCGGCCCGTGACCGCCGCTGCCTCGAGACGCGGCCCGAACGAGCCTCGCCCCGATGTAACTCACACGCATCACTTCGGCACCTCTCACACCACCTGTCGCTTTGCTCACGGAAATATAGGTGAGCTCAGTGACGAAGGGGTGAAGGTTCACCTTTGCGCGTGATAACAGTGTTGATCACGGGCACGGAGAGTACTGCCGTGCTACAGATTCCCAATCCCGACACGCGGGAGCGGCATTCGTCGACCGCCCCGTCGGGTTAACCGAAGGAGGTGGTTACCAGCCCCGCTGGGCGTAACGCTGGCCCTCCGGCAGGTCGGTCAGGTTGATGCCGACCATTGCCTCGCCGAGCCCGCGCGAGACTTTCGCAATCACGTCGGGATCGTCGTGGAAAGTGGTGGCCTTCACGATTGACTCGGCGCGCCGAGCCGGGTCGCCGGACTTGAAGATTCCGGACCCGACGAAAACGCCTTCCGCACCCAGCTGCATCATCATCGCCGCGTCGGCGGGGGTGGCGATGCCACCGGCGGTGAACAGCACGACCGGCAGCTTCCCGGCCGCCGCCACCTCGGCCACGAGCTCCACCGGCGCCCGCAACTCCTTTGCGGCAACAAACAGCTCGGTGGCGTCCAGGCCGCCGAGCCGGCGGATCTCGGCGCGAATCGAGCGCATGTGACGGGTCGCCTCGACGACGTTCCCGGTGCCCGCCTCGCCCTTCGAGCGAATCATCGCGGCACCCTCGGAGATACGCCGCAGCGCCTCACCCAGATTGGTCGCGCCGCACACGAACGGCACGGTGAACGCCCATTTGTCGATGTGATGTGCCTCATCGGCCGGAGTGAGCACCTCGGACTCGTCGATGTAGTCCACACCGAGCGACTGCAACACCTGGGCCTCGACGAAGTGACCGATACGCGCCTTGGCCATCACCGGAATTGAGACGGCCTCAACAATGCCCTGAATCATGTCGGGATCGCTCATCCGGGCGACGCCGCCCTGGGCACGGATGTCGGCGGGCACCCGCTCCAGCGCCATCACCGCGACGGCGCCGGCGTCCTCGGCGATCTTGGCCTGCTCCGGCGTGACCACGTCCATGATCACACCGCCCTTGAGCATCTCGGCCATCCCGCGCTTGACTCGGGCGGTCCCGAACTGGGAGGCCTGGCTCGACTCGGGACGATCGGACGGGAGCTGCTCGGCGGACACTCTGGGACCTCTCTGGTTGGGCTGGATGCACCCGTACGGGTACACCCCAGTGTAAGTCGGCTCAGGACACCTCGCGGGTTACTCCGTCCCACCGGCCGTCCGGAAGCTCGCCGAGCAGCGCGCCGAGGTCCCTCGGGTAGACCACCGCCTCGGTCGCGCGCAGCTCCTCGCCGCTCCACCAGCGGTGTCCGAGCACGGTGTCCACCTCCAGGTCGGTGAAGCCGGAGGTGTCCACCGAGGCGAGCTCGGCGCGCGCCACGAAGAACTCCTCGTCCGCGGCGATGGTGCCGCCGTCGAAGCCGAACACCGTGCTCCGCCGCCACACCGGCCCGAGCAGCTCGTCCGGCGCCAGCCGCAGCCCGGTCTCCTCGGCCAGTTCGCGCACGGCGGCCGCCCGCGCGTCCTCGCCGGGCTCGAACCCGCCGCCCGGGGTGAACCAGTACGGCTCCCCCGGCCGCGCCGGGTCGACGCCTTCGAACAGCAGCACCCGGTCGTCGGGGTCGAGCAACACCACCCGCGCGGCCCGCCGGGCCCGGGACGGCGGCCCTGCCTCCTCCGGGTCGAACTCGACGATCTCGAAGTAGCCGGGCGTCGGCGCGTTGCCGGCCAGCCGCAGCCACCGCACCAGCCGCCGCGAGCGCAGCGCCAGGGTGTCCCGGACCGCGTCGTTGTACACCCGCCGCGCGATCATCACCCGCTGCTCGGCGTCGGACAGCTCGGCGCCCAGCGCGGCCGGCAGCCCGTCGCGGTCCAGCGTGTGCAGCAGCCGGCCCAGGTCGTTCTCGGCGGCCTCCCGGTCGGGGGCGGGCGCGGTCTCGGTGCGCGCGGAGACCGCCCGCAGCGACTCGTCCCCGGCGTGGCGCGCGACCGAGCGGGCCACCACGGCACGCCGCTCCAGCGCGGCGAACAGGGCCGCGCGCGCCGCGTCGGTCCGCACGTGCAGCCGGTCGAGGCGGTTCGCCCGCAGCAGGCAGGACGCCACCACCAGCAGGGCCAGCACCGCGAGCGCGCAGCCCACCAGCACGCCGAACGGGTCCATCAGCCCGCCGGGGGCCGCTCGCCGACGCGCACCGGGCCTTCCGGGCGCCGGGCCACCGGCCGCCGGGGGTCGGCCGCGATCGCCGCCTCGTACACCCGCAGCACGGCCGCGGCGACCAGCGGCCAGTCCCACCGCGCGGCGCGCTCGGCCCCGGCGGCGGCCAGCCCGGCACGGCGGGTGTCGTCGTCCAGCAGCGCCCGCAGCGCGGCGGCCAGCGCCACCGGGTCGCCGGTCGGCACCAGCTCGCCGGCGCGCCCGTCGTCGAGCACCCGGCGGAACGCGTCCAGGTCGCTGGCCACCACCGCCGCCCCGGCCGCCATCGCCTCGGTGACCACCATGCCGAAGCTCTCGCCGCCGGTGTTCGGCGCGCAGTAGACGTCCATCGACCGCAGCGCGGACGCGGCGGTGTCGTCGTCGGCGTCGCCCAGCACGTGTATCCGCGCGGCCAGCTCCGGCCCGGCCCGCCCGCGCAGCCCCGCCTCGTCCCCCCGGCCGACCACCAACAGCCGCACCCCGCCCGCCGGGACCGCCCTCAGCGCGTCCAGCAGCACGTCCATTCCCTTGCGGGGCTCGTCGAACCGCCCCAGGAACCCGACTGTGCGCACCCCCGGCCTCGGGTACCCGGTCAGCGGCCGGGCCCGGGCGAACCGCGCGACGTCCACCCCGTTCGGGATCTCCACCGCGTCCCCGCCGAGGTGTTCCACCTGCACCCGCCTGGCCAGCGGGGACACCGCGATCCGGGCGGTGATCTTCTCCAGCAGCGGCCGCAGCACGCCCTGGAACGTGGTCAGCGCCCGGGACCGCTCGGTGGCGGTGTGGAACGTGGCCACCACCGGCCCGTCGGCCATCGCGAGCGCCAGCATGGACAGGCTCGGCGCGATCGGCTCGTGCAGGTGCAGCACGTCGAACTCGTGCTCGGCCAGCCACCGCCGCACCCTGCCGTAGGCCACCGGCCCGAACGTGAGCCGGGCCACCGAGCCGTTGTACCGCACCCCCACGGCCCGCCCGCCCGGGGTGAAGAACTCGGGCCGCTCCTCCCGGGACGCCCCCGCCGGCGCCAGCACGTTCACCGAGTGCCCCAGCGCCCGCAACGCCCCGGCCAGCCCGGTCACGTGGGACTGCACGCCGCCCGGAACGTCGAACGAGTACGGGCAGACGATCCCCACCCGCAGCGGCTCGTTCATCGCACGGCCCGGTCCGCCGACCAGACCGGCTGCAACATGTGCCAGTCCGTCGGATGCTCGGTGAGGTCGAGGGCGAACGCGTCGGCCATCGCCTGGGTCGTCACCTGGTCAGCTTTCCTGGCCGCCACCGCGTGGGGCACCTCGACGGGCGGATGGAACCGCAGCCCCCACCCGGTCGGGGTGAACCAGCATCCGAACGGCAGCAGCGCCGCCCCGGTGTGCCTGGCCAACTGGGCCGGCCCGGCGGGCAACCTGGCCGGTTCGCCGCAGAGGTCGACCTCGATCCCACCGCCGCCCAGCTCACGATCGGCGACCAGGCACACCACCCGGTTCTGCCGCAGCCGGGCGGCCAGCGTGGCGACCATCCGAGCGCCGCCGTCGACGGCCAGCACCTCGAACCCGAGCGACTCGCGATAGGCCACAAACCGGTTGTACAGCGAATCCGGACGCAACCGCTCGGCCACCGTGACCAAGCTGGCCGGCTCCCCCCGCTCGGCCAGCGCCCGCACCAGCCACACCCCGGCAACGTCCCAGTTCCCGCTGTGGGTCAGCGCCGCGATCACCCCCCGCCCACGCGCCAGCGCCGTCTCCAGGTGCGCCACCCCCGCCACCGCCGGGTCCACGGCGGCGTGCAGCGCGCCCGGGTCCATCCCCGGCAACCGAAACGCCTCACACCAGTACCGGGCGTAGGACCGCAGGCCAGCAGCGGTGGCCGCGTCCAGCTCCTCCGCCGTGACCCGCGCACCACCGTGCTCGAACAGCCGCCCCAGGTTCGCCCGCAGCTGTCGCGCCCCCGCGCCACCCCGCCGCGCCACCAGCCCCGCACCGGCCCGAAACACCCCGCTCGCGACCCCGCCCGGCACCGCGCGCACCGCCCGCCAACCGAACGCATAGCCGAGATCGACCAGCGCGTCCTTCACGGCCGCGGCGCCCCATCCCCGCCGCCGGTGTCGCCCGCACCGCTCGCTTCGCCCCGCCCCTCGCCGCCGCCCGGGCCGCTCTCACCGTCCGCACCCCGACCGCCCGCCGAACAGTGCACAGCGACCAGCCGCTGCCCCAACGTGATCACCGACCCAACCGCGAGCAGCCACAATGCGACCGCCAGCGCCCCAGGCACCCCGACGCCCTCCAGAAAGGTCCCCAGCAACGCCAGTATCAGCCGCTCGGCCCGCTCCACCAGGCCACCGTGCGCGGACAGCCCACTAGCCTCCGCCCGCGCCTTGAGGTAGGACACCACCTGCCCCGCAACCAGCGAGATCATCGCGGCCGCCGCCGTGCCCGGCTCGTCCCCCACCCGCAGGCACCACCACGCCAACGCCGCGAACAGCGCCCCGTCCGCGATCCGGTCGCAGGTGGAGTCGAGCACCGCGCCGAACCGCGTCCCGGTCCCCCGCGCCCTGGCAACCGCGCCGTCCAACAGATCGAACAGCACAAACGCGCTGATCACACACGGCCCGAGCACCAACTGGCCCCGAGGCAGGAACCACACGGCCGCGGCCACGCACCCCACCGTGCCCACCACCGTCACCAGGTCGGGCGAAACACCCCACCTGACCAGCGCACGCCCCAGCGGATCGGTCACCCGACCGACCGAGGCGCGGGCGACGAGATTGTCGAGCATGAACCCCTACCGGACGTGCGGGCACAGCGACTGACCTGCTCACCCTATGCCGTGCCCGGCCGGCCCCTGTCAGAACGGTGGCGGATCGTCGTCGCCGGGCTCGAGTGTTGGCGTGATGATCGGTTCGCCCTGGGTGGTGTGGGTTTGTCCGAGTGGGCTGATCCAGGTGAACGTTCCGGGTTCGGGTTGTTCGAGCCTCCAGCCTCCCTTCGTCTTGAGGTCATGGTCGTGGTCGCAGACGTTGCCGCCGTTGATCTCGACGGTGGGTCCGCCGTGGCGGTAGTCGCGGGTGTGGTCGAACTCCGTCTTGATCGCCGACAGGCGGCAGCCCGGTCCGCGGCAGGTGCGGTCGCGGATCTGGGTGTGCCGGCGTAGCCCGGTGGTGGGCAGCCGCCGCCCGGGTTTCTGGTCGAACCCTCGTTTGGTGGCTGGCCAGGCAGCGTACTGCCTGGCCAGGTCGCTGATCACCCCGGCCCAGCCGGGTGGCGGGTTCGCGGCCAACCTGGCCAGCAGGGTGGCCGGGATGTGTAGTTCGACGACCCCGCCGTCGGCGCCGTTCTGGACGCCGTCGGGTCGGTGGCGGGTGATGCCGCCGCGGATGAGGTGGCCGGTGTGGTTGGTGATGGCGTAGCGCCATTCGGCGCGGCGTTGGCGGGCGACGACGTGGCGGGTGAGG
>NZ_JIAI01000028.1 GCF_000620785.1 Actinospineispora acaciae DSM 45401 | reverse complement strand
GACCCTGCTGGCCCGCGCCGTGGCCGGGGAGGCCGACGTGCCGTTCTTCTCCGTCGTCGGGTCCAGCTTCGTGGAGATGTACGTCGGCGTCGGCGCCGCCCGGGTCCGCGACCTGTTCGCCGAGGCCCGCAAGCGCGCCCCCGCGATCGTGTTCGTCGACGAGCTCGACGCCATCGGCGCCCGCCGCGCCGGCACCCACGCCATGGTCTCCAACGACGAACGCGAACAGACCCTCAACCAGCTGCTCGCCGAGATGGACGGCTTCGACCCCGGAGAAGGCATCGTCGTCCTCGCCGCCACCAACCGCCCCGAGGTCCTCGACCCCGCGCTGATGCGACCCGGCCGCTTCGACCGCCAGGTCACCATCCCGCTGCCCACCCAGACCGAACGCGCCGCCATCCTCGCCGTGCACTGCCGCCACAAGCACCTCGACCCCGGCGTCGACCTGGCCGTCGTCGCCCGCGCCACCCCCGGCTTCTCCGGCGCCGACCTGGCCAACCTCGCCAACGAGGCCGCCATCAACGCCGTCCGCAACAACCGCGACACCCTCACCGCCACCGACTTCGACACCGCCCGCGACCGCATCCTGCTCGGCCGCCGCGAAGGCACCAACGTCCTGCTCCCGGCCGAGAAACACGCCGTCGCCGTCCACGAGGCCGGCCACGCCCTGGTCGCCGCCCTCTGCCCACACGCCGACCCGGTCGCCAAGGTCACCATCCTGCCCGCCGGCCAGACCCTCGGCGCCACCGAACAACTCCCCCTGGTCGAACGACACCTCTACGGCCAGGACTACCTGCTCGACTCCCTCACCGTCCGCCTCGGCGGCCGGGCCGCCGAGCTGGTCATCCTCGGCCAAGGCTCCACCGGCGCCGCCAACGACCTCGCCCAAGCCACCGAACTGGCCACCAAGATGGTCCGCGAGTTCGGCCTCTCCCAGCGCATCGGACCCGTCGGCTACCCCCGAGGCGGCTCGGTGTTCCTCGGCACCAGCGGCCCCGACCTGTCCAGCCGCCCCTACGCCGAAGCCACCCAGGCCGCCATCGACACCGAGGTCGCCCGCCTGCTCCGCGAGGCCGAGCAACGCGCCACCGACCTGCTCACCACCCACCGAGCCCAGCTCGAACGGCTCAGCGCGCTGCTGCTCGAGCACGAGACGATCGACGGCTCGCTCGTCTACCGGCTCGCCGGTACCGCCCAGCCCATCGACCAATCCGGCGCGGCCACCGTCGCACCACGCCGCGCCGCGCGGCCACCGGCCACCACCCCGGCCGCCCCGGCCGCGCCAGCGGCGCGGCACGCGGCCACCTCGGGCAGCCGGGACTGACGTCCGCCGGTCCCGGGCAAGGGCGCGCCAGCGGGTGGGGTGCCGTCAGGCGGGCTCGGCGATGTCGGCGCGGACCACGGCGACGGGGCAGCGCGCACGGTGCAGCACGGCGTGGCTGACCGAACCGAGCACCAGCGCGGGCAGCCGTCCGCGCCCCCGCGAGCCGACCACCAGCAGCCCCGCCCCGGCCGCCTGTTCGAGCAGCGCGTGCGCCGGCCGGTCCCGCGCCACCACCCGCCGCACCTCGACGTCTGGGAACTTCTCCGCCCACCCGGCCAGCCGCTCGGCCAACACCTCCCGCTCGCCGGCCTCGATCGCCTCCCAGTCCATCACCGGCGCCACCTCGGGGTCGAACAGCAGGTCCGACCAGGCGTGCACGGCCACCAGCGGGGCGTGACGAACCGACGCGGCCTCGAACGCGAACGCCACCGCGGCCTCGCTGTGCGACGAGCCGTCCACGCCGACCACCACCGGTGCGTCCGCTGGCACTGGCTCGTCCCGCGGCTCCGGAACGACGATGACCGGGCAGGCCGCGTGGACCGCCATCGACACCGCGACCGACCCGACCAGCAGCCCGAGCACGCCGCCCGCGCCGCGACCGCCCACCACGAGCAGCGCCGCCCGCTCGGACTCCGCACGCAGCACCCGCGCCGGGTATCCGGCCACGACCTCCCCGTCGACCCGGACCCCCGGCGCGGTCTCCCTGGCCACCGTCGCGGCCTGGTCGACCTGGTCGCGCATGGTGCTCAGCAGCATCGCCCGGTAGTCCCGGGTCGCGATCACCTCGTCCATCGGCATGGTGTCCGACCAGGCGAACGCCTCCACCAGCCGCACCCCCAACCCACGACGACGCGCCTCCTCGGCGGCCCATCGGACCGCCGACAACGCCACCGGCGAACCATCGACGCCGACCACAACCGGACGCCCCACCCGAGACGGCATGGCCTTCCTCCCTGTCCCCGCAAACGCACTTCGGTCCGCCAGCGTCGCGGCCGAGCCGGGCGGTGAACAGCGGCTCACGGCCCCAACCGCGAGGACTTTCGGCCCCGCCGAGGAACCGCTCGCGTCGGTGCGGTCGCGGTACTGCCGTACGTCCATCGCGCTCGGTGTCTTCCGAATCTGGCCGTGGCGACCCGCGCGCGGTCGAATGTGCCCATGACCGAGGATCTCGGATGCGGACGACGGGCGGGCGTCGTCGTGGTCGGCGTCGATGGGTCGCTGTCGTCGAGGGCCGCGCTGCGGCACGCGATCGGCGAAGCGCAGCTGCGGGCCGCGACGCTGCGGGTGGTCAGCGCCTACGAACCTCCGGAGCTGTGGGCGCTCGCCTATGGGGAACCGCTCCCGAGCAGGCCGTCCGGGGTGGCGGACGCCGTGCGGGCGGAGACCCGACGGATGATCGACGACGCGCTCGACGGTGACCGGGCCGCGCCCGAGGTCGAGCTGGTCATCAGCCCGGGAGAGGCGGGGCCGGTGCTCGTCGGTGCGTCACGCGACGCGGACCTGCTGGTTGTCGGCAGCCGCGGACGGGGCTGCACCAGGATGCCGCTCGGCTCGGTGGCGCTGCACTGTGTGCTGCACGCGCGCTGCCCGGTGACCGTGGTGCGGCCGACCAGCGCCGCCGGCGAGCGGCCAGCGGACGCGCTCGCGGCCCAGGGTTGACCGGAGCGGCTCAGGTGGGCAGGCCGCGCAGCCAGGGTTCGGCCGGCCGGGCCGGCGCCAGCCGTACCCGTATGTCCACGGCCGAGGCGCCGGTCGGGCCGGCCAGCAGCGGGTTGATCTCCGTCTCGGCCACCTCGGGTGCCCGGGTGGCCAGCCAGGCCAGTCGGCGCGCGGCGTCCCGCAGCTGGTCGCGGATGGCGGCGCCGCCCGCGCCGGCGAACAGGCGGGGCGCGACGCGCAGCCGGTCGAGCGTGGCGTCGAGTTCGGCCTCGGTGGCCGGCAGCAGGCAGTGTGCCCGGTCGCCGACCAGGTCGGTGGTGGTGCCGCCGAGCCCGATGGTCAGCAGCGGTCCGTACGGTGGATGGCTGGTGACCCCGACCAGCAGCTCGGCCCCGGGCGGCGCCATCGGCTGCACCACCACGCCGCGAAGCCGGCCGCCGAACCGGCGGCGCAGCTCCCGATAGGCCTGGCGCACTTCTCGGGCCGAGTCCAGGCCGGTCCAGACCCCGCCGGCTCGGCTCTTGTGCAGCAGGTCCGACGCGTCCGCCTTGAGCGCGACCGGCCCGCCGGCCTGGCGGCACGCCCGCACGGCCGCGCCGCACGTAGTGGCGATCTCGACCGGCGCGACGGGCAGCCCTGCCGAGCCGAGCAGCTGCACCGCGGCCAGCGGCGGCAGCCACTCGACATCCGGATGGGCGGCCACGACCCGGCGAGCGGCTTCGGGGTCGACGCCCGCGGGCACGTGCATCGGCCGGTCCGCGGTGGCCAGCCAGCGGGCCCTGCGCACCGCCAGCGACAGGGCACGGGCGGCGGTGGACGGATCGGCGAAGACGGCGGCCGAGCCAGGCGTGGGCAGTTCCACGGCGCTGGCCTGCCCGAGGCGTACGGCCACCAGCGGCGTGCCGGCCGACCGGGTGTCGAGCGCCGCGAGCTCGGCCAGGGGGTCGCCGGCGCCGGTGCACACCCCGACGGCGAGCACGGCGTCCACGGCCGGGTCGGCGCGCAGCAGCTCGATGGCGCGGCGGAAGCTGGGGGCGGGCACGGTTGCGGTGGTGTCCACCGGGTTGGTGACCGAGGCGGCCGGCGGAAGCACGGCGCCCAGCGCGGCCCGGGTCGACGGGCTCAGCTCGGCCGGGCGCAGGCCGTGGCGGGTGCAGGCGTCCACCGCGAGCACCCCGCCGCCGCCCGCGTTGCTCACCACCGCGACCCGGTCGCCGCCGGGCACCGGCTGTCCGCACAGCACCGCGAGCCCCTCGCCCACCTCGGCCAGGCTGTCCACCGCGAGTACGCCGGCCCGCGCGAACAGCGCCTCCCGGACCACGCCGGGGGTGGCGGTGGCCGCGCTGTGCGAGGCCGCCGCGCGCCGCCCGACCTCGGAGGTCCCCGAGCGGACCGCGAGCACCGGCATCCGCCGCGCCAGCCGCCGCGCGATCGCGGCGAACTGCGCGGGCCGGCGCACCGACTCGACGTAGAGCACCGCCGCGCGGGTACGCCCGTCCGCGCCCCACCACAGCAGCATGTCGTCGCCGTTGACGTCGAGGGCGTCGCCCACCGACAGCGCGGTGGACACCCCGAGCCCGAGCCGGTCCAGTTCGGCGCTCAGCCCGATCACCACGCCTCCGGACTGCGCGGCGATCCCCACCCGCCCGGCGCCGGGGGTCCGGCCGAACGTGGCGGCCAGCCGCACCGAGCGATCGGTGTTGACCGCGCCCAGGCAGTTCGGGCCGACCACCCGCATCCCGTACCGCGCCGCGACGCCGGCCAGCCGCTCGGCCAGCTCACCGGTCACTCCCGAGGAGAGCACCAGCAGCGCACGGATCCCACGACGCCCGCAGTCCTCGGCCACCTCCGGCACGGCCGGGGCAGGTACGGCGAGAACGGCGAGATCGATCTCGCCGGGCAGCTCCGCCACCGACCGGTGACAGCCCAGCCCGGCCACCGAGGCCGCGCTCGGGTGCACCACGTGCACCGCACCGGCGAACCCGGCGTCGAGGATCGTGCGCAGCACCATCGTCCCGACCGAACCAGGCTTGCGGCCCGCGCCGACCACCACCAGCGAGCGAGGCGCCAGCACCGAGCGCAGGCTGGCCACGTCGGCCCGTTCCTGCCGGTAGAGCATCGAGTCCAGCAACCGCTGGTCGGCGAGCCCGTCCGTCACGTCCAGCTCGACGTGCTCCACGTCCCCATCCGGGCGCAGGCGGTGACCTAGGCCGCTGTCGCGGATGACGCGGAGCATCTCGTGGTTGACCGAGAGCACCTCCGCGCTCAGCCTGGTCACCCCCTCGGCCACCGCGACGGCCACCAGGTGCTCCAGCAGCAGCGAGGCCACCCCGCGATGCTGGGCGTCGTGCGCCACCGCGATCGCGATCTCCGGTGCCCGCCCCGCCGGCTCGCGGCGGTAGTGCGCGACACCGAGCAACCGGTCCCCGCGCAGCGCGCCGAGCGCGACGACGTCGTCGCGGACCACGAGGTCTGCCACGATGCCCGGGCTCGCCGCGGACACGGTGAAGAACCGCAGGTAGGCGTCGTTCGCGGGCAGGTCGCGGTGCAGCGCCTCGACCGCGGCCCGGTCGCCCGGCCCGAGGCGGCGCACCACGATCGCCGTCCCGTCGGCCAGTAGCGCCCGGTGCTCGAAGCGCGCGCCGGTGAGCCCGGCCTGGTCGCCGGTGGCGGACGTCATGGCGCGCCGGTCAGCCGGCCGGTTCGTCGACCGGGGAGGTCACGCTCGCCCGGGCCGCACCGGGCACCTGCTCGGCGAGCACTCGGGCGGTGTGCCAGTCCTCGGGGCGGGCCATCCGGTCGATGAGCGTCACCACCCCGTCCCGGGCGGTCACGGTGAACCGGCCGAGGGAGAACACCGACTCCAGCCGGGCGCGCGCCGCCGCGGCGATCCTCCCGTCCTCGCGTGCCACGGTCCGCAGCAGGTCGCGGTAGGTCACCACGCCGACGACCAGCCCGTCGCGGCAGACCGGCACCGCACGCACCCGAGCCAGCCGCATCCGCTCGATCAGCTCGTGCACGTCGTCGCGGACGGCCGCGGTAAGCACCTCGCGGGTCATCACCTCCGCGATCGTGAGCGCCGGCAACGCCTCGACAAGTGTTACGCCGAGCCGGGCCTCGGCCGGGAACCGGTCGCGCACGAGGTCGCCCTCGCTGACGATCCCGACCAGCCGTAAGTCCGCGTCCACCACCGGCAACACGGTGAACCCCCGGGCGGCCAGCAACCCCGCGGCCTGCTTGACCGAGGTCGCCGCCGTGACCGTCACCGCCGGCGTGCTCATGGCCTGCTCGACACGCATGCTCATCCCTCCCCGTGGCCTGTCGCCGGGCGGGCGATGATGACCGGGCAGCTCGCGTGCTGGATCAGCGCGCGGCTGACCGAGCCGAGCAGCATGCCGGCGAACCCACCCCGGCCCCGGCTGCCGACCACCAGCACGGACGCCCCGGCGCTGTGCTCCAACAGGGCCGGTGTCGGGCGGCAGCGAGCCACCACCCGTCGCACCTCGACGTCGGGGTACTTCTCGGCCCAGCCGGCCAACCGCTCGGCCAGCACCTCGCGCTCGCGCGCCTCGACCTCCTCCCAGCGCTCGGCCAGCCGCCGGGCGGCGCGGTACTCCGCGTCGGAGTCGAACCCGTTCCAGGCGTGCACCGCGAGCAACGGGACACCCCGCAGCGAGGCCTCCTCGAACGCGATCGCGACAGCATCCTCGCTGGCCGGCGAGCCGTCCACACCGACAACGACCGGCCCCTCGGCCACCGTCTCCGGGCCATGCACCACGGCCACCGGGCAGCGGCCATGGGCGGCCAGCGCGACGGCCGTCGAACCGGCGAGCATCCCGGCCAACCCGCCCGCGCCGCTGGACCCGAGCACAACCAGCCCCGCCCGCTCGGACCGCACGAGGAGCATCTGCACCGGATGCGCCGCCTCGACCTCCACCTCGACACCCAGCCCCGGATGAGCCTGACCGATCTCGGCCTTCGCCGCGAGCAGCCACTGCCTGCCCTCGTCCTCCAGCGCCTCGAACAGGCCCTGCGGCGGGATATATCCGGCGCCGGCCGTGTACGGGGCCACGTTCACCGCATGCACCAGGCGCAGCGGAACCGACCGCCGTACCGCCTCCGCCGCCGCCCACCACGCCGCCCACCTACCGGGCTCCGACCCGTCCAGGCCCGCGACGATCGGCCTACTCACCCACCTGCTCACCGGTGTACCTCCCAGACTCCGCGTCACCGGGCAACGCTAGGTACACCCGCCGCCGGCCCACAGCGGCCGTTGGTCCCCACCCCCCGGGCACACCGGCACTCACCGGGCAGCGGGGTCCGATGGCCGTCGCGGTGAGGGCCTTCGCCACCTGTGCCCACCGCCGGCCCACGACCAGGCTCGGTCAACAGCCGCGCGCCATGAGACGACAGGGGGAGCGGCCGTGGACCTCCGGGATGCGTTTCGGACCGCCATGCGGTCGCTGCGGACCAACCGCCTTCGCTCCGCCCTGACCACGCTGGGCATCGTGATCGGGATCGCCGCCGTGATCCTGGGCGTGGCGCTGGGCAACGGCGTGCAGGCCTACTTCGACTCCCTGGTCGGCCCGCTGACCACGCAGATCATCGTGACCAAGTCCACCGGCCACGTCGCCGGCGCGACCCAGGTGCACAACCTCGCCGACGCCGACGTCGACGAGCTGCGCAACCCGGCCAACGCGCCCGACATCGTGTCGGTGACCCGGTGGTGACCGGCAGCGCCGTGCTGCGCGTGCGCGAGGACCAGCGCCGGGTGACCGTCGTCGGCGCGCCACCCGACTACCTCGCCGCCGCCAACCGGCAGCTGTCGGCCGGCAGGTTCGTGGGCTCCGCCCAGTCCGGCCCCACCGCCAGGGAGATCGTGCTCGGCCCAACCCCGGTCGCCGAGCTGTTCGGCAACGACAACGTGGTCAACCAGATCATCGTGCGGGCCAGCGGGACGGCCACCGTGCCCGCCGCGACCGCCCAGACCACCGCCGTGCTCGACCAGCGCCACCACGTCTACGACCCGTCACAACGCGACTTCGAGGTGCTCTCCCTGCAGACCCTGATCGAGCAGCGCGAGCAGTTCCTCGCCGCGCTCCGCGCGTTCATCGGCGCCATCGCCGCGATCGCACTGATCGTGGGCGGCATCGGCGTCGCCAACATCATGCTCGTCTCGGTCACCGAACGAACCCGCGAGACCGGCCTACGCAAGGCGCTCGGCGCCACCCGGCACGAGGTGCTGCGCCAGTTCCTCATCGAGTCCAGCATGCTCTCCGCCACCGGCGGCCTGGCCGGCATGCTGCTCGGCATCGGCCTGACCGAGGCGGCCGCCTTCGCGATCCCGCGCGTCACCGCCAACTTCCCGCCACCGACCGTCTCACCGACGGCGGTGGTGCTCAGCGTCGCCATCAGCGCCCTGATCGGCGTCGCGGCCGGCAGCTACCCGGCCGGGCGCGCGGCACGCATGCGCCCGGTCGACGCCCTGCGCTTTCAGTAGCCACCCCACGAACCCCGGAGGCCGGGATGATCGAACTGGGACACGTCACGAAGGTCTACCGGATGGGCGCCGTCGAGTTGCGCGCCCTCGACGACGTCACCCTCACCATCGGCGACCGCGAGATGGTCGCCATCATGGGCGCGTCCGGCTCCGGCAAGTCCACCCTGATGAACATCCTCGGCTGCCTGGACGCCCCCACCGAGGGCCACTACCGCCTCGACGGCACCGACGTCTCCCACCTCTCCGACGCCGAGCTGGCCCACGTCCGCAACCACAAGATCGGCTTTGTGTTCCAGTCGTTCAACCTGCTCCCCCGCACCAGCGCGATCCGCAACGTCGAGCTGCCCCTCATCTACGGCCGGGTCCCCGACCGGCGCGCCAAGGCCCGCGCCGCCCTGGCCCGGGTGGGCCTGGCCGACCGCGAGAAGCACCTGCCCACCGAGCTGTCCGGCGGCCAACAACAACGCGTCGCCATCGCCCGCGCCCTGGTCACCGACCCCACCCTGCTGCTGGCCGACGAACCCACCGGCAACCTCGACACCGCCGCCAGCATCGACATCGTCAAGATCCTGGTCGAGCTCAACGACGCCGGCCACACCGTCGTCATCATCACCCACGAGCCGGACATCGCCGCGTTCACCGAACGGATCATCGAGCTGCGCGACGGCCGAGTCGTCAGCGACCGCCCCGTCCGCGACAGGACTCCCGCCGGCGCACGGCACGCCCTCAACACGTCTTGAAGGCGCATGCCGCTGGCCCCTGCGCGCGACCTGAACCGATCCCATGGCCGGAACCGGGCCACCCCATCACAGAGTGTCCGAGATCCTCGGAACCGCCCGCCTCGGAAACAACCCGTGTGCTTGAGCCAGGTCTCAAGTTAATCCCTGGGAGGAGCCAACCTACGCGGCGAGCATCCTCTTCAACACATCTCCGCCAGCAGACCGCTGACAGAAGTTCTGAGAGGCCAGAATTCCATGAACATTGGCGCTAGTGCGATCACGGCCATCGTCACCCTACTCGGTGTGACGCTTGGAGGTTGGCTGTCGCTCCGCGGGCAAGAACGTTCGTGGCGCCGTGACCACGCCCGCCAATGGCGAGACATTCGACTGGCAGCCTACGGCGACTTCTTGTCTGCCTACCGCCAGTTCATAGCCTTCACCCTCGAGCCGACAGCGAACATCACGATCGCGCCGCACCCGCGAAAGACAGGCGAGTCAATGCCGTTCTTTGACGAGACCGGCAGACCTTACCGGGAGAATCTCGAGTCCGCGATGATGGCCATCAGGCTCGTCTCGGACCTCCCCGAGACCGTGGTCGCTCACAGGAACCTTGTGACGCTGGCCCGCCGCGTCGCCTCCGCTCGGGGCACATCCACCGAGCGCGAGATCCCATCAGAGCTCTTCGTCGATCTGTGGAAGGCCGAGCAAGAATTCGTGACAGCCGCACGACGAGAGATGGACTTGCCTGACATTTACACGCCGACCTGACTTAGTGCGGAGGAAGGCTCACGTGGCAGGCGCGCTCACAGGTAGCGGCCGCGCCAGGACGGCTCCACCTGTGCCCAGTCGCGTTCCCAGCGGGCGCGGTTGCGGGCCAGGGTCCAGCATCGGGTGCCCTTCCACAGCACGGTGGCCAGCAGGGCGGCTCCGGTGAGCAGCGCGGCGGCGAGGCCGAAGCCGGCGATGAGGGCATCGGCCTCTCCCGCCGGCTGGGGCACGATGTGGTGCGAACGGTCGACCCAGATGCGAACCGGGGTGCCCGCGCTCTGGCCGCCGGGCGCCTGCGTCTGCCCGGTCCGCTCGACGCCGTCGGCCTCGGTCCACCGGACCGGGGCGGTGACGGTGGACTCCCCGGCCCGAGGGCGCGGGGTGTCCTGGGCGAGCACGGCGACGATGGGGGTACGGGCGGCGGCCTGGGCGCGGGCCAGTTCCAGCACGCTCCCGTACGCGTTGACCCCGGCGAGCGCGGCGACGACGGCCGCCACCAACAGCGCGAAGGCCAGCACCGAGGCGACGACGTCCTCGACCCGGTCGGTGGGCCGCTTCGGCATGCGGCCCGTTCCCTCGGCCCCGTTTCGCGGTGGCCGACGGGGTCGCTGGTCGGGTTGCATCACGCACCGTCCAATCCCGCCTTGTGGTCCTGATGGGGAACGCTGCCAGCGCACCACCCGTCGCCCTAGCGGCCGAATGCTCTTTTCGAGGGGCCCAACGCCATGTCCGGAATAGACGCGCCCGCCTTTCGGCCGAACGTTCCGCGTGTCGTTACGTTCGGCTTTCCGTGTAGGGCCGATCGACCCTGCCCGTGTGCGCCCGGCCGGCGGAATTCTGGATTTCCATTCGGATGACATGGAGGGCGTCCGCGCCCCGGAGAAAGGACCACTGATGTCCAGCGCCTCGGATCGTCCACCGGAGCAACCCGACCGCGCCCTGCGGCCCGTCGACGCCAAGGCGCGCGCCCTCGGCGTGACCTCGGCGACCGGGCTGGTCATCGGCAGCGTCATCGGCACCGGCGTGTTCACCATGCCCGCCGTGCTGGCCGGCGCCGGCACCAGCTCGCTGGTCGTGCTGGCCGTCGTCGCGGTGGGCGCGACCCTGCTCGCGGTCTTGTTCGGCCAGCTCACCAGGAGGGTGCCGAACACCGACGGCGGCCTGTACGCCTACGCCCGCCACGAGCTGGGCGAGTTCGCCGGCTTCCTCACCGGCTGGTGCTACTGGATCAGCGCGTGGGCCGGCAACGCCGCGATCGTCTCCTCCTGGGTGCTCTACGTCGACTCGCTGTTCGGGTTGGAGAACCCGTCGGGCTGGGTGAACTGGGGCATCGCGCTGGTCGGGCTGTGGGTGCCGGCGGTGGTCAACCTGGTCGGGGTGCGCCAGATGGCGTGGGTGGAGAACCTCACGGTGGTGCTGAAGTTCCTGCCGCTGCTGTTCGTCGCGGTCGTCGGCTGGTTCTTCGTCGCGGGGGCGAACTTCGGCTCGTTCAACGCCACCGGCGCCAGCCTCTACAGCGCGATCGGTATCGCCGCCGGCGTTGCGCTGTTCTCGTTCATCGGCGTCGAGGTGGCCGCCATCACCGCGAAACGGGTCCGCGACCCGGGCCGCAACGTCGGTCGCGCCTCGGTGCTCGGCACGGCGGCCAGCGCGGTGCTCTACGTGCTGGTCTCGGCCGCCGTGATGGGCCTGGTGCCGCACGACACGCTGGTCGCCTCCGGCACGCCGTTCGTGCCCGCCTTCGAGGCGGTCCTGGGCGGCGCGGCCTGGGCCGGCAAGCTCGTCGCCGCGCTGGCGGTGGTGTCCGGGCTCGGGGCGCTCAACGGCTGGACCCTGGTCACCGCCGAGGTGTCCAGGGCCGCCGCCGACGACGGCCTGTTCCCCCCGGCGTTCGCCTGGACCGACCGCAGGAACACAGCCTGGTTCGCCGTACTGGCCGCCGCGGTGCTGCCCTCGGCGCTGATGCTCTGGCGCTACACCGCCAGCTCGGGGCTGACCGTGTTCACCTACCTGGTCAACCTGTCGGTGGTCACCGTCGCCATCCCGTACCTGTTCTCCGCCTGCGCGCAGCTCACCTACCTGCTCTCGCCCAGGCGCCGGGTCAACGGATGGGCGCTGGGCCGCGACCTGGCGGTCACCGCGCTCGCCGCGCTGTTCGCCCTGTGGGTGACCTTCGCCGCCGGCTACGCGGCGGTCTACCAGGCGATGGTGCTCGTCCTGACCGGCGTCGTGCTCTACGCGTTCGTCGCCGCGCACCGCGAGCAGGCCGGCCAACGCCCCAAGGACACCACCGACTCGACATGGGAGCAAGCAGCATGAGTAGCCCGATGTACGCCGTGTCCTCGGAGGTCGGCCGGCTGCGCCGGGTCATCGTGCACCGGCCCGGGCTGGAGCTGACCCGGCTCACCCCCGCGAACGTCCAGGGGCTGCTCTTCGACGACGTCATGTGGGCCAGCAAGGCCAAGCAGGAGCACGACGTGTTCGCCGAGGCACTGCGCGAGCACGGCGTCGACGTGCTCTACTCCGGCCAGCTGCTCACCGAGACCCTGGGGACCGCCCAGGGCCGCACCTTCCTGCTCGACCGTATCTGCACCCCCCAGCTCGTGGGCCCGGCCCTGGTCCGGCCGCTGCGCGCGCTGTTCGACGACCTCGACGCGCCCAGCCTGGCCGCCGCGCTGGTCGGCGGCGTGCTCAAGGCCGACCTGCGCCCCCTGCGGTCGGCCAGCCTGCGCTGGCAGACGCTGCACGCCGACGACTTCCTGCTCACCCCGCTGCCCAACCACCTCTACCCCCGCGACAGCTCGTGCTGGATCTACGGCGGGGTCTCGATCAACCCCATGGCCAAACCGGCCCGCCGGCGCGAGACGCTCCACACCACCGCGATCTACCGCTACCACCCCGCGTTCGCCGGCGCCGACTTCGTCACCTACGACGGCGGCGACCCCGGCCCCCAGCCGACCAGCATCGAGGGCGGCGACGTGCACGTCCTCGGCGGCGGAGCGGTCCTGGTCGGCATGGGCGAGCGCACCACGCCCATGGCCGTGGAGATCCTCGCCGCCGCGCTGTTCACCAGCGGCCAGGCGCACACCGTGATCGCCCTGGAACTGCCGCGCTCGCACGCGATGATGCACCTGGACACCGTGATGACCATGGTCGACCTGGCCAGCTTCGTGCTCTATCCCTACCTCGACCCGAGCCTGCGCTCCTGGACGCTCACCCCGGGCGGGCCTCCCGGCGAGCTCGACGTCACCCGCAACGGCGACCTGTGGGACGCCCTCGCCCGGGCGCTGCGGGTGGACCATGTCACCGTGCTGAGGACCGACGAGGACATCAGGGCCGCCGAGCGCGAGCAGTGGGACGACGGGAACAACTACCTCGCGGTGGCGCCCGGCGTGGTCGTCGGCTACGACCGCAACGTGGCCACCAACACCATGCTGCGCAAGAACGGCATCGAGGTGATCACCGTCCCCGGCAGCGAGCTGGGACGCGGCCGGGGCGGACCCCGCTGCATGACCTGCCCGATCGAACGAGACCCCGCGTGACCGCGCCGGGCACGCTGATCGTCGTCGCCCTCGGCGGCAACGCGCTGCTCGAACGCGGCGAGGCGCCCGAGTCGGACATCCAGCAGGCCCACGTGCGCCGCGCCGCGCAGGCCCTCGCCCCCCTGGCGCGGCGACACCGGCTTGTCATCACCCACGGCAACGGCCCGCAGGTCGGGATGCTCGCACTGGAGAGCGAGCACGACCCGGCGCTGCGCCGGCCCTACCCGTTCGACGCCCTCGGCGCCCAGACCCAGGGCATGATCGGCTACTGGCTGGTCGACGCCCTGCACAACGCCGCCGGCCTGGCCGCCGCCTGCCTGATCAGCCGCACCCTCGTCCGCACCGACGACCCCGCCTTCGAGCACCCGACCAAGTTCGTCGGCCCCGTCTACGACCAGGCCACCGCCCAGCGGCTCGCCGCCGAACGCGGCTGGCGGGTCCGCGCCGACGGCGCCGGATGGCGACGCGTCGTCGCCTCCCCCGAACCCGTCTCGCTGCTCGAGCTGGACCAGATCCGCCAGCTCATCAACCACGGCACCACCCCGGTCTGCGCCGGCGGGGGCGGCATCCCCGTCCGCGCCGACGACACCGGAGCGCTGCACGGCGTCGAGGCCGTCGTGGACAAAGACCTGACCTCCGCCCTGCTCGCCACCGAGCTCGGCGCGCACGCCCTGCTCCTGCTCACCGACGTCGACGCCGTCTACCGCGACTACGGCACACCCCGCCAGGCCCGCATCGCCCGAGCCAGCGCCCGCGACCTGTCCGCGCGGGACTTCCCCGCCGGCTCGATGCGCCCCAAGATCGAGGCCGCCCGCCGCTTCGCCACCGCCACCAGCTCACCCGCCGCGATCGGCCGCCTCGACGACGCCCACCACCTGCTCGACGGCCACACCGGAACCCTGGTCACACCATGACTCGCGTCCGGGCCGACCGTCCGCCGGACGGTCGGCCCGGATGCGCCGGCGGCTAGCTCTCGCCCCGCGCGCGTGGCTGGCCCTCCCCCGTCCGATGCACCCACGCGTCGCGCGAGGCCAGCTCCCTGCGCGCCACCGCCCGCGGCACGTCGCGCCGCCCGACGATCCCCACCATCCGGCCGTCCGCGACGATCGGCGCCGAACGGATCTTCACATCCAGCATCAACGCCACCACGTCAGCAAGATCGTCGTCGGCACGCATGCTGGTCGGCGACCGGGTCATCACCGCCGACACCGGCACCTCGTCCAGGTGCTCGCGCCCCTCGGCGACCCACCCCTCCGGCACCACCCGGCCTCGCGCTAGATCCGCCTCCGAGACGATCGCGACCACCCGCCCGTCGGCATCCCCCACCGGCGCCGCCGCGAAACCGTGCGAGACCAACAGCGCCGCTGCCGCGGGCACCGGAGTATCCGCTCGAACCGTTCACATTCCGGCACGCCGCCCTGCCGATCTGAGAGCTGCAAAAGCGGGATCGCTGGTGAGACCCCTACGCCCGTGGAGCGCCCAGCACAGGTACACGCAGATCGCCCGAACCGCAGATCCGTCCAGGCGCAGCGGGGCCACGCGCGCGTCGCGGAACTCCAGGACGACCTCCCATCTGTCCATATCTGGATACAGCGCGGAGATTTCCCTGTAGTAGAAGCTCAGCCATTGATGATCCGCTCTGCAGACGAGGCGCTGGTTGGTGAGCACTACCCGTGCTACCTGCACGTCACGCCACCGAAGCCCGGCCTCGGCTTCCGCGCGCTTGCGTGCGCGTGACGCCGCGAAATAGACGCCGATAAGCTCGGCCAAGCCGAGCCATCCCAAGAGTAGGATATTTCCCATCGGCTGATCATGTTCCAGCCCGTAGAGCCGACTGTACGTCGCACGAAACTCCAGACGGGCATTCTCCGCGTGACCCATGACGAGGCCGTCGACGTCCAGAGGCTTCAGGGCTCGGCCAGCCGTCAAATCATCGAACAGCGCCGCCGCCCGGTCAGCTCCTTCCTTTCGACCCGACCGCTTTCGCGCGTGTGCAATCGCGCGAGGAAGCACGGCAACCACAAGGAGGAGCAGGAAACCACCCAGGCCTGATTCCGTTCCAGCGATCATGATCAGGACGAGCGCTACGACGCCACCCGTGATCGTCACGGCCAGAAATGGCGATGCCCGAAGGAGCTGTCCCAATCTCCTCCCCGCCCAACAAAATCACGACGCTCGACTGATCTTCCCGGTGGGTGCCACCTCACCGGCCGCACTCATTGTCCCGACTCGGCAGGGACAGCGGCCCGGAACGGGAAAACAGGGACCTGCGCTCACCACGACACGCGGCGTCAGACCTGGTCGCCGTCCGGCCGGACCACGGCGACCGGGCACGGTGCGTGGTGCAGCAGCGAGTGGCTGACCGAGCCCAAGACCAACCCGGCGAGACCGCCCCGCCCATGCGAGCCGACCACCACCAGCTGGGCGTGCTCGGCCTCGGCCAGCAGGCGATGCGCGGGAGCGTCCCGGCTGACCACCCGTCGCACCGTCACGTCCGGGTACTTCTCCGCCCAGCCGGCGAGGCGCTCGGCCAGTACCTGCCGTTGCCAGTCCTCGATCGCGTCCCAGTCCAGCAGCGCGCCGAAGATCGGGTCGATGCGCTCCTGGCCCCAGGTGTGAACGGCCACCAACGGCACCGCCCGCGCCGAGGCGGCCTCGAAGGCGAATGCCAACGCCGCCTCGCTGCGCTCGGTGCCGTCGACCCCCACCACCACCGGCAGCGGCGAGTCCAGCGCCACCGGCGGCTCACCCCGCACCACCACCACCGGGCACGCGCCCCGAGCCGCCACCCCGACCGCCACCGACCCGACCAGCAGCCCGGTCACACCGCCCAGGCCGCGATCTCCGATCACCACCAAACGGGCACGCTTCGACTCCGCGACCAGCACCGGTATCGGATAACTGACGATCACCTGCTTGGCCACCTCGATACCGGGGGCGGCCTCGGTGGCCACCGAGGCGGCGGTCTCGAGCTGCTCGCGGGCCAGCCGCACGAACACGGTGCGGGCGTCCAACCCGAGCGTCACCTGACCGAAGTGGTGCTCGGGCCACGGGCAGGCGTTGACCAACCACAGCGGCACCCGCCAGCGGGCCGCCTCCGTTGCCGCCCACCGCACGGCTGCCAGGGCGGAGTCCGACCCGTCGACGCCGACCACGATGGTTCGGCCAGTCTGATACGCCATCACGCCTCCCGGTGTCCTTACCGACCAGGCTGCCGACACCGCTGGCTCGGCGGCAGCGGCGGACGTCCCAGTGACGTGGGTCCTTCGACCCCTCATCCCGGCGACTCCCATCGGCTCCGTTTCCGGACCCGACACCGGGACCTTCGCCCGGGCGGTCCGGGACCAGCGGCATCTGGGCTCCGCCGCCGGATACCGGTGCACTCGACGTCGAACCCGCCATCGGATATCGGATCGGAGCCGGCCCATGGGCGCTGCGAACCAGACGGACCCGACGACCGAGACGACCGAGAGGTCGCCGTTCGCGGCCTGCCACGAGACGCACATCGGCGTGGTGTTCCTGGTCGGTGACCGGGCGTACAAGCTGAAGAAGCCGGTCCGCACCGGCTTCCTGGACTTCACCACCCGGTCCGCCCGGCTGGCCGCCTGCCGCCGGGAGGTCGAGCTCAACCGACGGCTCGCGCCGGACGTCTACCTCGGGGTGTCCGACATTAGCGACCCGGTGACCGGCGGCCCGGCCGACCACCTGGTGGTGATGCGCCGGATGCCGGCCCGGCGGCGGCTGTCCACCCTGGTGAGCGCCGGCGAGCCGGTCTCGGACGCGCTGCGTGCGCTGGCCAGGCGGCTCGCCGCCTTCCACGCGCGGGCCGAGCGCGGGCCGGCCATCTCGGCGGCCGCCACGGCCAGCGCAACGCGGGGCCGGTGGCTGGCCACACTGGAGCGCCTGGAACGGTTCCGGGGCCGCCCGCTGGACGAGGCCGTGTACGACGACCTGGCCCGGCTGGCGCCCCGGTTCACCGCCGGGCGCGAGCCGTTGTTCGCGGCCCGGTGCGCCGCCGGGCGGGCCGTGGACGGCCACGGCGACCTGCTCGCCGACGACATCTTCTGCCTCCCCGACGGGCCCAGGGCACTGGACTGCCTGGAGTTCGACGACGGCCTGCGCCACGTCGACGGCCTAGACGACGCCGCCTTCCTGGCCATGGACCTCGAACGCCTCGGCCGCGCGGACCTGGGCGCCCGGTTCCTCGACGACTACGCCGAGTTCGCGGGCGACCCCGCACCGGCCTCGCTGCGCCACCACTACGTGGCCTACCGCGCCTGCGTGCGCACCCTGGTCAACTGTCTCAAGGCCGAGCAGGGCAACGCCGAAGCCCAGGCCCTGGTCGGCCGGCACGCCGACCTCAGCGCCCGCCACCTGCACCGGGGCGCGGTCCGGCTGGCGCTCGTCGGCGGGCTGCCCGGCACCGGCAAGTCCACCCTGGCCGGCGCGCTCGCCGACCGGATGGGCGCGGTGCTCATCTCCAGCGACCGGCTGCGCAAGGAACAGGCCGGCCTCGACCCCAACCACCCTGCGCGTGCGACCTACCGCCACGGCCTCTACGCCACGGCGAACACCGACGGCACCTACGCCGAGTTGGTGCACCACGCCGAGCAGGCCCTGAGGTTCGGCGAGCATGTCGTGCTGGACGCATCGTGGACCAGCGCCCGGCACCGTGCCCTGGCCACGGACCTGGCCGAACGCACCCACGCCGAACTCATCGAGCTGCGCTGCGACGCGCCGCACGCGGTCGCCGCCCGCCGCATCCTGCACCGCCGCCGCGGCCCCTCGGACGCCACCCTCGCGGTGGCCTCGGCGATGGAACGCGACGCCGACCCGTGGCCGGACGCGGTCGTCATCGACACGACCCGAACCCCCACCGACTCGCTGGCCCTCGGCGCGCGGGCCTGGGAGGACGCCACACGCGACGACGACCGTCGTAACTGGCCGGCCCGAACGGCGGGCACCGGTCCGTGCCTAACCTCGGCCGGACCAACGCCGTTCAGCGGTGGGTAGGCCGGGGAAACGCCGTCTGCGCAGGTAAAATGCGGTGATCGCGAGCAGCGCGGCGAGAACACCGGCGGCGGCGGTCGTTCTGGGTGTCACCGTCAGGCAGGTCAGGGCGAGCAGGACGGCCAGCACGGTGGTCACGTCGTGTCCGCGCCGAAGCCATCGGGACGCTCGGCTGGTCAGCGGACGGCTCATCGCCACGGCGAATCGCTGGTCCTCCTCGGCGAGCTGCTGCTCGATCTCGCGCAACGTGCGCCGTTCTCGTTCGCTGAGCATGGCAGGCTCCTATCGGGATCTCGTCGGGTTCGATGCTGCTCGGCCTCCCCGGGCGCGAGACAGGGGCGTTGTTCCCGTTGGTCCCGGCACACGACCGAGCTGCCCGGCACCCATCAGCCCGCCGGCGCGGGTCTTTCGGCCATTCCTCGCACGCGCCGACACCCGCATGATCCGACTGGTCATCTCGGGCGAGGCATGCCCACCGGCGGCCCAGCCGGCCGAGCGCACCGCAAGGAGATGGGTCCTCATGCCCCAGGACACGACACGGCCCCGGCGCCGAGCGACTCCGACCGAGCGCAGCCTGGTCGTCGGCTACCTGTCCGCGGTGGCGGTGGACCTGGCCCGGCGAGGCATCCGGGTGCGCGCCCTGAACACCGAGGAGAGCGACACCCCCGCCGGGACGCTCACCCTGGATCCACCGATGCGCGGCGCCGCGCCGTGGACGCCCACCCGGCTGCGCTGGGAACCCTCCTCGGGCTGGTCGGCCAGCCTCAGCCACCGCGACCACACGCAGCTTGACGCCGTGACCCGCTACCTGTCCAGCCAACGCTCGCTGCCGACGCCCAGCGCGGTGGCGCACTTCGTCGCCGCGCTGTACGCCGACCCCGACACCCCGTGGGCCTGCGCCACCCCGACGCGCCGCCGGCCGGTGGGGCGCCAACTGCTGGTCAAAACCCTGTCCCGGTTCGCCCCGCTCGGGACCTAGTGCCGCGCGAAGTCCCAGAAGGACGTCTCAGTTGGGGCGCGTGCCGCGACGCCCGGGCGCGGCGCCGCTCGACGTCGAGGAGGTTGCGGCGGGTGATGATGCCGACGACCCGGACCGGCCACCCGCCAGGAGTCCGAAGCCACCGCTCGCGGGGACGCACGGCTCGCTCGTGGCCGGTCGCGGCGCCCGAACCAGGCCTTTCATGAGTCTTTCGCCTCCTGCCCGAAGCCGCTCTCCTCGCCATCCTCGGCTCAACAACAGGAGTCGACACGAGGACTGCCATGGACCTCTCGGACGCGTTTCGAGCGGCGCTGCGCGCGCTGCGGGTCAACAAGATGCGTTCCGCGCTCACCACGATCGGCATCGTGATCGGCATCGCGGCGGTGATCATCGGTGTGGCGCTGGGCAACGGGGTGAAGGCCTGGTTCGACGAGCTGGTCGGGCCGCTGATGACCCAGATCACCGTGACCTCCCTGGAGGGGCACACCACCGGCGCGGTCCAGGTCAAGGACCTCAGCAACGCGGACGTGGCCGCCCTGCGCGACCCGGCAAGGGCACCGGACATCGCCTCGGTGACACCCGTGGTGTCCGGCGGCGTGATCCTGCGCGCCGGAGACGGGGAGCGCCGGATCACCGTCCTCGGCTCCACCGACGACTACCTGACCGTGACCGACCGCAAGCTCGCCGCCGGCCGGCACCTCGACCGGGACCGGGCGCGCGCCGGAGTCACGTCACGAGAGATCGTGCTCGGCCCGACCCCGGTTCGGGAGCTGTTCGCCAACGACCCGTCCGCGGCGATCGGCCAACAGGTCCGGCTCGACCGCACCGCCTTCCAGGTCGTCGGGGTGCTCGCGATGAACGGCCAGCAGGACAACATCGCCCTCATGCCGATCCAGACCGCGCGCACCTACCTGTTCGGCAACAACACCACCGTCAACCAGATCATCGTCAAGGCCACCAGCGCGGCCACCGTCCCGGCCGCCACCGAGCAGATCACGTCGGTTCTCGACGCCCGGCACCACGTCGCCGACCCCTCGCGCCGGGACTTCGAGCTGCTCTCCCTCCAGCGTCTGATTGAGCAGCGCCAACAGTTCCTCGACGCCCTACAGGGCTTCATCGCAATCATCGCGGCGATCTCGCTGCTGGTGGGCGGAATAGGCGTCGCCAACATCATGCTGGTCTCGGTCACCGAACGCACCCGCGAGATCGGCCTGCGCAAGGCCGTCGGCGCCTCCGCCACCGCGGTCGTCCGGCAGTTCCTGATCGAGTCCAGCACGCTGGCCAACGCGGGCGGTGTCGCCGGTGTCCTGTTCGGAGTGTTGACCTGCCAGGTGGCGGCGATCGTGATCCCCCGCGCCACGGACACCTTCCCCGCCCCGGTCGTCTCGCCCGGCTCGATCGCGCTGTCCTTCGGGATCAGCGTCACGATCGGCATCATGGCCGGGCTCTACCCGGCCATGCGCGCCGCGAACATGCACATCGTGGACGCGCTGCGCTACGAGTGACCCTTCGGGCACAAGGTCCTGGGAAGTGGAGCCGAAGGCCGGCCGACTCCGTGCGCCCCGACGGTGACCATGGGGCCGGCGTACCGGAACCGAGGGGCGGGGGCGGCCGATGAATCTGTGGGAGTCGTTTCGCGCCGCCCTGCGGGCGTTGCGAACCAACAAGATGCGCTCGGGCCTGACCACGCTGGGGGTCGTGATCGGGGTCGCCGCGGTCATCCTGGGCACGGCACTGGGCAGAACGCTGGAGGCCTACTACTTCGAGCTGGTCGGGCCGCTGGTCAGGCAGGTCATGGTGACCAAGACAACCGGACAGCTGGCCGGGGCCGCGCAGATCCACGACCTCACCGAGCAGGACGCGCGAGCGCTGCGCGACCGGACCAGGGTCCCCCACACCCTGTCGGTGACAACGCTGGTCAGCGGTAGCGCCGTGCTGGACGCGGGCACCAGGCAACGACAGGTGACCGCGATCGGCGCCCCCGTCGACTACCTCACCGTCGCCAACCGGCACCTGGCGGCCGGCCGGTTCCTCGCCCCCGCCGAGGAACACCCCGCCGTACGAGAGGTCGTGCTCGGCCCCACGCCGGTCGAGGAACTGTTCGGCGCCGACCCGAGCGCCGCCATCGGCCAGCAGGTTCGGCTGGCCGGCAGCACGTTCACCGTGGTCGGCGCCATCACCTCGAACGGCCTACAGGACAACGTCGTGATCCTGCCCAGGCAGACCGCCCGCGGCTACCTGTTCGGCAAGGACAACTCCGTCGACCAGATCATCGTCGAAACCGGCGACCTCAGCACGGTCGGCCGACTCAGCGACGAGGTGACCGCCGTCCTGGACCGCCAACACCGCATCACCAACCCGTCCCGGCGTGACTTCGAGGTACTCAACTTCCAGTGGGAGATCGAGCAGGACATCAAGTTCCTCACCGGGCTCAGGGCCACGATCGCGACGATCGGGGCGATCTCACTGCTCGTCGGCGCGATCGGGATAGCCAACATCATGCTGGTCTCCCTCGCCGAGCGGATCAGGGAGATCGGTATCCGCAAGGCCGTCGGCGCCACCCGACATGCCATCCTGCGGCAGTTCCTGACCGAGTCGGTCCTGCTCACCGCCACCGGAGGCCTGGCAGGCATAGTGCTCGGCCTTGTCGTGACCGAAGTCGCCGCCATACTCATCCCACACGCGCTGCCGGACCTCCCAGCGCCCGCCGTCTCCCCCACCTGGTCGCTGATCGCGTTCACGGCCAGCGTGCTGGTCGGCATCCTCGCCGGCGGCTACCCGGCCTACCGCGCCGCCCGGCTGCGCCCCCTCGACGCACTCCGCCACCAGTGAAGGACGCCGGCTAGGCGAGTGAGAGGAACAGCTTCTCCAGCTTGGCCCTGTCGATCTGGCTCTGTTCGCCGTTGGCGATGCATTGCTGCAGTCCGGAGGCGATGATGGCAAACCCGGCCTTGTCGAGCGCGCGGGACACGGCGGCGAGCTGGGTGATGACCTCCTCGCAGTCGCGTCCGTCCTGCATCATCTTGATCACGCCGCCGAGTTGTCCTTCGGCGCGGCGCAGGCGGTTGAGGACCCCGCCGATGACATCGGGTTCGAGCTGCATGCCGCACCTAACCTTGTCGATACCCCGGGGCGTACTGAGCACCCGATGTCGAGTCTAGGCCGTCCCGCGCGCCGGGCTACCGGTCCTTGGCCAGCTGGGTGATCGCCAGGGTCGGGCACGACTCGCCGGTCCGGTTCCAGGGCAGGCGGGACAGCAGGTTGCCCATGGCGCAGGTGTTGGTGACCGCGGCGAGCACCAAGCCGGCCCCGACGCCGGCGGACAACCACTCCAGGCCGGGCACGACAAGGTTTCCCAGCAGGCCGGCCAGCACCAGGGCGCCGGCGGTGAAGCGGACCTGTCGTTCCAGGTCCCAGCGGTTGCGGCCGCGGTTGGTCGGGGCGCCGGCGGCCTGCCAGGCGCGGATCCCGCCGGCCAGCACGTGCACCCCGGGCAGGCCGGCATCGGCCAGCGCCTTCTCGGCCTGCTCGGCGCGCGGCCCGGTCTGGCAGATGAGTACCACCTGCGCATCGAGCGTGCGGGTCAGCTCGTCGCGATGTTCGCGCAGGGTGGCCAGCGGCACGTTGTAGGAACCGGGGATGTGCACGGCGGCGAACTCCGAGGGGGTGCGCACGTCGAGCAGCGTGGGCGGACTGGCCGAGGCGAGCCGGGCGCGCAGGTCCTCGGTGTCCAGGATGGGCGGCTGACGGGTCACGCCACGCTCTCCTTCCGGCTCGGTGTGACGGTCAGGCCGAGTTCGCGGGCGCGGTCGATGGCGTCGTCGACGGCGACCACGTCATGGCCCCGTGCGGCCAGCAGCGCGGCGACGACACCGGCGCGGTAGCCGCCGGCGCAGTGCACCCAGACCGGGCCGGCCGGGACCTCGGCGAGCCGGTCGAGCACCTCGTGGATGGGGATGTGCGTCGAGCCGGGCAGGTACTCGGCCCGGCGCTCGAGCGCGCGGCGGACGTCGAGCACCGCCGGCGGGTTGTCCGAGGCCAGCGCGGCGGCCAGTTCGGCAAAGCTCGCACGCCGGGAGCCGGCGAGCTCGGTCCCGGGTCCGGCCCATCGCTCGGGACCACCGCTGCCCATGGCCGCCGGCCGGTCGATGCCGATGCGCACCAGTTCGCGCTGCGCGGCGGCGACCTGCTCGGTCGCCTCCCCCAGCAGCGTGACCGGGGTGCCCCAGGGCAGCAGCCACCCGAGGTAGGTGACGAACGGGCCGTCCAGCGGGAAGCTGAGGCTGCCGGCCACGTGTCCGGCGGCGAACGCGGTGCCGGCGCGCAGGTCCACCACCCACTCGCCGCGCTCGATCCGGGCCCGCAGCTCGGCCGGGTCCGCGACGGCCGGCAACGACAGCTCCGGCGCGCGAGGGCCGGCGCTGTTGGCCGGCGCCATGTGCGCGTAGTAGGCGGGGTAGGCGTCCAGCCCGGCCAGCAGCTCGGCGACATAGGCCGCCTCGTCCCTGGTCAGCGCGGGGTTGTGCCCCTTCTCCTGGCCGATCGTGCTGGCCAGGCCTGCGCTCTGGGTCGCGGAGCAGAAGCTGCCGAACCCGTGGGTGGGATAGACCGCTGTCGTGTCGGGCAGCTCGTCGGCGAGCCGGTGCGCGGAGTGCCACTGCGCCCGCACCAGCGCGGCGGTGTGGTCCGGGCCGAGCAGGTCGGGCCGGCCGGTGGAGCCGTACAGCAGCGAACCGCCGGTGAACACCGCCACCGTCCGCCCGCCGTGCGCCACCGCGTAGGACAGGTGCGTGTGCGTATGTCCGGGCGTGTGCAGCACCCGCACGTTCATCGCCCCGACCCGCACGACGTCGCCGTCGCGCACCCCGGTCCGAGGGAACGCCACCTGGTCATCGGCGTTGACCAGATAGCTCGCCCCGGTCGCCGCCGCCAGCGCGAGTCCGCCGGTGACGTAGTCGTTGTGGATGTGCGTCTCCGCGACGTGGGTGATACGCACCCCCTCCGCGCGAGCCAGCTCCAGCACCCGGTCGATGTCCCGCTGCGGGTCGACCACCAGCGCCACCCGGCCGTCGTGCACCAGATAGCTGCGATCACCCAGCCCCGGCGTGTCGATCGGCAGCACCGTGAAACCAGCCGTCCTCGATCCGGCCACGACATCCTCCAAATACCTAGGGGGGTATGCCATGAACCGACGTTAGCACGGTAGCGCTCTATTCCCCAGGGGGTATCTGTACTGGCACTTTGCCCCGAGAACGGGCCTGGCGAGTCCTGGGCGCGGGCACTTCGGCACCGGAGTCGAGGGCGGTTGACCGTAGGCGCGAGCGCGCGGCGCAACCAGCATGAGGCACAACCAGGCACAACGCCGGAGGGAGTCATCATGCGAGCGAGAGTGGGCATCAACGGGCTCGGCCGGATCGGCAGGGGCGTGCTGCGCGCCATCGTCGAACGCGGCGAGAAGGCATTCGACGTCGTCGCGGTCAACGACGTCGCGCCGGTCGGCACCCTGGCGCACCTGCTGCGCTACGACTCCACCTACGGCCCCTGGCCCCACCAGGTCGAGGTCGCCGGCGACTACCTCGCCATCGACGAGCACTCCATCCGGATCCAGCACGAGCCCGATCCGGCGCTGCTCGGCTGGGCGAGGCTGGACGTCGATGTCGTGATCGAGGCGACCGGCCGGTTCCGCACCGGCGAGCGGGCCGGGGCACACCTGGCCGCCGGCGCCCAGAAGGTGGTCATCACCGCGCCCGCCACCGACGTCGACCTGACGGTGGTGATGGGCGTCAACGACGACCGGTACGACGCGGCCACCCACCACGTGATCTCCAACGCGTCCTGCACCACCAACTGCGCCGCCCCGATGGCGCAGGTCCTGCACCAGGGCTTCGGCATCGTCGAGGCGCTGCTGACCACCGTGCACGGCTACACCCCGGACCAGAACCTGCTCGACGGGCCGCACAAGGACCCGCGCCGGGCCAGGGCGGCCGCGATCAACATCATCCCCACCAGCACCGGCGCCGCCCGCGCCGTCGGCCGGGTACTGCCCGAGCTCGCCGGGCGCCTCGACGGGGTCGCGCTGCGGGTCCCGGTGGTCGACGGCTCCCTGGTGGACCTCACCGCCCGGCTGGCCGAGCCCGCCTCCGTCGGACAGGTCAACCGAGCCTTCACCTCGGCCGAGGACGGACCGCTGAAAGGGATCCTGCGCTGCACCAGCGACCCAGTGGTGTCCCGCGACGTGATCGGCGAGAACGCCTCCTGCCTGTTCGACCTCGGCCTTACCCAGGTCACCGGCGACCTGGTCAAGGTGTTCGGCTGGTACGACAACGAGTGGGGCTACGCCCAGCGCACGCTCGACCTGGTCGAGCTCATCACCCACACCCTGCCACCGGCTCCCTAGCACCACTGCCGAACCAGCGCGCCGGACTGTGCCCGGCGCGCTGGGTCGAATGGAGTGGGCGGCTACGGCTTGGGTTGCGCGCGGCGCTGCCCGCGCAGCACCTCGAGGCGCTGCCGGTACTCGTCCTCGTCGATCTCACCAGCGGCGAACCCGCCCGGCGAGCAGCTGCTCCGGGGTGCTCGCCCGGCCACCGGTCGAGGGCCGGTCGGAGCGGGCGAAGTACCGAACCAGCAGGACGACCCCGAAGATGATCAATCCTCAGAACAGGACGGTGCTCGCGGTCGTCAGGATGAACCCCCACGGGCCCATCCCGTTTCCGTACCACCACATCATGGCAAGGCTCCTTCTCGAGTCTGAACGTGTTCCGCCTGGGCTACGCCAGGGCGGGTCCGATCGGGGCCGGGACGACGGGGGCGCGCTCGGGTTCGCGGACCGGTGCCGGCGCGGTGCGCACCACGGTGACCGTGCACGGAGCGTGGAGCATGCAGTGCAGGCCGACCGAGCCGAGCAGCGTGCTGGCGAACGCGCCGCGCGCTCGGTGCCCGACGACGAGAAGGTCCGCCCTGGCGGCCTGCTCGACCAGCACGGTCGCCGGCTGCCCCAGCAGGGCCTGCACATCCACCGGTACCAGGCCCAGGACGGGGCGGTTGGCCACGATGTCGTCGACCATGCCCCGGACCTGCTCCTCGATCAGGCAGGTGACCCGCTCAACCCACCGCCGGCCGTGCGGACCCGGCCGGTGCGCCGTCGGCCCGAAGACCCTCACCGCGCGGACCTTGGCACCCTGGTGGGCGGCCGAGTCGAGCGCGTACTCCAGGGCGGCCCTGGCCTGCTCGGTGTCGTCCACCCCGACCACGATCGTCTTGCCGGCACTCATCTCTCATCCTCTCCTTCCCCTTGCTTCCACGGTGGTCTGGCAGGCCGTTCGCCCCTAGGGGGGAACGGCCTGCCAGCGCGGGCATTCGGACCGGCGTGAGGACCGTCCGGTCGGCGACCGCGATCCTCACCGGCTACAGGTTCAGGAACAGCTCTCGCAGGCACAGCAGGAACACCAGCACGAGCAGCAGGATGAGGCCCATCCTGAACAGCCGCCTGGCCTCCGATGTCATCGCCGTCATGCGGGTCAGGCTGCGGCATTGACAGACGTCTGGCGAGGGTCGCACGTCCCGCAACGGGTACGGCCGCCGGGCACGTCGGAGAGGTGGATGCCGGCCACCGCGAGGGTGCCGCCGGGCCGCAGCGCGCAGTGCCACCGCGACAAGCTCACCGGCCGCGGCGAACAGGATCGCGGAGTCCAGTGGCTCGGGCGGTGTCGCCTCGGCGTCGGCCAGCCGGTAGGCGAACGCCTCCGGGACGGTGGCCGACTCGGCGTACCCGCCGTCGGCGTCCCATTCGGTGAAGCGCGCCATCGGGCAGAGGTTCTCCGCGCCGGTCCGGCACCAGGCGCACCGGCCGCAGGTGCCCCGCAGCCAGGCGATGCCGACCCGGTCGCCGATCTCGAAGCGCTCCGCGCCGGGGCCTCGGGCGTCGACCAGGCCGACGATCTCGTGGCCTGACACGGTGCGCGGTCGGCGCGGGGCCAGGTCGCCCTCGGCGAGGTGCAGGGCGGTGCGGCACACCCCGCACGCGGCGACGCGGACCCGGACCTCACCGGGCGCGGGCTGCGGTTCGGGCAGGTCAGCGCGCCGCAGCGGCCCGTCACCGATGGCCCGGGTCGCTCGGCAACCCAGGCGCGCATCGGCCGTCTCGAACCCTCGCCACGGCGCCCGGCCTGGGCGGAGACGCTCATGCCGCCGTGGTGAGGTCCGCCCTGACCACCGCGACCGGGCACGGCGCGCGGTGCAGCACGGCGTGGCTCACCGAGCCGAACATCATGCTGGTCAGGTGTCCACGGCCACGCGAGCCCACCACCAGCAGCTGCGCGCGGTCGGCATGGTCGACCAGGGTGTGCGCCGCGAGGCCGCGCAGCACCAGCCGCTGGACGTGGACGTCGGGGTACTTCTCGGTCCACCCGGCCAGCCGCTCGGCCAGCAGCTCCCGCTCGCCGGTCTCGAGGGCCTCCCAGTCGATCAGCGGTGACACCCGGGAGTCGAACATCAGGTCGGACCAGGTGTGCACGGCTACCAGCGGTACGCCGCGCACGGACGCGGCCTCGTAGGCGAACGCGACGGCCGCCTCGCTGTCCGGCGAGCCGTCGACACCCACCAGCACCGGGAGCTCCGCCGACGAGCGATCCCGTTCGGTCCCCCGAACGACGACGACCGGGCAGGCGGCGTGCGCGGCCAGCGACGCCGCCACCGACCCGACGAGCAGCCCCAGCACGCCGCCTCGGCCGCGGCCACCGAGCACCAGCATCGCGGTGCCCTCGGACTCGCCGCGCAACACCGGCACCGGGTGGCCGTCCACCACGTCCCGCTCGACCCGTACCTCGGGGGCGATCCGCTCGACCACCGCCGAGGCCGCGCCGAGCTGGTCACGGATCAGCCGCAGCATCATCTCCCGGTGGCCTCCCGGCCCCACGGCGTCGTCCACGGGCAGCACGTCCGACCAGCTGAACGCGTTGACCAGACGCATCGCCAGCCCGCGACGACGCGCCTCCTCGGCCGCCCACCGGACCGCGGCCAGCGCCGCCGGCGAACCATCGACCCCGACCACAACCGGTCGCCCCACCATCGAAGACGGCATCGTGTCTCCTCCATCACCGCTCTTGCACCCGACCGTCGCATCGGCGCCGGCGGGCGGACAGCGGCGCACGGCCCGAACCGCGAGGACTTTCGGCCCCGCCGAGGAACCGCTCGCGACGCGGCCGGCCGCCAAGAACCGGCGACCGGCCGCATCCTGGGTCTCCGGACCCGTCACTTCCCCTTGTTGATAGCGATCTTGGTGGGCTCGCGGCCGGCCACGGCGGCCGGAACTGGAACCCGGACCTCGAGGATGCCGTCCTTGTAGCTCGCGCGGATGTCCGACTCCACGACGCCCTCGGGCAGCGGCAGCGTGCGGGTGAGCCGGCCGTAGCTCAGCTCGTGCCGCACGTACCCCTTGTCCTTGGACTGCTCCTCGATCCGACGCTCGGCGTCGATCCGCAGCATGCCCTCCGACACGGTCAGCTCGACATCCTTGTCCGGCTCGATGCCCGGCAGCTCGGCCCGGACCACGATCGTCTCACCGTCGCGGTACTCATCGACCCGGATCAGGTCCTCGCCGGGCCAATCCCAGGCCAACCCGAACGGCCTGCGCATCGGCAGCGACCGCATCCACTCGTCGAACCAGGTGCTCAGATCCGTAGTACGCGCTCGGCGCGCCAACATCGCCACACTAGCCTCCTCACGATCGACATCACTGACACCATCGAGGCTGCTCGTCGGCCCTCGGGGCTGGCAGGGCCGTTCGTCACCGCCTCGCCGGGGACCTCGTCAACAAACGCCCGGTGATCGTTCGGGCGCCTCGTCACCGGCCAGGACGAAGTAGCTCTCCTCCTCCTGCAGGAAGTGCAGGCGCAGCACGGTGTGCAGGCCGTACAGGCAGGCGAGCAGGTCGTCGAGCTGGCCGGCCGGCACCTCGCCGGCCGCGCGGGCGAGCGCGAGGTGGGCGCCGATCCGGTTGGTCAGCCGCTCGATCTCGGCGTGCGTGCGGCTCATGGTGGCGGTGGCCTCCGGGCCGCCCAACGGATCGGCCGGTGCCGGGTAGAGCTCGGTCTCCTCGGCGCGCTCGTGCGGCAGCAGCCGCAGCCAGCCGACCGCAGCGACGCCCATGGCCAGCAGGGACAGGCCCATGCCGACGGTGGCGCTCTGCACGGCGATGCGCCGGGACCAGCGGGCGATGTCCATCGCGTCGGCCAGCCGGTCCAGCCGGTCGGTGGCCAGCACGATGCCGGCGGCCTCGGTGGAGGCGGTCGCGTTGCGCGCGCCGATGGCCACGCCGACGGTCGCGGCGGCCAGGGCGGGCGCGTCGTTCACGCCGTCGCCGACCATTACGGTGGCCGCGCGCCGGCCCTCGGCACGCACCGACGCGACCTTGTCGGCCGGGTCCTGCTCGGCGTGCACCTCGTCGAGCCCGATGGCGATCTCCTGGGCCGGCTCGCGCCGGTCACCGGTGAGCATGACCAGCCGGCCCAGCCCGGCCGCGCGCAGCCGCCGCAGCGTGCGGGGCGCCTGCCGGCGCAGCGGGTCGCGCAGCAGCACCGCGCCGGCCGGCTCACCGGACACGCTCAGCCAGGCGATCGCGGCGTTGTCCAGGGCGGCCCGGTTCACCGCGGCGCGCGCCCAGCCGGCGTCCGCCACCTCATCGGGCAGCCTGCCACCTCGACTCGCCGGCCACCGACATCAGCGGTGACGCCCCGGCCCGGGCCTTCGACCACGTCCGTGGGCACGGTGAGGTCCAAGCCTCGGGCGCGCGCCTCGGCCACCACCGCCTCGGCCAGCACGCGCGGGGACAGCACGTCCGCCGAGGCGGCCAGCCGCAGCACCTCGGTGCCCGTCCAGCCCGGCGCGGTGAGGACGTCGAGGACCGCCGGATGCCCGACCGTCAACGTCCCCGTCTTGTCCATGACCAGGGTGGTGGCCCGTCCCAGGTTCTCCAGCGCCGCGCCGTCACGGACCACCACGCCGAGCCGCGACGCCCTGGCCAGGCCGGAGACGATGGCCACCGGGGCGGCCAACAGCAACGGGCACGGGGTGGCGACCACCAGCACCGCCACCGCGCGCACCGCCGACCCGCTCAGCACGCCGGCGCCCGCCGCGACCACCAGCGTGAACGGCAGAAACCACGCGGCGTAGCGGTCGGCCAGCCGCACCAGCGGAGCGCCCTGCGCGCTGGCCTGCCGCGCCAGCCGCACGATCCCGGCGTAGGTGCTGTCCGCCGCGGTGGCGCTCGCGCGCAGCTCGAACGCCGACCCGGCATTGACCACGCCGCTGCGCACCGGCTCCCCGGCCGCCCGTTCGACCTGCAACGGCTCCCCGGTCAACGCCGACTCGTCCAGCACCGCCGCCCCGCCCTCGACCCGCCCGTCGACCGGGACCACCTCGCCAGGACCGACGACGACCAGGTCACCGACGACGACCTCGGCGATCGGCACGATGGTGACCTCGTCACCAACGCGCCGCCGCGCGGTCCGAGGGGCACGGGACAGCAGCGCCGTCAGGGTCACGCGCGGCGCGCCGTTCGGCGGCGGCTTCCAGCGCGTGACCACCGGCGAGCATGACCGCGATCAGCCCGCCGGCCAGGTACTCGTGCACCAACAACGCGCCGGCCAACGACACCACCGCGATCAGGTCCACCCCGGCCCGCCCCCGACGCAGCGCCCCGATCACCCACGCGAGCGCAGGCACCACCGCGACGAGCGTGCCAGCGTCCCAGCACCCGGCCGCGACACCCCGCCACCCGAGCAGCCACGCGGCGCCGCCCGACACCAGCGCCACCGCCGCGGCAACCGCGAAGCCGGCCTCACCGAACGAACGCCACCCATCTGACCAGGCGGTCCACCGGCGCACGGCCCATCCCGTGTTGCCCACCGCGAGCTCCTCACACCCTGATGGCTCCAGTCCACCGGGGCAGCCCGCGGCCGACACAGGGCAGCGATACCCCGGCCGGACGGTCTTAGCGCCCACGTCGAGGACACGGGGACGAACGTCCGGCCCGCCGAGGCCTTCCCGCTCTGCATCGGGCCGGCCGCCACCCGGTCAGATGGCCACCACGCCGGGCGCGACACGGACACCGAATGAGGACACGACGATGACGACCAGCACGCGGACGCCGCTCGGTTCGGTGGCCCGGTACCGCGTGCCGGCCCGGCGCTGACAGCGGGCAATGGTCCTTCTGGGGATGGCGCTCGCCGCATTCGCCGCCGTGGCCAACAGCGCGGCCGCACTGTTGGAGGCGGCCGGCGCGGCGAACTGGTCCACACGCCGAGGACCGGCGGTCGTGCCCTACCTGCTCGGGCTGGCGCTGGACGTGCTGGGCTGGCTGCTGTCGCTGACGGCGCTGCGGTTCCTGCCGATCTTCGCGGTTCAGGCGATCGTGGCCGAGCAGGTCGCCATCACGGTGTTGGCCGGCGGGCGCGCGTTCGGCTCGGCCACCCGCGCCCGCGACGTAGCCGCCGCGGTGGCCACCGTGGTGGGCCTGGCCGTGATCGCCGCCAGCGCCGCTCCCGAGCGGGCGCCGCATCCCCCCACCGGCGTCATCCCGGTGCTGCTGGCCGTCCTGGCGGTGGGCGTGGTGCTCGGTGCGTTCTGGCTGCGCACCCGGTTGTGGCTGGTTGCCACGCTGCTCGCGGGCGGCTGCTTCGGCACGGCCGCCGTGCTGGCGAGGGCATTGAACGTCCGGTTCGGGTCCGTGGACGAGCTCGGCAACCTGGCGCGGGAGCCGAGCTTCTGGCTGCTGGGCGCGCTCGGCCTGGCGGGCACGCTGCTCTACCTGTGGGCGCTGGCGATCGGCAACGCGGGCGCCGTGCTCGCCGTACTGAGCGTGACCGAGGTCGTCCTGCCCGGCACGGCGGGCGTGGTGCTGCTCGGCGACGACGTCCGACCCGGCTGGGAGCTGCCGTGCCTGCTCGCGCTGTGCATCGCGCTGACCGGCACTGCCGTGCTGGCCCGGTCGCCGGCCACGAGCCGGCGACCGGCGAGGCGGCGCTGAGTCCCCCGAGGTCAGCGTCGTAGCGCGCGGCCCACACCCCCTCCGTACCGGCAGGGTCTTTCGGCTCGCGGGACGTGACCTTCAACCCTGTGTGCGGCCGCGCGCCGCGCGCATGCTTTGTCCACGTCGGCGAACGGAGAACAACCGAGCCGGCAGCGGTCTCGACCGCCACCCCCTCGGCGGTCGGGAGAAGGGCGATCGGGCGAGCGGGTTCACGGCGTTGGGGCTCGCCCGATCGTCCGACGCCGATGGCTGGACCCGCCACCAGTCGCTGGGGAGCGGACGGATGGCATCGGCCGGGGTGGCTGTCACGGGAGCAGCCACCCCGGCCTCCTCACCAACCGAGAGAGGTCCACATGTCCGAGGGTCTCGCTCAACAGCGCACCACCACCGACAGGTGGCTGGCCGGCCCGGTGGTGCTGGTGATCACCAGCTCGCCGGCGGCCGACGGGGCGGTCGCCAGGTGGGCGGCCGACGCGGCCGTGCTGCGATCGGTCCCGCTGCTGGTCAGCGTTTCGGACACGGTCCAGGAACCGGCCGCGGGCGCGGCCTTTGCCGCCTCGATGGGCATCATCCGTGCACATGCGCCGGGCGTGCCGGCGCGCGCCGTCCCCGCCCGGTCCTACGGCGCGGACGCGCGTGAGCTCGCCGCGGACGCGGGCTTGCTGGTGGTCGCGGCCGGCGCGGCGGACACGCCCGCGCTGGCCGCCGAGACCGACTGCCCGCTCGTCGCGGTGCCCCGCCATGAGCTGGCGTGCCCCGACACGGCCGCGGTGATGCTGGGCGTCACCCCGTGGACCGCCGAGGTGGTCATCGACCTCGCGTTCGCCGAGGCCGAGCTGCGCGGGGCGCCGCTGGACGCGGTGCGCGTCTGGTGCAACGACACCGTCGACCTCGGGGTGCCCTCCGCCGACAACCTGGCCCTGTTCGACGCCGCGTCCGAGCGGGTGACACGCGAGCTGGATCTTGCGGTCTCGGCTTGGTCGGCCAGACACCCGACCGTCGACGTGCGCCAGCTCGTGATCGAGGACGACCCGGTTCCCGCCCTGCTCGCCTGCGCTCATCGCGCACGGCTGCTCGTGCTCGGCCGCTCGGTGCGAGGGCCGAGCCTGGGCAACCTCGTCGGCTCGCCGCTCGCTGACCTGATCAGCAACGCCCGCTGCCCGGTCCTGGTGGTGCCCGGCGACAGCGCCTGCCACGTTGACGGCGCTCCCAACCCACGCCACTGAGTGCCGGGAGCCGAAGGTCCCGGCCGCCCGTGCCCAGGGTCCCGGTCAGAACGGTCGCCCTCCGGGACGAAAGCTCGACCCGGAAGCGACCGTCGACCCTGTCGAATGTGATCCACGACACGCCATCCTGAGAACCCCGAGGAGGCACACGATGACGATCACCATGACGGACCGGCTCGACCTGGCCGACAAGCCCACCGCCCGCGAACCTGGCCAGGACGCCGCCGCGCTGTCAACCATGACCCAGCTGATATCGATGACGCTGCTGATGGACAAGCTCTCCGACCAGGCACGCCAGCAGGTGGCCGCCAGACCCACGGTGACCGCCCACCTCGGCCACGCCCGCGAGCACCTCGTCCTGGCGCGACGCTCGCTGGACCACGCCCGGGGCACCCTCGCCTACAACACCGCGCACCAGTCCGCGGCTCGGCCGCCGGCGTCCTGACCTTGCGGATACCGGCAGCGGATCAGGATCGGTTCGGCGGAACGGCAGAGGGGCGCCGGTCACAACCAGGATCGGAGCCGCTCGGCCGACGCCGCGCCATCGAGATCCGGGAGCACCACATCCTCGGGTGCGGTCAGCTTGGCCCCGCGCTCGATACCGATGGTCACGCCGGCAGCCTCTTCGTCACGCCCGACCCGGCCAAGGGCACTGGGTCACCACCTCCGCGGCCAGCGGGTAGCTCTCCCGACGGCGCGGCGCTTCGGGCGATCTCGACATCCCAGCCAGCTCTTTCGTGGAGAGCCTCCGACTCATGCCGAATGGCCCCCGAGTCGGGTCTTACGCCCCTGCCGGAGCCGGTCCTCGGCCCGGATCCTGGACACGACACCCGCAGGAGTCGAGGGACGGAGTCAGAGATGAGCCCGACCGTGGACCTGGTCGCGGCGCTCGAGCACGCGGTGCGCGCCCCGTCGGTGCACAACACCCAGCCGTGGCGGTGGCGGATCCGCGCCGGCTCGGTGGAACTGCACGCCGACTGGACCCGACACCTGTCCTGGACCGACCCGGACCGGCGCGACCTGCTGCTCAGCTGCGGCGCCGCGCTGCACCACCTGCGCGTCGCGCTGGCCGCACAGCATCTGGCGGTGACCGTCGACAGGTTCCCCGACCCCGACCACGAAGGGCACCTGGCCACCGTCACGATCCGCCCCGGCCCGGGCGACCCGGCCGAGGCGGCGCTGTTCGGCGCCATCCATCGACGCCGCACCGACCGACGCCGGATGAGCCGTCGGCCGGTTCCTCCCCGGATGCTCCGGGCGATCGCCGAACACGCCCGCCGCCAGGGAACCAACCTGCACCCGATCACCAACCCGGACACCCGCGAGCGGCTGGCCCGCGCGCTGGCCGACGCCGCCCGCGAACAGCGCAACGCCCCCGGCTACAGCGCCGAGCTCCAGCTATGGACCCGCCGGCACGCGGGCGCACGCGACGGCATCTCCGCGGCGAGTGTGGCCGCCCCACCGGTCGGCGCGACGGGTGGCTCCCCGCTACGACTGTTCCCCCGTGCCCAGCTCAGGCAGCCTCCGCTACCCGCCGGCAGCGGTCCCGCCGACGACGCCGCCGAGCTGCTGATCGTCACCTGCGCCCATGACGAGCCCGTGGACCGGCTCCGCGCCGGGGAGGCCACCAGCGCCGCCCTGCTCGCCGCCACCAACCTCGGGCTGGCCACCACCCCGCTCAGCCAGGCCATCGAGATCTCCTCGACCCGCCGCACCATCCGCGGCCGGATACTGCCGGCGCCGGAGTACCCACAGCTGATCCTGCGCATCGGCTGGCCCGCCAGCCACGCCGGCGAGCTGCCCGTCACCGACCGGCGCGACCTCCGGTCGGTCCTGTTGCCCACCGCCGCCAACAGCGGCCCGACCGAAACGTGGCGGCCATGAACGAGCAGCCGATGTCCACCGAGATTCCCGACGGCGCCGTGATGGTCGGCGTGGACGGCTCGGAACACGCGCTGGCCGCGGTCCGGTGGGCGGCCGAAGAAGCGGCCTCGCGCCGCGGCGTGCTGGCCATCGCGCACGCCGCCCCGAACCCCCGCCCGGCGGCCGGCCCGCCCGTCGGCATCGGGCATGCCCGATCGATCATCAGCCAGGCCAATGCCGAGGCCTCCGGCCAGGCCGGCGCGATACGGGTCAGCCCGGTGGTGCTCGCCGGCGACCCGGTACCCGCGCTGACCAGCGCATCCGCGTCGGCGGCACTGCTCGTCCTGGGCATGACCGGCAGCGGCGGGCTCGACGACATCTTGCTGGGCTCCACCACCCTGCAGGTCAGCGGCCAAGCCCGGTGCCCGGTCGTCGGGGTTCGCCGATGGCCACCGACGCGCCGCCCGGACCCGCTGGTCGTACTCGGCCTGAGCACCCTGCCTGCGGACGCACCCGCCGTCGAGGTCGCCTTCGAGCTGGCCAACCGGCGCGGCTGGGAGCTCGCCGTGGTGCACACCCACCACCCCGGGCCGGGAGGCAACGACCGACACCACGGTGGCCGGCAAGCGTTGGCCGATCACCTGGCCGGATGGTCACGGCGGTACCCGGCAGTGACCGTCGGCTGGCGGTTCCCCTCCGGGCCACCGGAGAAGGCGCTGTTGGAGCTCGGCGGCCGCGCCGAAGTGATCGTCACCGGCAGCCGCCGACGCGGGCCGGCGGCCAGAGCGCTGCTCGGCTCGACCAGCAGGGCGGTGTTGCGCCACAGCCCGGCTCCGGTCATCGTCGCCGGTCCCGACTCCGTCACCGCGCCACCCGACGGCCCCTGGTACGTCACCGAGGCCCCGCGCGATCCGCACGCCCTCGGCCAGCTCTGGTGACCACGCCCGTTACACAGCGTGCGACCTAGTCGGCGAGGGGCAGTTGGCGCAGCGCGTCCCGAGCCACCAGCAGATGGTGTGCCACCTCCGCGGTCACCGCCTCGGCAACAAGCCCGGGCGGCAGCCCACCCGGGCTCGGCGCTCGGTACCGCCACACCACGTCCTCCAACGCGGTCAACAACCGCTCGGCAACCGCCTGCCGGCGAAACTCCCAATCGCTGCTCGGCGAACCGGCCTTCGACCCGGTGGGCGATGCTGGTGCAGACACTGCACGACCTCCACATGTGCGTCGGCGGTCAGGGATCACGCTCGCCCCACCCTCGCCCGTCCGCGTAGTCGGGCGATAGGGACTTAGGAAACAGGTTCAGGGTCGGCCTGGACCACGAAACCGGCTCGTCACAGCCACCGAGAACGCGCCGGTGGCGACGCCGCTGAGGGACCGGGCCTCCGGGATAGCTGCCTTCCCGGATCAACACGTCCGCGAAGCTGACTCCGACCGCAACGGTACGAACACGGACCTCCCCCAGCGCGGGTTCCGGCGCTGGCTCCTCGACAACCGTGAGCCGATTCGGTCCGCCGAAAGCGGCGACCCGAACCAGTGGAACGCGGCCCCTACTCCGATAGGGTCCCCGACGACATTTCGCCACCTCCTCACCGGAGTGTGCCGCCGCCCCGGGGGTTCGGTAAGCCTCGAACGGCCGGTACCCATAAGGGCCAAGGCCCCGGTTCCGAGGTGACCTTGGACAGAGTCGCGCCATACGGCGCGTCCGTTGGTCAGCAAGGGCTGGGTTCAGGCCGTCGCGCTGGTGGTGCACCCGGCGCTGGCAGGTCCTGCTCACGGCGGGCATGGTGCTGTGGGCGGTGATCCTGCTCCGGGGCATGCGCCCCACCGGCGCCGGGCGCGCCGGGCTGAACGGCGCGTCACCCGCGGGTCGGCGCCCGCCGGGCGCAGCCAGGACCTTCGACCCTAGGAAGACCCGTTGTCGCCTCCCAAGAATCGATCAGCAACGTTGACGAGGGGCGACTGATGAACGGCAATCGGGACCTGACAGAGCTCACCGGAGAGGAGTGCCTACGGCTGCTGGGCGAGGCGCGGATCGGCCGGGTCGTGTTCAACGAGTCGGCCCTGCCCGCGATCCAGCCGGTCAACTTCGCGCTCGACGACCGTCAGATCATCTTTCGCACCGCGGGCGGCGCCAAGCTCGCGGCCGCGCTGCGCCGGTCGGTCGCCGCGTTCGAGGTCGACGAGATCGACCCGAGCACCTGGACCGGCTGGAGCGTCGTCGCGATCGGCCGTACCCACGAGATCACCGATCCGGCGCGCCTGGCTGTGCTCTCCGAGACCATGCCCGAGCCCTGGGCGCCGGACCGCACCGCGCACATCATCGCGATCAGCATCGAGATCATCACCGGGCGTCAGCTCAAGGTGGCCGACGGGATCAACAAGGACCTGCTCGGCTTCGGCCGTTAACCCGCGATCGGGACCGGGTGGATCCGCAGGTCCACCCGCCCCGACCATCAGCACCTGCACGTCATGCCCCTCCCGCGCCAGCCGCCGGCTCCGGGGCCTCGGTCGATGGGCGACCGGACACGAGGAGGTTCTCCAGAAGCTCGAGGCCGATCGCGCTCAGGGCGACACCCGTCGGTACCAGCACCATCAACCACAGCCAACCCGGACCCGTTCCCACGTCGTCCTCCCTCAGCGTTGACCGTTCGCGCCCTGGTACAGCTCCAACAGCCGCGCCCGGGTGGCCTGCAACCGTCCCAGCAGTTCCTCGAACAGCATCAACGTGAGGCGATGCCCGAACCGGGGATCCTGCTCCGCGAGCGCGCGCAGCTGCACGGTGTCCAGCTCGATCGCCCTGGTGGCCTCGATCGCGGTGGCCCCGAAGTGCCACCGATACGGCGGAACCAGCCACGACCAGCCCAGCACCTGATCAGGCCCGAGGACCTGCACCACGACCGCGCCCCGACCCGGCACGTGCGCGTCGAGGGCAACGTGACCGGTCCGAACCAACCAGCACCCCTGAGCCGGCTGCCCCTCGGAGAACAGCCGCCGCCCCGCGGCGAAGCTCACCGTCCGCGCCGCCCGAGAAATCAGCACCTGCTCGGCGGACGGCAGCGCGGCCAGCATTGGAACGCGCGCCACCTCCTCAACCAGCGCCCCGACAACCTGGGCCTCGCTGAGATCACCCATCCCGCCGCCACCTCCCGCAACTCGCCCGTCTCACCCGGCCGTCCCACACAACACCGCGCGGCCGAGGCGCACCTAGAGTCCGAGGTCCCACAACGTCCAGCCCAGGGACCACCACCGCGGTCGCGGCGCCGCCGGAGCAGCACAGGCGGCCGAGAGCCCGAGTCTGGTCAGGCGTGCGGAGTTTGGGGTACGGGCGCGGTCCAGGGCAGGCGGATACCGCCCGGTTCCGCGCGCTCGACGATGCGATCGGTGACCAGGCCCGATCAGGTCAGCGGGAAGCCCAGCCGGCGACCCTCCTCGCGCAGCGCGGCGCGGGCGCTCGGGTGGGCCACGTGGTCGACGATCTGCTGGGCCTGGCTGGCCGCGTCATGCCCCCAGATGGCGGCGCTGCCCTGCTCGCTGATGAGATAGCTGTGCTGGAACGAGGTGACTGGCCCGGCCAGCCTAGGCACCACGGTGGAGGTGTCGGTCTTGGCGTGCCAGGACGGCAGCGCGATGATCGCCCGGCCGCCCGGCGAGTGGAGCGCGCCGACGACGAAGTCGGTCTGGCCGCCGAACCCGGAGTAGATCGCCCCGTGCACGCGGCTGGCGTTGGCCTGCGCGAACAGGTCGACCTGCAGCGCGCTGTTCACGGATACGAGGCTGGGCTGGCGGGCGATCAGCCCGGGGTCGTTGGTCTTCTCGGTGCGCAGCATGCGCACCCTGGGGTTGCGATCCACCCAGTCGTAGAGCTCGGCGCTGCCGAACACGAAGGACGCGGTGATGAGAGTGTCCGGGTGCAGCGCGCCGGCCTTGTCCAGGCCGAGCACGCCGTCGCTGAACATCTCCGACCACACCGCCAGGTCGCGCCGGCCGGTCAGCGCGGCCAGCACCGCGTCCGGCACGGCGCCGATGCCCAGCTGCAGGGTCGCCCCGTCCGGCACCAGGTCGACCACCCGCTCACCGATGCGCCGGGCGACCTCGCCGAGCGGGCGCGGGACCGGGCTGGGCAGCGCCGCGTCCACCTCGATGGCGTGGTCGATCTCCTCGGTCGCCAGCACGGCGTCGCCGTAGGTGTAGGGCATCCGAGGGTTGAGCTGAGCGATGACCAGTCCACCTCGGGCGCGGGCAGCCTCCACCGCGGCGGGCAGGATGTTGACCTCGGTGCCGAGCGACACGGTGCCGTCCACGGGCGTCGAGGTGTGCAGCAGCACGATGTCCGGCGGCAGCGTCTGGGCGAGCAGGGCGGGTGCCAGAGACAGCCGGGAGGGGAAGTAGCGCAGCCCACGCTTCCCGCGCATGCCGGGACCGATGAACGGGCTCTCCAGGATCACCCCGTCCCGGTCGGGGATGCCGCGCTGCGCGTTGAGGACGAACAACCGGTACTCGGCCACGGCGGTGTCCAGGACCGCCAACGCCCGCTCCGGGGTCGCGAAGTTGCCGCTCACCACCACCCGGGGCATCCCCGGCACGCCCGACAAGATCGCCGCCAGCCGCGACTCGGAGAGCACCCGCACGGAGTCATTCTCCGTCACGCCCGGCGCGACAGCCGCCGAGACCGCCGGTCCTGGCCCGGCGGGACTTGTGACCCTGTGGCCAGGCGGAGCGCGAGACGAGCATCGGAGCTGTCGTGGCCGTGCCGGGAGGAGCGTCCCCGGGGTGCCCGGCCTGATGCGGTGGGGAGAGCACGGATGACCGTCGAGGCGACCCCGGCGTGGTCGAGCCCACCGGGCGTACCGATTCGCCGGGCGGCCGCGCAGTCGGTCGAGCACGCACTGGCCGAGCTGGACACCACCCCCTCGGGGTTGACCACGGCTCAGGTGGCGGCGCGGCGCGAGACGGTCGGCCCGAACGCGGTGCGCAGCCACCGGGCGCGGCCGCTGGCCGTGCTGGTCCGCCAGCTGCGCAGCGCTCTGCTGGTGCTGTTGCTGGTCACCGCAGTCGTGTCGTACTTCCTCGGCGAGCACACCGACGCGGTGATCATCACCGTGATCCTGGTGGCGAGCGTCGGCTTGGGGTTCGTCAACGAGTATCGCGCCGAGCGCGCCGCCGAGGCCTTGCACACGCGGGTTCGCCACACCACGCCGGTGCTGCGGGACGGCGCGTTCGTCGAGGTGGAGGTGACCGAGCTGGTCCCGGGGGACGTGGTGCGCCTGCGGATGGGCGCGGTGGTGCCGGCGGATGTCCGGCTGCTCGAGGCGACCGGCCTGGAGTGCGACGAGAGCGTCCTGACCGGCGAGACTTCGGCGGCGGTGAAGGGCGCCAACCCGGTCGCCGAACGGGCCGAACTGGCCGAGCTGAGCTGCTGCGCGCTGATGGGCACCGTGGTGCGGGCCGGCGGCGGGCTCGGGGTGGTGGCGGCCACCGGCGCCCGGACGGAGTTCGGGCGGATCGCGCTCGAGTTGGGACAGCGGCAGCCGGAGACCGAGTTCCAGGCCGGGCTGCGCCGGTTCTCCGAGCTGCTGTTGCAGGTGGCGGTGGTGCTCACCTCGTTCGTCTTCATGATCAACTTGCTGTTGTCCCGCCCGCTCCTGGACTCGCTGTTGTTCGCACTGGCGATCGCCGTGGGCATCACGCCCCAACTGCTGCCGGCGGTGGTCGCCACCAGCCTGGCGACCGGCTCCCGCCGGCTGGCGCGGCGGCGGGTGCTGGTCAAACGGCTGGTGTGCATCGAGGACCTCGGCGACCTCGACGTGCTGGTGACCGACAAGACCGGCACCCTGACCGAGGGCCGCATCGACTTCACCGCCGCGCTGAGCCCGGACGGGACACCAAGCGACGAGGTGTTCCGCCTCGGCCTGCTGGCCACCGAGACCGACGGCGTGGCCGGGGCCAACCCGATCGACGCCGCGCTGTGGCGCGCCACCGACCGCCGCCCGGACCCACATCGACGGCGGCTCATGGTGGTCCCTTTCGACCACGAGCGCCGCATGACCTCCGCGCTCACGGTCGGCGCCGACGCCGGCCCGCTGCTCGTGGTGAAAGGCGCGCCGGAGTCGGTGCTGGCCCGCTGCCCGTCGGTGCCGGACGGGACGGCCGCCACCCTGCACGCGAGGTTCGCCGCCGGCGATCGGGTCATCGCCGTGGCCACCCGGCCGGCCTCCGGACTGCGCACCGTCACCACCGCTGACGAGCGCGACCTCGACCTGGCCGGTTTCCTGGTGTTCTCCGACCGGCCCAAGGCCGACGCCGCGGATGCCCTGCGCACCCTGGCCAGGCTGGGCGTGACCGTCAAGATCGCGACCGGGGACAACCCACTGGTGGCCGAACGAGTCTGCGCCGAGCTCGGCCTGGCATCCGGAGGCACCCTGACCGGCGCCCAGATCGAGACGATGGACGACGAGCACCTGGCCGTCGAGGCCGCCTCGGCAACGATCTTCGCCCGGGTCTCCCCCGAACAGAAGGCGAGGCTGGTGCGGCTGCTGCGCACCCACGGGCGCGACGTCGGGTTCCTCGGCGACGGGGTGAACGACGCGCTGGCGCTGCACGCGGCCGACGTCGGGCTGTCCGTGGACACCGCCACCGATGTCGCCAAGGACGCCGCCGACGTGGTGCTGCTGGAGAAAGACCTCGGCGTGCTCGCCGGCGGCATCGCCGAGGGCAGGCGGATCTTCGCCAACACCATCAAGTACGTGCTGATGGGCACGTCGAGCAACTTCGGAAACATGTTCAGCGCGGCCGCCGCCTCGGCGGTGCTGCCGTTCCTGCCGATGCTCCCGTCGCAGATCCTGCTCAACAACCTGCTCTACGACACCAGCCAGCTCGCCATCCCCACCGACCGGGCCGACCCCGAACAGCTGCGCGCGCCCTCGCACTGGGACCTGCGGATGATCCGCCGGTTCATGCTGTTCTTCGGGCCGATCAGCTCCCTGTTCGACTTCGTCACCTTCGGGGTCATGCTCGGGATCTTCCACGCCGGACCCGAGCTGTTCCGCTCCGGATGGTTCATCGAGTCCCTGGCCACCCAAACCCTCGTGATCTTCGCGATCCGAACCCGCCGCGTCCCGTTCGTGCACAGCAGGCCGAGCATCGCGCTCGCGGCCGCCACCGCCTCGGTGGTGTTGATCGGCATCCTGCTGCCGTTGTCCCCGGTGAGCGGTGCCCTGGGGTTCGTCACGCCCCCGGTCGTGTTCTTCCTCGCCCTGGGCGCGCTCGTGGTGGTCTACCTGCTGCTGGTCGAGCTGGCCAAACGCCACTTCTTCACCGAAACACCCGCCGCGCGCCCGACGACACGACGCCGAGACCAGAGCCACCGACAGCACCGGCGCGCAAGCCGCTTCACCCACGCCGGCCGCCTGGCACCGCCCTGACACGCGGGGTGACGGCACACTGTCGCGATCCCCTCCGGGACGATCTCCCACGCGGTGTCGGTCGGGAGCACGTGAACCCGCACGCCCGCGCCCAACGCGGCGCGCGTGGCAAGGCGCCATGCCTCGGCCACCCCGTCCCAGCCCGCGCAACGGCTCGGGTTCGAGCGCGAGGTCGGCGGGCGCCGGGCCGTACCACGCCATGCCCGCCGAGACGGTGTCATCGGCGAGGATGCCGGCCCGTACCACCCCGACCAACCCACGGCCGACCTCTGGCGAGACAGCGCCTCGGCGACCGCGTGCCAGCGGGCGCAGACCTGGTCCCCGCCGGCGCGCAGGTCGAAGTACACCGACGCCACCGGCCCGGTGCCCGCGTACAGGTCACGCGCCCCGGTGACCGCGATCTACGGCTGGCACGACCACGGCCCGCTGAGCACCGGCACCGCCTCACCCGGCTGAGGCCGCACCGCCGAACGGATCGCCGCCATGGTCGTGGTGGGCGCGGGGACACGGCGGCTTCGCCGAGCTGCTGCTCGGCTCGGTCAGCCGCGCCCTGCTCCACCACGCCCGATGCCCGGTCGCCGTGGTCAGGTAGCCGGCGCCGAGGGATCGAGTGCCCCACCAGGACGGGACCTTCGCCGGTACCTCCCACCCGCGAGCGACGCGACGCTGTCGGTGACAACGCTCGTTCCCGATTCGGAGGATCACGATGACAGTCCAACAGCACGAGGAGACCATCGAGCCCGGTCGGCACTCCGTCCGCCGGGAGCCGAACCCCAAGCCGACCAGTACGACCGCCACCCGACGCCCGCCCGGCGGGTGGGCGCTGGCCCTGATGCGCATCGGGATCGGCTTCGTGTTCCTGTGGGCCTTCCTGGACAAGCTGTTCGGCCTGGGCTACCACACCACGGCCCCACAGGCGTGGCTGGCCGGCGGCTCGCCGACCCGGGGCTACCTCGGCCATCTGAAGGCGGGCCCGCTGCGGGAGATGTTCGCCGGCTGGGCGGGCGCGCCCTGGGCGGACTGGCTGTTCATGGTCGGCCTGGCCGGCATCGGGCTGGCCGTGATGCTCGGCATCGGGCTGCGCATCTCGGCGCTGACCGGCACGCTCATGCTGCTGGGCATGTGGGCGGCGGAGTGGCCACCCGCCCGGTTCGGGTTCACCGGGGATCCCACCGACTCGACCAACCCGGTCGTGGACTACCACATCATCTACGCACTCGCCCTGATCGCCTGCGCGGCTGCCTACGCCGGCCACACCTGGGGGCTGGGCCGGGCCTGGGAACGCCTGGTACGGCGCGCGCGCTGGCTGCTCTGAGCCCCGACTCGGTGACCGCCGCCGCCCCGGCTGAGACGGCTGGCGACGCCGAAAGGACGGTGAGGTCATGGCCGACGTGCTGGTGACGTACGCGACCAGACGCGGATCCACGGAAGAGATCGACGAGCCAGTGGCTCAGCTCGGACAGTGCCCGGGCGGCGGCGAGCTCGTCACCGATCTCCGGCACGTCGCGGTCCCGCGGGTTGAGCCGGGCCAGCCCGGCCCCGACAGATGGTCCGTGTTCCGCGTACGCAGTCGCGCGGTCGCCCGTGTCCTGCCGTCGTGCTCGTCGATATCGATCGACACGGTCCACCGCTTGCTCTCGTCCATCGCACGCTCCATCCGAAGTTCGACCGCCGCCTGCGCCCGTGCGCGGCCCGGCTATCGCGTTGTTCGCGGAGCGTAGAAGCGCATCCTACGATCTTGAAGTGACTTCGGCCCTCACCACAGGGGGCGTTGGCTCACCTGGCGGGCCGGAGGCCCCGGCCAACACGGACCTTCGCCTCCAGACAACAAATGGACGGAAACACCAGGCTGGTCACCCGACGAACGAACGAGAGGCAACCATGGCAGCCAACCTCCCCGAGGACGGACACAGCCCGCGATACCGGCAGCGGCTCGAGCGCGTGGCCTCGGTGATCCAGGAACACTCCAACCTCACCGAACAGCAGTCGCGCGCGCTCGCGGTGCACGTCCTCTACACGCTCGACCACATCCCGGAGCGCATCCGGTAGTGGCCGCGTGCGGTTTCTCGAGAGGACGCAAGGGATGACTCAGCTGCCTGAGCACCATGATCAAGCCCGGCGTCGCGCACGAATCCGCCGGCTCCAGAAGTACGTGCTGAACCCGCCGTCACAGCTCGCGGCATTCTTCGGGCTGCTACCCGGCCACATCCTCATCGAGACCGTCGGCCGCGTCACCGGCAAACGCCGCCACACAGTCGTCGGCGCCCACCTCGAACAACGGACCGTGTGGCTGGTCGCCGAACAAGGACGCCACGCCGGATACGTGCGCAACCTCGTCGCACATCCTCGGGTGCGGGTCCGCTTGGGCCGCCGGTGGATACCAGGCACGGCAACGACGATGGCAGACGACGACCCGGACGCTCGCCTTACCTCGTTCGGCAACGAGCGCCACGCCAAACTCGTCCGCCGCTTCGGCACCGCCCTTCTCACCGTGAGGATCGAGCTCGACCCGCCGTGAGGCGCCCGTCGACCTCGATCTCGCCCCGTGCGCGGGCGCTCGCCGTCGACGCCGCGACGCGTTCGCGGTGATGGATGACCCGACCGGCCCGAGGGACCGACCGAACTTCCTGGACCCGCGACCTCGCTGTGGCCCTGCCACAGCGAGGTCGGGGCGAGTGTCGGGCACGGGGTGAACGTCGCCACGACTGAGCGGTGGGTCTGTCGGGGCTGAGGGCTTCGGTCCCCGGCGAGCAGGCCATTCGGTCGCCGCGGCTGTCGGCCGGGACGGCATAGCGTCGTACGTGTCAGGCGCCGCGGTGTTCGCCTCCGTCCCCCGTGGAGGGAACGCGCGCCTGACGCCTCGCGGGTCATCGGGCCGAGACCTGGCAGTTTTCGGCGATGACCGCGTTTGAGGAGGTGGGCGGTCCGCCACCGCGGGCGGGCCGCCCACCGCAGCCGGCTCCTGCGCCTTCACCAAAGCGAGAATCCGCTTGATCCGCTCAGCGCTCATCCTCCAGAAGGTCGAAATGATCTCCGGTCGGCGAAGCCGGCGGTGTAGCACCCGGGGCGTCATCAAGTGAAATCCTGCGTGCCATGTGCTGACGAGCCGATCGATTGGTTGGTGTACGAGTCGGCGGGTAATCCGGATAACTTTGCTGTGGTGACGTTGGGCCGTCGGGGTAGGTGAACACGCGTGAGCGACGAGCTTGCGGGCCGGGTGAGCGAGACGTTGTCGCAGTTGCGGTTGCGGGCGCTGCTGGTGGAGGTACAGGACCGGATCGGCGAGATCGTCGAAGCCCGCGACCAGCTCGCCGGATCGTCGAGGCGGCGATGAACCTGGTCCACGCCCGCTACGGCGCACTCGGGGTGCTCAGTGAGGACGGGCCCGGTTCGGCCCACACTCGCGCTGCCAGTGGGCAAGGCCGACACCATCGCCGGGCGTGCTACTCACCGTGCGCAACCCGGGTTCACCAGTGTTCGACGAGGCCGAGACGCAGATCGTGGCCTCGTTCGCCGACCAGGCCGCCCTCGCGCTGCGCCACGCCGAGGCCCAGACCGCCGTCAGCGAGGTGGAAGTCCCCTCCGACCGCGACCGCATCGCCCGCGACCTGCGCGACCAGGTCATCCAGCGGCTGTTCGCGGTCGGGCTGGCCATGCAGTCCACCCACCGGCGGGCCAAGAACCCGGTCGTCGCTCAACGGCTCAGCGAGCACATCGACCAGCTCCACGAGGTCATCCAGGACATCCGCACCGCGATCTTCGACCTGCAGAACGCCACCAGAGACACCGCCAAGCTGCGCACCATCCTGCACGAGTCCATCACCGAACTGACCCAGGACAGCCCGATCCGCACCACCGTGCGCATGGCCGGCGACCTCGATGGCCTACCCGCCGAGCTGGCCGACGACGTCGAGGCCGTGATCCGCGAGGCGGTCAGCAACACCGTCCGGCATTCCGGTGCCACCGACATGGCCGTCGCCATCACCATCCAGGACAACGAGGTCGCCGCCGAGGTCACCGACAACGGCTCCGGCATCCCCGAGGCGACCACCCTGCGCAGCGGGCTGCGCAATCTCGAGCAGCGGGCGGCCAGCAACGGCGGGACCTGCGCCATCGAACGGCCGGACGCCGGTGGCACCCGCCTACTCTGGACCGCGCCAGCCACTCGCGGGCCGGCACGACCCGTCTGACCAGCCACCCGCGCGGTGTCCAGCGATGCGAGCTCCAGCGATGTCGACCCACTTCCCAGGCTACGTGGCGCTGCTCAGCGCAGGGGCAAAGGACCGAGGAGTCGCGAGCGAACGACCCTAGGCGCCGCAACGTCTCGGTCCCGAAGCTGAAGTCGAAGCGCGGACCCGACGACCTCGCGCTGGAGGAGGCGAGGAATGGCGACGTTCGTTCGACGGACGCCGACAGCGCGCGGTGACGCCGCCGGGTGCTCGCCGCCGCCGGCGCCGGTGGCGCTCCTGATCGCCTGCGGGATCGCGGCATCCCTGATCTACCTGATGGCCAACGTGTTCGGAGCCATGCGCTGGGAGGGCTACAGCTCGGCGAACCAAGCGGTGAGCGAGTTGTCCGCCGTCGACGCCCCATCGAGACCGCTCATGGTCGTGCTGCTCCTGGTGCACAGCGTGCTGGCGCTCGCGTTCGGCATCGGCACCGTGTGGTTGGCCCGCCGCAACCGCGCCCTACGGGTGACCGGCTGGCTGCTGGTGGGTGTCGGCGTCATCGATCTGGTGGCACCCGTGTTCCCGATGCACATGCGTGGGGTCGAGGCGTCGGCGACCGACACGATGCACATCATCGTGACCGTCGCGAACGTGCTCCCCATCTTGTTGGCCATGGGGTTCGGCGCCGCCGCACTCGGCAAGCGGTTCCGCTTCTACTCCCTCACGACCCTGGCGGTGACGATCGTGTTCGGCGCCCTGGCCGGCATGCACGGTGACCAGATCATCGCCAATGCGCCCACACCGTGGCTCGGCGTGTACGAACGCATCAACATCGGCGCCTACCTGCTGTGGATGGCTGTACTGGCCGTCGCCCTCCTGCGCAACAAGGGCGCACACGGTCGGAACCGCACTTCTCCCGACGCGGCGAGTCCACGACGATGATCCGTCGGGCGGCCGCGCCCAGGTGCGCTGCTCATGGCCGTGCGGCGCGGACCTTGTCGACCGCGGCCGGTGTTATCGAGTAGCCGTGGACCGCGCCGCGAGCGAGCGCAAGCGTCCGTGCCGGGTCGGCCAGCACGCGGGCGGCGGCCGCGAACAGCGGGATGGCACTGCAGGGGTCGCGGACGATCGGGGGCAGAACCTCCGCAGCATGGCCCAGTTGGCCGCGCCGGATCGCCAGGTCGACGAGCAAGGTGAGGACGGATCCGTGGGTTCCGTGTTCGGCCGCCCAGGGCCAGCGCCAGCGCACTGCGGATGCGTATTCCCGGCTGGCCGATTCGGGCCCGCGCCGGCAGGGTGTCGCCGCGCGAGAGCGCGATGGTCATGGCGGGCAGATCGACGCCGCCGGCGGCGGCGTTGCCGGGCTCGACGGTGCGCGGGTTGCACTCGATGAACCACGGGCCGAGGCCGGCGTCCGGCCCCGGCTGCTGATCAGCAACCCCGACGCGCCAGCTGTTGCCTTACGAGAGGAAGAAGAGGAAACCGGCCTCGGCGTCGTCTCCTCGCGAGTGCGCAACGTCCTTGCGCTACTGCGCCCTCTCCGGGGCCTGGACGGCATCGAGTTCCGGCTACACGAAACATGCCTGTACAACTCGATCTTCCGATCCGATGACGACATGATCGTCACCATGCATGTCTACGGCCTCGCCGGGCACAACGCGCCCACCCTGCATCTGCGGCGCGTCCCGGGCGGTGACATGGTCAACCTGTTCCACGAGACCTTCGAGTCGATCTGGTCCGACGCGACGTCGCTGGAAGCGGAAGCATGAGCGGGCAGCGGATCGACTACTTCGACGACCCCACGCGCCCCGAGCCACCCGGATAGTCCCCGGAGTCTCCGTCGCGGTCGTAAACGACGCAGGACAACTGCTCATGATCCGACGCACCGACAACGACCAATGGGCAATTCCCGGTGGAGCCCAGGAAGTCGGCGAAACTCCACTACAGGCAGCCCAGCGCGAGGTACACGAAGAGACCGGGATCACCTGCGAGATCACCGCCCTGATGGGGATCTTCAGCAACCCCCGCAACGTAGTCGAGTTCACCAGCGACGGCGAAACCCGCCAGGAGTTCTCGATCCTCTTCGCCGGGCGCCCGGTCGCCGGCGAGGTCGCCACCAGCCCGGAGTCACGGCAAGTCGCCTGGCAGGAGCGCAAAACCCTCACCGAGCTTCCCATGACCCCGGCCCAGCGGCGTCGAATTCGCCATTTTCTCGACTTCGACGGCACACCCTACCTTGAGTAATGCCGCAGATAAGCGTGTATTCGCCGGATTCCGAACAGCCGCGCTAATCGCCTCGTGCACGCGCGCCAGTTCTGGCAACTCCCAGCGAAGCTCGCACGGTGATGCGCCCAGCACCCACCGATACCGTGCCGACCTGGGACCACAGCTCTGCCCAGTCGGCGGCACCGGCGCCCACGACCCGGCCGCCGCAACGAAGCGGACGCCAAGAACGGGCGCGGCCCGGGTGCGGTCTGCACGAACAGCACCAGCGTGCCGACTGGGGTCAACATCGCCGGCGGATGAACATCCGACGCGTCCAGCGCACACAGCACCTTCGGCCCAGCCTGCACCGGCAACTCCACACCATCCACGCCGTGCCCGCACGCGACGAGCACGCTGTACGGCTGCTCAGCCCACCACGCCGCGACCTGGCTCGCCTTGCGCGTCCATGCCGTCTGCCAGTCGTCATCGATCGGCCGCAAGTCCACCAAGCCGGCACGTCCACGCCAGCAGCCACCATCGTCAAGATAGGTGCCGCGCAACACCGGCCATCCGTAGCTGACCATCGCCATCGCCGCACACCGCAACTCGGCGAAGTGACCACGCCCGTCGTTCACGACACCACCCCAGCGGCCGGCGCCAGCCGCACGACCGACAACGCCTCCGACGGCACACCTTCCTCTCGCATCAGCTCGGCATAGAGAAATGCGTTGTGCGTGTTCACGACCCGCACGTAGTCGAACCGCCGATCCCACACACACCGCCGGTCGTCATACGACACGCCATGACCAGGCGGCGGGCGCCATGAACCGGCCTTCTCCTTCTCTACCCGGATGTATACCGGCCCATCGCCATACCCGCCAGGCGGCGCCAGCACCTCCGCTGCAACCACATAATCGGACCTCGCGTCCAGATTTCTTTGAGATGCCGTAAAAGTCAGAAACGTCCTATCGGCGTCCTCGACGTCAGGCAAGCCTCGATCTCGCTCACGATATCAAGGTAAAACGACTGCGCCTTCCGAAGCGCTCGACCAACCGGGTGATCAGGACCGTACCGCTCCAAGATGTCGTCGATACGCTCTTGAACAGTGACACTGTTTCCATCAGGCCCAGTGGTAACGTCGCAATACGTGAGCGCGACGGCAAGCGAGCGCGCCGGTAGCGTGAACTCATCCCCCAGGGAAGATTCGAGGCCGCGCTCCTGAGCTTCATAGACCGCGCCCGTATGGTAGGCGACGAGACCACAAGGAAGCGCGTCCGCACTCTCGACATCGCGGAGATACCGGGCGCCGTCGAGAGGGTGGAATCCAGTATCCGCGACAACGGGCGAGTACCCGATGTCGTGTAGCCAAGCAGCGGCTTCGATCAGCTCGGCATCCTCGCCGAGGATGGGAGCCAGGCGCCCCGCGGCGGCCGCCACGCCCTGCGTGTGAGCCCAGCGCCGCGGCAACGGCTCGGCAGGCAACCTCTCCGCCAGGGCGCGCGCCCACTCCACCCGTCCCACACGCGCGGGCTACCCGCGACACGTACGTACCTGTCGCTGCCGCCGACTCACCGAACGCGCACGTACCTGCCCTCACCCGGATGAGTGGTGATCAGCCCGTCCGGCTCCAGAACGGCGAGAGCTTGGCGAACGGTCGCGCGAGAAACCGCATACCGAGCGATGAGGCCTGCCTCTCTGGGCAACGCGGCACCAGCCCAAAGCCGGCCCTCCTCGATGGCCGCACGTAGCTCAGCGGCAATCTGCCGGTACCGCGGAAGCAAACCCACCACACCCGACGCCGAGCTCCGCTCCACCACCACCCACCCCCGCCCGGCTATCGGGCCGATCAGCCCCTCCTCATGCAGCAGCGCCGAGCTGACCCGACTACTCGCCGACAAGGCGCGAGCCGGCGTGACCGTGCGACTGCGTCTAGCCGACCCAAACTCACCGCAAGTAGCCGATCGCGGCGGCAAGGAGGGCATCGGCGCTGCCGTCGCGGCACGGGTCCACAACGCCATAGCCCTGTTCCGGCCGCTACTGGACACCGAGGGAGTTCAGGCCCGCCAGCACAAGACCATCCTGTACAACTCGATCTTCCGAGCCGACGACGAGACGTTGATCAATCCCCAAGTCCACGGGATCGCCGCCGCCTACGCACCAGTGCTCCAACTACGCCAGGTCGAAGAGGCCGGGATGCTCGCCACATACATCGACAGCTTCGAGCGCGTCTAGGCCGACGCCAGGCCCATGAACAGCACTAGACCAACGTAGACATGACATTGGACGTCGCGGCACCAAGCGTATCGATTGGAAGCTCCTCGACATACCCAAAAGGGTGCCCCTTTTTCAAAAGAAGCTCTCGATCAAGCATACGAAACCGGTAGCGCAACGAACGAAAGACCGGTTGGCGCCCTAGCATCCTACGAGCCAGAGAGACTGGCCGCCGAGCTAAAGTATTGCATTGATCAACTCTTAAAGGTTTGCTCCGCAGGCGAGGAGCCCTGGAAACTTCGAGCCATTATCTTCGATAAACTTTCCCTAATCCATTTCCGTCAGCCTTCGCAATCTTAATGGTTGCCATACATGAGTCGCTAATTGGACAACGAAAGAAGATTGCGGACTACAGAGGTACGAAGGCAGCAATCTCGAGCCTTCACGGGCGCATCGAAACTAGCAAGCGATCGATCGTACCCGAGCAACGCAGAAACAATGTTCGAATTATTAAAGGATTGATCAACGACTATCTAGTAGACGGTCAAACCACCGAAGTTTATGGGGCGCACTCAACTGTCGACACAGACGGGCAGATTCGCAGGTCAGAGATCGAACTTCCACACTACGAACTAAAGCAAGGCATGCTAACTCTTGACGAACGAAGGATCCTCGACGGCAACGTGATTGATAAGGTCATCAAAACTATCTGCGCGATCGCAAACAATGGAAAAGGGCGCTCCGGGTCGATCCTTATAAGAGTTGCCAACAAGGACGAAGACTCTAGGCGCATTAAGATTCTAGACGGGATCGAGCCTCGGCGGATCGGTAGGCGCCACGTCGTTGTTAGAGGAATTCCTTAACGCCGAGACGGCGACAAAACCGCAGAGGTCTCGGACTTAGAATGTATTGTCGAATTGTCAAACCGATTTTGACTGAGTCAGTTTGCACGAACGCCACCCTTAACACTTCGACGTGCTCCACCAACCTGAGGCGCACTACCATCCCATTTTTACGAAGTGCTGCAGCGAAAGGCACCGTCAACCATGGCATGCCGACCGGTCGAGCACAAAGCCCTCGACGGCTCCAGCGACCGGGCCGAGACCCTTTCGGGCTCAAAGACCACTACACAGCAATCATGGATGCATCCAACAGGACAACCACTTCGGGGGCGGCGTCGCGTATTGGCGCCGCGACCGTGCTCGACGTTCTCGGCGATCTGTCCTTTCAGTCCCTCGAGTCCACTGCTCGCAGCAAGCGTACGAAGCTCTCAAGCGCGTCCAACTGGTCACCACTCAACGGGTCAGGGTTGAAGTGCATGAAGTCGTTGCGGGCAACACGAAGCCTCTCAAGGTGATCCATGAAGAAGGCGTGATCAAGTGGCCATCCGAGCTTATCGAACATCTCGCGTTCCCTGAGGAGATGCCAGTAGTTCCCGATGGTAGGTGAGGCCCCTGTCGCCGGATTGTACTTGACTTTCGCCCGCGCGTAATCCTCTGCAGCGAAGACTTCATCGCAGTTCATTCGCAATCTGCGTTCAGCCTCCTCGATGAGCACTAGAGGCCGGGTCGTCTCGCCGAATCTACGGGTAAGATCGGCGGCGGTCACGATCCCGGCTAAGGGAGTTTCGTCTGAGGACACAAAGAGGTAGTCCTTTTGGAAGATCTCCTCGATCAGTGGAAGCAGAAGGCTTCGGTGATGCACTGGAGAGACGGGAATGGTCGCATCCACGACTCGCTTTGGCGGAGCGGTCACGCTGGCGATCCCAATCGATTCCCAACTGATGGCGCCTCGCAACTGTCGAGCTTCACCCTCGCCCGACACAACAGCAAGCTGTGAATATTCATGGGCTATCATCAAAGTTATCGCCACCGATATATCATCTGAAGGTGATACGGCAACAACTCCCCGACTCGCAGACTCAATGACACCGATTCGCGGGGCGAGGGTTAAAGAGTCCGCAGCATCAAAGTCCTCGGCGATGTCGTCCGCGGGAACATGCGCGCTGCTCGGCTCGCCGCCAACAATCACAATTGCGACTTTGTCGTCCAGGCCGGCATCCGTGAAGGCAGGTCGCGTCGTCAAACCGAGGTCAGCAAGGTCCTGCTCGATCTGCGCAACGGTCGACGCACTGCGCCGAATCGCACCCCATAGGTTGAGCAGTTCACGAACCGACATGCGAAACGGCTCAGACGCTGCTGCTGCCTCCGCAGCCCGGTCTGCAAGCTCCTGCTGTGAACTTACCTGCGCGTAAGCTTCGTCATTTGGCGGACCGGGATCGACGCCCGTAAGAGCCAGCGAGGCGATCCTGTCGGCGGCCTCAAAGCGCTCCAGTCGACAGACCGTCAGCAACGATCCCATGCTGTCGAGCAGGTCTTGGCGGACAGCACTTCGGGGAAGGCTAGTCCTTAGCCATTCAACCTTTCGAGTGTGCCGAAACCCTACAGGAGCACCTTCCAGATACTCGTACTCTCCGGCAACTCGACCTATTGCTATTTGCAGTTTCCGCTTCAGCGGAGTGGCAACGTAGTCACCTATTGACATGACATGGGTGAAGCGCCATAGCTGCCCAGTCCAGTTGGCTGCCCTGGCGGGACTCGCATCCGAGTAGGTACTGTCCACCACCTCACGCATTGCTGCCTTGGAAGAAACTCCGGACAGATCGCCCACTTCTTCCCAGCCTGCGATTACGCGCCCTTCGGTTAGGGATGCGTGCTCTCGCTCGCCCTCCCAGCCAGCACGTATCATCCACGCCGTCGTCACAGACACCTCGATACAGATACTCGACGTCTTCGGCCGCACATACGACAGATAGAAGCGGGCATAAACTACATGATCTGGCTTGCGCCAGGTGCTAGAGTAGCGGAAGATCAGCCAGACGGCCCATGCATTAGGTCGTGCGACCCTGAGACGAGGAGTCGAGGGAGAGCGCCTTCCCGGCAATCACGCCGCCGAGACTCCGGCGCCAGCAGCGTCGACGACGTCTTGCACCGTTAGAGCGCCTCGTCGCGAAGCGTCTGAGCCCGCCGGGCCTGCGTCCGGCGACTTCACGTCGTGTAAGGCAGCTGGTCGGCTGCGGTGAACAAGCACGACCGGTCAGCGCAGGTGGATGAGAAGATCGCCGCCAGCCGCGACTCGGAGAGCACCCGCACGGAGTCATTCTCCGTCACGCCCGGCGCGACAGCCGCCGAGACCGCCGGTCCTGGCCCGGCGGGACTTGTGACCCTGTGGCCAGGCGGAGCGCGAGACGAGCATCGGAGCTGTCGTGGCCGTGCCGGGAGGAGCGTCCCCGGGGTGCCCGGCCTGATGCGGTGGGGAGAGCACGGATGACCGTCGAGGCGACCCCGGCGTGGTCGAGCCCACCGGGCGTACCGATTCGCCGGGCGGCCGCGCAGTCGGTCGAGCACGCACTGGCCGAGCTGGACACCGGTCCCGCTGCCGATGCTCCCCGCTCCGACGCGGCCGGCGTCCACCACCGCGGCCGGTCTGCTGATCGGGATGGTTCGCGCCGACCGCTCCGGCCGGCTGAACGATCGGCGGCTGCTGCGCACGCTGGGCTGGACACCTGGACGGCACCTGAGCTTGGACGTCGTCCACGGGCTGATCGTCGTCAAGTCCGCGCCGACCGGCTCCCACATCCTCGATGACCGCGGTGCGCTGCACCTGCCCGCCGCCACCCGCCGGCTGTGCGGGATCAGCCACGGCGCACCGGTCGTGCTCACCGCATCAATTGCCCAGCTGACCCTCGTCGTCCATCATTGCTCCGGTGGCTGCATACCGGGCGACGGGCCGCAACTCGGCCAGTGTGAGATACGGGAACGCGCCCGCGGCGACGTCGGTCAGCCGGCGTAGCTTGTGTCGTGTGCGGGCGCCCTTACCGACAGTTCTACCAACTCCGACAGGACGCGATCGCCTGTCACATGCCCGCGCACCTGTATGCAAAGTCCATCGCAACGATCAACCAGATCCTCATCGGTTACCAGGACGAGAAACGTTCGGCACAACGACATCATCTCGCTCCCCAAAGAACTCTCCCGCGGAGGAGAAGTCATCAATCTGGTCATCGCCCTACGGCGCGATCATGTCGGCCGGTCGCCAGATCGCGCCGGAGGTGAACGGGTTGCCGCCCGCACACGCCGGTGACACCGACTGCTTCGAGCCATGCTCGAACGGATGATGGAGCAGGAGCCGGCCCGAACGTCGGATCAGGCGGCGGCCAGTCGCTCGCGCAGCCGGTGCAGCCCGTCGGCGGTGTACCGCTTGACCGCGCCGGAGCTCAGGTGCATGACCTCGGCGGCCTCCGCGACGCTGAGCTGCCACTGCAGCCGCATCACCACCGCCTCGCGCTCCCTCGGCGGCAGCTCGGCCAGCGCCGCGCGCACCGCCAGCGCGTCGGCGACCTGCGCGGAGACGTCCGGGCGCTGGCTGGGCAGCTCGGCGTGGCCGGAGTCGTCCTCGGCGACCAGCCGCTGCCGGTCCGGGATCACCGAGCGCAGCTCGCGGTTGACCTCGTTGCAGGTCGCGGTGAGCAGGTAGGCGTCCAGGTTGCTGATCTCCGGGCTGTCCTGCCGCTGGCGGCGCAGCACCTTCTCGAAGGCGCGCTGCACGACGTCCTCGGCGCGCCCGTGGTCGCCGACCTTGCGCGCGGCGTAGCGGACCAGCATCGGCATCCGGTC
>NZ_KK211186.1:42352-56918 GCF_000620785.1 Actinospineispora acaciae DSM 45401 | reverse complement strand
AACAGCCCTTGGGGGTGGAACAGGCTGTGGAAGAGGTTGGTCAGGCTGGCGTGCTCGACTACGACGCCTTTGGGTGTTCCGGTGGATCCGGAGGTGTAGATCATGTAGGCGGGGTGGTTGGGGGTCAGCGGGGCGTGCCGTTCGGCGTCGTGTAGTGGCTCGGCGTGGTGGCGGCGCCAGGCCGCGGTCTGGGCCGGGTTGTCGAGGAGCAGTTGGTGGACGTCCGCGGCCGGTGGCAGCGTGGACGTGTGGGCGGTGGCGGTGATCAGCAGCGCCGGGGCGCAGTCCGTGATGAGGTGGTTGAGCCGCTCGGCGGGGTAGCTCGGGTCGAGCGGGACGTAGATCCCGCCCGCCTTCATGATCGCCAGCAGGGCGGTGACCAGCTCGATCGAGGCCGGCAGTGCCACCGCGACGGGGACGTCCGGGCCGACCCCGTGGGTGATCAGGTGCCGGGCCAGGCGGTTGGAGTCCGCCTCCAGCCGTGCGTAGGTCACCGGGCCGGCCGGGGTCACCAGCGCGACCGCGTCCGGAATCCAGGCGGCCCGCGCCGTGAACAGTTCCGGCAGCGTGCCCGGCGGCACGTCGATCGCGGTTCCCTCGCTCCGCGTCGGCGAGGACTCCCGGTCCCTCCCGGCGGCATGGAGCGGGTCCAGCCGGCCCACGGGCAGGGACGGTTCGGCGGCAACCGTCTCCAAGATCCGCACCAGGCCCGCCGCCCATGCCTCGGCGGTACTGCGCGAGCACAGGCTCGCCTGGTACTCCAGCCGCAGGTGGAGCTGGGAACCGGGATAGACGCACAGCGTCAGCGGATAGTGGGTCGCGTCGCTGCCCTCGAGGCCGCGCAGCGGCAGGGCGCCGGTCGATGCTGGCTCAGCGGCGTTGGAGGGGGCGGCCCGTCCGGGGTAGTTCTCGAAGACCACCAGGGTGTCGAACAGTTCCCCGGAACCCAGTCCGGTCAGCTGACCGAGCTCGGTCAGGCCTAGGTGCTGGTGGGGCAGGAGCTCGGCCTGCTGGTCCTGGATCGCGGCCATCAGGTCCTGCGCCGGGGTGCCGGGGGTGAGCTGGACGCGGACCGGCAGGGTGTTGATGAACAGCCCCACCATCGACTCCACTCCCGCGAGCTCCGCCGGCCGGGCCGAGACGGTGATGCCGAAAACCACGTCGTTCCGGCCGGTCAGCCGGCTCAGCAAGACCGCCCAGGCGGCCTGGACCAGGGTGTTGATCGTCAGCCCCCGGCCGCGGGCCCAAGCGGCCAGCGCCTCGGTGGTCCGTGCCGACAGCTCCAGCGTGAGCTGCTGGGGAAGGGCCGCGGTGCGCGCAGCGCCCCCTGGGGCGATGAGGGTGGGCTCCTCCAGCCCGGCCAGAACCTTGCCCCAGGCGTCCCGGGCCGCGCCGCGGTCCTGGCGGGCTAGCCAGGCGAGGTACTCGCGGAAGTGCGTTGCCGGTGGCAGCGTTGCGGGGTCCCCGCCCCGGGCGTAAAGCTCGCCCAGCTCGGCCAGGAGAACCGGCATCGACCAGCCGTCCATCACGATGTGGTGGCTGGTGAGCAGCAACATCCGGCGCTGCGCTCCAAGCTCCAGCAGGGTGCAGCGCAGCAGCGGCGGGTGGGCCGGGTCGAAGCGGCGGGCCTGGTCCTCGGCCAGCCAGTCGGCCACCGCCTCGGGCCGCGCGTCGGCGGGCAACCCGCTGAAGTTGACCTCGGCCCAGGGCAGCTCGGCCGTATGCACGACGAACTGGACGGGATCGCCGTCCCCGCGATAGCGGAACCCGGCCCGCAGCGCGGCGTGCCGGGCTACCAGAGCCTGCGCGGCCGCACGGAGCACGGCGGTGTCCACCGGCCCTTCCAGGTGCAGCCGCAGCTGAGTGATGTAGTGGTCTTCGCCGGATGGGTCGTAGGTGGCGTGGAAGAGTATTCCTTGTTGGAGCGGGGTGAGTGGTAGTACGTCGGTGATGGGTCCTGCTGTTTCGATCCTGTCGATTTCGGTTTGGTTGAGGGATATGAGGGGGAAGTCGGAGGGGGTGTGTCCACCCGCGCTTGGTTCTTGGGCGTGCGCGGCGAGTGTTTCTAGCGCCTGGAACCATTCTGTGGCGAGTTCGTCGATCTCGGCTTCGGTGAACAGGTCTCCGGCCCAGGTCCACTGCGCCTGCAGGCGTGGGCCGGAGGCGTCCTCGAAGGTGATCGCGTCGAGCATCAGGGCGTGGGGCAGCGGCATTCGGGCGTCGAAGCCCTCGCCGAGGGTCCCGCACGGCCCGAAGCCGGTCTCGCTGTGGTCGGTCGGTGCGGAATCTTGTAGTCGGTAGCGGCCCAGGTAGTTGAAGCCGATTTGTGGGGTGGTGGCCTGGCGTAGTTGTGGGCCGGTGTCCGGGTTGAGGTAGCGCAGTAGGCCGTAGCCGATGCCTTTGTCAGGAATGGCTCGCAGTTGCTCTTTGATGGTCTTCAGGGCGTGTCCGTCGGCCTTGGTGCCGTGTGGATCGAGGTGGACGGGGAAGGCGGTGGTGAACCAGCCGACGGTGCGGGACAGATCGACGTCGTCGACGATGTCTTCGCGGCCGTGGCCCTCAAGCTGGATCAGGACCGCGGAGCCGGTTCCTCGGCCGCGTTTGGTGCGCCAGGCGGCGACGGCGAGCGTGAAGCAGGTGAGAAGGGCGTCGTTCACCTCGGCGTGGAAGGCGGCGGGGACGGTGGTGAGCAGCTCGGTAGTGGTCCGAGGGGACAGCGTGCGGGTCAGCCGCCTGGCGGTCGCGGCCACGTCCTGCCGAGGGTTGAGCGGGCGGATGCCCAGCGTCGGGTCCGCCACAGTGCCGACCCGCCGCCAGAATTCCAGCTCCGCTGCCCGGCCCGGGCTCCGCGCCGCCGTGGTCAGCCGCCGCGCCCACTGACGGAACGACGTGCTCGCCGGCTCCGGTGTCGGGGTTCGTCCTTCGCTCAGGGACCGGAGTGTGGAGTCGAGCTCCGGCATGAGGATGCGCCAGGAGACGCCATCGACCGCGAGGTGGTGGATGAGGAGCAGGAGGCGGCCGGGCCTGTGGGCTCCGGTGTCGAACCAGAGGGCTTGCACCATGGCGCCGGTTTCGGGCTTGAGGCGTTGTTGGGCGGCGCCGGTGTGTCGGGCCACGGCGGTGCGCAGCCGGGCGTCGGTCAGCCCGCTCACCTCGACTCGGTGCAGCAGTTGCGTGGCCGAGACGGTCCCGGGCGCGGCGACTTGGAGAATCCAGTGGTGGTCGGTGTGGTGGAGCTGGGTACGGAGGGCGTCGTGGCGGTCGAGCAGGGATTGCAGGGCGGTGGTGAGTTGTGCGTGGGTGCAGTCGAGCGGCAGCTCGGTGTCCATGGATTGGTAGAAGCCGTCGATCGGCCCGTCCAGCTCGGCTAGCCAGTGCATGATCGGCGTCAACGGGACCACGCCGACGCCGGCGCCCGGCTCGTCGTGGCCACGTGTGGCCGCGCCGGCGGTGAACCGCGCGGCCATGGCCAACGCGGCCGGGTTCTTGCGCAGGAAGACGTCTCGAGGGGTGAACTCCCAACCGATGCGGCGGGCACGGGCGACCAGCTGGATGGCCACGATGGAGTCGCCGCCGAGCGCGAAGAAGTCGGCGTCGACGCCGACCCGGTCCAACCCCAGCAGCTCGCCGTAGAGCGCGCATATGGCCGCCTCGGCCTCGGTACGCGCAGCCCCCGTGCGGGCCGCGGCCGAGGCCTGCCGTTCCGACCGGGCATCGGCCACCAACCGTTCGCGTTCGGCGGGGGAGATCTCGGCCCGCCGGGCGAGCGGCAGGTCCGGATCGGCCGGGATCGTCTCCAGGGTCTGTACGAACCGGGCGGCGATGGCCTCGGCCTGTGCGCTGTCGAAGAGGTCCGGCCGGTAGTGCAGGTGCAGCCGCGGTCGCTCACCCGCGATGACGAGCAGCGAAAGCGGGTAGTGGGTGCTATCGCGTTCCTCGACGGTGCCGATGCGCAGCCCGTGCGCGGCACCGTTGCGTCGAGCGATCCGCTCGGCGGGGTAGTTCGCGAAGACCACCAGGGTGTCGAACAACTCCCCGCACCCGGCGAGCCGACCGAGCTCGGACAGGCCCAGGTGCTGGTGGGGCAGGAGCTCGGCCTGCCGGTCCTGCATCTCGACGAGCAGCTCCCTCAGCGAGGACTGGGGGGTGAGCCGGACGCGGACCGGCACGGTGTTGATGAACAGCCCCACCATCGACTCCACCCCGGCGAGCTCCGCGGGGCGGCCCGAGACGGTGGTGCCGAACACGACGTCGTCCCGGCCGGTCAGCCGGCCCAGCAGCAGCGCCCAGGCGCCCTGCACCACGGTGTTCAGCGTGATCCCGCTCCGGCGTGCCCATTCGGACAGGGCAGCCGAGACCGCCTCGGGGAGCTCGATCCGAATCCGCTCGGCCCGTTGCGGAGCCTGGGCCGGGTCGCCCGGGGCGACGAGGGTGGGCTCCTCCAGCCCGGTCAGAGCCTGGCGCCAGGCGTTCCGGGCCGCGTCGCGGTCCTGTCGGGCCAGCCAGGCCAGGTACTCGCGGAAGGGGGTGGTCGGAAGCAGCGTGTTGCAATGTCCGCCCGCCGCATACACCGCTTCCAGCTCCCGCGCGAGCACCGGAAGCGACCAGCCGTCCATCAGGATGTGGTGGCTGGTCAGGGCCAGGATGTGCCGCACGGGGGTCAGCCTGAGCAGGGTGCAGCGCAGCAGCGGCGGGCGGGCGAGGTCGATGCGCCGCGTCCGATCCAGAGCCAGCTGTGTCTCGATCGCGGTGTCCTGCTCGGCCGAGGGCAGCGCGCTCAGATCGGTCTCGGCCCAGGGCAGCTCGATCCGCCCGGGGATGACCTGGATGGGCGTACCGCTCTCCCGGTAGGGAAAGCAGGCGCCCAGGTTGGGGTGGCGGAGCAGCAGCGCGTCCATAGCGGTGCGCAGCACGGCCGCATCCAGCTGGCCGTCCAGGTGCAGGCAGGTCTGGACGGTGTAGGGTCCTCGCCGTCGGGGTCGTAGGCGGCGTGGAACAGCATCCCTTGCTGGAGCGGGGTGAGTGGAAGTACGTCGGCTATGGGGCCTGCTGTTTCGAGCTCGTTGATCTCGGCTTGGTCGAGGGACAGGAGGGGAAAGTCGGCGGGGGTGTGTCCACCTGCGTGTGGTTGACGGGCGTGCTCGGCCGGCGTGGAGGTAGCGGTGGTGGCGTTCGCGGCCAGCGCCGCCACGGTCCGGTGCCGGAAGACGTCCCTCGGGCTCAGCGCCAGACCGGCTTGGCGGGCCCGGGCGGCCAGCTGGAGAGCAACGATGGAGTCACCGCCGAGCGCGAAGAAGTCGGCGTCGACACCGACCCGGTCCGCGCTGAGCAGCTCTCGGAAGAGGCCGTACAGCACCCGCTCGGCCTCCCCGCGCGGGGCACGGGCCGGGGCGGCGGCGGTCGGGCCGGCGGCGGGTGTGGTCAAGGTCGGGGCGGGGAGGGCCTTCTTGTCCAGCTTGCCGTTGGCCGTCAGGGGCAATGCATCCAGTACCACGATCGCGGCCGGGACCATGTGGGCGGGCAACGTCGCGGCCAGCTCCGCGCGGATCCCGGCCGGATCCACTGTGCGCCGGGATTCGGCGTGCGGGACCACGTAGCCGACCAGCCGCTTATGCCCCGGTCGGTCCTCGCGGGCCAGGGCCGCCGCCTGCGCCACCCTCGGCAGGGCGGCCAGCGTCGCCTCCACCTCGCCCAGCTCGATCCGGAAGCCCCGGATCTTGACCTGGTCGTCATAGCGGCCCAGGAACTCCAGCTCGCCGTTGTCGGTCCAGCGCACTACGTCGCCGGTGCGGTACATCCGCTCCCCGGGAGTCCCGAAGGGGTTGGCCACGAAACGGGAGGCGGTCATCGCGAACCGGTCGTGGTAACCGCGGGCCAGGCCCGGACCGGCCAGGTAAAGCTCGCCCTCCGTGCCGACGGGCACCGGGCACAGCGCCGCGTCGAGGACGTGCGCCTGGGTGCCGGGGTTCGGGGCGCCGATGGTCGGGGTGCCCCGGCCGGGAAGGAGCGGGGCGCTCATGGTCGCGCAGACCGTACACTCGGTCGGTCCGTAGGCGTTGATCATGCGTCGGCCCGGGGCGAACGCATCTACCAGCCGTGCCGCACAGGCCTCACCGGCCACCGTGAGCACCAGCTCCGCCGGCAGGTCGGACGGCTCCATGGCGGCCAGCAGCGTCGGGGGGATCGTGGCGTGGGTCACGCCGTACCGTCGGAGCAACTCGGGCAGCTGCCCGGCGGCGCTGGCCCGCCCGGCCGGGGCCAGCACCAGGGTGGCTCCGGTGAGCAGGGCCGGGCCCAGCTCGGCGATGGCCGCGTCGAAGCTGGGCGAGGCCAGCTGCAGCAGCCGGCTGCCGGGGGTGACGGCGTAGCGCTCGGCCAGGGCCGCGACCAGGTCGCCGAGGCCACGGTGGGTGACGACGACGCCCTTGGGCTGCCCGGTGGAACCGGAGGTGTAGATGATGTAGGCCGGGTGCTGGAGCGTGAGGGGCGCGGTGCGCTCACCGTCGGCCGGCGCGGTGCCCGGAAAGGACCGCAGTTCGGCCTGCAGCCGCGCTGTATCGAGCAGGACTCGGGGGGCCGAGTGGGTGGCGCAGCGGGTCTGCGTGGGGGCCTCCGGCTCGATACTCCCGTCGGGCAGGTCGGGGTCGATGGTGCTGTGGGTCAGGATCAGGGACGGGGCGGAGTCCGCCAGCAGATACGCCACCCGCTGGGCCGGGTAGTCCGGGTCGATCGGGACGTAGGCGCCGCCCGCCTTGAAAACCGCGAGCAGGGCGATGACCTGGTCGGCTGAGCGTCGCAGGGCTACCGCGACCGGGACCTCCGGGCCTACGCCACGGGCGATCAGGTACCTGCCCAGTCGGTTGGCCCGCTCGTCGAGTTCCGCATAGCTCAAGGCGGTGTCCTCGACCACCAGTGCGCATTCCTCGGGGTGTCGCTCGACCTGCGCGGTGAACAACTCCGGGAAGGTACCCGCTGGGCCGGTCGGTTCCAGGCCGCTCGGCGCGGGGTCCGCTCGTGTCGTACCGGTATGCGCTGTGCTGGTGTTACTGGTGTGTCGCATCCTCGCTCTGTTGGACGTCACCGAACCCGCCGCCACTCGCCAGGGGCCGCCGGCGTGGTCTGTGGCTGGACTGCTCGCTCCATGCGCAGCCGATCCTCGATGGCGTCGGCAGCGGCGCGGGCGCCGCCGGCATCTCGGATGCACCGCTGCATCCAGGCGATGCGGGACTGGATCCCTGGATCGGTGGCGACGGACAGCACGGCGGTCCGCAGCGCTGTCTCGTCGGCCTGCTCCGGCGCCAGGCTCCGGCCCAACCCCAGTTCGACCAGGCGTTCGGCGTTGAACGGCTGCTCGGCGCCCTGGGGCACGGCAACCATCGGAACACCGAAGGCCAGCCCTTCCAGCGTGGAGCCCATCCCGGCGTGGGTGACGAAGACATCCGCCCTGGCCAGCACGTCCAGCTGTGGGACGTGCGGAAGCACCTCCACGTTGGCGGGGATCGGGCCCAGCTCCGTGCGGTCGACATACGGGCCGATCGACAGCACCACGTGCCAGGGCTCCAGGTCGCCGAAGGCCGCCAGGCAACCGCGGTAGAAGGCGGGCCGGTCGGTGAAGATCGAGCCAAGGGCGACCAGCAGCACCTTGCGGTCGGCCGCCGGCGGCTGCCAGTGCTCCTGCTCGCGCCGCTCGGGCAGGCAGGGGCCGACGAAGGTATAGCGGCCGAGGTCGGCGCCGGCCCCGTCGGAGTGGAACTCCCGGGGGATGGTGACTAGGGTCTGCTCCGCTTCGACCATGAAGCGCTCGAGCGGCTCGTCGATGCCGTGGCCGTCCAGGAAGGCGCGGAAGCGGGCACGGAACGCCGGCCACCGCGGATCATCGGGCAACTCGCGAGCGGCGTAGAGGGAGGCCGAGGCGTCAGCCGTCAGCCTGTCGTGGCGCGGGCACATCTCGATGGCGGGTAGCTCCAGGACACGTGCCAGTACCCGCCCGGCGTAGCTGTTGACGTCATAGAGCAGCAGCTCCGGACGCTCCTGACGGAGCCGCTCGGTCAGCCCGGCGAGCAGCGCGCGGGCGTCGTCGAGGAAGAGGGACAACGCGGCGGAAGCACCCTCCGGCCACTGCTCCTTCCGATCCGTCGCGGGCGCCGGCGAGGCGTAGACCAGGGGAGTGGCTCCGGCCGCGCCCACCTTGGGGGCAAACCCAGCGGTGGTTGCATAGGAGACGCGGTGCCCACGCCGCACGAGCTCGGTGACGATCGCTAGCGTCGGGTTGACGTGCCCTTGCAGCGGGAAGCCGACAACGACGATATGCGTCCGCTCTCCGTTGCTGACACCGAGTTCAACGGAGGGCGGTGTATAGACATCGCACCGGAGATCATGTGCTGGCGGGCCAACAACCCTCACGCGCGCTTCCACTACGCCTCCAAAGGCTCGTCGCGGATGAACCAGATCGAGACCACCTCATCCAAACCAGCATCACGAAGTTGGTCGACAACAACGCCAAGTAAAGACATCAGAATCACCAGACACTAGACGAGAGAGTGAACAAAACACTCGGTGAGGTCGCGAGGGGGAACTTTCATCGGTCGACGGTGACCGCACCCAGTCCGACCACCTCACGTAGGGCAAGTCAACGTCGGCACGGATCACTTCTGGACCCATTGCGCGCGCCGCACCCATCTTGGCGGAGATGTCATCGCGGTCACGTGGTTCCGCCAACAGTCGCCACATGATGGCGCTGTTCTGTTGAGCCGAAAACGGTTACCGGAGCCTATGGCCTACGAAAGCCGGCACCGTCAACGGCTTCGAACTCAACCCAGATGCTTGGACAAAGCTAGTCCCCCATGCTCATGCCTCGTTACGGATCGTGCCGGCCAACTGACGAGCGCAGCCTTTCAGGCGGCGCGACCGTCAGATAGAAGCGCGGGGAGTATAACGGTCCCGTTGGTCGGCAAGATGACCTCAGTCGCCGAGTGGGATGTTGATAATCGCGCCGACCTCTTCGATCGATGGTCGAACCCACACCACGGACCGGCGGGTAACCCAGGTGACTGCACTATGTTGACCCCTCAACGATTCCCCCGAACTGTGGCGCCCCCCTCGGGCCACGCCCACCATCATGACACCAAGTTTGAATGATCGGAAGACGTTTTCTCCATGATTGCGACGGAAATGAAAACAACCGCATTGATGAAATATAAGATATATGTCGCCTTGATGATGTCCAAGTCTCGATCTTTCGGGAGGGTCCGCTGATGCGCGACCATCTCTGCTGAGGTGGCGTGCAAGATCGCTCGGTGTGATCTTCGTTCAGCTCAGGCCGTCAGGACCTGGCTTGTTGTAGCTGGCCCGTTGCTCGGTCGGCGTGACTTCGGTGGCAGCCACGCGGATGCGTGACTGGCTGCCGGGAGAGGAGCCGACAAAGTCGGTGCGGCAGCGGATGTGCTTGTTGAGCCGTCCGATTGTTATCGTGTGATGCGGATGGTGTTGTTGAAGCGGGTTCTCAGAATGATCCGATGATCGAGGAATTTGTCGCCTCGACGGGTCGCGGTGGTGGGTGCCGAGAATCTGGGGCGGCACGCCGTTCCGGTGGCCATGTTCATCGAGAAGCCATCCGGGTCGCCGAGATCTACGTCGTACAGGGTGTAGTGGGCCGCTCTGGTCAAGTGCTTGGCTATCCAGTCACAACCACCTCGGAGGGCATCCGTCGGGGACGACGACACCATTGTCTTCACCAGCAGCGACGCCTCAGAGCCAGACTCGGTGGGCGGGCCACAGTCGAAATCGGCTTCATCGCCGGGTCCACCGAGCGGCTCGGGCCGGTGCGGCGCCGAAGCGTCCGAGATCCGGAGGCCACCAAGCCGCTGAAGCGACTGGTGATCACGACCTGCTCAGTTCTGGGCCGAAGCTGGCCATGGACCAGTTGCCTGAGGGATTCCGCTTCGGACGTCACCACGTTGAGACGATCTCGCCGCGCATTGCCCGAACGCGGCCGCACGTCGAAAGCTCGATCGCGTTGGAGAGCGTCAGCGAGCCGTGGTGCTTCAACGCCTCCAGCGGATTGGTCGAGCGCGGCTGCCACGGTTCCCTCTCGATCGCGGGTGCCGTCAGGAAACGCCAACTTCTGAACTACCCAAGTTGGAAGAGCGAAGAGCCTCCGCCGTGCATCGGATGGCCCGATCGGCCCGTGGGCGAGGAGCATTCGACAGCCACCTGGCCTAGAAGAACGATGAGATCATCGAGATCGGCGCCGCGAGATGGTACGGGCAGCCCTGGTCGTTACCCTCTGCCATCGCGTCGGGGGACGAAGGACTTCGGTCGGGCGGCTGCGGAGGTTCGTGCACCGCGGCCCAGCGGTCGCGTGGCGCCTGCTCCAGACAGATGGAGGCAGACGCCCGGCCGCCCCCGATCTCACCCCAGCGCCCGCTCAGACCGCGCGCCCTGCTGGGTCGCCCGCCCTGGTTGGACGCCCAGCCGAGTGCGTTCTGGGTTTTCCGGATGCGACGCTCGTGGCGGGAGTAATCTTTTGGGCCTTGACCTCGGTGCTTTGGGGGGGCCGGTGGCGGTGGTGCTGGTGGTCGTGGGCGAGGCTGTGTCGGCCGATGAGCTGCGGGGTCTGCGGGCGTGGCTGGTGGGGGAGGACGAGTTGCGGGGCCGGGTGCGGCTGCGCGAGCGTCCGCCACCGCAAGGGGTTCTGGGGCCGGTCGTGGATGCCGCTCTGGTTGAGGCGGTGACACCGCCGGTGGCGGGCGCGCTCGCGGCGGCGTTGGTGGCGTGGCTCCGCAGTCGGGTCAACCGGTTTCGGCTCGAAGTGCACACCGACCGGGGAGGGCGGATGGTGCTCGACGTCCGCCAGATCAAGGAACTCGACCCACGCGCGGTTGAGGAGCTGATCGACGGGCTAGCGGCGACGATCACGGGACAAGGTGACCAGCGAGCTGGCGAACCCGCGGGCGGCGATCCGCCGAATCCGGGTGAAAGGCCGAGCCTACCCGCGGACCCGGGTGCGGGCGGCTGATCGATGGCCGGCCTGGACGGCGCGGGTGTGCGGGCGGTGTTGGTCGGCACAGGCTCGCACGTCATAGATTCGCCGTTGCCGAATGTGGCGCAGGTCGAACCCACGGTTCGGGTGTTGGCGGATTGTCTGGTCGAGGCGTGTGGCGTGCGGCCGGAGAACCTGGCCACGCTGGTTGATCCCGACGACCCGGCGATGGTGCTGCGCGCGGTCAGCGACGCCTCGCGGTCGGCCACCGACGTGTTGCTGATCTACTACGTCGGTCACGGTGTGATCAATACGGCGGGCGTACTCCACCTGGCCACCCGCGCCACGGTCAATCTCGCGCACCTGCCGACCCTTCAGGCGGTGGCCTACCCCGACATCGTGGCGGAGCTGGCCAGCTGCCGCGCCCGAATGGTCGTCGTGGTGTTGGACTGCTGCTATTCGGCCCGCGCGGTGAACCCGGTGGCCAGCGGTGCTCTGCTGGCCTCGGCCGACCGTAACGAACTCGCCCTCGTCGTCGACGGCGAGCCCTATACCGCGTTCAGCGGTGAGCTGATCACGGCGTTGCGGGACGGGATCTCGACCGCCCCCGCGGGGCTGAGCCTCGAGCAGCTACACGATCACCTGTCCCGGACGATGAAAGCCAAGCGGCGGCCGCAACCGTGGCTCAACATCGGCAACCGCACCAGCAAGCTCGTCCTCGCACCCAACCGCGCCTACCAGCCAGACCTCACCGCCCGCCGCGACGGAGCGGAGCTGTCCGATGGTGCCTGCCCGTACCGGGGGCTCGACGCGTTCACCGCCGAGGACGCCGAGGTGTTCCACGGCCGTGGCGGACTGGTCGAGCAGGTGATGGTGTGGTTGGGGCAGCGGGCACGCACGGGTGGGATCACCGTGGTGACCGGCCCGTCCGGATCGGGCAAGTCGTCGCTGCTGGCGGCCGGGGTGCTACCCGCGATCAGGCACGGTGACCTGGCCATCCACCACTCGTCACACTGGCCCACGCTCCTGATCACGCCCGGTGAGGACCCGCTGTCCGCCCTCGCCATCGCGCTGAGCGAGCACACCCCCGGCACGGACGCGGCGGCGATCCGCGCCGAGCTGGGCGAGCATCCGGACCAGGCGCGGGCAGCGTTCACCCGCGCGGCCGGCACGGTCGGGCGGGTGGTGGTCGTGGTGGACCAGTTCGAGGAGCTGTTCGCCCCCACCGTCGCTCACACCGACCGGCGCGCCTTCCTCACCGCCCTGCACACCACCGGCCACCCCACCGCCGACCAGGAACCCGCCGCGCTGGTCATCCTCGGTCTGCGCTCAGACTTCCACGGTCCCTGCGCCCGCCACCCCGAGCTCGTCGCGGCGCTGCAGGACCATCAGGTGGTGGTCGGCCCGATGACCACCACCGAGCTGCGCGCCGCCATCACCGAACCCGCCCAGCACGCCGGACTCAGAGCCGAGTCCGGGCTGGTGGACCGGCTGCTCGCCGACACCGGCGCCGACCCCGACGACGACACCAACGCCGACTACGACCCCGGTGCGCTGCCCCTGCTGTCGTACGCACTGCTGGCCACCTGGCAGCACCGACACGGCAACCGGCTCACTCTCGACGGCTACCGCCAGACCGGCGGGGTCACCGGCGCCATCACCACCACCGCCGAAGACACCTACAACACTCTCGACGACGCCGAGCGCCGCGAAGCCGACATCCTGCTGCCCAGGATGGTCAATGTCGGCGAGGACACCCCCCACGACACCCGCCGCCCCCTGCCACGGTCCGAACCCGAAGACCCGATCACCACCCGGGTGCTGGAGGCGTTCGCCACCGCCCGGCTGATCACCCTGGACCGCGGCACCGCAAACCTCACCCACGAAGCCCTGATCCGAGCCTGGCCACGCCTCCACGACCTGATCAACACCGACCGCGCCGACCGGCAAGCTATCCAGAAACTCGAAACCGACGCCCACACCTGGGCCGACACCCACGACGACTCCCTGCTCTACCGAGGCCCCCGCCTCACCGCGATCAACCCCGACCGACCCGACCTCACTCCCACCGCGCGCCGATTCCTCACCAATTCACACCACAACGAACAACGCACCAGCAGAAATCGCCGCCGCCGGTTCGCCGCGGTGTCCGCGCTGGCCCTCGGGGCGATCGCGGCCGCCATCCTCGCCTACCTACAGCGAGACGCCGCCCAGCAATCACGCGATGATGCCATCGTCAACCAGATCCTCGCCGAAGCCGACCGGCTTCCCGACGTCTCTCTCGCCGCCCAGCTCTACCTCACCGCCCACGACCTGCGGCCGAACAACCCAGACGTCCGCACCGCCCTGACCGCGACATCCACCATGGCCCTGTCCACCCCCCTCGCCGGCAACACCGACAGCGTCTTCGCGGTGGCGTTCAGCCCGGACGGGCGCACCCTGGCCACCAGCGGTGACGACGGCACGGTGCGGCTGTGGAACACCAGCGATCCGAGCCGCCCCACCTTGCTCGGCCAACCCCTCGCCGGCCACACCGGCATCGTTCGGGGGGCGGCGTTTACCTCGGACGGGCGCACTTTGGCCACCGGCGGCGATGACGGCACGGTGCGGCTGTGGAACACCACCGATCCGTCCCACTCCACCTCCCTCGGCCAACCCCTCACCGGCCACACCGGCGCCGTCTCCTCCGTGGCGTTCAGCCCGGACGGCCACACCCTGGCCACCGCGCGCTTTGACGGCACGGTGCGGCTGTGGAACACCACCGATCCGGCCCACCCCACCTTGCTCGGCCAACCGCTCGCCGGCCACAGTGGCGCCGTCTACTCGGTGGCGTTCACCCTGGACGGGCGCACCCTGGCCACCGGCGGCTACGACGGCACGGTGCGGCTGTGGAACACCAGCGACCCGAGCCGCCCCACCTTGCTCGGCCAACCCCTCACCGGCAACACCGACAGCGTCTTCGCGGTGGCGTTCACCTCGGACGGGCGCACCTTGGCCACCGCCGCCGGGAACGGCACGGTGCGGCTGTGGAACACCACCGATCCGAGCCGCCCCACCTTGCTCGGTCAACCCCTCGCCGGCCACACCGGCATCGTTCGGGGGGCGGCGTTTACCTCGGACGGGCGCACTTTGGCCACCGGCGGCGACGACGGCACGGTGCGGCTGTGGAACACCACCGATCCGTCCCACTCCACCTTGCTCGGCCAACCCCTCACCGGCCACACCGGCGCCGTCTCCTCCGTGGCGTTCACCCCGGACGGCCACACCCTGGCCACCGCCGGCTCCGACCGCACCGTGCGGCTGTGGAACACGCCACCCGCTGTGCTCACGGGCCACGCCAGAAGTGTCCTCGCCGTGGCGTTCACCTCGGACGGGCGCACCCTGGCCACCGGCGGCTACGACGGCACGGTGCGGCTGTGGAACACCACCGATCCGACCCACCCCACCTCGCTCGGCCAACCCCTCACCGGCCACACCAACGCCGTCACCTCCGTGGCGTTCACCCCGGACGGCCACACCCTGGCCACCGCCGGCTCCGACCGCACCGTGCGGCTGTGGAACACCACCGATCCGACCCACCCCACC
>NZ_KK211186.1:0-42057 GCF_000620785.1 Actinospineispora acaciae DSM 45401 | reverse complement strand
ACGGTGCGGCTGTGGAACACCAGCGATCCGTCCCACCCCACCTTGCTCGGCCAACCCCTCACCGGCCACACCGCCAACATTCGGGGGGTGGCGATCACCTCGGATGGGCGCACCCTGGCCACCGCCGGAGCCGACCAGACGGTGCGGCTGTGGAACACCACCGATCCGACCCACCCCATCCCAGTCGACCAACCCCTCACCGGCCACACCGACAGCGTCTACTCGGTGGCGTTCACCCCCGACGGGCGCACCCTGGCCACCGCTGACGCCAACGGCACGGTGCGGCTGTGGGACATGGACAGCGACCGGTCGGCGCAGCGCATCTGCGCCGCGACCGCCAACACCTTGACCCGTGAGAAATGGGAGAAATACGTCTCACCGGAACTGCCCTACCGGCCGCACTGCCCTTAACCCCGCCACGCCCCCGAGCTCGCCGGGCTCACCCGCTCACGAGCGCTCCGGTGGGACGGCGAAGTGCCAGCGGGCCGGAGAGCCACTCCTGCTCGGGCAATGGGCAGTGCCGGTTAGTCCTCGTTGATGGGCACGCGGGGGGCCTGTGGGGGCAAGCGGCGGGCGTCTCGCACGGCGCGGATGATGGCCCGGACGGTGAGGGCGACGGCCATGATGAGGAACAGGAGCAGGCAGCCGTCGACGACGTACGCTCCGGGGTGGTCCGCGCTGAACTTTGAGCTTGTGCCCATCGTGCCGATCGCCGCCAGGAGTGGGGCGAGCAGCCAGATCCAGGCGGGGATCCTGAGGCGAGACCCGCGGCGGCCGGGGGTCAGGGCACGGACCACCCAGAGGAAGAGCAGGAACATGCCGCTGATCAGTACCGCGATCAGCAGGCCGCCCGCGAGGTTCGTGAGCAGTCCGTGGTTCTGGTCCACCAGATCTCCCCTGTGTGACGTGATCATGCTATCGCGGAGGGCGATCCAAGCAAGGTGTGTCGGGAGGGTTCCCGGCCCCTAGGCGTGGCGGAGCCCTGCGCCTTTGCGCGCTGAGATCCGCACGTTGTCCAGGTCGAGGGCGCCGTCCAACCGGGCGGATACGTTAGCTAAGAGTATTACTTGAGTACCTGACATAGGTCAGATAATGTCACCTGGACGGTCCGCTCCAGGAGGCGTATGCGAGGGCAGCGGCCCGCGCTGTGGGCGGATATCTGAACGGGCGGATCCGAGACCGGTCGGCTGAGTCGGCGGTGACTTGATGGGAGAGCGTCGTTGCGCGGGACGGGGTTGGGTCGTCTGCTGGATGACGTGGCGTCACTGCCCGAGGGCTTCGAGGACCTCCGCGCGGAGGTCCGCGACTTCCTCGCGGAGCAGCGGCGGCTCGGGACGTTCGAGCCGCGGTGTGACAACTGGCACGTCGGGTTCGATCCCGCGTTCAGCCGGCGGGTGGCGGACCGGGGCTGGGTGGGTATGACCATGCCGGCGGCCCTCGGCGGAGGCGGGCGCTCGGCGGTGGAGAGGCTGGTCGTGACCGAGGAGTTGGTCGCCGCCGGCGCTCCGCTCGCGGCGCACTGGGTTGGCGATCGTCAGGTCGGCCCGTCCCTGCTGCGGCACGGTTCGCCGGAGCAGCAGGCGAGGTTCGTGCCCGCGATCGCCGGTGGCGGCTGCTATTTCGCGCTGGGTCTGTCCGAGCCGGACGCCGGATCCGATCTCGCCGCCGTGCGGACCAGCGCCGAGCGGCGGGACGGGGCATGGGTCCTGAACGGCGCCAAGGTCTGGTCGAGCCATGCGCACCGCTGCGACTTCCTGGTCGTCCTGTGCCGGACGTCGCCGCGTACGGAGGCCAGGCACGACGGGCTGAGCCAGTTCATCGTGCCGCTCGACTCGCCTGGCGTGCGGGTTCGCCCGATCCGGCAGTTGGACGGCCGGCACCACTTCAACGAGGTCCTGTTCTCCGACGTGAGGCTCCTCGACGGCGATGTGGTTGGCCGCGTCGGGGAGGGTTGGGCGCAGATGGCCGCGGAGCTCGCGTACGAACGCAGCGGGCCCGAGCGCTTCCTCAGCACGTTCGTTCTCCTTCAGGAGGCCCTGAAACACCCTGCCACCGGCGGCCCGGTCCGTGAGGTCCTCGCTCGGATACACGGGCTTCGGATGCTGGCGTACTCGGTGGCCCGTCAGATCGACCGAGGTGAACCGCCGTCCCTTGCTGCCAGCCTGGTCAAGGACCTCGGTACGAGGCTGGAGCAGCACTCCGTGTCCGCCATCGCCGCCATCGCGTCCTCGGCGCCGCCGCATTCCCGGGTGGCGACGCTGTACCGGGACGCGGTGCGGCTGTCCCCGAGCTTCACGTTGCGCGGCGGCACCAACGAGGTGCTCCGCTCGGTGATCATGAAGGGGCTCCTCAGTGGATGAGATCGAGGACGCCGTGGCCGGTGCGCTGGGGGGCACGGGCGTGACCTACAGCGCGACGAACTCGGACTCGGTCAGGTGCTGGGACCGGTTGGTCGAGTCCGGGCTCACCACGGTGGGCGTCCCGGAACGGCACGGCGGGTCCGGTGGCGGCGTCGACGATCTCGTGGCCGTCGCGGTGGCCATCGGCCGGTCCGGTGCATCGTTTCCGCTGCTGGAGACGCAGGTCGCGAACCGGCTGTTGGCGTCGATCGGCGAACCGGTCCAACAACGCGGGGCCTCGGTGCTGCTCCCGTGCTCGTCGGTCTCGGCGTCGGTGCGGGCGAAGGTGCTGTTTGGCGAATGGACCGGTCGGTGGGTGCGCGGGGCCGACCGGAGTGTGGCCGTGTACCGGCGCGGTTGCGACTGGTTCGCCGTGCCGGTCAAGGTCGCACCCACGGTCGAGCCCGAGGTGCTGGACAACGCCGGCGAGCCGATGACGGCGGTACACCAACTGATCTCGGCGAATGGCGCCGAGCCGTCCCGGCTCTCCTCCGACGACGTGGCGCGGGTGCGCGCGACGTTGGCGCTCGGGTACCTGGCGCAGGCGTTCGGCGCCGCGTCGGTGGCGACCGAGATGGCGCTGTCCTACGCGTCCGTGCGACGGCAGTTCGGCCGCGCCATCTCGGCATTCCAGCGGGTCCAGGATCATCTGTGCGTGTGTGTGGAGGAGCTGCTGCTGGTGAAGGCGTTGCTCGCGGGGGCCGTGTCGGCGCGCGGCGTGGATGTCGGCGGGACCGCTCACGCGGGCGTCGCCGGGCCGGCATGCATCGCGCGGATCTTTCAGGCGTCCCACCAGGTGCACGGCGCGATCGGCTACACGCGGGAGCACGGCCTGCATCGGTTCACCCTGCGGTCGCTGGCGTGGAGTGACGCCTGCCGAACGGTGCTCGCGGACCTCGATCGGGAGGCCTCCCCAGATGCGATCACGTGACGAACCGTCCGGCGCGGCGGAGCTCGTCGACCGGACCGGCACCCGCTATCCCCTCGACGTGCCCAGGTGGCGCGGCGACGACGGCGGGCCGCTGATGGTGACGCCCACGGCGGCGATGACGCCGGACGAGGTCGATGCCGGCAGCCGGTCGCACTGGCGCTACCGCGCGGCGCTGCCGGCGGGGATCGGGCGCGAGGTGTCACTCGGCGAGGGCCACACTCCGCTGGTCGAGGCGAGGGTCGGAGGGGTCGGGCTCAAGGCGAAGCTCGAATGGTTCAACCCGACGGCGAGCTTCAAGGACCGCGGTGTCAGCGTCATGATGTCGATGCTGGCCGGGCAGGGCGTCGACGCCGTTCTCGAGGACAGCTCCGGCAACGGCGGGGCCTCGGTCGCGGCGTACGCGGCCGCCTGCGGGGTGCGGGCCACGATCCTCGCCCCGGGCTCGACGTCGCAGAACAAGACCCTGCAGAGCCGGATGCACGGGGCGGCGGTCGAGCTGGTTCCCGGTTCGCGCGAGCAGACCGCGCGGGAGGCGCTGCGCCGATCCGCCGGCATCTTCTACGCCAGCCACAACTGGCACCCGATGTTCCTGCAGGGGGTCAAGCTGCTGGCGTACGAGATCTGGGAGGACCTCGGCTTCCGGGCGCCGGCCAACGTCGTTGTTCCGGCCGGTGCCGGCAGCCTGGTCCTGGGCTGCGGCATCGGCTTCGGTGAGCTGCTGCGCGCCGGTCAGATCGCCAGGATGCCCAGGCTGCTCGTCGCCCAGCCGGAAAACTGCGCGCCGATCGCGGCGGCGTTCCGGGCCGGCGCGGCCGACGTGGTGGCGTGCGACGAATGGACACCGACCATCGCGGAGGGCACCAGCATCACGGCACCGGTGCGGGGGCCCGAGGTTCTCGCGGCGATCAGGGACAGCCGAGGTGAGGTCCAGACGGTGACCGAGGAGCAGATCCGCTCCGCCACGCACCACCTGGCCGGGCTGGGCCTGTACGTCGAGCCGACCAGCGCGGTGGCGGCCGCGGCCGTGGGGCGGTTCGTGGCGCGTGGGCTCCTCGACCCGGACGAGGAGACCGTCCTCGTGCTCACCGGGTCCGGCCTCAAGGCGGCGGACGCGCTGCGACGCCTGGTGTGACCGAGGACGACGGCGTCACACCCGCTGGGACGTGGGCAGCGGTACCACCCCGACCGACAGGCCGGCCCGGTCCAGGAGGCGCCCGGCCAGCTTGTACTGGTGGATGACGACGCTGCGGTCGACGATGCCGACGTGCGGGTGCTCGCGCACGATCCGAGCCTCCAGGTCCTGCACCTGTCGGACCGAGCGCAGCCATACCGAGAACATCATGTTGTACGGCCCGACGGTGGAGGCCACCAGCCGCGCCTCGGGGAGCCGGGCGAGGGCGCGCCCGGTCCGGTCGACGTGCTCGGAGGGAACCCGCGCGAAGAACCAGGCCAGCACGGGCCAGCCCGAGAGGCATCTCGCCAGCTCGCAGCGCAGCCGGATCCGCCGGCTCCGCAGCAGGTTGCCGAGCCGCCGGCGGGCGGTGCTGAGGCTCACCCCGGTTCGTTGCGCGAGGGTGGCGACCGGTAGCCGGCCGTCGGAGGACAACGCGGCGGCGATAGCCCAGTCGGTCGGGTGGTGGCGCGGAGTGGGGACCGCACCGCGCTCGTCGTGCTCGTCGAGGATCCGCAGCTGGTCGGGGGACAACGAGCGCAGCCGCCACGGGCGCGCGTCGGTGTAGGCATCCACCAGCAGCTGGCTGCGTACCCGGGACACGGACGGGAGCGACGCGAACCCGTCCAGCAGGTACCAGGTCAACCCGTCCACGTCGGGACTGGTCACCGTGACCACCAGGTCGCGCCCGCCCGCCGTGATGTCGATCGTGCGCACGTGCGGATCGCGCGCGAGCTCGTCCGCCACCCGGGTGCCGTGTCCGGATCGGCACTCGATCTCGACCAGCGCGACGCTGCGGGCCGGCACCTCCAACGGTCGGGCCGACACCCAGGCGGCGCCTCGCCGGTGCAGGGACTCCCACCTGCGCGCCACGGTGACGGGATCGATGTCCAGGGTCTCGCCGATGAGGCTCCACGGCGCCCTCGGGACGACCTGCAGGGCGTTGACGATGCACAGGTCGAGCTCGGACAGCTGGGCCGATTCCTGCGTCGACGGTGACGGCATGAACAGATCCTGCATCTTCGGTCGAAATTCCGTCAATCACGGATCCTTGACGCGGTTGCCGGACGAGGAGGTCGTGAATGATCGACGGGGCACATCCGAAGGCGTCGCGGTGGGATGCCGTCGACGACGAGATCCGGGATGTCATCACCGGCGCGCGTCCGCAACTGGTCCGGTTGAGCCACTACATCCATGAGCATCCCGAACTCGCCTTTGCCGAACACCGGGCCGTTTCGGCGGTGGCCGAGGCCGCCGAACGCGCGGATTTCGATGTACGGGTCGGGATCGCGGGTCTTCCGACGGCTCTCACCGCCACTTTCGGTGACGGCGACATGACGGTGGGGTTGTGCGCGGAATACGACGCATTGCCCGCGATCGGCCACGCCTGCGGACACAACATGATCGCGGCCAGCGCGGTGGGCGCGGCGCTCGGTCTCCGTGCCGTTGCCGACCGGCTCGGAGTTCGCGTCAAGCTCATCGGCACCCCTGCCGAGGAGCATGGGCACGGGAAGATCCGTCTGGTCGAGGGCGGCGTCTTCGACGACGTGACGGTGGCCATGATGGTCCACCCCAGCCGCAACGACGTCCACCCGGACGCGTTCCGGACCCAGGCGGTGCACCGGTTCGCCGCCACCTACGCCGGGCGGGCCGCTCACGCCGCCGCGGCGCCGCAGGCCGGGGTCAACGCCGCCGACGCCGCGGTGATCGCGCAGGTGGCCATCGGGCTGCTTCGCCAGCAGGTCGCCGACGCCAGCCGCATCGGGCTGTTCGTGCGGGAAGCCGGGCGGGTCACCAACGTCATTCCCGACCGCGCCGTCGTCGAGTGCGAGGTCCGGGCATTCACCACCGACGAATGCGAGCGTCTCACCGAGAGGATCACGGCGTGCTTCCGGGCGGGCGCGCTGGCCACCGGGGCGACCCTCACGCTGGAGCGGACCGAGCCGGACTGCGCCCCGTTGAAGCAGGACGCCCGCCTCGGGGCGCTCTACGCGCGGGCCGTCGCGCGCACCGGGCGGACGGCCAGCACCGACGACCAGGGCACCCGAGGCTCCACCGACATGGGCAACGTGTCCCAGCTCGTGCCGTCCATCCATCCCATGATCGGGATACGCGGGAGCCGAGGCGCGTCACACTCGCCCGAGTTCGCCAGGGACGCGATCAGCCCGGCCGCGGACGACGCGGTGGTCGACGGCGCGCTCGCGCTGGCCTGGACCGCGTCGGCGGCCGCCGGCGACGCGCGGCTGAGGCGGGAGCTGCTCGCGGAGCAGGCGCGGCGGGCCGACGCGTGAGCGCGGAGGAGAAGGCGCTCCGCACACGCTCCGGCATCGGATGGCGGGTCTACCTGCCGCTCGCGCTCGTCTGCGTCGCCCTCACCGGCATCGCGCAGCTCATCGGCTCGGTCACGCTGAACATCGGTATCGGGAGCGTCGTCCTCTCCCCGGTCATCTGGGCCATTCTCATGGGTGGCCTCGTCAGCATCCAGAAGATCCGCGCATTCCCCCTGCGCATGCAACGGTTCGCCGGATACTTCATGGAGGCCAGTGTCCTCATCCTGATCGCCAAGGTCGGGTTCCTCGCCGGGGCGAACCTGCCCGAGCTGGTGCGTGCGGGTCCCGCGATGCTGACCCAGGAGCTCGGTCACCTCTTCGGCACGCTGGTGCTCTCGCTGCCCCTCGCGGTCATTCTGGGAATGGGCCGACCGGCGATCGGAGCGTGCTTCTCCATCGACCGGGAGACGTCGTTCTCCATGGTGACGGAACGGTATGGCGCCAGCTCGCCGGAATACAACGGCGTCCTTGCGATGTATGTCTTCGGTACCGTCTTCGGGGCGCTGTTCATGAGCGTCCTCGCGTCGTTCCTGGCCGGTTACGACATCTTCGACCCACTCGCCCTCGCGATGGGGACCGGTGTCGGCTCCGCATCGATGATGATCGCCGCCGCCACGGCGATCGCCGATCAGTATCCGGCGGTGCGGGAGCAGGTTCTCACCCTGGGCTCGGTGAGCAGCCTCGCGACGGCGGTGTTCGGGATCTACGTCAGCAAGTACCTCGCGCTGCCGCTCGCGCACCGGTTCTACTCGCTCCTGGCTGGCCGTCGGCGACGCGACGATGCCCCGCCGGCCATCGCGGCCACGGCGGCCGCGTCCGTCGAGCCCGACGGGCCGGCGCCGTCGCGGTGGCTGCTCTACCCGCTGCTGCTCGTGCCGCTCGCGCTGGCGACCGCGATGTCCGGCGCGAAGCCGGACGCCATGCGCAACGCCCTGGTCGGGCTGCTGGTGCTGACCGCCGTGGTGATCGTGGCGTCGTACCTGCACCGGGTCGCGCGCATCTCGACGATGATCCTGGTCGCCAGCATCGGGTGCCTGCTCGCCAGCCCGGTCTCGCCGCTGTCCGGCGTGCTCAACGCGTTCGTCGGCCAGGTGTCCCTCTCGACGATCGGCGTCGTCAGCCTCGCGATCGCGGGCCTCGGCCTCGGCAAGGACTGGGCGCTGCTCAGGGGAGTGGGATGGCGGGTGGTCCCGGTCGGACTGGTCTCCATCGCCAGCTCGTTCCTCTTCGCCACGGTGATCGCGCATGTCGTCCTGGGGGTCGCGTGAGCGCGCCGGACGTGTCGTGGGTGGCCGGCCACGACTGGCGGATGCTGATCGGGGGCGAGCTGGTTCCCGCCGCGAGCGGCCGGACCTTCGCGTGCATCAGCCCCATCGACCTGCGGGCCGTCTGCGCCCTGCCCGACGGTGGGGAGGCCGACGTCGAGCGGGCGGTGTCGGCGGCGAGCGCGGCGGCGCACGACTGGGCGAGGTTGCCCGTCCGAGAACGCGCCGCAACGGTGCGGGCGCTGGCCGGCGTGCTGCGGCGCCACCGGCGCGAGCTCGCCGCCCTGGACGCCCTGGACGTCGGCAACGCCTACAGCGCGATGCTCGGGGACGTCGAGCAGGGCGCGATCGGTATCGAGCTGCTGTCCGAGATGGCGTTCCGGCTGGCCGGTGAGACATTGCCGGCGACGAACACGCACCTGCACTACACCACGCGCGCCCCCTACGGAGTGGTCGCCCGCATCACCGCGTTCAACCATCCGATCATGTTCGCGGCGCAGAAGATCGCCGCGCCGCTGGTCGCCGGGAACGCGGTCATCCTGAAGCCGTCGGAGCACTCGTGCCTGTCCGCGCTGCGCATGGGAGAACTGCTCGCCGATCACCTGCCGAAGGGGTTGTTGAGTGTCGTGGTCGGCAACGGCGGCCCGGTGCCCGCCGCGCTGGTGCGCCACCCGGCCGTGCCACGGATCGGGTTCATCGGCAGCGAACCGACGGGCCGGGCGATCCAGCGGGCCGCCGCCGAGGTCGCGGTCAAGCACGTCACCCTCGAGCTCGGCGGCAAGAACGCCATGATCGTCTGCCCCGACGTGGACATCGCCGCCGCGGCGGCCGGCGCGGTCAAGGGAATGAACTTCACCGGGTGGCAGAGCCAGTCGTGCAGTTCGACCAGCCGCCTGCTGGTGCACGAGTCCGTGGCCGACGACGTCGTGGCCGCCATCGTGGAGCGCGTCGCGGCGATCAGGATCGGCTCGCCGTTGTCGCCGGAGACGCAGATGGGGACGTTGGCGACCGAGGCTCAGTACCGCAAGTCGCTGCACCACATCGACCTCGCGGCCCGGGAAGGCGCCCGGCTCGTGACGGGTGGGGCGAAACCGGCGGGGGAGGCCTACGAGCGCGGGCTGTATCTCGCTCCGACGGTGTTCGACGGCGTCACGCCCGACATGACGATCGCTCGGGAAGAGGTGTTCGGCCCGGTGCTGTCCGTCATGCGCTGGACCGAGGAGCGGGAGGTCGTCCGGGTCGCCAACGACGTGCGATACGGCCTGACCGCCGCCGTGTGGACCAACCACCTCGGGCGCGGGCTCGCGCTCGCGCACCGGCTCGACGCCGGATACGTGTGGGTCAACGACGCCGCCACGCATTTCCCGGGCGTGCCGTTCGGCGGGTACAAGGCATCCGGAGTAGGGCACGAGGAATCGGTGGAGGAACTGGTCAGCTACACCCGGCTCAAATCGGTGAACGTCCGGGCGTGGCCGTCCGATCGACAGGACCCAAGCGATGGGAGCACGAATTGAGTGAGGCGTCGGCATACTCGGCATACTCGACGATCCGAATCGAACGGGCCGGCGATCGGATCGCGTGGGTCTATCTGAACCGGCCGGAGAAGCGCAATGCCATGAGCCCCCAACTGCACATGGAGATGTACCACGCACTCGACGAACTGGAGATCGACGACGAGATCGACGTGGTGGTCATCGCGGGAGCGGAGGGCAACTTCTCCTCGGGACAGGATCTCAAGCAGTTCTTCCGCGAGCTGGAGGACAAGCCGGATCAGCGCTACCTCATGGAACAGCGGTACTGCAAATGGCGCTGGGACCGGTTGTCCACCTTCCCCAAGATCACCATCGCGATGGTGGACGGGTGGTGCGTCGGCGGTGCCTTCACCCACCTCGTCGCCTGTGACTTCGCCATCGCGGCGGAGCAGGCCCGCTTCAGCCTCTCCGAGGTGAACTGGGGGATCATCCCCGGCGGCATGGTGACCAAGGCGGTCGTCGAGGCCATGGGCTACCGCGACAGCCTCTACTACATCCTCACCGCGGAAGAGCTGGACGGCGCCCGCGCCGCGCAGGTCGGGCTGGTCAACCGCGCGGTTCCAGCGGCGGAGCTGCGTGCCGAGGTCGAACGCCTCGCCACGATGCTGATGCGCAAGAACCAGCACGTGCTGCGGGCATCGAAGCAAGCCTGTCGGATGGTGATGCGCGGAATGGACAACGACCAGTCCCTCGACTACCTCGGCGCAAAGTTCACGCAGCTCAAAGCCCTGGACCCGTCCAACGGCTACTCGACGGGACTGTCGTCGTTCGTCGACGGCAAGACGTACAAGCCGGTCCACGACCCCTACCCGAGGGGCTGAGCCGACCATGGACATCCTGCCCGGCGCGCTCGCGCCACTGTTCGACCCGGCCTCGATCGCCATCGTCGGCGCGTCGCCGACATCGGGGTACTTCGCGGTGCTGCGGGACAACCTGGTCGACTACCGGGGCCGGGTCTCCCTGGTCAACCCCCGGCGTCGGGAGGTGGACGGCCTGGCCTGCGTCCCCTCCCTGCACGACCTCGCGGAGCCCGCCGAGCACGTACTGTGCGTCGCCCCGGCCTCGTCGGCACCCGGGGTGCTGGCCGACGCCCTGGCCTCGGGCAGCCGGGCCGTCACCCTCTATGCCTCCGGCCGGGAGCCGCTCACCCTGGACGACTGCGACCCGGCGGTGGCGGCGGCGGTCCGGGACGGCACGCTGCGGCTCTGCGGTCCCAACTGCATGGGTGTGGTGTCCACCGCATCGAAGATGGTGGGGTACACGCTCCCGATCCGCCGCGATCTGCTGCCGGGGCGGGTCTCGACGATCTCGCACAGCGGAGGATCCCTGGCCCCGTGGATCCGAGCCGTGCGCGCTCGCGGCATCGGCTGCCGGTACGCGGTGTCGAGCGGCAACGAGCTCGGCGTGACGACCGCCCAGTATCTGGAGGCGTTCGTCCAGGATCCGGGGACCGACATCATCGTGCTGCAGTACCTGGAGTCACCAGGCGACGGCGTCCGGTTCGCGCGGGCCGCCGAGGCCGCACTGGTCGCCGGGAAGCCGGTGCTCGCCGTGTGTTCGGGCCGCACCCCCACGGGAAGTGCGGGAATCCAGACCCACACCGGCCGGCTGGCGCCGCCCGCACGGGACATGGAAGCGGTGGCCGCGAGCACCGGCATCAGCACCTTCGCCTCGATGGACGACCTCCTCGAAGCGCTGGTGGCTTTCGGCAACCCTCGGCGCCCGGACGGCAACCGCGTCGCCGTGCATGCGATCTCCGGGGCGGTGTGCAACCACGCCGCCGACCTCGTCGGCGAGGTCGGCGCGGACATGCGGTTCGCCGACCTTTCGGCCACCACCCGCGACGCGCTGGGCGAGCACATCGGCGACTGGGCGCCGGTGAAGAACCCGCTCGACAGCAGCTGGCCGGCGGCGAGCAGCGCGACGACCTTCTACGACCTCAGCGAGCTGCTGGCCGCCGACGAGAACACCGACGTACTCCTCCTGGAAGGGGAACTGCCGCGCGTCGGCGGCGAGCGGCCGTACCGGTTCGACGCCGCGCGGCTCTCGCGGCTGGCGTCCGCCAACGTTCCCGTCCACCTCTTCTCGCGGATGCCCTACACACCGGACCTGGCGACGCAGGACCAGATGTCGGCCGCCGGCGTGACGGTCCTGCAGGGGGTGGCCAGGGCCGTCATGGCGGTGAACGCCGTGGTGCGGTGGGCGCAGACCCGGCGCCGTCGCCTGAGCGGTCCGCCGTGCCCGTCGCCAGCACGGGAGTTCATGCTCGTCCCACACACCCAGGCGGTTCTCCGGCACGACGAGCTCGCGCCCATGCTGCGCGGCTACGGTCTGGACGTCGCGCGTGGCTGTGAGCTGAACACGACCGATGGCGACCTTGGCGAGCCGGACCTGCGATGGCCCGTGGCGCTCAAACGCCTCGACATCGTGCACAAGACCGACGACGACGCGGTGGCGCTGGGTATCAACGACCTTGCCACGCTCCGCGCCGAGGCGAAGCGGCTGATGCGCATCGCCGGACCTGACGGCGCGGCCCCGCTGCTCTACGCCCAGGAGATGATCGAAGGCGAGTGGGAGATGTTCCTCGGCGGGCACACCAGCACGTTCGGCCCGGTGCTGGTCGCGGGCCTTGGCGGAATATGGAGCGAGTACGTGGCCGACACCGCGGTGCGCCTGGCGCCCGTGTCCGAGGAGGGTGCGCTGGACATGCTGACGCGGCTCAAAGCCTGGCCGGCCCTGCTCGCGAACAGACGCGGCCACCGGGCCGACATCGCATGGTTGACCGCCACCATCAGCAACTTCTCGCGCCTGCTGTGCGACGCGGCGGCGAACGGGGTGGAGGCCTTGGAGATCAACCCGCTCGTGGTCCGCGCGACCGGCGACGGCGGCGCAGTCATCGATGCCCGAGCCGTCGTCGCGGCCGGTGGTGTCTGATGCGCATCCTCGTACTCGCCACCGGCGGAACGATCGACGCCGAGTACTCACTGCGGGGCGAGATCGAAGTCGGGCCACCCATGGCGACCCCCATCCTCGAGCGAGCACGGACCGTGCTCGACGTGACGGTCGAAAGCGTATGCCGCAAGGACAGCCGCGACCTCGACGACGCCGACCGCGACCTCATCCGACGCCGTGTCCAGGCGGCCGACGCCGAACACGTCGTGATCACCCACGGCACGGACTCGCTGACCACGACGGCCGAGCACCTGCGCGGCGTCACGGGCAAGGTCGTCGTGCTCACCGGCGCGATCCAACCCGCCCGCATGTCCGACACCGACGCCGCGTTCAACCTCGGACTGGCGATCGCCGCCGTGCAGACCCTGCCGACCGGGGTGTACATCGCCATGAGCGGCCGAGTGCTGCCGGCCGGCGCGGTGGTCAAAGACCACACACGAGGGCTCTTCATCGAGCGGCCCGCCGAGTAACGATCGCGGCGCCCACGCGAGCGGTGACGGACGGCACTTGATAGACAGGTTCCTCGCGCGCACCGAAACGCGTTCGACATCAGTAGAAACGGATGACTTGGCTACGACCTAAGTCGCAGATCCTGTTCCGTATCGATGTATGGCCGTCGCCGCATGACTCGCGGGATCATAGAGCCGGTAATTCGTACGTTCTTGGCTCGGCTCGGTCGAGGGACGGGAATTTCTTGATGACGCGTAAGATGATAGCCTTTCTCAGCGATGTCGGAAGTCGTGACGACGCGGCCGCCATCTGTAAGGGCCTCATGATGTCGATCTGCCCTGACTGTACGATTATCGACATCTCGCACGACGTCAGGCCGTTCGATGTAGTCGAAGGCGCGTACTATCTCAAGGAAATCCCGATATGGTATCCGCCCGAGACCATCATTAGCGCCTACGTCTATCCCGAGACGGGCTCGGGTGTTCCGACGGTCGCGATCCGGAATGAGAAGGGCCAAACGCTCGTCGTACCCGACAACGGCCTTGCGACCTGCGCAATTCGCTCGGTCGCGCCGCTGGCGGCCTACGACGTGACGGAGAAGTCCGTCATGTCCTTCCCCCCGACTCCGACCTGGTACGGCCGGGATGTCGTCGCCGCGGCCGCCGCCCACCTCGCCGCCGGCTACCCGGTGGAGCAGGTCGGCCCGGCGCGCGACCTGGACAGCCTCACGCTGCTGGACCTGTCGGAGCCCTCGGTGCGCAACGGCGCGGCGGAAGGCGAGATCATTCGCATCGACAGCGCGTACGGCAACGTGTGGACCAATATCACCATCGACCTGCTCGGGGACGTGCCGGAGTCCGGCGCCGTGGTGGTCACGGAGATCGCCAAGCAAAGCTACAAGTTCCCCTTGTGCGACACGTTCGGCCAGGTCGGGCTGCACGAGCCACTGGCCTACGTGAGCAGCCGAGGCCAGCTGGCATTCGGCCTGAACCAGGGGAACCTGGCGAGCCTGCACAACATCGAGCGCGGGATGCCGGTGCGCGCGCACCTGATCAGCTCTGGTTGATGTCGAGGCGCAACGACCATCCATCCGGTCACGATCGAGGAGGCAGCTGTGGCCGCACCTACCACCACCAGTACCACCCGTCCCGCCTTCGGCCTGGTCGAGGGGTTCGCCATCGGTTCGGTGATCGCCGGGCTGGAGATGGCGGGTCAGCTCTCGGCCCTGGAGGCGGAGGGCCTGGACGCCGCCTCGCTCGCGAGCGGTGACCCGAAGAGCACCCCCGCGATGCTGCTGGGCAGCCTTCGCTACCTGCGGGATCGCGGGCTCGCCGAACAGCATGCGGAGCGGTTCGTGTTGACCGAGCGCGGCCGGGAGATCTGCCGCGACAAGGGCTACCTCGTGTGGCTGGTCGGCGGTTACGGGGTTCCGCTGTGTCACGTGGCGGACTTCGTCGGCGCCGGCCGCCCGTACGGTCAGGACTACATCCGGGACGGGAAGTGGGTGGCCAACGGCGCGGCGATGCTCGGGCGCACCGACGTCGTGCCGGCGGTCATGGAGCTGATCCAGGGCGTGGGCGCCTCCCACGTTCTCGACCTCGGCTGCGGGAACGCCAGGTTCCTGACCCGGCTGTGCGAGCGGCTCGGCTGCACCGGGCTGGGGGTCGACATCAGCCCGGCGGCGTGTGCCGAGGCCGAGAAGCTAGTGGCGGAGGCCGACCTGGCCGACCGCGTGCGGGTCGTCGTCGGTGACGCCGGTGACCTCGGCGCGGTCGAGGGCATCGGGACCGTCGACCTGGTGGTGACCATGTTCCTGCTGCACGAGATCCTCGCCGAGGGGCGCGACGTGCTGGGCCGGTACCTCCGGAACATGGCTCACCAGCTCGGCGCGGGCGCGCACCTGCTCATCGCCGAGGTCGAGCCGCCGGCGCGGACCGGGGACGGACACGAGCTGTTCACGCCGGAGTTCAGCTACGTGCACGCGATGATGGGGCAGTACCTGATCCCGGCGTCGGAGTGGACCACGATCCTGGAGGCCAACCACTTCGCCGTCCGCAAGGTCGACCGCAGCCCCATGCCGGGCTGTGTCCTCGTCCTCGCCCAAGCCGTTCCCCCGACCTGATGGGCGGGCACCGGGATGACTGGGACGGCTGGGACGACGACGTCATCGGGCACGTGCTGGACGGTGGTGCGTCGCCGTTGCGTGCCGAGGACGTGATCGCCCAGGAGGTTACGGCGGCCCGGTTCGACCGGGTGTCGGCGCGATGCGCCGTGGTGCTGCGGGACCCTGTTCCCCCTGGCGCCGAGGCGCGGGAGGTCAGGGCGGCGATCGGAGGCGTGTTCCTCGCCGCGGCCTTCCACTCCGCCACGGCCGCGAACGGCGGCGTCGTCCTGGACGACCACATGATCGACCACGACGGGCCGGTGCCGGTGAGCCTGCGCGTCGGGGCGGGGGCGCCGCTGGACGCGACGATCGTCGGCGGCGAGCGGCTGTGCGCCGACCTCGCCGCGCTGGCCGCCGCCGAAGGCGGGCTCCCGGCGGGTCACCTGGTGCTCCCGGCTCCGGTGGAACCCGGCGGGTCCGCCCCGGTGCGGCCCGGCGTCGTCGAGATCCGAGGACCGCTCGACACCGCGCTGGTAGTGGGGGTGGGACAGTGACGATCGGACACGATTCGGCGCTCGTCGACCGGCTGGCCGCCGACCTGGGCAGGGCCTGGGAGGACGGGCACCCCATCGACCCGCTGAACGGCCTCGCCGAACCGGCGGACCCGGATCTCGCGTACGCGGTACAGGCCAGGTGGACCGGCCAGCGCGTGGCCGGCGGCGACCGCGTGGTGGGCCACAAGATCGGTCTGACCAGCCTCGCGATGCAGGAGCAGATGGGGGTGGACGAGCCGGACTACGGCAGCGTCCTGACCTCGCGGGTGTTCGAGGCCCGCCGTGGCGTCGCGGAGATGCCGGTGTCGACCTTCATCCAGCCGAGGGTGGAGGGCGAGCTCGCCTTCCTGCTCGGCCGCGGGCTGGTGGGGCCGCACGTCACGGCGCAGCAGGTGCTGGCGGCGACGGACGCGGTCGCGGCGGCGGTGGAGGTCGTCGACAGCCGGATCAAGGACTGGAAGATCTCGCTGTTCGACACCATCGCGGACAACGCCTCCTACGGCGGGCTCGCGCACGGGCGGTGGGACCCTCGGCTGCGGACGATGAACCTGCGGACCGTCGGCATGATCGTCCGGTTGAACGGGCGCGCCGTGGTGGAGGCGACCGGATCGGCGGCGCTGGGCGGGCCCGCGCGGGCGGTCGCCTGGCTGGCGAACAAGCTGACCAGCCACGGGGTCGCGCTGGAGCCGGGCCAGCTGGTGCTGTCGGGCTCCCTGGGCAGGGCGTTCCCGGTGGCCAAGGGTGACTGCCTGCAGATCGAGTGCACCGGCCAGCCCATGCTGACCACGCACTTCGTGTGAGGAGGGCCGGTGAGTGCATCGTCCACCGCGCGCACTGTCGTCGTCACCGGCGCGGCCAGCGGCATCGGGCGCGCCACGGCGTGCCTGTTCGCCGCCCGGGGCGCGCGGGTGGTTGCCACGGACGTCAACTCCGACGGACTGGCCGATCTCGAGGCGGGACTGAGCTCGGCCGCCGGCGCGATCCGCATCGTCCACGGTGACGTGTCCGACCCGGCGGATGCCCGAAGGATGATCGAGACCGCGGCGCGGGAGTTCGGCGCCGTCGACGTCCTGGTCGCCAACGCCGGGATCATCCCGCTGGGCGACGTGTTGGAGACCTCGCCGGGGGCGTGGGACGAGGTGATGGCGGTCGACGGTCGCGGCATGTTCCTGACCTGCAAGTACGCGCTCTCACACATGATCCCGGCCGGCGCCGGCGCGATCGTGTGCGTGTCGTCGATCTCCGGGCTGGCTGGCCAGCGCAGGCAGGCCGCGTACGGGCCGGCGAAGTTCGTGGCGACGGGGCTGACAAAGCACCTCGCGGTCGAGTGCGCCCCGTACGGGATCCGGGTCAACGCGGTCGCGCCGGGCACGATCCTCACCGAGCGGGTCGCCCGGCTGAAGGACGAGCCGGGCGGACCGGAGTACCTGGAGAGCATGGCGGCGGCCCACCCCCTGGGCAGGCTCGGCACCGCGAACGAGGTGGCCGAGGTCATCGGGTTCCTGGCGTCGGACGCCGCGTCGTTCGTGACCGGCGCCGTGGTGCCGGTCGACGGCGGCTATCTCGCCCAGTAGCACCGAGCCCGCGTCACGGGCGGCCTCGGTCCCGTGCCGACCGCAGGCCGTCCAGGATCAGCTTGCTGTCGACGCCGTAGGCCACCAGCCCCAGGCCCTTGTCGAGCCACGACCTGGCGCGCTCCGGGCTGGCCGCGAACACGGCGGTGGCCAGCCCGGCCTCGGCGGCGACCGCCCGCGCGCGGGTGAGCGCGGAGACCACCAGCTCGTGATCGGGCTGACCGGGCACGCCGAGGGCCTGCGCGAGATCCACCGGGCCCAGGAACACCGCGTCCAGCCCGGTGACGTGCACGATCTCCTCCAGGTTGTGCAGCGCGTCGGCACCCTCGACCATCGCGAGGACCGCCGCGCGGGAGTTGGCGTCCGCGAACCACCCGGCGGCACTGCCGCCCGAGGCGCCGTCGAAGTCGGCGGCGCGTACCCACGGGTGTGCCCCGCGCTCGCCCTCGGGGGCGAACCGGGCGGCGGCGACCAGCGCCCGCGCCTCGGCCGCCGAACCGATGTGCGGGGCCAACACCCCGTCCGCCCCGAGATCGAGCACCTTTCCGATCATCGAAGGGTCGCCGTTGGCCACCCGCGTGATCACGGGCATGCCGCGCAGGTGCGCCGCCACCAGGCAGCGGCTCATCTGCTGCAGGTCGAACGGCCCGTGCTCCATGTCCAGGATCACGGCGTCGAAGCCGGCGAGCGCCACCAGCTCGATGACCTCCGCGCAGCCGAGCAGGCTGAACGTCGCCAGCATCCCCCGGCCGTCCCTGAGCTCGGCGCGAAGATCGGCTCGCACGCCGCCGCCCCCGGTCATCGGGGGTCCCCGTCGAGGCCCGCCGCGTGGCGCAGGGCGTCGGCCTTGTCGGTGTGCTCCCAGGTGAAGTCGGGGTCGTCGCGGCCGAAATGGCCGTAGGCGGCGGTCTTGCGGAAGATGGGCCGGTCGAGCCGCAGGTGGTGGCGGACCGCGGCGGGGCGCAGGTCGAAGTGCTCGTCCACGAGCTTGCGGATCGTGGCGGTCGGGACCCGTTCGGTGCCGAAGGTGTCGACCAGCAGGGACAGCGGCCGGGCCATGCCGATGGCGTAGGCGATCTGGATCTCGACGGTGTCGGCGAGACCGGCGGCGACCAGGTTCTTGGCGACATAGCGCGCGGCGTAGGCCGCCGAGCGGTCGACCTTGGAGGAGTCCTTGCCGGAGAACGCGCCGCCCCCGTGGCGGGCGTACCCGCCGTAGGTGTCGACGATGATCTTGCGACCGGTCAGGCCCGCGTCGCCGACCGGGCCACCGACAACGAACCGGCCGGTCGGGTTGACGTAGTAGCTCCCGTCCAGCTCCTCGGCGGAGTACAGCTCGGCCGGGATCTCCCGGGTGACGACGTGATGCCAGAGGTCGTCGCGGATCTGCTCGGTGCTCACCCACTCGGCGTGCTGGGCGGAGAGGAGAACCTTCTCCACCGCGACCGGGGCGCCGTCGCGGTATCGCACTGTCACCTGGGTCTTTCCGTCTGGACGCAGATACGGCAAGGTGCCGTTCTTGCGCACGGCCGTGAGCCGGCGAGAGAGCCGATGGGCGAGCGCGATCGGCAGCGGCATCAGCTCGGGCGTCTCCCGGGTGGCGAATCCGAACATCATTCCTTGGTCGCCGGCGCCGGCGCGGTCGACGCCTTGCGCGATGTCGGCGGACTGCTTGTCGAGCGTGACCATGACCGCGCAGTGGTTGCCGTCGAATCCGTAGTCGCCGTTGTCGTAGCCGATCGCGCAGACGGTGCGGCGGACCACATCGGTGATGTCGAGGGGCGCCGCGGTCGTGATTTCCCCGGCCACGACCACGAGCCCCGTGGTGATGAGGGTCTCGCAGGCGACGCGAGAGCCCGCGTCGGCGGCCAGCGCGGCGTCGAGGACGGCGTCGGAGATCTGGTCCGCGATTTTGTCCGGATGGCCTTCGGTCACCGACTCCGAGGTGAAGAGATGTTCGTTCTCCGCAAGGGAAAGCATACCGGGTGACGTTAATGCCTCGAAGGGTCGAATGCAGGGCACCGTCCGCCAGATTTCGGCTACCACGTTTCGACCATGCCGCTACACCGAAGGTGGGGGTCGATAACTGGCCGTCCGAGGGAGACCCTTTAACCCGCCATCTTGCTACGGTTCCCGGCGTGACTATTGGTGGTTCTGCCGCGGTGTCCGAACGGGTGGATATTGCGGTCATCGGAGGGAGCGGCCTCTATCGACTCGGCCACCTCGCCGAGGTCGAAAGAATTTCTGTCGAAACGCCGTTCGGTGCTCCCAGCGACGAGATCGTCGTCGGGTCGATGGGCGGTCGGCGCATCGCGTTTCTGCCCAGGCACGGCTCGCGCCACCGTCTCGCGCCGGCCGCGGTGCCCTACCGGGCCAACATCTACGCGCTGCGGGTCCTCGGGATTCGGCAGATAGTCAGCGTCAGCGCGGTGGGCAGCCTCGTGGAGCAGCTGCGACCCGGCACGCTGGCCGTGCCCGACCAGCTCGTCGATCTGACCCGGTCCCGGGCGAAGACGTTCTTCGACGACGGCTGTGTCGCCCATGTGTCGCCGGCCGAGCCGTGGTGCTCCCGGCTGCGCGCGGCCCTCGTGGCCGCCGGCGGTGGCGCGCGGGCGGTGCACGACGGCGGCGCGTACTGCTGCATCGACGGCCCGGCCTTCTCCACGCGCGCGGAGTCGAACCTGTACCGCCGATGGCAGCTGAGCATGATCGGGATGACCGCCGCGCCGGAGGCCGTGCTCGCCAGGGAGGCGAACGCGTGCCTGGCCGTCCTTGCGCTGATCACGGACTACGACTGTTGGCGGGTGGGGGAGGCGCCGGTCAGCGCGGACGCCGTCGCGGAGGTGATGAGGCGCAACGTCGACGCCGCGCAGGGCGTGATCGCCAAGCTCGCGGTCGATTGTGACGAGCCGGCGGACTGCACGTGCTGGCACGCGCTCGACGGGGCCGTGCTCACCGACTCCTCGGCGCTCCCGGCCAGCGCCCGCGAGCGCATCGAGCTCTTCCGAACCCGGCGGGTGGGATCATGACGTCATCCAGCATCGCCGACACAATCCTCGACCTTTTCAGCACGATCGACTCAGGCAAGTGGGATCGGCTCGGCGACCTGTTCACCCCGGATGCGGTGTACCGGCGGCCCGGTTTCGAGGAAATGCGCGGGATCGAGTCCATCACTCGCTTCTACGAGCACGGGCGACTGATCTCCTCGGGAGACCACACCATATCCGGCATCGTGGTCGACGGCGGGCGCGCGGCCTGTTGGGGTCGGCTCAGCGGGCGTCTGAAAAGTGGTGATCACATCGAGGTGGAGTTCGCCGACGTCTATATTATGGCTCATTCGCGAATAGTCGAGCGGACGAGCTACTTCTACGCCCCGCTGGCGTGATGCGTCACTCACCGCAGTTCCAGCCCCTGTTCCCGGGCGCGGCGAATGGCATCGGTCCGCGAGGTCGCCCCGAGCTTGGCGTAGATATTGGTCAGATGTCTCTTGACGGTGCCCTCGGCGATGTAGAGGGTCGAGCTGATTTCGACGTTGCGTTTCCCGGCCGCCACGAGGTCCAGCACCTCGATCTCCCGCTCGGACAGCGTCGTGTTGTCGCCGTCGTTGAGGGCGTGGACGGTCCGGCGCGAAACCGACAGCATGACCCGTCCGCTCTCGCCACTGACGACCCTGATCGCCGTGACCAGCTCGCTCGGTGCCGCGCTACGCAGAATGTATGCCTGCGCACCCGCCGTGACCAGATGTCGCACGCGGCGTGGTTCGTCCTGGCTGGCGAGAACGACGAAGCGCGACCTGGGCGACACCGTGGAAAGGGATCTCAGCTGGGCGACGACCTTCGCCGCCGATGCGTCGCTGACCAGCAGGACAACATCCGGATACAACGTACTGATGGTGCGCGCGGCATCGGCGGAAACGGTGTCCGCGAGGACGGAGAAATCGTCCTCCTGATCGATGATCGAGGCGAGACCGCGGCGCGACAGTGGCTCATCGTCAACTATCGCGACGCTTACCCGGTCTCCATTCATTTCGAACCGCACCTCCGTAACACCCGTCGCATTTCTCACGGTCGTGACCCCCCTCGGCCGCGCCCGCCCGTGCGTTGATCCGACGGACCGTGTCACGAGCCCGCCGCGCCACCGGGCGAGCTTGACCCGGTCCTGTGCCCATCGGTTCGCTGGACTCGTGCGTCCGGGTGCCGTCGTGATCGCTGCTGTTCCGCGTGTGCGTCGGCGTGGCGGTCGACAGCTTCCCCGCGCGATGCGAGCCGGACGGTGACGGTTATCCGCGGCCACCCATCTCGATCAACGCGGCGAATCAGGCACCTGAAGCGACAGTATAGGCTTAGGGCCTGCGCGTGAAGACACACTTTATAGGCGGAAGGTCGTACCCGCCGTTACCCCAACGTGGCAGCGCGTGCGGAGGCCGCGGGACGGGGCTTTATCCACAAAATCCACAGCTAGGACGGTGACGTCCACATGACGGCATCTGAATCGTTCACTGTGAGCGGCCGACTGCGCACAGTCGCGCGAACGTACACGGATTTCCCCGTGCCGGGTGTGCAATTTCTCGATCTTGGACCGGTGTATGCCGATCCGGCGCTCCGTTCGGCGGTGGGTGCGGACATCGTCCGCCGGTTTGACGGCCAGTTCGACTCGGTGCTCGCTATTGACGCCCGCGGCATACCGATCGGCACGGTGGTGGCGGTGTCCTCCGGACGGCCGCTGCTGCTCGCCCGGAAGGCGGGCAAGCTGCCGGGGGCCGTGGACTCCGCCGCGTTCGCCCTGGAGTACGGCGAGGCCGTCCTGGAGGTGCAGCGCGCCGATCTCGATCGGGCGGGGCGCGTGCTGGTGGTCGACGACGTGCTGGCGACGGGAGGGACCGCGGCCGCGGCGCTGGAGCTGGTCAGGCGGTCGGTGGCGTCGCTCGCGGGGTTCGCCGCGATCGTCGAGTTGGTGCACCTCGGCGGCCGGGCACGCCTCGGTCCGTCGAGCCGGGTGGAGGCGGTTCTCTCCCTGTCCCAGTGAGGTCCCAGTGAGGTCCCCGTGCCGGAGGTCAGATGAGCGCGACAGTGCTGCTCAGCATCGCCGTTGTCGTGCTCGTGGTTCGGCTGGTCGGGGCGTTGGTGGCGCGGCTCGGCCAGCCTCGGGTGGTCGGCGAGCTCGCCGCCGGGGTGGTGCTGGGCCCCGGCATGCTGGGTCAGCTGGTCCCGGCGTTCCACGCGGCGCTGTTCCCCTCCGAGGCCCTCGACGCGCTCGAGGTGCTCGCCCAGGTGGGGTTGATCTTCTTCATGATGCTGGTCGGCATGGAGCTGAACCAGGCGGCGGTGCGCACGATGGCCCGCCGGGTGGTGGCCATCAGCCAGGTGACGATCCTGCTGCCGATGGCGCTGGCGGCGGTGTTGGCGCAGCTTCTCTACGGCGTCTTCCCCACCCCCGTCGGTCGTCCCGCGTTCACGGTGTTCCTGGCGGTGGCGATGTCGGTGACCGCGCTGCCGGTGCTCGCCCGGCTGCTGGCGGAGAGCGGGTTGCGCGGCACCTGGGTCGGCTCGGTCGCGCTGGCCTGCGCGGCGATCAACGACATCGTGGCCTGGCTGCTGCTTGCCGGGGCCGTCGCGCTGATCGGCGTCGCCGGTCCCGTCGAGGCCGTCGCCAAGGTGCTGCTGGCGGCCGGCTACGTCGCGGCCATGCTGGTGGTGGTCCGACCGCTGCTGCGTAGGGTGCGGCGGCTGCCGCTCTGGGCGGCCGTCGTCATCACCGTGCTCAGCGCGTGGGTCGCGGAGCACGCCGGCGTGCACACGGTCTTCGGCGCCTTCCTGGCCGGGGTGGTCATGCCGGGCAACGGCGCCTGGCGGATGACCGTCCATCGGCAGCTCGACGCGGTGGTGGGAAACGTGCTGCTGCCGATCTTCTTCGTGGTGGTCGGCCTGTCCACCCGGGTCGACCAGCTGGGGACCGCCGTGCACTGGCTGTTGGCGCTGCTGGTGCTGGTGGTCGCGGTGGCGGGCAAGCTCGGTGGGGCCGCCGTGGTCGCGAGGCTGGTGGGCGAGAGCTGGCCGGACGCGCTGCGGATCGGTGTGCTGATGAACGCCAGGGGGGTGACCGAGGTGGTCATCCTGAGCGTGGGCCTGCGGCTGGGGGTCATCACGCCGCCGTTGTTCACCATCATGGTCGGGATGGCGATCGCGACCACGCTGATGGCGGTGCCGGCGCTGCGGCTGCTCGACCGTGTTCCCGGTCGGTCGGCGCAGCGGCTGTCGTGACGGCCCCGTACGACGCCGAGCCGACGGACCCTCGGTACTTGGCCAGCACCCCACGCTCCGGGGACGGGGCGGGCGCCGTCCAGTCCCGGCGACGGGCGGCGAGCTCGGCGTCGGTGACCTCGATGCGGATCGACCGCGCATCCACGTCGATGTCGATGGTGTCGCCGTCGCGGACCAGGGCGATCGCACCGCCGGACGCCGCCTCCGGCGCCACGTGCCCGACCATGAGCCCACGGGTGGCCCCGGAGAACCGGCCGTCGGTCACCAGCGCCACGTGCGGGCCGAGCCCGCGCCCGACCAGCGCGGCGGTGGCTCCCAGCATCTCCCGCATCCCCGGCCCGCCGCGCGGACCCTCGTACCGGATGAGCACGACGTCGCCGCGCCGCACGTCCCCCCGCTGGATGGCCGCCATCGCCGCCTCCTCGGAGTCGAAGCACCGCGCGGGCCCCGCGTGGCGGGTGCGGTGGTGGCTGGCGAGCTTGAGCACGCTGCCCTCGGGAGCGAGGTTGCCGGTGAGGATCGCCAGCCCACCGGTGGCCTGCAGCGGGCGCCGAGGCGATGTCACGACGTCCTGGCCGGGTGTCTCGACGGCGTCGGCGGCATCGTCGCCGAGCGTGCGGCCGGTCACGGTGCGCGCCTCGCCGTCCAGCAGGCCCTCGGCCAGAAGGCGGGCGGCGACGACCCGGTTCCCGCCGGCCCGGTCCAGCTCCACGGCGGTGTAGCGGCCGAACGGCCGCAGGTCGGCGATCACGGGGGTGACCCGCGAGATCCGGTCGAAGTCGGCCAGCGCCAGCGGCACGCCCGCCTCGTGGGCGATGGCGAGCAGATGCAGCACCAGGTTCGTCGAGCCCGCCGTGGCCGCGCCCGCCGTGATCGAGTTCGCGAAGGACGCGCCGGTCAGAAGGGCGCTCGGCCGGCGGTCGGCCAGCACCGCGTCCACCGCCAACGCCCCGGCGGCCCGGCACGCCTCCTTCCGGCGCGGGTCGAGGGCCGGCGGACCGGAGGAGCCCAGCGGGGAGAGCCCGAGGAACTCCATCGCCATGGCCATGGTGTTCGCCGTGAACTGCCCGCCGCAGGCGCCGGGGCCGGGACAGGCCACCCGTTCGAGCTCGGCGAGCTCGGCGTCGCTCATCGTGCCCGCCGCGACGGCGCCCACCGCCTCGAAGACGTCGGCGGCGGTGACCGGCGCCCCGTTGAACCGCCCCGGCATCGTCGAGCCGGAGTAGATGATCACGCCCGGGATGTCGAGGCGGGTGTGGGCCATCGCCGCGCCCGGGATCGTCTTGTCACACCCGACGATGCTGACCAGGCCGTCGAAGAGATAGCCCCTGGCCACCAGCTCGATCGAGTCGGCGATCACCTCCCGGCTGATCAGCGAGGCGCGCATGCCCTCGGTGCCCATCGTCCCGACGTCCGAGATCGCGATCGTGTTGAACTCCATGGGCGTGCCGCCCGCCGCGCGAACCCCCTCCTTGACGACCTCGGCGAGCTGGCGGTGTGTGTAGTTGCACGGCATGGTCTCGATCCAGGAGTGACCGACCCCGATGATCGGCCGGGCGAGGTCCTCGGCGCTGAAGCCGATGGACCGCAGGTGGGCGCGCATCGGCGCCAGGTCTCGGCCGGTGTAGAGGGAGGCCCCGGCCCGGCGGCGTCCACACTGGTCCATGCGTACTCCTGGAGATCCGGCGGGAATATGCATCCGCGTTCCGCGAAATGAAGGTCGACGCGGATGTTAGGGCACCGGGCTAAGCGCGGGAGGCGAGTCCGGGAGAACTGGCGGATATGGTCACCGGATACAACCACAAGGTGGTAGTAGCTATGGCCGAATCGGCCGATCCGCACGGCATTTGCCCGGGGAAGACTAGGTCGTGTTCAAGAGCCGCCTGGGTGCGAAGACAGTGATCAGGGGCTTCTTCAGCACGGTTTGGCACCGCGGTACAAGGGTTCGCGAGGAGGTAGTGCCCTGTGAAGATGCTGTTCTTCGGTGATGTTGTGGGCCACGAGGCCACCCGGGTGCTCGTCGAGCGCATCGCCGAGCTCGGCGCCGAACACGCGCCGGATATCGTCGTCGTGAATGCCGAGAACTGCGCCCCGGACGGCCTGGGAATGGGCGCGGAGGAAGTCGGGATGTTGCTGGCCGCCGGCGTCGATGTCATCAGCGGCGGCAACCACTCCTGGGACGACGACGAGTCGGTCGAGCTGCTGGAGAATCCGAAGGTGATCCGTCCGGCCAACGTGCCGCCGGAGATGGCCGGTCGCGGCGGGATCACCGTGGAGACGGCGGACGGCCCGGTGACCGTGGTGAACCTGGTCGACCCGCGCGCCATACACATCGAGGGAAAGGTCCGGCCGCCCTACGAGAGCTGGCTGGAGGCCGACCGGGTGGGCACCGTGGTCGTGGACTTCCACGGCGACCACGTCTTCGACAAGCAGGTGTTCGCGCACGCCGTCGACGGGCAGGCCGCCGCCGTCCTTGGCACGCACTCGCACGAGGCCACGACGCGGTTGCATCGGCTCCCGCTCGGCACGGTTCTCGTCACCGAGGTCGGCATGACGGGCCCGATCGGCGGGGTACAGGGGTTCGACCCGGGGCGGCTGGTGGACGGGCTGGTGCGCTTCGGCGACCCGTACACGCGCCCGTTGCCGGTGCCGATCGCGGGTCCCATCGAGGTCAGCGGCGTCCTGGTGGACGTGACGGCTGGCCGGGCGACCGACATCAGGCGGGTGGCGTGACCGGCCTGGACTGGCCGGGGACGCGGGACGTGGTGGACCTCTCCCTCCCGCTGGCCGAGGACCTGCCCTGCCACTGGACGACGCACCTGCCGTTCCAGGTCAAGACCTACAACTGGTTCACCGCCCACCGGTGCGGGAGCCACACCGTGCCGGATCGGCTCGGGCCGTACGCGACCCGCTGGATGGCGATCGACGAGCACACCGGTACCCACGTCGACGCCCCGACGCACTTCGTGCCCCCGCCCGGGTCCGGGCTGCCCGACGCCGGGGACCAGGGCGTGGTCTCGGTCGACCGCATCGAGCTGCGGCGGTTGATGGGACCCGCCGCCGTGATCGAGGCGCCGGCGGGGCCGGACTCCGGACGGGCCGGCGTGAGCCCGCTGGTCGAGCCGGAGGACATCGTGTCCTGGGAGGGCCGGCACGGCCGGCTGGCGGACGGCGACATCGTGCTGCTGCACACCGGATGGGACCGCAACTACGTGCGCGGCGCCGCCGGCCGGGCGTACTGCCACGACGTGGTGACCACCGGGAAGGCGCCCGGCTGGCCCGCGCCGTCGGTCGGCGCCGTCGAGCTGCTGCTCGAGCGGGGCATCCGGTGCCTCGGCACGGACGGGGCCTCGATCGGGCCGGCTCACGACGCGGCGCCGGTCCACGTGCGCGGGCTCAGCGCGGGCATGGTCTTCGTCGAGTGCCTCGGCAACCTGGGTCGGCTGCCGCCGAGGGGCGCGTGGTTCTGCTTCCTTCCGCTGCGGGTGGAGGGCGGCACCGGAGCGCCGGGGCGCGCGTTCGCGATGCTGCCGTGAGCGTTCATCGGACGGACGGGACGACCTCGCGCAGGCAGTCGATCATCGCGTCGACGGCGGGCAGCGCGGGCGTGTCGGCCCGGGTCGCCGCGAAGATCCGCCGCACCAGCCAGGGGTTGCGCAGCGGCACGACGACCAGGCCGGGCGGCGTACTGCCCAACGTGATCGACGACGCGAGCGCCACCCCATGACCGGCGGCCACCAGCCCGCGCACCGTCATCTGGTCGTCGGTGCGGAACGCGATCCGGGCCTCGAACCCGGCGCGGCGGCACGCGTAGGGCAGGACGTTGGCCGTCGAGCTGTGGTGCGCCCCCTGGATCCACGGCTCGTCGGCGAGGTCGGTCAGCTCCAGCTGGGTGCGGCCGGCGAGCCGGTGGTCGGACGGCAGCGCGGCGTAGAGAGAGTCGTCGAGGAGCGGGGTGAGCAGCAGGCCGTCGCGCCGCAACGGCACCGCGGGGAACTCGTAGACCAGCGCGAGGTCGGCGCGGCGCCGCGCGAGCATCAGCGCGCTCTCGTCGCAGTCGGCCTCGGTGAGGACCAGGGTGAGCCCCGGATGCCGGCCGGCGAAGATGCGGATCGCCTGCGGCAGGAACGCCGCGTTGGCGGTGGTGAACGAGGCGATGCGCATCTGGCCGCGCTTGCCCGAGCCGAGGGCACCGAGCGCGAGCTCGGCCGCGCGGACCTCCGCGAGGATCACGTCGGTGTGGTCGACCAGCACCCGGCCGGCCTCGGTGAGGTATACGCCCCGGGCATGCCGCTCGACCAGGCGGGCTCCCGCCTCCTGTTCGAGGGCGGTGATTTGCTGTGAGACCGCGGACACGGTGTGGCCCACCGCTTCGGCCGCCTTGGAGAGCGAGCCGTATTCCGCGACCTCTTGGAGGACACGCAGTCGGTTCACGTTAAGCATGAAGCAACACTAAACCCTGAGTGCAGGATATTTAAGGTTGAATGGATGCCAGGTGGCTGCGACGATCGATAGGTCGCACGAGCAGGGTGACGCCGCTTGCGGCGGAGGGGCACCCACGCCGGGAGGGATTCCCATTTCATCAGTGCACAAGTCCGACGGTGCGCCGGCAACGCAACCGCCGCTGCGGCGAGGGCTCGGGCTGCGGGAGGCGGTGTCACTCGGGGTTGGGGGCACCATCGGCGGCGGGATTTTCGTCCTGATCGGACAGGGCGCCGCGCTGGCCGGGCCGGGCGTGCTCATCTCGTTCGGATTGGCGTTCGTGGCCGCGCTGCTCATCGCGCTTCCCTATGCCGAGCTCTCGTGCCGTTATCCGCTCGCGGGCGGTGGCTACGCGATGACCCGGCAGGTGCTCGGCGAGCACTGGGGTTTCGTAATGGGCTGGTCGTTCTGGGGCGGCTACATTTTTGTCAGCGGATACGTGATCGTGGGTTTCGGCGGGTACCTCTCCGCACTCACCGGGCTCCCGGTGGTCCTGGGCTCGCTGTTGCTGGTGGCCGTTTGTACCGCCGTGAACCTCGGCGGTGTCAGGCTCTCCGGGCGCTGGCAGAACGTCGTCATCCTGCTCGGGATCGTGGTGCTCGCCGTGTTCGCGTTCGGCGGCGTGCTGTCGCTGCACCCCGACCTGCTGGCGTCCTTCCTTCCGGCCGGTCTCGGCGGCGTCGCGGCGGCCACGCTCGTGACGTTCCTGGCGTTCGGCGGCTTCGACATGGTGGCCGCGGCGGGGGAGGAGGTCGTCGAGCCTCGGCGCAACCTGCCCAAGGCGATCATCCTGACGCTGTTCCTCGTGCTGGGGCTCTACGTCCTGGTCGCGCTCGCCGCGGTCGGCACCCTGTCCCCGGAGCAGCTCGCCACCGAGGCGCCGCTGGCCGACGCCGCGCAACGGCTGGCGGGGCCGGCGGGCGGCACCCTGATGGCGGTCGCGGCGCTGCTGACCACCGCGGCGACCGCGAACGCCGTGCTCATCGTGACCAGCCGGATCTCGTTCGCGATGGCGCGCGACGGCCTGCTCCCGGCCAGGCTGGCGAGCGTATCCCGGTCCACTCGGGTGCCCTGGGTGACGATCGCGCTGAACGGCGCGCTGTTCGCGGTCATTGCCGCCACCGTCTCCATCCCGCTGGCCGCGAAGATCGGCGGTTTCCTCTACGTACTGCATTTCGTCTTCCCGCTGGTGGTTCTCGTGGTGACCAGGCGCCGGAAGCTCCCGAGCGGCGAGCAGGACTTCCGGATTCCGGCCGTGTGGCTCGTGATGCCGCTCGCGTTCATTGCGTGCGGATGTCTGTTTCTGACCAGCGGGCTCATCGGGCTGAGCGGCGGCGGCGTGTGGCTGCTGATCGGCCTCGTCTGCCATTTCTCCGTCGTTTTCGCACGGAGGAGGAACGCAATCGGAAACCAGGGGAGTGACGATGGCGGGAAGCAGCGCGGCTGACGGTCTGAACACCCGTGCGGAAGATTCCGGGACCGATGCGATCGGGCCCGGAATGCGGCGGCGGGCGATTGTCGCTTCGGTTGTCGGCAACTTCGTGGAGTGGTACGACTTCAGCGTTTACGCCTACTTCGCGGTGGTCATGGCTCCGCTGTTCTTCCCGTCGCACGACCCGACCGCCGGCCTGCTCGCCACCTTCGCGGTGTTCGGGCTCGCGTTCCTCTTCCGGCCCATCGGCGCGCTGATCTTCGGACGGCTCGGGGACCGGATCGGCCGGCGCCTCACGCTGGCGATCGTCGTGCTGATCATGTCGGGCGCGACGGCCGCCATCGGCGTGCTTCCGACGTATGAGCAGATGGGTATCGCCGCGCCGGTGCTGCTCGTGCTGGCGCGCGCCCTGCAGGGGCTCTCCGCCGGCGGCGAGTACGCGACCGCCACCTCCTACCTCGTGGAGAACTCGCCACCGGGACGTCGCGGACTCACCGGGAGCTGGACCTACTCCGGGATCGGGCTGGCCCTGCTCCTCGGCGCGGCGCTCGGCGCGACGGCCAGCGCGACCCTGCCCCCGGACGCCCTGGCGGCGTGGGGCTGGCGGGCCGTGTTCCTGCTCGGCGCCCCGCTCGGGATCGTCGGCTTCTACCTGTGCACCAAGCTGGAGGACAGCCCCGACTTCGTCGCCCTCAAGGCGCGCAACCTGGTGGCGGACTCGCCGCTGCTGTCCAGCCTGCGCACCCAGATGGGCAACCTGGTGCTGACGATCGGGCTGGTGGTCGTCGGCACGGCCCAGGTCTACCTGGTCCTGCTCTACATGCCGACCCACCTGTCCGCACGGGCCGGGTTCTCCCTGCCCCAGGCGTTGTTGATCAACTCGATAGGCCTGGCCGTGTTCACCGTCGTCGTCCCCTTCGTGGGACGGTGGTCCGACGCGGTGGGCAGGCGGTGGATGATGATCGCCGCCGCGATCGTGCCGGCGGTCGCCGCCTATCCGAGCTTCCTGCTGATCTTCTCGAAGTCGTTCGCGGGTGCGGTGGCCGGACAGTTGATCCTCGCGGTGTCCACGGCGCTGTGGGCGGGTGCCGCCCCGACGGCGCTGGTGGAGATCTTCCCGACGCGGCTGCGCGCAAGCTCCCTGTCGATCGGCTACAGCGTCGCCGTCTCGGTGTTCGGTGGCTTCTCGCCGCTGCTGGTGACCTATCTCAGCGCGGTGTCCGACGCGCTGCTCGCCCCGGTGCTCTACCTCGTGATCGCGGCGGCCATCTCGCTGGTCGCGGCGCTGTTCATGCGGGAGACGGCGCGGGGGGAGCTGGCGAGCACATGACGGTCATCTATCGCGCCGCCCGGGTGTTCGACGGCCAGGCCATGACGGCGAACCGGCGGGTCGTGGTCGAGGGCGAGCGGATCGTCGACGTCCTCGGGGACGACGGGCCGGAGCGCGACGTCGTCGAGCTGGGCGAGGCCACCATCCTGCCCGGCCTGGTGGACGCCCACGTGCATCTGGTCTGGGACGGGTCGGTGGCGCCGGAGTCGGTGGTCGCCTCGGAGTCCGCCGTACGCACGTCGTTCCGCGCCGCTGCCCGGGCCGAGGCGCACCTGCGGGCCGGGGTCGTGGCGGTCCGAGACCTCGGCTCCACCGAAGCGCTCGCGATCGAGGTGGCCGGCGCCATCGACGCGGGCCTCGCCCGGGGGCCGAGGGTGGTGGCCGCCGGCCGCGCGGTCACCATGACCGGCGGACACGTGCATTGCATCGGGCGGGAGGCCGACGGGGCCGACGCCGTTCGCCACGCGGTGCGCGCCGAGATCAAGTTCGGGGCGGAGTGCATCAAGCTGATGGCCTCCGGCGGCATTCTCGGCCCGCCGGGCGAGCTCCCGGGAGCGGTGCAGCTCACGGCGGGGGAGTTGGCCGTCGCGGTCGACGAGGCGCACCGGGCCGGGCGCGGGGTCGCCGCGCACGCGCACTCGGTGGAGTCGATCGTCAACGCGCTCGACGCCGGTGCCGACTCGATCGAGCACGGCAGCAGGCTCGACGCGCCGACCGCCGCGCGGATGGCCGACGCCGGGGTGTACCTGGTCCCGACGCTCGCCCCGCTGCGCTCGATCTGCGCCAACGGACGCGCGCTCGGCATGCCGCCCGACGTGCTGGCCAAGGCCACCGACCTGCTGGACCTCACGGCCGAGTCGTTCCACACGGCGCTCGCGCACCAGGTGCCGCTCGCGGCGGGGACCGATGCGGGAGTGCCGACCCAGCGACACGGGTTGGTGTGGCAGGAACTGGCCACGATGGTCCAGCTCGGCTGCCCGCCGGAGGTCGCGCTGCGGGCCGGCACGGCGGGAGGTGCCCGGCTGCTGGGGCTCGGCGACACCGCCGGGCGGGTGCTGGCCGGCGCGCGGGCGGACCTCATCGCCGTGCCCGGCGACCCGAGGGACGACCCGAGCGTGCTCGCCCGCCCGTGCCTGGTGCTGCTCGACGGGAACCCGATCGTTGCGCACCACCGCGAGGAACCGGCATGGACGTCGCGCTGCTGATCCTCGCGCTGACGGTCCTGGTCCTCGCGTTCGGTCCAGGAAGTGTCGCCGGCCGCCTCCGATGCCGGATCGACCGGCAGCGTCGGCTCTGGGACCGCTACCTCGACGAGCTTCACCGCTGGTAGTGCGTGGGGCAAGGTGTAAACGGCGGCGGCGCCTGGGTTCGTTGGGGCCGTCACCGTGAGGAGGGGGGCGCCGATGGTGCAACGGGGCGTGGTAGCGGCCGGGCACCCGGCGACGGCGGCCGCGGGGGCGGCGGCCCTGCGGTCCGGTGGCAACGCCGTCGATGCGGCGGTCGCGTCCGTCCTGACGTCGTTCGTGGCGGAACCGCTGCACACGGGCCTCGGCGCCGGAGGCCACCTGCTCGTCGTCCCTCCCGGGCAGCGGCCGGTGCTGCTCGACTTCTTCGTCGAAGCCCCCGGGCGCGGCGCCGCTGCCCGTCCGGCGCCCATGGAGCAGGTCGTGTTGTCCTTCGAGGGCGCCCTCCAGACGTTCAACGTGGGGGCGTCCTCGTGTGGCACCTTCGGCGCGCCCGCGGGGGTGGCCGCCGCGGCGACGCTGTTCGGTCGCGCGCCGCTGGCCGAGCTGACCGCGCCGGCGGCCCGGCTGGCCCGCGAGGGAGTGCGGGTGAACGCGATGCAGGCCTACGTGTTCGCGCTGTTGGCGGGCGTGATCAGTTCGTCGGCGGAGGCGGCCGAGCGCTACCTGATCGACGGTCGCCCGCCGAGGGAGGGCGAGGTGCTGCGCGACCCGGAGCTCGCCGACGCGCTCGACCGGCTCGGGTCGGAAGGCGCCGCGCCGTTCTACACCGGCGACATCGGCGACGCCGTGTCGGCCTGGGTGCGTGCCCGGGGCGGCACCCTGACGCGCGAGGACCTCGCGGCGTACCGCGTCGTGCCACGGACCCCGCTGTGCGTGTCCTACCGAGGGCGTCAGGTCTTCACCAACCCGCCCCCGAGCGCGGGCGGCGGCCGGCTGGTCCGCGCCCTGACCCATCTCGCGACCGGCGACGGCCCGCCGCGCGAGCCCGAGGTCGCCGCCGCGCTGGACGCGGCGGACCGGGAGGCCCGGGGCAGGGTCGCCTCGGCGGCGTCCACGGATCTGCTCGGCTCCACGACCCACATCTCGGTGCTCGACGCCGATGGCTGGGCCTGCTCGGTGACCTGCTCCAACGGGACCGGCTCCGGGGTTCGTGTCCCGGGCACGGGCGTGCACCTGAACAACATGCTCGGCGAACACGACGTCGTTCCTCGCGGCCTCGGCTCGCACGTCCTCGGCGACCGGCTGCCCTCGTCGATGGCCCCGACGGTGGTGTGCCACGACGACGTCGCCGAGCTGGTGGTCGGCTCCGCCGGCTCGAGCCGGATCCGCAGCGCGCTCCTGCAGGTGGTGGTCAACGTCGTCGACCGAGGCGCGTCGGCGCAGGACGCCGTGGATGCGCCTCGGCTGCACCTTGAACGGGGCCTCGCGTACGCCGAGCCGGGGATCGACGTGGCGGCGCTGGAGCGCGCCGGCCATGCCGTCAGGCCGTTCGTCGGTCCGCACCTGTTCTTCGGCGGCTGCCAGGCCGTACGCCGGTACACCCGGACCGGGGCGATGGAGGGGGGAGCCGACGGCCGGCGGGGCGGCGCGGTGGTCGTGGTGTGAGCGATCGCGCCCACGTCGGAGGTCACGACGACGCCGCCGGGTACGCGGTCGTACCGCTCGCCGTCCTCGCCCCGTCGGTCACATTTCGCCGGTGGGGTGGGTCAGGTGTGTGTCGGCGGGCGTCGTCGGCGCGGCACGGAGGGAGTCGGACGTGGTCGATGCCATCGCCGACGATCGTGCATCCGGCGAAGGAACGGCCCTGACCGGGGCCGGGCGCGGGGAGCATTGGGTCGGTACCTGGGCGGCGGCACCTCAACCGGCTCTGGGAGAGCCCGCCGAGTACCGAGGCCAGACATTGCGGCTCATCGTGCGCGGCTCGGTGGGTGGCGACGGTGCGCGGATTCGGCTCAGTAATGCCTTCGGGACCTCCGATCTCGAGATCGGAGCCGCGTACATCGCCCGGCGCGCGGAAGGTGCGGCGATCGCGCCGGGGACAAGTCGTCGTTTGAGCTTCGATGGCCACCCTTCGGTGACCATCGCGCCCGGGGGTGAGGTGACGAGCGACGCTTCGAACCTGGCTGTTGAACCGTTGTCGGATCTCGCCGTGAGCGTATATCTTCCACGGCCGGCCAAGGCGTGCACCGATCACTTCCCGGCTCTGCAGACGAGCTACGTCACGCGGCCTGGCCCGGACGTCGGTGGTGCCAGCGGATTCCCGTTTGCGACGGCCTTGATGTCGTGGCCGTTTCTCACCGCCGTCGAGGTGAGGAGGCCGGGACCCGCTCGCGCCGTCGTTGCCGTGGGCGATTCCCTTGTGGACGGAGCCGCTTCCACGCATGACACGAACCGGCGATGGCCCAGCATCCTCGCCGTGCGACTCCAGCACGACCATGGCGCGAACGCGACCGCTGTACTGAACCACGGCATCATCGGTAATCGCCTGCTGTTCCCGAGCCCACCGGACCGGCCGTTCCACGGTCCTGCCGGCATGGCCAGATTCGAGCACGGTGCTCTTTCCCTCACCGGGGTCAGGTACGTCATCGCTTCTTTTGGGATCAACGACATTGGTTTCGGTGGATCGGTCACGCCGCCGGCCGAACAGGTGACCGCCGCCCAACTCATCGAAGGGTTCAGCGAGATAGCGACGCTGGCCCGACGGAATCGGATCACCATGATCGGGTCTACCATCACACCGTTCGAGGGTGCGTTGTCCGGCCCCGGGTTTCACACGGCGGAGAAGGAGCGCGTACGGAGCCAGGTCAACCACTGGATACGGAGGAGCAACACCTTCGACCACGTCGTCGACTTTGACGCGGTGCTGCGTAGCCGGACGCGTCCAAGCCGGCTTGACACGAGGTTCGACAGCGGCGACCACCTGCATCCCAACGATGCTGGACATCACGCCATGGCGGAGGTATTCGATCTTCGGATCTTCCAGTGAACGGATGTCGCTCCAGCGGGCCAGCGCCCGCTCGCCCTCGAGCGGCTCGACTTTCCGAGGTAGCGGTCGGTGTGGGTCCATCGAACGAGCCGGACCGCGGGTGCGGTGTCGATGGCCTCGACGGCCGCACGAGCTGTACCGGCATGCGGTCGCCGTCGCGCGGTCGGCCGGCGTCACCGTCCAGGTCGCCGTCGCCGAGGAGGCGCTCGGCCCGGTGAGCCTGCTGGTGACTCGCGGCACGCATCCGGCGCGGTGTGGCCGCACCGGGGCGGTGCGACCTTTCGGGTGGGCGCCGCTCGATCTGGTGAGTACTGCGTGGTAGCAAAGGCTGGTGAGGGCGTGGGCCGTTCTGGTGACTACTGCTCGGTACTGGGGCCGAGTGGGTGAGAAAAGAAGTATTCAGTGAGCCGATTTAGGCGTTTGCTCGATACGTAATGTGCCCGACCGGTGTGTTCGTTCACACGGTTGGTCGAGTCCGGTGCGACGGCCTTCGCCGGGTTGTAACAGTTGCGTTTTCCGGGTTAGGTATGCATTGTCTTTCCTTGGTGTCAGCGTAGCCGCCCGCTGAATTGTCCAACCCATCGCCTGTGCGCGATACGTGTGGTTAGGGACGGGTGCTCATGATCAATCCGTTTGAGGATGAGAACGGTCGGTTCTTGGTGTTGGTCAACCATGAAGGTCAGCATTCGCTGTGGCCGGCGTTCGTGAAGGTGCCGGCCGGTTGGGATATCGCACACGCCGAGGCTGACCGGGAGGTTTGTCTGGCGTACGTCGAGGAGCACTGGACCGATCTCCGCCCCAGGAGCCTTCAGACACGCTGAGAACGGTCCGATACGCCCGGCCGTGGCTATTCGGTCGGGCGTTCAGAGGTGATCTTTTCCTCTCTTGGATTGGTGGGGGTGCTGCTTTATGGCGAATTCCGGTTCGACAACCCTGGTAGGTCTGCTCCGCGGGAACACCGAACTCGGCCCGAACCGGACGGCGATCACGTTCGTCGACCCCCTTACCGGTGCTCGGCGTTCCCTGACGAGGGGCGAATGGGACGAGCGGTCCCGTTCGGTTGCCGACTCGCTCCGTCCGGGCACCCGGGTCCTGGTGCTGCTCCCGAGCGGTCTCGATTTTCTCGTGGCTTTCACCGGCGCGTTGTATGCGGGGGCGTGCGCGGTCCCGGTGGAACCGCCGGCGGAGGGGGCCGGGGCCGTCGGCCAGGTCGCCGAGATCGCGCTGGACGCCGGGGCCGAGGCCGTTCTCACCCACTCGACGATCGCCCCGGTTCTGGAGCGGTTCTGGCGGGAGACCGGCGCGCCGTCAATCCGGATCGTGTGCGTGGACGCGCCGCCATTCGGTGACGTCGTGTCCGGGGGCGGCGCCCTGGCGGCGGTCACTCCGACGGATCTCGCCGCGCTGCTGTACACCTCCGGCTCGACCGGAAAGCCCAAGGGCGTCGTGGTGTCGCACGGCGTGCTGATGGCGTGGCTGGACGCGTTTCACGAGCGGATCGCCCTGCCCGCCGGGGCGTCGGTGGTCAACTGGGCTCCGATACATCGGGCGTTGGGTCTCAACTTCGTCCTGCAGGCGAGCCGGTTGGCCGGCGAGGTCGTCAACCTGACTCCCGAGTACGTCGTCGCCGATCCCTCGCGATGGCTCGGCGAGATCTCCGCGGCGAGGTCGCCGGTGCTCAGCGGCGCGCCGCCGTTCGGCTACCAGCACTGCGTGGAGATGATCACGCGCCGGCGGCGGGCCGAGCTCGACCTGTCCGGGTGGGAGGTCGCGCTGATCGGCGCGGAGCGGATCAGCCCGCGCGTGCTCGACGGGTTCACCCAGGCGTTTGCGCCGCACGGGTTCCGAGGCTCCGCGTTCTTTCCCGCCTACGGCACCACTGAGACGTTCATCGCGACGGCCTGCCGGGGTCCCGCCGGGCCGGCGCGGTTGACCTTGGACTCGGCCGAGTCGGTGCCGGGGCAGGTCGTCGCGGTGACGGCTGGGGAGCGGACCAACGGTTCCGGCCCCTCGACGTTGGTCGGCAACGGGTATGCCGGGATGAACCTGCGCGTGCACGTCGTCCACCCGGACACCCGGGTGCGGTGTGCGGACGGGGAGATCGGTGAGGTCTGGGTCGCGGGTCCTTCGGTCGCCGAGGGCTACTGGCGCCGGCCCGAGGAGAGCGAACGCACCTTCGGGGCTCGCCTCGCGGACGGCGACGGCCCGTTCATGCGCACCGGGGACCTCGCTTTTCGGCACGGTGGTGAGCTGTTCATCCGCGGCCGGCTCAGCGAGCTGATCATCGTCCGCGGCCGCAACCTGGTTCCGCAGGAGCTCGAGACCACCGTCCAGTTCGCCGACCCCTGCCTGCGCAACGGGCCGGTCGCCGCCTTCGCCGTCGTCGGCGAGGACCGTGACCAGGTAGTCGTGGTGGCCACCGCCGACCCCGCCGCCGTGTCCGACCCCGCGCGGGCGGTGGCGACCGCGAGCCGGGAACTGGCCACCGCGCACGGCATCGAGCCCGATGATCTGCTTCTGGTCGCCCCCGGCCAGATCCCGATGACCCCGACCGGGAAGGTGCGCCGCAACGCATGCCGGGAGGCGTATCTCACCGGGAGCCTGGAGCCTTTCGCGTCCTCGGCCGACCTGCCGAAGCCCGGCGCCGGGCGGGCGCCGAAAACGCCTCAGGAGCGGTTGTTGGCGGAGTTGTTCGGCGAGGTGCTCGGTGTGTCGTCGGTGGGGGTGGAGGACGACTTCTTCGCGCTGGGCGGGCATTCGCTGTTGGCGACGCGTCTGGTCGCTCGTATCCGTGCCTCGTTCGGCGTGGAGATTGATGTGCGGTTGTTGTTCGACGCGCCGACGGTGGCTCGGTTGGCCGCCCGGTTGGGAGAGGGCGGTCGGGCGCGGTTGGCGTTGACGGCCGGTGAGCGGGCGGGGCGGATTCCGTTGTCGTTCGCGCAGCGGCGGTTGTGGTTCCTGCATCAGTTGGAAGGGGCGAGCGCGACCTACAACATTCCGTTGGCGTTGCGCTTGTCCGGCCGGTTGGACCGGGAGGCGCTGCGGGCGGCGGTGGCCGATGTGGTCGGCCGTCATGAAAGCCTGCGCACCGTCTTTCCCGAGGTCGACGGGGTGCCTTACCAACACGTTCTGGACGCCGACGCGGCGCGCCCGGCTTGGCGGGTGACCGAGGTTTCCCCGGCCGAGCTGCCCGAGGCGTTGGCCGGCGCGGCCCGGTACGAGTTCGACCTGGCCGCCGAGGTCCCGGTGCGTGCCGAGCTTTTCATCGTGGGGCCGCACGAGCATGTGTTGCTGGTCGTGGTGCATCACATTGCCGGTGACGGGTGGTCGTTGAATCCGTTGTCGGCGGATCTGGCGGCTGCGTATGCGGCGCGGTGCGAGGGGATGGCGCCGGGCTGGGCGCCGTTGGGCGTGCAGTACGCCGACTACACCCTGTGGCAGCACCGGTTGCTCGGGGACCAGTCCGATCCGGACAGCGTTTTCGCCGCCCAGCTCGCCTACTGGACCGAACAACTGGCCGGGCTGCCCGAGCAGCTCCAGCTGCCCACCGACCGGCCCCGCCCCGCCGTCGCCACCTACCGGGGCGGCAGCCTGGCGGTCCGGGTCGAGGCGGGCCTGCACCAGGGTCTGGTGGAGCTGGCCCGCCGTGCCGGAATGAGCGTGTTCATGGTGCTCCACGCGGGGCTGGCGGCGTTGTTGAGCAAGCTCGGTGCCGGTGAGGACGTCGCGGTCGGGTCGCCGATCGCCGGGCGTACCGACCAGGCCCTCGACGATCTGGTGGGGTTCTTCGTCAACACCCTGGTGCTGCGCACCGACACCTCGGGCGACCCCACGTTCACCGAGCTGCTGGCGCGGGTGCGGGAGACCGCGCTGGACGCCTACGCCCACCAGGACGTCCCGTTCGAGTACCTCGTCGAGGTCCTCAACCCGACGCGCTCGCTGGCGCACCACCCACTGTTCGGGGTCATGCTCGCCGTCCAGAACGCGCCAGGTGCCGAGTTCGGTTTCCCCGGGCTCGACGCGGCGGTGGCGCCGGTGCCCACCGGGAACGCCAAGTTCGACCTCGCCGTCAGCCTGTGGGAGCGGTATGCGCCCGACGGCGCCGCCCGGGGCATGGACGGCGAGATCGAGTACGCCACCGACCTGTTCGACCCCGCCGGCGTCGAGACGCTGTTCGCCCGTTGGGTGCGGCTGCTGGAGGCCGCGGTGGCCGACCCGGACCTGCCCATCGGCCGGATCGACGTCCTCACCGCCGAGGAACGCCATCGTCTGCTGGTCGACCACAACGACACCGCCGCCCCACTCGAGCCGGTCTGCCTGCCCGAGCTGTTCGAGACGCGGGCCGCGCGCACGCCCGGCGCCCCGGCGGTACGCCATGACGACCTGACCCTGACCTACGCCGAGCTCAACGCCGCCGCCAACCGGCTCGCCCACGCGCTGATCCGACGCGGCGTGGGGCCCGAGCACATCGTCGCGTTGGCGCTGCCGCGCACGCCGCACCTGGTGGTCGCGATCCTGGCCGTGCTCAAGGCCGGCGCCGCCTACCTGCCCATCGACCCCGACTACCCGAACGCGCGGATCGAGCTCATGCTCCGCGATGCCCGGCCCACCCTGGTGCTCGCCGCCGGGGAGACCGCCGCATCCATCCCCACCACCACGACCACCCACCTCGTGCTCGACGACCCCGACACCGCCGCGCTCCTGGACGGCCATCCCCACACGAACCCCACGGACACCGACCGCACCACCCCGCTGCACCCCGGCCACCCCGCCTACGTGATCTACACCTCCGGCTCCACCGGCACCCCGAAAGGCGTGGTCGTCTGCCATCAGAGCGTCGTCAACCTCGTCGGCTGGGCCGGTTCCGCCTTCGGCGCGACCGACCTGTCCCGGGTGCTGGCCGCGACCTCGACGAACTTCGACGTGTCCGTATTCGAGATCATGGGCCCGCTGTGCTCCGGCGGGAGCATTGAGCTGGTCCGGAACCTGCTGACGCTCACCGAGCGCCCGAGCGCGGGATCGGACACCAGCATGGTCAGCGCCGTGCCTTCCGCCCTCTCGCAGGTGCTGGCACATGGCGGGGCGGAGATCACCGCGGACGTCGTGGTGCTCGCCGGTGAGCGTGTGACGCGGGAGACCATGCAGGCGATCGAGGCGGCGATCCCGGGCTGTCGAGTGGCCAACATCTACGGCCCGACCGAGACGACCGTCTATGCCACCGCCTGGTTCGGCGATACCGCCTCGGCTCTCGCGCCGCCGATTGGCCGGCCGATTCGTAATGCGCGGGTTTTTGTGTTGGATGCGGGGTTGGGGTTGGTGGCGCCGGGTGTTGTGGGTGAGTTGTATATCGCTGGGGTGGGATTGGCTCGAGGGTATTTGGGTCGTCCAGGGTTGTCGGCGGGGCGTTTTGTGGCGTGTCCGTTTGGTGGGTCTGGTGAGCGGATGTATCGGACGGGGGATTTGGTGCGGTGGAACTCCGAGGGGGAGCTGGAGTTTCTGGGTCGGGCCGATGAGCAGGTGAAGGTTCGGGGTTTTCGGATCGAGCCTGGTGAGATCGAGTCGGTGTTGTGTGTCCATCCCGGTGTGGAGCGGGCGGTGGTGGTTGCTCGGGAGGATCGGCCGGGGGATGTCCGGTTGGTTGGTTATGTGATTGCTCCCGAGGGGGCGGTGGATCCGAGTGTGGTGCGTGAGTTTGTGCGGGGGCGGTTGCCGGAGTACATGGTGCCGGCGGCGGTGGTGGTGCTTGATGGGTTGCCGTTGACGCCGAATGGGAAGTTGGATCGTCGTGCGCTGCCGGCCCCTGACTTTGGTTCGGGTGTGGCTGGGCGGGCGGCGCGGTCGCCTCAGGAGCAGTTGTTGGCGGAGTTGTTCGCCGAGGTGTTGGGTGTGGCTTCGGTGGGGGTGGAGGACGATTTCTTCGCCTTGGGTGGGCATTCGTTGTTGGCGACTCGTCTGGTCGCGCGTATCCGGGCCACGCTCGGGGTTGAGGTTGGTGTGCGGGCGTTGTTCGACGCTCCCACGGTGGCTGGGTTGGCGGCTCGGTTGGTGGACGGCGGTCGGGCGCGGTTGGTGTTGAGGGCCGGTGAGCGGCCGGGGCGGGTGCCGTTGTCGTTTGCGCAGCGGCGGTTGTGGTTCTTGCATCAGATGGAGGGGCCGAGCGCGACGTACAACATTCCGTTGGCGTTGCGGTTGCGCGGGGTGCTGGATCGGGAGGCGTTGCGGGCGGCGGTCGGCGATGTGGTGGCCCGGCATGAGAGCCTGCGCACGGTCTTCCCCGAGATCGACGGGGTGCCCCACCAGCGGATTCTGGACCCCGCCGAGGCCCGGCCGGCCTGGCGGGTGACCGAGTGTTCGGCGTCGGAGTTGCCGGAGGCGTTGGCGGCCGCGGCGAGGTATGAGTTCGATTTGGCCGCCGAGGTGCCGGTGCGGGCGGAGCTGTTCGCCATCGGGGCCGACGAGCATGTGCTGTTGGTCGTGGTGCATCACATCGCCGGCGACGGCTGGTCCTTCAACCCGCTTTCGGCCGACCTGGCCGCTGCCTATGCGGCGCGATGCGAGGGCTCGATGCCGGGTTGGGCGCCGTTGGGCGTGCAGTACGCCGACTACACCCTGTGGCAACACCAACTGCTCGGGGACCAGTCCGATCCGGACAGCGTGTTCGCCACCCAACTGGCCTATTGGACCGAACAGTTGGCCGGGCTGCCCGAACAGCTCCAGCTACCCACCGACCGGCCCCGACCTCCTGTCGCGACCTACAAAGGCGACCAGATACCCGTTCGGATCGCACCCGAGGCGCACCGCGCGATGTGCGAGCTTTCCCGCCGCGCCGGGGCGAGTGTGTTCATGGTGTTGCAGGCCGGGTTGGCGGCGTTGTTGAGCAAGTTGGGTGCCGGTGAGGATGTTGCGGTGGGTTCGCCGATTGCCGGGCGGACCGATCAGGCGCTCGACGATCTGGTGGGGTTCTTCGTCAACACGTTGGTGTTGCGTACCGATGTTTCGGGTGATCCGACGTTTACCGAGCTGTTGGGGCGGGTGCGGGAGACCGCGCTGGACGCCTA
>NZ_JIAI01000025.1 GCF_000620785.1 Actinospineispora acaciae DSM 45401 | reverse complement strand
TGGCACGGGATCACCCGGTTCTACGGGCGGATGTTCCAGCTCTACGTGGTGTTCGTGAACCGGGTTGGGGTGGAGGGCGACCTGCGGTTCTGGGGCGGCTCGCACATCATCGACCCGTGGGGCGACGTGATGGCCGAGGCGCCGGTGGCCGCTGAGCACGTGTCCACCGCCGAGGTCGACCTGGCCGAGGTGCGCCGGCGCCGCCGGGAGATCCCGTTGGTCAAGGAGGCCCGGTTGGGATTGATCCAACGGGAGGTCGCCCGGCTGGTGGATGAGGGCGGCGACCTGTGAGCCAGTCATCCCTCTTCCTCGGTGCTTGGCGGGGGCATCGCCTGGAGATGGTCGATCGCTCCTCGCGGTGCCCCACAGGGCCTGCGACGCAAAGGCCAGGGCCACGAGGCCGGCAATGAGCGGCAACCCCCGCGCCAGCGTTGCCGAGGCGGCGCGCAGCGCGGCACGCAGCCTGTTCGTCGCGGCTCGCAAGGTGCCGGGGCTGACGGGTTCTTTGAGCACCTCGTCCAGCCGGGTCAGTGCGGCATCCTTGGACTCGCCGGCGAGCGCCCCCGCCGCCTGCAGACCTCGTTCCGAGAGCGCGTAGGAGTCGGGAGCCTGGCCGCGCCGGTCGACCAGTCCCACGTCAACGAGAAGCGTCAGGCTCGGTTCGATCTCCCGTTCCGTGATCCGCGACGCCTCGCTGAGCTCGCGCCGAGTGCCCGGGCCCGACATGTTGATGGCCCGCAGGACGCCGCCCGGAGAACTCGGAGCGGGCGCGAGCCCGGGAGGCGCCGGAAGCCGGTACAGCGGCACCCGGGTGTTGGCGTCCGGAGCGCGGACCACCTGCCCGAGCTCCATCAGCGCGCCCAGTCTCGGGCGCAGGCAGCGCTCGGACCATCCCAGCTCGGCGACCACGTGGGCGAGGGTGGCGCCACGCGGTGTGGCGCCGAGCACCGCGACGATCGCGTCGTCCAAGGCGCGGTTGGCGAGGTCCGGATCGAGGTAGGTATCCGGGTCGGCGATGCCGAGGACGGCGAGATCCGCCGCCATGTCGATGGTCTCGGAAAAGAGCGGATGCAGGGTCGTCTCACCGGCCATCCGGCCACCGACGACCAGCAACCTGGAATGCCGGTAGGTCCGCGGTTGTTCAGGCAACTCGGCGAGCTCGTTCAGCAGAGGGCCGACCCTGTAGAGGAAGTAGCGGGCATCGTCGCCGGGCGGAGCGGGGCGCCGGACCAGTTGCCACTCTATGAGCGTTCTGAGTCGGCGCAGCATGTCCGGCTCGGACAGGCCGGTTCCGGCCGTCAACCCCGACAGGGTCTTGCCGCGCCGGCTGGTGCCCAGCGTGACCAGCGTGGCGCCCACCGATCTTGGACCCCACCCGTACCGGTCGGCGAGTGCCCAACCACCGAACACCACCATCGCCGCATCCGCGCCGCCGCCGTAGCTCGACATGGCCAACAAGGTCACGACGCTCACGATCATGGAGAACCAGGGCAGCCACCGCGCCCGATGTCCGAGGATCTTCCGGATCAGGCGGACCAACGCGGCGTGCAGTCGCTGCAACGCGGTGGGCCGTCCGGCGGACCGGTCGCTTCGGCGGCCGGTGGGGTCGGTGAACCGGGTTCGTTCGGTGCCTGGCTGGTGGTAGGCGACCGTGTCGCGGCCCGACTCCCAGGCCCGTATGTAGAGCGAGCCCGCCTCGAAGATCAGCCCGGCGGTGTCGTCGGCCGGGGCGTTGGTATGCGCGATGCCGGCGGTGGTCGTGAGCACCACACCGGAGATCTGGCCCTTGGACCGCGTGTAGATCTCCTGTGCGCTCTCCTGGCGGATCGTGCGCCGGGCCGTGTCGAGCGCGGCGACCGCGTCGGCGTGGTTGGTGTCGCCCAGCACCACGATGAACTGCTTCCCGCCACCTCGCCCGCCGCGGCGAGCGAGTTCCGAGCCGGGGACCTCCTCGGCCAGCGTCTTGGCCACGTACCGCAGGGCGAGGTCTCCGGCGGGGTGCCCGTGGGCGTTGTTGATCTCGCTGAAGTCGTCAATGGTCACCACCGCCACCGCGACACCCCGACCCGCCGCGACCGGGTCGCCGATGAGCGCGTCCAGGTGGCGGCTCAAGCCCCTGTCGTTGAGGGCGTTGGTGAGATAGTCGCGCTTGGCGGCCGCGCGGTCCCGCTCGGCCTGCTCGTGGTACGCCTCGCAGGCCTCGACGAACCGGGCCACCGCGGCGCGCGCCCGCCGCCACTGCCCCCGGCCGGCCAGCCATTCATGGACCTCGGCCAGCACCCGTTCTGGATCGGGCCGTTCCACCACGGGCCGTCCGGCGACCTCGGACGTCGCGGGGAGCTCGGCCGTTGTCGGGCCGATCGGGGTGGCGTTCGCGGGTTTCCGCGCGTCGCGGATCATGCCGCTTGCCTGGTCGAGGTAGGCGACGCGGTCGCGACCCCAGTCCTTGGCCTGGTACAGCGCCTGGTCGGCCTGTTCGCGCAGTTGCCCGATGGCGAGTGGGAACGACCTGGTGTGGGCCACCCCGACGCTGATCGTCGTGATCGGGGCGACGCTCCCACCGAACCGCTTCTCGGTGTGGGTCCGCTTCCGAACCGCCTCGAACGCCGTGACCGCCCTGTCGAGGTCGGCGTTGAGCAGCATGACGACGACCTCGTCGCCACCCCACAGCACTACCTTCGAGTCGGGCAGCGCCACCTTCAGCATGGCGACGAGCCGCTTGCGCGCCTTTTCCCCGGCCGCTTCGCCGTACCTGGCGTTGAAGTCTTTGAACTTGTCGAAGTCGATCAGTGCGACCACGACCCCACGCCCACCCAGATCAGGGTTGGCGCTGATCCTGGCCAGCTCTTCGTCAAGGCCACGCCGGTTGAGAGCCTCGGTCGACGGGTCCTCGACGGATGCCCGATGCGCGCGAGCCGCGGACTCCCGGTGCGCTTGTAACCGCTCGTCCAGGCGCTGGACGAGGTCGGCCAACAGGCGGTAAGCGCGTTCTCGCGCCCCGTGCCTCGCCAGCCGGAAGGCCTCGTCGAGTATCCGGGAGGCATCCGGTTCCGAGCGCGATTCCATGACCGGTTCGGGTGCACGGTCACCGCCCCGGTCGCCAGCCGTCGCTGCGTCCGCGAGGTCGCTGTCGACGTGATGGGCAAGCAGCAGCCGGTTGAGCGCCAGATGCAATCGGGCGTAGCCGACCGGGTCGTGGATGCTCAGGGTGGCGGAGCGATCGCCGGCGAGCACGGTGACCCCCAAGCCCTCCGTGTCGGGCATCGACGCGTCGGTCAGGGTCAACGAGGTTGCCCCCCACCGCACCCGGAACCGAGGGTCGGCCTCGGCGTGCTCGGCCAACCGGTCCAGGTCGCCGGGTCGTGACGTGGTGTTGCGCCAGTCGTAGGTGCGCGCCAGCCGTTCCTCGCCGCTGGGGCCGAGCTTGTCGATGACCTCAACCCCGGCGGCGGTGAGGGCGTGGCTGAAATGCTTCTCGTTGAACCTGTCCAGCGCCTCGACCCACGCCGGGTCGAACACCGCCAGCACCCGGCCGTCGGACTGGCGGATACCGACCTCGACCGACGCCCCGAGCTCCGCGTTGGCGCGAACCAGGGCGGTGGCCCCGGGCACCAGCGCCGCCGGCCGAGCCGAAGCCGCCGGCACCCCCCGCGCCACGTCGATGCCGGAGACCACCACGATCGGCTCCCCGGTCGCCACCAGGCCCGCGAGCACCTGGCCGAGCTCCTCCGGAGCGGACCGCTCGTTCGGGTGCTCCGCGCGCGCCAGCTCGGTCCACAGCCCCTCCAGCCGGTGTTGCGCCCGCCGCACCTGCCTGGCCGCGCGTCGACGCCCGGACGGGTCCGTCGCGTCGAACCACCGCCGGTAGGCCTTGTCCAGCCGGGCATCCATCCGTGCCAGCTCAACGGCCAGGTCCGGCGGGCCGCGAGCCCAGCGCACCAACCAGCCGTCCTGGCCCGCCGGCCACCATCGCCGCACCAGCGCCCGCACCGGCCGCGCCAGCGTGAACAGCCCCACCACCGACAACGCCGCCGTGTTCCCGGCCGGCGAGGGGGTGCCCCGCACGACACTCGCCGCGTCCGTCACCGCCGGATGGGAGTCGGCGAGGACGCCCAGCACGGCCGCCGACATGACGGCCACCACCGCGATCGCCCAGCCCAGCACGGACCGCAGATGTTCGGCCACCGCCCGCAGCCGGTCCCCGAGCGTCGTGCCCAACGCCCCGTTGGGGCTCCGCGCGTGCGCGTTCGACCACATCTCGTCCGCCGTGGTCGTGGTGTCAGCGCCGCTCAGCTCGTACACGGAGCGGTCGCCGAGCCAGTCCCGGGCAGTGGCCACGGCACGGACGGTTTCCTCGTCGGTGTCCTCCTCGTCGGCACGGTTCAGGAGGTCCTCCGCGCGCGTCAACCAGTCCGCCGCCAAGTCCCTGGCCCCCCAGTCCAGGTAGAGCGCGGCGTTCTCGATCATCAAGATCGCCGAGTACCGACGTTCCGCAGGCCCGTCAGGACCGGCAGGACCGGCGAGGAGCTCATGCACCACGGCGCCCATCGGCTCCTCGGTCATCTTGTTCTCGATCTCGACGGCGATCGTGACTGCCAGGGCGAAGGTGGACCACGTTGCTCGCTCGATCCGTCGCGCCTTGTCCATCACCGACCGGAACTCGTCCAGCGCCTCCCGCGCCGCAATTGACGGGGCCTCGGCGTCCTCGCCATCGATCAGGGCGCGGTCGACGGCGGAGATCGCGTGCGCGGCCCGGTGCAGGTGTCGCCAGGCCTGCTTGATCAGCCCGATCAGCTTGGCCGCCCTGGCCTTTGCCCGCTCCAGCAGGCCGTGGTCGACCGTCGGGGAGTAGGTGAGCACCGGGTTGTCGCGCGACGTGCCGGGATGGTCGTGGTGGAGCTGTCGCAGCCAGCCAGAGAGCGCCGCGGTCAGGTCCGGATCATCGGCCCGCTCGGCCAGCTCGATCAGGTCGAAGATCAGGTCGAACCGGTCGGCGCTGACCGAGACGACCCGGCGTCCACTCGGCCGGTGTACCCAGCCGATCGCCACCGGATCGTCGATGCCTTGCCCGCGAGGCCAGGCGTCCCCCGCGCGGTGCAGGTCCAGGGTCGCTTCTCGTGTGCCGGCCACGGACGCCCGCCACACCGTGCTGGCCTTCAGGTTGTACGACGCCGCCAGCCGCGCGACGATCTCGTCCATAGCCTGCGGCCCGCCCGGCGGGCCATGGCCACCGTGGAGCCGTACGTCCGGGCTGTCCGGTAGCTCGGAGCGGCCCGGCATCGGGTAACCAGCGGGCGGGAGCTCCCCCGGCCGCCATGCGTCCGCCTCGGCGTGGGCCCGCTCGATCCGATGCTGGTCACCGGACAGCCCGGCGTGCCACACCTCGGCGGCCAGGCTCGTTACCCACCGCGCGTGGTGCTCGTCCACCAGCGGGTCGGCTATGGGGGCGGCGAGGTGTACCAGCTCGTGCAGCACCACCTCGGCGGTGTCGAACGCGGCCAGGATGGACGCGGTGGCGCCGGCCGGTGCCGCCGCGAACAGGCTTTCTCGTAGCACCATCTCCCGCCTGCCCGGGCGCGCGAAGGCCACGGCCGGTGCGGGCAGGTTCGAGTGGGTGGCCCAGGCGGCTTCGAACTCGGCGTCGGGCAGGATGCTCACCCATACCGGGCCGGTGCCGGCCAGCCGCAGACCCGGGGCGCTGCCCTGCACCAGCGAGGCCGCCCCCCGGAAACGCTGGCGAACGGCGGGGCTGAGCCAGTCCCAGTTCCGGACACGGAACGGCGCGGGGCCCCCGTGGGCCGGTTCCTTGTCGACGGGCGGTGAGTCTGGCTGGACGTCCAGGGAATCGATACGGGGGCTGCCTACCTCGGTGCGCGTGCGCGCCAGCACTGGGATGACGGCGACGGTGATGTTGTCATCGCCGCCTTTGCGCACGGCGAACGTGGCGAGCCACCGGGCGGCCGCACGCGGGTCGAGCGACGAGATGGCGGTGAGCTCGGTGGCTTCCTCGGACAGGTAGTGGGTCAGGCCGTCGCTGGCCAGGACCAGCATCCCGGCCTCGTCGGGGATGAACTCGCGCACGCCGGCAAGGTGGGGCTGGCCGCCCGCACCGAGCCACTGCTGGAGTACGTGCTTCTTCTTTCGATCGTGGTGTGGTGCGGTCAGCAAGGTCACCGTGGTCCGGGTGACCCAGTAGGCGTCGGTGTCCCCGTTCCACCCCAGGAGGATTTGGGTCCGGTCGTCCGCTCGCTCGGTGAGCAGGGCCGACAGGTAGGTGGTGGCGGGGGCGCCCCGATCGGTGGCCGGCACCTCCAGCACGTCGCGGTGGGCGGCGTCGAGCGCGTAGCGGGTCATGCGCGCGAGGCTGCCGAAGGCACGGACCAGGCCGGCGGCACCGGCCCTGGCGGCCGCCAGGGCGCCTCGGTCGGCGTTGCCCGACGAGCCGACACCGTCGGTGACCACGACGACGAGCCGACCCGAGGCGGCGGCGACGGCGCCGGCGTCCTCGTTGGGCTTGTGCCGGCGGCTTCCCCGGTCGGTGACCAGCGCGCCCGGGCCGACGGTGAGGCCGTCGGGACGGGGGATGACCAGCTCGACCCGGTCCGGGCTCGGCGCGGTCGGGGTGCTGGCGAGGCTGGCGCCGGGCGGGACGGCCGCGGTGTCCGGCCTGGTCAGGATCGTCGGGTCGAGGGGGGTGTTCTCGGTGACCGGGTAGACGCCGACCAGCGACTGCGTATCGGCGTCCGCCCGCCTCGTGGTCAAGGCCACACGGGTGGTCACTCCGCCGCTGGTCGGCGGCCCCAGCGCCACCGGCACACTGAAGTCGAACCGGCGGACGAGCAGGTGGCCGGTGAGTCGGCTCCGCTCGTGGTCCGTGCGCGCGGCACCGGCAACCAGGTCCAGGAGCCAGAGCAGCCGCTCGGTCACGGACAGCACCGTCGGCAGCCAGGCTGCCCGCTCGGCCAGCCGGGTCACCACATTCGGATCGACCACCAGGACACCGTCGGCCGTCGGGATCTTGTACACCGCGATGCCGTTGTGCCAGGCGGACGTGAGCCCGGACCGGCCGTCCACCTCCGCCGCCGTGAGCGCCGGATGGAGGTCACGCAGCCCGCGCAGCGCCCGGTCCGCCGCGTCGAAACGTTCCAGCTCGCTCGGTGACATCCCGGGCAGCGCCAGCTCGGCGTGCGCCAGGGCGGTGGCCGCGTCGACCAACAGCGCGGTGCCCGAATCCTCCGCGCGCAGTCCGTTGAGCTCCCTCAGCAGGCGCTCGGCCTCCGCAAGCGGGTTGCTCCCCCGGGACGAGCCGAACCGGCCGGGGACCATCGCGGCGGCCACGCCGTACCCGGCGGCGGCCGGCCAGATCATGCCGATGACCGCCTCCACGCCGACGGCGAAGCCGACGCGCGACAGGATGTCGAGACCCGCCGGGCTCCGCGCCCAGCGAAGAACCCCTCGCCATGTCAGCGGGTCGGGTCCGCGCTCGGTCTCGGTGCCGACCTCCAGCGCCGCCTCCGACCACCGGACCAGCGATCGACCCCACGCGGCCAGCCGGTCCTTCAGCAAGGCCTGGAGCGCGCGCAGCCACGGTGGTGCCCTTGGCTGGATGACGTATCGCCACGTCACGTAGGCGAGCAGGGCCGCGCCGACGATCCGGCCGATGGTCGTGTCGTCGGACAGCACGCCGAGGAGCGCCGGCACCGCGGCGTCGGGTTCGGTGCCACCGTGCCTGTCCTCCACGGCGCGCGGCCGCTTGGTTCCGTGCTCGGCGATGCTGGCGTTGATCTTGCCCAACTCGGCCGCGTAGCGCTGGCATGCCGGGCAGCCGTCGAGGTGGTTGCTGGTCTTGGCCCGAGCTCGACCGACCAGCGTCCCTCGAACCCAACGGGGCAGGTTCGCCACCGTGTCCCGACAGTGCACGGGCAGGTCCGCCTCGGGAGGAAGGTGTTCGCGCAGGAATTGCTGCAGCAGCCCCTCTCGCGCCCGATAGGCCAGGGCGGACACCGAGTTCGGGGTCATGTCGAACTCGGGGGCGGCCAGCGCCGGGGTCAGGCCATCCACCTCGGTGAGCCGGAGTACCCGCCGCCACCTCTCGGAGAGGCTGGCCAGAGCGCGGTCAATCTTCTCGCGGTCTGGGCCGCGCATCAGTGCATCGTCGACAGGCGGCGAGTCATCGGCGCGGCGATCCTGCCAATCTAGCTCGGCGTCGTCGAAGTAATCGACACGGCGGTCGCGGTCGAACTGGTCGTACCTGATGTGACGCATCGTGGTACGCAGGTAGGCGCGGAAGTGGCGGATGGGCGGCCCGCCACCGCGCATCAGATACTCGAAGACCTTGAGGAACGCCTCCGACACCAGGTCGTCCCACGTGGTTATGTCTGTGGACAGCTGGCGTGCCAACGCGTAGGCGGAGTCCCGGTGACGTTCGTACAGCAGTCCGTAGGCGCGGCGGGCTTCCGGGGATCCCTGGTGCACCTGAGCCACCAGCTCGGCGTCCGGGGGGTCGTCCTCGCCTCGGTGGTCGAGGACGTGATGATCGCCGCCGTCAGCGAGCCGATCGTAACCGGGTGGTAGCTGAACATCCGCTGGCGCCGGCTGCTCCGGGCGCCAGGCCCGTACCAGCGCGTCCCAGAACTCGACCATCACCCACTGCCTGATCAGAGCGTCGTCGTGCTCGCGCGCCGGCAGCGGTTCGGCGAAGTCGAGCCGCTGGGCATGCTCTCGCGCGGCAAGGCGGCCCCGCTCGACCAAGGCCTGCCGCAGGATGCGTTGGATCCAGAAGGCGTTGCGCTCCAGCGGGCGAATGTCGTTGTCTGTGATCGGAGTCCGGTCGGCAAGATGTACCCACTCGTGCAACAGATAGATGATCGCGTCGATCACCTTGGGGACCAGCCCGTCGGCTTCGCGCGGACTGAACAGGAACGCGGACCGCCGGAACACCAACAGCCGCAAGTCGAGGTCCGCGAACGCCAGCGGTGGCGTGGGACCGCGCCCGTGCAGCTCGCGATAGCGGGAGGCGAAGGCGTCGTCGGACAACAGCTCCACCCGAACTCGACCGGCGGCCCGCCGAAGCCACACGCCGGGGCCGCTGTCCATCAGCGTGGCGTAGGCGAAGGTGAACGCGGCCTTGACCCGCTCGTCGAGCCCGTCCCACCCGTCGATGGTGAACGCGTCGAGCGGGTCGGCGTGGGGGGTCGTGGGCGCCGCGTCCGGCCGGGAGCCGGCCAGTTCAAGGGCCAGCTCCCGCAGCAGGTCTCGGGCCATGCGCCAGGTCGCGGACTTGTCGAGATCGCCGGGCTGCTTCAGGGCCTGGCGGGTCCACTCCTCGGCTTGTCGTAGGTCCGGGTGCAGGTGGACGGGGAACCGGTCGAACCGAGCCAAACCGACGCCGAGGTCGCCAACGCTGGCCTCATTCCGGCTCGCGGAGCTCCCTCCCAGCGCCCCGGAGCGCCTCCGTACCGTCGCCGCGTGCACGGCATCACCGGCGACGAGCACCAGGAGCCCGGCCGCCGCGAGCACGGCCGCCACGCCGGGGGCGCCGGCCACGAGCGCGGTCGCGGCGCCGGCGAGAAGCACCACACCCGCCGGCAGGCCGGCCGAGTTGGGCGGTGGCCGGTCCGGCCGTGAACCCTGGCGCAGGTGATGGTGGGCCACCACGAGGGCGGGCACGGTCGACGGAGGCACCTCGCCCTCGTCGGGCAGCTCCAGCCTGAGGAGCCTGGGCAATCCGGCCGGCGGTTCGTCGGGCTCGGTCCAGTACCGCAATGGCTCGATCAGCGGTGCGGACTGCTCGGCCGGGAGCCGCCGGACCAGCTCGGTGATGGCCGTGTGGGCCAGGGCACGCGCGGCGCGGGCCTCTTCCTCGGTGGCCGGTGGCGGGGCCCGCTCGCTGATCGTCCGGTAGTTCGCTAGGAAGCGGGCCGGCTCATACCGGTAGTGCAGGCGCAGCCGCCATTGGTCCGGGCGGTCGAACGCGGCGGCGGCCTCGATGAACAGGTCGGGGTCGGTCGCGGCGCGAAGCGCGTGAGCCAGGTCGGCGGCGCGCCGGTTCGCGGCGGTGTTGGACGGAGGGAGGCCGAACTGGTCGAGCAGCCGCCACCACCGCTCGGCGGAGTCCAGCAGCACCTCGAAGAGCTGGTCGCGGTGCTCGTCAGGGTGGGTGGTGGCCAGCTCGGCGCCGAGCTGGTCCAGGAGCGCCTCGGCGTTGCGCATTGCGTCGCGGGTACGCACGGGCTGGCCGATGGCGGCTCGTTCAACCGCCACGTCGAGCAACAACTTGACGCGGACCAGCATCTGCTTCGGGGTCGGCTCGGCGGCCGGCGCCAGCAGCGGCGCGGGCACTGCGGTGACGAGTCCGGTGTCCGGGTCGACGTGGGTGACCACGCCGAGCACCCGGCCGTCCGGGTCCAGCAGTACGCTGCCCAGCTCGGCCCGGGCGAGCGGCGCGGACAGGGTGATCGAGACCGGCCCGGCGGCGAGCACCGGGGCGAGGCTGGCCACCCGGGCGCCGGCGGGGTCGCGGCCGACCACCAGCACCCGATCCCCGGCGACCGCCTCCGCGGTGGCGGCCGGCAGCGGGGTGGCGTTCTGATCCGGCACGTACAGCATGAACAGGTCGAGATGCTCGGAGAACTCGGCGTGCTGCCGTTGGACGAGCCGCGGCGCACGGGCGAGTGCCACCGGGTCCCCGCCAGGCCGCGACCCGTCGGGTTTGATCATGGTGGCCGCGTGCACGTGGTTGCCGTCCACGCTCAACCTGGACCTGTGCTCGTCGGTGAGGTGACCGGCGCCGTCCGGATGCGGCAGCGGGGTGATGATCAGGTCACCGGCGAAGGCCCAGCCGCCGCCGATCGGCTCGTCGTCCAACTCGACTGTCGGTATCGACTCCGTCGGCGCGTCCGGCGGGGAGGCCATCTCGGCGGCGAGGGCGGGGTAGACGTTCGCCACCCGCCCGGTCCGCCGCCACCTCCGGTTCACCACCAGCTCCAGCCGAGCGGTGGGCCGGCCGTCCTCGTCGAGGATCTGCAGCCCGGCCGGTACCTCGATGTCCACCTGGTAGATGTCGACCTCGTCGTTGGCCGCGACGGGGGCGGTGGCAGCCGTGACACCGTGCGCTACCAGTTCCACCAGCCACCGGGCGCGTTCGTCATCGGTCAGCGCGCGGTACCGGCCGAACAGCCACCGCCCGGCCAGCCGGGTGAGCCGTCCGTCCGTGCCGAACAGCTCGTCCGGCAGCGTCAGCCCGGGGAGGTCGGTGGCGGCCGGCGGCGCCGGCACCGTCGGCGATGTCGACAGCAGGCTGATCGTCACGGTGTCACCATCGGCGTGCGCGACCAGCATGGAGTGGGGCTGCGCCACGGCGGACTCGACCAGCCCGGACGGCGCCCGAACCTCGGCGGCCAGTTCGGTCAGGGGCAGCCGGCCGCCGTGCTCGTCCAGCGCTCGCGCGGCCCGCCTGGCCAGCCGCAGCAGCACCGGTGGGGTGGCCAGCTCGGTGGCCAGCTCGGTCGCATCCCGGTCGGTGATGGTTATCAGGTCGGCCAGCCGGTTATCGCCCGGCTCTGAGATGTGCGACTCGCCGGCCTCGCGCGACGCGTCGCCGAGATCGCGCAGGACCGTGGCGAGCAGGGACAACGCCCGCTCGTCCGCGCCGCGCTCAGACTGGTCGCGGGCCCGGGCCAGCATGGCCGCCGACGCTTCGAGCCGGTGCGCGAGAAGGTCGCCGTGCGTCGGCCCGCTTCGGGGAGCCGGCACGGACAGCTCTGGCTCCGGCGCGATCAGCGCCGTCGGGTCCAGCACGTTCGCCGGCTGCTGGAGGTCGTCTCGACGCGCGCCGCGACGCTGGTCGATGATCTTGCGGGTCAGCCGCCCGACGCCCACCAGGCCCACCGCCACGACCGCCGCTGTGGCCGCGAGCCAGGCCACCACCACGGCGACCCCACCCCAGGAGATCTGGGGGTCGGTGTAGCCCACGTCCCCATACGCAATGGCGGGCCAGAGCACGCCCCACGCCGCCCAGCCGGCGACCGCGACACCCACGACCAGCAGCACACGTCTCACAATCGTCCGGGTACGAAGGCGCTGTTCGGCGCGAACGATCACGGCCGGGTCGGGCTGGCCTTCGGCGTACTCGACCGCCGCGTCGTACGCCTCGGGCGCGGTGATCAGACGGCTCCTGAGCAACACCGCGAGCCGTGCATTGAATGCGGCATTCGCGAGGCGGCCGGGGAACCAGCTGTCGACCCTGTTGTCGAGGTACCGATGGCTTCTGAAGAAGCCTTCTTGGCCTTTCATGTATTTGATGAATGCGGCGCGGAGAGTGGGGATCGTCCAGATGAACTCCAAGATCTCGCGCGCGGTCTTTTCAGTCAGTTCAAAGCCGGCGGCCTCGGCCTCCGCGTGAAGGTCGACGTTGAACCTGTTGTTGGTCTTCAGGAACTCTTCGATGCCCAGCAAGAGGCCTTGCAGCGGACGGTCAAGCGGCCACAGCGCGAGGTCGCCGACGGCGATGGCGACCTCCCCTCGCCGGTCCCGGCGAGCGCCCTGAGATTTGGTTGTCTCGTCGAATCGGGTGGCGTAGATCACCTCGTAGACGAACCGGCGATGCGCGGTGCCCGACAGCTCGGTGAACTGGGACATCAATGTGGAGACCACGGCGGCGGCCAGCCGCTCGTCGGTTCCCCGGCCGTGCAGTTGCACGACATCGTGCCCGGCGGCCGCCACCAGCAACAGCAACAGCTCGTGGTCGGAGTAGATGCCGGGCTCGGCCTTGAGCCGCCGCAGCGCGTATGCGATCGTCAATTCGATCACGTCGCGGGAATGCTGACCGTGATGATAGAAGCTCAGCACGCGATGGATGATTCCGGCGCGCATCTTGGCCGAGGCCATGTCTCGCCCGAACTGTTCGTCGACCATCCACAGGAGCCGCGCAACCAGCTCGATCACCTGGTCGGCGAATGCCCTGTTGTTGGCGAGCACCTCGGAGGGGATCCGCCCGCGCACGTCCGCGACATTCTCCGGGGTGGCTTCCGACCGCGACCACAGGTCCGCGAACGACGGGTCGACGGCACGCAACGCCAGTACGTCCGACTCGGCGGTGTCGAGCGAGGCCGACCCCGCTAGCGCCAGCGGATTCGGTGGGCTCCGTGGCCGGGGAGCCCCGTTCAGCGCTCGACGGGCTAGGCGAACCACCGGACCCATCGCGAGCGCGGCCAGCGTGGCGACACCGGCGAGCAGCACCGCCGGCCCACCGGAGATCCCGCCGCTGGCCAACACGCCGAGCCCGGCGGCCCCCGCCGAAGCACCCGCGAACAGGCCAACCCCGACCTCCCTGACCGCCCCGGACCAGAGTCCGTGCCGGTACCAGGGTTCGCCCGGCTGGGCCGGCAGCCGGCCCCGATCGGCCGCGTTCGCCACCTGGACCGCGACAACCACGGCGAACAGCCCGACAGCCACAGCGGCCGGGGCGAGGCCGATCACCACCGCGCCAACCCCCGCGACCATCCCCGCGCCGGCCACCCGGGTGAACCGCCCGGCCATCGCCTGCCCGTAGACAGCGGCGGCGCCGAGGACGACGAGCGCGCCGAGCGTGGGCACCGAAACGAGATCCGCCAGCCCCCGCGCCACGCCGACCGGGCCATCGGTGCGCGCCAGCTCTCCTGCGGCCCACGCCGCGGCATCACCAGCGACGAGCAACAGGATGACGATCGCGGTCATCACGAGAGCCATCCGCGTCACCCACCGAGGTGTGCGCGGGGCTTGGGTCGTGGTCGTCGGGTCCGCGACCTGAGCGGAGGGCGGCGGAGAACGTTCCCGCTGGTCACCCATGCCGGCTTGGCGCAACAACGACCGCGCCCACCAGGGCGCGGACACCGCGACGACCAGCGCACCGAGTCCCATGGCGAGCAACGCCAACGGCGTGTCGTGGGGCGCCGCGTGTGCCAAAGGACTCCTGACCGCGCCCGTACCGAAAGAGTCGGCCCATACCGGGGCAAGGGCGGCGAACAGCACCAGCCCGACCACCGTGCCGACGGCAATAACGCTGGCGATGCCCAGCGCGTGTCCGGGGAACCGCCACCTCGGCACGGATCGACCGAGCCACAGCAGGTAGCCGCGAAGCCCGGTCGTCACCCGCAGGGTGTATTCGGCACCACCGAGTTTCAGTCGTTGGCCAGGCCGGACCTCTTGACTTCCGGTAACCGTCACGGACGTGCCAGTGCCCCTGATCTTGATCTTGTTCTTTGCGCCCGTGGCGACGACGTACCAGCGCCCGTTGTCGAAGCGCAGTTCCGCGTGTTTGGGTGACAGCCTCCGGTCGGAGATGGCGATGTCCACACTCGGATCACGACCGATCTCGGCGCGGGCGCCCCGGATCGGGAACCGACCCCGATCACCCACCCGGATCAGCGTCGCCGCGGTGCCGAACGGCAGGTGGTTGCGGCCGGGAGCGGTACGCGCGAGAACGGCATTTCTGATCTCTTCCACCAGCGAGTCGACCAGCGCCAGCGTGATCCGTGAGAGCCAGCGCGGCGGGGATGCCAGCGTCCGAACGCCGGCACGGTAGATCCACCAGTTCACGTCCAACCACAGGCCCCGCAACGTCTGGGCGCCGCCGGCCTTGGCCGTGGATGGTCGGTCGTGGCGCAGGATGGCCCAGAAGATGGCGGCGTCGATGAGGGCCAGGACCGTCATGACGATGTAGGCAGCGGTGGAGCTCTGGAGCGCCATGAGCCCGGTGGAGGCGATGAACATGGCGCCGTTGTCGAACCAGCCGTTGCCTCGGGATAGGCGGTCGCGGGAGGACTTATCGCGGGCTTTGTAGCCGGCGTCGCGGGCCTGGAAGAAGATGGCGCCGGCCATCGAGCTGATGGTGACCAGGATCGTGCCCTTCAACCAGTCGCCGTGCAGGGCGGCGGGCAGGAAGCCCTGGTCCAGGGCCAGGCGGGTCAGCCAGGACCAGTGGGCGAGGTCGAACAGGGCCAGGGCGCCGAACCGGGTCCAGCGTCGGTGGGCGCTGTTGACGTGGGGGTCGAGGCTGTCAAGGTCGGCGGCGGCGGTCCGGGGCAGCTTGTCGCCGAAGACGAACCCGACGTGAGACACGGCGAAGCCGAGGGTCTCCCAGTACTCCCAGCCGCCCATGGTGGAGGAGTCGGGGATGTTGGCGTGGATGCTGGTGATCAGAGTCAGGGTGTGCGCGCCGAGCAGCGCGACATGGAGCGATGTCCAGTTCTCGATGCGCCCTGACCAGCCACCGGGCAGTACCCGCAGCATCCCGATGTTGGCCCGGGTGGTCATGGCCATGGTGGAGGCCAACTTCAGCACCATGCCCATGGCCGGGGTGATCGCGGCGAACACCACCAGCGCGGCGCCGGCGGCCAGTCTCACTGCCCGGACCCGGTGGGCGGTCGGGGCGCCAGGGCGCCAGGGCGCGGCCAGCCTCTCCGGAAGGGTCCGGATTAGTGCCCACGCCGGGTGCCGCACGGCCGGGAACGTCCCGGCGATCAGGAGCAGCCCGGCCACGGTGGCCATCGGGCCGTCGCCGACGGCTATCAGCGCAACGGCGGTGAGGCCGGCGCCGAACAGTGCGCCGACCTTCAGGACGGTGCGCGCCCAGGCGGGCAGCCTGGTGAGCGCATCGCGGATGCGGTCGCGGTACAGCCATCCGACTAGCGCGGTGACGATCACGAGCACGGTCACGGCCAGCACCACGGCCGTGACTAGGCCAGCCGACGATGACCCGGGCACCGAGGCGGGCGGTCCGTGCGGGCTGTTGAGCACCGTGATCAGCCAGGAACCGATCGAGTCCGCCGCCTGGGCGGTGTCGTTGCCGGACAGCTGGTGGCCGCCGAGGTCGGCCATCGGCGCGATCGGGATCAAGCCCACCAAGGCCGTCGGCTCGGGACCGGGTTCGACACCGCGGGCCAGCCGCCGCTCGGCGTCCTCGGTGGTGAGCCCGCTGCCTGGGTCGCTGGCCATCGGGTGGTCGGCAGCGGGATTGGCCAGCTCGGCGAGCATGGACGCCAGGTCGGCGGGGGAGATGAGGATCCCGCGTTCGGCCAGCGCCCGCCGCAGGTCAGCCACCGGCAGCTCGGTGCCCCCCCGGGTGCGCAGCCAGCCGACCAGCCAGCGCAGGTCCTCGCGCACCCCGGAGGCATGTCCGACGAACTCAGCCACCCGGTCCGGCCCGGCGAACTGCAGGCCCTCGCCGTCCGGCTCACCCGCCAGAACGTGCAGTCCGCGTAGTCCGCCATCGGGGCTGACCAGGATCGCGAAGACCGGTGGCCCGCGCGCCAGCTGGATGGTGAGGTACCCGTCCCGGGCGGCGGCGACCGAACGGTAGCTGAGGATTCGGTCCATGCCGTGGTCGAGCACCACGACGACCTCGGATCCGGGCTCGATCGCCTCCCGCTCCACCGGCACCGCCGGCCGGGGCAGTCCGGGGACCACCAGTGCCGCCAGCCCATCCCGGATGATTATTGCGGTGACCGGCAGGTCATCCACCGTCACGATCCGTGGGGTCTGGTCGACCAGGTCCCGGTACGAGAGGATCAGTTGGGCGTCTACCAGGACCAGGCCGTCGCCCACGACGACGCCCGTGCCGCGACCGTCTTCGACGGTCACCTTGACCAGCGAGCCGAGGATCGAGCCGGGATTGCCGTCGTGCGGCACCGGGCGCCATCCCGCCGAGGCGGCAGGCGGGATCGCCTCGATCGAAACGCCCTCGACCCTCCAGTCCGGGGCGCCCTCGCGCAGGTGGTGGGGGTGTGCCCGCGCGGCGTCGCGGACGGTGTCCTCGTCAATGCCGAGTCGTAGCGCCAGTTCGGACGCCGGCTGGGGGTCGGTCGCAACGTGCTCGGCGAGCAGCGCGCCGAGCTGGGCGAGGTAGCGCTCCCGAACGTCGATGCGCTGCCGGCGCAGCGCCTCGTACCAGGCCCGCAACACCGCCGGCCACAGGTCGGCCGGAATGTCGGCCGGGTTCAGCCCGGCCAGCGCGGCCGCAGCGGTGTCCAGCTCGGCCAGTGCCTGGGACAGCCGGGCGCGATGTTGGTTTTCCTCGCTGTCGTCCTGGTTGAGCTGCCAGCCCTCCAGCTGCTGCGTGGCCAGCTGCCTCACCGAGTCGGCCGTCCGCCGTGCGTTGTCCACCAGCCGCCGTGCGTCCGCCGCGCTCACCGTGACCGGGGCGGCCTGGGCGTCCTCGGCCAGGGCGGCCAGCTCGGCGCGCACGCCGGGTTCGGATGGCAGGTGCTCCCACACGTCGTGGTCGGCCGCGTCCGGGTTGGCAAAGTGGGCCAGCTCGTGTGCTTCGGCGAAGATCCTGGTCCGAGTGCTGAGGCGGCTGATCCGCTCGACGAACAGCTCCCGGTCGGCCACCACCCGCCTGAGGGTGTGGTCGGCGAAGTACACCACCGTCACCGGCTCCAGCCCCAGCTCCAGCTCGGCCAGTCGACGTGCCACCCGCGCGTTGAGCCCGTTGGCCAGCTCGAATCCCACCCCGGCGTCGCTCCACCGCCACAACGGGCTGGCCGCCGCGAACTCCGCCGCGCTTGCGGTCGCGATTTCGTCCTTGTCCTCGTCTCGCATCTCGGCCACCACGTCGGCCACCACCGACGCATATCGCTCATCGGTCACCGGCTCCCCCCGCCGGTTCACCGCGATCAGGTGCCCACCGCCGGCCTGGGCGCGGCTTCGGGCATGCGCGAGCACGGCGGGCACCCAGCTGGACAGATCTTCGCCGCGGCGGCTCAGTGCGAGCGCCTCACTGAACCACAAGGGTTGCGGCTCGTCGGGTGATTGACCATCGAGGAGCGCTTGCGCCCTTGCCGCGGCCAGCGCGTACACCTGGCGGTAGGCCGCTTGTGGGGTGGGCCGGAGCTTGACCGCGACTATCCGGACCCCGTGCCCTCTCACCCAGTCCACCTCGGAGTCGCCAGCGCCGAGCTGGATCAGCAGCTTGACGATCTCCCGTAGGTGGGGCCCCGCCGGATCGCCGGCGCTGATGAGCAGCGATCCACCGACCCGCAACGACGCCATCATTTCGGCAAGGGCGCCAACCCGGGCTCCGGTGAACGCGTTGTACGGGAGATTCTGGCCGAACACCTCCGGGTAGTGCTCGGTGGGCAACGCGACCGCTGCGATGTCGGCGTGCGTGTCCGGTTCGGCCCCCTCGAAGTTGTTGAGCGCAACATCGAGCTCGCTCACGAATTGGTGGCCGCGCGCCCGCCCACCGCCCACCACCAGCCGTCCGCCGGTCAGGTGGTCACCGCGACCCTCATGCAGCGCCTGCAACCTGGCCAGCAGCAACCCGCCGACTATCCTGCCGGCGTCCTCGTCGAGGTGGACGTCCCGCACGTAGCTGAGCAGCCACACCCACCACTCGTCGAAGTCCGCCCACCCGGTCGCCTGGTACCGGAGCAGCTCCACGAGCATCCCCCGGGTGATCACCGCGACCCCTTCGGCGTGCCGGCCGGACATCACCAGCCGCCGCAGCGCGTCCAATACCTGGGGGATCTCGGCGCCTGCCATCCCGGCCGAGGCCAGCGCCGCGCCGATCTGTTCGAACTCCAGGTCCAACACCAGCACCGCCGTCGCGCCGCGCGGCATCTGATCCGTCATCTCTTCCAGCGGCCGCAGGTAGGACCGAAGCAGCCGCAATGCCCGGTCCACCAGCAACCGTTCCACGTCGGACTGCCTGCCGATGGCGACAGCGCTGCCGTAACCTCCGGTGGGACCGGTCAGCGCCGCGGTCGGGACACCGGTGTGCGGTTCATCCGTCGGTGTACCGGCGTCGGCGTCGACGTGTGTGCGCAGCGTTTCGGTGTTCGGGCCCGGCCCGGCCTCGGTCGTCGCCGGCGAGCGCGGGCGTCGCGTCCGGTGCCAGATCCGAACAGCGATCCAGGTCACGGCGATGACGGCGAGGACCGTGCCGACGATGATCTGGGCCACGTGGCTGGGAGTGTCGGAGAACTCGCCACCGACCAGGGCCAGCGAGCCGCCCCAGCGGTGGGCGTACTTCTTGACCAGGGCCGCCAGCCGGCTCGGCCGGTGCGCCTCGGCGGCCACCTTGAGTAGCGCCGCACGGGACGCGACGACGAGGCCGGTGTCGGCGTCGACGTGCTCGACCATGCCGACCACCCCGCCGATCCCGATCACTGGGGCACCGAGCGCCGGGTAGTCCAGCTCGGCGCGCAGCGTGAGGGTGGCCTTGCCCACCGCGATCACCGGGAGCCCGGCGTGCAGCCGCATGCCGGCGCCGTCATGGCCGACCACGAGCATCCGCTGCCCGGGCTGGACCGGCTCGTCGGACAGGGTGAGGTTCGGGGCCGGCCCGGGGGTGGCGGGCTTCTGGAACAACACGGCGGTCCCACTCGGCCGGCCGTGCAGGGAGCTGAACATCGCGACGGCCCGTTCGGCGAGCTCCGTGTGCTCGCCGTGGTCGGCCGGCTCGGTCGGGAGCACCCGGCCGACCGGGTCGAACCCGAGGGTGGCCGTGCCCATCTCGTCCGGCGAGGCGAACGCGCCCGGCGTACTCACCCACAGCCTCGGGCCGATCGCCCAGGCAACGCCGCGCGAGATGCCGCCGGAGCGGACCGGCAACACCGCGCCGTGGGGTACCGGGGCCGGCGTCCGCTCGCCCGGTCGCCGCGTGCGGGCCGTGGCGTCGCCGGCCGGGATCGTCGCGGCCACCGAGATGGCCAGCCGGAGGGCGTGGTCGCGGCGGGCACCGAGCATCCGGCCGGCGTGCCGTGCGCCGATCGGGTTGGCGCGCAACCAGACGTCCAGCTGTGTGAGCAGCTCGAATGCCCGATCCAGCGCGGTATGAGCCAGGGTGGAGTGGTTCTCGGCGACCCACCCGGCGGCCACGTCCAGCTCGAGGTAAGCCCTGTCCAGCGTGGCCCGCCACAGCGCTCGGTCCAGCGTGCGCGAAGTCCACTCCAGCGGGCCCGCCAGCTCGTCGAGCGGGTCGAATCGCGTCGGCCCGCCGGTCGGGCCGGTGCGTCCGATCCCGACCGGCCGGCCTGTCTTATCGAGGGCGAGCGTGGCGAGCACCTTGTCGACCGGCATGGCGTCGACGTCGAACCCGTCGGAGTCGGCGTGCCGTGCCACGCCCTGGTCGAGCGCCAGGCCGCCGGCGTGCCCGGTGACCAGCCAGAGCGGCTCGCCGGGGCGGACGGTGGCGGCGGGCGCCGCGGCGGGGTTCGGCAGGTTCGAGACGGCGAGCAGCGCGTAGTCGCCCCCGACCGGGGAGTGCACCGGCTCCCAGGCCAGTACGGGGCGGCCCCTGACGAGCGGTTCGCCGGGCACCGTGTCGTCGACCAGGTCCCTCGGCGCCAGCACCTGGGCGGTGTGACCGGCCGTCGCCGCCCGGATCACCAGGCCGTAGCCGGCCGGCCGGCCGGCGCGCGTGAGCCGCACCCACGGAGCCGCCGTGGCGGCGAACGGAGGCAGCCAGCCCGGCTGGTCCGCCGGGTGCACGCTCACCAGTCGGTGGACCCCGTCGCCCTGATCCTCGATGATCAGTCGCAGCCCGCTCCCCGACTCGGCGCTCCGTACCCAGAACACCTTCCTCGAACCGAACTGACCGATCGGTTCGCCGGCCTCCGACCACGCGCTGGCCAGCAGGGCATAGAACCGGTCGAGATCGCCGGTCCAGCCGTTGGTGCCCTCTATCACCAGCGAGCCGCTGTCGGGCGAGAAGAACGCCACGACGGGCGCGCCCTGGGAGTTCAGCAGCGGCCTCGCGCCGGCGCGGAGGGCCGAGGGGGGCGCGACAACCACCGTCATCGTCTCCGCCGCGACCCAGATCATGTCCGGCGACGACGCGACCGCCTCGACGACCATCTCCGGCGACTCGGCCAGCTCGGTGGCCAGCTCGGTGAGCTCGAGCCGATCGGTGCGCCGCCGGGCGAGCAGCGCCCGAACCCGGTCGGTGACCGCGCGATGCGCGGAGCTCGCGGCGGAGACGTCCGACACCACCACCATCGGCGGCCCGTCCGGTCCGTAGGCCAGCGCCAGCAGCGCGGAGCCCCGGACCGCCGCCCTGAGTGTGGGTTCGTCGAGGCCGAGCAGGATCATCACCACCGGTAGCGGCGCCCGCTGCCCCTGCATCTGGGCGAGAAGCCACAGGAGCCGAACCGCCGGTGACTCCGACGCCGCCGGATCCGCGATCCAGTAGGTATGGCTGACCTTCGCCGCTGTCGCGTTGATCGCCAGATCTCGCGCCGCTCGCTCCGGACCCGGGGGTGACCGGTGCCAGGCGCGCCGCGCATCCAGCACCCGTTGGGCGGCGGCGTTCAGGTGTTCGATGCGTGACAGGTGCCGTCGATCCGTCTCGCCCGCGAAATCGAGCGCGCCGCGGGCGGCGTCCAGGGCGCGCCCTATCGACTGGGCAGCGAACTTCTCACGCGTGCTCGGGTCATCGAGCAACGCGGTGGTCAGCAGCTCCAGCCGGCGGATGCGCTGCCGCACCTCGGTCGAGGTCCGATCGGTCCTCGCCTTCCACCGGGGCAGGTTCGCCCCGGTGCGGAGCTGGTAGTCCAGTAGCGCCTCGGCGAGCTGGTTGATCCGGGCGAGCAGCCGCCGGGCATGCTCGTGCTCGGAGCGCAATGCCGCGAGCCGGTGCGCCGGGTCCTCCGACTCGGTGAGGATTCGCAGCCAGGCGTCGACGTCGCGGCCGGCCGCGTGGTCGCGCCAGTCATCTAGCAGCGGCAGCAGCGTGGGATCGGTCTGGGCCAGCCGCTCGCGGCGCCGCTCGCGGTCGAGCCGATCCAACCGGTGCTCGTCGGCGCCGGTCTCGATCATCTGGAAGTCCAGCCACAGCTGATCAACCTCGCGAACGGCGGCCGCTTCGACGGCGTCGCGGACGTCGGCGAGGAAAGTGGTCTGGGCGCCGTGCTGTTCGGGCTTGCCCAACCGGTGGAGCGCGGCGGGCACCTCCGCGCCGACCAAGGAAGCTAACCGGCCGAATATCTTGAGCCGCAAGGGTTGGGCCTGCTGCTCGTGCCACTCCGGGTCCAGGTGCTCGTGCCCGGGATGGGCGTGGACTTCATGGAGGACGAGCTCGTGCTGAAGATCAGTCGTAAGGATTTCCCACCAGTCAATGGATAGGAATTTCGTGGGGTTGATCGAATAGCCGAGCGTGATGCTGGCCAGCTCATCGGGATCGATGTCGCTGTCGGGGTGGTTGCTGACGTACTCGGCGAGATCGCGCCGCAGTCGCGCGGTGGAGAACCACACAAACTCCCCGGGCACTCCGGCGGCCTGTGAAGAGCGTCGCGCCGCGGTCAGTCCAGAGAACACGGTTCGCAGGGCGCGTCGTTCGGGCTTAGTGAGCTCACGCAGCGCGAACTCGCCATCATCGCCGGCGGACGACTTGGCCTCCAGGCCACCCCGCATCACCTCGATCACCGTCGAGACAGAAGCCAGGATCGTTTCCACCGAGATATCGGCGCGCCAGGCCTGGAATTCCAGATCCGCACCGATCGCGGTGAGGGTGCGCAGCGCGGTGTTCGCCAGCCCCGCCGCCGTGCTGCCCTCGGCCGCTTCGTCCCGGATTCGCTGTACCAGGGTGACCGCGGCCGCGACGGAGGCGCCGGCACCGGCGAGCACCCCGCGAAGCTCACTGCGGCGCTCCGGGCGCGCGGCCAGGAACTCAAGATCCTCCTTCACCTCCGCCAGACGCTCCGTCACCTTGAGGCGGTCGAGCGCCTTGGCGAGCAGCGGCCGATGCGCGGCATAGAGCTCCTCGCCGGCGGCGGCCACCGCGGCGGCGAGCTGGTCCACGTCGGTGAAGGGGAACCACTTGGCGTCCTGGGCGTCATCCTCGCCGGTCACGTCCACCGGTGCGGACAGCACGAAAAGGCCCGCGAAAGTGACAACCCAGGCGAGGTCGGTGGCCCGCCAGTCATCGACATAGGTGCTGCCGAGGGTGGTCGGGTCGATGTTGGAGACGTCGACGCCGGTTTCCTCGCGTAGCTCCCGGACGAGGGCAGCCATTGCGGTCTCGCCGGGATCGATCATCCCGCCGGGGATCGCCCACACACCGTTGTCGCTGCGCTGGATGAGCGCCACCTGCCGTTGCCGGCCGACGCCGGCGACCACGATCGCGTCGACGGCGGCGTTCTCGCCCCATTTGCCGAGGTTGCGGCCGGTCCGGCCGGTGCGGCCGGTCGGGTTGAGTGCCAACCCTCGCCAGGTCAGCTTGAAGGGGATCAGCGCGGCGGCCAGTCGTTTCCGCCATTCGGCGGGCGATAGGTCGGAGGGGCGGCTGCGCAGCTCCGCCCATGCGGCCGCGACCTTGGTGGCCAGCCCGGCCGGACGCAGCTCCTCGGGGGTGATGTCTACCGGTCGATAGCCCCGCCAGCGCACCGACCACGGGCGTCGGGCCTCCGGAACCTCGGTCCCGGGGTGGTCGACCGGAGCGTAGTCGCCGGACTCCCGGCCCTGGGTGATCGCGCGCAGCCCGACCAGCACGGCGACCGTGGCGGCCAGCCCGGCCACGGTAACCGCGAGGGGCACGACCCCGCCGGCCAGCATGGTGACCCCGACGACCAGCGCCGTTCCGCCGGCCAGGAGCAGCCAACGGGGCGGGCCACGCGCCTGCCGGACGAAGCGCAGCGTGTGCAGGGCACCCCAGCCGACCGCGGCCACCACGGCTCCGAGCAGCAGCGGCATCGGTGCGTCATTGCCGAGGACGGCGAACCCGACAATCGCCAGCAGCATCCCACCGAACACGCCCACCAGCGCCCGGACGCCGCCAGCCCGGTAGAGCTTCCAGGAGCCGATCAGCACGGCCCCGAACAAGACCGCCGCTCCCAGCAGCGGCGTCCCTGTCACCGCCAGGCTCAAGGCCGGGCCGACCGCGATGGCCGGCGACGCGGTCAGCAGCAACAGCGCCATCACCGGGCCCAGCAGCAGGCCAACCCGGATGGCCGACCGCGCCAGCAAGGTCCTCGGCATCCGCAGACCACGGATCGACCCGCCGAGCGCCGACACCAGCTCCGACAGTCCACCGCGCTGCTCGTCCGTGCGCCAGCCGGCCAGCAACGCGCCGGCGGTCGGAGCCGAACCTGTGGCCTGTGGTAGTGCGTGGGCTTGGATGAGGTAGCGCAGGATCAGATAGCCCAGGCTGATCGCGAGCACGGCGGCTAGCGCGTGGGTGAGCGTCAGGTGGGCCAGCCATTCCGGCAGCAAGCCCCTATGGTTGCCGTCAAACCCGGCCACTCCGTTGTTGCCGAGGAAAAGGCCGCCCAGTTGCAGTGTCGGGCCGGTTCCAGTGCCCCGGTCTTTGGGGTGCTCTTCGCCGTTGCTGTCGGTGGTGTTGTTGGGCGCGGTGAGGCGGCGGGCGGCTGTGTGTTGTTTGGCGCGTTCGGAGAGCTCCTTGGTGGATGGTATTTCCCTTTTCGGGCGTTTCGGAAGGCCGTAGTTCCGAAAACCTTGACTTAACGTGTTGGGCTTGGTTCCGGTTTTCCTGGCGATAGCGGGGAAGGAGAGGCCGCTGCCCCAGTGCAGGGCGAAGGCCTCCACGTACTTCGCGCGTTTGCGTCCTAGTTGTCTTCGCAGTTGGGTGAGGACGGTGGCCATCAGCTCTTGGTCGGTCGCCAACCGCTGGGCCAGCTCACTAGTCAACTCGACCCGTTGTGGTTCGTCCGGCCTGGCCTGGATCCGGATGTTGACGAACAACGCCACCGCCATCAGGGACGCCGAATGCTGCGGTGACAGCAGCAGCAGTGGCAGGGCGCCGCGCGCGATACCCAGGCCGAGCATCTGGGGCGGGCCGCGTTCGGACCAGGCCCGCGCCGCCTTGCCGGCCAGCAGCATGGAGCCGACAGCGAGCAGCAGCCCCACGGCCAGTACCACGGCCGGGTGACCAGCCACGGCCGAGGCGACGAGCCCGATGACCGCCCCGACCAGCGCCCAGCGCAGCTGGATCAGATGCCGGGTTCCCCACGGCCGTATCGGGCTGAGTCCGAGCGCGAGCCAGCGCCGGCCCGTCGTGCCAAGCGCGCGGATGCCCGGCCAGGCGGCGTGCACCGCGCCGACCAGCGCACCGACCGCGGTCGCCACCGATGCCGGCCAGCCCAGTGCCGCCAGCCCGCCGGCCATGCCGCCCGCGGCCAGGAACACCCCGGCTATTTCTAGGGTGGTGGGTGAGCTTTCCCGCGTGCGGTTGGCGAAGTGGTTCAGGATGGCCCGGATCACTCCGAATGCCAGCACCGCGAGGATGCCGGCGGCCGCCGCGACCATCACGGCGTGGGCCGCCCCGAAGCCCAGGTGCGGGCCCAGCACGGCGACCACGGCGATCAGCACACCGAGACCGACCGCGAACGGTGCCGCCTGGGCGGTCGTGCCACCGGACCCGGACCCCGACGTGCCGTCTGAGGCGTCACCGTCATGCGCCGACGCCTCGTGGCTCTCCGCGCCGTGATCCTGGCCGGTGTGGTGCTTGGTCGAGGGCTGACGGGTCCGGACGACGTAGCCCCGGTCGTCGGCGTCGGCCAGGCTCCGAGCCAGCTCGTCACCGGTGTCGTTCGGGCCGGCGTCGAGCAGGCGCCGCCAGTCCGTCCAGCCGTGTGGCAGCGCGGCCGCGAACATCTCGCGAGCCAGCGCCATACCCGAGGGCCTGCCCACGCCGCGCGATCCGCTCAGCACCCGAGACAAGGCACCGCGCGCGCCTGGCGCCCGCGCGGTGAGGCCCTCGAGCACCTCACGCATCGCCTCCGGCACGCTGACGATATGAGTGGTGCGATTTCCTGCGGACTTCGTGGTCACATCGAGGAGGCCCAGTTCGGAGAGGAGCGCCAACCAGTGATAGACCGCCGGCATCCCCGGTAGTGCTTGCACCACTTGCTTTCCCGTTACCGGCGTCCCGATCTTCAGAAGTTCGTCGAACAGTCGTCGCGGCGCGTGGGGGTGAACGATTAGCCGGTGGTCGGCGCTCGGTGATCGGCGCAGCAGGGCCTTGAACACGTCGAGCTCGAAGCGGTCTTTCCTCGCGTGGGATATCCGCACGTCCCTCAGAGCCGCGCGTCCCGGCTCGGTCAGTCGGTACACCCCGTTGACGACCATCAGGAAAGAGGCGTCCGTCAGGGCCTCTGCTCCGAGGGCCGCCAACCCTTCGCCGAGTTCCTCGACCGGGATGCCGTCCGGTTCGGCGGCGACCGCCTGCAGGATGTCCAGGTAGCTGACCCGCATCTCGGGCAGGAAAGCGTAGGGCAGGGCGGCGGCCAAGCGCGCCAGCGCTTGCCAGGTCGGCTCGTTCCACAACGCGGGTTGTGCGTCCAGCAGCATTCTCAGTGCGCCCCGACGAGGCCCGTCCGTAGCCGCCCACTCCATCAGATCCACGGTCCACTCATAGGTGCTGTACACGTCGCCACCGCGGCCGGTGCGCAGCATGCCGACCCGCGCGAGATCAGCCAGGATCCGTGCCCCCGTCGGCCCCAGCCTGGGCAGTTGGTTCGGTGCCACCCCGGGCCGCTGCGCCACCGCGCGCAGAATCATCTCGAGGCTGGCGATCCCGGGCCGCGCCCCCCTGGGCAGCGCCTGGATCATCTCCTGTACGAGATCTTCGACGTGCTCCTTGTACGGCCGGCGATCTCTTGTGATGAACGCCGGGTCGACTGGTCCTGGCCAAGCAGGGAGCACCGTCAGGCCGGCCGCACCGGAGGTACGCGACGAGTTCGCGGCATGATCCGTCGATTCGAAGGCAGCTAGCCTGCGCCACGCCTCGTCCAGCCACCGGGCCAGCCGGACGTCCGGCTTCCCGACCGGCAGCTCCGCGACGGCCCGCGCGGCGTCGGACAGCAGGCCGGAGATCAGTTCGAGCTCACCCGGTGGCAGCTCGCCGTTGCCCCAGCGGCGCTCTGCCTCGGCCAGCTGCTCGAGGGCGTTCAGCAGCGCGAGGGTCGCCCGGGCGTGCGCATCGTGGCCGGTGGCGGGCGCGTTCCGCTCATGGTTGATCACCAGCGCCCGCTGTGCCTTGTTGTACCGGTTCCACCTGTGCCCAACCACGTAAATGGTGTCGCCCACCCGGAAGGCGATCACCTTGCTGGCCACCTCAGCGCCGACCCGCTCCGCCAGGCGGGACTCGGAGACCATCCGCACGTTCGGCGGCGGCCCGCGTTCGGTCGACCAGCCGTACGCATCCGACCGCACCCGCCGCGACGGCAGGCTGGGCAACGCGTCCTTGACGTCGGCTCGCTGGTCGGGCGTCAAGCCCTCGTCCAGCGCATGATCATGCCAACCGAGGTGTTGGAGTTCCGGGTGCAGGTAGCCCACCGAGGCGACCAGGTCGGCCCGGGCGAACAGCTCCGCGGCCTGCTCCAAGTCCGACCGTCCGTGCGGCCCGCCGAGCTGGGGTGCCAACACGATCATCATCGCCAGGTCGCCGATCGGGGACAGCCAGCCGGCATAGGCCGCGAGCACCGACAGCGCCGCTCCCGTTGCGGCCCCGCCGAGCGCGGCGACCACGGCCGTCACTGACCGGCGAGGGGCACCGGAACGCAGCACGATCCCCGCCAGGACGGTGACCGCGGCGAGGGTCGTCGCGGTGGCCGCGACCAGGAAGCCCTGCCCGGTCGTCACCGCCGTCAGGACGCCGAACAGCGCCCCACGGATGGCGTCCCCGAGCGGCATGCCCATGGGGCTCGTCCGCACGGGCCGGAGGTGCTTCGGCGGCGACCGCCCCGGGTGCAGCTGGTCGTAGAGCCGGACGAGAGCCCACAGGACGGCGACCCCGAGCAGGCCGAGGACCGTACCGGGCAGGGTGAACCAGCCCAGCACCGCGGCACCGAGCCCGCCAGCCAGCCAGGCCGCCCGGCGCGAGGCGGCCGTCTCGACGTCGGCCCGCAGCCGTCCCAGCCAGGCACGGATTACCGTGCTCGGGTGCACCGGCCGGGGCCGGGGCGCGATCACCAGCCGCAGCCACGGTTGCTGGGTCTTCTGCTGGATGTGCCTGAGTTGGGCGCGCAGTCGTTGGACCCGCGACTCGGCGTCGGGGCTGTGTTCGGAGACGTTCAACGGCGGCCCCCCGATCTCATCCCACTCCGTCGCCCAGAACCTGACTCCCCAGGCGTACTTCCGCAACGCCACCTTGGCCTCGTTCACCTTGGCGGCCAGCCGCTGGGTCGCCAGCAGGTAGAACTGGGCCAACACCCTCGGCGTCACCTCGCGGACCCGCTGGGCCACGATCACACCGGTGTCCGCGCCGCCGACCGCCCGGAAGTGGATGTCCAGCGGTGTCGCGCCCAGCTCCCGCAGTAGGCGTGACAGCTCGGTGACCACCCGTCGGTCCTCGCCGGTCTCGATGATCAGCTGGCCGCCCACCAGCAGCGCCGCGACCATCTCGGTGAGCGTGCCGATCCGGTGGCCCACCAGCTCGGCGTCCCCCAGAGGTGCCGCGACGTAGATCAGCCTGAAGCGCTTCGTGGGCAGGCCCTCGACCGCGACGCTGTCCAACTCGACAAGGCGGACCGTCTCGCCCTCGACCCGCCCACCGCTCCGGTGGCGCGGCGCCACCCGTGACTTCGGCAGATGGCGCAGCGCCAGCCGGGTCACCGCCACCGCGACAATGACCACCACCAACGGGTTGGTCAGCACGGCCATGACACCGTCGAGCCAGGAGTCGGACAGGTCGACCGTTCCTTCACCGCCCGACTGGGCCTCGGCCACGCCTTCGCCGCGGACCGCGCCGTAGATCCACAGACCCAACCCCGCCAGCGCGGCCAGGCCATTCCCGCCGATCGTTGCGGCGGACGCCCGGTTGAGCGGCCTGGAGATCCAGGAACCCGGGCTTGGTGGGTCGCGTCCGGTGATCACCCAGGTCAGTACCGCCAGTGCGGTCGTCGCGGCTAGCTGGACCGGCGGTGCCAGCCCAGCGGTCAGCTGCCAGCCGCCCCAGCCGGCCAGCCCGGCCAGGCCGCCCCGTGCGGTCGGCGAGCCGCCCAACACCAGCAGTACTCGCGCGGCCAGGCCACGCAGCCAGGTCCAGAATCGTTGCCACCGCCCGGCTCGGGCCGCCGATGACCCGGGCATCGAGGCGTGATCGATGCTGACGATCAGCTCGGCCGTCCGCTGGGTGAGCTTGTTCAGCGTGGCGCGGTCGATGTCCCGCTTGTCCAGGTCGGCGAGCAGTTCGCGCAGCGCGTCGGCTTCGGGGCCGTCGTCGGTTCCGGGGGCGCCGGCCAGCCGGCCGGCCACGCCGACGTGGCGGTCGGTGAGCAGTGCGACGAGGTCGGCGCGCCGCTGCGCGTCCGACCGCTCCCGCCAGGCCCGCCGGTCGGCCCGGTCGGCGTTGACCAGCCGGGCGGCCTGCCACCACCGCGCGCCCTCGGCGCGGGCCAGGTAGAAGGCGAACCGGTGCAGCAGCTTACGGCCGTCCTCCCCCGCGGCGTCCAGGTCGAGGGTGTTGCTCTTCAGCGCCTGGGCGAACGTGGGCAGTGCCTCGGTGTCCACGACGTAGTCGCCCACGACCGTGTAGCGGTCCGACGAGAGGGCCAGGTCACGGATCCGGGTCCGGTCGCGGTCGCCGTCGCGCACCCGCAGCATGGCCGCGTGCTCCGGGGCGAGCGCGCGGCCGATCCGGTAGTCGCCGACCAGCCGTCGGACGTCGCGGCCGCGCAGCAGCACCGCCGCCCCGATCACCACGGTGAGCGCGGTGATGGCACCGGCCACCTGCATCAGCGCCACCCCGCCGACCTGCTCGCCGAGCGGCCCCAACAACATTGCACCGATCGCGTCGCCGCCGGACGCCGCCGCCGCGTAGAGCCCGGAGACCGTGCCGAACACCTCTTTGCCGACCGACTGCCGCACGTAGTTGTCGATCCCGAGGCTGTAGACGCTGGATGCGACGCCGGCCGCGACGAGCGCCACGGCGGCGGCCGGGATGCTGGGCATCAGGCCGGCGGCGACGGAGAACAGGCCGAAGAGCACCCCACCGACGAACACCACCCGCAGGTGGAACCGGCCGTGCTGCAACCTGCTCACGACCGTGCCGATGAACGCCCCCACCCCCACGCCCGCGAACAGCAGGCCGTGGCTGCCGGGCCCACCGCCGAGGCCGTTCATCGCCAACAGCGGCAGGGTCACCTTGAAGCCGAACCCGGTGCCGGACACGACCGCGGCCATCACGAACAGGATGGGAAGCGCCCTGATCCCGGCCACCTGGCGCGCCGCGACGACCACGCCGCCGGGCTTCTGCTTCGCCGCGACCTCGTGCAGATCCTCCCGGTTGATCAGCTTCAGCGCGACCAACACGGCGGCGAAGCTGGCCGCGTTGAGCAGGAACGCCGGCCCGTTGCCCACCCAGCCGACCAGCGCCCCGGCGATCATGGGACCGATCATCATCCCGACGTGGTTCGCGGCCGAGAGCGTTGCATTTGCCTTGCCTTGCAAGGTCTTCGGTACCAGCGAGTTGACCAGCACCTTCTGGACCGGCCGGTTGATCGCGGCCCCCGCGCTGCCGAGGAGCGCCGCGCCGTACACCAGCCCGTACATCAGCGAGGTGGGGAACAACCCGTTCACCGCCACCGCCCCGGCCAGCACCAGCGCGGCAACCACCTGCACGGCGTTGGCACGCGACGCCAGCCGGATCGGGTCGAACCGGTCGGCGAGCACCCCGCCCAACAGCGACAGCGCGATCCACGGAACGGCCTGCACGGCGACCATGACGCCCAGCGCGGTCCCGTTGTTGTTGGTCACGTCGAGGACCAGCACCCCCTGGGCGATGCGCGCCGCCCAGCTGCCGGTCACCGAGATCGCCTGCCCGGTGAAGAACAGCCGGAAGTTCCGGTGGCGCCCCGGTGCGTCCGCCTTGTCCTTGCCGGTCCGCGCCGCGCCTGCCCTGCTCGGCGCGGTGCCTGACCACGGCCGTCGCGCCAGCGAGGTCACGGCGACAACACCCGCCGCCGCGCCCGCGAGCCCCGGGAGCGCCTGCGCCGGTGGGGCGCCTACCACGCCGGTCCAGCCGGCGGTCAGCAACCCGGCGGTGAGCATGGTGAGCAGCACCGGTGGCCCACGGGCCGTGATCGACCACCAGAACAGTCCGAGCACGCCGGTCACCACCGCGCTCACCAGCGCCCCCGCCGTGGCGCTCAGCGGAGCCGGCCAGCCGAGCACGACGAGCCCGGCCAGCCCGCCGAGGGCAACCAACGCGAGCCCGAACCCATGAGCCAAGGACATCGGCGCCCGCCGGCCGGCACCGACCTCGGCGAAAAGCCCCCGCTCCGCTGTCCCGGCCAGCCCCGCAAGCACGCCGGCCGACCACCGCGCCACGACCCCGGCCAGGCGCACGCCCAGCACCCCGATCTCGGCCAGGCCGGCCCGGTAGGTGGCCCCCAACCTGCCCCGCGACAACAGAACCACGACGAGGGCACCCGCCACCGCCACCCACACCGTGCTCGCCCCGGCCGGCGCCGACGCGGTGACCTGACCGGCCACCGCCGGCATGGTCAGCACGAACAGCATCACGACGACGACCAGCCCGACCACCGCCACCCGGCCCACCACACGCAGGACCGACCTCAACCACGAGCCCAGGACGCGCCACACCTGCCACCCCGGCGACGCACGCGACCGATGAGGTCCGGCGTGGTCGGCCGACCCGGCATCGAAGCCGGCGGCGTCCGCGCGTGAGTCTCGCGACTCAGCCTCATCCGCCGTGCGTTGCCGGAGCTTGCCGGTCACCCAGTGGATGACGAGGCCGACGGCGCCCGCCAGGGCGATGCCGAGCACCGCTTCGGCCATACCGGCGGGCAGCTGCCCGGCCAGCTGGATCACCAGCGGCAGCGCCATCAGGGTCGTCAGCGGGGAGAGTCGGGCGACGTCCCCCGGTCCAGGCCCCTGGTCTTTGCGGTGCTCGTCGCCGTTGATGTCGGTGGTCTTGGCGGTGTTGTCGGGTGGGGTGCGGTGGTGGGCGGCCGCTTGTTGGGTGGCGCGTTCGGACAGCTCCTTGCCGCTTAGGCCGGAGACGAGGGCGGCGGCCACCAGGCCTGGGTCGAGGTCGAGTGTGGTAGCGATCTGTTCGCCGTCGAGCCCCTCGCGCCAATGGGCGACCACCCTCGGTTTGACCTCGTCGAAGTAGGCCCGATCCTGGACATCGAACCGGACGCCTTGCGGGCGGGTGCGGACGTTGTAGCCGGACCGGCGCAGCACGTTCTCGACGGTGGTGTGGTGTTGGCCGATGTAGGCCGCGATCATTCGGAGGCCCCAGCCCTCCTCGTTGTAAAGGCGTGACCACTCAGCGGCCTGTGGGTGTTGGCGTGTGCTGGTGGATCGGTCTGTCTGCCGGGTGGGGTCGGCCCGGAGGGCCGCCTTCTTGAGCACGGTGTAATGCCACTCCCGCGCGGCGGTGACCGGATAGGCCAACAGGGACTCGGAGCGGTTCAACAGCTCGGCCAGGGCGAGGTCCCCGACCGTGTTCCTTGGCCTCGCGAGTGCCTCCAGCAGCCCACGCCCCAGCTCGGTCAGCCGGTAGGGGCCATCTCGAACGACGATTTGTGCTTCGGACAATGAGCCGAGCCTCCACTGCAACTCCGTCGCCGTCATGCCGAGCTTCGCGGCGACCTCGGGTACGGACGGGGGTTCGTCAGCACTCCAATACAGGAGCCGCAGCAGCCACCCCCAGTCGTACCGCTGCACGTGGTCGTCCAGGCTCGCGCGCGGGACCGTCGCGTCCGGAGCCTTCTCGACCGCGTCGCTCTCGACGACGGGCGTGCGCGACGGTCGGCCATGCTCGTCGAGTAACCGGATGATGTCCGCGGCGTCGTCGGGGTGGCTGAGTCCAAGGGCCTCATAGAGCAGGCGGGACCGGTGGAAGTCGATCACCGGAGCTATCAGCCGATCGAGGAGGCCGGCCTCACGCAGCGCATCCAGCTTGGGTTTGAAGATCATCACGGCGTTCGGCTTGCCCTGGCCGCGGTCTTCCCAGTAGTACCCGTCCACTCGGGCCAGGAGGTCGACGATCCCGGCGGCCACGAACTCGGTGACGATGATCGGCTCGTCTATCGGCAGCTCGAAGATCAGCACTTTCCCGTGCCGCCGCCATGTGCCCAGGCCGAGCTCGTCGACCCGCGCCAGCACCGCTGGCAGTTGTTCCGCCTCGTGGTCGGTGAGGTCATGGGTATCGCCCCGGACCACCGCCGCTGCACCACGCACGCCCGAGAGGGCAGGGCCACTTCTCGAGCGCGGTTGTTTGCTGAACCAGTCCGGCCAGGCCCGTAGTTGTTGGTGCAGCCGCTCGACGAGGGTGTCGTTGTCGTGGTCATGCTTGCTGGTGGTGTGCTCGTCGCGGGCCAGGTGGAAGTTCCACTCGTGCCGCAGGAAGTCCACCCACCAGGCCCGGAACTCCGGGTCCAGCTCGATCAACAGGTTGATGAGGGCGGCGACGCGCGCCGGCACGAGGATCTTGCCCTCGGCTGGGTCCGCGCCGGCCGGCCGGCGCGCGTGGCCGAGCAGCAGACCGCCCAGCGGTGCCTCGTCGATGATGTGTACGAGGCCGGTCAGATCGAGCTCGGGCCGGCCGGGGGCCGGTACCGGCTCGGCGGTCAGCTGCCGGTAGGTGTTGCCCATCGGCCGGGCCTGGCCCTCTAGCCGATCAACCTCGGCCTCGGGCAGTTTGTCCTGGACCTGCGCGCCGGTGAGGCCGACGACCAAGCCGCCACCGCCGGCCGAGCCGCCATTGGTCAGCGAATTCAGGCCAAGTTTGCCCAGGCTAAACGGCACCAATATGGTGGCCGCCGCGAGAATGCCACCGCGAATCAGTAGGACCACGACGACTAAGGTGATGGCTAGCCCCAGCGCTCCGTATGCGACAGCTCTGCGTCGCGAAGTGCCAAAGAGCGTGGATCTAAGCTTTTCACCGATGGTGTATGAGTACACCGTCGGGATCGGGAAGTTGCTCGGTGCCTGCTCGACCGGGCGCCAGTCGCGCATGACGTCAAGCTCGAATTGGGCGAACAGCCGCTCCCGTTCATCAGCGGCCGGATCGCGGAGTACCTCGGTGGCCCGCTGTGCCTCCGCAAAGTAGGCTTCAGCCAGGTAAGCGTTGCGCTCGGTCTGCGCCGGGTCGGATCCAGGGGACCGATCCGCTACGTGGACACGTTCATGGAAGAGTTCCTGGGCGAATTTCCGCAGCGCTTCGTCAGACTCGCCTGCCCTCACAATTGTGCTCCACGGAATCTGAATGCCGTGATCATGTGAGAATGCCGCCGCCCACGCTAGACCACGCCGCCGGTAAAAGGTGCGGTCGGACAATACGTTGATCACGATGGTGCCCGTCGCTGCCTGCAGCCACCGTTCGGGGCCGAGTTCGACGCTCCACGAGTGTGCCTCGCGGAATACTCGGTGCATCAGAGCCTCGGATTCCTCATCCAGACTGCCGTGGACGATCACCACGAACGACAGCTGCGGGTCAGACCGCAGCGACTCGCCTGCGCGCAGCCGCCTCACCGCGCCCAACGTTGGCCCAGGAAGCGGACTGTTCGGGAGCCGTCCCCCGATGAGGGGTGCGTTATCGACGAACTTGAGCAGCGCTGTTAGCGGGAGCCACGTGTACTGAATCCGGGCGATGCGCTCGGCGCGGGCCAACGCCGCCGCATACTCCTCCGCGAGGTCGTCCTCCGTGCGCGAGACCCGCGCATCCGCTCCAGCCGTTGCCAAGAGCGCTGAGATCTGATCCGTTAGCTGATCGATCTGGTCATAACGTCGCCCGGCCGAGGCGCGATGTTTGGCGGCCAGTGTGTCGTCGCCATCCTGGGCGGCCAGGTCCGCGGCGGACTCGTCGTTCCGCGCTCGCATGCTGGCCGCTAGCGCCTGCCGGTACAGGTCGAGCGCCCGGTCCCACGCACTTGCGGCGGACTCTTGGACCTCGGTGATGGGTTTGCGCGACGCCCTTGCGTGGCGCGGCAGCGACGGTGGCCGGTTCTTGAACGTCGTGAAGGCGCGGTAGGCCAGCCAGATGCCGCTGGCGGTCACCGCCAGGCCCATGGTGCTCAGCCCGCTCACCAGCACCACCAAGCCCGCGCCGGCGGCGATTGCCGGCGTCGCGGTCAGCAGCAAGAGCACCACCGACGCGCCGAGCAGCAGGACAACCCGGACAATCGACCGTGCCGTGCGGGTCCTCGGCATCTGGAGGTCACGGATCGACTGGCCGAGAGCCGACAAACCACTGCGCGGCTCGTCCTTGCGCCAGCCGGCCAGGAACGCGCCGGCGGGGTCGGCGCCGTGCGGGGTGTGCCCGGCAACCTCGGAACCGTCGCTCGGTGGGGCGCGCCCGGCGATCGCCCAGACCAGCGCCGTCAGTACGGTCGCCACCGCCAGCCGTATCGGTGTTGGCAGCCCGGAGGTGCTCGCCCAGCCGGCCCAGCCGGCTAGCACGGCCACGGCGCCCCGGGCGGTCCGCGAGCCGGCCAGCGCGATCAGACCAGGCCGCACGGCCCGTGCACCGGCCCGCGCCGCCGCGCGCAGGTTGTCCCGGGTGGCGACCAACGTGATAGCCATCGTGAAGGCGGCGACCGAGGTCAACGCGATCTGTGGCGCCAACGCCGCCCAGTGGGCGATTCCCCAGGTGAGCGCGCCGATGAACGGTGCGGCGAACTTGCCGAGCGCCCCGGCAAAGCTGATCGCCGTTTCCGCCGGCTCGTAGTTATTGCCCTCCTTCCGCGCGAAATGGGCCTCCGCCAGGGCGGAGGCGCCGAGGGCGATCCCGGTCGACGAGGCCTCGGCCCAGATGCCCTGCACCGGAATCCCGATCACCGGGATGCCCAGTAGTTGGGTCACCAAGGTGATCACCCCACTGACGGCCATCAGCGCCGCCATGGCCACCACGAACGGCCGAGGCGAGGTCTTCAGGATGTCGCCGCCGCCATCTTGGCGGGCAGCCAGCTTGCGCGCCAGCCATTGGAATGCCCGCGACCGCTTCTCGAAGTCTTTGTCTAGGGTCACTTCTCTCAAGTAGCTGCGCACGTCGGCCACGATGAAGATCAGGGTGACCACGATCCCGCCGGCGACCAGGCCGAAGCTGGTGAAGAAGTGCGCCACCGGCGACGCGCCATGGCCCAGCACGAGCTCCCAGAACGCGTCGAACACCGAGATCGTCGCCTGACTGAACAGCGCGACCCCGCCCACCTTCCAGACGAACCGGCGGTCCTGCTCGTCCATGTGCTCCTGCTTGCCGCTCAGCACCTTGAACGGGCCGGTGACCGGGTTGCCCGGCGGCGTCTCCCGGTTGCGCTCCGGCGGCGTGGTCAACCACATGCCCAGCGCCGCCACCAGGCCCAGCCCGAGCGACGGCGCGACGGCGGCCGCCATACCGCCGGTGGCCAGCAACGACGCCTGCAGGTTCACCAGCGCCGGCACCATGATCGTGACGCCGAGGATCACGAACCCGACCAGAGAGGAGGTGAAGATCACCTTCTCCTTAGCATTCTTGCGCCGCTGACTGGTGTCCTTCACCCAGGGGATCAGCAGGGCCGTCACCTTGGTGAACGCGGCCGCCGCCATGCCGACCACCAGCGCGCCGCTCACCGCCCCGAACACACCCAACGGCGCCGCGAACAACCCGTAACCGGCCATCCCAACCAGCAACGTGGCCACGAACAACCCGCGCCGCGAATGCACGGCGAACCAGGTCGCCACCGTGAAGAAGCCAGCCAGATAGCCAGCGAACGCCAGGTTGAACAACCACCCATCGCCGAGCGCCGGCACGCCCGCCGCCAGCGCCCTCGGCGTGTACAGGCCGCTGAGCAGGCTGGTCGCCGCCAACGTCGCGCTGATCAGGAACGCCACTCGGTGCGACAGTGCGGTGCTCCCCGCCCACTCCCGCATCCGTTGCGACGGCTGCCGTTCTGCCCAGGCCCGGACCTGTGCCCACCGGGAGGTCGGCGCCCGGGGCTGGATGGGCGACCACGGTGGGCGAGTCGCGGCCAGCACCGCCACGGCCGCCAGGGCCAGCCCGGTCACGGTGGCCACCGGCCCGCCGCCGGCCACCAGAACACCCGCGTAGAGACCGGCCCCGAGCGGGCCTGCCCGCAGGCCGGTGCGCGCCCACCTCGGCAACCCGGACACCCAGCCCGCGGACACGCCGCTTACCCCCACGAGCCTGGTGGGGGTCCGCCGCCCCCGGATCGGCCCGATCCGGTCCCGCACGCCCCGCACCAGCCAGGCGCCGGACAGTGCCGCGACCACCCAACGGAACCAGCCGGGCACCGCCGCCACCGCCCGCCGCAGCCAGGACGGGTCCTTCGCCGCCGGCTGGCTGTCGTTCTGTGGCGGCGCGGGCTGGGTGTGGCCGGGGTTCGGCGCCGGCTCGTGGACGACCGTCTCGAGGGAGATCGTCGTGTTGCCGTAGCCGCCGGCCGGAACATTGAGTTGTTGGCCGGGGCGGACCAGGTCCACCGGCTGATGGGCGAACAGCTGCCCGTTCCCGGCCACCACCGCCGGCCAGTCCTGGTGGCCGTGCGGGGTGCGCAGCCCGAACAGGTCGCTTACCGCGGATGCCGACTGCGCCCGGCCGCCGGTGCGCTCGGGCGGCTGAACCCGCCATCCGGTCCCGGCGGGCAGGTGGATCTTGGTGCCGGCGAGCAGCGGCGCCGCCCCGTCCGCCGGCCAGGCGACGTGCGGGTTCAGCCGCCGGAGCTCCGAGTAGGTGATGCCGGCGCCATCGACGTACGTCAGTGCGGACTCACCCGGCAGGGTGTACACCACCCGCACCTCAACCCGCTCGACGATTACTCGATCGGTTGCCTGCCGCTCGACGGCCGGCCGATCGGTGGCAACGTGTCCGTCCGAGTCACCCGCGCTGACCAGGATTGGCAGCGCCGCGGCAACGCCGGCGAGCAGCACCGCTACCGCTCCGGCCACTCTGGTGAACGCGGTGAGGTGCCTGTTGCTCGTCCTGTGTCCGGTGGCGTGCGCGCTTGGTGGGGCGCGCCCGGTGATCGCCCAGGTCAGCACCGCCAGCGCGGTCGTCGCGGCCAGCTGGGCTGGTAGTGCCAGTCCGGCGGTCAGCTGCCAGCCGCCCCAGCCGGCCAGCCCGGCCAGGCCGCCCCGTGCGGTCGGTGAGCCACCCAGCACCAGCAGTACTCGGGCGGCCAGGCCACGCAGCCAGGTCCAGAACCGTTGCCACCGCCCGGCCCGGGTCACCCACACCACCGCAGTGACCGTCACGATCGTCACCAGGGCGAGGCCGACCCAGCCCGCCGGGCCCAGTCCGGCCGCGAGCAGCGGTGCCCCGATCCACATCGCGGCCGTGGTGATCCCGGTGGCGGCGATCGCCGGCGTGGCGGTCAGCAGCAACAGCCCGGCCGTCATGCCGATGGTGATCGTTACCGCGGCGGCCAGCCGCCCGAGCGTGGTCCAGGACGCCTCTCGTGGGGCGGTGCTCCGCTCACGAGCTCGGTGGTGTTTGGCGATCCCGAGTGCCGCGAGCGCTGTCGCGGCCGCTGCCTGCCAGGAGCCGATGGTGGGCTGCCCTGACGGGTCGGCGTGGGTGGTCGAGATCTCGGCGGCGTGCCCGATGTCGCCGGTCAGGATGAAGATGATCAGGGTGATGCCCAGTACAACAGCGATCGGTGTGATGAGCCGTGGCAGCCCGGTCCGTAGTTCCTTGGCCCAGTACCGGATCGGTGTGAGTTCGCCGGTCGGGGTGTGGGTATGGACCGACCTGATCACCGCGGCGGCGATCACGGCGGCCACGCCGGTCGAGACGTAGACGACCCACGGGTCGAGCGAGTCGGACAGCCGATGGTTGGGCAGCAGGTAGACGATGGGGTAGGCGACCAGGGCAGTCCCGGAGGCTCGATCCCAGAACTTGGTTCGTTTCCAGAGCTGTTTTGGTTGTTGTTTGAGCTTTACCACTGGTTTGTGTACTTGCCACCACCGGCGGTCGGTGCCGGGCCGGGTGGGCTCGACGAGGTAGACGATCGACAGGCCGGCCCAGGCGAGGTTGGCGGCTATGACGATCAGCGCTGGGACGGGGTCGAGCTGGTACGCCGGTTTGGTGAGCTGGATGAGGATCAGCGGTACCGAGATCAGCAGACCGACATAGGAGACGAAGTCGAAGCCGCGGACGAAGTTGCCCCAGAGCTTCGCCCATTTCGCCGTGTGGTGTGGCCGGCCGGTGGGGTCGACCGGGTCTTGTCGGTGCAGCCAGACGGCGATGACCTTCGGGACGTCCGCGATGATCCACCTGACGTGCCAGACGATGTAGGTGAAGTCGACCCACCAGTCCAGGCCGTAGTGGTTGGCGGTCAGCAGCAGGTAGAGGTTGACCCCTTGGGTGATGGGCAGCTGGGCCAGTAGCAACCACATCCAGCGCCCGTAGCGCTCGCCGGCGTTGGGTTTGAACAGGTGGCTTCCCATGATCACTGTGCTGGCCAGCGAGAGGATGACGAGGCCTCGGAGCAGGGTGAACTCGTTGCCGATCCAGGTGGGTACCTGCCACCGAGACAAGACCAGCACTGTCACGGTGAGCAGGCCCGCGACGAGCACGCCGATGTGTGTGGCCTGGTCGCGCAGGATGAGCGTGAGGGCGCCCTCGCGCCGGAGGGTCTGGCGGCCCGACCACAACCGCTGCGCGAGCCTGATCGCGCCGGCACTGGCCACCGCCGCGGCGGCCACCACGACCGCGTGCGCCGGCGAGGCTCCGTGCGCGCCCATCCACCAGGTGGTCCACATTCCGGCGGCGGTGGCGGTGAGCAGCGCCGGTGGTGGCCCGCGTGCCCTGCCCGCCCACCAGAACAACCCGGCCAGGCTGGCCACGATCGCCCCCGTCAGCGCGCCGGCGGCCACGTCCAGCGGCACCGGCCAGCCCAGCACCGCGAACCCGCCCACCAGCCAGCCGGCGACGGCCGCGGCCGCCAGCGCGATGCCTACCCCACGACCCGGCCATGCCGGTACCCGCTTGGTATCAATCGCCCAATACAGCGCCACCTGCCGTTGCCTGGCCGCGGTGACCGCCGCGTGGTGTGCGTCCGTCCGGTTGTCTCGGATCGCCTTGTCGAGCATCTCGACCTGTTCGCGGGCCCGCCCGGCCCCGCGCTGTAGCCGTTCGACGGCCTTGTTGATCGCGTCGGGATCGCCACGCTGGAGCCGCTGCGCCCGTTCGGCCAGGTGCTCCCATCGCTCGGCCTTGTGCTCCAGCCGCTCGGCCCGCGCCCGCGCCTCCCGCCACCGTGACTGGAGAAGCTCATGCTCCCGATCGAGACGGTCCCGCTCGGCCTCCCATCGCCGGCCCGCCTCCACGGATTGCCGTGCTGGAGACAGCACCCACGGGCCAATGCGCGTGGTGGCCAACCACCGCACCACCCGCCGCTGAGCGCCGACGATCGCCGGCAGCACCCGCGACGCCACCGCATGACCGGCCACCACCAGCACCAACCCGCCGAACACCAGCCCCGCCACCGATCCGGCGGCAACCCCCCATCCAGCCGCTGCAGAGGCCGGGGTCGCGATCAGCAACAAGGTGAGCACGGCCGCGCCCACCACCACCGCGACCCGGGCAACCCATCGGCCCGGAGTACTCGACCAGGGCCGCCGCGCCGGCCAGGTAGCGGCCCGGACGAACATCGCGTTGGTCAGCAGCGTGGTGAGTCCGATTCCGGCGGTGGTGATCAGTGCCCAGGTGGGGACGCTGGGCTGGGTGTGGGTTCCGGTGGCGGGTGTGGCGGCCCAGGTGGTGGCGTTGTCGGTGAGCGCGGGCGCGATCCACATCGCGGCGGCCATGGTGAGGACGGCCAGTGCCCCGGCGAGTGTCGTGGTGAGGGTGGTGGGTCTCCCCCGCCCACGTGTGGTGGTGTGGGCGGGGGAGGTGTGGGGTTTAGCGGGTGGTGTAGCGGTGTCGGCGTCGGTGTGTGTGTGCTGCGTTTCGGTGTTTGGGTCCGCAGTAGCGGGCCACCCGGCCGGGGATCTCTGGGACTGGCCGTCCGCATCCTGGGTATTCGCAGAGAGTTGGTGGTTCGGGTGCGGTCTGTCCGGGCTCTCGGAAGAGCGGCGCGGGTCCGAATTGCGATTCCATTCCTTTTCTCCTCTTCTTGTGAACAAATACTTCGTAAGCGGGCGCGTGAATGCGGCCGTTCGGGAAGCGGGAGAAGAAGCGCGGTGCTCAACGGGTCGAGGCCGGAGCGTCTTGCGCGGGGAAGAACGCGGAGCTGAACCGTCGGATGACGACGGGGAAGGTGAGCCGATACGAAGACCGAGATGCCGGGCCAGGCCGAACACGAACCGGGCCACCGCCGGTGGGCCGCGCGCGCTGATGAGTGAGGCGAGCCGCCGCAGCATCATGAACCCGGCCGCCGCCCTCGCCATCACAGATGCGAGCGTCGCCGAGCCACCCGACGGGTGGAGCGCCCCAGGGGCCGACGCTCCCGATCCGGGCGGTGTTCTGTCCAGGCCCGATTCGGCGACGTCCTGACCTGTGGTTCGGCCGGTCGCCGAGCCCGCGAGTAGGCCGCCGCGACGCAGCAGCGACTGGGCGATTACCCGAATCTCGGGATGCTCCCCATCGAAGGCACGCACGACGTCCTCATCGCCAGGGTTCGTCACCCGAAGCAACTCGCGACGGACCACCAGGTCCTGCTGCCCGCGCGGCAACCTCACAAACGCCGCCATGATCCGCGGGTCGACAAATATCACCGGCTGACCAGCGTGAACCCCCACCCAGAAGAGGATCTTGATCCCCCCTGCCGCGCCGAGCAGCCCAGGCAAGATCATCACGCCGATGCCACCGACCCTGCCGGACCAGGTAGCCCACCCTTCGGCCACGCGAGCGCCAACCCAGCCGGCCACCCCGCCCAGCCGTTGGTCATCCCCGTAGACGACAGAGCCGAAGGCGCCACCGGCCGTGCTCGCCGCGAGCGGACCGCCACGCTGGGATTCCCGGATCTTCTTGAGAATGCCCGGCAGTTGGGGGTCCAGCGGTTTCAGCGCGTTCGCTACGGCCGTCCGGTCATTGAGAGACAGCTCCTTGAGCGTCTTGGTGAGGTCAGTCACGAAGCTCTTCTTCAGCCGGGTGCGGTATGCATCCCATGCGGCGCGTTCCTCCGGGCTCATCAGCTGAGTCGGCGGCGCCAGCAGTTCTGTGAGGGCACTCCAGGCGGTGACGACCTCGGTGAACTTGATCCGAGCTTCGTCGCTGGCGAACACGGAGATGCTGGTGTTTTCCGGCAGCTGGGGCCTCGGCAGGGCCGGGCCGGGCGTCAGTCGCGCATCCCGTAGGGCATCGATGTCGACTCCGAAGGACACGTGGAACAGCGAGTCGAGCGAGCCCACCGCGCGTTCGTCTACCAGCGTCCGCAGTTTCCGCCAGAGCCGCGTTGCCTGTGCCGTGGACGGCTGTCGCGACCCGAAGGGCCTGCGGACCAGCGACTCGCCCTCGGCCCAGGCTCGCCTCCAGGCATCCAGGTCGTCGACGACGGTTTCCAGCATGTGCACGCCGACCTTGCTCAACGCGTCGGCCAGCTGGGAGTGGCTCCTGACGTTCGCCGAGGGCGGCGGCCCGCCCTGACCCCGGTGCGACGAGGCGGTGATCACGGTGCGCAGGGAACGCAGGAGCCGTGGCATTACCCGCCGCCAGAGCAGGTCGAGCAGTGCCATCACCGCAGTGCCGAGCGCGCGCCCAGCGCTGGCCAGCCAGCCGGTCAGCCGGTGCCACATCGAGGCGTGGCTGGACGCCTGGTGCCCCGCTGTAGCCGGGCCGGGGTCCGTCGGCCTCGGGTCGCGCGGACCGGGCGAGGTGTTGTCGCCGGGGTCCCGCCCGGCGTGGAAGGTGAAGTGGTGCGCGGCCGGATCACCGAAGCCGATTCTGTCTCCGTCCGCGAGGATCCGCTCCACGATGCGCTGGCCGTTGACGTAGGTGCCGTGCTCGGAGCCCAGGTCGCGGAGCAGCCGGGTGTTCGGGTCGGCGACCCGGCTGAGCTCCGCGTGCCTGCGGGACACTCGGTCGCCGGTCACCAGGATCTCGTTGCCGTTGGTCTCCCAGCGATCACCGAGCCCGATGCGCTGTGGCCAGTCCGGGGTGAGCACGATCAGATGCTTGCCGTCGGGTGAGCTGAGGGTGGCTTCGGTGGTTCGCCAGCCGAGCTCCGCCATGGTGGGTAGCAGGTTGTCGAACACCCCTCGGAAGGACTCGTGAACCAGATCCCGGCCGCCGAGCAACGATCCGGACAGTTCCCGCCCGGGCTCGATCGAGGCCAGCGCGTCCGCGATCGCGATCAAGTCCTGGGGGAGTTCGCGCCGCGTGGCGGAGTTCTGTAGGTACCACCGGTAAGCCGAGACGAGCGCCGGAGAGAGCGCCGCGAGCGCGTCCCAGAACGCCAGAGTGTTGCCGGCCGCGCGGTGGCTGGCGGCTTCCTCGGCCCGCGCGCGCAGCGCCGCCCAGTCGGGCTCATTGGCCGGCTTGTCCAGGTTGACCGACTCGTCGGGTCGCAGCGCCTTCTTGGGGTCCTTACCGGCGATCAACGCCTGGTAGACCCGCAGGTCCATGTACTTCCAGCGATCCGAAGAAGACGGGTAGTAGTACATGTCGTCCGCCGCGCCCTTGTACTTCCAGCGCATCCGCTCGGTGAGGTTTGCCATCACAACGACCCCGTGCCAGCGGCCGTGCGGCGCGAAGATCCGCTTCACGGGCACCGAACGGAGGATGGCCCGCTCAGCGGCGGACCGTTGTACCTCGCTGAAGGGTTTGCGCGACGCCCTCGCGTGCCGGGGCAGCCACTTTGGCCTGTTCTTGAACGTCCTGATGGCGCGGTAGGCCAGCCAGCCGCCGGCCGTGGTCACCGCCAGGCCCATGGTGCTCAGCCCGCTCACCAGCACCACCAGGCCCGGGCCGGCGGCGATCGCCGGTGTCGCGGTCAGCAGCAACAACACCACCGGCGGGCCGAGCAGCAGGACGACCCGCACGATCGACCGCGCCAGCAAGGTTCTCGGCATCTGGAGGTCACGGATCGACTGGGTAAGCGCCCAAACGAGCATGGACAACCCACCGCGTGGCTCGTCGTTCCGCCAGCCAGCCGCAGTCGCCCGGGGCGGTTGGTTGTGCAGGATGTCGCGCAGCCAACGCCACAGCCGTGTACCCGGCCCGAGTGGGTGGTCGACCGCCGGAGCGTCCTGGCCGGCATCCGGCGCACTCACCGAACCGGCGCCCGGGTGGGGAGTGGCCGGACCGCCGATCGGGCCGGTGTCGGAAACGTCGACGCGCAAGCCCGCCTCGAACTCGTCGAGGCGGGCCAGCCGGTCCTCTGCTTCCCGATGCAGGGCGGTCAGCTCGCGGAGAACCGGCAGCCACAGCAGCGGATCGGCGCCTGGAACGCGGCTCAGTTCGCCGACCTCCTTAGCCGTGTTTCCCAGGTGCTCGGCGAGGATTTGGGCGGCGAGCCGCTCCAAGGTCAGCAGCTCAGTCGGTTCCCACGAGGACTCGTCCGGCGGCGACGGCGGCCGTTCTCCGCCGGCGAGCTGCTGCCGTCGGGTCCGCACCAGCTCGTCCAACCGTTCCCGGTGGTCCGCGCGCATCTTCTCCAGCAGGTCGATGAGTTTCTGCTCTGTCTCGGTGTCTTCGGCCCCGGGCTCGTCGTACCCGTTTTGGTACTCATCCAGGAGGTTCCAGTACTCGGCGAACTCGGCCTCGACCTGCTTGCCCATTTCAGGGGAGAGCAGCTCCGCGATCGTGATCATGGCGATGGTTTCCCGCGCCGTCTCGATCGGTGTCGGCTCGGACTCGGTCACGTGGTCGATGAGCTGGTTGAGCGCCCCGAGGACCAATTGGAATCGCGCTTGCATCGAGCTCAGCCACTGGTTGCGGACTGATGGGAGGCCGTCGGGCGGGTTGACCAGCGTGTCTTGCAGCTCCTTGAGATCGCGCAAGTAGACGATGATGAGCTCGTATTCCTGGAGGCTCAGACGGTCTAGGGGGATCCCGTTTAGCCGGGTACGGGTCTCGTTTGCTTCCTCGGTGAGCGCGGCGACGGCGCGGGCCTGGTCGCGCTCACTCAACAACGCGTCGGCCGTGGCGCGGTGGTCACGCCCTACGTCGGCGGGGTGGTCGTCGATGTGGGCGGCCTCGTGATCGGAGGCCCGATCGGTCGGACCACGCGGGAACCTGCGCAGCCAGGTCCACAACCATTGCCACAGCCCGGCCTGGGCCGCCCACACCACCAGGGCGACCACCACGGACGCCACCAGGGCAAGGCCCGCCCAGCCCGCCGTGCCCAGTCCCGCCTCCTGCATCGACCTGAGGCCGTCGGTCCCCTTCTCGGCGGCCTCGGCATTGCCGGAGCCCAGCGTCGAGACCCCCACACCCAGCCCGAGCACCGCCGCACCGATCACCGCAAACGCCCCACCGGTCTGCGGTGCGGGTTGGTTTCCGGCCGTGAGGCGGAACTCGATCACGACGCGGGTGGTCCGCTCTTCGTTGCGGATGTGGATGACGATCCGCTGTCCGTCGCTGATGCGGACGACGCCACCTACGGGAACCCGAGCGCCGTTGACCAGCAGCAGGTTCCGGTTGTCGGGGTCGCGGTTTACCACCCAGAACCCGTCGTTCCGCCTGACGATCACTGCCTGCACGGCGGCCACTCCGGCCTGGTCCACGGTGACGTCGGCCTCCGGATCCCCTCCAATGATCAAGTAGCCGCGGCGGAACGGGAACACCGTCGGGTTGGGCAGCACCCGGACCAGGACCTCCGCCTGGGCGGCTTGCGTCTCGGCGTCCTTCCGCTCCCGCGGGTTGGTGAACGTGCGTTCCGGCAGCAGCACGACCAACCGCTTGCCCTCATCCGGCTTGTGACCACGCGGCATGCGCCGTGCCCGACTGGTCACCAGCGTCGGGGCGGACTCCGCGGCGCCGAGCACCTCGCGTGGGATGAGCCGGCCAAGCCATTCGGTCAGCTCGCTCGCCCGCGCCCAACCTCGCCCCGCCCGCAGCGCCTCGGTGGTCCTCCGGGCAATCTCCGGCTGCTGCTCCCGCTGGCTCCTGCCGGCGGCCCGTGCCCTTTCGAGCGCGCTGATGTTCGCCGCGATTTCCTGGAGCAGCCCGAACACGGCAGCTTCTTCGTGTTCTTCGGGCCGCGACCGAATATTCAGGCCGACGATCTGATTGCGGACCGGGATCATCTGGTCCAGCACGTTCGAGCCCGCGAGCTCGGTGACGTTCAGCCTCCCTGTAGCCCTGGTGTGCTCGGCCTGCAGTGCCTCCACGAGTCGGCTCAGCACCTTGAGCCGCCCGTCGAACTCGCCTACCGAACCCAACCAAGCGACCTGTGCCGCCAGCGCCCTCCATATGCCGCCTACCGCCCCAGCAAGCCCCGCCTCAAGCTCCTCGAACGCCCTCCGCTGTTCGGCATCGGCCATCGCGAGGTTGTCGCGCACATACGCCAGCGCACGCCGCGCGACGTCGAGCTGCCTCGAGCGGGCCAGCGGGTCCGCGCCGTGCCGCCGCTCGGCGGCTAGTGCTTGCCGCGCCGCGTCCAGTGCCTGCGCGATCCCGGGATCCGGCAGCATCCCGCGCCGACCGCCAGGCCCCATCACGGCGCCCGCCATCATGCCGCCGCCGACCGGGGCCAGGCCGTACCGCGCCGACAGCAGCCCGCCCACCAGGGTGGCGAGCCCGAGCCAGCCGACGGCCTGCGCGCCCGGTGTGGAGGGCCGGACGTTCAACCAGCCGGCGCGCAGCAGCGCCGCGATCAGCACGCCGATGGCGGCGGCGGCCAGCGTGGTGAGGTCGCCGCTGAACGGCAGCACCAGCAGGGCGCCCGAGTGCACGGTGTGCAGGAATGTGCGCGGCGCCGACGGTTCCCGGACGTCGCCTGGCTCGGCAAACCGGTGCAGCAAGGCACCGGCGACCCAGTAGGTGATTGCGCCGAGCGGCGCGGCGATCAGCGCACCGAGCACGCCGAACACGGCCAACCCGATGACACCGGCGAGCGCCCCAGCGCCAACCCACCGCCACGCCCCGGTACCGACTCCGAGTAGCGACTTCAGCCAGCCGCCCGTGCGCCGGTTGGCGGTGTCAGAGTGTGAGTCGTCACGAGCCGGGGGACTCCTTGGCTCGGACGGGGACCGCTGCTTCTTGGCCGAGGAGCTGGTGTCCGCCGGGCGGAAGTGTGTGCCGCCGGGCTCATCGTCGTGCGAGCCGGTGGTGTCACCGCCGGACGGGCCGCCGGTGCGGCCGCCGGTTCCGCCCGCGCCGGCCACTGCCGGAGCCGGGGTCTCGTCGGTGCCGGGCGGGGAAGGGAGGTGCTCGTGCGGCGTGTTGGCGGGGCCTCCGGTGTTGTCGGTGTCCTCCGTGTCCTCGGGGGTCTCGGGGCCGGGCCGGTTGTTCAGCACGGCTAGCGCAACGAGTTGTGTCGTCGGGCCGCCGTTGGCATCCGGCTGGCCGTGACGCGGCGCGCCGGAGGCGTACTTGGTCAGCATGTCCAGCTCGGCGTGGGTGAGTCCGTCCTCGGCGGCGGCGCGGTCGAACAGGTCGGTGAGCTCCGCTGGCATGCTGGGCATCATCGCCGCGGTTGCGGTCACGAAGGCGCTCAGCAGATGCGCGGGGTTGTAGGTCAGCCGGTCGAGAGTCTCGGTGGCCAGCGTGCCGGCCTTCGCTCGGGCGGCAGCCAGGTCGATGAGCAGCGGCCTGAGGGTTTGCCGGATCTGATCGCTGGTGTGCCCGGCGGAGCCGGCGCGCATGGCTTCGACGAGCTTGTCCGCCTGGCGGTGGGGGTCGTTGCGGTCGTCGCGCGCGCTCTCGGCGGGCTTGTTGTGGCTGGCGTAGTCGGCCAGCCAGTCGACCGCCAGGTTGAGCGACGGCGGCTCGATCTCGGTGGTTGCTCCGTCCGCCCAGGCGAGGAGCTCGGCCAGCATCAGCTCCAGTGCCAAGGGGTCGGTCTCCCGCCCGAGCTGGACCGGGTTGCCGGCTTGCAGTTCGTCGAGCTGCTTGCGTGCGACAGCCAGGACGGCGACCAGCTCGTCCGCGGTCATGTCCAGCCGGTCGGCAAGCTCGATCGCCCTGCTGAGCTGGCGTAGCGGTCGAGCGATGTCGGCGGCGTACCGGCTGGCCGTCGTGTTTGCCGGCAGGGTGATGGCCAGGTACTCCAACCGGTCCAGGTGGTGGGCGAGGTGGTCCAGTTCGTGGCGGCTCGCCGAGTGGCGCTCGTCGAGGTCCAGCCGCTGCGAGGCGGCGATCGCTCCCTGAGCGGAGAGCTCGGCCCAGCGGGCGACGGCCCAATCGTCCTGGCTGCCCTCGGAGAGGTCGACAACCAGCGTGACGGCGGTGGCGATCCGGCGCAGGGTGCCGATCGCTCCCGCGTAGTTCCCGGAGGCGGCCTGCTTGCGTGCCTTGCGCACCTGGTCGGGTGAAACCGCGAGCTCCGTCTCGCCGGGTGCAGCGGCGTCGGTAGCCGGTGTGGTGTCCGTTGCCGCGTCGACGGGGTCGGTCGCCGAGTTCTGGGCCGCGGCGGAGCGAACGAGCGACTGGTATTCGGCCAGCGTCGCATTCAGCTCGGTTTCAACCCGGTTCAGCTCGGCGACGTTGGATCGGCTGGGAGCGCCGAATACTTCCTCACGCAGCTCGGCGTATTGCCCGCCGAGATCCTTGGTGCGGGTGGCGAGGTAGTCGAGCTGTTCGTGCCGCGCGGACCGACGGAAGCCCCCACCCGAGGTGGGCGCCTCGACAACGAACTCCTTGGTGGGCGTCTCGTCGCCCAGGATCATCCGGCGGGCCTGCTTGACGTCGGCCTTGTCTGCTTCGTTGATCTTTCGGGTGATCAGCCGGTTGGCGAGCCGTAGCTTCACCTTGTTGGTGATCTCTCCGTCGCCCCATTCCTGGCGCGACCCCAGCATCTCGCTTTCCATATCCATAAAGTCGCCGACTCGCCCGGGGGCGCCGTTCCGACCCGGACGGCCTTCTATTTGTTTATGGGCGCGGGCGTTGGGAAATATGCTGGCCACGATGGCCCGCAGGCCGCCAGCCTCCAGCGCCTTCTGGGCCAGCTCGATGTCGGTGCCCCGAGAGATGATGGCGGTGGCGACTCCCACGGCTTTCTCCTCGCCGGCGATCTTGGTCTTGACTTTCAGGCCGGTGAGGTCTTTGTCGAGTGCGGTGAATCTCTCGGGAACGATGCCCGCCGCGCGCATCGCGCTTTCGAGCTTCTCCGCGTCGGGGATCGTGTAGACGAACACCACCACGGGCTGGGTTTCTCCCTTGGCGCGGGCCTGAGCGAGCTCCTTGGCAATGGCGGCGAACTTCGCCTCCTGGGTGCCGAAGATCCGGCGGTTGTCGAAGATGCGCCGGTCGGGCAGGTGACGCGGGATGTGCACGGTGTCCAGGCCGTAGAGCTCGCGCACCAGCCTCTCGACGCCCTTGACCGTGCCGGTGGACCCGGACACGTGGTCGTATCCGCGCAGGTATCGGTGGATGTTGGTCTGGGCGATCGTGGTCTGCTCGCCGCGGACCGGGAGGTCGAACCCGGCCTCCAGCGCGCTGTGCTTACCGCCGTGGTGGCGCATGCCGGGCTCGGACCAGCCGGAGGCGTTGTTCAGGATCTCGGCGTAGCGCTTGTCACGAACCACGGCGTCGACGTCGCGGACCTGGCGCATTTCCCACACCGCGTCGGGCAACACCTCGCCGAGCCGGCCGGTGACTACCGTGCCGGTGTCCTCGCCGATGAGGCGAGCTTGGCGGTAGCTGATGGTGATCTCGCCGGACCGGTCGATGCTGTAGTGCTTGTCCTTGACCAACTGGTGGGCCAGGTCACGAGCGTTGTTCCGGAGCGGGCCATCGTCGAACCCGGTCGACTCGGCTAGCCGCAGCGGATGCCGCGCCTTATCGACAAGGGTCTGGTCGATCTCGTCGACCACCGCGTGGGCGTGACCGCGCTGCACCCGCTCCTCAACCGGCCGGCGCTCATCGCGCAGTGAGTCCTCCATGAACGAGCGCGGGGTGCCGTAGACGATGTCGGCGTCGTAGTCGCCCTTGCCGCGGTGCTGGCTCTCGTCAAGCACCTTGCCGGTCTGGCCAAACCATTCACGCAGCGCTCTGTCCTGCTTGAACGCTTTGTTGGCCTGCTCCTGGTCGATCTTGAGGTAGTGCACGCCCCGGGGGCCGCCCGTTGCCCGGATCTTGTGCGCTTCGTACCCGGCGACCATCGAGTCGACCCAGCTCTTGCCCTCGCCGGTGGCTTGCTCGACCATGACGCCGCGTCGGTTGTTGGGCACCCGCACCCGCACCAGGAACGCGGCGATCTGCACCTCGTACAGCGCCACGTGCTCACCCGGCTTGCGCCGCGTGGTCCGCAAGATGACTTCCGCGGACAACGCGGCGAACTCGACGTCCGTCAGCTCCGGCTTCGTGCGCAGCTCGTGCAGCTTACGGTCATCGCCCAGCTCCGCCCACAGCTTGCGGGCTTCGTCGCTCGATTCCTTAACCCCCAGCTCTTCCAGTTTCTTCCGCTTTTCCGGTTCGTACTCGGCGTCCTCCGTTTTCTCCTTCGCTTTCTGGGACTTCGCCTCGGCTTTCCGGAACTCCGCCTTGGCTTCCTCAGCGGCCTGGTACTTGGCGGTTACCTCGTCCGCCAACTTCTTCGTCGACTCGGCCGGGTGGGCCGGATCATCGGAGACCCTTCTCTTTGCGTACTCGGCGGCGGCGTGCTCTGCGTCCGCTCTGCGTTTCTTCTTCTTCGCGTCTTTCTCCGCCTTCTTCGCGTCTTTCTCCTCCTGCTTTGCCTTCTTCAGGTCGCTCTTGAGATCGGCGGGTTCCTTGATTTTCGTCGCCTCGGCCCGTTTCGTCTTGGCTTCCTCGGGCGTGAGTCGCCGCGCGACGTTGGCCAGGGCCTTGTCGAGCGCCTTGTCGGCTTCGGCGTGGGATTGCGCGGCGTCGGCTCGGGCGCGGGCACGCTCGGCCTCTTCACGGTGGTGACTCGCTTCCCGGGGAACGGCTGCATGGCGAGCCAGCTCTTCGCGGAGCTCGGCGTGCTCCAGGTGTGCTTGCGCCGCCCTCTCTCGGAGCTCGGCGGCCTTATCGAAGGCACCGCTGTTGGTGTGGAAGCCAGCCTGGTACTCCAGGTCCCGCGGCGCCTGTTGTGCCCGGTAAAGGTCCTCGCCGGTGGGCTGGGGCGTGGCCGCGGTGGGTTCTCCCCCGGCGCGGTGGCCCGTACCCGGGTGACCCGCCGTGGCGTCCGCGAGGCGCTTGGCCAGGGCGGCGTCGGCCGCGGCGCGGGCCGTCGCGTAGTTCTCCCAGGCCTTGGCTACGTCGGCCTCGTAGCTGAGCTTGTCGGCCTGCTCGGCATCGTTGGCCTGCTCGGCAAGCTGTGACAGCGTCTCAGCGCGCTTGCGGTGGGCCTCGGCGGCCTGTGCGCGGAATTCGGCCGCCTTGGCGGCGCTGCTGCTGCTTTCCCCCTGTGCGTAGTCATCGGCCTTGGACCAGAGATCGTTCGCGACCCGTTCATGGTGCCTGGCGACCCGTTCAAGCTCTTTGGCGCCGCCGGTGGGCTCATGGTCGCCGCGCGGCGGTACTGGCCGGTCGCCCGAACGGGGCGGGCCGGGCTGATCGAGCCGGTCAGACAGCGGGACCGCCTCGTGGCCAGGCCCGGAAGCGGTCTCCGGTACCTGGTCGCCGGTGGGCTGGTGGCCCGCTGGTGTCGTCGCGTCCCGCTCGGTTCCAGTGCTCTGGCCCGAGGGGGCGTGATCAGAGGAGTCTGTGTCGTCGTGGGTGGTTCCTGGTCGCGGCTCCTTCGCATCGTCGTGGCCGGTCGGCCGGTCAGGGGTCGTAGTCTTCGAACCCGGAGGACCGTTGATCCCTCCGCCACCGGACATGGGCTTCGACGACGGACCGTCGAGGTGCGGGTTGGCGCCGTGCTCGGGCCTGTTCGGGTCGTGTGACCCGCCGCCGGCACCCAGACCGGTGGCGCCGCCCGACACTCCGCCGGTCCGGCCGCCGCTGCCGCCGCTGCCGGTGTGACCGGAGGTAGGACTTGTCGGTGGCGTCGCGGGGGTGTCCGGGCCCGGGTAGGGGGTCCGTTGCCTCGGTATGCTCCCCGACACGTCGAAGAAGTCCGCGCCGTCGTGCCGGGACCCGAACCCGTTCTGGGGCGGCTCCAGGGGGCCGCCGCCGAAGTCGATGGGTCGGCCTCGGTCGACCTGCACAACGCCCACGATGTTCTGGACGACCGGATTGTCCGGGTCCAGTCGCTCTCCGTTGGCGTTGTAGACGACGTTGCCTCTCGCGACGAAGACGTTGACCAGGCCGTCAGGCTCCCCGGATTCGCCTCGGGACAAGGCGAGGTATCCGCCGTCGTCAACATCGCGCACCGCCTGGGGGATGTGGTCGGCGTCGGTCGCTTGGAAGCTCCGCTTGTACCTCGACTCCAACGCCTTGACCTGGTCGGCCTCGCTCGCGGTCATGGACGTCAGGGCGTCGGGCAGCGTGTCCCCCCACGGCCCGTCGGCCCCGCGCCGGAACCGATCGGCTTCCCGGACCGCGCGTCGAACGTCCTCGCTGGGTCGGATGGTCGCCGATGACAGCCCCACGGGTGAGGGCTCATGAGCGCCGTTCAAGGCCGCTTCACCCGCCGACACCCGCGCCACCACGGCGTCGCCGGACTCGTTGTGAGCTTGCAGGTAGTGCTTCCCGCCGCGCGCCGGAGACGACTTCAGCGCGGCGGCCACCTCGGCTTCGGTCACGGCAGGATGCGAGCGGGATGTGTTCAGGTGCTCGGTCAGCTCGGACAGGCGGTAGGTCCCGCCGTCGCGGGTGACGCGATCGACGCGCGCGGCCAGGTCACTCCTCGCCTTGCTGCCGGGCAGCCGCTCCAGCAGCCCGCTCTTCTCCGGCGACAAGGCCTGGGGGCGGGACTCTTGCTTCGTCAGGCGTCGCAGGTACCCGACGCCGTGCGCATCACGCTCGTATCGATAGCTGGGTTTGCGGCCACCGGCCGTTCCTTCCAGAGCGCCGGCCAATCCGTCGATGACCTTCTCTTCGCTCACGCCCAAGTGTTTGGCGATGTCGCTGACCTTGTAAGTGGTGCCCTTGCGGGTGACGTTGTCAATTCGTGTGCCCAACATGTCGCTGGCCGCCGAACGAGGCTTCTCAGGACGCAGGGTTTGGCCACGAATCTGACGTTTGGTCAGACGTTGTACATTCCCGTGATCACCGACCCGGTACCCCTCCTGGCCCTGCACCGCGTCATGAACCTCGGCCTCTTTGACGAGCTTGGGGGATACGTTCTTTTTGGGCGCGTTCAAATGGTCTGTTATCTCTTTGATCGAGTATTCATAAACCTTAGGCAGGATGCTGTTGATGCGTTCAGGTATTGACTTTTCGGCGACACTAGGTTTCTGTGGCAGCAATTTTGGACGGGTCCGGGCTGGGATGCGGGAGTGTCCGATGATAGAAAGCACCGCCATCGCGGCGTTCTTGCCCATCTCTATGTCGACTTTGCCTTTCTGGTCAGATGTCAGATTTCCCCAGTTCTTCGCGCTGTGCGCGATTGTCTCGACGATGGGAGCGATGAATCCGCCTGCGGCCGTGAGGTTCATCGCCTTCGCGGTGCGGGCCAGCCACGGGTGCCTATATGTGAGGGCACTCGACATGATCTGCTTCACGGTGATACCGCGTGGCACCGCGCCCGCGGCAGCGGCAGCGGGCTTGGCCAGTGACCGCAGCCCCGGTCCCGCAGTCCCCAACAGGGATGACCCCAGTCCGAGCCACAAGGCTCGGGCGTCTGGATCGGAGAAGCTGAGGCTGCGGTTGTGTGCGGCATGCTGGTAGAGGTCGAGGACTCCGGTGACGACGCTGCCGGCCATCGAACCGGCCACCATTGCCCCGCCGACCGCGGCGCCGGCACCGCCGGTAGCGACGGTCAGCACGGCGCCGCCGGCGGCACCGACGAGGAACAGCCCCGTATCGACCACCCTCCGCCAGATCGGAGTGCGATGCGCAGCCACGCTCGTCAGCTTTACGCCCTCTCCCGGTATCGAGGACTCGCCCGGTTTCGGGGACAGCGCCGCTTTCGTGCCCCAGTCATCCGGCATGAGCAGCGTGGCGTCCTCGGGGAGATGGTTATGCTCGAGGAAATTATCCTTGCTGGTGTACACGGCTCCATCGGCGTCGACATACCGGTAGCCGGTGATGATCTCTATGCCATCTATTTTTATTGTTTCGGTGCGCCGGAGCAGCTTCATTTCCCTGGCGCCCACAACGGAGTCGTGGTACAGCATCGGCAGCTCGTCGACATGGTCTTCGCCGCCGAGAGCCTTGAGGATCTTGTCAACCCGCGCGGCGCCTTCCGGGCCTTCCCCGAAGTCATTGACAATACTGTCGCGCGTCGCCTTTTTTATAGCGTATAGCTTTTCTGGAGGTCCCACGGCCGCCAGGTTTGTGATCTGGTCCACGGTAAGTCCGCTGATGAGCTGCCGTATCGCCGGGTTCGGGTTGTTTACCCAGTTGTTCCAGTGAGCCGCCACGTGCAGCGCATTAGTGAAGTCGGGGGCGAGAGTAGAAGGCATTCGAGCGTCGCCGTAGCGGCTGGGCGCCTTCGGAGAGTCCACGGCGGCGAAGTAGCCGAGCTGGGAGGCCTGAATGACCGGTTCCAGCCGCTGGCGCAGCTCGACGTCGGCCTTCGTCTGAGGCGGTGGAAGCGCCTTGGCCATGCCTTTGATGGCGTCGAGATTGCTCTTCGCTAGCTTCAGCGCGTTGGCGTAGACGTAGTCGCCGGCCAACCCAGCGGCGGTGAGGTCCCACCCGCGCAAGGTGTCGTCGATCTTTTCCATCTCGTCCCGCAGGCCCGCTGTCTGGGTGTCAATCCTGGCGGCTTCCTGGTAGATCGCGACTTGCTCTTTCTCGATCGCACCTCTGTCGCAGGTGTGCCCAGTATTGCAACTGGTGATCGCCTCGGTGAGTTTTGCCCTCCGATCGTTCAGGGCGTCTTGCCCCATCGCCTTCCGTGCTTCCACCAGCTGTTCGCGGAGACTCTTATCAATTAGCTGCGTATCGGACATGACTCGGGCGGCGAACGCGCGCGGATCCTCGCCGGGATTTCGCTGGGTACTGGCGTTTCTGGTGACGGCTTCGATCATCTCGGGGTGGTCGACCAACAGTCGCTCGGCGGTGTCGACTTTTCGGCGTTGCTCGCCGTACACCGTGGAGAGCACATTGCCGGCCTCCTCGGTGCGCGCCATCCGCTGCAGCGTCTTCGGATCGATCTGCCCGGCCAGCGCGGCCATGTTCCGCATTTCGGCCGCGGTGGGGGGGCCACCGTGCCGAGCGGCCTGGGCCGCTGCGTCGGCAAAAGCAGCGAGCTGGGGTGCGCCGACCTCGGCGCTCCACCGGAACTGGCTGTGCGCCTCCAGCACCGCCAGCTGGGCACGCTTGTTGTCCGCGTTGGAATGCGCTGCGTCCACCCAGTCCTTCGGGGTCGCGCTGCCGTCGTCGCCGGTCACCATCTCGCGTACGCCCTTTGACGCCTCCTCGGCGAACGGCAACTGCCGATCAATCAGCTTCGGACGATTACCGGCACACTGGCCACCGACACCGGTGCATTGCGAGGTGCTGTCGGCGCTGGCGCCGAAGGTGTTGACGGCGCTGGCGTCGAAGTCCGAGCCGAGGCAGGTCCCACCCGGTTTGCACGCCTGGCCGGCGTGGTAGCCGGTCGCGTCCTCGGCGAAGAGCAGCTGAGTGGCGGTGTCGTTCTTGTCGTGGACGGATTCGATCCAATGTCCGAAGGAGTCCTCGGAGTGGACGAATCCGGCACCCTGTTTCGAGGCGGTCACGCCACCGCCGGTGCCGTCCGCGTTGCGATGAGTCTCGTCGAACGTCGCACTGCCCACTTGGCCAGAGGAGGGGTCTGGCCACTCGGCGCGCTGAGTGTCAACCCGGCCGTTCGGCCCCGGCGCGGTCGCGGTGCAGAACCCTCCGCCGCCCCCGGTCGAGCCGGCACACGTCGTCGAGCCGCCTTGGCCCGGTTTGGTCGGCATCGTGTGAATGGCATGGCAGTTGACGCAGTCCACCTTGACGCCCTCGGCCGTGCGGAACGTGCCGGTGCCAACGCCACCGGACTGACCGAGAGCGATGATGCCGCCAAGTCCCTTGGCGTCGCGGCCAACAACGGCGCCCGTGCCGGTCGCCATGGTGCCGGGCTTCCCGGGCGCGGCGCCCAGCACGTCGCGTCCGTCGGCCGAGATGTAGGAGGCGGAGCCGACGAACGTGAACCCACCCCGGTTGGCGCCACCGTTGCCGGCGGTGAGCTGGCCGGAACCACTAATGGTGAACTTGTCGACCCCCGTGGTGCCGTTCTTCAGCCGGATCTTGGGGCCGGTGTAGGTGACGGTGCTCCCGTCCTCGATCGGACCGTTGAACGCGAAGCGCTTGTCGGCCATGCGCAGGGCGTGGATCGTCTGCGGTGTCGGCGTGGCCTTGATCTCGATGCGGGCTCCGGTCTTCGCGTTGACCGCGGAGCCGAGGTGGCCGACCTTGATCGCGCGGTTCCCCGCCGCGTCCACGCTGACCTGGGCCTTGGTCGCGCTATTCACCCTGGCGCCACCGGCGGACACGACGAGTCGCTCCTGTGGGTTCGCGGCGGCCGGGTTGTACTCCGCCCGCACCCGGCCCTTGTCGCGCTCCACCGAGCACTGTGAGTAGCACGTCTTGGTGGTCGACTCGCCGCGGACGGTCACCGTCTTGGGGCTGGCGCCGACTCGGAGATCGCCGTGCCCGGTGGCGTCGACCGGTGCCTGCGCCTGGCGGGACTCGGTCCCCCGTACCTCGGCATGCTCTGGGTTCACTGCGCCGACCCGGAGATCGCCCTTCCCGGTGGCGTCGACCGGACCCGCCGGAACCAGCGTGGCGTCCGCGCCGCTCACCTCGTTGCCTTGCGTTGTCAGGTCGCCCTCGCCGTCGGGCGCGGTGCCCTCGCCGTTTGCCGCGTCGCCCCCCTGTCCGCCATCGCCGGGTTGCGGGATGGGGGTTTGGATGAGGTTGTCGTAGTCCTCGCTGGCGCCTTCGCAGGAGCTGTAGTTGCCGTAGCAGGTGCCGCCGACCGCGCCGGGGCCGTCGGCCTGCACCTGCACGCCACAGCCTCCGGGGGCGGACAGGGTGCACTTGCGGCGGGCGCCGCCGTCCCAGGTCCAGCTTCCGTCCGGTGCGTCGGCGTGGCTGCGCAGTTGCGCCTCGGCGTAGCCGCTCACCGCGCAGTTGCTGGCGGTGCCGGAGCAGCCCCCGCCGATCTCCGCCTGGCCGGGGCCGGCGGTGGCCGTCGCGGTGACCGCGACCCAGCCGCCGCCCATGCCGCCACCACCCGAGCCGGTCACCGTGATGTCGGCGACGCTGTGGTTGTCCTTGTTGCTCGGGTCCTGCCACTCGTCGTGCGCGGAAATGGTCGCGGTGTACGAGTGGCTGCAGTTGGTGCCCGGGGTGCCCATGCAGGACGCCCCGGCTTGCGAGGGCTGGGCGAAGGCGGTGGTGAGCACCTGGCCTTCGCCGACGGTGCCGGAGCCGGAGCCGACCGCGTCGCCCTTCGCGCCGGGTGCGTTCGCGTGGCTTTCTGTCCGGTACTCGTAGTGGCAGCCCGATCCCTCGCTGCCCTGGCATGCGGCGGCGGCCATCGCGTGCTCATCGCTGGTCTGGATGTCCGCGCCGGTGCCGCACCAGCCACCACCCGCGCCGCCCGAGGCGCCGCAGTCCGCCTTGGCCGACGCGCTGTTGCCGGCGGTCTTGCTCTGCCCGGAGCTGTGGGCCTCGAAGTGGTGGGCGCACGTGGAGCCCTCGGTGCCGGCGCACTGGGCGGCCACCTGGGCGCTGCCCGGCCGGGCGCCGACCTGGATGGAGCTGGCGCACTGGCCGGTTGCGCCGGCGGTGCAGCTAGCGTTGGCCAGTGCGGCCTGGGTCGTGCCGTTGGCCTCATCCCGGGCGTTGCCCTCGGTGTGGGTGCGGCAGCCGGCGCCGGCGCAGCCGGCAGCGAGCTGGGCGGTGCGGTCGACCACGTTCGCGCTGTTGGCGTCCGTTCGGCCGGCGTCGGCGGGAACCACGGTGACCGAGGTGCCGGCGGTGATTTCGGCCTGGCAGACGCCGGTGCCGGTGCAGGTGCTCTCGCCGCGCGCGGTGGATACGTTGCTCGGGTTGGTCGCAGTGCCGTTGCCGGCCGGGCCAGCGGTGGCGGCGGAGTTGCCGGTGAGCTTGGCGGTGCAGCCGGCGCTGGGACAGGTGGCGCGGGAGCTGGTTTGGGCGTTGCCGGTCAGGCCCGGGATGGGCTTGCCGTCCTGGCCCTGGCCGGCGTTGCGGCTGGTGGTGGCGGTGGCCTCGCTGGTGACGGCGCAGCCGTTCTGGCTGGGGGTGCAAGTGGCGTCGGTGTGGGAGGCGCCGACGAAGCCGTCGGTGTTGCCGGTGGTAGCGGCGGTGCAACCGGGGCCTGCGCAGGTAGCGGCGGCGTTGGATTGGGCCAGGGTGGCCGGGATCGCGTCGGCGGGGAGCGGCTTGTTCGCTGCGTCGGTAGCGGCCTTGGCGACCTTGGTGGCCTCGTCGGCCTGCTTCGCCGTATCGGCGGCGGTCTTGCGTTGTGCGTCGGTGGCGCCGGGGGCTTCGGCGGCCTGTTTGGCCTGGTCGGCGGCTTGGCGGGCGTTGTCGGCCTGCTGGGTGGCCTGTTGTGCGGCGGTCTTGTTTTGTTCGGTGATGATGTCGGCGACGACCTGCCCGGAGCCGGCGGTGGCGCTGGTGGTGGCGTCACAGGCGGTGGCGGTGGTGTCGCAGGTTGCGGTGGTGGTTCCGGTGGCTTCTGGTGGGCCTTTGTTGCCGGTGCCGCTGGTGTTGTGGCCGTCGGGGGCTAGGCCGGTGGCGGAGCTGTGGGGGGTGCCTTTGCAGGTGCTGGTGGTGGTGTCGCAGGTGAGGTTGGCCCAGGCGGTGGACCAGGAGGAGGCGCCGGGGATGGTGGGGCCGCCGGAGCTGGCCGAGGAGCCGGGGGCGGTGGCGGGCTGGTTGGGGTTCTTACCGCCTTGGGCGGGCTGGTCGGGGGTCTGGGGGG
>NZ_JIAI01000024.1 GCF_000620785.1 Actinospineispora acaciae DSM 45401 | reverse complement strand
GAGCTGTTGGCCGGTGGGTTCGCGGTCACCGCGATCGACCTGTCCACCGACGCGCTCGACCGGCTCCCGCACCACGCGCGCCTGCTGCCGGTCGCGGCCGACGTCACCGACAGCGGCGAGGTCGCCCACGCCGTCGCGGCCGGCATCGAACACCACGGCGCGCCGTACGGACTGCTCAACATCGCCGGCAACAACCGACTCGGCCCACTCGAAGACATCACCGACCAGGACTGGCACTTCCTCATCGACGCCAACCTGACCAGCACCTTCCTCATGTGCCGAGAAGTCATGCCACACATGTGCGGCGCCGGCGGGCGGGTGGTGAACACCGCGTCCATCTTCGGCGTGCGCGGCCAGGCCAACGACGCCGCCTACGCCGCCGCCAAAGCCGGCGTCGTCGGGCTCACCAGGGCGCTGGCGACGGAATGGGCTCCGCACCAGGTCACCGTCAACTGCGTCGCCCCCGTCGTCGTACTCACCGACCGCGTGCGGCGCATGCCCAAGGAGCACCTCGACCTGCAGCTCGAACGCATTCCGCTCGGGAGGTTCAGCACCCCGAGGGACGTGACGCGAACCTACCTGTTCCTGCTCGGCGACGACGGCTCCTACTACACCGGCCAAACCCTCTCACCCAACGGCGGAGACGTGATGCCATGAGCCTCGCAGTGGTCACCGGCGGCGCCGGGTCGATCGGCGCGGTCATCGCCCGGAGGCTGGCGGACGCGGGCCACCGGGTCTGCGTCGCCGACCTCGATCCCGACCGCGCCCGGGCGGTGGCCGCCGAGCTGCCCGGAGAACATGTCTCGTTCGGCGGCGACCTGAGCGACGAGCCGACAGTGATCGAGCTCGCCCGTACCGTCGACGCCCTGGCGCCGGTGACGGTCCTGGTGAACGCCGCGGGAATCTCGCCCAAGGGGCCGGCCGGCAAGCTCGAGATCGACGAGATCGACGCGTCCGGGCTGATGGCCGTGCTGCGGGCGAACACCGTCGGCCCGTTCCTCGTCTCCACGCACCTGGCCAGGCAGATGCCGACCGACGGCACGGCGTCCATCGTCAACATCCTGTCCATCGCCACCCGAATGGCCACCGGAGGCCGGCGCGACGCGGTCTTTCCGCCGTTCATCCCGTCGGCCTCGCATTACGCCGCCTCCAAAGCCGCACTCCACAACCTGCAGGTCTCGATGTGCCGCGAGCTGGCGCCGAGGAGAATCAGGGTCAACGGCGTCGCCCCCGGGTTCATCGCCACCGCCATGAACCGCAACATCGCGGACGGTGAACGGGCCTCGGTCGTGCGCCAGATCCCGCTCGGCAGGGCCGGCACGCCGGAGGACGTGGCGGACGCTGTCGAGTTCCTGGCCGGTCCCAGGGCCTCGTACATCACCGGGGCCGTGCTCGACGTCAACGGCGGCTGGCTGCCCGCATGACGCTCGTCCCCATCGGCTGGGCCGCCGCCCGGTGGCGGGGGTCGTGGATGGGGCGGGTGGGGTTGGCGTGGGTGAGGATCGTGGTGGTGAGGGCCTCCACGGGCTCGGTGGGGGCGCGCGGGTTGGTGAGCAGGACCAGGTCCAGCTCGCCGAGCTCGGGCAGCCCGATGCTGCGGGGTAGCTCGGTGAGGTCGCGCGGCAGCAGGCTGCGGGCGAAGATGGCGACGCCCAGGCCGGCGCGGGTGGCGGCGAGCACGGCGTTGTGCCCGCGCGCGGTGCAGGCCACCCGGTGCTTGATGCCCGCGTCCTCCAGGGCCTGCACGGCGAGCGCCCGGCTGGGGCTGGGTGCCTGGTAGACGATCAGCGGCACCGGCCGTTGGTCGTCCCACTGCGCGCCGGTGCCCTCGACGGCGGCCCAGACCAGCCGGTCGCGGCGGACCAGCCGGCCCCGGCCCTCGCCGGCGGTGGTCTTGAGGAAGGCGACGTCGACGTGGCCGGACTCGACCCGGCGTTGCAGCTGGGCGCTGAGCTGGGACACGGTGAGGTCCAGGGAGATGCCGGGGTTGAGGTGGCGGAAGTCGCGCAGGATCCTCGGCACCCGGGTCAGGGCGAGATCGTCGGTGACGCCGAACCGCAGCCGGCCCCGCACCCCGGCGCCGGTGAAGTAGTCCGCCGCCTGGGCGTGGGCGGCGAGGATGGAGCGGGCGAAACCGACCATCGCCTCACCGTCGACGGTCAACCTCACGCTGCGGGTGTCCCTGACCAGCAACGGACGGCCCACCGCCTGCTCCAGCTTGCGGATGTGGTGGCTCACCGTGGGCTGGCGCAGGCCCAGCGCCGTCGCGGCCTGGGTGAAGCTCAATGACTGCGCCACCGCCAGAAAGGTCCGTACCTGCTCGGGGGCGAACACCACGGTCCCAGGCTAGCCCGCTCATTCCAGTTCGCAATGAGAATTATTAGCTGGATTCTCTTTGTCAATTGGTGTTGTCACCGGACGATGGTTGCGCAGACCCCCTATGAAGGAGGCATTCTCGCCGTGACCCGGGCGGCCGACAGACCCGAGCAAACCTCCGATCGGTCCGCACCACCGACCTCGCGGCGTTCCAGGTTCTCCGCGCTGCGCTCCCGGAACTTCCGGCTGTTCCTGCTCGGCCAGGCGGTCGCGACCACGGGACTGTGGGTGCAGCGCATCGCCCAGGACTGGCTGGTGCTCAGCCTCACCGGCGACGCCACCGCCGTGGGCGTGACCACCGCCCTGCAGTGGGCGCCCACGCTGGTGTTCGGGCTGGCCGCCGGGTGGATCGCCGACCGCTACCCGAAACGCCGGGTGCTGCAGGCCACCCAGGTCGCGGCGGCCGCCATGGCCGCGCTGCTGGCCGCGCTCACCCTCACCCACCAGGTCACCGCCTGGCACGTCCAGCTCGTGGCGGCCGGGCTCGGCACCGTCGCCGCGATCGACTGGCCGGTGCGGCTCGCGTTCGTCACCGAGCTGGTCGAGCGCGACCAGATGCACAGCGCGATCAGCCTCAACGCCTCGACGTTCCAGCTCGGCGGCTTTGTCGGGCCGGCCGTGTCCGGCGTGCTGGTCGGCGCCGTGGGCCCCGGCTGGGCGTTCGCGGTCAACGCCGCCTGCTACGTCGCCCCGTTCCTCGCGCTCGCCCGCATCGACCCCGACCAGATCCCGCACCCGGTGCGGCGCGCCGCGGAGTTCGCTCCCGGCGGGCTGCGCAGGCTGGCGCGGCGGCCGGAGATCTGGCGGCCCATCACGGTGGCCGGCGTGTTCAGCATGTTCGCCCTGAACCTGCCCGTCACGCTGGCCGCCTACGCCGGCACCGCCCGGACCGGCCCCCTCGGGTACGCACTGCTGACCGCCACCGCCGCCGTCGGCTCCATCATCGGCGGGCTCATCGCCGCCGGCCGGACCCGCACCACCCTGCGCGGGCTCACCCGCACCGGGTACGCCCTGGCCGGCGCCTACCTGCTCGCCGCCGCCATGCCCACGCCCTGGAGCCTCATGTGCGCCCTCACGGCGGTCGGCATCGCGACCCAACAGATGTACACCGCCGCCAACGCCACCCTCCAGCTCACCGCCGGGCAGACCCTGCGCGGGCGGGTCATGGGCGCCTACCTGCTCGTGATCATGGGCTGCGGCGCCGTCGGCGGACCGCTGCTCGGCATGATCGCCCAGCACCTCGGCCCCCGGGCCGGGCTGGCGGTCGCCGGCGTGGTCCCGGCCGCCGTCCTGCTCCTGCTCTCCCTGGCGCGCCTCGCGCGCCGCGCCATCGGGCCAGGCCTGGGGGAACCCTGAACACGCCGCTCAGGACAGCGCCGCGAGGTTGATCGGTTCGTCGCCGATCCGCTGGAGCTGGGCCGTGGCCGCCACCGCGCGGACGGTCTGGTCCGCGTAGCCGTCGGCGATCTGTTCGGCGGTCAGCCGGCCGTCCTCGCGGTACCAGCCGGCCGCGCCCCGGCCCATCGCGAGGATGCCGAACGTGGTGGTGGCGACGTCGAGTGGGCGGACGCTGCCGTCCTCGATGCCGCGCCGGAGCTGGCTCCGGAACAGCTCCTCGATCTTGCGCCGCAGCGCGACGATGTGTTCGCGCTGTTCGGGGTTCAGCTCGCGGATCTCGTTGTAGACCACGGTGGTCTGGTGGCGGTGCCGGCAGTGTGACAGCACGTTTTCCCTGGTGAGCACGTAAAGCTGGGGCAGCGGGCGGTCGGTTGCGCCGCCGGCCGCCGCGACCAGGCGCTCGAGCAGGTCGCGGTTGCCGAACTCCATGAGGTCGAACAGCAGCGCCTGCTTGGATTGGATGTGGGTGTAGAGGCTGGCCACCTCGAGGCCGACCGCCTCGGCGATCTCGCGCAGGCTGGCCCTGGCGTAGCCGCGGGTGGCGAACAGGCGCAGCGCGTGCTGGTAGATCAGCGACTTGGTCTCTCGGCGAGGGGCCCGCGCGGCCACGATCCGGTCGGCGAACTCCCGCGTCACGTGCGCCCCTTCCTGGTCGGCCACACATGCTAGCCCGTGCTTGACAGTACCTGAATTGCTGTTAGGTTCGATCCGAACAAGCACTAGGACGAGTCCGATCAAGTGTTCGGGTCATGGATGGTGTGGATGGACGACGAGCTGCCCAAGTACGCGGAGCTGCCGGGGCTGGGGGTGCCCGGCGTGCGGCATGCCTGGCGGGTCTTCGGCGCGGGTGACGAGCTGGGCACGCTGAACCTGCTCACCGACGACCGGGTGGCGTCGGCGGTCGCCGAGGTGCGGACCGGGCGGCGGATCAGCGTGCAGCTGCCCCCCGGGCTACCCGATCCGCCGCTGTACGGCAGGGAACCGGCCACTCACACCGTCTTCCAGACCGGGCGCAACAGCTGGGACGACCGGCTGGATGCGCTGCACCCGCAGGCGGGCACCCAGTGGGACGGTTTCCGGCACGTCCGGTTCCGGGAGTTCGGCTTCTTCGGTGGCGAGACGGCGGATCCGCCCGCGCTGGGTGACCGGCTGGGCGTGCACCACTGGGCGCGGCACGGAATCGTCGGGCGAGGCGTGCTGCTGGACGCGCGGAGCCGTCGTCCGGGGGAGTCGGCGTTCGCCGGGCGGAGCATCTCGGCGGCCGAGCTGCGGCGGACGGCCGCCGAGCAGGACGTCGAGGTCCGGCCCGGCGACCTGCTCTGCGTGCGGACCGGCTGGGCCGGCGAGTACCGGGCGCTGGGCGAGGCGGACCGGGAGCTGCTGGCCCAGCGCGGCCGGCCGCCGTTCACCGGCCTGGCCGCCGACGAGGACATGGCGGAGCTGCTGTGGGACTGGCACATCGCCGGCCTGGCCTGCGACAACCCGGCCGTCGAGGTGTCTCCCGGCGATCCGGCGGTGGGCAGCCTGCACCGTCGGCTGCTGGCGTTGCTGGGCATTCCGCTGGGGGAGCTGTTCGACTTCGAGGAGCTCGCCGGCGCCTGTGCCGGGGACGGGCGGTGGAGCTTCCTGTTCGTGTCCATGCCGATGGCCATCGCCGGTGGCGTCGGCTCCCCGGCGAACCCGGTGGCGATCCGATGAAGCGCTCGCTGGTGTTGTCCACCAATGCCTTCCGCCCGCTGATCGAGGTGGCGCGCCGCGCCGAGGCGACCGGCCTGCACCGGATCTGGACCACGGAGTCCACCCCGCGCGATGCGCTGGTGCGGGCGGTCACCCTGGGCCTGCACACGGAGCGGATCGGGGTGGCGACCGGGATCGCGTACGCCTTCACCCGGGCGCCGCTGGCCATGGCCGCGTCGGCGGCCGACGCGCACATCGCGACGGGCGGGCGGTTCGCCCTCGGCGTCGGGGCGGGCACCAAGGGCATGCGCACCCGCCGCTACGGGGTGCACGACTTCGACCATCCCGGCCCCCGCCTTGCCGACTACGTGGCGGTCATGCGGGCGGCCTGGGCGGCCACCGACGGGCTGCGCCACGAGGGGCCGTTCTACCGCGCGGACGTGCCGACCCCGCTGGCCGGCGACGAGCTGCGCGGCCTGCCGCCGCTTCGGGTGTTCGGCTCCGGGGTCAACCGGCGGATGCTCGCCGACGCCTCGGCCAGCTGTGACGGCGTCGCGCTGCACCCGCTGGTGTCGTACCTGCCCTATCTGGACGGGGTGGCGCTGCCCGCGATGACCGGCGCGAGGCCGGGCGCGAGGCCGGGCCGGGAGCGGCCGTGGCTGGCGGCCTGGCGGATCACGTCGGTGCACGAGGACGAGGCGAGCGCCCGCGCCCGTGCCCGGCGCAACCTGGCGTTCTACTTCACCACGCCGAGCTACGCCCCGGTCGTCGAGGGCGGGCCGTGGGAGGCGCCGGTCGCGGAGGTCCGCCGTCGGTTCCGCGCCCGGCCGGGCACGTCGATGGACGAGCTGGCCGAGTGCCTCCCGGAGCCGATGGTCGACGAGTTCTGCCTGGTCGCCACCCCGGGCGAGCTGCCGGTGCGGGTCCGGCGGCTGGAGGGCGAGCTGGCCGCTCGCGGGGTGGACGAGCTGGTGTTCCAGGTGGCGGGCACCGGGCTGGGCGCGGCCGAGTTCGTGCGCGGCTGTGGGTCGCTGCTCGACGCGCTGGGCACCGGGCGATGACCGGGCTCGACGGGTTCCGCGCGGAGGTCAGGGCATTCCTGGCCGAGAACGTGCCGTCCGTGCGCGCCGCGCACCGCGACGAGGTGGCGATGCGCCGGGACTGGGACCGCCGGCTGCACGCCGCCGGGCTGGCCGGGTTGTCCTGGCCGGCCGAGCACGGCGGCCGGGGCCTTGGCGCGCGGGCGGAGTTCGTCTACCACGAGGAAGCGGCGCTGGCCGGCGCGCCGGAAGGGTACGGCCGGGTGGGCCGGCTGCTGACCGGGCCGCTGCTGATCAGACACGGCACGGCGGGCCAGGTCGAGCGGTTCCTGCCGCCGATCCTGTCCGGTGCCGAGGTGTGGTGCCAGGGGTTCTCCGAGCCCGAGGCCGGCTCCGACCTGGCGAACGTCAGGACGCTCGCGGTCCGGGACGGCGAGGAGTACCGGGTCACCGGGCAGAAGACCTGGACGTCGTTCGCCCAGCACGCGGACTTCTGCCTGCTGCTGGCCCGCACCTGCGCCGACGCTCCCCGGCACCGCAACCTCGGGATGTTCCTGCTGGACATGCGCCAGCCGGGGGTCCAGGTGCGGCCCATCCGGCAGATCAGCGGGGCGTCCCGGTTCTGCGAGCTGTTCCTCACCGAGGCGGTGGTGCCGTGCCGCAACCGGGTCGGCGCCGAGGGCGACGGGTGGCGGATGGCGCTGTCGGTGCTCACCGAGGAACGCGGGCCGGCCGACGCGATCACCCGGTACGTCTCGTTCGCCGCGCTGGTCGGGCTGCTGCGGGAGTGCTGCGCGCGAGCGGGCGGACCGGAGTTGGAGCGGCTGCACATCCGGGTGGAGCTGATCCGCTGGCACGCCCTGCGCGCGCTGGAGGCGAGCGCGGACGGCGCGGAGGCGCGCGAGATCGCCTCGGTGTTCAAGCTCATGTGGAGCCACACCTGGCAGGAGCTCGCCGGGTACGGGGTGTCGCTGAGCTGCCCCGAGCACGACGACCGCTGGCGCACGGAGTACCTGGACAGCCGGGCCGGCACGATCTTCTCCGGGACGTCGGAGGTACAGCGCAACCTGGTCGCCGAACGGCTGCTGGGGCTGCCCAGATGACCGCGGCGGCGAGCCCGACGGCGCTGGAGGCGGCCTCGGCGCTGTCCGGGCTGCTGGCCCGGGCGGACATGTCCGGGCGGTGGCCGGTGATCCGGGACGGTGGCTGGGACCGGCTCGGTGACGAGTACGGGCTGTCCGTGCGTGACCTGGTCGAGGTGGCCACCGTGGTCGGCCGGCACGCGGTGCCGCTGCCGTTGACCGCGACGCTCGCGCTGCGGCCCGCCGTCCCCGAGGCGTCGCCCGCGCCGCTGACGGTGGCGGTTCCGAGGCGGTTCCGCCCGGATCGGGTGCGGATCCCGTTCGGTGACCTGCCGGGGATACACGTCGTCGGCCTGGCGGGTGAGCTGCCGCCGGACGCGGTGGTCGACGACTTCGCCCCGACCCTGCGCGTCGTGCGCGTCTGCCTGGCGAGCCATCGGCCCGTCGGCGCGGAGTCGGGCCGTCGGCTGGCGGTGTTGTGGGCGGCCGAGGCGGTCGGCGCCGCCCGGGTCCTGGTCGAGCGGGCGGTCGAGCACGCCCGGACCCGGGTGCAGTTCGGCCGACCGATCGGGGCGCTGCAGGCGGTCAAGCACCTGCTCGCCGATGCGACGGTGGGGGTGGCCGAGGCGACCACCGCGCTGGTGATGGCGGCCAACGACGGCGAGCCCGCGGCGGGCGCGGTCCGGCTGGCGCTGGCCGGGGCCGTGCGCGCCGGTGAGATCTCGCTGCAGGTCTTCGGCGGGATCGGCATGACCTGGGAGCTCGGCGCCCACCTGCGGGTGCGTCACGTCCTGATGCTGCGCGACCTGGTCGAGGACCTGCTGACATCCATGGAGGAAACCCCGTGCCCCTGATCGAGCGTGCGGACCTCGGCGACGGCGTCGTCGAGCTGGTGCTCAACCGTCCGGAGAAGCTCAACGCGTTCAACACCGAGATGCTCGACGCCTTCTCCCGCGCGGTCGACGCGCTGGCCGACGACCAGGACGCCCGGTGCGTGATCCTGCGCGGAGCGGGGCGGGCGTTCAGCGTCGGCTACGACGTGCGGCGCGCCCAGGGCAACGGCACCGAGCCCGGCGCCTACCAGGACTGGCGCCGGCTGCGGCGCAACCTGGAGCGCTGGCTCGCGGTCTGGGACCTGGACAAGCCGGTGATCGCCGCCGTGCACGGGCACTGCATCGGCGGCGCGTCGATGCTGTGCGTCTGCGCCGACCTGACCATCGTCGCCACCGACGCCTCGGTGGCCTGGCCGAGCGTGCCGCTGGGCGGTGGGCTGCTCGGGCCGGTGAGCATGTGGCTGACCGGGATGAAGCGGGCGCGCGAGCTGTCCTACATCGCGGGCAGCTCGATGACCGGCGCGGAGGCCGCGGACCTCGGCTGGGCGAACCGGGCGGTGCCGCCCGGCGAGCTGCTGGCCACCGCGCGCCGCACCGCCCGCGAGATCGCCCGCACCCCCGCCTCGCTGCTGCGGCTGAAGAAGCTCGCGCTCAACCGCGTGATGGAGAGCCAGGGCTTCCGCACCGCCTTCCTGTTCGGCGCGGAATGGGACGCCATCGCGCACACCACGCCGGAGAACGAGGCGATGGTCGAGCAGATCCGCGAGCGCGGGCTGAAGGACGCCATCTCCTGGTTCCGCGACGGCGGCTCGCTGTCGCCCTCGGCGGAGGCGACGCCGAGGTGAGCCGGGACGTCAGCCGCCTGCTCGCGCCGAGGTCGGTGGCGGTCGTGGGGGCCTCCGAGCGGAACTTCTACGGCCGGATGGTGCTGCGCAACCTGCGCGAGCGCGGCTTCGGCGGCCGGCTCGTGGCGATCAACCCGAAGGCCGCCGAGGTCGACGGCCTGCCGTGCTTCCCCACCCTGCGCGACGCCCCGCCGGTGGACGTGGCGGTGGTGGTGACACCGGCGGCGGCGGTGCCGGCGATCGCGGAGGACGCGGCGGCGTCCGGCGTCGGTGGGCTGGTGGTGCTGTCCACCGGGTTCGCCGAGAGCGACCGGGAAGGTGCCCGGCGCGAACGCGAGCTGCTGGCCACGGCCGACCGGCACGGCATCGCGGTGGTCGGCCCGAACACGATCGGGATGTACGCGGTGCGCGAGGGCTTCTGCGCGGTCGGCGCCCCGGTGCCGTGGGCGGTGGAGCCGGGCCCGGTCGCGTTGGTCATGCAGAGCGGCGGGCTGATGACCGGGAGCCTGGCCAGCCTGCACCGGGCCGGGGTCGGGGTGTCGCACGCGGTGTCGCTGGGCAACGCCGGGGGGACCGACGCGGCCGACTGGGTCGCCGCGCTCGGCGTGCTGCCGGAGGTGCGCGTCCTCGGCCTGCTGCTGGAGGCGTTGCCGCCGTGGGAACGGCTCCGCCCGGCCGTCACCGCCGCGCGCGAGGCCGGCACCCGTGTCTACGCGCTCACCGTGGGCAGCTCCGCACAGGGCAGGACGGCGGCGGCCACCCACACCGGAGCGCTGGCCGGCGACCACCGGGTGGCCGCCGACCTGCTCGGCCAGCTCGGTGTCCGGCTGGTGCGCGGCCTGGACGGGCTGCTGTTCGCGCTCCAGCTGGACAGCGCGGCCGGCCCGGCGACGGGGCACAACGTCGGCGTGATCGCGGCCTCCGGGGGAGCGGTCGGCAACTTCGCCGACCTGGCCCACGCCCGAGGCGTCCGGCTGGACCCGTTCGGCCCGGACACCCGCGACGCCCTGACCGGGCTCGGCCTCGGCAGCACCCACAACCCGCTCGACATCGGTGGCCAGGCGCTGTCGGACCCCAGCCTGATGAGCCGCGCGGTCACCGCCGTGCTCGCCGACGCCGAGGTGGCGGTGGGCGTCTACCTGCCCTCGCTCGGCCTGCCCGGGCCGGAGCTGCCGGCGCACCGCGAGCAGTTGGCCCTGGTGGCGGAGGGTGCACGGGCGTGCGGGGTGCCCGCGATCGCGAGCCAGCTGGCCTACTCGCCCGGCACCGACTCGGTGCTCGGCCTGCGGGCGCAACACCCGGAGCTGGTGGTCGGCGCCTCGGTGGACGCGGTCCTGGACGGCCTCGCGGCCTGGCTCGACCAACCCCCGGCCCGCCCGTGCTCACCGGAGGCCACCGCCCCACCCGGCCGCCCGGCCGGCGACCTGCCCAGCGAGTGGGCGGTGAAACGGGCGCTGCGCGAACACGGTTTCCGGGTGCCCCCGGCGAGGCACTGGCCGGTCGACAGCGCCGAGCCCGAGCTGGACGCCTACCCGGTGGTCCTCAAGGGGCTGAGCCCCGGCGTGCTGCACAAGTCGGCGGCCGGGCTGGTCAGGCTCGACATCCGGGACGGCGCCGCCCTGCTGGCCGCCCGGCGCGAGCTGGTGTCGACGGCCCGGTCCGCCGGGCTGGAGCTGACCGAGCTGCTGGTCGAGCGGATGATCGGCCCCGGGCTCGACCTGTTCGTGAGCCTGAGCCGGCAGCCGGTCGGCACCGTGCTCGCCCTCGGCCTGGGCGGGACGGACGTCGAGGAACGCGACCAGGTGCGGTTCCTGGGCGTCCCCTTCAGCGGCCACGACGTGGACCGGGCGCTCGACCGGCTCGATGCGCGGGTCGGTGACGCGGACCGGCGCCGGCTGCGCGAGCTGCTCGACGCCCTGGCCCGGTTCCACGCCGAGCAGCGGCTGTCCACGCTCGAGCTGAACCCGGTCCGGCTGCGCGCCGACGGCATCTGGCTGCTCGATGCCGTCGCGGTGCCGCATCCCGAACACTCCAACGGCGGAGGAGACGCGTTGCCATGGTCGAGCACGATCGGCTGACACCGGCGCCGGACGTTCTCCGGTCCCGGCGCCGGGTGCTGTGGGCGAGCTTCCTGGGCACCTTGATCGAGTGGTTCGACTACTACCTCTACGGGGCCGCCGCCGCGGTGGTCTTCAACAGGTTGTTCTTCCCCGACCTGAGCCCGCTGGTGGGGACCATCGCGGCGTTCGGCACGCTCGGCGCCGGGTTCGTCGTCCGGCCCATCGGCGGGCTGCTCTACGGCCATTTCGGTGACCGGTTCGGCCGCAAGAACGTGCTGATCTCCAGCGTGCTGCTGATGGGGCTGTCCACCGTCGCGGTCGGCGCGTTGCCGACCTACCAGCAGGCCGGCGTGCTGGCCCCGGTGCTGCTGACGCTGCTGCGGCTGTTGCAGGGCCTGGCCGGCGGTGGCGAGTGGGGCGGCGCCGTGCTGCTCTCGCTCGAGCACTACTCGTCGAGCCGGCGGCGAGCCGTCGCGGCGAGCGTGCCACAGGTCGGCGTCGGCCTCGGGATCTCGTTGTCCACCGCGTGCTTCGCACTGGTCACCGGCTCCATGTCGGAGGCGGCGCTGTTCGCCTGGGGGTGGCGGCTGCCGTTCCTGGTCTCGATCGTGCTGGTCGTGGTGGCGGTGTGGATCCGGCTGGGCGTGACCGAGAGCCCGGTGTTCCGTGAGGTGCAGGCCAGGCGCGCGGCCGAGGTCGAGCGGGAGCGACCGCCGCTGCTGGAGCTGCTGCGCAACCACCGAGGCAAGCTGGTCATCGGCGTCCTGCTGGTGATCGGCCCGTACACGGCCAAGACGGTGCTCAACTCGTTCGGGCCGGCCTACGCGGTGCAGCTGGGCTACCCGCGCTCCACGGTGCTGGCCATCGCCTCCGCGACCGCGCTGATCTCGCTGGTGATCATGCCGATCGCGGCGCTGGTCTCGGAGTCGGTCGGGCGCCGACCGGTCTACATCGCGGGAGCGCTGCTGACCGGCGCGGCCTCCTTCGTCACGTTCGCCCTGATCAACACCCGGTCGGTCGGGTTGCTCGTGCTGGGATACGTCCTGTTCACCGCCGTGCACCCGATCGTCTACGGGGTGCAGTCCGGGTTCCTGGCCGAGTCCTTCGACGCGACAACCCGGTACAGCGGCGCCTCCATCACCTACCACCTGGGCGGCGTCCTGGGCGGCGGCTTCGGCCCCGCCCTGGCGGCGTCCCTGCTGGCCGTCTCCGGCGGGGCACCGCACAACCTGCTGTTCTCCACGTTCATGGCGACGTGCTGCCTGATCAGCGCCGGCGCCGCGGTCAGCGCCGGCGAAACCTACCGAAAGGACCTCACCGCCGGTTGAGCCTTTCCAGCGGCCGCCTTTCGGTGCGGGCGCCGAACAGGGCGACGGCCAGTGAGACCAGTGTCCAACAGCCGGCGATGTAGACGAAGACCCACACGTAGCCGAAGGAGCCGAATATGGCGGCGACAATGAACGAGCCGCATATGTTGGCGAGTCGTCCGGCACCGTAGGAGATGCCGGTGCCGGTGTTGCGCAGCGCGGTGGGATAGTGCTCCGGCGTGTACGCGTAGAGCAGCGCGATGAAGGTCTGGGTAAGCATGTTGACCAGCAGGCCGAACAGGACAATGGTGAGCGCGGTTCGGGAAAGACCGTAGCTGACGCCGCACGCCGCGATCACGAGCGTGATGAGCGCGATCGGTAGCTTCCGGCCGAACCTGTCGGAGATCGGCCAGGCGAGAAAGGCGCCGGGCACGGCGCCGATCGCGGCGAGGGCGGTGAACAGCAGCGAGTTGGCAATGGAGTAGCCGTGCGCCGCCAGGAGCGTCGGCACCCATGCCACGAACCCGTAGTAGCCCAGCGTCTGGAAGCACCACACCGCGATCAGCATGATCGTGCGGGTACGGGTACCGGCCGCGAACAGCTCGGCGATGCGCGCCGTCCGGGGCGGTGGTCCCTGGGCATCCGCCGGCGGGGCGGGCGGCCGCGCCGTGACGGGTGTGGCGCCCGCGCCCGACTCGCCCTCGATCGTGGCCACCGCCTGTTCCGCCTCCGCGACGCGGCCGCGTTCGGCGAGCCACCTGGGCGACTCCGGCAGGCGGGCGACCCACGGGACGAAGACGAGCCCGAGCCCGCCGAAGAGGAAGACGACTCGCCAGCCCCACGAGCCGTGGGGCACCGTCGCGAGCGCGACGAAGGCGATGACAGGTATGCCGATGATCCCGCATCCCGTGACGGCCGCCTGGAGCCGGCCACGGTGGGTGCTGGGCACGACCTCGGCGAGATAGGTGATCGCGGTGACGACCATGAAAGAAAGCCCGCAGCCGGTGAGGAAACGGGCGAGTGCCAGCGTCTCGGCGTTCCAACCGGCGCCGTTGAGCGCGGAGAAGACGCTGAACGTGCTGACCGCGCAGATGAGCGCCGGGCGCCGGCCGACGCGGTCCGCGAGCCGCCCGCCGAACGTCGCGCCAAGAAACATGCCCAGGAAACCGGCGGAGTTGATGAGCGCGAACTCGTCCAGGGTGATTCCGAGGTGCTCGCGCAGTCCGGGGCCGGCGTATGCGAGCGTGCTCAGGTCGGCGAGCTCGAAGAAGAAGATGCAGGATAGGGTGATTATCACCCGACGATGGAATCGGCCGACCGAAAGCGCGTCCAGCCGTTCGGAAATCTCGGTACTGGTGATGGACATGGTCACTCCTCGACATTGAGAATGACAGTCAGTACGTGCGCGCCCCGTTACGGGCGGGTGTTCTGCATCTCGGTTCGCACGACGTTGCGGGAAAGCGGTTCGGCGTTCAGGGGCGAACCGGCATCGGGTTCGATAGCGCGGCCCTCCTTGACGACGCGGCGAATAGCGCGCAGTGCCGTGATCTCCTTGTCCGGCGCGCCGTCGACGACCAGCAGGTCGGCGACCATTCCCGGTTCGAGCGAGCCGAGCTCGTCGACCACGCCGACGAGCTGTGCGGCGGTGCGGGTCGCGGACCGCAGCGCGCCCATGGGCGACATGCCGCACTCGACGTAGAGCTCGAGCTCGTCGACGATGACGTCGCCGTGCGGTAGGTAGACGAACCCGGAGTCGGTACCGGCCGCGATCCGTACGCCCGCCCGAATCGCCAGCTCCAGGCCCTCGCGCTGGCGCCGTCGCACATAGTCGGAGTCGCCGACGCGCGCGTCGGTCTCCCCGTGGCCGGGGCCCGCTCGGTGAAAGTTGTGGTACGAGGCGAGCGTGGGGACGAGGAAGGTGCCTCGTTGCGCCATCAGCTCCACCAGCTCGGGGGTGAGTCCGGTGCCGTGCTCGATGGAGTCGACCCCGGCGGCGACGCAGTCGAGGATGGCCTTCGTGCCGTGGGCGTGCGCCGCGACCGGCAGGCCGTGCCCGTGCGCGGTGTCCACCGCGGCGCGCAGCTCCGCCGGGGCGAAGTACCTCGACCACGACTCCGGCTTGCCCGGCAGCGGACCCCACGCGAACGCCGTCATGAGCTTGATGAGGTTCGCGCCCTCGGCGACGTTCTCCCGGACGGCGCGAACCGTCTCGTCCGCTCCGCTCACCGCCCGGGACAGCCAGTGCGTGCCGTGGCCGCCGGGCACCACCAGCGGCCGAAGCGAGAGGTAGACGCGGCTGCCCACGAGCAGCCCTCGGCGGAGCGCCTCCTGGAGGACCAGGTAGGTCGTCGTCTGTCCGCCCGGCCCCGGGTGGGTGTCGCGTACCGTCGTGACGCCGGCGAGCAGGTTGCGGCGGGCCTGCTCGGCGTAGATGGCGAACAGGTCGGGTTCCGCCAAGGACCTCAGGTAGGGCAGCTTGATGGGATAGGGCGTGGCGTCTCCGTCGAGCGCCAGGTGCACATGGCAGTTGAACAGGCCGGGAACGATAGTGGCCCCGGTGCAGTCGACGACCTGCCCGGGCAGCTCCCTCGGGTAGTCGGCGCGCCGGCCGAAGCCGCTGACCCTGGTGCCTTCGGTGACGAGCACCGCGTCCTCCAGCACCGTGCTCCGTACGACGTCGACCACCCGCGCGCCGACGTAGTTGACCCTCGCGTGACCAGGTTCGCGCATCATTGCCACCGCCTCGCCGTCAGCCGGCGGCCGTTGCGAGCGCGCGCAGCGCCGAGGAGAAGACCTCGGCGGGCGGCGTGACCAGGCCGGCTCCGACCTGGCCGGTGCCCGCGATCCGGCCCGCTATGCCCGTATTGATCTTTGGGAGGATGCCGGTCCTGACGACGCGGGTGACGTCGATCCCGACCGGCGTTCCCCGGAAGTCCAGCGCCGGGATCGACAGCGAGCCGTGCTCGGCGAGGGTGATCTCGTAGCAGCCGAGGGTGCTCGCGAGGGCGTCGGTCACGGTGCCGCCCACGAACCGGACGATCGCGGGCGCGGCGGCCATCGCGGCCCCGCCGAGCCCCGCGGTCTCGGTGATCGCGGAGTCACCGATGTCGGGGTTCGCATCGCTCGGTCCGTACTCACCGAGGTAGAGCCCCTCCGGCACCTTCGCGGGGGCGGTGAACCACCGGTCGCCGGTGCCGGAGACCTGGATGCCGAACTCCGTGCCGTTGCGGGCCATGGCCACCACCATCGTGCAGCCGGGAATGTCGCGGGCGGCGTCCAGGGCGAGCTTGCACGCGGGCATGGCGAGGTTGAGGAAGAAGTGGTCGTTGCCGCCGATGAAACGGGCGACGTCGGCGACGTCCCGCGCGGGGTGCGCGGACTCGACGGCGCTCGGCAGCAGCTCACGCACGAGCATGAGCGTCCCGGCGCGGTTGCGGTTGTGCGCCTCGTCGCCCATCTGCACCATCTGGGACAGGATCGCGGTGATGTCGATCGGGCCATGGGCGCGGACCGCCGCTTGCAGCACCGGGCCGAGCACGGCCGACATCCAGCGCAGCCGGTCGAGGACGTCGTCGGAGAAGGCGCCGTAGCGCAGCACCCTGCCCAGTCCTTCGTTGAGCGTGCAGTGGGTCCGGCGGCCGGATTCGAGGTCTTCGAGCACGAACACCCACATCGAGGGTGAGACGACCCCCGCCATGGGGCCGACCGCGCCCCGGTGGTGGCACGGCTCCAGGTCGATGTCGCCCCGCTCCAGCAGGGCGGACGCGCCGGTGGCGTCGGGCGCGAGCCCTTCGAGGAGGGTGGCCCCGATCAGCGCCCCGCGCATCGGGCCGGACGCGTGCTCCCAGGCGAGCGGCGGACCGGCGTGGAGCAGCCGCCCGGGGCCGAGGCCGAGCGCATCGGCGGCGGGCAGGACGTCGACCAGGTGGGCGCGCGTGGTCAGGACGCGCTGGGCGGCCCGCGCGTTCGCCGGCTCTCGGCGGGGGTCGGCCAGCACCCGCGCGAGGTCGCCGGCCGTGCCGGGCGGTGGCGGCTCCCACGCGACGCGGACCACACGGGCGGCCTGCCGCTCGGCGGACTCGGCGAACAGGTCGAGGCCGGCGGTGATCAGTTGCAGCTCGCGGCGCATCAGGTCGCTCATGGTCTCTCTCCTCCGGGTCTGTCAGCCGCCGGTGGCGATCAGGTCGCAGGCGAAGGCGGCCGCGTGGGCGTTGGACAGGAAGACGTGCGCCCCGGCGTCGCGCAGCGCGACCGCCTGCCCGGCCAGGTCCTGTGGGTCGGCGGCGGCGCCGATCAAGCTGATCACCGTGGCGACCCGCCCGGCCCGCCGTGCCGTCGCGATGGCCGGGGCGAGCTCGGCCGCGGGGTCGGGATGCGCGCCGTGGCCGAGCACCACGTCGAGCAGGATCACCGAGGTGGCCGGATCGGATGCCTCGGCGGCCAGCCGGGCGAGCCGCAGCGACTGGTCGATCATGGGGTGGGCGCGCCCGGTGGTCAGCTCGTCGTCCCCGAAGTCGATCATCGAGTGGCCGGGGGTGGGGGCGTGCGGGTGGGTGCGCCATTCGGGCCGCAGCGGGATGTTCGACAGGACGGGGCCGAGGCGGTCGGCGGCGATGACCATCGCCTCGTCGCAGAGCGTCCCGCCGGCGAAGAGGCCGCGCAGCGACCCGGGTCGCGGGCCGGGGTGGCTGTTGGGCCAGCGCGGCCAGCGCGGCACCGCGACCCCGAGGCCGCGCAGCGCGGTCTCGGTGGCGGCGGTCAGGTCGGGCTGGCCGGGGCCGACGAGCGCGAACTGGACGGGCGTGCGCAGGCCGAGGGCGTACTCGCGCACCTGGCGGGCGACCTTCTCGTCGGGTGGCTTGGAGACGACCAGGATGAGCTCGGTGGCCGGGTCGTCGTCGAGCGCCGCGAGCGCGGCGCGGGTGGAGCGGCCGGCGACGGCGCCGGACAGGTCGCGTCCCCCCACGCCGAGCGCCGCGCTGATGCCCACACCGGCCGCGTCGAGCAGGCAGAGGACCTGCTGGGCGCCCGTTCCCGAGGCGGCGACGACCCCCACCGGCCCTGGCGCCAGGTTGTGGGCGAAGCCGAGCCCGACGCCGTCGATCACGGCGGTGCCGCAGTCCGGTCCGAGAACGAGCAGGTCGCGCGCGGCGGCGGTGTCCTTGAGCAGGATCTCCTGCTCGACAGGGACGTTGTCGGAGAAGATCATGACATCGCAGCCGGCGTCGAGGGCGTCCATGGCCTCGGTGAACGCGTGCTCTCCCGGCACCGAGACGAGCGCGAGCCCGGGCCCGGCACGGCGGGCCGCCGAGGAGACCGTGCGCGGGGCCTGCTCGCCGAGCACACCGGGGGCGGCCCGGGGACGGGGAGCGAGTCCTTGCTCCACGGTCGCCAGTCCGGCCGCCAGGGTGGTGTGGTCGCGGGCGCGCAGGGCGACCAGCAGGTCGTTCGGGCCCACGGGATCCGGGCGGGCGAACCCCATCGACCCGAGCAGGCCCAGGTTCAGCTCGGTCGCCATCGCCACCAGCGCCGCCTCGACACCGTCGGTCGCCGCGGCCGCCTTGCTGACCTGCATGAGCGCGACCGAGTCCGCATAGGCTCCCTGGCGCGCCTCGACATGCACGACGCTCATCACACCTCCTGTCCCGCGACACCGGTCGCGGCCCGAATCCGGTTGGTCGTTGCCGCGGCGAGCACGCCGTGCGCGAGCGCGGCCCCCGAGGTGTGGCCGACGGCCAGCAGCCGGGCGACCGGACGGGCCGTCGACGCGGTGTCGCCGCGGCGCGGCGAGGTGAGGACGGTGGCCAGTTGCTCGGCGCATTCACCCCGCGCGGCGTGACGCAGAAGCTGGGCCGACAGCGCGCTCGTCGCCCGCCCGGCATGCAGGGCGACCGCCCGTTCGACACCGCGGCTGGGCCGGCCGAAGGCGCGCGCGGCGACGAGGAACCCGGCCAGCACGTCGTCCCCGCTCGGGGTGAGACCGGGCCCGCGCCCCAGCAGGCCGACGGCCGCCTCGGCCTGTCCTGCCTCGTCGGTGGCGGCCGCGAGCGCCGCGACACGGCGGGCCTCGACGCCGATGTCACGCCCTGCCACCCCGTGCCGCAGCCGCCCGAGCGTCGGGTGCGGCAGCCGGCCGGGCCGCACCCGAGGCGGCCGCCACCACCGGGCGACCTCGACAACCACCGTCCCCGCCGGCCCGAGCCATTCGATGCGGCCGGCACCGACCCGGGCGGCCGGGCGAGTGCCCGCGAGCGTGTGCAGCGACAGCTCGTCGTGCCGGCTCGGCAGCACCACCGCGCAGGGCAGCCGCACCGCGTCATGCGTCACCACGGCGACCACCGTCGAGTCCCCGACCATCAGGTACAGCGCGCGCTCGCCCACCCCCAGCCACCGTGCCGGCCGGACCTCGCCGCTCACAGCGGCACCCACGGTGGTGCTCGCGGCGGCCGAGAACTTCATGTATCGGGACGCTAGGGCAGCGAATACCCTCCCCCTATGGAACCGCCTACCAATAATGCGCGCTCCGACCGGCAAGATTTGCCAAGGCAGGGTGGTTACACGCTGACGGTCGGTGACGTCCTCGCGCTGCCGAGCGTCTCGGGCGCGCGGTTGCTGGCGGGCCGGGGCGGGCTCGACCGGATCGTGCAGTCGGTGAACGTGATGGAGGTCCCCGACATCCTGGCCTGGGTGAAGCGGCACGAGCTGCTGCTCACCACGGGGTTCCCGCTGCGGCACGGCCGTGCCGGGGAGCTGCTCGACGACGCGGCGCTGTGCGATCTCATCGACGGGCTGGCGGCGCGCGGCGTCACCGCGCTGGCCGTGAAGGCCGGCCGGTACCTGCGGGAGCCGCCGGACACGATGCTGGGCGCCGCCGAGAAGCGAGACTTCCCGCTGCTGCTCCTGCCGGCCGCCGTGTCGTTCGACGACGTCATCTCGCAGGTCTTCACCCAGCTCGTGGACCGGCAGTCCTCGGCGCTCGACATCGCCGACCGGCTCCACCGGGCACTGACCGCGATCGTGCTGGAGGGCGGCGACCTGCCCCAGATCGCCGAGGAGTTCGCCACCCTGTTCGACGTCGACGTGCTGATCTGCACGCCGGACGGCAGGGTGCAGACCGTCGCGGGCGACGCCGAGGCGCTGCACCAGCTACCGCTGTTCGACCCCACCGGCCGTTTCCTCACCGAGCGGGTCACCACCGGGCTCCAGCCCGCCCCCGAGGGCCGGCCCGGCCAGGTGGCGCTCGCGCGGATCGTCGCCGGCGGAACCGACCACGGCAGGGTCGTCGCCTACGGCCGGCATGCCGAGCTGAGCCCGGTCACCGTCCAGGCGCTGGAGCGGGCGGCCACCGTCGCCGCGCTGGCCATCACCAAACAGCTCGCGGTCGCCGCGGTCGAGTCCAAGTACCGAGGGGACTTCCTGCGCGACGCGCTGCTGGGCACGGCCGGCGGCCCGGAGCGGGTCGCCGAGCACTGCGGCCAGCTCGGCTGGGACGTCGACCGGCCGCTGGTGGTCATCGTGGCGCGGCTCGACGACACCGACCCGGACGGGACGCGGCCGGCCAAGGCCGCGTGGAACTCGCGGGACCGGCTGACCGCGGGCTGGCAGCAGGTGGTCCGAGCCCGGGACAAGACCGCCCCGGTGGTGGGCTTCAGCCACGAGGTGGTCACGCTGATGCCCGCGACGGAGGACACCGCGATCGCCGTCGTCGACGAGATCATCCGTGCCGTCCGAGGTGACCGGGGTGGCGGCCGACGCTCCTTCAGCACCGGCGTGAGCCGGCCGATCCGCTCGGTCGCCGACCTGCCCGCCGCCTACGACCAGGCGCGCAGGGCGGTCACCGTGGGGCGGCGGATGCACGGCCCCGGCGGCGTGGCGCACTTCGACAGCCTCGGTGTGCACCGGTTGATCTCGCTGGTCACCGACAACGACGAGCTGCGGTCGTTCGCCGCCGAAGCCCTCGGCCCGCTGGCGGCGGACACCGGGGAGGCCGCCGACATGCGCCGGACGCTGCAGACCCTGCTGGACCACAGCTGCAGCGTGGCCGAGGCGGCCCGCGCCCTGCACTTCCACTACAACACGCTGCGCTACCGGATCGGCAAGCTCGAAGGGCTGGTCGGGCCGTTCACCACCGATCCCGAGCTGAGGCTCAACGTGGCGCTGGCGCTGCGGGTCGTGCGGATGCGCGGGCTTGGTAACGCGCCACCGGCATAGGTGGGGGTCTTCGTCACATTTCGACATGTCTGCGCTCGCCGAGCCGCCCCTAACGTTCCGTGTCTGCGCTGATCGGACCTAAGGACGGCATCGATGCCAACGCTCGGGTGGAGACTGGTTCACGGAGGGAAGGCGCCGCCGCACGGCCAGGCCGTGCGCCCGGACGAGCGGCTCTCCGGCCCTCGGATGATCGGGCTGGGCGTCCAGCACGTCGTGGCGATGTTCGGAGCGACGTTCGTGTTCCCGACGATCCTGGGCCTGAACCCGAACCTCGCCATCATGATGTCCGGGGTGGCAACGATCATCTTCCTGCTGATCGTCAAGGGCAAGGTCCCGTCCTACCTCGGCACCTCCGCCTCGTTCTTCGCCGGCGCGGCGGCGATCCGCGCGCAGGGCGGCGACTCGGCCGCGGTCACCGGCGCGATCCTGATCGCCGGCCTGCTGCTCGTCGCCGTCGGCCTGCTGGTGCATTTCGGCGGTGCCCACCACGTGCGGGCGATCCTGCCGCCGGTGGTGACCGGGGCGGTCGTCATGATCATCGGGTTCAACCTGGCGAGCGTGGTCACCACGACGTACCTGCGGTCCGACCAGTGGGTCGGGCTGCTCACCGCCGCGTTCGTCATCGTGATGTCAGTGGTGGCGCGCGGCTTCGTCGGCCGCATGGCGATCTTCCTGGCGCTGGTCTTCGGCTACGCCGTCTCGTGGGTCGCCGACCAGATCTCGCTGGTGCGCCAGTGCACGGGCGGCGCCTGCGTGGATGTCCACCGCATCGACTGGAGCTCGGTCGCGAACGCGCCGTGGCTGGGGCTGCCCAGCACGATCACCAGCCCGACGCTGGGGGAGCTGACCGGGCCGCACCTGCCCACGTTCCACCTCACCTTCGTCCTGCTGGTCGTCCCGTCCGCCATCGCCCTGCTCGCCGAGAACGCCGGACACGTCAAGGCGGTCTCGGAGATGACCGGCGAGGACCTCGACCCGTACCTGGGTCGCGCGTTCGTCGGCGACGGGGTGGCCACCGCCCTCGCGTCCCTGGTCGGCAGCTCGCCGACGACCACCTACGCGGAGAACATCGGCGTCATGGCCGCGACGCGGATCTACTCGACGCTCGCCTACTACATCGCCGCCGCCGTGGCGATCCTGTTCGGCTTCTGCCCGAAGTTCGGCGCCGTCATCGCCTCGGCCCCGACCGGTGTGCTCGGCGGCATCACGCTGGTGCTCTACGGCATGATCGGGCTGCTCGGCGCCAAGATCTGGATCGAGAACCGGGTCGACTTCGCCGATCCGCTCAACCTGGTGCCCCTCGCGGCCGGGATCCTCGCCGGGATCGGGAACCTGACCATCACGATCACCGCCGGCTTCTCCCTGACCGGGATCACCGCCGGCACGCTGATCGTGCTCGTCGGCTACCACCTGGTGCGCCCGTTCGCGCCTCGCCGGGCCGTCGAACGACACCTCGATCGCGAAGGGGTCGGCTGATGCGCGCCTGCACGGTGGCCGCGGTCCAGGTCGCGCCGTCCCCGAGGCCGCTGTGCGCCGAGACCGTCGCGGACAACTCGGCGCGCGCGGTCGCCCTGGTACGCGACTGCGTCGCCGCCACCGGGGCCGAGCTCGTGGTGCTGCCGGAGTCGGTCACGACCGGGTTCACCCCCGGCGTGGACGTCGAGACGCTGTGGCGGCTGGTGTCGGCCGTCCCCGGTCCGGTGCTCGCCCCGTTCGCCACCGCGGCGGCCGAGCTGGGCATCCACCTCGTGGTGGGCACCTACGAGCGTGGTCCGGAGCCCGGCGTGGTGTACAACGCCGCGGTGCTGCTCGGACCGTCCGGGGTGCTGGGCGTGTACCGCAAGACGCATCCGTTCGCCGGCGAGCGCCGCGATCGCGGCGGCTGGGTCACGCCGGGCGAGGACATCTGTGTGGTGTCCACGCCGCTGGGCCGGATCGGGCTGATCATCTGCTTCGACGGGGACTACCCGGAGCTGTCCCGGATCACCGCGATCAGCGGCGCCGAGATCATCTGCCGGCCCTCCGCCCTGCTGCGTTCGGCGGACCTGTGGACGCTCACCAACCGCGCCAGGGCCTACGACAACCACGTTTACCTGATCGGTGCGAACGCCACCGGGGTGGACGCCGCCGGCGTGTGCTACTTCGGCAACTCGATGGTCGTCACGCCCACCGCGGACGTGGTGGCGCGGGCGGCGTCGCACGAGTGCTGGGTATCCGCCCGCCTGGACCCGGCCACCGCGCTCGCCTCGCTCACCCCCGGCTCGTCGGTGCCGCAGGGGTTCGACCACCTCGCCGACCGCAACCTCGCCCTGATCCGCCGCCACGCCGACACCCTGCTCGGCGAGGCGGCCACACCATTTCCGCACGGGAGGCAACCCACATGACATCCTCGACCGACGAGTACGACCTGACCGTCGCCGAGGCCCGCCTGCGAGGGACGGAAGGCCCGCGCTGGATCGGCATCCGGGACGGCTCGATCGCGGCCGTGTCCGAGACCCCGCTGCCGGGCGCCCGCGTCGTCGAGGCGGACGGCGCGCTGGTCACCCCGTCGTTCGTCAACGCCCACATGCACCTGGACAAGGTCTACACGCTCGACCTGGTCGGTGACGCGGCCCTGGCCGCCTACTCCGGCGCGGGCATGGACGCGGCGCTCGCGTCGATCGAGCTGGCCTCGGTGGCCAAGGACTCCTACGACGAGGGGCGCATCGAGGCCAACGCGCGCCGCTGCCTTCGCTCCGGGCTCCAGCACGGGCTGCGGCACGTGCTCGCCTTCGCCGACGTGGACTCCCGCGCCGGGCTGCGCGGGGTACGGCCGCTGCTGCGGCTGCGCGAGGAGTTCCGAGGCGTGATCGACCTGCAGGTGGTCGCCTTCCCGCAGGACGGGCTCCTGTGCGACCCCGGCGCGGAGGACCTGGTGCGCGAGGCGGTGGCGTTGGGCGCCGACGTGGTCGGCGGCATTCCGTGGATCGAGCACACCGACACCGACGCGCGCGAGCACGTCCGGCGCATGTGCGAGCTGGCCGCGAAGCACGGCCGCCGGGTGGCGATGCTGGTCGACGACGCGGGCGACCCGTGGCTGCGCACCACGGAGATGCTCGCCTCCGAGCTGATCCGGCTGGGCCTGCGGGGCCGCGGCGTGGCGAACCACGCCAGGGCGCTGAGCCAGTACTCGAAGCCGTCCCTGCAGCGCCTCGCCCGACTCGCCCGCGACGCCGGGCTCGGGTTCGTCAGCGACCCGCACACCGGCGCCCTGCACCTGCCGGTGTTCGAGCTGCGCGCGCAGGGGCTGCCGGTGGCGCTCGGGCAGGACGACTGCGAGGACGCCTACTACCCGTTCGGGCGGCAGAACATGCTGGAGGTCGTGTTCCTCGCCGCGCACGTGCTCGGCGCGAGCGCGGGGGAGCGGCTGGAGGCGCTCTTCGACGCCGTCACCACGACCGCCGCCCAGGTGCTGGGTATCGGCGGCCACCGGCTCGCCGTCGGCGCACCGGCCGATCTCGTGGTGCTGAACGGGAGCACGCTGCGCGAGGCCGTGGCCCACCACCTGCCGCCGCGCTTCGTGGTCGCGTCGGGCCAGGTGGTCGCCGAGAGCAGCAGCGACAGTTGGCTTGCGCGGTAGCGCGCGTACCGGTCCGGGCGCCGCCACCGCCGCCCGGACCGGTGCGTTCATCGGCCGTCTCGCCGCCCGGCGTCGGCGGGAGCCGGCCGGAACTCGGTGCGCAGGGCGTCTCCGTGCTGGTCGAGCGTGGGCGGCGCCGCGTGCCGGGCGGTCGGTGTCTCCGCGCCGGTGGCGTCGAAGAACCTCAGCGGCGGGCCTGGCAGCCGCAGCGGTCCCAACGTGGCGTGCTCGACATCGATCAGCAAGCCCTGGCTGGCCGTCTGGTCCCAGCCGTAGACCTGGTCGATCGTCCTGACCCGCCCGGCCGGTACCCCGGCCCGGTCCAGCCGGGCCAGCAACGCCTCGGCGTTCTCGCCGGCGAACGCGCCCTCGATCGTGCGTCGCAGCAGGTCGGAGCGCCGGACCCGCTCGGCGTTGGTGCTCATGCCGTCCGCGTCCGGGTCGAGGCCGAACTCGCCGCACAGCCGCCGCCACAGGCCCTCGCTGCCGCAGGCGATCTGCACCGCGCCGCCCGCGCACCGGAACAGCCCGTACGGGGCGATCGAGGGATGGTGGTTGCCGCGCGCCGCGCCGACCCGCCCGGCCACCGTCCACGCCGTGCCCTGGAAGCCGTGCACGCCGACCACCGCGGCCAGCAGCGACGTGCGGATCACCCGCCCGACCCCCGTGCGCCGCCGCTCGTGCAGCGCCGCGACCACCCCGTACGCCCCGTACATGCCGGCCAGCAGGTCCGCGATCGGCACCCCCACACGCTGCGCGTCGTCCGGCCCCGACCCGGTGACGGACATGAGCCCCGCCTCGCCCTGGGCGATCTGGTCGTACCCGGCTCGACCGCCCTCGGGGCCGTCGTGACCGAAGCCGGAGATCGAGAGGACCACCAGGCGCGGGTTCAGCTCGAACAGCCGCCGCACCGGGAAACCCAGCCGATCCAGCACCCCGGTGCGGAAGTTCTCCACCAGCACGTCGGCGCGGCGGACCAGCTCGGCCAGGGTCGCCCGGCCGTCGATCGACTTCAGGTCGAGCGCGATCGACTCCTTGTTCCGGTTGGCCGACAGGAAGTACGTGGACTCCTGACCGTCCGGGGCGCCGACGAACGGCGGCCCCCAGCCACGGGTCTCGTCCCCGCTTCCGGGTGTCTCGATCTTCACCACCCGCGCGCCGAGGTCGCCCAACATCATCGTGGCGTGCGGCCCGGCGAGCGCGCGGCTCAGGTCCACCACCAGGACGTCCCTCAGCGGGCGGCAGACGGTGTCGGGTTCCATCGCCCTAGCCAAGGTCGACGATCGCGGCCACCGGGCCACCGCCGTCGGGCCCCTGATGGGCCGCCGACACGGACACGAACACCGCGGGATCGCCGGTCACGGAGGCGGCGACCCCGCCCACGCAGGCCTTGATCTGCCGGTGCCAGTGCACGTCGGAGTCGTCGAGCATGGCGTTGCGGCGGCCGCGCACCGTGCCGTCCTGGCTGGCCTCGCACTTGAGGAACACGTTCACCAGGCGGCCGTCCAGGTCGTCGGGGTGGGGACGTCCCGGCAGGTCGAGCCCGGCGTCCTTGATCGCGGACCAGATCCCGTCCCGATCGAGCGCGTCCCGCATGATCCCGTGACCGATGCGGTACCGGCCGCCGACACCGCGAGCGTTGCCGATCACCACGACCTGTGCCCTGTCGAGCTCCACGCCCGACGAGCAGGACGCGACCGACGAGTAGAGCGCACGGTTGTGCATGACCTCCTCGTCCGCCGGCATCCCGATCTCGCCCAGGGCGACCGCGATGCCCAGCGCCGTGCACCCGTTGGAGAGGTCCATCGACTCGTGGGTGTGCTCGGTCCACACGGTCTGGCCCCGGCCCTTCGCGTCGCGGATCGTGTGGATCGTCAGCAGCGGGGTCTTCGTCTGCACGTAGTGGACGTCCGCCGGATCGGTGATGCCGGCCCGCTTCATGGCAAGGTGGACCGCGTCGGCGACCTTGCTGATCATCGCGGCGCGGCCGATGTCCTCGGGGAGCAGCGTCTCGCTCATCGCGTGGCCCACGGTCAGCCGGGGCTCGTCGGTCCGTACCGCACCGTCGGCGGGAAGGGTCGCGAAGACCGTCGCGTGCGGGCTGATGACACCGTCGGTGCCGCCCGACCACACGATCGGAACCTGTTCGACCTCCTCGGGGCTTCGCGTCCCCTTCGCCCGCAGCACCTCACGAAAGGCGCGGTCGGCCAGGATGCGGGTGTAGTCGTTGACCCCGCCGTTTCCCTCGGTCTTGCCGATCACGGCGATGACGCGGTCGGCCTCCAGGATTTTGTCATCGATGAGCGTCGCCAGACCGCTGGCATCGCTGACATTCCGCAACGGAATCTTCCGTACCTCGATCGGTTCGGGCATCAGTATCCTCCTTCACGCACTTTCACTGGGTTGACAATCGTGCCGGCGTCGCCTCGCAACGCCTCGGCAATGCGATGCAGCGACGTGATGACGGCGCGTCCGCCGCGCTCGGCGAATCGGCAGGCGGCCTCGACCTTGGGACCCATGCTGCCGTCCGCGAAGTGGCCGTCCGCCGCCAGCGCGGCCAACTCCGCGACGCCGACCTCGCCGATGGGCCGGGCTGCGGGGGTGCCCCAGCCGGCGACCGCGGCATCGACGTCGGTGGCAATGACGAGGACGTCCACGTCCAGTTCGGCGGCGAGCATCGCGGCCGTCAGATCCTTGTCGACGACCGCATCGGCGCCGTGAAACTCGCCATCCGCGCCGCGCACGACCGGCACGCCGCCACCGCCGGCACACACCACCACATGGCCGCTCGCAAGCAATGCCCTGGCCGCCGCCAACTCCAGGAACTCCCTCGGCCGAGGAGAGGCGACCACACGCCGCCAGCCACGCTCACCGCGGTCCCGGCAGACCTGTCCATGTTCGATGAGTGCGGCCGCTTCATCCGAGGTCAGATAGCGGCCGATCGGCTTGCTCGGCGAGGCGAAGTGCCGGTCGGTCGGATCGACGAGCGTACGCGAAACCAGCACGGCCGAACGTGTTGCGGCGCCGCGACGAGCCAGTGCGGAATCCAACGCATTCAGAATGAGAACGCCAATCGACCCTTGCGTCTGTGCGCCGCACCAGTCCAACGGCACCGCCGGGACGACATCGGCCGCGATCTCGTTCTTGACCAACAGATTGCCGACCTGGGGGCCATTGCCATGCGTGAGCACCACCTCGACGCCATCGGCGACCAGGTCCGCGACGGTGCGCATCGCCCCCGCGACCGCCGCCCGCTGGTCCTCCGGTCGGGCACGACCATCGGCACTGGTCATCGCGTTGCCACCGAGAGCGATCAACACCCGCATGAGCCGACGCTATATCTGCCCGCGAATCACGGGCATTGGCAAATCTCGCCCAACCCGCCTCGCGTTTTCGTGAACCCGAACATGTGGGCCGACCCGGCGACCCGCCCGCCGCCCGCTCTCGCGGGTGCGTCGCGCGCGGAGGGCGAGCCGGACGGGGGTCGGCCGTCAGGCCTCGTTCTCCCAGAGTTCCAGGCGGATCTCGCGGGCGATGCGGAAATGCTGGGCGCAGAGCTCGGCGGCTCGTTCCCGGTCTCGGGCATCGATCGCCTGCACGATTGCGCGGTGCTGTTCGATGGTTTGTTCCCAGCGGCCGGGATGGGTGAGCGTGGTGGCCGGGAAACGGCCCAGGTGTTGTTCGAGTCGGCCCAACAGGTCGGTCAGGGCGAGTTGGTGCGCGCAGGCCCACACGGCCTCGTGGAAATGGCGGTTCAGCTCGACAAGGCCGCGGGGGTCGTCGATGCTTCCCGACTCGTAGCGCTTGGCGGCCTTGCGCAGCGTCAGCATGTCGTTCTCGGTGCGCCGGTCGGCGGCCACACCGCCCGCTTCGGTCTCCAACAGGATTCGCACCTGGTAAAGGTCGAGGATCTCGGCCGGGCTGTGTTCCTTCACGGTGAGGCCGTTGCGATCCCGAATCAGCAGGCCGTCCTGCTCCAGGCGCATCAATGCCTCGCGGATCGGCGTGCGGCTGACCTCGTACATCTCCGCGAGCGTGGTCTCCACCAGGTGCTGGCCCGGCGCGAGATCGCCGAGGTAGATCGACTCCTTGAGCCGCTCGTAGGGCGTTCGGCGTCCGGGGCCCGACGTGCCCTGACCCGGGTTGGCCGATGCGGTACCCATGCTCTCCCTCGTCGTCGGCGGTCGCGGACTCACAGCCTATGGCCCGCCGTGACCAGCGACGTGTAGACCTCCGGCCGGCGGTCCCGGCGCGGGTCGGCGTACTCGCGCGCCCGCAGCAGCCGCGCCCGGTCCAGGCGGGAACGGACCAGGCCGGCGCCGACGCTGGTCTCGCCGTTGGGCGCGGCGACCACGCTGCCGCCGAAGAACTCGCCGGCGTCCTCGGTGCCTCGGCGGTTGCACGCGATGTAGTAGGCGGAGTTCTCCAGTGCGCGGGTCGCGGCGCGGTGGACCAGGAGCCGCTCACCGCTGAACTCGGGGTCGGCGACCAGCGCGAAGAGGCAGACCAGAATCTCGGCGCCGGCGATGGCCTGCACCCGGGACGACTCCGGGAACCGGGAGTCGTAACAGATGGAGACGCCGAGACGGCCGATGTCGGTGTCGAACACGTCGAACCGGTCGCCGCCGCGATAATAGTGTCGCTCCTGGGTCCACAAATGAACCTTGCGCTGCGTGCCGACGAGCTCGCCGGCACCGGAGATGACGACCGCGGAATTGTGGAGATCGGCGCCGGCGCGTTCGCTGACACCGGCGACAATCGTCGCGCCCGTCGCGCGGGCGGCCCGGCGGAGAACGTCGGTCACGGCGCCGGGCACCGGATGCGACTCCCGCCGAAGCCTCGTTGCGAAATCGGCGTCGAACGATCTCGGTGGGTAGGCGGAATCGGCGAGCTCGGGGAACACGACGAGGTCGGTGCGCCGCTCGGCGGCCAACCGCTCGACGGTTTCTCCCATCCGGCGGGCGTTTGCGACGGCACCGTCCCGAGGGTCCGGGGCGAACTCCACGGCCGCCACCTCGATGTGCTCCTTCACCGGCGCCGTCCCGTCAGCGCACCGTGGTGCGCGGCTCGTTCGATCGCGTCCAGCACGGCCCGTTGCCGGCGGTACGCCGCGGTGGCCTCGTCGAGGGACGTCTCGGCCAGCCGCACCCGGTCCCCGGGGCGCAGCTGCCCGGCGCGCGACAGCGACACCGACGCGGCGACCGCGAGGATCGGATAGCCCGCGGTGATGCTGCGGCCCCTGTGCAGCAGCACCAGCTCCCGGGCCGGCGTGACCTCGATCGCGCCGATCGCGACGCCCCGCGACGCCATCTCCGGCGGCTGCTCGAACCGGGGGAGCTCGCCGACCAGCCGGATCCCGACGTGGTTGCTGCGCGGGTCCACCACGTACTCGCGGCCGAACAGCCAGCGCCGGGGCTCGGGAAACCACGACCACTCCGGCCCGGGGACGACCGAGAGGACGTGCCGGTCCGCCGAGGACGGGCGCAGCCGGCTGGTGAGCAGCCCGGCCACCTCCGGCCGGCCGGGGGTCGGGCGGATGCCGACCAGGTCCCCGTCGGCCAGCGCGCGGCCGAACCCGAGCGCTCGGTCCGGGGCGACGCTGCCCAGGAACACCGGGGCGTCGAGGCGGGCGCGGACGGCCACGTAGACGCGCAGCCCCTCCCGGATCGCCCGCACCGCCACCTCGCCGCCCGCGCCGACCCGCAGCGGGCACCACTGCGGGACCGTCCGGCCGTCGACGGTGACGTCGGCACGCGCGCCGGTGACCGCGATGCAGACCTCGCGCGAGGGGGAGAACACGAACGGCAGGCCCGTCGCCTCGAACAGGGGCGTCGCCTGCGGCTGGCCGAGCAGGGCGTTCGCCGCGCGGGCGGAGTACTCGTCGAGCGCGCCGTTCGCCGAGACGCCCCGGCGCGAGGCGTGGGCGCGGCCGAGGTCCTGGATCGCGGTCCGGCCGGCGGCTCGGACGAGGATCGTGTCAGCCGTCATCGTGGGCCGGCCGGCGCCCTTCCCAAGCCGGCCACTGCTCGGGGTCGATCGGGACGAAGCGGATCTCGTCGCCCGGCCGCCACGGGACCAGCGGGTCGGCGTCCAGGTCGATCAGCGACAGCGGGGTCCGCCCCACGATCTGCCACCCGCCCGGCCCGCGCATGGTCTTCAGGAACGCCTGCCGGCCGGCCAGCAGCACCGCCCCGGCCGGCACGTCGGTGCGGGGGCTGCGCTGGCGGGGAACGTCGGAGGGCAGCGGTGGGCCGGCCATCATCGGCCCGCCCACCGGCCCGGCCAGGCAGCGGATGCTGTGCACGTGCCCGGCGTGGGCGGCGGCCAGCTCGTCCGGGCGCAGCCCGAGGTGGCTCGCCACGAACTCCAGGTCGGGTCCGTGCTCGCCGCCGTAGACGACCGGGACCCGGAACCGTCGCGGCTCGGGCCCGGCGCGGTGCTCGGTGCAGAGCAGGGCGTCGAACGCGACCTCGATGGCCTGGCGGACCTGGTGGCGGTCCGCGGCGGCGCAGTCGAACTCGACGAACACCGTGTCGTAGGTGGGGACGGTGTTCAGGATCGCCGGCGGCCCGGTCCGCTCCAGGTAGCCGGCCAGCGCGTGGACGACCTCCCACGCCCGAGGCGGCGTCGCGGCCGAGACGTGCGCGCAGACGGCCGCGTCCCCGTAGGGGTAGACCGACAGGACGGGCGGCACTCAGTCCTCCAGCGGCCTGATCGCCACCCCGGCCGCCGCCAGGCCCTCGGCCACCGCCCGCGCGAGCCGGACCGAGCCCGGCGTGTCGCCGTGCACCAGCACCGTGTCGCACTTGATCTCCAGCTCGCGCCCGCCGGTCGTGACCACCCGCCGCTCCCGCGCCATCCGCACCACCCGGGCCACCACCTCGTCCGGATCGTCGATCACGGCTCCCGGCAGCGTGCGCGACACCAGCTCGCCGTCGTCGCCGTAGGCGCGGTCCGCGAAACCCACGTGGCCGGTGCGCAGGCCGGCCCGGTGCGCGGCCTCGGTCAGGTAGCCCTCGCGGGAGACGACCCTGATCTCCTCGTCGAACGCGCGCGCGGCCCGCGCCACCGCGTCGGCGATGTCCTCCCGCCGGCGGGTCAGGTGGCCGAGCTGGCCGTGTGGGGTCACGTGCGCGATGCGGCCGCCGTGGGCGCGGACGAACGCCGACAGCGCGCCCAGTTGGTACAGCACGTCGGTGTACGCCTCGTGCGGGGTGCAGTCGAGCGTGCGCCGCCCGAACCCGACCAGGTCGGGCAGGCCGGGGTGCGCGCCGATGGAGACCCCGCGCTCGACGCACGCGCGCACCGTCCGCTCCATGATCCGGGGGTCGCCGGCATGGAAGCCGCAGGCGATGTTCGCGGCGCTGACCAGGTCGAGCATCGCCGTGTCGTCGGCCATCCGGTAGGCGCCGAAGCCCTCGCCGAGGTCGGCGGTGAGGTTGATGGAGCCGTTCATCGAGAGTCCTTGCCGTCGTCCGGTACACGAGTGTATGCAGTCACGCGCGAGCGCCCTGGGGGACCATGTCGGCGTCGTCGACCGCGCGGCCGCACAGCGCCCGGGTGGCCACCAGCGACACCAGCACCATCGCCGAGGCGTACGCGGCCACCGGCGCGATGGACCCGGTCCAGGTCAGCAGCGCCTGGCCGACGACCGGGGCGCTCCCGCCGAATATGGTGGCGGAGACGGCGTACGACACGGCGATTCCGGAATAGCGGACCGCGGCCGGGAACGCCCGCATGAGAACGCCCGCCGTCGTCGCGTAGAACATCACGTTGGGAATGATGGCCAGGATGAGGCCGAGCACCGCGAGGCCCAGGTCGCCGGTGACGAACAGGGCGAACATCAGCGGCAGCGTGACCACCTCGACCAGAAGGAAGATGGTCACCATTCTTCGGGTGCCGAAACGGTCGCTGAGCACCGCGCCGAACGGCTGGACGAAGAACTGCACGATGTTTCCGATCAGGATGACGGTGACCATCGTGTTGCGGTCGAACCCGAGCTGGTTCGTCGTCCAGGACAGCGCGAACGTGGTCTTGAAGTACGCGGAGGTCATCACCGCCGTGATGGCCAGGACCGCGATCACCAGCGGCGCCCGGTGCTCCTTGACCAGCCGCGCCAGCGGGTAGCGGGCCGTGCGGTCGGTGGCGCGCAGCCGTTGCAGGACCGGCGACTCCTCGATCCGCAGCCGGATGACGAGGCCGACCACGACCAGCAGCGCCGAGGCGACGAACGGGATGCGCCAGCCCCAGGTCAGGAACGGGTCGGACGGCAGCTGGGTGGCGATCGCGAACGCCCCGCCGGCCAGGATGTAGCCGATGGGGGAGCCCTGTTGGGCGAACGCGCCGAACAGCACCCGGCGTCGCGAGCCGACGTGTTCGGTGCTGATGAGCACGGCCCCGCCCCACTCGCCGCCGACCGCGACACCCTGAACCCCGCGCAGCAGCACCAACAGCAGCGGCGCCCACCAGCCGATCGAGTGGTAGCCGGGCAGCAGGCCGATGCCCACCGTGGCAATACCCATGAAGAGCAGGGTGATGATCAGGGAGTTCTTGCGGCCGACCCGGTCACCGAGGTGGCCGAAGATGATGCCGCCGAGCGGCCGGGTGAGGAAACCCGCCCAGAATGTCGCGAACGAGGCCAGGATGCCGATTCCGGGCGACACCTCCGGAAAGAACACGCGATCGAACACGAGCGCGGCGGCGGTGCCGAATATGTAGAAGTCGTACCACTCGATGGCGGTGCCGACCATGGCAGCGAACCCCGCCTTTCGCGCCATTCTCTCGTCGGGGGAAAGTCTCACGATCATCACCGGTTCCTCTTCGTTGAGTCACGGGCGGCGCAGTCCGTCGTCCAGGTCGGCGAACAGCCGGCGCAGCCGGCTCAGGCCGTCCTCCAGCTCGGCGTCGGGCACGCTGAACGAGAGCCGGACGTGGCCCTGGCCGGGCTCGCCGAACTCGGTTCCCGCCCGCAGGCCCACCTTCCGCCGCAGCGCCAGCGCGACGACCTCGTGGGCCGGCACCGGCGCGGCGTAGCGGACGAAGGCGTAGAACGTGCCCTGCGGCTCGGCCAGGGACACCCCGGGCACCCCGGCCAGCCGCCGTACGACCAGGTCCCGGCGCCGGCGGTAGTCGGCGAGCCGGGCGGCCGGCCAGCGGTTGTCGTCGGCGAGCGCGGCGAGGCCGGCCCGCTGCACCGCGGCGTTCACGCTGCTGTTGAAGGTGCGGTGCACCACGGCGACCGCCTTGCTGATCTCCGTGGGGGCGGCCACGTAGCCGAGCCGCCAGCCGGTCATGGCGTAGCTCTTGGAGAACGTCTGGCAGTAGATCAGCCGGTCGGCCAGCTCCGGGACGTCCAGCGTGGAGGCGAACCGGGGGGTGTAGCTGATCTGGTCGTAGGCCTCGTCGGCGAGCACGAGCAGGTCGTGGCGGCGGGCGATGCGGGCCAGCTCGGTGAGCTCGGGCGCGTCGAACACCGCGCCGGTGGGGTTCACCGGGTTGCACAGCGCCACCAGCCGTGCGCCGGGGGCGGCCGCGTCGATCGCCTCCAGGTCCAGCCCCAGGTCGGGGCGGCAGCGCACCGGCACCGGGGTGCCGCCGGCCAGCCGGACGATGTCCGCGTACAGCGAGTAGGTCGGCTCCGGGACCACCACCCGGTCGCCGCCGCGCACCACCGCCAGCAGCGCCGCGCCCAGCGCCGCCGACCCGCCCGAGGTGATCACGATGTCGTCCGGGGCGAACGACCCAGCCCGGTTGAGCTTGTTGAGTCGCTCGGCCAGTGCCCGCTTGAGCTCGGGGTCGCCCTGCGGGTGCGCGTAGTGGGTGTAGCCCGCGCGCAGCGCCTCGTCCATCGCGGTGAGGACGAACTCCGGGGTCTGGTAGCTGGGCTCGCCGAGGTGCAGGCCGACCACGTCCGGGCCGGGGCGGCCCTCCGGGCGCTGGCTGTGTTCCCGTACCCGGCGGACCGCCTCGGCGGGGAGGAATCCGGTCACAGCCATGGCAGCTCCTTGGCGACCGGGCCGGCCTCGGCCAGCCGCCAGAGTGCGGCGCTCGCCTCCTCGGCCCGCCGCGCGCCGGCCACCGGGGTGAGCAGCTCGCGCAGCTTGCGGTCCAGCCGCCGGTCGTCGATCGGGTTGTCCGGGTCCCCGGCCCGGCTCGGCACGGTCACCGCGTGGGTCCGTCCGGCCGTGTCGACCACCTCGGCCGTGGCGCCCCGCTTGCCCGGGAACGCCGAGGTGAGCTGGGGGTCCTCGGCCAGCTCGGTGATTGTCAGCAGCCGGCGCACGTCGGGGTCGGCGGTGCGGGCCGCGTCGAAGGACGCCAGCGTCACCGCGCCGTCCAGCAGCGCGACGGCGGCGACGAACGGGATGCTGAACTTCGCCTCGAACGCGGTGGCGGGCGCCGGGTTGCCGGCCACCGCGAGCGCGGTGCCGTAGCTGCTGATCTCCAGGCGGGCGACGTCGCCGGCCCCCACGCCCCGCTCGCGCAGCGCCAGGCAGGCGTCGATCGCGGCGAAGGTGTGGCCGCAGCAGGGGTAGGGCTTGACGCTGGTGCGCTGGATCCGATAGTCGCCGTCGAACGGCTCGGTTGCGGCGTTCCAGTCCGGGGTCCGGGCCGTCGCGGCGCCGAACCCGGCAGGGCCGTCCAGCACGTCCGGGGCGCCGGTGACGCCCGCCTCGGCGGCCAGCGCGGCGAGCACCCCGGCCTCGGCGGCGCGCCCGGCGTGCAGCGGCTTGCTCATCGCGTCGGACCGGAACGCCTGCTGCAGCCCGGCGGCGAACGTGGTCGCGGTGGCCAGCGCGTGCGCGAACTGATCGGCGGGCAGCCCGACCAGCTCGGCGACCGCGGCGGCCGCGCCGATCGCCCCGACGGTGCCGGTGGTGTGCCAGTACGCGTAGTGGGCGGGGTTGACGGCCTCGGCCACCCGGTCGCCGACCTCGTACCCGACGGTGACCGCGCGCAGCAGCTCGGGGCCGGTGTGGCCGCGCTCGTCGGCCACCGCCAGCGCGGCGGCCACGGTGGGCGCGCCCGGGTGGTAGAGGCCGGGGCTGTAGATGTCGTCCAGCTCCACGGTGTGCGCGGCGGTGCCGTTGACCAGCGCGGCGGTGCGCGCGTCGGTGGTCACACCAGCTCCGTCGCCGAGCAGCCGCGCGCGGCCCCCGCCGGCGGGCAGCACCCCGCGCAGCAGGCTGGCCGGCGCGACCACGCCACCCGCCACCGCCGCCCCGTACCAGTCCACCACCGCGCGCACCGCCGCCCGGCGCACCGGCTCTTCCAGCCCGTTCGCCCGGGCCGCGACCGCGCGCTCGGCCAGCGCGGTGGCGACCGCCTCCGGCGGCCCGGTCGTGATCACTTCGGTCACGGGTTGCCCGCCTCCTTCAGAACTGCGACTCGTACTGCGCCGGATCGATGTGCGCCTCCACGACCAGCGGCCGGCTCAGCGCGTCCAGCCCGGCCAGCGCCTTGGCCAGCGCCGCCGGCGAGTCCACCCGCACCCCGTCGCACTGCATCGACTCGGCGAGGGCGACCAGGTCGGTGTGCTCCAGGCGGGTGGCCGTGCTGGCGTAGCTCTGGGCCCGCTGCTTGAGCTCGATGCGGTTGAGGCTGCCGTCCACGAACACCACGACGGCGATGCCCACCCCGAGCGACGAGGCCAGCCGCAGCTCGGTCGCGGTCATCGCGAACCCGCCGTCGCCGACCATGCCGATCACCGCCCGGTCCGGCCGGGCCAGCTTCGCCGCGATCGTGCCCGGCACCCCGAGCCCCATCGCGGACAGCCCGTTCGTCATCAGGCACCCGCGCGGCTCCCGGGTGAGCCACCCCTGGCCGACCAGCAGCTTGTGCGAGCCCACGTCGCTGACCACCACGGCGCCCGCCGGGGCGGCGGCGGCCACCTCGTCGACGACGTCGGTCGGGTTGAGCGCGCCCTCGGTGCGGCCGTGGTAGTACGCCGCGCGCAGCTCGGCGCGGTGCGCCGCGACCTGTGCCTCGGTGCGGCGCGGCTGGCCGGTCCAGTCCTCGGCCAGCCAGCGCAGCGCCGCGTCGACGTCGCCGACCACCTCGACGTCGGCGGCGTAGATCTGGTCGGTGTTGGGCGTGCCGTCCACGTGCAGCACCGGCGCGGCCACCGACCACGGCTTGATCAGCTCCACCGCGTCGAACCCGGCCGCCACGACCAGGTCGGACTCGCCGAGGAACCGCCACAGCAGCGCGTTGCACGCCATGTCGAGCACGCCGGCGAAGTACGGGTGGTCCTCCGGGAACACGCCCTTGGCCATCGGCGACACCACCACCGGGGCGCCGGCCCGCTCGGCCAGCGCGACCAGCCCGCCGGTGGCCCCGGCACGCACCGCGCCGATCCCCGCCAGCAGCACCGGCCGGCGCGCGGACCGCAGCAGCGCCGCCGGGTCCGCGCCGCGCTCGGTGCCAATCACCTGGACGGTGGCCGCGGCGGGCTCGCGCGGGGGCAGCCGGACCCCCGCGTCGCGGGCCTCGGCGGTGATCGCGTCGGCGGTCGCGGTGAGGTGGACGGCGCCGGGGCGTTCCGCGGTCGCGGTGCGCAGCGCCTTGCGCATCACGGTGCCCACCGAGCCCGGCTCCAGCCGGCCCGCCCACTTGGTGACCGGGGCGTACAGCCTGCCGTGGTCCACCACCTGGTGGGTGAAGTACTGCTCGCGCGACGACTCGATCTGCCCGGAGATCGCCACCATCGGCACCCGGTCCAGCGTGGCGCAGGCGACGCCGTTGACCAGCGCCGTCGACCCCGGCCCCAGGGTGGAGACGCACACCCCCGGCTCCCCGGTCGCCATGGCGTACCCCTCGGCCATGAACGCCGCGGTGCCCTCGCGGCGGGCCAGCACGACCTCGATGCCCCGGTCGCGGAACCGCTCCATCAGCTCGATCGTCGGATCACCCGGATACGCGAACGCGTAGCGCGTCCCCGCCCCCACCAGATAGTCCGCGACCACCCCCGCCGTCGATGCCGGACGGTCGCCCACAGTGGCCCCCTTCGCCGGTGAATACTGCCGTATGCGACTGTATACAAGCAGCTCGTGCGGGTGCTGTCAACGCGGCGGAGAGGACGGGCCTGCCCTGACCGGCTACCGAGGATCGAGTTGCATCGCCGTGCGAGCGGTCGTTTCCCAGGCGGTGGCGGCCAGGTAGGTGACCCGGAGAACGCCCGTGACGGGTTCGCGGTCGATGAGCACGGTGACGCCGTAGACCGACTCGATCAGGTCGGAGGTCAGCACGGTCTCGGGCGTTCCCGAGGCGACCACCTGGCCGTGGTCGAGGACGACGATGTGGTCGCAGTAGCGGACGGCGAGGTTGAGGTCGTGCAGGGCGACGACGCACGTGACGTCGAGCGTTCTGAGCAGGTCGAGCAGTTCGAGCTGATGGCGGATGTCGAGGTGGTTGGTGGGTTCGTCGAGGAGGATCTCGCGGGGCTCCTGGGCGAGGGCGCGGGCGAGCTGGGTGCGCTGCTTCTCCCCGCCGGACAGGGTGTGCCAGCTCCGGTGTTGTTTGTCGGCGACGTCGACCCGTTCCAGCGCGGCATCGACGATCCGCCGGTCGTGTTCGGTCAGCGCGTCGAAGCGCCCCCGGAAAGGCGTCCGGCCCAGCTCCACGACCTGGCGGACGCTGACGTGGGTGTGGGCGGACACGTCCTGTTCGACGACGGCGAGGCGCCGCGCGAGCACCCGGCGGCCGAGGTCGCGAAGGCTGGTGTCGTCGTACCGGACGGTTCCGGTGTCCGGGTCGCGCAGCCCGGCGAGCAGGCGCAGCAGGGTGGACTTGCCCGAGCCGTTGGGGCCGAGCAGCCCGACGACGGTCCCGTCCCGGGCGGCCAGGTCGATGCCGTCCAGCAGCCGGTGCCCCTTGACCGACCAGGACAGCCCGGTGGCGGTGATGCGGCCCATCAGGACTCCAGACGCTTCAGGACCAGCGCGAACGCGGGCGCGCCGAGCAGCGCGGTGATGACCCCCGCGGGCACCTCGTGCGGCGAGAACGCGGTCCGCGCGAACGTGTCCACCCAGATGAGGAACGTGGCGCCGACGATCGCGGACAGCGGCAGCAGGCCGCGGTGCATCGGGCTGGCCAGGATGCGCACGACGTGCGGGACGAGCAGCCCGAGGAAGCCGATCGCGCCGGAGGACGCCACGGCCGCCGCCGTGATCGCCGAGGTCAGCACCATCAGCCAGATGCGGGCCGAGGTGACGTTGATCCCCAGGGCCGCCGCGGACTCCCAGCCGAACGTGAACGCGTCGAGCGCGGGCGCGAAGAACTGGATGGCCAGCACCCCGACCAGGACGATCAGCAGGGTGACGGTCACCATCTGCCACCGGGCGCCCGCGAGCGTGCCGAGCAGCCAGTAGGTGAACCCTCGGGTGGAGTTCGCGTCCCCGCTGACCATGAGGATGACCGAGGTGACCGCGGCGAAGAACTGGTACACGAGCATGCCGGTGAGCACCACGCGCGAGGGGCTGGCGACGCGGCCCCCGCCGAGCAGGACCAGCAACACGGCGAAGGAGACCAGCCCGCCGATGAAGGCCCCGGTCGACAGGGACAGGCTGGTTCCGCCGACGCCCAGCAGGATCACGGCCACCGCCCCGGTGGAGGCGCCGGAGGAGACCCCCAGCAGGTAGGGGTCGGCCAGCGGGTTCCTGGTGACCGACTGCAGGACCGTGCCGGAGACCGCCAGCGCCGTGCCGACCGCGGTGGCCAGCAGCACCCGAGGGACGCGGGAGTCCCATATCAGGGCGTCCAGCAGCCCCGGCAGTGGTGCGGAGGGAGCGATCCCACCGAGGCCGACGTGCCGCATGATCGTGGAGACGACGTCGAGCGGGCCGATGCTCGCGGTCCCGAACAGCGACGCCGCGACGATCGACACGAGCAGCCCGGCCACGGCCAGGACGAACACGACCACCATCGGAACCGGCCCACGGCCCGTGATCCGGGGCCGAGCCTTGACATCGGCACTGGTCGTCATGGCGGACGGCAGGTTCACGGAAGCCTGTTCAGGCCGTCGACCAGCGCGGGAACCAGGTACGCGCTGCCGTAGCCGGGGTCCATCTGGGCTCCCGGGACGATGATGAACCGATCCGCGGCCACCGCGCCGAGCTTGCTGGTCAGGGGGTCCTTCTTGAGCAGGTCGATCTTTTCCCGCGCGAGGTCGTTGGGTTCGCCCCTTGTCAGGTCGGCCAGGATGATGACGTCGGGGTTTCGGGCGGCGACCGCGTCCCAACTGACCTCGGCCATCTTGGTCGAGGCGTCGGCGAAGATGTTCTGGACACCGACGAGATCGGAGACATTCTGCGGCAGGCCGCCGGGACCGGCCGCCCACGGAGTGCCACCCCACATGGAGTAGAACCACATCACCTTCAGCGGCCTGTCCCGTTTCTTGACGGCGGCGAGCGCTTTGTCGATCATGGTTTGCTGCTCGGTCACCAGTTTCTCCCCGGCGGCCGGTACATCGAAGATCCTGGCCAGCCGGCGGTACTCCTCGTACATCATCGGGAAGTTCGCGCCGGGCACGGCGACGTGCTCGGTGCAGTCGAACTCGGTCACGTAGGTCGGCACGCCTAACTTGTGCAGTTCTTCACGATCGCCGGAATGCGGCGCGGTGAGAAAACTCCCGAATGAGCTGTACACCAAGTCCGGCTGGGCTTCCAGCAGTTTCTCGTGCGTGATCTCCTGGCCGTGCGCGGACAGGATCGGGAGCTTCTCGTACCGCTCGGCGATCTCGTCCGGCACCTGGTAGATCTCGTAGCCCGACCCGACGATCCGGTCGTCCACCCCCAGGTGGATGAGGATCTCGGCGGCGGTCTGGTTCATCGTGACGACTCGTTTCGGCGCCGCCCGGACGGTCACGTCCGTGCCGCAGTTCTTGATGGTGAACGGGTACGAACCCGTCGCGGCGTTCGGCCTGTCCGGGTCGGACGGCCTACCGCCGGCGCAACCGGCGAGCGCGAAGATTGTCAGGACAAGGGATGTAACGACACGCATCTTCATTTTTTGTGAGCGTCCGTCCAGTTGTGCGGTGAGTCCTGTGCGGACTCGTTGCCATGGCGGTCGGCTGTTCATCGGAACTTGTTCAGTCCTTCGACGAGCGCGGGAACCGCGTTCGCGGTGCAGCAGCTGTGATCCATGTAGCGGCCGGGGATCGTGATGAACCTGTCGTTGGCCACCGCATCGAGCTTGCTGGTGAGGGGGTCTTTCTTGAGCAGATCGATCTTTTCGCGCGCGGTGTCGTCGGGTTCGCCTCGGGTCAGGTCGGCCAGGATGATGACGTCGGGACTCCGGGCGGCGACCTCGTCCCAGCTCACCTCGGCCCACCTGGTCGACGCGTCGGCGAAGATGTTCTTGACCCCGACGAGGTCGGAGATGTGCTGCGGCAGACCGCCGGGGCCCGCTGCCCACGGGGTGCCGCCGTAGGTGGAGTAGAACCACATCACCTTCAGCGGGGTGTTCTTGTTCTCGATGGCGCCCAGCGCCTTGTTCACCACGGCCTTCTGCTCGGTCACAAATTTCTCGCCCTCGGCCGGTACGTCGAGGATCTTGGCCAGATCGCGGTACTCCTGGTACATCATTTCGAAGTTCGCGCCCGCCACGCTCTGGTGCATCACGCAGTCGAACTCGCTCACGTAGGACGGCACGCCCAGCTCGTACAGTTGCGCCCGGTCACCGGTACGCCCCGCGGTCAGAAAGTCCCCGAAGGTGGTGTAGACGAAGTCCGGCTGTGCTTCCAGCAGCTTCTCTTGTTTGATCTCCTGGCGGGGCGCGGACAGGATCGGGATCTTCCCGTACTGCTCGGCGACGTCCGCCGGCACCTTGTCGATCTCGTATCCCGATCCGACGATCCGGTCGCCCACTCCCAGGTGGATGAGGATCTCGGCGGCGGCCTGGCTCGCCGCGACGACTCGCCTCGGCGGCGCCTGGAACGTCACGTCTTTGCCGCAGTTCTTCATGGTGAACGGGTACGAACCCGTCGCGGCGTTCGGCCTGCCCGGATCGGACGACCCACCGCCGGCGCACCCCGCGAGCGCGAAGATTGTCAGGACAAGGGACGTAATGACACGCATCGTCATTCTTGTGAGTGTCCGTCCAGTTGCGCGGCGAGTAGTTCGACATACGTGCCGCCTCGGGCGAGGAGTTCTTGGTGGGTTCCGGATTCGGCGACCTGTCCGTCGGCGAGGACGACGATTCGGTCCGCGGTGCGGATGGTGGAGAGGCGGTGGGCGATGACCAGGGTGGTGCGGCCGTGGCGGGCCTCGTCCATTGCCCGGGTGACGGCGTGTTCGCTGGCGGCGTCGAGGTTCGACACCGCTTCGTCCATGACGAGGATCGGCGCGTCCTTCAACAGCGCCCGCGCGATCGCGATCCGTTGCCGCTGCCCGCCGGACATGAGCGCGCCGAGCTCGCCGGCGACGGTGTCGTATCCATCCGGCAGCGTGGTGATGAACTCGTGGGCCTGGGCGGCCCGCGCGGCGGCCTCGACCTCGTCGTCGGAGGCGTCGGCGCGGCCGAGCCGGATGTTGTCGCGCAGGCTGGTGTTGAACAGGAAGGTGTCCTGCGGCACCAGCGTCATGAGGCGGCGCAGGTCCTCCTGCGGGAAGTCGCGGACGTCGTGTCCGCCCACGGACACCGACCCGGCGGTGACGTCCCAGAGCCGCAGCAGCAGGTTGGCGCAGGTGGACTTGCCCGCGCCGGAGTGGCCGACCAGCGCGACGGTCTCGCCGGGACGGATCTCGAAGCCGACCTCGCGCACGGCGGGCCGAGGGTTGCCGCGATAGGCGAAGGTGACGGCGTCGAAGCGGACATGCGGCACGACCGGTCCGGCCGGCGCCCGGCCGACCAGGTCCGACACCGGGGCCGGCGCGTCGAGCAGCGTGGTGATGCGGTCGGCCGAGGACGCGACCATGGACAGCTCGCGCGCCACCTCGGTCACCTTCAGCACCGGCAGCATCGCCATCGCGGCGAGCACCACGGCGACCGGGAACAGGGAGCGGTCGAGGTCGCCCGCCACGACCAGCCGCGCGCCCAGCACCAGCACCGCGAGTATGCCCAGCAGGGCGATGGTGTCCGTGGCGGCGTACTCGATGCCGCCCCGGCGCCCGTGCGCGGCCTTCGCCCTGGCCAGCCGGGCGCCGTGGGTGCGCAGCAGCCCGAGCCGCTGGGCGTGGGCGCCGAAGTTCACCAGCTCGCGCAGGCCCTGGAAGGTGTCGGTGCTGTCGGCGCTCATCCGGGCCAGGGAGTCGCGCAGCTCGTGTCCGTGCAGCTCGGCCTGGCGCCGCAACCACGCCGGGACCGAGGCGAGCAGCACCAGGACCGGCACCAGCACGCAGGCCAGCGACCAGTGGAACCAGCCCAGCGCGACGGTGGTGGCGACCGGAACCGTCGACGCGACGGCCAGCGGGCTGAGCGTGTGGGCGAAGAACAGCTCGATCTGCTCCACGTCGGAGACGGCGGCGGAGCCGAGGTCGCCGGAGCGCCGTTCCAGCATGTAACCGGGGGAGAGCCGTTCGAAGGCGGCGAACACCTTGGCCCGGGTGTCGGCCAGCGCGCGGAACGCGGCGACGTGGGCGTAGGTGCTGTCGGCGAGGTTCATGGCGACCAGCGGCACGATCAGGCAGCCGAGCCCGACCAACCAGCCGGTGAGCTGGCCCGGCGAGGCCCCCGACGCCGCGCGCGCCACCACGTACGCGCCGATCCCCGCCGAGGCGAGCAGGAGCAGCTGGTGCAGCACCCCGGCCAGGTAGGCCACCGTGATGAGCCTGCGGTGCTCGCCCAGCAGGGGCATCAGGCTCCGGAGCCTGGTCACCAGCGACCGTCCCGACACCGCCGCGGTCACGCCGGCACCCCGGTCTGGGTCGCGACCAGCTCGGCGTAGAGGCCGTTGCGTGCCAGCAGGTCCGGGTGGCTGCCGAACTCGACCACCCGGCCGGAGTCCATCACCACTATCCGGTCGGCGTCGCGCACCGTGGACAGCCGGTGCGCGATGACGACGGTCGTGCGGCCTCGGGTCAGGTCACCGAGGGCCTGGGTGATCTCCGCCTCGTTGGCGGCGTCGATGCTGGAGGTCGGTTCGTCGAGGACGAGCACGGGGGCGTCCTTGAGCAGGGCGCGGGCGATCGCGATGCGCTGGCGCTCGCCGCCGGACAGTTTCAGGCCGCGTTCGCCGACGACCGTCTCGAACCCCCGCGGCAGGCGGTCGATGAACCCGGCCGCCCGCGCCGCGGTCACCGCGCGACGGATCTCCTCGTCGGTGGCGTCCGGCCTGGCGAGCAGCAGGTTCTCCCGAACCGTGCCGTGGAACAGGTAGGTGTCCTGCGCGACGACGCCGACCAGCGCCCGCAGGCCGGCCAGCGGGAGCTCACGGATGTCACGGCCGTCGACGCGGATCGTGCCCGCGTCGGCGTCGAAGTACCGCATCAGCATCCCGAGCACCGTGCTCTTGCCCGCTCCGGAACGGCCCACGATGGCCACCCGCTCGCCCGGCGCGACCACCAGGCTGAACCCGTCCAGCGCCGGCGCGCGGCGGGTCGGGTAACAGAACCGCAGATCGCGGAACTCCAGGCCGGGAGGGTCGCTCCGCAACGCCGGCGCCGTGATCACCGTGTCCCGCACCCTCGGTTGCAGGCGCAGGACGTCGGCGACCGCGCGACCGGCCGGGATGGCGTAGTACGCGGAGTGGTACGCCACCTCCAGCTCGTGCATGGGCCGGAAGGTCTCGCGGGTCAGCATCAGGATCGTGAACAGCCCCGCGACGCTCACCGTGCCGGTGGCCGCGTGCCAGGCGCCCAGGCCCACCGCCGCCGTGGTCCCGATCGGCACCATCAGCGCGGCGATGCTCGACGTGGCGCACCACGCCACCATCAGCCCGATGGAGTCCCGGCAGAACGCCTCACCGCGCTCGACCAGCTCCCGGCCCCGCCGGCCGCTGGCGTTGAACGCCTTGAGCGTCGCCATCCCCTGCACGGCGTCCAGGCTCTCGGCGTACATGCCCCGGTAGGACACCATCCAGCGGCCGCCGCGCTCCCTGATCCACCGTTCCCCGACCAGCTTGGACAGCGGCGCCAGCAGGGCACACGCCAGCACGACCAGGCCCACCGCCGGGTCGACGGCCATGACGTACACCGACGCGAAACACGACCCCAGCACGGACGCCACCACCGTCGGCACGAACCGGCCCACCAGCGGGTCGAGCAGCTCCACCGAGTCCACCAGCGTCGACTGGAGATCCCCGGTACGCATCCGCTGCGCCTGCCCGGGCCCGATCTCCATCAGCTTCACCGTCAGGCGTTCACGCACCGCCTCCTTGACCCGCGCCGACACCCGAGGCGCCCACGAGTCCCGCACGACGAGCAGCGCGATCCGAACCAACTGCAACACGCCGATCACGGCCAAGGACGCCAGCAGACCACCGGCATCGACCGACGAAAACGCCCTGAACAGCAGGTCCGCGATCAGGAGACCCTGACCCACATAGGTCGCCGTCACCAGCAACATCAGCCCGACGAGACCGGCTATCCCCATCCAAGCCCTCGGACGCACACCCAGAAACAACCTGATCGCCGACCACACGGGCCACCCCCACAAACGTGTCGCTCACCGCGTGAGCACGTCACTTTCTACATGAAAACGAGAATCATTTGCAACGGCAAGGGCGGTGCGGGCCGAGGCCGAGGGCGGAGAGGATGGCGAGCGCGGTGCCGATGGCCAGGACGGTGAACACGACCGTGTAGGCGTGGTCGTGGGGGACGCCGTCGGGGCCGGCGAGGCTGGCCAGGAGGGTGGCGGCGATGGCGGTGCCGAAGGCGCCGCCGCCGGCACGGGCGATCTGGTTGATCCCGGTCGCGACGCCCGTGTCGGCGGGTGCGACGGCCTGTGCGATGACGGTGGGCAGCACGGCGTAGGCGCCGCCGACGGCCAGTCCGAGGAGGACGCCGGCACCGATGAGGTCGGCCAGCGTGTGACGGGCGACGGCGGGCCAGGCGAACGAGACGATCATGACGGCGACCGAGGCGATCAGCACCGGCCGGGGTCCGGTGCGCGCGGTGACGCGGGCGGCGACCTGGACCCCGGCCGGGAGCAGCACCATCGCGGGCAGCAGGACCAGCCCGGAGACGGCGACGGAGCGCCCGAACCCGTAGCCGGTGGACGCCGGGGTGGTGACCAGCTCGGGGATGACGACGTATGCGGCGTACATGCCGAAGCCGATGAAGAACGCGGAGATGTTGCTCATCAGCACCGGACGCTGGGTGAACACCCGCATGCTCACCAGCGGCGCGGCGACGCGTCGCTCCACGATCACCCACCCGGCGAGCACGGCCGCGCCGGCGGCGAGCAGCGCGATGACCGCGGCGGAGGCCCAGCCCCAGTCGGGGCCTCGGTCGATGCCGAGCAGGATCGCGGCAAGGCCGACGGCGAGCAGGCCGGCGCCGGCCCAGTCCATCCGGACCTGGCCGGTGCTGGACTCGTGGCGTGGCCCGGTCACCCCCAGGGCGAGGGCGCCGACCACGCCGAGGACCACGGCGGGGACGAACATGCCGGCCAGGCCCGAGGCGTCGAGGAGGATGCCGGACAGCGGCAGGCCGATCCCGCCGAGGCCGGTCATCGCGCTGAGCAGCCCGATGCCGAGCCCGAGCCGGCGGGGCGGCTGGGTGGCGCGCAGGATCGAGAAGCCGATCGGGAAGATCGCCGAAGCCAGGCTCTGGATGAAGCGGCCGGCCAGGAAGGCGCCGTACCCCGGGGCGAGGATGCACACCACGCTGCCCACGGCGAGGCCGGCCATGATGATCACGCCGACCAGGCGGTGCCCGTGCCGGTCCGCCAACCGCGCGATGATCGGGGTCGTCACCGTGCCGCCGAGCAGGTTGATCGTCAACGCCCACGACGCCGACCCGCCCGACAGGTGGTAGTGCCCGCCGATCTGTCCGAGCGCGGGGATCACCATCACCGCCGCGAGCCCGTAGCCGAACCCCGACACCAGCAGTGCGGCCAGCACGCCGAGCCCGCCGCCCGCGCCGGTAGCGTGCTCCCGGCCGGTGGCTGTCGCCCTACTCGCCCCATTCGTCACAGCGCTTCGTCTCCCGGTTGGCTCGGTTCCGTCACGTCCCCGCTCGCCAGCAGCGAGAATCGTTTTCAACAAGAACCCTTCCGGGTGAAGCCGACTTCATGTCAAATGGGAAGCATGGATCGGGACGTGCTCACCATCGGCCAGGCCGCCGCGACGTTCGGGCTGCCGGTGTCCACGCTGCGGTGGTGGGAGAGGGAAGGGCTCGTCCAGCCGCTGTCCGGCGCCGGCGGCCGGCGCGCGTACGGTCCGCACGAGTTGCGCCGGATCGCGCTCATCCAGCTGTTCCGGCAGACCGGCATGATGTCGCTCGACGACGTGCGGAATGTCTTCAGCGGCACGACCAACACCCACGACTGGCGCGACACGGTGACCAGCCGCATCGCCGTCATCGACCGGCAGCGCGCCCGGTTGGACAGCGCCCGGCGCTACCTCACCCACCTGCTGATCTGCGAGAACGACGATCCCACCCGGTGTCACCTGATGGACCGCGACATCGCCGCCCACACTTCCTGGCCGCCGGGCGACCGTGACGAAACGTCACGTGACGAAACAGTCGATGACGACACCTGCGAGGTCTGCGGTCTACCCGTCGTTCGACCCGCCACCGGACGACCTCGCCGCTACTGCTCGCACGCCTGCCGCCAGCGCGCCTATCGCCGGCGCGACAGCTCGTAGTGCCGGCGGACCCGATCGCGGTTGCCGCAGTCGGCCGTGCTGCACCAACGGCGGGTGTGGTTGCGGCTGCGGTCCAGGAACAGCCAACCGCAGGCGGAGCCGGCGCACTCGCGCAGCCGCCGCACGTCCGGCGAACACAGCAGCTCCCACGCGCCGAGTGCGATCCGGTGCGGCAGGTCGGCGGGCGTGCGTACGGGCATCGTCCAGCGCAACGGCAGCGCGGGGACCGGGCGCGCGTGCCGCAGCGCGTCGAGCAGGACGGCGTTCAGCGCGTCGAGGGCCTCGGGCTCCGGCTCGGAAGCGTTGGCCGTCGCGACGAGCACGGCGTAGGCGGTCTCACGGATGTCCCGCACCCGCGCGAGCGTGTCGGCGTCCAGGTCGGTGAGCGCCGCGAGCTCGGCGTCGGTGAGCAGGCCGGTGTGGCCCAGCCAGCGCGGGAGCGCGGCGGGGTCGGACAGGTTGTCCCGCACCCTGGTCGGGTCGCGGCGCCAGGACACCGTGTTCACCAGGTCGAGCAGCGGATGGCCGCCGATCAGGTCGGGCCGGCCGGTCGTCATGCCGCCATATCCTAATGCCTGTACATCGATTTGGGTGTTAGCGTCGGGCGCATGACTGCAGAACCAACGACGGATCCGGATGACACGAGAGCCCGGTTCCGCGCCGGCCTCCGCATCGGGCTGCCGCTGGCGGTGCCGAGTTTCGTGCTCGCGGTGTCGTTCGGTGCGCTGGCCACCGGCAGCGGGTGGAGCGCGGTGGCCGTGATCGTGTCGTCTCTGCTGGTGTTCTCGGGTTCGGCGCAGTTCGCACTCGTCGGCGGCCTGGCCGGCGGGGGAGGGGTGCTGGTCGCGGTGACCGCGGCCGCGCTGATCAACATGCGGTTCCTGCCGATGGGCCTGGCGATCGGGCCGAGCCTGAAGGGCGGCCGGGTGCGCCGCGCGCTGGAGGGCCAGGCGGTGGTGGACGCCTCCTGGGCGGCGGCGCACCTCGGCGGTGGCCGGTTCGACAGGGAGCGGCTGTTCGGCACCACCGCCGTGCAGTGGGCGGCCTGGATGATCGGCACCGTGGTGGGGGCGGTGGTCGCGCCGCCGCACGGGCTGATGCAGGACCTGGGGCTAGACGCGATGTTCCCGGCCTTCTTCCTGATCCTGCTGATCGACGAGCTGCGCGGGTCGCGCCGGGCCAAGGCCATCGCCGGGGTGAGCGCGTTGCTGGCCGCCGGGCTGGTGTTCGTGCTGCCGATGGGGCTGGCGTTGCTGCTGGCCTCGCTGCCGGCGTTGGTCGGGCTGCGGGCCGCCCGGGCGGCGGGGGCGTGATGGGTGCCGCGGTGTGGGTGTCGGTGCTGATCGTGGCGGCGATCAGCTTCACCATCAAGGCGGTCGGCCCGGCGGCGCTCGGGCACCGCGAGCTGCCGGCGCCGGCGGCCCGGGTGATCACGCTGCTGGCGCCCGCGCTGCTGGCCGCGTTCGTGGTGGTCAACCTGGCCGGCGAGCACTGGGGCGCGGTGCAGTGGCCGGTGGTGGCCGGGGTCGGGGTGGCCGGCGCCGTGCGGCTGCTGCGGGCGCCGATGCTGGCCGCGATGGCCTGCGGCGTGGCGGCCGCGGCACTGCTGCGGCTGCTGCCCGGCGTGTGACCCTCACAGCGGTGTCATGGCCGGTGAGCGGTCGAGGTAGAGCACGGCGGCGAACTGCTCGCGCACGATGACCTGAGCCTGTTTGGGCCGGCCGAGCCATTCCTTCCTCGGCCGGCCGAACAGGGTGCGCCTCGGTTCGGTCGCGGCCGGGTCGACGATCAGGTACGGGGCGTCGAGCTCGTGCAGGCGGCGGTCGAACGAGTGGGACCGCGGGTCCGGCCCGTCGTTGAGCACGGCTGGCCTGCCCGGCCATTGGGTGGCGACGTGGTACCCGGTCAGCGCGACCGCCCGGTAGCGCTCGCCGAGCCGTTCGCGCAGGAGCGTGCCCATCCCCTTCGCCGCGCCCATCCAGTAGCCGCGCAGCCCAAGGCGGTCCGTCTCGCCGCCCTCGACCTCGCCGAGGCGGCCGCCGCCCAACAAACACCCAGCTCAGAAGCCGTGAGTGGTAAGCGGTGCCATAGCACCTCTAACCACTCACGGGTGGTGACCAGGGGAAACGAACTATGAGTGTGGACGGCGGGGTTCGGACCATTGATGTGGGCGCGGCGCCTGCGCGGTTCGCCAGGGGTGGCACTGTCTCGGGCTGGCGGAGAAAGCCGCCGGAGGTGTGCACCGACTCGCCGAGCCCGACCAGCTCGGCCCCACCGACGAGATCGCCGAGCGGCGCCAGCTCATGGTCCGGTCCGTCCACATCCAGCGCTGGCCCGCCCGGCGGCGCTGCTGACACTGTTCACCGGGTTGGTGCTGGCCGTGGGAACCCGCTGGGGCCTGACCCGGCACTGGTGGGTGCCGGCGAAGCTGGCCCTGTTGCTGGCCACGGTGGTGGTCACCATCTCGGTGTCACCCGAGATGCTGCGCTACGCCGTGGCACACGCCGAGGCGGCCGGTACGCCGGAGTATCTCCGGGCGCAGACCGTGCTGGTGGTGATGGCGCTCTACCACGTCGCAATGATCAGCGCCGCGGCCGCGTTGTCGGTGTTCAAGCCGGGCGGCCGGATCTCGCGGGCACGGCGGTAGGACGGACATCGGTGTGCTTCCCGCCCTGGTGCCTCGGCTCCGCGACGCCGTTGATCCTCACCAGGACGTCGAGGAGGCCGAGGCACAGCGCGGTCGTTCTCTCACTGGTAGAGGACGTCCTTGATCTGCGGGGATCCGACGTTGGTGCTGTCGTACCAGAAGAAGCCGGTGTCGATGACCTTCGGCTGCGGCTCGCCCTTGCTGGCCTTGATCGCCGCGCGCACCACCTCGGCGCCCATGCCGACCGGGTTCTGGGTGATCGCGCCGAGCATCTGGCCGCTGGCCACGGCGTCCACCTGCGCCTTGCCGGAGTCGAAGCCGACGATCTTGATGCCCTGCACGCCGCTCTCCTGGACGCCCTTCAGGACGCCGATCGCGGAGCCCTCGTTGGAGCCGTAGATGCCCTTGATGTCCGGGTTGGCCGCGATCATCGCCTTGGTCATGTCGGCGGACTTGGCCTGGTCGCCGCCGCCGTACTGGGGCTGCAGCAGCTGGATGCCGGGGGCGTTGGCGCGCATCCACTCGGTGAAGCCGTCGCGGCGGTCGGTGCCGGACTTGCTGGTCTGGTCGTGCACCACCAGGCCGACCTTGCCGGTGCCGCCGAGGGACGCGGCGAGGTGCTTCGCGGCTTCGGCGGCGGCCGCCTTGTTGTTGGTGGACGCGGTGGTGACCGGGATGTCGCTGTCCACCCCGGAGTCGAACGCGACGACCGGGATCTTGTTGCCCTGCGCCTGGCGCAGGATCGGCGCGGCCGCCCGCGAGTCCAGGGCGGCGAGGGCGATCGCGGTGGGGCTCTTGCCGATCGCGTTGGTCAGCATGGTGACCTGGGCTTCCACGTCGGCCTCGGTGGCGGGGCCGTCGAAGCTGATCCGGACGTTCTGCTTGGCCGCCTCCTGCTCGGCGCCGCGCTTCACCGCCTGCCAGAACTGGTGCTGGAAGCCCTTGGACACGATGGCGATGTAGGGCTGGCCGTTCTTGGCGCCGCCGGAACCGCAGCCGGCGAGGACCATGGTCAGCGCCGCCGCCGCGGCGATCAGGGCGGTCAGGGTGTGTCGGGTGCGCAAGGTGACCTCCGTTGGTCTTCGGGGCGCGGGTGGACTCGGGTCAAGCTGTGCGCTTGCGCGCCTGGTCGACGTAGACCGCCAGCAGGATGACCACGCCGAGGATGACGTTCTGCCACTCCTGCGGGATGGACATGATCTGCAGTCCGTTGTTCAGCACCGAGATGATCAGCGCGCCGATCAGGGTGCCGACGATGGAGCCCTTGCCGCCGGACAGCGAGGTGCCCCCGATCACCACCGCCGCGATGGCCTGCAGCTCGTAGCCCAACCCGGTGGCCGGCTGGGCGGACCCCAGCCTGGCCGAGATCATGATGCCGGCCAGCCCGGTGAACAGCCCGCCGATCACGTAGATGACGATCTTCCACCGGCGCACCGCGATGCCGGACAGCGCGGTGGCGTCCTCGTTGCTGCCGATGGCGTAGGTGTAGCGGCCGAGCACCGTGGTGTTCAGCAGCACGCCGGCGACCACCGCGACCAGGGCCAGCACCAGCACCGCGTTGGGGAAGCCGGAGCCGGGGATCAGGTTGCCGATGGAGATGTCCGAGTAGCCGGGGTGGTCGCTGAAGTAGATCGGCGCGCTGTGCGAGAGCACCAGGGCGAGGCCCTGGGCCACCATCATCATGGCCAGCGTGGCGATGAACGGCGGCAGCTTCAGCACGGCCACGCTGACCCCGTTGACCAGTCCGATCAGCCCGCCGAACAGGATGGTGCCGAGCACGCCGAGGGGGATCGGCAGGCCGGTGTTCACGATCAGCACGCCGGAGACCACCGCGCACAGCGCCATCCCGGTGCCGATGGAAAGGTCGATGCCGCCGGCGATGATCACGGCGGTGGTGCCCAGCGCGAGGGTGCCGATGACCACCGTGGAGAACAGGATGTTGGTGACGTTGCCGTAGTTGAGGAAGTTCGAGTCGGCGATCGCGAAGAACGCGAAGATCACCACGAGCCCGGCGCTGGCGAGCAGCTGCTGCAGCCGGCCGCGCACGGTGCGCAGCCGGTCGGCGCCCTCGTCGGTGGCGGCGCGGGTGGGCTTGCTGGTCGTGGACGTCATGGGCTGCCTGCTCCCTCCGGGAGTTCTTCCCGCGCGCCGGCACGGAGTGTGGCCAGATGCATGATCGATTCCTGGGTGGCGTCGCGCGCCTCGAGCCGGCCGGTCACCCGGCCCTCGCTCATCACCACGACGCGGTGCGACAGCCGCAGCACCTCGGGCAGCTCCGAGGAGATGACGATGATCGCCTTGCCCTCGGCGGCCAGGTCGCGCACCAGCCGGTAGATCTCCTCCTTGGCGCCGACGTCGATGCCCCGGGTCGGCTCGTCGAAGATCAGCACCTCGCAGTCCCGGACCAGCCACTTGGCGATGACGACCTTCTGCTGGTTGCCGCCGGAGAGGTTGCGCACCAGCGCGCCGAGCGAGGGCGTCTTGATGCGCAGGTCGTCGATGGCGGAGGCGGCGCGCGACGCGATGCTCCGGCGCTTGACGAACCCGGCGGTCTGGAACGAGCGGGCCAGCGAGCTGAGCGCGATGTTCTCCGCGACGGTCTGCTCCAGGATGAGCCCGAGGTGCTTGCGGTCCTCGGACAGGTAGCCCACGCCGAGCCGCGCCGCGGTCGCCGGGTCGGGGATGCGCACCGTCCGCCCGTGCAGCTCGATGGTGCCCGAGGTGGTCGGGTCCGCGCCGACCAGCGCCCGCGCGACCTCGGTGCGGCCGGCGCCCATCAGCCCGGCGAACCCGAGGATCTCGCCCTCGTGCAGGTCGAACCCGACGTCGCGCAGCAGCGCCTTGGTGGACAGGCCGCGCACCGAGAGCACCGGGCGCCCGGCGTCCGGCGCTTCGGCGGGGCCGGAGGCGGGCGGCAGCTCGCGGCCCACCATGCGGGTGATCACGTCGGCCAGGCTGGCCGCGCTGGTGGTCAGCGTGTCCACGAACCGGCCGTCCCGGATGACCGTGATCCGGTCGCTGATCGCCTTGAGCTCCTCGAGCCGGTGGGAGATGTAGATGACGCCGGTGCCGGCGTCCCGGAACCGCCGGATGAGCCCGTGCAGGACGTCCACCTCGGCGTCGTTCAGCGCCGCCGTCGGCTCGTCCATGATCAGCACGCGGGCGTCCTGGGACAGCGCCTTGACGATCTCCACCATCTGCTGCTGGGCCACCGTGAGCCGGCCGACCTGGGCGTTCGGGTCCAGCGGCAGGTGCAGCCGGTCCAGTAGCTCGCGGGTCATGGTGACCAGCGCGCGGTGGTCCAGGAAGATCCGCCCGCGCCGGGGCTCGCGCCCGACGAAGACGTTCTGCGCCACGGTGAGGTCGGGGATGAGGTTGAACTCCTGGTGGATGATGCTGATGCCCAGCTCCTGGGCGTGCTTGGGGTCGCCGACCAGCACCCGTTCGCCGTCGATCCGGACCTCGCCGGCGTCCGGCTGGTGGATGCCGCTGAGGATCTTCATCAGGGTGGACTTGCCGGCGCCATTCTCCCCGACCACGGCGAGCACCTCGCCGGCGTGCAGGTCCAGGTGCATCTCGTCCAGCGCCACCACGCCGGGGAACTCCTTGCGCACGCCGCGCACCTCGAGCAGGGGGGCCGTCACGATCTCACCTCCCCGAGGCGGTAGACCCGTTCGGCCGTGCCGCCGAGCAGCGCGGCGCGCTCGTCCGCGGTCAGTTCGTCGACCAGCGGCATGGTGGCGGCGAGCGTACCGGGGTAGCCGTTCCCGCCCAGCGTCATCGGCCAGTCGCTGCCCCAGGCCAGCCGGTCCGGCCCGAACAGCTCCAGCGCGGCGTCGAACACCGGGCGCAGCGAGCTGGCAGGCAGGTGCTGCAGGCCGGAGAGCTTGGCCACGGTGTTCGGACGGGCGGCGATCGCGGCGAACAACCGCCGCCACTCGGGCAGGTCGGAAGGGTCGGCCGGGGGCTTGCCGAGATGGTCGAGTACGACCGTCAGCTCGGGCAGGCCGGCGGCCAGGTCCGCCACGTCGGCCAGGTGGCGGGGCCACGCGTCGGGCACGTCGAAGGCGAGGCCGCGCCCGGCGAGCAGGCGCAGCGAGGTGCGCACGGCCGGCAGGCGCAGGAAGTCGTCGCGCGGGTCGTCGTGCACCAGGTGGCGGATGCCGCGCAGGGCGGGCTCGCCGGCCAGCTCGTCCAGCCGGGCGGCCGCGGCGGCGGGATCGTCCAGCCGGACCCAGCCGACCACGCCGGCCACCCAGGGTTCGCGGTGCGCGACCTCCAGCATGAAGTCGGTGTCCGCGTCGGTGTCGTCGGCCTGTACGAGCACGGCCCTGGGTACGCCGGCCCGGTTCAGCTCGGTGGCCGCGCGGTCGGGTCCGATGGTGGTGTGCAGCGGCCCGTGCGCCGGCGTGATCCACCGGTACGGGCTCCGGGCCAGGTCCCACAGGTGCAGGTGGGTGTCCACCAGCGGGGCCGTCACCGGACGCCCGCCCCGGTCCGGTCCAGCCGCGCCCACAGCTCGTCCGGCACCGGCAGCGCCAGCCGGGCGAGGTTCGAGCGGACCTGTTCCGGGCTGGACGCCCCCAGCACCACGCCGCGCACCAGCTCGTGCCCGCGCCGGAACGGGAATTGCAGCGCCGCGGTGGGCAGCTCGACGCCGTGCGCGGTGCAGGTGTCGGCCAGCTCGCGCGCCCTCTCCCACACGTCCGGTGGCGTGGCGCCGTACTCGTAGTGCGCGTCCGGCGACGGGTCGGGGCGGGACAGCAGGCCCGAGTTGTACACCCCGGCGACGACGATCCCGGTGCCGTGCCGGGCGCAGGAGTCGACCAGCCCCTGGTCCCACTCCAGCAGGGTGAGCCGGCCGGCGACCATGAGCAAGTCGAACACGCCGGTGTCGGCGGCCGCGCGCAGTGTCTCGGCGGACTTCGAGCCGACCCCGATCGCGCGGACAGTGCCCTCCTCGCGCAGCCGCGCCAGCGCCTCGGTGGCCGAGCGCAGCCCGCCGGCCGGGTCGTCGGACTCGTCGGGGTCGTGCAGGTACAGCACGTCCACCCGGTCGATGCCCATGCGCTCCAGCGACTCGTGCAGGCCGCGCCGCACGCCGTCCAGGCTGAAGTCCCAGACCCGCTCGTGGTCGGCCGGCACGGCGAACCCGTTGGCCTCGTCGGTGCGGTGCGCGGTGCCGGGGGAGGGGCGCAGCAGCCGGCCCACCTTGGTGGACACGACCACCTGGTCCCTCGGCAGGCCTCGCAGGAACGCGCCGAGGCGCCGCTCGGACAGGCCAAGGCCGTAGTGCGGCGCGGTGTCGAAGTACCGGATGCCACCGTCCCAGGCGGCGGCGAGGATCTCGGCGGCGCACCGGTCGGACATGGCCGCGTACAGGTTGCCGAGGTTCGCGCCGCCCATGCCCAGCGGCCCTACCGGCGGCGCCTCCGCCCCATCACTCACAGGGACCTTCCCCATCTCCGCGACACTGCTCAGCCGTACCGTAGAGATCTGATGTATCCGCGTCAATATGCGACTTTCGGGCACGCGATGTGGTGCCTGACGGAACAGACATCAGACTTCTGGGGAACCTCCGAAGCCCATGGTGGCATCCTGCCGGTGCAGGTGGGCGACCGCTCGGCGGTGGGTCGGGTCCCGGTGGATGGTGGTGAGCCGCATGCCGGCGGCGGATGCGATCGCGCCGATGGCGGCCGGCCCGACCAGCGCCCATGCGAACCAGCCGCTGACCGGCCGCGAGCGTGCGAGCAGCCGGGCCTGGCCGCGCCACAGTTCGGGCTCGGCGGCCAGCTCCACCAGCACCGAGCCGTGGCTGTGCAGCAGGCGGCGGACCCGCCGCAGCAGGCCGACCGGGTCACCGCCGATGCCGATGTTGCCGTCCGCGAGCAGCGCGTGGTGCCACCGGCCCTCGCCGGGAACGGGCCCGAAGAGGTCGCGGCGCAGGACCGGCGCGCCTCGTGCGGCGCACAGCCGTACCGCCGTCGGTGAGTTGTCCACGCCCAGTGCCGGCACGCCGCGCTCGGTCAGCGCGGCCACCAGCCGGCCCGGTCCGCAGCCGAGGTCGATGGTCGGCCCCCGGCAGGCGTCCAGGAGCGACCGGTCGGAGCGTCCGGCGCGGTCGTGCCAGCGGCGGGGATGCAGCCGGGTGGGGGTGGCGCCGGCCCGCTCCAGCCGGCAGCGGCGACCGGCCAGCGGGTAGGCGAAGTGGTCGGTTGCCGAGGTCATCGGGTGGCGCCGGGCAGGGGCGAGAGCACGTCGCTCACCGCGGCCACGAACCGGGCAGCGGTGGCCTCGGCCTGTGCGGAGGCGGCGACGGACAGGGCGTCCTCGGCGGTGTCCACGTCGCGCATCTCGGGCAACAGTGCGACGTCCAGCCCGGCGGTGCGCAGCGCGCGCAGGGTGCGCTCACCGGTGTCCGGCCGGGAGGTCGGCACCGCCGCGATGACCCGCGCCGCGCGTGGGTCGCGCAGCCCGAGCGCCCACCAGCCGCCGTCGTAGGCCGGGCCGAGCACCGCGTCGGGTCCGTGCGGCGCGCGCAGGGGGGCGAGCGCATCGGTGAGGTCGGTGGCGCGCAGCTGTGGGGTGTCCATGCCGATCTGCAGGACCGGCCGGCCCGGCAGACGGCTCGCCGCGGCGGCGTGTGCCAGCGCGATGCGCTCGCCCAGCCGGTCGCCGCGCTGGGCGAACACCGCCAGGCCGGCCAGTGCGGCGCGCAGCTCGGCGCGCCGTGGCGCGTCCGCCAGCCGGCCCGTCCAGGCGACCAGCCCGAGCGCGCCGGGGACGGCGCGCACCGCGTCCAGGGTGTCCAGCAGCGCGGCGGCGGCGATGAGTGCGGCCTCGGCGGGCGTGGCCGGCGGGCACAGCCGGGTTTTCGCCCGGCCGGGGACGGGGGCCTTGGCGAGCAGCAACAGCGCCGCCGTGTCGGGCGGCCGGATCACCGCGCACCGGCCAGCACTGAGACCAGCACGGCGGCCATCGCCCAGGCGGCGCGCACCGTGCCGCGCACCGAGCCGGACACCTTGGACCGGCCGCCGGTCCTCGGCGCATACTCGACGTCCGTCTCGTGGACCAGCCAACCGGCGGCGTTGGCGCGGAGCAGCAGCTCCAGGGGGTAGCCGGAGCCCCGGTCCCGGACGTCCAGCGCGAGCAGCGCCGCCCGGCGACCGGCACGCACCGGACCGATGTCGTGCACCGGGATGCCCCGACGCCGCAGCACCATCGCGATCAGCGCGTTGCCCGCGCGCGCGTGCCAGGGCCAGGCGCCCGCGCCGTGCGGCACCCGCCGGCCGACGGCCAGGTCGGCCCCCTCGTCGACGGCGGCGACCATCGCCGGCAGCGCCTCCGGCGGCAACGAGCCGTCGCCGTCCAGCACGCACACGTACTCGGCGCTGGCCGCGAGCAGCCCGGCGTGCACGGCGGCGCCGTAGCCACGCCGGGGTTCGCGGACCACCACGGCGCCCGCGGTGGCCGCGACCCGGGCGGTGCCGTCCGTGCTGCCGTTGTCCACGACGATCGCCCGGTACCCGGTGGGGAGCCGGCGCAGCACCCCGGGCAGTGCCTCTGCCTCGTCCAGGCAGGGCAGCACCACATCCACGCTGATCATGTTTGGCAGGGTAGGGAGACGGGGCCGCCGGGAGGCCGGATCGCGTGCTTACGGATTCATGACGCCCGTGCGGTGGCGGCCGGCTCGCGCGTCTCGTCGGTGGCGAACGCGGCCACCCCGTCGGCGAAGCCGGTCACGGCGTGGAAGCCGAGCACGGCGCGCGCCTTGACGGGGGAGGCCACCACGTGCCGCACGTCCCCGGGGCGCGCCCCGCCGACGATCACCGGCGGCGGGCCGCCCATCGCCTCGGCCAGCGTGGCGGCCAGCTCGCCGACCGTGTGCGGCTCGCCGGAGCACACGTTCAGCGCCGTCAGGCCGCCTGCGGCGGGGTCGGCGCGCAGGGCCAGCGCGTTCGCCTCCGCCACGTCGGTGACGTGCACGAAGTCGCGCCGCTGCGCGCCGTCCTCCAGCACCCGGGGCGCCCGGCCGGCGGCCAGCGCGGAGCGGAACAGGGACGCCACCCCGGCGTACGGGGTGTCCCGGGGCATCCGTGGGCCGTACACGTTGTGGTAGCGCAGCGACCACACCGAGCCGCCGGTCTGCCGCGCCCACGCCGAGGCCAGGTGCTCCTGGGCGAGCTTGCTGGCCGCGTAGGTGCTGCGCGGGTCGACCGGGGCGTCCTCGGTGACCAGCCCGGGCCGAAGCGGCGCCGCACAGTCCGGGCACGCCGGCTCGAAGCGGCCGGCGGCCAGGTCCTCGGCGCGGCGCGGACCCGGCCGGACGGTGCCGTGTGTGGGGCAGTCGTAGCGACCCTCGCCGTAGACGACCATCGAGCCGGCCAGCACGAGCCGGCGCACCCCGGCCGCGTGCATGGCGGCCAGCAGCACGGCGGTGCCGTAGTCGTTGTGGCTGGCGTAGTCCGGGGCGTCGGAGGGATCCACCCCGTGCCCGACCATCGCCGCCTGGTGGCACACCGCGTCCACCCCGTCCAGCAGCTCGCGCAGCAGCTCGCCGTCGCGCACGTCGCCCACCACCAGCCGGTGCTCGCGCAGCCACGGCGGCGCGCCGGCGTGGGCCTGCGGCAGCAGCGCGTCCAGCAGCAGCACCTCGTCGCCCCGCGAGGCCAGCCGGTCGGCGATGTGCGATCCGATGAAACCCGCCCCGCCCGTGATCAGAATCCGCACGTCTCCGCCCTTCACCACACCGTCAACAACAGGTGGTTGACGACCAGCGCCAACCCGGCCTGCGCGAGCAGCCACCTCGCGGGTCGGTCCAGCAGCGCGCAGGGCACCGCCAGCCACACCGCGAACGGCAGCCAGATCCGCTCCACCTCGGCCTTGCTCAACCCGGACAGGTCGGCGAACAGCACCGCGACCAGCGCGGCACCCACCAGGGCGGCCGAGGCCACCGGCAGCGCGCGCGGCGCGGCCAGCGCCCGCCGCAGGCCCACCACCGCCGCCGGACCCATCGCGAACAGGAACGCGGCCAGGTTGGCCCACACGAAGTACGCGTACGGCCGGCTGGCGGCGGCGCTCGCCGCGTAGATCACCCGAACCCGCTCGAACCCGGTGAACCACCAGAACCCGCTCGCGGTGAACCCGGCCACCACCAGCAGCGACCCCGCCCCGACCAGCACCGCCGCCCGCACCCGCCGAGCCACCAGCAGCACCGCACCGGGCAGCGCCATGCCCAGCACCAGCCCGTAGGACAGGTACAGGCAGCCACCGCAGCACACCCCACCGGCCAGCGCGGCACAGTCCGCACGCCACCCCGTGCCGGTGGCGCCGAGCGCGGCCAGCGCCACCGCCCAGGCCAGCGCGGCGGCGAACAGCCCGTCCGCGGACACCCCGACCCACACGGCGGCCGGCGCCAGCACCGCGAACGGCAGCACCCGCCGGGCCAGCGCCTGCCCGCCCAGCGCGCGCACCGCGACCGCCACCGCGACCGCCGAGGAGGCGCCGGTCAGCAGCACGAACACCCCGGCCCACGCGCCGCCGCCCAGCCCCGCCCGGTCCAGCAGCACGAACACCAGGAACGCGCCGGGCGGGTGCGCGCCGACGTGGGTGGTCCAGAACTCGGTCTGTCCCGGATCGACCTGGCTGGTCAGGATGTGGTCGGCGAAGGTACGCAGCAGGGTGCCCGGCTCGCCGGCCCTCGGCACGTCGTGCAGGTACTCGTCCCCGGTGGCCAGCCGGCCGGCGACGCCCCGCTGCCAGCCGTCCACCAGGGCGAGCGACGACGTCCAGGCCACGGACACGGCGTAGCCGCCGGCCAGCAGCGGCCGCCAGGCCAACCGCTCGGCCAGCGCCGGACCCCGGGTCGCCACCAGCCCCGCCACCAGCAGCGCCGCCGGTGTGCCCGGGCCGACGTGCGGAAGCCACTCGGCGTTCAGCGGCGGGAAGCCGAGAAGGATCTCCACGCCGCGCGCGAGCAGCGCCCGACCCACCAGCACGGCCGCCGCGACCAGCGCCACGCACCCGAGAAGCGCCGCCGCGTCCGGCGACACCACGCCCCGGCGCCGCGCGCGAGCGGAGATCAACACCGCCACACGGTAGGACGCGCCGACCCGTTCCGACCCTTACCGATCTGTGACGGCTCAGCCGAGCACGTCGGCGACGGGGCGCCTCGGGGTGCGGGGCACCGGTGAGCCGTATCCGATCCGGAGCAGGGTCTGTGGCCACAGGCCGCCGCCGATCAGCGCGCGCAGGTCCTTGCGGGTTTCGGGCACCTCGACGACCTGGGACAGGAAGGACGCGGACAGCCCGAGGTAGGTGGCGGTGAGCAGGACTCGTTGCATGGCCTGGCCGGCCTGCAGGCGGGCCAGCCGGTGGTCGTGGAACGAGCCGACCACGGCGATCAGGGGATCCGGTTCGAAGTCCTTGCCGGCCACGCGGGGGCGCGCCCGGCCGGCGCTGAAGTCGCGCAGTACCCACCGGTCCTGCGGT
>NZ_JIAI01000023.1 GCF_000620785.1 Actinospineispora acaciae DSM 45401 | reverse complement strand
TCGCCCGCGGTGGCCGCCCCGGACGGCGCCGTGCGCAGGAACTCCAGCCCGCGCCGCAGCCGCTCCGGGTCGACGGCCACCCACTTGCCGCGCAGCCGCACCAACGGCGCCTTGGTCGCGACCAGCTCGGCGATCTCGTCCTCGGTGAGCACCTCGTCGCCGACCGCCAGCCGCCAGTCGAACCGGCCGAGCGCCTCGCGGTTGAGCCCGCTGGCGGTCACCACGCCGTCCACCGGGGTGCTGGTCGCCGACACCGCCAGCCCGAGCCGCCCCGTCGACCCCCACCAGGACGGCAGCAGCACGCCGAACCCGGCCTGGTCCAACCGCCCACGACCCCGCCCGCTCTTTCGACTTCGGCCTGGGCCGCGTCCTCGACGGCATCGCGACGTTCATCGAGGGCCGCCGACCCGGTACCGGCCGTGCGGGACGGCCATCTGCCACACCCGATCCCTGACCTCGCGGCAGTGACGGACGATCACCGGATCGACGGTGGCCGCGCCGCCGGCGAACCTGCCGCCCGGCTCGAACACGGTGAAGACAACCCGCTCGTCGTCGAACAGCCAATAGTCGTCGAGCGTGAGCGCGCCGGCGTCGACGAGATGGCGGGGTAGCCAGCGAATGTCCTCACCGGCGGCGACGTTGTGTTCCGCCACGGCGAGCCCCCAGCGGGTGTAGTCCACATGTGGAACTGTGACCACCCGTGCCCGCCGAATGCGCCGACCCGAGGCGGTGACCTCGCGAACGAGGTTCAGCCACGGCAGATGCCAGCCGAGGTCATCGTCCTTCCCGTCCAGGAACAGCCGGAATGGGCCGGTTTCCTCCGGGGTGTGGTAGCTGTCCTGGAGCTCCAGATGGAAGGCCTCGCGTTCGAAGGTTCGGAACAGGTCGTCGAATGCTTCGCCCTGGAGCAACTCCATCGATCCAACCCACTTCCGCCGCCGCCAGACTCGATACTCGACATCGTCGGGCCTGGACGTCAGGGGGAGAAGGGCGGGGCGAGGGCGATGGGCGACGGGGTGGCGTTGGTGATGGTCGACGTGCTGGAGGCGTTCTTCGAGCCGGGGCGGCCGGCTTACTATCCGGACTCGGCGCGGGTGCTCGGGCCGCTGCGGGAGCTGCTGGGCAAGGCTCGCGGGTCGGGGCGGCTGGTGGTGCATGCGGTGGAGCGGCATCGGCCTGGGCTCGTTGACTTCGAGCATAAGAAGATTCCGGTGCACTGTGAGATCGGGGATGACCAGTCGCGGTATGTCGCCGGTTTCGAGCCAAGCGGCGGGGTGAACGAGGTCGAGCTGCCCAAGCGGCGGTATTCGGCCTTTTACGGCACGGACCTGGATCTGTTGCTGCGCGAGCAGGGCATCGGCACGGTCGTGGTGGCCGGGGTGAAGACGAACGTGTGCGTCCGGGCGACGGTTCAGGACGCGTTCGCGGCGGGGTACGAGGTGGTGCTGCCGAGGGAGGCCACGAACTCCAACCGGCCGCACCTGGCGGAGGCGTCGTTGGAGGACATCGACAGGTACTTCGGGCGCGTGGTGAGCCTTGGCGAGGCGTTGGGGCGGTTGTAAGCCGGCGCTACAGGCCGGCGAGTAGTTCGGCGGTGAGTCGGGCGGCGAGGGTGCGGACCAGCAGTACCGGGCGGTCGGTGGCGCGGGCGGCGGCGGTGCGCATGGCGTCGTCGAAGCCGATGCAGTCCAGGACGATCAGATCGCAGCGGTCGGCGATCTGAGCGGCGGTGGCGGCGATCTCGGCGAGCGTGGCGGTGTACGGGCTGACGGCGGTGACGGCGGCCACCGGCGTACCGAGGGTGCGGCCCCAGGCGCGGGCGCCGTCCTCGACCTGGTCGGCCAGCGGGCGCACGATGCCGACCCTGGCGCCGGCGGCCAGCCCGGCGACCGCGTGGTGCGCCAGCGGCTCGGTGAGCAGCAGCGGGCGCCGGTGCGGCAGCGGCGGGAACGAGCCGCTGCAGACGATCAGCACCGCGTCGGCGCCGTCGTCCTCCGCGCGCGCCACCGCCCGCTCGACCAGTGGCAGCGACCGGTCGTGCCCGAACACCACGCTGTCGCCGTCGGCCAGCCGGGACACCAGCGGGTGCTCGCCGGGCGCGGGGGCCAGGGCGTCGATGTCGGCGCGGGTCAGCCCGTCCAGTGCGCCGCGCTGCACGATCCGGCACGGCGGCAGCAGCGGCACCAGCGCGGGCACCAGGTCGTCGCGCGGCGCCTGGCCGATCGTCACCACACCCAGCGTCTTGAACGTCATGATCGAACCAGGGAGAGCAGCTTGTCCAGCACGGTGGCGCCGTCCTCTCGGATGCCGTCGTGGTGGTACTCGTTGGTGATCCACGGCCGCAGCGCGCCGACCCGCCGGGCGGTGGCCAGGGACGGCTCGAACGGCACGTACATGTCGTCGACGTAGATCGCCGCCGCGACCGGGACCTGGTTCGCGGCCAGCCGGTCCGGGTCGTAGAGCCTCGGCCAGCCGTCCTTCGCGGCCAGCAGCTCGGCCGCGCCCCGCAGCGGCACCAGCGACGGGTCCTCGTCGAACATCCACGGGTAGACCATCTCGCCGGTGAACAGGAACGGGTCCGCGTCCGGCTCGAACCGCCCGCCCTGCTCGTCCCGGATCCGGTGCGCCGACCAGCGGGACGCCGAACCCTGGCAGTAGATCGGCTCGTGGATCACGGCGTAGAGCGGGCGGGTGGCGAACGACACCGCGCCGGACAGCCCGTGCAGGAACGCGTCGGACAGCCGCCGCGCGCCGCCGACCGTGACGAACGGGTCCTCCAGCAGCGCGTGCAGGCCGTCGAACTTGGCCCGGTTGCCCAGGTCGTTGCCGAGGGTCTGGAACCGGCGCGCGGTCAGCACCTCGCCGGTCGGCAGCCGCTCCTCCTCGTCCCCCAGGTGCCGCGCGATGTCGGCCGCGCGGGGGCGGTCGGAGGGGTAGCGCTCGAAGTACGCCTCGCACAGCGCCGCGACCTGGGGATACGTCGCTCGGTACACGGGATCGGGGCCGCCGTCGAGCGCGGGCAGGCCGCCGGCCACCAGCGCCTCGCGGACGCCCTCGGGGGCCAGCGACAGGTAGGCCAGCACGCAGAAGCCGCCATAGCTCTGGCCGAGCAGCGTCCAGCGCGCCTCGGCCCCCGCCAGCTCGCGGCGCAGCAGCTCGGCGTCGCGCACGATGGCGTCCGCGCGGAAGTGAGCCAGGTACGCGGCCTGCGCGGGCGCGTCGCCGCGGGCCGGCACCGTTTGGCGGGTGGCCGGCGTGGAGCGCCCCGTCCCGCGCTGGTCGAGCAGCACCACCCGGAACTCCCGCAGCGCCCGCGCCAGCCAGCCGGACACCGGGCCGGCGGGACGGTCCGCCCGCCCGCCGGGCCCGCCCTGCAACCACAGCAGCCACGGCAGCCGCTCGTGCTCCCGCCCGGCCGCGACCAGCTCGCGGGCGAACACCTCGATGCTCTCGCCGTCCGGTTCGCCGTGGTCCAGCGGCACCGTCAGCAGGTGCTCGCGCACGACCAGGCCTGGACGCCTGTACGACACCGTCTCCATGGCTGCTCAGTACCCCTGCACGCCCAGCTCGCGGCACAGCCCGACCAGCTCAGGATGCACGTACCTGCCCTCCTCCTCGATCGCCTCGCCGTCCAGGTAGATGGACGGACCGAGCATGCTGCCGTCGGTGTGCGCGGCCGCCACCCACGGCTCACCGCCGATCCAGGCGCCCTTGGTGCCGATGCCCAGCTCGACGCAGCCGAACACGCGCTCGTCCTCCACGATCCGACCGGTCGGCGCGCGGACCCCCGGGTTGAAGCCGAGTGACCAGTGCGCGATCCGGTACATGTTCGGGTCGCCGTGGCCGTCCATCCAGCGCCGGAACACCGCCGCGTCGGCGCCGCCGGAGATGTCCGTGACCCGTCCCTCGCGGACCGTGCAGCGCACCGGCGAGCGCAGCAGGCCCAGCTCGTCGGGCGGCCAGAGCGCCCCGTCGAACACCAGCGTGCCGTGCTGGGTGTCCTCCAGCGGGTTCCACGAGATCTGGCCGGCCAGCATGACCGTCTGGCCGGGCTCGGTGGCCGGCACCCCGCGCAGGTTCACCGGGCGCCCGCCGTTGCGGGCGGTCACGTCGGTGCCGGCCGGGGTGGTGATCCGTACCTCGTCGGCGGCCGCGAGCAGCCGGACCAGGGCCTCGCCGAGGCGGGTCACGCCGGCGAAGTCGACCCGGCCGACGGTGTCCACCAGCATCCGGACGTCCATCGCGGTGAGGTTGGTGTAGCGGGCGCCGTTCTCGATGGCCGCCCGGAACGCGTCGCTGTGCATGACGTAGCCGACGGCGTACTCGATCCAGACGTCCGCCTCCCGCACCGCCCCGGCGACCGGCCCCGGCGGCTCGGCCGCGGAGGTGAGCCGGGTGGGGTAGCGCACCACCGTCGGGACCGCGCCCGCCGCCGCGGCCGCCCGCGCGGTGAGGTCGGCGACCCGCTCGTCGCCGGCCGTGTCCACGGTGATCACCACGTTCTCGCCGGGCTTGACGCACATGATCTCCTCGACCAGCTTGCGCGCCCCGAGCGCGGCCTCGTACCCCAGGTACATGCGTCTCCCTACTTCTTGACGACGTTCGCGGTGGCCGCTATCGAGTCGCCGGCGATGATCCCGGCGCCCACCAGCGACAGCTCGTTCTCCGCCGGCCCGCCCCGGATCCGGCCGTACACCACCCGGACGATCAGCGCGGCGAACACCAGCCAGCCGGCGTTCGGGGTGGCCACCAGCAGCCCGGTGGCCAGCAGGATGCCCATCTGCCGGCTCGGGCCGCCCAGCAGCTGGACCAGCGCGCCCGGGATCGCCCAGAGCGCCAGGTTGACCACGTGGTCCGGGTTGGCCAGGCCGGCCTTGACGGTCGCGGCGTAGACCTTGGCCACGGGCGGGAGCTGGCCGCCCCGGAAGTACGTCTGCCACAGCACGGCGACGACCACGACGGCCACCGCGCAGCCGATCACCGCGGAGAGGAACTGCTGGCGGCGGCCGGCCAGCTCGAACGGCAGGTACGGGCGGTGCGCGCGGCGCAACAGCCAGCCGGCCTTGAAGTCGTAGCCCATGTCGGCGAACGCCGGCCCGGTGGCGGCGCAGTACCCGACCAGCAGCGCCAGCGGCAGCGGCGGGATGCCGACCAGCAGCCCGACCACCAGGAAGATCAACGTCACCGCGAACGCCGGGAACCAGCCGGCGTGCATGGCCGCCAGCCCCACGATGATCTCGTGCACCAGCGCGGCGAACCCGGCCAGCAGCACCCAGCCGACCAGCGCCGGCGCGGACAGGTCCTCGGACACCCCGCCGACCAGCCCGAGCACCAGCGCGCCCGCCACGAACAGCAGGTACCCGCCGGCCAGCGAGCGGCGCACCCTTGCCTCGTCCACGGTGGGCTCCAGGCTCGGGTCAGCGGCGTCCTGTTGCGTCCCGGCCGCTCGCCGCGCCCGCCGGCGGGCCAGCATCAGCACCGCCTGCACCAGCGCGACCACGCCCGCGCCGATCATCACGCCGTGCGGGATGTACTGGGCGTTCAGGTTCACCCCGAGCAGGCCCGGCTCGTACTGGGCGATGAGCAGCCCGAGGCCGAACATGCCCAGCGCCCACATGTTGCCGATGAACGCCACGCCGGCCGCCGACATGGACAGCCCGAGCCACGAGCCGCCGAACCCGACCACCCCGCCGCAGGCCAGGATCACCGCGCGCCGGCCGCCGCGGTCGCCCGCGATGATCGTCTCGGCCGCCGCGACCCCCGGCGGCCAGGCCGCCGTGGCCGGCATGAACCTGCTGTCGAAGATCCGGAACAGCACCCAGGCGTCCACCGCGAGCCCGGCCACGGCGCCGACCAGCATCGGCCACACCAGGTCGGGCCGGCCGAACACGAACGGCACGGCGATCGGGGTGAGCAAGGCGTTGGCCGCCGCGAAGGTGGACGCGGAGATCGCGCTCTGCACCAGGTTCTGCCGGTGCACCGAGCGCATCGCGCGCAGCCCCAGCACCGACACCCGGCCGACCAGCATGGCGACCAGCGCCCCGATGACCGAGGTGTTCGCCGTGATGCCCAGCGTGGTGACCAGGTGCAGGCCGATGATCGCGCCGAGCACGCTCAGCGCGATGGTCAGGACCAGCGTGACCGGGCCGAACGCGCCGGGGTGGCGGTCCTCGTCGCCGGTCAGGCGGGCGATCGGTTCGGGCGACACCATTGTCGGACCTCCGGGGTTGTCTTATGGGTCCTCGTCGGGCGGGCCGGAGAACAGCGCGGAGAGCCGCTCGGTGGTCCGCCGCAGCGCCGGCACCGTCGCGTCCCGGTGCGCGCGCATGCCCTCCCGGGGGCCGATGACGGACACCGCGCCGATCACGGTGCCGCGCGCGAACACCGGGGCGGCCACCGCCTCCACGCGCGGGTCGTACTCCCCGTCCGAGATCGAGATCCCGGTGCGGCGCACCTCGGCGTGCCTGGCGAGCAGTTCGTCGATCGTCGTGGGCGTGGTCGCGGTGAAGCGTTCCAGCGTCGGGCCGAACAGCGCGCGCACCCGGTCCTCGGACAGGAACGCGAAGATCGCATGCCCGCTGGCGCCGCCGTGGCCGGGGAACAGGTCGCCGATGACGGTGGCGTAGCGCAGCGGCCCCGGGCCGTCCACCGCCGCCGCGCACCGGTACCGGTTGGCGTCCGGCACGTTGTAGACGGCGCTCTCCCCGGTCCGCTGGGCCAGCGCGGCCAGCTCGCCGCGCAGCCGGCCGAGCACGCCGTCGCTCTCCTCGGCCAGCCGCCCGAGCCCGACCAGCGCGGAGCCGAGGTGATACCGCCTGGTCACCGGGTCGGCGGCGAGGAAGCCCCGGCGGGCCAGGGTGGCCAGCAGGCGCTGCACCTGGGACTTGTCCAGTTCCAACGACCGGGCCAGCTCGCTCACCCCCCAGCTCGGCGACTCCGCCGTGAACGCGCCGAGCACCCGCAGCGCACGGTCGGCGGTCTGCAGGTAGCCGGCTGGGCGCCGCGTGTGCGGTTCACTGACCGTCATGGTGCAAATAATGCGACACCGTTGCGATTGATGCGTCAAGCAGACACCCTGTGGTGGACCGTGTCAAGGGCGAGGAGGGGCCGTGAGCTGGCGCGACGTGATCGACTGCTACGAGCTGCTGGACGATCCCGGGGTCGGCGGGGCGGCGGTCGCGGACTGGCTGCGCGAGCGGGGGGTCGACGAGGTTCGGGTCACCAGGCTCGACGGCGAGCGCGGCGGCACGGACTTCGTGCGCGCGCTGGTGCCGGGCTCGCGCGGGCGCTCCCAGGGCGGGGACGCGCCGACGCTGGGGCTGGTCGGCCGGCTGGGTGGGCTGGGCGCGCGCCCGGAGCGGATCGGGTTCGTCTCCGACGGCGACGGGGCGCTGACCGTGCTGGCCTCGGCGGCCAAGCTCGGCCGGATGCGCGCGCGGGGCGACCTGCTCCCGGGCGACGTCGTGATCACTACGCACGTCTGCCCGGACGCGCCGATCAGGCCGCACGACCCGGTGCCGTTCATGGACTCGCCGGTGCCCTCGGCGGTGATCAACGAACACGAGGTGGACCGATCCATGGCCGCCGTGCTCACGGTGGACACCACCAAGGGCAACCGGATCTGCAACCACCTTGGCTTCGCCGTCACCCCGACCGTCCGCCAGGGCTGGGTCCTGCGGGTGTCCGAGGACCTGCTGGACCTCGCAAGCCAGGTGACCGGCCGCGCCCCCGCCGTCCTCCCGATCACCATGCAGGACATCACGCCGTACGGGAACGGCGTGTACCACCTGAACTCGATCATGCAGCCGGCCACCGCGACCGCCGCCCCCGTGGTCGGCGTGGCGATCACCACCGAGTCCGCCGTCCCCGGCTCGGGCACCGGCGCCAGCGACCTGGCCAGCGTGGAGTCCGCCGTCCGGTTCTGCGTCGAGGTGGCCAAGGCCTTCGGCGCCGGCCGCTGCCGGTTCCACGACCCCGACGAGTTCGAGCGGCTGGTCAGCCTGTACGGATCGATGCGTCGGCTGCAGGGGGCCTGAGCAGGGCGGAGACGTCGGCGCCCGCCGGGAGCTCGCGCGGGTCGCGGCCGCGTTCGAACAGCCGGGCCGGGTGCGGGCCGCCGAGGGTGGCGGTGGCGCCGGAGACCCGCAGCCAGGAGCCTTCGCGCAGGCCGAGTACGGGCGGTTCGTTCTCCTCCAGGTATTCGACCAGGCGCTGTTCGCGGGTCTCGCCCATGTGTGTCGACGACGGATCCGGGTCGAGGTAGTGCGGGTTGATCTGGAACGGGAGCAGGCCCAGCGCCTCGAACGAGGACGGTTGCACGATCGGCATGTCGTTGGTGGTGCGCAGGCTCGGGCAGGCCATGTTGGTGCCGGCGCTGGCGCCGATGTACCGGGTGCCGGCCCGCACAACCTCCCGGAGAACGGACACCAGCCCGAGCGTCTGCAGCGCGCGCAACAGCCGGAACGTGTTGCCGCCGCCGACGAACACCACCGCCGCCGACCGCACCGCCGCCACCGGGTCGGGCTCGGCGTGCGCGCCGGTCACCTCGATGCCGAAGGCGCCCAGCGCGCGGGCCACCTGGGCGACGTATCCGTCGTGGTCGGCCAGGGCGTACGGCACGAACAACACCCGCCGGTCGCCGACGAAATCGGTGAGCGCATCCTTCGCGTGGGTGAACATGGGTCGCCCGGACGGTCGCGAGTTCGACAACAAGAGCAGTTCCATACGTCCCCGTTCGGGCCGATTCGGCAGTACGTTCATGGTCGCAGAGCCGTCGGCGGCTTGTTACCGTGTCCCGCCGCACCCAGGAGGCGATCAGCTTGACCGAATCCCGCGGCCTCGCCCCGGCCGACAGCGAGGGCGTCGTCGAGTTCGGTGACCACCAGACCTGGTACCGCGTCACCGGCGCGCTCGAACCGGGCTCTCGGCCGCTGGTCGTGCTGCACGGCGGACCCGGGTGCACCCACGACTACGTGCTCAGCATCGCCGACCTGGCGGCGGACACCGGCCGTCCGGTGATCCACTACGACCAGCTGGGCAACGGGCGGTCCACCCACCTGCCCGACCGGGGTCCGGAGTTCTGGACGGTCGGGCTGTTCCTCACCGAGCTGGACAACCTGCTCGGCGCGCTGGGCGTGTGGGACGGCTACCACCTGCTCGGGCAGTCCTGGGGCGGCATGCTCGGCGCCGAGCACGCCGTGCAGCGCCCCGGCGGGCTGCGCAGCCTGACCATCGCCGACTCGCCGGCCTCCATGGGGCTGTGGATGGCCGCGGCCGACGAGCTGCGCGGCCAGCTGCCGCCGGAGGTGCAGGCGACGCTGCGCGCGCACGAGGACGCCGAGGACTACGACAACCCGGAGTACAAGAAGGCGGTGCAGGTCTTCTACGACAGGCACGTGTGCCGGGTGGTGCCGAACCCGCCCGAGGTCGCGGCCACCTTCGCCGCGTTGGAGGAGGACCCGACCGTCTACCGGACCATGAACGGCCCCAGCGAGTTCCACGTCGTCGGGTCGCTGCGGACGTGGACGGTGGTGGACCGGCTGGACCGGATCGCGGTGCCCACCCTGCTCGTCTCCGGCGAGCACGACGAGGCCACCAAGGCGTGCGTCCAGCCGTTCGCCGACCGCATCCCGGACGTGCGCTGGCAGGTGTTCGAGAAGTCCAGCCACATGCCGCACGTGGAGGAACGGGAGGCGTTCATGCGCCTGCTCGCCGAGTTCCTGGCCGAGGTGGACAGGGGCCAGGGCTGAGCGCTCTCCATGATCACGACCGTGGCTATAGCCACGCCCGCCAGTCGCGGGTCTCGGGGACGGTCGGGGGGATGCCGGTGCCTTCGAAGGTGCGGCCGTCGGGCGCGTAGTACTCCTCGTTGCCCAGGCCGAAGGACAGGCCGTTGGGCAGCTTGCGGTGCATGTCGTCGGAGAACACGCCCTGGGTGGCGGTGCCGATCCTGGTCGGGGAGGGGGTACGGGCGAGCAGGGCCAGCACGAACGTCTCGCCGGCGCTGACGGTCAGGTCGCTGGTCAGGATCCGGAGCGGGCCGGTGTAGCGCGGGCCGTCGGCGGGGGTGACGGTGACGGTCTGGAGCCGGGTGTGGCGGGTGGGGTCCCCGGGGTCGTTGCGCGCCCGCTTGGTGAACGCGGGGTACGGGCGGTCGGTCAGGCGGCCGGCGACCTGCAGGCCCAGCGCGTCGTCGCCGCCGGAGTTGTGCCGCACGTCGATGGTCAGCCCGCGCCACTCGGCCACCCGCCTCGGCGTGAACACCGCGGCCAGCGCCCGCCGCAGCGCCGCCTGGTTCCGGACGTACGGCGCGTCCTCGCCCGCGTAGTCGGCGAAGGCGGTGATGCGCAGGTAGCCCTGGTCGCCGGGCAGGTCGGCGTAGGCGATGTGGCCGCCCGCCCAGGTCCGAGGGCCGGTCACGCCGAGGTCGCGGCGCAGGTGGGCGTTGATCGTCTTGACGGCGGCGCTCAGCGGGATGTCGTCCTCGTCGCGGGTGCCCGGGCGCACGCCGGTGAACTCGTTGCCGCCCCTGGTCACGACGGAGGTGTGCGCGTCGCCGAGCGGGGCGAGCATCCTGGTGAAGATCGAGTACAGCTTCTTGCGCGAGGTGTTCGCGTTCACCTTGGGCCGGTACCTCTCGCGCACGGCCGGCCAGTCGACGTTCTTGCGGTGCAACGAGTTGTAGTGCTCGGCGAACGTGGTCCAGAAGATGTCGAAGCAGGTCAGCGGGTCGTTCGGCACCGTGCGCTGGCACGGCTCGGACACGGGCAGCAGGTCGACATCGGAGACGGTGCCCAGCACGTGCAGCACCGCCCGGCCGTCCGCCGCCGGGCGCAGCGTCCGCAGCGGGACGCCCTTCCTGCCGTACCGGACGGTGCCGTCCGGCTCGGGCGGGCCGAGCTGGTCCAGCGCCCGGCGGGGCAGGCAGCCGATCGCGGTGGTCTCGAAGGTCCGCGCCCGGCCGCCCTCGACCGAGACGATCCAGCCGTAGCCGTCGGAGCGCCACAGGCCGTCCACCTGCCTCGGTTTCGTCATGACGCTCCTCGGGCGTGTTCGCGCACCAGCCGCACGGCGCGGGTCAAGCGTCGCACCCCGAGGGCGGTTCGCTGAGGGTCCGTTCCGGCGAAACACAGCCGCAGCGCGTTGCGGAACGCCCCGGAGAGGGAGAACGCGCGGCCCGGGATGAACGCGACCCCCTCGGCGAGGGCCGCCTCGGCCAGCTCCGAGGTGTCCACGCCCGGCAGCGTCAGCCAGAGGAAGAAGCCGCCGTCCGGGTCGGTCCAGTCGGCCACCCCGGCCAGGTGCTCGGACAGCGCGGACTGCATGGCCAGCTTCCGGGCGCGGTACTCGACGCGCAGCCGCCGCAGGTGCGCGCCCAGGAAACCGCCGGAAACGAACTCGGCGGCGATCCGCTGCGCCGGAAGATTGGTGCAGGTGTCCATCGCCTGCTTCGCCGCGATCATTGCGCGGATGGTTCTCGGGTCCGCGTCGACCCAGCCCAGCCGCAGCCCCGGCGCGAGAATCTTCGAGAATGTCCGCACCGATACCACCAGCGGGTCGCCGCCGGACAATGCGCGCATGCTGGGCACGTGGCTGCCGCCGAATCGCAGCCATCCGTACGGGTCGTCGTCGATGATGACGCAGTTCCACCGGTGGGCCAGCTCCAGCAGTCGTTTCCGGCGGGCCAGCGACAACGTGGTGCCGGCGGGGTTCTGGAAACTCGGTATCACATAGATCGCCTTGGGTGGGCGGCCGGCCTGGCGCGCCAGGTCGGGCAGCCGGTCGACGACCAGGCCGTCGCCGTCCACCGGAGCCTCGACGATGTGGGCGCCGTAGGACAGCATCGTCGCGGTGCCGTTGGTGTAGGTCGGCGCCTCCACCACGACGACGTCGCCGGGGTCGACGAACAGCTTCCCGGCCAGGTCCAGGCCCTGCATGCCGCCGCTGGTGATCAGCAGCCGGTCGTCGGTGGTCCGTTCCTCGGTGCCGGAGAGGAACTCCAGCAGGGCCGCGCGCAGCTCGGGGGACCCTTCGGTGGCGGCGTAGTCGAACAGCTCGGGGCCGTTCGTCTGAATTACCTTGTTGGCCAGGTCGCGCATGATTTCGGTGGGTATGGACTCGGCGCTCGGGCTGCCTATGGAGAAACGCACCGTGTCGCGCGGCCGGCGCTGGAGCAGGGAAATGCTGGCATCTATTTCCGAGCCGACCAAGGAATCGCGGCGGCGGGCCCACGGTGGTTGGGTCATCTTTCCATCGTGGGGTGACGTACCGGGTGTCGGGCGACCGCCAATCTGGGGGAGGTCGCCGTTCCGGCGTACACCAAGTTGTTTGGGGTTGGAAATTCTGGGGTTCGGGCGGTGATCGGTCACGTAACCTGATCGGATGGCGAACGGTCCGGTCCGGGTCGCCGACTGTCTCGCGCTCCCCGAGTTCGGCCGCGCCAGGCTGGTCGCCGGCGACGAGCACACCGGGCGGACCGTCGGCTGGGTGGCGGTCATCGAGTGGCCGGTGGAGGACTTCGTCAGCGCCGGCGACCTGGTGCTGAGCACGGCGATCGGCTGCGACGAGGCGCGAATGCGGGAGCTGGTCGGGCAGAGCGCCCGGTCAGGGGCGGCCGCGGTGGGCCTGACCGCCGGGTCCGGGGCGCCGCACCCCGCGCTGCCGGAGTCCGTGCTCGCCGAGGCCCGCGCGCACCGCATCCCGCTGCTGGAGCTGCCGTGGCGGATGCGGTTCTCCGACCTGTCCAGGGCGGTCATCCAGGCGCTGTACGTGGCCGAGCGGCCGGCGGCCGGCGAGTCCGAGGACCTGCCGGCCGAGTTCGCCCGCGCGCTGCTCGGCCCGGGCGGGGTGGCCGGCATCGCGGAGGCGTTGGAGCAGGTGGTCGACGCGCCGGTGGTGGTGCTGGACGCGACGCTGGCCGTGTTGGGCTCGGGCGCCGAGGGCGCGGACTGGGTCGCGGACGAGAGCAACGAGGCGGCGCTGGTGGAGGCGATGCTGCGGGTGGCCCGCCGCCAGCGCGAACCCGACCCGCCCCGGGTGCCGTGCGCGTGCCTCGGCGGCTCCGGAGAGGACACCGAGCTGGTCGCGACGCCGGCGCAGGTGCACGGCGGCGTGCTCGGCTGGGTGGTGGCGGTGGTGTCCGGCGGCGACCGGGAGGCGGCGCGGCGGGCGGTGCTGCACGCCGGCACGGCCACCGCCATCGAGCTGGTGCGCGGCAGCGCCCAGGAGGAGGCCGAGTCGCGCGCCCGGGCGGAGTTCGCCTGGCGGATCGCCACCCGGGGCATCGAGTCGCCGCACGAGCTCGCGGCCCGCGCGGCGCTGCTCGGGCTGCCGCAGGGCGCCGGCTTCAGGGTCGCGCTCGGGCTGGTCGAGGCGGAGGGCGACGGGCGGACGGCCACCGAGCTGGCGCGGCGGCTGCGCCGGCGGCTGCGGCACCGGGCCAGCGTGGTGGCGGTGCACGAGAACGAGGTCATGCTGTGCGCGCACCAGGGCGACGGCGGCTGGCCCGAACCGTTCGACGGGCCACTCGGGCAGGTCGACGCGGCGGCGGTGTCCTGGGGCATCGCGCGCGGCACGCACCCGCTGACCGGCCTGGCCCACGCGCTGGACCAGGCGCGCGCCGCGCTCGCGGTGACCAGGGCGCTGCGCGGCACCGGCAGCAGCGCCGACGCCGAGCGGCTGGGCTCGTACATGCTGCTGGCGCCGCTGGCCACCGACCCGATGGTGCTGCGGCTGGTCGACGCCGAGCTGGACCCGCTGGCGCGGGCGGACCGGGCGCGCAACTCCGACCTGCTGCACACCCTGCGGGTCTACTTCGAGGAGAACGGCAACATCTCCGCCTCCGCGCGCCGGCTCTATCTCAACAGGCACTCGTTGATCTACCGGCTGCGCAAGGTCGAGCAGCTCACCGGCCGCGACCTGAACTGCCACGAGGACCGGTTGATGCTCGACCTGAGCCTGCGCGTGCGTCGCCTCAGCGGGGTGCCGGGAAGGCGAAGAACCGGGTGACGATCGTGCGCGCCTCTCCCGCGCCGCCGGCCTCGTCCTCGGGCGGCGGCTCGCGGTAGCGGTTGAGCAGCGCGATGTACTCCTCGAAGAACTCGGCGAGCCCGCGCTCGGTCACCCGGATCGTGCCGTGCGAGAACGGGAAGGCGTCCGCCCAGCCGTCCGGCTCGGCGTCGGCCCGTTCCCGGGCGGCGGCGAACGTGCGCAGGTCCTGGGCGAAGGAGGCGCTGGCCAGCTCGTCCATCACGGCCCGGGTCGCGGCGTCCTGCTCGCCGCGCGGCGGGAACCGGATGTCCGCGCGCACGTAGCGCCACCACCGCTGCTTGCCTTGCGCGCGCTCGGGCATTTCGGCGACGAACCCGTGCCTGGCCAGTTCGCGCAGGTGGTAGCTGGTGGCGCCGGTGTTCAGGCCGAGGGCGCGGGCCAGGGTCGCGGACGTGGCCGGACCGTGCAGGTTGAGGTGCTGGAGGATGCGTTGACGTCGAGGCTGGGCCAGCGCCTTGAGCGCCTCGAGGTCGGCGACGTCGCGCCGCGCGGGCCGATCGGCCATGCCCGTCACCCTACGAGGTCGGTCTCCGGGGCGGGCTCGTGCGCCACAGTGTGGGGTTCGGCGGGGGCGTTGTGCACCACATCTTGCATGGTGAGCGGGGCGGGCGGCGCCGGAGAATCATGTCCATGGCACAGCTGGCCGGGTCCGCGCCGTCGCTGAGGTCGCAGCTGTTGCGGCGGAAGGCCACCGTGGACCCGGCGGATGACGGCGGGCCGAGGTTGCGGCGCAGCCTGGGGACGTTCCAGCTCGCCATGATCGGCGTCGGGTGCACGGTGGGCACCGGGATCTTCTTCTCGCTGTCCACGGCGGTGCCGAAGGCGGGGCCGGCGGTGGTGGTGTCGTTCCTGGTGGCCTGCCTGACGGCCGGGCTGGCCGCGCTGTGCTACGCGGAGCTGGCGTCGAACATGCCGGTGTCCGGCTCGACGTACTCCTACGCGTACGCCTCGCTCGGCGAGCTGGTCGCGATGGGGATCGCGGCGTGTCTCACGCTGGAGTACGGGGTGTCGGCGGCCGCGTCCGCGGTCGGCTGGAGCGGTTATGTGAACCAGCTTTTCGTCGACCTGCTGGGCGTCAACCTTCCGTATTGGGCATTGCATCCGCCGGGCGTCTCGGATGGCGCGAGCGCCGGAGTTGTCAACATTCCGGCCGCGGTTCTGGTGTTCCTGTGCGCGGTGCTGCTGGTGCGCGGCGTCAGCGAGTCGATGACGGTGAACACCATTATGGTGATCATCAAGTTGAGCGTGCTCGCGTTCTTCGGCGCGGTCGCGCTGACGGCGTTCAACTCGAACAACTTCGCCGACTTCGCGCCGATGGGATCGGCCGGGGTGGTCGCCGGGAGCGCGAGCATCTTCTTCACGTTCGTCGGCATCGACGCGGTGTCCACCGCCGGCGAGGAGGTCCGGGACCCGAAACGGACGCTGCCCAGGGCGATCCTGCTCGCGCTCGGCGTCGTGCTGTTCATCTACATGCTGGTCGCGGTGGCCGCCGTGGGCACCCAGCCGTGGACCGCGTTCGAGGGCCAGGAGGCCGGCCTCGCGGTGATCCTGCAGAACGTGACGGGCCAGACCTGGCCGGGCGTGCTCGTCGCGGCCGGCGCCGTCATCTCGATATTCTCGGTCGTGTTGGTGGCGATGTACGGGCAGACCCGCATCCTGTACGCGATGGGCCGCGACGGCATGATTTCGAAACGTTTCGCGAAGGTGAGTGGTACGACGCGGACGCCGGTTTTCAACACGGTGGTGGTGTCGTTGTTGGTGGCGCTGGCGGCCGCTTTCACGCCGCTGGACGCGCTCGCCGACGTCACCAGCATCGGCACCATTGTGGCGTTCATCGTGGTGGCCATTTCCATCGTCGTGCTGCGTCGGCGGGCGGGCACCGCGCCGTCCGGTTTCCGGGTGCCGGGCTATCCGGTGACGCCGGTGCTCACCGTGGTCGTCTGCTGCTACGTGCTCTCCGGGCTGGGCTGGGTGACCTGGGCGGTCTTCGGGGTGTGGATCGTCGCCACGCTGGTGTACTACCTGCGCTGGGGGCGGCACGGCTCGGTGCTCAACTGAGAGCCGCGCTCAGCTCTGTTATCACCCGGTGCGGGGCGATGACCTGGCCTTCTTCGCGAATGTGACAGAGGTCACGACGGTCGCCCGGCTCGGGAGGGCGCTGTCGCGAACTCCGTGACGGCACCGCTGACCAGCGTGATCGGACACCCCGGGAGCCGGCGGAAGCGCGGTTCGCCCCGGGAGTACCGTCCGCACCGCTATAAACATTCGTCACATCCCGTACCCCCGGCAGACCAGGCGCCAGAGCAGCCAGACGCGGCCGGTTGGAGGCGCGGGCCGGACGGGCCGAGGCCTCCCGACTTCCCGGGGTGACCGCGCTCTTCCGCGAATTCTCAAACGTGTGTGGGAGCTGTCGTGCTGGGTCTGTGGCACAAGATTCGACGGACCGGACGGGTCGCCGAGCCGGCACCGCCGCCGCCGGGCCGGTCGGGCGCGGACCGGCCGCCGGCCGCGAAGGCGCTCGGCGGGTCGGTGCAGGTCCGCTACGTCGACGCCGGGTCGTGCAACGGCTGCGAGGTGGAGGTCGGCTCGGCGTTCGGGCCGGTCTACGACGCGGAGCGGTACGGCGCGCGGCTGGTGGCCTCGCCCCGGCACGCGGACGCGCTGCTGGTCACCGGGGTGGTCACCCGGAACATGGCGGAGCCGCTGCGGCGGACCCACGAGGCGATGCCGGCGCCCACGGTGGTGGTCGCGGTGGGCGACTGCGCGCGCAACTGCGGCGCGTTCGCGGCCGGGTACGGGGTGGTCGGCGCGGTGGGTGACGTGGTGCCGGTGGACGTCGAGATCGCCGGGTGTCCGCCCAGGCCGGAGGAGATCGTGGCCGGCCTGCGCACGCTCACCGGGCGGTGAACGCGCTCGACCCCGGCACTGGGTTGGGTGCCGCCGTGGTGGCCGGGGTGGGTACGGCGGTCGCCTCGGTCGCGGTGTCCGGCCGGGTGCGGCCCGCCGTGGTCGGCGCCGGCACCGCGCTGACCGGGCTGGCCGCGCTGGCCGCCGGTGCCGCCGCGCTGGCCGGGGTGCCGTTCGCGCTGCGGCTGCCCGGGCTGTTGCCGCTGTCCGGGCTCGCGTTCGCGCTCGATCCGCTCGGCGGGTTCTTCGTCGCGGTGACCGGCGCCGTCGCGGTGGTGGCCGGCGTGTACGCGGGTTCGTACACCCGTTCGCCGGGGCTGCGGGCGCGCTCAGGCCTGGCCGTGCTGCCGCTGTTCGTGCTGGCCATGGCGTTGGTGCCGGCGGCGGCGAGCGTGGCCACCCTGTTGCTGTGCTGGGAGCTGATGGCGCTGGCCTCGCTGCTGCTCGTGGTGGTCGAGCATCGGCACCGCGCGGAGGTGGCCTCGGCGGGGCGCTGGTACGCGGTGCTCACGCAGCTGGGGTTCGTGGCGGTGCTGATCGGGCTGTTGGTGTTCGCCGCGCACGCGCGGGACGACTCGTTCGCCGCGCTGCGCGCCGCCGCCTCACAGCTGCCCACCGGGGTCACCGCCACGGTGTTCCTGGCCACGCTCGTCGGGTTCGCGTCCAAGGCGGGCATCGTTCCCCTGCACGCCTGGCTGCCGCGCGCGCACCCGGAGGCGCCGAGTCACGTGTCGGCACTGATGTCGGCGGCGATGGTCAACCTCGGGGTGTACGGGATCGTCCGGGTCGGGTTCGACCTGCTCGGGTTCGGTGCGGGTGGCTCCGGCGGCGGCCCTCGGTGGGGCTGGCTGCTGGTGCTCGGGCTGGGCGCGTGCTCGGCGGTGTACGGCATCCTGCAGGCCGCGATGAGCACCGACCTCAAGCGGCTGCTCGGCCAGTCCACCGTGGAGAACATGGGGTTGGTGCTGGTCGGCGTGGGTGCGGCCGGGCTGTTCGGCGCCCAGGGCGAGCGGACCCTGGCCGGGGTGGCGCTGACCGCCGCGCTGCTGCACGTGGCGAACCACGCGGCGTTCAAGACGCTGCTGTTCCTGGCGGCCGGCTCGGTGCTGCGCGGGTCCGGAACGCGTGATCTGGATCAGCTCGGTGGGTTGCGGGCGGGGATGCCGGTGACGACCTGGGCGTTCGGGCTGGGGGCGCTGGCCGCGTCGGCGTTGCCGCCGGGGACGGCGTTCGTGTCGGAGTGGTTGCTGCTGCAGGCGTTGATCCACGGGCTGCCGGCGTCCGGTTCGGTGACGGTGTCTGCGACGGCCACCGCCGCGGCCATTGCGATGCCCGTCGCGGTGGCCGCGGTGGCGCTGACGGCGGGGCTGTCGGTGGCGACGTTCGTGAAGGCGTTCGGGGTCGGGTTCCTGGCCAAGCCGCGCGGGCCGGGCGCGGCCGGGGCGAGCGAGAGCCCGCCCGGCATGCTCGCCGGCATGGCGCTGGCCGGGTTGGCCTGCGTGCTGTTGGCGCTGCTGCCGGGGTCGGTGCTGCCGGCGGTGGGGGTGGCGGGGGCCGTCGCGCTGGGATCCGGCGAGCGGGCGCTGGTGTTCACCGAGACGGTGGCGCCGTCGCTGCCGGGCTCGCTGTCCCCGCTGCTGCTCGCGACGGCTTTGCTGGCGGCGGTGGTCACGGTGGCCGCCGTCGCGCGGGTGGTCGCCGGGCGCGGGCTGCGACGGCGGCGGGCGCGGTTGTGGGACTGCGGCGGCGGGCCGATGTCCGCGCGGATGGAGTACACGGCCACCTCGTTCGGCGAGCCGTTGCAGCGGGTGTTCGACACCGTGCTGCGCCCGGAGCAGCGGGTGGCGGTGACGTGTGATGAACGGTCGCGGTACCTGGTGCGCGGCGTCGAGTTCCGCCGGCGGGTGCCGGATCGGATCGAGCGGCGGCTGTATGGGCCGGTGTTGGCGGCGGTGGCGGTGTGGGGTCGGGTTGGGCGGCGGTTGGCGACCGGGTCGGTGCATCGGTATTTGGGTTATGGCTTCTACACGGTGTGTGCGGCGTTGGTGGTGTTGGCGGTGTTGCGGTGAGTGTGTTGGGGGTCGCCGGTGGGGTGGTGCAGCCGGTGTTGTTGGTGGTGGGGTCGCCGGTGTTGGCCGGTGTGATGCGGCAGGTGCGGGCTCGGTTGGAGGGCCGGGTGGGTGCCGGGGTGGGGCAGCCGTGGCGGGATTTGCGGAAGTTGTTCGGTAAGGAGGCGATCACGCCGCGGGGGACGGGTGAGGTGTTTCGGGCGGCGCCGGTGGTGTTGGTGGCCACGACGTTGGTGGTGGCGGTGGTGGCGCCGTTTGTGACCGCGGAGTCGGCGGTGGGTTCGGTGGCGGACCTGTTTGCGGTGGTGGCGTTGTTGGCGTTGGGCACTGTGGTGTTGGCGTTGGCGGGGTTGGATACCGGGACGGCGTTCGGGGGGATGGGCGCGAGCCGGGAGATGACGATCGTCGCGTTGGTGGAGCCGACGTTGTTGGTGGCGATCTTTGCGTTGTCGGTGCGGGTGGGGTCGACGAACCTGGCCGACATTGTGGCGGCGACGGTGCGGGATCCGTCGCGGGTGGTTTCGCCGGTGTCGTTGTTGGCGGCGGTGGCGTTGGTGGTTGTGGTGGTCGCGGAGACTGGGCGGTTGCCGGTGGACAACCCGTCGACGCATCTGGAGTTGACGATGGTGCACGAGGCGATGGTGTTGGAGTACGCCGGGCCGGACCTGGCGTTGGTGGAGTTGGCCTCGGCGATGCGCCTGGCGGTGTTCCTGGGCTTGCTGGCGAACCTGTTCCTGCCCTGGGGCATCGCCACCACCGCCACCCCGGCCGCGCTGGGGATCGGCGTGCTCGCCCTGGTCGCCAAGGTCGGCCTGCTCGGCACCGCGCTCGCCGCCGCCGAGGTCTTCCTCGCCAAGCAGCGACTCTTCCGCGTCCCCGAGCTCCTGGCCGCCTCCTTCCTGCTCGCCCTCCTAGCCGCCACAACCTCGTACTTCCTGGACTGACCGAATGCTCACGCAGCGGGTTCGTACGTCGCACACGTGCTGTAGCGCATGTGTGACGGACGGAGTGGGTGTGCGAGCGAGGGGAGAGCGGTGACGCATACGCAGGCGCTGGAGGTGGCGAGCGCGGGGTTGCTGGTGACGGCCGTGCTGGTGTTGTGGCGGCGGGAGCTGCCGGTGACCATCCGGGTGTTCGCCGTGCAGGGGGTGGCGTTGGCGCTGCTGGTCGGTGTGCTGGCGGCCGGGCAGGATTCGCCGGAGCTTCTTGCCGTGGCCGTCGGGCTGCTGGTGCTGCGCGCGGGGGTGCTGCCGGCGTTGCTGCGGCGCGCGCTGGCCGGCGCGGGGCAGGAGCGCGCGGAGACCCGGCCGGTGGTGGCGGGGGCGGAGGCGGAGAAAACAGTCGCTGTAGGGACGTCGCTGCTGGTCGCGGCGGCGTTGACGCTGCTGGCGTACGCGATCTCGCAGCCGCTGGTGGCGCTGAACCCGTCGCCGGCGACCAGGGCCATCCCGGTCGGCGTGGCCGTGCTGTTGATCGGGTTCTTCGTGCTGGTGACCCGGCGGCGGGCGGTGTCGCAGCTGGTCGGCTTCCTGCTGATGGACAACGGGATCACCGCCGTCGGTTTCCTGACCATGTCCGGGCTGAGCCTGATCGTCGAGCTGGGGGTGTCGCTGGACGTGCTGCTGGCGGTGCTGGTGCTGCGCATCCTCACCGCCCGGATGCACGAGACGTTCGGCGACACCGACCTCGGCGAGCTACGGGAGCTGCACGACTGATGACAGTGATGTTGACGGTGCTGGCGCCGGTGCTGGGTGCCGCCGCGTACGCCGCGCTCGGCTGGCGCCGGGCCACCGCCTGGATCGGCGCGCTCACCGCCGCGACAGTGCTGGCCGCCGCGATCCACACCGCCGTGGCGGTGACCGGGGACGGCCCGTACCCGGTCCTGGGCGGGATGGTGCGGGTGGACGCGCTGTCCGCGTTCATGCTGGTCGTGATCGGCGCCGTGGCGCTGCTGGCCGCCGTGGCCACCCCCGCCCACTTCGCCACCGAGATCGCCGCCGCCCGCGCCACCCCCCGCACCGCCCGCCGGCACTGCCTGCTGGTCCAGCTGTTCCTGGCCGCGATGGCGTGCGCGGTGCTGGCCTCGAGCCTGGGCGTGCTGTGGGTGGCGGTGGAGGCGACCACCATCTGCACGGCGTTCCTGGTCGGGCAGCGGCGGGTCCGTTCGGCGGTGGAGGCGGCCTGGAAGTACGTGGTGATCTGCTCGGCGGGCATCGCGCTGGCGCTGCTGGGCACGCTGCTGCTGAACTACGCCGCCTCCTACGCGCCGGGCACCGACGGGCTGGACCTGACGGCGCTGGCCGCCGCCGCGCCGGGCCTGGACCCGGGAGTGACCCGGATCGCGGTGTTGCTGCTGCTGGTCGGGTTCGGGACCAAGGCGGGGCTGGCGCCGCTGCACGCCTGGCTGCCGGACGCGCACTCCCAGGCGCCGGCCCCGGTGTCCGCGCTGATGTCCGGGGTGCTGCTCTCGGTGGCGTTCTACGCGATGCTGCGGGTCAAGATGATCGCCGACGGGGCGCTGGGCGTCGGGTTCGCCCGCACCCTGCTGCTGGTGATGGCGCTGGCCTCGCTGCTGGTCGCGGCGTCGCTGATGCTGGCCCAGCGCGACCTCGAGCGGCTGCTGGCCTACTCCAGCATCGAGCACCTCGGCCTGGTCGCGCTCGGTGCCGCGATCGGCGGGCCGGCGGCGCTGGCGGCGGTGCTGCTGCACATCGTGGGCCATGGGATGACCAAGGCCTCGTTGTTCCTCGGCGCCGGGCGGATCCTGCAGCTCACCGGCACCGCGCGGATCGACGGACGTCGCGCATTGGCCGCGCGGGCGCCAGGGCTGGCCGGGTGCGTCGGGCTCGGGGCACTGGCGCTGGTCGGGCTGCCGCCGTTCAGCCTGTTCGCCAGCGAGCTGGGCATCGCCCGCGCCGGGTTCGCCGCCGGGCTGGGCTGGGTGACGGCGGCCGCTCTGCTGTTGATGCTGGTCATCGCCGCCGCGGTGGTCGGCCACCTGAGCCGGGTGCTGCTCGGTGCGCCGGCGCCCGACGGACCCGGTGCGGCCGCCGCCCCGGCGAGGTTGCCGGTGGCGGTCGCGCTCGCGGTGGGCGGCGGCCTGGCGGCCTGCGCGGTGCTCGGCGTGACGGCGGGCCCGCTGGACGTCCTGCTCCGAACCGCCGCCGAGGTCCTGGGAGGAACACCGTGACAACGATCGCGTCCGCGCCACCGACCGCCGCCCGCGTCCTCGGTCCGGACGAGCTGCCCGTACACGCGGCGGAGCTGTTGGCTGACGGTTTCCGGGTGGCGTTGGTGGCCGGGCACGACGACGGCGATGCCGGGTTGCGCGCGGTGTACGTGTTCACCGGCGGCGGGCGGCGGGTGGAGCTGCACGTGCCGCTGCGCCGCGAGGCGCCGGAGGTGCCGAGCCTGGCGGGGGCGTCGTTCGCGGCCGGCCGGTTCGAGCGGGAGATGCGGGACCTGTTCGGGATCGTGCCGGTGGATCATCCGTTGCCGCGTCGGCTGGTGCGGCATTTCCACTGGCCGAGGGGCTGGTATCCGATGTTGGCCGATGCCGGTGCGCCGCCGGAGTTCGGTGATGTGGACGGGCCGTATCCGTTCCGGACGGTGGAGGGGCCGGGGGTGTACGAGATACCGGTCGGCCCCGTGCACGCCGGGATGATCGGGCCGGGACATTTCCGGTTCTCGGTGGTCGGCGAGACGATCCTGAACCTCAAGGCGCGGCTGTGGTTCACCCACCGGGGGGTGGAGAAGCTGTTCGCCGGCCGCCGCCCGGATCAAGGGGTGGAGCTGGCCGAGCGGGTCAGCGGCGACACCTCGGTGGGGCACACGGTGGCGTTCTGCCAGGCGGTGGAGGACGCGCTCGGGATGGCGGTGCCCCCCAACGCGGCCCGGCTGCGCGGGGTGCTGCTGGAGCTGGAGCGGCTGTACAACCACGTCGCCGACATCGGCGCGCTGTGCAACGACGTCGGCCACGGGGTGCTGAACGCCCACGCCCAACGGATCCGCGAGCGACTGCTGCGGGTCAACGACGCGGTGACCGGGCACCGGCTGCTGCGCTGCGCCGTCCACCCCGGCGGCGCCACCCTCACCGCGCTGCCCAACCTGACCTGGCTGACCTCCATCGGCGCCGACATCGCCGAGATCGTCGCGCTCGCCCTGGACAACAGCGTGGTCACCGACCGCTTCACCGGCACCGCCGTACTCACCACCGCCCAGGCCGCCGACCTGGGCACCCTCGGCTACGTCGCGCGCGCCAGCGGCCTGGCCGTCGACGCCCGCCACGACCATCCCACGCTGCCCGACCCGGTGCCGCGCACCCACCACACCCGCACCGACGGCGACGTGCTGTCCCGGTTCCTGGCCCGCGCCGAGGAGATCACCGCCTCCATCACCCTCATCACCACGCTCGTCGCGGCGCTCAACGGCCAGACCAGCGCGACCACCCCGCCACCGGACCGCCCGCCCGGCGGCGAGGCCGGATCCGGCGTGGGAATCGTGGAGGGCTGGCGGGGCACCATCACCCATCGCGTCGAACTGGCCGCCGACGGCACCCTGACCCGGGTCAAGATCGTCGACCCCAGCTTCTTCAACTGGCCGGCCCTGCCCGTCGCGCTGGCCGACACCATCGTCCCGGACTTCCCGCTGACCAACAAAAGCTTCAACCTGTCCTACCCCGGCAACGACCTCTAGAGCCCCGCCGACGGAGGCCGGCACCCCAGACCAACAGCCCGAGCAGCGAGAACGCACCGCCGAGGATGCACACCCCCTCCCAACCGAAGCGCGGATGCACGAGCACCGCGGACAGGCCGCTGCCGACCGCGCCGGCGACGAAGTAGCTGGTGATGTAGGCGGTGTTGACCCTGCTGTGCGCGTCCGGCCGGAGCCGGTAGATCACGCTCTGGTTGCTGAGGTGCGCGCCCTGGCAGCCGAGGTCCATGACCGCGACGCCGATCGCGAGGGCGACGACGTCGTGCCCGCCCGCCCACAGCGCGAGGTACGACACCACGATCACGAACAGGCACCCGCCGGTGGTTGCCCTGGCGTGGCCCCGGTCGGCGAGTCGCCCGGCCACCATGGCCATCCCCGCGCCGGCCACGCCGAGCAGCGCGAACGCCCCGATCGCGGCGTTGTTCCACGAGTAGGGCGGCCTGGCCAGCAGGAACCCGAGGTTGGTCCACAACACACTGAACGAGGCGGAGACCGTCGCGCCGTAGAACATCCGGATGCGCAGCCCGGGTTCCTCACGGACCAGGGTGAGCACCGATGCGAGCAGCTTCGGGTAGGGCAGCGTCGTGGTGGGCGTGACCCTGGGCAACGCGCGGTAGAGCAGCACCCCGACCAGCGCGGTCGCCGCGCCACCGAGGGCGAACACCGCGCGCCAGCCGGCGACCTCGGCCAGCAGCCCGCCGACCGTGCGGGACACCAGGATGCCGATCAGCAGGCCGCTCATCACGGTGCCGACGACCCTGCCGCGCTCCGGCGGTGCGGCCAGGTGGGCGGCGAACGGCACGATGATCTGGACGACGACCGTCGTGACGCCGACGACCAGCGCGGCGGCCTGGAGCACGGCGGGCCCCGGCGCGGTGGCCAGCCCGATCATGCCCGCCGCACAGATGGTGATCAGGACCGCGAGCAGCCGCCGTCGCTCGACGAGGTCGCCGAGCGGTACCAGGGTGGCCAGGCCGAGTGCGTAGCCCACCTGGAAGAGGGTGAGCACGACCCCCATCGCGCCGGTGGAGAGCCGCAGCTCCCGAGCCATCGTCTCTTCCAGCGGCTGGGCGAAGTACAGGTTGGCGATCACGGTGCCGGTCGCCACCGACATCAGCGCGAGCTCGCCGCGCCGGATGCCTGGTGCTCCCTGCACTGACCTTCCACGGCCTCTCGGGCGGGCGGTGACGGCACGTCGTGGCAGAGCCTAGGTGCCCCGGCGGCGACCCGGTTCAGCGACGGATCAGCGTGCGGGTGTTCTCGGCGAGCAGCGGCACGCCCAGCTCGCGTTCGACGTCACCCTTGACCGCCGCGCAGCACGCCTGCGCCCGCTCGGCATCGGCGGCCACGGTCCGGATCACCCCGAAGGTGTCGAAGTTGCCCCGCATCACGTCGACCCGGTCGCCACCGGCCACCCGCACCCACCCCGAGTGCACGCGCGCTAGGTACGCGTCGAACCAGTGCGGCGGCAGGTCGGGGCGGATGGTCCTCGCCGAGGCGGCGGCGAGCAGCGAGTGGGAGGCAGCGGCGTCGAGCGTGAGCGGACCCGCCGGCGCCGGATGGCCGAGGAACAGGTCGACCAGCAGGCCGAAGATGTCCCGCCGGCTCACCGCGTTGATCGTTTCGGGCAGGCTGCCGCCGGCCATGCGCGGGTTGGCCTCGATCAGCCGAAACCCGTTTTCGGTGTGCATGACCTCGACATGGAACACCCCCAGGCTCAGGCCGAGCACCCGGCACACCCGCGCCGCATACGCCCCGAGCTCGTCCTCCTCGGCCGGCCCCAGCCCGGAGGGCACCGAGCACCCGAGCTCCAGGACCGGGTTGTCCACGCCGGTCTTGCGCGCCGCCGACACCAGCGGCACGAACGAGCGCCCGTCCGACGCGACCTCCACGGAGTACAGGTCGCCCACCGCGAGCTCCTCGACCAGGTAGCGGCCGTCGAAGTGGCCGGACATCCCCACCGGCATGGTCCGCAGCTCCTCGGCCGCCCCGGCGAAGTGCCCTCGGACCGCCGCCGGGCCGTCGGCGATGGACGTGGCCGCCTTCCCGACCCCCAACGCAGGTTTGATGATGACCGGATAGCCGATGTCGGTCGCCGCGTCGAGCGCCTCCCGCTCGGAGCGGACCACCGAGAACGCGAGGCTGGGGATGCCCGCCTCGCGCAGCATGGCCCGGCAGCGGCCCTTGTCCCGGGCGGCCGCAACCCCGTCCACCGGCGTGCCCCGGGTTCCGAGGGCATCGGCCAGCGCCGAGGCCAACGGGGCGCCGAACGCCAGCGTCGAGAGCACGGCGTCGACGTCGCCGGGCCGCGCGCCGGCCGCCCGCACGGCCGTCACCAGGTCCTCGGCCCGACGCTCGCCGTGGATTTCGCCCGTGTGGTCGGCCAGCCGCCGGGCCAGCGCCCGCCGGCCGGGCGGCGCGGTGAAGTCGTAGCGCGGCGAGTAGAGGTAGGTCACCGTGTGGCCGGCACGCTTGGCGCAGGCCAGCGCGTGGACGCCCGAACCCGAGGTCTCCGTGAACACCAGATGGCTCACGACCGGCCTACCGCCCCGCCGGCGAGCGCCCGCTCCCACCGCGCCGCACGGGCGAGGTGAAAGTCCTCCTCGTGGTAGAAGTCGTACTCCGCCGGGTGGACCTCGGGAGACCTCGCCACCCACACCACGAACTCGGCGGCCAGCTCCGGCGAGATGGTGCGCATGTGGTCCTTCGGTGACCGGCCGCTCCACTCGCCTTCCCGGTAGGGCGGCAGACCGGCCGACTTCGCGGCGAACGCCGGATCCAACTCGGGGTTGCGACGCAGCTCCCGCTGCAGGTCGGTGTCGACGATGCCGGGATGCACCCGCGCGACCCCGATGTGGGGTGCCGACAGCTCGAACTCGCGGGCCTGGACGAGGGCCAACCTCCCGACGGCCGCCTTGGTCACGCTGTACAGCCCGAGCCCGGCGAACGAGAGCTCCGGCGCCGGGCGGCCCAACGAGGACGTCACGTACACGACCCGGGCCGCGCGCTCCGAGAAGCGTCCCGCCCCGAACACCGCCGCCGTCACCGCGATCGGTGCCTGCACGTTCACCCGGAAAGCATGTTCGACCCGTGCCGGGGAGAGTCCGTCGAGCCAACCGAGGCACGGAACCGCGGCGTTGTTCACCAGCGTCTCGACGGCATAGCCCGGATGCTCGTCGAACCAGCGGACCACATGCCGCTCGATGTTGTCCACGTCCCGCAGGTCCAGTGACAGGTTGTGAAGTTCGTGCACCTGGTCTCGCGTGTTTCGTGGGGCGCCATGAGCCGGTTCTCTCGAGATGTTCAGCACGTCCGTGTCCGCCAGGAACGACCGCACCAGAAACCGGCCGATCCCTCGGCTGCCGCCCGTGACGAGAGTCAGCCGGCTCATGCCCCCACCATGTGCCGTGCTCATCCGACCGCCACTGGTGCGTCGTTCTCGGTTTCGAGAACCGACGGGATGTCGACGCACGTGGGGTGCAGCTCGATCGAGCGCTGGCTCCACCACGGGTTCTTCGCGGCGATCGAGATCAGGTCGCGGCCTTCCACGTCGGCGAGCTTTCCGAGGTAGTAGGCGACGTACACGGCGAAGAAGTGGGCAAAGAAGAAGTTCCTGAAGAAGCTCCCGTGGTCGAGGTCAATCTTCACGAACTCGATGCGGCGGTTCTGCGCCACCGTCGCGTCGCCGAACAGGCCCTCCAGCGTGCGGATCTTCTCACGCGTGTAGTCGTCGGCCTCGGAGTCGGCGAAGACGACGATGGCCTGCTTCTCCGACGGGTTCGAGTAGGCCGCCACCTCGGTGTGGCTGAACTCGTGCAGGAGGTTTCGGTGGGTGGGGACCATGGCGATCTCGTTGAAGAACATGGTCGTCTGCTTGAGCAGGGTCACGTACCAGTCCGCCGTGCCGAGCAGGACGACCCGGCTGCCCCGCAGGCGCTCGGCGACCGCCCCCGCCCGCGCGCGGGTGCCCTCGTGGAACTCGTCCTTCAGGAACCGGACGGCGTCTTCGAGCTCCGTCCGGTACGTCGACCTGGTGATCTTCAACCTGTGGAAGAGGTCGAGGAAGATCGAGAAGAACTGCTGGACGTGGTACAGCGGGTACTCCCGGTCGGCGTGCCGCAGCTTGTACTGGATCAGCGACGTACCGTCCCGCGCGCAGAGCCCAGCGATCTTGCCGCCCCCGGACAGGACGATCAGGTTGCGGTTCCCGGTCATCTCGCGCATGCGCTCGTAGAACAGGCACGGCTCAACCGACCAACCGCTGTAGCACACGATGATCGTCAGGGTGGCCTCGTCCGCCATGGTCGCCGGGTCCACGAACCACTCCAGGTCGTAGTCGTTCACGACCTCCACCTGGACGGGTATGTTCTCCCTCAGGAAGAAGCCCTTCACGATGTCGGAGACGACCGACGAGCAGCCCATTCCATAGAAGACTATCTTCTTGAACTGTCCCGACTCGATTCTGGTCCGAAGATCCTTGTCCAGCCCGTCGAGGTCGTACTCGTGCCCCCACAGGATGCTCTCGAAAAGAGGGGCGCCCAACATTTTGTCGAGACGTCGAAGTCGCGGTTGCATAGAGTATCTCCTGTCCGGCGAGGGATCGGCCCCGTCGTGATACGAAAGATGTTATCCTTGTGTGATTATTCTTTTTGGTCCGCCATTCGCCGGGTGAGGCACTCGTGGGCGGACGCGGTTCAGGCCCGTGCTCGATGAGTCGGCCGCGGGTCCGAACACCCCAGGTGGTGAGATCGCAATACGGTGGACGCATCGCGCCTACACCTACGACCAGCGATCTCTGGCCCGAGCCTAGGCGCGCACACAACGGTTGTGCTCCGCCAACAGTGTGAACGAGCACATGCGGGATTCAAATGGTGTCCTCATGCCCGAAGTCGGCGCGGATGGACGGCGCGGCAATCTCGCTATATATCTCGAGATCGACCCGAGGCGGACGGTTGGGGGGTGCTGTTATAAGAAAGAAATTGGCACTCTGTTCGGCCTCCCCGGCCAAGTATCCCCGCTTCTCTCACTCGAATGGGTGGGAGCGAGGCCCGGGCTCAGAGCGCCTGAAGGTCCGCGCCGACGACGATCGGCCCGTCGTACTCCGTGGCGGCCTCGCCGGCCCACGCCTCGTCCGGGATGGGCGCGTCACCGGGCACGAGGTGGGACAGGACCAGCATCTTCGCGCCGGCCTCGGCGGCGACGCGGCCGGCGTCGGCGGCGCTGGTGTGGGAGCCGAGCAGGTGCTCGCGCAGCCTGGAGCCGTTGGTCCGCGACAGCGGCAGGTCCAGGCTGGGCAGGTGCATCGCCTCGTGGACCAGGACGTCGACGCCCCTGGCCAGGTCGATGAGCGACCGGCACGGCCGGGTGTCGCCGGAGATGACGATCGAGCGGTCCTCGCTGTCGATCCGGTAGGCGTAGGCGTGCATCGGCGGGTGGTCCACGCGCGCGGCGGTGATCCGCACCCGGTCGTCGGTGTGGACCACGCCGTCCGCCGCGACCTCGCGCGGGCGCATGAGGGGCCGCAGCGGCGGCCGGCCCTCGTCGGCGATCCTGGTGTCGATGTCCGTGCCGGCGAAGGCGAGGAACGCGTCCATCATCGCGGCCAGCGGCGGCGGCCCGTAGATGTCGACGGGCGTGGCGAGGTCGGCGCCCCAGGCGAGCTGCAGCACGGTGCCCAGGTCGGCGTTGTGGTCGGAGTGGTGGTGGGTGATCGCGATCGCGCGCAGGCTGGTGAACGCGATCCCGGCCAGGGCCAGCTGCCTGCCCACGCCGTTGCCGCAGTCGATCAGGTAGGTGGCGTCGCCGACGAGGACGGCCTGGGCGGGCGCGCTCCGGCTGCGTTTGGGGGTGGGGCCGCCTCCGGTGCCGAGCAGGACCAGTCGGGTCGACACGGGTGTCCCTCGATTCCTACAGAGTTCCTACAGGGCGCGCTGGAAGTAGGCGCGGGCGCGTTCGCTGCTCGGCCGGTCGAACACGTCCGAGGGGTGCCCGGACTCCACGATCAGGCCGGCGTCGAGGAAGACCACCCGGTCGGCGACCTCGCGCGCGAAGCGGTGCTCGTGGGTGACCACGATCATGGTCATGCCGTCGGCGGCGAGATCGCGCATCACGGCGAGCACCTCGCCGACCAGCTCCGGGTCCAGCGCGGACGTGGGCTCGTCGAACAGCATGAGCTTCGGCCGCATGGCCAGCGCGCGGGCGATCGCCACCCGCTGTTGTTGCCCGCCGGAGAGCATCGCGGGGTACGCGGCCAGCTTGTCGGCCAGCCCGACACGCTCGAGCAGCACCGTGGCGCGCTCGCGGGCGGCCTCGACGCTCTCGTTGTCCACCAGGCAGGGCGCCATCGTGACGTTGTCCAGCACCGTGCGGTGGGGGAACAGGTTGAACTGCTGGAACACCATGCCGATGGCCCGGCGCTGCCGGTCGATCGTGCGCGGCGGCAGCCGGTGCAGCTTCCCGCGCCGGGGCCGGTAGCCCATCAGCTCGCCGCCGACCCAGATCCGGCCGGCGTCGACCGACTCCAGCTGGTTGACGCAGCGCAGCAGGGTGCTCTTGCCCGAGCCGGAGGGGCCGAGCAGGCACACCACCTCGCTGGGCGCCACCTCGAGGTCGATCCCGCGCAGCACCTCGTGCGACCCGAAGCTCTTGCGCACCCCCTCGATGCGCACCATGTCGGCCGTCACCGGCGCTGCCCCCTGGCCAACCGGCGCTCCAGCAGCGCCTGCCCCGCGCTGGACACCGAGGTGATCAGCAGGTACCAGGCGGAGGCCACCACTAGCAGCTCGATGGTGCGCAGGTTCGACGCGGAGATGTTCTGCGCCTGGGTGAGCAGGTCGCCGCCCGCGATGACGGAGACCAGCGAGGTCATCTTGAGCATGTTGACGAACTGCGTGCCCGACGGCGGGACGATCATGCGCAGCGCCTGCGGCAGGACGACCTTGCGGAAGGCCTGCGCGCGGGACATGCCCAGCGCGCGGGCCGCCTCGGTCTGCCCGTGCGGGACGGACAGTACGCCGGCCCGGACGATCTCGGCCATGTAGCCCGCCTCGTTGAGCGCCAGCGCGAGCAGGGACGCCACGAACCCGGTGATCACCGAGTTGGTCTCCCAGGACACCAGCACGTCGCCGGTGACCGGGTTGCCCAGCCCGATCCTCGGGATGAACAGCGCCAGGTTGCCCCAGATCAGGATCTGCACGAGCAGCGGCACGCCCCGGAACACCCACACGTAGGCCCAGCCGATGGCCCGCGACACGGGGTTGTCCGAGAGCCTGCACAGCGCGACGACCACCGACAGCGCGGACCCGATGACCATCGCGGTCACCGCGAGCACCAGGGTGTTCCCGAGCCCTTCGAGGATGGCGTCGGCGGTGAGGTAGCGGCCGATGGTGGCCCTGTCCAGCGCCGGGCTGTGCCACAGCGAGACGGCGGTCCAGGCGGTGGCCCCGAGCACGGCGGCGCCGAACAGCCACCGGCCGACGTGCGGCTCCGGTGCGATCTCGCTGGGCAGCTCCGCCGGCGGGGCACCGGTCGCCGTGGACGCCGGCATCCGCCTCAGCCCGCCGCCCCGTTGACGGTCGGCCGCTCCAGCGCGAGGTCACGCAGGCCGTACTGGTCGAGCAGCCTGGCGTAGGTCCCGTCGGCCCAGAGCTGGGCGAGCGCGCCGAGGACCGTGTCGCGCAGCTGTGCGTTGCCCTTGGCGAAGATCAGGCCCACCGGCTGCTCCAGGTAGCGCTCCGCCGTGGCGGCCTCGAAGGCGGTGCCGCCGTCGGCGTTCTTCGCCAGGTAGAGCATCACCGGGGTGTTGCCGAGGAACGCGGTGTTCTTGCCGGTCTGCACTTGCAGCCGCGCCTCGGGCGGGTTGGCGTACTGGTTGACCGTGATGGCGGGCCTGCCCTGCGCGGCGCAGGTCGCGGACGCCTTCTCCACCAGCCCGATCTGGACCGACCCCCGCACGGCCGCCACGCTGCGCCCGCACAGGTCGGTGAGCACCCGGACTCCCTCCGGGTTGCCCTTCTTCAGCAGGATGGTGGTGCCGTTGCGCAGGTAGTCGACGAAGTCGACAAGGCCCTGGCGTTCCTTGGTGTCGTTGATGATGTCCATCGCCAGGTCGACCTTGCCGGACTGGACGGCCGGGATGAGCCCGGCGAAGGCGTACTGGGCGAAGGTGACCTTGATGCCGAGCTTCGCGCCGAGCGCCTGGGCCAGCTCGTGGTTCAGGCCCTTGACGGTCTTGCCGTCCGTGTCCAGATAGGTCAGCGGCGGCGTGCTGAGCTCGCTGCCGATCACCAGCTCGCCCTTGTCCTTGACGGTTTGCGGCAGGCCGGCCCCACCCTGCCCGGCGGCCGGCGGGTTGCTCGGGGCCGTGGTGACACAGCCGCCCACCAGCCCGACGGCGACCGCGCAGGCCGCGCCGATCAGGAGCCGCCACGTCGAGTAAGGCGCCATGGCCACTCCCGCTCGCTTCGCTGTGCGAAAATCACTTCGGTCTTCGAAGAAGCAATCTGATGCATCTCCCTCGGGTTGTCAAACGCCGGCGAAGGGTGGGACGGGTATGCGGACCGAGCCCGAGCTGTTCGTCCGCTCGCTGGAACGCGGACTGCGGGTGCTGCGCTGCTTCGACGGCAACCCCGCCGACCTCGGGCTGTCCGAGGTGGCCGAGCGCTCCGGCATGCCCCCCGCGGCGGCCCGGCGCTATCTGCACACGCTCGCGGAGCTCGGCTACCTGGGCAGCCGGGACCGGCGGTACTTCCCGCTGCCCCGCCTGCTGGAGCTGGCCTACCCGTACTTCGCGGGCTCGGGGGTGACCCGGGCGGTGGAGGCCGAGCTCGGAACGCTGGCCACCGGGCTGCGGGCGTCCTGCGCACTGACCGTCCTCGACGGCCACGACGCGATGAACGTGTTCTGCGTCAACGAGCCCGAGGGCCTGTCCATCCAGCTCCGGGTCGGCCGCCGGCTGCCCACCTACTGCACGGCGATGGGCCGCGCCCTGCTCTGCGGGCACACCGACGACGAGCTGCGCGGGCATTTCGCCGACAGCGAGCTGGTCGCGCACACCGAGCACACCGTCCACGAGGTCGCCGACCTCCTCGAGGTCATGCGGGGCATCCGCGAGGACGGCTACGCCGTGGGGAACCAGGAGTACGAGATCGGCGTCCGCACCATCGCGATGCCGGTGCGCGACCACGCCGGGGCGGTCGCGTTCGCGGCCAGCGTCAGCACGCCGACAGCCGTCGTCCCCGAGCAACGGCTCCGCACCGAGATCCGGGACCGGCTCGCCACCACGGTCGCCAGGATCGAGACGCACCTTCGCCTTGTGCCGCCCCGGGCCGGTGGCCGATGATCACGGGCACCGTCGGCCCGAGGAGGACGTGTGGGTGACCTGCGCGCTCGACTGCTGCGGCGCAGGTCCGCCGCCGAGCTGGTCGCGGAGACCGGCGTGGACTCCGGGACCGGCGAGCTGAGCCGCACCATCGGCGTGTTCCAGCTGTCCATGATCGGTGTCGGCGCCACCATCGGCACCGGCATCTTCTTCGTGCTCTCCGAGGCGGTGCCGAAGGCGGGCCCGGCGGTGGTGTGGTCGTTCGTGCTCGCCGCGGTGGTCGCCGGGCTGACCGCCGTGTGCTACGCCGAGCTGGCCAGCGCCGTGCCGGTGTCCGGCTCGGCGTACACCTACGCGTACACCACGCTCGGCGAGCTGGCCGCGATGGTGGTGGCGGCGTGCCTGCTGCTGGAGTACGGGGTGTCCGCGTCGGCGGTCGTGGTGGGCTGGTCGCAGTACCTGAACCAGCTGCTGGACAACGTGTTCGGGGTGCGCATCCCGCAGGCGCTGGCCGCCGCCCCCGAGGCGGGCGGCTGGGTGAACCTGCCGGCCGTGGTGCTGGTGGCGCTGTGCGCGCTGCTGCTGGTCAGGGGCACGGCGGAGTCAGTCCGGACGAACGCGGCGATGGTGCTGGTGAAGCTGGCGGTGCTGGTGCTGTTCGTGGTCGTCGGGGTGCGCGGCTGGGACGCGGACCACCTGGTGCACTTCGCGCCGTACGGCGTTGCGGGCGTCTACGGGGCGGCCGGGGTGATCTTCTTCAGCTTCGTCGGGCTGGACAACGTGGCCACCGCCGGCGAGGAGGTCAAGAACCCGAGGCGGACCATGCCGGTGGCCATCATGATCGCGCTGGGCGTGGTCACGCTGGTCTACGTGGCCGTCGCGCTGGTCGCGGTCGCCGCGCAGGACCGGGCGAGGTTCGAGGGCCAGGAGGCGGGGCTGGCCGCGATCCTGCAGGACATCGTCGGGTCCACCTGGCCGGGCACCGTGCTGGCCGCCGGCGCGATCATCTCGATCGTCAGCGTGACGCTGACCGCGCTGTACTCGCAGACCCGGATCCTGTTCGCGATGAGCCGCGACGGGCTGCTGCCCGCCGTGTTCCACCGGGTCAACCCGCGCACCGTCACGCCGGTGCGCAACACGGTCATCGTGGCCACCGGCGTCGCCGTCCTGGCGGGGCTGCTGCCGATCGAGTTCCTCGCCGAGATGACCAGCATCGGCACCCTGGTGGCGTTCATCGTGGTCTCCGTCGGGGTGATCGTGCTGCGCCGCACCGCGCCCGACCTGCCGAGGGGATTTCGGGTGCCCGGCTATCCGGTGACGCCGGTGCTGTCCGTGGTGGGCTGCGTGGTGCTGATCACCAGCCTGCGACCGGTGACCATCCTGGCCTGTGCGCTGTGGACCGCCGCGGCGCTGGTCTGGTACCTCCTCTGGGGCATCCGGCACTCTCGGCTGGCGCGGGAGGCGCGGTGAGTTTCGAAGAGGCCGAGGCGTACGCCCTGAGCCGCCCTGGATTCGTCGGCGTCGTGGTCCGCGACCGGGAGACCGGCACGGTCTGGCGCAACCCCCACGCCGGCACGCTGATCTGGGCGTGCTCCACGCCCAAGCTGGCCATGGTGGTCGACCTGCTGCTGCGCCACGACGCCGGCGTCGTCGCGCTGACCGCCGAGGACCGGGGCCTGATCCACGCCATGCTGCACACCAGCGACGACGCGGCGGCCACCGCGCTGTGGCAACGGTACGGGGGAGAGGCGGAGTTCGGCCGGCGCTTCCCGAGCTACGGGATGACGGACATGCGGTTCACCGACGAGCACCCGCACACCTGGGGCTGGATCCTCGCCACCGCCAACGACCTGGACCGGCTGATGAACCACGTGCTCGACGAGCTGCCCGCCGCGCACCGGGACTACATCGTCGAGGAGATGCGGTCCGTGCACGCCAACCAGCGGTGGGGCGTGTGGGGCGCCGGCCCGGAGGCACGCCCCGGCACCAAGGGCGGCTGGTCCGACGACAACGACGACGGCTCCTGGCTGATGAACTCCGTCGGGTTCGCCGGGCCGGGGGAGCGCTACACAGTGGCCATCATGAACAACACCCAGGTGGTCGAGGGCGGCTACCAGACCGGCATGGAGACGATCACCCGCTACACCGAGATCCTGTTCCACGGACCCCCGATTCCGTAGAGTCGGGGACACCACGCTCCGGCCGGGACGACGGAGGACCGCGATGACCACGCCCAGCCGTCGGCGGTTCGGCTTCCTCGGCACCCGGCGCCGGCACATCGACCTGCTGCGGACCGCCGGGGCGGCCTGTCGGGGCTGACGCCCACACCCTGCCCGACCCTTCCGTGGGAGAGGTCTGCCCCGATCCTGATTCGAAAGGACGCCCAGATGACCAGCACCCGGTCCGACCGTGACACCGCTCTGTCCGCCATCGTCGACGCCACCGAGCGGGCGATCGCCGAGGACGCCGAGAACGCCAACGCCTTCTTCCGGGCCGTCGGAGCCGGCTCCGACGGGGTACGCACCCAGATCCGGGTCGGCCGCCACGACGTGGTGGTCGACGAACCGCCCGCGCTCGGCGGCGAGGACGCCGCACCCAACCCGGTCGAGGTCGCCCTGGCCAGCCTGCTGTCCTGCCAGGTCGTGACCTACCGGTTCTGGGCGGCCAAGCTCGGCATCCCGGTCGATGACGTCACGGTCGAGGTGGACGGCGATCTCGACCTGCGCGGCTTCTTCGGGATCGACGACGCCGTGCGGCCCGGGTTCACCGGGATCAGGCTCGCGGTCAACCTGAGCGGACCGGCGACCGACGCGGACTACCAGCGCCTGAAGGACGCCGTGGACGAGCACTGCCCGGTGCTCGACCTGCTCCGCAACCCCACCCCGGTCACCACCCGGCTCGCCACGGGGTGAGATCACTGTTGACAATTCTCGACTCGTTTGGTGGATTTTAAGCATGCCTCGGCGCGAGCTCACCCGGCGACGTCATGTCGACTTCGCGCTGGTCAGCTCGCAGGCCTGTCGTCTCTGAACCGGTCGGCCCGTTCCTGGCGGGAAGTTTGCCCACGACACTGGGCTCGGATCGGGAGAATGATCATTGGCTGGCGTTCCGTTGGGCGTGCTCGACCTGGTGCCGATCTCGTCGGGGTCCACCGCCGGGAAGGCGCTGCGTAACAGCATCGATCTCGCGCGGGCGGCCGAGCGGGCCGGGTATGTCCGGTACTGGTTCGCCGAGCATCACCTCAACCCCGGTGTCGCGGGTACGTCCCCGGCCGTGGTGGTGGCGTTGACGGCCGGCGCGACCAGTACGATCCGGCTCGGCTCCGGTGCGGTGCAGCTCGGCCACCGCACCGCGCTGTCCACCGTGGAGGAGTTCGGCCTGCTCGACGCGCTGCATCCGGGGCGGGTGGACCTCGGGCTGGGCCGGTCCGGAGGTCGCCCGCGCGCCCGGTCCTCGGACGGCGGCCCGGCGGACGGTGTGGTGGACGGGCGCGCCCCCAACGGGCTGCTGATCCCGCCCCGTTTCCCGATCGAGGGGCTGGTCGGCTCGCCCCGGTTCGCGCTGCAGGGCCGGCTGCTGCGGCAGCCGAACGCCGAGCCACAGGACTACGGGGAGCAGGTCGGCGACATCCTCGCCCTGCTGCGCGGTACCTACCGATCGGCCGAGGGCGTGGCGCCGAGGGTGGTTCCGGGCGAGGGCGCCGACCTTCAGGTGTGGGTCCTGGGCAGCAGCGGTGGGCAGAGCGCCTCGGTGGCCGGCCGCAACGGGCTGCGGTTCGCGGCGAACTATCACGTCAGCCCGGCCACCGTGCTCGAAGCGGTGCGGGCGTACCGGGTGGCGTTTCGCCGGTCGGCCGAGCTGGCGCGCCCGTACGTGGCCGTCTCGGCCGATGTGGTGGTCGCCGAGGACGCGTGCACCGCGCGCACGCTGGCCGCCGGGTACGCGCCGTGGGTGCGCAGCATCCGGACCGGCGCCGGAGCCATCGAGTTCCCGACCCCCGATGAGGCGCGCGCCCAGGTGCTCACCGAGGAGGACCGGGCGCTGGTCGCCGACCGGGTGGACACCCAGTTCGTCGGCGACCCGGCACAGGCCGCCGACCGGCTCGAGCAGCTTCAGGACGCCACCGGAGCGGACGAGCTGGTCATCACCACCATCACGCACGACCACGCCGATCGGGTCCGGTCCTACGAGCTGCTCGCCGAGGAGTGGCGCCGCCGCCGCGTCGTCCTCGGCGGCGTGCCGAAGGGGGCGTTCCGGTGAGCGCCCGTACCCCGCCGGTGACCGTCACGTTGCGCGGCCTGCGCCGGGCGTTCGGCGGTCACGCCGTCCTCGGCGGCATCGACCTCGACGTCGGGGCGGGCGAGGTGGTGGCGCTGCTCGGTGCGTCGGGGTGCGGCAAGTCGACGCTGCTGCGCCTGGTCGCCGGGCTGGACCGGCCGACCGCCGGGGAGGTGCTGGTGGCCGGGTCCCGGGTCGACGGGGTGGAGCCGCGCGCCGCCGTGGTCTTCCAGGAACCCCGGTTGCTGCCCTGGCGCACGCTGGCCGAGAACGTCGCGTTCGGCCTGCCGGACGGCACCCCGCGCGCGGCCGCGCGCGCCGAGGTCGACGAGGCGCTGGATGCCGTCGGGCTCACCGCGTTCGCCGGGCACCGCCCTCGGCAGGTCTCCGGCGGGATGGCGCAGCGCACCGCGCTGGCCAGGGCGTTGGTTCGCAGGCCGGGGGTGTGGCTGCTCGACGAGCCGTTCGCGGCCCTGGACGCGCTGACCCGGCTGCGCCGAGCTGATCGCGTCCTCGATCGGGCTCGGTTTCCTGCTCATCGACAGCCAGAACACCGGTTGCACCGACATCCTGCTGCTCGCGATAGTGCTGCTCGCCCTGCTCGGGAAGCTCACCGACGGGCTGCTCGGGCTCGCCGAGCGCCGGCTGCTGCGCCGCTGGAGCTGATCGCCACGTCGGTACCGTCCCTGTTATGAGCGATGAGATCGACAGGCCGGCCGTCGCCCGGGTCCGGCAGCTGCGGTTGGTGGTGGAGGCCGAGGACTTCGACGCCGCCGTGCGCTTCTACCGTGACGTCCTCGGCCTGCCCGAGCAGGCGGCGTTCCAGAGCGAGGGTGACGCTCGCGTGGTCATCCTGGAAGCCGGCCGCGCCACCCTGGAGCTGGCCAACCCGGCCCAGCGCCGCATCACCGACCAGATCGAGGTGGGCCACGACACCGGCACGCGCATCCGGGTCGCTTTCGAGGTGGACGACGCGACCACCGCGACACGGGAGCTGACGGCCGCCGGCGCCACCGAGGTCGCGCCGCCGACCGAGACGCCGTGGCGCTCGCTCAACGCCCGCCTGGAAGGACCCGCCGGGCTGCGGCTCACCCTGTTCCAGGAGCTGGAGTCGCTGGACGAGCGATCGCGGCGTGCCGGGTTCGGCACGGGACGCGACGCCGGCTGACACGCCTCAGGGTGCGCCGACCTCGGCGATGTCGAGCTGGTCGTGGTCGCGGCCCATGGTTGCGGCGGCCACCGTGAGTGCGCTGCCGGCCACGATGAGCACGATGGGGGTGTAGGCGTACGGCATGATCTTTCCGAGCCCGAGCATGGACAGGCTGTAGAACGATGGGATGATCACTGCGGTGCTGTAGCCGATGCCGTAGCCGGACGCGCGCACGTCAGAGAGAGTTGCGCAGTTCGCGCGGCACGGTCCGAGGCAGCGACGTGTCCACGAACAGGTCGGCTCGCTCGGCAAGCTCCCGCGTCTCCCGCGCCGCCGCGAAACGGGACCGCCGCAGCGTGTTGCGCAGGGCATCCACTCGTCCCACGAGGCGTTCAGCGCGGTAGCGGGGGTCGAGTTCCAGAACCGGTCGCAGTGCTTCCGCGGCTCCGTCGAGCTCGTTGGTCAGCACCCGGGCGCACGCCAGCTCCAGGAGAGCACGAGACTCGGCGTTGCTCGGCTTCTCCCCTCGGGCGCGGGCACGGTACGTCGCCAATGACTCCGACGCGAGCGCGGCGGCCTTCTCGCCCCGCCCAAGCCGGACGCACGTGGACGCCGACAACAACAACCCGGACGCTGGCCGCCACTCGAACGACGTGCCGCCCCATAGATGGTCGGGCGGTTCCATGTCGGCCGCCGCGTTCGCCGCCCGCAGCGACTCGAGCGCGTCATCGACCCTGCCCAGGTCCGCTAGCGCCCTCGCGTGGTTGAACAACAGCGGGGCGCGTCGTGCCGCCGGAGCGGCGTCAAGCTCCGACTCCACCAACTCCACCGTCTCGGCGGGCCTGTCAGCCCAGTAGACGATGTTCGCCTGCACGTTGCGGGCATGGACCCGCAAGTCGTCGTAACCGGCCAACTTCGCGTAGGCCCAGGCCGAGCGGGCCTGGCTTGCCCCGGCATCGGCGAACCCAAGGTCTTGGCTGGTATAGGCCAGCATCACGCAGACACGGCCGGCCAGGACATACAGGTCGCGGGTGTCGGCGGGCTTTCTGGATCTTTCGAGAAGCCCGAAGAGCAGGTTCCGTGCGCCAACCAACTCGCCGAACCGGACTTGCGCGGGCGTCGCCGTGTACTCGCTCACCAGCCGAGCTACCTCGGCCTTCATCAGGTCTACCGTGCTGTCCGCCATGCTGCTCGCCACCGCCATCGCGTGGTTCCAAGACTCGTGAGCCGCGCCCTGCACGTGCTGCGAAGAGAGGCCGCTGTTCGACCCTCCAGCCGATGTTGGATGCACGGGCAGCATGCCCAGGTCCGGTGTTGATGCGCTCTCTGACATCAGGAGGCGTAGCAGGCCTCCAGCGCCGAGCGACTCGTCCAGCCGCGCCGCGGTTGCCACGTCGACAGCCTGTTTCCCTGACTCGTAGCGGCTCAAGCTCGACGGCGAGACGTGCACCATGTCGGCGAGCTGAGGCTGGGAGAGATGTGCTTCCTTGCGAAGTCTCTTCAGCGCGTCACCGAAGGATTCGCCGGTAGCATCGGGCATGTCGACCCCTCGATGGTCGGCCATGCCCCGGGCCGTGCCACCGGCGCCGGGGCACCGTGCTTATTCGGTCAGGGTACGCGACGCGAACACCCCCACTTGTGTTGATCTCTCTCGAGAGGCTTGCGCATGGCCGTGCGCAAGGCGTGCGGATGCCACGCATTTCCTAGCACCGTTGGGTTTCAGCGAGAATGCTCCGACGCGTGATCGACTATGGGAGCGGGCCGGGGCCGGCCGACCACGACGCGACATCCACGGACAGGCCGGAGTTCGGGATGCTCCTTTCAATGCTCGATTGGCGGGTGCACGCGGTGTATGACGCCTGTGACCCGTTCCCGATACCTGTGTGCGGCGGGGTGAAGGTCATCGCCGCCGGTATCTGGCTGCCCCGCGCCGCCGGGGAGGTCCGCCTGTGCTTTCCCTGCATGGTTGCCGTGCCCGACCCCGAGAACAGCGTGGAGCTACGCCCAAGCGGCGAGATACGGCAGCGGCACCTCGCCATGCTTCCCGGCGACCGACGCTGGTCGGTGCTGGAGCTGGTACGCCGCCGCGCCGCCCGGTGCTACGACCGGCGCATACAAGACGCGATCGACGCCGTGAACGATGCCGTCGAGGCGGAACGGGGGCGTCGTGGCTGAGCGAGTGGGCCTGGCACACCTCGCCGCCGACCTGTGGTTCGTTGGCCACAACAGCCGCGCCACAGTAGGCGAGCGGATCGTGACCGTGCTCGCCGTCCTCAACACCACAGCACCCCAGGAGATGCCCGCGCTGGACATCGCCCGTACCTCCGGGCTGCCCTCCGGGGCGGTCGAGTCGACGCTTCGCCGGTTGGTCGAGCTTGGTTGGGTGGATTGCCGTTGAGAACCTTTCGGCGCCTCGGCATGGCCACGCCCGGCGGTATGTCCACCAGCTCACGGCGGCCGGGGTGCGTCGCGCGACGAGTCTCGATGTCGGAAACCGCAACAACAAAGAGGAAGGTGCACACCATGGGTAAACACGCGAACCACGCTCCAGTGTTCGCCATGCGTGGACCGAACGACCCCAAGCCCCCGCCAGAGCCAGCCGGTCCCGGCACGCCCGAGGGCGACGGGGACCCCAACGGCACGGGCGGCCTGTAAGTGACCTTCGAACAGGAGCGCGCCCGGCTGGTCACCGAGTTGGTGGCCGCCGGGTCGCTCGGCGACGACTGGCGGCGGGCCGCGTTCGAGCAGGTGCCCCGCCATGAGTTCATCCCGGGCACGGTGTGGCAGGTCAGCGAGGCGGCGGGCGGGCGGCTGCTGGCGATGCGCCGCGACACCGACCCCGACACCTGGTCGAAGTTGGCCTACCGGAACGAGCCGGTCCACACGCAGGTCGATGATGGCAACCCACCGGCCGAGGGCGGATGGGAGGTCACCTCGTCCACCTCGGCGCCGAGCGTGGTCGCCAAGATGCTGCACGCCCTAGACGTCGAGCCGGGCATGCGAGCGTTGGAGATCGGAGCCGGAACCGGCTGGAACGCCGCACTCCTGTCCTGGCGGGTGGGCGCTGAGAACGTGGTCACCGTCGAGATAGACCCGACACTTGCGGCGCTAGCTCGCGATGCGCTGGACCGGGCCGGGTTCGACACGGTGACCGTCGTGACCGGGGACGGCATGCTCGGACACTCCGCTGGCGCCCCGTACGACCGGGTAATCGCAACCGTGGGTGTCCGAGAGGTGCCCTACGCATGGGTGGCGCAGACCGCGGCCGGCGGCAGGCTGGTCGTTCCGCTGTACAACAGCTACCACCAGCCCGGCCTGCTCACCTTGACCGCGCACGGCGACGGCACCGCGACCGGGCGGCTGAGCTGGCCGCTGGAGTTCATGGGGACACGCGCCGACCGGGTGCCCCGTGTCGCCCCGGCGAGCATCGTCGGCGAGCCGGAGGTCATCGGCGAGACCGATCTGCACCCGCGGCTATGGGGCAGTGGACGGGACGCGGCGATGGCGATCGGGCAGCGCCTCGGCGATGGGGTGCGGTTGCAGTGGCAGAAGGGCGCCGCGCCAGGGCAGGGGGCGGTGTGGCTGTTCGACCCTGCTAGCCGGTCGTGGGCGTCGGTCGAGGTTGGGGAGGAGCCGCCGTATCGGGTGCGGCAGGGCGGCCCGCGACGGCTGTTCGACGAGGTGGCCGACGCCTACCGGTGGTGGCACGAGGCCGGCGAGCCGGTCGTGACCGACTGGACGGTCACGGTCGGGCCTGGCGGCCAGCGGATGGCGCTGCCGGGCTGAGGTTCCCGCGCCGGTCGTTGACGAACGATCCGACCCGCGCGGCAACACCCGGCCCTCGGCGAGACCTCCGGACCGTGCGGGTCTCCCGGGGCCGGGGTCACTTCTGGCGCCGACACGCCTCAGGGTGCGCCGACCTCGGCGATGTCGAGTTGGTCGTGGTCGCGGCCCATGGTTGCGGCGGCCACTGTGAGCGCGCTGCCGGCCATGATGAGCACGATGGGCGTGTAGGCGTACGGCATGATCTTTCCGAGCCCGAGCATGAACAGGCTGTAGAACGACGGGATGATCACTGCGGTGCTGTAGCCGATGCCGTAGCCGGACGCGCGCACGGAGGTCGGGAACCGTTCGATGACGTAGGTGTGCGCCAGGCCGAACGGGCAGATGCCCACCACGATGGCGATGGTCACGAACGCGAAGACCTGGACCGACGAACCCCGGGCCTCCAGCGTGCGCACCATCGCGAAGAACGCCAGGCTGGTCACGACCGCGATCACCAGGCCCAGCCCGACCAGGGTCCTCCTGCGGCCGATCCGCTGGCCTATGACCGCGACCACGAGGTAGCCGATCGCCATCACCACGTAGGCGACCAGCATCCCGGCGGTCACCGTCGAACTGTCCCGGTCGAAGTAGGACACCAGCAGGCCGGGGATCGTGGACACGGTCGCCTGCGTGATCAGCCAGAGCCCGCTCATCAGCGTGAAGACCTCGACCAGTACCCGGCGGTTGGTTCCGGAGAACAGGTCGCGGAACGGCGTCCGCTCGGAAACGGTGTCGGCCTGGCTGAGCCACGCCTCGGACTCGGAGGTCCGCCGGAAGTAGCCGAACAGCACCACACCGAGGATGCCGCCGACGACGAAGGGAATGCGCCATCCCCATTCGACATACGGCGAGCCGGGGCCCGCCGCCGGCAGGAACGACAACAGGAAGAGCGTGACGGCGGAGATCGCCACATATCCCCACGGGTAGGCCGAGCCGATCACGCCGCCGACGATGCCCCGTTTGGCGGTGGGCACCGATTCCAGCGCCAGCGAGTTTGCGCCCGTGTATTCGCCGCCCATGAAGATTCCGCCGATGAAGCGGCACGCGATGAGCAGGGCCACGCTGAGGTACCCGACCTGCGCATGGCTGGGCAGCACCGCGACGGCGAAGGTGGCGACGGTGAACCCGGCCACCGCGACCAGGGTGGTCCGCCGGCGCCCGTACTTGTCCCCGACGTACCCGAAGATGGTCGAGCCGATCGGCCGGGCCACCAGGGTGACCGCGAAGGTCAGGTAGAAGATGGTGGTGGCCGCCGTTTTGGAGATCGTCGCCGGCTGGAAGTGCGCCATCGCCGGGGCCAGCGCGACGATCGGAAGATAGATGTCGAAGAAGTCGACGAAAAGGCCGACGAACGCGGCCCGTGCCGCGCGCTTGGCCTCGGGCTTCATGGCGGTGGGCTCTTGCGGGGCGCGCAGCCGTTGCGGATGGGATGCCATTGGTCCTCCAGGAGCGGGTGCATCGACGTCGGTGTCGACGTGCGTCTCGTTGTGGCCCCCTTCAGGTGCTGTCGAGAACGCGGAGCTCGTCCTCGGTCGGATCCCCGGCCGCTTCGGGATCGTTGAGCGGCATGCGTGCGACCGTGTCGCGGCGGCGCAGCCGGAACGCGTACGCCGGAGGCAGCAGGTCGTACGGGGCGGGCTCGCCGAGCTCGACGGCGGCCGCGTGCGGCCAGTCGCCGCGAACGAGCAGCTCCCTGGCGAGCCCGACCAGGTCGCAGGCGCCGGAGTCCAGGACGGCCTGCGCCTGCCTCGGCTCGGTGATCAGCCCGACCGCCATGGTCGCCACCCCGGCCCGCCGGCGGACCGCGTGGGCGAACTCGACCTGGTAGCCGGGCACCCGCCGGAGCAGCGGCATCGCGGAGTCCCCTGCGATGCCGCCGGACGAGCAGTCCACCACGTCCACCCCGCGCGAGCGCAGCACCCGCGCCAGCTCGACGGTGTCCTCCAGCGACCACGCACCGCCGCGCCCGTCGACGCAGGACACCCGGAAGAACAGCGGCACGCCCGCCGGCAGGGCGGCCCGCACCGCCTCGGTCACCTCGACCGCCAGCCGCATCCGGGCCGGCCGTGACCCGCCGTACCCGTCCGTGCGCCGGTTGGTCACCGGGGACAGGAACTGATGCAGCAGGTACCCGTGCGCGCCGTGGATCTCCACGATGCGAAAGCCGGCGGCGACGGCCCTGCTCGCGGCGGCGGCCCAGGCCCGGACCAGGTCATCGATGCCCGCCGGGGTGAGGGCCGCCGGGACCGGCCAGCCCGGGTCGACCGGCACCGGGCTCGGCCCGACCGCCCGCCACGGCGGCAGCCCGGCCGCCCGGTCGGAGTCCCGCAGCGGCGCCCAGTCGCGCCGGGCCTCGTGGGTCGACGCCCGCCGCCCGGCGTGTCCGAGCTGGATCGCGGGCACCGCTCCCACGCCGTCCAGCAGGGCGGCCACCCGGCGGAACGAGGGCACCTGGTCGTCGTCCCACAGGCCGGCGCAGGCATGGGTCTTGCGCCCGGTGGCCGCCACGGCGGTCTCCTCGACGAAGACGATCCCGGCGCCCCCGATGCCGAGCCTGCCCAGGTGCGCCAGGTGCCAGTCGGTCAGGCGGCCGTCGACCGAGCCGTACTGGCACATCGGGGAGGCCACGATGCGGTTGCGGGCGCGGACGTCCCGACAGGCGAACGAGGAGAACAGGCGCACGGCTCACCCCTGCTCCGGGCCGGTCGGGAGCTCGACCCCGGGATAGGCCAGGCGTGCCTTCTCCGGGGAGAGCAGCTTCAGCCGCAGGTCGCGCCGCACGGCCTCGGGGTCGCGCTGGCCAGGGTCCCCGTAGCCAGCGCCCCCGGACACCCGGTGCGAGACCAGGTCGCCGGACCGCAGCGGGTAGGTGCCCTTGGACTGGACAGTCCGCCGTTCCCCCGAGGCCGGGAAGACGACGGTCTCGCCGACCGCGCCGGGCCCGCCGCCGAGGACGCCGGGCGGGGCGATCCGCTGCCGCTCCGCGAGGTTGGACAGCCGCAGGTCCTCGCCGTAGACCCGGACGTCCTTGCGCACGCCGTGCCCACCGCGCCAGCGACCGGCGCCGGCCGTGTCCGGCAGCATGTGGTAGCGCTCCACCAGCACCGGGTAGGAATGCTCGTTGATCTCCGTGGGGATGGTGTCGATGTTGAACGAGGCCGACATCGCCTCGGTGCCGTCGCTGCCCGCGCGCCCGCCGAAACCGCCGACGACCACGTCGTAGAACACGAACCGCCGGCCGGTGTCCGGGTCGATGCCGCTGATGATCGGGTTCGCCCAGTGGCTGGACGGCGCGACCACCTGGTCCGGGACCGCCTGCGCGAAGGCCTGCATCAGCACGTCGACGATCCGCTGCTGCATGATCGCCCGTCCGCCGTTGCCGGCCGGGCGGCTGGCGTGCACGATCGTGCCCTCCGGCGCGATCCACCGCAGCGGCCGCAGCGAGCCGGCGTTCTGCGGGATCTGGTGGTCGTGGGTGATCGCCTTGAGGGTGAAGTAGCAGTAGGCGCGGGTGTAGTTCTCCACCGCGTTCAGGCCCGAGCTGGTCTGCGGGTCCGACCCGGTGAAGTCGATGGTCAGGCCTTCGCCGTCGATGGTGACCGCGACCTCGATCCTGATCGGGTCCGTGTCCGGGCCGCAGTCGTCCAGGTGGTCGGCGGCGCGGTAGGTCCCGTCGGGCATCTCGCCGATCGCGGCGCGCAGCGCCCGCTCGCTGTGGTCGAGCAGCGCGTCGCAGCCCGCGTCGAACCCGTCCCGGCCGAACCGGCGCAGCAGCTCCTCCACCCGCCGGGCCAGGATGCGCCCGCAGTTCCGGTTCGCCCGCAGGTCGCCGAGCAGCGTGTCCGGTACCCGCACGTTCGGCTCGAGCATGCGCAGCACCTCGGCGTTGGGCTCGCCGGCGCGCCACAACCTGGTCGGCAGCAGCCGGATGCCCTCCTGGTAGTTCTCCGAGATCCCCACCACCTGCTGGGAGCCGGGGGACGCGCCGCCCACGTCGATCATGTGCACGCAGCTCGCGGCGTACCCGGCGATCCGTCCCTCGTGGAAGAACGGGGCCGCCACCATCCAGTCCGGCAGGTGCCCGGAACCCATCCACGGGTCGTTGAAGGCGTACACGTCCCCGGGGCGCATGTCCTCCTCGGGGTAGTACTCCAGGATCCGCTCGACCATCCCCGGCATCGAGCCGAGGTGCCCGGGGCTGAAGTCGCCCTGCGCGATCATCCGGCGCCGGGCGTCGAACACGGCCACCGAGAAGTCCCTGCCCTCGCGGACGGCGGGGGAGTAGGCGGTGCGCTGCAGGATCAGGCCGCCCTCGTTCGCCGCCGCCGCCAGGCCGCGCCACAGCGCGCCCAGGGCCAGCGGGTCCAGGCCGGGTGTCTCGCTCATCGGCTCGCTCCGTTGACCTCGATGACCAGGTTCGACCGCCGGTCGACGACGGCTCGGTCGCCGGGCAGCAGCAGCGAGGTGGACGCCTCCTCCTCGACGATCGCCGGCCCGGCGAAGGTGGCGCCCTCGCGCAGCTCGGCGCGCCGGTACACCGGCACCTCGACGAGCCCACCGGCCTCCGGGAAGTACGCGGGGCGCCGCGCGTGCGGCCGGACGGTCTCGGCGGCCGCCACACCGTCGGCCACACCGGTCCGGACCTCCGACCCGGGGATCTGGGCGGTCAGCCGGACCGAGGTGATCTCCACCGGCGCCTGGGACTCGGCGAACCCGTACAGCCGTTCGTACCGGGCCTCGAAGGCGGCGAGCACCGAGGCCACGGCGCCCGCCCCGTCCGGGACCGGCACCGTGATCTCGTGGCCCTGGCCGGCGTAGCGCATCTCCAGGGCGCGCTGGTAGGTCCGGTGGCCGGGCAGCCCGCTGGCGTCCAGCCGCGCGTCGGCCTCGGCCCGCAGCTCCGCGACGATCTCGTCGACCTCGGCCAGCGCCGGCGCGGTCAGTGGCCGGTAGGCGGCGCGGGCCAGGTCGAAGCGCGGGTCGGCGGCGAGCAGCCCGACCGCCGAGAGCACCCCGGCGGCCGCCGGGACAACGATCTTCGGGATGCCCAGGGCGCGCGCGATCCGGGAGGCGTGCAGCGGCCCGCCGCCCCCGGAGGGGACCAGCGCGAAGCCCCTCGGGTCGTGGCCGCGCTCCAGCGAGACCGCGCGGATCGCGTTGGCCATGTTCGCGGTGACGGCATCGTGCACCCCCCAGGCGGCCTCCACGGTGTCGAGCCCGAGCGGGCTTCCCACCTGCGCCTTGACCGTCTGCTGGGCGGCGGCCGGGTCGAGGCCCAGCTGGCCACCGTTGAAGAAGTCCGGGTTCAGGTAGCCGAGGACCAGGTTGGCGTCGGTCACCGTGGCGTGCTCGCCGCCGTTGCCGTAGCAGGCCGGGCCCGGCCGCGCCCCCGCGCTCCTCGGCCCGACCGTGACGATCCCGAGGTTCGCCCGCGCGATCGAGCCGCCCCCGGCGCCGATCTCGACCAGGTCGAGGCTGGGGATCAGCACCGGGATCCCGGTCCCCGGCCGCATCAGCGTCCGGTCCACCTCGAACTGGTTGGCCACCGCGATCTCGCCGTCGACGCAGGCGGCGGCCTTGGCCGTGGTGCCGCCCATGTCGAAGCAGAGGACGTTGCGCTCCCCGGCCCGCATGCCGTGCGCGGCGGCCATGATCGCGCCGGCGGTGGGCCCGGACTCCAGCGCCGGGATCGGGACCGCCTTGACCTGCGCCACCGTGGCCAGCCCGCCGTTGGCCTGCATGAGGTAGAAGCCGCCGGCGAACCCGCCGCCGCGCATCGCCCGCTCCATGCGCGTCAGGTACCGCCGGTAGGCGCCCTCGATGTAGGCGTTGGCCACCGTCGTGCTGGCCCGCTCGTACTCCCTCGGCAGCGGCGCGACCTCGCAGGACAGCGACACCGACACCTCGGGCAGCTCGGCGCCGAGGATCTCCCGGATCCGCCGCTCGTCGGCCGGGTCGGCGTAGCTGTGCAGCAGGCAGACGGCCACCGCCGACACCTCGAGCTCCCGGAGCCGGACCGCGATCTCCCGCACGGCCGCCTCGTCGAGCGGCCGGTGCACCGAGCCGTCGGCGCGGGTCCGCTGCGGCACCTGGAAGACCCGCTCCCTCGGCACCAGCGGCTCGTAGCGGCGGTACGAGAGGTCGTACGGGTTGTGCCGGAGCTGGCGCTGCATCTGCAGCAGGTCACCGAAGCCCTCGGTGACCAGGAAGGCGGCCCTGGCCCCGGTGCGCTGAATGATCGTGTTCGGGCCGATGGTCGTCGCGTGGACGACCTGGCGCACGTCCGCCAGCGACCCCGAGGCGCGGTCCAGCACGTCGTCGATTCCGGCGAGCGCGCTGCTCGCCGGGTCCGTCGGGTTGGACAGCCGCTTGGCCGAGGTGAGCCGCCCGTTCCTGGTGTCGAGGAGGACCACATCGACGAACGTGCCGCCGATGTCGACGCCCACCCGATACGGGCGCTCGAGTGATGCGGTCATGATCCACCTTTCGGCAGAAACTATAATTTCTATGTTGATCCTTGCCGGCCATGACCACTCCGGCCTCGCCGGACCGCCGGCTGCAACCAGCCGACCACCGTCCACAAGACACTCGTCTGAGCAGCACTAACACTCAGTTACCCGAAGTTCGTCGCCCGATCCGGGACCGGGACGCCGACGTCCCGACCATCTCATCTCGTCAGGCCGGTGGCAAGAGGTGCGGGATTATTTTATAATTTCAGCCGTCGAGTCCCCGCCGCTCTCTCTGGAGGTTCCGATGCGGGACGCCCACAACGTCTGGCCCCACTTCGGGCCGCTGAGCGCCACCAAGGGCATGCGGACGATGGTCAGGGGCGAAGGCGCACATCTCACCGACGACCAGGGGCGCCGGTTCATCGACCTGCTCTCCGCGCTGTACTGCGTGAACGCCGGCCACGGCCGCGCCGAGATCGGCCGGGCCATGGCGCGGCAGGCCGCCGAGCTCGCCTTCTACCCGACCTGGGGTGCCACCACCACGCCGGTGGTGGCGGAGCTGGCCGAGCGGATCGTCTCGCTGGCGCCCGGCGGGTTCGAGCGGGTGTTCTTCACCAGCGGCGGCGCGGACTCGGTGGACGCCGCCTGGAAGCTGTCCCGGCAGTACCACCGGCTGCGCGGCAAGGACACCAAGTACAAGATCCTCTCGAAGGAGGGCGCCTACCACGGGACGACCCTGGGCGCGCTGTCGGTGACCGGCATCCCGTCGCTGAAGGAGCCGTTCGCGCCGCTCGTGCCCGGGTCGGTCAGCATCCCCAGGGTCAAGTCCTTCCGGGCCTCGCTGCCCGCCCGCGAGCACGCCGCCGAGGCCGCGGCTGCCGTCGCCGACATCATCGAGGCCGAGGGCCCCGACTCGGTCGCCGCGATCATCGTGGAGCCGGTGCAGAACTCGGGCGGCTGCCTGGTCTCCGACCCCGGCTACTTTCGCCGCCTGCGCGAGATCGCCGACCGCTACGACGTGCTGCTGATCTCCGACGAGACGATCTGCTCGTGGGGGCGCACCGGCGCCTGGTTCGGCTCCCGGGCCGTCGGGTGCGAACCGGACATCATCACCACCGCGAAGGGCCTGACCTCCGCATACGCCCCGATGGGGGCCTTGATCGCGCGGAACACGGTGACCAGCGCCTTCGCCGCGCCCGACGTGTACTTCAACCACGGCCTGACCTTCGGCGGCCACCCGGTGAGCGCGGCGGCGGCGATGGCGAACATCGCCATCCTGGAACGGGAGGACCTCGTCGAGCGCGCCCGCCGCGTCGGCGAGCACTTCCGCGCCGGGCTGGAGACGCTCACCGAGCTGGGCATCGTCGGCGACGTGCGCGGGCAGGCGATGTTCCAGGCCATCGAGCTGGTCGCGGACGACCGGACGAACCAGCCCTTCACCGAGGAGCAGACCAGGCGCCTGGTCGAGTTCCTCCCCGGCGCGCTGTTCGACGGCGGGATCATCTGCCGGGCCATGCACCGAGGCGCGCCGGTCATCCAGTTCGCCCCGCCGCTGGTCATCGGCGAGGACGACCTGGACGAGGCGGTCGAGATCATCCGCGCCGCGCTCATCCGCGCTCGGGATCTCCTCTGAGGGTACCGTTCGACCGTGCCAGCCACCAGGACACCCCGATGACCGACCAGGTCAGGCAGACCGCGCGGGACGTCGCGGCGGCCCGGGTGCGCGCGCTGATCCTGGACGGGACGTTCGCGCCGGGCCACAAGCTCAACGCCGCCGACCTCGCGGTCGAGCTGGGGGTGAGCCAGACCCCGGCCAGGGAGGCGCTGCAGCTGCTGGCCAGCGAGGGCCTCGTCAAGATCAGCGCGTACCGGGGCGCCTTCGTCGCCGACCTCTCCGCCGGGGAGTACGAGGAGATCTTCCTGATGCGGATCGGCCTCGAACAGCTTGCGGCGAAGCTCGGCGCCGAGCTCATCGACGACGACGGCATCATGGAGGCGCGCAGGTTCTTCAAGGAGCTGGAGTCCGCCGCCAGCAGCGGTGACACCGACCGTTTCGTGCAGGCCGACCGCGCCTTCCACAAGGTCCACTACCTCGCCTCGCAACGAACCAGCCTGTGGGAACGGATCGCCAGCCTGCGCGCGGCGGCGGAACGCTACATCAGGATCGGGTACAACCTCCCGAGCGTGGACATGAAGGACACCGTCCGGCGCCATCGCGGCCTGCTCCTCGCCATCGAGGAGCGCGACGGCGACCTGGCGAAGGCGATCATCGGGACGGACCTCACCCGGACGTTCAACGCCGTCCACCAGGAACTGCTCGACCGGAACTGTGCCGATCAGAGCGGGCGGCGCGCCACGACGTAGAGGCGGTCGGTGGCGACCTCGACGTCGGGGAGCGGGGAACGCAGGTACCACTCGACGTCCACCAGCCCGGCGGCGGTGACGGCGTCGACCACGTCGGACGGGTTGTGCAGCACGAAGTCCAGGTCGACGGGGGTGCCGGCGAGCTCGTCGACGTGGCGCACCTCCTCGCCGGCGTGCAGGGCGAACGCCAACCGCCCGCCGGGGACCAGCACCCGGGCCAGCCCGGCGATCACGGCCGGAAGCTCGGAGGCGGCCAGGTGCACGAACGCGTACCACGCGGTGATGGCCGACCATCCCGCCGCGGCGCGCGGGCGCAGCAGCTTCGTCAGGTCACCCACCTCGAACTCCACGTCCGGGAACAGGTTCCTGGCCTCGTCGATCATCGCGGGGGACAGGTCGACGCCGACCACCGATGCCCCGGACGCCGCGAGCCGGGCGGCGACGTGCCCCGGCCCGGTGCCGACGTCCGCGACCGGTCCGCCGTCCGCCTCGCCGGCGACGCGGTCGAGCAGCCAGCCGTCGAACGGCTTGTGCGCCAGCTCGCCCGAGAACTCCCGCGCGTAGCCGGCCGCGGCGGCGTCGTACCCGGCGAGCACCCGGGCGTCGCGGGCGTCGGTGCCCTCGGCGATGACCACGTCCCGGTCGACCGGCGCGGGCGGGGGTGTCGCCTCCGGCGGCGGGCCGAGCAGATGAGCCCACCGGTGATCCTGCTGGCCCGGCCTGCGTTCCAGCTCGACGACCAGGGGCTCGGACAGCTCGGCGAGCCCCCGCAGGGTGGCCTCCACCTCGGCGCGGTCGTCGAACGGATGCAGCCGCGCGGTCCGGGTCCGCAGCTCGCCGGGGGCCTGCGGCCCACGCAGCAACAGCACGGTCAGCACCGCCAGCTCGGGCTCACCGACCCCGAGGTGCTCCTCGAGCCGCTGGTGGAACTTCATGACCCGCGATCCGGCGCCGGTCCACACCGGCCTGACCAGCTCGCGGTCCCTGAGCTCCTTGAGCGTCGCCTGCAGCAGCGGGTCGTCGTAGTCGGTGATCGGATCCCGGCTGCTCGCCTGGTTGCACGCGGTGCGCAGGGAGTTGAGGGTGAGCGGATAGCTCGCCGGGACCGTGCGCTGCTTCTCCAACAGCGCACCGAGTACTCGCTGCTCGACGGCGGACAACCGCGGACGCGATGCTGCCACGCCGGCAGCGTATCGTTTCGCCCGCCGAGGACGGGGTAGCCGCCCGACATGAACGCACGTGGCATCCCTCCCGAGGACAACGAGCTGCCCGATCAGGTCGAACGCGACCCCGCGGCGCTCAGCAGCGCGGAGGACCTCGACGAGGACCGGCTGGCGGCCGACCCGCTGGAGTCCGGTATGGACCCGACGGAGAGGTGGGCGGCGGCCGACAGGCACGGCATGACCGCCGGTGAACAGGCCGAGGACCGGCCGCTGGACGAGCGGCTGGCCGAGGAGCGGCCCGACGACGACCGGGACGCGGCCCTCGACGAGCGGGTCAGGTCCGAGGCCGAGGCCCGGGGGCAGAGCGCCGACGAGGCCGGTGGGTCGATGGCGAGCAGCTATCGCACGCCGCGCCGGGCCGACTGACAACGACGCGGCGCGCCGGTCAGCGAGAGGACCGGCCTCCGGTCGAGCCCGCTGAGGCCGGTTTCTTGGCCCTCCGCGCGGTCTCGGGCTTCTTCGCCGGAGCGGGCGCCTCGGTGGCCCGAGGGGGCTCGTGGTCCTGGGTGAGCCAGGCCACCGCCGCCACGGCGGCCGCGATCGGCCACTCCACGACGCCGACCAGCCCCAACAGGCCGGTACCCGCGTAGACGGCCATCCGTCGGGTCCGTGGCGATGCCGCGCCGACGAACCCCTCGATCCCGCCGAGCAACCCGGCCGCCGCCTCGACGGGCCTGGTGAACGGTGACGGCTGCTTGGCGTCCCGACCGTGCTCGCTCATGTCGTCTCCAGAGCTCGTGGTGCACTGGCCCGAGCCATACCCGCTTGCGGTGCGCCAAAACCGGCGCGTGGTTTGCCGGGGGCGACGACGGGTAGGACCGTCGACGTGGCAGCGACGTCCAAGCCCCGCCGAGACCGGGACCCGGCGGACATCGACGACCTGGCCGGCCTGCGTGCGGCGGCGGCGGACTGCACCCGGTGCGGGCTGTACCGGGACGCGACGCGGACCGTGTGCGGCGCCGGGCCGGCCGGCGCGTCGGCGATGTTCGTGGGCGAGCAGCCGGGCGACCGGGAGGACCTGGCGGGCGAACCGTTCGTCGGCCCGGCCGGCAAGCTGCTGGACCGCGCGCTGCGCGACGCGGGCATCCCGCGCGACGAGGTGTACCTGACCAACGCGGTGAAGCACTTCAAGTTCGAACAGCGCGGCAAGCGGCGCATCCACCAGCGCCCGAGCGTCGACGAGATCAGGGCCTGCCGGCCATGGCTGGACGCCGAGCTGCGGCTGGTGCGCCCGAACGTGCTGGTCACCCTCGGGGCGACCGCCGCGCGGGCGCTGCTCGGCGCGTCCTTCCGGGTGACCAGGCACCGGGGCGAGGTGCTGGACTGGGAGGACGGCCTGCCGCTGGTGCCGACGGTGCACCCGTCCTCGGTGCTGCGCACCCCGGGCGACGGCAGGTCCGAGGCGTTCGATGCGCTGGTCGCCGACCTCGAGTCGGTCGCCGGTGCGCTGCGCCGGCACGCGCCCTCCTGATCGCCCGGGCGCCGCGGCTGGGGTTTACACCGCCCGGTCGGGGGTAACTCGTTCGAGTTCAAATCTTTTCTGAGAGGGGCCGTGGGATGAACAGTTCGCCGGCGCCGCTCAAGGCCGGGCGCAAAGACGACGGGTGGAACGCCGAGCATCGTGGGGAGGAGCCTCTCCAGCGGGCGGACCGCAACTTCGCCGAGTTGCTCCAGGAGCTCCGGGTGACCCAGACCGGGGTGCAGATTCTGTTTGCGTTCCTGTTGGGTCTGTCGTTCGCGCCCAGGTTCAACGAGCTCAACGAGTTCCAACTCGGCGTCTATGTGATGACCCTGGTCGGCTCGGCGCTGACGGTCGCGCTGTTGATCGCCCCGGTCGCCGCGCATCGGCTGCACTTCCAGCACGGGAGGAAGGTGCAGCTGGTGCGGTTGGTGCACGGCTGCACCCTGGCCGGGCTGGTCGCGCTGCTCCTGACCATGGTGGGGGCGCTCCTGCTGGTCCTCACCGTGGTGGTGGACGAGGACGTCTGGCTGCCGCTGACGGTGGCGGTGGCCGCCTGCTTCGTCGGCCTGTGGTTCATGTTGCCTTTCCTGTTGCGCCCGCGGCGGCACCCTCGGGGCTGATGCGCGGCCGGACGAGGTTCTCGGAACTCCCCTCGGTAGGAGGCGTCTTCGGAGTCGTGCATCGTGTCGGTCAGCCAGACCGCCGCCGCCTGCCGCCGCCAGGTGTGGGCCAGGCAGGTGTCGGAGTAGCCGGCCAGCAGGCTCGGGTCGTTCTCCTCGACCTGATGGACGACAGCGCGGGCGAGCACCTCGGCGTCGTGCAGCGCCAGGCTCATGCCCTCCGCGCTCATCGGGGAGATCAGGTGCGCCGCGTCGCCGAGGAGGTGAAGCCTGCCGTAGCTCATGGGGCTGAACACCACACCGCGCAGCGGCACGACCTGCTTGGTGGTGATCCGTCCCCTCGGCACCGGTGTGCGGAACCGGGCGCCGAGCTCGCTCCAGATGCGGTCGTCGGGCCAGTCGTCGACGGTGTCGGTGAGCGGGCACTGCAGGTAGACGCGGCTCGCCTGCGGTCCCCGGGTGATCCGTGCGGCGAAGCCGCGCGAGTGCACCGCCATCACGGCCGGCGGGTCGGCCGGCACGTCGGTCATGACCGTCAGCCAGGCGTACCCGAACTCGTGGGTGTGGCAGGTGAGGTGGCGTGCCGGTTCTCGACATGCTCGCGGGCGTGCTTTTCCACGATGACGCAGCGGACTCCGCCGCGCAGGAGAAATGTGCCGAGCGCGAGCCCGGCGACACCAGCGCCCACGATGACCACCGTGGTGTTCTCGTCTGCCTGAGTCATGGGCTCACCTTCGCCCTCACCGACGATTGCTGTCCACCGGTAACCGGGCGGTCGATAACGGAAACCCGCCAAGATCGGCCTGGTAGCGGCCCGGGGTCTGGCCGACGACGGCGGTGAACGCCTCGATGAAGGTCGACGGGTTGGACCACCCGCAGGCGATCGCGGTGTCGGTGACGGAACCGCCGTCGGTGAGCTGGAACAGCGCGTGGTGGATGCGCAGGATGGTGCGCCAGCGGTGGAAGCTCATGCCCAGGTTGGCCCGAAACAGGCGGCTGAGGGTGCGTTCGCTGGTCCCGGCGGCCCGCCCCAGCTCGGCCAGCGTCGTGTTCCGGCCGGGATCGGCGTGCAGGAGATCGGTGACGGCGCGCAGCCGGTCGTCGCCCGGTTCGGGCAGATGCAGCGGCCGCTCGGGCACCTCGCCGAGCTCGTCGATCACCACCGCGCGCAACCGCCGCTCGGCGTCGGCGGACCTCGCCTTCTGGCCGGTCAGCGCGAGAATGCCCTCGCGCAGCAACGGCGACACCGCGAACACGCAGGGATGCCCCACCAGTGCGCCGCACTCGTCGGACGGGACGGCGAGGATGCGGGCGTCGGTGCGGCCGTAGAAGCGGTGCGAGTGCTCGAAACCCGGCGGCGTCCAGGTGACCCGGTTGGCGGGCGCCACCCACGTGCCGTACCCGGTGGTGGTGGCGAAGGCCCCGGCCGCCGCGTACACCAGCTGTCCGTCGGGGTGGGAGTGGCTTTCGAGGTGATACCCGCGCGGCAGCCAGCCCGCACCCCGCGGCGTCATCCCTGTCACGGGCGGCTGGCGGTCTTCCTGCATCGGTAGCGATATTACCGGCGACACGCCGGCGAAAGACTCAGCGCAAACGATCTGTAACGCTGCGTGGCGGCGGCTCGTTAGCCCATACGTGGACGTCAGCGGCCGCGGAGATGCGTCTCCCGCCATGCGGCCCGTCGTGGCGCCGTCGGTGCCGGACGGTGTGCGCGAGCTGCTCGCGGTGTCGCCCGGCGACCTCAGCTCGCTGCCGATCCTGCTGGGCGGCGTGCTGACCGTGCTGCTCGGAACCGCCGGCGGCACGGTGCTGGCCAGCGGCGCGCACCCGAGGGACATCGACCCCGGGACCTTCCAGCTCATCGGCGCCGGGCTGCTGCTGGTCGCGCTGTTCGCGGTGGCCGCCACCGCGCGAACGGTCATCCGCCAGCGGTCGGTCCGCGCGGCGCACGCCCGCTGGGGCGACCAGGTCGTCTCGGCGGACGAGCTGGCCGCCGCGTCGGCACTGCCCGAGGTCGGCGAGCGGCTCGACGCGGCCCGGCGCGCGATCGCCGACATCCGGGGCACCGTGCCCTACCAGCAGGGCTGGCTGGCCGGCACGTGCGACGAGGCCAGCCTGAACGCCGCCGAATGGCGCGTCGCCGTCGCCGCCCAGGCGGCCTGTCGCCACAACGCCGAAGTCCCGCCGGCGGTCCGGAAACTCCTGACCGAGCAGGTCGAACGGGTGCTGGAGCTGCGCACCGCGGTGTTCGGCCTTGCCGACCGGCTCGACGAGCGGCGGATCGACGACCTGCTCGCCAAGACGCGGCTGGCACCCGACGATGCGGGCACCACGGCCGTCGTCGACGAGCTCGCCGAGCTGGTCCGGCGCCCCACGATCCATCCCGACGAACCGAACAAGTAGGGGATTCGATGCGGAAGCTCGCGAGCGACCTGCTGGTCATCGAACGGATTCTGCGAGACCGTGCCGGGCTCTGGCAGCAGATCCACGACCAGCGCGGCCTCCCCGCGCTGATCGTCCAGATGCTCACCAGCTCGGTGCTCGCGCTGGCCTGTTACGGCGCGGTGCTCGGCGCGTCGCACAGCGGGTTGCAGTCGATCTCCTCGGCGGTCAAGCTGCCGCTGCTGTTCCTGATCACGATCGCGATCTGCCTGCCCACGCTGTACCTGTTCAACCTCGTCTTCGGCGCCCGGCTGTCGCCGTCCCAGGCGCTGGCGCTGGTGCTGGTGACCGTCACGGTCACCTCCGCGCTGTGCGTGGCGTTCACCCCGATCAGCCTGTTCTTCCTGATCACCGCGCCGTCCTACTCGTTCTACAAGCTGCTCACGGTGGCCATCCTGGCGGTCAGCGCGCTGGTCGGCCTGAGGTTCATGGTGGCCGGGACGAAGGAGCTGGAGCGGCTGTCCTCGCGGTCACCGATCCCGCCGGCGCTCCCGGGCGTCCCCGCTCGGCAACCGGCACGGGTCGGCGCCGAGAACCAGCCCGGCGACCCGGTGGGGACGAACGAGCACGCCGGCCCTGGCGAGGTCGCGACCATGAACGGCCAGGCCCAGGCCGCCGAGGAGCGCAAGCCGACGAACACCCCGCTGCTGCGCGTGTGGGGCCTGGTGTTCGCGCTGGTCGGGACCCAACTGAGCTGGACGCTGCGGCCCTTCGTCGGCAGCCCGGAAGAACCGTTCCAGCTCTTCCGTGCGATCAACGGCAACTTCTACGTCGACCTCATCCGCACGGTTCTCAGCTGGTAGATCGCCCGGTAGATCGCCTGGCAGATCACGGCGGAACGGAATCCTATATTCTTTTCGCGTACACGTGGTGCCGACGAGTGGCGGTGGTGGTGGCGTCAGCGATGGGGAAGGCGGAGACGCCTGGAACCATTACCGACTTCGTGGCCGAGCAGCTCCGGAACCGGATAGTCCTGGGTGAGCTCCAACCGGGCCGCAAGGTGCCGGTGTACGCGCTGGCCGACGAGCTGAAGGTCAGCCGGGTGCCGCTGCGCGAGGCGGTGCGCCAGCTCGAGGCCGAGTCGCTGGTGGACAACCTGCCCCGGAGGGGGACGGTGGTGCGGGAGCTGAGCGTCGACGACCTGCGCGACTCGTTCACGATCCTGCAGGCCATCGAGCCGATAGCGGCCCGGCGCGCGGCTGTCGGGGACGTGGCGATCGTGGACACCATGTCGTACTGGCTGGAGCGGATGCGGGAGCTGTCGCAGCGCCGGGTGCCGCAGGTGTCGGAGGAGATGTTGCACGCGCACCGCGAGTTCCACTTCGCGCTGTTCGGCGCCGCCGGGGACGGGGTGTTGCGGCGTCACCTGTGCATGCTGTGGAACACCTGCGAGCGGTACGTGATGAACAGCCTGCCCAACTCGACGCGGCAGGCGGCGGCCGCGCGCGAGCACGCCAGGCTGGTGCGGCGGATCCGGGCGCGCGACCCGGACGGCACCGCCGAGGTGCTGCGCGAGCACCTCGAGGCCAGCCTGGAGAGCTCGCTGCGCTACCTGGAGGCCACCACCGGGGCGGCCGCCGGCTGAGCGAGCGCGGCGCCGGCGCCCGGCACCACGGGCGGCAGGCCGACGGCGCGCAGCAGCTCACGGGTGGTGGCGGTGGCGGCCGTGACCACGGGCATGCCGACCTCGCGCTCGACCAGGTCGACGGCGGGCAGCGACGGCATCTGCACGCACGCGGAGAGCACCAGCCCGTCCGCGCGGCGCAGGTCGAGCCGCCGCGCGTGCCCGGGCAGCGCGACGGGGTCGAGGCAGCCCACCTCGTGGTTGTCCGGCACGCCGAGGCTCACCGAGTCGACCACCTCGATGTCGTAGGCGGCCAGATAGCCCACCACGAGGTCGGTGAGCGCCGGCAGGTACGGGGTCACGATCGCCACCCGCCGCAGGCCCAGCTCCAGCAGCGTGCGCACCAGCGCGCCGGCGCTGCTGGTCACCCGCGTGCCGCCGGCCACCTCTTGTAGCCGGGGTTCGATGTGTTCGTGCGCCTTCGGTCCCTCGGCCATCAGCGCGATCAGGCAGGCGTAGCCGATCGCGGCCACCCGGGCGTCGGCGAGCTCGGCGGCGCAGCGGTCACCCTCGCCGACCATGCGGTGCAGCGACTCGGGGTCGACGGTGTGCAGCACGGCGCGGCTGGAGTGGGTGGTGAACGCGGCGTCCGAGTGCCGGCGCAGCAGCTCGGGGACCTCGGTCTCCATGGTCGTGTTGGAGCTGGGCACGATCAGCCCGATGCGGTGGGTGGGCATTGCGTCTCCTTCGTTGTCGATAGGCTCAGGTCGTGACGGACGCGGCGGACTTCCAGCCGGAGTCGTCGGCGGCCCAGCGGGCGTACGTGGCGATCGCGGACCGGATGGCGTCCGGCGAGCTGGCGCCGGGTGCCTGGCTGCGGGAGGAGTCGCTCGCGGCGTCGCTGGGCATCAGCCGCACCCCCGTGCGCGAGGCGCTGCGCAAGCTGAACTCCGAAGGGCTGGTGCGGCTGGAGCGCAACCGGGGCGCCCAGGTGGTGGCCTGGAACCGGGAGCAGGTGCTGGAGATCTACGGGCTGCGCGCCGTCGTGGAGGGCTACGTCGCGTCGATCGCCGCGCGGAAGGTCGGCGAGGAGGACCTGCGCAAGCTGGCGGCGAACCTGGCCGAGTACGAGCGGGTGATCGCCGTCGGCGGGCAGGGCTCGATCCAGCAGGCCGCGGTGCTGAACAACGAGTTCCACTCGATCATCCTGGACGCGACCGGAAACGACAGCTTGCGGTTCCTGCTGACCGGGGTGCTGGGGCTGCCGCTGGTGCGGCGGACGTTCCTCCGGTACACCGGGCGCGACCTGGCGCGCAGCATCGAGCACCACCGCGAGCTGCTCGAGGCGTTCCGCCGCCGCGACGCCGACACCGCCGAGATGATCATGAAGGTGCACATTCGGACGGCGCAGCACGCGATGCTCCGGCAGGAGGAGCTGCAGGCGGACTGACCCCCGGCCGGTCAGGCCTCGGCCTCGATGCCCTCGGCGATGGCGGCGCCGACCGCGCGCACGATGCCGAGGTACCCGGTGCAGCGGCAGACGTTGCCGGCCAGCGCCAGGCAGAGCTCGTCCCTGTCCAGCACCGTCCGGCGGCGCACCAGGTCGTGCGCGGACACCAGCATGCCGGGGGTGCAGAAGCCGCACTGCAGTCCACCTTCCCGGGAGAAACAGGCCCGCAGCCGGTCGGCGTCCGGGTCGTCGAGCCCCTCGACGGTCACCACCTCGCTGCCGTCGCAGGCGGCGGCCAGGGTCAGGCAGGCCCGCACCGGCAGCTCGTCGAGCCGTACCGTGCACGCCCCGCAGACGCCCTGCTCGCAGCCCAGGTGGGTGCCGGTGAGGTGCAGGTGGTCGCGGAGCAGGTCGGCCAGCGAGGTGCGGGCGGGCACGGTGGCGGTGCGCGGGCGGCCGTTCACCGTGAGCCGGATCGTGACGTCAGGCATCGGGCGTCCCTTCGGTTGCGCGCAGCGCGCGGTGCACGGCGACGGCGTGCAGTTGGCCGGGATGCCCGCCGACGCCGGTGTCGGCGAGCACGGCGTCGGCCAGGTCGGGCAGTTCCGGTAGTCCGCCGCCGGTGAGGAGGCTCTCGGCGTGGATCAGCCGGGTGGGGGTGGCTCGGGCGGCGCCCAGCCACAGCTCGGTGCCGGCCGGGCGGGCCAGCGCGACGGCCAGGGACTCGGCGAACTCGCCGGGCTTGCGGGCCAGCTTGTACAGCCCGCACCGGGTGTCCGGCCCGAGCCGGGGCACGTCGACGGCGACGATCAGCTCGTCGGGCTCCAGCGCGGTGGAGAAGAAGCCGAGCAGCAGCTCGCGCACGGGGATCCGCCGCGCGCCCCGCACCGACACGACGTGCACCACCGCGTCCAGCGCGGACAGCACCGTCGGCCACTCCGCGCTGGAGTCGGAGTGCGCGAGGCTGCCGCCGACCGTGCCCCTGGTGCGGATCGCCCGGTAGCCGATGCCCGCCGCCGCGCGGCCGAGCAGCCCGTCGGTCACGTCAGGGACCAGCTCGTCCTCGAACATCATGTGCGTGGTCGTGGCGCCGTACCGGGCGCACGACGAGTCCGTGTCGCAGGCCCGCAGCGCCGCCACGGCGGTGATGTCCACGACGTGCGCCGGCTCGGCCAGCCGCATGTTCATGATCGGCAGCAGGCTCTGGCCGCCCGCCATGACCTTGGCGTCGTCCAGCTCGTGCAGCAGCTGCACTGCCTCGTCGACCTCGCGCGGGCGGTGGTAGCAGAAGTCGGCGGGTTTCACCTGGCCATCACCGCGGTCCGCGCGCGGTCGAGCGTCTCCCACACCCTGGCCGGGGTCATCGGCGTCTCGGTGACGGCGGCGCCGAACTCGCGCAGCGCGTCGGTGACCGCGTTGCCGATGGCGGCCGGTGGGGCGATCGCGCCGCCCTCGCCGGCGCCCTTCACGCCGAACTCGGTGTACGGCGACGGCGTCGCCAGGTGCGCGATCCTGATCTCCGGGACCTCCCCGGGCCCGGGCAGCAGGTAGTCCAGGAAGCTGGTGGACGTGGGCTGGCCGTCGGGGTCGTAGCGCAGCTCCTCCAGCAGCGCGGTGCCGATGCCCTGGGCCACGCCGCCGACGATCTGGCCGTGCACGATGCCGGGGTTGACCACCGTGCCGCAGTCCTCGGCGACCGCGTAGTCCAGCAGCCGCACCTGGCCGGTGTCCAGGTCCACCTCGACGACCGCGGCGTGCGTGGCGTAGGTGAACGCGCCGGTCTGCACCTCCGGCCGGTAGTGGTGGGTGGCCTCCAGCCCGGGCTCTACCTCGGGCACGTGGTCCGGGGTGAACAGGAACTCCTTGGCCAGCTCGGGGAAGCCGACGCAGCCCCGCCGCCCGTGCACCGCCCCGCCGCGCAACGACAGGTCACCGACCGGCTCGCCGAGCAGCACCGCGCCGATGCGCAGCACCTTGTCCGCGAGCGCCCGCGCCGCGCCGGCCGTGGCGCCGCCGGCCATCACCATGGACCGGGACGCGAACGTGCCGTCGCCCCTCGGGGTCAGCGCGGTGTCGCCATGCAGCACGGTGACCTTCTCCGGCACGACGTCGAACACCTCGCTCACCACCTGCGCGAGCGTGGTCTCCGAGCCCTGGCCGTGGCTCTTGATGCCCACCGCGAGGGTGAAGCTGCCGGTGGCGTCCATGGCCAGCCGGGCGCCCTCGATCCCGATCGTGATCGCCAGGCCCCGCGACGCCCACTCGATGCAGCCGTGCGCGGTCTGCTCGGTGAACGAGCCGTACCCGATGCCGATCCGCCGCCGCTCGTCGCGCGGCACGGCGGCCTGCCGCTGCCGCCACCGCTCGTGGCCGATCAGCGCGGCGACCCGGCGCACCGCCTCCGGGTAGTCCCCGCTGTCGTAGACCTTGTTCGCGACCGAGGTGTACGGCATGTCCGCCGGGGCCACCATGTTCCGGATCCGCATCAGGTGCGGCTCGATGCCCAGCTCGTGGGCCAGCTCGTCGAGGGTGCGCTCGATGGCGAAGCAGGCGGCCGGTCGCGCCACGCCCCGGTACGGCCCGGACGGCGTCTTGTTGCTGACCACGCTGCGGGTCCGGAACCGGTAGTTCCGCAGGCGGTACGGGCCGGGGACCATCGCCGAGGCCATGGTCGCGTCCATCGTGGCCGTCCACGGGTGCACCGAGTAGGCGCCGCCGTCCACCACGATGTCCGCCTCGACCCCCAGCAGCTCACCGTCCGCGGCGGCGTGCGCGGTGATCCGGTAGTGGTGGTCGCGGGCCTGGGTGGAGGCCACCATGCCCTCCCACCTGTCCTCCACCCAGCGGATCGGATGGTCCAGCCGCATCGCGACGGCGGCCACCGTGATCTCCTCGGGGTAGACCGAGCACTTCGCGCCGAAGCCGCCGCCCATGTCCGGGGCGACCACCCGCACCCGCCGGCCCTCGATGCCGAGCTGCAGCGCGATCATGTCGCGGATCATGTGCGGGGTCTGGGTGGACGACCACACGGTGAGCTGGTCGGCCGACCGGTCGTAGTGGGCGGCGACCGCGCGGGTCTCCAGCGGGACCACCGCCTGGCGGTTCAGCCGGTACTCGCGGGTGATCGTCACCGCCGCGTGCCCGGCCGCCGCGTCCACGTCGCCGATGTCGCCGGCGGTGGTGGCCACCACGTTGTCCGGCCAGTCGTCGTGCACCAGGGTGGCGCCGTCCAGGGCGGCCCGGAAGTCGGCGACGGCGGGCAGCGGGTCGACGTCCACCACGACCGAGCCGGCCAGGTCCTCGGCCTGTGCCCGGGTGTCGGCGATGGCCAGCGCGATCGGCTCGCCGACGTAGCGGACCTTGCCGGTCGCCAGGTTCGGCAGCGGCGCGGCGCGGAACCCGGGCAGCGTCGACGTGGCGGTCAGCGGCTCGGCCAGCCCGCGCAGGTCGGCGGCCGTCCACACCTCGCCGGGCTCGGCGTCCGGCGGGCCGGTCACCGAGACCAGCCGGCCGTGCGCGACCTGGCTGCGCACGAACGCCACCTCGCGCAGCCCGGGCAGGCGCAGGTCGGCGGTGAACGAGCCGCGCCCGGCCAGGTGCCGCGCGTCCTCGCGGCGCGGAACGTGGGCGCCGATGCCGTACTGCCGTGTCACGTGCCCTCCCTGGGCGGTCATCCGGCCAGCCAGCCGCCGTCGAGCGGGATGGACGTGCCGGTGGTGTGCCGGGCGGCCGGCGAGCACAGGTGCAGCGCCAGCTCGGCGACCTCGTCGGCGTCGATCAGCTCCTTGATCGCCGCGCCGCCGAGCATCACGTCGCGCACGATCCGTTCGGGTGTGGAGCCGTGGATGTCCGCCTGGCGCCTGGCCAGGTCGTCGGTCAGCGGGGTACGGACCCAGGCCGGGCTGATGCAGTTCGAGGTGACGCCGTGCTCGGCGCCCTCCAGCGCGATCGTCTTGGACAGGCCCTCCACGCCGTGCTTGGCCACCACGTACCCGGCCTTGCGGCGGTCGCCGCGCACCCCCCGGATCGAGGTGACGTGCACGAACCGGCCCCATCCCCGGGCGTACATGCCGGGCAGCAGCGCCCGCGCGATCCGGAACGGCGCCTGCACCATCACGTCCAGCAGCCGGCCGAACTCCTCGGGCGGGAACTCGTGCACCAGCGCGAGGTGCTGGATGCCGGCGTTGTTCACCACGATGTCCGCGTCCAGGCCGGCCATCGCGTCGTCCACCGAGGCCAGGTCCGCCAGGTCGACGACCAGCGCCCGGCCACCGACCTCGGCGGCGACCTTCCCGGCGTCCTCGGCGCGCACGTCGAGCACCACCACCTCGGCGCCCCGCTCGGCCAGCCGGCGCGCGCAGGCGGCGCCGATGCCGCTCGCCGCCCCGGTGACCAGTGCCGTCCGCCCGGCCAGTGTCATGGCGCCTCCTCGCGTCCCTGCGGTCGCAGAACTGTATACAACGGTCGTCGTTCGATCCAGCGTGTGCCGCCCGGCCGGTGAGTGGTCGATCGAGCCTTACCTGTTGACACGAGCTGTGCCTGCGGTCACGATAACCGAATATAGAATTCTGTTTGGCTCGCCGCAAGACGTTCGGACTGCCTTGTAGAAGTGGCAAGTTGTATACGAAACGGGAGCGAAGTGTGATGCCAGTTACTGCCGCCGAGCTGTATCGGGAGCGTGGCATCGGGGCGCGCCAGGCCCCGATCCGGCGCCCGGCGCTCGTCGTGGTGGACCTGACCTACGGCTTCACCGACACCGACTGTGCGCTCGGCTGCGAGGCGGGCCAGGTCGACCAGGCGGTCGAGCAGGTCGCCCGGCTGCTCGCCGCCGCGCGCGCCGCCGGGGTGCCGAGGGCGTTCACCAGGATCGAGTACGACGAGGCGTCGACGGCCATCGCGGCGCCGTTCCTGGAGAAGATGCCGGCGCTGCGGGAGTGCGCCGCCGGCAGCCGGTGGGCCGAGATCGACAAGCGGGTCGCGCCGGAGCCGGGCGAACCGGTGCTGCGCAAGCTGTTCGCCTCCGGGTTCTTCGGCACCGACCTGGCCGCGTTCCTGGCCGTGCACGGCCGAGACGGCGTGGTCGTCACCGGCGCGACCACGTCCGGGTGCGTGCGCGCGACGGTGGTGGACGCGCTGCAGCACGGCTACCGGGTGCTGGTGCCGCGCGATGCCGTGGTGGACAGGGCGTCCGGCCCGCACGAGGCGGCCCTGTTCGACATCCAGGCCAAGTACGGCCAGGTGGTGGACGTCTCCGAGGCCGAGGCGGTGCTCCGCGCATGACCGGGACCAGCAGGGGCGCGGTGTTGCACGAGACCGGCCGGCTGACCATCGAGGAGTTCGGGCTGCCGGTCATCGGCGCGGACGACGGCCTGCTCAGGATCGAGGCCACCGGGGTGTGCGGCACGGACGTGGCGGCTTACCACGGCGTGAACCCGTTCTACGAGCTGCCGTGCGTGCTCGGGCACGAGCTGGTCGGCACCGTGGTGGAGATCGGGGCGCAGGCGAGCGCGCGCTGGGGCGTGTCCGAGGGCGACCGGATCGTCGTCGAGGAGTACCTGCCGTGCGGCACCTGCCGGTCCTGCCTGGCGGGGGCGTACCAGATGTGCCGGGTGTTCCGGTACGGCGGCAAGTCCATCCACAGCGGGTCGGGCCTCTACGGCGGCTACGCCGACTACCTGTACCTGCACCCGCAGGCGATCGTGCACAAGGTCGCCCCGGACGCGCCCGCCGAGCTGGTGCAGCTCTACATCCCGCTGTCCAACGGCCTGGACTGGGTGGCCTCGGTCGGCGGGCTGCGCCCGGGCGGGACCGCCGTCATCATCGGGCCGGGCTCGCACGGGCTGGCCTGCGTGATCGGCGCCAGGGAGGCCGGCGCCGGCACCGTGGTGGTGATCGGCCGCCCGGAGGACGGACCCCGGCTGGAGCTGGCCAAAGCCCTCGGCGCGGACCACGTCCTGACCACCGACGCGGTCGAGCAGCTCGAAGAGCTGACCGACGGCCGACTGGCCGACACGGTGATCAACGCCGCCGACTCGGCCGCCGCGCTGGACACCGCGCTGGCCGCCGCCGGCGACCGGGCCACCGTGGTCCAGGTCGGGCTGGCCAAGGGCGGCGGCGGGGGAGCCGAGGCCCTGGTGGACACGCTGAACCGCAAGGTCCTGACCCTGCGCGGGGTCCGAGGCCGCCCGAGCAGCGCCGTCCCGCCCGCGCTGCGGCTGATCGAGTCGGGCCGCTACCCGCTGGAGCGGCTGTGCACCGGCCGCTACCCGATCGAGCGGACCGAGGAGGCGCTGCACGCCAACGCCGCCGACCCGACGTCCATCCGATCCATCGTCCTGCCGGACCTGAGCTGACCCTGGAGGGGCGTGACGTGACCACCGCGAAAGAGCCGCTGATCACCGACGACTGGCACGTCAGCGGCCGGATCTACCGCGACCCGGACATCTTCGCCCGTGAGCTGGCCCAAGTGTTCGCCCACACGTGGGTGTACCTGGCGCACGAGACGGAGCTCCCGGCCGGCGGCGACTACAAGACCGCCTACCTCGGCCGCCAGCCGGTGATCGTCAACCGGGGCGCGGACGGCGGCGAGATCAACGTGATGTTCAACAGGTGCCGGCACCGGGGCTCGGCGGTGTGCCAGCGCGAGGTGGGCAACGCCAAGTACTTCCGCTGCGCCTACCACGGCTGGACGTACGGCTCGTCCGGCGAGTTGGTCGGGGTGCCGTTCGACGACGGCTACGGCGACGGCTTCGACAAGCGCGCCATGGGACTGGTCCACGTGCCGCGCGTGGAGTCGTACCGGGGGTTCGTGTTCGCCAGCCTGGATCCCGGCATCGAGCCGCTGCCGGCCTACCTCGGCAACGCGCGGCGCTACCTGGACTTCATCGCGTCGGTCGGCGACGGCGGCCCCGAGCTGGTCTCCGGCGCGCACAAGCTGGTCTACCGGGGCAACTGGAAGCTGCAGATCGAGAACACCATCGACCCGTACCACTTCTCGTTCACCCACAAGAGCTGGCTGGACATCCTCAAGGACCGCACCGGCCGGAGCAGCCCGTGGGTCAAGAACGTCCGCACCAACCCGGACTGGCGCGGCATCGACCTGGGCCGGGGGCACGCGGTGCACGAGTACGGGCGGCTGGAGGACGCCGGGCAGAACGCGCACGCCATCGCGATCGGCGAGCTGATCCCGTTCAACCTCAACGTGTTCCCCAGCCTGGCCTTCGTCGGGGCGCACCTGCGGCTGGTGGTGCCCCGCGCGGTGGACGAGACCTGGGTCTACCTCTACCCGCTGCTGCCCAAGGACGCCGACGACGCCACCCGCGCCCGCATCCTGCGCGACCACGAGGTGTTCTACGGGCCGTCCGGGTTCGGCTCCACCGACGACATCGAGGTCGGCTTCGACCGGGTCACCCGGGGCATCGAGTGCTCGGCCAGCTCGGCGGACTGGGCGCTGATGGCCCGGGGGCTGCACCGCGAGGTGGTCGACGAGGAGGCCGGCATCCGCATCGGCCGCTCCTCCGACGAGGTGCCGCAGCGCGCCTACCTGCGCCGGTGGCTGGAGCTGATGGAGGCCGGGGATGAGTGAGGTTGAGCGGTTCCTCTACACCGAGGCCGCGCTGCTGGACGCCCGCGACTACTCGGGCTGGCGCAAGCTGTTCACCCCGGACGCCCTCTACTGGATCCCCTCCGGCGCGGACGACACGGACCCGAACCGCGAGGTGTCGATCGTCCACGACAACGCGCAGTTCCTCGCCGAGCGGGTGTGGCGGCTGGACAGCGGCCTGGCCTACGCGCAGGAACCCCGCTCGCGCACCGCGCACCTGGTGACCAACATCCAGGTGGTCGCCGAGCACCGGTCCGAGCTCGAGGTCCACGCCGCCTTCCTGGTCGCCGAGTACCGCTCCGGCCGCCAGCACCAGCACGCCGGGCACTACCGCTATCGGCTGCGCCGCGACGGCGGCGAGCTGCTGATCGCGCTGAAGAAGGTCGAGCTGATCAACAACGACGGCCTCCTGGGCAACCTCAGCCTCCTGATCTGAAGGGAACGACCATGCTCGTCACCAGGCGCGGCGGGGACCTCGTCCTCGTCGACCAGAACGAACACGGCCGGCTGGCCGGCGAGTTCACCCTGCGCTGGGGCAACGCCGACTTCGCCGCGCCGACCATGCGCGAGCACGTCCGGCTCGGCACCGCGCGCCACGACGACGGCTGGCGCGAGGCCGACGCTGAGCCGCTGTTCAACGCCGACGCCGCGCGCCCGCTGCACTTCCTGGAGATCCCGCTGGAGGAGCACCTGCCGCTCTACCAGCGCGGCGTGGACCGGATCTACCGCGAGGACGCCTACGCCGGGCTGCTGGTCAGCATGCACTGGACCGGCCTGTACCGGAACCGGTGGGGCATGCAGTCCGGCGGCGTCGGGATCAAGCCGATGACCACCCCTTTGGACGAGATCAGGGAGAAGCACGTCGCCGAGGAGGAGCGGCGCTGGGCCGAGACCAAGAAGTCGCTGGTCAAGGACGGTATCCGGAGCGACTTCGAGGCGCGGTTGTGGTACCACTACGACCTGCTGCAGGTGTGGGACCTGTTCTCGCTGTACGTCTCGCTGGCCGACATCACCCCGGCGGACACCCCCTCGGTGCCGCTGGCGGGCACGCTGAAGAGCATCGACCAGGCGCCCGGCCCTCGGGTGATCCAGCTCGTGCCGTCCCGGATCGCCGGGTCCCGGGTCGAGATGCGGCTCACCCCCGTCCGGCCCGGAGTGGTCGCGGTGGACCCGTTCCCGTTCGACGGCGAGGTGACCGTGAGCCTGGCCGCGCGGGCCATCCCGGACCGGGCGTATCCCGACCGGGAGCGGGTGGTCGAGGCGCTGGCCGGCGCGCGGCGGGTGGACCTGGAATGCCGGTTCACGAAGGCGTGAGCGGCGCCGAGGGGATGCCGCTGGACGACATCCTCGCCGCGCTGGAGCCCGACCCGGACCGGCTGGTGGTCCGCAACGAGTTCGCCGTCGTCGCGGTCAGCGTCCGCGCCTCCGGCCCCGGCCGCGCCGCGCTGCGGGTGGAGGACCTGCGCACCCGCCAGGCCGTCGAGCTGGACGCGCTCGAACTGGAGTCGCTGGCCTGGGCCCGGCACCGCGACCTCGCCCCGCTGCTCGACCCCAGCCGCACCCGCTGGGCGGGCGGCAGTACCGACGACCAGGAGGGTTGTTCACGCTCCTGACGCGAGGGCGGGCCGTAGGTCCGTCCGAGCGGCTGGATCGGCGGTTTGATCGCCGAAGGCGATTCGTTAACAACCCTCCGATCAAGACGATCCGGAGGGTTGTTTACGCTCCTGACGCGAGGGCGGGCCGTAGGTCCGTCCGAGCGGCTGGATCGGCGGTTTGATCGCCGAAGGCGATTCGTGAACAACCCTCCGATCAAGACGATACGGAGGAGTGAGATGAAGACGGCGTCGCTGACCCAGAAGTGGATCTGCGTCTCGTGCGGGGAGATCTACGACCCGGCCGAGGGCGACCCGGAGGGTGGCATCGCGCCGGGCACCGCGTTCGCGGACATCCCGGACGACTGGGTGTGCCCGGTGTGCGGGGCCGCGAAGTCCGACTTCGAGCCCTACGACGAGGCCTGACGTGACAGACACCCACGTCGACGTCCTGCTCATCGGCGGGGGAGTGGCCGCCGCGTCCGCCGCCGCCGAGCTGCGCCGGCGGGGCTTCGACGGCTCGATGGCGCTCGCCACCCGCGAGCTGGACCCGCCGTACCACCGGCCGCCGATTACCAAACAACTGCTCGGCCCGGACGCGGAGGCGTATGACCTCGCCGTGCACCCCGCTGACTGGTGGGCCGACAACGACGTCCGGCTGCACACCCGCTCGGCCGTGCTGTCCCTGGACACCGCCGCGCACACCGCCACCCTGGCGAACGGGACGGTGCTGCGCTACGGCCGGGCGCTGCTGGCCACCGGCGCGATGGTGCGCCGGCTGCCGGCCGGCTCGCTCTCCGGCGGCATCCACTACCTGCGCGTCCCCGCCAACGCGCACAAGCTGCGCGCGGAAGCCAAGGACGCGGACCGGGCGGTGCTGGTGGGCGGGTCGTTCCTGGCCACCGAGGTCGCGGCGTCGCTGGCCGCGCTCGGCACCCGGGTCACCATGGTGATGCCGGAGCGGGCGCCGCTGGCCGAGGCGTTCGGCGCGGGCGTCGGCGACCACCTGGCCGGGCTGCTGGCCGCGCGGGACGTCGAGCTGCTGTGCGGTGAGCAGGTGGCGGGGTTCACCGGCAACGGCCGGGTGGACGGCGTGGGGCTGGTGTCCGGGCGCCGGCTGCCGGCGGACCTGGTGGTGGTCGGCATCGGCGCGGTCCCGGACACCAAGCTCGCCGCCAAGGCCGGCCTGCGGATCGGCCCCACCGGCGGCATCGCCTGCGACGAGACCCTGCGCACCAGCGAACCCGACGTGTTCGCGGCCGGTGACGTCTGCGAGTACCACAGCGTGGTGCACGGCCGCCGGCTGCGCGTCGAGCACGAACACCACGCCGCGGCCCAGGGCGCGACCGCCGCGCGCGGGCTGCTCGGCGACCCGACCCCGCACCGGGAGATCCCCTACTTCTGGACCGACCTGGCGGACTGGGCGCGGCTGGAGTACGTCGGCCCGGCCGTCGACTGGGACGCCGAGCGCGTCACCGGTTCGCTCGCCGCCGGCCGGTTCACCGTCTGGTACCTGCGCCAGGGCCGCCTGGTAGCCGCGCTGACCTCCGGCCGCCCCTCGGACCTCGCCACCGCGCGGGACCTGATCGCTTCGCGGCGCACCGACCTGGACGCCGCGCTCGCCACCACCTGACCCCCCGAACAGGAGCCTCACTGCAATGGAGCACACACAGGCCCCCGCGCGCGTTCCTACCGCCGCCGAACCCATGCCCCCGAAGTCCAAGAAGGCCGCGCGCGCCGCGTTCCTCGGGTTCGCCGTGGACTACTTCGACATCTACCTGCCGGTGGTGGCCCTCGCCCCGGCCATCCACTACTTCCAGCCGGCGGACATCTCCGGCGCGCTGAAGACCACCCTGTTCTACCTCACGTTCGCGGTGACCCTGATCGGCCGGCCGATCGGCTCGACCATCTTCGGCGTGCTCAGCGACAAGATCGGCCGGCGCACGTCCACGCTGATCGCGGTCGCCGGCTTCACCGTCGCCACCTTCCTGATGGCCGCGCTGCCCGGCTACCAGGCGTGGGGGTACGGCGCCCTGGCCTGCCTGATGGTCCTGCGGCTGGTCGGCGGGATCTTCATGGGCGGCGAGTACACCAGCGCCAACCCGCTCGCCCTGGAGTCCTGCCCGAAGCCGAGGCGCGGCATCGTCGGCGCCGTCATCGCCGCCGCGTACCCGATCGGCTACATCGCGATCTCGCTGGTCACCCTGCCGCTGCTGGCGCTGCTGCCCGCCGCCGGGCTGGACTCGCCGTACACCCAGTGGGGCTGGCGCATCCCGTTCCTCGTCGGCGGCCTGCTCGGGGTGGCGTTCTTCTGGTACTTCTACCGGTCGATCGAGGAGTCCGAGGTGTGGCGCGCGGAGTCGGCCGCCCGGACGGAGGCGACGCCGTTGCGGCAGCTGTTCGCCGGGCCCAACGCGCGGCGGCTGGCGCAGGTGTTCGTGCTGATGAGCGGCCTCTGGTTCGCCGTGCAGGCGATCATCTCGCCGATGTCCGGGCTGCTCATCACGCACCTGCGCCAGGACCCGGACGCGGTGACCGCCGCGCTGCTGGTCTCCAACGTGGCGCTGTTCGCCGGCTACCTCGTGTTCGGCCACCTCGGGCAACGCCACGGCCGGCGGCGGGTGCTGTTCCTGTCCGGCGTGGCCACCGCGACCGCGTCCGCGATCGGCTTCCTCGCCGCCATCGCCCTGCTGCGCGCCGGCGACCAGTTCGTCCTGGCCATGGCCGTCTACACGGCCTGCCTGGTGATCTCGGTGTCGCCATACGGGGTGGCCACCGTCTACCTGCTGGAGGCCTTCCCGACCAGGGTGCGCGCCTCCGGCTACGGCGTGGCCTTCAGCTACTCGCTGATCATCCCGTCCTGCTACAGCTTCTACATGCTCGGGCTCTCCTCGATCATGCCGTACGTCTACACCCCGGTCGTGCTCATCGTCCTCAGCGGCGTGCTCACCGCGATCGGCGCCCGCCTCGGCCCCGAGACCAGAGACGCGGATCTCGCCCCCACGCCGTCCTCGTAGAATCGCGCGCCTCGGGCGTGCCGAACACCGCCGCGATCCTGTACGACCTCGACGGCATCGAAGCCCTCCGGACCGAGGGTTACCTCGGCATATCGGGGTGTCACCTGTCGCCGTGGTCCAGGAGGATCGTCGGGAAAAGTGCATCCGTCCGGCTGTACGAAGCGCGATCTCCCCGACGAACGCGAACGCCCTCTACCTCATCGGAATGAACATCGACGACGCGATCGAGGACGAGTTCAACGCCTGGTGCGACGAGGAGCACCTTCCCCGCCTGGCCGCGCTGACGGGCGTCGTGTGCGCACGCAGGTTCGAGGCGGTCGAGGGCCCGCACAGGGTACTTCGCGGTGTACCACCTCGACGACCCGTCCCTGGTGGGCTCACCGGGGTAGCCGGTCGCGCTCCAGCCCATCGGGTAGGTCGAGTCGACGAAGGCGCGGGCCATGTCGACGACCACGACTGCCGGACGCGCACCCGCGGCCAGCGGCCTGTCCTGCCGGTCGAAACCACGCCCGAAGCTGGCGAGGTCGTGCTCGGGGATGACGTCGGCCCATGGTTTGGCGCGCTGGTCGTTCATGGCATCACGTCTCCGCCGTTGGGTGAGAGGGTTTGGCCGGTGTAGTAGGAGCCGTCGTCGCCGAGCAGGAACAGGTAGGTTCGCGTCACGTCCCTCGGGGTGCTGAACCTCCCGAGCGGAATGCGTTCGAGCTGCAGGTCGAGGTGCTCCTTGGGCATGCGCCGCACGCG
>NZ_JIAI01000022.1 GCF_000620785.1 Actinospineispora acaciae DSM 45401 | reverse complement strand
GCCCAGCCACCAGCCGGGGACGGCACCAAGCAACCTACAAACTCAGGTCGTCGGAAATCGCGCCAGCGATTTTCGAACGAAACAAAAGACGGCACGCACGATCACGACCGCAACCTAGCCGTAAAAACCCGGTTCTGGTCACGAAGACTCCCCGGCCGCCGCCCCTTCCCCCACCCGATCCACCGCCGGTACTCCCCAAACCGTCCAGCCACACCCAACGCATCCTCATCCACGAACTCCGACCCCACCGGCGCCGGCCCCGCCAACGGCGCCACGAACAAAGCATCGGTCGGACAATGAGCTTCACACATGAAACAGGTCTGGCAGTCCGATTGTCGAGCAATCACCGGATGCCCGCCTTCAACCGCATCAAAAACATTCGTAGGACACACCGCCACACAGATATCGCAGTCGATACACCGCGACCCACTGATGACCTCAATCATGACCCCGTCCAAACCCGATCCAACCCACCACACCGCAGACGCCGAGCCTGCGCAGGGTCGGTACGAGGATGATCGTCACGCAGATGAATCGCCCGCGACTCCGTGCGCGCAAGCGCCGCCCGGTACATCCACCGGGCATGCGCGACCAACGCCGCCGCCTCGCGCGCCCGCGTCCTCGACCCACCCGCCGACAACCCCTCGGATACCGACGTCCACAATGGATCAAGAACCGCAAGCGACTCCCGCAACCCAGACTCGGTCCGGAACCGGTTCAACTCCAGCGGCAGCACGCGCGACTGCACGGCGGCCACCACCTCCTCCGCATCCAACGCCCCCCGAGCCCGAGGCCGAATCCCCGCCCGACCCGCCGCGACCAGCCGCGCCGTCCTCCACCCACCCGCCCGACCCGCCGCGAACCGGGCCGCCGCCGCCCCCGCCCAACCACCCGACGAGATGGCCCACGCCCCGTTATGGCTGCCACCACCACTGATCCCACCGGTCACCAACTCACGAGACGCGACATCGCCGGCCGCATACAGACCGGGCACGGTCGTCGCGCAGCCGTCGTCAACAACCCGCAACCCACCGGTACCGCGAACAGTGCCCTCCAGCACCGGCCGGATCGCGAAGCGCTCGGTGAACGGATCGATCCCCATTTTGTCGAAGGGCAGGAAGAAGTTGGGCTGTGACCAGCGCATTGCCTCGTGGATGGCCGGCTCGGCGCGGTCCAGCCGCGCGTAGACCCGAGTACGCACCATGGCCCGTTGCAACGCGACCATCCCGGCCAGGTTCCGCCCCGTCGCGAGCACCGTGCCATCGTCCGCCGTGAACGTGGCGAACTGGTACATCAACCCCTTGGTCTGGGCGCCGAACGCGGGAGCCAGCCCGTACTGCGAGGAGAACTCCATCCCGGACAGCTCGGCTCCCAGCTCGGCGGCCATCAGCGCGCCGTCTCCGGTGTCCACGTTGAGCCCGAGCGCCCCCGACAGGAATGCGCAGCCCCCGGTGGCCAGCACCACGGCGCCCGCCCGCACCGACCACGGGCCGTCACCCTGCTGGCGAAGCACCCCCGCCGCCCCCGTCACCACCCCGTCCGGGTCGGTGAGCAGCTCCAGCGCAGGCGCCTGGTCCAGGATGGTGACGCCCGCGCGCCGCACCCGCCTGCGCATCAGCCGCATGTACTCCGGCCCCTGCAGGCTGCCCCGGTACTGGCCGCCGCCGTCATCGACGGGGAACGGATACCCCCAGGCGGCGAGCTCGCCCACCGCATCCCAGGTACGGGCCAGGGTGCGCGCCATCCAGCCCCGGTCGGTGAGGTAACCACCGGCCCGTTCCCGCTCCGCGATCGCCGAGGCGCGCGCGTCGCCCTCGGGCGGGAGGTACCAGAGGTTGTTGCCGCCGGACGCGGCCGCGCCGCTGGTGCCGCAGTAGCCCTTGTCGGCCAACGCCACCCGCCACCCGCGAGCGGCGGCCGCGAGCGCGGCCCAGGTGCCGGCCGGCCCGCCGCCGAGCACCAGCACGTCGACCCACTCCGGCACCGACGCCCGCCGGCGAGGGCTCACGGCGCGCCCACCCCCGGCGCCACCCAGGCGTTGACGTCGAACGGCGCCGCCGCGAGGTGCTGGGCGAGCAGGAAGTCCAGGGTGCCGCGCAGGGTGGCGAGGTCGGAGCCGGTCACGGCCGGGTTGCCGTACAGGGCGGCCGGATACGCCGCCTCGATCACCGGTTGCGGCAGGCCGCTGGTCCGCGCGGCGAACCCGTGGTACTCGGCCGGGTTCGCCTTCAGCGCCGACGCCGCCTCGGCGAGCGCGGCGTTCCACGCGCCCGCCAGCTTGGGGTACTTCGCGGCCGCCGAGGCGCTGATCGTGGTGTAGCTGTTGCCGCTCAGCCCCGGGTGCGCGCTGGCCTTGTCCAGCACCCGGTAGCCCTTGGACGCCAGCAGCGGCGCGGTCGGCACCGGGGCCGCGTAGGCCGCGATGTCGCCCTTGTCCAGTGCCTGCTGCGCGCTGTTGACCAGCAGGAACGTAATCTTGACCGACCCGCCGAGGCCGGCGGAGTCGAGCAGCCCGACCAAGTAGCGGTGCATGTACGAGCCCTGCTGGGTGGCCACCGTCCTGCCGGCCAGGTCCGCCACCGAACCCACCCCGTTGCCCGCGATGAGCCAGGAGTCCTGGCCGCGCACGGTGACCCCGACCATCTGGGTGGGCAGGTCCGCCGAGCGCCCGGAGATGGCCGGGGTGTCGCCGAGCACGCCGATGTCCAGCGAGCCGCCCTTGAGCGCCTGGTTGAGGTTCGGCCCGTTGGGGAACGTGGTGAACGCGATGTCCGTGATCCCGACCGCGCCCAGGTGCCGCGCCAGGATCCCCCGCTGCAGCGCCCAGCTCTCGATGCCGTATCCCTGCTCGCTGCCGGAGGCGATCACGCCCACCCGCAGCGTCGAGCCGCCGGCTCCGGAGCACCCGGAGACGGCCGCCATAAGAGCGACGAACACGGCGAGCACCGTCCGAAGCATGCTGACTCCCTCTCTTAGTCGCCGGCCACGCCGAGCCAGCCGAGCAGCCGGCCGCGCAGCGCACCGAACCGGGCGTCGCCGGGGTCGCGCGGCCGGCGAAGGTCCACCGCCAACGAGTGCGCGAGCCGCCCGTCGCGCAGCACGACGGCCCGGTCGGCGAGCACCAGCGCCTCGTCCACGTCGTGGGTGACCAGCACCGCGGTCAGCCCGTGCCGGGCGCACAGCTCGGCGATCAGCCGCTGCATCCGCAGCCGGGTCAGCGCGTCCAGCGCGGCCAGCGGCTCGTCGAGCAGCAGCAGCCGGGGGTCGCGGACCAGCGCCCTGGCCAGCGCGGCCCGCTGTGCCTCGCCGCCGGACAGCGTCTTGGGCCAGGCGTCCGCCAGGTCGGCGAGACCCACCTCGCCCAGCGCCGCGAGCGCCCGTCCCCGCAGCTCGGCGCGCGAGCCGGGCAGCCCGAACACGACGTTGCGCCACACCCGGTGCCAGGGCAACAGTCGAGGCTCCTGATACGCCACCGACACCGACTCCGGCACGGCCACCCGTCCGCCGGCCCCCGGGTCGAGGCCGCCGACGATCCGCAGCAGCGTGGTCTTCCCGGACCCGCTGGCGCCGAGCAGCGCGACGAACTCGCCCTCGGCCACGCTCAGGTCGACCCCGCGCAGGATCTCCCGCTCGCCGAAGCTGCGCCGCACGCCGCGCAGCACCACGGCGGCGCGCTCCGACAGCCCCGGTGTGCGCAGCGGGCCGGGCGCGGTGGACGTCATCGCCGGCCCCCGTCGAAGGCGTGCCGCCAGGTCAGCAAGGACCGCTCCAGCGCGCGCACGACCAGGTCGGACAACAGCCCGAGCAGCGCATAGACGAGCAGGCAGACGACTATTCGGTCGGTGCGCAGGTTGTCCTGGGCGCGCAGCATGACCGACCCGATGCCGCCGTCCGAGCTGATCTGCTCGCCGACGATGAGCGCCAGCCACGCGATGCCCAGCGCCAGCCGCAGCCCGACCAGGATGTTCGGCAGCGCGCCCGGCAGCAGCACCGACCGCATCAGCAGCCACCGCCGGGCACCGAACGTGCGCGCCGCCTCGGCGAGCCTGGCGTCCACGTTCCGGATCCCGACGAACGTGTTGACGTACACCGGGAAGCACACCCCGAGGAAGACCAGCGCGATCTTCGGTGCGTCGCCGATGCCGAACCAGAGGATGAGCAGCGGCGTGATCCCCAGGAACGGCAACGTCCGCAGCATCTGCATCGGGCTGTCCACGATGTCCTCCCCGACCCTGGACAGCGCCGCGACCAGCGCGAGCACCAGCCCGCTCGGCACGCCCAGCCCGAGCCCGACGGCCACCCGGCGCAGCGAGGTCAGCATCGCGGTGTCCAGCTCGCTGGTCTGGACCATCGCCGCCGCCGTGGCCACCGTGCTCACCGGCGAGGGCAGCGTCTGCGCCGACAGCCACCCCACCGAGGACGCCAGCTGCCACACGCCGAGCAGCGCGACCACCACCAGCCCCCGGCGCCCGCCCCGGGGCAGCGACCACCGGCGCCGGTCCGGTCGCAACGCCAGCTCACGCAGCCCGGCCGGTGGCCAGGCGAGATCTGAGGACACGGGGGAGTCTCCTGTCGGGGGCCGAGGCGGGTCGGGCGGATCGCCGTTGCCCCGAGGAGGCCGCTGGGCTACCTCAGCGGGGGCCGGCGCGCCGGACAGGCCGCGCTGGACAGGCGCTTCAGGTCGACGTGGCGCCGGCGGACCAGGGAAGGCTGGTTCACGCGCCACCCCTCTCACCGTCGCGCCTGAAACCCGAAAAGCTTACTAAATCCATCATGTAACTCAAGAATTGAACCGGTCAACCCCTCGGCGAGGATGGCCTGCGTCACTCCGCCGGGTGTCACGTCATCGGGGTTGCGGTGTGCGCCCCGCCACTGCCACCATGGCTCACATGTCTGATGGAAAGGGCGTGTCCGCCCTGGCGCGGTGAGCGCCCGTCGCAGGCGGCGCACCCGCCGCCCCGCCGTCCCTTACGACCCCGAACGCGCAACCGACCTCTGGTCCCGCGCCGTCGACCTGCGCGCCGAATGGCTGGCCCACGCGCTGCGCAGCGGCCCCGCCGACCGCGCCGCCGCCGAGCACGCCATCGCCGGCCTCTATGCCCTGCTCGACCGGCCCCCGCCGGAGTTCGTCTGGGTGGGCTCACCGGCCGCCGCGGTATCGAGGGCGCCGCACGCACCGCCCGTGGACTTCGCCGGCCCGCTGCCGCTGGAGAACCGGCTGGCGACGCTCGCGCACGCGCTGCGCGAACGGCTGGACCACCGCATCGGCGCCGGCGCAGGCTCCGGCTCCGGCCTCTGGCTGGTGCCCGGGCCGGACCCGCTGGACGCGCTGCGGGCCGGCCAACCGCCGAGGTCGGTGCTGGGTGCGGGCGTGAGCGGCGTGCTGCGGCGGGTGGTCAAGGACCTGGTGGCCGGGACGGTGCGGGCGGAGCTGGACCGGCGGCTCGGCCTGGTCTGGTACGGCCAGCACGACGTCGACAGGGTGGCGCATTACGACGCGCACCGCCGCCTCGCCGGTGTCCGCTTCGACGCCGCCGACGGTGAGCAGCTCGAGCTGTGGGCGACGCTGGCGCGCTCGTGCGGCTGGTGGTGGCCGCGCGACGAGGTCTGCGTGGTCGCGGAGCGGCCGGCGGCGGTGCACACCGAGCCGGCGCCCGGCGGCCTGCCCCACGAGGTGCTGTTGCACAACGCGGACGGCCCCGCGCTGCGGTTCCCCGACGGCTGGGCGGTGTACTGCTGGCACGGGGTGCGGGTGCCGGCCTGGGTGATCGAGGCGCCGACGGTGGAGCTGATCGCCGCCGAGCGCAACGTCGAGGTCCGCCGGTGCGCGATCGAGCGCCTGGGCTGGTCGGACTTCGTCGACAACGCCGGCCTGAGGCTGGTCGGCCGGGCCGCCGACCCCGGCAACCCCGGCAGCGAGCTGCTCCTCTACGACCTGCCCTACCAGCACTGGGGCGCGCCCAGCCGGCTGCTGCTCGCCGTCAACGGCTCGGCGGAGCGCGACGGCACCCGCCGCCGGTACGGGCTGCGGGTCCCCGACTGGTTCGACGACCCGGTCGACGCGGCCGGCTGGTCCTACGGGCTCACCGGCGCCCAGTACGCGCGGCTGCGCCGCCGCACCTGACCCCGACGACAACACAAGGTGATGACGATGAACCTGGCCGAACTGCTCGACCGCACCAGCCTCGACGTCCTCGACCACCTCGAACGCGACCTCACCATCCCGGTGATCGACGGCCCGCAGGCCCAGGGCGACCTGATCGTCCTGCCGCTGGCGATGGTCCGCACCGTCCATCCGCACGGGTACGCCCGGTGGCTGCCGGTGCCGCCGCACGGGGTGGAGCTGGTGCGCGGGGTGGCGGGCAACAACCCGCACACCCTGGTCGCCGACCCGGGCACCTGCCGGGAGACGCCCGACGTCCAGGACCCACTCCGGCTGGCCATCGCGCTGTTCGAGAACACCGCGCCCGCCTACCTCGTGCACCCCGAGCACGGCGCGAGCGGGGTGGCGCCCGGCCGGTGGCTGGTGCGCCGCCAGCAGGAGCGCGGGGCGAGCGCACACGCCCGGACGGGAAGAAACGTGCTGGTCGCCGACTAGCTCGGTCGACGTCGACGCAGGCGCAGGCCCCGGCCCACGCCCTGGCCGACGACCAGCGCGCCGAGCGCGATCGCGAGCCCGAGCAGCTGCCACCCGGTGAGCGTCTGGCCGAGCACCACCAGGCCCGCCACCGTCGCGGTCAGCGGCCCGACCAGCGTGCTCAGCGACACCGACGTGGGCGAGAGCCGCTCGATGCCTCGGAACCAGAACACGTAGGCCAGCGCGCCGCCGACGGTGGCCAGGTAGCCGTAGCCGGCGATGTTGGCCAGGCTCAGCGACTCGGGCAGCCCCTCGAAGGCGAGCGTGAACGGCGCCAGCACCAGCCCGCCCAGGGTCATCTGCCAGCCGGTGCTCAGCAGCGGCGAGCCAGGGCTGCCCCAGCGCTTGCCCAGCACGATGCCCGCGCTGACCATCGCCACTGCGACCAGCATCCCCACCACCGCCAGCGCGTCCAGCCGGGCGGCGGCGGTGAGGGTCAGCAGCGCCACCCCGCCCACGCCGGCGACCGCGGCCACCAGCTGTCGCGCCGGCGTCCGGGTGCGCAGCACCAGCCAGGCCAGCCCGGCCACCATCATCGGCTGGGTGGCGGACATGGTGGCCGCGACCCCGCCCGGCAGCCGGTAGGCCGCGAAGAACAGCAACGGGAAGAACCCGGCGAAGTTCAGCACGCCGAGCACCAGGAACCGCCACCACCACACCCGCTCCGGTGGCAGCCGCCGGACCAGCGCCAACACCAGCAGGCCGGCGGGCAGCGCGCGCAGCGCGGCGGCGAGCAGCGGCCGGTCCGGGGGCAGCAGGGTGGCGGTGACGACGTACGTGGTGCCCCAGCTGGCCGGGGCGAGCATGGTCAACAGCCGGTCGGCGAGCGAGGCGGACGGCGTCGACGCGACCGGTGTGGACCGGGTCGCCGATACCCGGGCGGTGGACTGGACGGTCACGGTGTGCCCCCTCTTGATAATCTCAACGTCGAGACATATGGCACCACGTCGTGTATCACGACGTCAAACTTCTTGACGTAGAGAGAGTAAGGACACATGGCCGACGCGGTGGACCAGATCGTCGAGCTGTGGCGGCGGGAGCGGCCGGACCGGGCGGACGCGCTGTGGCCGATGGGCCTGATCGGTCGCGTCCAGCGGCTGAACCGGGTGCTGGAGCGCGAGCTCAAGGAGTACTTCGCCGGCCACGGCCTGGAGCTGTGGGAGACGGACGTGCTGCTCACGCTGCGCCGCTCCGGCCCGCCGTACGCGCTGACACCAGGCGCGCTGCTGAAGGCCGTGATGGTCACCTCGGGCGCCATGACCAACCGGCTGGACCGGCTGGAGGCCAACGGCATGATCGAGCGGCGCCCCGGCACCGGCGACCGCCGCTCGGTCCTCGTCCACCTCACCGACCGCGCCCGCACCCTGCTCGACGAGGTGTTCGACGGTCACCTGGCCAACGAGGCGCGCCAGTTCGCCGCGCTCACCGCCGACGAACGCACCCAGCTCGCCGACCTGCTCCGCAAGCTCCTCACCAGCCACGGCGACACGTCGATCACCTGACCCGTGAGTGGTTAGCGTTGCTATGACAACGCTAACCACTCACGGCCCGGGTGACCCCGACGCACGTGGACGAATGACTTTCCGTTTCGTTTCGGTGCACGGCCGTTCACGGATCCGACCGATGGTGATGATTTCTCGGGTGATTTCTTTCGGAATTGGCGGTGAGGTATGTCACGCTGGGAAGCGGTAGCGGCCCCCGATGCATCCGGGGGCCGCTACCACCGAGCCAGCCTCACCGCTGAGGCGGTTGCGAACGGGTCAGTAGGACACGCCAGGCGCGCCGGAACCGCCGCTGGTCGAAGCGTTGCACTGCGAGTTGTCGGCGGCGGAGCCGCTGCCCAGGATTCCGAGGCCACCGGCGATCGGAATCAGGCACCACGCCTGGGAGGTGCCGCCCTTGCCGCCGGACCCGCCGGTGAAGTGGTTGCTCCCGTTCTGGCCTCCCTTGCCGTGAGCGAAAGCGGTCGCCCCGAACAGCATGGACCCGCTGGCCGCCAGGGCGGTCGCGGCGACGACAACGGCGGCCCGCTGTCCAACCTTGCGAATCATTTGTTCCCTCTCCAATCGACGGTCGAGGCGCGTGTCGTCCCGACCGGAGAGACAGGTTTTAGTGCTATTCCGATGGCGTTGTCCACGCCACCTACACTGCATTTCCAAAGATCACCGAGAGGGGTGATGCCAACGGGGTGATCGAGCATTCTTTCGGGTGGTGTCGGGTTTAGCTCGCGACCTGGGGTAGCCGAAATCTGGCCTCGTCACTCCACTGGTGAGCGATGTCCCCCGTAGTGTCACCTGCTATTTGCGGCGTCATCTGGGATGTCAGTGCACTCTATTTTGACCATTTGCGGGTGGCTCTTTCGGCGAATCGGGACGCGTCGTGAATACCTTTGCCCCAATTTGCGTGACGATTCAGGGGACGCCCGGCGCCATGGTGGCCGGTGCGATTCCGGGGATGGACCTCAGCTCGGCGCGCAGCGCGGTGGTCCCGGTGCCGGACCGGGCCGCGTTCGGGTTGTCTAAGCGGCCGCCAGCGCGGCCTTGACCTCGGCGAAGCTGGGGTTCGTCGCGGTGCTGCCGTCCGGGTAGCGCAGGGTGGGGACCGTCTGGTTGCCGCCGTTCACACCCTCGACGAACGCGGCGGCCTCCGGGTCGCGCTCGATGTCCACCTCGCGGTAGGCGATGCCCGCCTCGTCGAGCTGCAGCTTCAGCCGCCGGCAGTAGCCGCACCACGTGGTCGAGTACATCGTCAGTTCGCTCATGACACCTACAACAACACGACGCCCGGCCGGTGTTCCAACCCAGGGTCACCCGTGCAACCGCGCGCCCTTGAGGATCTTGTCGACGGCGTTGCGCGGGCCGTGCAGGGCCATTCCGACCAGGTCGAGCTGGTCGCGGGGGACCGCGCGGACGGCGGCCCTGTTGTCGGTGTCGTTGCCGGTGGCGAACAGGTCGGAGGTGAACACCGCCAGCGGCACGTTCCTGGCCAGCGCCCGTGCGTGCGCCGAGGTGAGGACCTCCTTGGACCCGGCGAAGACCAGCACGGGCTGGCGGAACATCGGCAGGTACGCGGTGCCGTCGGCGTCCGCGTACGGCTCCCCGACCAGCTCGGGGTCGGTCGCGGCCAGGCCGCTGACCAGGAACGTCGTCACGTTCAGCCGCTGCCAGGTGGCCAGCTCGTCGCGCAGCAGGACCGCGATCTTCGTGTCGAACCTCACGACGGCCACGATGGCCGATAGCAGGCGCGCGGGTCTTGTACGTTCTTGACGTGAGCGCCCCCGCCGAACGGGTCACCGCATGGCGTCCGGCCGTGCCGGGAGTCGCCGAGGTGTTCCACGCCCACTTCGTGGAGCACGTGTACCCGATGCACACCCACGACGCCTGGGCGCTGCTCATCGTGGACGACGGGGCCGTCCAGTTCGACCTCGACCTACACCTGCACGGCGCGCTACGCACACAGGTCACCCTGCTGCCGCCGCACGTGGCGCACGACGGCAGGGCCGCCACCCCGCACGGTTTCCGCAAGCGGGTCCTCTACCTGGACAGCGAACAACTGCCGCTGGACCTGATCGGGGCCGCCGTGGACCGCCCCGGCTGGTCTGACCCGGTGCTGCGGCATCGCATCCACCAGCTGCATCGCGCGCTGGCCCAGCCGGGGGAGGAGCTGGCCGCGCAGAGCAGGCTCTCCCTCATCCGCGAGCGGCTCGACCAGCAGCTGCGCCGGGCGGTGACGGGACCGGCGGCGGTCCGCGACCCCGGCCTGGCCGAGCGGCTGCGCGACCTGCTGGACGCGCACGTGGTGGACGGCCTGACCCTGGACGCCGCCGCCGAGCTGCTGCACGCCCACCCCACCCACCTGGTCAGGGCGTTCACCCGCCGCTTCGGCCTGCCTCCGCACCGCTACCTGACCGGCCGGCGCATCGAGCTGGCCCGCCGGCTGCTGCTGGACGGCCTGCGCCCGGCCGAGGTCGCCACCGCCGCCGGCTTCTACGACCAGGCGCACCTGTCGCGCCACTTCTCCCGCATGGTCGGCACCGGACCCGCCCGCTTCGCTGTGGACAGCCTCCGACGCGCGAGCGGTACGTCTTGAGAAGATGACGGCCATGGCCGCCCCCTCGCAGACCACGGACGTCGACCCCAGCGCGCGCTCCGGGCTCGACGCCGACCAGCGGGCGGCCGTGACGGCGCCGCGCGGGCCGGTCTGCGTCCTGGCCGGCGCGGGCACCGGCAAGACCCGCACGATCACCAGGCGGATCGCGCACCTGGTCGGCAGCGGGCACGTCGCCCCTGGTCAGGTGCTCGCGGTGACGTTCACCGCGCGCGCCGCCGGCGAGCTGCGGACCAGGCTGCGGGCGTTCGGGGTCGGCGGCGTGCAGGCCCGCACGTTCCACGCCGCCGCGCTGCGCCAGCTGCGCTACTTCTGGCCGAGGGTGGTCGGCGATGCGCCGTGGCAGCTGCTGGACGGCAAGCTGCGCGCGGTCGGCCAGGCGGCGCACAAGGTGGGCGCGGAGACCAACGCCGAGTCCCTGCGCGACCTGGCCGGCGAGATCGAGTGGGCGAAGGCCAGCCTGATCACCCCCGAGGGGTACCCGGCCGAGGTGGCCAGGGTGCGTCGGGACATCCCGGCCGCCGCCGACCTGGTGGCCGCCGTGTACGCCGGCTACGAGAAGGTCAAGGAGTCCGCCCGGCTGCTCGACTTCGACGACCTGCTGCTGCACACCGCCGCCGCGCTGGAGACGCACGCGGAGGTGGCGGCCGAGTTCCGGGACCGCTACCGTTGCTTCGTGGTCGACGAGTACCAGGACGTCACGCCGCTGCAGCAGCGGGTGCTGGACGCCTGGCTGGGGGAGCGGGACGACCTCACGGTGGTCGGCGACGCGAACCAGACGATCTACACCTTCGCCGGCGCCACCCCGCGCTACCTGCTGGAGTTCTCCCGGCGCTTCCCGGAGGCGACGGTGGTACGCCTACAGCGCGACTACCGCTCCACGCCGCAGGTGGTGTCCGCCGCGAACATGGTGATCTCGAATGCGCGCGGGCGGGTCGCCGGCACCCGGCTGCGGCTGATCGGCGTGCAGCCGCCGGGGCCGGAGCCGTCGTTCGCGGAGTACGACGACGAGCCCGCCGAGGCCAAGGCGGTGGCCGCGACGATCCGGCGGATGATCAGCGAGGGCACGCCGGCCAGCGAGATCGCCGTGCTGTTCCGGGTGAACGCGCAGTCCGAGGTGTACGAGCGCGCGCTGGACGAGGCCGGCGTGCCGTTCCAGGTGCGCGGCGGCGAGCGGTTCTTCGCCCGGCCCGAGGTGCGGCAGGCGATGGCCGCGCTGCGCACCGCCGCGCTGGCCGCCGGCGATCCCGAGCAGGCGGCCGACCCGCGCCCGCTGGCCGAGGTGGTGCGCGAGGTGCTGGTGCCGTACGGGCTGACCGACGAGCCGGCCGCCGGGACCGCCGGCCGGCAGCGGTGGGAGTCGCTGCGCGCGCTCGTGGGCCTTGCCGAGGAGCTGACGCCCGAGTTCGACCTGTCCGCGTTCGCCGCCGAGCTCGCCACCAGGGCGGACGCCGCGCACCCCCCGACCGTGCAGGGCGTCACGCTCGCGTCCCTGCACGCCGCCAAGGGCCTGGAGTGGGACGCGGTGTTCCTGGTCGGCCTGGTGGACGGCACGCTGCCGATCCAGCACGCCGAGGGCGACGAGTCCAAGATCGAGGAGGAGCGCCGGCTGCTCTACGTGGGGGTGACCAGGGCGCGCCGGCAGCTGTCGGTGTCCTGGGCGCTGGCTCGCGCCGAGGGCGGCCGCCGCGGCCGCCGGCGCAGCAGGTTTCTCTACGGGCTGATCCCTGACAACCATCCGGCGGCGCGGGTGGCCGCGTCCCGGGGCGGGGCGAAGCCTCGGTGCCGGATCTGCGGCTCGCCGCTGCTCGGGGCGGAGGCGCTCAAGATGCGCCGGTGCTCGAACTGCCCGTCCGATGTGGACGTCGACCTGCTGGACCGGCTCAAGCACTGGCGCAGCTCGACGGCCAAGGAACAGCAGGTCCCGCCGTACGTGGTGTTCACCGACGCGACGCTGACCGCGATCGCCGAGCAGCGCCCCGCCGACACCGCCGGGCTGGTCGCGATCCCCGGCATCGGCGCGGCCAAGCTGGACCGCTACGGGCGGGACGTGCTCGCGCTGGTCGCCGCCGAGGACGTCGCCGGCTGATTGCGCACAGGTTGACGCTCGGGGCAACCGGACAAAAGTCGGTTGCCGCCCGCACCCCGATGCTTCTAAGGTGATCTGGCCCGGGTGGTTCGCGCCCGGCTTTCGTTCGGGTGTGACGCGTTCGCGCGTCCGCCCCGGCCCAGGAGGGAGTGCCTCGATGAACGTGACGATTCTCGGCGCTGACCTCCGGATCCACCACTCCGGGATCTTCGGGCCGTACGCGGGCGTCACCTGGCTGCCGCGCGCCCGGAAGTTCATGGTCAGCGAAGGCCAGGCGGCCGATCTGCAGGCCACCAAGCCCCCATACGTGTCCGCGTCGGAGCGATGCCCTTGATATCAAGGACGCTCAGTCGGTCGAACCGAAGGCCGCGGACCCGTAACAGGGACCGCGGCCTTCTTGTTTTTCCAGGCAGTTTTCCTGCCGAGTTAGTCCGCACAACGGAAAGAGGAGGGATTCCAGTGCTAGTGCGGAACGTCCCGCTGGACGGCGGGACGGCCATTGCGAGGTCCGGCGGCGAACCCGTCGACGGCCTCGACGGACTGCTCGACGCGGCACCCCGCGCCGGAGCGGTCCTGCCCTGTCGGGAGGCCGAGGACGCCGACCTGTGGTTCGCCGACGCCCCCGCCGACCTGGAGCGGGCCAAGGCGCTCTGCGCGGGTTGCCCGATCAAGGCCGAGTGCCTGGCCGGCGCGCTGCGCAGGGGTGAGCCCTGGGGCGTGTGGGGTGGCGAGATCTTCCAGCGCGGCAGCGTCATCGCTCGCAAGCGGCCCCGCGGCCGCCCGAGCAAGGCCGCCCTCGCCCGCGACCGTGAGCTGGCCAAGGCCGGCGCGCCGCTCTAGAACGAGCGACACACGGCGCGACCCGCACCGATCGGGAGCAACCAACCGAAGAGCGCCTCTGCCAGCCCCGCCGGCGAGTGAGGCGAGAACAGAGCGCGACCCGCACCGATCGGGAGCAACCAACCGAAGAGCGCCTCTGCCAGCCCCGCCGGCTGAATGAGGCAAGAACAGAAAGGAGGCAGGCGATGAGAACGCCGACCAGGACGCCGGTGTCGATGCGCGCCGAAGTCCGAGACAGAGGTCCGATTCCGCGCCCGTCCGAGGGCGCCACCAACCGGGGGGTCCGTGAGATGTTGTTCTACGAAGCACTCGCCAAAGCCCGAATACGCGAGGCCGAGGAGGAAGCACGCCGCTACCGGATAGCCCGGCGCCTGATCGCCGGCCGCCGGTGGGCGTGGCTCGCCCGGTACGCCAGCGCGCGTGCCGAGCGGGCCCGCCTGACGGCATGACCTCGGCCTTCGTCGGTGACCGAACCCGTGAGTGGCTAGGGGCGCTATGACGCCCCTAGCCACTCACGGCTTGGTCACGATCCCGGGCGGGACGGCTCAGCGGCCGCGCCGGTCGTCGGCCAGCTGGCGCAGCGCGCTGATGATCTCCTCGGAGTCCGCGAGCGCCGGGTCGTTGTGGTCCGCGCCGGCCACCGGGACGGTGCGCACCAGGTGTGGGGAGGCGGCCGCGACCGCCTCGCTCTGCGCCGGCGGGATCAGCCGGTCCGCGCCGCCGTAGATCACGACCGTCGGCGACGGGACCCGCCGGATCTGCTCGATCACCGGGAAATGGTCAGCCAGCAGCAGCCGCACCGGCACGATCGGAATCTGTCGCTCGCCGACCGAGGCCAGGTCGGTGAAGGGCGAGCGCAGCACCAGCCCGCCCGGCGGATGCGATGCCGCGAGCCCGGTGACCACCGCGGAGCCCAGGCTCTCGCCGAAGTAGAGCAGTCGGTCCGGCCGGGCGCCGGCGTGCTCGATCAGGAACTGGCGGCCGGCCCTGGCGTCGGTGGCCAGCCCCGCTTCGGTCGGCACCCCCGGGTTCCCGCCGTAGCCCCGGTACTCCAGCAGCAGGACGGTGAACCCGGCGTCCGCGATCCGGCGCGCCAGCCCCGCCCGGACGCCCCGGTTCCCGGCGTTGCCCTGGGCGAACAGGACGTGCGCGTGCCGGTCGGGCCCGCTCGGGGTGATCAGCCACGCGGTCAGTGCCAGCCCGTCCTCGGTGTGGACGGTGACCGCGCGGGCGGTCGGCCCGGCCACCTCGACCGACGGCACCGGGGGCGCCAACGTCGGGTAGATCAGCAGCCGCTGCCCCATCGTCAGACCGACCACCATCAGCAGCCACATCACGCCGAGCACGGTCACGGCGCGCCGAGGCCACCCTCTCCGGCGCTGTCGGCCCGGCCCGCCGAACCACCGGGCCTGCCAGCGCGACACCCGGCTGATGATCTTCACGAGCAGCGCGCCCGAGACCAGGGTGCACAGCGCGGCCGCGCTGTTGAGGATCGCGGCCTCCTCGAACGCGGGGACGGCGACCTGGGGGCCGAGCTGGTTGGCCGGCGCGGCGCGGGTCATGTCGGCCACGGCGTTCAGCAGCAGCGCGCCGCACAGCGTCAGCCACCACACGATGATCAGCCGGTAGCCGGGGCGCGCGGTGGGCCGGCTGCCGCGCCAGACGTCGCCGAGCACGATCGGGGGGAGCACGAGGTTGAGGATCGGTACGAACCAGGCGCCGATGGCCCAACCGGGGCCGAGCACCGGCTCGCGCGGCACGCCGGTGCTCGACACGGGCGGCGGCGCCTCGGACCCGACATTCCGCCGAGCCCGGAACAACCAGGCCACGAAGACCACGCCGGCCACCGCACCGACCGCCGTCGCCGCGCCGACCCCGGCGTCGCCCGCGTGCACCGCCGGCAGGATCGCGCCGCTGTATCCCGACCGCGCGTAGTCGAACAAGATCCAGCCGCGAAGGTGCGTGGCCAGCGAATGGGCCAGCGCCGTGAACGCCACCAGCCCGGCCGCCGCCCGCCCCAGCCCCCGTACCCGACGGCGTCTCGCCCTCGGCCCGTGCCCCGGCGCGACGTCCGACATCGTTGGCGGCTCGGGTGGCTCGGTCCCCGTCACGTCCGTGCTCATGCCCGCCCCCCGGAGCCGATCGCCGGAACACCGCTCGACGATGGTGACCGTCCGGACCGGCATTCGGTTGGGAGCGCGGACGGTCAGACCGCCGTGCACCCCTCGGCCCCGGGCGGGCGGTCAGCCCTCCGGTTCGGGGTCGAGGCCCTCGGTGATCGTCGGCTGCCAGCGGGCCACGATGCCCCGGATCGGGATCTCGGCGCCGAGCTGGCACATCACGCCCAGGGTGCCGAACGTGACCCGGTGGATGAGCAGGTGCTGGGGCGGCAGGTTCAGCGCGCGGCCGGTGCGGAAGTCCGGGCTGCGCATGTCACCGACCCGCTCGGCCTGGCGCTGCAGCCACCGTCGGCTGAACCGGAACCGCTCGGTGAGCAGCGGCTCGGCGAACGGCGCGAGGTAGGCCACCACGTCCTCGGGCTCCGGCCGCATGCCCTCGCGGACGAACCCCTCCGCCCGCAACAGGTCCATCAGCTGTTCGGACTCGCCGCGCAGCGCCAGCCGGGTCATCAACTGCAGCACCAGCGGCGAACCCTCCGGCAGCCTGGCCACCGCGCCGAAGTCGATCACCGCCAGCCGTCCGTCGGGCATGAGCTGGAAGTTTCCGGGGTGCGGGTCGGCGTGCAGCAGCTTGGCGCGCGGCGGTGAGGCGTAGTGGAACTCCGCGAGCCGCCGCCCGGCCTCGTCCCTGGTGGCCTGGTCGCCGTCCCGGATGATCGCGGACAGCGGGGTGCCGGTCACCCACTCGCTGATCATCGCCTTCGGTGCGGAGGCCACCACCCGGGGCACCTTGATGTCCGGGTCGTCGTTGAACGCGGCGGCGAACGCGCGCTGGTTGTCAGCCTCGTCCCGGTAGTCGAGCTCCTCGGCCATCCGGTCGCGCAGCTCGGCGATCAGCGGCTTGACCTCCAGGCCCGGCATCAGCGGCTGCAGCAGCCGGCTGAACCGGCCGAGCTGGCGCAGGTCGGCCAGCAGCGCCTCGTCCGCGCCCGGGTACTGCACCTTGACCGCCACGTCACGGCCGTCGTGCCAGACCGCGCGGTGCACCTGGCCGATGCTGGCTGCCGCGGTCGGCCGGTCGTCGAACTCGGCGAACCGCTCGTACCAGCGCCGCCCGAGCTGCTCGGCGAGCACCCGGTGGACGTCTCGCGCCGGCATCGGGGGCGCCGCGCTCTGCAGCCTGGTCAGCGCGTCCCGGTACGGCTCGGCCAGCTCGTCGGGCACCGCGGCCTCGTAGATGCTCAGCGCCTGGCCGAACTTCATGGCGCCGCCCTTGAGCTCGCCGAGCACGGCGAACAGTTGCTCGGCGCTGCGGGCGGAGAGCTGTGCGGAGATCAGCTCGCCGTCGCCGCCGACCAGCCGTCGCCCCCAGCCGGCGGCCGCCCGACCGGCGACGCCCAACGGAAGGCTGGCCAGCTTCGCGGTGCGGTGCACGCCGCTGCGCGGGATGTCGCTCACGTATCGATTCTCTACCGTCGTACCACCTCCTCGCACGGGACTTGCCTCTGGGCGGGCACGGTGCGCGCCTGGCCAGCGGGCTCGTCGCTGGCCGGGGCGGCGGTGGCGGGTTCACCCGGCCAGGTGCGAGCCGCGCCACACTCGCAGTCGGGGTGCGCGGGCCACGGGCGCCTGTGCAGCTCGCCCGCGCGCACGTCGAACTCCAGCACCGCGCCCAGGGTCGGTGGCGGGCGCCCGACGGCGACCAGCGAGTCCAGCACGAGCAGCGCCTGTTCGACGGCCAGCGCGGCGGTCGCGTCCGTCGTGGCCCGGCTTGCCGAACCGACCCGGCCGGCCAGGTCGGCCGCGACGGTGGCCCAGCACGGGTCGCGGGCCGCCCGATGCAGGTCGCCGCAGCGCAGGCAGGCCGAGCGCCCCGGCAACACCAGCGGGCCGACCAGCCCGAGGCCGTCGGTCACCCGCACGACCAGCTGCGGCACCCGCCGGCCGGCCAGCACCCGGTGAAGCTCCGGGTCCGGCCGGAGCGGCCCGGCGAACACCGCCAGCTCCGCGCGCCGGTGCGGCAGCCCGATGCCGGTCCGGACGCCGGGAGCGACCCGCCGGACGGCGTCCACCACGGCCCGTGCGTCGTTGGTGTCCTCGACCACCCGCAGCGCTCCGACGCCGGCCGCCGCGAGACCCGTCGCGGCCTCGGCGAGCAGCGGCCCGCCGCCGCTGAGCAGCACGCATGCCGAGCGGCGGGCCTCCACCAGCCGGCCGTGGCCGCCCACATCGAGCAGCGCGCCGGCGGCGTACAGGTCGGCGATCAGGGCACGGGCATCGCCCGGGTCGGCGCCGAGCTCGACGGCGTGAGCGACCAGCTCCTCGACCGGCGCGCCGTCGGGCATCTCGCGCAGCATCCGGCGCAGTGGCGGGGTCAGCCCGGCCGCTTCGACGGCGCCCTCGATCAGCAGGCCGAACTGGACCGCGTCGGCGGACCTGCGCAACACCGGATGGTGTGGCCGCGGCCGTACCGAGCGCGGTAGCCCCGAGGTCGAGTGCGTCGTCACAACACCGAGCATGGCAGCGCGCGCCGATGCCCGTCGGAAGTTGTCCACAGGCAGGTCGGGCCGACGCAACCGCGGTCACGAGGGCATCCGTCAGCCCACCGTCGGCGGGCACCTGAAGGTGCCGCCCGAAGCGGGGCTGGTCAGCACCCGCCGTCGCGGGACGGCCTAGGAGTCGGAGCCGGGCTCCTTCGTCGAGCCGGACTCGCCCTCGGAGCCGGACTCGGACTCGGACCGCTTGGCCCGCTCGGCGCGTTCCAGCTCGGCGATCGGGTCGGAGCCGTCGCCCTGTACGCGGAACGCGAAACCCTTCGGGTCGTCCAGGTCGTCCTCGCCGGGCATCAGGTCCGGGTGCGCCCACACCTCGTCGCGCTGGACCATGCCGCGCTCGGTGGTCACCGTCCGCCACAGCTCGGCGGCGGCGCGCAGCCGGCGCGGGCGCAGCTCCAGGCCGACCAGGGTGGCGAACGTCTGCTCGGCCGGGCCGCCGGACGCCCGCCGGCGGCGCAGCGTCTCCCGCAGCGCGTCGGCGCCGGGCAGCCGGTCGGCCACCGCGTCGGTGACCACCACGTCCACCCAGCCTTCCACCAGCGCGAGCAGCGTCTCCAGCCGAGCCAGCGCGGCGAACTGGGCCGGCGACTTCGGCGGCTCGAACAGCCCGGACTGCATGGCGCTCTCGATCGACTTCGGGTCCGAGGGGTCGATCTGCTGGGCGATCTCCTCGATGCGGGAGGTGTCCACCGTGATCCCGCGCGCGTACTCCTCGATGGCCCCGACCAGCCGCTCCAGCAGCCACGGCACGTGCGTGAACAGCCGGTGGTGCGCCGCCTCCCTGGCCGCCAGGTACACCATGACCTCGCTGGCCGGCCGGTCCAGCCCGGCGGTGAACCGCTCGATCGCGCCCGGCAGCATCGCCGCGGTGCCCGCCGGCCCGAGCGGGATCCCGATCTCGGTGGAGGTCAGCACCTCGCCGGCGAGCTGCGCCAGCCCGCTGCCCAGCTGGCTGCCGAACGCCAGCCCGCCCATCTGCCCGAGCATCGCGAGCATCGGGCCGGCCGCCTGCCGCGCCTCCTCGGGCAGCCCGTCCAGCCAGGCGCCGGAGACCCGCCGCGCGACCGGGTCGCACAGCCGCTGCCAGATCGGCATGCTGGCGTCCACCCAGTCGCGCGGCGACCAGGCCGCCGCCGACTTGGTGCCGGTCGGGAACGAGGTGACCGGATCCAGCCACAGCTCGGCCAGCGCGAACGCGTCGGCCACCGCCTTGCGCTGCTCCGAGGTGGTGTGCTGGGAGCCGGTCAGCTGCTGCACCGCGATCTGCTTGGCCAGCTCGTAGTTGACGGGCCCCGACGAGCTGCCGGCGTGGCTGAGCATCTGGCCGAGCTGGCTGAGCATCTGGCCGAGCTGCCCCATGTCGAACCCACCGCCCGGACCGCCGCCGGCGGGCATCCCCGGCATCCCGGGCAACATGAACCCGCCGGGGCCCGCGCCGGACGAGCCGCCGGAAGAGCCGCCGGACGACCCCGGCGCGCCGAACCCGAACGGGTCCTTGGGGCCATCATCGTGCCCCGGATCACCGCCGCCCTGGTCCTGGGCGCGCTCCTGGTCCCGGTCCTTGTCACGATCACGGTCCCGATCGCGGTCGGGCGGGCCGAATCCGAACGGGGTGTCACTCATACCACCACGGTACGCGGCGGTGCCGACGCCGCCGTCGGAGATCGGCCGTAGGCTGAACCGGTGAGTTCGCGCACCAGAACCTTTGCGATCGGTCTGATGGTGTTGCTCGCGGTCGGTGTCGTGGCCGGCACCGTGCGAGTACCGCTGGTGGCGCTGGCTCCCGGCCCGACGTTCGACGTCATGGGCGAGGTCGAGGGCAAGACGGTCGTCACCATCAACGGACGGCCGACATATCCCACGACCGGGCGGCTGAACATGACCACCGTGGCGGTCACCGACGGGCTCACCGCCATGACGGCGCTGCGGTTCTGGGCCGACGGCGACCGCCAACTGGTGCCGCGCGAGATCCTCTACCCGCCCGGCAAGTCCGACCAGCAGGTGGAGCAGGAGAACAACCAGCTGTTCACCAACTCGGAGAACGACGCCGAGGTCGCCGCGCTGTCGTACCTGAACGAACCGGTGAAGGTGTTCGTCGGCCAGATCGGCGCGGACGCCCCGGCCGCGAGCGTGCTCAAGGCGGGCGACCAGCTGGTCAGCCTGAAGGGCCAGCAGATCAGCTCGCCCTCGCAGGTCAACCAGATCATGACCACCACCCGGCCGGGGGACCAGGTGCCGGTCGGCTACCTGCACGGCGACAACCAGGTGCGCACCGGCACCGTCACGGTGGGCGCCTACCCGAACGGCCCGCAGGGCTTCCTCGGCATCGTGATGAAGGGCGAGCCGGAGGACCCGAACCAGATCCTGATCAGCCTCGGCGACGTCGGCGGCCCGTCCGCCGGGCTGACCTTCGCGCTCGCGGTGATCGACAAGCTCACCCCGGGCGACCTGCTCCGGGGCCGGGCGGTGGCCGGCACCGGAGAGATCCTGTCCACCGGCGGCGTGCAGCCGATCGGCGGCATCGGGCTGAAGATGATCGCCGCCAAGCGGGACGGCGCGTCGGTGTTCCTGGTGCCCGCCGCCAACTGCGCCGAGGCCAAGATGAAGGCACCGGAGGGCCTGCAGCTGATCAAGGTGGCCACCCTCGCCGAGGCGGTGAGCTCGCTGACCGCGCTCAACGAGGGGCGCACCCCGGCGGGATGCTGAGGGCTGGCGATGACCCGGACGAACGCGGACCGGCGATGGGCGCGGCGCTACCCGACCGACCGCGCCGCCACGCCCACCTACCCCGAGGTGGGCGCGACCAAGCCGCTGGCCCTCGGTGAGAAGGACGAGCCGCCCGCCGGCTACCACTACCTGCGACGCACCGTCAGGGCCGGCCACGGCGACACGGCGTTCGCCCAGGCCAGGGAGGTCGTGCTGGGCTGGGGCATGCAGCACCGGGCCGGCGGTGAGCTGTACCCGCCCGAGGTCCGGCCGGAGGAGGGCCGCACCGCGCTGGTGATCACCCGCCTCGGGCCGGTCCCGCTGGTCACACCGTGCCGGGTGGTCTGGCGGCTGGACGACGACCGCCACGCCGGGTTCGGATACGGCACCCTGCCCGGCCACCCGGTGCGCGGCGAGGAGGCCTTCCTGGTCACCCGGGACGACTCCGGCGACGTCTGGGTCACCGTGCTCGCGTTCTCCCGCCCGGCGACCTGGTACGCCAAGCTCGCCGGCCCCCTCGGCCGCCTGGCCCAGCGCTGGACCACCGCCCGCTACCTCAGCGCCATCCGCTGAACCCGGCCGAGGTGCTCATCGCGGCTTCGGCGTCTCATGAGGACACCAGTCCAGCGTCCGAGGCTCCATGGGCTTGGGAGGTCCGCAGTAGTTCATCTTGCTCTCCTGCTCCACCTTCCCGCCCCGGACTCGCAGCACCATGACGGCCTTGTCGACGGGCACGTGACGGTCGACCTCGCCGCCGAAGTCGATGTATCCGGATGCCCCGCGCAGACCCGGAGCGGTGATCGAGCTGATCCGCCCCGCCACCGTCCCCGGGGAGATCGGCACCGGCTGGGGCCTGGAGCTGAGCTGGCGGGCCGAGGCGATGAACGTTTCGGCCGCGTCGTAGGCGAGCGCCGCGTGTCCGTCCAGTGACTCCCCGGCACCGGGCAGGGCGGGGAACAACCGGCCGTAGCTGTTGTAGAAATCCTGCTCCGGGGTGGCCGCCGCCTGGGACGGGAGCGTGACCGCGAACGCCAGGTAGTCGAACGCGATCGACGGGTACAGCTCGCGGGCCTGATCGTTGGCGACGTAGCGCGTGGTGTCGTCGGCGGCCAGGATTCGCGGCTGGAAGGGCTGGCAGTTCTTGGCGGTGGCCAGGAAGGATCCGAAGTCCGGCATCGGCCGCGCCGCGTAGAACGCCACGCCTCGGTAGCCGCACGAGTCGGCGCCCGCGGCGCCCGCGTTGACCACGTGACGATCGGCGGGGGCGGCGGCGGCCGGCGGGTCGTTCCCATCGGGCGTGAACGAGATCGTCGTGACGTCGAACCCGACCGCCTTGAACGCCTCGCGGGCATCCTCGGCCAGGTTCGAGCTGTAGACGTCCGACGTGTTGTCGCTGAAGTAGATGCGGACCGAGCGCTCCTGGCCGGGGCCGGTGTGCGCCGAGGCGTAGGCGGCGGCCACCGCCGCTTCCCGCCTGTTCTGCGGGGCGATCTGGAAGTACATGGGCAGGTCGCGGGCGAAGCTGTCGGTGGACACGGTGGCGGCGACGGTCGGTATCCCGTGGCCGGCGAGCGCGTTGACGGTGCTGGCGGTTTCCCGGTAGCTCTCGTTGAGGCCCACCACGCCGACCAAGGTCGGGTCTTTCCTGGCCAGCCCGCCGATGATGTCGGCGACCAGGTGTCCGCTGGCCATCCGCTGGCCCGCGTTCGCCATGATCACCTTGACCAGCGGGTCGGTGCTCGCCGTCGAGTCGAGCGCCCTACGTTGCGCGACCGCCACTCCTTTCAGCCCCTCGATCTCCGCGGTCAACGCGCCGGTGTTCGGACCCGGGGCGCTCAACGCGCCGAGGTAGGCGAGGGTGATGACCGGCCTGGTGGGTTGTTCGTCTTGCCGGTCGTCCACCTCGGCGTTCAGCGTGGCGACGTCCCTGGCCAACCGCTCGGTCTCCGGGCCGAGCGGGCTGAACAGCACGGTGAGGTCCGCCGAGACGCCCACGCACTCGCTGCCCACCCAGGACACCGTGGGTCGCAGGCCGGGCCAGCTCAGCCCGTTGCCGCAGTGCGCCTGGCTCCACCAGGCATAGCTGTACGCGCCGGCGGCCACCACCAGCGCCGCGGAGCCGATCCTGGCGGCCCTGGCCAACGGCGGGTCGGGCGGCGCTTCGAGCCACGGCGCCGCCCGCAGCAAGCGGTCGAGCCGGCGCCGCTGCTCGGGATCGTTCGGGGTTGGGGGCACCCTCAGGGGTAGGTACCAGGCCCTCGCCGCCTGTGTCGGGTCGCCCTGGAGCGTCCAGTCCAGGTAGGCAGCCCAGGCGTCGGAAACCGGGGCGATGCCGTCGGGCGGTTCGGCGAACGGCGGCACCCGCTGGCTCTCGGTGACCACCAGCAACGGATCAGTGAGCCCGCTTGCGTTGCGTACCTCATTGATGGCCCGCAGCAGGTGGTATCCGCCGTTGCGCCGGGTGATGTTGCTGATGGTGAGCAGGCAGCAGGAGGTCCGCCGGATGCCCAGGAAACACTTCAGCGGGTTGCGATATGCCGCTCGAATGTCCTCCATGAATGAGTTCACCATGAACAGCAGGGTTTGCTCCGGCTCGCTGGGCCATTCACGCTCGGTCAGCGCGGTGGCTACGCTCGGCATGCTTCCAACACGACCCGGCGCGAGTGAGTGCCGGCGCACGAACCACCTGTAGTACCCGCTGAGCAAAGGCACCCGACCGCTGATCCTGGCCCGGAACAGCAGGCCCAATGCCGCGATCGCGGTCGTGCGTACCCAGCCCGGCACGCCGAGGTCGTTCGGGATGTTCGAGGGCTCGTAGCGATAGCGGCGGCGCAGCGCGGCGCGTATCTCGCGCTTGCGACCCTCCTGGTCGATCAGGTTCGGTTCCAGCGGCAGGTCCATGAGCCAGTCGACCAGTGCGAACCGCCGGAAGCGCGTGATCGGCCGCCGACGTTCGCGGTCCGCGCCCAGCTGCAGGGACAGCCTGGTGAGCAGGTACCTGACCCTCTGGACGTCCTCTTCCGTGACCGCCGGTGGCCGGCCTCGATCCGGCGGGTTGACCAGGTCGACGTCCAGGACCTCACCGGCGTCCAAGCCCGAGCGAACCCGCTCGCGGATCTCCGGCAGCCGGTCGGGCGCGTCCTCGTCTCTGATAAGACATATCAGCGGGCGGTTCCGACGATCCTTACAGCGCCGCCGGTAGAGCCGGGCAAGGAGTTCGAGCAAGGCTCGATACCCCTCGAATGGGGACCGCTGGTCGGCCATTATCGGTGCTCGAAGTGGGGTGGGGTGACGGCCATGTCGCCCTTCCGGTTGACGGAGCCCACACATTAGGTCAGTTCTCGCGCGAGTGGGAGCCGATCTCCGAAATCGAGTTCGGACGACGCGTCCGGGAATAGCGTCGCTTGTATCAGGCCGGCTCGAGGGTGCGGAGTAGGGCGGTGACCATGTTGGGGGCGAGGTCGGGGTGTTCGACCAGCTCGTCGGGGGCCTCGCCGGCGCCGCGCAGCCGCATCAGGCAGCAGTAGCCGCCGGAGCGCAGGACGGCCACCACGAGGCGGGCGTCGCGCCGCTCGGGGTGTTGCTGAGCGGCGCGGATCGCGGCGAGCTCCTCGTCGCCCGTCCCATGGCCGTTGCCGTTGCCGTTGCCGTTGCCGTTCGCGGCGCCGGCCTCGGCGACCGCGCGGTCCAGCTCGGCCTCCGCCTCCGGGGGGAGCACCATGATCTCCTGCGCCAGCGCGCACCCGGTGACCTCGTCCGGCCAGCAGATGCCGGCCAGGGTCTCGGCGAGGTTCTCGCCACCCAGCGGGTCCTGGGCGACCGGGGTCAGCCCGGTGGCCGACGACGGCAGCTGGTCGGCAAGGGTGGGCTCGGCCGCGAGCAGCTCGGCGGTCGGGACCAGCGCGAACAGGCGGGGCGGTTGGTCCCAGCCGGTCTCGGCCAGGAAGTCCTCCACCTCGCGGGCGGCGGCCGGGAGCGAGGCGGACCAGTCGGGCGGCGAGTGCTCGGCGGGGCTCATCGCGGACATCTTTCCATCCGAAATGGGAACCCTATCGCCCGTCCGTACAGTTGGGCAGGTAACAGACAACTGATCCGTGCCGCCGGGGTCGGGGGAGCAGCCCGGAGCGCGGTGCATCGGGTTCGACTTTCGTGGAGCGTGCCTCGTGGCGATGACGCCCCCACCTGGGGCTCCCGCACTGTCCCGACGGACAAGGATCTTGCTGGTGATCGGCGGGGTCGCCCTCGTGGCGCTGCTCGCCGGCTCCCGGCTGCTGGACTACTACGTGAACTGGCTGTGGTTCGGCGAGGTCGGCTACCGGGGCGTGTTCAACACCATCGTGCTCACCCGCGTGCTGCAGTTCGTGGTGGTGGCGCTGGTGTTCGCCGGGCTGACCGCCGCGACGCTCGCCGTGGCGTTCCGGTCCCGGCCGGTGTTCGTCCCGGTCAGCGGCCCGGAGGACCCGATCGCCAGGTACCGCACGGTGATCATCCAGCGGTTGCGGGTGTTCGCCATCGGGGTGCCGCTGGTGATCGGCGTGATCGCCGGCCTCGCCGCGCAGGGCGACTGGCAGACCATCCAGATGTTCCTGCACAGCACGCCGTTCGGCGTCACCGACCCGGTGTTCGACGCGGACGTCGGGTTCTACGCGTTCCAGCTGCCGTTCTACCGCTGGGCGCTGAACCTGATGTTCGTCGCGGTGGCTGTCTGCTTCGTGCTCTCGCTGATCACCCACTACGTGTTCGGCGGCGTGCGGCTGACCGGGCGCGCCGGCCAGGTCTCGATGGCCGCGCGCGCCCAGCTCGCCGTGCTCGCCGGGCTGTTCGTGCTGCTCAAGGCGGTCGCGTACTGGCTGGACCGCTACGAGCTGCTGTTCTCCAAGCGCGGCGAGCCGGTGTTCAACGGCGCCAGCTACACCGACCTCAACGCGGTGCTCCCCGCGAAGATCATCCTGCTGCTGGCGTCGCTGATCTGCGCGGCGCTGTTCTTCGCCGCGGTGTTCCGGCAGAACCTGCAGCTGCCGTCCATCGCCGTCGCCGGCCTGGTGCTGACCAGCGTGCTGGTCGGCGCCGCGTGGCCGGCCGTGCTGGACCAGTTCGTGGTCAAGCCGAACGCGAACGTCCGCGAGTCGGTGCCCATCGAGCGGAACATCAAGGCGACCCAACAGGCGTACGGGCTGACCGACGACAAGGTCAAGTACGTCGACTACTCCGGCCGCTCCGAGGCGGCGCCGGCCGAGGTGCGGTCGGACACCGCGACGATCCCGAACCTGCGGCTGCTGGACCCGAGCCGGCTCTACAAGACGTTCATGCAGCAGCACCAGGAGAAGAACTTCTACGGCTTCCCGGAGAAGCTGGACATCGACAGGTACCCGGTCGACGGCAAGACGCAGGACTACATAGTCGCCGCGCGCGAGCTGGACAGCAGCCGGCTGACCGGCAACCAGACCGACTGGATCAACCGGCACATGGTGTACACCCACGGCAACGGGTTCGTCGCCGCGCCGGCCAACCGGGTCAACTCCGCACTGGACGAGGCGGCCGGCCAGGGCGGCTACCCCGAGTTCACCGTCAGCGACCTGAAGAACAAGGGCGACATCCCCGTCGACCAGCCTCGGGTCTACTACGGCGAGCTGATCACGGACTACTCGATCGTCGGCACCCGCCCCGGTGACGCGCCGCGCGAGTACGACTCCGACTCCGACCAGTACGCCTACCAGGGCAAGGGCGGCGTGCCGATCGGCAACCCGATCAACCGGCTGGCCTTCGCGCTGGCCTACGGCGAGCGGAACATCCTGTTCAACGGCTCGATCAACAGCGACTCGAAGATCATGTTCCTGCGCGACCCGAGTGACCGGGTCAACCAGGTGGCGCCGTGGCTGACCCTGGACGGCGACCCGTACCCGGCGGTGGTGGACGGGCGGATCCAGTGGATCGTGGACGGCTACACCACGCTGGACAACTACCCGTACGCCGCGAAGACGGCGCTCGGCGAGGCCACCCAGGACACCCTGCCCGGCGTGCGGCGGCTGCCCAACAAGGAGGTCAGCTACCTGCGCAACTCGGTGAAGGCCACCGTGGACGCCTACGACGGCACGGTGAACCTGTACGCCTTCGACGAGAACGACCCGGTGCTGCGGACCTGGATGAAGGTGTTCCCGGACACCGTCAAGCCGGAGAGCGCCATCAGCCCGGACCTGCGCGCGCACTTCCGCTACCCCGAGGACCAGTTCAAGGTCCAGCGCGACCTGCTGACCCGCTACCACGTGAAGAACCCCGCCGAGTTCTTCTCCACTGTGTCGTTCTGGGACGTGCCCTCGGACCCGACCTTCGGCAACCCGGGGCAGGTGGGCAAGCAGCCGCAGCCGCCGTACTACGTGCTCGCCGGGCTGCCCGGCCAACAGGGCGCGAGCTTCCAGTTGACCAGCGCGCTGGTCAGCCTGCGCCGGGAGTTCCTGTCCGCGTACGTCTCGGCACACTCCGATCCGAACGGCTACGGCAAGATCACGGTGCTGCAGCTGCCGGTCGGGACGCAGACACCCGGCCCGCAACAGATGCAGAACCAGTTCGTCTCGTTGCCCGAAGTGAGCCAACAGCTCAACCTGCTCCGACAAAACCAAACAACGATTGACTACGGCAACCTGTTGACCTTGCCGGTGGCCGGCGGCCTGCTCTACGTCGAGCCGATATATATCGAGCGGGCCAACCAGGAGTCGTCGTTCCCGCAGTTGGCTCGGGTGCTGGTCAGCTTCGGCGGCAAGATCGGCTACAGCTCCCGGCTGGACGAGGCGCTCAACCAGGTGTTCGGCGCCGGGGTGGCGAACGCGACGCCGTCCTCGCCACCGAGCGGCGGCGGCACCACGCCGTCGACGGGCGGCGCGGCTTCGGCGGCCTCTCCGGAGCTGCGATCGGCCGTCACGGAGATCAACAGCGCGCTGAACAAGCTGCGTTCGGCCCAGCAGTCCGGTGACTTCGCCGGCCAGGGCACCGCGCTCTCCGAGCTCGACAAGGCCGTGAAGAAGTTCAACTCCGCGTCCACCCAGCCCGGGGCCTCTGCTCCATCGGCGGCCCCGTCGTCCGCTCCGGCCCCCGCCCCGTCGTCGGCCCCGGCGCCGGCGCCCGCTCCGTCGTCGGCGCCCGCTCCGGCACCCGCGCCCGGCGCGGGACCGGCACCGGCACCGGCACCCGGTGTGGCACCCGGCCCCGGCGGCGGATAGCTCGACCGACGGCCGGCGTGGGACCCCCCTGCGCCGGCCGTTTGCCGGTGTGTAAACTAGGTATCACCAACGCGGGGTGGAGCAGCTCGGTAGCTCGCTGGGCTCATAACCCAGAGGTCGCAGGTTCGAATCCTGCCCCCGCTACTCTTAGAACGGCCCCCGGTATCCAGCCACCGGGGGCCGTTTTTTCATGTTCAGGGCCGACCCGAGCCAGGGCGAGCGCCTAGTGCCTGAGGGTCTTGCGGAGGTCCGCCTTCGAGTGAGCACGGAACACTCGGGCGCGTCCGAGTTGCGGCCAGGATGTGGCCGCGACCGGTCGTAGCGTTGCGGACATGGCGTTCGAACAGAGGAAGATCGTTGTGACCACGCCCACCGGGCACGTGGGCTCGCGGGTCGTGCGGTTGCTGGTGCAGGCGGGGGCGCGGCCGACGGTGTTGATGCGCGATCCCGCGAGGCTCGACGCGGCGTTGCGGGGGCTCGTCGACGTCGTCCAGGGTGACCAGGGCGACGCGGACGCGGTGGTGGCCGCGACGCTCGGCGCGGACAGCCTGTTCTGGGTGGATCCGCCCGCGCTGGTCGACGGCGACCCGGTGGCCGGCTACGCGCTCATGGGGGCGAACGCGGCGCGGGCGGTGAAGGAGAACGGGATCGCCCGCACGGTGTTCCTGAGCAGCGTCGGCGCGGAGAAGCGCGTCGGGGCGGGCGAGATCGACGGGCTGGCGCGGACCGAGCGGATGCTGGACGAGGTCGCGGCCGGCGTGGTGCACCTGCGCGGCGGATACTTCTTCACCAACCTGCTCATGGACCTCGACGGGCTGCGCGCGGGCGTGCTGGCCACGACGTGGCCGCTCGACCTGCCGTTGGCGTGGGTCGATCCGCGCGACATCGGCGACGTCGCGGCGGCACGGCTGCTGTCGGACTGGTCGGGCCGCCAGGTGCAGGCAGTGCACGGCCCGGCGGACCTCACGTTCGCCCAGGTGGCCGAGATCCTGAGCGTGGCCATCGGGCGCCCGGTCCGCGCCGAACGGATCTCCGACGACACCGTGCGGGACGGGCTGCGCGCGGCCGGCCTTGGCGAGGCGCACATCGAGGGCATCGTCGGGATGGCCGCCGGCCTGCGCGAGGGCTTCGTCGCCGAGGACGCGCGCACCGTCCTCACCACGACGCCGACGCCCCTCGCGGCCTGGGCGCACGCGTGGCTCCGGCCCGCGCTCGACGGTGTGGGTTCACAAACTATGTAGATCGGTCTACTATTCGTTCATGAGGCCGGACACGCTCGTCATCGGGGGCGGCGGGTTGATCGGGCGCTGGCTGCTGCCGGAGCTGACGCGACGGGGCCGCACCGTCGCCGCCCTGGTGCGCGACGCGTCGACCCGGGGCGGCGAGCTGCGTTCCTGGGTGGCCGCGCACGGCGGCGACCCGGCTCACCTGGTCGTCACCGAGGGGGACCTGACCGCGCCAGGGCTGGGGCTGGCGAACGCGGCCGGGTTGGACGGGGTCCGTGACGTCTACAACCTCGGCGCCAGGTTCGCGTTCGGCCTGACCGCCGCACAGGCCCGCCGCACGAACGTCGACGGCGCGCTGGAGGCCGTCCGCTGGGCCGCGCGGCTGCCGGCGCCCCGGCGGTTCGTGCACATCAGCGGCTACCGGGTCGGCTCGAACCACACCGAGGCCCCCGACTACCGACGCGGCGCCTACGAGGCGAGCAAGGTCGAGGCCCACCGCGCGGTGCTCGCCCTGACCGCCGAGCTCGGCCTGCCGGTCGCGGTGGTCAACCCCTCGACCGTCATCGGCGACTCCGTGACCGGCGAGACCACCCAGTACATCGGCCTCGCCTCCCTGGTCCGCGACCTGTCCCGGGGCAAGCTCCCGGCCGTGCCCGGCGGCCGCGACACCTGGGTCCCGGTCGTCACCGCCGACCACCTCGCCCGCTTCCTGGCCGCCGTCCCACACCACGCCCCCGACCGCGCCGAGCTCTGGGTGCTCGACGAGGACACCCCGAAGCTGCCCGAGCTGATCGGCCACCTCGCCCGCCGCCTGGGCGTGCCGGCCCCACGCCTGCGCGTCCCCGCCGCCGTGCTCAGGCTCCTGCCGCGCGCCCTGACCGGAGCCGACCCGGAGACGCTCACCTTCCTGTCCGCCGACGGCTACCCGACCGCCTCGGCCCGCGCGCTCGCCCGGGCGGCCGGCCTCCAGCCGCCGCCGCTGCCCGCTGCCCTGGACGCGTGGACCGACCACCTGGTCGCCACCAACTTCGGCGAGCCTGTCCGTTCATGAGCATCAGACGCTTTGGCACGCCGAGGTGACATGTTTCCCACACACGGAATCGATCGTTATACGGGCTCCGCGCTCCGTAGAACATCTTCGATCCTGCGCGAGAGATTCTCCCGTGAGTAGTCGCGGCCGGTGATGAGGGTCCCGTTCTGACGTGCTGTTTCGATCGCATCCAGGATGGCTTGCCGCTGGTCCTTCGTGACGCCACGCAGGGCGATCTGCTCACAGACGCGGAGCGCTTGAAACTGCTCGAAGCTGGAACGTGGCCGCCTGACCACCTGGGTGGCGATGGAGAGGGACGCGAGTCGAGAGTCTCCGCGCATGAGGCCGAGGGCCATGACCCTGCTTCCGTCTTCGTTGGACCGGAAGAGCTGTTCGACCTCCGCCGGATCCAGCAGCCCCAGCTTGGCTATCGTTTGAGCCTGTTGGACGAGGTCGCTCATTGCCGTTGACCGGGCGCGGCTGGCCGGGCCACCCTCGCGAATTTCCTCGTAGCGTTCCGCAAGTGGCTCCATCGCGGCCAGGAGACGCTGAGCCTCGCGGCGCAACCGGTCGGCTCCTTCCGTGTCTCCGGTCGCGTCGGCCTCGCCGGCCTCGCGCAGCTTGGCCGCGACGGCCGCTCCAAGTTGGAGTTTGAAGCCGCCGCCCTCCACGCTCTGCAGGCGGTTCGCGAACAACGCCAGGGAGATGAGGACGGTACCCGCCGCAATCAACGTGGATGCGCCCGCCGAGTTCGTGGTGAGGAAGACGGCGAACGCTCCGGCGGCAAGCAGTGCGGTGCCGAGCAATGACACGGCAGTCCGCGCGAGTGGTGACGTGTCGATCGCGGTGCCCCGCGCTTCGGGCGTCCGCCTTGAACCGAGCATGTCTCCGAGCCTCACGGCGTCACTCCCACCGGAGCACACTATCGCCAGGATCGGACGTGCGTTGGTCGAAAGCGAAGACCGAACCTCCGTCGGGCATCGCTACGGCGCGGCGGGGACGAGCTCGACGCGGCCGCCGGTGTACTCCGAGGGCGAGTGGCCAATCAGGAACCTGTATGCCAGGTCGCCGGGCGGGGTGGGCGGGCGTCCCGCCGCCTGCCAGGGGATGACCTCGCGAAATGCCCGCCAGGACCTGGTGGTCACCTCGCCGAATCGCCGGCCCGGTTGTTGCGCCTGGCGCACGTCCATCCAGTAGCTCGCGGTCAGCAGCTCCTGGCCCACCAGCCGATATGCCGTATCGACGAGTTCGCGGCCCCTCGCCACCTTTTGCCGGGTAAACGCCTCGAGGTCCTCGACCTCGCTGACCAGTGCGTTTCCCTGGGCGGGAATCGGGTTCGCCAGCTGTTGGGCCTTCGCCATCAGGTCGGAGAGGTTGTAGCTGCTCGCCTTCGGGGCGGCGTTGGCGAGGGTTTCCGGCGAGAGGACCTCGGACGGTTGGATGACGGTGAAGAACTTGTCCTCCATGCGCAGCGGCCTTTGAGCCGTCGCGGCGAGCATTTCGGTCAGCGCGATGTTGAAGGCCTCGACCTCGTTTGCCCAGGTAATGGGTTCGAAGTTCGAGTTGGAGAGCACGAAACCGTGCGGGCCGCCGTCTTTGGGGCGCACGTAGTACTGGCTGAGCCACGGGCTCTGGAGCGTCCAGTGGTCCGGTGTGGAACCCGCGGCGGTGGCCGGGTTGTGGTCGGACGAGTTGATCTGCAGCAGTACGTCCTGCCGGAGCTGCTCGTACGCTTTCCAGGCGGCGCCGTTGCGCTGGTTCGTGTCCCGGAAGCTCAGCGGGTCCTGAATGATGCGCCGTTCGTCTTTCTCGAAAAGGTAGCTGCCGCGCAGCATGTCGAGCAGCCGGTTCGCGACCATGTTCTGGTGCGGGTAGGGCCGCGCGCCCTGGGTGACCGGGACGATGGGCGTGACGCTGCTGTTCAGGCCCTCCATGGACATCGCGAACACGAGGTCCTGCCAGGTCAGCAGCCGGGCCGCGTCGTGCAGCAGCAGCGCGGCCTGGCCGGCGGAGAAGGCGTTCGTGCTGGTCAGCGCGGACTCGTCGGCGGCGAACGGGGCGAGCGGGCGCAGCCCGGCCTGGGCCAACGCGTCGCGCGCGGGCAGCCGCCGGCCCTGGTAGTAGGCCTCGCCGGCGCCGACCATGGCGGCCCCGACGTTGCTCATCATGCCGAGGTCGCCTTCGCCGGGCGAACCCTGCGAGTGCACCACCGGCGTGATCCCGTGGTCGATGAGATCGACCAGCGCCTGCAGCAGTTGCGGGCTGGCCGCGTTGTAGCCGCCGAGGATCGTGTTCAGGTGCACGACCATCATGGCGCGCACGACCCTTTCCTCGGCGACCTCGGGGCCGATGCCCTGTTGCGCGCCTTCTTCGAACGCCTGGAGCTGGCTTTTCCCGATGTTCTCCGCGTTCTGCGGCGCGGTGGCGCATCCGGAGAAGATGGCCTGTTCGCGGCCGGCGCCCGGGCGGCGGTTGAACCAGTAGATGGGTATGTCCTGGCACGAGCCTTCGAGCAGCAACGCGTACGTATCGCCGACCCGTTTCCTGGCGTCCTCGGTGATGGTGGCCCGCGCGCCGCAGGTGGCGACCTCGACGACCTGGTCGATCGTCAGGTGGTGGCCGTCGAGGGTGACGTTTCTGTCCTTGCAGGCCGGCTGAATTGTCTCGTAAGGGAGCCCGTCGGCGGTGCGCAGGATTGTCCCCGACCGCGCCATGCGCGTCGTGCCGGACGGGGGCACGGCGGCCGGCAGCGCAAGGACCAGGACGAGAATGACGACGAAGGCGCCCAGCGATGCCGCATGCCATCCGCCCGCCCGCCGATGGCGAGTGGCGGACATCATCATGCGATGACGTTAGAGAGCTTTTTCTCCGAGGGGCAAGAGGTTCTCGTCGAATGAGAACCAAGAGGCGAGGCTGCCGGCCGGGTCTGGGCGCGTAAGGACGGACGCACCCCCACAAATCCGATGGAGCGCACCGGCCGGCAGCCTTGTACGGGTCAACGATCCGTAACCGGATTGGTTACGGGCTGTCGTGATGTGACGGTCGTCGCCGTTACCGTTCGGCCCAGAACCGGACCAGCGCCTCCGCGCCCGCCTCCGGGTCCTGCACCATCCACCAGTGGCCGAGGCCGTCGAGCACCGCGACGCTCGCACCTGCCCGGTCCGCCGAGCGCTTGACCATCTCGGCGGTGCCGACGAAGTGGTCCTCGGTGGCGTTGATGGCCAGGCCGGGGCGGGCGGCGGCCTTCGGCAGGTCGCGGCCGCGCTCGGCCATCGCGGGCTGGGCGGCGTCGCGGTACAGCGCCAGGATGCACCGGCCCATCTCCTCGCCCTGGCCGGCCGCGACCCGCTCGGCGACCTCCTGGGTCATGCCCAGCGGGACCAGGCGGGCGGCGCGCTCGGCCGCGGTGCCGCCCAGCATCTGGGCCACCAGCTCCTCGCCGTCCCCTGGCCGCTGCCAGACCTGCGCCAGGTCGTGCCAGACGTAGTCCGGGTCGAACAGGGCGACCACGTCGCTGGTCCAGCTGCGCACCAGCTCGGGGCGGCTCATCACGGCGTTCAGCACGTGGCCGCCGCCCCAGTCGTGCCCGACCAGGTCCACCGGCTCGGGGAACCGTTCCAGCTCGCCGATCAGCCAGTCCCGGTACTCGTCCACGGTGGCGCCGAACCCGTCGGGCACCGGGGCGCCGAAACCGGGCGGGGACAGGCACTCGATGTCGGTCACGCCGCGCCGGCCCAGCGCGTCCTTCAGCGGCCCCCACACCTCGTCGGTCTCCGGATTGCCATGCACCAGCACCACAGTCATGTGCACCAGCGTGCCCGTGAGCGGCGAGCGTGGCCATAGCAGTACGGGCCACTCACGAAGTAGTACCGGCCACCCACCCGCGGTGGCCGTGCCGGATGCCCTACCGGGTGACGAGAGGTCACCTGGTCGCGTTCCAGAAGCGGGCCTTCGACTTCGCCGGGCATCTGGTTCGTGGGGCGCTCGCCGTCGCGGCCATCCGTCCGTGTGATCTTGGAAACGAGGCAAGCGGACGATCGTTAACCTGGGTAATCAACGGCGCATGACTGGAGCTTGTGGTGGTTCGTGCCTTCGGATCGGTCGCGGCCGTGGTCGCGGCGGCGCTCGCGATCGTCATCGGGGTCCTCGCGTACAACGCGAACTCCCACCAGCACGACGAGCGAGCCCGGATCCCCGGCGGCGGCCAGGCAGGCGCGCCGCTCGAGCTGCGCGCCGTCGGCGGGATCCCGATGCAGCAGCCCCCCGAGCTGGTCAACAGCGGCGGACTGGGTTCGGCGCCGGGTCCGAGGGCCGCCCCGGCGGCCCCGAACGCGCCGGCGCGCGCGACGTTCAGCGGCGGCGGTGGCGGGGCGCGCGCCGCGACCCCACCCGCGCCGCGCGCGTGCAGCCCGGGCCTGCTCGGCGGGCTGGTGTCGCTGGTCGGCGGGCTGCTCGGCGGCGGGGGCGGCGGCTGCTAGCCGGCGCCTAGCCGGGCCAGGCGCTCGGCGTCGGCCAGGATGTCGATCTCCACGATCCTGCCGCGCGCGACGGTGATCCCGATGACGGCGTAGAGCCGTCCGTTCGCCGCCGCGACCACGCCCGCGGCGCCGTTCACCAGCGCCGGCCGCGCGAACGGCGCCCGCCGGGCGAACGCCAGCGCCTGCTCGGCCACCGCCCGCGCACCGCGCAGGACCCTGGACGCGCCCGCCGCGCCCCAGTCCGCCCGCGCCACCACGTCCGGGTCGAGCACCGCCAGCAACGCCTCCAGGTCGCCGTCGCGCGCGGCGGCGAGGAAGGCGGCGGCCACCTCCCGCTGCCGGGCCAGGTCGGCGTCGGGGAGCACGCCGGCCGCCCGTACCCGCCCTCGGGCGCGGCTGGCCAGCTTCCTGGCCGCGTCCGGCGAGCGCCCGAGCACGGCGGCGATCTCCCCGAACGGCACCGCGAAGCTGTCGTGCAGCACCAGCGCCAGCCGTTCGGCGGGCTCCAGCCGCTGCAGGACCACCAGCAGCGCCAGCCCCACCGAGTCGGCGAGCAGCGCCTCCTGCTCGGGGTCGAGCGTGTCGGACATGCCGATGACCGGGTCGGGCAGGTGCACCCCGCTGGGCTCCTCCCGCCGCGCCGCGCGGGAGCGCAGCATGTCGAGGCACAACCTGGCGACGATCGTGTTCAGCCAGGCGGCCGGGTTGTCCACCCCGTCGGCGCCCGCGCGCCCGACCCGGATCCAGGCCTCCTGAACGGCGTCGTCGGCCTCGTCGAACGAGCCCAGCATGCGGTAGGCCACGGCCCGCAGCCGGGGCCGGTGGGCCTGGAAGAGCGTGGCCAGCCCGTCGCACTCGTCCATCGGTCACAGTCCCTCGTCGCGGCCCGTCGTCTTGGTGACGGACCACAACGCTTCGCTGTGACAGGAAGGGTTGTTCACGCTCCTGGCGCGAGGGCGGGCCGGAGGCTCGTCCGAGCGACTGGATCAGGCGGTTTGATCGCCGGAGGCGATTCGTGAACAACCCTTCCAGGAGAGATGACAGGGAGATCAAACATGGCGCCCACCGTGCATACCGTCGAGATCGCCCGGCCGCCGGAGGAGGTCTTCCGGTTCGCCACCGACCCCTCGCGGTTCCCCGAGTGGCAGGAGGACGTCGTGCGCGTCGACGTGCACGGCGCCGACCCGCCGGGCGTGGGCTCGCGGTTCACCACCACGCGGCGGATCGGCCGCGTCGAGCACCACACCACCCAGGAGATCACCCGGCTGGAGAGCCCGACCGGCTGGGCGGCGCGCGGCGTCGACGGGCCGCTGCGGCCGAGCGCGAGCATCTCCGTCGAACCGCTGGACGGGGGCACCCGGTCGCGGGTCAGGTTCGAGCTCGACTTCGAGGGCCGGGGGATCGGCAAGCTGCTGGCGCCGGAGATGCTGCACCGGATGGCCGCGAAACGGGCGCCGGACAGCTATCACAACCTCAAGCAACTGCTTGAGCGCGGTGAGTGAGATTTTCCGCTGGTCTGGGTGGCGTACGGCGTTAGGCTCGACGCCGTGCGCCGCATTCAGAGGGTTGTTCACGAACTGACCCCGGGGCGTGGATAGCCCTGCGGTGGCCGCCCGCGAGCCGTGGTCGGCCGTGCGACCGATACGCCCGATGCTGGCGGCCGAGGGCGTCATGCCGTCCGGGTCGGCGTGGGCGTTCGAGTTCGCCTGGGACGGGCTGCGGGCGGTCGCCTACCTGACACCGGGACGGGCCCGGCTGCTCGGCGGCAACGACCGGGTGATCACCGCGAGCTACCCCGAGCTGGCCGCGCTCGGCGCCCTCGCCGATCGCCGGGGGCCGCTGGTGCTGGACGGCAAGATCGTCGCGCCCGACCAGATGGGCCGGCCGAGCACCGCCCTGCTGCGGCACCGGACCAGCACGTCCAGCCCGTCGGCCGGGTTGGTGCGCCGGGTGCCCGTGCTGTTCTACCTGCTCGACGTGCTGCACGCGGACGGCGCGTCCACGTTGGACCTGACCTACCGGCGGCGCCGCGAGCTGCTCGACGAGCTGGACCTGACCGGGCTGCCGGCCCGGCTGCCGCCGTACTTCCTGGACACCGACGGCCAGCTGGTGCTGCACGAGGCGCAGCGCCACGGGCTGTCCGGCGTGGTGGCCAAGCGGCTGGACTCGCGGTACCGGCCGGGGCGGCGGTCCCGGGCGTGGGTCGAGACGCTGCCCCGGCACACCCAGCGGGTGCTGGTCGGCGGCTGGCGCCCCGGCGAGTCGGGGCGGCCGGGCGCGCTGCTGGTCGGGGTGCCGGGGCCGGCCGGGCTGCGGTACCTGGGCCGGGTCGGCTCCGGGTTGGACGCGGCCGCGCGGCGCGAGCTGACCGACCGGTTGGACGGCCTGGCCCGGCCGGACTGCCCGTTCGCCGAACCGCCGCCGGACGCCGACGCGCACGGCGCGCACTGGGTGACGCCCGCGCTGGTCGGCGAGGTCTCCTACCGGCGCTGGGAGGCGGACGGGCGGCTGCGCGGCGCGAGCTGGCGCGGGCTGCGGCCGAGCGCGCACCCGGCGAGCGTGCACGGCCCGCTGGTGCCGCCCGGGGTGCCCGACCACGAACCGGCCGCCGGTGTGCGCGGGCCGGGCCTCGCGGCGATGGACGACGCGGTCCGGCTGGCCCAGGCGGAGGTCCGTGCGCTGCGCGCGCAGATCTCGCCGCACTTCATGTTCAACGCGCTGACCACCATCGCGTCCTACGTGCGCCGCGACCCGGAGCGGGCGCGCGAGCTGCTGCAGGAGTTCGCGGAGTTCAACAGGTACTCGTTCCGCCAGCCCGGGCAGCCCAGCACGCTCGGCGCCGAGCTGGCCAACGTGGAGCGGTACCTGGCGCTGGAGTCCGCCCGGTTCGACGAGCGGCTGCGGGTCGAGCGGCACATCGCCGACGACCTGGGCGACGTGGAGCTGCCGCTGTTGACGGTGCAGCCGCTGGTGGAGGGTGCCGTGCGGCACGGCATCGAGGGCACCCCGCGCGGCGGCACGCTGACCGTCACGGCGGCCCCGGCCGGGGCACACTGCGTGGTCACCGTGTCCGAAGACGGCACAGTCGCCACGGAGGGCGGTCACCCACGGTGGCTCACCGACGCGGTCGCCGACGTGCGGGGCCGGCTGGCCGCCGCGCACGGCTCGGCCGCGACGCTGGACGTGTCCGCCGGCGCCGAAACCGGGACCAGCGTCACCCTGCGATTACCCCTGCGGCCGGGCACACTGAGCGGGTGATCTACGAGATCAGGGAGTACACCACCGTCCCCGGCCGGATGCCGGCCCTGGTGAAACGTTTCAACGAGCACACCCTGCGGCTGTTCGAACAGCACGGGATGGACCTGGAGTTCATCTCCCTGACCGCCGTGGGCGAGAACTCCACCAACGAGCTGGTCTACGTGCTGCGCTTCGCCGACTACGCCGACATGGAGCGCAAGTGGGCGGAGTTCGTGGCCGACCCGGAGTGGCAGCGGGTGCAGGCCGAGAGCGAGCGGGACGGACCGATCCTGGCCCGGCTCGCCCGCCGGGTGCTCAACCCGACCCCGTTCGAGCGTTGAACGGCCGCTGGGTACCGCTCGAGGGCGTGGAAAACGTCCGAGACCTGGGTGGCATGCCGCTGGCCGGCGGCGGCAGCACCCGGTTCGGGCAGGTGCTGCGCAGCGCCCGGCTCCACGACATGACCGAGGCGGACGTCGAGCTCCTGGTCGGCAAGTACGGGCTGCGCACCGTGATCGACCTGCGCACCCCCGCCGAGGTCGAGCGCGACGGCCCGACGCCGCTGGAGCGGGCGGGCGTGCGCACCGAGCACCTGACGGTCCTGCCGGAGGGCCAGCGCCCGCTGCCCAGGGACGGCGAGGACCCCAAGCTGTTCAACTACCGCGGCTACCTCGACCACCGCCCGGAGAACATGCTGGCCGCCGTGCGCCTGCTCACCGAACCGGACGCCGGCCCCGCGCTCGTGCACTGCGCGGCCGGCAAGGACCGCACCGGGGTTTTCTGCGCGCTGGTCGCCGACGCGGTAGGGGTACGCCGCGACGCCGTGGTGAACGACTACACGCTGTCCAACGAGCGCCTGGCGGCCGTGCTGCGCCGGGGCGTCGGCGGCGAGTACGACATCGACCCCACCGACGTCGACCCGCACAAATGCCGCCCCGAGGTGATGGCCGCACTGCTCGGCGAGCTGGACGCGCGCGGCTCCGCCCCCGGCTGGCTGCTCCGCCACGGCATGCCGGACACCGAGCTGGACGTCCTGCGAACGCGCCTGACCGACCCCGTGAGTGGTTAGCGTTGTCATAGCAACGCTAACCACTCACGGGTCTATCGGCGGGACAAGTTACCGGCGAGTATGCCAAGCTGGGGGCTGACCGGTCGGCACTCGCGAGGAGGCGCGTGGCATGGACCTGAGCTACACCGCCGAGGAGGAGAAGTTCCGCGAGGAGCTGCGCGGTTGGCTGCGCGCGCACATCCCCGAGGAGTGGACTCGGCCGGGGTTCTGGGCGTCGCTGCCCTCGGCCGAGAGCTTCGAGATGCGCCGGGAATGGGAGCGGGACAAGGCGCTGGCCGGGTTCGCCGGCATCCAGTGGCCGACCGAGTACGGCGGCCGGGGCGGCACGCCGGGCATGAAGGCGATCTATGACGAGGAGACGGTGCGGGCGCGCGCGCCGCAGACCGTCAACCCGCTCGGGCTGACCTTCCTGGCGCCGACGGTGATGGCCATCGGCACCGACGCGCAGCGCAAGGAGATCATCGGCCCGATGCTGCGCAACGAGGTCATCTGGTGCCAGGGCTTCTCCGAGCCCGGCGCCGGGTCCGACCTCGCCGCGCTGTCCTGCAAGGGCGTCCGCGACGGTGACGACTTCGTGGTGAACGGCCAGAAGGTGTGGACCACCAACGCCGTGCACGGCGACAAGATCTTCACCCTGGTTCGCACCGAGCCGGGCGCCGAGCGGCACCGGGGCATCTCCATGCTGCTCATCGACATGCACCAGCCCGGCGTGGAGGCCCGCCCGCTCAAGCAGATCAGCGGGGCCAGCGAGTTCGGCGAGGTGTTCTTCACCGACGCCCGGGTGCCCGCGTCGGAGTGCCTGGGAGAGCTGGGCGACGGCTGGCGGACCGCGATGCTGCTGCTCTCGTTCGAGCGCGGCGCGTCCGGCATCGCCCAGTACACCGAGTTCCGCCGGCAGTACGACGAGATCGCCTCGGTGGCCCGCGCGCTCGGCCGCGACCGCGACCCGGTGGTCCGGGGCAAGCTGGCCGGGGTGCTCACCGAGCTGGAGTGCCTGCGCTACCACGCCATGCACGTCCTCACCCAGGTCGAACAGGGCCGTGACCTGGGCTTCGAGGCGTCCATGACCAAGCTCCAGTGGTCCGAGACGTTCCAGGACCTCTGGGAGGTGTTCGACGACGTGCTCGGCCCGGACGCCACTTTGCGCGAGCCCGTGCCCGGCCTGGACCTGACGGCCATGCACGCGCAGGCCATGTGGTCGCGGTCGGTCACCATCTGGGGCGGCTCGTCGCAGGTGCAGCGCAACATCGTGGCCGAGCGGGTGCTCGGCCTGCCGCGATAGGAGCCCGGCATGTACTTCGCATTGACCGAGGAGCAGCGCGAGTTCGGCGCCGCCGTGCGCGACTTCCTGGCCGGGAAGTTCGACCTGGACGCGGTGCGCGCCGTCGTCGAGGACGGCGAGAACCCGGACTCGGACGGGAACCCGGCGACGCTGTGGCGGGCCATGGGCGAGCAGGGCTGGCTGGCGGTGCTCGTTCCCGAGGAGCACGAGGGGCTCGGGCTCGGCATGGTGGACGCGCAGGTGATCGCCCGCGAGCTGGGCGCCGGGGTGGCGCCGGGGCCGTGGCGCGGCACCGTGCTGGCCGCCGAGGCGCTGCGGCTGGCGGGTACGGGCAGCCAGCAGCGGCAGTGGCTGCCCCGGCTGGCCGCCGGTTCGGTGGCCGGTGCGGTGGCGCTGCGCGGGTCGTCCGCCGACGGCTGGCCGGCGGTGGAGTACGCCGCGCCGGCCGACGTGCTCGTGGTGGCCGACGGCCCCGCCGAGCTGCGGCTGCTGCGCCGCGACGAGGTCGCCGTGACCGGGCAGGCCAGCTTCGACGGCACCACCAGGCTGGCGTCCGTGACCCTGGCCGAGAGCGCAGGCGAACCGCTGCCCGGCGCCACCGCCGAGGTGGTCGCCGAACTGGCCGCCCGCAACGCCGTCCTTATCGCCGCCGACCTGGTCGGGATCGCCCGCGAGGCCCTCACCCGCACCGTGGACTACGACCGCGAGCGCAAGCAGTTCGGCGTCCCGGTCGGCTCCTTCCAGGCGATCAAACACGACCTGGCCGACCTGCACGTCGCCGTGACCATGGCCGAACACGCCGTCCTCTACGCCGCCCACGCCCTGGACACCGCCGCCCCCGACAGCGCGCTAGCCGTCTCCGTAGCCAAGGCCAAAGCCAGCGACACCGCGTCACTGGTGACCGGCGCGATGATCCAGTACCACGGCGGCATCGGCTTCACCTGGGAACACGAAGCCCACTTCTTCTACAAGCGCGCCAAGCGTCTGGCCGGAATCGCCGGCACCGCCGACGAACACCGCGCACGCCTCGCCGAACTGACGATCGGCTGAGCCGGGCACAAGTCGGGCACAACCCGGCATACCGCCCTGACCGAGGCGCTCGTAAAGATCAACAGCCTGGCGAAGTGATGGCATAGCGCGTGGAAGTCGGTACCAGCCGGTAGTCCTGCGGCGCGCGCAGCCGGCGCTCAAGGGCTCGCGCGGACTTGTCTCGTCGGCCGGGTTTATCCGAGGAGACGGGCCTTGGCGGCCGCAAACTCGGTTTCGTTGAGTACGCCGGACCTGTGCAGCTCAGCGAGCTTGGAAAGCTCGGGGGCGATGTTCGGACCGGGCGCCCCGGCAGACGTAGGCGGGCTGGTTGAGTTGACGCGCGCCGCGAACTCCCGGGCCTTGCGAGAGGAACGGACGATCGTGGCGAACTTGACCGGCCACTCGAAACCTGGTCCGCTGATGGTCAGGAAGCCTTCGGTTCCGGCCGAATGGCCATCCCAGCTCAGCCGTCGGTCTGTCACCTCGGCACGCACACCGACAAGTGGCCGGGACTCGACCACCCAGCACCTCAGATTCGCGGGAGCGTGCATACTGCGCTCGGATCGATCGTCGCTGGTGCCGTGACGAGGGGATATGCCGATGACGGGTGTGGCGGACCGCGCAGGCTCCGTTGTATCGAGCTTGCGTCCGTGGTCATGGGTGATTGCCGGGCTTGTCGTGGCATTGGCGGTATGGGGCTGGATAGAGGTACCGGCCGCGTACCCGTTGCCGGATGCGCCCAGCGATGCGGTGAGGGCCGCGCAGGAGTCGGCGCGGTTGTCGGCGATTGCCACCACCCGGGCAAGCGTCTTGGCGGCAGCGGCCGGCCTCGGCGCTCTCGTTACGATCTTGATCAACTATCGAAACTCGCAGATTATCCAGCGCACCTTCGCCCTTCAAGCACGAGGTCAGATCACCGAGCGCTACACAAAGGCCGTCGAGCAACTCGGTAACACCGAGTCGAAGGCGATCCGCCTGGGCGGGATTTACGCGCTTGAACAGATCGCCGTCGACACCGACCGACACAGTGATCAACAAACCGTGGTCGAGGTCCTCTCCGCGTTCATCCGAGAACTCGCCGGAGCGCCGCGGTCACGCGAAACCTCGAACACCGATGAGGCAGCCGAGGAGCCTTCGTCGTCGAACGAACCGAGGTCACTCCCGAGCGATGTTGCCGCCGCACTCGCCGTCCTCGGGCGTCTCCCGCAACGGCCGGGCATACCACGTGCTGACCTCAGCGACGTTGATTTGCCTGGCGCTAGCCTCGGGCCTGCCAATCTCAGCCGTGCCGACCTCGAATACGTCGGCCTCACTAACGCGAACCTACATCACGCGAACTTGACCGAGGCTCATCTCGGCGAGGCCGATCTCACCCACGCCGACCTCTTCGGTGCCGACCTCACTCATGCCGACCTTCATGGAGCCGTCCTTAGCCATGCCTTCCTCTCTCGTGCCAACCTGACCGGCGCGACCCTGGTCCGTGCCGACCTGGCTCAGGCCCGACTCAACCAGGCCGATCTCACCGACGCCGATCTCACCGATGCTGATCTCACGGGCGCCGACCTCACGGGCGCCAAGCTGCGGGGAGCGCGAGGGCTACGTCGTCAGCAACTGTCGGACCAGCAGGTGCGTGCTGCCGATTCGTTGCCCACCGAGCTGGAGGACGCTTAGCCGTGCCACCTGGCCAGCGTCGGAGTTTCCTGTTCAGAGGCAATTTGACCCGGATTGGAGCCGGTCGTGTACTCGGTGTCTTTCGCCCTATTTGGCCTAAGGGCCTTGGTCCTCTCGCTCAGAGTGCCCGGCTGCTGAGCTCTCGGGTCAGCCGACGTGGCGTAGTTGGGGCCACAGATCGGTCCAGGGGGCGAGCCGGCCTCGGCATATCCAGACGGACTTGCCCTGCTCGCTGTTGCGCAGGCCGAGGCCGTTGTCGATGCGCGCGGCCTCGTCGACGGTGGTGAACCAGCGTTGCAGCTCGGCGCGCCGGTAGCCGACGGCGATCACCGTGGACGGCGTCTCCGGCGGCGGCCCCCAGTCGGCGTAGCTGTTGTGGCCGCTGAAGGCGGGCGGCAGGCCCAGCGCGGGGCCGAACCGGTCGAGCGCGCCGGCCTCGCCGTAGTTGCGGGTGAGCAGCACCGCGCCGGGGGCCGGCAGTCCGTGGTAGACGGTGGCCACCGTGTGGGCGAACTCCGGCCAGCCGACCGTCTCGCCGGCGTCCGGGTACACCGCGACGACCGGCGTGGACGCCAGGGCGTGCACGGGCACGAGCGGCAGCATCAGCGTGGCGTTGACGGCGGCGCTCACCGCGAGGGCGGCGGCGAGCACGAATGCGCGCACCCGGGCCCGGCCACGCCGCACCCAGCGCAGCGTCGGCTCGGCACCGGCGGCGAGCAGCACGGGGTAGAGGCCGGCCAGGTAGTACGGCTTGCCGCCGGCGGCGATGAACACGGCGGCCAGCACCGCGTACGCAGGAGCGAACGCCCGGTACCGCCGCAGCCCCGGATCCCTGGCCAGCCGCCACAGCCCGGCCGCCCACACCGGCACCAGCAGCGGGCTGACCAGCACCAACTGATACGGCAGGAACAGCCACCTCGGCTGGCTGCTGGTCGAGCCGCCGGCCGCGATCTCCCCGGACAACGCGACCAGCGGCCATCCGTTCGTGGCCTGCCAGATCAGGTTGGGCGCCCACAGCAGCACCGCGATCCCGCCCGCGAGCCACGGCCACGGGCCGAGCAGCACCGCCCTCGGGCCGGCCACCAGCACCCCGACCAGCAGCCCGGCCAGCAGCAGCGCGGGCAGCGTCTTGACCTCCAGGCCGACCCCGGCGACCAGCCCGACCGCGAGCCAGGACCGGCCGCCGTCGCGCAGCGCCCGCACCACCACCCAGCTCAGCCCCGCCCACACCAGCAGGTCGAACGTGCTGGTCGAGAGCGTGTGGCCGACCGCGAGCAGGTACGACGAGACGGCCATGCAGCCGGCGGCGAGCGCCTGCGCGGCCCGGTCGCCGCCGAACTCGCGGGCGATCAGCCCGGACAGCAGCACGATCAGCCCGGCCGCCACCGCCGAGGCCGCCCGCAGCCCGACAAGCGAGTCGCCGAACAGCTCGTCTGCCACCCGGGCCAGCAGCGGGGTCAACGGCGGCTGGTCCGAGAAGCCCCACGCCAGGTGCCGTCCGGCCTGTAGGAAGTACAGCTCGTCGCGGTGGTAGCCGTAGCCGGGGCTGACCGCCACCAGCGCAACCGTGACGGCGGCCGCGATCCCGGTCGTGACGGTCGGGGCGCCGGCGCCGTCCGTGGGTGCGGCCACCCGGTTACGGTGCCAGCTCCGCCCGGCGACGGCCACGGTAAATCGGCCGCTCGGCATAACATCAGGAACCGCGAGTAATCCATTACCCAATCGGGTAAACCATTACCCATCCGTGCTCGGCTGCACCTAGCCTCGGGCGGGACGCCGGTCACAACGAGGGGGACGTGCGGTGGCGGGTCGGGGGGAGGTCGTGCCCGGCCCGGGCGTGCCCGAACCGCCCGCTCCGGCCGTCGGCGTCGACACCCCGGGGTTCCGCCGGCTGCTGGTCGCCTGGTCGACGTCGATGGTGGGCGACGGCGTGCGGCTGGCCGCGCTGCCACTGTTCGCCGCGGTCAGCACCCGCGACCCGCTGGCGGTGTCCGCGGTCGCGGTGGCGGAGGTGCTGCCCTGGCTGCTGCTCGCGCTGCCGGCGGGCGCGCTGGCCGACAGGTGGGAGCCGCGCTGGACGGTGCTCGGGGCGCACCTGGTCCGTGGCGTGGCGACGCTGCTGCTGGCCGCCGCGGTGGCCACCGGGACGGCGGGGGTCTGGGTGCTGGTGGCCGCCGCGTTCGTGGTCACGGCGGGGGAGACGTTCGCCGACCCGGCGTCGCAGCGGCTGCTGGTGCGGCTGGCCGGGCCGGACGACCTGGAGCGGGGCAACGGGCGGTTCGTCAGCGTCGAGACGATCGCGCTGGACGTGCTCGGTCCGCTGGTCGCGGGCGGGTTGTTCCTGTGGCAGCCGGCGGTCTGCTTCGCGCTCGACGGCGTCTCGTTCCTGGCGGCGGGGCTGGTCGTGGCCGGGTTGCCGCGCATCGGGGCCGGTCACGGCGTACGGCACGGGCTGGCCGGGCAGGTCGGCGAGGGCGTGCGCTACCTGTTCGGCCACCGGGGGCTGCGGGTGCTGGTCACCGCCGTGCTGTTCGCCGCGGTCGCGGTGGCCGCCGCGAACGCGGTGATGGCGCTCTACGCCGTGGAGGTGCTCGGTATCCCGACCGCGCTGGTGCCGACGCTGTGGGTGGCGATGGGGCTGGGCACCCTGGTCGCGGCCCGGTGCGTGCCGGCGCTGGCCGCCCGGTTCTCCGAAGGGCCGGTGATGGTGGCCGCGATGGCGGTGCTTGCCTCGGGGTTCCTGCTGCTCGGCGCGCTGTCCTGGCAACCGGTCGGCTGGCTCGGCTACGCGCTGGTCGGGCTGGGCGCCGGCGGCTGGAACGTGCTGTCCGCGACCCGGCGCCAACGGCTCACCGAGGCGCCGATGATGGGCCGGGTCACCAACGGCTACCGGGTGCTGACCTGGGGCCTGATGCCGATCGGCGCCGGTCTGGCCGGGCCGGTCGCCGAGCTGGCCAGCCTCGGGGCCGTCTACCTGCTCGCCGGCGCGCTGCTGGCCGGGAGCCTGCTGGTGCTCGCCCGTCCGCTGCTCGGTACCGGCGTGCCGCCGAGCGCGCCAGAACCCCGGTCCGGCGACCACGCCGGATCACCGAATGTGGAAAGGGGGGATCGCCGATGATGGGCACCCGCGTCACGTGATGAAACGGCCGCCTCGCGCGGCCTAGACGGGTTGGGCCGGGGCGGTGCGAAACCCCGGCCCAACCCCGTGCCTCAGACCGCGCGCAGGTGCGGCCGCCGGGGCCGGTGCGGCCGGTACGGGACGTTGCGCCGGTCGCTCACCACCCGACCCGCCCGCATCCGGACGATCCGGGTGGCCCAGGCCGCGACGTCCTCGTCGTGCGTGCAGTAGATGATCGTGCGGCCGGCCTCGTTCAGCTCGGCGAACAGCTCCATGATCTCGGTGGCGGAGCCGGCGTCCAGGCCGCCGGTGGGGTCGTCGTCCAGCAGCACCGCCGGGTCGTTGATCAGCGCGCGGGCGATCAGCGCCTTCTGCCGCTGCGCCTCGAACAGCTCCACCGGCCGGTCGCCGTAGTGCCCGCGCAGCCCGACCCGGTCCAGCGCGGCCCGCGCCCGCCGCCGCCGAACCCCCGCCCGCCGGTAGAGCAGCGGCAGCTCGACGTTCTCCTGCACGCTCGCCCTCGGGATCAGGTCGAAGTTGCCGAACACGAAGCCGATCAACCGTCCGCGCAGCCTGGCCAGCCGCCGCTTGGACAGCCGCCCCACGTCCACGCCGTCCAGCAGGTAGCGCCCGTCGCTGGGCAGGTCCAGGCAGCTCAGCACGTTCAGCAGGGTGCTGGTGCCGGAGCCGGACGGCCCGACCACGGCGACCATCTCGCCGGCCTCGATGGTCAGCTCGATGTCGAACAGCGCCGGAACGTCCCGCCGCTCGGTCGACCGGTACGCCTTCCCGACCCGCTCGAGCTTGATCACCACTGGCTCCTCTCTGAGCCCCCCGACGCCGACACAACGCTCAGGCGCTGAGCCCGCTGACGTTGTCGGGCCGCTCCACCGGGGTGTCGCTCTCGATGTTGCCGTCGCGCAGCCAGACCCGGCGCGAGCAGTACTCGGCCACCTCCTCCTCGTGCGTGATGATCACGATCGTGCTCCCGGCCCTGTTCAGGTCGGTGAACAGCTCCATGATCTCGGTGGTGGTCTTGGTGTCCAGCGCCCCGGTCGGCTCGTCGGCCAGGATGATCGACGGGTCGTTGATGAGCGCGCGGGCCACCGCGACCCGCTGCTTCTGGCCACCGGAGAGCTCGCTGGGCACGTGCCCCATCCGCTCGCCGAGCCCGACCCGCTCCAACGCCGCCCTGGCCTTGGCCTTGCGCCGCCGCACGCCGTTGTAGACCAGCGGCAGCTCGACGTTGCGCATCGCGTTGGTGCGCGGGATCAGGTTGAACGACTGGAACACGAACCCGATCTTCTGCCCTCTGGCCTTGGCGAGCTCGCGCTTGGACAGCCGGGTCACGTCGGTGCCGTCCAGCAGGTAGCGGCCGGTGGTGGGGGTGTCCAGGCAGCCCAGGATGTTCATCAGCGTGCTCTTGCCGGAGCCGGACGGCCCCATGATGGCGACCATCTCGCCGGCCTCGATGTCCAGGTCGATGCCGTGCAGAACCCTCATCTCGCCTTCCGCCATGCGAAAGGAACGGGTAATGCCTTCCAGGCGGATCATCCGACTCCCTGCGTTCTTCGCCGTCCAGTTGGGGTTATTCAAACCGCAGTGCCTCGATCGGTTCGAGGCGAGCCGCCCGCCATGCCGGATAGCCGCCGGCGATCAGCCCGATCACCAGGCAGATGGCGAAGGCGAGCCCGACGGCCGGCAGGGAGATCGTCGGGTCGAAGGTCTTCAGCGGGCCGCCCGCGGCCATGCCGGCGAGCAGTTGCTTGATCCCGAGGATCGCGCCGATGCCGGCCCCCACGCCGATCAGCCCGCCCAGCCCGGCCAGCGCGATCGACTCCAGGACGAACTGGCCCATGATCGCCGAGTCGCTGGCGCCGACCGCCTTGCGGGTGCCGATCTCCCGGGTCCGGTCGGTGACCGACACCAGCATGATGTTGAGCACGCCGATGCCGCCGACCAGCAGGGAAATTGCGGCCGCCGCCGGCACCGCGTTGGTCACCAGCGTCATCAGCGAGGTGAACGTGGTCACCCGTGAGCCCAGGTCCTGCACCTGGAAGTCGTCGTACTGCGGCGAGTCGATGTGGTGGCGCTCGCGCAGGACCTCCTGGATCTGGGCCTTCGCGGCCGGCACCGCCTGCGTCGAGGTGGCCTTCACGGTGAGGCGGCTGACGTGGTTGGCGCCGGTGCCGAAGGAGGAGCCGAACACGCCGGCCCGCACCGCCTTCAACGGCATGACGACGACGTTGTCGTTGGCCGCGCCGTACGACTTGAGCACGCCGATCACCTTGACCGTGGTGCTGTTGAGGCGCACGGTGCGGCCGAGCGCGGCGTGCGGGTCCGGGCCGAACAGCGCCTGGCCGACCAGCGAGCCCATCACCGCGACCTTGGCCCCGTTGTCGTCCTCGACGGTGTTGAAGAACCGCCCGGCGACCAGCTCCCGCTGCGAGGCCTGCAGGTAGTTGGCGGTGGTTCCCTCGACCGAGGCGGACAGGTACTGCGCGCCCTGGGTGGTGGCCGTCACCGCCTTGGCGGACTGGCCGGCGGCCCCGGTGGTCGCCCCGGTCACGGACGGCACCATCTCGGCCACCTGCGGGATCTTGGCGATCGCGGCCACGTCGGCGTCGGTGAGCGGCTTGGCCGGCGGCCCGCCCGGGTACGGCGACACCTTGGGCACCACCGTGATGCTGTTCGCCACCGGCTCGATCGCCGCGTTCACCGAGCCCAGCAGGCCCTGGCCGAGCGAGCTGAGCAGCACCACCGCGGCGACGCCGATGACCAGGCCGAGCATGGTCAGCACCGAGCGCAGCTTGTGCGCGCGCAGGCTGCGGAAGGCGATTGCCAGGATGTCCCTGAGGATCACTGGTCGCTACCCCCGCACGGATCGTTTTCGGCCACACGTGACCAGATCAGGATCGGGCGCCTACCTGATAGTCCGGATTCCTTTTCCTGTCATTTTCCTAAGAACCGGGACCGGGTCGAGGGCGGGTTCTCAGCAATGCGACGTTGGTCATAAAAGTGGCAATGTTCGCGGAGTTACGGAGTGAAGCCGACCTTGGTGTAGTCCGGGTCGGCGAGGCCCTTGGCGCCGTAGTTGGCGACGTTCTCGCGGACGGCGTAGGCGCCGGTCTGGGGGTAGAGCGGCAGGTGGTGGACCTCGTCCCAGATCAGCCTGTCGATCTCATTGCCGAGCTCGATCCGTTTGGCGTCGTCGAGCTCGGTGATGCCCTGGGCGAACTTCGCGCTGATGGTCGGGTCGTAGATGCGGCCGAAGTTGCCGCCGACGTCGGTTCCGGTCGGGTCCTGGTAGATGGCGGCCGAGTCGCTGAAGGGCGAGCCGGTGGTGATCCACTGGAAGGTGGTCAGGTCGAAGTTGCCGACGTTGACGAAGTCGGAGAAGAACTGCGCGGTCGGGGCCGGGTCGATGACGACCTCGACGCCGATCTGGGCGAGCTGGTCGAGGACCGTCTTGGCGGTCTGCTCGCTGATCGGGTTGCCGCTGGGAGTGACGAAATGCAGCCGCAGCGGCTGGCCGTCGCGGGCGCGCACGGCGGACCCGGCGGGACGGACCCAGCCCAGGGCGTCCAGCTCGCGGTTTGCCGCCACCGGGTCGAAGGCCGCGCTGGCGGAGTTGTCCCGGTAGCCCTTCGAGCCGATCGGGAAGATGTGGTTGCCCATCGGGGTCACCTGGCCGACGATCCGCCCGACCAGGCGCTGGGCGATGGCCGCCCGGTCGATGCCCTTGGCGACGGCGCGTCGCAGCGCCTTGTCGGCCAACACCCGGCCGGGGGCGCCGTTGAACGTCAGGTGGCTGTACTGCTTCGGGATGGCCCGGCGGATCTGTACGCTCGGGATCTTTCGGGCGCGTTCGAACAGGTCGGTGCTGGAGCCGATCTCGTAGGCGTCGATCTCGTTGTTGGCCAGCCGGTCGGCCAGCGCGGACCGCTCGGTGACCGTGAAGATGATCCGGTCCAGCCGGGGGCGGGCGCCCCACCAGCGCTCGTTGCGCACCAGCGTGATCGTCTTCGCGGTGAGGTCCACCCTGTCCACCCGGAACGGGCCGGCGGTGATCTTCGGTTCGGTCAGCCAGCCGTTGAACTCCTTCGGGTCGTCGTTCATCTCCTTCGGGTACAGCCCGTTGAACAGCCGGCCCTGCCACTCCGCGAACGGCTTGCGGAAGGTCACCACCGCCTCTTTGTCGCCGCCGCCGCGCTCGACCTTCTCGATGTCGACGTACCCGGTCTTGTCGCTGAACTGGTACTCCGTGTTCGACCCGTTGTTGGCCCTGACCTGCGCGGCGAAGTCCTCCCAGGTGATCGGCCGGCCGGTGGACCAGACCGCCCGCTCGTTGATCCGGTAGCGGACCACCTGCGGCGAGGTGGAGACCAGGTCGGCGGACGCGAGCAGGTCGGTGTTCAGCGCCGTGCCACCGTCCGCCGCCTCGTCGAAGGCGCGCGGCATCAGCGCCCAGAGCACCTGGTGGGTCTGCCCCTCGTGGCCGTCCGTGCTGTTGTAGTTGTAGTTCACCGGCAGGTTGTCCAACGGCAGGCGCAGGTCACCGCCGTCGCGCAGGGTGGCGGGGTCACGCGGGTTGAGGTCCTGCGCGCCGGGCGGCGGCGGCGCCTCCAGCCGCGCGCCCGAGCCACCGCCGCACGACGTGAGGAGCAGCGCGCCGGCCACCGCACAGGCGAGCAGGGTTCGCGTCATGGGTTAAACCCGACCTTCGTGTAGTCCCAGTCGGCGAGGCCCCTGGCGCCGTAGTTGGCCAGGTTCTCGCGCACGGCGTACGCCCCGGGCTCCGCGTAGAGCGGCAGGTGATGAACCTCGTCCCAGACCAGCCTGTCGATCTCGTTGCCGATCTCGATCCGCTTCGAGTTGTCCAGCTCGGCGGTTCCCTCGGCGAACTTCTCGCTGATCACCGGGTCGTGGATGCGGCCGTAGTTGAGGCCGACATCGCCGCCCTTCGGCTCCTGGTAGATCGAGACCGAGTCGCTGAACGGCGGCCCGGTGAGAACCCATCCGAAGGCCGTCAGGTCGAAGTTGCCGGCGTGAACGAAGTCGGGGTAGAACCGCGCGGACGGAACCGGCTCGATCACCACCTCGACGCCGACCTCGACGAGCTGGACCGCGATCTCCTTGGCTATCTGCTCGTACTCCAGGTCGTCGCGGAAGATGACGAGGTTCAGCCGCAGCGGCTGGCCACCTCGGGCTCGGATCGAGCCGGTGCCGGAGCCTTGTCGAACCCACCCCAGGGCGTCGAGCTCCCGGTTGGCGCTCTCCGGGTCGAAAGTGGTCGTTGGGGCGGCGCCCGCGTTGTCCCGGTATCCCTTCGAGCCGATCGGGTAGATGTGGTTGCCCAGCGGTTTCGCCCAGCCCACGATCGGTCCGATCACCCGCTGGGCGATGGCCTCCCTGTCGATGGCCTTGGCGACGGCGCGACGTAACGCGGGGTCGGCCAGCGGCCGGCCGGGAGCGCCGTTGAACGTGATGTGGGTGCGTTGGCCGGTGGCGGCCCGACGGATCTTCACCCCCGGAATGGCCCTCGCCCGGTCGAGCAGGTCAACGTTGGCATCGATCTCGTAGGCGTCGATCTCGTTGTCGGCCAGCCGATCGGGCCATGCCCTGTCGCCGGCCGTCCAGGTGATGCGGTCCAGCCGGGGCGGCCTGCCCCACCAGCGCTCGTTGCGCACCAGCGCGATGGACCGCGCGGTCGTGTCGATCTTCTCCACCCGGAACGGGCCGGCGGTGATCTTCGGCTCGGTGTGCCAGCCGTTGAACTCGGCCGGGTCGCCGTTCATCTCCTTCGGGTACAGCCCGTAGAACAGCCGGCCCTGCCACTCCGCGAACGGCCTGCGCAAGGTCACCAGGACCTCCTTGTCGGTCCCGCCGCGTTCCACCCTCTCGATGTCGGCGTAGCCCGTCTTGTCCACGAAGCGGAACGCCGGGTCGGACCCGTTGTTGGCCCTGACCTGCGCGGCGAAGTCCTCCCAGGTGATCGGCCGCCCGTTGGACCACACCGCGCGGTCGTTGATGCGGTAACGGATCACCTGCGGGAGGGTCGACACCAGCCCGGCGTCGGTGAGCAGGTCCGCGTTCAGCACGGGGTCGCCGTCCTTGGACTGGTCGAACGCCCGGGGCATCAGCGCCCACAGGACATCCCTGGCCCACTCACCGTGCCCGTCGACGTGGTTGTAGTTGTAGTTCACCGGCAGGTCGTTCAACGGCAGCCGCAGGGTGCCGCCGTCGCGCAGGGAGTCCGGATCACGCGGGTTGACGTCCTGCGACCCGTACCCCGACGGGTCGCCGGTCCCGCCTCCTTGCCCGCCGCCGCACCCCGCAAGCACCAGCGCACCGGCCACCGCACAAGCGAGCATCCGCAACCCGTGAGTGGTTAGCGTTGTCATAGCAACGCTAACCACTCACGGGTTGACGAAGCCGGCGTGCACATAGTCGTAGTCCCCCAGCCCTTTGGCGCCGAAGTTGGCCAGGTTCTCGCGGACGGCGAAGGCGCCGGTCTGCGGGTAGACCGGGACGTCGTGCACCTCTTCCCAGATCAGCTTGTCGATCTCGTTGCCGATCTCGATCCGCTTGGCGTCGTCCAGCTCGGCGAAGCCCCGCCGGTACAGCTCGGTGATGCGGGGGTCGTAGATGCGGCCGAAGTTGATGCCGAGGTCGTTGCCGGTCGGCTCCTGGAAGGCGTTGAAGCTGTTCGAGAACGGCGCCGACGAGCCGACGAACTGGTAGGGGGCCAGGTCGAAGTTGCCCCGGCTGACGTAGTCGCTGAAGAACTGGTTCGGCGGCACCGCCTCCAGCACGAGCTGCACGCCGATCTCGGCGAGCTGGCCCAGCGCGGTCTTGGCGATCGCGTCGGAGATCGGGTTGCCGGCGGGGACGACGATGCGCAGCCGCAGCGGGCGGCCGTCCTTGACCCGCACGGGCCCCTGCCGCGCCCAGCCGGCGGCGTCCAGCGCCTGGTTGGCCGCCGCCGGGTCGTGGCGCAGCAGGTCGGAGTGGTCCCGGTAGGCGGCGGATCCGACCGGGTAGATGTGGTTGCCCATCTGCTGGACCGTCGGCACGATCGGTCCGATCAGCCGCTGGGCCATGGCCTTCGCGTCGAGGCCCTGGGCCACCGCCCGGCGCACCCTGAGGTCGGAGAGGATGGCGCCGGGCGCGCCGTTGAAGCTGATGTGCCCGAACGCCTTGGGGGCGGCCTGCCGGATCCGCACGCCGGGGATGGTCCGGGCGCGCTGGAACAGGTCCACGCTGGAGCCGATCTCGTAGAGGTCGATCTCGTTGTTGGCCAGCCGGTCGGCCAGCGCGGCCCGCTCGGTGACGGTGAAGATCACCCGGTCCAGCCGGGGCCGCTCGCCCCACCAGCGCTCGTTGCGCACCAGCGTGATCGTCTTCGCGGTCTGGTCGACCTGGCCTACACGGAACGGCCCGGCGGTCTCCAGCGGGCGGGCCAGCCAGCCGGTGTTGAACACGGTCGGGTCGGCGTTCGTCTCCTTCGGGTAGAGCCCGTAGAACAGGTTCTGCCACTCCGAGTACGTCCTGGCGAAGGTGACGATCGCGTCCTTGTCGGTGGCGCCGCGCTCGACCTTGGCGATGTCCTGGTAGCCGTTCTTGTCGCCGAGCAGGTACCTCGGGTCGGAGCCGTTGTTCGCGCGCGCCTGCTCGGCGAAGTCCTCCCAGGTGACCGGCCGGCCGTTGGACCACTCCGCGCGGTCGTTGATGTGGTAGTGGATCACCTGCGGCGAGGCGGAGGTCAGCTCGGCGGCGGTCACGAAGTCGGTGTTCAGCTTCAGCCCGCCGTCGGGGGCGTCGTCGAACGCGCGCGGCATCAGCGCCGCCATCACCCGGTGGGTCTGTTCCTCGTGCCCGTCGGTGTGGTTGTAGTTGTAGTTGGTCGGCAGGTTGTCCAGCGGTATGCGCAGGTCACCGCCGTCGCGCAGGGCCTGGGCGGGGTGCGGGTTGATGTCCTGGGTGCCGTGCGCGGGCTCCTGCAACCGGCCGCCGCCCCCGCCGCCGCAGCCGGCCAGCGCCACGGCGGCGGCCGCGGTCAGCAGGGCGATGGCGGTGCGGACGCTCGTCATTTCGTGAACCCCACGGCCGTGTAGTCGAGGTCGGACAGCCCGGGCGCGCCGAAGTTGGCCAGCGTGGAGCGCACCGCGTACGCGCCGGGGTCGGGATAGAGCGGCAGGCTGTGCACGACCGTCCAGATCACCTGGTCGACGCCGTCGCCGGCGGCCGCCCGCTCGATGTCGTCGGTCTTGCCCATGTCCTCGGCGATCTGGTCGGCGATCGTCGGGTTGAAGATCCGCCCGTAGTTCTGCGCGACGTCCTGCCCGCTGGGCTGGTAGTAGCGGCCGATCGAGCTGCGCAGCGGCGACGCGGAGTGCCGGGACCGCACGTGGATCAGGTCGAAGTTCCCGGCCCGCGTCGCCAGGCTCTTCTCCGGGCCGGCCATCGGCTGCACGGTCACCGTGACGCCGATCTTGGCCAGCTGGTCGCGCACCGCCGCGCCGACCGCCTCGCTGGCCGGGTTGCCGGCCTCCACGACCAGCCGCAACGCCAGCGCCGTGCCCCTGGCGTTGACCCGCCGGTCGCCCCTCAACGTCCAGCCCAGCGCGTCCAGGTCCTGGCCGGCGCGCGCCTGGTCGTAGGGCACCACGCCCGAGTTGTCCCGGTAGCTGGACGACCCGAACGCGTAGAGGTGGTTGCCGTGCTGGCGGATCGCCGGCGCGATCTCGCCGACCACCTGCCTGGCCACCGCGGTGCGGTCGATGCCCTCCGCGATCGCCTGCCGCAGCCGCAGGTCGGCGAGGGCCGCGCCGGGGCCGCCGTTGATCAGCAGCTCGTCGTAGTCGCGGTCCACCGACTGGCGCACGACCACGTCCGGCATGGTGCGGGCGCGCCGGACCAGGTCCACGTTCTCGCCGATCTGGTAGAAGTCGATGTCGTTGCCGAGCAGGCCGTCGGCGAGCTTGGCCGGCAGGTAGGGCTTGAAGACGATCCGGTCGAGCTTGGCCCGCGGGCCCCACCACGCCTCGTCGCGGACCAGCGTGGTGACGCCGGTGACCGGGTCCACGGACTGCAGCTTGAACGGGCCCGCGGTCGCCGGCGCCTTGCGCAGCCAGCCGGTGTTGAACAGCACCGGGTTGCCGGTGGTCGACGCCGGGTAGAGCGGGCTGAACAGCGACTGCCATTCGCCGTAGTCGCCCTTGAAGGTCACCACGGCGTGCTTGTCGTCGACGCCCCTGGTCACGCCGGCGATCTCGTCGTAGCCCTCCGGGATGGTGGACTGGAACGCGGGGTTGGAGCCGGTCAGCGCCTTCCACTGGGACTCGAAGTCGCGCCAGGTGATCGGCGCGCCGTCGTTCCAGCTCGCGTTCGGCTGGATCGTGTAGACCACGGTCTGCGGCGCGGCGGTCGGGAGCAGGCCGGCGGACACCAGGTAGTTGCGGTCCGGCAGCAGCGAGCCGTTCGGCGTGCTCCGGAACGCGCGCGGCATCATGGCGTCCACGATCGCCCGGTTGTCGTCGGACGGGCCGTTGGTCTGGTAGATGTTGAACGTCGGCGGCACGCCCTCGATCGGCCAGCGCAGCTCACCGCCGTCCTTCAGGCCGGACGGGTCCTTCGCGTTGAGGTCGGCGCGCCCGGCGTTGAGCACCGGCCGGGCCGGCTCGTCGTCGGCCCCGGGCAGCAGCGAGCAACCGGTCAGCAGGGCCGCCGAGGCGAGCACGGCGGCGAGGCGCACCGCGTTCACTTCACGAACCCCGCGTTGATGTAGTCCGGGTCGGCGAACCCGGAGGCGCCGAAGTTGGCCAGGTTGGACCGGACCGCGACGGCCCCCGGCCGGGCGTAGAGCACCACGCTGTGCACCTCCTGCCAGATCTTCTGGTCGACCTCGTTGCCGATGGCGGCCCGCTTGGCGTCGTCCAGCTCGGCGATGCCACGGGCGAACAGTGCGTCGATCTCCGGGCTGGCGATCCGACCGTAGTTCTCCCTGACCACGTTCCCGATCGGGCTACCGTAGATCTCCACCGAGCTGCTCAGCGGGCTCGCGGTGCCGCCCCAGGCGAACAGCGCCAGGTCGAAGTTCCCCCGGGTGATGTTCGGGAACAGCTCGGCGATGGCCTGCGGCAGCAGCACCAGCGTGACGCCGATCTGGCCGAGCTGGTTCTGCAACGTCTTGGCGACGTCCTCGTTCGTGGCGATCTGCCCGTAGACCAGCCGCAGGCTGAGCTGCCGTCCGTCCTTGACCCGCCCCTGGCCCTGCCGGACCCAGCCCAGCCGGTCCAGCGCCTGGTTCGCGGCCGCCGGGTCGAAGGCCAGGCCGCCCGCGTTGTCCCGGTAGTCCTTGCCGCCCGGCACGTAGATGTGGTTGCCGCTGGGGCGGGCGTCCGGGACGACCTGGCCGAGCATGCGCCGCGCGATGGCCTGCCTGTCGATGCCCTGCGCGATGGCCCGCCGCATGTCCAGGTCGGCGAGCACGGCGCCGGGCGCGCCGTTGAACGTGACGTGCGTGTAGTAGCGCGACGGCGCGTTGCGGATGGCCACACCAGGGCTGGACTGCGCCCGCCGCAGCTGGTCGACGTCCGCGCCGAACTCGAAGTAGTCCAGCTCGTTGTTGGCCAGCGCGTCCGGCCGGGCGGAGTCGTCGACCTGACGGAAGATGATCCGGTCCAGCTTCGCCGGGGTGCCCCACCAGCGCGGGTTGCGGGTGAGCGTGACGGTCTTGGCGCCCTGGTCGACCGAGCTGATCACGAACGGCCCGGCGCTGACCGGGATGCCCTTGGTCAGGCTCGTGTTGAAGCTCTCCGGGGTGGCGGACACGGACGCCGGGTAGAACGGGTTGAACAGGTTGCGCCACTCCGCGAACGGCCGGCCGAACGTGATCACCACCTGGCGGTCGTCGACGCCGAGGGCGACCGAGGTGATGTCCTGGTACCCGGTGGTGCCCGAGGTCTGGTACGCCGGGTTCGTGCCGTTCTGCGAGCGCCAGTACGCCTCGAAGTCCCGCCAGGTGATCGGCGAGCCGTCGGTCCACACCGCGCGCGGGTTGATCGTGTACGTCACCACCTGCGGGGACGTGGACGTGATCTCCGCTTTCGTCAGGTAGTCGTGGTTCGGCACCAGGCCGCCGTCCGCGGTCCCGGTGAACCAGGACGGCACCACCGCGCCCACGATGTTGCTGACGTCGGCGACGGTGCCGTCCACCTCGTTGTAGTTGAAGTTGATCGGGAGGCCGTCCAGGGGCAGCCTGAGGTCGCCACCGTCGCGGACGTTCTCCCTCGGCTGAGGGTTGATGTCGGTGTGGCCGACCTCCTGGCTGGACGGCGGCAGCGCCGCACCACCCCCGCCGCATCCGGCCACCGTGATCAAGGTGACCACTGTGACCATCGCGAGGACCCGGCGAGCTGTCACGTGACGCGAAGCCTCTCGTATACGGGTGGGGAACGTGGCACGGGATCTTAGCCGCGTGGCGGGTTGGAGAGATGACGAATCCGGTGTTCGCGTGGTCGACGTGTGGGTGCGGCTGGATGCCGGTTCCAGGTTCTGGTGGGTGCGTGCCGGCTACCCGGGTGTTTTCGCCGGCCCGCGAGTAGCCTCCTGAGCTGATCGGCCCCGACGAGGAAGACAAGTGAAGGTATTCGGTGCCTGGCGGGACTGGGCCGCGGCGCGGAGAGACCTCTCCGCGCGGCTGCGGCCCGACACCGTTGTCGCATTGAGCGAGGCGTACGAGTTCGCCGGCGCCTGGCACGCTGACCAGGTTCGGCCAGCGGGGGAGCCCTACGTGTGGCACCTGCTCGAGGTGCTGGAGATCGCGTACAAGGTCGGGCGGCTGGTCGATCCGGACTCGCTGCGGGCCGCGCTGCTGCACGACGTCGTGGAGGACACTCCGGTCACCGCCGAGCAGGTGAAGGTAAATTTTGGGGCCTCGACGGCCGAGTTGGTCGGGTGGCTCACCAAGCCCGCACCGGCGCCTGGGCAGGCGTCCGAGCAGTTGCGCGCTCGCTATCTGGAGCGCTTCGCCTCGGCCCCGCCGGCGGCGCGCCTGATCAAGCTCGCCGACCGCTACAGCAACGTGCAGCGGCTCGACACCCACCCGCGCCCGGCCAAGCGGCGCGCCTACTACCTGGAGACCCGCGAGCACTTCCTGCCCCTCGCGGCCGCCACGCCCGCCTTCGCGGAACTGTTCGACGAGTGGGACCGAACGTTTGCTCACCTCGCCCAGGTCGAGCCGCGTGAGGTGCCGTGACGTCGTGGACGGAGATCCCCCGCGACCGGCTCCCGCGGCCGGCTCGCAAGGACGCGACGGAACTCAGGCTCCGTGACTTGGCCGGCTACTTGGCGAATCCGGCGTTGATGTAGTCGATGTCGGCGAAGCCGGGGGCGCCGAAGTTGGCGAGGGTGGAGCGGACGGCGTAGGCGCCGCTGTCGGGGTAGAGCGGGAGGTGGTGGACCTCCTGCCAGATCAGGCGGTCGGCGCGGTTGCCGATCTCGGCGCGTTTGGTGTCGTCCAGTTCGCGGATGCCCTGGTCGAACAGGGCGCTGATCTCCGGGTTGTAGATGCGGCCGTAGTTCTGGTTGATGGCGCCGGACTCGGTGGGGGCGGTGTAGATGCCTCGGCTGCTGCTGAACGGGGTGGAGGTGTTCTCCCAGGCGAAGCCGGCGAGGTCGAAGTTGCCCTGGCGGTAGGCGGCGGCCATCTGGTTGAGCGGGACCGGCTCGATGGTGACGGTGACGCCGATCTGGGCGAGCTGGTCCAGGACCGTGCGGTCGATCTGCTCGCTGATCGGGTTGGGGGTGGACTCGACAAGGCGCAGGCGCAGGGGTTGGCCGTTCCTGGCCCGGCCGGCGCCCTGGCGCGCCCAGCCCAGGGCGTCCAGCTCGCGGTTTGCGGCGGCCTGGTCGTAGGGGAGGATGTCGGAGTTGTCGCGGTAGTCCTTGGAGCCGTAGGCGTAGACGTGGTTGCCGGCGGGGGTCATGTTCGGGGCGATCTGGCCGATCAGGCGCCTGGTGATGGCGGCGCGGTCGATGCCCTTGGCGATGGCCTGGCGCAGGCGCACGTCGGAGAGGATGGCGCCGGGCGAGCCGTTGAACGTGATGTGGTTGTAGCGGCGGCCGGGGGACTGGCGGACGGCCGCGCCCGGGGTGGACTGGGCGCGGCGGAACAGGTCGACGTTGGAGCCGATCCGGTAGAAGTCGATCTCGTTGTTGGCCAGGCCGTCGGCCAGCGCGGCGCGTTCGACGACCTTGAAGATGATCCGGTCCAGCTTGGCGGGGGCGCCCCACCAGCGGGGGTTGCGTTCCAGGGTGACGGTCTTGGCCGCGAGGTCGATCGAGGCCACGGTGAACGGGCCGGCGGTGACCGGGATCTTGTTCACCCAGCCGGTGTTGAACACCGAGGGGTCGGAGTTCGTCGAGGCCGGGTAGAGCGGCCGGAAGTCGTTGCGCCACTCCGCGAACGGGCGGGCGTAGGTCACCACCGCCTGCCTGTCGTCCGCGCCCCTGGCCACCGACGCCATGTCCTCGTAGCCGGTGGTGCCGGCCACCTGGAACGCCGGGTCGGCGCCGCGCAGCGCCTTCCACTGCGCCTCGAAGTCACGCCAGGTCAGCGGGGTGCCGTCGCTCCAGGTCGCGCGCGGGTTGATCGTGTACGTGACCACCTGCGGCGAGGTCGACGTCAGGACCGCCGAGGTCAGGTAGTCGGTGTTCAGCTCCAGACCGCCGTCCTCGGTGCCTCGGAACGGCGCCGGCAGCAGCGCCTCGACGATCTCGAGGGTCTGGCCCTGGGTGCCGCTGAACTGGTTGAAGTTGAAGTTGTCGGGCATGACGTCGATCGGCCAGCGCAGGTCGCCGCCGTCGCGCACCTGGTCGCGGGGGCGCGGGTTGATGTCGCTGTGCCCGGCCGCGCCGCCCGGCAACTGGGTGCGCGCCGCGCCACCGCAGCCGGCCAGCCCCAGCGCCGCCACCCCCGCGAGCACCAGCGCCCCGCGTCGCGTGATCACTTGACGAACCCCGCGTTGATGAAGTCAGGGTCGGCGAAGCCTCGGGCGCCGAAGTTGGCCACGTTCTTGCGGGCCGCGACGAGGCCGGGAACGGCGAAGAGGACCAGGCTGTGCGCCTGCTCCCAGATCAGCCGGTCTGCCTGGTTGGCGATGTCGGCGCGTGTGGTGTCGTCCAGTTCGGCGAGCCCCTTGGCGATCAGGGCGTCGATCTCCGGGCTGCCGATCCGGCCGTAGTTCTGCTGGACATTGTTGCCCAGCGGCCGCTGGTAGATGCCCGCCGAGCTGCTGAACGGGGTGGAGGTGCTCTGCCAGCCCATCAGCGCCATGTCGAAGTTGCCGGGGTTGACGTATTCCGGGAACAGCTTGTTGCCGTCCACCTGTTCGAGCGTGACGGTCACGCCGATCTGGGCCAGCTCGTTCTGGACTGTCTTGGCCATGTTGGTGTTGCTCGGGTCCTCGGCGTAGACCAGGCGCAGGTTTAGCGGCTTGCCGTCCTTGACCCGCCCGGCGTCCTGGCGTATCCAGCCCAACGCGTCCAGCTCGCGGTTCGCGGCCGCCTGGTCGAACGGGAGCACGCCCGCGTTGTCCCGGTACTCCTTGGAACCCGGTGCGTAGATGTGGCTGCCGTCGGGTTCGGGGTTGGGGATCTCCTGCCCGAGCATCCGGCGGGTGATCTCCGCGCGGTCGATGCCCTGCGCGACGGCCCGGCGCAGCCGGGGGTCGGACAGCGGCGCGCCGGCGCCCCCGTTGAGCGTCACGTTGAAGGAGAACCTGCCGGGCGCGCTCCGGATCACCGCGTTCGGGTTCTGCTGGGTGCGGCGCAGCAGGTCCAGTTGGCCGCCGATGCCGTGCTGGTCCAGCTCGTTGTTGGCCAGCGCGTCCGGCAGCGCCGTCGTCTGGTAGACGCTCAGGATGATGCGGTCCAGCTTGGGCGGGGTGCCCCACCACTTCGGGTCGCGCGCCAGGATGATCGTCTGCTTGGTCTGGTCGATGGACTGCACGGTGAACGGCCCCGAGGTGATCGGGATGCCGGTCCGCCAGCCGGTGTTGAACGCCCGCGGGTTGGAGTTCAGCGAGGTCGGCATCAGCGGGGTGAACAGGGACTGCCACTCCCCGAACGGCCGGGCGAACGTCACGACCACCTGCTTGTCGTCGCGGCCCCTGGCCACCGAGGCGATGTCGGCGTATCCGGTGGTGCCGGCGATCTGGTACTCCGGGTTGGATCCGTTCAGCGCCTGCCACTCGGCCTGGAAGTCGCGCCAGGTGATCGGGGTGCCGTCGCTCCAGTTCGCCTTCGGGTTGATCGTGTAGGTGATCACCTGCGGTGAGGTCGAGGTGACGTCCGCCGAGGTGACGTAGTCGGTGTTCAGCTCGGGGCCGCCGTCGGCGGCGTCGTTGAACACCCTGGGCAGCACCGCGACGTCGATGGTGTGGGCGTCGCCGTTGGGCCCGTCGACCTGATTGTAGTTGAAGTTGCTCGGCATCAGCTGCATCGGCAGCCGCAGGTCGCCGCCGTCGCGCACGTTCTCCCGGGGCTGCGGGTTGATGTCGGTCTGGCCCAGCGCCCTGGTCGGCGGGGCCGCGCCGCGGGGCCCGCCGCCGCAGGCGACGAGCGTGAGCGCCAGGACGCCGAGTAACGCGAGCTTGCTCGGACGGATCACTTGAGGTACCCCGCATTGATGTAGTCGACGTCGGCGTAGCCGGGGGCGCCGAAGTTGGCAAGGGTGGAGCGGACGGCGACCGCGCCGGTGGACGGGTAGAGCGGCAGGTGGTGGACCTCGCGCCAGATCAGGCGGTCGGCCTGGTTGGCGATGTCGGCGCGCTTGTCGTCGTCCAGCTCGCGCAGGCCCCTGTCGAACAGCGCGGTGATCTCCGGGCTGTAGATCCGGCCGTAGTTCTGTTGGATGTCTTCGCCGCGAGGCTCGGCGTAGAGCCCGCCGCTGCTGCTGAACGGCGTTGGCGTGCCCTGCCAGGCGAAGCTGACCAGGTCGAAGCCGCCCGCCTTGTAGCGGGAGGCGGCCTGCTCCACCGGGACGGTCTCGATCACGGCGGTCACCCCGACCTGGGCCAGTTGTTCGAGCACCGTGCGGTCGATCTGCTCGCCGATCGGGCTGGGCGAGGGCTCCATCAGCCGCAGCCGCAGCTCCTGGCCGTCCTTGACCCGGACCGCGCCCTGCCGGACCCAGCCCAGGGCGTCCAGCTCCCGGTTGGCGTCCGCCGGGTCGTAGCCCACCACGTCGGAGTTGTCCCGGTAGTACCTGGAGCCGAACGGGAAGATGTGGTTGCCCAGCTCGGACACGTTCGGCGTGATCTGGCCGACCAGCCGCTTGGCCAGCGCGGTGCGGTCGATGGCCTTGGCGACGGCCCGGCGCAGCTTCACGTCGGCCAGGACCGCTCCGGGCGCGCCGTTGAAGGTGATCTGGTTGTAGGTCCGCTCCGGCGACTGGCGCACGGCCACGCCCGGGGTGCCCTGGGCGCGCTTGAGCAGGTCGACGCTGGACCCGATCTTGTAGAAGTCGATCTCGTTGTTGGCCAGCGCGTCGGCCAGCGCGGTCCGCTCGTAGACCCGGAACACCAGACGGTCCAGCTTGGCCGGCGTGCCCCACCAGGCCGGGTTGCGGCGCAGCGTCACCGTCTTGGCGGCCGGGTCGATCGCCTCCACGGCGAACGGGCCGGCGGTGACCGGCATCCGGTCGCGCCAGCCGGCGTTGAACAGGCCGGGGTCGGAGTTCGTCGAGGCCGGGTAGAGCGGGGTGAACAGGCTCTTCCACTCCGCGAACGGCTCGGTGAAGGTGACCAGGGCCTGCCTGTCGTCGACGCCGCGCTCGACCGAGGCGATGTCGGCGTACCCGGTGCTGCTGACGACCTGGTAGGCGGGGTTGGTGCCGTTCAGGGCGCGCCACTGGGCCTCGAAGTCGCGCCAGGTGATCGGCGTGCCGTCGCTCCAGGTCGCCTTGGGGTTGATCGTGTACCTGATCACGAGCGGTGCGGTGGAGGTGATGTCCGCGCCGGTCAGGTAGTCCGGGTCGAGCCTCAGGCCGCCGTCGGCGGTAGCGGCGAACGGGTAGGGCAGCGCGGCCATCGCTATCGAGTCGGTGTCGACCTGGCTGCCGGAGAACTGGTTGACGTTGAAGTTGTCCGGCAGCGCGGTCAGCGGCAGCCGCAGCTCGCCGCCGTCGCGGACCAGGTCGCGCGGCTTGGCGTTGATGTCGTTGCGGTCCGCCGACGGGATCGTGGGCGGCCGAGGGGGCTCGCCGCCGCCGCAGCCGGCCAGCGCTGCGCACACAGCTACCAGGGCCGCCAGGAGCAGGGCCGGCGGCCGGTGACGGAACCTCAAACGACCTCCCGGACGCGGGCGTGGTGGCAGGCAACCTCGTGGCCGGGCTCGGCGGTCCCGTCCTCCGGAGGTTGGCGCGGCGGCTCGACGTCCAGGCAGAGCTGTTGGGCCAGCGGCCCCAGGGTCGGGAACAGCGGGCAGCGGCCCCGGAACCGGCAGCCGGACGGCGGGTCGGCGGGGTTGGGCAGGTCGCCGCGCAGCAGGATCCGCTCCCGGCGGCGCTCCACCGCCGGGTCCGGGATCGGGATCGCGGACAGCAGCGCCTGGGTGTACGGATGCCGGGGCGCCCGGAACACCGAGGCCACCGATCCGGTCTCCACCAGCTTGCCCAGGTACATCACCGCCACCCGGTCGGCCAGGTGCCGCACCACCGACAGGTCGTGGGCCACGAACAGGTACGCCAGCCCGAGCCGGTCGCGCAGCTCGTCCAGCAGGTTGATCACGCCGGCCTGGATGGACACGTCCAGCGCGGACACCGGCTCGTCGAGCACCAGTACCTTCGGCTCCAGGGCGAGCGCGCGGGCGATGCCGATGCGCTGGCGCTGGCCGCCGGAGAACTCGGCCGGGTAGCGCTCGGCGTGCTCCGGGCGCAGCCCGACCAGGCGCAGCAGCTCGCGGACCCTGGCCTGGCGGCGCGACGCCGGCACGCCGTGCACCAGCAGCGGCTCGGCGATCACGTCGCCGACCGGCAGCCGGGGGTCCAGCGACGCGATCGGGTCCTGGAACACCACCTGCAGGTCGCGGCGGATCGCCTTGCGCGCGGACCGGTCCAGGCCGCTGACGTCGCGGCCGAGCACCTCGACGCTGCCGGCCGTGGGCGCGGCCAGGCCCAGGATCTCCATCAGCGTGGACGTCTTGCCGCAGCCGGACTCGCCGACCAGCCCGAGCACCTCGCCGGCGCGCAGCTCGAACGACACCCCGTCCACCGCGCGCACCGTCCCCACCCGGCGGCGGAACACCGAGCCCCTGGTCACCGGGTAGTGCTTGGCCAGGTCGGTGACGCGCAGGACGACGTTTCCGTTCGACTCCGGGGGCGCCGGCTCGGCGGGCGCGGTCTCGATGTGGAACACCTCGGCGGCGTCGAGCTTGTCGCTGCGCAGGTCGCCGGCGCGCCAGCAGGCGGCCAGGTGCTGACCGCCGGCCTCACCGTTGGCCAGCACCGGCTCCTCCACCGAGCAGGCGTCCACCGCGAGCGGGCAGCGGGGCTCGAACGGGCACCCGGGACCCAGGTCGATCATCGCGGGCGGCTGGCCCTCGATCGGCACCAGCGGCTCGCGGCGGTCGGAGTCCAGCCGGGGGATCGAACCGAGCAGGCCCAGCGTGTACGGCATCCGGGGGCGGGCGAACACGTCGTCGACCGGCGCGGACTCCACCACCCGCCCGGCGTACATGACCTGCACCCGGTCCGCCACGCCGGCCACCACGCCCAGGTCGTGGGTGATCAGGACCAGCCCGGCGCCGGTCAGCTCGCGGGCGGTGCGCAGCACGTCCAGCACCTGGGCCTGCACCGTGACGTCCAGCGCGGTGGTCGGCTCGTCGGCGATGATCAGGTCCGGGTCGTTGGCGATCGCGATGGCGATCACCACCCGCTGGCGCATGCCGCCGGAGAACTCGTGCGGGAACGCCTTCGCCCGCTCCGCCGCGCGCGGGATGCCGACCACGTCCAGCAGCTCCACCGCCCGCTGGGCTGCCTCCCGCTTGCTGATCGCCCCCCTGCCGTGGATGAGCAGCGCCTCGGCCACCTGGTCGCCGACGCTGAAGATCGGGGTGAGCGCGGACAGCGGATCCTGGAACACCATCGCGATCCGCTTGCCCCGGATGCCGGCCAGCTCGGGGTCCGGGCGCCCGAGCAGCTCCTCGCCGCGGAAGGTGATCGAGCCGGACACCTCGGCCTGCGGCGGCAACAACCCCATGGTGGCCAGCGCGGACACCGACTTGCCCGAGCCGGACTCGCCCACGATGCCGAGCACCTCGCCGGCGTCCACGCTGAAGCTCACCCCGCGCACCGCTCGCACCATGCCGGCCTCGCTCGGGAACGACACGCGCAGGTCTTTGACCCTCAGAATCGGTTGGCTCATCGCTTGCTCCGTACCCGAGCCCGCTTGGACGAGGGGTCCAGCGCGTCGCGCAGCGCGTCACCGAAGAAGTTGACGGCCAGCACGGTCAGGATCAGCAGCCCGGACGGGAACGTGAACAGCCAGTTGAACGTCAGCGCGGACTCCGTGCCGGACGCGATCAGCGTGCCCAGCGAGACGTCCGGCGGCTGGATGCCGAAACCGAAGAAGCTCAACGACGTCTCCGCCAGGATGGCCACCCCCACCCCGACGGTGGCGTCGATGATCAGCACCGAGGCCATGTTCGGGATGATGTGCCGAGCGATGATCCGCCAGGCCGGCATGCCGGCGAACTTCGCGGCCAGCACGTACTCCCGCTCGCGCAGGGTCAGCGTCATGCCGCGCACGATCCGCGACGCGATCATCCAGCCGAACGCGGACAGCAGCAGCACCAGCAGCAGCCAGGACTTGCCCCGGAACGCCGGGCTCAGGATGGCCACGATCAGGAACGACGGCAGCACCAGCAGCAGGTCCACCAGCCACATCAGCGCCCGGTCGGTGGCCTTGCCGAAGTAGCCGGCCACCGCGCCCACCACCGACGCCACCCCCGTCGAGATCACCCCGACCAACAGCCCGATCAGCAGCGACTTCTGCAGCCCGCGCATGCACTGCGCGAACAGGTCCTCGCCGAGCTTGGTGGTGCCGAACCAGTGCTCCGGGGACGGCGGCATGAGCAGCGCGTAGTCGTCCTGGGTGCGGTAGTCCCATGGATAGAGCAGCGGGGAGACGAACGCGCCGACGAACAGCAGCACGATGAACATCCCGCCGCCGAGCCCGAGCCGGTTGCGCACCAGCCGGCGCAGCACCAACCGGCCACGCCCGGCCGTCCGCGTGCCGGTCTCCTCGGGGGCGGTGTCCTCGGCGGCGGTCGGGGGCTTCGTGACGGTCATCGCCTCATCCGTCCTCACCGCACCCGCACCCTGGGATCGAGCGCGGCGTAGATGACGTCGGACAGCCAGCCGGAGAACAGCACCAGCACGGCGATGAACAGCGTCACGGTGGCGATGATGTTGGCGTCCTGGGTCTGCACGCCGACGATCAGCCAGTCGCCCATGCCGAACCAGCCGAAGATCCGCTCGGTGAACACCCCGCCGGTGACCAGCAGCCCGAACCCGAACGCGAACAGCGTGGCCATCGGGATCAGCGCGGTCCGCAGGCCGTGTTTGAACAGCGCCTGTCGCCTGGTCAGGCCCTTGGCCTGGGCGGTGCGCAGGAAGTCGCTGCCCAGCACGTCGAGCATGGCGCTGCGCTGGTAGCGGCTGTAGTACGCGGCCATGCTGATTGCGATCGCGACGGTCGGCAGCACCAGGTGCTGGAGCCGGTCGAGCAGGCCCTCGCCGAAGCCGCCGCTGAACCCCGCTGTGGACTCGCCGTTGAAGTACAGCAGCTGGGTGCCGGCGGCCTGGTTGACCGGCAGCCACAGCACCTTGAGCAGGGTGCCGATGACGAACACCGGGGTGGACAGGATCAGGAACGAGAAGAACGTGGCCAGGTGGTCGGACACCCGGTACTGCCGGATCGCGCTGGTCACCCCGATGAGCACGCCGGCGATCACGCCGATCACCGTGCCGGCCAGGAACAGCCGCAGGCTGATGCCGGCCCGGCGCCACAGCTCGGCGTTGATCGGGGCGCTGGCCACCGTGTTGCCGAAGTCGCCGTGCGCCACCCCGGCCGCCCAGTTGCCGAACCGCTGCGGGATCGGCAGGTCCAGGTGCAGCTCCAGCTTCTTCGCCTCGATGGTGCTGGCCGGCGGCGGTGGCTGGCGCTGGGCGAGCTGGTCGAGCGGGCGGAAGGTCAGCGAGGCGAGCGCGAACGCCAGGAAGGTGGCCAGCACGCACAGCACCAGGTAGTTGACAAGCCTGCGGGCCAGGAATCCGGCCATTGGGCGCTCCTGATCGTTGCTTACGTACCCGCGTCCCCAGCCCCCGCGTCTGGCGGGAGTATAGGACCCGCTGCGGGGGTGGTCACCGAGGTGGGTGGGCCACTGTGGACAGCGTTGGGAGGACCGTGGCACGGTGATCGTGTGACCAACGTGAACGCGGCGACCCCGGTGAACGCCACCGCGGCGGCCCTGCTCGGCCTGCTGCACGGCGGCCCGATGACCGGCGGCCAGCTCGTTTCGGCGGCCGGCGAGCGGTTCGGCACGTTCTTCTCGGTGACCCGCAGCCAGGTCTACCGCGAGCTGCCCGCGCTGGTCGACTCCGGCCTGCTGCGGCTGGGTCAACAGGGCCCGCGCTCGTCCCAGCAGTACGTCCTCACCCCGGCCGGCAAGCGCGCGTTCAAGACCTGGCTGACCGCCGGGGACGGCTCCGACCAGCTGCGCAGCCCGCTCATCCTGCGCCTGCTGCACGCCGGCTCGCTCACCAAGCGCCAGCGGACCGCCCTGGTCACCCAGGGCCAGAAGACGTACCTGGAGCGCCTGGCCCGCGCCGAGGAGGCCGCCAAGCACGCCGCCAACTCCCAGGCCGACCCCTACGCCCGAGCCGTCGCCGAGTTCGCGGTGGCCCACAACCGCGCCGTGCTGGCCCTCCTGGACACCGTCCCGACGGACTGACCGCCCGGGGTCGTACCCTGGAGCGTTGTGAACCTCGACGTCGCAGCCGAACTGAAGAACCTGTCCAGCACCCTCGACGGGATCGAGGCCGTGCTGGACGTGGACAAGCTGCGCGCGGACGTGGAGGAGCTCTCCGAGCAGGCCGGCCAGCCCGACCTGTGGAACGACCAGGAGCACGCCCAGCAGGTGACCAGCCGGCTGTCCCGGGCACAGGCCCAGCTGCGCCAGGTCACCGACATCCGCCGCCGCCTCGACGACCTCCCGGTGCTCTACGAGCTGGCCGAGGAGGACGAGGGCGAGGAGGGCGCCAAGGCGATGGCCGACGCGGACGCCGAGCGCGCCCGGCTGCGCTCCGAGATCGGCTCGCTGGAGGTCCGCACCCTGCTCTCCGGCGAGTACGACCCGCGCGACGCGCTGATCACCATCCGGTCCGAGGCCGGCGGGGTGGACGCCGCCGACTGGGCCGAGATGCTGATGCGGATGTACCTGCGCTGGGCCGAGCGCCACGAGTACCCGGTGGACGTCTACGACACGTCCTACGCCGAGGAGGCCGGCATCAAGTCGGCCACGTTCGCGGTGCACGCCCCGTTCGCCTACGGCACCCTGTCCGTCGAGCAGGGCACCCACCGGCTGGTCCGCATCTCGCCGTTCGACAACCAGGGCCGCCGGCAGACCTCGTTCGCCGGCGTCGAGGTGGCCCCCGTGGTGGAGTCCACCGACCACGTGGAGATCGACGAGAAGGACCTGCGGGTGGACGTCTACCGCTCGTCGGGCCCCGGCGGCCAGGGCGTGAACACCACCGACTCCGCCGTGCGCCTGACCCACATCCCGACCGGGATCGTCGTCTCCTGCCAGAACGAGCGCTCGCAGCTGCAGAACAAGGCCACCGCGATGGCCGTGCTCCAGGCCAAGCTGCTGGAGCGGCAGCGCCAGGAGGAGCAGGCCAAGATGGATGCGCTCAAGGACACCGGCTCGAGCTGGGGCAACCAGATGCGCTCCTATGTGCTGCACCCGTACCAGATGGTCAAGGACCTGCGTACGGACCACGAGGTGGGAAACCCCACCGCGGTGCTGGACGGCGACATCGACGGCTTCCTGGAGTCCGGCATCCGCTGGCGCCGGCAGCGCGAGACGGCCGCGAGCTAGCTGGACCCTGACACGGTGTCATGGCGTGTAGTGGGCGCGTCATGTTGAGCATCGGAGAGCTTGCTGCCCGCACCCGGGTCTCGGTCCGGATGTTGCGGCATTACGACGCGGTGGGCTTGGTCGTGCCGGAACGGGTCGATGAGGCCACCGGTTATCGCTGGTATGCGGCCTCGCAGGTCGGACGGGTGAACGGCGTGGTCGCGCTCAAGGAGCTGGGGTTCACGCTCGACCAGTGCCGGGCGGCGCTGGACGACCGGATCTCCGTCGAGGCGCTGCGGGGCATGCTCCGGCTGCGCGAAGCTGAGCTGGAGCGGCGCATCGAGTCCGACACCCGGCGGCTGGCCGAGGTGGCGCGGCGGCTCCGATCGATCGAGGAGGGGCTGACCATGTCTTCCGACACACTCCGCCTGGAGCCGCTGCCCGCGCTCCGGCTCGCGCAGGTCAGCGGCGAGGTGAACGACGCCAGCGAGATCGGCGCCATGGTCGCCGCGTTGTCCGGGCGGCTGGCGGCGGCCGGCGTCCGCGTTTATTACGGACGGCCGGATGGGTCGAAGATCGACGTCATGGTGGGGGTGCCGTTGGCTCCGGGGGTTGACCCGGGACCCGGGCTGGAGCTGGGCGAGGTGCCGGCCGAGGAGCGGGGCGCGGTGGTCACTTTGGCTCGCACGGACGGGGACCCGGCCGACCCGTGGCTGACCGTGGACGCCGTGCTGGCCGAGCACGGCCTGCAGTCCCACGGCCCCTACCGCGAGCTCCCCCTCGCCGCCGACGTGGTCGAACTCCACTGCCCCGTGCACGACACCGCCGCCTGCCCCTGACCACCTCGGCCCCGGCCTTCGCTCGCACACCCGGTTCGTGCGCCGCACATGCGCTGAAGCAGGTGTGCTGAGCACGAAGTGGGTGTGCGGCGGCGAGTTGTCCACGGGTGGCGAGTTGTCCACAGGTGGGCGGGCGGGGGCGCCCGCGGCGGGCGGGGCGGCGGGATGCTGCGGGGGTGGAGCTGGGTGGGGTGGAGTTGCGGCGGTCGTTGGTCGCCGCGGGGTATACGGACGGGGAGCTTCGGCGGGGGCTTCGGGTGGGGGAGCTGGCGTCGGTTCGGCGGGGTGCTTACGTCGCCGGCGACGATGCCCGGCTGGGCGATGCCGCCGCTCGGCATGCGCTGCTCATCGCCGCCGCGCTGCCGGACGCCGGGGCCGGATCGGTGGTCAGCCATGCCTCGGCGGCCGTGTTGCTCGGGTTGCCGACCTGGTCGGTTCCGCTCGGGCGGGTGCACCTGACGCGCGCCCAGCGCACCGGCGGGCGGATCGGCGCGACGGTGCACCTGCACGCCGCGCCGCTGACGGCCGAGGAGATCGTCGAGGTGACCGGGATGGCGGTGACCTCCCCGGCACGCACGGTCGTCGACCTGGCGCGGTCGTTGCCGTTCGCCTCGGCGGTTGCGATCGCCGACGCCGCCCTGCGGCTGGGGCTGGTGGACGAGGCCGGCATGGGCGTCGCGGTCGACCGGGCGGCCGGATGGCGCGGTAGCCCCGCCGCGCGCCGGGTGGTGGCGTTCGCGGACGGGCGCAGCGAGAGCGTCGGCGAGTCCCGCAGCCGGGTGGCACTGAGCCGTGCCGGGCTGCCCGCGCCGGTGCCGCAATGGGAGGTACGCCGGGACGGGATGTCGATCGCGCGGGTCGACTTCGCCTGGCCCGAGTTTCGCACGGTCGGCGAGTTCGACGGCCGCATCAAGTACGGCCGCCTCCTCCGCCCCGGCGAAACCCCCGGCGACGCCGTCTTCGAGGAGAAACTCCGCGAGGACCGCCTCCGCGACAACCACCTCGAGGTGACCCGCTGGACCTGGCACGACCTCCGCGACTTCGCCCCCGTCGTCGCCCGCATCCTCCGCGCCTTCAACAGATGACCGCCCGCACACCCACTTCGTCCCCGGCACACGCGCTGCAGCAGGTGTGTGGCGCACGAAGTGGGTGTGCGGGCGGCCGGCGGTCAGGGCGCGGGCGGTCAGGGGTGGGTGTGGCGGAGGGCGGCTTCGATCTCGGCGTCGGTGTGGCCGTAGTCCCTTGCCGTGCGGGCCAGGGCGTGGCCGGCGGCGCGGAGGTCGGCGGCGTAGCGGTGGCATTGGTCGACCAGGAGGTCGATGCGGTGGTTGAAGGCGGCGGCGGCGTCACGGGAGACCGGGTCGGCGCCGCACGGGCCGACCCAGGGGGCTTGCAGGCGGGCGCGGCGGGCGGAGTCGAGCAGGCGGTCGGACTCGGCGACGAGGAGTCTCATCGCCGCCATCACGCGTTCCGGCTCGACCCGTAGCTGTGCCGGGTCCGGCGGCGTGCCGGGGCCGTTCGCCATGGGAGGTGACGGTATCGGCTCGGAGCGAGCTGGATGGGCGGTTCGGGTGAGACCGGCCGCCTTTGTCACGGACGGTCACGCTGTGCGGAGTCCGACCGGTTGAATGATCACGCACGGTGAGGTGAGAGGGGTGATGGGCGGTAGTGGCGGCACCCGGTGACGGCGGGTCGGCGGCGGGTCGGCCGATCCGGGGCGAGTAGGCTCGCCACCCGTGATTCGCCTGGAGAAGGTCTCCAAGTCCTACAAGACGTCCACCCGACCCGCGTTGGACGACGTCTCGGTGGACGTCGGGAAGGGCGAGTTCGTCTTCCTGATCGGGCCGTCGGGGTCGGGCAAGTCGACGTTCCTGCGGCTGCTGTTGCGGGAGGACGTGCCCACCAAGGGCAACGTGTTCGTCTCCGACTGGAACGTGGCCAAGCTGCCCCGGCGCAAGGTGCCGAGGCTGCGCCAGCGGGTGGGTTGCGTGTTCCAGGACTTCAGGTTGCTGCAGAACAAGTCGGTCGCGGAGAACGTGGCGTTCGCCCTCGAGGTGATCGGCAAGCCGGCGCGGACGGTGCAGAAGGTGGTGCCGGAGGTGCTCGAGCTGGTCGGGCTGGAGGGCAAGGCCGGCCGGATGCCCAACGAGCTGTCCGGCGGCGAGCAACAGCGCGTGGCGGTGGCCAGGGCGTTCGTGAACCGGCCGCTGGTGCTGCTGGCCGACGAGCCGACCGGGAACCTCGACCCGGACACCAGCCAGGACATCATGCTGCTGCTGGAGCGGATCAACCGAACCGGGACGACGGTGCTGATGGCCACCCACGACCACTCCATCGTCGACTCGATGCGCAGGCGGGTGGTCGAGCTGGATCTCGGCAAGGTCATCCGCGACGAGACGAGGGGGGTCTACGGCGTGGGCCGCTGACGCACCCACCAGCAGCGCCCGTCCGTCCGAGGTTTCGAGAAGGTCAGACCACATGCGATTCAACTTCGTCTTCCGCGAGGTCATCACCGGCCTGCGACGCAACGTCACGATGACGATCGCGATGATCCTGACCACCGCGGTCTCGCTGGGGCTGCTCGGCACCGGGCTGCTCGCGGTGCACACCATCGACGAGACCCAGGACCTCTACGGCGACCGTCTCGAGCTGGTCGTCTCCCTCACCCTGGACGTCTCCACCCGCGACCAGGACTGCTCGCAGAGCATCTGCGCCGGGCTGCGCGACGAGCTGAAGGCCTCGCCGCTGGTCCAGTCGGTGACCTTCGAGAACCAGCAGGACGCGTTCGCCCGGTTCCAGCGGCTGTTCCAGGGCCAGACGCTGGCCGCGCTGGCCCGCCCGCAGGGGCTGCCGGCGTCGCTGCGGGTCAAGCTGGTGAACCCGAACGACACCGATGGGCTGCGCAAGCTGCTGCAGGGCAAGGTCGGCGTCAAGTCGATCACCGACCAGCGCGACGTGGTGGAGCGGCTGTTCAGCTTCCTGCGCACGGTCCGGGACGTGGTGTTCGCGCTGGCGCTGATCGAGGTGGTCGCGGCCGCGCTGCTGATCTCCAACATGGTGCAGCTCTCGGCGTACAACCGACGAACGGAAGTCGGCGTGATGCGGCTGGTCGGCGCCACGCGGTGGTACACACAGTTGCCGTTCCTGCTGGAGGCGGCGGTGACCGGGGTGGTCGGCACGGCGCTCGCGGTGGGCAGCCTGCTGGCCGGCAAGGCGCTGTTCCTGGACTCGGCGATCTCCAGCGGCTTCGGCAACGGGGTGGTCCCGACGCTGCAGTACACGGACATCCTCGCGGTCTCGCCGTGGCTGTTCCTGCTCGGCATCGGCATCGCGTCCATCACCGGGTACGTGACGCTGCGGCTGTACGTGCGGCTCTAGCGGCACTAGTTGCGGGAGCGGCCGCCGGGAATGTTGCAGCGGTTGTCGGCGTAGATCGGGCCTTTGATCACGGGACGGTCCGGCGGCGGGTTGTGCTCGGCGGGGACGCCCTTGGCGGTGATCTTGTCCATGCACGCGTCGGTGGCGCTCCGGGTGCCGCCCTTGCCGCCGATCCACATGTCCAGGTGGCCGTCCTGCCCGGACGGGGCGGCGCTGGCGCCGGTGTCCTCGACGATCACGTACCGCTGCACGGTGGGCAGGTAGAACTTGGCGCCGGACTTGAAGATCCCGCCGCCCTTGCCGGGCACCGCGACGGTGATCGGGTCGTCGAAGGTGCCTTCCCCGCCGGCCTCCTTGTGCAGCACCGGCTGGCTGACCTTGGCCGAGCCCGGCGGCGTGTTGTCCTGCCACGAGTAGCCGGTCAGCCAGATGCGCAGCTGCTTGGTCGGCCCGTTCTGGGAGCGCTGAGGGGTGGCGCCGCTCCCGCCCCGGATGCAGGTCACGTCGCTCGGGCCGGCGGCGGACAGCGTGCTGGCCAGGCTCGCCACGTCGGTGAGCACCTTCGTACAGGGCGGCCCGCCGTTGTTGCCGTCGCGGCCGTCGTCCTCCTGAGCGGGCTCGACGCGAGCCAGCGCAGGGCCGACCAACGCCGGCGCGTCCGTCTCCTCGGACGGGCCCCATGCCACGTAGGCCACGCCCGTGAGCAGCAGCAACGCGGCCAGCGCCGCCCCGCCGAGGGACGCTCGGCCCGCAAGGGCGCCGCGCTCGGCGTCCGTCCGTATCCCGCCCCACCCCGTCACGCCGACCAGCGTTATCCCACGGCATGACCGGCACGGGGCGTTTGCCGGTGATCGTGTGCGATCGCGAACCGGCGCGCGCTCGGGGTTCAGCCGCCCGGTCCGTCGGTCTTCGGTCCGAGCGAGGCCGGGGCGGTGACGCCCAGCTCGAGGTAGTACCGCTCGGCCTCCCGGGCGAGGGCGTGGGCTTCCCCGGGGCGTCCCGCCTTGCGCAGGTCGGTGACCAGGTTGTGCGCCGTGGTGGCCAGGCTGTGCAGGTGGGCGTCAGGGTTGTTCGCGGCCAGCCGCCGGTACAGCTCGACGGTCTTCCGGGCGACCGCGAGCCCCTCGTCTCGCCAACCCGCGGTGGCGTACCGGTTGGCGAGGCTGTTCAGCGCGGCGGCGAGGGCGGGCTCGTGGGCGGGGTCCCGGCCGACCAGCTCCCTGTGCCGCCTGACCGCCTTCCGGGCGGCGTCCAGCGCCTCGCCGCGGCGCCCCCGCCGAACGCTCGGCCTTGGCGTCGGCGGTCAGCACCCAGAACTTCGCGCCGCCGCTGCCGCCCGCGACCCGCTTTGACCTCGCCGCTGAACTCCAACGTCACCTTGCCGACGGCAAAGCTCAGCACCTGGCCTGCCACCGTCCGCCGGCTCGCCAGCTGGGCGTCCGTCCAGTTGTCAGGTATATCAAGCATCCCAGAAATGTGGCGATCTTCACGCTCGGACCCTCTCGGGGACGTCGGTCGCCGGCTCCGGCCCGGGTCAGGGCGGCGCCTAGACTGATCGGTATGCGCGAGCAGGGGCAGAAGGTGATCGTGTCGAACCGCAAGGCGCGGCACGACTACACCATCTTGGACACCTACGAGGCCGGCATCATGCTGGTCGGCACCGAGGTCAAGAGCCTGCGCCTGGGCCGGGCGTCACTGGTCGACGCGTTCGCCACGGTGGACGACGGCGAGGTGTTCCTGCGCAACGTGTACATCCCGGAGTACGTCCAGGGCAGCTGGACGAACCACGAGGCCCGGCGCACCCGCAAGCTGCTGCTGCACCGCTCGGAGATCGAGCGGCTGATCGGCAAGACCCGGGAGGGCGGGCTCACCCTGGTGCCGCTGCGGATGTACTTCACGGACGGCAAGGTGAAGGTCGAGCTGGCCCTCGCGCGCGGCAAGAGGTCCCACGACAAGCGCCAGGACCTGGCCAAACGCGACGCGGAGCGGGAGATCAGGCGGGTCCTTGGCCGCCGCGCCAAGGGCATGGCGTGAGCCCACGACGCAAGTGCTGCCCGACCCGTGCGAACGCCATGCACGCCGAGCGCGGCGAGGCAGGTGTTACAGCTTGACGGCGGGGCTGCCGGAGCCGCCGCGTGACGACGCCGACGTGCCGAGGTGGACGGCCGAGCTGGGGCTGCCCGGGCTGGTGGACATGCACGTGCACTTCCTGCCCGAGCGGGTGCTCCGCAAGGTGTGGGCGTACTTCGACGAGGGCGGCCGGCACTACGGCATGAACTGGCCGATCACCTACCGGTTCGACGAGCCGACCAGGGTGGACGTGCTGCGCCGGCTCGGCGTGCTGCGGTTCGCGCCGCTGGTCTACCCGCACAAGCCGGACATGGCGGCCTGGCTGACCGACTGGGTGCTGGACTTTGCCGAGCGCACCCCGGCCGCGCTGCCCACCGCCACGCTCTACCCCGAACCAGGTGTGCTCGACTACCTCGGCAAGGCGCTGGACGCCGGCGCGCGCTGCGTCAAGGTGCACGTCCAGGTCGGCGCGTTCGACCCGAGGGACCCGCTGCTCACGCCCGCCTGGGGGCTGCTCGCCGAGGCCGGCGTCCCAGTGGTCGTGCACTGCGGGCACGGGCCGCTGCGGGGCGATCACACGGGCCTCGACGTGTTCGCCGAGGTCCTGGACGCGCACCCCACACTGACCACCGTGCTCGCCCACGCCGGCATGCCGGAGTACGACGCCGCGCTCGACCTGGTGCGCCGCCACCAGCGGGTGTACCTGGACACCACCATGGTGGGCACCGCGTTCATCGAGCCGCTGATGCCGCTTCCCCCGGACTGGCCGGCCCGGCTGGCCGCCGACGGCCTGGCCGACCGGGTGGTGCTCGGCACCGACTACCCCTCGCTGCCCTACGCCTACGCCGAGCAACTGCGCGCGATCCACGCCTGGGCCGCCGAGGACGACAGGCTGGGCGTCGGGTTCCTGCGCCGTGTCGTGCACGACACCCCGGCCCGCCTGCTCGGGCTCGTCGACACGTCATAATCGGGGGCGAAGGGGGCGAACATGGCCGAGATCGAGCTGTCCGAGGATGAGGCGCGGTTCGGAACGCTGCTCGTGCGGCTCGCCGACCAGGGTGACGGCACCGTCCTCGGCCTGGTGCCGCCCGGGCGGGCGGGCATCCGGCGGGTGTCCAGGGCGCTGGCCGAGGAGTTCGAGCGCCGGCTGGTGCAGGCCTACCGCGACCGGATGCCGATGCTGGTCCGCTACGCCGCGCGCAAGGTCGGCGACCACGGGCGCGCCGAGGACGTCGTGCAGCGCGCCTTCGAGAAGGTGCTGCGCCGCCAGCGGCAGGACAGCCCGGAGATCAGCAACCTGGACGCCTACCTGCTCACCGCGACCTGCAACGAGGTCAACCGCGAGCTGCGCTCGGTGATCCCGGACCGGCAGCGGCTGGTCGCCGAGGACGACTCCGGCCACGCCGAGCTGCCCAGCCAGCGCCCGGACGTCTCCGCGCAGGTCGCCGACGCGCTGGCGGTGCGCGCGGCGCTGGCCGAGCTGCCGCCGAGGGAGCGCGAGGCGGTGGTGATGCGGCTGCAGTGGCAGCTCAGCGTCGCGGAGGCCGCCGAGGTCATGCACCTGAGCTCCGGCGCGGTCAAGCGGTACACCGCCGACGGGCTGC
>NZ_JIAI01000021.1 GCF_000620785.1 Actinospineispora acaciae DSM 45401 | reverse complement strand
TTGGCACTTGCGTCGTGGGCTCACGCCGGAACACCTGCCTCGCTGCGCTCGGCGTGCATGGCGTTCGCATGCGTCGGTTGGCACTTGCGTCGTGGACTCACGCCGCGAGCCGCAGTGCCAGCGAGGCCAGCGCCAGCAGCAGGAACACCCCGGCCAGGCCGAGCGAGGACGAGTAGTCCCGCACCCGCAGGTGGGTCAGGGCGGCGAGCACGAAGAACATGATCAGCCCGACGGCGGCGGCGACCCCGAGCGGCGGTACCAGCACGCCGCACAGCACACCGACCGCGCCGGCCGCCTTGAACACCCCGAGCATGGTCATCCACGACTCGGGCACGCCGACCTTGGCCATGCCCACCGCGATCCGCGGGAGGCGGACGAAGTCGGCGCCGGCGGAGAACAGGTTCGCCGCCGCCGTCGCCGCGACCACGACCAGGTACGTCACGTACAACCCACGTCACCCCCGGCGTAAAATCCGATACGTTCTTCGTACGACCTTGAAACGGTATCATATGAGTTCCGTATCTTCTGCGCGACGACGGCTGACCATCGAGGTCAAGGGCTCGCTGCGCGACCTGCGCGGCCAGCTGGCGCTGCTCAACCACCGGGTGAGCGGCGAGCTCGCGCTCCGGGACGTCGACCTGGACTGCCTGGACCTGATCTCCCGGCACGGGCCGCTGAGCCCGACCGCGCTGGCGCGGCGCGCCGGGCTGCACCCCGCCACGCTGACCGGCATCCTGGACCGGCTGCAGCGCGCCCGCTGGATCGTCCGCGAGCGCGACCCGGACGCGGCCGACCGGCGCGCGGTGACCGTCCGCGCCCTGCCCGACCGCACCCGCGAGCTGTTCGCGCTCTACCGGGGCATGAGCACGGCGATGGATCAGGTGTGCGCCGGTTACGACACCGCGGAGCTCGAGCTCATCGCCGGCTTCCTGCGCCGCACCACCGAGGCCGGGCGCGTGGCCGCCGACGAGCTCGGCACGCACTGATCACGTGTCTACTCAGTCGATCACCACCAGGTCCAGCGCGCGGCAGACGTCGGCGGCCTGAGCGGCGGAGATCACGGCGCCGCGCAGTTGGCGCGGGGTGTCGGCGGTGATCTCGCCGAGGTCGGCCCCGCGCAGGTCGGCGCCGGCCAGCCGGGTGTGCGAGAGGTCGGTGTTGCGCAGCCGGCAGTTCTGGAACACCGCGTCGCGCAGGTCGGCGCCGCGCAGGTCGGCCTCGGTGAGGTCGACGCCGGTCAGCCGCAGCCCCCGCAGGTGAGCGTCCTGGAGGTTGGCCAGCTGCAGGTTCGAGCCGTCCAGCACGAAGCTGACGGCGAGGTCGCGCAGGTTGCTCAGGTTGGCGCCGATCATCCGGCACGCCTCGAAGCGGGTGTCCGCGAGCAGCGCCGAGGTGAACCGCGCGCGGGACATGTCGACGTCGTGGAACTGCGCGTCGGACAGGTCCGCCTCGGAGAAGTTGCAGCCCGCGAAGCTGCCGCCGTCGACGCGCAGCTGGTCCAGCGAGCAGCCGAGCAGGCTCGCGCCGGTGACGGTGCACCGCTCGAACGCCGTACCGGAAAGGTCCAGTCCGTGCAGGTCCGCCCCGTCCAGCACGCACCGGCGGAACAGCCACGGCCCGTCGGCCGCCGCGAGCGCGGCGCGCAGGTCGGTGTCGGTGAGGTCGACGCCCTCCACCGGGGCGCCGGTGGCCAGCGCGGCGAGCGGGTCGGCGGTCGAGGGTTCGCTCATGCCCTCCATGCTGGCAGCACCCCCCGACAACTCCGTGCCACGCGCACTCGCCGTCCCCGCTTTCAGTGATCATCAGGCCATCAGGGTTGTTATAGCGGGTCGAAAACAACCGTGGTGGCCTGATGATCACGGAGTTGCGGCGGTCAGGCGGGCGCGGGCGGTCACGCGGGCGCGGGCGGTCAGGGGGTGCGGGCGGTCAGCCAGGCGACCAGTTCGCGCAGCTCGGCGGCGTGGGCGCGCGGGTCGAAGTCCGCCGCGGTGGTGGCCAGGAAGGTGGCGTCGATCAGGCTCACGATCCAGCGGGCGGCCCTCGGCGGCGGGAAGCGCGGCGGGCGGCCCTCCCCGGACATCCGGTCGAGCAGCGTGGTCAGCGCCCGCAGGGTCTGCTCCTCGTCATCCGCCAGCAGCTCCGCGAACTCGGCATCCCGGTTGGCCTGCAGCAACGCGGCGGCGGCCAACCCCGGCACCAGCGGATCGGCCAGGTCCCCGACCAGATGCTCGACCAGCAGGTCCAGCCCCGCCCCCGCCGAGCCGTCGGCCAGCGCGCGAACCCGGACCTCGGCGTTCCCCGCCAGGTCGTCGGCGAACAGGGCGTGGAAGATCGCGCGCTTGGTCGGGAAGTAGTGGAACAGGGTGCCGGAGCCGATCCCGGCCCGGCGGCAGATCCGCGCCGTCGAGGTGCCGTCCATCCCGCCCTCGGCGAACTCCTGGGCGGCGGCCTCCAGGATGCGCGCGCGCTTGCGGGCGTGCTGCTCGGGGTTGACGGTGCGCATCGCGGGCGAGTGTAGATCGGGACGCTTTATTAGAGTGACTGCTCGGCTAAAGTGATCCACGGACTCGAACCAAGGAGATGAGGCATGCGGGTCGACATTCGCCAGCGTCCGTCGTTCGCGGTGGCTCGGCTGGGCCTGGCGCCCGGCGAGTCGTGCCGGGTGGAGGCCGGCGCGCTGCACAGCATGAGCGGCGGGCTCGGGATCCACTCCGAGTCGCGCGGCGGCCTGCTCAAGAGCGTCCGGCGCGCGCTGGCCGGCGAGTCGCTGTTCATCACGACCTACACCGCGCCGGACTCCGGCGGCTGGGTGGACGTCGCACCCAACCTCCCAGGCGACATCCAGGTGATCGAGCTGGACGGCCGGTCGGGCTGGTGCATCACCCGGGGCAGCTGGATCGCGTCGTCGGACGGGGTCGAGCTGGACACGAAGTGGACGGGCGTCACCATGCTGCTCAACGGCGAGGGCGGCTTCCTCAGCCACGCCACCGGCACCGGGCTGGTGTTGGTCACCTGTTACGGCGCGCTGGAGACGGCCACGCTCGCGCCGGGGGAACCGCTCACGGTCGGCACCGGGCACGTGGTGGCGTACACCGACACCATGGAGTGCACCAGTCGAGAGGTCGCGAAGGAACTGGTCGAATCGATGAAGGGCGGGAACGGCATGGTGTTCGACTTCGTCGGCCCCGGCCGGGTGCTCACCCAGACCCGCAACCCGACGGCGCTGTCCTCATGGGTGCGCGCCAAGAAGTCGTCGGTCTGACCGCCCTTCACGGGATCGGCATTACCTCCGGGCGATGAGCCACCCCGTACAGCGTCATCGCCACTATCTCGTCGACCTGGTCGTCCCTGCTCGGCCGTTCTCCGGGCGGGAACAACCAGTCCGCGAATAGCGCCATGCACAGAACCGTGCCGGTGGTCGCGGCGAGCGTGCACTCCGGTGAGGTGATGCCGGACAGCCCCTGCGCGCGGCACTCCTCGACGACGATCCGCCGGAAGGCGCCGATGCCGTCGGTGAACTGGTCCCTGACCCTTCGTGCCAGCTCACCGAGCTCTCCGCCCTCCCCCGAGGAGGCCAGCAGCACCCGGAACGACTCCCGGTACCTGTCGATCACCTCGAAGAACCCGGCCACGAAATTCCGGACCAGCGCTTCGAGATCACCTCCGGGCGGACCGGACCGCCAATATTCGAAATGGCGGTCGATGAACTCGCTCATGACATCGAGGGTCGCCTCCTCGAAGAGCTGGGCCTTGGACGAGAAATGCCGATACATCGTCGGTGCATCGACCTCCGCCAGCCGCACGATCTGTTTGGTCGTGGTGGCCTGGTAACCCTGTTGCTCGAACAACGTCCGCGCCGCTTCCAGCAGCAGCCTGTGTATCTCCGCCGATGTGCGCCGCGACGCCCTTGCCTTCGAACTAGCACTCGACACTTCACTAAGCGTACCGGCGCAACTACATTCTACTAACTTCTACTCTTATCGCACGGGTTGCGTGGCTTCAGCGTCCTTTCGGGCGACCCTACAGAAAAGAGGTCACTGTTCCGATCAAGTCGGCGGCAGGAAGGCCGGGCGGGCGTGCGGGTCGGGGTCGTCGTAGTAGCGGTGGAAGACTCCGGTCAGCCCGCCGGACATCGGCGGCACGACCCAGCTCCAGTCGGTGGGGCACGGGCGCCCGGCGCGCTCCTCGTTCGCGACGTGCGCGAGGAACCGCTCGGACTCGGTGTGATGGTCGGCCATCCGCACGCCGGCCGCGTCGAACGAGTACTGCACCGCGCGCACCAGCTCGACCAGCGCCCGGTCCGGCCAGAGGGTGCGGCGCGAGCTGGTGTCCAGGCCCATCCGCTCGGCGATGACCGGGAGCTGGTCGTAGCGGTCGGCGTCGGCCAGGTTGCGGGCGCCGATCTCGGTGTTCAGGTACCAGCCGTTGAACGGCGCCGCCGGGTAGCGCACGCCGCCGATGAGCAGCGGCATGTTGCTGATCGCCGGCACCGCGTGCCAGCGCAGCCGCAGGTCGGAGAACCACCCGTACTCCGGATGGCGCAGCGGCACCTCCAGCACCGCGTCCCTGGGCAGCTCGAACAGCTCCGGCCGCGCGTCCCCGTTGGAGATCATCAGCGGCAGCAGGTCGAACCGGCCGGGCGGGTTCGGGCCGCGCCAGCCCATGGACGCCACCCGCTCGGTGAACTCGGCGTAGCGGGGGTCGCCGTGCACGGCGCCGTCGGCGTTGCGGTGCCCGGCGTAGCGGATCAGCTGCTCGTTGTGGATGCGCGGGCCGGGGCGGCCGGGGCGGTCCGGCGCGAACACGGTGATCGTGGAGCGAAGCTTCCCGTCCCGGGTGGCCGCGCGCAGGTGCTCGGTGCATTCGGCGGCCACCTCGGCGGGGACGCTGACCCCGCGCCGGTCCCGGATCCGCAGGCCCTGCCAGTACAGCCGCCCGATGCAGCGCGCCGAGTTGCGCCAGGCCACCCGGGCGCCGAAGCGCAGCTCGTCGAGGGTGTGCGTATAGGTGCCGGTCGCGGTGATCTCGTCGTAGGCCTCGCGCAGCCGTTGCTCGAACGGGGTGTCGGGCCTGGTCTCGGTGTAGAACAGCTCGAGGAACTCGCGCGCGTCGTCGGCATCCACCTGGCACTCGTTCTCCGGGGACGCGGCGGGTCCGGGGATCTGGTGTGGACAGCGAGAATCCGCGGAACGCTCACCGCTGGGGCCGGCGGCGTTCCGGACGAGTGCGGCCAAGAGGCATCCTCCGTCACCACTCGTTCAGGTAACACTCAAACGGGGTACCTCCTTTCTACTTGACTACGCTCAGTACTTGTCAAGCCGACGTTTCGGCGGCAAGGCCGATGGCCACGTCGATGATCATGTCTTCCTGGCCGCCGACGTAGCCCAGCTCGCCGCAGCGGCGCAGGATCTGATGCGCCGGCACCTTGTAGCGCTCGGCGGCGCGCTCGGCGTGCAGCAGGAAGCTGGAGTAGACGCCCGCCCAGCCCTGGACGATCGCGTTGCGGTCCATCTTGGGCCAGCGGTGCAGGTAGGGCTGGACCACGTTCTCGGCGGCGTCCAGCAGCCCGAGCACGTCCAGCCCGGTGTCGATGCCCAGCCTGTCGAACACCGCGGCCAGCACCTCGGTCGGCGAGTTGCCGGCGCCGGCTCCCAGCGCGCACAGCGAGCCGTCGATGTAGCGGACCCCGACCTCGTGGGCGATCACGGAGTTGGCCACGCCGAGGCTGAGGTTCTGGTGGCCGTGGTACCCCACCCAGGCCTGGTCGCCGACCTCGGCCACGAGCGCCTCGAAGCGTTCCCGCGCCTCGTGCATGAGCAGCGCGCCGGCGGAGTCGGTGACGTACGGGCACTGGCAGCCGGCATCGACCATGATCCGGGCCTGCTTGGCCAGGTTCTCCGGCGGCGTCTTGTGCGCCATCATCAGGAACCCGACGGTCTCCATGCCCAGGTCGCGGGCGGCCGCGAAGTGCTGCGGCGAGACGTCGGCCTCGGTGCAGTGGGTGGCCACCCGCACCATGTCGGCGCCGGCGTCGCGGGAACGTTTCAGGTCCTCGACGGTGCCGATGCCGGGCACGAGCAGGACGGCGATCTTCGCGTCTCCGGCCTCTTCGCGGGCGGCGGAGATCAGCTTCATCTCGTCGGTGTGCGAGAAGCCGTAGTTGAACGAGCTGCCGCCCAGGCCGTCGCCGTGGGTCACCTCGATCACCTCGACGCCGGCGGCGGCCAGCGCGCGCACGGTGTCGCGGACCTGGGTCTCGGTGAACTGGTGCGCCATGGCGTGGCTGCCGTCGCGCAGCGAGGTGTCGGTGATCCTGACGTCGTGCTTCAGTTCCGGACGAGTGCTCACGGGCGCGCCTCCAGCTTCGCTCGGGCCATCAGCTCGCCCACCCGGGCGGCGGCCGCGGTCATGATGTCGAGGTTGCCGGCGTACGGCGGCAGGTAGTCGCCGGCGCCCTTGACCTCCAGGAACACCGCCACCCGCGCGTTGCCGTTCCAGCCCTGTTGCGGCTCGTCGAACTGCGGCTCGGCGCGCAGGCTGTAGCCGGGCACGTACTGCTGGACCTCGCCGATCATGTCGTGGATGGAGCGGACGATCGCCGCCCGGTCCGCGTCCGGCGAGATCATGCAGAACACCGTGTCCCGCATGATCATCGGCGGCTCCACCGGGTTCAGGATGATGATCGCCTTGCCGCGCTCGGCGCCGCCGACCTCCTCGACCGCGCCGGCGGTGGTCTGGGTGAACTCGTCGATGTTCGCCCTGGTCCCGGGGCCGGCGCTGCGGGACGCGACGGAGGCGACGATCTCCGCGTAGGGCACCGGGGTGGTTCGGGAGACTGCGGCCACCATGGGGATGGTGGCCTGCCCGCCGCACGTGATCATGGATACGTTCGGCGCGGCGATGTGCTCCTCGAGGTTCACCGGCGGGCACACCATCGGGCCGAGGTGCGCGGGCGTGAGGTCCACCGCCTGGATGCCCGCCTCGGCGTAGCGCGGCGCGTTGGCCTGGTGCGCATGCGCCGAGGTGGCCTCGAACACCAGCTCGGGCAGCGGGTCCTGGCGCAGCAGCCAGTCCACCCCCTCGGCGGACGCCGCGATGCCCCGCTCGCGCGCCCGCTTGAGCCCGTCGGACTCGACCACCCCGACCATGTACCTGACGTCGATCACGGCGCTGTCGCGCAGCTTGGCCAGCAGGTCGGTGCCGATGTTCCCCGGACCGACGATCGCGGCCGTCACCCTCTCCGATCCCATGCTCGGACTCTGACACCCGGGGTAGCCGCCCCGGAACCGCGCCATTCCAGTGAATGGAACGCACCCGTGAGTGGTTAGCGTTGCTATGACAACGCTAACCACTCACGGGTCGGGATGATGGTCGGATGGTGCCGAAGTCGGTGCTCGGGCGGGCGCTCACCCTGCTGACCGCGTTTCGGCCGGGCGACGCCGAGCTGAGCCTGGCCGAGCTGGCCCGGCGCACCGGCATCCCCAAGGCCACCGCGCACCGGTTGCTCAGCGAGCTGGCCGGCTGGGACGTGGTGGAACGGACGCCGACCGGGCTGCGGTTGGGGATGCGACTGTTCGAGCTCGGACAGCTCGCGCCGCGCCAGCGCGGGCTGCGCGAGGCCGCCGCGCCGTACCTCGCCGACCTCTTCGAGGCCACCCACGAGACGGTGCATCTCGCGGTGCTGGACGGCATCGAGGTCGTCTACGTGCAGAAACTCGACGCGGTGTCCGGGCCTCGGATCCCGTCCCGGGTGGGAGGGCGGATGCCGGCGTACTGCACGGGCGTGGGCAAGGCGCTGCTCGCGTTCTCCCCGCCGGACCGCTTCGACGAGGTGCTCGCCGCGGGGCTGACCAGGCGCACGCCGCGCACCGTGATCGCGCCCGGGCTGCTGCGGCGCGAGCTGGCGGCGGTTCGCATCCGGGGCGTCGCGGAGGAGCGGGAGGAGTCCACCGTCGGCATCGCGTGCGTGGCCGCGCCCGTGCTCGACCCCGGCGGGCGGGCGCTGGCCGCGATCTCGATCACCGGCTGGGCGCACCGGCTGGACACCGCGCGCCTCGCCCCCGCCGTGCGCACCGCCGCCCTCGGCCTCACCCGCACCCTCCGCGCCGGCACCGACCGCCCACCCCACTGACCCGCTGGCACACCCCCTCTCGACGCCGCACACAGGTCCCAACGTGTGTGCGGCGTACGGACGGTGTGTGCCGGCGTGGGGTGTGGCCGTGCGCGACCGCCGGTTAATCGATTAAACTCGCTGGCCCAGCGGAGGGAGGCGGCGTGGCGGTGCGGATGCGGGATGTTGCGCGGTTGGCCGGGGTGTCCGAGGCGACCGTGTCCCTCGCGCTGTCCGGCAGCCCGCGCATCTCGGAGCCGACGCGCGCGCGGGTCGCCGAGATCGCCCGCCGGGTCGGATACCGGCCGCACGCCGGCGCCCGCGCGCTGCGCACCGACTCGACCGGCGCCCTCGGACTGGTGGTCAGTGACGTGGCGAACCCGTTCTTCGCCGAGCTGGCCGGCCAGATCGAGCGGATCGCCGCCGCCGAGGAGTACTCGCTGGTGCTGTGCAACTCCGACGAGGACGCCGCCCGCCAGGACGGCTACCTGTCCAGCCTGCTGGCCGGCAGCCGGGTGGACGGGGTGATCCTGGTCCCGGCCGAGGCGATGACGCCGGGCATCAAGGCGGCCGCCTCGGCCGGCGCGAACCTGGTGCTGCTGGACCGGCCGGTCACCGTGCGCGGGCGCGACGCCGCCGCGACCCGGTTGCGCGACGCCCCGGTGGTGCGGGGTTCGGCGGCCGGGGCGCTCGCGGACGTCGCCGAGCTGCTGGTCGGGCTCGGGCACCGCCGGGTCGGCGTCATCCCGCCGCCGGTGAGCAACCCGGTCGGGCGGGAGCGGCGTGACCTGCTCGTCGAGGCGCTGCGCCGGCACGGCCTGGCCGGCGGCGACATCGCGGTCGAGCCCGGCGACTTCCGCCAGCACAGCGGCGAGCGCGCGGTCGAACGGCTGCTCCGCCGGCGGCGGCCGCCCACCGCGGTGTTCGCCGGCGACGGGCTGATGGCGATCGGCGCGATGAAGGCGCTGCGCCGCGCCGGGCTGCGCATCCCGGAGGACGTCTCGCTGGTCGGGTTCGACGACGCGCCCTGGTTCGACCTGCTCGACCCGCCGCTGACCACCGTGGCCCAGCCGATCACCGAGCTGGCCGCCGCCGCCGTGCGCGCCATGCTCGCCCTGCTGCGCGGCGAGCCGTCCCTCGCCGCCGCGCCGCCGTGCCGGCTCGTCCAACGGGGCTCCCACGGGGCGCCACCACACCGCAACGACGCGAAGAAAGGAACCACATCATGATCAACCACAACCGGAGACGGCTGCTGAGCGCCGCCGCCGTGATCGCCGCCGGCTCGCTGCTGCTCACCGTGACAGCATGCGGCCGGGGCGGCCCGGAGAACAGCAGCGACGTCCGTATCGCCATCGTGACCAGGGACTTCACCAACCCCTACTGGGCGGCGCTGCGCGACGGCGCGCTGGCCGAGGGCAAGGCGCGCGGGGTCAACGTCGAGGTGCAGGCCGGCGAGAACGAGACGGACTCCACCGGTGAGAACGCCAAGATCTCCACCCTGGCCGGGCAGAACTACAACTGCTTCGGCGTGGTCCCGGTCAACTCCACCAACGTGATCACCCCGCTGGTCCCGGTGGCGCGCAAGAACACCCCGATCCTGAACCTGGACACCCAGATCGACGCGGCCGCATCGCAGCAGGCAGGCGTGTCGTACGCCAGCTTCATCGGCTCGGACAACCTCTCCGCCGGGCGCCAGGCCGGCACCGCGCTGGCCGCCAAGCTGGGCGGGACCGGCAAGGTGGCGCTGCTGCAGGGCATCGCGGGCGAGCAGAACGGCATCAACCGCCAGCAGGGCTTCACCGAGGCCACCGCCGGCAAGCTGGACATCGTGGCCACCCAGCCGGCGGACTACGACCAGGCCAAGGCGCAGACGGTCACCGACGCGATCCTCAAGGCGCACCCGGACATCACCGGCATCTTCGCCGCCAACGACACCATGGGCCTCGGCGCCGCGCAGTCGGTGCGCAACGCCGGGCTGACCGGCAAGGTGTCGATCATCTCGGTGGACGGCATCCAGGCCGCGCTGCAGGCCGTCAAGGACGGCACCCTGACCGGCACCATCTCCCAGTACCCGTACGCCGAGGGCGAGATGGCCGTGCAGGCCTGCATGAAGCTGGTGCGCAAGGAGCAGGTGCCGCCCCGGGTGGTCGCGCCGATCAAGCTGATCGACTCCGGCAACGTGGACAAGGCCATCTCCTCGTTCCCGCGCCCGTTCGAGCCGTTCGACAATCCGGTCGCCCCGGCGGGTAGCAAGTGACGACCGCCCACGCGCACGTCAGGAGGCCCTCGGTCGAGGCGGCGGCCCGCTACGCCGCCCCGATCGGGCTGGTCGTGGTGTTCGGAGCGTTCTTCATCGCCACGCCCAACTTCCTGACCGTCGACAACATCAGCGACCTGCTGGTCTCGGCGGCGATCCTGCTGGTGCTCGCGATGGGCCAGCAGTTGGTCGTCACGGTGGCCGGGATCGACCTGTCGGTGGGCGCGAACCTGCCGTGGGCGGCGGCGGTGCTCGGGTACGCCTACACGCACGGCTGGGGGCTGCCGGTGTCGGTGCTGGCGGCGTTGGTCGCCGGGCTGGCGGTCGGGCTGGTCAACGGCGTGCTGGTGTCGCGGCTGAACATGACCGACTTCATCGTCACGCTCGGGTCGCTGTCCGTGGTCAGCGGCATCACGCTGCTGCTGACCAGCGGCAACACCGTGCCGGTGAACTCGTCGGCGCTGCAGGCCCTGGCGCTGAACGGGATCGGGCCGGTGCGCTGGTTCTGGGTGGTGGCGTTCCTGGTCGCGCTGCTCGTCGGGTTCCTGCTGTTCTGGACGAAGACGGGGACGTACCTGCTGGCCACCGGCGGGAACCTCGACGCGGCCCGCGAGTCCGGGATCCACACCGCGCGGATCCGGCTGCTGGCCTACGCCTGCTCGGGGCTCGCGTGCGGGGTGGCCAGCGTGCTGTTCGTGGCGCGCACCGGCGGCGCGGACCCGAGTTTGCAGACCTCGCTGCTGCTCAGCTCGATCGCGGCGGTGGTGCTCGGCGGGTCCAGCCTGTTCGGCGGGCGCGCGTCGGTGCTCGGCTCGGTGGCCGGCGCGGTGCTGCTGCAGAGCCTGATCAACGGGTTCACGCTGGTCGGGATCTCGCAGTACTACCAGCCCATCGCGGTCGGTGCGGTCGTGCTGGGCGCCGCGTTCATCTCCCGGTTCCAGAAGAAGTAGTGGGGTGCTGACATGAGCGAGGCGCTGGTCGAGATCAAGGGCCTGGAGAAGTCGTTCGACGCGGTGCGCGCGCTGCGCGGGGTGGACATGGAGATCGCTCCCGGGCAGGTCACCGCGCTGCTCGGGGACAACGGGGCGGGCAAGTCCACGCTGGTGCGCTGCCTCACCGGGGTGCACCCGGCGGACGCCGGCGAGATCCGGTTCCGGGGCGAGCCGATCAAGCTGGGCTCGCCGGACGACGCGCGCCGGCTGGGCATCGAGACCGTCTACCAGACGCTCGGGCTGATCGAGGACCTGCAGGTCTGGCAGAACCTGTACCTGAACCGCGAGCTGACCACCGGCTTCGGCCCGATCCGGGTGCTGGACAAGAAGGCGATGATCTCCTCCAGCCGGGAGATCCTGTCCAAGCTGGACGTGGACGTGCCGAACGTGCGCTCCTCGGTGCGGCGGATGTCCGGCGGCCAGCGCCAGAGCATCGCGATCGCCCGCGCCGCGAACTGGGGCCGCACGCTGGTCATCATGGACGAGCCGACCGCGGCCCTGGGCGTGCGGGAGACCGCCGCGGTGGAGTCCCTGATCGGCCGGCTGCGCGAGGACGGCGTGACGGTGTTGCTGATCAGCCACGACATGGCTCAGGTGAAGCGGGTCGCGGACGTGGCGTATGTGCTGCGCGGCGGGCGGGCGGCGGCCCGGCGGGCGGTCGCTGGCACCAGCGGCGACGAGCTGGTCGGCCTGATCACCGGCGCGCTGGAAGGGGACGCCCGTGCCTGATGTGCTGGTGGTCGGGTCGGCGAACATCGACCACGTGGTGGAGGCGGACGCGTTCCCGGCGGCCGGCGAGACGATCCTGGGCAGCTCCGCGCGCATCGGGTTGGGCGGCAAGGGCTCGAACCAGGCGGTGGCGGCGGCGCTGGCCGGCGCGCGGGTGGCGATGATCGCGCGGGTCGGGGCGGACGCGGAGGGCGACCGGGTCCGCGAGGGGCTGGCCGCGCGCGGGGTGGACGTGTCGGGGGTGGCGACCGTCGAGGGTGCGGTCACCGGGACGGCGTGGATCACCGTCGCGGCCGGCGACAACACGATCATCGTCGTCGCCGGGGCGAACCACGAGTGGCCGCCGTCCGGCGACCCGCTGGGCGGTACGAAGGCGGCGGTGGTGTTGGCGCAGTTGGAGGTCCCGCTCGACGTGGTGGTCCGGACGGCCACGCACGCCGGGGACGCGATGTTCGTGCTCAACGCCGCGCCGGCCGCCGAGCTGCCCGACCGGCTGCTGGCCCGCTGCGATGTTCTGGTGGTGAACGAGCACGAGCAGGCGGTCGTCGCCGGGCTGCCCGCCGACACGCCGGTCGCCCGGGCGCACGCCGAGCTGCGACGCCGTGGGGCGCGCGCGGTGGTGACCACGCTCGGGGCGGCCGGCGCGGTGGTCACCGATGCCGACGGCGTCGTGTCCGAGCTGCCGTCCGTACCCGCCACCGTCGTCGACACCACCGGCGCGGGCGACGCGTTCGTCGGCGCCCTGGCCGCCCGGCTCGCGCTGGGAGACCCCCTGGCCGAGGCCGCGCGCTGGGGCACGGTGGCCGGTTCGCTGGCGGTGCGCGCCCCCGGCGCCCAGGAGTCCTACCCCGACCCCGCCACCCTCCGAACCACCGCCCGCGAGTCGGGGATTTCATCAGGGTGAGTCGCGACTTTCGTCAGATCAGTCCGCCGGCGCCTCGACGACGGCCTTGATCCGCTCCAGGGTGGTGCGCATGCCGTCGCGGTTGGTCCGCCCGCGAGCCCAGCCGAACAGCGCCCAGTACAACCGCAGCACCGGCTTGTCCGGCAGCCGGAAGGACTCGGTGACGTCGGTGCCGTCGCCGCTGGGCTCGAACCGGTAGTTCCAGGTGTTGGCCACAACGTTGCCCGCCCCGACGGAGAACCCGAACTCCCTGCCCGGCTCGCACGCGGTGATCGTGCAGGTCGTCCAGTAGACCGGCCCGCGCCCGTTGCGCAGGACGTGGCCCCGGAACCGCACCCCGACCGCCGGTCCCGTCGCGCCGTCCAGCCACTCCGCCTCGAACGTCTCCGGGCTGAACCTGCCCACGTTCGTGACGTCGCTGACCAGCGCCCAGATCCGCTCCGGCGGCGCGACCATGTGAACGGTGACCGAGTCGTGCACGTCAAGATCGTAGTGCGGTTTGCCGGATCGGCAACAACCCTTCGCGATTCGGGCCGCCGGGGAGCAGGGTGGTCGGCATGGACTCCGAGATCGACTGGGCCGCGATGGCCGACCTGCTGGAGCTGGAGGGCGAGACCCAGCTGTCCTACCTGGAACAGGCCTTCGCCGACCTGGGCGAGCTGAACCCCCGGCGGGTGCTGGACGTCGGCAGCGGCCCGGGGGTGGCCGCCTGCCTGCTGGCGACGATGTTCGACAAGGCCGAGGTCACCGCCGTGGACGGGTCCGCCGAGCTGCTCGACCGCGCCGGCCGACGGGCCCGGCGGCTCGGCGTCCGGCTGCGCACCAGGGTGGCCACCTTCCCGGAGGGGCTGGACGGCCTGGGCACCGCCGACCTGGTGTGGTCCGGGCAGGTGGTGCACCACGTCGGCGACCAGCAGGACGCGCTGCGCCGGCTGGCCGGGCTGCTCGAACCCGGCGGCGTGCTGGCCATCGTGGAGGGCGGGCTGCCGGCCTGCTGGCTGCCCCGTGACGTCGGCTTCGGCCGCCCGGGGCTGGCGGCCCGGCTGGAGGCGGCCACCACCGAGCGGTTCAACCGGATGCGCGACGAGCTGCCCGGCTCGGTGCGGGTGGTCGAGGACTGGCCCGCCATGCTGACCGCGGCCGGCCTCACCGACGCGCGCAGCCGGTCGTTCCTTGTCGACCTGCCGGCGCCGCTGGCCGACGGGCCGCGGCTGTGGGTGCGGCGGTCGCTGGAGCGGCGCCGGGGCATGGCCGCCGAGACCCTGGACGCCGACGACCTGGCCACCCTGGACCGCCTGCTCGACCCGTCCGACCCCGCGGGCGTCGACCGCCGCCCCGACCTGTTCGTCCTGGCCGTCAAGACCGTCCACTCCGCCCGGCGCCCGCGCTGAGCAGAAGGGCCAGGTGCAGGTCGGCCAGGGTCGGGGCGGCGTGCAGGTCGCGGGCGAGCAGGGTGCGCGCGCGGTTGAGGCGGTGGCGGACGCTGTTCTCGTGCACGTGCAGGGCGCGGGCGGTGGCGGGCACGGACAGCGAGCAGCGCAGGTACTCGCGCAGGGTGTCGATCAGGAACTGGTGCCCGTCCAGCGGGGCCAGCACGGCGGCGGCCCGCTCCCGCACCCGGTCCGGCCCGACCGCGAGCGCCAGCCACTCCAGCAGCCCGAGCTGGTCGTACCAGACCACCGGCGGCCCGGATCCCAGCGCGGACCCGGCCAGCGCGAGCGTGGCGTCCGCCCCGGAGGCGCGCACCCCGTGCACCCCGGCCGCCTCCCGGCCCACGCCGGCCGCCGTGCCCCCGGTGGCGGCCAGCAGCTCGCCGGCCAGCTCGCCGTGATCGGCACCGGCCGGCAGCCACACCGCCAGCCGGCCGGACACCACGGCGAGCAGGTGCGGCAGCCGATGCCGGGCCAGCAGCCGCTCCGCCGCCTCGACCGCGGGGGGTGCCGGCTCCTGATCGGACGCCGGAAACCCGACCGCGAGCACCCGCCCCGGCTCGTCGACGCCCACGCCCAACGCCCGGGCCCGATCCCGCAGCTCGTCGGCCTCCCGCTCGTGCCCGGCGTCCGGCAGCGCCAGCACCCGCCGCAGCAACTCCGCGCGCGCCACCCGCCGCTGGGCCCGCTCGCGATCGCGCACCGCGCCGAGGCCCTCCAGCAGCCGGCACGCCACGGTCAGCGCGCGCAGGATCAGCGGAACCGCCAGCGAACCCCGCGACACCTCCACCACCAGCCACGACGTGATCGCCCCGTCCACCTCCACGGCGGTGGCGAACAGGCCGTCCGCGTCGATCACCTCCACCGGCGGCCCGGCCAGCGGCAGCTCGCGCAACCGCCGCCACCGCCGCCCCGCCCCGGCCGGCTGGCCCGAGGTGAACAGCACGGTGCCGTCCGCGCGGTGCAGCGAGGTCTCGCAGCGCAGCGCCCTGGCCAGCCTGGCCACCAGCGTGGTCTCCGGGTCCGGCTCGCCGAGCGCCGCGACCAGGCTGTCGGTGATCGACGCGGACCGCCGGAAGGTCTGCAGGTCCTGCCCGAGCAGCGCGGCGTCGACCATCCTGACGATCTCCCGGAACGGCGTGCGCTCGGGCACCTCGAACACCGGGAACTCGCGGCGGCGGGCCTCGTCCAGCAGCGCGGCCGGCACCGTGTCGAACACGATCCCGGTGCCGAAGCCGAGCGCGGCCACCCCGCCCTCGGCCAGCTCGGCGACCAGCTCGCGCTGCGCCGCCACGTCCCGCCACAGCCGCAGCCCGGTGGTCAGCACGATCCACCTCGGCGGCACCCAGCGCGACGGGTTGCCCGCCTCGATGGGGTGCGCGCCGAGCACCGCGCGCCGCGCCGACCGTGGGCCGCGCACCAGCGGGCGCAGCCCGAACTCGCGCTGGGCCAGCACGTCCTGCAGGATCACCCGCCACCTCCTCGCGTTGGAGAAATCCACTACTCCTGAGCAGCGTCGTTTCGGAATCCATCATGTCCGGCCGCCGCGACCCAGGGCTACCGTCGGTTCAACCCCCACCCCACGCGAGGAGGCCCGGTGAGCTCCGAGAACCCGCTCTGGCACCCGTTCGCCGCGATGAACAAGGTGCGCGAGCGCCGGCTGACCATCACCAGGGGCGAGGACGTCTGGCTCTGGGACGACGCCGGCAACCGCTACTTCGACGCCACCGCCGCGCTCTGGTACTCCAACGTCGGGCACGGCCGCCGCGAGATCATCGACGCGATCGCCGCGCAGCTGGACAAGCTGGAGGCGTACCAGATCTTCGCCGACCTGGCGAACGAGCCGGCGCTGCGGGTGGCGGAGGAGCTGTCCGCGCGCGCCCCGATGGACGCCGCCAAGGTGTTCCTGACCAGCGGCGGCGGTGACTCGATCGACACCGCCGGCAAGATCGCCAGGGCCTACTTCGCGGCCACCGGCGAGCCGGAGCGCACCGTCCTGCTCTCCCGCAGCGGCGGCTACCACGGCACCCACGGGATGGGCACCGCGCTCGGCGGCATCCCGGCGAACCGGATCGGCGGCCCGTTCGTCCCGGACGTGCTGCAGGTGGAGCAGAACGACCCGACCGCGGTGGAGAAGGCGCTCGCGGACGTCGGCCCGGAGCGGGTGGCCGCGTACTTCGCCGAGCCGGTGCAGGGCGCCGGCGGGGTGATCACGCCGGCGCCCGGCTACCTGGAGGCGGTCGCGGAGATCTGCCAGCGGCACGGCGTGCTGTTCGTGGCCGACGCGGTGATCTGCGGGTTCGGCCGGCTGGGCAACTGGTTCGGCATCGAGCGGTTCGGCATCCGGCCCGACCTCGTGGTGTTCGCCAAGGGCGTGACCAGCGGTTACCAGCCGCTCGGCGGCGTGCTGGCGTCCGGCACGGTGGCCGCCCCGTTCTGGGACCGCCCGGGCGGGCCGACCCTGCGCCACGGCCCGACGTACGCCGGCCACCCGGTCGCCTGCGCCGCCGCGCTGGCCAACATCGCCCTGATGGAACGCGAGGGCCTGCTGGAACGCTCCAAGGAGCTCGAAGGCGTCCTGCTGGAGCGCCTGGAGTCGCTGGCCGACCACCCGCTGGTCCACCAGGTCCGAGGCGGCGTCGGCTTCCTCGGCGCGATCGAGGTCGACCCCGACCGGCTGGCCGCCACCCCCGGCCTGCCCACCGTGATCGGCGACGCCGCCCGCGCCCACGGCCAACTGGTCCGCCCCATGCTCTCCTCCCTGGGCTTCTCACCCCCGCTCACCGCGACCGAGTCCCAGCTCGACCAGATGACCGACGCCATGCGCCGCGCCCTGGACGACGTCCACCGCACCTAACGCCCGCACCCACCGCCCGCGAGTCGGGCGTCCTGGCACAGTGAGTCGCGCGTTTCAGCACATCAGCGGTGTGCCGAAACGCCCGACTCAGGGTGCTGGGACGCCCGACTCGCGGAGGGGACCCCGGTGGCGGGTGCGGGTGTCGAGGGGGGCGAAAATGGGGGGATGAGGGGCGCGAGCGGGGCCTTCAAGGCGTCCGAGCACAACCGAGGGCGGGCGACGATCGCGCTCGGGCTGGCCACGGCGGTCGTGGCGGCGCTCGCGCTGATCACCGCCACCGAGGGGCCGGCCGCGATCCGGTCGGTCGCCGCGCCACCGCCTCCGCCCGTACCCCCCGCCGAGATCGCCATCAGCCCGGCCGCCGGCACCGCCGTCAACCCCTCCGTGCCCCTGGGCGTCGAGGTGTCGCACGGCACGCTGCGGGCCGTCGACGTGACGGACACCAAGACCGGCAAGAAGCTGGCCGGCGAGATCGCGGCGGGCGCGGCGTCCTGGCACTCCACCGCGCCGCTGAGCTACGCGGACAGCTACCAGGTCGCCGCGACCGCTGTCGGCGCCGACGGGCGGGTGTTCCACCAGAACGGCACCGTCAACACGATCAAGCCGGGCGCGCTGGCGTTCCCGTCGTTCGTCCCGGTGCCCAGCCACAACGGCGTCGGCGTTGGCCAGCCCGTGGTGGTCAAGTTCGATCACCCGGTGACCGACAAGGCCGCCGCCGAGCGCGCCATGACCGTGACGTCCAACCCGCCGCAGCAGGGCGGCTGGTACTGGATCTCGGCGTCGGAGGCGCACTACCGGCCGAAGGCCTACTGGCAGCCGGGCAGCACCGTGACGGTGACCGCGAACATGTTCGGCGTCGACCTGGGCAAGGGCGTGTTCGGCCAGACCAACCGCTCGGAGACGCTGCAGGTGCACGACTCCTGGATCGCCAAGGCGGACGGCGCCACCGAGCAGATGCGGATCTTCCACAACGGCGCGCTGGTGAACACCATGCCGATCAGCCTCGGCTCGAAGCAGTACCCGTCGCACATCGGCCCGCACGTCGTGACCGAGAAGATGCCCACCATGACCATGGACTCCTGCACGTACGGGGTGTGCGAGGGCCAGCCCGGCTACTACAAGGAGAAGGTCGACCTGGACGTGCGGATCTCCAACGACGGCGAGTTCGTGCACTCCGCGCCCTGGTCCACCGGCCAGCAGGGCTCCAGCAACGTCTCGCACGGCTGCGTGAACCTGGCCCCGGCCAACGCCCAGTGGTTCTTCGACCACTTCGGCACCGGCGACGTCGTCGAGATCACCAACTCCGGCGGCCCGCCGCTGCCCGTCTACGACACCTACGGCGACTGGGAGCTGGACTGGGCACACTGGCAGTCCGGCTCCGCCCTGCATTAGCCCAGGTCACCACCCGTGAGCGGTTAGGGCCGTCATAGCGACCCTAACCACTCACGGGTTCTGACCAGCTAGGACAGTGCGAACTGGTAGTCGCGGGTGATCTGGCCGGCGGCGTCGAGGTGGGCGACGACGGCGCCGCGCCAGGCCGGGTCGCCGCCGCCGGAGGGGATCATGCGGACGCGGAAGGTCACCGTGTCGTGATGGCCGGCGGCGTCGGGTTCGGGTACGAACGTGAACTTTCCGTCGCGGACGAACTCCTCGTAGGCGTGCGCGACCCTGGCCTCCAGCTCGCGGTGGCCACGGTGCTCGCCGGACTCGAGCAGCTCCACCCCGTCCGGCGCCCACAGCTCGGCTATGGCGGCCCGGCGGGCGTCGGCGGAAGGCTCGTTCCAGACCGCTGTGTAGCGCTTCACGAACTCCTGGATGTCTGTCATGCGCGCGACGCTACGAGGGATCCCCTGACATCTTCTGTCAGCGGATTCTGTCGGGGTGCCCGCGCACACTGCCCGGTATGAAGGCGACCCGGCTGGTGTCCATCCTGTTGCTGTTGCAGACCCGGGGCCGGCTCACCGCCCGCCAGCTCGCCGACGCGCTCGAGGTGTCGGTGCGCACCGTGTACCGGGACGTCGAGTCGCTCGGCGCGGCCGGGGTGCCGGTGTACGGCGAGCCGGGGCACGACGGCGGCTACCGGCTGCTGGACGGCTACCGCACCCGGCTGACCGGGCTGACCGAGGGCGAGGCCGACTCGCTGTTCCTGGCCGGGCTCCCGGCGGCTGCCGCCGACCTCGGCCTGGCCGGCCCGGCCGCCGCCGCCCAGCTCAAGCTGATGGCCGCGCTGCCCGAGGCTCTGCGCGAGCGCGCCGGCCGGGTCGCCGAACGGTTCCACCTGGACGCACCCGCCTGGTACCGCGCCGACGACGAGACGCCGCACCTGGCCACCGTCGCGGACGCGGTGTGGCACCAGCGCGCGCTGCGGGTGCGCTACCTGCGCTGGGCGCGGCCGCACGAGGTCAGCCGCACGATCCGGCCGTACGGCCTGGTGCTCAAGGCCGGCACCTGGTACCTGGTCGCGGACGGCGACAAGGGTCCGAGGACGTACCGGATGTCGCGACTGCTCGACGTCCAGCAGGAGAACGAACGGTTCGAGCGCGCCGAGGGCTTCGACCTGGCCGGGTACTGGCGCGGCTACCTGGAACGGTTCGACCAGCGGCGGTACCGGGCGCGGGCCACGCTGCGACTCTCCCCGGCGGCGTTCGACGACCTGGACGGCCTGCTCGAACCGTCCGCCGCGAAGGCCGCCCGCAACACCGCGGGCGAGCCGGGAGCGGACGGCTGGCGCCGGGTCACCATCCCGATCGAGTCGACCGAGTACGCACTGCCCGAGCTGCTCCGCCTCGGCGCGGACGCCGAGGTCATCGACCCGCCCGAGCTGCGCGACCGGCTGGTCGGAACCCTCGACGCGGCCCGCGCGCGCTACTACTGCTCGAACGTCGGGTCCGGCCGCACGCCGACCTCCAGCACCAGCGGGTTGATCCGCCCCGGCAGCGTCGGCACCACCTTGTCCAGCGTGGCGACCAGGTCGGAGTAGTTGTCCACCCGCTCCGCCGGGCAGCCCAGCCCGCGCGCCAGCGCGCACACGCTGACCTCTTCGAACGCCGGCCACGGCGCCTTGCCGCCGTGCTTCTCCGCCAGCCGGTCCATGATCGCGTAGCGGCCGTTGGCCAGCACCACGAACAGCACGCCGCAGGAGTAGTGCGCCGCGCTCCACAGCGCCTGAATGCCGTACATCGACGACCCGTCGCCGACCACCGCGACCACCGGCCGGTCCGGCTGCGCCATCCGCACCCCGATCGCGGCCGGCAGCGCGAACCCGAGCCCGCCCATGGCCGCGCTCAGGTAGCCCAGCGGCTCGCGCGCGGGCAGCAGCCGGTTCAGGTCCGGACGGCTGGACGGGGTCTCCTCCACCACCACCGTGTCCGGCCGGATCCGCTCGGCCAGCGCGGCCATCACGTGCGCGGCCCGCAGCGCGACCCCGCCGGCGGGCTTGGGCTCGGACGCCGGCCGGGGCGACGGCGGCACCGGGGCCGGCTCGGACGGAGCGCGCGCCGGCACCCGCGCCACCAGCAGCCGGCAGGCCGGGGCCAGGTCGGCCACCACCGCCAGCTCGGCGGCGCTCTGCTGGGCGTCCTCGATGTCGTCGGTCAGCACCGCCACCCTGGTGCCCGGCTCGACCAGCGGACCCGGCTCGTACAGGTACTGCCGGAACACCGGCGCGCCGACCACCAGCACCACGTCGTGCCCGCGCAGCGCGCGGCGCAGCCGCTCCCGCCCGGCCGGCAGGTGCCCGGCGAACAGGCGGTGGTTCTGCGGGAACCCGGCGCGCGCGGAGAACGCCTCCTGCCACACCGGGCAGTCCAGCCGCTCGGCCAGCTCCACCAGCGCCGCCCAGGTGTCGGAGTGGTCGGCGTCCGCGCCCACCACCAGCGCCGGCTTGCTCGCCCCGCCAACCAGCGCGACCAGCTCGCCGGCCACCTCGTCGTCCAGCACCGAGGCGGTGCGCAGCACGGACGGCGCCGGGATCTCGATGTCCTCGGCCGGCTCCGCCCAGTCCCCGCTGGGCACGATCACCAGCGCCGGGCCGCGCCCGATCCGCGCCTCGTGGAACGCCCTGGCCAGCGCGCCCGGCACGTCCTGGGCCCGCGCCGGCTGGCTGGTCCACACCGGGTAGTTGCCGGCCAGCCCGTCCAGGTCGCCGGTCAGGAACGGCCGGTACGCCAGGTGCCGGCGGTCCTGCTGGCCGACCAGCACCACCAGCGGCACCCGGTTCACCCTGGCGGTGGCCAGCGCGCCGACCGCGTTGCCCAGCCCGGCGGTGGTGTGCAGGTTCACGAACGCCGGCTGCTCGCGGGCGGTCGCCCAGCCCGTGGCGATGCCGACCACCGCGCCCTCGTGCAGGGCCAGCACGAACTCGAAGTCGTCGGGCAGGTCGGTCAGGAACGACACCTCGGTCGAACCCGGGTTGGCGAAGATCGTGGTCAGGCCCCGGTGGCGCAGTACGTCCAGCGTCGCGTCCCGAACCGTCCGCATCTCATCCCTCCTCCGTGGCGGACGTCGTCGGCCGCGTCGTGTCGATTCCGTCGGTGGCCGCACCGGGCACCAGGAACGTGGCCACCGCGCCCACCGCGGCGGCCGCCGCAAACATGAAGAAGCCCCACGGGTAGGCGATGCCGGCGGAGAGCATCGCGCCGCCGAGCAGCGGGCCGCTGATCGCGCCCAGCCGCCCGACCCCGCTGGCCGAGCCGAGCGCGGTGCCGCGCGCCCAGGTCGGGTAGCGCCGCCCGATGTAGGCGTACACCAGCACCTGCGCGCTGAACACGAACAGGCCGGCCAGCAGCACGCTCACGTACACCCCGACGCCGGGCATCCGGATGGTGAGCAGGGCCAGGAACACCATGGCGGCGACGAACCACCAGATGGTGGCCGGCCGCAGCCCGATCCGGTCGCTGACCCGCCCGGCCAGCAGCATGCCCAGCACCGCGCCGACGTTGAGCACCAGCAGCAGCGCCAGCCCGGCCCGCAGCTCGTACCCGGCCGAGCGCATGATCTCCGGCAGCCACGTGTTCAGCCCGTAGACCAGCAGCAACCCCATGAACGAGGTGACCCAGAACGCCAGCGTGGCGCCCAGGTAGCCGCGCTGGAACAGCGTCCCGATGGAGCTGCGCGCCGCCGAGCCGCTGCCGCCGTCGCTCGCGCCGTCGCGGGCGCTGAGGTACCAGGTCGACTCGGGCAGCCTGCGCAGGATCAGCGGTACGAGCACCAGCGCCGGGATCGCCAGCACCACGAACATCGGCCGCCAGCCCAGGCTCGGGATCACCGCGATGCCCAGCAGCGAGACCAGCACCGCGCCGACGTGGTAGCCGGTCATCAGCGTGGTCGTCGAACTTCCGACCCGGCCGCCCTTTGCGTACTCGTTGACCAGCGCGAGCGCGACCGGCAACACCCCGCCCAGCGGGATGCCGGCCAGGAACCGCAACACGCCGAACGTCCACGGGTCGGGCGCGGCCGCGCACAGCACGGTGAGCACGGAGAACGCGGTGACGGTGATCAGCATGCCGCGCCGGCGGCCGATCGCGTCGGTGAGCGGGCCGATGGTGAGCGCGCCGGCCATCACGCCGAGCAGCCCGACGGTGGCGATGACCCCGCCGGTGGTCGGGTTCAGCCCCCAGTCCGAGCGCAGCAGCGACGGCATCACCACGCCGAGCACCACCAGGTCGGCGCCCTCCAGCGCGACGGACGACCAGCACAGGGGCAGCACCCAGCTCGCGTTGCGCTCACCGGGCGTTGTCGGGCTCGCCGCTGAGCTCGCCGACATCCGCTCCACCTCTCTTAACTCAGAGAGGGTTATTCACGAATCGCCTCCGGCGATCAAACCGCCGATCCAGCCACTCGGACGAGCCTCCGGCCCGCCCTCGTGCCAGGAGCGTGAATAACCCTCTCGTTCTGGTGCGCGGAGTATCGGTACCGGTCAGCGTCCTGTCAGCGGTTCCTCCCACTGAGCGGAAAACGTTCCGCAGGTGCGCCCAGCGCGCGGGAGATCGCCGCCGCCGTCACCCGCACCACCGGCGCGAGCAGCTGCGGGTTCTCGGTACCGGTGCCGAGCACCACCGAGATGCCCGCGACGGCCTCGCCGGTCGGGCCGAACACGGGCGCGGCCACCGACGACGTCCCGTCGGTCATCTCGTCGCGGCTCACGCAGTAGCCGGTGGTCCGGATGTCGGCCAGCGCCCTGGTCAGGGCCGCCCGGTCGGTGATGGTGCCGGACGCCAGCCTGACCAGCCCCCTGCCCACCACCTCGTCGACGAAGGCGGCGGGCGAGTGCGCCAGCAGCACCTTCCCCGGCCCGCTGGCGTGCAGCGGCATGTGCCGGCCGACCCGGGAGCGGACCTTCGCCTCGATCCGCCCCGGCAGCCGCTCCACGAACAGCGCGTGGTGCCCGTCCACCACCACCAGGTGCACGTAGTGCCCGGTCGCGGTGGCCAGGTCCTGCAGGAACGGCAGCGCGGCGTCGCGCAGGTCGCGCGCGGCCGGGGCCAGCGACCCGACCCGCCAGAGACGGATGCCGATCCGGTACCTGCCGCGCTCCACCCGCTCCAGCGCGCCCCACGCCACCAGCTCGGCGACCAGCCGGTACGCGGTGGCCGAGGACAGGCCGGTGGCCTGCACGATCGAGGCGAGGGTGTGCTCGGGCCGCTCGGAGGTGAACGCTCCGAGCACGGCGAGCGCCCGGCTGAGCACCGAGCGTCCGGCGTCCGGGCTGTTGCCCGCCATCTCTCCTCTACCCATGTGACCGGCCGCATACAAGACGGGCGCGGCCGCGCTCATACGATGTTCGGGTGGCCGCCACGGATGATTCCAGAGTCGTTCACGGCCGGGAACGCCGCACGTCGGTCCGTTAGAGCAACCCTGATCCCGTGAGGAGCACCGTGGCCCAGCAACCCGTCCTGGACATCGTGGACGTCGACTTCGTCCGGGACGGGCGGGAGATCCTCGCCGGCATCCGGCTCACCGTGAACGCGGGCGAGCACTGGGCGCTGCTCGGCTCCAACGGCGCCGGCAAGAGCACGCTGCTCAGCCTGTGCGGCGCGATCGCGCACCCGACGCGAGGGCGGGTCGAGGTGCTCGGCTTCCGGCTCGGCCGGGTGGACATGCGCGAGCTGCGCGGCTGGATCGGCCACGTCGACCCCCGCCAGCCGCTGGACATCCGGCTCACCGTGGAGCAGGCGGTGCTCACCGGCGCCACCGGCACCAACGGCTGGGTGCCGCGCTGGAAGCCCACCGCGTCCGAGCTGCGCCGCGCCGACGACCTGATGGAGCTGCTCGGGGTGGTCGGGCTGCGCAACGCCGGGCTGTCCACGCTGTCCGCCGGCGAGCGCGGCCGCACCCTGGTGGCCCGCGCGCTGATGCCGAAGCCGCACCTGCTGCTGCTCGACGAGCCGAGCACCGGCCTGGACCTGGCCGCCCGCGAGCGCCTGCTCACCTCGGTGGACACGCTGCGCGCGGAGTACCCCACGCTGGCCAGCGTGCTGGTCACCCACCACCTGGAGGAGCTGCCGGCCAGCACCACTCACGCGCTGCTCCTCTCCGGCGGCCGCGCGCTGCGCTCCGGACCCGTTGACGACGTCCTGACCAGCGAGAACGTCAGCTCCTGCTTCGACCACCCGGTCGTGATCAAACGGTCCCTGCGCCGCTGGACCGCCCAGGCCCAGCCCGTCGCGGAGGCCCACGTCCCCGGTTGGGACGCCGACGGCCCGGACGCCGACCGCCATACGCCGCTGCACCGCTGACACCCGTGAGTGGTTAGCGTTGCTATGACAACGCTAACCACTCACGGCTTCGGCGGCCGTTAGCGCTCGTTAACGTCGACGGCTAGTGTGGGCGGGTGGTCGCCGGGCCGGTCGCGGACAGCTCGCCGCGCAAGGAGCAGATCCTCCGGGTGGCCGGGCGGCTGTTCGCCCGGCACGGGTTCCACGGGGTGAGCATCGCCGAGCTGGGCGCCGCGGTCGGCGTCAGCGGGCCGGCGCTGTACCGGCACTTCGCCAGCAAGGAGGCGCTGCTCGCACGGATGCTGGTGGGCATCAGCCAGCGGCTGTTGGACGGCGGCACCGAGCTGGCCGAGCGGATCGCCGATCCCGCCGAGCTGCTCGCCGCGCTGGTCGACTTCCAGCTCGACTTCTCGTTGCGCGAGCCCGAGCTGATCACCGTGCACGACCGGGACCTGGCCAACCTGCCCGACGACGAGCACCGCCGGGTGCGCGCGCTGCAACGCGCCTACGTCGAGATCTGGGTGGACGCCCTGCGCCGGCACAACCCCGGGCTGGAGCCGGCCGCCGCCAGGGTCGCCGCGCACGGCGTGTTCGGCCTGCTCAACTCCACCCCGCACAGCGCCCCCCGCACCGACCCCGACCAGGCCGCCGCCCTGCTGCGCCGCATGGCCCTGGCCGCCCTGCTCACCCCCTGACCTCCGCTACGAGGGCGGACGGCGGTCGCGGGCCAGCTCGACGGCGTTGAAGGCGGCCACGCCGAGCAGGAGCAGCAGCGCCAGCCAGTAGCCGAACCGGGTCTCCACCAGCTTGTCGAGCGTCCCGGGCACGACGACGTGCTCCTTCTTCAGCCCGCCGATGACAGCGGCCCGCGCCATCCGCTCGGCGGCGAACAGCAGCAGCGCGCCGAGGCATCCGGTGACGATGCCGGTCAGCCTGGCCAGGTGCGGCCGGGCCAGGGTGAGCACGATCCCGGCGACGATGACCAGGGCCGCGAACAGCGCGAACGGCTGCCACGGCAGCTCCGTCTCCGGCCCCCGCACCTGGAGCTGGTCGCTCGGCCCCGTCGACTCGACGTGCGGCTGGCCGCCGAACGCGAGGTCCCAGCCGGAGTAGTCGGCGGTGACGGTCATGACCGGCGACTCGCAGGAGACCGTGAGGAACGGCAGCCCGAAGCAGAGCAACGCCAGCAGCAGTCCGGCCGGGCCGACCAGCCCGCGACCCGAGCGCTTGATCACCGCGCCAGCCTAGTCTCGGGTGAACGACCCAACCCCGGAGGTGCCAGCGATGTCCCTGGAGAGGTTCGAGCGTTGTGAGCTGCTGTTCGGCCCCAGCCCGGTGCACCCGCTGAACCGGCTCAGCGACCACCTCGGCGGGCCGAGGATCTGGGCCAAGCGGGAGGACTGCAACAGCGGGCTGGCCTACGGCGGCAACAAGGTCCGCAAGCTGGAGTACCTGGTTCCGGACGCGCTGGCCAAGGGCGCGGACACGCTGGTCAGCATCGGCGGCGTGCAGTCCAACCACACCCGGCAGGTGGCGGCGGTGGCCGCCGTGCTCGGGCTCAAGGCCGTGCTCGTGCAGGAGAGCTGGGTGGACTGGCCGGACCCGGTGAACGACAAGGTCGGCAACATCCTGCTGTCCCGGATCATGGGGGCGGACGTGCGCCTGGTGGACGCCGGTTTCGGGATCGGCTTCAAGCAGAGCTGGAACCAGGCGCTGGACGACGTGCGGGCGGCCGGTGGCACGCCGTACCCGATCCCGGCCGGGGCGTCCGACCATCCGCTGGGCGGGCTCGGGTTCGCCAACTGGGCCTACGAGGTGCAGCGGCAGGAGCGCGAGCTCGGCGTCTTCTTCGACACCGTGGTGGTGTGCAGCGTCACCGGCAGCACCCACGCCGGCATGATCGCGGGCTTCGCCGGGCAGGACCGGCCGCGCCGGGTGCTCGGCATCGACGCCTCGGCCACGCTCGCCGAGACCCGAGCCCAGGTGGCGAAGATCGCCCGCAACACCGCCGAGCTGATCGGGCTGGGGCGCGAGCTGCGCGAGGACGAGATCACCGTGCTGGACGGCTGGGCCGGCGACGCCTACGGCATCCCGGTCGAGTCCACACTGGACGCGATCCGCCTGACCGCGCGCCTGGAAGGCATGATCATCGACCCGGTGTACGAGGGGAAGTCGATGGCCGGGCTGATCGACCTGGTCCGCCGGGGCGACATCGCGCGCGACTCCACGGTGCTGTACGCCCACCTCGGCGGCCAGCCCGCGCTCAACGCCTACAGCGGCCTGTTCTGAGCCGCCCACAGGGAGAGCAGCGCGGCGGAGCGCTCGCGGCGGGTCAGGCCGCGCAGGTCGGCGTGGCCGCGCTCGGTCACCACCACGTCCACGTCGTGCGACGGCGTGGTCACCGGCCGGGACAGGGTGCGGACCAGGGTGGAACGGCCCCGGTGCGTGCTCGGCACCGCGACGATGCTCAGGCCGCCGACCGAGCGGGCGGCCGCCGCGGTGTAGTCGGGGTGGCCGCCGATCCCGCCCACGATCGCCGACGAGGTGCCCTCCACGTTCACCTGGCCGTCCACGTCCACCTCGATGGCCGTGTTGAACGCCACGAACGGCTCGCCGGCACCGGAACCGCCGGAGAGCCGCCCGAGGTCGTGCGTGACCTCCAGCCCGTGCAGGATCGGCCGCCCGTCCGCCCACCGGTACAGCCGCGCGCCGCCGACCAGGTACGCCGCCATCGGCTCGCCGATCAGCAGGCCGCGCTCGTCCAGGTCGACCACCTGCTCGGGCAGCAGCCCGGAGTCGATCCGTACCGGCACCTTCAGCGCCCGCAGCATCGCCGCGCCGAGCTGCCCCGGCCCGACCTGCAGCCGCGCGCCCTCGGGCACCAGCTCGGCGGCGTGCGCACAGATCCGCTCGTGCTCCGGGCTCGGCGAGGAGAACGTGACCTCCCGAGGCGCGTCGTCCGTCTCCCCCAGCACGGTCACCGCGTCCGCCGCCAGCGGTGGCCCGGCATCGGCGTGCGGCCCACCGCGGCTGACCACGGCGGCCACCGGCACGCCCGCGCCCACCGCCGCCCGCAGCCAGGACACCTCCGAGGAGAACCGCAGCCCGTCCTCCACACGGACCACCGTGGCCAGCACGAGGTCCGGCCGCAGCGGCCCGGCCAGCAGCGCGGGCACGGCGGACAGCCGGGCCGGGACCGGCTCCACCAACCCGTCCGCCACCGCGGACCGCAACCCCCAGCCGGACATCACCGTGCGGGCGTCGGCGAACAGCGAGACGTCCAGCCCGGGCTCCGGATGCGGCATCCACCCCAACAGCAGCCGCAGGTCACCATGCGTCTGCGCGACCCGGTTCAACTCCGCGAACAACGCGCGCGGCGTCCCCGTCCCGTCCGCCACCGCCACCCGCATGCCCGGCCGCACCAGCCCGTCCAACGTCATCACCACCGCAACTTAGTGCCCCGCACTGCGAGCCACGGTGATCGGGAACACACTGCACAAATGACCGCGACCCTGGACACCGCACACGTCGAAGACGCGAAGCTGCGAAAGACCCTCGGTTACTGGTCGCTGGTGGCCACCGGGCTGGGCAGCGTGATCGGGTCGGGCTGGCTGTTCTCCGCGATGTACGCCGCGCAGTCCGCCGGCCCGGCCGCGCTGATCGCCTGGGTGATCGGCGGGCTGCTGATGCTCGCGGTGGCGCTGGTGTTCGCCGAGCTGGGCATCGCGCGCCCGGAGTCCGGCGGGCTGGTGCGCTACCCGCTGTACACCAACGGGCGGCTGGCGGCGAGCATCGTCGGCTGGAGCATGTGGGTCTGCTACCTGGGCAACCCGCCGACCGAGGCGGCCGGCGTGGTGCAGTACGCCAGCTCGTACATCCCGGGCCTGTATCAGGACAAGCAGCTCACCGGGCCGGGCATCGCGGTGGCCATCGGGCTGATGGTGGTGTTCGTGCTGGTCAACTACTTCGGGGTACAGATGTTCGCGCGGACGAACAACATCGTCACCGCGATCAAGGTGCTGATCCCGACCGCGACGGTGGTGCTGCTGATCGCGTCCGGGTTCGACGGGAGCAACATCAGCGGGCACGGCGGGTTCGCGCCGTACGGCTACGGGGTGGCACTGGGCACGATCGCCACCGCGGGCATGGTGTTCGCCTACACCGGGTTCCGCAACATCGTCGAGCTGTCCGGCGAGGTCAGCAACCCGCGCAAGCACATCCCGGCCGCGCTGGTCACCACGCTGCTGGTGACGATCGTGCTCTACCTGGGGCTGCAGGTGGCGTACCTGGGCGCGGTGCCCGCCTCGATGCTGGGCGGTGGCTGGCACGGGGTGAACTTCGACTCGCCGTTCGCCCAGCTCGCGCTGCTGCTCGGGATGAGCTGGCTGTACTGGACGTTGATCGCGGACTCGATGCTCTCCCCGTCCGGGTCCGGGATCTGCTACACGGCGTGCAACGCGCGCAACTCGTTCGGGCTGGCCAAGAACGGGTTCTTCCCGCAGTGGCTGGTGCGGGTCAGCCCGCGCTGGGGCGTGCCGACCAGGGCGCTGGTGGCGAACTTCGTGATCGGCATCGTGTTCCTGCTGCCGCTGCCGAGCTGGCACCAGATCGTCTCGATCACCGGCACGCTCGCGGTGTTCACCTTCTCGATCGGCTCGGTGAGCCTGCTGGCGTTCCGCCGCACCGGGGTGACCGGCCCGGAGAACCGGCTGCGCGGCATGGCGGTGGTCAGCCCGGCGGCGTTCGTGATCAGCGCCCTGGTGATCTACTGGGTGGGTTGGTCGGACCTGCTCAAGACGATCCCGATCGTGGTCGTCGGCCTGGTCTGGTACGCGGTCACCTGGGTCCGGCAGCGCCAGGGCGCCGGCGAGCTGCGCGGCGGCTGGTGGCTGCTCGCGCACCTCGCGTTCCTGTACCTGGTGTCCATACTCGGCAGCTTCGACGGCCTTGGCGTACTGCCCGCCCCGTGGGACTCCGCGTTGGTCGCGGTGGTGTCGTTCGGCGTCTACTTCTGGGGCACCGCCAGCGCGACCGCCTATATGCGCAGGTCAGAACCCGTGAGTGGCTAGGGCCGCCATAGCGGCCCTAGCCACTCACGGGTGTCAACGGGCGCGGTCGCGGCGGACGTTGGCGCGGCGGCCCTTGAGCATGGTGGAGCCGCGCAGCTCGCGGAGGACGTCCTCGGCGGCGGACTCGGGCACCTCGACCAGGGCGTGCCGCTCGTGGATCTGGATGGTGCCGATGTCGCGGCCGGACAGCCGCGACTCGTTGGCCAGCGCGCCGACGATGTCCTGCGGGCGGACGCCGGCTGCCCGGCCGGCGGCCACGAACAGGCGGGTGGTGCCGGCCTTGGGGCGCCCGCCGGCGGCGGACCGGCCACGGCCGGGGCCACGCTCGGCCCTCGGCGCACCGCGACGGGGGTTGCCCTTGGCGCCTCGGGGGCCGGCGTCCGGGCTGATGCGCGGGATGTCCTCCTCGTCGGCGGCCGCGCCGGCCTGCTCCTGGGCCAGCCCGACCGCGGCGGCGGCGACGTCCACCGGGTCGAACTGCTCGGCCAGCTCGGCCACCATGGCGCGGACGTCGTCCACACCGGAGTCCGGCGTCGCGGCCGACTCGGCGGGCGGTTCGACGCCGACACCGAGCAGCCGGGCGACCAGCTCGGTGCGGGTACGGGCCAGCCGGGAGGCGCGCAGCTCGGCGACCGAGGGCACGGCGGCCAGCGTGATCGGCTGGCCGGTGAGCCGCTCGATGGCGCGCAGCGAGTACCGCTTGGACGGCGGCACCAGGGTGATCGCGGTGCCCTCCCGGCCGGCCCGGCCCACCCGGCCGATCCGGTGCACGTAGGCCTCCGGGGTCTGCGGCACGTCGTGGTTGACCACGTGGGTCAGCAGGTCGATGTCCAGGCCCCGGGCGGCCACGTCGGTGGCCACCAGCAGCTCGGTGCGCCCGGAGCGCAGCCGCTCCACCACCCGGGCGCGCTGCTCCTGGTCCAGCCCGCCGTGCAGCGCCTCGGCGCGCAGCCCGCGCCCGGTCAGCGTCTCGGTGACGGCGTCCACGTCCGCGCGGGTGCGGCAGAACACGATCGCCGAGCGGGGCCGTTCCAGCTCCAGCACCCGGCCCAGCGCGGCCGTGGTGTGCGACCGGGGCACCAGGTAGGCGGCCTGGCGGACCAGCGGCGACGCGCCCTCGGCGACCGGCTCGCGCTCGATGCGGACGGTCACCGGGTCGCGCAGGTAGGTCTGCGCCAGCGTCTCGATGCGGCGCGGCATGGTGGCCGAGAACAGCACGGTCTGGCGGGTGGCCGGCGCGGCGTCCAGGATCGTCTCGATGTCCTCGACGAAGCCCATGTCGAGCATCTCGTCGGCCTCGTCGAGCACCGCGACCTCGAGCGCGTCCAGCTTCAGCCCGCCCCGGTTGATCAGGTCGATGGCCCGGCCGGGGGTGGCCACCACCACGTCCACGCCCCGGCGCAGCGCGCCCAGCTGCGGGCCGATCGGGGCGCCGCCGTACACCGCCAGCGTCCGCACCCCCATGCCCTCGCCGTACCGGGTGGCCGCCGTGCACACCTGCATGGCCAGCTCCCGGGTCGGCGCCAGGACCAGCCCGAACACGCCGTCCTCCGGCTCGCGGCCGGCGGCGCGGCGCTCGGCCAGCCGCTGCAGCATGGGCAGCATGAACGCGGCGGTCTTGCCGGTGCCGGTGGCGGCCTGGCCGAGCAGGTCGTGGCCCTCGGTCAGCGGGCCGATGGCCTCGGCCTGGATGGGCGTGGGGTGCCGGTAGCCCAGCGCGGCCACGTCGGCCAGCAGCGTGGGGTCCAGGCCTAGGTCGTGAAAGCTCGGCTCGGTGACGGGCAGGACATCAGTGCTCACAGCGGCGTTTCTCGTAGTTTCTGCTCGGAGCGTGGGAAAGGCGCACGACGGTGCGCCCTGGTCTCCATTATCGCAGGTCGCCAGGAAAACCGTCGTGCGGCTGCCTCACAGCAGCTCCAGGATGGTCGCGTTGGCCTGGCCGCCGCCCTCGGACATGGTCGCCAGGCCGTAGCGGATGTCCTGGTCACGCATGTGATGGGCCAGCGTGGCCAGCAGCCGGGCGCCGGCGGCGCCGAGCGGGTGGCCCAGTGCGATCGCGCCGCCGTTCGGGTTCAGCAGCGACTCGTCGGCGCCGATGTCCTTGAGCCAGGCCAGCGGCACCGGGGCGAACGCCTCGTCCACCTCGAACGCGCCGATCTGGCCCAGGTTCAGGCCGCTTCGGGCCAGCGTCTTCTCGGTGGCCGGGATCGGCGCGGTCAGCATCGTCACCGGGTCGGCGCCGGCCGCCACGGCGGTGTGCACCCGGGCGATCGGCGTCAGCCCCAGCTCGACGGCCCGCTCGCCGGTGGTCATCAGCATCGCGGCGGCGCCGTCGCCGGCCGGCGAGCCGTTGCCGGCGGTGATCACCCCGCCGTCGTCCTCGGCGCGGAACACCGTGCGCAGCGCGCCGAGCGTGTCCAGCGTGCCGCCCTCGCGGATGCCCTCGTCGGCGTCCATCAAGGTGCCGTCGGGCAGCACCACCGGCGCGAGCTGGCAGCCGAACCTGCCCCCGTCGCGCGCGGCGGCGGCCTTCTCGTGCGAGCCGAGGCTGAACTCGTCGAGCTGGGTCCGGGAGAAGCCCCACTGCTGGGCCACCAGCTCGGCGGCGATGCCCCGGTGCGGCGGCGGGCCCGGGTAGCGGTGGCCGTATCGCTCGCCGTACAGGTCCTGGCCGGAAGGGTCCGCCACCCGGCTGGCCGACTCGACGCCGCCGGCCACCACCACGTCGTACCGCCCGGCGACCAGCCCGGCGGCGGCGAAGTGCACGGCCTGCTGGTCGACGGTCACGCCGGGTACGGACTCCGGCCAGCCGGCGGCCAGCACGGCGGTGCGGGCGATGTCCCCGCTCGCGCAGCCCCAGATCACGTCGTCGACCACGGCGGGGTCGATCCCGGTGCGCTGGGTCAGTGCCTCCAGCAGGTGCGCGGACAGGTCCACCGGATGGATACCGGACAGCTTGCCGTCGCGCGTACCCACCGGCGTGCGCAACGCCTCCACGATGACCGCGTCCCGCACGTCACCACCTCCGGCCGGCGGGGGCGATCGTCAACCCGTGCGTCACCTCCCGGCCGCCTCACGGTAACCCTGGGGCGCGAACGAGCCACCGGAGCTGTCAGATAGCTCACACGGGTCCGCGAACCGTCAGCGGCCGGGCGAGGGCTCGGCGGCGGAGGCCTCCGGCTGGGCCTGGTACGGACAGTTGTCCGAGGCGATGTCGGCCACGCAGCCGGGGTTCGGCACCGGCGCCGGCTCGCTGGCCTGGAGGGTGTCGTCCTCCTCCCGGGGCGCGCTCTGGTCGCCGCCGACCAGCAGCACCGCGAGCCCGCTCAGCGCCAACAGCAGCGCCGGAGCCGCGGCCAGCCGCAGCCGCCCCGCCGCGCGCGACCGCACCCGGCCGCCGCCGAAGGGGAGCAGCCGGGGCGCCCGCGCCGGGTCCAGCCGGCCCCGGCCCATCAGCGCGGTGCTCAGCGGGGTGCGATGCAGCGCGGCGCAGACCGCCACCGTGAGCACCACCGTGAAGAACAACGCGGCCAGCGAGACCCACACCGACGGGACGAACACCCCGAACCGGCGGAACACCCCGAGCACCAGGTCCAGCACCATCGGGTGCGCCAGGTACACGCCGAAGGACAGCTGCGCGCCGTAGCTGAAGATCGCCCGCACCGCCGGCGCGCCCCGCTCCATGATCCACACGGCCAGCAGGTACAGCCCGCCGAGCGCGGCCACCGACCACAACACCATGATCGGCTGCAGCGGGCTGCTGGCGCCGAGCCCGCCCCTGCTCGGCAGCTGCGCCCAGAACGTCCACATCAGCACGGTGGCGGCCACCGGGATCGCGCCGAGCACCAGCGCCCGGTGCCGGACCACCCAGTCGTGCCAGCGCTCCAGATGCAGCCCGACGACCGCGCCGCCGACCAGCCACAGCTGGTACGCGAGCAGGCTGGCGTCCCCGACCAGGCCGCGCCAGCCGTTGTCCGGCAGCAGCACCCAGTGGTAGCAGGCCAGGGTGGCGACCTGGAGCGCCGCCGAGCCGGCCAGCACCAGCCCGTGGTGTCCCCTCGTCCGCCGCAGCAGCCGCAGCACCAGCGGGAACGCCAGCGTGAACTGCAGCGTGACCAGCAGGAAGTACATGTGGTAGCTGCCGTTGCCGGTCACCACCAGGTACAGCCAGCGCAGCGGCAGGTCGTCGAGCAGCAGGTCGAACGGCTCGGACCCCCGGGTGTGGTACAGCGACACCGCCAGGTACAGCGTGGTCCACAGCAGGTACGGGATGCCGATCAGCCGCAGCCGCCTGCGCCGGAAACCCGACTCGTCGGGCAGCCGCCCGTCCGGGCCGGCCTTGGGGTAGTACGTGCGCACCAGCACCAGCGCGGAGACGAAGAAGAAGATCTCCCGGCTGTAGTGCAGCAGGTAGCTGGTCTGCCCGAGCCCCACGCTGTCGATCGGGAACGGGCTGCCCAGCGCGTGCACCGCCACCACCGAGAAGCAGCTGAGCACCCGCAGCGCGTCGATCTGGTTGAGCCGCCGGGACCTGGACCGCCCGTCCCGTGCTGGCGCCGCTCCTGACGCAGCCGCCGAGCCGGAGCTCGGTTCGCTGGTGCGTTCGCGCACCGCCGTCGCGTGCTCGGAGAGACCGACCGACATCGTTGCGAGCTCCTCCTTCGCCACACACCGTAGTGGTACGCACGCGATCCGCGACCGAGTGCCTCGCCGACCGCACCAGGTTGCCCTATCCACGCTGTGTGCCAACAACCGGGGAGCTGTGTGTCCGATAAGACTCGACGACCGTGTCCCGCCACCGGATGAACGGCACACGTGTGACGGCAGATGTCGCTGGGACGGGTTAGGGTGCAGCGGCGACGACCTGGAGTGGAGGGCGTGCATGAAGATCGACTTCATCCTGGACGGCAAGCCCGGCGACTGGGACACCGCCGCCGAGGCGGAGCGCCGGGGCTACGACGGCGCCTGGCTCAGCGAGGTCAAGCACGACCCGTTCCCGGCGCTCGCGGTGGCCGCCACCCGCACCGAGCGGATCGAGCTCGGCACCTCGATCGCGCTGGCCTTCGCGCGCAACCCGATGTCGCTGGCGGTGCTGGCCAACGACCTGCAGCTGTACTCGGGCGGCCGGTTCATCCTCGGCGTCGGCTCGCAGATCAAGCCGCACATCACCAAGCGGTTCTCCATGCCGTGGTCGGCCCCGGCCGCCCGGATGCGCGAGTACCTGCTCGCGGTGCGCGCGATCTGGGCGTCCTGGCAGAGCGGCGAGCGGTTGCGTTTCGTCGGTGAGTACTACACCCACACGCTGATGACGCCGTTCTTCGACCCCGGGCCGAACCCGCACGGCAACCCGCCGATCCTGCTGGCCGGCGTTGGCCCTCGGATGACCGGCGTGGCCGGCGAGGTCGCCGACGGGTTCTTCGTGCACGGCTTCACCACCGAGCGCTACCTGCGCGAGGCCACCCTGCCGGCGCTGCTCGAGGGCCGGAAGGCGGCCGGCCACGACGGCCTGGACGGCTTCCAGGTCAGCGGGCTGCCGTTCATCGTGACCGGATCCTCCGACGCCGAGATGGCGGAGGCGGACGCCGCGGTGCGCAAGCAGATCGCGTTCTACGGCTCCACCCCGTCCTACTGGCCGGTGTTCGAGCTGCACGGCTGGGACACGCTCGGACCGGAGCTGAACGGGCTGTCCAAGCGCGGCGAGTGGGACGAGATGGGCCGGCGGATCACCGACGAGGTGCTCGACGCGTTCGCCGTGGTGGCCCCGCCCGACCAGGTCGCGCCCCGCCTCCTCGAACGGTACGGCGACATCTTCACCCGGATGAGCTTCTACACCCCGTACCCCGTGGCCGACGGTCTCTGGGAGCCCGCGATCCGCGATCTCAAGGCGACCGGCTGAGCCGTTCAGGCACCCTCGACCAACCGACTCGGGAATGTGCCGAACACCCCCACACGTGTGAGCGAAAGTGCCACACTTCGAGGCAAATGGCCTGGTGCGAACGCGGGGGCGTGATGGGACGGGTGTGGGCGCTGGCGACGATAGTTCTCGTGCTGTCGCTCGCGGCCGGCACACCGTCGGCGACCGCCGCCCAACCACCGAACCCCGATCCCTTCTCGTTCGAGGCATGCGCTTCAAAGACGAAGCCCGGCTGCGCGAAGGCGCTGGCGGCCGCCGGTGAACAAACGGCACGGCTGCGTCAGCAGATCAAGCAGAGTTCCGACCCGGGTAGGTTCGGCGCCGTTCTCAAGGCGGCCGACGCGCTCGACGAGAGCATCGCGAAGACCAAGGCGCAGGCCTGTGGTGACCTGGCGCCGGGGCCGAGCCCGGACCCGATGGCCGCGGCGCCGTGCTTGGGCCTGACGGGCGACTTGGTACTCGACTGGGGCAGCCTTGCTTCAGCGGTGGACTCCGCCAACTCGGGGAAGTAGCCGCGCCGCTTCCCTGGGACCTCACGAGCCGAGGCCCGCGAACAGGGCGCGCTTGAGCGGCGGGACGGCCTGCGCGATCTTCAGCGTGGTGCCGAACGCCAGGCGGGGCAGCCGGGCGTCGGACGCGGCCTGGCGGGCGTTGCGCAGGGATTGGGCGATTGCGCGGTTGGCGTAGCCGCGCATCTGCTCTTCGTAGGCGGTGACGGCGGCCAGTACGTCGTCGGGGCCGGCGTCGGTGAGCGCGCGGGTGAGCACGGCGGCGTCACGCAGCGCGGTGTTCGCGCCGATCCCGGCCATCGGCGTCATGTTGTGGATGGCATCGCCGATCAGGGTGACGGTGGTGGACGGCCACGGCCGCAGCGTCGGCATGCTCTTCAGCGCGAGCGCGTTCACCGAGGCCAGGTCGGCGCCGGTGACCAGGATCCGCAGCGCGTCGGCCCAGCCGTCGATCCGCTCGCTCACCAGGGCGCGGAGGGCCTCACCGTCCAGGTCGTGCAGGTCCGGCGGGAAGGCCGAGCGCGCGGCGGAGTAGCCCCAGAGCACGTAGTCGCCGGTGTCCACCGAGCCGGCTTTGCCGACACCCGTCCTCGGACCGCCACGCCAGGTGGCCGCGAACAGCGAGTCCGACCTCGGCGTCAGGATGCTCGCCGCACCGCTGGTCAGCTCGACAGGCAGGCGCGCCTCGCTCTCCGCCGTCAACGGATACCGCCCGGCGATCGCAACCACCCCCGTGTCGAACCGCCGCAGCTCCGGCAAATACTGCTGGCGCACCCGAGAGTTGGCCCCGTCCGCGCCGACCAGCAGGTCCCCCACCGCGGTCCCCCCGTCGGCGAAGTGCGCGCGCAGCCGCCCGTCCTCGGTGTGCTCGTACCGCACGAACTCCCGCCCCTCGTGCAACGCCTCCCCCAGCCCGTCCAGCAGCACCTCGCGCAGCCGCATCCGGCTCACCGAACGGTGCCGCCCCACCGGGTCGTCCGCCGCCGGGGTGAGCATCTCCGGTTCGAGCAGGGCCAGCCGCCGCAGCCGCCGGTCGTAGAAGCCGAACCCGCCGCCCGCGTCCCCGGCCGTCGAGTCGAACGCCGCCCACCCCCGCGCCGGCAGGCACCGGTGCAGCGCCCGGCAGCCGTCCGGGTTGATGTGGATCCGATAGCCCTGCAGCCAGTCGGTGCGCGCCCGCGTCCGCTCGTACACCCCCACGTCGATGCCGGCGCCCCGCAGCCCGTGCGCCAGGCACAACCCGCCGATCCCGCCACCAATGATCATCACTCGCATCACACCGCTCCTCACCGCTCGTCGCCGTTGCCTCCACAACTATCAATCGTACGAATGACTCTGTCAATCGTTTAGATGAAACTGTCATCGCGACGACTGAACGGCCCGAGAACGAGCTAGCATCGACATCCGTGCCAGCCCGCCGCCCCGAGACCGACACCGACACCGGCCGCCCGCGCCGCTCGCGCCGCTCGCCCGACGAGACGCAGCGCCGCCGGGACCCGGAGCGCACCAGGGAGCGGATCCTGGGCGCGGCCGTGGAGGAGTTCGGCGAGCACGGCTTCGCCGGCGCCCGGGTGAGCCGGATCGCCGCGCGCGCCGGCGTGAACGCCCAGCTGATCTCGTACTACTTCGACGGCAAGGCCGGCCTCTACCGGGCGCTGATGCGCAAATGGCGGGCGGTCGTGACCGACATCAGCCGCCCGGACCGGCCGCTGGACCAGGTCGCCGCCGACTACGTCATCGCCACCGAGGAACACCGCTCGTGGGCCCGACTGATGGCCTGGGAGGCGCTCGGCGGCACCCCGCCCGTCGACGAGCAGCCCGACGAACCCGACTTCCTGGTCGAGCAGCTCGCCGAGATACGCCGGCGCCAGGCGGCCGGCGAGCTGGCCCCCGACCTGGACCCCGCGCACGTCATGCTCGCGCTGTTCGGAGCGGCGGCCGCACCCACGCTGCTGCCCCAGATCGCCCGCCGGATCGTGGCCGCCGAGCCGGACTCCGCGGAGTTCCTCACCGCGTATCGTGATCAGATAGCACGAATGGTGCGCCACCTGGCGCCATGACCCGGTCGGTGGGTGGCACCCCACGGCCGCGAGCGGGTAGAAAAGAGTGAGTTAGGCTAGCCTAAGTCAACGGATGGGAGCTGGCATGGCGGACCGAGGACCTCGCAAGGCACCAGCCACGACCAGACTACTGGTTCGCCGGACCGAGCGGGTCACCCCGCACATGATCCGCGTGGTCGCCGCCCCGGACGACCCGGGCGCGCTCGCCCGCTTCGCGGAGAGCCCGCACACCGACGCCTACGTCAAGGTCGTGTTCCGCCGGCCCGAGGTCGGCTACCCGGAGCCGTTCGACATGGAGCGGGTGCGCGCCGAGCTGCCCCGCGAGCACTGGCCGGCGCTGCGCACGTACACCATCCGCGCGGTGGACACCGAGGCCGGCGAGGTCACCATCGACTTCGTGCACCACGGCGACGAGGGCCTGGCCGGCCCGTGGGCCGCGACCGCCGGCCCCGGCACCGAGCTGCTGGTGCTCGGCCCCGGCGGCGCGTACTCGCCGGACCCCACCGCGGACTGGCACCTGTTCGTGGGGGACGAGGCCGCGCTGCCGGCCATCGCCGCCGCGCTGGCCAGGGTCCCGAGCGGGGTGCCGGCGTACGCGTTCGTCGAGGTCGAGGACGCCGCCGAGCGCCAGGACCTGCCCTGCCCCGGTGACCTGCGGCTTCGCTGGCTGCTGCGCTCGGAGGCCGGCCAGGACGCGATCCTCGACGAGGTGCGCGGGTTCGACTTCCCGGCCGGCCGGGTGCACGCGTTCGTGCACGGCGAGGCGAACGCGGTCAAGCTGCTGCGCCGCCACCTGCTGCACGAGCGCGGCCTGACCATGGACCAGCTGTCCATCTCCGGCTACTGGCGCCGAGGCTTCGACGACGAGTCCTACCGCGCCGTGAAACGCGCCGACCTGGAGGCCGAGGCCAAGCGCGACGCCGAGCTCTCAGCGGCGGGCCGTCGGTAGCCAGCGGTACATCGCCAGCACGGCGAGCAGGCTGAGTACGGAGACCGCCGCCAGGTACACACCGGGCGCCCAGGGGGCGCCGTTGGCGGCGGCCAGCAGCGCGGTGAGGATCACCGGGGTGAGGCCGGACGCCCACACGCCGGAGCCCTGGAACACCAGCGACATGCCGGTGTAGCGGACCTTCGCGTCGAACAGCTCGGCGAAAAGGGTGGCCTCCGCCCCGGTCATCAGCGCGTAGCCGATGCCGAGCTGACCGACCAGCACCACCGTCGCCAGCACCGTCGACCCGGAGCGCAGCGCATAGAACGACGGCAGCACCGTCACCCCGAACGCCACCACCCCGGCCGCGAACACCGCCCGCCTGCCGTACCGATCCGCCAGCGCGCCCGCGACCGGCGTGAGCGCGGCCATCAGCAACGCCCCCGCCGTGACCGCCAACAGCACGTCCACCTTGTTCAACCGCACGGTCGTGGTGGCGTAGCTGATCGCGAACACCGCCCAGGTGTTGAACGACGCCCCCTCCGCCCAGCGCGCCAGCATGCCCAGCCCCAGCCCGCGCCGATGCTCCCTGGTGCGAAACACCTCCACCGCCGGCACCCGGGCCAGCCCGCCGGACGTCGCCAGCCGCCGGAACTCCGGGGTCTCCAACACCCGCAGCCGCACCACCAGCCCCACCGCGACCAGCACCACGCTGAGCACGAACGCGATCCGCCAGCCGTAGGACGCGAACGCCTCCCGCCCGAGCGCCTCGCCGAGCAGCGCGAACACGCCAGTGCCCAGCGCCAGCCCGAGCCCCAGCCCGACCTGCGGCACGCTGCCGAACCGGCCGATCTTCCCGGGCGGGGCGTTCTCGGTGGCCAGCAGCACCGCGCCGCCCCACTCCCCGCCGACCGCCAGCCCCTGCAGGATCCGCAGCACCACCAGCAGCACCGGCGCGGCCAGCCCGATCGTGGCCACCCCCGGCAACAGCCCGATCAGCGCGGTCGCCGCGCCCATCAGCACCATCGTGGCCACCAGCGTCCGCTTGCGCCCGAGCCGGTCGCCGATGTGCCCGAACAGCAGCCCGCCGATCGGCCGCGCCACGAACCCGACCGCGAACGTGCCGAACGCCAGCAGCGTGCCGACCACCGGATCGTCCGCCGGGAAGAACAGCGCGGGGAACACCAGGCTCGCCGCCGTGGCGTAGAGGAAGAAGTCGTACCACTCCACCGTGGTACCGACCAGGCTGGCCAGCAGGATCGTCCGCGCCGATGCCGGCGGCCGCTCGCCGGTCGCGGGTAAGGCGACGGTGGTCATCGTGCCCGCGCGAACGGGACGGCCGCCGTCTCCGCCCCGGCGTGCGCGACCGACCCGGCCGGCGGCTCCCACAGGCCACGCGCGCGCAGCACCGGCAGCACGCCCTCGCCCACCCACCAGGCCTCCTCCAGGTGCGGGTGGCCGGAGAGCACGAACTCGTCGATGCCCAGCGCGTGGTACTCCGCGATCCGGTCGGCCACCTCGGTGTGGCTGCCCACCAGCGCGGTGCCCGCCCCGCCCCGGACCAGCCCGATGCCGGCCCACAGGTTCGGCGCCACCTCCAGCCGCTCGGTCGAGCCGTTGTGCAGCGCGCGCATCCGCCGCTGGCCCTCGGACTCCGAGCGGGCCAGCCCGGCCTGCACCGCCTCGATCGCGGCCGGGTCCAGCGCGTCCAGCGTCTGCTGGGCCACCGCCCAGGCCGCCTCCGAGGTGTCGCGGGCGATCACGTGCAGCCGGATCCCGAAGCGCAGCGTGCGCCCCCTCTCGGCGGCCAGCTTGCGCACCCAGGCCAGCTTCTCGGCGACCTGGTCGGGCGGTTCGCCCCAGGTCAGGTAGGTGTCGACGTGCTCGGCGGCCACCTCGCCGGCGGCCGCCGAGGACCCGCCGAAGTACACCGGCGGCACCGGGTCCGGCGTGCGCAGCAGCGACGCGCCCTGGACCCGCACGTGCCGCCCGTCGAAGTCCACCGTCTCGCCGCGCCACAGCGCCCGTACGACGTGCAGGAACTCGCCGGTGCGCGCGTAGCGGTCGTCCTTGGACAGGAAGTCGCCGTAGGCGCGCTGCTCGGTCGGCTCGCCGCCGGTCACGATGTTGAGCAGCAGCCGCCCGCCGGTGTGCCGCTGGTAGGTGGCCGCCATCTGCGCCGCCAGCGTCGGCGTCAACATCCCCGGCCGGAACGCGACGAGAAACTTCAACCGCTCGGTGGTCTGCGACAACATCGCGGTCGTCAACCAGGCGTCCTCACACCACATGCCCGTCGGGGTCAACGCCGCCTCAAACCCCAACTGCTCCGCCGCCCGCGCGACCTGCGTCAAATACCCCAAGGTCGCCGGCCGCACCCCACCGGCCGACCCCACCGCCACCCCATGCCCCCCGCCCACCGGCTGCCGCCCGTCCCCGTACGTCGGAAGGAACCAGTGCACCCGCACGCCACTCATGTCCGTACCTCCAAAACCCGCCCGCGAGTCGGGATTTCTGTCAGGGTGAGTCGGGGTTTCCGTCAGACCGACACCGACTCCCGCGCCGGCGACGACGCCTCCAGCTCGCGCACCAGCGGCAGCACCCGACGGCCGAAGTACTCGACCTCCTCGTGGTAGTGCAGGAAGCCGAGCAGCATCAGGTCCACGCCCAGCGCCTTGTAGCGCACGATCCGCTCCGCGACCTGCTCGGGCGTGCCGATCAGCTGGGTCCGGAACCCGTCGTTGTACTGCACCAGGTCCTCGAACGAGCTGTCCGCCCACATCCCCTTGCCGTCCGATGTGGACTTCCCGGCCTGGGTCACCGCGTCCCGGAAGCCCTCCACCGACGGCCGGTGCGCCCTGGCGACGATCTCGCGCAGCGTCTCGCGCGCCTCCGCCTCGGTGTCCCGCGCGATCAGGAACCCGTTCAGCCCGAACCGCACCGACCGCCCCTCCGAGGCGGCGCTGGCGTGGACGTCACGCAGCTGCTCGACCACCCCGTCGAAGTCCTTGCCGTTGCTGAAGTACCAGTCCGACACCCGCCCGGCCATCCGCCGGGCCGCCGTCGAGTTGCCGCCCTGGAAGATCTCCGGGTGCGGCCGGTCGGGACCCCGAACCGGCTTCGGCTTGAGCGAGAAGTCCCGGATCCGGTAAAAGTCACCGCCAAGCGAGAACCCGTCCTCGGTCCAGATGCCGCGCAGCGCACGGATGAACTCCTCGGAGCGGCGGTAGCGCTCGTCGTGCTCCAGCCACGGCTCGCCGAGCGCGGTGAACTCGCCCTTGAACCAGCCGCTGACCACGTTCACCGCGAACCGGCCGTGCGAGAGGTGGTCGGCGGTCGCGCCCAGCTTGGCCAGCACGCCCGGGTGCCACAGCCCGGGGTGCACGGCGGCGATGACCTTCAGCCGCTCGGTGGCAAGCAGCAGCGCGAGGCTGAAGCTGGTGGACTCGTGCTGGTACTCCGCGCCGTAGCTGGCCATGTAGCGGACCTGCGAGAGCGCGTAGTCGAAGCCGTTGTTCTCCGCGAGCACCGCCAGCTCGCGGTTGTAGTCGTAGCCCCAGTCGGTGCGCTGGTCGATCGTGCTGGTGACCAGGCCGCCGCTCACGTTGGGCACCCAGTAGGCGAACTTGATCTCTGACATGTCTGAACTCCCCGGGAGGCGTGTGCCTGATGTGTCGGGTTGGGTTCAGAGACGACAGGCCTGCGAGCTGACCAGCGCGAAGTCGACGTGACGTCGCTGGGTGAGCGGCGGCCGGTGCATGTGACTTAATCCATCAGAATAGTCAACAAGTGTCAACGCCCGGGTGACCGGTCACACCACGGGCTGCCAAAACCCGCGACTCACCCTGACAGAAATCCCGACTCGCGGATGGGGTGGGCGGGCGTAAGTTTGGCGGCGTGCGGTATGAGATCGCGGTCGACGTGGACGGGTCGGTTGAGCGGGTGTGGGACGTGCTCGCGGATGTGGAGAGCTGGCCCGGGTGGACGCCGACGATGACGAGCGTGCGGCGGTTGGAGGACGGGGCGTTCGGGCTGGACAGCACCGCGGAGGTGCGGCAGCCGAAGCTCGGGCGCAACGTCTGGCGGGTCAGCGGGTGGGAGCCGGGGCGGCGGTTCGAGTGGACGACGAACGGCCCGGGCGTCACCACCCGGGCCGACCACCGCATCGAGGCGCTGGACGGTGGCCGGTCCCGGGTGACGCTGGAGGTCGAGATGACCGGCCCGCTGGCCGGGGTGGTCTCGCTGTTGGCCGGCGGCATGACCCGCCGGTTCGTCGACACCGAGGCGGCCAGCCTCAAGAAGCACTGTGAGGCTGGGAGCCCCGGCGCCTAGTGCACGCCCTGCATGTGTCGGGAGATCCACGGGTTGAGGGCGGCGACGATCACGCCGATCACGATGGTGATCGCGCCGCACAGGCCGAAGTAGGCGAACTCGTGCTCCGGTGAGTAGAACTTGGCGAGCACGCCGGCGTTCGAGGTGCCCAGGCCGACGGAGAAGAAGTACAGCGCCATCATCTGCGCGCGGAACGTCGCGGGCGCCAGCTTGGTGGTCACCGACAGCCCGATCGGCGAGAGCAGCAGCTCGGAGATCGCGAACACCAGCATGATCCCGAGCACCGCCAGCGCCGGGCTGGTCTTGCCGGTGCTGCCCGCCATCGGCAGGAACAGCAGGAACGCGACGCCCATGCCGATCACACCCAGCGAGAACTTGATCGGCGTGGCCGGCGCGCGGGTGCCCATCTTGGTCCACATGGCGGCGAACACAGGGGCCAGCAGGATGATCCAGATCGGTTCCTCGGACTGGATCCAGGCCGGCGGCGCCTGCCAGCCGAAGATGTTCCAGTTCATCCGCTCGTCGGAGTACACCGCGAGCATGGTGAACAGCTGCTGGAACAACGACCAGAACGCGGCGTTGGCGATGAACAGCGGGATGAACGCGCGCACCCGCGCGCGCTCGACCGGCTCGACCTTCTTGCTGGTCAGCATCACCACGAAGTAGGCGATCGAGGCGACCGCGATCACCCCGGTGGTGACCCTGGCCAGGTTCGCGAGCGTGACCACGCCGGTGAACAGCACGGCCACCACGACCACCAGGATGGCCACGCCGATCCCGGCCGCCTTGACCCGCGCGGCGTCGGGGAGCGGGTTGGTCGGCTCCCGGCCGGCGGTGCCCAGGTTGCGGCGGAACACCACGTACTGCCCCAGCCCCAGCCCCATCCCGACCGCGGCCAGCCCGAACCCGTAGTGGAACCCGAACTCGATCTGGAAGAACCCGGTGAGCAACGGCCCGAAGAACGCGCCGAGGTTGATGCCCATGTAGAACAGCGTGAAGCCGCCGTCCGCGCGCGGGTCACCGGTGGTGTAGAGCCGCCCGAGCAGCGAGGACGCGTTCGCCTTGAGCGCGCCGCTGCCCAGCGCGACACACACCAGGCCGACCCCGACGCCGGTCATGCCGGGCACCACGGCCAGCGCGATGTGCCCGATCATCACCACGAACCCGCCGTAGAACACCATGCGTTCCATGCCGAGCAACCGGTCGGCCATCCAGCCGCCGAGCACGGTGGCCAGGTAGACCAGGCCGCCGTAGGCGCCGGTGATGCTGGTGGCGGTGGCCTGCGGCAGCCCGAGGCCGCCGTCGGTCAGCGAGTAGTACAGGTAGTAGATGAGGATGCCGAGCATCCCGTAGTACGAGAACCGTTCCCAGAGCTCGACCCCGAACAGGTTGGTTAACCCGATCGGATGACCGAAGACCGTCCGATTCTCCGGACGTTCGACGGTCCCTGCCACATCGGACATGTTGCGTCCTCCCCTCCCCAGGGGCACGGATGTGATTCTCCGCACCCAAAGTGGGACGGAGCGTACTGCCGAGTAACGGAACGCGCATTAGCGGTTACGCGCGAATTGAGGACCGGTGTTGTCGGGTCCGACAACGACGCTCTCAGGAACGCCCGGCCACCGGTTCGCAGAGCAGCGCCCACGGGCGGTCGTTCACCCGGGTCATCACCAGCACCCCTGGTCGGTCGCCGGTGGTCTTGAGCCGCCGCCGCAGCGCGTCGACGTCCCCGGCCAGGCCGCGGCGGCGGATGTCCAGCGGGCCGATGCGGTGCGCGCGCAGCCGGGCGGGCAGCTCCTTCTCCCGCCACGGGCCGTCGTCGAGCACCCGCAGCGTCCGGCCGAACGGGGTGTGCGGGGGGTGTTCGGCGGACAGGAACGCGATCCTCGGGTCGATCTTCCAGGCGCCCAGCTCGCGGGCCAGCTCCTCGACCAGGCCGGCGCGGGTGACCGCCGGGCTCGGGTCGAGGAGGTACGGCCCTGGCGGGCGGCACGGGACCGGGTCGCCGGGTGACGGGAGCAGCTGGTGGCCGCCGGGCAGGACGGTGGCCCTGGTCGCCTTGCCGGTCGCGAAGGCGGGCGACCAGATCACCGCCTCCTTCAGCTCGCGCCCGTCGGCGACGAACTCCGTCTCCCAGCCGGACGGCACCAGCGAGCGGTCCAGGCCGGGCGCGGCCTTGACGGCGACGTGGGGGGTACGGGCGGTCAGGGCCAGGCACCAGTCCAGCGGCGGCTCGCTGTCCCCGGTGCGCAGCCGCCGCCCGCCGGCCCGCCGCGCGGGGTCCACGAACGCCGCGTCCATGCCGTCCAGGTCCGCGTCCCGGACGTCGGCCCGCGAGGTGTCCACCGCGCCCGCCACGTCGTAGGCCGCCGCGTTCAAGGTGGCCATCCGCAGGTGCACCGGGTCGAGGTCCACCCCGCGCACGTCCGCGCCCGCGCCGGCCAGCGCGACCAGGTCACCGCCGATGCCGCAGCACAGGTCGGCCACCCGCACGCGCCCGGCCGCCGCGAACCGTCCGGCCCGGTGCGCGGCCACCGGCTCGGCGGAGGCCTGCTCCAGCCCGTCGCGGGTGAAGAACATCCGCCCCGCCCTGGAGAACTTCGCGCGGGCGCGCACCCGCAGCTCGTGCTGCCCCAGCGCGGCGGTGACCAGCTCGGCCGGGAACTCCCTGCGCAGCGCCGAGGCCAGCCTCAGCTCGTCCGTCGCGCTCACGTCCGTACCGTCCAGCCGGTCCAACAGCGCGCGCCCGGCCGGCGATGTCAGCAGGTCCAGCCCGTCCTCAGCCCGCCGCTGCCCCGTCTCGAAGCTCACGCCGCAGGATCTTGCCAGTCGTGGTCTTGGGCAGTTCGTCGATGAACTCCACCGACCTCGGGTACTTGTACGCGGCCATCCGCTGCCGGCAGAAGTCGATCAGCTCCTGCTCGGTCGTCTCGACGCCAGGGCGCAGCGAGACGAACGCCTTGACGGTCTCGCCCCGGTACTCGTCGGGCACCCCGACCACGGCGGCCTCCCGCACCGCCGGGTGCCCGTACAACACGTCCTCCACCTCGCGCGGCCACACCTTGTACCCGGCCGCGTTGATCATGTCCTTCTTGCGGTCGACAATGTAGAACCAGCCGTCGGCGTCCATGAAGCCGACGTCGCCGGTGCGCAGCTCGCCGCCGGGCAGCGACTCGGCGGTGGCCTCCGGCTTGTTCCAGTAGCCGGGCACCACCTCGGGTCCGGAGGTGGCGATCTCGCCGACCTCGCCGACCGGCAGCTCGTTGCCCTCCTCGTCCAGGATCCGCACCACGGTGTTGAACACCGGCACGCCGATGGACAGCGCCCCGGAGTTCGGGTCCACCGGCGCCCGCGCCCCGAGCGGCACCCCGTGCGAGGGCGAGCTGGTCTCGGTCAAGCCGTAGATGTTGTGGATGTACAGGCCGGTCTGCTCCTCGAAGCGGTCGGTGACCGCGGGCGCGATCGGGGCGCCGCCGGAGTAGAGCATGCGGAACGAGGCGAAGTCCTCCTTGCCCACGCCGTCCACGCCCGCGAGCGCGATGAACACGGTGATCGCGCCGACGGTGAAGGTCGGGCGGTGCTCGCGGATCGCGTCGATCACCACGTTCGGCTCGAACCGGTGCGCGAGCACCAGCGGGCAGGGCAGCAACAGCGCGACCCCGACGTGCCCGACCAGGCCGGTGATGTGGAACAGCGGCGCCACGCCGAGCACGCTGTCCTCGGGCGTCAGGCCCATCCACTCGCGGTAGGTCTGGGAGTTGAACGCCAGGTTGGCGTGGGTGTTCATGGCACCCTTGGGAACGCCGGTGGTGCCCGAGGTGTAGGTCAGGATGGCCACGTCGTCGGGCTGGGGGGCGGGCGCGTGCGGGTGGCGGCCGGCGTAGTCGTCGAGCAGTTCCAGCAGGTCGAACGTGCCGAGCGGGCGTTTCGTGCCCTGAGCGCCGGCGAACAGCCGGGGGTCGCCCCGGGTCTGCCAGTCCAGGGCCGAGCAGGTGATCACGGTGTGTACCTGGACGCCCTCGCCCTCGCGCACCACGTCCCTGGCCACCGACTCGTACAGCTCGTCGAGGCAGAGCAGCGCGCTGGCCCCGGAGTCGGCGAGCAGGTACGTCAGCTCGCGGGCCTTGTTCATCGGGTTGATCGCCACCGCGGCGCCGCCGGCCTTCCAGGCGCCGAGCAGGGCGATCACGAACGCCGGGTTGTTCTGGGTGTACACCGCCAGCCGGTCGCCGGCGGCGAACCCGTGCGCGGCCAGCGCCACGGCCAGCGAGTCGGACGCCGCGTCCAGCTCGGCCACGGTGAGCACGCCGTCGAAGTAGCGGATCGCCTCGGTGTCCGGGGCGCGCGCCACCGAGGCCCGGAACAGCTCCAGCATGGTGGCGTGATCGGCGGTGATGTCCGCCGGCAGCCCGTCGGTGTACCGCCCGAGCCAGGGCCGGTCCGTGTAGACGGTCATTTGATCGCCAGCGGGTTGACCGGCGAGCCGGCGGCGCGGTGCACCTTGAGCGGGGCGGCGGCGTAGAGGAACGTGTACTGGCCGTCCTCGGCGCAGCTCGCGGCCAGCTTCTCCAGGTCGCAGATCTCGGTCAGGGTGACGCCCAGGTTGCGCATGAGCGCGCAGTGCAGGGGCAGCGCGATGCCGGTGGCCGGCTCGTAGGTCACCTCGTTGGCCATGGTGTCGGTGACCAGGTTGGGGATCTCCCGGTCGGCGAACCAGCGGACCAGCTCCGGGCTGTAGGTGAGGCCGGGCTCGACGAAGTCCTGGTAGAACTCCTCGCCCCTGTCGAAGAACAGCTTGAGGAAGTTGGTGCGGATGAGCAGCACGTCGTGCGGCTCGATGGTGTGGCCCTGGGCCTTGGCGCACGCCTCGAGGTCCTCGTGGGTGAACGTCTCGCCGTTGTCCAGGTGCTCCTTGCCCCGGAACCGGGCGATGTCGAGCAGCACGCCCCGCCCGACCACGCCGCGCTCGGCGATCGGCTCGACGCTGGCGATGTCCAGCCCGCCGACGGTGGTGCGCGCGTCGTGCCCGTTCCAGATCGTGCCGTCGTACCAGACGTGGCCCAGCGCGTCGTACTGCGTGGAGCCCTGCAGGAAGGCGTTGATCTTGTCGTCGGCGTAGTGCAGGCCGCCCGGGAAGGCCGGCGCGTCGTCGCCGTCCCAGGTGGACTCGTCGACGATCATCGTGCGCTCCGCCGGCGTGCGGCCGGGCCAGCACGGGTCGCCCTTCGGGTCGTTGATCAGCCGCTGCAGGGTGAACACCGTGCCCGACCTGACGTGCGCGACGCCGCGCAGCACCTCGGCCGGGGTCAGGTAGTTCAGCGCGCCGACCTCGTCGTCGTCGCCCCACTTGCCCCAGTTCTTCGGGGCGTCGCGCAACAGCTCGGACATGGTCTTCGGCTCAGCCACCCCGGCCACCTTCTCCGCTCGTCCAGCACTGACCGACCGCTCGTTCGGCCGGCACTATGACGTGCCACACTTTTCCATCGGCCGGGTGGGCGTGCAATGGGAAGAACGGTGGAGCCGGACGGACCGTGTGTTCAGTTATCCTGAACAGCATGACCGGCCACACGGTGCGGGAGTCGCGGCTGGTCGCCGGGCTGTCGCTGCGCGAGCTGGCCCGCCGGATCGGGGTGAGCCCGGCGACGTTGAGCGCGATCGAGACCGGCAGGACCGGGCTGGAGGTCGGCCGGCTGCACGACATCGCCGCCGCGCTGGGCACCACCCCCGATCGACTGCTCGCCCCCGGCCGCGGCCCGGCCCCGCCGCCCGACGAGACGCCGCCGCCCGGATCGGCGGCGGACTGGCGGACGTTCGCGCCGCTGCCCATCGACCCGGTGCTGGCCGCCGCGATCACCGCGTTCGTCCGCACCGGCTACCACGGCGCCACCATGCGCTCCATCGCCCGGCTGGCCCGGATGAGCGTGCCCGGCGTGTACCACCACTACCGCAGCAAGCAGGAGCTGCTGGTCACCACGCTGGACCTGACCATGGCCGACCTGATCTGGCGGATGCACGCGGCGGACCGGGAGGCCCTCGGCGACGAGCACAGCCGAGGCGGCGTCGCCAGGGTGCGGCTGATGGTGCAGGCGCTCGCGCTGTTCCACACCCACCGCCGGGAGCTGGCCGCGATCGGCGCCAGCGAGATGCGCGGGCTGGAGCCGGCCAACCGCCGCCGCATCGCCGGGCTGCGCAACGACGTGCAGCACCTGCTCGACACCGCCATCGACCACGCCATCGCGGACGGCGACCTGCACACCACCAGCCCCCGCCACGCCGGCCGCGCGATCGCCACCATGTGCACCTCGCTCACGCAATGGTTTCGCCCCACCGGCCCCGACACGCCCGAGCGGATCGCCATCGAGTACGCCCGGTTCGCCCTGGGATTACTCGGCCACCGCAATACCACAGAACACCGGGTGAATGCAGGTCCGTTCGGGGTCAAAGCCGCGACAACAATCCCGGCGAGCCCTCTTGACACGCCGCCGGAAGGTCGGGATCACGAATGCCACACGCGTACCGACCGTATTTCCTGAAAAGAATAACGTTGCACGTCGTCCCCCTGTGAGGCGACCGGCGCTAGGATGCTCGGATGCCCCGCTACGAGTTCCGCTGCCGCGACTGCGTCGCACTCGGCGCCGACGGCGTGTTCGAGGTGTCCCGCCCGATGAGTGCCGCTCGCGAGCCCGCGACCTGCCCTGATGGCCACCAGGACACCGTCAAGCTGCTCTCCACCGTGGCCATGACGGGCACCGCGCCGGCGGCGGTCGGCGGCGGCGGGGGTGGCTGCTGCGGCGGCGCCTGCGGATGCGGCTGACCGGCGGGCCCTAACTCATCGATCGCGGTAAGTAACAGCCCTCAAGCCAAGGTTCATACTTTCGAGTAAAACGACTCAAGTCCGCGTCGACCGGCAAGCTACTGTCTGTTCCTGATGTCTCCCATTCCTCGCGGCGGCTGGGCTCGCCTGCTAACAACCGGTCCCGTGGTCGCAGCCGTTGTGGCCGCCACCACGGCGGCGACGGGCGGGGCAATTCAGCCGGTCATTGCGCGTGACTTTCCCGACCCCGCCGTGCTGGCCGTAGGTAGCACCTACTACGCCTATTCCACCGGGAGCAGCTACAACAAGCAGGTCTGGCACGTGCCGGTGCAGAAGTCCCCGAGCCTGACCGGCAGGTGGACCGAGGTCGGCGACGCGCTGCCCGAGCTGCCCGCCTGGGTGAACAAGGAGGGCGTCGGGCACGGCAACGTGTGGGCGCCCGAGGTGGCCGCGCGCAGCGACGGCAGCTACATCCTCTACTTCACCGCGCGAGCGGCCAACCAGAACGTGCAGTGCATCGGCGTCGCGCTGGCCTCCTCGCCGCAGGGGCCGTTCAAGCCGGTCGGGTCCAAGCCGCTGGTCTGCCGGCCCGAGGACGTCGACAGCATCGACCCGAAGGCGTTCACCGACACCGACGGCAAGCAGTACCTGCTCTACACCAGCGGCCGGGGCAGGTCCACGATCTGGCTGCAGCAGGTCTCGGTCGACGGCATGACCTCGGTGGGCGAGCGGCGGGCGCTGATCCAGTCCGACCGGCCGGAGGAAGGCAACATCATCGAGGCGCCGACCCTGGTCCACCACGGCGACAGGTACGTGCTGTTCTACTCCGGCAACGCCTACAACAGCGGCAAGTACTTCGTGAACTACGCGACGTCGGAGTCGCTGGCCAGCACGTTCGTCAAGCACCCCGGCCAGTTCCTGAACAAGGACACCCTCGGCGGCGCGATGACCAACCCCGGCGGCCAGGACGTGATCCCCGGCTCGAAGCACGACTACCTGCTGTTCCACGCCTACACCGGCGGCGAGTCGCGGGCCATGTTCGCCTCCGGCCTGAGCTGGGACTCGGACGGCAACCCGGTCCTCGAGCTGAACAACGTGGCGAAGGCGCCCACCCGACGTGCCCCCTGACCGTGAGTGGTTAGGGCCGTCATGGCGGCCCTAACCACTCACGACTAGGGGGCGCCGCCCGGCTCCGGTCCCTGGTAGCCGGACCGCGACGAGCGGTCCATGCCCACCTCGTAGCGTACCGACCGCGCCTTGTTTCCGTTGACCACCGCGTTGGTCGCCTTGTTCTGCAGCGCGAACGCGTGGTTGATGTCGCCCACGATCTCGTTGCCGGTGATCACCGCATGGTCGGTGTCGTCGATCAGGACGGCCTGGGCGGCCTTGTTCTCGCAGTAGTTGTTGCTGAACGTGATGTTCCTGGTCTCGCCGTCGCCGCTGCCGTCGCCGGCCTCGCTGTTCGGCCCCTCCACGATCAGGCAGTTGTTGTCGATCTTCTCGCAGCGGTTGCTGTCGATCAGGACGTCCTGGCTGGCCGGGTTGTCGTCGTCGGTGGCGAAGGTCTGCATGCAGTCCGCGTGCGCGCCCTTGGCGTTGCGGGTGTCGGTGATCGTGTTGTGCTCGATCCTGATGTTGCTGCCCCAGAACCGGATGCCGTCCCCGTCGTCGCGGCGCGGGCCGTTGATCGCGGTGTTGCGCAGCGTGATGTTGCTGCCCTTCAGCGACGCGCCCGGCGCCTTGGGCTCGTCGGCCACGAAGCCGTCCACCACCACGTTGTCCGCGGCCACGCTGATGCCCTTGACCTTGGTCCGGCCGTCGCCGAGCACCCGCAGCGGGGACGACTCCGAGCCGCCCTTGTCGATCTTGAGGCGGGCGTCGCCGAGGTCGCCGGTCACGCACACGACGTCGCCGGACGAGGCCTCGGACAGCGCCCGCTCCAGGCCGGAGGCGTCGGTGGCCTTCTTGGTGCAGTTGGTCTGCGGTTCGGGCGTGCCCACGCCGGCGGGGCCGCTCGGGCCGGGCGGCGAGCTGGTCGAGCCGTGCTTGCCGCAACCGGCCAGGACGACCACGGCGGCCAGCCCCACCGCCACCGCCAGGCACCGCCTCCGCAAGGTCACCGAACCGATGCTAGCGGCGTCACATCACGGGACATGACAAGCTGGGCGGGTGGATCTCGACGAGGTGGCCGACGAGCTGTACGGGCTGCCTCGCGACGAGTTCACCAAGGCACGGGACGAGCGCGCCAAGCGGGCGAAGTCCGAGGGCGAACGGGACCTGGCCGCCGCGATCGGCCGGTTGCGCCGCCCGACGGTGGCCGCCTGGCTGGTCAACCAGCTCGCGCGGCAACAACCGGAGCGGCTGGTCGAGCTGGCCGAGCTGGGTGAGGCGATGCGCGGCGCGCACGCCAACCTGGACGGGGCGGAGCTGCGCCGGCTGTCCGGGCGGCGGCGCGAGCTGATCGCGGAGCTGACCGGGCTCACCAGGGAGCTGGGGGAACCGGTCAGCGAGTCGGTCGGTCGCGAGCTGGAGGACACGTTCGCCGCCGCCCTGACCACGCCGGAGGCGGCGCGGGCGCTGGCCCGAGGGCGGCTGGCCTCGCCCAAGGAGCTGGCCGACGCGGACAAGGCCGCCGACCCCGGCGCGGTGACCTGGCCGTCCGCAACCCCCGGCGCCACGCCCGCGCCCAAGCCAGCCGCCGCCCCCAGACCGGCCGAGCGCCCCAAGGAGCCACCCGCCGCGCGCCCGGCCACGCCCAGCTCGACCCTGCTGCGCGCCCGCGCCGAGCTGGACCGCACCGAGTCGGCGGTGGCCGACGCCGAAGACAGGCACGCCGCCGCGCAACGGGCCCACGACGACGCCGCCGCCGAAGAGACCGCCGCTCACCAGAAGGTGGCCGACCTGCGGGCCGAGCTGGTGGCCGCCGAGCGGGCCGAACGGGACGCCCGGCTGCGCGCCCGCACCGCCCGCCGCGACCGCGAGGACACCGACCGCGCCCTGCGCGAGGCACTGCGCCGCCGCGCCGTCGCCCAGGACCGGCTGGCCGCACTGGAGCCCTGAACCCGCCCATTGACCAGGCGGAACGCCCTTGCGCAACCCCCACTGACCCCGGACGCTTGATACAAACGGGAGGAGAGAACCGTGCCACGCGCAATCTGGACCGGCTCGATCACATTCGGGCTGGTGACCGTCCCGGTGGGGCTCTACAGCGCCACCGAGGACCACTCGGTGCACTTCCACCAGTATCAACGGGGCACCACCGACCGGATCCGCTACCAACGGATCAACGAACGCACCGGCGAGGAGGTGGCGTTCCGGGACATCGTGCGCGGCCTCGAGGAGAACGACGGGCAGACGATCATCATCGACCCCGCCGAGCTGGACGACATCGCGCCGGGCCGGTCGCACTCGATCGAGGTGACCGCGTTCGTCGACCTCGACGAGATCGACCCGATCTTCTACCAGAAGACCTACTGGCTGGCCCCGACCAAGGAGGAGAACGGCAAGGTCTACGCCCTGCTCGCGGCCGCCATGGCGGCCACCAACCGGGTCGCGATCGCCACCTTCGTGATGCGCGGCAAGCAGTACCTGTGCGCGGTGCGCTCGGAGAACGGGGTGCTCTCGCTGGAGACGCTGTACTACGCCGACGAGATCCGCGAACCGCGCGAACAGCTCGACTTCCTTCCCGAGCCGTCCGAGCTCGGCGAGGACAGCAGGGAGCTGGACATGGCCCGCACGCTGATCGAGTCGATGGGCGCGCCGTGGCAGCCCGAGGACTACCGGGACAGCCACACCGACCGGGTGAAGCAGCTGATCGAGGACAAGCGCGCCGGGAACGAGGTCGTCGCCGAGTCCGCGCCACCGGAGGCGACCGAGGTGACCGACCTGCTGGAGGCGCTGCGCCGCAGCGTGGAGGCCCGCAAGGGCGGCTCCGGGTCGGGGGACGACAGCGCGAGAGCGTCCTGACGCGCCCCCGTGACGGGGTGTGCCCGGAGTAACCGACGCCGTCGGGCGGTACCGAAACCGTGACCCGATCGTGTCCGAGAATCCCCCTCCGGTAGGTTGCCCCGGCGTGCACAACCCGTCACGAAGGGTGAATACCGTTGACCTATGACTCACTCTTCGGCGGCCCGACCGAGCGGATGCCCGAGGCCCCGACCGAGCAGATGTCGGGGGTCCCGGCCCGGGGCGGTCTGGTGGCCGGCATCGTCGCGCTGGTGCTTGCGCTGGCCTGCGCCGCCGCGGTGGCCGTCCCGCAGACCCGGCTGATCGGCCTCGGCGCGGTGCCCATCCTCGCGGTGCCGCTGGCGATCATCTGGCGCCGCGAGCGGGGCTCGCGCGGGTTCGTGCTGGCCTCCGCCGCGCTGGGGGTGCTCTGCCTGGCGTTCGCGGGCGGGTTCGTGGTCACCCTGGTCAGCGGGATGCCGGAGCGCACGCTGTTCGGCACGCCGTCGCCGGCCTCGGCACCGGCCGCCCCGGCGGCACCGCCCGTGCTCTCCCCGGGGTCCGCCAACCCGCCGGCCGCCAACGCCCCGGCACCGGACCCGATCCCGGACGCGATCCCGACGGCCGCCGCGCCCCCTCCGGTCGCGCCGCAGGCACCGGCCGTCCCGCAGGCGCCGGCCAAGCCCGCTCCCGCCGTGCCCACGCCCACCCAGTCCTCCGGTTCCTCCGGGTCCTCGAGCGAGGACAGCGACGAGGGGACCGACGACGAGTCCGGGCGCGGCGCCACCGGCCAGCGGCGCCACCCCGCGACGCCCAGGCCGAACCCGAGCGTCGGCAAGACCTGCGAGCCGGGGCCGCCCGCCCGCGGCTCGAACGGCGAGTCGCTGGTGTGCGCGCCGGTCGGCGGCGGCGAGTTCGCCTGGCGGCGCTCGGACAGCGGCGGGTACGGCGGGTTCTGGGGCGGCTTCTAGCGCTCTCACTCCATCGGTAACGAGGTTATAGACAACGCCGGGTTCTTCGCGGCACAGTTGTGCGCAGCCGTACCGAGGAAGAGGAGAGATCCCATGGGCGGACCTCGGGTGTTCCCTGGGCGCTACACCGCCGAGCTGGGCGCCGACGGCATGGTCGTGGTGCTGATCGGCATGCGGTTCAACCACTGGTGGCGGGTGGACAAGTGGCTGTTCGTGATGCTCGCGATGTTCCGCAGCCTGCGCCACCTCGCCGACCGCGACGAGGGCCTGCTCGCCAACTACACCTTCCTCGGCGGCCGCACCACGCTGATGGTCCAGTACTGGCGGAGCATGGACGAGCTGCAGAAGTTCGCCTCCAACCCGGACGCCCCGCACCTCGCGGCCTGGCGCAGGTACGTGCGCCGGATCGGCAACGACGGCAGCGTCGGCGCGTACCACGAGGCCTACCAGGTCCGCCCCGGCGGCACCGACGTCGTCTACGTGAACATGCCGGCCTTCGGCCTGGCCGGCGCCACCGCCCCCGTCAAGGTCGACGCCGGCCGCAACACCGCCCGCCAGCGCGTCTCCTACGGAACCCCCGAACCCCCACCCGCGAGTCGGGCGTCCGAGCACACCGAGTCGGGCGTTTGAGCACATCGGCGGTGTGCCGGATCGCGCGACTCACTGTGCTGAGAGCCCCGACTCGCGGGCGGGGGGTTAGCTGGTGAGGGTGAGTTCGAAGGAGTACCTGCTCGCGCGGTAGATGTGCGAGCCGTACTCGACGGCGCGGCCGGTGGCGTCCCAGGCGGTGCGGGTCATGGTGAGCATGGGGGCGCCTCGGTGGTCGCCGAGGAGCTTGGCCTCGGAGGCGGTGGCCGCCTTGGCGCCGACCGTCTGGTTGGCCATCCGAGGGATGTGGCCGGCGGCGCGGAGCAGTTGGTAGAGGCCGTGCTCGGCCAGGTCGGCCCGGCGCAGGGCGAGCACGTCCAGCGGGACCGCGTTGTGCATGAGCGCGAGCGGCTCGTCGTCGGCGAACCGCAGCCGCTCCAGCCAGTTGATCTCCGACCCGAACGGGATGCCCAGCGCCTCGGCGATGGCGTCGGGCGCGGGCCGGATCTCCAGCAGCTTGATCTCGGTACGCGGGCGCTGGCCGGCCTTCACCAGGTCGTCGTAGAGGCTGGTCAGCTCGACCGGCCGGCGCACCTTGGGGTGCACGATCTGGGTGCCCACACCGCGCTTGCGCACCAGCATGCCGCGCTCGACCAGGTAGCCGATCGCGCGGCGCATGGTCGGCCGGGACACCCCGAGCCGGTCGGCCAGCTCGACCTCGTTCTCCAGCCGCCCGCCCACCGGCAGCTCGCCGTCCTCGATGAGCTGCTGCAACCTGCTGGCGACCTGGAAGTACAGCGGCACCGGGCTGGTGCGGTCCAACGACACCCTCGGCACCAGCCCCCAGACCGTCGTTCGCTCAGGCACCGCTGCCCCCGTCTCCGCGCTTTTGTCGTTACAAAGTATGTAAAGACAAAGTATTGACGTGCTGGTGACGTGAGGGTACACCTTTGGCGCACGGCCGTGGCCGGACGGAAGAGGTGGCATGGACGCTGGCGGGGCACCGGAGGTGCTCACGATGGGACGGCTCGGGGTGGACATCTACCCGCTGCAGACGGGGGTCTCGCTGCGCCGGGTCACCTCGTTCGGGAAGTACCTGGGCGGCACGGCGGCGAACGTGGCGGTGGCGGCGGCGCGCTACGGCCGGCGCGCCGCGCTGATCTCCCGCACCGGGACCGACCCGTTCGGCGAGTACCTGCACGACGCGCTGCGCGGCTTCGGGGTGGACGACAGGTTCGTCACCCCGGTGACGCGGTATCCGACGCCCGTGACGTTCTGCGAGATCTTCCCTCCGGACGACTTCCCGATCTACTTCTACCGGCTGCCCAAGGCGCCCGACCTGGAGATCTACCCCGACGAGCTGGACCTGGACGCGGTACGAGACGCCGACGTGTTCTGGGTGACCGGTACCGGGCTGTCCGCCGAGCCCAGCCGGGAGGCCACGCTGCACGCTCTGGAAGCGCGCGGCCGGCGCGGCATCACGGTGCTGGACATGGACTACCGGCCGGTGTTCTGGCCGTCCAGGGAGGCCGCGCGCGCCGAGTACGCCAAGGCGTTGGCGCACGTCACGGTCGCGGTCGGCAACCTCGACGAGTGCGACACCGCCGTCGGCACCCGGGAGCCGAGGGCGGCGGCCCGCGCGCTGCACGAACTGGGCGTCGAGCTGGCCGTGGTCAAGCAGGGTCCGCGCGGCGTGCTGGCCTCGCAACGCGGCAAAGAGGTGGAGGTGCCGCCGGTAGAGGTGGAGGTGGTGAACGGGCTGGGCGCCGGCGATGCGTTCGGCGGCGCGCTGTGCCACGGGCTGCTCGCCGGCTGGGACCTGGAGCGGACCATGCGGTTCGCCAACACCGCCGGCGCGATCGTGGCGTCGAGACTGGCCTGCGCGGACGCCATGCCCACCTTCGACGAGGTGGAGGCCGTCCGTGCGCGCTGACCGAGGCAAGATCGTCGACACCCGCGTGCACCGGCCGGCCGCCGTGGCCGAGGCCGCCGCGAACCGCCGCCGCCCGGCGTCCCTGCTCGGCGAGCACGGCAGGCTCATGATGATCGCCGCCGACCACCCGGCCCGTGGCGCGCTGCGCGCCGGCGACCGCCCGCTGGCCATGGGCGACCGGATCGACCTGCTGGACCGGCTGGCCGAGGCGCTGTCCCGGCCGGGGGTGAACGGCGTGCTCGGCACCCCGGACATCCTGGAGGACCTGCTGCTGCTCGGCGCCCTGGACGGCAAGGTGGTGGTCGGCTCGATGAACCGGGGCGGGCTGGCCGGCACCGCGTTCGAGATCGACGACAGGTTCACCGCGTACGACGCCGCGTCCCTCGCGTCGGCGGGGTTCGAGGGCGGCAAGATGCTGACCCGCATCGACCCGACCGACCCGGGAACGGTGGCCACCCTGGTCGCGGCCGGCCACGCGGTCAGCGAGCTGGCCCGGCACCGGCTGATGGCCATGGTCGAGCCGTTCATCTCGCACCGCGTGGACGGCCGGGTCCGCAACGAGCTGACCGCCGAGGCCATGATCAGGGCCATGACGGTGGCCGCTGGCCTGGGCACCACCTCGGCGTACACCTGGCTGAAGGTGCCGATCGTCGACGACATGGAACGGGCCATGGAGGCCACCACGCTGCCCGCGCTGGTGCTCGGCGGCGAGGTGGCTACCAATCAGGACGCCGCACTCACCGCATGGAGCAAGGCGCTCGCGCTACCCACCGTCCAGGGCCTGGTGATCGGCCGCAGCCTGCTCTTCCCACCAGGGGACGACGTGGCTTCAGCCGTGGACGCGGCGGTGAGCCTGCTGTGAGCCTTATACGTAGAGGAGAGACGACGGACGGCGCGTTCGAGCTCGTCATCACCCCCGAACGGGCCGGCTGGGGGTACAGCGGGCTGCGGGTGCTGACGCTGCCGCCCGGCGGGTCCTCGGAGTTCGACACCGGCGCGGACGAGATGGTCCTGCTCCCCCTGGAGGGCGCCGCCGACGTGCGCTGCGACGGCGAGACGTTCGAGCTGGCCGGGCGCCGCAACGTGTTCTCCCGGGTGAGCGACTTCGCCTACCTGCCCCGCGACGCGCACGCCCGGGTGTCCTCCCGCACCGGCGGCCGGTTCGCGCTGCCCAGCGCCCGCGCCACCCGCCGGCTCGCCCCCCGCTACGGCCCCGCCGAGGGCGTCGCGGTCGAGCTGCGCGGCGCCGGCCAGGCCAGCCGGCAGGTGAACAACTTCTGCAACCCGGACACCTTCGAGGCCGACAAGCTGATCGCCGTCGAGGTGCTCACCCCGGCCGGAAACTGGTCGTCCTGGCCGCCCCACAAGCACGACCAGCACCGCCCCGGCGAGTCCGTCCTGGAGGAGATCTACTACTTCGAGGTCGGCGGCGTCGGCGTGGGCTACCAGCGGGTCTACGGCTCCGGCCCCGGCCGCGAGATCGACATCTGCGCCGAGGTCCGCACCGGCGACACGGTCCTCATACCGCACGGCTGGCACGGCCCGTCGATGTCCGCCCCCGGCTACCCCCTCTACTACCTCAACGTCATGGCCGGCCCCGACCCCGAGCGCGCCTGGCTGATCTGCGACGACCCCGCGCACGCCTGGGTCCGCGACACGTGGCCCGACCAGCCCGCCGACCCCCGCCTCCCACTCACCACCACCCAGGAGCGCCCCCAATGAGACTCACCGTGTCCCAGGCGCTCGTAAACTTCCTGACCGCCCAATACACCGAACGCGACGGGTCCGAGCAAAGACTCATCCCCGCCGTGCTCGGAATCTTCGGCCACGGAAACGTCGCCGGCCTCGCCCAAGCCCTCCTAGAACCGCCCGCGAGTCGGGGATTTTGTCAGGGTGAGTCGCGGATTTCGTCAGGGCTCCCCTACCACCTGGCACGCAACGAGCAGGGCATGGTGCACACCGCCGTCGGCTACGCCCGCATGCGCAACCGCCTGTCCACCCTGGCCTGCACCACGTCCATCGGCCCCGGTGCGACGAACATGCTCACCGGCGCCGCGCTCGCCACCATCAACCGAATCCCGGTGCTCCTTCTCCCCAGCGACCACTTCGCCACCCGAGTGGCCACCCCGGTGCTCCAAGAACTGGAGGACCCGCGCGGCCACGACATCTCCGTCAACGACGCCTTCCGCCCGCTGTCGAAGTACTTCGACCGGGTGCAGCGCCCGGAGCAGCTGCCGTCCGCGCTGCTCGCCGCCATGCGGGTGCTCACCGACCCGGCCGAGACCGGCGCGGTGACCCTCGCGCTCCCCCAGGACGTGCAGGCCGAGGCGTACGACTGGCCGGACGAGCTGTTCGCGAAACGTGTCTGGCACATCCCCAGGCCGGTGCCCGAGCCCGCCGCGCTGCACCGCGCCGCCGCCCTCCTCCGGTCCGCACACCGACCGTTGATCATCGCCGGCGGCGGGGTGATCTACAGCGAGGCGAGCGCGGCGCTGCGCCGGTTCGCCGAGGTCACCGGCATCCCGGTGGCGGACACCCAGGCCGGCAAGGGCGCCGTGCCCTGGGACCACCCTGCCGCGGTCGGCGGGATCGGCGCGACCGGCTCCCCGGTGGCCAACGAGCTGGCCCGCGACGCCGACGTCGTCCTCGGCATCGGCACCCGCTACAGCGACTTCACCACGGCGTCCCGGACCGTGTTCGCGCACCCGGACGTGCGGTTCGTGAACCTCAACGTAGCCCGGTTCGACGCGGCCAAGCACGCCGGCGAGATGCTGGTGGCAGACGCCCGCGCGGGCCTGGAGGCGCTCACCGAACTTCTGACGGAATCCGCGACTCACCCTGACAAAATCCCCGACTCGCGGAAGCGGTACGAAGGCGCGCGGGCGCGGTGGAACGCGGTGGTGGACCACGCGTACCGGCTCGGGCTCGCGCCGGTGCCGGCGCAGACGGAGGTTCTTGGCGCGTTGAATGAGGTGCTCGAACCCACGGACGTGGTGGTGCAGGCGGCGGGGAGTTTGCCGGGGGACTTGCAGCGGTTGTGGCGGGCGCGTGATGACAAGGCGTACCACGTGGAGTACGGGTACTCGTGCATGGGGTATGAGATCGCCGGGGCGCTCGGGGTGAAGATGGCGGCGCCGGAGCGCGAGGTGTTTGCGCTGGTCGGGGATGGTTCGTACCTGATGATGGCGCAGGAGATCGTGACGGCGGTGTCCGAAGGCGTCAAGCTGAACATCGTGATCGTGCAGAACCACGGGTTCGCCTCGATCGGGGCGCTGTCCGAGTCGGTCGGGTCGCAGCGGTTCGGGACGGCGTACCGGTACCGGTCGGAGGAGACCGGGCGGTTGGACGGCGACAGGCTGCCGGTGGACCTGGCGGCGAACGCCGCGAGCCTGGGCGCGGACGTCATCCGGGCCCGGACCATCGCCGAGTTCCGCGACGCCATCGCCACCGCGCGCGCCGCCACCCGCACCACCGTGGTGCACATCGAGACCGACCCGCTCGCGCCGTCCCCGGACTCGGGCGCCTGGTGGGACGTCCCGGTCGCCGAGGTCTCCACGCTGGAGTCCACCCAAGGCGCCCGCAAGACCTACGAACAGCACATGACCGCGCAGCGCCCCCTGATCTAGGGGTCCCCGAGAGAGGAATGCTCAATGAGGAGTACTCGCCTTCTGGTCCGCGCCCTGGCGGTCACCGCGACGCTCGCCATCGCCCTGACCGCGTGCAGCAGCAAGGGGGGCGCGCGCAACGAGGCCGGCCCCGCCACCGGCCAGCGCTTCACCGTCGCGATGGTCACCCACGAGAAGCCCGGCGACGCGTTCTGGGACAAGATCCGCGCGGGCGCCCAGGCGGCGGCCAACCAGCTCAACGTCGAGCTGAAGTACAGCTCCGACCCCGAGCCGGGCAAGCAGGCCACCCTGGTCCGCAACGCCATCGACTCGAAGGTCAACGGCATCGCGGTGACGCTGGCGAAGCCGGAGGCGGTCGGCCCGGTGGTGCAGCAGGCGCGCCAGGCCGGCATCCCGGTGGTGGCGTTCAACTCCGGTGACAAGGAATGGCAGAAATACGACGCGCAGATGTACTTCGGCTCCGACGAGGAGGTCGCGGGCCAGGCGGTGGGCAGCCGGATCAGCTCGGCCGGCGGCGGCAAGACGATCTGCGTGATCCAGGAGCAGGGCCACGTCGCGCTGGAGGCCCGCTGCGCCGGGGTGAAGAAGAACCACCCGGACACCGAGGTGCTCTACGTCGACTCGGAGAACCTGCCGGCGGTCAAGGCCACCATCGGCGCCAAGCTCCAGCAGGACCCGTCCATCGGCTACGTGGTCACCCTGGGCGCCCCGATCGCGCTGGCCGCGCTCCAGTCCAAGCAGGAGACGCAGGCCAAGGCCAAGATCGTGACCTTCGACCTGAGCACCGACGTGGCCCAGAAGATCCAGTCCGGGGATATCGAGTTCTCCGTGGACCAGCAGCCCTACGTGCAGGGCTACATGTCGGTCGCCTCGCTGTGGCTGAACCTGACCAACGGCAACGACATCGGCGGCGGCCGCTCCGTGCTGACCGGTCCGTCCTACGTGGACAAGACCAACATCGCCAAGATCGCCGACTACGCGCAGCGCAACACTCGTTGACGGGAGGCTGGCATGAGTACGTCAGTGGTGACGCCGCCGTCACCGGCCACGGAACCTGTACGGGTGCAACGTTCGCTGGTGTCCCGGGTGATGGCGCGGCCGGAGGTGGGGGCGCTGGTCGCGGCCGTCGCGATCTTCCTGCTGTTCTTCGCCATCGCCGAGCCGTTCCGGACCACGGCGGCGCTGTCCACCGTGCTCTACGCCAGCTCCACGATCGGCATCGTCGCGGTCGGGGTGGCGCTGCTGATGATCGGCGGGGAGTTCGACCTGTCCACCGGCGTCGCGGTGACCACCGCGTCGCTGGCCTCCACCATGATCAGCTTCCAGCTCAGCCTGAACGCCTGGGTCGGCGTCATCGTCAGCCTGCTGATCGCGTTGGGGATCGGGTTCGTGAACGGCTACCTGCGGATGCGGACCGGGATACCGAGCTTCCTGGTCACGTTGAGCACGTTCTTCATGCTGGCCGGGATCAACCTCGGGGTGACCAAGCTGGTCACGGGCACGGTGGCCACCCCGAACCCCTCGGAGCTGGACGGCTTCGCGTCGGCGGAGGCGGTGTTCGCCTCGGACATCCCGCTCGGGTTCATGACCGTCAACATCAGCGTGCTGTGGTGGATCGTGTTCATGCTGGTGGCGACCTGGATCCTGCTGCGGACCCGGGTCGGGAACTGGATCTTCGCGGTGGGCGGGAACGCGGACAGCGCCCGGGCTGTCGGGGTGCCGGTGCGGAAGACCAAGATCGGTTTGTTCATGGGCGTCGCGTTCACCACCTGGTTCCTGGGCCAGCACCAGCTGTTCGAGCTGAAGGTCGTGCAGTCCGGGGTGGGCGTGGGCAACGAGTTCATCTACATCATCGCGGCGGTGGTGGGCGGGTGCCTGCTCACCGGCGGATACGGCTCGGTGATCGGCGCGGCGCTGGGGGCGTTCATCTTCGGCATGACCACCCAGGGCATCGTCTACGCCGGTTGGGACCCGAACTGGTTCAAGACGTTCCTGGGCGCGATGTTGCTGCTCGCGGTGCTGGTCAACCTGTACGTCAAGAACTACGCGTCTACCCGTAGGTGAGGTCCACGATGACCGACACGATCGCCGAACACGCCGCCCGCGACCTGGAGGTCGGAACCCCGCTGGTCGAGATGGAGGGCGTGGGCAAGGCCTACGGCGCCATCCGCGCGCTGGAGGGCATCAACCTGACGGTCAACGCCGGCGAGGTGGCCTGCGTGCTCGGCGACAACGGCGCCGGCAAGTCCACCTTGATCAAGATCATCTCGGGGTTGCATCCGCATACCGAGGGCGTCCTGAAGGTGGACGGCGTCGAGACCCGGTTCGGCTCGCCGCGCGAGTCCCTGGACCGGGGCATCGCCACCGTGTACCAGGACCTCGCCGTGGTGGGCCTGATGGAGGTGTGGCGGAACTTCTTCCTCGGCTCGGAGATCCGGCGCGGGCGTTATCCGCTGGCGCCGCTGGACATCGCCGCGATGAAGGAGATCGCGGACGCCGAGCTGAAGAAGATGGGCATCCACGTCAAGGACATCAACCAGCCGATCGGCACGCTCTCCGGTGGCCAGCGCCAGTGCGTGGCGATCGCGCGCGCGGTGTACTTCGGCGCGCGGGTGCTGATCCTGGACGAGCCGACGGCGGCGCTGGGCGTCAAGCAGTCCGGGGTCGTGTTGAAATACACCGCCGCGGCGCGGGACGCCGGGCTCGGCGTCGTGTTCATCACGCACAACCCGCACCACGCCTACCTGGTCGGCGACCACTTCGTCATCCTCAAGCTCGGCCGGCGCGTGCTGGACAAGCGCCGCGCCGAGGTCACCCTCGAGGAGCTGACCGCCGAGATGGCCGGCGGCCAGGAGCTCACCGAGCTGTCCCACGAACTGCGCGGATCATGATCAACGTCGGTGTGATCGGCGTGGGGGCGATCGGGCGGGACCACGTGCGGCGGCTGACGCACGTGCTGGCCGGGGTGCGGGTGTCGGCGGTCACGGACGTCGACCTCGACCGGGCGGGCGCGGTGGCCGGCGGGGTCGGTGCGGGGGTGGCACGGACCGGCGCGGAGCTGATCGCGGACCCTGGCGTGGACGCGGTGGTGGTGACCTCGTGGGGGGCCACGCACGCCGAGTACGTGCTGGCCGCGATCGCGGCGGGCAAGCCGGTGTTCTGCGAGAAGCCGCTGGCCGCCACCTCGGCCGACTGCTCGGCGATCCTGGACGCGGAGGTCGGCGCCGGGCGGCGGTTCGTACAGGTCGGGTTCATGCGCCGCTACGACCCGGCGTACCGCTCGCTGCGCTCGACGGTGGCCGGTGGCTCGCTGGGGGCGCCGCTGCTCATGCACGCCGCGCACCGCAACATGTCGCTGCCGGCGCACTTCACCGGCGACATGCTGATCACCGACAGCGCGGTGCACGAGTTCGACCTGGCCCGCTGGCTGTTCTCGGACGAGATAGCGGCGGTCACCGCGCTCACCCCGCGCCGCAACCGGCGGGCCTCGGATGATTTCCCCGATCCGTTGGTGTTACTGGTGGAGATGGCCGGCGGGATCCTGGTAGACGTCGAGATCCTGGCGAACGCGCGCTTCGGCTACGACATCCGGGGCGAGGTCGTGTGCGAGGACGGGACCGTGGCGCTGTCCGAGAGCGCCGGCGTCGTGGTCAAGAGGTCGGGCTCGTACGCGGGCCCGGTTCCGACGGACTGGCGGGAGCGGTTCGCCGAGGCGTTCGACGCGGAGTTCCGGTCCTGGCTGGACACGGTGGCCGCCGGCGCCCAACCGACCGGCCCGAGCGCCTGGGACGGCTACGCGGCGGCCGTCTGCACGGACGCCGGCCTGACCGCGCTGCACAGCCGTGCCCGGGCGGAGGTCACGCTGCGCGAACGGCCCGATTTGTACAAGCCGGCCTAGTTTGGGCGGGGCTCGCCCGTGGTGTTGCGGACGACCAGGTACGGCGGGAGGACGACCTCGCGGTGCTCGCCCCTGTCGCCGTCGAGGCGTTCCACGATCGCGGCGACGGCGTGCTCGGCCAGCCGGCCGGTGTCCTGGCCGACGGTGGTCAGGGCGACGTGCGCGAGCCGGGACAGCGGGTCGTCGTCGTAGCCGACCACGGACACGGTGCCGGGCACGGCCACCCCGCCCCGGATGAAGACGTCGAGCAGGCCGACCGCGCACCTGTCGTTGAAGCAGACCACGGCGGTCGGCAGGCCGGCGCCGTCGAGCAGCTCGCGGGCCGCGCGCATGCCGGCGGCCTCGTCCTTGTCGCCGGGCAGGACCCGCGCGCGGGCGGTGAGGCCGGCCTCGCGCATCGCCCGCTGGTAGCCGCGGCGGCGGTCGGCGGCGATCATGCCGGGGCCGCCGTCCAGGTAGGCGATGTCGCGGTGGCCGAGGTCGGTGAGGTGCTCGACGGCGCGCGCCACGCCGGCGTCGTCGGCGACCCGCACCACGTCCACCCCGGGCGTGGGCACCCGGCGGCTGACCGCGACCACCGGCAGCTGGCGGTCCAGCGCGGCCAGCCGCGCGGCGGACGCCTCGGGGCCGAGCAGGATCAGGGCCTCGCAGCGCGAGTCCAGCAGGGTCTCCACCGCGCGCTGTTCGGTGCGGCCCCGGGTGATCGTGGCCAGCACCAGCTCGTAGCCGTGCTGCTCCACCGTCTCGTGCAGGTCTTCGACGATCTGGGCGTGGAACGAGCTGCGCACGTCCAGCAGCACGCCGATCAGCCGGCTGCGGCGGCGCGCGAGCAGGCTCGCCGCCCGGTCCGGCCGGTAGCCGAGCCGGGTGGCCGCCTCCAGCACCCGCTCCCGGGTCGCCGCGCTCGGGCCTGGCACGCCGCGCAGCACCAGCGACACCGACGCGGTGGACAGCCCGACCGCCGCCGCGACGTCCTCCAGGCGGACCCGCCGCCCCGCGTTCACCTCGTTCGCCAAGACCCTCCCCCGGCCCCTTGACAGAACCTTGACAGAACCGCCCGGTGCTCGGGATAGTACTAGTGCTTAAAGCGCTTTAAGACGCCGGCCTCACAGGGGAGCTGCCGATGACCAGTAGCGAGCCACTGCGGATCGGGCTGCTCGGCGCGGCCCGGATCTCCGACCGGGCGCTGGTCGCCCCCGCCGCCACCACCGGCGACCGGCTGGTGGCGGTGGCCTCCCGCGACCGCGCGCGGGCCGAGCGGTTCGCCGCCGAGCACCGCGTCGAGCGCGTGCTGGACGACTACGCCGCGCTGGTCGCCGACGACGAGGTCGACGTGGTCTACAACCCGCTGGCCAACGGCCTGCACGGGCCGTGGAACCTGGCGGCGATCGCGGCCGGCAAGCACGTGCTGAGCGAGAAGCCGTTCGCCAGCAACGCCGCCGAAGCTCGTGAGGTGGCCGCCGCCGCCCGCGCGGCCGGGGTCACCGTCGTCGAGGCGTTCCACTACGTGCACCACCCGGTGATGCGCCGGATGCACGAGCTGCTGGAAACCGGCGAGCTGGGCGAGCTGACCAGGGTGGAGGCGTACTTCACCATGCCGGCACCGGCGCCGGAGAACCCGCGCTGGCTGTTCGAGCTGGCCGGCGGCGCGCTGATGGACGTGGGCTGCTACTGCCTGCACGCGCACCGGACGCTGGCGCCCTGGGCCGGCGGCGAGCCGACCGTGGTGGCCGCGCGCGGCGGCGAGCGGGCCGGCCAGCCGGGCGTGGACGAGTGGCTGGAGGCCGACCTGGCCTTCCCCGGCGGCGCCACCGGGTTCGCCCGCTGCTCGATGAACGACCGGTCGCGGGTCACCCTGCGCCTGGTCGGCACCGAGGGCGAGGCCACCGCGTACAACTTCGCGGTGCCGCACCGCGACGACCGGATCCTGGTCGCCACGAAGGCGGGAGGCGAGCGGACCGAGCACCTGGGCACCCGCACGTCGTACACCTACCAACTGGAGGCGTTCCGGGCGCAGGTCCGAGGCGGTGTCCCACCGACGCTGGACGACGCGGTCGCGAACGCCGAGCTGATCGACGCCGCGTACACCGCCGCCGGGTTCCCGCCGCGGCCGACGTTCGGGAGGACGCCATGAGGCTCGGGCTGATCGGACTGGGCAGGATCGGCGCGTTCCACGCCCGCACCCTGTCCGAGCTGGACACCGTGGACTCGCTGGTGGTCACCGACGCGATGGCCGCCCGCACCGAGCGGGTGGCGTCCGAGCTGAACGCCGAGCCGGCCGAGTCGGCGGAGAAGCTGCTGGCCGCCGGCGTGGACGGGGTGCTGATCGCGGCGGCCACCGACACGCACCCGGAGCTGCTGGCCGCCGCCGTGGACGCCGGCCTCCCGGTGTTCTGCGAGAAGCCGATCGCCGCCGACATCGCCGACGCGGTGGACCTGGCCCGGCGCCTGGCCGGCCGCGACCACCGCGTCCAGATCGGCTACCCAAGACGATTCGACGCCGGCTACGCGGCCGCCCGCGCCGCCGTCGCCGCCGGAGAGCTGGGCTGGCTGCACACCGTGCGGGCCACCACCCTGGACCCGGCGCCGCCGCCGGCCGACTACCTGCGGGTGTCCGGCGGGATCTTCCGGGACTGCTCGGTGCACGACTTCGACGCCATCCGCTGGGTGACCGGCCGGGAGGTGGTCGAGGTCTACGCGGCCGGCGGCAACCGGGGCGACGAGCTGTTCGCTTCGGTGAACGACGTGGACACCGCCGCGGTCACCCTGACCCTGGACGACGGCACGCTCGCGCTGGTGTCCAACAGCCGGTACAACCCGCGCGGCTACGACGTGCGCCTGGAGCTGCACGGCTCGCGGGACAGCATCGCGGTCGGGTTGGACGACGGGTTGCCGCTGCGGTCGGTGGAGCCGGGCGTGAGCTTTCCGCACGGGCGCCCGCACCACTTCTTCATGGACCGGCTGGCGGCCGCGTTCCGCGCCGAGCTGGCCGCGTTCACCGAGCTGGTCGCGGGCGAGCGCGAGTCGCCGTGCACGGTCGCCGACGCGCTGGCCGCGAGCTGGATCGCCGAGGCGGCCACCCGCTCCCGTGCGGAGCACCGCCCGGTCCGTATGGAAGAGGTGGTGAACACATGACGAACAAGATCGCCGGAGCGCCGATCTCCTGGGGGGTCTGCGAGGTCCCTGGATGGGGATACCAGCTCGCGCCGGATCGGGTGCTCACCGAGATGGTCGAGGTCGGGCTGGCCGCCACCGAGTTCGGCCCGGCGGGGTTCCTGCCGGACGAGCCGGGCGCGCTGGCGTCCGTGCTGGCCGACCACCACCTGGACGCGGTCGGAGGGTTCACCCCGCTGCTGCTGCACGTCGCCGGGCACGACCCGGTGCCACAGGTGCGGCGGCTGCTCGCGGGCTACGACGCGGCGCGCGCGGGCACCCTGGTGCTGTCGGCGGTCACGGGCGCGGACGGGTATGACTCGCGCCCCGAGCTGGACGACGACGGCTGGCGGACGCTGCTGTCCAACCTGGACCGGGCGGCGGCGGTCGCGGACGAGCACGGCGTGCGCGCGGTGCTGCACCCGCACGTCGGCACCATGGTCGAGACCCCGGCCGACGTGCAGCGCGTCCTGTCAGGTTCGACGATCGCCCTGTGCCTTGACACCGGGCACCTGCTCATCGGCGGCACCGACCCCGCCGAGCTGACCCGCCAGGCCCCCGACCGGATCGCGCACACCCACCTCAAGGACGTGGACGCCGGGCTGGCGCGCGCCGTACAGGACGGCCGCCGCTCGTACACCGAGGCCGTCCGCGCCGGCATGTACCGCCCGCTGGGCACCGGCGACGTGGACGTGCCGGCCATCGTCGGCCACCTCCGGGACCGCGGCTACGACGGCTGGTACGTCCTGGAGCAGGACACCATCCTCACCGAGGAGCCCACCGGCGTCGGCCCGGTCGCGGACGTGCACACCAGCGTCGAACACCTCCATTCTTTGTTGGCGGCTCGCGATGGGTAAGGAACGGTTGGCGCGCTACGACCTGGCCGGTCCCGAAGGCGCCCGCGCCGAAGCCGCCGGGTTGACCGACGGCGGATGGTTCCGCAGCGACGTGCCGCGCAAGCGCATGAAGGAGCTGATGCGCCGCACCGACGGCCCTGCGCTGCGAGACACCGCCATCTGGCTCGGCCTGCTCGCGGTGTCCGGCACCCTCGGCGGCCTGCTGTGGGGCACCTGGCTGGCCGTCCCGTGCTTCCTCGTGTACGGCCTGCTGTACGGCTCCGCGGGCGACTCGCGCTGGCACGAGAGCGGCCACGGCACCGCGTTCCGCACCCGCTGGATGGCGAACGCGGTCTACCAGATCGCCTCGTTCATGATGATGCGCGACCCGACGGTCTGGCGCTGGAGCCACACCCGCCACCACACCGACACGCTCATCGTGGGCCGCGACCCGGAGATCCAGGTGATGCGCCCGGCCCGGCTGGCCAGGCTGCTGGCCAACTTCCTCGGCCTCTACGACGTCCCCAAGGCACTACGCGACCTGGTGCTGCACGCGTCCGGCCGCCTCACCGCCGAGGAGGTCACCTTCATCCCCGAGCAGGAACGCCCCAAGGTCTACCGGACCGCCCGGATCAGCCTGGCGATCTACCTGGCCACGGCGACGGCGTGCGTCCTCACCGGGTCGGTCCTGCCGCTGATGTACATCGGCGGGCCACGGGTGTACGGCACGTTCATGCACGTGGTCTACGGCCTGACCCAGCACGCCGGGATGGGCGAGAACGTGCTGGACCACCGGCTGAACACCCGCACCGTGAAGATGTGCCGGATCAACCGGTTCCTGTACTGGAACATGAACTACCACGTGGAACACCACATGTTCCCGATGGTCCCGTACCACCGGCTGCCCGAGCTGCACGACGAGATCAAGGCCGACCTGGCTCCGGCGTACCCGTCCCTCTGGGCGGCCTACAAGGAGCTGGTCCCCGCCGTCCTGCGCCAGCTGCGCGACCAGAGCTACTACGTGCGCCGCACCCTGCCCGACGGCGCTCCGCCGTTCCACGAGGGCCAGCCCGCCCGGTAAGGAGACGACGATGTGGATCGCCGCCTGCAAGGAGGACGACGTCGAGCCGGACGACGTGATCGGGTTCGCCCACGACGGCGTGGACTACGCGATCTTCCGCTCGCCCGACGACGAGTACTACGCCACCGCCGGGCACTGCACGCACGAGCGCGAGCTGCTCTGCGACGGCCTGGTAATGGACGGCGAGATCGAGTGCCCGCGCCACCTCGGCCGCTTCAACTACGCCACCGGCCGGGCCCAGGGCGCGCCGGTGCTGGTCGACCTGCGCACCTACCCCGTCAAGATCGAGGACGGCATCGTCTACCTGGACGTGAGCTGATGGACTGCAGGCTGGACGACCTGGTCACGGTGGTCGCTTCGGGGACGGACCCGGCGGACTACCCACACGCCGGCGACATCCGAGACGGCGTGCTCGTCTACGACGCCGACGCGCTGCGCACGACCCCGTCGACCGAGCTGACCCGAGCGCTGGCCGACGGCCCGGGCATCGTGATCGTCCGCGATGCCTTCGACCCCGCCGTCGTCTCCCGCGCGTCCGAGGAGTTCGCCGCGATCATCGCCGAGCAGCAGGCGGCCGGCGCGGTCAGCGGCGACCACTTCGCCCGCCCCGGCGCCAACGACCGGATCTGGAACGCGCTGGAGAAGCTGGCCGTCCGCGCCCCGGCCACCTTCGTGGAGTACTACGACAACGACGCGCTGGCCCGGGTCAGCGAGGCCTGGCTGGGCCCCGGCTACCAGGTCACCTCGCAGGTGAACGTGGTCAACCCGGGCGGCGCCGGGCAGGTCGGGCACCGTGACTACCACCTCGGCTTCCTGCCCGCCGCCCAGATCTCGTGCTACCCGGAGCACGTGCACCGGCTCTCCCCGGTCCTGACCCTGCAGGGCGCCGTGGCGCACTCGGACATGCCCGTCGAGACCGGCCCGACCTGCTACCTGCCGCACTCGCAGAAGTACCTGCCCGGATACCTGGCCACCGAGCGCCCGGAGTTCCGCCGGTACTTCGACGAACACCACGTCCAGCTGCCGCTGCGCCTGGGCGACGCGGTGTTCTTCAACCCGGCAGTGATCCACGGCGCCGGCACCAACCGCACCCCCGACGTGCGCCGGATGGCCAACCTGCTGCAGGTCTCGTCCGCGTTCGGCCGCGCCATGGAGACCGTCGACCGCCGCCGGGTCTGCACCGCCATCTACCCCGCGCTGCTCGGCCACCCCGAACCAGCCAACGCCGTGGCCGCCGCCGCCGAGGGCTACCCCTTCCCCACCGACCTGGACCGCGACCCGCCGCTGGACGGCCTCGCCCCACCCAGCCAGGCCGACCTCGTACGGCAAGCACTGGCCCAGCGGTGGCCCCCCGACCGGCTGGAATCCGAGCTGGCCGCGCACGCCGCACGCAGGTCCCCGTGACCATGGCTCATACGTCCCGGTGGCCGCGCACGCCCGGCCGGGTGACTCCGGAGTGTCGCTGCACCCGGCCAACGAGCGCCGAAGTACCCAAAAACGAAAAGAGGCACAGGCATGGGCCTGCTTGACGACCGCGTGGTGCTCATCAGCGGGGGCACCCAGGGGGTCGGCGCGGCGGTGGCACGGGCGGCCACCGCGCAGGGCGCCACCGTCGCGGTCACCGGCCGCCGACCGGAGCCGGGCGAGGCACTGGTCGCCGCCGGCCACGCCGCGCGGTACGTCCCCTGCGACGTCGCCGACGTCACCTCCGCCCGCGCCGCCGTGGCCGCCGTGATCGCCGAATTCGGCCGCGTCGACCACCTGGTGAACGCCGCCGGCCTGACCACCAGGGGCAGCCTGCTGGACACCACGCCCGAGCTGTTCGACGCGCACATCGCGGTCAACCTGCGCGGCCCGTTCTTCCTCATGCAGGCCGTGGTGGCCGACCTGCGCCGACGGGGCGCCCCGGGCAGCATCGTCAACGTGATCACCTCGTCCGAGCTGGGCGGACAGCCCTACCTCGCGGGCTACGTGGCCGCCAAGGCCGGCCTGGCCGGCCTGACCCGCAACGCCGCGCACGCGCACCGCTGGGACCGGATCCGGATCAACGGGCTGGACATCGGCTGGACCGACACCGAGGGCGAGGACGACATCCAGCGCCGCTTCCACGACGCCGGCGACGACTGGCGCGAGCTTGCCGCCAAGCGCCTGCCGATGGGCAAGCTCGGCCAGGTCGACGAGATCGCCGAGTTCGTGGTCTTCCTGCTCTCCGACCGCAGCGGCGTGGTGACCGGCTCGGTGATCGACTGGGACCAGAACGTCTTCGGCGGCCTGGACTGACGCCGAGCTCCGACGCCGGCCCGTGTCCGGTCCGTAATACGTCCGTGATCGTATTTGCGCTGCTCCCGGCGGGTGAGCCCAACCCGGTATTCGGTACGCCATTTGGCGTCCCCTAGCCTCTGCCGTTGCCGTACCAACCGCGTGCGGTTCGACCCAGAGGAGGATTGCCCTATGCAGCGTCGTCTGCGCATCACCCTGGCGGTCACGGCCGCAACCGGAGCCATCCTTGCCGGCGCCGGCACCGCGTCCGCCGACGTGGTCGGGGACCTTGGTAAGGGCCTGCTCCCCGGCACCACCAGCGAGTCCAGCGACCAGGGCACGACCGAGGAGGACCTGGGCGACAAGCCGACCAAGGCGAAGGACGGCTTGGACGAGGACTCGCTCAACAGCAAGGAATCGACGGGCACGTCGGACGACAAGGACACGTCCAAGGACGGCAAGAAGTCCAAGGACAACGACAAGTCCAAGGGCAACTCCGGCTCGCACGGCTCCAGCTCGAGCTCGTCCGGCGGCTCGAGCAGCAACAGCGACAAGTGACGCTCCCAGACTGAACGTCCGCTCCCCAGCAGTACCCCGACGGAGCGCCGGCAGGGCACCCAGCCCCGGCCGGCGCTCCGTCGTATGCGCAGGTCACCACCCGTGAGTGGCTAGGGGCGCTATGACGCCCCTAGCCACTCACGGGTTCTGGTCAGGCGTTTTGCTCGGCGGACACCGGCCGGTCGTCGCCGCCACCGCCGGGTCCCGGGCGGGCGATGAGCCGGTACTCGTCCGGGTCGAGGCGTTTGGTGCGGGCGGCGTACTCGCCCATGTAGCCGGGCCAGTTGGCGATGAACCGCCCGGCCCGGTCGCGGTACCACGAGCTGCAGGCCGCCCACGCCGTGCCGGCGAACCGGGACTGCAGGTCGCGGTCGCTGGCCCGCTCGACCTCGGCGCGCACCTCGATGGCCGCCGCGTCCCGCTCGCGGACCCGCTGCAGCGCCTGCCGCACGTATCCGGCCTGCTTCTCCAGGTAGAAGATGATCGAGCCGCCGGAGGTGTTCGTGTTCGGGCCGTAGAGGATGAACATGGACGGGAACCCCGGCACGGTCATGCCGAGGTGCGCGTGCGCCCCGCCGGCCCACTCCTCGCGCAGCGTCCGCCCGCCGGCGCCGGTGATCTCCATCGGGAACATGAAGTCGTTGGTCCTGAACCCGGTGCCGTAGATGACGCAGTCCACCTCGTGGCGGCGCCCGTCGGCGGTCACCGGCCCGGACGGATCCATCCGCTCGATCGCCTCGGTGACCAGCTCCACGTTCGGACGCTGCAACGCCGGCAGGTACTCCGAGCTGAACAGCACGCGCTTGCAGCCGAAGGTGTAGTCCGGCCAGGCCTTGCGCCGCACGTCCTTGTCCCGCAGCTGCCGGCGCATGAACGCCGCCGAGCGCATGGCCAGCAGCCGCCCGACGGTGTCCGGGTTGCGGATGGCGGCGGTGAGCGTGTCCCCGTAGTGGTAGACGAACCGGCGCCGGACCCGCTGCAGGCCCGGGACGTGCTGGAACGCGGCCTTGATCGGCCGGGGGTAGGCGCGGTTGCGGCGCGCCAGGAACCAGTTGCCGGTGCGCTGGAAGATCGTCAGCGCCGCGGCCTGGCGGGCCACGGCGGGCACGAACTGCACGGCGCTGGCCCCGGTGCCGATCACCGCGACCCGCTTGCCGGTCAGGTCGTAGTCGTGGTCCCAGCGCGCGGAGTGGAAGCTGTGCCCGGCGAAGTCGTCCAGCCCGGCGATCCCGGGCAGCGCCGGGCGGTTCAGCTGCCCGGTGGCCAGCACCAGCGCCTCGGCCTCGCGGGCGGTGCCGTCCTCGGTGCGCACCGTCCACCGGCACGCCGCCTCGTCCCACTCGCAGCCGGTCACCGTGCTGTTCGGGACCACCAGGCCGGCGACGTCGTGGTCGCTGGCCACCCCGCGCAGGTAGTCCAGGATCTCCGCTTGCGGCGAGCACAGCCGCGACCAGTCCCGCCGCTGCGCGTAGGAGAACGAGTAGAAGTGGCTCGGCACGTCGCAGGTGGCGCCCGGGTAGCTGTTGTAGTGCCAGGTGCCGCCGAGCTCGGGGGCCGCCTCCAACAGAGTGACCTCATTGAAGCCGTGGCGACGCAGCTCGATCGCGGTGGCGATACCGCCGAAACCGGCTCCGACCACGATCACCCGCATCGGCACTGCGCTCCCCGTGATAGCGACAAACGATATGCGGGATAGTAGAAGGGTCAACTGTGTGACGGGTGGTACACAAACCACAACGTTGTACGCATGCGTTGTACGACACGGCCGGTAGGCCGGGCATAGGCTTGCCGGCATGCCGGGGTACGGAACGACGCCGCTGGACGGGCTGCCGGCTCGGGTCACCGTCTGCGAGGTCGGACCCCGCGACGGGCTGCAGAACGAGTCGGCGGTGCTGCCCACCGAGGTGAAGGTGGAGTTCATCGAGCGGCTGGTGGACGCGGGCCACCGGGTCGTGGAGGCGACCAGCTTCGTGCACCCGCGCTGGGTGCCGCAGTTGGCCGACGCCGCCGAGGTGCTCGCCGCGTTGGACCGCAAGGACGGCGTGCGCTACCCGGTGCTGGTGCCCAACGAGCGCGGCCTGGAGCGCGCGCTGGACGCCGGGGTCGGCGAGGTGGCCGTGTTCGGCAGCGCCACCGAGGCGTTCGCCCGGCGCAACCTGAACCGGACGGTGGACCAGTCGCTGGAGATGTTCGCGCCGGTGGTGGCCAGGGCGCGGGCCGCCGGGCTGCCGGTGCGGGCGTACCTGTCGATGTGCTTCGGCGACCCGTGGGAGGGCGAGGTGCCCGTGGCCCAGGTGGTGTCGGTGGCGCGGCGGATGATGGCGCTGGGCTGCACCGAGCTGAGCCTCGGCGACACCATCGGGGTGGCCACCGCCGGGCGGGTGGTCGCGCTGCTGGACGCGCTGGTCGCCGACGGGGTCGCGGTGGAGCGGATCGCCGTGCACTTCCACGACACCTACGGCCAGGCCCTGGCCAACACGCTGGCCGCGCTCGGGCGCGGGGTCGGGATCGTGGACGCGTCGGCCGGCGGCCTTGGCGGCTGCCCGTACGCCAGGAGCGCCACCGGGAACCTGGCCACCGAGGACCTGGTCTGGGCGCTGCACGGGCTGGGCATCGAGACCGGCATCGACCTGGACAAGCTGGTGGCGACCAGCGCCTGGATGGCGCAGCGGCTGGGCCGGCCGAGCCCGTCGCGGGTGGTGCGCGCGTTGGTGGGCTCATGAGGCCGAGCCTCGGTGAGCTGGAGCGGGTGGTGATGGACCGGCTCTGGGACGCCGGCCGCCCGCTGCTGGTGCGGGAGGTGGCCGACGCGCTCGCCGACAGGTCGCTGGCCTACACCACGGTGCTGACCGTGCTGGACCGGCTGGCCCGCAAGGGCTTCGCCCGCCGCGAGCGGGACGGCCGGGCCTGGCGGTACGCGCCGGCCGCGAGCCGCGACCAGTACGTGGCCACCCTGATGCTGGACGCCCTGGACCTGACCGGCGACCGGGACGCCGCGCTGACCCGGTTCGCCCGCTCGGTGCCCGCGCCGGACGCCGAGGCCCTGGGTCGCGCGCTCGCCGACCTTGACCGGCCGCCCGACCAGCCGTGACGATCGCCCTGGTGCACTTCCTGACCGCGCTGGTCCTGGCCGCCGCGGCGGTGCCGGCTTTGCTTCGAGCCCGCTGGGTCCGCCGCTGCCCGCTGACCGCCGTGCTGACCTGGCACCTGGTGGCCCTGACCGTGCCGCTGTCGCTGATCGGCGCGCTGCTCACCCTCGGCCTGACACCGTACGAAACCGGCATGCCGCGAGCCGTGCTCACCGCCGCGTCCGAGCTCCCGACCGGCCGTGCCCCCGACGGTTTCACCGCCTGGCACGCCACACCGCTGCTCACCGCCCTCGCCCTGGCCACGGTCCTCGTCGCCGCCGTGGTGACCTCCGCACTGGCCGCCCGGCGCACCCGGCACCGGCACCGGGACCTGCTCGCGCTGGTGGCCCGCCCCGAGCCCGGCCTGCCCGGCGTGCTCGTGCTCGACCACCCCGGCCCGACCGCGTACTGCGTCCCGGGCCGCCCGCCGCGAATGGTGGTCAGCGCCGGCGCGCTGGACGCCCTGAGCCGCGTCGAGCTGGCCGCCGTGCTCGCTCACGAGCGGGCACATGCGCGCGAACGCCACCACCTCGCGCTGCTGCCGTTCGCCGCGCTGCGCCGGCTGGCGCCGAGGTGGCGGGCCCCGGAGACGATCTTCGCCGCGGTCGCGCTGCTGCTGGAGATGCGCGCGGACGACACGGCCCGCCGCACCCAGCCCGCCGAGGCCCTGGCCACCGCGCTGCGCCGCTTCGACCGCCAGGGCGCGCTGGACCGGCTCACCGGCCGCGCCGCCGGCCTGCCGCTCGCCGTCCGCCTGCTCGTGCTCGGCACCGCCGCCACCGTGGCGGCCACCCCGGTCAGCTTCTTCCTGCCGTGGTGACGGGAACGTCGACCGTGAGCACCCCTTCTCGCCAGTCCGGGAGCCGGTCGGTCACCTCACCGGCCGGGCTCACCAGCGCCGCGAGCCCGGGAAAGTCCTCGTCGACGGTGGAACCGGCCTGGCCGGCCGAGGCGACCCAGATCCCCAGGCGGGCGGCGTGGCGGCGCGCATCGCCCAGGCTCTCGCCTTCCCACCAGCCGAAACCGGACCGCCACGAGGCCTCGTCGGTGCGCCGTCCGTACAGCCCGGGCGCGGCCGGAAAGAGGACCAGCCGCGCCCCGGCCGCCGCCGCCGAGTCGAACGGCGCATCGAACCCCGACTCGGCGCAGATGGCCACGCCGAACCTGACGCCCGCGTGATCGAACGTCTCCGACGCGGTGCCCGCCGTGAACGCCTCCTCGCCCTCGCCGAGATGCCGCTTGCGCTGAACACCCGCGACCGCGCCGCCCGTCGCGACCACCTGGGTGATGTACGGGTCGCCGTCCGCCGAGCGCTCCGCCATCCCGAAGCAGACGCCGACCTCCCCGCTCGCCCGCGCCAGCCGTGCCACGGCGGCGTGGTCCAGGGACATCAACCGCTCCGGTGACACGGCGGGGTCGACCGATCCCGTCAGCGACATCTCCGGGAAGAGCACCAGGTCACATCCGGCCGAGCCGGCTGCCCCGACCAGCCGCAGGTGGGACGCGAGGTTCCCTTCGACGTCGCCCTTCTCGCACCGGATCGCCGCCAGCATCATGCGCATGCCGACCATTCTCGGCCCTACTTGATCGCGAGCGGGTTGATCGGGGAGCCGACCGCGCGGCGGAACTTGATCGGCGGCGCGGTGAGGAAGAAGTCGTAGCGGCCGTCCGCCGCGCAGTCCTCGGAGAGCTCCTCGAAGTCCAGGATCTCGCCGAGCGTCATGCCCATATCCCTGATCAGCACCATGTGCACCGGCAGGATCACGTTCTCGTCCTCGCCGGGCAGCGCCTCCACCGCCCAGTTGTCCGAGCACACCGCCGCCACCTCGTGCCGGTGCAGCCACTCGCAGCTGGCCAGCCCGAGCCCCGGCTCGCCGGCCATGAACGACGCCGGGTCGCCCTCGGTGAGGAACTTGCGGCGCCAGCCGGTACGGACGGCCACTATGTCGCCGCCCCGCAGCTCCACACCCTGCGCGGCGAGCACCTCGTCCAGCTCGTCCGGGGTGATCACCTCACCGGCCGCCAGCCAGTCCACGCCCCGGTGGCGGGCCACGTCGACCAGCACGCCGCGCCCGACGATGCCCTTGGCCTGGGTCTCGATGGACAGGTGCTTGGCCCCGTGCGGGGTCACGTCGGTGGCCGGGAAGCCGTTGAACATCTGCCCGTCGTAGTGGATGTGCGCCAGCCCGTCCCACTGCGACGCGCTCTGCAGCGGCATGAACACGTAGTCGTCGGCGAAGTGCATGCCGCCGGGGAAGTCCTGGTCGGCGCCGGTCTCGGCGAGCAGCAGGATGGGGTTGATCCGCCCCGGCCCGCCGGCCCCGCCGCCCGGCTGCGGCCCGTCCGAGCCCAACGGGATGCCCAGGTCGAACACCTTGCCCTCGCGGGCCAGCCGGGCGGCCGCCGCGACCCGCTCCGGGGTGATCAGGTTCGTGGTGCCCCGCTCGTCGCGCTGCCCGTCGGCGTCCCACCGGCCCCAGTTCGACAGCCGCCTGCCGACCTCTCGAAAGTCGTCCATGATCCCCCTCGTTCTCTCTGGTGACACTCTCACGTCGTCGCGGCCGGGCCGGTCCGGACCCTCAGTCGTCGGCCACCGGCGGCCAGAGGTAGACCTTCTCCGGGGTGATCCGCACGATCAGCCGCTCGGCCTCGGGCTCCGGCGGCGGGGTCGCGCCACCCATGTACCTGTCGTACATCTCGTGGAGCATGGTCTTCTCCGGGTCCTCGGTGATCTCCACCCGGCCCCGGATCTCGACGTAGAACGACCCCGGCTCGTCCTCCGCGGTGCTGTGGACCAGCAGGCTGACCCGGGGGTCGCGCGTCATGTTGCGCGTCTTCAGCCGCCCCTTGATGGTGCTGAACACCACCTGGTCGCCGTCCCGCTTGACGAAGATCACCGAGGACTGCGGGCGGCCGTCGGCGTTGGCGGTGGCCAGGACCGACAGGTGCGGCCCGTCCAGCAGGCCCCGGGCCGCCTTGTTCAGCGTGACGCTCATCGAAGGTCTCCTTCCGTTCGTGACGCCCATGCAGACCCCCAGGACCGGTCGAAGGAATCGGTCCGGACTCGAGAAGTTCTACTACGAGTAGTAGTACTACGCTCTGTCGTATGAACCGGTGGCTGGTAGCGCTCGGGGCGGGGGTGCTGTATGCGTGGGGCGCGAGCCGGGGCGCCGAGCACTACTACTACGCGGCCGCCGTGCGCTCGATGAGCGAGAGCTGGCACGCGTTCGCGTTCGGCGCGCTGGACCCGACCGGCGCGATCACGGTGGACAAGCTGCCCGGGATGCTCTGGGTGCAGGCGCTGTGCGTGCGGGCGTTCGGGTTCTCCCCGGCGGTGCTGCTGGCGCCGCACGCGGTGGGCGCGACCGCCACGGTGCTCGCGCTGTACGGCTCGGTGCGGCGGTGGGCGGGTGAGCGGGCCGCCCTGCTCGCGGCCGCGGCGCTGGCGCTGACGCCGATCACGTTCGCGACCGCCGCCGGGACGCTGCCGGACACGTTCCTGGCCTGCTGCCTGGTGGTCGCGGCGTACCTGCTGACCCGGGGGTTGGAGTCGGGAAGTCCGGGCTGGCTGGTCGGCGCCGGGCTGATGATCGGGCTGGGCTTCCACATGAAGATGCTCGCCGCGCTCGTGCCGCTGCCAGCATTCGTGGCGGCGCTGGTCGTAGGGGGCCGCGCCAGGCTGGCCCGCGCGGGATTGCTGACGGCCGTCTCCGCTGCCGCCTGCCTGCCGTGGCTGCTGCTGGTCGCCGCGACCCCGCCCACCGAGCGCCCCTGGCTGGACGGCACCGCCACGAACTCGGTCTGGGAGCTGGTCCTCGTGCGCAACGGCCTGGACCGGGCCGGCACCGGCACCGCCCCGTTCGGCGGCGAGCCCGGGCTGGGCCGGCTGCTCAACGCCCAGCTCGGCGGCCAGATCGGCTGGCTGCTGCCGCTCGCGCTGGCCGGCGTCATCGCGGCAGCCCTGACCCGACGTATACGCCGCGACCCGCACTGGGTCCTGTGGGCCGGCTGGCTCGCACTGGGCGCGGCGGTGATCAGTGCTGCGGGAGGCGTGCATCCGTACTACACCACGCTGCTGGCCCCGCCGGTCGCCGCGCTCGCCGCCGCCGGCATTCCGCTACTGACCCGCCACGGCCTGCCGCTCGCGGTCCTGGCCACCGGGGCCTGCGCGGCGTTCCTGGCCTGGCGCGCCGCCGAAACCGCGACCGCCGTCCTCCTCCTCGCCGCCGCACTACTCGCCGCCACGTTCGCGCACCACCGGGCCGGCCCCGCGCTCGCACTACTGGCCGCGCTCGCCGGCCCGGCCATCTGGATCGCCCGCACCCCGCCGCTGGCCCCGCACACCCTGCAGACCACGAACCCGGTGGCCGGCCCGTACCGCGAGGACGTCGTGTTCGGCCACCTCCCACCCCGCACGCTCATGTCCAGGCTCTACGGCACGCCACCCGCCGGCCCGGTGACCACCCGACTACCCGGCCTCGACCCCGACCCGGCGCTGCTCGCCCTCCTCCTGCGCCAACCCCCGGACCGCCGCTACCTGCTGGCCACCGGCGACGCCAGCAGCGCCACCCCGTACCTGGCCGCCGGCTACCGGGTGCTGCCGATGGGCGGGTTCACCGCCGACTCGCCCGCGCCCGACCTCGCCACGCTGTCCCGGCTGGTCGCCACCGGCGAGCTGCGCTACATCGCGGTGTACCCGATGCCCGCGGGCCCCGCCGCCGCCCGCACCGCCTGGGTCCGCACCCACTGCACGCCCGCCCGGCCGCCCCTCTACGACTGTGCCGTCCCCAAAGCCCTCATTGACCATTAACGGTCCCCCGTCAATCGTCTTGATCGCCGCCCGCGCCGGCACCAGACTACGCAAATGCCGGATCCCCAAGGGTTTTATCTGACCGGAAGGACAACCGTCTTCGCCTCCCGCGACGACCAACGTTTCTCGTACTGCCTCTACCTTCCGGCCCGGGAAGCCGACGCCACGGTCAAGGTGCCGCTGGTCGTGATCATGCACGGCACCGGACGCACGAACGTCGCATACCGGGACGCTTTCGCCGACTTCGCCGAAAAACACGGCTGCGCAATCCTGGCGCCGTTGTTCCCGGCCGGGATCGGCGACCCCGAGGATCTGCACAACTTCAAGTTCATCTCCTACGGCGACATTCGCTTCGACCGCGTCCTGCTCGCCATCGTCGCCGAGGTCGGCGAGCGGTTCGGCATCGACACCGAGCGGTTCTGCCTGCACGGCTTCTCCGGCGGCGGCCAGTTCACCCACCGCTTCTTCTACCTGCACCCCGAGCGGCTGTCGGCGGTGTCCATCGGCGCCCCGGGCCGGGTGACCCTGCTCGACGGGTCCAGGCCGTGGTGGCTGGGCACGGACGGGTTCGCCGAGCGGTTCGGCCGGGACATCGATGTCGAACGGATGCGCGAGGTCCCGGTGCAGATGGTCGTCGGCGACCGCGACGTGGAGACCTGGGAGATCAACAACCCCGGGCACTCCAACTGGATGGACGGCGCCGAGCTGGCCGGTCGCACCCGCATCGAGCGGCTGCACACGCTCGCGGAGAGCTTCCGCGCGGCCGGCATCGCGGTGCGGCTGGACGTCGTCCCCGGGGTCGACCACAACGGCCACGGCGTGCTCCCGGCCGTCAAGGACTTCTTCGCCGGCGTGCTGACCGGGGAGCTCATCCGGTGACCGCCGGGGTGGGCCGCCGCCACTTCCTCACCGGGATGGCCGCCGGGGCGCTGCTCGCCGGCTGCGCCCCACCCTCGGACTCGGTCAACGAGGCGGTGCCGCCGCTGCCCCGGCCGCCGTACTACCCCGCCGACTACGACCGGATAGTGGACGCCTCGAAGGCCGAGCGCCGGCTGGTCATCTACTCCAACATGGACGCCTTCAACTGGCGGCCGGTGATCGACGGGTTCCGCACGCACTACCCGTGGGTCGAGGACATCCTGACCACGAACCTGGGCAGCTCGCAGGTCTTCCAGCGGCACAACGCCGAGGACGCCGCCGGGCGCCCGCAGGCCAGCTTCCTGGTCTCCGGCTCCCCGCAGAACTGGCTGGACTTCGCGAACGCCGGCCAGGCACTGGACTACGTCTCGCCGGAGCTGGGCCAGCTCCCCGGCTTCGCCCGCACCCGCCCCGGCCTGTACACGTTCTCCTCGGACGCGATCATCATGACGTACAACAAGGTCCTGCTGCGGCCGGAGGAACGCCCGCGCGGCCTGGCCGACCTGATCACCCTGGTCCGCTCGAACCCGGACCGGTTCCGCCACAGGATCACCACGTACTCCGCCGGGATCAGCTTCGGACTGGCCATCCAGTACTCCTATTTCCTGGCCAGGAACCGAAACTGGTCGGCCTTCGACGCACTGTTGCCCTACACCAGGGCGGAGAATTCGTCCGGCCCGATGTTGGACAAGATATCGTCCGGCGAATACCTGATCGGATACTTCGCGTCCGGCCCGGTGATCCTGCCGCAGATGACCCAGTACAACAAGGTGGTCGGCTGGAACCTCATTTCGGACGCCACGCCGCTGTTCCTGCGCGGCATGGCCATTCCGGCGAAATCGCCGCACCCGAACACCGGCAAGCTCATGCTCGACTACATCCTGTCCGCCGAGGGCCAGGCCAACATCGCCGGCGGCGGGTTCACCCCGTACCGCTCGGGCGTGCACGCCCCCGCCGGCCGCCCGACCTATGACAGCGTCGTCTCCGACGTCGGCAAGGACAACGTGGTGCTCATCGGCTACGACCTGGGCCCGGAGGCCGAACAGGACAGGTTCGCCAAGGACTGGGAGGCCCGCCTTGGCTGAGTTCGTGAACCCCCGGTACCAGCGCCTGCTGGGCCGCCCGCGCGAGGTCTGGATCCAGTACGGGGTGTTCCTCCCGCTGGCGCTGCTCGTGCTCGCCCCGGTGGTCGTCGCGCTGGTGCAGTCGTTCGCCAGCCGCCCGCTGTACGAGGCGGGCGCGTTCGACCCGACCGCCTACGTGCGCCTGTTCGCCGACGAGGCGTTCGGCACCGTCATCCTGAACAGCCTGGCGCTGGCCGCGCTGACCACGCTGATCTCGGTGGTGCTCGGCGTGCTGCTCGCGGTGGTGCTGGTGCGGGTGCGGGTGCCCGGCGCGGCGGCCATGGGCGGGATGGTGCTCTGGCCGATCTACATCTCGCCGCTGGTGCTCGCGTTCGGCTGGATCATCCTGTACGGGCCGGCGGGCTACGTCACCCGGCTGGTGGCCGCCGTGCTCGGCGGCCGCCCCTGGAACCTCTACTCCCTCGTCGGCATGGCGCTGACCTCGTCGGTCGCCTTCGTCCCGATCGTCTACCTGTACTGCTCGAACGCGCTGCGGGTGGCCGACTCCTCGCTGGAGAACGCCGCGCGCACCTGCGGCGCCCGGCCGCTGCGGGTGATCCGGTCGGTGATCCTGCCGCTGCTGCGCCCGGCGATCATGTACAGCGGGCTGCTGGTGTTCACCGGCTCGCTGGAGGAGCTGAGCGTCCCGCTGCTCTACGGCCAGCCGGTGCGGATCGAGCTGTTCGGCAGCTTCCTCTACGACTACGGCCTGGACCGGCCCAACCCCGACTACGGCGTGCTCGGCGCGGCCGCCGTGCTGTTCCTGTTGTTCCTGGCGGTGCTGGTGACCGCGCAGGGCCTGGTGCTGCGCAACAGCCGGCGGTTCATCGCGGTGCGCGGCAAGGCCAGCAGGGTGGCGCGGTTCGACATCGGCGCGCTGCGCTGGGTCGGGTTCGCGGTGGCGGTCGGGTACCTGGTGCTGGGGCCGCTGCTGCCGCTGGCCGGGCTGGTCGCGCGGGCGTTCACCCAGGTGCTCTCGCCGCTGCTCAACCCGTTCGAGGTGGTCTCGCTCGGGAACTTCCAGATCATCCTGGGCTACCCGCAGTACGCCGGGTCGATCGGCAACAGCCTGCTGGTGGCGCTGGTCGGGGCGGTGCTGACCACGGTGGTCGCCGCGCTCGCGGTGCTCACCGCGCGGCGCTCCAGGTTCCGGTTCGCCCGCGCCACCGAGGTGGCCTCGCTGGCCCCGCAGGCGCTGCCGGGCGTGATCGTCGGCCTGGGGTTCTTCTGGACTATCCTGTTCATCCCGCCGCTGCGCCCGCTGCAGGGTTCGCTGGCCACGATCATGGTCGCGTTCGGGGTGTGCGCGCTGCCGGCCGCGTTCAGCGCGATCGCGCCGATGGTCATGCAGATCGGCGAGGAGCTGGACCACGCGGCGCGGTCGGTGGGCGCGGACTGGTGGCGCACGTTCAGCCGGGTGCTCGCGCGGCTGCTCGCACCCGCGCTGCTCACCTCGTTCCTGCTGGTGTTCGTGACCATGATCAAGGCGTACTCCGCCGCCGTGTTCCTGGGCAACGCGGACAGCGAGGTCATCGGCACCACCTCGCTGATCCTCTGGTCGAACGGCAACACCGGTGCCGTCGCCGCGCTGTCCTGCCTGCAGATCGCCATCACCGCGCTGGTCGTGTTCCTCGCGGGTCGAACCTTCAAGGTGAATGCCCATGCCTGAGCTCATCGTCGAGCACCTGACCAAGCGGTACCCCGGGGCGGGGCGGGCGGCCGTGGACGACGTGTCGTTCACTGTCGCGGACGGTGAGTTCTTCACGCTGCTCGGCCCCAGCGGCTGCGGGAAGTCCACCACGCTCGCGGCCATCGCCGGGCTGGAGGCGCCGTCCGGCGGGCGGATCGCGGCCGGTTCGCTGGTGTACTCCGACGGCTCGACGTTCCTCGCGCCGGAGGAGCGCAACCTGGGCATGGTGTTCCAGTCCTACGCGCTGTGGCCGCACATGACGGTGGCCGCCAACCTGGAGCTGCCGCTGAAACTGCGCAAGCTGCCCCGCGAGGAGCGCGACCGGCGCATCGACGACGTCCTCGGCCAGGTCGGGTTGAGCGACTGCCGGTCCCGGTTCCCGCACCAGATGTCCGGCGGCCAGCAGCAGCGGGTGGCGCTGGCCCGCGCGCTGGTCTACTCGCCGACCCTGCTGCTGCTCGACGAGCCGCTGTCCAACCTGGACGCACAGCTGCGCCAGCAGGCCCGCGCCTGGCTCAAGGAGCTGCAGCGCTCGGTCGGCATCACCACGGTCTACGTCACCCACGACCAGGCCGAGGCGCTGACCCTCAGCGACCGGATAGCCGTGCTGCGCGACGGGAAGGTCCTGCAGCTCGGCACCCCGGAGGAGATCTACGAGCGGCCCGCGATCCCGGCCGTCGCCGACTTCATCGGCCGCTGCAACTTCCTGCCGGCCACCGTGCTGTCCGCCCGCGACGGCAGCGTGCGGCTGCGGGTGCAGGCCACCGGGACGGAGCTGTCCGTCGACGTCCGGGACGGCTCGCACCGGGCCGGCGACGAGGTGACGCTGGGCATCCGCACCGAGCGGTTCGCACTGCCGGGTTCGGAGAACGCGCTGCCGGTGAAGTTGACCAAGCGGCTCTACTCCGGTTCCTGGTACGAGTACGAGCTGGACTGCGGCGGTCACACGCTGTTCGCCAGGCACACCGCGCGGGTCGACCCCGGCGAGCTGATGCTCGGCGTGCCCCGCGACGGTGCCTACGTCTTCGCCGGCGGCCTACCATGAGCCGTGGCGGTCACCGTGGTCCTGTCGGGTTCGACGGCTGACCGCTGCGCCGTGCGGGTCTCCCCGCTGGCCGAGCTGTGCGCCTGCCTGCACGCCCTCAACGATCACGGACACCACCCGGACAGCCGGTCCTTCGCCCGGTCCGCGCGCGCCGCGCTGAGCCACGACCTGGATGCGGAGATGCGGGAATGGGCGCCGATGTGGGGCTCGCGGCGGGCCCGGTTCCTGTTCCCGTTCGAGCCCGGGCCCGGCCTGGGCGCCGAGCGCGGGCTGGACGCCGAGCTCGCGGCCGTCTCGCGGCTCGCCCTCGACTCGTTCGCCGCGATGGCCGCCGCCGCGATCGTCGACGGCAAGACCCCCTCGGCGGTCAGGGCCACGTTCATCGAGCAGGCCAGGCGGATGTCACCGGAGCGGCTGGCGCTGGCCGAGCGGTTGGTCGACGACCCGGAGGAGCTGCGCGGGCGGCTGGTCGCGTTCCTGTCGCGGTTCGGCGGGCGGGTGTTCGAGCCGGAGTGGCGGCGGGTGGCGCCCGTCCTGCGTGAGGACGCCGACCGGCGCCGCCGCGAGCTGGACCGCGACGGCCTGGCCGCGATCGCCCGGATCACCCCCACCGCGAAGGAGGCGCATGACCCCCATCGGGTGGTTTTCGACAAGCTCTATGACGCCACCGCGCGCCTTCGTGACGACCCCTGCGTGCTGCTGCCCTCGGCCCACGGCGGCCCGCACGTGACGATCAAACACGTGCGCGGGCGGCCGATCGCCATCCAGTACCCGGTCGGCTCCCGCCGGGAGACCTCGTTCGAGGACGTCGACCGGCGGATCAGGGCGCTCGCCGACCCGTCCCGGGTACGCATCTGTCGAGAAGTCCTCCGAGGTCGGCGCACCACCGTTGACCTCGCTCAGTACACCAAAATGGCCGAGCCCCAGGTGTCCCGCCACCTCCGCCGACTGCGCGAGGCCGGCCTGGTCCGCACCAGCCGCGAGGGCCGAATGGTCTACTACGAGCTGGACGCCGAGGCGCTCAAAAGCATCGGCCAGGACCTGTTTGACGCCCTTTGGCGCTGATTGGCTGACGGCCCGCGACCGTCCGCTGACGGTCGGTCACATTTGCCGGGCGGGATTGCGGGAGCGGCGGTGATCTACCACATCCATCCCGGATGTCCTACTCTGTCCGAGGCAATCGCTCCCCCGGAGGCCGTGCTCCAAATGAGTGTGATGGTACCGCGTGCAATCACCCACATGGCCTCCTCTAGCATTGCCTCCGCTGTCACACCAGACACACATGCACACAACCCCCGAGAGGACAGACAGCATGCAGCGACGTCTGCGTAACACCCTGGCCATCGCCATCGCCGGCGGGGCCGTCATCCTGGGCACCGGCACCGCCTTCGCCGCGACGCCCGACCTGCCCGCGACCGACGACGTGGCCGGCACGGTCTCCAAGACCGCCGACAAGGGCGGCGACGACGGCAAGGAGCACAAGGGCGACAAGAAGAAGTCGGACGCCCCGACCGACACGCTCGGCGGCGCCGGCCTGCCGGACGCCAGCAGCCTCACCGGCAACCTCCCCGCGCTCACCGGGTGACCCCCGGGCCGGTCGCACCCTGACCGGCCCGGCGTAGTACCGCATTTACGGAAACGGCCAGCCGGCCTCAGGATCGGCTGGCCGTTTCCGTGTCTGTGCGCTTGCGCAGCAGCTCCAGGGTCCGCGCGCTCAGCGGGGCGGTGAGCAGCGCCGCGACCAGGTCGGTGAGCTGGCTGGCGAACAGCCTGTCGTCCCGCCGGGGCGGTGGCTGCCGCACCCGGCGGCCCAGCTCCACGTACACGAACCGCATCGCCGCGAACCTGCGGTGCAGCCGCCCCGCCGCGTCGGCCGACAGGAACGGCTCCACCAGCTCGGCCCACCCGTGGTTCGGCGAGATCAACATGGCGATCGGGCTGCCCGGCTCGAAGATCCAGTCGCTGCGGTTGACCACCTCCGCCGCGACCCGCAGGAACTCCGGCCCGCCGTCCGCGCAGTCCAGCTCGGCGCACAGCGGCATCACCAGCACGTCGGCCAGCTCGCGCAGCCGGTCGCCCGGCTCGGCCGGCGGGTCCTCCCGGTAGCGCTCCAGCAGCGTCTGGTGCCGCACCCGCACGTGCTCCAGGTGATGCCCGAGCACCGCGCGCAACAACCCGTCCCGCGAGCCGAAGTGGTAGGTCACCGCCGTCACGTTGCGCTGCCCGGCGTCCCTGGTGATCTGCCGCAGCGACACCCCGTCCACGCCGTGCGCCGCGAACAACCGCTCCGCCGTCCGCCGCAACCTGGCCACCGTGCCGTCCCCCGGCCCGTCCGGATCGGTGACACGATCCTGGTCGGACGCCCTCGTCGAGCTGGTCATCGCATCGGGGCTCAGGCGTTCGCGGTGGCCAGCGAGAGCTGCTCGGCGAACTTGCGGCGGGCCGCCTCGCGGCGGGTCGGGACGTGCTCGGTCGGCACCTCGGTCGGGGCGTAGCCGCGCAGGATCCGCCGCGCCACCGACTCCTTGTGCACCTCGTCCGGGCCGTCGTAGATCCGCGCCGCCCTGGCCGACCGGTACATCTGCTCCAGCGGCAGGTCGCCGGAGAACCCCAGCGACCCGTGCACCTGGATCGCCCTGTCGATCACGTCGTGCAGCACCCGCGCGCCCCAATACTTGATCATGCCGATCTCGATGCGCGCGTTCGAGGCCCCCACCTGGTCCATCGTCCACGCCGCGTGCAGGGTCATCAGCCGGGCCGCCTGCATCTCCGCCGCCGAGGTGGCCACCCAGTCCTGCACCATCTGCTTGTCCGCCAGCCGCGACCCGTGCGCGTGCCGGCTGACCGCCCGCTCGCACAACATGTCGAACGCCCGCCGCGACTGCCCCAGCCACCGCATCGCATGATGAATCCGCCCCGGCCCGAGCCGCTGCTGCGCCAGCCGGAACCCGTCACCCGGATTCCCCACCAGGTTCTCCCTCGGCACCCGCACGTCGTTGTAGACGACCTCGGCGTGCCCCGCATCCAGCCCGACGTGCAGCGGATGGTCCATCACCGGGATGTCGCGCAGAATGTTGACCCCCGGCGTGTCCGTCGGAACGACGATCATCGACGACCCCTGGTACGGGCTCACGTCCGGATCCGTCACCGCCATCACGATGAGGAAGTCCGCCCGCGAGGCGTTGGTCGAGAACCACTTGTGCCCGTTGATCACATACTGGTCGCCGTCCAACACCGCGCGAGTGGTCAACATCGTCGGGTCCGCCCCCGCGCCCGGCTCGGTCATCGAGAACGAGCTGCGCAGCTCCCCGCGCAGCAGCGGGTGCATCCACCGCTCCTTCTGCTCCGGACTACCCCCGATGGCCAGCAGCTCCGCGTTCCCCGAGTCCGGCGCCTGGTTCCCGAACACCCCCGGCGCATACCGGCACTGCCCCAGGATCTCGTGCATCAGCCCGAGCTTGACCTGCCCGAACCCACCCCCGCCCAGCTCGGGCGGCAGGTGCGCCGCCCACAGCCCGCGCTCCTTGACCTGCTCCTTGAGCGGCGCCGTGATCCGCGCGAACGTCTCCCAGTCCAGCTCCAGGGTCTCCAACGGAATGATCTCGTCGCGGACGAACCCGCGCATCCACTCCAGCTTCGCCTCGAACTCCGGTTCGGTCGAGAAGTCCCACGCCATCGCCGCCTACCGCCCTTCCCCGTCGTCTACGTCGACCGCATCAGACAGTAGTGCACATGCATTAACAACGACAGGCCAACGGTTGGCCAGTTGCTGACGTCTCGCTTCGCCGAGGTGCGTTCAGAACGGTGGTGGGTCTGGGTCGTCGTCGGGCTCGGGTAGTGGGGTGATGATGGGTTCGCCTTGGGTGGTGTGGGTTTGGCCGAGTGGGGTGTGCCAGGTGAACGTTCCGGGTTCGGGTTGTTCGAGTCGCCAGCCTCCCTTCGTTTTGAGGTCGTGGTCGTGGTTGCAGACGTTGCCGCCGTTGATCTGGATGGTGGGTCCGCCGTGGCGGTAGTCGTGGGTGTGGTCGTACTCGGTTTTGGTTGTGGACAGGCGGC
>NZ_JIAI01000020.1 GCF_000620785.1 Actinospineispora acaciae DSM 45401 | reverse complement strand
GCCAACACCTCGCGCAGCCGCAACACCTCGGCCACCACCACCCCCGAGGTGGCGGTCGGGCTCGACCGTGGCCGCCGCGACCGCTCCCGCCACTCGCCCTCGGCCGCGACCCGCGCCCGATGCCGATAGAACGTGCGCGGATTGACCCCATTGGCCCGGCACCACTCCGCCACATTGTCGATCTTCACCTCGGCGACCAACATCGCGTCCAGGAAGCGCATCATCGCCTGCTTTCGCGCCATGACCAGCCGTCATAGCGTCGATCAAGCGACACATGCCTTGAGACACACCATGCGACACAACTCATGAGACTGGAGAGCCGCCATAGCGACCCTAGCCACTCACGGCCTCACGGACTCACGACCAGCCGGGGCGGACCAGGCCGGTTTCGTAGGCGAGCACCACCAGCTGCGCGCGGTCCCGGGCGGCGAGTTTGATCATCGCCCGGCTCACGTGCGTCTTCGCGGTGGCCGGGCTGACCACCAGCCGCTGGGCGATCTCGTCGTTGGACAGCCCCTCCGCGACCAGCGCGACGATCTCTTTCTCCCGGCTGGTGAGCAGGTCCAGCTCGCGCATGGACCGGCCGGGTCGGGCGCGGCGGGCGAACTCGCCGATCAGCCGGCGGGTCACGCCGGGGGACAGCAGCGCCTCGCCCTCCGCGACCACCCGCACCGCGCGCAGCAGCTCCACCGGCTCGGTGTCCTTGACCAGGAACCCGCTGGCCCCGATGCGCACCGCCTCGAAGACGTACTCGTCCTCGTCGAAGGTGGTCAGGATCAGCACCCGGACGCCGGCCAGCCGGGGGTTGGCCACGATCCGCCGGGTGGCCTCCAGGCCGTCCGTGCCGGGCATCCGGATGTCCATCAGCACCACGTCCGGGCGGGTCTCGGCGGCCACCCGGGCGGCCTCGGCGCCGTCGCCGGCCTCGCCGACCACCGTGATGTCCGGCTGGGCGTCGAGCAGCGAGCGGAAGCCCGCGCGGACCAGCGCCTGGTCGTCGACCAGCAGTACCTTGATCATCGTGTCTCCTGGGCGGGCGGGAGTGGCAGCTCGGCGCGCACCCGGAAACCGCCGCCGGGGCGTTCTCCGGCCTGTAGCCGCCCGCCCAGCGCCGCCGCCCGCTCCCGCATGCCGGGGATGCCGTTGCCACCGCCTCCGTTCACACCGCTGTCGGGCCCCGGCCCCCGGCCGTCGTCGTCGACCTGGACCACGACGGCCGGGCCGGAGCTGTCCACCAGCACGGTCGCGGTGGCGTCGCCGGCGTGGCGGTGCACGTTGGTCAGGGCCTCCTGGACGATCCGGAACGCGGCGGTGTCCACGGCGGTGGGCAGGGCGCGCGCCTCGCCGACCCGGCGCACGGTGACCGGCAGCCCGGTGGCGCGCAGCCGATCGGCCAGCTCGTCCAGCCCGGCCAGGCCCGCGGTGGGCGCCCGGGGGGCCTGCTCGTCCACCCGGCGCAGCACGCCGAGCATGGTACGCAGCTCGACCAGCACCTCCTTGCTGGACGCCTTGATCGCGGTGAGCGCCTCCCTGGCCAGGCCGGGCTGTTCGTCGAGCAGGTGCAGCGCGGTGCCGGCCTGCACGTTGATCAGCGACACGTGGTGGGCGAGGACGTCGTGCAGGTCGCGCGCGATGCGCAGCCGCTCCTCGGTGGCCAGCCGCTCGGCGGCCTCGGTGCGCTCGCGCCGCTCCCTGGCCTGGCGCTCCCAGCGCGAGCGCACCAGCTCGCCGATGGTGAGCAGCACCAGCAGCCAGGCCGCCAGGCCGGACACCGCCCACCAGTTGAACCCGTGGCCGCGCAGCCAGCTGATCGCGACCATCGCCAGGTAGGTGATCCCGGTGACCACCCAGGTGGCCCGCCTCCGGCCCTTGATCACCGCGTTGACCAGCGCGAACACGAACGAGACGACGATCGGGCCGTACGCGTAGCCGAGGCCGAGGTAGGCGAGCAGGGCGGCCACGGTGGTGACCAGGGTCGGGATCGGGTACCGCCGCCTGGCCAGCAGCGCCAGCGGCCCGACCAGCAGCAGCGCCACCGCGACGGCGTCCAGCGGGCGGGCCGTCGGCTGCTTGGCCGCCGCGCCGAAGCTGCCCATGAGCTGGACGAACACGGCGAACACGACAGGCCCCAGCAGCCGGGCTCGGGAAGCGTTCACTGTGACACCGGCCTCGCTGCGCTCGGCGTGACGCGCGTTCGCACTCATCGTGCTGGGTGCGTCGCGTTGTGGGCTCACGCTCAAACCGTAGCCACCCCGCGGCGACATGACGTCGGGCCGGAGTGGACGGTACGACTACTCCCGGCACCGTACGCCGGCCTGGTCAGGAGCCTCCGCCGCGACGACGCGCACCCGGCCCAGAGGCGCGCAGCATGTCGTCATGGACGAGAACAGCACAGCGAACCAGGTGGGCGTCCGCGCCTCCGACGCGGAGCGGGAGCGGACGGCCGGCACCATCCGCGAGGCCGCCGGCGAGGGCCGGCTGACCATGGACGAGCTGGAGGAGCGGCTGGCCGCCGTCTACCGGGCCAAGATGCGCCACGAGCTGGAACCGCTGGTGGCCGACTTACCGGCCCCACCGCCCGCTCCGAAAGAGCCGACGCGCCGCGAGCTGACCCGCGGCGACAGGGTGGCGCTGGGGGTGCACCTGGTGCTGGTGCTCGCCCTGGCGACGGCCGTGCTCACCCGCTGGGTGGCCAGCGGGATGGTGTTCTTCTGGCCCATCTTCCCGATCTTCTGGGCGGTGGTCAGCCTGGCCGTGCACGCCCGGTTGCGCGGAGTCTGGGGCTGGCCGCCCTACCGGACGCGGGCCTGAGCGGTCAGGTCGTGATACCTGCCTCGCTGCGCTCGGCGTGAAGTGCGTGAGCACTGGTCAGGTGAGCACTTGGCGTTGTGGGCTCACGCTGGACCCGGCCGACGGTCCAGGTGCAGGCAGGTCAGCTTGCCGGTGCAGGTCCGGCGGCCGCGCTCGTCGGTGATCACCACCTCGAACGTGGACGTGGTCCGGCCGACGTGCATCGGGGTGGCGACGCCGGTGAGCAGCCCCTCGGTGGCGCCCCGGTGGTGCGTGCAGGCCAGCTCCAGCCCGACCGGGAACCGCTCGGGCAGGGTGTAGTGCGCGGCGGCCAGCGAGCCGAGCGTCTCCACCAGCACGCCGCTGGCGCCGCCGTGCAGCAGGCCGAACGGCTGGCGGTTGCCGGCCACCGGCATGGTGCCCACCACGCGCTCGCGGCTGGACTCGGTCACCTCGATGCCCATCCGGGCGGGTAGCTGCTCGTCGGAGAAGTCGGGCGACGGCGCCTCGACGGGCGGGTCCTGCGGACGGATCGACATCAGTGCAGCCTAAGGCAGCTCACGACGGCGCCGGCTCAGGCCACCTCGGCCGCCGCCAGGTCCGGCCAGCCGGGCGTCGGGGCGCCGGCGTCGGACAGCGCCAGCCACGCCGCCGCGAGCCGCTCCATGGCCTGGTCCAGCTTGGCCTCCGGCAGCGTGTAGGGCAGCCGCAGGTAGCGCTCGAACGCCCCGTCCAGCCCGAACCGGGGGCCGGCCGCGAGCATCACGCCGTGCCGGCTGGCCGACGACACCAGCGCGCTGGACACCGGCGCGCCCAGGTCCACCCACAGCGAGAGCCCACCGGGCGGCACGACCGTGCGCCACCCGGGGAACCGCTGGGCCATCAGCGCGAACAGGTGGTCCCGAGCCGAGCGCACCGCCGGCAGCCGCCGCGCCAGCACCGGGCCGAGGTCCGCCATCAGGTGCTGGCAGACCAGCTGGTCGATCACCGAGGTGGAAATGTCCATCGAGGCGCGGGCGCGCGCGATCCGCTCGATCATCGGCCGCCGCGCCCGCACCCACCCGATCCGGAATCCGCCCCAGAACGTCTTGCTCGCCGAGCCGATGGTGATCAGCGGTGAGGTGCTGCTCTCCGCGAGCTGGCCGGCCAGCGGCGTCGGCGCCGGCCCGTCCAGGACGATCTCGCTGACCGTCTCGTCGATCAGCAGCGGGGTGCGGGTGCGCCGGGCCAGCTCGACGATCTCCGCGCGCTGCTCCTGGCTCATGCACCGGCCGGTGGGGTTCTGGTAGTCCGGGATCAGGTACATCAGCCTGGGGCACGCGTCGCGCACGGCCGCCGCGATGGTGTCCAGGTCCCAGTCCGGCCCGGTGAACCCGACGGGCACCGCGCGGGCGTGCTCGCGGGCGATGGCGTCCAGCGCGTTCGGGTAGGTGGGGTGCTCGACCAGCACCCGGTCACCGGGGGACACCAGCGCGCTGAGCACCAGCGCCATGGCGTGCTGGGCGCCGCAGGTGATCAGGATCTGGTCCGGGGTGGTGGGCAGCCCCCGGTCGGTGAACCGCCGGGCCACCGTCTCCCGCAGCGAGTCCAGGCCGAGCAGCTGGTAGCCGCTGCCGGTGGCGTGGCACGCGACCTGCTCGGTGGCGGCGGCCATGGCGCCGGCCAGCGCGTCCGGCGGGGCCGCGAGCGCGGCGTAGGCCAGGTCGAACGCGGCGCTGTCGCCGGCCGGCGCGAACGGGGTGAGCTGGCGGACCCCTGGCGCGTCCGGGAGCGTCGTCCAGCTGCCCGAGCCGCGCTTGCTCTGCAGGAAGCCGGCCTCCCGCAGCAGGTCGTAGCCGGCCGCCACGGTGGTCCGGCTGATCTGCAGCGCGGCGGCCAGCTCGCGTTCGGCGGGCAGCCGGGTCCGCACCGGCAGCCGCCCGTCCAGCACTAGCAGCTTGACCCGCTCGGCCAGCTCGGCGTACGCCGCCCTGGAGTTGGCGGTGCGCCACTGGCCCAGGTGCTTGGCCAGCGTGCGGCCGGTCACGTGCCTGTCGCCGTCCATCGACGTGGTCCACTTCCTCGGAATTGGCTCTGTAAGCCCGGTCCAATTCTCGCCAGGATAGGTCCACAGGGAGGCGATAGACAATGACTGGCCTGGTCGTGGTGGCCATACTGGCCGTCGTGGCGGCGCTCGCGCCACGTTACGGGGTGGACTCGAGGGACGGAAGGGACTGGAGCTCGGCGGGTAGCCGTGCCGGCGGGCCGGGGGCGCGGCGCACCCTCGGCGGCGACCTGCGGGCGTTGGGGGCGTGGCTGGCGCGGATGTGGGACGCGCAGGAGCGGGCGTGGGGGGCGTGCTGGCGGGCGCACCAGCCCTGGCGCGGTGACGACCCGCCGGCGTCGCCCGAGGAGGAGCTGCACTGGCGGGAGGAGGGCGACGGCTGGCGGCTGCGGGGCCGCATGCTGCCGCCCGTTCCGCCGGCGGGGGAGCCCTCGGCCCGGATCGACTGAATCGCGGGTGGCGGTCGCCGGAGCCGGCCGTAGGTTGTCAGGGGGTCGGCCTAGACTCGCCGAGGTGACCGCCACCACCGCCAGCACCGCAGGAAAGACAGCCCAACCCGAGGACGCCGACCGTCGGCTGCTGCTCCTGGACGGGCATTCGCTGGCCTACCGCGCCTTCTTCGCGCTGCCGGCGGAGAACTTCCGCACCCAGACCGGGCAGACCACGAACGCGGTCTACGGCTTCACCTCGATGCTGATCAACCTGCTGCGCGACGAGCAGCCCACCCACCTCGCGGTGGCGTTCGACGTGTCCCGGCGGACGTTCCGCTCCGAGGCCTACGCGGAGTACAAGGCCAACCGCACCACCACGCCCGACGACTTCCGGGGCCAGGTCGAGCTGATCCGCGAGGTGCTGACCGCGCTCGCGGTGCCCAGCGTCGCGGTGGAGGGCTACGAGGCGGACGACGTCATCGCCACCCTGACCACCCAGGCCACCGCCGCCGGCTACAAGGTGGAGATCTGCACCGGCGACCGGGACGCGTTCCAGCTGGTCGGCGACGCGGTGACGGTGCTGTACCCGAAGCGCGGCGTCTCCGACCTGGCCAGGGTCGACCCGGCCGAGGTGGACGCCCGCTACGGGCTCACCCCCACCCAGTACCCCGACTTCGCGGCCCTGCGCGGCGACCCGAGCGACAACCTGCCGTCCATCCCCGGGGTGGGGGAGAAGACGGCGGCGAAGTGGGTCCGCGAGTTCGGCTCGCTGGCGGAGCTGACCGACCGGGTCGACGAGGTGAAGGGCAAGGCCGGCGACGCGCTGCGCGCCAACCTGGCGAACGTGCTGCTCAACCGCCAGCTCACCGAGCTGGTGCGGGAGGTCCCGCTGGACGTGGTGCCCGACGACCTTGCGGTGCGCGCCTGGGACCGCGACGCGGTGCACCGGCTGTTCGACGAGCTGGAGTTCCGGGTGCTGCGCGAGCGGCTGTTCTCCACCCTGTCCAGCGCCGAGCCCGAGGCCGAGTCGGGCTTCCAGGTGCAGGGCGGCGCCGTCGAGCCGGGCACGGTGGCCGCCTGGCTGGCCGAGCACGCCCGCGACGGCCGGCGGGTCGGCCTGGCCTTCCACGGCGCGCTGGGCAGCTGGATCGGCCGGGACGTGGACGGCATAGCGATCGCCACCGCCGACGGCCAGGGCGGCTACCTGGACCTGCCAGGGCTCACCCCGGAGGACGAGGCGGCGCTCGGCGAGTGGCTGGCCGACCCGGCGGCGCCCAAGGCCGCGCACGACGTGAAGGCCGCGATCCACGCCCTGCGCAACCGGGGCTGGCGCCTCGCCGGACTCACCAGCGACACCGCGCTGGCCGCCTACCTGGTGCGCCCCGGCCAGCGCAGCTTCGACCTTGCCGACCTGGCGCTGCGCTACCTGCGCCGCGAGCTGCGGGCCGACGGCGAGCCCGAGGACGGCCAGCTCTCGCTGCTCGGCGGCGAGGAGGAGGCCGACGCCCAGCGCGACTCCGCCGAGATCCTGCGCGCGCACGCGGTCGGCGAGCTGGCCGACGCACTGGACACCGAGCTGACCAAGCTGGGCGGGGCGCCGCTGCTGGCCGACCTGGAGCTGCCGCTGCTCGGCGTGCTCGCCGACCTGGAGAAGGCCGGCATCGCGGTGGACGGCGACCTGCTGGCCGCCCTGGAGGCCGACTTCGCCGCGCAGGTCAAGCAGGCCGCCCAGGACGCGTACGCGCAGATCGGCAAGGAGATCAACCTCGGCTCGCCCAAGCAGCTGCAGGTGGTGCTGTTCGACGAGCTGGGCATGCCCAAGACCAAGCGCACCAAGACCGGCTACACCACCGACGCGGACGCCCTGCAGAACCTGTTCGAGCAGACCGGGCACCCGTTCCTGTCGCACCTGCTGCTGCACCGCGACGCCACCCGGCTCAAGGTCACCGTGGACGGCCTGCTCAAGTCGATCGACGACGACGGCCGCATCCACACCACGTACAGCCAGACCATCGCGGCCACCGGCCGCCTGTCGTCCACCGAGCCGAACCTGCAGAACGTCCCCATCCGCACCGCCGCCGGCCGCCGCATCCGGGAGACGTTCGTCGTCGGAGACGCCTACTCCGAGCTCATGACCGCCGACTACAGCCAGATCGAGATGCGGATCATGGCGCACCTGTCCGAGGACGCCGCGCTGATCGAGGCCTTCCGGTCCCAGCACGACTTCCACGCCGAGACCGCCGCCAGGGTGTTCGGGGTGGGCGCCGACGAGGTCGGCCCCGAGCAGCGGGCGAAGATCAAGGCGATGAACTACGGGCTGGCCTACGGGCTGTCCGCGTTCGGCCTCTCCCAGCAGCTGCGGATCTCCACCGAGGAGGCGCGCGGGCTGATGGACGAGTACTTCAAGACCTTCGGCGGCGTGCGGGACTACCTGCGCAGCGTGGTCGACCAGGCCCGCAAGGACGGCTACACCGAGACCATGCTCGGCCGCCGCCGCTACCTGCCCGACCTGACCAGCGACAACCGCCAGCGCCGCGAGATGGCCGAGCGGATGGCGCTGAACGCCCCGATCCAGGGCAGCGCCGCGGACATCATCAAGGTGGCGATGCTGCGGGTGCACCGGGCGCTGTCCGAGGCCGACCTGCGCTCGCGGATGCTGCTGCAGGTCCACGACGAGCTGGTGCTGGAGATCGCGGAGGGGGAGCGGGAGCCCGTCCAGGAGCTGGTGCGCGCGGAGATGGGCGCCGCGCACGAGCTGTCCGTGCCGCTGGAGGTCTCGGTCGGCGTCGGGCGCAGCTGGGACGATGCCGCGCACTGACCCGGTGCCCGGGCTCATCCGGGTGCGGCTGGCCCGCGACCTGATCGACAGGCGCTACGCCGAGCCGCTCGACCTGGACACGATGGCGCGGGAGGCCGGGTTCTCCCGGTTCCACTTCGCCCGGCTGTTCCGGGAGGTGTACGGCGAGACGCCCGGCGGCTACCTGAGCCGGCGGCGGGTGGAGCGGGCCAAGGACCTGCTCCGGGCCGCCGACGTCACGGTCACCGAGGTGTGCGCGCTGGTCGGGTTCAGCAGCCTGGGCTCGTTCAGCTCGCGGTTCCGTGAGCTGGTCGGGATGTCGCCGTCGGAGTTCCGCCGGCGCACCGGGGAGCCGCGCGTGCCGGGGTGCTTCGTGATGGCCTGGACGCGCCCGGTCGCCGGAACCGAGCAATCGAGGAGAAGCGTCGCCCCGGCCGGCGCGGATAGCGTGGCCACATGATCAAAGCTCTGTCCCACGCCTGCATCTACGTGCTCGACCAGGACTCCGCCAAGGCGTTCTACACCGAGAAGCTCGGCTTCACCCTGAACGAGGACGTCGCCCTCGGGGACGACATCCGCTGGCTGACCGTGAGCCCGCCGGACCAGCCCGACCTCAAGATCATCCTCGCGGACTGCTCCATGGGCCACGACGCGGAGACCGCCGACCAGATCAGGGCGCTGGTGGCCAAGGGCGCGATCGGCCCCGGCGTGCTGGCCACCGGCGACTGCCGCAAGACCTACGACGAGCTGGTGAGCAGGGGAGTGACGTTCACCCAGGAGCCCACCGAGCGGTTCTACGGCACCGAGGCCCTGTTCCGGGACGACTCCGGCAACTGGTTCAGCCTGAGCCAGGCGGCCGAGGGAGCGCAACAGTGATCAGCAAGATCGGGTTCGTCACGCTGGCGGTGGCCGACCAGGATGTGATGGCCGAGTTCTTCGTCGACACGCTCGGCTTCGCCAAGACCGTCGACGCGGAGATGTGGCCCGGTGCCCGGTGGGTGCAGGTGACCCCGCCGGACGCGCAGACCGCGCTGGTGCTCGAACGCGCCGCGGACTTCGGCCGCGAGCCCGACAAGCAGTACCCGCTCGGCTTCAGCTGCGCCGACCTGGCCGAAACGCACGCCCGGCTGACCGCCGCCGGCGTACCGGTGACCGAGCCGGAGACCCACCCGTGGGGCAGCTTCATCAAGGTCACCGACCCCGAAGGCCGCGAGTTCGTGGTCAACGACAAGGGCTAGGAGCCTGCTGAACAAGGGTGGTTGTGGGGTAGGGCGCCTCATGGTGGTCTGGTGCCGCTGGGTTGGGTCAGCACCAGTGGGTGCGACATCTTGAGGGTCGCCCTGTCCGCTGGGGAGCCTGCGCCGCTGATCTTGCCGGGTCAAGAGTGGTTGGCGCTGGGTGGGCGCTGTGCGCGGGTTATGCGAGTGCCCAAGCGCCGGTGGACCGGCGGTGCAGGCCCAGGGCGAGCAGTCGGCGCAGGTTCAGCGCGGCGGCGCGGTGAGCCAGCCACAGGTCGTTGAGAGCGACACCGCGGAACCGCAGGCGCCGGTTGCCGCGGGTGAGCCAGGCGATGCTGCGTTCGACCATGGGGCGGTGGCGGCGGTAGACCTCGATGAATTCGGGGTCTCGGGCGGCGGCGCGGTGAGCGCGTTGCAGCGCGTCGTGCGGGCGTAGCCGCAGCATACGGCCGGTCTTGGAGGTGGTGCAGCGAGCGATCAGGGGGCAGCCGCGGCAGCGCGCTCCGAAGGTGACCTGGCGGGTGGGGCTGATGGAGGCGGTGACGCCGTGGGGGCAGGTCACGGCGCCTGCGATCTCGTCAACGGTGAAGTCGTCGACGGTGAACCCGCCCGGAACCGGCGAGTGCAGCGGCCAAGGCTTGATCACTGCCCGATGCCCGGCCTGGGCGAGCGCGGCGAGCATGTCCCCGCTCCCATAGGCCGAGTCGCCCAGCACCTCGAACCGCCGCGGGCCTGCGAGCAGATCGATACCGACCGCGGCGTCGGAGTTCTCCGGCCCGGCCGCCGGGGTCAGCGTGGTGGCGGTGATGATGCCGGTGTCGGGCTCGACCACCAGGTGGGCCTTATAGCCGTCGCGGCGCTGGTTGCGGGTCTTGTGGGCATGTCGGGTGTCGGGGTCGACGACTGAGATGACCCGGTCCGAGGCGGTGCGCCGGGCGATGCGCCAGCGCCCGTCGCGCCCGTCGGAATCCTCGGCCGGTTCGACGTCCTGGCCGGCCACCAAGGCGAGTAGTCCGACCGCTTCGGCTGCTCGCGGGCCGAGTTCCTGCTCGGGGAGATGACCGAGGATCCGGTGAGCGTCCGAGACGAGGGCGTCGACCAGTTCTGCGCGGGCGGTCTCGTCGTCCCAGGTGATTCGTGGCTTCCCAGCTTGGGCGTAGTCGTGGGCGCGCGCGTGAGCGGTGATCACCTCGCTGGCGCCAGGGACCTCGCGGCCCACCCGGCGGATCGCGGCGATGATCTGGGTGACCGTGTCCTGGGTGGCCACCGCGTCGTCGAGGATCGTGGAGTCCAACGCGCGGCGATGCCTGCCGGCCAGGGCGCCGGTCTGCGTGACGACCGCCCGCACGGCCTCGAAGATCCGTCCCGGGCGGTCCGAGGCCGCGAGGCGGCGCCGCCAGTAGGTCAGGGTGGTGGGGTGGAACCCGGCGTCGGTGACCGCGAGCCCGCACGCGGCCTTCCACCGCGGGTCGAACGTGAGTGCCTCGACCGCTTCGCGGTCCGACAGGCCATGCAGGGTCTGCAGCACCAGCACCGAGGCGACCTGCTCGACCGGGACCGACGGGCGCCCCCGTCCGGTGGCGAACAGGTCGGCGAACAACTCGTCGGGGAACAACTCCCGGCGGTGTTCGGCCAGGAACGCGAACATCCCGCCTTCGGGCAGCAGATGCCCGGCCACGGACTCGACATCAAGCAGCTCGCGCTGCGGATCACATCGACCCTGCACCCCGGCATCGTCGCAGCGACCCGACAACAACTAGCGGTCCGACACCCGAGCTTTTCAGCAGGCTCCTAGCCCGGCTTGCGGCAGCAGAAGATCGCCGTGCCGGGGAACAGCGCGCCGCGCAGCGGGGACCACTGGCCCCACTGCTCGGTGAGGTCCTCCGGCCACTCGGGCTCCACCAGGTCGTAGAGCTCGAGCCCGGCGGAGACGATGTCCCGGATCCGGTCGCCGAGCGTGCGGTGGTGCTCCACGTAGGTGGCCCGGCCCTGGTCGTCGACCTCCAGGTAGGGCGAGGTGTCGAAGTACGACTGGGAGACGGTCAGCCCGTCCGGGCCGGGGTCGTCGGAGAACATCCAGCGCATCGGGTGGTTCACCGCGAACACCCAGCGCCCGCCCGGCCGCAGCACCCGCGCGACCTCGCGCATCACCCGGCCGGGGTCGGCCACGAACGGCACCGCGCCGAACGCCGAGCAGGCCAGGTCGAACCGCCCGTCCCCGAACGGCAACCGCTCCGCGTCCGCCTGCACCAGCGGCACGCTCACCCCGCTGCGCCCGGAAGCCAGCCTCGCCTGCCGCAGCATCCCCGCCGACAGATCCAGCCCGACCACGGCGGCACCTCTCGCCGCCAGCCAGCGCGCGCAGGCCGCCGCGCCGCAGCCCACCTCCAGCACCCGCGCGCCGGCCAGCCCGGCCGGGTCGCCGAGCAGCTGGGCGTCGGACTCGCGCAGCCGCTCCGGGCACCACACGAAGTCCGTGTCGCCCAGGAAGGCGCCGTGTTCGGCCTGGTAGTCGTCGGCGTCGGCGTCCCACCAGCGCCGGCTGGCGGCCGACGACTCGGCGCTGTCCACCGGCCGCCGGGCGACGCCCACCGCACCCAGCACAGCGTCCGCGGAACGAGCATCCGAGTCCATCGGCGCATCCTCGCCGGCCGCTCGCGCGGATCGCACGGGGGGCGCCGTTGCCCGCCCGATCGGGTGACGCGTAGCATGGAACCGCATCGGTTTATGTGCTGCGTGAAATACAACGTCGCTCGCCAGCGTTGGTGCAGAACACAGCGTTGGAGGAGCTGGCGGCGCGCAGACACACTCCGTGCGGCGCCAACAACAGCACGCCACGACAACTGCCCGCCTCAACATCTATCCATACCGGAGCAACCCACCGCATGTCCACCGACACCACCACCGTCCCGACCACACCCCAGGTCGCCGTCAACGACGTCGGGACGGAGGAGGATTTCCTCGCCGCCATCGACCAGACGATCAAGTACTTCAACGATGGAGACATCGTGGAGGGGACCATCGTCAAGGTCGACCGTGACGAGGTTCTTCTCGATATCGGCTACAAGACCGAAGGCGTCATCCCGTCCAGGGAGCTGTCCATCAAGCACGACGTCGATCCGGCCGAAGTGGTCAAGGTCGGGGAGTTCGTCGAGGCGCTTGTCCTGCAGAAGGAGGACAAGGAAGGCCGCCTGATCCTGTCCAAGAAGCGCGCCCAGTACGAGCGCGCCTGGGGCACGATCGAGGCCCTCAAGGAGGCCGACGAGCCGGTCGAGGGCACCGTCATCGAGGTCGTCAAGGGCGGCCTGATCCTGGACATCGGCCTGCGCGGCTTCCTGCCCGCCTCCCTGGTGGAGATGCGCCGGGTGCGCGACCTGCAGCCCTACGTCGGCCGCAAGATCGAAGCCAAGATCATCGAGCTGGACAAGAACCGCAACAACGTGGTCCTGTCCCGCCGCGCCTGGCTGGAGCAGACCCAGTCCGAGGTGCGCAGCGAGTTCCTCAACCAGCTCGCCAAGGGCCAGGTCCGCAAGGGCGTGGTGTCCTCGGTGGTCAACTTCGGCGCGTTCGTCGACCTCGGCGGCGTGGACGGCCTGGTGCACGTCTCGGAGCTGTCCTGGAAGCACATCGACCACCCCAGCGAGGTCGTCGAGGTGGGCCAGGAGGTCACCGTCGAGGTGCTCGACGTGGACCTCGACCGCGAGCGCGTCTCGCTGTCGCTGAAGGCCACCCAGGAAGACCCGTGGCGGCTCTACGCCCGCACCCACGCGATCGGCCAGATCGTGCCGGGCAAGGTCACCAAGCTGGTGCCGTTCGGCGCGTTCGTCCGCGTCGAGGAGGGCATCGAGGGCCTGGTGCACATCTCCGAGCTGGCCGAGCGCCACGTGGAGATCCCGGAGCAGGTCGTGCAGGTCGGCGACGACTGCATGGTCAAGGTCATCGACATCGACCTGGACCGTCGGCGGATCTCGCTGTCGCTCAAGCAGGCCAACGAGGGCATGACCCCGGAGACGGAGTTCGACCCGACCCGCTACGGCATGGCCGCCGAGTACGACAACGAGGGCAACTACATCTACCCCGAGGGCTTCGACCCGGAGACCCAGGAGTGGCAGGAGGGGTACGACAAGCAGCGCGAGGAGTGGGAGCGCCAGTACGCCGAGGCGCACGTCCGCTACGAGCAGCACATCGCGCAGCTCAAGAAGGCCGCCGAGGCCGACGCCCAGGCCGCCACCGAGGAGGGCGGGGCCGCCCCGTCGAACTACTCCTCGGAGAGCTCGTCCGACGGCGGCACGCTGGCCAGCGACGAGCAGCTCGCCGCGCTGCGGGAGAAGCTCTCCGGCGGCGCCTGAGCCGCACGCTGACGACACGGGCCGGTCATCCCTCACCGCGAGGGGTGACCGGCCCGTTTCGCGTGTGATTTCAGACATTCGCATGCCCGGGGGACTTTGGGCGTGCCGCGCCGGTGGATCCGTCGGCGCCCCGATAACGTTCTCGATGTGCGTGCTCGGTCCCAGGTCGTCGCGTTGGTGTCGGTCGTGCTGGCCTGTGGGGCGATCGGTGGTTGTGGCGGCCACCGGGGCGACCTGGACCACCCGGTGCCGACCTTCTCCGCGACGCCGGGAGCCGGCGCGGGGCCGGCCCGGCAGCGCGACACCCTGTTACCCGCCGACTGCGCGGACGTGATCACCGGGACGAACATGTCCGCGCTGCTCGGCCAGCCGGTGGACAGCGTCAAGGAACAGGCGGTGATCGGCCAGCCGGCGCCCACCGTGGGCCAGCTGGAGCGGGTGACCTGCCTCTACCAGCCCGCCGGCGCCCGCAACAGCACGCCGAGCGTGAAGCTGAACCTCACCGCGTACACCACCGACGCCGCCGCCGACGCCCAGCTGACCACGAACGCCAACGCCGAGCGGTCCGACGCCGTGTCCGTCGAGGAGTTCACCATCGGCACCGCGCGGACGTTCCTGTTCGCCGAGCGCGGCATGTCGGTGCTCATGGTCGCCAGCGGCCGCTCGGCGGTGACCGTGATGTTGCGCGACGGCGTGGTCCGCCCCGAGCTGGGCCGTCAGGTGATGATCGACCTGGCGCAGCGGGTGCTGCCCAACCTGGTGCCACCGCGCCCGGGGTCCTCACGATAGCGTCCCCGTCATGTTGCGGGTGGGCCTGACCGGCGGGATCGGGGCGGGCAAGTCGACGGTCGCCGGCCGGCTGGTCGAGCTCGGCGCGACGCTGGTGGACTCCGACGTGGTCGCCCGCGAGGTGGTCCGGCCGGGCAGCCCTGGGCTCGCCGAGGTGGTCGCCGCGTTCGGTGAGCGGGTGCTCGACGCCGACGGCGCGCTGGACCGGCCCGCGCTCGCGTCCATCGTGTTCGAGGACCCGGACGCCCGGCGCCGCCTGAACGGCATCGTCCACCCGCTGGTCGGCCGCAGGACCGCCGAGCTGGTGGCGGCCGCGCCGGCGGACGCGGTGGTCGTCCAGGACATCCCGCTGCTGGTGGAGAACGGCCTCGGCCCGGGCTTCCACCTGGTCGTCGTGGTGGGCGCACCGGTGGAGGAGCGGGTGCGCCGGCTGCGCGCGAACCGGGGGATGAGCGACCGCGACGCCCGCGCCCGGATCGCCTCGCAGGCCGACGACGACGCCCGCCGGGCCGCCGCCGACGTCTGGCTGGACAACTCCGGGTCTCCGGACGCCGCGGTCGAGGCCGTCGACCGGCTGTGGCGGGAGCGGCTGGTGCCGTTCGAGGAGAACCTCCGGTTGGACCGGCCCCGGGGTCCGATGCCGGTCCGGCTGGTGGCGCCGGACGAGCGCTGGCCGGAGCAGTACGCCCGGCTGGCCGCGCGGATCGAACGCGCCGTCGGCGAGGTGACCGCGCGGGTGGACCACATCGGGTCCACCTCGGTGCCCGGGCTGCCGGCCAAGGACGTGCTGGACATCCAGCTCGGGGTGGCCTCCGTGGACGTCGCAGACGTCGCCGACACGCTCGGCCCGGCGCTGCGCACGGCCGGATTCGTCGAGGTGCCGTGGCTGCGGTCGGACAACCCCACGCCGTCCAACCCGGACCCCGAGCGGTGGCGCAAGCGGCTCTTCACCTCTGCCGACCCGGGGCGGCCGGTGAACCTGCACCTGCGGGCGGTCGACTCACCCGGATGGCGGTACGCGCTGCTCTTCCGCGACTGGCTGCGCGCGGACGAGTCGGTCCGTACGGAGTACCTGGAGCTGAAGCGCCGCCTGGCCGCCGAGCACGCCGATGACCGGGCCAGCTTCGACTACGGGCGGGCAAAGGAACGGTGGTTCGACAGCGCGCTGCCCCGGGCCGACGCCTGGGCGCAAGCGACCGGATGGCGGATACCGTTCGACGACAACTCCGCCCAATTGGTGCCGGGCGATTCCCCAAAGGTGTAACGGACGGATCGCCACCTTCGACAGACCGAGTACGAGACGGAAGCCGTACCGGCATGCCGTCACCGAGATGGCGCGGTCTGCCCCCGAGCCGCGCCGATCTCCGAAGCATTCGAGGGCTGCCCGCTGATATCGAGGGGGGAACGACGTGAACCGGGAGATGGCCGCCGAGGCCACCCAGTACCTGGGTGACGATGCCACCCAGTACCTGGGTGACGCGGGGGCCACCGTAGCTACCGTTGCCGCGCCGGAGTCAAACCTGCGCGCGGAGTTCGGTGCTCATCTGGAAGCGAACTACCCCGCTCTGGTCGCGCAGCTCTGCATGATCACCCTGAACGCCACGGAAGCGCAGGACCTGGTGCAGGAGGCGTACTCGCGCGCCTGGCAGCGCTGGTCGCAGGTGCGTGAGCTGCCCAACCCGACCGGCTGGGTCCGGTTCATGGCGGTCCAGGGGAGCAACCGCAAATGGCGGCGGTTCCTGGCCAAGCTGGGCATCGACAGGTACGGCGGCAAGAACGCCGTACCGCCGTCTGACGACCCTCAGCACCAGGCCGTGCTGCACGCGCTCGCCCAGATGCCGCTGTACCGGCGCCGGGTGCTGGTGCTCGCCGACATCGCGCAGATGCCGCTCACCGACATTGCCGCACTGGAAAACCTGGACATCGGCGTGACCGAGGCGCGACTCGCATACGCGCAGCGCGAACTGACCGAAATCCTGTCGCAGGGCCCCACGACAGTGCCGCCCACCGCTAACTGGGAGGACATGTGAACGACAACGTCGACCTCGGGGCTGCCGCACTGCGCCGCCTCGACGAAGACCTGACCCAGTCCGTGATGCTCCCTCCGGTTGACGCGGTCATCCGGCGCGCGGACTCGATGAACCGCACCACGACCGCGGCGACCGCGGCCGTGCTGACGGTGGGAGCGCTGGGCGCGGTGACCGTCGTCGCGCAGTCCGTCGTCTCCGGTGGCGTGCCGCTGCCGGCGCCGGTGGCGCTGTCGCCGGCCTCTCCGATGGCGGCCCCCGCCGGCGCGGCCCCGCCGCCGGTCGCCGAGGTGCTCCAGCCCGGTGAGTCGCTGGTCCAGCTCAAGCAGGGTGTGGTGCCCCCGGCGGGCGCCCGCGGCCTGGGCGGTGGCGTCACCGTGCTGCCCAAGGGCTCCTCGGTGAGCTCGGACGAGGGAAGCCCTGTCGACGTCCGCGACGATGACGACGATGACGACGGCGACAGCGGTGGGCGCGACTGGGACAGCGACCACGGTCACCATCACGACCACGACGGTGACCACGGTGACCACGATGGTGACGGGAACCACCACCCGACGCCGACGACCAGGCCCCGGCCGCCGACGGACGACCCGTGGCCGCCGTCCGACCGCCCCTGGCCGCCGACGAACGGCCCCTGGCCGACCAACTGGCCGAAGCCGCCGACGGACCGCCCGTGGCCGCCGGTCGAGTGGCCGAACCCGGGCCGGCCCACGGACCGCCCGGACCCCTCGTCGTCCACCCGGCCCAGCACGCTGCCGGACCGTCCGGGCTCCCCGTCCGAGAAGCCGAGTGAGGGCCAGCGGCCCCCGGTCGGTTGGCCGCAGGCGCCGACCAACGGGCCGCAGCCTCCTGGCGGATGGCCGGGCGTGCCGGCCGGGACGCCGAGGCCTCCGGGGGTCGGTTGGCCGCAGCCCGGTGGCACGGCCCCGACGGCTCCGGCGGAGAAGCCGCAGCAGCCGTCCTCGGAGAAGCCCGCCGAGAAGCCGCAGCAGCCCTCGGCGGAGAAGCCGGCCGAAAAGCCGCAGCCGTCCGCCGAGAAGCCGCAGCAGCAGCCGACGACCGAGAAGCCGGCCGAGCAGCCCAAGCCGAAGCCGACCACGACCGAGGCCAAGCCTCCGGCCGAGAAGACGCAGACCACCAAGGAGACACCGAAGCCCGCGACCAAGACGCAGCACCAGCCCACGCAGGGCTCGGGCGGCGGTGGCTCCGACGAGAGCCCGTCGAGCAGCGGCCGGGGCAGCGGCTCCGGTGAGTCGAGCGGGCGAGGCGGAAGCGGGTCCGACGAGCGCCCGTCGGGCGGCGGGACCGGTGGGTCCGGCGAGGAGTCCAGTCGGGTGCACGGTTCGGACGCGAAGCCGGCCGCCTACCACCGGCCGGCCCCCGCCCCTGCCGCGGCTCCGCAGGGTGTCCGGCCCACGCCGGAGAACGCGCCCCCGAAACCGGCGCCGCACGGCTGAGCAAGAACGACCAACCGCCCCGATCCGGACACCCGGGTCGGGGCGGTTTCGTCTGTTCAGAGGGCTAGCGGCGGCGCCAGGTCAGGCTGATCCCCAGGTCGGACAGCCAGGCGTCCAGGTCGTGGCGGTGCGCGCCCAGCCCGGACAGCACCCGGTAGCTGGTGGCCAGCGCTCGCTCGGCGGCCGCGGTGTCCAGCAGCCCGGCGGCCACGGCCGACACGTACTCGTCGAGGTCGAGCACCCGGCTGTCGCGCCCGGTCCGGACCACGATGTCCAGGTAGTGGTCCACCGTCCGCCAGACGTCGCCGTCGCGTTCGATGTCCGCGATGTCGAGGTAGAAGTCCTGGTCACGCTCGTGGCCGGGGCGCCATCCCCAGTCCGTGACCCGGATGCCCTGCGCGGGCAGCAGCCAGGACTCGATCCAGTCCACCCTCGGGTGGTCCTGCATGGGCCGCATCAGGTAGAGGCCGAACGGCTCGACCCGGTACTCCTCGACCGGGCGAATAAACCCCTTCGGGTCGGTGTTGGTACGGGCGCGCACGTCGAACGTCTCGACCTTCGGCGGGTGCATCGACTCAGATACTGTCAGACCGAAGGCTTACCCTCGATACCGTGGCATTCGCGACCGAATACCCAGTTACCGCGCACTCGGACACCCGCCCGGTGGAGGCGATCCCCCGGGACGACGGCCGCTTCGAGGTGGTCAGCGAGTACCAGCCGGCCGGCGACCAACCGGCCGCCATCGACGAGCTGGAGCGCCGGCTGCGCGCCAACGAGCAGGACGTCGTGCTGCTCGGCGCCACCGGCACCGGCAAGTCGGCCACCACCGCCTGGCTGATCGAGCGGGTGCAGCGGCCCACGCTGGTGATGGCGCCGAACAAGACGCTGGCCGCCCAGCTGGCCAACGAGCTGCGCGACATGCTGCCCAACAACGCCGTCGAGTACTTCGTGTCGTACTACGACTACTACCAGCCCGAGGCGTACATCGCGCAGACCGACACGTACATCGAGAAGGACTCGTCGATCAACGACGACGTCGAGCGGCTGCGCCACTCCGCCACGATGAACCTGCTCTCGCGGCGCGACGTGGTGGTGGTCGCGTCGGTGTCCTGCATCTACGGCCTGGGCACCCCGCAGTCCTACCTGGACCGCTCGGTGCAGCTCGGCGTCGGCACCGAGATCGACAGGGACGCGCTGCTGCGCGCGCTGGTCGACGTGCAGTACACCCGCAACGACATGGCGTTCAACCGCGGCACCTTCCGGGTCAGGGGCGACACCGTCGAGATCATCCCGGCGTACGAGGAGCTGGCGATCCGCATCGAGTTCTTCGGCGACGAGATCGAGGAGCTCTACTACCTGCACCCGCTCACCGGCGACGTGATCAAGAAGGTGAACGAGGTACGGATCTTCCCGGCCACGCACTACGTGGCCGGCCCGGAGCGGATGGAACGGGCCATCCGGGACATCGAGGCCGAGCTGGAGCAGCGGCTGGCCGAGCTGGAGCGCCAGGGCAAGCTGCTGGAGGCACAGCGGCTGCGGATGCGCACCCAGTACGACGTGGAGATGATGCGCCAGGTCGGGTTCTGCTCGGGCATCGAGAACTACTCGCGGCACATCGACGGCCGGGGTGCCGGCACCGCGCCGTCCACCCTGCTCGACTACTTCCCGGACGACTTCCTGCTGGTCATCGACGAGTCGCACGTCACGGTGCCGCAGATCGGCGGCATGTACGAGGGCGACATGTCGCGCAAGCGCAACCTGGTCGAGTACGGCTTCCGGCTGCCCTCGGCCTGCGACAACCGCCCGCTGACCTGGGAGGAGTTCGCCGACCGGATCGGGCAGGTGGTGTACCTGTCCGCCACGCCGGGCCCGTACGAGCTGCAGCGCACCGGCGGCGAGTTCGTCGAGCAGGTGATCCGGCCGACCGGCCTGGTCGACCCGGAGGTCGTGGTCAAGCCGACCAAGGGCCAGATCGACGACCTGGTGCACGAAATCCGGGTCCGCGCCGAGCGCGACGAGCGGGTGCTGGTCACCACGCTGACCAAGAAGATGGCCGAGGACCTCACCGACTACCTGCTCGAGCTGGGCGTGCGGGTCCGCTACCTGCACTCCGAGGTGGACACCCTGCGGCGGGTGGAGCTGCTGCGGCAGCTGCGGCTGGGCGACTTCGACGTGCTGGTCGGCATCAACCTGCTCCGCGAGGGCCTCGACCTGCCCGAGGTGTCCCTGGTGGCCATCCTGGACGCGGACAAGGAGGGCTTCCTGCGCTCGGAGACCTCGCTGATCCAGACCATCGGCCGGGCCGCCCGGAACGTCTCCGGCCAGGTGCACATGTACGCCGACACGGTCACCGAGTCCATGCAGCGCGCCATCGACGAGACCGAACGCCGCCGGGCCAAGCAGATCGCGTACAACACCGAGCGCGGCCTCGACCCGACGCCGCTGCGCAAGAAGATCGCCGACATCCTGGACCAGGTGTACCGGGAGTCCGACGAGGTCCCGGTCGGCGGTTCCGGGCGCAACCAGTCCCGGGGCAAGCGCGCCGCCGGCGAGCCCGGCCGGGCCAGCTCCGGCGTGGTGCACGGGCGGGACACCTCGTCCATGCCGCGCGCCGAGCTGGCCGACCTCATCCAGCAGCTGTCCGACCAGATGCTCGCGGCCGCCCGCGACCTGCAGTTCGAGCTGGCGGCCCGGCTCCGGGACGAGATCGGCGAGCTCAAAAAGGAGCTGCGAGGCATGGACGCGGCCTCCTAGCTAGCGAACGCCCAGGCACGCACCTCGCGGCGTTCTCCCGCCCCTCGCGTGCTGAGCACGCGTCGGGACGCTCGGCCTTGCGATGCACGCACCTGGACGCCCGCTAGATCTCGCAGCCTGGCTATAACTCGTGCCGTGGGGGCGGACGGTCGGCGGTATGGGGTGCGGCGATACGGTGGGGTGGGAGTAGGCGAGGGATAGAGGGAGCGGGGAACCCGGGCTGTGACTGCGGCGGTTGGCACGGTGCGCGCTCGGGTCGGCGGTCTCGGGGCGCGGTTGCGGGAGCGGCCGGGGCTCATCTATCGGGTGTCGCTACCGGTGCTGGCGCTGGCGATCGTGGCGTTGTTGGTGCATCTGCACGGGTACTTCCTGGACCTGGAGGTGTATCGGCTCGGGGTTCAGGTGTGGCTGAGCGGCGGGGACATCTACGGGGCGTTGCCGCCGACCAGTACGGGGCTGGTGCTGCCGTTCATCTATCCGCCGTTCGCGGCGCTGTTGATGGTGCCGCTGGCGGTGACCGGGTGGACGGTGGCGTGGGTCGCGCTGTTCGTGGCGTCGCTGATGTCGCTGGCGGTCACCGTGTACGTGGTGCTGCGGCGGCTGTGGCCGTCGGGCGGGCGCGCGGGGGCGTTGGCGGCGGGGTCGGCGGTGTTGACGTTGACGCTGGCGCTGGAGCCCGTGCTGGAGACGTTCCGGTTCGGTCAGGTCAACCTGATCCTGATGGCGTTGGTGGCGGTGGACTGCCTGGCGGCGCGGACCCGGTGGCCGCGCGGGCTGCTGATCGGCATCGCGGCGGCGGTCAAGCTGACGCCGGCGGCGTTCGTGTTGTACTTCCTGCTGCGGCGGGACTACCGGGCGGCGGTGACCGCGGCGGTGAGCGCGGCGGTGGCCACCGGGGTGGGCGCGCTGGTCGCCCCGGGGGCGTCAGAGCGGTACTGGGGCGGCGGGATGTCCGGGGTCAGCGGCGTGAGCGGCTCGCCGTTCTTCACCAACCAGACGTTCCAGGCGGTGCTCGCCAGGGCAGGTGTCGGCGGGCTGGAGCTGAAGGTCGCGTGGCTGGCGCTGTCCGCGGCGGTGCTGCTGCTCGCGGTGCCGGTCATCCGCAGGTCACCCCGGCCGCTCGCGCTGATGGCCGTCGCCGGCGTGGCGCTGCTGGCCTCGCCCACCTCGTGGTCGCACCACTGGGTGTGGGTGGCCCCGGCGCTGCTGGTCGGCGGGGTGTCCGCGTGGCGGGCGGGGTCGCGGCTGTGGGCGGCGGTCACCGGGGTGCTCGCCGTGGTGTTCGTGGTGGCTCCGTTCCAGTTCATGCCGCACGACGTGACCGCCGGCCTCGAGCTGACCTGGTCGCCGGTCCAGCAGGTGATCGGCGCCAGCTACGTCATCGCCACCGTCGCCGTCTACGTCCTGCTCTGGCTGACCTGGCGCAACCGCCCCGCCGTACCCGCCTAGCCGCCGCCGCTGCTGCCCGCACACCAACTTCGCGCGCCGCACACGCGCTGGAGCAGGTGTGCCGGGCACGAACCGGGTGTGCGGTCTAGGCGGAGGCGGCGGCGCGCAGTCGGGCGAACTCGTCGGCGAGGGTGGGCAGGGTCCAGTGGGCGTTGAGGCCGCTCGGGTTGGGGAGTGCCCAGATGCTGGTGTCGCCGAGGCGTTCGTCCTGGCGGCCGACCACCGCCTTCGGCCGGCCGAACGCCGTGCGGTAGGCGGTGATGCCGACCACCGCCAACCAGGCCGGGCGGAGGCGCTCGGTCAGCTCGCGCAACCGCTCACCGCCGGCCCGCAGCTCGTCGGCGGTGAGCTCGTCGGCGCGCGCGGTGGCCCGCGCGACCAGGTTGGTCAGGCCGAGGCCGAGGGAGGGGAGCACGGACTGCTGGTCGGGGCGCAGCAGCGTCGGGGTGAAGCCGGAGCGGTGCAGCGCCGGCCAGAACCGGTTGCCCGGCCGGGCGAAGTGGTGCCCGGTGGCCGCCGAGACCATGCCCGGGTTGATGCCGCAGAACAGCACCCGCGCCGGCGGGTCGGCGGGACCGGGCAGCAGGTCGGGCAGCACGCCCACCCCGGCGCCGCCACCACCTGCCACGGCCGGCACTCTAGCGCCCGCCGCGCCGGCCACTCCGGGCGATCCGACGTTACTGTGCGGAGTCCAGGTTCGACGTCGGGAGAAGCATGGACGAGATCACCGAGATCACGCAGCTTGTGCTCAAGGAGCGCCAGGGACGTGACCGAGGTTGGTGGGAGCGGATGCGGCCGTGCTACGCCGACGATGCCGCCATCCGTCTGAGCTGGTTCCGAGGCGGCGGCGCCGAGTTCATCGCCGAGTCACAGAAGATGGCCGCCCGAGGCGATACCGCCCGGCACCGGCTGAGCCCGCCCGTGGTGCACCAGCAGGACGGCCGCGCGTTCGTGGAGCTTCCGGCGGTGATCGAGGTGCGCACGGTCGTCGACGACGTCGAGGTCGACCTTGCCTCGGCGGCGCGTCTCTACTTTCGCGTGGAGCGGCGCGACGGCCGCTGGCTGATCGCGTCGTTGGACCCCGTCTACGAGCAAGACACGATCACGCCCGTGCACCCCGGCGTGTCGCTGCGCATCGCGCCGGCCGATGTCGCGGCCTACCGGCCGCCGTACCGGTTCCTGTCCTACGTCTTCTCCCGGCGCGGCTACCGGATCGGCGATGACCTCTACGGCGACGACCGGCCCGAGGAGACCGCCCGCTTCTACGCCGACGCCTTCACCTGGCTGTCCACCGGCCGTTGAGCAGGAGCGGACCCGCTCAGATCACGCCGCCCATGGCGTACGCCGTCACCATGCCGGCCAGGAAGACCACCCAGCCGGCGGCCGCGGCCAGCAGCGGCGAGCGGCCCAGCCGGATGGCCACCCGGCCGCCGACCAGCGCCACCGCAAGGCCGGCGATGAGCGAGGCCATCGGCAGCACCACCACGATGGCGTGCATCCGCGCGGAGCACACCAGCCGCTCCGCCACCGCCGTGCAGCCCTTGATGGTCGCGCCCAACGGCCCCAGCGACATGAACCCGGCGACCAGGCCCACCGCCAGCAACGAGACCGTGGCCAACCCCCAGGCGGGATGCCGGGCGGCGAGCGCCGCGCGGCTGACCGCCGGGTGCGGATGATCGGCCAGCTCGTCGATCACCGGCCTGCGTTCGTCGGGGGTCGATGCCGCGCTGCCAGCCACGACAGCACTCTAGTGCCCTGGCCAGCGCCCGTGCTCGAGCAATACCGCCTCGTCCTCGCCGGGCCACGGCGGGGCGGTGAGCAGCAGCGCGCGCAGCGGCGCCGGCCCGACCGTCCGGAACTGGAACGCGGTGCCGGCGAGGATGCGCAGGCTGTCCTCCGCGCCGACCGCGCGCACCTCCTCCCGGCCGTCCGCCGCGCGCCAGAAGTCGGCCCGGCCGGCGAGCACGAACCACACCTCGTCGACCGTGCGGTGCCGGATCGGGCGGGACACCGCGCCGGCGGGCAGCGTGCACAACGCCATCCCGCCGCCCCGCACCCGAGGCAGCTCGTGCACCAGCGAACCGTCCGGCGCGGTGACCGCCCTGGCCCGCGCCAACGGCAGGTGCAGAAACGGGTCCTCGGCGTGCTCGGTCACCGCCCGGACCGCCGCACCTGGTCGGTCTCGGCGCGCAGCGCGTCCAGCACCGCCCGGGTCGCCGGCCTGGACAGCCCGCCGCGCCGGGTCACCGCCTCGACGTGCCGGGCGGCGCGCACCCCGGCCAGCTCGCGGCGCACCAGCCGCCGCCCGCCCCGGTCGTCGGTGGAGTAGCGGGGCAGCAGCGCCACCCCGAGCCCGGCCGCCACCAGCTCCTCGGTCACGCCGAAGTCGTTGATCCGCTGCACCACCCTCGGCTCGGTGCCGGTGCGCAGCGCTATCGAACGGAGCACGTCGTCCACGGGGAAACCTTCCTGCACGCTGATCCAGGACTCCTCGGTGAGGTCGACCAGCCGCAGCCGGCGGCGGCGGGCCAGCGGATGCCTCGGCGGCAGCACCACGTCCAGCGGCTCGCGCAGCAGGTGCGTGACGTCCCAGCGGTCCGAGGCGAACGGCGGGGCGTGCTCGTCGCGGTGGGCCACCACCAGGTCGAAGTCGGCGGTGAGCGCCGGCACCTCGGGCGGGGTCATGTTGACGTCGCTGAACCGAGGCTCGACGTGCGGCAGCTCGCCGACCCGGCGCAGCAGCCCGGGCAGCAGCAGCCGGGCGGCCGAGGCGAACATGGCGATGCGCACCACCCCGCGCGGCTGCGAGCGGTACTGCTCCACGGCGGCGTCGGCGCTGGCCAGCGCGGCCAGCACGGCGTCGGCATGGGCGACCAGGGCGTGCCCGGCGTCGGTGAGCCGCAGCCCGCGCCCGGCCGGCTCGGTCAGCGCCACGCCGACCTCGGCCTGCAGGGTGCGCAGCTGCTGGGAGATCGCGGACGGGGTGAACGACAGCGCCGACGCGACGGCCGACACCGACCCCCGGTCGGCCAGCTCACGCAGGATGCGCAGCCGGCGAACGTCCATGAAGCAACTCTAAAGTGCCAGCCAACTTCTTGTTGATTGTCTTTTCAGTTGAGCTCACCAACGGTGGGAAGGTGACGGTGCGGGACCGGTTGGCTGCGTTGCTCGTCGTGGTGCTGTGGGGCGGCAACTTCCTGGCCATGCACATCGCGCTGGAGCACTTCCCGCCGCTGCTGCTGGCCGCCGTCCGGTTCCTGGTGATCGCGGTGCCGACGGTGCTGCTGGTGCCCCGCCCGAACGTCAGGTGGCGGTGGTTGGTCGGCTACGGCTTCTTCTTCGGCACCGCGCAGTTCCCGTTCCTGTTCATGGGCATGAAGCTGGGCCTGCCGACCGGGCTGGCATCGCTGGTGCTGCAGGCCGCGGCGCCGTTCACGGTGCTGCTCGGGGCCGTGCTGCTGCGCGAGCGGCTGGCCCGGCGCCAGGTCACCGGGGTGCTGCTCGCGGTGGGCGGGCTGGCCGCGATCGCGGTGGCCCGCTCGGCGGTGGCGCCGGCGCTGCCGCTCGTCCTCGGCCTGCTCGCGGCGCTGAGCTGGGCGTTCGGCAACCTGTGCAGCCGCAGGGCGGACCCGGCCGAGCCGATGCGGTTCATGCTCTGGATGTCGGTGGTGCCACCGGTGCCGCTGTTCGCGCTGTCGTTGGCCGTGGAGGGGCCGGGGGCGATGGGGGAGGCGCTCGCCTCGGCGGTGACACCGGGCGGGTGGGCCGGGCTGGCGGCGCTGGGCTACCTGGTGCTGTGCGCGACGGTGCTCGGGCTGGGGGTGTGGACCGCGCTGCTGACCAGGTACCCGGCCGGCACCGTCGCGCCGTACTGCATGTTGGTGCCGGTGGTGGGCATGGGGCTGGCCGCGCTGGTGCTGGGCGAGCGGCCGAGCTGGGTGGAGCTGGTGGCCGGCGCGGTCATCGTGGGCGGCGTCCTGCTCGGTACCCCGCGCCCGCCGCGCCCGCGCGCACGCACCGAGGAGGGTGCGGCTGAGCGGGCTATAGCGGAGGTCACGCGGGCTACCTAGGCTGAGGCGCGGGCGGCGCGCGGTGGCCGGCGGCCGCTCGGAGGGATGCTGGTGGACGACGGTGTCTGCGCGGTCCGGCCCGGGGTGGACCTCGGCCGGCATGCGCGCCTGCTTGCCCAGGTGCACGACGCGTTGCTCTCCGGTGACCGGCCACCGGCCCGGCCGAGGAAGCTGGTGGAGCGGTCCTGGCGACGGGTGCGCGGGCACGGGGTGAGCCCGGACCAGGGCGACCCGCCCGGCCAGGTGTCCCTGGACGAGGTCGAGCAGCGGCGGCTGTCCACGCCGCTGGCCAGGGTGCTGCCCGAGCTGCGCGCCAGCCTCACCTCGATCGCCGACGACGCCCGGCACGTCATGGTGGTCACCGACGCGGACGGCATCCTGCTGTGGCGGGAGGGCGCGCCGGCGGTTCGGCACCGGGCCGACCGGCTGGGGTTCACCGAGGGCGCCGACTGGTCGGAGGGCATGGTCGGCACCAACGCGATCGGCACCGCGCTGGCCGAGGCGGCGCCGGTGCAGATCTTCTCCGCCGAGCACTTCGTTCGGACCCACCACCCGTGGACCTGCACCGCCTGCCCGGTGCACGACCCGCGCACCGGCGAGCTGATCGGCGCCGTGGACGTCAGCGGCCTGGCCGAGACGGTGCACCCGACGACCGTCGCGCTGGTCTGCACCGCCGTGAAGCTGGCCGAGGCGAGCCTGTGGCACCAGCACGAGCGCCGGCTGGAGACGCTGCGCACGGTCGGCGCCCCGCTGCTGGCCGCCGCCCGAGGACCGGGCCTGGTGGTCGACGACCAGGGCTGGGTGGCCGCCGTGACCGGCATGCCCAGCCTGGACCGGGTGCCCGCGCCCCGGCCCGGGCAGCCGCTGGCGGTGCACGGCATCGGCGTGTGCCAGCCCGAGCCGGTCCCCGGCGGCTGGCTGCTGCGCGCCGAGGACCCCGGGCGGGCGCCGCGCCGGATGCGGCTGCTGCTCGAGCTCGACCACCGGCCGCCCCGGGCGATCGTGGAGGGCACCAGCGTCTGGCTGCACCCGCTGTCCACCCGGCACGCCGAGGTGCTGCTGTTGCTGGCGCTGGCCGGCCCGGCCGGGATGAACGCGGCCCAGCTGAGCCGGGCGCTGTACGGCGACGGCGAGCACCTGGTCACGGTCCGCGCCGAGCTGTCCCGGCTGCGCCGCACCCTGGGCGGGCTGCTGCAGGCCCGTCCGTACCGGATCGCCCCGTGGGTGGAGGCGCGGACCACCGGGCTGGCCGGCAGCGCGTTCGTGGCCCGCTCCGCCGCGCCCGGGGTCCGCGCACTCAACCCGTGAGTGGCTAGGGCCGCTATGACGGCCCTAGCCACTCACGGGTTCAGGTGCAACCGGACTGCAACCGTTGCCGGCGCGCGGGCGCCGCGGTGAGGTAGGCCACAGGCGGCATAAGGGGCGGCGAGTGCTCGACCACGGAAGTCGGAACGGCGACGGGCGGACGGCGCCGCCGCCGCTGCCGGTCGTGCCGGGCTCCGCCATCGGGATCATCGCCAACCCGATGTCCGGGCGGGACATCAGGCGGCTGGTCGCGCGGGCGTCGGTGTTCCCGAACGCGGAGAAGACCAACATGGCGCTGCGGCTGATCGCGGCGGCCGGGGCGCTGGGCGTGCAGCGGGTGTTCATGTCCACCGACGCCATGGGGGTCGCGGCCGGGGTGCTGCGCGCCCAGGCCAAGCGCCGGGCCCGGGACGGGCGGTGGCCCGAGCTGGAGTTCTGCGAGCTGGGGGAGGCGTCCGGCACGGCCGAGGACACCCGGGCGCTGGTGCGGGCGATGCGGGAGCGCGGCGTGGCGGTGCTGGTGCTGCTCGGCGGCGACGGCACCGTGCGGGCGGCGGCCGCCGAGTGCGGCGACCTGCCGGTGCTGCCGCTGTCCACCGGGACGAACAACGCGTTCCCGGAGATGTGGGAGGCCACCGTGGCCGGCGCCGCCGCCGCGCTGCTGGCCACCGGGCGGGTGCCGCGCGAGGAGGTCACCTACCGGGCCAAGGCGCTGAAGGTGCGTCGCGGACAGGCCGAGGAGCTGGCCCTGGTCGACGTGTGCGTGTCCACGGTGGCCCACGTGGGCGCCCGCGCGCTGTGGGAGGTCGGCACCCTGCGCGAGCTGTACTGCGCGTTCGCCGAGCCGCACGCGATCGGGCTGTCCAGCATCGCCGGCCTGCTCGCGCCGGTCGCGCGGACCGATGCCGGGGGCGTCCTGGTCCGGCTGGCCGGCGATATCGCCACCGCGCCGCGCCGGGTGCTGGCCCCGATCGCCCCTGGCGTGCTCGCCCCTGTCGGGGTGCTCGACGTGGCCGCCATGACCGCCGGGAGGCCGCTGACCAGCGCGGTCAGCCGAGGGACGGTGGCGGTGGACGGGGAGCGGGAGCTGGAGTTCGGGCCGGCCACGCCGGTCACCGTGACGCTCACCCCGGACGGCCCGACCGTGCTGGACGTCAGGGCCGTGCTGGCCGCCGCCGCCGAGCGCGGCCTGCTGGTGGCGTCCGAGTCGTTGGCGGTTTCGACCCTGGAGGGCAGATGAAGGCGGCGCGCTACCACGGACGCGGCGACATCCGCATCGACGAGGTGCCCGAACCCGAGGTCGGACCCAACCAGGTCAAGGTGTCAGTGGACTGGTGCGGCATCTGCGGCAGCGACCTGCACGAGTTCCTGGAGGGGCCGCTGTTCATCCCGCCGCCCGGCAGCCCGCACCCGCTCACCGGCCAGACCCTGCCGGTGGTGATGGGCCACGAGTTCGCCGGCACCGTCGCCGAGCTGGGCGCGGGCGTCGACGGGGTGAGCGTGGGCGACCGGGTGGCCGTCGAGCCGTACTACGTCTGCGGGCACTGCGCGGCCTGCCTGGAGGGCCGCTACAACATCTGCCGCTCGCTCGGGTTCGTCGGGCTGTCCGGGGCGCAGGGCGGGTTCGCCGAGCGGTGCGTGGTGGACCGGCGGTGGGTCCATCCGCTGGGCGGGCTGGACACCGACATCGGCGCGCTGGTGGAGCCCCTTGCCGTGGGCTACCACGCGGTGCGGCTGTCCGCGCTGCCCGAGGGCGCGACCGCCGTGGTGTTCGGCGCCGGCCCGATCGGGCTGGTCACCATGGCGTCGCTGCGGGCCACCGGCGCCGGGCAGGTCATCGCCGTTGAGCCGGCGGCGGCGCGCAAGGGCAAGGCGCCCGAGGCCGGCGCGAACGTGGTGCTGGACCCGACCGAGGTGGACGTACCGGCCGCCGTGCGCGACCTCACCGGCGGTGCCGGCGCCGAGGTGGCGTTCGAGTGCGCCGGCCTGGACGCGGTGCTGGCCAGCGCGATCGCGTCGGTCCGCCCCGGCGGCACGGTGGTGAACGTGGCCATCTGGGGGCAGCCGGCCACCGTGTCGATGAACTCGCTGGTGATGTCCGAGGTCGCGGTCGTCGGCTCGCTGGCCTACCGCGACGACCACCCGGACACCATCCGGTTGCTCACCGACGGCACCGTCGACGCCGGCCGGTTCATCACCGGGCGGATCGGGTTGGACGAGCTGGTCGAGGGCGGGTTCCGGCAGCTCATCGAGCACAAGGACGAGCACGTGAAGATCTTGGTCTCACCGAGGGGGTTGTCATGAGCGGCAGGGTTGCGGTGGTCACCGGGGCGGGCCGGGGGATCGGGCGGGCGATCGCGCTGCGGCTGGCCTCGGACGGGCTGGCGGTGGCCGTCAACGACGTCAACCCGGAGTCCGCGGCGGCCGTCGGCAAGGAGATCGAGGCGGCCGGCGGGCGTGCGCTGCCGGTGCCGGGGGACGTGACCGACCGGGACGCGGTGTTCGGCATGGTCGCGCGCGCCGCCGAGACGTTCGGGCGGCTGGACGTGATGGTGGCGAACGCGGGCATCGTCCAGGTCAACACCGTGCTGGAGACCACGCCGGAGGACCTGCGGCGGATCTTCGACGTGAACGTCAACGGCGTCGTCTACTGCATGCAGGCGGCCGCCGAGCGGTTCATCTCCCAGGGCGGCGGTGGCAAGATCATCAGCGCCGCGTCGGTCGCCGCGCACGCCGGGGCCGCCTACCTCGGTCCGTACTCGGCCACCAAGTTCGCGGTCCGGGGCCTGACCCAGGCGGCGGCCAAGGAGCTGGCCCCGCACCAGATCACCGTCAACGCGTACTGCCCCGGGATCGTCGGCACCGACATGTGGGACCTGATCGACGACCGGCTGCGCGGCTACCTGGGCACCGCGAAGGGCGAGGCCAGGGACCGCTACGTGCACGCCGTCCCGCTCGGCCGGGTGCAGACCCCCGAGGACGTGGCCAACTTCGTGTCCTACCTGGCCAGCTCCGACTCCGACTACATGACCGGCCAGTCGATCATGATCGACGGCGGCATGGCGATGAACTGACTCTTACCGAAAGGGGTACGACGGTGACAGCAACGATGCCGACAACCGGGACCCACGAGCTGGGGCCGGAACATCTGCTCGACGCCTACCGGATGATGCGCACCATCCGCGACTTCGAGGAACGGGTGCACGAGGAGTTCGCGGGCGGGGACATCCCCGGTTTCGTGCACCTGTACGCCGGCGAGGAGGCGTCCGCGACCGGGGTGTGCATGCACCTCGACGACCGCGACGCCATCGCCTCCACCCACCGGGGCCACGGCCACTGCATCGCCAAGGGCGTGGACGTGGTCGCCATGATGGCCGAGATCTACGGCAAGGCGAACGGCACCTGCCGGGGCAAGGGCGGCTCGATGCACATCGCCGACCTGTCCAAGGGCATGCTCGGCGCCAACGGCATCGTGGGCGGCGGGCCGCCGCTGATCTGCGGGCGCGCGCTGGCGTCCAAGCAGCTCGGCACCGGCGGGGTGGCGGTGGCGTTCTTCGGCGACGGCGCGTCCAACCAGGGCACCACGCTGGAGTCGCTGAACCTGGCCACGGTCTGGAACCTGCCGGCGATCTTCGTGGCGGAGAACAACGGCTACGCCGAGGCGACGGCGTCGGCGTGGTCGGTGGCCACCGACGACATCGCCGACCGGGCCGCCGCCTTCGGCATGCCCGGCGTGATCGTGGACGGGTTCGACTTCTTCGCCGTGCACGAGGCGGCCGGTGAGGCGGTGGCCCGGGCCCGCGAGGGCGGCGGCCCGACGCTCATCGAGGTCAAGTTCACCCGCTACTTCGGCCACTTCGAGGGTGACCAGCAGCTCTACCGGGGCGACGAGGTGGCCAACGCCCGGGAGAAGCTGGACTGCCTCAAGCGGTTCCGGGCCAGGGTCACCGACAGCGCCCAGCTCACCGCCGAACAGCTGGACGCGATCGACACCGAGGTCGCCGCCCTGATCGACAGGTCGGTCGAGGAGGCCAAGGCGTCCCCCAAACCGGACGCGCCCGAACTGCTCACCGACGTCTACGTCTCGTACTGATCCGGAGGGTTAAAAGATGGCACGCACGATCAGCTACCGCGAGGCGATCAACGAGGCGCTGGACCAGGAGATGGCGCGTGACCCACGGGTCGTGGTGTTCGGCGAGGACAACGTGGGCGGCACCGGCTCGCCCGGCGAGATGGACGCCTGGGGTGGCGTGCTGGGCGTGACCAAGGGCCTGTACGGCAAGTACCCCGGCCGCGTGATGGACACCCCGATCTCGGAGTCGGCGTTCATCGGCGCCGCGATCGGCGCGGCCACCGGCGGCCTGCGTCCGGTCGCCGAGCTGATGTTCATCGACTTCATGGGCGTCTGCTTCGACCAGATCTTCAACCAGGCCGCGAAGTTCCGCTACATGTTCGGCGGCAAGGCCGTCACCCCGGTGGTGATCCGCACCATGTGGGGCGCCGGGCTGCGGGCGGCCGCGCAGCACTCCCAGTCGCTGCTGCCGATCTTCACCCACATCCCCGGGCTGAAGGTCGTCGCCCCGTCCACCCCGTACGACGCGAAGGGGCTGCTCATCCAGGCCATCCGGGACGACGACCCGGTGATGTTCTGCGAGCACAAGATGCTCTACGACACCACCGGCGACGTGCCGGAGGAGAGCTACGCGATCCCGTTCGGCGAGGCCAACGTGGTCCGCGACGGGGGCGACGTGACGGTCGTCGCGGTGGGCAAGCTGGTGCACACCGCCGTGGAGGCCGCCGCCGCGCTGGCCGGCGAGGGCGTCGAGTGCGAGGTCATCGACCCGCGCACCACCAGCCCGATGGACACCGACACGATCCTGGAGAGCGTGGAGGCCACCGGCCGGCTGGTGGTCGTCGACGAGGCCACCCCGAGGTGCGGGCTGGCCAGCGACATCTCCGCGACCGTGGCGCAGGAGGCGTTCGGGTCGCTGCGCGCGCCGATCCAGATGGTGACCGCGCCACACACCCCCGTCCCGTTCGCCGACTCCCTGGAGGACCTCTACATCCCGGACGCGCAGAAGATCACCAACGCGGTGAAGGCCGTGATGGCCCATGGATGACCGCATCGAGCGGATCACGATGCCCAAGTGGGGCCTGTCGATGAAGACCGGCAAGGTCATCGACTGGTTCGTGTCCGAGGGCGACACCATCGCCAAGGGCGACGACCTGGCCGACATCGAGACCGAGAAGATCGCCGGCACCCTGGAGTCGCCGCAGGAGGGGCTGCTGCGCCGGATCGTCGCCGAGACCGGCGTGGAGCTGCCGGTCGGGGCCACGCTCGCGGTGGTGGCCCCGGCGGACGTGCCCGACGGCGAGGTCGAGGCCGTGGTGGCCCAGGCGCGCGAACAGCTGGAGTCCGGCGAGCTGGGCGGTGAGGACGAGATCGAGCCGGCCACCGTCGAGGTCGGCGGCCGGACGATCTCCTACGTCACCATGGGCGAGGGCGGCGGCGACCCGTTCGTGCTGGTGCACGGCTTCGGCGGGGACAAGAACTCCTGGCTGTTCGTCCAGCAGCCGCTGTCCGAGTCGCACACCGTGCACGCGCTGGACCTGCCAGGGCACGGCGCGTCCGGCAAGGACGTCGGCGACGGCTCGCTGGACACCCTGGCCGACACCGTGCTCGGCTTCCTGGACGCGGTGGGCGCCGAGCGCGCGCACCTGGTCGGGCACTCGCTCGGCGGCGCGGTCGTGGCCGCGGTGGCCGCCCGCGCCCCCGACCGGGTCGCCTCGCTGGACCTGCTCGCCCCCGCCGGCTTCGGCCCGGACGCCGACGTCGAGTACCTGCGCGGTTTCGCCGCCGCCGCGTCCCGCCGCGAGCTGAAACCGCTGCTCGGGCGGCTGTTCGCGGACCCCTCGCAGGTCACCCGCCAGCTCGTGGACGACCTGCTGAAGTACAAGCGCCTGGACGGGGTGTCGGCCGCGCTGTCCACCCTGCTCGCCACCCTGCTCGACGGCGACCGCCAGGCCATCGACACCCCCGCGCTGCTGGCCGGGGTGAAGGCCCCGGTCACCGTCGTGTGGGGCGGCGCCGACCGCATCCTCCCGGTGCCGGACGGCGTCGAGCTGTTCCGGGTGGACGCCGGGCACATGCTGCACATGGAGGCCGCGAACGACGTGCTGGCCCGGCTGCGCAGGCCGTGAGCGGCACGGGTCAGGACGTGATGTCCTTGGTGGCGAAGCGCCAGACCGCGAGCGCGCAGAACGCGGTGCCGTAGGCGAGGGAGGAGAACACGCCCCGGGTCATGTTGCCCCAGTCGACCTGGTCGGTGAGCAGCTCGGCCCAGGCGTAGCCGTAGTGCGTCGGCAGGTAGTCGCGCAGGCCTTCCAGGGCGGTGATGCTGTCCAGGATCTGCGAGACGATCGAGACGAGCACGGCGCCGCCGACCGCGCCGAGCGGGGCGTCGGTGACCACCGAGAGCAGCAGCGCCAGGCCGGCCACCCAGAACAGGTAGACGGCGATGTAGCCGGCCGCCATGAACAGGCGGGTCACGGCCTGGCCGAACGGCAGCGACTCGCCGGTCGGGTTGACCATGTCGCCGGTGCCGTAGGCCAGCGAGCCGACCAGCAGCGCGACCGCCGGCAGCAGCACCAGTGACACGATCGACAGCAGCCCGGCGACCAGTGCCTTCTGCCGCAGCAGCCGCGCGCGGGGCACCGGGGAGGCGAGCAGGTAGCGCAGGCTGGACCAGGACGCCTCGCTGGCCACCGTGTCCCCGAAGAACAGCGCCACCGCGACCACCAGCAGGAACCCGGCCGAGGCGAACAGCGCGAACACTGTGAAGTTCGGCGCGCTGGTCTGCGCCAGGTCGACCAGCGTCACCGAGCCGGTCGCGGGACCCTTCCTGGTCAGGCTGAACGCGATCCACAGGATGATCGGGAGCAGCCCGGCCAGGGCCAGCGCCACCTGGGTGCGCCGCCGCTTGAGCTGGCGGACCAGCTCCACCCGCACCCGCAGGGTCTGGCCGGGCCGGTAGCCGGGCGCGGCGTCCGCGGTGCTCGCGGTCATGGCGTGGTGTCCTCTCCGACGAGCTGGAGGAACGCGTCCTCCAGCCGGCGCCTGGGGCCGGCGGCGGACACCGCGACCCCGGCCTGGACCAGGCGGCCGACGGCGTCCGCGCGGGGCATCCCGTTCAGGTCCGCGTGCACGCTGCCGGAGTCCACCTCGACGGCGCTGACCCCGGACGCCCCGCGCAGCACCTCGGCGGCCCGCGCCGGGTCGTCCACCCGGAAGCTGGCCTGGCTGCCGCCCGCGATGATGTCGGCGACCGTGCCGTCGGCGACCACCGTGCCCCGGTGCATGACCACGACGTGGTCGCAGGTCTGCTCCACCTCGGCGAGCAGGTGGCTGGAGATCAGCACGGTGCGGCCGTCGCGGGCGTAGTTGCGCAGCACCTCGCGCATGGCGTGGATCTGCGGCGGGTCCAGCCCGTTCGTCGGCTCGTCGAGGACCAGCAGGTCGGGCAGGCCGAGCATGGCCTGCGCGATGGCCAGCCGCTGGCGCATGCCCTGGCTGTAGGTGCGGACCCGGCGGTGCACGGCGTTGCCGAGGCCGGCGATCTCCAGCGCCTCCTCCACGTGCGCGTCCGCCGCCGGCCGGCCGGTCGCCGCCCAGTACAGCCGCAGGTTGTCCGCCCCGGACAGGTGCGGCAGGAAGCCCGGCCCCTCCACGAACGAGCCGATCCTGGACAGCACCGGCGCCCCCGGCCCGACCGGATGGCCGAACACGCGGATCTCCCCCGTGCTGATGCTCGTTCCGCTGGCGCTTCTCTCGGCGCTGGGATGGATCAGGCCCATCAGCATGCGCAGCACGGTGGTCTTGCCGGCGCCGTTGGGGCCGAGCAGGCCGAGCACCTGGTTCGGCCTCGCGGTGAACGACACCCCGTTCACGGCCGTCACCCCGCCCGGATACGACTTGCGCAGCCGGTCGATCACCAGCGGCAGCTCGGAGCCGGTCAGCGCGCGGACCTCGGCCGCCCGCCGCCGGCGGCGCCGGAGCACCGCGACCAGCCAGGCCACCAGCGCGGCGGCCAGGATCAGGCCGATGCCCACCGCCGGGGCGGCCGGGACGGTGTTCGCGGTGACGTTGCGGCCGGGCACGACCGGCACCGCGACCTCCCCGGCGCCGCCGGCCAGCCCGATCCGCCACACCGAGGGCTGGTTCGCGCCGGCGTAGGCCTGGTCGGTGGTGCTGACCGAGACCACCAGCCGCTGGCCGGCCTCGATCGGGGCGACCACGGCGGGCAGCGTCACCGTCACCTGGGCCGGCGAGCCGTCGGCGGGCATCGGGACGCGCATCGGGGCGACCGCGCCGCCGAGCAGGGTGCGCCGCCCGTCCTGGGCGACCTTGAAGACCTTGCCGAACAGCACGGCCTCCGAGCCCGCCGGCTGGCCGGGCACCGGCGCCACCTGGATCCGCACCCGGGGCGAGCCGGCGATCAGCAGCTGCCCGTTCAACGGGTCGGTGCTGAACCCGGCGGACTGGCCGGGCAGCTCGGAGGTGATCGCGGCCAACCGCCCGGACAGCGAGCCCAGCGCGCCGCCCACCCCGGGCACCGAGGTGATCGCCGCCGGGTTGGCGCCGGCCGGGTTGAGCACCACCCGCGGGTCGCCGCGCAGCGGCAGCGGCTGGGCCGGTGCCGGGTCGGGGCCGGTCAGCCCGGGGTAGCGGTCCGAGCTGACGGTGCGCACGGTCGGGGTGTTGCGGCTCTCGGTGCGGACGCCGCCCTGGACGGCGTAGCTCAGGCCGGGGGTGGCCTCGGCGTCCGTCCGACCGTCCAGGTACCTGTCGAACCAGGCGCCGATCCGCTCGCGCACCACCGGCCCGGGCGCGCCGCCGTCGTGACCGCCGGCGAACCAGATCACGTCCACGGTGCCGCCGGCCGCCGCGATCTGGCGGGCGGTGGCGTCGGCCTGGTCGAGCCCGAACAGCGTGTCGGTCTCGCCCTGCACGAGCAGGGTCGGCGCGGCGATCCGGTCGGTCACGCTGGCGGGGGAGGACCGGCGCAGCAGCTCCGCGGTGGCCGGGCTGACCCGCCCGGTGCTGGCCGCCTCGGCGTAGGCCGTGCAGATCGCCGGCACGAACCGGCCGCAGACGGTCGGCGGGTTCGCGGCCGCGTCGCGGCGGCTCGGGTCGGAGGACAGCACCGCCTCCCGCTGCTCGGCGTCGGCGGCCTCGTCCTGGGCCTGCGCCGAGGTGCTCCGGCCGCCGCCGGGGGTGGCCTCCGGCGCGATCCCGGTGGGTCCTCGGTTGGTCCGCCCGGTGTTCAGCCCGGCGGAGAAGAAGATGCCCGCCCAGGAGCGCTTGAACACCCCGTCCGGGCCGAACGCGGTGGCCGCCGGGGTCAGGGCGGCAGGCGCCGGTGCGGGCAGCGCGGCGTTCGGGAACAGCGCCTGGGACAGGTCGTTCCAGGTGATCACGGGGGCTATCGCGTCCACCCGGTGGTCGTAGCCGGCGAGCAGCAGCGCCAGCGCGCCGCCGTAGGAAGCACCGGTCACCCCGACGCGGGGGTCGCCTGGGCCGTCCAGGCGCACCTCGGGCCGGGTGGCCAGGTAGTCGAGCAGCCGCGACGCGTCGGCCACCTCGTGGTCGGGGGAGTCCAGCGCGATCTGGCCGGTGCTGGTGCCGAAGCCCCTGGCGGACCAGGCCAGCGCCACGAACCCGCGCGCGGCCAGCTCGCGGGCGTCCGCGTCCACCGAGGCCTTGGTGCCGCCGAACCCGTGCGGGACCAGGACCGAGGGCGCCGGCGTCCGCGACGGCAGGTACAGGGTCGCGTCCAGCGCCACGGTGGCCGGCTGCCCCGGGCCGCCCGGCACGGTCAGCCGCAGGTCCTGGGTGGACACGTCGGCCGGGCCGGTGCCGCGAACGGCCAGCACGGTGACGGTGCCGGCGAGCAGCGCGAGGACGGCCAGGATGGTGGCGACCCGACCTCGGGTGAGCCGGAGCCGGGTCGTGAACGAGGACACCACACGACGGTATGCGAACAGGCTGAGGGGACGCTGAAGATATCCACAGCCGCCGCGGCCGCCGGCGTCAGATCTCGGCGGTGTGCCGCACCTGGGGGTCGGCGGCGAAGTACGGCCCGAGCAGCTCCCGCCATCGGGTGAAGCGCTCGGACTCGCGGAAGCCCTTCAGGTGCGCCTCCACCGAGTCCCACTCGATGATCAGGACGAACGTCGACGGCGACTCGATGCCCCTGGTCATCCGGGCGGACCGGAAACCCTCGGTGGCCGCCACCAGCGGGCGGGCCTGTCGGTAGGCGGCGGCGAAGTCGTCCTCACGGCCGGGCTGGATGCTGAGCTCCGCGATCTCCAGGATCATGGCCACCATCATGCACAGCGCCGAACTAGCCGAATGTCACAGGTGTCGGCACTCACGTCCGGGTGTCCAGGGCTGGCGCACAGCCCGTTCTTAGGTAACACTCACGGGTATAGCCAAGGGGAGTATCCCTCGCGCGATGACATCGTCAACACGGCGCCGCTGCGCCCGGTGTCATCGGTCGGAGTGAGCACGAAAGCGCCGGCGGGAGAGACCTCGGTCGTAGACCGATGCTCTCGTCCGGAAGGCGTCTCGCCATGAACGTTCCCGTGTGGTTGTGGTTGGTCACGATCGCCGTGCTTCTCGCGGTGGTCGTGGTCGACCTGTTCGTGGTGGACCACAACCCGCACGCCGTGTCCCTCGCCGAGGCCACCAGATGGGTGATCTTCTACCTGGCGTTGGCGGTGCTGTTCGGCGTCGGCGTCTGGATATTCGCCGGCGGGGGGTCGGCGGGCGAGTTCTTCGCCGGCTACGTCACCGAGTACTCGCTGTCGGTGGACAACCTGTTCGTCTTCGTGATCATCATGTCGGCGTTCAAGGTCCCGGCCGAGCACCAACACCGGGTGCTCCTGGTCGGCATCGTGATAGCGCTGTTCATGCGGGGTGCGTTCATCGCGCTGGGGGCCGCCGCGATCGCGCACTTCAGCTGGGTGTTCTACCTGTTCGCGGTGGTCCTGCTGGTCACGGCGTACCGGCTGTTGCGCAACCACGACGACGCCGACGAGGAGTACAAGGAGAACGCGGCGCTGCGGATCCTGCGCAAGCTGGTCCCGGTCACCAACGAGTTCCACGGCGCCCGCACGACGGTCCGCATCGACGGCAGGCGGTTCGTCACCCCGATGCTGGTGGTCATGACCGCGATCGGCACCACCGACCTGCTGTTCGCGCTGGACTCCATCCCGGCCATCTTCGGCCTGACCAAGGAGCCGTACCTGGTCTTCACCGCGAACGCGTTCGCCCTGATGGGCCTGCGGCAGCTGTACTTCCTGCTCGGCGGGCTGCTCAACCGGTTGGTGTACCTGTCCTACGGGCTGTCGGTGATCCTGGCGTTCATCGGCGTCAAGCTGGTGCTCGAGGCCCTGCACGAGAACGACCTGCCGTTCCTCAACGGCGGCGACCCGGTGCCGGTCCCGGAGATCGGCATCGTGCTCTCGCTGGGCGTCATCGTGGGCGTGCTCGCGGTCACCACGGTGGCCAGCCTGATCAAGGCGCGCGGCACCTCGACCAGCGAGACCACCGAGGACGACCCGCCGACCCCGGCCACCGTGCCCGAACCTCGGCGCGCGAACGGCTCCGGGGAGGGCGCACACTCCTAGGGTGACCTCCGCCCGCCGCCCCGCCCCGCGCCGAGCGGAGACCCGTCCCGCCGCCCCGGAGCAGGCGCCGGACCCACGCCGCTGGCGGGCGCTCTGGGTGACCCTCGCGGCGGGGTTCATGAGCCTGCTCGACGTGAGCATCGTGACGGTGGCGCTGCCGTCCATGGAGGCCTCGCTGGGTACGACCCCGTCCGGCGTTCAGTGGGTGGTGTCCGGCTACGCGCTCGCGTTCGGGCTGGCACTGGTGCCCGCCGGGCGGCTGGGCGACGCGTGGGGGCGCCGGCGGATGTTCTTCGTCTCGCTCACCGGCTTCGTGGTGACCAGCGCGCTGTGCGGGGCGGCGCCCACGCTCGAGCTGCTGGTACTGGCGCGGCTCGTGCAGGGGTTCACCGCCGGCATGATCGGGCCGCAGAACTCCGGGCTGATCCAGGACCTGTTCCGGGGCGCGGAGCGGGGCCGGGCGTTCGGCATGTTCGGCGCGACGGTGGGGCTGTCCACCGCGGTGGGCCCGGTGCTCGGCGGGGTGATCCTGGCGCTGGCCGGCGGCCCGGACGGCTGGCGGTGGGTGTTCTACGTCAACGTGCCCGTCGGGCTGGTCACGCTTGCGCTGGCCTACCGGCTGCTGCCGCGCCGCCGGACCGACGCCGCGCACGCCCCGAAGTTCGCCCGCCGGCTCGACCTGGTCGGCACCGCCCTGCTCGGCGCCGGCGTGCTGGCCGTGCTGCTGCCGATGCTGGAGTACGACAGGTTCGGCCGGCTGTGGTGGCTGCTGCTGGTGGCGGCGGCGCTGCTGGCCGGGTTCGCGCTCTGGGAGGTGCGGGTGGCCCGGCGTGGGGTCCGCCCGCCGCTGCTGGACCCACGGCTGCTCACCAGCACGCCCGGGTACGCGACCGGCACGGCGCTGAGCCTGACCTACTTCATCGGCTTCTCCGGGCTGTGGATCGTGCTGGCCATGTTCTTCCAGGGCGGGCTGGGCTACACGCCGCTGCAGTCCGGGCTGGCGGTGACCTCGTTCGCGGTGGGATCGGCGTTCTCGGCGGGGGCCAGCGGGCGGCTGCTGGCCCGGTTCGGGCGGCGGCTGACCGTGTACGGGCTGGTCGCCGTCGTGGTGGGGCTGGCGGGCACGGCGGCCGCCGTGGGCATCCACACCGGGCCGGCCGCCGGCTGGCTGGCCGCCGGGCCGCTGCTGCTGGCCGGGATCGGCGGCGGCGTGGTGATCTCGCCGAACATCACCCTCACGCTGTCCGAGGTGCCGGTGCGGATGGCCGGCGCGGCGGGCGGCGCGCTGCAAACCGGCGGGCGGATCGGGGCGGCCATCGGCACCGCGCTGCTGGCCGGCGTGTACTACGGCACGCTGGAGGCCACCGGGCGCGACCAGGGCGTCGCGGTGGTCGCGGCGATGCTGGTCGCGATCCTGTTCGTGCTGGTCGCGCTCGTGATCGCGATCGTGGAGACGCGCCAGGCCGACGCGCGGGCACGGCTCACGACCTGAGCCGCTCCAGGTGGTGCAGCACCACGTCGTCGAGGCGCCCGGCGGCGGTCCGGGCGGTCATCCAGGTGTGCGTGGGCTGGCGCCTGCGGTCGGTCGGCGAACCCGGGTTGAGCAACCTCAGGCCGCCCGGCGCCACGGTGTCCCACGGAATGTGGCTGTGCCCGAATACCAGCACGTCGGCGTCCGGGAAGCGGGCCGCGCACCGCCGCTCCCGCCCGGCCGCCGGACCGGTCTCGTGCACCACGGCCAGCCGCACCCCGTCCAGCTCGGCGGTGGCCACCTCGGGCAGCCGGGCACGCAGGTCGGGGCCGTCGTTGTTGCCCACCACGCCGACCAGCCGCCGCGCCCTGGCCTGCAGCTCGTCCAGCAGCTCGACGCCCACCCAGTCCCCGGCGTGCACCACCACGTCGGCCGACTCGACCTCCCGCCACAGCGCGTCCGGCACTCGCCGGCCCCGGGCCGGGACGTGCGTATCGGACATGAACAGCAGTTTCGTGGTAGACACCTGTATATGACCTCCGAGCGCCTCACCGTCGCGGCGATCCACCGCTATCCCGTCAAGTCCATGCTGGGGGAGGCACTGGACGAGTGTTCGATCACGGCCGACGGGTTGCCCGGCGACCGAGCCTACGCGGTCGTGGACGCCGGCGACGGCATGGTCGCCAGCGCCAAGAACCCGCGCAAGTGGGGCGCCCTGCTCGGCTTTCGCGCCGCTTACCTGGCCGAGCCGACGCCGGACGGGCCGCTGCCGCCGGTGCGGATCACGTTCCCGGACGGCGCGGTGCGGCGCAGCGACGACGAGGACATCGACGCGGCCCTGTCCGCCACCCTGGGACGGGACGTCAAGCTGGTCAGCCAGCCGCCGGAGGGCAAGTCGTTCGAGGAGGTGTGGCCGGAGATCGCCGGCCTGGCCCCGGAGAAGTTCATCGCGGGCACCACCGTGGGCCACGAGGCGACCGGCGAGGCGGTCAGCCGCATCCCGCTCGGCGCGATGGCCCCGGCCAACACCTTCCAGGACCTCGCCGTGCTCCACCTGATCACCACCGCGACCCTGGCCAAGCTGTCCGCGCTCGCCCCCGACGCCGGGTTCGACCCGCGCCGGTACCGCCCGAACCTGGTGCTGGACGTTCCCGGTGAGCGTTTCGTCGAGGAGGACTGGGTGAACGCCGAGCTGGCCGTCGGCGGTCAGGCCACCGTGTCGGTGGTCATGCCGACCATGCGCTGCGTGATGACCACGCTCGCCCAGGACGGCCTGCCCGAGGACCGCCAGACCCTGCGCACCATCGCCAAGCACAACCGCCGCGAGATCACCGGGATGGGGAAGTGGGCGTGCGCCGGCGTCTACGCCTCGGTGAACGGACCCGGCGTGGTGCGCCGGGGCGACGAGGTGCGGGCTCCCGAGGCGGCGGACGCGGCTGGCTAGGAGCGCCCTGAACAATGCATGCTCTGCTGCGCGGCGCCCAGCCGGCGCCTCGCGGCGTTGTCGTCGCCCCCGATACAACAGCGGTATCGGGGGCTCCGAATCAGACGCCGCCTTGCGATGCATCCGGCTGGATCGCCGCTCGCGACGAGCGGCATTGTTCAGGACCCTCCTAGGCGGAGATGCCGTGCAGCAGCCGGGTCATCGCCGTGCCGCAGAGCACCCGGAACTCCGGGTCGGACACGCCGAGGCGACCGGCGTGATGCAGGCTGATCAGCCCGTGCAGCAGCGCCACGATCGACAGCGCCGCCTCCCACACGTCGTCCGGCGCGAACACGCCCCGGTGCATCCCTTCGTCGATGGCCGCGACGACGGCGTTGAGCGCGGGGGAGTCGTCGGACCGGAAGTCCCTGGCGACCCCGTCCTCGTGCCAGGGCGGCTCGCTGTGCAGCAGCGCGTAGAGCCGGGGCTGGTCCAGCGCGAAGTCCAGCAGGGCGTTGAGCACGGCGCGCAGCTCGGCGCGCGGGTTGTCCTCCCGGGGGCGCCGCCGCCAGCGCTCGGCAAGATCGGCCCGACCGCGCTCGGCCACCGCGCCGAGCAGCGCCTCACGGTTCGGATAGTGTCGATATATCGCCATCGCGGTGACGCCGGCCGCGCCCGCGACCCGGCGCATGCTGACCGCCTCCGAGCCCTCGGCGACCAAGATCGCCTTGGCCTGCTCCGCGATGCGGTCCGCGGTGCGAAGGGCCATGGGGACAACCTAGAGCACCGCTCCCGCCGCCCTGTCAGGCCCACGTCTACGCCGTACACACGAGGTGCGTGTCAACGCCCGGCTACGGCCGTATACGCACGATGTCTACGCCGTAGACGGTGGCGTTCGGTCTACGGCGTAGACCTCCGGGCGGGCGACCGCTACGACGGCCGTCTGGGTGATCCGGGTAACACGTTGGGGGGCCGTGCCGATCACACATATAGCGCGCGCCACGTCCAGCCAGGAAGGCCGACCGAGCATGAGCACCTCGCCGTCCTCCGGTTCTCGCGGTAACTCGGCGTGCCAGGGCGCGTATCCGGAGGTGTCCGCGCTGATCCCCCGGCAGCGCCCGGCCTCCGAGTCCCGTTGCGCCGAACGGCCGCCCGCCACGCCGGATCCGGGTCCGGGCCGGCGGTGGACGCCGTGGCTCGCGGCCGGGTCGGTGGTGCTCGGCACGGCGTGCGTGGGGTTCACGGCGGTCACGTTCTCGGGTCCGGTGGACACCTCCGAGTACGCGCTCAGCGAGATGACGCCGCCGAGGGCGCTCGCGCCGGTGCTGGTCGCGCCGCCCAGCGCGGCCCCGCCGGCCCCCACCGAGGCGGCGCCGGCCCAGCAGCCCGGCGGCCCGATCCCGGTCCCGCCGCTGCTGGTGCGGGTGCGCTACGAGCTGGACGGGGCGCCGTACGCCGGCCTGGTCAGTTTCACCAGCGGCCAGGCGAGCCCGGTCACCGAGGTCACGCGGGTGCGGCTGCCCTGGCGCAAGGAGTTCGACGCCGCCGGCGGCTTCGTGCCGAGCGTCAGCGTGCAGAGCGCCGGGTCGGGGTCGATCAGCTGCCGGATCATCGTCGACGGCGAGCTGGTCTCCAGCGTGACCACGCAGGGCACCAACGCCGTGGCCACCTGCACCGCGCAGGCCCTCTCCGACGAAGGCCAGGCGCGCTGACTCACCCGGCCGCGAGCGCCTCCTGGATTCCCCTGACCGCGAGCCGGTCGGCACGCTCGTTCTCCGGGTGCCCGGCGTGCCCCTTGACCCAGTGCCAGCGCACCCGGTGCGCGGCGGCGGCCGCGTCGAGCCGCCGCCACAGGTCGGCGTTCTTGACCGGCTGCTTGCCGCGCGTCTCCCACCCGTTGAGCTTCCACCGGGGCAGCCACATCGTGACGCCGTTGCGGACGTAGCTGCTGTCGGTGTAGATGTCCACCTCGGACGGGCGGGTCAGGCTCTCCAGCGCCATGATCGGCGCCGTCAGCTCCATCCGGTTGTTGGTCGTGGTGGTGGACTGGCCGCCGTACATCTCCTTCTCGTGGCGGCCGTACCGGAGCAGCGCGCCCCAGCCGCCGGGCCCGGGGTTGCCGCTGCACGCCCCGTCCGTGTAGATCTCGACGCCCACCCACGAACCGTACGCCGCCGCGCCGGCACCGTATTCGAGTACGGCGCGGGTACGGCCCCGGCTACCGTGGTAGGAGGGGGTGTGGCGGATGTTGATCATTTTCGGACTGAAGGGCTACGCCGAGCAGCTCGCGATGCTCACCCTGGTCTGCGCGCACTGCCACAACTCGTGCGCGCATCCGCTGAGCCGGGTGGTCACCAAGTTCACGCTGTTCTTCGTGCCGCTGTTCCCGGTCCGCACCGAGCACTCCATCCAGTGCACGTACTGCGGTGCCGCCTCCCGCCTGACCAAGGACCAGGCCGAGGATCTCCGCCGCCAGGCATGGGATCCGGCGAGGAACCGCCCGTGACGACCGAGGAACTAGCCGAGTTCAACACCCACCTGGTCGGCCCGATCGAGGTCGTGCACGAGTTCCGGTAGCCCGGACGCGGTCGTGTCACCGAAGATGTCGCGGTGCCCGCGCGCGGTGTCCATGTACTCGCGGACCCGGCGGATCAGCCCGTCCCGCAACTCGAACACGAAGCAGTAGTCGTTGCTGTACGCGTTTCCGTTCACGAGGGTCGCGCTCATCGTCTCCTCCACGACGACCCGGTCACCATCGGCGTAGACGCCCCGGAAGTCCACCGTGACGTCGCGGACGAAAAGCCGCGAGAAGTCCCGCGACAGGAAGCGAACGATCGCGTCCCGTCCGATCATGTGGCTGGGTCCGTCGAGCGCCGCCGCGGTCGCGTTTCCCGCCGGGGCCAGCCACTCGGCGTCCTCGGTGAAGAACGCGGCGATCCGCTCGGCGTCGTGAGTGGCGAACGCCCGCCACGCGGCCTGGACGACGGCCCGGTTGTCGGTTCTCATGGCGCGAGCGTACGAACACGCGTCCGGGGAACGCTGGCGAGAATCCGACCTCGTGTTCCGAGGCGGCGTTGGCGGGCGCGGCGCAGCTCCTGGCCGGCGAGGGACGCGGCCTCGTGGGCGAGCGCGGGGATTCGGGTGGGCTGGGCGCCCATGGCGCGCGCGGCGGCGGTGAGCAGCCGGCGCGGCGTGAACAGCCGCGAGGGGCGCAGGTCGCGGTTGAGCACTCGCAGCAGCGCGACGGTGGCGGGCACGTCGCCGGCGATGTCGCGCAGCACCTGGGTGATCAGCGGGGAGGGCAGGCCGGGCGCGCCCATGTCGGTGGCGAGCCAGTGCATCTCGTAGCAGTCGTCGTCGCGCCAGCGCCACCAGCGGCGCAGCTCGTCGTCGAGGACGGCGGATCCGCCGAGTCCGGCGACTATCGCGTCGGCCAGCCGCTCGGCCTGGCGGAAGGCGTCGGAGATGCCTTGGGCCGGTGTCGGGTCCTTGAACTGTCCGGCATCACCGGTCAGCACCCAGCCGGGGCCGGTGGCCGAGCGGAAGTAGCCTCGGCAGTCCGGTACCACCCGGATCGGGCCCACCCGCCTCGCCCCGTCGAGCCGCTCGGCCAGCTCCGGCCACGCCGCGAACCGCGCCATGAAGCTTTCTTCGCGGGTGTCGACGCCCGAGGACGGGATGGCGCCGGCCAGATACAGGCCACCGTCGGTGGGGCTGGAGAGAAAGGCGAGGTCGCCGAGCCGGCCGAGCCGCAGCCGCGCCTCGGTGTCGGCGACACCGTCGAAGTAGGCCCAGGTGAACGGGCGGCATGGCCCGGTGGTGTGGTACTCGGCGGCGCCGGCCAACCGGGCCACCGTCGAGTGCCGGCCGTCGGCCCCCACCACCAGTGACGCCCGCACCGGGCCGTGGGTGGTCTCGACGCCGGTCACCCGCGTGCCGTCGTGGCGCAGCCCGGTCACGCCGGTGCGGGTGCGGACGTCCACGCCGGCCTCTCCGGCCGCCGCCACCAGCAGGTGGTCCAGCGTCACCCGCCGGACACACAGCCCCGCCCCGGCCGCCCCGTAGGCGGCGCGAACGGCCGCATCGGTGAGGTCCGCCTCGATCCGGGCGTGTTCGTTGACCATCGTGAACGCGGTGAGCTGGACCGCCCCGGCGGCGAGCACGGTGTCGAGCACCCCGAGCCGGTCGAGGACGGCCACGCCGGACGGTTGGATCACGTGCGTCGAAGGGGTGTCGCTCGGGAACCGGGCTTTGTCCAGCACGCACACCCGCAGGCTTCGCCGGGCCAGCAGCACCGCCAGCGGCGATCCGGCGCAGCGCGCCCCCACGATCACGACATCGAACGGCTCCATCGACCGACCTCCGTCACCCGCGGAACTTACCGTTGGTCAGTCTCCGGCATGACCAGGGAACTTATCAATGGTCAGATCGGGCTAAGGTGGTCGGGTGAACTCGCACAGCACACCCCGGCGTTACCACCACGGCCGGCTTCGACAGGCCGCGATCGAGGCTGCGGTGGCCGAGGTGCGGGCGGTCGGCGCGGCCGGGGTGAGCATGCGCGAGATCGCCCGCCGGGCGGGGGTGTCCCACGCCGCGCTGGCCTACCAGTTCGGGGACAAGGCCGGCATCTTCACCGCGATCGCGACCGAGGGCTTCCGCCTTGCCGTCGAGACGATCGGTCCCGCCGCGACCGGGCCGGACGGGTTTCTCCTCGGCGGCATCGCCTACATCCGGTTCGCGCTCACCCACCCCGGGCACTACGAGGTGATGTTCCGGCCCGACCTCTACCTGGACGACGACCCGGACCTGGTCACCGCCCGCGACGCCGCGTTCGACCTGCTCTACGGCAGCGCCCGCGCCAGCCACCCCGGCACCCCGGCCGACGCGGACGTCGCCGGCCTGGTCACGGCGGGTTGGTCACTCTCGCACGGCTTCGCCACCCTGTGGCTCACCGCCAACCTGCAGGACAGGATCGGCCCCGACCTGGCCGCCGTCACCGGCCAGGTCGCCCACAGCCTGGTCACCCTGGGCGAACTCGCCCAGCGCTACCTGACCGCCCGGGAGCAGGCCTGAACCGTCACCAGCCGCGTTCGCGCCACTCCGGAAGCTTCGGCCGCTCCGCGCCCAGCGTGGAGTCGTCGCCGTGGCCCGGGTAGAACCAGGTCTGGTCGGGCAGCTCGTCGAAGATCCGGCCCTCGACGTCGTCGATCAGGGACCGGAAGTCCTCCGGGGAGCCGGTCTTGCCCACGCCGCCGGGGAACAGGGAGTCGCCGGTGAACAGGTGGGGGCGGTCCTCGGCGCGGTAGAGCAGGGCGATCGAGCCGGGGGTGTGGCCGCGCAGGTGGATCACCTCGAGCTCGGCCTGGCCGACGCGGACGGTGTCGCCGTGCTCGACCAGCGTCTCCACCGGGACGGGCAGCTCGGGGGCGTCCAGCGGGTGCGCCACGGTGGCCGCCTCGCACATGCCGACGACGGCGGCCAGGGCCTGCCAGTGGTCCCAGTGTTGGTGCGTGGTGACCACGGTGCGCAGCTGCGGGCGGTCGTCACCGTGGCCGACGACGTCCATCAGCCGGTCCGGCTCGTTGGCCGCGTCGATCAACAGCGCCTCGCCCGACGCGGTGCAGGTCAGCAGGTAGGCGTTGTTGTCCATCGGGCCGACGGAGACCTTGGTGATCGTCAGGCCGTCCAGGGTGCGGCGGGTCGCGGCGCCGCCGGGGTCGGTGTGACCGGTGTAGGAGTCCAGTACGTCCACGGCGTCCACCTTAGCCAGCGTCGTCGGCGTCACAATTGGGTCGCGGCTTTGGGTGTCGGCGGGGCGCCCTGGGGAACTTCGTTCACTCGAAAGGTTGACAAGGGAGATCGTTCGCCGCCACGATCCGCCCACGTGCGCGTTCGGCCGAGGAGCGGTGACATGGCGGGCATCCAGGGCATTCAGGGCATCAGTCGGCGGCGGCTCCTCGCGATGGCGGGCGCCGGTGGTGGCGCGCTGGCGCTGGCGGCGTGCGGGAGCAGCGTCGGCGGGGGCGGTGGCGGCGGCGGGCGGGCGGTGAAGGTCGGCCTGGTGGTGCCGGCGTCCGGGGTGTACGCCGCGCTGGGCACCGACATGCAGCGCGGCTGGGAGCTGTGGCTGGCCCGTAACGGCGGCAGGTTCGGCGACTACTCGGTGACGACGGTGCTCGCGGACGAGGGGGAGACGCCGCAGACCGGGGTGCCGGCGGTGCAGAAGGTGCTGCAGAGCGACGGCGTCGACGTGGTGGTGGGCCTGGTCAACTCAGCGACCGCGCTGGGCGTGCGCAACCTGCTCGCCGAGTCGAAGAAGCTGCTCATCGTGGCCAACGCGGGCGCGGCGGACATCACCGGCAAGGCGCGCAGCCCGTACCTGTGGCGCAGCTCGTTCACCAACGCGCAGATCTCCGCCGCGATGGGGACGCACCTGGCCGCCTCCGGGTTTTCCGAGGGGTGTACGCCATCGCGCCGGACTACGCGGCGGGCAGCGAGGTCATCGCCGGGTTCACCAAGGCGTTCGAGGCGGGCGGCGGGAAGGTGGTGGGCCAGGCGAAGCCGGCGTTCGGGAAGACGGCGGACTACCAGCCGTTCCTGGCCGGCATCCAGAACTCCGGGGCCAAGGCCACGTTCTGCTTCTTCTCCGGCTCGGAGGCGATCACGTTCGTGCGCCAGTACGCGCAGTTCGGGCTGGCCAGGAGCATCCCGCTGTACGCGTCGGGGTTCCTGACCGAGGGCAACGTGCTGCCCCAGCAGGGCGACGCGGCGCTGGGCGTGCAGAACACGCTGCACTACAGCGACCGGCTGGACAACCCGGCCAACAAGGCGTTCGTGGCGGCGTACAGCGAGAAGTACGGGGAGCCGCCGAGCTGCTTCTCGGTGCAGGCCTGGGACGCCGCGAACGTGCTCAACCGGGCGCTGCGGACGGCCACCGGGCTGAGCGGGGACGCGATAGCGGCGGCCCTGGGCGGGGTCGGCACGATCGAGGACAGCCCGCGCGGGCCGTGGACGTTCGACGGGCAGACCCCGAGGCAGACCATCTACCTGCGCCGGGTGGACCGGGTGGGGAACACGCTGGTCAACGCCGTGGTGCGGGACCTCGGGCAGCAGAGCCAGCCGGCCTGACATGCCGATCTGGCTCCAGGCGCACCTGGTCAGCGTGCTCAACGGGTTCGCGATCGGGTTCCTGCTGTTCATCCTCGCGGTCGGGCTGTCGCTGGTGTTCGGCATGATGGACGTGCTGAACCTGGCGCACGGGGCACTGTTCCTGGGCGGTGCGTACCTGGGCGCGACGCTCGGTGGGACCGCGAGCTGGGGAGGGTTCCTGGCCGCGCTGGGGATCGCGGCGGTGGCCGGGCTCGCGGCCGGCGGGGCGCTGTCGCTGATGACCGAGCCGCTGCGCAACCGCTCGCACCTGGACCAGGCGCTGCTCACCCTCGGCGTCGCGCTGGTGGCGGCCGAGCTGCTGAGCATCGTGTTCGGGGACAACCCGCTCGCGGCCAGCGCGCCGTCGGGGCTGGACGGCTCGGTCGCGGTGCTGGGCGCCACGTACCCCACCTACCGGCTGGCGCTGATCGGAATCGGCGCGGTGTTGGCGCTCGCCGTCTACCTGGTCGTGGACCGCACCTGGGTGGGCGCGCTGGTCAGGGCCACGGTCGCGGACCGGGAGATGGTCACCACCGTCGGCGTGGACAACCGGCTGGTCAAGGCGGCGGTGTTCGCGGTCGGCTCGTTGCTGGCCACCACCGCGGGGGTGCTCGGCGGGCCGATCTACGGCGCCCGCTCCGGGCTGGACTCGACGGTGCTGATCCTGGCGCTGGTCGTGGTGGTGATCGGCGGGTTGGGGTCGGTGCGCGGGGCGTTGGTGGGTGCGTTGGTGATCGGCCAGATCGAGTCGCTCGGGCGAGCGCTGTTGCCGGACCTGGCGTCGTTCGTGCTGTTCGGGGCGCTCGCGGTGGTGCTGGTGCTGCGGCCGAGGGGCCTGTTCGGGCAGGTGGCGGTGGACAGGTGACCGTCACGACCTCGGCGCCCGCGCGCGGTCCCGGCGTTCGGCGGGGGCGGGCGGCCGCCGTGCTGGCGGTGGCGGTGCCCGTGGTGCTGGCGGCGGCGCCGCTGTTCCTGGCGCCGTTCGTGACCGGCACTTTGAGCAGGGTCCTGGTGTTCGCGCTGTTCGCGGTGAGCCTGGACCTGCTGGTCGGGGTGACCGGGCTGCCGTCGCTCGGGCACGCCGCCTACTTCGGCGCGGGGGCGTACGCCGCCGGCTGGGTGTCGCTGCGGGTGACGGCGGAGATACCGGTGCCGCTGCTGGCGGGGGCGGCGTTCGGGGCGGTGGCGGCGGCGCTGACCGGGTGGATCACGGTGCGCACCGGGGGCGTGTACTTCCTGATGCTGACGCTGGCCATCGGCGAGCTGGTGCAGCAGGTCGCGGAGACCTGGGAGACGGTGACCGGCGGCGCCAACGGCATGTCCGGGATACCGGCGCCCCGGCTGGGCGGAGAGCCGCTGGTGCTGGCCGGGTTCGTGTACTGGTACGTGCTGGCCGGGTTCGGGGTAGGGTTCGCGCTGCTCTGGGCGGTGGCCCGGTCGCCGGTCGGGGAGGCGCTGCGCGGGATCCGGGACAACGAGCCGAGGATGCGCGCGCTGGGCTACCCGACGGCGCGCTACAAGTACCTGGCGTTCGTGGCCTCCGGCGGGGTGGCCGGGCTGGCCGGTGCGCTGCTGGCCGCGCAGCAGCGGCTGGTCACGCCCGCCGACCTCGGGTTCGTCACCGCCGCGTTCGCGCTGCTCGCGGTCATCATCGGGGGCGCCGGGTCGCTGTGGGGCGCCTGCCTGGGCGCCGCGCTGGTGATCGTGGTCAGGGACGCGCTGGGGCCGAGCCTGGGCGGGCACGGGACGCTGCTGCTCGGCGCGCTGTTCGTGGTCGTGGTCTACCTGCTGCCGCGCGGCGCCGCCGGGTTGCGGCTCGGGCGGTGGGGGAGGTGAGCGTGCTGCGGTGCGCCGGGCTGAGCCGCTCGTTCGGCGCGCTGAAGGCGGTGGACGGGGTGGACCTGGAGGTCGCGGCCGGCGCCCGGCACGCGCTGATCGGCCCGAACGGCGCCGGCAAGTCGACCCTGTTCCGGCTGCTCACCGGGGTGCTGCGGCCGGACGCCGGGACGGTGGCGCTGAACGGGCGGGACCTCACCCGGCTCTCCGAGGCGCGCCGGGCGCGGTTGGGCATGAGCCGGACGCCGCAGCACTCCAGCCTGTTCGCCTCCATGACCGCCGCCCGGACCGTCGCGCTCGCGGTCCGGCGGCACGGGCGCGTCGGGGTGCTGCCCAGGCGCGAGCCGGCGGTCTGGGACCGGGTCGACGAGCTGCTCGACGCGGTCGGGCTGGCCGGGCGGGGCGGGGTGGCGGTGCCGTCGCTGTCGCACGGCGAGCGGCGGCAGCTGGAGGTGGCGGTCGCGCTGGCCTGCCGCCCGACGCTGATGCTGCTCGACGAGCCGGCGGCCGGCATGTCCCCGGCGGAGAGCAAGCGGCTGGTGGAGCTGCTCGCCGGGCTGCCCCCGGAGGTCACCGTGCTGTTCGTCGAGCACGACCTGGACCTGGTGTTCGAGCTGGCGGACACGGTGACGGTGCTGCACCTGGGCCGGGTGCTGATGTCCGGCTCGCCGGAGCGGGTGCGGGCCAGCGAGCGGGTGCGGGAGGCGTACCTGGGTACCGGCCGGCGGGAGGAGCTGTTCCTGACATGACGTTCCTGCGGGTCCGCGAGCTGGTGTCCGGCTACGACCGGAGCACCGTGCTGGGCGGTGTGGACCTCGACCTGGACGCCGGCGCCGTGCTCGGGCTGCTCGGCCGCAACGGGGTGGGGAAGTCCACGCTGGTCATGACGCTGATGGGGTTGGTGCCGGTGACATCCGGCTCGGTTCTGCTGGACGGGGAGGAGCTGGCCGGCCGCCGCCCCGACGCGATCGCCAGGGCCGGCGTGGCGCTGGTGCCGCAGGGCCGGCGGGTGTGGGCGACCCTGACCGTGGCCGAGCACCTCGCGCTCGCCGGCCGGGGTCGCCGCGGCGGCTGGACGGTGGACGCCGTGTACGAGCTGCTGCCCCGGCTGGCGGAGCGGCGCCGGCAGTACGCCGGGCAACTCTCTGGCGGCGAACAGCAGATGCTCGCGGTGGCTCGTGCGCTGGTGACCAACCCGAAGCTCGTGCTCCTGGACGAACCCTCGGACGGGCTCGCGCCCTCGGTCGTGGACCAGCTCGTCGGCGTGATCGGGCGGATGCGCGCCGAGGGCGCCGGCATCCTGCTGGTCGAGCAGGACCTGCACCTGGCGTTCGCGGTGAGCGACGAGATCGCCGTGATGGAGAAGGGCCGCATCGTGCACCGGGTGGACACGCCCGCGTTCCGCCGCGACCCGGACACCGCGCACCGGCTGCTCGGCGTCGCCTGACGTCAGCGTCCGGTTGCGCCGTCGATCAGCTCGCGGAGGATGTCCGCGTGGCCGGCGTGGCGGCCGGTTTCCTCGATCATGTGGGTGAGCGCCCAGCGGACGCTGGGACCGGGGCGCTCAGGCACTGGCGCGCCGGGGTCGGTGCAGTTGTCGAGGACCTCGTTGGCGCGTTCGACAGTCGTTCGGTAGCGCTCGACGACGTCGGCCACGCTGTCGTCCGGCGCGGCGTGGAACGTCGCTTGCCAGTTCGTGACCTTGCCCCCGAGGAAGGTCGAGCGCTCGACGAACGTGAGGTGGTTGAGCAGGCCGAGCAGGTTCGTGCCGGACGGCACTCCGGCCGTTCGAACAGCCGGTTCGGGGGCGCCGTCGACCTTCGCGGCGATCGAGGTCCGCAGGTAGTCGAGGAATCCGCGCAGGGTCTCGAGCTCGCTGTTGCCGGTCCGGGGCGGCGGGGTGTCACGGCGGCGGGTGCGGCGGGTGCGGCGGATGAGCAGGACGTGGTCGGTGACCTCGGCGGTGTGTCCGCCCGGTCCGGTCGCGACCCGGCGGGGTGCGTCGGCCCGCTCGACCGTCCACCTCGCCGGGTCCAGGTCGAGGCCCTCGGCGACCTCCGTCGGGCTGGGGTAGCGGACGTCGGGGTCCTGGTTCCATGACCAGGGCGCCGTCGAGCCGTGGTCCACCACGAGCAGCAGCCCGCCAGGGCGCAGCGCGTGCGCGGCCGCGCGCAGGACCGTCGCCCTGCCCGGGGCGGGCGGCAGGTAGTGGGCGCTGACCAGGTCGAACCGGCCCTTGGGGAAACGGCCGAGCCGCTGGGCGTCGATCCGCTCGGCCAGGCCGTGTGAGCGGGCAAGGCCGGCGAGCCGCTCGACCGCCACGGCCGAGATGTCGACGGCGGTGACCCGCCATCCCTGGCGGGCCAGCCACAGCGCGTCGCCGCCGTCGCCGCATCCGATGTCCAGAGCCTCGCCGGGCGGCAGGTCCGTGACGGCCTCGGTCAGGCGGACGTTCGGCCGGGGGTCCGTGGCGGCCGGCCGGGCGGCGTAGACGCCGTCCCAGAACGTGGCCGCATCGGTGCTGCTCATCGAGCCTCCTCGGGTCGGGATGCGGCCAGTCTCGCCAGGCTCGGCGCGATGTGGCACGGATTCTTGCCGTTCCGGCAAGATGGCCTCGTGAGTGGTGAGACGGAGGACGTGCTCGACGCGGTGGGACCTCGGTTGCGTGCGCTGCGCCGCGAGCGGGGGCTCACCCTCGCCGACCTCTCGGCGACCACGGGAGTGTCGGAGAGCACGCTGTCCCGGCTGGAGAGCGGGCAGCGCCGGGCGACCCTGGAGCTGCTGCTGCCGCTGTCCCGTACCTACGACGTCCCGCTGGACGACCTCGTCGGCGCCCCGCGCACCGGCGACCCGCGCATCCACCTCAAGCCGATCCACCGCTTCGGGATGACCTTCATCCCGCTGTCCCGGCGCCCGGGCGGCACCCAGGCGTTCAAGATGATCATTCCCGCCCGTCCGGAACCCCTCGAACCGAGCCCGAGGACCCACGACGGCTTCGAATGGCTGTACGTGCTCAACGGACGCCTGCGGCTGGTGCTCGGCGAGCGCGACATGACGCTACCGGCCGGTGAGGCCGCCGAGTTCGACACGTCGGTACCGCACTGGCTGGGCAGCGCGGACGGCGGCGCGGTCGAGCTGCTCATCCTGTTCGGCCTGAACGGCGTGCGCGCGCACGTGCGCCCCGGCACGGACGCGACCTAGTCGGCGATCGGCGTCTCGTGCAGGTAGCGCCAGCGCAGGCCGTTGCGGGCCTTCTCGTCGAGCTGGAGCAGCACGGTGACCCGGCGTGAGGACGTGTGGCCGTGCGCCACGTGCGTCTCCAGGAACCGGGCCAGCACCGCGTCGCCCAGCTCGGCCACCACCGTCACCTCGCTGATCAGGATGTGCAGCCCGGGTGTGGCGTTGCGGGCGCCGGCGAGGCCGTCGAGCAGCGCGGCGCGGCTCAGCGCCTGGCCGTCGGTGGTGACCATGGAGAAGTCGTCGGTGTGCGCGTCGCGCAGCTCGTCGAGCACCTCGGGACCGGCGGCCGAGCCCAGCCAGGCGGCGAGCAGCCGATGCTGCTCGACGACCTCCGCCTCGACGTTCATTCCGACGGTGGCAAATTCTGAACGTGCTGGAACCCGAAGCGGCCCTTGATGCACAGGTGGCCGTGGGTGACGCTGTGGTCGCTGGGGGAGGTCACGTTGACGATCGTGTTGTGCTGGACGTGCAGCTCCAGGTTGCAGCCCACGCCGCAGAACGAGCAGATCGTGGTGGTGACCGTCTCGTTCTCCTCGTCCCACTTGCCGGCCTCGCGCAGCTCGTGCTCGGCGACCGACTTGAGCGCCCCGGTCGGGCACACGCCGATGCAGTTGCCGCAGTACACACAGGCCGAGTCGGGCAGCTCGGTGTTGTACTCGGTGGCGATCCGGGTGTCGAACCCGCGCCCGGCCGCCGAGATGGCGAACGTGTACTGCGCGTCCGTACCACAGGCCTTCACGCACTTGTAGCACATGATGCACCGACCGTAGTCGCGCACGTACAGGTCGTTGTCCTCCTTGACCGGCTGCGCGACCGTCTCGGCGGTGGACCCGTCCGGGGCGTGGTGGTGGCCGGGGTGTCGGGTGTCCCGCTCGCCCTCGGCGGCCGGGGGTGCGGGCGGTCCGTAGCGCGTGGCGTCCACCCCGTATTTGGTCATCCAGCGGTGCACGTCCGGGTCGGTCTGAGACAGGTCCACCGAGCTGGCCAGCAGCTCCAGCACCATCTTGCGGCTGTGCTGGACCTTCTCCGAGTCGGTGTGCACCTCCATGCCGTCCTCCACCGCCCGGGCGCAGGACGGCACCAGCACCCGGGAGCCGGTCACCTCGACCATGCACACCCGGCAGGCGTTGACCGGGGTCAGGTTCGGCGCCCAGCACAGCGTCGGGGTGTCCGTGCCCTGCGCGCGCAGCGCGTCCAGGATCGTGGAGCCCTCCGGCACCCGCACCTCCACCCCGTCCAGGGTGAGCGTCACCATCCGCCGGATCGTGCCCAGCATCACCGCCGTCATGAGCCCGGCCTCCCGTTCAGCAGCTCCAGGCTGATCGCCGACTGCACCGCCGCCGGCGCGGTCTGCCCGAGCCCGCAGATCGAGGCGTCCCGCATCACCCTGGCCAGGTCGTCCAGCAACGCCAACTCCTGTTCCCGGGACCCGATCTCGGTCCCGCGCGCCAACCGGGCCAGCGCCTCCTCCTGCCGCACGGTGCCCACCCGGCACGGTACGCACTGCCCGCACGACTCGTCGCGGAAGAACGCCGCGATGCGCCGCAGGATGTCCGGCAGGTTCGCCTCGGTGTCCAGCGCGAAGATCACCCCGGAGCCGAGGGATGCGCCAATCTCCCTGGTGCCCTCCAAGGTCAACGGCACGTCGAGCTGGTCCGGCATGACGAACCCGCCGGCCGCGCCGCCGAGCAGGATGGTGCGCAGCTCGCCGGTGGTGCCGCCGGCCAGGTCCAGCACCTGGCGCAGGGTGGCGCCGAACGGCACCTCGTACACCCCGGGCCTGGCCACCGCGCCGGAGACGCAGAACAGCTTGGGTCCGGTGGAGCGGCCGCCGCCGATGGACGCGAACGCCGGGCCGCCGACCTCCAGCACCTGCAGGACGTTGTACAGCGTCTCCACGTTGTTGATCACCGTGGGCTTGCCGAACAGGCCGGACACCGACGGGAACGGCGGCTTGTTGCGCGGCTCGCCCCGGTAGCCCTCGATGGAGTTGAGCAGGGCGGTCTCCTCGCCGCAGATGTACGCCCCGGCGCCCCGGCGCAGCTCGATGTCGAAGGAGAACCCCTCGCCCATCACGTCCTCGCCGAGGTAGCCGCGCAGCCGGGCCTGCTCGATGGCGTTCTCCAGGCGGCGGGTGGCCAGCGGGTACTCGCCCCGGATGTAGAGGTAGCCGCGCTCGCAGCCGGCCGCGTAGCCGGCGATCGTCATGGCCTCGACCAGCGCGAACGGGTCGTTCTCCAGCAGCACCCGGTCCTTGAACGTGCCGGGCTCGGACTCGTCGGCGTTGCACACCAGGTAGTGCGGGCGCTCCGGCGCGCGGGCCACACCGTCCCACTTGACGCCGGTGGGGAAGGCGGCGCCGCCCCGGCCGGTCAGCGAGGAGTCGGACACCTCGGTGATCACCCGGCTCGGGCCGAGGTCCACCGCTCGGCGCAGCGCGGAGTAGCCGCCGTGCGCGCGGTAGTCGTCCAGGCTCTCCGGGTCGACCAGCCCGACCCGGCGCAGCAGCCGCAGCCCTTCGGCCCGGGGGGATCCCGTCTGCGGAACGCTGACCGAGGTGTCGTCGAAGTCGGCGTCCGAGGCGGCGCGGTCACCGGTCGCGGCGGCCAGCGCCTGCTCGACCGAGGCCGGGGCGATCGAGTAGTCCGGCTCGCCGGTGCGCTGCAGCAGCACCGCCGGCGCCCGCTCGCACAGCCCCAGGCACGGGCTGCGCACCCAGCACACGTCCTCGCCCTGACCCTCCGCGCCGATCTCGGCGGTCAGCGCGGCGGCCATCGCCTCGCCGCCGCGGGCACCGCACGCGATGTCGTCGCAGACGTGCACCACCTTCGGCGCCCGCGGCTCGGTGCTGAACATCGCGTAGAAGGTGGCCACCCCGTAGGCGTCGGCCGGGGGTACGGACAGCCGCAGCGACACGTGGTTCAGCGCGCCGGGACTGATCCAGCCGATGTCCTCCTGCACGGCGTGCAGCGCGGGCAGCAGCAGGTGCCGCCGGCTCCGCGCGGCGTGCCCGGCGTCGGCGAAGTGCTCGTCGTGGCCCTCGGAGGGGCCGACGACGCGGTCCACCGCCTCCCGCTCGGCGGCGGTGGCACGGGCCTGGGTGAGCCGTAGGTCCAACGGGACTCCTTACCGTCCGGCGACCGGGAGGGTGGCCGGGGCCAGCTTCTCGATCCTGATGGCTGTCGCCTTGAACTCGGAGGTGCCCGACTTCGGGTCCCAGGCGTCGTTGGTGATCACGTTCGTGTCCACCTGCTCGGAGAAGTGCGGCGTGATCGACGCCAGCCCTGGCCGCAGCGCCGGGTCGAAGCTCACCGGCGCCCGCACCGACCCGCGCCGGGACACCACCAGCACGACCTCGCCCTCCTCGACGCCCAGCTTGGCCGCGTCGGAGGCGTCGATGCGCAGCGCCTCGCGCCGGCGCAGGGGAGAGGCGTAGCCGCCGGTCTGCACCCCGGAGTTGTAGTTGTCCAGGTTGCGCACGGTGGTCAGCCGGATCGGGAAGTCCTCGGACAGCGCGTCCACCGGCGGCACGTGCTCCACCGCGGTGAACGGCGCCGGGGTACCCCGGTCGGCCGGGTCGTCGGCCCACAGCCGGGCGTGCATCAGCGGCGTGCCCGGGTGGCCCTCGGACGGGCAGGGCCACTGCAGCCCGCCCTCGGCCTCCAGCCGGGCGTAGCTCATGCCGTGGTGCCAGTTCAGCGACAGCGAGCGCAGCTCGTCCCACACCTGCTCGGCCGTGGGCAGCCCCCAGTCGTGGCCCATCCGGTTCGCGATCTCGCAGATGATGTGCGTGTCCGGCCTGGCCATCCCCGGCGGGTCGATGGCCTTGCGCACCCGCTGCACCCGCCGCTCGCTGTTCGTGACGGTGCCCTCGTACTCGCACCAGTCGGCCGCCGAGGGCAGCACCACGTCGGCCAGCTCGGCGGTGGCCGTCCGGAAGATGTCCTGCACCACCAGGTGGTCCAGGCCCTCCAGCAGGTGCCGGGCGTGCGTCGCGTTCGCCTCGGACTCGGCCGGGTTCTCCCCGATGCAGTAGAGCGCGCGCAGCTCCTTGCGCTCCATGGCCTCGAACATCTGGGACAGGTGCCAGCCGGGCTTCGGTGAGATGCTCGCGCCCCAGGTCCGCTCGAAGCGGGCCCGCGCCTCGTCGTCGCCCAGGTCGTAGCCGCCGGGCAGCTTGGCCGGGATCGCTCCCATGTCGCCGCCGCCCTGCACGTTGTTCTGCCCGCGCAACGGGCACAGCCCGGAGCCGTAGCGGCCCACGTGCCCGGTCAGCAGCGCCAGGTTGATCAGGGCGAACACGTAGTCGGCCGCGTTGTGGTGCTCGGTGATGCCCAGCGTCCAGCACAGCTGCGCGCGGTCGGCGCGGGCGTAGGCGTGCGCCAGCTCGCGGATCATCGCGGCCGGCACCTTGGTCAGCTCCTCGGCACGTTCCAGGGTGTAGGGCTCCACGGTGCGCCGGTAGTCCTCGAAGCCGGTGGTTGCCCGCTCGATGAACGCCCGGTTGTGCAGCCCGGCCGCGATGATCTCCCGGCCGATCGCGTTGGCCAGCGCGATGTCGGTGCCCACGTCCAGGCCCAGCCAGCCGTCCGCCCACTGTGCCGTGCTGGTGCGCCTGGGGTCCACGTTGTACATCCGGGCGCCGTTGCGCAGGCCCTGCAGGACGTGGTGGAAGAAGATCGGGTGGGTCTCGCGCGCGTTCGAGCCCCACAGCACGATGAGGTCGGCGCGCTCGGCCTCTTCGTAGGAGGAGGTGCCGCCACCGGCACCGAAGACTGTCGTCAGACCGACGACGCTAGGAGCGTGTCAAGTGCGGTTGCAGCTGTCGACGTTGTTGCTGCCCATCACCGCCCTGGCGAACTTCTCGGCCGCGTAGTTCATCTCGTTGGTGGCCTTCGAGCAGCTGAACATGCCGAACGCGGACGGCCCCGCCGCCCTGGCCCGCTCGAACCCGTCGGCCGCCCGGCGCAGCGCCTCGTCCCAGGACGCGGGCCGCAGCTCGCCCCCGTCGCGGACCAGCGGCTCGGTCAGCCGTACGTGGCGTGGCTTGCGCATCGCCATCTCCCTCGAAAGACACACTGTGGGCGGAAAGAAGCTTACCGACGAAACGGGGGCTCTCTCCAGCTCGGTGTCTACAGTATGCACTCGCCGTTGAACGCTGGCCACTCCGGCGCGCTTGGCGGCACATCGTATGCTGTAGCCATCCAATACTGATCGACATCTCCTCGGAGCCACGATGCCGCCGCCCGAGACACCGCCCGACAAGCTGGGTCGCCAGATCGCGCGGCCGGTCCCGCTGCGGCAGAGCGTCTACGAGGCGATCCTGGAGATGATCGTCAACCGCACCCTGGGCCCCGGCCAGCACCTGGTGGAGAACGAGCTGGCGGTGATGCTGGGCGTGTCCCGCCAGCCGGTCCGCGAGGCGCTGCAGTGGCTGAAGAACGACGGGTGGGTGGACCTGCGGCCGGCGCACGGGGCGTTCGTGCACGCGCCGACCGCCGAGGAGGCCGACCAGCTGCTGGCGGTGCGCACGCTGCTGGAGGCCGAGTCGGCCCGGGTGGCCGCGCTGCACGCCGGCGAGGCGGACCTGGCCACCCTGCGTGAGCTGTGCCAGCGCGGGCTCGCGGCGGTGGAGTCCGACGACGTGGACGGCATGGTGAGCGCGAACGCCGAGTTCCACGCGGCGGTGGCCCTGGCTTCCGGGAACAAGGTGCTGGTGGAGCTGGCCGGCCAGGTGGACCGCCGGGTCCGCTGGTACTACAACCCGGTCGCCCGCACCCGAGGTGGCCAGTCCTGGGTTGAGCACGCCGACCTGGTCGACGCGATCGCCGCCCGCGATGCCGACCGCGCGGCCGACATCATGCGCGCGCACACCGAGCACACCCGCCAGAGCTACCTCGCCCAGGCGTCCGAACCGTCCACCGGAGACCTCGCCGCGGGCCGCCGCGCCCACTGATCGTCTTAGGCGGCGGGTGATCCCGCCGGTAGGGTGTTCGGGAGACCGGGGCGGTGTAGGGCGGAGGTGGCCGCCGCGCTCGCCAGGGCTACGGCGGCGGCGATCACGAAGACGACGGTGAAACCCCAGGCCATGACGGCCATCGCGGCCAGGCCGACGCCGATCACCCCGCCGAGCGCCTTCGCACTGTAGACCACCGCGTGCACCTCCAGGGCGCGGCGGTCGCCGAAGTAGTCGCGGGCCAGGCTGGCGAACAGCGGGTAGAAGCCACCCCCGCCCAGGCCGGCGAGCACGGCGGCCACCACCAGCGGGCCGCCCGAGCTGGTTCCGGCCGCGAGCGCGAGCGCCAGCTGCGCCACCGCCTGTAGTAGGAGTACGAGCTTGAGCGTCCGCCCGCGCCCGATCCGGTCGGAGATGCGCACCGCGACCGCCCTGCTGGCGCCGTTGACGCCCACCAGCAGTCCGGCGGCCAGCGCGATGAACCCGACGGTGGTACCGGTCGAAAGCCCGAACACGACCAGGAACGCCGCGTCGAACAGCGACACCGCCCCGGCCGCGAGCAGGATCAGGTACATCACCGCGAGGGCGGCGGTGTGCAGGGCCTTCGGCGGGGTGTATTGCCGGATCGCCGGCGGGTTGGCGCGCCGGCCGGGCGCGTGGGCCAGCGCCCACTGGCCGGGGTCGAGCCACTCCGGCCACCAGCCTTGCGGCGGGTCGCGGAAGAACAGCCCGAACCCGCCGACGATGAGCACCATGAGCACGGCGGTCACGGTCAGGGCGTGCTCCAGGTTCGTGCCGTCCAGCCGGACCACCGCCGCGAGCGCGAACGGCACGGTGCCGTAGGCGAACGCCCCGGTCACGACGCTGACCTGGCTGGCGACCCGCTCCGGGTGCCACTTCGCCACCGTCGAGCTGCACGCCGCGTACACCAGCCCGGCGCCCACGCCGCCGAGCACCGAGTACCCGAGCAGCGCGCCGAGCAGGCCGGGCGACCGCGCCAGCGCCAGCACCCCGGCCGCGCAGAGTACCGCCCCGGACAGCATCACGGTGCGCAGCCCGATCCAGCCTCGTTCGCGCAGAAACGCCACCGGAAACCCCACCCCGGCCTGGCACACCGTCCACGCCGCGAGCAGCCAGAACACCGTGACCAGCGACCACCCGTTGCGCTCCATCAACGCCGGCGCGGCCGCCCCATACCCGTACTGCAGCACGCCCACCGCGGCCATCGGCGGCCAGGCCAGCCAGGTCGCCGACTCCCGCCCGGCGATGTCGCTCCGGGTGTTCCGCAGCAGGTACCGCCGCCCGTAGCAGTCGTGCACCACCCGACCACCGTGCTCACCCCTGGCCATCGCCGCCCCCTTCCATACTGTATGGAAACGTCCTTCAGTCTGCCCCTGAGTGACCTGGAGCACAAGAGGGAGTCCATACTGTATGCACTAACGCGCGAGGGTCACGCATACATGCGTCTTTGCCCGGCGATCTGTCGTATCCGCTGGTCAGAGGCCGTGAGTGGCTAGGGGCGCTATAGCGCCCCTAGCCACTCACGGGTCCTGGTCAGGCGTTTTGCGGGCCGAGTTGTCGGTTGAGCAGGTCGGCGATGGCGGCGACGGTGCGCAGGGTGGGGGCCTCGGCGCCGGTGAGGTCGGCCAGTTCGACCACGGCGGTCAGCAGCACGTCCAGTTCCATGGGGCGGCCGCGTTCCAGGTCCTGGAGCGTGGAGGTCTTGTGCTCGCCGGCGCGTTCGGCTCCGGCCAGGCGGCGTTCGATGGAGATCTCCGGGCGGCAGCCGAGGCGGGCGGCGACGTCCAGGGTCTCGGCCATCATGGTGGCCACCAGCGCGCGGGTGCCGTCGTGGCGGCAGATTCCGGCCATGGTGGCCCGGCACAGCGCGCTGATCGGGTTGAACGAGATGTTGCCCATCAGCTTGATCCAGATGTCGGCCCGCAGGTCGGGCTCGACCGGGCACTTCAGCCCGCCCGCAACCATCGCGTCGGCGAACTCCGTACACCGCCCCGACACCCGCCCGTCCGGCTCGCCGATGGACAGCCGGGTGCCCTCCAGGTGGCGCACCACGCCGGGCGACTCGATCTCGGTCGCGGCGTAGACCACGCAGCCGACCGCCCGGTGCAGCGGCAGCGCGGACGTGACGGCCCCGCCCGGGTCCACGCTCTCGATCCGGTAGTCCCGGTAGGGACCGGGCAGCCCGTGGAAGTACCACCACGGGATGCCGTTCTGCGCGGCGATGATCGTCGTCCTGGCGTGCAGCAACGGCCGGACCAGCTCCCCGGCGGCGGCGTACGCGTGCGCCTTGAGCCCGAGGAAGACGTGGTCCACCGGGCCGACCTCGCGCGGGTCGTCGGTGGCGTACGGGCGGGCGGAGAAGTCCCCGCGCGGGCTGAGCACGCGCACCCCGTCGCGGCGCAGCGCGGCCAGGTGCGGGCCCCGGGCGATCAGGTGTACCTCGGCGCCGGCGCGGCACAGGCTGGCGCCCACGTAGGCACCGATGGCCCCGGCTCCCAGAACGGCAATCTTCACGTCGTGCTCCCGTCGTGTGATCGGCGGCGGCGCGTCGAGTCTCGTGCGGGGGTAGAGCAACGCCCGCGTGCTGTGGCAGAGTATGCAGTATGCAGTATCCGATGGTCGAACGGAACCGGTCGCCGGAAGCGAGCTAGCGAGCGGGTCTGGACATCGGGAGATCAATGGAGTACGAAAACGACATACGGTATGCAGTATGGCGAGCCCGCCCGTTCGGCCCGCGTGCGACCACGAGGAGATGAAGACCGGATGACCCAGACACTTCCCGAGAGCGCCGCGCCGAGCGATGCAGCGACCGGCGATCCCGAGCGGATCTCGGGCGGTCACCTGGTCGCGAAGGCGCTCAAGGCGGAAGGCATCGACACGATCTTCACGCTCTGCGGCGGCCACATCATCGACATCTACGACGGCTGCGTGGACGAGGGCATCTCGGTCATCGACGTGCGCCACGAGCAGGTCGCCGCGCACGCCGCCGACGGCTACGCCCGGGTCACCGGCACCCCTGGCTGCGCGGTGGTCACCGCCGGCCCCGGCACCAGCGACGCGGTCACCGGCGTGGCCAACGCGCTGCGCGCGGAGAGCCCGATGCTGCTGATCGGCGGCCAGGGCGCGCTGAGCCAGCACAAGATGGGCTCGCTACAGGACCTGCCGCACGTGGACATGATGGCGCCGATCACCAAGTTCGCCGCCACCGTGCCCAGCACCGCCCGGGTGGCCGACCTGGTGTCCATGGCCTTCCGGGAGTGCTTCCACGGCGCGCCAGGCCCGTCGTTCCTGGAGATCCCGCGCGACATCCTGGACGCCAAGGTGCCGCTGGAGCAGGCCCGCATCCCGCACGCCGGCCAGTACCGCGCCTCCCGCCGCTCGCTCGGCGACCCGGCCGACGTCGACCGCCTGGCCGCGCTACTCGACGGCGCCGAGAAGCCCTGCATCCTGCTCGGCAACCAGGTCTGGAGCTGCCGGGCCACCGCCGAGGCCGTCGACTTCGTCCGCTCCCTGAACGTGCCGGCGTTCATGAACGGCGCCGGCCGGGGCACCCTGCCGCCCGGCGACCCGCTGCACTTCCAGCTCGCCCGTCGGCACGCCTTCGCCGAGGCCGACCTGATCATCATCGTGGGCACCCCGTTCGACTTCCGGATGGGGTACGGGCGGCGGCTCTCGCCCGCGGCCAAGGTCGTCCAGATCGACCTGGACTACCGCACGGTCGGCAAGAACCGGGACATCGACCTGGGCATCGTCGGCGACCCCGGCACCGTGCTGGGCGCCGTCGCGCGGACGGCGGCGAAGCGCGTCCGCAAGACCTGGATCGAGGAGCTGCGCGCGGTGGAGACGGCGGCCTACGAGAAGCGGCTGCCCCGCCAGCACTCCGACGCCTCCCCGATCGACCCGTACCGGCTGGTGCACGAGATCAACGAGTTCCTCACCGAGGACTCCATCTACATCGGCGACGGCGGCGACATCGTCACCTTCTCCGGCCAGGTCGTCCAGCCCAAGTCGCCCGGTCACTGGATGGACCCGGGGCCGCTGGGCACCCTCGGCGTGGGCGTGCCGTTCGCGATGGCCGCCAAGCACGCCCGCCCGGACAAGGAGATCGTCTGCCTGTTCGGCGACGGCGCGTTCAGCCTCACCGGCTGGGACTTCGAGACGATGGTCCGCTTCGACCTGCCGTTCGTCGGCATCGTCGGCAACAACTCCTCGATGAACCAGATCCGCTACGGCCAGATCCAGAAGTACGGCGAGGCCCGAGGCCGCGTCGGCAACACGCTCGGGCACGTGCCGTACGACAAGTTCGCCCAGATCCTCGGCGGCCACGGCGAGGAGGTCCGCGACCCGGCCGACATCGGCCCGGCGCTGCGCCGCGCCAGGGAGTCCGGCAAGCCATCACTGATCAACGTCTGGGTGGACCCGGACGTCTACGCGCCCGGAACCATGAACCAGACGATGTACAAGTAAGGGACCCCAGCCATGACACAACGTGCCTTGGAAGGAGTCCGCGTTCTGGACATGACCCATGTCCAGTCCGGACCTTCGTGTACGCAGATTCTCGCCTGGCTCGGCGCGGACGTGCTGAAGCTCGAGGCCCCGACCGGCGACATCACCCGCAAGCAGCTCCGGGACCTGCCGGACGTCGACAGCCTCTACTTCACGATGCTGAACTGCAACAAGCGCAGCATCACGCTCAACATGAAGAGCGAGCGCGGCAAGGAGCTGTTCACCGAGCTGGTTACGAAGTCCGACGTGCTGGTGGAGAACTTCGGCCCCGGCGCGGTGGATCGGATGGGGTTCTCCTGGGAGCGGCTGCAGGAGATCAACCCCCGGCTGGTGTACGCCTCCATCAAGGGCTTCGGGGACGGGCCGTACACCCACTTCAAGGCCTACGAGGTGGTGGCCCAGGCGATGGGCGGCTCGATGTCCACCACCGGGTTCGAGGACGGCCCGCCGCTGGCCACCGGCGCGCAGATCGGCGACTCCGGCACCGGCATCCACACAGTCGCCGGCATCCTGGCCGCGCTGCTGCAACGGGGCAGCACCGGCCGGGGCCAGCGGGTCACGGTGGCCATGCAGCACGCCGTGCTCAACCTGTGCCGGGTCAAGCTGCGTGACCAGCAGCGGCTCACCCACGGCCCGCTCAACGAGTACCCGAACGAGGAGTTCGGCGACGCGGTGCCGCGCTCCGGGAACGCCTCCGGCGGCGGCCAGCCGGGCTGGGCCGTGCGCTGCAGCCCCGGCGGGCCGAACGACTACATCTACGTGATCGTCCAGCCGCAGGGCTGGGCGCCGATCGCCGAGCTGATCGGCCGCCCCGAGCTGGCCACCGACCCGGAGTGGGCCACCCCGGAGGCGCGGCTGTCCAAGTTGGACAAGATGTTCCAGCTCATCGAGGAGTGGTCCATCCGGCACGGCAAGTGGGACGTGCTGGCCACGCTGAACGAGCACAACATCCCGTGCGGCCCGATCCTGTCCACCAAGGAGATCATCGAGGACGCCTCGCTGGTGGACAACGAGATGGTCGTCGACGTCGAGCACCCCCAGCGCGGCACCTTCCGCACCGTCGGCTGCCCGATCAAGCTCTCCGACTCGCCGGTGAACGTCCAGACCTCACCGCTGCTCGGACAACACAACGAGGACGTCTTCCTCGGCGAGCTCGGGCTGGACCGGGCCGAGCTCGCCGGGCTCCGCAAGGATGGAGTGGTCTGAACCGTGCCCTACCAGAAGCAGACGGTACGAGAGGTACTCGACAAGGCCGCGGCGGCCGGCCGCGACGCGCTCACCGCGCCCGAGGGCCGGCGGGTGTGCGAGGCCTACGGCATCCCCACCCCGGGTGAGGGCCTGGCCAGCACCGCCGAGGAGGCCGTGGCGCTGGCCGCCGAGCTGGGCGGCGGGCCGGTGGCGTTGAAGATCGTGTCCCCGGACATCCTGCACAAGACCGAGGCCGGCGGCGTGCTGGTCGGCGTCGAGGGCGCCGACGCGGTGCGGGCCGGCTTCGAGAAGATCCTGGCCAACGCGCGCGGCTACAAGGCCGACGCGGCCGTGGACGGCGTGCAGGTGCAGCAGATGCTGACCGGCGGCCAGGAAGTGATCATCGGCGCCACCACCGACCCCAGCTTCGGCAAGGTCGTGGTGTTCGGCCTGGGCGGCGTGCTCGTCGAGGTGCTCAAGGACGTCACCTTCCGGCTGGCCCCTGTGGACAAAACGGAAGCCCGCTCCATGCTGGACGGCATCGCGGCGGCCGAGCTGCTGCGCGGGGTCCGGGGCGGCGAGGCGGTGGACGCCGACGCGCTCGCCGACGTGATCGTCCGGCTGTCCGACCTGGTCACGGACTTCCCGGAGATCCGCGAGTTCGACCTCAACCCGGTGTTCGCCGGCGCGGACGGGTCCGTGGCGGCGGACGTGCGGATCCTGCTGGACACCGAGCCGGTCGCGGCGCCGCCCCAGTACACCCGCGAGGAGATGCTCGCGGTGATGAACCGGCTGATGCACCCGCGCGCTGTCGCGGTGATCGGGGCGTCCAACGAGGACGGCAAGATCGGCAACTCGGTGATGAAGAACCTGATCAACGGCGGCTACCTTGGCGAGATCTACCCGATCAACCCGAAGGCCGACGAGGTGCTCGGCCGCAAGGCCTACGCCCGGGTCGCCGACGTGCCCGGCGAGGTCGACGTCGCCGTGTTCGCAATCCCGGCGAAGTTCGTCGTCAGCGCCGTGCGTGAGGTCGGCGAGAAGGGCATCCCGGCCGCCGTGCTCATCCCGTCCGGCTTCGCCGAGACCGGCAACGTGGAGCTGCAGAAAGAACTCGTCCAGGCCGCCCGCGAGCACAACGTGCGGCTGCTCGGGCCGAACATCTACGGCTACTACTACACGCACGAGAACCTGTGCGCGACGTTCTGCACCCCGTACGACGTCAAGGGCGGGGTGGCGCTGACCTCGCAGAGCGGCGGGATCGGCATGGCCATCCTGGGCTTCTCCCGCACCACCCGCACCGGGGTGTCGGCCATCGTCGGGCTGGGCAACAAGTCCGACCTGGACGAGGACGACCTGCTCACGTTCTTCGAGGAGGACGACAACACCAGGTGCATCGCCATGCACCTGGAGGACCTCAAGGACGGGCGCGCCTTCGTCCGGGCCGCCCAGCGCACCACCAAGCGCAAGCCGGTGGTCGTGCTCAAGGCCGGCCGCACCGCCCTGGGCGCCCGCGCCGCCAGCTCGCACACCGGAGCGCTGGCCGGCGACGACAAGGTCTACGACGACATCCTGCGCCAGGCCGGCGTGGTCCGCGCCTACAGCCTCAACGACATGCTGGAGTTCGCGCGCGGGCTCCCGGTGCTGCCCACGCCGAAGGGCGAGAACGTCGTGATCATCACCGGCGCCGGCGGATCGGGCGTGCTGCTCTCCGACGCCTGCGACGCCAACGGGCTGACCCTGATGGACATCCCGGACGACCTGGACACCGCGTTCCGGGCGTTCATCCCGCCGTTCGGCGCGGCCGGCAACCCGATCGACATCACCGGCGGCGAGCCGCCCAGCACCTACGAGGCCACCATCCGCCTCGGGCTGGAGGACCCGCGCATCCACGCGCTGGTGCTCGGCTACTGGCACACCATCGTCACCCCGCCGATGGTGTTCGCCGAGCTGGTCGGCCGGGTCGTCGGCGAGGCCAGGGCCAAGGGCATCGACAAGCCGATCGTGGCCTCCCTGGCCGGCGACACCGAGGTGGAGCAGGCCAGCGAGTACCTCTACGACCACGGCGTGGTCGCCTACCCGTACACCACGGAGAAGCCGGTCGCCGTGCTCGGTGCGAAGTACCGCTGGGCACGCGCGGCGAACCTGCTCTGACCGAACGCCCCGCGCAGCTCGTCAAGGGAGACGACGTGACCGCGACCTCTGATCTGCCTTATCGGGAAGTAGCCGACGCGAACGGACGCGTGTACCGCGTGGGGGAGACCCCCGAACAGCTGATGGGCAGGTCACGGGACTGGATGATGTGGCTCCCGTGGCTGGCCATGTTCGGGGTCAGCGTCTTCGAGTACGGCTACGGCGCCGCGGAGAAGACGCTGGAGCACGTGCACCACTGGTCGCTGTCCCAGGCGTTCTGGCTGGTCGCGATCTGGACGGTGTTCCAGGCCGGCGTGGCGTTCCCGGCCGGCCGGCTGCGGGAGAGGGGCGTCGTCTCGGCCAGGGCCGCGATGCTGGCCGGCGCGGTGATGTGCTTCCTCGCGTTCGGCGTGCTCGGCGTCTCCGACAGCCTGGCGGTCAACATCGTCTTCTACTCGGTGATCGGTGGCACCGGCGCCGGCCTGGTGTACGCGACCTGCATCAACATGGTGGGCAAGTGGTTCCCGGAGAAGCGCGGCGCCCGGACCGGCTTCGTCAACGGGGCCTTCGCCTACGGGTCGGTGCCGTTCATCTTCGTGTTCAGCTACCTGTTCAACGAGGCGGACTTCTCCTGGGTCCTGGGGCTGATCGGGCTGTACATGCTGATCGTGGTGGGGGTGTGCGGGTTCCTGTTCAAGGATCCGCCGAAGAACTGGTGGCCCGTCGACATCGACCCGCTGGCGTGGGCGTCGCACCCCAAGTCCGCGCGCACCCTGCGGATGAACCCGCCCGCCGTGCGCCAGTTCGGCCCGATCGAGGCGATCAGGACCGGCCAGCTCCCGCTGATGTGGTTCTCGCTGGCCGTCATCGGCGGGGTGTCCCTGTTCGGCGTCGGCTACCAGGTCAACTTCGCCAAGCAGGTCGGGTTCGGCCCGTTCGTGGCGGCGGCGGGCGCCGGCGTGCTCACGATCGTGAACGGCGTCGGGCGTGGCGTGGTCGGCTGGCTGTCCGACCACCTGGGGCGCAAGCGGGCGCTGATCCTGGTCCTGGTCGTCGAGGGGATCGCCCAGTACGGGCTGGTCTGGGCCGGTGACATCAGGAACGAGGCGCTGTTCCTGTTCTCCGCGTTCCTGGCCGGGTTCGGCGGCGGCGCGTTCTTCCCGATGTTCGCCGCGCTCACCCCCGACTACTTCGGGGAGAACAACAACGCCACGAACTACGGGCTGGTGTACAGCTCCAAGCTGGTCAGCGGGCTGGTCGGGTTCGGAGTGGCGGCCAGCGTGGTGACCGGACTGGGGTTCCAGGGGGCCTACGAGATCAGCGGCGCGATCGCGTTCCTGTCCGCGCTGATCGCGCTGTTCCTGCGCCAACCCGGGCGGAGCAAGGGATCGGAGATCGCCGTCAGGCCCGACCCGGCGTTGGGAGGCCCGGCCTAGGGCCGCATCGCAAGACGCCACCCCGACCGGCTTACAAAGGAGTCTGCCGTGACCACGTCCAAGAATCCGAACCCCGACGGACCGGAGGTTGCCACCGCACCCGATGAACGGGTCTGGCACGCCGGCGGCCTCGATCCGATGCCGATCCGCAAGCTCCCGGACGCGCCGCCGTCCGTCCACCTGATCGGGCCGACGGTGTTCCTGGTCGCGCTCGGGGTGGGCATCGGGGAGTCCTACCTGTGGCCCCGGCTGGTGCTGCTGTTCGGGCCGGACATCCGGTGGCTGTTCCTGATCGGCGTCACCCTGCAGGCCGTGGTGATGCTGGAGATGGCGCGCTACGCCATGGCCACCGGGGAGAGCATCTTCACCGGCGCGGCGCGGGTGTTCAAGCCGCTCATGTGGTTCTTCTTCATCACCGCGCTGGCCGTCTACATCTGGCCGGGCCACCTCTCGGCGGGCGCCTCGGCGTTCGAGCTGGCCACCGGCATACCGTGGGTGGCCGCCGCCGTGGTGGGGCTGGTCCTGGTCGGCGTGGTCTTCACGCTGGCGAAGGTGATCTACGACCTGCTGGAGAACGTGCTGTCCATCCTGATCGGCGTGCTGGTGGTCGGCACCGCGATCATCGCCTCGCTGGTCGGTACCTGGGCCGACCTGGCCAGCACGCTCGCCGGCATGTTCGCCTTCGGCTACATCCCGCAAGAGGCGTTCAGCGAGGAGTGGTTCCCGGTGCTGGTCGGGGCCATCGCGTTCGCCGGGCCGTCGGGCATGCAGCAGATGTGGTACACGCTGCACCTGCGGGAGAGCGGCGCCGGCATGGGCGCGCACATCCCGAAGATCCGGGGCCTCGCGCACTCCGGCGCGCAGGAGGAGCTGCCCGCGCGCGGGTTCATGTTCGACACCGACGACGCCGACGAGATGCGCAAGTGGAAGGGCTGGCGGCGCTGGGTCACCTTCGACGCGCTGCTGCTGTTCTGGGGCATCACCATGCTGGTGACCATCTCCTTCACGGTGCTCGCGCAGGCGGCGGCCCGGCAGAACCCGGACCTGATCGGCCTGCTGCGCGAGGGCGAGCGGAACACCGCGCTGGAGGCCATGTCCCAGTCGTTCGCCTCGGCGGGCGCGCCGGCGCTGGGCGCGCTGTTCCTCGGGTTCATCGCGCTGATCGGGCTGAACGCCACGCTCGGCCTGTTCGACTCGTTCTCCCGGGGCCAGGCCGACATGATCTACAACTTCGTGCCGGGCGCGAAGCGGTTCCGGGTGTCCCACCTGTACGGCGGGTTCCTCTGGGCGGTGATCATCTTCGGCATCCTGATCCTGCTGTTCGGGCCGGCCGACGGCCCGCAGGGGATCCTGGACACGCTGGCGTTCCTGTCCACCTTCGCAATGGGCTCGTACTGCGTGACGCTGCTGCTGGTGAACAACCGGATGCTGCCCAAGCCGATCCGGCCCAAGCTGTGGACCAACCTGGTCATCGGGTTCGGCGCGGTGTTCTACCTGGGCATGCTGTTCTACAGCCTGTTCAGGTTCGGCGTGGTGGTGGGCTGAGGTGCCGGGCCGCCAGGAGCTGGAGGTCGGGCTGCCGGGGATCGGCATCGGGCTGGTGGCCGGGGTCTTCGTCGGCGGGCTGGCGGTGGTGGTCGGCCAGCCCGTCGGCTGGGCGCTGGTCGGGGCGCTGGTGCTCGGCGTGCTGCTGGCGGCGGTGGGCGCCTTCTACGGCGTGATGCTGGCGCGCGGGTGGGCGCGGCCGGGGGTGTTCGCGCCCGCCGCGCTGGCCTGGCTGGTGGGGTTTCCGCTGGCCCGGCTGGTGCACGCCACGTTCACCCCGGTGCTGCTCGGGGGGCCGGCAACGCCGCCGGCCGACCTGGCTGGTTTCCTGGCCTTCCAGGGGATCATCAGCCTCGGGTACGCGGTGGGCTTCATCTGGCTGCACGAGCGGATCGCGCCGCACTGGCTGGCGCGCATCGGCGGGCACAACCCGGTCGCCGCGCGGGTGTTCGACGCGTACCGGGCACACGCGGAGATGGTCTACCGCCAACGTGAGCGGCGCCGAGCCAGGCGGAGAGAAAGGACAGGATGAGCGAGCTGGAGCTACCTCGGGAGCGGACCGGCTTCAGCCGGGTGACCTACGCCCCCAAGGGCAGGGTGTATCGCGGGCTGGCGCGGTGGGGCGTCCTGGACTGGCGGCGCGTCTCCGGCCGGCACCTGATGTGGGCCTCGCTGGTCATCGTCCCCGCCTCACTGGCGGCCGCCGCGCTCGGGATGGGCGACGTGGCGGTGTTCCTGCTGTCGGTGCTCGCGCTCATCCCGCTGGCGTGGGTGATCGGCGAGGCGACCGAGCAGGTGGGGGAGTACACCGGCCCGGCCATCGCGGGGCTGCTCAACGCCAGCTTCGGCAACGCGCCGGAGCTGATCATCGCACTGTTCGCGGTGGACAGCGGGCTGTTCGAGGTGGTTAGGGGCTCGCTGTCGGGCAGCGTGATCAGCAACCTGCTGCTGGTGCTCGGGTTCGCGCTGTTCGTCGGCGGCCGGGGGCGGGTCTCGCGGCGCACCGTGTTCGGCGCGCTGGGCATGGTGGCGCTGGCCGGGGTGCTGTTCGTGCTGCCGGTGGTGGCCGACGGGCCGCTCGCGCGCGATGAGTTGACCGGTGTCGGGATCGCGGTGGCCGCGGTGTTGCTGACGATCTACCTGGTGGTGACGGCCTGGTCGGTGGTCAAGGAGGGACGCCGCCAACGAGACAGGCAGCGGGACAGCGGCGAGGCGGGTGAGGCGGACTGGTCGCTGCCGCGCGCCTTGGTTGCGCTGGGGGTGGCCACGCTGGCCACCCTGGCGGTCTCGCACGTGCTGGTCGACTCGATCGAGGAGTTCACCAGGGCGTCCGGGCTGTCCGAGCTGTTCGTCTCCGCGGTGATCGTGGCGATCGCGGGGAACGCCGCCGAGCACGGCGGGGCGGTGGTGATCGCGGCCCGGGGCGGGGTCCGGCTGGCCTCGGAGATCGCCCTGCAGTCGGCGTCGCAGGTGGCGGTGGGGGTGATCCCCGCCGTGATGCTGCTCTCGCTGTTCTTCCGCCCGATGCCGCTGGCGTTCAGTTGGGTGGAGTACCTGGGGCTCGCGGTCGCCGTGCTGGTGCCCGCGCTCCTGCTGGTGCGCGGCCGGACGGCCCGGTGGCACGGTCCGGCGCTGCTGGGCGCGTACGGGGCCGTCGTGGTCGCGTTCTACGTGGTCATGTGAGCCTTAGTGCACCTGGGTGCGGGTGTCCTCGAGGGTGGGGCGAGGGCTCTTGGTGATGGGCTCCGCGCCTCGGGCGCGTTGGGCGTCGAGGGCGGCGGCCAGGCCGAGGCCGATGCTCCGGCCGTCGGCGGAGGCACCCCGGGGCAGCCGGCGCAGGGCGGAGAGAACTGACCTGAACTTGGACATGGCGAGCTAGACCTCCTGTTATAAAGTATACATCTGTCGGACAAGGCATGGGTGTGCCGAGGTGTGGCGTTGTTGGGGGCGGATCAGTGCGTCGGCGCGGGTGCGTCCGTCCCGAGATAGGAGTGCCGGGTGTGTTCGGTGTGCTCGGCCATGATCCGGCCGGCCTCGTCGGCGTCGCCGGACGCGATGGCGTCGATCAGGGCCAGGTGCTCGTCCCAGGAGCGGCGGCCGCGGGTGCGGGCCACCGGCGCGTGCAGCCAGCGCACCCGCTGCGCCACCGTGGAGGCCAGTTCGACCAGCACGGCGTTGCCGGACAGCCGGGCCACCTCGGCGTGCAGCTCGGCGTTGCAGGCGACCACGGTGTCCACGTCGTCGGCGTCCAGGGCCTCGACGCCGCGCCGGTAGATCTCGCGCAGGCGGGCGACCCCGTCGGGGCCGGCGTGGCGGGCGGCGAGCGCGGCGGACTCGGACTCCAGCAGCCGGCGGACGCCGAGCAGGTGGTCGGCCTCCTCGGCGGTCGGCGCGTGCACGTAGGCGCCGTGCCCCGGGCGCAGCTCCACCCAGCCGTCGTTCTGCAGCGACTGGAGGGCCTCCCGGACCGGCTGGCGGGACACCCCGAGCAGGGTCGCCAGCTCGTTCTCCACCAGGTGTCGGCCCGGCTCCAGCTCCCGGCTCACGATCATGTCCAGGATCGCCGCCTGGACGCTCTCCCGCAGCGGAACCGGCCGGGCAATCCGCGAGCTGGCCGGCGCCTGAGCCCCGGTCATCGCCATCGCACGCTCCAGTGGTGTGGTCTGGTCAACGGTGGTTTTCGTCGACTGGTTACAGCATACAGTCTGCGCGGCCGGCGAACCGGTGACCGCGCGGTGAGTCGCCTCACGCCCGCCGGCGACCGCGCCCACGGTTCTGTCGGGGGTGCCGCATAGCATGGAAACCGACGTGGAGACAGCTCCGCATCGGCAATCCCTCGGCCCGTCGGAAGGGGCGTCTGTGGCCGACCGACTCGTGATTCGCGGCGCGCGCGAGCACAACCTGCGCGGCGTCGACCTGGACCTACCCAGGGACAGCTTGATCGTGTTCACCGGACTGTCCGGTTCCGGGAAGTCCAGCCTCGCGTTCGACACGATCTTCGCCGAGGGCCAGCGCCGCTACGTGGAGTCCCTCTCGGCGTACGCGCGCCAGTTCCTCGGGCAGATGGACAAGCCGGACGTGGACTTCATCGAGGGCCTGTCCCCGGCGGTGTCCATCGACCAGAAGTCGACCAACCGCAACCCCCGGTCGACCGTCGGCACCATCACCGAGGTCTACGACTACCTGCGGCTGCTCTACGCCCGCGCCGGCGTGCCGCACTGCCCGGTGTGCGGCCACGTGATCGAGCGGCAGACCCCGCAGCAGATCGTGGACCAGGTGCTGGCGATGGCGGCCGGGAGCCGGTTCCAGGTGCTGGCGCCGGTGGTCCGCACCCGCAAGGGCGAGTTCGTGGACCTGTTCTCCCAGCTGCAGACCCAGGGCTACTCGCGGGTCCTGGTGGACGGCACCGTGCACCAGCTCAGCGACCCGCCGAAGCTCAAGAAGCAGGAGAAGCACGACATCTCCGTGGTGGTCGACAGGCTGGCCGTCAAGGACAGCGCCAAGCAGCGGCTCACCGACTCGGTGGAGACCGCGCTGCGGCTGGCCGACGGCCTGGTCGTGCTCGACTTCGTGGACCTGCCGGAGCACGACCCGGCCCGCGAGCGCCGCTTCTCCGAGCGGATGGCCTGCCCGAACGGCCACCCGGTGGCGCTGGACGACCTGGAGCCCAGGACGTTCTCCTTCAACTCCCCGTACGGCGCCTGCCCGGCCTGCACCGGCATCGGGATCAAGAAGGAGGTCGACCCGGAGCTGGTGGTGCCCGACGACGAGCTCAGCCTCGGCGAGGGGGCGATCGCGCCGTGGGCGGGCGGCCAGTCCGCCGAGTACTTCGGCCGGTTGCTGCAGGCGCTGTCCGAGTCGGTCGGGTTCCGGATGGACACCCCGTGGCGCGCGCTGCCGGCGAAGGCGCAGAAGGCCGTGCTGCACGGCATCGACGACCAGGTGCACGTGCGCTACCAGAACCGCTACGGCCGGGAGCGCTCGTACTACGCGGCGTTCGAGGGCGTGGTGCCGTTCCTGGAGCGGCGGATGGAGCAGACCGAGTCGGAGTCGATGCGGGAGCGCTACGAGGGCTACATGCGCGAGGTGCCCTGCCCGACGTGCAAGGGCGCCCGGCTGCGGCCCGAGGTGCTGGCGGTGACCCTGCGCCACCACGAGCAGGGGGACCGGTCCATCGCCGAGGTGTGCGCCATGTCGGTGGCGGACTGCTCGCGCTTCCTGGCCGACATGGAGCTAGACGAGCGGCAGAAGATGATCGCCGGCCGGGTGCTCAAGGAGGTGCAGGCCCGGCTGGGCTTCCTGCTCGACGTCGGGCTGGACTACCTCTCGCTGGACCGGGCGGCCGGCACGCTCTCCGGCGGCGAGGCACAGCGCATCCGGCTGGCCACCCAGATCGGGTCCGGCCTGGTCGGCGTGCTCTACGTGCTCGACGAGCCGTCCATCGGGCTGCACCAGCGGGACAACCACCGGCTGATCGAGACGCTGACCCGGCTGCGCGACCTGGGCAACACGCTGATCATCGTCGAGCACGACGAGGACACCATCCGGCACGCCGACTGGACCGTGGACATCGGCCCGGGCGCGGGGGAGCACGGCGGGTACATCGTGCACAGCGGCTCGGTCGCCGAGCTGGAGTCCCACGACACCTCGCTGACCGGCGCGTACCTGTCCGGCCGGCGGTCCATCACGACGCCGGCCAAGCGCCGCGCGCTGAACCGCAAGCGGATGCTCACGGTCGTCGGGGCGCGCGAGCACAACCTGCGCGGCATCGACGTGGACATCCCGCTCGGCTGCCTGGTCGCGGTCACCGGGGTCTCCGGCTCCGGGAAGTCCACGCTGGTCAACGACATCCTCGCGACCACGCTGGCGAACAAGCTGAACGGCGCGCGCCAGGTGCCCGGCCGGCACACCAGGGTGGTCGGGCTGGACGGGCTGGACAAGCTGGTCCAGGTCGACCAGTCGCCGATCGGGCGCACGCCGCGGTCCAACCCGGCCACCTACACCGGCGTCTGGGACCACGTGCGCAAGCTGTTCGCCGCCACCACCGAGGCCAAGGTGCGCGGCTACCAGCCCGGCCGGTTCTCGTTCAACGTCAAGGGCGGGCGCTGCGAGGCGTGCTCCGGCGACGGCACCATCAAGATCGAGATGAACTTCCTGCCGGACGTCTACGTCCCGTGCGAGGTGTGCAAGGGCGCCCGGTACAACCGGGAGACCCTGGAGGTGCACTACAAGGGCAAGACGGTCGCGGATGTGCTGGACATGCCGATCGAGGAGGCCGCCGAGTTCTTCGCCCCGATCAACTCGATCGCCCGCTACCTGCGCACCCTGGTCGAGGTCGGCCTCGGTTACGTGCGGCTGGGCCAGCCGGCGCCGACGCTCTCCGGCGGTGAGGCGCAGCGGGTGAAGCTCGCGTCCGAGCTGCAGAAGCGGTCCAACGGGCGGACGATCTACATCCTGGACGAGCCCACCACCGGGCTGCACTTCGAGGACATCCGCAAGCTGCTCGCGGTGATCAACGGGCTGGTGGAGAAGGGCAACACGGTGGTCGTCATCGAGCACAACCTGGACGTCATCAAGACCGCCGACTGGATCATCGACATGGGTCCGGAGGGCGGCTCCGGCGGCGGCACGGTGGTGGTCGCGGGCACGCCGGAGCAGGTGGCCGGCCACCCGACCAGCTACACGGGCGAGTTCCTGGCCCGGATGGTCAGGCCGGAGGAGGCTGCGGTCACCAGGCGCGGCAAGGCGGCGGCGGTGTGACCGACGGCCGGGCGCGCCGACCCCGGTGGCGCGCCCGGCCGTCGTCAGATGGTGAAGGCCAGGTTGAGGGCGATGCGGCGGCCGAGGTCCGGGTCGCCGGCCAGCTCGACCTCGGTGAGTCGCGACGCGGGGTCCACCCGGCCGCCGGTCAGCCGGGTGAACAGGCTCGACGTCATGCTCACCGTCGTCGTCGCCGGTCGGGACGGCGGGTCGACCACCTTGGCGCGGCCGTCCACTTCGACGTGGTATTCCCGGCGCACCGGGCCGGTCAGCCGCAGGGCCACCGCGCTGCCGTCCGGCGCCCCGGCCCGCTTGCCGATCAGGAAACCGATCGCGCCGGCCACCTCGTCCAGCGCCATCTCGGCGACTGGGCCGTCCTCGTGGCCGGGCAGGTCCAGGGTGGCGCGGATGTCCTGCTCGTGCAGCCAGCAGTCGAACACCCGGATCCGCATGAACCGGGCGTAGGTGTCCTCCCCGGCCGGCGTCCAGGACGGCCGGTGGAACTCCTCGTCGGACATCGCGCGCAGCGCCGCGAGCCGCCGGTCGGTGATCTCCCGGAACCGGTCGAGCACCCGCGCGGGGTCGTCCGGCCGGATGGACAGCACCCACCGCTCGTTCCGCGCGGCGATCTCGTTGCGCACGTGCGGCAGGCTCATCGGGTCCAGGCCCGGCTCCGGCGGGTCCTGGCCGTCCAACCACGACTCGGTACCGATCATGTGCGCCACGATGTCCTGCACCGACCAGCCCGGCAGCACGCTCGGCGCCTTCCAGTCCTGGGCGGACAGCCCGCCGAGCAGCTCGCTGATCGACGCCCACTCCGCGCCGAGGTTGCCGACCACCGCATCCCTGTCGATCTTCATGAGGTGACTCCCGCCTTGCTTTCGGGGAACTCGACGATCTCGCCGCGGTTGATGCTCACCCAGTCCCGCCCGCGCAGGTACGGTTGCAGCCGGTCCGCGATGAGCGCCTGGTCGGCCGCCGACTTGGGTCGTTGCAGCTCGTAGACGTGCGGAAACTCCAGCAGCCCGGTGACCGCCCGCCACAGCCGCTCCGCCGCCGCGCCGCTCGGCGGGTCCATCAGCACCGGGCCGAACAGGCACTGCTCGCCGGACAGCCCGGGGCCGGACACGAACAGGGTGGGCACGCCGAAACCGCCGTGCTCGACCACCTTCCGGTGCTCGGCCTTGATTTCCTCGTGCGTCGAGGGGTCGTCCAGCGCCTGGTCCAGCAGCGTGGGCTCGACGCCGATCTCGGTCAGCAGCCGCCGGGCCACCTCCGGGTCGTGCGGCTTGCCGCCGTGCTCGTGCAGGGTCGAGCCGGTGAGCCGGTACCAGGCGTCCAGCAGCGCCATGTCGCGCCGCCGCAGCAGCACCCCGATGCGCATCAGCGACCAGCCGTAGGACCACGGCCGCTGCCAGGGGTGCTTCTTCCCCTCGGCGCGGTTGACCTCCTCCAGGCTGAAGAACCGCCAGCGCACGTCGATGCCCAGCCGCGCGCGGACCTCCCGCAGCCACCGAGACGTGTGGTACGCGAAAGGACACATCGGATCGAAGTGGAAGTCCACCTGCACATCGGCCATCCGGGGCTCCTCATCTCTCCACCGCCTCCCCCGCCACCGCTACTCGGCGGTGATCAGGAAGCTGTCGATCAGCGTGTCCAGGTCGTCCCGGATGCTCCGCGCGCTGGCGCCCCGCACCTTGGCCAGCAGGATCAGCCCCTGCATCTGCGCCAGCACCGCGTGCGCCGCCCGCTCGGGTTCGACCCCGGCCCGCAGCGCGCCCTCGGCCGCCGCCTCCCGGCAGATCTCCGCCAGCCGGGCCTCCCAACCGGCGAACACCGCCGCGACGTGGGCGCGCACCTCGTCGTCGGTGGTGGCGAGCTCGGCGGCGAGGTTCCCGAACGGGCAGCCGACGATCCGGCCGAACCTGTCCTCGAAGCCCGACTGGATGGCGAACACGGCGTCCGCCGCCGCCCGCAGCCGGCCTCGGACGCCGTGTTCGCGGCACGCCTGGTCCATCCGCCGGTCGAACTCGGCCGCGTGCAGGTCGACGACCGCCTTGGCCAGCTCCGCCTTGGACGGGAAGTAGTGGTAGAAGCTGCCGCGCCGCACGTCGGCGGCCGCGCACAGGTCCGCCACCCCGACCCCGGTGTAGCTGCGAGTCAGGAACAGCCGGGCCGCGCCGCGCACGATGCGCTCGCGGGTGTCGACCGGCTTTGGCATGCCCGGCACACTAGCCAGTAGTTGACCGGTCAGTCAACGACGAGTCGGCACCGTCCCCGTACCGGGGCATCGGGCTGGTACTATGTGCTCCGCGACCAGCTCGTCGCGCGTGCGTGGCGAGCAGCAAGCGGAGCCCCGCTCCCACCCGGCATCGCCTCAGGTGCCCGGGTCCGGTCCCGCCGCCGGCGACGGTGGCGGCGTTGCGTGTGACGGTTCGTCGCACGCCGATCGGTCGGCGCGGGCCTCGCAGCCATTGTGGCGGCGGGGCCTTTGTCGTGGTTCGGGAATCCACTGGCGGTCGACGGTGTTGCGCAGGCGACAACGAGTGTCACGCACGACCCCGAGACAGAGGAGACCCCATCAGCACAGAGACGCGCATCAACGACCGGATCCGCGTGCCGGAGGTCCGCCTGGTCGGACCGAACGGTGAGCAGGTCGGCATCGTGCGCATCGAAGACGCCCTGCGCCTGGCCCGAGAGGCCGATCTGGACCTGGTCGAGGTGGCCGCACAGGCGCGGCCGCCGGTCTGCAAGCTCATGGACTACGGGAAGTTCAAGTATGAGAGCGCGCAGAAGGCCCGCGAGTCCCGGCGCAACCAGCAGCTCACCGTGATCAAGGAGCAGAAGCTCCGTCCGAAGATCGACACCCACGACTACGAGACGAAGAAGGGCCACGTCCGGCGCTTCCTCGAACACGGCAACAAGGTCAAGGTGACGATCATGTTCCGGGGCCGGGAGCAGTCCCGTCCGGAGCTCGGATTCCGGCTGCTGCAGCGGTTGGCCGAGGACATCAGCGATCTCGGCGTCGTGGAGGCCGCGCCCAAGCAGGACGGCCGCAACATGACGATGGTGATCGCGCCGCACAAGAACCGGGCGAAGCCGAAGCCCGCGGCGGCGGCGAGCGACTCCTAGTCGACAAGCCCCCGACCGTCCGGCCGGCGTGCTACCGGCCGGATCGGTACGACAGGCTCGTCCGAGGACAGCCTTCCGAACGAGAACGCGAAGGATTTTTCATGCCCAAGAACAAGACCCACAGCGGGATCTCGAAGCGGGTCAAGGTCACCGGAAGCGGCAAGCTGCGTCGCCAGAAGGCCGGCCTGCGCCACCGGCTGGAGGTCAAGTCGAGCCGGGAGACCCGCAGGCTGGCCGGGACCACCGACGTGGCGCCCGCCGATGTCAAGCGGGTCCGCAAGATGCTCGGCCGCTGACGCCGCGCTCGCGCCGCAAGGACCCCACGCCCGAGCGGGCGGCCCCGCCGCCCCACCCGACCGAATAAGGATGTAGCAGTGGCACGCGTGAAGCGGGCGGTCAACGCCCAGAAGAAGCGACGGTCGACCCTCGAGGCGGCCAGCGGATACCGGGGCCAGCGCTCCCGCCTGTACCGCAAGGCCAAGGAGCAGATGCTCCACTCGCTCAACTACGCCTACCGTGACCGCCGTGCCCGCAAGGGCGACTTCCGCCAGCTCTGGATCACCCGGATCAACGCGGCCGCCCGTGCCAACGGCATGACCTACAACCGCTTCATCCAGGGCCTGCGCGCCGCCGAGGTGGAGGTCGACCGCAAGATCCTGGCCGAGCTCGCGGTCAGCGACCCGACCGCGTTCGCCGGCCTGGTCGAGCTGGCCAAGGCGAACGCGCCGGCCGGGCGCCCCGCCAAGGACGACTCCGCGGCCTGAGCCCGCCCCCGTACCCAGCGGCCATGGCCGAGTGCACCGAGCGCACCCCGCGCGTGGTCGCGGCGCGCAAGCTGCACCGCCGGGCCGCGCGCGAGCGGGTCGGGCGCTTCCTCGCCGAGGGCGCGCAGGCGGTCGGCGCCGCGCTGGCCGCCGCGCCCGGCTCGGTACGGGTGTACGAGGTGTTCGTCACGCCGGCGGCGGCGGACCGCAACCCCGGGCCGCTGGCCGCCGCGCACGCCGCCGGCGTGACCGTGTCGATGATCACCGAGCGAGCCGCCGCCGCGCTGTCCGAGACGGTCACCCCGCAGGGGCTGGTCGCGGTGTGCGGGCTGCTCGACGTACCCATGGCCGAAGCACTGGACGGTGACCCGAGGCTGGTGGTGGTGCTGGTCGGCGCGTCCGACCCTGGCAACGCCGGCACCGTGATCAGGGTCGCCGACGCGGCCGGCGCGGACGCCGTGCTCCTGGCCGGCGACGCCGTGGACCCGCACAACGGCAAGTGCGTGCGGGCCTCGGCCGGCAGCGTGTTCCACCTGCCGGTGGCGCGGGAGCGCGACGTCGCCACGGCGCTCGCCGCCTGCCGGGAGGCCGGCCTTCGGCTGTTCGCGGCCACCGCCATCGGCGAGCGCGACCTGCACGACCCGGCCACCTCGGCGGCACTGGCCGGGCCGGCGGCGTGGCTGTTCGGCAACGAGGCGCACGGCCTGCCCGCCGAGGTCGCGGCGGCCGCCGACGAGCGGGTCAGGGTGCCGATCTACGGCCGGGCGGAGAGCCTGAACCTGGCCACCGCATCGGCGGTATGCATATATGCGACAGCGCTAGTACAGCGTGGCGCTACGATTTCACCAGATGCCGCTCGGTGACCACGTTCGGTAACCAAGCGGCATCTGGTCATCCAAGCCATCCCATTCAGCGAAGAGAGCGCGGCTCGTCCCCATGTCCGGTGTGAACGACGACTACGACCCCAAAGAGGTCGCGGCCCTGCGGCCGGAGGCGCTCACGAGCGCCGTGGCGGAGGCCGAGAAGGCCTTTACCGAGGCCGCCGACCTGCACGCGCTGACCGCCGTGAAGTCCGCGCACCTGGGGGACCGCTCGCCCGTGCTGTCCGCCCGCCGGGAGATCGGCGCGCTGCCACCGCAGGCCAGGGCCGAGGCCGGCAAGCGGGTCAACGAGGCCCTGCAGTCCGTCCAGAAGGCGTTCGAGGCGCGCCGTGCGAAGCTGGAGGAGGAGCGCGACGCCCGGGTCCTCGCCGACGAGCGGGTGGACGTCACGTTGCCCTGGGACCGCGTCGCGCGCGGCGCCCGGCACCCGGTCACCCAGATCTCCGAGCGGATCGCCGACGTGTTCGTCGGCATGGGCTGGGAGGTGGCCGAGGGGCCGGAGGTGGAGACCGGCTGGTTCAACTTCGACGCGCTGAACTTCGGCAAGGACCATCCGGCCCGGGCCATGCAGGACACCTTCTACGTCGACTCCGGGCGCCCGGAGGAGGACTCCGAGCTGGTCCTGCGCACCCACACCTCGCCGGTGCAGGTGCGGGCGCTGCTGGAGCGCCCGCTGCCGGTCTACGTGGTGTGCCCGGGGCGGTGCTACCGGACCGACGAGCCGGACGCCACCCACAGCCCGGCGTTCCACCAGGTCGAGGGCCTCGCGGTGGACGAGGGCATCACGATGGCCCACCTCAAGGGCACCCTTGACGCGTTCGCCCGGGCGATGTTCGGGCAGACGTCGAAGACCCGGCTGCGGCCGTCCTACTTCCCGTTCACCGAGCCGTCCGCCGAGGTGGACGTCTGGTTCCCGGAGAAGAAGGGCGGCGCCGGCTGGATCGAGTGGGGTGGCTGCGGCATGGTGAACCCGAACGTGCTGCGGGCCTGCGGCGTGGATCCCGTCCGCTACACCGGCTTCGCGTTCGGCATGGGCCTGGAACGCACCCTGATGTTCCGCAACGGCCTGCCGGACATGCGCGACATGGTCGAGGGCGACGTCCGGTTCACCGCCGCCTTCGGCGTCGACGGCTGAGATCCTGCGAGGAGCGATTACGTGCGTGTTTCGGTGTCGTGGCTGGCCGAGCAGGTCCGGCTGCCCGAGGGCATCACGGCGGAGGAGATCGCCGAGGCGTTCGTCCGGGTCGGGCTGGAGGTCGAGCAGATCCATTCGCCGCCCGAGGTGAGCGGGCCGCTGCGGCTGGGCCGGGTGGTCTCGTTCGAGCAGCTCGAGGACGTCAAGAAGCCGATCCGGTACTGCCAGGTCGAGGTCGGCGAGATCGCCCCGCGCGGCGTCATCTGCGGGGCGACCAACTTCGTCGAGGGCGACACGGTGGTGGTCGCGCTGCCCGGCACGGTGCTGCCCGGCGACTTCGTGATCTCCGCGCGCACCGCCTACGGGCACGTCTCGGACGGGATGATCTGCTCGCCGGCCGAGCTGCGGCTGGGCACCGACCACACCGGGATCCTGGTGCTGCCGCCGGAGAGCGGCGACCCCGGTGACGACGCGGGCGCGGTGCTCGGGCTGGACGACCCGGTGATCGAGCTGGCGGTCACCCCGGACCGGGGCTACTGCTTCTCGGTGCGCGGGCTGGCCCGCGAGCTGGCGTGCTCGCTGGACGCCCTGTTCGGCGACCCGGCCAGGATCGAGCTGCCGGCCGCCGAGGGTGAGGCGTGGCCGGTGCGGATCGAGGACCCGGAGGGCTGCCGCCGGTTCGTGGCCCGCCGGGTGACCGGGGTGAACCCGGAGGCGCCCAGCCCGTGGTGGATGCGCCGGCGGCTGATCGCGGCCGGGATCCGCCCGATCTCGCTGGCGGTGGACGTCACCAACTACGTGATGATGGAGCTGGGCCAGCCGCTGCACGCCTACGACACCACCCGGCTCACCGAAGCCATCGTGGTGCGCCGCGCCGGGCAGAACGGCGAGGCGGGGGAGAAGCTCACCACCCTGGACGGCACCGCCCGCGAGCTGGACCCGGACGACCTGCTGATCACCGACGGCAGCGGCCCGATCGGGCTGGCCGGGGTGATGGGCGGCGCGACCACCGAGATCTCCGAGTCCACCCGCGACGTGCTGCTGGAGGCGGCCAACTTCGAGCCGGCGGTGATCGCGCGGGCGGCGCGGCGGCACAAGCTGCCCAGCGAGGCGTCCAAGCGGTTCGAGCGCGGTGTGGACCCGGAGCTGGGCGCGGTGGCCGCCGAGCGGGCGGCGTCGCTGCTGGTCCGCTACGGCGGCGGCACGATCGAGGCCGGCCGCACCGACGTGGGCGAGCCGCCCGCGCTGGCGCCGGTGGTGATGCCGCTGGAGCTGCCCGACCGGATCGCGGGCGTGCACTACGAGCGCGGCGTGACCGCCCGGCGGCTGGGCCAGATCGGCTGCCACGTTGAGCTGCGGACCTCGGCCTCGGCAGGCAACGCGGAGATCGTGGCCACCCCGCCGAGCTGGCGGCCCGACCTGCTGGCCCCGGCCGACCTGGTCGAGGAGGTGCTGCGGCTGGAGGGGTACGAGTCGATCCCGTCCGTACTCCCGCTCGCCGCCCCCGGGCGCGGGCTCACCCCGGCGCAGCGGCGGCGCCGGGCGGTGTCGCACGCGCTGGCCGAGGCGGGCTACAGCGAGGTGCTGCCGTTCCCGTTCATCTCCGGCTCGGTGTTCGACGACTTCGGCTGCCCGGAGGACGACGCCCGCCGGCGGACGCTCACGGTGCTCAACCCGCTGGACACCGAGCGCCCTGAGCTGGCCAGCACGCTGCTGCCCGGCCTGCTCGACACGGTGGTCCGCAACGTCTCGCGCGGGCTGGCCGACGTGGCGGTGTTCCAGATCGGGCAGGTGGTGCTGCCGCACACCGAGCCGGCCCCGGTGCCGTCGGTGCCGGTGGACGCGCGCCCGTCCGACGAGCAGATCCGCGCGCTGCTGGACGCGCTGCCGGCGCAGCCGGTGCACGTCGCGGTGGCGCTGGCCGGGGTGCGCGAGCGGCCGGGCTGGTGGGGGCCGGGCCGGTCCGCGAACTGGGCGGACGCGGTGCACGCGGCCCAGCTGGTGGCGGACGCGGCGGGCGTGGAGCTGACGGTGGCCGCCGCCGACCTGCCGCCGTGGCACCCGGGGCGGTGCGCGCTGCTGCGGGTGGGTGAGTGGCCGGTCGGGTACGCGGGCGAGCTGCACCCGAAGGTCGTCGAGGCGCTCGGGCTGCCGGCCCGGACCTGCGTGATGGAGCTGGCGCTGGACGCGCTGCCGCTGACCGAGCGTCGGCCCGCGCCGCAGATCTCGCCGTTCCCGCCGGTCCTGCTGGACGTGGCGTTGATCGTCAACGAGGAGCAGCCGGTGAGCAAGGTGGCCGAGGCGCTGCGCGAGGGCGCCGGCGAGCTGCTGGAGCACCTGCGGCTGTTCGACGTCTACACCGGCGACCAGGTCGGCGAGGGCAACCGCTCGCTCGCGTTCAAGATGCGGATGCGCGCCCCGGACCGGACGCTGACCGGCGAGGAGGCCATCGGCGCCAGGGACTCCGCCGTGGCACTGGCCGCCGAACGCTGCGGCGCCTCCCTCCGCGCCTGATCAGACCCCGTGAGTGGTTAGCGTTGTCATAGCAACGCTAACCACTCACGGGGTCGAGGCGCCTGAGCGCTTCGCGGCGGGAGAGTGGGGACAGGTCGGGGTGGGCGGCGACGAACGCGCGGACCCAGTCGGGGTCGGTGCGGGCGTATTGCCGTAAGGCCCAGCCGATGCCCTTGCGGAGGAAGAAGTCCGGCTCGCCGATGGCCGCCTCGATGCAGTCGGTGAGTAGCCGCACGTCGGTGGCGTCCTTGGAGCCGAGCTGGCAGATGATCGCGGTGCGGCGCAGCCAGCGGTCCTCGGACGCCGACCATTCCCGGACCACCGGGTCCAGCGTCACGGGGTGGGCGCGGAGCAGCGGGCCGATCCGGCGGTTGGCGATCTCGTCGACGTAGTCCCACCAGGCGCCGTCGACTATCCAGTGCCGGTACAGCGGCACCTGGTCCGGCGTGAGCCAGCGGGTGTAGCGGCGGTGGCCGGTCAGGGCGAGCGCGAGGTAGCGCTCCTCGCGGTACTCGGCCTCGTCCCAGAGGGTGCGGACGGTCAGTTCCAACGCGGCGGCATCCGGTAGCGGGTGCTCGGCGACCAGCCGGCGTTCGAGCCCTGACCTGGCCGGTTTCGGTACGCCGAGGAACGGCATCTCCGAGCGCATGTAGCGGCGCATCTCGGGCGCGGCCACCGGGTCGGCGAGCGCGCGCAGCCCGTCGCGCGCGGCGTCGAGCAGTGGCGTGATCTCCACCGGCGCAGCGTAGTCGGTCACACCATCGAGCGGCAGTCTTGCATAGATCTGCATGCTCCTGCATAGTCATGCGTATGGTGCGGATCGCGGTGGCAGGGGCCAGCGGGTACGCCGGCGGCGAGCTGCTCCGGCTGTTGTTGGCCCATCCGGAGGCGGAGATCGGCGCGCTGACCGCCGGCGGGAACGCGGGCGCGCGGCTCGGCGAGGTGCAGCCGCACCTGGTCCCGCTGGCCGACCGCGAGCTGGAGGAGACCGACGCGGACAACCTGGCCGGCCACGACGTGGTGTTCCTGGCGCTGCCGCACGGGCACTCGGCGGCGCTGGCCGCCCAGCTCGGCCCGGACACGGTGGTGATCGACTGCGGCGCCGACCACCGGCTGGCCGACCCGGAGGCGTGGCGGCGCTGGTACGGCGGCGAGCACGCGGGGAGCTGGCCGTACGGGCTGCCGGAGCTGCCCGGGCAGCGGGAGAAGCTGGTCGGCGCCCGGCGGGTCGCGGTGCCCGGCTGCTACCCGACGGTGGCCAGCCTGGCGCTGGCGCCCGCGCTCGCGGCAGGCCTGGTCGAGCCCGACGTGGTGGTGACCGCCGTGACCGGCACCTCCGGCGCGGGCAAGTCGCCCAAGCCGCACCTGCTCGGCTCCGAGGTGATGGGTTCGGTGAGCGCCTACGGGGTCGGCGGCGTACACCGGCACACCCCGGAGCTGGTCCAGAACCTGTCGGCGGCCGCCGGGGCGCCGGTCATGGTGAGCTTCACCCCGGTGCTGGCGCCGATGCCCCGGGGCATCCTGGCCACCTGCACCGCGCGTACCACTGCGACACCCGACGACCTGCTGGCGGCGTACCACAAGGCGTACGGCGACGAGCCGTTCGTCCACCTGCTGCCCGAGGGCGCCTGGCCGAGCACCGCGATGACCCTGGCCGCGAACACGGTGGCGCTGCAGCTCACCGTCGACGCGGACGCCGGCCGGCTGGTCGCGGTGGCCGCCATCGACAACCTGACCAAGGGCACCGCCGGTGGGGCGGTGCAGTGCATGAACCTCGCCGTCGGCCTGCCGGAGACCACCGGCCTTCCCCTCACCGGAGTCGCCCCGTGAGCATCACCGCCCCCGCCGGATTCCGCGCCGCCGGCGTGGCCGCCGGCATCAAGAGCAGCGGCGCGCTGGACCTCGCGCTGGTCGTCAACGACGGCCCGGACCGGCACGCGGCCGGCGTGTTCACCCGCAACAAGGTCAAGGCCGCGCCGGTGCTGTGGTCGCAGCAGGTGCTCACCGCCGGGCGGCTGCGCGCGGTGGTGCTCAACTCCGGCGGCGCCAACGCGTGCACCGGGCCGCAGGGCTTCCAGACCACCCACGCCACCGCCGAGCGCGCCGCCGAGCTGCTGGGCTGCGGCGCGGCCGAGGTGGCCGTCTGCTCCACCGGCCTGATCGGCGCCCAGCTGCCCAGGGACGGGGTGCTGGCCGGGGTCGGGGCGGCGGCGGACGCGCTGTCCGCCGAGCCCGAGGCCGCCACCGCCGCCGCGACCGCCGTGCTCACCACGGACAACCACCCGAAGCAGGCGGTGTCCGAGACAAACGCCTGGCGGGTCGGCGGGTTCGCCAAGGGCTCCGGCATGATCGCCCCGGCGATGGCCACCATGCTCGCGGTGCTCACCACCGACGCCGTGGTCGACCCCGCCGAGCTGGACAAGGCACTGCGCACGGCCACCGCGCGGACCTTCGACAGGCTGGACATCGACGGCGGCACCTCCACGAACGACACCGTGCTCCTGCTCGCCTCCGGCGCGTCCGGGGTGAGAGTGGCCGGCGACGAGCTGACCGAGGCGGTCGCGACAGTGTGCGCCGACCTGGTCGGACAGCTCCAAGCCGACGCCGAGGGCGTCACCAAGCACGTCACGGTCGCCGTCCTCGGTGCCGCCAGCGAGGAGGACGCGCTGACCGCCGCCCGCGCCGTGGCCAGGGACAGCCTGGTGAAGACGGCGTTCTTCGGCTCGGACCCGAACTGGGGGCGGGTCGCCATGGCGGTCGGGAACGCGGACGCCAACCTGGACCCGAACCGCCTGGAGATCCGGATCAACGGCGTCACGCTCTGCCGCAACGGCGAGGCCGCCGGCGACCGGCACGCCGCCGACCTGTCCGGCCGGGACATCCTGGTCGAGATCGACCTCGGCGTGGGCGACTCCGCGGCGCAGATCCTGACCACCGACCTCTCGCACGCCTACGTCGAAGAGAACAGCGCGTACTCGTCATGACGGTGACCCCGCAGCAGCGGCTCGCCCACGCCGGCGAGAAGGCGGCCGTGCTGGCCGAGGCGCTGCCCTGGCTGCAGACCTTCCACGGCAAGATCGTCGTGATCAAGTACGGCGGCAACGCCATGATCGACGACGAGCTGAAGGCCGCGTTCGCGCAGGACATGGTGTTCCTGCGGCTGGCCGGCATCCACCCAGTGGTGGTGCACGGCGGCGGCCCGCAGATCACCGCCATGCTCGGCCGGCTCAACCTGCCCGCCGAGTTCCGAGGCGGACTGCGGGTGACTACCCCGGAGACCATCGACGTGGTGCGCATGGTGATGGTGGGGCAGGTCGGGCGCGAGCTCGTGGGGCTGGTGAACGCGCACGGCCCGTACGCGGTGGGCATGTCCGGGGAGGACGCCGGGCTGTTCACCGCCGAGCGGCGCACCGCGCTGGTGGACGGCGAGGCGGTGGACATCGGGCTGGTCGGCGAGGTCGTCGAGGTGAACGCGGCGGCCGTGCTGGACATCGTCGCGGCCGGCCGGATCCCGGTGGTCGCGGGCGTGGCGCCGGACGCGGACGGCACCGTCTACAACATCAACGCCGACAGCGCCGCCGCCGCGCTCGCCGAGGCGCTGGGCGCGGCCAAGCTGGTGGTGCTGACCGACGTGGAGGGCCTGTACGCGAACTACCCGGACCCGGACTCGCTGATCAGCGAGCTGACGGCGGACGAGCTGGAGCCGATGCTGCCGTCCCTGGCGTCCGGCATGGCGCCCAAGATGGAGGCCTGCCTGCGCGCGGTGCGCGGCGGTGTCCCGCGCGCGCACGTGATCGACGGCCGGCTGGCGCACTCGGTGCTTCTAGAGGTGTTCACCCCGGAGGGAGTGGGAACGATGGTGGTCCCAGCATGAACATGGCGGCGCGGTGGCAGGCCGCGATGATGAACAACTACGGCACCCCGCCGCTCGCGCTGGTGCGCGGCGAGGGCGCGTACGTGTGGGACGACGAGGGCCGCCGCTACCTGGACCTGCTCGCCGGCATCGCCGTCAACTCCCTCGGGCATGCGCACCCCGCCGTGGTGGAGGCGGTCAGCAACCAGGTCGCCACCCTCGGGCACGTGTCCAACCTGTACCTGGCCGAGCCGTCCATCGAGCTGGCCGAGCGGCTGACCGGCCTGCTCGGCGTGGCCCCCGGGGGCGCCCGCGCGCTGTTCTGCAACTCCGGCGCCGAGGCGCTGGAGGCCGCGTTCAAGATCTCCCGCCGGACCGGCCGCACCAAGCTGGTGGCCGCCGAGAACGCCTTCCACGGCCGCACCATGGGCGCGCTCGCCCTCACCGGCCAACCACCCAAGCGTCAACCGTTCGAGCCGCTGCCCGGCTCCGTCACCCACGTCCCGTACGGCGACGTGGCCGCGCTGGAGGCCGAAGTCGACGCGGACACCGCCGCCGTCGTCCTGGAACCGATCCTGGGCGAGGCCGGCGTGGTCATCCCGCCCGAGGGCTACCTCCAAGCCGCCAGGGAGATCACCCGCCGCCACGGCGCCCTGCTGGTGCTCGACGAGGTGCAGACCGGCATCGGCCGCACCGGGCACTGGTTCGCCCACCAGGCCGCCGGCGTCACCCCCGACGTGATCACGCTGGCCAAGGGCCTGGCCGGCGGCATGCCGATCGGCGCCTGCATCGGCATCGGCGCCGCCGGCGAGCTGCTCGAACCCGGCCAGCACGGCACCACGTTCGGCGGCAACCCGGTCTGCTGCGCCGCCGCACTGGCGGTGCTGCGGACGATCGAAAAGGACGGCCTGCTCGGCCAGGTCGACAGGGTCGGCAAGGAGCTGGCCGCCGGCGTCGACGCGCTGGGCCACCCACTGGTCGGCAGCGTCGAGGGCGCCGGCCTGCTGATCGGCATCGGGCTCACCGCCCCCGCCGCGCCCGCCGCACTGGCCGCCGCCCGCGACGCCGGCTTCCTGATCAACAACACCGCCCCCGACCGGCTGCGGCTGGCCCCGCCGCTGATCCTGAGCCACGAGCAGGCCGCCGAGTTCCTGGCCGCCCTGCCCGCGATCCTGGACAGGGCCGGCGATGGTTAGGCACCTGCTGCGCGACGACGACCTGAGCCCGGACGAGCAGCGCGCCGTCCTCGACCTCGCCGCCGAGCTCAAACGCGACCGCTACGGCCGCCAACCGCTGGCCGGGCCGAAGCCGGTCGCCGTCCTGTTCGACAAGAGCTCGACCCGGACCAGGGTGTCGTTCGAGGTCGGCATCGCCCAGCTCGGCGGCCACCCGCTGGTGATCGACGCCGCCGCCAGCCAGCTCGGCCGCGGCGAGACGATCGCGGACACCGCCCGGGTCCTGTCCCGGTACGTGGACGCGGTGGTCTGGCGCACCAGCGGCCAGCAGCGGGTCGAAGAAATGGCCGCCGCCGCGTCCGTCCCGGTGGTCAACGCGCTGACCGACAGCTTCCACCCCTGCCAGGTGCTCGCCGACCTGCAGACCATCCGCGAACGGCACGGCCGCCTGGCCGGCCTGACCCTGGTGTACCTGGGCGACGGCGCGAACAACATGGCGCAGTCGCTGCTGCTCGGCGGGGTGACCGCCGGCCTGCACGTCCGGATCGCCGCGCCGGCCGGCTTCACCCCCGACCCCGACGTGGTCCGCGGCGCCAAGGCCCGCGCCGACCAGACCGGCGGCAGCGTCACGCTGCTGACCGACCCGGAGACCGCGGTGGCCGGCGCGGACGTGGTGGCCACCGACACCTGGGTGTCCATGGGCCAGGAGGCGGACGCGGCGCAACGCCACGCCCCCTTCCTGCCGTTCCAGCTCAACGCCGCCCTGCTGGCCCACGCGAACCCCGGCGCGATCGTGCTGCACTGCCTGCCCGCGCACCGGGGCGACGAGATCACCGACGAGGTGATCGACGGCCCGGCCAGCGCGGTCTGGGACGAGGCGGAGAACCGGCTGCACGCCCAGAAGGCCCTGCTGACCTGGCTGCTGACCCAGGACGAGCGATGAGCGTCCCCACCCGGGTGGCCAGGCAGGCCAGGATCGTCGAGCTGATCGGCCAGCGGGCCATCCGCAGCCAGGCCGAGCTGGCCACCCTGCTGTCCGCCGAGGGCGTCGAGGTCACCCAGGCCACCCTGTCCCGGGACCTCGACGAGCTGGGCGCGGTGAAGCTGCGCGGCCCGGACGGCGGCGCGCCGGTCTACGTCCTGCCCGAGGACGGCCACCCGATGCGCGCCTCGGCCGGCGGCACCTCGCGGCTGGCCCGGCTGCTCGGCGAGCTGCTCATCTCCGCCGACACCAGCGGAAACCTGGTAGTCCTGCGCACCCCGCCGGGCGCCGCGCAGTTCCTGGCCAGTGCGCTGGACCGGGCCGCGCTGCACGACGTGGTCGGCACCATCGCCGGCGACGACACGGTGCTGGTCATCGCCAGGGAGGGCTCGCTCACCGGCGCCGAGCTCGCCGACCGGCTGCGCGCCCTCAGCACCACCCACACCCCAGACGAAAGGAAGTAAAGACATGACCGAGCGGGTCGTACTGGCCTACTCAGGCGGGCTGGACACCTCGGTGGCCATCGGCTGGATCGGCGAGGAGACCGGGGCCGAGGTGGTCGCGGTCGCGGTCGACGTCGGCCAGGGCGGCGAGGACCTGGAGGAGATCCGCAAGCGGGCGCTGGCCTGCGGCGCGGTCGAGGCGGTGGTCGCGGACGCGCGCGACGAGTTCGCCGACCAGTACTGCCTGCCCGCCCTGCAGGCCAACGCGCTGTACATGGACCGCTACCCGCTGGTGTCCGCGCTGTCCCGCCCGCTGATCGTCAAGCACCTCGCGGCGGCCGCGAAGGACCACAACGCGACGATCGTGGCGCACGGCTGCACCGGCAAGGGCAACGACCAGGTGCGGTTCGAGGTCGGCATCGGCGCGCTCGCGCCCGACCTGAAGGTGATCGCCCCGGTCCGCGACTTCGCCTGGACGCGGGAGAAGGCGATCAGCTACGCCGAGGACCGCAACCTGCCGATCGACGTCACCAAGAAGTCGCCGTTCTCCATCGACCAGAACGTCTGGGGCCGCGCCGTCGAGACCGGGTTCCTGGAGGACCTGTGGAACGCCCCCACCAAGGACGTCTACACCTACACCCAGGACCCGCAGCAGTTCCAGCCCGCCGACGAGGTGACGATCACCTTCGAGGCCGGCGTCCCGGTGGCCCTGGACGGCGAGCGGGTCACGGTCCTGCAGGCCATCCAGCGGCTCAACGAGCTGGCCGGCAAGCACGGCGTGGGCCGGCTGGACATGGTGGAGGACCGGCTGGTCGGCATCAAGAGCCGCGAGGTCTACGAGGCCCCCGGCGCGATCGCGCTGATCACCGCGCACCAGGAGCTGGAGAACGTCACCGTCGAGCGTGACCTGGCCCGGTTCAAGCGCACCGTGGGCCAGCGCTGGACCGAGCTGGTCTACGACGGCCTGTGGTTCTCCCCGCTGAAGTACGCGCTGGACGCCTTCGTCGCCGAGACCCAGAAGCACGTCTCCGGCGAGATCCGCCTGGAGCTGGCCGCCGGCAAGGCCACCGTGACCGGCCGGCGCAGCGGCTCGTCGCTGTACGACTTCAACCTGGCCACCTACGACGAGGGCGACGCGTTCGACCAGACGCTGGCCAAGGGCTTCGTGCAGCTCTGGGGCCTGCCGTCCAAGATCGCCGCGAAGCGGGACCTGGGCGCGCGGTGACCAGCAAGCTCTGGGGCGGCCGCTTCGAGGGCGGCCCTGCTGACGCGCTGGCCGCGCTTTCGAAGTCAACGCACTTCGACTGGCGGCTGGCGCGCTACGACATCGCCGGCTCCCGGGCGCACGCCCGGGTGCTGCACCGGGCCGGCCTGCTCACCGGCGACGAGCTGGCCGGCATGCTGGCCGGGCTGGACAAGCTGGAGGCCGACGTCACCTCCGGGGAGTTCGCCGCCGCCCCCGACGACGAGGACGTGCACTCCGCGCTGGAACGCGGCCTGATCGAGCGGGTCGGCCCCGACCTGGGCGGCAAGCTGCGCGCCGGCCGCTCCCGCAACGACCAGATCGCCACCCTGCTGCGGATGTGGTGGCGCGACACCGCCCGCTCGGTGGCCTCCGGCGTGCTGGACGTGGTGGACGCGCTGCGCGCGCAGGCCTCCCGGCACCTGGACACCGCCATGCCCGGCCGTACCCACCTGCAGCACGCCCAGCCCGTCCTGCTCGCCCACCACCTGGCCGCGCACGGGCACGCGCTGCTGCGCGACGTGGACCGGCTGCGCGACGCCGACCGCCGCGCCTCGCTGTCCCCGTACGGCTCCGGCGCGCTGGCCGGCAGCTCGCTCGGGCTGGACCCGGAGGCGGTCGCCGCCGAGCTGGGCTTCGCCGGTTCGGTGCCCAACTCCATCGACGGCACCGCGTCCCGCGACATCGCGGCCGAGGCCGCGTTCGTGCTGGCCATGGTCGGGGTGGACCTGTCCCGGCTGGCCGAGGAGGTGATCCTCTGGGCCACCGTCGAGTTCGGCTACGTCACGCTGCACGACGCGTACTCCACCGGCAGCTCGATCATGCCGCAGAAGAAGAACCCGGACGTGGCCGAGCTGGCCCGGGGCAAGGCCGGACGGCTCATCGGCAACCTGACGGGGCTACTGGCCACCCTGAAAGCCCAGCCGCTGGCCTACAACCGGGACCTGCAGGAGGACAAGGAGCCGCTGTTCGACTCCGCCGACCAGCTCGCCCTGGTGCTGCCCGCGATGGCCGGCATGGTGGGCACCCTGACCTTCCACCCCGCCCGGCTGGCCGAGCTGGCCCCGGCCGGGTTCACGCTGGCCACCGACGTGGCCGAATGGCTGGTCAGGGCCGGGGTGCCGTTCCGGGTGGCGCACGAGGCGGCCGGCGCCTGCGTGCGGATCGCCGAGGCGCGCGGCGTCGGGCTGGACGAGCTGACCGACGAGGAACTGGCTTCGGCGTCGCCGGCGCTGGGTCCTAAGGTTCGTGAGGTGCTGACAGTGGCCGGTTCCATCGCGTCCCGTGACGCCCGGGGCGGTACCGCCCCCGGCCGGGTCGCCGAGCAGCTGGTGGAGATGCGCTCGGCGGTGGAGGACGCGCGGCGGTGGGCCGGCCCCCCTGAGAAGAGATGAGTCCCGTGACCGTGTCCCCAGTCGACGCCGCGTCGGCCAAAGCCGAGTACGAGGCCCTGGTCGCCCAGGGCATCACCCTGGACCTCACCCGGGGCAAGCCCTCGGCCGAACAGCTCGACCTCTCGTCGGAGATGTTGACCCTGCCGGGGGAGAACTTCCGCGCCGCCGACGGCACCGACGCCCGCAACTACGGCAACCTGCGCGGACTTCCCGAGCTGCGGGAGATCTTCGCCGGGCCGCTGGGCGTGCCGGCGGAACAGCTGGTCGCGGCCGGCAACTCCAGCCTGGCGCTGATGCACGACTCGGTGGCGAACGCCCTGCTCAGCCCGGTCCCCGGGGCCACCCGCCGGTGGGTGGAGGAGCCCAGGGTGGCGTTCCTGGCCCCGGTGCCCGGCTACGACAGGCACTTCACCGTGTGCGAGCGGCTGGGCGTGGAGCTGGTGCCGGTGCCGATGACCCCGCACGGCCCGGACATGGACACCGTGGAGCGGCTGGTCGCCGAGGACGCCTCGATCAAGGGCATCTGGTGCGTGCCGCTGTACTCCAACCCGACGGGCATCGCCTACTCGGACGAGACGGTCCGCCGCCTGGCCGGCATGCCCACCGCCGCCCCGGACTTCCGGATCATGTGGGACCACGCCTACGCCGTGCACCACCTGACCGACACCCCGGCGCGCGTCGCGGACATCCTGCCGCTGGCCGCCGAGGCCGGTCACGCGGACCGCCCGCTGGTGTTCGGCTCCACCTCGAAGATCACCCTGGCCGGCGGCGGGGTGGCCTTCCTGGGCGCCTCTACGGCCAACCTGGACTGGTGGCTGCGCCGGCTGGAGGCCCGCACCATCGGCCCGGACAAGCTCAACCAGCTCCGGCACGCCCGTTTCCTGCGCTCCGTGGACGGGGTGGCCGAGCACATGCGCAGGCACCGCGAGCTGATCGCGCCGAAGTTCGCCGCCGTCCAGCGCGTGCTGGCGGAGAACTTCGCCGACACCCCGGGGGTGAGCTGGTCCGAGCCGGCCGGCGGCTACTTCATCACGCTGACGGTGCCGGACGGGCTGGCGTCCGAGGTGGTGCGGCTGGCCAAGGCGGCCGGCATCGCGCTCACCCCGGCCGGCGCCACCCACCCCTACGGCAAGGACCCGGACGACGCGATCATCCGCCTGGCGCCCACCTTCCCGCCGCTGGCGCAGGTGGAGCGGGCGATCGCGGCGGTGGCGGTGTGCCTGCGGCTGGCCCTGGCGACCTCCGGGCGGTGACCGCGCCGCTGCTCGGTCGGCAGGAGCTGGCGACGGACGTGCTGGACGCGGCGCACCGGCTGCTCGGCTGCACCGTCGAGGCGGACACCCCGGACGGGCCGGTCGCGGTGCGGCTGGTCGAGGTGGAGGCCTACCGCGGCGCCGACGACCCCGCCTCGCACAGCTACCGGGGCCGCACGCCGCGCAACACCGTGATGTGGGGGCCGGCCGGCCACCTGTACGTCTACTTCGTGTACGGCATGCACTTCTGCGCGAACGTGGTGTGCCTGACCGAGGGCGTGGCCGGGGCCGTGCTGTTGCGCGCCGGCGAGGTGGTCAGCGACGTGGCGCTGGCCAGGGCGCGGCGTCCGACCGCGCGCCGGGACGCCGAGCTGGCCAGGGGGCCGGCGCGGTTGGCCTCGCTGCTCGGCCTTGGCCGCGAGCACAACGGGGTCGACCTGACCGATCCCGGCTCGCCGGTGCGGCTGCTCGCGGCCCCGCCGGTGCCGTTGGAGTCGGTGCGCAGCGGCCCCCGGGTGGGGGTGGCGGCGGCGCACGAGCTGCCCTGGCGGTTCTGGCTGGACGGGTCGCCCTCGGTGAGCCAGTACCGGCCGGGGCGCAACGCCACCGTACGAGCGGTATGAGGTTCGACTCAGCCCGCCCACCTGGACCGGGTGGATAGGCGAGCCTTACCTTCTGGCGGTGACTCGACGATGGCTGACGCTGCTGGTGGGTCTGACGCTGGTCTTCGCGGCCGGTTGCTCGAGCGGGCCGACCCAGGAGAGCGCCCCGTCCGGCGGTCCGGGGTTCCCGGTGTCGATCCCGAACCGGTACGGGGAGACGGTGGTGCCGGCGGAGCCGAAGCGGGTGGTGTCGATCGGCTACACCGACCAGGACACGATCCTGGCCTTCGGCGTGGTGCCGGTGGCCATCCGCGAGTTCATCGGCCATCAGCCCTCCGCCACCTGGCCGTGGGCCCGGCCGATGCTCGGCGACGCCAAGCCCGAGGTGCTGCCGGCCTCGGACGTCAGCGTCGAGAAGCTGGCCGGCCTGCGGCCCGACCTGATCGTGGCGATGACGGCCGGGCTGAGCCGCGAGCAGTACGAGACGTTCAGCAAGATCGCTCCCACCCTGGTCCCGCCGGCCCAGTTCATCGACCACGGCGTGCCGTGGCAGGAGACCACGCGGCTGATCGGCGCCGCGTTGGGCAAGCCGGCCAGGGCCGAGCAGATGGTCACCGACCTGGAGCGCAGGTTCGCCGAGGCGCGCGCGGCGCACCCGGAGTTCGCCGGAAAGCTGGTGGCCGGCGCCCGGCCCAACTCGGTGGACCCGTCGCAGTACATGGTCTGGGGCTCGCAGGACGTGCGCGCCAGGTTCTTCTCGGCGCTCGGCTTCGGCACCCCCGCCGAGTTCGACAGGCGCGCGGGCATGCGCTTCTACGCCCAGCTCAGCACGGAGCTGCTCGGCCGGCTGGACGACTCCGACCTGGTGGTCTGGATCACCGGCGGGGAGGCCGAGCGCGCCCGGATACCCCAGCTCGCGGGGTACGAGAGGCTGCGCGTGGTGCGGGAGAACCGCACGCTGGTGCTCGACGACGAGCTGTCGGCGGCGCTCTCGTTCAGCAGCGTGCTGAGCCTGCCGGCGGCCCTGGACACCCTGCCGGCCCGGATGGCCGAGCGGCTGCCGCGATAGTCGCTGGCCCGGTGCGGGATGATCGGACCCGTGAGTGAGCACATTCTCGACGAGCTGACCTGGCGCGGACTGATCGCGCAGAGCACCGACCTTGACGCGCTGCGCCGCGACCTCGACCCCGGTCCGCTCACGCTGTACTGCGGGTTCGACCCGACCGCGCCCAGCCTGCACGCCGGCAACCTGGTGCAGTTGCTCACACTGCGGCGCTTCCAGAACGCCGGGCACCGGCCGATCGTGCTCGCCGGCGGCGCCACCGGCATGATCGGCGACCCCCGCGACACCGGGGAGCGCACGCTGAACGCGGTGGACACCGTCACCGAGTGGGCGGTCCGGATCCGGCGCCAGCTGGAGCGGTTCGTGGAGTTCGGCGCCTCGCCGACCGGCGCGCTGGTGGTCAACAACCTGGACTGGACGGGCCAGCTGACCGCGCTGGAGTTCCTGCGCGACGTCGGCAAGCACTTCTCGATCAACACCATGCTCGGCAGGGAGACGGTCAAGCGCCGGCTCGACGGCGAGGGCATGTCGTACACCGAGTTCAGCTACCTGCTGCTGCAGTCCTACGACTACCTGCAGCTGCACCGGGCGCACGGCTGCCGGCTGCAGATCGGCGGCTCGGACCAGTGGGGCAACATCGTCGGCGGGGTCGACCTGGTCAGGCGCGTGGACGCCTCGGTCGTGCACGCGCTGACCACCCCGCTGGTGACCGACGCCGACGGCCGCAAGTTCGGCAAGTCCACCGGCGGCGGCAACGTCTGGCTCGATCCGGAGATGACCTCCCCGTACGCCTGGTACCAGTACTTCGTGAACGTCGCCGACTCCGACGTGGGCAGGTACCTGCGGCTGTTCACCTTCCTCGGCCGCGAGGAGCTGGACGCCCTGGACGAGCAGACCGCCAGCCGGCCACAGGCCAGGGCCGCGCAGCGCCGGCTGGCCGAGGAGCTGACCACGCTGGTGCACGGCGCGGACGAGACCGACCGGGTCATACGGGCTAGCCAGGCCCTGTTCGGCCGCGCCGAGCTGCGCGAGCTGGATCCCGGCACGCTGCGCGCTGCCCTGGCCGAGGTGCCGTCCAGCACGACGTCCCTGGCCGCCGGCCCGACCATCGTGGAGCTGCTGGTGGACACCGGTCTGGCGGCCAGCAAGGGGGCCGCGCGGCGCACGGTGGCCGAGGGTGGGGCCTACGTGAACAACGCGAAGGTCGTGGACGAGGAGTGGCGCCCGTCCGGGGACGACCTGCTGCACGGACGGTGGTTGGTGGTCCGAAGAGGCAAGCGTCACACTGCCGGTGTGGAGATCGTCTCTGGCTAACTCGGCGACCGTTCGTCGCAGGGCTGACCTGCGGAAATGTCGTTCGGCGACGGGTGGGGGTGCCGATTTGACTTTGGTCGGGCACGGTCTGTAACTTTCTCTTCGTCACCGAGCGGGACGGACGGAAGCCAGAACCACTGGCGAGACGCCCCCGGACCGCGAAGAGGTGGCAAACCCTCGAAGATCTGCAGGGCGAGCGGTTGCGACCGCGACTCGGACTGTGTATCGTGTGAGAGTTGCCCCGGATCCCTACACTTGATCGTGTGGTGGTCTGGTGCGCGGATGTCTTTTGAGAACTCAACAGTGTGTCGAGCTTTATATTTCTGGTTTGTTTGTGCCAGTTTGTGTTGTTTTTGTTTGTCAGGGTTTTCTGTGGAGAGTTTGATCCTGGCTCAGGACGAACGCTGGCGGCGTGCTTAACACATGCAAGTCGAGCGGTAAGGCCCTTTCGGGGGTACACGAGCGGCGAACGGGTGAGTAACACGTGGGTGACCTGCCCCGCACTTCGGGATAAGCCTGGGAAACTGGGTCTAATACCGGATGTTACACATGGTCTCGCATGGGGTTGTGTGGAAAGTTTTTTCGGTGTGGGATGGGCCCGCGGCCTATCAGCTTGTTGGTGGGGTGATGGCCTACCAAGGCGAC
>NZ_JIAI01000019.1 GCF_000620785.1 Actinospineispora acaciae DSM 45401 | reverse complement strand
GGCGCACCCGTCGCCGAGGACGACGACGCATCGCTGGTGGCCGCCGCACCGACACCGGGGATCGAGGCGTTCGTGCCCGGAGCCTTCGACGTGGTCGTGCCGCTGCCGTTGCCGATGAACTCGCCCACCGCGCCGTTGATCGCCGACACCGTGCCCGCCACCGGGGCGTACAACACGGAGTTGTCGACATCCTTCTGCGCCAGCGCCACAGACGCCCGCGCCTGAGCGACCACCGCCGCCGCCGCGTCGGTGTCCGAGGGCTTGTCGTTCTCCGCGGTGTCCAGGTTGTTCTGCGCCTCCACCACCGCCTTGCGGGCGGTCTCGATATCGATGCGGCCCTTGCTGGCGTCCACGTCCTTCTGGTGCTTGGCCTTCTCGTACTCCGTACGCGAGACCACGGCCTGCCGCTTCGCGTTGATGCACGCCTGCTTCTTCTGGTCCCCGTTCGGGTCTTGCATCGCGGAGCCGGCGGCGCCACCCAGCGAACCGAGCAACCCGCCACCGCCGGACGACCCACCGTTGCCGAACCCGCCGCCGGAACCGGAGCCGAAGCCCGAGTCCGAACCTGAGCCGGAACCAGCGGAAGACGCGCCACCAGCGCCGGCCATGTCCTTATCGCTCATGCCGCCACAGATCTTCCGCGCGGCGCGAAGGTCGAACTCCAACTGCTTGCGAGCCCGGTCCACCAGCTCCTCGTCGAGGTGGATCTGCTCGTCCACGTTCGACTTGGTGGCGTCCAGGATCTCCTTCGCCTGGTTCAGCGAGTCCTTCGCACCGCCGATCGCGGGGTTACCCGAGGCCTTGTCCAACCGCGCCTGCGCCTCGTCCAGCTTCGCCTGCTCCTGGTTGAGCGCCTGCCGCCACGCGAAGTCATCGATCCGCGCCAACACCTGACCAGGCTGCACCCGGTCACCGACCTTGACGTTCACCTCTTTGAGCTGCGCGCCCTTCGAGAAGCCCAGGTTCTGCGAGGTCACCGCCGCCAACGCACCCGACGCGGACACCTTCGTAGCAACCATGCCGCGCTCGACCCGAGCGGTGGGCGCGGAGGGGGTACCGCCCCCACATCCCGCGGCCACCGCCGACACGACCAAGGCCAGTGACACCGCGGCGGCCATGCGCACCCCCGTACTGCCGCGGATCGTCGTTGTGGTCATCAACAGTCCTGCCTTTCACGTGCAGTGGTGAACCGGTGAGTTTCGGGGAGCACCGGTCCGCTCACTGTGTCGTCATTTCGGGGGAAGGGGTCCATCGCAACTGGTGTGCCGTGCCCACCTCATTCCTCGTGTCGGTCCGGACCCCCACTGGCGTGGGTTACTACTGGTATCTGAGCGCTTCGATCGGCCGCAGCCGGGATGCCCGGTTGGCGGGGTACCCACCGGCGACCACGCCGATCGCAAGGCTGACCACGAAGGCGATCACGATAGCCATCACGGACAGCTGCGGCGCGCCGAAGTCCGGCGCCACCTTCGGAATCACGATCGCGCCCGCGATCGTGATGCTGACTCCGATCAAGATGCCGACGCAGCCGCCCAGCCCGGCCAGCACCGTCGACTCGATCAAGAATTGTTTCATGATCGCACTACGCCTGGCCCCGATGGCCTTGCGGATGCCGATCTCCCTGGTCCGCTCGGTCACCGAGACCAGCATGATGTTCGCGACCCCGATGCCGCCGACGATCAGCGAGATCGCCGCCACCGCGACGGTGAACAGCGTCAGGAAGGTCAGGAACTGGTTGAACTGGTCGAGCAGGCTCTGCAGCGCGGTGACCTCGAAGTCCCGCTTGGACGGGTCGGTGATGTTGTGCCGCTCGGACAGGATCTTGGTGACCTGGTCCAGCGCGGGCTGAACCTGCGGCACGCTGGCCGCCTTCACGACGATCGTGTTCACCGTGTCGGCGCCGCCGCCGCCCTTCACGAACGCCCGGGCGGCACCCAGCGGCATGATCGCCACGTCATCGTCCTGGCCGTTGCTCTTGACCACGCCGATGACCCGGAACGTGCTCCGGTCGATGCGCACGTCCTTGCCGATCGCCGCGCCGGCGTCGCCACCGAACAGGTTGGCCACCGGGTTCGGGCCGAGCACGACCACCTTGGCCCTGGACTTCTCCTGGGAGTCGGTGAAGAACGACCCGACCACCAGCGAGCGGTTGTTCATGTCCAGGTACTCGGTGGTGGAGCCGGCCAGCGAGGCGCGGAACTGCGCCTGGTTGTACGTGATCAGCGAGTTGCCCGTGACCACCGGCATGACCTGGCCGACGTCCGGCGCCTGGTTCGGGTTGCGCAGCGCGGTGACGTCGGAGTCCTTGAGGTCCTTCGCCGCGCCGCCACCGGGCACGCTGCCGCTGGTCTTGGTGATGATGATCTGGGTGCCCAGCTTGCCGAACGACTCGTTGAAGCCGGCCTTCATGCCATCACCGAGACCGACCAGCACGATCACGGCGGACACGCCGATCACGATGCCCAGCGTGGTCAGCGCCGAGCGCAGGCGGTTCGCGCGCATGCTGCGCAGCGCGATGGTGAACGCCTCTTTCAGGTTCATGCTGTCCCCGACACAACTCTCATCCGCTGACCCCGCTCCTGTTCCGCTGGACCTCGTCCCGGATGACCTGGCCATCCCGGAGCGTGACCACGCGTTTCGCGAACGAAGCGACCTCATCCTCGTGCGTGATCAGCACGACGGTGCGGCCGGAGTCGTTCAGCTCGGTCAGCAGCTTCATGATCTCCACGGTGGAGGCGGTGTCTAGGTTTCCTGTCGGTTCGTCGGCCAGGATCATTACCGGATCGGTAACAATCGCCCTGGCGATCGCGACGCGCTGCTGCTGACCACCGGAGAGCTCGTTGGGCAGGTGCTTGGTCCGGGTGCCGAGGCCGACCTTCTCCAGCGCCTCGGTGGCCTTCGCCCTGCGGTTGCCGATCCCGGCGTAGACCATGGGGAGCTCGACGTTGCGCACCGCGCTGGTGCGGGGGATCAGGTTGAACGCCTGGAACACGAACCCGATCTTGCGGTTGCGGATCTCGGCGAGCTGGTTGTCCCGCAGCGTGCCGACGTCGATCCCGTCCAGCCGGTACGTGCCGTCGGTGGGAATGTCCAGACAGCCCAGGATGTTCATCATGGTGCTCTTGCCGGAACCCGAGGGACCCATGATCGCGACGAGGTCGCCTGTCTCGATGGTCAGGCTGACGTTGTTCAGGGCGCGCAGTTCGATGTCGCCCATCTGGTAGATCTTCGTGACGTTCTCGAGCTCGATCATCTTCCCCCCGGGTACGGGTTGGCCGCTGCCCAGGATGTCAGGAAGCGCCCTACTGACGGCACGTCAATTCCGACGTAATCCCTAGCAATGCGAACCACTTGGGTAACGACGTTCGTAGCAACCACGTTACGCGATGAGGTGATCGTCACCGAGACGGGTGTGACTTGGCCGTCTGGGGCCTCAATCGCCGAAAAGAGCTGGCAAAGTCGCACTCCATGCGGTAGCAAGCACCTCTTGCTCCAGGGTACCGACGCCGGCCACGGCCAGGCCGTTCTCCGCTGCGGTGACCGACCCGAGCTCGGTGCAGGGGACCGAGGCGTCGGCGCAGCGCGCGGTGAACTCCGCCAGGCGGTCGGGCGGTACCGAGACCAGGGCGCGCGCCGTCGACTCGGAGAAGAGGGCGACGAACGGGTCGTGGTTCTTTGGTAGTACTACGTCCGCGCCCCGGCCGCCGATCAGGCAGGCCTCGACCAGCGCCTGGGCCAGGCCGCCGTCGGAGAGGTCGTGGGCGGAGGACAGCTCGCCGGTGGGGGCGGCGGCAATGAGTACGGACGCGAGCGCCCGCTCGGCGGTGAGGTCGACCCGGGGCGGGCGTCCGCCGAGGTGACCGTGCACGACGTGCGCCCACTCGCCGCCGTCCAGTTCCTCGCGGGTATCGCCGAGGAGGAGTACGCGGTCGCCGAGGGTGGCGAAGCCGGTGGGGACGCGGTGGGCGACGTCGTCGATCACGCCGAGCACGCCGACGACCGGGGTGGGGTGGATCGCGGTGTCGCCGGTCTGGTTGTAGAAGCTGACGTTCCCGCCGGTGACCGGGATGCCGAGGGCGGCGCAACCGTCCGCGAGCCCGCGCACCGCCTGCTGGAACTGCCACATCACGCCCGGGTCCTCGGGGGAGCCGAAGTTCAGGCAGTCCGTGACCGCGACCGGCCGCGTCCCGCTGACCGCCACGTTGCGGTAGGCCTCGGCGAGCGCGAGCTGGGCGCCGGCGTAGGGGTCGAGGGCGCAGAACCGGGCGTTGCAGTCGGTGGCGACGGCGATGCCCCGGTCCGCTCGCGCGCGCGTTCCTTCTTTTTGGGGGGTCCCCCCCGCCCCCTCCCCCACCCCCGCCTCGATTCGGATCATGCCGGCGTCGGCGGGCTGCGCCGAGACCGTATTGCCGCGCACGTAGCGGTCGTACTGGTCGGTGACCCAGGCGCGGCTGCACAGGTTCGGGCTGGCCGCCATCGTCAGGATGGTCTCGCGCAGCTCGTCCGGCGTGTTCGGGCGGCGCAGCGTCTTGGTGCCGTTCGCGGCCAGCGCGTCCTGGGAGTCCGGGCGGGCGATCGGGCGCTGGTAGACCGGGCCCTCGTGCGCGACCGTGCGCGGTGGCACGTCCACCACCGTCTCGCCCCGCCAGGTGATCACCAGCCGGTCGCCGTCGGTCACCTCGCCGATCACGGTGGCCAGCACGCCCCACTTGCGGCACACGTCGAGGAACCGGTCCACGTTCGCGGGCGTGACCACCGCGCACATGCGCTCCTGCGACTCACTGGACAGGATCTCGGCCGGCGTCATGTCCCTGGCGCGCAGGGGGACCGCGTCCAGCTCGACTCGCATGCCACCGTCGCCGGCGCTGGCCAGCTCCGACGTCGCGCAGGACAGGCCGGCGCCGCCGAGGTCCTGGATGCCGACCACCAGGCCGGCGTTGAAGAGCTCGAGACAACATTCGATCAGTACCTTCTCGGTAAACGGGTCGCCTACCTGTACTGACGGAAGCTTCTTGCGTCCGGTTCCGCTCTCGTCGCCATCAAATGTTTCGGATGCCAGCACCGAGACGCCGCCGATGCCGTCCAGCCCGGTGCGGGCGCCGAATAAGATGATCTTGTTGCCGGCGCCGGAGGCGTGCGCGAGGTGCAGGTCCTCTTTCCTGAGCAGGCCCACGCACAGGGCGTTGACCAGTGGGTTTCCCGCGTAGCCTGGGTCGAAGACCAGCTCACCGCCGATGTTCGGCAGGCCGAGGCAGTTGCCGTAGGAGCCGATCCCGGACACCACGCCGGGCAGCACCCGCGCGGTGTCCGGCGCGTCCGCGGGGCCGAACCGCAGCGGGTCGGCGACCGCGATCGGCCGCGCGCCCATGGCCATGATGTCGCGCACGATGCCGCCGACGCCGGTGGCCGCGCCCTGGTGCGGCTCCACGTAGGACGGATGGTTGTGCGACTCCACCTTGAAGGTGACCGCCCAGCCGTCGCCGATGTCCACCACGCCGGCGTTCTCCCCGATGCCGGCCAGCATCTTCGCGCGCATCTCCGGCGTGGTGGTCTCGCCGAAGTAGCGCAGGTGCACCTTCGAGGACTTGTACGAGCAGTGCTCGCTCCACATCACGCTGTACATGGCGAGCTCGGCGTCGGTCGGCCGGCGGCCCAGGATCTCCCGGATCCGCCCGTACTCGGCGTCCCGCAGCCCCAGCTCCGCGTACGGCTGCGGCTGGTCCGGGGTGGCCGCCGCGTTCTCGGTCGTGTCGATGCTCGACCCCGCGAGCGGGTCTTCGGTGCCGACGCTCGCCTCGCGGCGCTGGTCCTCGGGCTCGATCACGGCTGCCAGCCTACGTGGCGGGCGCGTCGGTCACTGGTACCGCAGCGCCTCGATGGGTCGCAGCTTGGCGGCACGGAACGCCGGGTAACCGCCCGCGATGAGGCCGATGGCGAGGCTCACCACGAACGCCACGACGATCGCCGGGGCCGACACCTGGGGCGCGCCGAAGTCGGGCGCCACGTTCGGGATGACCGCCGCGCCGACCAGCGTGATCCCCACGCCGAGCACCACGCCGACCAGCCCGCCGAGCCCGGCCAGCACCGTCGACTCGATCAGGAACTGTTTCATGATCGCGCGGCGGGGGGCGCCGATGGCCTTGCGGATGCCGATCTCCCTGGTCCGCTCGGTCACCGAGACCAGCATGATGTTCGCGACCCCGACCCCGCCGACGACCAGCGAGATGCCGGCCACCGCGACGATGAACAGGCTCAGGAAGAAGATGAACTGGTTGATCTGGTCCAGCTGGCCCTGCAGCGCGGTGACGTCGAAGTCGCGCTTCGACTGGTCCTTGATGTTGTGCCGGTCGGACAGGATCTTGGTGATCTGGTCGACGGCGGCCGGGACGGTGGCCACGCTGGTCGCCTTGATGGCCATCGTCGTGATCGAGTCGCCGCCCTTGAGGTTCGCCCTGGCGGTCTGCAGCGGCATCAGCGCGATGTCGTCGTTGTTGCCGTCCGTCTTGAGCACCCCGATGACCTTGAACGTGGCCCGGTCCAGCCGTATGTCCGAGCCGATCGCCTTGCCGGCGTCGCCGCCGTAGAGGCTGGCCACCGGGTTCGGGCCGAGCAGCACCACCTTGGCGGAGGTGCGCGCCTGCTCCTCGGTGAACATCGAGCCGGCCACGATCTCGCGGTTGTTCACGCTGAGGTAGTCGGTGGTCGAGCCGGCCACGCTGGTCCGGAACGTGGTGGAGTCGCGGGTCGCCAGCGCGTCGCCGCCGATGACCGGGATGACGGTGGCCACGTCCGGGGCCTTGGTCTTGTCGCTGAGCGCGTTGACGTCGGCCATCTTGAGGTCGCGGGCCTTCCCGCCGCCAGGGACCGAGCCCTCCACCTTCTTGACGATGATCGCGGTGGCCAGCTCGCCGAAGCTCTTGTTGAACCCGGCCTTCATGCCGTCGCCCAGGCCGACGAGGACGATCACCGCCGTCACGCCGATCACGATGCCGAGCGTGGTGAGCGCGGACCGCAGGCGGTTCGCACGCAGGCCGCGCATGGCAATAGTGAGTGCTTCTTTGAGGTTCATCGGATCCGTCCGTCGAGTGTCGGCACCTCTAGCATCGGGGAGCCAGAGGGCCGCTAGCACGTGTAATTCGAGTTGCCTGCGCCACTTCGCGCCGGCGGACGGATACGTCCCCGGCTCAGCTGGCGACCAGCCCGGCGAGCACCGAGGTGAAGATCCCCAGGCCGTCGGCGGACGGCCCGGTCGCCGGGTCGATGGCGTGCTCCGGGTGCGGCATCAGGCCGACCACCCGCCCGTTCGCCGAGGCCACGCCGGCGATGTCCCGGCTCGCGCCGTTGGGCGCCCCCGCTTCGTAACGGAACACGACCCGCCGTTGTTCCTCCAGCTCGTCCAGGGTGCGCGGGTCGGCGACGTAGCGGCCCTCGCCGGACTTCAGCGGCACCAGGATGCGCTGGCCTTCGCGGTAGCCGCTGGTCCACGCGGTGTCCGCGCGCTCGACGCGCAGCCACAGGTCTTGGCAGATGAAGCGCAGCCGCGCGTTGCGGGTCAGCGCGCCGGGCAGCAGGCCGGCCTCGCAGAGGATCTGGAATCCGTTGCAGATGCCCAGCACCGGCATCCCGGTGCCCGCCGCGTCCAACACCGGACCCATGACCGGGGCGAACCGGGCGATCGCGCCGGCGCGCAGGTAGTCGCCGTAGGAGAAGCCGCCGGGCACGATCACCGCGTCCACCCCGCGCAGGTCGGCGTCGGCGTGCCACAGCGGCACCGGCTCCGCGCCGGCGTGGCGCACCGCGCGCGCGGCATCCACGTCGTCCAGCGTGCCAGGGAAGGTGATCACACCGACGCGGGCGGTCACGGGGTGACCCTGGTCACGCGCCAGTCCTCGATCACCGGGTTGGCCAGCAGCGTGCCGGCCAGCTTATGCAGTGTCTCGTCGTCGATGGAGTCGTCCACGTCGAGCTCGAAGTGCTTGCCCTGCCGCACCTCGCTCACCCCGGCGAAGCCGAGCCTGGCCAGCGCGCCGGCCACCGCCTGCCCCTGCGGATCGAGGATCTCCGGCTTGGGCATCACGTCCACCACCACACGAGCCATGCCCGCAGCCTAATGTCTCCGTCCGGGTCGGGTTGTCCCTCGAGGCCGGCCTGTGGACAACTTCCGCGCCGCGCGCCCCCGTTCTGGGACAGTTGGCTCATGAGAGTTCTGGTGCTGGGCGGCACTGTGTTCCTGTCCCGCGCGGTCGCGGCGGCGGCGCTGGCGCGCGGGCACGAGGTGTGGTGCGTGGCGCGCGGGGCCTCGGGCTCGGCGCCGGACGGAGCGCGGCTGGTGGTGGCCGACCGTGACCGACCCGGCGCGCTCGACGAGCTGCGCGGCGAGCGGTTCGACGCGGTGGTGGACGTGGCGACCATGTCGCTGCCCTGGGTCGCCGACGCGTTGGACGCGCTCGCCGAGAAGGCCGGGCACTGGACGTTCGTGTCCACCATCAACGTCTACGCGGACGCCGCCACCCGCGGCCAGCGCGCCGACGCGCCGCTGCTCGCGCCGCGCACCGAGCCCACCGAGCGGTCCGACACTCCGGATCCCGACGTCTACGGCGGGGTCAAGGTGGCCAGCGAGAACGCGGTGCGCGCTGCGCTGGGCGAGCGGGCGTTCGTGGTGCGGGGCGGGCTGCTCGCCGGCCCCGGCGACCCGCACGACAGGTTCGGCTACTGGCCGGCGCGGATGGCCACCGGCGGCCGGGTGGTCGTCCCGGACGTGCCCGACCAGCCGTTCCAGTACGCCGACGCGCGCGACCTGGCCGACTGGATCGTCTCCGCCGGCGAGCGCGGCCTGGCCGGCACGTTCGACGGCACCGGCCCGCGCGGCACGCTGGCCGCCGTGCTGGAGGGCATCGCCTCCTCGGTGGGCGCCGCCGACCTGTCGTTGGTCCCGGTGCCGCCGGAGGACCTGCTCGCCGCCGGAGTCAGACCGTGGGCCGGGCCGAAGTCGCTGCCGCTGTGGCTGCCGACCACCCACTACGGCATGGCCGACCGGGACACCGAGGCGTCGCTGGCCGCCGGCCTGGAGATCCGTCCGCTCGCCGACACCGCCGCCGACGTGCTGGCCGACGAACGCTCGCTCGGCCCGAACCGTCCCCGCAAGGCCGGCCTCACCCCCGAGGAGGAGGCGCCCCTGCTCCAGTAATCGGTGCCGGCGTCGGGCTCGGCTCGGGCGACCTGTAGGTGGCCGGCAGCGCGCCGGCGGCCAGCGCGGCGTCGACCGCGTCCATCAGCGCCGCGCGGGAGGCGGGACGGCGCAGGTCGGACGCCGTCGCCGCGATCCGCACCAGGCCGCCCCGGCGCGCGACCCGGGTGGCCGCGCCGACCAGCGAACCGGCCGGTGTGCGGTGCGCCTTAGCCTTGTCCGCTTCCAGGTCCGCTGCATGGTCCGTGCCCACCGCGCGCGCCGCACCCAGCCCGCGCGCCCGACCGCCGCGCAGAACACGACTCCGCGGCCCCAGCCCGCCGCCGCGCCCGCCGCTCACGTCGAGCACCCGCCCGCGTAACAGCCGGCCGCCATCCGCCCCGGCGTCCAGCAGCCGCACGCCCACGCTGTCCGCGCACACCCGGAACCCGCGCCGGCGCAGCGCCACCAGCGTGCCGGCCGAGGCCAGCCAGCGCGGCGGCGCGAACACCTCGGACGGCAGGCCTAGCTCGTCCATGGTCCGGGTGGCCGCGATCAGCCGCAGGGTGGCCTCGTGGCAGGGCAGCGAGGCGAACTCCGCGCGCCGGCCCATGCCGGCCACCGGGCTCGTGGCCCACCGGCCGATCGGGTCCACGGTGTGGTCGAAACCGTGCAGGACCAGCGCGTCGCCGACCCGGACCCGGCCCCGCAGCCAGCGGATCACCGGCGCGTCGGGAAGGTGCCGGCCGTCCCGGGGTCGGGGCGGGAGCAGCCAGGACGCCGGCACCAGGCGGGAGTCCAGCTCGGTGGCGAGGTCGGCGGCGTCCGACAGGGTTGGCGCGGACAGCCCGGACAGCGACACGATCAGCGTGGCGGTCACGTGTTCCATGACGCCGCACCGGCATGACGGCCCGCTGACCTCGACGTGGCGGCACCGTGACGATGCCGTGAAAGCGCAGGTGACGTCGCCGCCGTGGTCAGCCGACCCAGTGGTGGCCGGTGATCCGCTCGTACAGCTCGACGTACCGGGACCTGGCCAGCTGCACGATCTCGGCGGGCACCTCCGGCCCGGGCGGGCGCCGGTCCCAGCCGGTGCCGTTGGCCCAGTCCCGGACGATCTGCTTGTCGAACGAGCGCTGCGGGCGACCCGGCTCCCAGTCGACCGCCGGCCAGTACCGGGACGAGTCCGAGGTGAAGATCTCGTCGCCGAGCACCAGCGCCCCGTCCGCCGCCCGGCCGAACTCGAACTTGGTGTCCGCCATCAGGATCCCGTTGGCCGCCGCCAGCTCCGCGCCCCGCCGGTACAGCTCCAGGGTGGCCCGGCGCAGCTCGGCGGCGGTGTCCGCGCCCACGAGCGCGACCACGTCGTCGAAGGTCATGAACTCGTCGTGCTCGCCGACCGGCGCCTTGGTGGTCGGCGTGAAGATCGGCTCGGGCAGCTTCGAGCCCTCCACCAGCCCGTCCGGCAGCCGCACCCCGGAGACCGCGCCGTCGCGCTGGTACTCCTTGAGGCCCAGCCCGGTCAGGTAGCCGCGCGCGATGCACTCGACCGGGAGCATCTCCAGCCGCCGGCACCGGATCGCCCGGCCGGCCACCCCGTCGGGCACGTCCGTCCCGGAGATCACGTGGTTGTCCACCACGTCCGCCGACTTGCCGAACCACCACAGCGAGAGCTGGGTGAGCAGCGCCCCCTTGTCCGGGATCGGGGTGGGCAGCACCACGTCGTAGACCGACACCCGGTCGGAGGCGACCAGCACGATGTCGCCCCGGTCCAGGTAGACCTCGCGCACCTTGCCGGAGTGCAGCAGCTCCATGTTCGGCGTACCTCCCGCTACAGGATCGGTGACGGCGTGTAGCCGGCGGCGTCCGGGTTGGCCTTGGCGACCTCCGCCACGCGCGCGATCACCTCGTCGGTCTGGGCGCGCGCCGCGCCGGTGAACTCCAGCGGGTCGGCCGGCTTCAGCGCGCCGGGCGCCAGCCCGAGCCGGGGGTCGGCGGCCAGCCGGTCCAGCAGGTCGTTGCCGGCCTGGCCCCGCTCGCGCATGGCCAGCGCCACCGCCACCGCGTGCTCCTTGATCACCTCGTGCGCGGTCTCACGGCCGACGCCGGCGCGCACCGCGGCCATCAGCACGCTGGTGGTGGCCAGGAACGGCAGGTAGCGGTCCAGCTCGCGGGCGATCACCGCGGGGTAGGCGCCGAACTCGTCGAGCACCGTCAGGAACGTCTCGATCAGCCCGTCCACGGCGAAGAACGCGTCCGGCAACGCCACCCGGCGCACCACCGAGCAGGACACATCCCCCTCGTTCCACTGGCTGCCGGCCAGCTCGCCGGCCATGCTCGCGTACCCGCGCAGCACCACGGCCAGCCCGTTGACCCGCTCGCAGGAACGGGTGTTCATCTTGTGCGGCATCGCCGACGAGCCGACCTGGCCGGGCCGGAAACCCTCGGTGACCAGCTCCTGCCCGGCCATCAGCCGGATCGTGGTGGCCAGGCTGGACGGCCCGGCGGCCAGCTGCACCAGCGCGGTGATCACCTCGTAGTCCAGCGAGCGTGGGTAGACCTGCCCCACGCTGGTCAGCACGGTGGCGAAGCCGAGGTGGTCGGCCACCCGCCGCTCCAGCTCGGCCAGCTTCGCGGGATCGCCGCCGAGCAGGTCCAGCACGTCCTGCCCGGTGCCGACCGGCCCCTTGATGCCGCGCAGCGGGTACCGCTCGATCAGCTCGGTCAACCGGCCGCGCGCGACCAGCAGCTCGTCGGCCGCGCTGGCGAACCGCTTGCCCAGCGTGGTGGCCTGCGCGGCGACGTTGTGGCTGCGCCCGGCGATCACCAGCTCGCGGTACTCGCCGGCGCGGCGGGCCAGCCTGGCCAGCACCGCGACCGTCCGGTCGGCCAGGTGCACCAGCCCGGCCCGGACCTGCGACTGCTCCACGTTCTCGGTGAGGTCGCGGCTGGTCAGGCCCTTGTGCACGTGCTCGTGGCCGGCCAGCGCGTTGAACTCCTCGATGCGCGCCTTCACGTCGTGGCGGGTGACCCGCTCGCGGGCCGCGATCGAGTCCAGGTCGACGTCCTCGACCACCCGCTCGTAGTCCGCGATCGCCCGCTCCGGGACGTCCACCCCCAGCTCACGCTGTGCGCGCAGCACCGCCAGCCAGAGCCGTCGCTCCAGCACGATCTTGTACTCCGGGGAGAACAGCCGGGTCAGCTCTGGGCTGGCGTACCGGCTGGCCAGCACGTTCGGTATCACGGCTTGCAGCCTACGGCCGGTCGTGAGCGGCGTCCGGCCATAGCGGTGCTCGCCACTCACGACCGCCCGGTCAGTGCCGGCCGGCGAGGTCGGTGGCGATCCGGTTGAGCTGGCCGACGAACGGGGCCTGACCGGGACCGGCCGCGATCACGGTGACGCTCAGCTCGTCACCGGCCCGGGTCTTGCGCGCGGTCGCCAGCGCGTCCGAACCGCTCGCGCCCATGCCCGCCACGCCGGAGCCGGCCGGCGAGAGCACCACCCGCAACGTGCCCCGGACGCCGCCGTCGTCAACGTCCACCTCGACTCCCCTGGCCCCAGGCGGACACCCCTCGGAGTCGGACGGGGCGCGCGGGATGGCGTCCTTCACGGCCGGGAGCACGGCCGCGAGCTGGGCGAACAACTCCGGGTCCGGGCCGGCGCACCCGGCCGGGGCCTCCCGCTGCCTGGCGTCGAACGGCGTGGCCAGGTTCGGCGCCTCCTTCGGTGCGGGCGCCGGCGCGGGCGCTCCCGGCGCACCCGGTGACGCCGCCGCGCCCGGACCGGATCCGTACGGCACCGCCGCCTGCGGCGCTCCTGGCGGGGCGGCCTCGAGCGGGCGCGCGGACCTGGCGTCCGGCGCGAACCCGGGCCGGTCCGGCGCGCTGGCCGGGGCCGGACCCGCGAGCGTGCTGGACGTGCCGGTCGACGAGCCGAACACCCCGGCCCCGGCAAGGCCGACGGCCGCCACCGCGACGGCGGCCACCGCGACACCGCCGGCCACCCGCCGCTGGTGGCGCTGGTGCGCCCGCCGGGAGCCGGCCAGCACGTCGGCATGGTCGAAGGTGGCCGGCGGGGCCTGGCCGGCGGCGTCGTCGGCCGCGTCTCGGAACAGCTCGGCCAGCCTGCGCTCATCCATCTCCGGTCACCTCCCGTCCGGTGTGCGTCCGCGCGTTCATCCGGTCGGCCTCAGGTCGTCCAGCGCGGTGCCCAGCACCGACCGCAGCGCGGCCAGCCCGTGCGCCGTCTGGCTCTTCACCGTGCCCTGCCGACAGCCCAGCGCCCGCGCCGTGGCCGCCACGTCCAGCCCCTCCAGGAACCGCAGCACCAGCACCGCCCGCTGTCGCGGCGGCAGCTCGCGCAGCCCCGCCACCAGCGCGTGCCGGGTCGCCACCCCGTCCGCCGTGCCGTCCGCGACCGCCGACGGCTCCGGCGGCTCGGAGACCGCGCGTTCCCGCCGCCACGGCCGGCGCGTCTCGTCGATGAGCGCCCGTACCAGCGTCCGCCGCAGGTAGGCGTCCACGGCGGCCGGCTCGCGGATGCTGTTCCACTTGCGGTGCAGCGCCACGAACGCCGTCTGCGCCAGGTCGTCGGCGTGGTGCCAGTCGCCGCAGAGCAGGTAGGCGCTGCGGCGCACGGCATCGCGCCGTGTCCGGAAGAACTCCTCGAACGCCCGCTCGCCGGCCTGGTCCACCTCACCCCTTCCCTCGAGCCCGCGTGACACATGATGGGGCCTGCCGCCCGGACGCTCACACACCCGGACGGAACCGCCGCGCCTCCCGGTTGCATGGCTTCGGAAAAACCCGACTTCCGTAATGGATTTGTTACCCCGCCGAGACCTCGGAGCGGAGAGCTGCTTGAATGTCTCAGCGTGCGCCACTCCACACGCCCCGCCGCCCGATCCGGTCGTTCGGCCCGCTCCGGCGGCGACGCCCCGATCGATCTCCGGTCGGACACGGTCACCCAGCCGAGCAAGCAGATGCGCGCGGCGATGGCCACCGCCGAGGTCGGCGACGACGTGCTCGACGGCGACCCGACCATGGCCGAGCTGCAGGAACGCATCGCCGCGCTGCTCGGGGTGCAGGCCGCGCTGTGGGTGCCCAGCGGCTCGATGGGCAACCTGATCGCGCTCACCGCCCACCTACAGCGCGGTGACGCGTTCCTGGCGCCGGCCGGCTCGCACGTGCTGGATGCCGAGCTCGGCACGCCGGCCTGGCTGGCCGGGGGCATGCCGTCCCCGCTGCCGCACGACGCCGGCCCCGGCAAGATCAGCCCGGACGCGGTGATCCGGGCGGCCGGCACTCCGGGGCCGTACTACACGCTGCGCACCACGCTGCTCTGCCTGGAGAACACCCACATGTCCTCCGGCGGCGTGGTCACCGAGGTCGACGAGCACGCCGCACTGGCCGCCGCCGCCCGCCGCAGCGGCCTCAAGGTGCACCTCGACGGGGCCCGGCTGTGGCACGCCTCGGTCGCGCTCGGCCTGCCACCCGCCGCGCTGACCGTCGGCGTCGACACCGTGCAGGTGTGCCTGAGCAAGGGCCTCGGCGCGCCGGTCGGCTCGCTGGTGGCCGGCACGGCGGAGTTCGTCGAGGAGGCCCGCCGTTTGCGCAAGATGCTCGGCGGCGGCGTCCGCCAGGGTGGCGTGCTGGCCGCCGCCGGCCTGGTCGCACTGGACAACATCGACCGCCTCGCCGAGGACCACGACCGCGCCGCCCGACTGGCCGAAGGACTGGCCGAGCTCGGCTGGCCGGTCACCACCCCGGCGACCAACATCGTCTTGCTCACCCCCGCCGACCTGCCCAGCACGCTGCGCCGGCTGGCCCAGGCGAAGGTGCTCGCCGGCCCGATCGGCGGCCGGATCCGGTTCGTCACCCACGGCGACCTGACCGACGCCGACATCGACGCCGCGCTACACCGCATCGGCCCGGCCGAGGCGGACTACGGCCCCTCCCGCCGCCTCGCCTGACCCGGCCTACCGCGCGAGGAACCGCTCCAGCCGGGCGAGGGCCTCGGCGATGTCCTCGCTCGAACCGGCGAAGGACAACCGGATGAAGCGGTTGCCGTGCTCGGTGTCGAAGTCCAGCCCGGGCGCCACCGCGACGCCCGTCTCGGCGAGTACCGTGCGGCAGAACGCCATCGAGTCGTCGGTCAGGTGGCCCACGTCCGCGTACACGTAGAACGCGCCGTCCGCCGGGGCGAGCTTGTCGATCCCCAGCCGGGGCAGCCCGTCCAGCAGCAGCGACCGATTCACCGCGTACCGGGCGACGTGCGACTCGACCTCCGCAATGCTGGCCGGCTCGAACGCGGACAAGGCGGCGACCTGCGGCAACGCCGGCGGGCACACGGTGAAGTTGCCGGTCAGCCGCTCCGCCGCGCGCCGCAGCCGAGGCGGCACCAGCAGCCAGCCGAGCCGCCAGCCGGTCATGGAGAAGTACTTGGAGAACGAGTTGACCACGATCGCCTCGCGCGAGGTCTGCCAGGCGCAGGCGGTCGGCGGCGTGCCCGGGTAGGAGATGCCGTGGTAGATCTCGTCGCTGACCAGCTGGACGCCGTTGTGCTCGCACCAGGCCGCGATCCGGGCCAGCTCGCCGGGCTCCAGCACCGTGCCGGTCGGGTTGGCCGGGCTGGCCAGCACCAGCCCGCGCACCGGACCGCTCGCGGGCAGCCGCTCGAGCATCTCCACGGTCGGCTGGAACCGGGTCCCCGGCCCGCAGTCCAGCTCGACCACCTCGCAGCCCAGCGCGTGCAGGATGTTGCGGTAGCACGGGTAGCCCGGCCGGGCCATCGCAACCCGGTCGCCGGCGTCGAAGGCGGCCAGGAAGCCGAGCAGGAAACCCCCGGACGAACCCGTGGTGACCACCACGTCCTCGGCGGCCACCGAGACCCCGTAGCGCCGCCCGTAGTACGCGGCGATCGCGGTGCGCAGCTCGGGGATGCCCGCGCTCTCGGTGTAGCCGAGCAGGTCGGAGGCCAGCGCCTCGGCGGCCGCCGCCCGCACCGCCGCCGGCGCCGGGGTGGACGGCTGCCCGGCGGACAGGTTCACCAGGTCGCCGTGGCTGCGCTGCCGCTCGGCCGCCGCCGCCAGGACGTCCATGACGTGGAACGGTTCGACGACCGCCGCGCGCCGGGCGACCGCCAGCCTGGCTCCGGACGTGGCCGCTCCGTCGATCGTGCCGCTCATCAGTAGCCACGGTAGCCCTCCCCGGCGGCGAGGCTGACCACCCCGGGCACCCGCGACACCGAGCCGTACCGCGCGATCGCGTACCGCACCCCGGCGATGATGTTGTCCACCGGGTCGAGGATCTGGTCGTGCCCCGGCAGGTGCCAACGCTCGAACGTGGGCGGAATGGTTTGCATGAGCCCGGTGGACGGGATGCCCTTGGCGGCGTTCGAGTCCCAGTTGTTCACCGCCGCCGGGTTGCCGCTGGACTCGTGCTTGATGATCGTCGCAATCGCGTCCGGGTCCATCTGCTCGGGCCGATAGCCGTGCTCGCGCAGGATCGCCGTCGCCCGCTCGATCCAGTCGCGCACCGAGCCGGCCGGCGCGTGTGTCGGCGCCGGCACGGCATGTCGCCTGGGTTCTCGCGGCCGCTCCTTGCGACGCGGCGGCTTCGACCTCGAACTCGGCGCTCGCGCGGGCGGCCGCGCCGGCTCGGGCGGTGGCGGTCTCGCCGGCCGCTCGCCCGGTACCGGGACGTCCGCGATCGCCCGCGTCCCGGCTCGCACCGCGTCCAGGTCGGCCTCCAGGCACCGCTCGGGCCAGGTACCGGCGAACACCCGAGCCGAGTCGGCGGCCGCCCGCAACGCCCGCGCCGCCCGCTCACTGGCCTGGCCGAGCGCCCCGGCCCACTCCTCGTACGCCCGCGCCGCGCTACCGCTCCACGCCGGCCCGAGCCAGGCCTGCCCGGCCGCCGGTCCGCGCCCCACCCGAGCGAGCAACGCGGCCGCCTCGGTCCACCGCCGAACCGCCGACTCCAGCACTCCGCTCACCCCGACCACCGACAGATCCGCTCGGCCAGCGCGGCGTCCGCCGAACGCATGCCCTCCGCACAGGCCACCACCGACTCCGCCGCCGACGCCAACCGTGTCGCCACCGCCGAAAGCGCCTGGTAACACGCCAGGTCAACCTGCGCCACCGCCCCGGCCAACGCCGCGTCCTCACCCGCATCGACCCGTTCCGAAGCCGCCGCCGAACCACCATCGGCCGCCGAATCGAGCCACCCGGCGACCTCGGCCGCCCACCGGCCCAACTCGGCGCCGACCTGCTCCAGGTCGGCCAGCACATAACGCGTCACACTGATGCAGACGGCTCCCGGACCGTCCCGGTTCCACTCGATCTTCGCCGGGATCGCGCGGCCCCGAGCCCGCGGGCAGGTAGGCTGACCCTCCGCACGGGCCTCTAGCTCAATTGGCAGAGCAGCGGACTTTTAATCCGCGGGTTGTGGGTTCGAGTCCCACGGGGCCCACCCTCTGGGCAGCCGTGTCCGCGGAGAGCGCAGACCGGGTCGGGTGGCGATGATGTTGGGGGGTCGACCCCCCCCAAGCCCCCCACGGCGCGAGCTTCTTCCGACCCGGCGTGGTTGCGTTGGGTTTTGACCAGCGCCGGTCTGCGGTTCGTATTGTGGGACCTTTGGCCCACCCTCTGGGCAGCCGTGTCCGCGGAGAGCGCACACCGGCGTGTCATCGGGGTAGCTCGTCGTGGCTGGGCACCTGGCTGGCGTCGATGCGGGCTCGTTCCTCGGCGCTCAGGCCGGCGGCGGCGAGGATCTTCTGGACCATGCCGTTCTTGCCGTGCCCGTATTCGTCGATGTTCGCCGCGTGCGCCCCGACTTGTTTCTTGATCGCGCCGTATTCTGCTCGCAGTGCGCTGTCGGCGCGAAGGGTATCTCGGACGGCCAGGTGATTACGGAGTGACAGGGATCCGGCCACGATTACGTAGGTGTTGGTGCCGGCCAGTCGCGCGGGTTCCTTGAATGCCCACCGCTGGGGAATTCCCAGCTCACCGACGGGGGTGAAACCGAGATCAGTCAGGACGTCGCTGGCCGCGATGACATCGGGTTCAGCAACCACTATGTCGGCATCGATAATTGGCTTCGCGGCAAGGCCTGGAACCGATGTGCTACCAACGTGCTCGATACCGATGATCGGAACACCGGCGGCCTCCAGGGCGCTCGAATACTCGGCTCGGAGCGCTTCGAATCGATCAGGCCAACCTGGGTCATAGTCGACGACGGTGATCACCGGATCGAAGCTACACGGTGCCATGCCCGATCGGCATTTCCTTTGGTGGTGTGAGGCCGGTTAGCTGGTCACGACATGTCGGGCGAACGCGAGGACCCTATGCCCATACCTGATCTGATCGCCGCGAGCTGGACCACCGCGGGTGCCTGCGATCCGTTGTCGGGCGACGACCGTAGTCCGGTGCCGATCCGGGAACGGGTCGAGGCGGCGGCGTGGGCGGGTTTCCGAGGGTTCGGGATCCGGCACGGTGACCTGCTCGCGGTGGAGAACACGATCGGGCTGCACGAGTTCAGGGTGATGCTGGACGCCAACGGGGTTCGGTTCGTCGAGTTGGAGTGCCTCGACGGGTGGTACGGGACGGGGCGGAACGGGCGAGCTCGGATCGGCAGCGGGGCGATCTGCTGCGGGCCGCCGAAGCGCTGGGGGCGCGGAGTATCAAGGCCGGCGGGAACTATTTCGGCGCGGAGTTCGACAGCGACCGAATCGCAGCCGAACTGGCCATGCTCGGCCGGCAGGCGGCCGATGCCGGAACGCGGATCGGTCTGGAACCGGTGCCGTTCGCGGACATTCGGACACCGGAGATGGCCCTCGAAGTCGTCCAGAAAGCGGGCAATCCCGCGGTGGGGGTGTACCTCGACATCTGGCACGTCGCACGGGCCGGTTTCGACTTCGAGAGCCTGAGCGCGATACCGGTCACCGCCATTGTGGGCGTCGAGTTGGACGATGCCGCGCGCGAGGTGCGGGGCAACCTCGTGGAGGACACCGTCAACCGGCGCAGGTTTCCCGGCGAAGGAGAGCTCGACGTTCAGGGGTTTGTCGACGCCGTGCGGCGGGGCGGCTATGCCGGGCCGTGGGGCGTCGAAATGCTGTCCGTCGAGTATCGACAACTGCCGGTGCAGACGGCCGTTCGGGCCGCGTACACGAGCGCCGCGCAGTTCCTGGCGAGGTAGGTCGGGCTCGGGCGCGGCGTCCGCGGGGACGGGCGGGTCGACCGTGCGCCATGCACGCAGGCCGCCGGCGTGCACCCGGTTCGCGTGACGAGCCGCCGTCACCGGACGGACCTCGGTGGCCGCCTTCGCCCGGGGGCCGCGCGAGGTCCTCGCCGGAGCGGGCTGACCAGGCGGTGCCGTCCGGGCGGCCGGGGCACGCCAGATAGGGTGCTGCCGTGACCGCCACCGAAAATATCCGGCGCTGGGCTACTGCGCTGCCCGAGGTCGAAGAGACCAGCCATTTCCGGTTCCATGTTCCTATCTTCAAGGTCCGGGGCCGAACCTTCCTCGGCATGGGGAAGAACGGGACGACGGCAGTGTTCTGCATTAGCGAACAGCAGGCGGAGAATACGGCGGCCGCCGACCCGTCCGCCTGTGAGCCGGTCCGGCGCCGCGACGCGGGGCGGAGCTTTCTCGGGCTTCAGGTCGAGCTCGGCAACATTTCCGAAGATCGAATCCGGTCGCTCGTCGAGGACGCGTGGCGGAACCAGGCGCCGAAACAGCTGGTGGCCGAGCACGATCGCAACGGAGCGACGCCGGCGTAGAAAACCGCCGACAACGGCTCACGGCCCGCGGCATACTCGTTTCATGCGGCTCGCGAGGCTCTGGGCCACCGTGATCGGCTGTGGGTTCGTGGTGGTCGGCGTGCTGAGGTTCGTGCGGCTCGAGGGCGTGTCGGGGTGGGACGTTCCGGAGCCGGTGCACGGGCTGCTGCACCTCGTGTCCGGCGCGCTGTGGCTGGCGGCGGCGTGGGCGTACCGGGGGCGCTACGTCGGCCCGGTGAACCGGTGGTTGGGGTTGTTCTGGCTGGTCATTGGGGTGGTCGGCAACCTCGGGATGCTCGAGAGGGTCGAGGCGCTCTCGTTCGACGACAACGGGGTGCACCTGGTTGTCGGCGTCGTCGGCACGGCGGTGGGATGGGCCGGGTGGGTCATGCGCAGGGTGGGCCGGCCATCGCCGCGGTGAACGGCCCGATTCAGGTCGATGTCGCGGCGACGGCTTCCATTTCCAGTTTCCACGCCGGGTCGAGCAGTTGGCAGCACACGACGGTCAAGGATGGGCGGTGCTCGCCCAGGTACTTGGCGCGCAGCGCGGTATTGGCCGCGCGGTATTTCGGGTCGGCGAGATAGGTACGGGTGGAGATCAGGTCGGTGTAGGTCAGGCCGGCGGCGTTCAGGATCGTGCCCAGGTGTTGCCAGATCTGCTCGGCCTGGTCCTCGAACGACTCCGGCATGGTGGTTCCGTCCGAGCGGTAGCCGTTCAGACCGCTGATGAACAACAGCCGCGAGTCACCGCTCACCTCGATGGCGTGGCTGTAGTTGGTGTACGGCGGGAAGACGTCGTCCGGGTTGAAGCTGGTGATCGGCATGGCACATAACCCTGCCGCACGGGCGGCGGCGAGTCACGACGGTTTCACCGGCCGGTGGCGACCAGGAACCCGACGACGATCGCGGCCAGCAGGAACCAGGCGCCGATGCTGGCCTTCTCGGCTCCGCCGCCCTTCCCGCCGATGCGACGGCGGAAGAACCGCAGCACCAGGTACGCCATGCCGAGCAAGAACACCAACGCCAGGAACGTCCCGGCCCCGTCCCCTCCGGCGCCGACAGCGAGAACCGTCATGGTTCGGCACGATCGCGATGCGCACGGACGCTCGGACCCGGATTGCGCCGAATCGTTCGCGATCGCGAACGTCAGTGTCAGGCAGACTCGTAGCCGTGAGCGACACTTCGACCCACGCGGCCGGCGTCGACAACCAGGACGACCTGGCCAAGGCGCGCAACGGCGACGATGCCGCCTTCACCCGGCTGGTGGAGCCGCTGCGGCGCGAGCTGCACGCGCACTGCTACCGGATGCTCGGCTCCGTGCACGACGCCGACGACGCGCTGCAGGACGCGCTGCTGCGGGCGTGGCGGGGGCTGGCCCGGTTCGAGGGGCGCAGCTCGCTGCGGTCGTGGTTGTACACGGTGGCCACCCGCACCTGCCTGGACACGGTGGAACGCCGGGGCAGGCGCGCGCTGCCGGTCGACCTCGGCCCGGCCAGCGAGCGGGCGGTGCTCGACGACGCGGTGCGCAACGAGGTCGCCTGGCTCGGCCCGTACCCGGACACCGCCCTTGGCGGCGGCCAAGCCGGCCCGGACGCCCGCTACGAGCAGCGTGAGGCCGTCGAGCTCGCGTTCGTGGCCAGCCTGCAGCACCTGCCGGGCAACCAGCGCGCCGCGCTGCTGCTGTTCGAGGTGCTCGGGTTCTCGGTGGCCGAGATCGCCGCCACCATGGACACCTCGACGGCCTCGGTGAACAGCGCCCTGCAGCGGGCGCGCCGGATCGTGTCCGAGAAGGTGCCCGCCCGCACCCAGCAGCGCACGCTGCGTGAGATCGGCGACGCGCGCCTGCGCGAGATCGTCACCGGCTACACCACGGCGCTGGAACGAGGCGACGCCGACGCCCTGATCGCGCTGCTCACCGAGGACGTCACCTGGTCGATGCCGCCGATGCCGCACTGGTACCACGGCCTGGACGCGGTCACCGACTTCGCGCTCAGGGTGCCGCTGAACGACTGCGGCTCATGGCGACACCTCCGAACCGGGGCGAACGGCCAGCCCGCCGTGGCGTCCTACCTGCGCGGCGAGGACGACGCCGGCCCGTACCGAGCCTGGTCGATCAACGTCTTCACGCTGCTCGGCGACCGGATCGCCGAGATCACCTCGTTCCTCGGCCGCGAGCACTTCGCCCGCTTCGACCTGCCCACCGAGCTGTCCGCGGAGCCGAGCGATCAGCCCGGCACGTAGTTCAGCGCCACCACGCCGTTGCCGAACGTCTTCGTCTCGACCAGCTCCAGCTTCAGCCGGCCGGCTTCGACCCCCTCGAACAACCGCCCACCCGAGCCACCCACCACCACCGGGAAGATCAGGAACTGGAACCTGTCGATCAGGTTGTGCTCGATCAGCGTGCGGTCCAGCCCGCTGGTGCCGTACTTGATGAGCGCCTTGCCCGGCTGGGCCTTGAGCTTGGCCACCTCCTCGGCGAGGTCGCCGTCGAGCAGCGTGGCGTTCCAGGTGGTCTCGCGCAGCGTCGTCGACGCGACGTACTTCGACATGCTGTTGATCTTGTCGAGGTACGGGTCCCCCTGGATCGCACCCCACGACGACGCGAACTTCTCGTACGTCACCCGCCCGAGCAGGAACGCGTCGTACTCGTCCAGCTGGGCCAGCGAGTAGTCCTTCACCTCACCGTCGAAGTACCCGCCGGTCCACTCCCAGGGCGCCCCGACGACCCCGTCCAGCGACACCAACGTCGATTCGATCAGCTTCCTCATCACGGTCTCCTTCCGTCTCGCCGGTACAGACCCCTGACGAGACGGAAAGGAATCGCCGCGAGCGCGGCCGATCGGGTGACCCCGATGACGAAGGACACCAGGACCGCGCCGCCCGCGATCCAGACCATGGCATGCAGCGAGAGATGGTCGACCGCGGTACCCCCGACGAGCGCACCGAGCCCGATCGAGAGGTTCCACACCGCCACCCACAGCGCGGTCGCCGCCTCGACGGCCTTCGGTGCGGCGGTGATCATCCAGGTCTGCATGCTGACCGACAGCCCGCCGAAGAACAGGCCCCACAGCAGGATCAGCGCGATGCCCGAGATCGGTTGGAAACCGACGATCGGCAGCACCCCCAACGCCAGCGTGATCACCCCGAGCATGGTGACGACGACGCGCGAGACGCCACGGGCGAGCAGGGCGCCGGCGACGAGGTTCCCGGCCAGGCCGACGAGCCCGTAGGCGAGCAGGGTCGGGCCGACCGAGGAGACCGACATGCCGACGATGTCCCGCAGCATCGGGCCGATGAAGGTGAACGCGGCGAAGTGACCCGCGACGGCGAACAGGGTGACGACAAGCCCGACCGCGACCGTCCGGTTACGAACCTGGGCGACGAGCAGCCGAGGCCGAACCGGCGCCTGCGCGGTCAGCGGCGGCAGCGCCACCAGCAGCGCCACCAGCGACACGACCGCCGAGGCCCCCAGGGCGGCGAACGCCAGCCGCCACCCGAGGGCATCGCCAAGGACCGTGCCCAGCGGAACACCCAGCACGTTGGCCGCGGCGACCCCGGCGAAGATGATCGAGGTCGCCCGAGGCACCTTCGCCGGCGAGACCAGGCTCACCGCCAGCCCGCCGCCGATCGCCCAGAAGCCCCCGATGGCGATGCCGACGAACACCCGCGACACCAGCAGCACGCCGAAGGTCGGCGCCAGCCACGACACCGCGTTCGCCGCGGTCATGATGACCATCAACCCGACCAGCACGACCCTCCGGTCGAGCCGGCCGACCAGCAGCGGAACCACCGGTGCCGCCAGCCCCGCGACGATGCTCGGGACCGTCACGCTCAGCCCGGCGAGGCCCTCGGTCACCTCCAGGGTCGAGCTCAGCGAGGTCAGCAGGCCGACGGGCAACTGTTCGGCGACCACCAGCACGAACACACCCAGCATCGCCGCCCACGCCGCACCCCACCGCTCTGCCTTGACCTCCGTCGACGCCACCCGCGGGCCCCTTTTCCTAGATTTGGTAGCGATCGCTCCCAAATTCCACGCAGGCTAGCATTGGGAGCGATCGCTCCACAACACGTCCCGGAGGGGAGGCCCGATGGCGAGGCCGCGCGAGTTCGACGAGGAGGCCGCCGTCGCCGACGCCGTCACGGTCTTCTGGCGCCTGGGTTACAACGCGACGAGCGTGCGAGACCTCGGCGAGGCGCTCCGGCTCAGCCCCAGCAGCCTGTACCGCACCTTCGGTGACAAGCACCGGCTGTTCCTACGGGCTCTCGACCACTACCGGGATCACGAGAGCACCGAGGGCCTCACCCGATTCCAGGCCGCCGCCCCGACCGTCGACGATCTCGTCGAGTCCCTGATCGCCATCGCCATCGGGGCGGACGCCCAGGCCGACGAGCCGGCCGGCTGCTTCGCGGTCAACACCGCCGCCGAGATCGGCTACACGGACCCCGAGGTCGCCACCCGCACCGAGGCGGCGTTCGACCTCACCCGCACCGGACTGCGCGATCTGCTGTGCAGGCTCCGCGACACCGGGCAGCTGCCGGCCACCGCCGACCCCGACACGCTCACCGACGCGCTGTTCACCCTCATCATCGGCTGGCGGGTCCGCATCCGCGCGGGGCACAGCGCGGCCGAGCTCACCTCGTCGATACAACGAACCGTCGCCGCCTTGACCGGCCGCCCCACCACGGACGTGCGTTAGAACAGCGAGCCGCCCGCCGGGCCCATCATCTGGGCACGGACCAGCGGGATCGGCGGCCCGCCGTAGGACAGGAACCGGTCGTGGAACTCCTTCCACGCCGCCCGGCCGCCCCGGCTCGCCGTCCAGTCCTCGCGCAGCTTGCGGATCATCAGCTTGCCCATCGTGTAGTTCAGGTACGCGGGGTCGTAGGTGCCGCGCGCGGCCTGCTGGCGGGCGTTGCCGGGATCCTGGAAGGCCTGCTCGCGGAACATGGTCTCGCAGCTGGCCTGGCTCATGCCCTGGGTGTGCAGCCCGATCGAGCACAGGAACCGCACGTTGCGCAGCAGCGCCTCGGTGAGCTGGCCGACGTGCGTGGCCGGCGAGCCGTTGCCGAGGCCGGCCTCCCACATCATCTCCTCGGTGTAGTGCGCCCAGCCCTCGGAGTAGGCGTAACCGACGAACAGCTGCCCGAACTCGGATTTCGACCGGTTGGCGTGCAGGAACTGCAGGAAGTGGCCGGGCCAGACCTCGTGCGCGGAGGTGAACAACAGCGACGACTCACCCGGGATGTACGCCTCCTGCTCCTCCTTCGGCCACGACGGATCCGGCGGCGCGATGTAGTAGACCGACGGCATGCCCTTGTCGTAGGGGCCGGGGATGTTGATGAACGCAAAGTTCGAGCGCTGGTACGGCGGGGCCTCGTCGACCTTGGCCTCCTCCGGGCCGGGAATGGTCACCACGTTGTGGTCGACGATGAACTGGCGCAGCGAGACCAGCTGGGTGCGGGCGGCCTCCACCGAGCTGCCCGCCGGCTTGACGGCGGCGTCGGCCGCGACGCAGTCCTGGATCGTCGCGCCCGGCCGGAACTGGGCGCAGGCCTGGCGCAGCGCGTCGAGGTTGCGTGCCAGGTCGGCGCGCCCGACTCGTTCCAGCTCGGGGATCGGGGTGGTCACCCGCTCGGTCTTGTTGAGCATGTCGGCGAACTTCTCCGGGCCGAGCACGAAGTTCTCGCCGGCCTGGGGCATGGCGGCGTTGAGCCAGTCGGCGAGCTCGCGCATGGCGCGGGCGGCCGGCTCGACCGCGGCGGTCAGCTCGCCCCGCAACGCCTGGTCGGTGACGCTCGCGAACACCTTCGGCACGTCGTTTCGGTAGAAGTCCGGATAGCCGCCGAACCCGTCCACGCCGTACTTGATGAAGCTCTTGGGCAACGGCATCCGCAGGTTCGCCCGGATCTGCGCGACGGCGGTCGGAATGGCGCGCGCATAGGTGACGAACGCCTTGAGCCGCGCCTCGGGCGAGGCGTACGGGCGGGTCAGGTAGACGCTCGGGTCCAGCCCGCCGTCCAGGTAGTAGGCCGGGTTCGTGAACGGCTGCTCGACCTCTTCACGCCAGAACAGGTCGGTGTCGATCCGGGACAGCAGGTACTGCCGCTCGAAACGCTGGTCGTCGTTCAGCGAGCGGTCCTCGAACTTCTCGGCCGCCGCGCGCCGCTCGTGCAGCCACTGCGTGTTCGCCCGGATCCCCTCCGGGGTCCAGTCCGGCAGCCGCCCGTCGTACTCGTGGCGGCCCTGCGAGACCGCGAACGGTGGGTTGCGCGCGAAGTAGCCCTCCTGGAAGTCGCGCAGGAAACCGGCCCAGTCCCCGCCGGCCGGCGGCGCGGGCGATGGCGCGGGCGCCGTCGCGCAGCCGGTGACGATCATCAACGGGACGACGACGAAAACAGCGACACGGCCCAACCACCGGTTCATGGATCCCCCCGAGAATCGATGTGCCAGGCGTCACATGGTTCCACCTAGATCGATTCAAGGTCGAGCACCACGCACGACTGTGGACGAAACCGGTCAGCGGCGGAGTATTTCGGTCACGGACGCCGGGGTGGGGGGTGGCGCGGCGGTCGGTTCGCCCACCTCGGTCACCGCCTCCGGCTCCACCCGGTGCGGACGCAGCTCGCCGGACCGGATCACCTCGGCGTAGTGGCAGGCCACGGTGTGCGCCTCCAGCCCGGGATCGGCCCCCGGCAACCGGCGCAACACCGGGCGCTCGTCGGCGCACCGGGTGGGCTGGCGCCACGGGCAGCGGGTGTGGAACCGACAGCCGCTCGGCGGCGCGGCCGGCGAGGGCAGGTCGCCGCTGAGCAGGATCCGCTCCCGGCGGTCCTCCACCTCAGGGTCGGGCACCGGCACCGCGGACAGCAGCGCGCGGGTGTACGGGTGCAGCGGCGTGTCGTACAGCGACCCCGCCGGCCCCTCCTCGACGATGCCGCCCAGGTACATCACGCCGACCCGGTCGGCCACGTGCCGCACCACCGCCAGGTCGTGCGCGATCACCAGGTAGGTCAGCCCGAACTCGTCCTGCAGGTCGTCGAGCAGGTTCAGCACCTGAGCCTGCACCGAGACGTCCAGCGCGGACACCGGCTCGTCGGCCACTATCAGGTCCGGCCGGACCGCGAGCGCCCGCGCGATGCCCAGCCGCTGGCGCTGCCCGCCGGAGAACTCGTGCGGATACCGCCGCAGCGCCCCGGACGGCAGCCCGACCGCGTCCAGCAGCTCGCGCATCCGCGCGTCCGTCGCCTCCTCGCTGGACTCCTCCAGCGCATGCGCGCGCAGCGCCTCCAGCAGCATCGAGCGCACCGACTGGCGCGGGTCCAGGCTGGCCAGCGAGTCCTGGAACACCATCTGCAGCCGCCGACGGATCCGGCGCAGCGCCTCGCCGCGCAGCCCGGCCAGGTCCACCCCGTCGAACACCACCCGCCCCTCGGACGGCTCGGTCAGCCGCAGCAGTGCCCGCCCGAGCGTGGACTTCCCGCACCCGGACTCGCCGACCAGCCCGTACGTCTCGCCGGCGCGGATGCGCAGCGACACCCCGTCCACCGCGTGCACGTGCCCGACCGTGCGGTCCACGAACAGCCCGCGCTTGATCGGGTAGCGCACCGCGAGGTCGTCCACCTCGACCAGCAGCCGATGGGTGGTCATGACGCCGGCACCGGGTTGTGGCAGCGCAACAGCCGGTCCTCCCCGCCCCGCTCCACCGGCGGCGTGACCTCCCGGCAGGAGTCCAGCACCCGCTCGCACCGTGGCGCGAACGCGCACGCGTGCGCCCACGGCAGGTTGTCCGCCACCGAGCCCTTGATCGCGTCCAGCCGCCCGCCGGGGGCGGCGTCCAGCCGAGGGATCGAACCGAGCAGCCCGTGCGTGTACGGGTGCCGAGGCGTGGCGAACAACTCGCGCCGCTCCGAGCGCTCCACCACCCGCCCGCCGTAGAGCACGTTCACCTGGTCACACAGGCCGGCCACCACCCCTAGGTCGTGCGTGATCATGATCAGCGCGGTCTCGGTGTCGGCGACCAGCTCGGCGAGCAGCGCCAGGATCTGCGCCTGGATCGTGACGTCCAGCGCGGTGGTCGGCTCGTCGGCGATGAGCAGCCGGGGCCGGCACGCCAGCGCGATGGCGATCAGCGCGCGCTGGCGCATGCCGCCGGAGAGCTGGTGCGGGTACTCCCGCAGCCGCCGCGCCGGGTCCGGGATGCCGACCCGGTTGAGCAGCGCGACCGCCTCCTCCCGCGCGGCGCCGGCGGACATCGAGCGGTGCCGGCGCAGCACCTCGGTGACCTGGATCCCGATCGGGACCACCGGGTTCAGCGCGGACAGCGGGTCCTGGAACACCATGCTCAGGTCGCACCCGCGCCGGTCGCGCATCTCCGGCTCGGGCAGCGCGAGCAGGTCGGTGCCGTCGAACACCGCCCGCCCGCTGACCCGCACGCCCCGGCGCGGCAGCAGGCCCATCACCGCCAGCGCGGTCACCGACTTGCCGCAGCCGGACTCGCCGACCAGCCCGACCACCTGCCCGGGCTCGACGTCGAAGCTCACGCCGTCCACCGCGACCGTCTCCCGCGCCCCCCGGCGGTGCCCGGAGAAGGCCACCCCCAGCTCGCGCACCTCGAGAAGGGCCATCACGTCACCGCCGGTTCTTCGGGTCGAGTGCCTCGCGCATCGCCTCGCCGAGCAGCGTGAAGCCGAGCGCCACCAGGATGATCGCCACCGCCGGGTAGAACGCCAGCTCGGGGCGGACGTCCAGGTAGGCCTGCGCGTTGGCCAGCATCAGCCCCCACTCCGCCCGCCCCGGGTCGGCGTCGCCGAGGCCCAGGAAGGACAGCGCGGCCGCCTCCAGGATCGAGCTGGCCAGCACCAGGGTGGCCTGCACGATCACCGGGCCGACCGCGTTGGGCAGCATGTGGCGCAGCACGATGTCCTTGCGGCGCACCCCGAGCGCGGTGGCCGCCAGCACGTAGTCGCTGTGCCGCTGCGCGAGCATGCCCGCGCGCAGCAGCCTGGCGAACACCGGCAGGCACACCATGGACACCGCGATGATCACGGTGGTCTGGCTGGGGCGGGCGGCCAGCGCCGCGATGGAGATCGCCAGCAGCAGGCTGGGGAACGCCAGCAGCACGTCGGTGACCCGCATCAGCAGCGCGTCCACCCAGCCGCCGAACGCCCCGGCCAGCACCCCGATCACCGATCCGGCGGACAGCCCGATCAACGTGGCCAGCACGCCGACCAGCAGGGTCTGCTGGGACGCCAGGATCATCCGGGACAGCTCGTCGCGCCCGTTCTGGTCGCTGCCCAGCGGGAACCCCGGGCGCGGGCCGGGTATCGAGTCCGGCCGCAGCGCCGCGCGCAGCTCGTCGAAGCTCTGCGCCCCGTCGTGCGGCGCGAGCAGCGGCGCGAACAGCGCGATCAGCACGAACACCGCGATGATCGCGGCGCCGCTGATCGCCACCGGGTCGCGCCGCAGCCTGACCAGCGCCTCGGCGAGCAGGCTGCGCCCCTCCTGGCCGGCGCCCGCCTCGGCCAGCGAGTCCAGCCGGTCGCGCCGGCGCCGCAGCAACACGTTCATGACACCCGCACCCGGGGGTCGATGACCGCGTACGAGACGTCGACCAGCAGGTTGACCACCACGTACACCAGGGCGCCCATCAGCAGCAGCGCCTGCAGCCGGGGATAGTCATGCCGGTAGATGCCCTCCGAGAGCAGCGTGCCGACCCCGCCCCAGACGTACACCGTCTCGGTGAGCACCGCGCCGGCCAGCAACAACCCGGTCTGCAGCCCGATCACCGTGGACACCGGCAGCAGCGCGTTGCGCAGCACGTGCCGACCCCGGATGGTGACCGGCGCCAGCCCCTTGGCCCGCGCGGTGCGGATGTAGTCCGAGCCGAGCACGTCCAGCACGGACGCCCTGGTGATCCGGACGATCACCGCCAGCGGAATGGTGGCCACCGTGACCGCCGGCAGGATCAGGTGCGCGAACGCGTCCCATGCCGCGTCGAACTCCCTGGTGATCAGCCCGTCGAACACGGCGAACCCGGTGACCCGGGTGGCGTCCAGCCCGATCGACTGCCGGCCGGAGGGCGGCAGCCAACCGAGCTTGACCGCGAACACCGCCTTGAGCAGGTAACCGAGGAAGAACACCGGCACCGCCACCCCGACCAGGCTGGCGATGATGGTGGCGCTGTCCAGCGGCCGCCCGCGCCGGGTCGCCGCCAGGTAGCCCATCGGGATGCCCACCGCTATCGCGATGAGCAGCGCCATCACCGCCAGCTCGATGGTGGCCGGCATCGCCCTGCCGATCTCGGTCATCACCTTGTCCCCGCTGACCAGCGAGCTGCCGAAATCGCCGGTCAGCGCGCGGCCCAGGAACCGCACGTACTGGGTCCAGATCGGCTGGTCCAGGCCCATCACGTGGTTCAGTGAAGCGACCTTCTCCGGGGTCGCCTTGTCCCCGAGCAGCGCGGCCGCCGGCCCGCCCGGCAGCGAGCGCAGCCAGGCGAACACCAACACGGACAGCAACAACAGCGTCGGCACCACCTGGAGGAGCCGCCGCACCACGAACCGCAGCATCGGACTACTCGGCCGCGCCCTTGCTGACCGGCCCGAACACCTCGTAGGTGAGCGGGCTGGGGATCAGCCCGTGCACGTTGTCCCGCACCACGATGAACGCCGGCGCGCTGGCCAGCGGCACCGAGGGCAGGAACTTGGCCATCAGGTCCCTGTTGGCCTGCTGGTAGGCCGCCGTGTGCCCGGCCGGGTCGAGGGTGCCGTCGGCCTTGGTCAGCTCGTCGAACATGGCCGGGTCGTTGACGCCGAACTCCGGCTTCTGGCGGCCGAAGAAGGTGCCCACGAAGTTGCCGGCGTCGTTGTAGTCGCCGGTCCAGCCCAGCAGGTGGATGTCGTGCTTGCCGAGCTTCTGCACGTCGTCCTTGTAGCCGCTGTTCCACGGCTTGGGCACCGGGTTGACGGTCACGCCGATCTGGCGCAGGTCCTCGGCGATCACCGCGAAGATGTCCGTCGGGTTCGGCATGTACGGGCGGGTGACCTCGGTCGGGTAGTAGAAGGTCAGCGTCAGGTTGGACGCGCCCGCCTCGGCGAGCAGCGCCTTGGCCTTGGCCGGGTCGTACGGGTACTGCTGGACGTCCTTGGTCCACCCGGCCATCGCCTCCGGCATGAACTGGGAGGCCACCACCCCGCCCTCCGGGAACTTGTTGCGGACCAGCGCCTCCCGGTTCACCCCGTAGGCCAGCGCCTGGCGCACCCTGATGTCGCGCAGCGCCGGGTTGTTCTTCTGGTTGATGCCCAGGTACAGCAGGTTGAACGGCTTGCGGGCCAGCACCTGGAAGCCGTCCTTGCGCAGGCTGGCCAGGTCGGCGGGCGACGGGTAGTCGTAGCCGTCGATGGTGCCGGCGCGCAGCTCCTGCTTGCGCGCGTTCTCGTCCGGGATGATCTTGAAGATGAGGCGCGCGACCTTGGCCTTCTCGCCCCAGTAGTCGTCGTTGCGGACCATGGTGATGGTGTTGTTGGCCTTGTCGTAGGCCTCGAACTTGAACGGCCCGGTGCCGGTCGGGTGCGCGGTGGCGTACTCGCCGTAGCTGAACGAGTCGCCGCTCTGGGTCACCGCGTCGGCGTTGTACTTCTTCAGCGCCGTCGGGCTGGAGATGGACAGCGAGGTCAGCCCGAACGCGGCCGGCAGCGCGCCCTTCGGGCGGTTCAGCTTGAGCACGGCGGTGTGCGCGTCCGGGGCCTCGCAGGACTGGTAGAGCGGCTGGCCGCCGGCGTCGCCCTGGTTGTGCGCGAAGCCCTCGAAGATGTCCCCGTAGTAGATCATCTGGGACTGGGCGGCCGCGCCGGGCATGTTGTACCAGCGGTCGAAGTTGGCGCACACCGCGGCGCCGTCCACCGGGGTGCCGTCGTGGAACTTCACCCCGTCGCGAATGGTGAACGTCCAGGTCTTGCCGTCGGCGGAGTTCTGCCAGGCGGTGGCGAGGCCCGGGGTCAGCTCGGCGGTGCCCGGCTTGTACGTGATCAGCGTTTCGTACATCTGCCGGATCGGACGGAAGCTTTCGCCTTCATCGGTGAAGACCGGGTCGAACATCTTGGGCGCGCCGGCGGCGCCGAACACCAGGGTGTCGCCGTTGCCGCCACCCTGGCCGCGCTGCGAGGTGGCGCAGGCGGTCAGTGAGGCCAGCAGCAGTCCGGCGGACAGCGCCGCGAGCATCTTTGCGCGCGACGGCAGGAAAGGACGCATGTGAACGCTCCCCCTCGGAGTAGTCACGATCGAGTGACCCTATTAGTGAGCGGTACCACATGGGTAGACCCGAGCACCAGAAACTGGTGCTCGCGGCATGGTGTTATGCCGTTGTCACATCACAGTCACATCGCTCGGCGGCCGGACAGTGCCCGGCCCAGGGTGAGCTCGTCGGCGAACTCCAGGTCGCCGCCCATCGGCAGGCCGGACGCCAGCCGGGACACGGTGAGACCGGGGAAGTCGCGCAGCAGGCGCAGCAGGTAGGTGGCCGTCGCCTCACCCTCGGTGTTCGGGTCGGTGGCGATGATGATCTCCGCGATGGCCGTCTCGTCCTCGGCGGGGCCGGTGCCGCCGATCCTGGACACCAGCTGGCGGATCCGCAGCTGGTCGGGGCCGACGCCGGCCAGCGGGTCGAGGGCGCCGCCGAGCACGTGGTAGCGGCCCCGGAACTCGCGGGTGCGCTCCACCGCGAGCACGTCCTTGGGCTCCTCGACCACGCACACCAGGGTGGCGTCGCGGCGGGCGTCGGCGCAGTAGCGGCACCTGTCCTTCTCCGAGACGTTGCCGCAGACCTCGCAGAACCGCACGCCCTGCTTGACCCGTTCCAGCACCTCCACCAGCCGGCCGACGTCGGCCGGGTCGGCGGCCAGCAGGTGGAACGCGATGCGCTGCGCGCTCTTCGGGCCGATGCCGGGCAGCCGGCCCAGCTCGTCGATCAGGTCTTGGACCGGTCCTTCGAACACCGTGTGTGTCGTCCCCCGCGTGAAGGCCGGTCAGGCGTTGCCGCCGGGGCCGCCCGGGCCGATGCCGGGTAGCCCGAGGCCGCCGGCCAGCTGGCCGAGGCCGCCCGCGACGCCGCCGAGCTTCTCCTCCTGCAGCTCCTTGGCGGCCCGGTCGGCGTCCTGGATGGCGCCGACGATCAGGTCCTGCAGCGTCTCCACGTCCTGCGGGTCGACCACCTTCGGGTCGATGCTCACCGAGCGGATCTCGCCGGCCGCGGTGCGGGTGACCTTGACCAGGCCACCGCCGGCCTGGCCGGTGACCTCGGCCTCGGCGAGCTCGTCCTGCGCGGCGGCCAGCTGCTGCTGCATGCGCTGGGCCTGCTGGAGGATCATGTTCATATCGGGCTGACCCATGGTCATGGGACTGGTCTCCTCCGTGCCTCGGCCGTGCTTGCCGACCAGCGTAGTCCCGTGGCGGCGGTCGGAGGCGGCGACGCGGCCGGTCAGCGGCGGACTCGGGCGGCGAAGCCGTCCAAGATCACGGCGAGCTTGTCGTCGAACCGGCCTCGGCCGCTCCAGGCCGCCTCTTCGAGTACCGAGTCGTCCAGCTCGGCCCACACCCTGGTGAGCAGCTCGCGCAGCCGGCGCGGGCCGTCGGCGGTCTGGTGCACGCGGTCCAGCCCGCGCATCGCTATGTCGCTGCACAGCGTGAGGTCGACGATCATGTCCACGGCAACCAGGGCGTCCCTCGGGGAGAACCCGGCGGCGCGCAGGGCGGTCCCGTAGCCGACCAGGACGCGGACGAACGGCTTCGGCGCGTTGGGCAGGGCGTAGAGCACCTCGGCCATGCCCGGGTAGCGGTTCAGGAACGTCCACAGCGCCTCGGCGAACGCGGTCAGCAGCGGGCGCCAGTCCTGGTCGGCGGGCGGCCATTCGAACTCGGAGGTAGCCAGCTCGACGGCGGCGAAGACCACCTCGCCCCGGTCGCGCACGTAGCCGTACAGGGTGGAGTGGCTGACGCCGAGCACCCTGGCCGCCGCGAGCACGGACACCGCCTCCATGCCCCGCTCCCGACCGGCCTCCAGCGCGGCCCTGGCGATGTCTTCTCTGGTCAGGGAGGGTGGGCGCCCGGGCCGTTTGCCTTCCCCGGACGCCTCGTTCATGGCGGCGGACCTTACCCGGCACGGGGTGAGTGCACCGTCAACCACCACGTGGTACGGGTGTCGGCGTCGGGTCCTGGAGTGGGCCATGCGATCGTGAGGGGCGTGATGTCCGCGCGAGTCGCCCCGGCACGGTCGGGCGTGCGGGCGGCCGCCGCGGCCGCCCTGCTTGCGCTGTCGCTGGTCGCCGGCTGCGGCGGCAGCTCCGTGCAGCCCACGCCCGCCGCGTCCACCGCCGGCTCCGCGCCCGACCCCACCGACCCCGCCGCTCACATGCGCACCGTCCTGCTCGACCCGGGCCACAACGGCGGCAACGACCCCAAGGCGATGGCCAAGAAGGTGCCGGACGGCCGGGGCAAGACCAAGGAGTGCAACACCACGGGCACCTCCACCGACGACGGCTTCCCCGAGCACAAGTTCACCTGGGACGTGGCGTTGCGGGTGCGCCAGCTGCTCATCGACAACGGCGTGAACGTCGTGCTGACCAGGGAGAACGACAAGGGCGTCGGGCCCTGCGTTGACGAGAGGGGCAAGAAGGCGGCCGAGGTGAACGCGGACATCGCGGTGTCCATCCACGCCGACGGCGCGCCGCCGAACGGCAAGGGGTTCCACGTCATCTACCCCAAGCCCCCGCTCAACACCGCCCAGGGCGCGCCCTCGCTAGCCCTGGCCACCGCGCTGCGGGACTCGTTGCGCGGCGCCGGGCTGCCGGTGTCCAGCTACGCGGGCGTGAACGGCCTGTCGGGGCGCTCGGACCTGGCCGGGCTGAACTTCTCCAAGCGGCCCGTCGCCATGGTCGAGTGCGCGAACATGCGCAACGCCGAGGAGGCCGTCACGGTGTCCAACGGCGTCGGGCGCGCCCGGTACGCGCAGGCCATCGTGGTCGGGATCCTGGCCTGGCTGGGCCGCAACCCGCCGGCCAGCGCGAAGCCCTCGGCCGCCGCGGACCCCAGCCGTTCAGCGAACAGCCGCGCCGAGGGCTCGGAGTCCGACGGGGAGCGGTCCGGCTCGTCCGCGTCCAGCTCACCATCCGCAACCCCGTCCGCCAGGGCTCGGACGGCCAACTAGTCAGCGGGGTGGATCCTCGACGGCGCGGGCGCCAAGTTGGGCGGTGAGCAGCTCGATGGCGACCTCTTCGGGGTCACGGCGGGCGCTCTGCTCGCCGCCGTCCGCGCTGGAGTGGGCGGCCTCGGCGAGCATCTCCTCCTCGTCGTCCGGCGGCGGCTCGGGCGGCGGGGGTGGGTCCTGCGCGGACGTGCGGGCGGCGGGCGGCCGGCGGGACGGTGCCGGGGGCGGGGTTGGCGCGCCACCGCCGTTGCCCCCGTTGCCGCCGTGACCACCGTTGCCACCGCTCGGGCCGGAGTTGCGGGCGGCCGGCGGGGCGCCGTCGTGCTCGCAGCGGACCCGCCAGGCCACCCCCAGCTCGGCCCGCAGCGCGGCGGAGATCACGTCGGTGTTGCGCTGCTCGGAGAGCCTCCTGGCCAGTGGCGCGGCGGCGATGGCCAGCACGAGCGTGTCGCCTTCGACCGCCTTGACGGTGGCGTTCATCAGCAGCGCGCCGGTGCTGCGGCTGCCCTGCTTGGCGCGTTCCAGGATCCCCGGCCAGCTTCGGCGAACGGCCGCCGCGTCGATCGTCCCCGCCCCGGCGGGGGCGGCGGGCTCGGCCGGTTCGGGCTCCGGCTCTGGCGATGGCGCGGCCGCCGGTGGTGGTGGTTGTGGTGCGGCGCGTTCGGGGGCGGCGGGTGGTTGCTCGGGGGCGGGCTGTTCGGTGGCCTGGGACCGGCGCTGGAAGGTACGGCCCGCGTGTGCGGCACCCTCGGGAGCGGCGGCGCGCGGTGCCTCGGGCTGCGGTGATTCGGGGCGCGGTGCCTCGGTGGGCTCGGGGCGCGACTCGCCGTCGGTGTCGGTGCGCGGCTCGGGCGCGATGGACACCCGCCGCTCCATGCGCTCCAACCGCTGCAGCAGCGCGGCGTCGCCGGTGGTCGCGGCGGGCAGCAGCATCCGCCCGCAGAGCAGCTCCAGCAGCAGCCGGGGCGCGGTGGCGCCGCGCATCTCGGTCAGCCCGGTGTGCAGGATCTCGGCGAACCGGCTCAGCGTGGCCGGGCCGAGCCTGGCGGCCTGGTCGGCCATCCGGTTCAGCTCGTCGCCCGGCGCATCGACCAGCCCGCGCGCGGCCGCGTCCGGAACCGCGTCGAGCAGCATCAGGTCGCGCAGCCGGTCCAGCAGGTCGGCGGCGAACCGCCGGGGGTCGTGCCCGGCCTCGACCAGCCGGTCCACCGTCTGGAACACCGCGGCGCCGTCGCCGGCGGCCAGCGCGTCGACCGCGTCGTCGATCAGCGCCACGTCGGTGACGCCGAGCAGCGCGACCGCCCGCTCATAGGTCACGCCCTCCTCGCCCGCACCGGCGATCAGCTGGTCCATCACCGACAGGGTGTCCCGCGCCGAACCCCCGCCCGCGCGAATGACCAGCGGGAACACCGCGGGCGCCAGCACCGCGCCCTCGTCGGCGCAGATCCGCTCCAGCAGCGCGCGCAGCGTGCCCGGCGGGATCAGCCGGAACGGGTAGTGGTGCGTGCGGGACCGGATGGTCGGCAGCACCTTGTCCGGCTCGGTGGTGGCGAACACGAAGACGAGGTGCTCCGGCGGTTCCTCGACGATCTTGAGCAGGGCGTTGAAGCCCTGCGTGGTGACCATGTGCGCCTCGTCGATGATGAACACCCGGTAGCGCGACTCGGCGGGCGCGTAGAACGCCCTGTCGCGCAGCTCGCGGGCGTCGTCCACACCGCCGTGCGATGCCGCGTCCATCTCGATCACGTCGATGTTGCCGGGACCCTCCGGCGCGAGCGCGACACAGGACGCGCACACCCCGCACGGGTCCGGCGTCGGCCCCTGCTCGCAGTTCAGCGACCGGGCCAGGATGCGCGCGCTCGACGTCTTCCCACAGCCGCGCGGCCCGGAGAACAGGTATGCATGGTTCACCCGCCCGGCGGCCAGCGCGGTCCGCAGGGGCTCGGTGACATGCTCCTGGCCGACCACGTCGGCAAAGGTCGCCGGGCGGTACTTGCGGTACAGAGCCAGCGCCACGACCGCGAGGCTACCGGTCGCCCCCGACGCCCCGACCCGGCAGGGGGCCGCTAACAGAAGGGGACCCCGCGCACCCGCCAGAGCCCGTTGACCCTTGCTGCCTTCCGGCCCTGGGGGAGTTCACAGGATGGACGCCGCGCGGGGTCCACCGCCCAGTGTAGCCACCACCCACCCCCCACCGGCGAGTCGGGCGTCTCGGCACAGCGAGTCGGGCGTTCTGGCACAACCATGTGTGCTGGCACGCCCGACTCGGTGTGCTCAGGCCCCCGACTCGCCGGTGGGAAGAACGCCCGTCGAGGTCGGCCCCGTACCCGCTGGTCAGGACCCGCTCTGCTAACCTTCGTAACGGAGGATTCGCCTAGTGGCCTAGGGCGCACGATTGGAAATCGTGTTGGGGTTGATAGCCCCTCAGGGGTTCAAATCCCCTATCCTCCGCCACCTGACCAGGCACTACGCCGGTCACCCACGATCATCGGTGACCGGCGTTCGTGCCCGTCTCAGAACGGCGGCCGCTCACGGGCGACCTCGTACGCCATGACCTCGCCGCCGCGCATCGCTACTCCCGTCTCGGGAGCCATCGCCACCTTCCGCCATGCCTCGAGAGCGTCCCAGGACTCCCAGCGCTCGAAGTTGTTGACCCGCTCCGGGTCCAGCGGGTCGGCGGTGATCGCCACGTCGAGACACCCCGGCGCCCGGCGTGCCCGGCTGATCAGGTCGTGGTGTGCGGCCACCCACGCGTCTCGCCTGTCGGCGTCGACCTTGACATGGCCCGCGATGATCCACATAGCTGTCACTCCTCGATGGACGTCGTCTACCAGGTAGACCGTCCGGGGCACCGGAAACTCATCGGCACGCGAGGTCGATCGACTTGTCCATCACCACGCAGGGCAGCCGGACACCGTCCGGGAGGGTGATCTCCACGTCGTCGCGCGCCCGGAAACCGTAGGCCCGGTACAACGGCACGCCGGGCAACGTCGCCATCAGCGTCATCTGGCCGAACCCGGCCTCGTGCGCGGCCCGCTCGCAGGCGACCAGGATCGCCCTGCCCAGCCCGCGCCGGGTCCACTCCGGGTGGACGAACATGGCGCGCACCCGCGCCGGCTCCGACGCCGGATCGAGGTCGCGCACGTCGCCGGTCGCGTCGCCGGACCCGGTGTAGAGCTTGTCCCGCCTGCTCCAACCGCCACAGGCCACGACCATCCCGTCCGCCTCGGCGACGAAGTAGGTGCCGTCGGCGAGCAACTGGAGATCGACGACCGGAACGTGCCGGATCGCGCTCGCCGCCAGCCGCTCCGGATAGAAGCGCGGAAACAACTCCTCCGCCGACCGCCGCATCAGAACCGAGCACGCCTCGGCGTCGTCAACCGTGCCGACCCGAAGCTCCGTCAACGCCACCAGCCCATGATGCCGGGCGTCGCTGTTGAGCCGGGCGCGCGCTGCCGCCGCGGGTTAGCATCGCGTTCGTGCCCGAACCGGTCACCAGCTCCGAGGCGCACGGCATCCCGGCGGACGGCCTGGTCGCCGTGGTCAAGCGGGACTGCCCCACGTGTCAGCTGGTCGAGCCGGTGCTGGCCGCGCTCCCGGTCACGGTGTACACCCAGGACGACCCGACGTTCCCGGAGTCGGTGGCAGGCGTCCGCGACGACACCGCGCTGGACGTCAGCCTCGCGCTGGACATCGAGACCGTACCCACCCTGCTGCGGTTCGAGAACGGCACGGAGACCGCGCGCACCGTGGGCTGGCTGCGCCCGGACTGGGAGGAGCTGGCCGGCGTCACCGGCCTCGGCACCGAGCTGCCCGAGTACCGGCCCGGCTGCGGCTCGCGCACCGCCGACCCCGAGCTGGCCGACGAGATCCTGGTCCGCACCCGGGGCGCGGCGCTGCGCTCCCGGCCGCTCGAGCTCAGCGCGCTGGAGGACGAGGCCGAGGCGCTGTTCGACAGGGGCTGGTCGGACGGGTTGCCGGTGGTGCCACCGACCCCGGCGCGGGTGCTGCGGATGCTGGCCGGGACGTCCCGCGCGCCCGACGACGTGGTGGCCACCGTGCCGCCGAACCTGGTCGAGGCGACCGTGGAGAAGGTCGCGATCAATGCCGTGATGGCCGGCTGCCGCCCGGAGTACCTGCCGGTGGTGCTGGCCGCCGTGCACGCCGCCTGCACCGACGAGTTCAACGCGCACGGACTGCTGGCCACCACCTGGCCCGCCGCGCCGGCGATCGTGGTGAACGGGCCGATCGCGCGCTCGATCGGGATGAACGCCAAGGGCAACGCGCTCGGCCAGGGCAACCGCGCCAACCTCACCATCGGGCGGGCGCTGCAGCTGGTCATCCGCAACGTCGGCGGCGGGCGCCCCGGCCAGGTCGACCAGGCCACCCTGGGCCACCCCGGCAAGCTCGGGTTCTGCTTCGCCGAGGACGAGCGCGGCTCGCCGTGGGAGCCGCTGTCGGTGTCGCGGGGGATCGCGCCGGGGGCATCGGCGGTCACCGTGTTCGCGGCCGAGGGCCCGCGCGGGCTGGCCGACCAGATCTCCCGCACCCCGGAGTCGCTGGCCCGCTCGCTGGCGGCCGGGCTGCGCGCGGTGTTCCATCCCAAGGTGCCGATGGGCTTCGACGCCACCCTGGTGGTGTGCCCGGAGCACGGGCGGACGTTCGCCCAGGCCGGCTGGTCGCGGGCACGCCTGGAGAGCGAGCTGGCCGAGGCGCTGAGGCTGGACCCCACCGAGCTGGAGCGCGGCGCCGGCGGCATCGAGCTGGGCATCCCGCCCGGCGCGGCGAGTGGCCCGCTGCCCAAGTTCCGCGACGGCGGGCTGATGATCGTGCACGCCGGCGGCGACGCCGGGATGTTCTCGGCGGTGATCGGCGGCTGGGTCGGCGGGCCCGGCGGCAGCGAACCGGTGACCAGGGAGGTTGACCCATGGACCTGACCGGGCGGATCGTCCTCGACCCCACCGACGAGCGCGCCTCCACGCACCGCGAGCCGCTGGCGCGCCCTGCCACGCTGGACGGGCTGCGGGTGGGGCTGCTGGACATCTCCAAGCCGCGCGGCGACGTCTTCCTCGACCGGCTGGCCGAGCTGCTCGCCGAGCGCGGCGTCGCGGTCCGCCGCTACCGCAAGCCGACGTTCGCCAAGCCCGCCCCGATGGACCTGCGCCGGGAGATCGGCGCCGAATGCGACGTGGTGATCGAAGCGCTCGCCGATTGAGGCTCGTGCACGTCGTGCAGTGTGCACGACTTCGTTTCCCTCGAGGCCCAGGGCGTGGTCACGGCGTTCATCGCGTCCGCCGTGTTCGAGCCGGCCTCCGAGGCACAGGCCGCCGCGCTCGGCTACCGCGCGGTCCCGTCCGTCTTCGTCCCCCACCCCATCCAGGACCGCACCGACGACGAACTCCGCGCCCTGGCCGAACACGCCCTGAAGCAGGTGCTCGCCGCCGTCACCGGCTGACGAACTACGCGCTGGACACCAGCTCGCGCACCTCACGCAGGGCGCGCAGCCGCGCGGCCTGTGCCGGCACCTTGTTGAGGGCGAACATGGCGGACGTGCTCATGTGGCCATTGCGGTGTCCGGGGGCCAGCGACTCGTACACCTCGGCGACGTGGTGGGTTCCCTGTACGACGTCTCCCGAGACGATCATGCAGGCCGCTTGGTGGAACTTGACCTGGGCGACCGCCAGCGAGCGCGGCGAGCACAGGGCCAACGCGGCGTCCTGCGCGGGGCCGGCGTCGCGGGTGTTCCCCAGGTATGAGTGCACAAAGCTTCGCGTGTGGTGCAGGCGGTGCTCCGACCAACCCCACATGGTCGGATCCGAGCGGATGGCATCGCCAAGCTCGTCGAAGACGTGTTCGAGTTCGGACAGGGTGCTGTGCGCGCCCGCTCGGTCGCCTTCCAGGGCCAAGACCTGAGCGCGAGCACCCAGCGCCGAGGCCGTGCCCGACGACGGTTTGCCACCGGTCTCGGCAAGCACGTCATCGGCGATCCGCAGGGTGGACGCCGTGCCTCCCGGACCGTAGAGGCTGAAGATCGCCCGCCGGCCCCCGATGTGGCCGCTCAGGTCGCGGTCATCGCTCGACCTGGCCGCCCGCTGTGCGGTGCGCCAGTACCGTGCCGCCTCACTCCAGTACCCGGCACTCACCAGTGCGACGGCGGCAAGGCCACTCAGCCGTGCGCACACGCCGGCCAGCGCCGGCCGCAAGCTCCCATCGGCGGCGGCGAGATGAGTGCGCACCTCGTCCAGGTCGGCCAGGAGATGCGGGAGCAACTGATCCCGGCTCACCCGAGCCTGCGCGGAGAGACGTGCGTATTCGTCGACGGTGCGCTCCCAGTCGGCCACGTCTCGCACCGTCGTATGGAGGGCCAGGGCTGCGTCAAGACTGCGGCGGACCGGCTCCGCGCCGGCGACCATGCCACTCACCACCGCACCGAGCAGGAGGGTGCGTCTGCGCATGTCGTCATCCTCCCCGGAGGCCCAGTCTGCGCCCGCATCGACGGATTGGCCATGGCTGCCCAGTGGACCGAGCAACTCCGCGACCGGGTGGCCGAACTGCCGCTGGAGCACCCGCGAGGTCGCCTTGTGCGGATTCGTCGCCTGACCGGACGCAAGACGCTGCAGATGGCGCGCGGTCATCGACGCGACCGCCAGCCCCGTCTCACGGTGGAACTCCCGCGCATGCCGTTCGAACTCGTGTACGACCCTTCGGCGACCAACTGCTCCAGCAGGGTGCGCGGCTGTTCGAGCGACATGACCTGTCCCCTCTCGAAAGGGGGAGCATCATCCCACCTCATCCCGAGGCGACGGTCGTCCTCCCGGCGATCAGGGCTCCCACCACGCCCAGCCCGGCCAGCACCGCGTACAAGACCGGCAGCGCGACCGACGGCGTCCCGAGCACCGCCAGCAACCCACCACCCACGGCGATCATGGTCGCGGAGCCGAGCTGGTCGGACATCTGCGCGGCCGAGGTGTGGAAGCCGACCTCGGCGGGGTCGGACAACCGCAGCAGCAGGAACGCCACGGACGGGAAGCACAGCCCCATGCCCAGCCCGGCCATCGCCCACACCGGCACCGCCAGCCACGCCACCCCCCAGCTCGGCGCCACCAGCAGCAACGCGCCCGCCCCCGCGGCCAGCAGGCAGAACCCGATCCGCAGCAGCCGTGCCCTGGGCAGGTCGGGATGGCGCCCCTGCCAGATGGACGCCGCCGACCAGCCCAGCGAGCCGACCACCAGCGGGATCCCGGCGGCGGCCAACGACCAGCGGTGCGTGCTGGTCAGCGCCAGCGGGATGTAGGAGTTGCTGGTGAAGAACAGCGCGGCGCACAGCCCGCGCGCGGCCACCACGGTGGGCACCCCGCGCCGCGCCCGGAACACCCCGGCGGGCAGCAGCCGGCGGATCGAGGGCACCAGCACCACCAGCGCCCCGACGGCGATCAGCGCCCCGCCCACCCCGATCCGTTCGGACGCGGCGCTGATCCCGGACACCCCGGCCGCCGCGCCGAACGCCGCCAGCACCAGCCCGCGCCGCCTCGGCGCCCGCTCCCGGGAAGGATCCGGCCCATCGAGCCGGCGCACGGCCGGAACCACCAGCGCGAGCGCCAGCACCACCACCGGGACCAGCCCGAAGAACACCCACCGCCAGGACAGCCGCTCGGTCACCAGGCCGGCCACCGGCGGCCCGACCAGCGACGGCAGCACCCACGCCGAGGACATCGAGCCGAACATCGCCGGCCGGATCCGCTCCGGGTAGAGCAGCGCGATCAGCACGTAGATCGCCACCGTGACGCTGCCCGCGCCGAGCCCCTGCAGCACCCGCCCCACCAGCAACTGCGCCATCGAGCCCGCGGTCCCCGCCGTCACCAGCCCGGCGCCGAACAGCACCGGCGCCAGCACCAGCGGCACCCTCGGCCCGGACAGGTCGCACCACCGGCCGCCGACCACGGTGCCGAACACCGCCGCCGCCATGAACGCCACGAACGGCAGCGCGTACAGCGACACCGTGCCCAGCTCCGCGACCAGCGCGGGCATCGCCGTGCCCACGCCCATCGCCTCGAAGGCCACCATCAGGATCAGCAGCAGCACGCCGACCGTGGTGGCTCTTCGCCGAGGGCCGAACAGCTCGCCGCGCATGGTCATACCTCATACCCTGCAACCTCGACCACGCTGCAGGTCAAGGCGGTTACCCCGGAACTGTCGGCCCCCGCTGGTAGCACTGTGCCCGAAAGGGGGAACCTGTGATGATCAAGACATTGGTGGCCACCGGTCGGTCCCAGGGCCGGAGGTTGAACGACTTCAACTGGTGCATCGAGGGCGAGCTGGTCTGCCTGGGTGCGATCTGCGACGACGCCGAGGTGGATGTGGAAAGCGAGTGCGGCTGCGGCCGCGCCTTCTACGGGCTGAACTCCCACGAGGGCACCACCACCGCGGTCGTCGCCGAGGTGCCGCTGACCAGGGAGGAGTACATCGAGGCCCACCGGTCCAGCTTCGAGGCGCAGTACAAGCCCACCGCCTCGGCCACCGTCGAGGCGGACGGAATGATCGAGATGGTGGAGGACTGGAGCCCCGGCACGGTGGTGGAGCGCCAGGGGTGGGACGTAGTGGTCCGCTACCCGCCGCGCATCAGGTGGCTGCAGGTGGCCCTGGAGGACGACTGAGCCTCAGCGCGACTGCAGCGCGTCCAGCGCCACCGCCATCGCCGCGGCCAGCCGGAAGTCAAGCCGAGGGTCCGAGACCGTCACCGTGTACCGGTCCCTGATCGACTTGCGGCGCTCGCTGGTGAGCACCGGCCGCCCGGTGGCCTTGTCGGTGAAGTCGAAGTGGAACACGAACGGCACCCAGACGTCACCGAGGTACGGGATGAAGTCCCACACCCGGCGCAGGATCGCGATCCCGAGCCGGCGCTCCTGGCCGACGGCATCCAGGCCGCCGGGTCCGGACAGGTGCCAGGTGGAGCGGAGCAGGCTGGCGCCGAAGTCCTTGCGGAAATAGCCCAGCGGCGCGCCGGACTCGTCGTACACGTCGTGCTCGGCGTGCACGTCCAGCCGCTGCCGGGCCTTGAACGAGAACACCGCGCGGGACTTCGACTCGTCGGAGTAGAACGTCACCTGCTCCTTGAACGCCATCCGCTTCTGCTGGGCGAACGCCAGCAGCGGCCCCTCGCTGCCGTCCGGGTTGGCGCCGAACACCTGGTAGCGGTTGACCATCAGGGTGATCTTCTGGGTGACGAAGAAGCGCGGCACGTGCATCGGCGCTGTCATGGCTCCGAGTCTCTCAGGCGGACCCACAGCTCGCGAGGGCCCCGGAACGAGACGTTGGCCGGGAAGTCCCACCGCTGGCCGGGCACCAGCTCCAGGTCCGGCGCCCGCCTGGTGAGCTCCTCCAGCACCACCCGCACCTCCATCCGGGCCAACGGCGCGCCCAGGCAGAAGTGGATGCCCTTGCCGAAGCCGAGGTGGCGCGCCGCGTCCGCCCTGCGCACGTCGAACCGCCCGGGCTGGTCGAACCGCTCCGGGTCGTGGTCCGCGCTGGCCAGCAACAACAGCAGCTTCGCCCCGGCCGGGACGTCCACACCGGCCACCGTCACCGGCCGGGTGGTGACCCGCCGCCAGGCGATCACGCTGTTGTCGTAGCGCAGCACCTCCTCCACCGCGTTCGGGATCAGGCCCGGGTCGGCGCACAGCGCGCGCCACTGCTCGGGGTGCTCCAGCAACCGGCGGATCGCGTTCGCGCCCAGGTTGGCGGTCGTCTCGTGGCCGGCGAAGCTCAGCCCGTACACCACGCTCACGATCTCGTCCACGGTCAGCGCCTCCGGGTCCGCCCGGTGCACCGCCAGGTGGTCGCTGGTGAAGTCGTCGGCCGGTTCGTCCATCCGCCGCCGCACGAACCGCCGGCAGTACTCCCAGTACCTGACCATCCCCTCCGCGATGGCGACCTGCTCGTCGACGCTCGGCCGCCCCCAGGAGAACGCCAGCCGGTCCACGCCCCAGCTCTTGAGCGTCTCGGTGTCCTCCGGCGGGAAGCCGATCAACGTGAAGATCATGTACGCCGGGAGCGGGAAGGTGAGGTCGGCCACCGCGTCCGCGCGCGGCTTGGCCAGCATGGCGTCGATCAGCTCGCCGGCGCGCGCCCTGACCATCGGCTCCAGCCCCGCGATCCGGCGCGCGGAGAACGCCCGCAGGTTGTGCCGGCGGATCCGGGCGTGCTCGGGCGGGTCGCAGTTGGACATCGTCTTCGCGGGCGCGAACCCGCCGGCGCGCAGCACCTCCCGCGCCGCCTCGGCGAGCGGGAACATCGGGTCCTGCGCGATCGCCGCCGAGAACGTCGCCGGATCCCGGAACACCGCCTCGATGTCCGCGTACCGGCTCAACACCCACATGTCCAGCGCAGGCTCGTAGAACACCGCCGGCAACCCACCGAACCTCCGATACGGATCCGCCAGGTACTCCTGCTCAAACGGGTCAAACCCCACTGCCATAGCCCGAGCATCACCCACCGCCCCCACCCCCGTAAAACGCGCATCACTCCGCAACATAAGAAGGAACGCTCATAAACCGCCCGCGAGTCGGGATATTTGTCAGGGTGAGTCGGGGTATTTGTCAGCCGCTGCGCGCTCGCCCAGCACCCGGTGGCAGTGGTCGGCGAAGGCCCGCGCGCGGCGGGTGGGCGGCGCGGTGGACGGCCACGCCAGCACCACCTCCATCGGGTCGAGAGGATCCGCGATCGGCCGGCTGACCAGCGGCCGGCCCTCGTAGCTGACCTCCACGGCCGGCCGCTGGATGAGCATCGAGTAGCCGTGCCCCCTGGCCACCAGCGACCTGACCATCTCGAAGTTGACGGTGCGGTGCCGCACCCTCGGCGTCACCCCGGCGGCGGCCAGCAGCGAGGCGAAGTAGTGCTCGCTGGGCGGGAAGTTGAGCATGATCATGTCGTGGCCGGCGAGGTCGGCGAGCCGGATCTCGGTCAGCGCGGCGAGCGGGTGCGACGGCGCGAGCAGCACGTGCGGCGTGGTCGGGTAGACGGTCTCGCGGTGCACGGCGGGGCCGAGGTCCAGGTCGTAGAGCAGCGCCACCTCGCACTGCCCGTCCAGCAGCATCTCCTGGAGGTCGACCAGCGAGCCCTCCACGAAGTCCAGCTCGACGGCCGGGTGCGCGGCGCGGAAGCTGTCCAGCAGGGCCGGCATCACGAACGGCCCGATGGTCTGGAAACAGCCCACCACCAGCCGCCCGCGCAGCGCGCTGCCCAGCTCGCCGGCCCCGGCGCGCAACTCCTCGGCCAGCCGCAGCAGCGCCCGCGCCGGCCCGATCAGCTCGCGCCCCGCCGCCGTGAGGGTCAGCCCGTGCGCCCGCCGGCGCAGCACCAGCCGCACCCCGAGCTGGCGCTCCAGCTCGGACACCCCCAGCGACACCGCCGACTGCGACACGTGCAGCTCGGCACCCGCCGCGGTCATCGTGCCCGCCTCGGCCGCGGCGACGAAGTACGAAAGCTGGCGCAGGCTCAACTCCTCGATCACCGCACCATCCAAACCCCCGGCGCGTGCAACGGCAGGCCAGGTTCCGGGGTTCTCTCACACATGAACACGCACGAAACTCCGCTCGGAACCCTGACTCTGGCCGCCTCCGAGCACGGGCTCACCCGCTGCACGTTCCGCGCCGCCGGTGAGGCGGCCACCGACCCGATGCCCGAGGCCGCGCGCGGCTGGATGGACCTGGCCCGCCGCGAGCTGGACGAGTACTTCGCCGGCCGGCTCCGCGAGTTCACGGTCCCGGTGGACCTGGGCAAGGTGCCCGAGGCCCGGCGCCGGATCCTGGACGGACTGAGCGAGGTCGGCTACGGGGAGACGGTCACGTACGGCCGGCTCGCGTCCGCGCTCGGGCTGGTGGAGGACGGGCCCAGGCAGGTCGGCGCGGCGATGGCCGGCAACCCGGTGCTGATCGTGGTGCCGTGCCACCGGGTGGTGGGCGCCGGCGGCAAGCTGGTCGGCTACGCCGGCGGGCTGGACGCGAAGCGACGGCTGCTGGAGCTGGAGGCCCGCGACCGCGAGCCGACGCTGGAGCTGGCGTTCGGCTCGGCGTGACGTCCTAACCCGCTGGACGCCGTCGGCATGATCTATCCCATGCTCATCCGCCGCGAACACGCCACCGACCACCCCGCCGTGCACGCCGTGCACCTCGCCGCGTTCGCGGCCAGTCCCGGCTCGGACGGCGGTCGCGTCGAGGCCGGGCTGACCGAGCGGCTGCGCGACGGGCCGTGGTTCCTGCCCCGCCTCTCGCTGGTCGCCGTGATCGACGGCGCGGTGGTCGGCCACGTGATCGCGACTCGCGGCAGCGTCGAGCAGGCGCCCGCGCTCGGGCTCGGCCCGCTCGGCGTGCTGCCCGAGCACCAGAAGCGCGGGGTCGGCGGCGCGCTCATGCACGCCGTGATCGCCGCCGCCGAGGCCCTGGACGAGACGCTCATCGCGCTGCTCGGGCACCCCGAGTACTACCCCCGGTTCGGTTTCGTCCCGGCCGCCGAGCTCGGCGTGACCAGCCCCGACCCGGCATGGGGCGCCGCGTTCCAGGCCCGCCGGCTCTCCGAGGCCGCCCCGCGCGGCCGGTTCCGCTACGCCGAGCCGTTCGAGACCCTCGGCTGACCGAGCCGGAGCAGGCCGTTCCCGAACGACCAGGTCCGGCCGTCGACGCCCGCACCGCGCAGCCCGTCGGTGACCTCACGCCCGGCGAGCAGCGGCAGCTCCGGCACGCCGAGGCCGGCGAACCCAACGGTGCGGTCCGCGCGCCAACGCCCGGTGTCGAGCAACCTCGGGCCGACGCCCCGCCAGCCGTCCGAGCCGTCCGCGACCACCCACGCGTCCGGCGAGCCAGCCACCAGCCGCGACGCCGGCCGCAGCCAGGACGCGGCGGCGGCCGGCCAGCTCACCACGGACCCGATCTCGCCGCCGAGCCCGGTCCACGCCGCCGTGAAGGCCGCCGCCCGTGCCCGCGAGCCTGGATCACGGCCATGACCGACGTTGACCAGCCCGGCCAGCGCGGCGGTCAGTTCGAGCACGGCGGCCAGCTCGGCCCGGGACACCTCGTCGGCGAACGGATCGGTCACCTCGACCGAACACCCGCGAACGGGCCCGGGTTGCACGCGGTTGCTCCAGACGAGTGGTATCGGGCGCGCGGCGGTATCTGACGGTGGTCCCTCGGCTCCCTCACGCAGGCGGCGATGGATGAGGGGAGTGGGTGCGCGGTGAGCGAGTGGTCACAGAGCGCACCGCGGCGACGGGCCACCGCTTGGCCCGAGAGCACGCTGGAGCGGGTCGTGGCGGCCGAGAACGGCTACGGCCAGCTCGCTCCCTCGTCGGTCTACCGGTTCGTGACGGGCGTCGACGGCCGGCCGACGGTCATGCCTCCGTCCCAGCTCGACGGCCTCCGGGACCCCATGGGGCTGCTGCTTCGCCAGGGCATATTTCCCCTCACCGTGCACGACCTGCTCGCCGAGTTCGACAGGTCCGGGTCGCTGCCGTTGCAGCGTTCGTTTCTCGCCGGCGAAGCGGGCCAGATTCCATTGGAGGCGAGCGGTTCGCTGGAGCGCGACCTGCGTTTCGCGATCACCCGTGCCCAGGGCGGGAACGTCGACATTCTCATCAGCGCGAGCGCCATCGGCGATCCGGCTGCCACATTCCTGCAAGTCATGGGCTGGGACCCGACGGGCGAGCAGTTCAACTACTACATGCGTCTCGATCGTTCCTGGGTGTGGGCGGGCAACTCCTACAGCGCATTGGCGCCCGAGTCCCGGGGTCGGGGATGTTTCGACAGCCACGTCAACGGCAGCTTGGTCATGAAGGAGCTCAAGCAGCCGTGGCTGCATTGGCAGTCGATGAACGCCACGATCCAACTGGCCCCGGATGACCCGTTGCGGCGCAACCCGCTCTACCAGTCGCTGTCGGGCGCGGAGGACCTCGAACATACGGTCCGCGCGGGCGTGCGCCGGTGGACGGCGGCGCGGTTGAAGCGCGCGGTGGCGCCGGACGGACGAATCGCCGACCTGGATCGCCTGCTGCGACAGTTGTGCACGAACACCACCGTCAACCTGGCGACCAGCCCGACCGCCAGCGGTTCCGTCGCCGACAACCCGGCCGAGCCGCTCACCTTGCCGCTGGGATTCTGGCTCAACGCCGACTCCCTGCTCGACGATCTCGGGATTCCGGCCAGCTTCGCGCCTCCGAGCGCGCCGGGCCGGCTGTACCTCGACAGCCTCGCCCGCTACGAGTTCGCGCTGGTCGAAGCCGAGTTCCGTCAGCCCGGCGACACGTTCTTCGCCTTCATCGTGCCCGAAGCGGCGTTCGAGGACATCGAGGTCGTCAACCAACTGGTGCGCAGGAAGATGATCAGCGCACGGTTTGCCGCCAGCGTGCTGATGGTGGACTTCCCCAACCCCGTCTTCAGCGCCGCCCGCGCCAAGCTGTTGGACTACGTGCCGCCCGCCGCCACCCTCGACTCCGCCGGCGCGGGAGTGTCACGACAGATCGCCGAGGCGATAGTCCGGGCCGCCGACGGCCTGCCTCCCGACAGCCCCGAGGCGCGGTTCGCCGAGCACTGGGGCCTGGCGGACACCGAGTGGCGGGACGTGTTCGCCGGGCACATCCAGGACTACGTCGCCTCGGTCACCGCCCGGATCGGAACCGCCCAGGGATTCGACGACTATGTGCGACTGGCGGAGTCCCGCCGCCGGGAGTTCAGGAGCATGCGGCTCAACGAGTTCACGCTGACCATGCCGGTCACGAACATTCCACGAGATGCGCCGCTGCTCCGCATGAACCAGGACGGCACCGTCAGCGAAAAGCCGGCACTCTAGCCACGGAAAGGTGATCTCATGGTCATTCCCAATTTTGGCCCACCGGGCGGGCTGACCGACCTCGACGAAAAGGGCCTAAGACAGTGGAGCGAATTCATCTCCACCGCCGTCGACGCCGCCATCAAGGGACGCACGGACCACACCAATGACGCTCCGCGCGCCCAGTTCTACAACCTCACCAAGACCGACACGGCCGAGGACGCCATCACCCAGGAAGTCAGCTGGACAGCTTTCCCCCGTCAGGCCAAGGTCAACTCGGTCTCCGACCGCCAACGCTGGGCCAAGGCCGACTCCACCCGCGACGTCCAGGACGAGTACTGCGAGTGGAGCGTCACCCGAGGGGACGACGGCAAGATCACTCGTGTCACCTTCACGTGCGAGGGACCCGAGTACTGGGAACTGCTGGCCCAGACCCGGCCCGACACGGTGCTGGAGCTCTACCGGCGGCACGTCGACCCTGCCGTCCAGCACGGGGATCTTTTCGACGCCTCCGGCTCGTACATCCTCAAGAACAAGTGGAACAACGGCACCACCAACGGTGCGATGCACCTGATCCAGGCGTCGAACACGCTCGGCGCCGAGATCGAGCTCGCGGCCGCCGCCAGCATCGTTCGGATCATCGGCGGTCGGCCGCTGACCGGTGAGCAAGAGCTGATCAACTGCGGCCGGTACGGCGCCGCACAGCGAAACAGCGATCCGCACATCGGCGGTGTCATCAACGGCGTCGCACGGCTGAAGGCCGACATCGCGTTGAGCGACCCGGTAGGCCTGTACTTCGACGACCTGTCCACGGCCGGCTGGGAGACGCCCGACGGTTCGGATCCGAAGTCGTACTGGACCTACGTGCGCGGCATCGCCGGTCACTACGTACGCGCCGTCTACGAGGTCCCTCGGGGGCGCGGGTTCGTGGTCGGCGACGTCACGGTCGACGGCAACCCCATCGATTTCGGTGCCCAGATCGCCGACTTCATCGGCATCAAGGCGGTGGCCGTGGCCTGCCGTATCGGCCGGAGCACCGCCGTTCCCATGACCGCGTGTGTGGAGGACGTCGAAGGCCCCGCCGCCACCGTCGACGCCGGCCAGGCGAGGAGCCGGCTGGGCTGAAAGGAAGGCCGAACGCCGACCCCACGAACGTGGCGATCGGCGTTCTGGCCGTTCCGGTGGCGGTAGCGGTGGGATTTGAACCCACGGAGGCTTGCACCTCACGCGCTTTCGAGGCGCGCTCCTTCGGCCGCTCGGACACGCTACCGCCGGCAACTTTACCTCAGCTCCGGGAAGTCCTCCTCCCGGTACTCCCCCTCGGCGCCGGCCGGGCGCGGCTCGTGCTCCCGGCCCCGCAGCTCCACCCGGCGGATCTTGCCGGAGATCGTCTTGGGCAGGTCGGCGAACTCCAGGCGGCGGATCCTTTTGTACGGCGCGAGCTGCTCGCGGGCGTAGCGCAGGATGGACAGCGCGGTGTCGCGGTCGGCGGCGTGGCCGGCGGTGAGCACGACGTAGGCCTTGGGGACGGCCAGGCGGATCGGGTCGGGCGAGGGCACCACGGCCGCCTCGGCCACCGCCGGGTGCTCGATCAGCACGCTCTCCAGCTCGAACGGGCTGATCCGGTAGTCCGAGGCCTTGAACACGTCGTCCGCGCGGCCCACGTAGGTGACGTAGCCGTCGGCGTCGCGGCTGGCCACGTCCCCGGTGTGGTAGTAGCCGCCGGCCATGGCCTCGGAGTTGCGGTCGGCATCGTCGCGGTAGCCGACCATCAGCCCGAGCGGGCGGGCGGCCAGGTCTAGGCAGATCTCGCCCTCCTCGGCGGGCCGGCCGGAGGCCACGTCGATCAGCGCCACCTTGTAGCCCGGGATCGGGCGGCCCATGGAGCCGGGCTTGACCGGTTGGCCGGGCGGGTTGCCGATCTGCACGGTGGTCTCGGTCTGGCCGAAGCCGTCCCGGATGCGCACCCCCCAGGCCTTCTCGACCTGCTCGATGACCTCGGGGTTGAGCGGCTCGCCCGCGCCGACCACCTTGGCCGGCGGCGTGCGCAGGGCGGCCAGGTCGGCCTGGATGAGCATCCGCCACACGGTCGGCGGGGCGCAGAACGAGGTGACGCCGGTGCGGCCCATGACGTCGAGCAGCGCGGCGGCGTCGAACCGGGCGTAGTTGTAGATCAGCACGGTGGCGCCGGCGTTCCACGGCGCGTAGACGTTCGACCAGGCGTGCTTGGCCCAGCCCGGGGAGGAGATGTTCAGGTGGATGTCGCCGGGCTCCAGGCCGATCCAGTACATGGTGGACAGGTGCCCGACCGGGTAGGACGCCTGGGTGTGCTCGACCAGCTTGGGCTGGGCGGTCGTTCCCGAGGTGAAGTAGAGCAGCAGGGTGTCGGACGCGCGGGTTACGCCGTCCGGGGTGAACTCCGGGGACTCGTCCTCCGACCGGGCGTACGGCTCCCAGCCCTCGACCTCGTCGCCGACCGCGATCCGGGTGTACGAGCCGGGCACGGCGTCCCACTTGCCGGTCTCGGCGGCGGCCACCACGACGTGCTTGGCCTGGCCGCGCTCGATCCGGTCCCGCAGGTCGGCCTCGGCCAGCAGCGTGGTGGCCGGGATGACCACGGCCCCCAGCTTCATCGCGGCCAGGATGACCTCCCACAGCTCGACCTGGTTGCCGAGCATGAGCACCATCCGGTCGCCGCGCGCGACGCCGAGCGAGCGTAGCCAGTTGGCCACCCGGTTGGACCGGGCAGACATCTCGGCGAAGGTCCACTTCCGTTCCGAGCCGTCCTGTTCGACGATCCACAGGGCGGGCCGGTCGGCGCTCTCAGCGTCGGCGCCGAGGCGGTCGAACCACTCCAGCGCCCAGTTGAACTCCTCCAGCTCGGGCCAGCGGAAGCCCGCGTACGCGCCGTCGTAGTCCTCCCGGTGCTCCAGCAGGAACTCCCGCGCGGCCGTGAACCGGGCCAACCCCGTTGTCGACACTGTTGCTCCTCCCGTGCGCACACCGGCTGCGCAGCACCCTAACGCGGCGAGGCCGCCCGTGGTCAGGCTCGGACGGCGCGGTGGGCGTCCAGGACGGCGAGGTCGGCGGCCGCGCGCCCCGCCGTCCAGCCCGCGGAGTTCGACACGGTCACCCGCCTGGTGGTCAGGCGCGGGAACAGCTCGTCCACCAGCTCCTGGACGGCCTCCTCCTTCGCGGCCAGCACGGGCAGCAGGCGGCCGTCCCCGATCGACTCGGTGACCTCGGCCTCGGCCTGCTCCGCCGCCGATGCCAGCCGCTCGCCGATCCGCTGCGCGAACGAGACCAGGAACGACTGCCGGAACGACTTGGTGCGGGACTGGCCTCGGCGGTCGACCTGCCGCCCGGCGGCCAGCATCGCCCGGCCGGCCTGCACCAGCAGCGACGTGGTCAGCACCTCGACGATCTCCACGTCGGTCCGCTCGCCGAGCACGGTGACGAAGCCGAGCGCGGAGTCGAACACCGCCCGGCAGTGGTTCGCCGAGGCCACCGTGCCGACCAGCATCGACTTCGCGCTCAGGTACGGGTTGTCCAGCCAGATCCGCCGCCCGCCGGTCCGCACCCGCGACCCGCCGCCGGCGCCGTCGTCGCGCGCGTACAGCACGGCCCGCTCCAGGGAGTAGCGGCTCATCAGCTCCTGGGCCTTGGCGAAGAACGCATCGGCCTCGTCCGGGAAGTCGGTGGACTCCGCCTTGGCCAGCAGGGCGCGGACCTTGGCCAGCACCTTCGGGTCCACCTCCTCCGCATCACTCGCCGGCGGGGCGGACCCGTTGCTCCCGGGCGGCGGGACCAGCTCCGCCTGGGACGGCAACGCGTTCAGCAGGGTCAGCAGCTCGATCACGATCGCCAGGGTGGCCACCTGGTCGAGCCGCTCGCGGGCGGCGTACGCCTCGACGAAGCACTCCTCCGACCCCCACCAGGGCGTGGCACCGAGCTCGGCCAGCTGCGCCCGCCACCTCGGATCGGACGCCGCCTGGGCGTGGCGCGCGGACTCCTCGGTGATCGCGCCGATGACGAAGTCGGCGGCGCCGTCGTCCATCCGGCGGCGCACCACCTGCCAGACGTCCACCGGCTGCCAGCCGTTGCGCCAGGTGATCTCCAGGCCGACCATGAGCGCGGCGTTGGCCGCCAGCTCGAACGGTGCCCCGGGCGCCGAGGCCACCAGCCGGCCGGCGGCTCGGCGTCCCTGGCCGCTCCACCCGGGGAACGCCGTCGCGGCGTGAAGCACCTGGTCGACCAGTGCCGCCAGGTCGAACCGAGCCGCCCGGCGCTGCCGACGGTGCTTGTCGCGCTTGCTCATGGGGCCGAGTGTGACGGACCCGCCCGACAACTCTCAGTCCAGCCGGCGCTCGGCGAAGAACGAGCCGAGCAGCGCGGCGCACTCGTCGGCGAGCACCCCGCCGACCACCTCCGGCCGGTGCAGCACCCGCCGGTCGCGCAGCACGTCCCACAGCGAGCCGACGGCCCCGGTCCTCGGCTCCCAGGCGCCGAACACCACCCGCGACACCCTGGCCAGCCCGATCGCGCCGGCGCACATGGTGCAGGGCTCCACGGTCACCACCAGGGTGGCGCCGTCCAGCCGCCAGTGCCCGGCCTTGGCGGCGGCCGCCCGCAGCGCGAGCAGCTCGGCGTGCGCTGTCGGGTCGCCCGTCGCCTCCCTGGCGTTGCACGCGGCGGCCAGCTCGACGCCGCCCTCGTCGACCACGCAGGCGCCCACCGGCACGTCACCGCTGTCCAGCGCCCCGCGCGCGACCGTCAGCGCGCGCCGTACCAGCGCCTCGTCGGCTTCGCTGAACGCACTCAAGGGCTGGCCGGGCGCCCTCCCACGACCTGGGCCAACGCGTCGGCGAACCCGCAGCGCCGCCCGATCGCGGCCAGCTGCTCGTCCGGGTAGAGCTCCCACTCGCCGGCCAGCACCTCCAGCTCGTCGGCCGGCAGCCCGAGGTCGGCGACGATGGACATGTCGCCCTCCGGCCACGGCTCGTCGTCGGCGGCGTCCTCCAACGGCAGGTCGACGCGCAGCAGGTCGAGCACGTCGGCGGCCACGTCGTAGTCCAGGGCCGCGACCGCATCGGACAGCATCAGGTTGACCCCGCCCGGTATGGGTCGCAGCAGCACGAAGAAGCAGTCGTCCACCGCGAGCAACCCGAGCACGGCGCCGGTGGAGCGCAGCGAGCGCAACCCGGTGATCGCGGCATCCAGGTCGACCAACGCGTCGGGCTCCAACCGGACGCAGCGCCAACGCCCCTCTTCCCGGATCACCGCTACGGCGAACCCGGGCAGCGCCTGGTCCTTCGCCTCGGCCTTGGCGCCGGCTGAGTCACGGACAGACTGGACGGCCATGTCTCCACGGTAAGCCCATTTCGGCATGTGCTCCAAACCACAACGAGAACTTGACCCGTTGGTCCGATGCCGTTAATTCGACCGAACAGCCGAACGGTCTGTCCCATCGGCCGAGCGGCGGGTTCGCCCGTTCGGCTGCACCCTCGGAAACCGGTCCTGCCTGGCCGCGTCCGGGCGGCGCGGATGCCAAGATTTACGGCTATGCCGGATCACTCCGACCCCAGGCTCGCCGGGCTCACCGCGGCCGCCCACGCGGTGCAGCCGCGCACGGTCGCGCTGCGCAGGCGGCTGCACCGCAACCCCGAGCTGGGCCTGGAGTTGCCGATGACCCGGACGGCCGTGCTCGACGAGCTGGCCGACCTGCCGCTGAAGGTGCACACCGGGCGCAGCTGCAGCTCGGTGACCGCCGTCCTGGAGGGCGACAAGCCGGGGCCGACGGTGCTGCTGCGCGCGGACATGGACGCGCTGCCGCTGACCGAGCGCACCGGGCTGGCGTTCACCTCGGAGATCGACGGCGTGATGCACGCGTGCGGGCACGACACGCACGTCGCGATGCTCGCCTCGGCGGCCCGGCTGCTGGCGGACCGCCGCGAGCTGCTGGCCGGGCGGGTGCTGCTGATGTTCCAGCCCGGCGAGGAAGGCGACCACGGCGCCCGCCACATGATCGAGGAGGGCCTGCTGGAGCCGTCCGGGCCGGCCGGCACCCCGGACTCCGCGTACGCGCTGCACATCAGCGCCACCATGCCGACCGGGACCGTCCAGACCCGGCCGGGCCCGATCATGGCCTCGGCGGACGTGCTGCGGGTGACGGTGCGCGGGCGCGGCGGGCACGCCTCGGCGCCGCACGACGCGCTGGACCCGGTGCCCTCGGCGGCGGCGATGGTCGGCGCCCTGCAGACCATGCTCACCCGGCGGGTGACGGCGCTGGAGCCGGCGGTGCTCACGGTGGCCCAGATCCGGGCCGGCACCACGTCGAACGTGATCCCGGACACGGCCTACCTGGAGGCCACCCTGCGGACCCTGACCGAGCCCACCCGGACCTTCCTGCACGAGCAGGTGCGGCAGGTCTGCCAGCACACGGCGGCCGCCTACGGCTGCACGGCCAGCGTGTTCCTCGAACCCGGGTACCCGATCACCGTCAACGACGCCGCCGCCTCGGCGCGGGTGGACGAGCTGGCCGCCACCGTGCTCGGGCCGAACCGGGTGAGCCCGATGACCAGCCCGATCCTGGGTTCGGAGGACTTCTCCTACGTGCTCAACCGGGTGCCGGGAGCGCTGGCGTTCCTGGGCGGCTGCCCGCCGCACCTGGACCCCGACCACGCCGCGCCCAACCACTCCAACCGGGTGCAGTTCGACGAGGCCGCGATGGTCGACGGGGTGGCGATGTACGCGGCGCTCGCGCTGGATGCGCTGCGCTGACTAGTTCCCGAGCCGGCGACAGACCCTGCCGTGCGGCATGAAGCCCAGGTCGCCCCGCCGCTGGGCGGCCGATGCCTCGCGCGGCGAGAGCACCTGGACGATCTTGCACTGGTCACCGTTGATGATCAGCTCACCGCCGGGCACGGCGACCGGATGAACCGGCACCAGCCGTCCCTCTGCGTCCCGACATCCGATCACCTGCTCGCCACATCGGTGGCATCGCCCGTGTACCGGCATCGACGGCGCGGCTGAGCGGAGCGCCGCGGTAGCACTCATCTTCGCCCTCTCGGATCTTGGCAAGTCACCTGTCACCGCCGGCGCCCGGCCGGTCGGTACAACTCGCTGACTCAAGCTACCTAGGCGCGATCGCGAGAACCTCGCGCGTTAGTAGCTCGCCGATTACCGTGCGTCCAGGTGCGCCGAATGGTCGATTACGCACGAGTAGCGGTATCCCGAACGTGTCTGTTATTGCACTGAGACCTCCCCGTGACATCCGAGGCGGTGCGCGGGAGGCCCTGCCGGTGGGGTTAGGCTGCCCGGCCGTGACGACTCGGCCGATCTGCGTCATCGGGCTCGGACTCATCGGCGGCTCGCTGGCGCGGGCCGCCGTGACGGCCGGGCGCACGGTGTGGGCATCCACAGCTTCTGAGACCACCGCGGCGGCGGCGCGCGCGGACGGCTACGACGTCGCGGCGAGCACCGAGCAGGCGCTGGAGCGGGCCAAGGCCGAGGACGCGCTGGTGGTGCTCGCGGTGCCGCTGACCGCGGTGCCGGACGTGCTGCGCCAGGTCCGCGCGGTGGCCCCGGAGTGCCGGCTGACCGACGTGGTCAGCGTGCAGGCCGCGATGCGCGACGCGGTGCGCGCACACGCCCCGGAGGCCCGGTACGTGGGCGGGCACCCGATGGCCGGCACCGAGGAGTCCGGCTGGGCGGCCGGCTCCGCCGGGCTGTTCCAGGGCGCGAACTGGGTGGTGGCCGCCGACGACGGGCTGGACCCCGAGGTGTGGGCGGACGTGGCCGAGCTGGCCTGGGACTGCGGCGGGCGGGTTGTGCCGGCCGGCGCGGAGGACCACGACGCCGCCGTGGCCCGCATCTCCCACCTGCCGCACCTGCTGGCCGCCGTGCTCGCCACCGTCGCGGCGGAGGACGGCGGGGAGCTCGCACTGACCCTGGCCGCCGGCTCGTTCGCGGACGCCACCCGGGTGATGGACACCCGCCCCGAGCTGGTCCTGGCCATGTGCGAAGGCAACCGTTCTGGGTTGTTGCCGGCGGTGGACGACGCGCTAGGCCGCCTCGGCGCGGCCCGTGGCTCGCTGGCCTCCACCGGCGGCCTGGCCGCCACCATCAACGCCGGCCACCGAGCCCGCGAACTCTGGCACCAGGCAAAGTCCGCGCCCGAAACCACCGTCCCCCGCCACACCCCCCTCGCCGACCTCCGCGCCCTAGCCCACACCGGCCACGTCCTCACCGGCTGGACCCCGTCCTAACCCCCGCGAGTCGGGCGCCTGAGCACACCGAGTCGGGCGTCTCAGCACACCCGAGAATGTGCCGAAACACGCGACTCACTGTGCTGAGACGCCCGACTCGCGGACGGGGGGTACGGGCGGACGGGGGTACGGGCGGTGGGCTAGATGCGGGTGGCGATGCCGGGGTAGTCGAGGACTAGGGCGTCGGAGTCGACGGTGATGTCGGCTACGAACGTGCCGGCGCTGAAGTTGACTACCGAGCGGCCGTCGGCGTCCAGGGTGGAGACCGTGCGGTAGCGCTGCTCGGTCACCTCCACCTCCAGGGTGGGCAGCGACACGAACACCATCGGCAGCTCGTGGTCGAGGCTCTCCCGGTGCAGGCCGAGGCGGCGGATCGGCAGCGTGTTGTAGAGCGGGCTGTACTGCAGGTCCACGTCCAGGGCGCCGTCGAACTCCGCCCGCGAGCCGCCGGAGCCGGTGTCCAGCAGCCAGTAGCCGTCCTCGGTGTGGTTCAGCGTCAGGTTGCGCTCCCGCTCGGCCGTCGCGCTGGTCACCGACAGCCGGGCGAGCACGCCGTCCTCGTCCACGAACAACCGGTAGGAGGCGGTGAACGCCGGGGCGTCCAGCGGCGCCCTGACCATCCGGCCCAGGGCACGGATCCCACCACCACCGAGCAGCACCCGGGCGCTCTCCAGGGCTCTGCCGCCGTCGCCCTGCCAGCTCAACATCGCGGTCACCCGCGTCACGGTAGCCGGAGCGCGCCCGACCTACTCGGCAGGTCCGTTAGGGCGACTCAGCGCGACTCCGGCGGGGGCGGCTGCTGGGGCGGGGGCGGCTGTTGCTGCTGTTGTTGCTGCCCGCCGCTGAAGTCGTAGTCCTTGCCCGCCTGGGTCACCTTGTCGATCTGCTCGTCGTGACCCTGGAACTTCTTCTTGGCCGCGTCGCCGGCCTTGTCGATCGCCTTGTCGACCTTGTCGTCGTGCTTGCCGAGCAGGTCTTTCGCCTTGCTCACCAGGGACTGGAAGTCCACAGCGCCCTCCCTTGATCGTGCGGTCGGCAGCCATAGTGGTCGCGACTGCTCCACAACGCACTGCCTCAAACCGGCACGAGAGGTGAACGGCTCACACAATAGGGTGAAATCGGCTCAGGTTCGGGTGACGGTACCCGGATCTACGTCCGGCCGGAGCCCGCGCAGCACCGGATGGCGCAGCCGGTGCCCCTCGGTCCAGCCGGTGTGGCTGACCTCGACCACCAGCCTCGGTTCGCACCAGCGGGCGCCCGCCGCGTCCAACCGGGGCAGCTCCTCGGCGAACGGCGGTTGCTCCAGCGCGAGGCCCTCCAGCTGCTCGCGCAGCGCACGCTGGGTCGCGTCGCCGCCCACCCCGGAGCCGACCCTGCCGGCGAAGAGCAGCGATCCGTCGGCGTCGGGAACCCCGAGCAGCAGGCCGCCGATCCGGGACGGGTGGGTGCGCTCCGGGCGCCAGCCGCCGACCAGGCAGTCCTGGGTGCGCCGGTGCGCGACCTTGATCCAGGAACGGCTGCGCTGGCCGTCCCGGTACACCGAGTCGCGTCGCTTGGCCACCACGCCCTCAAGGCCCTGCTCGACGGTGGCGGTGAGCAGCGCGGCGCCGTCGTCGTACACCGGGGACAGCCGGACCCTGGCCAGCTCCGCCAGCTCCAGGCGCTCCAGGGTGGCCCGCCGCTCCTCCAGCGGGCGGTCCAGCAGCGACACCCCGTAGAGCCGCAGCAGGTCGAAGGCCATGTACACGGCGGGGCGGGCGGCCACCTCGGCGGCGGTGGGCACCCGGTGGAACCTGTCGGCCAGCGCGGTGAACGACGGCGCCCCGCCGGTGAGGAGCACCACCTCGCCGTCCAGCAGCGCGTCGGGGGCCACGGTGGCCAGCTCGGCCAGCTCGGGGAAGTGCGCGGTCATGTCCCGGCCGGTGCGGCTGGTCAGGCGCAGCCGGTCGGCCGTCACGTCGGCGAGCAGCCGCATGCCGTCCCACTTCACCTCGTAGCACCACTCCGGACCGATCGGAAGCGGTCCGGGGGTGGCGAGCATGGGGTCCACACCATCATGCTGTCACCAGAGACCGCTGAAGCGGCTGTCCAGGGGGAGGAGCCCGGCATGCGCGCGATGTGGAGCGGCGCCGTGTCGTTCGGCCTGGTGAGCGTTCCGGTCAAGCTGTACTCGGCAACGGCCAGCCACGACATCCGGTTCCATCAGGTACACGGGGTGGACGGGGGTCGGATCCGGTACAAGCGGTTCTGCACCGTCTGCGGCAACGAGGTCGACTACGCGGACATCGTGAAGGGGTACGAGACGGAGGACGGCCAGCTGATCACGCTGGACGAGGGCGACCTGGAGTCGCTGCCGGCCTCGGGCAGCCGCGAGATCGAGGTCGTGGAGTTCGTGCCGGCCGACCAGGTGGACCCGCTGCTGTTCGAGAAGAGCTACTACCTGGAGCCGGAGACCAAGGCGGTCAAGCCGTACGCGCTGTTGCGCGAGGCGCTGCGGCAGACCGACCGGATGGCGGTGGTCAAGGTGTCGCTGCGGCAGCGGGAGACGCTGGCGCTGCTGCGGGTGCGGGACAACGTGATCGTGCTGCAGACCATGCTCTGGCCCGACGAGGTGCGCGAGCCGGAGTTCGAGATCCTGGACGCCGAGGTGGAACTGCGCACCCAGGAGATGCAGATGGCGGCCTCGCTGGTGGACAGCCTGGGTGCGGAGTTCGACCCGACGCGGTTCTCCGACGACTACCTGACGGCCGTGGAGGAGCTGATCGAGCGCAAGCGTGCCGAGGGGGACGCGCGGCCGGCACCCGCACCGGCGGCGGCCGGTGGGGACGGCGCGGACAGCATGACCGACTTGCTCACCGCGCTGCAGCAGAGCGTGGAGGCCGCCAAGGAGGCGTCCGGCACGCCGCCGGTGCCGAGCCAGCGCGGCTCGTCCGGCAAGTCGTCGAAGTCCTCGAAGTCGAAGTCTTCCAAGAAGTCGGACTCCGAGGCGGACACCGGCAAGCCCCGCCGAGGGCGCCGCGCGGGCTGACCGAATCCGCGACTCACCCTGACAAAATCCCCGACTCGCGGGCTAGCCGAGGGCGGACTTGGGGACGGACTGGTCCTGGGCCAGCGCGTTGAAGAGGGCTTTGGCGCGGGTGGTGTCCCAGCGGACCACGGAGGTGCCGTTGACCTGGCCCAGGCCGGCTATGGGGGCGGTGGTGGTGATGCCGCCGCCTCCGGAGAGCTCGCGCATGGCGAGGGCCAGGCCGGCGAGGTGCCAGACGTGGTCTTCGGCGCCTACGGTGACCGCGCCGGGCATGGCTTGGGTCAGGCCGAACACGCGGAACGGGTTGAGCAGGGTCAGCGGGTTGACCACCTGTTTCATCAGCGCGGACAGGAACTGGCGCTGGTGCTCGATGCGGTCCAGGTCGGCGCGGGGGGTGGCTCGGCTGCGGACGTAGCCGAGTGCGGTCTGGCCGTCCAGCTTCTGGCAGCCGGCCTTGACGTTCAGGCCGGCCAGCGGGTCCTTCATGGCCTCGGGGATGCACATGTCGACACCGCCCACCGCGTCGACCACCTTGACGAAGCCTTCGAAGCCGATCTCGGCGTAGTGGTCGATGCGCAGCCCGGTGGCCTGCTCCACGGTCTGGGTGAGCAGCTTGGGGCCGCCGAAGGCGAACGCGGCGTTGAGCTTGTTCTTGCCCTTGCCGGGGATCGAGACCAGCGAGTCGCGCGGCAAGCTGATCAAAGTGGTGCCCGAGCTGCCGGTGTGCAGCAACATGATCGTGTCGGTGCGCGCGCCGGACGCGTTGCCGGTGGCCAGCGCCTGTTCCTGCTGCTCGGTGAGGTCGGCGCGGCTGTCCGAGCCCACGATCAGCCAGTTGGTGCCCTTGCTCACCGGGCGGCCGGAGTAGCCGGTCAGCGCGGCGGTGCGGGTCAGCCTGGTGTCCAGGTAGCCGCCGACGCCGATCAGCACCAGCACGAGCGCCAGCAGGAAGGTGAGCAGCCGCCGGCCCCACCGCGCTCGGCGGACCGGTCGGACCGGGCGCTGCGGCGGCGTCCGGGGCGGACCCTGCTGCCCCGGCGGGATGACGCCCCCGCGCTGCCAGCCCTGCTGCGCGGGCGGCGGGCGCCTCGGCGGGCCGGGGGGCTGCCGAGGGGCGTACGGGTACCGGGGCGGCGGAGGCGGCGGTGGACGACCCGGCGGCGGCGGAGGCCGGCCCCAAGGCCTGGGCCCGCCATCGCCACGGTTCATCGCCGACACCCCTCACACGTTGACGCGCCCTCGAAGGTAAAGACGTACGCCGTCGGCGTCAGGTTGCGATGGTGCCCAAACTGTGACTGGTACGTCAGGCGCGCGGGCCGGTCACAGCGGCGCGATCTCGCCGGCGGCCAGCGCGTCGGACACCGCGCGCGCCACCGAGCCGCGCAACGGCAGCCGGGGCAGCAGGGTGGCCTGCACGGCGTGGTAGGCGTCCGACTTGCCCGGCCAGACCGTCGCGGCCGGGCGGTTGTGGCCGTCCAGCTCGTGGTGCCAGGAGCCGCACTCGCGGTCGACCAGGTACGTCTCGGCGTAGTCCCACCAGGCCTGGTAGCGCCGCCGGTACTCCTCGTCCCCGCTCACCGCGTACAGGGTGGCCGCCGTGCACACCGCCTCGGCCAGCACCCAGTGCATCCGCTGGCGCACCACCGGCTTGCCGTCCCAGTCCACCGTGTAGACGAAACCGTCCGCGCCGTCCACCGCCCAGCCGTCCCGCACCGCCGTGTCGAACAGCCCGCGCGCGTCCTCGACCAGCCAGTCCGGTGCGCTCGCGCCGAGCGCGGCGTGCAGGTGCAGGCACAGCCGGGACCACTCCAGGCCGTGCCCGACCGTCGAGCCGTACGGGCGGAACGGGTGGTCCGGGTGGTCGATGTTGTAGTCCGGCAGCGGGTGCCAGCGTTCGTCGTAGTGCTCGGGGATGCGCCATCCGTGCGGTGCGGCGAACCCGGTGACCACCCGCTCGGTCATCCGCAGCGCGCGCCGCCGCCACAGCTCGCCACCGGCGGCGTCCCCACCGGCGTCCAGCGCGTCCGCGGCGGCCAGGAAGGCCTCCACGCCGTGCATGGTGGCGTTCACGCCCCGGTACGGCTCGGCGGTGGTGAAGCCCCGGTCCCAGGTCTCGATCACCATGCCCTCGGCCTCGGACCAGAACCGCTCGTCGACCAGTGCCAGCGCGGAGTCCAGCAGCTCGCGGGCGTGCGGCAGCCCGGCCAGCGTGCCACTCGCGGCGGCCAGCAGGACGAACGCGTGTTGGTAGAACGGCTTGTCGGTGTTGGCGGGGCCGCCCCAGGCCACCTCCGGGTACCAGCCGCCGTGCTCCTCGTCGCGCATCAGCCCGTGCAGCGCCGCCAGCCCGTGCTCGGCCAACTCCGCGCTGCCGGGGTAACCGAGCAGCTCGCCGAGCGCGTAGACGTGCGTCATCCGGCCGGTCAGCCAGAGCTCGACGGGCGCGGTGATCACCCGCTTGCCGCAGTCGTCCTGGCGCCCGAACCCGCCGAGCGGGTGCCAGGACCCCTCCGCGAACTCGAGCAGCCGCTCCGTCTCGGCGGCCAACCAGTGCGCCTGCCCCGGCCGGTCACCGGGCGCCGCACCGAGCCGCGCTCCGGGCACATCCACCTCCGATTACCGAACTGTCGAACAGTAGCGCTAGCGCCGGGCTTCCTGGGCGTCCTGGGCCGCGAGCTGGGCGAGCATCCTGTTGTACGCGGCCAGCTCCGGGTCCTCGTCGTCGTCCTCCGGCGCGGCGGCCGGCGTGGCGAGGGCGGGGGCGGCGGGCGGCTCCTCCTCGGTCGGCGTGGGCTCGGCGGCCTCGGCCTCCTCCTCGTCCAGCCGGCGGGACTCCAGGCGCATCATCCGCCACCACATCACCGCGAAGAACACCGCGAACAACGGCCACTGCAGCGCGTACGCCAGGTTCTGCATCGAACCGGTGACCTGCGAGCGCACCCACTGCCAGTCGCCCAGCCACACACAGCTCACCACCGCGACCACCATCAGCACATGCCAGGCGATCCAACGGGGGGTGAACGCGAACCGGCGCACCAGCCCAGGGTAACCCCCTCGAACAACGCTCCAGGTAGCGTGCCTCGGCGTGACGGGCGAGGCGGGCGGCTGGGTGCGCCGCTGGTTGGCACCGGCCCGGCCGTTCGAACCGCCCGAGCTGCCGCACCGGGAACGACGGCTGATGCGCGCCGAGCTGTGGGTGGTCTTCTCCATCACGCTCGCGCTGTCCGGGCTGCGCAGCGGGCTGTCGCTGGTCCAGTCGCTGCTGCGGCCCGAGCCGCTGTCCAAGCAGCACGTCGCACTCAACGCCCCGGCCGCGCTCAACCAGTACGTCGACCTCGCGCTGCAGCTGTCCTCGGTGATCCAGCTGGTCGGCTGGGGGGCGCTCGGGGTGTACCTGCTGGTCCGGGCCGGGATGACGGTCGCGGACATCGGCCTCGACCGCGAACAGCCGGGGCGGGACGCGGCGCGGGCGGTCGGGCTGGCGCTGCTGATCGGCGTGCCGGGGCTCGGGCTGTACCTGGCCAGCCGGGCGGCCGGGGTCAACCTCACGGTGCAGCCGAGCACGCTGACCGAGACCTGGTGGCGGCTGCCGGTGCTGATCGCCTCGGCGGTCGGCAACGCGTGGGCCGAGGAGGTGCTGCTCACCGGGTACCTGCTGAGCCGGCTGCGGCGGCTGGGGTGGTCGGAGAACCGCTCGGCCGCGCTGTCGGCGTTCGTGCGCGGCTGCTACCACCTCTACCAGGGGGCCGGCGGCGCGGTGGGGAACCTGGTGATGGGCGCGGTGTTCGGCCGGTTCTGGCAGCGCACCGGGCGGCTGTGGCCGCTGGTGGGCGCGCACGCCCTGCTCGACATCGTCGCGTTCGTGGGCTACGCCCTGCTCGCCGGCCGGCTGTCCTGGCTGCCCTGAGCCCCTGACCGGCCGGCGTCCACAACCGACACCTATGGTGGCCGGCTGGCCGAGATGCAGTCGATCCCGTGAGGGGCCCGGTCGGATGGGTATGTCACCGACGTATGGCGTGGTCGTCGAGGAAGAGGGGACCGCCGTGCGGCCCGCCTGGCGCGAGCTGGTCGACCAGAACCCGGGCGTCGCCCTGTCGAAGATGCCGGAGTGGGTCGACTGCGTGTGCGGTTGCGACAGGTTCACCGACGCCAGCCTGCTGTTGCGGGGTGACGACGGCCGGCGGTTCGTGCTGCCGAGGGTGGCGGCGCCGGTGCCGGGCATGTTCGCCTCGCCGCCGAACAACTGGAACCTGGGCGCGGACGCCAGCGGCTTTCTGGCCGAGGGCGGCGAGCCGGACGGCGAGGAGCTGCGGGCGCTGGTGCGCGAGGTGCACCGGCGCTCGGGGGTGCGCGCCCGGATCGTGGTGGGCCGCGATGACGCCAGGGCGTGGCGGGAGGCGGTGCCCGGCGGGGTGTACGCCGACCCGCGCACCTCGCAGGTGCTCGACCTCGACGGCGGGTTCGACAAGGTGTGGTCGGCGGCGTTCAGCGGCAAGGTCCGGTCCAACGCGCGCAAGGCCGAGCGGCGCGGGGTGAGCGTCGAGTCGGACAGCACCGGCCGGCTGATCCCCACCTTCTACGAGCTGTTCGGCAAATCTGTGGACAGGTGGGCACGCGACAGGGGCCTTCCCGCGCCGCTGATGCGGATGCGGTTCGCCCGCTCCCACCCCCGGCGGATGTTCGACACGGTCCCCCGGGTGCTGGACCAGCACTGCACGGTGTGGCTGGCCCGCCGGGACGGACAGCCGATCGCCGCGATCATGGTCCTGAGCGCGGGCGATCGGGTCACCTACTGGCGGGGCGCGATGGACAAGCGGCTCTGCCGGGGCACCGGCGCGAACGAGCTGCTGCACCGGCACGCCATCGAGGCGGCCTGCGCGCAGGGGCGGCGCAGCTACGACTTCGGGCTGTCGAACTCCGAGGACCTGCGCCGGTTCAAGGCGACCTTCGGCGCGCACGAGGAGCCGGTCACCACCTACACGTTCGAACCGATAGTGCCCACCATGGCCGCGCAGCAGCGCTGCCGCGCGCTCGCCAAGCGGGCGGTGATCGGGGCGGTGGCGCGGCTGCCCCACCGGTGACGGGCGGCACCGCGCGCAACTCGGTGGTCCTGGCCGGCTGGACGCTGGTCAGCAGGGCGACCGGCCTGCTGCGCGTGGTGGTGATCGGCGCGGTGTTCGGACCCACCTGGTTCGCCAACTGCTTCCAGGCGGCCAACACCGTGCCGGGCCTGGTGTTCTCCCTGGTGGCGGGGCCGGTGCTGGCCATGGTGGTGGTGCCCGGCCTGGTCGGGGCACTCAGCGACGGCGGGCCGGCCAGGGCGCGGGAGGTGCTCGGCCGGGTGACGGGCTGGGTGGTCGCCGTCTCGGCGGCGATCAGCGCGCTGCTGGTGGTCGCCGCACCGGTGCTGGCCTGGACGCTGACCCGAGGCATCCCCGACCCGGGCGAGCGCTCCCTGGGCTGGTGGGTGAGCATGCTGCTGGTCGTCCTGGTGGCACCGCAGATACCGCTGAACTGCGTGGCCTACCTGGGGCTGTCCGCGCAGCGCGCCAGGGACCGGTTCGCGCTGTCGGCCGCCGCGCCGGCGGTGGAGAACGTGATCCTCATCGGGGCCGTGCTGCTGGCCGGCTGGCGCTACGGCACCGGCATGGAGATCGACCGGGTGCCGCTGGGCATGCTGCTCGTGCTCGGGGTGGGCAGCACCGTCGGCGTGGGGCTGCACGCGGCGCTGCAGCTGTTCGGCGCGGCGCGGGTGGGCCTGCTCGCCCGGCCCTCGGCCCGGTGGCGGCGGGACCCGGACGCGCTGGCGGTGACCCGCCGGCTGAGCGGCGCGGTCGGCGTCGCCACGCTGCCCTCGGTGGCGCTGTACGCGCTGCTGGCCATTGCCGCCTCGGTGCCCGGCGGGGTGTTCGTGGTGCAGATGTCCACCTCGGTGTTGTTCGCGCTGTCCTACCTCAGCGCCCGGGCGGTGTCGATGGCCTCGCTGCCCCGGCTGTCCGAGGCGGCGCACCGGCGGGACATGGGGATGTTCGGCGCGATGTGGCGCCAGGCGCTGGCCTACGCGCTGACCGCCGGCCTGCCGCCGCTGGTGATGCTGGCCATCCTCGCCGGGCCGACCGCCACCGTCCTGGCCAACGGCCGGCTCGAACACTCCGCGCTGGTCGGCCCGCTCGCCGCCTGCCTGGCCGTGGTGGCCGCCGCCCAGCTGGTGACCGGCCTGAGCGACCTGGGCAACCAGGCGCTCTACGCCCGCCTGGAGGACCGGGTGCCCCGCACGGCCAGCCGGGTGACGCTGGCGGTGACGCTGCTGCTCGGCGCCGCCGCGCTGTTGGTGCCCCCCGGCGCCGCGCGGCTGGTGTGGCTGGTGGCGGCCATCCTGGTCGGCGAGCTGGTGGCCGGCGCGATGGTGCTGACCCGGATCCGCCGGATCACCCGACCGGAGCGGTTCGTGGACGGCCACGCGCTGCGCGCCACCCTGCTGGCCGCCGCCGCGATGGCCCCGGTCGGCGCCGCGACCTGGTGGCTGCAGGAGACCTACGGCCACGGCAACCGGCTGGGGATCCTCGCCGTGCTCCTCGGCGGCGGGGCGCTCGCGGTGGGGGTGTACGGCCTGGTGCTTCGACGAGCATGGGGACCCAGGAGGGCCTGACCCGTTCTAGGCTCGACGGTATGAGCGGCTTTCGGCTGATCTGCGAGATCGAGCCTCCGACCAAGCCCGACCTGCGGCACGCACGCCATCAGATCGGCGTGCTGGCCCCGGTCGCCGACGCGTTCCTCATTCCGGACAACCACATCGGGCGGGCCACCGTCTCGTCCATCGCCGTCGCGCACGAGGTGCAGGCCATGGGCGGGCGCAGCATCGCCTGCGTCAACTCGCGGGACCGCAACCTGCTCGGGTTCCGCCGCGACCTGCTCACCGCCGCCGCGTACGGCGTGGACCAGTTCCTGTTCGTGCACGGCGACGCCCCGAGCGCGGGCGGACGGACCAGTCACCTGACCGTCCAGACCATGATCGAGGCGGCCAGGGGCGCCACCGAGGACCCGATGTTCGCCGGCACCGAGCCGTTCCAGATCGGCGTCGCCGCCGGGCTGCGCCGCCCGCTGCCGGACTGGAAGCGGTCGGCGGACTTCGTGTTCGCCCAGGTCAGCTATTCGATCCCGGCGCTGCTGCGGTGGCGGGAGGCGAACCCGACGGACGCGCCGGTGTACGTCGGGGTGATGGTGCTGGCCAGCGTGGGCATGGCCAAGCGGCTGGCGTCGGCGATCCCGGACATCGACATCCCGGACGAGCTGGTGCGCAGGGTGGACGCCGACCCGGCCGCCGGGGTGGAGGCGGCCTGCGAGCAGATCCTGGCGGTTCGGGAGACCGGCGCGTTCGCCGGCGTGCACCTGGTGCCGGTCAGCCGGTTCCGCCAGGTCGCGGCCAGGCTGGAGCGCGAGCTCTAGCGAGCGGATGAACGCCGCCGGCCCTGAGCTGGCGGCGCAATCGCAATCGCGGTAGATAGATCGTTCTAGCGCTCGATAGATCGTTCTATCGGAAGCGGGGGTTCGCCACGGTGTGGAGCAGGGTGAACACGGCGTGCGCGGCGGCGTCGCCGAGCTGGTCGAGCGCCTGGTCGTTGAGGTTGTCGATGGTGTCGCAGGCCTGGTGGTAGCAGCCGTCCAGCGCCCGGCCGGCCACGCCGCCGAACTGGGCGGCCTGCTCGGGCGTCTTGGCCTCCTCGGCACCGGAGAACACCCCGCCGACCGGGACGCCGACCTCCGCGAACGGCGCGTAATCGCTGCGGCCGTCGAACCCGATGAGCTGCACCGGCTGGCGCCTGGTGCCGAAGTACTCGGTGAACAGCCTGGTCACCGCGTCCGAGCCGGGCGGCGCCTGGCCGCCCTCCTCCGGCACCGAACGCGAGTAGACCAGCCGCGCGAAGTTCGGCGAACCGAGCATGTCGAAGTTCAGGTACGCCGCGATGTCCGCCCGCTGCTCCGGGCCGAGCTGGTCGACGTAGTGCTCCGAGCCCAGCAGCCCCAGCTCCTCGGCGCCCCAGAACGCGAACCTGACCCGGTTGCGCGGGACATCGCCGAGCCGGGCCAGCTGCTCGGCCATGGCCAGCAGGGTGGCCGTGCCGGAGCCGTCGTCGTTGATCCCCGGCCCCTCCGGCACCGAGTCCAGGTGCGCGCCGACCATCACCACCCGGTCGGTCCGCCCGCTCCGGCCTTCGGCGATCACGTTCTCGGTCTGCCGGTGCTCGGACACCGTGTGGGTCACCAGGTGCACCGGTGCATCGCCGGCCCCGGCCAGCTCGGCGCCGACCTGGTAGCTCACCGACAGCACGGGGATCGCCATCCCCGGGCGCTCCAGGGTGCCGCTGATCGGGTCGGTCCGCCCCGGCTGGCCCTCGTTCATGATCACGGCGGCGGCCGCGCCGGCGGCCTGGGCGTTGCGCGCCTTCTGGCCGAACGGGCAGGTGCCGCGCTGCATCAACGCCACCGAGCCGCGGGGCATCCCGGTGAAGTCGGCCGGTGCGCAGCCGCTGGCGGCGCTCGGGGCTGGCGAGGGCGGCAGCTTCAGGCCGACGCCGTGCACCGGGGCGGTGACGTCGCCGGAGCCGGAGAACTTCATGGTGCGGACCTCGGTGACGGCCGCGTAGGCCCGGCGAAGGGTCAGCTCGGGCATTGCCGTCTCGGCGAAGTACGGCACCTCGAACCGCTGGGTGCTGACCTGGTAGCCGGCGGCGGTCATCCGCCGGCGCACGTAGTCGACGGAGGCCGCGTAGCCGGGCGTGCCCATCGCCCTGGTGCCCCGGTTGGCCGCCGCGATCCGCTGCAGCTCGTCCAGGTGCTCGCGGATCCGGGGCACGGTGAGCGCGACCCGCAGCTCGGAGCTGTCGATCGACTCCGCCGGCGCCGACGCGGCCGTGACCAGCAGCGTGGCCGCCAGGACCGTCGCGCTCAGCCCGGCCGCGACAAGGATCCGTCCGAACATCCTCTTACTTCACCACGGAAAGCCCTGAAACGAACGAACCACGCGCCCCGTGCGCCGCACCGGATTCGGGGAGCCGGGGCGCTCGGGGCGCGTGGTTCGGCGCGCGCCGAAAGATCGGCCGGTCTTACGTGGGCGTGACGGCGATGTGCTTGCCCTCGAGGTGGGTCAGGCTGTCGCCCTGGGGGACCTTGCCGAGCTGCTTGCCCAGCGCGCCCGGGTCGGTCAGCTTGGCCGCCGGGTCACCGCCCTGCACCGCATCGCCGGTCTGGTCGTCGGCGTCGGGGAGCTCCGCCGAGATCGGCACCTCGAACGGGATGTCGTTGAGGTGCCCGCTGCCGCCGATGTGGTTGCCGCTGGTCTGGCACGGGTGCTGGAACTTCCCGTTCTTGCCGGGCAGCTTCTGCTCGCCGCCGGTGCCGTGGCAGAGGTTGTCCTCGTCCTCGTTGTCACCGGGGCTGGAGGCGTGCCTGACGTGCAGGCTCGACATGTCGTACGACGCAGGCTCGAGCTTCGGAATGTCGATGCTGACCAGCTTGCTGTCCTCCAGCAGGTTGCTGTTCAGGTTCGGCTTGGGGGTCGCCGCCTTGCTGTCGGCCGAGTCCTTCGCGCCCGACACCCCGTCGATCGGAGCCGCCGACGCGGTGCCGACGAACGAGGCGCACAACACGGCCATGCCCGCCACCGCGAGCGATGCCCGAAGGACTCGCCTGGTGCTCTTGCTCATGGGGAGTGCTCTCCCTTCCGAGGAGGGTCACATGATCAACGGTCTAGGCTTTGCCCTGACAACGAGGCGTCGATGGATGCGATGTGGGCCAAGTTGTGTATTCACTTGAGTTCACCCATATCGGTGGCGTAACGGTCCGGTTGCGACGCCGAGACCGGAGGCAAAAGCGCGTGCTGTTGTTATTCGTACTAATGGGGTTGTTGGGTGCCGGCTGGATCGCCGGTTGGTACTACTCAAGCATCTTGCTCCGGCCCGTGGGCGAGATTGAATATTCCGAGCACGTGGTGACCGCCGGCCTGCCCGACGACCCCGGCGGACTGGGGCTGGAGTGGCGCACAGTATGGGTCGCGACCCCGCTCGGCGACTGCCCGGCCTGGTTCGTCCCGGCGTCCGGGCCGGCGCCCGGCAAGACCTGGGTAATAGCCGTGCACGGCCGGGGCGTCGACCGCAGGGAGTGCCTGCGGATCCTGCCCACCCTGCACCGGCTGGGCTTCCCGGTGCTGGCCATCACCTATCGCAACGACCTCGGCGCGCCGGCCAGCCCGGACGGCCACTACCACCTTGGCGACACCGAGTGGCTGGACCTGGCCTCGGCGGCGGAGTACGCGCGCCGCAACGGCGCGTCCGGGCTGGTGCTCTACGGCTGGTCGATGGGGGCGGCGATCACCTCGACGTACCTGGACCGGGCGCACGACGCCTCCCCGACATGGGCCGAGGACGTGGCGTCGGTGCGGGCGGTGGTGTGGGACAGCCCGCTGCTGGACTGGCGCGCCACGCTGCACCTGCAGGCGGCCGCGCGCCGGCTGCCCTCGCCGCTGACCCTGCTGGCCACGCTGGTCACCAAGTGGCGGATCGGGATCGACTTCGACCAGTTCGACATGGTGCGCAAGCCGCCGTCGGTGCGCCCGCCCACCCTGATGTTCCACGGCGACGCCGACACCGCCGTCCCGGTGGGTCCGGCCCGCGCGCTGACCTCCATCGCCGACGGGCTGGACTGGCCGATGCGCTACCGCGAGGTGGCCGGCGCCGAGCACACCGCGGCCTGGAACGCCGACCCTCCAGGATACGAGGCCGAGGTGGCCGAGTTCCTCTCGAAATACACCGATGGCACGATGACGGGGTGACTGACCCAGGTAACGACAAGACCGCGACCCTGCACACCTCGCTGGGCGACATCCGGGTGGTGCTGTTCCCGGACCACGCGCCGAAGACGGTGGCCAACTTCGTCGGGCTTGCCCAGGGCACCAAGGACTACTCGCGGCCGAACGCACAGGGCGGCAGCTCCGGGCCGTTCTACGACGGCTCGGTGTTCCACCGGGTGATCGCCGGATTCATGATCCAGGGCGGCGACCCGCAGGGCGACGGGCGCGGTGGCCCCGGCTACCAGTTCGAGGACGAGTTCCACCCCGACCTGCGCTTCGACCGGCCGTACCTGCTGGCCATGGCGAACGCCGGGCCGGGCACGAACGGCTCGCAGTTCTTCATCACGGTGGGCCCGACCCCGCACCTGAACCGCAAGCACACCATCTTCGGCGAGGTCGCCGACGACGAGTCCCGCGCCGTGGTGGACGCCATCGCGAGCACCCCGACCGGCCAGGCCGACCGCCCGGTGACCGACGTGGTGATCGAACGGATCGAGGTCCCCTGATCGACCCGACTCATCCGCCCTCGGGCGGTGGGTACTCCGGTCCACCGCCCGGCCAGCCGACCTGCACCCGGCACCCCGATCGGCCCACCGGCCTGCTCTGCCAGCAGTGTGAGCGGCCGTACTGCCCGGAGTGCCTGCGGGAGGCGTCGGTCGGCTTCCAGTGCGTGGACTGCCTCGCGCGCGCCGGCCAGGACCGGGCGGCGACGCGCCCGCGCGCCGGGGTGACCATCGCCGGCGCCGCGCTGGCCGAACGGCCGCTGATCGTGCCCGGCCTGATCGCGGTGAACGTCCTGGTCTTCGTGTGGACGGTGATCGAGGCCGGCAGCGTGCCGGACAACTACCTCTCGCCGCTGTTCGCGGACTGGGCGCTGCTGCCCCTGCTGGTCGCCGCCGGCGAGTGGTGGCGGATCGTCACCTCGGGGTTCCTGCACTTCGGGCTGCTGCACCTCGGGTTCAACATGCTCGCGCTGTGGGTGATCGGGCGCGACCTGGAGCTGGCGCTCGGGCGCGTCCGGTTCCTCGCCGTGTACCTGGTCGGGCTGCTCGGCGGTTCGGCGGCGGCGATGGTGTTCAGCGAGCCGAGGGGGGCGGTGGCCGGGGCGTCCGGCGCGGTGTTCGGGCTGATGGGCGGGCTCGCGGTGGTGCTGCGCCGGTTGCGGCACTCACCCGCGCCCGCCGTCACCCTGATCGTGGTGAACATCGTGATCAGCTTCGTGGTGCCCAGCATCTCGATCTCCGGGCACATCGGCGGGCTGGTCGCCGGCGGGCTCGCCACCGTCGCCATGGTCTACGCCCCGGCGCACCGCCGGAACCAGTGGCAGGCCGCGCTCACCCTCACGCTGGTGGTCCTGCTGCTGCTCGTGATGAGCCTGCGCGCCGCCGCCCTCGCTTAGTTCGCCGCGCGCAGCGTGCTCAGGATGTCGGCAACGTCGCGCGGGTCGGCGCCGAGGTCAAGCCAACCGAACACGTAGAGCCGCTGGTCGTGCACCTCGAGCTCCAACGACGGTACGTCGCGACCGAACCGCCGGGTGTGCACCAGCCGCAGCCGGCTGACCTCCGACCAGCCGTACTGCGCGCCCCGCAGCGGCCCGCGCACCCGTACCCCGGAGCGTGACGCCGCCAGCCTGGGCCGCGCCATGCTGCCGACCAGCGCGCCACCGCCCAGCACCAGCACCGCCGTCCCCGCGAGCACCCGCCCGGGCGCGTCGCCGGAACCGAGCGCGCACCAGGCCAGCGCCGAGGCGGCGGCCAGCCATCCCACCACGAGCACAGCGACCGGCGCCGACCACGCGTAGTTGTCCACAGCCGGCGAATCGGGCGTGACCGAGTTATCCACAGCAGTTGTCCCCAGTGGGGAAGACTTACACGCGTGTAGTTACGGACATGTCAGTCGATCTGAAAACCGTCAGCGCCACCTCATGGTCATCAGCAGCCCGATGATGATCAGGCCGAAGCCGACCAGGAAGTTGTAGTTGAAGCCGTTGCCCGCGCCGCCCAGCGCGACCATGAAGCCGAGCTTGTCGCCGGCCAGGTAGTTGGTCACCAGCCAGACCAGGCCGAGCACCATGAACCCGAGCATCACCCCGATGTAGGCCGGGTGCGACGGGCCGCTCGCCTTGATCATCTGCGGCGTCGGCTTTTCCTTCGGCGGCGTGTAGACGGCCTTCTTGCGGACTCTGGACTTGGGCATCTCGACCTCGGGCTGACCTCGAACAACGGGCAGGGGACGCCCCAACGGTAACGCAGCGTGCGTTCCCGCTCCGTGACGAGTCGGGTCAGGCCTCGACCAGCGCGGCCACCTCGGCGGTCAGGTCGGCGACCAGTCGCTCGGGCACCGGGTGTCCGCAGTCGGCCATCCAGTTGGCCAACATCCGGTGGCCGCCCTCGGTGAGCACCGACTCGGGGTGGAACTGCACGCCCTGGACCGGCAGCTCGCGGTGCCGCAGCCCCATGATCACGCCGGACTCGGTACGGGCGGTCACCTCGATCTCGGCGGACATCGAGTCCGGCCGGATGGTCAGCGAGTGGTACCGGGTGGCGGTGAACGGGCTCGGCAGGTCGCGCAGCACGCCGACCCCGTCGTGGAGCACCGACGAGGTCTTGCCGTGCAGCAGCTCGGGCGCGCGCTCGACCACGCCGCCCCACACCGCGCCGATGGCCTGGTGGCCCAGGCACACCCCGAGCACCGGAACGCCCCGGTCGGCGCACCGGCGGACCACGTCCATCGACGAGCCGGCCCGCTCCGGGGTGCTCGGGCCCGGGCTGACCAGCACCGCGTCCGACCCGTCCACCTCGTCCCAGTCCACCGCGTCGTTGCGCCGCACCGTCGTCTCGGCGCCCAGCTGGGCCAGGTACTGAACCAGGTTGTAGACGAAGCTGTCGTAGTTGTCGATCACGAGCACGCGCATTGGTCCAGCATGCCCTACCGAGCTAGTTCCCGATCAGCCCGCTGCCCGGGAAGTTCGGGGTGCTCGGCGTGCTGCTGCTCGGGCCGCTGTTGCTCCGGCCGCTCGGGCTGGTGCTGCCCCGGTACCGGCCGATGTTCAACGTCACGCTGCCGTCCGGGTCCAAGCCGTCGCCAGGGCGGACCGACTGCCCGATCACGGTGCCGCTCTGGCTCGGATCGTCGGTGTCCTGCTGGCTGAACCGCAGGTCACCGTCGAACCCGGACCGCTTGAGCTCCTTGCGGGCGTCGTCCTGCGTATAGCCGCGCAGGTTGGGCATCTGCGCCTGGTTGCCGCGCGAGATGTAGATGGTGACGCTGGAGTTCGGCGCCACCTGCTGGCCGGCGGCCGGGTTGGTGCGGATCACCGTGTTCCGGTCGCCGGGGCCGTCGGTCTGGCTGACGCTCACCCTGAAGCCGAGCTGTTCGAGCCGCGAGTAGGCGTCATCCTCGCGCTGGCCGGTCACGTCCGGCATGGGCACGGTGTTCTGCTTGATCCCGAGCGTGATGCTCACGGTGGACTGGCCCGGGACCGTCGTCCTGGCCTTCGGGTCCTGGGTGACCACCTTGTCCACCTGCGACGGGTCGGTGGTCCCGGTGGTCTTCGGGGTGCCGGCGGCCAGCTTGAGCCCGACCGTCTCCAGCCGCTGGCTCGCCTCGGACTGGCTCAGGCCGGTCAGGTCGGGCACGGTGGCCTGCGGCGGGCCGATGCTGACGTACAGCGTGATCGGCTTGTCCTTGGCCAGCTTCGAGCCGGCCGGCGGGTCGGTGCGGGTGGCCTGGTTGGGCAGCACGCTCCCCGACGACTCCTGGCGGATGGTGGGCTTGAACCCGGCCGCGTTCAGCGCCTGGCGGGCCACCTCCTGCTGCTGGTTGGCCACGTCCGGCACCTCTATCTGCTCGGGCGAGAGCGGCCCGCCGAACAGCCGGGTGGCCACGAACACCACCACCGCGAGCAGCGCGGCCACCCCGATCCCGACGGCCACCACCTTGGCGGTGCTGCGCTTGGGGGCGTCCTCGGTGGCCCAGCTCGGCGCGGCGGCGTGCCGGTTGGTGGACGAGGTGAGCCGGCGGGTGGCGCTGGTCAGGCTCGCGGTCGGGCCCGCGCCCGTCATCAGCGAGGTGCGTTCCTCCTCGCTCATCACCTGCGGCGCCAGCGGCCGCTGCCCGCGCAGCACCCGCACCAGGTCCGAGCGCATCTCGGCGGCGGACTGGTACCGGTTGGCCGGGTTCTTGCTCATCGCCTTGAGCACGATGGCGTCCAGCTCGGGGCCGACGTCGGCGTTGACCTCGGAGGGCTGCCGAACATCCTCCCTGACGTGCTGGTAGGCGACCGCGACCGGGGAGTCGCCGGAGAACGGCGGCTCGCCGGTGAGCAGCTCGAAGAGCACGCAGCCGGCGGCGTACACGTCCGACCGGGCGTCCACCGCCTCGCCCCTGGCCTGCTCCGGCGAGAGGTACTGGGCGGTGCCGATAACCGCGGCGGTCTGGGTCATGTTCTGGCCGTCGGCCAGCGCGCGGGCGATGCCGAAGTCCATCACCTTGACCGCACCGCCGGTCGTGATCATGACGTTGGCCGGCTTCACGTCGCGGTGGATGATGCCGTGCCGATGGCTGAAGTCCAACGCCGCGCAGACGTCGGCCATCACCTCGATGACCCGTTGCTGGGTCAGCGGGCCCTCGGACTTGACGATCTCGCGCAGGGTCTGCCCGTCCACGTACTCCATGACGATGTAGGGCAGCGCGCCGAACTCGCTCTCGGTCTCGCCGGTGTCGTAGACCGCGACGATGGCCGGGTGGTTGAGCGCGGCGGCGTTCTGCGCCTCGCGCCGGAACCTGAGCTGGAACTGGGGGTCCCGGGCCAGGTCGGCGCGCAGCACCTTGACCGCGACCTCCCTGCCGAGACGGACATCACGCCCCCGGTGCACCTCGGACATGCCGCCGTAGCCGAGCGTGTCGCCCAGCTCATAGCGTTCGGAGAGCAAACGCGGGGTGGTCATCGAAAGTCGTTCCTGGTGGTCTCGAGGGTCACTTCATCATGCCTGGTCCTCCGGCCGGCGACGATACTGGCCGGCGCATGGACAGGGCCACCTGTCGCATCCGCCGGCCGACCGGCGGGTGAACAGGTTCAATGTTGTACGCACGTGATCGTCACCGCCGTCCCTTTCGGCACCGCTCCCGACGGACTGACAGCGGTGACCGTGCAGTTGTCCGGGGCGCTCGGCAACGCACCCTGCACGGTACGTGCCTGCGGCCGCAGCCCGCCGTTCTCCAGTTCACCCTGCACATCGGTGACGGGGCGCCCGGTGTAACCAGCCGCGTCGACGAAAACGCTGTTCGGCGCCAACGCCGTGGAGGGCGAGGCGCGGTTGGTCGGCGCCGGGGCGGTCACGGTGGCCGGCGTCCTCGGCTGCGGCCGGACCGACTCCCCGTCCGAGCGCACCGCGTTGCGCACCACGAACACCCCGATGGCCACCGCCGCGATGGTGAGAAGCACGAATGTGAGGGTCAACACACTGCGCCCGCCCCGCCCGGGGGTGCGCAGCGGACGGACCCCGCCGGTCGGGCTCCTCGGCCCCGGCGGCGCCATCGCGGGCGGCCGCATGCCGGGCTGGGGCATCCCCTGCATTCCCGGGGGCGGCATCGGCGGGCGGGGCATCCCGGCCCCCGGCGACGCCATGCCGGCGGCGGGCATGCCCACCGCCGCGGTCCGTTCGGGGTCCGGCGGCTCCGGTGCGCTGGTGTCGGACGTCCCCGTTCCCGTCACGGGCAGGGCGCCGGGCGCGGGCAGGCTGCTCAGCGGCGGCACGTGGCCCGGCATCGGCGCCGGCAGCCCGCGCCGTACGGCGGCCACCGCGGCCGCGAACTCGCCGCCGTCCTCGTAACGCTGCTTCGGGTCCTTCACCAGCGCGGCCTCGATCAGCGCGCGCACGTTCTCCGGGACGTCCTCCGGCAGCGACGGCACCGGGTCGTTGATGTGCATCATGGCCACGTTCACCGGCTGGTCGTCGGCGAACGGGCGGTGCCCGGCCAGGCACTCGTAGCCGACCACCGCCAGCGAGTACACGTCGCTGGCCGAGCCGGCGGTCAGGCCCCTGGCCTGCTCGGGCGCGATGTAGTGCGCGGTGCCCATGACCATGCCCGAGCCGGTCACCGGCGCCGAGGTGGCCGCCTTGGCGATGCCGAAGTCGGTGAGCTTCACCGTGCCGTCGTCGGCGAGCAGGATGTTGCCCGGCTTCACGTCGCGGTGCACGAACCCGTGCGCGTGCGCGGCCTGCAGGCCCTTGCCGGCCTGCTCCAGGATGTCCAGGGTGAGCGCGGGGTCCAGCTTGCCCTTCGCGGCCAGCCTTGCGGACAGCGGCTCGCCCCTGACCAGCTCCATCACGATGTACGCGGTGGGCGTGCCGTCCGGGGTGACGTCCTCGCCGTAGTCGTGCACGCCGGCGATGCAGCGGTGGTTGAGGGAGGCGGCGATCCTGGCCTCGCCCCGGAACCGCTCCAGGAACTCCGGGTCGGAGCCGATCTCCGGCTTCAGCACCTTGATCGCCACGGTGCGCCCGAGCCGGTCGTCCTCGGACTCCCACACCTCGCCCATGCCGCCGACCGCGATCCGCTTGGTGAGCTGGTAGCGGTCCGCGATCTGGTCACCCACCGCGAGCGCCATCAGTGACCACCTCCCAGCGCGGCGGCGATGACCGCTCGCCCCACCGGCGCGGCCACCGAGCCGCCGGTGGCCTCCAGCGACCTGTCGCCGCCGTCCTCCACCACCACGGCCACCGCCACCCTCGGGTTCTGCGCCGGCGCGAACGCCACGTACCAGGCGTGCGGTGGGGTGTTCTTCGGGTCGTTGCCGTGCTCGGCGGTACCCGTCTTGGACGCGATCTGCACCCCGGTGATCTTGCCGCCCCCCTGGGTACGGTTCTCCGCCCCGACCATCAGGTCGGTGAGGGTGCGCGCCACCTCGGGCGGGACGGCCCGGGTCACCCGTTTCTGGTCGGTGGTGTCCAGGGTGGTCAGGTCCGGCGCCTGGATCTCCTTGACCAGGTGCGGGCTCATCCGCACGCCCCCGTTGGCGATGGTGGACGCGATCACGGCGTTCTGCAAGGGGGTCAGCCGCACATCCCGCTGGCCGATGCCGGACTGTTGCAACGCCGCGATGTCCTTGATGTCGCCCAGCGAGGACGGCACCACCGGCATCGGGATCGCGTTGTCCACCTCGCCGATGCCGAACGCCTCCGCCTGCGCCCGCAGCTTCTGCGCCCCGAGCTGGCCGGTGAGCTCGGCGAACGCGGTGTTGCAGGAGCGGGCCAGCGCGTCGCGCAGGGTGGCGGTCGGGCCGGCGCCGCACGGGGTGCCGGCGAAGTTCTCCAGCGTGGTCTGGGTGCCGCTCAGGGTGATCCGGGAGGCCGCGGTCAGCGGGCTGTCCACGGTGAACCCGTTCTGCAGCGCGGCGGCGGTGTCCACCAGCTTGAACGTCGAGCCCGGCGGGTAGGTCTCGGAGACCGCCCGGTTGAGCAGCGGCTTGCCGGCGGCGGAGGCGAACTGGGTCCACGCCTGCTTCTGCACCGAGGCGCTGTGGTCGGCCAGCGGGTTCGGGTCGTAGGACGGCGTGGACGCCATCGCCAGGATCTCGCCGGTGTCCGGCCGCATGGCGACCACCGCGCCCCGGTAGCCCTTGTTGGTCATCGCGTCGTAGGCCGCCCGTTGCACCTGCGGGTCGATGGTGAGCACCACGTTGCCGCCGCTCGGGTCGCGGCCGGTGATCAGGTCGGACAGCCGGCGGACGAACAGCCTGTCGTCCGAGCCGTTGAGCACCCCGTCCTGGGCGTGCTCGATGCCGTTCGAGGCGTAGACCACCGAGTAGAACCCGGTGACCGCCGCGTACAGCGGGCCGTTGGCGTACTGGCGCTGGTAGCGCAGCCGGTCGTTGGTTCGCACGCTGCTGGCCAGCACCTGGCCGCCGCCCGCGCTGATCTGGCCGCGCTTGCGGCCGTATTCGGCGAGCAGCACCCGCTGGTTGCGCGAGTCGTCCCGGTAGTCCGAGCCCTTGATCACCTGGACGTAGGTCAGGTTCGCCAGCAGCAGCATCACCATGACCATGACCGCCATGGCGATGCGCCGCACCGGCGTGTTCACCGGCCCTCACCCCTGATACTCACCGCTCCACCATCTCGGTGCGGGCCTCGGCCAGCGGGGCCTGGGCGGGGGGCGGCCGTCCGGTGGTCGGGGTGCGCGCGGCGTTGGAGATGCGCAGCAGCAGCGCCACGATCGCGTAGTTCGCCACCAGGGAGGACCCGCCGGAGGACAGGAACGGGATGGTCAGCCCGGTCAGCGGGATCAGCTTGGTGACCCCGCCCATCACCACGAACACCTGCAGCGCCAGCGAGAACGACAACCCGGTGGCCAGCAGCTTGCCGAAGCTGTCCCGCACCGCCAGCGCGCTGCGCAGCCCCCTGGTGACCAGCACCAGGTAGACCACCAGCACGGCGGTCAGGCCCATCAGCCCGAGCTCCTCGCCGATCGAGGAGACCATGAAGTCGCTCCACGCGAACGGCACCAGCTCGGGCCGCCCGGCGCCCAGCCCGGTACCGCCCAGCCCGCCGGTGCCCAGCCCGAACAGCGCCTGGGCGAGCTGGAAGCCGGAGCCGTCGAAGTCCGCGAACGGGTCCAGGAAGATCTGGAACCGCTCCCGCACGTGCCCGAACAGGTGGTACGCCAGCACCGCGCCGGCCGCGAAGAAGGCCAGCCCGATGATCAGCCAGGACACCCGCTCGGTGGCCACGTAGAGCAGCACCAGCAGCACGCCGAAGTAGAGCAGCGACATGCCCAGCTCGCGCTCCAGCACCAGCACGCCGACCGAGATGATCCAGGCCACCAGCAGCGGCGCCAGGTCGCGCGGGCGGGGCAGCTCCATGCCGAGGAAGCGGCGCCCCGCGGTCTGGAACAGCTCCCGCTTGGCGATCAGCAGCGCCGAGAAGAAGATCATCAACAGCACCTTGGCGAACTCGCCGGGCTGGATGGAGAAGATGCTCAGCCGCAGCCAGACCTTGGCCCCGTTGACCTCCGAGATGCTGGCCGGCAGAACCCCCGGCAGGATCGTCAGCACCAGCCCGACGAAGCCCATGGTGTAGCCGTAGCGGGCCAGCGTGCGGTGGTCCTTGACGAAGAACAGCACGGCGATGAACAGCAGCACGGCGATCGTCGTCCACGCCACCTGGCGGTAGGCGTACAGCTCCGGCACCGCGCCGCCCTGCTGCACCGCCTTGTCCAGCCTGGCCAGGTCGATCCGGTGGATCATTACCAGGCCCAGGCCGTTGAGCAGCGCGGCGCAGGGCAGGATCAACGGGTCCGCGTAGGGCACCAGCTTGCGGACCACCAGGTGCGCGATGGTGAGCAGGCCCAGGTAGGCCAGGCCGAGCCAGAGCAGCGTGGTGCTCAGCTCCTGTTCCTGGTTGGCCTCGACCAGCACCAGCGCGCTGGTGGTGAGCACGGCGGCGAAGGCGAGCAGCACCAGCTCGATGGCGCGCCCGGTCGGGACCTTCGGGGCGGGGTCGACGGGTGCGGCGGCGGCTGTGCCGGCCGGGCCGGTGGGCGGATCGCTCGGGCGTGGCGCTTCCACGGCCTAGCTCACCGAACGGCAAGTCTTGCCCGGCTCGAGGTGCACCTCAGGGAGCGGTGTGGTGTCAGGTGCCTCGGCGGAGGCGTTCGAGCCCGGCGCGGGCTGGCCCACTCCGGGCTGGCCGGGCTGGCGAGGTTGACCGGGGCCGGGCTGTCCGGGTTGTCCGCCGGGTTGTCCGGGCTGGGCACCCGGGCCGGGCTGTGCGGCCGTCCGGCCGGGCGCCCCGGGCTGTCCGCCCTGCGGCCCCGGCTGGCCGCCCTGAGCACCCGGCTGGCCGCCGGGCCCACCTGGCGGGCCGGGCGCGACCACCGGCGCGGGCGGGGGCGGCGGCTTGGGGGCCGGGCACGGCGGCAGCATCTCGTCGGCGCGCAGCCTGCGGACGGTGGCGCGGGCGCCGGCCAGGCCGTCGCCGGAGATGATCCCGTCCCGCACCGCGCTGCGCGCCGTCTCCTGCAGGTCGGTGACCTTCAGCTCCTCGCAGTCCGCGGCGCGCGGCGGGCAGGAGCCCTCCCGGATGTTCTGCAGCGGGATGCCCGCCACGTTGCCCCGCACGCCCTGGTAGATCGCCAGGTACTCGCCGTTCTGGCCGACGTAGTACTGCTGCATGACCCACAGCCGGGCCAGCACCGCCGCGCCGACCAGCACGATCAGCGTGGTCAGCACGAAGATCGCGGTACGGCCCTTGCGCCGGGGCGGCGGCGCGGGCGCCCTCGGCTCGATGCGCTGCGGGGCGACCCTGGGCAGTGTGGTGACCGCCGCCCGGGCCGCCGCGGAGTCAGGGGGGCTCTGATCGACCTCGCTGCCGTCACCGGCGGCGCCGCCCACGATGGGCGCGTCCTCGCCGAAGTCGATGTCCACCACGTCGGCCACGATGACCGTGACGTTGTCCGGCCCGCCGCCGCGCAGCGCCAGCTCGATCAGACGGTCCGAGCAGATCTTCGGGTCCCGGATCATCAGCGTCTCGGCCAGCGTCTCGTGGCTGACCACGCCGGACAACCCGTCCGAGCAGAGCAGGTACCGGTCCCCGGCGCGCGCCTCCCGGATGGTCAGCGACGGGTCGATGTCGTGCCCGGTCAGCGCGCGCAGCAGCAGCGAGCGCTGCGGGTGCGTGTGCACTTCCTCCGGGGTGATCCGGCCCTCGTCGACCAGCGACTGGACGAACGTGTCGTCCTTGGTGATCTGGCTGAACTGGCCGTCGCGCATCAGGTACGCCCGGGAGTCGCCGATGTGCACCATGCCGAGCCGGTGCCCGGCGAACAGGATGGCGGTGAGCGTGGTGCCCATGCCCTCCAGGTCGGGCTGCTCGGCGATCAGGTTGCTGATCGCGGCGTTGCCGTCCACGGTGGCGCCGTGCAGCAGGGCCAGCAGGTCGTCGCCCGGCTCGTCCTCGTCCAGCGGGACCAGCGCGGAGATGACCAGCTTGGACGCCACCTCGCCGGCCGCGTGGCCGCCCATCCCGTCGGCGAGCGCGAGCAGCCGAGGACCCGCATAGACCGAGTCCTGGTTGTTCTGACGAACCAGGCCGCGGTCGCTGCGGGCGGAGTAGCGGAGAACAAGGGTCATGAGCGCAGCTCGATCACGGTCTTACCGATACGGATCGGGACGCCCAGAGGCACCCGAGTTGGTCCGCTGACCTTAGCCCGGTCGAGATACGTGCCGTTGGTTGACCCAAGGTCCTCGACATACCACTCCTCGCCCTGTAGCGACAACTTCGCATGCCGCGTGGAGGCGTAGTCGTCGTCGAGCACCAGGGTCGAGTCGTCCGCGCGTCCCAGCATGATCGGCCTGGAGTCTAGGGACACCCTGGTACCGGCCAAAGCACCATGGGTCACGATCAACTGACGAGCCGTCCGCACCCGCCCGCCACGCACCGACGTACGACGGGCCGGCACCAGCGCACGCAGGCCCGATGCCGCGTACAGGTCGGAGCGAACGACCCGCAGCGCGACCAATACGAACAACCAGAGCAGGGCCAGGAACCCCGCCCTGGTCAGCTGCAGCACCAGTTCCGGCACCCGCGGCGCACTCCATTTCCTGACTCACCCTGCCGAGGGATCCCGGCGGACCGTCCGGAAAGGCTATCCCGCGGCCCGGTAGACCAGTGTGGAATGTCCGATCCTGATGATGTCACCGTCGCTGAGCTGCCAGGTCTGCACAGGGTTGCCGTTGACGGTGGTTCCGTTGGTGGAGCCCAGGTCGGACAGCGTCGCGGTGTGCCCGTCCCAGTTGATCTCCAGGTGGCGCCGGGACACGCCGGTGTCCGGCAGCCGGAAGTCGGACTCCTGGCCCCGGCCGATCACCGTGGTGCCACCGTGCAGCTCGAAGCTCCGGTTCGAGCCGTCATCGATGGTCAGCGTCGCGCCGCCCCCTTGGTAACCACCCTGGTCGTAGCCCTGCTGCGGGTAGCCCTGCTGGTCGTAGTAGCCCTGGTCGTACCCCTGCTGGGCATACCCCTGCTGGTCGTAGTAGCCCTGGTCGTACCCCTGCTGGGCATACCCCTGCTGGTCGTAGCCCTGCTGGTAACCCTGCTGGTCGTACCCACCCTGCTGGGGGTAACCCTGCTGGTAACCCTGCTGGTCGTAGCCACCGCCCTGCTGGGGGTAACCCTGCTGCTGCGGGTACCCCTGCTGGTCGTAGCCCTGCTGGTAGCCACCCTGGTCGTACCCGCCGCCCTGCTGCGGGTATCCCTGCTGGTCGTAGGCCTGCTGGCCGTAGCCACCCTGGTCGTAGCCCTGCTGGGCATAACCCTGCTGGTCGTACCCGCCCTGCTGGTAGCCCTGCTGGTCGTAGCCCTGCTGCGGGTAGCCCTGGTCGTAACCGGCGCGCTCCTGGCCGCGAGGCGGGTTCCCTGCCGGCTCGGCGTAGGTTTGCTGGCCATAGCCGCGCGGCGCGCGGTCGTAGCCGTACTGGCCGTTCTCCTCGGGGTGACCTGGTGGCTGGCTCATCGGTGGTTCCTTTGCGTTGCGTTGTCTCGGCGTGGCCCGTGCGACATCCGGATCCACGGTCGAGCTGGTACGGAACTGACCCGTGTGCAGCGCCTCGGAGCGCTCTAGTGAGACTACGACGTCGCCGTAGGTATCCCACCCCTGGTCGGCAACCAGCTTCAACACACTTTGGGTCAGGGACTGTGTGACGCGCTGCTCATCCCCCGCCATGCGTGCATGGTCGGTGGGGCTGAGCAACACCGCGAAGCGATTTGGGGCGAGCTGCCGACCACCGGCAAGCGGGCGTACGGAGACTTCGGCTTCGCGAACCAGCGCCTGGGAGACCTCCTCGGGCACGACGTTGCCGCCGAAGACCCGAGCGAAGGCATCTCCCACGAAGCCCTCCAACCGGCGCTCGAAGCGCGCAGCACGCCCCACCCAGTACCCCTTCTCATCTCTCTCGGCGCCGGAGCCTTCCACTGATGTTGCTCCGGCGTGTTGCCCGTACCAACGATCGTATCTGTGCTAACGACTCGGGTCAGTTCGTCGTGGGGATGGTCCGCCGGATCCCCCCTCCGGGGGGCGTGTTAGCCTTCGGATCACGCCCGGGCGAGTGGCGGAATGGCAGACGCGCACGGTTCAGGTCCGTGTGTCCGTAAGGACGTGAGGGTTCAACTCCCTCCTCGCCCACCCGTGAGTGGGGTATCTGTGCCCAGGGGAAACTTGGGCTGGGGCCTCACTCGTCTTGTTTTGTGGGGGTGCAACCCCCACGCCCCGCCCGGAGGGGCTTCGCCCCCCGGACCCCCCTCGGTGGTTGGGTGGGTGCGGTTGATCACCTTTGGTGGGGTGGCGGGTTGGGTGCGGTTGATCACATTGGGTGGGCGGTCACCTTGGTGCGGTCGGCCACCTCGGCGCGACCGGTCACCTTGGCGCGGTTGGTCACCTCGGCGCGACCGGGTCACCTCGGCGGGTCGGTCACCTGATCAGCGCCGGTGGACGAAGATCATCAGGCCGTGAGGGTTGTTATAGCGGCACCAGAACGTGCTTTGAGTGCCTGATGACCTTGTGTCCCCGAACCTGGCTCGGTAGCCGTTGAGACCACAGGTCATCCGGCGCAATCGGTGGCCTCGGGGCGTCGAGTGACCGGCGAGCGTCGTGTCGGCCGTCTCACGGTGACCGCCCTGTGCGCGACGGATGCGGTCGAAGTCAGCTCTATTACTGCTCGACGCTCGTCAAACTGCCTTCCCGGGTCACGATCTTGGCCATGGCCTCACTGGCCTCATGGACATCACACGTCACTATCGGACCTAGAGTCACAAATGAACTCGATGTAGGCACCAGCGTCACACGGCGGGCCGGGTCTCGCGGCCGTCCAACTCGGTATGGCCAGATTGGTGCGGCGGTCCCGGCTGGGTCGGTCATCTGGGCCGTGGGTGGGGCCTGGGGTTTACGTCGGGGGTCATGGACAAGGCGCGGTTGGGCGGGCAACCTGCGCGGGGTGAGCGATGAGCTGATGCGGGTTGTGAGCGAGGGAATGCCGCTGGCGGCCACCATGGGGATCGAGGTGAAGACGGTGAGCGCGGGTGAGACCGTGTTGAGCCTCGACTGGCGGGCCGAGTTGTGTACGACCGGCGGCATCTTGCACGGTGGCGTGTTGATGACGCTGGCCGACACCGCCGGGGCCGCGTGCGCGTTTGCCGGGCTGCCTGAGGGCGCGCGGACCAGCACCGTCGAGTCGAGCACCCACTTCTTCGCGGCGGTCCGGGGTGGCACGGTCACGGCGACGGCGCGTCCGTTGCACTCCGGGCGGTCCACGACCGTGGTGCAGACCGAGCTGCGGGACGACACCGGGCGCCTGGTCGGGCTGACCAACCAGACCCAGGCGGTGCTCGCCGCGCGTTGAGCTGAGGCGTCCGGGCGGCGGCGTTCGGGGATGTTTGGACGGCGGTCGGGGCGCGGCCGTTGGTCGGGCTCGGACGGGGGAGTGTGGGAGGGTCGCGTCAGCGCACCACTAGTGCGGGGCGGGCCGAATCGTCCGCGAGCACCAGCACGTCGGCGTTCGTTGGGTCGCGTTCCGCGTCGTAGCGCCGGTACGCGGGCAGGGTCCAGTGCAGGTCGGGGTCCAGGCGTCGTTGCAAGGCGGCGGTGGACAGTTGCAGGTGCACCGTCAGCTCCGCCGGGAGGCCACGGCCCAACAGCAGCGAGCCGGACAGGAGAAGCACGCCGTTCGTGGCCAGGGGCACCGGTGAGTCCCGGTATGCCCGGTCGATCCGGCTGTCCCAGAGCCGGGGCAACACCCAGCCCGAACCCGACGGGGCGGCCGGATCGAGCACCTCGCGACGCAAGCCGGCGGCGTCCAACCAGCCGTCCAGCAGCTCGTCAGGGTCGCGGCGGCCGTGCTCCAGCCGAACCGACGCGGGTCGCCAGAAATCGGACGCCGCGACCCGGATCGCCGGCCTGCCCCGCAGCCGGAGTGCCTCCGCCAGCTCCTCGGCCAGCGACTCCGGCCGACTCGGCGGGGCGCCGTCCAGGAGCACCCGGGCACGCTCGGCGAACCGGCCGACGATCCGCTCGGCCAGCTCGTCCACCAGGGCGGTGGGGCGAATCGGCCGTACCCGCACGCGCTACTGCTGGTAGTTCTCGACGGTGCGCTCCGACCGCACCTCGGCGCCGTCCGGATCCTGGCCCATCTCCCGGCGGGCGCGACGCTGGCGGAGCAGGTCCCAGCACCGGTCCAGCTCGCCGTTGAGCATCCGCATCCGGGCCTGCTCGTCCTCGGACAGCGCCTGGCCGACGTGCTCGCGCTCCAGCCGGTGCTCCTCGTCCACCAGTTCGCTGATCCGAGCGGTGATCTCGCGGTCGTTCATGTGTCGTCCTCCCGTTGGCGTCCTCAGTCTGCCCGCTCTCCCCGGGCCCGCCGGTAGGCGATGCCGCGCGGGGACAGCCGGTACCCGACCTCGAGGCTGAGCGTCAGGCCCAGGTTCTTCAACTTCCGCACATCGACCTTGAACGGATCACGTTCCCGCCCTAGTCCCTCGGCCAGGTCGCCGGCCCGGACGCCGGGGCGAGACGCGATCGCCGCCAGCGTGGCCGCCGTCCACGGGCCGTGCCGGCTCGCGGCGTCCAGCCTGGCCAGCCTCTTGTCCAGCTCGGCCACCTGCTCGTCGGTGAGCCGGTCGGCGGCGGCCAGCTCGGTTCGCGGGTCGATGCCGACGTGGTGGAACGCGACCCGGAACAGTGGTTGGTCGGGTTCTCCGCGCAGGTCGGCCGCCAGTGCGACCGCGTTCCGATAGCCGGCCCTGGACGCGTCGTCGTCGGTGATCGACTCCGGATCGACCTGGCGCACGTCGTCGATCTCGATCATTCCACCGGGCACCCGATGCCGGCGGCCGGCCACCGCGCGTGGCCCCTTCCACCGGCGGAAGGTCAGCGTGATCGAGCCATCGGCGATGCCCGGCCAGAAGGACTGTTCGAACAGCACCCGCCCGATCGTAGAACGCCGAACCCGATCGTCCCGCCGGCTCACCCCTCCGGCGACGGCACATCGGTCGTCGGACCGGATCGGGCGCACCGCTGCGCGCCGGGTTCCGCCGCGTCCCCGTACGGTCGCGGTTGTGACCTCAGCCACCGACCCCCACGCGGCCCGACCCGTTGACTACCGGCTCGACGGGCACGTCGCCACGATCACCTACAACCGCCCGGAGCGGCTCAACGCGATCGACGGCGCGATGCGACGCGGCCTGAACGAGGCGTTCGCCCGGTTCCGCGATGATCAGGATGCCTGGGTGGCGATCGTGACAGGCTCCGGCCGGGCGTTCTGCGCAGGTGCGGACTTGCGTGGCGAGGGTGAAGCGGCCGGTGAGTTCGCCGGCACATTCTGGGAGCGCCCGACGGTGAACTCCTTCGAGAGCGGCTGGGAGATCTTCAAGCCCGTGATCGCCGCGGTCAACGGCTACTGCCTCGGGTACGGGCTGACGCTGGTGACCTGGTGTGACTTCGTGATCGCCAGCGAGCGAGCCGAGTTCGGCTTCCCCGAGGTGCGGCTGGGGGTCCCGACCATCGTGGGTGCGATCAGGCTGCCCCGGAAGATCAACTGGCAGTACGCGATGGAGTTGTTGCTCACCGGCGAGCGGATCGACGCCGCCCGAGCGCACGAGATCGGGCTTGCCGGCTGGGTGGTACCGCACGACGAGCTGCTGGACGCGGCCAGATCCTTGGCCGACCGGCTGGTGCGCGGAGCCCCGCTGGCCGCGCGGGCGATCAAGGAGGTGGCGGTGCGCACCGCGGACCTGCCGATGACCGACGCCATCCGGTTCGGCGAGACGATGCGCAGGGTGGCCGCCGCCACCGAGGACGCCGCCGAGGGCCGAGCGGCCGCCGCCGAACGCCGCACTCCTCGCTGGCAAGGTCGCTGACCTCACCGGCAGGCCGCCGCGCCCCCGCAGCAGCACTCGCTTCATACGAGCGCTGCCCCGCTCGCCTGGTTCGCGCGCTGACCTCGTTCACCCCCCGCTGGCAGGGCCGCCGAGCTGGTCGCGGCCCGAGAGGTCCCCGAGGTCCGCGCCATCGCCGTCCGGCCCTCGCGCGTTCGGCTATCTCGGCCGTAGCCCGTCCACCAGCACGCGCACCGCGCGGTCCCGCACGTCAGGGTCGCCCCTGGCGTGCTCGGCAATCCCGGACAACCCCGCCAGCACCACCATCAGCTCGGGCGTGCCGATGTCCATCCGGACCGCTCCGGCCTGCTGAGCCCGACGCAGCAAGCCGTCACCGATCCGTTGTAGGTCCTCCTTGACCGACGCCGTCGCGTCGTCCACATCCACGCCCGCGGCGATGAGCGCGTCCGAGAACGCCCGCTTCTCACCCTGCTGGTCGAGCACGCTGTCGAGGAAGGCGAAGAACGCCGGCCCCGGCTGGTCGGCGGCGGCGAGCTCGTCGGCGGTGTCGACCAGCCGCCGCAACCGTGCCACGAAGACCGCCTCGAGCAGCGACACCTTGGTTGGAAAGTGCCGGAACACGGTGCCGATCCCGACGCCGGCCCGGCGGGCCACCTCCTCGGTCGATGCGGCCACTCCTTCCTCGGCGAACACCGCATCCGCCGAGGCGAGGAGCCGCTCCCTGTTGCGCCGCGCGTCAGCCCGCACGACGAAACCTATTGACAAACGGAGTGTGCACTCCGAAACTAGGGATGTCAAGTGGAGTCACCACTCCGATTCTACCCGGGAGGGACATGACTGAGAAGCCATCTCCGCGCGACGTCTTCGAGCGTCTGATCAGCGCCGTCACCGGCCGGCGGTGGGACGAACTGCCCGAGCTCTACGCGGAGGACACGGTGGTGCGGCATCCGTTCGGTCCGCCGGGCGGTTGGGTGCTGCACGGTCGGGAGGAGATACGGGAGCACTTCGCGCGCGGCGCCGCGCTACCGCTCGAGATGCGGGCCGAGGATGTGCTCGTCCACCAGACCGAGGATCCGGAGGTGATCATCGGCGAGTTCCGCTACGTCGGACGGTTCACCGACACCGATCGCCCGCTGGAGGTGTCGAACATCTTCGTCCTCCGCGTGCGCGACGGACAGATCCTGGAGTCCCGCGACTACGCCGACCACCTGGCGTTCGCGGCGGCCGGGGGTCGACTGGAGGAGGTGGTAGCGGCCTACCAGTGAGGGGTGCGACAACGCGCCCCGGTGCCGGCCAGCTCCACCTGCACCGTCACGTGCTCGAGCCCGAACCGCTCGGCGAGCAGTGCTTGCGCGCGGTTGAGCACGGCGGTGGGGTCGGCGTCCTTGGCGGCGGTCAGATGCGCGGAGGCCACCTCCATCCCGGAGGTCAGCGTCCACAGGTGTACGTCGTGCGCCTCCCGCACCCCGTCCAGCGACGTCAACGCCTCGCTGACCTGCACCGGGTCCAGATGGCGCGGCGTGCTCTGTACCAGGATGCGCAACGCCTGCAGGCCGAGCTTCAGGGTGCGCGGCAGGATGAACAGCCCGACGCCGACGGCGACCACCGGGTCCACCCACCGCCAGCCGAAAGCCAACGTGAGCGCGCCGCCGACGATCACCCCGATCGAGCCGACGGTGTCCGAGAGCACCTCCAGGTACGCTCCGCGCACGTTGAGGCTCTCCTTCGAGCCCGCTCGCAACGCCAGGAACGCCACCAGGTTGGCGATCAGCCCCGCCGACGCGGTGGCCAGCACCGGCAGCCCTGGTACGAGCGGCGGGTCGGCCAGTCGACGGACGGCCTCGACCAGCACGAACACGGCCACGCCAACCAGCAGGACCGCGTTGGCGAGCGCGGCGAGCACCTCGGCGCGGTACAGCCCGAACGTGTGCCGGGCGCTCGGGGTGCGGCGGTTCACCAGCAACACGGTGGCCAGCGCCATTCCGACACCGATCACGTCGGTGACCATGTGCGCGGCGTCGGACAGCAACGAGAGCGACCCGGTGAGCAGGCCGACGACGATCTCGAGCACGGCGAAGCCGGCGAGCACGACGAAGGACAGCGCGAGCGGGCGCAGGTAGCGGCCGGACGCACTGGTCGCGGTCAGGCCATGCCCGTGGCCATGACCGCCGCCGTGTCCCTGTCCCATCGCCATCCCTTCGCCTGCCGCCGACCCGTCCGCGCCGTGGTGTGGTGGGGCACCCTCGCCCTGCCCGGACGGACCGCCGGATGCGGTCACGGTCGCCTGGCCGACGCCGCCAACATATTGCGAGTCTTGCATATGTTCAACAGAATACCCCCGGTGCGGTGACCGACCACACCGCGCCGGACAGATAGCGTCGGCGGTATGCGAGTCGTCATAGCTGGCGGACACGGCAAGATCGCGCTTCGGCTGGAGCGGCTGTTGGCCGCTCAGGGCGATGACGTGCTCGGCCTGGTGCGCAACCCCGACCACGTATCCGACGTCGAGAGCACGGGGGCGAAAGCACAGGTCATCGACCTGGAGGCGGCCACGGTGGACGCCTTGGCACGGGCGTTGGAGGGTGCGGACGCCGTCGTGTTCGCGGCCGGTGCCGGACCGGGCAGTGGCGCCGCCCGCAAGGACACCGTGGACCGCGCCGCGGCCGTGCTGCTCGCCGACGCGGCGGTGGCGGCCGGGGTGTCGCGCTACGTGCTGGTGTCCGCCATCGGGGTGGACCGGCCACCGCCGCCCGGGCGCGACGAGGTGTACGCCGCGTACCAACGCGCCAAGAAGGCCGCCGAGGTGGAGGTGGCGCAGCGGCCGTTGACGCTGACGGTGCTCCGGCCGGGATCGCTCACCGACGAGCCGGGCACAGGCCGGGTGCGGTTGGCCCCGCCGCCGCTCGGGCGGGACTCGGTGACCCGCGATGACGTCGCCGCGACCGTTGCCGCCTTCCTCCGCGTGCCGGCGGACAAGGCGGGCGGCCTGGTGCTGGACCTGCTGGGAGGGGACTCGCCCATCGACGACGCGATCGCCAGGGAGGCGGGGACATGACCGGCTCGGACGGCTCAGGCGGCTCGGCAGCGGCGGGCGCGACCGAGTTCGACGTGATCGTGATCGGCGCCGGGCCGGTCGGCGAGAACATGGCCGACTACGCCGTGCGGGGTGGGCTGAGCGCGGCCCTGGTGGAGAACGAGCTGGTCGGCGGGGAGTGCTCGTACTGGGCGTGCATGCCGTCCAAGGCACTGCTGCGCACCCCGCACGCGGTTGCCGCGGCGCGGCGGCTGCCGGGGGTTCGAGTGGAGTTCGACCCGGCGGCGGTGCTGGCACGGCGTGACGAGTTCAGCTCGCACTGGTCGGACGACGGCCAGGTCACGTGGGCCGAGGGCGCCGGGATCACGGTCGTGCGGGGTCGGGCACGGCTGGCCGGGGTGCGCCGAGTCCTCGTGACGGACGGTGACGGGCACGAGCGCGAGCTGCGCGCACGGCACGCGGTGGCCGTATGCACCGGCAGCGTTCCGACCACGCCGCCCATCCCCGGGCTGGACGGCGTGCGGGTGTGGCACTCCCGGGAGGCCACCTCGGCCCAGCGGGTGCCCGGCCGGCTGGGCGTGCTCGGCGGCGGCGTGGTCGGCGTCGAGATGGCGCAGGCCTGGTCGGCACTGGGCGCGGAGGTCACGCTGCTGGCCAGGGACGACCGGCTGCTGCCGTCCACCGAGCCGATCGCCGGCGAGCTGGTCGCGGACGGGCTGCGCGCGGCCGGCGTGGACGTGCGGCTGAACACCGGGCTCGACGAGGTCAAATCGGCCGGCGACGGCCAGGGCATCGAGCTGCGCTACTCCAGCACCGAGAACGGCACCGGGTCGCGCCAGGTCGACGAGCTGCTGGTCGCCACCGGGCGGCGGCCGAACACGGCGGACATCGGGCTGGCCGAGCTCGGGCTGGACGAGAAGCAGCCGCTGCGGGTCGACGACTCCGGCATGGTGCTCGGCCTGGACGGCGGCTGGCTCTACGCCGCCGGCGACGTCACCGGTCGGGCACCGCTCACCCACCAGGGCAAGTACGGCGCCCGGATCGCCGCCGCCGCGATCGTGGCCAGGGCGAACGGCGAGCCCGCGCGGCCGGAGCGGTGGAGCGAGTACGCCGCCACCGCCGACCACGTGGCGGTGCCGCAGGTGGTGTTCACCGATCCCGAGGTGGCCGCCGTGGGCCTGACCGCCGAGAAAGCCACCGAGGCCGGCCACCACATCCGCACCGTCGACCTGGACATCGCGGTGGCCGGCTCCTACCTGCATGCCGACGGCTACACCGGCAAGGCGCGCGCCGTGATCGATACCGACCGGGACGTCCTGCTCGGCGTCACCTTCGTGGGCCCGGACGTGGCCGAGCTCCTGCATGCCGCCACCATCGCGGTGGCCGGCGAGGTGCCGCTGGGCCGGTTGTGGCACGCCGTGCCCGCGTTCCCGACCGTGAGCGAGGTGTGGCTGCGCCTGCTCGAAGCCTGCCGGTCCGGGTCCGGATCATGACGGCGCGTGCGCCCCGGTCATCATCGCGGCGAGGTCCTCCGGGTGCAGGAACGACGGCGGCGGCGGCGGACCCCAGCTGAACAGGCCCTTCGCGCCCTCCAGGGTCTGCGGCGTCCAGATCTGGTCGTCCAGCACGCAGTCCATGTCGGAGTAGTACTCGGAGAAGTTGCCGGCCGGGTCCTTCAGGTACCAGAAGAAGTTGGACCCGGCATGGTGCCGGCCCAGCCCCCAGACGTGCCGCTCGGGGTGGTCCTCCAGCATGGCCATCGCGCCCCGGCCGACCTCGTCCACGTCGTCCACCTGCCAAGACGTGTGGTGCAGGAACGACACCGGCGCGGCCAGCGCGAGCACGTTGTGATGGTCGGTCGAACAGCGCATGAACGCGCCCGCCCCGGCGATCCGGTCGGAGAGCCGGAAGCCGATGCCGTCGAGGAAGAACCGCTCGGTGGTGGCCACGTCGGTGGTGCCGAGCACCACGTGGCCGAGCTTGCGCGGACGGACCTGGCCCACCCGCTCGATCCCCGGCGCCCGCACGTTGATCCGCTCCAGCCGCCCGGGTCCGTTGTACGGCGTCGGCCGCACCGCGAGCTGGTCCAGCCGAGGCTCCACCGCGACCACCACCCGCGCGCCGGTCACCGGCTCGACGGCGACGACCCGGTTGACGCCCTTGGTCACCTCCACGCCGAGGCCACCGAGCCGGCGGGTGACCCGGCCGACGTCGTCGCGGTCGTCGGCGGCCACCGTCATCTCCACCAGCCGCCGCACCGGGCTGTGCACCAGCCGGAGCTGCTCTCCGCCGTCCAGGGTGTGGAAGCCCCACTCGCCGGCCTCGGTGCGAACCCCGGTCAGGCCGAACTCGATGTAGTACTCGGCGGTCTCCTCGACGTTCGGCACGCCGATGACCAGGTGCGACAGCTGGTGCAGCGCCATGTCAGGCTCCCTCGGGTACCGCATCCACGAACCGCTGCCGCAGCTCCCCGATGCCGGTGATGCGGGTGACCAGCTCCTCACCGTGCCGCAGGAAACGCTGGGGCTTGCGTCCCATGCCGACGCCGGCCGGCGTTCCGGTGAAGATCACATCGCCGGCATACAGCGGAACCAGCCCGGACAGCGCCTCGATCAGGGCCGGCACCGAGAAGATCAGGTCGCTGGTACGGGCGTGCTGCACGGTCTCGCCGTCGATGGCGCAGGACAGCTCCAGGTCGTCCGGGTCGTCGAGCTCGTCCACGGTGACCAGCCACGGCCCCATCGGGGCGAACCCCGGGTGCGACTTGGCCAGGCTGAACTGCGGCGCCGAGCCGGCCAGCTGGCCGATCCGCTCGGACAGGTCCTGCCCCACCGTCAGCCCGGCCACGAAGCCCCACGCGTCGGCGGCGGCCACCCGCTCGGCATGCCGGCCGATCACCACGACCAGCTCGACCTCCCAGTCGGTGTGCCCGCCCGGCGGCAGCGTCACCGTGCCGACCGGCCCGGCCAGCGCGGAGCGGAACTTGGTGAACACCGGGGGCAGCCCCTCGGGCGCTGCCAGCCCGGCCTCCTCGGCATGCGCGCGGTAGTTCAGGCCGATGGCGAACACCTGCGCCGGGGCCGGGGCGGGTGCGCCGAGGTCGGCAGGGTCGAACTCCACGGCGGTGACCGACGACGCGTCCAGGCCGGCTGCCCACGAACGTAACCCGTCCCAGTCCTGGTACGCGGCCTGCGGGTCGGCGCCGAACCGCCCCTCGCTGGCCTTCTCGACGTCCACCGCTCCCCGCTCGGTGAACAGGGTCAGCCGGCCGGACAGGTTCCCGATGCGCACTCGCGTACTCCTTAACTCCTGGACTCCTGGCTCAGACCAGCGGCGTGACGTCGCCCCGGATGCCGAGCAGTGACTTGCCGTAGACCTCCGCGCTGACCTCAGGGTGAGCCACCGCGTGCCGGCTCGCCACCTCGCTGTCCCGCCAGATCCGCTGCAGCGGGCTGGACTCGGCGAAGCTCGCGGCCCCGTGCGCGGACATCAGGATCCGGATCGCCTCCCTGGCGTTGCTCACCGCCACCCCGGTGTCCATCCGGGTCCTGGCCCGCGCGTCGTAGTCGGGGAACACGCCGTGGTGCGCGGCCTCGTCGATCTCGGCGGCCGCCCGGTAGGCGTGCAGGTGCGCGGAGTCGATCAGCGAGGCGGCCCTGGCCACCGCGAGCTGGACGGTGGGCGCGCTGGTCTGGGTCTCGTAGAAGGTGGCGGACATGGGCCGCTTCGGTGCCTTCTCCAGTACGAACTCCAGCGCGGCGGTGGCCAGCCCGAGCTGCGGGGCGGCCAGGACCAGCGCGGACACCGGGACGAACGCGGCGCGGTAGAGCGGCTCCTCGGTGAACGGCGTGGCCACCTCGCCGTGGATCGCCTTGACGGCCGAGAGGTAGCGGTGGGCCGGCACGAACACGTCCTCGCCGACCAGCGTGTTCGACGCGGTGCCGCGCATGCCGGTGACGAACCAGGTGTCCTCGATCCTCAGCTCGGCGGCCGGGATCAGCACCAGCCCCTGGTCGGTGTGCTCGCCGTCCGCGCCCACGATCGGCGCGCCGACCACCGCCCACTGCGCGTGCGCGGAGCCGCTGGCGTAGCTCCACCGCCCGGACACCAGGTAACCGCCGTCCACCGGGCGCGCGGTGCCGCTGGGGGTGAGCACGCCGGCCACCTTGTTGTTCGGCCGCTCGCCCCAGACGTCGGCCTGCGCCCCGGCCGGGTACAGCCCGGTGAACCAGGAGCACACGTTGAGCAGGGTGACCACCCACGAGGTGGAACCGCAGCCCTTGGCCAGCTCGCGGGATACCTCCAGCAGGGTGCGGACGTCGGTCTGCAGGCCGCCGAACCGCCGAGGCCGCATCAGCGACAGCAGCCCGGCCTCCTCGATCGCGGTGATGTTCTCCTCGGCGACCAGCCGCTCGTCGTCGGACCGGCGGGCGTTGGCGGTGAGCAACGGCAGGAGCTTCGCGGCCCGGCCGACCAGATCGGCACGCAGCTCGCGGTCGGCATCCGTGGCGCTGGGACGATCCAGGACGCTGCTCATGGCCCGTTCTCCACCACGATTTTCACCACCACCGCCCCAGCCACCACTCTCTCGGCCGTTCCTACCGGCACCTAACCTGGACTCAGTCAACATGTCAACGTCGTTTCGAAATTGCCCACGGATGACGAACGTGCTTCACTGAACCGATGACCCGCAGCGGTACGCCCACCCGCGCCGAGCGGGTCTACGGCGAGCTGCGGGCGGACATCCTCGCCGGCCGGAAGCTGCCAGGGCAACGGCTGCCGTTCGCCGAGCTCACCGAGCGGTACGGCGCGAGCATGGGTGTGGTCCGCGAGGCGCTGACCAGGCTGACCGCGGAGGGGCTTGTCGAGTCGGAGCCGCAGTACGGCTACCGGGTGCGGCGGATCTCCTCCGGCGACCTGCGCCACCTCACCGAGGCCAGGTGCGCCATCGAGACGCTGGTGCTGCGGATGGCCGTCGAGCACGGCGGCGTGGCCTGGGAGTCCGAGGTGCTGGCCGCGCACCACCGGCTGGAGCGCACCCCGACGATGTGCGCCGAGGACCCGGACCGGCTCAGCGACGACTGGGTGATCGCGCACGCCGGGTACCACAACGCGCTGCTGGACGGCTGCCCCAACCCGAGGCTGCGGGCCGTCGCCGGTTCGCTGCGCGACTCCGCGGAGCTCTACCGGCGCTGGTCGCTGCCGCTGGGCGGTGAGGACCGGGACGTCGCCGGCGAGCACCGCGCCATCCTGAACGCCGTGCTCGCGCACGACCCGGACGCGGCCACCGCCGTCTACACCCGGCACCTCCAGCACACCACGAACGTCCTGCTCGCTCATCCCGAGCTGCTGGCCCCACCCGACGACCCGCCGCCCGAGGCCACCGGCCAGGGCGTGGACGCGGCCGTCGACGCGGCCGGCCCCTGAACCGCCCACCCGCGGCGGAGGCAACGCCAGTCTGGTCGACAACGGAGTCGAACCGGGCTGGCGCTACCTCCGCGCGCCGAGCGGTCAGTCGCCCGCGCCCCGGCCGAGGCGCAGCGCGACGGTCACCCCCGCCGCGACCAGCACGATCCCGCCGACCACCCACGGCCACGCCGGGATGCCGCCGGAGTCGGACCCGGCACCGGACTCGGCCGGCGCCCCGGCCACCGGCGCCACCGCGCCCGAGCCACCCGATGCGCCCGGCGCCGAGCCGGCCGGCACCCCCTGGCCGGGGCCGGGGTTCGTGAGCGTGAAGCTGATCGACCCGCTCACCGGGTGGCCGTCGTCGGACACAATCCGGTAGCCGACCGTGTACTGACCGGCCGGACCGAGCGGCGAGACCGGGGCGGTCACCGAGTTGCCGTCCACCTTGGCCTGACCGGCCTCGAAGTGGTTGCCGTTCGGGCCGACCACTGTCACCGTGCTGAACGACTCCTGCACCGGCAGGTCGAACTTCAGCGTGACCTGGCTCGGCCCGGCCGGCAGGCTCGACCTGTCCGCCGGATCGCTGCCGACCAGCACGTTGTGCGCGAATGCGGTGCCGGTGCCCAGCAGCAGCCCGACCCCCACCATCGCCCACACCAGCAGCTGGCGTCCCGTGCGCATCAGCCGCTCCGCCCGGACCGGCGGACCCTGGCCACCGCGCCGGCGCCCAGCCCGAACCCGAGCGCGCCGAGCACCAGGCCGATGCCGCCCAGCCAGCGCGCGGTGTTGTCCGCCCCGCCGCCCGAGCCGCCCGAGCCGGCGCCGGAGTCCGAGCCGTGCCCGCCGGCCGTGGCCGAGGCGGAGCCGTGCTCGGCCGCCGCCGCGTCATGGTGACCACCACCCCCCGCGACCAGCTTCACGGTCGGGGCCGGGTGCTCCGGCTCCTCGGCACCGGGGGCCTGCGGCTGGTCCCAGTTGACCACCTTGCCGTCGTCGTAGTACTGCGCCGCCGGGAACGACAGCTGGTCGGTGTCGGACGGCAGCGGCCCCATCGACACGTCGAACTCGGCGAACTCCGTGGGCCCGATCCGGGTGCCCGGCTGCGCGGTCCAGGTGATGGTGCGGGGCGCCTCACTGATCCGCTTGCCGCCCGACTCCACCGGCGGGTTGAGCGGCGCCTTGTCGATCTGTGCGGTCCAGCCCGGGATCGGGCTGGTCCGCACCGAGGTGATCGGGTGGTCGGCCGGCAGCGTGACCACCAGCTTGACGGTGCCGGCGGTCGCGGACTCGGTCGGCACCCGGAACGCGATCTTGGCGTAGCCGCCCTTGGCCACGCTCTCGGGCTGGGCTGTGACGTGCGCGTACGCCACGCCGGCGGGGATCAGCGCCAGTGCAACGGCCGCGCCGAAGGTGGCGCCGGCGCGCGCGAGCGGGCGCCATCGTCTACGGGGTGTGCTCATGAACGAGGTTCCTGTCTGGATCGTCTGGGGGAGATAAGGGGTGAAGGGGAGATCAGCGCGCCATTGGCGGCCCGCGCCGCCGGTACAGCCGCGCCACCGCCACCCCGGGCAGTCGGACATCCAGCGGAAGATCGAGAGGCACGAGCCGGCCGGGCGGATCGGGGATCGGCAGCGCGGCCGGCGGGCGGGGCAGCGCCCTGGCGAGCACGGCGGCCACCGTGAACACGGCGGACTCCGCGCCGGCCAGCATCGCGGCGGTGATCACGGTGGCCAGCGCGTGCCCGGCGGTCATCGGCAACGGATCAACTCCCGCCGAGTGCAGGTGCGCATGCGGATGCGCGCCACCGAGCAACTGCAACAGCCCGTGCAACGCCAACTGCGCCCCGCCCACCATGACCAGGATCGCCACCGGCCCGCGCCGACGGTCGGCCAGCACGATCAGGAACGCGGCGAGCAGCAGCCCGAGCACGCACAGCAGCCCGACGTCCGGCAGGTAACCACCCGCACCCGCGTGCCCGTACAGCGACAGCAAGGTACAGACCAGCGCCGCCACCACGCCACGAATGATCCTGGCGGCACCGCGGGTCGGGACCGGCCGCGCTATGAGCCGTTCACCCCGAGCAGGTCGAGCAGCTCCGGCTCGATCCGGTCCAGCTCGGCGGCCACCGCCCGGTGCGCGGCGCGGCGGCGCTCGGTCGGCATCAGCTCGGCGGCGCGCACGGCGGCGGCCAGGTCGGCCAGCCGAGGCTCGGTGGCCGCGACGAACGCGGACCGCTGGTCGCCGAGCTCGCGCAGCGACCGGGCCAGCACGGCGATCCGGGCGTGCAGCGCGCCGCCCCGGCCGGAGTAGCTGTTCAGCTCGCCCGGCGCGACTCCGAGCCGGCGCGCCCGCCGCTCGTCCCACAGCCCGCGCGCCACCCCGGCCGCCCGCACCGCCACCGGGATCAGCACCGGCGCCAGCACCTTGCCCACGGCGACCGCCCGCTTCGCGTTGCCGGCCGTGATCAGCTGCCGGGAACCCTCGGGGGACGTACGCCGCGTCATGGCCCCAACCCTACTGAGCGATCCAGCTCACAAGTCGCCGCCCTCATCCACCAATCGAGCGACCTCCCGTTGGATCAACCCCAACCTGGCCTCCTTGACCAGTGGGATCTCCCGGCGGCGCCGGCGCACCTCGGCCAGGTCGACCTCGGCGGTGGACACGTGCTCGGACACCAGCGGCGCCTCGGCCATCACGTCGCCCCACGGGTCGATGATGTGCGAGCCACCCCAGAACCGCAGGTCGCCCTCCACCCCAACCCGGTTCACGAACACCACGTAGAGCTGGAACATCCGCCCGTAGAACCGGGTGATCCCGTGCCAGTACCCCGCCGAGTCGTACCGCCGGGGGAAGTTCGACTGCGCGCTCGCGGTCGGCACCAGCAGCACCCGCGCCCCGTCCTGGGTCGCGATGAACGCCAGCGGCGGCTGCCAGGCGTCGTTGCAGATCAGCGTGGCCATCCGGCCGTACTCGGTCTCGAACGCGCGCAGGTTCGGCCCCGGCGTGAAGTGCTTGCGTTCCTCGTAGGTTCGATACGTCGGCAGGTACAGCTTCCGGTGCAGGTGCACCAGGTCCCCGCCCAGGTAGTAACCAGAGCTGTTGTACGTATGGATGCCGTGCCCGGCCTCCACGAACCCCAACAGCACCCCGGCCCGCCCCGCCGCCTTCGACAACCGCACCAACCGGTCGTCGTCCGGCGCGATGGACAGGTCCGTGTCCACCCCACCCACGTCATACCCGGTGATGTGCAACTCCGGGAAAACGATCAGATCGGTGCCCTGGGCCACCGCCTCACCGATCACCTGCTCGGCACGCTCGACGTTGGCATCGATGTCGCCGAGCACGACATCGACCTGGGCCATGGTGATACGCACCCTAAGGTTTATAGCGGTACGCAAACGGCGCTGGTGTTCGGCATAGTGACCTTGCACACTGAGCCGCGCGGTGAGGGGGCGACATGGGGTTTGCGGAGTTCTTCGCCGGCAACTGGCCCGACGTTCTGGCCGCGACCGTTGCCCACGCGGTGCTGGTGCTCGTCGCCCTGGCCCTGGCGACGGCGATCTCCATCCCGCTGGCCGTGCTCACCTACCGCACCCAGCTGCCCCGCTCGGTGGTCCTGGCGATCGCCGGGATCTTCCTGACGATCCCGTCCTACGCGCTGTTCGGCCTGTTGATCGCCCCGCTCGGGCTGGGGAACCTGCCCGCGATCGTGGCGCTGACCATGTACGGGCTGCTGCCGATCCTGCGCAACGCGATTGTCGGCCTGCGCGGCGTGGACCCGGCGGTCGGCGAGTCGG
>NZ_JIAI01000018.1 GCF_000620785.1 Actinospineispora acaciae DSM 45401 | reverse complement strand
CATGTGTGGCATGACTTCTCGGCACATGAGGAAGGTGCTGGTCAGGTTGGCGTCGATGAGGAAGTGCCAGTCCTGGTCGGTGATGTCTTCGAGTGGGCCGAGTCGGTTGTTGCCGGCGATGTTGAGCAGTCCGTATGGGGCGCCGTGGTGTTCGATGCCGGCCGCGACGGCGTGGGCGACCTCGCCGCTGTCGGTGACGTCGGCCGCGACCGGCAGCAGGCGCGCGTGGTGCGGGAGCCGGTCGAGCGCGTCGGTGGACAGGTCGATCGCGGTGACCGCGAACCCACCGGCCAACAGCTCGTGAACCGCGGCGGAGCCGATCCCACCCGCCGCACCGGTGACGATGACGTGTCTCATCCCGCTCAGGCCCGCCGGTAGCCCGCGAGCGACTCGTCCGGCACGTCCTCCAGGTTGACCACGATGTTCTCCGGCGTTCTCGCGGTCAGCCAGACCAGCTCCTCGGTGGTGCTCATGTTCGCCTCCACGTGCGGCATGAACGGCGGGACGAACACCCAGTCACCCTGGCGCATGTCGAGGTACTCGGAGTAGTCCTCCCCCCAGTAGATCCGAGCCGAACCCCGGAGCACGTACCCGCCGGTCTCGGCCTCGCCGTGGTGGTGCGGAAGCGACCGGTAGCCCGGCTCGTTCGACACCTGACCGAACCAGATCCTGGTGGCGGGCGTGTGCTGCGCGCTCACCCCGGAGATGCGCACCGCGCCGCCGGACTGGCCGGTGCCGCGCTCTTCCTCGCCGCTCCTGGTGACTACCGGTTTCACGTCGGCCATTGGCCCTCCTCGATCGTGCTCATCCGATGTACAAGCCGCCGTTGACGGCCAGATCCGTGCCGGTGGTGTAGCGGGACAGGCCGCTGGCGAAGAAGACGGCGGCGCCCGCGATGTCGTCGGGCTCGCCGAGCCGGCCGAGCGGGACGCCGCGAGCCTGCCGAGCCTCCAGCTCGGGCGAGGCGTCCTCGGTCATCGGCGTCCGGACGATCCCCGGGTGGATGGTGTTGGCGCGGATCCCCCTGGGGCCGAGCTCGCGCGCCATCGCGCGGGTCAGCGAGACGACAGCGCCCTTGGACGCCGCGTAGTGCGGGCCACCGCGCAGGCCGCCGCCCTGCTGGGCCGCGATCGAGCCGATGGTCACGATCGAGCCGCCCGGGCCGAGGTGCGGCAGCGCGGCCTGCACCAGGTTGAGCCCGCCGCCCAGGTTGACCTCGACCATCCTGGCGAGCGCCGAGGGCGTGACGTCCGCCAGCGCGGTGCCCTCCACGATGCCGGCGTTCGCCACCACCGTGGTGAGCCTCCCGAACCTGGCCACCACCCGGTCCACCGCCGACGCCACCGCCGGCGGGTCGGTCACGTCCGCCTCGATCCCGATCGCCGCCTCGGCGCGGTCGGGACCGACCAGCGAGTCGCTCAGCCCGGCCAGCTCGCGCTGACCCAGCCCGATCAGCCCGACCCGCGCCCCGTGCGCGACAAAAGCCCGGGCGATGGCGAAACCGATGCCTTTGGCATTGTCCGCGCCTGAGACGACCGCGACGCATTCTGTCAGCAACATAATCAGCGCTCCAGCGGCCGGTCGTAGCGCTCGGGCATGAAGTACAGGGCCACCGCCGAGATGATGACGATCACGAGCCCATAACCCGTGACGCCGATCGGGTTGCCCCCGAAGAGCCCGAGCAGAAAGGCGGCGATGAACGGGGTCGGCGCGCTGAAGATCAGGTTCGCCAGGGTGTACCCCATCGCGGATCCGGTGTACCGCACCGAGGTCGGCAGCGCCTCCGCGTAGAACGCCGGCTGCACCCCCGCGTTCAGCTGCACCGAGCAGAGCGCGAGGCTGATCACCGCCGCGCTCGCCCACCAGCTCCGCAGGTCGAGAAGGGGGAACAGCAGAACGACCGACACCAGCAGCCCGACCGTGCCGATGGCGAAGACCTTCCGGCGGCCGATGCGGTCGCTGAGCCAGCCGCCCAGCACGCCGGCGGCGATGGACAGCGCGTTGCCGGTCAGCAGCAGGCTGAAACTGATGCTGTTGCTCAGCCCGAGGGTGCCGGTCAGATAGCTGATGGCAAAGGTGACGCAAATGTAGAAGACCGACGCCGACGAGGCCCAGGTCAGCACGAGCAGGGTGAGAATCCTCGGATGCGTCCTGAACACCGTCAGCGCGGAGGGCCGGTCCCTTTTGTCCGAGGCTCGCGCATCGGCGAGAAAGAGCGGGGTCTCGGCCACCCGCGCCCTGATGTAGACGCCGACCCCGATGAGCACGACGCTGAACAGGAACGGGACCCGCCACCCCCAGCCGGCGAACGCCTCCGCCGACATCGTCGCGGCCAGCGCGGTGAGCGCCAGGGTGGCGACCACCTGGCTGATCGGCGAGCCGATCGCCATCAGCGCGCCGTTGCGGCCACGCTTGCCCTCGGGCGCGTGCTCCATGGACAGCAGCTGGGACCCGGTGGCCTCGCCGCCGAGCCCCAGGCCCTGCAGGAACCGGAGCATCACCAGCAACAGCGGAGCGACGAACCCGACGCTGCCGTAGGTGGGCAGCAGCCCGATCAAGGTCGACGCCGCGCCCATCAGGAGCAGCGTCCAGGTGAGCACCCGCTTGCGGCCCACCCGGTCGCCCAGCACACCGAAGACCAGCCCGCCGAGCGGCCGGGCGAAGAACCCCGCGCCGAACGTGGCGAAGCTGGCCAGCAGGCCGACCCCCGGAGCCAGCTCGGGAAAGAACAGCTTCGGGAACACCGTGGCGGACAGCGCGCCGTAGACGGAGAAGTCGAACCACTCCAGCGCGGATCCGACCGCGCCGCTGACCACCGCGCGCCGGGCCGCCGGGCTGTCGGCCGTGTTCCCCGCGCCGCCGAGCTCCGACGCGGTCGAGCCCCCTCGGACGTCGCTGTTCGAGCTGTTGGTCATCGAGTACGTGCCTTATCGGGTCGGGTGGCGCGGCGGGATCCGCCGCGGTCCCCCTCAACATCCCACTATGAGTCACGAACCGGGCAAAGTATCCCGGTATGGGGGAAACTGGCGGCCATGTCAGTTCCCGTGCTGCGAACCGTGGACCGCGCGCTCCAGCTCATCGAGCTGCTGCGGGTGCACAGCGAGGTCACCGTCTCCGGGGCGGCCGAGGTCCTCGGGGTGGGCACCTCGGTGGTGCACCGGCTGCTCGCGACGCTCGAGGCCAGGGGGTTCGCCCGCCGGGCGGCGGACTCCCGCGCGTACTGCCTGGGGCCGGCGCTGCTCGCGCTGCGCCCGGAGAGCTCGGACGCCGACTACATCGCGATCGCCCAGGACCAGCTGCGCCAGCTCCAGGCGGCCACCGGCGAGACGGTCCACCTGGCCGCGCTGCACGGCCGCAACGTGCGGTTCTTCTACACGATCGTCTCCCGGCACACGATGCGCGTCGAGTCCCGGGTCGGCGACCTGCTCCCCGCCCACGCCGCCTCGGCCGGCCGCGCGCTGCTGGCCACGCTGCCGGTGGTCGCGCTGCGCAAGCTCTACCCGGAGCCGACGCTGCTCACCGTCGGCCGGACGTCGACCCCGACGCGCGAGGCACTGGAGACCGAGCTGGAGGCGGTCCGCCGGCGCGGCTACGCACGCAACGTGGAGGACACCGAACCGGGCGTGGCGGCGCTGGCGATGGCGGTGCACGGGCCCGCCAGGATGCCGCCGATCGCGGTCACCGTCGCCGGCCCGCAGGCCCGGCTGCTGCTCGAACGCGACGACACCGAGACGGCGACCGAACGAGAGCTCTCCGCCACGCTCCGCCGGTCGGTGCGGGCCATCCAGGCACGGTTGAGTCCCGCCGGCTGACCATCTTGACAATGCCGAGCCGGTGGTGTGGCGTGATCCGGGGCGGAATGGGTCAAAGACGACCCCGAAAAGGTGAGCCAACATATGAACAACGCGCGGAACAAGGGCCTGAGCCGACGCCGCGTCCTGGGCGGAGCGGCCGGACTGGCCGCCGGTGCCGTGGCGGTCGCGGTGGGACTGCCGGCCTGTGGCACCGCCACTTCCACGCAGACGCAGACCCCGCCCGATCTCGACCGCCTACGCGCGCGGGCGGAGCACGTGACGATAACCCGCGACGACTGGGGCATCGCGCACGTTTCGGGAAAGACCGACGCCGACGCGGTGTTCGGGATGATCTATGCCCAGGCCGAGGACGACTTCAACCGGATCGAGACCAACTATCTGACCAGCCTCGGCCGCCTCGCCGAGGCCGAGGGTGAGAGCGCGATCTGGCAGGACCTGCGCCAGCGCCTGTTCATCGACCCCGAGGTGCTGAAGGGAGACTACGAGCGGTGCCCGGCCTGGTTGCGCGAGCTGATGCAGGCCTGGGCGGACGGGCTGAACTATTACCTCGCGACGCATCCCGAGGTGCGTCCACGCGTCATCAACCGGTTCGAGCCGTGGATGCCGCTGAGTTTCTCCGAAGGCAGCATCGGCGGCGACATCGAGCGAGCGCCACTGAGCCAGGTCGAGGCCTTCTACGGCAAGCGCCCGGTGCCGATGACCGATGACGAGCGCCGGTTGTTGTTCCGCGAGCCCACCGGCTCGAATGGCATGGCCATCGCGCCGAGCCATACCCGGGACGGCCACGCGCTGCTCCTGATCAACCCGCACACCAGCTTCTTCTTCCGCTCCGAGCAACACGTCACCAGCGAGCAAGGGCTCAATGTCTACGGCGCCGCCACCTGGGGCCAGTTCTTCATCTACCAGGGGTTCAACGCCGACGCCGGATGGATGCACACGTCGAGTGGGGTCGACAATGCCGACCAGTTCGCCGAGACGATCGTGACCGGGACGGACGGCAGCCACTCCTACCGCTACGGCGACGCGCTGCGGCCGGTGACGACGAAGACGATCACGTTGTCCTACGGCACCGAGGACGGCCGGCCTGCGCAGCGCAGCTTCACCACCTTCGCCACGCACCACGGCCCGATCGTGCGCGAGGCGGACGGCAGATGGATCGCGTTCGCGCTGATGAACAAGCCGATCGAGGCGCTGCAGCAGAGCTTCCTGCGCACCAAGGCGCGGGACTACGCGGGCTTCCTCGAGGTGGCCGGACTCAAGGCCAACAGCTCGAACAACACGCTGTTCGCGGACTCGAAGGGCGAGATCGCCTTCCTGATGCCCCAGTTCATGCCGGTGCGCGACGATCGGTTCGACTATCGCAAACCCGTCGACGGCAGCGATCCGGCGACCGACTGGCGTGAGCTGCACAGCCTCGAAAGCCTGCCCCAGGTGGTGAATCCGAAGAATGGTTGGGCGTTCAACTCGAACAACTGGCCATGGACCGCCGCCGGCCCGGACAGCCCCAAGGCCGCGAACTATCCCCGCTATTTCGACGGTGCCGGGGAGAACGCGCGCGGGCCGCACGCGGTCCGGGTGCTGAGCGCCCGAACCGACTTCACGCCGGAGACGCTGATCGCGGCCGCCTTCGATCCCTATCTCACCGGCTTCGCCCGGCTCGTGCCGGGGCTGGTCGCGGGGTGGGACCGCCTCCCCGAGGGCGATCTGCACAAGGCGAAGCTCGCCGGCCCGATCGGCCTGCTGCGCGGCTGGGACTATCGCTGGGCCACGGCATCGACCCCGACCTCGCTGGCCGTTTTCTGGGCCGAGGCACTCTGGGCGACCTCGGCCCGGCCGGCCGCGGCCGCGGGTTTGTCGGTATCCGACTACATGGCCGACCGCGCCACCGATGCGCAGCGGCTCGCGGCGCTCGAATCGGCGATGGACCGGCTCACGCAGGATTTCGGCGGCTGGCAGGTGCCGTGGGGCGAGATCAACCGCTTCCAGCGCAACGACGGCGCGATCGTCCAGAAGTTCGACGATGCCAAGCCGAGCATCCCGGTGCCGTTCACCTCCGCCCGGTGGGGCTCCCTCGCGTCATTCGCGGCGAAGCGCTGGCCCGGCACGAAGCGCTATTACGGCACCAGCGGCAACAGTTTCGTGGCGACCGTGGAGTTCGGGCCGAAGGTGCGCGCCTGGGCTGTCACCACGGGCGGCGCGAGCGGACATCCCGACTCGCCGCACTTCAACGACCAGGCCGAACGCTACGCGAGCGGCAACCTCCGGCCCGTCTATTTCTATCCCGACGACCTCAAGGGCCATGTCGAGCGGAGTTACGCGCCGGGCCAACTCGCGAAGTGAGCGTGTCTCACCGTGACTCCTTCTGGCGTTCCGGCGCCGTCGACGCGTCGCCCGCGTGCCGGACCAGGCCGAAGACCGCGACGGCCCCGCTGGCCGCGACCAGGGCGGCGATGGTGAACGCGAGGTCGAACGAGCCGGATCGGTTGACGATGACGCCGGTGAGCACCGGTGCGACGACGCCCGCGGTGGCCTCGAGCGCCTGGCTGACGCCGGAGAACAGGCCGGCGCGCCGCCAGGTCACGTCGAGCACGACGGAGCTGAGCACGGGGCCGATCCAGCCGAGGCAGAAGCTGACCAGGGCGAGCAGGGCGATGGCGGCGGGAAGGGAGACGGCGCTCGCGCAGATGTAGAGGCCGATCGCGGACACCAGCAGGGCCGCCGAGGCCGGATAGGCCCGCGCCCAGCGGAACCGGCCGGTTCGGGCCAGGATGCGGTCGGTGAGCAGCCCCCCGAGCAGCACGCCGAGGACCCCACCGAGCCAGGGCAGGCTCGCCGCCACACCCATCTGTTTCAGGTCCAGCCCTCGAGCCATCGAGAAGTAGCCCGGTAACCAGGTGAGCAGGAAGTAGAGAAGGTAGCCGGTGCAGAACATTCCCCAGAAGCACCCGGCGAGGGTCCTCATCCTGTCGGGACGGAGCCCGGTTTCCGGGACGGCCCGCAGGTGCTCGGGTGTGGTGATGCCCCGCTGGATGACGGCGAGCTCGCGTTCGCCGACGAATCGGTTGCGGGCCGGATCGTCGGTGAAGATCACCCGCCAGGCCAGCACCCACAGCAGGCCGACACCGCCGAGGATGAGAAACGCCGGGCGCCAGCCCAGCTCGACCATGATCCAGGCGATCAGCGGGACGCCCAGGGCCGGGGCCAGCTGGATGCCGACCATGATCATGCTGAACGTCCTGCCGCGTTGCCGGGCCGGAATCCAGTTGGCGATCACCCGGCCGCCGACGGAGCCGCCGGGCCCCTCGCCGACCCCGAACAGGAACCGCACCACCAGGAGCGCTCCGAAGCTGTTGACCAGGGTGGTCGCCGCGGTGAGCAGCGACCAGGAGGTCGCGCCGATGAGCTGCCATCGCCGGGCGCCGTGGCGATCGGCGAGGTAGCCGGTCGCGATCGTTGCCGGTACCAGGCCGACGAAGAAGACCCCCAGCACCAACCCCCACTGCGCGGGGTTGAGGCCCAGCTCACGGGTGATCGGTTCGGTCCCGACCGAGATCGCGACCCGGTCCACGACGTTGATCATCGTGTACAGGGTGAGGAAGGCGGCAACAACCCAACGGAACATTGCGCAGCTCCCATGGTGTGACGGAGGACACTCAGTATGAAACGAAATCTATCCGTCCGGCAACTACTAGTTTCATATTGATCTCGGCCGGGCAGCCCGGCGCGGCGACGAGGGCACCCCGGGGGACTGCCTATAGTTCGAGGGAACCGAAGCTCACCGAGGGGCCGCCGTGGGTAGCACGCGAACAAGTGGGTCGACCGGGGACCGGCCGACCATTCCGGCCCGTGAGATCGTCCTGGACCTGCTCGGGGGGTTCGTCCGGCACGACACGGGCCGCATCAGCATGCAGGCCATGGCCGAGCTCATGGGCGCCTTCGGCACGTCCCCCGACGCCACCAGGGTCGTCATCTCGCGCCTGCGCCGGGAGGGCTGGGTAGCGGTGCAGCGCGAGGGCCGGCGCAGCGTGATCACCATGACCGACCAGACCAGCCAGCTCATGCGGGCCGGCGAGGGCCGGCTCTACCGGCGCGACGGTGACCTGTGGGACGGCAGATGGCGAATGATCATCTACACGGTGCCGGAGGCCCGTCGCGCCACCCGCATCCGCATCCGCCGCATCCTGGACTGGCACGGGTTCGGGCCGTTGGCGACCTCCACCTGGATCTGTAGCCACGACCGGCTCGACGCGGCGCTGGAGGAGATCGGCGAGGAGCCCGAGCTGCGGCTGGACCCGCTGGTCGCGAGCAGCATCTCCGCGGAGCACGACCGGGTCATGGCGAACCGCTGCTGGGACCTGCGGCGCCTCAACGAGGAGTACGCCGAGTTCATCGACCGCTACTCCCGGTTCGACGACGCGGCGCTGGCCGATCTCAGCGACCAGGACTCGTTCGCGCTGCGGGTCGAGGTGCTCTACGGCTATCGCAACGCCTCATTCCATGATCCGGACCTGCATCCCCGACTGCTCCCGAACGACTGGCGGGGTCGAATTGCCCACCAGCTCTTCCTGCGCGTCTACGGGATCTTGGAAGAACCCGCCGCGAAGTACTACCAGCAAGCCGTGACCCGCTATCCAACTTGAATCAATTTCGAAACAAAACATTAACGACTTACTCGTTCGTGTTTCATGGTGAGCATCGCCCACGGGTCGGGCATCGGCCCGACCGGAACCTCGATCACCGTGGGCCGGCGGGCCTCGATCGCGGCGCCGAGGGCACGCTCCAGCGCGTCCGGACCGACCGCGCGGACCCCGCGCACCCCGAACGACTCCGCCAACGCCGGGAAGTCCGGGTTGTGCAGCTCCGAGGCGATGCAGCGTCCGTCGAACCGCTCCATCTGGGTACGCCGGACGTTGCCGTAGGCGCCGTCGTTGAACACCACGGCCACCACCGGGATGTCGTGCAGCACCGCGGTGGCGAGCTCCTGGACGTTGAACAGGAACCCGCCGTCGCCGGCCAGCACGACCACCGGGGTGTCCGGCGCGGCGAGCTGGGCGCCGAGCCCGGTGGGCAGCTCGAAGCCGAGCGTGCCCTGGTAACCGGGTGTGAGGAAGGTTCGCGGCCGCCACACCGGGAAGCCGAGCCGGCACCAGTACCCGATCTGGGTCATCCCGGCCACGACGATGCCGTCCTCGGGGACGGCGCGGCGGATCGCCTCGCCGTAGTGGGCCTGCGGCCTCAGGGCGAGCACCGTGGCCGCCGCGTCCTCCCGCAGCCGGGTCAGGTCGGGCCAGCTCGGGGTTCGGCCGGAGCGGGGCAGTCGCTCGGCGAGCTGGGCGAGGGCGAGGCGGGCGTCGGCGTGGATGGCGATCTCGGGGCTGACCTCGCGGCGCAGCTCGGCCGCGTCCGCGTCGATCCTGACCAGCCTCTGGTCGGGCCCGAACGGCAGCCGCCGGCCCATCGGGAGGCCGAGGCGGGTGCCCACGGCCAGGATCACGTCCGCGGTGGGCGTCAGGCGAGGTCCGAGGGTCGGCTCGCAGGCCAGCGGGTGGCGCGCGTCGAGGGCGCCCTTGCCGTCGGCCGTCATGACGACCGGGGCGCCGGCGCGCTCGGCCAGCTCGCGCAGCTCGTCCCAGGCGCCCGCGACGAGCACCCCGCCGCCGGCCAGGACCAACGGCCGTTGCGCCGCGGTGAGCAGCGCGGCGGCCCGGTCCAGGTCGTCCGGATCCGGGTCCGGCGTCCACGCGTCGCTCGGGTCGGCCGGGCCGGCCGGGTCGGTCGCGGCCCGGTCGGTCGGCGGGCGGGCCGCTTCCAGCACGTCGGGGGGCACCTCCACGGCGACCGGGCGCGGACGGCCGGTGCGCATCCGGCGCAGTGCCTCGGCCACCGCCGGACCCAGCTCGCCGGGCCGCATCACGGTGGTGGACCACTTCACCACGGCGCGCAGCGCGGCCGCCTGGTCCCGCAGCTCGTGCAGCTGGCCGAGCTGCGCGCCGATGGTGGCCGACGGGATCTGCCCGGCCACACACAGGATCGGGGTGTTGCGGGCGTACGCGGTGGCCAGGCCTGCGGTGGCGTTGAGCAGCCCGGGTCCGGGAACGACCAGGCAGCAGGACGGCTCGCCGCTGACCCGGGTGTAGCCGTCGGCCATGTACGAGGTGGCCTGCTCGTGGCGGGTGTGCCAGACCCGGAACGCGCCGTCCCGACGGGCCAGGGCGTCGAACAGCGCGTCGAGCTGCACCCCGGGCACCGTGAAGATGGCCCGCACGCCGCCGTCGGCGAGGGCGTCCAGCAGCGCGTCGGCGCCGGTCACGACCGCGCCCCGATGCCCTCGATGCGCAGGTAGTCCCGGGTGGCGTCCAACCAGTCGGTGACGACCCCTGGCTCGGCGGCCCGGCCCATGTGCCCGACCCGGAACGAGGCGCCGGCGTGCGGGGGCAGCCCGGCCGCGGCCAGCATGCCGTGCTTGTCGACCAGCCATCGCAGGTAGTGGTCGACGTCCATGCCGTCCGGCGCCCGCACCGAGGTCACCGCCGGGGCGGCGATCTCGTCCGGCACCAGGGTGCACAGGCCGAGGGCGCGCAGCCCACCCCGGGCCTGCCGCGCGGCGGCGGCGATCCGCCGATGGTGCGCGTCCAGCCCGACCTCGAAGATCCGGTCCGTCGCGGTGGCGAGCGCGTGCACCACGTTGCCGGGCATCGTGGTCGGGTGCGGGTGCCAGCTGGACCACATGTCCTGATAGCGGTGCCAGGTGGCCAGGTCGAGGTACCACCCGACCGCCTTGCGCCGCCGCGCGGGCGGGGCGCTGATCAGCTCCAGCGCGCGGGGACCCACCGCGACCGGCGCCACCCCGACCGGCCCGCCGAGGCACTTGTTGGCCACCGTGACGCACAGATCGACACCCCAGTCGTCCATCCGCAGCGGCGCGCCGCCCAGCGAGGAGATCGCGTCCACCACGGTGATCAGCCCCGCCGCCCTGGCGGTGCGGCACAGCCGCTCGACCGGGGTGAGCACGCCCGTCCCCGTCTCGTGGTGCACCATCGCGACCGCCCGAACGGCCGGGTGCCCGCCCAGCATCGCGGCAAGCTCCTCACCGCCCGCCGGCCGGGTGCCCTCGGTGCGCAGCTCGTGCACGACCAGGCCCAACGTCCGCGCGATCTCGACCAGCCGCTGCCCGAAGATGCCCTCCACCACCACGACCAGCTCGTCGCCGGGCGCGAGGACGCTGCCCAAGGTCATCTCCATGCCGGCCGAGCCGGGCCCGAACAACAGGTGGACCTCGCCGGCGGTACCGAACACCTCCGCCAGCTGCCGCCGCAGCCGGTCGTAGGTGGCCGTCCAGTGCGGTCCGTAGTGAAGCGGGACGGGCCGCCCGAGGGTGGCGAGCACGTCGGGCTCGACGGTGCACGGACCGGGCACAAGCAGCAACGGCTCGTTCATCGGCTTTTCCTCGCCTGGGGCTCGGGCAACAGGGGGAACGCGGCGCGGGGGTTGTGGTGCAGGATCTGGGTTCGGTCCTCGGCGCTGAGGAAGTCCATCGCGTCGATCACCGGCACCAGGTCGTCGGAGGGGCGGCCGGTGACCGGGTTGAGCACGCCGGTGCCGGCGCCGGGGGCCTCGGTGCCGAACACCATCTGGGCCACCCCGCGCTGCCTGATCGCCGTCGCGAGGAAGTCCGGGTCGTAGGCGCAGGTGTCGAAGAACAGGTTGGCGCGCAGGTCCCGCCGGGTCCGCGCCACCTCGGTGACCGGCATGCCGACCTGGCCGCCTTCCCGTTCGGCGCTGGACCGCACCACCACCTCCGAGGCGCCCACCCGCAGTCGCTGCCCCGCCTGGAGCAGCCGGCGCGGCGCGCCGCCGCAGTGGCACACCAGGACCCGCAGGCCGGGGTAGCGCTCGAACACCTCCCCCTGTTCGAGATGCATCGTCGCGAGCGTCTCCTCGGCCATGTTGTGCTGCTGGTAGCCGTGGGAGACGGCCTCCAGCCGGGGGTCGCGGCTGATCGACGGGTGCACGACCAGCGTCGCCCCCAGGTCCTGCGCCGCCTCGTAGAGCGGGAACCAGTACGGCTCGCTCATCGCGGGCGTGCGGCGGTCCGCGCCGGGGTCCGGGTTGACCAGCGCGCCCACGAAGCCCTCGGCCACCCGCCGTTGCAGCTCGGCGACGCAGTTGGCGGTGTCGCACTCGGAGCTCTGCGGCAGCTGCGCCACCCCCGCCAGCCGGGTCGGATGGGCACGGCACTGCGACGCGATGACGTCGTTCGTGGTCTCGGTCCACGCCTGGACCAGGAACGGCCGCTCCCAGTGCATCATCGCCACCGGTCGGGGGGAGACGAGCTGCAGGTCGATGGCGCGCTCGTCCATGATCCGCAGGTGGCGGCGCAGCGCCCCGTCCATCTGCTCGTCGGGGATGCTCAGCCGCATCGCGGCCGGGCTGCGCAGCGCGATCAGGTTGTAGGCGTAGGCGCGGAACTGTGGCGGTGTGGACATGTGTCCGTGGGTGTCGATGACGGCGACGCCGTGGTACATGGTCAGCACCCCGTCCCGGTCACGGCCGCTCCCAGTGGGCGAAGGCCATACCGACCGGCGAGTCGTAGACGGGCACGTAGTCGACGACGGTGCCCGCCGCCCCGTCGGCCACCGCCGAGGCCGCTATCCAGTTGCGGGTCTCCCCGCTGCCGCTGCCCAGCCCGCCTCGCATGCCCGTCCCGCCGCTGGCCACCGCGAACGCCTCGGTGTCCCGGTCCGAGACGTTCGCGGCGCCCAGCGCCCAGCCGTCGAAGTGGTCGGCCATCGCCCGTGCGTCGCCGAGGCGCACGGCCTCCAGGACTCCCCTGTTGAACTCCTCGTCCAGGCCGGCGTCGGCCATGCCCGGGGTGTGCCACAGCCCGCCCGAGCCGATCACCGCGACCCGCAGGTCCTGGTCCCACGCCTCGATCCGGGCCCGGACCGCGCGGCCCAGCTGGTAGCAGCGCAGCCCGGTCGGCTGCGGCGCGTAGTAGCAGTTGATGAAGAACGGGACGGTGGGCAGGTCGTAGTCCGGGCGCAGGTAGTAGGACGGGCGCATGAAGGCGTGGCCCATGCCCTCCTCGATGTCCGCCAGCCCGGTGCAGAAGGCCAGGTCGAACCGGTCCTCGGTCAGGGTCTCCATCAGGTACCTGGCCAGGTTCGGATGGCCCTTGACCGCGACCCAGTGCTCGATGCTCTTCGGCCTGGTCGGCCGCGCCGTCCCGATGATCGGGAGCCCGAAGTAGCGGGACACCTTGTATCCCTCGAAGCCCGGGCCGACGAAGATCCCCAACGCCGGGAAGTTGGTGAAGCTGAACTGCTCGCCCTGGTCGTCGCCGAACACCAGCAGCACGTCGGGGCGCGCGGCGTCGAGCCGCTCGCGCAGCGTGGCCAGGGCGGTCATGCACCGCTGGAACTTCCGCTCGTTCTCCTCGGGCGTGTCGAGCGGGACCGCCTCGTCGAGCGTGCCCTGCCTGGACCGTTCGTCCCGCGCCTGCCGCCATTCTCGCGCGGACGCGAACAGGTACGGCGAATGCGAGGTGCATATGACCGTGCAGATCTCTGCCATGATCCCGTCTCTCCTCAGAGCCCGAACAGCTCGATCGCGTTCTCCCCCAGGATGCGGCGCTTGGCCTTCTCACCCAGGAAAGGAAGGTCGTAGATCACCGCGGGGGTGTCGAAGTCCCAGTGCGGATAGTCGGACGAGTACAGCAGGCGCCGCTCGGCATTGATCATGTCGAAGGTGTTCTCGATGACCTCGATCTTCGCCGTGCGCTCCATGGGCTGCGAGGAGTAGTACATGTCCCGCATGTACTCGCTGGGCAGCCGGGTCAGCATCGGGGCCTCGCTGGAGCGCATCAGGTACTCGTTGTCCAGCCGCTGCATCAGGAACGGTATCCAGGCCAGGCCGCTTTCCACCCACACCACCTTCAGGCCGGGGAAACGCTCCGGAATACCGTTCATCACCATGTTGGTGAGGTGGATCATGTTGGTGGTGGTGAAACCCAGGGCGTGGACGGAGATGAACTTGTTGAGCATTCCCATCGACCGGTCGTGCCAGTTGTACGCGGCGTGGAACGCCAGCGGCATGCCCCGCTCCTGCAGCTCCGCGTACACCGGCACGTACTCGTTGGCGTGCACCTGGCGGTAGCGGACGCTGGTCACCATGAAACCGACCACGCCGGGTTCGTCGGCGAACTCGCGCACCATGCGCAGCGCGGCGGCCGGGTCGTTGAACGGGAGGTAGACCATCGTCCGAATCCGCCCGTCCCGGGTCAGGACATCACGGGTCAGCCACCGCGCATAGGCGCGGGCGAGCGCGACCTCGACCTCCACCTGCGGGTGCAGCCCCAAGGTCAACATGACGGTGGGGAACAGCACGGTGTAGTCGATGCCGAGGTTGTCCATGGCCCACAGCGTGCGCGCCACCAGCGGGTTTCGACCGTCGTGCCGGTCCGCGCGCAGCTCGTCGGGGACGTCCAGCCCGCCGCGCAGGATGCGGCCGGCCAGCTCCTGGTCGCCGATCGGCGCCCCGACCGCGCGGGTGGCCATCTGCCTGTCGAACTGGTGCCTGGCCCACGCCTTGATGCCGTCGTCCTCGATGTAGGGCACCAGGGTCTGCCAGGTCGACGTGTCCTCGTAGTGGTGCGAGTCGACGTCGACAATCGTGAAGTCGTACAGGTTGCGTTCTTCGGCCTGTTTGCGCGCGTTCGTGAGCATGTTCGGGACCGGCACCTGGCTTCGGTCGTACAAGGACATCGTCATTCCCTCCCGTCCGCGCCCACCCACGGCTGCCCGCCGAAGCTCTGCCACAGTGCGAGCTCGAAGACCTCCAGGTTCTGCTGGCGCAGCATCGCGGTCGCCGCGATCACCACGTCGGTGGCCGTGACGTCGCCGGCGAATGGATGCAGTCCCTGGCGGGCGCGGTGGACGAACAGCCGGAATGCCGCGGTGAAAAGTCGGCTGACCTCGTCGTCGCCGACCAGGTCCGGCTCGTCGACATACGACTCCAACAGTTCGGCCGCTCGCTCAGGCGACAACGTAGACCTCGCCATCCCGGCAGACCACCTCGAAACGACGCAGCCGAATCCTGGGATCGGCGGCCATCCGCCCGGTGCGTATGTCGTACTCCCAGCTGTGCCACGGACACACCAGATGCGCGATCCCGGGGTTCGCCCGTTCTCCCAGCACCCGGCCCTCGGCGTCCAGGACGGCCTCCATTTTCGGGAAATACTGCCCCTGGCACACCGGGCCACCCTGGTGCACGCATTTGTTCTCGTAGGCGACGAACCCGTCGCTCAACCGGAACACCCCGATCTGGGTGTCGCCGGACACGACGAGCCTGCGGTCCCCCTCGGCGAAATCCGCCTCTCGACCGACGTGCACGCTCATCGGGACCGCTCCTCGCTCACCACGCGCAGCCCGAGCACCAGCACGGGCTGGCCGCGCTGCACCTCACGCCGTTTGGTCAGGTCCAGCACTCGCCGGGTCGCCTCGTCCACGACCAGCTCCCCGGGGTCCTCGCCGCGCTCGCGCGCCTCGACGATGAGCCGGCGCACGTCGTCGAGCAGCTGCGCGGTCGTCGCCTCCGCGTCGCCGGCCCGCCACACCAGCCGCTCAGGCATCGGCACCGACCAGTTCCTGCCACGGGACGGCCGCCGGGGCCAGCCGTTCGAACCCGCACAGCTCGTCGGTCCGCGCGCCGGCGCCGAGCCCGACCAGATCGTCCCGCTCGCCCCGCAGGTACCGGCGAGCCGCATTGATCATGATGCGGCGCATCCGGATGACCGCCACATCGCTGGTGCCGAGATGCTCACGGCCGCGGTCGTAAAGCCTGCCCATGCTTTCCTGGACGGCCTGGTCCTCGGCGTTCACGCCCGCGATTCCGGTGAAGGTCTCCCCCCGCCCCATCGCCTCGCGGTCCTGCAGCCACCCGTTCTCCGCGCGCCGGACCCGGCGCAGCCCGGCGTCCAGGTCGACCCCGGGAACCATGCCCAGCGCCGTGCGCAGCGCGGCCCTGAGGTCCTCGCCGATGGGGTTCTCCCGGTCGGCGATCACGAAGTACATCGCCGTGTTGTGGTCGTCCTCCGGCACGTACGCCTGCACGCTGGGCAGCGCCATCGGCCCGGCGAACAGGCCGAAACACGGCGCCACGAAATGGGACAGGCGGACCAGCCGGCTGGCCTCGTCCCCGGCCCGCCGCAACGCGGCGTAACGGAAGCCGTACGCGGTGTCCTCGATCTCCAGCCGAGGGCTTCCGTCCATCGAGATCGACCCCAGCCGCTCACCGCCGGCCGCGTCGCCGGCCCGGAAGAACAGGTCCTTGTGCAGGTGCGTCAGGTGCGCGGAGTCGATCACGCCTTCCAGCCCCTGGACCCAGTTGCAGGCCACCCGCGCCTTGAACACCACGTAATGGGAGGCGGGCAACAGCGTCCACTCGAAGGCCCGAGGCTCCGGCGCGTCCTGCGAGCCGAGGTAGGCCCACACCAGGCCGCCGCTCTCGTGGACCGGGTACGCCGCGTGCCTGATCCGATGCCGGAACGAGCTCGACTCCGGCTCGGACGGCGTCTCCCGAACCCGACCGTCCGCGCCGATCTTCCAGCCGTGGTAGATGCAGCGAAGGCCGCACTCCTCGTTGCGGGCCAGGCTCAGCGACGCCCCCCGGTGCGGGCAGTGCTCGTCCAGAACCCCCACCCGGCCGCCCGGATCACGAAACGCAACCAGGTCTTCCGAAAGCAGCCTGGTTCGAATCGGAGCGCCGCCGGCAACCAGCTCGTCGCCGCACGCGACCGGCAGCCAGTAGCGCCGCAGCAGCCCACCCATGCCGGTGTCGGGGCCGACGCGACACAACAGCTCGTTCTCTTCGGGCTTCAACATCGCGGCCGCGCCTCCTCGCCAGTAGCAGCGTCAGGAGACTACAACAGCTTCAATCCGAACGGCTAGTATTTGTTTCGCTTTTGCGATCGCCCGCCGCGCTGGGCTGTACGGTGGGTCGGAACTGCCGGCGCGGGGCGGACGCCAGGGAGGTCGACGATGACCGGGACGGTCCACCTCGGCGAGCTGATGGGGCGGCCGCGCATCGGCCCGGTCAGGGCTCTGGTGGTGGTGCTGTGCGCGCTGGTGGCGCTGTTCGACGGGATGGACCTGCAGATCATCGGGCTGGCGGCGCCGGCCATCGCCGCCGACCTGCGCATCCCGGCGGCCAGCCTGGGCGCGGTCTTCTCGGCGGCGATCGCGGGCATGGCGATCGGCGGCCTGGTGCTCGCGCCGCTGGCCGACCGGGTGGGTCGCAAGGTCGTCCTGGTCGCGGCGGTGCTCTGCTTCGGTGCGTTCACGCTGGCCACGATGGCCGCGAACGCCGTCACGGCGCTGCTGGCCTTTCGGTTCGCCACCGGGCTCGGGCTCGGTGCCGCGATACCGTCCGCGATCAGCCTCGCCTCGGAGTTCGTGCCGGCCCACCGCCGCGCCACGGTCGCCGGTCTGCTCTTCGCCGGCTTCCCGGTCGGCGGTGTGCTCGCCGGGCTGCTGGGCAGCCGGCTGATCCCCACCGCGGGCTGGCACGGCCTGTTCCTGGTCGGCGGGATCGCGCCGCTCGTGGTCGCGGTGGTCGTCGTGGTGTCGCTGCCCGAGTCGCCGGTCTTCCTGGTGGCACGCCGGGCGCCGGTGCGGCGGATCGCGCGCACCCTGGCCAGGGTCGCCCCGGAGCTGACGATCGACGCGTCCACCCGTTTCACCGGTGTCGAACAGCGGGAGCGGCGAGCCCCGGTGGGCCAGCTCTTCGCCACCGGGCGCCGGGCGAACACCCTGTTGCTGTGGGCCGCGTCCTTCACCTCGTTCGGGGTGCTCGTGGTCAACTCCTCCTGGACGCCCACGCTGCTCGCCCCGCTCGGCGTGCCGGTCGCACGCACGGCGGTGGCGCTGGCGCTGTTCAACGCCGGCAGCGTCGTCGCCACGGCCGCCGGCGGCTGGCTGATCACCCGGTTCGGTGTCCGGCGGGTCCTCCCTTCGGCGTTCGCGCTGGCCGCGGCCGGTGTCACGGGCATCGGGGTGGCCGCCCCGTCGGTCTCCGGGGTGATCGGGATGCAGATCCTGATCGGCGTGGGCCTGGGCTGCGCCAGCTCGGGCGTCATCGGCCTCGCCGCGGTGGCGTACCGGACGGCGATCCGCTCCACCGGCGTCGGCTGGGCGCTCGGCGTCGGGCGGGTCGGCTCGTTCGTCGGGCCGTTGCTGGTGGCCGCCCTGGTCGCCGCCGCCTGGCCGGTCGCCGGTGTGTTCGCCGTGCTCGGCGCCGTGTGCCTGGTCGGTGGCCTGGCCGCCGCCGCACTCCGTCAGGCCCGTCACGCCCGTCAGGCACGCATGGGCCCGTCGCCGTCAGAAGGGACAGCATGACCCGCATCCCGATCACCCTGGCCTGCTGGGACTACGACCGCACGCAGCCGCTCGCGGACGGCTCGGTGCGCCCGGAGGGGGTGGACCTGACCTACCTGTGCCTGCCGGTCGAGGAGACCTTCTTCCGGATGCTGCGCCACCAGGAGTTCGAGGCCGCCGAGATGTCGCTGTCCTCCTACGTCACCGCGCTGGCGGCGGACCCGGAGCGCACGCCGATGCGGGCCATCCCGGTGTTCCCGTCGCGCGCGTTCCGGCACAACGGCATCTACATCCACGCCCACAGCGGCATCGAGAAACCGTCCGACCTGGTCGGGCGGACCGTCGGCGTGCCCGAGTACCAGCTCACCGCCGCGGTGTGGATCCGAGGCATCCTCGCCGACCACTACGACGTCCCGGTGTCCTCGGTGCGCTACCGCACCGGCGGTATGCACCGGCCGGGGCGGGTGGAGAAGCAACGGCTCAGCCTGCCACCCGAGATCGACATCGCGCCGATCCCACCCGACCGCACGCTGGCCGACATGCTGGTCACCGGGGAGATCGACGCGCTCTACGCGCCACGCACCCCGCGCCCCCTGCTCGAGGGCCGCCCCGAGGTCCGGCGGCTGTTCGAGGACCCGCGCGCGGCCGAGCAGCGCTACGCCGCCGAGACCGGCATCTTCCCGATCATGCACCTGGTGGTGCTCCGCCGCGACGTGTACGAGCGCGGGCGATGGCTGGCCCGCTCGCTCTACACGGCCTTCGAGCGGGCCAAGGCCGCCACCGAGGAGCGGATGAACGAGACCGCCGCGAACCGCTACATGCTGCCCTGGCTCTACGACGAGGTGGAGCGGACCAGACAACTGCTCGGCACCGACTTCTGGCCCTACGGACTCGAACCCAACCGCGCGACCCTGGGCGTCTTCCTCCGCTACGTCCACGAACAGGGCCTCACCGACCGCCGCCTCGCCCCCGACGAGCTCTTCGTGCCCGAGACCCTGGAGAGCTACGTGATCTAGAGCCCCAGTCGGCGGACCAGGTGGTCCCACACCTGGATGACGGCCTGGTCGTGGTAGATGTGGCCGCGTTTGGCGAGGGACTCCTCCGGTCCGGACCAGGTCGGCCAGCCGCCGAAGCCGCGGGTGAGCCATTGCTGGTGGGCGGCGCGTTCGAGGAGGACGGCGGCGACGGTGGCGTGGCGCAGGTCGGGCCCGACCGTGACGACGCCGTGGTTGACCAGGAACACCGCGGTGGCCTGGCCGAGGGTGGCGGCGAGCCGCCGGCCCAGCTCGCGGGTCAGGATCAGGTCGGCGGTGGCGGTGAACCTCGGTACGGACGGTGGCACGAAGTAGTTGGCGGCGTGGCTGACCGGCAGCAGCTCCACCCCGGCGGCGGCCAGCGCGACCGCGTACGGCGAGTGGGTGTGTACCACGGCGCCCACGTCGGGCCGGGCGGCGAGGATCTCGGTGTGGATCGGGTACTCACTGTGTCGCGGCCCGTCGCCGTCCAGCACGGTGCCGTCCTCGTCGACCAGCTGGACCCGGTCCGGAGTGGTCTCGTCCAGGCTCCAGCCGCTGGCCTTGAGCCACGCCCCCCGTCCCCCCGGGTCGCGCGCCGAGGCGTGCCCCCAGATCAGGTCGCCCTGGTCGGCGGTTCCGAGGATGCGGGAGGCGAGGCTGACCAGCTCACGGATGTCGTCGCTCATCGGTGCACCAGGCCGCCGTTGACGCTGATGGTCTGGCCGGTGAGGTAGGCGCTGTCGTCGCAGAGCAGGAAGGCGGCGAGCCCGACCATGTCGTCGGGGTCGGCGGTGCGGTGCAGCGCCTGCGCGTCGATCATCGCCTGTCGCTGCGCCGGGCTGACGGTGCCTCGGGGGACCTCGGTGTAGACCGGTCCGGGCGAGAGCGTGTTGACCCGAATCCCGAACTGACCGAGCTCGTGGGCCATGGAGTACGTCATGCCCTGCACGCCGCCCTTGCTCGCCACGTAGTGCAGGTAGCCCTGCCGGCCCATGAGGACGGCGTCGGAGCCCACGTTGACCACGCTGGCCGAGCCGGACCTGCGCAGCGGCGCCAGCAGCGCGGAGACGACCAGCCACGGCCCCTTGAGGTTGACGGCGAGGACGGCGTCCCACTCGGCGGGAGTGATCTCCCAGAACGGCTTCATCTCGATCGTGGAGAACACCGCCGCGTTGTTGATCAGTCCGTCGAGCTGCCCGTGCTCGTCCTCGACCAGCCGAGCCAGGGCCGCGCAGCTGTCCGGGTCGGCCACGTCCACCACGGCGCAGGTCGCCTTGCCGGGGCCGGTCAGGCCGGCGGCGGTGGCGCGCACCGCGTCGGCGTTGCGGTCGGCGAGCACGACGTGGCAGCCCTCCTCGACCAGCCGGCGGGCGTAGCCCGCGCCGATTCCCTGGGCGGCGCCGGTGACGACGACCGCCTTTCCTGCCAGGCCACGCGCGGTCATCGCAGGCTCCATTCTCGATACGTGGGTTCGTCGGCGGGGACGATCTCGGTGTGCAGCAGCACCAGGCAGCCGGGGCAGAACGCCTGGCGCAGGGCGATCGGGCGGTCGGTGAACCGGGCGGGGTCGGCATGCACCCCCGGTCCGGCGGCGGTGGACGGCCGCTCGGAGCGCCTCGCCAGGTCGAGCGGGGTGGCGCTCGACGTCCCGACCCGGGCACCGCAGTGTCGGCACCCGACGTGCCCGTCGGCGGCGACCGTGAGGTTCAGGTCCACGTCCATGGTGGTTCCCTTCAGGACAGGCCGGCGCGCTCGCGCCGCAGCCGCTGGCGAAGGCGTTCGGTACCGGGGACGTCGACCCCCGGGCCTCGCAGGCGCACGCCGTAGACCTGCTCGGCGCCCCGAGCGGACACCTTCCCCAGCGCCACGTCGCGGGCGACGGCCTCCGGCTCGCGCAGCAGCGGGTCGCCGAGCCCGCCGCCGCCCTGCCAGTGGGTGAAGTAGACGTCGTCCGCGCCGAGGTCGGTCTCCAGGTGCGGCGGCAGGGTGTCCGGCCGGCCGCCGAGGTCCTCCAGCCGGGACGGGATGGTGCCCTCGGCCAGTTGGCGGCGCGCGGACGAGTCGCGGACCAGCACGTCCCACTGGGTCGCCGCCGGGTAGCCCCCGGACAGCCCGGGCGCCTGGGGGACGGCCTTGCCATTGGCCGACACCACGAGGTGCACCGCGCCGGCGGGCGTGTCGTAGGGGATGAAGCAGCTCGAGGCGCCGACGCCGCCCCGGTGGCGGCCGGGGCCGCCGGAGTCGACCTCCTCGCGCCGCCACAGGTACAGCATGGGGAAGCTGAACTCGTTGATCTCCACGTCGGCGACGCGGCCCATCGGGATGCAGTTCTCCCCGCCGGTGTCCACCCCGTCGCCGTCCACCTTGGCGCCCAGCCCGCCGGCCATGGCGTCGCAGAGCATGGTGGCGAACCCGCCGCCGCGCTGGTCGACCCCGGCCAGCAGGGTCAGGTCCCAGGTGCCGCTGCACACGCTCATCGCCGAGCGGCTCAGCTCGGGATGGGTGGCGAGCATCGCGGCGACGGTCTCGGAGACGGCGTTCTGGGTGGCCCACGCGGAGTTCACCGAGGCCTTCCCGATCCCGGCGGGGAAGGTGCAGTTGTTGATGGTGCCGGGTTCGCTGACGATGTCGAGGCAGCGGTAGATGCCGCCCGGTGCCCACGGGATGTCGGGGCAGAGCATGGTCAGCACGATCGGCAGGATCCCGCCGCGCAGCCCGGCCAGGGTGCAGTTGATGATGCCTTCGACCTGCGGGTCGGTGCCGGTGAAGTCGAAGCTCAGCCGGTCGGCGCGCTTGGTCATCCGCACGACGATCTTGTGGATGTCCCGGTCGCCGGCGCGGGCGCCGTCCTGGTGGGCGACCGAGGACCACTCGCCGTCGGGCAGCAGCCGCAGCTTGGCCCGCAGCCGGGTCTCGGCGTCGGCCATCATGCGTTTCATCACGGCCTTGACGGTGTCCGGCCCGTACTTGTCGATCAGGGCGGTGAGCCGCTCGTGGGCGACGTTGTTGGCGCCGATCTTGGCGCGCAGGTCCAGCCCGACCAGCTTGGGGACCCGCGAGCGGCGCAGGTACATGTCCTCGACGTCGGCGCGCAGCCGGCCACGCTCGACGATGGCCACCGGCGGGATGGGCAGCGACTCCCAGAACACGTCGTGGCCCTCGACCGACCAGCTGCCCGGGGAGACCCCGCCGAGGTCGACCTGGTGGGCCACCGCGCCGGTCCAGCAGAACAGCCGGCCGTCGTGGAACAGCGGTGCGAGGACCGTGACGTCGTTCTGGTGCAGCCCGCCGCCGATCCACGGGTCGTTGAGCAGGAACTGGTCGCCGGGGTGGATCCCCGGGCTGGTCGACCGGTTGGCCAGGGTCCAGCGGGCCGCCATGTCCAGCGAGGCGCCGAGCTGCATGTTGTACAGGCCGACCTGCACGGTCTCGCCGGCCTCGTCCATGATCCCGGCGCCGAAGTCGTTGCAGTCGGTGACCACGACCGACCCGGACATGCGCTTGATCGCGTCGCCCATGTCGTCGGTGATCGCCACCAGCCGGTGCCGGATCACCTCGTAGGTCAGTGCGTCGACGTCCCGCTCCCCCCGGTGCAGGGTGAGCTCGCCGAAGGTCTGCTCGGGGTCGAGCGGCGCCGAGGGCTGGGCGAACCGCTCGGAACCGGCGATCGGGATGACGGGCATCACGCGCTCTCCTTCCCGGACGTGAGGTCGAGAACCAGGTTTCCCAGCCGATCCACCACACCGCGGGTGCCCGGCGGCAGCGCCACGGTGGTGGTGGGCGCCTCGACGATGGCGGGGCCGTCGATCCGGTGGCCGGCGCCGAGCGCGCGGTAGTCGTAGATCGCGGTCCGCTGGACGCCGTGGGTGATGTCCAGCAGCACCTCGCGGGTGCCCGACGAGATCGGCTCGCCGGCGCGAGGGGCGTGCTGGGGCAGCTCGGGGCGGATCGGCAGGGTGCCGACGGCGCGGACCCGATAGGTGATCACTTGCAGCCCGGCGTCCGGGAACCCGGTGCCCTTTCCGTAGAGCTCCTCGTAGCGCCGTTCGAACTCGGCGCCGACCAGGGTGACCGCGTCCGCGTCGAGCGCTCCGGCCGGCACCGGGGTGGACACCTCGGCCAGCTGCATGGTGTAGCGCAGGTCGGCCTCGCGCTCGTAGCGGATCGCCCGGAAGGCCAGGCCCTGCTCGGCCAGCCGGTTCTCCAGCTCGGCCTCCAGGCCACGGAACGCCTCGGTGAACGCCGACGGGTCGACCGGCATCGCGGCCGGCTCGGACCGTTCGGCGGTGAGCACGATGTCCGAGGTGGCCAGCCCGTAGGCGGAGAACACCGCCGCGGTGGAGCCGAGGGGCACGACGACCTGGCGCGCCCCGAGGTCGCGGGCGTAGCGGGCGCAGTGCATCGGGCCGGCGCCGCCGAACGCGTAGAGGGAGAAGTCCCTGGGGTCCTGGCCGGAGTTGACCACCACCTTGCGCACCAGGTCGGCGGTCTGGGCGTTCTGGATCTCGTAGACGGCGGCGGCCGCCTCGTCGACGGACATGCCCAGCGGGCCGGCCAGGCGCTCGGCGATGGCATCGCGGGCGAGCGAGGTGTCCAGCTTCTTGCGGCCGCCCAGGAAGTTCGCCGGGTTGATGATGCCGAGCACCAGGTCGGCGTCGGTGACGGTGGGCTCGGTGCCGCCCTCGCCGTAGCAGGCCGGCCCGGGCCGGGCGCCGGCGCTGCGCGGCCCCACCCTGAGGTTCCCGCCGGGGTCCACCCAGGCGATCGCGCCGCCCCCGGCGCCGATGGTGTGCACGTCGACCATGGGGGTGCTGATCGTGTACTGGTTGAGCACGGCACCGCTGGTGCGCACCGGCGCGCCGTCGACCACCAGGCCGACCAGGAACGTGGTGCCGCCCATGTCGGTGGAGATGATGTTGCCCGGTTGGTCGGCACGGCGGAGTGCCTCGGCCATCCGGGTGCAGCCCACCACCCCGCCGGTGAGCACCGAGCCGATCGTGGTCACCGCGCGGGCCGGCGCGTCGGTTGCGCTCACGCAGCCGCCGGAGCCCTGCATGACCAGCAGCGACCCGGCGAGCCCTCGCTTGCGCAGGGTGGCCTCCAGCGGACGCAGGTAGCCGGCCAGCCTCGGCCCCACCTGGGTGTTCATGATCGTGGTGACGCTGCGCGAGTACTCCCGGATCCGGGGGCTGACCTCGCTGGACAGCGCCACGTACAACCCCGGCGCCTCCTCGTGGATCAGCTCGCGCACCCGCCGCTCGTGCGTGTCGTTCCGGAACGACCACAGCAACGACACCGCGATGGCCTCCACGCCGTCGGCGAGCAGTTCCCGGACCGCGCGGCGCACCCCGTCCTCGTCCAGCCCGACGACCACCGCGCCCTTGTAGTCGACCCGCTCGTCGACCTCTTTGATCAGGTGGCGGGGCACCAGGGCGGGAGGCTTGGCGGTGCGGGCCATGTGCTGGATGTCCTCGCTGCCCAGCCCCGCGTAGCGGCCCTCCAGGTTCATGATGCTGATCGAGTCGGCGTGGCCCCGGGTGGTCAGGAAGCCGACCCGCGCCACGTCCCCGGTGACCAGCGAGTTCAGCGTCGAGGTCGTGCCGTGCACTATGTAGTCGGTCTGGTTGAGCAGCCGCTCCACGGGGATGTCCAGCTCGACCGCCAGCTCGTCGACGGCGTTGAGGAAGCCCTCGGCGAAGTCGGGCGGGGTGGACGGGGTCTTGGCGGCGGCGAGCCGGCCGCGTTGGTCCGCGACGAACGCGTCGGTGAACGTGCCGCCGGTGTCGATGCCAATGACGTAAGCCACGAGAGCCTCCGGGATACGGGTCAGCGGCGGAACATGACGTTGATCGCCTTGAGGTCGGTGTAGCTGAGCAGCTCCTCCAGGCTTTCCTCACGCCCGACGCCGGAGCCCTTGACCCCGCCGAAGGGGACGTTCGGGAAGTGCCGCGAGGAGCCGTTGATCCAGGTGTGGCCGGCCTCGAACTCCCGCACCACCCGGTGCGCCCGGTCGAGGTCGCGGGTCCACACGCTGGCGGTCAGCCCGTACTCGACGCCGTTCGCGATCTCGATCGCCTCGCGCTCGTCGTCGAACGGGATCACCGACAGCAGCGGCCCGAACACCTCCTCCTGGGCGATCCGGGAGGTCGGGGTGACGTCGGTGAGCACGGTGGGCGCCACGTAGAGCCCGCGCTCGAAGCCGGGTCCGCCGCCGGTGGCCACCTTGGCGCCCTCGCCGACCGCGATGTCGATGTAGCGCAGCGACTTCTCGTACTGCGCGCGGTTGATCATCGTGCCCTGCTCGGACCACTCGGCCAGCGGATCGCCGATCCGGCGGGCCTCGACCAGCTCCACCACCCTGGCGACCAGCCGGTCGTGCACCTCGCGCTGCACCAGCAACCGGGAGTTGGACCCGCAGGACTGGCCGGACCAGGTGAAGTTCATGCCGAACACCGCGCCCTCGGCGGCCGCCTCCAGGTCGGCGTCGGCGAAGACCACCATGGCGTTCTTCCCACCCAGCTCCAGCGTCACGTCCTTGACCCCGGACTCCGCTGCCGCCCGCTGGATCGCCCGCCCGGTCGGCTCCGAACCGATGAACCCGATCCGGCGCACCTTCCGGTGCCGCACCAGCGCGTCCGGCACCGCCGGCCCGTCACCCACCAGCACCGACAGCACGCCGGGCGGGAACACCTCGGCGGCCAGCTCGCCGAGCCGCAGCGCCGACAGCGGGGCCGCCTCCGGCGGCTTGAGCACCGTGGGGTTCCCGGCCACCAGTGGCGCGCCGACCTTGCAGGCGAACATCAGCGGGTGGTTGTACGGCACGATCCGCGCGACCACCCCGACCGGCTCGCGCACCGTGAGGTGCAGCGCGTCGCTGGCCGGGATCGTGGTGCCCTTCAGCTCCAGCGCCAGCCCGGCGAACATCCGCAGCTGCGCGGCGGCCACCGCGACGTCGGCCCGGGAGTTCGAGATCGGCGAGCCGGCGTCGATCGTGTCCAGCAGCGCCAGCTCCTCGCCGTGCCGCTCCACCAGGTCGGCCAGCCGGCGCACCAGCGCCGCGCGTTCGGTCGCGGTCGTGTCGCGCCAGGCCCGGCGGGCGCCATGAGCCGCGGCCACGGCGTCGTCCACGTCGGCCTGGCCGGCGTCGGGCACCTCGGCGATCACGGTCTCGGTGACCGGGCTGACCCGCCGGAACGTGCGCCCGCTCCGGGCCGCGCGCAGCTCCCCGCCGGCCAGCAACCGCCACTCCCGGTCCAGCGCCCGCGCCACCGGTGCCGGCAACTCCGCCATGTCGACTCCTTCCCGGTCCGCTCGGTGATGCCGGCCACTGTCCCGGCCGCTCCCGCCCGGACTCCATAAAATTCCTCTATGCAGAAGATGCAGCTGCAGAAGCGGCCGGCCTACCTGGTGACCTCGGTGGACAACACGCTGCGGCTGCTGCAGATGCTGCGCGACGAGGGGCGGCTGCGGCTCAAGGACGCCGCCGAGGAGCTGGGGGTGGCCCAGTCCACCGCGCACCGGCTGTTGTCCATGCTGGTCTTCCGGGGGTTCGCCATCCAGGACGAGCATCGCGCCTACCTGCCGGGACCCGGGATGGGCAACGGCCCGGCCGGGCTGAGCTGGGCCAGGGAGCTGCGCGACCTCGCCGCCCCGCACCTGGAGGCGCTGTCCGACCGGCTCGACGAGACGGTCAACCTGGTGATCAGGGCCGGCACCAGGGTCCGGTTCCTGCTCAGCGTCGAGGCCCGCAACGTGCTGCGGGTCAGCGACCGGCAGGGCACCGTGCTGCCCGCCCGCCGCGCCTCCGGCGGCAAGGCGCTGCTCGCCGAGCTGGACGAGGCCACCCTGCGCCGGCTCTACCTCGGCGCCGGCTCGGAGCTGGCCGGGGAGCGGCTCGACGAGCCCACCTTCACCGCGCTGCTCGACGAGCTCGCCCGGGTGCGGCACAACGGGTACGCGCTCAACATCGAGGAGACCGAGTCCGGCGTCGCGGCGGTCGGCATGGCGGTGGTCGCGCGGCGGCCCTCGGCCATGGCGGCGTTCTCCGTCTCCACCCCGCGAACGCGGTTCCGGTCCCTGTTCGAGGGCCGGGCCGTCGAGCTGATGCGCGAGGTCCGCCAGGAGCTGGAACACGACCTGCGGGCCGCCGGCCTCGGCGCCGACGACGGCTGACTTCTTCAGAGCAGAAGTTTGGACGGCTCCCGGCGGGCGGGGTCGTAGGTTCCGGCCCGTGAAGTTGACCACCTTCCGCGCCCGGGCCGGCACCCGCGCGGGCCGCGTCGCCGAGGACGGGCGGACAGTCGTCGAGCTGGATGCGCCCGACCTAGGGACGCTGCTGGCCGATCCGAGGTGGCGCGAGGCCGCCGCCCGCTCCGACGGCCCGCGCCACCGCCTCGGCGACGTCTCGCTGGCCCCGCTCGTGCCCCGTCCCGGCAAGATCCTCTGCGTCGGGCTGAACTACCGCACCCACATCCTGGAGATGGGCCGCGAGCTGCCGGAGCATCCCACGCTGTTCGCCAAGTTCGCCGAGGCCCTGGTCGGCCCGGACGATCCCATCACCCTCGATCCGGCGTCCCGGGCCGTGGACTGGGAGGCCGAGCTGGCGGTGGTCGTCGGTGCGCCGGTGCGCCGGGCGAGCGGGCCGGAGGCGGAGGCGGCGATCGCCGGGTTCGCCGTGCTCAACGACGTCACCATGCGCGACTGGCAGTACCGCTCACCGCAGTGGCTGCAGGGCAAGACGTTCGAGGCCAGCACGCCGTTCGGGCCGGTGCTGGTGACCCCGGACGAGCTGCCCGGCGGCACCCGCCCCAGCCTGGAGCTGTCCGCCGCCGTGGACGGGGAGGTCGTGCAGTCGGCCAACACCGCCGACCTGGTGTTCGACCCGGTGGCCCTGGTCGGCTACCTGTCCCGGATCCTCACCCTGCGGCCGGGCGACGTCATCGCCACCGGCACGCCGGGCGGGGTCGGCCACGCCCGCAGCCCCCGCCGCTACCTCACCGAGGGCGCGACGCTCGTCACCGAGATCGAGCACATCGGCCGGCTGCGCAACGCGGTGCGGGCATGAACGCTTCTCCCGACACCGACGTGGTCGTCGTCGGCGGCGGCATCGGCGGGCTCGGCGGCGCGCTGGCGCTGGCGCTGGCCAGGCCTGGGCTGCGGGTCCGGGTGCTGGAGCAGGCCGCGCGGTTCGGCGAGGTGGGCGCCGGGCTCCAGCTCGCGCCGAACGCGACCCGTGTGCTGCGCGGCTGGGGGCTGCTCGACGACGTCGTCGCCCACGGCGTGCTCCCCCGGCGGCTGGTGATGCGCGACGCGGTCGACGGGCGCGAGCTCACCCACCTCGACCTCGCCGACCTGGAGCGGCGCTACGGGGCGCCGTACGTCGTCATCCATCGCGGCGACCTGCATGCGATCCTGCTGCGGGCCTGCCGCGCCGAGGGGGTCGAGCTGGTCACCGACGCGGAGGTTCGCGACGTCGAGCTGGGCAGCGGCCGGGCCAGCGCCGTCACCGCCGACCGGCGCGACACCGCCAGCATCGTGGTGGCGGCCGACGGGCTCGGCTCGCGGCTGCGCGCGCGGATCAGCGACGACGAGCCGATCAGCTCGGCGTACGTCGCCTACCGGGGCGCCGTGCCCGTCCACGAGCTGCCCGGCGACCCGCACCTTCGGGACGTCGTGGTCCACATCGGGCCGCGCTGTCACCTTGTGCAGTACCCGCTGCGCCGGGGCGAGCTGTTCAACCAGGTGGCGGTGTTCCGGTCGGCCCGCGCGCTGGCCGGCGAGGCCGAGTGGGGCACGCCGGACGAGCTGGACGCGGCCTTCGCGGCGACCTGCGCGCCGGTCCGGGACGCGCTGCCCCTGCTCTGGCGGGACCGATGCTGGCGGATGTTCGACCGCGAACCGATCGACGGCTGGGTCGACGGCCGGCTGGTGCTCATGGGCGACGCCGCCCATCCGATGCTCCAGTACCTCGCCCAGGGCGCCTGCCAGGCTCTGGAGGACGCCCACAGCCTGGCCACCCAGCTGACCAGGCACACCGGCGACGGCCGGGTCGACTGGGACGGCGCGCTGCGGCGCTATGCCGAGGAACGGTCTCCGCGCACCGCTCGCGTGCAACGGACCGCGCGGCGGTGGGGCGAGCTCTGGCACTGCGACGGGCTGTTCCGCTCGGTGCGCAATGCGCTGCTCACCGACCGGGACCCCGCCGACTACCGCCACATCGACTGGCTCTACCAGGTAGGACACCAATGACCATGGATGGACGAGGCCGCGCGGTCGTGGTGACCGGAGCGGCGGACGGGCTCGGCCTGGCGATCGCCACCCGGTTCGCGGAGCTGGGCGACCGGGTGGCGCTGCTGGACATCGACGGCGAGCGGCTGGCCGCCTCGGTGCGGCGGCTGCGGGCGGCGGGCCACCAGGTGGCCGGCTTCCCGGCGGACGTCACCGATGAGACGGCGGTGAGCGACGCGGTCGCGGCGGCCGTCGAGCGGTTCGGGCCGGCGCGGGTGGCGGTCAGCAACGCGGGCATCGCGCCGAACGCGCCGGTGCTGGACTGCTCCAAGGCTCGGTGGGACCGGGTCATCGACGTCAACCTCACCGGCACCTTCCTGTTCACCCGGGCTGTCGGGCGGGCGATGGTGGACGCCGGCGAAGGCGGGGCGATCTGCTGCATGTCCAGCGGCGCGCACCGCCTCGGACGGGTGGGCGCGGCGGCGTACTGCGCGTCCAAGGCGGGGATCGTCATGTACGCCAAGGTGCTCGCGATGGAGCTGGGCGAGCACGGGATCAGGGTGAACGTGGTCGCGCCCGGGTTCGTCGACCACGGCTACCGGGAGGGCCTCGGTGACTTCGTCTCCGGCGACTACGCGGAGGCGATGGCGGCGGCCACCCCGCTGAACCGGCGCGGGGCGGCGACGGATGTGGCCGGGGCCGTCGAGTACCTGTGCTCGGACGCGGGCGGGTACATCAGCGGCGCGGTGCTGGCGGTCGACGGCGCCAGCTCGGCGGGCCGGTTCCACATTCCGTGGAGTGGTACGGAGCGCGACCCCGCACCGGTCGACAAGCGACCACCAACAGAGCGCTCATCAAGCCCCGCCGGCGAGTGAGGCGAGAATGGAGCTCGGTGATGTCGCGGTGGTCACCGGGGCGGCCGGCGACATCGGCGCGGCGATCTGCCGGCGGCTGGCCGCGGACGGCGCCACGGTGTGGGCACTCGACCGGCGAGCCGGCCAGGCCGCCTCGATCCAGGTGGACGTGACCGACTCGGGAGCGGTGGACGCCGCCTTCGCCCGGATCGAGGAACGCGAGGGCCGGATCGACGCGCTGGTCAACGCGGCCGGCGGCCCGGGCGGCGCGCGACACGGCCTCGACGAGGTCTCCGACCAGGACTGGCACGCGGTCACCGCGCTCAACCTGGACGGGGTGTTCCACTGCACCCGCGCGGCGGTGCGCGCCATGAAGCGGGCCGGCGGCGGATCGATCGTGAACATCTCCTCCGGCGCCGGCCGCACCTACTCCCGCACCGGCGTCCAGGCGTACGCGGCGGCCAAGGCCGGCGTCATCGGGTTCACCCGGCAGGTGGCGCGCGAGCTCGGGCCGGCCGGGATCCGGGTCAACTGCGTCGCGCCCGGCCTGATCTGGGCGGCGCCGACCCGTATCGAATGGGAGCGGATGTCCGAGGCGGCCCGGGAACGTCACCTCGAAGGGGTAGCGCTCGGGCGGGTCGGCGAACCCGACGACATCGCCGGACCTGTCGCGTTCTTTCTTTCCGACGATGCCCGATACGTGACGGGCCAGACGATAAGCGTGGACGGCGGCGCCGTCATGCTCGGCTGATTCGATCTGAAACCCGGCTGTTAGTGTCGGCGAATGGCCGGCCTCCGCGACGATGCGGCGCACCTGTTGCGGGTGGCCCAGCAGCGCCACGTCGCGCTGATGGACCTCGCCGGCCGCGACTCCCTGACGCCCGTGCAGTACGCCGTGCTGCTCGCGCTGACCACCGCGCCGGGCGTCGACCAGCGGACGGTCGGCGAGTTGGCCTCGCTGGACAAGTCGACGGTCGGTGACGTGGTGAGCCGGCTGGTCCGGCGCGGGCTGGTGCGCCGGCACCGCGACCCCGCCGACGGGCGCCGCAAGCTGTTGCACGTCACCGACGACGCGCGGCGGACGGTGCGGGCCGAGGTCGAGCACCTCAAGGAGATCGACGCGCGCTTCCTGGCCCCGCTGCCGCCCCCCGAGCGGCACCGGCTGCTGCGCCGGCTGCGGGCGATCGCGTTCGCCGACCGGGTCGACCCGTCCACGACGATGACCGGCGGCGACCCGGCGGGCATCTCGATCGACGAGATCGCCTGGGCGTTCGGCCGGCTGGTCCGCATCTGCCACCAGACGCACACCGCGTACTGGGCGGAGGAGACCGGGAGGCGGGTCACCCCGGTCCAGTACTCGGTGCTCGGCGCGATGCGGGGGCGCGACGGGATCGACCAGCGCACGCTCGGGGAGCTGGTCGCGCTGGACAAGGCGACCAACGCGGACCTGGTGGCCCGGATGTGTGAACGGGACCTGCTCCGCCGGACCAGGGACGCCGGGGACGCCCGCCGGTACGCGCTGCGGCTCACCGAGGCCGGCGCGGCGGTGCGGGCCCAGGTCCAGCCCGGGGCCGACAGGGCGCTCGCGCGGCTGCTCGCCCCGCTGGGCGACGGCGAGCGGGCGGAGTTCCTGGCCGCGATGCGCGCGGTGACGTCCGCCGACGCCGGCTGAGCGAGTTCCGCAAGCCAGAATCGTCGATGCTCCACCTTGACTTAAATCCTCCGTATACGAACTAATGAACATGAGAGCGGCGCCGCGTCCATCCGACAAGGCCAGGAGATCCCCATGCACAACGGCTCCACACGCACGGTGAAAGAGCGGCGCCCGGACACCCAGCTCCGGTTCGGCCTCATGTGGCCGAACTCCCCGGCCCCCAACGTCACCTCGCGGGCCGTCGCCGACCGCAACCCCGACGTGCTCGACGTCGACCAGCACATGGCGCTGGCCCGCACCGCCGAGTCGATCGGCGTCGACTTCGTCTTCTTCGCCGACGGCTACACCCACCACGGGCCGGACAACGCGCGCGTCGGCCACGGCGAGCCCTGCATCGCCGCGCCCATCTGGGCGCCGGTGGTGATGGCGGCGACCCGGCACATCGGGGTGGTCACCACCATCCACACCCGGTACCACTCCCCGGCCGTGATCGCCCGGTTCGGCGCCAACCTGGACGTGCTCAGCGGCGGCAGGTGGGGCTGGAACGTGGTCCCCGGCGCGAACCCGGCCGAGTCCCGACTGCTCGGCCTGCCCGAGGACATCGACCACGACGACCGCTACGCGATGGCCGCCGAGACGATCGACGCGGTCCGGACGCTGTGGACGGCGAACGGCGAGCCGGTGGAGTTCGACGGGCGGTTCGTCTCGTTCTCCGGCACGCCCCGTGGCCCGTACCCGGTGCAGCGGCCGTGGCCGTTGCTGTTCAACGCCGGCGTGTCCCCGGCCGGGCAGGAGCTCATCGCGAACGCCTGCGACTACGCGTTCTTCGCCGTGGTGGACGACCTGGCGAAGGTGCGCGAGCCGGTGCAACGGCTGGCCGACCTGACCGAGTCCAGGGGCAGGTCACCGCTGGAGGTCAACATGGCCGGGTCGATCGGCGTGGTGGTCGGGCAGACTCACGCCGAGGCCCGGGAGAAGTACGAGTGGATCCGCGACTCGGTCGACCTGCCCGCGGCGCGCGGGTGGGCACGGGGCTTCCTCAGCCGCAGCCAGACCTACCAGTCCACCTTCGACAGCGCCGAGTTCGACCGGACCGCCCGCAAGATCGGGCTGGCCGCCGGCAGCCGCGTGCTGGTCGGCACCGCCGAGGAGGTGGCCGAGCAGCTTATCGACATCCACCGCGCCACCGGCCTGCGCGGGTTCATGCTGCTGGTGCTGCTCTGGGCCCCGGACGAGGTCGCCAAGCTGGCGGACGTCTTCCCCCACCTGCGCAAGGCCAACGTGTGGACGCCGCCGGCCGAGCGCGGCTGGTGCTGGTAGCGGGTGGAGGCCGACGGCATGACCGACCCGATGTGTCGCCTGCGTCCGGACGAGGTCGAGGCCGCCCTCGACGACCCGGTGTCCGGCCGGCGGGCGCTGCCCGCGTTCGACGTGCACGTGCACTACCTGCCCCCGAGGTACCGCTCGCTGGTCGTTGCGGCGGGCATCGACCACCCGGACGGGCACCGCGCCGGCCTGCCGGGGTGGAGCGCGGCCGCGCACGTCGAGCACCTCGACCGGCTGGGCATCCAGACCTCGGTGGTGTCCATCTCGACGCCGGGGGTGCGGCTCGGCGACGGGCACGAGGTGGCCAGGGTGGCCAACGAGGGCGGCGCCGAACTGGTCGGTGAGCATCCAGGCCGGTTCGGATTCCTCGCCGCGCTGCCCGTCCCGGATGTCGACGCGGCGCTGGCCGAGATCGAGTACGCGTTCGACGAGCTGGGCGCCTGGGGCGTGAGCCTGCTGAGCAACGTGGCGGGCGTGTACCTCGGGGACGCCCGGCTCGAACCGGTGTTCGCCGAGCTGTCCCGCCGCAACGCCGCCGTGCTGCTGCACCCCACCGGACCCTCGCGGGCGGTGCCCGGCGTGCTGGACGGCTGGCCGCGCCCCATGTACGAGTACTTCTTCGACTCCACCCGCGCCGTGATCAACCTGATCATGTCCGGCACGCTCGCCCGCAACCCCGGGGTCCGGCTGATCGTGCCGCACGCCGGCGCCGCGCTGCCCGCGCTCGCCCAGCGCATCGCCCGCAACGTCTGGACCGTCAACGCCGGCCTTGCGGCCGATCGCGAACCGATCCCGGAATTCGTGGCGTCGCTGCGCCGCTGCTACTTCGACCTCGCCGGCAGCGTGGTGCCCTTCCAGCTCCCCTCGCTGCGCGCGCTGGTCGGCGTGGACCGGATGCTCTACGGCAGCGACTACCCGTTCACCCACGCCGAGCTCAGCGCCGAGCTCAACGCCGACCTGCGCACCACCGACCTGTTCACCGAGCCGGAGCGGCGCGCGGTGCTGCGCGACAACGCGACCGGGCTGTTCCCGGAGCTCGGGCTATGAGGTACGACGGCTACACCTCGTTCTCGTACCTCACCCCGGGGCGGGACTACCGCGCCTACGACCTCGCGCCGGAGCTGAACCGGGTCGCTCCGTACGACCTCGGTCTGAGCGAGGACCAGGCGGCGCGAGCCGAACGGCTGCTGCGCGAGTCGATGGTGATCAGCCTGCACGACCATCCGCAGGTCTATCCGGCAGACCTGCGCGACGGCGTGGACTACGCCCACCGGGGCCGCACCCCGCTGGCCTACCTCGGCCTGTCCCGCTCCGGCCTGGACGCCGTGTTCGACAACCTGGCCGGGCCGACCGGGTGCATCACCAGCCACTACGGCTGGACCTGGACCGACGTGCTGCACGACATCGGCATGCGGCTGGCCGACGTGGCCCACCAGGACTACGTGACGATCGCCCGCACGGTCGCCGACCTGCACGCCGCGCGCGCCGACGGGCGGCTCGCCCTGGTGCTCGGCCTGGAGGCGGCGACGCCGATCGAGAACAACATCGACCGGCTGGACCTGCTCTACGGCTTCGGCGTCCGCCAGCTCGGGGTGGTCTACAACGAGGCCAACCTGCTCGGCGGCGGACTTGCCGAACCACGCGACGGCGGGCTCACCCGGTTCGGCCGGCGCGCCGTCGAGCGGATGAACAAGCTCGGCATGGCGATCGATCTCTCGCACGCCGGCGACCGCACCTCGATGGACGCCATCGCGGCGTCCGAGCGACCGGTGCTGATCACCCACGCCGGCGCCCGAGCCGTGTGGCCGACCGAGCGGATGAAGCCCGACCACGTGCTGCGTGCGCTCGCCGAGTCCGGCGGGCTGCTGGGCATCGAGGCCGCACCACACTCGACGCTCTCCCCCGCCCACCCCCGGCACTCGATCGAGTCGGTGATGGACCACTTCACCTACTGCGTCGAGCTGATGGGCATCGAACACGTCACCTTCGGCCCGGACACCCTGTACGGCGACCACGTCGCGGTGCACCACGCGTTCGCCCACCTGTTCGCCGCCTCGAAGCACCCGACGGTCGAACGGGTGCCGTACTGCGCCGGGATGGAGAACCCGACGGAGAACTTCCGCAACGTGATCGGCTGGCTGGTCAAGCACGGCTACCGCGACGACGAGATAGCCATGGTCGTCGGCGGCAACACCCTGCGCGTGCTGAACCAGACCTGGTAACCGACCACAACCGACCGCGGACCAGCAAACGCCCAGCTCAGAAGCCGTGAGTGGTTAGAGGTGCCATAGCACCTCTAACCACTCACGGGTGGTGACCAGGGGAAACGAACTGACGGGGTTCGGCGCCCGGGCTAGCGCGGTACCGCGAGGACGTCGCGGAGCACGTCCTCCATCGTGACGCGAGCCAGCTCGGCCCTCAGCGTCTGCTCGATGCCCCCGTAGATGCCCTGCATCGCCGGTTGGATGCCGTGGCCCACCACGCACCCCTGGTCCGGGGTGGCGCGGTGCATCGCGAACAGCGGACCGGCCTCGACCGCGTCGTACACGTCGAGCAGCGTGATCGACTCCAGCTCGCGCGCCAGCGACCAGCCGGCGCCCACGCCGCGCCGGGACTCCACGAGCCCGGCCTTGCGCAGCTCCCCAAGGAGCCGCCTGATCACCACGGGGTTGGTGTTCGCGCTGGTCGCGATCTGCTCGGACGTGGCCACCTCGTGGCCCTGGCGCTGGTAGAGGCTGATCCAGGCCAGCGCGTGAGCGGCGATCGTCAACCTGCTGTTGGCGCTCACGAACCCTCCCCACGGCCGTAACGCACCATGTTACGACCGCCCTGTCGTAACAACAACAGTTGCAACAGATTGTCGTAACAACTAGTGTTACGACTACTGAATGATCGCAACGACGAGGTGGGAAGCAATGAACGAACCGCTCACTGGCAAGGTCGCCCTGGTCACCGGGGGGTCCCGCGGACTGGGGGCCGCCACCGTCAGGCTCCTGGCCGAGCAGGGCGCCGACGTCGGGTTCACCTACGTCAGCTCGCAGATGCAGGCACAGGCCGTCGTCGACGAGGTGCGCGGCACCGGCGCGAAGGTCGCGGCCTTCCGGTCCGACCAGGCGGACACGAGCGGGGCGCCGGCGCTGATCGACGAGGTGGTCGCGTACTTCGGCGGCCTGGACATCCTCGTCAACAACGCGGCGATCTCGCCGGAGCAGGGCCGCACGGTGGACGACCCGGACGCCGACACGGCCGCGCTGGACCGCATGCACGCCACGAACTACCTGGGCGTGATCGCGATCATCCGGGCCGCCTCCCGGGTGCTGCGCGCGGACGGCCGCATCATCACGGTGAGCTCGGGACTGGGCAGCCGGGTCGGCATCCCCGGCGTCGCGGACTACTCGGCGTCCAAGTCCGGGATCGAGCGGTACACCATGGGCGTCGCCCGCGACCTCGGACCGCGGGGCATCACGGCCAACGTGGTGGAGGCCGGGCTGATGGAGACCGGGATGGAACCGCCCAACCCCGAAACCCTCAAGGCGCTGCTCAGCTCGCTGTCGCTGCAGCGCATCGGCCATCCGAGCGAGATCGCCGCCGCGATCGCCTTCCTGGCGAGCCCCGCCGCCTCGTACGTCACGGGCGCGGTGCTGGACGCCCACGGCGGCTACAACGCCTGACCCGAGGGCGGGCTACCTGTCGTCCGGGAGTGACGACCACACGTTGGTCGGCACCACGCCCCAGGGGCGGCCGGCGCGGTCGAGCATGTGCCCGGCGAGCTTCATCGTCTCCAGCAACACCGTGCGCTCGTCGACCACCAGGTCCGGCAGCAGGTCGGTGAGCCGCCGCTCGACGGCCTCCAGGTCGGCCAGCTGGCGCAGCCACAGCACGAAGGCGAGGTTGCGGGTGCCGCTCACCGCGCCGAGCAGGCGCACCTCGGGGACCTCGCGGCGGATCCGGCCGACCGGCGCGGCGCCGTCGCGTCCGCCCGAGGCCCACAACACCACCGACGCCGACCAGCCGAACGCGCGCTGTGCGATGTCGCAGCGGGGGACGACGGCCCGCGCGGCGAGCAGCACGTTCAGCCGCCGTCGCGCGGTGCTGGCGCTCACCTCCAGCCGCTGGCCCAGCTCCCGGTAGCTGACCCGGCCGTCGCGCACCAGCTCGTCGAAGATCCGCTGGTCCTCGGCGGCGAGCACGCCCTGGCGCCCGGCCGCGTTCGCCGGGGCGTGGTCGGTGAGCAGCCGGGTGCGCTGGGCCGGGCTCAACGCCCGCAGCTCCCAGGTGGCGCCGGGCAACAGCAGGTCGGTCACCACGTGGGTGCGCATGGCGCGCACCCCGTCGATCCGCGCGATCCGCTCGGTCAGGTAGTAGCCCAGGTCGTCCAGGCCGGTGGTGTAGACGGTGACGTAGAGGTGGTACTGGCCGGTGCACGCATAGATCGTCTGGACCCTCGGCTCCTCGGCGAGCAGCCGGCCGATGTCGACGGTCCGCGCCGGAGCGCAGTCCAGCTCGACGAACGCCATCACGAAGTCGTGCGCCGCCGCGGCGGGCAGCACGGCGGTCACCCGCGCGGCGCCCCGCTCACGCAGCCGTTTCCAGCGCCGGGCCAGGGTGACCGGGTCGACGTCGAGCAGCGGGCCGAGGTACTCCCAGGACGCCCGGGGCGCGAGCTGCAGGGCGTGCACCAGCGACTGGTCCACCTCGTCCGCCACGAACGATTCCTGCACGCGACCGCTCCGCCACAGACGTATCCGGAGTTTTCCCTGCCACTTCCCGCCGCCCGGCTAGCGTCGACCGCCGATCCCCGGCACAACCGAAGGAGGTTCCCGGGATGACGGCCACCGCGGACGACGTCCGCCCAACGTATAACACCGCGTGGTGGGCGCAGCGGCGCTACCAGATGCTGACCACGAACTGGCTGACCTACTTCGTCAACTATCTGGACCGGGTCAAGACGTCCGCGCTGCTGCCGTTGATGGCCGCCTCGCTGGCGCTGAACACCGCGCAGCTCGGCTGGATCCTGTTCGCGTTCTACCTGACCTACGCGCTGTCCCAGCCGCTGGCCGGCTATGTGACGGACGTGCTCGGCGCCCGGCGGTCGCTGGCGTTGTCGGCGGCGGCGTTCACCACGTTCACCTGGACGATCGCGTTCACCCACACCTTCACCGACCTGCTGGTCCGCAATGCGATCTTCGGGTTCACGCTGGGCTTCGAGTACACGGCGGCCTCCCGGCTCATCGCCATGTGGTTCCCGGCCCGCACCCGGGGCCGCGCGCACGCGATCCACCAGACCGGCAACACCGCCGGCGCGATCATCGCCCCGCTGGTCGCGGTGCCGCTCGCCGAGGCGACGGGCTCCTGGCGGTGGCCGTTCGTGATCATCTCCTTCTTCGGGCTGCCGCTGCTCGCGCTGATCCACCGCTACGTGTTCGACCGCCCGGAGAACAGCCCCCGGGTCTCGCGCGCCGAGCTGGTGACCATCTACGGCTCGGGCGGCGCGGACCGGGTCGGCACCGTGACCGACCCGACCCGGGCCCGCTCGGCCGACGAGCTGCCGCCCGGCGAGCGCCCGATCTCCTACCGCCAGGCGCTGGGGAACCGCAACGTGGCGCTGCTGGCCTCGGCGATGTTCTTCGCCTCGTTCGAGGTGTGGGGGCTGTCGTCCTGGCTGCCCACCTACGGGGTGCAGCAGCTCGGCATGCCCCTGTTCACCGCCGGCGCGATGGCGTCGGTGTTCTGGGCCGGCACGGTCCTGGGCACGCTGGCCGGGGGCGCGCTGTCGGACACGGTGTTCGGGCTCAAGCGCACCCCGGTCTGGCTGCTCGGCGGGATCGTCGCGGCCGCCGCGATCGTGGCGGCGGCCCTGCTGCCGAGGGGGGTGCCCGCCGGCGTCCTGTTCGCCCTGCTCGGGATCGCCGGGTTCTTCGCCATGTGGTCCCCGCTGGCCGTGCTCACCCCGGCCTACGTCGCCGAGCTGCTCACCCCCGGGGTGGTCGGGCGGGTGGCCGGCGCGACCATCTTCGTCGCCAGCATCGGCAGCGCGTTCGCCCAGCCGCTCGCCGGCATGCTGGTGCTGCACGGGCCGGACGGGCCCCAGTACTGGCCGGTGTTCCTGGCCTTCGCCGGCGCCGCCGCGCTGTCCGCGCTGTGCTGCTTCGGCCTGGTCGAGCCGTCGCTACGCCGAACCTACCTCGGACACCTGCTCGCCGGCGCCAGGAACAGGTAGGAGGAACCATGCCGTTCGCGACAGCCGTGCTCGTGGCCTGCCTGGCCGTCACCCTCGCCACCCTGGTGATGCTCGGCATCGTCTGGCGACAGCGCTGAGAGCCCCGAAGTCGATCAGTAGAGGAGCGTTCATGCCACGGCCCATCCGGCCACGCCGCCCCCGCACCGTGCACTGGCCCGACGGGGCGACCATCGCGGTGTCGGTCAGCGTCGCCTTCGAGAGCTTCGAACGGCACAGCCAGTACCGCCAGGAGTACCGGGACGGCGGGGTGGACCACTTCTCGCTGTCGTTCGGCGACTACGGTGCGCGCGCCGGCGTGTGGCGGCTGCTCGACCTGTTCGCCGAGCAGGACGTGCCGGTGGGCTTCTCGGTGTCCGGGCTCGCCGCTCGAGCGCACCCCGGGGTCATCGAGGCCATCCGCGCCGACGGCCACGAGCTGGTCGCGCACGGCTGGGCCAACGACATCGTGATGGCCCAGGACCTGGAGACCGACCGGGAGCTGGTGCGGCGCACGCTGGACGCGATCGGCGACGCGGCGGGCGGGCAGCGGCCGAGCGGCTGGTCCGGCCCCGGCAACCAGGGCTCCCCCGACACCCAGCGCGTCCTCGTCGAGGAGGGCCTGCGCTGGACCGGCGACGACGCCAGCGACGACCTCCCGTTCGTGGTCGACGTCGACGGGCGGCCGCTGGTAGTGCTGCCGAAGACCAACATCGCGGCCAACGACCTGGTGCAGTGGATGATGCCGGCCAACGGCCCCGACGTGTTCCTGGCCGGCTTCACCGACACCTTCGACACCCTCTACGCCGAAGGCGTGGCCGGCGCCCCCGGCTGGGCGGAGATCGTCGTGCACTGCCACATGGGCGGCCGGCCGGCGTTCGTCCCGGCGCTGCGCGCCGCGCTCGCCCACGCGCGACGCCATCCCGGGGTCTGGTGGGCGCGCAAGGGCGAGATCGCCGAGTGGGCGCTCGACCAGGGGTTCCGGCGGTGAGCATCCCGAGCTACCCCGGCGTCGGCCCCGGCCGCTACGTCACCGTCGGCGACCGACGCACCTGGTACGCGGACGCCGGCACCGGCATCCCCGTGGTCTACGTGTACGGCGGCAACTTCGGCCCGGTCACCCAGGCCGGGGGCTCCAACGCCGCCGCCTGGTCGACCACGTTCGCCGAGCTGGCGCGCACGCACCGGGTGATCGCCTACGACAAGCTCGGCCACGGCTTCTCCGACAGCCCCGGCACCGAACCGGACGACTACACGATGGCGGCCGTCGTAGGGCACCTGGTCGACCTGGTCGAGACGCTGGACCTCGGGGCCGTGCATCTGGTCGGCCACTCCCGGGGCGGCTACATCGCCACCCGCGCCGCGCTGCTGCGCCAGGACCTGGTCCGCTCCCTCACCGTGGTCAGCTCCGGCACGCTCAGCCCCGGCGTGGGCACCAACGCCGTCGCGCTGGCCGGGTGCCCGTACCCGCCCGACACCCGCGACGCCAAGCGCTGGGTGAACCAGCGCTACTGCTACGACCCCGACACCGTCACCGACGAGTGGCTGGACGCCACCTACCTGACCATGAACGCCGAGGGCTACCGGGCCGCCCGCGACACGGTGGTCGCCGGCCGCCTGCTCGAGCGCGTGTTCTGGCCGCGGCTCGCGCGGGAGAAGCGGGAGACGATCGGCTGGCTGGCCGAGGGCCGGCTGCAGCGCCCCACCCAGATCATCTGGGGCCGCGACGACCGCACCGCCCGGGTCGACCTGGCGTTGGACCTGTTCCGCACGGTCAGCGCGCACGAGCGCGACACCACGCTGTCCATCGTGAACAGGTGCGGGCACTTCCCCTACCGCGAGCATCCCGCCTGGTTCAACGAGGTGCTGCACGCCTTCGTCACGAGGATCGACCATGCCTACTGAGCCCACCGTCGGCACGGTCACCGTCGGCGCCCACCAGGTCCGGGTGCTGCGCGCCGGCGCGGGCGACGCCGCGATCCTGCTGCTGCACGGGGGCGTGCCCGGAGCCACCCCGTACGCCGCCTGCGCCGACCTGTGGCGTCCGCTGCTCCCGGCGCTCGCCGGTGAGCACGCCCGGGTCATCGCCCCCGACCTGCCCGGCGCCGGCGGGACCGTGCCGTCCGACCCGTCCGCGTTGACCGTCGCCGGCCAGGCCGACCTGGTCGCGGGCCTCGCCGCGCGCCTCGGCGTCCGCCGCGCCGCCGTCGTCACCCACGCCGACGCCGATCTGGTCGGGCTCCTGCTCGCCCGCCGCCGGGGAACCCCTGTCTCCTCGCTCACCCTGGTCTCCCCGACCGGCGCGCTGCCCACCGGGGACATGCCGGAGAACCTGACGCTGCTGCATCCGCCGAGGCCGATGTGGTCGACCGGCTCGCAGCGGTGGGCGCTGGAGCGGCTCTCGCGCCGGCCGGAGCACGTCACCCCGGAGCTGCTCGCGCTGCTGGCCGAGCACGCGGCCGGCGCGGCACACGCCACCGCCCTCGGCTGGCAGGACGACTTCGACGTGGCCGCCGACGTCCGCGCCGACCGGATCGCCGCCGCCAACGCCGTCTACGGCCATGCCCGCGACCAGGGGTTCGCCGTCCCGATCACCCTGCTCGCGGGCGCCGCCGACCCGTTGGTGGACCTCGACCGCCTGGCCGTGCTGGCGGACATCCTCGCCACCACGCCCGGCGAGCTCGACCTGCGCGTGCTCGGCGACTGCGGCCACTTCCCGTTCCGCGAGCAGCCGCACAGGGCCGCCGACGTCATCCGGGGATCACGGCGGTGGCCTCGATCTCGATGAGCTCGCCGGCGGGTAGGCCCGCGACGCCGACGGTGGTGCGCGCGGGGTGGCGGTCGCCGAGGGACGCCGAGTACGCCCGATCGAACTCCGTGAACACGCCGGGGTCGGGCAGGCCCACGAGGTAGCAGGTCATGCGGACGACGTCGTCGAGGGTGGCGCCGTGGGCAGCGAGGACGGCCGCGATGTTGGCCACCGCCCCACCGGTCTGCTCGGCGAGGTCTCCCAGGTCACCGAGGGCGTCCTCGCCGGTCTGCCCCGCGACGAACAGCCAGTCGCCTCGGCGCACCGCGAGGGCGTAGTGCCCGGAGGGCGTGGGGGTGGTCGTCATGGTTCCTTCCCTTCGTCGGGGGCGTCGGCGCGCCCGGTGAGCACCACCGCCACCCGGCGACCGGTGACGCGAGGCAGCAGCGCCGCGCCCGCCGCCGCGGCGGGTTCGACGCGATGGCCGGCCGCGTGCAGGGCGCCGGTGGCGGCAAGCAGGTCGTCGTCGGAGACCAGAACCAGCTCGTCGATCACCTCTCGGCACACGGCGAAGCTGAAGCGGTTGTCCGCACCGAGATCACCCATCAGGGACGTGGCCACCGTGCTCTCCTCGGCGACGGCGACCGGGCGCCCCGCCGCCAGCGACCGCGCCATCGCCGGAGCCCGCTCGGCGCCCACGCCGACCAGCCGCACCCCGGGGTACCGGCCGCGCAACGCCAGCCCCACCCCGGCGGCCAGCCCCCCGCCGGAGACCGGGACGACCACCACGTCCAGGTCCGGCAGGGCCTCCCCCAGCTCCAGGCCCAGCGTGCCCTGACCGGCGATCACCTCCGGGTCGTCGAAGGGCGGAACGAAGACCTGCCCGCGCTCCACAGCGGCCGCCTCGGCCCGCGCGATCGCCTCCGCCTGGTCCGCCGCGCGACGATCGACGCGAGCCCCGGCCCGTTCCAGGGCGCGCACCCGGGACGCGGCCACCCCGCGAGAGACGAACGCGGTGACGCCCAGCCCCTCGGCCCGCGCGACATGGGTGACCGCCCGCGCATGGTTGCCGGTGGACGCGGTGGTCACCGCGGTCGCGCCTCGGTGCGCGGCGGCCAGCACGGCATTGGTCGCGCCACGGATCTTGAAGCTGCCGGTGGGCTGCCGGTACTCACACGCCCACCACACGTCGGCACCGGCCCGCTCCAGGGCGACCAGCCGCGTCCGCCCGGCCAGCCGCGCGCGGGCGGTGAGGATGTCGTCGAGACCGGGTAAGGAGGTCACGGGACCTCGTCCAGGGAGATCCGGTTCCGTTCCTCGGCGAGCGCGGCCGCGACGATGGTGGCGACGGCGGCCACGGCCAGGTAGACGGCCACCGGAACCCAGGAGTCGAACGCGGCGAAGAGCCCGAACGCCACGGTCGGCGCGATGCCGCCGCCGATGACCCCGCCGAGCTGGTACCCCACCGACACGCCGCTGTAGCGGACGTTCGTGGTGAACCGCTCGACGTGGAAGGCGGCGTGACCGGACGACACAATCGCCTGCGCCACCAGCCCGCCGCAGATCGCGACCATGATCGGGACCGTGCCCCTGGTGCCGAGCAGCGGGAAGAACGCGAAGCCCCAGGCGCCGGCCGCGACCGCGCCGAACACGTACACCGGCCGGCGGCCGATCCTGTCCCCGACGATCGCGCCCAGCGGGATCACGATCATCTGCAGCGCGTTGCCGACGATCACCGCCGAGAGGGCCACGTCCGAGGAGACGCCGAGCGCGGTGGTGAGGTAGGCCAGCGAGAACACGGACACCACGTAGATCGTGACGTCGGAGGACATGCGGCTGCCGATCGTGATCAGCAACGCCTTCCGGTGGTCGGTCAGCACCTGGCGCAGCGGGCTGCGCTCCCGGTTGGTGGCGCTGAGGTACCGGCGGAGCTGCTCGGTCTCCACCATGCGCAGGCGCAGGTAGTAGCCCAGGACGACGAGCACGGCGCTGACCAGGAAGGGCACCCGCCATCCCCACTCGCGGAAGGCGGCCTCGGGCAGGGCGGCCGACATCAGGCCGACGGCGCCGAGCCCCAGCAGCTGGCCGGCCGGCGCGGCCCACTGCGCCCAGCTCGCGACGAACCCGCGCCGGCGCGGTCGCGCCGCCTCCGCCATGACGATGGTCGCGCCGCCGTACTCGCCGCCGAGGCCGACACCCTGGACGAAACGCAGCAGCACCAGCAACGCCGGCGCGACCAGCCCGGCCGAGGCGTAGGTCGGCAACAGCCCCATGGCGAGGGTCGCGCCGCCGGCGAGCACCAGCGAGACCCGGAACGCCACCAGCCGGCCGTGCCGGTCACCGATGTGGCCGAAGACGATCCCGCCCAGCGGCCTGCCGAGGAACCCGACCGAGAAGGTGCTCAACGACAGCAGGATGCCCGTCATCGGGGTCACGTCGGGGAAGAACAGCCGGTTGAACACGAGCGCGGCCAGCGTGCCGAACAGGAAGTAGTCGTACCATTCGAGCACCGTTCCGGCGGTCGCGCCGACGGTGACCTTGACGGTCTCCGCCCTGGTGAGCGTGGGTGTTGTGCCGCCCGGCCGGGTGTCCACGGACGGGCGGTGGCGTGCCGTGCTCATGCTGATGGCCTCCTTGCGATCAGCTCGGCTGCGTCGGGGTGCTCGGCGTCAGGTGCCCAGCCGCGCCAGCTCACGCGCGGCGGTGGTCAGCGGCTCCGGCCGGTCGTCGGTGACCAGGACGGTCTCGCTGAAGACGTACCCGCCCGTGTTGGGCGTCCAGACCCCCAACATGACGTGGAAGGTCATGTTGGCCTCGATCGGCGTGCGGTCGTTGGGGAACAGCGACGCGGCCCGCTCGCTCCACGAGCCGGACGGGTAGCCGATCCCGATGGTGTAGCCGATCCGCGAGTCCTTGGTGACGCCACGCCCCTGGGTGGCCTTGGTCCACGCCTCGGCGACGTCACGACATTCGCGGCCGGGACGCAGCTCGTCGAACGCGGCCAGGTAGCCGTCCAGCACGACCGAGGCGGTGTCGACCAGCTCGGGCGAGGGCCGGCCGAGCACGTAGCCGCGGGACAGCGCCGAGTGGTAGCGGTGCCGGCAGCCGGCGAGCTCCAGGTTCACCGGCGTGTCGGCGGCGAAGGGCGCGTCGCTCCAGGTGAGGTGCGGGGAGTCCGTCTGCCGCCCGGTGGCGATGTTGGGGGTGATCGGGATGTCGCCGCCGAACTCGGGCAGCCCGGTGAGCAGGGCGTGGTAGATCTCGGCCATCGCGTCGCACTCGCGCACGCCGGGGCGGATCACCTCGGTTGCCCGTTCCATCGCGCGCATCGCGATCTGGCCGGCCTGGCGCATGTAGGTCAGCTCGGCGTCGGACTTGACAGCGCGCAGGCGGTTGACGATCCCGGTGCCGTCGGTGACGGTCGCCGACGGCAGGTGGTCGGTCAGGCCCCGGTAGCCGCGCGGGGTGAAGCTCAACGCGTCGGTCTCCACCGCGAGCCGTCCGCGCGCGGGGAGGCGGGCGGTGATGAGCTCGGCCACGAAGTCGAAGGCGTGCACGCCCGGGTCGGTGACGTAGGTGTCCGGGTACCCGATGATGCGGTCCGGCGGGAGGTGCGTGGTCCAGGTCGCGCACGGCACGTCGATGTCACGTCCGAACCAGACCGGCTCGGGGTCCTCGGTGGTGACCAGGACCGCCTGCGGCGTGTAGTACGACCGCGACTCGTAGCCGGTGAGCCAGTTGATGTTCGCCGGATCGATGACGAGCAGCGCGTCGACGTCCCGCTCGGCCAGGCGCCGCCGGAGCCGGTCCGCGCGGTCGCGGTATTCGGCAACGGAGAATGCTGGCTTTCGACTACCGTCATTCATCGGTTTCTCTCCGCATCTCGACAACCGTGTTCGGAACAGTGTCGTACGCGTACACCAGCACGTCTATTGAATGTTCTAGACCATTACTGTGCGAGCAGCTCGAACAATCCAGTTCTGCCACCAGGGATTTCCATGGCAATGCGCGATCGATCGTTTCGAGAGATCGAACTGTTGGCGGCTCGCCGCCGTACCATCCCCATATGATCGATCCCCGGCTGCAGACACTGCGAGTGCTCGAGCACCACGGGAATGTCACCCGGGCGGCGGCCGCGTTGAACGTCAGCCCGTCGACGGTGTCACACCAGCTGCATCAGCTTTCCCGTGACCTCGGTGTGCCGCTGCTGCAGCCGGACGGACGAGGGGTTCGGCTCACCTCCGCCGCGCGGGTGGTGATCGCGCACGCCAACGTCCTGTGCGAGGAATGGGAACGCGCGCGGGCCGAGCTCGCCTCGCACACCGCCGGCGAACCCACCGAGCTGCGGCTGTGCGGCGTGTCGAGCGCCATCGCCGGGTTCCTCGCGCCGACGGCCGCCCTGCTGCGGTCCAGGTACGCCAAGACGACGGTGGCCGTGCACCAGGCGAGCTGCGCCGGATCCTTCGCCCTGCTGCTCGCCGAACAGGCGGACGTGGCGGTCGTCCTGTCCACCGCGGACAACCCGCCCACCGACGACGTGCGGTTCGAGCAGCAGGTGCTCCTGGACGACCCGGTGGACCTGCTGGTCCCCCGCTCGCACCGGCTCGCCGAGCGCGCGGGCGTGGCGCTCACCGAGGCCGCGCGCGAGCCGTGGATCCAGGATCCCGACCGCGCGGACCAGTACGACCTGATCCGCACCGCCTGCGCGGCGGCCGGGTTCACGCCTCGGATCGTGCACCGCGCGACGGAATGGTTCGCGATCTCCGCGCTGGTCTCCCACGGCCTCGGCGTGTGCATGCTCCCCCGGCTGGTCCCGGTGCCGCCCGAGCACGCCGTGACCCGGGTACCGCTGCACGGCACCGTCCGGCCCTACCGGCGGATGATCACCGCCATCCGCCGGGGCTCCGGGCGACAGCCGGCGGTCTCGGCCGGTCTCGACGCGGTGCGCGCGGTCGCCTCGGACGTGATCCGGGAGAAGAAGCTGCGCACGGCCTTCGAATGAACGGCGATAGGGTGCGCCGGTGAGCGGGTTGGAGGCCCCCGCGCTGGCGCTGGGCGCCTCGGTGGTGCGTGCCGTGGTCAAGGTCTGGGTCGGTGACCGAAGTGTTGCCGCCGACGTGTCCGCGCGGGCGGTGGACATGCTGGCCGACCGGGCGGCCGGGGCGGTCGAGCGGCGGCGGCTGCGGCGGATGTTCGAGGAGATGGAGGAGGTCGTCGCCCAGCGGTTGGGTCCACTGCTGGAGCGCGAGTTCGCCGGGCTCGCCGATCACGAGAAGCGGGCGGCGGTCGAGGCCGCGCGGGAGACGTTCGACCGGGCCGCGCTCGACGACGAGGACCTCTTCGCGGCCGACCTGGACGCCGGCTATCTCTACGGCCACCTGGTGCGGGCGGTGCCCGGTATGGCCGGCCGGTCGTTGCTGTCGGCCGACGCGGCGGAGTTCTACGACCGGCTGCTGCGCGAGTGCTGCGCGTACCTGGTGCGGATCACGACCACGTTGCCCCGGTTCCAGGCCGGCGTGCTCACCGAGCTGCTGCGCCGCGACACCGAGACCCTCGAGCTGGTGCGTGAGGTGCTCGCCCGGATGCCGGCGCGTCGCGGCGTGCACGACTTCGAGGCCGACTACCGGCTCCAGGTCACCAACGCGCTGGACCGCATGTCGCTGTTCGGCGCCACCGTGTCCGAGCCGAGCCGCCGCTACCCGCTCTCGGTGGCCTACCTGAGCCTGCGCGTCGACCTCGGGGACGCCGTCGAGCGCCCTGCGCCGGAGGAGGACAGCGACAGGGACACCGACACCGACCCCGACGCCGGTGTCGGCGGCGAGACCTCGCCTCGGCGCGTCGACGAGCTGCTGCCGGTGGCGCCCCGGCTGTTGGTGTTGGGCGAGGCGGGTTCGGGCAAGACCACGCTGTTGCAATGGATCGCGGTGCGCTGCGCGGCCGGTGCGGTCACGCCGTTCCTGATCCGGCTGCGCCGCTACGTCGACGCGCCGCTGCCCGCCCCGGAGGGTTTCCTGGACGAGGTGGGCCGGCACATCGCCGAGGAGATGCCGCCGGGGTGGGTTCACCAGCGGTTGCGCGGCGGCGAGGCCATCGTTCTCGTCGACGGCGTCGATGAGCTGCCCGAGCAGCGCCGAGGCGAGGTCCGCGACTGGCTCACCGAGTTGATCACAGCGTTTCCGGCCGCCCGGTTCGTCGTCAGCTCCCGCCCGGCCGCGCTCGACCCCGGCTGGCTGCGCGGCGCGGAGTTCGTCCACGCCCGGCTGCAGCCGTTGGCGCCCGGCGACGTCCGGGCGCTGATCGGCGGCTGGCACGACGCGGCACGCGCGCAGTGCGTCGACGACGACGAACGACGCGCCCTCGACGACTACGAACGCCAACTCGTGGAGGCCATCGGCTCCCGCACCGCGCTGCGCCGCCTCGCGCGGACCCCGTTGCTGTGCGCGCTGTTGTGCGCGCTGCACCGCGACCGGCACGGCCAGCTGCCCGCCAACCGGATGGAGCTCTACGAGATCACGCTGCACATGCTGCTGGAACGCCGCGACAAGGAACGCGGGCTGCGCTCACCGGAACGGCTCGGGCGCATCGAGAAGACCCTGCTGCTGCAGGATGTGGCGTACTGGCTGGTCCGCAACGGCTTCTCCGACGCACCCACCGCCAGGGTGGCCGAGCGGATCGCGACCAAGCTCGGTTCGATGGCCCAGATAGGCGAGGACGCCGACGTCGTGTTCCGGGCGCTGGTCGAGCGCAGCGGCCTGCTGCGCGAGCCGGTCGCCGGGCGGGTGGACTTCATCCACCGCTCGTTCCAGGAGTACCTGGCCGCCAAGGCCGCGATCGACGCCGACGACATCGGTGTCCTGGTCGAGAACGCGCACCGCGACCAGTGGCGGGAGGTGGTCGTGATGGCGGCCGGGCACGCCTCCCGCCGCCAGCGCGAGGAGCTGCTCACCGGCGTGATCAGGCGCGAGGACACCCCCACCGACGGTCGTCGGCACCGCCAGCGGCTCGCGCTGCTCGGGGCGGCCTGCCTGGAGACCTCGCCGGAGCTCGGCGACGCGCTCCGCGCCGAGATCCGCAGCCGGGTCAGCCGGCTCCTGCCTCCCCGCGACGGCAACGCCGCCCACGCGGTTGCCGGGGCCGGCGAGTTCGTACTCGACCTGCTGGCCGCCTCGCACCCCAGGTCGGCAGGCACGGTCGAGGCCACCATCGCGGCCGCCGGCCACATCGGCGGGGACGCCGCCATGCCGGTCATCGCACGGTTCGGCGCCGACCCCCGCCCCACCGTGGTCCGCCAGCTGCTGGAGGCCTGGCCCCGGTTCGACCCCGCCCGCTACGCCGAGACCGTGCTGGCCGACTCGCCGCTGCTCGACGGGTCGCTGCGGATCGACGACCCCGACCTCATCCCGGGCTTGGTCCATCTTCGCGCGCTGCGCCACCTCGAATGCCGTTTCCACCGGCCGCACGGCGACCTGGCCTTCGTCGCCGACCTGGCCGAGCTGGACTCTCTGTTCGTCACCGACCCGGCCGCGCTCGACCTGTCCCCGCTGGCCCGTACCCGCCTGCGGCGGCTCGCGCTCGCGCCCGGCCCCCGTGCCCAGCCCCCGCCCGTCGACCTGGCCGCCCTGCGCGAGCTCGACACCCTCACCCGGCTCGACCTGCTCTTCGCCAGCGTCGGCCGGGCGCACCTCGCCCGCCTCCCGCACCTGTCCGCGCTGCAGCTCTCCCACCTCGGCGACGCCGCCGCCCTCGATGAGCTGCGCGCGCTCACCGACCTCACGATCGTCGGGCTGCGCGACATGACCGGCCTGCGCGACCTCACCCCGCTGGGCTTCCTCGACGCACCCGAATGGTTCGGCCTGCACAACTGCCCCGACCTCACCGACATCAGCGGACTGCGGAACTGGGCCGGGCCGCTCCGGCGGCTGTGGCTGCGCGACTGCCCACGGCTGGACCTACGGCGGCTGCCCGACCTGCCGGCGCTGGACTTCCTCGACCTGTCCGGGTCCGAGGTCACGGACCTGACCCCGCTCGCCCAGCTCCGCCAGGTGCAGACCCTGCGGTTGGCCCATCTCTCCCAACTGCCCGACCTCGCCCCGCTGCGCGCGCTGCCCCACCTGAGCCGGCTGTGGCTCTACAACAGCGGCGACGTCGACCTGAGCCCGCTGGCCGGCATGCCCGGCCTGACCGTCTTCGCCAGCCGGCACCAGCACCTGCACGGGTCCGGCCAGCTCGGCCCCGCCAGCTCGATCGAACGCCGCGGCTCGGTCAGGCCCCGGGTCAACCGCCGATAAGCCCTTCCCGAGCCAGCCTCGGCCCGATCACCTTGCCGAACGCCGTGACGTCCGCCTGGGGCAGGTCGTACCCGGTTTCGGCGGTGTGCGACGGGAAGAGGAACACGTGCCGCACCCCGGACTCCTGGTTCGCGGCCAGCAACCGGTCGGCGCAGTACTCCGGCGGCCCGAACAGGCCGAACGCGTCGCACACCCGAGCCGCCAGTTCCGGGGACAGCTCGGCCGGGTCGTGCCCGGCGGGGATGTCGATGCCGGCGGCGCGCAGCCAGCGCAGGTTCGCCCCGCTCGGGTAGCTCAGGAACGGGGTGCCCGGCCGGAACCAGCGGCGTGGCCACTCCCGCGCGGTGTCGAAGGGCTCGATCGCGGTGGGCACGATGAAGATCTCCCGCACGGTGGCCGGGTCTCGACCGGCCCGCGCCGCGCCGGCGCGCACGTGCGAGCGGGCCGCCTCGATGCCGTCCGGATGCAGGCCGACCAGCATGGCCACGCCGTCCGCGACCTCGCCCGCCAGCTCCAGCAGCCTCGGGCCGGCGGCCAGGACGAAGATCTCCGGCGCCACGCCCGCCGCGTTGTTCATCCAGATCTCCCGGCCCTCGACGGTGGCCGGTTTCCCGGCGAGCAGCCGGCGCAGGGCGGTCACCGTCTCCCGCAGCCGCTGGACCCGGCCCTGAGGCTGCCCGGCCTTCTCCACGGACAGGAAGCCGGGGGCGAGCGTGAGCATGATCCGGCCGGGGGCGATCTCGGCGAGTGCGTTGGCGGTCGCGGCCAGCACCAGCGGGTGCCGGGTGACCGGGTTGGTGGTGGCCGGATAGAGCGTCAGCGCGCGGGTACGGGCGGCGGCCAGGGTGAGCGCGGCGTACACGTCCCGACCGGAGTGGTGGTGGTCGTGCACGCCCACGCCGTGGAAGCCGGCGTCCTCGCAGGACGCGATGAACTCGGCCAGCTCGGGCAGCGGCCGCCCCACCGGCACCCGGATGTCCACGGCGACGCTCATGACCGCTCGTCCAGGTGGCTGCGGATGACCGAGAAGCACAGGTGGTCGTCGTTGACGTGGGCCACGGTCACCGCGACCGGGCGCTCGTCGGCCTGGATGTGGGTGTGCCGCAGCCGCAGCACCGGCCGGGTCGCCGGCAGGCGCAGCCGGGTGGCCACCTCCGGCGGCGCGAGCACCGGGCGGACCTCGGCCACCGAGTAGCACACCGGGCGGCCCAGGTGCGTGCGCACGAACTCGAAGGTCGACCGGGTCGCGTCCAGGGTCTCCGGCGACCGGTCCCGACCGCCGGCCAGCAGCCGCACCGGTACCAGGTCGACGGTGTGCACCGCCGGCGTGTCGCCGGCGTGGAAGACCCGCTCGATGCGCAGGCCGGGCTCGCCGGCGGGCAGTTCGAGGGACGCCGACACCTCGGCGTCGAGCGGCACGACGCGTTGCTCGGCGATGTGTACCGACGGCTGGGCGAGCAGGTCCAGGAACGCGCCGGCTTCCGCCAGGTTGGCGCGGATGCCCACCGCGTGCCGGTTGATGAAGGTGCCCCGCCCGTGCAGCCGGCGGATCCGGCCCTCCTCCTGCAGCGACTGCAGGGCCGAGCGCAGCGTGGGCCGGCTGACCCCCAGCGCGGCGGCCAGCTCCGCCTCGGAGGGAAGACGCGTCGTGCCCTGCGCGCCGAGCCTGGCGACGAGCTCCCGCAGCCGGCCCCTGACCTGGCCGTAGCAGTCCGCACTGACCGCCTCGACGAGGATCGCCGGCGCCGGTGTCGAAGTGGTCACGCACTCTCCTACTGCCGCTGGCCATAGAAAGGTCTGACGTCTAACTTAAGCGCAACGGTAGAAAGGGCAACCCCGACTCCCGGGAGTGAGATGGGCGGCACGACCAGGACCACCGAGCCGTCCGGGCCGCGCAGCTGGCTGCGGGTGCCGCCCCTGCTCGGCGCCGCCGTGCTGATGGCGATGAGCGCCGCCGGGCCGGGCTTCATCACCCAGACCGCCTCGTTCACCGTCCTCTACCAGGCCTCGTTCGCCTGCGCCGTGGTCGTCTCGATGGTGATCGACGTGGCGGTGCAGCTGAACGTGTGGCGCATCCTGGGCGTCTCCGGGCAACGCGCCCAGGACCTCGCCGCGAAGGTCTTCCCCGGCGCCGGCCAACTGCTGACCACGTTCGTCGTGCTCGGCGCGGTGGTGTTCAACATCGGCAACGTGGCCGGCGCGGGGCTGGGGCTGCACAACCTGCTCGGCGTGGACAGCGGCTCGGCGCGGCGGTCAGCGGCTGCCTGGCCATCGCCATCTTCCTGGCCAGGTCGGTGTTCGTCGTGTTCGACCGGGTCATGATCGTGCTCGGCGTCGTCAAGATCGGGTTGATCATCGCACTGGTCGCGGTCACCGCGCCCCCGCTCGACCAGGCGGCGGTGGGCACCGTGGCCCCGCACGGGCTGCCGCTGCTGCCCATCCTGACCCTGATCGGCGGCACGGTCGGGGGGTTCATCACGTACTCCGGGGCGCACCGGCTGATCGACGCCGGCGTCACCGGGGTGGCCAACGTGGCGCGGATCAACCGGGGCGCGCTCACCGGCGTCCTGGTCGCCTGCGTGCTGCGCATCGTGCTGTTCCTCGGCTTCTTCGGCGTCGTGGCCACCGGGGCACACCTCGCCAACGCGAACGACGCCGCCGGCTCCAGCTTCCTGGCCGCGTTCGGCCCGGTGGGCCTGCACCTGTTCGGGCTGGTGTTCTGGGCCGCCGGGATGACCAGCACGATGGGCAACTCGTACACCACCGCCACCTTCCTGCGCACCTACCTGGCCCCGGTCCGCCGCCACTTCAACCGGGCGGTGATCGTGCTCATCGGCCTGGCCACCGTGGTCTTCGTGGTGGCCGGGCAGACCCCGCAGGCCATGCTCGTGTTCGCCGGCGCGATCAACGGGCTGGTGCTGCCGGTCGGGCTCGGCATCATCCTGTGGGTGGCGCTGCGCCGGCGCGACCTCATCGACGGCTACCGCTACCCGAAGCTCCTGCTCGGCTCCGGGATAGCGGCCTGGCTGTTCACCGCGTACGCCGCGGTCCTGTCCATCACCTCCATCGCATCGATCTTCCAGTGAGGCAGACGACCATGCCCTCCACCCCGACCGCCACCCCGAGCGCCGACCCGGCCGAGGCGCGCGCCCGGTTCCGCGACGGCGAGCGCACCCCCACGGCGGGCTGGGCGCCCGGCTACGCCCAGGCCAACCTGATCATCGTCCCGCGCGACTACGCCTACGAGACGCTGCTGTTCGGGCAGCGCAACCCCAAGCCCTGCCCGATCATCGACGTCACCGACGCCGGCAGCCCGCACCCGTCCGTCGCGCCGAACGCGGACCTGCGGGTGGACCTGCCCGCCTACCGGGTCTGGCGCGACGGCGAGCTGGTCGACGAGCCGGCCGAGATCACCCGGTACTGGTCGGACGACCTGGTCAGCTTCCTGATCGGCTGCAGCTTCACCTTCGAGACCCCGCTGGTGGCGGCCGGGCTCGAGCTGCGGCACATCGCCGAGGGCGGCAACGTGTCCATGTACCGGACCAACCGCCCGTGCCGCCCCGCCGGGCGCCTGTCCGGGCCGATGGTGGTCTCCATGCGCCCGATCCCCGCCGACCGGGTGGCCGACGCGGTGCGCATCAGCGGACGGTTCCCCTCCGTGCACGGCGCGCCCGTGCACGTCGGCGCGCCCGAGGCGCTCGGCATCGCCGACCTGTCCGTCCCCGACTTCGGCGACCCCGTGGACATCCGCGACGGCGAGGTGCCGGTGTTCTGGGCCTGCGGGGTGACGCCGCAGGCGGCGATCATGGCCTCCCGGCCGCCGTTCGCCATCACCCACGCGCCCGGCTACATGTTCGTCACCGACATGCCCGACCACGTCTACGCGGTCTGAGCGCGGCCGCCTCGACGACGAGCGGTCAGGCGCAGGCCGGTGAGTCGGCGTCCCAGCGGTTGAACGCCGCCGGTGGGTCGGCCGCGAGCCGCGCCCGCGCGGTCCGCCACATCGCCGCCCACGCCTCGGGGTCGCGTACCTCCGTGTCCGGGCGGGTGGCGCAGCGGGCCACGAACGGCGGGAACATCGGCCGGCCGGTGGGCTGGCCGACCGGTTGGTAGCGCAGGTCCATGCTGATCCGCACCTGGTCGGAGGTGGTGTTGCCCAGCGAGCTGTGCACGGTGCGGGGGTGCATGAGCAGCACGCTGCCCGCCCGCATCGGCAGCGTGACCGCGTCGCCGTCGTCCACCCGCCGGTCCGGGATGTGCGCGCCGCGCCGGATCGACGGGCAGTGGGTGCGCAGCTCGCCGCCGCGCGGGGTGGGGATCACCCGCATGCAGCCGTTGTCGACGGTGGCCTCGTTGATCGGTACCCAGACCGTCAGCACGTTCGACTCGTCGGCCTCGGAGAGGATCACCCCGTTGTCCTGGTGCCAGGGGATCTGGGCCATCTGGCCGTCACCGTTCTCGATCGTGCCCTCCGGCAGCTTGATGCGCACGTGTCCCACCGGGCTGACCAGGATGTCCGGGCCGACCAGCGCCGAGGCCAGGTCGAGCAACCGGGGGTTGGTCAGCAGCCGGAAGCAGGCCGGGCCCAGGTGCATGGGCGTGTCCGAGCGGATGCCGGCCTGCGGCAGGCTGATGTCGAAGTGCTGCGACAGGCTGGCACCGTGCTCGCGGGTGATCCGGATCAGCCTCGGCCCGAACGGCAGGTCGGCGTGCGTGTCCCGGATCGACCCGGCCGCGTGCAGCGTGGCGGTGACGCGGTCGAGGACCTCGGCGTACTCGTCCAGGATCGGTTGGAGGTCGCGGCCGGGATCGAGGACGTCCTCGACGACCGTGTAGCCGCGCTCGTCCAGTTGTTGCGCCACCCCTGGCATGTCTGTCTCCTCCCATTCATCCGGCGGTCGCACGCTCCAGGTTCCGTAGCCGGGAGATCGCGCCGAAGGCGAGCATGCACAGGCCGCCGGCGGCGCAGATCCCGGCGGCCAGGCCGAACGTCAACGCCCAGGACCGGGTCCGGTCGAGGATCCAGCCGACGATGAACGGCGCGGCGATCCCGGCGCAGTTGGACACGAAGTGCACGAAGCCGACCACGCCGCCGTACCGGACGGCCGGCACCAGGTCGGCGATGATGGCGAAGTACTGGGCGCCGGTGAGGTACATGAAGAACAGCACGCCGGACATCAGCAGCACCGCCGAGGCCAGGTTCGAGGCGGTCATGGACAGGCCCATCAGCAGGGCGGTGACCAGCAGGCTGACCACGATGATCGCCTTGCGGGCCTCCGGCGGCCGCCCGGTGCGGCGGGCCAGCCAGTCGGTGACCATCCCGCCGGCGACCAGGCCGAGGAACCCGACCACCCACGGCACCGCGCCGGCCCAGGCCAGCTCGGACAGGCTCACGTGCTGGGCCTGCAGCAGGTACACCGGGAACCAGGACAGGAACGTGTAGAGCACCCAGGCGTAGCCGAAGAACGCGAACCCGGTGCTCCAGACCAGCGGCTCGCGCAGGTAGCGGCGCACCGGCGGCGCGTCGTGCGCCCGGTCCGGGTCCGGGGCGCCGCCGGCCCGGTGCGGGACGATCTCGTCGCGCTCGGCCCGCGAGACCCACGGGTGCTGTTCCGGCGTGTCGCGCACCACGACGAACCAGCCGACCGCGAACAGCAGCCCGACCCCGCCCAGGATGAGGAAGGCGAGCCGCCAGTTGTTGTGGCTGGCCTCCAGGATCCCCACCACGATCGGGGAGGCGACCGCGGCGCCCAGCGGGGTCGAGGCGTTCGCCACGCCCAGCGCCCGGCCCAGCTCCCGCTGCGGGAACCAGTTCGACATGGTCTTCGCCGTCACCGTCGCCTGCGGTCCCTCGCCGAAGCCGAACAGGAACCGGACGACGAGGAAGCTGACGAACCCGGCACCGGCCGCGGTCAGCGCGGTGAAGGTGGACCACCAGGCCAGCGCGGTGCCCAGCACCAGCCGGGGTCCGAGCTTGTCCGAGAGGTGGCCGCCGATCCAGTTGAACGGCGCATAGCCGAAGAAGAAGACGCTCAGTATCACGCCGAACTCGGCGTTGGAGAACCCGAACTCGGCGATGATGAACGGCGCCGCGACGCTGATCGCGCTCCGGTCGGCGTAGTTGAGCCCCAGGCACGCCGAAGTCGGTGCCCAGCACCACCCAGCGGTAGCGGAAACGGCGGCGGCTGGGCGTCACGGCCATGGTGCCCCTTCCGGACCGACGACGGTGTTGGTCTGTGGACTGGCCAATTCAGTGAACGGCGCCACACCCGCCGCTGTCAAGTGGCCGGCCGCGCCGGGGTGTGTACACCATCGGCGTCTACAACGGCCGCGACCGCACCGCGTGCAGGGAGGACGGCATGACGGCACACATCGGAGTCGTTCCGCGTATCGGAAGGTTCGTGCGTCCGGACTCGTCCGCCCGGTGAGCGGCGCCCCCGACCCGCATCCCATCGAGATCACCCGAGCACAGCGCCGCGTGCTGACCGTCCTGGTCTCCGCGCAGATCCTCAGCGGCGCGGGGCTGGCCGCCGGGGTCACCGTCGGCGCGCTGTTGGCCCAGGACATGCTCGGCTCCACCGGCATGGCCGGGCTGCCCAGTGCCCTGTTCACCAGCGGCTCCGCGCTCGCCGCCGTCGCGGTGGGCCGCCTCTCGCACGCCCGGGGCCGTCGCCTCGGCCTCGCCACCGGATACCTCACCGGCGCGATCGGCAGCCTCGGTGTCATCGTCGCCTCGGCCCTGGACGCCCCGGTCCTGCTGTTCGTCGCCCTGTTCGTGTACGGCGCGGGCACCGCGGCCAACCTGCAGGCCCGCTACGCCGGGGCCGACCTGGCCACCGCCTCCCACCGCGGCCGCGCCGTGTCCACCGTGCTGGTGGCCACCACCGTCGGCGGTGTCGTCGGCCCCAACCTGGCGGCCCCCACCGGCGCGCTGGCCCACGCCGTGGGCCTTCCCCACCTGGCCGGACCGTTTCTGCTCAGCACCGTCGCCTACGCGCTGGCCGCGCTCGTGCTGGCCGTCCACCTGCGCCCGGACCCCCTGCTGTTGGCCCGCGAGCTGGGCACGACCGACCCGGTGGCCGCGCCGGCCTCGACACGGGCCGGCGGCTCCGGCAGGGGAGTCGCCGTCGGCGGGTTCGTCATGGCGCTGACGCAGCTCGTGATGGTGGCGATCATGACCATGGCACCGGTCCACCTGGTCCAGCACGGTCACGGCACGGCCGCCGCCGGGTTCGTGATCGCGGTCCACGTCGCCGCCATGTACCTGCCGTCACCGTTGACCGGCTGGCTGGTCGACCGCGTTGGCCGGCTGCCTGTCGCCGCCGCGTCCGGGGCGACGCTGCTCGGGGCGGGGGTGCTCGCCGCGGTCGCGCCCGGCGACTCCGTGGCGCTGCTGGCGGTGGCGATGGCGTTGCTCGGGCTGGGCTGGAACCTCGGGCTCATCGCGGGCACGGCCGTGATCGCCGACACCGTGCCGCTGGCCACCCGCGCAAAGACACAGGGCGCGGTGGATGTCTCCATCGCCATCTCCGGAGCCACCGGCGGAATGGGATCCGGGCTCATGGTCGCGGCCACCAGCTACCCGGCGCTCGCCCTGGCCGGCGGCGTCCTGGCGCTCGCGGTGATTCCGGCCGCCGCCCTCACCGGTCGGGTCGGGGGCGTGGCCCGGTGATCAGCTCATGGTCGTGCGAACTACGGCCTCCTGACCTCGTCGAGCTTCCCGGTGGCAACGTCGAAGACGAAGCCGCGGATGGATGTCTTCTTCGGGATGAACGGGCTGGCTTCGATGCGCGCGATGGACTGCCGGACATCGGCGTCCAGGTCGGAGAACGACTCGGCCGCCCAAGGGGGCTTGATACCGGTTTCCTGTTGGATCGCGGCCTTGAAGGCGTCGTCGGTGAATGTCAGCATGCCGCAGTCGGTGTGGTGGATGAGGATGATCTCCTCGGTGCCGAGCAGGCGCTGGCTGATCGCCAACGAGCGGATCTCGTCATCGGTGATCACACCGCCGGCGTTGCGGATGACATGGGCCTCCCCTTCCCGCAAGCCGAGGATGCCGTAGACGTTGAGCCGGGCGTCCATGCAGGCCACGACGGCGAGGTGCTTCGCCGGTGGGAGGGGCAGCGGCCCGATGAAGGACGCGGCATATGCGGCGTTGTGTTCGAGCAGTTCGTCGGTGACAGACACGATGATCTCCCTCAGATCGATCGATGCGGTGACTCTCGCGATCAGGTTGCCGTCCGAACCGCGCGGGCGACCTCGTTGCGCAGCTCGGCGAACCGGGCCGACTCGCGGACCTCGGCCGGGTCGACAGCGCCGCGCGGCAGGTCCACCGGCAGGTCCAGCGCGACCCGCCCGGGACGCGGGGTCAGTACGACCACGCGGGAGCCGAGGAACACCGCCTCGTCGGCGCTGTGGGTGACGAACACGGACGTGCGGGCGGAGTCGATGCTCACCCGCCGGACGTCCTCCTGCAGCCGCTCCCTGGTCAGCGCGTCGAGCGCGGCGAACGGCTCGTCCAGCAGGAACAGCGGGTTGTCGGCGGCGAGCACCCTGGCGATGGCCACCCGTTGCTGTTGGCCGCCGGAGATCTCCCAGATCCGCCGGCGGGCGGTGTCGTGCAGGCCGACCCGGTCCAGCAGCGCCTCCCGCCGGGCCGGGCGCTCCCGCTTGGGCACCCCGGCGTAGCGCAGCGCGAGGTCGATGTTCCCGCCGACGGTGCGCCAGGGGAACAGCCGGGGCTGCTGGAACACCACGCCGGCGGACCTGCCTGGCTCCGGCGGGTGCCCGGCGACGAGCACGGTTCCTTCGCCGGCCGGCTCGAAACCGGCGATCAGCCGGAGCAGGGTGGTCTTGCCGCAGCCCGAGGCGCCGGCCAGCACCAGGAACTCCCCGGCCGGGATGTCCAGGCTCAGCGGCCCGACGGCGGTGACGCTGCCGTAGCGGTGCGTCACCCCGGCCAGCGAGACCGCGGCCGCCGTCCGGACCGGGGCCGGCGCGCTACTGGAGCTCACCGGGCAGTCCGGTCAGGTACAGCGAGCCGCGCAGGAGCTCCGGCGTCGGCGCCTTGTCGATCTGCTTCTGGTCGAGCAGGAACCTGGCGGCGCTGCCCAGGTTGTTCGCCAGGTTGCCGGGGTTGCCGTCGGTGCCCAGCCACTCCGGGGAGGCGACCTGCGCGGGCGTGAGGTAGACGCCCTGTTCGAGCTGGGCGAGCGCGGCGTCCGGACCGATGTTGAGCTCCTGGCCGATGTGGGTGGCCGCCGCGCGGCGGTCGCGCGCGATGAGCTCCAGCGCCCGGGACTGCGCCTTGCGCCAGGCCGCCACCACCTCCGGGTGCCGGGCGATCAGCTGGTCCGAGACCACCGCGAGGTCCAGGGTGGGCTTGCCGTCGGTGGCGATCGTCCGGCTGGTGACCAGGGTGGTGCCGGAGCCGCGCAGCTGGTCCAGGGTGGGCAGCCAGGTGTAGGCGGCGTCGATGTCGCCGCGCTCCCAGGCCGCGATGATGGCCTGCGGCTGCAGGTCCACCAGCCTGACGTCGGACGCGGACAGCCTTGCCTTGGCCAGCGCGGCCAGCAGGCTGTAGTGCGCGGTGGAGGCGAACGGGGTGGCGACCCGCCGCCCGCGCAGCTGCTCGACCGAGCTCACGCCGGATGCCCGCCGCGCCACCAGCGCCTCGTTGTCGCCGGCCACGTCCAGCACGAACGCCACCTTGTACGGGATGGGCGAGGCGCCGGACAGGCCGCGCGCGACCGGGCTGGAGCCGATCGCCCCGATGTCCACCGCGTCGCCGAGGAAGGCCTGGTTGACGCTGGCCCCCGACTCGAACTTGGTCCACTTGATCGTGTAGCCGGGCAGCGCCTGCTCCAGCCAGCGCTGGTTCTTCACGATCAGGTCGCCGCTCGGGAACGCCTGGTAGGCCAGCCGCAGCGTCTTGTCGCGGTCGCCTCCACCGCCGCCGCCCGGCCCCGCGCACCCCGCCGCGAGCCCCACCACGACGACGGCGGCGAGCGCGCCCAGCACCCGGTTGAAACGTCTCATTACGATCAGAGCCTTCCTCGCCACGGGACGATCCGGCGTTCGGCCAGTTGCAGCAGCGCGTCGATGAGCAGGCCGGACACCCCGATCACCACGATTCCCACCAGCACCACCGGGGTGTTGTTGTAGTTGGCGGCGTCGCGGACCATGCCACCGATCCCCGGCAGCCCGTTCACCAGCTCCGCCGCGACCAGCGAGGAGTACGCGACGCCCACCGCCAGCCGGATGCCGGTGATCGTCTCCGGCAGCGCCGAGGGCACCACCACGTCCCTGACCACCTCGAACCGCCCGGCGCCCAGCGCCCGCGCCGCCTCGACCAGACCGCGCGGCGCCGCGATCACCGCCGTCGTGGTGGCCACCGCGACCGGCGGGAACGCCGCCACCGCCAGCAAAGTGATCTTGGGTGGCTCGTCGATGCCCAGCCAGATGATCAGCAGCGAGAAGTAGGCCAGCGGCGGCAGCGCGCGCAGGAACGTCACCCACGGCTCGAACACCGCCCGCAGCCACGGCGTCAGCCCCATGACCAGCCCGAGCGCGATCCCCAGCGCGATGCCGGCCCCGGCGCCGTAGAGGATCCGCCCGATGCTGATCAGGAAGTGCTCGTAGAGGAACGTGCCGGAGTAGCCGCGGGTGCCGTCGTGCGTGACCGAGGTCTGCACGAACGCGCGCCACACCGCCCCGGGGCCGGGCACCAGCGTCTCGTTCCACAGCCGCAGCGACACCACCAGCTGCCACAGCGCGACGAACGCCACCAGCGAGAGCAGCGGCAGCCCGAGCCGGGCCAGCCGCGACCCACGCCGTCGGGCGCGGGCACCGGGCGGCGGCGAGGCGCGGCCGGGCGCGGTTCGCGGGCCTGCGAACGTCATGAACACCCCTGTGGATGAAACCGTCGCGCGCGGGTGGGACTGTCGGGCGGTGGGTCAGCGGCTACAGACGCCGCCGCGCAGTCGACACAGATCAACAGCGATGCGCCGGATCAGGGCCGTGGCGGTCACGGTGCACTTTGTACAACACGCGATCCGTCTGGGCAACGCCTCCAGAGTCGGTGGTCGCGGATCACACCGCTTCGACCTGCACGAACGCCGGTTATTCTTGACTACACCAGTAATGTTTGTGCATATTTGGGCGAACCATCCAGAGCGGCCGAGAGACCTGGCTCGTCGACGTCGCAGCAACCCCCCGCGCGAGCGGGAGCGGGTGCTACCGCCGGGACCGATGGAGGTCGTTGTGCGCTCGTTCTACGGAGACGGCGGCTGCTGCTATCGGCGGCATGTCGACCTGCTGCGGGTGGCCAGCGCCGCCTGTACCCGCTGAGTCGCGCCTCCCCCGTCCGTAGCTCGGCACATCGGTCCGCGACCCCGTGTCGCGGGGAATCCCTCGGTGATCATGTCCATAGTGGACCATGGCCGGCCGCCGTCGCGCGGCCCGTTCCGGCTGGTCGGTGTCGCGCTCGTGGTCGCGCTGGCGCTGGCCGGATGCGGCTCCGGCGGCTCGACCGGCGCCGCCCCGACCGGCCCCGCGCGCCCGGGCGGCACGCTGCGTGTCGCGGTGTCCAGCGACCAGGGCTGCGTCGACCCGCAGCAGGTGGGCAGCAACGACAGCATCTACTCGGCGCGCCAGCTGGTCGACTCGCTGACCGACCAGGACCCGGGCACCGGGCGGATCACGCCGTGGCTGGCCACCGCCTGGGAACCGAACCAGGACGCCAGCGCGTACACCTTCACCCTGCGCGAGGGCGTGACGTTCGGCGACGGCACGCCGCTGACCGCCGAGGTGGTCAGACAGAACTTCGACCGGATACCCGAGCTGGGCGCGCGGGCCACCCTGGCCAAGGGCTACCTGGCCGGCTACCGGGGCACCACCGTGGAGGGTCCGACCCGGTTCACCGTGCGGTTCGCCGCGCCCAACGTGCAGTTCCTGCAGGGCACCAGCACGCACAGCCTGGGCATCCTGGCCCCGGCGACGGTGTCCCGCTCGGACGACGAGCGCTGCCAGCGGGTGGTCGGCACCGGCCCGTTCGTGCTCGGCGACTACGTCAAGAACCTGTCGATCACGCTGACCAGGCGCGCCGGCTACCGGTGGGGTTCGCCGCTGTGGGCGCACCAGGGCGAGGCCTACCTGGAGCGGCTGGAGTTCCGGATCGTTCCGGAGTCCGGGGTGCGCACCGGCAGCCTGGTCTCCGGCGAGGTGGACGCCATCGGCAGCATCGGCCAGCAGGACGAGCAGCCGTTGACGACAGCCGGGGTGCAACTGCTCGATCGGGCCAACCCGGGCATCCCGTTCGGGATCAGCTTCAACCTGGCCAGGCCGCTGGTCTCCGAGCCCGCGGTGCGCGCCGCGCTGTCGCTGTCCGTCGACCGGCCCGAGCTGGTGAGCGCGGTGTTCACCTCGAAGACGCGCCCGGCCACCGGCGTGCTGTCCTCGACCACGCCGGCCTACGCCGACGCGGGCGCCGCGCTGAGGTTCGACCCCGACCAGGCGGGCGCCACGCTGGACGCGGCCGGCTGGCGCCCCGGGCCGGACGGGATCCGGGTCAGGGACGGGCGGCGGCTGGGCTTCGCGCTGACGTTCTTCTCCAACGCGGCGACCAACAAGCCGGCGCTGGAGCTGATCCAGCAGCAGGCCCGGCGGGTCGGCATCGAGCTGCGGCTGGTCGAACGGCCCATCGCGGAGAACACCCAGGTGCAGCAGGGCGGTGACTTCGAGGCGATCTGGGGCAACATCACCAGGGCCGACCCGGACATCCTGCGCGGCTGGTACTGGACCGGCGGGGCGAACTACTACCGGTTCCCGCCCGGCGAGCTGGACGGCGTGCTCACCGCGCAGGCGGGGGCCGCCGACCCGGCCCGCCGGGCCGAGCTGGTGGCCGCCGCGCAACGGCGGCTGCTGCGCGAGCACAGCGTGGTCCCGGTGGTGGAGCTGAGCACGGTGCTGGGGGTGGCGCCGGGCGTGCGAGGGGTCAGGTTCGACGCCTCGTCCCGGATCACGCTGTCCGACGCGTCGAAGGCCGAGGACTAGATGGGCAGGTACCTGGCGCGGCGGCTGGGCCTTGCCGTCGGCGTGCTGTGGGCGGCGTTCACCGTGTCGTTCGTGGTGCTCTACCTGCTGCCGGGCGACCCGGTGGCGGCGATGGCCGGCGGCGGGCTGGACGGCGAGCCGCTGACCCCCGCCCAGTTGGACGCGTTGCGCGCCCGGTACGGACTGGACAAGCCGCTGCCGGTGCAGTACGCGACGCGGCTGTGGGCGGCGCTGCACGGCGACTTCGGGCTGTCCGTGCAGAGCGGGCAGGACGTCCGCGCGGAGATCGCGCACGCGCTGCCGCCGACGGTGTCGATCGCGCTGGCCGGGCTGGCCGTCGCGGTGGTCGTCGGCACCGCGCTGGCGCTGGCCGCGACCTACACGCGGGTGGGCTGGCTGCGGCAGGTGCTGATGTCGCTGCCCTCGCTGGCGGTGTCCCTGCCGGTGTTCTGGGTCGGGCTGATGCTGGTGCAGCTGTTCTCCTTTCAGCTGCGGCTGCTGCCCTCGGTCGGCGCCCGGGGGCCGGAGTCGGTGGTGCTGCCGGCGCTCACGCTCGGGCTGCCCACCGGCGCGCTGGTCGCCCAGGTGCTGGCCCAGAGCCTGGCGCAGGCGCTGGACGAGCCCTACATCGTCACCGCCCGCGCCAAGGGCGTCGGCCGGGTGGCCATCCACCTGGGGCACGCGCTGCGCAATGCCGCGCTGCCCGCGCTCACCGTGCTCGGCTACATCGCCGGGCACCTGCTCGCCGGGGCGGTGGTGGTGGAGACGGTGTTCACCCGGCCCGGGTTGGGGCGGCTGACGGTGCAGGCGGTGAGCGTGCGGGACATCCCGCTGGTGCAGGGCGTCGTGGTGTTCGCCGCGCTGGTGTTCGTGCTGGTCAACCTCGCGGTGGACCTGGTCTACCCGGTGCTGGACCCGCGCATCGCGACGGGGGCTCCGGCGTGACCGACCTGGTGACGCTCGTGCCGTCGCGCGACCCCGGCCGGGTCGCCCCGGTGTCCCCGCCGGCGGTGGGGTGGCGGCGGGTGGCCGGGTTCGTCGGCCGCCGGCCGGGGCTGGTGGTGTCGGTCGGCTACCTGGCGCTGGTGCTGTTCGCGGCGTTCGCCCCGGGCGTGCTGGCCGGCGGCGACCCGCTGGCCGGGGTGCCGGCGCTGCGGCTGCGCCCGCCGTCGGCCGCGCACCCGTTCGGCACCGACTACCTGGGCCGCGACCTGTTCACCCGGGTGGTGCACGGCGCGTCGCTGTCGCTGCGGGCCACGGTGATCGCGGTGGCGGTGGCGCTGGTGGTCGGCGGGGTGATCGGGCTGCTCGCCGGGTTCGTGGGCGGCTGGGTGGACGAGTGGCTGATGCGGTTCGTGGACACCCTGCTGGCCATCCCGGCCGTGCTGCTGTCGCTGGCGCTGATCGCCGCGCTGGGCTACGGCACCACCAAGGTGGCGATCGCGGTCGGGGTCGCGAGCGTGGCCAGCTTCGCGCGGGTGATGCGGGCGGAGACGATGCGCATCCGCCGCGCCACCTACGTCGAGGCGGCCCGCGCGGTCGGCACCCGCTGGTACGCCACGCTGGGCCGCCACGTGCTGCCCAACGCCGCCGGCCCGGTGCTGGTGCTGGCCGTGCTGGAGTTCGGGCTGGCGATCCTGCAGGTGTCCGCGCTGAGCTTCCTCGGCTACGGCGCGCCGCCGCCGGCGCCGGAGTGGGGCGCGCTGATCGCGGACGGCCGCAACTACCTGGCCACCTCCTGGTGGCTGTGCGCGCTGCCCGGGTTCGCGATAGCGGCCACCGTGCTGTCGGTGAACCGGGTCTCGCGGGCGTTGGACGGCGAGTGGACGAGGGGAACATGACCGAGAACGCGCTCCTTCAGGTCGAGGACCTGCACGTGTCGTACCGGGTCTCCGGCGGGGTGGTGGAGGCGGTGCGCGGGGCGTCGCTGCGGGTGGCGCCCGGCGAGGTGGTCGCGGTGGTCGGCGAGTCCGGCTCGGGCAAGAGCACCCTGGCGCACGCGCTGATCGGGCTGCTGGCGCCGAACGGGCGCCGCGACGCCGGGCGGGTGCTGCTGGGCGGTCGCGAGCTGACCGGGCTGCCCGAGCGGGCGCTGCGCGAGGTGCGCGGGCGCCGCGTCGGGCTGGTGCCGCAGGACCCGACCGTCTCGCTGAACCCGGTCAGGAAGATCGGCGCGCAGGTGGCCGAGGTGCTGCGCACGCACCGACTGGCCGATCGGCGGCGGGCCCGGCTGGACGCGGTGGAACTGCTGGCCAGGGCCGGGCTGCCGGATCCGGAGGTGCGCGCCGAGCAGTACCCGCACACGCTGTCCGGCGGCATGCGCCAGCGGGTGCTGATCGCCATCGCGATCGCCGCCGGCCCGGAGCTGTTGATCGCCGACGAGCCGACCAGCGCGCTGGACGTCACGGTGCAGCGCCAGATCCTGGACCACCTGGAGCTGCTCGGCCGCGAGTCCGGCATGGCGATGCTGTTGATCACCCACGACCTCGGGGTGGCCACCGACCGGGCGGACCGGCTGGTGGTGATGCGCCAGGGCAGGGTCGTCGAGGAAGGCGCGGTGGCCGACGTGCTGCGCCGCCCGGCCCAGGCCTACACCCGCACGCTGATCGACAGCGCGCCCGGCCTGGGCGCCGCCACCGCGTCCCCGCACCCGCCGCGGCACACCGCCCCGGTGGCCGGGGTGACCAACCTGGTCAGGGAGTTCCCGCTGCCCAGGGTGAACGGGCGGCGCGGGGTGCTGCGGGCGGTGGACCGGGTCAGCTTCGGCATCGGCCGGGGCGAGACGCTGGCGCTGGTCGGCGAGTCCGGGTCGGGCAAGTCCAGCACCGCGCGGCTGCTGCTGCGGCTGGACGAGCCGACCTCCGGGTCGATCCACTTCGACGGCGTCGACGTGACGGCGGTGCGCGGGCGGGCATGGCGCGAGCTGCGCCGGCGCGCGCAACTGGTCTACCAGAACCCGTACGCCTCGCTGGACCCGAGGTTCCGGGTGGACGAGGTGATCACCGAGCCGCTGCGGGCGTTCCGGGTGGGCTCCCCGGCCGAGCGCCGGCGCCGGGCGGCCGAGCTGGTGGAGCGGGTGGCGCTGCCGGCCTCGGTGCTGGCCCGCAAGCCGGCGGAGCTGTCCGGTGGGCAGCGCCAGCGGGTGGCGATCGCGCGGGCGCTGGCGCTGTCCCCGGACCTGGTGGTGTGCGACGAGCCGGTGTCCGCGCTGGACGTCTCGGTGCAGGCGCAGGTCCTGGAGCTGCTCGCCGAGCTGCAGCGCGACGCCGAGCTGAGCTACCTGTTCATCTCCCACGACCTGGCGGTGGTGCGGCGCATCGCGCACCGGGTCGGGGTGATGCGCGCCGGGCGGCTGCTGGAGCTGCGGCCCACCGAGGAGCTGTTCGCCGACCCGGCCGAGGACTACACCCGCGAGCTGCTGGCCGCGATCGCCGGCCACCGGCGGCTGGACCGGGCGGCCGGGTAGGGCATGGCACAGCTCATGGCACGGCTAGGGGAACAGGCCGAGCGCCGTGCGGCCGATGACGTCGAGCACCGCGTCGGAGTTGGGCGGGTGCAGGCTGCCGGTGCGCACGTCGCGGTAGAGCCGTTCCAGCTCGTGGCGCTTGCTCACCGAGGACGCGCCGACCACCTGCACCGCCACGTCCACCACCTGCTTGGCGGTGCTCACCGCGAACTCCTTGGCGGCGAACAGGCGCGGCGTCCACCACCGCCCGTAGTCCGCGCTGTCCTCCAGGTCCGCGACCGCCTTCTCCAGCAGCGACCACGCCGCGTCCAGCGCGATCTCGGCCTGCCCGATCTGGCGCTGCACGGCCGGCTTGTGCGCGTGGGTCCGGCCGGGCAGGGCCAGCGTCCCGCGCCGCACCGACGCCTGGATGGCCAGGTCCAGCGCGCGCCGGGCGATGCCGAAGTACACGTTGGACACCAGCGGCAGGTACCACTGGAAGATGCCGGCGACGAACGGCGGGTAGGGGCCGCCGAGCTCCTGCACGGCCACCACCCGCTCGGCCGGCACCGCCACCGACTCCAGGACCGTGTCGTCGCTCGCGGTCGCGCGCACCCCGAGGGCGTCCCACACCGGCACCGTGGACACGCCGGGGCTGTCCCGGTCCACGAACGCGTGCACGATCTTCGGGCGGTCCGGGTCGGAGTCGTCGCGCCCGTGCAGGCCCAGCTTGTCCCACACCGGGGACAGCGAGGTGAACGTCTTGCGCCCGGTGAAGGTGTACCCGCCCTCCGGCCGGGGCACCGCGGAGGTCAGCGAGTCGTCCAGGCCGAGGTCGTTGCCGGGCTCGCCGTGGCCGGCCGCGAGCACCGCGCCGGAGCCGACCGCGTCGAGCAGCCAGCGCAGCGTCGTCTCGCCGCGCCGGTAGAGCGCGGTGGTGGGGCCCGTCCAGTACAGGTGCATGTTCACCGCCAGCGCGGTGGCCGGCGCCCAGTACGCCAGCCGGCGCTGCTCCCTGGCCAGCGCGCCCAGCGGCAGCCCCCGGCCGCCGAACTCGGGCGGGATGGGCGCCACCAGGTAGCCGGCGGCGCGCAGCTCCTCGAAGTCCTCGGCGAAGAACGCGTTGTCCCGGTCGTAGCCGGCGGCGCGCTCATGGAACCGGGCCAGCTGCGCGTCGGTGAGCAGCACGCCCTTCTCGGCGGCCGGCGAGACCGGGGAGCTCGGGTTCACGATGGGTGCGGCGGTCACGGCGACCCCTTTCTCGGTGCGGGCTCAGGTCACCGGCGAGTTGAGGAAGCCGCCGGGGACGGTGCCGGTCACGGCGTAGCGGCCGACCAGCGCTGCCTTGTAGATGGCCGGGTTGTGCGAGGAGACGGTCCTGGCGTTGCGCCAGTGCCGGTCCAGGCCGAGCGCGGCCCGGGTGGCCGAGGCGCTGCCCGCGTCGAAGGCCAGCCAGGACGCCTCGCCGACCAGCCTGGTGTTGACCACCTGGGTGGCGGCCGACTCCACCAGCGCGCGGCGCAACACCTCCGGCCGGCCGGCGGCGTCCCGCAGCGTGGCGGCCAGCAGCAGCACGTTCGCCCTGGCGCTGAACGCGCGGCTGTGCACCTCGCCGACCACGCCGAGCACCTGCGGGTCCTCGCGCGGCTCCTGCGTCGGCGCCAGCGGGTAGCTGCGCGTGCGGCCCCTGACCACCTCGGCCAGGTCGTCGGCCAGCCGGCGGATGATGCCGGCCTGGGTCGCGGAGTGGACGAACTGGTAGAACGCCTCGGCGAAGTCGTTGACCTCGGGGTTGTCGTGCGGGAAGACGTAACCGGGGTCCACCGGCACCCTGTCGAACACCGCGGTGCCGCTGGCGGTCAGGCGCTGCCCGAAGCCGTCCCAGTCGTCGATGACCTCCAGCCCGGGCGAGCCTCGGCGCACCACGACCGCCTGGAACCGGCCCTCGTGGCGGACCAGGACGTTGAGCCAGTCCGCGAACAGGCTGCCGGTGGTGTAGTACTTGCGGCCCCGCAGGAACAGCCGGCCGTCCTCCTCGACCAGGGTGGTGCCCAGCGACACCAGGTCGGACGAGGTGCGCTCGGCGCCGGCCGGTCCGAAGAACTCCCCCCGCCCGGCCGAGGCGAGCAGCGCGTCCCGCTGGTCACCGGCCGGCCACTGCCGCAGCAGCTCGACCAGCCCGAGGTGGCCGCGCAGGATCTGGCTCAGGTTGGACTCCGCGGCGGCCAGCGAGACCAGCACCTCGGCCAGCTCGGGCAGCGAGGCGCCGTATCCGCCGTAACGGGCGGGCACCCGCAGCGCGCCGATCCCGGCCCGCAGCAGCTCGGCCAGCTCGTCGCGGGGCAGCACCCGGCCCCGGTCGCGCTCGGCGGCGTCCGCGCCGATCTTCTCGATGACCTCCGCGATGTCGCGCAGTGCCGCCGTCTTCCCGGCGCCGTCGGTGACCATGCGATCTCCTTACTCGAAGCCGGCCTAGCGCAGCGGAAAGCCCTGCGTGTGCAGCGACTGGCGCATGGTTCGCCGGCCCGCCAGCCCGTCCTTGGCGGACACCCGCCAGGCCAGCCGGTCCTTCACCCAGTCCGCCGGGAGCTCCTGCTCGGTGTAGTAGCGGTTGATCCGCTGGCTGTACTCCTCGATCAGCTCGTCGGTCACCGGCGTGTACCGCTCCCGGTGCAGCACCACCCGCTGGGACAGCCTGGGCTTGATCCCGGCCGGGTCGTTCGGGTCCGGGATGCCGACCGCGAGCCCGAACAGCGGGAACGCGCGCTGGGGCAGCGCCAGCTCGGCGCACACCGCGTCCACGTTGTTGCGCAGCGCGCCGACGAACGTGACGCCGTAGCCCAGCGACTCGGCGGCGATCGCCGCGTTCTGAGCGGCCAGCGTCGCGTCCACGACGCCGGAGATGGTGCTGTCGATGTAGTCCAGGGCGTCGGTCGGGTGGCCGTGCCGCTCGGCGACCGAGCTCGGCCGGGCCCAGTCGGCGACCCAGATCAGGAACAGCCCGGCGTCCCGGATCAGCTGCTGGTCGGCCGCGAGGGTGGCGATCCGGTCCCGGCGGGCCCGGTCGCGGATGCTCACCACGCTGGTCAGCTGCAGGTTCGCCGAGGTGGACGCGGACTGCGCGGCGGCGACCAGCACCGCCAGGGTGTCCTCGTCGACCTCCCCGGGCAGGAAGTGGCGGACCGTGCGGTGCGCCAGCAGCAGCTCGATCACGTCGTTGGTCGGGATCGAGCCGGTGTTGACGTCGGGCCCGTAGCGCCGCGTGAGGGCCTCGGCGGCGGAGGGTCGATCACCCATGGCAGTCCATTCCCGCTTTCTGGAGCCGAACGTGGGCGGATGCCGCGTCCTCGCGGCGTGGAGATCATCCGGACGCCCGGCTGTCGATCAGCGACGGGCGGAGCGGAGCACTTACGAAGTATCGGCGAGCCCAGCTCTAAACTCAAGCTCCAATTTGAAAGGATCTGACCGGTGAAACTGAAGCAGTGCTTCAGCCGTGTTCCTGCCAGAACACCAGAGCCTCGTCGTCGCCCAGGTTGCGGCAGCTGTGCACCCCGCCGGAGTGCACGGTGAGCGCGTCGCCCTGCCGCAGGATCGGCCGCGCCGACGGCAGGATCACCTGGACCAGCCCGCTGCCGACGAGCAGGGTCTGCGGGTACTCCCGCCGGAAGATCGGTGACGCCGCGCCGCGCGGCGGGATGCGGATGCCCGCGGTGCGCAGCCGCAGCGCGTCGCTGTCCACCAGGTGGTGGGCCTGCCCGGGGCGGCCGACGTCGTCGGCGCGGGACAGCTCGTACGGCGGCGGCAGCCCGCGCAGCAGGTGGTCGACGGACATGCCGAGCTTGGCGGCCAGGTCCACGACCGTCTCCAGGGACAGCGCGTGCTGGCCGCGTTCGGCCTGCGAGATGGCGCTCCCGGAGACGCCGACCATGGCGGCCAGGTGGGCCTGCGTCCAGCCGCGCTGGCGGCGCACGGCGCGCAGCCCTCGGCCCAGCATGGAGGCCGCGGTGGTCGCCTCGGCCACCAGCTCGCCCCCCGGCGTGACCCGGTACGGCAGCATCGCGCCGCGCACCTCGGCGCCCCTGCCGTCGGCGCGCTCGATGCGCAGCTGCCCCGACCTGGCTTCGAGGACGCACTGGGCCAGCGTCTGCAGCCCGGCGCCCTCCTCGGTCAGCGAGTCGAACCAGTGGATCACCGCGCCCCGGCGCAGGGTGAACCGGGCCAGCCTGGCGATGTCACGCTCGAACGAGGCGTCCGGGCTGGCCGCGCGCAGCGGCCGCAGGTCGATGGCCACGGCGACGCCCACCGTCAGGTCGGCCTCGGCGGTGAGCGCGTCGAACAGGTCCTCGGCCCCGCCCGGCCGGAACGGCACCGGGTCGAACCCCTCGGCCGGCGGCCCGTCGCCCGCGAGCGTGACCCGGAGCCGGCGGCGGAACGAGTCGGTCCTGCCCGCCGCGCCGAGCACGCCGGCGACCAGCTCGTCGGCGGCCGGCCCGTCCTCGGCCAGCCCCCAGAAGACGTTCTCGCCCCAGTACAGCCCGTGCAGCAGGTCGTCCAGCGGCGCGATGCCGAACCGCGCGTTCCCGCCCACCGCCGCGCCGTCGAGACGGTCGGCCTCCCGCGTCATCACAGCCCTCGAAGCTCAGGTTGACAGCAGCACGAGCACCGTACAGGCCGGGCCGTGAGCGACACCCCGCCGACGCTCCGGTCGGGGATCAACGGCATCTCCGCCGGCGACCGCGCCATGATCATCGATCAGCTCAGCGACGCGCGGCGGGTGCGGGCGTTCAGCGGCCCGTGGGACGTCACGGCGCGCTGGGTCACCGGGTTCAGGTCGACGGCGGCGGTGCGGGGCCACGAGATCCGCTTCGACCAGCCCGGCGACGTCGGCGCCGACGACTCCGACCCGACCCCGCACGAGTACCTGCTCGCCTCGATCGCCGGCTGCCTGATCGCCGGGGTGGTCATGCACGCGACCGTGCAGGGCGTGCGGCTCAGCTCGCTCACCGTGGAGGTCGCCGGGACCTTCGACAACGTGCTCAAGTGGGCCGGGCTGGACGAGTCCGGCAATCCCGGGTACCGCGGCGCCGAGGTGCGCGCCAGGATCTCCGGCGAGGCCGCGGACGACGTGCTCAGGGACATCTGGGACCGGGCGCTGGCCGGCTCGCCGGTGGCCCAGACGATCAACCGGCGGACGCCGGTGCTGGCGGTCGTGGACGTCGTCTGAGCGGTGCTACACATGGCGGGGCCGGCCGGCGAGCGCACCGGTGACGGTCTGCGCCGCGATCACCACCAGCAGCATCGCCAGCGGGGCGCGCCAGCCGCCGGTCAGGTCGTGGACGATGCCGAACGCGAGCGGCCCGGCGCCCGCGATCAGGTAGCCGACGCCCTGGGCCATGCCGGAGAGCCGCGCGGTGTCCTCCCCGGTGCGCGCCCGCAGCGCGATGACCGTCAGGGCCAGCGAGAACACGCTCATCCCCAACCCCAGCAGCAGCGCCCACAGCAACGGCGCCGCGCCCGGGGCCACCAGGAAGCCGCCGGCGCCGGCGAGCCCGCACGCGCCCAGGCCGACGATCCACCCGCTCGGCCCCGCCCGCCGCCGCGTCGCGAGCGGCGGAACCAGCAGGCTCACCGGCAGCGCGACGATCGTCAACAGCCCCATCAGCACCCCGGCGTCCTCGCGCCCCACACCCGCGTCCAGCAGCACCTGCGCCAGCCATCCGATCACCGCGAACGCCACGAACGCCTGCAGCCCGAAGAACGCCGTCACCGTCCACGCCAGCGGGCTGCGCCACAGCGACCGCCCCGAACCGGCGGCCGGCGGCGACCCAGGCGCGCGGCGCGGCCCCCCGACCAGCCAGACAGCCAACGCGACCGCCGCGAGCACCGCCCACGACCCCAGCGCCGGCCGCCAGCCGCCCAACACCACCGCCAACCGGGGCGACAGGGCGAACGCGACCGCCGCGCCGGCCTGCAACGCCGCCGTGTACAACCCGGTCAGCAACCCGACCCTGGCCGGGAACGACGTCCTGACCACCACCGGGATCAGCACCCCGGCCACCGCGATCCCACCGGCCGCCACCACCGTGGCGACCAGCATCAGCACCGGCCCGCCGACCACCCGCACCACCAGGCCGACGCCCACCAGCGCGAGCGCGACCCCGATCGTGACCCGCAACCCCAGCCGGCGCACCAGGGCGGGCGCCACCAACCCCGCGCCGGCAAAACACAGCACCGGGATCGTGGTCAACGACCCCGCCCACGCCGCCGAGGCACCCAACGCACCCCGCGCCTCGTCGAGCAGCGGCCCCACGCTCGCGATCGCCGGCCGCAGGTTCACCGCGACCAGCAGCACCGCCACCACGAGCAGCGCACCCCCGGCCGCCCTGGACACGTCCGCATCCGCGCGCTCCGCGCAGGGGCTCATCGCGGGCTCCTCTCGACCAGCCTTCGAATCAATGAAGTAGGACTTGAATCTACTCCCGGCAGCTACTGCACAAGATGAGCTTGAGTTTAGCCCGCCTACCATCCATACTTGACTCTCGCGGTCTTCAGCACCACCGCCCACACGTTTCGCACCGGCGCGAGATGTGACCTCGGACCCGTGTCCGCTCACCCCCGGGTCCGCCGCCCGCACCCTCGCCGGAGGTCCTCTGTGACGCCCGTCCCACGCCGGATCGGCATGCCCACGCACCGGATCGGTGACCTGCTCGCCGGGCAGGCCCGGGAACGACCAACGGCCACCGCGGTCGTGCACGACGGCGGCTCGGTCACGTTCGCCGAGCTCGACGCGCGCGCCTCGGCCGTCGCCGGGCTCCTGCGCGGCCTCGGGGTCGAGCCGCAGGAACCGGTCGGGCTGTTCGTCGAGCCCTCGGCCGAGCTGATGGCGGCCACCTGGGGAACCCTGCTCGCCGGCGCCGCCTACCTCCCGCTGGCCCCGGACTACCCGGACGAGCGGCTCCGCTACATGATCGAGAACTCCGGGACGCGGACCGTCCTGGCCCAGCCGGACCTGCACGCCAGGCTGGCCGAGCTGGCGCCCCGGACCACCCGCATCGTCGCCCCCACCCAGCCACCACCGGCCGGAGCCGAGCCCGGCCCCGCCGCCGAGCCCGCACCGCACCACCTGGCGTACGTCATCTACACCTCGGGCAGCACCGGAGCGCCGAAGGGCGTGCAGGTCGAACACCGAGGCGTCCTCAACCAGCTGCGCTGGCTGCACGCGGCACACGGCATCGGCCCCGACCGTCGCGTGCTGCAGAAGACCCCGCTGAGCTTCGACGCCGCGCAGTGGGAGGTGCTGGCCGCCGGCCTCGGCGCCACGGTGGTCATGGCCCCACCCGGCGCCCACCGCGACCCGCATCGGCTGCTGGACACGATCATCGGGCACCGGGTTACCACCCTGCAGTGCGTCCCGACGCTGCTGCGGGCGCTGCTGGACACCGGGCGGCTGGCCGAGTGCGGCTCGCTCACCCAGGTCTTCAGCGGCGGCGAGGTGCTCCCCCGCGACCTGGCGCGACGCGTGCTCGACCAGCTGCCCGGCGCCGAGCTGGTCAACCTCTACGGCCCGACCGAGTGCACGATCAACACCTCGGCCTTCACCGTCGACAGGCGCGCCGCCACCACCGGCCCGGACGCCGTCCCGATCGGCCGGCCGGTCCCGGGCGTGAGCTACCACATCCTCGACGAGCGCGGCCGCCCGGTCGCCGCCGGCGAGGTCGGCGAGCTGCACATCGGCGGGGTGCAGCTCGCCCGCGGCTACCTGGGCCGCCCGGACCTGACCGCGCAGCGGTTCGTCCCCGGCCCGACCGGCACGGGCCGGCTGTTCCGCACCGGCGACCTCGCGCACCACAACGCCGACGGCACCGTCCAGTTCGCCGGGCGCACCGACAACCAGGTCAAGCTGCGCGGCTACCGGGTGGAGCTGGACGAGATCCGGCTGCGGATCGAGGCGCACGAGTGGGTGCGGCACGCCGCGGTGGTGGTCACCGACGACCCGAGGACCGGCTTCGCGCAGCTGGTCGCCCACGTCGAGCTGAACCCGCGCGAGGCGGCGCTGATGGACCAGGGCAGCCACGGCGGGCACCACCTGTCGAAGGAGAGCAGGCTGCAGGTCAGGGCGCAGCTCGCCGGGCTGGGCAGCCGCGACCCGGCCGAGCTGGCGCCGCACCCGGCCGTCGAGCTGCCGCCGGCGCCCGGCGGTCTGCAGCGCAGGCAGGCGTTCACGCGCAAGACGTACCGCTTCTACGAGGGCGGCCCGGCGCGCGCGGAGCACATCCTGCGCGCGCTGGACCGGGCTCCCGCCTCGGCCGGGGCGCGCCATCCCGGCGAGCTGGATCTCGCCGAGCTGGGCGAGATCCTGCGCTACCTCGAACCGCACCACAGCGACCAGCGGCTGCTGCCCAAGTACGGCTACGCCTCGCCAGGCGCGCTGTACGCCACCCAGCTCTACCTCCGCCTCGACGGCATCGCGGGGCTCCCGTCCGGGGTGTACTACCACCACGCGGCGGCGCACCGGCTGGTCCGGCTGCGCGACACCGCCACCGGCCCTCGGGGCCGGCCGTCCGCCGAGCTGCACTTCGTGGGCCGCCGGCGCGCCATCGAACCGGTCTACAAGAACAACATCCGGGAGGTCCTGGAGATCGAGGCCGGCCACATGGTGGGGCTGCTGGAACAGGTCCTGCCCGGCCACGGCCTGGGCATCGAGCCCGCCGACCACCGGCCCGAGGCGATCACCGGGCTGGGCTGCGCCGAGGAGGACCACTTCCTCGGCACCTTCCGCCTGACCCCCGGCACCGGCGCCGGCACCTGCCGGCCGGACGACGACACCGAGATCTACGTGCAGGCCCATCCCGACCGGGTGGTCGACCTGCCGGGCGGGCTCTACCGGTACCGGGCCGGCGGGCTGCACCGGATCGGCGACGACACCGTGCTGCGCCGCCACGTGATCGCCATCAACCAGGAGGTGTACGACCGCGCCGCCTTCGGGATCACCGCGGTCAGCACCGGCGGGCCCGACCGGCTCGCCTACCTGAACCTGGGGCGGACGCTGCAGCGGCTGGCCATGAACGACCAGCGCCTCGGGTTCATGGCCGCCGGCTACAGCTCCCGCACCGGCCACGACCTGCCGGCGGCGCGGCGGATGCGGCGCCTGCTCGGTACCGCCGGCCCGTGCTACTTCGTCCTCGGCGGCCGGGTCAGCGCCGAGCAGTGGCACGCCGAGGACATGAAGGAGGACGCCGTGCACATGCGCGGCCCCTCCGAGATGATCCGCGACGACCTGGCCGCCGCGCTGCCCGACTACATGGTGCCCAACCGGGTGGTCGTGCTGGACCGGCTGCCGCAGAGCCCCAACGGCAAGGTCGACACCCGCGAGCTGCTCGCGCTGGAGGCCGCGAGCGCCGCCCGGGCGCGCCACGAGCCCGTCGCGCCCCGGACCACGACGGAGCGGCGGGTGGCGCGGCTGTGGGGGCGGGCGACGGCGCGGGAGACGGTGTCGGTCCGGGACGACTTCTTCGCCTCGGGCGGCAACTCGCTCATCGCCGTCGGGCTGGTCAACGCGCTGAACGCGGAGCTCGGGACGTCGCTGCCGGTCCAGGTGATCTTCGAGCACCCGACGGTCGAGCGGCTGGCCCGCCTGGTCGACCGGGGCCCGGCCGGCGGCGCCTCACGGCTGGTGCCGCTGGCCAATGCGGGCGCGGGCCGGCCGATCTTCTGCTGGCCCGGGCTCGGCGGCTATCCGATGAACCTGCGGACCCTGGCCGGGCGGCTGCGCCTGGAGCGGCCCTGCTACGGCGTGCAGGCGCGCGGCATCAACGCCGGCGAGACCCCGCACCCGGACATCGAGCGGATGGCCGCCTCGGACGTCGAGCTGATCCGCCGGCAGCAGCCCGCCGGCCCGTACACGCTGTGGGGCTACTCGTTCGGCGCGCGGCCCGCCTTCGAGGCGGCCCACCTGCTCGAACGCGCCGGCGAACGGGTGGACCACCTGTTCCTGATCGCCCCCGGCTCTCCCACCGTGCCGGGAACGTCGGCCGGCGGCTCCGAGCCGGACTTCGCGGACCCGCACTTCGCGACGATCCTGTTCTCGGTGTTCGCCGGGGTCGTCGCCGGTCCCCTGGTCGACGAGCTGCGCCGGGAGGTGCGCGACGAGGACGGCTTCGTCCGGTTCGTCACCGCCCGGTTCGGCGGGCTGGACGGCGGGCTGGTGCGCCGGGTGACGCGCGTGGTCCGCCAGACCTACCGGTTCCGCTACTCGTTCGAGGAGCTGTCCCGGCGGCGGATCGAGGCCCCGATCACCCTCTTCAAGGCCCGGGGCGACGACTACTCGTTCCTGGAGAACGCGCACGGCTACTCCGCGCGCCGGCCCGACGTCGTCGACCTGGACGGCGACCACTACGGAATCCTCCGCGACCCGGGCGTCGACCTGCTCGTCGACGCGATCGAACGCCGGGTCCGGGACGGCGCGCCGACCCGGAGGGACCCCGCGGTGCCGCACGTGAGCATCGGGCACCACCCCGTCGCGCCAGACGCCGAGCTACTGAAGGGGTGAGCATGGGAAACCGCCTACCGCTGCGGGTGTCCGAGGAGGTGGCCGACGCGCTGCGCGACGGCGCGCCGGTGGTCGCCCTGGAGTCGAACGTGATCACCCACGGCCTGCCCTACCCGGAGAACGCGGCCACCGCACGGAAGGTGGCCGACGCCGTGCGGGCCGGCGGCGCGGTGCCGGCCACCATCGCGATCGACCGCGCGCACCTCCTGGTCGGGCTGGACGAGGCGACCGTCGAACGGTTCGCCACCGTGCCCGGCATCGCCAAGGTGAGCAGCCGTGACCTGGCGGCCGCGCTGGCCACCGGAGGCCCCGGCGCGACCACCGTGGCGTCCTCGCTGGTCGCGGCCGAGCTGGCCGGGATCGCGTTCTTCTCCTCGGCCGGGGTCGGCGGGGTGCACCGGGGCGCACAGCGGACCATGGACATCTCGCCGGACCTGGTGCAGTTCACCCGGTCGAAGGTGGCCGTGGTGTCCGCCGGCGCCAAGAGCATCCTCGACCTGCGCCTGACGTGTGAGTTCCTGGAGACGCACTGCGTGCCGGTGATCTCCTACCGGTCGGACGACTTCCCGGCGTTCTACTGCGTGTCCAGCGGGGTGCGCGGCCCGAGGCGGCTGGACGACCCGGACACCGTGGCCCGCACGGTCGAGCTGCACTGGGCGCTGGGCAACCCGGGCGCGGTGCTGATCACCACGCCGATCCGGGCCGAGGACGCTCTCGACCCCGACGAGGTCGACCGGATCATCACCGAGGCGACCGCCCGCGCCGAACGCGACGGCGTCCGGGGCGACGCCGTCACCAGGTACCTGATGCGCGCCGTGGACACCGCGACCGGGGGCCGCGCCGCCGCCGCGAACGCCGCCGTGCTGGTCAGTACCGCCGAGGTCGCCGGGCAACTGGCGTCGGCGCACGCGGCCCTGGCCAACCGGGGAGGGCGGCGATGACGAACCTCGCGATCTTCGACCTGGACGGGACGCTGGTCGACACCCCCACCGGGATCGTCAGGTCCTTCGCCGCCACGCTCACCGAGCTGGGGCTGCCGGTCCCGCCGGACGAGTCGATCCGCGCGACCGTCGGGACGCCGCTGGCCTCGGCGTTCGCCCACCTGCTCGGCCTGGGTCCGGACGACCCGCTGGTGGCGCGGGCCGTCGCCGGCTACCACGTCGCGTTCCGCGAGCTGGTCCTGCCCAAGGCGGCGGACCTGGTGTTTCCCGGCGTCGTGGACGGGCTGGCCGCGCTGGAGCGGGACGGGTTCGCGCTCGCGGTGGCCACCAGCAAGTTCCGCGCCAACGCCGACGCGCTGCTGGGCGCCGCCGGGCTGCGCGACAGGTTCCACCTGGTGGTGGGCGCCGACGAGGTGCACAACCCCAAGCCGGCGCCGGACATCGGGCTGCTGGTGCTGCACCGGCTGCGCGCCCCGGCCTCCACCGCGGTCATGGTCGGCGACACCACCCACGACCTGCGCATGGCCGCGGCGGCGGGCGTCCGGTCGATCGCCGTCGGGTACGGCGTGCACCCGCGTGCGGAGCTGGAGTCGGCGGCCCCGACCTGGCTGGCGGACACGTTCGACGAGGTGGTCGAGCTGCTGCTGGCCGGGCGGCACACGCCGGCGCCGGACGGGGTGGTGGCCCGGCTGCTGGACGACCGGAGCTACCACATCGAGTTCAACGGGCACCTCACCAACCACGCCAAGCACGCGGTGGTCGCGCTGGCCGGGCTGGGCCGGCCGGCGCACCGGATCGAGGACTTCTACCGGGGCTACGCGCAGCTGACCCCGTACGGCTTCGGGCTGGAGCCGCCGAAGCCGGACCGCCACGAGATCACCGAGTCGAACTGGACGCGTTTCCTCGGCGGGCGCACCGCGTACGGCGCCTACTGCGAGTTCTTCGACCGGCGGATCCACGAGCTGGGGTTGGCCGAGGTGCTGCGCCGCTACGTCCCGACGCTGCTGGCGGGCTGGGTCGGCGCGTTCACCCACGCCACCATCCACCTCGGCTGGGGGCTGGACGCCGGCAGCCGCTGGATGACCGTCGAGGGCCTGGCCTACCTCGCGTTCTCCTACGACTCCTGCCACCCGGAGCGGGTCACCACCGACGACACCGCCGACGCGACCGCCGTCGACTCGCTGCTGCGCATCGCCGGCGAGTGGGACCAGCGGCGCGAGGAGCTGCGCGCCTGGGCGCTGCGGGTCACCGGCGACACCTCCGCCGGCGCGCTGGCCGGGGTCCATCCCGAGCTGCTGCGCTCCGGGCTGCAGTTCCGGATCGCCCGGATGCAGGCCGAGGGGCATCCGCTGATCTACCGGGCGCCGGCCTGGCTGGACCGCCACCCGGCCGAGAGCTGGCCCGAGCTGCACCACGCCGCGACCCTGCTCTACCTCGCCGCGCCCGGCGACTTCGTGCTGCTGCACCTGATCACCTCGCTCTACGCCATGGAGCGGATCGCCGACCACCTGCCGCTGGACGCCCAGCGCGAGGCGGTGCGCGACTACTGGGTCGGCATGCTGTGCATCGTCTTCTCCGGCGCCGACCTCCCCGCCCGCCGCAAGCTCGCCGCGCTGCACACCGCGTTCGACGGCGCCGTCGACGACCCCGGCGAGCACACCGACCGGGACTGGCGGCACATCGTCGCGCGCGCCGCCGAGGAGGACGAGGAGCACAACCCGAAGCTCGTCTACGTGCTGCGCCGGGTCTGGGAGCGCACCGGCCGGCGCTCGATCTTCCGCGCCGCCGCCGCGCAGTTCACCGCCACCCCGGAACTACCGCCCAGCTTCGAGCAACCCCCGAACGAGTAGATCGGTGACGACCATGCCGTCCGCAACGACAGCGCCCACCGACCAGACGGTGGACGCCAACCTGCACCTGCTCCCCCAGACCCGGGAGCTGCACGCCCTGCACACCATCGTGCGCGACCGCTCGGTGCGCCGGGAGGACTTCGTGCTGCACGCCGGCCGGATCATCCGGCTGCTCATCGAGGCCGCCCTGGGCCTGCTCCCTTACCGGGAGCGCGCGGTCAGCACCCCGGTCGGCCAGACGTACCACGGGCTCGCGCGCGCCGGCGAGCTGTGCGGGGTGTCCATCGCGCGGGCCGGCGAGAGCATGGAGCCCGAGCTGCGCGCGGTGAGCCCCGGCGTGCCGATCGGGAAGATCCTCATCCAGCGCGACAAGGTCACCAAGCTGCCCCGCGTCTACCACTCGCTGCTGCCGCCCGACATCGGCAGGCGCAGGGTCCTGCTGCTCGACCCGATGCTGGCCACCGGCGGCACCGCGCTCGCCGCGATCCGGCTGCTGCTCGAGCACGGCGTGGACGAGCGCGACATCGTGTTCGTCAACTTCCTGGCGGTGCCGAGCGGCATAGCGGCCGTCCGCGCCCGCCACCCCGAGCTGCCGATCGTCACCTCGGCCATCGACCAGCGGCTCAACGAGGACGCCTACATGGTCCCGGGCATCGGCGACTTCGGCGACCGCTACTTCGGCACCGAGGTCACCGCGGTCACTGAGGTCACTGAGGTCACTGAGGTCACCGACGTCACCTCGGCGGGTCGCTCGTGACGCGGGGCGGGCGGGCGCTGCTCGCGGCCTCGGTGGCCGCCGCGCTGCTGGTGGCGGCCGGTTGCGCGGGCGGCGGCCCCGGGAATGGCGGCGCGGGCACCGGGCAACCGCGCCAGGGCGGCACCTTCACCGTCGGCATCCCGCAGTTCACCATCTGCTACGACGCCTCGCAGACCCCGTTCGTGCCGTACGTACACAACGCCGTGGTCGACACCCTGCTCGAACAGGACCCGAAGACCAAGCAGATCCTGCCCTGGCTGGCCGAGCGCCACGAGATCGAGAACAACGGCGCCCGCTACGTCCTGCACCTGAAGAAGGGCGTGACGTTCTCCAACGGCGAGCCGTTCGACGCGGCGGCGGTGAAGGCCAGCTTCGAAGACGCCGTCGCGCTGGGCAAGCTCGGCAAGTCCCCGCAGGCCAGCGCCTACCTGACGGGTTATGCCGGCTCGGACGTCCTGGACCCGCACACCATCGCGATCAACTTCCGCACCCCCAAGGCCGGCTTCGAGCAGGCGCTCACCGAGCGGGCGCTGGGCATCATCGCGCCGGCCACGATCAAGACCCGCACCCCGGAGCAACGCTGCGCCGAGGGCGTGGTCGGCACCGGCCCGTACGTGATCGACAAGATCGTCCCTGACCAGGAGGTGACGCTGCGCGCCCGCGCGGACTACGCCTGGCAGTCGCCGAACCAGCGCCACCCCGGCCGGCCCTACGTCGACAAGCTGGTGTTCCGGCGGGTCCCGGAGAGCGCCGTGCGGGTGGGCAGCGTGCTCAGCGGCCAGCTCGACGCGATCACCAGCATCCCCGCGCTGGACCTCGACCAGCTCACATCCGCCGGCAACGAGATCCTCTGGACCTCCGCCGCCGGCTCGGTGTACAGCTTCTTCTTCAACTACACCAAGCCGGTCACCGCCGACCCCTCGGTGCGCGCGGCGTTCCTGCACGGCATCAACCGCCAGGAGCTGGTGGACACCGCGTACACCAGCTACGACCGGCCGGCCACCGGCGTGCTCTCGCCCGGCGTGCCGCAGTACCTCGACCAGTCGGCGAAGCTGCGCTACGACCCGGACGCCTCCCGGCGGATCCTGGACGTCGCCGGCTGGGTGCCCGGCCCTGACGGCATCCGGGTCAAGGACGACCGCCGGCTGTCCGTCCGGTTCAAGTACTCCGACGAGGAGGACAAGACCCCGGCGGAGCTGTTCCAGCAGCAGCTCAGGAAGATCGGCATCGAGTTCCTGGTCGAGCAGGTGACCCGCGCCCAGCTCACCGAGTGGGAGGCGCCGAACACGGGCTGGGACATCATCGCCGCGCCGCTCACCCGGCCGGACGCGGACATCCTGCTCTCCCGCTACCACCCGGAGTTCAGCTGGTGGCTGGGCGGCCAGAACCTGGACCCCTACCCGGAGGTCACCGCGCTGCTGGAGCAGGAGGCCGCACAGCTCGACCCGGCCCGGCGCGCCCAGCTCGCGGCCACCGCGCAGGAGCTGATCGTGGACAACGCCTACGCCGTCCCGGTCCGCCAGGTCACCACGATCTGGGCGCTGGCCAGGCGCGCGCACGGGCTGTGGCTGACCCTGCCGTACCCGCCCAGCTTCACCGACGTCTGGGTCGACGGCGGATGACCCGGTACGTGGCCCTGCGCGTGCGCAACGCGGCGATCGTGGTGTGGGCGTCGTTCACCGTGACGTTCCTGCTGCTGCGCCTGCTGCCCAGCGACCCGATCTCGCTGAAGCTCTCCCAGGTCAGCTCCGGCGGGGCCAGCGCCGCCCGGGACCCGGCGGTGGTCGCCGCGCTCAACGCCCGCTACGGGTTCGACAAACCGATCCCGGAGCAGTACGCCGTCACCGCATGGCGGTTCCTCACCGGCGACCTCGGGGTGTCCATCGACACCGGCGTCCCGGTCGCCGACAGCCTGGCCGAGGCGGTGCCGCAGACCGCCCTGTTGGCGGCCGCCGCGCTGGCGATCTCCGTGCTGGCCGGCGGCGCCATCGCGGTGCTCGCCACCTACACCGGCGCGCGCCCGCTGCGCTGGCTGCTGCTGGCGTTGCCGCCGGTGGGCATCTCGCTGCCGGTGTTCTGGGTCGGGCTGGTGCTGCTGCAGCTGTTCTCCTTCGACCTCGGCTGGTTCCCCGCCACCGGCAACGACGGCGCCGCCGCGCTAGCCCTGCCGGCCGTCACGCTCGCCGTGCCCTGCACCGCCGCGCTCGCCCAGGTCCTCACCAAGGGCCTCACCGACGCCCTCGGCCAGCCCTACATCCAGATCGCCAGGGCCAAGGGCCTGTCCCGCGCCCGGGTCCACCTCGGCTACGCCCTGCGCAACGGGGTCATCCCGACGCTCACCCTGGCCGGGATCATCGTCGGCAACCTGCTCGCCGGCGCGGTCATCACCGAGACGGTGTTCTCCCGCGTCGGGGTCGGCCGGCTGACCCAGGCGGCGGTCACCACCCAGGACTCCCCGGTGGTGCTGGCCGTGGTGGTGCTCTGCGCCGTCGCGTTCGCGGCCACCACGCTGCTCGTGGACCTGGTCTACCCGCTGGTCGACCCGCGCATCCGGCAGGCCCGGCCGTGATCCGCCGGCTCGGCCTGGTCGTCTCCGGGCTGGTCGTCTCGCTGGCCGTGCTGTGCGCGCTGGCCCCGGCCGCCCTCACCCCCTACAGCCCCATCGACGGCGTCCCGACCGACAAGTTCCAGTCCCCCGGGCCTCGGCACCCGTTCGGCACCGACGCGCTCGGCCGCGACCTGCTGGCCAGGGTCATCCACGGCACCGGCACCTCCCTGGGCGCCGTGCTCGTCGCCGTGCTGGTCGCGTTCCTGGCCGGCACCGCGCTCGGCCTGCTCGCCGGATTCGCCGGCGGCCCGGTGGACGAGGTGCTGATGCGCGTGGTGGACGTGCTGCTGTCCATCCCGTCGCTGCTGGTCTCGCTCATCGTGATCACCGCGCTCGGCTTCGGCATGGCCAACGTGGCGATCGCCGTGGGCGTCGGGTCCGTGGCCGCCTTCGCCAGGGTGATGCGCTCGCAGGTCATCAAGGTCCGCACCGCGACCTTCGTCGAGGCCGCCAGGGCATGCGGGGTGCGCCGGCCGGCGCTGCTGTGCCGGCACGTGCTGCCCAACTCGGTAGGCCCGGTGACCGTCCTGGCCACCCTCGAACTGGGCGTTGCCGTGCTGTCCATCTCCGCGCTGAGCTTCCTCGGCTTCGGCGCCACCCCGCCCAGCCCGGAGTGGGGCGCCCTGGTCGCCGACGGCCGACGGTTCATCGCCACCGCCTGGTGGCTGAGCACCCTGCCCGGCGCCGTCATCGTGGCCGTCGTCCTCGCCGCCAACCACCTCGGCCACGCACTCGACACCCGCACCCGATAGCCCCCGCATTGTCCGAACCAATCCTGTCGGGGTCTCCGGGCACGATGCCGACATGACGGCGAACATGGGCTGGCGCACGCACTTCTGGCAGGCCGGGCGGACCGACGCCGTGGCGCATGGGCTCGCTCAGGGGTTGCGCCGTGAATGGCTGGACTTTCCCACCGATGAGTCGACCGGCGAGCTGGCCTGAACCCGAAACACACAGACCCGCGGCGGCGCCGATTACCGGATCGAAGGCGACTTCTACCTCGCCTCCAGGCACAGTGAACCAGGATTGGTCAGGGGCGTGCCCCGGTGATCGCTCCCCCTTGATCACCGGGGCACGGGCGACGCAGGAGAGTATTAACGCCGCGTCATCGACCTCAGTGGCCGAAGATTTTGTTGTTGTTCCCGATGCTCGGGCACACGGCGGGCTTTTCGAGGGAACCGGCGATGGCACCGTTGATGTGCTTGGCCACGATGTTCCCGAGGAGCTGGAAGCCCTTGTTGATCTGCGTGGTCTCCTCGTGGCTCGAGCAGTCCGGCGAGTTCTTGTCCCGGTCCCCGTGGCCATGGCCGTGACCGTGGCGATGGTGACTGCCGTGATCCGAACCGTGGTCGGAGTGGGAGCCGTCCGAGTCGTAATCACCCGCGTACGCCACGCCGGTGATACCGACGGTGGCCGCGACGACGGTCGCGGCCGTGACGATGGCCTTCTTCAGCATGTTGACACTCTCTTTCGTTCGACACGCACCGGCGCGCTACGGCCTCAGCGACTGAAGACCTTGTTGTTGTTCAGGACGCTCGGGCACAGCCCTGGCTTTTCGATGGAACCGGCGATGCCGCCATTGAGGTGCTTGGCGATGATGTTCCCGATCACCTGGGTTCCCTTGTTGACCTGCTTGGTCTTCTCGTGGCTCGAACAGTCGGGGTTGTTCTCGCCGTGGGCGTAGGCCACGCCGGTGGTACTGACAGTGCTCACGACCGCCGCCGTGGCAACTACCCCGATAGCGGCGGCGGCCCTGGTGATGACCTTCTTCAGCATGCTGACATTCCCCTTCGGTCGACATACTCCGATACTCCGGCCAGCCCCCACTCATTTGCCGGAGTCCCCTCACCCGGACGCAACGGAATGGGTTGCGTTGACGTAACGGTGCGACACGCCGATTAGGCCACCCGAGTGAGCGCTATTCACCATTCGGTTCCGGCCGTGGTTTTACACTTCATTCCGTAACCGGACCCAATTAAGTAAGCACAACAACCACGACAACCACGCCCACACGGCTCAGGGGCACCCGTCGGATCCGATAGAGTGCTATCAAATCGCGTTCGGCCCCGCGCCGGCGCCGCCGATCGGGGCCGGATGGCAGGCGAGTCGGGGCGGCCGCCCTGGGCACGTCCAGGCGCACCGGCCCGGAACCGTTACCCCCAGTGATCAAAAACTACGCTCCGCGTCCGCCCCTGGGCACGGCCGCGGCCCCGGCAACACGAGCGGCTGGTGCTGCTCCCTCGGTCAGGTGCCCGGCAGGACCAGGATCACCCACGCCGCCACCGGACCCAGCGCGACGATCGCGCAGGTGTAGGCGATCACCTGGCGGTAGAAGCGAGCGCGGTCGACGCCTCGGGCGTTGGCGAGGACCAGCACGCCGTTGGTGGAGAACGGCGAGACATCGACGATGGTGGTGGAGATCGCCATCGCGGCGACGACACCGGCGGCCGGGAGCGAGCCGGTGAGCAGCAGCGGGATCGCCATCGGGATGACGGCGGTCAGGATGGCGGTGGACGAGGCGAACGCCGAGGTGATCGCCACGACCAGGCAGAGCACGAGCGCGACGACGATCGGAGCCCCGAGACCCACGGCCGCCTTCGAGACCATCTCGATGGTTCCGGTGTGCTCCAGGATGCCGACGTAGGTCACCATCCCGGTGACCAGCAGGATCGTCGGCCAGCTGATCCCGTCCAGCGCCCGGTGCAGGTTCGGTCGGTCCAGCAGCCCGAGGACCGCACCCGCCGCGAGGGCGAGGAACCCGATCTGCAGGTGAAAGGCCAGCGCCCCGATCACCAGCCCGCCGAGCGCGAGCAGGGTGACCCGCTGCTGCCAGCCCACCAGCGCCCGCCGCCGCACCAGCGTCGACACCCCACCGCCGGCGGGCGAGTCGACGTCGTCGGTCGGCTCCTCGGGTCCGGCCGCCTCGTCCGTGAAGCTGTCCTCACCCCGCCGCCTGAGCAGCGCGAACGTGACCAGGGCGAGGAGCAGGTTGAACCCGAGGCTGGCGAGGAAGACGGTCGCGGGCGGCACCGTGAGCGCGGTCTTGCCGACGATCCCGAGCACCAGCGCCCCGGACACGGCCATCGGGGAGAACGCCCCGGCGTGCGCCCCGCAGATCACCATCATGCCGATCATCAGCGGGCTGATGCGATGCCGGAACGCGAAGTTCATGCCCACCGGCGCGAGCAGCGCCACCGCCGCCGGGGTGAACGTCCCGAGCGCGGTGAGCACGGCCGCGACGGCGAACAGCACCCACGGAACCAGCGCCACCCGGCCCCGCACCAGCCGCACGCCGCCGTCGACGAGCAGGTCGATGGTCCCGTTCAGCTTCGCCACCGAGAACAGGTACGTGACGCCGACGACGGTGATGAACAGCGACACCGGGAACCCGTCGAAGACCGCCTCGTCGTCCAGCCCGAGGACCAGGGTGCCGACCACGAACGACCCGACGAACGCCAGGATGCCGATGTTGATCGGCAGCACCGTCGCGACGACGAACATCGCGCCCAACACGAGTATCGACAGCAGCTGCGCTGACATCATTGTCCTCATCACCTCGGCTCGGAGTGTTGTCCTGGCTAGCCTGCGAGTCGCGCGAACGCCTCGCCCGCGTGGACGGCGGCAGGCCGGCCGGGCAGGGTGAGCGTGGCGTCCGCGATGCGTCGAGCGGTGCGCAGCACGCCCACGGCGGGCCGGCCGTCGACGAGCCGGGTGCGGGTCTCGATGACGCCGGCCGGTGACAGCAGCCGCAGGCAACGCCCGGGCCCGTCGCCGACCAGGGCGTGCACCACGGTGCCCGGAGACCGGGCGGCCTCGGTGAGCGCGATGCTCCCGGTCATCGCCAACGCGGGGTGCGCCCGGCCCATCGAGAGCATCCGCACCGTCAGGTCGGCGCCCCGGCCGGCGGGCGGCGGCGCGACCAGGGCGAGCTTCGGCACGGCTCGCTGCGCGGACTCGGGCGCCTCGGCCAGCCCCATCCGCACCGCCGCCTCCCGGCGCAGCTCGTCGAGCCCGCGCAGCAGGTCCGGGCGGGCGTCCAGCTCGGCCGCCGTCTCCCCGCCGCTCAGCCCGACCTCGGCCGCCGGCACGATCACCACCGGCGCCGCCGCGTCGATCAACGTCGCGCTCACCCCGCCGGACAGGGCCTGCGCCGGTCGGCCGGTCGGGAACAGCGCCCCGGTGGTCCGGCCCGCCGGCTCGACGAACCACAGCCGCACGGCGCTGCCCGGGAACACGACCCCGGGAATGACGGCATCGCCGTTCTCCTGCAGCACGCCGCCCGGGGTGGGCACCTCCAGCAGGATCGACTGGCCGGTGTTGGTGTTGTGCACCCGCACCGCCGTGGTGCCCTCGGCCGCCGCGACCCAGCCCCGGCGCACCGACCACGGCCCGACCACGGCGGCGCAGTTGCCGCAGTTGCTGCCCCAGTCGACCCGCCGCTCATCCACCGCCACCTGCGCAAAGGTGTAGTCGACATCGGCGTCGGCGCGCGCCGAGCGGGACAGGATCACCGCCTTGCTCGTGGTCGAGCTCGCCCCGCCCACCCCGTCGAGCTGGCGCGGGTCCGGGCTGCCGTAGAGGCGCAGCAACACCTCGTCGGTGCCCCGGCCCGGGATGTCCAGATCGTCACGGTCGAACACCCAGCACTTGCTCGTGCCGCCGCGCATCCAGGTCGACGGGATCTCCCGCACCGGTCACCTCCCGGAGGGCTTCGTGCCCTCGTCGAACAAGACTGTGCGGCCTGGCGACCGTGCAGCACAATCACGACTTGGTGCAGACCCCTGAAGCACTGCTTCACGCTCGAGGAGGTTCGAGGTGCTCGACGTCCACCGCCTGACCCTGCTCGCCGCTGTGATCGACTCCGGGTCGATGACCGCCGCGGCGCAGCGGCTGCGCTACTCCCCCTCCGCGGTCTCCCAGCAGCTCCGCAAGCTCGAGGCCGAGGTCGGCCAGCCGCTGCTGCACCGAAGGGCCAGGGGCATCACGGCGACCGAGGCCGGCGTCGTGCTGGCCGCGCACGCCCGCCGGATCGACCGGGCGCTCGCCGCGGCCCAGGCCGACCTCGCCGAGCTCGCGGGCCTGCGCCGGGGCACGCTCGACATCGGCACCTTCCCCACCATCGCCAGCTCGCTGCTCCCCCTCGCCGTCAGCCGGTTCCGCGCCCAGCACCCCGACGTCGCGCTCACCGTCCGCAGCGCCCGGCTCGACCACCTGCGCGCCATGCTCGAGGACGGCACCGTCGGGATCTCCCTGCTCTGGGACTACGCCTGGAGCCGCATCGATCCCGCCGACTTCGCCCTCACCCTGCTCCTCGACGACCCCACCGCCCTGGTCGTCGGCGCCGGGCACTGGGCCGCCGGCCACCGCGAGATCACCATGGGCGAGCTGGCCGGCGAGGACTGGATCATCCGCGCCCACGACCACCCGGTCGCCAAGGTCCTGGAGCGCGCCTGCCGCGCCGCCGGCTTCACGCCCCGGATCGCCTTCCACGCCAACGACTACCAGGAGGCCCAGGCCATGGTCAGCATCGGCCTCGGCATCGCCCTCGCACCGCGAACCGCCGTGATCAACAAGCACCCCCGGGTGCGGGTCGTCTCCCTCGGCCGCACCGCACCGGCCCGCCGGATCCTGCTCGCCCACCGCCACGAACGCGTCAGGGCACCCGCCGAGCTCGCCATGCACGAGATCCTGGTGGGGACAACACGCGAGTACCGCCCCACCGAGTAGGCCGTGTTTGAGAAGTCCAGGTCGATGGGCTTCGTGATCCAGGTGGTTCCTAATGAGTCGTCGCGGGTCAGCTGTGCGGCAGACTCGCTGCCTGGTAGCCGCCAGCAGGTGAGCACTCGTGGTTCCTGGATGTTGAGCCCTGTTGCCAGATCGTGCCCCTGCTGGTCGGTCGGGGGGACGGATCGCTGATGGGATGTCGTGCCCGTCTGGCAAGGCGGAGGTGAGCCCGGGTACCGGGTTTGTACCCGGGCTTGCCGACAACGCCGCCAGGGCCGCCTGGGCGCGAAGACCGCGATCAGGGGCTTCTCAAACATGGCCTAGCGGCGCGGGCGCACGCCAGCACCGCGTCAGCGCGTGAAGGTGCGCCGGTAGGCGGTGGGGGTGGTGCCCAGCGCGCTCCGGAAGTGCAGCCGCAGGTTGGCGGCCGTGCCCAGCCCGCAGTCCCGCGCCACCCGATCCACCGGGTGGTCGGTGGTCTCCAGCAGTTCGCGTGCCCTGCCGAGGCGGGCGTCGCGCAGCCACCGCAACGGGGTGGTGCCCGTCTCCTCGGCGAACCGGCGCATGAAGGTGCGCTGTGCGACGCCCGCGTGCCGGGCGAGCAGGCGCAGCGTGACCGGCTGGTCGAGCCGGTGCAGCGCCCATTCCCGGGTGCCGGACAGCGACGCGTCACCGGCCACCGCGACCGGGGCCGGCACGTACTGGGCCTGCCCGCCGTCGCGGTGCGGGGCGGCCACCAGGCCGCGAGCGATCCGGTTGGCCACCACCGCCCCGAGGTCGCGGCGCACGATGTGCAGGCACAGGTCGATGCCGCAGCACACCCCGGCCGAGGTGAGCACGTCCCCCTCGTCGACGTAGAGCACGTCGCGGTCGACACTGACGGCCGGGAAGTCCCGCGCGAGGTGCTCGATGTGCTTCCAGTGGGTGGTGGCGTGCAGCCCGTCCAGCACGCCCGCCTCGGCGAGCGCGAAGGCGCCGGTACAGATCGACACCACCCGCCGGCCCCGGGCGCGGGCCTCGGCCAGCACGCCGAGCGTGGCTTCCGGCGGCCGCGCCAGCGGCTCGAACCCCGGGACGACCACCGTGTCGGCGGCCCGCACCTGCTCCAGGCCCGCGCCGGCCACCAGGGCGTAGCCCGCCGTGGTGGCCACCGTCGAGTCGAGCGCACACACGGTCATCTCGTAGGGGGTCTCCTGCCGGGCGTTGAAGATCTGCGTCGGGATCGCCAGGTCGAGCGGGGTGACCCCGTCCAGCGCCAGCACCGCGACTCGATGCACCACCATGGCAAGAATCTATCGAAATAGGGCGAACTTGCCACTCACCAGGTCAGGGCGGTGGCGGCCACCCTGGAGGGCATGACCGGACCTACCGCTACCGACCGGGCAGCCCTGCTGCCCGGCACGCCGCTGGCCGACGCCGTCGTGCGCCTGATCCGACCGGTGGAGAGCCCGTCCGTGTTCAACCACAGCATCCGCAGCTACCTGTTCGCCCGGATGGCGGCCGCTCGCCTCGCCCTGGTCGCCGGCCGCGACTACGACGACGATCTGCTGTTCGCCGCGTGCGCGATGCACGACCTCGGCGTGGCTCCCCGGTCTTCGGACGGGCCGCGCGGTCAGCGGTTCGAGGTCGAGGGCGCCGATCGGGCCGCCGAGTTCCTCATCGGGCGCGGCGTGCCCCCGGCCGACGCCGACCAGGTCTGGCTGGCCATCGCCCTGCACACCTCTCCGGGCATCGCGGAACGCCGGGGTGCGCTGTGCGTGCTCGTCCGGGAAGGCGTCGCCCTCGACTTCGGCGGCCCGCTCGGCACCGACCACGTCGACGCCGTCGACGACGAGCAGGCGGACGTCATCCACACCGCCTATCCACGGCTGGACATGGTCCGCTCGCTCGTCGACGCGATCGTCGCGCACGCCGCGAGGAACCCGGGGTGCGCACCCCGCTACGCGGTTCCCGGTGAGCTCCTCCGCGAACGCGAGGCCTTCGGCCGGACCCGGCTGGAGCACGCCTGCCGCACGTCCCGCTGGGGCAACTGACCCGTCAACAGAAAGGACCCCGCACGATGACCACCCACACCGTCGAGATCCCCGAGGATTCCGAGGTCTTCGGGCAGACCACCGGCGCGTTCGCGCGCTTCGGCTACTCCGCCGCGGTCCGCGCGCACGGCCTCCTGTTCATCGCCGGAACGATCGGCCGCCGCGCCGACGGAACCATCCCGGACACCGTCGAGGAGCAGACCGAGATCGCCGTCCGGCGCATCGAGGAGATACTCCGGCTGGAGAACCTCGACCTCACCGCCCTCGTCGACGTCACCAGCTACCACGTCGACATCCACCGGCACCTGCCGGGATTCGTCGAGGCCAAGCAGCGTCTCATCAAGGCCCCCTACCCGACCTGGTCGATCATCGGGGTGAGCGGCCTTGCCAGCCCGGGCCTGCTGGTCGAGATCCGCGCGACCGCCGCCTACCCCGACGACACATCCCGGTAGGTCCCGATTCCGTGGCTGCCTGCGCGGCCCCTGTTCGCGGTGGCGTCGCGACGCTCATCGCTCCCGCCCGCCGGCCGACCAGGGTGTCATTCGTTCGAAGACGCCGTCGCGCGGGACCAGCGCGTGCAGGGGTGCGCCGCCGAGATGCGTGAGGAGGGCGGCGTAGAGGCCGGGGTCGGGCGGTGCGATCGGGAGTAGTCGCAGCGATCCGGCGAGGACGACCGGGACGCCGGCCGACGATTTCTCCGGTCCGCAATAGTTTCGTCAGATCCGCGGCAGGGTCCATACAACTCGGAAGTTCGAAACAATGTCTTACGAGCCGCCACGCGCGCTGTTATGCCTGGACGATCCGGGGCACGATCGGAATCGAAAGCCTACGTAAGTCCGAATACCCGGAACGACCAGGAGAAAGAATGATTTCCACACGTCGTGTCGCGTGGCTGTCGATAGCCACGCTGGGGCTGGGGGCCGCCGGGCTGGCCGTTTTCTCCCTCGTCAAGGCCGGCCCCGAACCGGCCGCCGTGTCCGCTCGGCAGCCGGTTCCGGTCTCGGCCCAGGATCGCGTCTACACCGCCGACCAGACGTCCAACACGGTCACGGTGATCGACCCGTCCACCAACACCACGCTGGGCACCATCGCGCTGGGCAGCCAGCGGGTGAACAACACGCTGAGCCCGCAGTACCTCGGCGACGTCGGCGTGCACGGCCTGACGTACTCGCCGGTCGGCAAGCGGCTGGCCGTCACCAGCGTCACCAGCAACACCGTCCACATCGTGGACACCGAGACCAACAAGGTCCTCAACACCACCGATGTCGGCCGCGCCAGCCACGAGGGCAGCTTCACGGCCGACGGCAAGGAGTTCTGGATCGCCAACCGCGGCCGCAACACCATCTCGGTCGTCGACACCGAGCACGGCGGGGTCATCACCAACGTCGACGCCGGCGACAACCCGTCCAAGGTGCTGATGAGCCCGGACGGGACGCTGGCGTACGTCAACCACATCACCATGCCCGAGATCACCGTGATCGATGTGAGGTCCCGCCAGGTCAAGGACCACATCACCGGTCTGGCCTCCCCGTTCTCCTCCGACCTGGCGATCTCGCCGGACGGCACGCAGCTGTGGGCGCCGCACAAGCTCGCGGGCAAGACCACCGTCGTCGACCTGGTGCACAACAAGGTCCGGACCGTCCTGGACACCGGCCCGGACACCAACCACCCGAACTTCGCCTACACCCCCACCGGGGAGAGGTACGCCTACATCACCGAGGGCGGGCTGGACGACACGGCCGTCTACCGCCTCAACGGCGAGCAGCCCCCCACGCTCGTCACCAGGATCAAGAACAGTGGGCACGCCCCGCACGGCGCGTGGCCCAGCGGTGACGGCTCCCGCGTGTACGTCGGCCTGGAGAAGTCCGACCTGCTCGACGTGATCGACACCGCCACCAACAAGGTGACCAGCACCGTCAAGATCGGGCAGGAGCCGCAGGCGGTCGTCTACGCCACCCGGGCCGCGGCCCCCGGCAGCGCGGCCAACCTCGGCCGTCAGGGGCTGGGCCAGCAGGCCCGCGACGTCCCCACCACGCTGCCCGACGGCACCGACGGCGACACCCTCGACCCGGTCGCGGGCCGCAACCTGGAAGCCACCATCCGCCCGGTCGGCGGGCTGGACATGATCCAGATCCAGGCGCGCCGGCTCGCCGCGAACACCATGTACCAGGCGTACTCCGTGGACGACACCGGCAAGAGGTCCATGATCTTCACGTTCCCCACCGACTCGACGGGCAACACCCCGATGGCGCTGTCCTTCGGCGTCTTCGGCGGCACGCGCATCGCCATCGAGGCCAAGGGCGCGGTGACCCCCGTCCAGAAGGCCGCCTTCCTCGCCAACGCCGAAGCCGGCGGCCACGCCCACGCGGCGACGACCGGTGAGCTCACGTTCTGCGACTGCTGCTGATCCCCCGGCCCGAACGGAGAGGACATCCCATGTTCAGCCGCGCTCGACGGCACGCCGCCCGCCTGTTGACCATCGCCGTGATCGCCGCCGGAGGTGTCCTGCTCGCGCAGGGGTCCGCCTGGGCGCACGTCCGGGTGATCGGCAACGTCATTCCCGGACAACCCGCCACCCTCCAGTTCCGCGTCCCCAGCGAGCTGACCGACGCCACCACCGTGCGGCTCAACCTCGTCGTTCCCCCGGAGCTGCGGGTCACCGCGGTGCCGCCGGTGGACGGGTGGACCGAGCAGACCGTCGCCGGGGCCAACGGCCAGCCCACCCGCCTGACCTGGACCGCACGGTCCGGACACGAGATCCAACCCGCCGCGAGCGCCATCTTCCCGGTACAGGTCGGCCCCATCCCGGATGTGTACGCCGTGACCTTCGACGCCGAACAGGTCTACTCCAACGGCACCATCGCGACCTGGAACCAGAAGCAGACCGGCCCCAAGGAACCCGATTTCCCCTCGCCGGTGCTCGTCGTGAACCCGTCCGCCAAACCGGCCGCGGCCTCGGGCGCCGGGTCCACCGCGCCGTCGGTCACCGCCACGAGCGCGGACTCGGCCGGCGCCGGACAGGCCGGCCCGTCCGCCGGGCCACTGGCGGCCATCGGCGGCGGCGTGCTGGTCGTCGGCGGTCTGGTCACGACGGTCCTGCTCCGGCGGCGCCGCGGTGCGACGTAGCTCCCGGCCCCACGAAGCCGATGGCGCCGGAGACCGACACCAGCACGCTGCACGACCTGAACGCGGCCGCGTCGGCGTGCGACCGGCCGCACGTGCCGCACGACGGTGCCGTCGTCGCGTCCGGCACACCGGCGGAGGTCCTCACGCCCGACCTGCTGGCCGGCGTGTTCGGGATACGCGCGGCCGTCATCGAGCACCCGCTCACCGGTGACCCGCTGATCTCACATCGTCACGACGCCGGCTGCTCCGCGCGCAGGTTGTCCAGGATCTTGGTTGCGATCTCGGCGAACCGGTCGAGCTCCTCGGGGGTGAGGCGGTCGACGAACAGGCGCCGGACCTCCTGGGCGTGGCCGGGCGCGGCCTCCTCGAGCGCGGTGAGGCCTTTCGCCGTGAGCACCACGTCGATGCCTCGGGAGCCGCACCGTTCCCTGGCGATCAGTCCCCGGTTCGACATCCGGGTGAGCTGGTGGTGCAGGCGGCTCTTCTCCCAGTCGGCCGCCCGGCTGAGCTCGTAGGCGCGCGCCCGCCCATCGGGTGCCTCGGACAGCAGCGCGAGCACCGTGTAGTCGGCGTTGGACAGGGAGCTGCTGGCCTGCAGCTGCTGCTCGATGCGGGCGCGCAGGAGCTCCACCATCTGGATGGACGTCCGCCATGCGCGCAGCTCGTGCTCGGTCAACCCCTGCCGCTCCATGGAGCCATCGTAGCCACGAGTTGACGAATCAACTCTTAGGGCGCGGTGGCGTGACCGCCCGGTCGGAGACCCGCGCCACAGTCAGTTGATGCATCAACTCGATGCGGCATAGCTTCGAGGTGACACATCAACTCCCTGGTTGTGAAAGGTCGATCCACCGTGCAGCTTCTCCGAGTTGACTCCAGCCTGCGGACCACCGGGTCGGTCAGCCGCGCCCTCGCCGACACCGTCGAACAGGAATGGCGCCTGCGACACCCGGCCGGCACGGTGACCCGCCGCGACCTCGGGCGCGAACCGCTCCCCCTTCTCTGGCCGGCCGCCGTGGCGGCCTCGACGACCCCGGACCACGGGCGGACGCCGGAGCAGCACGAGGCCGCCGGCCTCACCGCCGACCTGGCGGACGAACTGGTCGCCGCGGACGCCCTGCTCGTGGCCGTGCCGATGTACAACTACGGCATCCCGCAGCAGATCAAGAACTGGATCGACCTGATCATCACCGATCCGAGGTTCGCCGCCGGCGCCCGGCCCCTGCTCGCCGACCGGCCGGCCGTTCTGGCCGTTGCTCGCGGTGGCGGCTACGCCCCGGGAACACCGCGCGAAGGCTGGGACCACGCGACCCCCTACCTGCACCGCATCCTCGCCGACCTGTGGCGGCTCGACCTGCGAACCGCCGAGGCCGAACTCACCCTCGCCGACGCGAACCCCGCCATGCACCACCTGCGTGACATCGCGCACACCAGCCTCACCGAGGCCCACCGGGCCGCCCGTCGTCACGGCGCGGAGCTCGCTCGCCGATCCCGCGTCAGCGTCTGACGGAAGACACCGAGAAGAAAGGGAACCCGCCATGACCTACCCGGACCTGGAAGACAAAGTTGTGCTGATCACGGGCGGTGCCGCCGGCATCGGCGCCGGGGCGGCGAGGGCGTTCCTGGGCGAAGGCGCCAGGGTCGCCATCGTGGACATCTCCGAAGAGGCGCTGGGCAAGGCCGAGGCCGAGCTGGCCGCCCCGGACGGACACTTGATCACCATCGTTGCCGATGTCAGCAACGAGGACGACGTGAAACGGTACGTCGACACGACGTTGGGCGCCTTTGGCACGATCGACGTCTTCTTCAACAACGCGGGCATCCCGGGCAGAGTCGCCCCGGTCGTCGACCTGGACACCGCGGTGTTCGACCGCGTGCTCGCCATCAACGTGCGCGGTGCGTTCCTCGGCCTCAAGCACGTCCTGCCGGTCATGTACGCGAAGCGGTCCGGGTCGGTCATCAACACCTCGTCGATCGCCGGCCTGGCGTCCGGCATCGGCCTGGGTGCCACCGCCTACGTCAGCTCGAAGTTCGCCATCACCGGCATGACCCGCCTGGTCGCCATGGAATCGGCCGCGCACCACGTACGGGTCAACTCCGTGCACCCGGGCATGACCAACACCGCGCTGTTCCACTCCACCGCGGTGATGATGACCGACGAGGGTGGCGACGTCGATGCCACGCGGCGGGCCATGGAGTCCAGCATCCCGCTCGGCCGCTTCGGCGAGACCGCCGATGTCGCGAACATGGTGCTGTTCCTCGCCTCGGACGCGTCGTCATTCGTCACCGGCTCGCAGTTCCGCGTCGACGGCGGCCAGCTCACCTGAGGCCCGGGAGGTCGGCGCGGCGCGGGCTCACTCACTCCGCCGAGGGTGGACCGGTTGGACCTCGCCGCCGGCGACGAGGTGGGGGTCGAGGTGCGAACTCGGCGCGCGCCTGCTGTCATGCCGTCTTGATCGACCCGCCGTCGATGATGTGGTCGGCTCCGGTGGTGCTCGCCGCGAGCGGTGACGCGAGGTAGGCGATCAGCGCGGCGACCTCGGTCGGCTCCACCAGACGTCCCGTGGTCATGCCCATCGTCGCGGGCAGCCCGGCCACCAGCTGCTCGCGCCCCAGCCCGAGTGAGGCGGCGAGTTGGGCGCCGTAGCCGTCGGGCGACTCCCACATGGCCGTGCGCACCGGCCCGGGCGACACCGTGTTGACGCGAACGCCCCGGGGTCCGAACTCCTCCGCGAGGGCCTTCCCGAACGCCGTAAGGGCCGCCTTCGCCGTCGTGTACGGAACCGGGCCGGCATGCGGGATCCGCGCACCGTTCGAGGAGACGTTGACGACCGCGCCGCCGCGCCGCAGCAGGCTGGGCAAGGCGGCCCGGGTCACCCGGACCGTCGCGAACAGATTCAGCCCGTAGACCTCGTCCCACTGCTCGTCGTCGAAGGACAGGAACCCGCCCGTCGCCGCGCCGTCGCCCCCGCCCACATTGTTGACGAGCACGTCCAACTCGCCCAGCTCCGCCAGCGCCGCCTCGACCAGCCGCGCCGGTCCGCCGGCCACCCCCAGGTCCACCGGGATCGCGATCGCCCCCAGGTCCTCGAGCTCCGGCGTCACCGTCCGCGCGGCCGCGACCACGCGCATGCCCTCGCCCCTCAGCGCCGCGACGGTGGCGAGCCCGATTCCCCTGCTGGCCCCGGTCACCACGGCGGTTCGCCCGCTCAGCCGCAGATCCATCCCACGCCTCCTCGATGCATCATCAACGATGCAGTAAGACTACGACTTGCAACAGAGATGTTGCAAGTCATGGCGCCACGGCTACCGTGGTGTAGTTTTTCTGGGTGTCAACGCAGCACGAACACCTCCCTATCGGCGGCAAGCCGCTCCGCCCCGACGCGGAGCGGACGGTGCACGCGATCCTGGAGGCCGCCGAACGCGTGCTCCTGGGCGATCCCTCGGCCACCATGGAACAGATCGCCGAGGCCGCCGGCGTCGCCCGTACCACCGTTCACCGGCGCTTCGCCACCCGCGAGGCGCTCGTCGACGCCCTGACCCTGTGGGCGACCGAGCAGTTCGCCGCCGCCGTCGACGGCGCGGTGTCCGACACCGCGCCACCCCTGGTCGTTCTCTACCGGGTCACCGCGGACGTGCTCCGCGTCAAGATCGGCTGGGGCTTCGCCATGACGCGGGCCGCCGGTTCCGCGCAGCCGCGGATCGCCCGGGTGCACGCCGACGTGCTGGAGCAGTGCGACCGGCTTCTCCGCCGCGCACAGGCCACCGGACTCCTGCGGCCCGACGTCGACGTCGAGTGGGCGCGACGCTGCTACTACGCGCTCATCCACGAGGTGGCCCAGGGCGGAACCCCCGAGGCGGACGTCGACGCCCTGACCACCTTGATCGTGGACACGCTGCTGCGGGGTTTCGGCGAGCCCGGGCGCGCCTCGGCCGGTCTCTGAGGGCCGGTGGTCGGCCCGGTCATCCCGGGCGGAACACGTTCAGATCGTGCGGCGTTCGGGACGGGCGAACCGGGTCGGGGTGGAGAAGTAGCCGAGCCGGTCCTGGACGTGGGCGAACCGTTGCTGGGTGATGTCGCCGGTCAGTGCGAGGACGTGGGCGTCCAGGGAGTCCTCGGAGGTGAGGTATCGGCGCAGCGTTCCCTCGCCGTGGGAGGGGCTGCTCAGCGTGAGGCCGCGCTTCTCGGCCAGCGCGGACATGGGGTCCTTGGCTCGGGCGCTGTCGCCCATGCGCTGCACCGCGGTGACCGCGTCCGGCGATCCGGTGAGCGACTTCGTCCCGGACCCGCCCAGGTTGTTGCGCGGTAGGTGCAGGTGCTGGTCGCGCCACTGGAACACGTGCGAGCGCAGCCTCAGGCTGTGCGTCACGAGCAGGTCCATCAGGTCTGGGGCGAGGTCGTTGACGGCCGGTTGGCAGCCGGCCACCTCCTGCGCGAGCTGCTCGTAGAGGTCGGTGAACAGCTGGTAGCGGAGGATCTCCGAGTGGCTTCCGCTGGTCTGGCCGAGGTTCTCCCGGATGGCGTGGTAGTCGGACGTGGCGAGGCTGTCGACCATCGGGGGCAGGGCGGAGAGCAGGCCTTCCATCAGCACGCAGGCGCAGTCGAGATGCTCCAGGGTGTCCAGGTAGTCGCCGCCGCGCAGGCCGCGGATCGCCATCTCGATGCGGTCGGTCACCTCCACGGCCAGCAGCTCCGGTATCTGGTGCAGACCGCGGAACTGCGTGAAGTAGGTGTCGCCGGACAGCACCCGCTCGTAGACCGCTTCCTTCATGCGGTCGCACAGGATCCATTCCCGGTACCCGGGCACGGCGACCGGGAGCCCGATCTCGCTCAGGTTGGACTCCCAGGTCTTCGACTCCTGGTTCGCGATCCGGGCCAGGTGGATGAGGTTGTACTCCGGGCAGTCCACCGACGTGTCCTTGATCAGATCGGACAGCGGCAGCTTGCGTGCCCTGGACAGCGCGAGGATGGTGCGGTCGAACTCCTTGAGGCGGCCGAGGTACTCGTCAAGGCCCGGCGAGTCCGCCAGCCGCAGCACGCCCACCCTGGCCCCGTCCCGAATACCGCCCAGCTGTTGCGGGATCAGGCTGAGCCGGGCGAGCACGCGGTGAAACCCGCGCGCCCAGAGGATCTTGACCGCCGCGGCGCGGTACTCGTCGGCCTCGAGGTCGCGGGTCGCCCTGCCCAGCAGGTCGGAGAGGTTGAGCACGGCGATCTCCACGGCTTGCAGGACCGTCCGCAGGGTGCTTTCCAGGCTGCCCCTCGGCAATGGCGCCGAGTCCCGGGCGGCGTCGAGCACGCCGAGGCCCTGCAGGTCGTAGTAGTTCTCCGCGATGACGCCTCGCTCGTTGTAGGTCGGCATGATCAGCCTTTCTCTGCGGGAGTAGCCGGCTCAGGTCGTCGCGACCGACAGGTCGGACAACCAGTCGCGCACGATCTCGACGGTGGTGTGGGCGTGTTCGACGCTCATGGCGAAATGGTCACCGGGCGCCTGGGTCTCGACGTGCTCCAACGGCCAGTGGGTGCGCCAGTCCCGCCCGGTGACGGGATCGTCCGGCGCGCCTCGGATCCCCTCGGTGGGCCGCACCACGAGCGTGGGCGCGGCCAGCGGGCTCGGCCGCCATTCCCGGAACATCCGCAGGTAGGTCATCATCGCGGTGATCCCGGTGTGGTCGGACTCGCCGGCGAACCCGGCCCGGCGGGTGAAGATCTCGTAGAACAGGGCCCTGTTGAGCGGGGCGGACACGGTGGCCGGGAGGAACGGGTCGAGCAGCACGACCGACAGCGGCGGCACGCCGCTGGCCTCCAGGTGGGTCGCGACCGCGTGCGCGAGCAGCCCGCCGGCGGAGTGGCCGAGCAGCACGAACGGTTCGCCCTCGGCACAGCCCAGCGCCGCCCTGGCGAGCAGGTCGGTGAGGGCCTCGATCGAGGGCGCGAGCGGCTCGTCGGGCTGGTACCCGGGCAGGAGCACCACCGACAGGTCGCTGAGCTCCCCGAAGGCGGTCGAGAGCCGGTCGTACTGCATCTGTCCCGGCAGCGCGACGAACGACGGGAAGCAGATCAGGTGGGGTGCCTGGTCCCCGCGCGCGAGCCGCAGGACCCGCGCGTCGCTGTCGGCGCGGTCCCTCAGGGCGGCGACGCCGGCCGCGACCAGCTCCATCTCCTCGATGTGCCCCCGCATGGCGAGCCGGGTGTAGATCTCGCCGAGGGTCTCGGTCCGTTCGGGCCGTTGTGGCCCGGCGCCGAGGTCCATCGCGGACAACAGGTGATGGGCGAGCGCCGTGGGGGTCTCGTTGTCGTAGACCAGGGTGGCCGCGAGCCGCAGACCGGTCGCGGTGGCCAGCCTGTTCCGCAGCTCGACCGAGGTCAGCGAGTCGAACCCGGCGTCCCGGAAGGCCCCCGCCGCGGGGACCTGCTCGCTGGAGGAGTGGCCGAGCACGACCGCCGCCTCGGCGCGCACCAGGTCGGTCAGCACCGCCGGCCGTTCGGTCGGGTCCAGCGCGGCCAGCTTCTCGGCCAGCTTCTCGGCCAGCGTGGACCTCGAGGCTTCCGGCGCGACGGAGCCCTCGGAGTCGGCCTCCGGTTTCGCCTCGGGCAGCTCGTCGAGCAACGGGCTGGGCCGGGCCCAGGTGAACGAAGGGACGAACCGAGGCCAGTCGATGTGCGCGACGGTCATCGTGGGTTCGTCGTGATCCAGCACCTGGCCCAACGCGGTGAGCGCCAGCTCCGGGGGCATGGCGAGAAGCCCACGTCGGGCCAGTCGCTCGCCGACCTCGCCATCGCCCATGCCACCGCCGGCCCACAGGCCCCAGGCCACCGAGGTGCCCACCTTGCCGTCGGCGCGGCGCCGTTGCACCAGGGCGTCCAGGTACGCGTTGGCAGCCGCATAGCCGCCCTGCCCGCCGCCGCCCCAGGTCGACGCGCCGGAGGAGAACACGACGAACGCGTCGAGGGGCCGGTCCAGCAGCTCGTCCAGGTGTGCCGCGCCGGCGGCCTTGGCGTTGATGACCTCGGCGAGGTCGCCCACCTCGGTGTCCGCGATGTCGGAGAACCGTCCGACGCCCGCGGTGTGCACCACCGCCGTGACCGGTGGTTGCGCCGACGCCAGCAGCTCCGCCACGGCGGCCCGGTCGGCGACGTCGCAGGCCGCCACCCGCACCGCCACGCCCAGGCCGGTGAGCTCCGCGCGCAGCCGCCGCGCGCCGGGGGCGTCGGGCCCTCGGCGGGAGGCCAGCAGCAGGTGCTCGGCGCCCCGGCCGGCCAGCCAGCGGGCGACGTGTGCCCCGAGCGCGCCGGTACCGCCGGTGACCAGCACGGTTCCCCGGGGGCGCCACGTCCGCGCCGGTTCCCGGTCCGCGCCGGGCGCCCGCACCAGGCGTCGGACGAACACGCCCTCGGCACGCACCGCGACCTGGTCCTCGCCCCGGTGGCCGGCGAGCACGCGACACAACCGGGACGTCGCCCGGTCGTCGAGGGCGGCCGGCAGGTCGACCATGCCGCCCCAGCGGCCGGGGTGTTCCAGCGCCGCCGCCCGGCCCATCCCCCACACCAGCGCCTGGTCGGGGTCGTTCAGCCGGTCCGAGCGGCTGGTCGACACCGCGCCCCGGGTCAGCGCCCACACCGGGGCCTCGATGCCGGCGTGTCCCAGCGCGCGCACCAGCTCCAGCGTGCCGGCCACGCCGGTCGGCACCACCGGATGCTCCGGGTGCGGCCGCCGGTCCAGCGCCAGCAACGACAGCACGCCCGCCGGCGCGCCCTCGGCGGCCACGGCGCGAAGCCGCTCGCCGAGGGCATCGGGGCCGTGAGCGGCGACGTCCACGGCGACCGGCACCACCTGTGCACCGTGATCCGCCATGGCCCGGCCGACCGTCCGCGCGGCGTCGTCGGCCGGCCCGGTCGTGGGCGTGACGAGCAGCCACCGGCCGGGAAGCGTCCCCTTCTCACCCGCCGCGAGCCCGGTGGCCGGTCGCCACACGACCCGGTAGCGCCAGGAGTCGACCTCGGCCCGCTCGCGCCGCGCCCGGCGCCAGCGCGACAACGCCGGCACCACCGAGCACCACGGCTGGTCCTGGTCGACTCCCAGCTCCAAGGCCAGTGCCGTGGCGTCGCCGAGCTCGACCACCTCCCAGAACCGGGCGTCGCCGGCGTCCGGGGCGACCGGGGCCTTGCCCGGCTCCTTGTCCGGCTCCTCGGCCGAGCCGGCCAGCCAGAAACGTTGACGCTGGAACGGGTACGTCGGCAGGGCCACCGGCGCGCCGGTGGCCGGCACCAGCGGCGTCCAGTCCACCTCGACGCCGCGCACGAACGCTTCGGCCAGCGACTGCACGAACCGCGACAGGCCTCCCTGATCCCGGCGCAAGGTCCCGCACACGACCCCGTCGACCTCGGCGTCGTCCAGGGCGTCCTGGACGCTGGAGGTCAGCACCGGGTGCGGGCTCGCCTCCACGAAGACCCGGAACCCCTGCTGGGCCAGCGCCCGGGTGGCGGGCTCGAAACCGACGGCCCGGCGCAGGTTGCGGTACCAGTACTCGGCGTCGACCGGGCCGCTCACCCAGTCACCGTCCGCGGTCGAGTACCAGGGCACGGCGGGGTTGCGGGGCCGGGTGCCCGCCCCCAGCTCGATCAGCTGGTCGCGAAGGATCTCCACCTCGGCGGTGTGCGAGGCGTAGTCCACCGGGACCGGCCGGGCGCGCACGCCATGGGCCTCGTACTCGGCCTCGAGCACCGCCAGCTCGTCCGGGTCGCCGGCGACGACCACCGATGCCGGTCCGTTCACGGCGGCCACCTCGACCCGGCCCTCGCAGGCCCGGATCCGTTCGCGCACCTGTGCCTCGGGCCGCGCCACCGACAGCATCCGCCCGCGCCCGGCCAACCTGGCCGCGATCGCCCGGGACCGCAGCGCGACCACCCGGGCGGCATCGTCGAGTGACAGCGCGCCCGCCACGCAGGCCGCCGCGATCTCCCCCTGCGAGTGCCCCAGCACCGCGTCCGGCCGCACCCCGAGGGACCGCCACAACGCGGCCAGCGACACCATCACCGCGAACGACGCCGGCTGGACCACGTCCACCCGCTGCCACGCCGCCGCGTCCTCCGTCCCGCCGATCACCTCGGACAACGACCAGCTCACGTGCGGTTGCAGCGCCCGTTCGCAGTCCCGCATGCGCGCGGCGAACACCGGCGCGGTGTCCCACAGTTCCCGTCCCATCCCGGGCCACTGCGCCCCCTGACCGGGAAACACCATCACCGTCTTTCCCGGCGTGCCGGCCCTCGGCGCCACGCCGGTGACCACACCGGGCACCGGGCGCCCCTCGGCCAACCCGCGCAACGCGTCCACCGCATGGTCGCGGTCGCGCGCCACCACCACCGCGCGGTGTTCCCAGACCGCCCGGCCGGTCAGCAACGACCGGGCCGCGTCGCCAAGGCCCACCGCCGGGTCCAGGTGCGCCGCCACCCGCTCCGCCTGCGCCGACAGCGCCGACGCCGTCCGCGCGGACACCACCACCGGCACCACCACCGGCACCGCGGCCGGGGCCTGTTCCGGTGTCTGTACCGGGTCGTCCGGGGCCTGTTCGAGGATCAGGTGGGCGTTGGTTCCGCTGACCCCGAACGCGGACACCCCAGCCCGGCGCGGACGACCGCTGTCCGGCCACTCGCGCCGCTGGACCAGCAGCTCCGCCGCGCCGGCCGACCAGTCGACCTTCGGTGACGGCCGGTCCACGTGCAGGGTCGGGGGCAGCACCCCGTGGCGCAGGGCCAGCACCATCTTGATCACGCCCGTGACACCGGCCGCCGCCTGGGTGTGGCCGATGTTCGACTTCACCGAGCCCAGAAGCACCGGCCGGACCCGGTCCTGGCCGTAGGTCGCCAGCAGCGCCTGGGCCTCGATCGGGTCGCCCAGGACGGTGCCGGTGCCGTGCGTCTCCACCGCGTCCACGTCCGCCGGCGAGAGCCCGGCGTCGGCCAGCGCCCGGCGGATCACCCGTTGCTGGGACAGGCCGTTGGGCGCCGCCAAACCGTTGGAGGCGCCGTCCTGGTTGATCGCCGACCCGCGCACCACGGCCAGCACCCGCCGGCCGTGACGCCGGGCGTCGGACAGCCGTTCCATCACCAGCATGCCCACGCCCTCGGAGAACCCGGTGCCGTCGGCGGCGGCGGCGAACGCCCTGCACCGCCCGTCCGGGGACAGCCCGCCGAGCTTGGTGAACTCCATGAGGATGCCCGGGCTCGCCATCACCGTGGCCCCTCCGGCCAGCACCAGCTCGCACTCGCCCGAGCGCAGCGCCTGGACCCCCAGGTGCACCGCCACCAGCGACGACGAGCACGCCGTGTCCACGGTGACCGCCGGCCCCTGCAGCCCCAGCACGTACGACACCCGACCGGACAACACGCTGGGCGACGTCCCGGTGAACGTGTACCCCTCGCCGTCGCTGGACGTCTCGTGCAGGCGCGGCCCGTAGTCCTGGGCCATCGCCCCGAGGAAGACCCCGGCCTGGCTGCCGTGCAGCGAGCTCGGGTCGATCCCGGCGCGTTCCAACGCCTCCCAGGCCACCTCCAGCGACAGCCGCTGCTGGGGGTCCATCGCCAGCGCCTCTCTCGGCGAGATCCCGAAGAACGCCGCGTCGAACTCACCGGCCTCGTACAGGAAGCCGCCACCGGGCGCGGTGGACAGGAACTCCTCGCTCCAGCCGCGGTCGGTGGGCGTCGCAGAGATCGCATCGACGCCGTCGCGGACGAGGTTCCACAGCAGCTCCGGCGAGTCGGCCCCGCCCGGGTACCGGCACGCCATTCCGGTGATGGCGATCGGCTCGTCCGCTCGCCCGCCGGCCGGCGCCGCGGCGGGCCTGGCGGCCGCGGCGCGGTCGTCGGTGAGCGAGCCCAGGTGGTCGGCGAGCTTGGCCGGGGTGGGGTGGTCGAACACCATGTTGCTGGTCACGGCCAGCCCGGTCGCGGTACCGAGCCTGGCGACCAGCTCCATCAGCGTCGCCGAGTCGAGACCGAGTTCTGTGAAGGGGCGGTCCACGGCGATCCGGCCCGGGTCGCGGTAGCCGAGGACCGCGGCGCATTCGTCACGGACCAGGTCATGAAGGTCACCGGAACGGCCGGAGGGCTCGGGGTGCAGCTCCACGAGGGAGGCATCCGCGCCGATCACGGACGCCCAGTCGACGTGGACCCCCCGCACGTGCAGCTCGGCCATCGAGGTCAGCAGGCGGGACATCCCCGCGTCGCCGCGTCGCAGGGTGCCGACGGCCGCCGGCGTGCCCCCCGCCGCCAGCGCGCTGTCCCGCACGCTCTCGACGAGCACCGGATGCGGACTAACCTCGACGAACGCGGTGAACCCGTCCTCGACCAACCGGTTGGTCGCGGCGTGGAAGTCGACGGTCCGTCGCAGGTTGCGGTACCAGTAGTCGCCGTCGAGCGCCGCGGTGTCCAGCGGCCCGCCGGTGACGGCGGAGTAGAACGGGATCCGGGAGCTTCTCGGCCGCACGGGCGCCAGCAGCGGTGCGAGCCGGTGCTCGATCCGCTCCACCAGCGGCGAGTGCGACGCGTAGTCGACGTCGATCCGGCCCAGCCGGGCCCGGCCCGACCAGTGCGCCGTCATCTCCGCCAGGGCGTCGTCGGGCCCGGACACCACGACCGAGGCCGGGCCGTTGACCGCCGCGATCCGCAGCCGGTTCGCCGAGCCGGCCAGCCACTCGCGTACGACGTCCGGCGCCAGGCCCACCAGCACCATGCCGCCCTCGCCGCTGAGCGCCTCGGCGACCAGGTTCCCCGCCAGCGCGACGACCCGCGCGCCGTCCTCCAGCGAGAGCCCGCCGGCGACGCACGCCGCGGCGACCTCCCCGTAGGAGTGCCCCACCACCGCGGCCGGCTCCACGCCGAGGGACCGCCACACCGCCGCCAGCGACACCATGACCGCCCACAGCACCGGCTGGACCACGTCGGCGCGCCCCGGGTCCGGCCCGTCCGGTTCGCCCCGCGCGACCTCGAGCAACGACCAGTCCACGTACGGCGCCAACGCCGCCTCACAGCTCGCCATCGACTCGGCGAACACCGCGGAGCCCGCCAGCAGCTCGGCCGCCATGCCGGTCCACTGCGAACCCTGGCCGGGGAACACGAACACCGTCCCGGCCGTGGGCGCCAGGTCCGCGGTCCCCCTGACCAGCCCCGGCGCGGGACGCCCTTGCGACAGCGCGCGCAGGGCGTCGGTCAACGGCTCGCGCGCGTCGCCCACCGCCACGGCGCGATGCGGCGAGGCGTCCCTGCTGGTCGCGAGCGTGAGCGCCACGTCTCGGAGCGGCACCTCGGGCCGCGCCTGGACCTGGTGGGCCAGCGAACGCGCCCGCGCCCGCAGCTCGTCCTCGGTCTCACCGGAAAGTACCCATGGAATGCGGGGCATGCGATCAGCCATCGGAAGCCTCCCGGAGTCTGGCGGCCAGGATCGGCCCGATCTCGGCGAGCGGACCCGGCTGCGTCATGTGGGCGTGACTGCAGTCGATGTGGTGCTTTTCGATGTCGCCGTCGACATAGGGTGTCCACGCGTCGAAGTCGACGAACGGCACCCAGCCGTCCGATTCCGACGTCATCGTCGAGGTGAACAGCAGGACGTCGCCGTGGAAGACGTCGGGCGTGGTGTGGCGCATCACCAGGTCGATGTTGTTGATTCCCACCTCGGTGATGGCCACGAAATGACGTTTCTCGATGCTCGCCAACGCGTGGCCCTGGGCGCGGAGCAGCTCCATGGCCCTGGCGAAGGTCAACGGCTCTCCCCCCAGGTCGGGGACGGCGCACCCCAGCACATCGAGGAAGCGCACGAGCAGGGACTCTTCGGACGTGGACATGTCTTCGGGCGGAGGTTGGTAACCCGGATAGGCGTCGAGCACCGCGAGGAACGCGACACGTTCGCCCCGGCGTTGGAGCTCGGTGGCGACCGCGTGGACGGCGACACCGCCGAAGGACCAACCGAGCAGGTGGTACGGCCCTGTCGGCTGGACCAGACGAATCTGGTCGACGTAGTCGGCCGCCATCCGCGGGATGGAGGTCGGCCGCGGCTCCGGCCGTCCCAGGCCGCGCGCCTGCACCCCGTAGATCGGGTAGTCGGGCCCGAGGTATCGCATCAGCCCGCTGTAGCACCAGCTGACCCCGGAGGCGGGGTGGATGCAGAACAGCGGTGCGCGGCGGCCCCTCGGCCGCAGCGGCAGCATCACATCGAACGCGTCCCTGGGGTCGTCCACGTCGAGTCGGGTGGCCAGGCCGGCCGGGGTGGGGTTCTCGAACAGGGTCCGTAGCCCCAGCTCGACGCCGAGGGTGGCGCGGATGCGGGCGATCAGGCGGGTGGCCAGCAGCGAGTGGCCGCCCAGGGCGAAGAAGTCGTCCTCCACACCCGCCCTGGCCAGGCCCAGCACCTCGGCGAACAGCTCGGCCAGCAGTTGCTCCTGGGGTGTTCGCGGCGCCCTCGGCGCCCCGGCCGGGCCGACCTCGGGGGCGGGCAGGGCGCGCCGGTCCAGCTTGCCGTTGGGCGTCAACGGCAGTTCGTCGAGGGCCACCACGGCCGAGGGCACCATGTACTCCGGCAGCCGCGCCCGCAGGTGCTCCCGCAGCACGCCCGGTTCCACCGTGGCCGTCACGTAGGCGACCAGGCGCTTGTCCCCCGGCCGGTCCTCGCGGGCGACGACCGCGGCCCGCGCCACCGCCGGGTGCCCGCGCAGGGCGGCCTCGACCTCGCCGGGCTCGATCCGGAACCCCCGGATCTTGACCTGTTCGTCGGCTCGGCCCAGGAACTCCAGCTCGCCCTCGGCGCTCCACCGCGCGAGGTCCCCGGTTCGGTACATCCGCTCGCCGGGGCCGCCGAACGGGCATGCCACGAACCGCTGCGCCGTCAACCCGGGTCGGCCCAGGTAGCCCCGGGCCAACCCCGCCCCGGCGACATACAGCTCACCGGGCACACCCACCGGAACCAACCGCAACGCAGAGTCCAGTACGAACACCCGGGTGTTGTGGATGGGCCGGCCGATGGGCGAGGACGGCGGCCAGTCCTCGACATCCGAGGGCAACGTGTACGCGGTGGCGACGTGGGTCTCGGTCGGCCCGTAGTGGTTGTGCAGCCGTCGAGCGGGGGTTCGGCGACAGAGCTCACGGAGCCGGTCGCCGAGTACCAGGGACTCGCCGGCCTGGGCGATCTCAGTCAACCGGGCGAGGTCGCGCCCGTGCTCGACCGCGGACTCGGCCAACGCCCCGACCACCAGGTTCGGCGCGAAGAGCTGGGCCACGTGGTTCCGGTCGAGCCAGGCCGCGAGCTTCTCGGCGTCGCGGCGAACCTCGTCGGGGGGGACCACGAGCGTTTGGCCCGAGGTCAGGGTGGACAGGATCTCCTGCGCGGACACGTCGAAGCTGACCGCGGTGAACTGCGCGACCTTTCCGCCCGGGCCACCGCCCACGCCGCGGTGATGCCACGACAACAGGTTCACCAACCCGCCCGAGGGCATCACCACCGCTTTCGGGGTGCCGGTGGAGCCGGAGGTGTAGATCACGTAGGCCGGGTGGAGGGGGTGTGCGCGGCCGGTGGGGTTGGTGTCCGGGTGGTTGGTGAGGCGGCCGATGGTGTCGGGGTGGTCGATGACCAGGTGCGGGGTCGATTCCGTGGTGGGCAGGTCGTCGTGGGTGTCTTGGTTGGTGATCAGGAGGGTGGGGTGGGCGTCGCGGAGCATGAGCTCGATGCGGGTGGGTGGGTAGTCGGGGTCGATGGGCAGGTAGGCGGCGCCGGTCTTGAGGACGGCCAGGATCGCGGTGGCCAGCCGTGGCGAGCGGGGCAGGGCGAGGGCGACGATGTGTTCCGGGCCCGTGCCGTGGGCGATGAGCTCGTGGGCGAGCCGGTTGGCGGCCGCGTTGAGCTCGGCGTAGGTCCAGGTGGTGTCGTCGGCCTCGACGGCGCCGGCTTCGGGGGTGGTGCGGGCTTGGTGTTCGAACAGGGCGGGCACGGTGGCCGCGGGGATCGGGGCGGCTGTGTCGTTGTGCTCGACCAGCAGCCGGTGGCGTTCCTCGGCGGTGAGGATGTCGAGCTGGCTGATCGGCGTGTCCGGGTCGCCGGCCGCCGCCTCCAACAGGCGCACCCACCGCGCGAACAACGTCTCGACGGTTTCAGCGTCGAACAGGTCGGTGGCGAACTCGATCATTCCTCGCAGGCCGTCGCGGTGCTCCGACAGGTTGACGAACAGGTCGAACTTGGCGGCTCCGATGGAGACCGGCATGGCCTCGACGTCCAGGCGCGGCAGGTCGAAGTCCCCGCGCGGGGTGTTCTGGACCGCGAGCATGACCTGGAACAGCGGGTGGTGCGCCAGCGAGCGCGTCGGGTTGAGGACCTCGACGAGGTACTCGAACGGGACGTCCTGGTGGGCGTAGGCGTCCAGCGCGGTCTCCCGCACCCGCGCCAGCAGCTCGGTGAACGTGGGGTCGCCCGAGGTGTCGGTGCGCAGCACCAGGGTGTTGACGAAGAACCCCACCAGATCGTCGAGGGCCTGGTCGGTCCGCCCGGCGATCGGCGATCCGACCGCGATGTCCTCGCCGGCGCCCAGCTTGCTCATCAACGCGGCCAGGCCGGCCTGCAGCACCATGAACAGGCTGGTTCCGTCGCGGCGGGAGAGCCGGCGCAGCGCCTCGTGCAGGTCGGCGTCCAGCTCGACGGTGAGGAAGTCGCCTCGGTGGCTGGCGACGGGTGGTCGGGGCCGGTCGGTGGGTAGCTGGAGCTGTTCGGGCAGCCCGGCCAGTTGTCCGGTCCAGTAGGCCAGTTGGGTGGCGAACAGGCTGTCCGGATCGGACTGGTCCCCGAGCAGCCGGTGCTGCCAGAGCGTGTAGTCGGCGTACTGCACCGGCAGGGGCGCCCAGTCCGGCGCGGTGTCGTGGCATCGCGCCGCGTAGGCGGTGGTCAGGTCGGCCCACAGTGGCCCCAGGGACCAGCCGTCGCCGGCGATGTGGTGCACCAGGATCAGCAGGATGTGCTCGTCGTCCCCGATGGTGAACAGCTCGGCCCGCATCGGAACCTCGGCGGCGAGGTCGAACTCGTATCGCGTGGCGGTGGCCAACGCTCGGGGCAGCTCGGCGGCGGTGGTCTCGGTGACCCGCCAGGCCGGCCGGGCCTCGGTGGGGTCCAGAATCCGCTGGTAGGGCACCCCATCGATCTCGGAGAAGACCGTGCGCAGGCTCTCATGCCGGGCCACCACATCGTCGACCGCGGCCCGCAACGCCTCCCGGTTCAACCGGCCCGACAGCCGCAGCGCCAACGGAATGTTGTAGGTGGCGCTCGGTCCCTCCATCTGATGCAGGAACCACAACCGCCGCTGCGCGAACGACAACGGCACCCGCCCGGGCCGCTCACCGGCCCTCAACGCCAGCCGGGGCCGGCCGCTGTCCACCAACCGGGCCGCCAACCCGGCCACCGTGGGAGCGTCGAACAACGCCCGCACACCAACCTCAACCCCCAAAGTGGCCCGGATACGCGCGACCAGACGAGTCGCCAACAACGAATGACCACCCAGGGCGAAGAAATCGTCCTCCACCGCCACCGAAGCCACACCCAACACCTCGGCGAACAACTCCGCCAACAACTGCTCCTGAGGCGACCGCGCCGCCCGCCCAGCCACACCCGAACCAAAGTCAGGGGCCGGCAGCGCACGACGATCCAACTTCCCATTCGGCGTCAACGGCAACCCATCAAGCACCACCACCGCCGCCGGCACCATGTACTCCGGCAACCGCCCCCGCACAAACTCACGCACCAGGCTCGGATCCACCGCCCCCTCGGGAGCAATCACATAACCAACCAACCGGACATCCCCCGGCCGGTCCTCCCGAGCAACCACCACCGCCCGCTCCACACCGGGATGGACACACAACACCGACTCGATCTCACCAGGCTCGATCCGAAAACCCCGAACCTTCACCTGCTCATCGGCCCGACCCAGAAACTCCAGCTCCCCCTCGGAGTTCCACCGCACCAAATCCCCCGTCCGATACATCCGCTCACCAGACCCACCAAACGGACACGCCACAAAACGCCCCGCCGACAACCCTGGACGACCCAAATACCCCCGAGCCAATCCCGGTCCGGCGATGTACAACTCGCCCACAACACCCGGCGCCACCAATCCCAACCCCGCATCCAACACAAAAACTCGTGTATTACGGTTAGGCCGGCCAATCGGCACGGGCGCGCGCGTGGTTTCCGAGAGCGAGCTCATCGTGGCGCACGCGGTGATCTCGGTGGGGCCGTAGGCGTTGACCATCCGACGGCCCTTCGACCAACTGGTGACCAGGTCCGCCGAGCATGCCTCACCCGCCGTGACGAGCGTGGTCACCAGCGGCAGGCTGTCCGGGGACGGCAGTGCCGCGAGCACCGAGGGCGGCACGGTCATATGTGTCACGCGCTCTCGGTTCACCAACGCGACCAGCGGCGCACCCGGCAGTGACCGTTCCGCCGGCGCAATCACCAGGGCGGCGCCCGACAACAGGCCCATGCACATTTCCCAGAACGAGACGTCGAAGCTCGGTGAGGCGAGCTGCAACACCCTGCTGTGCGCGTCGACCCGCGATCGCTCGATTTCCGTCGCGGCCAGGCTGGCGATACCGGTGTGACAGATCACGACCGCCTTGGGCCGGCCGGTGGACCCGGACGTGTAGATGAGGTAGGCGGGGTGTTCGGGGAGAAGCGGAATGGTGCGCTGGTGGTCGGTCGGATCGGTGTCCGAGCACGTTTCCAGAACGGACGTGATGTCCGCGTCGTCGATGACCAGGAATGAGTCCGACTCGGCGGCGGGTAGGTCATTCTGGGTGTGCGCATTGGTGATCAGGAGCGTTGGTTGGGCGTCGCGGAGCATGAACTCGATCCGCGTGTCCGGGTAGTCGGGGTCGAGGGGCAGGTAGGCGGCGCCGGCCTTGAGCACGGCCAGGGTCGCGATCAGCAGGTCCGTCGAGCGGGGCAGGGCGAGGGCGACGATGTGCTCGGGTCCGACGCCGCGCGCGATGAGCAGGTGGGCCAGGCGGTTCGCGGCCGCGTTGAGCTCGGCGTAGCTCATCACGGTGTCCTCGAACACCACCGCGGTGGCCTGTGGCGCGGCGTGTACCTGGGACTCGAACAGCTCCGGCAGGCACGCCGACCGGATCGGGGTCGCCGTGTCGTTGTGGTCGACGAGAAGCCGGTGGCGTTCCTCGGCCGTGAGGATGTCGAGCTGGCTGATCGGCGTGTCCGGGTCGCCGGCCGCCGCCTCCAACAGGCGCACCCACCGCGCGAACAACGTCTCGACGGTGGCGGCGTCGAACAGGTCGGTGGCGAACTCGATAGTTCCCCGCAGGCCATCGGCCTGTTCCCACAGGTTGATCGCCAGGTCGAACTTGGCGGTCCCGGTCGGGGCCGGCTCGACGGTGGTCTCCAGCCCCGGGAAACCGAAGTCGGGGCGCGGTGTGTTCTGCACGGCGAGCATGACCTGGAACAGCGGATGATGCGCCAGCGAGCGCGTCGGGTTGAGAACCTCGACCAGATACTCGAACGGCACATCCTGATGGGCATAGGCGTCCAGCGCGGTCTCCCGCACCCG
>NZ_JIAI01000017.1 GCF_000620785.1 Actinospineispora acaciae DSM 45401 | reverse complement strand
AGCGGGCCTGCAACACCGCGATGATCTCACCGTTCGACACTGTGGACAGATCGATCCCATCCAGGGCAGCAGCCAACTCAGGGCCGGGCGAAAGCTCCGCCAACCCCACCGTGACCTGCCCATTTGCCATACCCAAGACGCTAGCGGCAGGCACCGACAAAACCTGGGTACCTCAGGAAGCCAGACCCAGCGTGGTCATCCGGCCGCGGTCCCGCCTACAGACGGAACCAACCCCACCCAACGCGCCCAGCCGCCACCGGGGGACGGCACCAAGCAACCTACAAACTCAGGTCGTCGGAAATCGCGCCAGCGATTTTCGAACGAAACACATGACGGCACGCACGACCACGAACTACAACCAAGCCGGCAACTCCGGCACCTCACCACCATCCGCCGCCCGCAACGACGACCGCCCCACCAACCACCCGACCAACTCCGCGGCACTACCACGAACCGTCACCGCATCCACGGCATCCGGCCCCAACCGCCACCTACTCCCACCCCTATCGGTGGCCTCCAAGACAGCGGCCGGGCACCCCTCCCGACCGGACAGCGCGCCAGACACCTCCCCGAGCAGCGCGTCCAACACACCCGACGGCAGGTCCGAAACCCGCGCGCCCGCTCCGAGGTCCACCGCATGCAGCCAAACCTCCCGCACCCGCAGCCACGGTATCTGGCTGGCCTGGATCTCCCGCCCCTGCGCCGAGCGGACGATGGCGTTCCAGTCAGCCTCCGACAGGGAGTCGAGATCGTCGGCAAGCGTCGCGGCGGTGGACACCAGCTCGGAGCGCAGCCTGGCCACGGGCAGCCGAGACGACGACTCGATGTCCGCGTCCCGCTGTTCCTTGCTGGCGTACATCGGGCTGGGCACCCCGGTCCGCGCCCACGATGTCAGGCGGCAGAGTGCCTCGGCGTTGCGCGCCAGGTGGCCGACCACGTGCGCCCTGGTCCAGGTTGGCAGTGCGCTCGGCGCCAGCAGTTCCTCGTCCGAGAGCTTGTCCACATGGCCGAGGAAGAACTCGGTGCCCGAACGCATCCATTCGAGCGTCGTTGATGTTCGCACCGCATCATCTGACCGCGGCGGCGCTCACCCCGCAACGCCGGGCGCCCGGTACGGGCCGGGACGCCCGGCGTCGCAAGGGGTACGGCTCCCCCGAACCGTACCCGCACGGATCACCCGGCCACTCCCCCGAAGCCGGCCCGGTGGTCCGCTAGGTCCAACAACTAACCCTGGTGGGCCAGGGTCTTCGGCGCGGTGTTGCCGAGCAGTTCGTCGACGCAGGCCTCGGCGGGCTCCCGGAGCAGTTCGTGGGACTGCCGGAACACCTCGTGCGCGGCCCTGCCGGCCCAGTCGTCGGGGAGCAGCTCGGTGGGCAGGTCCGGGTCGCGGAACGGGAAGCGCCGATACGTGTTGATCAGCTGCATCCGTTCCACCAGCGCGTCCTGGCCGGTCAGGGCGCCCGCGCGGTAGAGGTCGAGCCGGGGGCGGTACACCGCGAGCATCGCGGCGTAGTCGCGGTTCAGCTCGTCCAGCGGCCAGGCTCGGGCCGCCATGTCACGGTCGATCATGACGCTCTCGGTCCTGGCGTGGAAGGTGTCCATCCGGACCGCCGGCCAGTCGGCCACGCTGGCCCTGACCTCGCCGATCCGGTCGTGCGGGCTGAGCCAGACCGACGGCGAGAGCGGGCCGAAGCCGAGCCAGGACAGCTTCTTGCGCAGTTGTTCGCGCAGCGCCCGCTCGGTCTCCGGGACCGAGTAGATGACCATGTGCCACCACCCGTCCCAAGGGTCGGCGGCCCTGTCGAAGATCCGTGACCGGCCCTCGTCCAGCAGTCGCCAGGCGGCGTCGGTCAATACGTATGTGGTTTCACGGCCGGCCCTCCTGCTGTCCAGCCACCCCTCCTTGCGCAGCCGCGTGACCACCACGCGGACCGTCGCGTCCGGGACGTCGAAGCATCCCATCAGCGCGATCAGCCCACGCAGTCGAATCTCGCCGCCCCGCTCGCGGAGGTAGTCGCCGAACAGGTCAAAGACAAGCGAGCGTGCCCTCATCCTTTCCCCCTTGTGGCCGGCCGCTCGTCCCCATGAGCGGTCATACCCGTACTTATTGTGACGGGATGGTCGCACAGAGTTAGGCGTATCTCGGAGTGTCGCGGCCAAGATCGCCGCACAAGTCCTACCTTCGGGTTCGATTGGCAGTGGATCTCGTAACCTGACGAACCCCCAGGCCGTTCAGTTATATCGCGTTGGTGCGATCGCGGTGTCGGCCGCCCCGCCCGCGACCCGGTCAGCGACATAACAGGAGGGGTCCCTGGTGCCAGACGTGTTGTGCCACATGTAGCCGAAACCTAATATCACCGCGGTCGCGCCATCCGAGCGCTCCAGCCCGTCTCGAGGAGGAGATCGATGAAGACTCGCGGTGCCGTCATCCGTCAGGCCCCGGGCAAGTACGAGGTCGTCAACCTCGAGCTGGACGATCCGAGGCAGGGCGAGCTGCGGGTGCGGATGGTCGCCTCCGGGCTGTGCCACTCCGACGACCACGTGGCCACCGGGGACATCCCGGTCGGGGTCTATCCGTTCGCCGGCGGGCACGAGGGCGGCGGGATCGTGGACGCGGTGGGGCCGAACACGCCGGGCTTCGCCGAGGGCGACAAGGTGGTGTTCTCGTTCCTGCCGGGCTGCGGGCGGTGCCGCTGGTGCGCGACCGGCCACCAGAACCTGTGTGACCTGGGCGCGGGCCTGCTCGCGGGCGCCCGCTGGAACGACCCGACCAGCTACCGGCTGCACCTGGAGGACGGCAGCCCGGTCGGCCAGATGTGCGGCATCTCGACGTTCTGCGAGTACACCACGGTGGCGGTGGACTCCGCGGTCAAGGTCGCCGAGGACACCCCGCTGGAGAAGGCCTGCCTGCTCGGCTGCAGCGTGGGCACCGGCTGGGGATCGGCGGTGAACACCGGCGAGGTGCGCCCCGGCGACACGGTGATCGTGGCCGGGGTGGGAGGCATCGGCGCGAACGCGGTGCAGGGCGCGGCGCACGCCGGGGCCGCGAACGTGATCGCGGTGGACCCGGTGGCGTTCAAGCGGGAGGCGGCGGAGTCGCTGGGCGCCACCCACACGGTGGCCAGCATCCCGGAGGCCGGCGAGCTGGCCAGGAGCTTCACCAACGGCCAGGGCGCGGACGTGGCGATCGTGACCATCGGCGTGACCAAGGGCGAGCACGTGGCCGAGGCGTTCAGCGGGGTCCGCAAGCAGGGCACCGTGGTCGTCACCGGACTGGGCAACGTCACCGAGGTCGGGCTGCCGATCGCCATCTCGGAGCTGACGCTGCTGGAGAAGAAGCTCAAGGGCTCGCTGTTCGGCTCGTCCAACCCGAGCGCGGACATCCCCCGGCTGCTGGAGCTCTACCGCGCCGGGCACCTCAAGCTCGACGAGCTGGTCACCACCGAGTACTCACTGGACGAGGTCGCGCGCGGCTACGAGGACATGCACGCCGGCAAGAACATCCGGGGCGTCATCCGCTACTGAACCGAGACCCGAGGCGGGCGGCCGAGGTGCAGGATCGGGAACGGCCGCCCGTCGGGGTCCGTCTCAGAACGGTTGAGCGTGACGAACCCGTGGTGCTGGTAGAAGCCGACGGCCTGCGGGTTCTGTTCGTTGACGTCGACCAGCAGCTCCGGGTTGTCCGCCAGGGCGTGCCGGAGGAGGGCGGAGCCGGCGCCGTGGCCGCGATGCTCGGGGTCGACGAAGAGCATCTCCAGCTTGCCGTCGGCGACACCGGAGAAGCCGACCACGACGCCGTCGGCCTCAGCGACGGTGATGTCAACCGCGGGCAGGTAGTCGTTCGCGACCCTGGCCTCGTAATGGGAGACGTCGGCGGGGGTCAGGAAGTCGTGCGTCGCCTCCACCGCGCCGCGCCAGATCCGGACCAGGGTTGGGAACTCGGCGGGGCCGTGGCACGGGCGTAGGACCAGGTCAGTCACCGGTTGGACGATACGGCGCGCAGGCGCTTCGGGTGCCGGGGGTCGAGCTTGACGAAGACCAGGAAGTACGAGTGGTTCTTCCGCGCGTGCTCCTGGCGGAGCAGCCTGGCCACGACCGGTCGGTTGGGGCGGACCACCACGAACAGGTCCTTGCAGTAGAACCCGGCCTCGGCGTAGGCGTTGATCAGCTCGACGTGCGTGAGCCGCTGGCGGTTCGCGCTGACCTCGTCCTGGCACTTGACGATGAACACGCCGTGGTTGCGCAGCACCCGGTGGGCCTCGGTGCCGGCGCGCAGGTAGAGGTCGAGCACGGCGTCGTGGTAGCGCGGGCCGGTGCCGGCCTCGGTGGCCGCGCCGTTGGAGTAGCGGCCCCGGAACGCGGCGTGGCTGCCCGAGCCGGCCAGGTGCTCGACGTCGCGGCGGAACAGGCCCTCCATGTACGGCGGGTCCAGGACCACGCAGTCCAGCTCCTGGTCGGCGTACGGCAGCGCGCGGCAGTCCACGCCGGTCTGCAGGTCCGTGGCGTGCACCTGGTAGGCGTCGGCGGGGACCTTGCGCCAGAACGCGCCCTTGCCCCAGGTGACGTCCGCGACCCGGCTACCCCGGGGCACGTGCAGGTCGAGGACCAGCGGGAACACGTCGGCGTTCGAGCCGATGTGGGCGGACAGCGTGACGTCGGTGGTGGCGACCCCGGCCGGTCGCTTGCGGCGCGAGACGGCCGGCGCCTGGCCAGTCATTCGCGCAGGTTATCAACCGTTCGGGGCCCGGAGCGGGAGGTCAGGACGCCGTGTCGAGCCGGGCGAGGGCGCCGTCCACCACGCCGAGCAGGACGGCGCGGTCGTCCTCGGTGCGGGCCATCACGCGCAGCCCGTAGTAGGTGACCAGCAACTGGCGGGCGGCGGCGCCCGCGTCCAGCGACGGGTCCAACTCGCCGGAGAGCTGACCGCGCGTGATCGTCTCCCGGATGGCCGCCTGGACGGCGTCGAAGTTCCGGCGCACCTCCGCCTTGACCTCGGGGTCCTCGGCGGCGCGCTCCATGGCCGCGTTGATCGCGAAGCAGCCCCGGGGGCCGTCGGACTCGTCGTCGTCGATGGCGCGCGCCAGCAGCTCGCGCAGCCGCTCCCGCGCCGGCCCGGGGCGCCGCAGCAGGGCGACCTGGGCGGCGGTGCCCTGCTCGCGGTAGGTGCGCAGCGAGCGCAGGTAGAGCTGGTGCTTGTCGCCGAACGTGTTGTACAGGCTGGACGGGCCGAGCCCGGTGCTGTCGCACAGGTCGCGGGTCGAGGTGGCCTCGTAGCCCCGGCGCCAGAACGCGTCCATCGCCGCGCCCACGACGCGGACCTCGTCGAACTTCCGTGGCCTGGCCATGCGCCCAGGGTAGACGTGTGACGCAGATTTTGTAGCGAGTGCTTCAAAATGTGTTAGCGTCGGGCACATGCCACTCGCCGTGTACGTGCTGGCCCTGGGCATCTTCACCCAGGGGACCTCGGAGTTCATGCTCTCCGGGCTGCTGCCCAACCTGGCCTCCGACCTGGGCGTGTCCATCCCCGACGCGGGGTTGTTGATCTCCGCGTTCGCAATCGGGATGGTCGTCGGCGCGCCAGCGCTGGCCATCGCCACGCTGAGCTGGCCGCGGCGCACCGCGCTGGTGGCGCTGCAGCTGGTGTTCGTCGGCGCGCACGTGGCGGGGGCGCTGGCGCCGGGGTACGGGGTGCTGTTCGGGACGCGGGTGGTCAGCGCGCTGGCCTACGCCGGGTTCTGGGGGGTGGCGGTGGCCACGGCGGTAAGCCTGGTTCCGAAGGAGATGACCAGCAGGGCGGTCGCGGTGGTGGCCGGCGGGCTGACCCTGGCCACCATCGTCGGGGTGCCGGCGGGCACGGTGCTCAGCCAGGTGTCGGGCTGGCGGGCGGCGTTCTGGGCGGTCGCGGTGGCCACGGTGGTGAGCGCGGTCGGGGCGTTGCTGACGGTTCCAAGCGGGCGCGGCGGCCGGGTGGAACGGCCCAGTGCGCGGGCGGAGCTGCGGGCGATGGCCCGGCCGCAGCTGTGGCTGTCGTACGCGATCACGGCGTTCGCGTTCGGCGCGGTGATCGTGACGTTCAGCTACCTCGCGCCGGTGCTGATCGAGGTGAGCGGGCTGCCGACGAGCTGGGTCCCCGGCGTGCTGGCGCTGTTCGGGATCGGCGGGCTGATCGGGATGACCGTCGGCGGGCGGGTCGGCGGCGCGCATCCGGTGCGGACGATCGTGGTCGGCGGCGCGGTGCTGGTGGTCGCGTCCGCGCTGCTCGCGGTGGCGGCGGCCAACCCGGTGGTCACGATCACGCTGGTGTTCGCGCTGGGAGTGGCGGGATACGTGACGAACCCGGCGCTGCAGTCGCGGGTGTTCGCGCTCGCTCCCGGCGCGCCGACGCTGGCCATCGCCGGGAACACCTCGGCGTTCAACGTCGGCAACACGCTCGCGCCGATGTTCGGCGGGCTGGCCATCGGCGCCGGGTTCGGGTTCGCGTCGGTGGCCTGGGTCGGGGCCGGGCTGGGCGCGGCGGGGGTCGCGGCCGCGCTGGTGGCCGGTCACCTACGGCGGCGCTCCCGGAGCGACCAGGAGTTTCGGATCGCCGCCGGGCGTGTCTAGGTTCGACACGCCGGGTGCGTAGCTGAGGACATCCGGATGGAGCAGGGCGCGGGCGGGCCGGTAACGACTAGCCTGCGATCATGCCGTCAGCCATCCGGGTGTTGACCATTGCCAACCTCAAGGGCGGCAGCGCCAAGACGACCTCGGCGGCGTTCCTGGCGCAGGCGTTCCACGAGCGCGGCCGCCGGGTCGTGCTGGTCGACGCCGACCCGCAGGGCTCCGCGCTGCGCTGGCACGGGCTCGCCGACTGGCCGGTGCCCGCGATGGGGCTGGCGTCCACGGCGCTGCACCGCCAGCTCTGGGGCGTGATCGACCCGGAGCGGTGGGACACCGTGGTGATCGACACCCCGCCGCTGGAGGAGCGGGACGGGATCGTGGCGGCCACCTTGCGGGTGGCCACCGACGTGCTGGTGCCGATCGCGCCGACGATGATGGAGCTGGACCGGGTCGGGCCGGTGTTCAAGGCGCTGGAGGACGCGGCCGGGCACCGCGACGAGGACCCTTCGGTGGCCGTGCTGCTCACCCGGACGGTGGCGCACGCGACGAGCACGGAAACCGTCCGGGAAATTCTGGAGGGACAGGGGCGGCGGGTGCTGTACGCCACGGTGCCCCGGCTGGAACGCTATGCGCAGGCATTCGGCGCCGGCATTCCCGATCACGACGTGCCGTACGGCACCGCCGCCGAGGAACTGCTCCAGGGGTGGGCACTATGAGTGCGAGCAACCGCAGGACCGACCTGGCCGCTCGGGCCGCCGCCGTGGCCGAGGGGGGCGGCGCCGTCGTCGACCCGCCCGCCCAGCGGGTGCCCAGGACGCGGCCGGTGCGGGTGACCGTCGAGCTGTCGCCGATGGAGCACAAGGCGCTGCGGCAGTGGTGCGCGCAGACGTCCGCCGAGCTGGACCTGCCGGTGGTGGCCGGCGCGGAGGTGTTCCGGGTGCTGCTCGCGCTGATGCGCGACGACCCGTCGATGGCCGATGCCGTCCGCGCCGAGCTCGAACGCACCGGCGGCAGCCGCCGCCACCACTGACCGCCCGCACGCACACGTTCGCGCGGCACACCCGGTCTTGCCGCCGTACACAGGTTGGGACGTGTGTGCGGCGGTAAGACTGGGTGTGCGCCCGGGTGGAGGCGGGCGCGTGAGCGGCGGGGTTGTCGGGGGTGGCGGGTAGCGTGACGGCGTGTCGGAGCGGGCTGGGGATCGGGGGTGGATGGGGGTTGCGCTGGGGTTGGCGCGGCGCTGCCCGCCGTCGCGCACGGCGTACTCGGTGGGCGCGGTGCTGGTCGGCGCGGACGGGCGCGAGCTGGCCAGCGGCTACTCCCGGGACACCGACGACACCGTGCACGCCGAGGAGTCCGCGCTGGCCAGGTACGCGGGTGGGGACCTGGGCAAGGCCACGCTGTACTCCACGCTGGAGCCGTGCTCGCGGCGCGCGTCCCGGCCGGTGCCCTGCGCGCGGCTGATCATCGACGCCGGGGTCGGACGGGTGGTGCTGGCCTGGCGGGAGCCCGCGCTGTTCGTCAGCGAACCGAGCGGCGTGGAGCTGCTGGAGGCCGCCGGCATCGAGGTCGTCGAGCTGCCGGAGCTGGCGGCGGCGGCGCGCGCGGTGAACGCGCACCTGGTCGGTTGAGCGATGAACCGATGGGTGCTGCACATGGACATGGACGCGTTCTTCGCCGCGGCCGAGCAGCTGACCCGCCCGACGCTGGCCGGCCGCGCGGTGCTGGTCGGCGGCGTCGGGCCGCGCGGCGTGGTGGCCGGCGCCAGCTACGAGTCCAGGGTGCACGGCGCGCGCTCGGCCATGCCGATGTCCCGGGCTCGCCGGCTGGTGCCCGGCGCGGTGATCCTGCCGCCTCGGTTCGTGGTCTACCGCGAGCTGAGCGACCAGGCGTTCGCGCTGGTCAGGGAGCTGGGCGGGGCCATCGAGCAGATCGCGCTGGACGAGGCGTTCCTGGAGCCCGAGGCGCTGGCCGGCGCTCCCCCCGCCGAGGTGGAGCGGCTCGCCGAGGAGCTGCGCGCGAAGATCAAGAAGGGCACCGGGATGACGGTGTCGGTCGGCGCCGGGTCCGGCAAGCAGCTGGCCAAGATCGCCTCGACGATGGCGAAGCCGGACGGGGTGCGGGTGGTGCCGCCGGGCACCGAGCGCGAGCTGCTCGCGCCGCTGCCGGTGCGCAAGCTGTGGGGCGTGGGGCCGGTCTCCGAGGCGACCCTGCACCGGGTCGGGGTGGACACCATCGGCAAGCTCGCCGCGCTGAGCACGGCCGAGGTGACGGCGCTGCTCGGCACCGCGATCGGCACCGAGCTGCACGGCCTGGCCCAGGGCGTGGACCGCCGGCCGGTGGCCGAGCGCGGTGAGGCCAAGCAGGTCAGCGCGGAGACCACGTTCGACGCCGACCTGTCCGACGTGGAGTCGGTGCGCAAGGCGGTCGCCGAGATGGCCGCGCACGCGCACCGGCGGCTGCTCGCGTCGGGCCGGGCGGCGCGGACGGTCACCGTGAAGATCCGGGGCGCGGACTTCGCCACCCGCAGCCGCTCGGAGACCTCGGTCACGGCCAGCACGAACCTGGCCACGCTGGCCGCCACCGCGCGGCGGCTCACCGACGGCGCGCTGCCCGACTCCGGGGTCAGGCTGATCGGCGTGTCCCTGTCCGGGCTGACCGACGCGGTGCAGGAGCCGCTGTTCGAGGACGAGCCGCCCGCGCCCGAGAAGCCGGACGAGACGCCCGAGCCCGCCACCGACGAACCGCCCGAGCCCCCCGAGCCGCCCGGACACGGCTGGCGCGCCGGCGACGACGTGCGCCACCCGGTGCACGGGCACGGCTGGGTGCAGGGCAGCGGGCACGGCAGGGTCACCGTCCGCTTCGAGACCCGAACCACCGGCCCCGGCCAGGCCCGCACCCTGGCCGCCGACGACCCCGACCTGACCGCCGCCGACCCGCTGGCCAGCCTGGGCTGACCGCGCGGCCCACGTCGCCCGGCCCCGACGCTAACGGAGTACGGACGTGACATGGGCCGCGACATCCGCGATCACGGGGTACCGAGGTTCGTCGGAGAACCCGGCGCGATCGGACATCACCGCAATGACGAGCGGCGCGCCATTCGGTGGCCAGACGACGGCGACGTCATTGGCCCGCCCGTAGTCACCGTGACCGGTCTTCCCGGCCACCGTCCAACCGGCGGGCACCCCCGCCCGAATGGTCTGGGCACCTGTCGCACTCCGCCGCAGCCAATCCTTGACGAGGGATTGTTTCTCCGGTGGCAGCGCATTTCCGAGCACGATCGCGCGGTGGTCGCCGGCGAGCGCGCGCGGGGTGCTGGTGTCCCTCGGGTCGCCGGGAGGATCGCTGTTCAGGTCGGGTTCGTACTGGTCCATCCGGCTCGTGGGGTCGCCGAGACCGCGCAGGTAGGCGGTGAGCTGGGCCGGGCCGCCGATGTCGCGCATCAGCAGGTTGCCGGCGGTCCCGTCGCTGTACCTGATGGCGGCGTCACAGAGCTGGCCGACGGTCATCCCGGTATCGACGTGTTTGTCGGCAATGGGCGAGATGGAGTTCACGTCCGCTTTCGTATACCTGACGACCGTGTCCAGATAGGACAACGGACGCTGCCACAGCACGGCGGCCACCGCGATTGTCTTGAACGTCGAGCAGAATGCGAACCGCTCGTCCGCCCGGTACTCCAGGAATGCACCGGAACCGGTATCCACAGCGTAGACACCAAGGCGAACCGAATACTTCCGTTCGAGCGAGGAAAACGGATCACCGGGCCGGGCGCAGGCCACCAGCGGACCCGCCAGCGCGCCCAGCAACAAGGTCCGGCGCCTCACCGACCGGCGCCGGTGTCGGCCAGGCTCGCGCCGGGATGCGCGGAGCGCGGCGGTGGCCCCTCCGGCCGGTACTCGAAGTGCCACCACTCGTTGTCGTAGACGCGGTACAGGTGGTAGCGCCCGCCGTGGCGCTCCAGCCACCGCGCGCCTTCGAGCGGCCGCACGTCCACCGCCGTCCCCGCGACGTGACAGGACTCGGCGGGCGGCAGCGTCCTCGGCCGGTACGACAGCGAACCCCGGCGGCGAACATCGGCGGCGAACAGCCGCGCCTGCTCCTCGGCGTCGCGGTACCCCGAAGTGAGCCCGATCAACACCCCGTCGCGCCACAACGCGCGGGTGCGCGCCGCCGTGAACGCCGCCTTCGTGGCCGAGGTCAGCCCGGTCAGGTCCTCGGCGGGAAACCGGACGGCGAGCGCCCACTGACACGCCGCATGCCGGGCGCCCCCGCGCGGCGCGACGACCCCGGCCACCGGCAGCGCCAGCACCGCCAGCAGCCGCGTGACCAGCCGGTATCCATGATCCCTACACCAGTACATGACGCTTCCCCCTCGGCCGCGAGCACGTTCGAGCGGTCGCAGTCTCACCGCGTCCGACCGGTGCTGTCCAAGGCAGAAACGCACGCTTTAATGCCGTAACGGCATAAATCCAAGGTCAGGGCGTCAGCTCATAGACCAGGTTGAAGTCGGTAGCCGTGGCAACCCGGGCGTCGCTGAACCCAGCCTCCACGGCCAGCTCCTGGGTCCGCCGGGGCCCGGCCTGGTTGCCCAGCCCGGCGGCCGGCGGCGCGGACAGCCCGCTGGGCAGGCAGATGAACAGCGAGGCGCCGGCCAGCAGCCGCCCCAGCGGGTTGAGCGCGTCGGACACCCGGTCCCAGCTCATCGGCTCGACCAGCATGACCCGCCCGTCCTCGGCGACCGCGGCGCGGGCCGCCCGCAGCGCGCCGAGCGGGTCGGGCATGTCGTGCAGGCAGTCGAAGAAGGTGATCAGCTGATAGCGGCCCTCCGCCGAGGTGGCCAGGTCGGCGGCGCCCGCGACCCGGAAGCTCACCCGGTCCGCCACCCCGGCCTCGGCCGCCCGCCCGCACGCCATGTCGATCGACGGGCGGTGGTAGTCGACGCCGACGAACGTGCTCGCCGGGTACGCCGAGGCCATGATCACCGTCGATGCGCCGAGCCCACAGCCGACGTCCGCGACCAGCGCCCCGGCCGCCAGCCGGTCCGCAACCCCGGTCAGCGCCGGTATCCACTCGCCGGTCAGGTGCGCCAGGTAGCCGGGCCGGAAGAACCGCTCGGTGCCGACGAACATGTCCTCGTGGTGCTCGTGCCAGCCGAACCCCTCGCCGGTGCGGAACGCCTCGGTGAGCCGGTCCAGCATCCGGGTGCCCGCCGTCAGGTTCTGGAACGCGCCGATCACATAGCCGGGGCTGGCCGGGTTGGTGAACGCGTCGGCCTGCTCGGGCGAGAGCCGGTAGCGCCCCGAGCCCGCCGAGTCGGGGTCCGCCGCGCCCGGCTCGCCGCCCTCGTAGGTCACGTACCCGGACGCCGCCATGGCCAGCAGCCACTCCCGCACGTAGCGCTCCACCAGGCCGGTCCGCTTGGCCAGCGCGGTCGGCGTGGCCGGGCCGCCCGACGCGAGCTCGGTGAACAGCCCGAGCCGGTCGCCGAGCAGGGCCAGCGGCGCGGTGACCGCCCCGCCGATGTCGGTGATCACCTGGCCGACCAGCCGTTGCAGTGCCTCGAAGTCCACCGATGCGTGCTCTGTTGCCGTCATGTCCACCTCCGGGGAGTGAGCAGCGTGCATACGGCCGCCACCGGCCGTTATCCCTGATAGGGAGTCGCGGCCGGAGGCTACTGATACATCCGTTTCAAGAATGACGGGTTCACGAGCGGCGGCGGTTGGCGACGGCGTAACCGCCCACGGCGAGGGCCAGGATCACGCCGAGGGTGCCGACGGTGAACGCCTCGAAGGTCGCACGCGAGACGTTCCAGGTACCGACGAAGTCGTAGGGCAGGCCGAACAGCCGCTCCAGCACCCCCGGCGCGACGGTCTGCCAGGCGCCGAGCAGCACCCACGCATAGATCAGCGTGAACGCGACGACCAGCCCGACCCGGCCGCCGGGCACCGCGAACGGCCTGGCCACCTCGGGGTGGCGGCGGCGCAGCCGGAGCACCGTCGGGAAGATCACCAGGTAGGACATCAACAGGGCGCTGACCGCGATGTTGAGCACCACCGCGAAGACCGCCGCCGCGCCGCCGTCCTGCAGCCAGCTCGCGGCGAGCATGAACACGGTGGCGACCACCCCGGAGAGCAGGTTGACCCGCAGCGGGGTGGACAGCCGGGGGTGGAACGCGCCGAACCAGCGCGGAAACGCCCCGTCCATCCCGGCCACCGCCTGCACCCGGTCGGACGCCATCATCCAGGACGCACCCTGGGTGAGCAGCACGAACACGAACGTCGCCGCGCCGAGGGTGACCATGGCCGGCCCGGCATCGCCGTGGACGCCGAACACCTCGGTGACCGCGTCCATGAACCCGCCGAGGCCGTTGATCTTGTCGGCGGGCAGCACGGCGGTGATGCCGAAGATCGGTACCAGGTAACACAGCGCCGAGGCCATGCCGGACACCGCGACCATGACCGGGACGTCACGGCGCGGGTTGTGCATCTCCTCCGCCGCGCCGTTCGGCGCCTCGAAGCCGACCAGCGCGAACATCAACACCGGCGCGACGCCCAGCAGCCCGTGCAACGTCGGGGCGAAGCCACCGCCGCCGCGGATGCCGTACCGGCCGGCGTAGACCCACACCGTGACCGCGAACAGCACGACCAGCGCGACCTTGGCCACCGCCCCGGCGATGACCAGCCACTTGCCGTACCGGAGGCTGACCACGGCCGCCAGGATCGCCAGCCAGATGAAGGCGAGCTTGAAGGCGTAGTCGCCCAGCCCGCCGGGTTCGCCGGCGACCAGGTACCGCTGCCAGGTCGCGGCGGCCAGGAACGTGATCGAACCGCCCAGCCAGACCGGGTTGGTGATCCAGTAGAACATCGTGCCGACCCCGGCGACCAGCCGGCCGAACGCCGCGCGCAGCCACACATACGGCCCGCCCTCGGCCGGGAAGGCGCTGCCCAGCTCGGCCATGACCAGCCCGTACGGGAACAGGAAGGTCACGACCAGCACCGCGGTCCAGGTGAAGGCCTGTGCGCCGGAGGTGGCGATCTGGCCGATGGTGTCCAGCGAGATGATCGCCGCGATGGCGAAGCAGATCGTGTCACCGCGCCGCAGGCTCCTGCGGAGGTGATCGGCCTCGGTGTTGACGAACCCGATGGTCATCGTTGATCAACGCTCCCGTCGTCGTGCGACCCGCCGGTCAGGGATGGTGGACGACTCGACCGTCGACGAAGGTCATGGCGGCCTCGATCTGCCCGATCTCGCGGGGTGGCACCCGATGCGGATCGTGGTCGAGCACCACGAGATCGGCGGCCTTGCCGACGGTGATGGTGCCGGTGTCGCGCTCCAGGTGGTTGGCGATCGCGGCGCCCCGGGTGTAGGCGGCGAGCGCGGCGTCGACCGAGATCGCCTGTTCGGGCAGCAGCGGATCGGTCCGCGAGCGGGTGTCGCCGGCGTGCGGGTCCCGCGCCGGCGCCGTGCGGTTCACCGCGACGTGCACGCCCCACATCGGGTTCGGGCTGGACACCGGCCAGTCGCTGCCCATCGCCATGCGGACCCCCGCGCCGGCCAGCGCGCCGAACGCGAAGTGCCAGCGCCGCTGGTCGTCGGTCAGGTAGGGCAGCTTGGTGTCGACCAGCACCGGGTCCTGCCGGGCCCACAGCGGCTGGACGTTGGCGATCACGCCCAGCTCCCGCATGCGGCCGATGTCCTCGGGGTGGATCAGGTCGATGTGCGCGATCTGGTGACGGCGTTCCGCGTCCGCCCCGACTGGGGTGATGGCGTCGAGGCAGTCGCGCACCGCCCGGTCACCGACGGCGTGGATGTGGGCGTCGAAGCCGGCACCGTGCACCGCCGCGACCGCATCGGCCAGCTCGGACGGGCTCAGGAAGCTCAGGCCCCGCTCGTGCGGATGCCCCCGGTAGGCGTCCAGGACAGCGGCGGTGAGGTTCTCGCACACCCCGTCCTGCATGATCTTCACGGCGGTCGCGCGGAACCGGCCGGTCCCCGCCAGCGCCCGTCGCCGGACGAGCTCGTCGACCTGCTCGGCGCCGACGCCGCGCCGCCACCACAGCGCGCCGACCACCCGCGCGGTGAGCTCGCCGCGCTCGGCCAGCGCCCGGTAGGTGTCGAAGGAGTCCGGGATCCCGAGCGCCTCGCCCACCGCGGCGTCCTGCCACCCGGTGATGCCCAGGCCGTGCAGGTAGCGCTGGGCGTGCCGGACGGCCTGTTCCAGGCGCGCCGCGTCCGGCCGCGGCAGCAGCTCGCCGACCAGCCGCGCCGCGCCCTCGACCAGCATCCCGGTCGGCTCGCCGGTGTCGTCGCGCGGGATCCGGCCGTCGGGCGGGTCCGCGCTCGCCGAGGTGATGCCGGCGCGGCGCAGGGCCTCGCTGTTGGCCCAGGCGCCATGGCCGTCGTGGCTGTCGAACAGCGCCGGCCGCGGCCCGGTCACCTCGTCGAGCTGGTGACGGGTCGGGAAGCCGCCGGGGAACGCGTCGCCGTACCAGCCGGCGCCGGTGATCCAGTCCAGCTCGGGATGTGCCCGGGCGTAGTCGCGGATCCGGCGCTGGTAGTCGGCCAGGCCGTGGATGTCGTCCAGGTGGCAGGCCATCCGCTGCAGGCCGCCGGCCACCGGGTGCGCGTGCGCGTCCTGGAACCCGGGCAACAGCGCGCGGCCGGCCAGGTTCACCACCTCGGTGCGCCGCCCGACCAGCTCCGGCACGTCGTCTCCGGTCGCGACCACCCGCCCGGCGCGCACCGCCACCGCGTCGGTCGCCGGCGCGGCCGTGTCCATCGTGTACACGGGGCCACCGTGGAAGATCAGATCGGCCTCGTTCACGGCGCCACCGCCTCGCGCACGGCCGGTCGCCGCAGCCGCACCAACTCCGGCCGCAGCCGCGCCAGCAGGTAGTAGCCCAGGCAGGACACCGCGAAGCCCACCAGCCAGGCCAGGTCGACCCCGTCCAGCGCGGCGCCGAGCGGACCGGTGTACAGGCCGGTCACCACGAACGGCAGCTGCGCGAGCACGCCGACGGCGAACACCAGCAGCGCACCGACGTTCCAGCGCCCGTACCGGCCGCCGTCGTGCGCGAAGAACGCGTCGACGTCGTAGTCGGCGTGCCGGACCAGGTAGTAGTCGACCAGGTTGACAGCGGACCACGGGATCAACACGTACAGCAGGACGCTCAGGAAGCTGAAGTAGGCCGACGCGAAGCCGCTCTGCGCCTCGACCGCGATCCACACGCCGAGCGCCTGCAGCACCAGCGTGGTGGCCACCCGGGCCCGCACGCCGGGCACCCAGCCGCGCCGGAAGGTCTCGACCAGGGTCAGCGCGCACAGGCTGCTGCAGTAGACGTTCACCGAGTTGCCGGCCGTCGCGACCAGCGCGAACCCGAGCAGCACCACGAAACCGACGCCGGGGCCGAGCAGCGTGTGCAGGCCGGCCATGGTGTCCGCCCCGCCCGCCGCCAGCCCGACGATCGCGCCGAGCACCATCAACAGCACCGAGCTGGCCACGCACCCCAGGTAGGAGCCCCAGAACGCGCCGCGCGCACCGGTCCGTCGCGGCAGGTAGCGGGAGTAGTCGGAGACGTAGGGCGCGTACGTCAGCTGCCAGACCACCCCGAGCGCCACCGCCCCGAAGAACCCGGCCGCCGTGACCCGACCGCCGCCGAGGTGCGTCCACACCGCCCCGTCCGAGAGCACCCGCACGAACGCGACGACCGCGAGCGTGCCGACCACGTAGGAGCCGGCGGCGGTCAGCCAGCGCACCAGCCGATAGCCGAACACCGTGCCCACCAGGCTGACCAGCGCGCACAGCGACACCGCCACCGGACCCGGCAGCCCCGGCACGATCTGGTGCGCCGAGTCGATCGAGACGACCAGGTTCGACGAGAAGTAGCCGATGAACATCACCAGCGCCACCAGCACGATCACCGCGGCGCCGTGCGCGCCGAACTGGCCGCGCGCCTGCAGCATCTGCGGCACGCCCAGCCGAGGGCCCTGCGCGGCGTGCAGCGCCATGCCGACGCCGCCGACGAGGTTGCCGGCCAGCAGCGCGATGATCGTCCAGCCCAGCGGCAGGCCCAGCACGGTGGTCGCGGTGGCCCCGGTGACCACCGTCAGCGGCGTCATGTTCATCCCGAACCAGATCGCGACCAGGCCGCGGCTGGTGCCGTGCCGCTCGGCGTCCGGGATGGGCGCGATGGTCTGGCGCTCCAGGGTGAACAGCCGGCTCATCGGCCGGCCCGGACCGTGCCGTCCCGCCCGGTGCGCGCGAGCACCTCGGCGATGGCGGACGCGATGGTGCCGGCCTCGGGCTCGGTCAGGGTGAGCGCGGGCGAGAGCACCAGCGCGGTGGCCGCGTCACGGGCGATCACGCCATGCTCGGCGCGGATCGCGTCGGCGATGCCCTGGATACCGGGCAGCGGCTCCCGGGTGGCCGGGTCGGCGACCAGCTCCACGCCGAGCATCATCCCGACGTTGCGGACCTCGCCGACCACGTCGACGCCGGCCAGGCAGCGGCGCAGCTCGGCCGCGAGGAAGTCGCCGATCTTGACCGCGCGCTCCAGCAGGCCCTCGCGCTCGATGATGTCCAGGTTGGCCAGCGCGACGGCGCAAGCGGTGGGGTGGCCGTTGTACGTGTAGCCCATGGGGAAGCCGTGGTCACGGCCGAGCACACCGCTGACCTCGCCGCTCACCAGCACCGCGCCGAGCGGCAGGTAGCCGCTGGTGATGCCCTTGGCGGTGACCATGATGTCCGGCGTCACGCCGAAGTGCTCGGCGGCGAACCACCGCCCGACCCGCCCGTAGGCGGTGACCACCTCGTCCAGGATCAGCAGGATGCCGTGGCGGCGCAGCACCTCGGCCACCCTCGGCCAGTAGTCGGCCGGCGGCACCACCATGCCGGCCACGCCCATGATCGGCTCACCCAGCATGGCCGCGATGTTCTCCGGCCCGATCTCCGCGATGGTCCGCTCCAGCTCCGCGATGCAGTAGTCGGTGCAGTCCTGGCCTTCGTAGAGCTCGGTACGGTACGGCCAGGGCGGGGTCAGGTGCCTGACGTGCGGCATCATCGGGCCGAAGCCCTCGTGGTAGAGCGGGAACCCGCTGACCGACCCGCCGCCGTAGCCGATGCCGTGGTAGGCCCGGTGCCGGCCGAGGATCCAGGTCCGGGAGCCCTCGCCGCGCCGGTGGTGGTAGTAGCGAGCCATCTTGATGGCGGCCTCGTTGCCCTCCGAACCGCCGGAGGTGAAGTACACGTGGTCCAGCGGCGCGGGCGCGAGCGAGACCAGCCGCTGCGCCAGCGCGATGGCCCGGTCGTTGGAGAACTCCCAGAAGCTGGTGAAGTACTCCAGCCGCGACATCTGCTCGCCTGCGACCTCCGCCAGCTCGCGGCGACCGTGGCCGACCTGGGCCAGCCACAGCCCGCCGGTCGCGTCCAGGTACTCGCGCCCGCCGGCGTCCCACAGCCGCGAGCCCTCACCGCGCACCATGACCACGCGTTCCCGGGTGCTGGCGGGCAGGTAGGGGTGAATGAGGTGGGCTCGGTCGATGCCGGCCAGGTCCTCGGGTGTCCGCTCTGACATCGCCCCACTCCAACCCTGTGATCCACATCATTCTTTGATGTGCAATTCAAGGTATCGATGGGTGAAGAGTCAATACTGACCTGCATCTAGGTTGCCGGGCTTGTGCATCTGTATAAAGAATGGACGGGTGCCACGCCCGAAACGCCAGGGCGCCCGCCGCGCCTTGATCATCAACGCCGCCGGCCAGGCCATCCGGGACCGCGGCCTCGCGGACCTGCGGATCCGGGACATCGCCGAGCGGGCGGGCCTGTCCTCCGGTTCGGTGCTGTACTACTACCCCGAGATCGCCGGGCTGATGATCGATGTGCACACCACCGTGGTCACCGACTTCTACCAGGCGCGGGTCGCGCGCGTCGGCGAGCCGGACACGCCGGCCGGGAAGCTGCGGGCCGCCGTCGGGTCCGGGCTGCCGACCGGGCCCGACGACGACGCCTGCCGGCTGCTCTACGAGCTGCACAGCCTGGCCGACCGCAGCGGCACCCATGCGGCGCTGATGGCCGGCCTGTTCGATCGCGAGGTGACCCTGTACCGCTCGATCCTGGATCTGGGCGTGGGCCTGGGCGCGTTCACGCTCGCCCGTCCGATCGAGGAGGTCGCCCGCAACGCCGTGATCATCGAGGACGGCTACGGCCTGCACATGGTCAGCCGCAACCCATCGGTCACCGTCGAGACGGCACGCCGGGGCCTGCTCGGATACCTCGCGGCGATGACCGGCGCGGCCCTGGTCGAACCGTCCTGATCAGCGCGGGTCGATCTCCAGCACGGCCTTGCCCCGGATGCGGCGCCCGCGCAGCGCCTCGATCGCCTCGTCCGCCCGGTCCCAGCCGCCGCGCCAGCCGACCTGCGGGTCCAGCTCGCCGCCCGCGACCAGCCCGGCCAGGTAGGCCAGGTCCGCGCCGGGCGGACCGCCGAACATGAAGGCCTCGATCCGCGCGCCCGGGCTCTCCCGCCGAGCCCGCTCGAAGTCGATGGTGGTCGGCTCCAGCGACGCCATGCCCACGCTCTGCGCGACCCCGTCCGGCGCCAGCAGCCCGTACGCCTGCGCGAGCAGCCCACCGCCGACGTTGTCGATCACGCCGTGCAGCCGCTCGCGGACCTCGCCGAGGTCGACCACCACCTCGGACGCGCCCAGCTCGGCCAGCCCGGCGCCGCGCTCGACGCTCCCGACGGCGGCCACCACGTGCGCGCCGGCCCGCGCGGCAAGCTGCACGGCGAACCGCCCGACCCCGCCGGACGCACCGGTCACCAGCACCCGGCGCCCGAGCAGCGGCCCGAGCCGGCGCAGTGATCGCAACGCGGTCACCCCGGCCACCGGCAGCGCCGCCGCCGAGGCGTGGTCCACCGCGTCCGGCAGCACCGCCAGGTCGGCCACGTCGACGGCCCGCAGCCGTGCCCAGGCACCGCCCCAGCCGAAGGTGACCACCCGTGCCCCCACCGCAGGGCCGGAGCCATCCGCGGCGGCCACCGCGACCACCCCGGAGGCGTCCCAGCCGGGCACCGTGCCCGGTTTCTGGTTGTCCGCGAGGTGGGCGACCTCGCCGAAGTTCAACGAGATCGCGGCGACGTCGACCAGCACCTGGTCCGGCCTCGGCGACGGGTCGGGCGCCTGGGCCAGCCGCAGGCCGTGCCGGGCGTCGGGGTCGTGTACGAGAGCTTCCATGGCTCGATCATGGGTCGGGCGCGCGCCCGGGAGCCAGACAAGCTCTGATAGCCGACGTCTATGACACCGCCGGCTCGGGGTCGGCCTCCGGAGCCGTGTCGACTGCCGGCGCCGTGTCGATTGCCGGGGCGTCACCCATCCTGGCCCTGACCTGCGCCAGCACGCCGACCAGCCGCTCGGCCAGCGGTTCCCCCACGTCGGTCAGCCCGAACCGGGCGTCGGCCAGGTCCTCGGCCGCCCCGGTGACCACCACCCGGCCCCGCTCGGTCAGGGTGGCGAGCACCGTGCGCCGGTCGGTGGGATGCGGGGTACGGACGACCAGGCCGCGATCGGCCAACTGGTCGATCACCAGGGTGACGGTGGTCGGGTGCACCATCAGCCAGCGGCTGAGCTGGCCGAGCGGCCGGGTGTGCGCCTCGGAGATGAGCAGCGTGGACATCAGCAGGAACCCGGTACGGCTCAGGTTGTGCGGCTTGAGCAGCCGGTCCAGCTCGGCGACCATCGTCCAGTAGGCGCGCATCAGGGCGCCCATCGCGGCGAAGTGCTCGGCGCCCGGCTGGTTCATCGCCGTCCAGTACTCGCGGGTGAGTTGGACAGGATCGCGCTCGACATGCACCGTGGCCCCCCTCATGGCTGGCATGTAGATCCATGAGGATACGTGCGTGCGCAACAAGTGGCCGGCTGTCGCGGGCGGTCAGCAAGCCCAGGCGTCCAGGATGTCCGCGCCGGTGTGGAAGGTCGCCTCGCCGTGGCGCCGGATGTGGTCCAGCGCCAGGTCCAGGTACTTCAGCCGGTGCGGCGCGCCCATGATGTACGGGTGCACGACCAGCGCCATCACCCGGGCGGAGTCGTCGGCGCGGGCGTCGGCGAGGAGCTGGTCGAACTGGTCGACGGCCCGGCGGCGGTACTCCTCGGCGGGGTGATGCTGGATGAGCATCATCGCCACGTCGTTGCACTCCTGCGTGTAGGGGATGTTCACGATGTCGCCGGCGCGGGTGCGCAGCCGGGTGGGCTGGTCGTCGAGCACCCAGTCGCACACGTACTCGTAGCCGGACTCGACCAGCAGGTCGGGGGTCTCCCACGTCTCGGTGAGCCCCGGCCCGAGCCAGCCCCTCGGCGCCGCGCCGGTGACGGCGGCGATCGCGTCGCGGGTGCGCTCGATGTCGCGCCGCTCGTCGGGCACCTTCTGCATGTTCTTCTGCGTGTAGCCGTGCCCGATGAACTCCCAGTCCCGGGCCAGCGCGGCCTGCGTGATGGGTGGGTAGGCGCCGATCGCGGAGCCGTTGATGGCCAGGGTGGCCGGGATCCGGTGCCGGTCCAGCACCCGCAGCATCCGCCAGAACCCGACCCGGTTGCCGTACTCGTGCCAGGCCCAGTTCGGCACGTCCGGGCTCGGGGTGCCGCCGGCCGGCGGGGTGAGCACGGTGCGCGGCATCGGCTCGCTGTCCGACCACTCCTCGACGTTGACGACCACCCAGACCGCGACCCTGGCCCCGCCCGGCAGCCGCACCGGCGCCCGGCCCTCGATCGGTTGGTAGTCGATGCGCTCGGTGGGTCTCATAGGCTCCTCACAACGATGGACAGCGGCGCGAGTCCGTCGATCTCGACCCGGATCTCGTCCCCGGGTACGACGGCGCCGACCCCGGCCGGGGTGCCGGTGTAGATCAGGTCACCGGGCATCAGCCGGTAGTCGGCGGACAGCTGGGCGATGATCTCCGCGACGCTCCAGATCATCAGCGAGGTCCGGGTCCGCTGGCGGGTCTCGCCGTTGACGCTCAACCGCAGCGACGCGTCGGCGACGTCGCCGGCGTCGGTCTTGGCGGTGATCGGGCCACACGGCGCGGAGGCGTCGAAGGCCTTCCCCGCCTCCCAGGACACCCGCCGCTCCCGGCACGCCCGCTGGCGGTCGCGCCTGGTCAGGTCGATGCCGGCGGCATAGCCGAGCACCAGGTCGAGCGCCCGCTCCACCGGGACATCAGAACCGGCAGCGCCGAGCGCGACCACCAGCTCACCCTCGAACTGGAGGTCCTCGGTCCGGGGCGGGTAGGGCACCGGGGCGCCGTCACCGACGACCGCGTCCGGGGGCTTCTGGAAGAAGAACGGGTCGTCGCGCTCGTCGCCCTCCTTCATCTCCCGGATGTGGTCGACGTAGTTGCGGCCCACGCAGTAGACCCGCCGCACCGGGAACGTCCGGTCCGAGCCGGCCATCCGCACGGTGGTGACGGGCGGGGCGAACAGCAGCGTCATGTCCTCTCCTGGCTAGGGGGTGTGCTGAACAAAGTGGGGCGCAGCAGGCCGGCCAGCAGCGCCCCGACCACCGAGAACCCGGCGATCTGGACCAGCCCGGCGCCGACCCAGCCCAGGGCCTCGACGAACCGGCTGAACACGTAGCCCGACACCCCGGCGGCCACGTAGATGCAGGTGATGAAGATGCCGGAGGCGAGCCCGGCGATGTCGCCGCGCACCGACTTCACCAGCAGGCTGGCCAGCACCACGTAGACGCCGCTGCTGGCGAACAGCCCGAAGCAGAACGAGAACGTCGCCTGCCAGGCCAGCGAGACCGGCCCGGCGAACAGCGCAGCCGCCGAGGCCGCGGTGAGCAGGTTCAACAGGCCCAGGCACAGCCGTGGGTCGAGCCGGTCGGTCAGCCACCCGCCCAGCGGGGACGCGAACGCGGCCAGCCCGGACAGGCTCACCGCCAGCCCGGCCTGGCCGGGGCCGAAGCCGAGGTGATCGCGCAGGAACGTGGCGTACAGCCCGATGTAGGCGAAGTCGACCAGCCCGAACAGCACAGTGACCACCCCGAGCAGCACCGGGTTCCAGCTCAGCGCCGAGCCGGCACCGCCGACGTGCCGCAGGTCGGTGCGCGTCGCGCTGGCCTCGGTGAACCGCCGGGGCAGCGGCAGGATGGCCAGCGTCACGGCCAGCCCGAACACCCCGAAGACGATCATCGGCGCGCGCCAGCTCCCGTAGTGCTGCAGCAGCGCCGCGGCGGCCAGCGGCCCGATCACCGAGCCGGTGGCGAACGCCATGTTCACCGCGCCGATCGCCAGCCCCCGGTGCCGGGGGAACGCGCCGGCCGCCACGGTGATGATCGCCGCGAGCTGCAGCGCCTCGCCGACGCCGGACAGCACCCGCCACACCAGCATGTCGCCGAACCCCACGCTGGCCACCGTCATCACCGTGGCCACCGAGAACGCCGCGGTCCCGACCACGATCAGCGTCCGGCGGCCGAACCGGGCCAGCGCGATCCCGGCCGGGATGCCGGTGATGCCCATCCCGAGCGCGAACATGGTGGCCTGCAGCCCGGACTGGCCGAGGCTGAACCCGTACTCGGCGTTGACGTCCGTCAACAGCACCGGAAAGACCATCCGGTCCATCGCGTTGACCGAGTACGCGATCAGCAGCAGCCCGAACATGGCGAGCGCCGGCCGGGTGGCCACCCGCGCGTGGCCTGTCGACAAACCGCTGGTGGTCATCTGGGCACCGCCCCATCGTCCGTGATGTCGGCGCTGAACGTATGCACTGTATGCAGTGCATGTCAATAAGACGCATTGCATGCAAGGTATGCTGATCGACGTGGAGCATGTGGGATCCAACGGCGCTCACGCGGTGTACCTCGCGCTGCGGCGGCGGTTCGCGGACGGCGACCTGGCTCCGGCGGAGAGGCTCACCGAGACCGCGCTGGCCGCCTCGCTGGGAGTGAGCCGCACCCCGGTCCGGGAGGCGCTCGGCCGGCTACAGGCCGACGGCCTGGTCGCCCCGGCCGCGCGCGGCGTCGTGGTGGCCACGCTGAGCCGCGAGGAGATCGAGCAGATCTACGAGCTGCGGGCCGGGCTGGAGGGCCAGGCCGCCGCCAGCGCGGCGCGGCGGCAGGCCGCCGGGCTCGTCGCCCCGGTGGAGATCCGCGCGATCGGAGAGGCCGCCGACGAGGTTGAGCGGGCCATCGCCGCGTCCGACCCGAAGGGCTCCGCGCGGGCCAACCTGTCGTTTCACCGGGCGATCGGCCGGGTCGCCGGCAACCCGTTCCTGGAGGACGCGCTGCACCGGGTCTGGGACCGGATAGCGGTGTCGACCGTCTCCAACCTCTCCGACACCGACTGGGCGAAGACGGTGATCGCCCAGCACGGGGAGATCTACCGGGCGATCCTGGACGGCGACGAACCCGCCGCCCGCCTCGCCGCCGAGGAGCACATCAACGCGGCCGCGCGCATCTACGGCGCGGCGCATTGATCTTGTTTCGCGTCAGCGCGTGACGCGGACGACCACCTCGGTGTCGGTGGCCCGCTCCACCCGCACGGTGAACCCGTCGGACTGGGTCTGGCCGCCGACGGGGACCGTGACCGTCTGGCCGGCCACCTCGATCCGCGCCTGGTTGTTGTCGTATCCGACCAGCTTGGCGCTGATCCCCAGGATCGACACCGAGGGCGTCCCGTCCCTCGGGAACGTGATCGTGCAGCCGTCCAGCCCACAGTCGGTCTTCGTGCCCTCGCTGCCGCCGCCGCACCCGGTCAGGGCGCCGAGCGCCAGCACCAGTCCGGTCAACGGCATCACGAACGGCTTGACGGGCGGCTTGAGGGACGCCGCGGGGAGGCTCATGCCCGAAGTCTACGGTGCCCGGAAACGCCGGAGGCCCCTGCCTCACCTGGTGAAACAGGAGCCTCCGACATACCCCGCGCTCTGAAGCGCCCGGCCGGGGAGACGACCGGACACGCTCCGCACAGCCCAACGACCGGCGCCCGGCCACGGTGTGTCGCCGCTCCGCGCGGTCGACGGGTTCACCCGTCCCGGTGAGCCCGCGCTCAGTACGAGCGGGGCAGGCCCAGGACGTGCTCGGCGAGGTAGTTGAGCACCATCTCCTGCGGGATCGGCGCCAGCCGCTGCAGCCTGGCCTCCCGGAAGTAGCGTTCGACGTGGTACTCCGAGGCGTACCCGAACCCGCCGTGCGTCTGCACCGCCGCGTCGGCGGCCTGGAACGCGGCGTCGGCGGCCAGGTACTTCGCCGTGTTGGCCTGCTCGCCCGCCGGCAGCCCCCGGTCCACCCGCCAGGCCGCCTCCCTGATGGCCAGCTCCGCCGCGTGCAGCCGGGCGTGCGCCTGCGCGAGCGGGAACGCGATGCCCTGGTTCTGGCCGATCGGGCGCCCGAACACCACCCGCTCCTTGGCGTACGCCACCGCCCTGCGCAGCGCCGCCCGGCCGATGCCCAGCGCCTCGGACGCGATCAGCACCCGCTCGGCGTTCAGCCCGTCCAGCAGGTACCGGAACCCCCGGCCCTCCTCCCCGACCCGGTCCGCCTCGGCAACCACGAGCCCGTCGTAGACGACCTCGCAGGACGCCACGGCGTTGCGCCCGAGCTTGGGGATCGGCGTGATGTGCACCGCCGGGTCCTTGAGGTTCGCGACGAACAGCGTCATGCCCTCGGTCGGGCGCGCGCACTCGGCCCTTGGCGTCGTGCGCGTGAGCAACAGCACCTTGTCCGACTCCAGCGCCTTCGTCGTCCACACCTTCCGCCCGTGCACCACGTACCCGCCGTCGGACCGGACCGCGCGGGTGCTGATCGAGGTGGTGTCCAGCCCGGCGTCCGGCTCGGTCACCCCGAACGCGACGTGCAGCTCCCCGGACGCCACCCGGGGCAGCACCCGCCGCTTGAGCTCCTCACCGGCGTGCAGCACCACCGGGTGCATGCCGAAGATCGACAGGTGGATGGCGCTCGCGCCGTTCATGCACGCGCCGGACGCGGCCACCTCCTCCAGCACTATCGACGCCTCCGCGATGCCCTGCCCGCCGCCGCCGTACTCCTCCGGGATCGCGATGCCGATCCACCCGCCGTCGGCGAGCGCGCGGTAGAACTCCCAGGGGAACTCGTGCGCCGCCTCCAGCCGCGCCCAGTAGTCGTCGTCGAACCGCCGGCACACGTCCCGCACCGCCCGCCGCACCGCGACATGATCGTCGTCTTCCGAAAAGTCCACGTCCGTACCCCCTCCCGCGAGTCGCGGATTCTGTCAGGGTGAGTCGCGGATTTCGTCAGCCCGCGCGCCCCGCCCTCGTGCGTGAGCTTGACACCCGCGCCGAGGACGCGCAGTCCGCCGACCCCGGAACCAATCGCCGTTGCCTTTGCGTAAATTCCCATGATCCCCGAGAGAATCACCAAGAACAGCGGTACCATTTGACAGCCCATCACAGCGGGTAAAACACGGGCTACAGCGAGTGGCGAAAAGTAGGCGACCGACTGGCCGACCCCACATCACCACCCGCCGGCTGGGAAGATGGAGGTCGGCTTCGGGGTGCCGACCAGGTCAAACGGCCGCGTCGGTGCCGGGAAAGGGTGCTGACGTGTGCGGGATCGTGGCGGCTTTCGCTACCACCGACGGGGTTATCGATAAAGATCAATGCGAGCGGATGCTGGACCGGATCCAGCACCGGGGGCCGGACGACACAGGGGTGATCGCGCTGGACTCCGCGTGGCTCGGCCACCAGCGGCTGTCCATCATGGACGTGAGCGGCGGCCACCAGCCGCTGGCCGATCCGGACCACACCACCTGGATCGTGGGCAACGGGGAGATCTACAACTACCGGGGCCTGAACGCCGACCTGCCGGACGGGCTGGTGCGGACCAAGTCCGACACCGAGGCCGCGCTGCACGTGGTGATGCGGACCGGCCCGGCCGCCGTGCGCGAGCTGAACGGGATGTTCGCCTTCGCGATGGCCTCCGCCGACGGGTCCGGGCTGGTCGCGCGCGACCCGGTGGGCGTCAAGCCGCTGTACTGGATCGAGGACGAGCAGGTGACGCTGTTCGCCAGCGAGCTGCGCGCGTTCGACGTCGAGGACCGGCCGAGGGTGACGTCATTTCCACCCGGTTGCCTGTGGACGCCGGCCACCGGGGTGGTCCGTTACGCCAACCCGGTGCCGGTGGAGGTGCGCCCGGCGCACCGGGCGCCGACCGAGGGCTGGGACGACGACGTGCTCGGCGAGCTGCGGGACGCGGTGGTCACCGCGGTGCGGCGGCGGATGATGAGCGACGTCGGGGTCGGCGTGTTCCTGTCCGGCGGGCTGGACTCGGCGATCGTGGCGGCGGTGGCGGCGAAGGAGGCGGCGCGTCGCGGCGAGGTGCTGCCGACGTTCGCGGTCGGCACCGAGAACAGCGGCGACCTGGCGGCGGCGCGCACGGTGGCCGCGTTCATCGGCAGCGACCACCACGAGGTGCTCGCCACGCCCGCGTCGATCGAGACGGCACTGGACGAGGCGGTGGAGGTGATCGAGCACTTCGACCCGGCGCTGGTGCGCAGCTCGGTGCCGAACCTGCTGCTCGCCCGCGAGGCGTCGCAGAAGGTCAAGGTGGTGCTCACCGGTGAGGGCGCCGACGAGCTGTTCGCCGGGTACAGCTACATGCACGGCGAGGAGTTCGACGAGCCGGACGTGCTGCACGCCGAGCTGGTCCGCAACCTGGAGGGCCTGCACCACCTGAACCTGCAGCGCTGCGACCGCACGACCATGTACTACGGCCTGGAGGCGCGCGAGCCGTTCCTGGACACCGACCTGGTGCGCACCGCGCTGGCGCTGCCGCCGGAGTGGAAGCAGCGCACCGGCGGGCGGCCGGAGAAGGCGGTGCTGCGCGAAGCGTTCACCGGTTGGCTGCCGGACGAGGTGCTGTGGCGGACCAAGGAACAGTTCGGCGACGGCTCCGGGGCCGGGGTGGTGCTCGCCGCGCTGGCCGCCGCCAAGGCCGACGCGGTGGGCGGCGGCTGGGTCGGCGAGGTGCCGACCGACGGCTGGGCGCTGCGCAGCGAGGAGGAGGTCCTCTACTTCGAGATCTGGCGCCGCCACTTCCGGGGCATCCGCCCGACAGCCACCCTGGGCGCCTTCGCCACGGCGTAGCGCGCTCGGCTCAGGCGGCGGCGGGCACGGGCTTGGGGCTCGGACCCCAGTCGTTGGCGTCGGGGTCGCCGTCCACGCAGTACCAGTAGATCAGGACGACCCAGCCGACGACCAGGACCAGGCCTAACAACTGCCACCAGCCGCTGCGCCCGGTGTCGTGCAGCCGCCGCGCGCCGACCGCGAGGGCGGGTACCAGCACGGCCAGCGAGTAGATCGAGCCCAGCAACCCGGTGCCGGAGCCGATGCTCAGCCCCGCCGCCGTGTCGACGACCACCAACACCACCAGAATGACCGTGTTGACCAGGGCGAACATCCAGCACTCCGTGCGCCGGGCGCGGCCGCCGAAGTCCGCGTACTGGCGAAGCGCCTTCAGGTACCACCCCATGGCTACCCCCAGGGTTCGCGCCCGGACGCCCGAGCACACCAGGCCGTTCGATACGGCTGATCGGGCGAGAGCATACGGCCAACCGGGTTAGCCGGACGCCTCGGCCGTACCAAACGGCCCCTGGGAGTCGGGCTCAGCTCACGCGAACGACATGGGTGTCGTCTTCGGGTTCGCGCCCCACCGGTTGTTCTCCGGCTTGCCCGGCGTGCAGTACCAGACCAGGAGAACGATCCCGCCGACGATCGGAACGAGCCCGAGCAGGATCCACCAACCGCTGCGCCCGGTGTCGTGCAGCCGCCGCACCGACACCGCGAGGCCGGGCACCAGCACGGCCAGCGAGTAGATCGAGCCCAGCACCCCGAACCCAGGGTCGATCTTGAGGCCGGCCACCGCGTCGATGATGCCGAGCACCAGCATGGCGATGACGTTGAACAGCGCGAACATCCAGAGCTCGGTACGCCGGGCGCGGCCGTTGAAGTCGGCATACTGACGAAGCACCTTCACGTACCACTGCATGAGTACCCCTGGATCCGCCCGCTGATCATTCGGCCGGCCGCGAGCATGCGCCGTCGGGATGGCACCGACGCAACGAGCCGGTGAAGACCGCCCGAACGGAAGCTGGACTCTCCGCTTCCGAATCGATCCCAACCTGATCACGATCCGGACCGGCGCCTACCCGCACCGGGACACCCACACCACCATCTACGCGTCGGTCGCCGGCCCGCTTGGCTGGAGCGGCTCCCCGGCGACCGACCCCATGATCGCGGTGTGCCCAGGCCACCGCCGACAGCAACCGTCCGATCGGTCGCGTATCAGGCGCCGGCGCCACCCAACTCGCCGTGGACGGCGTGCAGCCGAGGCGCCTGGTCACCGAGCGAGGGGACGCACTGCCGGTTGGCGTTCGGTTCGGCGTCGATGTTGCCGCTCTCGTTGTGCCGCTTGACGTACCACGATGTGCCGGTCGCGTCCCGGATCTGTCTGACGCGGGGCGCCAGGCACCCAGCACCTCGGATACGAAGTTCTCCACACCCGGAAGATGCATCAGGGCCGTTCTCCATGACAAAACGAGAACCGGGATCTCCCGTCCCCACCTTCGCAAGTGCTCCGAGCAGAATCGCGATTTGGCCCCAACCGGCTATCGGATCCCGGTAGCATCCGCCCATGGTCGACGACCTTGGTGCGCTGAGGGAACGTTACGACACCGACAATGGCCGCCGCGGCCGAGTCGCCCTCGCGGCGCTGCTGCTGGGCGTGGTCGTCACCCCGCTCAGCGTACTTTTCGCGATACCGATGTTCGCGAGCGGGATCCCGATCGCCATGCTGGGGGCGGGCATCCTCATCGGTTTGGGCATCAGGTTCGTGTTCATGGGGTGGTGGCTTCGCCGGCTGTTCGCGACCCGCTCCGGTGAGGTGTTCGAGCTGCACACCGACGGGCTCGTCCACTCCTACCGCGACGAGCGCCGCGTCGTGCGGTGGGCCGACATCACCCAAATCACCGGCACCATCAAGGACACGATCCTCGCCGTCGCGTTCGGCCCCGCGGGCGTCCGGCTGAGGCTCGCACACGGCGAGCCCGTTCTCATCACTGGTCTCACCGAAGGAGCCGAGGACCTGGTCGCGGCCGTCCGAAAGGCGGTCGATCAGGCGTAGTGGCCTCCTGTGGCCACGAGGACGGCGACATCACCAGCTCAGCGGGCTCGGTGGCTTCCGGCCTCTGGCCTGCCGGAGGCCGAGCTTGTCGACCAGTTGGAATGCCGGCCGGTCGACTCCGGCAAAGTACAGGCAGGCAAACGTGCCCGCTTGGCTGGAGCGGTTCCCCGGCGACCGACCCCACTAGTCAGTCGCGATCCTCATCCTCGACCGTCGGAATCAACGGTGAGAGCAGAGCATCCGCGTGCTCGGTCACGACACCACGGACCAGTCGGAAGATTCTGAACTCGTTCTGGTGGTCCGGATCCTCGTCATCCCAGACGTACAGCAGGCCGAACGAACCGGGCGCGATCTCGCCGACGCGGCCGAAGAGCTCGATGATCCCGGTGCCCCATTCGCCGCGATGGTTGGCCAGGCCCGCCACATGCAGGAACGGAGTGCCGTTCGTGTACCGCAGGTCCATCAAGCCGTAGTCTCCGAGCTCGGCGAGAAGCCGACGAACAGCCTCGACCTGGGTCCGCAACAGCGCCGCATCGCCGTCGAGACCAGCCGTGTCACGGATTGTCACCCAACCGTGGTATTGGAACACCTGGCCAACGTATGCGACTGGGACAGGCAGAGTCCACGCTCAGGCCACGGCAGATCATGGTGCGTGCGGGTTCCGCGATCGACACGATGAGCAGGCGGACAGAATCGGGTTGGACAAAAGCCCAATCCGGCTGGAAACCTGAAAAACGAGTAAAATTGGCGGCGGTAAATATCGCCAGGAGGGGATGGTGACGATGACCGGGAGACGTAAGCGCTAGTTCGAGCAGCACCGAACCCTGGTCAGCAGCATGTCGGAGCCTTATCGTGGGAGGCGCTCACGATCCTCGATCATGCTCCAAGCCCGGACGTCGACACCCTGATCGCGATCATCAGCTTGGAAAGAAGTCGACCGTGCTGAATCGAGGGCACTGAGCAGTAATTCTACCCCATCAGAACGGCTCGACAATGACCGCTGTTGACCGATTGTTGTTGCTGTCTCGCGAGCTACGGCACAGCTTCGTGTCTCTGCTCTCCGACGGAGGGCATGCCGATCGAGCAGATCTCCCGGTTGGTCGGACACAGCGGGAAGTCGGTCACCGAGCTGATCTATCGCAAGCAGATCCGCCCCGTGGTCCAGGACGGAGCGACCGCGATGAACGACCTATTTCCAGAAGACGCCGCATAGGTGGTTAGAAACGGATGACTCAGGTCGTTCCCGGCGAGGTGTGACCTGAGCCTTCCGATTTGCAGATCTTGGCATGCGAACAGCTCCGCGCGAAGAGTCAGCACATGCGGGCCGGCCCGTCGCGCTTCTCAAGCTGTCCGGGACATCTCCACCATGACTGACCCCATGTATCAGTGAACACTACCGAAGCCATCCCTGTGAGAAGTAGGAAAGGTATTTCTGGCTTCGGTTGGACAGGCTCCTTGCCGGAGATAACCTGTTTCGAGTGCATGGTCCCTATCACCAGCTCGCGAGGCACGGGACTCCCATCTTCTAGGTGGTACCCCAAGTACCCGCCAGGGTCGTTAATCTGGATTACGATCATATCGATTGGATAGTCAGACCCGTTCATAAGTGAGTACTCGATCGCCTCGCTGCCGTCGTCTTGGGCGGCGAGCGTGCTAGATATGCAGACGGCCCGAGCCATAGCGTCTCGTCGTTCGGTCTCGCCGTCCTGGCGCAGCTGTGCCTCTAGCTGGCGTTGTTTGCGCGCGTCACGAATTTGCGTTCCCGCGAATACTAGGCCCATGGCGGTGGCGAGCCCGCCGACCCATGTCCCGACCGGCCCCCACACGGGCTCGGCCGGCCGGATAGATGCCCACCAGCCGACACCGCAGATAGCGAACCCGACAGCGAAGACCAGGGTCGTGACCGAAGACGTCCAGACGCTCCGGACAGCGCTGAGGAAGCGTCTGAAATGCGCTCGATCCGCCATGATGGTGTAGCTCCAAGTTCCTCAGGGGGGCCAGGCCAAGGTAGCTGGAGTTCTGCAGCCGGGCGGGTCCAGCCGTCGCACGCCCGCTGGAGCCAGCGCGCACTCTGATCTGTCGATCTTGATCCGAACGAGGCAGTAGATCAAATACGACGAAAGGCCCAGGTCGCCGGCTCTGTGCGTGAGCCAGCGACCTGGGCCTTTGTACTGGTCGGGGTGGCGGGATTCGAACCCACGGCCTCTTCGTCCCGAACGAAGCGCGCTACCAAGCTGCGCCACACCCCGGTGGCTGACGTGCGGTGGTCAGTCTAGCCGACGTCCGCGGCGGCCGATGACCTGGCTCGGCCTTGGCCGTTTCCGCCGGCCCCGGGGCCGACCGGCCGCGGCACCAGGGTAAGCAGGCTGGCCTCCGGCGGGCAGGCGAAGCGGACCGGGGCGTACGGGGAGGTGCCCAGGCCGGCGGACACGTGCAGCCAGGTGTGTGCGCCCCAGCGGGACGCCCCCCGGGCGCGGGAGCGGTCCAGGCCGCAGTTGGTGACCAGCGCGCCGTAGCCGGGGACCCGAAGCTGGCCGCCGTGGGTGTGGCCGGCCATCACCAGGTCGTACTCGTCGGCGGCGAACCGGTCCAGCACCCGGGGTTCGGGCGAGTGCGTCAGGCCGAGGCGCAGCGCCACCGGTTCGGAGACCGGGCCGGCGATGGCGCGGTAGTCGTCCCTGCCGATGTGCGGGTCGTCCACGCCGGCGACCATGAGCGGCTGGCCGGAGACGGTGATCCGCAGCCGCTGGTGGGTGGCGTCCAGCCAGCCGCGTTCGAGCAGCGCGGCGCGCAGGTCCCGCCACGGCAGCGGCGCGCCACGCACCCGGCGGCGGTGGCGGCGCAGGTAGCTTGCCGGGTTCTTGGGCACGGGCCCGCGGTAGTCGTTGCTGCCGAAGACGAACACCCCGGGGCGGTCCAGCAGCGGCCCCAGCCCGCGCAGCACGGCGGGCACCGCCTTCGGGTGGGCCAGGTTGTCGCCGGTGTTCACCACCAGGTCGGGCTCCAGCGCGTCCAGCTCGGCGACCCAGCGCTGCTTGCTCCGCTGCCCGGGCATCATGTGCAGGTCGGACACGTGCAGCACGCGCATGCTCGGGCGGCCCTCGGGCAGCACCGGCAGGGTCGCGGTGCGCAGGGTCCAGTGCCGCCGCTCGATCAGCGCCGCGTAACCGAGCGCGGCCGCGCCGAGGCCGACCGTGCCCAGTGCCGTCCGTGTCACGGTGTTCACGGCGGCCAGAGTAGTGCGCCGCGCCAGGGCTAAAGTGAGCCGTCATGGGCCTCAAAGCGCGCCTGCGCGACGACCTCACCGCCGCGATCAAGAGCAAGGACGAGCTGACCAAGTCGACGCTGCGGATGGCGCTGACCGCGATCACCGCCGGCGAGGTGGCCGGTGACACCGCGCGCGAGCTGGACGAGGACGAGGTCCGCAAGGTGCTGACCAGGGAGGCCAAGAAGCGCGCGGAGTCCGCCGAGGCGTTCGACGCCGCCGGCCGGACCGAGCTGGCCGCCAAGGAGCGCGCCGAGGCCGAGGTGCTGGCCCACTACCTGCCCTCGCAGCTCACCGACGCCGAGGTGGACGCGCTGGCCGAGCGGGCCGTGGCCCAGGTGGCCGCCGAGACCGGCTCCGCCCCCGGCCCGCGCCAGATGGGCCAGGTGATGAAGGTCGCAACCGCCGAGGCCGCCGGCCGGGCGGAGGGGTCGCGGGTGGCCGCCGCCGTCAAGGCCCGCCTGATCGGCTAGCCGCCGGGACCGTTGGCCGGGCCGGGCGGTAGGGCTCCGGGCGGGGCGGGCGGCGCGACGGACGGCGGCGCGGCGGTTCCGGCGTTCGTGCCTTCCCCGGGCGGGGGTGGGGGCGGCGGCACCTTGCCGGTGCTCACCTGCAGGGTGACCTTCTCGCCGGGCAGCGCCGTGCCGCGCGGGTGCTGGCCGACCACCATGCCGCGCCGGGCCCGGTTGTCCACCCGCTCGATCACGACGTCCCAGTCCTCGTCCTCCAGGATGTCCTTGGCCTCGTCGGCGTCCTTGCCGATGACGTCCGGGATCCGCTCGGTGTCACCGCCCTCGGTGAACCGGTTGTCGGTGGGCGGCAGCGGCGCCACCGGCTGGCCGGCCAGGTAGCCGGTCATCGCCCGGAACCAGGTCCGCGCGGGCGCCTTGCCGCCGTAGATGTTGCCGCTCGAACACGCCACCGGCGGCGACGCGCCGCCCGGGTCACACAGCGGCCGGGGCGAGCGCGAGTCGTCGAAGGTGATCACCGCGCCGGCCGCCTGCGGGACGATCCCGACGAACCCGGCGGACTTGTACTCCTCGGTGGTGCCGGTCTTGCCGCCCATCGGGCGGTTCCACTTGAAGCCGCGCGCCGAGGCGGCGGCGGTGCCCTCGGTGTCGTCCTTGCTCAGGCCGGTGAGCAGCGTGTTGGCCAGGCCGGGGTCGAGCACCCGCTCGCAGGGCAGCTCGGTGATCGGGACCGGCTTGCCCTCGGCGTCGGTGATCTGCTCGATCGGGCTGGGCGGGCACCAGGTGCCGGAGCTGGCCAGGGTGGCGCCCACGTTGGCCAGCTCCAGGATGCTGGTCGGGGTCACGCCGAGGGTGAACGAGCCGAGGTTCTGCGCCTTGGTCACCTCGGCGATGGAGCGGTCGGTGCGCTTGCCGGTGCGCGGGTCCACGAACGGGGTGGTGGCCAGCGAGCGCATGCCCATGCGCACCGCCATGTCCACCACCGGCGGCACCCCGGTGAACTCCTCCAGCTTGACGAACGCGGTGTTGGGCGAGAGCGCCAGCGCCTTCTGCAGGGACATCTCGTCGGCGTAGCGGCCGTCGTTGCCCACCGGGGTGGGGCGGCCGGCGCCGTCGCGGTACACCGGCGAGGCGTACCCGCTGGGCGGCACGTCGATCTCGTGGTTGATGCCCATGCCCTTCTCCATCGCGGTGGCCGCGGTGAAGATCTTGTAGATGGAGCCGGCGCCCAGGTTCACCGGTTCGTAGGGCAGCCCGTAGCTGGTCTGCTGCTCGTCGGCCTTGAGCCCGAAGGTCCGGTTGGCCGCCATGGCCAGCAGCTTGTGCTTGTCCGTGCCCGGCGCGACCAGGGCCATCGCGTTCGCCACGTGCGCCTGGTGCGGCGGCACCTCGGCGTCCACGGCGGCCTTGAGCTCGGCCATCGCCTTCGGGTCCAGGGTGGTGCGGATGGTGTAGCCGCCCCGGTTGAGCTGGTCGGCGGTGAAGCCGGCCTTGGTCAGGTACTCCACCACGTACTTGCAGAAGTAGCCCTCGTCGCCGGCGCCGATGCAGCCGTTTGGCCGCGACGCCAGCGGGTTCACCACGCCCAGCGGGGCCGCCACCGCCTGGTTGGCGTCCGCCTCGGTGATCATGCCCTGCTCGGCCATCGCCCTGATCACGATGTTGCGCCGGTCCAGCGCCGCCTTCGGGTGCGCCACCGGGTCGTACGCGCTGGTGCTGCGCACCATGCCGGCCAGCAGCGCGGCCTGCGGCACGGTCAGCCGGTCCGGGGTGGTGTTGAAGTAGGTGCGGGCGGCCTCGGTGACGCCGTAGGCGTTGTTGCCCAGGAAGATGATGTTCAGGTAGCCGGTGAGGATGTCGTCCTTGCTCATCTTCCGCTCGAGCTGCAGCGCGATCCGGATCTCCCGCAGCTTGCGCGCGGTGGTCTGCTCGGTGGCCTTGAGCCGGTCGGACTCGCTGCGGGCGGCGACGTAGAGCTGAAAGTTCTTCACGTACTGCTGGGTCAGCGTGGACGCGCCCTGCACCACGTCGCCGGACGCGGAGTTGGCGATCATCGCCCGGATGGTGCCCTGCCAGTCGACGCCCTGGTGGTCGTAGAACCGGCGGTCCTCGATGGCCACCGCGGCGGCCTTCATCGCCGGCGAGATCGCCGAGGACGGCGCCATGGAGCGGTTCTGGTCGTACAGGTAGGCGATCGGGTTGCCGGCCGCGTCGGTCACCGTGGTCGCCGAGGGCAACCGCTCGTCGGCCAGGTCCGACGACGCGTTCACCACCGTGTCGGCTGCCTTGTTGGACGCGATCCCGGCGGCGACGGCGAACGGGTAGACCATGCCGGCCAGCAGCACGCCGCCGATCACGCAGAGTCCGAGCAGCTTCGCCACCTGGCGTTTGATCGATTCGGAGCTGCTCACGGGGGGTCAGCTTACGCGGGGCGGGGGCACGTTCCGCGTCAAGCGGCATGGGCACGGCAGGGGCATTTCGCCAACGTGCTCCGGGCGCGATGGCCGGACTAGGTAGGTCACCGAGCGTAGTTGAGTAGTTTTCCCGGCTTGGCCCAGGGAACCGTGTTCGGTTGACTTGCGTCCATACCGATGACGGGCTTTTCAACGGCAACCTTGGGAGTAGGTAATGAATGCGGCCGGGAATTGGCGTGTGTCCGCCAACTGCCGTAACGGTGATCCTGATCGCCTATTCGTGACCGGCGCGAAGCAGCGCGACGCCCGGTCGGTCTGCCGAGGTTGTCCGGTGCTCACCCAGTGCCTTGCGCACGCGTTGGACGAACGCATCGAGTTCGGCGTCTGGGGCGGGATGACCGAGCGGGAGCGCCGGGCCATGCTGCGCCGCCGGCCCGAGGTGACCGCCTGGGAGCCGCTGCTGCGGGCGGCGGCGCGGCGGGCACGGCTGGATGCGGTGGCGGCGCGGGCGGACGCGGCAAGGGCAGCGACGACGACCACGAGTGAGGTGGCGGCACTGGCCACCAAGGCGGCGTAAGGACGAACGGCTCAGCCGGTGGCGCCTTCGACCTCGGCGCGGGGACGAGCCGGCTTCGCCGCGCCGGACCGGTCGGACGGCGGCGCGGCGGCCAGCCGGGTGCCAATCTCGCGCAGTCCGGCCAGGTCGGTGATGTCGCCGGCCACGGCGGGCACCTGGGTCACCGCCACGTCCGGGTGGGCGTTGGTGAACCTGGCGAGCAGCCGGCGCTCCCGGTCGGCGCGGTCCACCCGGTCGGCGTGCAGCCGCAGCACGGCCGAGGCCAGCCGGCCGCTCCCGGCGGAGTCGACCAGGTCGGCAAGGTCGCGGGCGCGCCCGGCCGGCAGGTCGGCCAGCACCGGGTGGGTGCGGTTGAGGATCAGCCCGGCCAGCGGCATCTCCTCGGTGGCCAGCCGGTCCACGAAGTAGGCGGCCTCGCGCAGCGCGTCCGGCTCCGGGGCGGCCACCACGACGAACGCGGTGCCCGGCGAGCGGAGCAGCTCATAGGTGGTCGCCGCGCGCTCCCGGAAGCCGCCGAACATGGTGTCGAAGGCCTGCACGAACGCCGAGGCGTCGGCCAGCATCTGCCCGCCCAGGATGGTCCCGACCGCCTTGGCGAACAGCCCGAACCCGGCGCCCACCAGCCGGCGCAGCCCACGGCCGCCGGCCCGGGCCGGGGCGGAGAGCAGCCGGATCATCCGGCCGTCCAGGAACGAGGACATCCGCTGCGGGGCGTCCAGGAAGTCCAGCGCGGACCGCGACGGCGGCGTGTCGACGATTATCAGGTCCCACCTGTCGGTTGCGACCAGCTGGCCCAGCTTCTCCATCGCCATGTATTCCTGCGTTCCGGAGAACGACGAGGAAATTGTCTGGTAGAACGGGTTCGAGAGAATTTTCTCCGCGCGGTCCGGGGCGGCGTGGGCGTACACCATTTCGTCGAAGGTGCGCCGCATGTCCAGCATCATGGCGTAAAGCTCGCCGTCCGTGCCGCTGCACGTGCGGCTGCACTCGCCGTCGGACCCGGCGTCCTCGGGCGCGCTTCCGACGCCCGCGACGCGCTTCGGTTCGTTACTCAGCGTGGTCAGACCCAGGGCCTCGGCCAGCCGCCGGGCCGGGTCGATGGTCAGCACCACCGCCTGCCGGCCGCGCTCGGCGGCGCGCACCGCGAGCGCGGCGGCCGTCGTCGTCTTGCCCACCCCGCCGGAGCCGCAGCACACCACGACCTTGGTGCCCGGGTCGTCCAGCACCGCGTCCAGGTCCAGCCGGGGGGTGCGCTTGGCGGGGGTCACCGGGTCACCGCCCCGCCTTGGCCGGCCTCGGCACCGGGCGCGCCCGGACGCCCTGCTCGGTGAGCCGCTCGGCCAGCTCGTACAGCGCGCCCAGCTCCACGCCGTCGATCACCTCGGGCAGCGTGAGCCGGGGCATCGGCTCGGCCGGGCCGTCCGGCGGCCCGGCGTCCAGGCGCGCCAGCGCGGCCGCCTCGGCGCGCACCCGCACCGCGTGCTCCACCGTCTCCGCGACCAGGCCGTCGAGCTGGACGTCGGTCAGCTCGACGCCGGCCGAGGCCAACCCGGAGCGGACCCGCGCCCTGTCCACCCGCCCGTCGGCGGCGCTGTCCACCGAGCGGGTCGGCAGTCGCCGGGGGTCCGCCCGGTTCACGATCATCGCGCCGGTGCGCAGCTGGGCGGCATCCAGCTCGCGCACGGTCTCCAGCGCCTCGGTGACCGGCAGGTCCTCCAGGGTGGTGACCAGGTGCACGACGGTGTCCGCCGAGTGCAGCAGCCGCACCACGCCCTCGCTCTGCCGGTGGATCGGGCCGGTCTTGGCCAGGTCGGCCATCGCCTTGGTGACGTCCATGAAGGTGACCACCCGCCCGGTCGGCGGCGCGTCCAGCACCACCGCGTCGTAGAGGTAGCGCCCGTCGTCGCCGCAGCGGCCCACGCACTCCTTGACCTTCCCGGTGAGCAGCACGTCACGCAGCCCGGGGGCGAGCGTGGTGGCGAACTCCACGGCGCCCATCCGGCGCAGCGTCCGCCCGGCGAGGCCCAGGTTGTAGAACGTCTCGAAGTAGTCCAGCAGCGCGGCCTCGGCGTCGATCGCGAGCGCGCGCACCTCACCGCCGCCGGGCGCGACGGCGATCCGCTCCTCGGCGTACGGCAGCGGGCTGGTGTCGAACAGCTGGGCGATGCCCTGGCGGCCCTCGACCTCGACCAGCAGCGTGCGCCGGCCGCCGGCCGCGAGCGCGAGGGCGAGCGCGGCGGCGACGGTGGTCTTGCCCGTGCCGCCCTTGCCGGTCACAACGTGTAACCGAGCCTGCTCGAGCTCTTCGGGCCACATGCCTGTGCAGCCTACGTCCCGGTAGTAAATGTCGCCCCGTCGCGCGCAGCCGGCCGGTCGGCGTAACGGGGCTGGCCCAACGGGGGGTCAGGGTTGGGCCGGAGATAAGCTGGCGAACCATGAGCGCCTCGCCCACCGCCTGGGAGTATGCGACCGTGCCGTTGCTGACCCACGCCACCAAGCAAATCTTGGACCAATGGGGCGCCGATGGGTGGGAACTCGTGACCGTGTTGCCCGGACCGACCGGAGAACAGCTGGTCGCCTACCTCAAACGGCCCAAGACGAGCGGCGGTCCCGGCTGATGTCGGCCAGCCAGCGGCTCGACGACCTGGGAATCTCGTTACCCGAGGTAACCAAGCCGGCGGGGGCATACCTGCCGGCGGTGCGCTCGGGCTCGCTGGTGTTCACCGCCGGCCAGCTCCCCGTGGTGGCGGGCGCGCTGGCGGCCACCGGCAAGGTCGGCGCCGAGGTGGACGCCGGCGAAGCGGCCGGGCTGGCCCGCACCTGCGCGCTCAACGCGCTGGCCGCGGTGCACTCCCTGGTCGGCATCGACGCGGTGCGGCGGGTGGTGAAGGTCACCGGTTTCGTGGCCTCCGCGCCCGGGTTCACCGACCAGCCGTCCGTGATCGACGGTGCCTCGGCGCTGTTCGGCGAGGTGTTCGGCGACGCGGGCCGGCATGCCCGATCGGCTGTCGGGGTGGCCGAGCTGCCCAAGAACTCGCCCGTCGAGGTCGAAATCGTGGTTGAAGTCGAGACCACAACAGAGGTGTCCTGATGAGCGTGACGCCAGCGCAGTCCGATCCCACCGCCGAGCGGGCCTGTCACGACCTGCTGGTCCGGCTGGCCGGTCGGCTGCCGGAGCGGCTGCTCTGGCGGCTGCGCGACTGGCTGGCCGCCGGCGCGCACCCGGCGCTGGTGCGCAGCCTGCCGAAGGCCCTGCTGCGCCACCGCATCGGGCTGACCGACGCCGAGCGGGAGCTGATGGAGGTCTGCCTGCCCCGGTGGGGCGCGCCGTCCCGGCTGCTCGACGCGGTGCTCCCGGCGTCCGACCCGGTCGAGGTCAACGCCAGCTTCCAGGCCGACCTCGGCCCCGGCGAGGAGTGCGCCGACGTGGCGACCCTGGCCGGCTGGCGCGACGGCGTGGACCTGATGCTGGCCGCCGTGGTGCGCGGCCACCCCGGCGCCAAGGAGCTGCGCCGAAGCTGGCGGGTGGACCGCCCCCGGCCGCAGCGGATCGTGCTCGCGCACGTGACCGAGAACCTGCCGGCGCTGACCGGCGTCATGCAGCGCATCCTGCGCGCGCACGGCGACCTCACGCCGGCCGTGGAAGTGGTGTCCCCGCCGCTGGCCCTGCCGCCGTACCACCGGCTGGCGTTACGCGAGTCGGTATCGCTGTGGCGCTCGCCGGACCGGGAGCCGGTGGCGCGGGGCCGTCGCGGCTCGACCGGCGCGCTGGTCGACGCCTGAGACGCCTGAGGAAGGGAGGCGAGATGCCAGAGGGCCGAGAAGCCGTGGACGTCACGGTCGAGACGCACACCCTGCTGCTCTCGCTGGCCGGGCTGATCGACGATGAGCTGCTCGGCTGGTGCCGGGAGCTGGTCGCGGTCGGCGAGGGCGACTACGCCATCGAGCTGGCCACCTCGACGGTGCAGGCCGACCGGGTGCGGTTGCCACCGGGCCCGCACGACGCGCTGGCGGCCGCCGCCGGACGACGCCAGCTGCTCGTCCAGGGCGAGTCGCTGCCGCCGGCGGACACCTCGCCCCGGATGCGGCACCGGTTCCTGGCCGACCCGGCCACCGGTGGGTTCCCGGCGGCCGGCGCCGAGCACGACCCGGAGGCGGCGCTGCGCACCGTGCCGGGCCGGCTGCTGCGCGACTGCCAGGTGCTGCTGGTCTGGCGCACCACGCCGGCCGGCGGCGCGCCCGGCCCGCTGCCGCACCCGCTGGTGCTGATCGAGACCGCCGAGACCGCCGGCGCCGACGTGCTCGCCTACCAGGTCGGCGAGGTGCTGGCCAGGGCGGGCGTGTTCGCCTCGGTCGAGGTGTTCGCGGCCGAGCACCAGCTCGGCGACTACCACCGCGCCGCGCTGGCCGAGGCGCGCCGGCTGGAGCTGGTCGACACGGGGCCGCCCGCCGGCGGTAGCGGTGGCGGCGGCCCGTTGCCCCGCCGGCAGCCGGCGGGGCGCCCCGAGCAGGACCCGAGGAACCGGGACGGCCGGGACAACAGGGACAAGCAGCGCCGGCCGGACAAGCGGCGCGCTTCCGGCTCCGGATCCGGCCAGGAGGCCAGCGCGCGGGACGAGACCCGCCGCGCCCCGCTCCGCCCGGTGGACCGGGTGATCACCGCCCGGGGTTCGGCGCCGCTGCGGCCGCAACCGGACCGTTCCGACCTCGACGACGGACCCGGACGCGAGCGCTCGCCGTTCCCGCCGGACGGCGCCGACGGGTCGTTGGAGGACGAACCGCCGGGGGATAGACCAGCGGCCGACCGCCGGGGCGGCGATCGGCCGAGGGACGGGCTGTGGAACTCGCCGCGAGACCTGCCCGCCCTGCCGCCGAGCCAGGAGCCACCGGGCCCGAACGCGTCCGGCGGGTTCCCGGCGGCCGGGGGCGCACCCGGCAACGGGCGGCCGCAGGCCAGGCAGTCGCAGCCCAAGCGCCAGCCCGCGCGCGCCGACGAGGCCAACCTGCCGGACACCCCGCCCGGGCTGTCCGACGTCGAGCAGCGGCTGCTGCGCCAGCTGCACGAGGAGCTGGCCGCCCGCGAGGACGGCGACTCGCACCCCGAGCAGCACTCCGGCCAGATGTTCCGGAGCACCAACGGCGGGCGCAAGCCCCGGGGGCCGCGCCAACTGGGTCCGCCCGACCAGGCCGGCTGAGATCCGTTCGGCGGGTGGGCTCGCCGGCCAGCGGTTAGAGTCGGCCCATGTCACCCCCTGACGCCCCGGTAGTGCCCCGACCAGCGGCGACGGTGGTGCTGCTGCGCGATACCCAGGCCGGTCTGGAGGTGTTCCTGCAGCACCGGGTCGGGGCGATGGCGTTCGCGCCGAACGTGCACGTCTTCCCCGGCGGCGGGGTGGACGACCGGGACCGCGTCAACGGCATCGGCTGGTCCGGGCCGCCGCCGTCCTGGTGGGCCGGCCGGATGGGCTGTGCGGAGGAGCTGGCCGGCGCCATGGTGTGCGCCGCCGTGCGGGAGACGTTCGAGGAGTGCGGCGTGCTGCTGGCCGGCCCCTCGGACGGGCAGGCGCTGACGACCGACCCCGACGAGCTGGCCGAGGCGCGGGCCGAGCTGGTGGACCGGCGCGGCGCGCTGGCCGACGTGCTCACCGCCAGGGGCTGGGTGCTGCGCGCGGACCTGCTGCGGCCGTGGGCGAACTGGGTCACCCCGGAGAAGGGCCGGCGGCGGCGCTACGACACGTTCTTCTTCCTGGCCGCGCTGCCGGACGGGCAACGGGCCGACGCCGGGACCAGCGAGGTCCGCTCGGCCGCCTGGCGTCGCCCCGCCGACGCCCTGGAGGAGTGGAAGGACGACCGCATCGAGCTGCTTCCGCCGACCTGGGTGACGCTCGAACAGCTCACCGAGCAGCCCGACGTGGCCACCGCCCTGGACGCCAGCGCGGGCCGCACGATCACACCGCTGATCCCGAAGGTGCGCCGCGAGGGCGACCGGCTGGTGCTCAGCCTGCCCGGCGAGCTGGGCTACGAACGGGCCGCGTACCAGCTCCGCCCGCGCGCCACGCCGCCGCCCGCCGCGCCGGACGCCGCCGGGCTGCTGCCCGCCCGCCCGAACCACCCGGTGTACGAGAAGCTGCGGCCGGTCACCCCGACGGCGTCGGTGCTGCTGGCCGAGAACCCGTCGATGATGACCCTGGACGGCACCAACAGCTGGCTGCTGCGCGCGCCCGGATCCGAGGACGTCATCGTGATCGACCCCGGCCCGGCGGACGAGCGGCACCTGCAACTGATCGCCGAGAACGGCCCGGTGGCGCAGATCCTGCTCACCCACCACCACCTCGACCACTCCGAGGGCGCCCGCCGCCTCGCCGAGCTGACCGGCGCACCGGTGCGCGCCCTGGACCCGGCGCTGGTGCTCGGCGACGAGGGGCTTGGCGAGGGCGACGTGGTGGCCGCCGCCGGCGTGGAGCTGCGGGTGCTGGCCACCCCCGGGCACACCTCGGACTCGCTGTGCTTCGTGCTCGACGACGCGCTGCTCACCGGCGACACGATCCTGGGCAGGGGCACCACCGTGATCGCCCACCCGGACGGCCGCCTCGGCGACTACCTGGGCTCGCTGCGCCGGCTGGCCGAGCTGCCGGACGGGCTGGCGGTGCTGCCCGGGCACGGCCCCGAGCTGCCCGACGCCGGCACCATCGCACGCCAGTACCTGGCCCACCGCGAGGAACGCCTCGACCAGGTCCGCCGCGCGCTGGCCCAGCTCGGCCCGGACGCCACCCCGCGCCAGGTCGTCGAGCTGGTCTACGCCGACGTGGACCAGGCCCTCTGGCCGGCCGCCGAGATGTCCGTCAAGGCCCAGCTCGACTACCTGCGTGACGGGCTGTAGCCGTACCCCCCGCTCGCCAACGCGCGGCGCATGAACCACATGGCGGCGGCCAGCCCGACCCCGGCGAGCCCACCGGCCAGGAACGCCGCGCTCGGCCCGTAGGCGTCGATCAGCGCGCCGCCGAGCGCCTGACCGCACGCCAGCCCCAGGGTGATCGCCGTGACCACCCACCCGAACGCCTCCGTCGCCGTCCCGGCCGGCGCGGTCAGCTCCACGCCCAGCGAGTGCCCGGTGACCTGCGGGGTGATCAGGCAGCCGGCGATCAGCATCACCACACCGAGCCCCACCAGCCCCGGCACGAACGCCATCGCCACCGCGCCCAGCCCGAAGCCGGCCAGCAGCGCCGGCATCCGCAGGTGCAGCGGCCTCGGCCACGGCCGCAGCGCGTAGAGCAGGCCGGACAGCACCGACGCGATCGACCAGGCGCTGAGCAGCAGCCCGGACAGCGCAGGCCAGCCGGCCCGGGTGGTCACCGCCGGCACCCCGACCTCGACCGACCCGGCCACCCAGCCGAACCCCATCCCGGCCAGCACCACCACCCGCATCCCCGGGCTGGCCAGCGCGCCCCACCCGGTGCCGCCGTCGGCCCCCGCCGGCCGGCGCCCCCGCACCGTCCGCGTCAGCGCGAACCCGACGTTGCCCACCAGCAACGACCCGGTGGCCACCGCGAACCCGGTACCGGCCCACGGCGCGGCGATCAGCCCGGCGGCCACCGCCGGGCCCAGGATGAAGAACACCTCCATGCTGACCGCCTCGTAGGTGAACGCCGCCTCCCGCCGCGACCCCGCCGGCACCAGCACCGTCCACAGCGCCCGCGACGCCCCCGGCAGCGCCGGCATGCTCAACCCGACCGCGAGCCCGGCCGCCACCAGCACCGGCACCGCCAGCCGCGCCTCGATGGCCAGCGTCAGCCCGCCCGCGGTGGCCGCGAACACCCCGCAGACGATCAGCAGCGGCCGGGTCGGCCCGTGCCGGTCGATGATCCGCCCCTGCACGACCGAGCCGACCGCCTCGCCGACCAATGTGGCCGCCGCGACGAACCCGGCCGGCCCGAACGACCCGTACGCCCGCTGCACGTAGAACAGCGAGGCCAACCCGAGCATCGCGATCGGGAACCGCCCGAACACCGACGCGAGCATCGGCCCGGCCGCGCCCGGAGCCCGCAGCGCCGCACGGTAATCCGCCAAGGAGGTCGACATCCCTTAGCCATACCGCACCCGCCCGCCCCAATCCACCGGGTTACCGCAGCTCAGAACCCGTGAGTGGTTAGCGGTGCCATAGCACCTCTAACCACTCACGGGTGGTGACCTGGGTTAACGGGCTCGGCGGGCGAGGCGTTCTGGTTCGAGGATGAGCACGGACTTGCCCTCCAGGCGCAGCCAGCCGCGCTGGGCGAAGTCGGCGAGGGCCTTGTTCACGGTCTCCCGGGAGGCGCCGACGAGCTGGGCGATCTCCTCCTGGGTGAGGTCGTGGGTCACGCGCAGCAGGCCGGACTCCTGGGAGCCGAACTGTCGGGCCAGTTGGAGCAGCGCCTTGGCCACCCGGCCGGGGACGTCGGTGAAGATCAGGTCGGCCAGCGAGTTGTTGGTCCGGCGCAGCCGGCGCGCGATCACGCGGAGCAGCTGTTCGGCGATGTCCGGGCGCTTGGCGATCCATTCCTTCAGCGCGGCGCGGTCCATGCTGTGCGCGCGCACCTCGGTGATGGTGGTCGCGGACGACGTGCGCGGCCCCGGGTCGAAGATGGACAGCTCGCCGAACATGTCCGAAGGGCCGAACACGGCGAGCAGGTTCTCCCGCCCGTCCGGCGACTTGCGCCCGATCTTCACCTTGCCGCTGGCGATGATGTACAGCCGGTCACCCTGCTCGCCCTCGGAGAAGATCACGTGGCCCCGGGGGAAGTCCACCAGCTCGAGCTCCCCGGCGAGCGCCTCGGCGGCGCCCGGCTCGACGCCTTGGAATATGCCCGCGCGGAGCAAGACCTCGTCCACAGCCACTCCTCAACTCGCGGCCGTCGACCCCATGCCTACAGACCCAGGGGTCACCACCGACCGGAACCGATCAATCGGACGGCAGTCTAGTGCGCCCTTTGGCGGCCCTGACCACTGCGACCCACCTACGACACGCGAACACAAGTCCTCTGGGCTACCCAGAGGCCATCCGGACGCTACCCAAAGGCGTCCGACCAGCCGCTCAGGACGCGACCCGCTGCCGCCGCTCGGCGGTCGCCCGCCGCTCGGCACGGGGCTGCCGGCCGTCCCGGTTGCGCAGCCGGAACAACTCCAGCGCGCGTCCCGTTCCCGACCGGAACAACGCCTTCACCTCGTCGGCTCGGGCGCGCTCCAGGAAGTCGTCGAGCTCATCCTGGCGCACCGCCGACTCCCTCATCCGTGCCTCGACCCGCTCCATACCGAGGGCGAAGAACATCACCAGGAGCGGCACGAGGACTGACAACCAGGCAGTCATAACGAGGCGAATCCTCTCGCACCCGAGCGGCGGCGCCCGCGGCGGGGTCGGCGTGCCGCGCCGGTTCGCCTGGATGGCCCATTGTCCCGTGTTCGGAGCGCTATCCGTACCCTGGACCGGGTGACGAACTCCTCGCGATCGTCGACTCTATCGGCTGTTTCACGTACGCAATCGTCGACACAGCAGTCGTCTACACAGCAGCGGAGCAAGAAGCTCGCCGCGCGGGTCGCCGCCGGGGAGAGCGAGCTGGGCCGCACCCGCCGGGCCAGGCGGATGATCCGGACGCTGGCGCTGGCGTACCCGGACGCGCACTGCGAGCTGGACTTCACCAACCCGCTGGAGCTCGCGGTCGCCACCATCCTGTCCGCGCAGTGCACCGACAAGCGGGTCAACGAGGTCACCCCCGCCCTGTTCGCCCGGTACCGCAGCGCCGCCGACTACGCGGGCGCCGAGCGCACCGAGCTGGAGGAAATGATCCGGACCACCGGATTCTTCCGCAACAAGGCGTCGTCGTTGATGGGTTTGGGCGCGGCGGTGGAGGAGAAGTTCGGCGGCGAGCTGCCGAACCGGCTCGAGGACCTGGTCACCCTGCCCGGGATCGGCCGCAAGACGGCGAACGTGATCCTGGGCAACGCGTTCGACGTGCCGGGAATCACGGTGGACACCCACTTCTCGCGGCTGGTGCGCCGCTGGGGCTGGACCGACGAGGAGGACCCGGTCAAGATCGAGCACGCGGTGGGCCGGATCGTGCCCCGCGCGCAGTGGACCATCGTCTCGCACTACGTGATCTTCCACGGGCGGCGGATGTGCCACGCCCGCAAGCCGGCGTGCGGGGTGTGCCCGCTGGCGGCCGAGTGCCCGTCGTTCGGTGCCGGGCCCACCGAACCCGAGCAGGCCGCCAAGCTGGTCAAGGGGCCGGAGACGGAGCACCTGCTGGCCATGGCCGGGTTCGGCAGCTCGTGACCCGCACCACCCGGACCGGCCTGACCAGGGGCGAGCTCGTGGTCACGGCCGTCGTGGTGGTGCTCGCGGTGGCCGGCGTGGTCGCGCTGTGGCCGCACGCTTTCGGCTCGGGCGGGGGTAGTGAGAACGACACGCCGGTGGCCGCGAGGTGGGACGAGGCGGCGCTCGGGCCGGCACGGGCGGCGGCCGGGTTGCCCCCGTGCCCGGCCGGGGCAGACGGGACGAACCCGAGCGGGCCGCTGGCCGGGGTGCGGGTGCCGTGCCTGGGCGCGCCCGGCCAGGTCGAGCCGGCGGCCGCGCTGGCCGGTAAGGACGCGCTGCTCAACGTCTGGGCGTCCTGGTGCGGGCCGTGCCGGGCGGAGCTGCCCGCGCTGGCCGAGTACGCCGGACGCCCCGGCGCGGTGCCGGTGCTGACGATCGACGTCCGCGACCGCCCGGACGCCGCCCTGGCCCTGCTCGCCGAGCTGCGGGTACGGCTGCCGGCGGTGGCCGACCCGGACGGCGCGCTGTCCGCCGCGTTGAGGTTGCCGCCCGCGCTCCCGGCCAGCTACCTGCTGCGCGCGGACGGCAGCGTCACCAAGGTCGAGCCGCAGCTCCCGTTCCACAGCGCCGGCGAGGTGGCCGCCGCGGTGTCCCGGCTGCGATCGGAGCGGCCGTGAGCGTGGAGTGCACCGAGGACGGGTCGCCCACCCTGGTCCCCGAGGCCGCGCCGGGCTGGCTGGTGCCGCTGCTGCGCGCGTCCGCGACCCTCCCCGAGCAGCCCGAGCCACCCGATGACGGCCACCGCCCCGCCGCCGTGCTGGTCCTCTTCGGGCACACCGACGAGCACGGCCCCGACCTGCTGCTCCAGGAGCGTGCCGCCGGCCTGCGCAACCACGCCGGCCAGGTGTCCTTCCCGGGCGGCGGCATGGAGCCCGGCGACGGCGACGCGGTGGCCACCGCGCTGCGCGAGGCGGCCGAGGAGACCGGCCTGGACCCGGCCGGGGTGGACCCGCTCGCGCTGCTGCCCGAGCTGTACATCACCCCGTCCGGGTTTCACGTCACGCCGGTGCTGGCACACTGGCGCGATCCGGTGGCGGTCGCACCGGTCGACCCGGCCGAGACCGCCGCCGTGGTGCGGGTCCCGGTGGCCGATTTGGCCGAGCCGAGCAACCGGTTCCTGGTAAGGCATCCGTCGGGCTGGGTCGGCCCGGCGTTCGAGGTGGCGGGGTTGGTGGTGTGGGGCTTCACCGGGGGCCTGGTGGACGCGCTGCTGCGCATGGGCGGGTGGGAACGGGACTGGCCGGAAGGCCGGATCCGGGACCTCGACGAGGCCTGGGCGTCGGCCAGGCGCGGATCTCGCTCGTGACGGAGGCTGGAGCGGCATGAGCTGGGTCGACGTGTTCGTGCTGCTGCTCGCGGTGCTCGCCGGGGTGTCCGGCTGGCGGCACGGGCTGGCGGTGGCGCTGCTGTCGTTCGTGGGCGTGCTCGGCGGGGCGATCATCGGCGTGCGGCTGGCGCCGCTGCTGGCGCAGAACGTGGAGAACCCCACCGGCCGGGTGATGGTCAGCATCGGCGTGGTGGTGCTGCTGGTCGCGATCGGCGAGACCACCGGGGTGTTCTTCGGCCGGCGCATCCGGGACCGGATCACCGGCGTGCACAGCCTGCGCATCGACTCCACGCTGGGCTCGATCCTGCAGGGCCTCACCGTCATCCTGGCCGCCTGGCTGGTGGCGCTGCCGCTGGCCTCGGCGAGCTTCCCCGGCCTTGCCGCCGGCATCCGGGGTTCGAAGGTGCTCGGCGGGGTGGACGCGATCGTCGGCGAGCTGCTGCCGTCCGCGCGCCAGTTGCCCAACGAGCTGCGCGCCCTGCTCGACTCGTCCGGCTTCCCGGACGTCCTGAGCCCGTTCGCGCAGACCCCGATCACCGAGGTCGGCCCGCCGAACGTGGCGCTGGCCAACAGCCCGGCGGCGCGCGCGGCCGGCGGCAGCGTGCTCAAGATCCGCGGCAAGGCCACCCGCTGCTCACGCGCGCTGGAGGGCACCGGCTTCGTGATCGCCCCCGAGCGGGTGATGACCAACGCGCACGTGGTCGCCGGCACCGCCGAGGTCGCCGTGGAGGTCGGCCGCAACGGCAAGAGCCGCACCCGCCCGGCCAGGGTGGTCTCCTACGACCCGGAGGCCGACGTCGCGGTGCTCGCCGTGCCCGGCCTGGACCTGGACCCGCTGCGGATGGCCCCGCGCACCGCGTCCGTGGCCGACGACGCCATCATCCTCGGCTACCCCCTCGACGGCCCGTTCAAGATCACCCCAGCCCGCATCCGCGACCAGATCGACCTGCGCGGCCCCGACATCTACAGCGCCAAAACCGTCGTCCGCGACGTCTACACGGTCCGCGCCGTGGTCCGCAACGGAAACTCCGGCGGCCCCCTCCTGGCCCCCGACGGCTCCGTCTATGGAATGGTCTTCGGCGCCGCCCTGGACGACAACGAAACCGGCTACGTCCTCACGGCCCAACAGATCGCCCCCATGCTCCGCGCCGCCCCCGGCCTGTCCGAGTCCGTATCCACCGGCTCGTGCGCCTCGTAAACCGCCCGCGAGTCGGGGATTTTGTCAGGGTGAGTCGCGGATTTCGTCAGAGCGAAGGAACTCGACGAGCAGGGCGGTAGTCGCGCCCGGCGCCTCCTGGTGCGGGAAGTGCCCGCACCCGGCCAGCGGCACGTACCGGTACTCACCAGCCACCCACCGCGCCGACCCCCGCACCGCCCGCTCCGACACCAACGGATCGTCCACGCCGCGCACCGCCAGCACCGGCGCCCGCACCGGCCGCGACACCGCCGAGGCGAACCGCCGCCCGTCCGGCCTGGCCTGCGAGCGAACCGCCCACCGGAAGTACTCCAGCGAGCAGTGCGCCACCCCCGGGATCAGCATCGCCCGGCGAGTACGGGCGGCGACCTCGGCAAACTCCGGCGACGCCACCCACGACGACCCGGCCAGCGACCGCACCAGCCGCTCCACCCGCGCCGCACCGTCCGCCCGCAGCGACCGCTCCGGCCACATCGGCACCTGGAACCCCGCCGCGAACCGCGCCACCGCCGCTCCCTGACCGCGCGGATCCGTCCACACCGCCCGGCGCAGCGCCAGCGGATGCGGCGCGCCCAATACCGCCAACGACCGCACCAGCCGGGGATGCAGCGCCGCCAGCGTCCAACCGACCAGCCCACCCCACCCGTGCCCCACCACGGCGGCCTCCCGCGCCCCCAACGCCCGGATCAACCCACCCAGGTCACCGGAGAGGGTCCACAGGTCGTACCCGCGCGGCGGCTTGTCCGAGTCCCCATAACCCCGAAGATCCACCGCAACAGTCCGGAACCCCGCCTCGGCCAGTCCGACGAGCTGTTGCCGCCAGCACCACCAGAACTCCGGAAACCCGTGCGCGAGCACCACCAGCGGCCCGTCCCCGCACTCGGCCACGTGCAGCCGGATGCCGTTCGCGGACACCCCGCGATGCCGCCACGGGCCGGACACGCACACCGTGGACGGGTCGGGCCCGGTCCACGAGCTCAGGACGTCAGCGCTCCAGCGCGTCGCCCCGGCCGCGCCTGGACAGCACCTCCGTGGTCTCCCGGACGCTGCTGATGGTGCGCGAGGGCGCCCGGATCCGCTTCACCCGCAGGAAGCCGATGAACGCGGCCAGCCCGGCGGCGATCAGCATGATGCCGAACACCACCAGGTACGCCGCCCAGCGCTGCAGCCACTCGGTGAGCCCCTCGGCCAGCGCGATGAAAGGGAAGAACAGGCTGAACCCGAGGATGGCCAGCGCGATCACGAAGAAGATGCTGCCCTGCAGGCCCTTCTTGGCCTCGGTCTTCAGCTCGGCCTTGGCCAGCTCCAGCTGGCCCTTGATCATCGTCTCCAGGTGCCGGGTGGCCTCGCCGACGAGGCCGCCGATGGACGCGTCGCCGTTGCGGGCGGACTCCTCGGACAGCGGGATCGACGGGAGGACAGGCGGGACGTCGGTCCCGTGGTTCGGGCTGGCCACCTCGATGTCCTCCTGCCTGTCCTACGGTCACCAAAGATCGTGGGCGCTATCGTGCCACGTCGTCATACCCCACCTGACGAGCAGGTAGGCTTCACGGCCAGGGTGAGCCGGGAAGTCTGGTCGGCGCGAGGAACGAGCCTGCGCGGCTCGTGCACGCCAGAGACCGCCGACCGAAAGGCCGACACCCGTGTTTTCCGCCGTCGCCGCGTGCACGATCTTCCTGGCCGCCTACCTGGTGATCGCGCTGGAACGGCCGGTGTCGCGGATGGCCGCCGCCCTGACCGGTGGCGCGCTGGTCCTCGCGCTGGGCATCAGCGACGCGAAGGCGGCGTTCTTCTCCGAGCACACCGGCGTGGACTGGAACGTGGTGTTCCTGCTGCTCGGCATGATGGTCATCGTCGGGGTGCTCCGGGAGAGCGGGGTGTTCGAGTACCTGGCGATCTGGGCGGCGAAACGCTCGAAGGGCCGGGCGTTCCCGCTGATGGTGCTGCTGGTGCTGATCACGGCGGTCGCCTCGGCGCTGCTGGACAACGTGACGACCGTGCTGCTGGTCGGCCCGGTGACGATCCTGATCTGCCAGCGGCTGCGGCTGCCGGCGGCGCCGTACCTGATCGCCGAGGTGCTGGCGTCCAACATCGGCGGCACCGCCACCCTGGTCGGCGACCCGCCGAACATCATCGTGGCCAGCCGGGGCGGGCTGACCTTCAACGACTTCCTGGTGCACCTGGCGCCGATCTCGCTGGTGCTGCTCGCGGTGCTGATCGGGCTGTGCCGGTGGCTGTTCGCGAGCGCGTTCCGGACCGACCCGGACGCGATCAAGGAGATCATGGCGCTGCGCGAGCGGGAGGCGATCAGGGACCGGCGGCTGCTGGTCATCTCGCTGAGCGTGCTCGCCGTGGTGCTGGCCGTGTTCGTGCTGCACCCGGTGCTGCACTACGAGCCCTCGGTGGTGGCGCTGCTCGGCGCCGGGCTGCTGGTCGCGGTGGCCAGGGTGGGCACCCGGACCGCGCTGCAGGACGTGGAGTGGGAGACGCTGGCGTTCTTCGCCGGGCTGTTCGTGATGGTCGGCGGGCTGGTGCGGGCCGGGGTGCTGGACGCGCTGGCCGCCGCGATCACCGGGTTCGCCGGGTCCAACCTGCTGGGCTTCACCATGGTGCTGCTGGGCGGGTCCGGGGTGCTCTCCGGGGTGGTGGACAACATCCCGTACGTGGCCAGCGTGAGCCCGGTGGTGGCCGGGCTGCTGGACGCGGGCGGCGAGCCCAGGGTGCTGTGGTGGGCGCTGCTGCTGGGCGCGGACCTGGGCGGCAACGCCACCCTGATCGGGGCCAGCGCGAACATCGTGATGGCCGGGGTGGCCGCGCGCAGCGGCATCCAGATCGGGTTCTGGCGGTTCACCCGGTACGGGCTGGTGGTCACCGGCGCGACCCTGCTGGTGTCCGCGGTGTACGTGTGGCTGCGCTACTTCGTAGTGGGCTGAGTCGGCGCCGGCAGGCGTTCGAGCAGGGCGGCGAGCAGCCGGGATGCGGTGAGCAGGCCGAGCACCCGGTGCCGGTCGGCCGGGTCGGTGACCACCAGCAGCGGGCTGCGCAGCCGGGCCATGGTGGCCGCGCACTCCACCACCGTGTCGTCGCCGTCCACCACCGCCAGCTCGACGCGGTGGCGCTCCGGGCGGATCAGGTCGCGGACCCGCTTGCGGCCCAGCTCGTCGGCGCACGCCTCGGCGCCCTGCTCGTCGATCACGCCGGCCAGCGACGGGTCCTCCAGGATCGGCCCGGGGATCACCGCGCGCAGCACGTCCGAGGCGGGCAGCACCGTCACCGGCCTGCCGTCGGCGGCGAACACCGCGAGCGCCGGCAGGCGCTCGCCGGCGATCAGCTGGGCGGCCTCGTACGCGCTGTCGTCCATGCTGATCGTGGGAAGCTGTTGAGCCAGGTCACGCGCCTTCACGCGGTCAACTGTAGGCCTCGTCAGGGCCGCGAGGCCGGCGTCCTAACGCGGCCCTGACGGCGTGTCTGCCCGGTGCGCCCGGCCGCGCACCGCCAGCAGCGCGGCGGCCAGCAGCGACGCGGCGGCCGACGCGAGCAGCACCGCCGCCTTGGCCGTGTCCACCCCCGGCCCGTCCGGCAGCGACAGCTCGGCGAGCAGCAGGCTGACGGTGAACCCGACGCCGCCGAGCATGGACACCGCCAGCATGTCCCGCCAGCCCAGCCCGTCCGGGCGCACCGCCGGCGTCAGCGTCACCACCAGGAACGACGCGCCGAAGATCCCGACCAGCTTGCCGGCCAGCAGCCCGACCACGACGGCCAGCGCGACCGGGTCGGTGAACACCCCGCGCAGCGCCTCGCCGCCCATCGGCACCCCGGCGGCGAACAGCGCGAACAGCGGCACGCACAGCCCCGCCGACCACGGCTGCAGCCGGTGCTCCAGCCGGCACACCGGCGTCTCGTCCTCGCCGGGGTCGGGCCGCGAGCGGGTCAGCAGCCCCAGCGCCACCCCGGCCACCGTGGCGTGGATGCCCGCCTCGTGCACCGCGAGCCAGGTGGCCACCGCGATCGGCACGTACAGCAGCGGCGACGTCACCCGCCGGCGCTGCAGCCACCAGTACGCCACGCACAGCACCACGGCGGCGCCCAGCGCGACCAGCGCCACGTGGTCGGTGAACAGCACGGCGATCAGCGCGATCGCGCCCAGGTCGTCCACCACGGCCAGCCCGAGCAGGAACACCCGCGCGGTGGCCGGCAGCGCCGCCCCGGCCAGCGCCAGCACGCCCAACGCGAACGCGATGTCGGTGGCCACCGGGATCGCCCAGGCCTGGTCCATGCCCGGCGCGCCCCTACCGACCGCCAGCGCGAGCCCCGCCGGCACCACCATCCCCCCGACCGCCGCGGCCACCGGCAGCACCGCCCGGCGCACCCCGGCCAGCTCACCGACCGTGAGCTCGCGCTTGAGCTCCAACCCCGCCACGAAGAAGAACACCGCGAGCAGCCCGTCGGTGGCCCACTGGCCCAGGCTCAGGTCCAGGTGCAGCGCGGCCGGGCCCACGGTGAGCCCGCGCAGCCACCGATAGACGTCCCCGGCCGGCGAGTTCGCCCAGACCAGCGCGGCGGCCGCCGCCGCGAGCAGCACCATCCCGCCCACGGTCTCGGTACGCAGGAAGCGGGCGAACTCGGCGGCGGGCGCGGTGACGTGACGGCGGCGCACGGGCGGCTCCAGAGGGGTCGGCGGACACGTTCGCCGACCAGCCTTCCCGGCACACCGCTACCCAGTGTAGCCATCCGCCCGGCGCGGCCGGGTGGCGTCGATCTCGGATGATTTTGGGGGGTGCCACCCCACTGCCCGGGCCGCCCCGGCTCGACACCATGGACGCGCCGGTGGATCGGACGAGCGGAGGGGTGCCCGGATGGCGAACCTACTCACCCCGCTGCGGCGGGCCACCCAGGTCGGCTCGGCCCGCACCGCGGTGACCTGTGGCGAGCTGGAGCTGACCTACGCCCAGACCTGGGACCGGTGCCGCCGGCTGGTCGACGCCCTGCAGTACATCGGGGTCGACGAGGGCGACCGGGTCGCCGTGGTCGGCCCGAACTGCCACCGCTACCTGGAGATCTACCAGGCGCTGCCGGGCGCGGGCATGACTGTCGTGCCGCTCAACCCCGAGCTCCCGCCGTCCGAGCTGCGCCACGCGCTCGCCGACTCCGGCGCCAAGGCCCTGTTCACCGGTATCGGCGACATCGGCCCCGGCCACACCGTGGAGCACGTGTTCGACCTGGGTGACGGGTACGAGCGGCTGCTGGCCTCGGCGGTCCCGGCCGACCTGCCCGAGGACGGCCCGGAGGACCGGGTGGCGGGCCTGTTCTACACCGGCGGCACCACCGGCTCGGCGAAGGGCGTGATGCTCACCCACCGCAACCTGCTCGCCAACGCCTCGCACCTCGCGATGTCCTGGCCGTTCACGCCGGAGACCACCTGGCTCGTCACCGCCCCGCTGTTCCACGTCGTCGGATCGCTGGCCGTGCTGACCACCGTGTGGAGCGCGGGCGCCCACGTCGTGCTCCCGGAGTTCGACCCGGCCCGCGCGCTCGACCTCATCGAACGCCACCGCGTGACGGCGACCATGGTGGTGCCGAGCATGCTGGCCGCGATGAGCGAGGAGCAGCTCGCCCGCCCGCGCGACGTGTCCTCGCTGCGCCTGCTCGGCCACGGCGGCTCCCCCTGCGCGACCCAGACCCTGCACCGGGCGCACGCCGCCTTCCCCTCGGCCGAGCTGCTGCACTTCTACGGGGCGACGGAGACGGCCCCGATCGCCACCCTGCTGCCCCGCGAGGAGCGACGGCTCGGCACCGCCAGGGAGCGGTCGTGCGGGCAGCCGGCCCTCGGGGTGGACGTCGTCGTCTTCGATGTCGACGGCGTGCGCTGCTCGCCGGGCGAGGTCGGCGAGCTCACCGTGCGCGGCCCCAACGTGATGGCCGGGTACTGGAACAGGCCGGCGGAGACCGCCATCGCGCTGGTCGACGGCTGGTACCGCACCGGCGACCTTGGCTACCAGGACGAGGAGGGGTTCGTCTACCTGGTCGACCGGGCCCGGGACATGATCGTGAGCGGCGGCGAGAACGTCTACAGCACCGACGTCGAGGACGCCCTCTACCGCCATCCGGCGGTGCTCGAGGCCGCCGTGGTCGCCGTTCCCGACGAGCGCTGGGGAGAGGCCGTGCACGCCGTGGTCGTGCTCCGGGCCGAGGTGAGCGAGGAGGAGCTGATCGCCCACTGCCGGTCCCTGCTCGCCGGCCACGAGGTGCCCAGGACCGTCGAGCGGCGCCGCGAGCCGCTGCCCAGGTCGGGCGCGGGGAAACCGCTCAAGCGCGAGCTGCGGGAACCGCACTGGTCGGGCGTGGCCGCCCGGGCGTGACGGTCCCCGTGACCGTGCCGCCCGCGCTGGCTAGCATTCTCAGGTATGGGCGTCGGCTTGGTGTCGCCGCTGCTCGAGCGCGACGCCGAGCAGGCCCTGTTGGGTGCCGCCCTCGCCGATGCGCTCGCCGGCAGCGGACGCGTCGCGCTGATCCAGGGCTCGCCGGGGATCGGTAAGACGCGGCTGCTGGACGCGGTGTGCGCGCGGGCCGGCACGGACGCGCTGGTGCTGCGGGCGCGCGGCGGCGAGCAGGAGCGCCAGTTCCCGCTCGGGGTGGTCCGGGAGCTGTTCGAGCGTCCGGTGTCGCGGGCGGGGGCGCGCGAGCGGCTGTTCGCCGGCGCCGCCGGGCTGGCCGCCGCCGTGTTCGGCATCGGGCGCGGCGAGGTGTCCGCGTCCACGTTCTCGGTCACGCACGGGCTCTACTGGCTGGCCGCCAATCTCGCCGAGGCCCGCCCGCTGGTGCTGGCCGTCGACGACGCGCAGTGGGCCGACGAGGCCTCCCAGGACTGGCTGGCCTACCTGATCCCCCGGATCGAGGGGGAACGCATCCTGCTCGCCCTCACTGTGCGCCCGCGCGAGCTGGACCCGGCCAGCCGGCTGGCCGCCGCGCTGGGCTCGTTGCACGACCTGGTGGTCCTCGAGCCCCGTGAGCTGACCGCGCAGGGCACCGCCACCGTCGTCGAGGAGCTCGCCGGCGACGCCGAGCAGGCCTTCTCCGCCTCGGTGCACCGCGCCACCGCGGGCAACCCGCTGCTGGTGCGCACCCTGGTGCGCAGCCTGCTCGCGGCCGGGGTCGAGCCCACCGAACGCAACGCCGACCGCGTCGAGGCCGCCGGCGGTGACCGGATCGGCCGGATCGTGCTGCCCCGGCTGCACCGGCTCGGCCCCGACGCGGTGGCGCTGGCCAGGGCGGCGGCGATCCTGGGCGAGACCTGCCAGCTGCGCGACGCCGGTGAGCTGGCCGGGCTGGACCCGGGGCCGGCGGCGGCCGCCACGGATGCGCTGGTCGCCACCGAGGTGTTGCGCCCGGACGGCTCGCCCGGTTTCACCCATCCGCTGATGCGGGCCACCGTGATCAACGAGCTGGCGCCCGGTGCCCGCTCCGAGCTGCACCGGCGCGCGGCCGTGCTGCTGGCCGGCCGGCACGCGGGCCCGGAGGCCGTCGCCCAGCACGTGGTGGCGGTGCGCTCGCGGGCCGAGCCGTGGATGGTCGAGGTGCTGCGCGCCGGGGCCGGGGTCGCGCTGGCCCGAGGGGCGCCCCGGGCGGCCATCGGCTACCTGGAGCGGGCGATGGCCGAGAACCCGCCGGACGGCCAGCGGGTGGACATCCTGCTCGACCTGGGAGCGGCCGGGCTGCGTTCCCGCCACCCGGACACGACCCGGTGGCTGGACGTCGCGGCGCGGACCGCGTCGAGCCCGGTACAGCGCGCGCAGGCCGTGTTCGCGCTGGTCGAGTCCGCCGGATACCGGGGCGAGGACCTTCCGGACACGGCATGGGAGGCCCTCTGGGCTCGCCAGGGCGACCAGCCGCCAGCGCTGGAGGCGCTGCGCACGATCGCCGAGTACGGGTTCTGGGGCAACCGTCCCGCGCCGCCCGCACAGCGGCCCCGGCGCGAGATGCCGACCGGCAGGACCTGGCCCGAGTGCACCTGGCTGGCGATCGCGGCGTTCCAGGCGCTCATGGACCGCGCGCCCGCCACCCGGGTCATCGAGCTTGCCGAGGGCGCGCTGCGCGGCGGCGTGCTGCTCGCCGAGAACCCGGAGGCGTTCGCGCACCCGTTCGCGGCCTGGTGCCTGCAGCGCGCCGGGCGCATGGAGTCCGCGTTCGAGGCCGTCGACGAGGCGCTCGGGCAGGCAGTGCGCGGCGGCTCGATGGCGTCGTTCGAGATCCACTCGACCCTGCGCGCCATCGTCCAGCTCCAGCGGGGCCGGCTCAGCGAGGCGGAAGCCGACACCGAGGCGTCGGTGAGCGCCGACGACGAGTACGGCTGGGTGCTGGGCCGCTCCCGCAAGACCGCCGTCCTTATCGGCGTGCTGGCCGAGCGGTACGGCCCGATGCGCGCCGCGGAGGCCCTCGCCGCGCGCGGCCACGGCCCCGACGCGCCGGACGCGAACGTGCTCGACCTGCCGGAGGTGGAGGCCCGAGGCTGGCTGAACCTGGCGCTGGGCCGCCCCGAGGCGGCGCTGGCCGACCTGCTGGCTTGCGGGCGCCGGCTGGAGGAGCTGCACAGCCGCAGCAGCGCGCTGTTCGGCTGGCGGGCCGGCGCCGCCCGGTGCCTTGCCGTGCTCGGCCGCCGCGACGAGGCCGAGGAGCTGGCCGCCGAGCAGGTCCGCGACGCCCGCGCGTTCGGCGCCGCTCCCTGGCTCGGGCAGTCGCTGCGGGCCCACGGCGCGGTCCTCGGCGGGGACGACGGCATCGACCTGCTGCGCGAGGCGGTCGCGGTGCTCGAACCGTCCGAGGGCCGCCTCGAACACACCCACGCGCTGCACGAGCTCGGCATGCTGCTGCGGCACAACCGCCACCCCCGCGACGCCCGGGAGCCGCTGCGCCAGGCGCTCGGCCTCGCCGGGGAGTGCGGCACGCCGTTCCTGGCCGACGCCGTCGCCGACGAGCTGCGCGCCACCGGGGCGCGCCCGCGCCGCCGCGCCGTCACCGGCGTCGAGGCCCTCACCGCCTCCGAGCACCGCATCGCGCAGCTGGCCGCCGACGGCATGACCAACACCGAGATCGCCCAGTGCATGTTCGTCACCCGCAAGGCCGTCGAGAAGCACCTCGGCAACGCCTACCGCAAGCTCTCCATCGCCTCCCGGACCGAGCTGGCGGCGGCCCTGGCGGCTACCGCCCGGCGGTGAGGTCGAGCAGGTCGAGCACCCGGCCGGGGCCGTCGTGCAGCACGTTGTGCGGGGTCGGCCAGTCGTGGACCACGAAGCTCGGGTCGGCGCGTACCCGCTCGATGGTGTCCGCCAGCGGCGAGCGGCCCGGCCAGGTCGCGGCGGCGTAGTGCTTGACCGGCACCTTCCGCCAGGCGCCGGTGAGCCGGATGCGCTGGAACAGGCTGGCGGTCGGGTGCGGCACCGCGCGCGGGTCGAAGAACGGCATCGGCTCGAGCCCGTACCCGGTCCGTCCGGAGCCCTCGATGTACCAGCGACGCAGCTCGTCGTCGATCATGGCGTAGCAGGAGTCGCCGTCCTCGGGCACGAACGCGTCCAGGTAGACCAGCGCGCGCACCCGCTCGGGCACCCGGTCGGCCACCCCGGTGATCACGCTGCCGCCGTAGCTGTGGCCGACCAGCACGACGTCGTCGCCGACCTCGGCGGTGACCTCCTCGATGTGGGTGTCCAGGTTGACCTGCCCGGCCGGCCGTTGACCGTCGAGCCCGGCCAGGGTGAGCGCGCGCGCCGTGTGGCCCAGGGACCGGAGCGCGTCGACCACCGGTTGGTACCACCATCCGCCGTGGCAGGCGCCGGGAACGAGTACGAAGTTCGTCATGACGCCCAGGCTAGGAGGCCTTGAGGACGGATCCTGTCCTCAAGGCCTCCCGGATCAGACCGCCTTGAGCCAGCCGGAGTCGACCACGAAGTCGGAGCCGGTGGTGCTGGCCGATCGCGGCGAGGCCAGCAGCACGACCACGTCGGCGATCTCCCGGGGGTCGGCCAGCCGCCCGGTGACCAGGTTCATCATCTCCGGGGCGACGGTGTCCATCACCGCATCCCGGTCGGCGCCGACCTTCGCGGCCAGCACGTCGGCGGCGCCGCCCTCGTCGGTCCACCACGCGGTGCGCACCGGGCCGGGCGAGACGGTGTTCACCCGGATGCCCTGGGGGCCGAACTCCTCGGACAGCGACTTGCCGAAGCTGTTCATCGCCGCCTTCGCCGCGCCGTAGTCCACATTGATCGCCGTGCCCTGCCGGGCGTGCACCGACGAGACGTTGACGATCGACCCGCCGCCGCGTTCGAGCATGACCGGGACGGCCGCGCGCACCGCCCGCACCGCCGAGAACAGGTTGAACTCGAACATCTCCCGCCACGCCGTGTCGTCCGCATCCAGGAACGAGAACCGGGGCAGCGTCTCCCCCGGCGGCGGCCCGCCGGCGTTGTTGACCAGGATGTCCAGCCCGCCGAAGGCCCGCACCGCCGCCGCGACGACCTCGCCGGGCGCGTCCGGGTCCATCAGGTCGACCGGGACGTGCAGCAGGTTGTTCCCGGCCAGGCGCTCGAGCTCCGGGCTCTGCTTGCGCGACGCCGCGACCACCCGGGCGCCCTCGGCGAGCAGGGCGGCGGTGACGGCCAGCCCGATCCCTTTCGACGCACCGGTCACGACCGCTACTCGTCCATCAAGTTGCAAATCCATGCCCCCCGAACACCGCCGCGCCCGCCGAGGTTGCACCTCACCCGGTGACCGGCTGCCACAGCACCCGCCGGTCGGGCGTGTAGAGCTTGAGGTCGCCGTCGTCCGACACCGACAGCCAGGCGCCCGGGGCGCCCGAGGAGTGGGTCTCGAACAGCGTCCTGTCGGCGGCCGTGGAGACCACCAGGTTCCCGTCCTTCCGCATCACCGTGCGCACACCGTTTCCGCCGGTCTTCGTGCTCCAGACCGGCGTGCGCGGCGCGCGGTAGAACACCAGGTTCCCGTCCGCCTGCTGGGTCAGGAAGTACCTGCCGCCGGGCGAGCGGACCGACTGGTTCGCCCACAACGTGGCACCGGAGGCCAGCTTGCCGGGCGCCTGCGCGGCGTGCGCCACCGAGGGCGCGGCAACGAGCGGGGCCAGCACGACGGCAATGCCGATCAACAACCTGGAGAACACCAACGACCTCGATTCGGGTGGGCGGACCTCACCCGGATCAACCGAACGGGCGATCCGTCGGTTACTGCTCGCGTATTAGACAACCGCAAACGCCCAGCTCAGAACCCGTGAGTGGTTAGCGTTGCTATGGCAACGCTAACCACTCACGGCCTCTGACCAGGTGGTTCAGTCCTCGGGGCGGCGGCGGAGGCGTTTGAGTTCGCCTCGGCGGGACTTCTCGTCGAGGCGGCGGCGGTGCACGCGCTTGGACGGGCGGGTGGGGCGGCGGGTGGGCGGGTCCGGGCGGGCGGCGGCGGTGAGCAGGGCGGCGAGGCGGTCGCGGGCGGCGTCGCGGTTACGCAGTTGGGAGCGGTGTTCGGCGGCGACCACGGTGAGCACGCCGTCGACCAGGCGGGTGGCCAGCCGGCGCAGGATGCGTTCCCTCGGCGTGTCGGGGATGGACGGCGAGCGGGCCAGGTCCACGGACAGCTCGACCCGCGAGTCGGTGGTGTTCACGCCCTGGCCGCCGGGGCCGGACGAGCGGGAGAAGCGCCAGCGCAGCTCCCGGTCGGGAATGACGAACGGTTCGGGGCCGGGCACGGCGACACCGCCCTGCCCGGCCCCGGCATCCGGTCCGGTGCTGATTACTCCTCGCCCTTGCCTTCGCGCAGGCCCGCGGAGATCAGGTCCATCACCGAGCCGTCGGCCAGCGTGGTGACGTCGCCGATCTCGCGGTTCTCGGCCACGTCGCGCAGCAGCCGGCGCATGATCTTCCCGGAGCGGGTCTTGGGCAGCTCCTCGACGACCATGATCTGGCGTGGCTTGGCGATCGGCCCGATCTCGGTCGAGACGTGGTCACGCAGCGCCTTGATCGCGCCGGCGCCGGTGGCCTCGTCCTTCGCCACGTTCCCGCGCAGGATCACGAACGCCACGATGCCCTGCCCGGTGGTGGCGTCCGACGCCCCGACCACCGCCGCCTCGGCCACCGTGGGGTGCGAGACCAGCGCGGACTCGACCTCGGTGGTGGAGATGCGGTGCCCGGACACGTTCATCACGTCGTCCACCCGGCCGAGCAGCCAGATCGCGCCGTCCTCGTCGTACTTCGCGCCGTCCCCGGCGAAGTAGAAGCCCTGCTCGGCGAACCGCGCCCAGTAGGTCTCCCGGTAGCGCTCGTCGTCGCCCCAGATGGTGCGCAGCATCGACGGCCACGGCTGGTCCAGGACGAGGTAGCCGCCCTGCCCGTTGCCCACCGGCACACCCTCATCGTTGACGATCTTCGCCGAGATGCCCGGCAGCGGGCGCATCGCCGACCCGGGCTTGGTCTCGGTCACCCCGGGCAGCGGCGAGATCATGATCGCCCCGGTCTCGGTCTGCCACCAGGTGTCCACGATCGGGCAGCGGTTGCCGCCGACGTGCTCGCGGTACCACATCCACGCCTCGGGGTTGATCGGCTCGCCCACGCTGCCCAGCACCCGCAGGCTGGACAGGTCGAACTTGGCCGGGATGTCCACGCCCCACTTCATGAACGTGCGGATCAGCGTCGGCGCCGTGTAGTAGATCGACACCTTGTACTTCTGCACGATCTCCCAGTGCCGGCCCTCGTGCGGGGTGTTCGGCGTGCCCTCGTACATCACCGAGGTGGCCCGGTTCGCCAGCGGCCCGTACACGATGTACGAGTGGCCGGTGACCCAGCCGATGTCGGCGGTGCACCAGTAGACGTCGCGGTCGGGCTTGAGGTCGAACACGTCCCGGTGGGTGTACGCGGCCTGGGTCAGGTACCCGCCCGAGGTGTGCACCACGCCCTTCGGCTTCCCGGTGGTGCCGGAGGTGTAGAGGATGTAGAGCGGGTGCTCGGCGTCGAACGCCTCCGGGGTGTGCTGATCGGACTGGGCGTCCACCAGCTCGTGCCACCACAGGTCGCGGCCCTCGGTCCAGGGCACCTCGGTCTCGGTGCGCCGCACCACGATCACGTGCTCGACCGTGGGGGTGTCGGTCAGCGCCTGGTCGACGTTCTCCTTCATCGGCGCCGGCTTGCCCCGCCGGAACTGCCCGTCGGAGGTGATCACGACCTTGGCCTCGGCGTCCTGCACCCGCGAGCGCAGCGCCGCCGGGGAGAACCCGCCGAACACCACGCTGTGCGCGATGCCCAGCCGGGCGCAGGCCAGCATCGAGATGGCGGCCTCCGGGATCATCGGCAGCTGGATGGCCACCCGGTCGCCGGCCTTGAGCCCCAGCTGGGTCAGCGCGTTCGCCGCCTTGGACACCTCACGCTTGAGGTCGGCGTAGGTGATCGTGCGGCCGTCGCCCGGCTCGCCCTCCCAGTGGAAGGCCACCTGGTCGCCGTGGCCGGCCTCCACGTGCCGGTCCACGCAGTTGTAGGCCACGTTCAGCTTGCCGCCAACGAACCAGCGGGCGAACGGCGCGTTGTCCCAGTCCAGCACCCGGTCCCAGCGCTTGTCCCAATGCAGCTTGTCCGCCTGCTCGGCCCAGAACGCCTCCCGGTCGGCGTCCGCTCGGGCATACAACGCCTCGGTCGCGTTCGCCTGCGCGGCAAACTCCGGGCTGGGGGCGAAGCTGCGGTTCTCGGTAGAAAGGTTGCTCAGTGTCACGTTGGAGTCGGTCAACTCCGACCTCCCGAATATGATCTTCGTCGGACGGGCCGCCGGGCTGATTCCGGTGGTCCTAACTTGTGGTTCCCATGCCCGGGGCGCGACGAATCGCTGGCGGTGCGCGCCAGGCATGGACCCTGTAAGCAAGGTAATCGCCGACCGTAGCGGTTGCAGCCGATGCCGTCGAAACCGAGTCCGGGCTGGCAGGATGGCCCGCCGTGAGTTCTCCCAATACCGGCGACCCGTTGGCGCCGCTGGTCGAGCTGCCCGGGGTGGCCGATGCGGTGGCGCGGGTTCGGGACACGGTGGCCACCGTGCACGCGCACCCGACGAACCGGCACGGCTGGGCGAGCACCGCGGCCGAGGCCAGCGTCCGCGCGGCCAGGGCGTCGGCGGCGCTGGACGGCGCGGGGACGGCCGCGGTGACGGCGCTGCCCGAGGACGGCGTGGTGTCCGATCCGATCCTGGCCGGCGCGCTGCGGGTGGCCGAGGACCTTGGCCGGCTGCTGCCGGTGTGGCGGCGGGCGCCGCTGCAGGCGCTGGCCCGGCTGCACGTGCTCGCGGCGGCCGACCTGGTGCCCGAACCGGACCGCGAGTCCGTGCTCGGCCGTCCCCGCTCCGGCGCGGGGGTGGCCGAGCGGCTGGAGCTGCTGGCGCGGATCGTGACGACCGGCGGATCGCCGGCGCCCGTGCTCGTCGCCGTGGTGCACGGGGAGCTGCTCGCGGTGGCCCCGTTCGACGCCGGGAACGGCGTGGTCGCGCGCGCCGCCGCCCGCCTCACCGCGCTGAGCACCGGGCTGGACCCCAAGGGGCTGGCCGTGCCGGAGGTGGGGCACCTGCGGCGTTCGTCGGAGTACCGGGAGGCGGCGGCCGGGTTCGCCGGTGGCTCACCGGACGGGCTGGCCCGCTGGTTGCTGCACTGCTGCGACGCGTGGGAGCTGGGCGCCCGGGAGGCGCTGTCGATCGCCAAGGCGGCGTCCTAGTTCTCACCGGCCCTGGACATGAGTCGGGCGGCGCCCCGAAACGGAGCGCCGCCCGACATCGCATGAACGACCGGGGTCCAGGCGTGCACTACGTGTCGTGCCCATGGCCTCGGCGTCCGGCGTCCCAGTACGCAGGCCCACGACGACATGCCTCCCGCGGCGTGCTGTGCGTGGAGTGCCCGGCGTTCATGCCCGGAGCCCTGGATGGGGTGGACGCCACTTCTCTTCCGCGACGCCCCTGGCCTTCCAGAAGTCCGTGACTCATTCCTACTGGGTGGTCGCGGTCACAGCAAGGGGCCGCCGGAAGTGCACCGTTTCAGACACACAACGTGCTCGATTCAGCTCGGCCAACCGAGGAGTAGTCATACCTTCAGGGCCTTGCACCCCGGCCTCGAAACCCCCCGCTGTACTGCGGAAACGCGGCGTACGTGCAAACGCTCGTGCATCCGTCCGTTACGTCTCGCGACGCTACTCTCGCCGTCCGAAATGTTCACCAGATCGGGCAGCGACCGGATTGTTAATTCTGGGTTACGGCACGGGGCTGACGCCCGCGCCACCACGCCCCGAGCACCGCGACCGCGACCAGGCCGGCGGCGAGCGCGGCCGCGAAGGCCACCGGGTTGGCCCTGGCCGGCAGCAGCGAACGGACCCGGTCGCGCATCCGGTCGCGCAGCGGGATCGGCGCGACGAACTCGTGCACCGGCCAGCCCCGGTCCCGCGCGATCCGGCGCAGCGCCCGGTCCGGGTTGACCGCGTGCGGGTGCCCGACCGCCTCCAGCAGCGGCAGGTCGGTGATCGAGTCGGAGTAGGCGTAGCAGCTCTCGAGCCGGTAGCCGTGCTCGGCGGCCAGCGCCCTGGCGGCGGTCGCCTTGCCCTCGCCGTAGCAGTAGAAGTCGATCTCCCCGGTGTACCTGCCGTCGACCACCGTCATCCGGGTGGCGGCGGCGTGCTCGGCGCCCAGCGCGGCGGCGATCGGCTGGACCATCTCCTCGCCGGACGCGGAGACGACCACCACATGGTGGCCCCGGCGGTGGTGGTCGTCGATCAGCGCGGCGGCCTCGGCGTAGATCATCGGGTGCAGGATCTCGCCGAGCGCCTGGTCGATCACCTCGCGCACCTCGGCCACGTCCCAGCCCGCGCACAGCGCGCTGACCCGCTCGCGCATCCGCTCCATGAAGTCCGCGTCCGCGCCGGCCACCATGAGCAGCAGTTGCGCGTATCCGCTGCGCAGCAGGGCGCGCCGGCCGATCAGCCCCCGGTCGCGCAGCGGGCCGCTGAACGCGAGCGTGCTGGAGCCCGCGATGATCGTCTTGTCCAGGTCGAAGAAGGCGGCGATCGGGGCGGGGCCGGGCACGCCAGCGAGCATAGAGCGGCGGCGAGCGGACTCACCGTCAGTGCCGACCGTCAGCGTCACTGACAGGCCTCTGATCAGGTACGGAGGCCGAAGATAAGAATCTGGGCGTACTCGCCGAGATGGCGCTACAGTACGTATCGTCCGGCGATAGCCGGATAGGTTCAGCTCGACCCCCCGGAGCTGAGCCGTCCGACGGCCCCCGCCTTCCCCCCTGGCGGGGGCCGTCCCATCTCACGGCGGCGCACAGCATGCCGTGTCCGGTCCCGCCAACGCCACCTCGATTCGCGAGCTAGAGCTCGAACTCCTCCAGCCCGACCTGGCCGCTGCGCGGGCCGAACAGCGCGATCGCGGCCGCCACCACCAGCCAGCACGCACCGATGTAGACGAACACCCACGCGTACCCGGCACCGCTGAAGATCGCCGCCACCGCCAGCGGGCCCAGGATGTTGGCCAGCCGGCCCACCCCGTAGGCGAACCCGCTGCCGGTGTTGCGCACCGCCGTCGGGTACAGCTCGGGGGTGTAGGCGTAGAGCAGCGCGGCGAAGGTCTGGATGAGGAACGACACCGCGAACCCGAACGCCACGATGGCCACCGCGTTGAACGACAGCCCGTAGGCGATGCCGCAGGCCGCGACCAGCACCGCCACCACCGCGGCCGGCGCCTTGCGGCGGAACCGGTCCGAGACCGGCCACGCGGCCAGCGCGCCGGGCACCGCGCCGATGGTGGTCAGCGCGGAGAACGTCAGGCTGGTGGCCACGCTGAAGCCGTGCTCGGCCAGCAGCGTCGGCACCCAGGACACGAACCCGTAGAAGCCCAGCGTCTGGAAGATCCAGGCCACCAGCAGCATCCCGGTGCGCCTGCGCAGCGGCGGGGTGAACATCCGGCGCACCGCGATCCGGGCCGGCGCGCTCGCGTCGGCGACGACCTGGACCGGCGGCAGCGTGCCGTGCTCTCGCTCGGCGTCGCGTTCGATGTCGGTGACCACCGCGTCGGCCCGTTCGGCCTGGCCGGCGCCGAGCAGCCACCGGGGCGACTCGGGCAGCCGGACGATCAGCGCGACCGCGAACACCCCGAGCGCGCCGAACAGGAACACCCAGCGCCAGCCGTTCGGCCCGGTCGGGACCACCGCGCGGGCCACGAACGCCATCACCGGGATGCCGACCAGCCCGGTGGCGAGCACCGCGCCCTGCATCCGGCCCCGGTGTGCCCTGGGCATCGTCTCGGACAGGTAGGTGATCGCCACCACCGTCATCGCGGACAGCCCCGCGCCGGTGAGCAGCCGCGCCGCCAGCAGCGTGGTTGTCTCCCAGGCACCAGCGTTGAGCAGCGAGAACAGCGAGTACCAGAGCACCGAGACGATCAGCGCGCGGCGCCTTCCCAGCCGGTCGGCCAGCCAGCCCGCGCCGGTCGCGCCGAGGAACATGCCCAGGAAGCTGGCCGAGGTGACGTACCCGATGTCGGCCACGCTCAGGTGCTGGTACTCGCGCAGCCCCGGCGCCGCGTAGGCGAACGTGTTCAGGTCCGCCAGCTCGAAGAAGAAGCCGAACGCCAGCGCGTAGAGCACCCTGCGGTGGAACCGGCCGACCGGCAGCCTGTCCAGTCGCGCGCCCAGTTCCGCGGCTGTGCTCACTACGCCCTCCCGTGGACGTCGACGTCTCGGGGTACGACGAATGACGGTATACAGGATGGGCGATCACGCGCCAGAGAGGATTTCCACATGGAGCTCGACATCGCCGGCCGCACCGGGCTGGTCACCGGAGCCAGCAGCGGGATCGGCAGGGCGGTCGCGCTCGCGCTGGGCCGCGAGGGGGTGCGGCTGGTGATCACGGCCCGGCGCGCGGACCGGCTGGCCGAGCTCGCTACCGATATCCAGGAGGCCGGCGGGCCGGCGCCGACGGTGCTGGCGCAGGACTTCCTGGCCGCCGACGCCGCCGACCGGATCGCGTCCGGTGCCCTGGACGCGCTCGGCGCTGTCCAGATCCTGGTCAACAACGCCGGCGGCAGCCGCCCGTTCACCCGGCACACCGGCGAGGCGGAGTGGGACGAGGCGCTGACGCTCAACTTCACCCGGCACCGCCAGCTCACCGGTCGGCTGCTCGAACCGATGGTCGCCGGCGGCTGGGGGCGGATCGTCAACATCACCGGCAAGTCCGAGCCGGAGGGGATCAACGGGGCGTTCTCCGCGAAGGCCGCGCTGCACGCCTGGGCCAAGGGACTGTCCCGCGAGGTCGGCACGCACGGCATCACCGTCAACTCGATCCCGCCCGGACGGATCATGAGCGAGCAGATCGAGCGGAACTACACCCCGGAGTACCGGGCGTGGCAGTCCGAGCACGAGATCCCGGTCGGCGAGTACGGGCGGGGCGAGGACATCGCCAACCTGGTGTGCTTCCTGGCCTCGCCGCTGGCCCGCTACATCACCGGCACGGTGATCCCGGTGGACGGCGGGCTGCGGCGCTATCAGTTCTGATCTTCGTCCCCGGTGTACATCGCCGGCGGCGGGCGGCGGAACCCCCTGGTCAGCCACGTGAGGTAACCGAGCCCGACGACCAGCCAGCTCAGCCCGATCACGAACGTCAGCCCGCTGAGCTGCATCCACAGGTAGAGGGTGACCAGCACGCCGACCGCCGGGACCACGCCGTACCTGAAGATCTCCCGCCGACCGTTGTCGATCATGTAGTGCTTGATCACGCACAGGTTGACGAAGGAGAACGCGGCCAGCGCGCCGAAGGAGATCATCGACGACACCGTGGCCAGGTCGATGACCAGCGCCGTCAGCCCGAACACGCCGACCACCAGGTTCGCCGTCACCGGGGTCCGGAACCGAGGGTGCAGCCAGCCGAACACCCGCCTGGGCAGGCTGCCGTCCCGGCCCATCGCGAACAGCACCCGCGCCACGCTGGCCTGGCTGGCCATCGCGCAGGCGAACCCGGCGGAGACGAAGGTGGCGGTGAAGAAGGTGTTGAGCAGGTCGCCGCCGAGGGAGCGCATGACGTCGGCGGCGGCCACGTCCTGGTGGTCGGCGAAGGAGGCGAAGTCCGGGAAGATCAGGTGGCCGAGGTAGGACTGGACGATGTAGACGATCCCGCCGGCCAGGGCGCACAGCACTATCGCTTTGGGTATCCGCCGCGCGGGGTCGTTCGTCTCCTCGGCGAGGGTGGACACCGCGTCGAAGCCCAGGAACGACAGCGCCAGGATCGCCGCTCCCGCTACGACGAGGTGGGTGCTCATGCCGGGTTGGTAGAAGGGCGCTAGGGGCGAGGGCACCCTGGTGCCGGTGGCGATGGCGTGCAGGGCCAGGGCCGCGAAGACCGCGACGAAGATGAACTGTGCGGCGACCAGGATTGCGTTCATGCTGGTCAGGAGCTTGATTCCGAGGATGTTGAGGGAAGTTACGAGGATTACCGCGAGGATGATCCAGACGGGGCGGGGGACGGAGGGGAAGTACTCGCCGAGGTAGAGGCCGGTGACCAGGTAGTTGATCATCGGCAGGAAGATGTAGTCGAGTAGGAGTGCCCAGCCGACCATGAAGCCGACGGGGCGGCCGAAGGCTCGTGAGCTGTAGGAATAGGCGGAGCCGGCGATCGGTTGGGCGATCACCATGCGGCCGTAGCTGTAGGCGGTGAAGAGCATCGCGATGGTGGTGATGACGTAGGCCGTGGGGAGGTGGCCTTCGGTGGTGGTGGTGACTACGCCGTAGGTCGTCCATGCGGTCAGGGGGACCATGTAGGCGAGGCCGAAGAACAGCAGTGAGGGCAGGCCCAGGACGCGCTTGAACTTCGTTTCGGCGCCCGAGGTGGTGCGGTCGCTGGCGGTCGTCATTGGCGCGCCTTCTTGTTCGACGGTCGGGCTCGTTCCCCGCGCCGAAATTCTGCGGTACAGAGGGCGGCTTCGCCAGCGGGGTTGTGGTCAAGTTTTGGGTCTTGGTGTGCGTTCGTGCGAGGTGCGTTCGTGGCGGGCGCGGTTGCGGCGTCCGGGCCCGCGGGAGGCGATCTCGTCCGTGCGCGTTTGACAATCGTTGTCAGTGGGGCCGCGCCAGTGATCTCGCTGCCGTCGCCTGCGCGCGCCCACATAGCCCGTGTGCACGCACGGGCTCTCGCGTCAACCCGTGGCCGCGCTCAGCCCGTGCCAGCCCGCGCTCGCGCCAGTCCGCGCCTGTGCCAGTCCGCGCCTGTACGCGCCAGCCTGCGTCCGCGCGCGCGTCGCCCGCCCGCGCCCGCGCGCACGCAAGGGGGGACCCCCATTTCCAATCATGCCGTGCGACACCGACAGTTCCGCGCCGCGGAACCACGCACGCCGTCACCTGTCCACAACCCGGCAGTTATCCACAAGCTTGATCAACTCTGCCGCCGCGATCACCCTCCCTCGCCGAAGGTGGAGGGGTCCCGGCGCGCCACCTCCGCGCCGCCCCATCCGAACCTGGAGGCACCCGTGGAGCAACCACGAGCTCTGGTCCTGGTCGCCGACGGAGAGTTGCTCGACGACGTCCTGCGGCTCGCGGCGGCCGCCGGTTGCGAGTTGGAGCGGGTGCCGGACGCCTCGGCGGCCCGGCTGCGATGGGCGTCGGCACCGCTGGTGCTGCTCGACGAGCCGGCGGCGCAGAACTGCGCGCGGGCCGGGCTGGCGCGTCGGCCGAGGGTCGTCGTGGTCAGTCGCGGGCAGACCGCGGACGGGCTGTGGCAGCACGCGGTCGCCATCGGCGCCGAGCAGGTGGTCGAGTTGCCGGACGGCGAGGCCTGGCTGGTATCGGCGCTGGCCGACGCCGCCGAAGGCGTCAGCAACCGGGGCCGGGTTCTCGCCGTGGTGGGCGGGAGGGGTGGCGCCGGAGCTTCGGTGCTGGCGGCGGCCGTGGCGGTCACCGGGGTGGCCGACGGTGAGCGGGCCATGCTGGTCGACTGCGACCCGCTCGGCGGCGGGCTCGACCTGCTCCTCGGCGCCGAGGAGGTGCGAGGGCTGCGCTGGCCGGACCTGGCGTTGTCCGAGGGACGGGTGCCGGCTGCCTCGCTGCGGTCCGCGCTGCCGATCCCGGCGGTGGGCGGAGGAGGCGCGGGCGAGCTCACCCTGCTGTCGTGCGATCGGTCCGGCTCGGGCCCCAGGCCTGGAGCGGTGGCGTCGGTTCTGGACGCCGGCCGGCGCGCCGGCGAGACGGTCGTCTGCGACCTGCCCCGGTACCCGACCGAGGCGGCGCTCGCCGCGCTCGACAACGCCGATCTGAGCGTCCTGGTGGTCCCCGCCGAGGTGCGCTCGACGGCCGCCGCGGCCCGGGTTGCCTCGGTGCTCAGCCAGCGGGGCGCGCCGGTGAGGTTGGTGGTGCGAGGGCCGGCACCGGGTGGCCTGTCGCCCCGGGACGTGGCCGGCGCGCTCGGCTTGCCGCTGCTGCACGCGATGCGCCCGCAACCGGGGCTGGCCCGCGCGTTGGATCGAGGCACGCCCCCCGGCGCCGGCCGAGGCCCGCTCGCCGTGGCCGCCAGGGCGGTGCTCGATGAGCTGCACAGCCAGACGCGAGCGGAGGGGTCGGGGTGACGGCGCCGACGCTCGTCGACCGGGTACGGGAGCGGCTGGCCAGCGCCGGGGGCGAGGTCACGCCGTCGGTGGTCGCGGCGGCCGTGCGGGCCGAGGCGGGCGGTGTCGTCTCGGACGTCGATGTGTTGTCGGCGTTGCGGCTGCTCCAGCAGGAGTTCACCGGAGCAGGCCCGCTCGAGCCGTTGCTGCGGGACTCCCGCACCACCGACGTACTGGTCACCGCCCCGGACGCGGTCTGGGTCGATCGAGGAGACGGCCTGGAACGCACCGAGGTGCGGTTCCCCGACGAAGCCTCGGTGCGCAGGCTCGCCCAACGGTTGGCGCTCGCCGCCGGGCGGCGCCTGGACGACGCGAGCCCGTACGTGGACGCCCGGCTTCCCGGCAGCGGCGTGCGGATGCATGCCGTGCTCGCCCCGATCGCCGCCGACGGCACCTGCCTGTCGCTGCGCACGCTGCGCCCGGCCGTGCACGACCTGGCCACGTTGCATCGGCTCGGGACCGTGGACGGCGCCGGCTGGCAACTGCTCCGGACGATCGTGGACGCCCGGCTGGCGTTCCTGATCGCCGGTGGCACCGCGTCCGGGAAGACCACGCTGCTGTCGGCGCTGATCGGCTGCGTTCCCGGACACGAACGAGTGGTGTGCGTCGAGGACGCTGAGGAGCTCCGGCCGACCCACCCGCACGTGGTTCGCCTGGTGGCGCGGCCGCCCAACATCGAGGGCGCCGGCGAGGTGGTTCTCCGGGATCTGGTGCGCCAGGCGCTACGAATGCGCCCCGATCGCCTGATAGTCGGCGAGGTACGCGGGGCCGAGGTGTGTGATCTGCTCGCCGCGCTCAACACCGGCCACGAGGGCGGCGCCGGCACCGTGCACGCCAACTCCACCCGGGAGGTACCGGCCCGGCTGGAGGCGCTGGCCGCGCTCGGCGGGATGTCCAGGACGGCGTTGCACAGCCAGTTGGCGGCGGCCGTTCAGGTTGTCCTGCACGTCGTCCGAACCGCCGACGGCGCCCGCCGACTCGCCGCGGTCGCGGTGATCGACCGAGCCGACGGCGAGCTGGCCATCCGTCCGGTCTGGGAGTACCGCCGGGGCTGGGGTGACGGACGCCCCGCGCTGGAAGTGCTGCTGCGCGAGCGAGGGGTGCGCCCGCCATGGTGACCGCATCGTCCGCCGCACACTGGTCCTGGGTCGGCGCCGCGCTGGCACTCGCCGTGGCGGTCGGCTGCTGGCCGGCCCGACCCGAGCGGCACCGACTGGCCGCGGTGTTGCCGACCGACGAAGGTGGCGCCCGGTCGTGGGCCCGTGGGTTGCTCCATCGGTCGGCACGGGTGCGGACCAGCGCCCCGCTGCAACTGACCGCCACGGCGCTGCTCGGCCTCGCGCTCGCGGGCCCCGCCGGGGCGCTCGCCGGCTCGATGCTCGGCGGCCTGTGGCTGCACCGCCGACGGGTCGCCGCACGCCGGCGGCGCACCGAGGCCGAGCTGACTGCGCTGGTGGACGCCCTCGGGGTGATGACGACCGAGCTCCGCGCCGGCGCTCACCCGGCGAACGCCGCCGCGGACGCGGCCACCTCCGGAACCGCCGCCGTACACCGGGTGCTCGCGTCCGTCGCAACAGGAGCGAGGCTGGGCGCCGACGTGCCCGCGCTGCTCGGGCGGTACGCCACCGCGGAACCCGACCTCCCGGGCGAGCTCGAACGACTGGCAGGCGCCTGGGCGCTCGCCGAACGGCACGGCGTCGCGCTCGCCGAGCTCCTCGACGCGGTACGGGCCGACCTCGACGCGCGCATCCGGTTGACCGGCCAGGTGACGGCCCAGCTCGCCGGCCCCAAAGCCAGCGCCGCCGTGCTGGCCGGGCTGCCGCTGCTGGGCATCGCGCTCGGCCAAGGAATCGGTGCGAACCCGTGGCACGTGCTCACCGCGACCCCGGTCGGCCAGCTACTCCTGGTCGTCGGGACCGCGCTGGTTTGCGCCGGAGTCACCTGGAGCGGACGAATCATGTCGAAGGCGGTGCCGGAATGACGTCGTTGCTCTTGCTCGCGGCCGCGCTGGTGATCGCCCCGTCCAGTTCGCCCGGGCGCTCCCGACTGCTCCTGCTCTACCCGCCGGACACACCGCCCGGCCCCACACCGCAGACCCGCCGGCCGCTCCTCGCCGCCGGCTGTGGGCTGGCGATCGCGCTGCTGACCGCCAGCACGCTCGGCGGAATCACCGGCGCGGTGCTCGCGCTACCGCTCGGGCTCGGGGCCGCCGTGCTGTCGCGCCGGCTGCTCGCCCGATCCACCGCCCCGGCCGTGTCCCCGCTGCGGCTCGCCGGCGGCTGGGACCTGCTGGCCGCGTGCCTGCGGGCCGGGTTGCCGGTGGCACCGGCCGTGCGCGCCGCCGCCGCACGGGTCGCTGGCCCCACCGCCGACGAGCTGCGCACGATCGCCGACCGGCTCGCGCTCGGAGCAGACCCCAAAGAGGCCTGGCAAGTGGCCGACTCCTCGCCCGTGCACAAGCTCGCGCGGGCGGCCCGGCGCTCGGCGCGCAGTGGCGCGAGCCTGGCCGCCGTGGCCGAAGCGGCCGCCGCGGAGATCCGCGCGAGCGCGCTGGACCTGGTGACCGCCCGAGGTCAACGAGCCGGGGTCCTCATCACCGGCCCACTCGGCCTGTGCTTCCTGCCGGCGTTCCTCTCCCTCGGCGTGGTGCCCGTGGTGATCGGCCTCGCCACCGGCCTGTCGACGCAATGGTGATCGCCGGCCCAACGCTTCCGTGTCGGAGACGCCGACGCGGTCGGACACATCAAGGAGGAAATCATGAACAGGCTCAGTCGGTGGCTCACCACCCGGCTGCGGGCCGGCCTGGCCGGTGACGCCGGAATGTCCACGGCCGAGTACGCCATAGGCACGATCGCCGCCGCCGCGTTCGCCGCCGTTCTCTACGCCGTCGTTCGCGGCGACTCGGTGGTCGGCGCGCTCACCTCGATCGTGCAGCGCGCCCTCTCGGTCACCTTCTGAGGCCATGGCGCGCGCGGAGTGGGCCGTCGGCGACGACCGGGGCACCGTCACCGTCGAGGCGGCGCTGGCGCTGTGCTCGCTGGTGATGGTCCTCGCGCTGGTCATCGGGGCCATCGCGGCGGCCGGGGCGCAGTTGCGCTGCCTGGACGCCGCCCGAGAGACGGCCCGTCTCGTGGCGCGCGGTGAGCCGGATCGGGCGCGCTCGGCCGGCGCATCGATCGCTCCGGCCGGCGCGTCGATCACGATCGGCATCGTCGGCGATCTGGTGACCGTCGAGGTGTCGAGCGGGATCGCCGGTCCGCTGCCCGCGCTGACCGTGTCCGCGAGCGCGGTCGGCGTTCTCGAACCCGGCACCCTGGCCGGCGATCCCGGCGAGCACGCCACGACCGGCGGCCAGAACCCGGAAACGCCGGGCGGGCGACCATGATCACGACCCGCACGAAAGGCAGCTCCCGCACTGAACGGGACCGAGGCCTGGCCACCGTATGGGCCGCCGGCGCGGTCGCGGCCCTGCTCGCGCTGGCCGCGTTCGGCATCAACCTGGGGGCAGCCGTGTCCGGCCGGCACCGCGCCGAAGCGGCCGCCGACCTCGCCGCGCTGGCGGCCGCCGGCCACGCGGCGGACGGTGAACCCGCCGCCTGCGCCCAGGGCTCCCGAGTGACGGACGCGATGGCCGCGCCGCTGGTCAGCTGCCATCTCTCCGGATGGGAGGCGTTCGTGGAGACCGAGGTACGAGCTCCGATCTCGATGCTGCCAGGCCCCACCGCGCACGGGCGAGCCCGCGCCGGACCGGTATCAGAGTGACAAATGTGACCAGAGTGATATGTCCGGCGGCGAATGGTTCCCCCGAATCTGCGAACGGGCGTTAGCCAGAAAGGAGGCATGATGCCGACGGTTACCCGGGCGTTCGCCCGCTCACTGGACCAGAATGTGGCGCTCATCGTCGACACGACACCGATCGGCGACGACGGCTAGCGAGATCGGGCTCCCAACCCCCTTACTTATCCTAATCCGGTGCGCTGTAAACCTAGATGAGCGAGCGATGCGCCGGGTGGTCGACGAAGGACGAGGACGCTGCAATGTCGTGGTGGAGCAGCTACAGGGCGGTATTCCGCACCGAGCTGAAGGTCAGCGCGATCGAGTTGGCGGATCACGGATGGCCAGTACTTCCAGGGACATACCGGCAGGCCGGCCGCTGGACCGGCGGCCCTGACGCCGATCAGTCCGGCCCGGTCCCGGCGCTCGCCGACGGCGCGGCCGGAGCCACGCTGGACCTGGACGCGATCGAGTCCTGGTGGTCGGCGCGGCCGTACTCCGTGCTGCTGGCGACCGGCGTCACCGTGGACGTGATCGAGGTGTCCGCCCTGGTCGGGCGTCGTGTCTGCGGCCAGCTCCGGGAGGCCGAGCAGGTGATCCCGGTTGCGGCCACCCCGACCGGGCGCTGGTGGTTCGCGGTCCGCGCCGGCGAGGCGCTGCGGCCGGAGCTCGCATCGCGGCCGGACGTGGTCCTGCACAGCCGGGGCTCCTGGGTGGCGGCGCCGCCGTCGGAGGGGCCGCAGGGCGTCGTGCACTGGCGGGTGCCGCCGGCCGCCTGTGGCTGGCGGCTGCCCGACCCGTACCACCTCCAGGTCGCACTCCTCGACGTGCTCGGCCAACGTCCCGGTCTCGCCTCGGCGGGCTCCGTCCCTGGCTCGGTCGGCACCGGCGTTCGCTGCTGACCCCCCGCCGGAGCCGACGGCGGTTCGGGTTACGGCGGTTCGGGTTACAGCGCCGCGAGCACGATGTCGAGCACGATCACGGCACCGGCCTTGTCCAGCGGGGTGTTGCCGTTGCCGCACTTCGGTGACTGGACGCACGAGGGGCAGCCGGCCGGGCACTCGCAACCGGCGATCGCATCCCGGGTGGCGGTGAGCCAGGGCACCACGTCGTGATAGCCGCGCTCGGCGAAACCGGCGCCGCCGGGATGGCCGTCGTGCACGAACACGGTCGGCATGCCCGTGTCCGGATGCAGCGCGGTCGACATGCCGCCGATGTCCCAGCGGTCGCACACCGCGAACAGCGGCAGCAGCCCAATGGCGGCGTGCTCGGCGGCGTGCAGCGCGCCGGGCACTCGCGCGGGCTCCAGGCCGGCATCCGCGAGCAGCGACTCCTCGATCGTGTACCACACCGCGCGGGTGTGCAGGGTCTGCGCGGGAAGGTCCAGCGGAACCGTCTCGATCACCTCGCCGCTCGGACGGCGGCGCAGGTAGGACACGACCTGGGAGGTGACCGTGACATCCCCCAACCGGACGGTGACGCCGCCCGCCGGCGGGGCCTCCACGGGCGGGGCGTCCACCACCGCGACGTCGACCACCGAGCGGGCCGACGTCGTCCAGTCCGGCTCCTCGGCGTGCACCAGGGCCAGGCCGTCGGTCAGGTTCAGCTCGTCGACCACGAAGCTCACGCCCCGGTGCAGGTACACCGCGCCGGGGTGCAGGGTGGCCGGGGCGGTGCCGCCGTCCACGGTGCCGAGCATCCGCCCGGTGTCCGCCTCGACCACGACGACCTGGCCGGCCCCGGAGCCGCGGATGTCCACCTCGGCGGCGGGGCGCTCGGACGGCCGGGGCCAGAACCATCCGGCCGGTCGCCGGCGCAGCACCCCGTCGGCGACCAGCGAGTCGAGCACGGCACGGGCGCGCTCGCCGCCGAACAGCGCGGACTCCGAGGCCACCTCCGCCTCGGTCACCGGGGACTCGGCGGCCGCGCAGGCGAGCTGCGGGGCCAGCACGTAGGGGTTCGTCGGGTCCAGCACGCAGCCCTCGACCGGCCGCCCGAGCAGCGCGTCCGGATGGTGCACCAGGTAGGTGTCCAGCGGGTCGTCCCTGGCCACCAGGACCACCAGCGCCTCCCGGCCCGCGCGCCCGGCCCGGCCGCCCTGCTGCCAGAACGACGCCCGGGTGCCGGGGAAGCCGGCGACGAGCACGGCGTCCAGCCCGATCACGTCGATGCCCAGCTCCAGCGCGTTGGTCGAGGCCACGCCGAGCAGCTCGCCGGAGTCCAGCGCGGCCTCCAGCGCGCGGCGTTCCTCCGGCAGGAACCCCGCCCGGTACGCCGAGACGCGCTCGGCCAGCGACGGGTCGATCTCGGCCAGCGCCCGCGCGGCACGTTGCGCGGTCAACTCCGCGCCCCGCCGCGACCGCACGAAGGCCAGCGTCCGCGCCCCCTCCACCACCAGGTCGGCGAGCATCCTGCCGGCCTCCGCGCCCGCCGACCGGCGCACCGGGGCGCCGTTCTCCCCGCGCAGCTCGTCCAGCAGCGGCGGCTCCCACAGCGCCACCGTGCGCGCGCCGCGCGGCGAGCCGTCCTCAGTGACCGCCGTCACATCCACCCCGGTCAGCCGGGACGCCGACTCCTCCGGCCGGGACACCGTCGCCGAGGCCAACACGAATGTCGGCGCCGACCCGTAACGCGCGCACAGCCGACGCAGCCGACGCAGCAGCAGCGCCACATGCGAGCCGAACACCCCCCGGTAGGCGTGACACTCGTCGAGCACCACATAACGCAGCCTCCGCAGGAAGTGCCCCCACCGCGCATGCCGAGGCAACAGCGTGCGGTGCAGCATGTCCGGGTTGCTGAACACCCACCGCGCGTGCGTCCGCGCCCAGTCGCGCTCGGCCAGCCCGGTGTCGCCGTCGAACGGCGCCGCCCGCACCCCGTCCAGCCCGAGCCCCGTCACGAACCGCAGCTGGTCGGCGCCGAGCGCCTTGGTCGGCGCGAGGTAGAGCGCGGTGGCCTTCGGGTCCTCCAGCAGCGCGGTCAGCACCGGCAGCTGATAGCCCAGCGACTTGCCCGACGCCGTGCCGGTGGCCAGCACGACGTGCCGACCGCCGTGCGCCAACTCAGCCGCCTCGGCCTGATGCGACCACGGCCGGCGCAGCCCCGCCCGCCCCAGCGCGGACACCGCTGACGGGTGCGCCCAGCCCGGCCAGTCCACCTCGCGCGCCTCCTGAGCAGGCAAAGCGGCCACATGCGTGAGCGGCGACTCCCCCGGCGCCACGCCCGCCAGCACCCTGTCCAACAGCGAGTCGCCACGGCGCGACGCCCTCGGCGGTACGGCGGGCCAGGAACCGGGGCAGGCGGACACCGCAACATTGTGGCCCGCACCCCCGACAACCCGCCGCCCCGTTGTTCGCGCACCCCCACCACGGAAGATCGACGCCGCTGGAGGTTCCGCGAGGCAACCCCTAGTTTGGAAGGCAACTATCCGGCCTCACCGGGGAAAGGTGTCGTCGATGACGACCGGGCGAGCGCGCGCCGGCCACGGCGGGCGGTAGGGCGCGCTCATGGCCGCCACCGACAGCATGGACAACCGCGCCGACACGTCATGGGGCGTCAAGGACCGCGTCACCGCGCTCGTCCTCGGATACCTCTGCTACTCGACGTACCTCCTCCAGGTCGGCGTCGTCGCGCTGCTGGTCAAGACGGCAAAAACGTTTCAGCTCTCGATAGCCGAGGTGTCCTGGGTCCTGACCATCGAGCTGCTGGTCGGAGCGGTGGCGTTCGCCTGGATGACCAGGCTCGGCGACCTCTATGGCAAGCGCCGGCTGATGCTGATCGGCCTGGCCGTGGCGCTGCTCGGAGCGGTCATATGCGCCCTGGCGCCGACGTTCGCGATCTTGCTGGTCGGCCGCGCGCTGATGGGCGCCCAGATGCCCCTGCTGCAGATGCCGGCGGCGACCGCGCGCGACACCATGCCGCCCGCCAGGGCACGCCGGACGATCGTCATCACGCACGTGATGACCACCTGGGGGGTGGCCAGCGGCATCGCCGTCGGCGGCCTGGCGGGCACGGCGAACCTGGGCATCGGGGTGTTCTTCTGGATAGCGGCCGGCATCCTGGTACTCGGGCTCCTCGGCGTATGGGCCGTCGTCCCGGAGTCCCCCACACCCGAGCAAGGGCGGTTCGACCTCATAGGCGGGGTCCTGCTCGCAATCGGCCTGGTGGCGTTGCTGCTCGGGCTGAGCAGCGGTGGCACCGCCGGATGGTCGGCCCCGCGCACCGTCGCGCTGCTCGCCGGCGGGGTGGTCGCGCTCGCCGCATGGTGGCTGGTCGAAAGCCGGGTGGCCGAACCGCTGGTAAACACCGCGTCGCTGCGCGAACGGGCGGTCTGGGGCCCGAACCTGGCCACGTTCCTCGTCGCGTTCGGGGTCTACGGCGCGATCTCGGCGGTCGCCCAGTTCAGCCAGGCCAGCCCCGCACGAGTGGGCTACGGGTTCGGGTTCGACGGCCCGCACACCGCGCTCTACGCCATCCCGACCGCGCTCGGCGCGCTACTGGCGGCCAGCCCGCTGCGCCGGCTCGGCGGCCGCATCGGGTACGACGTCACGCTGCGCATCGGCGCCGCCCTGTGCATCTGCGCCTACCTCGTGTTCGCCACGGGAAACGCCTCGGTCATCGCGTTCATGATCGGCGTCGGCATCTACGCGATGGGGAACCTGGCCTGCTACACCTCGGCCCAGATCGTCCTGCTGGAACAGGTCGGACCGGAGCGCTCGGGCGTCACGACGGGCGTCCTGGGCATCACGTCCGCGGTCGGGAACTCGGTCGGCTCGGCGGCCGTCGGTGCCATCCTGGCCGGCTCGGTCAACGCGGCCACCAGATCGCCGGAAGCGTCCGGATACACCACCGCGTTCGCCGCCTGCGCGGTGGCGGTCGCGGCGGCGCTGGCCGTGAGCGTGATGTACGTCAGGACCACGCGATGACCCCACCGATGCCGAACGAGCCGATCGACTTCTCGCTGCGCTACCTCCCGAGGGAGTACTACGTGACACCGAACTCGGCACGGGTGTGGAACTACTGGATGGGCGGCACCGACAACTACGCCGTCGACCGCGAGGCCGGTGACGCCTGGGCGCGGGTGTACCCGGGCATCCGCACGGTGGCCGTGCAGACCCGGCAGTTCCTGGTCCGCGCGGTGCGGTACCTGGCCGGCGAGGTCGGCATCCGGCAGTTCCTGGACATCGGCGCCGGGCTGCCGAGCATGCACAACACCCACGAGGTGGCCCAGGCCGTCGCCCCGGCGTCCAAGATCATCTACGTGGACAACGACCCGGTGGTGCTCACCCACGCCCGCTCGCTGCTGCGCAACACCACCGCCGAGGGCGTCACCACCTACATCGACGCCGACCTGGAGGACCCCGCGCGGATCCTCGCCGACGCGCGCAACGTGCTGAACTTCAGGCGCCCGGTCGCGGTGATGCTGATGGGGATCATGGGACACATCGCCGACGCGGACGAGGCCGTCGGCATCATCGACCGGCTGACCGCCCCGCTCGTACCCGGAAGCTTCCTGGTGGTGGCCGACGGCACCGACTCCGGCCGGGCGCACCGGGAGGCCGCCGAGCAGTACGCCGAGACCGGCGCCGTCGCCTACAACCTGCGCACCGTCGAGCAGCTGCGCGGCTACTTCCACGGCCTGGAGCTGGTCGAGCCCGGCCTGGTGCCGGTCACCCAGTGGCGGCCGGACCCGGTCGAGATCGGCACCATCGAGCCCATCGCGCAGTACGGCGGGATCGGGCGCAAGCCGTAGGCGGGCTATGGCGGCCGTCACTCTCGGCCGCACGGCCGGGTGGAACTGCTACACCCGTGCCGCGAGCGCACAGGGCACACACATACACTGCGGCGGCATCAGGTGTCGCTGACCAGCTCAACTAGTCGGCGCCGCCACGTGAGCAACGTGAGGGATCGGTCCAGGGTCAGTACTGATCTCACCGTCCCCCCGTTGGTGAATGCGATTTCAACCAGGAGGACGGATGTCCCGGCACATTCTCGCGGCGAGCTCACTGGAGCTCTCCGGGAGTGACCGCACAGTGGTCTGTGTGGTCGCCGTGGTCGCCCTCGCCGCGCTTGTGATCGGTTTCGTGCTGCGCAAGGAGGTGCTGGCCGCCGGCCAGGGCACCGAGCGTATGCAGGAGATCGGTCGCGCGGTGCAGGAGGGTGCCTCGGCGTACCTCAACCGTCAGTTCCGCACGCTCGGTGTCTTCGGCGCGATCGTGTGTTTGCTGCTGCTCGCGCTACCGGCCGACAACTGGGGCGAGCGGATCGGACGCTCGCTGTTCTTCGTGATCGGAGCGGCGTTCAGCGCGGCCATCGGCTACCTCGGCATGTGGCTGTCCACCCGGGCGAACATCCGGGTCGCGGCCGCCTCGCGGGAGGACGGCGGCCGGGAGAAGGCGATGCGGATCGCGTTCCGCACCGGCGGCGTGGTCGGCATGTTCACCGTCGGCCTCGGCCTGTTCGGCGCCGCGTTGGTGGTGTTCGTCTACGCCGGCGAGGCGCCCAAGGTGCTGGAGGGCTTCGGCTTCGGCGCCGCGCTGCTGGCCATGTTCATGAGGGTCGGCGGCGGCATCTTCACCAAGGCCGCCGACGTGGGCGCCGACCTGGTCGGCAAGGTCGAGCAGGGCATCCCCGAGGACGACCCGCGCAACGCCGCCACCATCGCCGACAACGTGGGCGACAACGTGGGCGACTGCGCCGGCATGGCCGCGGACCTGTTCGAGTCCTACGCGGTCATGCTGGTCGCCGCGCTGATCCTCGGCTCGGCGGCGTTCGGCCTGCACGGGCTGCTGTTCCCGCTGATCGTGCCGGCCATCGGCGTGGTCACCGCCGTGATCGGGGTGTACATCACCAAGGCGCGCACCGGCGAGGGCGGCCTCAAGGCGATCAACCGCAGCTTCTACATCTCGGCGGTCATCTCCGCGGTGCTGTGCGTCATCGCCGCGTTCGTCTACCTGCCGAACAGCTTCGCCAAGCTCAACGGCCCGACCGACACCACCGTGGTCACCGACGCCGCCGGGTCGAACCCGCAGGTCATCGCGTCCGTCTCGGTGATCGTCGGCATCGTGCTGGCCGGCATCATCCTGTGGCTGACCGGCTACTACACCGGCACCGAGCACAAGCCGGTCAAGGAGGTCGGCGACTCCGCCCGCACCGGCGCGGCCACCGTCATCCTGGCCGGGATCGCGATCGGCTACGAGTCCGCCGTGTACACCGCGCTGGTCATCGGCGCGGCGGTGTTCGGCGCGTTCCTGCTCGGCGGCGTCTCGGTGACGGTCGCGCTGTTCGCGGTGGCGCTGGCCGGCACCGGCCTGCTCACCACGGTCGGCGTGATCGTGGCCATGGACACCTTCGGCCCGGTCAGCGACAACGCGCAGGGCATCGCGGAGATGTCCGGCGACGTGACCGGCGAGGGCGTCGACATCCTCACTGAGCTGGACGCGGTGGGCAACACCACCAAGGCGATCACCAAGGGCATCGCGATCTCCACGGCCGTGCTGGCCGCGACCGCGCTGTTCGGCTCCTACCGCGACGCGATCTCCACCGCCCTGGACCAGACCGGGGTCACGCTCGCCCAGCTGCCGCGCTCGTTCAACTTCCAGGTGTTCAGCCCGAACACGCTGGTCGGCGTGGTGATCGGCTCGGCCGTGGTGTTCCTGTTCTCCGGGCTGGCCATCAACGCGGTGTCCCGCGCGGCCGGCGCGATCGTGTTCGAGGTGCGCCGCCAGTTCCGGGACAACCCCGGGATCATGGAGGGCACCGTGCGGCCGGAGTACGGCCGGGTGGTCGACATCTGCACCCGGGACTCGCTGCGCGAGCTGGCCACCCCCGGGCTGCTGGCGATCTTCGCGCCGATCGCTGTCGGCTTCGGCCTCGGCGTCGGCCCGCTGGCCGGCTACCTGGCCGGCGCCATCGCCACCGGCACCCTGATGGCCATCTTCCTGGCCAACTCCGGCGGTGCCTGGGACAACGGCAAGAAGCTGATCGAGGACGGCATCCACGGCGGCAAGGGCTCCGAGGCCCACGCGGCCACCGTCATCGGCGACACCGTCGGCGACCCGTTCAAGGACACCGCCGGCCCGGCGATCAACCCGCTGATCAAGGTCATGAACCTGGTCTCGGTGCTGATCGCCCCGGCGGTGGTGGCGTTCTCCGTCGGCACCGACGCCTCGGCGCCGTTCCGGTACGCCATCGCCATCATCGCGGTGGCGATCATCGTCGCGGCGATCGTGGTCTCCAAGCGGCGGTCCACGTCCATCGCGGACGCCCCCGCCGAGTCCCACGTCTAACCGCACCCGCCGCGCCGCCCGTCCCCACCCAGGGGGCGGGCGGCGCGGCGTTTTCGGGTGGGCGCCCACACACCGACTTCGTACCCCGCACACCTGTTTCAGCGCGTGTGCGAGGCACAGAGTGGGTGTGCGAGCGAGCCCTCTACCTGCGTGAACGTGCACTCGCACGTGCGTCGGCACGCTATGGCGCAGAAACGTGGCGTGCGGCACCCCGTATCAGGTGTGATCTGTGACTCATTTTCGCCGGCCGTCCGCCGCCTCGTCAGATGGATGAGCCGCACCGGCGCGTCTTCACCCAACCATCGAACGGGTGTTCTACCGTGCTCGCCGTGGCGCAGCTCTCCTTCTTCTCCGCCGAGGCGCGGGACGTCCGGTTGGACGACCTCGCCGGGCTGCTCTGCGGGCCGGCCCAGGTGGTCCGGTTCGGCGCCAGCGACACCGCCCGGCTGAGCATCGTGCTCACCGACCCGGGCCGGGCCCGGCCACTGGCCGCCGAGGCGGCCGCGCGCGGCATCCAGACCGAGCTGGCGGGCACCGAGTCGGGCTCGCTGGTCCTGCGCACCGCGTTCCGCCGCGACCTGGTCGAACTGGCTGGTCAGTGGAGCCACGGCGCGGTCAAGGCGGTGCCGGAGGAATTCGCGCTGGACGGCGCGTTGTTGAGGATGTGGGTGCTCGCGGCCGGTATACCCGACCGCCGCTCCGGGTACCTGCTGAAGCTGGACCCGCACGCCCCGCAGACCCACGCTCCACTGGCCGAGGCGGTGACCCGGATCGGGCTGCCGAACATGCGGCTGGGTCCGCGCGGCGCCGGGCCGGCGTTGCGGTTGTCCGGGCTACGGCGACTGCGCCGGTTGGCCGAGTTGGTCGGCCCTCCGCCGGAGCACGCATCGGAGGCGCACTGGCCGGGTTCGGAGCCGCCGCGGACTAGACCGACGGTCGGTCTAGACGGGAACGGCGGTGAGGTTGAGGATGACGAGACGAGTGTGACGGGTTGACGCTGAGGTTACGCTCCGCCTCGGTCGGCATACGCGAACAAAGGCGGTGTGCGGGAGCCGGGTCGGATGTGCCAATCTGGCGAGTGCTGCCTTGCGGGGGGCGGCTGGTGGCGCTTGACGAACCTGCGAGCAAGCGCCGGAGGAAAGGGAACGGAAGCGGAAGTGGCAGCGGGAAGGACGAGCGGGGGCGCGGCCCGGAAGAGCGGCAAGGCCTCGGGCGGCGGTAAGTCCGGCGCGGGCAACGGCGCGAGCGGGCGGCGGAACGGCACGGCGAACGGAGCCGGCGGCCGCCGGCTGGTGATCGTCGAGTCGCCCGCGAAGGCGCGCAAGATCGCGTCGTATCTGGGCTCGAACTATGTCGTCGAGTCGTCGCGAGGTCACATCAGGGACCTGCCGCGCGGGGCCGCCGACGTGCCGGCCAAGTTCAAGGGCGAGTCCTGGGCGCGGCTCGGGGTGGACGTGGACAACGCGTTCGAACCGCTCTATGTGATCACGCCGGAGAAGAAGGCGACCGTCACCGAGCTGAAGGGCGCGCTCAAGGACGTCGACGAGCTGCTGCTCGCGACGGACGGTGACCGCGAGGGCGAGGCGATCGCCTGGCACCTGCTGGAGACGCTCAAGCCCAAGGTCCCGGTCAGCCGCATGGTGTTCCACGAGATCACCGAGCCGGCCATCCGCGCCGCCGCCGAGAACCCCCGCGAGCTGGACCAGGACCTGGTCGACGCCCAGGAGACCCGCCGCATCCTGGACCGGCTCTACGGCTACGAGGTCTCGCCCGTGCTGTGGAAGAAGGTCATGCCGAAGCTCTCGGCGGGCCGGGTGCAGTCCGTGGCGACCCGCATCATCGTGCAGCGCGAGCGCGAGCGGATGGCGTTCGTCTCCGCCGGCTACTGGGACATCTCCAGCGTCTTCGGCACAGTGCTCGGCACCGACCCCAAGGCGACCAGCACGGACGAGCCGCGCAGCTTCGGCGCCCGGCTGGTCTCCGTGGACGGCACCAAGGTCGCCACAGGCCGCGACTTCGGCCCCGACGGCCAGCTGCGCGGCAACGCACTCGCGCTGGACGAGGCGAGCGCGCGCCGGCTGGCCGAGGCCCTCGACGGGCGGCCCTTCGAGGTCGCGAGCGTCGAGTCCAAGCCGTACACCCGCCGCCCGTACGCCCCGTTCATGACCTCCACGCTGCAGCAGGAGGCCGGCCGCAAGCTGCGGTTCTCCTCCGAGCGGACGATGCGCTCCGCGCAGCGGCTGTACGAGAACGGCTACATCACCTACATGCGTACCGACTCGACCACGCTGTCCGAGTCGGCCATCGCCGCCGCCCGCTCCCAGGCCCGCCAGCTCTACGGCGACGCCTACGTGGCGGACAAGCCCCGCCAGTACACCCGCAAGGTCAAGAACGCCCAGGAGGCACACGAGGCGATCCGCCCGGCCGGCGAGACCTTCCGCACCCCCGGCCAGATCGCCAACGAGGTGGACGGCGACGACTTCCGCCTCTACGAGCTGATCTGGCAGCGCACGGTGGCCTCCCAGATGGCCGACGCGCGCGGCACCACGGTGTCCGTGCGGGTCACCGGCACCGCGGCCACCGGCGAGGAGTGCACGTTCGCCGCGTCCGGGCGCACCATCACGTTCGCCGGCTTCCTCAAGGCCTACGTGGAGTCGCTGGACGAGCAGACCGGCGGCGAGGCCGACGACGCCGAGCGCCGGCTGCCCGCGCTCACCGAGGGCCAGCCGCTGACCGCCGAGGAGCTCAACCCGGAGGGCCACTCCACCAACCCGCCGGCCCGCTACACCGAGCCGTCGCTGGTCAAGGCCCTCGAAGAGCTGGGCATCGGCCGCCCGTCGACGTACACCAGCATCATCAAGACCATCCAGGACCGCGGCTACGTCTGGAAGAAGGGCAGCGCCCTGGTGCCGTCCTGGGTGGCGTTCGCCGTGGTCGGGCTGCTGGAGCGGCACTTCGGCCGGCTGGTCGACTACAACTTCACCGCCGCCATGGAGGACGAGCTGGACTCCATCGCGGCCGGCGCCCAGCAGCGCACCGACTGGCTGTCCGGGTTCTACTTCGGCGCGTCCGAGGACCGCGCCCCGGAGAGCTCGGTGGCGCGCTCGGGCGGGCTGAAGAAGCTCGTCGGGGTGAACCTGGAGGAGATCGACGCCAGGGAGATCAACGCGATCCCGCTGTTCAGCGACGCCGAGGGCCGCGAGGTGGTGGTCCGGGTGGGCCGCTACGGGCCGTACCTGGAGCGGATCGTCGATGGCCAGTCCCAGCGGGCCAACCTCTCCGACGAGCTGCCGCCCGACGAGCTGACCGCCGAGATCGCCGAGCAGCTGTTCTCGGTGCCGCAGGAGGGCCGCTCGCTGGGCACCGACCCGGTGACCGGTCACGAGATCGTGGCCAAGGAGGGCCGCTACGGCCCGTACGTGACCGAGCTGCTGCCCGAGCCGGACGCGGACACGCCGAAGTCCAAGCAGCCCAAGCCACGCACCGGCTCGCTGTTCAAGTCCATGACCCTGGACACCGTGACGCTGGACGACGCGCTCAAGCTGCTGTCGCTGCCCAGGGTGGTCGGCACCGACCCGCAGTCCGGCGAGGAGATCACCGCGCAGAACGGTCGCTACGGCCCGTACCTGAAGAAGGGCACCGACTCGCGGTCGCTGTCCGGCGAGGACCAGATCTTCACGGTCACCCTGGACGAGGCGCTCAAGCTGTACGCGCAGCCCAAGCAGCGCGGACGAGGCCGGGCCGCCGCCGCGCCGCCGCTGCGCGAGCTGGGCAACGACCCGGCCACCGGCAAGCAGATGGTGGTCAAGGACGGCAGGTTCGGCCCATACGTCACGGAGGGCGAGACGAACGCGTCGCTGCGCAAGGGCGACAGCGTGGAGACGCTCACCGACGAACGCGCCGCCGAGCTGCTCGCCGAGCGCCGCGCCAAGGCCGGGTCCGCACCCAAGCGCACCGCCCGTACCACCCGCCGCAAAAAGGCGACCACCCCCGCGTGACCCGTTAGCGGGCCGCCCGGTTCGGCGAACTTGCCACGAACCGGGCGTGTCCGGGGTTACCCTCGACCGCTGTGAGCAGCGAGTCCCGGTTCGACGGCGGCGCCATCCGGCCATCGGAGCGCACCGACCCGTTGCTGCCCCGGATCACGGACGACACGCTGCCCCCGCTCTGGGACCCCCGAGTCCCCGAGCTGGACGACGACACCCTCGCCGACCTCCTGGCCGAGCTGGACAGCGACGACGTCCCCGAACCCCGCCCCGCCGAACCCCGTGCGTCAGCTCCACACCGAGAACGCCGGGCCCCCGAACGCCCAGCCCCGGAACCAAGAGCACCCGAGCCGAGGGCCGCCGAACCCAAGGCCAGCAAGCCCGCACAGGCCGCCCCTCAACGGTCCGCCACCCGTCCTGGCCGCGCGGCCCCGCACTCGTCCGACCCGAGCCGCTCCACCCCGCGCCGGCCCCACCGCGCCCGCCCCGAGCCCTCGCCCATCGGCCCGGTGGTGCACTCGGCGTTCGGCGACTTCCGCCCGCCCGTGGGCCGCAGCCGCGAAGACCCCGGCCTCACCGGCCTGACCCGAGGGTCCCGCAGCCGCCTCGGTTCGCTGCTGTTCACCGCCGTATTCGTCGTGATCTTCCTCGTGATCGTGATCGAGACCATCGTCAGCCTGCTGACCACCCACTAGCACCTAAGAGCACACTTAGGTTCGACGGCTACCCTGGGTGCACCCCTAGGGGGCCGCCGACGGTGCGGCCCACCGCCGCAAGGAGGTGAGGCGCGATCGGCCCGGACCACGCGCCCGCCGGCGCCCTCGAGCTGCCCTCCTCCGTCACCCACCGGGTGCGCGGCGTGCTCGCGATCCCCTCGTTCCGGCGGCTCTGGCTGGTCACCGCCCTGGCCTCCACCGGTGACTGGCTGTCACTGCTCGCCCTGTCCGCGCTGGCCACCCAGCTGACCACCGGCTACCAGGCGCAGAGCTTCGCGCTCGGCGGCGTGGTGGCCACCAGGCTGCTGCCCGCGCTGGTGCTCGGCCCGCTGGCCGGCGCGCTGGCCGACAAGTTCGACCGGCGCAAGCTCATGGTCATCTGCGACCTGGCGCGGTTCGGGCTGTTCTTCTCGATCCCGCTGGTCGGGTCGCTGTGGTGGCTGTTCGCGGCCACGTTCCTGATCGAGATCTGCTCGATGTTCTGGATCCCGGCCAAGGACGCCTCGATCCCGAACCTGCTGCGCCGCAAGGACCAGGTCGAGACCGCCAACCAACTGAGCCTGGCGATGACCTACGGCGTCGCCGTGATCGTCGCGTCCGGCCTGTTCACCGCCGTGTCCACGGTCGGCAAGCTGATCGGCGAGCACCCCAGCCCCACCACCACCGTCTACATCGCACTGATGATCAACGGCGGCGGCTACCTGCTCACCGCGCTGACCGTCTGGGCCGCCATCCCGGAGATCTCCGGCCGCTCGCCAGGCCGCGCCAGGGAGCCCGGCACCAGCCTGCTCGCGCTGCTGCGCGACGGCGCCCGGTTCGTCGGGTCGACGCCGCTGATGCGCGGGCTGGTGATCGGCATCATGGGCGCGTTCGCGGCCGGCGGCGCGGTGATCGCGCTGGCCAAGCTGTACGCCACCAACCTCGGCGGTGGCGACGCGGCGTACGGGATGCTGTTCGTCTCGGTGTTCATCGGGATGGCCACCGGCATGGGCGCCGCGCCCCGGCTGGCCCGCCGGCTGCCGCACAACCGCCTGTTCGGCGCCGCGATCGTGGCGGCCGGCCTGAGCCTGGTGCTGGTCGCGCTGGCCCCGCACCTGTTCGTCGCGCTGGTCACGGTGGCGATGGTGGGCGCCTGCGCGGGCGCCGCGTTCCTGACCGGCCTGACCATCATCGGCTCCCAGGTCGCCAACGAGGTGCGCGGCCGGGTGGTCGCGTTCGTGCAGTCCATCGTCCGCCTGGACCTGCTGGCCTCGATGTCCGTGGTCCCGGTCGCCGTCGGCCTGGTCCAGACCCGCACCGTCCACGTCTTCGGCACCACGCTGCCGGTGGACGGCACCCGCACCGTGCTCGGCGCCGCCGGCCTGATCGCCTCCCTGGTCGGCGTGCTCGCCTACCACCAGATGGACGACAGGCGCTCCGAACCGCTGCTCCCCGACCTGCTCGGCGCGCTGCGCAGGGGCCCCCGCCGCCCCCCGACGGGCGTGCTGGTCGCCGTCGAGGGCGGCACCCCCGACGAGTCCGCCGAACAGGCCGCGCGGCTGGCCGACTGGCTGCGCGCCGAGGGCCACCCGGTGGCCGAGCCCGCCGAGCCCGGCGCCGACGCCCTGCTCGCCGGCGAGCTGACCGGCCCGCGAGCGCGCGCGCTGGCCGCCGCCGCAGTGCGCGCCGACGTGGTGGAGCGCGAGATCCTCCCGGCGCTGCGGTCCGGCGCCATCGTCGTGGTGGACAGGTTCCTGTCCAGCCGCCTGGCCCCCGACCCCGCCGAGCTGGACGCCGCCGAGCTGGACAGCCTGGCCGGCTGGGCCACCGGCCGGCTGCGCCCGGACGTGACGGTCCTGCTCGACCGCCCGCCCACCGACCCCGACCAGCCCGACCCGCTCACCCTCGCCGAGGAGCACCTGCGCATGCGCGGATGGCCCACCCGCAGGGCGGCCGCCGCCGAGCCCCACCGCTACCTCGTGATCGACGCCGACGCCCCGCCCGACGTCGTCCACCACCGGGTCCGCGACGCCATCCGCCCCCTGGTCCACACCGCGCCCCTGCGCCATCAGCCCTGAGCCCGGCGCCGGCTCCCCCTATTGGTTGACCCTATCCCTCGAATAGGTCTGCCATCCCACTCGAAAGTAGACGTAACTCTTCCACTGAACACGTACAGCAAGATCAAGAACTTTCCTGGAATCCATTGTGCCGCCGGCCAGATTCGGTACTCTCAATTCCAGCCAGTGGGGCTCCCCAGACCAAAGTTCACTGGCTAGACCCCCCGGGCGGCGGAGACGCCGCCGATCGAAGAGGAGATACAGTGCTGAAGAAGGCCGGAATCGTTGTGGCGGTCGCGGCGGCGGCCGTCGTGGCGGCAACCCCGTTCGCATTCGCGAGCGACACCGACCAGCGTGGCGACTCGAATACGAACAACACCACCTACCAGAACCCCGTCCAGGCGTGCGGCAACCACATCGGCATTACCGACGGGGCCTTCGCGTCTCTCGGTAAGGCCGAGAACGAGCAGAACAACACCGGCGACTGCGAGCAGAACAACAGCTCGGAGAACTGAGCCACGAGTTACTCTCCTGTGAGAAGGGCGTCGGACCGGGGGTTCGACGCCCTTCTTTTCGCCACGTCCCGCCGGACGCCGGTTCGCTGCGCGCACGGCCCGGACGGCATGATGGTGTCGTGGCAGACGGCGTATGGGCCGACCTGGTCGGCCAGGACAAGGCGATAGCCGTCCTCTCGGCGGCCGCCGAGGACCCGAGGGCGATGACGCACGCCTGGCTGTTCACCGGCCCACCCGGATCCGGCCGCTCGGTGGCCGCCCGAGCCTTCGCGGCGGCCCTGCAGTGCGAGAACGGCGGCTGCGGACACTGCCAGGCCTGCCGCACCGTGCTCGCGGGCACCCACTCCGACGTCCGCGAGGTGGTCCCCGAAGGCCTGTCCATCTCGGTGTCCGAGATGCGCGCGCTCGTCCAGATCGCCGCCCGCTGGCCGAGCACCGGCAACTGGCAGATCGTCATCATCGCCGACGCCGACCGCCTCACCGAAGGCGCCGCCAACGCCCTGCTCAAAGCGGTGGAAGAACCCTCCGACCGCACGGTCTTCCTGCTCTGCGCCCCCTCCGACCACCCCGACGACGTGCCCGTCACCATCCGCTCCCGCTGCCGCCTGGTGCCACTCCGCACTCCCCCCGCCCCCGCCATAGCCGACGTCCTCACCAACCGCGACGGCATCGACCCCGACACCGCGACCTGGGCGGCCTCCGTCTGCGGCGGCCACGTGGGCCGAGCCCGCCGCCTGGCCCGCGACCCGGAAGCCCGCACCCGCCGCGACCAGGCCCTCTCCCTCCCGCTGTCCCTGCACGGCTACACCGAGGTCTTCCAGGCCGCCGACACCCTGATCGGCTCCGCCGAAGCCGAGGCCGCCGCCATCGCCGGCACCCGCGACGCCGCCGAACGCGAGGCGCTGGCCACCGCCATGGGCGCCGGCGGCACCGGCAAAGGCGTCGCCTCCGCCCAACGAGGCGCCAAAGCCGCCGAACGCGAACTCGAACGCCGCCAACGCTCCCGCTCCACCCGCAACCAACGCGACGCCCTGGACCGCGCCCTGGTCGACCTCGCCGGCTTCTACCGCGACGTCCTGGCCGCCCGCTTCGCCGCCCCCGTCCCCCCAACCCACCCCGACCGCTCCCAGGACGCCCACCAAGCCGCCGCCACCTGGACCCCCGAGTCCACCCTCCGCCGCCTGGAAGCCGTCCTGGCCTGCCGAGACGCCATCGACCTCAACGTCAAACCCCGCATAGCCGTAGAAGCCATGCTCACCGTCCTCCACCACGGCTGACCCGCCGCCCGCACCCCCGCGCGACCCGCCCGATAGACTGTCGGAGCACCACGCCGCCTTAGCTCAGTCGGTCAGAGCGACGCACTCGTAATGCGTAGGTCGAGGGTTCGACTCCCTCAGGCGGCTCCACCCTCAACCGGGCACCCAACGCCGGCATCTCTGCCTGCGCCGACAGATTCGAGCGTGTCTTAACCAAGGCAGCGACGGCCGTTGAACCACGAAGGTTCAACGGCTGGCTGACCGAGCCCCAGGACCAGTACACTTCTAGGCCCGCCCGACGGCTCGACGCTCTCCCTACGTGTGACGCTCGGTCTCTAATAGACCGCGGGTAACGGAGCATCGGCCCGGCGCGAACCGATTGCTAGGAGATCGTGCTCGACCGTGGCGACTTTGGCGCACAGGAGGATGTCATGGAGCGGGGCGTCGCGCATGTCAGACTTGACGACGCACCACATGGGCTGCGCTCACTGGCGCAGTGGTTGCGTTCTGAAAGTGAGTTGCGCGGCCGGGTCCGACTCACCGAACACTCAATCGAACCTGGCGACATGGGCGGAGCACTGGACGCTGTCGCCATAGCCCTAGGCAGCGGAGGGGCCGCAACGATCTTCGTTCGCTCGCTGTTCACATGGCTCTCGCAGCGCCAGGTCGGGACATCTGTCCGCATACAGCTCAAGAGACCTGATGGGACAGAAACGACCCTGGACCTCGCCGCGGTGCATGATCCGGACGCCGTGGTCGACAAGGTTCTCAACTTTCTCGCGACCGACGAGTAGCATACAGTGATCAGAATCCCAGTAACGCGACTTTCGCGGGCGGTACTGATTGGCACGAGCGACTACGAGCACAACGAAAAGTTCTCAAACCTCCCGGCCGTCCGAGGCAACCTCTCCGGCCTGGAGAAGGTACTGTGCGACCCAGCCAGCGGTGTGTTCACACATGCAAACTGCACGGTGGTGGACAGTCCGGATTCGCCGCGAAGCTTCATGCGACGCCTCGGGCGTGCCGCCGAAACCGCCGAGGACGTCCTGCTCCTGTACTATGCCGGCCACGGCGTGCTCGACCGCAACGGTGATCTTCAGCTGACCGTTCGTGAGACAGACCCTGATCTGTATCAGCTAGAAGGCACGGCGGTCCCGTTCTCATGGATACGACAAACTATCGAAGACAGCCCCGCCGCCATTCGAGTTCTCATCCTGGACTGCTGCTTCTCCGGCAGAGCGATCGGTGCAATGTCAACAGACTCCGCGGTCTTTCAGCAGATTCGGATCAGCGGGACCTACATAATCACTTCGAGCGAGGCCAACCAGATCTCCCGTTCGGTGCCGGGTGAACGATATACCGCCTTTACCGGTGAGTTGATTTCGATATTGTCCACACAGCCCCCTCCTGGAACTACACTCACGCTCGACGCGATAACAAGGATGTTGCGCATCAATTTGGCTCGACGAGGCCTGCCTCGCCCGATGAGCAGGGCCGACGACACGAGCGGTGATCTGGTCTTACGCCGACAGTTCACCAAGACTATTACGCCGAGCCCCCGAGCGATACGGATACGGACCAACACTCAGCCACCCCGCGGGGAGGGTCCAGCACCTGCCGTGGGGGTCAGCGATTCTGGAAACCTCCGACCGCTGGAACCCGATGGATCTCGATCGAGCGCTTTCCTCGGTACATCACAGGACCCGAATCCGGGCATTCCTTCAACTCAGCTAGATCAACGCGCGATGCTTCTCGGCCAGTTGGAATCACACTTCCGCACTATTGTGAGATGGGCCTGGATGGCGGCGCTCGGCTCAGTCCTGTTATCTTGTTCGGCGTTGATCGCCACAGGGCTAGTTCTGATCTTTCAAGGCACATACCAGAAAGATGGAACCCTCGCCAGTGCAATCATCACATTAGTTCTACTGACTAGCATCGCATTCGCATCTACCAAACTCCTGTTGGGAGCATGGCGCCGCCGGAAACGCCCTCAAGCACCTACCGAGAAGCCTAGTGCCGCCCAACACGAGTCGTGACGCGAGGACGATCGCTCCGCGTAATGAAACGCACGCCACGTCGACGGAGACGGTGTCGATGATCTCTACCTGGGAGTTCTGGGCGGCGGCGATGCCGAACAGGTAGCGGTTGTTCGGGGCGGGCACCCCTCGTTGTTCAGACGGCGGAGGTCCCCCGTTCTGGTTCCGGCACCAGTGTCATCGTCGCCATGTCCACATCTCGGGTCTCCGGTCCGATCCACGCACCGACGACGACCAGGACTCCGGCAAGCACCATCAACACGAGCGGCCCCAGGTAGTAAGGCATGAAATGGCTGAGCCCGCTGAGGTAGAAGCTGGAGAACGCGGTCGGAATGACGGCGAGGCTGTACCCGATCCCATACCCGGAGGATCGAATCCCCGTCTGGAACCGCTCACTGATGTAGGTCGTGACAATTCCCCACGGCGCAACGGTGAGCAGGAGCGTGATCGTGAGTAGCGCCACCGTGGCGGCGAACGCGCCGCCCGCACGAATGTTCTCGAGCATCAACCAGTAGCACACCGTGCCGACGCTGAAGGTCCACACACCGGACAGGATCAGCATCCGTCGGCGCCCGAAGGCCTGGCCGAGCAGGGCCATCGCGATGAAGCCGAAGAAGAGAAACGCATACCCGACCAAGAATCCGTCGGTTACCGGCCCGGCCGGCAGCTTGAAGTAGGTCTGCATCAGGGTGGGCGGCAGTGAGATGGCGGTCTGCACCCCCAACCACAGGCCGAGCATCAGGAGGAAGACCTGGGACAAGTTGCGGAAGTTCTGGCCGGAGAAGAGCTCGCGCAGCGGTGCATTGACCGGCTCCTTGCTCCGCGTGCTCTTCCAGATCTCCGACTCGGCCACGAACCAGTAGTAGAAGAGGAACAGAAACGCGAGCCCGGCGCCCACGAAGAATGGGATCCGCCAGCCGTACTGAACGTAGGGAGATTCGAGCGTGTCGGACGGCAGCATGGTGAGAATAATGGCGACCGTGGCGGAGACCGCGATGTATCCGACCGGGTACGCCGACTGAATGACACCGCCGATCAGGCCGCGCAGCCGCTTGGGAGCGGTCTCCAGCGCGAGCGGGTTTGCGCTGGTGTACTCCCCACCCATGAAGATGCCACCGACGAAACGGAGGGCAAGCAGCAGGACGGGCGCCGCCATCCCCCACGAAGCGTAGCCGGGAAGCACTCCGATCAGGCCGGTCATCACCCCGAACCCCGCGACCGCGATCATCGTCGTCCGTTTGCGCCCGAGCACGTCGCCCAGGTGGCCGAAGATGAAGGCGCCGACCGGCCGGCCGAGAAAGGTCACCGCGAGGACCATGAAGCTGATGGTCACCTTCGTCGTGGGCGGCAGGCCGGTCGGGATGAACAGAGCGATCGCCGGAGTAAGGGCAACGACCGGCAGATAAATGTCGTAAAAGTCGATCGTTAGCCCAAGAAAGGCGCCAAGAGTGGCCTTACGTCCCTCCGGTGACCATTCCTCCCTCATCTGACGCACTTCTGCTAGTGATTTCACACTAGACACCTCTCTGGTCCACGTGCGCGATCGGAGAAACCGATCCGGGCATGCTACGACGACCAGTGCTCAACTGGGTAGCCTGTCCGACGGAGTGTGCTTTGATCCTTTTCAGCGCCCGGCGTCGATCGAACCCGTGGGCATCTTTTGACACACGAACCCCAAGCCTCGTGGTTGTCGAAGCCGTCCGAGGTAGCCGGGCACGTAGGGTGCCGGCGTGGTTGGGGTGCCGGAGGCGTTTGCGCGGAGCACGGTTGAGCGGGAGGGGCGGGCGGGGGCGGACTGGGTTACGGAGTTGCCCGGGATCTTGGACGGGCTGTTGGGGCGGTGGGGGTGTGTGCCGGACGGGGAGGTGATGCACGGGGGTGTGGGGGTGATCGTGCCGGTGCGGCGGGCGGATGGGGGCGCGGGCGTGGTGAAGGTGTCGTTTCCGCATCCGGCGAACGCGCACGAGCCGGACACGTTGATCCACGGCGACCTGCACGCCGGGAACATTCTGCGGGCCGATCGTGAGCCGTGGCTGGCCGTCGATCCGAAGGGGCTGGCCGGGGATCCCGCGTACGACGGCGGCGCGTTGTTCAAGTCGCGGGCGCTGGCGTTGCTTCGGGCGGACGACCTGGGCGGGGCCGTTCATCGCATGCTCGACGTCTTTGCCGAGGCGGCGGAGCTCGATCGTGAGCGGGTTCGGCGGTGGGCGCAGGTGCATGCCGTCCAGGCGGCGTTCCGGGGGCGGCGGCGCGGGTTTCGGGTGGCGCGGGGTGGGGCGCGGTTGCGGGGGGTCATCGAGTTCGCGGACCGACTCGCCGAGCTGCTCGTCGAGCCCGCTCGGGCTTAGCGGATACGGTCGGGCGGGTGCGCACGGACGAGCTGGCGGAGCTGTTCCTGCGGGTGGGGGCGCGGATGCGCGCCATGGAGGCGGAGCGGTTCGCGCCGTTCGGGGTCACGCCGGCGCAGGCCAGGGTGCTCGGGGTGATCGCTCGGGGGCAGGCGCCACCTCGGATGGCGGAGCTGGCGCGGCGGCTCGGTGTGGTGCCGCGCGCGGTGACGCCGCTGGTCGACGCGTTGGAGAAGGCGAACCTGGTCCGCCGGCGCAGCGACCCGGACAACCGGCGAGCCGTCCTGCTCGACCTCACCGATCATGGTGTCGCCGTGCGCAGGGAGCTGCGGGAGCAACGGCTGCGGGCCGCGGAGGACCTTTTTGCGCCGCTCACGGATGGGCAGCGGGCCACGCTGGTCGAGCTGCTCGAGGCCGTGACGTCGGGCGGCCCGGCCACCGAACGGAGCGGACGGTGAGCCGGGCCGAGCGGGTGTTACTGGAGCATCCCGTACAGCAGGACGGCGATCAGGACGACGGTCACCGCGCTCATGCCGGCCAGGCGGGCCAGGGTGGCGACCAGCTCGATGACGGCCTTGATCGCGGCCGCGATGGCGACCGCCAGCATGCGTCCGGCCGTCGTGGCCACGGCCAGTGCGACGACGGCCACCAGAATGATGACGATGGCGACGGCGTTCTGGCCGCTCGAGGCGGCGTCGGCGGGCGCTGCAATATCGGTTGTTGAGTAAAGTTCCGAACTTGAGCGAAGTACGTCTACGATACGCATTGCGGGCTCCAGACGGGCAGTGTGGCGCTACCTGAGGGAGTTCGTTGTCGTGGCAGGCACCTCCGATCGCGGCAACGATCTTGGGGGTGCCTGCTCATGTGTGGGCCGAGGCGGCCGGACACATGACGCGGAGCTGAGCCCAGCGGCGGTTCGCTATCTCATGTGACCACCCCCCTTCCGGGAGATCACCGGTCGGCCCACCACCCCCGGAGCCTCACGGGGCTTGTGCCGCCGCACCCCGGCGCCGCGCAGGGCACCGTCACTGGTAGCGTAAGCGACGAAATCTCCGTCTGCAATCCCATGTCGGGAACCCAGGCGAGGATTCCGTACTAGAATCGCTCGGCGGGATTCTGTGGTCGTAACCGCCGCTTGCTTGGCTCGTTGGGCGCCTCGGGTGCTTCTCGATCACCAGGTGGGGGCGGGGCGACGGTCGGCGGGAGGTAAGGAGCTCGATGCCCAGCAGCCAGGGCCTTGGCCCGGTGATCCCTCGGCGACGGTTCGGCACGGAGCTTCGCCGGCTGCGCCGCGAGCGCGACAAGAACCTCTCCGAGGTCGCTCACGACCTGCTCATTTCCACCAGCAAGCTCAGTCGGCTGGAAAAGGGCCACTCCGCCGCGCAAGAACGCGATGTCCGAGACCTGCTGAGATATTACGGCCAGGTCGACACCGAGCTCGGAAAGCGAATGCGCCAGTGGGCCAAGGAAGGGCGGGAGGAGCCCTGGTGGCAGCAGACATCCAGCGGCGTTCCGCCCATCACCGAGCATTATATGCAGTACGAGATCGCGGCAAGTAAAATCAACGGTTTTGTGATCCACTTCGTACCTACGTTGCTCCAAACCGCGGACTACGCGCGGGCGCTGCTCACCGCGCTCCACCCGACCAGGACGGCCGCGGAGATCGACACGTTAGTCAGCGTGGTACTCCAGAGGCAAGAGGTTCTGACCAGAGAGCAATACCCGGCAAGCCTCGACATGATCATCGACGAAGCCGCGCTCCGCAGGCAGGCCGATTCCCAGGCGATCATGCTTGACCAGCTAGAACAGCTGGTTTCCGCTGGCAACGAACCCAACGTGACACTCCGGGTCCTGCCCTTCTCCGCCGGGCCGCACCAAGCCCACGCCGAAGGCTCGTTCACATACTTCACGTTTCGACGCGACATCGACTCGGACATTGTAAATATCGAAGGTTACGTCACCGACTCGTACGTCGAAGGCGACCAGGTCCAACCTTATTGGACGCTGCTGGAAGAACTCCGGGCACGGGCCCTCGACCCGGCCTCCACGCTGCGTTTCATTGATAACATCGCTCAAGAACTCAGGAGGGAGGTATGACGTGGTGTATGGCAAGAGCAGCTTTTCGCAGGCGGAGTGTGTCGAAGTTGCATCGCTCCCCGACGGTACGGTCTTCGTGCGCGACTCAAAAGATCCCACCAAGCCCGCGCATGTGTTCGACAAATGCGAATGGGCTGCGTTTGTAGCCGGCGCCAAAGCCGGTGAGTTCGACTTCGGGATGGAGATACCCTCGCCTCGACCCGGACTCTGACTGATGCAAGGGCCTCTGCCACCGCGGAGGCCCTAGCTATTTCTCCCAGTTCACAGCTCACAACGTGATCGCCGCGACCGCGACGGTTCCGGCGTCCCTGCGCGCCTTCTCGGTAGCGGTGTCCATGGTGGCCAGCGGCGCGTACGTCAGCCGGGCCGGGTCGAGGCCGAGCCGGAGCGCGGTGGAGGCGTCCAGCAGCTCCACCGCCTGCTTGCTGGCCAGTAGGTCACCGTTTCGGGCGGACTGCTGTATTCGGGCGCATTCGTTCACCTCATCGCCGAGCGCGGTGATCTCCAGGCGGCTGCCCGGCACGAGCTGGCCGAGGTAGACGCTCGGCCCCCAGTGCACGCCGGCGTTGACGTCGAGCGAGGCGCCGTGCGGGAGGTTCAGCGCGGCGCCGGCCCGGTCGGCGGCGTAGGCCCGCAGGCGGTGCGCGACCTCCATACAGCCGGCCACCGCGGCGGACGGGCCGCCGGCGTCGTCCGCGAGCACGAACCCGGTCCAGCCGTCGCCGGCGTGCTTGCCGACGATGCCGCCGTTCTCGGCGATCAGGGTGTCGAACGTGCTGGTCAGCTCGCGGATCAGGGTGAAGTAGGTGGCCGTGGGCAGCGTCCGGGAGAGCTCGCCGGACGCCTGCAGGTCGGCGAACAGGATCGCGGTGCCCCTGCGCTCGGGCTGCATGACGCGCGCCATCCGTTCGTACATCGCCTCGTCACCCCGGCCGAGCAGGGCGATCAGGCTGGGGCGCAGCCCGAGGTACATCAGCGCGACGGTCCCGAACAGCTCCCCGCGCTCGTCGCGCAGGCTCACCGTCACGTAGTCGACCGGGTAGGTCGGCAGGCCGGGTTGTACGTAGTCGATGGTGCCGCAGCGCACCGGTTCCAGCTCGGCCGGTTCGACGGTGCCGAGGACGTCCATGAGCTCGGGCGGAAGCAACTGGCGCGCCTCCGGCGGCAGCTCCTCGGGCGTCGGCCGCAGCGTCGTGGCCTCGCGGGACAGGCGGCGCAGGCTGCTCGGGGTCACCGCCGTCCGCCACGCCTGCCGGCTCCACGCGACCAGGATGTGCTCGCCCATCCCGAGCTCGGCGTCGTCGTCGGACCCGATGAACCCGCGCAGCTCCCGCGACACCCAGGCCAGCCGGTAGTCCGCGTCGAGCACGTAGCAGACCCGGCCCTTGCCGCCCGAGAGGCTCTCGACGACCTGAGCCAGCCGCGGATCCATGTCGACAGTGTGCCCGCGACCGCCGACAGAAGTGGCGCCGAGACGGTTCACGGCCGAGAATGAGCTTCTTCGTATCCGCGCGTTCACTCGATGTGATGGTTGAATGCGGAACGGGTGAGGGGGGCCACCCGCGTCGCGATGTTCCCCATGACCCGATGACCAGCACCACGGCGACGGCGACGCGGGCGAGAAGCAAGTCGAGGGGTTGAGGATGGACCCATTCAGCGCGGTTCGGGCCCGGCGGCCGCGAGCGGCCAGGAAGGCCGAGTTCGCGCGCTTCCACGATGACAACTACGCCGGGTTGGTGGCGCTGCTGCACGCGTTGCACGGCGACCGGGCGCACGCGCACCGGGCCGCCCAGCGGGCCTTCACCGATGCCTGGATGCGCTGGCGGGCCGTCCGGTCGCTGCCGGACGCGGTGGCATGGACCCGGCGGCGGGCCATGCGGGTGACGCCGCCGACGCGGAGGGCCGCGCACGCGGCGCCGGCCGGCGACGAGGCCGAGTGGATCGCGCCACCGGCCCGGCCGCTGTTCCGCGCGATGGGCGAGCTGCCCGAGGCCCCGAGGACAATGCTGGCGCTGTATCACGTCGCCGGGCTCACCGGCGAGCAGATCGCGCGGGAGGAGCACCTGCCGGCGGACACCGTCGCCGCTCGGCTGGACGATGCGCACCTGGCGCTGGCGCGGCGGATGGCGGCGATCGCCCCGGACGAGCCGGATCTGCCCGGGGGTGGTGCGGGGGCTCGCGCGGTGCAGGCCTGGGCGGATCCAGCCTTGGCCAACCTCGCGCACGCGCTGTCGTACCGGACCGACAGGCGGGCGACCGAGCAGGTGTTCCGGCAGGCCATTCGGCAACGGGCCAAGGTCGCGACGGCGACCGCCGCGGTGGTCTCGATCAGCGGCCTCGGCGCGGCGCTCGCGGTGACCCAGCATGCGCCTACGAGTCTGCCGCCGCAGGCGGGTGGGCCGGGAACGGTGCTGCCGCCGCCGCAGCCCGATCGCGGGCGGGTGGGCACGCCGGCCATCCCCGGAGCGCCGCCGGTACCGGGCGCGCCGCCGGAGCCGGGGGCGCAGCCGAGCGAGCGGACGCTCGCCGAGGGCGATCCGGGAGCCGGCACGAACCGGTCGGTGCGGGACACCGCGGACGAGCGGGTCAGTCGGTCGGACGGCGGGTCCGGGGCTGGCGGATCGGGCGGGTCTGGCGGGTCTGGCGGCGGGTCGGATCGAGACCACGCACCGGCGCTCACCGCCCTGCACACCGATACGCCACCGCCCGCGCAGCCGTCCGCGCCGCCGGAGCGCCAGCCCGAGCCTCAACCCGGCCAGGGCAGCGGCACCCAGGGCAGCGGCACCCAGGGCAGCGGCACCCAGGGCAGCGGCACCCAGGGCAGCGGCACAACGACACCTCGCGCCGACGGGGACGGGGCACCGGAACGCGCCGGGAGCGGCGACGACGACCGGTCTCGGGCGCGCGACGACGGCCGGTCCGGGACGCGCGGCGACAGCGACGGGCGGACGCGGGCGCGCGGCAACAACGACGGCCAGTCCAGGACGCGCGGCGACAACGGCGGTCAGACGCGGGCGCGCGGCAACAACGGCGGCGGTCAGTCGCGGGGGCACTCCGGTGGCGGAGGTTCGAAGGCGCGCGGTGGAGGGGGCTCCAAGGCGCACGGCAACGGCGGTGGCGGCGGCCGTTCGAAGGGGTCGGGCGGCGGGTCGGGCGGCGGCCACAAGTCTGGCGGCGGTAAGTCTGGCGGCGGCGGGAAGTCTGGCGGCGGGAAGGGCGGCGGCGGGCACGGCCGGTAACCAGCCCGGGCCGCGTCACGCTTCGAGCTGCCCGCGCAGTCCGTGCAGGTCACCGAGCACCCACAGGTCACCGACCAGCCCGCCGCCGAACGTGAAGAACGCGGCGCCGGCCCAGGACACCCGCCGCCCGGTCGGCGCAAAGCCCAGGAACGGCGCTCGGTGCACGCCGGAGAACATCATCCGGGCGGCCACCTGGTCGCCCGAGGCGACGAGCGAGACGATGTCGCACCGGTAGTCGGCCAGCGCCCCGGTGACCGTCCGGACGTAGTCCGCGAACTCGGCATGCCCCGTCCGAACGTCACCGAGCGAACCCCGGAACGTGACGTCCGGCGCGAGGACCTCCGGGATCACCGTGGTGTCCGGGCGGTTCCAGATCTCGTCGTAGAACCGGCCGACCTGCAGCTCGTGATGCCGAGACGCGTCCATGCCCCCTTGGATAGCACGGCGCGCGCGATGGTTGGCTGGTGAGGCGAACACCCGCCGGCACGACGAACAGGACCGACGATGCCCAGATACGTGATCTTGCTGTACGAGAGGGAACGGACCGAGCCGGTCCCGCCCGAGATCGCGGCGGCCTGCGCGCGCGTGCCCGAGCAGATCGAGGCGATGGGCGCGAAGATCATCAACGACCAGGCGCCGGAGCCGGTGGCCGCGACCAGGTCGATCAGCAAGGACGGAATGGTCACCGATGGGCCGTTCCTGGAGAGCAAGGAGGTGCTCGCCGGGTTCTTCGTGGTGGAGGCCAGGGACATGGACCAGGCGGTGGCCATCGGGAAGCTGATCCCGGTCATGGACGGCGGGGTCGAGGTGCGGCCGCTGTTCCACAGTGTCTGAAGCGGGGTCTGACGCGGGGTCCGACGCGGGGCCTGACGCAGCCTCGGCCGTCGCCGACGCGCACCGCCGGGAGTGGGCGGCCGTGCTCGCCGCGACGGTGCGGGTCACCCGCGACCTGGACCTGGCCGAGGAGTGCGTGCAGGACGCCTACCTCGCCGCGCTCGACGCCTGGGCCCGCGACGGCGTTCCGGCCAGGCCCGGCGCGTGGCTGACCACCGCCGCCAGGCGCAACGCCCTGGACGCGCTGCGCCGGGCCCGGACGATGCGGTCCAAGCTGCACCTGCTCGTCGAGCCGGAGGCCACCGAGCAGGCACAAAACCCGGTGGCGCGCGACGACCCGCTGCGGCTGGTCTTCCTGTGCTGCCACCCCGCACTGTCCGCCGAGGCGCAGGTGGCGCTCACGCTGCGGCTGGTCTGCGGGGTGAGCACGCCGGACGTGGCGCGCGCGTTCCTGGTCCCGGAGGCGACCATGGCGGCGCGGATCACCAGGGCGAAGAAGAAGATCGTCGCTGCCGGCATCCCGTTCCGGATGCCCGACGCCGGCGAGCTGCCCGACCGCGTGGACGCCGTGCTCACCGTCGTCCACCTGCTGTTCACCACCGGCCACACCGCGCCGTCCGGGGCCACCCTGACCCGCGCCGACCTGTCCGAGCGCGCCCTCGATCTGGCCCGGATGCTGCGCGAGCTGCTGCCCGGCCAGCGCGAGGTCGCCGGGCTGCTGGCGCTGCTGCTGGTCAACCAGGCCCGCCGGGCCACCCGCACCGACTCGGACGGGCGGCTGCTGCTGCTCGAGGAGCAGGACAGGTCCGCCTGGGACCGGGCGGCCATCGAGGAGGGCGACCGGCTGGTGGTGGCCGCGCTGCGCGGCGGCAACGCCGGGCGGTTCGGGCTGCAGGCGGCCATCGCGGCCCTGCACGCCATGGCGCCGACGTACGCGGACACCGACTGGCCGCAGGTGCTCGCGCTCTACGACGAGCTGATGAAGGTGTGGCCGTCGCCGGTGGTGGCGCTCAACCGCGCGGTGGCGGTGGCCATGGTCGCCGGCGCCGCCGACGCGCTGCGCGAGGTACAGGCCCTGGAGCACGACAAACGGCTGGACGGCTACCGGTACCTGCCCGCGATCAAGGCCGACCTGCTGCGCCGGCTGGACCGGCCCCGGGAGGCGAACGAGGCCTTCCGCCGGGCGCTCGAACTGACCGACAACGAGGCGGAGCGCGCGTTCCTCACCGCCCGCATCGCGGAGACGGCCGAGTGACGTGACGCGCCGGCCGGAGGATGGGGCGATGGACGACGTGGAGGCGGCGCGCCGGGGCGACTCGGCGGCGTTCGAGCGGCTGGTCGGGGCGCACCGGCGCGAGCTGTACGCGCACTGCTACCGGATGCTCGGCTCGGTGCAGGACGCCGAGGACGCACTGCAGGAGGCGCTGCTCGGGGCCTGGCGCGGGCTGGCCGGGTTCGAGGGCCGCGCCTCGCTGCGCGGGTGGCTGTACACGGTGACCACGAACGCCTGCCTGCGGATGATCGCCCGCCGGCCGCCCCGGATGGTCTCGCCCGATCACGGCCCGCCCCGGGGCGGCACCGACGACCTCGGCGAGTTCATGACCGAGCCGGTCTGGCTGGAGCCGTGGCCGGACGACGACCCGGAGGCCAGCTACCAGCGGCGGGAGAGCGTCGAGCTGGCATTCGTGGCGGCACTGCAGCACCTGCCCGGCACCCAGCGCGCGGTCCTGATCCTGCGCGAGGTGCTGGCGTTCTCCGCCGCCGAGGTCGCGGACATCCTGGACACCACCACCGCGTCGGTGAACAGCGCGCTGCAGCGGGCCCGCAAGGCCGTCGACGAGCGGGTCCCGGCCACCAGCCAGCAGGCCGAGCTGGCCGCCCTCGGCGCGGACGGCCGCCGCGAGCTGGTGGAGGCGTTCGTGGCGGCCTTCGAGCGGCGGGACGTGCCGGCCCTGCTGGCGCTGCTGACCGAGGACGCCCGATTCACCATGCCGCCGTTCCCGGCCTGGTTCGCCGGCCGCGAGGACATCGGCGCGTTCGCGTTCACCAGCATGTTCGCCACCCCGTGGCGGCTGGTGCCCATCGGCGCGAACGGGCAGCCGGCGTTCGCCTGCTACCAGGGCCAGGCCGACGGGCGGTTCGTGCTCGGCGGGATCAATGTGCTCAGCCTGCGCGACGGGCGGATCAGCGCGATCTCGGCGTTCCTCGACCCGGAGCTGCACCGCTTCTACGGGCTGCCGGAACTTCATGCGTCCGAGCGATGAGTTCGGCGCTCGTGCCGACTCTTCACCTCAGGACACGGTCCCCCGAGACAAGGAGCGCACGAATGAACCTGCCCGACGTGGTCACCCGCGAGGAGTGGCTGGCCGCCCGTGAGGAGCTGCTGGCCGAGGAGAAGGCCCTGACCCGCCACCGCGACGAGGTCAACGCGCGGCGGCGCCGGTTGCCCATGGTCGAGGTCGACAAGGACTACGTGTTCGAAGGGCCGGACGGCAGGGCCGGCCTGCTGGATCTGTTCGAGGGCCGCCGGCAGCTGCTGGTCATGCACTTCATGTTCGACCCGAGCTGGGACGAGGGCTGCCCGTCGTGCTCGCTGAACATGGACGGCCTGCCCCATCTGGCCCACCTGCACGCCCGGGACACCTCATTCGCCGCCGTATCGCGCGCACCGCTGCCCAAGCTGCTTGCCTACCGCGAGCGGATGGGCTGGACGTTCCCCTGGTACTCCTCGCACGGCAGCGACTTCAACTACGACTTCCACACCACGCTGGCCCCCGCCGTGGCCCCGGTCGAGTACAACTTCATGGCCCCCGAGCGGCTCGCCGCCGTCATGCCGGCGGGCGACGACTGGTCGATGGAGGTGCCCGGGCAGAGCGCGTTCCTGCGCGACGGCGACCGGGTCTTCCACACTTACACCACGTACGCCCGTGGCGCGGACGCCCTGCTCGGCGTCTACAACTGGCTGGACCTCACCGCGCTGGGCCGGCAGGAGGACTGGGAGCGCCCCACCGGCCGCGCCGACGGCCCCGCCGGCCACTGGCTCCGCCGCCACGACCGGTACGCCACGTAGGCGCGCCCCCTCCGCCCGCGAGTCGGGCGTCCTGGCACACCGAGTCGGGCGTCAGAGAGGGAGCGCAGCGACCGACCTCAGGTGAGCGAGCTTGCGAGCGAGCCAATGTCGCCAGCACACGCCGAGCGGCTAGCTGGGGTCGAGGTACGCCTCGATGTGGGCCACCACGGCGGCGTCGATGGCCGCCAGGTCGGCGGACCGGAGCACGTCCAGCAGCCCCTGGTGCTGCTCGGGGATCTCGTCCGGCCTGGCGTGGGCGGGGGCGTCGCGCACGAAGTAGGCGCGCACCCTGGGCTGGATGGTCCGCCAGATCTGCAGCGTCTGCGGGTGGCCAGCGGATTTGATCACGGCCTCGTGGAACTCGACGTCCAGGTCGGCGAGCCGCTCGGCCTGGGCGCCGTCCGCCGCCGTCCGCATCTGGGCGACCAGGGTGGCGAGCCGGTCCAGCAGGTCCCGCTCGGGCGCGGCGCCCACCTCGCGGAACGCGAACCGCTCGATGATCAGCCGCATCGGGACGAGCACCTCGCGCACCTCGCGCTGCGACACCCGGGCCACCTCGGCGCCCCGGTACGGATGCGTGACGACCAGGCCCTCCTGCTCCAGGAGCATGATCGCTTCACGCACCGGACCCCGGCTCACGCCGGAGCGCGCCGAGATGTCCCGCTCGACCAGGCGGTCACCGGGCTTGAGCTCACCGCCGGCGATCGCCGCCCGCAGCCACCGCAACAGCCAGTCACGCCGAGATTCGGGAACCGCCCCCACCGGTGCCGACGCGATCACTCCCTGAGCCCTCCCGATCCTCTGCCCCGCGCGCCGACAGTAGCGCATCCGGGCCGCACTTGGCAGATGGTTGACCATCTGCCATCTACTCGCCTACGGTCTGGTCGACCAAGGAGCGAGCGAAAACCGGGGAGGGCGCAATGCGGCGCGACCCGCACCGTCAACAGGGCGACCACGCGCAGAGCGCCCATCAAGCCTCGCCGGCGAGTGAGGCGACAACACAGCGCGACCCGCACCGAGATCCACGCGACCACGCAGAAAGCGCCGCGCCAGCGACCGGAGTGCCCGCCAAGGTTGTGGTGGCGGCGGTGCTCGGCACGGTGCTGGAGTGGTACGACTTCGCGATCTACGCCGCGCTGGCGGTGGTGATCGGCCGGCTGTTCTTCCCGGCGAGCACGCCGACCACGTCGCTGCTGATCGCGCTGGCCACCTACGCGGTCGGGTTCGTGTGCCGGCCGCTGGGCGCGATCGTGTTCGGCCGGCTCGGCGACCGGGCCGGCCGCAGAGGCATGCTCGCCATCACGATGGTCGTCGTCGGGGCGGCGAGCCTGCTCATCGGGCTGCTGCCGACCTACGCCAGTGTCGGCATGCTGGCGCCCGCGCTGCTGGTCGCACTCCGAATGGCACAAGGGCTCGCGGTAGGAGCGGAGTGGACGGGCGGTGCCACGTTCCTGCTCGAGCACGCGCGGACCGGCCGCCGTGGCCTGTTCGGCGGCATCCTGCAGGCGGCCACCGTGGCCGGGTTCCTGCTCGGCACGGGCGTCGCGGCGCTGATCGTGCACGTGGTCCCCGACGCCGTGGTGGATGCCTGGGCCTGGCGGATCCCGTTCTTCGCCGGCGGCGTGGTGGCCGCGATCGGGCTGTTCGTGCGCCTACGGCTGGACGAGTCGCCGGCGTTCCTGCGGCTGCGCGCGGCGCACGAACCGGCCCACGAACCTGACGACGATCCGACGAACACCGACACCCGGCGGAACTGGCTGCTGCTGTTCGGCATCGTGTTCGGCCTGACCCTCTACGGGTACACGGCCACCAGCTTCCCGGCGTTCCTGTCCGGGGTCACCGGGCTGCCGCTGGCCGACGCGCTCACCACGAACGTCATCGCGCTGGCGATCGAGGTCCCGCTGATCGTGCTGGCCGGGGCCGCGTCGGACCGGTTCGGGCGCAAGCCGCTGATGGTCGGCGCGGTCGCGGTCTTCGTCGTCGCCACCATCCCGATCTTCCTGCTGGTCACCACCTCGGGCTTCGTCGGCGTACTCCTCGGCCAGGTGCTGTTCGTCGCGCTGTACGCGACGGTCTCGGGCCCGTCCGCCGCGATGTACACCGAGCTGTTCCCGACCAGGGTGCGCAGCTCGGCGTTCTCCAGCGCGTACAACCTGAGCATCGCGCTGTTCGGCGGCACCGCGCCGTTCGTGAACACCTTCCTGGCGACCAGGATCGGCACCGCCGTCGCGCCGGCGTACTACCTGACGTTCGGCGCGCTGGTCTCGCTGGCGCTGCTGCTGGTCACCCGCGACCGGCACGCCGAGGAGCTGAGGTGACACCGGATGCTTGACCTGCTCATCACGAACGGCACGGTGGTCGACGGCACCGGCCGCGAGCCCTTCCACGCCGACGTCGGCGTCGCAGCAGACCGGATCGCGCTGATCCGCCCGAATGCACAGCACGAGGCGGCGAGACGGATCGATGCGTCCGGTTTGACGGTGACACCGGGGTTCATCGATCCGCACAGCCACAGTGACTGGTCCATTCTGGGCAACCGGAAGGCACAGAGCACGATCCGTCAGGGCGTCACCACCGAGGTGGTCGGGAACTGCGGGGTCACCTACGCCCCGCTCGCCGGCGACGATCACGGCGTGGCCGAGGCGCGAGCCGCACTGCGGGCGTTCGGCTACGACGGCGAGGTCGGCTGGCGCTCGTTCGGTGACTACCTCGACCACGTGCACGGCGGTCAAGGCACCGCGCAGAACCTGTACTGGTTCGTCGGGCACACCGCGCTGCGCAACGCGGCCGGCGTCCGCGGCGACACCGTCACCGCCGGTCAGGCCGAGGCCATGCGCCGGCTGCTGGACGAGGCGCTGGACGCCGGCGCCGCCGGCATGTCGACCGGCCTGGAGTACGGCTCCGGGCGCGAGGCCGGCACCGACGAGCTGCTCGACCTCGCCTCGGTGCTGGGCCGGCGCGGCGCGCGCTACGCCAGCCACATCCGCAACCGCGACGCCCGGCTCGGCGAGTCCGTCGACGAGTTCTTCCGGATCGCCCGCGGGCACGGCCTGACCGCCCAGCTGTCCCACCTCAACGTCCGCTCCAACACCGGCGCCGCGCCCGGGGCCTGGGACGACGCCGTCGAGCGGCTGCACAGCGAACGCTCCCAAGGGCTCGACGTGCTGGCCGACATGACCCCGTACCCCGACGGCCTCGGCATGGCGACCGGCATCCTGCCCGCCTGGCTGCTGGCCGACGGCCCGGCACACGCCGCCGAGCTGCTCGCCGACCGACAGGTCCGCACGGCGCTGCGGGCCGACTGCGACCGCTACTGGCGCTTCATCCACCGTGGCGAGTGGCACCGGGTCACGCTGGCCACCAGCCCGGCAACGCCCGAGCTGGAGGGCCTGTCGTTCCCCGAGATCGCGCGGCGGCTCGGCCGCGACGAGTGGGACTGCTATTTCGACATACTGCGCGCGGCCGGGCCGAACATGTTCGGCGTGCAGCTCATGGGCCGGCTGTTCGACGACGACCACGTGGCGGCGGCCATCGCGCACCCGCTGTTCTGCCTGGGCGTGGACGGCTACACCAGCCGGCTGGACGGCCCGCTGGCCGCCCGCACCCGCCACCCGCTGTTCTTCCGGGGCCACCTGCACTACCTGGCGCACCACGTGCTGCGCCGGCGGACCCTGACCCTGGCCGACGCGGTGTACAAGATGACGGGCATGGTCGCGGAGCACTTCGGGCTGGCCGGGCGCGGCGTGCTCGCCGAGGGTGCGTTCGCCGACCTCGCGGTGCTGGACACCGCCGCGCTGGCCGCCCTGGACACGTTCGCGGTGCCGGAGGACTACCCGGCCGGCGTGCCCCATGTCGTGGTGAACGGACAACCGGTGGTGGACCGGGGCGAGCACACGGGTGCCCGCGCCGGGCGCCACCTGAGGCCCGGGAGGACAGAGTGAAGATTCGTGCGGTACGAGCCAGCGGCCTGCGAGGCGCCACGCCGGAGGGCGGCTGGTCCGACGAGCTGGCGCCCGACGACGTGGTGCACACGCTGGTCGCCGTGCACACCGACGCCGGCGTCGTCGGGTTCGGCAGCGTGTTCACCAGCGAGGCACTGGTGCGGGCGGCGCTGGACGTGCTGCGCCCGGTGCTGATCGGCCAGAACGCGCTGGAGCCGGAGCGGGTGTCGGAACGGCTGCACGGCACGACGTTCTGGTTGGGGCGCGGCGGCTCGGTCACGCACACCATCAGCGGCATCGACATGGCGCTGTGGGACATCCTGGGCAAGGCCACCGGCCAGCCGGTCGGACGGCTGCTCGGCGGGCGGTACCGGGACCGGGTGCGGCCGTACGCCTCGCTGCTGATCACGCCGCCGGAGCAGCTGGCGGACACGCTGCGCGGGCTGGCCGGCCGGGACTGGACCGCGTTCAAGATCGGCTGGGGCAGCTTCGGGCGGGTCAGCGACGCGCTGGACGAGCGGGTGGTCGCGGCGGCGCGGGAGGCGGTCGGCCCGGACGCGCTGCTGATGGTGGACGCGGGCGCGAGTGACGGCGGCTGGCGCAACGGGTACAAGTGGGCGCTGCGCACGGCGGAGATGCTCGGCCGCTACGGCGTCGCCTGGTTCGAGGAGCCGCTGCGGCCGGACGCGCTGGACGACTTCGTGGCGCTGCGGCGGGCGGCGCCGGTGCCGATCGCCGGCGGCGAGGTCCTCACCCGGCGGCAGAGCTTCTTCCCGTGGATCGAGGCCGGCGCGTTCGACGTGGTGCAGCCGGACGTGACCAAGGTCGGCGGGCTGAGCGAGCAGCGGCGCATCGGCTGGTCCGCGCACGACCACGGGGTTCGCCTCATCCCGCACGGCTGGAACACCGCGCTCGGCCTGGCCTCCGACCTGCAGCTCGCGTCCGCGCTCCCGGACACCGACCTGGTCGAGTACCTGGCCGGCTCGCCCTACATCGACGACATCACCACCGAGCGCTGGACGCTGGACGCCGACGGCATGCTCCCCATCCCGGACCGGCCAGGGCTGGGCGTCGACCTCGACCCGGGGCGGCTGGCGCGCTACTGCGACCCGGACGAGCTGCTGTCCGAAAGTTAGGCAGGCTTTCAGTCGAGAAGCACCGGCGTTTCCAACGATTCCACGAGCCGCAGGAACTGCCTTAGGTGCTCGCGCAGGTCTTCCTGTTGGTACAGCGCGGGATTCGCGTTCATGAGAATCCGCAGCGAGCCGTCACGTTGCCTGTCGTAGACGGAGATCGCGAGGTCGTCGACGTATCCGGTGGACAGCGTGTGCACCACGGTGTCCGCGTCGCCGAACCGCATGTCGTAGTCGAACGCCATGTAGTTGATTTCGAGCCCGCACTGCTGGTATGCCGCATCGCCCAGGTCCAGATCCCGCGCGAAGTCCTGGTAGCGCTCGTGCCGAAGGAGATCGCGTGCCTGGTGGAACGTCTGCCGCAGCAGTTCGCGCGTTGGCATGTGCGGCTCGATTCTCAGCCGCAGCGGCAGGCAGTTCATCACCATCGACGGAACATTCCGTGCCCGCGACCCTTTTCTGCCGGTGACGGGGACGCTCAATAGCACGTCACGCACGCCGGCGACCCGGTGCACGTAAAGCCCCGCCGCCGCCATCATCACGGTCGACACGGTGACTCGTGCCTCCCCTGCCAGCGCCCGGAGTGCGTTCGCCTTGTCCGCCGGCAGCGACCCGGCCTCGCTCAAGGAATGGTGCGAGACGGGCGCGCACCGCCCCGTCACCGGAACCTCGAGCGGCCCGTCGGCCAACGCTTTCAGCCAGTACTCGCGATCGGCGGTGTACCGCGCGGACCCGTGGTAGCGCCGCTCCTCCGCGATGACCGCGTCCAGACCCTGGTAAGGCCGTTCGGACACCGGTTTTCCGACGAGCAGTTCGTTGTAGATCTCGCAGATCCGCCGTATCAGCAACGAACCGGAGCAGCCGTCCAATGCGATGTGGTGAGCGGCGAGGAAAAGCAGGTGGTGATCGGCCGCGAGCATCAGCACGGCCATGCAACTCGTCGGACCGGCGGTCAGGTCGAACGGCCTGTCGAGCCGTTCGCGCATCCATTGCCGCGCCCGTCCCATCGGGTCGTCGGCGCAACGGAGGTCGACGACCGGCGGCGTGTTCTCCGATGCTGCCTCGACGACCTGCCACACCTGGTCGCCCTCCTCGACGAACCGGACGTTCATCGTGTCGGTGTCGGCAACACCTCGGTCGACCGCCGAGACGAGCAGGTCGAGTTCGAGCGGACCGCGCAACTCGACGTACTCACCGACGTTGTTGATCGGATTGGTGAGGTCGAGCTGCTGCTGGTGCCACACGAGCAGCTGAGCCGCCGTGAGTGGAAGACGCATGGCGGCGGATGCTAGCCAGACCCGACCAGGCCAGGCCCTCGGAACCAACCCATCTGAGTGTGTCGGACATCCGGTCGCATGAGGGGTGGCACGCCCACGTTGGTCGCATGTGACGGTTCTGGTGGGTCAGAAGTTACTAGTGTTGCGCCGATGCGAGGGACCGTCGTGACTACCCAGACCCCGGACGCGCCACCCGTCGCCGCGTCCGTCCAGGCGTCCGCGCCTCGGCCGAGCCCTCACCTGGTAGTGGATCTGGCCACGGTACGCGCCCGGTATGCCGAACTGCGCGCCGCGCTGCCCGAGGCCCGGATCTACTACGCGGTGAAGGCCAACCCGGAGCCGGCGGTACTGGCCGCTCTGGCCGGCGCCGGCAGCGGGTTCGACGTGGCCTCGCCGGGCGAGATCTCCCAGGTGCTGGGGCTCGGCGCGCCGCCGGAACTGCTGTGCTACGCCAACCCGGTGCGCAAGCCGGCCGAGGTGGCCGCCGCGGCCGGTGCGGGAGTCCGGCTGTTCGTCACCGACAGCGCCGAGGACGTGGACGTGCTGGCCGCGGCGGCGCCCGGGGCATCCGTGATGGTCCGGCTGGCGGTGGACGAGGCAGGGGCGGCAACGCCGTTCGGCGGCAAGTTCGGCTGCTCGCCGGCCGAGGCGGTGTCGCTGCTGCGCCGGGCGCTCGCGCTGGGGCTGGACGTGGCCGGGCTGAGCTTCCACGTCGGCTCGCAGCAGGTCCGGCCGGTGGCCTGGGCGCACGCGATCGGCACCGCCGCCCAGGTGGCCGCCGGGTTCGGTGCGCCCATCCGACTGCTGGACCTGGGCGGCGGGTTCCCGGTGCCCTACCGGGACGCGGTGCCCGCGCTCGCCGAGTACGCGACAACGATCAGGACGGCGGTGCGACAACACTTTCCGCACCGCCCGCCGGCGCTCGCGGTGGAACCGGGGCGGTTCCTCGTCGCCGAGGCCGGGGTGCTGCACGCCTGCGTGGTACGGGTCTCGCGGCGCCACGACGGGCGGCGCTGGGTGTATGCGGACGTCGGCCGCTACGGCGGGCTGGCCGAGACGGAGGGGGAGGCGATCGGCTACCGGCTGGCCACCGAGCATGACGGCGGCCCGGAAGCCCCGGCGGTGCTGGCCGGCCCCACCTGCGACGGCGACGACGTGCTGTACCGGGACGTGTCGCTGCCGGTGGCGCTGCGCGCCGGCGACACGATCCGGTTCCTGGCCGCCGGCGCCTACTGCGCGAGCTACGCCTCGGTCGGCTTCAACGGCCTGCCTCCGCTGCCTGTGCACTGCGTCGACACCGGCGCCGGCACGTCCGGGAGCATGCGGTGACCGCCGTGGAGTTCGCCGGTCGGCACGTGCTCGCCGAGCTCGGCGGGGTCGACCCGGACCTCCTGGACGACGAGCCCACCGTGCGCGCGGAGCTGACCTCGGCGGTCACCGAGGCGGGTGCGCGGGTGCTCGACGTGGTGGCCCACCGGTTCGCCCCGCACGGGCTGACGGTGCTGGCCATGCTGGCCGAGTCGCATGCCTCGGTGCACACCTGGCCGGAACGCGGGTCGGCCTTCGTGGACGTGTTCACCTGCGGGGACTCCGCCGATCCCGAGGGCGCCGTGGAGCTGTTGGCCAAACGGCTCGGCGCGCGGCGTATCAGCCGGGAGACCGTGCACCGGGGCGGCGCGGGCGTCACCGCCGTCCGCGAGCCGCTGTCCGCCGGGCTGCACCGGGTGTGGGACGTCACCGAGCCGCTCTGGTCCGGCCGCACCGAGTACCAGGACGTGCTGATCGGACGCACCGCGCACGGCGTCACGCTGTTCTGCGACGACGAACGGCAGAGCGCGGAGACCAGCCAGCTCGTGTACCACGAGGCGCTGCTGGTGCCCGCCCTGCTGCTCGCGCCCGCAGTCGAGCAGGTGCTGGTGATCGGTTCCAGCGAGGGCGTGGCCAGCGAGATCGCGGTGGCCGCCGGGGCGCGCCGGGTCGACCACGTGGACATCGACACCGAATGCGTGCGGGCCTGCGCCCGCTGGTTGCCCTACGGCTACACCCCGGAGGCGCTGCACGCCGCCGAGAACGGGGACGGCCCGGTGCGCGTGCACTACGCGGACGGCTGGTCGTTCCTGGCCGAGACCGACCGGCGCTACGACGTAGTGGTGATCGACCTGCCCGACGAGCGCCCGGACGACCCCGCCGCCCAGCACAACCGGCTCTACGGCGTGGAGTTCCTGCGGCGCGCGGCCGGCGTCCTGTCCGACGGCGGGGTGCTGGTCGGCCAGGCCGGGTGCGCCACGCTCTGGCGCAACGACACGCTGCTGCGCTCGGCGGAGCGGTTCGGCGCGGTGTTTCCCACCGTGGTGCACTACGGCTCCGACGAGCACGAATGGTCGTTCCTCACCGGTTCCCGGCGGGCGGTCCCCGAGCCGGTCCTCCGGATGACCGACCGCCTCGCCACCCTCCCGTACCGCCCGGCCACCCTGGATGCCGAAGCGCTGCGCCGGGGCGCCGTGCTCCCACACTCCGCCCGCGGGCGACCGTGAAACAGACCGACCGTCGGTCTAGTCGCCGGCGGCGGCCATGGGCTACGCGCGCCACACCTCGGTGCCGCCCACGTACGTGTGCCTGACCGGGATGGACGCGATGCCCCGCGGGTCGATGGCCAGCGGATCCTGGTCGAGCACCACGAAGTCGGCCAGGTAACCGGGCGCGAGCCGGCCCTTCCGGTCGGCCTCGCCGCACGCCTCGGCGGACCCGAGCGTGTAGACGCGCAACGCCTCGGCCGCGCTGATCCGCTGTTTCTCACCGATCACGGCACCGTCGTCGACACCCTGCCTGGTGACCATTCCCTGCAGCCCCAACAATGGCTCGAACGGCCCGCACGGATAGTCCGAGGAACCGGCCACCGTCACGCCGGCATCGAGGAACGAGCGGTGCGCGAACATTCTTTCCAGCCGCTCCGGGCCGTACCAGGACTCGAGCGCACCGCCGTGATAGGCGGTGTATCCGGCAAACGGGACGGCAATGGCATCGAGCGCGCGCATTCGACGCAGGATCTCGTCGTCGATCAGCGTGCAGTGCTCGATTCTGTGACGCAGTCCGGGCCTCGGAACCTCGCGCGCGAGCTGTTCATAGATGTCCAGCAGGATCCTGATAGCGGTGTCGCCGTTGGCGTGCACGCCCATTCGGTTGCCGTCCCGGTGCACCTGGGCGATCGTCTCGCGCAGCTCCTCGGTCGCGGTGATCTGGATGCCTCGGTAGTCCGAGCCGCGGAACGGTTCGGAGAGCAGGCAGGTGCGCCCGCCGATGGCGCCGTCCACGAAGCTCTTGACCCCGATCAGGCGCAGCAGGTCGTCGCCGAAACCGCTGCCGATGCCCAGGTCACGGACCTTTGGGTAGTGGTCGACGGCGATCAGCATGCTGGTGCGCAGGGTCAGCTCGCCGGCGTCGCGGGCGCGCCGCAGCAGCGCCAGGTCCTCAGGCGCGGTGAGCGCGTCGCAGATCGACGTCAGGCCGGCGGCGTGGAACATCTCCACCGCCCGGCGCAGGCCCACCGCCCGCTCCTCCGGCGAGCTGGGCCGCAGCGGCGAGTCGGTCTTGCTCGTCCCGGGGTAGAGCACGTCCATCAGCGCGCGCTCGACCAGCTTTCCGTCCAACCGGCCGTCGTCGAAACGCCCGAACTCGCCGCCGGGCGGCGGGGTGCTCCCGTCGTGATAGCCGAACGCGGACAGCGCCGCGCTGTTCGCCACGCCCCAGTGCCCGGCGACATGGGTGACCACCGTCGGAATGTCACCGGCGGCGGCGTCCAGCTCGGTGCGGGTGAGGATCCCGGTCTTGGCGTCGTCGTAGCGCGCGCCGCGCAGCCATTCACCCGGCGAGGCGTCGCGGGCGCCTTCTCGGACACGGTCGAGCAGCTTGTCCAGCGTGCCGACGGCGGCGTGGGACAGGTCCAGGTGCAGCAAATCCTCGGCGGTCATCCCGATGTGCATGTGCGCGTCGTGGAATCCGGGCACGATCGTCGCGGACCCGAAGTCGTGCACCGGCGCGGACGGGAACCTCTCCCGCAGCGCGGCCAGCGAACCGGTGGCGGTGACCCGGTCGCCGCCGGCCGCGAACGCCTGCACCGGCGCGTCCGCCTGGGCGTGCACGGTGGCGGCGGTGAAGATCGCCACCGGCGCCTCGTGAAACGTTTCAGTCATCCCTGCGCTCCTCCCCGCGTGGCACCCACCAGCATGGGGCAGGTCACGGCCGCGCGCTGGCCACGCCGGCCGCCAGCTCCGCGCGCATGCCGGCCACGAGGGCGGCCAGGCCGAGCTCGAACGCCTCGTCGGAGCGGGCGCGCCCGGTGGGCGCCTCGGCGACGGCGGCGGCCAGGTCGTCATCCACGGCCGATACGGTCGCCCACACCTCGGTGGGTGCGGCCAGGTCCAGCGCGGAGCCGAGCGCGTAGCTGTCCAGCACGGAGATCCACGGCACCACCCGGTCGCGGCGGAAGCCGGCACGGGTCAGCACGCGGGCCACCCGGTTGTAGTGGGCGACGGTCGTCTCGGCGGACACCGTCTGCCCGGTGAGCAGCGGGATCAGCCTGGGGTGGCGGGCGAAGGCGTGCCGGTAGGCGCGCAGCCAGGCGGTCACCGCCTCCTCCCAGCCGTCGGCGCCGTCTCCATCCACCGCCGCCCCAGCCACCACCACCGTGTCGCCGATCGACCCGCCGACCCGGGCCCGGATGAGCTCGACCAGCGCGGCCCGGCCGGACACGTGGTGGTAGATCGACGACGCGCTCACCCCGAGGCGTTTGGCCAGGTCGGGCATGGTGAACCCGCCGTCCTCGTCGACCAGCGCGATGGCCGCGTCGACGATCCCGTCCAGGGTCAGCAGGCGCATCCGGCGTCCCGGCACGAGCGCTCTCCCTCCGTGTGCTGCTGGTCGTCACGAACCTTGACACGCCCGTGACCCATCCGCACACTAACCGAATCTGTTTCGGATAAGCGTCGCCACACGCCGGAAGGACCACGACATGGACGTCGTCCCGCCATCCGCTCCGCCCGGGCTCAAGCGCGACGCGCTCGGGGCCGGCGGGATCGTCTTCCTGGTGGTGTCCGCGGCGGCGCCGTTGACGGTGATGGCCGGGGTGGCCCCGCTGGCGATCTCGGTGGGCGGCATCGGCACCCCGGCCGGGTACCTCGCGGCCGGCCTGGTGCTGATCGTCTTCGCGGTCGGCTTCACCGCGATGACCAGGCACGTGAGCAGCGGTGGGGCGTTCTACTCGTACGTCTCGCGCGGGCTGGGGCGGGCCGCCGGGCTGGCCGCGGCGGTGGTCGCGCTGATGTCGTACAACGCGTTGCAGATCGGGGTGTACGGACTGCTGGCCGCGCAGGCGCACGCCAGTTTTGAACAGCTCGGGCTGAACGTGCCGTGGCCGGTGTTCGCTCTGGTCGCGGTGGTTCTGGTGTGGGCGTTGGGCTACCGGGGCGTCGACGTGGGCGCGCGGGTGCTCGGCGTGCTGCTGGTCGCGGAGGCCGGCATCCTGCTGCTGATGGCGATCGGCGTGCTGGCCAGGGGCGGGGCGGTCGGGCTGGACCTGGCCTCGTTCGCGCCGGGCGCGGTGTTCGGGCCGGGGATGGGCGCGGTGCTCTCGTTCTGCTTCGCCGCGTTCATGGGCTTCGAGTCCACCGCGATCTACCGGAGCGAGGCGCGCGACCCGGCGCGGACGATCCCGCGCGCGACCTACGTCGCCGTGGTGTTCATGGCGGTGTTCTACGGGTTCGTGGTGTGGGCGGTTGTCCAGGCGTTCGGCAGCGCGCACGCGGCGGGTGCGGCGGCCGCGCACGTCTCGGACCTGTTCTACCTGGTCACCACCGACTACGTGGGCGCGTGGGCGTCCGACCTGATGCGCGTCCTGATCATCACCAGCGTGTACGCGTCGCAGCTCGCGTTCCACAACGCGATCAACCGGTACGCCTACTCGCTGGCCGGCGACGGGGCGCTGCCGGCCTGGGTCGGGGCCGTGCACCCCCGGCACGGCTCGCCGTACCGGGCCGGGCTGGTGCAGAGCGCGCTCGCGGTGGTGATCATCGGTGCCTTCGCGGTGGCGGGGGCGGATCCGTACTCGGGGCTGTTGTTGCAGGTCAACACGCCCGGAGTGATCGGCATCATCGCGCTGCAGGCGCTCACGTCGGCGGCGGTCGCGGTGTTCTTCCTGCGCCGGCAACGGGGGCTGGTGCGGCGGGGCACGGTGGTCGCGGCGGTGGTGGCGACGGTGTTGCTGTCCGCCGCGACGGTGGTGCTCGCGGACAGCGTCGACCTGCTCAGCAACGCCGGGCCGGTGGTGAACACGTTCCTGGTCGGGATGGTGCCGGCGACGTTCCTGCTCGGGCTGGTCCTGGCGTGGCGGCTGCGGTCGCGGCGGCCGGAGGTGTACGAACGGATCGGCGGCGGTGGCGGCGAGACCGTGGTGGTGTCGTGAACCCGGAGCTGATCCTGGTCGCCGGCGCTGTGCACACCATGAACGGCGAGAACGGACGGCCGCCGGTGCGTGCCGTCGCCGTGGAGGACGGCCGGATCGCCGCGGTGGGCGGGGCGCGCGACGTGCGGGAGTGGCGGACGGCCCGGACCGAGGTGCTGGACCTGGGCGACGCCGTGCTCACGCCGGGGCTGACCGACGGCCACATCCATCCGATTCACGGCATGGCGATGGCCGGCGGCGCGGACCTGTCCTCGGTGAAGACCGTGGACGAACTGCGCACGCACCTCGGGGCGGCCGCCGAAGGGCAGGCACCGGACGGCTGGGTGCTGGCCTGGGGCCTGGATCCGAACGTGTTCGGCGACCGACCGCCGAGGGCGGGCGTGTTCGAGGACGTGCTGGGTGGAAGGCCGGCGTTCGTGCGGCTGTTCGACGGCCACTCCGGGCTGGCCAGCTCGCGGGCGCTGGCCCGCGCCGGGATCACCGGGCCGCGCCGGTTCGCGCAGCGCGCCGAGATCGCCTGTGACGCCGAGGGCCGCCCGACCGGGCTGCTGCTGGAGTTCGCGGCCATGGAGCCCGTGCTGTCCGTCCTGCCTACCGAACCGGTAGCGGCCCGCGCCCAGCGGCTGCTGCGACTGCTGGCCGAGATGGCGGCGGTCGGCCTGACAGGAGGGCACGTGATGGACTTCGAGGACGACGCCGCCGCCGTGCTCGCCGCCGCCGAGGACGCCGGCGACCTCCCGGTACGGCTGCGGTTCGCGCCGTGGTGCGTGCCCGGCGTCTGCAGGGACGGCCTGGCGGAGCTGGTGGCCGCGCAGGGCACGGGCGGACGCCGCTGGCGCGTCGGCGGCGTCAAGTTCATGATCGACGGCACCATCGACAACGGCACCGCCTGGCTGGACCAGCCGGACGCGCACGGCGAGTCGACGGCGCCGCTGTGGCCCGACCCCGGCGACTACGCGCACGCCGTGCACCGCCTGGCCGCCACCGGGGTGCAGACGGCGACGCACGCGATCGGCGACGCGGCGGTCCGCACCGTGCTGGACGTGCTCGCCCGCGCGCCTCACGCGCCCGGCCGAGCGCCACACCGGGTCGAGCACATCGAGACGCTGCCGTCCACACTGGTCGGAGAGTTCCGAAGGCTCGGCGTGGTGGCCAGCATGCAGCCCACCCACTGCACGCACTACACCCGCGCCGACCACTCCGACAACTGGTCGCGTCGCCTCGGCCGCCGGCGGGCGCAACGCGCGTTCCGATGCCGTGACCTGCGGACCGCCGGGGTGACGCTGGCGCTCGGCTCGGACTGGCCGGTGGCGCCCTTCGACCCGCGCGGCGTCCTCGCCGACGCCCAGCTGCGCCGCCCCGCCGGCCGTCCCGACGTCACGCCGGTGCTCCCGTCACAGGGCCTGACCGCCCGGATGGCGCTGGAGGGCTACACCTCACACGCCGCGCGCGCTGCCGGCGAGCACGGCCTGGCCGGCGTGATCCGCCCCGGGGCCCGCGCCGACCTCACCGCGTTCACCGTCGACCCGCTGCGCGCCGACCCGGACGACCTGGCGCACGCCCCGATCGCGCTCACGCTCGTGGACGGCCGGATCACCCACCGCGCGGCCTGACCGAAACGAATGCGGCGACGACCACCGTGACCGCCGCCACGAACTCCGGGTCGTAATTCGCCTCGGACAAGACGTAACCGACGTTGATGGTGAAGTGGAATAGCGTCGCCGAAAGGACCGAGCGCCCCGAGCTCTCGTAGAGCCACACCATGATGACCCGGGCCGCGACGCTGAAGAGGCACTGCCACGCCGCCCACTCCAGCCCGTGCACCATCGCCCACGGCACCGCGTGCCACAGCGCCCACACGCAGCCGAGGACCAGCCCGGTGCCCAGCCGCCCGAACCGGCGGCGCAGCGGTTCGAGCGCGTAGCCCGTCCAGCCCGCCTCCTCGCAGGCCGCCGCGACCAGCAGTCCCACGAACAGCGCCACCATGGCCAGCGGCCCCGGGCCGGTGTCCGGCGCGGAGTAGTTCCCGGTCGCGCGCGTCATCCAGTACGCGATGAGGGTGATCGCGGGCGCCAGCAGCAGGATCGGCAGGTACCACACCGCCGGGCGGACGCCGGCGCGCGCGAACACCCGCCGCAGCAGCTCGCCCGCGTTCCCCTCCCGGTGCGACAGGTACACGGCGGCGATGAGCGGACAGACGACCATGAACCCGCTGACCGGAAGGTCCGCCGGGAGCATTCCACCGGATAGCGCACCGAGCACCAGAAATGGCACCGACAGAACGAAGACGAGCACGAAGAACGTCAACACTTTTGTCCGTGCCCGCTGTTCGATATCCACTACGCCCCCGCCGTTTCGATATCCGTCGCCGGGGAGCGTACCGTCGCCCGGGTGGACGGCGTGAGAACACCAAAGGTCGACCTGCGGCGCGCGGTCGACAGGTTCCACACCGAGCTGGACTGGCTCGACTCGCGCCACTCGTTCTCGTTCGGCCACCACTACGACGAGCGCAACACCCACCACGGCCTGCTGCTGGTCAACAACGACGACACGGTCGCGCCCGGCACCGGCTTCGACACCCACCCGCACCGGGACATGGAGATCGTCACCTGGGTGCTGCGCGGCTCGCTGGTGCACCAGGACTCCGAGGGCCACAACGGCGTGATCTACCCCGGGCTCGCGCAACGGATGAGCGCCGGCACCGGCATCCTGCACTCGGAGAAGAACGACGCCCCGGACGCGCACGACCAGCCGGTGCACTTCGTCCAGATGTGGGTGCTGCCGGACGAGGGCGGCCTCACGCCCGGCTACCAGCAGGCCGAGGTGGACGCCGAGCTGCTCGCCGGTGGCCTGGTGCCCGTCGCGTCCGGGATGGCCCGCCACGACGCCGCGATCCGGATCAACAGCTCGGACGCCGCGCTGTACGCCGCCCGCCTGGACACCGGCGGGTCCGTGCGCCTGCCCGACGCCCCGTACCTGCACCTGTTCATCGCGCGCGGCGCCGTCACCCTGGAGTCCGCGGGCGAACTGACCGCCGGCGACGCCGTGCGCCTGACCGCCACCGGCGGCCACCTCCTCACCGCCACCGCCCCCGCCGAACTTCTCCTCTGGGAGATGCACACCGCCCTGGGCTGACACCACGCGTGAGTGGCTAGGGCCGCTATGACGGCCCTAGCCACTCACGGGTTGGGGGTCGCACAGGCAGCGCAGGCAGGCGTCTGCGAAGACGTGCACCTCTCGGCGGCCGCCCGCGCTGCGCCAGGCCACCGCGAGCTCGGCCGGCGGCAGGCCGGTGACCGGGCGGAAGGCCAGGTCGGCTCGGCGGTAGTTGTCGGTGTCGCCGACGGACACGAGCGCAACGCCGAGCGCGGCGGCCACCGCCTCGAACATCTCGTCGGCGGTCGATGCCTCGGCGGCGATCCGGGGCGGGGTGTCGCGCTGGTCGGCCGCCAGCCAGAACGCGCGCAACGGCCCGGCCGAGGCGGGCAGCGCGATGAACGGCTCGTCGGCCAGCTCGGCGAACGGCACCACGTCGCGGGCGGCCAGCCGATGCCCGGCGGGCAGCGCCACCCACCGCTCCTCGGTGGCCACCACCGTCCAGGACAGCTTGTCGCCGGGCGGGAACGGCAGCCAGGCCACCGCCACGTCCACCTCGTCGGAGCACAGCCCGGCCGACGGATCGGCCCACGACACCTGCCGGAACAGCAGCTTCCAGTCCGGCAGCACGCGCGCCATCCGCCCGGTCACCACCGGGATCAGCCCGCGCCCGATCCTGGTCTGGAACCCGACGGTGAGCGTCCGCCCTCGGCCGGCGTCGGCCAGCGCGCGCTGGGTCCGCGACCACCCCTCGATCAGCTCGCGCGCCCTGGGCAGCAGCGCCTGCCCCTCCGGGGTCAGCGCGACCGTGCGCCGGTCCCGCTCGAACAGGGTGACCCGCAGGGTGAGCTCGAGCTGGCGGATCTGCTTGCTCAGCGTCGGCTGGGAGATGAACAGCCGCTCGGTGGCCGCCCTGGTGAAGCTGAGCTCCTCGGCGACGGCGACGAAGTACCGAAGGTCCCGCAGGTGCACGTCCATAGACAGAGGCTATGACGGCGGACGCGGGCCCGGGCGCGGGTCGAGCCGGTCGACGAGCTTGCGGGGCGCATGCATCCGGTAGCTCTCGGTGAGCAGCTCGGCGACCTCGTCCCAGTCGACGTCGTCGCCCAGGATCAGCCCGCCCACGTCGCGTCCGAAATGCGCCCGGAAGTACCCGCGATCGGTGCTGGCCAGCGCGTCGAGCTCGGACAGCGATGCGCTGAACGTGAGCACCACGACCGGGCCGTCCGTACCCACCGCCCTGGCGTACACCGGGGGCCGCCCGTCCTCGATCGGCAGGACATGGGCAAAGGTGTGTCCGCGAACACGCCACCGGGTCCCTATCCAGGCGGGTTCCTGGTACGCCTCGGGCAGCGCGAGACACACCACCCGGACCCGTTCGACGAACTCGTCACTCACGGGCGTCGCTCGCGGCGCATGGCCCACGTCCTGGGGCCGTCGTGCGGCGGGTCGGCGGGGGCCGCTTCGCGGATGGTCGGCATCGCGTTCCACGATATGTTGCCGGCGTGGACTTCGGGGACTTCGCGGGCAGGGTCGTGCTGGTCACCGGGGGCAGCCGGGGCATGGGCCGGGAGATGGTCGGCGCGTTCGCCGCGCGCGGGGCGTCGGTGGTGATCGCCAGCCGGAAGCTGGACGCCTGCGCCTCGCTGGCCGCCTCGGTCACGAGCGAACACGGGGTGGCGGCGCTGCCGGTGCGGTGCAACGTGTCCGACTGGGCGGACTGCGACGCGTTGGTGGACGCCGCACGGCGAGTTCGGGCGGGTGGACGTGCTGGTCAACAACGCCGGCCTGTCGCCGTTGTACCCGAGCTTGGATGGGGTGTCCGAGGCGCTGTTCGACAAGGTCATCGGCGTGAACCTGAAGGGGCCGTTCCGGCTTGCCTCGGCGGTCGGGACCCGGATGGCGGCCGGCGACGGCGGTTCGATCATCAACGTCAGCTCGATAGCGGCGGTCCGCCCCGGCCCCGCGGAGCTGCCGTACGCGGCGGCCAAGGCGGGGTTGAACGCGCTGACCGTGGGGATGGCGCATGCGTTCGGGCCCACCGTGCGGGTGAACGCGATCCAGGCCGGGCCGTTTCGTACGGACATCTCGAAGGCGTGGTCGGCGGAGACGTTCGCGCGGTATGAGCAGAACCTCGCTCTGGGTCGGTGTGGGGAGCCGGAGGAGATTGTCGGGGCGGCGTTGTACTTTGCCGGCGAGGCGTCGTCGTTCTGCACCGGGGCGGTGCTGCGGCTGGACGGTGGGGCGCCTTAGAGCGCCCGGACCTGTACGCCGGGGAGGTCTTCGAACGCGGCCTTGCGGTCGGTGGTGAGGAGCACGCGGTCGGTGGCCCGGGCGGTGGCGGCGATGATCAGGTCGTGCGGGCCGCGCGGTCGCCCGGTTCGTCGAGTGTGCGCGAGCAGGTCGGCGTGGTGCGGGGCGACCTTGGCCGTGTAGTCCTCAATCGGTGCGACCGCGCGGATGCGTTCCAGCTCGGCGCGGCCTCGCGCCCGGCGGTCCGGGTCGGGATCGATCTGAAGCCCGGCCAAGTACTCGGCCAGGACGACGGCCGGGAGTGCTATGTCGTCTTGGGCGGACAGCGCCGAGAGGCCGAGCCGGCGACGGCCCACCTCGATGAGCACGCCGGTATCGAGGATCACCCGCGCCACGGATCGGTATCCAGCTCTGGCCTCGTGGCCTCGCGGATCGCCGCAACATTGGCAGCGAACGTGTCGTCGAATACGTCGTCACGGTCCTGTATCTCGCGCAGCACCTCAATGAGCGCGCCGCCGTTGGCGCGCGGGGCCGGCGCCACCGTGGCCACCCGCTCGCCACCCCGGGTGATCACCACCGTCTCGCCGGCCTCGACGCTGTCCAGCACGGCGGAGAAGTTCCGGGCGACCTCCGTCGCCGTCATCTCCTTCATACGAATCAGATTATCTGATCCGCCGTGCGCGGTGTGCCAAAATCCGCGACTCGGTGTGCTGAGACTCCCGACTCGCGGGCGGTTTCTTACAACGGTAGGCCGGTGAGGACGGTGACTCGTTCTTCGGTGAAGTCGGCCATGGCGGACGCGGGGCCTTCGCGGCCTATGCCGGACTCCTTGGAGCCGCCGTAGGGCATTTGGTCGGCGCGGAAGCTGGGGACGTCGCCGATGAGGACGCCGCCGACCTCGAGGGTGGCGGAGGCGGCGAACGCGGTGTGCAGGTCGGAGGTGAAGACGCCGGCCTGCAGGCCGAACTGGGAGGCGTTGATGCGGGCGAAGCCTTCCTCCACGGAGTCCACTGGGTTCAGCGACACCACCGGGGCGAAGACCTCGTCGGCCATGACCTGGGTGTTTTCCGGCGCGCGGGTGAGGACGGTCGGCTCCAGGGCGGCGCCGGTGCGGCCGCCGCCGGTCTCCAGGTGCGCGTTGGCGGCCACCGCGGCCGCGACCCAGGAGTGCGCGCGCTCCGCCGCCGCCTCGCTGATCATCGGGCCGATGTCGGTGGCCGGGTCGCGCGGGTCGCCGACGACCAGCGCGGCGACCTCGGCGAGCACCTTCTCCCTCAGCTCGGCGAACACCGACGCATGCGCGTACACCCGCTGCACGGAGATGCAGGACTGCCCGGCCTGGTACATCGCGAACGTCGCGATCCGCTTCGCGGCGAAGTCCAGGTCCGTCCAGTCCGGACAGACCAGCACCGCGCCGTTGCCGCCGAGCTCCAGAGCGACGTGCTTGCGCGGCACGGACTCCTTGATCCCCCAGCCGACCGGGCCGGACCCGGTGAACGACACCACCGGCAGCCGGGGGTCGGCGACCAGCGCGGGCGCCGCCGAGTTCGGCACCGGCAGCACCGACCAGGCGCCGGCCGGCAGGTCGGTCTCGGCCAGCACCTCGCCGAGCGCGAGCGCGGTCAGCGGGGTGGCCGGCGCGGGCTTGAGCACGATCGGGGCGCCCACCGCGATGGCCGGCGCGACCTTGTGCGCGACCAGGTTGAGCGGGAAGTTGAACGGGGTGATGCCCAACACCGGCCCGCGCGGCACCCGCCGGATCAGCGCGGTGCGGCCCACCCCGCCGGGGTCGGTGTCCAGGCGCTGCACCCGGCCGGAGAAGCGGCGGGCCTCCTCGGCGGCCCAGCGGAACGTGGACACCGCGCGGTTGGCCTCCACCCGCGCCCACTTCAGCGGCTTGCCGGACTCGGCGGTGATCAGCGCGGCGAACTCGTCGAGCCGGGCGGCCAGCGTGCGCGACACGTGGTCGAGGGCGTCGGCGCGGACGTGCGCGGGCAGCGCGGCGGTCTCCTTGCGGACCTCGTGCGCGGCCCGGACCGCGCGCTCCACGTCGTCCTCGGTGGGCACCGCGTGCGCGCCGGCGACGGCGCCGTCGTACGGGCTGGTGATCGTCACGGTGTCCGGGCTCGTGGTCGGCTTGCCGGCGACCCAGAACGGCGTGCTGCTCGTCATGATCCGAGTGTGCGCGTTGGGAGGCGCCGCCGTATATGGACAATGTGGAGTGTGGCGGACGTCAAATTTTCCACATCGTCCATGTCGGATGAGCTGACGGTTCGCGACCTGCTGGCGGTGACCGAGCTGCGGCTGCGGGTGCTGGCCGGCGCGGGTGGAACCGACCGCCGGATCACCTGGGCGCACGCCAGCGAGCTGCCGGACCCGACCGAGTTCCTGTTCGGCGGCGAGCTGCTGCTGCTCACCGGGGTGAGCCTGCCCGCGTCCGGCGAGGAGCCGAGGGCGTACGTGCGCCGGCTGGCCGCCGCCGGGGTGGCCGCTATCGGGTTCGGCGTCGGGATGATCTGGGACCGGGCGCCGGAGCCGATGCTCGCGGAGGCCGACGAGCTCGGGCTGCCGGTGCTGGAGGTGCCCCGGCCGGTGCCGTTCCTGGCGATCACCCGCGCGGTGGCGCGCGCCCTGCAGCGGCGCGAGCTGGCCGCGAAGGACTACCTGATGGCCGCGCAGCGCACGCTCACCGCCGCCTCGGTGGGGCCGGGCGGCCCGGAGGCGGTGCTGGACGAGGTGGTCAGGCTGGTCGGCGGGTGGGCGCTGCTGCTGGACCCGGCGGGGTCGGTGCTGGCCACGGCCGGCGGCGGGTCCGGGCCGGCCGCCGCGCTGGCCGCCGACCTGGACCGGCTGCGCGACGCCCCAGGGTCGGCCAGCCTGGTCTCGCGGGACGGCGACGCGCAGACCTGGGTGCAGTCGCTGTTCGGCCGCGCCGGGCTGCTCGGGTTCCTGGCGGTGGGGCGGGCCACGCCGTTGACGGAGGCGCAGCGGCAGGTGGTGAACGCGGCGGTGCCGCTGTGCACGCTGCTGCTCGGGCGGTCCCAGGCGATCGGGCGGGCCGCGCGCTCGGTGCGGGCGGGGGCGCTGCGGTTGTTGCTGGCCGGGCAGTCCGCGCTGGTCGCGGAGGCGGCGGGCGAGCTGTGGCACGGGCTGCCGGAGGAGCCCGTGACGCTGCTGGAGTGCCGGGGTGGGGTGCGGGCGCTCGCGGTGGCGGCCGAGCGGCTGGGGTCCGACCGGGTGGTGTACGGCGAGCTGGACGGTTCACTGGTCTGCGTCGCGGGGTCCCGGGCCGGGGCCGACGCGGCGATCCGGGCGCTGCGCGACATCGACGGCCTGCGGATCGGCGTGTCCGAGCCCGCCGGGTACGCCGAGCTGGGGCGGGCCCGTGACCAGGCGCGGCGGGCCGCCGAGTCCGGCTCCGGCGGCGTCACCCACTACCGCGACCTGCCCCGCCGCGACCTGCTCGACCTGCTGCCCGCCGCCGAAGCGTGCGAGTTCAGCGCGGCCGTGCTGCGACCGCTGCTGGACGCCGACCGCTCGGGCCGGGGCGACCTGGTGCGCTCGCTCAAGATCTGGCTGGCGCACCACGGCCAGTGGGACCCGGCCGCCGCCGAGCTGGGCATACACCGCCACACGCTGCGCAACCGGATACGCAAGGCGGAGACCCTGCTCGGCCGCGAGCTGGACTCCGCCGACCTGCGCGCCGAGCTCTGGCTGGCGCTGCGCCTGGACGAACGCCGCCAGTCCCCGCCGTAGCCGCCGCCCCCGCCCGGTTTCATGATCATCAGGCCATCAGGGTTGCTATAACAGGTCGGAAACAACCATAGCGGCCTGATGATCACCCATCGGGGCTCGGTTCTATTAACAACAAGTGCAGCGTTGACGGCGAACTATTGCCCCGAACGCAACGATCTGGCTAGCGTCGGCGGACGATGCACCTGCCGGACCTCAACCTGCTGCCCGCCCTCGACGCGCTCCTTCGTGAACAGAGCGTGACCGGTGCGGCGCGGCGGCTGTCCGTGTCCGCGCCCGCCATGAGCCGCACGCTGGCCAGGCTGCGCCGGGTCACCGGCGACCGGCTGCTGGTGCCCGCCGGCCGGGGCCTGATCCCGACGCCGGCGGCGCTGGCCATGCGCCCGCGCGTCGAAGCGGCCCTGACCAGCGCGCTCGCCGTCCTCCAGCCCCCTGGTGACGCCGACCCCGCGAGCTGGTCAGGCACCGTGACCATCCGCACGAACGACTTCCTGACCGCCGTGCTCGCGCCGGTCCTCGTCGAGCGGACGTCCCGCGAGGCGCCCGGGCTGACCATCCGGTTCCTCGCGGAGGGTGACGAGGACCCGGCGGACCTGCGCACCGAGGTAGACCTCGACATCGGCGTGCTCGGCCCGCAGCCCCCGGACATCCACACCGAGCACCTGATGACCGAACGGCTGGTCGGCGTCGTGCGCGCCGGGCACCCACTCGCGTCCGCCGCGCCGCTCGAGCTGGCGGACTTCGCCGCGACGCCGCAGCTGACCGTGTCCCGCCGGGCCCGGGCGCACGGCCCGGTGGACGACCTGCTCGCCGAGCGCGGACTGAGCCGACAGGTGGTGCTGACCGTGCCGAGCCACTCGGTGGCGATGTCGGCGGCTCTGGCCGGCGACCTGCTCGCGCTGGTGCCCAGCTCGCTGGCCGCCGCCTGGTCGCGGGTCAGCGACGTGCGGGTGGTGCGGGTGCCGCTGCCGCTGCCGCCGCTGCGGGTGGCGCTGGCCTGGCACGCCCGGCTGGACACCGACCCGGCGCAGGCCTGGGTGCGCGCGGCGGTCCGGGCCGCGGCGCCGACAACCGATCGTTCGGTCGCTAACATGAGCGGGTGAGCACCGAGCCGAGTGGTCCCGCCGTCCGCCTGGAACGCGACGGAGCCGTCGCGACGGTCACGCTGAACCGTCCGGAGCGGCGCAACGCGCTGACCGTCGAGCTGAAGGAGGCGCTGCTCGCCGCGCTCATCGAGGTGGCCGGCGACGCAGAGGTGCGTGCCGTGCTGCTGACCGGCAACGGGAAGTCGTTCTGCGTCGGCCAGGACCTCGGTGAGCACGCCGAAGCCTTGCGCGCCGACCCCGCCACCGCGTTCGACACCATCACCGCGCACTACTCGCCGATCGTCCGCGCGCTCGCCGAGATGCCCAAGCCCGTGGTGGCCGGGCTCAACGGCGGCGCGGTCGGCGCGGGCCTGGGCTTTGCGCTGGCCTGTGACCTGCGGATCGCCGCCGCCGGGGCGTCGTTCGCCACGGCGTTCGCCGCGATCGGCCTGACCGCCGACTCCGGGCTGTCCGCGAGCCTGGCGCACGCCGTCGGCGCCGCGCGGGCCGGCGAGCTGCTGCTGCTCGGCGAGCCGTTCACCGCCGAGCAGGCGCACGGGTGGGGCCTGGTGCGCGCGGTCGTGCCGCCCGACGAGGTGCTGCCCACCGCGCTGGAGCTGACCCAACGCCTGGCCGCCGGTCCGACCGCCGCCTACGCCGAGATCAAGAAGGGCCTCGCGCTCGGCGCGGTGTCCCCGCTGGACCGGGTGCTCGCCGCCGAGCACGCCGCGCAGGCCAGGCTCGGCCTGACAGGAGACCACGCCGGCGCCGTCGAGGCGTTCCTGGCCAAGCGCCGGCCGACGTTCGAGGGCTCGTGACCGACTCGCCAGCGCCGGCGCGGACCCGGCGGGTGCGAGGCGGCGCGGCGGGTGCCCGTCGCCCGGTGTACGACGCCGGATCCCTGCTCGCCGTGGCCGTCGCCGAGTTCAACGCCCGGGGCTACGACGCGACCAGCATGGAGGACCTGTCCCGGGCGGCCGGGATCACGAAGTCGTCCTTCTACCACCACGTCAGCGGCAAGGAGGAGCTGCTGCGCGCGGCCCTGCACCGCGCGCTGGACGGCCTGTTCGACATCCTGGACGAGCCGCCCGCCCAGGACGGGCCGCCGCTGGCCCGGCTGCGCCACATCGTGCGCCGCCAGGTCGAGGTCCTGACCAGCGAACTTCCCTACGTCACCCTGCTGCTGCGGGTCCGGGGCAACACCGAGACCGAACGCTGGGCGCTGGACCGCCGCCGCGCCTTCGATGCCACCATCGCCGCCCTGGTCGCCGACGCCGTGGCCGCGGGCGAGGTCCGCGCCGACGTCGACCCCTCCCTGGCCGCCCGGCTGCTCTCCGGCACCGTCAACTCGATCATCGAGTGGTACCGCCCCGGCCCGGACACCCTCCCCGACGACATAGTCCGCGCGGTCACCCACGGCATCCTCCCCCCGCCGTAACCGCCGCCCGCCCTTGCGCACACGCACCACCGCGCGCCATCATGAACGAACGAACATTCGGTAGACGGAGGGCGTGACCGCCGTGACCACCACCGAGCAGCCCGGCAGCGACGAGCTGACCAGCGCGTTCGAGGCGACGATCGCCGCCGACCAGCGGATCGAGCCGCGCGACTGGATGCCCGACGCCTACCGCGCCACCCTGATCCGCCAGATCGCCCAGCACGCCCACTCCGAGATCATCGGCATGCAGCCGGAGGGCAACTGGATACTCCGCGCGCCCTCGCTGCGGCGCAAGGCGATCCTGCTGGCCAAGGTCCAGGACGAGGCCGGCCACGGGCTCTACCTGTACGCCGCCGCCGAGACCCTGGGCGTGGACCGCGCCGAGCTCACCGAGAAGCTGATCACGTCGCGCCAGAAGTACTCGTCGATCTTCAACTACCCGACGCTGAGCTACGCCGACATCGGCGTGATCGGCTGGCTGGTGGACGGCGCCGCGATCTGCAACCAGGTGCCGCTGTGCCGCTGCAGCTACGGCCCGTACGCCAGGGCGATGATCCGGATCTGCAAGGAGGAGTCGTTCCACCAGCGGCAGGGCTACGAGCTGCTGATGACCATGATGAGCGGCACGCCCGCGCAGCGGGACATGGTCCAGGAGGCGACGAACCGCTGGTGGTGGCCGTCGCTGATGATGTTCGGCCCGCCGGACGCGGACTCCCCGAACACCCAACGCTCGATGGCCTGGGGGATCAAGCGGCACACCAACGACGAGCTGCGCCAGCGCTTCGTGGACATGACGGTGCCGCAGGCGGCCGCCCTGGGCGTCACGCTGCCCGACCCGGACCTGCGCTGGAACGACGAGCGCCAGGCGCACGACTTCGGCGAGCCGGACTGGTCGGAGTTCAAGGCGGTGCTCGGCGGGGGTGGCCCGTGCAACGCGCAGCGGCTGGCCCGCCGGCGCCGCGCGCACCAGGACGGCGCCTGGGTGCGGGAAGCGGCCGCCGCGTACGCCGCCAAACACGGGAGGACGTCGTGAGCTGGCCGTTGTGGGAGGTGTTCGTGCGGGGCAAGCGCGGGCTGAACCACGTGCACGTGGGCTCGCTGCACGCCGCGGACGCGGAGATGGCGCTGCACAACGCCCGTGATGTGTACACCCGCCGCAATGAAGGGGTGAGCATCTGGGTGGTTCGGGCCGAGGACATCACCGCGTCCAGCCCGGCGGAGAAGGACCCGTTCTTCGCCCCGTCCGCCGACAAGGTGTACCGGCATCCGACGTTCTACGACATTCCGGACGAGGTGCCACACCTGTGAGCGGGACCGACCGGGTGTACGACGAGCTGGCCGAGGCGCACGGCGGGGACGAGCACTGGGCGTTCGGGACCGGGTTCACCGACCCCGGGGTGGAGGTCGGGGCGCCGGTCCCGGCCGGGGTGGATCCGGGCGAGCTGGCCGAGTACTGCCTGATGCTCGGCGACGACGCGCTGATCTGCGCCCAGCGGTTGGCGGAGTGGGTGGCCGACGCCCCGGAGCTGGAAGAAGAGGTGGCGCTGGCCAACATCGCGCTGGACCTGCTCGGCCAGGCCCGGCTGTTGTTGTCCCGCGCGGGCCACCTGACCGGCCGGGACGAGGATCGGCTCGCGTACCGGCGGTCGGAGGCGGAGTTCCGGAACGTGGCGCTCGCGGAGCTGGCCGACGAGCGGGACTTCGCGCGCGCGATCGCCCGGCTGTTGATCTTCTCGAGCTGGCGGCTGGCCGTGTTCGAGCGGCTGCGCGACTCGGTGGATCCGGTGCTGGCCGCGGTGGCCGCCAAGGGCGTGAACGAGCTCGCCTACCACCGTGACTACGCCGCCCGCTGGACGCTGCGCCTCGGCGACGGCACCGAGGAGTCGCACGCGCGGATGGCCGCCGCCCTGGACGCGGTCTGGCCGCACGTGGACGAGCTGTTCCGGGGGTGCGAGCTGGAGCGCGCGCTGGCGACGGCCGGGATCGCCGTCGACCCCGCCAATGTCCGCGCCGACGTGACCGCCGTACTCACCCACGTCCTGCACCGCGCCACGCTGTCCCTGCCCGAGCGCCCGCCCGCCGGCCCGATCGGCGGCCGCTCCGGCCGCGACGGCCTGCACACCGAGGCCCTCGGACACGTGCTCGCCGAGATGCAGAGCCTGGCCCGCGCCCACCCGGACGCCACCTGGTAGCCGGGGCTACCCGTCGCCCTCGTTGGTCCTCATGGTGTTCAACAGTCGGACGATCTGCTCCATACCGGCGGCGGTGGCGTCGAACTTGCCCCGCATCTCGGCAAACCCGTCGTGCATCTCCTGGCGCAGGCCCGTGAAGCGGTCGTCCATCTCCCGGCGAATGCCTGTGAAGCGGTCGTCCATCTCTTGGCGGAACTCCCGGCGGAGGTCGGTTATGTCCTCACGCATCGCATTGAAGCTGGCCGTGGTGGCCTGGCGGAAGTCCCGGATCTCCGTGCGGATCTCGGCCACGTCGCGGTCCGCTCCGCCCGCGAGCACCCGGGCGGCCGCCGCGTCCTGCTTGCTCTGACGAACCTCGACGGTCAGCTCGCGGACTTGCGACTCCAACGCGGACACCCGCGCCTCCAGATCACCTGGCTCGGCCACGCCGGACACCCTACCGGGCGGCGCCCCGGCCAGAAGTCGAACTCGCGATTCCCGGCACCGGCGACGCCCCACCCGTGAGTGGCTAGGGCCGCTATGACGGCCCTAGCCACTCACGGGTTGTGGGACATCAGCGAGCCGATCCCGTCGGCGGACAGGGCCTGTTCGATGCCGAGCACGATGGCTCCGGCCACGCCGGCGTAGCGGCCGAGGACGGTGTTGGCGAGCACGAGGTTGCGGGTGGCCAGCGGGAGCGCGCGGCGGTAGACCACGGCGCGGATGCCGGCCAGCAGCTCGTCGCTGGCGGCGGCCAGCGAACCGCCGATGGTCACCCGCGCCGGGTTGTAGAAGTGCACCAGCGTGGCCACCACCTCGCCGATCAGCCCGGCCGCCTCCCGGACCAACCCCAGCGCCGTCGGGTCACCGCGCGCGACCAGGGCTCGGACGTCGGCGATGGTCACGGACTCACCCAGGGCACGGGCGATCGCCGCCGCCGAGGCCACCGCCTCGATGCAGCCGACGTTCCCGCACACGCACTGGGTGTCCGGCCCGCCGCGCACCCGCACATGCCCGATGTCGCCCGCCCCGCCGTCCGCGCCATGATGCAGCACCCCGGCCGAGGTGATCACCCCGCCGCCGATCCCGGTGCCGATCTTGACGTACAGCAGCGGTGCCTGGTCGGCCGGCAGCGCCCGCGCCTCGCCGAGCGCGCGCAGGTTGACGTCGTTCTCCAGCAGCACCGGGCAGCCGAACGTCCGGCTCAGCCGCGCGGACACCGGATAGCCGTGCCAGCCCGGCATGATCGGCGGGCGCACCGGCATGCCGTGGCGCCCGTCCACCGGCCCCGGCACGCCGATCACCAGCGCCCGCACCGGTCCCGCCGAACCGCGCAGCGCACCCAGCGAGGACTCGACCACGTCGAGCACCGGCTCCGGCCCGTCGGTGACCTCGACGTCCACGTGCGTGTGCGCGAGCACCCGCTGGCTCAGGTCCACCGCCGCGAGGTGGGCGCCGTGCGCGCCGAGGTCGGCGATCAGCACCTGCCCGCCGCGCGGGCTCAGCGCGAGACGGTCGGCGGGGCGGCCCCGGCCGGGCGTGGGCCGAACCCCGTCCAGCTTCAGCACGCCGCGCGCCAGCAGCTCGTCCACCCCGCCGCTCACGGTGGTCCGCGCCAGGCCCGCCGCCTGCACCAGGTCCGCCTTGCTCACCGCCGTGCCCGCGGCCACCAACCGCGCCAGCGTGCTGAGCATGACCGCCCGGTGCGCGGCGGAGTCGGCCCTGGCCGTGCGCGCGGACAGCGTCGGCGCGGCCAGCCGCAACGGTTCGAGCACGTCCACGTCACGGCCTCATTTCGTCCACAAAATGACTGAAACCGGCATTATTCGGACGTTGTACGGCACTGGTCAACGCTCTTACGTTGCCCAGGTCACAAACCAGAGGGTGGGGCCATGACCGGTGCGGAGCGTCCGTTGTTGCGGATGCGCGGCATCGTCAAACAGTTCCCCGGGGTGCGCGCGCTGGACGGCGTCGACCTCGACGTGGACGCCGGCGAGGTGCACTGCCTGCTCGGCCAGAACGGCGCCGGCAAGTCCACGCTGATCAAGGTGCTGGGCGGCGCGCACCGCCCGGACGCCGGCGACATCGAATGGGACGGCGAGCCCGCCACGCTGCACGACCCGCACGCCGCCGACGCCGCCGGCATCGCCACCATCCACCAGGAGCTGGACCTGGTGCCCTGGCTGTCGGTGGCGGAGAACGTGTACCTCGGCCATGAGCACGCGCGGTTCGGCTTCACCCGGACCGGGCGTGCCGAGGCCGCCGCCCGCGAGCTGCTGGCCCGGCTCGGCCACCCGGAGATCCCGGTGCGCCGCGAGGTCGGCCGGCTGCCGGCGGCCGGCCAGCAGATCGTCGGCGTGGCCCGCGCGCTGTCCCGCAACGCCCGCCTGATCGTGATGGACGAGCCGTCCGCCGTGCTCGACCCCGAAGAGGTGGACAACCTGTTCCGGGTCGTCCGCGAGCTCAAGTCGGGCGGCGTCGCGGTGGTCTACATCTCGCACCGGCTGGAGGAGATCCGCCGCATCGGAGACCGGGTCACCGTGCTCAAGGACGGCCGCACCGTCGCGCGCAACCTGCCCGCCCGCACCACCCCCACCGCCGAGGTCATCCGGCTGATGACCGGCCGCGCCGTGGAGTACGCCCTGCCGGACCGCGAACCGGCGCCGCTGGGCAACACCGTCCTGGAGGTCAACGACCTGCGCCGCGACGGCGAGTTCACGGACGTCTCGTTCGGCGTATGCGAAGGCGAGATCGTCGGGCTGGCCGGCCTGGTCGGTTCCGGCCGCTCGGAGATCCTGGAGACGATCTACGGCGCGCGCCGCGCGGACGGCGGCACGGTCCGGGTCAACGGCGTGCGGCTGCGCCCGGGGTCGGTGCCGGCGGCGGTGCGCGCCGGGCTCGGGCTGTGCCCTGAGGAGCGCAAGAGCCAGGGCCTGCTGCTCGCCGAGTCCGTCACCCGCAACGTCTCGCTCCCGGTTTTGAAACGTTTCACCACGGCCGCCGGCTACATCGGACGCGACGCCGACACCGGCGCGGTCGCCGAGGTCACCGGGCGGCTGGACGTGCGCCCCGCCGACCCGTCCCGCCCGGTGCGCACCCTCTCCGGAGGCAACCAGCAGAAGGTCGTGCTGGCCCGCTGGCTGCTCACCGGCTGCACGGTGCTGCTGCTGGACGAACCCACCCGGGGCGTCGACGTGGGCGCCCGGGGCGAGATCTACGCGCTGGTCCGCCGGCTCGCGGCGAGCGGGGTGGCGGTGGTGCTGGTGTCCAGCGACGTGCCCGAGGTGCTCGGGCTGGCCGATCGGGTGCTGGTGCTGCGCGAGGGCCGGGTGGTGCACCGCGCGCCGGCGGCCGACCTGGACGAGGCGCGGGTGCTCGACCTGGTCATGGAAGGGAGCGGGAGGTGAGCGTGCCCAAGCTGTCGCAACCCGGACCAACTCCTCCCGCTGGAAAAGCCGCCGTCCGGGCCGGCGTCGCCGACGATGTCGACGCCGTGCCCGGACGACGGTGGCTGGCCCGCGTGACCGAAACAGGCCCGGGCCGCAACCTCGGCCTGGTCGCCGTGCTCGCGGTGCTGTGCGTGATCGGCATCGCCACTGCGGACACCTTCGCCACCACCGCGAACCTGGTCACGATCCTGACCTCGGCATCCATCATCGGCGTGCTCACCGTCGGCGTCACCATGGTGATCATCGGCGGCGGCATCGACCTGTCCGTGGGCAAGGTGATGGCGCTGTCCTCGGTGTGGGCGACCACGGTGGCCACCCAGTCCTACGGGCCGGCGGTCATGGTGTTCTGCGCGCTGGCCGTGGGCGCGGGCGCCGGCCTGGTCAACGGCGCGCTCATCGCGTACGGGCGGATCGTCCCGTTCATCGCCACCCTGGCCATGCTGATCTCCGCGCAGGGCCTGGCCGAGCAGATCTCCGGCAAGCGCAGCCAGATCGTCACCGACCCGGCCATCGCGGCGCTGGCCAGCACCCGGGTGCTCGGCATCCCGCTGCTGGTCTACATCTTCGCCGTGGTGGTGGCCGTCGGCTGGCTCGTACTCAACCGCACCACGTTCGGCCGGCGCACGTTCGCCATCGGCGGCAACCCGGAGGCCGCCCGGCTGGCCGGCATCGACATCCGCCGCCACACCCTGCTGCTCTACGTGGTCTCCGGCCTGTGCTGCGGCATCGCCGCGATCATGATCACATCGCTGACCACCACCGGCTCCAGCACCCACGGCACCCTCTACGAGCTGGACGCCATCGCCGCGGTGATCATCGGCGGCACCCTGCTCTCCGGCGGCCGGGGCACGCTGATCGGCTCCATCCTCGGCGTGCTGGTCTTCACCACGATCACGAACCTGTTCGTGCTGAACAACCTGGCCACCGAGGTCCAGAACATCGCCAAGGGCGCGATCATCGTCGCCGCCGTCTTAGTGCAACGAAGCCGTGAGTGATGAGCGTTGCTATGACAACGCTCATCACTCACGGCCTCTGACCAGGGAGGATTCCGTGATGATCCACAACGGGGTGGGCCGGAGAGGGGTGCTGGCCGGTGTGTTCGGGGTCGGTGCGACGGCCGCGCTCGCGGCGTGCACCAGCAACGCACCGACGAACGCAACGCCGGCCGCGCCGGGAGCCGCCGCACCGAGCGGGAACAACGCGGCGCCGGGCAGGCCGGTGACCATCGGGTTCTCCGCGCCGGCCGCCGACCACGGCTGGATCGCGGCCATCGCGAAGAACGCGCAGGCCCAGGCCGGCCAGTACCCGGACGTGACGTTCCAGCCGGTGAACCCGACCAACGACATCACCCAGCAGATCGCCGCCGTCGAGACGTTGATCAACAAGAAGGTGGACGCGCTGGTCATCCTGCCCAACGACGGCAGCCAGCTCACCTCGCTGGGCCGCCGCGCCATGCAGGCCGGCATCCCGGTGATCAACCTGGACCGGGTGTTCGACACCCCGCTGGCGTACCGGTCCTGGATCGGCGGCGACAACTACGGCATGGGCGTGAGCGCCGGCACCTACATCGGCAACCGGCTGCGCGCCGCCGGCAAGACCAGCGCGGTGATCGGCGAGGTCGCCGGCATCGACAACCTGCCGCTGACCCAGCAGCGCAGCAAGGGCTTCCGCGACGCGCTGGAGTCGTTCGGGCTCTCGGTCGGCCCGAGGCAGGCGGCGGACTTCACCGCGCAGGGCGGCCAGCGGGTCGCCGCGAACCTGCTGCAGGCCGCGCCCAGGCTGGACGCGGTCTGGAACCACGACGACGACCAGGGCATCGGCGTGCTGGCCGCGATCCAGCAGGCCGGCCGGGGCGAGTTCTTCATGGTCGGCGGCGGTGGCTCGGCGAACGCGATGCGCGCCATCCAGGCGGACAACTCCGTGCTCAAGGCCACCGTCACGTACAGCCCGACGATGGCCTCCTCGGCGATCGCGCTGGCGCGGCTGGTCGCCCAGCGCCGGGGCATGGGCGACCTGGTCGAGAAGGAGGTGCCGGCCTCGATCACGCTGGCGTCCGCCACCGTGACCAAGGAGAACGTCGCCGACTACCTGCCGTTCGGCTTCGAGTCCTGATGGGGGCAACCCTCGGCGTGGGCATGGTCGGCTATGCGTTCATGGGCGCGGCGCACTCGCAGGCCTGGCGCACGGCCGGCCGGTTCTTCGACCTGCCGCTGGCGCCGGAGCTCACCGCGCTGTGCGGCCGGGACCGCTCCGCGCTGGCCACGGCGGCGCACCGGCTGGGCTGGCGCAGCGTGGAGACGGACTGGACGGCGCTGCTCGGGCGCGACGACATCGCCCTGGTGGACATCTGCTCGCCCGGCGACACGCACGCCGACATCGCCATCGCCGCGCTGGACGCCGGCAAGCACGTGCTCTGCGAGAAGCCGCTGGCCAACACCGTCGACGAGGCGCGGGCGATGGCGGCGGCCGCGACCAAGGCGGCCGAGCGCGGGGTGCGCAGCATGGTCGGGTTCAGCTACCGGCGGGTGCCCGCGGTCGCGCTGGCCCGGCGGCTGGTGGCGCGCGGGCGGATCGGCGAGATACGGCACGTGCGCGCGTCCTACCAGCAGGACTGGATCGTCGACCCGGAGTTCCCGCTGGTCTGGCGGCTGCGCCGGGAGTCCGCCGGGTCGGGCGCGCTCGGCGACATCGGCGCGCACATCGTCGACATGGCGCAGTACCTGACCGGCGACCTCCTTACCGGCGTCTGCGCGCTCACCGAGACGTTCGTCCCCGAGCGCCCGCTTCCCGGCTCGAACACCAGGGGGAAGGTGACGGTGGACGACGCGGCGCTGTTCCTCGGCCGGTTCGCCGGCGGCGCGCTGGCGTCCTTCGAAGCGACAAGGTTCGCCACCGGCCGCAAGAACGCGCTGCGCATCGAGCTGAACGGCAGCCGAGGCTCGCTGGCGTTCGACCTGGAGTCGCTGAACGAGCTGCGGTTCTACGACGGCACCGAGGACGCCGAGACCGCCGGTTTCCGCCGCATCCTGGTCACCGAGCCGACGCACCCGTACGCCGGCGCCTGGTGGCCGCCCGGACACCTGCTCGGCTACGAGCACACGTTCACCCACCAGGTGGCCGACCTGGTCGCGGACATCGCCGCCGACCGCGACCCCGAGCCGTCCTTCGCCGACGGCCTGCGCGTCCAGCTCGTACTGGACGCCGTCCAACGCTCGGCCGCCGCGAACGGCACCTGGCACCCCGTCCCGGAGGAGTCCTGACCATGGCGCGACCCGTCACGTTGTTCACCGGCCAGTGGGCGGACCTGCCGTTCGAGGAGGTCGCGCGGCTGGCCGGCGAGTGGGGGTACGACGGGCTGGAGATCGCCTGCTGGGGCGACCACCTCGACCCCTGGGCGGCCGCCGAGGACGACGCCTACCTGCGCGGGCGGCGCGACATCCTGGAGAAGCACGGCCTGGGCGTGTACGCGATCTCCAACCACCTGACCGGCCAGGCGGTCTGCGACGACCCGATCGACGAGCGGCACCGGGCGATCCTGCCGGCGCGCGTCTGGGGTGACGGCGAGCCCGAGGGGGTCCGGGCGCGGGCGGCCGAGGCGATGAAGGTGACGGCCAGAGCGGCCGCTCGGTTGGGCGTCGACACCGTGGTCGGGTTCACCGGCTCGAAGATCTGGAAGACGGTGGCCATGTTCCCGCCGGTGCCGGCGACGATGGTCGAGGACGGCTACCGCGACTTCGCCGACCGCTGGAACCCGATCCTGGACGTGTTCGACGCCGAGGGCGTGCGGTTCGCGCACGAGGTGCACCCGTCCGAGATCGCCTACGACTACTGGACGACCGCCGCCGCCCTGGACGCGGTGGACCACCGGGAGGCGTTCGGACTGAACTGGGACCCCAGCCACATGATCTGGCAGGACATCGACCCGGTCGGCTTCCTCTGGGACTTCCGGGACCGGATCTACCACGTGGACTGCAAGGACACCCGCCGCCAGACCGGCAACGGCCGCAACGGCCGGCTGGGCTCGCACCTGGCATGGGCCGACCCCCGGCGCGGCTGGGACTTCGTGTCCGTCGGCCACGGCGACGTGCCGTGGGAGGCGGCCTTCCGCACCCTGAACGCCATCGGCTACGCCGGCCCGATCTCCATCGAGTGGGAGGACGCCGGCATGGACCGCCTGGCGGGTGCCCCGGACGCGCTCGCCTACGTCCGCCGCCACGCCTTCGACCCGCCGGCGGCCGCCTTCGACGCCGCGTTCAGCGGCCCGCCGTGACCGACCCCGTGAGTGGTTAGCGTTGTCATAGCAACGCTAACCACTCACGGGTCCTGCGCCGCCACCCCACCTGAAGATCATCCCGACGGTCGGCGGGATAATGAAACGCGATCGGTCGGGGAGGGTGCGGCGTGGGCTACTGCCTGGGAGTGGATCTCGGGACCACCTTCGTCGCGGCCGCGCGCTCGGACGACTCCCAGGTCGAGATGGTCACCCTCGGCGACCGGTCGGTGGTCATGCCGGCGGCGGTCTACGTGGGCGAGGACGGCGAACTGGTCGTCGGGGAGGCGGCCGACCGGCGCGCGTCGAGCAGCCCCGAGCGGGTCGCCCGCCAGTTCAAGCGGCGGTTGGGCGATCCCACGCCGATGCGGCTCGGGGACGCGAGCTACTCGGCATCCGACCTGCTCGCCGCCCTGCTGCGCGAGGTGATCGCCAGGGTCAGCGTGATCGAGGGCGAGCCGCCGAGCCAGGTCGTGCTCACCCACCCGGCGAACTGGGGACCGTTCCGGCGGGCGGTGTTCGAGGAGGTGCCCCAGGCCGCCGCCGTGCCCGACGCGCTCACCCTGACCGAGCCGGAGGCGGCGGCCATGCACTACGCCGCGACCCGACGGCTGGACAACGACGAGCTGGTGGCCGTCTACGACCTGGGCGGCGGAACCTTCGACGCCACGGTCGTCCGCAAGGTGCCCGACGGCGTGGCGACCCTGGGCACGCCCGAGGGCGTGGAACGGCTCGGCGGGATCGACTTCGACCAGGCCCTGTTCGAGTTCATCGACCACACCGCCGACGGCGCGCTGACCGCGCTGGACATGGGCGACCCGGGCAACGTGACCGCGCTGGCCCGGCTGCGGCAGGACTGCGTGCTGGCCAAGGAGGCGCTCTCGGTCGACACCGAGGCGGTTGTTCCGGTGTTCCTCCCCGGCCGGCACTTCGACGTCCGGGTCACCCGCGCCGAGTTCGAGAACATGATCCGCGCCCAGCTCGAGTCCACCATCATCGCGCTGTCCCGCGCGCTGCGCACCGCGGGCGTCACCGCCGACGAGCTGAGCGCCGTGCTGCTCGTCGGCGGCTCCTCGCGCATCCCGCTGGTAGCCCGGATGGTCTCCGAGGAGCTCGGGCGGCCCATCCTCGTCGACACCCACCCCAAGTACGCCGTCGCGCTCGGCGCCGCCACCCCGGCCGGCCGCCCCCTCACCGCACCGGCGCCGATCACCACGCCCCCACCGGCCCCGGCCTCGGTCCGCTCGACCCTGCTGCGAACCGGCGCGGCGGCCCTCGCGCTGGCCGGCGCCGGCGCCCTGGCCTGGACCCTCGCCGCACCGTCGAGCACCCCACCCGCGCCGCCGGCCAGCGCGGCCGCCGCGCCGCCACCCCCCGCCGTGCTGCCCGCGCCCCGGCACCTGGCGCGCCCGAAAGCGGCCGCCGTGCTGGTGTCCAGGTCCGAACCGGTGATCGACGTGCTCGACGGCGCCAGCCTGAGCGAGCTGGACGCCGCCACCCTCGCCCCGCGCTGGACAGTCGCGCTGCCCAGGCCGGGCACCAGCCTGGGCGAGCTGAACGACGAGTCGGTGTGCGTGGGCACCGGGACGCGGGAGGGGAGCACCGAGTGCCTGCCGGTGAACCGGGCCACCAGGACCGTCGACGCGGCCTTCCCGCTGCCCGGCGAGGTGTTCGCCACGTCCCCGGTCGACGGCGGCACCAGCGTGGTCCACCTCAACCAGGACGGCGTGCTCAGCGTGATGGACGTGCGGACCCACGCCGTGCGCTCGGCCCCGCTCACCGGATGGCGGCGCGAGACCAGCCGCTCGCTGGTCGGCGTCGGCGGCCACCGGGCGTACGTGGTCGGCAACGTCGAGGCGCCCGTACCCATGCTGACCACCGTGAACCTGGACACCATGGCCGTCACCACGATCCCCTGGCCGCCCACCGCCAGACCCGCCCACCCGGGCGCCACGTCGTTCATGCGCGTCTCCCCGGACGACGACACCCTGTACCTGGTCACCGACCACGACCTGATCGGCCTCGACGCCGCGACCATGCGCCAGCGGTTCCAGGTACCGCAGCACGCCCAGCTCGCCCCTTCGGTGGCCCTGACCCCCGACGGCCGGTACCTGTACCTGCTCACCGAGGACGGCGAGCTGCGGGTCGTCGAGGCCGCCACCGGCCGCCAGGTCAGCTCCGGGCACACCGGCCGCAAGCCCACGAAGATCTTCACGACCGACCGTGGCCGCCAGCTGCTGGTGCAGACCGAGGACGGCCTCGACCTGTTCGACACCTCGGCCTTCGCCGGCGCCTGACCGGCCACCGCCCGCCGCCCCGAACCCCAAAACCCCAGGTCACCACCCGTGAGTGGTGAGCGGTGCTATGACACCCCTAACCACTCACGGGTTCTGACCTGGGGGTTCGGTGGTCGGACTGATCTCGGGCAGGTCGCCGGGCGCGTTAACGTAAGGCGTGCTGACCTCCGCCCTGATCGGGTTCGCCGCGCTGTGCCTGCTGCTCTCGATGGCGCCGGGCCCGGACACGTTCCTGGTGCTGCGCTCGACGGCCAGGGGTGGGCCGAGGGCCGGCGCGTTCACCGCGGCCGGGTCGGCGATCGGGTCGCTGGTCTGGGCGGGCGCGGTGGCGGTCGGGCTGGCGGCCGTGCTGGAGCGGTGGGGCACCGCGTACACGGTGGTGCGGCTGCTCGGCGCGGCGTACCTGATCTACCTGGGTGTGCGCGCGCTGTGGGACAGCCGCACGGCGGTCGCTCCGGCCACCGTGGTGGCGGAAGGGCCGGGGCTGACCGGCTGGGCGGCCTGCCGGGCCGGGCTGTTCTCCGCGCTGTCCAACCCCAAGCTCGGGCTGTTCTTCCTGGCGGTGGTGCCGCAGTTCCTGCCGGCCGCGCAGCCGGTGCTCGGGCCGGTCCTGCTGCTGGGCGCCATCGACGCGGCGGTCGCCATGGTCTGGCTGAGCGCCGTGGCGATCGGTGCGGCGGCGCTGATGCGCTGGCTGTCCCGGCCGAGGGTGAACCGGGCGGTGGAGCGCGTCACCGGCCTGACCCTGATCGGCGTCGGCGCCGCCACCGCCCTGGCCGACAACCGCTAGCGTCGACTTGACCTCAACACGAGTCCAGGTTCTACCGTTCGCCGAATGCAGCTCTCGGACGGCACCTGGCCGGACTCGTTGCCCGCCGTGGAGGTCCGCTTTGCCCGGCCCACGGACAAGCTCGACCAGGTCATCGCGTTCTACACCGAACTCCTGGGTCTGCCGGAACTGTTCCGAACGAGGGGACACGGTTACGAGGTCGTCATGGTCGGCCTACCCGGGGACAGATACCACCTGGAGTTCACCTCGCACGTCGACGGCAGCCCCGGAAACGCCCCGTCGGACGAGAACCTGCTGGTGTTCTACTTCGCCACCGAGACACAGATGTTCGAGGTCGTACAACGGCTGGGCGAGGCCGGTCACGAGCCCGTCGAGCTGGAGAACCCGTGGTGGCGCGAGAACGGCGCGCTGGCGTTCGCCGACCCGGACAACTGGCGGATCGTCCTGATGCCCAGACCGATCGTGCTCGCGGCGACCTGACCGCTCACGGCCCGCTGCCGTGGTGCAGCTCGTACCACAGCCGCCCGAAGTCCGGCCGGCGCTCCAGGATCAGGGCGCGGAAGCGCTCGGTGAACCGCTGCTCGGCCTCGATGAGCGCGAGCCTGTACTCGTGCTCGACCAGGAACAACCGGTCGACGTCCCGTTCCCGTGCGCCGGCCACGAACTCCCGCAGCGCCTCGGCCTGCTCGGACAGCTCGCGCTGGCGCTGCGCGAGCAGGTCGGCCACCTCCGCCGGGGGCAGCGCCATGATCAGCGCCAGCGCGGCCTCGAAGTACCGGTACTCCTTGACCGGCCGGGACACCAGCTCCCGCATCCGCCCGCGCAGCGCGGCCCGGCCGGCGTCGGTGAGCCGGTACACGGTCCGCTCCGGGCGCTGGCCGTCGCGGCCGGTCTCGTGTTCGGTGATGTAGCCGTCCCGGCGCAGCTGCCCGACCACCATGTACAGCGATGCGTGCTTGTAGGCGATGCTCTGCTGTTTGTCCCGTTGCCGCAGCAGCTTGCCCAGCTCGTAGGGGTGCATCGGCCGTTCGAGCAGGTAGGCGAGCACGGCCAGCGCCAGCGGTTTCATCCCGGCTCGCCTGCCCGCCATACGGACAGTCAAGCATCAGCGGTCGAGCACGATGCGCCCGCCGCGCGCGCGTGACACGCACGGGTAGATGACGTCGGTGCGGTCGCGTTCGTGCGCCTCCAGCACGCTGTCGCGGTGGTCGGGGACGCCGGCAAGCACCCGGGTGACGCAGCTGCCGCAGACGCCGTCCTCGCAGGAGGCGTCGATCCCCGGGTCCACCTCGCGGATGGCCTCCAGCAGGCCGCGCCCGGCCGGCACCCGGATCACCTCGCCGGTGCTGGCCAGCTGCGCCTCGAACTCGGTGCCCGGCCCGTCGCCGGTTCGGTCGCGGGCGGCGAACCGCTCGGTGTGCAGCGTCCCGTGCGGACGGTGCTCGGGCATGGCGCGCTCCACGGCGGCCAGCAGGGACTCCGGGCCGCAGCAGTACACGGCGACGCCGTCGGGGGTGTCGCCGAACAGCTCGCGCGGGTGCGGGCGGGCGTGGGTGTCCGAGGGCAACAGGGTGACCCGGTCGCCGTACTCGCGGACCAGCGCGGCCGCGAACGCCATGCCGGGCAGCGTCCGCCCCCGGTAGACCAGCCGCCACGGCGCGCCGTCCCGATGCACGCGGCGGATCATCGGCAGCAGCGGCGTGATCCCGATGCCGCCGGCGATGAACAGGTAACCGGGCGCCGCGACCAGCGGGAAGTTGTTGCGCGGGCCCCGGATGCCGACCCGTGCGCCCGGCCGCAGCCGGTGGATCTCCGCCGAGCCGCCGCGCCCGTCCGGCTCGCGCAGCACGGCGACCCGGTAGGCGTCCTTCTCCTCCGGGTCGCCGTACAGGGAGTACTGCCGCACCAGCCCGGACGGCAGCACCAGGTCGACGTGCGCGCCCGGGCTCCATCCCGGCAGCGCCCCGCCGCCGGGCGCGCGCAGCGTCAGCGCCACCGTCTCGTCGGCGACCGCCCGTACCTCGGCGACCGTGGCACGGCGTGTTCCGGCCGTGCGCCGCCGCCCCCACGGCGTCTTGCCGCCCGGCTTGTACAGCGACAGCAGCAGCGCGCCGACCAGGCTGACCAGCGCGACTCCGAACCCCCAGAACACCACGTCCGAGGCCTCGGTCACCTGGTTCGCGGCGCCGCCGGACGCGGCCAGCCGGGCGGACTGCTCGGCGGCGGACTCCAGCGCGTCGTGCAGGAAGCCGAACGCCATGACCAGCACGCCGACCGAGATCGCCAGCTTGGTGGCCACCCAGTGGTACGTGACCAGCCCCCACCTCGTGGTGAGCCCGAGCGCGAGGCCGGTCAGCGAGGTCGCGAAGTTCGCCCACGGCAGCAGCGTGATGTCGAACATCCCCATCAGCTCGTAGCTCACCGCCGCGACCTGGATCTTCTCCGTGCTCATCGCCACCACGGACAGGGCGACGAACACCGCCGCGATGCCCGTCCAGCACGCCGCGCTGACCACGTGCACGGCCAGCAACGCCTTGCGCCCGCGCGCCGACAGCCGCCCCGCGAGCAGCGCGAACGCCGGCACGACCAGCCAGGAGCAGAACATCGCTATCAGGTCGCCGACGAGGAAGCCCTGCAGCAACGTCACCACCAGCAGCGGCCAGCAGAGCCCGAGCGCCGCCCGCCGGGCCGACGCCAGCACGCCCGCGCCGAAGGCGCACACCGCGATCAGGTACCAGCCCGGCGCGTGCAGCCCCGGAAAGCTCGGCGGGATCAGCGGCGGCAGTTGCGCCATCACCAGCGCCAACGCGGCATAGCCGAACAACATGATCCGCGCACGGCGACGCGACCTCGGCGTGGACAACTCCGTACCCCTCTCGACCGGCCGACCGAATAGTCGAAATCGACTAATCGGAGTCAACTAGTCGAACCGGACGAGAGCCTCCGGGACATCCCCGAGGTCAACCCTGGTCAGACCCCGTGAGTGGCTAGGGCCGTCATAGCGGCTCTCCAGTCTCATGAGTTGTGTCGCATGGTGTGTCTCAAGGCATGTGTCGCTTGATCGACGCTATGACGGCTGGTCATGGCGCGAAAGCAGGCGATGATGCGCTTCCTGGACGCGATGTTGGTCGCCGAGGTGAAGATCGACAATGTGGCGGAGTGGTGCCGGGCCAATGGGGTCAATCCGCGCACGTTCTATCGGCATCGGGCGCGGGTCGCGGCCGAGGGCGAGTGGCGGGAGCGGTCGCGGCGGCCACGGTCGAGCCCGACCGCCACCTCGGGGGTGGTGGTGGCCGAGGTGTTGCGGCTGCGCGAGGTGTTGGC
>NZ_JIAI01000016.1 GCF_000620785.1 Actinospineispora acaciae DSM 45401 | reverse complement strand
CGCCCCCCGCCCGGTCATCTACCGCACCACCGACCTGCGCAGCAACGAGTTCCGCGGCCTACGCGGAGGCGAGGAGCTCGAGCCCGTCGAGCGCAACCCGATGATCGGCTACCGGGGTGCCTACCGGTACCTGCACGAACCCGAGGTGTTCGCCATCGAGCTGCGCGCACTGGCCGAGGTCCGAGAGCGGTGCCCGAACCTGCACCTGATGATCCCGTTCGTGCGCACCCGCTGGGAGCTGGAGGCCTGCCTGGAGCTGGTCGACGCCAGCCCGCTGGGCCGCCACCGCGGCCTGCACCGCTGGATCATGGCCGAGGTGCCCTCGGTGCTGCACTGGCTGCCCGGGTACGTCGGCCTGGGCATCGACGGGGTGTCCATCGGCACCAACGACCTCACCCAACTGCTGCTCGGCGTGGACCGCGACTCCGACCGCTGCGCCGAGGTCTACGACGAGACCGACCCCGCCGTGCTCGCCGCCGTCACCGACATCATCACCACCGCCCGCCGGCTCGGCATCACGTCCTCGCTGTGCGGCCAGGCCCCGTCCACCCGGCCCGGGTTCGTCGACCACCTGGTCGCCGCCGGGATCACCTCGATCTCCGTCGACCCCGACGTGGTGGACAGCGTGCGCGTCGAGATCGCGGCCGCCGAACGCCGGCTGCTGCTCGACTCCGCCCGGCACGCCCAGCCCGACCGGAGGGAACCGTCATGATGCAGGCACACGTCGGGGACTGGCTGACGCTGCCACCAGCCTCGGGATCACCACATCCGCGCCGGGGCCAGATCGTGGGGCTACTCCATCCCGACGGCACCCCGCCGTACCGGGTCCACTGGCTCGACGACGACCGATTCTCGATCCTGTACCCACCGCCGGATGCCCAACTGCGGGCCGCCCACCCAGAGCCGCCGATCCAGACCTGACAAGGCCGGCCGGTCCGGTCGCTGCTCAGGCCTCTGGGGCGACCATCTGGGCTGTGCCCAGTGAGCGGATGACGTCGGACGCGGTGACCAGGCCGACCAGCCGGTGCCCCTCGGCGACCAGCACCGCGTCCACCCCACCGCCAGCCATCCGGTCCACGGCCGTGGACCGCCGGTCGGTGGGGCGCAGAACGGGAACTCGCCGGCACATCTCACCGGCCGCGTCCGCACCACCCGACGCTCCCCCGACCAGGCACCGGATGATGTCGTGCTCGAAGAGCAGGCCCACGCACCGCCGACCGGCGAACACCGGCAGGTGTCGGACGCCCATGTCGGCGAGCAGCCCCAACGCGACCCGCATGGCGGTGTCCGAGGTGATGCCCACCAACCGCCGCGACATCAGCTCGGCCAACCGAGGGTCGTCATCGAGCGTCTCTGGCGGTGCCGCGAGCCTGGGGTAGTCGACGGTCATGAGATTGGCCTCCGTCCAGCGACGATGCGCAGGGAACACCGGTGCATCCGACAGAATGCGCCCCGCACCGGCGTGCCAGACAGGGCCGTCCGTCCCTACCCACTGGCCGACAGTCCCTAGCCAGACTGCACCAGGGTCCATCCCAGTGCCACAACATCAGGGCGCTTTCCATTGGGATTGTTATATCTGCTCGAATGGGGTCGAGTAGAATCTTTGATCGTGGACTACAACGTCAAGATATGCACCGTGTGTGGCGAAGAGATAGACGACGATCTTCGAGGCCCATGTCCGGACTGTGGAAGCACGAGCGTAACAGTGCGGGTCGGGTTTGAAGGTGGACAGGCACTCACTCTCAACGATCGTGGCATAGTTATGGAGTACGGTCAGGGCAACGCATGGCAACAGCAGTGGCACGAAACGCGTGCGCGGCTGAAGATACTCAAGCGGCACTACTCGGCAGGTGAAGCGGGACGTCAAGACCTTCTTCGAGTGCTGCTTCCACGTCGCCGATTACATCGGGTCCGATCCGACCAATTCCTTGACGACGAAACAGGTCACGGACTCTGTTCTGGCTGATCCGGACCTGCGTATCTGCGAGGGAATCGCAAACACGTCAAAGCACAGCGTTCGTAGAAGATCTGAGTGGGTAACGGCTTGGGTTGACGGTGTCACCAAGCGGGATGATGAATCTGCTGACGTCGTGATCAAATGGAAGACGGATCAGGACGGTGGCGAAGAGGATGCGCTGGAGCTGGCCAAGCGGTGTTATACGGCGTGGAGGAGCTATCAGAAGGCGAATGGTCTCAAGACGATGCTCTCGTGAAGATGAACGGATTTGCCGACGTAATGAGGTCCGGCGAAACATAGTCACTACGGTGTCCAAGCTGATCCGCGGGCGGACACGCTGGCCTGGCGGTTGCCCGAGCTCGAGGAGACGGGCGGTCGCCGTTCGCCAAAGGCCCGCGGATACCCAGCAAGGCGGCGATGGCCAGCAGGGAGTTCGGCGGGCGGTAGGACACCTGGCTGGCCATGCCCGAAGAGCGTTCACACGCTGGCCCCGGCTGCTGCCGGCTGAACGGAGAGCGCCACAGCGGGCAGGCCGGGCAGCTCGTTCGGGCGGTGGGTGACGATGAGTGCGGCCCGGCCGGCGGTGTGGGCGAGCAGCTCGTGGGCCAGCGCGGTGGCGGTGGGCTGGTCGAGGTGGGCGGTGGGCTCGTCGAGCAGCAGTACAGGGCGGTCCGCGAGCAGTGTTCTGGCGAGGCCGAGGCGCTGGCGTTCGCCGCCGGAGACGGTGGTGCCGTGTGCGCCGAGGTGGGTGTCGAGGCCGTCGGGGAGGGCGTCGAACCACGCCCCGAGCTGGACGCGCCGCAGCTCGTGCACGAGGTCGGTGTCGCTGGCCGAGGGGCGGGCCAGGCGGAGGTTCTCCCGCAGCGTGCTGTCGAAGAGGTGGGTGTGCGGGCCGCACCAGCCGATGCGGGTGCGTACGTCGTCCGAGGCGCAGCGGCGGGTGTCGATGTCGTCGGCGTAGACGGCGCCGGCGGAGAGGTCCAGGGTGCGCATCAGGGCCGCGAGCACGGTCGACTTGCCCGCCCCGGACGGCCCGGTCAACGCCAGCCGTCGGCCGGGGGAGAGGGTGAGGCTGACGTCGCGGACCGCGTCGGCGGGTGCATTGGGCCAGCGGACGGCCAGGCGGTCGGCGCGCAGGGTGTCCAGGGCCGGGGTGGGCTCGGGCGTGGCGGGTTCGGCACAGGTGGCGGGCATCCGGTCCAGCTCGGCCAGCCGCCGCGCCGCGTGGCCGGCGCCGAGCAGGCGTTGCGCGGCCTCGGGCAGGCCGGTGACCAGTTCGGCGGTGGCCAGCGGGGTGAGCGCGAGCACGGCCAGCAGTGTGGGGTCGAGTCCGCCGCCCAGGGCGCCGATCCCGAGCGCGGTGCAGGCCAGGCTGGTGGCCCCGACGGCCGCCGTGGCCAGCGCAACGCCGGCGCCGCGGGCCAGCGCGCTGGTGCGCAGGGCTCGGGTGACCTGCCCGTCGCGGCCGGCCAGGGCTCGGCGGCGGTCCTCGGCGGCGCCGAAAGAGACCAGGTCCGGTGCGGCCGTGAGCAGCTCGACGGTGGCGGCGGTGACCTCGGCGCGCAGCTGACCGGTGTGCCGTTCGGCCGCGCGGCCAGCCAGTACGGACACCGCCGGCGCCGCCACCCCCGCCACCAGGAGCCCGATCAGGACCGCCAGGCCGGCGCTCGGCAGCAGCGTGCCGATGCCGGCGGCGGTGCCGGCGCCGACCAGGGCGGCCGCGCCGGCCGGGATCACACCGCGGACCAGCACGTCCTGCTGGGCGTCCACATCGGACACCAGCCGGGCGAGCAGGTCGCCCCGGCGTAGCCGGGCGGTGGCGGCCGGGCCGAGCCGTACCAGCGCCTGCCAGATCCGGACCCGCAGGTCGGCCAGCACCCGCAGCGCCACGTCGTGCGAGGCCAGCCGCTCGGTGTAGCGCAGCACGCCCTTGCCCAGCCCGAATGCGCGCACCGCGACGATGGCCACCATGAGGCTGAGCACCGGGGGGTGCAGCGCCGCGGTCGAGATGAGCCAGGCCGAGGTCGCGGTGAGGGCGACCCCGGCGCCCAGCGCACACGCGCCCGCAACGGCCGCCACCGCCAGCCGTGCCTGATACGGCCGTACGACCTCGGCCAGCCAACGCCAGCCCACCGCGGCGCCGGCCTGGCCGGCGGCGGGCTCGTGGACCTGTCGGGACGGCGGGGTTGGGGCGATCGCCGCGCTCGGGCCGGTGGATGCGGCGGCGGACGGGGTGGGCGGAGCGGACGCGGTGGTGCCGGGCAGCGCCACGACCTGGTCGCAGAGCGCGAGCAGGGCGGGGCGGTGGGTGGCGATCACGGCGGTGCGGCCGGCCAGGGCGGTGGGGAGCGCCGCGAGGATGGCGCGTTCGGTGTCGGCGTCCACGCCTTCGGTGGGTTCGTCGAGCAGCAGCAGCGGCCGGTCGGCGAGCAGCGCGCGGGCCAGGGCGACCCGCCGCTGCTGGCCGGTGGACAGGCCGGCGCCGAGCTCGCCCACCGGGTGTTCGAGCGGCACGTCCAGCGCGGCCTTGCCGGCGGCCGCGCGCAGTTGGTAGGGGGTTGCGTCGGGGCGGGCGAGCCGCAGGTTGTCGCCGACCGTGCCGGCGACCAGCCGGGGATGCTGGGGCACCCAGGCGATGCGGTCGAGCCACCCGCGCCGGTCGATGTCGGTGAGGTCGATGCCGCCGGCGCTGACCGTCCCGTGGTCGGGGCGGCGGAAGCCCAGTAGCAGGTCGAGCAGTGTGGACTTGCCGGCGCCGCTGGGGCCGACCAGCCCAATCACCTGCCCGGGGGCGATGTCGAGGGTGAGTTGGTCGAGGATCGGTCCGTTGCGGCCATGCACTGTGACGTTCTCGACCCGCAGCGGCGCCCGGGACGGGTCGGGCGCCGGCGCCCGGCCGCCGTGGTCGGTGTCCGCGTCGAGCACGGCGAAGATGTCCTCGGCGGCGGCCAGGCCCTGGGCGCTGTCGTGGAAGCGGGCTCCGACCGCGCGCAGCGGCAGGTACACCTCCGGGGCGAGGATGAGCACCAACAGCGCGGTGCGCAGGTCCAGGCTCCCGGAGACCAGCCGCAGCCCGACCGACACCGCGACCAGCGCCACCGACAGTGTGGCCACCAGTTCGAGCACCAGCGCGGACAGGAACGCCACCCGCAGCGTGCGCATGGTCTGGCCCCGGTAGCGCTCGGTGATCTGACGGATCGTGGCCGCCTGGGCGCGTGCGCGGCCGAACGCGGTGAGCACCGCCATCCCCGCGACCAGGTCGACGAAATGGTGCGCGAGCACGGACAGGGTGCGCCACTGGCGGCGGACGTTGCGGCGGGTGTAGAGCCCGATGAGGATCATGAACAGCGGGATCAGCGGCACGGTCGCGGCCACGATCACCGCCGCGCCCCAGTCCGCGGCCAGGATCCGGGCACCGACCGCGGCGGGGACCACGGAGGCGAGCAGCAGCTGCGGCAGGTAGCGGGAGAAGTAGCCGTCCAGCCCGTCGACGCCGGTGGTGGCCAGGGTGGCCAGCTCGGCCGGGGAACGGCCGCCGCCGCGGGGCGAGCCGCGCAGCACGTGGTCGACCAGCGTGGCGCGCAGCTGCGCGAGCACCGACGCCGAGGCCCGGTGTGCCGCGCTCTCCGACATCCAGGCCAACCCGGCCCGGCCCGCCACCACCGCGACCAGCAACCCGAACAACCCGGCCAGCGCGCCCAGCCCGGCGTGGCCGGGGAACGCGTCGGCGATGACGGTGGCGAGCAGGTCGGCCTGGGCGATGACCAGCACCGCCGAGAGCACACCGATGCCGGCCGCCACCAGGATGTAGCGCCGGGCGGCGCCGGCGTGGCGCAGCAGGCGCGGGTCGACCGGCCTCACAGCCCGGCCCGGGGCGGGGGTGGCGACGACAGCCCGGTCGTGCCGGCGAACCCGGCCCGTCCGATCCGGCGCCGGAACACCCAGTAGGTCCACGCCTGGTAGGCCAGCACCACCGGGGTGAACACCACGGCCACCCAGGTCATGATCGTCAGCGTGTACGGGGTGGACGCGGCGTTGGTGACGGTCAGGCTGTTCGCCGGGTCGGTGGCCGACGGCAGCACGTTCGGGTAGAGCGCGCCGAACAGCGTGGCGGTGAACGCGGCGATGGCCGCCGCGGTGAGGGCGAACGCCCAGCCTTCCCGGCCGGCCATCGCGGCCACGATCCCGCCGAGCAGCGCGAGCGCGGCCACCGCCGCGGCGATGACCGTCCAGCCATGCCCCAGTGAGAGTTGCGTCCACAGCAGGAATCCGCCGGCGCACGCCACGGCCAGGCCGCTGAGCTGCCAGCCCACACGGGTGGCGCGCTCGCGAACCGGGCCGGTGGTCTTCAGCGCGGCGAACCGGCAGCCGTGCAGCGCGAACACCGTGAGGGTGGCCAGCCCGCCGAGCAGCGCGTACGGATTGAGCAGCGTGAAGAAGGTGCCGGTGTAGTGGTGGGCGGCGTCGAGGGGGACGCCGCCCACGATGTTGCCGAACGCCACCCCCCACAGCAGCGCGGGCAGTGCCGAGCTGCCGATGATGACCCGGTCCCAGTTCCGCCGCCAGCGCTCGCTGTCGATCTTGCTTCGGAACTCCAGCGCGACCACCCGCAGGATCAGCGCCACCAGGATGAGCAGCAGCGCGAGGTAGAACCCGGAGAACAGGCTGGCGTACCAGGCCGGGAAGGCCGCGAACGTGGCGCCGCCGGCGACCAACAGCCACACCTCGTTGCCGTCCCAGACCGGGCCGATCGCGTTGAGCAGCACCCGGCGGTCGGCGTTGTCGCGGCCGAGGACGCCGAGCAGCATGCCGACGCCGAAGTCGAACCCTTCCAGCACGAAGTAGCCGGTCCACAGCACGGCGATGAGCAGGAACCAGATGTCGGTGAGCGCCACGGCGGGGTCTCCAGGTTCTCGAGGGCGGTCAGTAGGCGAACACGGGCGGGCGGGCCTGCTCGGGCTCGGCATCGGCGTCGCCCGGCGCGGCGGGTGGGGCGCCGGCGCGGGCGTAGCGCACCATCAGCACGGCGTCGACGACCGCGAGCACCCCGTAGAGCACGGTGAACACGACCAGCGAGGTGAGCACCGACCCGGCGGACACGGTGGGGGAGACCCCGTCGGCGGTGCGCAGCATCCCGTACACCGCCCAGGGCTGGCGGCCCATCTCGGTGAACGTCCAGGCCACGCTGTTGGCCAGGAACGGCGCCGCGATCGCGGCCACCGCGCACCCGTAGAACCACCGCCCCGTCGGGGTACGGCCCCGCCGGAACAGCCACAGCCCGACCAGCGACAACAGCCCGAGCAGGAACCCGAGCCCGACCATGATCCGGAACGTCCAGTAGGTGATCGGGATGTTGGGCCGGTAGTCACCCGGACCGTACGCGGCCTGCTCGGCGCGCTGCACGTCGTTGACCCCCCGCACGGCGCCGTCGAACGAGCCGGTGGCCATGAACGAGAGCACCCGGGGCACCCGGACGCTGAAGACCTCGCGGGAGCCGTCCAGCGACCCGACGGTGAACAGCGAGAACGACGCCGGCGCGACGGTGTCGTAGAGCGCCTCGGCGGCAGCCATCTTCATCGGCTGCTGCTCGGTCATCACCCGCGCTTGAAGGTCGCCGCTGGCCACCACGCCCAGGCTCGCGACCAGCAGCGTCACCAGCCCGAGCCGCATCGACGGCCGGAACACCTCCCGCTGGCCGTCCCCGGACGAGCGGTGGCGCCACAGCTGCCAGGCGCTGATCCCGACGACGAACGCCGCCGCGGTGGCGAAGCTGGCGAAGATCGTGTGCGGGAAGGTCACCAGCAGCGTCGAGTTGGTCAGCACCGCGCCGAAGTCCTTCAGCTCGGCGCGGTTCGCCGAGTCGTTGACGACGGTGCCGACCGGGTGCTGCATCCACGAGTTCGCGGCCAGGATGAAGTAGGCCGAGAGCATGGTGCCGATCGAGGCGAGCCAGATGGTGGCCAGGTGCACCCGCTTCGACAGCCGGTCCCACCCGAAGATCCACAAACCGAGGAAGGTGGACTCCAGGAAGAACGCCAGCAGCCCCTCGATGGCCAGCGGGGCGCCGAAGATGTCGCCCACGAACCGGGAGTAGTCGCTCCAGTTCATGCCGAACTGGAACTCCTGCACGATCCCGGTGGCCACTCCCATCGCGAAGTTGATCAGGAACAGCTTGCCCCAGAACTTGGTCATCCGCAGGTAGCGCTCCTGTCCGGTGCGCACCCACGCGGTTTGCATGATCGCCACCAGCATCGACAGGCCGATGGTCAGCGGCACGAATAGGAAGTGGTAGACGGTGGTGATACCGAACTGCCAGCGAGCCAGGTCCAACGCGCTCATCAGCACACTCCCGCGAAGAGTCGGCATGTCGCCAGCAAGGTTCGTCGGGGTGCAGGCCGCGTGGGCAGGGTCCGAAGTCCCGAGGCGGGACGACACCCGACCCGGATCTTCCGTCGGTGACTTTGGTCCTTCCGATCACCGTCGTTCGGCATCGCCTCCCTCGCTCCGGCGGGTCGTACCCTGAGCCCAAAGTCCCGCCCGGAAGGGGTGTCGAGAAGTGCTCAACGTCTTCCTCGTCGACGATCACGAGGTGGTTCGTCGCGGCGTGGCCGACCTGCTCGACGCCGAAGCGGACCTGACGGTGATCGGGCAGGCGTCCTCGGTGTCCGAGGCGCTGGCCCGCATCCCGGCGCTGCGCCCGGACGTGGTGGTGCTGGACGTGCGGCTGCCCGACGGCAACGGCGTGGAGCTGTGCCGCGAGCTGCGCTCCAAGATGCCCGAGCTGAACTGCCTGATGCTGACCTCGTTCACCGACGAGCAGGCCATGATGGACGCCATCCTCGCCGGCGCCGGCGGTTACGTGATCAAGGACATCAGGGGCATGGAGCTGGTCTCTGCGGTCCGCACGGTCGGCTCGGGCCGCTCGTTGCTGGACAATCGGGCGGCCGCCGCGCTGATGGCCCGGCTGCGCGCCAGCGTCGAGGAGCCCGGTCCGCTGTCCGGGTTGACCGAACGCGAGCGCACGCTGCTGGAGCTGATCGGCGAGGGACTGACCAACCGGCAGATCGCGCAGCGGATGTACCTGGCGGAGAAGACCGTCAAGAACTACGTGTCCCGGCTGCTCGGCAAGCTCGGCATGGAACGACGCACCCAGGTCGCCGTGCTCGCCACCGAGCTGCGTGACCAACGCCGCCCCCGCTCGTCCTGACCCCGGCGGTGGCCACCTCGGCGGCTATCCGACCGGCGAGGCCGGGTTCGGCTCGGCGCTCACTTCGACGACGTCCTGGATCGGTCGGCGCGGCGTGCGGGGCACCGGGGAGCCGTAGCCGATTCGCAGCACCGCCTGTGGCCACAGGCCACCGCCGATCAGCTCGCGCAACTGCTTGCGGGTCTCGGGGACCTCGACGACCTGGGACAGGAACGACGCGGACAGCCCGTTGAGGGTGGCGGTGAGCAGCACCCGCTGCATGGCCTGCCCGGCCTGCAGCCGAGCCAGCGGCAGGTCGTGGAAGGAGCCGACGACAGCGATCAGCGGGTCCGCTTCGAAGTCCTTGCCGTTGACCCGGGGGCGGGCCTGCCCGGCGCTGAAGTCGCGCAGCACCCAGCGGTCCTGCGGCTCGGGCAACGGTCCGGCGCTGCGGCGTGGCACGCCATCATGGGCGTCGTCTTCGCGCGCGGTCCACCAGACCCATTCGGCGCGGAACGCGGGGTCCTGTTGCTGGATGTCGTGGGCGCGGGAGACCAGGTCGCGCAGTCGGGCGAGACCGGTGGGGGAGACCGGGGCCAGCCAGGACCGTTCGGCCTCGGCGGCGCGCCGCAGCTCGGTACGCACCGGTTCGGTGATCACACCGTCGAGGAACGGGCGGCGGTTGGTGCGCCGGCGGCGGATCGCGTCATCGAGCCGGCGTTCGACCGGGGTCGCCCGCCGGGTGCCCTGCGGGCGCACCGTGGCCAGCAGCCAGGGCCGGTCGGGGCTGGGCAACAGCCGCACGTCGGGGTAGACCCCCTGCGCTCGGATGGCCACCGTCAGATTGAGCAGCGCCGCTCCGCAGGCGAGGAGCAACTCACGATGGTCGGGATCCGCGACCGGCATGGCCCGGGACAGGTCCGCGTGCAGCTCGAACGTCGAGGCCGTGCATCGGAACCGCCACGGCTGGCTGTTGTGCAACGACGGCGCCGCCGTCGCCGCCGCCAGTGCCCCGCGGGCCTGCTCGGCGGACAGGCTGCCCACCGGATTCAGCGTGATATCCATCTGAGGCTGCTCCCTTTCTCCCCTCCACCGCTGCCCGAGGCGAAACGATGCGTCCTCCCTACAGTGCGGCCGCCAGAGCCCGTGGTCACAGGGCCGAACGTCCCGGTTCGTCAGCTCAACGTCCCGGGTGATGTGGGGGATGACCGGACCGCCGTTTCGTGCCAGGCTCGTCCCGTGAGCACTGGTGACAGCCCCGCCCGCCCGCATGCCGACCCGGGAACGGTGGACGTCGCGGCCGTGAGCCAGACGCTGTCGCGGCTGCGGCTGCGGGCGCTGCTCGTCGAGGTCCAGGAGCGGATCGGGCAGATCGTCGACACCCGTGACCAACTCGACAGCCTGCTCGAGGCGGTGCTTGCCGTGTCGTCCGGGCTGGACCTGGATGAGACGTTGCGCCAGATCGTGGCCGCGGCCAGGAACCTGGTCGACGCCCGCTACGGAGCTCTCGGGGTGCTCGGCCCGGACGGGAAGCTCGCCCGGTTCATCTACCTGGGCATCGACGACGCGATCCGGGAGCTGATCGGTGATCTCCCGACCGGCCGGGGCGTGCTTGGTGTGGTGATCGGGGACGCCAAGCCGCTGCGGCTCGACGACCTGTCCGCGCATCCGATGTCGGCGGGGTTCCCGGCGAACCACCCGCCGATGCGGACCTTCCTGGGTGTGCCGATCAGGGCGCGTGGCGAGGTGTTCGGGCGGTTGTACCTGACCGAGAAGGACGGCGGCCAGCCGTTTACCGAGGACGACGAGCTGGTGGTGCAGGCCTTGGCCGGCGCCGCGGGCATCGCGGTGGACAACGCCCGGCTCTACCAGGACAGCCGCCGGCGCCAGCGCTGGCTGGAGGCCGCCGGCGAAGTCACCGCGCAGCTACTCGGAGGCGGCGAGCCGACCGACGTGCTGCGGCTGATCGCGAGCCGCGCGCGCGAGCTGACCGGTGCGGACTACACGGTGATCGCGCTGCCGGAGGACCCCGAGGCCGCGCCCTCGGAGGTGTCCGAGCTGTTGGTGGCGGTGGGGGCCGGGCTCGACTCGGACCGCATCACCGGGCGCCGGATCCCAGTGGCCGTGTCCACCTCGGGTGCGGTGTTCACCGACCAGGTCCCTCGCAACGTTCCCCACCTGGGGTTCAACCTCGCCGAAGGGCTCGGCGTGGGGTTCGGGCCGGCGCTGGTGCTGCCCCTGGGAGCCGGTGAGTCGATCGCCGGGGTGCTGCTGACCATCCGAGACCAGGACGCCCCCGTCTTCGACGAGCAGGACCTGCAGATCGTGTCCTCGTTCGCCGACCAGGCCGCGCTGGCGCTGAGCCACGCCGAGAACCAGTCCGCCCGCCGCGAGCTCGAGGTGCTGGCCGACCGCGACCGGATCGCCCGTGACCTGCACGACCACGTGATCCAACGGCTCTTCGCGGTCGGGCTGGCCATGCAGGGCACCCACCGCCGCGCCAGGTCACCGGTGGTGGCCGCCCGGATCACCGACCACATCGACCAGCTCCACGAGGTCATCCAGGAGATCCGCGGCGCGATCTTCAACCTGCAGACCGGTCCGGGCGAGGCGACCCGGCTGCGCGCCACCCTGCACGAGGTGATCAGCGAGCTGACCGAGGACATTCCGCTGCGCACCACGGTGCGGATGTCCGGGCCGCTCGACGTGGTGCCCGCCGCGCTGGCCGAGCACGCCGAGGCAGTGGTCCGCGAGGCGGTCAGCAACGCGGTCCGCCACGCCCACGCCGGCGAGCTGACCCTCACCGTCTCCGTCGACGACGACCTTGTCATCGACGTCACCGACAACGGAGTGGGCATCCCCGACACCGTGGCCCGCAGCGGACTGCGCAACCTCCACCAACGCGCCGAGCAGGCCGGCGGCACCTTCGCGGTCGAAGGCCACGACGACGGCGGCACCCGACTGCTCTGGACGGCGCCACTGGCCTGACCGACGGCTACCCTCTGCTCGCGGCGGCCGGCTCGCGGGCCGTGTCGACGTTCGGCTGTTCGCGCGGTGGCCGCACGACCGTGACCGCGCAGGGGGCGTTCAGCACGCACTGAAGCCCGACCGAGCCGAGCACCACGCTGCGCACCCCGCCCCGGCCGCGATGGCCCACCACCAGCAGGTCCGCCTCGCGCGCGGCGTCGATCAACGCCACGCTGGCCGAGCCACCGGTGACGATCAGCTCCACGGCGGGCGGCGAGGGGATCGCGGCCAGCTCGTCGTCGAGGATCCGCTGGGTGCGCACGCGAACGCTGTTTTCGATCTCGCGTGAGGTGACCGGCATCGTTGCCCCGTAGGCGACCGACCAGTACTCCGGTGGGTCATATGCGGTCACCACGGTCAACCTCGCGTCCCGGCGGGTGGCCTCCGAGAGCGCGTAGCGCAGCGCGACCAACGACGGATCGGATCCGTCCACGCCCACCACGATGTGTGACTGGTTCATCGGGTTCTCCCTGTTCCGTCCGGGCGCCTGTCGGTGCCCGGTCCGCGAGCTCAGGCTGCCCTCGTGTGCGCGGGGGGCATACGGGACAAGTGCCCGACTACCTCGGACAGACGGGCAGGCGGAGCGACGACCTCCGCCACCCGATGCCAGGACGTTCGGCCCTGCTGGGGCTGCGGCCCCGGCCTCGACCATGGACTCCGGAGGAGGTGAGCCGACCATGCCTGACGTGCTGGTGGTGTTCGCGACCAAGATGGGCTCGACCCAGGAGATCGCGGATGTGATCGCCGGCGAGCTGAGGGTGGCGGGCCTGTCGGTCGACGTCTGCCCGGCCGCCGAGGCCCCCGACCCCGCCGGCTACCGGACAGTGGTCCTCGGCAGCGCCCTCTACCTGCGCCGGTGGCGCCGCGACGCGCTGCGTTACCTGCGCCGGCACGTCGTGGAGCTGCGGGGCGCGCCGGTGTGGCTGTTCCAGAGCGGCCCGTGCGGCTCGCGTGGCTCGCGCGTCGAGGCGGCGGGCACGCCGGTGCCGTACGCGGTGCGCCGGCTCGCCGACCGGATCGACTCCGAGCCACCGGTGACCTTCGGTGGGCGCCTCGACCGCCCGCACGCCGTCGGGCCGCTGACCCGGTGGGTGGCCGGCAGCGCCGAGCTGAGCGGCGACTACCGGGACTGGGCGTCGATCCGGGCCTGGGCGCGCGGGATCGCCGCCACCTTGACCGGCCCGGGGCTCGACGCTGCTGAGGACAGCGCCGGTCGGCCGCGGCCATGAGCCGGCACCCAGCCGTCGTCACGGCTCACCCCGCCGCGCCGGACCGTGATCGACCCATCCGGCGCAGGGTGGTCGTGTTGCTCTCCGATCCCATCCCACCTGAGTGGGCCTTGAACTTGTGTCGCCGCCACGGCGGCCAGCCGATGTTCCGGCAGACCACGACCCGCCCACCCCACGGCGCGCCCAGCGGCCTGCCCCAGGCCGTGGCCGACCTGGCCGGACACGAGATCCTGCTGCTGCGCCCGTCGGCACCGCACGCCCCCCAACCGAGACCCGTCGGGGTGACCGCCGCGGTCGGTGATCTCCCGAAGGACGCCGAGGTGCTGGCCGCCGCGGCCGATGCCGCCGCCCACCTCGGCACCGGCCTGGTGCTCGCCCACGGGGTACCGCCCTCGTTCGCCGAGCGCAGCGTGGGCCTGGCCGCGGCGGTTGCCCGGGGCCGGTGGCTGCTCGATGCCGCCGCGCGGCGGGTGGCGGCCCAGGTGCCCGGTCTCGCGGTCGTGCGGCGGCTGGAACGCGCCTGGCCGCACGAACTGGTCAGCCAGGGGTCCGGGGTGTTCGACCCGGCCGCGCTGATTGTGCTCGGCATGCCTGTTGGCCACCGCGACGGCGGGGTGGGGCTGGTCGCGAACAGCGCGCTGCACTACTGGCCGAACGCAATCCTGTTCGTGCCCACCCGCGGGTGATCAGACCGGGCGCGCAGGTCGTTGCCGGTGATGATCCCGACCAGCCGTCCGTTCTCCAGCACCGGGACGGTCCAGACCTGTCGACGGCGCATGACCTGGGCCAGCTCGGCGGGGTCGCAGCCCGGGGTCGTGACCAGCGCGACCGGGACCATCACGTCCTCGACGAGCAGGTCCGACCGGCCGGCCGCGCGCTGACAGCGCAGCAGGTCCGCCTCGGTGAACATCCCCACCAGCCGGCCGTCGTCCAGCACCGGCAGCGCGGTGATCTCGCGCAGCCCGATCACCAGCGCGGCATCCGCCGCCTCGGTCCGGGGCGTGGTGGTGAGCACCGGGGCGGTCATCACGTCCCCCACCCGAACCGTCATCGCCGCAGCTCCTCGTGCATCTGGCCGGTGTCGAGCGCCTCGGCCGCCGCGGGCGCCGGCGGGATGACCGCGACCGGGCAGGGGGCGAACCCGATCAGGCCGCGACTGGTGGACCCGAGCGGTGGCTCGTCCTCGGATGAGCTCCGCCGTTGGCCCACCACCAGCAGCCACGCCCGGGTCGCGTGGTCGAGCAGGGCGCGCAGCGGCGTGTCCGGCAGGACGTGGCGTTCGACCCGCAGCTCGGGGTGTTGGCTCAGCACCGGCCGCAGCCGCCGCTCCAGGACCTCCGCGCCGCGCCGGCCCAACTCGCTCGGGTCGGCATCGAGCCGGTGGGCATGGCCGGCGAGGTCGCGAACCAGCTCCGACCAGGTGTGCACGGCGACCAGCTGCCGGTGTTCGCTGAGGCTCGCCAGGTGCGCGGCGAACTCCACGGCCTTGGCCCCGGCGGCGGTGTCGTCCACGCCGACCACGACCGGCCCGCCGCGCGGCGGTGGCACGCCCGGGGACTGGCCACGCACCACGACCAGCGGGCAGGCGCAGTCGGCGACCAGCGGCAGCGCCGTGGCCCCGGCGAGCATCCCCGACCATCCGTGGTCGCCGTAGCTGCCCAGCGCCAGCAGCCGCGCCCGGCGGGACAGGTCCAGCAGTTGGTCGATCGGTGCGCCACAGCGGACCTGAGTGGTCGTCGTGGCCGCGCCGGCGCGCTCGGCGGCCGCTCCCATCTCCCGCAGCCACGGCGGGCTCTTCGGAGCCGGCACGGTGCCTGCCCGGTTGACCACGTGGGTCAGGCACAGCGGCGCCTCCCACAGCGCGGCCAGGTCGGCGGCCCACAACGCGGCGTCGCGCGCGGAGTCCGAGTCGTCCACGCCCACCACGACCGGCCGGCGCTCGAACGTCGTCTGTGCCATCGCTGCCTGTGTCATCGCTCCGGTCTCCTCCCACCGCCAGGTCTTGTCCGAGGCTCCTCACCCAGCCTGGCCGCGGGGCTGGGTGTGGCCTAGGGCAGCCGGCACCACCACGGAAGGTCCAAGGGCCCCACCCGGCACGGCCCGGTCGCCGGGCGCTCGGTGTCCATTGGCCCGGCCCAAGGTCGCCACCCTCGATGGCCTTCGCCCGTCGAGACCGGCTGTTGCTCGCGGGCAGGCTCCTCCCGCGGAGGTGACCGGTTATGTCCAGCGACCAGAGCTACCAGCGACGGCGCGCCGGGCAGCGTATGCCCCGACGGGTGACCGACCGGGTGGAGGACGCGGTGGCCTGGGTTCTGGCCTCGTTGGGGCTGGTGGGTGGGATCGTCGCCGTGATGATCGGCCTGTCCACCTACGCCGACCGGCTCGAGCGCGCCCGTGCCGAAGCGGCGTCACGGACGCCCGCGGCGGCGGTCCTGGCACAGGACACACCCCCGTTGACCACGCCCGTGAGCCGAGGCGGCGTCACCTCGGTACGGGTACCGGTGCGGTGGACGGGCAGCGACGGGGTAGCGCGGGTCGGGGAGGTGGCGACGGGCGCGCGGCTGCGGGCCGGCGACACCGTGACCGTCTGGGCGGACCGCGACCACCATCTCGTCGCGGCTCCGCTCGAACCGGGCCAGGCGCTCGTGTCCGGGCTGGTCACCGGTGGGGTGACGCTGATCCTGGTCGCCGTGGCACTGCGGGCGATCTGGTGGCTGGTATGCCTGTGCACCCTCGCGCGCAACCGAGCCCGCTGGGAGGACGAATGGCGCGTTGTCGGACCGCTCTGGAGCGGCCGCGCAGTCGGCGGAAGCAAGTCCTAGCTTCCACCGAGGAGCGCCTCCGCTAACCGAACCGGAGCACCGAACGAAGCTCGCCCCGGCGGGCGAGGCGAGTTCGTCGGCTGCGGTGGCCGGCCAGCCGATCCGAAGGACGAGCTGGGTTTCGATGGGTCGTTCGAGACGCCATGGCGTAGCTATTCGCGACTGGTCTTGATCTCGGGCGGCCGACCGTCACCTCGGCGGGCGCGGAACAGCTCGACGAGCTCGATGAGCACGGCGGGTACGGCGGCGGCCAGCACGGCGAGGCCGAGCTCGGGGGCGCTGAGCGGCTGGGTGTCGAGCAGGTCGGAAAGGCCGGGCAGGTAGATGGCCGCGAGGGTGGCGGCCAGGCTGGCGGCCACGGCGGCGAACAGGAACGGGTTGCCCGAGGGGGACATTCGCCAGAACGGGGTGCGGTCCGAGCGGGTGGTCAGCGCGACTCCGAGCTGGGTGAAGGCCAGCGTGGCGAACAGAAGGGTCTGCCAGTGCCGGTGTTCGACGGCGGCCCACAGCGCGACGCCGAGGCATTCGGCGGTGATCAGCACGCCCACCCCGAGGATGTCGGTGACGGTGCGGCGGGTCAGGATGCCCTCGGCGGGCGGCCGGGGCGGGCGGCGCAGCACGTCGGGTTCGGCGACCTCGGAGCCGATCGCGACCCCAGGCAGGCCGTGGGTGACCAGGTTGACCCACAGGATCTGCCCGGGCAGCAGCGGCAGCGGCAGTCCGAGGAACGGGCCGACGAGCATGACCAGCATCTCGGCGAGCCCGCCGGAGAGGCCGTAGCGGACGAACCGGCGGACGTTGTCGAACACCCGCCGGCCCTCGGCGACCGCGGCGACGATCGTGGCCAGGCTGTCGTCGGTGAGCACGATGTCGGCGGCTTGTTTGGCCACCTCGGTGCCGCGCCGTCCCATGGCCACGCCGACGTCGGCGGCGCGCAGGGCGGGTGCGTCGTTCACCCCGTCGCCGGTCATGGCGACGATATGTCCGGTGTCGCGCCAGGCGGCGATGATGTCGAGCTTGCCGGCGGGGTCGGTGCGCGCGTACACCAGCCGCCGGCCGTCGGGGCGACCGTCGGGCAGGTCGCCGTCGGTGACCACTCCGGTGGCCCTGGCCACCGCGTGCGCCGTGCTCGGATGGTCTCCGGTGATCATGACGGTGTGGATTCCGGCGTCGCGCGCGGTGAGCACGGCCGCGCGGGCGTCCTCGCGCACCGGATCGGCGAGTGCGACCAGCCCGAGCAGCCGGTGGCGCGCCGGCGGCCCCGCTGGTGATCCGACGCTGACCGCGAGCACCCGGTCACCGTCCGAGGTCCAGCCCTCGACCACTCGCCGCGCCTCCTCGGCGGCCGCCGCCGGTCCGACGGCGTCGGCCAGCACCACCTCCGGTGCGCCCTTGACGATCTCCAGCTCGCCGGCGGCCGCCGCGTGGCGGGTGAGCATGCGCCGTCGCACCGAGTCGAACGGGACCACGTGCGTGCGGGGAAACCGGCCGCGCAGCGCCGCGACGTCGATCCCCGCCGCGAGCGCCGCGTCCAGCAGCGCCCCCTCGGTGCCGCGCGACCCGGGGGCCGCGTCGTTGCACAGCGCCACCGCCTCCAGCAGGGCGCGTGGACCGGCGCCGTCGGGCAGCCCGAGCCCCGGCTCGTCACCGGCGCCCCTCAACCGACGTTCTCCCGTCGCCGGCGTCCAGATCGCCACGCAGGCGGTGGCGCCGGTGGTGAGGGTGCCCGTCTTGTCCGAGGCGAGCACGGTCACCGAGCCCAGCGTCTCCACCGACGGCAGCGACCGGACGATCGCGCCCTGGGCGGCCATCCGCCGGGTGGCCGCCGCCAGGGCGAGCGTGACCACCGCCGGCAGCGACTCCGGGATCGCCGCGACCGCCAGGCTGATCCCGGCCACCGCCATCAGCTGCCACGACTCGCCCCGGGCCAGCCCGAGCGCCACCACGACGGCGCACCCGAGCAGCGCGGCCGCGCAGAGGTGACGCCCGAGCCTGGCCAGCCGGCGTTGCAGCGGGGTGGTCGGGGCGGCGCGCTCGTGCAGCAGGGTGGCGATCCGACCCAGCTCCGTGCGCGGGCCGGTGGCGGTGACCACCGCGGTGCCGCCGCCGTGGACCACCAGCGTGCCGGCGTGCAGCATGCCCACCCGGTCACCGAGCCCGGTCTCGTCCGTGAGGGTCGCGGACGGGTCGCGGTCCACCGGGTGCGCCTCGCCGGTCAGCAGCGCCTCGTCGACCTGCAGTAGCTCGGCGGTGAGCAGCCGGGCGTCGGCGCCGACCACGTCCCCTTCGGCGACCCGCACCACGTCGCCGGGCACCAGCTCCGTCGTCGGCAGCCGCCGGGCCGCGCCGTCGCGGATCACCGTGGCGACTGGGGTGGTCAGCGCCCGCAGCGCCACGATGGCGCTCACGGCGCGACGTTCCTGCGCCACGCCGACAGTGGTGTTCACGGCGATGACCAGCAGGATGACCGCGCAGTCGGCGAGATCGCCGATGGCGCCGGTGAGCACCGCCGCGCCGAGCAGCACCAGGATCATCGTCTCCCGCAGCTGACCGCCGATCGAGCCGAGCAGGCTTCGCGGCGGCTCGGAAGGCAGGTCGTTCGGCCCGACCGCGCGCAACCGCGCCGCCGCCTCCGGCTCGGACAGGCCCAGCTCGGGGTCGACCCCCAGGACGGTGGCCACGTCGGTGGCGGGCAGCGTCCATGGGCTCGCCCCGGCACCCGCCAGGCGTACGCCGGTCTCGTCCACAGCCAATGCCTCCACCCGTCGCCCCGGATCTCGGTTCGAGCCTTGCGAAGGCGCCGGGCACGGGACAGGGGTCCATGGCTGCCGGGAGAAGGGCCGGACGACCCCTCGGGCCGGGGGCTTTGGCGGATGGTCACCGCGGCCCCGCCGGCCGGACCCTGTCCAGGCGAGGGGGTGCAGTGGTGACCGCGACACGGTACGCACCGGCCGAGGCCGGGTGGGATCCTCGGGAGCCGGTCGGCCGGTTGCTGCGCGACCTGGACTCGCGTACGTCGGGCCTGTCGGAGCGGGAGGCGGCCCGGCGGCTGGAGCGCTACGGGGTGAACGAGCTGCGCTCGCGCCGCGACGTCGCCTGGCCGCGCGAGCTGGCCCGGCAGCTCACCCACCCGCTGGCCCTGTTGCTGGTGTGCGCGGGCGGGTTGGCGTTCGTCGCCGGGACACCTCACCTGGGATGGGCCATCCTCGCCGTCGTCGTGGTGAACGCCGCCTTCGCGTTCGTGCAGGAACGACAGGCGGGCAAGGCCGTCGAGGCGCTCGGCCGGTACCTCCCGCTGCGCTCACGGGTACGCCGCGACGGCGTAGTGCGACCGGTCGCCGCCGCCGAGATCGTGCCGGGCGACGTGCTGCTGCTCGCCGAGGGCGACCGAGTGCCGGCCGACGCCCGGCTGCTGTCCGGGGCGCTGGAGATCGACGCCTCGGCGCTGACCGGAGAGTCCGAACCGGTGCGCCGGCTCGCGGACGCGACGGACACCTCGCCCCGGGTGCTGGACTCGCCGGTGCTGGTGTTCAGCGGCACCGGCTGCCTGGGCGGATCGGCCGAGGCGGTGGTGCACGCGACCGGCGCGCACACCGAGATCGGCCGGATCGCCGCGCTGGCCGGACGCCGCCCGCCCAGCGACAGCCCGCTGGAACGCCAGGTCCGCCGGGTCGCCTACCTCATCGCCGCCGTCGCGGTCGGCGTCGGAGTCGCGTTCCTCCCGCTGGGCGTGCTGGCCGGGCTGTCCTGGACCGAGGCGGCGATCTTCGCGGTCGGCCTGCTGGTGGCGAACGTGCCGGAGGGGCTGCTGCCGACGATCACGCTCGCGCTGGCCGTCGGGGTCCGCGCGATGGTCCGCCGGGGCGCCCTGGTGAAGCGGCTGTCGGCGGTGGAGACGCTCGGCTCGACCACCGTGATCTGCACCGACAAGACGGGCACTCTCACCAGGGGCGTCATGCACGCCCGCGAGGTGCGCGGCCCGTCCGGCGCCATGCTCGCCGAACCGAGCCCCGAGCTGGCCGAGGCGGTCGCCCGCTGCTCGACCGCCGACCTGGGCGCCCGCCGAGGCGACCCGACCGAGCTGGCCCTGCTCGAGATGGCCGCCGCGGCGGGAGTACGTCTCGACCCCACCACCCGCGACACGCAGCGGCTGGAGCTGTTCGCTTTCGACCCGCGCCGGGCCTCGATGGCCACCCTCGACCAGGTCGCCCACGCCCGCCGGGTGCACGTCAAGGGGGCACCCGAGGCGTTGCTGCCCCGCTGCGACCTGACGCCCGACCAGCGAACGGCGCTGGCCGGCGCGCTCGACGAGATGACCGGCCACGGGCTGCGCGTGCTCGCCGTCGCCCGCCGCGACTGGACCCAACCGGCGGCACCCGACCGCGACCAGGCCGAGGGACCAGGGCTGCGCCTGCTCGGCCTTGTCGGGCTGCTCGACCCGCCCCGCCCGGAGGTACCGGACGCCGTCGCGGCCTGCCACGCCTCCGGCATCCGGATCCACATCGTCACCGGCGACAACGGCCGCACCGCCACCGAGATCGCTCGCCTCGTCGGCATCCGCGCCAACCGCATCATCGACGGCACCACCCTCGACGCACTGTCCGACACCGAGCTCACCGCCCTGCTCACCGGCGGCGACGAGATCGTCTTCGCGCGCGCCACACCCGAGGCCAAACTCCGCATCGCCGACGCCCTGGAAGGCCAGCACCACATCGTGGCCATGACCGGCGACGGCGCCAACGACGCTCCGGCGCTCCGCCACGCCGACATCGGCGTAGCCATGGGCCGCTCCGGCACCGAGGTCGCCCGCGAGGCGGCCACCATGGTCCTCACCGACGACAACTTCGCCACCATCGTCGCCGGCATCGAGGAAGGCCGGCGGGTCTACGACAACGTCCGCAAGTTCGTCCTCTACATCTTCGCCCACGCCGTCCCCGAGGTCGTGCCCTTCCTGGCCTTCGCCCTGTCCGGCGGCCTGATCCCGCTGCCGCTCACCGTCCTGCAGATCCTCGCCATCGACCTGGGCACCGAGACCCTGCCCGCGCTGGCCCTCGGCCGCGAACCCGCCGAACCCGGCCTGATGGCCCGCCCACCCCGCCCCTGGGGTCAGAACGTCATCAACCGCGACATGCTGCTGCGCGCCTGGGGCCTCATGGGACTCGTCTCCGCCGCCCTGACCATGGCCGTGTTCCTGCTCGTCCTCACCGGCTCCGGCTGGACCCCCGGCACCCCCACCCAATCCGGCACACCGCTACACCACGCCTACATCCAAGCCACCACCGCCACCTTCGCCGCCATCGTCGCCTGCCAGGTAGGCACCGCCTTCGCCGCCCGCACCCAGCACGTCTCGCTGCGGCGCATCCGGCTGACCAGCAACCCCCTCCTACTCGGCGGCATCGCCTTCGAGCTGCTCCTCACCGCCGCCGTGATCTACCTCCCGCCCCTGCAGGACGTGTTCGGCACGGCCGCGCTCCCCGGCTGGGTCCTGCTCACCCTGCTACCCCTGCCCGTCGTCGTCTGGGCCACCGACGAGCTCTACCGCGCCCTGCGACGCCGTGCCGGCCTCGCCTGGGCGCACTGTGCAAGGTGACGCCACGCAGCAGCCGCTACGCGGGCGGGTGCGTCGCGCTCATCCTGAGTTGGTGTCCGTATGTGACGGTGTGCTCGATGCCGGGGCGCCCTGGTCGATCGACGTGGCGGGAATGTCCGACGGATTGGCGGGCTCCATTTGCGCCATTGACGAATTCGATTTGGTCGAAGCTTCCGACAATTCTCGACCTAATGCCATGGTCCGCGCCCGGTGTGAAACCAAACAGGACGTGGATTTACTCACCTGTCGAAGAGGTGTTGGCGGAGCGTTGGACTCGTATCGTTAATGCCGGTCGAGAGGAAAAGAAGCTCCTCTTCAGAGAATCACGTGATGCTAATCTGTTGCATCCGAAGAATGCGCTTTCGGATCCGACGGTCAGGCTGCCCCCTTTTATTGATGAAGTTGGGGCTTGCCCTGAATTGGTCGAGGTGGCACGTCGTGCATTCGATCGGCAGTGGATCATCGCTGATTCTCGTCTAATGCATGCTCCGAGTCCTAGCTTATGGTCCACCTATGGGCCTCGTCAGGTCTACGTCACTGAGCAGCACAAGCAACCGCTTACGTCAGGGCCCGCACTACTCCTCACGGATGCAATTCCTGACATGGATCATTTCCTCGGTCATCATGGTGGCCGAGTGCATCCGCTGTATCGAGATTCCTCCGGAACTGCGGCGAACTTTTCACCGGGACTCATTGATATGATTTCTCAGTATGTTGGGGAAGATTGACTCCTGAAGATCTTCTCGCTTACTGCGCGGCCGTCGCTGCAAATCCTTCATACACGAAGAGATTTAAGGCGGATCTCAAGCGTTCTCCGGGTGTGCGAATACCGATTACCCGAGATGTTACTCTCTGGAATCAGGCTGTCGAGATCGGACGAGAGTTGATCTGGTTGCATAGCTTCGGCGAGCGCTTCGTTGATGAAGAAGCCGGGCGTCCTCGGCAGAAGCCGCGGTTGAGTAAGAATAGGCCTATAGTGTTGGTCGACATACCGGACACCTCAGAACGCATGCCGGGCGTTATTAGTTACGAGGTAGAGTCAGAGGCTGTGCGTGTAGGGGACGGAATCGTCGCGCCAGTGCCGGTGAATGTGTGGGAGTATAAAGTCTCGGGTAGACGAATTGTCGAGAAGTGGTTTGCGTACCGCAAAAAGAATCCGGTAGGTCTCAGGACTTCGCCGCTCGATTGCCTTAATGCCGAGTGCTGGTCGGCGGATATGACGACTCAGTTATTAGATCTATTGAATGTTTTGGGTCGTTGTGTGGAGCTTGAGCCTTCGCAGGCGTCGTTACTTGATGGGATTTTGGATGGGCACCTCATCACGGTGGACGACCTGACGAGCGCCGGCGTGCTGCCAGTCCCTGACAACTTTCGTAAGGCTCTAAAACGTAAGGCTGGCGTCTCATTGTGGGATGCTGAAGAGATGTGAGAGCGCCTGCTCGTCAGATATAACCGTGCACAAGTTCGCGCACAAGAAGATGACGCCACAGCGTCGATCGAACTGCGGCTGGAGATCGTTTCAACTCCGATCAACCTCAATCCGCACCAGGGTCAGTTGGGGGCACGGGCGCATGCGTGTCGCCCAGGGTTGCGCCGAACTCAGTAGGACCCAACTACGCGTGACGCTCCAGGACGGGGAGGCGACTCACAGGTGCCGCCAGCCTCAGGAGTCCCACACGAGGCCGAACAGTCAGCGTACCGCCGACCCCGCCCGAAATGGCGTAGCGCCGGGTATCCACATCGAGGGGGAGACGACTTGCCAGACATCGGTTCGGGGTCCGATATTGCCCAAGCTGTTGGAACGGTCGGCGCGTTCGGCGCTGGACTGACTCTCTTTCGCCGCGATCGACTCGCCGGCCATTCTGCGCAACTGTCTAATATTTACTTAGATCTCACGGCGAACGGACGCATGCCGTGGCAGGAGACGGAAGCACGCGCACTCGACTGCTGGTCGAGAACTATCACCAAAGAGCGCAAAGCGCACCTATCGAGAAGCCTCGAAAGCCAGGAAGAGATTACCAATTAGATGTTGTCGACGTTCATGTTCGAAATGAAAGAAACTTACCAATCCGTACGCCGACGCTCCTGCTTCCGGCGGGACGAATAGTCGACGGGAGGTACGATCTCGGATGGATTCCAGATGGCGTAGTGGCGCGTAGTGCGGTGTCGTGGACCTCGCGACCGACTGGATGGAGAACGCAGCGCGAGCTCCATGTTGACATCGGTGTTACGGGGCGCGTCATGCCCGGCGAGGGTGCACTGATCGTCAAGTTGGCGACAAATTTCAACCGGGATGGCTTCTCGGAACATTGTTCCAACTGATCGATGGGTAGTGGTCGTCCGTGGACTCGCGATGGAGATGGCACCATCAGAAGAGGAATGAGATACACGGCTGCCGCGGGGATTCTCCCGGGAGGGCCAGGCTTTTTTGCCGGACTAGGGTAGTGGAGCAGGGGATTGGTCCGGTGGCGTTCGACGGGCGTTGCTCGACCGAGGACAACCAGGACCCAGAGACCTCGCTCGGCTGGCAGCTCGGCAACGCGCGCAAGTTCGTTGAGCCGCTCGGCGCGACCGTGGCCGCCCAGTACTTCGACATCGGCCAGTCACGTTCGGTGCCCTGGGAGCGGGGTACACAAGCCGCCGCGCTGCTGGCCCAGCTGAAGCGGGCCGACTGGGGCTGGAGCGCCGTTGTCGTCGGGGAGGGCACCCGATGCTGTTTCGGGAACCAGTTTTCCCTGACAGAGCCCAAGTGAGCCGCCCACGGCGTCGAGCTGTGCGTCCCCGAGCTGGGCGGCAAGTTCGACAACCGCAACCCGTCGCACAAGATGCTGATGAGCGTGCTCGGCGGCATGAGCGAGTCGGAACGCCAGCACGTCCAAGCCCGTGTACGCGCGGCCATGGACGCCCAGGTGATCAACGAGGGACGGCATCAGGGCGGCCGGGCACCGTACGGCTACGTAGGCCTGGATGCCGGACCGCACCCGAACCCGCGCAAGGCGGGCGAGGGCTTCCGGCTGCGCGTGCTGGCGATCGACGAGTTCTCGGCCGAGGTAGTGCGACGGATCTTCGCTGAGTACCTGCAGGGCAACGGAGACCGGGCGATCGCGAACAGCCTCAACCGGGAGGGCGTCCCGTGCCCCTCGGCGCGGCGGCCGGACCAGAATCGTCATTGGCTGGCCGATGGCTGGCAGGGCAGCACGGTCCGGGCGATCCTGGAGAACCCGCGCTACACCGGGCCAGCGCAGATCGGGTAGTCCCCTCTCGGGAGCCCGCGCATCCGGCGATCGTGAGCGTTGAGACGTTCACCCAGGCGCAGCTGTTGCGGCGCTCGCGGGGCGGCGGGTGGTCTGGAGGCTCGGCGCAAGCTGGAGCGCGGCGCACGACCGGCGAAGCATTCCTACGTGCTTCGGGGCGCGTCCGGTGCGTGTACTGCTCGCGCAGGATGGAGGGCACTCCCAAGCACGGGCGGGAGTACTACCGGTGTGTGGCGCGCACGCTCGCACCTGGCTCGCCGGCCTTCGATGCCCATCCGAAGAATGTCTACCTGCCGGAGCGGGCGGGTGCTACCCGGCGCTGAACGCGTGGATCGGGGAGGCACTCGATCCGGGGAACCGTGATCGAACTGTTGCCGCGCTGCTGGCCGACCAGCATCGGCGAGCCGGCGACACGAGCGCGCGCCGGGGGATCAAGAGGCGGCTCGCCAATGCCGAGACGCGGCTACGTCGCCTCCGCGAGGCGATCGAGGCCGGAGCGCATCCCGAAGCGCTGGTCGACTCGATCAACGACGCGCAGGCCCAGCGCGCCGCCGCGGGTGCCGAGTTGGATGCGGTGGGACCGGCGCCGGATCTGATGGCGGACGCCGAGGTGTACGCGCGGCTGGATGCGCTGAGCGACATCAAACGGACCTGAACAGGGCGAACCCCGTGCGCTTGCGGAAGATCTACGCTGATGTGCGCCTTGAGCTGGTGTTTGACCCCGAGGTCAGAGCGGTGGATGCGAGCATCCGACCGCTCGGGGGGATAGTGCGGGTGTCCGAGGGGGGAGTCGAACACCACTTCGTGGCACACCCGCGCAAGCAGGTGTTCATGCGGGGCAGTCTAGTGGCTCGGTGGAGGAGGTGGGGCGAGGCGCGATACCTGCCCGGCTGATCCGTGCCGGGTCGATGCTGCGGGCTGGAGGCGTCGATACCGATATTCTCTGCCGTGATGAACCTTCGGCGGGCGTCTGACGCGGGTGAGATGGTGGACGCCCGGTACGCGCGGGGGATCCAGGTCGGGTCTCACACAACGCAGATCAATCATTTCTACTCTGTTGGTGCAGCGGATCGGTGGCCGGTCCGGGTCGGAGCGGTGCCCATACCGGCGGACTGTTACCAGGTCCGGAATGAGTCAAGGCTGATGGAGCAGCATCTGGGCTCGGAGACGGGATCCACGCGCGTCGCGGTGCTGTCTGGGCTGGGCGGCGCCGGCAAGTCCCAGGTCGCCGTAGCTTATGCTCGCGGGTGCAGCGACGAGGTCGATCTTGAGATGTGGGTCGTCGCGACTAGTCGCGAGAGCATCATCAGTACCTACGCCGAGGCAGCTGCCGCTCTGGGCCATGCGGGAACTGGCGATGCGGTGCGAGCGGCGGAGTGGTTCCTGTCCTGGCTACAACACACCGACCGCGCCTGGCTGATCGTCCTCGACGATCTCGCAGACCCCGCTGACTTACAAGGCCTTTGGCCCGACGGGTCGCGAGGTCGCGTGTTGATTACCACTCGGCGGACCGATGCGGTGCTCTCCGCGCACGGTCGCCGCCGAATTGACATCGGAGTGTTCAGTCCCGATCAAGCATGCGCCTACTTAGCCGCCAAACTGGAGCCAGCGGTCACTCCGCAGCCGGCGAACGAGATCGCTGGACTGGTCGAGGCGCTGCACCATCTTCCGCTGGCGTTGGCCCAGGCGGCGGCGTTCATTCTGGACCGCGACGACACCTGCGGCGGCTACGCCGCGCGTTTCGCCGATCGCCGCCGCAGTTTGGTCGACCTGTTTCCCCGCGACGCCCTCGCCGACGACTACCGGACGACCATTGCGGTGACCTGGTCGTTGTCGGTTGACGCCGCCGACCAGCTCGCGCCGGGAGGTATGTGCCGGCCGGTGCTACAAGTCGCCAGCGTGCTCGATCCGCACGGTTTCCCATCTGGTCTGCTCGAGACAGAAGAAATCACCGAGTACGTGGGTGTGATGGCCGCTGCCCCTTCGACGCCACTCGAGCTCGCTGCGGCATCACCACAGGATTGCCGCGACGCGCTGCGCAATCTTGCCCGGTTCAGCCTCCTCACGATCAACCCGAGCGATCCCCAGCGGGCTGTAAGTGTGCACCCGTTGGTCCAGCGCGCAACCATCGAGCAACTCACCGAGGAGCACCTGGACGTCCTCGCTCAGGCCGCTGGCTTGGCGTTGAGCGAGTACTGGCCGACGATCGAGCGGGATCCGCGGCTCGGACAGGTGCTGCGTGCCAACACCGGGACCCTGGCGGACCGGCACACCGATGCGCTCTGGCGTGGTGCAGCTCGCTCGGTGTTGTTGCGAGCGGGCCGAAGCCTCGGTGAAAGCGGCCTCGTCACAGCCGCTGTCGACCACACGGAACGGATGGTGCGAGAGGCACGGCGAATCCTCGGACCAGAACACCCCGATACCCTGACCGCCGAGAACGATCTCGGATGCTGGCAAGGTGAAGCCGGTGACATCACCACGGCTATCAACACCCTGACCTCCGCCTTCTACCAGCAAGACCAGTTTCTGGGACATGATCACCCGAATACCCTGATGACGCGGGCGAACCTCGGCCACTGGCGAGGGATGAACGGAAATCCGCAGGAAGCGGTGCGCTGGCTCGAACAAGCCTTACAGGCCGAACTATGCGCCCTTGACCCTCACCACCACACCGTGCTGGCGACCCGCGCATACCTCGCGCATTGGCGAGGTGAAACCGGAGATGCGGATGGCGCCGCTCGGCTGTACCTGGAACTGCACGCCGACCAGCAGCGCAGCCTCGGTCCCGACGACCCCGACACGCTACGAACCCGCAACAACGCGATATATTGGTTGGGTGTCGCCACAGGCGCGCCCGAGTCACTTGAGGAGTTACTGGCCCACCAGGAAAGGGTGCTCGGGCGGGGTCACCCGGACACCTTTGCCACTCGTAACAACATCATCTTCCTCCACGGGGAAGACGACCCGCGCACGGCTGCTACGAGCTGGAAGCGATTACTAGAAGATCAGCAGAAGGTTCTAGATCCCCAACATCCGAGCATCTTTAGGACTCGGAATAACCTGGCCGTCCTCCGGGGAAACAGCGGTGACGCAGCCGGTGCCCTCCAGGATCTCGAAGAACTCCTCGCTGAACAACGACACTCCCTGCCGCAGAAGCATCCCTACATTCTGGAGACCATGGTCAATATCGCCTACTTTACGGCGGAAACAGGCGACGCGCCCAACGCGACACGCAGGTTTGAGGAGGTAGTCACTCTCAGCGCAGAGATTCATGGCTTCGATCACGACAGAACCATCGATGCCCGGACCGCTCTCGCATACTGGAGAAGCCGAGCCGGCCAACAACATTGCGCAAGCCTGGAGCTCAACCAGCTACTCGCCGACTGCCTACAATGGCGCGGCCCCAACAACCCCCGCACCCGACGCGCCGAGAGGCTCCGAGACCTGCACAGCGACGCTCAAGACTCGTCGACGGACCATTGAACCCGCCGCTCTACGTCGCCACAGACACTGAGCGGCGCGGCGCCTGGCGGCGACATCCGGGAAACAGACCGTCTGCACGGCAAAGTCCGTGCCGATCCGGCCGCAGGCCGGGGATTTGCTGCCGGTCGATCCAGCCACCAGCATGATCGTGGCGGCCGTACCTGACGCCCGCGAGTCACCTGTCAGCCTGCCGACCATGGCGGTCGCGCGGGTTGGACGCCGGTGCCAGGCTCATCGCCCGCCAGACCGACGTGCATGGCAGGTGATGGAAAGGAGCACCTCGTCGTATCGGAGTATGGGGTCCCACTGGCGGTGCGCGGCGCTGGGTGGGTTCGGTTCGGGTCGCTTGGCTAACGCTGCGATAAAAGTTGGAGCGGAGGGGGGATCCATTACGGGTGCAAGTAGGCGGGAAATTTCTCGAGCGACATACCCCAATCGGCTGCCGGCCTGATCGTGTACGACGACAGCATTATGATCTTCGGTATTACGGGGCTCCCGTTGTAATTTGAGCTCGGTCCCTGTAGTGAGCTTTGCGATGGTTTCGGCGCCGCCGACGGCGCCGATGCCGCGCAGAGGGGCGATGAGCTTGAGGCTCCCATTGGGACGTTGCCAGAGTGCGGGAAGGGCGGCGATGTCACTGGTGGCAGGTTCGTCGGTGTATAGGCGTTCGTAGGCTTCGCGTATAGGTGCGAACTCTTGTACCCAGCGAGTGGTGCGTTTGGCCATCGCCGCTGCCCACTTGTCCCAGTTGGCGTCATCCGTCCATCCGACGGTATCGGTCCATATGCGGCGGAATTCGTTTTCTCTTGAGGGGTAGTGGCAGGGGCCTGCGATGGCTTCGAATGCGTCGTGTCGAGTGTGGAAATATTCGTCGAATCCGATCAGGTTCGGTCGGAGTATCTTGATGTTGATAGTGTTGGTTCGTTTGCTGATTGTTAGTTGTAGCTGTACCAGTGGGATCGGCTCGTCATTATGTGAGTAGTAGGGATCGAGCAGAGGTTTGGTGAGTGGTAGGCATAGGTGCCATTTCCGTCCCCACTTGTCGGCTGGATCCCATCCCTGTTGGATCATCGGAGCTAGGCTGGCGAGAATTGCTGTCCACGTGTTCTTTTCAGCGGCCCGGCGGCCGAGCTCCGTGCCGATGCTCGCCTCAGCGCGTCGGCGGGCGGCGTCAGGTATTGGGGCTGTCGCGGTAGGTGGTGCGGCGATGGGAGTCGGGTCAAGTAGCGTCTGTCGCAGGGTTGGGTTCCGAGCCAAATCCCATATGCCGATCTTGAGGTCGTAGCGGGCCTGTAGCAGGACGCGGCTTGCTTCCAGATGTGCGGAATCGTGCCACTGAGCGTTCTCCATCAACCCGGTCACTCGAAAATCGGCCTCGGTGGGCACGGGCAACGTGCGCTCCATGGGATCGGGAGTCTCGTCGGGATTGTAGTCCTCGGAATGGGCGAGTGCTCGGGCGCTTCGCAGCCAGGAGTAGTCCTCGTCTTGACTTGCAGTGGATGGTCGGCCGGCCGCGACCCACTCGCTATAATGGTCGAGAAAGGATTCTGTCATGTAGGTGTGGGGCAGTATCAGTACGGAATCATTGGAGAACAACCGCGTTTCCTCTAATACTCGGAATCGATGGCCGAGGGCCCCGTGCTCGCGCTGGGAGTATGTCATCCCGCGATCGGAGTCCGTAATTCCGTCGAAGATGGCGACGGTTGTATCGATGATCATGACAGGGTTGATCTTCTTCACCGCATAGGCAAGGTAGTACTCGCCGCCGCGCAGGAAACGCCAGCGCTTCCCGGCCGCTCCGGGTTTAACTCCGATTGTGCCGATGTAGTGATTGTCCGACCAGTCGCGCAGGATATGCGCCTCCTGGTAGTGCTCGGGTAGGCGCTCATTGCCCAGTACGCGGATGAGTTGCGTGGTGGTAGTTCCGCCGGGGAGCATGGCGTTGAGCCTGGTGCGTTGTGTCGTGCCGTCGTGGCGCAACTCGACTATAGTGCGTTGAGTACTCACTAACAGCGCGAAGGCATCAGGGCCAGCGCCGTCAAGGAGGGGCGTGGCCAGGGAGCTAGCGGTTCGCCACCACAAGAGCGAGGTCGACAGACTGCGCAGCATGACCTCCGAGCGGCGATCGCCGTCGAGGGGCTGGCGGGAATCGAGGCGGGCGCCATCGTCGGTGGTCATCTGGCCGCCAATCAGGATGATTGTCGGTCCGGTTCGGTTGCTTTCGGTTTGGGTCACTGGGTATCTCTGAGCTCGAGGAGCGCCTCGCGCAGTCGGGGGGAGCCGGCGGCGGCAAGCGCAAGAGACTCCGGGTCGGTCCCGGTGAGAGCTTCACGTTCGATGAACCGCCGTGCGCACTCGATCAGCACGGCGTTGGCCTCTCGGCCATCGGTGTCGAACGCCGCACCCTGCTCGCCGACCGTTCCGAGGGTTTCGAACGGGACACTGGTGGTGTTGCCGTCGGCGTCGATGACCAGGCGGTAGGCATCGTTTCCATCGGTGACGATCATGATGGGCGGAGGCAGTAGGTCCGGGGCGTCGGTGATGTGTTCGGCCATCTCGAGCAGCCGGTGGTCAGCTGGGAGGTAGACGCGGCCGTGGTCATCGACATTGACGGGGTCTGTGCGTACCACCCGACCGACAATCTGTCGGAATGAGAGCAAGGTAACCCGATTCGTCAGATACACCACCACCCTCAAGCGGGGGATATCCACACCTTCGGAGATCATGTTGACTGCGACGATCCACGGATCGTGTGAGCTGCGGAAAAACCGGAGAGCGTTGGCAGGGTCAGGATCATTCTGGTCGCGCCGCCTCGAGCAGGCGACCACGGGCCGAAACCCGATCACATGAGCCTTCATGTGCGCCGCGACCCGATCGGCGTGGTCGCAGTCGATGCAAACTACCAGGCCGGCGGCGTCGACATCGCCACGATCGCGCAGCCCGAGGATGTAGCGGTTGGCATCTCGCAGCATCTTCTCGGCGATCGAGCCGGTTCCGATCCATTCCAGCGCCGCACGCAGACGTCGCCGCTGACCGAGATCGGTCAGCGGTTCGTCGTCGAAGGTGACTGTGTGCACGACGCCGTCCTCAGCGCGGAAGGTTGTCTCACCGCGGGTCTGTACGAATTGCACCGGCCGACAGGCTCCGTCGGCGATCGCGCGGTCATACGAGTAGCGATAGTGCGGGCGGGCGTGCCCGCCCTTCGAGGGTGCGAAGATGATCGGGTCTTTCCCGATCCGGAACGGGGTGCCGCTCAGCGACAGCACCCCGGCGGCGCCAGTCGCGAAGGCTTCCTGGGCTGAGATGCCCCAGGCCGCGTCACTGCCAGCGTGATGGACCTCATCGAAGATGACCAGCGTGCGGTGCCCTGGGTCCGTGGCGTGCGCCAGGAACATCTCGGTCTGAGCGAACAGCGACTGATAGGTCACCACGGCGCCTAACCAGTCGTCGTCGATCGGGTCGACGGGGCGCCAGTCTCGGCTGGTGTGAAGGGGCATGCTGGGCGCGTTGGGGTTCGCTATCGAGGCCGACCAGCGCCAGCCATCGGCGATGCCCAGCGTGGGCACGACCACCAGGAGCCTGGAGACGCGGCCGGCTTCGACTAGTCGGTAGACAACCTCAAGCCCGAACATCGTCTTGCCCGCTCCTGGGCAGGCCTCCACCAACACCGGCTCATGCCCGACCAGCGAGAGCACCAGCGGAAGGGCTTCACGCTGCCACTGTCGCAGTTCGCCGCTCCCCGGACGGAGCCGGTCTGCCGGGAACCCGAACCGGGCCGCCATGACCTCCTGGGGGCTGTTGCCCTTGCGCAGGTTGCATGATCCACACAGCGCTTGCAGGTTTTCCATCGAGGTCGGGCCGCCCAGACTCCACGCCACGACATGATCACCGTGCATAAGGTCAAACGGGATCGCGCGTCGGCACACGTTGCACACGCATCCTTGCCGCTGCCAGGCATGCCACACCTCGGCACGAGTGAACATGCGGCGCGGATCGACCGACACGACGACTATCCCTTCCACTGCCAGGGAAACATGATGCGTTCGGCCCGAGTGTCGATCGAATCGCCCAGACCGTTACGTACGATAAGCTCACACGCGGGGCGAATAGATAGAAACTGCCCGGCAGGGGGCCCGCTGCGCGGACGTCAGTCCAACCCCCGGTCGTCCAACATCGTCCACCATGATGCCAAACCCCGCCCGTAAGGCGCGCTCGGCGAGGAATGCTCTCGCGGTGGGGCACGGAAGCTACCGGCACTTTCTCCTCGGGGTTGCGCGCCGCACGGGAAACCATGCGGGCAGGATGCGCGCCGCGCAAGGCCCCTCGTCCGCGTCCAGCAACCGTCGACAGGGGACTGTCTGCACCCATCTCGGACGCCGAAGTCGAGTTGGCGGGTACGTAGGGGCTGAGGTGCGGCCGGTGCAGCGAGATCCTGGCATGCTGAGGGATGTGATCGGTGAGGAGCGCGGTCGCCGGACCGATGATGAGCTCCCACCACAGGGGGAGGTAGGCCTCCTGGAGAGGATGTTGCACCACCAGGCGGGTGTCGACCCCGATCGCGTCGGGCAGGTGTTTGATCTCGCTGCGGTTGGGATCGTCAATGGCGCGTGGCGCAACGGTCCGGTCGAGGACTGGCACGCCGGTGAGGGGCCGTTGACCGACGGTGCAATGTTGCGGATCAACGCCCACACCACGTGGCGGGTGCGGGAGATCGTGCGTCGCTGGCGGTCAGAGGTCGGGATGGCTGCGGGCTCGCCCGCTGCGGCCCTTGATGATGTTGATGTTGATGAGACCAATCTGTTGTCGGCGCGGATCTGGCGCTGGCTAGTGAGGCCTATGCGTCAGCTCCCCATCGGTGTGACACTGGCCGAACTCGCCGGCGATGGCCTCCAGGAGTACCGCGACCACGCGGATACTGCGCTGGGTTCGTTTGCCGCCACGGCGGAACGGCGGGGTGCCCGCTGCGCGTTGTGGGGAGCGGCCGCGCACGGTGGGCTGGCATGTCGTCACTGGTGGGGCACGCCGGGATGGCCGCAGCTGGTCGAGACTTTTGTGGCGGTGCTCGACGATCCCGATCACGCCCATTGGACGATGGGAATTGAGCGGCGGGACGGGCTGATCCCGGAGCCGGCACAGGTGATCGATCGGACCGAGCTGAGGCGGGCACTGCTGCGCTGTCCGTGGACGCTCGAGACCGAGGCAGCAGACTGGGTGGTGCGGGCCGGTATCGGGTTCCTACAGCCTCCGCTACCGCCGCTTCCTGTCCCCACAAGCTGACTCTCCGCTGGGTTCATGGTGGGCGAGGGGGTGTGGTTGTCCGGTCATGGCGGCGAGGGCGGTGGCGATGGCTTGGAGGTCGGCTTTGATGTAGGTGGTGGTGGCGGGTCCGGTGCTGTGGGTGTGGCCGGCGTAGGCGCGGGCGATGCCGTAGCCGTAGTGGCGTTCGACCCAGGTCAAGGTGGTGTGGCGTAGCCAGTGGGTGGAGATGCCTTGGGTGGCGACCCAGGGCAGTTGTTGGCCGAGGCGTTTCCAGAGGTGGTCGTAGCGGCGGCTGGTCAGAGGGCGCCCGTCGCGGTACCGGAGCAGTGGATCGGTGGGCAGGTGCGCGCCGCGGCTGGTGGCGTGGTCGGCCAGGCTGGTGGCGAGGGCCGGGCTGATCGGTTGCCAGCGGATGGTGCTGCCCTTCTCCCGCAGTTGGATCAGGCAGTGTTCGGTGTTGAGACCGCCCAGTCGTAGGGCGAGGGCGCCGCCGCGGCGGCAGGCGGTTTCGGTGTGCAGGCGAAGTAGGAGTGCGTCGAGGATGACGTCGTTGCCGCTGGTGCGGGCGGTGGTGTTGATGTGGTCGAGTTCGTGCGCGGTCAGTGCTCGGCGGGTGCTGGGCAGTCGGCGGGGTTTGGCGACGCGGTGCGCGGGGCTGGTGCCTGGGGGGATGAGGTCGTCGGCGATGGCGCGGGTGTAGAGGGCGCGGGCGGCGGCGATGACGTGTTCGCCGGCGTGTCTGCCGTGGCGGCTGTTGCGCCGTGATCGGGCGGTCGCGGCCGCGTCGTGTCGCATGGCTTCGATGTCGCTGGCGGTGATTTGGTCGAGCCGACGTTCGCCCCAGGTGGTGGCCATTTTCTGCCAGTAGCTGCCGTAGGTGCGGTTGGCGCCGGGGCCGGCGGCGGCGATCACGCGGGGCAGATACTCGGCCAGCGTCGGCCCGTTCCAGGTCTGATCTTGTGGGGTGGTGCCGGGGCGATTGAGGTCGTCGAGGGTGACGCCGAGTTGGTCGAGCAGCAGGTGGGCGGCGGCGATCCGGCCGGGGTCAGCGCTCATGACGTCCGACCGGCAGGTTGGCGTGGTGCGCGGACAGGAGTCGGGCCACCACGTGCGGTGGATGGATGACGAGGGTTTGCTGGGCGACCGAGGCGGTGAGCACGATCGGTGCGCCGTGGTTGATCCGGCACAGGCGGCGGGTGGCGGCGGGCAGGTGCAGCGCGGCGCGGTCATCGAGGACGTGGGAGCCGGTCGGCGCCGGCTGGACGACGATCAGCCCGTGGACGACGTCCAGGGCGAGTCGCTGTCCGGGCATCCAGCCCAGCGCGCGCAGCAGCCGACGTTCATGCAGCCGTCCAGAGCGGTCGGCGCGGGCCATCCCGATCAGCAGACCGGCTGCGGTGGTGGACGCCGGCAGCGTCGGAGCGGGGAGCACCGGCAGCGGGACCGCTAAGGGTGGCGATGGTTCGGCGTGGATGTCCGGTAGCAGCGCCCCGATGAGCTGTTCCCGTGTGGGCGGCGCCGGTGGTGTGCGGGTGCGATCCATCGCGGCATCGTCGGGAGAACACGACCGCGAGCAGGGCGGATAGGGGCACGAACTCGTCAGGTGTGCCGCATCGGGTGCGGGCGACCCACCCGGGCCGGTGGAAGGTTGCGCGGGTGGTGACGCCGCACCACAACTGGTGTCCGAGGGGGGACTTGAACCCCCACGCCCATTAATAGGGCACTAGCACCTCAAGCTAGCGCGTCTGCCATTCCGCCACTCGGACCGTTGTGCACGCAGGATAGCTGACGGGTCTGAGCCGGCAGAAACCCCACCTCCGATGGTAGGAAGATCCGGTGATGAGCAGGATCGAAGCCGAGGACGAGGTCGTCGGGATCGCCGCCGACCTGATCCGGATCGACACGACGAACACCGGCGACCCGGCCACGGTGGTGGGGGAGCGGGAGGCGGCCGACTACGTGGTCGGGAAGCTCGTCGAGGTGGGGTACGAGGTCGAGCGGGTGGAGTCGGGGGCTCCGGGCAGGGACAACGTGTTCGCGCGGCTGCCGGGGGCGGACCCGAGCAGGGGCGCGCTGTTGGTGCACGGGCATCTCGACGTGGTGCCGGCGGATCCCTCGGAGTGGTCGGTGCATCCGTTCTCGGGGGTGGTCCGGGACGGCTACCTGTGGGGGCGCGGGGCCGTCGACATGAAGGACATGGTCGGGATGATGATCGCGGTCGCCCGGCGGTTCAAGCGCGACGGGATCACACCGCCGAGAGAGCTGGTGTTCGCGTTCCTGGCGGACGAGGAGGCGGGCGGGAAGTTCGGCTCGCAGTGGTTGGCGGACAACCGGCCGGACCTGTTCGAGGGGTGCACCGAGGCGGTCGGCGAGGTGGGCGGGTTCTCGCTCACGCTCCCGGACAAGCAGGGGGATCCGGCCAGGTTGTACCTGATCGAGACCGCCGAGAAGGGCGTGGCCTGGATGCGGCTGCGGGCGCGCGGGCGGGCGGGACACGGGTCGTTCCTGCACGAGGACAACGCGGTCACCACGCTGGCCGAGGCGGTCGGGCGGTTGGGGCGGCACCGGTTCCCGCTGGTGGTCACCGAGACCGTTGACGAGTTTCTCACCAGCGTCTCCGAGGCCACCGGCATGGAGTTCCCACGGGACGACCTCGAAGGCGCGCTGGCCAAGCTCGGACCCCTGTCGCGGATCATCGGCGCGACCGTCCGGGACACCGCGAACCCGACGATGCTGGACGCGGGGTACAAGGCGAACGTGATCCCGTCGACGGCCGAGGCGGTGGTGGACTGCCGGGTGCTGCCGGGGCGCGAGGAGGCGTTCCTGCGCGAGGTGGACGAGATCCTCGGGCCGGACATCACGCGGGAGTGGGTGAGCCACCTGCCCGCGCTGCAGACCGGGTTCGACGGGGACCTGGTGGAGGCGATGGGGGCCGCGCTGCGCGCCGAGGACCCGGAGGCCAGGACGGTGCCGTACATGCTCTCCGGTGGCACCGACGCCAAGGCGTTCGAGGACAAGCTGGGGCTGCGCTGCTTCGGGTTCGCGCCGCTGCGGCTGCCGCCGGACCTGGACTTCGCCTCGCTGTTCCACGGCGTGGACGAGCGGGTGCCGGTGGATGCCCTGCGGTTCGGCACCCGGGTGCTCGACAGGTTCCTGCGCAGCTGCTGATCGGGAGGTCGGATGGAGCTCAACGGTAAGGGTGCGCTGGTCACCGGCGGTGCGTCCGGGATCGGCGCGGCCGTCGCCCGGAAGCTGGCCGAGGGCGGGGCGCGGGTGGCTGTCGTGGACCGGGACGAGAGCGGCGCGAGCCGGGTCGCCGGCGAGGTGGCCGGCCTGGCCCTGCCGGGCGACGTGTCCGACCCGGAGGTCATGCCGAGGCTGGTCGCGGAGGCGGAGCGGGAGTTCGGGCGGCTCGACGTGGTGTTCCTGAACGCGGGCACCACGGCCCGCCAGCCCGGCGTCGCGGAGCTGGACCTCGCGGACTACCGGCGGATCGTCGGGGTGAACCTGGACCACGTGGTGTTCGGGACCTGCGCGGCCACGCCCGCGCTGCGCAGGGCGGGCGGCGGCGCGATCGTGGCGACCGCCTCGCTGGCCGGCCTCACGCCGATGCCGAACGACCCGCTCTACACCATGACCAAGCACGCGGTGGTGGGCTACGCGCGGTCCGCCGGCCTGGCCCTGAGAGCCGACGGCATCCGGATGTGCGCGGTCTGCCCCGGGTTCGCGGACACCCCGTTGATCGCCGAGCAGCGCGACCAGTTCACCGGGGCCGGGTTCCCGCTGCTGACCGCCGAGGACGTGGCGGACGCGGTATTGGCGATCCTGGACCGGGGCACGTCCGGGGAGGCCTGGTTCGTCCAGCCGGGGCGCGAACCCGCGCCGTACGGGTTCCGGGGCATCCCCGGCCCGGCCGGGAGCACCCCGCCGCCGACCCTGACGCGGGGGGTCTGATGCTCGCGTGGCAGGTCTCGGAGATCGGCGAACCTCAGGACGTCCTGAAGCTCGTCGACGTGCCCGACCCCGAGCCCGGCCCGGGTCAGGTGCTGGTCCGGGTGGAGGCGGCCGCTTGTAACTTCCCGGACATCCTGGTCTGCCAGGGCCGGTACCAGGAGCGGCCCGAGCTGCCGTTCACGCCGGGCATGGAGCTGGCCGGCGAGGTGGTGGCCGCCGGTGACGGCGCCGGCCCACAACTGGGCCGGCGCGTGATCGCCCAGCCCGGCGCCAGCGGCGGTGGCTTCGCCGAGCTCGCCGTGGTGGACGCCGGCCAGACCTGGGAGTGGCCGGACAACATGAGCGCGCCGCAGGCCGCCGGCATGTTCGTCACCTACCAGACCGGCTACTGCGCGCTGCACCACCGCGCCCGCATCCAGCCGGGGGAGACGCTGCTGGTGCACGCCGCCGCCGGCGGGGTGGGCAGCGCGGCGGTACAGCTGGGCAAGGCGGCCGGCGCGACGGTGATCGCCAGCGCGGGCGGGCCGGAGAAGTGCGGGGTGGCCGAGGCGCTCGGGGCCGACCACGTCATCGACTACTCGCGCGAGGACCTGGTCGGCACGGTCAAGGAGATCACCGGCGGGCGGGGCGCGGACGTGATCTTCGACCCGATCGGCGGTGACGTGTTCGACGCGTCCCGCAAGGTCGTCGCCTTCGAGGGGCGGATCCTGGTGATCGGGTTCGTGGCCGGCCGGTTCGCGGACGCCCCGACCAACCACGTGCTGATCAAGAACTACTCGGTGGTCGGCGTGCACTGGGGTTACTACCAGCGGATGGCGCCGGAGCTCATCCCCAGGTGGCAGGACGCGCTGGTCGACCTGTGGCACCAGCACAAGATCGATCCGCTGGTCGGCGCCGCGTTGCCGCTCGCCGAGGCGCCGGAGGCGCTGCGCAGGCTGGCCGGCCGGGGCACGGTCGGCAAGGTCGCGCTGATTCCCTAGTAGCCCCTAGTAGCTCAGGTTCGGCAGCATGCGCTGCGTGCGCCGCCGGCGCAGCCACACCTTCCGTTCACCGCCGGGGTAGAGCCGGACCCGGGACAGTTCCCAGCCGCCGAACTCCGCCTGGATGGCCAACCGGACCGATGCGGTCACCCGGTTGACATCGGGCGGCAGCCGCAGCGGCCGGTACTCCCACTCCCCGTCGGCGTCGTCTCCTTCGATCGTGCCAGTGCCGCTCCTCCGCTCCACCGGCCACCTCCGCCCTGCCTCGTTCTGTAACGCACGCCACCCCGCTGTGGCGTGGTTGCCCCACCATAGGGCGCCATCTCCGGTGCGGGAAGATGGTTGGTCCGGGAGAGCACCGGCGCTATATCCCCGGGACGCGGGGGCACCGGCGGCGAGGCGCTACTGTCGCCCGGACGCGGACCGGCCGCGTCGCGGTACGGACAGGGGCGTTGTGGATCTCATTCAGGCGGTGGTGCTCGGGATCGTCGAGGGGCTCACGGAGTTCCTCCCGGTGTCCTCGACGGGGCACCTGACCATCGCGGAGAAGCTGCTCGGCCTGCAGGTGGACGATCCGGCGGTCACCGCGTACACGGCCGTCATCCAGATCGGCGCGATCCTCGCGGTGCTGGTGTACTTCGCCAGGGACCTGGGCCGGATCATCAAGGGCTGGGCGCACGGGCTGGTCAGCTCGTCGGCCAGGGACGCCGAAGAGTACCGGTTCGGGTGGCTGATCATCATGGGCTCGATCCCGATCGGGATCGTCGGCCTGGCGGCCAAGCCGCTGATCGAGGGGCCGCTGCGCAGCCTGTGGGTGGTGGCCGGCGCGCTGATCGCGTGGAGCGCGGTGATGTGGTGGGCGGAGCGCAACCCGTCGCAGAAGAAGGCGGAGGGCGACCTCACCGTGGCCGACGTGCTCATCGTGGGGCTGCTGCAGTGCGTGGCGCTGGTGCCGGGGGTGTCCAGGTCGGGCGCGACCATCAGCGCCGGGCTGCTGCGCGGGGTGAACCGGGTGACGGCCACCAAGCTGTCGTTCTACCTGGGCATCCCGGCGCTGGTCGGGGCCGGTGTGCTGGAGGCCCCTGAAGCGCTGGGCAAGGGCATCGGGGTGCTCCCGACGGTGGTGGGCACGGTGGTCAGCTTCGTGGTGGCGTACGCCTCGGTGGCCTGGCTGCTGCGGTTCGTCTCCTCGAACCGGATCACCGCGTTCGTGCCCTATCGGGTGGTGCTCGGGGCGGCCATCATGGTCGCTCTCGGCGCGGGACTGATGTCCTCGACGTAACGTGGGCGTTCGTGACGACCCTGATCCTGTTACGGCACGGCCGCTCCTCGGCGAACACGTCCGGGGTGCTGGCCGGCCGAACACCCGGTGTCGAGCTGGACGACACCGGGACGAAGCAGGCCCAGGCGGTGGCCGAGCGGCTGCGGCCGGTCCGGCTGGCCGCCGTGGTGACCTCGCCGATGCGACGCTGCCGGCAGACGGTGGAGCCGCTGCTGGCCGGGCGCGAGCTGAGCGCCGAGGTGGACGACGACCTGGCCGAGGTCGACTACGGCGACTGGACAGGGCGCGAGCTCAAGGCGCTGGGCAAGGAGAAGCTCTGGAAGGTCGTCCAGCTGCACCCGTCGGCGGCGGTGTTCCCCGGCGGGGAGGGGCTGGCGGCGATGCAGGCCCGGTCGGTGGCCGCGATCCGGGGACACGAGTCGAAGGTGGCCGCCGAGCACGGCCCGGACGCGGTGTGGCTGGCCTGCAGCCACGGCGACGTGATCAAGGCGGTGCTGGCCGACGCGCTGGGCATGCACCTGGACACGTTCCAGCGGATCATGGTCGATCCGTGCTCGATCAGCGTGGTGCACTACACCGATACCCGCCCGTTCGTCGGCCGGATGAACGACATGGGCGGCGACGTGTCGGCGCTGCTGGCCCGGCCCAAGCGGGGCCGGCGCAAGTCGGCGCGATCCTCCGACGCCGTGGTCGGCGGATCCACCGGCGTATCCTGATCCGGGGCACCGGGTCTCGGACCCACCCAACCGGGCCAGCGGGTTGGGCACAGTTGTGCCTCACCGCGACCGGTGGCCTACTGTCGGGGTTGTCATGCCACGTGTCATTCATGTATTCCGCCAACCCGACCGGTTCATCGCCGGCACGGTCGGGGAGCCTGGCGACCGCGCGTTCTACCTCCAGGCGGTGGAGGACGCCCGCACGGTGAGCGTTCTGTTGGAGAAGCAGCAGGTCACCGTGTTGGCGGAGCGGATCAGCGCGTTGCTGGCGGAGATCTCCCGCCGGTTCGGTGCCGAGGTCGGCGAGGACGCCGTCGAGGACGCCGTGGACACCGACCCGCTCGCGGTGCCGCTCGAGGAGGAGTTCAGGGTAGGCACGATGGGCCTCGGGTGGGACGCCGACTCTCGCTCGATAGTGGTCGAGCTGCTCGCGTTCACCGAGGAGGAGGTCGACGAGTCGGTCGTGCTGGACGACACCGAGGAGGGGCCGGACGCGCTGCGGGTGTTCCTCTCGCCGGTGCAGGCCAGGGCGTTCGCCACCCGGGCCGAGCGGGTCATCTCCGCCGGCCGCCCGCCGTGCCCGCTGTGCGCGGAGCCGCTGGACCCGCAGGGTCACATCTGCCCGAGGCAGAACGGTTACCACCGCCGCGCGGTGGTCGGGGACTCCTGAGCGCTCGCCACGCCGATGGACCCATCTGACCCGGCGGTGCCGGGCCTACTGAGCGCGGGGCGCCTGGAAGTCACCGGACGCATCGTGAACGCGTCGAACGCCACCCTGGTCTGCGAGATCGAGTGCGACGGCGCGCGCGCCCGCTGCGTGTACAAGCCGGTGCGGGGCGAGCGGCCGCTGTGGGACTTCCCGGACGGCACGCTGGCCGACCGGGAGTACGCCAGCTACCTGATCGCGGAGGCGGCGGCCGGCGGCTCCGGGCCGCTGATCCCGCCGACGGTGCTGCGCGAGGGGCCGTTCGGGCCGGGCATGGTCCAGCTCTGGATCGACACCGACGACGCCGACCTGGTCGACGTGTGCGCGCCCGGCGAGGTGCCGGACGGATGGCTGACGGTGCTGCGCGCCCGCGACTCGCTGGGCGACCCGGCGCTGCTGGTGCACGCCGACCACCCCGAGCTGCAGCGGATGGCGGTGCTGGACGTGCTGCTCAACAACGCCGACCGCAAGGCCGGGCACGTGCTGTCCGGGACGGACGGCCGGGTGTACGGGGTGGACCACGGCATCTGCCTGCACGAGGAGGACAAGCTGCGGACCGTGCTCTGGGGCTGGGTCGGGCAGCGGTTGCCGTCCGAGCCACTGGCCACCGTCCGGGCGCTGCGCCACGAGCTGGACAACGGGCTGTGCGCCCGGCTCGGCGCACACCTGACCAGGGCGGAGCTGCGCGCGCTGTCACACCGGGTGGACGGCCTGCTGGAGCGCCCGAGGTTCCCGGAGCCGTCCGGCTACGGCCCCGCGATCCCGTGGCCGGCTTTCTGATCGTTCGCCCGCCTCGGCCCGGAGACGTAGCGTGGAGTGGTGGCAGTCATTCACACCGCACCAATCGATCTTCCCCGCACGGTCGGCGCGCTGCGCGCCTCCGGGCACGAACAGCGCGGCGTCAAGACCGAGATCCGGGACAACCTGCTCGCCGCCCTGCGCTCCGGCCGCGACCCCTGGCCGGGCATCGTCGGCTTCGAGTCCACCGTGCTGCCCCAGCTCGAGCGCGCCCTGATCGCCGGGCACGACGTGGTGCTGCTCGGCGAGCGCGGCCAGGGCAAGACCCGGCTGTTGCGCTCCCTGATCGGCCTACTGGACGAATGGTCGCCGGTCATCGAGGGCTCCGAGCTGGGCGAACACCCGTACGAACCGATCACCCCGGTGTCGCTGCGCCGCGCCAGGGAGCTGGGCGACGAGCTGCCGGTGGCCTGGGTGCACCGCGACGAGCGGTACACCGAGAAGCTGGCCACCCCGGACACCGCGGTGGCCGACCTGATCGGCGACGTGGACCCGGTCAAGGTCGCCGAAGGCCGCAGCCTCGGCGACCCGGAGACGATCCACTACGGCCTGGTGCCGCGCGCGCACCGGGGCATCGTGGCCATCAACGAGCTGCCCGACCTGGCCGAGCGCATCCAGGTCGCGCTGCTCAACGTGATGGAGGAGCGGGACATCCAGGTCCGCGGCTACACGCTGCGGCTGCCGCTGGACGTGCTGCTGGTGGCCAGCGCCAACCCGGAGGACTACACCAACCGCGGCCGGATCATCACCCCGCTCAAGGACCGCTTCGGCGCCGAGGTCCGCACCCACTACCCGCTGGAGGTGGCCGACGAGGTGGCCCTGGTCCAGCAGGAGGCCGAGCTGGTCGCGGACGTGCCCAGGCACCTGGTGGAGGTGCTGGCCCGGTTCTCCCGGCACCTGCGCGACTCCACCGCGATCGACCAGTCCTCGGGGGTGTCCGCCCGGTTCGCGGTGGCCGCCGCCGAGACGGTGGCCGCCGCCGCGCTGCGCCGGGCCGCGGTGACCGGCGAGGCGCACGCCTACGCCCGGCCGGTGGACCTGGAGACGGTGCCGGCCGTGCTGCGCGGCAAGCTGGAGTTCGCCTCCGGCGAGGAGGGCCGCGAGGAGGAGATCCTGGAGCACCTGCTGCGCCGGGCCACCGCCGACACCGCCCGGTTCGCGCTGCGCGGCGTGGACCTGACCGGGCTCACCGAGGCCGTCTCGGAGCACCCGGTGCGCACCGGCGAGCGGATCCCGGCCACCGAGGTGGTCGCCGGCCTGCCCCAGGTGCCGGCGCTCACCGAGGTGGCGCGCCGGCTGGACGCGGCCGGCACCGAGGACCCTGGGCCGATGGCCTCGGCCGCCGAGCTGGCGCTGGAGTACCTGTTCCTGACCCGCAAGCTGGCCAAGGACGAGAGCGACGACGGGGACACGGTGAGCTATGGCTGATCCGCGCCGCCGCAGGCTGCGGTACGCCTACGGCCCGTACGCGGGGGGTCCCGACCCGCTGGCACCGCCGTTCGACATCCGTGAGGCGATGGACCAGATCGGCCGGGACGTCATGGAGGGCTCCTCGCCGAGGCAGGCCCTGCGCGAGCTGCTGCGCCGGGGCCTGGAGGGCCGCCGGGGGCTGGACGACCTGACCCGGCAGGTCTGGCAGCGCCGCCGCGACCTGCAGCGCGACAACCGGCTGGACGGCACCCTGGAGCAGGTCCGCGAGCTGCTGCAACGCGCGTTGGACGCCGAACGCGAGGCGCTGGGCAACGAGGACAGCGACGACGCCCGGTTCCGGGAGATGCAGCTCGACGCGCTGCCGGACGACACCGGCGGGGCGGTCCGCGAGCTGGACTCCTACGACTGGCGGTCCTCCGACGCGCGCGAGGCGTACCAGGAGATCCGCGACCTGCTCGGCCGGGAGATGCTGGACCAGCGGTTCGCCGGCATGAAGGAGGCGATGCAAAATGCCACGCCGGAGGACGTCGAACGAATCCGGGAGATGCTCGACGACCTGAACGACCTGCTGGCTCAGCACGCCCAGGGCCGGGACACGCAACAGCAGTTCGAGCAGTTCATGGCCAAGCACGGCCAGTTCTTCCCGGAGAACCCGCGCAACACCGACGAGCTGGTCGACCTGCTCGCCGCGCGGGCGGCCGCCGCGCAGCGGATGCTCAACTCGATGTCCGCCGAGCAGCGCGCCGAGCTGGCCGAGCTGGCCCAGCAGGCGTTCGGCGACCCCCGGCTGGCGAACGCGCTGGCCCAGCTGGACGCCCAGCTGCAGGGGCTGCGGCCGGGGGAGGACTGGCAGGGCGGCGGCCGGTTCCGCGGCGACAACCCGCTGGGCATGGGCGAGGCGACCAGGGCGCTGGAGGAGCTGGGCCAGCTCGACGCGCTGGCCGAACAGCTCGCGCAGAGCTACCCGGGCGCCCGCATGGAGGACATCGACCTGGACGCCCTGTCCGAGCTGCTCGGCGAGCAGGCCAGGGTGGATGCCCAGACCTTGGCCGAGCTGGAGCGCGAGCTGCAGCGGCAGGGGCTGTTCGAACGGACCGCCGACGGCTCGCTGCAACTGTCCCCGAAGGCGCTGCGCCGGCTGGGGGAGTCCGCGCTGCGCGACGTGGCGAACCGGATAGCGGCCCGCCGGGGCGAGCGGGAGACGCACCGCTCCGGGGCCGCCGGCGAGGCCACCGGGGCCACCCGCCCGTGGGCGTTCGGCGACACCGAGGCCTGGTCGGTGCCGCGCACCCTGCTCAACGCGCAGCTCCGCCAGGCAGGCGGGGATCCGAGACGGCTCGACGTCACCGACGTGGAGGTGGTGGAGACCGAGCAGCGCACTCGGGCGGCGGTGGCGCTGCTGGTGGACACCTCCTGGTCGATGGTGGCCGAGGGTCGTTGGGTGCCGATGAAGCGCACCGCGCTGGCGTTGCACCAGCTCATCTCCACCCGGTTCCGGGGCGACGACCTGGCGCTGATCACCTTCGGCCGGCACGCGCAGACCGTCGAGCTGGGCGAGCTGGTCGGCCTGGAGGGGGCGTACGCGCAGGGCACCAACCTGCACCACGCCCTGCTGCTGGCGCACCGGCACCTGCGCCGCCATCCCGACGCGCTGCCGGTGGTGCTGGTGGTCACCGACGGCGAGCCGACCGCGCACCTGGAGCCGGACGGGGAGGCGTTCTTCGACTACCCGCCCAGCCCGTACACGGTGCGCGCGACCATCGGCGAGCTGGACCGGCTCACCGGCATGCAGGCGGTGTTCACCTTCTTCGTGCTCGGCGAGGACCCCCGGCTGGCCGCGTTCATGGACGACGTGGCCCGCCGCTGCGGCGGCCGGGTGGTGGCCCCCACCCTGGACGGCCTGGGCGCCGAGGTCGTCGCCGACTACATCCGCACCCGCCGCTGAACCTCCCCGGAGAACAGATCGCGACTGCATCGTGACAGTAGGGAACCAATCGGTGGGGTCCTTCGTCGACGGTGTGGTGGGGGGTCGCGATGGGGGAAGTTCCTACGCACAACCAGTTCTCCGGCCGCGCTGACGTTGCCATCCAGGCCGGGCAGATCCACGGCGGGGTTCACCTGCACGGCCGGCGGGCCCGGTTGCACCTACCCGGGCAGCGGTCGCGGCGCGAGGCGGAGTCGGCGGCCGCCGACGCCCTGGCGGATGCCGTGTTCGACCAGTGGCATCGGACCGTGCGGGACCGCGGGCTGTTCCCGGATCCGATTCCGGTGCGGTGGAGTTGGCGGGGCTGCTCGCCCACCGCTGCGGCCGGCCCGTTCGACCCGCTGCCCGGCATTCCGGTGGACGACGCCGGCGTCGTGCCCGACGGGACGATCGATGACCTCCTGGGCGTATTTTCCGGACTGCGCTCGGGCCGGGCCGTCATTCTCGGCGGCGCGGGCAGCGGCAAGTCCGACGCCGCCGCCTGGATGGTGGTCCAGGCCTTGCGGATTCGTGATCGTCTTGGTCATGAGGAACGCGCCCGCTTTCCGATTCCGATCCTGCTGACCGTCACCGGGTGGGACCACCGCCGTCAGTCCCTGGACGACTGGTTGACCGGCGAGCTGGAGGCACAGCATGTGTTTCTCCGTCGCGGCGGAATGGCCCGGCGGCTGCTGGACACCGACCGGATAGCGCTGTTCCTGGACGGCCTGGACGAGATGGCGACCGAAGCGCGCGGGTCGGCCCTGGAGCAGGTCGATCGTCGCGCGCTGCACCGGGTGGTGATCTTCTCGCGCACCGAGGAGTTCGACGCCGTGCGTGCCGGTCGCCTTCGAGGGGCGGCGGAGCTGGCGCTGTCGCCGGTCAGCCCGGGTGACGCGGCCGCCTACCTGCGGCGCTGCCATGGCGAACGCGCGCCGGAAGCCTGGACGCGGCTGCTGGCCGAGCTGGAGGAACGGCCCGCCGGCGTGCTCGCCGGTGCCCTGGACTCACCGCTGATGCTGACGCTGGTCCGCGACGCGTTCCCGGATCCCGCCGACGTTCGCGTCCTGCTCGACCCCGAGCGGGCCACGCGGCAGGAGGTCCACGGGTATCTGCTCGACCGCTTCGTGGACGTCGCCTACCGGCCGGCCCCGGGCGCGGACCCGGTCAGCTACGAGCCTGCGAGCGCCCGGCGCTGGCTGAGCCACCTCGCCGCCGAGATGACCGCGCGCGGCACCTACAGCCTTGACTGGCGCCAACTGCCCCGATGGAGGCCGGCCTGGCCCCGCATCGCCATCGCCTCGGTCGTGATCATGCTGATCGGCGGGTTGGGCGCGGCCCTGTTCTTCGGGCCCGGCGGATACGCGTTCTACCGAACTCGGACGAACAACTTCGGGGCGATCCCGCGGGCGGCGGGCGGGCTCATGATCGGCCTGTGGGCCGGCCTGGTTCTCGGCCTGGCCGTCGCCGTCGCCTCGGAGCTCCGGCAGCCCGCACGGCGCTCGCGGATCAACCTCGGGGCGGGAGCCGCCGTCGCGATCATCGTTGGCTACGCGAACTCCGGCTACCTTTTCAAGATCTTTGGGGACCGGCCCCTCTCGGTGCTGGTGACCGTGCTAGCGGGGATCGTCGCCGGTGTCGGGGCCGGCTGGGCGACCGCGCGGGTCCACCCGCCCCCGGGGCGCGGCCGCCGCGCCCGGTGGAAGCTCCGCTACTCCCGGTTCCCGCTCCTGCCCGGGCTGGCCGCGGGGCTGGCCCTGAGCTTCCAGTACTGGTTCCCCGGCGGCGTGCCCGGCGAACCGCATCTCGGTGAGGGGCTGCTGAACGGTGTCTGGGGGACGCTCGGCGCCTGCCTCTGCATCGGCGCCATACGGCCGCATTCCGGCGCCCGTGCCGCCGTCGGATGGGGCTCGGACTGGAAACGGGAGATCCGCCGGGCGTTGGCGTACGGGACATTGTTCGGAGTCGTGCTCGGCCTGGGTTTCGGGCTCCGTGAGATATTCATGTGGATCCCGGCCGGTGAGGGTCCGAAGTGGGACAACGTCATGCCCGCGCTGTGGCAGGCAGTCGGGATCGCCATCCCGTTCGGGGTGGGCTTCGGGCTCACCATCTGTGACTCCTGGATCGTCTCGCTTCTTTTCGTACAGCTACGCCGGCGCCGGGTTTTCCCGCTTCTGGGCATGCGCTTCCTGGACGACGCCTACCGGCGCCGAATCCTGCGCGCGGAAGGACCCCGGCTCCAGTTTCGCCACGCCCTGCTTCACGACACGCTGGCTGCGGAAGCCCGGCCCGCCCGAGCGCACGAGCCCGTCCGGAAGATCGCCGCGCGGGGACGGGCGGTGGCGGCGGCGGGTGCGGGTCTCTGGCTTCTGTGGCTGGTCACGGACGGCGTGTTCACCAGCTCCGGGTCGGCTCAGCTATGGGCGGCGCGGGCCGGCGACAACGCCCCGGCGGGGACGTGCATCGCCACCGAGGACAGCTGGAACGCGAACAAGTACACGGTGCTGACCGCCGACTGCGACCAGCCGCACTGGGGTGAGGTGCTGGGGTATCCCACGCTGGGAGCGACGCCCTCGCCCAATCCCGGCGACGCCCAGGTGCTCGCGGTGGCGAAACGCGAATGCGGACGGCTGCGCCAGCAACACAGGGTGCCGGGCAAGTACTCGGTGGTGTTTCTCAGGCCGCACGGCGACGCATGGAACACCGGGACGAAACAAACCGAGAACTACGCGACCTGCGTTGTACACGGCACCGATGACAGGTCGATGACGACCAAGGTGAGCCGCCAATGAAGCACCGACCGGAGGAAAAATGCCAGAGCCAATCCTGACCGCCATCGCCACCGCGCTCGCGGGCAAGGCGGCCGCCGGCCTCTACCAACTGGTGAAGGACAGGTTCGCCGAGCGCCGCGCGGCCCGCGAAGCCCTCGAAGCGGCCACCCAGGCGCCGGACGACCCGGCAGCGGTCGCCGTCCTCGCCGACCGGTTGGCCGAGGCGGAACGCGACGACCCGGAGTTCCGGGAGGCGCTGCGCTCCGGCTGGGCCGAACTGGCCAGCGGCGGCGTGGTGAACCAGGTGCACTCCAGCGTGACCGGCAAGCTCGTCCAGGCCCGCGACATCCACGGCAACATCACTTTGTGACCGCCGACCCGCCGGTCCACAGCGCGGCGTGCTGAATGGAGTGGGCGAGGGCGGCAGCCGGGCCGTGCAGTCCGGCGCGGCCGCCGGAGAGCATGAAGTCGAAGCCGGGCAGCGGCGGTAGGCCGGCGGACGACGGTGCCACGGCCAGGCCCGGCGGGATCAGCGACTCGGCGTGCGCGAACACGCCCAGTCCGGCCAGCGCGGCGGCCTGGACCCCGTTCAGGCTCTTGCTGCTGCACACCATCCGCCACGGCCGCCCGGCCGCCTCCAGGGCCGTGACGGCGGCGTCGCGGGACAGGCTCGGCGCGGGGTAGCCGACCAGCGGCACCCGGTCGGCGCGGCCGAGCGGGGGGAGCTCCGGCCCGGCGACCCAGACGAACCGGTCCGACCAGACCCGGATGCCGTGCGCCTCGCCCGGCATGCGCTTGCCGAACACCAGGTCGAGGTCCCGGTGGTCGCCCAGCGCGCGCAGGGTGGCGGTGTGGTCGACGGTCAGTTCGAGGTCGACCAGGGGATGGCGGCGGCGGAACTCGGTGAGGATGGACGGCAGCCGGGTGAGCACGAGGTCCTCGGACATGCCGAACCGCAGCCGGCCGCGCACCGCCGAGTCGCCGAAGTGCGCCCGCGCCCTGTCCACCGTGTCCAGGATGGTGCCGGCGAACTCCAGCATGGCCGCGCCGTCCGGGGTGAGCGCCACCGAGTGCGTGTCCCTGGCCAGCAGCGGCCGCCCCACCTCGGCCTCCAGCTTGCGGACGTGCTGGCTCACCGTGGACTGGCGCAGCCCGAGCCGTTCGGCGGCCCTGGTGAAGCTCAGGCAGCGCGCCACGGTGGCGAACGAGCGCAGCCGCACCGGGTCGAACACGGCCATCACGATATGCGATGACAATGAGTACGGACTACGCGTTTCCACATCACCGCCGCTCGAACATGATCGGTCGGATGACCCGTCGGACGGACCCGCTGCTGGTGCTGATCCCGCTCACCGTCTGCGTCGCGGTGCCGCTGCCGGCCAGGGGCGTCTGGCTGGTCGGCGTCGAGCACGTCACCGGCGTGGTGATCGGGCTGATGTTCTTCCTCTACGGCGCGCGGCTGTCCGGCGCCGAGGTGGCCGAGGCGAGCCGGCACTGGCGGCTGCACGGCGTGGTGCTGGCCACCACGTTCGTGCTGTTCCCGCTGCTCGGGCTGGCCGTCCAGCTGGTTCCGGGTGGGCTGTTGCCGCGCGAGCAGGCGCTGGGGGTGCTGTTCCTGTGCTGCCTGCCGTCGACGGTGCAGGCCGCCGTCGCGTTCACCTCGATGGCCGGCGGGAACGTGCCGGCGGCGATCTGCTCGGCGGCGCTGTCCAACATGACGGGGGTGGTGGTCACGCCGGTGCTCACCGGGGTGCTGATGTCCGCGCACGGCGGCGTCTCGCTGGGTGCGATCGGGGACGTGGCGGTGCGGCTGATGCTGCCGTTCGTGCTGGGGCAGGCGGTGCGCCGGTGGATCGGCGGCTGGGTGGCGCGGCACCGCGCGCTGCTCTCGGTCGTCGACAGGGGATCGGTCGTGCTGGTCGCCTACCTGGGCGTCGGCCGCGGCGTGGTGACCGGCACCTGGCGGATGCTCTCGCCGGGGGTGCTCGGCGTGCTGGTCGCGGTGGTGGTGTCGCTGCTCGCGCTCGTGCTCCTGACCACCGCCACGGTGCCGCGCCGGCTCGGGTTCGGGCTCGGGGACCGGATCACCATGATGTTCTGCGGGTCGAACAAGAGCGTGGCCACCGGGCTGCCGATGGCCGGCGTGCTGTTCGCCGACCACGGCGTCGGCGTGCTGCTGCCGGTGCTGCTCTACCACATGTGCCAGCTCGTGACCTGCGCCTGGCTGGCGACCCGGCTGGGCCACACTGGGCACGAACGCAACCGTCCGGGGCCGCCCGGTGTTCGAGGGGTGTGAGTGCGAGCGGTGGGGTGCTGGTGGCCGACCTGAACGCCGGCGTTGACGCCGAGCCCGGGATCGAGCCCGAGGTCGAGCAGGACGACCGGATCCGGCTGGCGTTGACCGAGGACGTCGACGCCGGCTTCGTCGTGCTGTTCGAGTCCTACCAGCGGCTGGTGTTCTCCACCGCGCTGCGGGTGAGCGGGCGGTGGGCGGACGCCGAGGACCTCACCGCCGACGCCTTCCTGCGCGCCTACCGGGCGCTGCGCGACTACTCGCCGGAGCGGCTGGTCACCCTGCGCCCGCGCGCGTGGCTGGTGACCATCCTGCTCAACGGCTGGCGCAACCGGCAGCGCTCGGCGGCCCGGCGGCCCACCGCCCCGCTGGAGGCCGCCGGCGAGCCGGTCGACCCCAAGGCTGACGTGGCGGGCACCGTCGCGGACCGGGAGACCGGCGCCGAGGTGGCCGCCCTGCTGGCCCAACTGCCGCACGCCCAGCGGGTGGCGGTGGTGCTGCGGCACATGAGCGAGCTCTCCATCGCCGAGATCGCCGAGGTGCTCGGCAGCCCCGAAGGGACCGTGAAGTCACACATCTCCCGAGGCCTGGCCCGGCTGCGGGAACTGCGCGTCCAGCGCGATGGAGGTGTCCGATGATGTCCATGGAACACGAGCTGGCTGGGCTCGTGGTCGACCCGCCGGCCGGGCTGCTGGACCGGGTGGTGGCCCGCTGGGTGCGGGTGCCCGGTCCGCTCGGCGAGCTGTACGCGGCGGTCACCGACGCCGGCCTGGCCTACCTGCGCCCCGGTCCTGACCCGGCCGCGTTCGCCGAGGAGTTCCGGGAGCGCTTCGGGCGTCCGCTGCTGCCGGGGGAGCGCCCGCCGGCCGGGCTGCTGCCCGCGCTGCGCCCGGACGGCCCCGGCGGTCGGGCGGTCAAGGTCGACCTGCGCGGGCTGACCGACTTCGAGCGCGACGTGCTGGGCGCCACCCGCCGCATCCCGGCCGGGCAGACCCGCCCGTACGCCTGGGTGGCCCGGGAGATCGGCCGGCCCAAGGCGGTGCGCGCCGTCGGCTCCGCGCTGGGCCGCAACCCGGTGCCGATCGTGATCCCCTGCCACCGGGTGACCCGCTCGGACGGCGACCCCGGCGGGTACGTGTTCGGCGCCCCGGCCAAGGAGCGGCTGCTGCGCGCCGAGCGGGTCAACCTCGACGAGGTGCGCGAGCTGGCCCGGGCCCGGGTGCACTACCTGGGCAGCGACACGACGGGCATCGTCTGCTACCCGACCTGCGCGGACGCCCGCCGGATCGGCCCGGCGCACCGGGTCGGCTTCCGCGACATGGCGGCCGCCGCGAAGGACGGCTACCGCCCGTGCCAGAAGTGCCGCCCCGGCGCCGCCTGACACTGCTGTGAGTGGTGCGACGGGCGTGACGGTCACCTGTTGGGTTGACGAGTGACGAACGACCGTCGGACGTTGGGCGCACCTGTGCGGCCGGTCGGCGAGGGGCGCGTGTGTTGTGCCATGTGGCGGTGAGTTTGCGTCCGGAAGGCCGGCAGACTGCGGGGAATGAACGAGACCGAGCGCTGCCGCGTCTGCGGTCGGCAGCGTGACACGGCGTCGGCGTCCGGGCTGTCCTGGGTGTTCGACCGCCGGCCGGGGGGCGCGAGCAGCTGGCTGTGCCCCCGGTGCGCCCGTGACCACCTGCACGCCATCGAGTCCAAGCTGCCCGACGAGTGGTGGTGACCTCGCGCCCTAGCCGGCGTTCTCGATCGCGGTGGTGACCGTGAGGGCGTCGCGCAGGGCGGCCACGTCGTGGGTGCGGATGTAGTCGGCGCCCTGCGACGCGGCGTGCAGCTCGGCGGCCAGGGTGGCCGGCCCGATGTGCGCGATGTCGTGCCCGGTGAGCGTTCGTAGGAACGACTTGCGCGACGGGGAGACCAGGATCGGCAGCCCGAACCGCGCCCTGAGCCGGTGGATGCTCGCGAGCACCGCCAGCGACGGCTCCGGGTTGCTGCCCAGGAAGAACCCGAGCCCGGGGTCGAGCACCAGCCGTTCGCGCGGGATGCCGGCGGCCCCGAGCGCGGCCAGCCGCTCGGTGAAGAACCGCTCGATGTCGGCCCGGATCGCCGCCGGGTCGGTGACCACCTCGGTGGCCGGCCCCCGCTGCACCGAGTGCATCACGATCAGCCCGCACCCGGACTCGGCCAGCGCGGGGTGGACGTCCGGATCGGCGAACCCCCGGATGTCGTTGAGGAACCCGACGCCGTGCCGCACCGCGAACAGCTGCGTGCCGGGGTGGAACGAGTCGACGGCGGTCGGCACCCCCTCGGCCACCAGCGCGTCGAGCACGGGCGCCAGCCGCGCCTGCTCCTCCTCGGGGGCGACCCGCCGCGCGCTGGGATGGCTGGCCGCCGCCCCCAGCTCCACGACGTCGGCCCCGTCCCGACGCAGCCGCCGCGCGTGCGCCAACGCCCGCTCCGGAGCCAGGTAGAGCCCGCCGTCGGAGTAGGAGTCCTCGGTGATGTTGACGATGCCGACCAGGAGCGGCCGGCCGCCCGTACACGTCCCGCCCACCGCGCGCCTCCCGAAGCCTTGCGGCACCCAGGCGTACGGCGCAACGTCACGATTACCGGCCGCTCCCCGATGGTTGTGCCCATCCGCTCACGCCAGTCACGGCCGGTCATGATGCTAACAGCAACTATCGAGAGGAGCCGTGGGTTCGTGCCACAGGTGACGGTGCCGGACGGAACCCGGATCGCGTACCAGGTCCGCGGCGTCGGCCCAGAGACCAGACCACTGCTGCTACTGGCCGGCCAGGCCAGCTCGCACACCTGGTGGAACGGCGTGCGGGCCGACTTCGAGCACGACCGGCCCACGGTGTCGCTCGACTACCGAGGCACCGGCGACAGCGACAGGCCCGACGTCCCGTACAGCACCCGGGGGTTCGCCGAGGACGCCGTCGCCGTGCTCGACGACCTCGGCATCGACCGGGCCGACGTCTACGGCACCTCGATGGGCGGCCGGGTTGCCCAGTGGCTCGCGGCCGCCCATCCGCGCCGGGTGCGCCGGCTGGTGCTCGGCTGCACCTCGCCCGGTGGCGCGCACGGCGTGGAGCGCGGCCCCGAGGTCCGCCGCGCCCTGGCCCGGCCCGACCCGGCGGCGAACCGGCGCGCGCTGCTGGAGCTGATGTACACCCCGGCCTGGCTCGCCGCGAACCCCGGGCCGTACTGGACGCTGGGCGATCCGGACATGCCGCCGCACGCCCGCCGCCACCACCTGCTGGCCAGCGCCCAGCACGACGCCTGGGACGCGCTGCCCGACATCGCCGCGCCCACCCTGGTCCTGCACGGCGAGGACGACCAACTCAACCCGGCGGCCAACGCCCGGCTCCTGGCCGACCGCATCCCGGGTGCCCGCCTGGAGTTGCTCCCCGGCGCGCGCCACGCCTACTTCGAAGAGTGCCGCCCGCTCGCGTCCGAGCTGGTCACCGACTTCCTGGGTCAGCCCGTCCAGGGGCGCGCGAACCGCTGGTAGGTGCCGTCGCCGAGGGCCAGCCGCAGCCACTGGTTCACCCACTGCTGGAACACCACGTCGCCCCGGGGCAGCAGGTAGGCCTTGGGTGCGAAGCTGAGCGGCCGGTCCGGGTTCACCGCGCACAGCTCCGGGTGCTGCTTGGCCTGCCAGCGGGTCTCGCCGGCGTCGGTGATCATGACGTCGGCCCGGTTCGCCATGATCTCCTCGAAGATCGTGTTGTTGTCCGGGTGCGTGATGACAGTGGCCCGCCGCAGCCGCTCCTTGGCGAACTGCTCGTTGGTCCCGCCGGGGTTGACCACCACCCGCACCCCTGGCCGGTCGATCTGCTCCACCGTCTGGAACCGGGCCTGGTTCGCGCACCGGGTGATCGGCGCCTTGCCGTCGGCCAGGTACGGGTCGCTGTACGCCGCCTTGCGGGCCCGCTCCAACGTCACCGAGACGCCGCCCATGGCCACGTCGCACTTGTCGGCGGCCAGGTCGTCGGCCATGGCGCCCCAGGTGGTCGGGACGATCGTCAGCCGGGCGCCGAGCTTGCGGGCCATGTCGCCGGCCATGTCGATGTCGATCCCGCTCCACCGCTCGGTCGCCGGGTCGCGGTAGGTGAACGGCCGGTAGTCGCCGGTGCTGCACACCCGCAGCTCGCCGCGCTGGGCGACCAGGTCGAGCGCGCTCGGCGGCGGGGGAGGCGGGGTCGGTGGCACCGGCTTCTTGGCACACCCCGCGCCGGCCGCCAGCACCGTCAGCAGGCCCGCCAGCATCACCAGAACAGGGCGGAGTTTCGAACGTCGCATTCCAGGGTTCCCCTCGAGCCGCACCCCCGCCGCCCTCCCCAGGCCGACGGTGCGCCTACCGTTTCATAGTCGCGCGACGACCTTCTCCTGAGCCCTCGTCGAGTCGCGCGAACGGCCACGACGCGTAGGTTGTCGGGTATGCAACCCTGGTCGACCGTCCCATTTCCTACCGTCCCCGGGTCCGGCCCGCCGCTGCGGCTGTACGACACCGCGACCGGCGAGATCCGCCCGACGGCACCGGGACCGACCGCGCGGATGTACGTCTGCGGCATCACCCCCTACGACGCCACGCACCTCGGCCACGCCGCGACCTACCTGGCGTTCGACCTGGTCAACCGCGTGTGGCGGGACGCTGGGCACGACGTGCGGTACGTCCAGAACGTCACCGACATCGACGAGCCGCTGCTGGAGCGGGCGATCAGGGACCAGGACGACTGGGTGGTCCTCGGCATGCGGGAGACCGCGCTGTTCCGCGAGGACATGGAGTCGCTGCGGGTGCTGCCGCCCGCGCACTACATCGGCGCGGTGGAGGCCATGTCGGAGATCAGCGCGCTGGTGGACAAGCTGCTCGCCGCCGGCGCCGCGTACCGCATCGACGACCCGGAGTACCCGGACGTCTACTACGACAGCGCCGCCACCGCCGAGTTCGGCTACGAGTCCCGCTACGACGAGGCGACCATGCTGGCGCTGTCCGCCGAGCGCGGCGGCGACCCGGACCGGCCGGGCAAGCGCCACCCGGTGGACGCGCTGCTGTGGCGGATGGCCCGGCCCGACGAGCCGTCCTGGGACAGCGAGCTGGGCCGGGGCCGCCCCGGCTGGCACGTGGAGTGCACGGCCATCGCGCTCAACCGCCTCGGCGCCCAGATCGACGTGCAGGGCGGCGGCTCGGACCTGATCTTCCCGCACCACGAGTTCGGCGCCGCGCACGCCGAGGCGCACACCGGCGAGCACCCGTTCGCCCGGCACTACTGCCACGCCGGGATGATCGCGCTGGACGGCGAGAAGATGTCCAAGTCCAAGGGCAACCTGGTGTTCGTGTCCCGGCTGCGGGCCGACGGCGTGGACCCGATGGCGATCCGGCTGGCGCTGCTGTCCGGCCACTGGCGCTCCGACCGGTCCTGGCTGCCCGAGCTGCTGACCTCCGCGAACGCCCGCCTCGCCGCCTGGCGGGAGGCCGTGCGCCTGGACGCCGGCCCGCCCGCCGGAGACACCGTGGCCAGGCTGCGCACCCACCTCGCCGACGACCTCGACACCCCCCGCGCCCTCGCCGCCGTCGACGCCTGGACCCGCGAAGCCACCACCCGCCGCGGCACCGACCCCACCGCCCCCGCCCTGCTCCGCAACGCCGTAGACGCCCTCCTCGGCATCGCCCTGTAGCCACCGACCCGAGGCAAGAACTGCCTCGCGCTCCGTCGTTTGTGCAGGTCACGACCCGTGAGTGGTTAGGGGTGCCATAGCACCCCTAACCACTCACGGGTTCTGACCAGGCGTTTTGCTCGGCGCGGAGTACCGCCGGAACGTGCGCTAGGTGCCGTAGGGCTGGTGGGCGCGGGCGGAGCGGAGCGCGCGGGCCCACCAGACCAGCTGGTCGAGCAGGGCGGTTGCGGCGGCGGCCGGTCCGTGGGTGTCCACCGGCTCGCCGTCCGCGTCGAAGCTCTGGTGGGCCATGTAGAAGCTGACGGTCTCCCGGACGGTCACCGCGTGCAGCTCGGCGAACACCACCCGCAGCGGTTCCACCGCCCGCAGCCCGCCGGCCAGCCCGCCGTAGCTCACGAACCCGACCGCCTTGGCCCGCCACTCCTTGCCCACCTCGTCGATGGCGTGCTTGAGCGGCCCCGGGTAGCTGTGGTTGTACTCCGGCGTGACCACCACGACGGCGTCGGCGGCGTCGATCCGCCCGGCGAACCCCGGCGGGTCCTCGGCCAGGTCGAGCATGCCGACGTCCAGGTCGGCGCGACCGGAGGCCTGCCGGACGAACCAGTCGGCCACCACCGGCCCGAACCGCCCCTCCCGGACGCTGCCGACGATGACTTCGAGCCGGGCGGGCGCGGTCCAGCCGGTCTGAACTGTCATGACAAGGGTCCTCACGAAGATCGGTGAACAGGAACCCGGCAACGGTAAAACCTCAATAATTATTGAGGTCAAGCCGAAACGGGGTACGCTGGACAACCGCAACTCTTGTTGAGGTATCGAGGGGGCAAAACCGGATGCGGCACGCGTCATGGGACCAGGGCGAGCTGACCGTCGGCCAGCTCGCCGAGCGCAGCGGGGTGGCGGTGTCCGCGCTGCACTTCTACGAGCGGCAAGGGCTGATCAACAGCCGCCGGACCAGCGGGAACCAGCGGCGCTACCGGCGCGAGACGCTGCGCAGGGTGGCGCTGATCCGGATCGCGCAGCGGGTCGGCATCCCGCTCGCCGACGTCCGCGCCGCGCTGGACGAGCTGCCGAACGGCCGCATCCCGAACCGGGCGGACTGGGAGCGGCTGTCCCAGCGCTGGCACGACGAGCTGAACGAGCGGATCCGCAGCCTGGAGATGCTGCGGGACAAGTTCACCGACTGCGTGGGCTGCGGCTGCCTGAGCATCGACAGGTGCCGGCTGGCCAACCCGTACGACACCCTGTCCGAGACCGGCGCCGGCCCCAGACGCCTGCTGGACCGGTAGTTACCGCCCGGGGCCGCTGCGCCCGCCCGGCCGGCCCTGGCCACCGGAGCCACCGGGACCGCGCCGGCGCAGGTACCGCTCGAAGTCGGCGGCGATGGACTCCCCGCTGGTCTCCGGCAGCGCCGCCTCCGACTCCACCCGCTCCTCCAGCGAGCGCACGTACTCGCGCACCTCGTCGTCCGCGTCGGCCATCTCGCTGACCGTGCGCTCCCACGCCTCGGCCTGCTCGGGCAGCCCGCCCAGCGGCACCTCCAGGTCCAGCACCTCCTCGACCCGGTGCAGCAGCGCCACGGCCGCCTTCGGGTCCGGGGCCTGGGACACGTAGTGCGGCACGGCGGCCCAGAACGAGATGGCCGGGATGCCGGCCCGCACGCAGGCGTCCTGGAAGACCCCGACGATGCCGGTGTTGCCCTGGTACCGGGACGTCTCCAGGCCGAACCGGGCGGCCGAGGTGGCGTCGTAGGCGGTCCCGGTGACCGGCACCGGCCGGGTGTGCGGGGTGTCGGTGAGCAGCGCGCCCAGGGTGACCACGGTGGTCGTCCCGAGCTTCTCGATGTAGGTGAGCAGCTCCGCGCAGAACGCCCGCCATCGCATGTTCGGCTCGATGCCCCTGATCAGCACCACGTCGTGGTCCGAGCCCGGCGGTCGGCACACCGACAGCCGGGTGGTCGGCCATTCGATCCGCCTCGTGATGCCGTCCACCAGATGGACGGTCGGGCGGGTCACCTGGAAGTCGTAGTAGTCGTCGGGGTCCATGGCGGCCAACGGACGGGCGTCCCAGCTCAGCTCGAGATGCTCCAGCGCGGTACTCGCCGCGTCGCCCGCGTCGTTCCACCCCTCGAAAGCGGCCACCACCACGGGTTCGGTCAGCTTCGGCGGCTGACCGTCGGTCACGCTGTCGGCGTCCTGCCACGACAACGAGACCGCGTCGGTATCCCTGGGCTCGCGATCGCTCATCGGTTCAGCCTAAGGCCGTCGGGCGGTTCGTGACGGGTCGGGCGTGCCGATCGGGTGCGATCGGCGACAATCCCCCCGGGGCGAGGGGCGTTCGGCGACTATTCTCGGTGATTGTGTCGACCGCCCGCGATTCGTCGCTGCTGCGCGCCCTGGAAGACCGAGTCCTCATCGCCGACTGCGCGATGGGCACCATGCTGCAGGGCGCGGCTCTGAGCCTGGACGACTTCGCCGGGCTGGAGGGCTGTAACGAGATCCTCAACGAGACCCGTCCCGACGTGGTCGAACAGGTGCACCGGGCGAACCTCGAGGTCGGCGCCGACCTGATCGAGACCAACACGTTCGGGACGAACCTGTCCAACCTCGGCGAGTACGACATCGCGGACCGGATCCGCGAGCTGGCGGAGAAGGGCGCGGTGATCGCCCGCCGGGCGGCCGACGAGTACGCCACGGCGGACGCGCCCCGGTTCGTGCTCGGCTCGGTCGGCCCCGGCACCAAGCTGCCCACGCTCGGCCACGCCACGTTCACCGACCTGCGTGACGCCTACCGCGAGTGCGTCGGCGGGCTGCTCGCCGGCGGGGTGGACGCCGTACTCATCGAGACCGTCCAGGACCTGCTGCAGGCCAAGGCGGCGGTGATCGCCGCCCGCCGCGCGATGGCCGACGAGGGCCGGGTCGTCCCGATCATCACCCACGTCACGGTGGAGACCACCGGCACCATGCTGCTCGGCAGCGAGATCGGCGCCGCGCTGTCCGCGCTGGAGGCCCTCGGCGTGGACCTGATCGGGCTGAACTGCGCGACCGGCCCCGCCGAGATGAGCGAGCACCTGCGCCACCTGTCCAAGCACGCCGGCATCCCGGTGTCGGTGATGCCGAACGCCGGGCTGCCCGAGCTGGGGCCGAACGGCGCGGTCTACCCGCTGCGGCCCGACGAGCTGGCCCGAGCACTGTCCGGGTTCGTCAGCGAGTACGGGGTGCGGCTGGTCGGCGGGTGCTGCGGGACCACGCCCGAGCACATCGCCGAGGTCGTCGCCGCCGTGCGGGAGGCCACCCCGGCGGTGCGCCGGCCGCGCCCGGAGCCGGGGGTGTCCTCGCTGTACGCCCCGGTGCCGTTCCGGCAGGACACCAGCGTGCTCATGGTGGGGGAGCGGACCAACGCGAACGGCTCCAAGAAGTTCCGTGAGGCCATGCTGGAGCAGCGCTGGGAGGACTGCGTCGCGATCGCCCGCGAGCAGACCCGCGACGGCGCGCACCTGCTGGACCTGTGCGTGGACTACGTGGGCCGCGACGGCGCCGCCGACATGGCCGAGCTGGCCGGCCGGCTGGCCACCGCGTCCACCCTGCCGATCATGCTCGACTCCACCGAGCCGGCGGTGCTGCGCGCCGGGCTGGAGCGCCTGGGCGGGCGGTGCATCGTCAACTCGGTCAACTACGAGGACGGCGACGGCCCCGGCTCGCGGTTCCAGCGCGCCATGGAGCTGGTCCGCGAGCACGGCGCCGCCGTGGTGGTGATGTGCATCGACGAGGAGGGCCAGGCGCGCACCGCGGACTGGAAGGTCCGGGTGGCCAGCCGCACCATCGACGACCTGGTCGCCCACCACGGCATGAAGGTCCCCGACATCGTGGTGGACTGCCTGACCTTCCCGATCACCACCGGCCAGGAGGAGGTCCGCCGCGACGCGGTGGAGACCATCGACGCGATCCGCGAGCTGAAGCGCCGCTACCCCGAGGTGCAGACGACGCTCGGGGTGTCCAACGTGTCGTTCGGGCTCAACGCGGCCGCCCGCCAGGTGCTCAACTCGGTGTTCCTGCACGAGGCCGTGGAGGCCGGCCTGGATACCGCGATCGTGCACGCGTCCAAGATCCTGCCGATGACCAAGATCCCGGACGAGCAGCGGTCGGTGGCGCTGGACCTGGTCTACGACCGCCGGCGCGAGGGCTACGACCCGCTGAGCCGGTTCATGGAGCTGTTCGAGGGCGTCACCGCGTCCTCCGCGCGGGCAGGGCGGGCCGAGGAGCTGGCCGCGCTGCCGCTGTTCGAGCGCCTGGAGCGGCGCATCGTGGATGGAGAACGCGGCGAGCTCGAAAATGACCTGGACGCCGCGCTGCTCGAACGCCCCGCGCTGGAGATCATCAACGACACGCTGCTGTCCGGCATGAAGACCGTCGGCGAGCTGTTCGGCTCCGGCCAGATGCAGCTGCCGTTCGTGCTCCAGTCCGCCGAGGTGATGAAGTCCGCGGTGGCCTACCTCGAACCGCACATGGAGAAGACCGAGGACGACCAGGGCAAGGGCACGATCGTGCTGGCCACGGTCAAGGGTGACGTGCACGACATCGGCAAGAACCTGGTCGACATCATCCTGAGCAACAACGGCTACACCGTGGTCAACCTGGGCATCAAGCAGCCGATCTCGACGATCCTGAGCGCCGCCGAGGAGCACCGGGCGGACGCGGTGGGCATGTCCGGGCTGCTGGTCAAGTCCACGGTGATCATGAAGGAGAACCTCGAGGAGATGAACTCCCGGGGGGTCGCGCAGAAGTACCCCGTGCTGCTCGGCGGCGCCGCGCTGACCCGCTCGTACGTGGAGAACGACCTGGCCGAGCTGTACCGGGGCCAGGTCAGCTACGCCCGCGACGCGTTCGAGGGCCTGCGGCTGATGGGCTCGGTGATGGCCACCGCGCGCGGCGAGGCCCCGGTGGAGACCGAGGAGGAACGGGCCAAGGCCGCCGAGCGCAAGGCGCGGCACGAGCGCTCGCGGCGGATCGCCGAGCGCCGCAAGGCCCAGGCCGAGCCGGAGGGGCCGCCGCCCACGCATTCCGACGTGGCCACCGACGTGCCGGTGCCCACCCCGCCGTTCTGGGGCAGCCGGGTGGTGCGCGGCGTGCCGCTGGCCGACTACTCGTCGCTGATCGACGAGCGGGCCACCTTCCTGGGCCAGTGGGGCCTGCGCGGCGCCAAGGGCGGGTCCGGGCCGAGCTACGAGGAGCTGGTGGAGACCGAGGGCCGGCCCCGGCTGCGGTACTGGCTGGAGCGGCTGTCCACCGAGGGCGTGCTGGCCCACGCCGCGCTGGTCTACGGCTACTTCCCGGCGGTGTCCGAGGGCGACTCGCTGGTGGTGCTGTCCGAGCCGCGCCCGGACGCCCCCGAGCGGTTCCGGTTCACCTTCCCCCGCCAGCGCAGGGACCGGCACCTGTGCCTCGCCGACTTCTGGCGCCCGCGCGAGGTGGCAGCGGCGAAGAACGAGGTCGACGTGCTGCCGCTGCACCTGGTCACCATGGGGCAGCCGATCGCGGACTACGCCCAGGAGCTGTTCGCCAAGGACGCCTACCGCGACTACCTGGAGGTGCACGGGCTGGGCGTGCAGCTCACCGAGGCGCTGGCCGAGTGCTGGCACCGCCGGATCCGCCAGGAGCTGCGCTGGTCGGACGGCCAGAGCGTGGCCGCCGAGGACCCCGAGGACGTCGAGGCGTTCTTCAAGCTGGGCTACCGGGGAGCGCGGTACTCGATCGGCTATGGTGCCTGCCCTGACCTGGAGGACCGTCGGAAGATCGTCAATCTGCTCGAGCCGGACCGGATCGGCGTCGAGCTGTCCGAGGAGCTGCAGCTGCATCCCGAACAGAGCACCGACGCGCTGGTCGCCCACCACCCCGAAGCGAAATACTTCAACGCTTGATGAGTTATCGCAATGCCGGCCCGGCGGCCGTGCTCTGGGACATGGACGGCACCCTGGTCGACTCCGAGAAGCTCTGGGACATCTCCCTGCACGAGCTGGCCAGGCGCCTGGGGGGCGAGCTGAGCCCGCCGGCCAGGGAGGCGATGGTCGGCAGCTCGATGTGGCCGACCATGAAGATCATGTTCGACCACCTCGGCCTCGACCCCGACCGGGAGGCGATGGCCGACGCGGCCAGGTGGCTGACCGCCCGGACCGAGGCGCTGTTCGCCGCCGGCCTGCCGTGGCGCCCCGGCGCGCCGGAGGCGTTGCGGATGGTGCGCGCCGCCGGCCTGGCCACCGCGCTGGTCACCTCCACCGAACGCCCGCTGGTCGAGCGGGCGCTGAACTCCATCGGCCGGGAGCACTTCGACGTCACCGTGTGCGGCGACGAGGTGCCGGCCACCAAGCCCGCCCCCGACCCGTACCTGATCGCCGCCGCCAAGCTCGGGGTGGCGCCGGGGGACTGCGTGGCCGTGGAGGACTCGCCGGCCGGCACCGCGTCCGCCCAGGCCGCCGGCTGTGTGGTGCTGGTGGTACCGAGCGAGGTCCCGGTGCCGCCCGGACCACTTCGGGTGCACCGCGACGACCTGAGCGGCCTGACCGAGTCCGAGCTGCGTGAGATCTGGACCCAAACAATCAACGGTAACCATCGAACGCCGCACAGTGCCCCTTCGCCGGCCCGGCCGTCCGAACGGTGATACTGGGGGTACCACCGGTCGCAAGCCGCATGCCGTCAGCAGACAGTTGTGTCGCGCCTCACGCGAGGGAATGCCGTGACAGCTGACACTCATGAGGGAAAGGAGCACAGCTGGTGAAGACATTCGACTCCCTGTTCGCGGAGCTGTCCGAGAAGGCGGCAACCCGCCCGGAGGGCTCCGGGACGGTCTCCGCGCTGGATGCCGGCGTGCACGCCCAGGGCAAGAAGGTCCTGGAGGAGGCCGGCGAGGTCTGGTTGGCCGCCGAACACGAGGCGGACGACCGACTCGCCGAGGAGATCTCCCAGTTGCTCTATCGGATCCAGGTGGTCATGCTCGGGCGTGGCCTCGGCCTGGAAGATGTATACAAGTTCCTCTAGAACTGGCGATCGTTTCGCTGTCAGGAGAAGGAAGTTCATGCTCCGCGTCGCCCTGCCGAACAAGGGGACCCTTGCCGAGCCGGCCAGCACCATGATGCGCGAGGCCGGATACCGGCAACGCTCCGATAGTCGAGATCTCAGCATCTTCGACGAGGACAACCAGGTCGAGTTCTTCTACCTACGGCCGAAGGACATCGCCACCTACGTCGGCAACGGTGACCTGAACCTGGGCGTGACCGGCAAGGACCTGATGGACGAGTCGGGCAAGCCGGTGAAGGACCTGCTCAAGCTCGGCTTCGGCAAGTCCAAGTTCCGGTACGCGGTGCACGAGAACAGCGACTGGAGCCTGAAGGACCTGGAGGGCAGGAAGATCGCCACCTCGTACCCGAGGCTGGTGCGCGCCCACCTGGCCGCCGAGCGGGTCCAGGTGAAGGAGATCGTCAAGCTGGACGGCGCCGTCGAGATCGCCATCCAGCTCGGGCTGGCCGATGCGATCGCCGACGTGGTCAGCTCCGGCCGCACCCTCCGCCAGCACAACCTGAAGATCATCGGGGAGTCGATCGCGGACTCCGAGGCCACCCTGATCGAGCGCGAGCAGCGCCCCGACCGGGAGGACCCCGAGGAGATCAAAGAGGAGAAGCGGGTCTTCCTGGAGCGGCTGCGCGGCGTGGTGTACGCCCGCCAGTACCTGATGCTCGACTACGACTGCCCGAAGCCGATGCTCACCGAGGCGGAGAAGGTCACCCCCGGACTGCAGTCACCGACCGTGGCCCCGCTGGCCAGGGACGGCTGGGTGGCGGTCCGGGCGATGGTGCCGGCCGGCGAGGCGAACCGGGCCATGGACAAGCTGGCCAAGCTGGGCTGCACGGCGATCCTGACCTCGGTGATCCGGTCCTGCCGTGCGGTCGAGGGCTGGGTCGCCACCGAGGGCCAGTCCTGACTTTGCCGGAGGAGAGCCGGCTCACTCGGCGCGGTCGAGCCGGCTCTCCTGCCCGGTGACGTCCTCGGGCTCAGGCCAGCCGGGGTACTCCGGCGGCGTCCCGCCGAACGCCGGGCACAGCGCCTGGTGGCTGCACCAGTCGCACAGCCGGCTCGGGTTCGGGCGGAAGTCGCCGGACCTGCCGGCGCGCAGGATGGCCGCCCAGATCGCGTCCAGCGTGCGGGCGAACCGCCGCAGCTCCGGCTCGTCGGGTCGGTAGGTCAGCGCCTCGCCGTCGGCCAGGTACATCAGCCGCAGCTGGCTGGGCACCACGCCCCGGGTGAGCAGCAGCACCAGCGCGTAGAACTTCATCTGGAACAGCGCGCGCGCCTCGGCGACCTGGCGGGGGGCCGCGCCGGTCTTGTAGTCGACCACCCGCACCTGCCCGCCGGGGGCGACGTCGAGCCGGTCGATGTAGCCGCGCAGCAGCAGGCCCGACTCCAGCTCCGCCTCGATCAGCTGCTCGCAGGCCTCGGGCTCCAGCCGGCGCGGGTCCTCCAGGGTGAAGTAGGTGTCCAGCAGCGCGCCGGCCGACTCCAGCCAGTCGGTCAGCTCGGGGTCGTCGTCGCCGGTGAACAGCTCGGAGAGCCCCTCCTCGGCCGCCGACAGGTCGGCCCAGACCGGCGCGACCAGGTCGCGGGCGTTGGCCGGGATGCGCTCCGGCGAGGGGAGCTTGTAGAGCCGCTCCAGCACGGCATGCACCACCGTGCCCCTGACCTGCGCCCGGGTCGGGCGCTCGGGCAGGCGGTCGACGGCGCGGAACCTGTACAGCAGCGGGCACTGCTTGAAGTCGCCGGCCCGGGACGGGGACAGCGCGGGACGCCGCCGGGGTGCCGGTTCGTCCCCCTCCGCCAGCGGCCGAGCCGGTGACGCCGTGTCCGTCATCGTTGCAGCCTAGGCGATGGGTCCGACAACCCGATCAGGCCTGCGGGGTCCTAGAAGTGGAAGCCGCCGAAGCTCTTGCCGCCGCCGCTCTTGCCCTTCGAGCTCTTGCCCTTCGAGCTGCTCTTGCCGCTGTGCCCGGAACTCTTCTTGGAGCTTCCGGAGCTCTTGTAGCTCTTCGAACTCTTCGAGCTGCTCTTGCCGCTGGAGCCGAAGAACGAGCCGAAGTCGCCGCCGCCCTTCGAGCTCTTGCTCGACGAGCCCTTCGAACTCTTCTTGGACCCGCCGCCTCCGCCGCCGCTGCTGTACTTCTCGATCATCTTGCCGATGCCCGAGGAGCCGGAGCTGTAGCTGGAACCGGAGTCGCGCTTGGAGCCGCCGCTGGACTTCGACTTGGACTTCGAGCCGCCGGACCCGCCGGACCCGCCGCCGAACATGCCGCCGATGTCCATCGGGCTGAAGCTGGAGGAGGACGACTTGCCGCTCGAACCGGAGCCGCGCTTGGAGCCGCCGCTCGAACCGCCGCCGCCCATCCCGCCGTACTGGGACATCATGCTGCCCGCGATGTCCGTGCCCGACGCGCCGCCTCGCGTGCTGTTCTTGCCGCCTCCGGAGTAGCCCGAGTACCCGGACCCGCTGGGCGCGCTGGACGAGCCGCCCGCCTGGTTCTGGTGCGCCCTGGCCTCCATCGCGGAGGAGACCATGTCGTTCATGTTGCCGCGCCCGACGGCATTGCTGATCTTGCTGGCGTCCTCCATCTTCTGGCTGTTGCCGTAGCCGCCGGAGCTGGAGCCGGTGCTGGTGGTGGGGCCGCTCCTCGGCACCAGGTTGGTCTGCGGCGTGGGCGACGACTTCCTCGGCGCGGACGGTGCCGACTTCGGCGCGGTGTTCTCGCTCGGGCCGATGAACGTGTCCTGCGAGGTCCGCTCGAACGGTTTGTTGAGCGGCTGGTCGGTCAGCCCGCCGCCCCGGCCCCGCTCCGACCCGGGCGCCTGGCCGGCCGGAGCGTTCGGCTTGGCACCGGGCTGCTGGGGCTGCGGGCCGCCGCCCTCGGGCTTGTTGAGCAGGCCGTTCCCGGTGTCGTTGAGCGACTTGCCGGTGTCGTTGAGGGACTTGCCAGGGTCGTTGAGCGTGTTGCCCAGCGATCCCGGCTTCTGGTTCTGCCCGGGGGCGCCCGGCTTCGCGTTGGGCTGGGGTCCGCCGAGGCGCGGCGAGGACTTCTCCAGCCCGTTCACCGTGCCCTCGACGGCGCCGCCGGAGCGACCCGGCTCCGGCCCGGCCAGGATCTCCGTCCTGCCCGGCCCGGACTGCGCACGGCCGGGGTTCGGCGGCGCGCCGTTGCCCACGTCCTGGCGGTCCCGGGAGTGTGGGTCGCGCTGCGCGGTGATGTCCGGGCGGCGGGACTGCTCGGTCAGCGGGTTCTCGTCGTGCCCGCCCTTGCGCTTGCCGGGGTTCTTCACCAGGTCGGTGACCCGGGACGTGATCGCCTTGGTGGCCGTCGCGTCGTCGGGAAGCGGGGCGGCCATCGCCTCGTGCAGGCCCTGGCGCAGGCTGTCCAGCTCCTCGCGCTGCGAGTCCCGCTGGCGCATCCGCAGCGAGCGCTGTTCGCCCAGCTGCTGGGCGGTGTCCGCCTCGGGCCGGCTGAGCTGCCGGTTCCTCGGCACCTCCTTGAGTGCGCGCTCCAGGGTGGCGACGTGGGCCTCGGTGTCGGCCAGCCGCTCGCCCGCCGCGGTCATCGACTCCCAGGTGGCCAGCTCGGACTGCAGGGTGGCGCGCTGCTGCAGCAGCAACGCCCGGCGGGCGGCGAGCGCGCGCACCGCGGCGGGCGTCTGCTCACCGCGCTCCGCCGCCGGCAGCTCGTTCCAGCTCCGCTCGGTCTGGTCCACCTCGTCGAGCTGCTGCTCCAACGAGGTCAGGGTGACCTGCGCCTGTTGTGCCCAGTTCCGCTCGTCGTCGGGGGTGGCCGCGAGCCAGGGCGTGCCGGTGATCGTCGTGCCGGGCATGCCGATCGGCGCGCTCGCCGCCATCAGGCCGCCGCCGGTGACCAGCAGGCCGGCCGAGCCGAGCACCGCCATCGCGCGGGCGCGACGGGCGGCGGCCTCGGCGAGCTGGCGGCGGCGCTGGGCCAGGCTGGGGATGGGCGCGAGCGGGGGCAGCGGCAGCGGGGGAGTGGGCAGCGGCAGCGGCGGCGCGCTCGCGGAACGGTGCGCGCCCTCGCGACGCAACTGCCGGGCAACGGCTCGATGCGCGGCCGTGCAGTATTTGCGCTGGGGGCGACCGTCGGGCTCCGGCTCGATGACCACGTAGCATCCCGGGAGCGCGCAGCGCCTACCCTCGCTTCTTGTCATCTCCCCCGTCCCACCAGGAAGTCCAGGCCAAAGCCGCGCTGGAATCACACCGCGGCGTGGCGCGATCTACCCAGCGGTGGATTGTCAGCCCCCGACTCTCCATCCGAGCATGGTCAACATATCGGAAGAACCTCCGGGTGTCACTAGTTCGTCACTAGTCTTGTCCGGGAGTTTGTCGTGCGTACGGGGGTGTTACCGACAGATCAGCTTGGTGTTCGGAGGGGCATGGCCCACTCATTCAGTGTACTCAATCAGTGGGTTAGATAAATGTACGCCCTCCGGCGTGGGCGTTCTCGGCGCGGCAGATAGCGTTCGAGCCCATGTCCGATCTTGTCGCCGGTTCCTCCGGAGCACATCGTCCCTTTGGTTCCGGCGACCGGGTACAGCTGACCGACCCCAAGGGCCGCCGCTACACGCTGGTTCTCGAAACCGGCGGGCAGTACCACACCCACCGCGGCGCGGTTCAGCACGACGAGCTGATCGGGCGGCCGGAGGGCGTCGTGGTGACCTCCTCGGCGGGCACGCCGTACCTGGCGTTCCGGCCGCTGCTTCCCGACTACGTGCTGTCCATGCCGCGCGGGGCTCAGGTCATCTACCCCAAGGACGCCGCGCAGATCCTGATGTGGGGTGACATCGGCCCGGGCGCGCGGGTGCTGGAGGCCGGGGCGGGTTCGGGCGCGCTGACCTGTTCGCTGCTGCGGGCGGTGGGTGAGCACGGATCGGTGATCTCCTACGAGGTGCGGGAGGACCACGCCCAACACGCCGTCCGCAACGTCGAGCATTTCTTTGGTGAGTCACCACCCAACTGGACCTTGCGTACCGCTGATGTATCTGATTACACCGGCGAGGTCGATCGCGTCGTGCTGGACATGCTCGCGCCCTGGGACGTGTTACCCACGGTGACCGAGGCTTTGGTCCCCGGCGGCGTCCTGATCGTCTACGTGGCCACCACGACGCAGCTCTCCCGCATTACCGAAAGCCTTCGTGAGCAGCGGTGTTGGACCGAACCGCAGGCCTTCGAGACGCTGCTGCGGCCGTGGCACGTGGTGGGCCTCGCGGTGCGCCCGGAACACCGCATGATCGGTCACACCGCGTTTCTGTTGACGGCCCGGCGGCTCGCCGACGGCGTCGTTCCGCCTCGTCCACAGCGCCGACCGACCGGCCGATGAGAAGTTGAGGTTATCGCTGTCTGTCGTCAAGCTGTCATCTGGCTGAGTGCTGGATCACCGATCTGACCTACCGCACCTGCGCCGGCTGACAGGTACCGTGTGGAAACGGAACACGGAGGGGAGGCGCCGTGAACCACTACGAAGGCTCCGAAGGCCGCGAGAGGCGCACACCGGACGAGCGGGCTCCGAGCGAAGCGGAGCTGACCGCTCAGATCAGGTTCCTCGAGGACGAGGTTTCCCTGTTACGCCGCAAGCTGACCGAGTCGCCGAGGCACGCGCGCATCCTCGAACAGCGTCTCGCCGAGTCGGCCAGCCGGCTGTCACAGCTGAGTGCCCGCAACGAGAAGCTCACCGAGACGCTGCGCGAGGCGCGCAGCCAACTGGTCGCGCTGCGCGAGGAGGTGGACCGCCTCGCCCAGCCGCCCAGCGGCTACGGGGTGTTCCTTGTCGCCCACGAGGACGGCACCGTGGACGTGTTCACCGCCGGGCGCCGGATGCGGGTGGCCGTCTCGCCCGCCGTCGAGGTCACCGACCTGGGCCGGGGCCAGACGGTCCGGCTGAACGAGGCGCTCACCGTCGTCGAGGCCGGCGACTTCGAGCGCACCGGCGAGGTCTGCGCGCTGCGCGAGGTGCTGCTGGAGCACGGGCCCGAGGGCGAGCAGGTCGGCGCCAGGGCGCTGGTGGTCGGCCACGCCGACGAGGAGCGGGTGGTCTGGCTGGCCGACCCGCTGATCGCCGGGCCGGACCGTCCGGACGTGGTCCCGCTCAAGCCGGGCGACTCGCTGCTGGTGGACACCAAGGCCGCGTACGCCTACGAGCGGGTGCCCAAGGCCGAGGTCGAGGACCTCGTGCTGGAAGAGGTCCCCGATGTGGCCTACGAGGACATCGGCGGCCTCGGCCGGCAGATCGAGCAGATCCGCGACGCGGTGGAGCTGCCGTTCCTGCACGCCGGGCTGTTCCGCGAGTACGAGCTGCGCCCGCCCAAGGGCGTGCTGCTCTACGGCCCGCCCGGCTGCGGCAAGACGCTGATCGCCAAGGCGGTGGCCAACTCGCTGGCCAAGAAGGTGGCCGAGGCGCGCGGCGACTCCAGCCACGACGCCAAGTCCTTCTTCCTGAACATCAAGGGCCCCGAGCTGCTCAACAAGTTCGTCGGCGAGACCGAGCGGCACATCCGGCTGATCTTCCAGCGGGCCCGGGAGAAGGCCTCCGAGGGCACCCCGGTGATCGTGTTCTTCGACGAGATGGACTCGATCTTCCGGACCCGTGGGTCGGGGGTGTCCTCCGACGTGGAGACCACCATCGTGCCCCAGCTGCTGTCCGAGATCGACGGCGTCGAGGGCCTGGAGAACGTCATCGTCATCGGCGCCTCCAACCGGGAGGACATGATCGACCCGGCGATCCTGCGCCCTGGCCGGTTGGACGTGAAGATCAAGATCGAGCGTCCGGACGCGGAGGCCGCGCAGGACATCTTCTCCAAGTACCTGACCGACACCCTGCCCATCCACGCCGACGACATGGCCGAGTTCGGCGGCAGCCGCAGCGCCTGCGTCGGGGCGATGATCCAGCGGGTGGTCGAGCGGATGTACGCCGAGACGGAGGAGAACCGGTTCCTGGAGGTCACCTACGCCAACGGGGACAAGGAGGTCCTGTACTTCAAGGACTTCAACTCCGGCGCGATGATCCAGAACATCGTGGGGCGGTCGAAGAAGGCGGCCATCAAGTCGGTGCTGGAGACCGGCCAGCCCGGCCTGCGGGTGCAGCACCTGCTGGACGCCATCGTCGACGAGTTCGCCGAGAACGAGGACCTGCCGAACACCACCAACCCGGACGACTGGGCCCGGATCTCCGGCAAGAAGGGCGAGCGGATCGTCTACATCCGCACCCTGGTGACCGGCAAGAACACCGAGTCCGGCCGCGCCATCGACACCGCCTCGAACACCGGCCAGTACCTCTAAGCCGCACGGCCACCCCCCCCCGCACGGCCGTTTCGTTCAAGACCGTGCGGGGTGGCCGGCCTAGCGTTGCGGTCATGAGTACGGACATCGAGGCACGCCTGGACATGGTCGGCATCGTCGCGGCGGACCTGCCCGCGTCGCTGGCCTTCTACCGCCGCCTCGGCCTGGACATCCCGGCCGCCGCGGACACCGAACCGCACGTCGAGGTCACCCTGCCCAACGGCCTGCGCCTGGCCTGGGACCCCGAACAAACCGTCAAGTCCTTCCACCCCGAGTGGAAAGGCTCTCCGAACGGCCGGATAGCGCTCGCCTTCAAGCTCCCCACCCCCGCCGAGGTGGACTCCGCCTACCACGAGCTGACCGCCGCCGGCGCCACCGGCGAGCTGGAACCCTTCGACGCCTTCTGGGGCCAGCGCTACGCCGTCCTCCGCGACCCCGACGGCAACGCCGTCGACCTCTTCGCCCCCCTACCCGCCTGAAACCCGCCCGCGAGTCGGGCGCCTGAGCACACCGAGTCGGGCGTTTGAGCACACGCACGGATGTGCTCAAACGCGCGACTCACTGTGCTGAAACCCCCGACTCGCGGGGGGTTTGCGCGGGGGTTTACTCGGTGCGGAGTACGGCTTCGACGTTGAGCTCGATCTCGACGCGGTCGGAGACGACCACGCCGCCGCCGTCGAAGGGGAGGCTGACGTCGATGCCGAAGTCGCGGCGGTCGATGGTCGCGGTGGCGGCGAAGCCGATTCGGGTGCCGCCCCACGGGTCGGGGCCGATGCCGCCGAGATTGACGTCCAGTTGGACCGGGCGGGTTGCGCCGTGCAGGGTGAGCTCGCCGTCGATCACGTAGCCGTCGCCGTTCGCGCGCACGCCCGTCGACCGGTAGGTCATGGTGGGGTGGTTCTGCGCGTCCAGGAACTGGGCGGAGCGGACGTGCTCGTCGCGCTGGTCGTTTCCGGTGTCGACCGAGCCGACGTCGATCGAGGCGGTCACCGACGAGCCCAGCACGTCGGGCGAGGTCACGATCGTGCCGGTGAACGCGCCGAACCGGCCACGTATCCTGCTCACCATCATGTGTCGGACCGTGAACGACACGTCGGAATGGACCGGGTCGATGTCCCACGTCCCGGCGGCCAGGGCGACCGTCTCTGTGGTGCTCATGGGAAAGTCTCCTCGATGTGCGTTGTGTGGCTCGCGGCGCGACACTGACAGTGCGCGTAACAAATTGAGAGTTCAACGATTCCGGAGGTGACGTGGTTCACACGCGCTGGCTGGATGACGAGGAACAGCATGCCTGGCGCGCCTTCCTGGCGGCGAACAAATTGCTGATGGACCGGCTGGACCGGCAGCTGCAGAACGAGGCGGGCATCCCGCACACCTACTACGAGATCCTGGTGCGCCTGTCCGAGGTGCCCGACCGGGCGCTGCGGATGTCGGTGCTCGCGACGTCCTCGATGTCCTCGCGCAGCCGGCTCTCGCACGCGGTGTCCCGGCTGGAGGAGGCCGGTTGGGTGCGTCGCAGGGAGTGCACCGAGGATCGGCGGGGCGCGGTGTGCGAGCTCACCGACGCCGGGTTCGAGGCGCTCAAAGCGGCCGCGCCCGGGCACGTGGACACCGTCCGTACCTACCTGTTCGACCAGCTCACCCGCGAGCAGGTGCACCAGCTGCGGGCCATCAGCGAGGCGGTGGCCAAGGGCCTGGGCGGCGGCGACACGTGGCCGCTCGGCGACAACGTGTCCTGACGAGCCCAGCTTGTCCAGCCAGCTACTAGGCTCGACGTCATGAGCGCTCGTCGGATCATGGGTACCGAGGTCGAGTACGGCATCTCGGTGCCCGGCGACGCCACCGCGAACCCGGTCATCACGTCCACGCAGGTGGTGCTGGCCTATGCGGCGGCGGCGGAACTGCCACGGGCCAAGCGCGCCCGCTGGGACTACGAGGTGGAGTCGCCGCTGCGCGACGCGCGGGGCTTCGACCTGTCCACCCCGAGCATCCCGTCCAGCTCCGACTCCGAGCTGGACGACCTCGGCGCGGCCAACGTCATCCTCACCAACGGCGCCCGGCTGTACGTGGACCACGCCCACCCGGAGTTCTCCACCCCGGAGGTCACCACCCCGCGCGACGTGGTGATCTGGGACAAGGCCGGCGAGCGGGTGATGGAGGAGGCCGCGATGCGCTCGGCCACCGTGCCCGGCGCGCCGCCCATCCAGCTCTACAAGAACAACGTGGACGGCAAGGGCGCCAGCTACGGCAGCCACGAGAACTACCTGATGTCCCGCTCGACCACGTTCCCGGCCATCATCACCGGGCTGATCCCGTTCTTCGTGACCCGCCAGGTGATCTGCGGCTCCGGGCGGGTGGGTATCGGCGCGAGCGGCGACGAGCCCGGCTACCAGCTGTCCCAGCGCGCGGACTACATCGAGGTCGAGGTCGGGCTGGAGACCACCCTCAAGCGCGGGATCATCAACACCCGCGACGAGCCGCACGCGGACGCGGACAAGTACCGCCGGCTGCACGTCATCATCGGCGACGCCAACCTGGCCGAGACGTCCACGCTGCTCAAGGTGGGCACCACGGCGATGGTGCTGGACATGATCGAGGCCGGCCAGCGGTTCGACGACCTGCGGCTGGCCGAGCCGGTGCGCTCGGTGCACTCGATCAGCCGCGACCCCACCCTGCAGGCCAAGGTGGAGCTCGCGGACGGCCGCCGGATGACCGGGCTGGACGTGCAGTGGGCCTACTACGAGCGGGCCGCCGAGCACGTCGAGCGCACCCAGGGCTCGGACGTGGACCCGGTGACCGCCGAGCTGATGACGATCTGGGGCGAGGTGCTCGACGCACTGGGCCGCGACCCGATGGAGTGCGCCGACCGGCTGGACTGGCCGGCCAAGCTGCGGCTGCTGGAGGGCTACCGGGCGCGGGACAACCTGGCCTGGTCCTCGCCGCGCCTGCAGCTTGTCGACCTGCAGTACTCCGACGTGCGGATGGGCAAGGGCCTGTACAACCGCCTGGTCGCGCGCGGGTCGATGAAGCGGCTGGTCGACGAGGACGACGTGGTGGCCGCCATGCGCAAGCCGCCGGAGGACACCCGGGCCTACTTCCGGGGCCGCTGCCTGGAGCGCTACCCGGCCGCCGTGGCCGCCGCGTCCTGGGACTCGGTCATCTTCGACCTTGGCCGCGAGTCGCTGGTGCGGATCCCGACCCTGGAGCCGCTGCGGGGCACCCGCAACCACGTCGGGAAGCTGATCGACTCCTCGGCCACGGCCGAAGACCTGGTAACGGCACTCACCCGAGGATGAGTCGCGCGTTTCGGTGGGAGTTTGGCCGTCCGCGTAGGTAGGGTTCATAGCAGCAGGACCACTAACGGGAGGCGTCATGGCCCAGGAGCAGACCAGGCGACAGGGCGGCGGGGACGGCGACGGCGACGAGGACGGGGGCGCCGCACCGGCCGGCCAGGAGCGTCGTGAGAAGCTGGGCGAGGACGTCGACACGATCCTGGACGAGATCGACGATGTGCTCGAGGAGAACGCCGAGGACTTCGTCAGGGCCTACGTCCAGAAGGGCGGCGAGTAGCCAACCGCCGCCGCGGTAGACCCCCGCCGAGCAAGCCGAAGGAGTAGTACCACCGATGGAGCCGAGGTCGGCGCGGGGACACATGAGCCCGGTGAACGCCGCACTGCCCGCCGAGTACTTCACCCCGGGTGTGTCGTCGTTCACCGACTTCCTGGCGACGGCCGCCCCGCACCTGTTGCCCACGCGGGCACCGGAAGGGGCGCCCGAGGCAGGCGCGGCCGGGCTGGAGGTCCCGCACGGCACCACGATCGTCGCGCTCACCTTCAACGGTGGCGTCCTGATCGCGGGCGACCGCCGGGCAACGACCGGGAACATGATCGCCCAGCGTGACATCGAGAAGGTTTTCGTCACCGACAGCTACTCGGCGGTGGGCATCGCCGGCGTGGCCGGGCTCGGCGTGGAGCTGGTCCGGCTCTACACCCTCGACCTCGAGCACTACGAGAAGATCGAGGGCGTCTCGCTGTCGCTGGACGGCAAGGTCAACAAGCTGGCCGGGATGGTGCGGGCCAACCTCGGCGCGGCCATGCAGGGGCTGGCGGCGATCCCGCTGTTCATCGGCTTCGACACGGACGCCGACGACCCGGCGCGCGCCGGGCGGATCGTGAGCTTCGACGTCGTGGGCAGCAAGTCGGAGGAGACGAACTTCTGCGGGGTGGGCTCCGGGTCGCTGTTCGCCCGGTCCGCGCTGAAGAAGCGCCACGACCCGACCGCCGACGCGGACACCGCCATCCGGACCGCGGTGGAGGCCCTCTACGACGCCGCCGACGACGACACCGCCACCGGCCTGCCCGACCTCAGCAGGAAGATCTACCCGGTGGTGATCACGATCACCGCCGCCGACGGCGCCGTCCGCCGCACGGACGACGAGATCGGAGAGGTTGCCCGCGCCGTGCTGGCCGATAGGCTCACCAAGCCCGGTGGATAGCCCGGCCACCCCCACCAGCCCCGGACCCGACACCCAGGAGTACCCGACGTGACGCTGCCGTTCTACGCCTCGGCCGAGCAGGTGATGCGAGACCGCTCGGAGCTGGCCCGCAAGGGCATCGCCCGAGGTCGCAGCGTGACGGTGCTGGCCTATGCCGGCGGCGTGCTGTTCGTGGCCGAGAACCACTCCACGGCGCTGCACAAGGTGTCCGAGATCTACGACCGGATCGGGTTCGCCGCGGTCGGGCGCTACAACGAGTTCGAGAACCTGCGCACCGCCGGCATCCGGCTGGCCGACGTGCGCGGCTACTCCTACGACCGGCGCGACGTCACCGGCAAGTGGCTGGCCAACGCCTACGCCCAGACCATGGGCGCGATCTTCACCGAGCAGCAGAAGCCGTTCGAGGTGGAGCTGTGCGTGGCCGAGGTCGGCGAGACGTCCGACGACGACCAGCTCTACCGGATCACCTACGACGGCTCGATCACCGACGAGCCCGGGTTCGTGGTGATGGGCGGGCAGACCGAGCCGATCGGCGCCAAGCTGCGCGAGTCGTACCGCGACGGCCTGGAGCTGGCCGAGGCGATGGCGGTGGCGGTGCGCGGGCTGCAGTCCGCCGCGCCCGGCGGGTCGTCGACGGGGTCGTCCACCAACGGCGGCTCCTCGGACCGGGTGCTCGGGGTGAACGCCCTGGAGGTCGCGGTGCTGGACCGGGCGCGGCCCAGGCGGGCGTTCCGCCGGATCGTGGGTGCCGCGCTGTCCGCCCTGCTGCCGGAGGAGAACCGGGCGGACGCCAAGAAGGACCAGAAGCCGGCCTCCGAGGACGGCGAGTCCTCGGAGTAGCTCACCAGGGCTGGTAGGGGCGCTCCCGGTCGGCCCAGCGGGGGTTGTTCTCGTCGCGGCGGTAGACCGGCACGGACCTCGGCGCGATCCGGAAGGTGAACCGGGTGGCCTCGTCGACCACCTCGCCGTCGGTGGCCAGCTCCTCGGGGCGGCGCAGCCGGACGTCCAGGCTGACCACCTCGCGCTGCCGGTAGACCCGGCTGTGCCCGAGCGCGGCGAAGGCCAGGGCGAAGATCGCGCGCAGCCGGGACCAGCGCAGGTCCGCGCGCAGCCACCTGACGTCGAGCAGGCCGGAGTCCAGCCGAGGCCGCCAGGCCGGGACCATGCCCAGCGGGTGGTAGGGGCCGTTGCCCACGAACAGCGTCCAGACCGAGCAGCGCACGCCGTCCAGCGACACCTCCAGCGGGGTCGCCCGCCGCAGCGCGGTGACCAGCGCGGCCACGAACGCCGGCCACTTGCCCCACCGGGGCCGCCAGCGGTCGCGCAGCCGCACCACGTCCGGGTAGCAGCCCAGGCTGGCGGTGTTCAGGAACAGCCGGGTGGTCTCCGAGCCGGGCCGGCCCACGTCGACCAACCCCAGGCTCACCGCCACCGCCTCGCCGGCGCCGCTGGCGTCCACCGCCTCGCGCAGGTCGTAGACGCCGACGTCGCGGGCGAAGTGGTTGAGCGTGCCGGCGGGGACGACCACCAGCGGGACCCGGTGCCGCAGCGCGACCGAGGCCACAGCGGCCACCGTGCCGTCCCCGCCGGCAACGCCCAGCGCCTCGACCCTGCCCTTCGCCAGCTCGCTCTCCAACTGGGCGGTCAGGTCGGTGTCCTCCCGGACCGGGATCAGGGTGGCCGCCGGGAACTCCTTCTTGATGTCGTCGGTGGGGTCGTACCACGGGTCCCCGGACAGCGGGTTGACGGCGATGACCAGGCCCTGGCCGTCGGGTAGCGCGGGCACCCGGCCGAGCGGGCGCGCCGCCGCCTCGTCGCTGTCGCGCACCGGCCACCAGTGCCGGGTGAGCAGCGCGGACCCGGCGCCGACCGCCGCGCCGGCCAGCACGTCCGAGGCCCAGTGCACGCCGGTGTGGATCCTGGAGTACGCCACGGCGGCGGCCAGTGGCGCGAGCGCGAGCCCTGAGCGCGGGCTCTCCATGGCCACGGCGGTGGCGAACGCGGTGGCGGAGGCGGCGTGCCCGGACGGGAACGAGCTGGACGTCGGCCGGTCCTGCAGCCACCGCGAGCGGGGCAGCGGCTCGGCGGGCGGGCGGCGGCGGGGCAGCAGCGGCTTGAGCACGCCGTTCGCGGTCGCGCTCGCGCCGGCGATGGAGATGATCCCGCGCAGCGCGCCGCGCCGGGTCACGCCGGCGCGGGTGGCGAGCAGCGCCGCGATCCCGAACCAGAGCAGGCTGTGGTCCGCCGACCTGGTCAGGCGCTTGAGCACCCGGTCGGCCGCGGTCGGGGGAAGCCTGGCCAGCCGTCGCTGCGTCGACCGGTCCAGCCCGTCGACCTTCCTGGACATCCGCCGAAACCACGCGATCACAGGCTCGAAGATACGGGCCGCCAACGGGTGTGTCTCTTGCGCTGTTGCTTTCCGTGCGGTGCCCCGCGCTGTGTCTGTCGCCTCACTCGCCGGCGGGGCTGTTTGGGCGCTCTGTGCCTCGTTGCTTCCCGTGCGGTGCGAGTCGCGCTTACGCTGAAGCGATGAACCGGCGGATCTATGGTGTCGAGACCGAGTTCGGGGTCACCTGCACCTTCCATGGCCAGCGGCGATTGTCCCCGGACGAGGTGGCTCGGTACCTCTTCCGCAGGGTGGTCTCCTGGGGGCGTTCCTCGAACGTGTTCCTGCGCAACGGGTCCAGGCTGTACCTGGACGTGGGATCGCACCCGGAGTACGCCACGGCGGAGTGCGACTCGCTGACCCAGCTGGTCGCCCACGACAAGGCCGGCGAGCGGATCCTGGAGGACCTGCTGGTCGACGCCGAGCGGCGGCTGATCGACGAGGGCATCGGCGGGGACATCTACCTGTTCAAGAACAACACCGACTCGGCGGGCAACTCCTACGGCTGCCACGAGAACTATTTGGTGGCTCGTGCCGGTGAGTTTTCCAGGATCGCGGACGTGCTGCTGCCGTTCCTGGTCACCCGCCAGCTCATCTGCGGCGCCGGCAAGGTGCTGCAGACCCCGCGCGGGGCGGTGTACTGCCTGTCCCAGCGGGCCGAGCACATCTGGGAGGGCGTCTCCTCGGCGACCACCCGGTCCCGGCCGATCATCAACACCCGCGACGAGCCACACGCGGACGCCGAGCGCTACCGGCGGCTGCACGTCATCGTCGGCGACTCGAACATGTCCGAGGTGACCACGCTGCTCAAGGTCGGCTCGGCCACCCTGGTGCTGGACATGATCGAGCACGGCGTGCAGTTCCGGGACTTCACCCTGGACAACCCGATCCGGGCGATCCGGGAGATCAGCCACGACCTGACCGGCCGCCGCCCGGTGCGCCTCGCCGGCGGCCGGGAGGCCAGCGCGCTGGACATCCAGCGCGAGTACTACGCCCGCGCCGTGGAGCACGTGGCGTCGGTCGGGCGGTCGGACCGCACCACCGAGCGGGTGCTGGAGCTGTGGGGCCGGACCCTGGACGCGGTGGAGCGCCAGGACCTCTCGCTGATCGACCGCGAGATCGACTGGGCGATCAAGCGGCGGCTGGTCGACCGCTACCGCCAGCGCCATAACCTGGAGCTGTCCAGCGCCCGGATCGCCCAGCTGGACCTGGCCTACCACGACATCCGCCGAGGCCGGGGCCTGTTCGACATGCTGCAGCGCAAGAGCATGGTCGACCGGGTCACCGACGACGGCGAGATCGAGGCGGCCAAGGACACCCCGCCGCAGACCACCAGGGCCAAGCTGCGCGGTGACTTCATCGCCGCCGCCCAGGCCGCCGGCCGGGACTTCACCGTCGACTGGGTACACCTCAAGCTGAACGACCAGGCCCAGCGGACAGTGCTCTGCAAGGACCCGTTCCGGTCGGTGGACGAGCGGGTGGATCGCCTCATCGCGTCCCTCTAGTCACGCGGCGGCGACGTGTCGCCACGTCTCCGGGCGCGCGGGCGATACCCTGCATGACGTGTCCTCAGCCCGTGCCGAGCGCCTGGTGAACCTGGTGCTCTGCCTGCTCTCCACCCGGCAGTTCCTCACCGCCGAGCGGATCAGGGCGATCGTCCCCGGGTACGCCAACGCGACCTCGGACGAGGCGTTCTTCCGGATGTGGGAGCGGGACAAGGCCGAGCTGCGCGACCTCGGCATCCCGCTGGAGACCGGCCGGCGCTCGATGTTCGACACGGTGGACGGGTACCGGATCGCGCGGCAGGACTACGAGCTGGGCGACGTCGAGCTGGCACCCGACGAGGCGGCCGCGGTGGCGCTGGCCGCCCGGCTGTGGGACTCCCCGGAGCTGGCCGGGGCGGCCAGGGGCGCGCTGGTGAAGCTGCGCGCGGCCGGCGTGGAGGTGGACGAGTCGGCCGGCATGGGCGTGGAGCCGAGGGTGAGCGCCACCGAGCCGGCGTTCGCGCCCCTGCTGGCCGCCGTGCAGGCCGGCCGGGTGGTGACGTTCGAGCACCGGCCGAACCCGACCGCGGACGCCCGGCTGCGCACGGTGGAGCCGTGGGGCGTGGTGAGCTGGCGCGGGCGGTGGTATCTGGTCGGCCATGACCGGGACCGGGACGACACCCGCTGCTTCCGGCTGTCCCGCATCGAGGAGCCGGTCAGCGCGGTCGGCCCCACCGGCGCGGTCCGGGTGCCCGACGGGACCGACCTGGTGGCGCTGGTGCGGCGCACGGCGGGGCCGCCGCCGGTGACCGGGGTGGCCAGGGTGTGGGTGGCCGCCGGGCGGGCGGTCGGGCTGCGCCGGCTCGGGCGGCTGACCGGCCCGATGGAGCACGGCGGCCGGCCGGGGGACGTGCTGGAGCTGGAGCTGCGCAACCCGGAGACGGTGGCGCGCTGGGTGGGCGGGCACGGCCCCGACGTGGTGGTCCTGGAGCCGCCGGAGCTGGCCGACGCGGTGCGGCAGGGGTGGCTGGCGGCCGCCAGGGCGCACGCCGAGCCGTTGGCGCCCGCTCCGGTCGAGGTGGGTGGGGGAGTGCGGTGACTCCGAGCCCGCTCGCGCTGGCCGCCCGGCTGCCACGGCTGTTGTCGCTGGTGCCGTACCTGCTGGCGCATCCTGGGGTGCGGGTGGAGGAGGCGGCGTCCGACTTCGGGGTGTCCGAGAAGCAGCTGCGCCGGGACATGGAGCTGCTCTGGATGTGCGGGCTCCCCGGCTACGGGCCGGGCGACCTGGTCGACCTGTCGTTCTCCGGCGACGTGGTGACGGTGACCGAGGACGCCGGGATGCGCCGCCCGCTGCGGCTGACCACCGCCGAGGCGACGTCCCTGCTGGTCGCGCTGCGGGCGCTGGCCGACGTGCCGGGGATCGTGGACACCGACGTGGTCCGCCGGGCCGTTGCGAAGATCGAGAGCGCGGTGGGGGCGGGGGGCACGCCGACCGGTGTCGCGGTGGGGTTGACGTCTCGCGAGGAGGAGACGACGTCGGCGGTGCGGGCGGCGTTGGACCGGCGGCGGGCGCTGCGGATCAGGTACTACACGGCGTCGCGGGACGTGGTGGGGGAGCGCACCGTCGACCCGATGCGGCTGCTGCTGGTCGAGGGGCGCGGTTACCTGGAGGCGTGGTGCCGCTCCGCGGAGGCGGTACGGCTGTTCCGCCTGGACCGGGTGGACGACGTGCACGAACTGGCCGAACCGGCGGCGCCGCCCCGGTCGGCGCGGCCGACGGACATCTCCGCCGGGCTGTTCCGCCCGGCCCCGGAGCAGCGCGAGGCGGTGCTGCTGCTGGAGCGGGAGGCGCGCTGGGTGGCCGAGTACTACCCGGTCGACGACGTGCTGGACCGCGACGACGGCCGGGCCGAGGTCAGGCTCCGGTTCACCGACGACGCCTGGCTGGTGCGCCTGGTGCTCGGGCTGGGCGGACACGCCCAGGTGCTGCGGCCGCTGGAGTTGCGGGCCGCGGTCGCGGAGCGTGCGAAGGCGGCTTTGGACGGCGTGACCGGCTGATCACGGGCCCGCTACGGTTGCGGTCATGGGATGGCTGCCGACCTCGGTGCTGCTGGTCGTGGGGATCATCGGGCTGGCGCTGCTGGTGGCCGGCCTGGTCGGGGCGCTGCACCGCGCCCGCGCCGCCGCGCATACCCTGAGCGTGGCGCTGGACGGCAGGAGGACCAGGCTGCGGGCCGGCGCGGCGGAGCTCTCCGCCTGGCGGGCCGAGCACCGGGCCCGACGGCACGGCCCGGCCGCCCCCACCGACCACGACGCGTAACATCGGCTGCACCGACACATCCCCCGCGAGAGGAGCGCATCATGCCGGGCGGTTGGGAATGGCTCATCCTCGTCGGGGTAGTGGTGTTGCTGTTCGGCGCCAAGCGGCTGCCCGAGATGGCCCGCGCCGTCGGCCAGTCCGCCAGGGTGTTCAAGGGCGAGATGAAGGGCTTGAAAGCCGACGACAAGGCCGACGACAAGCCCGAGGACAAGCCCGCCGACACTCCGCCGGCGCCTCGCGTCGCCGAGGCCGCCGAGCAGCGAGACGGCCACGCCAACGGCAGCCCGCGATAGCACCCTTCCGTGTGGAACCCGATAGCTCGCCGTCGCCGCCGCCGGGAGAACCCCGACGGCACCATGACGCTGCTCGAGCACCTCTACGAGCTGCGCAACCGGCTGGCCGTCGCGCTGGTCGCGGTGGTGGCCATGTCGATCGTCGGCTACATCTGGTTCGCCACCGGGTTCTTCGGCGGCCCCAGCCTGGGTGACCTGCTCAAGGGGCCGTACTGCGAGCTGCCGCCCTCGATCCGCCCGTCCGTCACGGCGGACCGGGGCTGCACGCTGTTCGGCATCTCCGCGTTCGACCAGTTCTCGCTGCGGATGCGGGTCGGCATCGCGGCGGGCGTGGTGCTGTCCTGCCCGATCTGGTTCTACCAGCTGTGGGCGTTCATCACGCCCGGGCTGTACGTCAAAGAACGAAAGTTCGCGGTCACCTTCGTGTCCAGCGCCGCCGTGCTGTTCCTGGCCGGCGCCGCGATGGCCTACTACGTGGTGCGCCAGGCGTTGCAGTTCCTGCTGTCCATCAGCTCGGACGTGCAGACCACGCTGCTGACCGGCGAGAGCTACTTCGGGCTGCTCATCGCGCTGCTGCTGATCTTCGGGGTGAGCTTCGAGCTGCCGCTGCTGGTGGTCATGCTGAACCGGGTCGGTGTGGTCAGCTACGACAAGCTGCGCAAGTGGCGGCGCGGGCTGATCTTCGGGTTGTTCGTGTTCGCGGCCATCGCCACCCCGGGCGGCGACCCGATCTCGATGACCGCGCTGGCGCTCGCGCTGACCGTGCTGTTCGAGGTGTCCATCCAGATCGCCAGGGTGCACGACCGCCGCAAGGAACGCCGCGAGGCCGAGGAGGGCTGGGGCGCCTGGGACCCCGACCAGCCGTCCCCGATCGACACCGAGCCCAGCGAGATCCCCGAGCCCACTGAGATACCTGGGTCGTCGCCGCCCCGCTACGACGACGCGACCTGAGCGACCGGGGCCGGTACCGTATGACACTCTGGGAGGGTGGCCAGCCGTTCTCCCGCCCAGGCGTACGCCGAGTCCCGGGATCGTGCCGCCCGGCCCCGGCTCGCCGACTTCGCCGGCATCCTGCCGTTCGACCTCGACCCGTTCCAGCGTGACGCCTGCGCCGCGCTGGAGGACGGGCACGGCGTGCTGGTCTGCGCGCCCACCGGGGCCGGCAAGACGGTCGTCGGGGAGTTCGCCGTGCACCTGGCGCTCGCCCAGGGCGCGAAGTGCTTCTACACCACGCCGATCAAGGCGCTGTCCAACCAGAAGTACGCCGACCTGGTCGCCCGCTACGGCCCCGACCAGGTCGGCCTGCTGACCGGGGACACCTCGATCAACGGCCACGCGCCGGTGGTGGTGATGACCACCGAGGTGCTGCGCAACATGCTCTACGCCGGCTCGCCCACGCTGTACGGGCTGGGCTACGTGGTGCTCGACGAGGTGCACTACCTGGCCGACAGGTTCCGGGGCGCGGTGTGGGAGGAGGTCATCCTGCACCTGCCGTCGGACGTGGCGGTGGTCGGTCTGTCCGCGACGGTGAGCAACGCCGAGGAGTTCGGCGACTGGCTGGTCGCGGTGCGCGGGGACACCGCGGTGGTGGTGGACGAACACCGGCCGGTGCCGCTGTGGCAGCACATGATGGTCGGCTCCCGGCTGTTCGACCTGTTCGCCGGCGAGGACACCTCCGGGCGGCTGCGGGTTGACCCGGGCCTGGTCCGGCACGCCGAGGAGCAGGGCAGGCGGTTCGCCGGCTGGGACCGGCCGCGCGGGCGCTCCGGCGGGCGGCGCGGCGGCGGGCGGGTCGGTGGGCGGGTTGGTGGGCAGCGCGCCGAGCGGTTCCGGCCGCCGTCGCGGGTGAGCGTGATCGACAGGCTGGACCGCGACGGGCTGCTGCCGGCGATCACGTTCGTGTTCAGCCGGGCCGGCTGCGATGCGGCGGTAGGCCAGTGCGTGCGCTCCGGGCTGCGCCTGTGCACCGACGAGGAGGCCGCGCGCGTCCGCGAGATCGTCACCGCCCGCACCTCCGAGCTGCCCGAGGCGGACCTGGGGGTGCTCGGCTTCTGGGAGTGGCGCGAGGCGCTGGAGCGCGGCGTGGCGGCGCACCACGCCGGGCTGCTGCCGGCGTTCAAGGAGACGGTGGAGGAGCTGTTCACCCTCGGCCTGGTCAAGTGCGTGTTCGCCACCGAGACGCTCGCGCTGGGCATCAACATGCCGGCCCGGACGGTGGTGCTGGAGCGGCTGGTGAAGTACAACGGCGAGTCGCACGCCGAGCTGACCCCGGGGGAGTACACCCAGCTCACCGGCCGCGCCGGGCGGCGCGGCATCGACATCGAGGGCCACGCCGTCGTCGTCTGGCAGCCCGGGGTGGACCCGGTGCAGGTGGCCGGGCTGGCGTCCACCCGGACCTACCCGCTGCGCAGCTCCTTCCGTCCCGGCTACAACATGGCCGTCAACCTGCTCGGCCGGCTGGGCGCCGAGGAGTCGCGGGTGCTGTTGGAGCAGTCCTTCGCCCAGTTCCAGGCGGACCGCTCGGTGGTCGGGGTGTCCCGCAAGATCGAGCACAACGCCGAGGCGCTCGCCGGCTACGCCGCGTCCATGCATTGCCACCTTGGCGACTTCGCGGAGTACGCCTCGCTGCGCCGGCGCATCGGCGAGCGGGAGCGGGCGCTGAGCAGGGGCAGCGCGGCGGCCCGGCGGGCGGCCACCTCCGACTCGCTGGCGGTTCTGCGCCCCGGAGACGTGATCGCGGTGCCCACCGGCCGCCGCGCCGGGCTGGCGGTGGTGCTCGACCCCGGCCTGGACCAGCCCGGCGAGCCGCACCCGCTGGTGCTCACCGAGGACCGCTGGGCCGGGCGCCTGTCCGCCGCCGACTTCACCGGCCCGGTCGAGGTGCTCGGCCGGATGCGGCTGCCCAAGCGGGTGGAGCACCGGGTGCCCCGGGTCCGCCGCGACCTGGCCTCCAGCCTGCGCAACACCGGCATCCGGCCGCCCGCCGCCCCCCGCAAGCGCCGCTCGGACGCCGCCGACGACCGCGAGCTGGCCGAGCTGCGCCGCCAGATGCGCGCGCACCCCTGCCACGGCTGTGACGACCGGGAGGCGCACGCGCGCTGGGCCGAGCGCCACGACCGGCTGGAACGGGACACCGAGCGGCTGCGCCAGCAGGTCCGCGCCACCACCCACTCGCTGGTCCGCGCGTTCGACCGGATCACCGCGCTGCTGCGCGAGCGCTCGTATCTGGACGGCGACACGGTCACGCCGCACGGGGAGGTGCTGTCCCGGCTCTGGGGCGAGTCGGACCTGCTCGCGGCCGAGTGCCTGCGCCACGGCGTGTGGGACGGCCTGGAGCCGCCCGAGCTGGCCGCCGTGGCGTCCGCGCTGGTGTACGAGTCGCGGCGGGTGGAGGGCGGGATGGCCAGGGTGCCGGCCGGCCCGGTGGCGTCCGCGCTGGAGGCCACCGTGCGGCTGTGGTCCGAGCTGGAGTCCGACGAGCGCCGGCACAAGGTGGACCGGACCCGCGAGCCCGACCTCGGGTTCGCCTGGCCGGTCTACCGCTGGGCGCGCGGGCAGTCGCTGGCCGCCGTGCTCACCGCCGCCGACGAGAACGGCCAGGAGCTGTCCGCCGGCGACTTCGTGCGCTGGTGCCGCCAGGTGGTCGACCTGCTCGACCAGATCGCTGAGGTGGCCGGTCCGTCCGATGCGGTGGGTGGCGCGGCGGAGCGCGCGGTGCACGCGATTCGACGGGGTGTGGTGTCCATCGGCGCGGCGTGACCGCTCGGCGCGGCGTTTCGTGTTTCGATTCGGGCCATCTCCGTAGTCGATCTCGAAGGGTCGTGATGAGCAGCCCAACGGATGCCGCTCGGCCGCCGGTGCAGACAGTGCAGACCTCGGTCCGGCCGCGCCACGCCGGCCCGCCGGGGCGACCGTCGCCGCCGTACGACCAGCCCTATCCGCCGCCGCCTCCGTACGCCGGGCCGTCCGTGGAGCCGTCTCCCGATCCGTTCGCCGACTCGCCGACCGAGCCGCTCCGGGCGGTCCCCGTCCCGCGCCCGCCGTCCGACGCGGTGCCGAGCTGGCTGGTCGCCACCGTGCTGGGCACCCTGCTGGTCGGGGTGGTCGGCCTGCTCGGGTTCGTCAATCCCGGGTTCTTCGTCACGCCCGTGCTGGACCAGGCCGCCGTGCAGAACGGCGTCAGCACGATCCTGCGCGACGACTACCGGTTACCGGACGTGACCGCCGTGACCTGCCCCGCCGGCCAGAAGGTGCTGCCCTCGGGCAGGTTCTCCTGCGTCGCGGTGATCGGCGGGAAGAGCTCGGACGTCCCGGTGGTGATCCAGGATCGCACCGGCCGCTACCAGGTGGGTCGTCCGTTGTAGGACGTCTAGAGTGCCAGCGCGGTGGTCAGGCGTTCGATGGAGCCGCCGAGCCCCCAGCGTTCGCTCAGCTCGGCCAGCTTGTCGGGGTCGGCGGGCGTGTTCGGGATCGTGTCCGGGCGGTCGAGCTGGACGGGGGCGTCGGTGGCCACCCTGACCACCTGTTCGACCACGGCGAGGTAGTCGGCGGACGCGGCGAGCTTGGTGCGGACGCCGGCGGCCATCCTGGCGTCGGTCCGGTCGGCGACCGCGGCGCGCAGCTCGTCCCACGAACCGAACCGGGACACCAGCGTGGCCGCCGTCTTCTCGCCGACCCCGGCCACGCCGGGCAGCCCGTCCGAGGGGTCGCCGCGCAGCATGGCCATCTCGGCGTACGCGTCGCCCGCGCGCCCCGCCGGCAGCTTGTACTTCGCCGCGAGCTCGTCCGGCCCGAACACCTCGGCCTTGGCGAGCCCGCGCCCGGCGTAGACCACCCGCACCGAGTTCGGTTCGTCGCGCACCACCTGGAGCAGGTCGCGGTCCCCGCTGACCACCTCGACGGGGTGTTGACGTTCTTGTGCGCAGAGCGTGCCGATCACGTCGTCGGCCTCGTAACCCTCCGCGCCCCCGGTGGCCAGCCCCGCCGCCGCCAGCACCTCCAGGATGATCGTGACCTGCGGAGCGAGCGCCTCCGGCACCGCCTCCGCCGGCCCCGCGCCGCCCACCAGCAGCCCCGCGCTGGTGCCGACCAGCGTTCCCTCCGCCACCCGGTGCGTCTTGTACGACGGAATGGCGCGCACCCGGAACACCGGCCGCCAGTCCAGGTCCAGACAGGCCACCAACCGCGCCGGCCGCCGCTCGGTGATCAGCCGGGACACCATGTCGGTGAACCCCCGCACCGCGTTCACCGGCGTACCGTCCGGCGCCTTGATGGAGTCCGGCACCCCGTAGAACGCGCGGAAGTACAGGCTGGCGGCGTCCAGCAGCAGCAACGGTTGGCTCACCGGCACATCCTGCCAGTTTGCACATTCATACGATCGGGGTGACCCCTGTATGGCGTCCGGACGCCGCTAGCGGCACCATGTGCGCGTGGTTGGCGACTTTCGCGGTCAAGGTCCTGAAGACGAGTACGGGAACCCCCAGGGTGGCTACCAGCCGCCCGCGCCGGTTCATACGCAGGTGAACGCCGGCCGGTTGTGGGCGGGGGGAGTGGCCGCCGCCGTGGTCGCCGCCCTGATCGGCGTGGTGGGCGTCCTGATAGCCCGGGCCATGTTCCAGCTGGCGGTGCTCTCCCCGAAGACGAACGGTGCCTTCGGCGACGAGAAGACGATCACCCTCTGCGTGGTCGCCGCCGTGGCTGCCCTGTTGGCCACCGCGCTGGCGCACCTGCTGCTGGTGAGCACGCCGAGCCCGCTTTCCTACTTCGGCTGGATCGTCGGCCTGGTCACCGTGGCGGCCGCCGTCGTGCCGTTCCTGGGCTCCGGCACCTGGCCGGTCCACTTCGCCCAGGCGGTCATCCACGCGGTGATCGGCATGGCGATCGGCGGCCTGGTCAGCAACGCCGCCGCCAGCGCCAGCCGCCTGGAGCTGGACAAGCGCCGCTGACCCCTACCGGGTCGCGAGCACCAACGCCAGGGCCGTCATCGACGGCCCGTCCGGAACGCTGCCCTCAACCAGCAGCTCCCGCACCCGCTCCCGCCCCACCCATTCCACCCTGCTGGCCTCCGCCGGATCCGGCTCCCCCGTCCGCCGGACCCCCGACGCCAGGAACAGGTGAAACCTCCCCGAACTGATGCCGGACAGCGGGTTGATCGTCGTCAACGGCTCGACCGTCGACGCCCGGTAGCCCGTCTCCTCCTCGATCTCGCGGCGCATGGCCTCCGCAGGGTCCTCGCCGTCGTCGCACCACCCCGCCGGTATCTCCCACCCCCAAGCGCCCGTGGTGAACCGATGCCGCCACAGCAACAACACCCGGTCCCCGTCCACGACGACCGCCCCCACCGACGCGCGCGGAAACCGCAGAACATGATGCGCGAACCTCGGACCCCCAGGGATTTCGACGTCATCGAGATCCACGTTGACCCAGGCGCTCTCGTACACCCGCCGTGAGCCGTGCACCGTCCACATGGTCGTGTCCTCGCCCGCCATGGATCTCAGTATTGCCGCTGAATCGGAACCCGACGTATCCCAGTGGCCGGCGGCGCCGAAGGCGTCGTCGGGCGTCGAGCCCGTGCCCAGCCATCCCAAGCCGACCATCTGGCGCTCGTCCAAGCGGGTGTCGAACCCGGGGCCAACCCATCGAACCCCGGCCGCCGCCCCGGGAGGGCGCCGGACGACGAACCGCCGCCGTTCTAGACACGGCGGTTTCCCGGTTACGAACTGCTGATGATGACCGGGTACGCATGTGTGGCGACTGGAAACGCACTTCGCCGTGGCCGGACCGCGGTAGTGTGAGCGGACACGCGCGTTCCGTGATCGGAGAGTAACGGAATGTCCGAACCTCATGCCCGGTCGCACGCGGATACTCATTCGGAATTGACGGGGTTGGCGGGCGACGTCGTACAGGCGCGGGATGTGAGCGGGGGTGTGCACTTCCACCAGCCCGGGCGGAGGCCCAGTGACGCGCCTCGTCAGCTTCCGGCCGATGTGCGAGGGTTCGTCAACCGGGTCAGTGAGCTGGAGCGGTTGGACCGGGTGCTGGCGCAGGGGGAGGTCGACGTGAATGCGGTGGCCGTGTCGGTCATCGCGGGCACCGCCGGGGTCGGCAAGACGTCGCTGGCCATCCACTGGGCGCATCGTGTCCGAGAGCGGTTTCCCGACGGGCAACTGTACGTGAACCTGCGTGGCTACGATCCGGGCATGCCGGTGACGGCGGATCATGCGCTCGATCATTTTCTGCGGGCGCTCGATGTTCCGGCCGGGCGGATTCCCAACGATGTCCATGCCAAGGCGGCGCTGTATCGGTCACTGGTCGCGGACCGGCGCATGCTGATCATTTTGGACAATGCGGCGACGGTCGGGCAGGTCCGGCCGTTGCTGCCGGGGACGGCCGGCTGCCACGTGCTGGTGACCAGCCGCCGCCACCTGCCGAGCCTGGTGGTGCGGGAGGGCGCCCACCGGATGGGCGTGGACATGCTCTCGGACGACGAGTCGGTCACGTTGCTGCGCACGGTGACCGCCGACTACCGGGGGCAGGACGACCTCGCCGAGCTGGCCGAGCTGGCTCGGTTGTGCGCCCGGCTGCCGCTGGCGTTGCGGATCGCCGCCGAGCGCGCCGCGAGCCGGCCACGGATGCCGCTGCGTGAGCTGATCCGGGACCTGCGGGACGAGTCCTTGCTGTGGGACGCGCTCTCCAGCGAGGACGACGAGGAAGCGGACGCCGTGCGTACCGTGTTCGCCTGGTCGTATCGCGCCCTGCCGCCGGACACGGCGCGGATGTTCCGGCTGCTGGGGCTGCACCCGGGGGCCGAGTTCAGCTTGGAAGCGGCCGCCGCGCTGGCCGCCGTCCCGGTGGAGGAGGCCCGGCACCTGTTGGATGCGCTCATCGGGGCGAACCTGCTGGAGTACGTGGGGTCGGGACGTTACCAGTTTCATGATCTGATGCGTGCTTACGCGAGCGACCAGGCGCACCGCGAGGAGCCGGCCGACGAACAGCGCGTGGTGCTGCGCCGGGTGCTCGACTGGTATCTGCACTCCGCGTCCGCCGCCAGGCGCGCAATTGCGCCGGAGAGATACTCCTTAAGGATCGATCTCGAGCCGGCGGGGCGCGGAGTTCCTGTCGCTGCGTTCGACGAACAAAGTCAGGCGACTCGCTGGTACGAAACCGAGCGAGCAAACCTGATGGCGGCTGCACACGCGGCGGCTACCGCGGGATTCGACCGGGTCGCGTGGCGAATCCCGGCGGTGCTTGCGGAGGTCAATGGAAACCGTGATCCGTTGAGTGGCTGGCTCGAAGTCGAACGGATCGCCCTGGCGGCGGCGCGGCGCTGCGGTGACAAGCTCGGTGAGGCCCTGATCCATCAGAACTTGGGAGTCAAGTTCAGATTGTCTCATCGGACCTCCGAGGCTGTTGGCAGCTATCGCTCCGCCGAAGAGCTCTTCGGAGAACTCGGTGATCAGCTGGGTCTCGTTCTGTCGATGAACGGTGTCGGGCTGACCTTCTTACTCGAGCGCAACTACGATGAAGCACGTGTTTACTTTGAGCGTGCGCTCGACATTGCTAGAGAATTAGATAATAAGTATCTTGTGGCAATCTTATTTACGAACCTGGGCGATTCGCTTCGGCGTGTTGGTCACCCTCAGCAAGCCGAGGGGCACCTTCAGCGCGCTGTCGCAATGTTGCACGACCTCGGTGACGAACTGGAAGAATCGTTCGCGGGGCACTGGCTCGCTGTCACGCAAATCGAGCTCGGGCAGGTCGCGGCGGCACGGGAAACCCTTCAGCGTGTGCTGGCTGTAGCCCGCGACCACGACAATCCGATCGCCGAGTCGTTTGGGCTGCTCCACCTCGGCATGCTCGAGCTGGTGGAGGGGGCACCGGAGGACGCGCTGGTGTCCAGCCAGCGGGCCACCGTCATGTTCCGCCAGATCGGGTACCGGGGCAGGGAGGCCGAGGCGTTGGTGGTCACCGGGGAGGCTTACGAGCGGTTGGGGCGGCTGGACGAGGCGGTCGGCTTCTACCGGCGGGCCGCGGCGATACAACGCGAGGTCGGTGATCGTTGGTACCTGCCGGTGGCGCTCGACAAGCTTGCGAGCGCGCTCGAACTCATGGAACGGCCGGACCAGGCGCGGCAGGTGTGGCGGGAGGCGTTGCCGCTGCTCGCGGACATTGCTGGGCCGCGAGCCGAGGGACTGCGCGAACGGATCGAGCGGCGGCTGTCCGGCTAGGGCGACGGGCGGGCGCCGGACGGGGCGGAGACGCCGCCGACGGCCTTGGGCACGAGCAGGTCGCCGATCACGGGCACGGCGAGGAAGCCTTCCGCGCCGGCGTAGAGCAGGCCGACCTTGGGCAGGTCGGTGGGGCGGCGGTAGGCGAGGACGCGGGGCAGCCACTCCGGGTCGAACTTGGCGTTGAAGTCGCGCAGCGAGCGGATCTGGAAGAACGGGTTGAGCATCCCGACCAGCTTGCGGGCGACGCGTTCGGCGGGGGTGAACGGGACGTCCTCGGCGAACAGCCGGCCCCACATCGCGAAGTTCATCGACAGCCGCACCACGCCCCGCTCGCCCAGCGCGCGGGCGGTCTCGGCGATGAGGAACTCGGTCATGCCGTTGGGAGCGTCCGGGTCGTGACGCATCACGTCGAGCGTGTAGCCGAAGTCCGGCCCGTACGCGGGCACCAGGCGCAGGAAGCCGCCGGGCCTGTCGTCGGCGTCCAGGGCCACGCAGAGCAGGAACTCGGGGTTGGCGCCCTCGCCCTTGACGTCCTGGCTCAGCGACATGGTGAACCCGCGCTCGGGGGCCTTGCCGCGCCAGCGGGCGCTGATCGCGTTCAGCTCGTGGACCAGCCGGGGCGGGGCGTTGGCCTCGGTGAGCAGCTGGAAGCGGTACTGGCGGCCCACCCGCCGGGCCGCCGCGCGCACGCTCTTGGGACGGCTGGACAGGTCGAACGTGTCGCAGCGCAGGATCGCCTCGTCGCCGAGGTAGAACGCGCGGAAGCCGCGCGCGGCGAACAGCGGGAAGTCGGCCTCCCGGATGGCCAGGAACGCGGGGTTCCAGGCCCGCTCGTCGCACATCGCCAGGAACTCGTCGAGCAGGCCGGGCAGCGACTCCGGGGCGCCGATCGGGTCGCCGGCGACCAGCGCGTACCCGCCCACGTAGGTGTAGGCGAGCATGGCCTCGCCGTCCGAGGCGAAGAAGAAGCTCTTGTCGTCGCGCAGCGAGAAGTAGGCCAGGGTGTCCCAGCCGTAGGTGTGCACCAGGCGCAGCGCGCGCCGCCAGTCGGTCTCGGTGCGCGGGCCCCTGGCGCGCAGCGGACGGAACACCAGCACCGCGAACACGACCAGGCCGAGCACGCCCAGCGCCAGCAGCGCGGCGGTGAAGATGAGCTCGAACCGGGGCTGCAGGTAGACGTACTCGCCGTCCAGCCCGATCAGGCCGTTCATCACGGTGCTCATCGCGTCGGGCACGTTGAACGCCGGCCGCAGGTGGCGCCGCTCCAGGTAGAGGCTGCCGACGCCGACGAGCATCACCGACGCCAGGTAGGTCGGCACGAACCTGGCCAGCCGCAGCAGCGACGGCGGGTCCGGGGCGGCCCGGAACCGGTCCTGGGTGAGCACCAGGGCCACCACCATGGCGAAGTTGCAGACGGTGGGGAGCACGTGCCAGCCCTTCACCGCGTGCGCCACCGTGCCGACGGCGAACAGCACTATCGCGATCCGCCACGCCGCCCGCTTGCGCTTGGCCAGCTGGTCGGCCAGCAGCAACAGCCCGAGCCCGACCAGCACGGACAGCACCTGGCCGGCCACCGCGAACCAGGTCGGGTCGAACGCCTGGGCGACCGGCAGGAACCGCTGCTTCCACGACGGCCGCAGCACCATCAGCTCCAGCAGGCCACTGACCGCGGTGAGCCCGGCGATCAGCCGCACCGGCCAGCGTGGCTCGTCGGTGGTGGCGGGCGGTCGCGGCCTCGGGACCGGGGCGGGTTCGGACACGTCGTCGGGTGCCGGCGTGGGCGGCAGCACGGGGCGGCGCACGGCGTCACGAGGGTGGACGGGGGACTCCGGGCGCATGGTCGGGAACAGGATGACCTCGCGGATGGAGTCGACCCCGGCGAGCAGCATCACCAGCCGGTCCAGCCCGATGCCCAGGCCGCCGGTGGGCGGCAGGCCGTGCTCCAGCGCGCGGATGTAGTCCAGGTCGATCTCGCCGGCCTCCGGGTCGCCTCCGGAGCGCGCCGCAGCCTCGGCCTGGAACGCGGCGAGCTGGGCGGCGGGGTCGTTCTGCTCGCTGTAGGCGTTGCACAGCTCGAAACCGGCGACGATCAGCTCGAACCGCTCCACGTAGGCGGGGTCGTCGCGGTGCTCGCGGGCCAGCGGGGAGACCTCGCGCGGGTAGTCCAGGCAGAACACCGGGCCGGTGATGTCGTGCTGGACCTTCTCGTCGTAGACCTCCTTCATCAGCCGCCCGGCGCCCCAGCCGGCCAGGTACGGGATGCGCAGCTCGTCGAGGATCTCCCTGGCGTCCTCGATCGCCATGTCCGGGTGCATCCGGGCGCCGGTCTTCTGCTCGATCAGGTCGGCGAACCGCAGCCGGGGCCACGGCGCGGCCAGGTCGATCGGCCGGCCGGCCATCCGCACCACGGTGCCGCCGGTGCTGGCCCGCGCCGCGTCCCGCACCAGGTCCTCGACCAGCGCCATCATGTCGTGGTAGTCGGCGAACGCCTGGTAGGCCTCGAGCAGGGTGAACTCCGGGTTGTGCCGGGTGTCGACCCCCTCGTTGCGGAACACCCTGCCGATCTCGAAGACGCGCTCCATGCCGCCCACCACCAGCCGCTTGAGGTGCAGCTCCAGCGCGATCCGCAGGTACAGGTCGGCGCCCAGCGCGTTGTGGTGGGTCACGAACGGCCGGGCCGAGGCGCCGCCCTGGATGGCCTGCAGCACCGGCGTCTCGACCTCGGTGAAACCCCGCTCGGACAGGTTGAGCCGGATGGCCGCGATCGCGGCGTGGCGGATCCGGAAGATCTCCCGGGTGCGCTCGTTGACCTGCAGGTCCAGGTAGCGGCGGCGGTAACGGGCCTGCACGTCGGTCAGGGCGCGCGGCGGCGGGGCGAGCACCGAGGCCAGCGGCACGAACGAGGTGACCCGCACGGACAGCTCGCCGCGCCGGGTGGTCATCACGGTGCCCCGGGCGCCCACCCAGTCGCCCCGGGACAGCGCGTCGAACTCCCGGTGCACCCGGGCGCCGAGGGTGCCGGTCTCGACGAACAGCTGGACCTCGCCGGTGCTGTCACGCAGCGTGGCGAAGGTGAGACCGCCCTGGCGGCGGATCGCGCGCAGCCGGCCGGCGATGCTCACCTCGCGGTCGGTCTCCCGGCCCGGCTCCAGGTCGCCGAACTCGAACCGCAGCCGCGCCGCCGACGTGTCGGTGTCGTACCGGTAGGGCCGGACCGGTTCGATGGGGGTCCCGAGGCGCGGGGTGGATCGCTGTTCGAGGCCGCTGGAAGGGACCACCCGGCCACGATAAACCCGGACCGTAAGCTGACCGGCATGAGCGTCCCCGCCGAACTGTTGGCCGAGCGCCTGCACAGGGCCTCCGAGGAGGCCGCCCGCCAAGACGTGGACCTGCTGGTCATCACCCCGGGTACCGATCTTCGGTACCTGTTGGGGAGCACGGCCAGCACGCACGAGCGGCTGACCTGCCTGGTGTTGGCCGCCGAGGGGCACCGCGCCCCGCCGGCGCTGGTGGTGCCCAGGCTGGAGGCGCCGGGGTTGGCCGGCCTGCCGCTGGACAAGCTCGGCATCGAGGTCATCACCTGGACCGACGGCGAGGACCCCTACCTGTTGGTGAGCGACCTGGCCGGGGTGCCCAGGCGGGTGGCGGTCAGCGACACCATGCCGGCGGTGCACGCGTTCGGGCTGCGCGACACGCTGCCCGGGGTGTCGCTGGGGCTGGCCGGCGGCGTGCTCGCCGAGCTGCGGATGCGCAAGGACGCCGCCGAGGTGGCCGAGCTTCGTACGGCGGCGGAAGCGATCGACAGGGTGCACGCCCGGATGGGGGAGTTCCTGCGCCCGGGCCGCACCGAGGCGCAGGCCGGCGCCGACATCGCCGAGGCCATCGTCGCGGAGGGCCACACCGGCGTCGAGTTCGTGATCGTCGGGTCCGGGCCGAACGGCGCCAGCCCGCACCACGAGCTCTCCGACCGGGTGATCCAGCCGGGCGACGTGGTCGTCGTCGACATCGGCGGGGGGTTGGCCAGCGGCTACAACTCCGACTGCACCCGCACCTACGCGGTCGGGGGAGAGCCGGCCGAGGAGATCCGGCGGACCTACCGGGTGCTCCAGGAGGCCCAGGAGGCGGCCTGTCGGGCCGTCCGCCCCGGTACCAGCGCGGAGTCCGTGGACGCGGCCGCCAGGGAGATCATCTCCGCGGCCGGGTTCGGCGAGCGGTTCGTGCACCGGACCGGGCACGGCATCGGGCTGGACGTGCACGAACAGCCGTACATCGTCGGCGGGAACGACCTGGAGCTGGCCCCGGGCATGGCGTTCAGCGTGGAGCCGGGCATCTACCTGGACGGCGAGTGGGGCGCCAGGATCGAGGACATCGTGGTGGTCACCGAGGACGGCGGCGAGCGGCTCAACACCCGCCCGCGCGACCTGGTCGTGCTCTAGGCCGGCGCAGCGCCCACGAGGGCAGCCGGGGGAAGCCGCGCTCGGTGAGCGGCCGGCGCGGGCGCAGCTGGAAGCGGGCGTCGCCGTCCAGCGCGGTGGCCAGCGAGCGTTCGACCAGGATCCGGCCCGGCCGGGCGTGCCGGCACAGCCGCGCCGCCGCGTCCACCACCTCGCCGTAGACGTCGCCGAACCGGGTCAGGGTCGGCCCGAGGGCCATGCCGGTGCGCAGCTCGGGCAGCGCGGCGGCCTCGGTGGTGCGGTCCACCAGGTCCAGGGCGAGCGCAGCCGCGTCCGCCGGGTCGTCGGTCACGAACAGCACGGCGTCGCCGACGGTCTTGACGATGCGGCCCCGGTGGTCGGCCGTCACGTCGGCGGCGATGCCGTGGAACAGGTCCACCATCTCGGTGAGCTGGCCCGGGCTGAGCCGGCGTGCGGTGCGGGTGAACCCCACCAGGTCGGCCGAGCCCACCACCAGCGTGCGCAGGTCCGCCTCGTCGGGGGCCAGGGTGAGCAACCGGCCGGCCGCCGCGGCCAGGTGCCGGCGCCACACGTGGTTCTGCAGGCTCTCCAGCACGGGCAGCACGCCGCGCAGCTCGGCCGGCCAGTCCTCCGGGCCGTCGCGGCGGTCGGCGGACAGCTCGTAGAGCAGCTCGGCCTGCCAGGTGGCCAGCCCGGCCATGGCCTGCGCCATCGAGCGGATGACCGCCTCCTGCACCTCGACCGGCACCAGCCCGGACGAGCTGAGCCGCTCCAGCCGGCGGATCGCGGCCACGTCGCCCTGGGTGAAGACCACGTCGTCCTCGCCGACGTCGGCGAAGCCCATCGACCGCCACAGCCGGCGGGCCCGTTCGTCCTCGATCCCGGTGATCTTGTGTACCTGGCGACGGTCGTAGCGGCGGGTCCCGTGCAGAACGGCCTGTTCGACGTCCCGATCCGACACGGGGAGAAGATTATCTTCTCGCCGGGGACGGACCCGTCTGGTACCACTCGTCGGGTGGATCTGACTGCCGCGTCCCGGGACTGGCAGGACCGAGGGTTCGCCGTTCTTCCCGGCTATCTGCCCGCCGAGGCGCTGGAGCCGGCGGTGTCCGAGCTGGGGCTGGTGTTCCCGTCCGCGCAGGGATTTCACGACGGTGACGACCCACGGCGGGAGCGTTACCTGGGTGACGAGTTCGCCGGCATCGACAGCCTCCCGTTCGCCAGCACGGAGCTGAGCCTGCTCGCCGTGCACGAGCGCCTGATCGCCCTGGCGCGGACCCTGCTGGGACCGGAGCTGTACGACGGCGAGGTGTCCGCCGCCGGCCCGGCCGGCACGGTGGTGGCCTTCGAGCTGGGCACCTTCCACCGGGGCACCGCCGTGACCAGGCCTGGCGGCGCGCGGTACACGATGCACCTGAGCTACCGCAACGCCGAGGCGGAATGGGGCCACCGCCACGCCTGGGCGGCGCGCAGCCACGAGCGGGCCTGGCGGCGGTTCGTCGAGCGAGCCGCGCCGGACCAGCTCGCGCTGTTTGGTTTCCCGCTCCCCGGGCACCCGTACTGGACGCCGGAGACGCTGGCCGGGGTCGCGTTGCGTTATCCCGGCCTCGACCTGTCGCCGTGGCGTGCCCGTGCGCCTCGGGGCACCCACTAGTCTGTGACCGGCCGAGAGGAGAGGGCGCGATGACCGAATCGGCGCGGGTTCCTCCCCGCCGTGGCGCTGGGGAGCTGGAGTCCGAGGTGCTTGCCGCGCTGTGGGCGGCCGGCCACCCGCTCACCACCGCCGACGTGCAGCGCGCCGTGGACGCCGACCTGGCCTACAACACGGTGCAGACCATCCTGGCCCGGCTCTACGACAAGGGCCTGGTGGGCCGCGCCGCCGAGGGCCGACGCCACCTGTACCACCCGATCAAGGGGGCGGAGGAGCTCGCCGCCGAACAGATGCAGGCCCTGCTGCGGCGCGGACCGAACCGGCAGAGCGTGCTGCAGCGCTTCGCCACCGCGTTGTCCGAGGAGGACGCGGAGGCGCTGCGCGCGATCCTGAGGCGCCGCCGGTGACGGTGAGCGTGTACGTGCCGGTGGCGCTGTCCGTACTGGTGGCGGCGATCAGCTGGCTGATGGTGGCGCGGTTGTCCCCCACAAGGGGCACGGTGCTGACCATGCTCGGCGCGGCGGTCCTCTCCGCCGCGGGCACGACGTGGGCGTTGTTGCTGCTCGCGCTGTCCCTGCTGGGGTTCACCGAGCTGGCGGAGGCGGAGGCCAACGAGCGCGGCGTCCACCTGGTGCAGCCGGTGCCCGGGGTGGTCGGCGCGGTGGCGGCGCTGGCGCTGGGGTACGGCGTGGTGCGGGTGGTACGGGCGGTGCGGGCGCGCGGTGCGACGCGGCGTGAGCTGCGGGCGCTGTGTGACACCTGCGGGGCCGGTGAGCTGGCGGTGGTGCCGGTGGCGGCGCCGCACGCCTTCGCGGTGCCCGGGCGCCCGGGTCGGGTGCTGATCACCCAGGGCCTGCTGGCGCTGCTGGACGGCAAGGAGCGGCGGGTGGTGCTCGCGCACGAGCGGGCTCACCTGACCGGCAGGCACCACTGGCTGCGGGCGGCCGCCGAGGTCTGCGCGGCGATGAACCCGCTGCTGGTGCCGGTCCGGGAGGCGCTGGCGTTCCTGCTCGAACGCAACGCGGACGAGCACGCGGCCAGCGTGAGTGGCAGCCGCGAGGTGACCGCCCGCGCCCTGGCCAAGGTGGCACTCGCCGAAACCAACCGGCCCGCGCCCGCCGGGCTCGGTTTCATCGCCTGCGAGGTGTCCGCCAGGGTCGCGGCGTTGCAGGCCGCCCCGCCCCCGCCCGCCAGGCTGCTGCCCGGTGGGTGTCTACTGCTCGGAATGGCGACGACGGTGGCGGCTGCCCAGGCCACCCTGGCGTTCTACCGTCTGATCCACTGGCTGTGGGGTGGCTGAGGGCTGGGCCGAGGGCTGAGCTGAGGGGTAAGGCACCCTTCCGATAACGAGTGATCGGATGTCGCTAAACTCTTACACGCTGTAGGAGTTCTGCTCTCATCACCGAACCAACCCAGGGAGTCGAGGGCCGATGGGTCGATCGATGGTAGACGGAACGGCGCAGGTTCTGGTCATCTCCGGCAGCGTGGGGGCCGGGCACGACGGTGCCGCCGACGAGCTGATCGCGCGGCTGCGCGGGCTCGGCGTGCGGGCCGAGGTCCGGGACTTCCTGGACGCGGTGCCCTGGTTCGCGCGGCTGGTGCTGCGCGAGGGCTACACGCTCAGCATCGGCTACGCGCCCCGGTTCTTCGACTGGCTGTTCGTCAACCTGGAACGGGCCGGCTGGGTGCAGCGGGTGACGCTCTGGCTGTGCCGGCTGGCCAGGCACCGGGTACGCCGGTGGGCGCGGGGCAGCCAGGTGGTGGTGTCCACCTACCCGCTGGCCAGCCAGACGCTGGGCTACCTGCGCGAGACCGGCACCCTGGACGCGATCACCGTCACGTATCTCACCGACCCGGCCGTGCATCGAATGTGGGTGCACCCCTCCGTGGACCATCACCTGACGGTGACCGAGGCGACCTCCCGGATGGGCCGGTTGGTGTACCGGACGCCGATGCGGCCGGTCGGCGGGCTGGTCTCGACCCGGTTCGGCGAGCGGCTGCCGGCCGAGCGCCGCCGTGCCCTGCGCGCCGAGCTGGGTCTGGCGGCGGACCGGCCGGTCGCGCTGGTGGTGGCCGGCTCGCTCGGGCTGGGCGACGTGCCGTCCTCGGTGCGCGAGATCGCCGGCACCGGCGCGACGCAGGTGCTCGTGCTGTGCGGGCGCAACGAGCGGCTGCGCGCCGAGTTCGCCGGCGACCCGGACGTGGTGGCGCTGGGCTGGCGCGACGACGTGCACCAGCTGATGGGCATCGCGGACGTGCTGGTGCACAACGCGGGCGGGCTGACCCTGACCGAGGCGCTCACCGCCGGGCTGCCGGCCGTGACCTTCCGCCCGATCCCGGGCCACGGCACCGCCAACGCCGCCACCCTTGCCGAGGCCGGCCTGGCGCCGTGGCCCAAGGACGTGGCCGAGCTGGCCGAGGTGGTCCGCGAGCACGAGTCGCTGCGCCGCGACCCGAGCTCGGTGGTCAAGGAGCAGGACGCGGCGCGGGCGGTGCTGGCCCTGCTCGCGAGCGCCCCGGCCGCCGGCACGGGCCCACGACCGGGTGGCACCGCTCGCCGCCGAACGGCCTGAGCGCGCTCACGCGTACCGTCGGAGACACCATGACCCTCACCGTGATCGTGTCGCTGCTGGCGGCGACGTGCTTCGGGGTGGCGTCGGTGCTCCAGCACCACGGCGCGCTCCGGGCCCGCCGCCGCGCGCCGCTGCACCCGGGGCTCATGGTCGAGCTGGTCGGCAAGCCGAGCTGGCTGGCCGGCGTGGTCGCGCAGGCCACCGGCGTGACCCTGCACCTGGTCGCGGTGAACCTCGGCCGCCTGTCCGTGGTCCAGCCGCTGCTCACCATCGGCCTGGTGGTCGCGCTGGTGCTGCAGCGGATGGCCGGGCGGCGGGTCAGCCAGCCCGCCATGCTCGCGGCCGGGCTGGTGGTGGTAGGGCTGGCCCTGTTCCTGGCGGTGATGCCGCCCGAGCAGCCCGGCGCGCCGGCCGACGCGGAGGCCTGGACGCCCGGGCTGGCGCTGGTCGGGCTGGTGCTGGCCGGCACGCTCGGCGGCGGGTTGCTGATGCGGGGAACCACGCGGTGCGTGTGCCTGGGCGCGTCGGCGGGCGTGCTGATGGCCACCTCGGCGGCGTTGGGCAAGGCCTGGGGCGCGGTGCTGCACGCGGAGGGCATCCTCGGCCTGGCCACCAGCTGGCAGCTCTGGGCGGCGCTGGCCTGCGGCGCGGGCGGCACCATGCTCAGCCAGGCGGCGTTCCAGGCCGGCCCGCTGGGCGGCTCGCTGGCCGCGATGATGGCGATCGACCCGGTGATCGGCGTCGGGCTCGGCGTCGTGGTGTACGGCGAGCCGTTCGCCACCGAGGAGACCCTGGGCGCGCGCTGCCTGGGCCTGGCGCTGACCCTGGTCGGGGTGTGGCTGCTGGCGATGGCCCAGCGCGGCTCCGACACCTCCGGCGCGCGAGCCAACCGCGCCGGGCTCGGCACAGGCTGAGGCGGCTACTCGCGCTTTCCGCGGGCGAGCTCGGTGGCCAGGGCGTCGAGGCGCTGGCTCCAGAACCGGCGGAACGGCTCCAGCCACTCGTCGACCTCCCGCAGCGGGGCGGAGTCGACGGCGTAGAGCCGCCGGGTGCCCTCGGCGCGCACCGTGGCGAAGCCGTTGTCCCGCAGCACCCGCAGGTGTTGGGACACCGCAGGCTGGGAGATGCCGAACTCCCGCTGGATGACCGCGCAGATCTGCCCGGAGCTGCGCTCACCGCCCGCCAGCAGCTCCAGGATCCGGCGCCGTACCGGGTCGCCGAGCACATCGAAGGCGTGCACGTTCTTAGTTTAAGGTGGCTTCTATATTAGTCAAGGCTGATATTCATGGAGGGCCGCCGCGACGATGCGCTCGGCGGGTTCGGATGCGTCGACGGTGAGGCCGGGCTCGTCGGCGCCGAGCGGTTCGAGGGCGGCGAGCTGGGAGTCGAGCAGCGACGCGGGCATGAAGTGGTCGGTGCGGTGGCGCAGTCGTTCGGCCAGCACGTCGTGGTCCACCCGCAGGTGCAGGAACCACACCGGACCGCCGCCGCGCAGCACGTCGCGGTACCGCCGCTTCAACGCCGAGCAGCCGAGCACGCCCCCGCTCGCGGCATGCGCCCCGACCCACTCCGCGAGCGTGTCCAGCCACGGCCACCTGTCCTCGTCGGTGAGCGGCACGCCCGAGCTCATCTTGCGGATGTTCGCCTCGGGGTGGAACCGGTCGGCCTCCGCATACGTCACTCCCAGCCGCCCGGCCAGCACACCCCCCACGGTGGACTTCCCAGCCCCCGACACCCCCATCACCACGACAACGGTCATCGTCCGTACCTCCTCGGTGGCCGGCGGCCCACACACCCGGTTCGTGCCCGGCACACCTGCTTCAGTGCGTGTGCGGGGTATGGAGTGGGTGTGCGGTGCGCACGAGCTTCTATGGTGCGCTCATGGACGAGTTGGGGGCGGACGTTGCCGACCTGGTCGCTGACTACCTGGCCTCGGTACCGAAGCGGCCGGTCTGGCAGCCGGTGCCCGCCGAAGAGCGGGACTGGCTGGCCGGCCAGGCCCTGCCGCCGTCCGGACGGCCGCTGGAAGACCTGGTCACCGACATACGCGAACGCGTGTTGCCGTACCCGATGGGCAACGGCCACCCCCGGTTCTTCGGATGGGTCAACTCGCCGCCGTCGCCGGCCGGGGTCCTGGTCGAGCCGCTGGCGGCCGCGTTCAACCCGAGCTGCGCGGGCGGCGAGCACGCCGGGCCGCTGTTGGAGCGGACCGTCGTGCGCTGGCTGGCCGAGCTGGTGGGCTTTCCGCATCCGCCCGGCGGCGGCCTGCTCACCAGCGGGGCCTCGATGGCGACCATCGTCTGCCTGGCCGCCGCCCGCCAGCGCGCCGCCCGAGCCGACGGCTGGGACGTCAGGGCGGACGGCCTGTCCGGGCAACCACCGCTGGTGCTCTACGCCTCCGCCGAGGGGCACAGCTGCCTGCCCAAGGCCGCCGAGCTGCTCGGGCTTGGCTCGCGCAACGTGCGGACGATCCCGGTGGACGCCGCGTTCCGGATGGACGTGACGGCGCTGCGGGCGGCGGTGGCCGAGGACCGCGCGGCCGGGCGGCGCCCGTTCTGTGTGGCCGCCAGCGCCGGGACGGTGAACACCGGGGCGGTGGACCCGCTCGACGAGATCGCCGAGGTGGCCGCCGCGCACGACCTGTGGTTCCACGTCGACGGCGCGTACGGCGCACTCGGGGCGGTCACCGACGCCGCGACCTTCGGCGGGCTGGAGCGCGCCGACTCGCTCGCCCTGGACCCGCACAAGTGGCTGGGCGTGCCGGTGGACTGCGGATGCGCGCTGCTCGCCGACCCGACGATCGCCCGCGACGCGTTCAGCCTGGTGCCGTCGTACCTGCGTGACGAGGGCGCGGACGGGCTCGGCTGGTTCTCCGAGTACGGGACGGAGCAGACCAGGCCGTTCCGGGCGCTGCGGGTCTGGGCCACGCTGTCGCACCTGGGCCGGGACGGGGTCGTCGCGCTGGTCGAGCGGACCACCGGCCTGGCCAGGACGCTGGCCGGCATGGTCGAACGGGCCGAGGACCTGGAGCCGCTCGCGCCCGTGACCACCTCGATCGCCGCGTTCCGCTACCGCCCGCCCGGCGCGATTCCGGACGAGCGCCTCGACGAGCTCAACCGCGCCATCCCAGCCGAGGTGCAGCGCCGCGGCCGCGCGTTCCTGACCGGCACCAGGCTCGGCGGTGCCGAGGCCTTGCGCGCGTGCATCCTGAACCCGGCGACCACCGAGGAGGACCTCGCGATCCTGCTCGACGAGATACGCGCGGCGGCCGCGACGCTGCTGGTGACGGCGTCGCGGCCGGGCTAGGCGTGCGCGAGGCCGCCCGCGCGCGGGTGGGGGTCTCGCTGGTCTTCGGCGTGTGCGGCGCGGGGTTCGCCACCTGGGCGGCACGGGTGCCGGCGGCGCAACAGCGCCTCGGGCTGAGCCCCGGCGAGCTGGCCGTCGGCCTGTTCGCGCTGGCCGCCGGCTCGGTGGTGGCGCTGGTGGCGGCCGGCCCGGTGATCGGGCGCATCGGCAGCCGGCGGGGCGTGGTCGCGGGCGCGGCCGTCCTGTGCGGCGGGCTGCCGCTGGTAGCCCTCGCGCCGGACCTGGGCGTGTTCGTGGCGGCGCTGGCCGTGCTCGGGGTCGGCAACAGCCTGCTCGACGTGTCCATGAACGCCCACGCGGCCCGGGTGGAGGAGCGCTACGGCCGGCCGATCTTCGCCGGCTTCCACGCGTACTGGAACATCGGCGGCCTGGTCGGATCCGGCTCCGGCGCGCTGCTGGCCGGTGTGCCGATCTCGGTGCACTTTCCGGTGGCCGGCGCCGTGCTGCTGGCCGCCGCGCTGGGGCGGCCGGGCGGCTGCTGCTCACCGGACCGGACCGGGGCCAGGGGAGCGGCGCGTTCTCGCTGCCCGGCCGCTCGCTGCTGCCGCTGGGGATCGTCGCGTTCTGTGGGTTCCTGGCCGAGGGCACCGTGAACGACTGGAGTGCCGTCGTGCTGACCAGCGCTTCCGGCGCGAGCGAGGCCGTCGCGTCGATGGGGTACTTCGCGTTCTCGGTCACGATGATCGGCGTGCGGCTGGTCGCGGACCGGCTCACCGGCCGGCTCGGCGAGGTGGCGGTGGTCAGGGCCTCGGTGCTGGTCGCCCTGGCGGGGTTCGGGCTGGTGACCACGGTCCCGGTGCCCTGGGTCGGGGTGGTCGGGTTCGCGGTGGTCGGTCTGGGCATCTCGGCGGTGGTGCCGCTGGCGTGGAGCAGCGCCGGGCGGCGTGGCCGGGATGCGCCGGGGAGGGCCATCGCGGCCGTGGCGACGTGCGGGTACCTGGGCTTCCTGGTGGGTCCGGCGCTGATCGGAGCGCTCGTGGACCGGATCGGGCCTCGGCCGGCCGTCGCGGTGGCCGGCCTGCTGCTGGTGCCGGTGCTCGTCCTTGCGCCAAGCATGCGACAAGGCTCACCGGACCGGCGTAACGAATCACGCAGCGTGATATAGGAATCGTCCTTCCGAGTCCTGTTCGACGTTCCGCTGGTCGCCGCCGGCTCTCCTCCGTACTGTTCGATATAACGCGAGGACGACGTGGTCCGCTCGCGATTTCCGGCGCATCTTACCCTTCGCGAGGTGGTCATGCCCGAAACAGTTGAGGTGCCTACGGCTCCAGGTCGGTTGCCGCTGGTAGGGCACCTGTTCAAGCTGTTGGGAAACCCCATGCCGTTCCTGGAGTCGTTGCGCGCCCAGGGCGATATCGTGCGGGTTTTCTTCGGCCCGCTCGAGGTGTACGTGATTCTGCGGCCCCAGCTATTCCACGAGGTGCTGGTGCGAAAGTCGGGCGCATTTCGCAAGGGCCGGTTGCTGGACAAGGTCCGGTCGTTCCTGGGCAACGGACTGCTGACCTCGGAGGGGGAGTTCCACCACCGGCAGCGCCGGCTCATGCAGCCGGCCTTCCACCGTAGGCGAATCGCCGAGTACGTCGACCTGATGCGGCGCAACGCCGAGGGCGCGACCGCCGACTGGCGCCCGGGCCAGGCCGTCGACCTGCAGGAGCTGTTCGACGACCTGTCGCTGCGCAACGTCTCGGAGGCGCTGTTCTCCTCGGAGCTCGGGCAGGCCTCGCACGACGAGGTGCTGCGGTGGCTGCGGGTGGTCATGCGCGGGGCGGCGATCCGCACCCTGGCCCCGACCGACCTGCTGCAGAAGCTGCCGACCCCGGGGAACCGGCGGTTCGACGAGGCGAACACCCGGTTCCGGCGGGTCGTCGACGAGGTCATCCGCACCTACCGCGCGGACGACGTGGACCGGGGCGACCTGCTCTCCATGGTGCTGGCCGCGCGCGACGAGGAGACCGGCAGGGGCATGACGGACGCCCAGGCCCGCGACGAGCTGCAGACGCTGCTGCTGGCCGGCGCGGAGACCACGGCGAGCGCGATGGGCAGCCTGTTCCACGAGGTGAGCAGGCATCCCGCCGTGGCGCGCCGGCTGCACGGCGAGCTGGACGAGGTGCTCGGCGGACGCCCGCTGCGCTACGAGGACATCGCCCGGCTGGAGTACACCCGGTGCGTGGTCGACGAGGCGCTGCGGCTGGCCACGCCGGTCTGGATGACGATGCGCCGCACGGCGACCGAGGTGACCCTGGGGGAGGCCCGGCTGCCGGCCGGCGCGGAGATCCTGCTCAGCTTCCCGGTGGTGCACCGCGACCCGGACGCCTACCCCGATCCGCTGGCCTTCGACCCGGACCGCTGGCTGCGCCGGGGACCCCGGGACCTGCCGCCCGGCGCCTACCTGCCGTTCGCGGCCGGCAACCGCAAGTGCATCGGCGACCACTTCGCCTGGATGGAGCTGCTCGTGACGATGGCCGTTATCGGCTCGCGCTGGCGGCTGGAGCCCGCGCCCGGCCACCGCCCCAAGCGGATCTACCGGACGGTCACCCGGATGAGCCGGCTGACCATGACGGCCGTGCCGAGGGCTCAGACCGGGTTGTGCTTGCCCAGCGGGGCCGTGCAGAACCCGCCGCCGACGTAGTGCAGCTCCGCCGGGTCCGGCGCGGGCCGGCCGGCCGTGACCTCCTCGGCGAAGCGCTCCGCGTTGTCCTCCGAGCGGTAGCCCAGCTCCTCCGCCTCGGCCAGCGAGAACGTCCGGCGGGTGTTGTCCGAGACGCCCCAGATCAGCCGGTACCCGGGCGACGGCGCGGCCAGGCAGGCCTCGAACAGCCGCGCGCAGTCGTCCGGCGACAGCCAGGTGACCAGCCCGCGCACCCCCAGCCGCAGCGGCGTGTCGAAGCACGAGCCGATCCGGATGGCGATCACGTCCATGCCGAAGCGCGAGTGGTACAGGCTGCCCAGCGCCTCCATGGCCGCCTTGCTCACGCCGTAGTAGGTGTCCGGTCGAGGCGAGGAGTCCGCAGGCAGCGGCGCCTCGTCCGTAGTACGGAAGCCCACCGCGTGGTTGCTCGACGCCAGGATCACCCTCGTCACGCCGGCCATCCGCGCGGCCTCCAGCGCGGTGTGGGTGCCGTCGATGTTGACCTTGAGCGTGTCCTCCCAGGTGTGCTCCCTGCTGTGTCCGCCCAGGTGGATCAGCGCGTCCACCCCGTCGCAGGCCTCGGCCATGGCCGCCGCGTCCGTGACCGACCCGGTGATCACCTCGACCGGCTCGCCGGGCTCGGCCGGTGGCGGCGGCGTGAGGTCCAGCAGCCGCAGCACCCGGCCGTCGCGGCGCATCCGGGTCCGCATCATGGTGCCGACCATCCCGGCCGCGCCGGTGATCAGGACTCGCTGGGTCGTCATAGAGAATACGTCCTCCCTGGTCAGGACCCGTGAGTGGTTAGCGTTGCCATAGCAACGCTAACCACTCACGGGTTCAGCGGATGCCGGCGCGGCGTAGGCGTTGGCCGAGCTCGGCGGTGGTGTCGACCAGGAGCTCGCCGATCCGGGCGGCGTCGGCGTCGGTCACCTGGTCGACCGGCATCGAGCAGCTCATCGCGTCGGTGCCGGGGATGCGGTAGGGGATCACGGCGGCCACGCAGCGCACGCCGGGGGTGCCCTCCTCGACCTCGGCCGCGTAGCCGCGGTCCCGGACGGCGGTGCACTCGGCGTGCAGGCCGGCGAGGGTGGTCACGGTGTTCGGGGTGAGCGCGGGCATGGCCGGCGGGAGCAGCTGGTCGATCTCGTCGTGGGTCAGCTCGGCCAGCAGCGCCTTGCCCAGCGCGGTGGCGTAGCAGGGCAGGGTGCGGCCCACCCGGGAGACCAGGTGCACCGAGCGGCGGGACTCCCGGGTCTCCAGGTAGACCACGTCGGCGCCGTTGCGTCGGGCGTAGTGCGCGGTGAAGCCGGAGGCGTCCCTGACGTGCTCCAGGGCCTCGGTGACGTACGGCATGATCGGGTCGCGGTCCAGGTAGGCGGTGCCGCAGATGAGCGCCCGCACGCCGATCCGGTACCGGGTGCCGCCGGGGTCGACCTGCAGCCAGCCGGCGTCGTGCAGCGTGCGGATCAGCCCGTGCAGGCTGGACCGGGGGAAACCGGTGCGGGCGTGCAGTTCGGAGAGCGTCAGCCAGGCGTCGGTGGCGGCGAAGGTCTCGATCAGCTCGATGGCCCGGCGCGCGGACTTGACACCGGCCGCGGTGGTCTCGGTGGCCGCGGTCTCGGCGTCCCGGAGCTCGGACATGGGGCCTTCCCTGGGACGTTCATTCGACGGTCGTTGACACCTGACGCCGGTGATATTACCGTCCGTGATCGCGTTCGCATAGAAGAACTCAGTCATATATGTGAACACGCGAGCGGTGCGTCGCCGCCGAAGAGAAAGCAGAGGACATGGCCCGGCAGAAGATCGAGTTGAACGGCCTGCTCGCGTTCCCGCTCACCCCGTTCACCGACGATCTCGAGCTGAACCTGGACGCCTTCGCCGACCACGTCGAGGGGCACCTCGCGGCCGGCGCCGGCGCGCTGTTCATCGCCTGCGGGACGGGCGAGTTCAGCGCGCTGGGTCCCGACGAGCTCTCGGCGGTGCTGCGGACCGCGCGCGATGTGGTGAACGGCCGGGTGCCGATCTGGATCGGCGCCGGCGGCGGCGCGGCGGCGGCGAGGTCGGGGGTCGCCGCCGCCGAGGCCGGTGGGGCGGACGGCGTGTTGTTGCTGCCGCCGTACCTGGTCACCGGGCCGCCGGCGGGGCTGCTCGACCACGTCCGGTACGCGGTGGCGGACACCTCGATCCCGGTGATCTTCTACCAGCGCGCGTCCGGGGTGCTCAACGCGCGCGCGGCCACCGAGCTGCTGGACATCCCGTCGGTGGTCGGGATCAAGGACGGCCACGGCGACATCGACCTGATGAGCCGGATCGTGGCGTCCGTCCAGGCCGTCGACACCGACTTCCTGTTCTTCAACGGGCTGCCCACCGCCGAGGTGTCCCAGCGGGCGTACTCCGCGATCGGCGTGGCCAGGTACTCCTCGGCGGTGCACTGCTTCGCCCCGGAGATCGCCGGGCGGTTCTACCGGGCGCTCGCGGCGAACGACACCGCCGCCATGGACCGGCTGCTGACCGGGTTCTACCTGCCGCTGGTGGCGCTGCGCGACGAGACGCCGGGGTTCGCGGTGTCGCTGGTCAAGGCGGCCGCCCGGCTGCGCGGCCAGAAGGTCGGCGGGGTGCGTCCGCCGCTGGTCGACCCCAGCCCCGAGCAGGTCAACCGGCTGGAGAAGATTCTTTCTGACGGTCTGGCGACAGTGCGGGAGCTCGATTGAAGATCCGGGAGGTCGTGCTGACCCCGGTGGCGTTCGCCGACCCGCCGCTGCTCAACGTGATGGGCGTGCACGAGCCGTTCGCGCTGCGCACGGTGCTGGAGCTGCGCTGCGAGGACGGCGTGGTCGGGCTCGGCGAGTCCTACGGCGACAGCGCGTTCGCCGACCAGGCCCGTCGGGTGGCCGCCGAGCTGCCCGGGCTGGACGTGTTCGACCTGCCCGGGATCCGCCGCGCGGTGAGCAGGGCGCTGGGGGACACGGTGGTCGCCGACCGGCACGGGCTGATCGGCGGGGCGTCCATCGGCAAGACGCTGGCCAGCGTGTACTCGCTGTTCGAGGTGGCGGCGCTGGACGCGCAGGGCCACGTGCTGGGCCGGCCGGTCGCGGACCTGCTCGGTGGTAAGGCCCGCGACGAGGTGGAGTTCTCCGCGTACCTGTTCTACAAGTACGCCGGGCACCCGGACGCGGACCCCGACGAGTGGGGCGAGGCGCTCACCCCGGACGCGCTGGTCGAGCAGGCCCGACGGATGATCAACCGGTACGGCTTCAGATCGATCAAGCTCAAGGGCGGCGTGCTGGCACCGGAGCAGGAGATCGAGGGCATCCGGGCGCTGGCCGACGCCTTCCCCGGCCACCCGCTGCGGCTCGACCCGAACGCGGCCTGGAAGCCGGACACCGCGATCGACGTGGCGCGCCGGCTGGACGGCGTGCTGGAGTACCTGGAGGACCCGACCCCGGGCATCGAGGGCATGGCCAGGGTCGCCGAGCGCGCCGCGATGCCGCTGGCCACGAACATGTGCGTGGTGTCGTTCGCCGACATCGAGCCGGCGTTCCGGGCGCGGGCGGTCGGCGTGGTGCTCTCCGACCACCACTTCTGGGGCGGGTTGAGGGACACCCAGGCGCTGTCCACCACCTGCCGGGCGTTCGGCGTCGGGCTGTCCATGCACTCCAACAGCCACCTGGGCATCAGCCTGGCCGCGATGGTGCAGGTGGCCGCCGCGACCCCGCACCTGAGCTACGCCTGCGACACGCACTGGCCGTGGAAGGACAGCGACGTCATCGTCCCCGGCGCGTTGGACTTCGTGAACGGCGCGGTGCGGGTGCCCGACCGCCCGGGCCTGGGCGTCGAGCTGGACCCGGACGCGCTCGGCCGCGCCCACGAGGACTACCTGCGCTGCGGGCTGACCAGGAGGGACGACGTGAACTACATGCGCCGGTTCGTACAGGACTTCGAACCGAACACCGCGAGGTGGTGACCACCGTGCCCGTCACCGGCTACGCCTACCCCTGGGACGTCCTGGACGCGCCCGGCTTCCTGGACCGGGCCGCCGAGATCGGCGTCGACGAGGTGGCCGTGGCGCTGTCGTACCACACCACCCGGGCGGCCACCCCCTGGTCGCCGAACCGCACCTCGGTGCTGGCCAGGCACGCCGCGCTGTACCGCCCGGTGCGCGACTGGGCCTGGGGCTCGCTCGACCAAACCCGGCTGCGCCCGGGCACCCCGGACTGGACGGGTCGCGACGACCCGGGCGGGGACGCGGTGCGCGCGCTGCGCGAGGCCGGAATGGACGCGGCCGGCTGGGTGGTGCTCACGCACAACTCGCGGCTGGGCGAGGCGAACCCGGACGTGTGCGTGCGCAACTGCTTCGACGAGCCCTACCCGTGGGCGCTGTGCCCGTCCTCGGCCGAGGTCAGGCAGTTCGCGGCCACGCTGGCCGAGGAGGCGGTGGACGGGCTGGAGCTGTCCTCGCTGGTCCTGGAGGCGTGCGGGCAGCTCGGCGCGGTCCACCAGTGCCACCACGAGAAGACCGACGCGGTGTGGAGCCCGGCCGCCGCCCGGCTGCTGTCGGTGTGCTGCTGCGCGGCGTGCGCGGGGCGCTGGACCGAGGCCGGCGCGGAGCCCGAGCGGATCACCGACGAGCTGCGGCGCGCGGTGCGCAGCCTGATCGTGCACGGCGACTCGGGCATGACCGAGGACCCCCTCGAAGAGGAGCTGGCCGGTCTGCTGCTGGCCACCCGGCAGGCCGCCACCGACGAGCTGCGCGGGGCGGTGCTGGCCGCCGTCGCCGGTTCCGGGGCGCGGGTGGTGCTGCACGGCGCGGTGGACCCGTGGGTGACCGGCGCGCTGCCCGGGCTCACCCCGGCCGCCGCCGGTGACGTGGACGCGGTCGTGCTGCCCTGCTGGCAGGCCGGTGCGGCCACCGTCGACGCGGTCGGCGCCGCCCGCGAGCGGCTGCCGGGCGCGGTCCGGGTCGGGGCGTACATCACCGCGGTGGCCGCGAACCCGGTGCCGGACATCGCCGGGTACGTCACCGAGCTGGGCAAAGCGGGGGCGGACGAGCTGCACCTGTACCACCTCGGCCTGGCCGGACCGGCGCGGTGGGCGGACATGCGCGCCGCCGCCACGGCGGCCAGGTACCTACCGGCGGCGTCACATACGTGAACACCAATCAGAAACCTGAATTGTTACCTGTATCTGTCTTGTCTACCCGTATGGGGCATGTGAGTGTGATTCACCGGCCGGCCTAGAACACGAGAAGAGGCGACTCGGCAATGACGCAGGCGGCGCCAGCGTGGCGGCACATCAACCGGACCACCCTGTACTTCTTCGGTGCGCTCGGCGGCATTCTGTTCGGCTATGACCTGGGCATCATCTCCGGCATCCTGCCGTTCATCGGCAAGGCCTGGGACCTGAGCAGCCTGGACAAGGGCGTGATCACGGCCATTCTCTCGGTCGGCGCCATCGTCGGTGCGATGTTCTCCACCAGGACGAACGAGCGGCTGGGCCGGCGGCGCACGATCATGGTGGCGGCCGTGATCGTGATCATCGGAACGCTGGCGGCGTCGTTCGCGCCGACGTTCGCCCTGCTGGTGCTGTCCAGGCTGATCATCGGCCTGGGGGTCGGGCTGTCCTCGTCCACCGTGCCGACCTACCTGTCCGAGCTGGCCCCGGCCCGGCTGCGCGGCGCGATGGGGTCGCTGAACCAGATCTTCATCGTGCTCGGCATCCTGATCGCGTTCCTGGTCAGCTACTGGCTCGGACCGTCCGCGAACTGGCGTGCCATGTTCGCCGGCGCGCTGATCCCGGCGCTGGTGCTGCTGGTCGGGCTGGTCGTGCTGCCGGAGACGCCCCGGTGGCTGGTCAAGAACGGGCGGGAGGAGGAGGCCCGCGCGGTGCTGGCCAGCGCGCATGGCGGCGGCGCCGACCTGGACGGTGAGATGGCCACCATCCGCGAGGTCATCCGGCTGGACACCGAGCGGAAGGCGCGGCTGCGCGACCTGCTCGCGCCGTGGGTGCGGCCGATGCTGTTCGTCGCGCTGCTGCTGGCCATCGGGCAGCAGTTCAGCGGGGTCAACGCGGTCAACGCTTACTTCCCGACCATGCTGATCGCGCTCGGGTTCGCCACCCAGGCCGCGCTGCTGTCCGGCGTGCTGCTCGGCGTGACCAAGTTCCTGTTCACCGCGTGGGTGGTGTTCGTCGTCGACAGGTGGGGCCGCAAGCCGCTGCTGCTGATCGGCAACGTCATCATGGTGATCACCCTGGTGGCGGCCGGCTGGATCGTGCTGAGCGTGCACGACACCGCCACCCGGGGCATCCTGATGCTGGTCATGATGGTCTTCTACCTGGTCGGCTACGAGCTGGGCTGGGGCGCCGTGGTGTGGGTGATGATGTCGGAGGTGTTCCCGCTGAAGGTGCGGGCCGCCGGCATGGGCGTGGCCAGCGTCGTGCTGTGGGCCGCGACGGGCATCGTGAGCGCGGTGTTCCCGCTCATGTCCGACCCGGGCGCGCTGGGCATCGGCGGCTCGATGTTCGTCTTCGCGGGGATCAACGTGGTGCTCTTCGCGCTCACGAAATGGCTGGTCCCCGAGACCAAGGGTCGTACCCTGGAGCAGATCGAGCTGGACCTGCGCGGCCGGCTGAGCCCGACCTCGAACGCTTAGGAAGCGATGCCCCAGCCGTACCCCCCGATCGAGCCGTACCAGCACGGCATGCTCGACGTCGGCGACGGCAACCACGTGTACTGGGAGCAGTGTGGGAACCCGGGCGGCAAGCCGGCGCTGGTGGTGCACGGCGGCCCGGGTTCCGGCTGTTCGGACGGCATGCGCCGGGCGTTCGACCCCCGGCGCTACCGGGCCGTGCTGTTCGACCAGCGCGGCTGCGGGCGCAGCGTCCCGCACGCCGGCGACCCGGCCACCGACATGAGCGTGAACACCACCGAGCACCTGCTGCGCGACATGGAGCGGCTGCGCGAGCACCTCGGGATCGAGCGGTGGCTGCTCTTCGGCGGCTCGTGGGGGTCCACGCTGATCCTGGCCTACGCCGAGCGCTACCCGCACCGGGTGTCCGAGATCGTGATCACCGGGGTGACCACGACCCGGCGCTCGGAGATCGACTGGTTGTACCGGGGCGTGGGGCGGTTCTTCCCGGCGGAGTGGGAGCGGTTCCGCGCGTACCTGCCTTCGTCCGAGCGGGATGGTGACCTGGTCGCGGCCTATGCGCGGCTGATGGAGCACCCGGACCCCTCGGTCCGGGTGGCCACCGCGAACGCCTGGTGCGCGTGGGAGGACGCGGTCATCTCGCTGGAGACGAACGGCAGGCCGAACGCGTACAGCTCCCGCCCGCCCGATGCCGTGCTTGCCCTGGTTCGCATCTGTACGCACTACTTCTCGCACGGCGTCTGGCTGGAGGAGGGCGTGCTGCTGCGGGAGGCCGGGCGGTTGGCCGGCATCCCCGGCGTGCTCATCCACGGCCGGCTCGACCTCGGCGGGCCGCTGCACACCGCGTGGGAGCTGGCTCGCGCCTGGCCCGACGCCCAGCTGATCACCGTGTCCGACTCCGGCCACACCGGCAGCGACACCATGCGCGACCACCTGCTGACCGCGCTCGACACGCTCGCCCGCCGCTGACCCGCTAGTCCCGCTCCGCGCCCGCCGGCCAGACCACCGTGACCGGAACCCCACGCTCCCTCGCGGCGCGCACCACATCGGCGGTGCCGCCGTACCCGCGCGCGGGCTTGCCGTCCCACACGGCGATCAGCTCGTGCGCGCGGCCGAGCATGTACACGCTCGCGTCCATGTGAGCCTGCGAGGTGGACTCCTCGTGGTCCAGCCGCACCACCTCGGCGGCGCTGCCGATCAAGGCGTCGTACATGGGGTGATGGCTCGCCGGCAGCCCGTCGCGGTACCTCGTGGCCGGAACCACCGCGACCAGCGCGCCCCCGGCGTCCAACACTGCCCGGGCGAAGATCGCGTCCGCTCCGTCCGCAAGGCAGGACAGCCCGACCAGCTCACCGCCCGCCCGCAAGCTCAGTCGTTCCCGGATAGCGGAATCGACCAGCTCGGCGGTCGCACTCGGCAGCTCACGGTGTCCGGTGATCGCGACGTTCATGGGGTCCGATCGTCGTAGAGGGCGGCCAACGCGTCGTCCAGGGCACCGGCCGCACGGGTCCGGACGGGCAGGCTCGCACGGAAGGCACGCACTCGTGAGGTGACTCGCTCGCTGCTGTAGTCGAGCCCCACCCGCAGCGCCTCCAGAGCCAGCGCACAACTACGTTCGACGTCTCCGATGGCGGCCAGCGCCCTTGCTCGTTTGACCTGAGCCAAGGCACGAGGCTTTGGCCCGCCCGACGGGGAAACCGCTTCGAATGCCGCTGCGGCGGCGCGGAAATCACCGAGACCGGCGAGCGCCTCGGCCTGATAGCGAGCAGCCTTATCCCGGTCGAAGCTGAACACCCAAGGCCATACGGGCTCACCATGTGGACGGCTGGTCGCATTCTCGGCGGTGCGCAGTGCCGCGTAGGTGGCCTGACGATTGCCCAGCGTGGCGTATGCGACGGCATGGAGTGAGGCAAGCCAGGCGCGGGCGGTGGACGGTGCGGACGGATCAAGCTGGGCCGCCGCGCGATCGAGCAGCGTCATACCCTGTCGCGGATCTCCGGATTCCACCGCGAAGTGCCCCAGCGAGGCGGTCATGTACGAGGTGAGCAATGGATGGTGGGCGCGTCCGGCGTGTCGTATCGCGTCGGCATATCGGCGTCGTGCCGTGGCACCGTCGCCTCGGTCGGCGGCAAGCCACGCCGAGAGGCCCGCGATCTCGGCCAGCACGGCGTGTCCGCTGGAGGTGCGGAGTTGGTTGCCGACCACGGCGGTCGCAAGTGAGAGATGGGCGTCCACGGCGGGCGCGAGACGGTCTGAAGAGACCTCCTGCTCCATGCGCCGGTAGTCCGCCGTCGGCCCGGACACCGCGCGGAGCAGGTCGCCGGAGTCCCCGCTTCCGACCAGCGCAAAGCGTGCCAAGACCGCCCCGGCCGAGGTGCCGAGCGCTGTCTTCAGGAACTTCTTGCGATCCACATCTCCCGGCTTCCCGCGCGCCGGTCGCGCAAACCCCAGGTCACGGTCTGTTGCGACGTCCAGGATTGCACGCAGGGCGGCCCGGTAGCGAGCCGCCGGCCAACGAATCGTGCCGCGCTCCCACTTACCGACGTGGTTGAAGTCGACGGCGGTCACCTGCTTGCCGCCGCTGGCTCGGTAGACGTAGGCGTTGATCGCTTCTGCCAGTTCCTGCCGTGTCATCGGCTCGCCAGGTGAAGAAGGCGACTCGACGCGTTCCCGCGCTGCGCGCAGCATCTCGTTCGGTTCTGACACGACTGGCTCCCTGGATCTGATCGGCCGGAGTATAGAGACACCACATCTATGCGTGGCCGCGTCTGCTGGTCGTTCAGCGGCCGCCAGAAACTGCTGGAACTCTCCCCTCGACGTCCTCGTGTGGCTCGCTCCCGCGGCCCGGTATCAGCGAGCACTGTGTCGATCATGACAATTCTGAGTGTTGTTCCCGACTCCGTCATGACACGGGTGTATGCGGTGCACGCGGTGCGCCCGAACGAGATATGCGCGACGGAGGTCGTCTGGACCGTGAAGAACAAGGCGGACGAGTACGCGCAGGAGCTGAGCACCGACCCCGGTGTGTTGGCGGGAGCGGTGACCCGATTCGTGTTGGACTCACCCGGAGAGCGGCATCCCGAGTCGCTGTTCGTCAACGGTAATCGTCAGGAGGTCCCGCACCTGTCCGACGATCGGCAGGTCGCGGCGAACGGATGGATCACGCACCCGTCTCTGCGGCGAAGACGAGCGGATAGCTGACCATTTCTCGGCCGCTCCGATTATGACTCCTGGGCGGCTGGAAGGCTGATGCGGAAGCAGGCGCCGCCTTCGGGGGCGGTGTGGGCGGTGGCGGTGGCGCCGATGCGGGTGGCCAGGGTGTGTACGAGTGCGAGCCCCAGGCCGGTGCCGACCTGGCGGACGCCTCGGTAGCGCTGGTAGAGGGCGAACCGTTGGAAAGCCACCTCGCGGTCCTCGGGGGTGAGGCCGGGGCCGCCGTCGCGGACCTCGACCAGCAGGTCGGGTTCGGCGTACAGGGCGAGCACGATGGGGGCGCCGGCGGGGGTGACGCGCAGCGCGTTCTCCATCAGGCCGTCGACGATCTGGCGCAGCCGGGCGGGATCGGTCGACACCGAGCACGGGCCGTCGGGCAGCTCGGTGCGCAGCGTGACGTCGGACTCGGCGCAGCGCGCGGACCACACCTGGGCGGCCTCGGTCAGCAGCGCGGTGAGGTCGACGGGGACGATGTCGATGGGGAAGTCGGCGGTGCCGGAGCGGGCCAGGTCGAGCAGGTCGTTGACCAGGCGCTCCAGCCGGGTGGACTCGGCGAGGACGGTGCGGCCGGCCTCGGCGGCGGCGTCGCCGGTGACCACCCGGTCGGCCAGCGCCTCGGCGAAGCCCTTGACGGCGGTCAGCGGGGTGCGCAGCTCGTGGGAGACCGAGAGCAGGAACTCGCGCTGGCGGGCCTCGCTGGTATGCAGCGCGGCGGTCAGCGTGTTGAGCGAGTGCGCCAGCCGGGCCACCTCGGCGGGTCCTTCCGGGCGGACCTCGATGTTGCGCTCGCCGCTGGCCAGCCGGTCCGCCGCGGCGGCCGCCCTGCGCAGCGGCGCGGCCAGCCGGCGGGCCAGCAGCAGGCCGCCGGCCAGCGCCACGACCAGCCCGGCGAGCAGCGCCAGCAGCTGGCGGAGCAGCAGGTCCTGGGCCAGCGCGGTGGCGGTGGCGGTGGTGCGGGCGAGCACCACGCCCTGGCGGTCGGGCAGCGGGCGGGCCGCCACGAGCACCTCGCGGCCGGCCACGTTCGTCCGGAACGACACCGCCCGGCCGGCGGCCAGCTCGGTCAGCCGGGGCGCGATCGCGTTGCGGGCCAGCGGGTCGCCGCGCAGCGACCCGCCGGGCGTGAGCAGCGCGACGGGAGTGCTCTGGGTGCGCAGCACGTCGATCGGCTGGTCCTGGACGCCCCGCCCGCCGCTGGTGTTCAGCAGCGCCGCCACCACGTCGGCCTGCCGGTTGAGCGCCTGCTGGGCGTCCGAGCGGGCGGCGGTCCGCACCAGCCCGACCGAGACCAGCGCGGTCACCGCCACGGTGATGAGCACCGCGCCGGCCGTGACCAGGCTGATCCGCCGCGCCAGCGGGGCACCGCGACCCGACGGCGCCGTCACGTGTCGTCCACGGCGTAGCCGACCCCGCGCACGGTGCGGATCGGGCTGGCCGCGCCGAGCTTGGACCGCAGCTGGGCGATGTGCACGTCCACCGTGCGGCTGGACACGTCCGGGTAGCCCCACACGTCGGCCAGCAGGGCGCCGCGCTCGAACACCCAGCCGGGCCGGCGCATCAGGTGCGCCAGCAGGTCGAACTCGGTGGCGGTCAGCTCAACGGCGCGCTGGCCGGCCCAGACCTGGCGCCGGTTCGGGTCCAGCCGGATCGAGCCGGCCACCAGCTCGGCGCCGGCCCGCTCGGGGTCACCCCGGCGCAGCACCGCCCTGAGCCGGGCCATCAGCTCGCGCGGCGAGAACGGCTTGGTGAGGTAGTCGTCGCCGCCCAGCTCCAGCCCCAGGATCCGGTCCACCTCGTCGTCCCTGGCGGTGATGAACAGCACCGGGGTCCAGTCCCGCTCGGCCCGCATCCGCTGGCAGACCCGCAGCCCGTCCAGGGTGGGCAGCCCGATGTCCAGCACCAGCGCGGTCGGCCGCAGCCTCGCCACGGCGGCCAGGGTCTCCTCGCCGTCGGTGTAGACCTCCACGCGGTAGCCCTCGCGCTCCAGGTAGAGCCGGACCAGGGTGGCGATCGCCGCGTCGTCCTCGGCGATCAGCACCAGCGGCTTGGGTTCGTGCACGTGCCGCATTGTCAACCCTGCGCCGCCGCCGAGCGCGCACAACCCTCATTTACCGGATCCGAACATTCGGCTGATCCGGCGCTGACGACGGCCGCCGAGACTGGGTCGGGTGAGCCCAGCGATGGTGACCGAGCCGGTGGCGGTGCGCCGGCTGTACGACAGGCTCGGGTTCGGGCCGCCGGTGGGGTGGCGGTCGGGGCCGGGGTTCGACGCGGTGCGTGACGGGCTGCTCGACCCGGCGGCGGTGGCCCGCGACGGTGGGGTGCGGGAGACTCCACCGCCCGCGCTGGCCCCGCCGCCGCCCCGGCCGACCAAGAAGAAGGGCGCCGACCCGGACACCGTCAAGCGGTACAACGCCGCACTACAAGCACAGCAGAACACCCTGGTGCTGTGGTGGCTGGACCGGATGGTGGCCGCCGAGGCGCCGGCCACCGAGCGGATGACCTGGTTCTGGCACGGGCACTTCGCGACCGGCGCTCAGAAAGTGCACAGCCCGGCGCAGATGCTGGAGCAGAACCAGACCCAGCGCCGGCTCGCCATGGCCGGGTTCACCGACCTGGCCCAGGCCATGATCGTCGACCCGGCGATGCTGCGCTGGCTGGACGGCAACAACAACCGGGTTGGCTCGCCGAACGAGAACCTGGCCAGGGAGTTCATGGAGCTGTTCGCGCTCGGCGTCGGGCACTACGACGAGCCGGACGTGCGGGAGGCGGCCCGCGCGCTGACCGGTTGGGTGGTCCAGCCCGCCGACACGGCCGCCCGGCTGATGCCCCGCCGTCACGACAACGCCAGCAAGACGATCCTGGGCAGCAGCGGTGACTTCGACGCGCCGGGATTCGTGAACCTCGTGCTGGGCCGGCCACAGTCGGCGGCGTTCCTGGTGGACCGGCTGTGGTACCGGCTGGTGTCGGCAGACCCGCCGCCGCCGGACGCGCACGAGCGCCTGCTCGCGGCCTACGGCCCGAACCGGGACGTGCGCGCCCTGCTGCGGGCCATGGTGGCCGAGCCGGCGTTCCGCGACCGGGACTCCGAGCTGGTCAAGCAGCCGGTCGAGTGGCTGGCCGGGCTGCTGCGCGCGCTGCGGGTGCGGCCGGGGCGGCTCGACCCGAAGCAGGCGCAGGCGATCGTGACCGGGCTACGGGGGATGGGCCAGGTGCCGTTCGCGCCGCCGAGCGTGGGTGGCTGGCCGGCGAACGGCGCCTGGCTGACCACCTCGGCCGGGCTGTCCCGGCTGCGGGTGGCTCAGGCGGTCACCGGGCATGGGGAGCTTGGTCCGGTGACCGCCGCGAGCCCGCCCAACCGGGTGGCGGCGGCCGGCGAGCTGCTCGGCGTGGACGGCTGGTCGCGCCGGACCGAGAACGCGCTGGCCGGCCTGGTCGACGACCCGACGGCGCTGGTGGCGGTGGCCGCCTGCGCCCCCGAGTACGTGGTGAGCGCCTGATGGAACCGTTGACGAGACGCCGCTTCCTGGCCTGGTCCGGGGTCGGAGCGGCCGCCGCGATGGCCGCCGGCGCCACCCAGGTGGACTGGTCCACGCTGCTGCACGCCGCCCAGCACGACCCGCTCGACCCCGCCGCCGGGGTGCTGGTCGTGATCACCCTGTACGGCGGCAACGACGGGCTGAACACGGTCGTGCCCGCCGCCGACCCGGCCTACCAGTCGGCCCGCCCGCACCTGGCGTACCAGCCGCACGAGGTGCTCGACCTGGGGGAGGGGCTCGGGCTCAACCCGGGCATGCGCGGGCTCAAGGACCTGTGGGACAACGACTCGCTGGCCATCGTGCGCGGCGTCGGCTATCCCAGCCCGGACCACAGCCACTTCCGCTCGATGGCGATCTGGCAGACCGCGTCCCCGTGGACGTCCTCGCCCACCGGCTGGCTGGGCCGCTGGCTGGACGCCTCCGGCGCGGACCCGCTGCGGGCGGTGTCCGCCGAGCCGGTGCTGCCGCCCATGCTGGCCGGCGAGCGGACCTCGGCCGCCGCGCTGCCACCGGGCGGGCTGAAGCTGCCTGGCGGGCGGATCGGCGAGGCCTTCGCCGCGCTCGGCGCCGCGCAGCCCGGCGAGGGGCGCTGGCAGGCCCGCGCCGCGCGGTCCGTCACCGACCTGCAGGCCGCGGCCAAGGTGCTCGGCGGCGGCGATCGCCCGGCGCCCGCCGCGGATGGCAAGCGCAAGGGCGGCAAAGGCCTGGCCGGCCAGCTCGACACCGTGGCCGGGCTGATCGAGGCCGGCGTGCCGACCAGGGTGTACTCCGCCTCGCTCGGCGGGTTCGACACCCACGCCGACGAGCGCGGCACCCAACAGCGGCTGCTCACCGAGCTGGACGGTGCGGTTAGCGGGTTCGTGCGCAGGCTCGGCGGCACCGCCAGGGGCCGGCAGGCGGTGGTGCTGGTCTACTCCGAGTTCGGCCGGCGGGTTCGCGCCAACGCCAGCCAGGGCACCGACCACGGCACCGCCGCGCCGGTGTTCGTGATCGGCCCCGGCGTGCGCCCCGGCTTCCACGGCGCCCAGCCCAGCCTGACCGACCTGGACAACGGCGACCTGAAACCGTCGGTGGACTTCCGCGACGTGTACGCGAGGCTGCTCGCGGACGTGCTCGGCACCGACCCCCAGCGGGTCCTCGGCGAGCACCCCGGCAAGCTCGACGGCCTCCTCAGCACCCGCGCGGCGTAACCCCGCCGAGGAACGCGGTCAGCGCCGCCAGCATGGCGTCCGGGGCCTCTTCGGCGGGGTAGTGGCCGCAGTCGGGAAGGATCACGCTGTCCACGGCGTCGGCGGCCAGCCGCATGGTCTCGCCGACCAGGCCCGCTGAGCTTCGTTCCCCCGCGATGGCCAGCACGGGCAGCGTCAGCCGTCGGGTCTTGCGTTGAACGTTCTGCTCGATCGTCGCCGCCAGCGCGCGGTAGAACTCGAAGCTGGAGCGCAGCGCCTCGGGGTCGGCCGTGAGGGCGTGCAGGTAGACCTCGACGGCGTGCTCGGCCAGCGGGCGCGCCGCCTTGGACGCGAACTGGTGGCCGAAGAAGATGCGCTCGCGGCCCCTGACCAGTTGTTCGTTGACCTCGTCGAGCTGGTTGAAGGCGAAGTGCCAGAGCCGCCGGTTGACGTCTCCGCCCGTGATCATGGGCGGTGACGGGGACAGCCCCGGGATGGCGGCCTCGGCGACGGCCAGCCGGTCGAGCCGGTCGGGATGGTCGGCCGCCAGCGCGTAGCCGGTCCACATCCCGATGTCGTGGCCGACCATGGCGAACCTCTCGTGCCCGAGCGCCGCCATCAGCTCCACCAGGTCGCGGGCGAGCGTTCCGGTGTCGTAGCCGTCCCGGGGCTTGTCGGACAGCCCGACGCCGCGCGGGTCGACCGCGACGACGAAGTGGTCCCCTGCCAGCGCCGGCATCAGCAGCCGCCACGCGTACCAGGTCTGCGGCCAGCCGGCCACCAGCAGCAGCGGGCGTCCGTGCCCGCCGGTGACGGCGTGCAGGCGCAACCGCCCGGTGTGTACGTACCGGCTGGTGAAGGTGTCGGTGAAGCCGGAAGGCAGGGCGGGCGCCCCCGAGACCGAGCCGGGACCGGTCGGGAGCGTGTCGGATGTGGTCACGGCGACCACGGTAGCTCATGTTTGACCGATCGATCCAACATTCTTGGACTGATCGGTCAAACAAGCTGGTAGGGTCGGTCCCCAGGGCCGACGACCGGGAGGTGCGCCACGTCAGGGCGCAAGCAGTTCGATGTCGATGCCGCGCTGGACCGGGCGATGCGGGTGTTCTGGCAGCGCGGCTACACCGAGGCGTCGCTGGAGCTGCTCGCCGAGGCGACCGGGCTCGGCCGGGGGTCGCTGTACGGGACGTTCGGCAGCAAGGACGCGCTGTTCCGCGCCAGCCTCGACAGGTACGCCGCGATCTACGGCGCCCGGTACGACAGCGCGCTGCGGAGCCGTCCCGACGACCCGGCCGCCGCCGTGGAGGCCTTCTTCGACGTCATCCTGGACCGCATCGCCGACCCGGCCGTACCCGACGGTTGCCTGATGGTCCAGTCGGCCGCCCAGGCGCCCGTCCTCGACGCCGACAGCCGCGACCGGGTCCGCGCGCTGCTGGACACCCAGCGCCGGCGGGTGCGGGCGGCGCTGGCCGCATCCGGGCTCGACGACCGCGAGCTGGACGATCTCGCCGGCTACGTGGTCGCCGTCAACCACTCCCTGGCCGTGCTCAGCCGGGCCGGCACGCCGATGGCCGACCTGCGCGCGGTGGCCCGGATCGCCGGCACGACGGTGGCCGACGCGCTCAGCCGGCGGCGGGCTCGATGCGGCCGGTGACCTCGCCGAAGCCGATGCGGGCGCCGTTCGGGCCGGGGGCGGTGGCGGAGATGGCCACCTCGTCGCCGTCCTCGAGGAAGCCGCGGGTGGTGCCGTCGGGGAGCGCGAACGGTTCCTTGCCGCCCCAGCTCAGCTCGATCAGCGAGCCGCGCTGGTCGGGCTCGGGGCCGCTGACGGTGCCGGAGGCGTAGAGGTCACCGGTGCGGGTGGAGGCGCCGTTGACGGTCATGTGCGCGAGCATCTGCGCCGGCGTCCAGTACATCTCGCGGAACGGCGGCCGCGACACCAGGTGGCCGTTGAGCCGCACCTCGATGGCCAGGTCGAGGCCCCAGTCGCCGTCGTCGGCCAGGTAGGGCAGCGGCTCGGGGTCGCGCGGCGGCGGGGCGACGCGGGCGTGCTCCAGCGCGGCCAGCGGCACGATCCACGGCGAGACCGAGGTGCCGAAGGACTTGCCCAGGAACGGCCCGAGCGGGACGTACTCCCAGGCCTGCAGGTCGCGCGAGGACCAGTCGTTGACCAGGCACACGCCGAACACGTGCTGGGCGAACTCGCCGACGGGCACCGGGGAGCCCAGCGGCGAGCCGGCGCCGACCACGAACCCGACCTCGGCCTCGATGTCCAGCCGCCGCGACGGGCCGAACGTGGGCGCCGCGTCGTCGGGGGCCTTGCGCTGGCCGTTCGGCCGGGTGATCGGGGTGCCCGACGGCAGGATGGTGCCGGAGCGGCCGTGGTAGCCGATCGGCAGGTGCTTCCAGTTCGGGGTGAGCGGGTCGGAGTTGGGCCGGAACATCCGCCCGACGTTGCTGGCGTGGTGTTCGCTGGCGTAGAAGTCGACGTAGTCGCCGACCTCGAACGGCAGGTGCAGCCGCGCGTCCGCGAGCGGGGTGAGCGCGGGCTCCACGACGCCTCGGTGCCGCTCGTCCACCAGCAGCTCGGTGATCCGGTCCCGGGTCGAGGCCCAGGCGGCCGGCCCCTGCGCCATGAACGGGTTGAGCGCGGGGGCGGCGAACACCCGGTCGTTCAGGGCGGTGGCCAGGTCCAGCACCCGGTCGCCGATGCGCACGCCCACCCTCGGCGCCGCGTCGCCCACGGAGAACACGCCGTAGGGCAGGTTCGCGACCCCGAAGGGCGAGTCCGGCGCAACGTCCAACCAGGTCATGTGGTGTTCTCCTCGGTCGCGGGGGGTCGCACGATGCCCAGTGCGACCAGGTCGGCCAGCGGGTCGGCGATGTCGCAGGTGCCGAACGAGCCGAACGCGGCGCGGGCGGCGGCGGTCCGGTCGGCTGGCATCGCCCCGATCTTGCCAGCTACCGACGCGCCGGACCGGTCGGCCAGGGTGGCGGCCAGCTCGTCCGGGCCGGCGCCGCGCAGCGCCGCGTCGGTGGCGAGCAGGACGTTGAGGAACCCGTGCTGTTCGAGCTCGCCGTCGGTGTGCCGCACGGCGTGGTGCAGGCCGGCGGTGCACTTGAACGGCAGCTTGCGCCCGACCGCGGCCAGGATCGAGCCGGCCAGCTCGCGCTCGTCGGGATGCGCGGCGGGGACCAGGCCGCCGGTGCGGAACTTGGCCCGGTACCGGCCGCCGGCCAGCGCGTCCAGCACGGCGGGGCCTCGGCCGTTGCGGGGGATCTCGACGTATCCGAGCACGTCGTCGGGCAGGTGTTCGTCCAGGGCCGCCACCAGCTCCGAGGCGCCGACGTCAGCCGGGACCGCGACCTCGACCGAGGCCAGGTGGGCGCCGGGCGCGGAGGCCACCGTCCGTACCACCTCGGCCAGGCCGGCCGGTCCCTCCGGGAACGTCACGCTCAGGGCCTGCGCGCCGCTCAGGAGCGGGAGCAGCTCGGCGAGGCGGGCGGCCGGGGCCACGAACGGGCCGACCATCGCGGCGTACCAGCTGGTCAGGTGCGAGCGGTGCGCCGGGACGGCCCGCTCGGGCGGTGCGTTCCCCGGCGGGAACAGCGCGGCGTCGTCGACCAGGCCGGCAAGCAGCGGCGTCTCAACGGCCGGCGGGGAGTGATCCATCGTCGACGACCTCCTCTGGTAGTGGCTCGCCCAGTGCCTTGCGCAGGGCGCGCGTCAGTTCGGCCGGGGTGGGGTGGGGGAGTACCGAGGCCACGTAGGCGTCCGGGCGGATCACCCACACCTCTCCGGGGCGGGCGGCCAGGGCCTCGGCGAGTTGGCCGGTCGCATCGATGTCGGCCAGCGCGAGCACCCGCGCCGGCGCCCCGGTCGTTCGTGCCGCCACCGCCCGCGCCCGGTCCAGGTCGGCCTCGGGCGCGGCCAGCAGCAGGAACCCGTCGCGGGCCAGCTCCCGGAACCGCGCGCCGCCGCCCACGCCTACGTCGGGCACCAGCACCCCCGGGGCGGCCGGCGGCACCGCACCCCTCGGCGGGCGACCGGCGAACGGCCGGGACGGATCCGGCGTGGTCAGCGGCGAGCCGACGTACCAGAACGGCTCGGCCAGCCGCCCGGAGTTGACCTGCGCCCGCAGCGAAGGGTCGGCCTCCGCCCCGGCCAGCACCGACAACCGCCTGCGGTGCTGCTCGTCGTCCTGCGGCACCAGGAAGTCCATCGTCGCCGTGGTGACCGCCAGGTTCTCCTCGGCGGCGGCGTGACGTTCGTGGTGGTAGCTCTCCAGCAGCTCCTCTCCACCCCAGCCGCGCAGCGCGAACGCCAGCTTCCACGCCGCGTTCTCCGCGTCGCCGACCCCGGAGTTCAGCCCGCGCGCGCCGAACGGGGCGACCACGTGCGCGCAGTCCCCGGCCAGCAGCACCCGGCCCACCCGCATCCGGCTGGCGATCCGGGACTGAAACCGGTACACCGACTTCCACACCACCTCGTACGGGGTGTCGCCGATGATCGCCCGGATCCGCCGGTCCAGCGCCCCGCCGGCCTCCTCGGCGGCCAGGTCGTAGTCGCCGGGCACCTGCCAGTCGATCCGGAACGTCGAGTCCGGGCACGGGTGGATGAGCACCTGGCGGCCGGGGTTCCACTCCGGGTCGAAGTAGAACCGCCGCTCCCGCGCCCACCCCGGCAGCTCGGCGCGGATGTCGCAGATCAGGAACCTGTCGTCGAACGAATGGCCGTCGAAGGAGACCCCGAGCATGCCCCGGAGGTCCTCGGCGCGCGCTCCGGCGCAGGCCACCGCGTACGCCTTGTGAAACGTTTCAACCGCACCGGTCGGCGTCGAGCACGTGACCGTGACACCGGAGTCGGACTGGGCGAGGCCGGTGACCCGGTGGCCCCACCGCGCGTCGATCAGCGGCTCGGCGGCGATCCGTTCGTCCAGCACCTGCTCGGTGCGGGCCTGCGAGATGTTCACGAACGGTGGCAGCGCGGACGCCGACGTCTCGCCGAGGGCGTCGGCGAACAGCTCCCGGTCGCGGTAGAAGGTGCGGGCGGTGGTCCAGGTGACGCCCTCCTCGGCGATCCGCGCGCCCACGCCGATGGCGTGCCACACGTCCAGCACGTCGCGCTGCTGGCAGATCGACTTCGACCCGACCTGGTCGCGCTCCGGCCGCCCGTCCAGCAGCAGCACCGGGACGCCCCAGCGGGCCAGCAGCAGCGCGGTGGTCTGCCCGACCGGGCCGTTGCCGAGTACCGCCACCCCTTCTCGGTTCGTGGTCACCGTCCTAGTCCTGGAGCTGGTCCCAGACCTCGCGGTCCCGCTGTGCCGTCCAGATCACCGGCCGTTCGATGCCGGACAGCTCGTCCCACACCCGGGACACGTCGAACGGCAGGCAGTGCTCGAAGATCGGCCACCTGCCGTACCGCTCGAATAGCGCCGCGTGCGTCCGCTCGAACGCCTCCTTCAACGTGCCGCCCGCGTCGCGAACCGCGCCCACCTCGCGCAGCATGACCGTCAGGAAGTGGCGGGTCTGCTCGACCGCGGCGTCCACCGCCTCGCGCCCGTGGCTGACCCCGCCCCGGCCGCCGATCAGCACCTCGGCGCCGATCGCCTTGACCCGGTCCAGGGTGGTCGTCGACCAGTCGCGGTGGAACGCGTCGCCGGTGTAGAGCGCGGCCTCGGCCTCCACCAGGTCACCGGCGTAGAGGATCTTCTGGCGGGGCAGCCAGGCCACGATGTCGCCCTCGGTGTGCCCCCGGCCGCAGTAGCGCAGCTCCAGGTCGCCCCGCTCGCCGCCCAGGTCGATGGTCAGCCGGTCGGAGAAGGTCAGCGTGGGCCAGGTCAGGCCGGGCACCGAGTCCGCGCCCTTGGCCAGCCGGGGCATCCGGCCGAACTCGCTGTCCCAGTCCTCCTTGCCACGCTCGGCGACCAGCGCGCGGGTGTTCTCGTGGGCCACGATGATGTCGGCGCCGAACGCGGAGGCCCCCAGCACCCGCACCGCGTGGTAGTGCGAGAGCACCAGGTAGCGGATCGGCTTGTCGGTGTGCTGGCGCAGCTTCGCCAGCCACTGCTCGGCGACCACCGGGGTGGCCAGGGCCTCGAAGCAGACCAGGAAGTCCTCGCCCTCGATGGCCCCGATGTTCGGGTCGCCCTCCGCGGTGAGCGCGTAGACGCCGTCGGCCAGCACCTCGAGGGTCTGTTCCTTCTCGTCCAGGTCCGCCGCGGACGCGAACGGTTTGGTTGCCATGCTGGACCTCGATTTAATCAAAGCTTTGATTATCTGGACGGGGCTAGCGTAACCGTCGTCACGCCCGCAGGGGAAGCCCCTATTAACCTGGGCGGATGACCGGAGAGCCGAACGACGTCGGGGAGCTCGGCTACCTCTCGTTCGTCGACTACGCGATCAAGAAGACGACCGCCGAGCTCCCGGCCGTCGACCCGGTGGCCATGCGCCTCGGCCTCACCCTGCACCGCCTGACCAGCGCGTTGATCTACGACTGGGAGTCCACCGTGCACCGCCCGCGCGGCTGGAGCTGGAGCGGGTTCCGGGTGCTGTTCGTGCTCTGGCTGGCCGGCCCTGGGGAGGCCAAGCGCATCGCCGAGCTCTCCGGGATGAGCCGCGCCGCGGTGTCCGCGCTGGTCAACACCCTGGAACGGGACGGCCTGGCCACCCGCCGCCAGGCCGACCACGACCGCCGAGCGGTGACCGTCGAGCTGACCGAGGCCGGCCACGACGCGATCACCAGCGCCTACGAGGCGCACAACCTGCGCGAGCAGGCCTGGATGAGCGGGCTCAGCGACGCCGAACGCGCCACCCTGCTCACCCTGCTGGACAAGCTCATGACCGGCCCGGTCGCGGCCGACGCCAAGCGTCGGTTCTGACCCGTGAGTGGCTAGGGGTGCTATGGCGCCCCTAGCCACTCACGGGTTCAGGTCACAGGTCCAGCGCGGCGCGCAGCGCGGAGTCCAGCCGGTCGCGGGTGGGTTGGTCGAGCTGGCCGACGCGCTGGTCGAACCAGCCTCGGTAGAGGCGGGTCAGGTTCCCGGCGGAGACCCAGCCGAGTCCGTCGAGGCCGATGGCGAGGATGTCCTGGGGGTCGTCGGCGCTGATCGGTGCGCCGAGCAGCCAGGGCCGGGGAGACTGGTTGACGCCGTCCGAGGACACGATCACCACGGTCTGGCGGCGGGGCGAGGCCTGCGGCACGTAGGACCAGACCTCACCCCGCAGCACGCAGCTGCCTCTCCGCCTCGCCGGCCTCGACCTCGTCGGCCCGTGCCTCGGCCAGCTCGCTGTCGGCGGTGGATCCGGGGCCGACGCCCGTGCGGACGGCCTCGCGGCGGGCCGCGCGGGAGATCCAGGCCGACATCGACAGCCCTTCACGCGACGCGGCGCGCTCGGCCAGCATCAGCGCCGTGGCATCGAGCGAGACCGTGACCTTACGAGTAGCCATACCGGGCACCGTACCAATCGCACTACCGATCGCCCGCCACCCTCGGTGAGAGATCACCTATGTGAGGTGGTCGAACTCGCCGCTGGCCCAGCGGATGTGGCTCTCGGCCGAGCGGCGCACCACGCGCTTGGCGTCGCTGTCGATCTCGTCGCCGCCCAGGGTGTAGAGCCTGTCGTACTCGTAGGGTTCGAGGGCGTCGACGATGCGCCGCACCACCGCCGGCGAGAGCGGGACGTGCTTGGGGAAGCTGCGCTGGAACGACACCCAGCCGGGTGCGAGCGCGCCGCTGATGGTGTCGCCGGTGAGCAGGGTGCCGTCGGCGGTGCGGGCCACCGAGCTGCCCTTCATGTGCCCGCCGAGCTGCAGCAGCTCGATGTCGGGGAGCGGCCGCGCGGTACCGCGCCAGAGCACGATCGCCGGGTCGGGGCGCGGCAGCCACTCCTGGTCGTCGGCGTTGACGAACACCGGCACGTCGCCGAACTCGCGGCTCCAGCTGAGCTGCGCGCCGAACATGTGCGGATGGCTGACCGCGATCGCGGCCACCCCGCCGAGGTCGCGGACGGTGGCGAGGATGTCGTCGTCGAGGTAGGCGGGGGAGTCCCAGAGCAGGTTGCCGTGCCCGGTCTGGACCAGGTACGAGCGGTGGCCGATCGCGAACTTCGGCGCGCGGCGCAGGCTGTGCACGCCCCGGCCGTGGTCGACGTGCTCGGTCACGTGCGGCTGCGCGGCGAGTCGTTCGAGCGTCGTCCACTTCCCGTGCGGCGGCAGGTCGCCGCGCTCCTCGATGGCGACCTCCTCGGAGGTGAGCACGCAGCCGTCGGCGGGCGGGGGTTGTGGGGAGTCCGGATGCTCGATGCCGCATCCGTCGCAGATCCAGGTCGGCATGCCCGCGAGCCTGACACCTGAACAAGGCTTGAGGTCAACACTTGGGTGTCACCGGTAGGGGTGAGGGGGCTGGTGGCGAGGTGCCGGGTACCGCTTCCATCATGCGGGAACACCGACCCGGAGGTAGCGGTGGACCAGCTCGGACCCTTGCTCGCCGGCGCCGAGCAGAACCTGTTCCCGGCGCGGATGCAGATGGCGCTGTCGCTGGGCTGGCACATCGTGTTCGCCTGCTTCGGGATCGCGTTCCCGGTGCTGGTGGCGGTCGCCGAGTGGCGGGCGTACCGGAACGACGACCCCGACCTGCGCGAGCTGGCGCACACCTGGGCCAAGGCGATGGGCGTGCTGTTCGCGGCCGGGGCGGTGTCCGGCACGCTGCTCTCGTTCGAGATGGGCATCCTGTGGCCGGGGCTGATGGCGCGGTTCGGGGAGGTGTTCGGCTTCCCGTTCGTGCTGGAGGGGTTCGCGTTCTTCGTCGAGGCGATCTTCGTGGGCGTCTACCTGTTCGGCTGGGACCGGCTGCCGCCGAAGGTGCACCTGCTCAGCGCGGTGCCGGTGATCATCGCCGGGGCGGCGGGCGGGTTCTTCGTGCTGGCCGCCAACGCGTGGATGAACAACCCGACCGGGTTCGAGCTGGACGCACAGGGCCGGGTGAGCGCCGCCGACCCGGTGCGCGCGCTGTTCGGGCCGTCCACCTGGCCGCAGTTCGTGCACATGTACCTGGCCGCGTACCTGGTCACCGGGTGTTTGGTGGCCTCGGTGTACGCGGTGGCGCTGATGCGGCGGCGGATGGCGAACGGCTACCGCTACCACCGCTGTGGGCTGCTCATCCCGTTGGCGGCGGCGGCGATCGCGGCGCCCATCCAGGTCGGGGTGGGCGACTGGATCGCCACCACGGTGGCGCGCAACCAGCCGGTGAAGCTGGCCGCGATGGAGGGGCTGTTCCACGGCGGGACGGCGGTGCCGCTGTCGCTGGGCGGCATCTACCGCAACGACGAGCTGCGCTATGCGCTGGAGATCCCGTGGGGGCTCTCGCTGCTGGTCACCCATGACCCGAACGGGCACGTCAGCGGGCTGGAGGCGGTCGCGCCGGAGCTGCGGCCGCCGGTCAACGTGGTGCACCTGGCCTACGACCTGATGGTGGGCATCGGCATGGCGCTGCTGCTGCTCGCGCTGTGGCTGGGGTGGTCGTGGTGGCGGCGACGGCAGGCGCCGGAGACCGTGTGGTTCCTGCGCGCGGTGGCGGTGTCGGGGGTCGCGGCGGTGGTCGCGATGGAGGCCGGCTGGATCGTGACCGAGGTCGGGCGGCAGCCGTTCATCGTCTACCGGATCATGCGGACCGCCGACGCGGTGAGCCCGGCGCCGGGGCTGTTCGCCGGGTTCTACGCGGTGTTGGCGATCTACGTGGTGTTGACGGTGCTCACCGTGTGGGTGCTGCGCCGGCTGGCCCGCAGCCATGACACGCCCGCGCCGCAGGAGCCGAGCGAGCAGGGGGCGCCGCTGTGACGCTCGCGGAGGCGGTGCTGGGCCTGATGTTCGTCGGGCTGATCGCCTACGGGCTGTTCGGCGGCGCGGACTTCGGCGCCGGCATCTGGGACCTGCTGGCCGGCGGCACCCGGCGGGGCGGGCGGCAGCGGGCGCTGATCGAGCACTCCATCGGCCCGGTCTGGGAGGCCAACCACGTCTGGCTGATCTTCGTGCTGGTGGTGCTGTGGACGGCGTTCCCGGTGGCATTCGCCTCGGTGGCGTCCACGCTGTACCTGCCGCTGACGCTGGCCGCGTTCGGCATGATCGCTCGGGGCGCGGCGTTCGCGTTTCGTAAGAGCGTCACGACGTTGGGGCTGCGCCGGTTCCTGGGGGGATCGTTCGCGTTGTCCTCGCTGGTCACGCCGTACTTTCTCGGGTCGGTGGTCGGCGGGGTGGCGTCCGGGCGGGTGCCGCCGGGGATCGCGGCGGGTGACGTGGTCACGAGCTGGGTGAACCCGACGTCGGTGCTCGGCGGGGTGCTCGCGGTGCTGGTGTGCGGGTACCTGGCGGCGGTGTACCTGTGCGCGGACGCGCGCCGGCACGCGCAGCCGGACCTGGCGGAGAAGTTCCGGGTGCGAGCGCTCGGCACCGCCGCGGTCACCGGGGCGGTCGGGCTGGGCGGGCTGGCCGTGCTGCACGCCGACGCCCCGCTGCTGTTCGCCGGGCTGACCGGGCGCGCGCTGCCGGTGGTCGCGCTGTCCGTGCTGGCCGGGATCGCGGCCATCTGGCTGTTGGTGCGCCGGCGGTTCGCGCTGGTCAGGGTGGTTTCGGCGGTGGCGGTTGCGGCGATCCTGGCCGGCTGGGCGGTGGCCCAGTACCCGTACGTGCTGCCGCCCGCGCTGACCATCGACGCGGCGGCGGCCGGTCGGACGAGCCTGCTGGCGGTGCTGGTGGGGCTGCTGGTCGGGGCGGTCGTGCTGGTGCCGTCGCTGGTGTACCTGTACACGCTGTTTCAACGGGCGCCGACCGGCGGTGACCGTTAGTTAGAGCCGGCCGGAGCGGAACGCGTCCAGGACGCGGCGCTCGCGTTTGGTCGGACGGCCGGCGCCGCGCTCGCGGCGGGCCACCGGGAGCACCGGCGTCGGCGGTGGCGGCGGGGTGTGGTCGATGAAGCAGGCGGCGGCCGCGGCCGGGCCGACCCGCTTCTGGATCACCCGCACGACCTCGACGGTCCGGGTGGTGTGGTTGATCCGGGCCCGGACCTGGTCGCCGGGCGTCACCGGGGTGGCCGGCTTGGCCGGCTGGTCGTTGACCCGCACGTGTCCGCCTCGGCAGGCCGCCGCCGCGTCCGGGCGGGTCTTGGTCAGCCGTACCGCCCACAGCCAGCGGTCGATCCGGGTGGACTCCATCCCACGATTATGGCGTTCGCTCGTCCGCCGGGCTCGCACCGCTGATCAGGGGCACGAACGCGACGGCGTCCAGCGCCCGGTGCTCCAGGCCGCCGGACTCGGTGCGGGTGAACAGCGTCAGCACGCCGCCCACGTAGCCGCGCAGCGGGACGACCAGCCGGCCGCCGGGTGCGAGCTGGTCGACCAGGGCCTGCGGGAGCTCGGGCGCGAGGGCGTGCACGGCGATCGCGTCGTACGGCGCCTGCGCCGGCCAGCCCCGGCCGCCGTCGCCGTGGATCACCTCGACGTTGTCCGCGCCCGCCGTGTCCAGGCACCGCCGTGCGCGCCGGACCAGGGGCTCCAGCCGCTCCACGCTGACCACGTGCGCGGCCAGGCGGGACAGCAGCGCCGCCGAGTACCCGGATCCGGTGCCGACCTCCAGCACCCGTTCGTGCCCGCGCAGCCCGAGCGCCTGCAGGATCGCCGCCACGATGTACGGCTGGGAGATCGTCTGGCCCATCCCGATGGGCAGCGCCTCGTCGGAGTACGCGCGGTTGCGCAGGTCGCGGGGGACGAACGTCTCCCTCGGGGTCTCCCGCATGGCCGCCAGCACGAGCTGGTCGGTGATCCCCCGGGGCTCCAGCTGGCGGCGGACCATCCGGTCACGTTGTTTCGTCATGGTCTCGTCGGGCATCGGTCGTCCCTCCTCCCGCCGGACGTACCCCGCCGCTACAAGCTGAACGCGATCGAGCGCAGGATCAGCGCGGCCACGAACACCACCGTGAACGCCAGGTCGATCGACACGCCGCCGGCCCGCACCGGCCGCAGCACCCGCCGCACCGGAGCGATCACCGGCTCGGTCCCGGCGTGGGTCAGCGCGCGCGCCCGGAGCATCCACCCGGAGCCGCCGCTGAGCAGGCCCGTCCAGTCCAGCACCATCCGGACGATCATCAGGACCACGAACACGGTCAGGACGATCCCGATCAGGCTTCCGATGAGGCTCATGGCCGACTCCTTGGAGGTAGTTCTCACGGGGACAACGTGGCCGGCGGGTCAGAAGTGTCACGCCCGCCGCATTCTCAGCCGACTTTCAGCCTCTCGATCGGTTCAGCCGGGTTCGCCCCGGTGCTTGCGGTGCAGCACCCAGAGCAGGTCGCCCACCGAGACCAGCCCGAGCACCACGAACGCGATGCCGAACCCGGCGTAGCCGTGGGCGAACATCCAGCCGCCCGCGCCGCCGGTGATCAGGATCATGATCCCGGCGATCACCGCGCGCAGGGTGAGCGGGCTCAGCGTCGGTGCCGCGCCGCCGACGCCCGCCGTCGGGTCGTGGTAGTCGGGCAGGCCGCGTTCGTACTCCTCGCGGCTGCGTTTCCTGGGTGACGTCATGGCGCCCACCCCTTCCTAGCTAGGTCAGTTGACCTCCAGCTCGAGGCGCTCGTCGACGGCGGTGGCGCGCACCTCCTGGCCGGCGCGCAGCTCGCCGCCGAGCAGCATCCGGGACAGCCGGCGGTCCAGCTCGCGGCCGATGGCGCGGCGCAGCGGGCGGGCCCCGAACTCCGGCCGGTGGCCCCTGTCGACCAGCCAGTCCACCGCCGAGGTGTCCAGGCGCAGCCCGACGCCCTGGGCGCCCAGCCGCTCCCTGGTCTCGCCCAGCAGCAGCTCGGTGATCGCCCGCAGCTCGCGGCGGCCCAGCCCCCGGAACAGCACGACCTCGTCGATCCGGTTCAGGAACTCCGGCCGGAACCGGGTGCGCACGCTGGCCAGCAGCGACTCCCGCACGTCGTCCACCGACTCCGCCCTCAGCAGCGCCTCGGCGCCGACGTTGCTGGTCATGATGACGACCGTGTTGGCGAAGTTCGCCGAGCGCCCCCTGGCGTCGGTGAGCCGGCCGGCGTCGAGCACCTGCAGCAGCATGCCGGTGACGTCCGGGTGCGCCTTCTCGATCTCGTCGAGCAGCACGACCGCGTACGGGGTGCGCCGGACCGCCTCGGTGAGCTGGCCGGGCTCGTCGTGGCCGACGTAGCCGGGCGGCGCGCCGACCAGGCGGGACACCGTGTGCCGGTCCTGGAACTCGCTCATGTCGAACCGGATCATCCGGTCCGGGGTGCCGAACAGCGCCCCGGCCAGCGCGCGCGCCAGCTCGGTCTTGCCCACCCCGGTCGGGCCGAGGAACAGGAACGAGCCGGTCGGCCGCCCCGGGTGCGTCAGCCCGGCCCGCCCGGCGCGCACCGCGTCGGCCACCGCCTCGACCGCCTCGTCCTGGCCGATGACCCGCTCGCGCAGCACGTCCTCCAGGTTCAGCAGCCGGTGCCTGTCCACCTCGGTGAGCCGGGCCACCGGGATGCCGGTGGAGCGCGCGACCACGTCGGCGATGTCCGGGGCGTCCACGGTGGGCGGTTGCGCGGGCCCGGCCCGGGCGGCGTCGAGCGCCACGATGGCCCGGTCCAGCTCGCCGCTGAGCGCCTCGGCGCGCTCGTAGTCCTCGGCGTCCACCGCGACGTCCTTGGCCCGGCGCAGCTGCTCCACCCGTTCGGCCAGCTCGCGGGTGTGGTCGTCGGGCGCCTGGGCGCGCAGGCTGACCCGCGCGCTGGCCCTGTCCATCAGGTCGATCGCCTTGTCCGGCAGGAACCTGTCGGTGAGGTAGCGGTCGGAGAGCCGGGCGGCCGCCTCGGTCGCCTCGTCGGTGATCCGCACCCGGTGGTGCTCCTGGTAGTGCTCGCGCAGCCCGCGCAGGATCTCCACGGTGTCGGCCACGCTGGACTCGGTGACCACGATCGGCTGGAACCGGCGCTCCAGGGCCGCGTCCCGCTCGATGTGGCGGCGGTACTCCTCGACCGTAGTGGCGCCGATGAGCTGCAGCCCGCCCCTGGCCAGCGCCGGCTTGAGCATGCTCCCGGCGTCCATCGCGCCGCCCTCCGCCGCGCCGGCCCCGACCACCGTGTGCAGCTCGTCGAGGAACAGCACCACCGTGCGGTCGGCGGCGACCACCTCGTCGATGACCGCGGTGAGCCGCTCCTCGAACTCGCCCCGGTACTTGGTGCCGGCCACCATGCCCGGCAGGTCCAGCGCGACGATGCGCCGGTCGGCCAGCGCCGCCGGCACGTTCCCGCCGGCGATCCGGGCCGCGATGCCCTCCACGATCGCCGTCTTGCCCACCCCGGGGTCGCCGACCAGCACCGGGTTGTTCTTGGTCCGCCGGGACAGCACCTCCAGCACCTGGTCCACCTCGGCGTCGCGGCCGATCACCGGGTCCAGCCGGCCGGCCCTGGCGGCCTCGGTCAGGTCGCGGCCGTGCCTGTTCAGCCGGGGGGTGGACGCCCCCGGCGGTCGCGGTTCGCCCCCGAACGACTGCTCCAGGCCCCCGACGAGGGTCTTGACCAGCTCTTCCAACGGGTTGAACCCCGAATCGAACGGCCTGTCAGGCATACCAGGCCTCCTCGCGTGCGTCCGCTACTCCATAGTGCCTGATCCGGGCGGTTTTCGGAGCCGGGCTTCGAGGCCGTCCAGGAGGTAGCCGAGGCCGGTTTCGAACGCGCCCGTCCAGTCGTCGTCGAGCATGAAGCCGTGTTCGGCCAGGGTGGGGTAGCTGTCGCGGTGCGCGCGGAGGTTCTCCTGGCCGGCGCGGCGCTCGGCGTCGGTCAGCTGCAGGCCGGTCTGGGACGCGGTGGAGCCCAGCACGTGGTTGTACAGCGCCCAGGTCGCGGCGAACAGGCTCGGCCCGGTGAAGCCGGCGCGGACCAGCGTGGCCTGCAGGAACTCCATCCAGGTCAGCGAGCTCGGGCCGATCAGCGGTCGGTGCGCGAGCATGGCGGGCGCCCACGGGTGGCGCAGCAGCGCGGTGCGCCAGCCGGTCAGGACAGTGGTGAGGTCGGCGCGCCAGTCGTCGGTATGGCTGGCCGGGGGTGGGGACTGGCCGAACATCTCGTCGATGGCCAGGTCGATGACGTCGTCCTTGGTGTCGACGTGCCAGTACAGCGTGGTGGTGCCGGCCCCGAGCCGCTCGGCCAGCCGGCGCATGGTCAGCCGCTCGGCGCCCTCCTCGTCAAGCAGCGACACCGCCTCGGCCGCGATCCGCGCCCTGGTCAGCGGCGGGCCGTCGCGGCCGGCGCGGGTCGGGCGCAGCCAGACGTTGCGCAGCTCGGGGTCCTTCGCGATCGCGATGGGCGTCACACCTCCTCGTCGTGCCCCGGGCAGCGTAGTACAGCGTTCCAGGGACAGACGAATGTTCGAGGACGTCGCTCACACCCGTGAGTGGCTAGGGTCGCTATGACGGCCCTAGCCACTCACGGGTCCTGGCCAGGTCAAATACGACCTAGGCGTTGGGAAGTGAGGGAGCGCCCAGCTCGGCGGACAGCGCGTGCGCGGCGTCCAACACCGCGCGGGTGGCGAGCTGCCTGGTCGCGGGGTCGGCGACCCGTGACTCGGGCGCGGTGACGGTGACGCTGGAGGTGACCCGGTCGTCGCCGTCGCGGATCGGCGCGGACACCGCCCAGACGTTCGGGTCCAGCTCGTTGTCGCACACCGCGTAGCCCTGCGCCCGTACCTCCTTGAGCACCCGCATCACGTCCTCGACCTCGCGCGGGGTGCCCTCGGTGTAGCCGGTCAGCGGCACGGAGCCGGCCAGCAGGGTGCGCGCGGCCGCCTCGTCCAGGTGGGCGAGGATGGCCCGGCTGGACGCGGCCGCGTGCAGCGGCATCTCCTGGCCGATCCGGACGAACAGCCGCAGCGGGTGCTCGGCCTCCACGATGGACACGCAGATCGGGACGTCGCCGACCAGCTCGGTCAGGAACGCCGTCTCGCGGGTGCGGGCGGCCGCCTCGACCAGGGCCGGCGGGGGCTGCACCAGCCGGGCGCCCGCCGTCGCGGTGCCGCCGGCCAGCGCGCGGGCGGCGCGGCCCACGAAGTAGCGCTTGGTCACCGGGGAGCGGCGCAGGTAGTCGGCCTGGTCCAGGGTGCCCAGGATGCGGTGCAGGCTGCCGACCGGGATGTCCAGCTGGTCGTGCAGCTCCTGCAGGCTGCGCCCGGAGCGCGCCGAGGCGACCGCGTTGAGCACGTCCAGGGCGCGGCCCACCACCTCGATCGGCTTGGCCGTGCCCATCCTTCGGCTCCTCTCCGCTCGCCTTGCCACCAGAGTGGAAAGCTGTTTCCATCCTAGCGTCCGACGCGTCCCGGGTTCGAGGAGGAACCGTATGAGGCTGCACGTCACGAACGGCCAGCTGGTCACGCCGGCCGGCATGCTGCACGGCGACCTGCTCTGCGAGGACGGGGTCATCCGCGGCGTGCTGGACGCTGGGACCAAGGTCGACGCCGACGAGCGCTACGACGCGTCCGGCAAGCTGGTCTTCCCGGGGTTCATCGACCCGCACGTGCACTCCCGCGACCCGGGCCTGAGTCACAAGGAGGACTTCGAGCATTCCACCAGGGGCGCGCTGACCGGCGGGACGACCACCGTGCTGGAGATGCCGAACGCGGTGCCGCCGGTCGACTCGGTCGAGGTGTTCTCGCAGCGCCGGGAACAGCACGAGCGGTCGGCGTGGACGGACTTCGGCCTGTGGGGGCTGGCGCTGGGGGATGCGAACCTGGACCAGATCGGCCCGCTGTTCGCCGCCGGCGCGGTCGCGGTCAAGCTGTTCTGGGGGTACGCGCTGCACCGGGAGACCCGCGCGCTGGTCTACAACCTCGGCGACGAACCGCCCGAGAACGTCCTGATGCCGCCCCCGAACGGCCAGGTGCTGAACCTGTTCGCCGAGGTCGCGCGGCACGGCGGGCTGCTCGCCGCGCACTGCGAGGACAAGGACGTGCTGGCCACCAGCCAGGAGCGGCTGGGCCACCCGATCGAGAGCTACCAGGACCTGCTCGACGCCCGCCCGGCCGCCGCCGAGGCCACCACGATCGCGATCGCCACCGAGTTCGCGAAGGCCACCGGCTGCCGGTTCCACGTCGTGCACCTGGCCTCTTCCGCCGGGTTGGACGTGGTGCGGTGGGCTCGCCGGCGCGGGGTCGCGGTCAGCGCGGAGACCTGCCCGCAGTACCTGACCCTGACCGACCAGGACTACGGCCGGGTCGGGCCGGTGATGAAGGTGTACCCGCCGGTGCGTGCGCAGGCAGACCAGGACGCCCTGTGGTCCGGGCTGAACGAGGGGCTGATCGTGTCCGCCGGCTCGGACCACGCGCCGCACACCGTGGAGGAGAAGGCGCGCGGCTTCGAGACCCAGCCCGCCGGCGCGGTGGGCTGTGAGACCTTCGGCCCGGTGCTGGTGGACGCGCTGCTGAGGGGCAAGACCACCGCGACCCGGCTCGCCGAGGTGACCGCGACCGAGACCGCCAAGCTCTACGGCCTCTACCCACGCAAGGGCGTCATCCGCCCCGGCAGCGACGCCGACCTGGTGGTCATCGACCCGGAGGCGCGGCGCACGGTCCGCAACGAGGAGCTGATCGCCAAGCAGCCGGTGAGCCCGTGGCACGGGTTCGAGCTGCGCGGCGCGCCGGTGGCCACCATCCTGCGCGGCGAGGTCGCCGTCCGCGACCGCGAGCCCGTGGGCACCCGCCGCGGCCGCTTCGTCGCGGCCGCGCACACCGCTGACCGCAACCCGTGAGTGGTTAGGGCCGTCATAGCGGCCCTAACCACTCACGGGGGCTCTTGACAGTGACGCGGGACACGGTGCACTCTCGTCACTTCGCTGGAGTGGAAAGAGGTTTCCAGTATGGGTGTCGCGGGGGTGAGCGAGCGCGCGGACCTCTCGGTGCGGATCGGCGGGCTCACGCTGGCGAACCCGGTGATGCCCGCGTCCGGCTGCTTCGGGCCGGAGCTGGCCGGCCTGCTGCCCACCCACCGGCTGGGGGCGGTGGTCACGAAGACGGTGTTCGCCCGGCCACGGCCCGGGAACCCGGCGCACCGGGTCACCGAGGGCGCGTACGGCATGCTCAACAGCGTCGGCATCCCGAGCCGGGGCGCGGCGGCGTTCGTGGCGGACGGGCTGCGGGCCTACCGGCGGCTGGGGGCTCCGGTGGTGGTGAGCGTGGGCGGGCTGTCCGAGGCGGAGTACTGGACGGTCACCGAGGAGCTGGCCGGCGCCGGGCACGACGCGCTCGAGGTGAACGTCTCCTGCCCGAACCTGGAGCGCGGCGGGGTGCCGATCGGCGCGGACGCCGGCGCGGTGCGGCGGGTGGTGGCCGGCGTGGTGGCCAGGGCGGACACCCCGGTGCTGGTCAAGCTCGCCCCGGACCTGGCCGCGATCGACGCCTCGGCGCGGGCGGCGGCGGACGCGGGCGCGGCGGCGGTCACCGTGTGCAACAGCTTCCCGAGCCTCGCGGCGGACCCGGACACCCGGGCGCCGAGGCTGGGCAACGGCGTGGGCGGGCTGTCCGGGCCGGCGGTCAAGCCGATGGTGCTGCGGATGGTCTGGCAGGCCGCCCGGGCCGTGGACATCCCCGTCATCGGCTGCGGCGGCGTCGCGCGCGCGGACGACGTGGCGGAGTTCCTGGTCGCCGGGGCCAGCGCGGTGCAGGTCGGCACCGCCACCTTCGCCCGGCCGTTCGCGATGGCCGAGATCGTCGACGAGCTGCCCGCGATCGCGCGCCGGCTCGGCGTCACACGCCTGACCGACCTGATCGGCACCCTCACCTTCCCGCGGCACTAGGGGCGAACATGGACGAGACCGAGACGCGCGCCGACTCGACCGACGAGACCGGCAAGGTCACCCCGTACGGGCGCAAGGCGGTCTTCGCGGCCACCCTGGGCTACGCGATGGACGGCTTCGACCTGCAGATCCTCGGGTTCGCCCTGCCGGCGATCATCGTGAGCCTGGGGCTGTCCACCACCGAGGGCGGCGCGCTGGCCACCATCACGCTGGTGGGCACGGTCGCCGGCGCGATGGTCTTCGGGGCGCTCGCGGACAGGTACGGCCGGGTGCGGGTGCTGACGTACTCGATCGTGCTGTTCGCGGTGTTCACCGCGCTGACGGCGCTGTCGCGCGGGTTCGTCGAGATGGCGATCTTCCGGTTCATCGCGGGCGCGGGCATCGGCGGGGAGTTCGGCATCGGCATGGCGCTGGCCGCCGAGGCGTTCCCCGCGCTCAAGCGGGCGCGGGCCACCTCGGTGGTGGGCGTCGGATTCCAGCTCGGGGTGCTGCTGGCGGCGGTCATCTCGGCGCCGGTGATCACGCTGTGGGGCTGGCGCGGGCTGTTCGTGGTGGGGATCTTCCCGGCGTTCGTGGCGGCGATCTTCCGGGCCCGGCTGCGCGAGCCCGACGCCTTCGTCAAGCACCGGGAGGCGGCGGCGTCCGAGCGGGGGAAGAAGCGGCGCAACCCGTACGCGCTGCTGCTCAACGACCGCCGCACCGGCCTCGGAATCGTGATCATCTGCTCGATCCAGAACTTCGGCTACTACGGGATCATGACCTGGCTGCCCACGTACCTGTCCCAGCAGATCGGGCTGAGCGTGACCAAGTCGGCGGCGTGGACGGCGGTCACCATCGCCGGGATGATCTTCGGGATCCTGGTGTTCGGGCAACTCGCGGACCGGATCGGCCGGCGGCGGGCGTTCTGGATCTTCCAGGCGGGGGCGTGCATCTCGCTGTTCGGCTACGCCCAGCTGACCTCGCCGATCGCCGTGCTGCTCGGCGGCGCGGTGATGGGGATCTTCGCCAACGGCATGCTCGGGGGTTACGGCGCGATCATCGCGGAGAACTACCCGACGGCGGCCCGCGCCACCGCGCAGAACGTGCTGTTCGGCATCGGCCGGGGCGTCGGCGGGCTGGCGCCGCTGGTGGTCGCGCTGCTGGCGGGCTGGCAGGGCTTCGCCACCGCGTTGAGCTTCCTCGCGGTGATCTACATCGTGGACATGCTCGCCATGCTGCTCATCCCGGACCGGCGGGGGCGGCCGCTCGACGAGGCCGGCCACTAACAGGGAGAACGATCATGCCTACCACCGTCAGCGGCGCGCTGCGCACCGTGGGCGTCGCCTCGGACACCTACGGGCCGACCGTCAACACCGCGCTCTCGCCCCGGGCCGTGGACGTGCTCGGCGAGGCGCTGGCCGACGCGTTGCGCGCGGTCCAGCCGCACGCCCTGGCCATCTGGGACACCAGCGACGAGGCGGTGCTGGCGCACGCGGCGGCGTTTCGGCTCGGGGTCTGCGTGCTGCGCGCGTCCGAGGTGGAGGGGATCATCACGCTGGACCGGGACGTCGACCCGGACGCCCGCCTGGTGCCGCTGGCCACCCGCTGGAGCGGTCCGAGGCTGTCCGCGCTGCGCAAGGTGGTCACCGCCCGGGGCGGACGGACCGTCGCGGTGGCCGCCGTGCTCGGCTCCGACGCGCTCGCCTCGGTGACGGACGTGCCGGCCACGGCCCTGGTCGACGCCGACAGCGCCGCGGAGTTCCTGTGATCCCGGACCCCGCTCGCCTGGAACGCTGGATCGACACGTTCGCGCGGATCACCGAGTCAAGGACGGACCCGGGCGTCACCCGGCTGGCCTACACGCCGTTGGAGCGCGATGCGCACGCGGTGTTCGCCGAGCGGATGGCCGAGCTGGGTGCGACGGTGTGGGTCGACGCGGCCGGCAACACGTACGCGCAGCGGCCGGGCACCGACCCCGACAGGCCCGCCATCGGGACCGGCTCGCACCTGGACAGCGTCCCGAACGCGGGCCGGTTCGACGGCATCGCCGGGGTGGCCGCCGCGCTGGAGACCGCCCGGCTGTTCGCCGAGCACGGCGTCGAGCACCGCCACCCGATCCGGTTCGTGGTCTTCGCCGCCGAGGAGGGCGCCCGGTTCGGCCAGGCGTGCACCGGCAGCCGGATCGCCGCCGGCCTGACCGGGCCGGACGACCTGGACGACAAGCGCGACGCGGCCGGGGTCACGCTGGCCGAGGCTCTGCGCGGAGTCGGGCTGGACCCGGCGCGGGTGGCGAGCGCCCGGTGGCGGCGCGAGGACTGGGCGGCGTTCGTGGAGCTGCACATCGAGCAGGGCGCCGTGCTGGAGTCCTCGCACCGGCGCATCGGCGTGGTCGACACCGTCTCCGGCAGCACCCGGCTGCGCCTTGATGTCACCGGGCGGGCCTCGCACAGCGGCGGCACGCCGATGCACCTGCGGGCCGACGCGGTCACGGCGGCCGCCGAGGTGGTGCTGGCCGTGGAGGCGGTGGCCACCCTGACAGAACGCGAGGGCACCCGGGCCACCGTCGGCAAGATCGACGTCTCGCCGGGCTCGATCACCACGATCGCGGGCGCGGCCAGCCTGTGGGTGGACGTCCGGGACCTGGACGCCGACCGGCAGGCACGAGCCGCCGCCGAGATCGTCGAGCGCGCCGAGGCGATCTGCGCGCGGCGCGGGGTGCGGCTGTGCGTGCGCCCGCTGGCCGAGACGCCGCCGGTGCCGCTGTCCGGCCCGGTGCGGGAGGTGCTCGTCGAGGCCTGCCGGGAGCTGGACGTCGAGCCGGCCGTGCTGCCCAGCGGCGCCAGCCACGACGCGCAACAGGTGAACACCGTGACCCCAACCGGGATGATCTTCGTGCCGAGCAAGGACGGGATCAGCCACGACCCGGCCGAATGGACAGACGTCGAGGACCTCGCGCTGGGCACCGCCGTGCTCGCCGCCGGCCTGCTCCGCCTCGACGCCACCCTCCGATGACGATCACGCCGCTGGTCGCGTCGTCGCCGGACCGGCCACGCGTGACCTGGTGCCGGGCCGAGGTGCTGGTCAACAGCCACCGCGCCGACCGCTACCGGCACCTGCGGCTGTCCGCCCCGGACATCGCCGCGACCGCCAGGCCCGGACAGTTCGTCATGCTGACCGCCGCGCGCGAGAACACCGCCGGCCCGCTGCTGCCGCGCCCGATGGCCATCTACACCCGGGACGCCGACGCCGGGACGATCGACGTGCTCTACGGCGTGGTCGGCGAGGGGACCCGGGCGCTGTCCACGTTCGTCCCGGGGGAGCGGATGGTCGTGGTCGGCCCGCTCGGCCAGGGGTTCGTGCTGGACGAGGGCACCCGGCGGGTGCTGCTGGTCGGGCGGGGGATCGGGGTCTGCTCGCTGACCACCGTGGCCGAGTACCCGGTCGAGCTTCTGGCGGTGCTCAGCGCCCGGAACGCGGCGGCGGTGCTGGGTACGGACGTGTTCGGCCGAGCCATGGTGGTGACCGACGCCGAGGGCACCAGCGGGGTGGACGTGCTGGCCGCGAGGCTGTGCACGGAGCTGGACCGGCGGCCGCCCCAGCAGATCCTGACCTGCGGTTCGGAACGTCTCGCCCGGATGTGCGCCGGGCTCGGCGCCCGGTGGGGCGCCTCGGTGCAGGTGTCGCTGGAAGCGCACATGGCCTGCGGGCTCGGCTACTGCCACGGTTGCGCCGCCCCCGGCGACACCGGCCCGTCCCCGCTGGTGTGCAGGGACGGGCCGGTGTTCGGGCTCAGCGCGCCGGCGTGAGCCGGACCCGCCGCAGCAGCTGCGCGTTGAGCGCCACGACCACCGTGGACAGGCTCATCGCCACCGCGCCGACGGCGGCCGGGAGCACGAACCCGACCCCGGCCAGCACCCCGGCGGCCAGCGGCACCGAGAGCAGGTTGTAGCCCGTCGCCCAGGCCAGGTTCTGCCACATCTTGCGGTAGCTGGCCTCGGACAGCCGCCGGGCGGCGAGCACCCCGCGCGGGTCGTCGGAGGCCAGCACCACCCCGGCGGACTCGATGGCCACATCCGTGCCGGCGCCGATCGCGATGCCCACGTCCGCGCGGGCCAGCGCCGGGGCGTCGTTCACCCCGTCGCCGACCATGGCCACCCGCAGCCCCCGGGCCTGCAGCTCGGCGACCTTGCCGTCCTTGTCGGCGGGCAGCACCTCGGCGAACACCTCGTCCACGCCCAGCTCGGCGCCGACCGCCTCGGCCACCGCGCGGGCGTCCCCGGTGATCATCACGACCCGGACGCCGGCCGCGTGCAGCTCGCGCACCGCCTCCCGCGACTCCGGCCGGATCTCGTCGGCCAGCGCCAGCGCCCCGACCACTTGCCCGTCGCGGACCACGTACAGCACGGTGGCGCCCTTGCCCGACCACTCGCGCGAGCTGTCGGACAGCTCGGCCGGCACGTCCAACCCCAGCTCGCGCAGCAGCGCCGGGCCGCCGACCGCGACCTCGTGGCCGTCCACCTCGGCGCGCACCCCGCGCCCGGTCAGCGACCGGAACCCGGTGGCCGTGGGCACCTCGGCGGTGCCGTGGCGGCCGGCCGCGACGACGGCCTTCGCCAGCGGGTGCTCGGAGTCGGACTCCGCCGCGGCGGCCAGCGCGAGCACCTCCGCCTCGGCGACCCCGTCGACCGCGGTCGTGCCGGTGACGGCCGGCTCGCCCTTGGTCAGGGTGCCGGTCTTGTCGAACAGCACCGCGTCCACGGTCCGCATCCGCTCCAGCGCGAGCCGGTCCTTGACCAGGATGCCCGAGCGCGCCGACAGCGACGTGGAGATCGCGATCACCAGCGGGATGGCCAGCCCGAGCGCGTGCGGGCAGGCGATGACCAGCACGGTGACCGTCCGCTCCACCGCCGAGGTCAGGTCGCCCAACACCGACCACACCGCGAACGTAACCACCCCGACCGCCGCCGCGAAGTAGAACAGCACGGCGGCCGCCCGGTCGGCCAGCGCCTGGGTGCGCGACCGCGAGGTCTGCGCCTCCTCGACCAGCCGCTGGATGCCGGCCAGCGCGGTGTCCTCGCCGACGGCGCTCACCCGTACCCGGATCGCGGAGTCGGTGGCCACCGTGCCCGCCACCACCCGCTCGCCCTCGCCGCGCGGCACCGGCCGGGACTCGCCGGTGACCATCGACTCGTCCATCTCGGCCGCGCCGTCGCTGATCGTGCCGTCCGCCGGGACCCGCCCGCCGGAGCGGACCAGCACCACGTCACCCACCGCGAGCTCGTTCAACCCGACCGAGCTGACCGTGCCGTCCGGGGAGACCCGCTCCGCGGTGTCCGGCAGCAGCTCGGCCAGCGCGGCCAGCGCCCCGGACGCCTGCCCGAGCGCGCGCATCTCCAGCCAGTGCCCGAGCAGCATGATCACGACCAGCAGCGCGAGCTCCCACCAGAAGTCCAGCATCAGCCCGCCCACGCCGAGCGTGGTCAACGCGCTGGCCACCGCCGCCACCGTGATCGCCAGCGCGACCAGCGTCATCATCCCCGGCTGGCGCCCGCGCAGCTCGCTCACCGCGCCGGACAGGAACGGCCAGCCGCCGTAGAAGTACAGGACGGTCCCGAGCACCGGCGCGACCCAGCCCGCCCAGCCCGGCACGTGGTAGCCGAGCAGCTCGGCGACCATGTGGCTGGAGAACACCACCGGCACCGCGAGCGCCAGGCTCAGCCAGAACTTGTCGCGGAACATCGCGGCGTGATCCCCGTGACCCCCGCCGTGCCCGTGCCCCATGTGATCACCGTGCGCCCCGCCGGGCGCCGCCTCCATCGTCCCGGCGCCGTGCGCGTGATCGTGGTTCATGATCTCTCCGTCCTTCCTGGAGTACCCCTAGGGGGTATCCGACTCGGACGTTAACACCGGGCGTGCGGATTTCAAGGAACGTCAGCCGATCGGTGTAATACGGGGAGGGGGTATCTGACGCGCGGGTTCGCTCAGCGGCCGGTCTTGCCGTCCATCAGCTCGCGGATGATGTCGGCGTGCCCGGCGTGCCGTGCCGTCTCCTCCAGCAGGTGCGCCACGATCCAGCGCAGGTTGACCCGGGGCTCGCGCCCGTCGCGCCTCGGCTCGTCCAGGTCCGGCGCGTTCGTGACCACCGCGTCCACCTCGGCCCACGCCGCCCGGTAGGCCTCGATGACGGCGGCCATCGTGTCCTCCGGTCGCACGGTGGCATCGGGGCGCTCGACATCGCGCCCGGCGAACCGCTGCACCATCCACACGACCTCGGCCTCGGTCAGGTGCTTGACCAGCCACATCAGGCTGGTGCCGCTGTCCACGGCGGCCTTGCGCGCGGCGGCGTCCTCGATCCCGGTGACCTTGCGTACCAGCGACTCCCGCTGGAAGCGCAGCAGTGCGAGCAGTGTCTCCCGCTCACCGGAGGCGAGCGGGGGCGGATTCTGGTCGGACATCCACGAAATCCTAGGGATGTGCCGCGCGGGAGGGAGCACAATTCATGCATGACCCGCTGGCTCGTCGTCGCGCTCGGAGTCGTCCTCGTGCTGATCGGCGCGGTCTGGACGCTGCAGGGCGCCAACCTGCTCGGCGGCAGCTTCATGACCGGATCGCGGACCTGGCTGGTGATCGGGCTGGTCGCGGTCGTGGTTGGCGTGACGCTGCTGCTGCGAACCCTGCGACCTCGCTCGGGCCGCCGATAGGCGCGCCGCTCAGCTCAGGTACTCCGCCGGCACCGCGTCGACCAGCCACACCCCGTTCGCGCTGACCCGGAACTCGTGCCCGTCCGCCGCCATCCGCGCCGCGTCCACCACCAGCACGACCGGCCGGCCCCGCCGGGCGCCGACCCGCACGGCGGTGGCCCGGTCCGGCGAGAGGTGCACGGCCTGGCGGTTCATCCGGCGCAGGCCCTCCCGCCGGATCGCGGACAACGAGCGCTCCACGGTGCCGTGGTAGAGCACCGGCGGGGGAGCGGTCGGGATCAGCTCTAGGTCGACGGCCACCGAGTGTCCCTGGCTGGCGCGGATGCGGCCGCCGGTGTCGTCGAACGCGTAGCGCCGCTTGTCGTTGTTCTCGACCACTTGCTCCAGCTCGTCCGCGGTGAACGGGAAGCCGTGGCGCGCGGCCGCCGCGAGGAGGTCGTCCACCCGCGCCCAGCCGTGCTCGTCGAGGTTCAGGCCGATGCGTCCCGGGCTGTGCCGCAGGTGCCTGGCGAGATATTTGGAGATCTTCACCATGCGACGCTCGTCCACCGCCTCACCGTAACGGCGCGGTCACAGCCGCCGATGAACCGGGCAACTCCCCCTTCGGAAAGGCTCGTCGCCATGCATGAGTTCGAGAACATCCCGGCCAGCCCGACCGTTCCGCCCGCCACGGGCACCGGCAGCATCGTCGACGAGCTGACCAAGCTCGGCGAGCTGTACGCCGCCGGCGCGCTGACCGACTCCGAGTTCGTCGCCGCCAAGGTCCGCCTGCTGACCTGACCTCACCGCGGCACCCCCACCGTGCCCCGGCCGGCCACCATCGCGACGACCACCTGGCCGGCCGAGGCGGCGCACATCAGGACGATCGGCGCCTGCCACCCGGAGCCGACGGTGTACAGCAGGCCGAACGCCACCGGCCCCGCCGCGGCCAGCAGGTAGCCGATCGACTGCGCCATCGCCGACAACGCGCCCGCCCCGTCCGCGTCCGAGGCGCGCAGCCCGAGGAAGGCCAGCGCGAGCACCAGGCAGGCCCCGCCGCCCAGCCCGAGGACGACGCTCCACAGCGCGGCCCATCCCGGCGCCACCAACAGCCCGAGGTAGCCGGCGAGCAGCACCGCCGAGCTCACCGCCGCCGGCGCGCGCTGGTCACGAGCCCACCGCAGCGCGGCCGGCACCGCCAGGCCGGTCAGCACCGCGACGGCCTGGAACAGGAACAGCAGCCAGCCCGCTCCGGCCGCGCTCACCCCGCTGTCCTGGAACACCTGGGGCAACCACGTGATCACCACGTAGAAGCCCAACGACTGCAGCCCCATGAACGCCGTGACCGCCCACGCCAACCCCGACCGCCAGGGCAGCCGGTGCCCGTGAACCGCCTCCGGCGACGGCGCTGGCGCTGGCCTCGCCGACCGCACCTGTGGCCACCACAGCACGACGGCCACCAGCGCGAGCACGATCCAGCAACCCCACGCGGTGCGCCAACCACCCGGCGCGACCTGGCTGATCGGTACCGCCACCCCGGACGCCACCGCCGCCACCCCTCCCATCACAGTGGCGTACGCGCTGGTCAGTAGCCCCATCCTGGTCGGGAAGTCGCGCTTGACCAGGCTCGGCAGCAGCACGTTGCCCACCGCAACCCCCGCCCCGATCAGCACCGTCCCGACGAACAGCCCGACCGCGGCGGGCACCGACCTGACCGCGATCCCGAGCGCCAGCACCACGAGCGCGCCTCCGAGCAGCCGCTCGGGCCGCCACCGGGCCGCCAGCTTCGGCACGATCGGTGAGATCACCGCGAACGCCAGCAGCGGCACGGTGTTCAGCAGCCCCGCCACCGCCGGAGCCAGCTCCAGCTCGGTCTGGACCTGATCCAGCAATGGCCCGACGCCGGTGAGGCTCGCCCGCAAGTTCGCCGCCACCACCAGCAACGCCCACACCAGCAGCGTCTTCTTCATACCCAGCACGATCAAGCCCACACCGGGCCGATGGCCAGGCCGTGCCCAGGCTGGCCCCCGCAGGGCCACCCTGGATCACCGGGTGGCGCCATACGCTCGTCGGCATGGGCAAGCCGCTGGGGGACTTCATCCGGGCCAAGCGCGACAGCATCCAACCCGAGTCCCTCGGGCTGCCGGACCGCGACCGCCGCCGGTCACCGGGCCTGCGCCGGCTGGACCTCGCCGCGCGCGCCGGCATCAGCGTCGAGTACCTGACCCGCATCGAGCAGGGCCGCGACCGCCACCCCTCGCCGGCGGTCATCAACGCCCTCGCCGACGCACTCAGCCTCGACCCCTCCGAACGCAACCACCTCCGCTACCTCGCCAAGATCACCGGCGCCCAATGCCCCGCCCACTTCCAGCCGATACCACCGCGCCGAGAGGTGCGGGCGTCCGTCCTGACCACGCTGCGCCTGCTGGAACCGGGCATCGCCATCGTGACCAACCGCCTCGGCGACGTCCTCGCCCACACCACCGGCTTCGAGGCGCTCACCGCCGCAACCGGCCTGCTCGACGCCGACCCCCCGAACCTCACCCGCTACGTCTTCACCGACCCCCGCGCCCGGGCGTTCTTCACCGACTGGGACGCCATCGCCGACGAGCGGGTCTTCGACCTGTGGCTCGCGCCGTCCGTGGAGAACTCCGAGTGGCTCACCGCCGAACTGGCGCCGCTCGCCGGCCAGGACTTCACCCGCCGCCTGAACCGCCACGTCGTGCCGCGACGCGAAGTCCTGCGGCTGAACCACCCGGCCGGGCATGAGCTCCGACTGCTCCGCGAGACCCTCGAACTCGCCTCGGACGCCCAGCAACTGATCGTCTTCCTCCCCGAGGACGACCACACCGCCCACGCCGTCGACCAGCTCCGCCGTCGACCGCGCCTCCGATCCATCTCCTAAGATATTCCTTGACATGAATATTCAGTTCGGTGAATACTTCGTGTCATGGATCGGATCGCATCGGCGCTGGGGGACGGCGCACGCTGGCGCATCGTCGAGCTGCTGGCCGAGCGCCCCCGGTCCGTCGGCGAGCTGGCCGAGCTGACCGGCCTGCGCCAGCCGCAGGCCACCAAGCACCTGCAGACCCTGGCCCGCGCCGGCCTGGTCACCGTCTACCCGCTGGGCCAACGCCGCGTCTACGCGGTCGAGCCCGCGCCCCTGGCGGCCCTGGCGCGCCGGCTGGGGGAGCTGCTCGGGACCATCGAGGCGCACGAGGGCCAGCGAGACGTCATCGCCCGGTACCGCGCCGCCATCGACGCGGAGTCCGCCGTCGCCGACCGGGACCGCTGGGCGGACGGGCGCACGTTCTCGTTCGACCGCCTGCTGCCCGCGCCCCCGGACGTCGTCTGGCGGCACTGGGTCGACCCGGGCCTGCTCGCGTCCTGGTGGGCGCCGCCGTCGCTGACGGTCACCGACTGCGTCCTCGATCCGAAGCCGGGCGGTCGCGCCGTCCTGGAGTACCGCGACGCCGAGGGCCGGTACCGCTCCGAGGGGCACGTCCACACCGCGCGCGAACCCGAGCACCTCGTGTTCGACCTGTCGGTGCTGGACGCGGCCGGCGCCGTCTCGTTCACCGGCCACTACGACCTGACCCTCGCCGCCACCGGGGCCGGCACCCGGCTGCGACTCCACCTGAGCATCACCGACACGACGACCGAGGCCGTCCCCTACATCGCCGGCATCCGCACCGGCTGGGGCCAGGTCCTCGACAACCTCGCCGCCGCCGTCGGCGACACCCCACCCGAGAGGAAACAGCCATGACCAACTCCACCGGCCGCCGCGTGTCCGCGAGCATGAGCCTGACCCTCGACGGGCGCTACAACGGCCCCGGCGGGCCCGGCGACCTGGGCGCGATCGTCCCGTACGCGGTCACCGAGGTCGCCCGCGACCACCTCACCCGTATCTGGACGGGCGCCACAACGGCCCTGCTCGGCCGCCGCAACGCCGAGGGCTTCATGGGCTTCTGGCCGTCGGTCGCCGACGACGAGAACGCCGACCCCCGTGACCGGGGCTACGCGAAGTGGCTGGTCGACGTGGAGAAGGTGGTCCTCTCCACCACGCTGACCGAGCCGCCCTGGGAGCGCACCCGGGTGCTGAATGCCCCCGTCGTGGACGTCGTCACCGAGCTCAAGGCCACCGGCGAAGGCGACATCCTCGTCAACAACAGCGCCAGCGTCATCAAGCCGCTGCTCGCCGCCGACCTGCTCGACCGCCTGTTCCTCATGGTCTGCCCCGAGATCGCCGGGGGAGGCCGGCGCCTGTTCGACGACGGCCTGCCCGCGTCCAGGTGGACGCTCACCCACCAGGAGACCGGCACGCTCGGCGAGATCGCCCTGACCTACGACCGCGCCCGCTGACCCGTACCGTGACCGTCCGTGACCCGCACCCCACCGGCGCACCCCGCCACCGCCCGCGGCCTGATCACTGACCTGCACGGACACTGGCTGATCGTCCGCCCCACCGGCGACCACCGCTGGCACCTCCCCGGCGGCCTGATCGAACAGAACGAGTCACCCGCCGCCGCCTGCCGCCGCGAGGTCCGCGAGGAGCTCGGCCTCGACCTCGAACCCGGCCCGCTGCACGCCCTCGGCTGGAACCCCCCGGTGCGCCCCGGCCGCAGTGCCCGGTTCACCTTCATCTTCGCCATGGGCACCCACGATGCCGCCGCCCTCGCCGCCCGGATCCACCTCCGCGAGAGCGAGCTGGACGCCTGGCAGTGGTCCCGCCCCGACCAGGCGCTCGGCATGCTCCACCCCGACCTCGCCGAACGCCTGACCACCGCCCGCGCCACCGTCCCTTCCGCGGTCTACGTCGAAAGCCCCGAGCCCGGAGATCACTGACTGTGGCCGAGCCCCGAACGTGCTACACCTAGTCACCGTGGTTGACGCAGCGCACGACCAGATCCGGTTCGACGTGCCGCACTCGGCGCGGATCTGGAACTACTGGATGGGCGGCAAGGACAACTACCCGGTCGACCGGGAGGCCGGCGACGCCGCGGTCGCGGTGTATCCGGACATCGCCACCGAGGCCAAACAGTCGCGCCAGTTCCTCATCCGCGCGGTCCGATACCTGGCCGGCGAACGCGGCATCCGCCAGTTCCTGGACGTAGGGACCGGCCTGCCCACCATGCAGAACACCCACGAGGTCGCCCAGTCCGTGGCGCCGGACTCCCGGATCGTCTACGTGGACAACGACCCGCTCGTACTAGCTCACGCCCGCGCCCTGCTGACCAACACCACCCCGGAAGGCGTCACCGCCTACATCGACGCCGACCTCCACGACCCCGAGCTGATCCTCTCCGACGCCCGCAACGTCCTGAACTTCAACCGCCCCGTCGGCGTCCTGTTCATGGGCGTGCTCGGCCACGTGGCCACCCTCGACCTGGCCCACTCCATCGTCTCCCGAATCCTGGCCCCCATGCCGTCCGGAAGCGCCCTGATCCTCTCCGACGGCACCGACCAGACCCAAGGCTTCGTGGACCTCTGCGCCCTGTACGCCGAGACCGGCGGCGTGCCCTACACCGCGCGCACCGTCGACCAGGTCCGCCAACTCTTCGACGGCCTGGACCTGGTCGACCCAGGCTTGGTCACCCTCACCGAGTGGCGCCCCGACCCCGTAGAGGTCGGCACCATCAACCCAATCGCCACCTACGGAGCCGTAGCCCTCAAGCCGTGACGCTCACCATGGCCTTGCCACGGTCGGGCGAGGGCGACCAGTGCGGCGGCGGAGAGGAGTACGAACGTCAGCACGGTCACGGCTGTTGACAGGGCGGTGGTGGTGCCCGTGGCGGCGGGGAGGGGAGCGGCGGTGGCGCTGAGTACGAACTGGGCGAAACCGAGCAGGCCGGAGGCGGCTCCGGGGGCGTCGTGGCCGACGGCCAGGATGATGGTGGTCGCGGCGGGTAGGAGGATTCCGAAGCCGAGCGTCAGGCCGAACAGGCAGGCCCAGGTGGTGGCGAGCGTGCTGATGCCGGCGGCGAGCAGGAGCACGAGCGTCGTCGGGGCGGCCACCGTGAGCGCCACGCCGGTGACGAGCAGGGAGTTGAGCCGCACGCGCCCCGCCAGCCGGCCGAACAGCGCGGCGGCCAGCACGGTGCCGACGGCGTTGGTGGCGAAGACGAGGCTGTAACCGGTGGGGGACAGGCCGTACGTGCCCTGGAAGACGAACGGCGCGCCGCTGATGTAGGCGAACAGGGCGCCCAGGCCGCAGCCCATGACGAGCAGGTAGCCGACCAGCTCGCGGCGCCGCAGCAGCCCGCCCATCGCGGCGAGCACGGCCCGCACCCCACCGGAGCGGCGCCGCGACACGGGCAGCGACTCGGGAACCCACGCCCAGACAGCGGCCAGCAGCAACAGCCCGGCTACCGCCAGCGCCACGAACACCAGCCGCCACGAGCCCACACCGAGGAGAACCCCGCCCGCGACCGGAGCCAGCACCGGTGCGGTCATCGCGATCACGCTGAGCGTCGCGAGCGTGCGAGCCGCCTGGGTGCCGGCGAACCGGTCGCCGATGACCGCTCGCCCGATCACCAACCCAGCGCTGCCCGCGACTCCCTGCAGCAGCCGGGCGACATCGAACACGGCGATGGACGGAGCGAGCGCGCACACCACCGAGAACACCGTGAACAACGCCGAACCGGCCAGCAACAGGCGCCGTCGCCCTATCGCATCACTGACCGGGCCGAGCACGAGCTGTCCCGCGGCGATCCCGACCAGGCAGGCCGTCAGGGAGAGCTGGACGGTCGCCTCCGAGGTGGCGAACGATGCCGCGATCTCAGGGAACCCGGGCGCGTACATGTCGGTGGCGAACGGCGACACCGCCGAGAGCCCGGCGAGCACGAAGACGAGCGCCCGCGTCCCAGCCGCCCGAGGGGAGCCGACGCTCATCGGTCGAAGGCCAGCTCGGGGTGCAGGAACCGCGCGAGGCCGTCCGCCACCTCACCCAGCCGCACCGTGCCGCCAACGGCCGTGGGGTAGTCCAACGTCAGCACCCGGCCGTCCCGGATCGCCGGTACCAGCCGGAGCCGCTCGTCGCCGAGGAGCTCGGCGGCCCCGGGTCTCTGCCGCCACTGCGTCAGGACGATGACGTCCGGGGCGATCGTGATGATCGATTCGAGCGAGAGCGGCGCGTACAGCTCCCGGAACGGCTCCAGGTAGGTCCCGCCGGCGATGCCGACCAGGTCGTCGACGAGGCTGAGCGGCGGCGAATAGTAGTTGTACAGCGCGACCGTCCCGCCCTTCGAGATGAGCAGCACCCGTGGTCGGGTCGGGGCCGTCGCCGCAACCGACCGGGTCCGGTCCAGGCTCGACCGCTCCCGAGCGAGGTAGGCCTCGGTGCGATCGGTGATGTCGAAGGCGAGGCCGATGGCACGGACGTCGGCGAAGAACGAGCCGATGTCCCGGCCCGGGGCGTAGTTGTCGGCGAGCACGACGCCGACGCCGAGGGCGTTCCACGTGGCGACGGTGCCCAGGTTCCGCGAGGTCATCGCGAACGACATGGACAGGATCAGATCGGGGTGCCGCGCGAGCACGGCCTCCGCGGACGGCAGCTCCTTGGCCAGCTTGGGCAGGGTGGCGATCACGTCGGCGTGCGGTGACTCCTCGCCGTCGAGATAGGCGATGCCGACGATCCGGTCGGCGAGGCCGAAGTCGATCATCGTCTCGAGCAGGTTCTGGCCGATCACCACGACCCGGGCGGGCGGCGCGTGGAACGTCTGGGTAACGGGCGCGCCGGTGTCGTCCAGCATCGAGACCGTTCGTCCCGGACTGTCACTCGCGCGAACTGAGGCGGGTCGTGGCACGCCACAGCCGACAGACACGGCGAGCACCAGAGGCACGACGAGGACGAGCACCCAACGGACGCGGGCGGACGCGGCATTCACGTGCCACATGGTCGGCGCCAGGGCCGTGAAGCGGTGTCGAGCGAGGTGCTCAGGAATGTGGAGCGCGGTGCTCGTCTACGAGTGCGCGCGTCGGAAACGGGCGGGGCTGGTACCCCGGTCGCGGCGGAAGGCGTACCCGAAGTTGCTGGCCGAGGCGTAGCCGACCTCGTGCCCGATCCGCGCCACCGGCCAGTCCGTCTCGACCAGCAGTGCCGCGGCCCGCTCCAGGCAGCGACGCCGGTGGTACTCCATCACCGACGTCCCGTACAGCGCACGGAACCCGGTGCCGAGACGGCGGACCGACATCGACGACGCCCGGGCCAGCTCGGCCAGCGTCGGCGGCGCGTGGCGCTCCCGCCAGAGCAGGTCGGGGACGCGGCGCAGCGCGGCCACCTCGTGGTCATCCAGAACCCGGCCCCCAGGATCCGGCTCGGTCACCGCGAGCGCGTCCACCAGCGCGGACAACGCCGCCACCAGCCGCGACTGGATGAACAGCAGCCGCCCCGGGGACGCGCGTCGGTGCACGAAGATCTCCTCCAGCGGACCCGCCACCGGCCGCAACGCGGCGGACCGCCCCAGGTACTGCTCGCGCGCGACACGCTCCGGCCGGTTGTCCGACAGCGCGCCCCCACCGAGGCCGCCGAGCCAGGACTCCACCCCGCTCCAGGTCCCGGTGATCGACACCGCCCGGTACCGCTCGCCGTCGCCGTGCGCGACCACACCGTCCGTGGCGCACCGAGGGCTCAGCGCCACCGAGCGGGCGTGCAGGTCGCCGTCGCCGGTACTCGCCTCGCTGACCCTCAGCCGCCCGTCGACACAGTGCTCCAGCTCGAAATGATCGCCAGGAAACGCGAACCCAACCCGGTGCCCACCCCTGAACGCGACGTCGTACCGCGCGACCTGGAACCCGCCCGGCAACGACGTCACCTCGATCGTGCCGTCGCCGACCTCCGGCCGCAGCCGATGCCGCACGGTGCCCTCTAAGCACTGGTCCGCCTGTGCGATCGACGCGTAGTACGCCGTCGAACCCGCCGCGCCGACAAGCCGATGAACCCGGGTCACAACCGCCGAGGCTAGCCGTCAGCGGCTCAGTTGCTCCCTGACCGCGTCCATGTCGATCAGAGACCAGATCTCCGCGATCCTGCCGTCCCGGTAGCTGTAGAACACATGCTCGACGAACGAGATCGGCCGACCGCTGGGCGGGATGCCGCGAAAGCTCGCCGTCGGCGTGCAGTCGAACCGGATGCGGCAGGCCACCCGCTCGCCCTGCACCACCAACAGCTCGACGGCGTAGTACAGGTCAGGGATCTCGGTCGCGTCGCGGCGCAGCAGCTCCTGGAACTCGACGACGCTCAGCGTCCGGTCGTTGTGCACCACGGGGTCGTGCACGAACTCCGGGAGATCGTCGAGGCGCCGCTCGTTGAGACAGGCAAGGTACCCGCGGTAGCGACCCTCGAGGTCGACAACACCCATGGCTCCCCGGTTCCCTGGCCGACGATGTGCCCCCGGTGCGACTCGAACGCACACTGGACGGATTTTGAGTCCGCTGCCTCTGCCGATTGGGCTACGGGGGCTGGGATGACCATCACGTCGCTCGGCCACCGAGATCACATCATGGCGACAGGGTAGCCCGGTACTCTGGGTAACTCCGCCCCGACCCGCGACAAGGGAGAACGCCGTGACTAAGGCTGCCGCGCCCCGGCAACCCCAGGGCGAGGCGTCCACCGTGACGCACCGCGTCCTGATCGCCGAGGACGAGGCGTTGATCCGCCTCGACCTGGCCGAGATGCTGCGCGAGGAGGGATACGACGTGGTCGCGGAGGCCGCCGACGGTGAGGCCGCCGTCGAGCTGGCCCGCGAGCTGCGCCCGAGCCTGGTGATCATGGACATCAAGATGCCCAAGGTGGACGGGATCTCCGCCGCCGGCACGATCGTGGGCGAGCGCATCGCCCCGGTCGTCATGCTCACCGCGTTCAGCCAGCGCGACCTCATCGAGCAGGCCAGGGACGCCGGCGCGATGGCGTACCTGGTCAAGCCGTTCGCCCGGCACGAGCTGGTGCCGGCCATCGAGCTGTCGGTGAGCCGGTTCGCCGAGATGCAGGCGCTGGAGAACGAGGTCGCCACCCTCACCGAGCGGCTGGAGACCCGCAAGGTCGTCGACCGGGCCAAGGGCCTGTTGATGAGCAAGAACGGGATGTCCGAGCCGGAAGCTTTCCGCTGGATTCAGCGCACGGCGATGGACCGCCGGAGTACGATGCGCGCGGTCGCCGATGCTGTTATCAACGGACTCAACCCTCCCTCCTGACCCCAGCGGCCGAGTGGAGACGGCCGTACGCGTGCATTCGGTTGCGCTGTGCAGCCGAACGATGACGCACGGCGTCTCCACGGTTGCGGTCTGGTAAAGAGCCCCGCGCCTGGGATGGCGCAGGCGGGCAAGGTCCATTAGGTTGCCGCCACGCTCACGATCGGGTGAGGTGTCTTCAGACGGGTTCGGGGAACCGTCGCTCGACACGGCTCGCATACCTGCAGGAGGGGACCAGAATGAGTCGCAAGCGGACGGCAATGGCGGCCGCCGCGCTGCTCGCCGCCGGTGCGTTGGCACTTTCGGCATGCGGCGGAGGGGGAGGGGGAGGCGGCGGAGGCGCCGGCTCCTCCGGCGGCGGGGACACCGTGAAGATCGGTTTCCTCGGCGACCTCACCGGCGAGAACTCAGGGCTGATCATCCCGCCACGAAACGGCGCGAAGATGGTCTTCGACGCATACAACGCGACGAACCCGCCCAAGAAGATCGAAATGATCGAGTACGACAGCCAGGGCACGCCCGACCAGGCCGTGCCGTTGATCACCAAAGCCATCCAACAGGACAAGGTGGTCGGGCTGATCGGTCCGGGCTTCTCCGGCGAGTCCAAGGCGTCGGACCCGATCCTGGAGCAGGCCAAGCTTCCGCACATCTCCGCCTCGGCCACCAACCCGGCGCTGGCGGACAACGGCTGGAAGTACTTCCACCGCGTGGTCGCCGCGGACTCCGCACAGGGTCCGGCCATCGCGGACTTCCTGGTCGCGGCGAAGAGCCCCAAGAAGGCCTTCGTGATCAGCGATGACCAGGAGTACGGGGTCGGGCTGGCCGATGCGGTGATGAACCAGCTCAAGGCCAAGGGCGTGGCGGTCGACCGCGACCAGTTCGCCCAGACCGCCTCGGACGTCTCCTCCACGGTGGCGAAGGTCAAGGCGGCCAGCCCGGACGTGATCTTCTTCGGCGGCTACTACGCGACCAGCGGCCGGCTGCTCAAGCAGCTCCGCGACGCCGGCGTGACCGCGGTGTTCTCCACCGGTGACGGCGGCCTGGACGTCGGGCTGGTGCGCGGCGCCGGCGGGCCGGCGGCCGAGGGCGCGGTCATCGGGTGCCCGTGCGCGGTGCCCGGCGCGACCGCGGCCCAGGGTCCGCTGAAGAAGTTCTACGACGACTACAAGGCCAAGTTCGGCATCGACCCCGCCGTCTACTCGACGGAGGGATACGACGCGGCGACCGCGTTCACCAAGGCGGTCCAGTCCGGCGCCACCACCCCTGAGGCGATCAACGAGTTCCTCAAGACGGTGAGCTTCCAGGGCGTCTCCAAGGAGACGAAGTTCCAGCCCAACGGCAACGTGGCGAGTAACGACATCTTCATCCACCAGATCAAGAACGGGAAGATCGAGCTGCTCGGCAACGCCAAGCAGGCCAAGCTCAGCTGACCCGTCATCCGGCCGCGCCGGGGTAGCGGATCGCTGAGGCGACCGCTCCCCGGCGCGGTTTCGGGCTATCCGACTTGCGCACGTCAGGTGCGCCGGCACGAAAGCAAACTCGCCAGTGCTCAATGACTTCATACAACAGTTCGGCCCCAGCACCCTTGGGGGCCTCGTTGTCGGTTCGATCTATGCGCTGGTCGCCCTCGGCTACACAATGGTCTACGGCGTCCTCCGCTTGATCAACTTTGCCCACTCCGAAATCTTCATGATCGGTACGTTCGCCGCGTTGTTCGTGCTCACCCTGGTCGGGTTGCCCGGCCCGCAGACCGGAGTCGCCCTGATCGGGATGATGCTGGTGCTGATAGTGGTGGCGATGATCGCGTCGGGCGGCGCGGCAATGCTGCTGGAGGTGTTGGCCTACCGTCCGTTGCGCAAGCGAAACGCGCCGCGGCTGGCCGCACTGATCTCGGCCATCGGCGCCTCGCTGTTCCTGCAGGAGCTGTTCGCGCTCGTGGTCATCCCCGAGGTGTTCAACAAGCCGGGTCGGATCGACGCGGCGGTGCCGAGGCTGGTCGACAGGGACACGGTGTTCACCATCTTCGGCGCCGAGGTCAAGTCCGACCACGTGGTCATCTTCATCGCCGCGGTGGTGATGATGGTGGCGTTGGACCAGTTGGTCGCGCGGACCAGGATCGGCCGGGGCATCCGGGCCACCGCGCAGGACCCGGAGGCGGCGGTGCTGATGGGCGTCAACATCAACACGATCGTCCGGCTGACCTTCCTGCTCGGTGGCGCGATGGCGGGGGTGGCCGGCGTGCTCTACGCGATGGAGTTCGAGAACATCCGCTACAACATCGGCTTCGTGCTCGGCATCAAGGCGTTCACGGCGGCGGTGCTCGGCGGGATCGGCAACATTCGAGGCGCGCTGGTCGGCGGCGTGATGCTGGGCCTGGTGGAGAACTGGGGCGCCATCTTCTTCGGCTCCCAGTGGAAGGACGTCATCGCGTTCGTCATCCTGGTCGTCGTGTTGCTGTTCCGGCCGACGGGCATCCTCGGCGAGTCCCTGCAGCAGGCCCGAGCATGAGCGCCCGGGAACGCATCGGCGGCCCGCTCGACCGGGCCCGGCACGTCATGGGCACGGTCGCCGACGGGGTGAGGGACAGGTGGGCGGGCGCGCCGCGCTGGCAGCGCTGGATCGTGTACGGGCTGTTGCTGGCGCTGGCGATCGTGGCGCCCAGCCCGGTCATCGGCTCGGTGATGTCGCCGTACACCGACTGGACGTCCCTGCTGTTCAACCCGATCGGGACGTACATCCTGCTGGCGATCGGGCTGAACATCGTGGTCGGTCACGCCGGCCTGCTCGACCTCGGCTATGTCGCGTTCTTCGCCATCGGCGCGTACACGCTGGCCTACCTGGGCATCAAGCACGGCTTCACGTTCTGGCCCACGGTGGTGCTCGGGATGGGGCTGGCGGCGGTGTCCGGGGTGATCCTCGGTGCCCCGACGCTGCGGCTGCGCGGTGACTACCTGGCCATCGTGACGCTGGGCTTCGGCGAGATCGTGCGGATCACGGCGGTGAACACCAACGAGATCGGCGGCGCGCGGGGCCTGACCCCGGTGCCGCACCCGCCGCCGATCTTCGGCGAGGAGTTCCTGCTCGACCCGCTGCCGTACTACTACCTGGTGGTGGCCGCGATCGTGCTGGCCATCGTGTTCTCGCTGCGGCTGGAGCGCAGCCGGGTGGGGCGGGCCTGGACGGCGATCCGGGAGGACGAGGACGCCGCCGAGCTGATGGGCGTGCCGACCTTCCGGTTCAAGCTGCTCGCGTTCGCGATCGGGGCCATGATCGGCGGGCTGGCCGGGGTGGTGTGGGCCGGCAAGGTGATCTTCATCGCGCCGCCCAACTTCCCGTTCATCCTGTCCGCGACGATCCTGGCGGCGGTGCTGCTGGGCGGGTCGGGGAACCTGCCGGGGGTCATCCTCGGCGCGTTCCTGATCGCCTGGTTGCCCGAGCGGTTCCGGGGGTTCGCGGACTACCGCATCCTGGTGTTCGGGGCGGCGCTGGTGCTGACGATGGCGCTGCGGCCGCAGGGGCTGCTGCCGTCGCGTCGGCGCAAGGCGGAGATGGCCGATACCGGCACCGGCAGCGGCGCACTGGGGGCCGAGGTCGCCGATCCGACCTCGGCGGCACCCGCGGAGGTGACCAAGTGACCGAACCGGCGCTGGAGCTGGACAAGGTGACCATGCGCTTCGGCGGCGTCACGGCGCTGCGCGAGGTGGACCTGACGGTCGCGGACGGTGAGATCGCGGCGCTGATCGGCCCGAACGGCGCCGGCAAGACCACGGTGTTCAACGTGGTCACCGGCGTGTTCCGGCCCACCGAGGGCGCCGTGCGGTTCCGGGGCAGGCGCATCGACCGGATGAAACGGTTCCGCATCGCGAAGAGCGGCGTGGCCCGCACGTTCCAGAACATCCGGCTGTTCGCCAACATGTCCGCGCTGGAGAACGTCATGGTCGGCGCCGACGCCCACCACCGCACCGGGGCGGTGGGCGCGGCGCTCGGCCTGCCGTGGCACTACCGGGAGGAGAAGCAGGGCCGTGCGGTCGCGGCCGAGCTGCTGGAGTTCGTCGGCATCTCGGCCCGGTCCGGGGAGACGGCGAAGAACCTGCCGTACGGCGACCAACGCCGCCTGGAGATCGCCCGTGCGCTGGCGACCGAACCCAAGCTGCTGTTGCTCGACGAACCGGCGGCCGGGATGAACCCGGCGGAGAAGCGGTCGTTGCAGGACCTCATCCGCCGCATCCGCGACACCGGTCGCACGGTGTTGCTCATCGAGCACGACATGGGCGTGGTGATGGACCTCAGCGACCACATCACGGTGCTCGACTTCGGACAGAAGATCGCCGAGGGGCTGCCGCGTGAGGTGCGAGCCAACGCGAAGGTCATCGAGGCCTACCTGGGGGCGCCGGCCGATGCTTCTTGAGGTCAACGACATCCAGGTGCACTACGGCAAGATCGCCGCGTTGAAGGGCGTCAGCCTGCGGGTCGACGCCGGTGAGATCGTGGCCCTGATCGGGGCGAACGGCGCCGGCAAGACCACGACGCTGAAGACCATCTCCGGGCTGCGGCCGCTGACGTCGGGCCGGATCCACTTCGACGGCAACGACATCAGCCGGATGCCCGGCCACCTGCGGGTGGTCGCCGGCATCGGGCAGGCCCCGGAGGGGCGCGGCATCTTCCCCGGCATGTCCGTGCAGGAGAACCTGCTGATGGGCAGCTATGCCAAGAAGGGGGCGCGGGACAGCGGGCTGGTCGAGGTCTACGAGCTGTTCCCTCGGCTGGCCGAACGCAGGTCCCAGGCCGGCGGCACCATGTCCGGCGGCGAGCAGCAGATGCTCGCCATCGGGCGGGCGCTGATGGCCCAGCCCAAGGTGCTGCTGCTGGACGAGCCGTCGATGGGGCTGGCGCCGATCCTGGTCGCGCAGATCTTCACCATCATCTCGGAGATCAACCGGCGGGGCACCACCGTGCTGCTGGTGGAGCAGAACGCCTCGCAGGCGCTGCAGCTGGCCGACCGGGCGTACGTGCTGGAGACCGGTCGGGTGGTCAAGTCGGCGCCGGCCAGCGAGCTGCTCACCGATCCCGAGGTCCAGGCCGCCTACCTGGGCGGCGACCTGGACACCGAGATGCAGATGGACGGTGATCGACGGATCCGGCCTTAAGAGGCGGCGGCCTTCCAGTCCAGCAGCTGGACGATCACGCCGTTGGGATCGCGGGTCTGGAAGGCGCGCTCGCCCCACTCCTCCTCGGTGAGCGGCATGGTGATGGCCACGCCCTCGGCCTGCAGGCGGGCCAGCTCGCCTTCCAGGTCGTCCACGACGAAGGCCAGGATCAGGCCCGCGGCGTGTTCGTTGCGCTGGTCGGCGGGCAGGGTCGGCATGCCGATGCGCAGGAACGCCACGTTCATCCCGACGTCCTCGCGGGACAGCGAGGCGAACCCGTGCTCGTGGTCGGCCATCTCCTCGGTGAAGCCGAAGTGGTCGACCAGGAACCGGCTGGACGCCGCCGGGTCCTTCACGTTGAGCGACACGGCCGTTGAGCTGATGTGCATGTAGCCTCCTCGGTGCGGTGAGAACGCCGTACTTCGTACAATGTACAGCGTACAACGTTGAGAGGCGCGAGGAGTTCCCGTGGCATCCGAACGCAGCGGCGGCGGCGACCCGGTCCGGACCCTGGAGCTGCTGTGGCGGCTCGACACCGGGACAGCGAGGCGCGGCCCCCGGCAGGGGTTGAGCATCGACGCGGTGGTCACCTCGGCCACGGCGGTGGCCGACGCCGAGGGGCTGGACGCGGTGACCATGCGGCGGGTGGCCACCGAGCTCGGGGTGGCGCCGATGACCTTGTACACCTACGTGCCCGGCAAGGCGGAGCTGCTGGACCTGATGCTGGACGCGGCGTACGCGCGGATGCCTCGGACGGACACCTCCGGGGAGCCGTGGCGGGCGCGGTTGACGGCCGTGGCGGAGGAGAACCGGGCGCTGTTCGAGCGGCATCCGTGGGCGGCGGAGGTCTCCACGGTCCGTCCGCCGCTGGGGCCGGGGATGAGCGCGAAGTACGAGCACGAGCTGGCCGCGCTGGACGGGCTGGGGCTCGACGACGTCGAGATGGACGCGGCGTTGACCTACCTGCTCGGGTTCGTGCAGGCGTGGGCGCGTGCGGCCGCCGATGCGCGGGCACAGCGCCCGGAGGGCTCGGCCGGCGACGAGCGGTGGTGGGAGCGGGTGGCGCCGGTGCTGGAGCGGGTGTTCGACCCTTCGCGCTACCCGATCTCCGCCAGGGTCGGCGCGGCGGCCGGGGCCGCGCACGGCGCCGCGTACGGGCCGGCGCACGCCTACGAGTTCGGGCTGGCCAGGGTGCTGGACGGGCTGGGCGCGCTGATCGATCGGCGGCGTTAGCCCACCGGGATGTCCGTCGACTCCAGGTCCTGCAGGTCGGTGAGGGTGGGGCCGCCGTGCACCCGCAGCGCCACCGGGCGGGCCTCGCGCGGCACGTCGTAGTACAGGTCGAACTCGACACGCACGTTCGCGCCGAGGTCGAACTCCGAGGGTTGGCGCTTGATCAGCATCGCCTGCGGGTCCACGTCGTGCGCCACGCCGTCGGCGGTCACGAGCTGCTGGCGTTTGGTGTCGAAGTCCACGCCGGAGCGCCCGGTGTTGACCACGACCAGCCGGATCCGGACGTACTGGCCCTTGGGCTCCATCTCGGCGTGGCTGCCGAGGATGGAGTTCAGCGTGGTCAGGCCGATCAGGGTGAACTGGGTGTCGCCCTCGGTCCGGGGCGGCAGCGTGAGCGGCTTCTCGCTGGGCCGGACCGGGCGGTCGGGGAGTGCGTAGTGTGGGGCGGCCGGCGGTGCCGGCGGCGAGGGGTTCGCACAACCGGTCACCAGCACGGCGGCGAGCCCGCTGATGGCAAGCAACGCTGCTGCCTGGCGCACCGCGTGAGCCTAAGCCGTGAGTGGCTAGGGCCGCCATAGCGACTGTCATGTCTCAGCTGATCTGTCAGGGGTTTGTCTCGGGACATGTGACGCTGTTTGTGATCTTGTTGGTCAGACTGCTGGGGTGCGGAGTGTGCCTTGGTAGCGGCGTGTGGGGTTGATCATGAGTTGGCCCAGGGGTTCGCCTTGGGGGGCGTAGGCGGTGATGTGGTCACCATGGCGTAGCAGGGTGACGGTGGTGCCGGCGTGGGTGCGGCCGATGGACAGGATGTGGTTGCCGAGGGCGACGGTGCCGTTGGCGACCACGGTCAGCACGTGGACGGTGGCGTCGGTTTGGCGGGGCAGGTCGGCTGGTCCGCCGTGGGCGGCGGCGCGTTGCCAGGCCT
>NZ_JIAI01000015.1 GCF_000620785.1 Actinospineispora acaciae DSM 45401 | reverse complement strand
CGCAGCGAGGCAGGTGTTCCGGCGTGAGCCCACGACGCAAGTGCCAACCGACGCATGCGAACGCCATGCACGCCGAGCGCAGCGAGGCAGGTGTTACAGCGTGACCGGTCAGCTCATGGTCAGCCCGCCGCTGACGCTCACCGTCTGGCCCGTCACGTAGCCGGCCTCGTCGGAGGCCAGGAACGCGACCATGTTGGCCAGGTCCTCCGGCTCGGCCAGGCGGCGGAACGGGATCGCCCTGGTCAGGGCCTCGCGCAGCTTCGGGTCGTCGCCGCCGAGCTCGGCGAACAGTTGGGTGTCCGTCGGCCCCGGGCAGACGCAGTTGACCCGGATCCGGTGCCGGGCCATCTCCCGGGCCAGCGTCTTGGTGAACGCGATGACGCCGCCCTTGGTCGCGGAGTACACCGCCTCCCCGGACGAGCCGACCCGCCCGGCGTCCGAGCCGATGTTGACCACCGCGCCGGCGCCCCGGGACACCATCAGCGGCAGCACCGCCTTGCAGACGTTCAGCACGCCGTACAGGTTGATCTTGATGATCCGGTCCCAGTCCGCCGGGTCGGAGTCCAGGAACGGGCCGACCTTGTCCCAGCCGGCGTTGTTCACCAGCACGTCGATCCGCCCGTAGCGATCCCACACTCGCGAGGCGAGCGCCGCCACGGACTCCGGCGAGGTCACGTCGGCGGTGACGCCAAGGCCGCCGACCGCCGCCGCGGTGGCCGAGGCGGTGTCGCCGTCGACGTCGGCCACCACCACGGTGGTGCCCTCGGCGGCCAGCTTCTCCGCGATGGCCCGACCGATGCCGCGCCCGGCGCCGGTGACGATCGCGATCTTGTCCGGGAGGCGACCCACGTCAGTGCCAGTGCACGTGCGGGGCGAAGTCGGGCTTGCGCTTCTCGGCGAACGCGGCGGCGCCCTCCTTGCCCTCGGGGGAGTCGACGAACAGGTCGAGCGCGGACATCGCCAGGTTGGACAACCCGGCCTGGTGGTCGGTGTCGGCGTTGAACGACTGCTTGAGGAACTTGATCGCCGTCGGGCTCTTCTCGGCCACCTCGAACGCCCACGCCTTGGCCTCGTCCAGCAGCTTCTCCGCCGGCACCACCGCGTTGACCAGGCCCATCCGCTCGGCCTGCTCGGCGGAGTAGAGCCGGCACCAGTACCACATCTCGCGCGCCTTCTTCTCGCCGACGACCCGCGCCAGGTACGCCGACCCGAACCCGGCGTCGAACGAGCCGACCCGGGGCCCGGCCTGGCCGAACCGCGCGGTCTCGCTGGCGATCGACACGTCGCACAGCACGTGCAGCACGTGCCCGCCGCCGACCGCGAGCCCGTTCACCGCCGCGATCACCGGCTTCGGGATGTCCCTGATCAGTTTGTGCAGGTAGCCGATCTCGAACATGCCGCTCTCGGTCGGGCCGTAGTCGCCGGTCTCGGCGCGCTGCTTGACGTCGCCGCCGGAGCAGAACGCCTTGTCCCCGGCGCCGGTGAAGATCACCGCCTGCACCGCCCTGTCCGCCCACGACGCGCGGAACGCCCTGATCAGCTCGTCGACGGTCTTGCCGCGAAACGCGTTGTACCGCTCCGGCCGGTTGATCGTGATGACCGCGACCGGGCCGTCGATCTCGTAGCGGATGTCCTCGTACTGGTAGGCCGTCACCGCCGCAGCTCCCTCACCGAAGTTTGACGCATGAGTCAATAGCTGACCCTAGGGTTAGTATTCGCCGCTGTCGACCGGGCGGAGGTACGGATGGGGGAGCGCGTGGCGCGCAAGCGCGACCGGCGCATCCAGGAGATCCTGTCGGTGGCCGCCGCGCTGTTCGGCGAGCGCGGCTACGACGGGGTCAGCCTGGACGACATCGCCGAGCGGCTCGACGTCACCAAGGGCTCGCTCTACTACTACTTCGCCAGCAAGGACGAGCTGGTCACCGCCGCGATCGAGGCACTGGGCAACGACTGGATCGCCAGGCTGGAGCGGCTGCTCGCCGACACCGGCGGGCCGGCCGGGCGCCGGCTGCGGGCGCTGGTCCGCGAGCAGGTCACCGTCGCGGTCCGCGACCACCCGGCGGCGCTGCGGCTGTTCCTGGCCCCCGACGAGTGGCCGGACCGGCAGCGGGAGCGGATCAAGGACCTGCGCCGCCGGCACGACAGGGTGTTCCGCTCCGTGGTGCGGGAGGGTGTCGAGTCCGGCGAGTTCACCGTGACCGGCGAGGACACCGTGCTGCTGTGCATGCACGCCGCGATGACCCAGGCCCCGACCTGGTACGGAACCCTGCGCCCGCGCGCCAGGGACCGCGCGATCGCCGAGCTGGTGGACACGCTCATGCGCCTGGTCGGCCAGTCGGGCGGTTGACGTTCGCACCAAGACCGACCGACGGTCGGTCTGTCTCCTACGGCGCGAGCGCGAGCGCGGGCACGGGCACAGGCGCCGGCACGGGCACAGGCACGGGCTAGAAGAACCAGTCCACCGGCTCGCGGCCCCGGTCGACGATGTCGGAGAACTTGCCGCGCAGGAACCCGAGCGGCTCCCCCTCCCGTGCCCGCAGCTCGCGCACCTCGCCGATCACCACCACGTGGTCGCCCGCCACGAAGTGCCGGTCCACGTCGCACTCCAGCCGAGCGAAGGCGTCCGGGATGACCGGCACCCCGTGCCGCCCCCGCTCCACCGACAGCCCGGCGAAGTGGTCGGCTCCCCGTTGGGCGAACCGGCGCGCGAGGTGCTCCTGCCGGGCGGACAGGATGTTCACCGCGAACCGCCCGCCGGCCGTGATCGCCTCGGTGCTGCGCGCGCCCGCGCTCAGACAGACCAGCAGCAGCGGCGGGCGCAGCGACACCGACGTCAGCGAGTTGACGGTCATGCCGTGCGGCACCCCGTGGCGCTCCCCGGTGACCACCGCGACCCCGGTGGCGAAGCGCCCCATGACGTCGCGCATGGTGGCCGGGTCCACGGACGTCATGCCCGAGGACTCTAAGGCCGGCCTCACGCCAGGGGCGCGGCCGAGAGCGCGGGCCACCCGAGCTAACCGGTGTGGGCGGCCAGCTCGTCGAGGCGGGGTGGGCGCAGCAGCTCGCGCAGCGCGCCAGCCGCGGCCACCGGGTCGGCGTGCACCTGGCCGATGATGGCCGCCGCGTCGTCCAGGCCCGCCGCCGCGACCAGGCCCTTCTCGCCCAACGCCCACTCCCCGCGCTCGGCCAGGACGCCGTGCGCGGTCTGCGCCGTGGCCCGGGCGAGCATGCCGGCGGCCAGCGTCCGGTCGCCCCGCGAGGCGTACTGCTCGGCGAACATCAACGAGAACGCCCCGTTCCAGCGCCACCGCGCCGACCCCACCTCCCGCAGCCGGGGCGGGTACTCCACGGACGGCAGCGAGCCGTGCAGGGCGCGGCCGATGGCCATCTCGCCGAGCGGCACATAGGTCGGCAGCCCAGCCAGGTGCCCCTCCACGTTGTCGATCTCGAACCGCCCGTCCCGAGCGTCGGCCCACCACGACTCGATCACGTCGAGGTCGCGCAGGAGTACGTCGACAGGCTGACCGTGCACCGACAGCCACGCCCCGCCGTTCACGATGCGTCCCCACTCACCCGGCTGAGCCGCACTACCGGGGTAACCCAATCGAGTGAGAACCGTCGCGTCGAATTTTCCCCGGTAGTAGACGCCGAGGTCCCAATCGCTGTCCGGACGGTGCGTTCCTTTGGCTCGACTACCCCCAAGCGCCACAGTGATCACACCAGGCAATTGGGCCAACTGGGGTACCAATTCTCCCAAGACGTCCATCGGAAGGATGGTAGACGCGGGTGCCCTTGACTTTCTGTGACGGCGAGATCGAAGATCACTGCATCTAGGTAACGCAATTTCCTTTCGTGCCCTAGGGGGGCGTTGGACGACACCGCGTGCCGTTGTGGCGGGTGGTTCAGTGCACTCTTAGGGGGCGGCGCAACTGATGAAGGGTCCCCATGTCGCGTCTGAGCTTCGAGGGCGTGCGGAAGGACTTTGGGCGGGTCACGGCCGTCGCCGAGTTCGACCTGAAGGTCGACTCCGGAGAGGCGATCGTTCTTCTCGGCCCGAGCGGCTGCGGCAAGACGACGACGCTTCGCATGGTAGCGGGGTTCGAGCGGCCCACCGAAGGACAAATCCGGATCGGCAGCAACCTCGTCGCCGGCCCCAATGTGTTCGTTCCGCCCAGCCGGCGCGAGGTCGGCGTGGTGTTCCAGAGCTACGCGCTGTGGCCGCACATGACGGTGGCGGACAACGTCGGGTTCGGGCTGACCGTGCGGCGCCGCCGCTCCGGGGCCAAGCGCTCGGCGAACCTCGGCGGCCGGGTCGCGCGCGCACTGGAGCAGGTGCGCCTGGACGAGATGGGCAGCCGGTACCCGCACGAGCTCTCCGGCGGCCAGCAGCAGCGGGTCGCGCTGGCCAGGGCGCTGGTCACCACGCCGAGGGTGCTGCTGCTGGACGAGCCGCTGTCGAACCTGGACAGCCGGCTGCGCGAGGAGATGCGCCTGGAGATCCGCCGCCTGCAGCGCGAGTTCGCCATCACGATGATCTACATCACCCACGACCGGACCGAGGCGCTGGCGCTGGCCGACCGCATCGTCGCGCTGAACGCCGGCAACATCCAGCAGGTCGGGCCGCCGAAGGACCTCTACCGCGCGCCAGGCAACCGGTTCGTGGCGCGCAGCCTCGGCTCGGCCAACTTCCTGCCGGGCGTGATCCAGGACGGCCCCGACCAGCCCGCGGTCCGACTGGGTACCGGCCAGCTGCTCACCGGCGTAGTCGACGCCGGGTCGCAGCGGCGGCCGGGCGACGTGGTCACCCTGTGCGTGCGCCCGCCGGACCTGGAGCTGAGCCCGCTGGACGGCCCGATGACGCCGTGGTCGGGCGTGGTCCGCGACGCGGTGTTCCTCGGCGACGAGGTGCACTACCTGGTCGACGTGCCGGCGCTGGGCGAACCGTGTCGGGTGGTGGACCGGGGCATCCGGCCGCTGGCCAGGGGCGCGCGGGTGAGCGTTGCGGTGGCCAAGGGCGGGGCGAGCCTGCTCGCGGACGACAGCCGGGACGCGGACGGCCACCTGCTCGAACCCGAGGACGAGACCGACCTCCCGCCACCGGCGGCCCCGCCCGTACATCGACCGAGCCACGCCCGCTGACCCCGCTCCCTACCAACGCACAACATGAGGTGTTCGATGACAAGAGCCCTACGCAGGACCGTCGGTGCCGGCCTGCTGGCCGCCGCGCTCGCCGCGCTGGCGCTCACCGGCTGCGCGCCGCCGCCGAGCGGAGGTGGCTCTGCCAGCCTGCCCGCCAACGAGGACCAGCTGATCGCGAAGGCCAAGCAGGAAGGCAAGGTGGTGCTCGGCGCGGGCGGGCACACCCGTGAGCAGGCCCAGCTGCTGGCGGACAAGTTCAAGGAGAAGTACGGCATCCCGGTCACGTTCGTCCGGGAGGCCTCCGGGGACATCGCGCAGAAGACCCAGGCCCAGATCACCGCGCACGCGCTGGAGTTCGACGCGGTCAGCCTCAACGACGAGGCGACGCTGCGGGTCTGGACCGACGCCAAGGTGCTCGCCGACCCCGCCGTGGCCAACCGGGACCAGATCCTCAAGCCGCTGTCCAACCCGCAGAACAAGTACCTGCCGTTCACCTGGGGCGCGCTGGGCTACTCCTACAACGCGGCCAAGACCAAGCCGGAGACCGCCCCGACCACCTGGGACGACCTGGCCGCCCGGCAGGGCGCGTTCGGCGTGGCCGACCCGGGCTCGTCCGGCGCCGCGCTGACCTACGTGGCGGCCATGGAGCAGATCAACCCGGGCTTCATGCCCGCGCTGCGCCAGCGCAAGACGCTGGTCGCCGACTCCGCGCTGGCGCTGACCCAGCTGCTCGCGACCGGCGAGGCCGACTTCGGCATCCCGGGCATCGAGGCCGACGTGGCGACCGCCAAGAAGGGCGGCGAGCCGCTGGCCATGGGCTACCCGACCGGCCGCATCGGCGCGCTGCCGTCCTACGTGGCCGCGCTGGAGCAGGCGCAGCACCCGGCGGCCGCCCGGCTGCTGGTGCGCTTCCAGCTCAGCCCCGAGTTCCAGGCCGCCCAGGCCGGCATCGGCTCGCGCTCGGTGCTGAACGGCGCGCCCGTGCCCACCGGCGCGGCCCCGATCACCGAGGACCGCCTGGTGGTCATCCCGGCGAAGGACGTCAAGGCGCGCAAGGAGGACCTCAAGCGCACCTTCGCCACCGCGGTCGGGCGCTGAGCATGTCCTCCTCGTCCAGCATCATCGTCCGCCCGAGGGATCCGGGGCGCTATGCCCGGCCCACGGGCGGGCGGGCCGACCGGCCCCGGCTGGAGGCGGTGCTGCCCTGGCTGTGGACGGCGGCGGCGGTGTTCATCGTCGCGGTGCCGGTGGGCGGGCTGGTATGGCGCAGTTTGGTGGTGGCCGACACCGGCGCCATCGGCCTGGACAACTACATCACGGTGGCCACCGAGCCGGGCATCTGGCAGGCGGCGCTGAACTCGCTGTGGGTGGGGCTGGCCACCACGGCGGCCACGCTGGTGATCGGGGTGCCGTTCGCGTTCCTGGTCAGCCGCACGGACATGCCGGGCCGGCGGATGTTCCGCTCGGTGGCGGTGCTGACCTTCGCCGCGCCCAGCTTCATCGCGGCGCTGGGCTGGATCCTGCTGCTCGGGCCGCGCGGCGGGTTCCTCAACGAGTACGTGTTCGACCCGCTCGGGCTGCCCCGGCTGAGCATCTTCGGCGCCGGCGGGATCGTGCTGGTGCTGACGTTCTTCCTGTACCCGCTGGTGTTCCTGCCGGTGACGGACGCGCTGGACAACATGGACCCGAAGCTGGAGGAGGCCGCCGAGTCGCTGGGCGCGACGAAGTGGCACACCCTGCGGGCGGTCACCCTGCCGCTGATCGTGCCGCCGATGTTCTCCGGCAGCCTGATCGTGTTCATCAGCGCGTTCATCATCTTCGGGCCGGTGGCGCTGCTCGGCACGCCCGTGGGGTTCCAGACCATCCCGACGGCGCTGCTGAAGATGATGGCCTTCCCGCCGCGCATCGAGCTGGCCGCCGTGCTCGGCCTGCCGGTGCTGATCGTGATCGGCGGGCTGCTCATCCTGCAGCGGCGCATCTACGGCCGCCGCCGCTACACCACCCTGGCCGGCCAGCCGGGGCGGCGCCGGATCACCAAGCTCGGCGGCTGGCGCTGGCTGGCCTGGCTGTTCGGCATCGCGATCACCATGGTCAGCCTGGTGCTGCCGTTCGGGGTGCTGCTGCTGGCGTCGTTCCGCAAGGCCATCGGGCTGCCGCTGCGCCCGGAGAACCTGGTGCTGTTCGACAACTACCGGGAGCTGGTGCGCCAGCCGGAGATCCTGGAGTCGTTCTGGAACAGCCTGTGGACCTCGCTGCTGGCCACCGTGCTGAGCATCGTGGTGGCGCTGGTCGCGGCCTGGCTGCGCGAGCGCGGCCGGTCCCGGCTGCGGCCCGTGATCGCCCCGGCCATGCTCGCCCCGCTGGCCTTCCCCGGCGCGATCCTGGGCATCGCCGCGCTGGTCACCTACGCCGGCTCGCCGTTCTGGATAGGCGGCTCGCTGACCATCATGGTGGTGGCCTACCTGATCCGGGTGGTGCCGCAGTCGTTCACCTACGTGCAGGCCGGGTTCGTCCAGCTCAACTCCGAGACCGAGGAGGCCGCCCGCAGCCTCGGCGCGTCCTGGATGGAGACCATGCGGCGGATCACCACGCCGCTGCTGCGCGGCCAGATCCTGTCCATCGGCGTGCTCAACTTCGTCCTGCTGTTCCGCGAGCTGGACGTGTCGATCTTCCTCTACACCGGCGGCAACAGCGTCGCCCCCGTGGTCCTCTACAACCTCGCCTCGGAGTCCCGCTTCCAGCTCATGGGCGCCCTGTCCGTGGTCATGCTCGCGGTCAACCTCGGCGTCGTACTGCTCGCCCGCCGACTCCTGCGCGTACGCCTGACGTATTAGCTGGTCACCGCCCGTGAGTGGCTAGGGCCGCTATGATGGCCCTAGCCACTCACGGGTTCTGACCAGCGCAAAGGCGGGCGACGATCGAGTTGACGAGCAGGCCCAGGGCGGGGATGTCGGCGTCCGGGAGGCGGTGGGTGGGGACGGCGAGGCTGATTGCGGCGCGCGCTCTGCCGTCGGCCTCGATGATGGCGGCGGCCACGCCTCGGATCTCGTCGCGCCACTCACCGGTGTTCACCGAGTAGCCGACCTCACGGATGGTGCGCAGTTCTCGGCGCAATGCATCCGGATCGGTGACCGTCTGTTGGGTGAATCCTGACAGGCCGGCGGCGATGACCTCCTCGACGTCCTCGGGGTCGCTCCAGGCCAGGATCGCCTTGCCGGTGGAGCTGGCGTGGATCGGCGCGAGCACGCCCAGTGGGTCGTGCGGGCGAACCACCTTGGTGGACTCCAGCTTCTCCACGATGGTGATGAAGTGACCGCTGCGCACCGAGAGGTGGACGTTCTCGTCGGTCCGGTCGGACAGCTCGCGCATCACCGCCAGCGAGCGTTCCCGCAGGTCGACGCCGCCGCCCCGGCTGGCCAGCGCGAGCAGCTTGGTGGTCTGGCGCCATCGCCGCGTGCCGCCGGGCTCCTGCTCCACCCAGCCCACCTCGCGCAGTGCCCCCAGCGCCCGCTGCACGGTGCTCTTCGGCTCATCCAGCAGCCGGGCCAGCTCGCTGACCCCGACCGGCTGGTGCACGGCGACCTCTTCCAAGACCCGGAACGCCGTGGTCACGACCCGCATTGCCGCTCCTGTTGTCCATGCCGCCCGGGGTTGACTTCCAGCGGCTTTACCCCGATGATCGCTGTGCCATCTTAAGGAACGCCATCAGATCAATGTGCCACCTTACGGCACAAAGTGATTCAAGAACAACCACGAACGAGAGGCCTGAGTCTTGTCGCGTCTCACCTTCGAGGGCGTAGGAAGGAACTTCGGGCCGGTCGTCGCCGTCCGAGACTTCGACCTGACTGTCGACCAGGGCGAGTCCGTCGTGCTGCTGGGGCCGAGCGGCTGCGGCAAGACGACCACGCTGCGGATGGTCGCCGGGTTCGAGCGGCCGACCTGGGGTCGCATCGCGATCGGCAGCCGCACGGTCGCCGGCCCCGACGTGTTCGTGCAGCCCAACCAGCGCGACGTGGGCGTGGTGTTCCAGAGCTATGCGCTGTGGCCGCACATGACCGTGGCGGAGAACGTCGGCTTCGGGCTGAGCGTGCGCCGCCGCCGGGTCAAGGGCCGCCGCTCCGGGAACGTCTCCGGCCGGGTCGAGACCGCGCTGGAGCAGGTGCAGCTGCCCGGGCTGGGCAAGCGGTACCCGCACGAGCTCTCCGGCGGCCAGCAGCAGCGGGTGGCGCTGGCCCGCGCGCTGATCACCCGGCCCCGGGTGCTGCTGCTGGACGAGCCGCTGTCCAACCTGGACACCAGGCTGCGCGAGGACATGCGCCTGGAGATCCGCCGCCTGCAGCGCGAGTTCAAGATCACGATGATCTACATCACGCACGACCGGACCGAGGCGCTGGCGCTGGCGGACCGGATCGTCACGCTGAACAAGGGCCAGATCCAGCAGGTCGGCCCGCCCGAGCACCTCTACCGGGTGCCGCACAGCCGGTTCGTCGCGCTGAGCCTGGGCCCCGCCAACTTCCTGCCCGGCGTGGTGCACACCGCCGGGCACTCGCCGACCGTGCGCCTGGACACCGGCCAGCTCATCAAGGCGACCGCCGACGCCGGCGCCGCCGACCAGCAGGGCGAGACGGTGACCGTCTGCGTGCGCCCGCCGGACCTGGTGCCCCGGCCGCTGGACGGCCCGATGGACGCGTGGTCGGGCCTGGTGCGCGACGCGGTGTACCTCGGCGACGAGGTGCACTACCTGATCGACGTGCCGGCGCTGCCCGAGCCGGTGCGGGTGGTGGACCGGGGCGAGAACACGCTGCAGCGCGGCACCAGGGTGGCCCTGGAGGTCCGGGAGAACACCGCGAGCGTGCTCGTGGACGGCGCGGCCACCTCGCTGCCGCGCGGGCTCGCGACGGTAGGGACCTGAGGATGCCGGCCGTCTCGCTGACCGACCCCATGAACACCATGGAGCCGGCCGACGGGCCGATGCGCCAGCGCACCCAGCGGTTCAGCGTGGAGCCCGGGCTGCCCTGGCTGTGGATCGTCGCCGCGGTGTTCCTGGTCGCGGTCCCCGTGGGCGGGATGCTGTGGCGCAGCCTGCTCGACCCGGAGACCGGCGCCATCGGGCTGGGCAACTACACCGCCGTGCTCTCCGAGGCCGGTATCCCCACCGCGGTGTTCAACTCGCTGTGGATCGGCGTGGCCACCACCGTCGGCTCGCTGGTGATCGCGGTGCCGTTCGCGTTCCTGGTCAGCCGCACGGACATGCCCGGCCGGCGGATGTTCCGCTCGGTGGCGGTGCTGACCTTCGCCGCGCCCAGCTTCATCGCGGCCATGGGCTGGATCCTGCTGCTCGGCCCGCGCGGCGGCCTGATCAACGAGTACGTGCTGGCGCCGCTCGGGCTGCCCACGTTCGACGTGTTCGGCGCCGGCGGGATCGTGCTGGTCCTGGTGTTCTTCCTGTACCCGCTGGTGTTCCTCCCGGTCGCGGACGCGCTGGACAACATGGACCCCCGGCTGGAGGAGGCCGCCGAGTCGCTGGGCGCCGGCCGGCTGCGCACGCTGCGGCGGGTGACCCTGCCGCTGGTGACGCCGCCGATGTTCTCCGGCAGCCTGCTGGTGTTCATCAGCGCGTTCGTGATCTTCGGCCCGGTCGCGCTGCTGGGCGGCCCCGTCGGGTTCGAGACCATCCCGACCGCGATGCTCAAGCTGATGTCGTTCCCGCCGCGCATCGAGCTGGCCGCCGTGCTCGGCCTGCCGGTGCTGGTGGTGCTGGGCGCGCTGCTAGTGGTGCAGCGGAGGGTGTACGGACGGCGGCGTTACACCACGCTGGGCGGCAAGCCGGCGCACCGGCAGGTCACCGCGCTGGGCCGGTGGCGCTGGCCGGCGTGGCTGTTCGGCGTGGCGGTGATGATGGTCAGCGTGGTGCTCCCGTTCGGGGTGTTGCTGCTGACCTCGTTCCGCAAGGCCATCGGGCTGCCGCTGCGCCCGGAGAACCTGGTGCTGTTCGACAACTACCGGGCGCTGCTGGAGCAGCCGGAGATCCTGCTCTCGTTCGCCAACAGCCTGTGGATCTCGCTGGTGGCCACCGTGCTGGCGCTGGCGGTGGCGGTGCTGGCGGGCTGGCTGCGCGAGCGGGCCCGGCTGGCGTGGCTGCGGCCGTCCATCTCCCCGGCCATGCTCGCGCCGCTGGCCTTCCCCGGCGCGATCCTGGGCATCGCCATGATCGTCACCTACGCCGCGGGCCCGTTCTGGCTCGGCGGCACGCTGGGGATCATGCTGCTGGCCTACGTGATCCGGGTGGTGCCGCAGTCGTTCACCTACGTCCAGGCCGGGTTCACCCAGCTCAACTCCGAGACCGAGGAGGCCGCCCGCAGCCTGGGCGCCACCTGGACGGAGTCGATGAGCCGGATCACCGTGCCGCTGCTGCGCGGGCCGATCCTGTCCATCGGGGTGCTCAACTTCGTGCTGCTGTTCCGCGAGCTGGACGTCTCGATCTTCCTCTACACCGGCGGCAACGGCGTCGCGCCGGTCATCCTCTACAACCTGGCCTCGGAGTCGAGGTTCCAGCTGATGGGCGCGTTGTCGGTGGTCATGCTGGCGGTGAACCTGGGCGTGGTTCTCCTGGCCCGGCGGCTGCTCGGCGTGCGCCTTACCCAGTAGTTCTTGAGCGGAGAGGTCGATAGTTGCTGATCAGCAAGGCGGAAACCTGGATCTTACGGCTGCCGTTCGTTCGGACCAGCAGGGACTTCGAGGACGCTCACCACGAGCTGGTGGGCGTCACCCTGCACACCGAGAACGGCGAGACCGGCATGGGCTTCGCGTGGGTGACCGACTTCGGCGGCGGCACGGCGGTCAAGGCACTGCTGGACGACGTGCTGCTGGCCAGGGTGGTCGGGCGCTCGGCGTTCGAGGCCAAGAAGATCTGGCACGAGCTGGCGGCGATCACGCACCGGATGGGGCGGGGGCTGAACTCGTTCGCGATCGCCGCCGTGGACATCGCGCTGTGGGACCTGCGGGCACGGCTGCACGGGCATTCGCTGGCCCGCGAGCTGGGCCAGGTCCACGACCGGGTGCCGGCCTACGGCTCGGGCAAGGCATCCCCGCTGCTGCCGGCGGAGGAGCTGGTGGCGCTGTCGGTGGGCTACGTGGAGGACGGCTTCGACGCGGTCAAGGTCCGGGTCGGGCTGGACCCGGTGGCGGACGTCTCGCGCGTCGGCGCCGTCCGCGAGGCGCTCGGCGACCGGGTCCGGATCATGTGTGACGCCAACGAGCGGCTGGACCTGCCGACCGCACTGTGGCTGGGCCGCCGGCTGGCCGACTTCGACGTCTACTGGTTGGAGGAACCGGTCAGCAGCGAGGACGTCGACGCGCACCGCCGGCTGGCGGACGCGCTGCCGATGCCGATCGTGGCGGGCGAGCACCTGTGCAGCGCGCGCGAGTTCGTCCCGTTCGTGACCGCCGGCGCCCTGGACGTGCTGCAGCCCAACGCCTGCATGGTCGGCGGCATCACCGAGGCGCTGCGGGTCGGCGAGCTGGCCGCCGCGCACGGCCTCGGCTTCGCCCCGCACTTCTTCACCGAGCTGCACGTGCACCTGGCCGCCGCGCTGGCCGGCACCAGCTACCTGGAGTACTTCCCGTTCCTCGACGAGTTCGTCACCGAGCCGCTGCGTACGGACGGTGGGTCGGTGCTCGTGCCGGATCGCCCCGGGCACGGCATCGAGTTCCGCGCCAAGGTCTGGGACACCTACCGGACCGCGTGAGTTCGCCGGTTCACGAACCCGCCCGCACCTGGTAGGTGCCGAACGTCCACAGGTGGCCTTCCGGATCGCGCACGGAGTACAGGCGGGCGCCGAAGGGCATGTCCGTCGGCTCGAGGACGATCTCGGCGCCCCGGGCTGTGGCCTGGGCGTAGTGCGCGTCGGGGTCGTCGACGAGGACGTAGAGCTGCTGGCTGGTGCCGCCGAGGGAGCGAGGGCTCAGCTCCCCGTCTCGCTCCGGAACGCGCGCGAGGAGGGTGCCGGCGCCGGCGTGCAGCTCGGCGAAGACGACGGTGCCCTCGTCGTCCGTCGCCTGCCTGCCGGGCGCGAACCCGAACGCGTCCGCCAGCCACGTGATGGCGGCGGGGAGGTCCTCGTAGATCACTTCGGCGAAGACGTTTCTGAGCCCGGCATCGGTCGTCACGTCTGTTGGGACGGTCTGGGCCGCCGTGGCATTCCCGTCGGCGCCGTCTCGGGTTCCGCGGCAAGGTAAGGGGACACAGATCGAACCGCGTAGGACTCGAGGGGGAGTCGCTGTGCCGATGAGGCCTGCACTGAATACGGCGAACTGGCGCCGGCGGAGCACGTCGGAGGTGATGGCGGCCAGTGCCGCCGGAGAGGGGAAGCTGCGGCGCAGCCTGGGTCGGCTGGACCTGACGGCGATGGGCGTGGCCACCATCGTGGGGTCCGGGATCTTCGTGGTCACCGGGGTCGCCGCCGCGACCAAGGCAGGCCCGGCCATCGTGCTGTCGTTCGTGCTGTCCGGCCTGGTGTTCGTGCTGGTCGCGCTGTGCTACGGGGAGCTGTCCTCGATGGTGCCGGTGTCCGGGAGCGCCTATACGTACAGCTACGCGACGCTCGGTGAGATACCCGCGTTCATCGTCGGCTGGCTGCTGATCATGGAGTACGTGGTGGCCAGCTCGGCGGTGTCCATCGGATGGTCCGGGATGTTCGTGGCCACCTTGAAGGCGCTGTTCGGGGTCACGCTTCCGGCGGCGCTCACCTCGTCGCCGGCCGAGGGCGGCGTGATCAACCTGCCCGCCGTGCTGGTCATCCTGGCGGTGGTCGCGGTGCTGGCCGGCGAGGTCAAGCTGACCGCCCGCGTGACCAAGGTGCTGGTCGCGATCACCATCGGGGTCCTGTTGCTGATCATCGCGATCGGCGCGCCACACATCGACCCGGTCAACTGGACGCCGTTCACGCCGTTCGGGCTGTCCGGGATCGTCGGCGGGGCCGCGCTGGGCTGCTTCGCGTTCCTCGGCTTCGACATCGTGGCCACCTCGGCCGAGGAGTGCCGCAACCCGCGCCGCGACCTGCCGTTCGGGATCATCGCCACGGTGCTCATCGCCGCCGTGCTGTACGCGGCCGTGAGCGCGGTGCTGACCGGCGTGGCGCCGTACCCCACCCTGAACACCTCGGCCCCGGTGGCCACCGCGTTCGGCGCGCTGAACCTCGGCTGGGTCGGCGACCTGATCTTCGTCGCCTCGGTGGTCGCGCTGGCCAAGGGACTGCTGATGATCGTCTACGGCCAGACCAGGCTGAGCTATGCGATGTGCCGCGACGGCCTGCTGCCGGCCGGGCTGGCCACCACCAGCCGCTCCGGGGCGCCGCTGCGGCTGACCCTGCTGCTCGGTACGGCCAGCGCGCTGATCGCCGGCCTGACCCCGATCATCGTGGTCGCCGAGCTGGTGAACCTGGGGGCACTGAGCGCGTTCGCGCTGGTGGCGGTCGGGGTGATGATGCTGCGGCGGCTGGAGCCGGACCGGGAACGGCCGTTCCGCGTGCCGTTCATGCCGGTGGTGCCGCTGCTGGCGCTGGCGGGCTGTGTCGCGCTCGCGGTGACCCTGGCCGGGCTGACCTGGGCCGCGTTCACGATCTGGGTGGTCGTCGGGCTGGTGGTGTACTTCGGGTACGGGCGCCGCAATGCCGCGCGGGTTGCCTCGGGCGGTCGGTGATCAGTTCGGGTCGTCGCTGGCGGCGGCGAGCAGGGGGACCAGCACGTCGCTGACCGGGGTGGGCACGCCGTGGCGCGCGCCGAAGCGCTGGACCACGCCGTTGCGGGCGTCCCATTCCAGGACGCGGCCGGCGGCGCGGTCGAACAGGATGGAGGAGCCGAGGTCGGGCGGCATCGCGGCGAGCTCGGCGGCGATGTCCTCGGCGACGGACGGGGCCAGGTTGGCGCCCTCGGCGGTGGCCACCGCGATGCACTCCCTGGCCAGCTCGACGGTCAGCCGGCGCATGTCCGGGCGGCGGTACATGCCGGCGCGCCGGCCGGTCAGGACCTGGAGGCCGGCCACCGCGTTCATGGTCAGCTTGCGCCACAGCGCGGTGCGGAAGTCCGGGGCCGGGTCGACGCGCGCGCCGCCGGGGCGGAGCAGGTCGGCCAGCGCGCGGCCCTCGGGGCGGTCCGGCACGGTCAGTGCGGGCTCGCCACGCAGCCGCACGGTCTCGCGGTCCAGCGGCTCGGCGGGGCACCACACCACGGCGGGCAGCACGGCGGCGCCGTCCACGAACGGCGCCACCCGCTCGTGGTGCTCCACCCCGTTCTGCAGGACGGCGACCACCGTGTCCGGCCCGGTGAGCGCGCGCAGCCACTCGCCCGCGCCCGGCGTCTGGTGCGCCTTGACCGCGAGCAGCACCCAGTCGACGGGTCCCCGGACGCCGCCGGGCTCGGTCCGTACGCCGTCCTCGAGCACCACCGGTTCGCCCCGGTCCGCGCGCACCGTGATCCGCTCCACCGGGGTCCGCCCGCACAGCGTCAGCTCCCGCACCCCCGCCCGCCGGGCCACCGCCGCGAACGTCGCCCCGATCGCCCCCGGCCCGACCACCGCAACCGTCACATCCGTCATGCCTCCATCCTGCGTCGCGCCGTCGGGCCGCGCGCGGGCTGAGCGCGGGCTGAGCGCGATGCCGGTCGCGCATATCACCGCGATCGGGCGCGCGCGATGCGGCTCGACCTGCGAGGATCCGCGGCATGACCGCAGCTACACCGTCGCGGAGCCGCATTGCGATCGCCAGCTTCATCGGGACCGCGATCGAGTTCTACGACTTCTACATCTACGGCACCGCCGCCGCGCTGGTGTTCGGCAAGCTGTTCTTCCCGTCGTTCTCCGACACGGCGGGCACGCTGGCGTCGCTGGCCACGTTCGCGGTGGGGTTCATCGCGCGGCCGCTGGGGGCGATCCTGTTCGGCCACTTCGGCGACCGGATCGGTCGCAAGCGGATGCTGATCGCGTCGTTGCTGGTGATGGGCCTGTCCACGGTGGCGATCGGGCTGGTGCCGTCGTACGCCACGATCGGGGTGGCGGCGCCGCTGCTGTTGGTGGTGCTGCGGTTCGCCCAGGGCATCGGGCTCGGCGGGGAGTGGGGCGGCGCGGTGCTGCTGGCCACCGAGTACGCACCGCCGGGCAAGCGCGGGCTGTACTCGGCGTTCCCGCAGCTCGGGCCGGCGGTCGGGTTCGTGCTCGGGAACGCGCTGTTCCTGCTGCTCAACGCCGTGATGAGCCCGGCGGCGTTCGAGGCGTGGGGCTGGCGGATCCCGTTCCTGGCCTCGGCGGTGCTGCTCGCGGTCGGCTACTACATCCGGATGAAGATCGCGGAGACGCCGGTGTTCCAGGCGGCGGCCGCCGCGCACCAGCCGGTCAAGGTGCCGTTCCTGGAGCTGCTGCGCCACCAGCCCGGCGTGCTCGCGCTGGCCACGCTGTCGTTCATCCTGGCGCACACCACCTTCTACATGATCACCACGTTCTGCCTGTCCTACGGCGCGACCACGCTGAAGATCCCGCGCGGCACGCTGCTGGTCGGCGCGATCGTGGCGGCCGCCGTGATGGGCCTGGCCACGCTCTGGTTCGCGCTGATCTCCGACCGGGTGGGCCGGCGGTGGATGTGCATGGGCGCGGCGGTGCTCGCCGCGGTGTGGGCGTTCCCGCTGTTCGCGCTGATCCAGACCCGCGAGCCGATCCTGATCGGGCTGGCCATGGTGGTCGGGCTGCTGGTGTTCGCGCTGCTCTACGGGCCGATGGGGGCGTACCTGCCGGAGCTGTTCCGGGTCCGCTACCGGTACTCGGGCGCGTCGTTCGCGTACAGCGCCAGCGGCATCGTCGGCGGCGGGATCAGCCCGCTGGTGGCCACCAAGCTGCTGGAGAGCACCGGGTCCTCGACGTGGGTGTCGGTGTACCTGATCGGGATCGCGGTGGTATGCCTGGCGAGCCTGGCGCTGCTGCGCGAGACCAAGGACGCCGACTTCTCCGACGGCCTCGGCTCGCTCCCGCTGGACACCCGTGCTTGAGCTGGACGGTGCCGCCGCCGTGGTGACCGGGGCGGCGCGCGGCATCGGGCTGGCCGTGGCGCGGACCCTGGCCGGCCAGGGCGCGCGGGTCACCCTGCTGGACCGCGACGCCGCCGCGCTGGGAGCCGCCGCGCTCGGCCCGCCGCACTCGACGGTGGCGCTGGACGTCACCGACCATCCCGCCCTGCGTGCCGCGGTCGCCCAGGGCCTGGCCGGGGCCGACCTGCCGATACTGGTCAACAACGCCGCGCTGCTGAACACCGAGCCGCTACCCGACCTGGACGCGGCGACCTGGCGGCGGGTGCACGAGGTGAACCTGGACGCCGCGTTCGTGGCCGTCCAGGCCGCCGCGCCGGTGATGCGCGCGGCCGGCGGCGGGCGGATCGTGAACGTCGCCTCGGTGGCCGGCAAGGTGGGCGGCGGGCTGTTCGGCACGTCCGCGTACGCCAGCGCCAAGGCCGGGCTGCTGGCCCTGACCAAGAGCGCGGCCCGCGAGCTGGCGCAGTCCGCGATCACCGTGAACGCCGTGGCCCCCGGCCCGGTCGACACCGGCCTGATCGCCTCGATGCCCCCGGAGGCGGCCGCGCGCGTGCTCGCCCAGGTCCCGCTGGGCCGCTACGGCCGCCCCGACGAGGTCGCCGCCGCCGTCTGCTTCCTGGCCTCCCGGGAGGCGGCGTGGATCACCGGCGAGGTCCTGGACGTCAACGGCGGCCTGCTCATGGACTAGCCCGCGCTCTGACGCATCGGGACGGACTACGGTTCGCTGGCAGGTGCGTCAAGGGTTGGCTTGGTGGTGGTTGTCCTGCTGGAGGACTTCGAGCGCTCGTTGCGACTGCCGTCGCCGTTGACCGAGCTGTCGGACGACCGGCTCGGTTCGGTGCGCGTGCTGATGAAGCGGGACGACCTGATCGACCCGGTATTGTCCGGCAACAAATGGCGCAAGCTGAAGTACCAACTGGTCGATGCGCGGTCTCGCGGCGCGACAACATTGTTGACGTTTGGCGGTGCTTATTCCAATCATGTTCGCGCTGTGGCCGCAGCCGGTCGTCGCTTCGGCTTCGCCACGATCGGAATGATCCGAGGCGAGGAGCAGCCGTTCAACGATCAGTTGGCGGCGGCGGTGGCGGACGGCATGCGGCTGCACTATCTCGATCGCGCAACTTACCGCGCCAAGACAGCACCTGACGTGCTCGATGGCCTGCGTCAGAAGTTCGGCGACTTCTATCTGGTTCCGGAGGGCGGGAGCGCGCCGCTCGCGCTACGCGGATGTAGCGAGATGATCGCGGAGATTCAAGAGCGTTTCGATCTCGTTGTCTGTCCGGTGGGCACGGGTGGCACGCTGGCCGGACTCTCGGCGGGTTTGACGGGTGGGCAGCGGGCCTTGGGCTTCTCGGTACTCCGGGGAGCGGAGTATCTGGATGACGAGGTTGCTGGAATCCAGGTTGAGGCGATCGGGAAGCGGCTGGACAACTGGTCGATCAATCACCGTTTCCATTTCGGAGGCTTCGCCCGGCGAAAGTCGGAGCTGGATGACTTCATTGCCGAGTTCCGCGACCGGCACGGGATCGCGCTCGATTGGGTATATGTCGCCAAGGCGCTGTATGGACTCTATGCATGTGTTGAGGAGGGCGTTGTCGGGTCGGGTGCAACCGTCGTATTCGTGGTGACCGGCCCCATGACCAAGCAGGGTTGACATTCCACTCGATGGCCCCAAAGGTCGCGTGTGCGGTAGCCGCTCACGCAGGGCTGACATGGGCGTCCGGGTGCTCCGATGGGCCGTCCCAGCTGAGGCGCCACTCACCGGACTTCACGGTGAACCTCTTGCTGACGCCCAGCCATCTCCCGGCCATCGAACGGCCGGTTGGATCGACTACGAGCTGCAAGACACCACGGTAGGTAGCCGCACGGTAGTAGCCGATCGGCGAAGTCCGCTCAGTCCATGTCCCAGTGGCGACTGTGCCCTCGACTGCCAGGGATAGGTCCAGTTCGCTGCCCTCCGGGTGCGGCAGGCTCCGGCCGAGCAGCCGGCCGTCCTCGACCGTCAGACGCACTCGATGCTCGCCAGCCAGCTCGGTGTCGCGCCCGCTGCTCCAGTACGTGTAGCGACTGGTCCAGTAACCGGCCAGCGTCGAAGGCCGCGTGGCGGGTGTGGCGCTCGTCGGTGATTGGACCTCCGGGAGTGAGGACGCCGAGAATGCGGTGGCGGTGCTGAGCTTGAGAAGTAATGAGCGGCGGTCATCCAGGGGAATTCGTTGTGCCCATTCGCCGATGGCATGCGTGAGCTCTTGGAGGTCGAGGTTCCGTACGTGCCATGCGAGCGTCGCCGATTCCAGCGCCGAGTCCGCAATCGACGATTCTGTGGCCGCTTGGCCGAGGTGGGCCGAATCGCGGTCTCGGTAACTGCCCCAGTCGGTGAGGAGATCGGTGACGTCACATTCGTACAGCTCGGCAAGGCGATCTAGCACGATCATCGACGGCGTGTAGCCGGTGTCGCCGGGCCAGTTCTCCCAATAAGAGAAGCTCTTGAACGTCTTCGGTTCGTCGGGCCACCGTCGGTTCCATTCGGCTGCCGCGTCGGCCTGGCCCCAGCCGTGCGCCAGTCGCATCGCTACCCGTGCGTTCACTTCGTACCGGTCGCGCAGCACCGCCGCGATGGCGGACCACGGCTGGCCGTCGGAGCGCAGAGAGCGAGCGAGGCCGAGCTGTTCCTGCCGGCGGACCGAGCGGCTGGTCATGCGCCAAAGGTACTCCCTGCGGCACGGGGAATTACGCAGTGAATAGGTGGTTGTGCGGGGTGTTCCTGGTCGGGCGCATGGCGGACGCTGACGCGGTCAGCACGTACGGTCGAAGGGACAGCGAGCGATGGACTTCGAGCAACAATCCGATGCCTATGACCACGGTTCGAAGCGCCAGGACGAGCCGAGGGCCGCGTGGCCGATAACCCTGCGGGCGCGGTACGGCTCGATCACGGTCGCTGATCTGCTGCGCTTTCGCTTGACGTGTTGGCGTACCAGTCGCGGCCTGCGACGGGCCGGCCACCACGAGAGGAGACGTCATGGGTGAGCATGACAAGCCAGATCCGCAGCCCAACCCGGAGAACGACGGGCAGGCCCCACCCGGTCCCATTCCGGCGGACCCGGACCCGGGAAAGCACGGCAAGAAGTGACGGATCCCGAGCCGCTGTGTGAGTCCATGGTGTCGGCGTTGGTCGTGAAGAAGAAGATCCCAGGCCATTGGGCAGACGCCATGAGGATGGCGCCCCGCCACCTGTTCCTGCCGGACACGATCTACCTGTACGAGTACGGCCGTCCGGGCAACGACCTGGTACCGCTTCGGCGTTCCGACGACCCTGACAGGTGGCTGGAGCTGTGTTACGCCGACGAGGCCGTCAACACGCAGGTCAACGACGGTCGGCCGGCCCTGGACGGGACTGGGCGCGAGGTGACGTCCTCGGCGTCGCAGCCGACGGTGGTGGCCGAGATGCTCATCGAGCTCGATCCGCGACCCGGTGAGCGGGTGTTGGAGATCGGGACCGGCACCGGGTGGAACGCCGCGCTGCTCGCCCACCGCGTCGGCGCGGAGAACGTCACCACCGTGGAGATCGACCCCGCCGTGGCGCTGCGTGCCCGGATGGCGCTGAACCGGGCCGGCTACGACGCGGTTCGGACCGTCACGGCGGACGGCGCGCACGGATGGCCGCCGGGGGCTCCGTACCACCGAGTGATCGCCACCGTCGGCTCGCGCCGGGTTCCCTACTCCTGGATCGAGCAGACCATGCCCGGCGGCATCATCGTGGCGCCGTTGAGCAACAGCTACCAGCCGCCGGGCATCGCTGTGCTCACCCGTCTCCCCGGCGGTGGCGCGAGCGGACGGCTCGCTGGACCGGCCGCGTTCATGGCCCTGCGCGCGCAGCGGACGCCCAGGTTCAACGGCGGTGCGTTCATCGGGGAGGCCGAGCGACGGTCCAGCACCGACGTGCACCCCTATCGGTGGGTCAGTCACCGGGCGGCGGCCGTCGCCATCGGCCAACGGGTCAAGGACGTCCACAAGGTCTGGCAACCGGCTTCCGGACGTACCGGCGTCCAATGGCTGCTCGACCCCGAGTCCCGGTCCTGGGCGTCCGTCGAGGTCACCGAGCGGCCGCCCTATCCGGTCGCGCAGGCCGGCCCGCGCAGGCTCTTCGACGAGGTCGAAGCTGCGTACCGCTGGTGGCGGCTGCGCGGGCGGCCCGAGGTCGCGGACTGGCGGATCACGGTTGGACCGGACGGTCAGCGGCTCGCACTGGACTAGCGGGGGTGGGCGCCGGACTGGAGGAGGCGGACGCTGTTCCAGCCCCAGTAGACCCGGTGCGCGGCGATCAGGCCGTCGCGCAGGTCCATCACCTCGACGATGTCCATCTGGTCGCCGTCGGGGGAGACCCGGGGGTACTCCCAGGTCAGGCGGGTGCCGTCGGTCAGCAGGCCGTGGCGGAAGCGGCGGCGTTCGGGCGGTTGGCTGGCGAACACCTGGCGTACGAACGCGCGCAGGTCGCAGCGGCCGCGCACCACGCCCTGGTCGGTGCCGAGCAGGTGGCGCACGAGCGGGCTCTCCAGTGTGGTGTCGGGCGTGTAGAGCGCCATGGCGGCGTCCAGGTCCTTGGCGCCGAGGGCGTCGTCCCAGGCCTTGAAGATGTGTTCTGTCATGTCCACGACGCTAAGGCGCTGACGTTTAGCCGCAGGCCTAACAGTGGTTGCGGCATGCTCGACGTATGGCGGATGAGCAGAGGGATCGTGACCTGGCCGCCGTGGCCGTGTTGTTCGGTGACCCGGCGCGGGCGGCGATGCTCGGCGCGCTGGCCGGCGGGCACGCGCTGCCGGCCGGTGAGCTGGCCAGGGTCGCCGGGATCCGGCCGGCGACGGCCACCGTGCACCTGCGCAAGCTCGTCGACGCCGGCCTGGTGCGGGTCCGTGCCCAGGGCCGGCACCGCTACCACGAGCTTGCCGGGCCGGCGGTCGGCGCGGCGCTGGAGGCGCTGGCCCAACTGGCGCCGCCGGCCCCGGTCCGCTCCCTGCGCGCGCACCGCACCGCCACTGCCCTGGCCGAGGCGCGCACCTGCTACGACCACCTGGCCGGCCGGCGCGGGGTGGAGCTGCGGGAGCGGCTGCTCGCGGCCGGGGCACTGCGCGAGCTGGACGACACCGACCACGAGCTCACCGCGCGCGGTCACCACCTGGTCACCGCCCTCGGCCTCGACGTGACACGCATCACAAAAAGCAGGCGGGTGTTCGCCCGGAGCTGCGTGGACTGGACGCACCGCCGCCCACACCTGGCCGGCGCCTTACCGGCCGCCCTGACCAGCGAGTTCCTCACCCGAGGCTGGTTGGTGCGCCGGAGCGGCAGGGACCTGCGGGTGGCGGACGGCTACGACCGCGAACTGGAGCGTTGGCTCTCTGCACCGGCCTGACCCCGAGTTGTCAGTCATGCGATTGTCGACAATCTGCCTTACTGTCCCCGGGCATGGATCGTCAGGAGCGCCCCGACTTCCTGGTCGAGCAGCGCAGCATCGAGTTCATCCCGCACGAGCTGCGCCACGGCAAGCCGTCGGACCTGATGTACGTCTGGTTCGGCGCGAACATGGAGCTGCCGGTGGTGGCGGCCGGCGCGACCACGGTGGCCAGCGGGCGGCTCAGCCTGGGCTGGGCGGTGGTCGGCATCCTGATCGGGGTGGTGGTCGGCACCCTGCTGATGGCCAGCCACTCCGCGCAGGGGCCGCACCTCGGGCTCCCGCAGATGATCCAGAGCCGGGCGCAGTTCGGCTACTACGGCGCGGCCATCCCGCTGGTCTTCGTCGTCGTCATGTACCTGGGGTTCTACGCCGCCGGGGTGGTGCTCGGGGCGGAGGCGCTCACCGCCTTGACCGGGCTGCCGCTCTCCGCCGGGATCATCGTGCTGTCCGTGCTCAGCGCGCTGGTGGCGATCTTCGGATACAACCTGATCCACAGGTTCGAGCGGTACCTGTCGTACCTGGTCGCCGCCGTGTTCGCGGTGCTCACCGTGCTGATGCTGACCGTCCCCCACGCCGCCCCGGCGGCCGCGCCCGAGCCCGGGTTCGAGCTGGGGCCGTTCCTGCTCGCGGTCTCGGTGCCGGCGATCTCGCAGCTCGGGTTCGCGCCCTACGTGGCCGACTACGCGCGCTACCTGCCGGCGAGCACGTCCATCGCCAGCGTGTTCTGGTACACCTACGCCGGCGTCGGGGTCAGCGGCGCGTGGCTGATGATCCTCGGAGCGTCGCTGCAGCGTCAGTTCACCGGCGGGCCGGTGGCCGCGATCGGCACGGTGGCGGGCGGCGCGGGCGGCTGGTTCGCCGCGATCACCTACCTGGCGCTGATCCTGGGCGTGTTCAGCATCAACGCGCTGAACATCTACGGCGGCTACATGTCGTCGATGACGCTGGTGACCACGTTCTACCGGCGCTGGCGCGGCGGCCTGCGGGTGCGGCTGGCGTACATCATTCCGGTCGCGGTGCTGGCCACCTACCTGGGGTTTCTGTACAAGGACAACCTGCTGGCGTCGTTCGAGACGTTCCTGGTGCTGGTGCTCGCGGCGATGAGCCCGTGGACGGCGGTCAACCTGGTGGACTACTACCTGGTGCGGCGCGGCGAGTACGACGTGGACGCGATGTACCGGCCGAACGGGATCTACGGGCGGGTCAGCGCGGCCGGGATGGGCTCGTACCTGGTCGGGTTCGCCGTCCAGCTTCCGTTCATGAACAACCACTACTACGAAGGTGCGGTGGCGCGGTTGCTGGACGGCGGCGACATCTCCTGGATCGTCGGCGCGCTGGTCTCCGGGGCGCTGTACTACGTCCTCATGCGCCGCCGGGCGCTCACGCCGGTGGCTTCTCGAAGTGCTGGTAGTCCTTCGGTGACGTCCAGTCCCCGCCCCAGCTCCAGCCCCGGCGCTTGAACGCGCGGACGGTGGCGTCGTCGGCGTGGATCATGCCGGGGTCGGTGCGGTTGCGGTCCGCGTAGGGCGCGCCGGCCGGTGGCGAGACCGCGCCGGACTTCGAGATGTACGGGTTGCGCAACGTGTTGATGTCGACCGCGCGGCCGTAGGCGTGGTACGACCAGCGGCTGGTGCCCTCGATCGGGCGGCAGTTGAACGCCGAGGTGTTGTCCGCGGCCATCGACCTGTCGTCGTCGGCGGCGAACTTCTCGGCGGTGTCCATTCGTTCGATCGGGAACCGGTCGCGGTACAGCTCGCCGAAGATGTCCGCGACCTCCCGCGCCACCGCGTCGGCCACCACCAGCTCGCCCCGGTGCGCGGCCCCGTCGAAGCCGACGTAGTCCACCCGCACCAGCCGCAGTTGGTCCGCGCCCACCGGGCAGCCCGCCCGCCAGCTCGGCCCGAGCCGCTCCTGGGTCACCGGGGCGACCTCCGAGGTGTACGGCGGCAGCGCCGGCCCGGCGAGGAGCAGCACGGCGGCCACCGTGGCGATGGCGGTGATCACTTGCCCGGCACGGCCAGGGCGAACTCCAGCAGCGCGCCCGGGTTGTCCAGCTCGCCGCTCTGCGAGCCCGAGCCCGGCCCGGCGAGGCCCTCGCTGTCGGTGGTGATGTAGACCTTCGTCCGGTCCGGGCTGACCGTCACCGCCCGGTACCTGTTGCGGGTACGGAACAGCTGCACGATGTCACCGTTCACCCAGTTGCCGTCCTGGGACAGCTTGAGCACGTACAGCGCGCCGTTCTTCAGGCTGGTCGCCAGCAGCGCGTTGGCCAGTGCCGGGTTCGGCGCCTTGTCGGCGGGGAAGTAGACCAGGCTGGACGGGGCGATCGACGGCCAGCACAGGTCCAGGTTCTCCCCGCAGGCCTCGTCCTTGAAGTTGTGGCCGGTCGGCACGGTGTAGATGGTCTTGAGTGGCTCGGTGTAGTCCGGGTCGTTCCACTCCAGCTCGTGCGGGCCGTGCGGCACGCCGGCCGGGATGTCGTAGTCGTCGTACTCCAGGCCCGCGCAGTTCGGCGCCGCGGACCAGTTCGCGTACCAGTACGACTGGTTGTCCCGGAACCCGGCGACGAACGGCCAGCCGTAGTTCTTCCCGCCCTTGACCAGGTTGATCTCGTCGTCGCTCTTCGGGCCGTGCTCGTCGGAGAACAGCCGTCCGCCCGGCCCGAACGTGAGCCCCTGCGGGTTGCGGTGGCCGTAGCTGAACACGTGGCTGCGCACGCCCCGGATGGTCGGGTTGTCCGCCGGGACGGTGCCGTCCGGGTTGAGGCGCAGGATCTTGCCCTGGTACGTGCTCCAGTCCTTGGCGGCGACCTGGGCGGCGGTGGGGGTGTCCTGCGCGCGGATCGGCAGGCAGGCGTTCTTGAACTGGTTGTGGCCCTGGTCGCCGATCGAGTAGTACAGCTTCCGGTCCGGGCCGAGCAGCAGCCGGCCGGCGTTGTGGTCCGGGCTGGCCGGCAGGTTGGTGATCACGTCCACCGGGTCGCGCAGGGTGCCCGCCGCCTGGTCGTAAGTGAAGCGGACGATCTTGCCGCGGAGGTTCTCGTTCGTGGGCGGCTGGGCCGTGTTGTAGCTGTACGCCAGGTACGCCACCCGGTCGCCGAACGCGAGCCCGAGCATCCCCTGCTGCCCGTGCGACCCGTCCGCCGCGTCCGGCACGGTGACCGCCGTGGTCTTGGCGCCGTCCGCCGGGTTGATCCTGGTCACCCGCTTGCCGACGCGCTCGGTGACCCAGATGAAGTTGTCCGGCCCCCAGACCATGTCCCACGCGTGGTCCAGCCCGGTCGTGACCACCCGCATCGCCGGCGGCGGCCCCAGCGAGGCGGCCGGCGGGTTCTCCGACCGCGCCTCACCCTCACCGCCGCTCTTGCCCGCCGGCGCCGACGAACACGCCGCAACCACCACCGCCGACGCCAGAACCAGCGCCGTGAACACCACGGACTGCCTCACGTGAGCCCCCCTTAACCCGCTCAAGTCCGTGCCAACCTATCCCCGCCCCACCCGCCCCCCGCGCGTAGGCCCGCGAGTCGGGGTTTTTGTCAGGGTGAGTCGGGGATTTCGTCAGGACGAGCCGGCGGATCCGTCGGCGCGAGTCGGGGTGCCCTCGGCACGGTTCGGGACGTCCGCCATGAGGGGCCAACGCCGGAAACCCGCCTCGGCGTCGATCACCCGGCCGGTGATCGGTGCCGCGTCCGCGCCGAGCAGCATGGCGACCACTCCGGCCGCTTCGTCGGGCGTGTTCCACCGCCCCTTCGGCATCGACCGGCCCACCAGGTCGGCAAGCTCGGGGCCGGACCACCCGGTGTCCGTGGGGCCGGGATTGACGGTGTTCACCGTGACGCCCCGGTCGGCCAGCGCTTCGGAGAGCGTGAGGGTGAGCTGATGCAGGGCGCCCTTGCTGACCGCGTACGGGATCTCGTCGGCCATCGGCCCCAGGTGCTGGCCGGAGGTGAACAGCACCACCCGGCCTTCCGAGCCGGTGAACTGCTCGGCGAACGCCTTGACCAGCAACAGCGTCGCCCGCACGTTCACCGCCCAGCACCTGTCCAGCTCGTCGGCGTCCAGCTCGTCGAGCCGGCCGAGCGAGCTGCGCGCGTGGTTGACCACCAGGGTGTCCACGCCGTCGAACCGCCGCGTCGCCTCGGCCACCAGCTCGGCGGGGGCCTGCGGGCGCTCCAGGTCGTACTCGGCGTGCGCCAGCCGGTCGCCCACACCGCCGAGCTCGGCGAGTACGCCGTCGATCCCGACGGGGTCGGCTCCCCACGGCTGGGTGGCGTCGTGCTGGGTCCAGGACTGGGCGAACACGCTGGCGCCGTCTTCGAGCAGCCGGCGCACGATTGCGAACCCGATGCCGCGCCGCCGGCTCACCCCTGTCACCAGTGCGCGCCTCGGTCTGATCATCCGGCGAGGGTGCCGGAGGGCGCGGGCAGCGGGCAATCGGGTTTGGGTCGCGGATCCCGTCGGCTGACGGAATCCGCGACTCACCCTGACAAAAATCCCGACTCGCGGGCGGTTGGGTCAGGTCTGGGGGACCTTGTCGAGGAAGCCGTAGACGTGGCGGAGGCGGTCGTTTTCGGCTACGGCGACGTCGAAGCCGATGACCAGGGGGTCGGTGGCGCCCGGGGCGGCCAGGTGCCAGTGGAAGCGGGCGGTGTTGTGGTGGGCGTCGGGCTCGCCGGCGAGGGTGAAGGTCAGGCCGGCGAACTGCTGTTGGACGGCGGCGATGGTGGCGTCGATCTGGTCGCGGCCGCGGGCGTCGGCCATGGGGTCGGTGTAGTTGGCATCGGGGGTGTAGAGGGCGTCGATGAGGGCGCGGCGGGCGGTGGGGTCGGTCTCGTTCCAGGCCTCGATGTAGCGCTTGACCAGGGTGTTCACGGTTCCTCCTCGGTGGGTTGACGCGGTCCACGGTGCCAGTCGGAGGTAGTCCGCGCGATTCCCTGGGAGGTAATGGATTCGAGGTCGGGGTAACGTGCACGTCGTGCACCGGTGTTTCCCGATCACCCCGCCGCCCGCCTCCTGAGCGGGCGGATCGGCCGGCACGGTTCTGTCTGAACTGGGCCTTATTTCGGTGTGCCCGCTTCCGCGACCCATTCGTATCCAGTCGCAGGAGCGTTCATGTCTTTGTTTCGAAACGACCTGATGCGGGTCGTTGCCGCCGGGATGCTGTGGGGCACCGGCGGGCTGGCGGGCGCGGTGCTCGGCCGGCTCACCGAGCTGCAGCCGCTGGCCGTGGCCACCTACCGGCTGGCCGGCGGCGGGCTGACGGTGCTCGCGGTGATGGCCCTGACCTCCGGCGTCGCCCCGTTGACCAGGGCCGGGCTGGGGCGGGTGCTTGCCGTGGGCGGGCTGACCGCGTCGTACCAGGCCTGCTATTTCGCGGCGGTCTCGCTCACCTCGGTGGGGGTGGCCACGCTGGTGACGTTGGGTGCGGCGCCGGTGCTGGTGCTCGCGGTGGAGGCGGCGCGGGCCCGGCGGCGGCCGGGGCTGGTGCCGAGCGCGGCGATCGGCCTTGCCGTGCTCGGGCTGGCGCTGCTGCTCGGCGTGCCCGGCGGGTTCGACGGCGGCGCGCTCGCCCTCGGGGCGTCGCTGGCGCTGGTGTCGGCGGCCGGGTTCGCCGCGCTGACGCTGCTGGGGCGCCGGCCGGTGCCCGGGTTGGACGGCCCGGCCACCATCGGGTTCGGGTTCACCGCCGGCGCGGTGATGCTCGGGGTGATCACGGTGCCGGGGGTGGGCGTCGGGTTCGCGCCGACGGCGGCGTCGGTGGGCGTGCTGCTGTTCTTCGCCTGGGTGCCGACGGCGGTGGCCTACGGGCTGTTCTTCACCGGGCTGCGCGGGGTGTCGGCCACCTCGGCGGCGGTGGTCGCGGTGCTCGAACCGGTCACCGCGACGGTGCTCGGCGTGCTGCTGCTCGGCGAGCGGCTCGGGGCGGCCGGCGCGGTGGGCGCCGGATTGCTCTGCGCCGCCGCGGTGGTGGCCGCGCTACGTGCGGGTTAGAACTGGTCCGCGCCGGTGAGCTCGTGCTCGAGCGCATCGGCGCGCTCCACCACCAACCGGAACGGCTGGTCGAACTGGGTGAGCGCCAGGTCGGCCAGCGTGGTGGCGTGCCGCAGCAGCGCCACGCCGTCCACCACGACCACCCCGCCGATCACCGAGCGGCCGGCCAGCTCCAGCAGCTGCTTCAGGTCCACGTCGTCCGCGCGGGCGATCGCGGACTCGATCAGGATCCACTCGGTGCCGTCGGACTCGATGTGGTGCACGGCGACGCGCTGGGTCCGGTCGCCGCTGGTGGGCAGGTGGAACCGGAGCGTCCCGTTGGTCTGTTGGAAGATCTCGTACCGCACCCTGACGTATCCGACCAGGTCGATCCAGGAGGTGGCCACGGCGGCAACTTAGCGCACGGATTTACGGACGGCCGGAGCGGCATAGGGCCGGTAGGGTCAGCGGTCGTGGCCGAGTTGACCCCCGAGATCGATCCCGGCGAGGTCGGAATGGACGCCGATCGGCTGTCCCGGATCGACCAACACTTCGCCCGTTATGTGGACGACGGCCGGCTGGCCGGCTGGTTGGCCCTGGTGACCAGGCGCGGCAAGATCGTGCACCTCGGCGTGCGCGGGCAGCGCGACGTCGAGGCCGGGCTGCCGGTGCAGAGCGACACGCTGTGGCGCATCTACTCGATGTCCAAGCCGGTCACCTCGGTGGCTGCGATGATCCTGGTCGAGGAGGGGCGCCTGGAGCTCAACGACCCGATCGCGCGGTACATCCCGGAGTTCGCCGACATGCGGGTGTACGCCAAGGGCTCGGCGCTCAAGCCGGCCACCGTGCCCGCGACCGAGCCGATCCGGCTCTGGCACCTGCTCACCCACACCTCCGGGCTGACCTACGGCTTCCTGCACGCGCACCCGGTGGACGAGATCTACCGGCGCGGCGGGTTCGAGTGGGGCAACCCGCGCGGGCTGGACCTGGCCGGCAGCTGCGCGGCGTGGGCCGGCTTCCCGCTGCTGTTCAACCCCGGCACGGAGTGGAACTACTCGGTGGCCACCGACGTGCTCGGCCGGGTCGTCGAGGTGGTCTCCGGGCGGCGGCTGGACGAGTTCTTCGCCGAGCGGATCTTCGACCCGTTGGGCATGACGGAGACGGCGTTCGCGGCCGTCGACCCCGAGCGCCTGGGTGCGCTCTACGGCCCGGACCCGGACACCGGGAAGATCGTGCGCAACGACGCGATGGGCGTCACCGGCACCCGCCAGCCGGCGTGCCTGTCCGGCGGCGGTGGGCTGGTGTCCAGCGCGGCGGACTACCACCGGTTCACCCAGATGCTGCTCGGCGGCGGCGCGCTGGACGGGGCACGCGTGCTGGGCAGCCGCACGCTGGCCTACATGACCCGCAACCACCTGCCCGGCGGCGCCGACCTGGAGAGCTTCGGGCGGCCGATCTTCTCCGAGTCGACGATGGCCGGCACCGGGTTCGGGCTGGGCTTCTCGGTGATCCTGGACGCGGCCGCGACGCGGGTGCTGTCCAGCGAGGGCGAGTTCGCCTGGGGCGGGGCGGCCAGCACGGCGTTCTGGGTGGACCCGGTGCAGGAGCTGACGGCGCTGTTCTTCACGCAACTGCTACCGTCCAGCACTCATCCCATTCGATCTCAGCTGCGTACGCTCGTTTATCAGGCGGTGGTGGACTGATGGCTCTGGTGTTCGCCATCAGGGTGGTGGTCAACGCTGTCGCGTTGTGGGTGGCCACCCTGGTGGTCTCCGGAATCACCCTGGGCGGCTCCGGCGGCGGTGGCAAGATCGGCACGCTGCTGGTGGTCGCGCTGATCTTCGGCCTGGTGAACGCCGTGATCAAACCGGTGGTCAAGACGCTCGGCTGCGCGTTCTACCTGCTCACCCTGGGGCTGATCGGGCTGGTGGTGAACGCGCTGCTGTTCCTGCTGGTCGGCTGGCTGTCCGAGAAGCTCGGGCTGGAGTTCCACGTGGACGGCTTCTGGGCGGGCTTCTGGGGCGCCATCGTGGTCGCGGTGATCGGCTTCGTGCTGCACCTGATCATCCCGGACCGGTTCGACGAGCGCGGGGGCGTCGGCTGAGATGTCCCGGGTCTGGCTGGTTACGGGCGCGAGCAGCGGGTTCGGCAGGGCGATCGCCGAGGTCGCGCTGGACTCCGGGGACACGGTGGTCGGCGCCGCCCGCCGGCCCGGCGCGCTGGGCGACCTGGCCGCCGCGCACCCCGGCCGGGTCGACTCCGTCCAGCTCGACGTCACGGCGCCGGGCGCGGCCGCGGTGGTGGACGACGTGGTGACCCGGCACGGACGGCTGGACGTGCTGGTCAACAACGCCGGCCGGACCCAGGTCGGCGCGCTGGAGGAGACCACCCAGGACGAGCTGCGCTACCTGTTCGACCTGCACTTCTTCGGGCCGGCCGCGCTGACCAAGGCCGTCCTGCCGCACATGCGCCGCCAGGGCGGTGGCGCGGTGGTGCAGATGTCCAGCGTGGGCGGCCAGGTCACGGCGCCCGGGTTCGGCGCGTACTGCGCCACGAAGTTCGCGCTGGAGGGCCTGACCGAGACGCTGGCCCAGGAGGTCGACTTCGGCGTCCGGTTCCTGATCGTGGAACCCGGCGCGTTCCGTACCGGCCTGTTCAACCCCGGATCCGCGTACATGTCCGCGCCGCTGCCCGAGTACGCCGGCACCGTCGGCCCGATCCGCGACTATGTGACCGGCGGGGACGGCTCGCAGGCCGGCGACCCGGCCAAGGCGGCCGCCGCGATCCTGACCGCCCTGAACGCCGACCACACCCCGCTGCGCCTGGTCCTCGGCGCCGACGCCGTGGACGGCATCCGCGGCCGGCTGGACCGGATCGCCGTAGAGCTGGACACCTGGGAGCCGGTGAGCCGGGCCACCGCCTTCGACGAGCCCTGACCTACCGGGCGACCGTCGTCCCGGACAGCTCGGCCGACATCGCCTGGTAGCCGCGCAGGTTCGACGTCGGGCGCCGTCGAGGCTGCCCGACCAGGGTCAGGTCGGGGAACCGCTCGTACAGCCCCCGCAGCGCCACGGTCCCTTCCATCCGTGCCAGCGACGCGCCCAGGCAGTGGTGGATCCCGCTGGAGAACGCCAGGTGCTTGCCCGCGTTCGGCCGCGTCACGTCGAACCGTGCGGCGTCCTCGAAGACCTGAGGGTCACGGTTCGTCCCGGCGAGGGAGATGACGACTATCTCGTCGCGGCGGATCCGGACGCCGGCCACCTCGGTGTCGCGCAGCGCCCGCCGCGCGGTGCGGGAGACCGGGGAGTCGAAGCGGAGGATCTCGTCCACCGCGGTGGGCCACAGGTCGGGCCGCTCGGCCAGCAGGGCGCGCTGGTCGGGGTGCTCCTCCAGCAGGGCGATGCCGTTGGCGATCAGGTTCACGGTGGTCTCGAAGCCGGCGGCGAGCACGAGCATGCTGGTGGCCAGCAGCTCGGTCTCGTTGAGGCCCTCGTTGTCCGCGTCCGAGGCGGTGACCAGCTGGGACAGGATGTCCTCGCCGGGCGAGCGGCGCAGCGTGTCGAAGTGGCCGCGCAGCCAGTCCAGCAGGCTGTCGATGCCGCGCTGGGCGCGGGCGAACGCGCGCCGGTCCAGCCCCAGGTCCAGCGAGCTGGCCGCGTCGTCGCCCCAGGCCAGGAACCGCTCGCGCATCGACGTCGGCGCGCCGAGGATCTCGCAGATCACGATCACCGGCAGCGGCGCGGCGTAGGCCTGCACCAGGTCCACCGGGCCGCTCGCGCCGTTCGCGGGGAGGTCGTCGAGCAGCTCGGCGGCGATCTGCTCGGCGCGCTCGCGCAGCGCGTTGACGGCCTTGACGGTGAACGCGCGGGTGACCAGCTTGCGGTAGCGGCTGTGCTCGGGAGGGTCCGAAGCGAGCATGGACGGCGGCTCGATCACGCTGCGCGCGGACTGCGGCGCCATCCAGTGCAGCACCTGGCGGACCGAGCGGGGCGCGCCGCCGTAGGACGCGGTGCCGAAGTCGTCCGAGCGCAGCACCTCGGTGCCGATGTCGTGGTGCACGGTGAGCTTGCCGGTCAGCGCGTTCGTGAACGGGTACTCCGCGCGCAGCCGCTCCAGGTGCGGATACGGGTTCGCCCGCATCGCCGGGTCCATCAGCAGCCGGGCGTTCAGGTTGCCGCGCCGCGCCTCGCGCCGCAGCACCGTCCGCGCCAGCCCGTGTGTCGACAGCCACCTGACGGTGTCCGGAACCCGCATGCGCGCCTCCCCGTTCCCGATCGTTACGTACACCGTACGTCCGGGCGCGGGGAAACGACAGGATCAGATCGGCCAGGCCTCGCGGCGGTAGCCGGCGTCCCAGAACATCCACTCGTACCGCGACGTGGTGACGAAGTGCTCGCGGACGCGGTCCAGCTCGTCGGGCGCGAGCGTGGGGCCGATGCGGTCGGTGAGGGTGAGCACGGCGTTCACCACCGACTGGTACTCCTCGCCGCCGTACATCGAGATCCACCGCGCGTACAGCGGGTCCGGCGAGGAGCGGGCGAGCAGCTCGTCGCCGACCCTGGCGTAGATCCAGTAGCACGGCAGCACCGCGCCCAACCCCTCGGCGAACGAACCGCCGTGCACGGTGGCCAACAGGTAGCTGACGTACGCCCTGGTCGTCGGGGCGACAGGAGCGGCCGACTCGTCCGAAGAGGAACCCAGTGCCGAGGCCAGCTCGGCGTGCATCTGCTGCTCGGCCGCGATCGCGCCGGCGGCGTGCTCGGCGAACATGACGGTGTCCTGCTCGGTCGGGGCCTTGGCCGCGCACACCGCCAGCGCGCGGGCGTAGCCGCGCAGGTAGTGCGCGTCCTGGACGATGAAATGCCGGAACGACTCGGCCGGCAGGGACCCGTCGGTCAGCCCGGTGAGGAACGGGTGGGCCAGTACTGCCTGGTAGATGTGCTCGATGTCGGCCCAGAGGCGAGCGGACAGCGGTTCCGAGGAGGCCATGGTCAGCAACGGTAGGCGACGCCGGCGGGCGCCTGCTCGCCGAGCGGGGAGTTCCGGTTCGGCCGCCGGCTCGTTGAGCCAGGAGTGAGTCGCTCGTCTCACGACGGTAGGTAGACCCGATTCCTGGGTAACCATGAATGCTTCGGGGAGCGCGCCTCAGTGCCGAGCCGCCGCCGAAGTTCTCCACCAGGCGGAGGTGCTGACATGAGCATGCAGGTTCCGATGGACCACCACGAGCGGATGCGGTTGCGCGCGGCCGCGTTCCGGGCCACCCGGGTGTACCCCGGTCCGGTCGGCGAGCTGCTGTCCCGCGAGCTGCTGTCCTGGGAAGAGTTCGGCTACCGGCTCGGCTCCCAGGGACTGATCATGGGGATCGTGGACGCGGTGATGAGCGCGGAGGTCCAGCAGTCCGACGCGGCTTGACGGCGGTGCCTCGGCCGGTCGCCGAGGTCAGTCGTTGCGGCGCTTCTTGTTGCTGTCGGACTTGTCGTCCTTCTTCGAGTTCGACTCGGACTTCTTGGTGGTCTTGGTCGTCTTCGTGGTCGGGACCTGGACCGGTTCCCGACGGATCGTCCGGGCCGGGGGTTTCGGCACCGGCTTGACGGCGACCGGCGTCGGCGCGGGCGCGACCGGCGCCGGGGTGGGTGGCGGGGCGGCCTGAGTGGCGGCCGGCTCGGGCGTGGGCGCGAGCGGCTGGGACAGCGCGTTGTCGGCGGACGCGTTCTGCTCGGCGGCCGGGGGCTGCGGGGTCACCATCGGAACCGGGATGTCGACGGGCGAGTTGGCCCGCACCGTGCCGATGAGCAGGCCGCCGGCGATCGCGACCACACCGGCGAGAAGCCATGCCAGTTTGCGGTTCGCCTGGGATGTCGCCACATCGGCGGCGCGCGGCCGCTCGGGTGCGGCCTCGAAGTGGCGAGCGGGGATCGGTTCGCGGATGACGGGGATCTTAGCGGTGGGCTGGCCGTCCCAGTCAGGGTCGGGTCCCTTTGGGCGCTCGGGTTGGGCCGGCGGGTTGGCGGCGTTGTCGCTGGTGCGAACGGGTGGGGCGTGTGCGCTGGGTGGGATCGGGACGGCGGTGGTCCGTGCCGAGGCGGCGTCGACCGAGTCGTGGTCGTCGTCGTCGTTGTTGGCGTTGGCGTTGGCGTTGGCCGGCGGCCTCGAGGCGTTCGCCCGGGCTCGTTCCTCGGCGATCTTGGCGTTCGCGCTCGCGGCGCGCGTTGGGCTCGGCGCGGACTTGAGGGTCGCGGTGGCCTCGGTGCTCGCGGCGGGCTTGGCGTTCGCGGTGGGCTTCGCGGTGGGCTTGGCGTCCGCGCCGGACTCGGGGCTCGTGGCGGGCTTGACGTTCGCGGTGGCCTCGGCGTTCGCGGTGGGCTTGGCGTTCGCCTTGGCCTTGGCGTTCGCCTTGGGTTTGGAGGGGGCCTTCGGTGTGGAGGTCGCCTTGGGTGTGGAGGTCGGCGCGGCGTCGGTGTCTGGCCCGCTCGGCTCGGGCTCGCCCTTGTCCGCGGCGGCCGCGGCGGAGGAGGGCTTGGCGCTGCCGGGAGTGGTGCCGTTCGTGACGGGCTTGCTCGCGCCGGTCGAGGGCTCGTTCGAGGGCTCGTTCGAGGACAATGCCTTGGTCGACGAGGTGCGCTCGGCCGCCGGCCTGGGAGCCCGCCGCTCGGCGTCCGAAGGAGCCTGCTCCGACGAGCCGTCGCGTCCCTCGGTGTCCCCGTCCTTCTCGCCTGGCGTAATGATCCCCGGGAGGTCGGAAAGATCCAGCCGCCCGTCCGTCCCCCGCGCCTTCTCGTTAGCCATCGACTCTGCCGCCCCCGGTTGTCGTCAGACCCGGCGAGCCGAGCCTATCTAACGCGAGCAGCTTCCACCGTCTCATGATGGCGGTGCGCAGCGATACACGGGGGCCGCCGTCAAGTCAACAGAGATCTCAACTCTCGTTTGAGAACCTTGCCCGCCGCGGACACCGGGATCGCGTCGACCAGGCGAATCTCCCTGATCTTCTTGTACGGAACCAGCTCGGCGTTGACCGCCTCCCGCAACTTCTCCGGATCGATCCCGTCGCCGACCACGAACGCCACCGGCAGCTCGCCGACCGCCGGGTCGGGCCGCCCCACCACGGCCACCGCCCGCACCCCCGGCTGGGCGAACAGCCGCTCCTCCAGCTCGCGCGGGTACACGTTGTAGCCCTTGTAGAGCAGCATGTCCTTCTTGCGGTCCACGATCGAGAGGTAGCCGTCCTCGTCCAGCACGCCGATGTCGCCGGTGTGCAGCCAGCCGTCCACCAGCGCGGCGGCGGTCTCCTCCGGCCGGTCCAGGTACCCGGCCATCACCTGCGGCCCGCGCACGCACACCTCGCCGTGCTCGCCCACCGGCAGTGGCTCCTCCGACCCCTCCGCAACGAGCTTGACCTGCGTGTTCGCCACCGGAAGCCCGACCGTGCCGACCTTGCGCACCGCCGAGCGGGCGGCCGGGCCCGCGGTCGCTCCCATGGTCACCTCGGTCAGCCCGTACCCCTCACCGACCACCGTGTCCTCGCCCAGCCGGGCGCGCAACGCCTTGATCAGCTCGACGGCCAGCGGCGCCGCCCCCGAGGTGATGCCCAGCACACTGGAGAGGTCCCGGGTGGCGAAGTCCGGATGCGCGACCAGCGCGGCGAACAGCGGCGGCGCGCCGGTCATCGTGGTGACCCGGAACCGCTCGGCGTCGGCGAGGTAACGCTCGGGGTCGAACCGCGCGTGCAGCACCTGGGTCAGGCCGGTGAGCATCGGAACGTTCAGCCCGCCGATCGTGCCCATGGCGTGGAACCACGGTGTGAGGTTGATCGCGATGCCGGTGCCGAGCCGCCCGGGGTACTCCTCGGCGGAGCCGACCTGGTCCAGCCAGAGCCCGCCGTCCGCATCCAGCTTCGGCACCGAGCCGGAGCCCCAGAAGGCGTACTGCAGCGCGTTCACCACCACGTTGCGGTGCGGGATCCGCACGCCCTTGGAGCGGCCGGTGGTGCCGCCGGTGTAGGCCAGGTGGGCGAGGTCGCGGTGGATGTCGATGTCCACCGCCGGGCGGGTGGCCGGCTGACCGTCCAGGAACCGCTCGAAGTCCTCGCCGGCCAGCACGACGCGCCGCACCGAGGTCTGGGCCTGTATCGCCGCGAGCGCCTTCGACGCCGGGTCGAAGCTGACCGCGAGCACCGCGCCGGAGTCGGCAAGCTGGGCGGCCAGGTCGGCCGGCGGCAGCAGCGGGTTCGCCGGGGTGAACGTGGCGCCGGAGAGCAGGATGCCGTGGTAGGCGACGGCGAACTCGGGGCCGTTCGCCAGGTGGACGGCCACCACGTCGCCCCGGCCGACCCCCTCGGCGCCCAGCGCGTGCGCGAACCGGCAGGCCCGCCGGTACAGCTCGGCGAAGCTCAGCTCCTCGCCGTCGCGGTGCAGCGCCGCCCGGTCGCCCCAGCGCGCCGCCGCGCCGGCCAGCACCGCGCCGGCGGGAACCTCGGGGACGTCCAGGCTTGCCGGCGAGCTGACGATCACTTCGCGACTCCAGGGGTGAAGGCGACGGGCAGCCGCTTGATGCCGTTGATGAACGCGGACTTGAGCCGGGTCGGCTCGGCGGTGGCGTGGATGTCCGGGATCCGGGTGAGCAGCTCGCGGAACATCACGGTGATCTCCCGGCGGGCCAGGTGCGCGCCCAGGCAGAAGTGCGGGCCGGGGCCGCCGAAGCCGATGTGCGGGTTGGGTGAGCGGCGGACGTCGAATCGTTCGGGGTGGTCGAAGTGGGCCGGGTCGCGGTTGGCCGCCCAGTAGAACATCAGCACCTTGTCGTCGGGCTCGAGCCGCTGCCCGTTCAGCACGGCCGGCTCGGCGAGGGTGCGCCGCATGAAGATCACCGGCGAGGCCCAGCGGACGATCTCCTCCACGGCGGTGGGGGTGACGCCGTCCAGGTCGGCCAGCCAGGCGGCGCGCTGCTCGGGGTGCTTGGTCAGCAGCTCGATGCCCCAGCTGATCGCGTTGCGGGTGGTCTCGTTGCCGGCGACCACGAGCAGGATGAAGAACGAGGCCAGCTCGTCCGGGGTCAGGGACTCGCCGTCGATCTCGGCGTTGGTGAGCTTGGAGATCAGGTCGTCGGTGGGCTTCTCGGCGCGCAGCTTGGCCAGCCCGCGCACCAGGTCGGCCATGTCCTTCCCGGCGTCCAGCAGCGCCTGGATGATGTTGTCCTTGTCCGGCACGTACTCCGGGTCCTGCACGCCGAGGATCACGTTCGTGGTGTCGAAGACGAACCGGTGCTGGCTGGCCGGGATGCCCATCATGTCGCAGATGATCGTCAGCGGCAGCCGCGCGGAGATGTCCGCGACCGCGTCGCACTCGCCCGACTCGATCACCTCGTCGACGATCCGGGTGGCCACCCGGGAGACGTTCTCGGTGAGCGCGTCCAGCATCTTCGGCGTGAACCCCCGCGACACGATCCGCCGCAGCCGGGCGTGCCTCGGATCGTCCATATTGATCATCGAACCGTAGAACTCGCGGAACTCGACGGGCTGGTCCACCGCGCCGGTCGCGCCCTTGCCCGAGATGTAGACCCCCGGCGTGCGGCTGGCGGTGACGATGTCGTCCAGCTTGGTCAGCGCGTAGTAGCCCGGCCCCTGCGGCAGGAACGCGAGCTGGGGCTCGGCGTAGAACGGCAGGCCGGGGCCCTCGCGCAGCACGTCGAACGCCGCGTGCCGGTAGTCGATCGGCTTGGCCCAGAACGACTCGATGTCCGAGAGGTCGATGCTCGCCGGGTCGATGTCCGTGGTGGTCGGCTGCGCGCTCATGGGCCTACCCTGCCCGGAAACTGTGACCCGCGCCATCCGCCAAACGTACGGTGTACGTCACGTGACGTGAGGGCGCAGCGCGCGCAGCAGCGGGATCGCGGCGATCTTCTCCTCGGTCAGCTCGGACCACCTGATGCCGCCATCGGGGCGTTGCGTGCGGGCGGTGCGGCAGTCGATCACGCGATCCGGGGTGACGATCAGGTCGACGGGCGCGTCGTGCGCGCTGGTGGGCACCGCGCCGGGCGGGCGGACCTGCAGCTCGTGCACGGTGGTCACGACCAGGGTGTCCGGCCCGATCAGCCCGGCCTCGCGGGCGAGCGCGAACTCCAGGTCGGCGAACCCGCCGCCCTTGCCCAGCCGCGCGCCGTCCTCGCCGACCGCCACGCACCCGCTGACCACCAGGTCGACCGGCTCCAGCGCGGTGACCGGGACCCGGCGCGCCGACCTGGTGGCCCCCGAGATGGACGCCGACCTGCGCGGGGTGTCGGCGAGGTCGTCCGGGTCGAGCAGGAAGAACGGGTCGTCCTCGGCGAGCCGGGGCACGGCCATGTAGACGGTCTTGCCGTCCTCCAGCGCGCGCTGGCGCACCGGCAGCTGCGCGGAGTCCGGGTTGGCCTTCACCGTCCGCGCGGCCCGCCAGAACTCGGTGTCGCGCAGCCGCTGCGCCGCCCGCTCGGCGCCGACGAAGTTGGAGATCCGGTTGCGGGCGCCGGGGAACCGCGACGCCTTGGCCTCGGTCAGCGCCGTCCAGACCCGCTCGCGCAGCTCGGCCTTGGCGGCGAGCAGCTCCGGGTCACCGCCCGCATCGTGGTCGTGCCGTCGTCCGCGCACGAACGGTGACCTTAGGACGGGGGGCCGGGCGAGCGCCGCCGGGTCGGGATCACGCCTCCGGTGGTGACCAGCCGTACTTGCGGATCAGCTCCTCGTCGAGCAGTTGCATCTTCCCGCCGCCGAGGGACCAGTCCTCCCGCTCGGACTCCTGCAGCAGGATCACCACATCGTCCGGTCGCACGCCGACTTCGGACAGGTTGGCCACGATCGTCTGGTAGAGCGCGAGCTTCATGTCCCGGGTCCGCCCGCTGGTGAGTCTGATCTCCACCACCACCGGATCGCGCCGATCACCGTCGAGGAAGTGGCGGTCCACGTGGAAGGCGCTGGCCGGTTGCGCGTCGATGATCTGGAACCGGTCGTCCTGGGGGACGCCGATGGCGCTGACCAGCGCGCGGCGCACGCCTTCGCCGACGGCCGCGCGCGTCGGTTCGGGACGGTCCGTACTCAACGTGATCCGGACGAACGGCATGGAAACCCCTTCGGTGGCTACTTCGCCGACTGTCGTAATGCCCTCAGTCTCAGGTAGCGCTCCGGCGGAGCAATAGTCAAGACCTTTGAACCGCAGGCCGGGAAGAACGCTCGATGTCGCGGCCGGGCCGGTGATCCACATCCCACCGAGGTTCTCGTCGCGCTCCCCGGCCCGCGACCACCGTGCCGGCAACGGAGCGACGAGCGTGCCACGTCACAAGCGACCAGCGTGCCAGCACCCAGGCGACCAACGTGCCAGCACCAGTGCGACCAACGTGCCACCACAGCCTCTCTGTCTGCGATGATGTGCGGATGGTCGGCCTGGGCAGCACACCCCTCGGACACGTGCTCCCTCGTCGCGCCGCCTCGTCGGTGGCGGACGCGCTCGGCGACACCCGGGTGGTCCTGGTGACCGGCGCCCGCCAGTGCGGCAAGAGCACCCTGGTACGGGTGCTGGCCACGGGCCGGCGGGCCGAGTGGCGCAACCTCGACGCCGCGGCGGCCAGGCAGGCGGCGCGGGCCGACCCGAGCGGGTTCGTCGACTCCGAGGACCTGATGGTCATCGACGAGATCCAGCGCGCGCCCGAGCTGCTGCTGTCGATCAAGGAGCAGGTGGACGCCGACCCGAGGCCGGGACGCTACCTGCTCACCGGCTCGGCGCGGGTGCTCGGCCTGCGCGCGCTGCCCGACACGCTGCCCGGACGCACCGAGACCATCGAGCTGTGGCCGTTCTCCCAGGGAGAGATCGACGGCACCGGGGACGGCTTCGTGGACGCCGCCTTCGACGACGGCCCGCTCAGCCACGCCAGCACCAGAACCCGCCGCGAGTACGCCGAGCGGGTAGTGCGGGGCGGCTTCCCGGAGTCCGTGGCGCGGACCAACCCCAGGCGGCGCGAGCGGTTCCTCGACTCGTACGTCGCGGATCTCGTCGCGCGGGACGTCAGCCAGTTGTCCGAGATCGAGCGCCCGGCCCAGATGCGCGCGCTGCTGCGGCTGCTGGCCGCCCGCTCCGCCCAGCCGCTGGTCGGCAACGCGCTGAGCAACGACCTGCGGCTGTCCGCGCGGACCGTGCACCGCTACCTGGGGCTGCTGGACGAGGTCTTCCTGATCAAGCGGATCCCCGCCTGGTCGCGCAACATCTCCAGCAGGGCCGTCGGCACCCCCAAGCTCGCCTTCGTGGACTCCGGCGTCGCGGCCAACCTGCTCGGCGTCGATGCGAGGTCGCTGACCCGGCCGGGCGCGCCGTTCGGCCAGTTGCTGGAGGCGTTCGTGCTGATGGAGCTCGCGCGCCAGCTGACGTGGGCGCGGCGCCGGGTCGAGCTGTTCCACTACCGGACCAAGGACGGCACCGAGGTCGACGCCGTGCTCGAGGACCGGCGGGGGCGGGTGGTCGGCATCGAGGTGAAGGCGTCCTCGACGGTGCGCGCCGAGGATTTCCGAGGCCTGCGGCACCTCGCCGATCGCCTCGGCGACGACTTCGTGGCCGGATACGTGCTCTACACCGGCGGCCAGACGCTCCCGTTCGGGCCCCGGCTGCGCGCCGTGCCGGTCGCCGCGCTCTGGGAGCTCCCGACCCCGGACGGCTAGCGCGTGCCCAGCATGTCCAGCGCGCGCCGGGCGCCGGGGTGCAGCGGCACCGGCTCGGTGCGCCGGGCGTTGGCCTGCTTGATCTCCCTGGCCGCCGGGTTGGCCGCCGCCAGCTCTGCGGTGTGCTGGTAGAGCGCCCTGGTCAGCGCGCAGGCCAGGCCGGCGTCCATGTCGGCGGCGACCAGCAGCAGGTTGGGCACCACGATCGCCTGGGTGTTCGCCGCGCCGGGGTAGGTGGCGCCGGGGATGGTGGCCACCTGGTACGCCGCGCTGCTCCGGTGCAGGGCGGCCAGCTGCGGGGCGGTGTCCAGCAGCTTGACCTTCCCGCGCAGGCCGGTGAACAGGGTGGTGATGCCCGGCGTGGGCAGCCCGCCGGAGAAGAACAGCGCGTCCACCGAGCCCGACCTCATGCCGTCCACGCTCGCCGCCAGGTCCAGCCGCCGGACCTTGACGTCCCGCGCCGGGTCGAGGCCGGCCGCGGCCAGCACGCGCTCTGCGACCAGCTCGGTCCCCGACCCCGGCGAACCGGTGGACACCCGCCGGCCGCGCAGCTCGACCACCGAGTTGATGCCGGTGTCCGCGCGGGCCACGACCTGGGTGTAGTTGGGGTAGAGCCGGCCGAGCGCGGCGATCCGCTGCGGTCTGCCCCGGAACGCGCCGACGCCGTTGACCGCGTCGGCCGCCGCGTCCGCCACCGCGAACGCCACCTGGTGCCGGCCCTCGGCGAGGTCCTGGATGTTCTGCACCGACGCGCCGGTCTGGGTCGCGCTGGCCCGCACCTTGTTCTCGGTGGCCTGGGTGAGCAGCTCGGCGAGGCGGGTGCCGAGCACGTCGTACACCCCGCCGGCGTTCCCGGTCGCGATCGTGATCGTGGTGTCGGCCGGCGCCTCGCAGCCCCCGCTCGCGTTCTGTGCCGGAGCCGTGTCCTGGCGCCCGCCGCACCCGGTCAGCGCGCTACCGACCAACGTGGCGAGCAACATGACGGCCAGCGCACGCGCATACCTCACCGGCGACACCTCCTCAGGTGCGCCAACACTCGTGCTCATGGGGTCGCCCGAGCAACGGCCGGAGCCGAACCGCGCCCGACTTGTGTGCCGTCGGTTACCGACCGCGCCCGGGCCGAACGGCGCCAGCGAGCTGGCCGAGATGGCCTGAGCACTGGCGACCCCGTTCGAGCAGTGGTGGTCCGCGCACCCCGCCCACAGTTACCGCAGCTCAGAACCCGTGAGTGGTGAGCGTTGCTATGACAACGCTAACCACTCACGGGGTTAAGCGGGCACGGACAGGCCGCTCGGGGTGCGCTGCCAACCACCGAGCGCCGACGCCTTGGCGCCCGTGCGCCGGACCAGGGTCACGGCGTCGATCTCCTGCCCGGTGTCGCTGATCGCGCGCACGGTCATGGTGGAGTCGGTGCCGGGCGCGCCGGGGACCACGTCCACCGCGAGCAGCGCGTAGTCCAGGTAGCGGGCCTGCGACCAGTCGACGGTCTCCGGCGTCTCCGCGCCGTCCGCAGTGTTGACGAAGCTGGCCACCACGGTGCCGCTGTCCGGGCCGGGGTTGCCCCGGTAGCGGTCGGTCTCGCCGGCCTGCCAGGAGTACCGGGGCCGCCCGCCGGAACCGACGCAGATGTACGTGGTCCCGTCGGTGGCCGGGCGCACGGTGGCCCCGTCCGGCGCGGCGGTGACCGTGCGCCCGCCCCGGATCGGGTTGGTCCGCTCGTACTGGTGGTTGTGCCCCTGGACCACGAGGTCCACGGCGAACTCGTCGAACAGCGGCGCGAGCGTCGAGCGCACCCCGCCGTCGGAGGCGTGCGACTTGCTGGTCGCGTACGCGCAGTGGTGGAAGAACGCCACGATGAAGTCGATGCCGGGGTCCGCGCGCAGCGCGGCCAGCGTCTGGCGCACCCAGGTCGCCTGCGCGCCGCCGCTGTAGCCGGCGTTGGTGGTGATCTCGGTGGACAGGTCGTTCGCGTCCAGGCTGAGCACGCCCACGTTGGAGTAGCGGAACGAGTACACCGACGGGCAGTTGCCAGGGCCGGTCCTCGGCAGGTCCAGCCGGGCCAGGTGGCCGCCGTAGCCGTGGGTCGCCCCGCCCGGCGCCCGGTTGTCGTCGTAGACGGCCTCCATGTCGTGGTTGCCGGTGGCGAACATCCACGGCGTGGTGGCCGCGCTGGCCTCGATGCTGGCGAAGTACGCCGTCCAGGTGGTCGGGTCGAAGTTGTCGAAGCCCTGGTCGGCGTCCTTGGGCGCCACGTTGCGGATCGGCTCGCCGTCGCCGCTCGGGTCCGCGTAGCAGATGTCCCCGGCCAGCAGGTGGAACGCCGGCTGCCGCCTCGCCACCAGCCCGACCAGCGAGGTCGCCGGCGCGGGCGTGCGGCGGGTGTCGTCGGGCTTGTAGTAGTCGTCGGAGAACCCCGGCGCCGCCGTGTTCACCCCCTGGTCGCCGAACGCGGTGAAGCCGAACGGCTCGCGCGCGCCCGGCGCGGTGCGGAACACGGCGTCCGGCGTGGTCGCCCCGCCGGGCAGCCGGAACCGGTAGTGGTAGCGCTGGCCGGGGGCCAGCGAGCCGGCCAGCCCGTGCACGAAGAACTGGTCGGCGGCCCGGATCGAGCCGTCGCCCTGCGGCACCGTGCTGACCAGCTCGCGCACCTCGGCCTCGATGGTCGTGCCGTAGCTCGCGTCCGCCCCGACGTCGATCAGCACCTTGCCGGCGGGCTTCGCGGTGAGCTCGCCGGCGATGGCCATCTGCCGGCCGGGGTCGGCGCCGAACGACAGGTGCCTCCCGGTCACGGCCGGCGGCGCCCCCGACGGCGCGGTCCCGGCCGAACCGCACGCCGCGAGCGCCGACCCGAGCCCGGACGCCAGCCCCAGCCCGGCCAGCCCACCGGCCGCCCCCCGCAGCGCGGCGCGGCGGCTCACCGGCCGCGCGCGCACGAACCGGCGCACCCAGTCGCGCTGCTCGCCGACGCTCATGTGCATGGCCAGCGCGGCGGGCACACCGACGCCGGGTGTCTCGCCGGGCGGGTTGATCGGTCGCGTCATAGCTGCATCGTCGCCACACCACTCCCCGCTGTCAGCCGCGCCCCAGTGAACGCTGGGTGAACCCCGCCGGCGCCGAGCGTGGACCCCGCCGACGGAAGGCGCTCGCGGGGTTGTGTAGCATCGACAGGGCTTCGGCGGGGGCATCCCCGTCAGGCCGACCTGCCCCTTTAGCTCAGTCGGCAGAGCGTCTCCATGGTAAGGAGAAGGTCTACGGTTCGATTCCGTAAAGGGGCTCGGTGCTCGGATGGGTCACCTGACCCGGCACCCGGGCGAACGGGTCACATGTGATCCGTACGGCGGTGTAGCTCAGTCGGTAGAGCAAGCGGCTCATAATCGCTGTGTCGCCGGTTCAAGTCCGGCCACCGCTACCAGGCCAGCAACAGGCCGACCGACATATTCGAGCAGGAGACACCAGTGGCCGCCACCGACGTTCGTCCGAAGATCACCTTGGCGTGCGAGGTGTGCAAGCACCGCAACTACATCACCAAGAAGAACCGGCGGAACAACCCCGACCGGTTGACCATGAAGAAGTACTGCCCGAACTGCAACGCGCACCAGGCGCACCGCGAGACCCGCTGACGCGGCCGGGCGTGCCCCTCGACGAGTCGTACGTGGGCAGGGCTTTCGACTCGCCGCCCTACCAGGTGGCCAGGGAGAAGGTCCGCGACTTCGCCACCGCCGTCGGCGAGCGCGACCCCCGCTGTCACGACGTGGCAGCCGCCCGCGCGGCCGGCTACCCGGACCTGGTGGCCCCGCCGACGTTCCCGGTGGTGTTCACCATGCCCCGGATCGAGGCGCTGCTGCGCGACCCGGGCTTCGGCTGGCGCTTCGAGGGGACCGTGCACGGCGACCAGAAGATCGCCTTCCACCGGCCGGTGCACGCCGGCGACGAGCTGGTGACCACCGTGCACGTGGAGTCGCTGCGCACCCGCGCCGGCACCCACATGCTCACGCTGCGCTGCACCTGCGCGACGGTCGAGGGCGAGCCGGTGTGCGACACCGAGGCGCTGCTGCTCAGCCAGGCGGACTCGTGACCGAGTACACCGAAGGCACCGAGCTGCCCGCCCTGGAGGTGCGGCTGAGCCGGACCGACCTGGTGCGCTACGCCGGCGCGTCCGGCGACTTCAACCCGATCCACTGGAGCGACCGGGTGGCCGGCGGCGTCGGCCTTCCCGGCGTGGTGGCGCACGGCATGCTCACCATGGCGCTGGGCGGGCGGCTGGTCACGGACTGGGTGGGCGACCCGGGCGCCGTGCTGTCCTACCAGGTGCGGTTCACCAGGCCGATCCCGGTTCCGGACGTGGTGGACGGCGTTGACGACACCGCCGACGACACCGCCGACGACGGCCGCGCGCTGGTCGAGCTGTCCGGGAAGCTGGTCTCGGTCGCCGTGGACGGCGAGGGCCGCACCGGCAAGGTGAACATCGTGGCCCGCGCCGGCGGCCAGTCCGTGCTCGGCAGGGCCACCGCGGTGGTCAGGCTCCCGAACTAAGCCCACCGGTTCGCGGTCAGCCGGTAGCTCGGCATGTCGTCCAGCGAGAACGTGGCCTCGTAGGTCCGCTGGTACCCGGTGTGCGCGATCCGCCAGCCGCCGTCCGCGCACCGGCGGTACCGGTCCTCGTAGAACGCCGCGCCCTCGATCACCACCCGATGCCCCGGCGCGATCACGATGTCCCGCAGCGCCCACGTCCCGACCGCGGCGTCGCCGTCGACGTCGATCTCGGGCTGCCCCGCCTGGTGCACCGTGATGATCTCCGGCCCGAGGTTGGACCGCATGAAGTCGACGACCTCCTCGCGCCCGGTGAAGCGAAGCGGCGCGCCGGCGGACGGGGTGCCGTAGTCGGTGGTGGCGTCCGGAGTCAGCGTGTCCGCCAGCTCGTCCCAGAGCTTCTGGTCCACGCAGCGCAGGTACCTGTGCTTGAGCCGGCGAATCTCTTCCAGGGCGACCAGCGCGACCAGATCCATGGCGCACAGTGTTCACCCGCGCCGGCCGCCAATCAAGAACACGTTCTACTTCGTGCCCGAGGCCCCGGCCGCGACCGGGTGAACGGCAGGGGTCGACCGCGCGACGTGCGGCGCGGGACCGTTGCACAAGCGGACCGTCCCCGCCATGCTGCCGTCATATCTGATCCGCAACGGAAAGGGGCCGTCGTGAACTTCGGGAAGCTGGTGGACAAGGCGTGGGAGGACAAGACCGCCGAGGAGATCCTGGCCGCGCCGCCCTCCGCGCTGGAAGGCCTCACCCCCGCGCACGATGAGAAGCTCGCCGAGTTCGGCATCAAGACGATCGGCCAGCTCGCCAACTGGAAGTACGCCCGGCGGGCCCGTGCGCTGGCCGACCTCGCGGACACCGACAAGTAGTACTCGCCACACCAACGCCCGACCGAGGGCACCGGGAGGTTGCTTCCGGTTGCCCTCGGTCGGGCGTTGTGTTGTCCTCGGGGTGAACTAAATGATCAACCCGAGAAGTAGAGGTCCTTGACGGTGTTGCGGATGACGCGCCATGATGCGCGATTAGAAAAACCGCTGATGTATCAGTTGGTCACCCGTCACGTCACCCAGCGCCGAGGGACGAGCCGGAAGGGGGAAGGTTCCGGCATTGGCCGGGGCCACCACGCATGACTGTCGCGGATTCCGAACACCACGACCATCGGCCGACGCTCGCGCCGGAGTCGCCACCGGGCGCGCCCGAGCCGCCGGAGCCGAAAGCGGACCAGGAGCACCCCACCGACCGCTGGGTGTTCGGCGTGTCCGCCGTGCTGGTGCTGGCGTTCATCGCCTGGGGCGTGGCGAGCACCAGCTCGCTCAGCGCCGTCAGCACGGCGGTGCTCAACGGCGTGATGCACGGCGGCGGCTGGGCGTTCGTGCTGGCCGCCACCGGGTTCGTGGTGTTCGCGCTGTACCTGGCCGCGAGCAGGTACGGGCGGATCCCGCTCGGCCGCGACGACGAGGGCCCGGAGTTCCGCACGTCCTCGTGGGTGGCGATGATGTTCAGCGCCGGCATGGGCATCGGCCTGATGTTCTACGGCGTGAACGAGCCGCTCACCCACTTCACCAAGCCGCCGCCGGGAACCGTGCCGGGCGGCTCGAGCGGCGCGCTGGACGTGGCGATGGCCACCACGCTGTTCCACTGGACGCTGCACCCGTGGGCCATCTACGCGGTGGTCGGGCTGGCCATCGCGTACGGCACCTTCCGCCGCGGCCGCTCGCTGCTGATCAGCAGCGCGTTCGGCCCGCTGTTCGGCGCGAAGCGCACCGAGGGCCCGCTGGGCAAGGCCATCGACATCCTGGCCATCTTCGCCACCCTGTTCGGCTCGGCGGCCTCGCTGGGCCTGGGTGCGCTGCAGATCGGCGGCGGGCTGCGCGCCGGCGGGTTCATGGAGCAGGCCGGCACCACCCTGCTGGTGACCGTCATCGTGGTGCTGACCATCGCGTTCATCGCCTCCGCCGTGACCGGGGTCGCGAAGGGCATCCAGTGGCTGTCCAACGTCAACATGGTGCTGGCGGCGATGCTGGCGGTCTTCGTGTTCGTGGCCGGCCCGACCATCCTGATCCTGAACCTGCTGCCCACGGCCATCGGCGACTACTTCCGAGAGCTGGCCGAGATGTCCGCCCGCACGGCGGCCAGCGGCGGCGACGCCATGGAGACCTGGCTGTCCGGCTGGACGGTCTTCTACTGGGCCTGGTGGATCTCCTGGACGCCGTTCGTGGGCATGTTCATCGCCCGGATCAGCCGGGGCCGCACCATCAAGCAGTTCGTGGTCGGCGTGATCCTCATCCCGAGCCTGGTCAGCCTGATCTGGTTCGCCATCTTCGGCGGCGCCGCGATCTCCATCCAGCGCGCCGGCACCGACCTCGCCTCCCGCACCGAGGAGGAACAGCTGTTCGGCGTGCTCTACCACTACCCGCTCGGCGCGGTGCTCGGCGTGGTGGCGATGATCCTGGTGGCCATCTTCTTCGTGTCCGGCGCGGACGCCGCCTCGGTGGTGATGGGCACGCTGTCCCAGCGCGGCTCGATCCATCCGGGCCGTGGCGTGGTCATCTTCTGGGGCACCGTGATGGGCGTGATCGCCGTGATCATGCTGCTCGTCGGCGGGGACGAGGCGCTGAACGGCATCAAGAACATAACGATCATCTCGGCGGCGCCGTTCGCCATCGTCATGGTGCTGTTGTGCGTGGCGCTGGCCAAGGACCTGCGCAGCGACCCGCTGGTGCAGCGGGTGGACAGGTCGCAGGAGAAGGTGGAGAGCGCCGTGACCTACGGGCATCGCAAGTACGGCGAGGACTTCCACCTGAGCGTGGAACCGAAGAACGGCAACAACAGCTGACACCCGTGAGTGGCTAGGGGTGCTATGGCGCCCCTAGCCACTCACGGGTCCGCGTCAGCGCATCTCGGCGAGCAGCGCGCCCATCCGCTCGACGCCGGTGCGCAGGTCGTCGTCGCCGAGCGCGTAGGACAGCCGCAGGTAGCCGGGCGTGCCGAAGGCCTCGCCGGGAACGGCGGCCACCTCGGCGTGCTCCAGGATGAGCGCGGCCAGCTCGACGCTGGTGGCCGGGCGCTGGCCGCGCAGCTCCTTGCCGAGCAGCTCGCGCACGGAGGGGTAGACGTAGAAGGCGCCGTGCGGGGTCGGGCAGTTCACGCCCGGGATGGCGGAGAGCAGCTCGACGATCGTCCGCCGGCGCCTGTCGAACGCCGCGCGCATCTCGGCCACCGCGTCCAGCGGCCCGGACACCGCCTCCAGGGCCGCCCGCTGGGACACGTTCGCCACGTTCGAGCACAGGTGCGACTGCAGGTTGCTCGCGGCCTTGATCACGTCCGTGGGCCCGACCATCCAGCCGACTCGCCAGCCGGTCATGGCGTACGTCTTGGCCACGCCGTTGACCACCACGCACCGGTCCGCCAGCTCGGGCACCGCGACCGGCATGGACACGTGCTGGACGCCGTCGTAGACCAGGTGCTCGTAGATCTCGTCGGTGATCACCCAGATGTTGTTCTCGACGGCCCAGCGGCCGATCTCGGCGACCAGCTCGGGCGGCGCCACCGCGCCGGTCGGGTTGGACGGCGAGCACCACAGCAGCGCCTTGGTGCGCTCGGTGCGGGCGGCCTCCAGGTCGGCCACCGAGGGCAGGTAGCCGGACGTGTCGTCGGTGGTCACCACCGTCGCGGTGGCGCCGGCCAGCGCGATCGCCTCCGGGTACGTGGTCCAGTACGGGGCCGGCAGCAGCACCTCGTCGCCGGGGTCGAGCAGGGTGGCGAAGGTCTGGTAGACGGCCTGCTTGCCGCCGTTGGTGACGATCACCTGGTTGGCGGCGATCTGGTACCCGGAGTCGCGCGCGGTCTTGGCCACGATGGCCTCTTTGAGCTCGGGCAGGCCGGCGGCCGGGGTGTAGCGGTGGTTGCGCGGGTCCGCGCAGGCGGCCTGGGCGGCTGCCACGATGTGCGCCGGGGTCGGGAAGTCCGGCTCGCCCGCGCCGAAGCCGATCACCGGCCGGCCGGCCGCCTTGAGCGCCTTGGCCTTGGAGTCCACCGCCAGCGTGGCGGACTCGGCGATGCCGCCGATGCGCGCCGAGACGCGGGCTCGTTCGGTCGTGTGTGGTGCGGTGCTCGCGGAGGACATCCGTTCATCCTGTCAAACCCCGCCGGGGCCGGTATCGGCCCACCTCAGGTCCTGCTCGGGGCGCGGCTGACCGGCGCGGTTGGGAGCGCCGGTTCGCGGTGCCGTACACTCGCCAACGGCTGGCACGGTGTTGACTTGATGGTCAGCTACGCCGTGTCATACTCCGTTGTGTCGAGGAGTCGAAAGCAGCCATAGGGGTGTAGCTCAACTGGCAGAGCAGCGGTCTCCAAAACCGCAGGTTGCAGGTTCAAGTCCTGTCACCCCTGCCGCCGGGTACGTGGGTACCAGATCAGCAGACGGGAACGAGCAGTTGGAGCAGCGGACGTGACCGAGGAGCGCGAGTCGGAGCGATCCTTCGCGGCCGAGCTCGACAGCGGCCGCAAGGGGCGACCGACGCCGTCCCGGGACGGGCGCGGCCCACGGGTGGGCCCGTTCGGAAGGCTGTCCCGGTTCCTGCGGGAGGTCGTCGCCGAGCTTCGCAAGGTGATCTGGCCGACCCGGAAGGACCTGGTGGGGTACACGATCGTCGTGTTGGTCTTCGTCTCCTTCATGGTGGCGTTGGTCGCGTTGCTCGACTTCGTGTTCGCCAAGGGCGTTTTCGCGGTGTTCGGCACCGGCACGTGAACGCCTCGGCCGGGCCGAACCGAGGGCGGCCAACCAGGCACGGAAAGGAAGCGAGACAGCAGTGACCTCCCACGACGGTGGTTCGGGGCCCGCCGACGACACCTCGGTGAGCGAGGTGCTCGGGCAGGCCGGCCAGCTCGACGAGACCGGCGCCGTCGACGTGTCGGATGACGCCGAGGCCGACGTCGCCGCCGAGAGCGCGGACGAGGGCGCCGACGTCGAGACCGACGTCGTCGACGCCGCCGATGACGATGATGCCGACGACGACGCCGACGATCAGGCCGAAGCCGACGAACCCACCGAAGAAGTAGACGTCGTCGACGAGGACGAGGTGGACCCGGCCGAGGAGATGCGCGCGGCCCTGCGGCGCGCCCCCGGCGACTGGTACGTGGTGCACTCCTACGCCGGCTACGAGAACAAGGTGAAGAGCAACCTCGAGACCCGGGTGCAGACCCTGGACGTCGAGGAGTTCATCTACCAGGTCGAGGTGCCCACCGAGGAGGTCACCGAGATCAAGAACGGCCAGCGCAAGCAGGTGCAGCGCAAGGTGCTGCCCGGCTACATCCTGGTCCGGATGGAGCTCAACGACCAGTCCTGGGGCGCGGTGCGCAACACCCCCGGCGTGACCGGGTTCGTCGGCGCCACCTCCCGGCCCTCCCCGCTGACCATCGACGAGGTGCTCAAGTTCCTGCTGCCCAAGCAGGAGGCGCCGCGCAAGCCCGCTCCGGGCAAGGCCGAGGCCCCCGGCAAGCCGGCCGTCGAGGTCGACTTCGAGGTGGGCGAGTCGGTCACCGTCATGGACGGCCCGTTCGCCACGCTGCCGGCCACCATCAACGAGGTCAACGTCGACGCACAGAAGCTCAAGGTGCTGGTGTCGATCTTCGGCCGGGAGACGCCGGTCGAGCTCTCGTTCAGCCAGGTATCGAAGATTTAGCCCGCAACGGCGGCAGGCCGCGGGCGAAGTAACAAGGGAAACGACAAGGACATGCCACCCAAGAAGAGGAAGCTGTCCGCGATCATCAAGCTCCAGATCGCGGCCGGCCAGGCCACCCCGGCGCCGCCGGTGGGCCCCGCGCTGGGCCAGCACGGCGTCAACATCATGGAGTTCTGCAAGGCCTACAACGCCGCGACCGAGTCGCAGCGGGGCAACGTGGTGCCGGTGGAGATCTCGGTCTTCGAGGACCGCTCCTTCACCTTCGCGCTCAAGACCCCGCCCGCGGCCAAGCTGCTGCTCAAGGCGGCCGGCGTGGAGAAGGGCAGCGGCGAGCCGCACCGCAACAAGGTCGCCAGCGTGACCATGGAGCAGGTGCGCGAGATCGCCCAACAGAAGATGCCGGACCTGAACGCCAACGACATCGACCAGGCCGCGAAGATCATCGCGGGCACCGCGCGGTCGATGGGCATCACCGTCCAGGGCTGAGCGTTACACAGAAGCACGTGGGAGAGCCGGGCGCGGCTCGTCACCACATCTGACTCGTATATACGGAGACAGCTATGAAGCGCAGCAAGGGCTACCGCCAGGCGGACGAAAAGATCGACAGGGCGAAGCTGTACAGCCCGTTGCAGGCCGCCGGGCTGGCCAAGGAGACCTCCAGCGCCAAGATGGACGCCACCGTCGAGGTCGCCATGCGGCTGGGCGTCGACCCGCGCAAGGCCGACCAGATGGTCCGGGGCACCGTGAACCTGCCGCACGGTACCGGCAAGACGGCGCGCGTGATCGTGTTCGCGGTCGGGGACAAGGCCGACGAGGCGGCCGCCGCCGGCGCCGACGAGGTCGGCTCGGACGACCTGATCGCCCGCATCCAGGGCGGCTGGCTGGACTTCGACGCCGCCATCGCCACGCCCGACCAGATGGCCAAGGTCGGCCGGATCGCGCGCGTGCTCGGTCCGCGCGGCCTCATGCCGAACCCCAAGACCGGCACCGTCACCCCCGACGTCACCAAGGCCGTCGCCGACATCAAGGGCGGCAAAATCAACTTCCGGGTGGACAAGCAGTCCAACCTGCACCTGGTGATCGGCAAGGCCAGCTTCGACACCGACAAGCTGGTGGAGAACTACGCCGCCGCCCTCGACGAGATCATGCGCGCCAAGCCGTCCGCCGCCAAGGGCAAGTACCTGAAGAAGGTCACCTTCAGCACCACCATGGGCCCCGGCATCCCGGTCGACCCCAACCGCACCCGAAACCTGACCGTCGACGAACCGGCCGGCTAAACCCTTCCGCGAGTCGGGGATTTTGTCAGGGTGAGTCGCGGCTTTTGTCAGACGCGATAGACCCCGGCGTGATCCCGCGACGAGCGGGCGAGCTATCCTAGAAAGAGTTCCACCGAAGACCGCAGGTCTCGACGCGCCCCGGGTGCGTCGACGAAGGCCCCGCCAACGGCGGGCGGCCCGCGCAGGAGGACGAGGTAGTTGTCGCGCGCCCTGGCGTCTGAGCCAGCGCGCGCTCACCGCCCCGTGCGCCTGCGCCGGGGCGTTCGTCATCTCTGGCGGGTCCGTCGAACCGGTGGGCACACACCGTAGATCCCGCTAGATGAGGAGGCCCGATGGCACGGCCCGACAAGGTGGCCGCCGTCGAGGAGATCGCCGATCGGTTCCGAGGCGCGTCCGCGTCGGTGATCACCGAGTACCGCGGCCTGACCGTGACCCAGCTCGGCGAGCTGCGGCGGTCGCTCAGCGGCTCGGCGAGCTACCGGATCGCGAAGAACACCCTGGTCAAGCGGGCTGCCGCCGACGCCGGGGTGGAGGGCATCGACGAGCTGCTGGTCGGCCCGACGGCGATCGCCTTCGTGACCGGCGAGGCCGTCGACACCGCCAAGGCGCTGCGGAACTTCGCCAAGGACCACAAGGGCCTGGTGATCAAGGGCGGCGTGATGGACGGCCGCCCGATCGGCCCCGCCGAGGTCAACCAGCTCGCTGACCTGGAGTCCCGCGAGGTCCTGCTGGCCAAGCTGGCCGGCGCGATGAAGGGCAACCTGACCAAGGCCGCCGGCCTGTTCAATGCCCCGGCGTCCCAGGTGGCCAGGCTCGCCCAGGCACTGGCCGACAAGCGCTCGGCCGAGGGCTCCGAGTCCTGACGAGCAGCCCGTATCCGAACCACATAACCACAGCAAGAGAGGAACCGCCGACATGGCGAAGCTGTCCACCGACGAGCTGCTCGACGCGTTCAAGGACATGACGCTGCTCGAGCTCTCCGAGTTCGTGAAGAAGTTCGAGGACGTCTTCGACGTCACCGCCGCCGCGCCGGTCGCGGTGGCCGCCGCCGGCCCCGCCGCCGGTGAGGCCGCCCCGGCCGCCGAGGAGAAGGACGAGTTCAACGTCGTCCTCGAGGCCGCCGGCGACAAGAAGATCCAGGTCATCAAGGTGGTCCGCGAGCTGGTCTCCGGGCTGGGCCTGAAGGAGGCCAAGGACCTGGTGGAGTCGGCGCCGAAGCCGATCCTGGAGAACGCGCCGAAGGACGCCGCCGACGCGGCCAAGGCCAAGCTCGAGGAGGCCGGCGCCAAGGTCAGCCTGAGCTGACACCACGCCGCACCCCCGGGGGCGGGCCCGACCACCAAGGTCGAGCCCGCCCCCGTTCGTTTACCCGTCGGGGGGTGGTGGCCGGGGTACGGACTAGTCGGCGCCGAGGACGGCGAGGGCGTAGTCGACGTAGCGCTCGGCGACGTCTTCGGGGGTCATGGGGCCGGTCAGCTGGTACCAGGTGGCCACGGCCGCGGACATGGTGACCACGGCGCGGCTGGCGTCCAGCGGGAACGGGGTGCGGAACAGCCCGCGCGCGGCCCCGTCCAGCACGGCCGTGTCGACCATCCGCTGTATCTCGGTGCGCCGGCGGGCGATCCGCTTGCGGCTGGCCGGCTCCAGGCTGCGCATCTCACTGGCCGCGATCATCCCGAAGCCTTTGCGGTGACAGTGGTACAGCACCAGCGCGCTGACCAGTAACTCCAGCCGCCGCACCGGGTCGCCCTCGCCCTCGGCATCGGCGGCCTCGAGCCGCGCCCGCAGGTCGGCCATGGCCGCGTCCATCACCGCCACGAGCATGTTCTGCTTGCTCGGATAGTGGTGGTACAGCCCGGGCACCGACAGGTCGGCGCGCTTGGCGATCTCGCGCATGGTCGTGCCGTGGTAACCGAGAGCGACGAAGCTGTCGGCCGCCGCGGCGAGAACCGAGTCAAAGTCCGGCGAAGGGGGGAATGTGCGCCAATCGGACACGGAACGTAACCCTACGTTCATGGGGCGACAGTACGACCTTCACCCTGGTGGAGGTATCTCCTCGCGTTGAGCGGGCCGGGCGTGTCGCCGCGTGGATAGTTCGTTACCCGAATGGAGTCATGTCACGTCACAGGCGATACGCCCCAGTCGGCGAGCACCGCGTCGGTATCCGCACCGCGCGCGGGTGGTGCGGCCGGCGTCCCCGGCGGGGTCCGGGAGAACCGCGGCGCCGGCGCCGCCTGCCGAGCCCCGTTCACGTCCACGATCGTCTGGCGGGAACGGATGTGCGGGTGGTCGGGCACCTCGTCGAAGCCGAGCACCGGTGTCACACACGCGTCCACGCCGGCGAACACGGCGGCCCACTCGTCGCGCGGCTTGGACGCGAACGCGGCGGTGAACCGCGCCCGCAGCACCGGCCACCCGGAACGATCCATCTGCGCCGGCAGCTCCTCCGAAGAACCGTCCAGCCCCAGCCCGCGCAGCAGCTCGGCGTAGAACTGCGGCTCCAGCGCGCCGACCGCCACCCAGCCCCCGTCCGAACACACGTACGTGTCGTAGAACGGCGCGCCCCCGTCCAGCAGGTTCGCCGCCCGCTCGTCCCGCCAGCCGCCCTGCCCCAGGAACGACCACACCATCTGCACCAGCAGGCTCGCGCCGTCCACCATCGCCGCGTCCACCACCTGGCCCTGCCCGGACCGCTCGCGCTCCCACAACGCCGCCAGGATGCCCACCACCAGCAGCATCGACCCGCCGCCGAAGTCCCCGACCAGGTTCAGCGGCGCGACCGGCTTCTCCGACGTGCCGATCGCGTGCAGCGCGCCGGTGAGGGAGATGTAGTTGATGTCATGCCCCGCGCGCGAAGCGAGAGGCCCGTCCTGCCCCCACCCGGTCATCCGCCCGTACACCAGCCGGGGGTTGCGGGCCGCGCAGTCCGAGGGCCCGACCCCGAGCCGCTCCGTCACACCCGGCCGCAGCCCCTCCAGCAGCACGTCCGCCCGCTCGACCAGCCGCAGCACCGTCTCCCGCCCGGCCGGCGACTTCAGGTCGGCCGCGATCGAGCGCCGCCCGCGCAGCAGATGATCCCGCCCGTCGCCGAGGTGCAGGCTCCCGGACGGCCGCTCGACCCGTACCACGTCGGCGCCCAGGTCGGCCAGCACCATCGCGGCGTGTGGCCCGGGACCGATGCCCGCCAGTTCGACGACCTTGAGCCCGGTCAACGGTCCGGTCACGATGGCTTCCTCCCGATCTTCGCTGGTCATAAGGTTGACGTCCGCTAAGGGAACACCGAGTGAGCCCACACCGTAGCTGTCGCACGAACTGGTGAGTAACCGAAGTGTGTGACGGGTCGTTGCATCATCCAGGACCTCATCCCAAAAAAGAGATCTCTACCACCTGGTAGGCCCGGCTCGTCGACTCGGCCGGAACTCAACGTCGAGAGACAGCCAAACAGCACTGGAGAGCGGAAGTGAGCAGTCCGCTGATTGCGCGGTCAACCTCTGCCCTGCAGCAGGTTGGAAGGATTTTCGCGCTGGGCCTGGACGTCGTCCGCCTCACCTTCAAGCGGCCGTTCCAGTTCCGCGAGCTGATCGAGCAGCTGTGGTTCATCGCGAGCGTCTCGATCCTGCCCGCGGCGCTGGTGTCCATCGCCTTCGGCGCGGTCATCTCGCTGCAGCTGGGCTCGTTGCTGCGCCAGCTCGGCGCGAACGGGTTCGCCGGCGCGGTGAGCGTGCTGGCCAACGTCCAGCAGGCCTCGCCGATCATCTGCGCGCTGCTGATCGCCGGCGCCGGCGGCACCGCCGTCTGCGCCGACCTGGGCGCGCGGACCATCCGCGAGGAGATCGACGCGATGGAGGTGCTCGGCATCTCGCCGATCCAGCGCCTGGTGGTTCCCAGGGTGCTGGCCGCCGCGATCGTGGCCGTCCTGCTCAACGGGCTGATCACGTTCGTCGGCGTGGCCGGCGGCTACTTCTACAACGTGGTGCTGCAGAACGGCACCCCCGGCGCGTACCTGGCCGGCTTCTCCGCGCTGGCGCAACCGGCCGACCTGGTGATCGGGGCGATCAAGGCGCTGTTCTTCGGTATCGCCGCCGGGGTGGTGGCCTCCTACCGGGGGCTCAACCCGGCCCCGGGCCCGAAGGGCGTGGGGGACGCGGTGAACCAGTCGGTGGTGATCAGCTTCGTGTTGGTGTACCTGATCAACGTGGTGCTCACCACCGTCTACCTGACCCTCGTCCCGGCGAAGGGGAGTTGAGATGGCCGGCGAGCTGAAGCGGACGGTCGAGGCACCGCTGCGCACCCTGGACGAGCTCGGTGACCAGGGCTGGCTGTACCTGCGCGCGCTGCGCTGGGTCCCGCGCACGCTGACCAGGTACAAGAAAGAGGTCCTGCGGATCCTGACCGAGGTCACCTTCGGCGCCGGCGGCCTCGCGCTGGTCGGCGGCACGGTGATCATCGTCGCGCTGCTCACCTCGTTCACCGGCTCGGTGGTGGGCCTGCAGGTCTACGCCGGCCTGAACCAGCTCGGGGCGGCCGCGTTCACCGCGTTCATCTCGGCGTACTTCAACACCCGGGAGATCTCACCGCTGGTGGCCACGATCGGGCTCACCGCCACGGTCGGCGCCGGCTTCACCGCCCAGCTCGGCGCCATGCGCATCTCCGAGGAGATCGACGCGCTGGAGGTCATGGCGGTGCCCAGCCTGCCGTTCCTGATCACCACTCGGCTGATCGCCGGCTTCGTGGCGATCGTGCCGCTCTACGCGGCCGGCCTGCTCACCTCGTACCTGGCCTCCCGGCTGACCGTCTCGCTGTTCTACGGCCAGTCGATCGGCATCTACGACCACTACTTCAACCTCTTCCTGCCGCCGATCGACATCCTGTACTCGTTCTTCAAGGTGCTGGTCATCGCGATCCTGATCATCTTGATCCACTGCTACTACGGCTACCGCGCCACCGGCGGGCCCGCCGGCGTGGGCATCGCGGTCGGCCGCTCGGTGCGCGCCTCGCTGGTGATGATCTTTGTCCTGGACATCGCGGTGAGCCTGGCCCTCTGGGGCTCCACGACCACGGTGAAGATCGCCTGATGGCCGCCGACCGTCTCCCGCCCCTGCCCCGGCGGCTGCTGGGGCTCGCCATGGTCGTGGTGATGCTCGCGCTGCTGGTGCTGTGCTGGGCGTTCTACAACAAGACGTTCACCAAGACGGTCCCGGTGACCATGCGGATCGACCAGGTGGACAACTCCTTCCTGCCGCAGGCCGAGGTGCGGCTGCGCGGGGTGGACGTCGGCGCCGTCACCAAGGTGGCCAGCGACGGCCGGGAGGCCATCGTGTCCATCGACCTGCGGCCCGACCAGGTGGCGTACATCCCGAGCAACGTGACGGCGATGCTGGTGCCCAAGAGCCTGTTCGGCGAGCGGTACGTGGCACTGCAGGCGCCGCCGAACCCGTCCAGGACGCCGATCAAGGCCGGCGACGTGATCACCCGCGACCGCAGCGGCAACGCGGTGGAGACCGAGCGGCTGTTCAACCACCTGCTGCCGCTGATCCAGGCGGTCCGCCCGCAGGACCTGGCCAACACCCTGGGCGCGCTGGACCAGGCGCTGACCGGGCGCGGCGAGAAGCTCGGCCAGACGCTGACCACGCTGCACGAGTACCTGGCCAAGTTCAACCCGGCGCTGCCCGACCTGACCGAGGACATCAAGGCGCTGCCCAAGCTCACCGACACCTACACCCAGGCCGCGCCGGACCTGATCGAGGCGCTGAACAACCTGACCACCACCAGCCACACGCTGGTGGAGAAGAAGGACGACTTCGCGACCTTCTACGACACGACGACCACCGCCGCCGACGACCTGCACGGGTTCCTGAAGGACAACAAGGAGAACCTGATCGACCTGGTGCACGAGCTGCGCCCGACGCTGGAGCTGCTGGCCCGCTACTCGCCGGAGTACGTGTGCCTGTTCCGCCGGGTCTCCGACGCGGTGCCGGTGATCGACCAGGCGCTGGGCAAGGGCACCAACCGGCCGGCGGTGAACATCACGCTGGAGGTCGCGGCGCAGCGCGGCAAGTACCTGCCGCACCAGGACGAGCCGGAGTTCACCGACAAGCGCGGGCCGGCCTGCTACAAGTCCGCGATGCCGCAGGTCCAGTACCCCGGCGGGCCGTTCCTGGACGGCTCTGAGCACCCGCCGGCCAGCGGCCAGGCCTCCCAGCTCGGCAACCTGACCAAGGGCCTGACCGGCGGACTGCCCGCGCCCCAGGAGCTCCCACTGCTCGGTGACGCCGGCGGGTCGGGCACGCCGGGCCAGCCGGGCGGCGGCCTGCTCGGCGGCGGCGGACTGCTCGGGCCGTCGTCCACCGCGCCGCCCCTCGACCGTCCGAAGGGCGAGAAGCCCCAGGCCGCCGCGCCGGGGCCGTCCGACCGGCCGGTGGCCCCGATCGCGTTCACCACCAACACGAAGGGCGGGCTGAGCATCGCCAATACCCGGCCGGAACAGCAGCTGGTGTCCGGGCTGGTGGCCGACATGACCGGCGCCGACCCCGCCGAGGTGCCGGCGTGGTCGAGCCTGCTGGTCGGGCCGCTGCTGCGCGGGGCGGAGGTGACGGTCAGGTGAGGTCACTGCGCGGCATCGGCGCGCCGCTCACCAAGTTCGTCGTCTTCGCCGTGGCGATGCTGCTGTGCACGGCCGCGCTGGCCGCCACCATCGCCAACCAGATCCCCGGCAGCACCTCGGAGTACAGCGCCAAGTTCACCGACGCGACAGGGGTGAACAAGGGCGACGAGGTGCGCATCGCCGGGGTCCGGGTCGGCGAGGTCTCCGACATCCGGCTGGTGGACCGCAAGGTCGCGCTGCTGGAGTTCACCGTGTCCCGGGACGTGGTGCTGCCGCGCTCCACCGAGGCCACCATCCGGTACCGCAACCTGATCGGCCAGCGCTACATCGCGCTGAGCCAGGGCGTCGGCCCGCCGGGGGAACGGCTGGTCGCCGGGGCCACCATCCCGCTGGAGCAGACCCACCCGGCGGTCAACCTGACCCAGCTCTTCGACGGCTTCAAGCCGCTGTTCCGGGCGCTGTCCCCGCAGCAGGTCAACCAGCTGTCCTTCGAGCTCATCCAGGTGCTGCAGGGCGAGGGCGGCACGATCAACAGCCTGCTGTCCCACACCGCGTCGCTGACCACCGCGATCGCCGACAAGGACCAGGTCATCGGGCAGGTCATCGACAACCTGAACCAGGTGCTGGACACGGTGAACGCCCGGGACAAGGAGTTCACCCAGCTGGTGATCACCGTCCGGCAGCTGGTGTCCGGGCTGTCCCAGGACCGGCACACCATCGGCGATGCCATCTCCTCGATCGGCGAGCTGACCGACGCCACCGCCGGGCTGTTGGAGGACGCCCGCCCGCCGCTGAAGGCCGACATCGAGCAGCTCGGCCGGCTGGCCGGCAACCTCAACGACAACCAGCCGCTGGTGGACCGGTTCCTGCACACCCTGCCGGGCAAGCTGGACACGCTCATCCCGCTGGGCACCTACGGCTCCTGGTTCAACTTCTACCTGTGTGACATCGGCGGTCAGCTCGCGGTGCCGGGTGGCGGCAACGTGAGGCTGGAGCCGCACCTGAACACCGCCCAGCGCTGCTACGCGGATAACGGCGGCCACGACCAGAACGCCGGTCACGACAAGAAGGACGAGCACCATGGCGGTGGCCGATGAGGTCGTTCAGAAGCCGTAACCCGATCACGATCGGGCTCGCCAGCATCCTGGTCATCCTGGGCCTGCTGTTCCTGGCGTACGAGGCCGACTACCTGCCGGTGATCGGCTCCGGCGACAAGTACCAGGCGCTGTTCTCCGAGGCCGCCGGGCTGGACCCGGGCAACGAGGTGCGGGTGGCCGGGGTGAAGGTCGGCAAGGTCACCGACCTGGAGCTCAGCGGCACCAGCGTGCTGGTCACCTTCCGGGCCAAGAACGTGGACATCGGCAACGCCAGCAGCGCGTCCATCCAGATCAAGACGCTGCTCGGCGAGAAGTACCTGGCCATCGACCCGGCCGGGGACAAGCCGCTGTCCGGCCCGATCCCCCGCGAGCGGACCATGGCCCCCTACGACGTGGTGGCCGCGTTCAACCAGCTCAGCGACACCGTCCGCGACCTGGACACCGGCCAGCTCGCGACCAGCCTGCGCACCCTGTCCGACACCTTCCGGGACACCCCGGACGAGGTCCGCGCCTCGCTGGACGGCCTGTCCCGGCTGTCGGTGACCATCGCCTCCCGGGACCGCCAGCTCTCCCACCTGCTGGACAACACCAACCGGGCGACGTCCGTGCTGGCCGCCCGCAACGAGGACATCAACCGCATCCTGGCCGACGGCACCAAGCTGCTCGACGAGCTGCGCGCCCGCGAGCACGCGATCAGCCAGCTGCTGGACGGCACCAGGCGGCTGGCCCAGCAACTGCGCGGGCTGATCAGGGACAACGAGGACCAGATCGGGCCGACCCTGGACGAGCTGGACAGGCTCACCGACACGCTGCAGCGCAACCTGGACAACCTGACCGCCTCGATCCAGCGGCTGGGGCCGTTCGCCACGGTGTTCACCAACGCGCTGGGCAACGGCCGCTGGTTCGACAACTTCGTCGACGGCCTGGTGCCGCCGGTGGTGCCCGGCCTGCAACCCGGGGCGACCGGCAACCTGCCGGTGCCGTCGCTGTCCCCGGTGGGAGGTAACCGGTGAGCGCGCCAACCTCGTCCCGGCGTGGGCTGGTCACGACGATCGCGATCGGCGTGGTGGTCCTGCTGGTGGTGGTCGCGGGCGTGGTCTACCTGCTGAACCGGTCCAGCGGAAAGCACTACTCGGCGATGCTGACCAGCGTGGTCGGCATGTACCCGGGCGCGGACGTGCGGATGCTCGGGGTCCCGGTCGGCGAGGTGGACGACGTGCGGCCGGAGGGCACCCTGGTCAGGGTCGACTTCCACGTCAACTCCGACGTCCAGGTGCCGGCGGGCGCGCTGGCCGCCGTGGTGGCGCCGACCGTGGTGGCGGACCGCTACCTGCAGCTCGCCCCGGTGTACACCGGCGGGCCGACGCTGCCGGAGGGCGCGACCATCCCCAAGGAGCGCACCGCCGTCCCCGCCGAGTTCGACGACCTGCTCTCCAGCGTGCAGAAGCTGTCCACCGCGCTCGGCCCGCAGGGGGTGAACAACGCCGGCGCGCTGTCCGAAGCGGTGAGCACGTTCGCCCGCAACCTGGAGGGCAACGGCAAGCTGACGAACACCTCGCTGGACAACTTCTCCCAGGCCATCACCACGCTGTCCGCGTCCCGCGACGACCTGGCCGGCACCGTCACCAACCTGCAGTCGTTCACCACCAACCTGAAACAGAACGACGATCAGGTGCGCGCGTTCACCCAGCAGTTCGCCCAGGTCAACGGCTACCTGGCCGGCGAGAGGAAGAACCTGGGGGAGACCCTGCACGAGCTGTCCACGGTGCTCGGCGAGGTCGCCAAGTTCATCCACGACAACCGGGCCGGGGTCCGGAAGAACGTGGACAAGCTGGCCGAGATCCTGGCCGCCGTGAACAAGGAGCGCAAGGGCCTCGAGCAGCTGCTGGACACCGCGCCGACCGCGGTGAGCGGCCTGGTCAACGCCTACAACGGGTCGTCCGGGACGCTGGACACCCGGCTCAACGCGCTGCAGACGCTGCTGTGCCAGCTGGGGAACGCGCCCGGCCTCGGCGACATCCTCCGACCGTTGCTGCCGCCCGCCCTCCTGGAGGGCTGCACCAGCACCGCCGGACTGATCACGCTGCCCACCCTCTCGCCGTCGATGCTGTCCCAGCTCAAGGCGCCGAAGGTGCCGCTGCTCGGCGGCGGGTCACGGGCGCCGGCCGGCTCACCGGCGCCGGGCGGCCAGCAACCGGCGGGCACCCAGCCCCAGGCGCCGGCCAAGGAGAAGCCCAAGGTGCCCGTCCTGACCGACCTGCTCGGAGGTGGCCGATGATCGGGCGGCGGCTGCGGACCGCGGCCGTGGTCGGCATGGTGGCGACCCTGTTCGGGCTGTCCAGCGGGTGCGCCTCGGTGTCGCTGCAGGGCGTGCCGCTGCCCGGCGGCGCCGACCTCGGCGACCAGCCGTACGAGGTCACCGTGGTGTTCCGGGACGTGCTGGACCTGGTGCCGCAGTCCGGCGTCAAGGTCAACAACGTCACGGTCGGCCAGGTCCGCACCGTCGAGCTGGACCCGAAGAACTGGTTCGCCAACGTCCGGGTCGTGCTCAACGGCGACGTCAAGCTGCCCGCGAACGCGACAGCCGCGCTCAAGCAGACCAGCCTGCTCGGCGAGAAGTACGTCGAGCTGGCCGCGCCCGCCGCGCCCGAGTCCGGCACCGGCCGCCTTGCCGACGGCTCGGTGATCCCGATCGAGCGCACCAACCGCAACCCGGAGGTCGAGGAGATCTTCGGCGCGCTGTCCATGCTGCTCAACGGCGGCGGGCTGGGCCAGCTGCAGAGCATCTCCACCGAGCTGAACAAGGCGCTGTCCGGCCGGGAGGCCGACGTGCGCGCGCTGCTGGGCGACCTGAACAGGCTGACAACCACCCTGGACGGCCAGAAGAACAACATCACCCGCGCGCTGGACGGGGTGAACCGGCTGTCCGCCGCCCTGGTCGAGCAGCGCGGCAACCTCGACCAGGTGCTCACCGAGCTGGAGCCGGGCCTGGCCGTGCTCAACGAGCAGCGCGGCCAGCTCGTGGGCCTGCTCGAGGCGCTGGACCGGCTGTCCAAGGTGGCCACCGAGGTGGTGCACCGAGGCGGCGACGACCTGGTGGCCGACCTGCGCGCGCTGCGGCCCACGCTGACCCAGCTGGCCGCCACCGGGGACACCCTGCCCAAGTCGCTGGAGCTCGTCCTCACCCCGCCGTTCACCGACGCGATCCTGGACGTGGCCAAGGGCGACCACGCGAACCTGAACGTCTGGATCGACCTGAACCTGCAGGACCTGATCGACAACCTGCTCAACTCCAGCACCCCGCTGGTCACCCCGCCCAGCCCGCTGGACACGCTGCCCCAGGTCACCCCCGGGCAGTCCGGCCAGCTGCTCGGGCTGCTGCCCGGCCCTCAGCCGGAGGGGTCGACCCAGCCGTCCACCCAGCCGCCGTCCGAGAAGAAGGACACCGGCCTGTCCGGACTGCTGCCCGGCCTGGGAGGAGACAAATGATCACCCGCGCCACCGCGATCCGGATCGGCGCCTTCGTCGCGCTCACCGTGGTGCTCGTGGTCTACATCGGCGCGCAGTTCCTCGGCCTGTTCGCGTTCATCGGCCCCAGGGACTACACGGTCAAGATGCCGCTGGCGGACGCCTCGGGGCTGTTCGAGCGCGCCGAGGTCACGTTCCGGGGGGTCAAGGTCGGCGCGGTCGGCCCGCTGCAACTGACCGACGACGGCGTGGTCGCGGACCTGGTCATCGACGGGTCCGCGCCGAAGATCCCGAAGGACCTGAACGCGGTGGTGGCGGACCGCTCGGCGGTCGGCGAGCGCTACGTGGACCTGCGCCCGAACGCCGACGCCGCGCCCTACCTGGAGGACGGCAGCGCGATCGCGGCGGACCGGGTGAGCACCCCGGTGCCGGTGCAGGACGTGCTGGAGAACCTGGACAAGCTGGCCGCGAACGTGCCGCTCAACGACCTGCGCACGGTCGTCGGCGAGCTGGGCGTGGCGTTCGACGGGCTGGGGCCCAAGCTCGGGCTGCTGCTGGACTCGACCAACTCGCTGACCCAGACCGCGAACCAGTACCTGCCGCAGACCCTGGCGCTGATCCATGACGCGCGGACGGTGCTGCGCACCCAGAACGACCTGGCGGACCCGATCAAGTCCTTCAGCTCGGACCTGCGGAAGGTCACCCAGCAGCTCAAGGACAGCGACAAGGACATCCGGCGGATCGTGGACGACGGCCCGGATGCGGCCCGCGAGCTGAGCGCGCTGATCGACGAGTCCGGCCCCGGGCTGAGCGACACCATCCGGGAGGCGCTCACCACCAGCCGGATCACCAAGGAGCACCTCTGGTCGCTGCGCTCGATCCTGATCGCGTACCCGATCCTGGTCTCCTACATCCCGACCATCGTGCCCGGCGACGGCACCGCGCACCTGGGCCTGGTGCTCAACGTGAACGACCCGCCGCCGTGCACCAAGGGCTACGAGGCGACGCACAAGCGCCCCGGCACGGACATCAGCCCGCAGCCCACGAACTACCGGGCGTTCTGCCGCGAGCCGCTGTACTCGCCGATCGACGTGCGCGGCGTCAAGCCGCAGTACCCGTTCGAGAACGGCAGGCCGGGGCCGGTGCCGGACTGGTTCCGGAAGTTCTACTCCGACGGGCCGAGGGCCGGCATCGATCCGCTGCCCGGCCAGCACGGGCGGGGCGGTCACGGCGGTGCGGATCCGGCCTCGGGACCGGCCCTTCCCGGCCAGCCGGCGCTGCCCGGGCTGCTCGACGCACCCCCGTCCGACGGCCACTTCGGGCTGACCCCCAGCCTGCTGCCGGGCGGGTGAACGCGGAGCCCTGCGATGTTGACTGGGATGGGGACTGAGATCGGGGTCACCGGCTTGCGGGGGGTGCCGGCATGACGGCTCGTCGCTCCGCTCTACCCTCACCGGTATGAAAGCCCTCCTGGCGCGACGCGGAACGGCCGGCACCTCGGTGCCCGCCGCGGCCGGCGCCGGCCGCTCGGACCAGATCAGGGTGGCCACCTGGGCGGCCGCCGTCGCGGCGGGGTTGGGACTGGTCGGCGTGGTGCTCTTCGGGGCGCTGTGGTGGAACGCGACCAGCGGTACGACCTCCGAGACGGCGACGACCAGGGAGGACGCCCTGGCCGCCGCGCGGCAGATCGCGGTCAACCTTCAGACGCTGGACTACCGGACGGTGGACAAGGGCCTGGACACCTGGGCGTCGTCGGTGACCGGGCCGATGCTCGACGAGCTGACCAAGAACCGCCAGCAGTACGCCGACAAGGTGCGCACCGCGCAGACCACCACCACGGCCAAGCTGGTCGACGCCGCGCTGTCCGACCTGGACGTGGCCGGCGGCAAGGCCTCCGCGGTGGCCGCCGTCGACGTGAGCACCGTCCGGACGGTGAACGGGGCACCCAGCCCGCCGGAGACCAAGCAGGTCCGGGTCAAGATCGACCTGGTGCGGACCCCGGACGCCGGCTGGAAGGCGAGCGCCGCCAGCCCGATCCGGTCCTGACCTGGTAAGGAATTCGTCGCATGTCAACTCCTCGCAGCGAGACGGTGTCGGGCAGCGATCCGGGCGCCGGCACCGAGCCGCCCGAGAGCGCCGAGCCGACCAAGAGCGCCGAGCCCGTGACCGCCGCCGCCGAAGGCCCCGCCGAGGACCCCACCGCCGAGCCGGCCACCACGACCGACACCACGACCGACACCAAGATCGACACCGAGCCCGTGTCCGAACCGGTGGCCACGCCGATCTTCGAGTCGCTGTCCAAGCCGGCCGACGAGCCCGAGGCCAAGCCCGCCGCCACCACCGTCACCGCCGCCACCACCGTCACCGCCGGCACGACCGCGAGCAGGCCGCCCGAGGACGACGACGAGCCGTTCGTGCCCGTCCTGCCGCCCATCCGCCCCAGCCCCCGGGCCAAGGCGCGGCGGGTCAGGACGCTGATCGTGCTGGCCTGCGCCGCGGTGGTGCTGCTGGCGGGCACGGTGGTCGCGGCCGTGGGGGCGCTCGCCGCGCGCGGCGCCGGGTCGCACGCCAACCAGGCGTTCGTGGACAACGCGGCCACCGCCGAGGTCATCGGCCAGGTGACCACCGCGGTCACCACCGTGTACTCCTACGACTACAAGTCCCTGCCGGCCACCGAGGCGGCGGCCCAGGCCGTGATCACCGGGAAGTTCGCCACCGAGTTCGGCCGGGTGTTCGAGCCGGTCAAGCAGCTCGCACCGGCCCAGCAGGCCACCCTGCAGACCTTCGTGCGGGCCGCCGGCGTTCGCCAGTTGCAGGGCGACCGCGCGCAGCTGCTGATGATGGTCGACCAGACCGGCGAGCGCGGCGCCCCCGGCGCGCCCAAGGAGCCCACCGGGGCCACCGCGCGGCTGGTCGTGGACGCCAAGAAGATCGACGGCCGGTGGAAGATCTCGGAGGTCACTCCGGAATGAACGGTCCGAGCAACCCGTGGCGGATGGCCACCTTGCTGCTGGCCGTCCTCGCGGTGGCCGCGGTGGTCGTCGCCGGCTGGGCCGGCTACTCGTGGTGGCGGGCGGTCGACGGCGACGGCGCGCAGACGGTGCAGGCGCGTGACGACGCGCTGCGGGTCGCCAGGCAGGTGGTCGTGGTGTTGCAGACCGCCGACTCGGCCCACCCCGACGAGAGCCTGCGCGCGTGGCAGGCGGTGGCCACCGGGCCGATGCTGGACCGGCTGCGCCAGGACAGCGCGAAGTACGCCGACGAGATGAAGCGCGCTTCGAGCAGCAACAACGCCCGGGTGGTGGACGCCGCGCTGACCGAGCTGGACGCCGACGCCGGCACCGCGACCGCCATCGCCGCCTTGGACGTCACCCAGACCCCGCTGGCCAACGGCCGCCCGACCGTGCACCAGGTGCGGATGAAGCTGACGCTGAACCGCACCGACGCCGGCTGGAAGGTCGCAAGCTCCGGATACGTGAACGCATGAGGCCAGGAGCACAAGCCCCATGACAGTGCAGCGTCATACCCCCGGCTCGGGTCCGAGCCGGGTCGATCCGCCGACCCGGTTCTACCGCCCGGTCAGCGACCAGACGGCGCCGGAGGAAGACCCGGACCAGGTCGTCGACGAATGGGAAGAGGCCCTGCGCGGCGACGAGTCGTCGCCCGCGCCGCTCGATCCGCCGACCCGCCGCTGGGTGCCGCCCCCGTCGACCCGCACCGGCCAGCCGCCGAACGACCCACCCCGCCGCCGGCAGGGACCGAACCTGGACTACCCGACGCGGGTGTTCACCCCGCCGCGCTCCGAACCCGACCGCGCCCCAGCCGACGACTCCAGCTTCTCCGCGTTCACCGACGACCCGTACCTGCCGCCCGTGCACGAGCCCGACGACTCGGCCGGCCGCCCCTCCGCCGTGGACAGGGCGCTGCGGGCCGTCGAGACCGCCGTCGAGAGCTCGCGCCCCAAGGACCCCGAGCCCGCGCCGCCCGGCTCGGTGGCCGAACAGCTCTTCGGCCCCTACATACCGGTCGAGGAGCCCTCCGCCACCGGCGTGATGCCCCGGATCGAGGACGACGACCACGCAACCCCGGCGGAGGCGGAGGCGGAACCCGAGCCAGAAGCCGACCCCGTCGCGGACTGGCTCGAACCGGAGTACGCCGAACCCGCCGATGACACCGAGCGGTCGGCGGAGCCCGAGCCCGAGCAGGCCGAGGACGAGCCCCCCGCCGAGGTCGCCGAGCACGACCAGGAAGACCTCGCCGACTTCGCGCTCGCCGAAGCCGACCACGACTACACCGACCTGGCCGACCCCGACCCCGACCCCGAGCCCGCGCCCGAGCCCGAGCCCGAGCCGTTCGACGACACCGAGGACGCCGACGACCCCGACCACGAGCCCTCCGGCGGCATCCACGCCGACACCGTGCACATCAACACCGTGCACGCCGCCACCCTGCGCGTCCGCCTCCCCGTCGCCGAGCCCGACCACGACGACCACGAGCCCGACCACCACCCCGACGACGATGCCCCAGGCGCGGGCCACGACCTCGGCGACACCGCCGAGTGGACCATGGACAGCCTCGACGACGACGACGAGGACGAGGACCACTACGACGACCAGCCCCGCCGCCCCGAGGCCCACACCGAGCTGATCCCGCGTGTGGACCAGCCGACGGTGATGCACGAGACCTACGACCCGACGGCCAGCTACCACGTCGAGGACACGCCAGAGGCCCCCGAAGCCGCCGAGACGACGACCCCCGAGCCGGGCACGGAGACCGGCGCCTCCCACCCCAAGCCGCTCGCGGCCCTGCTCGCCCTCCTGCTGGTCACCATCGTGGCCGGCGCCGGCGCGTACATCTTCACCACCAAGGCCGACGAGGCCGTCGATGCCCGCCGCACCGACAACCTCGCCTTCGTGGACAAGGCGGTCACCGCCGACGTCCGCGACCAGATCAGCAAGGCCATCGAGGCGATCTACTCCTACGACGCCGCCCACCTCGACGAGGACGAGCAGCGCGCGCTGTCCTACATCGCCGGCTCCTACGCCGACGAGTTCAAGGAGAAGTTCGCCGAGGTGCGCCGGCTCGGCCCGCAGCAGAAGGCGTCACTGGAGTCCAGCGTCGCGGAGGCCGGCGTCGAACGGATCACCGAGCGCAGGGCGACCCTGCTGGTGCTGGTGAACCAGGTCGGCCGCCGGGCGGACAGCTCCGCCCCGCTCAAGGCGTCGGTCCGGTTCGCGGTCACGGCCGAGCGGGTGGGCGGTCAGTGGAAGGTGTCGGGTATCAGCCAGAGATGACCGTCTGGAGTCGGTTTGGTGCCGGTCGTCCTCCAAAAGAGACCGCTTACCGTCGATTAGCGTCTTGACTCCGGGGCCGGGGCACGTCACTCTTGGTGGCAGGATGGTTGCTCGGCGACCCCTCTGGACAGCGGCTGCATTTGCGGCTAGACTGCCTCTTTGCGCTGCCTTCATTCAGGAGACATGACCCCAAGACCCGTGTGCGTGCCGCCGGGTACCGGGTTCATGTGTTCTGACTGAGGGAAGCGCACTGACAACACAGGCACGCGTCGCTTCAGCAGCCACCACCTGGCCGGCCCAATGCCCGGACCTCCCGCCCGGGTCACTAGCCAGACGGTACCCGCCCGAGACGGCGCATGCCAGCAGAGCGTAGTTCTCGGAAGGACGCATCTTGGCTGTCTCCCGCGCCACAGCGACCACTGTCACTTCCAACGCAAGATTGACCGGTACCCCGGTCACGGCCAACCCGAGTTTCCCGGGTGCGCCGACCCGTGTCTCCTTCGCCAAGATCCGTGAGCCGCTCGAGGTTCCCGACCTCCTCAACCTGCAGATCCAGGCCTTCGAATGGCTGGTCGGCGACGAGGCCTGGTTCCAGCGCCGGGTGGACGCCGGCGACGAGAACCCGGTCGGTGGCCTCGAGGAGATCCTCACGGAGATCTCTCCGATCGAGGACTTCTCCGGGTCGATGTCCCTGTCCTTCTCCGACCCGCGCTTCGACGAGGTCAAGGCCTCCGTCGAGGAGTGTCGGGACAAGGACATGACCTATGCGGCCCCGCTGTTCGTCACCGCGGAGTTCACCAACAACAGCACCGGCGAGATCAAGAGCCAGACGGTGTTCATGGGTGACTTCCCGGTGATGACCGACAAGGGCACCTTCATCATCAACGGCACCGAGCGCGTCGTGGTGTCCCAGCTGGTCAGGTCCCCGGGCGTCTACTACGACCACACCGTGGACAAGGCCACCGACAAGGACGTCTACTCCGTCAAGATCATCCCGAGCCGGGGTGCCTGGCTGGAGTTCGACGTCGACAAGCGCGACACGGTCGGCGTCCGCATCGACCGCAAGCGCCGCCAGCCGGTCACCGTGCTGCTCAAGGCCCTCGGCTGGACCGCCGAGCAGATCCGCGAGCGGTTCGGCTTCTCGGAGACCCTGCTGGCCACCCTGGAGAAGGACCACACCGCCGGGCAGGACGAGGCGCTGCTGGACATCTACCGCAAGCTGCGTCCGGGCGAGCCGCCCACCAGGGAGAGCGCGCAGACCCTCCTGGAGAACCTGTTCTTCAAGGACAAGCGCTACGACCTGGCCAAGGTCGGCCGCTACAAGGTGAACAAGAAGCTGGGCCTGAAGGTGCCGGTCGAGGTGGGCACGCTCACCGAGGACGACATCATCACCACCATCGAGTACCTGGTCCGGCTGCACGCCGGCGAGACTACGATGGCGGTCGGCACCGGCGAGGACGCGGTCGAGGTCCCGGTGGAGACCGACGACATCGACCACTTCGGCAACCGGCGCATCCGCACCGTGGGCGAGCTGATCCAGAACCAGATCCGGGTCGGCCTGTCCCGGATGGAGCGGGTCGTCCGGGAGCGGATGACCACCCAGGACGTCGAGGCGATCACGCCGCAGACCCTGATCAACATCCGGCCGGTGGTGGCCGCGATCAAGGAGTTCTTCGGCACCAGCCAGCTGTCCCAGTTCATGGACCAGCACAACCCGCTGTCGGGCCTGACCCACAAGCGGCGGCTGAACGCGCTCGGCCCCGGCGGCCTGTCCAGGGAACGGGCCGGCATGGAGGTCCGGGACGTCCACCACAGCCACTACGGCCGGATGTGCCCGATCGAGACGCCGGAAGGCCCGAACATCGGCCTGATCGGCTCGCTGTCCTCCTTCGCGCGGGTGAACCCGTTCGGCTTCATCGAGACGCCGTACCGCAAGGTCGTCGACGGTGTGGTCACCGACCAGATCGACTACCTGACGGCCGACGAGGAGGACCGGCAGGTCATCGCGCAGGCGAACGCCCCCCTGAAGGAGGACGGTCACTTCGCCGAGGACCGGGTGCTGGTGCGGCGCAAGGGCGGTGAGGTCGACTTCATCAACCCGCGTGGCGTCGAGTACATGGACGTCTCGCCGCGCCAGATGGTGTCGGTGGCCACCGCGCTGATCCCGTTCCTGGAGCACGACGACGCCAACCGCGCGCTGATGGGCGCGAACATGCAGCGCCAGGCGGTGCCGCTGCTGCGCAGCGAGGCCCCGCTGGTCGGGACCGGCATGGAGCTGCGGGCCGCCGTGGACGCCGGCGACGTGCTGGTGGCCGACAAGGCGGGCGTGGTCGAGGAGCTGTGCGCCGACTACGCCACCGTGATGGCCGACGACGGCACCCGCCAGACCTACCGGCTCAACAAGTTCCGCCGCACCAACCAGGGCACCTGCAACAACCAGAAGCCCATCGTGGAAGAGGGGCAGCGGGTCGAGGTCGGCCAGGTGCTGGCCGACGGGCCGTGCACCGAGAACGGCGAGATGGCGCTCGGCAAGAACCTGCTGGTCGCGATCATGCCGTGGGAGGGCCACAACTACGAGGACGCGATCATCCTGTCCCAGCGCCTGGTGCAGGACGACGTGCTCACCTCGATCCACATCGAGGAGCACGAGGTCGACGCCCGGGACACCAAGCTCGGCGCCGAGGAGATCACCCGGGACATCCCGAACGTCTCCGAGGAGGTCCTGGCGGACCTGGACGAGCGCGGCATCATCCGGATCGGTGCCGAGGTGCAGCCCGGCGACATCCTGGTCGGGAAGGTCACGCCCAAGGGCGAGACCGAGCTGACCCCGGAGGAGCGGCTGCTGCGCGCGATCTTCGGCGAGAAGGCCCGCGAGGTCCGCGACACCAGCCTCAAGGTGCCGCACGGGGAGAACGGCAAGGTCATCGGCATCCGGGTGTTCTCCCGCGATGACGACGACGAGCTGGCCCCGGGCGTCAACGAGCTGGTCCGGGTGTACGTGGCGCAGAAGCGGAAGATCTCCGACGGCGACAAGCTGGCCGGACGGCACGGCAACAAGGGCGTGATCGGCAAGATCCTGCCCGCCGAGGACATGCCGTTCCTGCCGGACGGCACGCCGGTGGACATCATCCTCAACACCCACGGTGTTCCGCGACGGATGAACATCGGCCAGATCCTGGAGACCCACCTCGGGTGGATCGCCAAGTCCGGCTGGGACATCGAGGGCACACCGGAATGGGCGTCGCGCATGCCCGAGGAGCTCTACTCGGTGGCGCCGGGCACGAACACCGCGACCCCGGTGTTCGACGGCGCCAAGGAGGACGAGATCACCGGGCTGCTGGCGGCCACGCTGCCCAACCGCGACGGCGACCGGATGGTCGGCCCGGACGGGAAGGCGACGCTGCTGGACGGCCGCTCCGGCGAGCCGTTCCCGTACCCGGTGGCGGTCGGCTACATGTACATCCTGAAGCTGGCGCACATGGTGGACGACAAGCTGCACGCGCGGTCCACCGGCCCGTACTCGATGATCACGCAGCAGCCGCTGGGTGGTAAGGCGCAGTTCGGTGGCCAGCGCTTCGGCGAGATGGAGTGCTGGGCGATGCAGGCCTACGGCGCGGCGTACACGCTGCAGGAGCTGCTGACCATCAAGTCCGACGACGTGGTGGGCCGGGTCAAGGTCTACGAGGCGATCGTCAAGGGCGAGAACATCCCGGAGCCGGGGATTCCCGAGTCGTTCAAGGTGCTGCTCAAGGAGCTGCAGTCGCTGTGCCTGAACGTGGAGGTGCTGTCCAGCGACGGCGCCGCCATCGAGATGCGCGACTCCGACGACGAGGACCTGGAACGGGCCGCCGCCAACCTGGGCATCAACCTGTCCAGCCGACCAGGGTCCGACTCCATGTCCGTGGATGACGTGGTCCATTGATCGCCCTGCCACTCCGAGCCACCTGCCACCCGCAAGACCTGCAAGGGGAGACTGAAGCCACGTGCTAGACGTCAACTTCTTCGATGAACTACGCATTGGCCTGGCCACCGCCGAGGACATCCGCCAGTGGTCCTACGGCGAGGTCAAGAAGCCCGAAACGATCAACTACCGCACCCTGAAGCCGGAGAAGGACGGGCTCTTCTGCGAGAAGATCTTCGGCCCGACCCGGGACTGGGAGTGTTACTGCGGCAAGTACAAGCGCGTCCGGTTCAAGGGCATCATCTGTGAGCGCTGCGGTGTCGAGGTCACTCGCACCAAGGTCCGGCGCGAGCGGATGGGCCACGTCGAGCTGGCCGCGCCGGTCACGCATATCTGGTACTTCAAGGGCGTGCCCAGCCGGCTCGGCTACCTGCTCGACCTGGCGCCGAAGGATCTCGAAAAGATCATCTACTTCGCCGCTTACGTCATCACCAGCGTGAACGACGAGCTGCGCCACAACGACCTGCCCACGCTCGAGAACGAGATGAGCGTGGAGCGCAAGCGGGTCGAGCAGCGCCGCGACGCGGACCTCGAGGCCCGCGCGCAGAAGCTGGAAGCCGACATCGCCGAGCTGGAGGCGGAGGGCGCCAAGAGCGACGTCCGCCGCAAGGTCAAGGAGGGCGGCGAGCGCGAGATGCGCCAGCTCCGCGACCGGGCCCAGCGCGAGCTGGACCGGCTCGAGGAGATCTGGAGCACCTTCACCAAGCTGGCCACCAAGCAGCTGATCGCCGACGAGATGCTCTACCGGGAGCTCTACGACCGGTACGGCGACTACTTCACCGGCGCGATGGGCGCCGAGGCGATCCAGAAGCTGGTGCAGACCTTCGACATCGAGGCCGAGGCGGAGAACCTCAGGGAGACCATCCGCACCGGCAAGGGTCAGAAGAAGCTGCGCGCGCTCAAGCGGCTGAAGGTGGTGGCCGCGTTCCAGGCCACCGGCAACAACCCGCAGGGCATGGTGCTGGACTGCGTGCCGGTCATCCCGCCGGACCTGCGCCCGATGGTGCAGCTCGACGGTGGCCGGTTCGCCACGTCCGACCTGAACGACCTGTACCGCCGCGTGATCAACCGGAACAACCGGTTGAAGCGACTGATCGACCTCGGCGCGCCCGAGATCATCGTCAACAACGAGAAGCGGATGCTCCAGGAGGCCGTCGACGCGCTGTTCGACAACGGCCGCCGGGGCCGCCCGGTCACCGGGCCGGGCAACCGCCCGCTCAAGTCGCTGTCCGACCTGCTCAAGGGCAAGCAGGGCCGGTTCCGCCAGAACCTGCTCGGCAAGCGCGTCGACTACTCCGGCCGTTCGGTCATCGTGGTCGGCCCGCAGCTCAAGCTGCACCAGTGCGGCCTGCCCAAGGGCATGGCGCTGGAGCTGTTCAAGCCGTTCGTGATGAAGCGGCTGGTCGACCTGAACCACGCGCAGAACATCAAGTCCGCCAAGCGGATGGTGGAGCGCGGCCGCTCGCAGGTCTGGGACGTGCTGGAAGAGGTCATCGCCGGGCACCCGGTGCTGCTCAACCGGGCGCCCACCCTGCACCGGCTGGGCATCCAGGCCTTCGAGCCGCAGCTGGTGGAGGGCAAGGCCATCCAGCTGCACCCGCTGGTCTGCGAGGCGTTCAACGCCGACTTCGACGGTGACCAGATGGCGGTGCACCTGCCGCTGTCCGCCGAGGCGCAGGCCGAGGCCAGGGTGCTGATGCTGGCCAGCAACAACATCCTCTCGCCGGCGTCCGGCCGGCCGCTGGCCATGCCCCGGCTGGACATGGTCACCGGGCTGTTCTATCTCACGAAGGAGCAGCCGGAGGCGACCGGCGCGGGCCAGACGTTCTCCTCGTCCGCCGAGGCGATCATGGCCTACGACCGGAAGATGCTGCACCTGCAGGCGCCGATCACCGTTCGGCTGCCCGGGGTGCGTCCGGTGGACGGCATCGAGCTGGAGGACGGCCAGGTCTGGCGGGCCCAGACCACCCTGGGCCGGGTGCTGTTCAACGAGCTGCTCCCGGCGGACTACGCGTTCATCAACGAGCCGCTGCCCAAGAAGCGCCAGGCCGCGATCATCAACGACCTGGCCGAGCGGTACTCGATGACCGAGGTCGCCCAGGTGCTGGACCGGCTCAAGGACGCCGGCTTCTACTGGGCCACCCGCTCCGGGGTCACCCTGGCGGTCACCGACGTGGTGGTGCCCGGCAACAAGCAGGAGATCCTGGACACCTACGAGGCCAAGGCCGACCAGATCAACAAGCGCTACCAGCGGGGCGCCCTGTCCCACCAGGAGCGCAACGACGAGATGGTCAAGATCTGGACCCAGGCCTCCGAAGAGGTGGCCAAGGCCATGGAGGACAACTTCCCTGACGACAACCCGATCCCGATGCTGGTGAAGTCGGGCGCGGCGGGCAACATGACCCAGGCGCGCCAGCTGGCCGGCATGCGGGGCCTGGTGGCCAACCCGAAGGGCGAGTACATCCCCCGTCCGATCAAGGCCAACTTCCGCGAGGGCCTGTCCGTGCTGGAGTACTTCATCTCCACGCACGGCACCCGCAAGGGCCTGGCGGACACCGCCCTGCGCACCGCCGACTCCGGCTACCTCACCAGGCGGCTGGTCGACGTGTCGCAGGACGTCATCGTCCGCGAGGTCAACTGCGGCACCGAGCGCGGGATCGTCATGCCGGTCACCGAGCCCGGTGGCGGCACCGGCGAGGAGCGCATCCCGCACCGCTACGTGCGCACCAGTGTGTACGCGCGGTGCTCGGCGGAGGACGTCAAGGACGCCGACGGCAACCTGGTCGTGGGCAAGGGCGACGACCTCGGCGACCCGGCGCTGGCCAGGCTGTACGAGGCCGGCATCCACCAGATCAAGGTTCGCAGCGCGCTGACCTGCGCGTCCGCCACCGGGATCTGCGCGACCTGCTACGGCCGCTCGATGGCCACCGGCAAGCTGGTGGACGTCGGCGAGGCGGTCGGCATCGTGGCCGCGCAGTCCATCGGTGAGCCGGGCACGCAGCTGACGATGCGTACCTTCCACACCGGTGGCGTCGCCGGCGACGACATCACCTCCGGCCTGCCCCGGGTCACCGAGCTGTTCGAGGCCCGGGTGCCCAAGGGCAAGGCGCCGATCGCGGACGTGGACGGCCGCATCGCCATCGAGGACGGCGACAAGTTCTGGAAGATCACCCTGACGCCGGACGACGGCGGCGAGGAGATCATCTACGACAAGCTGTCCAAGCGGCAGTGGCTGGCCATGACCACCGTGAACGGCGAGGAGCGGCCGCTGGCCGACGGCGACCACGTCGGCGTCGGGCAGCTCCTGCTGGAGGGCACCGCCGACCCGCACGAGGTGCTGCGAGTCATGGGCCCGCGCGAGGTGCAGCTGCACCTGGTGCGTGAGGTGCAGAAGGTGTACCGCACGCAGAGCGTGGACATCCACGACAAGCACGTCGAGGTGATCGTCCGGCAGATGCTGCGGCGAGTGACCATCATCGACTCCGGCTCCACGGAGTTCCTGCCCGGCGCGCTCGCCGAGCGGGCGGAGTTCGAGAACGTCAACCGCCGGGTGGTGGCCGAAGGCGGCGAGGCGGCGTCCGGCCGTCCGGTGCTGATGGGCATCACCAAGGCCTCGCTGGCCACCGAGTCGTGGCTGTCCGCGGCCTCCTTCCAGGAGACGACCAGGATCCTCACCGATGCGGCGATCAACGGAAAGCGCGACGGCCTCGTCGGGCTGAAGGAGAACGTCATCATCGGCAAGCTCATCCCGGCCGGCACCGGCATCAACCGGTACCGCAACATCGAGGTGCAGCCCACCGAGGAGGCCCGCGCGGCCGCCTACGCCCTGCCGAACTACGACGACGGGTACTACGCCCCCGACGTGTTCGGCACCGGCACCGGCGCCGCCGTGCCACTGGACGACTACGACTTCGGGCGCGACTACAGGTAGTCGAAGCCGAAGTCCGAACCCAAGAGCCGGGGCCGTTCGTCAGAGCGGCCCCGGCTCTCGTTCGTACCCGGGTCCGTAGGCTGTGCGAGCGTGGGGCTTGCGCATGCGCTGCGGGACGGTGAGGAGTTCGGGCGCGCGCTGGGCGGGCGGCGTCCGGCGGTGTTCCTGGACTACGACGGCGTGCTGACGCCGATCGTGGACCGGCCGGAGGACGCGCGCATGACGCCGGACATGCGGCGGATCGTGCACGAACTGGCAGGCCGGTGTCCGGTGTGCGTGGTCAGCGGCCGCGACCGGGCGGTGGTCCAGGACCTGATGGGCATGCACGACCTGACAGTCGCCGGCAGCCACGGCTTCGACATCTGGCACCCCGAGCGCGGCACCCTGCGCCACGAGGCGGCCACCGGGTTCGAGAGCCTGGTCGCCGACGTCGGCGAAGAGCTGGACGACGGCGTCGGCTGGCTGGACGGGGTGCAGGTGGAGCGCAAGCGCGCCTCGGTCGCCGTGCACTATCGGCTCGCCGACGCCGACGCGGCCGAACGCGTGGCCGCGCTCGTGCGCCGGCTCCTGACCGAGCGCTCCAACGAGCTCAAGCTGACCCCCGGCAAGATGGTCTACGAGCTACAGCCCAACCTCGACTGGGACAAGGGCCGAGCCGTGCTCTACCTGCTCGACACCCTCGGCCTGACCACCCCCGACACCGTGCCCCTCTACCTGGGCGACGACGTCACCGACGAAGACGCCTTCCGCGCACTGCACGGCCGAGGCGTCTCCATCTACGTAGGCGACCCGACCACCCTCGGCCGCCCCACCGCCGCCGACTTCGTACTCGACTCCGTCCCCGACGTCGCCCACCTCCTCGACACCCTCGCCCGCTAACCCCGCCCCCAAGCGCGCGCCCGTACCCCCCCGCCCGTACCTCCGACCGCGAGTCGGGGAAAACGTCAGGGTGAGTCGCGGTTTCTGTCAGGTTGGGTTCGAGCCTGACGAAATCCGCGACTCACCCTGACGGAATCCCCGACTCGCGGGATCGAGGGCCGGTGGGATACTCCGGCGGTGGCGTTTCTGGGGGCGATCTTTGATGTGGACGGGGTGCTTGTGGACTCGCCGCACGAGCCGGCGTGGCGGGACGCGCTGCGGGAGCTGATGGAGGGCGACTGGGCGGACATCGCCGGGCGCACGAGCTGGACGCCGGAGGCGTTCACCAGCGAGGTGTACCAGCGCGAGCTGTCCGGCAAGCCGAGGATGAGCGGGGCGCGGTCCGCGCTGGCGTACTTCGGCGTCCCGGACCTGGAGCGGCGGTCACAGGAGTACGCGGACCGCAAGCAGCGGAAGATCGTCGCGCTGATCGAGGCCGGCGCGTTCGAGGCGTTCCCGGACGCGTTGCGGTTCTTCCTCGCCGTGCGGGCGGCCGGGGTGCCGACGGCGGCGGCGTCCTCGTCCAAGAACGCCGGGCTGATGCTGCGCCGGATCCGGCTGGACACGTTCGTCCGCGAGCACGAACTCGCCACCGACGGGATCACGACCGGGCTGACCCTGGCCGACGCGTTGGACGTGGACATCTCCGGGCGTGACTTCGAGCACGGCAAGCCGGCGCCGGACATCTTCCTGGCCGCCGCCGAGGAGCTGCGCGCCCCCGCCGCCCGGTGCTTCGTGGTCGAGGACGCCCCGAGCGGGGTGGCCGCCGCCAAGGCCGGCGGGATGGCCGCGCTCGGCGTGGCCAGGGCGGACGACGCCGAGCTGCTCGCCGGCGAGCGCGCCGACGTGGTGGTCGGATCGCTGGACGAGGTGGACCTGACCGAGCTCGCCGCCGGCCGCCTGCACCGCCGAGGGGCATGACACGCCACCGCTGGGCGCACAGACGGGACCGATCAACGAACTCCGGCGAGTCGCCGCCCGCCACCCTGCCCACCGTCACCTCCGCCGAACGGCACAGCCGGTCACACCGGGTACCCAACCGGTTACGCGAGCCGGTGAAGATGGTTGCGGACCCGCCGGCTATCGGGCAGGCTCGGTGGTGACTGGATACGGACCCGCGCGAGAACGTCGCTCGCGGTTCCGCGCATGGTCATGACCCGTTTTGACCCTCTCATCACGGGCCAGGTATCCTTTGCGGTAGTGCCCGGCTAGAAGGACGAGAGCCGGGCCGCTCCGCGTGCTCGTTGCCACCGCCGCTCGCGTCGACATGAGGCTCGAACGCGAGCGCGGAGTACGGAATCGCGGGTCACCCCGGAACGTTTCACTGAGTGCTCCGTGGAGCGCCATGAACCGGTTCCGAGGGCGACACGCCCGACCTCGGGGGACGGACGTCCTCCGCTCCGGGCGGGCACCCAGGACCACCAGAACTACCCAGAGACCAACCAGCACGCCGCCAAACGGGAAGAAGTCACCGGTTCATGCCCACGATCCAGCAGCTGGTCCGCAAGGGCCGCGAGGACAAGGTCGCCAAGACCAAGACTGCCGCGCTGAAGGAGAGCCCTCAGCGCCGCGGGGTGTGCACGCGCGTGTACACCACCACGCCGAAGAAGCCGAACTCCGCGCTGCGCAAGGTCGCCCGGGTCCGGCTGAGCAGCCAGATCGAGGTGACCGCCTACATCCCGGGTGAGGGCCACAACCTGCAGGAGCACTCCATCGTGCTGGTGCGCGGCGGCCGGGTGAAGGACCTGCCCGGCGTCCGCTACAAGATCATCCGCGGTTCGCTGGACACCCAGGGGGTACGCAACCGCAAGCAGGCCCGAAGCAAGTACGGCGCGAAGAAGGAGAAGAGCTGATGCCTCGCAAGGGTCCCGCTCCGAAGCGCCCGCTGATCTCCGACCCGGTCTACAGCTCGCCGCTGGTCACCCAGTTGGTGAACAAGGTCCTGGTCGACGGCAAGAAGTCCATCGCGGAGCGCATCGTCTACGCGGCCATGGAGGGCTGCCGGGACAAGACCGGCACCGACCCCGTGGTCACGCTCAAGCGCGCGCTGGACAACGTCAAGCCCGCGCTGGAGGTGCGCAGCCGCCGGGTCGGTGGCGCCACCTACCAGGTTCCCGTCGAGGTGCGGCCGTCCCGGTCCACCACGCTCGGGCTGCGCTGGCTGGTCACGTTCGCTCGGCAGCGCCGGGAGAAGACCATGGTCGACCGCCTGATGAACGAGCTGCTGGACGCGAGCAACGGGTTGGGCGCCGCCGTCAAGCGGCGCGAGGACACCCACAAGATGGCGGAGTCCAACAAGGCCTTCGCCCACTACCGGTGGTGACGGGCAGACCGTCCGGCTCCACCAGCACCTGAGACCCGCGAGGGTCGCCCCAAGAGAGCACCCACGCGAGAGGGGAAGTACCACCATGGCACGGGACGTGTTCACCGACCTGCGCCGAGTCCGCAACATCGGCATCATGGCGCACATCGACGCCGGCAAGACCACCACGACCGAGCGGATCCTGTACTACACCGGGATCAACTACAAGATCGGCGAGGTGCACGACGGCGCCGCCACGATGGACTGGATGGAGGAGGAGCAGAAGCGCGGCATCACGATCACCTCCGCCGCGACCACCTGCTTCTGGAAAGACCACCAGATCAACATCATCGACACTCCCGGCCACGTCGACTTCACCGTCGAGGTGGAGCGGAACCTGCGGGTGCTCGACGGCGCGGTCGCCGTCTTCGACGGCAAGGAGGGGGTCGAGCCGCAGTCCGAGCAGGTCTGGCGGCAGGCCACCAAGTACGACGTGCCCCGGATCTGTTTCGTCAACAAGATGGACAAGATCGGTGCGGACTTCTTCTTCACCGTGGGCACGATCCGGGAGCGCCTCGGCGCCACCCCGCTGCCCATCCAGCTGCCCATCGGGTCCGAAGGCGACTTCATCGGCGTCATCGACCTGGTCGGCATGCGCGCGCTGACCTGGCGCGGTGAGGTGCAGAAGGGCGAGGACTACGCGATCGAGGAGATCCCGGCCGAGCTCGCCGAGCAGGCCGCGGAGTACCGCGAGAAGCTGGTCGAGGCGGTCGCGGAGACCGACGACGACCTGATGGAGCGCTACCTCGGCGGCGAGGAGCTGACCACCGACGAGATCAAGGCCGGCATCCGGAAGATCGTGACCGACCGGGTCGCCTACCCGGTGCTGTGCGGCTCGGCGTTCAAGAACAAGGGCGTGCAGCCGATGCTGGACGCGGTGATCGACTACCTGCCGTCGCCGCTGGACCTGCCGCCGGTGGAGGGCACGCTGCCGGACGGGGAGACCCCGGCCAGCCGCAAGCCCAGCAAGGACGAGCCGTTCTCCGCGCTGGCGTTCAAGATCTCCGCGCACCCGTTCTTCGGCAAGCTCACCTACATCCGGGTGTACTCCGGCCGGGTGCCCGCGGGCGCCCAGGTGATCAACTCGACGAAGGACCGCAAGGAGCGCATCGGGAAGATCTTCCAGATGCACGCCAACAAGGAGAACCCGGTCGACGAGGCTCTCTGCGGTCACATCTACGCGGTGATCGGGCTCAAGGAGACCACCACCGGCGAGACCCTGTGCGACCCGCAGGCGCCGATCGTGCTGGAGTCCATGACCTTCCCCGAGCCGGTCATCTCGGTGGCCATCGAGCCGAAGACCAAGGCCGACCAGGAGAAGCTGTCCACGGCCATCCAGAAGCTGGCCGAGGAGGACCCGACCTTCCGGGTCAACTTGGACGACGAGACCGGCCAGACCATCATCCAGGGCATGGGTGAGCTGCACCTCGAGGTGCTGGTCAACCGGATGAAGTCGGACTTCAAGGTCGAGGCCAACATCGGCAAGCCGCAGGTGGCGTACCGCGAGACGATCACCCGGGCGGTGCCGAAGTACGAGTACACGCACAAGAAGCAGACCGGTGGCTCCGGCCAGTTCGCGAAGGTGATCATCGCGCTGGAGCCGCTGGAGACCGGCGACGGCGCGCTCTACGAGTTCGAGAGCAAGGTCACCGGTGGCCGGGTGCCCAGGGAGTACATCCCGTCGGTGGACGCCGGCGCCCAGGACGCCATGCAGTACGGCGTGCTGGCCGGCTACCCGCTGGTCGGGATCAAGCTCACCCTGCTCGACGGCGCGTTCCACGAGGTCGACTCCTCCGAGATGGCCTTCAAGATCGCCGGTTCGATGGCGCTCAAGGAGGCCGCGCGGCAGGCCAAGCCGGTGCTGCTGGAGCCGATGATGGCCGTCGAGGTCACCACGCCCGAGGACTACATGGGCGACGTGATCGGCGACCTCAACTCCCGCCGTGGCCACATCCAGGCCATGGAGGAGCGGTCCGGCACCCGCGTCGTCAAGGCGCTGGTCCCGCTGTCGGAGATGTTCGGCTACGTGGGCGACCTGCGCTCGCGGACCCAGGGTCGGGCGAACTACTCCATGCAGTTCGACTCCTACGCCGAGGTTCCGACCAACGTGGCCAAGGAGATCATCGCCAAGGCCACCGGCGAGTAAGGCGTAACCCGGTTCAACCAGGTCGGAGCGGTGGAGTAGCGTCGCCGTTCCGATCTGCATATCACGAAGACCTGCCGTCAGCACGGCGGAGAACCACAGAATCAAGTCCAGGAGGACCCAGCAGTGGCGAAGGCGAAGTTCGAGCGGACCAAGCCGCACGTCAACATTGGCACCATTGGTCACATCGACCACGGCAAGACCACGCTGACGGCGGCAATTACCAAGGTCCTGCATGACAAGTACCCGAACCTGAACGAGGCCAGCGCGTTCGACCAGATCGACAAGGCCCCGGAGGAGCGGCAGCGCGGTATCACCATCTCGATCGCGCACGTCGAGTACCAGACCGAGAAGCGGCACTACGCGCACGTCGACTGCCCCGGTCACGCCGACTACATCAAGAACATGATCACCGGTGCCGCCCAGATGGACGGCGCCATCCTGGTGGTGGCGGCCACCGACGGCCCGATGCCGCAGACCCGCGAGCACGTGCTGCTGGCCCGCCAGGTCGGTGTGCCCTACATCGTCGTCGCGCTCAACAAGGCCGACATGGTCGACGACGAGGAGATCATGGAGCTGGTCGAGCTGGAGGTCCGCGAGCTGCTCAGCTCGCAGGAGTTCCCCGGCGACGACCTGCCGATCGTCCGCGTCTCGGCGCTCAAGGCCCTCGAAGGCGACGCCGAGTGGGCCAAGAACATCCTCGAGCTGATGGACGCGGTGGACGACAACGTCCCCGAGCCCGTCCGCGACACCGACAAGCCGTTCCTGATGCCGGTCGAGGACGTGTTCACCATCACCGGCCGCGGCACCGTGGTGACCGGCCGGGTGGAGCGCGGCATCATCAAGGTGAACGAGGAGGTGGAGATCGTCGGCATCAAGGAGAAGTCGATGAAGACCACCACCACGGGCATCGAGATGTTCCGCAAGCTGCTCGACGAGGGCCAGGCCGGTGACAACGTCGGCCTGCTGCTGCGCGGCATCAAGCGCGAGGAGGTGGAGCGCGGCCAGGTCGTGGTCAAGCCGGGCTCGATCACCCCGCACACCGAGTTCGAGGGCCAGGTCTACATCCTGGCCAAGGACGAGGGCGGCCGGCACACGCCGTTCTTCAACAACTACCGCCCGCAGTTCTACTTCCGTACCACGGACGTGACCGGCGTTGTCACGCTGCCCAGCGGCACCGAGATGGTCATGCCGGGTGACAACACCGAGATGTCCGTGCAGCTCATCCAGCCGATCGCGATGGAGGAAGGCCTCCGCTTCGCGATCCGTGAGGGTGGTCGCACCGTGGGTGCGGGACGAGTCACCAAGATCCACAAGTAACAACGACCCAATTTGGGTTGCCACTGGGCAATGTGGCATCCTGGATGAGTTGCTCACTGGGGCCGATCGGCACCGATTCGATTCAGTGTCGATCGGCCCCCGTGTGAGCGGGCCCGCCAGTGTGGGCCAGCACAAGCCAGTCCCTCGAGACCAACGACGATCGGGTAGAAGTCTGCGCCACGAGCGCGACACGCCCGACCTCGTGGACCGGGGGGACCTTGCAGAACAGCGGCAGGAAGAAGAGGACGGCCGACCACCATGGCGGGACAGAAGATCCGCATCAGGCTCAAGGCCTACGACCACGAGGCGATCGACGCGTCCGCTCGCAAGATTGTCGAGACGGTGACGCGCACCGGCGCGCGGGTGGTGGGTCCGGTGCCGCTGCCGACCGAGAAGAACGTGTACTGCGTCATCCGCTCGCCGCACAAGTACAAGGACTCGCGCGAGCACTTCGAGATGCGTACCCACAAGCGGCTGATCGACATCCTCGACCCGACGCCGAAGACGGTGGACGCGCTGATGCGCATCGACCTCCCGGCGTCCGTCGACGTGAACATTCAGTAGGGCAGTGAGATGACAACGTCGAGTGACGAGAAGCAGGTGACCGGGATCCTGGGCACCAAGCTCGGGATGACGCAGGTGTTCGACGAGAACAACCGCGTCGTGCCGGTGACGGTGGTACGCGCCGGGCCGTGCGTGGTGACCCAGATCCGGACCCCGGACAACGACGGCTACTCCGCCGTCCAGCTGGCGTTCGGGGCCATCGACCCGCGCCGGGTGAACAAGCCAAGGACGGGCCACTTCGCCAAGGCCGGGGCCACCCCCCGCCGGTACCTGGTCGAGCTGCGGACCTCGGACGCGAGCGAGTACCAGCTCGGCCAGGAGGTGACCGCCTCGGTGTTCGAGTCCGGCGCGGTGGTCGACGTGGTCGGCACCAGCAAGGGCAAGGGCACCGCCGGCGTGATGAAGCGCCACGGGTTCTCCGGCCTCGGCGCCAGCCACGGCACCCAGCGCAAGCACCGCTCGCCCGGGTCCATCGGCGGCTGCGCCACCCCCGGCCGGGTGTTCAAGGGCCTGAAGATGGCCGGCCGGATGGGCAACGAGCGGGTCAGCAGCCAGAACCTCACGCTGCACCGGGTGGACGCCGACGCCGGGCTGCTGCTCATCAAGGGCGCCGTGCCCGGCCCCAAGGGCGGCCTGGTGCTGGTCAAGACGGCCGCGAAGGGTGAGGCCAAATGACGAAGCTGGACATCCGCAAGCCGGAGGGCGGCACGGACGGCTCCATCGAGCTGCCCGCCGAGGTCTTCGACGTCGCGGAGAACAAGCCGCTGATGCACCAGGTGGTGGTGGCCCAGCTCGCCGCCGCCCGCCAGGGCACGCACAAGGCCAAGACGCGCGGCGAGGTCCGGGGCGGCGGCAGCAAGCCGTACCGGCAGAAGGGCACCGGCCGCGCCCGCCAGGGTTCGACCAGGGCGCCGCAGTACGCCGGCGGTGGCATCGTGCACGGCCCTGTCCCGCGCGACTACAGCCAGCGCACGCCCAAGAAGATGAAGGCCGCCGCGCTGCGCGGGGCGCTGTCCGACCGGGCGCGCAACGACCGGCTGCACGTGCTCTCCGAGATCGTCGCCACCCCCGTGCCGTCCACCAAGATCGCGCGCCGGGCCATCGCCTCGGTGAGCGAGCGCAAGCGGATCCTGGTGGTCGTCGGCCGCGAGGACGAGGCCAGCTGGCTGTCGCTGCGCAACCTGCCGAACGTGCACGTGATCGCGCCGGACCAGCTGAACACCTACGACGTGCTGGTCAACGACGACGTGGTGTTCACCGCCGAGGCGCTGCGCAGCTTCCTCGCCGGCCCGGTCGCGGCCGTCAAGCCGCGCGCCAAGAAGGAGGAGGACCAGTGATCCCCGATCCGCGCGACGTGCTGATCGCGCCGGTGGTCTCGGAGAAGAGCTACGGGTTGCTCGAGGAGCGCCAGTACACGTTCCTGGTCCCCCGGACGGCGAACAAGACCGAGATCAAGATCGCCGTGCAGAAGGTGTTCGGTGTCAAGGTCACCAGCGTGAACACGCTGAACCGGCCGGGCAAGCGCAAGCGCTCCCGCACCGGGTTCGGCAAGCGCAAGGACACCAAGCGCGCGATCGTGACCCTCTCCGAGGAGAGCCGTCCGATCGAGATCTTCGGCGGACCGGCGAGCTGAGGGAGGAGCAACGATGGGCATTCGTAGGCACAAGCCGACCACGCCGGGCAGGCGTGGCTCCAGCGGCTCCGACTTCGCCGAGATCACCCGGGACCACCCGGAGAAGTCGCTGGTCCGTCCGCTGCACGGCAGGGGCGGCCGCAACGTGCACGGCAAGATCACCACGCGGCACAAGGGCGGTGGCCACAAGCGGGCCTACCGGCTGATCGACTTCCGGCGGGCGGACAAGGACGGCGTACCGGCCAAGGTCGCGCACATCGAGTACGACCCGAACCGGACCAGCCGGATCGCGCTGCTGCACTACCGCGACGGCGAGAAGCGCTACATCATCGCGCCGGACAAGCTCAAGCAGGGCGACATGGTGGAGAGCGGCCCGCGCGCGGACATCAAGGTCGGCAACAACCTGCCGATGCGCAACATCCCGACCGGCACCGTGATCCACGCCATCGAGCTGCGCCCCGGTGGCGGCGCGAAGATGGCCCGCTCGGCCGGCGCCCGCGTGCAGCTGGTGGCCAAGGACGGCCCGTACGCGCAGCTGCGGCTGCCGTCCGGCGAGATCCGCAACGTGGACGTCCGCTGCCGCGCCAGCATCGGCGAGGTGGGCAACTCCGAGCAGGGCAACATCAACTGGGGCAAGGCCGGCCGGATGCGCTGGAAGGGCAAGCGCCCGACGGTGCGCGGCGTGGCGATGAACCCGGTTGACCACCCGCACGGTGGTGGCGAGGGCAAGACTTCCGGCGGCCGGCACCCGGTGAACCCGGCCGGCAAGCCCGAGGGCCGCACCCGCCGCCGCAACAAGGCAAGCGACAAGTTGATCGTCCGCCGCCGGCGTACCGGCAAGAAGCGCTGAGTAGGGAGGTAGAGACATGCCACGTAGCCTGAAGAAGGGCCCGTTCGTGGACGACCACCTGCTCAAGAAGGTGGACGTGCTCAACGAGTCGGGCAAGAAGACCGTGATCAAGACGTGGTCGCGCCGCTCCACGATCATTCCCGACATGATCGGGCACACCATCGCGGTGCACGACGGGCGCAAGCACGTCCCGGTGTTCATCTCGGAGTCGATGGTCGGGCACAAGCTCGGCGAGTTCGCCCCGACGCGGACGTTCCGGGGTCACATCAAGGACGACCGCAGGGCGCGCCGCCGCTGAGCGGGCTGGACCAGAGGGAAGCAGAGGACTACAGATGGCTGCAACCAGCCAGGACACCACCGGCGGCGCCGTCGACACGGCGGACGCCGAGCCGGTGCGCGCCATCGCGCGGGCCCGGCACGTCCGGATGAGTGCCCGGAAGGTGCGCCGCGTCGTCGACCTGGTCCGAGGGCAGCGCGCGGTGGACGCCCTGACGATCCTGAAGTTCGACGTCCACGCCGCCAGCGAGCCGGTGTACAAGGTGGTCGCCAGCGCGATCGCCAACGCCGAGCACAACCTGGACCTGGACCGCGACACCCTGGTGATCGCCAGCGCGTACGTCGACGAGGGCAAGACGCTGCCCCGGATCCGTCCGCGCGCGCAGGGCCGGGCCTACCGGATCCGCAAGCGCACCAGCCACATCACGGTCGAGCTCGAGTCGCGGCCCGAGTCCCGGCGCGGCAGCGCGCGGCAGGGACGGGGCGGCCGCTCCGCGAAGGGAAGTACCCGCTGATGGGTCAGAAGATCAATCCGCACGGCTTCCGGCTGGGCATCACCACGGACTGGAAGTCCCGGTGGTACGCCGACAAGCAGTACGCGGAGTACGTGAAGGAGGACGTCGCGATCCGCCGCATGCTCTCCAAGGGCATGGAGCGGGCCGGCATCTCCAAGGTCGAGATCGAGCGCACCCGCGACCGGGTGCGGGTGGACATCCACACCGCCCGTCCGGGCATCGTGATCGGCCGCCGCGGCGCCGAGGCCGACCGCATCCGGGGCCAGCTGGAGAAGCTCTCCGGCAAGCAGGTGCAGCTGAACATCCTCGAGGTGAAGGGCGCCGAGTCGGACGCCCAGCTGGTCGCGCAGGGCGTGGCCGAGCAGCTGTCCAACCGGGTCGCGTTCCGCCGGGCGATGCGCAAGGCCATCCAGACCGCGATGCGCTCGCCGGCCGTCAAGGGCATCCGGGTGCAGTGCTCGGGCCGCCTGGGCGGCGCCGAGATGTCCCGCTCGGAGTTCTACCGCGAGGGCCGGGTGCCGCTGCACACGCTGCGCGCGGACATCGACTACGGGCTGTTCGAGGCGCGCACCACGTTCGGCCGCATCGGCGTCAAGGTGTGGATCTACAAGGGCGACGTGGTCGGCGGGCGCCGTGAGCACGCGGCCGCGACGGCAGCGGCCGCAGCCGAGCAGGGCCGTGGCGGTCGCCGCGACCGGCCCACCCGCCGCCGTTCCGGCGCCGCCGGCACCACCGCGACCAGCACCGAGGCCGGCCGGGCCGCCGCCGGGCAGTCCCGCGACAGCGGCGCGCCCGCGCAGGCCACCGAGGCTGCGCCCGCCGCCGAGCCGACCGCCACCACCACCGAGTCAAGCAGTGGGGAGGCCTGAGCCATGTTGATGCCTCGCAAGGTCAGGCACCGCAAGCAGCACCACCCGAAGCGCAGCGGCGCGGCCAAGGGCGGTACCAAGGTCACCTTCGGCGACTTCGGCATCCAGGCCATGGAGCCGGCCTACGTGACCAACCGGCAGATCGAGTCCGCCCGTATCGCCATCACGCGGCACATCCGCCGTGGCGGCAAGGTGTGGATCAACATCTTCCCGGACCGGCCGCTGACCAAGAAGCCGGCGGAGACCCGGATGGGCTCCGGCAAGGGCAGCCCGGAGTGGTGGATCGCCAACGTCAAGCCCGGTCGCGTGATGTTCGAGATGAGCTACCCGAACGAGCAGATCGCCCGTGAGGCGCTGCGCCGCGCGATCCACAAGCTGCCGATGCGCTGCCGCATCGTGACCCGTGAGGGTGGTGAGTTCTGATGGCGGGTTCCGGGGTGGGCACCTCCGCGTCGGAGCTGCGTGAGCTCACCGATGAGGAGCTGGTGCTGCGGCTGCGGGAGTCCAAGGAGGAGCTGTTCAACCTCCGCTTCCAGATGGCCACCGGGCAGCTGGACAACAACCGGCGGCTGCGTACCGTCCGGCACGACATCGCGCGGGTCTACACCGTGATGCGCGAGCGCGAGCTGGGACTTTCGGCCGCACCGATCGATGACGACGAAGGGGCCGCGTGATCATGTCGCCACATCGCGGCACCCAGGACGACCACGGCGCGCGCCCGGGCGGTAAGGCCCCGGGATCGCGGCGGCAGGGCGCCCTTTGGAATGACAGGAACGGAGTCAGTGTGGCGCGCCCTGGCGACGCGATCGCGGTCGCGCGCAGAGTCGCGGAGGACACAGCATGAGCGAACAGAGCCAGGGCACGCCGCCGAAGCAGAAGCCCAGGGGGTACCGCAAGGTCCGCGAGGGCCTGGTGGTGTCGGACAAGATGGACAAGACCATCGTGGTCTCCGTGGAGGACCGGGTGAAGCACCCGCTCTACGGCAAGGTCATCCGCCGGACCAACAAGGTCAAGGCGCACGATGAGAACAACACCGCCGGCGTGGGCGACCGCGTCCGGCTGATGGAGACCCGCCCGCTGTCGGCGACCAAGCGCTGGCGGCTGGTCGAGGTCTTGGAAAAGGCGAAGTAGAGCCATGATTCAGCAGGAGTCGCGACTGCGTGTCGCCGACAACACCGGGGCCAAGGAGATCCTCTGCATCCGGGTCCTCGGCGGTTCGGGGCGTCGCTACGCCGGGATCGGCGACATCATCGTCGCCACCGTCAAGGACGCCATCCCCGGCGCCGGAGTCAAGCGGGGCGACGTGGTCAAGGCCGTCGTGGTGCGCACCGCCAAGGAGAAGCGTCGCCCGGACGGCTCCTACATCCGCTTCGACGAGAACGCCGCCGTGCTGATCAAGCCGGACAACGAGCCCCGGGGCACCCGCATCTTCGGCCCGGTGGGCCGCGAGCTGCGGGACAAGAGGTTCATGCGCATCATCTCGCTGGCGCCGGAGGTGCTCTAGATGAAGATCAAGAAGGGCGACACCGTGCTGGTGATCGCCGGCAAGGACAAGGGCGCCAAGGGCAAGGTCATCCAGGCCTACCCGGCCAAGAACCGGGTGCTGGTCGAGGGCGTGAACCGGATCAAGAAGCACACCCGGGTCACCACCACCCAGCGGGGCGCGCAGTCCGGCGGGATCGTGACCCAGGAGGCCGCGATCCACGTCTCCAACGTGATGGTCGTCGACTCCGACGGCAAGCCGACCCGGGTCGGCAAGAAGACCGTCACGAACGAGGACGGCCGCGTCAAGCGCGTACGCATCTCGCGTCGCACCGGGAAGGAGATCTGATGTCCGCGCCAACCTCCGAGAAGGCGCTGCCCAGGCTCAAGACCCGGTACCGCGAGGAGATCACCGCCTCGATGCGGGACAGGTTCGGGTACGCCAACCCGATGCAGATCCCCGGCGTGACCAAGGTCGTGGTGAACATGGGCGTCGGCGACGCCGCCCGCGACTCGAAGCTGATCGACGGCGCGGTCCGCGACCTGGCCACCATCACCGGCCAGCGCCCCGAGGTGCGCCGGGCCACCAAGTCCGTGGCCCAGTTCAAGCTGCGCGAGGGCATGCCGATCGGCGCGCGGGTCACCCTGCGCGGCGACCGGATGTGGGAGTTCCTGGACCGGCTGCTGACCATCGCGCTGCCCCGTATCCGGGACTTCCGTGGCCTGTCGCCGACGCAGTTCGACGGCAACGGCAACTACACGTTCGGCCTCAACGAGCAGTCCATGTTCCACGAGATCGACCCGGACACGATCGACCGTCCGCGCGGTATGGACATCACGGTCGTGACCTCGGCAACCACCAATGAGGAAGGGCGGGAGCTGTTGCGGCTCCTGGGCTTCCCGTTCAAGGAGAGCTGATCGGCTGATGGCCAAGAAAGGGCTGGTCAACAAGGCCGCGCGCAAGCCGAAGTTCGCGGTCCGCGGCTACACCCGATGCCAGCGCTGCGGGCGTCCGCGCGCCGTGCTGCGCAAGTTCGGGCTGTGCCGGATCTGCGTGCGCGAGATGGCGCACCGGGGCGAGCTGCCCGGAGTGTCCAAGTCGTCGTGGTGACACCCGACGGCACCAGGCAAAGACGTAGCGTCGCAGGCCCCGGAAGGGGAACCGCGATGGGAAAGGTGACAGGGTCACCATGACGATGACCGATCCGATCGCAGACATGCTCACGCGTCTGCGCAACGCGAACTCGGCGTACCACGACCGGGTCGTGATGCCGCATTCGAAGCTGAAGGTGGCGATCGCGGAGATCCTCCAGAAGGAGGGTTACATCGCGTCGTACGACACCGAGCAGGCCGAGGTGGGCCGCTCGCTGGTGATCGACCTGAAGTACGGGCGCAACCGTGAGCGCAGCATCGCGGGCCTGCGGCGGGTGTCCAAGCCCGGCCTGCGGGTGTACGCGAAGTCCGACAACCTGCCGAGGGTGCTCGGCGGCCTCGGCGTGGCGATCATCTCCACCTCCTCCGGCCTGATGACGGACCGGCAGGCCAGCATGCGGCGCGTGGGCGGGGAAGTCCTCGCCTACGTCTGGTGAGGGGGACGCGACCATGTCACGTATCGGAAAGCTTCCGGTCGCCGTGCCGAACGGCGTGGACGTCACCATCGACGGCCAGAAGGTCACGGTGAAGGGGCCCAAGGGCACCCTGTCCCACACGGTGATCGAGCCGATCGCGGTGGCCAGGGACGACGACGGCACCATCCGGGTCACCCGGCCCGACGACGAGCGCCGCAACCGGGCCATGCACGGGCTGTCCCGCACGCTGGTCAACAACCTGGTGGTCGGCGTGACCGCCGGCTACGAGAAGAAGATGGAGATCCACGGCGTCGGCTACCGGGTCGCGCTCAAGGGCTCCACCCTCGAGTTCTCGCTGGGCTACAGCCACCCGATCAGCGTCGAGGCCCCCGAGGGCATCACGTTCGCGGTGGAGAACCCGACCCGGTTCTCCGTGCAGGGCATCGACAAGCAGCTGGTCGGCGAGGTCGCCGCGAACATTCGCAAGCTGCGCAAGCCGGACCCGTACAAGGGCAAGGGCGTGCGCTACGCCGGCGAGAACATCCGGCGCAAGGTCGGGAAGACGGGTAAGTAAATGGCAACGGGCACCTCTCAGGCAGCGAGCAACAACGGTGCGCAGCCGAGCAGCGCGGCTCTCAAGCGGCGCGGCTCGCGGGTATCCGCCACGCGGCGGCTGGCCCGCACCCGCCGGCACGCCCGGCTGCGCAAGAAGATCAGCGGCACCCCGCAGCGGCCCCGGCTGGTGGTCACCCGCAGCGCGCGGCACATGGTCGCGCAGGTGATCGACGACCTGGCCGGCCACACGCTGGCGTCGGCGTCCTCCATGGAGGCCGACGTCCGCGCGCTGGACGGCGACAAGAAGGCCCGCGCCGCCAAGGTGGGCGAGCTGGTGGCCGCCCGCGCCAAGAGCGCCGGCGTGAGCACCGTGGTGTTCGACCGGGGCGGCCGCGACTACCACGGCCGCATCGCGGCGCTCGCGGACGCGGCGCGCGAGGGCGGGCTGGAGTTCTGATGTACCACACGATGAAGGAGCAAATCTGATGCCGGGACGCACACGGCGCGACGGCGGTCAGGGATCCGGCGGCGGCGGAGAGCGCGGCGACCGTCGGGACCGCCGGGACGGAGGCCGTGGCGGGGCGGCCCAGGAGAAGACCCCGTACATCGAGCGGCTGGTCACCATCAACCGGGTGGCCAAGGTCGTCAAGGGCGGCCGCCGGTTCAGCTTCACCGCGCTGATGATCGTCGGCGACGGTGACGGCATGGTCGGCGTCGGCTACGGCAAGGCCAAGGAGGTGCCCGCGGCGATCGCCAAGGGCGTCGAGGAGGCCAAGAAGAACTTCTTCCGGGTCCCGCGCATCGGCGGCACGATCGTGCACCGGGTGCAGGGCGAGGCGGCCGCCGGCGTGGTGCTGCTGCTGCCGGCCAGCCCCGGTACCGGGGTCATCGCCGGCGGCCCTGTCCGCGCCGTGCTGGAGTGCGCCGGCATCCACGACGTGCTGTCCAAGTCGCTGGGCAGCGACAACGCCATCAACGTGGTGCACGCCACGGTGGCGGCGCTGAAGAGCATCCAGCGGCCCGAAGAGGTGGCGGCCCGCCGTGGCCTTCCGCTGGAGGACGTGGCACCGGCGGCCATGCTGCGCGCCCGCGCGGCGTCGGCCGGTGCCGGCAAGGTCGGTGTGTGATGGCCTCGTCGCTCAAGGTCACCCAGGTGCGCAGCACCATCGGCAGCAAGCAGAACCAGCGGGCCACCCTGCGGACCCTCGGGCTGCGCAAGATCCGGCAGTCAGTGGTCAGGGATGACACCCCGGCGGTTCGAGGCATGATCGCCACCGTGCGCCACCTGGTCACGGTGGAGGAGGTCAACTCGAAATGACCATCAAGATCCATCATCTGCGCCCGGCCAAGGGCGAGAAGACCCCCAAGACCCGGGTCGGCCGGGGTGAGGGCAGCAAGGGCAAGACCGCCGGGCGCGGCACCAAGGGCACCAAGGCCCGCAAGACGGTGCCGGCCGGGTTCGAGGGCGGCCAGATGCCGATCCACATGCGGCTGCCCAAGCTCAAGGGCTTCCGCAACCGGTTCCGCGTCGAGTACCAGGTCGTCAACGTCGGCGACCTGGCGCGGCTGTTCCCGGAGGGCGGCACCGTCGGCCCCGACGAGCTGGCCGCCGCCGGCGCGGTGCGCCGCAACGAGCTGGTGAAGGTGCTCGGCAACGGCGACCTGGGCGCCGTCAAGCTGACCGTGAGCGCGCACGCGTTCTCCGGCAGCGCCAAGGAGAAGATCGCCGCCGCCGGCGGCACCGTCACCGAGCTGTAGTACGGGCGGGTGCGCGCCGAACCGGTGACGGTACGGCGCCCCCGCCCCTCCTCGTCCGCGCACCGGCGGCGTGCTGTTACCCTCGGGTGTCAGCATCTTGGCTGGTAGTGCCGGATCTCGGAGTTCAGACGGCACGGCGTTTCACACGACACGGCGCCCAGACGCCCCAGCACGGGAGGATCCAGGAGTGCTCAGCGCGTTCCGGTCGGCATTCACCACGCCGGACCTCCGGAAGAAGATCCTCTTCTCGCTCGGCATCGTGGCCGTCTACCGGCTGGGTGCCACGCTGCCCTCGCCCGGGGTCTCGTACCCGAACGTGCAGGAGTGCATCAAGCAGATCGAGGGCAGCGAGAACCAGAGCGTCTACGCGCTGATCAACCTGTTCAGCGGCGGTGCGCTGCTGCAGTTGTCGATCTTTGCGCTGGGCATCATGCCCTACATCACGGCCAGCATCATCGTCCAGCTGCTCACGGTGGTCATTCCCAAGTTCGAGCAGCTGAAGAAGGAAGGCCAGTCGGGTCAGAACAAGCTGACCCAGTACACCCGGTACCTGACGATCGGGCTGGCCGTCCTGCAGTCCACCGGCATCGTCGCGCTGGCCTCCCGGGGCCAGCTGTTCCAGGGCTGCGAGAAGCCGGTGCTCCCGGACTCGAGCATCTACCAGATGGCGATCATCGTCATCACCATGACCGCCGGCACCGCAGTGATCATGTGGCTGGGCGAGCTCATCACCGAGCGCGGCATCGGCAACGGCATGTCGCTGCTGATCTTCACCTCGATCGCGGCCCGTATCCCGGCCGAGGGCGGCAACATCCTGAACAACCAGGGTGTGCTGGTCTTCGGCGGTGTCTGCGTGTTCGGTCTGGCGATCATCGCCAGCGTCGTGTTCATCGAGCAGGGCCAGCGCCGCATTCCCGTGCAGTACGCCAAGCGCATGGTCGGCCGCCGGATGTACGGCGGCACGTCCACCTACCTCCCGCTGAAGGTCAACCAGGCCGGTGTCATCCCGGTCATCTTCGGCTCCTCGCTGCTCTACCTGCCGGACCTGATCTCCCGGTTGTCCGGAAACGTCGGCGGCGAGTTCCAGCGCATCGTGCAGACCTATGTGGTCGACCAGTCCAACTGGGTGCACATCACGCTCTACTTCCTACTGATCATCTTCTTCACGTACTTCTACGTGAGCATCACGTTCAACCCCGATGAACGTGCCGAGGAGATGAAGAAGTTCGGAGGGTTCATTCCCGGCATCAGGCCCGGCCGCCCGACGGCCGAGTACCTGAGCTTCGTGCTGGGCCGCATCACCCTCCCCGGCTCGCTCTACCTGGGCATCATCGCCGTGCTGCCGAACTTCTTCCTCGGGATCACCCAGTCCGGCCAGAACCAGAACTTCCCGTTCGGAGGGACGGCGGTTCTGATCATGGTCGGCGTAGGCCTCGACACCGTGAAGCAGATTGAGAGTCAGCTCATGCAGCGGAACTACGAGGGTTTTCTCCGTTAACCTCGAAGTTTCGTCGGTGCGGGGTGAGGGTCTTCACGAGGAAGAGAGGTCGGTGGCGCGTGCGACTCGTTCTGGTTGGTCCGCCGGGGGCGGGCAAAGGTACCCAGGCAGTTCGGCTCGCGGAGCGGTTGGACGTCCCGCACATCTCCAGCGGGGATCTGTTCCGGGCCAATCTGCGTGACAAGACCGAGCTCGGGCTGGCCGCACAGCGGTACATGGACGCCGGGGAGCTGGTGCCCGACGAGGTCACGGTGGGCATGCTGCGCGAGCGGCTGGCCGAGGACGACGTCGAGAAGGGCTTCATCCTGGACGGCTTCCCGCGCACGGCGGCCCAGGCCGACGCGCTGGACGAGCTGCTCCGCGACGCCGGCAACGAGCTGGACGCGGTGGTCTCGCTGGAGGTCGGAGAGGACGTGCTGGTGCAGCGGCTGCTGGCCAGGGGCCGCACCGACGACACCGAGGACGTGATCCGGCGCCGCCAGGAGGTCTACCGTGAGGAGACCGCGCCGCTGCTGGAGCACTACGCCGAGCAGCTGGTCACGGTGAACGCGGTCGGCGAGGTCGCCGAGATCACCGACCGGATCGTCGACGTGCTCGGCCCGCGCTGACCCGAGCTCCGGAGCTGTGGACATGACACGAAACGGACCGCTGGCCACCCTGCGCGCCGGCGTCTCCAGGTGGGGAGGACGCCACATCGAGCGCAAGACCCCTGACCAGTTGGCCGCCATGCACGCCGCCGGCCAACTGGTCGCCCGCGCGCTGGCGGAGGTCGCCGCCCAGGCCAGGGCCGGCGTGAGCACGCTGGAGCTGGACGAGGTGGCCGAGCAGGTCATCAGGGACGGCGGCGGGGTGCCCTCGTTCCTGGGCTACCACGGCTTCCCGGCCAGCATCTGCGCGTCGGTGAACGACCAGATCGTGCACGGAATCCCGTCGAAGTCGCAGGTGCTCGCGGACGGCGACCTGCTGTCGGTGGACTGTGGCGCGATCGTCGACGGGTGGCACGGCGACTCGGCGATCACGCTCCCGGTCGGTGAGGTCTCGCCGGCCGACCTGGCGCTGTCGGCCGCGTGCCGGGAGGCGCTGGACGCGGGCATCGCGGCGGCGGTCCCGGGCGCGCGGTTGACCGACATCTCGCACGCGGTGCAGACCGCCGCCGAGGCGGCCGCGCGCCGTGACGGCGTGAGCTACGGGATCATCGCCGAGTACGGCGGGCACGGCATCGGCACCGCCATGCACATGGACCCGTTCCTGCCGAACCTCGGCCAGCCCGGTCGCGGTCCGAAGCTCCCGGTGGGCGGCGTGCTCGCGGTCGAACCGATGCTCACCGCCGGCACCGCCGAAACCCGCACCCTCGACGACAACTGGACCGTCGTCACCGCCGACGCCTCCCGCGCCGTCCACTGGGAACACACCGTAGCCATCACCTCCGACGGCCCCTGGATCCTCACAGCCCCCGTCACCGTGCCCACCTGATCGCCCGGCACACCCACTTCGTGCCTCGCACATGCGCTGCAGCAGGTGTGCGGCGTACGAGGTGGGTGTGCGAGCGAGCGTATTTGGTATACTGTGTGCGGTATGCAGGCGGTTTGGGTTAACTTTGCCACGCGGCGACGGCTTGGACTAGACGCATCGCTGATCATGCCTGATGCTTCGTCGCTGTGAACGCTACTGGCGACGCGGCGGCCCGTGAGGCGAATCAGGGTCGGACGCGGATAGGGGTGCCCCGCGAGTCGGGCGCCGGCGAGCGACGGGTGGCACTGGTGCCCAAGGTCGCCGAGCGGCTGATCGCCAAGGGGCTGGACATTGTCGTCGAGTCCGAGGCGGGCCTGGCAGCCCTGATCCCGGACCAGCACTACACCGACGTCGGCGCCACCATCGGCAACCCGTGGGACGCCGACGTGGTGGTGAAGGTCGCGCCGCCCACCGACGAGGAGATCGCCAAGCTGGGCCGGGGCACCACGCTGGTCGGGTTCCTCGCGCCGCTGGCGCACCCAGAGGTGGTGCAGAAGCTGGACGCCGCCGGGGTGCGGGCGTTCGCGATGGAGTCCATCCCCCGGATCTCCCGCGCGCAATCCATGGACGCGCTGTCCTCGCAGGCCAACGTGGCCGGCTACAAGGCCGTCCTGCTGGCCGCCGACCGGTCCACCCGGTTCTTCCCGATGCTCACCACCGCGGCCGGCACCGTGAAGCCGGCCACCGCGCTGGTGCTCGGCGTCGGGGTGGCCGGCCTGCAGGCGCTGGCCACCGCCAAGCGCCTCGGCGCCCGGACCACCGGCTACGACGTGCGCCCCGACGTGGCCGACCAGGTCCGTTCGCTGGGCGCGCAGTGGCTGGACCTGGGCATCGAGGCGGCCGGCGAGGGCGGCTACGCCCGCGAGCTGACCGAGGACGAGCGCGCCGAGCAGCAGAAGCGGATGACCGAGGCGATCACCGGCTTCGACGTGGTGATCACCACCGCGCTGGTGCCGGGGCGGCCGGCGCCCAGGTTGGTCACCGCGGAGGCGGTGCGCGGCATGCGGGCCGGCAGCGTGATCATCGACCTGGCAGGTGAGACCGGCGGCAACTGCGAGCTGACCGAACCGGGCGAGATCGTCGTCAAGCACGACGTCACGATCGCCTCGCCGTTGAACCTGCCGGCGACCATGCCCGAGCACGCCAGCGAGCTGTACTCCCGGAATATCTCCGCGCTGCTGGAGTTGATGATCGACGAGGAGGGCCGGCTGGCGCCGGACTTCTCGGACGAGGTGTTGGACAAGTCCTGCGTCTCGGGCAAGGGCGAACCGACCGGAGGCGAGAGCTGATGGAGTCCAACCTGCTGGCCAACCTGGCCATCCTCGTGCTGGCCGGCTTCGTCGGCTTCGCGGTGATCTCCAAGGTGCCGAACACGCTGCACACGCCGCTGATGTCCGGCACGAACGCCATCCACGGCATCGTGCTGCTCGGCGGGATCGTGGTGCTCGGCCTCGGCGGCGACCACCTCGACGTGTTCTCCAAGATCCTGCTGGTGATCGCCATCGCGTTCGGGACGATCAACGTGGTGGGCGGGTTCCTGGTCACCGACCGGATGCTCGGGATGTTCAAGGGCGGCCCCAAGCGTGGCGCCGCGCAGTCCGAGGAGAAGCAGCGATGAACACGCTGGTGACCGCGCTCTACATCGTGGCGTTCGCGCTGTTCATCTACGGCCTGATGGGTCTGACCGGCCCGAAGACGGCGGTGAACGGCAACCTGATCGCGGCCGGCGGGATGGTCATCGCGCTGGTGGCCACGCTGCTCATCCCCGGGGTGTCGAACTGGGTGCTGATCGTGATCGGCATCGTGATCGGCACGCTGCTCGGGGTGCCGTCCGCCCGGCAGGTCAAAATGACGGCGATGCCGCAGATGGTGGCGCTGTTCAACGGCGTCGGCGGCGGGGCGGTCGCGCTGATCGCCTGGGTGGAGTTCCGGGAGGACCCGGGGTATGCGAGTCATCCCGGCTACTTCGTGGTGGCCTCGCTGTTCTCCGCGATCATCGGCTCGGTCTCGTTCTGGGGCTCGCTGATCGCGTTCGGCAAGCTGCAGGAGATCGTGCCGGGGCGCCCGATCGGGTTGGGCAAGGCGCAGTCGGCGCTGAACCTGGTGCTGCTGGTCGCGGCGGTCGTGCTGGCGGCGGTGATCGGCGCGGGCGGGACGTCGCAGTGGCTGATCGTGGGCATCCTGCTGCTGGCCGCGGTGCTCGGCGTGATGGTGGTGCTGCCGATCGGCGGCGCGGACATGCCGGTGGTGATCTCGCTGCTCAACGCGTTCACCGGGCTGTCGGCGGCGGCCACCGGGCTGGCGCTGTCCAACACCGCGATGATCGTGGCCGGCATGATCGTCGGCGCCTCCGGTTCGATCCTGACCAACCTGATGGCGCAGGCCATGAACCGCTCGATCCCGTCCATCGTGGCGGGTGGGTTCGGTGGGAGCGGCACCGCGGTCGGTGGGGGCGCGGGCGGTGACCGGACCGTCAAGTCCACCAGCGCGGCGGACGCGGCGATTCAGATGGCCTATGCCGAGCAGGTCGTGGTGGTGCCGGGGTACGGCATGGCGGTGGCGCAGGCGCAGCACGCGGTCAAGGACATGGCCAAGCTGCTGGAGGCCAAGGGCGTGACCGTGAAGTACGCCATCCACCCGGTGGCCGGCCGGATGCCCGGGCACATGAACGTGCTGCTGGCCGAGGCGGACGTGCCGTACGACCAGCTCAAGGAGATGGACGACATCAACGGCGAGTTCAACCGGACCGACGTGGCGCTGGTGATCGGCGCGAACGACGTGACCAACCCGGCCGCTCGCAACGATCCGTCCTCGCCGATCCACGGCATGCCGATCCTGAACGTCGACGAGTCCAAGAACGTGATCGTGCTCAAGCGCTCGATGAACTCCGGGTTCGCCGGCATCGACAACCCGCTGTTCTACGACGAGAAGACGTCCATGCTGTTCGGCGACGCCAAGAAGTCCGTCACCGAGGTCACCGAGGAGCTCAAGGCGCTCTAGCCCGTCCATGGAGCCGACTGCGCGTACGAAACGGTGTTACTATAACGGTGTTTCGATTGCGCGGAGGTGGTTGCGATGGCCGGGAACGAGCTGCGGGTGGCGGACGCGGACCGGGAGCGGGTGGCGGAGCGGCTGCGGCGGGCGCACGGCGAGGGGCGGATCACCCTTGTCGAGTTCGACGAGCGGGTCGCCGCCGCGTACGCCGCTCGCACGGACGGCGACCTCGCGACGCTGACCGCCGACCTGCCGCCGGAGCCGGTGCCGGCCCGGCCGGTGGCGGCGGGTGATGAGACGCGGGCGCCGGCGCGGGTGCGCGGCGGCAGGCGGTTGGCGTGGCGGATCGAGGCGGGCGCCTGGTTGTTCGCCAGCGTGGTGAACCTGGTGATCTGGGGGATCGTCTCGATGGCCACCGGCGCGGCGGTGTATCCCTGGTGGGCCTGGGTGGCCGGGCCGTGGGGAGCGGTGCTCGCGCTTCGGCTGGTCACCGGCCGATCCCTGTGTCGCCCGGCTTAGCGGACATCGGGACGCGGCGAGCGGTTGTACCCGGTTTGGGATGGGTGCGCAAGGAGACGTACACTGTTGGTACGGCGCGGTCGATGCGCTGGTTCCGTCGTGCCTCCCCGCACTCTCGGTCCCGGTGTCGGCGCGTGTCCGACACCGGAAGCTAGTCACGAAACGCGGAGGACATGGCCAAGAAGGACGGGGCGCTCGAGGTCGAGGGCCGAGTGGTCGAACCGCTGCCCAACGCGATGTTCCGCGTTGAGCTGGAGAACGGCCACCGCGTTCTCGCGCACATCAGCGGCAAGATGCGGCAGCACTACATCCGCATCCTTCCCGAGGACCGGGTCGTCGTCGAGCTCTCGCCGTACGACCTGACCCGAGGCCGCATCGTCTACCGCTACAAGTGACGACCACACCAGACAGAGAGCGACGGACGTGAAGGTCCAGCCGAGCGTCAAGAAGATCTGCGACAAGTGCAAGGTGATCCGCCGGCACGGACGGGTCATGGTGATCTGCGAGAACCTGCGCCACAAGCAGCGCCAGGGCTGATCACCGCAACACAACCAAGAGGCCCTTCCCGAACCTGCCGCTCACGAGGAGCGAGCTCACCCCCGGAATCCAGGCCGGGGCCCGGCTGTTGAGTCCAGCCGGGGCGGTCGGGAAGAAGACCTGGAAGACACCGAGGAGAAGAAACGCCGCATGGCACGACTCTCGGGCGTCGACCTCCCCCGCGAGAAGCGGATGGAGATCGCGCTGACCTACATCTACGGCATCGGCCGTTCCCGTTCCAAGGAGATCCTCACCGCCACCGGCGTGAGCCCCGACCTGCGCGCCCGCGACCTGTCCGACGAGGACCTGGTCAAGCTGCGCGACTTCATCGAGGACAGCTACCAGGTCGAAGGTGACCTGCGGCGCGAGGTGCAGGCGGACATCCGCCGCAAGATCGAGATTGGCTGCTACCAGGGCATCCGGCACCGCCGGGGGCTGCCGGTGCACGGCCAGCGGACCAAGACCAACGCCCGCAGCCGCAAGGGGCCGAAGAAGACAGTGGCCGGCAAGAAGAAGGCAGGTAAGAAGTAATGCCGCCGAGGACGCGTGCCGGCGCCGGCCCGAAGAAGGTGCGGCGCAAGGAGAAGAAGAACGTCGCGCACGGTCACGCGCACATCAAGAGCACCTTCAACAACACGATCGTCTCGATCACGGACCCGCAGGGCGCCGTGATCGCCTGGGCGTCCGCCGGGCACGTCGGGTTCAAGGGCTCGCGCAAGTCGACCCCGTTCGCCGCGCAGATGGCCGCCGAGAACGCCGCCCGCAAGGCGCAGGAGCACGGCATGCGCAAGGTGGACGTGTTCGTCAAGGGCCCCGGCTCCGGCCGGGAGACCGCGATCCGTTCGCTGCAGGCCGCCGGCCTCGAGGTCGGCACGATCTCCGACGTCACCCCGCAGCCGCACAACGGCTGCCGTCCGCCCAAGCGGCGCCGGGTCTAGGGGAGGGAGAACCAGACATGGCTCGTTACACAGGCCCCATGACCCGCAAGTCCCGCCGGCTCAAGGTCGACCTCGTCGGCGGCGACCAGGCTTTCGAGCGTCGCCCGTACCCGCCCGGCCAGCACGGCCGGATCCGGATCAAGGAGACCGAGTTCCTGCTGCAGTCGCAGGAGAAGCAGAAGGCCAAGTTCGCCTACGGCGTGCTGGAGAAGCAGTTCAGCCGCTACTACAAGGAGGCGAACCGCCGTCCCGGCAAGACCGGTGACAACCTGCTGCAGATCCTGGAGTCGCGGCTGGACAACGTGGTCTACCGGGCCGGCCTGGCCCGCACCCGGCGGATGGCCCGCCAGCTGGTGAACCACGGTCACTTCATGGTCAACGGCCACAAGGTGAACATCCCCAGCTTCCGGGTGTCGCAGTACGACATCGTCGACGTGCGGCCCAAGTCGATGAACATGGACCCGTTCATCATCGCCAAGGAGACCCAGGGCGAGCGCCCGGTGCCGGCCTGGCTGCAGGTGGTTCCGGACAAGCTGCGCATCCTGGTGCACCAGCTGCCGGAGCGGGCGCAGATCGACACCCAGGTCACCGAGCAGCTGATCGTCGAGCTCTACTCGAAGTAAGACCCGAGGCGCGGAAGGGAGCGCTCTCGGTTGCATTGCACGGCGTCAAATAGCGGTCGTCGTGGAGTGAGAGGAAAACGCACGTGCTGATTTCACAGCGTCCAGGACTGGCAGAGGAAGCGGTCGGCGAGACCCGCTCCCGGTTCGTCATCGAGCCGTTGGAGCCGGGCTTCGGCTACACGCTCGGCAACTCGCTGCGCCGGACCCTGCTGTCGTCCATCCCGGGTTCCGCCGTCACCAGCATCCGCATCGACGGGGTGCTGCACGAGTTCACCACGGTGCCCGGGGTCAAGGAAGACGTCACCGACATCATCCTGAACCTCAAGGAGCTGGTGATCAGCTCCGAGGAGGACGAGCCGGTCACCATGTACCTGCGCAAGCAGGGGCCGGGCGTGGTCACCGCCGGCGACATCGTGCCGCCGGCCGGCGTCACGGTGCACAACCCCGACCTGCACATCGCCACCCTGAACGACAAGGGCAAGCTCGAGGTCGAGCTGGTCGTCGAGCGGGGCCGGGGCTACGTCCCCGCCGTGCAGAACAAGGTGAGCGGCGCGGAGATCGGCCGGATCCCGGTGGACTCGATCTACTCGCCGGTGCTCAAGGTGACCTACAAGGTCGAGGCCACCCGTGTCGAGCAGCGCACCGACTTCGACAAGCTGGTGCTGGACGTCGAGACCAAGCCGTCCATGACCCCGCGCGACGCGCTGGCCTCGGCCGGCAAGACGCTGGTCGAGCTGTTCGGCCTGGCCCGCGAGCTGAACGTGGACGCCGAGGGCATCGAGATCGGACCGTCGCCGCAGGAGGCGGACACCATCGCGGCGTTCGCGATGCCGATCGAGGAGCTGGACCTGACGGTCCGCTCCTACAACTGCCTCAAGCGCGAGGGCATTCACACGGTGGGTGAGCTGGTCGGGCGCAGCGAGGCCGACCTGCTGGACATCCGCAACTTCGGGGCCAAGTCGATCGACGAGGTCAAGATGAAGCTGGTCGGCCTGGGCCTGGCCCTCAAGGACAGCCCCCCCGGGTTCGACCCGTCCGTGGCCGGCGCAGACTACGACACCGAGACGTTCGATCCGGACCGCCTCGGCGACGACGGCCAGGACTACGCAGAGACCGAGCAACTGTAGGCCCGGCGGCCTACCCGTGAGTGGCAAGTGGTGCCAGAGGCCCGCTTGCCGCTCACGGGCGCGATGAAGGAGCGCATGAGATGCCACAGCCCACGAAGGGCCCCCGCCTTGGTGGTTCGCCCTCGCACCAGCGGCTGATGCTGGCCAACCTGGCCACCTCGCTGTTCACCCACGGGCGGATCAAGACCACGGAGGCGAAGGCCAAGCGGCTGCGGCCGTACGCCGAGCGCCTGATCACCAAGGCGAAGCGGGGCGACCTGCACAACCGCCGGGAGATCCAGAAGGTGATCAGGGACAAGGACGTGGTGCACCGGCTGCTCAACGAGCTGGGCCCGCTGTTCGAGTCCCGCAACGGCGGCTACACCCGGATCACCAAGACGCTGCCGCGCAAGGGCGACAACGCCCCGATGGCGGTGATCGAGCTGATCACCTCGGAGACGGTGTCGGCCGAGGCGGACCGGGCGCGCCGGGTGGCCGGTTCGCGGGCCAGCACGCCGGCCGCCGCGCCGACCGAGGCCGCCGAGGCGCCCGCCGCCGAGACCGCCGAGACCAAGGTCGCGGACGTCGAGGACGCCGAGGTGGAGGAGAGCGCGTCCACCGAGGACGCCCCGTACGGCGAGGGCAGCCACGCCCCGCTGGCCGACGGTGGCCAGCCGGACGGGTTCCCGGTCAAGGGCAACGAGGACTCGAAGCTCTACCACGTGCCGGGCTCCTCGCACTACGACCGCACGGTTGCCGAGGTCTGGTTCGCCAGCGCCGAGGCCGCCGAGGCCGCCGGCTTCGAGCTGCCGCCGGCGCAGCGGGACAAGGACGAGGAGAGCGACTCCTGACGGCGGAGCCTGCGCCCGTCAGGGCGCGGCTGGACATCAGCTACGACGGCACCGACTTCTCCGGTTGGGCCGTGCAACCCGGCCGGCGCACCGTGTGCGGCGTCCTCACCGAGGCGCTGAGCACGTTGGTGCGCCGGCCGGTGTCGTTGACGGTGGCCGGGAGGACGGACGCCGGCGTGCACGCGACCGGGCAGGTGGCTCATGTGGACCTGCCGGGGTCGGTGGAGCTCGGCGGGTTGGTGCGGCGGCTGGCCGGGATGCTGCCCCCGGACGTGCGGGTGCGCGAGGTTGCGGCGGTGCCGGCGGAGTTCGATGCGCGGTTCTCGGCGTTGCGGCGGCACTATGCGTACCGGGTCGCGGTGACGCCGTACGGCGCGGAGCCGTTGCGGGCGCGGGACACGGTGTCGTGGCCTTATCCGGCCGATCTGGCGGCGATGAACGCGGCGGCGGTCGGGTTGTTGGGCGAGCACGACTTCGCGGCGTACTGCCGCCGCCGCGAGGGCGCCACCATGGTCCGCGAGCTGCAGCGGCTGGCCTGGCGCGAGGACGGCGACGGGGTGCTGGTCGCCGAGGTCAGCGCGGACGCGTTTTGCCATTCGATGGTGCGCGGGCTGGTCGGCGCGCTGCTCGCGGTGGGGCGCGGGCAGCGGCCGGTGGAGTGGCCGGCGGGGCTGCTGGCGCGCACCGAACGGGCCAGCGAGGTCACCGTCGCCCCCGCGCACGGGCTCACCCTGACCGCGGTGGACTACCCGCCGCCGGAGGAGCTGGGCGAGCGTGCCACGATCACTCGCAGGGTGCGGTTGCCACGGCGCGACCCGCACCGAGACGGGATCAACCCCGTGGAGAGCGCCCTTCGAGCCTCGCCGGCGAGTGAGGCGAGAACACTGGGGTCGCGGGCGGACGAGGAGTTTGGCATGGCTGAACGGTCGCGGGACGGTGCCGAGCGTGGCGTGAGCACGACGGTGCTCGGCGCGTGGGCGGTCGAGTCGAGCGAGACGTCCGAGACACCCAAGACGGCCGGGCTCGACGAGACGACCGAGCAGATCGCGGTGGCCGGCCCGGCGGACGCGACGGAGCGGATCGCGGCGGCCGGTGTGGAGCCGGGCGTGGCGACCCGGCACTACACGCGCAGCGCGCTGCTGTCCGCCCTGCTCGACGCGCTCGCGGCGGCCGGCAAGCCGGTGAGCCCGCTGGACTCCGACGACCTCGCGCCGCTGGACGAGCTGCACGGCGGGGGGCGACCGGCCACCGTCGAGCTGGCCGAGCTGCTGGCGCCGCCGCCCGGCGGGCACGTGCTGGACATGGGCGCGGGCCTCGGTGGGCCGGCCCGGTACCTGGCCAGGCACCGGGGCTGCCGGGTGACCGGCGTGGACCTGGCCAGGGAGACCGTCGAGGTGGCCACCGAGCTGACCGAGCGCTGTGGGCTGGCCGACACCGTGCGGTTCCGGGAGGGCGGCGTCACCGAGCTGCCGTTCGCGGATGCGAGCTTCGACGCGGCGATCATGCTGCACGTCGGGATGAACGTGTCGGACAAGGCGGCGCTGTGCGCGGAGGCGTTCCGGGTGCTGCGTCCCGGCGGGCGGTTCGCGCTCTACGACGTGATGCTCACGGTCGAGGACGGCGAGCCGAACTTCCCGCTGCCGTGGGCGAACAGCGCGGACCGCAGCTTCCTGGAGTCGCCGGCGGAGTACCGCTGGCTGCTCACCGAGGCGGGCTTCACCGTCGAGGAGGACCGCGACCTGCGCGACCTCGTGCTCGCCCAGCTGACCAAGGTCCGCGAGCTCGGTGACGCGCTGCCCCCGCTGGGCCCCTGGGTCGCGATCGGCGACAGCTACCGGGCCAAGGCCGAGAACCTCACCGACGCCCTAGAACGCGACCTGCTAGCCCCGTACCAACTCCTCGCCGTGCGCTAGTTCGGGGCTGGCACACCCACTTCGTACCTTGCACACGTGCTGCAGTGCATGTGCGGGCCACGGAGTGGGTGTGTCAGCAACCCCGGGGTTACGGGCGGTGCGGGGTTAGGGGCGGTGGAGGCGGCGGGTGTAGCGGGCTAGGAGTAGGGCGGCGGTGGCGGTTAGGCCGGTGAGCAGGCCCAGCCAGACGCCTACGGGGCCTAGGCCGAGGGGGAGGCCCAGTACGAGCGCTACCGGGAGGCCTACCAGCCAGTAGCCGATCAGGGTGGCTCGGAAGCCGCCGGTGGTGTCGTCCAGGCCGCGCAGCAGGCCCACGCCGATGTTCTGCGCGGAGTCGGCGAACTGGAGGACGGCGGCCACCATGAGGAGCTGGCCGGCGACCACGAGCGCGGCCGCGTCGGCGGGGTCGGTGGCGTCCAGGAAGAGGCCGAGCATGGCGCCGGGGGCGACCAGGTAGACGACCGCGACGGCGGCGACGATCAAAGCGCCCTGGGTCAGCGCGGTGCGGGCCAGCCGGGCGGGGGTGTCCCGCCGACCCGCCGCCCACTCCCGGCTGACCAGGATGGACGCCCCGTGCGAGGCGCCCACGCTGGCCTGGAAGACGATGTACACGAGCTGGTTGACCACCGTGTGCGCGGCCAGCGCGGCGGCCGAGAAGCCGCCCATGACCAGTGCCACCACGGAGAAGAAGCCGGCCTCCGAGCCGTAGGTGGCCGCGATCGGGAAGCCAAGGCGCAGCAGCCGGCGCACGGTCGGCGCCGACGCGCGCCAGCCGGCCAGGGACAGCGCGGGCGCCAGCTCCGGGTCGCGGCGCACCGCCCGGTAGAGCAGGCCGAACGTCAGCAGGTAGACCAGGCTGGTCGCGGTGCCGATGCCGGCCACGCCGAGCCCTGGCCACGACCCGGCGCCGAAGCCGAGCAGCAGGTTCAGCCCGGCGTTGATCACGATCGAGACCAGCGTGATGACCAGCAGCGCGCGCGGGCGGCGCATCCCGACGCTGTACTGGCGCAGCGCCTGGAACCACAGGCAGGGCAGCAGCCCGGGGGCCAGCGTGACCAGCATGGTCCTGGTCAGCGCCGCGACCTCGGCGTCCTGGCCCAACCAGCCGAGCAGCTGGCCGAACCCGACCATGACCAGCCCGCCGAGCACGCCGGCCACGGTGGCCACCGCGACGGCGGCCCGCACCAGGTCGCGGACCTCGTCCCGGGCGCTGCCCCCGTCCACACCGCCGGTCGTCTCCGCGCGGGACACGGCGGCCGCCACCTGGTTGCCGACCGCGGTGACCAGCCCGACGCCCATGGTGCGCAGCTGGTTGAACAGCACGATGGCCAGGCCGCCGCCGGCCAGCGCGGTCGCGCCCAGCCGTCCGAGCATGACGGTGTCGGTGGTGGTCAGCGCCACCTGGGCGAGCTGGGTGAGGGCGAGCGGGGTGGCCAGGGCGGCCAGCGCCCGGTGCTCGGTGAGCGCCCGCCGGGTCAGGCCGGTCGTCACCGGCCCGGCGCCAGGCCGGCCAGCAGCTCGTCCACCCGGGCCTCCAGGTCGTCGTCGAGCAGCTCGTGCTCCTTCATCCAGCCGTCGTCGAACACGGTGTCCAGGTACTTCTCGCCACCGTCGCACACCAGTCCGACCATGGTCGAGCCGGGTGGCAGCCCGTCCAGCATGGTCAGCGCCTGGTACACCACGCCGCCGGCCGAGCCGCCGACCATCAGCCCGGTGCGCCTGGCCAGCACCCGGGCGGTGGCGAACGCGTCGGCGTCGGAGACCTTGCAGCCCTGGTCGATCAGGTCGAAGTCGACCAGCGCGCCGATGGTGGCGCCCTCGGGGGTGCCGGTGCCGGACTGGTGGTACGGCGCGGCCGGCCCGCCGAACGCGATCGAGCCGACCGGCTCCACCCCGACCACCCGCAGCCCGGGACAGCGCCCGCGCAGGATCACGCCGGTTCCGCACAGCGAGCCACCGGTGCCGACCGCGCCGATCAGCCAGTCCACCCCGCCGGGTAGCGCCGCGCACAGCTCGTCGGCCACCGGGTAGTAGCCGACGGCGTTGCTCGGGTTGTTGTGCTGCTCGGTGAAGATCGCGTTCTCGGTGGCGTGCGCGAGCTGTTCGGCGAAGTCCTCCCGGGCGGCCGTGGCCAGGCCGTCCTCGCCTTCGTCGCTGACGTAGATCAGCTCGGCGCCCATGGCCCGCATCGCGCGCAGCTTGTCCGCGCTGGCGTGCCCGTCCACCACGGCGGTGAACCGGTAGCCGCGCTCGGCCGCCAGCACGGCCAGGCCCAGGCCGGTGTTGCCCGAGGTGGACTCCACGATCCGTCCGCCGGGGCGCAGCTCGCCGCTGCGCTCGGCGTCCAGCACCATCTGCCGGGCCATCCGGATCTTGGCGGTGCCCGTCGGGTTGAAGAACTCCAGCTTGAGCAGCAGGCGGGTGTTGGCGGGGGTGCGGCAGAGCTCGAACAGCGGGGTGTTGCCGATCAGGTCGGACACCCGGCTGACCACCGGTGGCCTAGCGCTCATCCCACCTCCAGCGGACGGTGTCGTCCTCCCAGCGGACGACGACCTTGGGCGGCAGCGGCAGCTGGTGGAACTCCGACTCGTTGGAGTCCATCTGGTAGCCGGCGGTGTTCAGGTAGACCAGCAGGTCACCGACCCGGGGGCGGCGGCCGAACGGGATCTTCCGCCAGGTGAGCAGGTCGGACTCCAGGCAGGTGGCGCCGCCGACGCAGGCCGGGTATTTCCCGTCGGCCGCCGGTGCGTCACCAAGCAGGACCGGGTCGGGGAGGAACTCGCTGTTGAACCACTGCTCGGACAGGCTCAGGCTGGTGCCGTCGACGGTGACGATGCCGTAGCCGTCGCGGTCCTTGACGCCCTGCACCCGCAGCACGGTCAGGCCGGCCTGGTCCAGCAGCGCCCGCCCGGGCTCGCAGAGCAGCCGGACGTTGCGCGCGCGCAGCAGCTCGGCCAGGGTCGGCGCGCCGTCGACCGGGGTGGACAGGATCGCGCGCAGCATGTCCGGGCCGGCCACCGGCGAGTGGTACGGGTAGTAGCCGGGGAACTCGCGGCCGGCGTGGAAGTCGTCCGGCCGGGTCTGGAAGCCGCGCCAGTGCTCGCCGTCCACGTAGTCGACGGCGAACCCGCCGCCGATGTCCACCGCGTCCGCCGCCAGCCCGAGCCCGCGCGCCCGCTCAACCCAGCCGACCAGCTCGGCGGCCAGCGCGGCGCGCGGCGCCACCTCGTACCCCTCCAGGTGGAAGCCGAACCCCTCCAGGTCGACGCCGCGGCACCGCAGCAGCGCGGAGTCCAGCTCGGGCTCGGTCAGGCCGAACCGGCTGCTCGACCCGGGCGGGTTCACCCTCATCAGCACGCGCGGGCGCCGCCCGTACCGCTCGGCCAGCTCCAGCGCGCGGTCCAGCTCGTCGGGCGCGTCGACGGTGAGCAGGCAGCCCTGCAGCAGCGCCAGCCGCAGCAGCTCGTCGGACTTGGCCGGGCCGGTCACCACCAGGTTGGCGGCGCGGACGCCGGCGGTCAGCGCGGACGCCAGCTCGCCCGTGCTGGCCACGTCCACGCCCACCCCGGTCTCCGCGCAGCGCCGGGGCCACAGCGCCGCCTTGTTCGCCTTCTTCGCGTAGTAGACGCTCGCGGACACTCCGGCGTCGGCCGCGGCCGCGCGGAACCCGGCCACAGCGGCGTCGAACGGTTCGGCGAACAGCACGTGGAACGGCCCGCCGATCGCGTCCGCGAGTTCGTACAGCAGGTTGACGTCGGTATCCAGCAGCCGGCGGGTCGGCTCGGCCCGCTTGGCCGGGAGGGTCAGGTCCACAGCGTGACCAGCTGGCCGAGGCCGCGCTGGGCGGCCAGCTCGGCGAACCGGTGGCCGAGCGCGATGTCGGTGATCACCAGCCCGCTGTTGTAGGCGAAGATCCGCTGGTCCGGGGCGGTGCGGCCGGGGGCGCGGCCGGCCAGCACGTCGGGCAGCTCGGCGTGCACCTCGCGCAGGTTGCCGTCCGCGTCGACCATGTCGGTGCCGGTGACGGCCATCTGCGCGGCGCTGGTGGCGATCACCCGGTCGGCCCGGTGCAGGGTGGACGGCGCCAGCCCGTGCCCGAGCAGCACGGTCAGCGCCCCGGGCTTGGTGTCGGCCGCCTCGATGGCCACCGGGGTGGACCCGCCGGCGGCGGCGATGACCACGTCCGCGTCGGCCGCCGCCGCGTGAGCGTCGGTGACCAGCTCCACGTCCCGGTCGGGGTGGTGGCGGCGCAGCTCGGCGCGGACCGCCGCGATGCCGTCCGGATGCGTCCCCGACAGCAGCAGCCTGTCCAGCTTGGGCAGCGTGACCAGCAGGAACGGCAGCGCCCGTTGGCCCTGGGTGCCGGTGCCGACCAGCAGCGCGGTGCGCGCGTGCGCCGGCGCGCACTCCCTGGCCAGCAGCGCCGTCACCGCCGGGGTGCGCAGCGAGCCGATCCGGCCGCAGTCCATCAGCGCCACCGGCAGGCCAGTCCTGTCGTCGTAGACCTGCAGCGTCGTGTAGTAGTGCTGCTCGTCGCGGCCGGCGTGCAGGCCGTGCTTGTACGAGGTCTTGATGGCCACCAGCTCGCGGGAGCCGTCCCGCCCGAGCATCGCGTAGCTCACCGAGTGCCCGTCCGCCGGGGAGACGGTGAGCTTGCGCGGGTTGGCGCTGGTCCCGGCGGCCAGGGCGAGGTACGCGCGCTCCACCACGTCCACCACCTCGGCCGGGGCGATCTCGATGCCGGCCAGGTCGTCGGTGCTCAGCACGCGCAGCGGTGGGCGGGTCACGGCGTGTCCTCCTCGTCCTCGAACCGGCCGGCGAACGGGTCGAGCACCCGCTGTCCGTAGCCGTGCTCGTCGGCGTCCGGCCGGCGCCGCCCCGGCACCCGCACCGAGACCCGGCGCAGCCAGCGGTCCGTGCCGTCGTACCGGGCGCGGAAAGGTTGCCGCCCGTGCACCGCCACGTCGTTGTCGATCACCAGCACGTCACCGGGGTCCAGGCGCACGCCGACCGCCGCGCGCGCCAGCTCCGCCCCGAGGCGGCGGTACGCGCGCAGGTAGGCCGGGTTGCCATCGTCCAGCGGCGTGTACGCGGGGTCGTAGCGCAGGCCCAGGCCGGCGCCCGTCTCCCACACCGTGGCCACCGGCGGCGCCTGGCCCCCGAAGCCGTCGGCCTCGGCGTACGAGGAGTCGGGCAGGATCGGCAGCGCCGGGTCGGCGAGCAGCTCGCGCTCGGTGTCGGCCAGCCGGGCGTGCCGCACGCTGGCCGCGGTGGTCGGCACCCGGTCGGGGTTGCGCACGCAGGCCAGCAGCAGCAGGTTGGCCCGCCCCGGGTGGAACGCGTCCTCGGTGTGCGGGCTGAGCTCGACGGCGCTGCTGGCACCGGTCTGCTCGCGCTCCTCGCCTCGGGTGGGCAGTATGTCGTGCACCAGCCGCCCGTCCTGCTGGCCGGCCCAGCCGATCGGGCGGCCCAGCGCGCGGGCCAGCAGCAGCATCTGCGCCGCCCACTGCGCGCCGGCCTGGTCGGACACCTCCGACCAGCGGGCCGGCGTGGGCCCCATCCGGTCGGCGTCCACCGGCAGGCGGCGCAGCACGGTCACCCCGTCGTGGCCGGTGCGCGCGCAGGCCCGCAGCTCGTCGCGCAGCCCGGGCGGCAGCTCGGGCAGGCTCACGGTGGTGGCGCGCGGGTCGTCGGCGAGCGCTGGGGCGAGTCGGTCGGAAAGGGTTCGCAGCGTGTGTGTCGATGCCTCGGACAGGCGGACGGTGACCGGATCCACGGGTTCCTCTCGGTGGAGTCGGGATGGGCCGTGGCGGCGTGCGGCGTCGTGACCACGCTAGATAGAGGGGCGCGAGCAAGGCAAGGCTTGCCTGAGAGAAATATCTACGCCCGATATCGGAGCACGTCTCAAGAAGGCTAGGATCTCCTCAGTGAGACAAGGCTCACCTGATCAGAGGTTGTGATCGCTCCGACCGCTCGCCTAGGTATGGAGGGGTTCAACTGCAGAGAAGTTGCATCTAGGGGCGGAGGTCCGGTGGAGCCGACCCGAGGCATGACTCGGCGCAGACTGCTCGGGGCCGGAGCCGTCCTCGGTGCGGGCCTGGGTGCCGGGGCGTTGTTGGCAGGTTGTGGTGGTTCCGGTCCCGAGGGGGCCGGCGCGGCCGGGCCGTCCGGACCGACTGGGCCGCCCCAGGGCGGCGGCACCCTGCGGGTGGGCGCGCTGGGCAAGGCGGCTGCGATCACCAGGGACCCGCACGGCACGCAGAGCAACGAGAGCGACTACCTGATCATCGCGCTCACCTACGACCCGCTCACCGTGCCCGGCAGCCCCCAGACCGTGGCGCCCCGGCTGGCCGCCAAGTGGGAGCCCAGCGCGGACCTGCGTCGGCACCGGTTCGTGCTGGCCGACGGCGCGCGGTTCCACAACGGCGCGCCGGTGACCGCTGCGGACGTGGCGTGGTCGCTGCGGCGGCTGCGGGGCACCCCGTCCGGCGCGGCCCGTCTTCCCGGCGTACAGCCCGGCGGGATCGCCGAGGACGGGACGAACGCGGTGGTGCTCACCTCGGACTACCCGAACGCCGACCTGCCGCTGCTGCTCCGGCTGACCACGTTCGTGCTGCCCCGCGACACCCCGGACGCGGCGATCAACGCCGGCTCGGTGCCGGGTACCGGGCCGTTCCGGCTGGAGTCCTACAACGCCGGCAACGCGCGGCTGGTGCGCAACGCCGACTGGTACGGCGGCGCGCCGCTGCTGGACGCGATCGAGGTGCGGATCTTCACCGACCCGCAGGCGATGGCCAACGCGCTGTTCACCGGGGAGATCGACGTGGCGTCCAACGTCGGTCCGGTGGCGGCGCGCACGGCGGCCGGGCGGGACGGGGTGCAGGTGGTGCGCCGGCCCAACGACTCGGCGCTGCCGCTGGTGATGCGGGTGGCGGACGGCCCGTTCGCCGAGCCCCGGGTGCGGGAGGCGCTGCGGCTGGCGGTGGACCGCGACGCGCTGGTCGCCCAGGCGCTGTCCGGGTACGGCACCGTCGCCAACGACGTGCTCGGCACCGGCGACCCGCAGTACGCCCGCGACCTGCCGCAACGGCGCCGCGACCTGGACCGGGCGCGTTCCCTGCTGGACGCCGCCGGGTTCGACCGCGCGGCCCGCTACCCGCTGGTGACCTGCGAGGAGGCCCCGGGCCAGGGCGAGGCGGCCACGCTGATCGCGACCCAGCTGCGCGAGGTCGGGGTCAACGTCGACGTGGTGCGCCAGGACCAGGGCACGTTCTACGACCAGACCTGGCTCAAGGCGCCGCTCTACACCGCGTACTGGGGCACGAACGACTCGGTGACGTTCTTCGCCGGCAAGACCATGGCGTCCGGGGCCGGGCAGAACGAGGCCGGGCAGGCGGATCCCGAGTTCGACGCCGCCTACCAGCGCGCGGTCGCGTTCCCGGACGCGGCGGCGCGGGCGGGGGCGCTGCGCGAGCTGCAGCGGATGGAGTACGAGCGGTCGGGGTACCTGCTCTGGGGGATGGCCGACGGGGTGGACCTGGCCACCGCGAAGGTCGGCGGGCTGCCCCGGCTGGCGGGGTACGGGCGGGTGCAGCTCGAGCGGACATGGCTCGCGGCGTAGGCCTGCTGGTCGCGGCGGCCGGGGTGCTGGCCCGGCGGGTGGCGCTGTTGGTCACGTTGCTGGCGGTGGTGTTCGCGGCGGTCGCGTTCCTGCCGGGGGACGCGGCGGCGGCCAGCCTGGAGCGCGGTGCCGGGGCGGCGGCGATCGCGGCGCGGCGGGCGCAGCTCGGGCTGGACCGGCCGCTGGTCGAGCGGTTCGCCCGCTGGATGGGCGGGCTGGTCACCGGCGACATGGGGGTCACCGCGCGCGGCCAGCCGATCTCGTCGCTGGTCTGGGGGGCGCTGCCGAACACGCTGCGGATGGGTGCGCTGGCGCTGTTGTTGACGGTGGTGGCGGCGCTCGCGCTGGGGTGTTGGGCGGCGCTGCGGCCGGGCGGTCCGGTGGACCGGGCGCTCGGGCTGGGTGCGACCGTGACGCTGGCGCTGCCGGAGTTCGTGGTGGGCAGCCTGTTGGTGCTGGTGTTCGCGCTGTGGCTGGGGTTGTTGCCGGCGGTGGCTTCGGTCGGTTCGGGCGGTGGGCTGCCGGCGCGGGCGGTGGTGTTGCCGGTGCTGGCCATCGCGATACCGCAGATCGGCTGGAACACCCGGTTGGTGCGGGCCGCGCTGGCCGAGCAGGCGCGCTTGCCGCACGTGGACGCGGCGGTGCTGGACGGGCTGCCCCGGGGGCGGCTGTTGGTGCGGCACCTGCTGCCCGGTGCGTTGCCGGCGGTGGCCACCTCGGTGGTCGCGTCGGTCGGGCTGGTGCTGGGCGGGACCGTGGTGTCCGAGACGGTGTTCAACATCCCGGGGTTGGGCGCGGTGCTGACGCAGGCGGTGACCGACAGGGACGCCCCGCTGGTCGCGGGCGTGGTGGCGGTGACGGGTGCGTTGATCATGGTGTTGCTGGTGCTGGCGGACGGGGTCCGGGCGTGGGCGACCTGGGGGACGCGGTGAGGCGGCGGGTCCCTGCGCCGGTGTCGTTGTCGGTGGCGGCGGGGTTGCTGGTGGCGACGGTGGTCGGGCCGGTGCTGGCGCCTCGGTCGGTGGACGTGCCGGTCACCGCGCCGTACGGGTCGCCGTCGTTGGCCGCGCCGCTCGGGGGCGACCTGTTGGGGCGTGACGTGCTCAGCCGGCTGCTGGCGGGCGGTTCGTCGCTGTTGCTGACCTCGGCGCTGGTCGCCGTGGTGGTGACGGCGCTCGCGGGCGTGGTGGGGGCGGCCGCCGTTCTTAGACCGACCGTCGGTCGGTTTGTCGAGTACGGCGCTGACCTGCTGATTCTGTTGCCTCCGCTGCTCGGGCTGCTGCTGTTCGTGCTGGCCTGGCCGGACGGTGGGCGGGCGGCGCTGGTGCTGGCCTCGGTGCTGCTCGCGCTGCCGTACGCGGTGCGGGTGATGGCCTCGGCCGCCGCCCCGCTGGCCTCGGCCGGGTTCGTGGAGGCGGCGGTGGCCGGCGGGGAGCGGATCGGTCACCTGGTGTGGCGGGAGGTGCTGCCCAACCTGCGCGCGGTACTGGTCACGCTGCTGGCGCTGCGGTTCGTGGAGGCGGTGTACCTGGTGTCCACCGCCGGGTTCCTGCGCGTCGGGGTGGCGCCCACGGAGGCCAACTGGGCGCTGATGGTGCGGGAGAACGGCGCCGGGATCCTGCTCAACCCGTGGGCGGTGGTCAGCCCGGCGCTGGCCATCGGGCTGCTGGCGATCGGCGTCAGCCTGGCCGCGGACGCGCTCGCCCCGGGTGGCCGCCGGGCGGTGGAGGTGGGCGCGCGGTGATCGCCGAGGTTTCCGGGTTGGTGGTGCGGCCTCGTGGCTCCGGGATCGCGATCCTGGACGGGGCGGGGCTGCGGGTGGGTGCCGGCGAGCTGGTCGCGGTGACCGGGCCGTCCGGCGTCGGCAAGTCGACGCTGCTGCGGGCGCTGGTCGGGGCGGTGCCGCCGGGGCTTCGGGTGGCCGGCGGCGGCGTGCGGGTGTGCGGGCAGGACGTGCTGGCGCTGGGTCCGGCCGGGCTGCGGGCGCTGCGCAGGGACCGGATCGGGTTCGTCGGCCAGGACCCGGCGCGGCGGCTGAACCCCCGGATGCGGGTCGGGGCGCTGCTGTCCGAGCTGGCCGCGTCGCACTCGCCCGACGGGGTCCGGGAGCTGCTGGCCGAGCTGGAGCTGCCGGTCGAGCTGCTGCGGCGGCGCCCGGGGCAGCTCTCCGGCGGCCAGCAGCGGCGGGTGGCGATCGGGCGGGCGCTGGCGCGGCGGCCGGAGCTGCTGCTGCTGGACGAGCCGACCGCGGGGCTGGACGCCTCGCTGCGCGCCGGGCTGGGCGCGCTGTTGCGGACGCTGGCCACCGAGCGCGGCATGGCGATCGTGCTCGCCTGTCACGACCGCCAGCTCGTCGACGACATCGCCGACCGCTCGTACCAGCTCGCGAGCCCGCCGCGACGGTCCGGAGTGACCGCCGTCGAACGCCGGCACAGCCACCCCGCCGCGGTGAACAGCGGCGCGGGCGTGGTGTTGCGGGGCGAGCGGTTGACGGCGTGGCACGGGGCGCGGCGGGGACGGCGGGAGGTGCTGTCCGGGGTCGGGCTGGAGCTGTCGGCGGGGGCGGTGCTCGGCGTGGTCGGGCCGTCCGGGGTGGGCAAGACGACGCTGGCCCGGGTGCTGGTCGGGCTGCACCCGGACGCCGACGGCACGCTGACCCTGCACGGCCGGCCGCTGCACCCGGCGGTCCGGCGCCGCGAGCCCGAGCAGCGCCGGCGGCTGCAGCTGGTGCCGCAGGACCCGCTGGGCAGCCTCAACCCGAGGCGGACCATCGGCGCGACCCTGGCCCGCCCGCTGATCCGGCACCGCCGCTGCGCACCCGGCGAACGGGCGGACCGCATCGCAGGGCTGCTCGACGCGGTGGGCCTGCCCGCCGAGCTGGCCGGGCGCTACCCCGACGGCCTGTCCGGCGGGCAGCGGCAGCGGGTGGCCATCGCCCGCGCGCTGGCCGCCGACCCGGACGTGCTGGTCTGCGACGAGATGACCTCCGCGCTCGACCCGGCCACCGCGGACGCGGTGATGGCCCTGCTCGGCGAGCTGCGCGCGGGCCGCGACCTGGCGGTGGTGCTGATCAGCCACGACATGCGGATCATCGAGGGCCACGCGGACGACGTGCTGCGCCTCGGCGGGCACGTGTCTGCCCAAACGGCCCCGAGGGCGGGTGCCCCGACGCTACCGTGAGTGCTCCGGACGATCTCCCTGAAGGAACCCAGGAGCATGGCCAGGACGCCGGTCACCAAGCTGCAGCTGGACGCGTACCGGTTCGGGCAGCGGCGGCTGGAGTCCGCGCTGGCCCGCCGGGACCCGGTGCTGCTGCACGAGGAGATCCGGGGCCAGCGCCGGGTGGTGGCGACCGGGCTCGCGCTGGCCATGCTCGCGCTGGTGGCCACGTACGCGTACGCGAAGCTGATGCCCAAGCCCGCGTGGCAGGCCGAGCAGGTGGTGGTGGGCAAGCAGTCCGGCCGGCTGTTCGCGGTGATCCAGCAGCCGCCCCGGCTGGTGCCGGTGGCGAACCTGGCGGCCGCCCGGCTGGTCCGCTACGCCGCCGAGCGGGGCAGCGGCGGCTCCTCGGCGAGCGCCACCCCGGTGCCGATCGACGACGCCGACCTGGACACCGCGCCGCGCACCGCGACCGCCGCCGTCCCCGGCGCGCAGGCGGTGCTGCCCACCGAGGACCGCCCGCCCGCGCCGAGCGGCCCGTGGGCGCTGTGCGACACCGGGGCCGGCACCCTGCTGGTGGCCGGGGCGGGCCGGCCGGTGCCGCTGGGTCCGGGGGACGGGCTGCTGCTCGCCGGGCCGGACGGCCGCCGGTACCTGGTCGTGGGCGGCCGCAAGCACCGCATCGACGGCGGCGACGTGGTGGCCGGCGCCTACGACCTGCGCGACAAGCCGGTCCGTCCGGCGTCGGCGATGCTGCTGGCCGCCATTCCCGACGGCCGCGCGCTGGGCGCCGTGGAGCCGGCCGGCGCCGGCGAGGACAGCACGGCGCTGCCCGGCCACGCCGTCGGCGACGTGGTGCGGGTGGTCCGGCCCGGCGAGGCGGACAGGTACTACCTGGTGCTGGCGACCGGCGTGCAGGAGGTTGCCGAGCCGGTGGCCAACCTGGTGCGGGCGACGCTGAACGCCAACCCGCGCCAGCCCCCGGACGCCGTGCGCCTGGAGCAGATCAACGCGCTGCCGAGGGTGAGCCTGGCCGGGCTGTCCGACTACCCGACGGTGCTGCCCCGGATCCTGTCCGACACGGCGGCGTGCTGGCAGTGGGACCCGTCCGGGCGCGGCGGCACCGTGACCGCCCCCGCCGAGCCGCTGCCGCCAGGGCACGCGGCGACCCGGCTGGCCCAGGCGGACGGCCAGGGAGCCAAGCTGGACGAGGTGTCGCTGCCCGCCGGCACCGCCCTGGTGGCCTGCGCGGTGGCCGGGGACACGGACTGCTCCCCACGCCGCGACCGGGACCGTGACCGGGACGGCGAGCAGCTCTGGCTGGTGTCCGAGACCGGCGTCGGCTACCCCATCGCGAACGCCGAGACGGCCACCGCCCTGGGCGTCCGCGCCTGGACGCCCGTGCCGGTGGACGCCCTGCGCGCCCTCCCCGCCGGCCCCACCCTCGACGTCGCCCAAGCCCAACGCACCGTCGACGTCCTCGCCGCCGGCTGACCCCCGTACCCCCGCCCGCGCCCACCACCCGCGAGTCGGGCGCCAGAGAGGGAGCGCAGCGACCGACTTCAGGTGAGCGAGCTTGCGAGCGAGCCAATGTCACTGGCACACCGAGTCGGGTGTTCCAGCACACGCAATCGTCGTCAGCGCCGGGTGTCTGTTCGCCACCCGGCGCGCAGCTTGCTCACCGCGAACGCGCCGGCCGGCACGGTGGCCAGCAGCGCCAGCAGCCCGCCCCAGAGCGCCCCGGGCGGCACCGACGCCGGCCGGGTGGGCGGGGCGAGCCGCAGCGTGCCGGCGTCCGCCCCCGCCGGGTCGCCGGGCGGCGGCAGCACCGCGGGGCCCCTGGTGAGCGCCGCGACCGGGTCGACCACCCCGTACCCCGCGCTGTCCGTCCGCCCGGACGCGTGCTGGCTGGCCGTCGCGGTGATCCGGTCCATCACCTGGGCGGCGCTCAGCCTCGGGTACCTGGCCCGGATCAGCGCCGCCAGGCCGGCGACCGAGGGCGCGGCGAAGCTGGTGCCGTCGATCGGGGTGCCGGCCTCGGAGCCGGGCATCTGGTCGGTCACCCCGGAACCGCCGGCGGACAGCGAGACCAGCCGCTCGCCCGGCGCGGCCACGTCCACCCACGGGCCCGGGTAGTTGAACCGCGAGGCCACCCCGCCCGGGCCGACCGAGGCCACCGTGAGCACGTCCTGGTCGAACCACCCCGGGTACACCACGGTGCCCGCCCTCGGCCGGTCCGGGCACTCGTCCTGCCGCCCGGAGCCGAGGTTGCCGGCCGCCGCGACCACCACCACGTTGCGCTGCACGGCGCGGTGGATGGCCGCCTGCAGCTCGGCCGCGCCGCGAGCACCGGCCGGCGCGCAGGCCACCTCGGAAATGTTGATCACGTCGGCGCCCAGGTCCACGGCGTGCAGCACGGCCGAGGCCAGGGTCTCCAGGTTGCCGGCCGGCGACTCGGCCCCGCCCGGCCCCGGCACCGCGTAGCGCGGGCTGGACTGGCGTACCGAGAGCACCTGCGCCTCCGGGGCCACGCCGGCGAACCCGGATCCCGAGTCCACCGAGGCGGCCGCGATCCCGGCCACCAGCGTGCCGTGCCCGTCGCAGTCGGCCAGCCCGTCGCCGCCGGCCACGAAGTCGCCCCCGGCCAGCAGCCGCCCGGCCAGCCTCGGGTGTTGCGACACCCCGGTGTCGATCACCGCGATCCGGACCGAGCCGCCCTCGCTGGAGTTCCACAGCTCGGGCAGCCGGAACATCCGCTGCCCCCACAGCCGCTCGTTCGCCGAACCGGCGCCCACCGGCCCGGCGGCGCCGACGCACCTGTACTTCTGCCGCGCCCCCGGCTGACCGGCCGGCGTCCCGCTCGCCGGCAGCCGGCCCATGTCCACCGGCGGCGGCCGGGGCAGGTCCTCCTTCACCATGGCCGCCGCCCCAGCCTTCCCGGTCGACCCAGCCGTCACCGTCGTTGGGGCCATGACCGGCGCCGCCATCGTCCCCACCAGCAGCGCGCATCCCGCCACGGCCAGCCCGGCCGCCGCCCGCCCGGCCGCCGCCCGCCCCGCCCGGCTCACAGCGCGCGGACGAGCCGGTAGAGCTCCATGACGGCCAGCGCCAGCGGGAACGTGGCCACCACGAGCACCGCCTCCACGATGTCCACCGCGCGCCGCAGCACCGGCGACGACTCCCGCGCCGGCCCCGCCCGTACCAGCCACACCGCCACCGACGCGACCACCAGCAGCGCCGCCGCCGCGACCAGCCGCACCAGCCCTGACCCGGCCACCGCGAGCCCCGCTACCAACACCGTGCCGGCCACCAGCCCGGCGGCCATCGGCGCGGCGCACGCGGCCGCCGTCACATACCCCCGCGACCGCAGCAGCAGCACCGCGACCACCACCGAGGCGAACGCCGGCCCGGCCCAACCGCCGCTGTCTCCGCCGGCCGAAGCACCGGCCGCCACCATCGCACCCACAGCGGCCACCGCCGAGCAGCCCAGCACCAGGCCCGCGAGATAGGTGTGCGCCAGCCGGGACCGGTAGCGGATCTCCTCGGGCGAGGCGAACTCCCACTGCGCGTCGGCGGCCAGCATCTCGTCCGAGCTGGTCGGGATGACCGGCGGCGGCAACCCGGCCAGCCCGACGCTGATCCGGGGCAGCAGCGGCAGCAGGCCGATCGCCACCGCCGCGGCGCCCGCCGCCACCCCGCCCACCGAGCCGATGTCGAACACGCCGAGCAGCGCGGCCAGCGCCGTCGTCCCGGCCACCATCAGGCTCGCCACCAGCGCGGGAGCCGCGGTGCCGAGCAGCGCCAGCCCGGCGGCCGAGGCGGCGGCGGCCAGCGCGGCGGCCAGCAACAGGTGCCCGGCGCCCGGCATCCCCGGCAGCGCGGCGAACCCGGCGGCGGCGGACAGCGGCACGGCGGTGCAGGCCAGCAGCACCCCGGCCGGGGCGTCGGCGCGCACGCCGCGCATCCCGCCGGTCAGCCCCGCTCCCGCGGCCAACGCCCCGATCACCGCGGCGACCGCGTCCGGCTGCTCGCCAAGGCCCCTGGCCGCCACCAGCAACCCGGCGCCCGCCACCGAGGCCAGCCCGGCGGCGGAGAACCCGGACAGCCGGCGCCACCGCGTGTCCCACGGCCGCACCGCGAACGGCTCGCCGGCCGGCGGTCCAGCCCCGTCCGGGGCGCGCACCGCCTCGGCGACCGCGTCCACCGGGTCGTCGAACACCGGAGGCGGTGGCGCGTCGGACTGGTGGCGCAGCCGCAGCACGTCCCCGTCCAGCACACCCAGCCCGGCCAGCGTGGCCCTCGGCGGTAGCGCCGCCCCGGCGGCCGCGGCCAGGCACCAGGCGGCCGGCGCCGTCGGACCGGACGGCCCCGGGTGGCGCCGGGGCCCGCTCTCCCTGGCCAGCTCGGTGAGCATCGGGACGAGCTCGGCGACCGTCAGGTCGGTGGGCAGCGCCACGTCCATCCGAGACCGGGGGGCCAGCACCGTCACCCGGCAGAACTGGGTGCCCTCCGCCCGCCCGCCCGGCGTCGCGACACCGGCATCTGGCCTGGTCATAGCGCCTCCCACGGCATGGGGGGATCCGGTCGCGCACCGGGAGAGCGGTTTGGCCAAAAGGCCTCGGCGACCGGGTCGGGCTTCCTAGTATTGCCGCGCCTGATCGCCCGTGTGGACGGTTTCGCGGAACTCACGGCCCGCGAGCGGGACCGACGGAAGGCCACAGGGAGGACGCCCCGGTCATGAGCACCCGCACCGTGCGCCGCGCGCCGCGAGGCAACCCGCCCCGGCTGCCCGGCGGCGAGCTGCCGCTGGAACCGCCCCCGGAGCCCGCCAAACCGGTCCCCGCCGGCCTGGCCCAGCGGCTGATGCCCGCGCTCATGATCCTCGGCTCGATCGGGTTCATCGTCGTGATGGGCGCGCAGAACCCGACGTCCTGGCTGTTCGGCGGGATGTTCGCGCTGTCGACCGTGGGCCTGATGGCCGGCGGCATGGGCCGGGGCGGCACCCAGCGCGCCGAGACCGACGAGAACCGCCGCGACTACCTGCGCTACCTGGCCCAGGTCCGCCGCCGGATCCGGACCGTGGCCGGCGCGCAGCGCGCCGCGCTGGAATGGACCCAACCCGACCCGAGCGCGCTGCTCGCAGTTCTCGGCACCGACCGGCTCTGGGAGCGCAGGGAGACCGACCCGGACTTCGCGCAGATCAGGGTCGGGCGCGGCCGCCAGCGGCTGGCCACCCGGCTGGTGGCCCCGCAGACCGGCCCGCTGAACGAGCTGGAGCCGGTGTGCGCGTGGGCGTTGCGCCGGCTGATCAGGGCACACTCGGTGGTGCCCGAGCTGCCGGTGGCGGTGGCGCTGGGCGCGCTGCGGCGGGTGTGCCTGCGTGCGGCCGGCCTTGGGAGTAGCCCCGACGAGCGGCTGGCGGCGGCGCGGGCGCTGGCCAGGGCGATGCTGGCCCAGTACGCGGTGTGGCACAGCCCGGCCGAGGCGCGGTTGGCGGTGATCGCGTCGCCGGAGGCGCTGCCGCTGTGGGACTGGGTGAAGTGGCTGCCGCACGCCCAGCACCCGACGCTGTCCGACGACATCGGCGCGCTGCGGATGGTCACCTCGCGCCCGGCCGAGGTCGGCGAGTGGCTGGCGGCTGCGGGTGTGACCGCTGTGACCTCTACGGGGAACCCGCCGAGGCTGCTGGTCGTGGTGGACGGGGTGGACGTGCGCCGTGCCGGCGCGCAGTGGCTGGACCGCCCCGAGGTCACCGTGCTGCGCCTGGACGGCCCGGCCGGCGGCGAGCGTGGCGAGCTGACCCTGCTGGTGGACGCCGAACGGCTGGGCATGAGCATCGAACAGGGCGCACCGCCCCGCTGGATCGGCCGCCCGGACGCGTTGAGCCTGGTCGAGGCCACCGTGCTGGCCAGGCGGATGGCGCGCTACCGGGCGCCGCTGGGCGCCGAGCCGGACACCGGCCGCCCGCTGCGCAACACCGTCGGGCTGCCCGAGCTGCTCGGCATCGACGACCCGGCCGAGGTGCCGGCCGCGCGGGCCCGCTGGCGGGACTCGCCCAAGGACGCGCTGCGGGTGCCGATCGGCGTCGGGGAGAACGGCCAGCCGGTGCTGCTGGACCTCAAGGAGTCCGCGCAGGGCGGCCACGGCCCGCACGGGCTGTGCATCGGCGCGACCGGCTCCGGCAAGTCCGAGCTGCTGCGCACGCTGCTGCTCGGGCTGGCCGCCACCCACCCGTCCGACCAGCTCAACATGGTGCTGGTCGACTTCAAGGGCGGCGCGACGTTCCTGGGCATGGCGCGGCTGCCGCACGTCTCGGCGGTGATCACGAACCTGGCCGACGAGCTGACCCTGGTGGACCGGATGGCCGACGCGCTGGCCGGCGAGATCACCCGCCGGCAGGAGGCGCTGCGCGCGGCCGGCAACCTGGCCAGCGTCGCCGAGTACGAGGCCAAGCGGAAGGCCGGGGCGACCGAGCTGGCGCCACTGCCCGCGCTGCTGATCGTCGTCGACGAGTTCTCCGAGATGCTCGACCAGCGCCCGGAGCTGGTGGAGCTGATGGTGACGCTCGGGCGGCTGGGCCGCTCGCTGCAGATGCACCTGCTGCTGGCGTCGCAGCGGCTGGACGAGGGCAGGCTGCGCGGGCTGGAGTCGCACCTGTCGTACCGGATCGCGCTGCGCACGTTCTCCCCGGCGGAGTCGCGGGCGGTGCTCGGGGTGCCGGACGCCTACCAGCTGCCGCCGATGCCCGGCTCCGGGTTCCTGGCCCTGGGCACCGACGAGCTGGTGCGGTTCCGCGCCGCGTACGTGTCCGGGCCGAGGCCGGTGCGGGCCTCGGCGCCGAGGCCGTCGAACGTCACCGCCAGCCGGCCCCGGCCGTTCACCGCCGGGCCGGTGGGATCCTCGAGTACGGACGACACGCAGGTGATCGGGCCGCCGGTCACCGAGGCCCTGGCCGCACCGACGCCGGACGCCGCCGCCCGCACCGTGCTGGAGCTGATGGTCGCCGCGATGGCCGGCCAGGGCCCGCCCGCGCACCGGGTCTGGCTGCCGCCGCTGGACGACCCGCCGGCGCTGGACGCGCTGCTGCCGCCGCTCGGGCGGGGTCCGCGCGGGCTGGGCACCCGGGCCGGCGGCGGCCTGCGGGTGCCGGTCGGGCTGATCGACAGGCCGTACCACCAGCGCTGGGACCCGCTGCTGGCCGACCTGTCCGGCCCGGCCGGGCACGGCGTGGTGGTCGGCGCCCCGCAGTCGGGCAAGTCCACCCTGCTGCGCACCCTGCTGCTCGGCCTGGCGCTGACCACCACCCCGCGCGAGCTGTCGATCTACGTGCTGGACTTCGGCGGCGGCATGCTGGACGCGCTGGCCGGGCTGCCGCACGTGGGCGGGGTCGCGGACCGCCAGCAGCCCGACCAGGTGCGCCGCACGGTCGCCGAGGTCACCGGCCTGCTCGCCGACCGGGAGCGGTCATTCCGCGCCGCCGGGATCGACTCCGCCGCCGAGTTCCGCCGCCGCCGCGAGCGGGGCGAGCTGGCCGACGACCCGCACGGCGACGTGCTGCTGGTGGTGGACGGCTACCTGACGCTGCGCACCGAGTTCGAGGAGCTGGAGGCCCAGCTCGCGCCGCTGGCCGCCCGGGGGCTGTCCTACGGGGTGCACCTGCTGGTCTCGGCCAGCCGCTGGACCGAGCTGCGCCCGGCGCTCAAGGACCTGCTCGGCACCCGGTTCGAGCTGCGCCTCGGCGACCCGTCCGACTCCGAGGTGGACCGGCGCCGGGCGGCCGCCGTGCCCGCGAAGCCCGGTCGCGGGCTGGCCTCGGACGGCGGGCAGTGCGTGATCGCCCGCCCGGCGGTGGACTCCCTGGGCGGTGGGCTGGCGGCGGCGGTGGACGGCATCGCCTCGGCGTGGACCGGCCCGCCGGTGCCGCCGGTGCGGCTGCTGCCTGACCAGCTGGACTACCGCGAGCTGGTCGCCATGATGGCCGTCGTAGCCGGCCAGGACGCCCCGCCGCACGCGCTGCCGATCGGGGTGGACGAGGCTCGGCTGGAGCCCGTGCATGTGGACTTCGACGCCGAGCCGCACCTGCTCTGCTTCGCCGACCCGGAGTGCGGCAAGACCAACCTGCTGCGGGTGCTGGCCGAGGGCGTCACCACCCGGCTGGCGCCCGAGCAGGCCCGGATCGTGCTGCTGGACTACCGCCGCACGCTGCTCGGCCAGGTGCCGGACAGCCACCTGATCGGCTACGCCACCGGCGCCGACGCCGCCGCCCGCGCGCTCGGCGAGGTGGCCGCGTCGCTGCGCGGGCGGCTGCCCGGTCCCGACGTCACGCCCGCGCAGCTGCGCGAGCGGTCCTGGTGGTCGGGGCCGGAGGTGTACGTGCTGGTCGACGACTACGACCTGGTGGCCACCGGGACCGGCCCGAACGCGGCGAACCCGGTGCTGGCGCTGCTGGACTTCCTGGCGCAGGCCAAGGACGTCGGGCTGCACCTGGTGCTGGCCCGGCGCACCGGCGGCGCCAGCCGGGCGCTGTTCGAGCCGGTGCTCGGGCGGCTGCGTGAGCTGGCCTCGCCGGCGCTGGTGATGAGCGGCAGCCCGGAGGAGGGGCCGCTGCTGGACGGACTCAAGCCGGAGCCGCTGCCGCCCGGGCGGGGCGTGCTGCTCGGGCGGCGCTCCGGCCGGCGCCGGATGCAGGTGGCGCTGCTCGAACCGGACGGGACGTGAGGCTGGCCGTCGAGCTGGGCGCCAAACGGATCCGGCTCGCGGTGGTGGACGTTCAAGGTGGGCGCGCGCGTGTGCTCGCGTCGCGGTCCGTCGCGGAGGCGCTGGGCGACGCGGTGGCGGACGAGCTGGTGGTCGTCCACCCGCCGGACTGGACGGACGCGGCCGTCCGCGCCGCCGCGGCCACCGTGGCCGGGCACGCCGGCTCGGTCCGTACCCGCTCGTCCGCGCTGGCCGCCGCGACCGAGGCCACCGCCCGCACCCCCGTCCCGCCCGGCCCGCTCGCCGTCATCCAGGCCGACCCCGCCGGGGTGACCGCGACGGTGCTGTCCGGGGAGCGCGCGCTGGCCTGTCGTCGCCCGCCCGGCGGTGCTCCGCCCGACGCGCTGGCCGCCGTGACCGCCGCCGCCGGCATCCCGCCGCACGCCCTCACCGGCGGCGTCCTACTGCTCGCACCGGATCCGGGACGCTGGCTGGCGCCGCTGGCCGACCTGGTCGGCGAGCCCCCGCTGGTGCCGCCCGACCCTGACCGGCTGGCCGTCCTCGGCGCCCTGCGCCCGTCCGTACTCCCCACCGCCCGCCGGACCCCGTCCCCGACCCCGCCGCCGCCCGCCCTGGCCGACGGCCTGCTCGCGCCCCCGCCGCGCCGTCGCCGTCGCCGCCGCGCCAGAGCAGCCCTCGCCGCCCTCGCCGTGCCCACGCTGGCCGCCGTGACCGCCGGCCTTGCCGCCGCCGTCGTCGAAGATCCACCCCCGCCCGCCCACACCGCCGGCATCCTGGCCCAGTACGACTACACGGTGTCCCTGCCGGCCGGCTGGCACCACTCCGGCGGCGACCCCGACCTGCGCCGCACGCTGCTCACCCCGGCCGGCGCCCCCGACGGCTCGGACCTGATCTCCATAGAACAGCACCCGCTCGGCTACGACGGCATCGCCGAACGCGACCGCGCCGTGCGCGAGCTGGCCGAACGGCTGCGGCTGGCTCGCGCCACCGGCGCCGACCTGACCGACCTCGACACCGACCTCGACGCCCCCACTCCGCCCGGCGCCCGAGGCTTCAGCACCTACCGCCAGCGCCAGCCCCGGCGCGGCGCCGAGGTCGACTGGTACGTCCTGTTCGACCGCGACGCCCAGCTCAGCGTCGGCTGCCAGCGCACCCCCGCCGGGGCCGACGCGGTGCGCGCCGCCTGCGCCGAAGTGATCGCCTCCATCCGCCTGCACCCACCCTGACCGTTCGCAATCGCACACGAATCCCCGCATTCCGCCCCCGGCGGCCCGCCGCGCTGCCAGCGTGGTGCCCGTCAATGTGGCCCAACCGGCCGCGAAGCTCACACCCGAAAGGCAGTGATCATCGATGGCCGCGGGGTTCGGTACCACTCCGGAGGAGATGCAGCGTGCCGCCCAGCACGTCGCACAGGTGAACGACCAGGTCCAGTCCCAGCTCGCCGCCCTGCGCAACCAGCTCGCGCCGCTGGCCGGCGCCTGGCGCGGCGAGGCGTCCACCGCGTTCCAGGGCCTGATGGTCCGCTGGGACACCGACGCGCGCGCCCTGAACGAGGCGCTGCGCGGCATCGGCGAGTCGATCCAGGGCTCCGGCCGCAACTACCTGGCCGCCGAGCAACAGCACGCGCAGGGCATGTCCACGATCCGCGGCGCACTGGGCTGAGGCGAGAGGGGAGACGCACACCATGTCCGAGATCCTGGTGACATTCGGCGAGATCGCCGCCGCCCAGCAGAACGTGGCGAGCACCGCGCAACGCCTCAACGCCCAGCTCGACGACCTCAAGCGGTTCCTGGCCCCGATGGTGTCCACCTGGACCGGCCAGGCCGCCGAGGACTACCAGGTCAAGCAGCGGCAATGGGACACCTCCGCCGCCGACCTGAACCAGGTGCTGGCCCAGATCGGCATCGCCCTCGGCCACGCCAACGACGGATACCAGCAGGTCGAACGGGCGAACGCCAGCCGCTGGGCGTGACCGCCCGGCCCCGCGAGACGGCACCGGCACCGGCGCCCAGCGGCCGGCGCCGGTGCCGCGCGTGACCCGTTTTGACCCGTCGAGACGGCGGCGGGTACCCTCGAAAACAGTTGTGCTGCGAGCGGTGGTTCAGCTCGCCTGAGCACCCTTGGGGCGAGGCGCGGGTTCGCGCCGGACCGCAGGCAGCTCCCGAAGCCAGAGACGACGAGGTAGGCACGTGCGCACGTTCAGTCCTAAGCCCGGTGAGGTTACCCGGGCCTGGCATGTCATCGACGCGACCGATGTCGTGCTGGGCCGGCTGGCCAGCCAGGCAGCCACCCTGCTGCGTGGCAAGCACAAGCCGACCTTCGCGCCGCACGTCGACACCGGCGACTTCGTGGTGATCGTCAACGCCGAGAAGGTGGCGATCTCCGGCAACAAGCGGGACCAGAAGTTCGTCTACCGCCACAGCGGCTACCCGGGCGGCCTGCGGCAGCGCTCGGTCGGCGAGATGCTGGACAAGCACCCCGACAGGCTGGTGGAGAAGGCGATCAAGGGCATGCTGCCGAAGAACCGGCTGGGCCGGGCGATGGCCAAGAAGCTCAAGGTCTACGCCGGTCCCACCCATCCGCACGCCGCGCAGCAGCCGCAGGCCTTCGAGATCGTACAGGTGAGCCAGTGAGCACCCCGGAGACGAGCCAGGAAGTGGAAGAGACAGAAGAGCAGGTGAGCGCCCCCGCCGCGCCCGCTGCCCCCGTTCAGGAAGCCCCGGTGCGCGACAAGCCGGTGCAGACCGTCGGGCGCCGCAAGGAAGCCATCGTGCGGGTCCGGCTGGTGCCGGGCTCGGGCAACTTCCGGCTCAACGGCAAGGACCTGCCCACGTACTTCCCGAACAAGGTGCACCAGCAGCTGGTCCGCGAGCCGCTGGTGATCACCGACCGGGTGGAGAACTACGACGTGCTGGCCACCCTGACCGGCGGCGGCATCTCCGGCCAGGCCGGCGCGCTGCGGCTGGGCATCGCCAGGGCGCTGGTCGAGCTCAACTCCGACGACCGCCCCGCGCTCAAGAGCGCCGGGTTCCTCACCAGGGACGCGCGGGTCACGGAGCGCAAGAAGTACGGCCTGAAGAAGGCCCGCAAGGCGCCTCAGTACAGCAAGCGCTGACGAGACCGCGGCCAGCTTGATGGGTCGGCTGTTTGGCACAGACGGCGTCCGGGGCCTGGCGAACGCGGAGCTCACGCCCGAGCTGGGCATGGCGCTCGCGGCGTCGGCGGCCCAGGTGCTCGCCGAGCGCGACCGCTCGCACCGGCCCCGGGCCGTCGTGGGCCGCGATCCGCGCGCGAGCGGCGAGATGCTGGAAGCGGCGGTCACCGCCGGGTTGGCCTCGGCCGGCGCCGACGTGCTGCTGGCCGGCGTGCTGCCCACGCCGGCGCTGGCGTTCCTGGTCGGCGACCTCGACGCCGATCTGGGCGTGATGATCTCCGCGTCGCACAACCCGATGCCGGACAACGGCATCAAGCTCTTCGCCGAGGGCGGGCACAAGCTGCCCGACACCGTCGAGGACGCGATCGAGCGCCGGATGTCCGAGCCGAGCGCCCGGCCGACCGGCGCGGGTGTCGGTCGGGTGCGCGAGCTGCCCGACGCCGGCGAGCGCTACCTGCGCCACCTGCTCGCGGCCGGCACCGGCGGCGCCTCGCTGGCCGGGGTGCGGGTGGTGGTCGACTGCGCGAACGGGGCGGCCTCCGAGCTCGCCCCGGAGGCCTACCGGCGGGCCGGCGCCGACGTGATCGCCATCCACGCCGCCCCGGACGGGCTGAACATCAACGACGGCTGCGGCTCGACGCACCTGGACAAGGTGATCGCCGCCGTCCGCGAGCACCGCGCCGACCTGGGCATCGCGCACGACGGCGACGCCGACCGCTGCCTCGCGGTGGACGCCTCCGGGGCGCCGGTGGACGGCGACCAGATCATGGCCGTGCTGGCGCTGGCGCTGCGCGAGAGCGGCGAGCTGACCAAGGACACCCTGGTGGCCACCGTGATGAGCAACCTGGGCCTGCACCTGGCCATGCGCGCGGCGGGGGTCGAGGTCCGCACCACGGCCGTCGGGGACAGGTACGTGCTGGAGGAGCTGCGCGCCGGCGGCTACGCCCTGGGCGGCGAGCAGTCCGGCCACGTGGTCCTGCCCGGCCACGCCACCACCGGCGACGGCCTGCTCACCGCGCTGCGCCTGATGGCAAGGATGGCCGCCACCGGCCGTTCGCTGGCCCAGCTCGCATCCGTACTCACCGCCCTGCCCCAGGTGCTGGTCAACGTCCCGGTCACCGACAAGGCCGCCGTAGCGAGCGCCCCCGAGGTCCGCGAGGCGGTGGCCAAGGCCGAGGTCGAGCTGGGCGACACCGGCCGGGTCCTGCTCCGCCCCTCCGGCACCGAACAACTGGTCCGCGTCATGGTCGAAGCCCCCACCCGGACGCAAGCCGACCGCATCGCCGGAGACCTCGCCCAACGCATCCGCGAGTCGGGACATTTGTCAGGGTGAGTCGGGATATTTGTCAGCCTCCGCGCTAAGCAGGCGGGGTGCCTCGGCACCCTGAGCGTGTGCGATCGCACACGAGATCCACGATCATGGCCAGCCGGTCGTCCCATACCGGGCAGGCTTCGCCCATGGCGGACATCCAGGTAGACCCCGCGCTGCTCCGGGCGCGCGCGAACCAGCTCACCGCAGTGACCGACGGGCTGGCCGCGATGGCCGCCAAGGTGCGGGGTACGGCGGCCGAGGTCGAGGCGCTCGGTGCGGACCTCGCGGTACGCCAGGATGAGCTGGCCGCCGCGCTCGGCACCGACGCCCAGGAGCTCGCCCTGCTCGCGGACGGCCTGCGGCGCGGGGCGGACGCGATCACCGAGTGCGACGGGTCGGTACGGCATCGGCTGAGCCGGATCGCGCGCGGGCTGGCCGGCGACAGTCCCGCGGGCGGGTGCGGGTGAACCGGGCGCTCGGCCAGGTGCTGGAGCTGGTGCGCGCCTGGGAGCCGGCGTACCGGCGGTGGTGGAGCCATCCGCGCCGGCGGGAGTCCGGTGGCCTCGCCCCGTGGTCGGACGCCGACGAGGAACGCTGGCGGTCGCTGCTCGGGTTCGACGCCGAGCGGATGGCCGCCGTGGCCCACGAGCTGCGCTGGGTGTCCACCGAGCTGGCGGCGCACCGCACCGGGATCGCGGAGGTGGTCACGGCCGGCGGGATGCCCGAGCCGGCGGCGCACCGCTGTGCCTCGGTGGCCGACGCGGTCGCGGCGAGCGCCGCCGACGCCGCCTCACTGGCGGATGCGATCGAGCGTGCGGCGGCCCGAATCGGCACGGTGCTGGATGCGGTGGTCGACGGGGTGTTGCGGGCCGCCGAGGCGCTCGACGCCGGCCCGTACCCCACCCCCGGCCTCGCGCACCGCGACATCGACGCCGCCGGCGCCGCCGACGAGGCGCCGCACGACCCGGACCGCTGGCGCGCGCTCGACGAGCTCGTGGAACGGCACTCGGGTGTACTGGCCGCGCTGCGGGCGGGCATGACCGAGCCGAGTCCGCACGGCAACGCCGGACCCGACGTGTGGTGCGACGGCGACACCGGTTGCCTGCCCCGGCCGTCCCCGTGGCTGTCCGTGCCGTTGCCGCCCCCGGCCGAAGACGTCGGCGTGTGGGTCTCCGAGCCCTGGCGGCCGCTCCCCGCCGCCCCGGGCACCGGTCCGCTGCTGCCCGGCACCGACGGGATCCGGCCGGGCACCGACCGGGGAGTACATGTCGCTCAGCTCCCCGACCGGCCCTTCTGACAAATATCCCGACTCACCCTGACAAATGTCCCGACTCGCGGGCGGTTTTTACCGGGCTAGGACGAGGTCGGTGCCTTTGAGGTCGGCGGTGACTAGGTCGGACAGGGCCTGGTCGGGGGTTACGGCGTGGAGGAGGAAGGCGGTGGTCAGGGCGCGGGCCAGGCGGGCGGTGGGGGTGTGGGGCTTGCCCGCGAGCAGGTTGTCGACCAGCGAGCGGCCGTAGAGGAAGCCCAGGTGGTTGGCCTTCGGGAGGGCGCGCAGGATCACCGGGCCGGCCCACTCGTCGGCCACCGCGTCGGCGTTGCCCGGCGGCGGGCTGATCTGGTCGCGGCCGGCGGCCAGGTGCAGGGCGGGGGCGTGCACGGCCGACGCCGCGTCGATCGCGGACGGGCGCGTCTCGGACACCGCGAGGGTCACCACCGCGGCCACCGGCTCACCGGCGCGCTCCCGGTCGGCCGCCGCCAGCACCGCGCAGCCGCCGCCCATGCCGTGCCCGACCAGCGCGAGCCGGCGCCGGTCCACGCTGATGTCGCCGACGCCGAGCCGCACGCCGGCGCACACGTCGAGCGCGGTACGCAGGTCGGCGCCGAACCGGGCGTGGCTGGGCAGCGGCCCCCGGTGGCTGGCCGGCGCGGCGACCACGAACCCCCAGGAGGCCAGGTGCCGCAGCAGCGGCAGGTAGCGGTCCACGGACTGCAGCCAGTCGTGCCCGAACGCCACCGCCGGCAGCCCGGTGCCCTCGGCCGGCGCGTAGATCACGCCGGGCAGCCCGACCAGCCCGAGCTCGCCGCGCAGCACCCGGTGCGGCCCGGGGCTGGCCAGCTCGCCGATCGCCTTGCGGGCCGATCGGGGCAGCGTCGGTGCCGCTGGGCCTCGGGTGCGAACCACGCGCAGACGCTACCGCACCCGGTCAGGCGGTTTCCTCGTACCTGATGCCGTACCTGGCCGCGATGGGGTTGAGCCGCGCCGGGTCCAGCCGGCCACCGGTGCTGATCTCCGTCCGCGCCTCGATCATGTCCTCGACGAAGCACTCCCAGCCGCCCGGCGAGGAGATCTGGAGCACCCGTGGCGGCGGTGTCGAGCCGGGGCGCAGGGCGTGCGGGACGCCGTGCGGCAGGAGCACGAACTGGCCGGCCGACGCGGTGTGCACCCGGTCGGAGAACTCCACGGTCAGCTCGCCGGCCAACACGTAGATGGCCTCGTCGGCCTCGTGGTGCACGTGCCGGGGGATCTCCTGCGCGACGACCACCTCCAGCAGCGAGAACCTGCCCTCGGTGTCCTCGGTGCGGGCCTTGACGGCGAACGCGGGCGGCACCGGGATGCGCCCCGGCCGGGCCGCGCCCGCGTCCAGGAGAATGAAGCGATCTTTCGACACGGACCAACCTCCTTATCCAGAATCGGATTCAGATTCCGTTTAAGCGAGCATCGCGGAGGGACGAGCTGGATGTCAAGCCCGGCCCGCAGGACCCGAGCCGACGCCGGACGCAACCGCGCCCGGGTGCTGGAGGTGGCGAGCGAGCTGTTCGCCGAGCACGGCGACGAGGTGCAGATGGCCGAGGTGGCGCGTGCCGCCGGCGTCGGCGTCGGCACCGTCTACCGGCACTTTCCCACCAGGGTGGCGCTGGTCGAGGCGGTCGCCGAGCGGCGGTTCGTCGAGATCCTCGCGTTCGCCAGGCAGCGCTGCCTGCCCGAGCCGGACGCCCGCCGGGCGCTGCGCTGCTTCCTGCGTCACGTCGGCGAGGTGCACGAACGGGGCCGGGCACTGTCCGGCGCCATCGAGGCGGCCCTCGGGCACACCGCGCCCCTCGGAACCGTCCGCACCGAGCTGGAGGCCCTCGGCGGCGCGCTGCTCGAACGCGGCAAGGCGGACGGCGTCATCCGGCCGGACGCCACCGTCGGCGACCTGTACATGATCGTGGGGGCGCTGGCCGCCGTGAGCCGCCAGGACATCGGCGACTGGCGGCGGTTCGTCGAGATCGCGCTCGACGGGCTGGAGCCTTCACCCGACCGCAACGGCCCGGCAGCCGGCACGTCCTAGGCTGGTGCCCATGTGCGGAATCGTGGGCTATGTGGGCAACCGGCCGGCGCTGAACGTCATCCTGGACGGTCTGCGCAGGCTGGAGTACCGGGGCTACGACTCGGCGGGGGTCGCGGTGCTGGACGGCCGGGGCGGGCTGGCCGTCGAGCGCAAGGCCGGCCAGCTGCGCAACCTGGAGGCCCGGCTGGACGAGCTGGACGTGCCCTTCGAAGGCACCGCGGGCATGGGCCACACCCGGTGGGCCACCCACGGCGGCCCGACCGACCGCAACGCCCACCCGCACCGCGACGGCACCGGCAAGGTCGCCGTGGTGCACAACGGGATCATCGAGAACTTCGCCCCGCTGCGCGCCGAGCTGGAGGCCGCCGGCGTCGAGCTGACCAGCGACACCGACACCGAGGCCGCCGCGCACCTGGTGGCGCGCGCCTACGCGGACGGCCCGACGGCCGGCGACCTCGCGGCCAGCGTGCGCGCGGTGTGCCGGCGGCTGCACGGCGCGTTCACCCTGCTGTTCACCCACGCCGAGCACCCGGACATGATCGTGGCCGCGCGCCGGTCGTCCCCGCTGGTCGTCGGCCTCGGCGAGGGCGAGACGTTCCTGGCCTCGGACGTGGCGGCGTTCATCGAGCACACCCGCGACGCCGTCGAGCTGGGCCAGGACCAGGTCGTCACCATCCGTCGCGACGGCTACGATGTCACCGACCTGGACGGCAACCCGGCCGAGGCGAAGCCGTTCCGGGTGACCTGGGACCTGGCCGCCGCCGAGAAGGGCGGCCACGACTACTTCATGCTCAAGGAGATCGAGGAACAGCCCACCGCTGTCGCGAACACGCTGCGCGGGCACCTGACCGACCGCCGGATCGTGCTGGACGAGCAGCGCCTCGCCGACGGCGACCTGCGCGACGTGGACAAGGTGTTCGTGGTCGCCTGCGGCACCGCGTACCACTCCGGGTTGCTGGCCAAGTACGCCATCGAGCACTGGACGCGGCTGCCGGTCGAAGTCGAGCTCGCCAGCGAGTTCAGATACCGCGACCCGGTGCTGGACCGGCAGACGCTGGTGGTGGCCATCTCCCAGTCCGGGGAGACCATGGACACCCTGGAGGCGGTGCGCCACGCCAAGGAGCAGAAGGCGCGGGTGCTGGCCATCTGCAACACCAACGGCGCGCAGATCCCGCGCGAGTCCGACGCGGTGCTCTACACCCACGCCGGCCCGGAGATCGGGGTGGCCGCGACCAAGACGTTCACCTCCCAGATCGCGGCCAACTACCTGGTCGGGCTGGCGCTCGCGCAGGCGCGCGGTACCAAGTACCCGGACGAGGTGGCCCGCGAGTTCGCCGAGCTGGAGGCCATGCCGGACGCGATGGCCGCCGCGCTGGACGGCGTGGAGGCCGCGCGCGAGCTGGCCCGCGACCTGGCGCCCTCGCGCGCGGTGCTGTTCCTGGGCCGCCACGTCGGTTTCCCGGTGGCGCTGGAGGGTGCGCTCAAGCTCAAGGAGCTGGCCTACATGCACGCCGAGGCGTTCGCGGCCGGCGAGCTCAAGCACGGGCCGATCGCGCTGATCGAGGACGGGCTGCCGGTCGTGGTCGTGATGCCCTCGCCCAAGGGCCGCGCCGTGCTGCACGCCAAGCTGCTGTCCAACATCCAGGAGATCACCGCGCGCGGCGCCCGGACGGTGGTGATCGCCGAGGAGGGCGACGAGACCATCCGCCCGTTCGCCCACCACCTGCTGGAGGTGCCGGCGGTGCCGACGCTGCTGCAGCCGCTGGTGTCCACGGTGCCGCTGCAGGTGCTGGCCGCCGAGATCGCCCGGGCCAGGGGCTACGACGTGGACAAGCCGCGCAACCTGGCCAAGTCCGTCACCGTCGAGTGATAGGGCCGCCGTTCCAGGTCGGCAGGTCACGGCGGCCTACGGACACCTCGAACGCGGCGCGCGCGAGCAGCCGGGTGGAGTCGAGCACGGGCAGCGGCGAGTCCTCGGCGGTGATCAGCAGCGGGATCTCGGTGCACACCAGCGCCACGGCGTCACAGCCGCGATCGGCCAGCGAGGAGATGATCCGCACGTACTCCCGCCGCGAGCCGTCGTCGAACACGCCGTTCACCAGCTCGTCAAAAATGATCTTGTTGACCAGCTCGCGGTCGGCCGGTTCGGGGACCTCCGAGGCGATGCCCCGCGCGGACAGCGCCCGGCGGTAGACCGGGCCGTCCATCAGGTAGCGGGTGCCGAGGACGGCGACCTTGGTGCGGCCGTCGGCCTTGGCGCGCTCGGCCACCACCTCGGCGATGTGCACGCCGGGCAGCGCCAGCTCGGTCCCGGGTAGTTCCAGGGCCTGGTGCGCGGTGTTGTCCGGGCAGGCGAAGAACTCGGCGCCGGCGCGCGCCAGCCGGTCCACGCTGGTCGCCAGGATGTCCCTGATCGTCGCGTGGTCGCCGGCGTCCCAGGCGGGCATGCTGCGGGCCATCGAGATGCAGTCAAGGGTGACGTCCGGGTGGTCGTGCGCCCCGAGCTCGCCGAACCCCTCCTGGCAGAACGAGAGGAAGCACAGCGCTGCCCCCTCGGTGCTGTGTGCGAGTACGCCGAAGTGCCTCATGGCTAGGACCGTACGTGCCGCAGGCGGGGTCCGCCGCTACCGTCTGCGCCATGCGGCGGATGTGGACGGCTGAGCACGTGCGGGTCGCGGAGTCGGCGCTGATGGCCCGCGTCCCGGAGGGCGCGCTGATGCGCCGCGCCGCGTACGGGGTGAGCGTGCGGGCCGCCGAGCTGCTGCGCGAGCGCGCCGGTGGGGTGGCGGGGCGGCGGGTGACGCTGCTGGTCGGAGCGGGGAACAACGGCGGCGACGCGCTGTGGGCGGGTTACGAGCTGCGCCGCCGGGGTGCGGGGGTGACCGCCGTGCTGTTGTCGCCGGAACGCGCGCACCCGGCGGGGCTGGGCGCGCTGCGTCGGGTTGGTGGCCGGGTCGTGTCGGGGGGTGGGGACGGCGCGGTGCGGGACGCCGACCTGGTGATCGACGGGATCGTCGGCATCTCCGGCCGGGGCGCGCTGCGGGAGCCGGCCGCCGCGCTGTGCGCCGCCGCCTGCGGCGCCGGCGTGCCGATCCTCGCGGTGGACCTGCCCAGCGGGGTGGACCCGGACACCGGCACGGTGGACGGTCCCTCGGTCACGGCGGCGGCCACCGTGACGTTCGGCGCGTACAAGCCCGTGCACGCGCTGGCGCCGCACGCCTGCGGCCCGGTGCGGCTGGTGGACATCGGCCTGGGTCCGTACCTGCCGGCGGACGCCGACCTGCACGCGCTGGACGCCTCCGACGTGGGCGCGCGCTGGCCGGTGCCCGGCCCGGCCGACGACAAGTACACCCAGGGCGTGGTCGGCATCGCGGCCGGCTCCACGACGTACCCCGGGGCCGCCGTGCTGTCCGCCGGCGCCGCCGTGGCGGCCACCTCCGGCATGGTCAGGTTCGCCGGCGGCGCCGCCGACGAGGTTCGTTCCCGCTGGCCGGAGGTGGTCGCGGCGGGCTCGGTCGCGGACTCCGGCCGGGCACAGGCGTGGACCGTCGGCCCCGGCATCGGCACCGGCTCGGCGGGACGCGACACGCTGGCCGCCGTGCTCGACCAGGGCGTGCCGGTGTGCCTGGACGCCGACGCCATCACGCTGCTCGCGAACACCCCCAACCTGGCCGACGCCGCCGCCGAGCTGCCCGCCGTCTACACCCCGCACGACCGCGAGTTCGCCCGCCTCGCCGGCGACGTCGGCCCGGACCGGGTGGCCGCCGCCCGCCGCGCCGCCTCGTCGTTGGGCGCGACCGTGCTGCTCAAGGGCCATGTCACGGTGGTCGCCGACCCGGACGGCCGCGCGCTGGCGAACCCGGCCGGTGGGTCCTGGGCCGCCACCGCGGGCTCGGGGGACGTGCTCTCCGGCCTGATCGGGGCGCTGCTCGCGGCCGGCCTGGAGCCGTGGTGGGCGGCCGGCTGCGCCGCGTACCTGCATGCTCACGCCGCGTCACTCGCCGCCACCGGCCGGCATCGTCATACCGACCGCACGCCCGGGGCTCCGATCGGCGCGTCCGGCCTGCTCGCGGCGGTGCCGGAGGCCATCCGCCGGGTGCGGGCGGCGGCGCGGGCCGTCTGACGTACGAACCCGTCAGGCCCGGATGAGACCATGGCAGCCATGTCATATAACGCCGACCTCGACCACGGTGCCGCCGCGCCACGCGCCGAGGTCGCCGTCGACCTGGACGCGATCCGGCACAACGTGTCACACCTCGCCGACCTGGTGGGCTCCGCCGCCACGATGGCCGTGGTCAAGGCCGACGGCTACGGCCACGGAGCCGTCCCGGTCGCGCAGGCCGCGCTGGAGGCCGGGGCGAGCTGGATCGGCGCGTGCACCATGGCCGAGGCGCTGCACCTGCGCGCCGGCGGCATCACCGCGCCCGTGCTGAGCTGGCTGGACCTGCCCGACGCCGACTACGCCCCCGCCGTGGCACGCGACATCGACCTGAGCGTGGCCACGCCGCGCCAGCTCGACTCCGTGATCGAGGCCACCATCCGCACCGACCGCCCCGCCCGGGTCCACCTCAAGATCGACACCGGCCTGAGCCGCAACGGAGGCGCCGAGGCGGACTGGCCCGCGCTCGTGGACGCGGCCGCCAAGGCCACGGTGGACGGTCACCTCGACGTGATCGCCGTCTGGTCCCACCTGGCGCACGGCGACGAGCCCGAGCACCCGATGCTGGACCGCCAGGCCGCCAGGCTGGACGCGGCATGGCGGGTGGCGTGCGAGGCCGGGCTGAGCCCGATCCGCCACCTGGCCAACTCGGCGGCCACCCTGACCCGCCCCGACCTGCACTACGACCTGGTCCGCCCGGGCATCGCGGTGTACGGGCTGGACCCGCTCGGACGCCCGGTCCCGGACACCCCGCTGCGCCCGGCGATGACGTTCCGGGCCAGGGTGGCGCTGGTCAAGCGGGTGCGTGCTGGCGAGGGGGTGTCCTACGGGCACGAGTGGACGACCCGGACGAGCACCACGCTGGCGCTGGTCCCGGTGGGGTACGCGGACGGGGTGCCGCGCCGGTTGGGCAGCCGGCCCAGCGGGGTGGGCGGCATGCAGGTGCTGCTGGGCGGGCGGCGCCGGCCGGTGGTCGGCCGGGTGTGCATGGACCAGATAGTCGTCGACTGCGGGGACGACCCGGTCCAGGAGGGCGACGAGGCGGTTCTGTTCGGCCCCGGCGGGCGGGGTGAGCCGACCGCGCAGGACTGGGCCGATGCGCTGGGCACCATCCACTACGAGATCGTGACCGGGTTGCGGCGGGGCCGGGTGTCCCGCACCGTATTTGGTATGCACTCGAAGGGGCCGGGGTGAGCCGGCGGCGGGGTTGGCGAATAGCCGGTCAGGTGGCCGGCGGCGTCCTCGGCGCGGCGGCCACCGGCGCGGCGGTCGGAGTGGCCACCCGCTGGTCCAGGCTGTCCCGCGAGCGGCGGGCGCACGCCGACGCGGACACCCCCGCCGAGCTGGGCGCGCTGCCGCCCGGCACGCCGTGGTCGGTCACCGCCGACGACGGCGTGCGGCTGTCCGCCGAGGTGATCGAACCGCCCACCCGGCGCGGCGCGGGGATCACGGTGGTGCTGGTGCACGGCTTCGCGCTGGACCGCCGGTGTTGGCACTTCCAGCGCCGGGCGCTGGCCGAGGCGACCGACCCGGCGGTGCGGCTGGTGCTCTACGACCAGCGCAGCCACGGCCGCTCCGAGCGGGCCAGCCGGGCCAGTTGCACGATCGCCCAGCTCGGCGCGGACCTGGACGCGGTGCTGCGCACGCTGGCCCCGGACGGCCCGCTGGTGCTGGTCGGGCACTCCATGGGCGGCATGGCGATCATGGCGCTGGCCGAGCGCGAGCCGGGGCTGTTCGACCGGCGGGTGGCCGGGGTGGCGCTGCTGAACACCTCGGCCGGCGAGGTCGGCGCCGAGGGCCTGCCGGCCACGTTCCTGTCCAGGCGCAACCCGCTGACCCGCACGGTCGGGGCGCTGGCCGGCTGGCAGCCCCGGCTGGTGGAGCGGGCGCGAGCCATGGTCAACGACCTGGTCTGGGGCGTGACCAGGGCATACGCCTACGGCGACCGCACGGTGTCGAGCTGGCTGGTCGACTTCGTGCACTCGATGATCAGCGCAAACGCGGTGGACGCGCTGGTGGACTTCACCGATACCCTGGACTCGCACGACCGGGTGGCCGCGTTGCCCGCGCTGGCCGGCTGCGAGTCGTTGATCCTCACCGGCGAGGCGGACCGGATCATCCCGGCGCGGCACAGCGAGGTGATCGCCGCCGAGCTGCCGGACGCCACGCTCGTCGAGCTGCCCGGCGTCGGGCACCTGGCGATGCTGGAGCGGCCGGACGAGGTCAACGACGCGCTGGCCGAGCTGCTGGCCAGGGTGGACGATCGCCGGTCCGGGCTGCTGCGACGGCTGAGGAAACGAGCATGAGCCTGATGACGGACACCGACCTGGTGCTGCCCACCGAGGCGGACACCGAGGAGCTCGGCGCGCGCATCGGCGCCACGCTGGACGCCGGTGACGTGGTGTTGCTCTCCGGCCCGCTCGGCGCCGGCAAGACGGTGCTGGCCAGGGGCATCGCGCGCGGGCTCGGCGTGACCGGCCAGGTGGCCTCGCCCACGTTCGTGATCGCCCGCGAGCACCCACCGGCGCCTGGCGGGCGCGGCATCGCGCTGGTGCACGTGGACGCGTACCGCCTGGGCGGGCGGGCCGAGCTGGACGACCTGGACCTGGACACCGAGCTGGAGTCGGCCGCCGTGGTGGTGGAGTGGGGCGAGGGCCTTGCCGAACCGCTGGCCGCGCGCCGGCTGCTGGTGCGGCTGCGCCGCGGAGACGACGGAGACGAGACCAGGGTGGCCGAGCTGAGCTGGCAGGAGGGTGCCCCGACGTGATCGAAGCCGTGATCTTCGACTGGGGCGGCACCCTGACCCCGTGGGTGACCATGGACCACCTGGCCGGTTGGCGGGCGTACGCCGACGTGCTGCACCCCGGCGACGCGCCGGCCGCCGAGCGGGCCGCCGCCGCGCTGCTGGCCGCCGAGGAGGCCCGCTGGCAGCTGGCCAGGGACACCCACCGCGCGTTCCGGATGACCCAGGTGGTGGAGGACGCGGCCGCCGAGCTGCGCGCCGCCGGCCACCCGGAGCCGCCGTACCGACAGGACGCGCTGGCCGCGTACCGGGAGCACTGGACGGCCGCCACCTACACCGATCCCGAGGTCGGGCCGCTGCTCGGCGTGCTGCGCGACCGGGGCGCCGCGCTGGGCGTGCTGTCCTCCACCGGCTGGCCGGCGGACTGGCACGAGGACTTCCTGCGCCGCGACGGGGTGCTCGACCTGTTCGACGCCTGCGTGTGGAGCTCGGACCTGGACTGGACCAAGCCGCACCGGGAGGCCTTCGAGGCCGCGATCGCCGCCGTCGGCGCCACCGACCCGTCCCGGGTGGTCTACGTCGGCGACCGCCCGTACGACGACATCTCCGGGGCCAAGGCCGTCGGCATGCGCGCGGTGCTGGTGCCGCACAGCGACATCCCCGCGCACCAGCGGGTCCCGGTGGACGTCAGCCCAGACGCGGTGATCCAGCGCCTGTCCGACCTGCCCGCCGTGCTCGCCGACTGGTGAGCGCTCCGTAAGCTTGTCCCCGTGCTGGTGCTCGCGCTGGATACGGCGACCGACGCGGTAGTCGTCGGGCTGCTCACGCTGCCCGAGGCCGGCGAGGCTGGCGGACCCGCGGTGCTCGCCGAGCGGGCGTACCCCGGCGCGCGCCGGCACGGTGAGCAGCTGATGCCGGCCGTGCGGGAGGTGTGCGCCGAGGCGGGCCGGAGGCTGGACGAGCTGGACGCGGTGGTCTGCGGCGCCGGGCCGGGGCCGTTCACCGGGCTGCGGGTGGGTCTGGTCAGCGCCGCGTCGATGGGCGACGCGCTGGACGTGCCGGTGTACGGGGTGTGCTCGCTGGACGCGGTGGCCGCCGCCGCCCAGGTCACGGTCACGGACGTCACGGACGTCACGGCCGAGCCGCTGCTCGTGGTCGCCGACGCGCGCCGCCGCGAGCTGTACTGGGCGGCCTACGACGAGCACGGCCGCCGCACCGAAGGCCCCGCCGTGGACACCCCGGCCGCGCTGGCCGAGAAGGTCGCCGGGCTCGGCGTGCGCCGGGTGGCCGGGCCGGTGGCCGCCGCGCACGCGGACGCCCTCGGCGGCCTGCCGGAGTGTCCGCCCGCCGCCGCGCCCACACCGTACGGCCTGGTCACCGTGGCCGAAGCCGAACTCCGCGCCCGCGCCACCCCTGCCCCACTGGAGCCGTACTACCTGCGCCGCCCGGACGCCGTCCCACCCGGACCCCGCAAGCGCGCCACCCCGGCGCGGGCGGGATGAACGGGCCGAGCCGGACGATCACGGTCGGCCCGCTCTACCTGGCCGACGCCGAGGACTGCGCGCGGCTGGAGCGGCTGCTGTTCGCCGAGGACGACCCGTGGTCGGCGCGGGCGTTCCGGGACGCGCTGTGCTCCGGGCACCACTACCTGGCCGCCCGCGACGGCGCCCGGCTGGTCGGCTACGGCGGCCTGGCCGTGGTGGCCGGCCCGCCGGACCCGGAGGCCGAGATCCACACCATCGGCGTGCACCCGGACTACCGCCGCCTCGGCGTCGGGCGCCGCCTGCTGGCCGCCCTGCTCGACCACGCCGACGCGCTGCGGGCCACCGTCTTCCTCGAGGTCCGCACCGACAACGAGGCCGCGTTCGGGCTGTACCGCTCGACCGGCTTCGAGCCCCTCGGCGTGCGCCGCAACTACTACCAGCCCAGCGGCGCCGACGCGTTCACGATGCGTCGCCCGGCTCGACCAGCGTGAGCGTGGGGAAGTAGGAACCGAAGAACCCCCGGTCCCTGGTCAGCAGCCGGTCGGCGTGGTATAGCGCGTGCGCCGCGACCAGAAAGTCGGCGATCACCCTGGTCCGGGGGCCGCCCGAGCGACGGTACCGGCGCCACGCCTCGCCGGCCGCCGAGGCAGCCGACGGATCGGTGGCGACGAAGTCGGCGCCCAGCGTGCGCAGCGCGTTCCCCGCGTCATCCTCGCCGCGGAAGGCGGCCGTCGTCTCCGCCCACACGATGTCGCACACCACGATCCGGCCGGCGTCGAGGCTCGCGCGCAGCGCGTCCCGGGACGACGGGCCGTACTTCTCGTCCGCACCGAACACGTCGATGAGGACGTTCGTGTCAACCGCCGTGATCACGCGGGTCCGCGCAGCTCGTCGATCAGCTCGTCGGTTCCCCGGCCCAGGTCGAGCACGCCGTACACGCTGTCCACCGGGTCCCGCTCCCGGAGCTTGTGCGCCACCAGCCGGCCGCCGTCCTCGTGGAATTCGAGCACCTCACCGGCCCTGATCCCCAGCTGCTTGCGCAGCTGCACCGGGATCGTGACCTGGCCCTTCTCGGACACGACAGCCTTCATACCTCAAGTGTAAGAATTCCTACCTGCTGCCGCTAGCCCCTCTTCGGCTCAGGCCAGGTGCAGGCCGGCGTTGCGGTCGGCGATCACGAACCTGGCCCTGGTCTCGCCGGGAGCGCCCGGCCGGGTCACATACGGCACCACCCGGAAGTCGGCGGTCATGGTGTCCGCCGTGATCGTGGTGCGGACGTACCCGCGCCGGTTGTTGAAGAACCTCACGTGCGGGTTGTCCGCGAGCACCCCGGCGGTCTCCGGGCGCTGCTCCGAGCCGTCGCCGCCGGACGCGATCGACGTGGTGATCAGCTCGGTGCCCACGGTCGGCGAGGCCGGGTCGTCGAACCGGGCCTTGACCTCCGCCGCCCAGTGCGCGTGGACATCGCCGGTGAGCACCACCGGGTTGCGCACGCCCGCCCTGGTCCAGCCGTTCACCACCCGGTCCCGCTGGCCGACGTAGCCGTCCCAGGCGTCCGGGTTGTAGCTGTGCCCGGCGCCCGGGGTCAGGTCCAGCTGGGACAGGAACACCTGCTGGCCGAGCACGTCCCAGCGCGCCCGGGACCTGGCGAACCCGTCGAGCAGCCAGGCCTCCTGCTCCGGCCCGAGCAGGCTGCGCGCCGGGTCGGTCCGCTCCGGGCAGTCGGTCGGGTACTTGTCGCCGCACGGCTGGTCGCCCCGGTACTGCCGGGTGTCCAGCATGTGGAAGGTGGCCAGCGCGCCCCAGTCCACCCGCCGGTACAGCCGCATGTCCGGCCCGCTCGGCCGGGCCGCCGCGCGCAGCGGCAGGTTCTCGAAGTACGCCCGGAACGCGGCCGCCCGCCGCCCGGCGAAGTCCGGCTCCGGGTGCGAGGGCACCATGCCGGCCCAGTTGTCGGCCACCTCGTGGTCGTCGAATACGGCCAGCCACGGCGCGACCGCGTGCGCGGCCTGCAGGTCGGGGTCGGCGTGGTACTGCGCGTAGCGGCGCCGGTAGTCGGCCAGCGTCCGCTCCTCCCCGCCGGCGACCTGCCGGGCCGAGGGGGCCGAGCTCTTCGCGCCGGCGGCGTACTCGTAGCTGTAGTCGCCCAGGTGCAGCACCAGGTCGGGCTGGTCCTCGGCGAGCCGGCGGTACGCGGTGAACAGCCCGTGCTCGTAGCGCGCGCAGGACACGAAGCACATGGTCAGCGCGCCCAGCTCGGGAGCCACCGGCGCGGTCCGGGTGCGTCCCACCGGGGAGATCTCGGCGCCGGGACCGGACCCCACCCGGAACCGGTACCAGTACTCCCGCCCCGGCGTCAGCCCCACCGGCTCCACGTGCACCGCGTAGCCCAGCTCGGCGCCGGTGCGCTCGGTGCCGCGCTGGACCACCTCGGCGAAGCGCTGGTCGGTGGCCAGCTCCCAGCCCACGTCCACGGTGCTGGCCGCGCCGCCTGGCATCCCGCCCAGCCCGTCCTCGGCCAGCGGGTCGCGGGCCAGCCGGGTCCACAGCACCATGCCGTCCGGGGACGGGTCGCCGGAGGCCACGCCGAGGGTGAACACCGGACCGCGCGCGGGCGCGGCCGGGACCGGCGCGGGTGCGCAGGCCACCCCGCCCGCGGCCAGCGCCGCCGCCGAGACCAGGCCACCCCGCAACACCGCGCGCCGCGAAACCATGCCCCCACCCAACACCACCCCGACGAACGTCCGGTAAACCCCCAACGTGTTCGCCGCGCACAACCTCGGCGCGCGGCGGGTCGGCGTTGAGCACTGGCACTCTCGTGGGTAGAGTGCCAATTGCGCGGCAGCACGGAGCCCCGGCACCCGCGACGGCGGGGCGCCGCAGCCGCCGTTCCCAACAACTAGGAACACCCCAGGAAGGGGAGGGCACACGTGGCGAGCGTGAACATCAAGCCGCTCGAAGACAAGATCGTCGTTCAGGCCAGTGAGGCCGAGACGACGACCGCGTCTGGCATCGTCATTCCGGACACCGCCAAGGAGAAGCCCCAGGAGGGCAAGGTCCTTGCGGTGGGCCCGGGTCGGGTCGACGACAACGGCAACCGCGTCCCGGTGGACGTGAGCGTCGGCGACGTCGTCATCTACTCCAAGTACGGCGGCACCGAGGTCAAGTACAACGGCGAGGAGTACCTCATCCTCTCCGCCCGCGACGTGCTCGCGGTCGTCAACTGACCCTGGTCTATCGAACGCGACGCCGCCCCGGCCCCAGCTGGGGCGGCGTCCGCCGTTTAGACACGAACCCGATCCACGACCACGACCCGGACGCCTATCGACGGCCCAACCTCCGTACGAGTGGCCCGGTCTAAAAAGTGGCACGCCAGGCCGAAGGCCCTCCGTGATGGCGGCGGCAGGGCGCCCAACCGCCCGACCGAAGCCGACCGACCAAGGCGCGCCCTGGCGACGCGATCGCGGTCGTGCCATAAAAAGGAGAGTCATGCCAAAGCAGATCAATTTCGACGAGTCGGCGCGGCGGGCGCTGGAGCGCGGGGTGAACCAGCTCGCCGACGCGGTCAAGGTGACCCTCGGCCCGCGCGGGCGGCACGTCGTACTGGACAAGAAGTTCGGTGGCCCGGCCGTGACCAACGACGGCGTCACCATCGCGCGCGAGATCGAGCTGGACGACCCGTTCGAGAACCTCGGCGCCCAGCTGGCCAAGACCGTGGCCACCAAGACCAACGACGTGGCCGGTGACGGCACCACGACCGCGACCGTGCTGGCCCAGGCCATGGTCGCCGAGGGCCTGCGCAACGTGGCCGCCGGCGCCAACCCGACGGCGCTGGGCCAGGGCATCGCGGCCGCCGCCGACAAGGTGGCCGAGGTGCTCACCGAGCGCTCCACCCCGGTGTCCGGCCAGGCCGGCATCGCCCAGGTCGGCACCGTGGCCTCCCGGGAGGCCGAGATCGGCGAGCTGATCAGCCAGGCGATGGACGCGGTCGGCGAGGACGGCGTGATCACCGTGGAGGAGGGCTCCACGCTGGCCACCGACCTGGAGATCACCGAGGGCCTGCAGTTCGACAAGGGCTACCTCTCGCCGTACTTCGTCACCGACTCCGAGTCGATGGAGGCCGTGCTCGAGGACGCCTACATCCTGCTGCACCGGGAGAAGATCGGCGCCATCGCCGAGCTGCTGCCGCTGCTGGAGAAGGTGCTCGGCGAGGGCAAGCCGCTGCTCATCGTGGCCGAGGACGTCGAGGGCGAGGCGCTGTCCACGCTGGTGGTCAACTCGATCCGCAAGACGCTCAAGGTGTGCGCGGTGAAGGCGCCGTTCTTCGGTGACCGCCGCAAGGCGTTCCTGGACGACCTGGCGGTCTCCACCGCCGGCCAGGTGGTCAACCCGGACATCGGGCTCAAGCTGTCCGAGGTCGGGCTGGAGGTGCTCGGCAAGGCCCGCCGCGTGGTGGTCACCAAGGACACCACCACCCTGGTGGACGGCGCCGGCGCCAAGGCCGACGTGGACGCCCGGGTCGCCCAGCTCAAGGCCGAGATCGAGACCACCGACTCGGACTGGGACCGGGAGAAGCTGCAGGAGCGGCTGGCCAAGCTCTCCGGCGGCGTCGCCGTGATCAAGGTCGGCGCGGCCACCGAGACCGCCCTCAAGGAGCGCAAGCACCGCATCGAGGACGCGGTGGCGGCGACTCGCGCGGCGGTCGAGGAGGGCATTGTGCCCGGCGGTGGCTCCGCGCTGGTGCACGCCGCCGCCGAGCTGTCCGGCGGCCTCGGGCTGACCGGGGACGCCGCGACCGGCGTGGCCATCGTGCGCCGCGCGCTGGAGGCACCGGTGCGCTGGATCGCGGCCAACGCCGGGCACGAGGGCTCGGTGGTGGTCGCCAAGGTCGCCACGCAGGACTGGGGCGGCGGCTTCAACGCGGCCACCGAGACCTACGACAACCTGGTCGAGAGCGGCATCGTCGACCCGGCCAAGGTGGCGAAGGCCGCGGTGGTCAACGCCGCGTCCATCGCGCGCATGGTGCTGACCACGGAGAGCACCGTGGTGGACAAGCCGGAGGAGGAGGCACCCGCCGGCGGCCACGGGCACGGCCATGGCCACGGGCACGGGGGCTTCTGACGCTCCCTCGGGCGTAGGAACCGCCGCGCGGGCCGTTCGGGCACGGCGTGGACGTCTTCACGAGTCCGCGTCGGGCACGAACGGCCCGCGTCGCGACTAGTGAAGGGTGAGCTGGCGCTTCCTGGTCCTGATCAGCCCGTCGCGCTCGGACTCGGACAGCCCGCCCCAGATGCCGTACGGCTCCTGGACGCGCAGCGCGTGCCGCCGGCACTGGTCCAGCACGCCGCACCCGCCGCAGACGGCCTTCGCCCTGGCCTCGCGGTTCGCCCTGGCCGGTCCGCGCTCGCCTTCCGGATGGAAGAAGAACGCGCTGTCCATGCCCCTACATGCGCCGTGCAGCTGCCAGTCCCACAGGTCCGCGTTGGGACCGGGCAACCTGCGCGTATCAGCCATGTTTCTACCCCCGGTACGCCTCTACCGTTGGCTCGAGCCTGATCAGCAGGTTCGGGCACCAGTTTGGTCAAACATTTGACTGTCACATTAGGAGCGGGTTTCTGCCCTGACAAGCGTTCAGTCGTAAGCAAGCCTCACAATCACATCGCTTCGGGTGAACCGGGCCGCCGGACAGTTGACAACCGCCGGTTGCTTGGGCTTCGCGAAGCCCGGCCTCGGCCGGCATCGGGGTGGCGGCCGACGGCCGATTTGTGACGTAGGTGACAATGCCCTGGTGCGGGGGTTGCGGTCGGGGACTGCGCCGGAGGCTCGGGAGCGAGCCGAGCCGGCGCGCGTGCCCGAGCGCGCGCCAGGGACTCCGGAGACGATGCCCCGGACGCCAGAGGCGCCAGAGACAGAGCCCCCGGTGGCCGTGGAGCGCATCGCCTTCGGCGACCGGCCGGACGCACCGCTGATCGTGCGACCCGGCGACCCGGCGCGGCGGCGCTGGCTGGCCGCGGTGGTGCTCGGCGCGCGCGGCGACTACGCGGCCGCCGCCGAGCTGCTGGACCACTTATACCGAGACCGCCGGACGCCCACGGCGGTGCGCGCACACGCGGCGGTGACCCGTGCCGCGCACCTGCGCCAGCTGGGCGGCCACGCCGAGGCGCGCCGCTGGGACGGCCTAGGCCTCGCGCTGGCCACCACCGCCGCGAGCCCCGCCCCCGCGAGCCCGGCCCCCGCGAACCTGGCCGATCCCGAGCGGCTCGGCCTGGATCTCGCGGCGGCCGGGGTGGACGCGCTGCTCGGGCTGGCGGCTGATGCGATCGGGCTAGCCGACACCGGGTTGGCGCAACGGCTGTTGGGCCGTGCGCGGGCGGCGGCGTTGAAGCACCCCTCATGGCGGCCGGCCGTCCGGTGGCACTGGGTGCGGGCCGAACTGGCGCTGAGCACCGGCCGCCCGGACCAGGCGGAGCCCGCCGCCCGCCACGCCCTCGCCGCCGCCACCGAAGCCCGCGCGGTCCGGCACGAGATCAAGTCGACGTTGGTCCTCTCGGTGGCCCACGCCGGCACCGGCCGGCCGGTCGACGAGCTGGTCGACACGCTCGACACGCTGGCCGGCCGAACCCGCCGCGCCCGGCTGGCCAGCCTGGAGTGGCCGATCCAGTTGTTGATCGCTGACCTGATCGGTGGTGTGGATCTAGCCCGATCGGGGGGCTGCCGGCGCCGGGGCGTGCACGTTCTGGCATGCATCCGCCGTCGGACCGACCCTCGGGGGCGGCGTGCGTTCGACCGTTCACCCTGGGTGCCTGCAATATCAGGCCCTCCGCTGCTCCATTCGGAGGTCAATCACCCACCCGGGACGTGCCGCTCAGCGCATTCTTCCCGAATGGAGTGCAAAAATAGGCCCTGATCGTGTCAAGGTAGATTCCCTGCCAGCCGATACGGGGGATGAGATGTCACCCGGCTGCAGGAGCAGCTGTAGGAAGGAGTCCCTGTGACGACGGTACTGATCTGCGACGATCGTCGTAGCGTTCGCGAGGGGCTCACTCGCGTGATGTCCGCGGTGCCGGGGGTGCACCGGATCGACTGTGTGGCGCACGGCGACGAACTGCTGGCCCGGTACTCCCGGCAGCCGGTGGACGTCGTGCTCGTGGGAACCCAACGCGCGGTTCCCACCGGCGTCGAGGCGACGCGTCGCCTCGTCGCAGCGCACCCTCAGGCAAATGTCATCGTCTTCGGGGCACCGGATGACGCTGGCAGCATCGCCGCGGCCATTGCCGGGGGAGCCCGTGGTTACCTGCGCTGGGACGCCTCGCGTCCCGAGCTGGTGGCCGCATTGGCCCACACCCTTGCCAGCACGGCGGTTCCCACTCCACGGGCGCCCACCGATCCCGGTGTGCAGCTCACCGAGCGGGAGCTGCAGGTACTGCGGGGGATGAGCCAGGGCAAGAGCAACGGCCAGATCGGGCGAGAGCTCTACCTGTCCGAGGACACCGTCAAGACGCACGCCCGCCGACTGTTCCGTAAGCTCGGCGTCCGTGATCGCGCCCAGGCGGTGGCCCACGGATTCCGTCGGGGCCTGGTTTCGTAGTCCGAATACCCACATCGACCGCCGCCGTGCGCGGCTGTCAGCCTGAGACCGGATGAGCTTGCAGATGCAACCTCATCCGGTCTCGCGCGTCTTACTCCTGGTGGCTCGGGCGGTCGTGGACGGCGCGGAAATACTCTCAGGGCAGCGAGGTCCCACCCGCTACGGTTGGGGCTCTCGGGGGCTTTGGGGTTGTCCTGTCGCTCGACGCAGTACCCTCCCCGGGCACTGGAGGGGCCGTGTCGGTAACACCTGGACGACTATCAGCGATGAGTGATTCGACGGACGACGAGTTCGATGCCTACGTGGCCGCCGCGATCCGCGGCGACCGCGTGGCGATCGAGTACGTCCTGAAGACCATCCGCCCGCTGGTGGTCCGTTACTGCCGTGCCCGCCTCGGGCGCACAGAGCGGACGTTCGCCTCGGCGGACGACGTCGCGCAGGAGGTGTGCATGGCCGTGCTCACGGCGCTCTCAAGCTACCGAGACCAGGGTCGCCCCTTCCTCGCGTTCGTCTACGGTATCGCGGCCCACAAGGTTATTGACGCACATCGCGCGGCGGGGCGTAACAAGTCGGACCCTGTCTCCGATGTACCGGACAGTCCCGAGGTTGGCGACGGACCGGAGCAGCACGCGCTGCGGTTCGAGTCCGCCGGTGAGATGGGGAGGCTGCTCCAGGTACTTCCGGAGAAACAACGCGAGATCTTGGTCTTGCGCGTGGTGAACGGGCTGTCCGCCGAAGAGACGGCGGAGGCCGTCGGTTCCACGCCTGGCGCCGTCCGGGTCGCCCAGCATCGGGCGCTCGGCCGGCTGCGCAAGGCGATGTCCGAGGGTCGGTAGCAGAGGAGGTGGTCTGAGAAATGCGTAACCCCTGGCAGGGCGATGGCGCCTCGCGGCGCAGACGCCGTGGGTCGGACCGCCCCGGCGCACCCCCCGGCGCGTCGCCGTACGACTTCTCCGTTGACATCGACGACCAGGTCGACCCGGTCGACCTGCTGGCGATCCGCGCGGACGACGAGCTGCTCGACGCGCTGGCCGCCGGCCGCACCATCGGCGGCGGGCCGTCGATCGCCGGGCTCGACCACCGCTTCGACTCCGGGTACAACGACGACCAGCAGGTGCTGGCCATGCTGCAGGCGTGGCGCACCGACGTGGAGTCCGAGCCGTTCCCCGAGATGATCTCCATCGAGGAGGCGTCCGAGGCCATCGTGGCCGGCCAGCGCGCGGCACGGCCGAGGCGCCGGCTGGTTCCGGTGGCCGCCGCCGCGGCGGTCGCGGTGATGGCGCTGTCCGGTGTGGCCATCGGCGCCAGCACGGCCCAGCCGGGCGACCCGCTCTGGGGCGTGTCCAGCCTGCTCAACCCCAACCGGGCCAAGTCCGTGGAGGCCGCCGACAGGGTGAACGTGGCGCTGGCCACCGCGCAGCAGGCGCTGGCCGAGGGTCGCCCCGCCGACGCCAGGGCCGCGCTGGCCGGTGTCGCGCCGGACCTGGAGCACGTGCGGGAACAGCAGCGCCGCGAGGAGCTGACCCGCAGGAGCGAGAACCTGCTCGACGTCGCCGACAACACCAAGGACGGCGAGAGGGTCGACACCCGCGAGGACGGCTCCCCCAAGGACAGCGAGAAGGCGCGCGAGCACGAGAAGCGCCGGCACAGCAGCGGCCGGTCGAGCAGCAGCTCGAGCAGCTCGAGCGGATCCGGTAGCTCCGGCGGTTCGAGCGGTTCCAGCGGCTCGGAGAAGCCCGGCAGCGGCGGCCCGATCTACGACCCCCGGTCCGCTCCCGACTACCCCAAGTCGGAGACGGGCAGCTCCGGCGGCCCCGGCTTCCCCCTCCCCGGCAACCCCGGCTTCCCCGGGCCGAACCCCACCAACGTCCCCGGCTTCCCCGGAAGCAACCCCGGTACGTACCCCGGCTTCCCGGGCTTCCCCGGCACGACCCCGGGCATCCCGGGCTTCCCCGGCGACCCCCGGCGGGAGTCGCAGAAACCGTCCGAGCAACCCCGCCCGTCGCCCGACTCCACCAAGCCCTCCGACCCGGCCCGCCCGGCGCCCGACTCGACAAGGCCGTCGGACTCCACCCGCCCGGGTCCGGAGAGCAGGCCGACCCCGGGGCCGAAGCCGTCGCAGGAGCCCAAGCCCCCGGAGTCCAAGCCGGCCACGGACACCACCCGGCCGGAGACGACCAAGCCCGCTACCGAGACGACGAAGCAGCCCCCGGACAACACCAAGCAACGCAACAAGCCGAGCGAGGGTGACGGCAACGAGGGCGGCGGCGGTAGCGGGAGTGGCGGCTCCGGCAGCGGTGGTGCGAGCGGCGGCGGCGAGCAGCACGAGAAGCCGAAGGGCCAGAGCCGGGGCGGGCACGCCGAGAACTTCATGGCCCCGGCTCGCCCCTACCCGACCGCGAACGCGCCGGCCGGGAACGCTCCACCCCCGCAGAACTAGACGGTCAAAGGCGAAACAAAAAAGGGGCGCCCCGACGGGTGCCCCTCTTGTTGTGCCTGCCTGACGGTTCAGCCCGCGCTGAACACCGCGTCCGCGTAGCCCCGGCAGTACTCCCAGGTCACGTAGTGCGTGGGGTCCGGGTCGAAGGCGGGCTCGTGGCGGCGCATGTGGCCCTCGTCGAGCAGCTGGCGCAGGCTGGCCCGCAGCAGGTTCCACTCGTGGAAGTGCTGCTCACCGCAGTCCGCGCAGTCCACCACCAGGCCCCGGATGCCGCGCTCCTCCAGCAACGCCTGGTAGACGGCGAGGTCGCTGAGATCCTCCACGATCTCTTCGCGTTCCTCGGGGGTCAACGGCTCCAGCACGTCCTCGGCGGGCAGGCTGTCCAGCGCCCGCGCCGGGTCGTGCGGGTCGCCGGCGAACGGGTCCGGTGGTAGGGCATCCTGCGACACGCGCTCCACCGTACTCGGATTCGTCCCGCGCCGTGACCGGAGTCCGTGGTATGCGCGCGGCGGTGGGCCCGGCGCCACGCTACGAGCGACGAGAGGCGCCGGATAGGATTGAGGGGGCCGTTCCAGACCGCGTCGAGGGGTTGACCACCGCAATGACCACCGAGGTGACCGCCGGACTCCCGCCGAAGTTCGCCCGGCTCGGGTTGACCTTCGACGACGTGCTGCTCCTGCCGTCGGAGTCCGATGTCCTGCCCAGCACGGTGGACACCTCGTCGCAGCTGAGCCGCAACGTGCGGCTGCGGGTGCCGCTGGTGTCCTCGGCGATGGACACGGTGACCGAGGCGCGGATGGCCATCGCGATGGCCCGCCAGGGCGGCATGGGCGTGCTGCACCGCAACCAGTCGGCCAACGAGCAGGCCGCGCAGGTCGAGGTGGTCAAGCGTTCCGAGGCCGGCATGGTGACCGACCCGGTCACCTGTGCGCCGGACGCCACCCTGCGCGAGGTGGACGAGCTGTGCGCCCGCTACCGGATCTCCGGCGTGCCGGTGACCCACCCGGACGGCACCCTGCTGGGCATCATCACCAACCGGGACATGCGCTTCGAGGTCGACCACGGCCGCCGGGTGAGCGAGGTGATGACCCGCCAGCCGCTGGTCACCGCCCAGGTCGGGGTGACGGCGGAGGCCGCGCTCGGGCTGCTGCGCCGGCACAAGATCGAGAAGCTGCCGATCGTGGACGGCGCGGGCATCCTGCGCGGGCTGATCACCGTCAAGGACTTCGTGAAGACCGAGCAGTACCCGATGGCCACCAAGGACCCGGACGGCCGGCTGCTGGTCGGCGCGGCGGTCGGGGTCGGCGAGGACGCCGTCGAGCGGGCCATGCTGCTCACCGAGGCGGGCGTCGACGTGATCATGGTGGACACCGCGCACGGGCACTCCCGCCGGGTGCTGGAGATGGTGGCCAGGCTGGCCAAGGAGACCGGCGACGGCGTCGACATCGTCGGCGGCAACGTGGCCACCCGCGAGGGCGCGCAGGCGCTGGTGGACGCGGGCGCGGACGGCGTCAAGGTCGGCGTCGGCCCGGGCTCGATCTGCACCACCCGGGTGGTGGCCGGCGTGGGCGCGCCGCAGATCACCGCGATCTACGAGGCGGCCCAGGTGTGCGAGCCGGCCGGCGTCCCGGTGATCGGCGACGGCGGCATCCAGTACTCCGGCGACATCGCCAAGGCCATCGCCGCCGGTGCCAGCACCGTCATGCTGGGCAGCCTGCTGGCCGGCACGGCGGAGGCCCCTGGCGAGCTGATCCTGGTCGGCGGCAAGCAGTTCAAGACCTACCGGGGCATGGGCTCGCTCGGCGCCATGCGCGGGCGCAGCAGCGACAGCGGCGGCAAGTCCTTCTCCCGCGACCGCTACGCCCAGGACGACGTGCTCAGCGAGGAGAACCTGGTGCCCGAGGGCATCGAGGGCCGCGTCCCGTTCCGAGGCGCCCTGACCCAGGTCATGTACCAGCTCCTGGGCGGCCTGCGCTCCGGCATGGGCTACACCGGCAGCACCACCATCCCCGAGCTCCAACAGGCCCAGCTCGTCCGCATCACCGCCGCCGGCCTCAAGGAGTCCCACCCGCACGACATCACCATGACCGTCGAGGCCCCCAATTACGTGACCAGGTGACCACCCGCCCTCATGCGTCCGCGAGTCGGGCGTTTCAGCACACCGAGTCGCGCGTTTCAGCACACCGCGAAGGATCCCGGATCCGCCCCCGCGCGCCGGGCAGGGGACACTAGCGGCCGTGCGTGACCTTGTAGAGATCGGCATGGGCCGCAGCGCCCGCCGGGCGTACGACCTGCATGACATCGAGATAGTGCCGTCGCGGCGGACCAGGACGTCCCAGGAGGTGTCCACCGCCTGGCAGCTCGACGCCTACCGGTTCGAGATACCGCTGGTGACCCACCCGACGGACGCGATCGTGTCCCCGGCCACGGCGGTGCGGATCGGCCAGCTCGGCGGGCTGGGCGTGCTCAACGCCGAGGGCCTGTGGGCGCGGCACGCCGACCCGGAGGCGATGCTGGCCCGCGTGGTGGAGGCCTCCGAAGGCGACATCGAGGAGGGCGGCGTGCCGGCGGCGGTGCGGCTGCTGCAGGAGCTGCACACCGCGCCGATCCAGCCCGACCTGCTCGCCGAGGCGCTGCGCCCGGCGCGCGAGGCCGGGGTGACGGTGGCCGCCAGGGTCAGCCCGCAGCGCGCCCGTGAGCTGACCCCGCACCTGCTCGCGGCCGGGGTGGAGATCCTCTTCGTGCAGGGCACCATCATCTCCGCCGAGCACGTCTCGCACGCCGCCGCCGAGCCACTGAACCTCAAGCAGTTCATCGCGGACCTGGACGTGCCGGTGGTGGCCGGCGGGGTCGGCGACTACCGCACGGCCATGCACCTGATGCGCACCGGCGCGGCGGGCGTGCTGGTGGGCTACGGCGAGTCGCTGGCCACCACCACGGACGCCGTGCTGGGCATCGGGGTGCCGATGGCCACCGCGATCGTGGACGCCGCCGCCGCCCGCCGCGACTACCTGGACGAGACCGGCGGGCGGTATGTGCACGTGATCGCGGACGGTGGGATCTTCGGCTCCGGCGACATCGCGAAGGCGATCGCCTGCGGCGCGGACGCCGTGATGCTCGGCGAGCAGTTGGCCGACGCGGACGACTCGCCGGCCTCCGGCCTGTACTGGACCCCGGCCGCCGCGCACCCGTCGTTGCCGCGCAGCGAGGTGATCGGGCTGGAGCCCAGGGGCCGCGACCTGGAGACCGTGCTGTTCGGCCCCTCGGACTGGCCGGACGGCACGATCAACCTGTTCGGTGCGCTGCGCCGCGCGATGGCCAAGACCGGCTACTCCGACCTCAAGGAGTTCCAGCGGGTGGGGCTGACCATCCGCCGGTAGCGCGGGTGATCGCGGTCAGGGCGTCGTGCAGGGCGCCCCGGTGCGGCGGGCGGTCACGCCAGCGGGCTCCGATGTGGCCGTCGGGCCGCACCAGGAATGCCCCGTGCGGGCCGCAGCCGAGCGCCTCGGGCAGGGCCTCGATGCGCAGCGGCCACGGTGGCGTGGTCAGCCGTTCCCAGTAAGCGGGGTCGGGCGTGAGCAGCGTGAACCACTCGCCGAGCGTGTCGAGCGTGGACTCGCCGTCGGTGAGCCAGAGGTGCGGCATGCGGTGGCCCGGCGCCGCGGTGGGGACGTAGTCGGTGCCCTGGTCGTCCTGGGGCGGCGTGTCGTCGTCGGTGAGGACGGCGGTGGAGCGGTAGGCGACGCCGAGCACCAGGCCGAGCTGGGCGAAGTACCGCTGCGACCAGGGCAGCTCGACCTGGGTCGCGCCGCCGTTGCGGAGCTGTTCCTGGCGCCGGTTCTGTGCCTGGACCCAGAGTTGGCTGTTGGCCACGGCCTGGCGCAGGTTGAGGTGCGCGACGGGTTGCCGTTCCGTCTCGTAGGTCTTCAGCAGGTCCGGTCCGGCCCAGCCGTTGAGGACGCCCGCGAGCTTCCAGCACAGGTTGTGCGCGTCGGCGAGGCCGACGTTCATGCCAAGGCCGCCGGAGGGCGGGATCGCGTGCGCGGCGTCGCCGGCCAGCAGGACACGGCCGTGGCCGAAGCGCTCGGCGACGAACGCGTTCACCATCCAGTGCTGCACGCGCAGCACCTCGGGGTGCATGGTGGCGTCGCCGAGGGCGCGCGAGACCAGGCCGGGCCAGTCGGCGCGGTCGGGGTCGTCGGGGGTGGGGACCAGCCAGGCCCAGCCGCCTTCCGGGTACAGCGGCAGGAACGACCCGTGCGCGGTGGCGTAGACGCCGGCGGGCTGGCGGGCGGACCAGCCGTCCAGGTCGGCGTCGAACACGACGGTGGTGAAGCTTCGCAACGCGCCGGGGCCGGTGGTGTCGATCCCCAGCCGGTGCCGGACCGTGGAGTTCGCGCCGTCGGCGGCCAGGAGGTAACGGGCGCGGACGCGAGCCTTGCCGCCGCCGTGCCGGTCGGCGAGCACGGCGGTGACGAGGCCGTCGGGCTCCTGGCGCAGCTCGACCAGCTCGGCCCCGAACAGCACCTGGGCGTCCGCCGCGGCGAGCAGGGTGGGCTCCAGCCGGTCCTGCGAGGTGAGCGCGCCGATCACCGGGCTCTCCGGTATCGGCGCGTTGATCCCGGCCATCGCGTCGGTGGCGAAGTCGCCGTCGAACAGGGTGTCGCGCAACCGGATCCGGCCGTACTCCGGCGCGAACGCGCGCGCCGTGATCGCCTCCGCGAGCCCCAGCTGGCGGAAGATCTCCATCGAGCGGACGTTGACCAGCCGGGACCGGGGGAACGGCGACAGCTCGCGCCGCTTCTCGACCAGCAGGGTCCGTACCCCCCAGCGCTCCAGCAGCGCCCGGGCGGTGAGCCCGACCGGCCCACCCCCGACGATCAGCACCGGCACCTCGGCGTCCACGGTCCTGAGGTTGTCAGCTCCTACCGGTGACCGGCGAGGGAGCAGGCCCGAGAAGATCCGGGGCAAACCCGAGGTCGCGGCGGGGGACAGCCCCACCTCGTGGTGGGAATGCGCGGGAGGGCCGCTGTGTTATAGCGCGCGGAGAGTGAGGGGAGAGGAGGTAGCGCGGGATGTCCGAGACGTTCATGGAGAACTACGAGCGGTCGGTGATGTTCTTCGAGGCCGGGGACTACGTGACGGCGTCGAGGATGCTGGCCGAGCTGGTCGGGGAGGCGGGCGGCGACGTGTCGCTGCGGCTGCTGCTCGCGCGCGCCTACTTCCACTCCGCCCAGCTGGGACGGGCCGAGGCGCAGCTGCGTGAGGTGCTCGAGCGGGATCCCGTCGAGGCGTACGCGCACCTGCTGCTGGGGCGGACGCTGCAGCGGCGCAACCGTCACGACGAGGCCGGCCGACACCTGCGGCTGGCCGGTGCGCTGTCCGGCGAGCCGGTGGCGGAGGACTGGATCGAGCGCGGGTTCGAGGTGGTCGACGAGCCGGCGGCCTGACCCGGGGACGTCGTGAGTGGCGAGCGTGGCTACGGCCATGCTCGTCACTCGCGAGCGGTCACCCGCCGAGGCGCGCGCCGACCCGGGAGAAGATCCGTCCGAGGCATTCCACCTCGTCGTCGTCCAGGTCGTCCAGGAACAGGTCGTGGATCGCGCGGCTGTGCGGCGGCCAGGCGGCGCGCAGGGCGTGCAGGCCGGCCGCGGTGAGCACCGCCCGGGTGCCTCGGCGGTCCTCCGGGGTGCGTTCGCGCAGCACCAGGCCGCGTTTCTCCATCGAGGAGACCTGGTAGGTCAGCCGGCTCGGGGAGAACACCAGCCTGCCGGCCAGCTCGCCCATCCGCAGCCGCTGGTCGTTCGCCTCGCTGAGCAGCAGCAACACGTGATAGTCGATCAGGCTCAGCCCGGTGTCGTGTTGCAGGCACTCGTCCAGGCGGGTTTGGAGGCGCACACTTGCCTCGATGTAGGTGCGCCAGGCGCGCTCCCGCGCCTCGTCTCGCCAACCGGTCACGGGCGGTGATTCTAGTGTGCTTCAAAACTTGATGACTGGGGAATGTTTGACCGGTAAGCCGACGTTCCACGGGTCGTTCAGATTTTAAGGACTTCGTGAGGAGGAGATCATGCCAGCCGTGACAGTTTCTGACATCACGACCCTGGCCCGCATCCCGGAGCCCGCGCCGGAGGCCGTCGAGCGGCCGGTGCGGTCGGTGACGACGGCGCCGTCCGGCTTCGAGGGCGAGGGCTTCCCGGTGCGCAGGGCGTTCGCCGGGGTGGACCTGCGCGAGCTGGACCCGTTCGTGCACATGGACCAGATGGGCGAGGTGGAGTACGCCCCCGGCGAGCCGAAGGGCACCGACTGGCATCCGCACCGCGGCTTCGAGACGGTCACCTACATCATCGACGGGATCTTCGAGCACGCCGACTCGCACGGCGGCGGCGGCTCGATCACGAACGGCGACACGCAGTGGATGACGGCCGGTAGCGGCGTGCTGCACATCGAGCGGCCGCCGGAGCACCTGGTGGTCAGCGGTGGCCTGTTCCACGGGCTGCAGCTGTGGGTGAACCTGCCCAGGGCCAACAAGTGGCTCGAACCGAAGTACCAGGACCTGCGCGCGTCGGACTCGGTGCTGCTGACCACGCCCGACGGTGGCGCGCTGGTCAGGGTGATCGCGGGCGACATCGCCGGGCACCGAGGCCCGGGGTCGACGTACACGCCGATGGCCATGATGCACGCCACGATCAGCCCGGGCGCGACCGTCAGGCTGCCCTGGCGGCGGGACTTCAACGCGCTGGTCTACGTGCTCTCCGGGGCAGGGACGGTGGGCGCCGAGGGCCGTCCGGTGCGGACCGGCCAGCTCGCGGTGCTCGGCCCGGGCGAGGTGTTGACGGTCAGTGGCGCGGTCAAGCAGGAGTCGCGGCTGGCCGGGCTGGACGTGGTGATCCTGGGCGGGCTGCCGATCCGCGAGCCGATCGCGTGGGCCGGGCCGTTCGTGATGAACACCCGCGCCGAGGTGCTCACCGCCTTCGAGGACTACCAGGCCGGCAAGCTCGGCGTGATCCCCGCCCAGCACGTGCCGCACGGCGACGTGTCCGGGGAGTCCGGCCAGGACTGACGGGCATGCGGTTTCGGTTGCGGTCTGGGATGGTGTCAGGCACCCGCGAGAGGTGAGGAGCCGCATCATGGTTGCGATCAACTGCGACATGGGCGAGGCCTACAGCATCTACCGCTGCGGTGACGACGAAGGGATCATGCCCTACATCACGGTGGCGAACGTGGCCTGCGGGTTCCACGCCTCGGACCCGGTGGTGATGCGTGCGACGGTGGCCCTGGCCGAGCGGCACTCGGTCAGGGTCGGCGCGCACCCCTCCTTCCCGGACCGCGACGGCTTCGGCCGCCGGGAGCTGAAGATGGACGCCGACGAGCTGACCGCCTCGGTGGTCTACCAGGTCGGCGCGCTGGCCGGCTTCCTGCGCGAGCGGGGCATGGAGCTCAACCACATCAAGGCGCACGGCGCGCTGTACGGCCTGGCGGCCCGCGACGAGGCGACCGCGAAGGCCGTCGGCGCCGCCGCCGACGTGTTCGACGTGCCGTTGATGGGCATGGCGAACACGGTGCACGAGCGCGTGTGGGGCGCGCGGGCGCAGGGGTTCATCGCCGAGTACTACACCGACCTGGACTACCGCGCCGACGGCTCGCTGATCATCACCAGGGAGCACGTGGCGTACGACCCGGCCGCAGCCGCCGAGGGCGCGGTGCGGGCGGTGCGGGACGGGGTCGCCACCTCGGTGGACGGCACCGAGATCCCGATGCGGGCAGACTGCGTGTGCGTGCACTCCGACACGCCGGGGGCGGTGGACCTGGCCAAGGCCGTGCACGCCGCGCTCCAGCCGTACCTGTCATAAAACCACCAGCACAGCGAGGTGCCGTGATGCCCCGTCACGAGGTCGTGTCCCCGATCCCCGGCGTGTTCTACCGCCGGCCGGACCCGGACAGCCCGGAGTACGTCAAGGCCGGCCAGAAGGTCGGGCCGGACGACACGGTGGGGCTGGTCGAGGTGATGAAGACGTTCTACCCGGTGGAGGCCGGGGTGGCCGGGACCGTCGTGGAGTATGCGGAGGACGCCGAGGCGGTGGTGGACGCCGGTCAGGCGTTGTTGGTCGTGGACGTCGACGAGGCTTCGGGATGAAGCGGCTGCTGGTCGCGAACCGGGGTGAGATCGCGGTACGGATCATCCGGGCGGCTCGTGACCTGGGCATCGAGACCGTGGCGGTGGCCAGTGACGCGGACGCCGGCGCGGCCCACGCCAGGCTGGCGGACGCCGTGGTGAACATCGGCCCGGCGCCGGTGGCCAAGAGCTACCTGGTGGCTGACGCGATCGTGGCGGCGGCCAGGGAGTCCGGGGCGGACGCGGTGCACCCGGGGTACGGGCTGTTGTCCGAGCGGGCCGGGTTCGCGGCGGCGGTCACGGACGCGGGCCTGACGTTCGTCGGCCCCGACGCGGCGGTGATCGAGCGGATGGGCGACAAGGTGCGGGCGCGGCGGGTCGCTTCGGAGGCCGGGGTGCCGACGGTGCCCGGCACGGAGGACGGAGTCGACGACGTGGCCGCCGCGGTGGCCGCCGCTTCCGAGGTCGGCTATCCGGTGATGCTCAAGGCGGCGGCCGGCGGTGGTGGGCGCGGCATTCGGGTGGTCTCCGACTCCGGTGAGTTGGCGGGTGCGTTCGGGCAGGCGTCCAGGGAGGCGGCGAGCGCGTTCGGCGACGGACGGATGTACCTGGAGCGGTTCGTGCGCGGCGCCCGGCATGTCGAGGTGCAGGTGCTCGGGGACGGCTCGGACGCCATCCATGTGTTCGAGCGCGAGTGCTCGCTGCAGCGGCGCCGGCAGAAGGTCGTGGAGGAGGCGCCCTCGCCTGGCATCTCGTCTCGGACCCGGGAGGAGATGACGGCGGCGGCCGTGCGGCTGTGCCGGCATGTCGGCTATCGCGGCGCCGGGACCTGCGAGTTCCTGGTCGACGAGGAGTCCGGCGAGTACTTCTTCATCGAGATGAACACCCGCATCCAGGTCGAGCACCCGGTCACCGAGATGGTCACCGGTCTGGACCTGGTGGCCGCCCAGCTGCGGCTGGCGTCCCGGGCGCCGTTGCCCCGGCGGGAGGACGTGACCGCGCGCGGGCACGCCGTCGAGTTCCGGGTGTGCGCGGAGGACCCGGACCGCGGCTTCCTGCCGGCGCCGGGGCGTCTGGATGCCGTCGAGCTGCCCGGCGGGCCGTGGGTGCGGACGGACACCTGGGTCGCTGAGGGCGGGCAGGTCACGCCGTTCTACGACTCGCTGCTGGCCAAGGTCGTGGTGTGGGGTCCGGACCGGCCGACGGCGCTGGCGCGGTCGCGGCGCGCGCTCGGCGAGCTGGTCATCGAGGGCGTCCCGACCACCACGGCGTTCCTCCTCGAGCTGTTGGACCAGCCGTGGTTCGTCGAGGGCACGTTCGACACCGGCACGCTCGAACGGTGGCTGTCGGAGGGTGGATCATGAGCGAGAACGCCACGCCGGCCCGGTACAGCTGGGGCGGGGACGAGCACATCTTCGTCGAGCTGGCCGAGGAGATGAGCCTGCGGGCGAACTTCCGGGCCATGGCGATCACCACCTCGCTGCGCGCGCAGCGCCCGGACGGCGTGCTGGAGATCTGCCCGGCGAACGCGTCCTACCAGGTCCGCTACGACCCGGACGTGCTGGAGCCGGACACCCTGCTGGAGCACCTGCGCGACATCGAGCGCAAGGTCGGCGACGCCTCGGACTTCAGCCTGGCCACCCGGGTGGTGGAGATCCCGGTGCTCTACCGCGACCCGTGGACGACCGAGACGCTGCTGCGCTTCCGCGACCGCCACCAGGACCCGGACGCCACCGACATCGAGTACGCGGCGCGGATCAACGGGCTGTCCGGCGCCGAGGAGTTCATCGCGGCGCACTCCGGCTCGCCGTGGTTCACCTCGATGGTCGGCTTCGTGGCCGGGCTGCCGTTCATGTTCCAGATGGTGCCCCGGGAGCGCCAGCTCGTGGTCCCCAAGTACCTGCGCCCCCGCACCGACACGCCCAAGCAGACGGTCGGGCACGGCGGCTGCTTCGGCTGCATCTACTCCGTGCGCGGCGCCGGCGGCTACCAGATGTTCGGCATCACCCCCGCGCCGATCTACGACCCGTCCCAGTCGATGCCCGACTTCGCGGACTTCATGGTCTTCTTCCGCCCCGGCGACATCGTGAAGTTCACGCCGGTCGAGCGCGACGAGTACGACTCGCTGCTCGGCCAGGTCTCCGCCGGTGAGTACCGGATCCGCGCCCGCGAGGTCGACTTCGGCCCGCGGCCGTTCCTGGAGGACCCGGACGGCTTCAACGCCCGCCTGCTGGAGGTGCTCCGTGCCGATTGAGGTGCGCAAGCCCGGCCTGTCCACCACGGTGCAGGACACCGGCCGCAACGGCTACTACGACCTGGGCATCCCGCCGTCCGGGGCGCTGGACCTGTACTCGCTGGCCGCCGCGAACCGCCTGGTCGGCAACTCGCCCGGGGACGCCGCGCTGGAGTGCGTCTACCTGGGGCCTGAGTTGGTGTTCACCGAGGACGCGGTGGTCGCGGTGACCGGCGCGTCGCTGCCGCCGAAGGTCAACGGCGAGGAGCGGCCGCTGTGGGAGTCGTTCGCGGTGGCGGCGGGGGACGTGCTGGACTTCGGGTTCGTGAAGGGCGGTGCCCGGGCGTACATCGCGGTCGCCGGCGGGATCGACGTGCCGGTCGTGCTCGGCAGCCGGTCGACGTACGCGCTGGGGGCGCTGGGCGGGGTGGAGGGCCGCTCGCTGGTGGCCGGGGACGTGCTGCCGGTCGGTGCCGGGTCCGGTCCGTCGACCCCGGGTCGGGCGGTGCCCGAGGAGCTGTGGCCGGTGTTGTCCAAGGACGTCGAGGTCCGGGTCGTAATGGGCCTCTACGACCACGTGCTGGCCCCGGCCGGGCGGGAGACGTTCCTGTCCACCACCTGGACGCTCACCCCGGTGGCCGACCGGGTCGGGTTCCGCTACGACGGACCCGGGCTGGAGACGGTGGAACGGACGCCGCCGTTCGGTGCCGGGCAGGACCCGTCCAACATCGTCGACGCGCCGTACCCGATCGGGTCCATCCAGGTCCCCGGCAGCGTCGAGCCGATCATCCTGCACCGGGACGCGGTGTCCGGCGGCGGCTACATGATGATCGCCACGGTGATCAGCTGCGACCTGGACGTGGTGGCGCAGTCCGCGCCCAACACCCGGACCAGGTTCGTGGAGGTCACCCTCGACGAGGCCCTGACCGCCCGCCGCGACCACCGCCGGCGGGCCGAACGCCTCGCCGCCGCGCTCGGTTAGCGGCGGCCGGCCGAGCCGGGGTCGTCGGCCGGTGCGGCGGTCGGTTGGGTGGTGGCCGCCATGTTCCAGATGCCCAGCACCAGGGCGGTGAGGCTGAGCGCCGCGCCGAGGCCACAGAGCCAGAGGTTGGCCAGCCCCCTGCCGTCGCGGAGCACGCCAAGGACGCCGAACCCGACGCCGACCGCGCCGCTGATGAACGACACGAAGCCGCTGAGCGGCACGAACTCGAAGACCAGGCCGATGACGGCGAGCACCAGCGCGGCGATCCCGAAGCCGTTGGCCGGTGGTTTCGGTGGGGGCGGTAGGGCCTGCGGGCGGGTGCCGGGGAGCGGGCGCTGGGGCAGGCGCGAGGCGAGCGGCGGGTGCGGGTAGCGGGGTAGTTGCGGTAGTTGCCGGTCGGGGCCGGGTTGGCTCATGGTGGATCCTTCGCGGCGCGGCTTGAGGTTGACTTGATGTTGCGAGGTTGCCGGTGGGATCGGTGGCGCCGCGAAGCGTGTTACATGAGATAACAATCGTGGTGTTCGGTGCCCGGTGGGGTGACGTCAGGACTGGGCGGAGCGGATCTGCTCGGAGATCTGGGCGGCCAGCGCGATGTCGAGGTCGGTGATGCCGCCCTCGGAATGCGTCGAGCAGCGAAAAGTCAGGGTTCGCCAGCGGATGTCGATGTCCGGGTGGTGGTTGGCGCGCTCGGCCAGCTCGGCCACCCGGTCGACCACCGCGATGGCGGCCGGGAAGCTGGGCAGCTTCGCGGAGTGCACGATCGTGTTGCCGTCACGTTCCCATCCGGGCAGCCCGCGCAGCGCTTCGGTGACGGCATCATCGTTCAGAAGTTCGGCCATGCCGGGCATGGTGCCCGTTCACGCCTCCCGACGCACGGTGCCGGCTACCGCGATCACCAGACCGAGTGCGAGGTAGCCGAGCGCGAGCAGTGCGCCTCGGGCCAGGGTGTCGCCGGGCAGCGGGTCGCGCAGGACGTCGACCAGCGCGGGCCAGCGGGTGGTCAGCAGCCACGGGCGCAGCCAGTCCAGCGACGGCACGCCGGCGAGCAGGCCGGAGACGACCACGCCGCCGACCACCGTGCCCACCGGCACCATCGCGCGGTCGGTGACCGAGGAGACGGCCAGCGCGACCGCGCCGACCGCGAGCACCTGCAGCAACGTCCAGCCCGCCGCCAGCGCCACCCTGGCCAGCGCCGCGCCGGGCTCTATGGTCGTCCCGGACAGGGTGAGCAGCGCCCCGCCGCCGCCCACGATGCCCAGCCCGGCGAGCACGCCGGCCACCGTCACCGCCAGCACCGCCAGCGCGGCGACCGCGAGCACGCCGGCCGCCTTGACCGCGACCAGCCTCGGCCGGCTCACCGGCGCCAGCAGCAGTCCGCGCAGGCTGCCGTGCGCGGCCTCGCCGGCCAGCGCGTCCGCCGCCGGGATGCTCACCGCCAGCGGCAACAGCAGCGCCAGCGCCACCACCAGCGCGATGACCGGCAGCATCAGCCCGTTCTCCGCCGATGCCGCCATCAGCCCGGACCGGGGCATGCCGGCCTCCGTCCCGACCCCCGGACCGCCGGGTCCCGAGCTGGCCGCCACCCCGACGCCGAGCACCACCGGCACCGCCGCGAGCACCCCGAGCGCGACCACCGTCCGGCGCCGGCGCAGCACGTAGACCAGCTCGGCGCGCAGCAGCCTGGCGATCATGATCCCTCTTCGGTGAGGCGGACGAACAGCTCCTCCAGCCCGGTGCGCGTGCGGCGGGCCTCGGTGACCGGGACCCCGGCCCGTACCAGCGTGCGCAGCACCTCCTCCGGCGACGTCCCGGCCAGCGGCGCGACCACCATGCCGCGCTCGACGTACCCGGCGACGCGCGCGGAGCGCAGGGCGGACAGCGCGGCGTCGGGCTCGGCGGTGGTCACTTCGAGCGCGGCGTCGTCGGCGGTCGGCAGCGCGGCCAGCTCGCCGGTGGCCACCACCGACCCGCCGGTCAGCACCGCCACGTGCGTGCAGGTCCGCTCCACCTCGGCGAGCAGGTGCGAGGCGATGAGGATGGTGCAGCCGGCGGCGTGCAGCTCGGTGATGAGCCGGCGGACCTCGTGGGTGCCGGCCGGGTCGAGCCCGTTGGTCGGCTCGTCCAGCACCACCAGCCGGCGCGGGGCCAGCAGCACGGCGGCCAGGCCGAGGCGTTGCTTCATGCCGAGGGAGTACGAGCGGTAACGGCGGTCCGCGGCGGTGCGGTCCAGCCCCACCCGGTGCAGCGCGGCGTCCACGGCGCCCGGGATCGCGGCGGTCGGGAGCAGCGGTTCGGCGCTGGCGCTGCGGGTCAGGTTGTCGCGCCCGGACAGAAACGGCTGGAACCCCGGCCCGTCGACCAGCGCGCCCACGTGCGGCAGCACCGACGCGGCGCTGGCCGGCATCGGCTCGCCGAGCAGCCGCACGCTGCCGGAGGTGGGCCGGGCCAGGCCGAGCATCAGGCGCAGCAGCGTCGTCTTGCCGGAGCCGTTCGAGCCGACCAGGCCCAGGATCGAGCCTGCCGGCACGTCCAGGTCCACCGACTCCAGCGCCACCACGTGCCGGTACACCTTGCGCAGCGCGCGCAGCCGCACCGCGGGCGGGAGCCGGTGCGCGGTGGGCGGGGCCGGCAGGTCGGTCCCCCTCGGCGGTCGGGTCGAGCCGGGCGACCTCATCGGGCCGGGGCCTCGGTGCCGGCCAGCGCCTCGGTGACCACCTGGACCGGGACCGCGCCGGTGGCCAGCCGGCCGTCGGCGGTGAGCACGGCGGTGCCGATCGGCGTGCTCACCAGCCGTCCCTGCCCCCACGGGCCGCTGATCGGGCTGCTCAACCGGGGCGGGAACGGCGCCGCCCGCCCGCCGCCGCAGGTCGCCGCGGCGCCACGGTCCCGGCGCACCACAACCGTGTCCCAGCCCTTGCCGACCAGGGTGGGGGCGGGCGGCGGGGCCGGGCGCTCCCGCACCGCGACGCCGGGCGCCGGGGCGAACCGGAACAGCGCCGGGTCCTGCCGGCCGAAGCCGACGTCGGTGAACGCGATCCGTAGCGCCGGCTCGGGCAGCCCGTTGGCCAGCACCGACACCTCCAGCGGCAGCCGCGTCTGGGTGTCCACCGCGACCCTGATCTCGCGCAGCATGGTGCGCTCGGTGGGCAGCGGGGCGAGCACGAGCTGGTAGGCGTCGCGGCGGGCGACGCTGGTCGGCGGGTCCACCCTGGCCATGCTGTCCGACGCCAGCAGCCCGAGCACCGCGGTGGTGGCGTCGGCGGGGTTGGCCAGCGGCTCGTCGCCGGCGAGCAGGCCCAGCGGACCCGGGCTCGCGTTCGTGCCCGTGCCGCCCGCCGCCGGGCCGGAGGGAAATTTCATGACCGATCGGGTGGTCGAGTTCCAGCACCAGACGGTGTCGCCGTCGTCCACGATCGTGCGTTCGCCGTCCGCCCCGGGCAGCGAGACGCGCCGGCGCCCGTCGCCGTCCGACCACAGCCGCGCCACCTCCGAGCCCCGCCGGGGCCACAGCGAGGCGGCGGCCGGCCCGAGCCGGACGTCCACCGACACCGTGCCGGCCATCGGGCCGGGCTTGGCGCCGCGGATCGAGGCGATCAGCTCACCCGCGCTGACCGGCGGCAACGGCGCTCCGGCCGGCGCCGGGGCCGGACCTCCGAACGGCCCGGTGACCAGCACCGATACCAGCGCCACGGCGGCCACCCCGGACACCATCAGCGCGATCTTGACGGTGCTCATGCGCGGCTCGTCGGCTCGGGTGCGGCGCCCCCCGGGCAGCCTGCGCGCCCGACCCCGGCCGTCATGCCTGGGCCGAGGACCGCCGGGCCTCGGGGATTCATGCGCCTCAGCCTGAACCATCCGCTCTGAGAACGCCCTGAGAGGGGCCGATCCGGGTGAGACGGTTGTGGGCGTAGCTTCGTTCCCGATGCCAAGGGTGCTGGTTGTGGACGACGAGGCCGGGGTGCGGACCGCCCTCGGCCGTGGGCTGACCGCCGAGGGCCTCGACGTGGTCACCGCCGCCGACGGCCCCACCGCGCTGCGCGCCGCGCTCACCGGCAGCTTCGACCTGATCCTGCTGGACATCATCATCCCCGGCCTGTCCGGCTACCGGGTGCTCGAGCAACTGCGCCGCGAGGGCGTGGACACCCCGGTGCTGTTGATCTCGGCCAAGGACGGCGAGGTGGACCAGGCCGACGGGCTGGACCTCGGCGCGGACGGCTACCTGGTCAAACCGTTCTCGTTCGTGGTGCTGGTGGCGCAGGTCAAGGCGCTGCTGCGGCGCCGGGACGCCGAGCGCGGCGGGTCCGGGCGGCGGCTGCGCCTCGGCGAGCTGACCGTGGACCCGGCCACCAAGCAGGTCAGCTGGGCCGGCCACTCGGTGGAGCTGAGCCCGCGCGAGTTCGCGGTGCTGCACGCCCTGGCCAGCCGGCCGGACACGGTGCTCAGCAAGGACGAGCTGCTGCGACTGGCCTGGGGCGGCGAGCAGGCGGCGAGTCGCAACGCGGTCGAGGTATACGTCGGCTACCTGCGTCGTAAGCTGCAGGCCGTGGGAGCCGGACACCTGCTGCGCACCGTGCGCGGCCACGGCTACCGGGTGGGAGCCTCGGGGTGAAAACGCCGGCGGTGCTCGCCGGCTGGTGGGCCCGCCGCAGCTTGCGGGTGCGTATCACGGTCGCCGTCGCCGGCGTGGCCATGCTCGCCTCCGGCGCACTGGCCTGGGTGGCGACCGGCCTGGTCGGGATCACCATCACCGGCGCGGTGGACGTCGAGCTGGCCCGCGCCGCCGCGACCGCCGTCGGCCGGCTCTCCGCCGGCGTGCCGGAAGACTCGGTGGTGCCCGGCGACGCCTCCCTGGACGGCGTCTCCGGCGAGATCCACATCCGGGTCTCGGACACCGCCGGCCGCCCCCTCGACGACGGTCGCCCGCTGCCGCTGAGCCCCGAGTTGCTGCGCCGGCTGGCCAGCGGGGACTCGGTCACCGAGTACGGCCCGGGCGCGCCGACCCGCTGGCTGGGGGTCTCGGCGATCGCCCCGGACGGCTCGCCCCGGCTGGTGCTGGCCGCCGCCGACCTGGTCGGCTACAGCTCGGTGCTGCGCCGCGGCGCCATCGGCCTGAGCCTGGCCGCCGTGCTCGCCGCGTTCGGGGTGTCGCTGGCCGCCTGGACCGCGGTGGGCCTGGCGCTGCGGCCGGTGGGCCGGATGCGCTCCGCCGCCGCCAGCCTCCCGCCCGGCGAGCGCCTGCCGGTCCCACCGGCAACCGACGAGCTGCGCTCGCTCGCCGAGGAGCTCAACGAGCTGCTGGCCCGCCGGGACAGCGCGTCCGCCCGGTTGGAACGCTTCACCGGCGACGCCGCCCACGAGCTGCGTTCCCCCGTCGCGGCCATCCGCGCGCAGGCCGAGGTGGCCGTGATGCACCCCGACCCGGCCCTGGCCGAGGACACCCTGCGCTCGGTCGCCACCGAGGCGGCCAGGCTGTCCGAGCTGCTCTCCGACCTGCTCGCGCTGGCCCGCGCGGACGCCGGCGCCCGCCCACCCGCCACCGCCGTGGACATGGTCGCCGAGGCCAGCACCGCCATCGCGCGCGCCACCCAGACCTCCGCGCCCGAACCCGCCCCCGGTCCCGCCGTGACGCTCACCGCCCCGGTCCCGGTGTGGGCGGCGGCGTCTCCGGGCGAGGTGGCGCTGGTGCTGGACAACCTGCTGGCCAACGCGTGCCGGTACGCCCGGTCACGGGTACGGGTGTCGGTGCTGCCGGCGGGTCGGGCCGCGCGCCTGGTGGTGGACGACGACGGCCCAGGCGTCCCGGAGGCGGACCAACAGCGGGTGTTCGACCGCTTCACCCGCCTGGAGGCGGACCGCGGCGGCGTGAGCGGCGGTGCCGGGCTCGGGCTGGCGCTGGTCTCCGCGCTGGTCACCGGCCGCTCCGGCACCGTCCGAATGTCCACCGCCCCCGACGGCGGCGCCCGAGTCGAGGCCCGCTGGCCCGCCGCGACCCCGCCGGACGACTCGATCGCATGACGGGCATAGTCGTAGGCGCCGCGATCGTGCGCGCCGGCCGTCTGCTGGCACAGCGGCGCGCCGAGCCACCCGAGCTGGCCGGCCGCTGGGAGCTGCCGGGCGGCCAGGTCGAGCCCGGCGAGTCCGAGGTGGCCGCGCTGCGCCGCGAATGCTGGGAAGAACTCGGCGCCCGGATCACCGTCACCCACCGCGTCGGCGCCGACCAGCCGCTGGGCACCACCAAGCTCCTCCGGATCTACGCCGCCACCCTGCTGGCCCGCTCGCCCGAACCCCGCGCCGTCGAACACGCCGCCGTGCGCTGGCTCCACCCCGCCACCCTCGCCGACCTCGACTGGCTGGATGCCGACCGCGCCCTGCTCCCCGACCTGGCCGCCCTGCTCGCCCGCGCCCACCACCACCCGATTGACAGCCCGCCGAACTCGCCGGCACCCTGACCGCCATGCCGTCAGCCCTCGGGTCCATGATCGACCACACCCTGCTCAAACCCGAGGCGACCGCCGCCGACATCGAGCGGCTCTGCGCCGAAGCCATCCAGTACGAGCTCAAAGCGGTCTGCGTCAACCCCTACTGGGCCAGCCACGCCGCCGCCACCCTCACCGGCTCGACCGTCGCACTGTGCACCGTCGTCGGCTTCCCCTTCGGCGCGTCCCGCTCCACAATCAAGTCCGCCGAGGCCACCCAGGCCCGCGCCGAAGGCGCCACCGAGATCGACATGGTGGTCAACCTGGGCGCCGTCAAAGGTGGTGACTTCGACACGGCCGAGTCCGACATCCGCGCCGTCCGCGACGCCACCGAGGGCGCCACCCTCAAGGTCATCATCGAGGCCACCGCGCTGACCGAGCAGGAACTGACCCGACTGGTCGGAATCGTCGCCGCCGCCGGCGCCGACTTCGTCAAAACCTCCACCGGATACCACCCAACCGGTGGCGCCAGGCTCACCGACGTCACCCTGATCCGAAAAGCGCTCGGCAATGCCCCGCTCGGCATCAAAGCGTCCGGCGGAATCCGTACCTATGCATTCGCAACCGACCTGATCGCTGCCGGCGCCACCCGCCTGGGAGCAAGCGCGAGCATCGCACTCATCAACGAGGAACTGGCCGCAACGACCTAATCAGGTTCGCAGTATGTCGTATGGTTTGGGTTTGCGTCGTGGTGTTTGGGTGTAGTCGAGCCATTTTGGTGGGATGAATTCTGGCCATCCGTCGACCATGTGGATGGTCCAGCCGGCGCGGTGGATCATGCGGTGGTGGGTGACGCAGAGCATCACCATCGAATGGATCGCGGTGCGGCCTCGGTGAGCCCAGTGCACGACGTGGTGAACTTGGCATCGGTAGGCCTTGGCGTCGCAGCCGGGGTAGGCGCAGCCGCGGTCTCGTGCGGTGAGTCCGTCGCGTTGTGGTTTGGTGGCGGTGCGTTGTGTGCGGCCGACGTCGAGGACTTCGCTGTTGCCGCCGAGTACGACCGGGACGACGCAGGCGTCGCAGAGCAGTCG
>NZ_JIAI01000014.1 GCF_000620785.1 Actinospineispora acaciae DSM 45401 | reverse complement strand
GCGTTGTCGGTGCGGGTGGGGTCGACGAACCTGGCCGACATTGTGGCGGCGACGGTGCGTGATCCGTCGCGGGTGGTTTCGCCGGTGTCGTTGTTGGCGGCGGTGGCGTTGGTGGTTGTGGTGGTCGCGGAGACTGGGCGGTTGCCGGTGGACAACCCGTCGACGCATCTGGAGTTGACGATGGTGCACGAGGCGATGGTGTTGGAGTACGCCGGGCCGGACCTGGCGTTGGTGGAGTTGGCCTCGGCGATGCGCCTGGCGGTGTTCCTGGGCTTGCTGGCGAACCTGTTCCTGCCCTGGGGCATCGCCACCACCGCCACCCCGGCCGCGCTGGGGATCGGCGTGCTCGCCCTGGTCGCCAAGGTCGGCCTGCTCGGCACCGCGCTCGCCGCCGCCGAGGTCTTCCTCGCCAAGCAGCGACTCTTCCGCGTCCCCGAGCTCCTGGCCGCCTCCTTCCTGCTCGCCCTCCTAGCCGCCACAACCTCGTACTTCCTGGACTGACCGAATGCTCACGCAGCGGGTTCGTACGTCGCACACGTGCTGTAGCGCATGTGTGACGGACGGAGTGGGTGTGCGAGCGAGGGGAGAGCGGTGACGCATACGCAGGCGCTGGAGGTGGCGAGCGCGGGGTTGCTGGTGACGGCCGTGCTGGTGTTGTGGCGGCGGGAGCTGCCGGTGACCATCCGGGTGTTCGCCGTGCAGGGGGTGGCGTTGGCGCTGCTGGTCGGTGTGCTGGCGGCCGGGCAGGATTCGCCGGAGCTTCTTGCCGTGGCCGTCGGGCTGCTGGTGCTGCGCGCGGGGGTGCTGCCGGCGTTGCTGCGGCGCGCGCTGGCCGGCGCGGGGCAGGAGCGCGCGGAGACCCGGCCGGTGGTGGCGGGGGCGGAGGCGGAGAAAACAGTCGCTGTAGGGACGTCGCTGCTGGTCGCGGCGGCGTTGACGCTGCTGGCGTACGCGATCTCGCAGCCGCTGGTGGCGCTGAACCCGTCGCCGGCGACCAGGGCCATCCCGGTCGGCGTGGCCGTGCTGTTGATCGGGTTCTTCGTGCTGGTGACCCGGCGGCGGGCGGTGTCGCAGCTGGTCGGCTTCCTGCTGATGGACAACGGGATCACCGCCGTCGGTTTCCTGACCATGTCCGGGCTGAGCCTGATCGTCGAGCTGGGGGTGTCGCTGGACGTGCTGCTGGCGGTGCTGGTGCTGCGCATCCTCACCGCCCGGATGCACGAGACGTTCGGCGACACCGACCTCGGCGAGCTACGGGAGCTGCACGACTGATGACAGTGATGTTGACGGTGCTGGCGCCGGTGCTGGGTGCCGCCGCGTACGCCGCGCTCGGCTGGCGCCGGGCCACCGCCTGGATCGGCGCGCTCACCGCCGCGACAGTGCTGGCCGCCGCGATCCACACCGCCGTGGCGGTGACCGGGGACGGCCCGTACCCGGTCCTGGGCGGGATGGTGCGGGTGGACGCGCTGTCCGCGTTCATGCTGGTCGTGATCGGCGCCGTGGCGCTGCTGGCCGCCGTGGCCACCCCCGCCCACTTCGCCACCGAGATCGCCGCCGCCCGCGCCACCCCCCGCACCGCCCGCCGGCACTGCCTGCTGGTCCAGCTGTTCCTGGCCGCGATGGCGTGCGCGGTGCTGGCCTCGAGCCTGGGCGTGCTGTGGGTGGCGGTGGAGGCGACCACCATCTGCACGGCGTTCCTGGTCGGGCAGCGGCGGGTCCGTTCGGCGGTGGAGGCGGCCTGGAAGTACGTGGTGATCTGCTCGGCGGGCATCGCGCTGGCGCTGCTGGGCACGCTGCTGCTGAACTACGCCGCCTCCTACGCGCCGGGCACCGACGGGCTGGACCTGACGGCGCTGGCCGCCGCCGCGCCGGGCCTGGACCCGGGAGTGACCCGGATCGCGGTGTTGCTGCTGCTGGTCGGGTTCGGGACCAAGGCGGGGCTGGCGCCGCTGCACGCCTGGCTGCCGGACGCGCACTCCCAGGCGCCGGCCCCGGTGTCCGCGCTGATGTCCGGGGTGCTGCTCTCGGTGGCGTTCTACGCGATGCTGCGGGTCAAGATGATCGCCGACGGGGCGCTGGGCGTCGGGTTCGCCCGCACCCTGCTGCTGGTGATGGCGCTGGCCTCGCTGCTGGTCGCGGCGTCGCTGATGCTGGCCCAGCGCGACCTCGAGCGGCTGCTGGCCTACTCCAGCATCGAGCACCTCGGCCTGGTCGCGCTCGGTGCCGCGATCGGCGGGCCGGCGGCGCTGGCGGCGGTGCTGCTGCACATCGTGGGCCATGGGATGACCAAGGCCTCGTTGTTCCTCGGCGCCGGGCGGATCCTGCAGCTCACCGGCACCGCGCGGATCGACGGACGTCGCGCATTGGCCGCGCGGGCGCCAGGGCTGGCCGGGTGCGTCGGGCTCGGGGCACTGGCGCTGGTCGGGCTGCCGCCGTTCAGCCTGTTCGCCAGCGAGCTGGGCATCGCCCGCGCCGGGTTCGCCGCCGGGCTGGGCTGGGTGACGGCGGCCGCTCTGCTGTTGATGCTGGTCATCGCCGCCGCGGTGGTCGGCCACCTGAGCCGGGTGCTGCTCGGTGCGCCGGCGCCCGACGGACCCGGTGCGGCCGCCGCCCCGGCGAGGTTGCCGGTGGCGGTCGCGCTCGCGGTGGGCGGCGGCCTGGCGGCCTGCGCGGTGCTCGGCGTGACGGCGGGCCCGCTGGACGTCCTGCTCCGAACCGCCGCCGAGGTCCTGGGAGGAACACCGTGACAACGATCGCGTCCGCGCCACCGACCGCCGCCCGCGTCCTCGGTCCGGACGAGCTGCCCGTACACGCGGCGGAGCTGTTGGCTGACGGTTTCCGGGTGGCGTTGGTGGCCGGGCACGACGACGGCGATGCCGGGTTGCGCGCGGTGTACGTGTTCACCGGCGGCGGGCGGCGGGTGGAGCTGCGGGTGCCGCTGCGCCGCGAGGCGCCGGAGGTGCCGAGCCTGGCGGGGGTGTCGTTCGCGGCCGGCCGGTTCGAGCGGGAGATGCGGGACCTGTTCGGGATCGTGCCGGTGGATCATCCGTTGCCGCGTCGGCTGGTGCGGCATTTCCACTGGCCGAAGGGCTGGTATCCGATGTTGGCCGATGCCGGTGCGCCGCCGGAGTTCGGCGATGTGGACGGGCCGTATCCGTTCCGGACGGTGGAGGGGCCGGGGGTGTACGAGATACCGGTCGGTCCGGTGCACGCCGGGATGATCGGGCCGGGGCACTTCCGGTTCTCGGTGGTCGGCGAGACGATCCTGAACTTGAAGGCGCGGCTGTGGTTCACCCACCGGGGGGTGGAGAAGCTGTTCGCCGGCCGCCGCCCGGATCGAGGGGTGGAGTTGGCCGAGCGGGTCAGCGGCGACACCTCGGTGGGGCACACGGTGGCGTTCTGCCAGGCGGTGGAGGACGCGCTCGGGTGGCGGGTGCCGGCGGACGCGGCCCGGTTGCGCGGGGTGCTGCTGGAGCTGGAGCGGCTGTACAACCATGTCGCCGACATCGGCGCGCTGTGCAACGACGTCGGCCACGGCGTGCTGAACTCCCACGCCCAACGGATCCGCGAGCGGCTGCTGCGGGTCAACGACGCGGTGACCGGGCATCGGCTGCTGCGCGGCGCCGTCCGCCCCGGCGGGGCCGAGGTGGAGTCGCTGCCGGACCCGTCGGAGCTGTCCGCGATCGGCGCGGACATCGCCGAGATCGTCGCGCTCGCGCTGGACAACACGGTGGTGGTGGACCGCTTCACCGGCACCGCCGTACTCACCACCGCCCAGGCCGCCGACCTGGGCACCCTCGGCTACATCGCGCGCGCCAGCGGCCTGGCCGTCGACGCCCGCCACGACCACCCCGCGCTGCCCGACCCGGTGCCGCGCGTCCACCACACCCGCACCGACGGCGACGTGCTGTCCCGGTTCACCGTGCGCGCGGAGGAGATCGCGGCGTCCGTCGAGCTGATCACCGCGCTGGTCGCCACCCTGGACGGCCGGCTGGGCGCGGCGGCCGCACCGCCCGAACCACCGCCCGCCGAGCGCTCCGGCGTCGGCATCACCGAGGGCTGGCGCGGCACGATCGTGCACCGCGTCGAACTGGCCGCCGACGACACCCCGACCCGGGTCAAGATCGTCGACCCGAGCTTCTTCAACTGGCCTGCGCTGCCGGTGGCGCTGGCCGACACGATCGTCCCGGACTTCCCGCTGACCAACAAGAGCTTCAACCTGTCCTACCCCGGCAACGACCTTTGACTAGTGCCGCGCCATGTAGAGGTCGCGGAGGATGCCGGTCTCCAGCTCCATCTCGTCCAGCCGGGCGCGCACCACGTCGCCGATGCTGACCAGGCCGACCAGGTCGCCGTCGCGCAGCACCGGCAGGTGACGGTAACGCGAGTGGGTCATGGTGACCATGATGTCGGAGATGCTGTCGGTGGGGGCGCAGGTGGGCACGTGGTGCAGCATCACGTCGGACACCGGCATCCCCAGCAGCCGCTCGCCGTGCAGCCGCATGCCTCGGATGATGTCGCGCTCGGAGACCATGCCGCTGAACCCGTGCGGAACGCCGGTCACCACCAGCGCGCCGATGCGGGGTGGGCCGATGAGATGGCCGAGCGCCTCCTTGACGGTGCACCACGGCTGAATCGTGGTGACCTGGTGGCCCTTGGCTCGCAAGATCGACTCGACCTTCATGCTGCCCCCTCCGAATCGAGGTCGCGTGCCCACTCGAATCGGCCCGCGACCTACCAGGCTTGCGGTGGTGCATGGGACTTCTGAGGCTATGCTCGCTCGCCCGGCGTCGGCAATGGTTGTTGTTATCAATGGGCTGAGAAAGCATCTCAGCGTGTCAAGGTGTACCGCCGATGGGGTCGAACCGGCGGTGGCTCTGGGTCACCGCGCCGGACGATTAAGTTGGTTGGGTGACATCACCGCGCGCTCGGCGACGGCTGTTGGCGGCGGTCGGCCTGGTGATCTTCGTGGGCGTGCTGGTCGCGGTGATCGTGAGCCGCCCGACGGTCCCGCCGCCGCCCGGGTGCACTGTCACGCTGGCCTCGGGCGGCGGCGACCCGGACAACGTCGAGGCCTACCCGATGACCCCGGAGCAGGCCGACAACGCGGCCACCATCGCCGGCGTCGGCGCCAAGCTCGGCATGCCCGACCACGCCGTGACCGTGGCGATCGCGACGGCCCTGCAGGAGTCCGGCCTGCGCAACCTGCCGCACGGCGACCGGGACTCGCTCGGGCTGTTCCAGCAGCGGCCGAGCCAGGGCTGGGGCGCCGCGGCCCAGCTGATGGATCCCGTGTACGCCGCCACCGCGTTCTACCAGCGGCTACGTCAACAGCCGAACTGGGCGACGCTGGAAGTGACGGGCGCCGCTCAGCTGGTGCAGCGGTCGGCGACGCCGCTGGCCTACGCGCGCTGGGAGCCGCAGGCGCGCGCCACCGCCGCCGCCCTCACCGGCGAGGCGGAGGCCAGGCTGAGCTGTCATGACCTGCGGCTCGGGCCGCCGGCGGACGTGCTGGTGACGGTGGCGAAGCGGGAGCTCGGCACGGCCGCGCTGTCCGGCCGGCACCCCCCGGAGCGGGCCCGCGCGGTGGCCCACTGGCTGGTCGCGCACGCGAACCGGCTGGCCATCGACCGGGTCACCCTGGACGGCGAGACCTGGACGGCGGAGTCCGGCGAGTGGAACCGCACCGGGCCGCCGGACGGCCAGCTCAGCCTGCACCTGGTGGGCGCGGCGAGCTGACCGTCCGGTCGGGTACGACGTCAGTTCTCGGAGCCGGCGTCGAACGCCGTGCCGCCCGACCAGCGCGGCATGGGCCGGCGTTGCGAGGACCGCTGCGGCATCGGGACCGGGCGCAGGCGCTGGGTGGGGATGGGCAGCGGGACCTCCAGCCCGCTGGCGGCCGTTCGCGGACGCGGGATCGACAGCGGGCGGTGCGAGCCGGGCAGCGATCCGGCGTGGGACGCCGGCCTCGGTTCGGGCTGGGAGCGGGGGTACGGGGTGGGGTGCGGCCGGGGGCGCGGAGTCGGGTGGGGCCGAGGGTGCGGGGTGGGACGCGGGCGCGGCTCCGGTTCGGGGGACGGGTGCGGCGCCTCGGGTTGCGGCGACGGCGCGGCGTGCCTGGGTGCGGAGCTGGACGCGGCGGGCGCCGGGTCGGACGCCGGTGCCGCGTGGCGTGGCGCCGAGCTGGACGGCCCCGGCCCCGGGCGCTCGCCGAGGGCGGCGGCGTTGAGTGCGGCGGCGTTGAGCGCTGCGGCGTTGAGGGCGGTGGTGGGTGGCTCGGCGTGGCGTGGCTGTGACATCGGCGTGTCCTCACGTGTGTCGGGGGTGGACGTGACGGGACGCGGCTCGGGCCGTACGGCGGTGTGGGGCGGCTCGATCCGTGGTGCGGCCGGGCGCGGTTCGGGGCGTGCGGCGGCACGGGGTTCGGCGCTGGGCGCGCCGGGTCGGGGCTCGGCGCCGGGTGCGGCGAGCCGGGGGTCTGGCAGTCGGCGTTCGGGGAGTCGGCGTTCGGAGGTGATGACCCGGGTCCTGGAGGTGGGGCCGGACAGGCGGGTGTCCCAGGCACGGGGGTCGGGGCCGGGCCCGGCCGGCCGTGGCTCGGCGGGCGGCCTGGGGCGGCCGGGGCGGGGGCGGTTCGCGGCCGGCCGGGCCGGCACCGGGCGCAGCGAGCGGGTGGCGGTGACGTCCTGGCGCTGGCGCGGGCGCCCGGCCGGGCGGGGCGGGCCGCCGGGGTGGTGCAGCCGGTACAGCTCGGCGTAGCCGGGGGAGCGGGACAGCAGCTCGCGGTGGGTGCCGAGGCCGGCCACCCGGCCGCGTTCGAGGTAGACGATCCGGTCGGCCTCGGTCACGGTGAGCAGGTTGTGCGAGATGACGATCGTGGTGCGCCCGGTCATGGCCCGGCGCAGCGGCGCCATCACCCGCTGCGTGGACGCCGCGTCCAGGCCGGTCGTGGGCTCGTCCAGCAGCAGCAGCGGCGCGTTGCGGATCATGGCGCGGGCGAGCGCGATGCGCTGGCGCTGTCCGCCGGAGAGCATCATGCCGCGCTGGCCGACCCTGGTCTGGTAGCCGGCGGGCAGCCCGGTGACGAACTCGTGCGCGTCGGCCTCGCGGGCCGCGGCGACGATCTCGTCGTCGGTGGCGTCCGGCTTGCCCCACCTGATGTTCTCCGCGATCGTGCCGTCGAAGACCAGGGTCTCCTGCAGCACCACCGCGATGTTCCCGCGCAGCTCGCCCAGCCGCAGTTTGCGCAGGTCGACGCCGTCCAGGCTGACGGTGCCCCGGGCCGGGTCGTGCATCCGCAGCAACATCCGCATCAGCGTGGACTTGCCGGCGCCGCTGGCCCCGACCACCGCGATCGTCTCGCCGGGTGCGACGCGGAAGGTGACGCCGTCCAGCGCCGGTCGCTCGCCGCCCTCGTAACCGAAGCCGACCCGCTCCAGCCGCACGGCGCCGCGCGCGCGGCCCAGCGCGACCGGGTTGGTCGGGTCCGACACCTCGGGCTCGGTGTCGAGCACCTCGATGACCCGCTCGGCGCCGGCGCTGGCCGCGAACATCGTGTTCGTCAGGTCGCCGAACCCGGTGATCGGCCCGTAGAGCTGGGTCAGGTAGCCGATGAACACCAGCAGCCCGCCCAGGGTGATCCGGCCGGCGGCCAGCTCGCGCAGCCCGAACCCGACCACCAGCAGGACGCCGCTCGCCTCCAGCAGGTTGGTGAACGGGTGGAACAGCGCCTCGAGCTTGGTGGCCACCATCTGCGCGGTGAAGCTGCCCAGGTTCTCGGCCCGGAACTTCGTGGTCTCGTGCGCCTGCCGGTGGTAGGCCTGCACCAGCGCGGCGTTGTGCAGGCTCTCCTCCGCGACCGCGCTGATCGTGCCGGACCGGCGCCGCTGCTCCCGGGACGCCTTCTTGATCCGGCGCGCGAAGAACCGGGCGAGCAGCAGGAACACCGGCGCGGCGACCAGCGCGAGCAGGGCCAGCTGCCAGTTCAGGACGAACAGCGCGCCGGCGAAGAAAATGATCTGGAACAGATAGGTCAACGCCCTGCTGACGCCGGTCAGCAGCAATTCTTCGATCGCGTTGATGTCGCCGGTGAGCCGCGCCAGGATATCGCCGAGCTGGCGTTTTTCGAAGAATGTGAGAGAAAGCTGCTGCAAATGGGCGAACACCCTGCAGCGCAGGTTCATCACGAATCGCTCGGCGACCCAGGCGCTGAGGTACTCGTCGACGAACGAGACGATCCCCTCCAGCAGGGTGACCACCACGAACGCCGCCGCGATGTACGGGAACCGGGCCACGTCGCGGGTGGTCAGCACCTCGTCGACCAGGATCTTGAACAGCCAGATCCCGGCGGCCGCCAGCGCGGGCGGGACCGCGATCAGCGCCAGCCCGAGCACCAGCCGGCCGCGGAAACCCTTGGTGTCCGGCCAGAACCGCTGGAAGATCGTGCGGATGCGGACCGTCGGCGCCGCGTCGACCAGCGAGCCCGAGGCCCTGTCCGGCTTGTCGTCCAGCCCGTCATCCGGCTCGTCGGCCACCGTGTTCGCCGTGTCCTTGTCCGCCGTGTCCTTGTCCGTCGCGCTCGTCTCGGCCGGCGTGGCCTTGGTGGCTTTCGTGGCCGGCGTGTCCGGAGCGACCGGGCTGGGGACGGCGGTGGTCTTGCTCTCGTCGACGGCGGTGGCGTCGGGCGGGAGCGCGGTGGTCGGGGCGTCCGTCTCGGGACGTCCCCTTCGCCTAGTGTGAGCGCCCATGACCTGCGCGGGAAGTGCCGCCAGCCCCGCCCGACGGGAGATCGAGCGGGGCCGGCGTGCCTTCCTCGGTCAGCGGCAGCCGCACCGGCACCGGCTGTGGTGCCTGTGCCGGCGACGACGGCGGCCGCCGTTGCAGTCGTCGTCATCGTCGTGGCGGTGGCGGTGACGGCGGAAGTCGTCGTCGAACCGGCCGCGACCCGCGACCACGATCTTGAACGCACTCATGTGTAGCGATCCCTTCTATCTGGGAATGCGGCCCTCGGGGGTGGCCGCTGTGAAGGACATCAGAGCCACCTATGAATTCGTTTCAAGGTCGCGGGGGCTCCACCCGATCGGCCCAGGAGCAACCCGATTAAAGCAAAAGGAGTAGCGGTTGTGCGCCACTTTCGAATTTCGGGGGACTACCTCGGCATAACGAAAACAGGACGCGTTCGGTTAATGGTCCGGGGCCGGCGCCGGCTCACCCGGACGGTGGCGGTTGCTCCGTTGGAGTCATGTGGGCCGTTCCTGTGTGACACCGCGTGACCGGTCGTCGAGCCAACCGTCAGAACCGGCGTGTCGCGCGCGGTCGGTGGAGCGTGGAGCCCCTAACCTGCGGGAAGGCGTCACTCGTTCAGGTGATATAACTGGGAGCCACGATGACACAGGGTGCGCGATGGGCCACGGAGGGCGACCCGTCGGTGCTCGGTTGCCCCACCGGACACCGGCATCGTTTCCGGATTGCCGGCGTCGGTGCCGGCGGCGCCGTGCAGGGCCTGGCGCTGCGTTGCCCGGACTGCGCCGAGCGTTCCGCCGCCGAGCAGATGGCCGAGATCGTGGCCGCCCGCCGGCAGACCCTCGCCGGCCTGGCCGGCCTGCCGGTGCGGACCCGGGCCGACCTTGCCGCGTCCGGCGCTCTCGCCAAGATCTACAGCGGCACCGTGGCCGCCGTGCGCGAGGCCGCCGACCACTGCCGGCACCAGACCGGCGTCGAGCCCCCGGCCTGCCTGCGTCCCGGTGAGTCGCCGGCCGGTGGGGACCGCGCGCGGGCGACTGCCGTGCTCGATGCCGCCGCCGACTGGCTGGCCCGCCTCCCGCGCTGACGGTCGTGTCAGCGGGCGAGGGAGCGTAGCGACCAGCGGTTGGGGCCGCCGGCGAGGACCGTGCGGCTCAGCGGCGCGACGTCGATGCGCCAGATCGACAGCGGCGGCGCGCCGATGGCGTGCGCCACGGCCGCCCTGATCAGCGTCGGGTCGGCGATTACGAGCAGTCTTGGCTCGCCTTGGCGGTGGCCGTGGTCGGCGTGGTCGCGGTGGTCGGCGTGATCGCGGTGGTGGCCCTCCGCTCCATAGCTAGACCGACGGTCGGTCTGTTTAGACCGACGGTCGGTCTGTTTGGCGGGGACGGCTTCGGGAGCGGCGGTCTCGGGCGCGAGGTCGTCCAGCCAGCGCCCGATCCTGGCCAAGAACTCGGCGATCGTCTCGCCCCCGTGCGGTCGCGCGGACGGATCGGCCAGCCACGCGGTGAGGCCGGCCGGGTCCCCGGCGGCCACCTCGTCGAGCGTGCGGCCGGTCCACCCGCCAAAGTCGCAGCCGGCCAGGCCCGGGTCCGTCACCGCGGTCACACCGGCCGCCTCGGCGGTCTGCCGGCAGCGCGTCGACGGCGCGCACAGCGCCCGGTCCGCCCGGGGCAGTCGGCCGGCGAGTGCGCGCGCCCCGGAGCGGCCGGCGGCGTCGAGAGGCTCGTCGGCGGGGAACGCGGCGGTTCGAATGGCGGTGGTGGCGGCGTGGCCGAGCAGCGCGAGCCGCATCTGGAGCTTGATCCTCTCCGGTCGGTCGAGGCGCGTGGAGCATTATCTGATCAGATGAACGACTATGGAGCTATTGACCTGGACGAACGGCGGTCATACCGTCGTTCGCGGACCTCGCGGGGTCCTGGCGGTTCCTGGTGGCTGGAGAGGGTGGCACATGACTTCACACGCGTTCGGCCAGCCCGGGGCGTCATCGGCCGGGGCCGGATCCCGGCCGGTGCCGCTGTCGGTGTCCGGGGCGCTGCCCTGGCTGCTCGGCGCCCTGGTCTTCGGGTTGGCGCTGTACTACCTGGTCGGCATCGACGAGGGCGCCACCTCGGTGTTCGGCAACACCATGGCCGTGCACGAGCTGATGCACGACGCCAGGCACTTCCTCGGCTTCCCCTGCCACTGAGGTGGTCAGGCAACTCGTACTGCGCGGCGTCGGCGTCGGGGCGCTCGGCGGGCTGCTCGCGTTCGTGTTCGCGCGCATCCTGGTCGAGCCGCTGGTCCAGGCGGCGATCGACTACGAGGGCGGACGCGACGACGCCCGCGCGGCCCTGGACGCCGCCGCTGGCCTGCCGGTCAACCCGCACGAGCACGAGATGTTCAGCCGTGGCGTCCAGGCCAACCTGGGCATCGGGCTGGGCATGGTGCTGTTCGGGGTCGCGATGGGCGCGCTGTTCGCCGTCGCGTACTGCCTGGCGTGGGGCCGCGTCGGCCGGCTGAGCCCGCGCGCGCTGGCGCCGCTGGTCGCGCTGGGCGGTTTCGTCACGCTGTACCTGGTGCCGTTCCTGAAGTATCCGGCGAACCCGCCGGCCATCGGGCACGAGGACACCATCGGCGAGCGCACCGGGCTGTACCTGCTGATGGTGCTCGGGGCGGTGGCGGCGGGGGTGCTCGCGGTGTGGCTGGGGCGGCGGCTGGTCGACCGGCTGGGCAACTGGAACGCCACCCTGGTCGGGGTGCTCGGGTTCGTGGTGCTGGTCGGCGTGCTGATGGCGGCGCTGCCGTCGCTCGGCCAGCTCGGGATCAACGTCGAGCAGTACGGCGAGCTGGCCACCGAGACGCCGACGCCGCTGCGGGACGCGCGCGGCACCATCGTCTTTCCCGGTTTCGACGCCGACCTGCTGTTCCGGTTCCGGCTCTACTCGCTGGGCGCGCAGGCGCTGCTCTGGGCGGTGATCGGGCTGGGCTTCGCGCCGCTGGCCGAGCGCGTGCTCGGCCGCTCCGGGCGCGCCACCGAGGACGCCGCCACGGTCTAGCTACGCCGGGCGGTGCCGGTGGTCGGCGCTGGGCACCGGTTCCTCGGCCACCCCGGGGAGCTGGCCGAGCAGCGCGCGCAGCCCGTCGTCGGTGAGCTGGTAGTGGATGGTGCGGCCGTCGCGGCGGGTGGCCACTACGCCGTGCGCGCGCAGCAGCCGCAGCGCCTGCGACACCGTGCTGTCCTTGACGCCGGTCGCGGCGGCCAGGTCGGACACGCAGATCTCGCCCGCGTGGTGGATGCACAGCAGCAACGCCAGCCGGGTCTGGTCGGCCAGCAGCGCGAACCGGGTGGCCCAGTCGCGCAGCGTCTCCGGGTCGGGCAGGTGCGCGATCGCCTCGCAGACGCGCTCGCCGTCGACCAGGGGGCGCGGGTCGTCCGGATCAAGCAGATGCACCCCGCCATTGTGACCCGGCCTACGCGCCGTTCGCCGTCCACGTCCGGCCGGGCGGAGCGCGGGGTCGTGAAGATAGCGCCTTGACGGCCGCCGCTCCGGGCTGGTTCACTTTCTCGTGAATGGCTCAACCAAGTGGTTGGTTGAAGAGAATGAGAGGCAAGACATGGCGGGGCGGCGGAGCGCGGACACGGCGGTCGATCGGGAAGGCGCGCTGGTGCTCGGCGCGTTCCGGCTGATCTCCGAGCGCGGTTTCGAGGGGCTGCGGCTGCGCGACGTCGCCGCCACGGCCGGCATCGACCACTCCACGCTGCACCACTACTTCCCGACCAAGCAGGACCTGGTGGCCGCCGTGGTGGCCCACGCGATCGACGAGTTCCGCGCGCAGGCCGACACCGGGGACGAGCCGGGGGCACGGCGGCGGCTGCGGCTGCACCTGCAACGGCTGGCCGCGGCGCTGCGTACCCGACCGGAGCTGTACCTGGTGCTTCGGGAGATGGACCTGCGCGCGGCCAGGGACCCGGCGGTCCGGGACATCCTCGACGGGCACGAGCGGGGCTGGCGCGCGGCGTTGTCCGCCCGGTTCCGGGACGCCGAGGCGGAGGCGGGCGCCCAACGTGTGGATGCCCCCCGGATCGACCCGGAGCGCGGCACCGAGCTGGTCATCGCCGCGGTCAAGGGGGCCAGCTTCGCCCCGGCGGCCGGCGCGGACTCCCTCGAGCTGCTCGCCGAGCTGCTCTACCCGGACGCAACCTGAGGAGGACCCGTGTCCAGTGTCGTACTCAAAGCTTGGGCTATTCATCAAGACCGCCTCCGGCGGTCGCGCGCCGGAGCGTTGACCCCCCCAGGTCGCCTTGCTCAGGCGCGAGTCCGGCGCTCGGGCGGACCTCCGGCCCGTCGTCGCTGGTCGGACCAATGAATAGCCCTCCGCATCCGGACGTGATCATCATCGGCGCCGGCCTGGGAGGCCTGTGCCTGGCCCAGGGGCTGCGCCGGGCGGGCGTGAGCGTCGGCGTCTACGAGCGGGACCGCTCCGCCACCGACCGCCTGCAGGGCTACCGCATCCACATCGACACCGACGGCAGCCGCGCGCTGCACGAGTGCCTGCCGCCGGCGCTGTGGCGCGCGCTGGTGGCCACCGCCGGCGACCCGGGCACCGGGTTCACCTTCCTCACCGAACGCCTCGCCGAGCTGCTCGCGGTGGACGCCGCCCTCATGACCGGCGGCTCCGCCGACCCCGCCGACGGCCACCACGCGGTCAGTCGGATCACCCTGCGGCTGCTGCTCATGGGCGGGCTGGACGACGCGCTGCACTTCGGCAAGGAGTTCGAACGCTACGAGCACGCCGCCGACGGCCGGGTCACCGCGCACTTCGCCGACGGCACCTCGGTGACCGGGGACGTGCTGGTCGGCGCGGACGGGGTGAACTCACGGGTGCGCCGCCAGTACCTGCCGCACGCCGGCCGGGTGGCGACCGAGGGCGTCGGCGTTGGCGGCAAGCTGACGCTCGACCCGCACACCCGCGCCTGGCTGCCGTCAAGGATCGCCGGCGGCCTGAACTTCGTGGTCGCCCCGGAGCACGCGCTGTTCACCGCGATCTTCGCCCGCCGCGCGACCAGCCAGGACGCCATGCGCGAGCTGGACGCCGAGGTACGGGCGGCCGGGCTGGACCCGGACCTGCTGTTGCGCGGCGCCGAGGACGTCGACTACGTGCTCTGGGCGTTCATCACGCACCGGGACACCTTCGGCGCGGATGCCGAGGCACTGCCCGCTGAGGCGCTGCGCGAGCGGATCCTCGCCGTGACCGGGGGCTGGCATCCCGACCTGCGGCGGGTGATCTCCGACACCGACCCGGCCACCGTGTCCCTGTTCGGCTTCAGGTCCTCGGTCCCGGTACCGCCGTGGCCCAGCGGCCCCGTCGTGCTCATCGGCGACGCGATCCACAGCATGCCCCCGACCGGCGGGATCGGCGGCAATACCGCGCTGCGCGACGCCCAGCACCTGTCCCGCGCGCTGGCCTCGGTGCACCGGGGCGAACGCGCGCTGCCGGACGCGGTGCGCGAGTTCGAGGCGCGGATGCGCGACTATGCGTTCGCCGCCGTCCGCCACTCGATGCGCAACCACGACCTCGCCGTCACCAGCGGCCGCCTGCGCCGGCTCGGCTTCCGGGCGTTCCTGCGGGCCTGCGCGTTGCTGCCGCCGATGCGGCGCCGGGCGTTCGGCCGCAACTGGTCGAACCCGACGGCGTCGCGGTCGCCCGAGGCCCGCGCTCGGATCTGATCTCGTCGCCCCGCTCGACCGCCGAGGCCGAGCGGTCAGCGGCCGCCGCCGTTGCCACCGTGCAGGCGGGAGCGTCCTCGTGTGCCGGGGAAGACGACGATTCCATCAGTGACGACTATGAAACGCTCCAGCCCGGGGACGAGGACGTGGAGCACGGCGAGGTGGTCGTTGGTGTATCGCTGCCGAACATAGGCGGTCAGGCCGTGCCGGTGCAGGCGTTGCAACAGGCCGTTCAGGTGGTCATGGGGAGTGCCCGGCGCCGCCGTGTCGGTGAACGGCACCGACATGGCGTCGGCGAGCCGGCCGGTGAGGTCGGTGAGATAGCAGTTGTGCAGCGGGGGGTACGGCTCGGTGCCCACGTGGCGTTCGGGCATCAGGTGGTTTTCGTGGATGAGCACGCTGTGGCACTGGATGAGCTCGGCCAAGGCCCGTTCGGCGGCGTAGCGGCGTGACAGGGATGCCCCGAAGCCACGCACCTCGGCGGGTTGCCCGGGTCGAGGGGGGAGCGCGTAGGCCCAGAACGCCGGCACCTCGAGGTCGGTGGTGATGTCGATCAACCACACCCGGCGACCGAGGCGCGCCTCGGCATCGCGGTACGGCGCGGCGAGTTGGGCGGGCAACGTTGACGGGTCGACGATCCGAGGCGGTGGCGGCTGGGCGGCGAGGAACTGGTCGATGAGCAGCAGTGAGCTCGCGTCGCGTTCGATCGCCTCGTTGATGGCGTGCACCATGGCCTCGACCGGGCTGATGCCGGCGGCCCATCCGCTGTTGTTCGCGTATCGGCCCAGCACGGAGTAGTCGTAGCCGTCGCCGGCGGCCGCCCTGGTCGAGGCGGCACCGGGTTCGACGTACTCGGGCAGGGACACGAACGCCGGCGCGTGGTGTTCGGTGCCGTCGGTAAGCGACCGATAGGGCAGGCAGGCCAACGGCGTATCCGGTCCTTCCGCCAGCAGCCCGATGGCGGGCTCGGCGGCCAGCGGCCCGGCCGCGACCTGGTGGGCGGCACGCAACGACCGGTCCGCGACCAACCGGCCGGTATCGAAACTGAAATAGTGCTCGAACGCTTCGAACAAGGCCCCAACCCGCGCCACGTCCTCGGGTCCCTTGCCCGAGCCGTCGCCGTGCGTGACGGCCGACCCGTCCCGGCGCAGGAAACATCGCCAGGAACCGGGGTCGCCCACCGGTACCGGGTGAAACTGAGCGGTCAGGCCGAGCTCGGACAGCGCGGCTTGGCCATGTTCCCAGGCCTGGTCCAGGCCGACACCTCGCTCCCCGCACTGAACACCCGATCGGACGTCGGAAACCTCGGCAGTGCCGTGAGCGCCTGACATCGACATCACAACGGGCTCCTCGTCGTACGGGACGAAGGTGGGCGTCAGAAAGAGTCCCCCGGAACGGGAGAGTGTCCGTTGCCGGGGGACCGGAGAGCTATTCCGAACTCGCGGCGGGCCGAGGTCGCGCCTCGTCGCCGGGCTCGAGTGTGGACAGTTCGGCCAACAGCGCCTGCTCGCTGTCGGTCAGAACGACCTGTGAGATCTTCGCGCGATAGTAGTTTGGCCAACCCATGATCTTTTCTCCTCGCATTGTGTCCGGGTTGATTCTCTGCACGGTGCGAGCGGGATGTCCATCACGCCAGACCCGGGATTACAAGCCCGAGCGCCCGGCTCGATTAGCACCGCGCTAAGAGTGCCTTAAATCTTTGTTCATCACTCCCTCCGGTTGGGGGAGAATGGTGGACGTTGGCGCCACAACTTAGAATCGTAACATGAAACAAGGGTAGGAAAACCCGCTCTCCGGGGCGATGTCGACTCGATTGAGCTTTGTACGTTTTCTGGTTGGTCGCTTGCGGGTCTTGTTTGCTCGACGGTGGTTGCTCGATCGGGCGATGCGATCGCTGCTAACGGATTCTGGTGGCGCCTTTGTTGGGCAGGGCGAGCGAGGCATCTGTGCCGCCTGGGGCACGGGCTCGACGGCCGTCGTGTCTCGCCGGTCTCGCCCTGGGTGCCGCGCGTCCCAGTCGTCGGGGGAGTTCTTGACGTCCAGTATCCCGGATATGTAACATCCGGTTTATGCGGATGGGCGAGGGCGTCGAGTGGGTGTTGCACAGCCTGCTCACGCTGGGGTGGCTGGGCGACGGTGAGCCGCTGCCCGCCGCCCGGCTCGCCGCCGGCAACGACCTGCCGCCTGCGTACCTGAACAAGCAGCTCCAGGCGCTGGTCAGGGCCGGCCTGCTGACGTCGACGTCGGGTCCGCGCGGCGGGTTTCGGCTGGCCAGGCCGCTGTCGGAGATCACGTTGATGGACGTGGTCGCCGCCATCGAGGGTCCGGACGAAGCGTTCCGCTGCACCGAGATCCGTCGGCGGGGCTCGGGCGCGGCCGCGCCCGACAGCGAGTTCGCCGAGCCGTGCGCGGTCTCCGCCGCGATGCGCCGCGCCGAGCTGGCCTGGCGCCGCGAGCTGGCCGCGCAGACGGTGGCCGACGTGCTGGCCGCCGCCGACAGCCACGCCCCGAGCGCGGGGCGGCGGGTACGGCGTTTCCACGGTCGGGACTGAGAACTTGATCAACAAGGGTGAGAGCGGAAGTGGGAGGAGATTCTGGATGTCGAATATCCTGGTTGTGGGCGGTGGCTTCGCCGGGGTGTGGAGCGCGGCGGCCGCCGTTCGGGCCGCCCGCGCGGCCGGCGCGTCCGAGCTGACCGTGACGCTGGTCGCGCCCGGGGACGACCTGGTGATCAGGCCGCGGCTCTACCAGGCCGACCCGGACACCATGCGCGTCCCGCTGGACCGCGTGCTCGGTCCGATCGGAGTGCGCCGGGTCGCCGCGACCGTCACCAACATCGACACCGCCGCCCGGAAGGTGAGCGCCGTCGAGCGCGACGGCCGGCCGATCGAGTTGGGCTACGACCGCCTGGTGCTGGCCACCGGCAGCCAGCTGGTGCGGCCGGACCTGCCGGGCGCGGAGCACCTGCACGACGTCGACACCATGCCCGCCGCCGCCGCGCTGGACGCCCACCTGCACCGCCTGCCCGACCGCCCGGACGGCCCCGGCCGGTTCACCGCCGTCGTGGTCGGTGCCGGGTTCACCGGCCTGGAGGTGGCGACCGAGCTGGTCGAGCGGCTGCGGGCGATCGCGGAGCCGGTGGGCGCGGCCGGCAGCGTGCGGGTCGTGCTGGTGGAGCGCGCGGACGTGGTCGGCGCCGAGCTGGGCGCGGGCCCCCGGCCGCAGATCCTGAAGGCGCTGGCCGAGCTGGGCGTCGAGGAGCGGGTCGGGGTCAGCGTGCGCGAGGTCCGGCCGGACGGCGTGACGCTCTCCGACGGGACCGAGCTGCCCGCCGCGACGGTGGTGTGGTCGGCCGGCGTGCTGGCCAGCCCGCTCACCGCCGCGATCCCCGCCGGCCGGGACCGCCTCGGCCGCCTCGAGGTGGACGAGTACCTGCGGGTGGTCGGGGTGCCCGAGGTGTACGCGGCCGGCGACACCGCCGCCGCCGTCGCCGAGGAGGGCCACCACGTGATGCAGAGCTGCCAGCACGCCCTGCCGCAGGGCCGGTTCGCCGGTCACAACGTCGCCGCCGACCTGCTCGGCCTGCCGGCGGCGCCGTTCGCCCCCGACCCGTACGTCACCTGCCTGGACCTCGGCGCGGCCGGCGCGGTCTTCACCAAGGGCTGGGACCGGGCCGTCGAGTTGACCGAGCAGGAGGCCAAGCAGCGCAAGCGCCAGGTCAACGAGGTCTGGATCTACCCACCGGTGGACGACGCCGAGGAACTGCTCCGCCGCGCCGACTACCGCACCTCGACCCGCCAGCCCTACATTCCGTTGCCGGCCTGACGCTTGCCGGCGAGCGGTGGGGGCTCGTCTTTCCCGGTCGACGGAGGCGTCAGCGGGCGATGGTGACGGCTCGCCGTCGCCGTTGCCTCCTTGCCAGGGTGAGGATCAGCACGAACACCGCGACCGGGTGGTCGAGACCGGGCAGGTCGGCCTCCAGGTTGCGGCTGGACCAACCTGAGACGCGGACGTGGCCGATTCGTCTATCGCCTTCGACGAGAACTTGGTCCGCGCGCCCGATCGAGTCCTGCGCGAACTGGTAGCTGTGTCCCTCGGCCTCGACGTTCCAGCCCCTGAGCCCTGCTCGTTCCGCGGTGGCGACCGGCTGTCCGGCAGCGGACTCCAGCCGATAGTTGCGGCCGAATGGTGAGGCTATGAGGGTGTAGTGGCGCCCGTCCAGGACCAGGTCGCCTCCGTGCCGCAACGTTCGTGCGGAGATCGTGGTGGCGGGGGCGTCGCCGAGGGCGATGTCGTAATGGGAGGGGAACCCGGTCCGGTGGGCACGCAGCATGGGTGCGTTCATGATGTCTCCTGGGAACGGTTGTCGGGTGTCCGTGTGCTGGCCAGGCCGGCGACGGGGGTAGCGATGATGGCGCGCAGGGTGTCGCAGTGGCCGGCGAATGCCTGTTGGCCCTGGGGCGTCAGCGACAGCCAGGTGCGGGGGCGCTTACCGATGAAGCCCTTGCGGACGTGCACGTAGCCGGCGTCTTCGAGGACGCGGACGTGTTGGGACAGTAGGGACTCGCTTACCTCGAGGGCCTCACGCAGCGCCTTGAACTCCGCTTCCCCCGTGGCGGCGAGAGCGGCCATCAACGAGAACCGCACCGGGGTGTGGATGCGGTCGTCGAGATGATGGCGAGGGTGGGTCACCGTCGGACCCGCAGCCACACGCGGATGGCTTCGTGAAACGCCGGCGCGGCCACCACTACCCCCATCAGCGCCCACCAGCCCACGGCGTGGTCCAGATAGGTGGGTCCGAACCAGGACACCGCCGTGACGTACAGCATCGCCCAGGCCACGACCCACTTCCGGGTGTCTCGTCTGCTGGTGGGGCGGACGTGGTGTCGGGACTTCCACCAGGAGAACCCCACTATCCAGGCCACGATGACCAGCGCGAACGCGATCGCCGTCGCTGTGTCATCGATTACCGGCACCCACGCCACGATCCCGATGGTGAGCACGCCGAAGACGATCATCAATGCCGGATACCAGCGTCCGGCGCGGCGGATCTGGACCTGTATCTGCTCGGCATGTCCCAGCATCACCGCTGGATCGGTGTCCTCGTGCATGACCGCGTCCTCCAACAACAGGAATCTTAAAGTAGATTAACGATACTAAAGTTGATGGCCACGGCTTATGTGGGGGTGCCCCTGAGTGTGGTTGTGGGTTCGCCGGTGTCGGTAGCGGGGCATCCGGCGGTCGGTCGACGTGCCGCGTGCCGTGCCGGGCGTGTCGGGTGGGTACGGACCATGATCTAGGCATGTCACGACCGTCGCTGGAAGGAAACATGCCGACCAGGCCGGAGACCGAGGACCCGGCCGCGCTCGGGTTCACGCCGCGCTCGCGGGTGCGCTGGCTGGCGCCGGGGATGTTGGTACGGACGGGGGCGCAGGTAGCGGTGTCGACGTTGTTCGGCGCCTTCACCGACCGCCGTGAGCTGCAGAGCATCGAGCCAGCGGGCGCGCTCGACCTGTCCGGGCCGGCGGGCACGGGCGCGGCGGATGGCGAGTTCTGGCTGGACTACGTGGCCGACGTCGGCGACGGGTTCGACGCCACCGCCACGGTGGCCAGCCAGCTCGCGGCCGACGAGCTGGAGCTGCGGCACGGCGGGCACGAGTACCCCACGAAGGCCGGCGAGCTGCTGGTCATGGGCGGCGACGAGTGCTATCCGGTGGCGTCGCGGGCGAACTACACCGACCGCCTGGTCGGGCCGTACCGAATGATGCTGCCGTGGACCGACCGGCCCAGGAAGCTCGTCGCGCTGCCCGGCAACCATGACTGGTACGACGGGCTGACCAGCTTCCTCAAGCAGTTCTGCCAGGGCCGCTGGATCGGCGGCTGGAAGACCGTGCAGGCCCGCAGCTACTTCGCGGTGAAGCTGCCAGGTGGCTGGTGGCTGTGGGGCATCGACATCCAGCTCGGCACGGACATCGACGAGCCGCAGCTCGACTACTTCCGGGGCATCGCCGAGCAGCTCCGCCCGGACGACGCGATCATCCTGTGCTGGGCGATGCCGTCCTGGGTGGAGTCCGGGCCGGAGAACCCGGAGGGCTACGCGCCGATGGAGTTCTTCGAGCGCACGGTGATCCCGAACCGGGACATGCTGCGGGTCTCGCTGTCCGGCGACTACCACCACTACTCGCGCTACCGGGGCACCGACGAGGCGGCCCAGCAGAAGATCACGGCGGGCGGCGGCGGGGCGTTCCTGTTCGGCACCCACCACCTGCCCAACGAGGTGCGGCTGCCGCCGGCGGAGTCGCACGACGTGAACAAGCGCGCGCCGGTGACCTACCGGCTGGAGCGGTGCTACCCGAGCAAGGCGACGTCGCGGCGGCTGCGCTGGGGCGTGTTCGGGTCGATCTACCGCAACCCGGGGTTCTGGGCCGTCCCGGCGGCGGTCTACCTGCTGCTCGGGGTGGCGCTGGGTCGGGCGTTCCCGTACCTGGCCGGCGACCGCTGGTGGGCGACCAGCGTCTCGGACCTGGTGCTGGCGGTCGTGCTGGTGGCGGCGGTGTGGGCGGGGCTGGCCGCGTTCACCGGGCTGAGCCGAAAACAGAACGCCGCGCGGCGGCGAGCGGTGTCCGGGGCGCACCTGCTGGCGCACCTGGTGCTCGTCGTGGCCACCGTGGCCGGCGTCGAGCTGGGCGCGGACGTGCTCGGCTGGGCGGCGCTGGGCAGCGCGGCGGCGATACCGATCGGGGCCGGCGTGGTCGGCGGGCTGGTCGGGCCGGCGGTGGTGGCGCTGTACCTGGTCCTCGCCGACCGGGTCGGGCCGATCGGGGTGAACACCACCGAGCTGTACTCCGCGCAGGCCATCCAGGACTTCAAGTGCTTCCTGCGGCTGCGCATCGACGCCGACGGCGCCCTGACCATCTTCCCGGTGAAGGTCGAGCGGGCGGTGCGCTGGACGTTCACCGGCGGCGACCCCGGCGACCGCCGCTGGTACCGGCCGGCGGGCGGCGTCGAGCCCGCGCCGGAGCTGATCGAACCGCCGATCACGGTCCCCAAGCGCCCCGTCACCAGCATGTGATCGGGTCGGAACCCCACCGTGCCTGACCAGGTCGGACGTAGGTTACTATGCCGTTAACAAGCGGGTGTCTTTAATCACGTTCGGTTTTTTGCTGGGTTCGCGCGGCGAGGTAGTTCGATCTCTGATATGCCATGACAGTGACAGGAAGGTCGGACCGCACGGAAATCGAGTTCCGGGCGGTCGACTACGGCGACGCACACGCCGGGCTGCTCGCGGCCGCGGCCGATGCGGCCCGGGCGGAGCTGCCCGGTCACCCCGACCTGGAGGCCCCGCCCGGCGACGAGCTGGAGGCCCAGAACCGGGGGACCTTCGTGGTGGCCTACCTGAACGGGCAACCGTCCGCGTCCGGCGGGTACCGGATGTTCCCCCACGACCCCACCGGGTCGACCGCGGAGATCGTCCGTATGTACGTGCGTCCCGGCTCCCGGGGGTCCGGCCTGGGCCGGGCGCTGCTCAGGGAGCTGGAGGAGCGCGCCTGGGACGACGACTACGAGCGGGTGGTGCTGCACCTCGGCGACGCGCAGCCCGCCGCGAAGGCGCTGTACGAGGTGTTCGGGTACCGGCTCATCCCCGGCCTGTCACCTGATCCGTGGCCGGGCGGCCGCCAGACGTACGGCAAGGACCTCAAGGGAGCAGACTGAGGGGCGTCCAACCCCCTTGGAGGTCCGATCATGACCGTGTCGGAAGACGAGCGCGCCCGGCTGTCCACCGAGCGGGACCGCGTTCGGGACACCTACCTGGCCCCGCGTGAGCAGCGCCCGGCCACCGCCGCGCGCGGCATCCACCACACCGCGCTGATCAGCGGTGACGTCACCCGGACCGTGGAGTTCTACCAGAACGTGCTGGGCTTCCCGCTGATCGAGATGTTCGAGAACCGGGACCTGCCCGGGTCGACGCACTTCTTCTTCGACGTCGGCCACGGCAACGCGCTGGCGTTCTTCGACCTGCCGGGGGTGGACCCCGGCGAGTACGCCGAGGTACTCGGCGGGCTGCACCACCTGGCCATCTCCGTCACCAGGGAGAACTGGGACGCCGCCAGGAGCCGGCTGGACGCCGAAGGGGTGCCGTACCAGGAGGAGAGCGGCTCGTCGATCTACCTGCGGGACCCGGACGGCGCGCGCATCGAGCTGATCGCCGACCCGCTGGGCGAGATGTACGGCCACCCGGTCGGCTAGCCGTTCAGGTCGACCACCTCGAGCAGCGGCGCGAGGCCGGTGAAGTCCTTGGCGTTGCGTGTCACGAGCGGGACCTGATGGGTGGCGGCGACCGAGGCGATGAGCAGGTCCAGGCGGCGGGGGCGAGGGTTCCGGCCCGCCGCGAGCATCAGCGCCGTGAGCTGGCCGTACATCCGCGCGGCGGACTCCGTGAAGGGGAGTACGTCGAGCGCTTCGGCCAGCCAGAGGAGGCGGTCGACGCGGATCGCCCGCTCGATCGGGTCGGGTGTTTTGTGGACTCCGGCGTTGAGCTCGGCCACGGTGATCGAGCTGACCAGGTACTCATCGCTCTCGTTGAGACCAGCCGCAGGCAAATCGATCACGGCGGAGGTGTCCAACACGTACCGCGTCATCGGTTGTCGTCAGTCCGCTCGGGTTCGCCCGGGCCTCGGAGGGGGTCGTAGTCGACGACGCTTTCGAGGTCGGCCCAGAACTGCTCGACATCGATCTTCGGAAGCTGGGCTGCCGCCTCCATGATGTCCCTGCCGGTAGCGCGGCGGGTCTTGGCCGGCCGGGCATGCGGGATCAGGTCGGCGATCGGCGTGCCGTTGCGGGTGAGCACGAAGCTCTCGCCGTCTTCGATCGCCCGCATGATCGCGGGCGTATCGTTGCGCAGCTCGCGCTGGGTGATGTGTCTGGCCACACACCCAGCCTAGCGCGGCAGTCGCTACGGCTCGCTACGAATTACCGCCACGAGGGCAGCCACATCTCGGCGTCCCAGTGGCTCGGCGTGATGGGGTCGCCGACCATGACCGGCCAGAGCCAGGCGAAGTTCGCCACCGCCAGGCCCACATAGAGCGAGACGACGAGTAGCCCGGTGGCCCGCCGCTCCGGTCCGGCGCGAGCCGGCCCCAGGATCTCGGCCAGCCCGAGCGTGATCGCGATGATCAGGAACGGGGCCATCGGGGTGGCGTAGAAGTAGTACATCTGCCGGTCCAGCTCGACGAACCAGGGCAGGTAGCCGGCCAGATAGCCGACCAGCGCGCCGGCGTAGCGCCAGTCGAACCTGGTCAGCGAGCGCCACACCGCCCACCCGAGCGCCGCCGGGCTGAGCCACCACAGCGCCGGGGTGCCGATCAGCATGGTGGCGCTGATGCACTGGGCGGCGTTGCAGCCCTGGGCGGCGCCGGAGTAGTAGTACAGCATCGGGCGCAGGCCCATCGGCCAGGTCCAGGGCTTGGACTCCCAGGGATGCGGGTCGGCCTTGTTGGTGTGCAGGCCTTCGTGGAAGGACAGCACATGCCCGCTGTAGTACCACAGCGAGCGCAGCGCGTCGGGCACGAACGCGAACGGGCCGTCGGTGCCGATGCCCCGGCCCACCTGGTACCGGTCGGTGCCGGTCTCGCTGGCGAACCAGGCCCACCAACTGGCCAGGTACAGCAGCACCGGCACCGCCACCAGCGCCCACAGCCCAGGGCCGACGTCACGTACCAACGCCCCGACCCACGGCCTGCGCACCCCGGCCGCGCGCCGGGCCGCGACGTCCCAGGCCACGCAGAGCAGCCCGAACGCGATCACCCAGTACACGCCCGACCACTTGACGGCGCACGCCATGCCGAGCAGCACCCCGGCGCCGAAACGCCACCAGCGCATGCCCAGCCTCGGTCCGTACGGGGACTCGCTGACGCGTCCCTGGGCCACCACGTCGGCCAGCCGGGCGCGCACGTCGTCGCGGTCGACCACCAGCGCGCCGAACGAGGCCAGCACGAAGAAGGTCAGGAAGATGTCGAGCATGCCCATGCGGGACGAGACGAAGCTGACCCCGTCGCAGATCAGCAGGACCCCGGCCAGCACCCCGCACAGGGTGGAGCGGGTCATCCGGCGCACGATCCGGACCAGCAGCAGGATGCACAGCGTGCCGATCACCGCCGCCGACAGCCGCCAGCCCACCCCGTCGTAGCCGACCAGCCACTCGCCGACCGCGATCAGCTGCTTGGCCAGCGGCGGGTGCACCACCAGCTCGTAGCCCGGGTTGTCCTCCACCCCGCCGTTGCGCAACATCTGCCACGCCTGCGGCACGTAGTGCTTCTCGTCGAACACCGGCGTGCCGTCGTCGGTCGGGTACCCCAGCCGGTAGAACCGCAGGATCCCGCCGATGAACGCGAGCATGATCGCCAGCAGCCAGCTGGGCAGCCGGTCCGTCGGCATCGGCCGGCGCAGCAGCCATTCGCGCTCGGGACCGGTCGGAGGGGTGCCGGGGATCCGGGGCGCCGGCCACCGGCCGAGGGGTAACAGGCCGGAGCGAACGCCCCGCCAGCCCGGCCGGGAGGTGCGCACCGACTCGAGCTGGCTCACCACGCCGACCGATCGTAGGGGGCGTCGGCCGCCTCGACCGCCGCCACACCGTGCGACGCGGTCACATCATGGAAGTGCCGCGACGGCCAACCGGGCCACCGGCGGTAGCGGCGAGTGCGCCGGAGAGGCCTGGAACGCCTGGATCGCGAGCGCGGCGAAGCGCCGGGACGCCGCGACCCGGGCGGCCGGTGAGACGGCCTGGATGCCGCCGTTGGCCATGAACATCAGGATCAGGTCGTCCAGGACGAAGTCGGCGCGCAGCCGGCCGGTCTGTTTGGCGCGGCGGGCCAGCTCGGCGACCGACCTGAGCGCGTGCTCGCGGCTCGCGGCGAAGTCCATCGCGCGGGGGAAGGTCGAGATGAACGCCGAGGTGAAGCCCCGGTCGCGGGCGTGCAGCTCGCAGATCTTCTCGATCACCAGGCGGAAGCCGCGCCACGGATCCGGGTCGGCGAGCCCGTCCTCGACGACGGCCTGGCAGGCGCGCATCTGGTCGGCGAACGCCTCGGTGGCCAGCGCCTCCTTGGTCGGGAAGTGGCGGTAGAGGGTGGCCGGCCCGACCCCGGCGCGGCGGGCGATCTCCCGCATCGGCACGTTCAGGCCGTCGGCGGCGAACACCGCGCGGGCGGCGTCGAGGATGCGTTCGCGGTTCTCCCGGGCATCGGAACGAGGCAAACGGTCCGTCACCGCTCTCACTTTAGCTAACTGGACGGGGGCGTCCGTATAACGTCCGAAGGCATGAAGGCGGTTGCGATCCGGGCGTTCGGAAGTCCTGACGGCATGGCGGTCATCGATCTCCCGACCCCGGCTCCGGGGGATGGGCAGGTGCTGGTCGGGGTCGAGGCGGTCGGCGTGGGCGGCGTCGACGCCGTGATCCGGCGCGGCACGCTCGGCGCCAATGGATTCCGGGAAGGGCACATTCTCGGTAGCGAGGTGGCGGGGAGGGTGACCGCGGTCGGTGACGGGGTGGACGCGTCGTGGGTCGGGCGGCGGGTGTGGGCGTTCACCGGGCTGGGCGGCGGGTATGTCGAGCATGCCGTCGCGGCGGTGGGGGAGGTCGTCCCGCTTCCCGAGGGCCTGTCGGCGGTCGACGCGGTGACGGTCGGCGGCTCCGGGGTGGTGGCGCGCTTCGGCCTTTCGCATGCCCACTTCGAACCCGGCGAGTCGGTGCTGGTGCGGGGCGCGGCGGGCAGCATCGGGATCATGACGGTGCAGCTTGCGGCCCTTGGCGGTGCCGGCGCGGTGGCGGTCACGACGTCCTCGGCCGAGCGGGGCGAGCGGCTGCGTGCGCTTGGGGCGACCCACGTGCTGGGCCGGTCCGGCGAAGGCGGTTCGGGGTACGACGTGATCATCGATGTGGTGGCCGGCGCGGACCTGCCGTCGTTCTTCGGCAAGCTCAACCCGAACGGGCGCATGGTGGCGGTCGGGGTGGTCGGCGGTCTTCCTCCGGCGGACTTCGGCGCGGCGATGCTCGCGGCGTTCCGCCGGTCGCTGTCGTTCGCCACCTTCAGCGCCGACACGGTGGCCGCGTCCGATCAACGCGCGGTGCGGACCGAGCAGTTCGCCGCGACCGCCCGAGGCGAGCTGCGTTCGGTGGTGCACGAGGTGTTGCCGTTGGAACGGGCGGCGCTGGCGCACCGGAAGATGGACGCCGGCGAGGTGTTCGGCAGGGTCGTGCTCACGCCGTGACTTACGCTGGCCGCCGTGACGGACGGGGTTGGCGAGGGACGGCTGGTGCTGGCCGCCACGCCGCTGGGCCACCCCGGCGACGCGTCAGCCCGGCTGGTCGAGGCGCTGGGCGGCGCGGACGTGATCGCCGCCGAGGACACCCGCAGGCTGCGCCGGCTGGCCGCCGCGCTCGGGGTGGACATCCGAGGGCGGGTGGTCAGCCACTACGACGCGGTGGAGGTGGCGCGGACGCCGGCGCTGGTCGCGGCGGTGCGGGAGGGGCAGACCGTCCTGGTGGTCACGGACGCGGGCATGCCGTCCGTCTCCGACCCCGGGTTTCGGCTGGTCAGTGCGTGCGTGGCGGCGGGGCTGGCGGTCAGTTGCCTGCCGGGGCCGTCGGCGGTGACCACCGCGCTCGCCGTCTCCGGGCTGCCGTGCGACAGGTTCTGCTTCGAGGGGTTCGCGCCGCGCCGGCCGGGCGAGCGACGGCGGTGGCTGTCCGCGCTGGAGCGCGAGCCGCGCACGGCGGTGTTCTTCGAGTCGCCGCGCCGGCTGGCCGCCACGCTGGCCGATGCGGTGTCGGTGCTCGGGGCGCGGCGCCCGGCCGCCGTGTGCCGCGAGCTGACCAAGACCCACGAGCAGGTGCTGCGCGGCCCGCTGGGTGAGCTGGCGGCGTGGGCGTCCGACAACGAGGTGCTCGGCGAGATCACCGTGGTGCTCGGCGGCGCGGCCCCCGGGTCGGTGCCGATGGACGAGCTGGTCGCCTCGGTGCGTGCCCGGGTGGACGGCGGCGAGCGGCTCAAGGACGCGGTCAGCGCGGTGGCCGCCGGGACCGGGGTGTCGAAGCGCGAGCTCTACTCGGCGAGCGTCTCGGCCGGCGGTCCCGACAGCTCGGCCAGCTCCGCCACCAGCTCGTAGCTGCGCAGCCGGTCGGCGGGGCCGTGCACCATGGTGGTGATCATCAGCTCGTCCGCCCGGGTCTGTTCGAGCAGCTCGGAGATGCCCTTGAGCACGGTGTCCGGGCCGCCGATGATCTGGCTGGACTGGCGGTCGGCCACGAAGCTCTTCTCGATGTCGGAGTACGGGTACGCGGCGGCCTCCTCCGGGGTGGGCACCCGGCCGGGGTTGCCCTGGCGCAGCCGCAGGAACGACAGCGCCCCCGGGCCGGCCAGCCAGCGCGCCCGCTCGTCGTCCTCCGCCGCCACCACCGCCGCGCAGACCAGCGCGTACGGCTCCTTCAGCCGCGCGGACGGGCGGAACCGCTCCCGGTACAGGGCCAGCGCGGGCAGCGTGTTGGCCGCGCTGAAGTGGTGCGCGAACGCGAACGGCAGCCCGAGCAGCCCGGCCACCTGGGCGCTGTAGCCGCTGGAGCCGAGCAGCCAGACGTCCGGCGGGTCGCCGAGGCCGGGCACCGCCGTCACGCCCCGCTCGCTGGGCTCGGCGAAGTAGCGCATCAGCTCGGTGAGCTGCTCGGGGAACTCCTCGGCGGACAGCGGGTTCGCCGCGCGCCGCAACGCCTGCGCGGTGACCGGGTCGGTGCCGGGGGCGCGGCCGATGCCGAGGTCGACGCGGCCGGGGTGCAGCGCCTCCAGCATGCCGAACTGCTCGGCCACCACCAGCGGCGGATGGTTGGGCAGCATCACGCCGCCGGACCCGACCCGGATGGTGCTCGTCGCGGTGGCCAGGTGCGCCAGCAGCACGGCCGGCGCGGAGCTGGCGATGCCCGGCATGTTGTGGTGCTCGGCCACCCAGAACCGGTGGTAGCCCAGCCGCTCGGTGTCCTTGGCCAGCTTGACGGTGCTGGTCAGCGCGGTACCGGCGTCCGAGCCGGCGCCGATCGGGGCGAGGTCGAGCACTGACAACGGAATGTCGAATCGGGGCACGCTCTTGGACAACGCGCGCACCCGCCCTCAGCTTCCCGCCGGCGTCGGTCGTTTGGCGGACGCGTCCTGTCGGTGGCCGGTGCTTTGATGGCCGCCCGCAGTCCCGAACAGACAGTCCCGAACAGATGGAACGGAGCGCGCTATGCCCACCCGCGACACCCCATGGCCCGCCGGCACGCCGTGCTGGGTCGACCTCTCGGTACCCGACGTCAAGGCGGCCACCGAGTTCTACGGCCCCGTCATGGGCTGGACGTTCACCGACACCGGTGCGGAGTACGGGCACTACCACATGTGCCAGGTCGGCGACCGGGTCGCCGCCGCGATCGGCCCGCTGCAGCAGCCGGGCCAGCCGGTCGCCTGGACGGTGTTCCTGGCCTCCGACGACGCCGACGCCACCGCGAAGCTGGTCGCCGAGAACGGCGGCACCGTCATCGTCGAGCCGTTCGACATCGGCGACCAGGGCCGGATCCTGGTCGCGCTGGACAACACCGGCGGGGCGTTCGGTGTCTGGCAGGCCAAGGCGGCGATCGGCGCGAACATCGCCAACGAGCCCGGCTCGCTGGCCTGGGAGGACGCCAGGCTCACCGACCCGGAGGCCGGCAAGCGGTTCTACACCGCGGTGTTCGGCTACACCTACGAGCCGATCCCGGACGCCCCGCCCGACTACGGGCTCTTCAAGGTCAACGGCGAGATCGCCGGCGGCCTGGGCGGCATGATGGGCGCCCCGGACGGCACCCCGAGCCACTGGGTGGCGTACTTCTCCGTGGCCGACGTGGACGCCGCGGTGGCGGCCGTCGAGCGCGGCGGCGGCAGCGTGCAGCAGGCCCCCACCGACACCCCGTACGGACGGATGGCGTTCGTGACCGACCCGTTCGGTGCGGCGTTCGCCCTGGCCGGCTCGCTCGAGGGCTCCTGAGCCAGCCGCCCGGCCGGGGTGCGGTGGTCACCGTGCCCCGGCTCGGGGCGGGCGCGCGGAAAGGCGGTGGCGGGGTACGAATAGGCTGGTACGTATGAGTTCCCGCGTGCTGACAGCCGTGGCGTGGCCATACGCCAACGGGCCGAGGCACATCGGCCATGTTTCCGGTTTCGGTGTGCCCTCCGACGTCTTCTCCCGCTACCAGCGGATGGCGGGCAACCGGGTGCTCATGGTCTCGGGTACGGACGAGCACGGCACGCCGATCCAGGTGCAGGCCGACGCGGAGGGCGTCACCCCGCGCGCGCTCGCGGACAAGTACAACCGCGTGATCGTCGAGGACCTGCAGGGGCTCGGGCTGTCCTACGACCTGTTCACCCGCACCACCACGGCCACCCACTACGAGGTGGTGCAGGAGCTGTTCCTCGCGCTGCACCGCAACGGGTACGTGGTGGCGAAGACCGCGATGGGCGCGGTCAGCCCGTCCACCGGCCGCACCCTGCCGGACCGCTACATCGAGGGCACCTGCCCGATCTGCGGGTACGAGGGCGCGCGCGGCGACCAGTGCGACAACTGCGGCAACCAGCTCGACCCCGCCGACCTGATCAACCCGCGCTCCAAGATCAACGGTGAGACGCCGGAGTTCGTCGAGACCGAGCACTTCTTCCTCGACCTGCCGGCGTTCGCCGAGTCGCTCGGCTCCTGGCTGTCCAAGCGCACGGACTGGCGGCCGAACGTCCTGAAGTTCTCCATGAACCTGCTCGACGACCTCAAGCCGCGCCCGATCACCCGCGACCTGGACTGGGGCGTGCCGATCCCGCTGGACGGCTGGCGCGACCTGCCGATGAAGCGGCTCTACGTCTGGTTCGACGCGGTGATCGGCTACCTGTCCGCGTCGGTGGAGTGGGCGCGGCGCTACGGCGCGGACGCGGACGCCTGGAAGCAGTGGTGGTGCGATCCGGAGGCCACCGGCTTCTACTTCATGGGCAAGGACAACATCGTCTTCCACTCGGTGATCTGGCCGGCGCTGCTGCTCGGCCAGAACGGCGCCGGGGACCGGGGCGGGCGGCCGGGCGCGTTCGGCACGCTGAACCTGCCCGACGAGATCGTCTCGTCGGAGTTCCTGACCATGAGCGGCTCGAAGTTCTCCACGTCCCGGGGCACCGTGATCTACGTGGGCGACTTCCTGCGCGAGTACGGGCCGGACGCGCTGCGCTACTTCATCTCGGTGGCCGGGCCGGAGAACCAGGACACGGACTTCACCTGGGACGAGTTCGTCCGGAGGATCAACTTCGAGCTGGCCAACGAGTGGGGCAACCTGGTCAACAGGTCCGTCTCGATGGCGCACAAGAACGTCGGCTCGGTGCCGCGCCCGACCGCGCCGGTGGATGCCGACCGCGAGCTGCTGGCGGTCTCGAAGGCCGGTTTCGACACCGTCGGCGGGCTGCTCGCCCGCAGCCGGTTCAAGCAGGCCATCACCGAGGCGCTGCGGGTGGTCTCGGCGGCCAACAAGTACATCTCCGACCAGGAGCCGTGGAAGCGCAAGGACGACCCGGAGCGCCGCGACACCATCCTGCACACCGCGCTGCAGGTCGTCCAGGACGCGAACACGCTGCTCACACCGTTCCTCCCGCACGCCGCGCAGAAGGTGCACGAGGCGCTCGGCGGGTCGGGGGTGTGGGCCGCGCAGCCCGAGATCCGCACCGTCCCCGAGCTCGGCGACGGCCCGGACTACCCGGTCCTGACCGGCGACTACGCCGCCGAACAGGCCAGTTGGGCGTCCACGCCGATCGAGGTCGGCCGCCCGCTGGCCAAGCCGACGCCGCTGTTCACCAAGCTCGACCCGTCGCTCGGCGAGACCGGCCCGGACTGGGCGCCCATCAACCCGTGAGTGGTAATGGGCGCCATAGCACCCCTAGCCACTCACGGGTAGGGACGTGAGGCGGGAGCGGCCGCCGGCGCCGGAGCCACTCGGGGCGGCGGTGATCGACTCGCACACGCACCTGGATGCGTGCGGATGCGTCACCGCCGAGGACGTGCGGGCGGCGATGGACAGGGCCGCCGCGGTGGGGGTGGTACGGGCGGTCACCGTGGCCGACGACCTGGACTCCGCGCGGTGGGTTCTCACGGCGGCCGAGGCGGACGAGCGGGTGAGCGCGGCCGTTGCGCTGCATCCGACCCGGGCGAACGCGTTGGACGACGCCGCGCGCGCGGAGATCGAGAAGCTGGCCGCCTCGCCGCGCGCGGTGGCCGTCGGGGAGACCGGGCTGGACCACTACTGGCCCGGGCGGATGCCGGGGTGCGCCGCGCCCGACGAACAGCGCGAGGCGTTCGCCTGGCACATCGACCTGGCCAAGCGGCTGTCCAAACCGGTCATGATCCACGACCGGGACGCCCACGACGACGTGCTGGCGGTGCTGCGCTCCGAGGGCGCCCCGGACGCCGGCGTGATCTTCCACTGCTTCTCCGGTGACGCCACGCTGGCGCGGGCCTGTGCGGACGCCGGCTACTACACCTCGTTCGCCGGCACCGTCACCTTCCGCAACGCCGCGCCGCTGCGCGAGGCCGCCGCACTGGTGCCGTCCGAGCTGTTGCTGGTGGAGACGGACGCCCCGTTCCTCACCCCGCACCCGCACCGGGGCCGGGCGAACGAGCCGTACTGCCTGCCGTGGACGGTGCGCGGGCTGGCCGCCGCCCGAGGTGCCGACCCGGACGCCGTGGCCGACGCGGCCCGCCGCAACGCCGAACGCGTCTTCAACCTCGCCGCACCAGCGCTCTGAGCCGCCCCTCGCGCCGCCCGCCCGCGCCGCCGCCCGAGCCCTGAGCCGCCGCCCGCGCCGCCAGGTCCATGATCATCAGGCCCTCACGGTTGTTTCCGGGCCGTTATAGCAACCGTGGTGACCTGATGATCACTGATTGGGACGTCACGGCACGGTCGTAGACGGCGGAGCGCTACCTCACGGGCTTCACACCTGTCACGGCTACTTTCCGTAGTGGTGTTGCGACGTCAACAAATGCGCTTTGACGTGCTCCGAGCGGGATTTGAGCGGCGCCCACGCCGCGACGAAGCGCTCCACCGTCACTCTCCGTAAAAACTTCAGAGCGTAACTAGGCGGTTCGTCGTTGTGATAGTTCCGTTCGGCGCAGCGATGGCGCGAACGGCGGTTGAGTCGGATAGAGGCCCGTTATCGTCCCGTGACTGTGCGGTCGGTGTCGATCGAGATGCGGACCGTGACCGTGTCCCCGACGTTTGGACGATAGCTTGGACCGAAGGGCCCTCGCCCTCGCGCTGGTCGCGGCGTCACTGATGACGCTGGCCGCGACCGGCGTGCTGGCCGTTGGTCTCGACAAGTCGGTCACGATCACGGTGGACGGCAAGGACCGGACCGTGCACACGTACGCCGCCGACGTGCTCGGCGCGGTCACGGCGGCCGGGCTCACGGTGCACCCCAAGGACCGGCTGGAGCCGGACGGGGCCACCGACCTGGAGGACGGCGACCACATCATCCTGAACCGGGCGCGCGAGCTGACCCTGGTCGAGAACGGGTCCAGCCGGCAGGTGTGGACCACCGCCGGCTCGGTGCGCGACGCGCTCGCCAGGATGGGCGTCGACCCGCACCCGAACCAGGTCGACGCCGGCCCGGACGAGCAGATCCCGCTGCACGGGATGGCGCTGCGGCTGGAGCTGGAGCGGACGGTCACGCTGCTGGACGGCGCGAAACCGCCGCGCCAGGTGGTCACCAAGGCCGGCACGGTGCGCGCGCTGCTCGCCGAACAGCGCGCGCCGCTCGGGCCGGAGGACGTGGCCCTGCCCGAACCGGACACCGCCGTCGAGGACGGCGACTGGATCCAGGTCGTCCGCAACGGCTCCGGCGAGGTGTCCCTGACCAGGGCGGTGCCGCCGCCGACGCTCGAGGTGCCGGACCCGGGCCTGGCCAGGGGCGCCAAGGAGGTCAAGGACCCTGGCGAGCCGGGCGAGCTGACGTCGGTGTACCGGGTGCTGGTGCGCAACGGCAAGGAGATCGGCCGGCAGAAGATCCGAGGCGGCGTGGCCAAGCTCCCGAAGCCACGCATCGTGCGGGTGGGCGTCAACCCGAAGATGACGGCACCGCCCGCGCCCGCCGGCGGGTCGTGGGACAAGCTTGCCAAGTGCGAGGCGGGCGGCAACTGGAAGGCCAACACCGGCAACGGTTACTACGGTGGCGTGCAGTTCGACGCCCAGACCTGGCGGTCCAACGGCGGCAACAAGTACGCGCCGCTGCCGCACCAGGCCAGCCGGGAGGAGCAGATAGCCGTTGCGGAGAAGGTCCGGAGCTCACGCGGCGGGTTCGGGGCGTGGCCGGCGTGCTCCCGCAAGCTCGGCCTCGGCGGGCGATAACCCGGCCGCGCCGCCCGTGAACGGCCACGCTCCGTACTCAGGAGCGGCGCAACTGCTCGGGCCCGCCGAGGTGCGGGCGCTGGCCGAACGGCTGGGCATCCGTCCGACCAAGCGGCTCGGGCAGAACTTCGTGCACGACGCGAACACCGTGCGGCGGATCGCCAGGCTGGCGGAGGTCCGGCCGGACGACGTGGTGTTGGAGATCGGGCCGGGGCTGGGATCGTTGACGCTCGCGCTGCTGCCGCACGCCGAGGCGCTGGCCGCCGTGGAGATCGACCCGGTGCTGGCCGGCGCGCTGCCGGACACCGTCGCGGCGAGGGCGCCGGAGCTGGGCGGGCGGCTGCACGTGCTGGAGGCGGACGCGATGACGCTGCGTGCGCAGGCGCTGCCGGCGCCCGTGCGCGAGCCCACGGTGCTGGTGGCGAACCTGCCGTACAACGTGGGCGTGCCGGTGTTGCTGCACGTGCTGGAGGCGTTGCCGTCGCTGCGGCACGGGCTGGTGATGATCCAGGCGGAGGTGGTGGACCGGCTGGCGGCGGGGCCGGGCGGTCGGGAGTACGGGGTGCCGAGCGTCAAGCTCGCCTGGTACGCGAGCGCGCGGCGGGCCGGGTCGGTGCCCAGGGCGGTGTTCTGGCCGGTCCCGGGCGTGGACTCGGCGCTGCTCGCGCTGCACCGCCGGGAGCCGCCCGCGCCGGAGAGCCAGCGCGCCGAGGTGTTCACGGTGGTGGACGCGGCGTTCGCGCAACGGCGCAAGGCGCTGCGCGGCGCGCTCGCGGGGTGGGCCGGTTCACCGTCGGAGGCCGAGCGGGTGCTGCGCGCGGCCGGCGTCGACCCCGCGACCAGGGCGGAACGGCTCGACGTCGCCGACTTCGCGCGCATCGCCGCCGCCCGCGCCGGCTGAATCCGCGCCGATTGCGGCGCCCACCGACGGCCGACCGTCCGCTCGTGCACGTACAGTGATCGACGTGCTCGCCATCGTCCCACCCCCGGTGACCGTGAGGGTCCCCGCCAAGGTGAACCTCCATCTGGCCGTCGGGGACCAGCGCGAGGACGGCTACCACGACCTGGTCACCGTGTTCCACGCGGTCAGCCTCTTCGACGAGGTGACGGTGGCGGCGACCGACCAACCCGGGGTGGAGGTGCTCGGCGAGGGCGCACCGGGCACCGGCCCGGAGGGCGACCCGGACGGCATCGGCGAGGTGCCCGCCGACGGGCGCAACCTGGCCTGGCGGGCGGTGCTCGCGGTGGCGAAGCTGGCCGGCAAGGAACCCGACGTGCGGGTGGTGCTGCGCAAGGGCATCCCGGTGGCCGGCGGGATGGCCGGCGGCAGCGCGGACGCCGCGGCCACCCTGGTCGGGCTGTCCGCGCTGTGGAAGCTCGACCTGCCCCGCGACCAGCTCGCCGCGCTGGCCGCCGAGCTGGGCAGCGACGTGACCTTCGCGCTGCACGGCGGCACCGCGCTGGGCACCGGGAGGGGCGAGCGGCTGGTGCCGGTGCTGTCCCGGCACACCCAGTACTGGGTGATCGCGCTGCACCACCGGGGCCTGTCCACGCCGGCCGCGTTCGCCGAGCTGGATCGGCTGCGCGAGGCGTCCAAGTCGGCCAACGTCCCGCCACGGGCGGGCGCGGTGGAGCCGGTGCTGGAGGCGTTGGCCTCCGGCGACCCGCGCCAGCTCGCGCTGCTGCTCGGCAACGACCTGCAGGCGGCCGCCGTGAGCCTGGAGCCCACGCTGCGCCGGACCCTGCGCGCCGGGGTGGAGGCCGGCGCGCTGGCCGGCATCGTGTCCGGCTCCGGGCCGAGCTGCGCGTTCCTGTGCGCGGACCAGGAGGCGGCGTTCTCGGTGGCCGCCGAGCTGGCCGGCGTCGGGGTGTGCCGCACGGTGCGGGTGGCGCACGGGCCGGTGCCGGGGGCCAAGGTGGTCGACGACGAGGAGGCGGACCCGAACGGAGCCCCGCCCCGGGTGCCGCCGCCGGCCCGCGCTTGACTGTCACTCGATGGCTGAGACGAATCTGATCAACTTCGAGGCGGTCACCGCCAGCGTGCCCGGTGACGCCTCCCGGGTGCTGCTGGACAGGGTGTCGCTGGGCATCGCGGCCGGCGAGCGGATCGGCGTGGTCGGCCCCAACGGCGGCGGCAAGACCACCCTGCTCGAGGTGATCACCGGTGACCGGGAGCCGAACGCCGGCCGGGTCAGCAGGGTGCGCGGGCTGCGCATCGCCTCGGTCGGCCAGCGCACCGAGCTGCCGGCCGGTGCTCGGGTCCGGGACGTGGTGCTGGGCTCGCTGGGTGTCGCTGACGAGCATGAATGGGCGGGCTCGCCGAAGGTCCGCGCGGTGCTGGCCGGGCTTGGCCTGCGCGGGGAGGCCGGGCTGGATCGGACGGTGGACGGGCTGTCCGGCGGCGAGCGGCGCCGGGTGGCGCTGGCCGCCGCCCTGGTGGTGGACGCCGACCTGGTGGTGCTCGACGAGCCGACCAACCACCTGGACGTGGAGGGCATCGCCTGGCTGGCCGAGCACCTGGTGGCGCTGCGGAAGGCGCTGGTCGTGGTCACGCACGACAGGTGGTTCCTGGACGCGGTGTGCACCAGGACCTGGGAGGTGACCGGGGCCGAGTCGCGCGGCGCGGGCGGCCGGGTGGAGGCGTACCAGGGCGGCTACGCGGACTGGGTGTACGCCCGCGCCGAGCGGGCCCGGCTGGCCGACGCCGCCGAGGAGCGCCGCCGCAACCTGGCCCGCAAGGAGCTGGCCTGGCTGCGCCGTGGCGCCCCGGCCCGCACCTCCAAGCCCCGCTTCCGGATCGAGGCCGCCGAGGCGCTGATCGCTGGCGTGCCCGAGCCGCGCAACACCGCCGAGCTGATGTCGTTCGCGTCCGCCCGGCTGGGCCGCACCGTGCTGGAGCTGGAGGACGCCACCCTCCAACTGCCGGGCGACACCGGGCGGACGCTGTTGGACGGGGTGACCTGGCGGCTCGGCCCCGGCGACCGGATCGGCGTGGTCGGGGTGAACGGCTCGGGCAAGACCACGCTGCTGCGCGCGCTGTCCGGCGCGCGGGGGCTGGACGGCGGCCGGCTGGTGACCGGCAAGACCGTCCGGCTGGCGCACCTGACCCAGGAGGTCGACGGAGCGTCGCTGGACCCCGGCCTGCGGGTGCTGGAGGCGGTGGAGCAGGTCGCCCGGTTCGTCCGGCTGGGCCGCTACGAGATGCCGGCGTCCTCGGTGGCCGAGCGGCTCGGCTTCCCGGCCAGCCGGCAGTGGACCCCGGTGGGTGAGCTGTCCGGCGGCGAGCGGCGGCGCCTGCAGCTGACCCGGCTGCTGATGGGCGAGCCGAACGTGCTGCTGCTCGACGAGCCGACCAACGACCTGGACATCGACACCCTGCAGCGGCTGGAGGACCTGCTCGACTCCTGGCCGGGCACCCTGGTGGTGGTCAGCCACGACAGGTACCTGGTGGAACGGGCGTGCGACACGGTGGTCGCGCTGTTCGGCGACGGTCGGATCACGCACCTGCCCGGCGGGATCGACGAGTACCTGGCCCGCCGCCAGGACGCGTCGGCGGGCCCCTTTGCCCTGCGTACGGATACGCAACGCGAGGCGGTGTCGCGTCAAGGTGCGCAGGGCAAAGCGTCGTCGGCCGCCGAGCAGCGGGAGGCCCAGAAGGAGGCGCGCCGGCTGGAGCGGCGGCTGGAGGCGCTGGCCACCCGCGAGACCGAGCTGCACACCGCGCTGGCCGAGGCCGCCACCGAGCCCACCCGCCTGCTCGAGCTGGACGCCGAACTGCGCGCCCTGACCGCCGAGCGAGCCGAGCTGGAAGATCGGTGGCTGGCCGCCGCGGAATCGGCCGAGAGCTGAACGAGCATCGACACCGAGAGCAGCGCCAGCGGAACGAGCGTCAACACCGAGAGCAGCGCCAGCGGAACGAGCATCGACACCGAGAGCTGAGCGACATGTAACTGATGCGGACCGGCCGTCGAACCGGGATGATCGTCGAGTGCACGGTCCCGCCCAGGTAGCGACGCCGCTGTCCGAGGTGCTGGCGCGCGGGCCGGTGCCGGTCGCCACGCTGGCCCGGTGGGGCGCGCAGCTCGCGCGGGCGCTGGCCGCCGCGCACGCGGCCGGCTCCAGCCACGGCGATGTGCGCGCCTCGGTGGTGACGGTCCGTCCGGACGGCTCGGTGCATCTGGGCGGGTTCGGCCTGCCGAGGGCGGAGCGGCCTGCGCATCCGGCGCCGGAGTGGACCCCGGAGTCCTGGCCGTCCCCGGCCGCCGACGTGTACGCCCTGGGCGCGCTGCTGCACGGTGCCGGCGCCGGCGTCGAGCCGGGGCTGGCCGACCTGTGGGCCTGGACCGGCGACTCCGAGCCGACCCGCCGCCCGAGCGCCGCCCAGCTCGCCGCGCGCCTCGACAGGTTCGCCGACGCGGCCGACCCGGCCGGGCGCCCGGACACCAACCGGCGGAAGCTGGTCGTCTTCCTGGTCGTGGTGGGGGCGCTGGTGGCCGGCGCGCTGGTCGGCAGCGGGACGTGGCTGCTGATCCGCCCGCACCCGAACGAGACGACCTGGGCGAACCCGATGGCCGAGGTGCGCACCGCCGACCCGTGCGCGCTGGTCGACGCGACGGAGATGCAGCGCTTCGGCTCGACCAGGCTCTACCCGGACCGCAACGTCGTCACGGCCTGCACGCTGTACATCCTGCCGGGCAGCGGGCCCGGCTCGTGGCTGACGGTGGCCATCACCGGGCCCATGAAGGACGAGAAGGACCTCGCGGAGCTCGCCCACCAGCGCGTCGGGCAGATGACCGTCTACGAGGAGCCGAGCGGGCCCCGGTACTGCTCGCGGGTCGGGCTGCTGCCGGATCGCAGCCGCGTCTACCTGCGGATGGACGGCGAGGGCTCGACCAGCTCACTGGACGCCTGCACGGCGGACGACGCGGCGGTGCGGATCGCGGCCCGTGCGCTGGACGGCCCGACGCTGCCCCGTCGCCCCATCGCCGGCCCGCCGAACTCGCTGGTCTGGCTGGACGCCTGCAACCTGGGCGACGAGCGGACGCTGCGCTCGCTGCCCGGGCTCAACGTCAACCTGCGCGAGCGGTCCTACGGCGGCTGGGGATGCAGCTGGGGGTATGACGGGGCGCTGGCCAACCCGCCGCCGTACGTGCGGTTTCTCGTCATGCGGGACGAACCGCTGAGCGGCGAGACCAAAGTGATCGGCGGGCGCACCGCGACGGTGGTCCCCTCGGGTGACACGACGTGCGTGGTCCGCATCGCCCAGCGCTCCTACCAGGGCGTTTTCGACCAGCCGAGGGTGGAGACGCTGTATGTGAACGTCTTCCTGCCGCTGGCGCAGCCGGGTGTGGCGTGCTCGGCCGCCACCTCGCTGGCCGAGGCCGCCTCGGCCAAGCTCCCGCCGCCGGGATGACTAGCGGGGCACGACACGCAGGATCGCGCCGTCCTGGCCGATCGCCGCGACCCCGATCGACACCTTCTCGAACGTCATGCGGCCACCGGTCCTGCAGTCACCGGTCACCAGCCCCGGCGCGGCGGCGGTGGCCGTCTGGATGTTGACCGAGCATCGGGTGGAGCGCACGGAGCCGCCGCCGGGCGCGCTGGCCGAGAGCCGCACGTTGTCCGGGCCGATCGAGAGGACCCGCACGTCGGCGAGGCCGAAGCGGGCGTCCAGCGGGATGGTCACCGCGCCGGGGGTCTTGACCTCGCAGGAGCCGCCGGTGCACGCGGCGAGGTTGGTGCCGTCGGCGGCGGTGGGCAGTGGCGCGAGCGGTGGGGTCGACACGGGCTCGGGGGGCGGTGGGGGCGCGGGTTCGTTCCGCATGCCGGCGCAGCCGGAAAGCCCGAGCAGCACGCACCCGAGCGCCACGACCAGCGACACCGCGCGCGCCGGCATAGGCCAACCCCTTTTCACGTCGGACGATCCAGGCGATCTTTTCGGACCCTCCCGGCGGCGGCAAGGGCCGGACGCGGCGGCCGACGATTCCGCAACGAAATCCTGCGCACCGGCGGGCGAACTGACATGATCCTCTGGTGGGCGAACCGGGCCAGGGCGCGACCCCGCTGTCCGAGGCGCTGGCGCGCGGCCCGGTGGCGACCGGGCGGCTGGCCGGATGGGGCGCGGACCTCGCGCACGCGCTGGCCGCTGCCCACGCCACCGGCAGGACGCACGGCAACGTGCGTGCCGAGGCGGTGCGGATCACCGAGGACGGCACCGCCCGGCTGGAGGGTTTCGACCGGCCGCCGCCCCAGCGGCCCGAGCACCCGGCCCCCGAGCTGGTCTTCGGCGGGAAGCCGTCCCCGGCCACCGACGTCTACGCCCTGGGCGCAATGCTCCACCAGGCCGGCGGCGGCGCCGAACCAGCCCTGTCCGAGCTGCTGACGGCCATGGGCGACGCCGAGCCGTCCCGCCGCCCCGACGCCGCGCAGGTGTCCGATCGGCTGCGCCGCTTCGCCGGGTCCGCCGCCGAACCCGCGTCACCGTTCGAACCGACCGTGACGACCTCGCCGTTCGACCTCAGGGCGCTGTCCGGGCCGGCGTCCAGGCCCGTGCCCATCTCACCGTTCGAGCCGACCAGACCGTCCGCGTCGTCCGCGCCGTCCGCGCCGGCCTCGCCGTTCGGCCCGCCGGCGCCCGCGCCCACCAAGCGCCGCCGCCGGCTGGCCTGGATCGCGGTGGCGGCCGTCGTGGTGCTGTTGGGCGCGGCGGGCGGCGCGGTGTGGCTGATGCGGGAGCGGCCCCAGGCCACGGCCGTCGACCTGGCCGACCCGATCGGCGACGTCCGCACGGTCAGCCCGTGCTCGCTGGTGGACTCGGCGGCGATGCAGCGCTTCGGGGCGACCAGGCTCTACCCGGACATCAGCCTCCCGTCGTCCTGCTCGGTGTTGATGCGCCCGGACACCACCGACAGCGCGATGCTGACCGTCACCGTCGACGAACCCCACGCGGACGACCACGACCTGGCGCGCCGGCCTCGCCAGCGCGCCGGGGCCATGACCGTCTACCACCTCGGCGAGCCCGATCCCGGCTTCTGCGCCCGCCAGGTGCTCCTGCCCAACCGGTCCCGGGTACTGGCGGTGACCAGAGCCGACACCCCGACCAAGATGGACATGTGCGCGATCACCGACGCCGGTGTGCAGGTCGTGATCGCCGCCCTGAACAAGGGCAGCCTGCCCCGTCGCGCCGTCGCCGGGCCGCCGAACTCGGTGGTGTGGATGGACGCCTGTGGGCTGCTCGACGATGCGACGCTGCGGCGGGTCGTGCCCGGCATCGACCCCACCCGGCGCCAGCGGATGGACGGCGGCTGGATGTGCAAGTGGGGCGCCGACGGCGCGCGGGCCGACCCGGCCACCGTGAGCATCATCCTGTCCAGCAACGTGCCGACGACGGAACCGACCACCGTCATCGGCGGCCGGACCGCCGCGGTGGGCGACCTCTCCTGGGAGAACGACCGCGCGATGTGCGCGGTGAAGCTGCTGCACCGGGACTACAAGGGCAACTTCGACGAGCGGCGGGTGGAACAGCTCTGGGTGTATGTCCACCTCACCGTGGCGACGCCCGACGACGCCCAGTGCGCGATCGTCAACACGCTCGCCCAGGAGCTCGCCCCCAAGCTCCCGCCGCCCAACTGACAATTTTCGCGCCGGGTGTCTGTCCGGGTCGGCATCGTTCGACGCACTGACCGAGAGGCGCCGGGAGCAACCCGGCCCCGCACCCGGAAGGACACCGGCGATGAGCGTCAACCCCGAGACCACTCACACCACCGACACCGCCGCGCGGCCCGGCAAGGGCGCCGCCAGGACCGGCATGGTGCTCACCGTGCTGGCCGTGCTGTTCCTGCTGTTCGACTCCGTGACCAAGCTGGCCAGGCTGCCGTTCGTGGTCGAGGCCACCGTGCAGCTGGGCTTCCCGGCGTCCAGCGTCGTGGTCATCGGGGCGACGCTGCTGGCCTGCCTGGTGCTCTACGTGATCCCGCGCACGGCGGTGCTCGGCGCGGTGCTGCTGACCGGCTACCTCGGCGGCGCGGTCTGCACCAACCTGCGGGTCGAGGCACCGCTGTTCTCCCACGTGCTGTTCCCGATCTACGTGGCGGTGTTCGTCTGGCTGGGGCTGTACCTGCGCAACCCCGGGCTGCGCGAGCTGGTCCGCACCGGCGGGAGGTAGTTCACCCGAGGTGGGCGCCGGCGAGCCACCGGTCGTACCCGGAGCCGGCGCCCGTGGCCCTGGCGACCAGCCGCAGGTAGCGCTTGCTGTTGCCGGCGTACCAGATCGGCCGGTCCTCCGGCGCCCAGGCGTAGGACGGCACCCCGCCGCCGGTGAGCCGGTCCACCGGCAGCCGCAGCGAGCTCGCGGCGAAGGCGTAGAGCTCCTCCAGCCGGGGCGCGATCACGCCGTAGTCCAGCGACCTGGCCAGCGACCCCTCCACCGCGATGAGCTCGTCGAGCGGGGTGTCGAGCGGGTACTCCACCGGGAACGCGTGGCGAAGGTCCAGGAACAGCCCCACGGTGCCGCGCCGTGGGTCGGCCACCGCCCGCGCCGCCCGCGCCAGCCGGCCCGCCGCGAGCCGGGGCTCGGCCACCATCGCGTGCGCGTGGAAGACCCGCAGCAACGCCACGTTCATCATGAACCGCTCGCTGCGCACCTCCAGGTAGGCCAGCGGCTCGTGCTCCAGGTACCCGCCGGCCACGCTCGCGTTGTGCGCCCGGTACCAGCGCGCGGGCGACGGTGACCGCAGGAACCGGGCCCACAGCTCGACGCTGTACGCCGACGCCGTGCCCCCCGCCCCGGCCAGCAGCAGCCACGCCTCGATCTTGTCCCGCAGCAGCCGCTCGTTGACCGCCCGCCACCACGGGCTGCCCGGCCGCCGCGCCGACGGCGGGTTGAGCACCCCGCGAGCCACCTCCCAGCGCAGGAAGCTCAGCTCCGCCCTCCCGTACCTCCGCAGCGCCGTCTCCCGGTAGAACGCCTCGACCAACCGACACCGCCCGGCCGGGCTGTCCTTCACCTCCGCTACTCGGGATGTGGCGCGGGCCGCGGCGTCACCGAGGTTCGTCACCGCCCCAGCCAACAACATGACCCGTCGCGGTGTCGACGCCCGCGCCGGTCGGTGCTCGATACTGGTCGCCACGTTCACGCTCGGACACGACAAGCACCTCGACGACGTCCTCGCCGGCTACGGCACCGATGTCGACATCTACGTGATCCGCGCGTGGTGGTCGCCGCGAAGCCTGCTGGGGGTTCGCTGGCTGGTCGAGCACGGCTTCGACGCGTTCGCGCCGGGTTGCGAGGTCGACGTGCTGCGATCCCGGATGTGAGGGCGCGCGTACTACGAGCGACCACCCAGCTCGGTGAGCAGCAGCGCCTCGGCCAGCACGGCGCGGCGGAACATGTCCAGGTGCAGGCTCTCGTCGATGCCGTGCCAGCGGCTGGCCGGATCGCCAACGCCGGTGACCAGGACGGCCGCGCCGGGGAAGGTGCGGGCGAACTCGGCGATGAACGGGATCGACCCGCCGATGCCGACCTCGACCGTCTCGTTGCCGTAGGCGGCCGCGAACGTGCGCCGGGCCGTGTCGTACACCGCGCCGACCGGGTCCAGCGCGAACGGCGCGCCGACCATCCCGGGCGTGACCGTCACGGTGGCGCCCCACGGCGCATGGGTCTGCAGGTGCTCGTGCAGCGCGCGCTGGGCGTCCAGCGGGTCCTGGCCGGGCGCGAGCCGCAGGCTGACCACCGCCCGTGCCGACGGCAGCAGCACGTTCGCCACCTCGGAGACCTTGGGCGCGTCGATACCGAGCACGGACGCCGCGGGCTGCTGCCAGAGCCGCTCGGGCAGCGTGCCGGTGCCGATCAGCTCCACGCCGTCCAGGACGCCGGCGTCCGAGCGGAAGGTGGCCTCGTCCAGGTCCGGCGCGCTGGAGTCGTTGTGCACCAGGCCGGGGATGGCGACGCGGCCCTTGTCGTCGTGCAGGGTGGCCAGCAGCCGGCACAGCGCGGTCAGCGCGTCGCCCAGCGCGCCGCCGTACACCCCGGAGTGCGCCGGCCGTTCCAGCATGCTGACCTCGACGGTGCAGTCGACCAGGCCGCGCAGGCTGGTGGTCAGCGCCGGGACGTCGGTGGCCGGGTTGGACGAGTCGGCGATGACGATCACGTCGGCGGCCAGCTTCTCGCGGTGCTCGGCCAGCAGCGCGGGCAGCGTCGGCGAGCCGGACTCCTCCTCGCCCTCGATGAACAGCGTCACCCCGACCGGCAGTCCGCCTTCCAGCGAGCGGAACGCGCGCAGCACCGACAGGTGGGTCATCACGCCGGCCTTGTCGTCGGCGGCGCCGCGCCCGTACAACCGGCCGTCGCGTTCGGTCGGCTGGAACGGCGGGCTGGTCCACTTCTCGTCGCCGCCGGTGGGCTGCACGTCGTGGTGGGCGTACAGGAGCACGGTCGGGGCGCCGGGCGGGGCGGGCCAGCGGGCGATCACGGCGGGCGCGCCCTCCCCGGCGGACACGACCTCGACAGCATCGGCGCCTTCGGCGCGGGCCAGTTCGGCCACGGCGGCCGCGCTGCGGTGGGTGTCGTCCCGGTGGGCGGGATCGGCCCAGATGCTCGGGATCCGGACCAGCGCCTCCAGGTCGGCGCGGGCCTCGGACAGGACGTTCTGGACGGCTGTTTCGATGGCCGGGCTCGCGGCCGGATGCAGGTCGGACACGCCGTCAGAGGCTACTCGCCCGTAGGCTTCCGGTCGTGAGTCATTTCCTCGACCTGCTCGTCGCCAGCGCCGCCGAATCGACCCGGGGCATGACCACCGGCGAGCCGCGTGAACCCGTCCGCCGAACCTGGGCGCAGGTGCACGCCACCGCCCGCCGCATCGCCGCCGACCTGGGCTCCGGAGCCGGGGCCGGCGGTGGGGTGAGGCCGGGCACCTCGGTCGCCGTGCTGGCCGGCGAGCCAGCGATGATCGCGCCCGCCGCGCAGGGCGTCTGGCTGGCCGGCGGCAGCGTCACCATGCTGCACCAGCCCACCCCGCGCACCGACCTGGCGGCCTGGGCCGAGGACACCGTCCGGGTGCTGGACATGATCGGCGCTGGCCTGGTGCTGCTCGGGCCGCCGTTCGACCCGCTGGCCGACGTGCTCACCCAGCGCGGCATCGCGTTCCGCCCGATCGGCTCGCTGGGCGCTTCGTTCGAAGGGGACGACCCGCCGCTGCCGGACGTCCCGCACGACGAGGACGACACCGCGCTGCTGCAGCTGACCAGCGGCTCCACCGCCGAGCCCAAGGCGGTCCGGATCACCCACCGCAACCTGTACGCCAACCTGCGGGCGATGGTCACCGCGTCCGAGCTGAAGGTGGACCGGGACATCATGGTGTCCTGGCTGCCGCTGTTCCACGACATGGGCATGGTCGGGTTCCTGACCGTGCCGATGACCGTCGGGCTGGAGCTGGTCACGGTCACGCCGGCGGACTTTCTCGCAAGGCCGCTGCTGTGGGCGGACCTGATCAGCCGGTACGGCGGCACCGTGACCGCCGCGCCGAACTTCGCCTACGCGGTGCTCGGACGCCAGCTCGCGCGGGCCGAGGCCGGCTCGCTGGACCTGTCCAGCATGCGGTTCGCGCTCAACGGCGCCGAGCCGATCGACCCGGACGCGGTCGCGTCGTTCACCGGGGCCGGCGCGCGGTTCGGGTTGCGGCCGGAGTGCGTGGTGGCCGCGTACGGGATGGCCGAGACGGTGCTCGGGGTGTCCTTCGCGAAGATCGACACCGGCCTCGAGGTGGACGTCATCGACGCCGACGAGCTGGAGGCGCACCGGCGCGCGGTGCCCGCCGAGTCCGGGCACGAGGCAGCCGTCCGGAGGTTCCCGCTGCTCGGGCCGCCGCTGCCCGGCCTGGAGGCGCGGGTGGTGGACGACTCCGGGCGGATCCTCGGCGACCGCGAGGTGGGCGCCATCCACCTGCGCGGCGAGGCCGTCACGCCCGGCTACCTGACCGTGCACGGCCCGGAGGCCACCCAGGACGCGGACGGCTGGCTGGACACCGGCGACCAGGGCTACCTGACCGACGGCACGGTGGTGGTCTGCGGCCGGCTCAAGGACGTGATCATCATGGGCGGCCGCAACATCTTCCCGACCGACATCGAGCGCGCCGCCGCCGAGGTGGACGGGGTGCGCGCCGGCAACGCGGTGGCCGTTCGGCTGGACGCCGGCAGCGGGGTCGGCGCGTCGCGGCGGGAGTCGTTCGTGGTCGCGGTGGAGTCGCGCCGGGCCGCCGACGACGAGGCCGCCGAGCTGATCCGCAAGGAGGTCACCTCGCGCGTGGTCTCCTCCGTGGGCGTACGCCCCGCCCGCGTGGTCGTCCTCCCGCCCGGCTCGCTGCCCAAGACCCCCTCCGGCAAGCTCCGCCGCGCCGCGACCAAGGACCTCGTGAGTGGTTAGCGTTGTCAGAGCAACGCTAACCACTCACGGCTGCAACTGGTCCACGCAAGCGGGGTTCAACTGGACCCCGGGCGTGGACAGGTGCGGGCTAGCGTCGGTGGCATGACACAGAGAGTTCAACTCACACCGGGGCATTCGAAGTCGTTCAAGGCGCTGCTGGCGCTGGCCGGCGAGATCACCCGGGCGGGCGCGGACGCCGGCCTGGACCCGCTGCTGCTCGAACTGATCAAGATCCGGGCGTCGCAGGTCAACGGGTGCGCGGCCTGCCTGGACATGCACACCGCCGACGCGGTCCAGCTCGGCGAGAACCCGCACCGGATCTTCATGCTGGACGCCTGGCGGGAGACCGAGCTGTTCACCGAGCAGGAGCGGTCCGCGATCGAGCTGACCGAGGTGATCACCCGGCTGTCCCAGACCCAGGACGTGCCGGACGAGGTCTACCAGCGGGCGATGACGGCGTTCACCGAGGCGCAGTACGTTGCCGTCGGCTGGATGATCATGCTGATCAACTGCTTCAACCGGCTGGGCGCGCCGAGCCGTCCCCGGCTACCGGAGCGGCCGCACGTGTCGGTCGGCTGACCGGCCGCTCGGGTTCGGGGGTTTGGCCGGTGCGGGTGCGGGTACAGGTGGAGCATCAAGCTCCCTCTAACCGACACCGTTGCATATCGCCGGGGCCAGCATATGAGTTCCCTGCAGACCGAACCGCAGATCGAGATCCGAACCGGCCCGGTGGAGTTCGTCCACCGGGCCTGGCCCGCCGCCGCGTCGGAGCTGTCCGGAATCCGGCGCGAGGTCTACGCATGGCTGGCGACGTTCAGGCTCGACGACGACGAGAAGGACGACCTCGTGCTCGCGGTGGACGAGGCCACCGCCAACGCCGTCGAGCACGCCTACGATCCGGACGAGCACGGCACCGTGGAGCTGCTGCTGTGGACCGAGCCGCACGTGCTGTACATCGAGGTGGTCGACCACGGCCGGTGGAAGCCGCCGTCGGATGCCACCTCGTACCGCGGCCGGGGCATGCAGGTCATGCGCAGCATCACCGACTCGGTGCTGATCCACTACGACGGCCGGGGCACCCGGGTGTTGCTGCGCCGCCGGCTGCCCCGCCACCGCAAGCAACGACCCTGACTAGGGCCAGAGCAGCTCGCGCACCCAGTCGTCGCCGTCGCGGCGGTAGCGGAGGCGGGCGTGCCGGCGGTCGTGGCTGGCCTGCCAGAACTCGATGGTGTGCGGCGTGAGCTCGTAGCGGGTCCAGGCCGGCGGCACCCGCTCGGGGTCCTCACGTACCCGGCCGGCGGCGGCGTGGGCGGCGGCGGTCAGTTGGGCGCGGTCGGTCAGTTGGGCGCGGTCGGCCAGTGGCTCGGACTGGTGGCCGACCAGCACCTCGGCGCGTGAGGCCGGCGAGCGCTCCCGGAAGTCGACGGCGGACGCCTCGGCCGAACACGGCGCCACCGACCCCCGCACCCGGACCTGCCGCCCGCGCCCCGGCCAGAAGAACGTCAACGCGGCCCGGGGCTCGCCGGCGAGCTGCACGCCCTTCGGGCTGTCCGCGCCGGTGGCGAACCGGAACCCGGCCGCCACCACGTCGCGCAGCACCACCACGCGCGCGTCCGGGGCGCCGTCCGCGTCCACCGTGGAGAGCACCGGTGCGTGCGGCGCCAGCAGGTGCTCGCCGGCGTCGGTGAGCCAGCTCAGGAACAGCTCGTGCGGGTCGTCCGGCGCGTCATCGGGATCGAACGCGGGCAGCTCGTCCGGGAACGAGGGCCAGCCGCTCATGATCAGGAGCTGAGCGCGTGAAAGCGGTTCTGCGCCGCCTCCAGCCCGTCGGTGAGCAGCGCCAGCGCCGCGTCCGCCGCCAGGTCCACGGCCAGCGCCAGCTCGGTCCGCTCGGCGGCGGCGAACGGGCGCAGCACGTAGTCGGCGGGGTCCATCCGCCCCGGTGGCCGCCCGATCCCGAACCGCACGCGCAGGTAGTCCTTGGTCCCCACGGACTGGCTGATCGAGCGCAGCCCGTTGTGCCCGCCCTCGCCGCCGCCGCGCTTGAGCCGCACGGTGCCGAACGGCAGGTCCAGCTCGTCGTGCACCACGACCATGTCCGTCGGCGCGACCCGGTAGTAGCGCAGCACGCCGGCCACCGGGCCGCCGGAGAGGTTCATGTACGAGCGCGGCTTGGCCAGCACCACGCGGGCTCCGTCGTGGGCTCCGTCCAGCCGTCCCTCCGCCACGTCGGCGACCCCGCGATGGGGCCGGAACCGCTCGCCGGCCCGCTCGGCCAGCAGCTCCACCACGGCGAACCCGACATTGTGCCGGGTGGCGGCGTACTTCGGCCCCGGGTTGCCCAGCCCGATCACCAGGTGGGGCGCGCTGCTCATGCCCGGTCCGTCAGCTCTCCTCGGACGCGGCGGCGGCCGGGGCCTCCTCGCCCTCCTCGGCGGCCTCTTCGCCCTCGCCCATGGCCTCGGCGGTCGGCGAGACGACCACGTGGACCACCAGGTGCTCCGGGTCGGTGCGCAGCTCGACGCCGGCCGGCAGGGTGACCTGGTTGGCCAGGATCTGCGTACCGGCCTCGATGTTCTCGACGGAGACCTCGAACGCCTCCGGGATGCTGGACACGTCGGCCTCGACCTCGAGCCGGTCCAGCTCCTGGCGGACCAGGGTGCCGGGCAGGGCATCGCCGACGACGTGCACCGGCACCTCGACGACCACCTTCTCGCCCCGCTTGATCACCAGCAGGTCGACGTGCTCGATGTAGTTGCGGATCGGGTGCGTCACCACCGTCTTGGGCAGCGCCAGCTGCGGCCCGCCGCTCAGCGCCAGGGTGAGCACCGCGTTGCGCCCGTTCTCCCGCAGCGCGCGGGCGAAGTCGAGCGCCGGCAGCGCGAGGTGCACCGGCTCGCTGCCCCGGCCGTAGAGCACCGCCGGGATCTGTCCGGCGCGTCGCACACGTCGTGCCGCGCCCTTCCCGAACTCGGTGCGGGGTTCGGCGTTGATACGGACCTCGGCCACGGCAGTGCACTCCTCGGACTAGCAAACTTCAGGGGTCTTCGTTGGCGGGCCGCGGCAAGGACGCGCGTCGGATCAAGCCGGGCCAGATCCGCCATCCACGTCGATCACGGTGAACCAGACGTTCACCCTCGCCGAGGCAGCTTGTCCAGGATACGTCACGCCCTGGTCACCCCTGACCTCGGCTCAGCCCGTGCCGACCTCGCGGCGCAGCAGGTCGGCCTCGCTCTCCCTGCGCACCACCAGCCGGCTCTCCCCGTCGGCGACCGCGACCACCGGCGGACGGCCCACCATGTTGTAGTTCGACGCCATCGAGAGCTGGTAGGCGCCGGCCACCGGTACCGCGAGCAGGTCGCCCGCGTGCACGTCCTCGGGCAGCCCGACGTCGGTGGCCAGCACGTCGCCGGCCTCGCAGTGCCGCCCGACCACCGTGACCGGCCGGTCCGGCGCCCGCAGCGGTCTCCCCAGCAGCCGCACCGCATAGCGCGCGCCGTACAACGCCGGCCGGGGGTTGTCGCTCATGCCGCCGTCCACCGCCACGAACGTGCGCCCGCCCGGGCGCCGCTTGACCGCCGCCACCCGGTACAGCGCCACCGCCGCCGGCCCCACGATGGCCCGGCCGGGCTCGACGGTCAGCCGCGGCTCGGAAACCCCGTGCCGCGCGCAGGCCGCCCTCACCGCGCCCGGGATCCGCCCGGCGAAGCTGCCCAACCGCAGCTCCCGGTCGTCCTCGGTGTACCGGATGCCGTGCCCGCCGCCGATGTTGAGCTGCTCGAACGTCACCCCATGCTGGCGGGACAACCGGGCCAGCAGGCCCACCATCCGGTCCACCGCCCGCTCGTACCCGCACACCGAGCCGACCTGCGAGCCCAGGTGGCAGTGCAGCCCGACCAGCCGCAGCTCCGGGCGCTCCAACACCCGCGCGACCGCGTTCGCCGCCGTGCCGTCCGCCAGCCCGAACCCGAACTTCTGGTCCGCCGTACCCGTGGTGACCGCCCGATGCGTCCCGGGATCCACCTCCGGCGCGACCCTGATCAGCACGTCCTGCCGGTCCCTGACCAGCGTGGCGAGCTGGCCGATCTCGTCGACCGAGTCCAGCACGATCCGCCCCACCCCGGCGCCGAGCGCGGCCTTGACGTCCTCGGCGGTCTTCACGTTGCCGTGCAGCAGCATCCGCTCGGCGGGAAAGCCCGCGGCCTCGGCCACCGCGATCTCCCCGGCCGAGCACACGTCCAGCGACAGCCCCTCCTCGGCCACCAGCCGGGCCATCGCCGTACACAGGAACGCCTTGCCCGCGTACGCGACCTCCACGCCGGGCAGCAGCCGCCGGTACTCCCGGCAGCGCCGCCGCACTTCGTGGACGTCCAGCACGTAGCTCGGGGTGCCGTGCTGGGCCGCGAGCTCGGATAACGGCACTCCGCCGACGGTGACCTCACCGTCGCAGCCGGCGCGCGCTCCGGCCGGCCACAGGCCGGGTTCGAGCTTCGCTTTCAACGAGGTACGCAGGGACGGGACGAGATCGCCCAGAGTCACAGATCCTCCGTAGGCCGGGTCGCCCACCGGCCGGTTGGCCGGCGTCCACACCGGTATGCCCCGCCGCGCGTACCGGCGGGGGAAGGTCAGCGGATTCCGCGCGGAACGGGCCGGTTCCTTGGCGGGTTCCTGACGCTGCCGGTGACGGGGATCACGGCGCGTCATGGCGCCGAAATCCGCGACTCATACGCCCTTTACATCCCCCATTCGTGCAGCCTCTAAACGTCGTGAGATCGCGGTCGCGGGTTGCGGGCGTTCCTAGGCTCGCCCGATGGAGCGGCGGCAGCTGGAGTACTTCCTCGCGCTGGTGGAGCACGGGGGGTTCACCAACGCGGCGCGGGCGTTGCGGGTGGCGCAGCCGTCGTTGTCGCACGCGATCGCGGCGTTGGAGGCGGAGGTGGGCGGGCTGCTGTTCCACCGGCTGCCGCACGGGGCCGTGCTCACGCCGGCGGGGGAGGCGCTGGTGGGGCCGGCGCGGCAGGTGGTCAGGGATCTGGCCACGGCGGCGGCGTCGGTGCGCGAAGTGCTCGGGTTGTCGGGCGGGCGGTTGGACATCGTGGCGCAGACGACGCTCGCGGTGGATCCGTTGGCGCGGATGCTCGGACGGTTTCTGGGGGAGCATCCGAGGGTGGCGGTGCGGGTGACCGATCCGGAGCGCGGGGTGGAGGTCGATCACCTGGTGCGGACGGGACAGTGTGAGCTCGGGCTGGTCAACGCCGCGCTGGCCACGGACGGGCTGGAGGGCGTGGACCTCACCGAGCAGGAGCTGCTGTTGGTGCTGCCTCCGGGGGTCACCGCGTCCGGCGGCGGACCGATAGGGCTGGGTGAGCTGGCGGGGATGCGGCTGGTGGCCACCGCGGCGGGCACCGGGATCCGGGACATCCTCGCCGATGCGGCCTCCGGGCTGGGGTTCGAGCTGACGGTGGCGGTGGAGACGGCGCATCGGGCGATGATCGTCCCGTTGGTGCTGGCGGGGGCCGGTGCCACGTTGTTGCCGCCGTCGATGGCGGAGGAGGCGGCGAGCAAGGGCGCGGTGGTGCGGGCGACGGATCCTGTGTTGCGGTACCGGGGGCGGCTGGTGTGGCGGTCCGGGCCGCTCTCGCCGGCGGCGGATCGTTTCGTCGCGATGTCCCGGGAGCACTACGCGCGGCCATAGGCCGGGCGAATGGCGTGCATCGAAAACCGGTCTCGGCTGGTCGTCACGGGTCGTTGTCGCGCCGCTTACCGTGTGCGATTGTGATGTGAACCACATTTGCGGTGCGGCGCCGACGAGCATCTGCGAACTCGACGAAACGAGAGCCCGGTGTCCCATTCGCACGCCCATTCGCACGGTCACGCGCACTTCTGCGGCTTCGACCACCACAGCGGGGAGTACACCGCCGCGCAGCGCGCCGACCTGGACCTGGTGCTGGCGTTCAACCGGCGGCTGGCGGCGGCGATCGAGGAGTGCCGGGACGTCTCCGGGGTGGAGAAGCTGCTGGACCCGGACCCGCTGCGCTACATGTGGGTGGACGAGGGCGCCGGGCACATCGGCGAGTTCCTCCGCCGTGGCGACGAGGCGCTGGCCGCCGCGCCGAAGGTGGCCGGGCAGATGCGGGTGTCGGGGCATGCCGTCTCGGACGACGGTAGCGCGTCGGCGGCTCGTCCTGCCGTTGCCGCTAGCCAGGACGGGCACATCGTGTGGGCCTGGGTCGAGTGGCGCAAGGACGTGGGGGAGACGGTGGTCGCGGCGCTTGCGAGCCCGGGCGAACAGCCAGGTGAACCGGTCACCTTGTCCGGCGAGCCGGCGGACTGTTTTCGTCCGACCGTCGCGTTCGACAAGGCCGGGCGGGCCTGGGTGTGTTGTGCGCGAGCTGGCGCGGACGGCGGCGTCGGGGTGTGGGCGTGCCGGCACGAGGACGGCCGGTGGAGCGAACCCGAGCCGGTGAGCACGACGGGGCATCCGTCGTTCAACCAGGAGGTGCTCGGGCACGCGGACGGTTCGGTGCAGGTGTGCTGGCAGGGGTACGCCGGCGGGCGGTTCGGGATCTACTCGCGGCGGTGGGTCGACGGACGGTGGGGGGCCGAGGAGCTGGTCAGCGGCGCGAACGCGGCGAACGTGTGGGATCCAACGCTCGCGGCCACGCCGGACGGCGGCACGGTGTACGCCTGGAGCGAGTACCACGGGGGCAGCTACCGGGTGGTGGTGCGCCGCGGCGGCGGGGAGGCGCGGGCGGTCAGTTCGGGTACGGACTACGCCCTGCACCCGAGCCTCGCGGTGACCTCCGACGGCGGCGTCTGGTGCGCGTTCGACGTGATCACCGTGCACGGCCACGGCGGCTCCGGGCCGACCCGGCTGCGCGCGGCCGCGACCCTGCGTGGCGCGAACCCCGAGCCGACGGGCATGCGCGCCGCGGGGGAGTTCGTCCCGCCCGAGCTGCTGCCCGACATCGAGGCGTCCATGCGGGTGGTCCGGGTCGACGACACCGGACTGTCCGAGCCTGCCGGCGAGCTGGCGCCGAGGCTGGACACCACGCCGTGCGGGCTGCCCAAGCTGGCCGCCACCGCGTCCGGAGGCCTGGTGCTGGCCTACCGGTACCACCGCAGGCTGCCGCTGATGACCTACTACTGGGAGGTGGCCACCCAGACGCTCGGCGACGGCGGCTGGTCCGCGCCGACCACCTACGCCGGCAGCGACGCCACCCTCGAAGAACCAGGCCTTTCCGCGTTCGGTGACCGGGCGGTGCTGGCCTGGCAGGTGGACGGGCGGTTGCGGCGCGGGCTGGAGTGGACGGAGGGGTTCGGCGGGCGGGAGTGCCCGTTCCTGCTGGAGCACCAGGGCGAGGTGATCTGGCACAGCGTGCACGGCACCGGCGCCGTCCGGTACGCCGAGGTGCCCGCCCCGTCCGGCACACCCCGCGCGCCACACCCGAAGGCGGTGGTGGCCGGCGAGCGGCGGCGGGAGGCGCGGACCTGGCTGAGCGCGGAGCGGGAGCGGTACCGGACCCGGTGCGGCGGTCGGGACTACGGGCTCTACTGGGGTGACCTGCATCGACACTCGCTGGTCAGCCGGTGCACGTCCGGGGACGAGCCGTCGCTGGAGGACTTCTACAGGTACTCCTGGGACGTCTGCGAGTACGACTTCTGGGCGGTCACCGACCACGCCGAGAACAGCAGCGACTACCAGTGGTGGAGCATCCAGAAGATGGCGGACCTGTTCCGCATCGACGGCCGGTTCGTCCCGCTCTACGGCTTCGAGTGGACGGGCATGAGCGGGCACCAGAACGTCATCTTCGGCGACGTGGCGCGCGGCGCGCCGATCTACTCCTCGTACGCCCAGCCGTCGTCCACCCCGGCCCGGTTGTGGGAGCTGCTGGACCGCCACCCGGACCACCCGGCGATCACCATCCCGCACCACCCCGGGTCGGCCATGGTGCCCTTCGACTGGGACTTCTACGACGCGCGCTACCTGCGGCTGGCCGAGGTGTTCCAGGCCTGCCGGGGCAACTACGAGGACGACGACTGCTTCCGCCAGTACTCCGACGGCACGCTGCCCGGCACGTTCGTGGCCGACGGGCTGCGGCGCGGGTACCGGTACGGGCTGGTCGCCTCCTCCGATCACGGGCACGGCGCGAGCTACGTCGGCGCGTACGCCGAGCGGCTGGACCGGGCGGCGGTGTTCGACGCGCTGGCCCAGCGGCGGGTGTACGGCGCGTCCACCCGGGGCATCGTGCTGGACTTCCGGCTGGACTCCGCGTTCATGGGCTCGGAGGCTCGCGTCCGCGCCGGTGACCAGGTTGCCGTCGGCGGCTACGTCCGCGGCTACACCGACCTGGCCCGCATCGACGTCATCCGGGACGGCGTCGTCGCCCACTCGGTGCGCCCGGAGCTGGACCTGCCGGCGGGCTGGCTGGAGGTGCCGCTGCGGCTGGAGTGGGGGCGCGGGCACGCCACGGTGGCCTGGGACGGCACGCTGCGCATCGACGGCGGCGAAGTACTGGCCACGCCGTTCCACAGCCCCGAAGTGACGGCGGCGAACGCCCACGAGCTGTCCTGGGCGGCCACCACCCGGTCCTTCGGCGAGCCGTACGGCGCGCAGCGCGGCGGCATCGAGCTGACACTGGTCGGACACGCGGACGCCGCCGTCACGGTCCGCACCGCGCACGGCGGGCTGACCACGACGCTGGGCGCGGTGGCCGGTGCCGTCACCGAGGTGCCGGTGAGCTGCCCCGGCCGGTTCGAGCTGCGGCCCGGCACCGGCGGGCTGACCACCATCGGCGGCCCCGAACACCGCCTGACCTGGGTCGACACCGTCGACACGCCTGCCTGGTACTACCTGCGCGCCATCCAGGTCGACGGCGAGATGGCCTGGTCCTCGCCGATCTGGGTAGACCCAAGCTAGCTTTCGAACCGAAAGGCACCAGCCATGGGCTTCACCGCCGTCGACGAAGCGCCGGTCACCGGCTTCCACCGCAAGCTCGCCGCCGCGTGCAGCGGGGGACCGCTGCTGGACGGCTACCTGCTGGGCATCGTGGGCATCGCGCTCACCGGCGTCACCGCCGAGCTGAGCCTGGACACCACCATGGAGGCGGTGGTCGGCGTCGCCGCGCTGGTCGGCATGTTCTTCGGCGGCCTGGTCTTCGGCCCGCTGACCGACCGGATCGGCCGCAAGCCGATGTACACCCTCGACCTGCTCGCACTGATCATCGCCTCCGCGCTGTCCGTGATCGTCACCGAGACCTGGCAGCTGATCGTGCTGCGGTTCGTCATCGGCGTGGCCATCGCCGCCGACTACCCGATCGCGACAGCGCTGCTGATGGAGTGGCTGCCGCGCAAGACCCGGGCGAAGATGTTCACCTCCGTGATCATCATCTGGTACATCGGCACCGCGCTGGCCTACTTCGTCGGCTACCTGATCACCGCGACCCTCGGCCCCGAGGGCTGGCGCTGGATGCTCGGCAGCTCCGCCGTGCTCGCCGTCGCGGTGTTCCTGCTGCGCATCGGCACCCCCGAGTCACCGCGCTGGCTGGTCAGCGCCGGCCGCACCGCCCAGGCCCGCGAGGTGATCGAGCGGTCGCTGAACCAGAAGGTCACCACCGCCGACCTGACCGACGCCGCCGCCGGCACCGACGCCGCCGCCGCACCCGAGGCCGGCCGAGGCAGCATCACCGAGCTGTTCCACGGCATCTACCTGCGGCGCACCGCGTTCGTGGTGATCTTCTTCAGCTGCGCGATCATCCCGCTGTTCGCGCTGCTCACCTTCGGCCCGCAGCTGCTGGGCGCGTTCGGCCTGGGCACCGGCAACGGCGCCAACCTGGGCACCGCGCTGGTCAACCTGATCTTCGCGGTGGGCTGCCTGCCGGCGATGTGGCTGCTGGAGTCCGTCGGCCGCCGTCGGACGATCACCTGGTCGTTCGCCCTGATGGTGCTCCCGCTGCTGGCCCTCGGCGCCTTCACGCACGCCCCGGCGTGGCTGGCGGTGTCGTTCTTCTGCCTGTACGCCCTGTTCTCCGGCGGCCCCGGCATCCTCGAATGGGGCTACCCGAACGAGCTGTTCCCGACCCGCATCCGCGCCGCCGCCGTGGGCATGGCCGTCGCGCTCACCCGCTTCGCCGCCGCCATCGGCACCTTCCTGGTCCCGCTCTCCCTGGCCGCCCTCGGCGCGTCCACCACCCTCTACATCGGCGCGGCCATCACCTTCGTCGGCTTCCTGGCCTGCGTCGCCTGGGCCGAAGAAACCCGCAACCGCTCCCTCGAAGACATCGGCGCCCCCCACCCCGAACGTGCCGCGCTCGCGCCGTAGTCACTGAAGGGCTCGCACACCCACTCTCGCCGCCGCACACAGGCTGGGACGCGTGTGCCGCGACCACACCGGGTGTGCCGTGGTGGTTACGCGTTGCCGTTGAAGAGGCTGGTGACGGAGCCGTCGTCGAAGACCTCGTGGATGGCGCGGGCGATCAGGGGGGCGATGGAGAGGACCGTCAGCGCCGGGAAGCGCTTCTCCTCGGGGATGGGCAGCGTGTTCGTCACCACCACCTCCTTGGCCCCGCACGCGGAGAGCTTCTCGCGCGCCTTGCCGGACAGCACCCCGTGCGTGCTCGCGATCACCACGTCACGAGCCCCGTTGGCGAGCAGGGCCTGCACCGCGCCCGCGATGGTGCCGCCGGTGTCGATCATGTCGTCGATGACGATGCAGGTGCGGTCCGCGATCTCGCCGACCACCCGGTTGGCCACCGCCTCGTTCGGCTTGAGCGGGTCGCGGGTCTTGTGGATGAACGCCAGCGGGCGGCCGCCGAGCAGCTCCGACCACTTCTCGGCCAGCCGGACGCGGCCGGAGTCGGGGGAGACCACCGCGATGTCGTGGTCGGCGTAGGAGTCGCGGATGTACTCCGCGAGCAGCGGCATCGCCCACAGGTGGTCCACCGGGCCGTCGAAGAAGCCCTGGATCTGGGCGGTGTGCAGGTCCACCGTCATGATCCGGTCGGCGCCGGCGGTCTTGAACATGTCCGCGATCAGCCGGGCCGAGATCGGCTCGCGGCCACGGTGCTTCTTGTCCTGGCGGGCGTACGGGTAGAACGGCATGACGGCGGTGATCCGCTTGGCGGACGCCCGCTTCAGCGCGTCGACCATGATCAGCTGTTCCATCAGCCAGTCGTTGATCGGACGACAGTGGCTCTGGATGACGAACGCGTCGCAGCCGCGCACCGACTCCTCGAACCGCACGAAGATCTCCCCGTTCGCGAAGTCGTGCGCGCTCTGCGGGGTGATCTCCACGTCCAGGTGCTTGGCCACCTCTTCGGCCAGCTCGGGGTGCGACCGGCCGGCGAAGAACATCAGGCTCTTCTTCGGGGTCACCGACATCGCCGACATGGTCTGCGAACCTCCCTACCCGAGTTGGCCGCCGCCGCATCCCGCGGTCGGCGCGCTAACAGTGTCGCTCGGAGCTCCCGAGTCCACACGACCGGGCGGGTCGGACAACGCCTTTTCGGCGGCCAGCGCGGCCGGCGTACCGGGACGTCGACGGTTCACCCAGCCTTCAATGTTGCGTTGCTCACCCGCCGAAACGGCCAGCGCTCCTGGCGGTACATCCTGCCGAATGACGGCCCCGGCGCCGGTGTACGCGCCGTCCCCGACGTTGACCGGCGCCACGAACGTGTTGTCCGAACCGGTGCGCACGTGCGAGCCGACCACCGTGCGGTGCTTGGCCACCCCGTCGTAGTTGACGAACACCGAGCTCGCGCCGATGTTGGAGCGCTCGCCGATGGTCGCGTCGCCGACGTAGGTCAGGTGCGGGACCTTGGTGCCCGGGCCGATGTCGGAGTTCTTGACCTCGACGAACGTGCCGATCTTGCCGGACTCGCCGAGCCGGGCGCCGGGACGCAGGTAGGCGTACGGGCCGACGCTCGCGCCCGCGCCGATGTCCGCCCCCGAGCCGTGGGTGCGGACCACCCGCGCGCCGGCGCCGATCCGGCAGTCGGTGAGCGTGGTGTCCGGCCCGATCTCGGCGGCCTCGGCGACGGTGGTCGCGCCGTGCAGTTGCGTGTTGGGGTGCAGCGTGACGTCCTGGCCCAGCCGGACGCGCACGTCCACCCAGGTGGTGGCCGGGTCGATGACTGTCACGCCGGCGCGCATCCAGCCGACCAGCAGCCGCCGGTTCAGCTCGGCCCGGATCTCGGCCAGCTGCACCCTGTCGTTCACGCCGCTGACCAGCCACGGGTCCGCGCAGCGCTGCGCGCCGACGCGGCGGCCGGCGGCGTGCGCGAACCCGACCAGGTCGGTCAGGTACTGCTCGCCCTGGGCGTTGCCGGGGCCGGAGTTCGCGGTCGAGGCGGCCAGCGTGGCCAGCCCGTCGGCCAGCACGTCCGCCTCGAACACGTACACCCCGGAGTTGATCTCCCGGATGGCCAGCTGCTCGGGCGTGCCGTCCCGGTGCTCCACGATGCCGGTGATCGGCCCGTTCGGGTCACCCAGCGTCGGGTCGGCGTCCGGCGGGTCGGTGCGCAGCACCCTGCCGTACCCGGTTGGGTCCTCGACCACGGCGGTGAGCACGGTGACCGCGTTGCCGGCGGCGGCGTGCTCGGTGAGTAACCCGCGCAGGGTGGCCGCGTCCAGCAGCGGCACGTCCCCGTAGGTCACCATCACCGGGCCGGACAGCGCCGGCAGCGAGTCCAGCGCGCAGGCCACCGCGTGTCCGGTGCCGCGCTGCTCGTCCTGGATGGCCAGCATCGCCGAGCGGCTCAGCTCGGACGCCAGCCCGCCCAGGTACTCCCGCACCTGGTCGCGGCCGTGCCCGGCGACCACCACCAGATGCTCGGGTGCCAGCGCGGCCGCCGCGTGCACCGCATGGCCGAGCAGCGCGCGCCCGGCTATCTCGTGCAGTACCTTCGGCCGTGCCGACCGCATCCGCCGGCCCTCACCGGCGGCGAGCACGACAACGGCGGCCGGGTTCGGCGCCTCCGGGGTCCCCATCCCGGAAGCATGACCGTCGGCCCGACCGTTCGCACTATTACCTTCCAGCATGGCGGTTCCCCCTGCCTCGTCGCTCGCCTTGGGCACGTCCGCTGGACGGCTGCATGGTAGGGCGGGGCACGTGGTCCCCGATCCCGCGACCCCGTATCGGCCACGCGCGGTAATAAGGGGGCAGCAGACAGTTACCGTACGTTACTCGATACAGTCCGCTGGCTGGGAAATCCGGGGGCGGGCGCTGGGGGGCGTCGCGCGCTGCGTGGAGGGGGCCACCGCATGTCTGAGCACGGCGCTCGCCGTGGGCTGTCACGTCCTGTTCGGTTGGTGACGTGCCTGGCGACGGCTGTGTTACTCGGGTCCGTCGCGTTCGCCGGTACGGCGTTCGCGGACGACGACTCCGACCCTCGTGACCGTTCGTCACACTCGCGGTCGTCCGATGACTCGTCCGACTCGCCCAAGCCGGCGCGGGGTTCGCGCTCCGCCAAGCCCGACGAGAACCTGCCCAGCAACATCGTCAAGGGCACCCCGTGCACGGACGATGCCATCGCGTGCGTGTCGCTGGGCGCGCAGAAGGCCTGGCTGTTCAAGGACGGCGTGATCAGCTACGGGCCGGTGCCGGTGTCCACCGGCGGGCCGGGGAAGCAGACCCCGGTGGGTGACCACGTGGTCCAGTGGAAGCACAAGGACCACACCACCAGCGAGTTCAAGACGCCGCAGGGCCGCCCGGCGCCGATGCCGTTCGCGGTGTTCTTCGCCGAGGGCGGGGTGGCCTTCCACGAGGGCACGCTGAACCGCCGCTCGGCCGGCTGCGTCCGGCTGGCCCGCAAGGACGCCCAGTTCTTCTACAACTTCCTGCAGTTGGGCGACAAGGTCGAGGTCCGGGGCTGATCCCTCACCAGGCCGGGGCGGACGGCTCCGGTCCGTTCAGGGACGGGAACAGCGGCAGGATCTCCGCCACGATCTCGGCGACCGCGTCGGCGGCCGGGCGCCGGCCGTGCTGCACGCCCAGCGCCACGTGGTTGATGCCGTTGTCCCGCCACCGGCCGAGCTGCTCGATCAGCGCGTTGCGCCCGGTGCGCAGCACGAACCCGCCGCGCAGCGGGGTGGGCGGGTGGTTCGGGTCCTCGTCCAGGTCGATCCACTCGTTCGTGATCGCCGGCTTGAACGCCCCGCCCGGAATGTGTGCGCGCCAGCCCTGGATCTTCTGGCCGAGCGCCACCGGGCCCTCCGGGGTGTGGGTGACGCCGGGGTAGACCAGCCAACCGTCGCTGTGCGCGGCTATCCATTCCTGGGTCTGGCGGGACGAACCGGTCACGATCAGCGGCACGGTGCCGACCGTCGGCTTGGGCAGCAGGTCGGTCGAGCCGTCCATCCTGGCCAGCTCGGAGTCCACCCGGGGGAACCGCTCGGTGAGCAGCCTGCGGACCAGCGGCAGGGTCTCGGCGAAGCGGGCCGCGCGGTCGTCGTAGCCGATCCCGTAGGCGGGGAACTCCGAGGCGCGGTCGCCGCTGGCCACGCCCAGTACGAGCCGGCCTCCGGACAGTCTGTCCAGCGACGCGGCCTGCTTGGCCAGGTCGATGGGGTGGCGCAGGGTAGCGACCACGCTGCCGGCGGCCAGGGCGATGCGGTCGGTGTGCGCGGCCAGCCAGGTCAGGGTCGTCCACGGGTCGTACACCTGGCCCACGTCGCCGAACCGGGTGTCGTGCAGCGGGATGTCCCGCACCCACAGCCCGGCCAGGCCGCCCCGGTCGGCCCGAGCCACGATCTCGCCGTGCCCGCGCAGGCCGTCGGGATCGCCGTTGTACGGCCAGAGCGGCAGGAACAGGCCCAGGGTGAGCCGGTCGGGCGCGAACATGCGCCGGTACCCGGGGTGGCGGTCGAAGGCTCCGGTGGCGGGCTGTGTGGCCTGTGGCTGCGTGACGGACACGGGCTTCCTCTCGATCGGGATCGTGACTGGATCGATCGCTCCATCCAGTAGTACCACATGGATGGAGCGATCGATCCAGTACGCTCTCGGGCGTGGAGTCCATGAGCACCCGCGAGCGGCTGGTGCGCGAGACGGCGGCGCTGCTCGAACGGAAGGGCTACCAGGCCACCGGCATCAAGGAGATCGTCCGCGCGGCCGGTGCCACGCCGAGCTCGCTGTACCACCACTTCCCCGGTGGCAAGCAGGAGCTCGCGGTGGCCGCGCTCGGGCACGCCGGCGAGCGGTTCGCCGACCTGCTGCGCGGCGCGCTGGCCCGGGAGCCGGACGTGGACGCCGCCGTCGCCGCGTGTGCGACCGACCTGGCCGACGACCTCGCCGCGACCGACTGGGCGGACGGCTGCCCGGTCGCGGTGACCGCGCTGGAGAGCGTCGGCGACTCACCGCTGCTGCGCACCGCGGCCGCCGACATCCTGCGCGGCTGGCGGGAGCTCATCGCCGCTCGGCTGCGCGCGGGCGGCATCGACGCCGACGCGGCCATCGACCTGGCGTGCACGGTCGTCTCGATCCTGGAGGGCGCCGAGCTGCAGAGCCGGGTCACGGCCGGCCCCGGCGCGCTGCACACTGCGGCGACGCACCTGTCATGGCTGGTCAGGGGCGCCGTCAGGGCCGAGTCGGCACCCGCGCGGTCCGGTTAGTCGGGGTGCGCCGAGTGGCCGGCGATAACATCCTCGCCGTGACCGCCGGCTCCTCTCCTCCTGACGACCCCGAGGCGCTCGCCCGGCTGCTCGCCGACGGAGTGGTGCACGGCGACGCCGCCGACTGGCTGCCCCGGCTGCCCGCGCGCGGCGTCGACCTGTTCTTCACCAGCCCGCCCTACGCCGACGCGCGCGCCTACAGCCGCATCCACCCGGACCGCTACGTGGCCTGGTTCCTGCCGTTCGCGCAGGCCATGCTGGCCGCGACCAGCGAGACCGGCAGCCTGTTCCTGAACATCAAGAACCGGGTGGCCAACCGGGGCCCGCTGCGCGGCCAGCGGCATCCGTACGTCTATCAGCTCGTGCTGGCCATGCAGGAGCTCGGCTGGCGGTGGATCGAGACGTACATCTGGGCCAAGCCGAACGCGGTCCCCGGGCGGTTCGGGCCGCGCACCAAGGACAGCTTCGAGTACGTCTACCACTTCGCCGCCGGCCCGAAGCCGTACTTCGACCTGGACTCGGTGCGGGTGCCGTACCGGGCCGACGAGGCCGAGATCGCCCGCCGCAAGTCCGACCGGCTGGGCCGGCGCAACACCGAGGCCGGCTTCGGGCGCGACCGCACCAAGACCTACCTGCTCGGTGGCGCCGACCCCGGCAACGTGGTCAGCGTCCCGCAGACCTACAACCAACATCGCGGCGTGGCGCACACCGCCGCCATGCCGGAGGGGCTGGCCGAGTTCTTCGTCCGGGTCGGCTCGCCGCCGGACGCGCTGGTCATCGACCCGTTCGCCGGCGGCGGCACCACCGTCGTGGTGGCTCGCCGGCTGGGCCGCCGCGCGGGCGGGATCGAGATCCACGAGCGGTTCGTGGACGAGGCCCGCCGGCGCATCGCCGAGGACGACCCGGACGACGTGCCCGGCTCGCTCCAAGACGTCGGATGACGGCACAAGACACGATCGACGAGATCGTGCACGCGGACAGCTGGGACCGGCGGGTGGCCCGCATCCGGCTGGTGCCGCAGCGGCACGGCACCGCCGAGCACGGGCGGATCTTCGCCGAGGTGGCCAGGGCGGTGTACGTGCCGCAGCTCGCGCCCGACTTCGCCTACATCCACCCCGCGCCGTTCTACGAGCCGGAGTACTTCTCCGACGTCTACGCCGCCGCGCACGCCGCCACCGAGGGGTTCTCCCTGGTCGCCGAGGACGAGCTCGCGTCCGTACTCACCGTCGACCCCCGCACCCTGCTGGTCTTCCGCACCATCGCCGGCCTGGCCAAGGAGGAGTTCGGGCACGCCACCGCCCTGGTCGCCGGCCCGCTGGAGCTTCCGCCGGTGTCCGCCGGCAAGATCGACTCGATGGAGCGCCGCGGCGTGCCGGCGTCCGCGGGCCAGGTCCAGGTGATCGCCCGCACCCTCACCCAGATCATGGACGGCACGCTGTTCGGCGAACCGGCCGGCGAACTGCGCTCCAAGCAGGACAAGCCCGACACGGCGTCCGGCTGGTCGTCCGTTCGCGCGTTCGCAACCGGCGGGGTCCCGTTCGCGCTGTTCCTGCACCAACGGCACTACGGCGGCGCGTTCCGCCAGCTCCTGGACGCAACCTCCAGCCGCCGGGGCGACCTGATCGAGGACGCCGTGGCCGCCCTGTTCACCGTCAACGGCGTGCCGTTCATCCGCACCGGCGCCCACAACCAGGGCGAGATCGCCGCCCGGTTCGAGGTCAAGGTCACCCCCGCGCCCGACTTCGTGGTCTACGACGAGTCCGGCGCGCTGCGCGCGATGCTCGAATGCAAGGCCACCAACAACGGCGGCACCGCCCGGGACAAAGCCCTCCGCTTCGAACGCCTGCGCGACGAGTCCGTCCGCCTCGGCGGCGTCCCCCTCTTCGCCGTCCTGGGCGGCATGGGCTGGGCTCGCGTCAACGACACCCTCGGCCCCGTGGTCCGCGACACCGACGGCCGAGTCTTCACCCTCGCCACCCTCGACGACATGCTCACCGTCGCCCCGTTTCCCCAGCTCACGACCCGTGAGTGATTAGCGTTGCCATAGCACCGCTAATCACTCACGGGTTCTGACCAGCGGAAACGGGCGCCGGGGCCGGGGCGGACGCGGAGGCGGGCGGTGGGGTCGAGGCGGTGGCCTTCCGCGCATTCGAGGCGGACGGTGACGGGGGCGCCGCAGTCGGCGTGCTCGAGCTGGACCGGCGGGCCTTCCGGGCCGGCCAGGTGTTCGTCGCCGTAGGCCATCACGGCGATGAGGACGGGGCGCAGCGCATGGCCGGCCTGGGTCAGGCGGTACTCGTGGCGGGCGCGCTGGCCGGGCTCGCGGTAGGACCGCCTGGTGACCAGGCCGGCGTCGACCAGGGTGGCCAGCCGGCGGGTGAGGACGTTGCGCGCGATGCCGAGGTGCTCGGCCAGCTCGTCGAACCGGCGCACGCCGTTGAACAGGTCGCGCAGCACCAGCATGGTCCACGGCTGGCCGATCAGCTCCATGGTGCGGGCGATCGAGCACACCGTGCTGTCCAGCTCGCGGGGATGCGTCGCCATGACCTGCATGATAGCGGGTTCAGTTGCTAATCGAGACCCAGCGGGGGCAGACTGGGCGGCGTGCTAGGTGGCGTTTCGAAACTCAGGAACGATGAGGCGCCGACGATCGTGCCGGTGACCGGCGCGGACGGGCGGCGGTTGATCGCCAGGCTGGTGGCGCGGTGCAGTGCGGCGTCGCTGGGCGCGAGGTTCTTCCTGCCCGAGGCCCAGGTGGCCGGGCGTGACCTGGTTTCGTTGCTGGTCGGGCCGGCGGACGGGTGGGCGTACCTGGCGTTGGACTACGGGAGGCCGGTGGGGTTGCTCAACCTGGTTCGGTCGGGCTCGGGGGAGGTGGAAGCCGGGGTGTTGGTCGCCGACCGGTGGCAGCGGCGTGGCGTGGGGCGGGCGCTGGTGCGGCATGCGGTTCTGCACGGGCCGTGGCCGGGGGCGCCGGTGCGGGTCGCCGTTCAGTCGGACAATGCGGCCGCGCTGGGGATGCTGCGTTCGCTGGGGCTGCCCCGGAGGTTGGTCGCGATGGCGCCGGGGGAGTACCACTTCGAGCTTCGGCCGGCGGTGTCGGCGCACGTGCGGTCCACCGTGGCCGGATAGTCTCGGGGCCATGCTCGACCGCGCCCTCATCGACGGCCTCTTCCCCGCCGACCTGCCCGACCCGTCCCACTGGGAGCAGCGCTACCCGCCCCGGGACCTGCCGGAGGGCGCCAAGGTCACCCGGTTCGCGCCCAGCCCGACCGGGTTCGTGCACATCGGCGGCGTGTACGTGGCGATGATCGCCAAGGACGTGGCGCACCGGTCCGGCGGGGCGTACCTGGTCCGCGTGGAGGACACCGACCAGGCCCGCGAGGTGGCCGGCGTGGCCGAGCAGTTCGCGCGGGTGTTCGCCTACTTCGACATCGCGCCGGACGAGGGTGACCCCGACGGCGGCTACGGGCCGTACCGCCAGTCCGAACGGGAGCGGATCTACCTCAGCTACGCGCGCGAGCTGATGCGCCGGGGCGAGGCGTACCCGTGCTTCTGCACCCGCGAGGAACTGGCCGCGATCACCGAGCAGCAGCAGGCCGCCAAGCTCCCGACCGGCTACTACGGCTCGTGGGCGCGCTGGCGCGACGCCGACCCGGACGAGGTGGCCGCCCGGCTGCGTGTTGGGGAACCGTACGTGGTGCGCTTCCGCTCGCCCGGCGTCGAGGGCCGCGCCTCGTACACCGACGCCATCCGCGGCCGCGTCGAGCACGAGGCGAACCGCAACGACGTGGTCATCCTCAAGACGTCGGCGAACAGCCCCCGGCTGCCTACCTATCACTTCGCGCACGCCGTGGACGACCACCTGATGCGGGTGAACCTGGTGATCAGGGGCGACGAGTGGCTGTCGTCCGTGCCGCTGCACCTTCAGCTGTTCGCCGCGCTCGGCTTCGAGCAGCCGACGTACGCGCACATCGCCCCGCTGATGAAGCTGGACGGCTCCGCGCGGCGCAAGCTGTCCAAGCGGCGCGACCCCGAGGCGTCCGTGGACTTCTACGTCGACTCCGGCTATCCCGCCGAGGCGGTGCTCTACTACCTGCGCGGCCTGGCCAACGGCCGGCTGGCCGAGTTGCCGCTGGCCGATGCGTTGTCCTCGCCGATCCGGCTGGAGGACTGCGGGGTGGCCGGTCCGTTGGTGGACCTGGTCAAGCTTGCGGACATCAGCGGTGACCACATCGCCACCCTGCCCGGGCCGGTGATCCTGGACTCGGTGGTTGAGTGGGCTCGGTCGCGGGACCCTGAGCTGGTGTCGGTGCTGGATGATGAGCGGACGCTGGCGGAGCGGGCTGTTGATGTGGAACGTGTCGGCGTGGAGAATCCGCGTAAGGACCTGACGCGGTGGTCGGACTTTCGGGCGTTGTACGGGTTCTTCTTTCCGTCGTTGTTCACGCTGGTGACGGATCCTGGGGATGAGCGGTTCGGTGGGCTGGACGTCACGCTCGTGCGCAAGCTCGCCGCCGACTTCGCGGATACCTACGCCTGGAACGACGACCAGCCGACCTGGTTCGGCCAGATCCGTGAGCTGGCGGCGCGGCATGGGTTCGCCCCAAACCCCAAGACGTACAAGAAGGACCCGGATGCCTATCCGGGCATGCTGCGTGATGCCGCGAACGTGATCAGGGTGGCGTTGACCGGGTCGAGCCGGAGTCCGGATCTGCATGCCGTGGCTGGGGCTCTTGGGGTTGACGAGGTGACTCGGCGGGTTCGTGCGTTGGCGGGTTAGTTCGTGACCGTGCGTGCCGTTGTTTGTTTCGTTCGAAAATCGCTGGCGCGATTTCCGACGACCTGAATTTGTAGGTTGCTTGGTGCCGTCCCCGGCTGGTGGCTGGGCACGCTTGGTGGGGTTGGTCCCGTTGGTAGACGGGACCACAGCCAGATGACCACGCTGGGTCTGGCTTCCCTAGGCTCTCAAGTCTTGGAGACAGTCCGGGAGGGCAGGCGACGCGCCCAGCACTGCCGCGGTTAAAAAACTTCAGCCGGGTACGGTCGTCGAGGCCCCGGTTTTGTCGGTGCCCCCGGGCACAATTACTGGCATGTCCGAGAGCGAGCTGCTCGCCGCGTACCGCGAGGCCATCGAGTCGATGGCCCGCGCCCGCGCGCTGGCAGCGGCCGCCGACGGACAGGAGCTGATCGACGCACTCAAGCTCGGTGCCACGCTGCAACGGCTGGCCCGCTACGACGACATCTGCGCCATCGCGCGGCTGGACCGCGAGGGCGAGTTCACCTCTCGTGGGGTGGACGCGGCGCCGGCGGTGTCGGACATCCTGCGCCTGCCTCGCCGCGCGTCCACCCGGATGGTGGCGGTGGCGCGGGCGGTGTTCCCTACCACGCTGGACGGGCAGCCGGTCGAGCCGAAACTCCCGGCCACCGCCACCGTGCTGGCCACCGGCGAGATCGACACCCAACACGCCGACGTCATCGAACGACACCTGTCCTGCGACGCCGCGCGGCGCATCGACCCCGCACGGTGGGCCGCCGCCGAGGCACAGCTGGCGGACTGGGCGCGGCTGTACCGCCCCGATGAGCTGGACAGGATGGCTCGGGAACTGATCGACCAGCTCGACCAGGACGGCCCACCGCCCGGTGATGGCGAAGACCAGGTCAACGTGCTGCACCTGACCAAATCCCGCAACGGTGTCGGTGGGCGGGTCAAAGGCGAGCTGGACTCCGTCACCTTCGAAATGCTCGCCCGCGCCATCGAAGCCCACCTCAAACCCGACGACCAACACAAAACGCTCGGCGAGCGGCAGGCCGATGCGTTGGGGGAAATCTGCGAGAACGCGTTGGACGAAGGCCGGCTGCCGGTCAAGGGTGGGCAACGGCCGCACGCGGTGATCAGCATCGACTACGACACGTTGCTGCGCGAAGGCAAGGGCGCCACCCTGGACTACGGCGGGTACATCGGCGCCGGCGACCTCCGCCGACTGCTCTGCGACGCCTGCGTCGTCCCGGTCGTACTCGGCGGCAACAGCGAAGTCCTCGACGTCGGCCGCACACAACGCACCGCCACCAAACCACAACGCGACGGACTCACCGCACGAGACCGCGGCTGCGCCTACCCCGGCTGCGACGCCAAGGCCTACCGATGCCAAGTTCACCACGTCGTGCACTGGGCCCATCGCGGCCGCACCGCCATCCACTCCATGGTCCTACTCTGCGTCACCCACCACCGCATGATCCACCGCGCCGGCTGGACCATCCACATGGTCGACGGATTCCCCGAGTTCATCCCGCCGAAGTGGCTCGACTACACCCAAACACCACGACGCAAACCCAAACCACTCGACATACTCCGAACCTGATGCATACGGCGGAGTCCGATCCGTGGCGGGCGAATCCGGTGCTGGTACGGCTGCCGCCAGGGTATCGAGCGGTGCCGTATGTCGGGGCGCGGTTTCCGGGGTCGGCGGCGGTTGTCGCGCGGCCGGGATCGCGTACGGGGGCAATTGTCAGTTGTTTGCCTATGCCGTGCTCGAACGGTTCGGGAGTGCGCTGCCGGCGATGCGGTCGCGCGAGCTGTGGGCGGATGAGGTGTGGACGCAGCGGGTGGCGTCGGCTCGTCCGCTGGACCTGGTGATGTTCGCGGCGGGCGGCGATGCGTGGGGCGCTCATGTCGGGGTGTGGGTCGGGGGCGGGCAGGCGGTGCACCTGTGCGCGGAGGTGGGGCGGCCGGCGGTGTGGGCGTTGGGGGAGTTCACGGGGCGGGAGCGGTATCGGACGGTGGTTGGTTTCAAGCGCGTGCGGGCGGGGAAAGGGCACGTCGGATCGACGAGCGGTGGAACTCGGTGCGGGCGGTCACGCGGTGTGGGCGAAGCTGAGTGCGGTTCGAGCCAGACGGAGTAACGGGGGCGCGGGGACGGAGCAGCGGGTCGGCACTGAGCGCGTTTTCCCACCTCGTGGTCGACAACCGGGAGGGCCGGCTCTCATGTGACGGGGTGTGGCGGTAGGGGCGGCTTATCGTCGCCGGCATGCTCCCCGGCCAGGCTCGACTGTTGTGGGCTGCCGCGTTCGTGGCGGCCCTGCTCGCGCCGGTGCTCCTCAGCCTGGTCACCGGCAACGACAACCCGCTCATCTCGCAGCTGGCCATCCAGAGCGGGCTGCTGGCGACCGGGTTGTTGGTGTGTGCCGTCGTCACCCCGTCGCGGTTGCGGTCGCTGACCCGGGCGCTGGGGATCGAGGGCGTGTTGGGCGTGCATCGACTGCTCGGGATGTTGGTCACCCTGATGGTGGTCGTGCACATCATTTTGGTGCTGATCGCCACGCCGAGCTCGGTCGCGCTGTTCGACCCCAGGCAGTGGTCGATGCCCTCGCGGGCGGCCATCGGGGCGACCGTGGGCCTGGTCGTGCTGGTCGGGCTGGCGGTTGTGCGGCACCGGGTGCGGCGGCGGTACGCGCTGTGGCGGTGGGTGCACCTGATCCTGGCCGGCGCCGTGCTGGTGTTGACCGCGTTGCACATCTGGTGGTTGCGGCACCTGGTGAACGACCCGGTGCTGCGGGCCACGTTCGCGGTGATCGCGGCCGTGGTGATCGGCATGCTCAGCTACCGGTGGGTGTGGCGGCCTAGCTTCGACAAGCGCGGCGCGTACGAGGTGCGCGAGGTGCGGGCCGAGACCGACCAGGTGAACACGCTGGTGATCGGTCCTCGGCGGCCTCGGCACGGGTTCGACGTGTCCGCCATGAAGTTCGCGCCGGGGCAGTTCGCCTGGCTGCGGCTCAAGCGCTCGGTGACCGCCGAGGAGCACCCGTTCACGATCACGTCGTGCCCGCGCGGTTCGGAGGACGTGGAGTTCACCATCCGCAACGTCGGGGACTTCACCTCGGGGCTGGCCGAGCTCAAGCCGGGTGACCCGGTCTGGATCGATGGTCCGCACGGGGACTTCACCTGGGACGACAGCGCCTACAAGCGCGCGCTCGTGCTCATCGCCGCCGGCGTCGGCATCACCCCGATGATCAGCATGCTGCGCGCGCTGGCGCACCGGGGCGACCGCCGCCCGGTGCTGCTGGTCTCCGGCGCCCGGACCGAGGACGAGCTGCTGTTCCGTGACGAGCTGAGCGAGCTCGCGGACAAGCTCGACCTCACGGTTGTCGAGGTGCTCAGCCGGCCCCCCGACGGCTGGAAGGGCCTGTCCGGACGGATCGACCGGGAGGTGCTCGCGGAGGTACTGCCCGAGCGCACCGGGCGACGGAAGATCGAGTACTTCATCTGCGGCCCCGGCGGCATGGTCACCGACGTGACCGCCGCGCTGGAGGAACTGCGTGTGGATCCGGCTCGCATCCACACCGAGCAGTTCGACATGGTCTGAAACAGAAAGGTTTCTAGCGGTGCTCCCCGCTGTCCGCTTCGTACGCTGGACGGTTCTCGCTTCGGTCCTGGTGGCCACACTCGTCTCCATAGTGCTGGCCGGCCGCTCCCCGTCCGCTCCACAGTCGTTGTCGTCGCTGTTCGGCGGGGGCATGACCGACACCCGGTGGGGGCCGCTCGGCGCCTCCGACCGGGACATGCTGATCAAGGTCCGGCAGGCCAACCTCTGGGAGGGGCCGGCCGGCGAGCAGGCCGCGCAACGGGCCGCCAGCCCGGCGGTGCGCGAGGTCGGCCGCAAGCTCGGCGTCGAGCACGCCCAGCTGGACGCCTCGCTGCGCTCGGTCGCGGAGCGGCTCGGTGTGGTGCTGCCCAGCCAGCCCAGCGACCAGCAGAAGGTCTGGATGGACCAGATCGCCGAGGCGTCACCGGCCGGCTACGACAAGACGTTCGTCAACCTGGTGCGCTCCGCGCACGGCGAGGTGATGCCGCTGGTCGAGGGCGTCCGCTCGGGCACGCAGAACGAGCTGGTCAGGCAGTTCGCCATCGAGGCCAGCCAGTTCATCGGCCGGCACATGGAGTACCTGGAGAGCACCGGGCTGGTGGACTACGCGCTGTTCCCGCCGTCCACCGCGCCGGCCGCCCGGCTGATCTCGATCGGCGGCTACCACGTGCCGATCACGCTGTTGCTCTTCGCCGTGTCGGTGATCGTCGCGGCGGCGATGCTGCGCGGCCTGGGGCGGTCGCGCCGGCGCGGTGCACGGCCCGCCCGGCCCACCCGGGGTGAGGCCGAACCACGCCGTCAGACCCCCGACGGCGAACCGAGCACGGTGACCACCGAAGAGCTCATCGCCGTGCTCAACCCTCCGGAGCCCCCGCCGTCCGCGTCGAAGTCACCGCCGACGGCGAAGATCCCCCGTCCGCGCGGCACCCCGGACCGCCGCCGCCCGCGCGACCGCCGGCCCCCCAAGCTCCGCCGCACCAGCGGCGACCGGGGCTGGTAGCGGCCAAGGCCGTGAAGGGCGTCACCCGGCCTCGATTCGTCCCGAAAGACGCGCCGCCGCGATGAGTTTTCCCCGCATGCACCGGGTACTCCAGGCGGCGAACGGGTGGGAGCCGATCGTAAGCTGGTGTGCCGCTGATGAACATCGGGTTGGCGCACGGGGTGCGCCGAGAACTACTGGTGCGTCGGGTGCTCGCCGCCGATGCCATGGCGCCGTCCATCGTCCGCCGGATGTTCCGGGACTGGTTCCGCGAGCTGGAATGGCCCGGCGACGACGCCGACGACCTACTGCTCGCGGTCAGCGAGGCGGTGTCCAACGTGAGCGACCACGCCTACCCGGAGGGCGTGGCCGGCAGGGTGGTGGTGCGCGGCAGATGCCTGCCGGCCGGCCCCGGCCAACGACAGCTGGTCATCACCGTGCGGGACAACGGCTCGTGGCGGCCGTCGCCGGAGTGGCACGAGAACCGCCGGCGCGGGCTGCCGCTGATGCGCGCGTGCACGGCATCGCTCAACGTCCGTGGCACCCCGAACGGCACCCGCGTCCGGATGATCAGCCGCCCGGCACCCAACCCGTGAGTGGCCAGGGCCGCCATAGCGACCCTAGCCACTCACGGGTTCTGCCCGTCCGCTCGCCGAACCCCGTCTGGTCGCACGGCTGCGCGCCGGCATAGTGGTGACGAGTCGTAGACCGAACAGCGAACGGAGCATCCATGACGTCACCGAACGGCCCCCAGGAGGACGCGGAGGACATGGCGCGGCTGCTGCGCGAGGTGCGTGCGATGAAGGGGGTGTCCGTCGCGGAGCTGGCCGACCGCAGCGGGGTGCGTCCTTCGGACGTCCTGGAGTTCGAGGCCGGCCGCGTCATCCCGGCCGAGCCGCCGTTCAGGGCCTACATGCGGGCGCTCGGCTTCGCCGCCTGAGCGCTGGGGCCAGCGCTCCGCCGCCAGGATTCGAACCTGGACCATCGGAACCAAAATCCGAGGTGCTGCCTTTACACCACGGCGGATCGGGGAGATCGACGGTGATCCGCCCGGATTCTCCCACTGCTTCATGGTGACACGCCGCTCGGGCGGCTCCGGCCACCCCGGGGGCGACTCCGACACGCCGTAGGACACGACACGCCGTGAGGGGTGTCGGCGGGCGCGGCGCTAACCTACGCTTGCGTAGGTTACGGCACCGTAACCCAGCCCGCTCTCCCCGCGCAGAGGTGACCATCGACATGGCCAACACCACCGCCGAGGCCCTCGCCGGGCCCCAACCGATCGTGGACGGCCAGCGACCCACGTGGCAGCACGTCCTGATCTACACCTTCGTCATCGTCCCCATGGTCGCCTTCGTGGCCGCCGTGCCGGCCGCCTGGGGCTGGGGGATCCACTGGCACGACCTGGGCATGATGATCGTGTTCTACGTCATCGCCTGCCTCGGCGTGACCGTCGGCTACCACCGCCACTTCACCCACAAGTCGTTCAAGGCGCAGACCTGGTTGCGGGTGCTGCTCGGCATCGCCGGCTCGCTGGCGGTGCAGGGCTCGGTGATCCGCTGGGTCGCCGACCACCGCCGCCACCACGCGTACTCCGACAAGGAGGGCGACCCGCACTCGCCGTGGCTGTTCGGCACCTCGCCGGTCGCGGTGGCCAAGGGCTTCGTGCACGCCCACTTCGGCTGGCTGTTCGAGCGCGCCGAGACCAACGTGCGCCGGTTCGTGCCCGACCTGCTCGCCGACCGGGCGATCATGCGCGTGAGCAACAGCTTCGCCTGGCTGGTGGTGGCCAGCCTGGTGCTGCCGGCGGTCATCGGCGGCCTGATCACCTGGTCCTGGTGGGGCGCGCTGACCGGCTTCTTCTGGGCCGGCGTGGTCCGGATGGGCGTGCTGCACCACATCACCTGGTCGATCAACTCGATCTGTCACATGATCGGCCACCAGCCGTTCAAGTCCCGCGACAAGTCCCGCAACTTCTGGCCGCTGGCCATCCTGAGCATGGGCGAGTCCTGGCACAACCTGCACCACGCCGACCCGACCTGCGCCCGGCACGGCGTGTTGCGCGGCCAGATCGACATCTCGGCGCGGCTGATCTGGGTGTTCGAGAAGTTCGGCTGGGCCCGCGACGTGCGCTGGCCGACCACGTCCAGGCTGGCGAAGTTGCGCAGCCGCGCCTGATGTCCATCTCCGCCCCGCGCCGCAACGGGGTCTCGCCGGCGGGCGGGACCGGCGCGGCGCGGGTCCGGATGACCGGCAGCGAACGCCGCGAGCAGCTGATCGAGGTGGCTCGCGCGCTGTTCGCCGAGAAGGGGTACGCGGCCGCCTCCATCGAGGAGGTGGCGCAGCGCGGCGGGGTCAGCAAGCCGGTGGTGTACGAGCACTTCGGCGGCAAGGAAGGGCTGTACGCCGCCGTGGTGAGCGGCGAGATGCGGCACCTCCTCGACGACATCACCAGCGCGCTGTCCGACCACGCGGACGACCATCCCCGTGAGCTGCTGCGGCGGGCGGCGGAGGCGTTCCTCGGCTACGTCGACGCGAACGCGGGCGGGTTCCGGGTGTTGGTCAGGGACTCGCCGGACGGCTACGGCACGTTCTCCAGCCTGCTCGGCGACATCGCCGGCCAGGTCGAGCACGTGCTCGGGCGGGAGTTCGCCAGCCGGGGCATCGACGCCTCGCTGGCGGCCCTGTACAGCCAGGCGCTGGTCGGCATGGTCGCGCTGACCGGGCAGTGGTGGCTGGACGAGCGCCGGCCGCACCGCGACGAGGTGGCCGCGCACCTGGTGGCCCTGGCGTGGCACGGACTCTCCGGTATCGGTACTCCGCCCGAGGAACAGGGCCGACGCCCGTTCGGCTGACGGTGCCGTCCGATTTCGCTACGTGGTGGTGCACTCCGCTGAATGGGGTGTCCCCCTACGGGGTGAGATACTGCCCGCCGGAATCGGCGGAGCGACCGCCGATCGTGTTCGACGAGGTGGTTTCGCGAGGTGCTGACCCTGCTTCCCGAGCGGCTGGACAGCGTGGCCCTGGTTGGCGCGCACTGTGACGACATCGTGCTCGGCTGCGGCGGAACGCTGCTGGAGTTGTGCCGAGCCAGGCCGGGCATCGAGGTCAGCGCGATGACCCTCACCGGCGGGGGCAGCCTGCGCGAGGAGGAGGAGCGCGCCGCGCTGGCGGCCTTCTGTCCCGGAGCGCAACTGAGGGTGACCGTGCTGGACCTGCCGGTCGGCCAGCTGCCGGACCGCTGGGAACGGGTCAAGCGGACCCTGGAGGACCAGCGGGCGCGCGCCGAGCCGGGCCTGGTCTTCGGGCCGGCGCGACACGACGGCCACCAGGACCGCAGGGTGGTCGCCGAGCTGGTGCAGGTGGCGTTCCCGGACCACCTGGTGCTCGGCTACGAGATCGTCCAGCACGACGGCGACCTGTACCAGCCCAGGCTGTACTCGCCGCTGGCCGAGCCGGTGCTGCGTGAGAAGATCGACAAGATGCTGGAGCACTACGGTTCGCAGCGGGACCGGCCGTCGTTCGACGCGGAGTCCGCGGCCGGGCTGGCGCGATTACGCGGCGTGCAGTGTCACGCCCGGTACGCCGAGGCGTTCCACGTGACCCGGCTGGTGCTCGGCATGGCGCCGCTGACCGGCGAGAGCCCGTATGGCCCAACCCCGTCGTGACGCTCCGGAACCGTCCCTGATCACGGCGCGGATGCGGCCGTCGGATACTTTTGCCTGAGGCCCCTGTTACTACGGCTAGTAAATGAACAGGTACTCTTCGCGTCCGTAGTCGACCCGAGAGGGGTGGGCGGGTGGGCGTGTTCGCCGCATTCGGCATGGCCGCTCGGCGTTGGTACATCCTCCTGCCGATGGTGGCGCTCTCGGCCGGGGCCGCGTGGCTCGCGTACACCCAGATGCCGGCCAGCTACGACGCGACGGCGGTGTACCGCGTCACCGGCGGTGCCGAGGCCGCCGTGCAGGCCCGGGCGGGCAGCCCGCAGGTCAACCCCGGCGAGGTCGCCGGCCGGCTGATCGGCAAGATGCAGCCCGGCGCCGGTCGCCCGGCGGGTCCGTACACGGTGTCCGGCCGGCCGGGCAGCCCGATGATCACGATCAAGGCCAGCGGCGACGGCGCGACGCAGGCCCTCGACCGGATCGGGGCCGCGAACACCCGGCTGAACGCCGCGCTCAACACGCTGGAGACCGAGCGGGTGATCCCGCCGAACGCCGGGTTGCGGCTGGACGCGACGATGCCGCCGACCACGGGGCCGCCGATCCGGGATACCGGGATCCAGGTGTTCGTGGTCACGCTGGTGTTCGGGCTGATGCTGTCGCTGGTGTTCGCGGCGGCGGTGGAGCGCAGCTCGCGCAGGCGTCGCGCGCTCACGGAGCCCTCGGAGCCCCCGGCGCCGTCCGAGGACGACAAGCCCACCGACGTGGTGGCCAGGATCAAGGACGCGCCGCCCGCCGCCGAGCCGCCCGCCGCACCGGCGGTGTCCGACGCGGACCGGGTGGCCGCCAAGACGGAGCGGCACGCGCTCGCCGCGGACCGGCATCCGCCCGATACCGAGCGGCCCGGGCCTGACCCGGACCGGGACGTGGCCGAGGCCGACCGTGACGCGCCCGGTGCGGGCCAGGTGCCTCCGGGCGCCGGCCAGGTGCCTGCCGGCGCGGGCCAGGGGGCTCCCGGCGCGGAGCGGAGGGCTCCGGACGTGGAGCGGAGGGCTCCGGACGCGGGCCGGCCGGCGCCCGAGGTGGAGCGCGCCGCTGAGCCGGTCGCGTCGACGGGCACGCACGCCCTGCAGCCGACGCGCGCCCGGTCGGGGGCTCACGCGCTGCACGAGGAACCGGACGAGCCCGAAGCCGACGCGGGTGCGTCGTTGGCGACGTCGGCGATCCCGATGGGGTCGCTGCGGTCGCAGGACGAGGACGCGGGTGCGTCGCTGGCGACGTCCGCGATTCCGATGGGTTCGGTGACGTCGAACGAGGGCCCGGACGAGTCGTTGGCCACCTCGGCGATCCCGATGGGGTCGGTGATGTCCGGCGAGAGCGGCGTGGACGAGTCGTTGGCGACGTCGGCGATCCCGATGGGGTCGCTGCGGTCGCAGGACGAGGACGCGGGTGCGTCGCTGGCGACCTCGGCGATCCCGATGGGGTCGGTGACCCCGAACGACCCGAACGAGGAGCCGGACGAGTCGTCGAACGAGAGCGTGAGCGTGGACGAGTCGCTGGCGACCACCGCGATCCCGATGGGTTCGGTGACGTCGACGAGCGCGGACGAATCGTTGGCGACGACGGCCATTCCGATGGGTTCGGTGACGTCGACGAGCGCGGACGAGTCGCTGGTGACGACGGCGATCCCGCTGCCCCCCGCCGACCGCCTGGTTCCGCCGCCCGGCTCGTTCCCGGGTGGCGCGGACCAGTCGCCGGCGGCGGCCGCGATGAGGACGGCGATGAACACGCCGTCGCGGCCGGTCGGGGAGTCGATGGGCCGACCGGGTCCGCCGGACCGTCCGAGGGAGACCAGGCCGATCTCGCCGGTGGGCCGACCCGGGCCGCTGCCCCCGGAACCGCCGAGGCGACCGGCGCACGCGCTGATCGAACCGCCCGAGCCGTCGGCGCCGCGCGAGCCGCCCGCCCGCATCGACCTGTCCGGCGCGACCGAGCTGTCCGACCTGAGCGAGCTCAGGCTGCCGACGCCGCCGGCGCCGCTCGGGCCGAGGCCGCCCGACCCGTCGATCGGGTTGCTGGGCTCGCGGCCGCCGGCCGGTGACCAGTACGGGCGTCCCGTCCCGCCGGCGAACCAGGAGCCGCCGCGCTCCGGGCCGCCGCTGTCGCTGGTGCCCAGTGGCCCGGCACCCGGCCCGCAGGGACCGCCCGACTCGTTCGCCGACCGCGAGGACCCGCCCGAGCAGCCCAGGACGCCACCGAGGCTGCGCGCCGTCCCGCCGCTCGACGAGCGGCCGGACCAGCGACCGCCCGGTCTCGCCTCCGGCGAGCGGTGGGAGCCGGACACGTCGAGCGCCGGGAACGCCGACGGCTGGCTGCCCGCCAACGTGCCGTCCACCCTCTCCAGCGAACCGAGCGAACCGTACGAGCCGAGCGGACCGTACGAGCCGGCCGAACCGGTCGCCTACGAGCCGCACGAGCGGCCGGAGACCCGACACGCCCCGGAGCCCGTCGAGTACGACGACATCCCGGCCGGGTTCGAGCTCGACGACGTCGAGGACGAGCGCCCGCCGGCCCGGTGGGACGACCTGGCGACGGCCGGCGACCCGGTCGAGGAGCCGATCGACGAGGAGCCCGCCGACCACCGGTGGGACAGCGAGCTGTCAGGCCGGGACGACGACGCGGACGCGGAGGACCAGTTCGGCTGGCCGGAGTTCGCCGACGAGGAGACGGCCGACGAGGACGAGGTCCGCGACGAGGCCCCGGCCGCGCCACCGGTGGATGACGACGACGAAGAGGACGCCGTCGAGTCCTGGGAGCGGTGGGGCGACGAGAACGAGCGCCCGGCGTCCCCCGGCGACGAGAACGAGCGCCGGGTGTCCCGAGGGGCCGCGACCGGCTGACGTGAGCCCGGGGCTGCCGGCCTATCCGGCGCTCACCCGGAGCACCACGTCCGACGAGCCGTTGTCGGTGGTCAGATACAGGTCGCCGGACGGCGACAACCGCGCGCTGCGCAGCCGCCCGTACTTGTCGTCCAGCTCGGCGGGCACCCGCAGCTCGGCCGCCGTGCCGTCCGGCGCCAGGGTCATGAGCAGCAGCTTGGAGCCCTTGAGCGCCGGCACCGCGAGCGCGCCCTCCAGCGTGCCCCAGCGGCCCCCGGACAGGAACGCGGCGCCGGCGGTGGCCTCGGTGGTCTCGCCCGAGCTCCACCTGGCCGGCACCGCGTCCGGGAACCGGGTGAGGTCGGTCATCGGCACCGTCTCCTGGTAGCCGCCGACGGTGCCGCCCCGGGACGGGTCCCAGCCGTAGTTCCGCCCGCCCGCCAGCAGGTTGACCTCGTCGTCGTAGTCCGGGCCCTGCTCGGCGACGAACACCTGGTCGGTCCCGGGCCGGATCGCCACGCCCTGCACGTTGCGGTGGCCGTAGGTCCAGATCAGCCGCTCGTTCGGGTTCGCGGACCCGGCGAACGGGTTGCCGGCGGCCGGCGCCCCGGTGGCCGGGTCCACCCGCAGCACCTTGCCGCCCAGGTTGGTCCGGTCCTGGGAGAAGGCGCCGCGCGCGGTGTCGCCGGTGCCGATCAGCAGCGTGCCGTCCGGGGCCAGCGCGGGCCGGCAGCCCGAGTGGCGCCCGGACGGGTTCAGCGGCAGCCCGCCGACCAGCGGGTCGCGCACCCGCCGCGCGCTGGCGAAGTCGGGCGACAGCTCCCAGACGACGACCCGCACGTCCCGAGGCTGGCCGCCCTCGGTGTGCGTCTGGCAGGTGACGAACCGCCGCGAGCCGGCGAAGTCGGGCAGCAGCGCCAGGCCCATCAGCCCGCCCTCGCCCTTGGCCAGCAGGTCGCCGAAGTCGGCGTCCACCGGCCGGGCCTCGGCCCCCGGCATGGGACCGGACAGCAGCACCAGCCGCCCCGGCCGCTCGGTGACCAGCAGCCGCCCGTCCGGCAGGAACGCCAGGTCCCACGGGTTCTCCAACCCGCCGGCTACCTCCTCCACCCGCAGCGGTGGCGCCGCGACCCTGGGCACCGGACGGCCGGCCGCCGTGCCACCGCCGCCGTTCGACACGCTCACGCCGCTCGCCGCCGCGCCGCCCGCGCCGCCTGCCGACGAGCCGCCGCCACCGGCCGCGAACGCCGTGCACCCGGCCACCGCGACCACACCGGCCACCGCGACCAGCCGGACCAACCAGCCTCGAACCATCCCCCAACTATGCCCGCACCCGCTGTGAGGGCGGGTCTGCCGCACCGACCGCTACTCCGCACGCACGACCGATGAGCCAGCCGATTACCGTCAGGTCATGGCATCCGGTTCGCCCACCTACCTGCGTTTCCCCCACCTGCGCGGTTCGTCCCTCGTTTTCGTCGCGGAGAACGACGTCTGGCTCGCCCCGGTCGACGGCGGGCGGGCCTATCGCCTGTCCGCCGACCAGGAACCGGTCCGCAACCCCCGGCTGAGCGACGACGGCGCCAGGGTCGCCTGGACATCGCGGCGGGACGGCGCGCCCGAGGTGCTGGTGGCCGACACCGAGGGCGGCCTGGCCACCCGGCTGACCTACTGGGGCGACCCCAAGACGCTGACCCTGGGCTGGACCGACCAGGACGAGGTCGTCGCGATCACCGCGACCGGCCAGCCGTCCTCCCGCCGCACCTGGGCGCACGCCGTCCCGACCGACGGCGGCCCGCCCCGGGTGCTGCCCTACGGGCCGGTGGCGAACCTTGCCGGCGGCCCGACCGGCACCGTGCTGCTGTCCGCCGTGATGTCCCGCGAGCCGGCCTGGTGGAAGCGCTACCGGGGCGGCACCGCCGGCAAGCTCTGGTGGCGTCCTTCCGGGGGTGACGAGTTCGCCCGGCTGTTGCCGGAGCTGAACGGCAACATTGAGTCGCCGATGCTCGTCGGGGACCGGATCGCGTTCCTGTCCGACCACGAGGGCTGGGGGAACGTCTACTCGGTCGCGGTGGACGGCACCGACCTTCGGCGGCACACCGATCACGGCGCCGAGGGCGGATCGGCCGCCGAGCCCGCCGACGCCTCCGAGCGCTGGCCGTTCTACGCCCGGCACGCGACCAGCGACGGCACCACGGTGGTGTACGAGTCCGGCGGCCAGCTGTGGCTGTTGGACGGCCTGGACGCGCCCGCGCGCCGGCTGGACGTGCGCCTGGGCGGCCCCCGCACGGCCAGGGCGCGCTACCAGATCAGCGCCGCCCGGCACCTGTCCACGGCGGTGCCGGACAAGACCGGCCGGCTCAGCGTGGTCGGGGTGCGCGGCACCGTGCACCGGCTGACCCACCGCGACGGCCCGGCCAGGACGCTGGCCAGCGAGCCCGGCGTGCGACACCGGTTGGCACGCCCGCTCGGCGAGGACTGGGCGGTCTGGATCACGGACGTGGACGGCGAGGACGCGCTGGCGGGCGGCCCGCTCACCGACGGCGACAGCCACAGCGACGGCGAGGAGCAGCCGGAGCCGGCAAGGTACGGCGCCGGTGAGATCGGGCGGGTACTGGAGCTGGCCTGCGCGCCGGACGGCTCCCGGGTGGCGCTGGCCTGCCACGACGGGCGGCTGCTGGTGTTCGACGTGGCGGCCGAGCGGTTCACCGAGCTGGCCAGGGGCGCGGACGGCGAGGTGACCGGCCTGGCGTTCTCCCCGGACAGCGCCTGGCTGGCCTGGTCCGACCCGGTGGAGCAGGGCATGCGGCGGATCCTGATCGCCAAGGTCACCGACGACTCACCGGTGCCGGTCGCGGTGACGCCGACCCGGTTCGTGGACACCTCGCCGGTGTTCACCACCGACGGCAAGCACCTGGCGTTCCTGTCCTACCGCAGCTTCGACCCGGTGTACGACGCGCACTCGTTCGACCTGTCGTTCCCGAACGGCTGCCGCCCGTTCCTGGTGCCGCTGTCCGCGCGCACACCGTCCCCGTTCGGTCCGTCCCCGGACGGGCGGCCGCCCAACGGCGCCGACGACCACGACGACAAGGAAAAGGACGACAAGGACAAGGCCAAGGACACCGAGAAGGACGCGGAGGAGAAGGACGCCAAGGACGCCGCGAAGGACACCGAGAAGGACGTCGACGCGCCCGAGGTGCGGGTCGACCCGGAGGGGCTGCCCGAGCGGGTGGTGGCGCTGCCGGTGTCCGAGGCCAGGTACTACCGGCTGCGCGCCGGCAAGGACTGCCTGCTGTGGCTGCGCGCCACCCCGACCGGCGTGCTCGGCGACGGGCTGGCCGAGGGCGCCGAGGGGCCGCGCCCGGTGCTGGAGCGCTTCGACCTGGTCCGGCGCCGGCACGACCGGATCGCCGACCCGGCGGACGCCTTCGAGGTCAGCGGGGACGGCTCCCGGATGGTGGTCCGCGACCGGCGCGCGCTGCGGGTGCTGCGCACCGACCGTCAAGGCTCGGACAAGCCCGGCGACGACAGCTCCGACGAGTTCGACATCGACACCGGCCGGATCTCGGTGACCGTCGACCCGACCGCCGAGTGGCGGCAGATGTACGACGAGGCCGGCCGGCTGATGCGCGACCACTTCTGGGTCGCGGACATGGCGGGCGTGGACTGGGCCGGCGAGCTGGCCCGCTACCGCCCGCTGGTGGACGGCGTGGGCAGCCACGACGACCTGGTGGACCTGCTCTGGGAGGTGCAGGGCGAGCTGGGCACCTCGCACGCGTACGTCTCGCCGCGCGGCGGGTACGGCTCGGGAGAGCTGCCGGGGCTGCTCGGCGCGGACATCGAGCGCGGCGAGGACGGCAGGTGGCGGGTGGCGCGGGTGCTGCCCGGCGAGTCGTCCGACCCGAGGGCGCGCAGCCCACTGACCGCGCCCGGGGTGGACGTGCGCGCCGGCGACGTGCTGCTCGCGGTGGGCGGGCACCCGGTCGACCCGACGGCCGGGCCGGCGCCGCTGTTGGTCGGCACCGCCGGCCAGCCCACCGAGCTGACCATCGAGCCCGCCGACGCCCCAGGCACCCGCCGCCGGGTGGTGGTGCTGCCGCTGGACGACGACGAGCAGCTGCGTTACCAGGACTGGGTGGCCGGCCGGCGCGCGTTCGTGGCGGACCGCTCCGAGGGGCGGCTGGGCTACCTGCACCTGCCGGACATGGTGGCCAACGGCTGGGCGCAGCTGCACCGCGACCTCGGCCGGGAGACCGCGCGCGAGGGCCTGATCGTGGACGTCCGCTACAACGGCGGCGGGCACCTGTCCCAGCTCGTGATCGAGAAGCTGTCCCGCCGGGTGATCGGCTGGGACATGATCCGCCACGGCCAGCCCACCACCTACCCGCTGGAAGCGCCGCGCGGGCCGGTGGTGGCAGTGGCCAACGAGTTCGCCGGCTCGGACGGCGACATCGTGACCGCCGCGTTCCAGCGCGTCGGTATCGGCCCGGTGGTCGGCGAGCGCACCTGGGGCGGCGTGATCGGCATCGACAGCCGCTACCAGCTCGTGGACGGCACGCTCGTGACCCAACCGCGCTACGCGTTCTGGTTCGACAACCTGCAGTGGTCGGTGGAGAACGGCGGCGTGGCCCCCGACGTCGAGGTGGTCATGACCCCCGCCGACCACGTCGCCGACCGCGACCCCCAACTCGCCAAAGCCGTGGACCTAGCCCTAGAAGCCCTCTCCGAGCGCCCCGCCGCCATACCCCCCGACCCCGCCACCCGCCCCACCCGCTCCCGCCCACCCCTACCACCCAGGTAAGGAAACGTGACCGCCCGCACTTATGACCGCACCGCGAGTCGGGGATTTTGACAGGGTGAGTCGGGCTTTTTGACAGGTGAGTCGGACGTCCCGGCGAGCCCGGCTCGGCCCGACAACACGCGGTCAGCCGCGCAGCAGAACCTCGCGCGGTGAGCCGTACACGGGCCTGGTCAGGACCGTTCTGGGCGTCCGCAACGCGTCGTTTCCGGTGAACAGGGCGCTGGCCGCCTCGAACGGCACGTCCCCGACGGTCAGCGCGGCCGCCCGGTCGTACAGCTCGCAATCCTCGGCGGCGAGGCGCTCACCGTCGGTGACCTCCGGACCCCAGATGTCCCACAGCAGCGGCTCCACCTTGTTGATCATCGCCAGGTCCAGCCGGACGTTGCCGGCCACGAACCACTCGCCCACCAGCCCGCCCTCCTCGGGAGGCAGGCCGAACGTGTTCGGGTCCGCCTCACCGGCCCGGATCGACCGCCAGGCCGCGCCGGCGACCAGGAACCGATCCCTGGGCACGTCCATGTGGTCGAAGTCGACACCCAGCGAGCCGGCCGCCGAGGGGTCGGCCAGCTGCGGGTCGGCCAGCCGCCAGCCGTGCCGTTCGTCCCAGTACTCGCACACGACGTGGTCGAAGTGGAAGCCGGTGTCGCCGAAATAGTCCGCGAAGCCGGATCGTATGCGCGCCGGAACCCCGGCGTGACGCAGGAACGAACAATGCAGCAGGGCGAAGTCGCGGCAAATTCCGACGAATCGGTCGTCGAGCCGGCGTGGCGAGGTCAGCGGCGCGCCGTCGCGCCCGGTAATAAGTCTGAGGATGTCGTCCACATAGCGGGTCTCGGCGTCGTCGCGCAGCCGGTCGGGCGGGATGCGGTAGTCGAACAGCTCGCCCTCCAGGCGGTGGACCAGCAGGTTTCGGACGATCCCGGCAAGTGCGGTCGGGTCGGCGGGCAGGTCGGGGTAGTACCCGACCAGGTCGTTCGGCTCGGAGAAGACGCTCTGGGTCATGTAGAAGTCGGCGATTTTCGGCGCCAGTGGCGCGGGTTCCACAAATTCCTCCATGAAACGCGGCGGTCGAGGGTGCGCACGACCGGTCCGTCTCACTGTGCCAAATTTTCGCCGAAATTGTCGACGGCTTCAGGGTGCGCCGCGATACGTGCCGAACGTCCAGAGGTTGCCCTCCGGGTCGCGCAGGCCGAAGGTGTGCGAGCCGTAGTCGGTGTCCTCCAGCTCGCTGACGACCTCCGCGCCGGCGGCCTTGGCCCTGGCGTACACCGCGTCCACCCGGTCGGTGACCACGTAGGCCGAGTTGGCGCCGGCGGACATGAGGGCGTGCGGGCCCTCGCAGTGCTTGGTGGAGCCGAGCATCACGGCGCCGCCCTCCGGCCAGCGCAGCTCGGCGTGCACGATGTCGCCGTCGTCGTCGGGCACCCTCAGCGCCTCGCGGAAGCCGAGCACGTCGACGAGGAAACGCAGCGCGCCCGGGGCGTCGTCGTAGCGAAGCGCGGGCCACACGGTCGGATCTGGTTCGCTCATGCCGCTCAGGTTGGCGCGCCCATGACCTCCGCGTCTTGGAGAAACGGGAGTTCCTCGACCAGCCAGGTGCGCGGGCTGCAGCCGGCGAGGGCGCGGAACTCGTTGCTCATGTGCGCCTGGTCGAAGTAGCCGCAGGAGTACGCCACCTCGGCCAGCCCGCCCGGCGGCAGCCGGCGCAGCAGGGCGGCGGCCCGGCCGAACCGCACCACCCTGGCCGCCTGCTTCGGGCTCAGCCCGACCTCGCGGGAGAACCGCTCGGAGAAGTGCCGCCGGCTCCAGCCCACGTCGGTGGCCAGCTCGCTCACGGCGACCGCGCCGCCGGACCCGAGCAGCCGCCGCCAGGCCCAGCCCACCTCGCCGGGCGGCTGGTGCGCGGCGGCCGCCCTCGCCGAGCCGAGCAGCGCCCGGTCCACCAGCTCGAACCGGCTGGCCCAGCCCGGCGCCGCCCGCAGCCGCTCCGGCAGGTCGGCCAGCGCGGGCCGTGGCAGCTCGGCGAGGTCGATCACCCGCCCGGAGAGCTCGGCGGCCGACACCCCGAGCAGGGTGCGCACGCCCATCGGGTTGATCTCCAGGTGCACCCCGGCCTGCTCCGGGTCCTGCGCGATCAGCGCCGGGCCGGCGTGCAGGCCGCTGACGAAGCCCTGCCAGCTGTCCGGCCGCTGGTCCGAGGACGGCATGTCGATCAACCGGACGGGTTCCCGAAGGCTGATGATCAGCGTGATGTGCTCGCTGGGCAGGCCCCGGTGCACCGGGAGGGTCACCCCGCGCTGGTGGTAGCCGATGTAGCGGGAGACCAACGAGCGCAGCGCCGGGTGCGGGCGGCGCAGCGCCCAGTCCAGCTCCGGCTCCCGCTCGGTCATGACACCCAGGGTACGGGCGAGCCCCGACTACTCCGTCGCCTTCGGATGCCGAGCCGGTGGGGCAACCCGGTCGCCGCGCTTGGCCGGCACCGGTTTCAGTCCATGACCGGTGGCGGGACCGGCCCGTGATCCTCACCGTCGATCGGCCGGGTGAGGGCCTGGAACAGCTCCGGATCGGCGTAGATCTCCGCGGTGGAGCGCCACTCGTACATCATCTGTTCGAGGACGGACCAGCGGTTGAGCTCGCTGGCGGTCTCGACCTTCCGCACGAAGTCGGTGACGAACTCGGCCTGGCCGTCCACCGGCAGCAGGTCGAGCCACGCGAACTCCTCGCGCAACACCTCGCGCACCTGATCCGGCTGCAGCCGGGCCCAGATCCGCAACGTGCGGGCGGCGATCAGCGCGCCCTGGGTCGACTGCCTCGCCTGCTCCTCCTTGATCAGCAGCAGCGCGTCGCCGTCGCGGCGGCGGACCCGAACCGCGCCCTTGTCCGCCAGCGCGGCCACGCCCTTGGGGTCGCGCTGCAGCTCGCTCCACTGCACCTCGGTAGTCGTCACGACTCAATTCTGAACTTATTCAGAAGTCTCCGCAACTCCTCGCCCGACCGGCCGGTCAGATAGTGGTTCCGGACGAGTCGTACGCTGGGTATGTGGCTCCTGCCGGGGTACTCGTCCCAGGCAGGAGTCTGTCCGCATGCGCCCAGCCAGCGCGTCCCGCGCCCGTGAAGGAACACCCGTGTCCGCTGTTGTCACCCCTGCCGCCTCCGGCCTGCTCAGCGCCGCGCTCGCCGATGCCGGGCTGAGCGCGCTGATCGACTCGGTCGACCGGGCCACGCTGCGCGTCGAGGGACCGGCCGCGCTGCGCCCGCTGGTGGCCGGCGCGCTGGCCCGCGTGGACGGCATCCCGGCCACGCTCGCGGTGTGCGCCACCGAGCGGGAGGCCGAGGACCTCGGCGCCACGCTGGCCGAGCTGATCGGCGGGGACGCGGTGGCCGTGCTGCCGTCCTGGGAGACGCTGCCGCACGAGCGGCTGTCGCCGCGCAGCGACACCGTCGGGCGGCGGATTGCGCTGTTCCACCGGCTGGACCGAGGGGACCCGACCCTTCGAGTCGTGGTGGCCGCCGTGCGCAGCCTGATCCAGCCGATCGCGCCGGGGCTGGGCCGGCTGGAGCCGGTCGAGCTCGCGCCCGGCGACGAGCACGACTTCGACGAGCTGCTGCACCGCCTGGTCGAGCTGGCCTACCAGCGGGTGGACATGGTCACCGGGCGCGGCGAGTTCGCGGTCCGGGGTGGCATCGTGGACGTCTTCCCGCCCACCGCCGAGCACCCGGTCCGGGTGGAGCTGTGGGGCGACGAGGTCTCCGAGCTGCGCCAGTTCGCGGTCGCCGACCAGCGCACGATCGGCAAGGTGGAGCGGCTGTACGCGCCGCCGTGCCGGGAGCTGCTGCTCACCGACGCGGTCCGGGACAAGGCGGCCGCGCTCGCCAAGGAGCACGCGAACAACGCCCAGCTCGCCGAGCTGCTCGGCCGCCTCGCCGAGGGCATCCCGAGCGAGGGCATGGAGTCGCTGATCCCGGTGCTCTGCGAGGGCAGCCTGGACCTGCTCACCGACCTGATGCCGCGCGGCGCGCACGTGCTGGTCATCGACCCGGAGCGGATCCGCACCAGGGCCTCCGACCTGGTCCGCACCGGCCAGGAGTTCCTGGAGGCGTCCTGGCTGGCGGCGGCGGGCACCGACGCGGCCGCGCCGATCGACCTCGGCTCCTCGGCGTACCGGGACCTGGACGAGATCGAGGAGCACGCGCTGGCCAGCGCCCGCCACTGGTGGACGCTCAGCCCGTTCAACACCGACGAAGACGCCGACGAACCGGCCGACGAGCAGGTCATCCGCCCCGGCTTCCACGCCGTGGAGTCCTATCGCGGCGAGATGCCCCGAGCCCTGGCCGATTTGCGCAAGCACACCACCGGCGGCGGCGCGGCGGTCCTTCTGCTCCCCGGCGCCGGCACCGCCCAGCGCGCCGTCGAACAGCTCGGCGAGGCCGAGATCCCGGCCAGGCTGGCCCCCGACGGCCTGCCGGACGCCCCGGAGAAGGGCCTGGTCACGGTGGCCACGGGCGTGTTCTCGGACGGCTTCACCGCGCCCGAGCTGGGCCTGATGATGCTCACCGAGGCGGACCTGACCGGCAACAGGGCGGCCACCGGCGAGATCCGCAAGCTGGCCTCCCGGCGGCGCAACGCGGTCGAGCTGGACGCGCTCAAGCCGGGCGACTTCGTGGTGCACAACCAGCACGGCATCGGCCGGTTCATCGAGATGCGCGAGCGCACCGTCGCGGGCGCGACCAGGGAGTACCTCGTCCTGGAGTACGCGCCGAGCAAGCGGGGCCAGCCGGCGGACCGGCTGTTCGTGCCCACCGACGCGCTGGACGAGGTGAGCCGCTACGTCGGCGGCGAGGTGCCGGCGCTGAACAAGATGGGCGGCGGCGACTGGGCCAAGACCAAGGGCCGCGCGCGCAAGGCGGTCAAGGAGATCGCCGCCCAGCTGGTGCAGCTCTACGCCGCGCGCAAGGCCTCCCCCGGACATGCGTTCGCCCGCGACACCCCGTGGCAGCGCGAGCTGGAGGACGCCTTCCCGTTCACCGAGACGCCCGACCAGCTGGCCGCGATCAACGAGGTCAAGGCGGACATGGAGCAGCCGGTCCCGATGGACCGGGTGATCTCCGGTGACGTCGGCTACGGCAAGACCGAGATCGCCGTCCGCGCGGCGTTCAAGGCGGTGCAGGACGGCAAGCAGGTCGCCGTGCTGGTGCCGACCACGCTGCTGGCCGACCAGCACCTGCGGACGTTCACCGACCGGATGCGCTCGTTCCCGGTCACGGTGAAGGGCCTGTCGAGGTTCACCGACCCGTTGGAGGCCGAGCAGACCGTCGCCGGCATGGCCGACGGCACCGTGGACATCGTGATCGGCACCCACCGGCTGCTGCAGACCGGGATCCGCTGGAAGGACCTCGGCCTGGTCATCGTGGACGAGGAGCAGCGCTTCGGCGTCGAGCACAAGGAGCACATCACCGCGCTGCGCGCGCACGTGGACGTGCTGGCGATGTCCGCCACGCCGATCCCGCGCACGCTGGAGATGAGCCTGGCCGGCATCCGCGAGCTGTCCACCATCGCCACCCCGCCCGAGGAGCGCCACCCGGTGCTGACCTACGTCGGCGCCTACGACACCAAGCAGGTGGCCGCCGCCATCCGCCGCGAGCTGCTGCGCGACGGCCAGGTGTTCTTCGTGCACAACCGGGTGTCGTCGATCGAGCGCGCCGCCCGCACGGTGCGCGAGCTGGTGCCGGAGGCGCGGGTCGCCGTCGCGCACGGGCAGATGAACGAGGAGCTGCTGGAACGGACGGTCACCGGGTTCTGGCACCGGGAGTTCGACGTGCTGGTGTGCACCACGATCGTCGAGACCGGGCTGGACATCTCCAACGCCAACACGCTGATCGTGGAGCGCGCGGAGAACCTGGGGCTGTCCCAGCTGCACCAGCTGCGCGGGCGGGTGGGACGCAGCCGCGAGCGCGGGTACGCCTACTTCTTGTACCCGCCGGAGTCGCCGCTCACCGAGACCGCCTACGACCGGCTGGCCACCATCGCACAGCACTCCGAGCTGGGCGCGGGCCAGGCGGTGGCCATGAAGGACCTGGAGATCCGGGGCGCTGGCAACATCCTGGGCGCCGAGCAGTCCGGGCACATCGCCGGCGTCGGCTTCGACCTGTACGTGCGGCTGGTGGGGGAGGCGGTCGCGGCGTTCCGCAAGCACAGCGGCGCGGCCGGCCCGGACAGCGCCGAGGTGGAGACGCTGGCCGAGGTGCGGGTGGAGCTGCCGGTGGACGCGCACGTCCCGCACGACTACGTCACCGGCGAGCGGCTGCGGCTGGAGGTCTACCGCAAGATCGCCGAGGCGGCGGACGCGGACGCGCTGGCCGCCATCGACGAGGAGCTGACCGACAGGTATGGCACCCCGCCGGTCCCGGTGCGCAACCTGATCGCGGTGGCCAGGTTCCGGCAGACCTGCCGGCGCCTCGGCGTCAGCGAGGTGGCGCTCGGCGGGACCTCGATCCGGGTCGCCCCGCTGGAGCTGCCGGACTCCGCCCAGCTGCGGCTGCGCCGGCTCTACCCGCGCGCCACGTACAAGGCGGCGGCCAAGACGGTGGTGGTGCCCCGCCCGTCCGAGGGCGACGCGGGCACCGGCGGCCGGCGGATGGGGACGGCGCCACTGCGCGACACCGACCTGCTCGACTGGTGCACAAAGCTGATCTCCAATCTGGCCGGCCAGGGTGTCGGTTCGTCGTGATAACCCAGGCGTGAGAAGGTACGGCCGTGCTGATCCACCACAAGCGCGTCTTGATTTCGTTCATCGGGCTGGTCGCGGCGTGCGCGACGCTCGCCGGGTGCGGTGAGGGGCCGCGGCAGGCCGGGTCGGCGGCGATCGTCGGCTCCGACGCGGTGTCGCTGTCCACCGTGCAGCGCCAGGTGGACAGCGTGTACGCCAAGCCCGAGGTCGCGCAGCGGGTCACCCAGCTCGGTGGCACCCCGGCGGACATCGCCCAGCTCATGGTCACCCGTGACGTGCAGCACATCGTCTACGGCGAGGCCGCCCGGCGCGACGGCATAGTCGTCGACGAGGCGCAGGTCGACGCCGAGCTGAACAAGCCGGCCGTGGCCGCCCAACTGGCCGGCCAGTTCCTCATCGACCAGGAGTCGAAGCGGGACATGGTCCGCGACCGGATCATCGCCAAGGCGCTGGCCACCAAGTACTTCGACCGGCTGATCGTCACCGTCGACATGGTCGCCACCGCCACCCGCCAGGACGCCGAGGCTACCGCGCGGCGGCTGGCGGCCGGCGGCGCGCAGGCCGACGCCGTGCTCGCCACCGGCGACGCGAACACCGCCCTGCGCGGGCTGCCGTTACGCGCCGCCGCCGCCCCCACCCTGGCCACCGAGCCGATCTTCGGCACGCCGGCCGGCCAGGTCGTCGCCTCCCAGAGCACCACCACCGGCCAGTGGACGGTCCTGCGCGTCACCGACCGCCGTTTCGAAGGCCCGCCCGTGACCGACCCGAACCTGAGCGCCGTCTCCCGGCTCGACGACAGGTCCCTCGAGGTGATCGGTCGCCGGCTCACCCAACCGCTGTCCGAGGAGCTGGGCGTGCGGATCAACCCCCGCTACGGCGCCTGGGACCCGGTCAAGCTGATGGTTCTCCCCACCGACCAGGCCACCAGCATGATCGTCAAAACCGCTGGTCAGAACCCGTGAGTGGTTAGCGTTGTCATAGCAACGCTAACCACTCACGGGTTGGCCAGGCCTTACGCTGGTGATCGATGTCCCGAACTCTGATCGTTGTCTCCCCCCGGATGGGCGCCGTGCTCCCGGCCGCCGCGCTGCCGGCGCTGCGCGCGGCCGAGCGGGTGGTCGCCGACGAGTCGGTGTCCGCCGAGCTGGCTGAAGCGGCCGGGATCCCGGCGCCGGTTGGGCCGGTCACGGAGTGGCCTGGCGACTCGTGCGCGCTGTTGACCTCGGACTCCGACCATCCGCTGGTGGAGAGTGCGGACGCGGTGGTGGGCACGCCGGAGCCGGACGGTGCCGCGTTGTTGGACGCGGTCGCCGTGATGGACCGGCTGCGCTCGCCGGGCGGGTGCCCGTGGGACGCCGAGCAGACCCACGTCACGCTGTTGCCGTACCTCATCGAGGAGGCGTACGAGCTGCACGAGGCGGTGGACGATGCGGACCGGGCGGCGCTGCGCGAGGAGCTCGGGGACGTGCTGCTGCAGGTGCTGTTCCACGCCAGGGTGGCCACCGAGGGCGGGGTGGCGCCGTACCCGCCCGACGCGGCGGTGTTCGGCATCGACGAGGTGGCGTCCGACCTGGTGCGCAAGCTGGTGGAGCGGCATCCGCACGTGTTCGGCGCGGACCGGGCGGGCAGCGCGAGCGACCTGGAACGCCGCTGGGACGAGCTCAAGCGCGTGCAGAAGGGCAGGCGGTCCGCGCTGGACGGCGTCGCGCACGGCCAGCCCGCGGTGGCGCTGGCCGCCAAGCTGGTGTCGCGGGCGGCCAGGGCGGGCCTGCCCGAGGACCTGCTGATGAACGGTGACGGCCTGTTCAACCTGATCGCCCGCACCAAGCTCACCGGAGCCGACCCGGAGCAGCAGCTGCGCGCCGCCGCCCGTGCCTTCGCCGCGTCCGTACGCACCGCCGAGCAGGCCGCCACCGCCGCCGGCCTCGACCCGCACGCCCTCACCCCCGAGGACTGGCACCGGTTCTGGCCTTCGCCCTCGGCATAACAGTTGGCCCGCTGGCGACGTCGACGAGTAGCGTGACCGGGCACGCCTGGTCAGGCCCTCGGCTCGAGGGGGTTCGGTCGCCCTCGCCGGCGTCGAACGTTTGCATCCACGATGGGAGGACCGTTGATGGCTCGCGCCGTCGAGGAGCACGACCCCGGCACGCCGGAGGCGGGGATCCCGGCGGCAACCGAGCCGCCCGCTCCGGCCGCTCCCGCTGCGCCGGCCAAGGGAGACCTGGTCGTCTGGCTACTGGTGGCGTCCGCGTTCGTCATGATCCTGAACGAGACGATCATGAGCGTGGCGCTGCCCGCGCTGGTCACCGCGCTCGACGTCACCGTCGGCACGGCGCAGTGGCTGACCAGCGGGTTCCTGCTGACCATGGGCGTGGTGATCCCGACCACCGGGTTCCTGCTGCAGCGGTTCCGGCCGCGCCAGGTCTACCTGGCGTCGATGACGCTGTTCAGCGCCGGCACGTTGATCTGCGCGCTGTCGCCGGGCTTCGGCATGCTGCTGGTCGGGCGGATCGTGCAGGCCGTCGGCACGGCGGTGATGGTCCCGCTGCTGATGACCTCGGTGATCAGGCTCATCCCGGCCGAGCGGCGGGGCGCCATGATGGGCACCATCACCGTCGTGATCGCCGTCGCGCCCGCGATCGGCCCGACCATCTCCGGTGTGATCCTCACCGCGCTGAGCTGGCGCTGGATGTTCATCATCGTGCTGCCGATCGGCCTGCTCGCGCTCGCGGCCGGTGCCACCTGGCTGCGCATCGACAGCGAGACCAACCGCGTCCCGCTGGACCTGGCGTCGGTGCTGTTGTCCGCGCTCGGGTTCGGCGGGCTGGTGTTCGGGCTGAGCGGCGTCGGCGAGTCCGCGCGCGGCGGGGCCCCGCTGCCGCCGTGGCTGCCGACGCTGGTCGGGCTGGTGGCGCTGGCCGTGTTCGTGGCGCGCCAGCTGCGGCTGCAGCGTGACGACCGGGCACTGCTCGACCTGCGGCCGCTGGCCCATCGGCCGTTCACGGTCTCCCTGGTGCTGATCGTGCTGGGCATGATCTCGCTGTTCGGCGTGATCATCCTGCTGCCGCTGTACATGCAGGACGTGCTGCGGGTGGACCCCTTCGTGACCGGGCTCTCGGTGCTGCCGGGCGGGCTGGCGATGGGGCTGCTCGGGCCGGTGGTCGGCCGGCTCTACGACAAGGTCGGGGTGCGGCCGCTGACGCTGCCGGGCGCGGTGGTGCTCTGCGCGGCGCTGTGGGCGTTCACCACGCTGGGGCCGTCGTCGCCGCTGCTGCTGTTCATCGCGATGCACGTCGTGCTGGTCATCGGCCTGTCGTTCATGTTCACCCCGCTGATGACCTACGCGCTCGGGCTGCTGCCGCCGGGGCAGGACTCGCACGGCAGCGCGATCGTCACCACCCTGCAGCAGGTGGCCGGCGCGGCCGGCACCGCCCTGTTCATCACGGTCATGAGCCTGGCCTCCGCCGCGCCGGCCACCGGCCGTACCGACGCCGCCGGCGCGCACGCCGCCTTCCTGTGCGCCGCGATCATCGGCACGATCGTGGTGCCCGTCGCCCTGCTGGTCGGCCAGAAGAAGGCCGCGCCGCGGGCCTAGCCGAACAGGCCGTCGGCCCAGAAGCCGCCGCGCTTGACGCCGGGCGGGACGGCGAACAGGGCGGACCCGGTGTGTTCGAGGTACTCCTGGGTCATCTCGTCCTTGCTGGCCAGGGCGCGCTGGATGGGGACGAACTGCTTGCCGGGGTCGCGGACGAACGCGATGAAGAACAGGCCGGCGTCCAGGTGGCCGCTGCCGTCCGCGCCGTCCACGAAGTTGTAGCCCCGGCGCAGCATCCGGGCGCCGCCGTGCTCGGCGGCCGACGCCAGCCGGATGTGCGAGTTCTCGTCGATCAGCGGGCGGCCGTCGTTGCCGGAGACCTGGTAGTCGGCCAGGTCGAACTCGTTGGACTTGCCCAGCGGGGCGCCGGTGCCCTTGCTGCGGCCGACCAGGCGCTGCTGCTCGGACAGCGAGGTCCGGTCCCAGATCTCGATGTGCATCCGGATCCGCCGGGCCACCAGGTAGCTGCCGCCGGCCATCCAGGCCGGGCCGTCGCCGGGCGCCACCCAGACGTGGTCGCGCAGCGCGTCCGGGTCCTCGGCCTTGACGTTGTTGGTGCCGTCCTTGAAGCCGAACAGGTTGCGCGGGGTGGCCTGCGCGGTCGAGGTGGACGAGGTCCGGCCGAACCCGAGCTGCGACCAGCGCACCGCGGTGGTGCCGAACCCGATCCGCACCAGGTGCCGGATGGCGTGCACGGCGACCTGCGGGTCGTTCGCGCAGGCCTGGATGCACAGGTCGCCGCCGCTGCGGGCGGGGTCGAGCTTGTCGCCCTGGAAGTGCGGCAGCTCGGCCAGCGCGGCGGGCTTGCGGTCGGCCAGCCCGAAGCGGCCGTCGAACAGCGACGGACCCAGCCCCAGGGTGAGCGTGAGCTGGCTGGCGGCCAGGCCGAGCGCCTCGCCGTTGTCGTCCGGCGGCGCGTCCGGGTTGCCGCCCACCGCGCCCAGCGGGCTGACCTCGGCGCCGGCGGTCATCCGCTCCGCCGCCCTTGTCCACTTCTTGAGCAGGTCGACCAGCGCGGCGCGCTCGCCGGTGGTGACGTCCAGCGCGACGAAGTGCATCCGGTCCTGGGCGGCGGTCACGATGCCGGCCTGGTGCTCGCCGTGGAACTCCACCGGGGAGGCGATGGCGGCGGCCTCCTCGGCCGGGCCGGAGTTCGCCGACGAGCCGACCGCCGCACCGACCGCCGCGCCGGCGCCGGCCAGCGCGGCACCCGCCCCGGCCAGCCCGAACAGGGTGCGCCGGGACAGGCTCGACCGGGGCTCCTCCGACTCGTTTTGTGCCGGCCCCGGTGCCGGCCCGGCTGGATCGCTCACGTCCTCGTCACCACCCCGGAGACCTTGCTGACCGGCTCGCCGAGCGCGTCCACGGCCTCGGCCATCTTCTTCTTGTCGGCGTCGTTGAGCGCGGTGTAGAGCTTGAACCCGTCACCGGCGCGGTAGCCCTCCAGCAGCTTGTCGACGGCCTCGAACCGCTGGTCCAGCGTCGGGCCCAGCGCCTTGTCCTTCTCGTCGATCACCTGGCGCAGCGCGGCGACCGCGGCCTTCGAGCCCTCCACGTTGGCCTTGAAGTCCCACAGGTCGGTGTGCGAGTACCTGTCCTCCTCGCCGGTGATCTTGCCGGTGGCCACCTCGTCGAGCAGCTCCTTGGCGCCGTTGGCCAGCTGCACCGGGGTCAGCTCGACGGTCTTGACCCGGTTCTGCAGGTCCTTCATGTCGGCCAGCAGCTGGTCGGCGATCGCGCCCGAGTCGGCCTTCAGGCCGTCCACCCAGAGGTCCTTCTCCAGCCGGTGGTAGCCGGTGAACTGCTCCCCGGGCTTGCGTTCGTCGTCCTCGCGGCCGTCCACCTTGGGGTCGAGGTCGCCGAACGACTCGGCCACCGGCTCGATCCGCTCCCAGTAGGTGCGGGCGACCGGGAACTGCGCCTTGGCCGCCTCGGCGTTGCCGGACTTGACGGTGTTCACGAACTCCTCGGTCTTGGGCACCAGCGCGTCGATCTGCGAGGTGACGTACCGCTTGTAGCTGGCGGTGGCCTCGGCCAGCTTGGTGTTGTTGTCCACCGAGCGGTTGGCCTGGCCGGTCACGGTGAACGGCGCGCGGATGCCGTCACCGACCATCCCCGGCTTGCACGCGGTGGTGTACGCCCCGCCGTCGGGCACCTCGACCACCAGCTTGCGGGTCAGCGCCGGGCCGATGTTCTCCACCTCGCCCATGATCCGGTCGCCGGTGCCGTACAGGTAGAACTCGGTGACCTTGTTGCCCTTGTTGGTCACCTGGAAGGTGATGTGCCCGGCGGGCGCCTCCTTCTTGGACACCTCGCAGGAGGTGTCGGTGGCGGTGACCTTGATGGTGCCGTCGTCGGCCGGGGCGCCGCCGCCGGAGGAGCCGCCGCCGCAGCCGGCGAGTAGGGCGCCCGCGCTGACCAGCGCGGTCGGGATGATCAGGGTGCGGGCGGTTGCCACGGGTTCTCCTCGGGGTGCGGGGTAGGGGACCGCGCTCAGGCGGGTGCGGCGGTGGTGGTGGCGCGCCGGGTGCGGATCGGCAGGAGGAACAGCGTGAGCACGATGCCCACGTACAGCACCCAGACCGTGGCCTCCAGCACGGTGGTCTGGGGAGACAGGTTGAAGATGCCCTTGAGCAGCGTCCCGTACCAGGAGTCGAGCGGGACGGCCTCGCTGATGTCGAACGCCAGCGTGTGCAGGCCCGGCAGGATGGCGGCCTCCTGCAGGTCGTGCACGCCGTAGGCGAGGATGCCGGCCGCGACGAAGATCAGCAGCACGCCGGTGACCTTGAAGAACTTGGCCATGTTGATCCGGACCGCGCCCCGGTAGATCAGGTACGCCAGCGCCACGGCGACCGCGATGCCGATCAGGAAGCCGATCAGCGGCTGGGTGGTCTCGCCGGCGGCCTGCGCGGCGGCCCAGAAGAACACCGCGGTCTCCAGGCCCTCCCTGCCGACCGCCAGGAAGGCCATCAGCACCACGGCCCAGGAGCCGATCTCCAGCGCCTGCGCCAGCTTGTCGCGCAGCTCGCCGGACAGCGCGCGGGCGGTGCGCCGCATCCAGAAGATCATCCAGGTGACGAAGCCCACCGCGACGATGGACATGCTGCCGCCGAAGGCCTCCTGCGCCTCGAAGCTCATGCTTTGGGTGCCGAACGTGAGCAGCGCCCCGACGCCGACGCTCAGCGCGACCGCCACCGCCACGCCGGCCCAGACCCAGGGCAGCGCCGCGCGGCGTTCACTCCGTACCAGAAACGCCACCAGGATGCTCACCACCAGGGCGGCTTCCAGGCCCTCGCGCAGGCCGATCAGCGCGTTGCTCAGCATGCCGCGCCCTCGCCGATCAGTGCACTTAAAGGCCAGCCTAACCTCATGGTGCGGAGCCTAACCTGACTCGCGGGCGAGAGCTATAGCACCGTGATCTCGAACTCGCTACGGCCGGTCGTCGGGGGGCCTACCTGCCAAAAGTTGGCGATAACCCCGCTCAGGCCTGCTCGATGGCGATGCGTGCGCGGACCTCGCCGAGCGCGTCCTGGTACTCCGGGCGGGGGGCCATCGCGTCGGCCATGCGCAGTTGGGCGAGCGACTCGGTCAGCCTGCCCTGCCGCTGCAGCGCCTTGCCCAGCGCGAACCGGGCGTAGTGCTCGGTCGGGTCGATCTCCAGTACCCGGGTGAACGCGGCCTCGGCGCGGCGGAGCTGTGCGGAGTCCAGGAACGCGCGGCCGGCGAGCAGGTGCACCGAGGCGTCGTCCGGCTGCGCGGCGAGCACCGGGAGCAGGGCCTGCACCGCGTCCAGCGGGCGGCGCTGGGACAGCAGGGCCTCGGCCCGCTTGAACGAGGCGAATGTGGTGTCGTCGCTGTTGTCTCTGTCGTCGCCGTTGTCGCCGTTGTCGGAGAAGGGAGCCTGCGTCATGGTCGTTCCTACGCTAGAGCCACCCGCCGCGACGCGCGAGCGCGAGCCCCTCGGCCTCAGAACCGGTAGCGCAGGATCCGGCCGATGTCGCGCAGCCCGGGGATGTGCGCCATCACCCGCATGCCCAGCCGGCCCGACGCGGGCAGCTTGTCCAGCCCGGGGACGTCGACGCTGCGTATCGCGTCCAGCAGCCGCAGGCCCTGGTGCCAGTTCTCCAGTTCGTGCGGGTCGTCGATGCCCCAGTGCAGGGTGGCGCCGGCGTTGCGCACCGCCGGCACGAGCTTCTGTAGCCGGATGCCGATCGTGCCGTAGCAGTCGAACAGCAGTTGGCCGCTCGGGAATCGGCCGGTGATCCGCTCGATGAGCCGCCGGCCGTCCTGCTTGATCAGGTACATGCTGAGGCCCTCGAAGACGGTGACCGTGGGGCGGTCGGAGGGCACCTGGTCGAGCCAGGCTTCGTCGGTGACGGAGGTGCCGATCGGGTGGTAGTCGCCGCCGGGCGGGGGGAGCAGGCGCTCGCGCAGGTCGACCACCTCGGGGTAGTCGACGTCGAACCAGCGAACGGTGGGGGCGGGGGCGAGCCGGTGCACGCGGGTGTCCAGGCCGCAGGCCAGGTGCAGCACGGTGGCGTGTTCGTGTTCGGCCAGGAACTCGCGGGTCCAGCCGTCGAGCTGGTGGGCGCGCAGTGCGACGCCGGCGGCGGTGGTCGCCGAGATCCCGGTCCGGCCGAAGTCGTAGTCGATCCGGTCGACGGCGCGGGCGGCCTCGTGGTCGCCGAGCACGGAGTTCGGTGAGCGGCTGTCCAGCGCGCGGCCGTACAGGGTGGCGAGCAGGGTCTCCTGAGCGCCGGACAGGGTGATCTTTTCGCGGCTCACGTCCGTAACAATACAACGCAGCATTGTATTGTTTTTCACGTGCAACCCCCACGGCGTCCAGGTCGCCCGCGCGACCAGCGGACGGATCTGGCGATCATGGCCGCCGCCTTCGAGCTGTTCACCGAGTGCGGCGCCGGGGCGACCAGCATCGAGCAGGTCGCCCGCCGCGCCCGCGTCACCCGCGCGACCGTCTACCGCCGGTTCCCCGACAAGACGACGCTGCTGGCGCGGGCGATCGAGTGGGCGGACCGGGTGGACAACGAGGACCACCAGCGGCCCGAATGGCCGGACTGGCCGGACCTCGACCGGATGCTCGACGACTGGGCGGATTACCTCGCCCGGCCGCGCAACCGGCGGATGCTGCGCCGGCTCTACGGCGCGGTCGACGACTTCCCCCAACTGCTGGAGGCCTACCGCGAGGCCCACGGCCACCGGCGCGGCGAGGCGGTACGAGCCACCCTGGACCGCGCCCGCGCGCACGGCCAGCTCCCCGAGCACGGCAACACCGAGGTACTCCTGGGCCTGCTCAACGGTGCGGTCCTGCACCACCTCGGCGGCTATCCGGACACCAGCCGCCGCGCCGAGATCAAGGACTACCTGACCGCGGTGCTCCGGGAGGCCGGCTACCGACCCGGGCGGGCGTAGGTTTGGTGGCGCGGCGCACGGGAGCCCGCTCGGGCCCGGCGGTTAGGCTCTGCGGGACCGATACCCAATGCTTGAGCCAGATTGATCCAAGGAGCTGATGTGGCCGTCATCGAGCAGGTCGGCGCCCGCGAGATTCTCGATTCTCGAGGCAACCCCACCGTGGAGGTGGAGGTCGCACTGGACGACGGCACGCTGGCGAGGGCGGCGGTGCCCTCGGGCGCGTCCACCGGCGAGCACGAGGCCGTCGAGCTGCGCGACGGGGACTCCCGGCGCTACGGCGGCAAGGGGGTCGAGCGGGCGGTGGCCGGCGTGCTCGACGAGATCGGCCCCGAGCTGCTCGGCGTGGAGGCCGTCGACCAGCGGGTGGTCGACCAGAAGCTGGTGGACCTGGACGGCACCCCCGACAAGTCCCGGTTGGGCGCCAACGCGCTGCTCGGGGTGTCGCTGGCGGTGGCCAAGGCGGCGGCCGAGTCGTCGGGGCTGGAGCTGTTCCGCTACGTCGGCGGGCCGAACGCGCACGTGCTGCCGGTGCCGATGATGAACATCGTGAACGGCGGCGCGCACGCCGACAACGCGGTGGACGTGCAGGAGTTCATGATCGTCCCGGTCGGCGCCGAGTCGTTCCGGGAGGCGCTGCGCTGGGGCGCCGAGGTGTACCACGCGCTCAAGTCCGTGCTCAAGGCGCAGGGCCTGTCCACCGGGCTGGGCGACGAGGGCGGCTTCGCGCCCGAGCTGTCCGGCACCAGGGCCGCGCTGGACTTCATCGCCAACGCGATCGGCAAGACCGGGCTCACCGTGGGCCGGGACGTGGCGCTGGCGCTGGACGTGGCGGCCACCGAGTTCTTCACCGACGGGACCTACGCCTTCGAGGGCTCCAAGCGCTCCGCCGAGGAGATGTCGAACTTCTACGCCGAGCTGCTCGGCTCGTACCCGCTGGTGTCCATCGAGGACCCGCTGGCCGAGGACGACTGGGACGGCTGGCGGGCGCTCACCGCGCAGATCGGCGGGCGGGTGCAGCTGGTCGGCGACGACCTGTTCGTCACCAACCAGGAGCGGCTGGAGGACGGCATCTCCCGCCAGGCCGCCAACGCGATGCTGGTGAAGGTCAACCAGATCGGCACGCTGTCCGAGACGCTGGACGCCGTCACGCTGGCGCACTCCTGTGGCTACAAGTGCGTGATGAGCCACCGCTCCGGCGAGACCGAGGACACCACGATCGCCGACCTGGCGGTGGCCACCGGGTGCGGACAGATCAAGACCGGCGCGCCGGCCCGGTCCGAGCGGGTGGCCAAGTACAACCAGCTGCTGCGCATCGAGGAGACCCTGGGCGACGCCGCCCGCTACCTCGGTGACCTGGCGTACCCGCGCTACACCCCGGAGGACTGAGGGAGTACATGCCTGCCGCTGGTGACCCCGGCCGGGCGCGGTCCGGACGGGGCCGGCCGTCCGGCGATCCGCGCGGCACCGGCACGGGGCGCGCCTCGGGTACCGGGCGGGCGTCGGCGACTGGGCGGGCGTCGGGTACCGGGCGGGCGGATCGGGGTTCGAACGCGAGCCCGGTCCGGGCATCGCCGACGCCGGGCGGCAAGGTGCGCGGCGCCGCCGCCGGTGGTGCGTCGGACGCGATCAGGGGCAGCCGGGCGCACCGGGTCGCGGTGGCCACCTCGGGCATGCTCGGGGTGTCCTCGACCCGGCACGCCGCGGTGCTCGCGCTGGTGGTGTGCGCGCTGGCGCTGACCGTGGCGGTGCCGCTGCGCAACTTCCTGACCCAGCGCCAGGAGCTGTCCGCGCTGCAGGCCAGGCAGCGACAGCTGACCGAGCAGGTGGACCAGCAGACCCGCCGCCGCGACGAGCTCCGCGACCCGGCCGCGGTGGCCGCCGAGGCCCGCCAGCGGCTCGGGTATGTCTGGCCGGGGGAGACGCCCTACGTCGTGCAGCTGCCCAGCGACGTGCCCTCGACGACCCCGGACGCGGAGGCCGCCGCGCGCGCCCCGTGGTTCGACAAGCTGTGGACAGACCTGCGAGGAGCACCGCCGAAATGACGCCGAAGTGACCGAGCCGACGACCGTGACCGAGGCGGACCGGGACGCGGTGGCCGCCCAGCTCGGACGCCGGCCCCGGGGGCTGCACGACGTGGCGTACCGCTGCCCGTGCGGGCTGCCGGCCGTGGTCCGTACCCACCCCCGCCTGGAGGACGGCACGCCGTTCCCCACGCTCTACTACCTGACCTGCGCGCGGCTGTGCTCGCAGGTCGGCGGCCTGGAGGCGGCCGGGCGGATGCGCGCGATGACCGACCGGCTGGCCGCCGACCCCGAGCTGGCCGCCGCCTACCGCCGCGCCCACGAGCGCTACCTGGCCGAGCGCGACGCCCTCGAACCGCTGGGTACCGACGTCAGCGCCGGCGGCATGCCGACCAGGGTGAAGTGCCTGCACGTACACGTCGGGCACGCGCTGGCGGCCGGCCCCGGGGTGAACCCGTTCGGCGACGAGGCGCTCGCCGAGCTGGGCGACTGGTGGCGCGCCGGCCCGTGCGTCACGCCTTGTGTCAGTCCAGCGGCGGGGGCGTGAAGCCGCCGACCAGTTGCTCGGCCAGCTCGGCGAACCTCAGCGTGGTGCGGTCGCCGTACATCGGCCCGATCGCCTGCACCCCGATCGGCAGGTTCTCCTCGGAGCGGCCGATGGGCAGCGCGGTGGCCGGCAGGCCGGGCAGCGTCGCCACGCCGGCCATGGCCAACTGGTCGAAGTACTCGTAGTCGGTCCCGTCGACGGTGATCCGCCGCTCCGCCATGCCGCTGTGGTCGTGCGGGATCGCCGGCGTCGACATGACCGGGCAGAGCACCACGTCGAACTCGGCGAACAGCTCCCGCCACTGCTGGCGCAGGACCGCGCGCCGGCCGTCGGCGATGACCCAGTCCCGGTGGCTGAGTGCCCCGCCCCTGGTGCGCTCGGCGGCGAGGCTCCGGTCGTCCGGGTCGAGCCCGGCGGCCGCCTCGCGGACGGCCTCGTACTGCTCCGACGGGATGTTCGCGTAGAGGAAGGAGATCAGCAGGCGCATGTAGAGCCGGGCGGCGTCGCTCAGGTCGGGCAGCAGCGGGCTGTCCCGCGTCACCTTCGCCCCGGCGTTGGCCAGCTCGGTCGCGAAGTCGTTGATCGCGTTCCGGACGCTGGTCGAGCTGGGCATCAGCGGGTGGGCGTCGAGCACCAGCACCCGGAAGTCGGCCAGGTCGGTGTGCCGCGACGGCGGGAGCGCGAGCCGGTAGGCGGTGCCGAGGGACAGCTCGTCGGGCTCGGCGAGGATGTCCAGCAGCAGGGAGAGGTCGCCGGGGGTGCGCGCCATCGGCCCGATCACCGCGAGGTCGCTCTCGCCCGGCACGGCCGGCACGCCGGGCGGGGTGTGCCCGCGCGCCGTCAACAGCCCGAGCGACGGCTTGTGCGCGTAGACGCCGCAGTAGTGCGCCGGGTTGCGCAGCGAACCGCCGATGTCCGAGCCCAGCGACAGCGGCCCGTACCCCGCCGCGAGCGCGGCCGACGAGCCACCGGAGGAGCCGCCCGGGATGCGGTCGGGGTTCCAGGGGTTGCGGGTGGTGCCGTAGAGGTCGTTGTAGCTCTGGAAGTCGCCGAGGCCGACCGGCACGTTGGTCTTGCCCAGCACGACGGCCCCGGCCGCCTTGACCCGCGCCACCGCCACCGCGTCGGCGTCCGGGACGAAGTCGGCGAACGCCGAGAATCCCCAGGTCGTGGGCAGGCCGGCGACGTGGTACGACTCCTTGACGGTCATCGGGACGCCGAGCAGCGGCGTGACCTCACCGCGAGCACGCGCGGCGTCGGCGTCCCTGGCGGCCGCGAGCGCCCGCTCGAAGTCCGGCACGCACACCGCGTTGATCGTCGCGTCGTGCCGTTCGATCCGTGCGATGGCGGCCTCGGTCAGCTCGACCGACGAGACGCGGCCGCTGGCCATCGCCTCCGTCAGCTCGGTGGCGCTCCCGTACACAAGCGCGGCGTCAACCACACCGATCCCCTCCCTCGCCCCCGGCCGGTATCCAGACCGAACTCTATGTCCGCGGGTAACCTTCCGCGAGCCGATACCGGCACCGCTATTCGGGAACCCGGCCCGCCTCCCTGAGCAGGCCGGCCGGGCGAATGTCGACGTTCGGCAGGAACCCGGGGAAGAACCGGAGATCGGCTCCGGACAGCCGCCCCGGCGGGTTTTCCGTCCGGTAGCTGCACAGCACCCGTGCCTTCGAGGTGGCGCCTCGGGCGAGGCGATGCAGGTGGACGAAGAGCAACTGCCGGTTGTCGTTGCGCAGCTGTCGTGCGATCCGCACATCGGCGCCGGGCGCGACTCCGTCCGGGTTCCATGGGTCCGCGAGCGAGCGCAGTCCCTCCGGGAGCTCGACGCGCGGGCGCAGCGCGTGCTTCTCCGGGTCGGCGGCGTCGCGGACCATGAGGTCGCGGTGGCCGCTGTTGGTCACCGCGATCTCCAGCACCACCAGGTTGGTCACCTTGATCGTGCCGATCCGCATGTCGACCTGCACACCCAGCGTCGACGGGTCGATTCGGGCGAGCTCTTCCATGCCGACGAGCAGTCCCGGGCGCGCCGCCCCGCCCTTGCGGTAGTAATAATGCGCGGTGACGATTCCGATCAGCGCGCCGATCACAGCGGTCACCAATGTGATTATCAGCTCGGTGGTTGACAAAGATTTGATCCTGACGCTGGTTGACGCCCCGACGACGGTCGAGCACTATACGAGCATGCGGGCGAGGTGGCTCGTCCAGCCGACGAGGGGAGGTGGGGTTGTTGCGTCCACGGCTAGCTGGTGACCGGCATGGGATGCCGAGGAACACACGTGACGGCCGGATCTCTTCTTTTCGTCGGCCTTTTTCGTCGTGCCGATCTTCTTTTCTTCCGGCTTAACGGGGTTTAGCCTTCCCTTTTTGTCGTAGCGCCCTTTTTGTCGGGCGCGCCTGAGGGCTGGCCCCGGCACGTGACCGTCGCCTAGGCGTGCGGTGTCACCCTGGCCAGGGTGGCGGCGGTGGCGGCATCCGAGGCGGTGTGGGTGCCGGCGGTGCGCCAGTTGGGCTCGTCGCCGAACCGGGCGGCCAGGAACACCTCGGTGACCTCGCTCGGCGCGTGCCGCACCAGGACCGAGCCCTGCAGGCACACGCCCATCAGCTCGGCCAGCCGCCGCGCGCGCCGCTCGTCCGGCGCGGACAGCTCGGCGCGCAGCGCGCGGACGGCCGCGTCGAACGCAGACGACTGCCCGGCCGCCGCGTCGATCTCGGCGAGCACGGCGTCCACGCTCTCCGGCGAGCGGGCGATGGCGCGCAGCGCGTCCAGCGCGTTGACGTTGCCGGAGCCCTCCCAGATGGAGTTCAGCGGCGCCTCCCGGTACAGCCTGGGCAGCCCGGACTCCTCGACGTAGCCGTTGCCGCCGAGGCATTCGGCAGCCTCCGCGACCACCGTGGTGGCCCGCTTGCACACCAGGTACTTCGACACCGGCAGCGCCAGCCGCAGCAGCGCGCGCTCGTCGCGGCCGCCCCGGTCCGCCGCCCCGGCCAGCCGGAACGCCAGCCGGGTGGACGCCTCGGCCTCGGCGGCCAGCTCGGCGACCACGGAGCGCATCAGCGGCTGGTCGGCCAGCCGGGCGCCGAACGCCGACCGGTGCGCGATGTGGTGCGCGGCCTCGGTCAGCGCGATACGGATCAGGGCGGCGGAGCCGAGCACGCAGTCCAGCCTGGTCGCGGACACCATGTCGATGATCGTCCGCACGCCCCGGCCCTCGTCGCCGAGCCGCCAGCCGAGCGCGTCGGCGTACTCGATCTCCGCCGAGGCGTTGGACCGGTTGCCCAGCTTGTCCTTCAGCCGCATGACCCGGAAACCGTTGCGGGTGCCGTCCGGGAGCACCCTGGGCAGCACGAAGCAGGTCAGCCCGCCGGGGGCCTGGGCCAGGGTGAGGAACAGGTCGCACATCGGCGCCGAGGTGAACCACTTGTGGCCGACCAGCCGGTAGGTGCCATCCCCGGTGGGGGTCGCCACGGTGCTGCCGGCGCGTACGTCCGAGCCGCCCTGCTTCTCGGTCATCGACATGCCGGCCAGCAGGGCCGCCTTGCCGGTGGGCTCGGCCAGGCCGGGGAGGTAGGTCGAGGCGCTCAGGCCGGGTTCGTAGCGGGCGGCCAGCTCGGGGTCGTTGCGCAGCGCCGGCACCGCCGCGTACGTCATCGAGATCGGGCAGCAGTGTCCCTGCTCGAGCTGGCTCATCAGGTAGAACGCGCCGGCGCGGGCCACGTGCGCGCCGGGGCCGGCGTCCGGTGCCCAGGGCGCGGCGTGCGCCCCGGCCTGGACCGAGCGCTCCATCAGCCAGTGCCAGGACGGGTGGTACTCGACCTCGTCGATCCGGTTGCCGTACCTGTCGTGGCTGCGCAGGACCGGTTCGTGCTCGTTGGCCAGCCGGGCGTGCTCGCGGCCCTCCGCCGAGCCGACCACCGTGCGCGCCAGCTCGGCGAGGCGGGTCAGGGCGGACTCTGACGCCTCGGGGGCCTCGGTGCGGATGGCGTCGGCCAGGGCCGGGTCGCAGGCCAGCGGGTCGTAGCCGTCCAGCGGGGGCGCCTGGTTCGTCACCGTGTGGGTGCGGAAGCGCTCGCCCACGGTCGGGTCTTGGGTCGCCCGTTCGGCGGCGTGACCATGGTTCGCTGGAACACCGCGCTGGTCCAGAAGCTCGGTCATCCTCCGAGACTAGCCGCGAGCTGGTGACCTTGCTCGGGCTCTCGTGCAGGGTATTTCGGGTGCGGTTCGGGCGTGGTGGACGACCGTCGGCCTGGGTGCTGCTGATCGTGGGCTTCGGCGTGCTCGCCGTTCTCGGTGTGGTGCGCGGGCGCGAGCCGGCGGCCGATGGTCCGGGTCCGGCCGATCCGGCGGCCGGGGGTCCGGCGTTGCCGGGTTCGGTGCCGTTGCGGGCGGCGATCCCGGCGCCGTTGCCGGGGGAGTCCGCGACGGGCGGCGCGCCGACCGGAGAGCTGATCACGACCGAGCCGCCCGCCGGCGCGCCCGTCGAGCCTGCGCGGGTGCCGGTTGGGCCGAGCGGGGTGCCGGGCGTGCCGCTGGCCGCGTACCAGCGCGCGGAACGGGTCCTGGCGAGCACCGCGCCCGGGTGCCGGCTGCACTGGTCGCTGCTGGCGGCGGTGGGGCGCGCCGAGTCCGGGCATGCGAGCGGCGGGCGGGTGGACGCTTCGGGGCGAACCATCGGGCGGATCCTCGGGCCTCGGCTGGACGGATCCCGGAAGCTGCCGCGGGTGCCGGACACCGACGGGGGCACGCTGGACGGCGACCGCCGGTGGGACCGCGCGGTCGGCCCGATGCAGCTGCTGCCGGCGGTGTGGCGGCGGTACGCGGCCGGTGTGGACGGGCGGCCGCCCGACGCGGACAACGTGTTCGACGCCGCGCTCGCGGCCGGGCGTTTCCTGTGCGCGAGCGGGGCGGACATGGACGCGCCGGATCGGATGGCGGCCGCCGTGCTGCGTTATCGGGACTCGCCGAGCTATCTGGGCAGCGTGCGTGCGTGGTCCCGGGCGTACGCAGAGGGCGCCGCGTCCGTTGCCCCGGTCCCCGAGTCGACGCCGCGCCCGCCGAACGCCGTGCCCTCGCCGAACGCCGCGCCCAAACCCCCGCCCGTATCCCCCACACCGCCGCCGGCACCGTTCACCCGGCCGCCGCGCGCCCAGCCGACGGCAATACCGACCGACGGTCGGTCTAGCGGCCGGGAGGGCCAGCCCGCTCCGGGCGGTCGCCCGACCCACGGACCGACGAACGGCCCGGTGAACGGACCGGGGAATGGCCCGACCCGCGGCCCGGCCAGCGGACCAACGACCGGCCCCGGCAACGGACCATCGGGCGGCCCGACCGCCGGCCCGACCGCCGGCCCGACCGCCGGACCAACCGGCGGGCCCTCGCGCGGGTCCACGGACGGTTCGACGGCGGGATCGACGATCGCGGCCGGACCCACGTCGGCGCCCCCGCCGTCGAGCGCGGCGGCTCCGTCCCCGGAACGGAGCGGTTCGGCGGACGGCAGCGCGGGCGGGACCGGTGGGTCGCCGTCGCGGGAGGGCACGCCTCGGTCACCGTCAGCTCAGCCCGGACCGTCCGGCTCGGCACCGGCGGGGGGCGGCGCGGAGTCGGCGCCGGGATCCGGGTCGGCGTCCACGGCGCCTTCGGCGGGGCCGACGGGCATGGCCGTCCCACCCACCTCGGCCGCCCCTCAAGCCACACCGACACCCCACGCCGTCCCGACCACACAGCCCGGACCCACGCCGGCCACACCGACCACACCGACCACACCGCCCCAGCAGGCGCCAGGCCCGATCATCGTGGTCGAACGGGACGCCCCCGCCTCGACGGGTTCGTCAACGTCGGTCATCCCGACACCGTCCGCGGCGCCGGCCCCGAGCCGCTGACGTCCATCGAGCATGCCTCGGTAACGTGGAAAGCGCCGGGCACCCGTCGTCCCGGAAGCCAACGACGAGCACGACCACCGAGGAGCGGGCATGCCGAGAGTCGCCGCCATCGACTGCGGGACGAACTCGATCCGACTGCTGGTGGCCGACGCCGCGCCCGGCCCGGACGGGCGGCAACGCCTCACCGACGTGCACCGCGAAACCAGGATCGTGCGCCTGGGCAAGGGCGTCGACGCGACCGGCGTGCTCGCCCCGGACGCCATCGAGCGCACCCGCGAGGCGCTAGCGGACTACACGGCGATCCTGCGCGAGGCCGGCACCGAGCGGGTGCGGATGGTCGCCACCTCGGCGACCAGGGACGCGTCCAACCGGGAGGACTTCTTCGGCATGGTCCGCGCCACGCTCGGCGCCGAGGCCGAGGTGATCAGCGGCGACACCGAGGCCAGGCTCTCGTTCATCGGCGCGGTCGGCGACCTGCCCGGGAGCGACGGCCCGTTCGTCGTGGTCGACGTCGGCGGCGGCTCGACCGAGGTGGTCATCGGCACCCGGGACAACGGCGACGCCGAGGTCCAGGCCGCCCGCTCGGTGGACATCGGCTGCGTCCGGATCACCGAGCGGTGCCTGCGCTCCGACCCGCCAACCGCCGACGAGCGCGCCGAGGCCCACGAGCTCGCGCACCGGATCCTGGCCGAGGCGTTCGACCACGTGCCGGTGGACGGCGCGCACACCTGGGTCGGCGTGGCCGGCACGGTGACCACGCTGTCCGCGATCTCCCAGCGGCTGCCGACCTACGATGCGGACGCGATCCACCTGTCCCGCCTGGACCTGACCGAGGTGCACCGGGTGGCCGACGAGCTGCTGACGCTGTCGCGGGAGGAGCGCATGCGGTTCGGTGCCATGCACCCCGGGCGGGTGGACGTGATCGGCGGCGGCGCGCTGATCGTGGCGGTGCTCGCGGAGGAGCTGGCCAAGCGCGCCGGCATCTCCGAGCTGGTGGTCAGCGAGCACGACATCCTCGACGGCATCGCGCTGTCGCTGGCCTAGGAACCAGACGCGATGCTGGCGGAGCTGGATAGAGCGGTCAGTGACTGCCGGGCCTGCCCGAGGCTGGTCGACTGGCGCGAGCGGGTGGCCAGGGAGAAGCGGGCCGCGTTCGCCGACCAGGAGTACTGGGGCCGGCCGGTGCCCGGGTTCGGCCCGCCGGACGCACGGCTGCTCATCGTCGGCCTGGCACCCGCCGCGCACGGCGCCAACCGGACCGGCCGGATGTTCACCGGCGACCGCAGCGGCGACGTGCTCTACGCCGCGCTGCACGCCGTCGGCCTGGCCAACCAGCCGACCGCCGTGCACAAGGACGACGGCCTGACCCTGTACGGCACCCGGATCACCTCGCCGGTGCACTGCGCGCCGCCGGAGAACAAGCCGACCCCGGCCGAGCGGGACGCCTGCCGGCACTGGCTCGCCGACGAGCTGCGGTTGCTCACGCCCACCCTGCGCGCGGTGATGGTGCTCGGCGGTTTCGGCTGGCAGGCGCTGTTGCCGGTGCTGGCCGAGGCGGGCTGGACGGTGCCCCGCCCGCGCCCGGTGTTCGGCCACGGCGCGCATGTCGAGCTGGCCGCCGCGCACCCCGACCGCCGCCCGCTGCACCTGCTCGGCTGCTACCACGTCAGCCAGCAGAACACGTTCACCGGCCGGCTCACCCCGGACATGCTGTGCACCGTGCTCGACAACGCCGCCAAGCTCGCCGGGATTAGTCAGGCGGGATGACCTGAACCCGCCCGTCCACCGCGGCCAGACGGCGGTCACAGGTGAGCACGGCGGCCTGTTCCACGATGCCGGTGGCGATCACGAACGCGTCCGCCAGCCGCAGCGACCGGTGCCGGCCCCGCAGCTCGGCCGCTACCAGCGCGAGACCCTCGTCGATCGGCCGGACCGGACCGAAGAGCGTGACGATCCGTCGTCGCCGGTCGGGCGCCGTGCCCAGCCGGTACCCGCCGACCAGTGCCTCGGAGAGCACGGACGCGGGCAGCACGAACGTGTCGCCCCGTCGCCGGGCGGCCGCCACCTCGGCCCGGGTGGACGCGTGGTGGGGGTCGCCCGGCTCGAGCAGGCCGATCACCACGCTGGTGTCCAGCGCTACCGCTCCCACTCGTCCCGCATCTCCTCCAACTCCTCCCGGGTGGTGATGCCCCCGATGCCGACGGTCTCCTCGAACAGCTCCCACCACGGGTCGTTGCTCTGGCGGACCAGCCGGAACACCCCGGGCGCCTCGACCTCGACGCGCAGCACGTCACCCGGCGCCACCTGGGCGGCCCGCAGTGCGGCAACCGGCAGCGTCACCTGGTTCTTCCTGCTGACCTTGGTGGTCCGCACCCGCCGATCGTCGTGCTTTACCAACGTCTCCATAAGTAAAGCGTACCCCCACCCAGCGACCAGGCTCACCCGTTATCCCCACCCACGCCCGTCCCGAAGTTTGGGAGCATGGAGGCATGGCTCGCAACACGCGCATCGTGATCGTCGGTGGCGGCTACGTCGGGATGTACACGGCGCTGCGCCTGCAGAGCAAGCTGGGCGCGGACGAGGCCTCCGTGACGGTCATCGACCCGCAGTCGAACATGACCTACCAGCCGTTCCTGCCGGAGGCGGCCGCCGGGTCCGTCGAGCCCCGGCACGTGGTGGTGCCGCTCCGCAAGGTGCTCCGTAAGTGTCACGTGCTGACCGGCCGGGTCACCGCGATCAACCGGGAGCGCCGCGAGGTGACGGTGGAGGCGGCCGCCGGGCACGTCACGCAGCTCGGCTACGACGTGCTGGTGGTCTCGCCGGGCTCGGTGGCGCGCACCCTGCCCATCCCCGGGCTGGCCGAGCACGGCATCGCCTTCAAGACCGTGGCCGAAGCCATCTACCTGCGCAACCACGTGCTGTCCCGGATGGACGAGGCGTCCAGCACGATCGACCCGGCGCTGCGCCGCAAGCTGCTCACCTTCCTGGTGGTCGGCGGCGGCTACGCCGGGGTGGAGGCGCTGGCCGAGCTGGCCGACATGTCGCGCTACGCCGCGCGCTACTACGAGAACATCGACCGCTCCGACCTGCGCTGGGTCCTGGTCGAGGCGGCCGGGCGGATCATGCCCGAGGTCAGCGCGCCGATGGGCCGCTACACGGTCAAGCAGCTGATGGACGCCGGCATCGAGGTCTTCCTGGACACCAGGGTGAAGTCCATGGAGGGCGGGCACGTGGTGCTCGACGACGGCACCGAGTTCGACGCCGACACCATCGTCTGGACCGCCGGCGTCAAGCCCAACCCGATGCTGGCCAACACCGACCTCCCGCTCGACGACAAGGGCCGCGTGACCTGCGGCGCCTCCCTGCAGGTGGAGGGCAGCCCCGAGGTGTTCAGCGCGGGCGACTGCGCGTCCGTGCCCGACCTGTCCAAGAGCGACCCGAACGCCAAGACCAGCCCGTCCGCCCAGCACGCGGTCCGCCAGGCCAAGGTGCTGGCCGACAACGTCGTCGCGCACCTGCGCGGCCGCCCGGTCAAGCCGTACAAGCACAGCTACGCCGGCTCGGTGGCCAGCCTCGGGCTGTACAAGGGCGCGGCGGAGATCTACGGCATCAAGCTCAAGGGCGTGGTGGCCTGGTTCATGCACCGCACCTACCACCTGAGCCGGATGCCCACCTTCAACCGCAAGTTCCGCATCGTCACCGACTGGACGCAGGCGCTGCTGTTCCGCCGCGAGGTGGTCGCCCTGGGCCAGATCCACGAGCCCAAGGCGGAGTTCTCCCGCGCAATCGGCCAGGAAAAGAAGCCGTGAGCCACTAACGGGTCAGGAACTCGACGATCAGGATCTGTAGCTCGCCGACGGCGAAGCCGAGCACGGCGCCGGTGGCGATCAGGATCCACTCGTCCTGTTCGAAGGCCGGGCGCAGCAGGCGCTCGAACTGCTTGGCGGACAGCTGCTGCATCTTGGTCATCAGCGTGTTGCGGATGTCCATGGCGTCCGTGGCGTAGTCCTCCACGTGCGCCATGGCCTCCGGTAACCGTTCCATCACCCGCAGCGTGACCAGCGCCTTCATCCGCTGGTAGCGCCGCCCGCCGACGGCCACCACCAGCAGCGGCCGCGCCAGCCCGACCTGGGAGTCGATGATCCGGTGCACCTCGCGCTGGACCAGGGCGAACAGCCGGTCCGACAGCGGGCCGTTGAGCACCGCCTCCACGACCCGGCGCGGGGTGATGATCTCCTTGGCGATCAGGTCGCCGTAGTCGCGGGCCACCTCGGCGCGGCGCTTGAAGAACAGCCCCTGCCAGGTGAACAGCCCGAAGAACTTGCGCGGGTACATCGGGCGGAACACCATCCGCAGCGCCAGCCAGTCCGTCGCCCACCCGGTGATCAGGCCGAACGCGGGCAGCAGCAGCGGCTCCCGGAACACCGCCCAGGCCACCGTCTGGATCACCCCGATGGCGAACCCGAACGGCGCGCCGACCCGCGCGATGAACCGGAACTCCTGGTGCCCGGCCTCCCGGAAGATCTTGTTCAGCAGCGCCTTGTCCCGCACCAGGTTGGTGACGACCATGCCCTTGAGGTCGAACACCGAGTCGATGTCGGTCTGGACCTGCTGCATGACCTTCTCGACAAGCTGCGGCGCCTGCCGCCGCACCCTGGCCACGATCAGGTCCTTGATCCGGTCCGGCAGCGCCTCCCAGAGGTCCGGCTGGGTCGCGGCGGCCACCTCGCGGGTGATGTCGTCGATCGCGGCGACCAGCGGCTGTTCGATCTCCTTGGCCACCCGGCGCGGATCCAGCCGGCCGAAGATCTCCGCCGGCGTGATCAACTGGTTGGTCATGGTGTCGGTCGCGATGCCGGCCATCCGGGCGGCGCGGCGCGGCACCACGCCCTGCCAGCCGAACGGCTTGCGGCCGACGAACTCGATCGGCTTGAACATCATCTCGATGGCGACCAGCTTGGTCAGGTAGCCGATGGCGGCCGCGATGAACGGCATCGAGACGTAGACGGGCCAGTTGCGGGTGACGTCGGCCAGGATCTCGGCCGGGCTGCTCACGGCGGTCCGCCGGTGGGTCCGGCGGGGTGGCTCCCGTTCTCGGGGCGGTAGATGGTGTCCGGCGTGTGGTGCGGCAGCGGGGTCACGCCGTCCAGCAGGTCGGAGTCGGACGGGTGCAGGCCGGCCTCGGTCTCGTCGTCCGGCCGGCAGGCCCGCCACAGCGCCCGGCCCAGCGGCGAGATGCGCAGCGTGCGGCGCACCACCCGGGTGCCCAGCCGGCCGACGTCGTGCGCCTGCTCGTCGGCGTGGCGCACCGCGGGCTCGCCGAGCAGGATGTCGTACTGGACCGACAGCGACTCGTCCGCGGGCCCTTCGTCGGCCAGCCCCAGTGCGCGCAGGTGGCCCACGTAGGTCGGCACCACCTCGGGCACCTGCACGCCGGCGGCCCGGCCGACCGTGGAGGCGTTGGCCAGCACCGTCCGCCCGCCGTTTCCCCTGGTCTTGATGTGCACCAGCGGGTAGCGGGTGCCGTCGGCCAGCGCGGCGAGGATGCGCGCCTCGTCGGGGACCATCCGCAGCAGCAACGAGGTGTACAGCGCCTCGCGGCTCTGCGCGGAGTCCGCGTCGATGGACGCCGTCAGCAGGTTGTCCAGCAGCCGCGCCGGGGTGCTGGGGTGGGCGCCGGGGGTGGGCTCCGGGCGGTACGCCGGGTCGTCCAGGTGGTCCAGGCGGGCCTTGAGCTCGCGCAGCATCGCGTCCTCCACCCGGCCCCAGCCGCTGACGAGCTGCTCGAGCGGCGGCACCGGTACCTGGCGGGCCATCTCGGTGCCGGCGGTGGTCAGGTCGACGGCCAGCGAACGGACGTCGCGGAGCACGGCCGCCCAGGACGCCGTCAGCCCCGGGCCGGGCTCGTCGCTCTTGTCGTCCCACTCGTTGCGCACCGGTATCACTCGCCTCCGCCGTCTGCCTAGCGCTGGTGGATCAGGTGATCGTCGTGCCCGCCGACCCTGAAAAGCAAGCTCGCGCCCCGGCGCCACCCGGGTTAGCGTGATGTGACCCGGGGCACAGCGACGTGTGGGGGGCCGGTATGGCGGACGGGCGCTGGGCGTGGCTGTGGCGGCGCGAGCTGGACCACTACCCCTCGCCCCGGGAGCGGGCGCGCTACCTGGCGGTCGTCGTGCTGGCCACGGTCATGCTGTATTACGAGCTGTACGTCGTCGGCGGCGTGGCCAGCCTGATGCTCGCCGACCTGCACATGTCGTTCCTCTACTTCGTCCTCGCGCTGGCCGCCGGCAACTTCGTCGGCGCGTTCGGCTCGCTGTTCGCCGGGTTCACCGACCGCTCCGGGCGGGCCAACCTGGTGGTGATCGGCCTGCTGGTCACTGGGCTGTTGACGCTGGTGGTGTTCCCGCAGGTCCGCACCGGGCTGGCGTGGGCGGTGGTCACGCTGGTGGTGTCGTTCGTGGAGGGCGTCATCCTGGTCGCCACGCCGGCGCTGATCAGGGACTTCTCCCCGCAGGTCGGCCGGGCCACCGCGATGGGGTTCTGGACGATGGGGCCGGTGCTGGGCAGCCTGGTGGTGAGTGCGGTGGCCAGCCAGACGCTCACATCGCTGAAGACCTGGCAGAGCCAGTACGTCATCTGCGGCGCGGCCGGCCTGGTGGTGTTCGTGATCGCGCTGTTCGGGCTGCGCGAGCTGTCGCCCCGGTTGCGCGGGCAGTTGATGGTCTCCGAGCGCGACCGGGTGCTGGTGGAGGCGCGGGCGCGCGGCCTGGACGCGGACCAGATAGAACGGTCGCTGCGCCACCCCTGGCGGCAGGTGCTGCACCTGGACGTGATCGCCTCCGCGCTCGGCGTCTCGGTGATGCTGTTGATCTACTACACGATGGTCGCGTTCTTCACCGTCTACGTCGTGATCATGTTCGGGTTCGACCTGGCGGCGGCGAACGCGCTGGGCAACTGGGCCTGGGGCGCCGACGCGGTGGCGCTGCTGGTCGCCGGGTACCTGTCCGACAAGCTGCGGGTGCGCAAGCCGTTCATGCTGGCCGGCGGCATCGGCGGGGCGGTCATGGTGGTGGTGTTCGGCCTGCAGGCCGGCCAACACCCGTCGTTCGGCACCCTGGCGCTGATCGTCAGCCTGCTGTACGTGACGCTGGCGTTCGCGTACGCGAGCTGGATGGCGGCGTTCACCGAGACGGTGGAGGCCCGCAACCCGGCGCTGATCGGCACCGGGCTCGCGGTCTGGGGCTGGCTGCTGCGGCTGGTGGTCACCGCGTCGTTCCTGCTCATCCCGCTGGTCGTGAACACGGTGACCACCCTCGTCGAGGACCCGGAGAACGCCGAGGCGCACGCGCTGGCCGCCGGACAGTGGCGCGCCTGGTACTGGATCTGCTTCGCGGGCGTGGTGGTGTTCGTGCTGCTCATCTTCGTGATGAAGGGCCGCTGGAGCCCGCGCGCCGCCGCCCGCGACCAGGCCGAGCACGACCGAGCGGTGGCCGCCGAGCTGGCGCGCATCACGAGCTGAGTGCCCCGCGTTGCCCCGCGCGGCGTCCACCTGTAAGAAGTCGGGGACGATTCGGCATCACCAGTCTGGGCGACATGTTGGACAGCCATGCACTAGAGGCCGCGGCGCCTCGTGCCCGAGTGACGCCGGTGACCCGGCCCCCGCCGCCGAAGGCACCGCCGATCGCCCGGCTCCCGCTCGGCCAGACACTGGTGGAGCTGCTGCTCGGCGGGGCGGTCGCGGTCGCGGTCAGCCTGGGGTTGCAGCTCGCCGTCGACCGGATGGCCGTCGGCCCGGGGACGTACGTGCTGCAGTCGCTGGCCAACGTGACCGGCGCGGTGATCCTGGTCGGGTTGTTCGTGCCGGTGGGGCTCGGTTGGGCGGCGCGGTGGCCGCTGTGGTGCAACCTGGCGGGGGCGTGGACCGGGCTCAGCGCGCTGGCCACGGTGTTGCTGGCGATTCCGCTGGAGGCGACGAAGTTCTTCCTCGGCGGGTCCGGCGTGGACAACACCTTCCGGCTTCAGTACATGGAGCGGATGGCGTCGACGGTCGGGTTGGCGGACGCCAACTATCGCGGGCTGGCCGCCTACTACCCGGGCGGATGGTTCTGGCTGGGCGGGCGGTTCGCGAACCTGGTCGGGCTGGACGGTTGGGCGGCGTACAAGCCGTACTCGATCACGTGGGCGGGGCTCAGCGCGGTGGTCGCGTTCGTGTTGTGGAGCCTGGTGCTTCGCCGCAACCGCGCGCTGTTGGTCACGGTGGTCACGGTGCTCGCGGGGTTCATCGCGTTCGGCCCTGACGAGCCGTACGCCTGGCCCACCACCGCATGGCTGCCGCCGGTCGCGCTGCTCGCCTGGCGGGTGTTCCGTCGCGGCGCCCGGGTGTTCACCTGGCCGTTGGTGCTGGTCGGCGGCTATCTCGGCGTCTGCGCGGTCACGTACACGCTGCACCTGGTGTTCGGTGCGGTGGTCGTGGTGGTGCTCGCCGTTCTCGCCGGCGTCCTGGACCTGCGCGCCGGCGCGCCGCCGTGGCCGACGGTGTGGTGGCTGTCGTCGCGGCTGGTCGTGATCGGCGTGCTGGCCGCGCTGGTCGGGGCGCTCACCTGGGGGCCGTTCATCCTGGCCGGCGGGCTCGGCACGTCGAACGTGGCGGCGCACTTCCTGCCCGAGGTCGGCGCCTCGCTGCCCACCCCGTTCGTGCCGACCAGCGCGTTCGGTGTGCTGTGCCTGGGCGGGTTGGTGTGGTTGGTGTGGCGGGCGCGCGACGAGCTGGCGACGGTGCTGCTGGTGATCACCGGCGCGGTGTACGCCTGGTTTGTGCTGTCCACGCTGGCCATCGTTGCGAACACGACGTTGTTGGCGTTCCGGTTCATCGTCACGGTGGACGTCGCGCTGGCGGTCGCCGGCGTGTTCGCGGCGCTCGACGTCCTGCGCCGGCTGCCGGTGGTATCCGTGCGCGCGATCGGCGTGGTGCTCGCCGTGGCGGGCGCGGTGTCGATGATGCAGGCCGGCGTGGACTCGTCGAAGGGGATGGTCGCGGCGGCGGAGTCCGACTACGACACGGACGGGTACAACGCCAAGGGCGAGCACGATTTGGCCCTGGACGCGGCCTGGCGGGGCGCGCTGATCACCACCATCGACGAGCTGTCCCGGCGCCCGCCCACGGAGAACGTCGTGCTCTCGACGGAGGAGCGCCTGCTGTCGTTCCGGCCGTACTGGGGTTTCCAGACAACGACGCCGCACTACGCCAACCCGCTGGCCGCGTACCCGCAGCGCAACGAGGAGATCCGCCGGTGGGCGTCGTCGTCGGGTCCGGACGAGCTGTCGGCGCGGATGGCGAGGAGCCCGTACGAGCCGCCGAACGTGCTCGTCCTGCGCCGGGGTCCGGAGGGAAAGCTGCTGCTCAGGGTGGCGTCCGACTCCTTCCCGAGGGCCGCGCCGGTGCGGGTCGAGGAGCTGGAGTTCGACCCGGGGCTGTTCGAGTCACCGCCGTTCGTGGAGCAGGACGTCGGCCCGTTCGTCGTAATCGTCCGCCGCTAGCGCGCGGACGGCTAGCGGCTGGCACATCCGGTTTGTGGCCCGTACGGCGGTTCCAGTGCGTGTGCGGGGTACGGAGTGGGTGTGCGGGCGGCGCGGATCAGCCGGCGTTGCGCGCGGACGGCTCGTGACCGGGGCGGTGGAAGTCGAACTCGCCGGCGCGGATGCCGGACACGAACGCGCGCCATTCGCCGTCGGTGAAGTGCAGCTCCAGGCCGTCGCGCAGGGAGCGGACGCGGGCGGCGCCGTCGTCGGCCAGCTCGATCTCGGCGGCACCGTTCGTGCTCGGCCGGTTCGAGCGCGCGTCCCTGATGAAACGCAGCCATTCGCCGCTGCTGAACGAGATCGTGCCGGCGTCCGGCCGCCTGCTGTGCCGGATCAGCGCGCCGCCCGCTGTCGGCGCGACCTCGACGCAAAGCTCGGTGTCCCGCGTGTAGCTCGACGTTCGCCAGGCATCCTGTGGCATTCGACTCCTCTACGAAATGAGCGCTCGAATGAACTCCGCCGTCTCGGCGGGTGAGAGCGCCGCCTCGCGGATCCGGTCGGCTGACTCTTTGTACCGCGCCACGCGCTCCGAGTCTTGGATGTAGATGGCTCCGTCCGCATGTCCGACGTAACCGATGCTCTGCGCCTTGTCGAAGTCGAGCACCAGGAAGTCGCCGTCGAGCCCGTCGTGCACCGCAACAGCGGTCGGCATGACCTGCACTTCGACGTTGTCCAGCTTCATCAGCCGCAAGATGTGTTCGAGTTGCTGCCGCATGACCGCCTCGCCGCCGACCTTGCGCTCGAAGACGACCTGCTCGATGACGGCGGCGAATCGGAGTGGCCGCGTCTCGTCGGTCAGCCGCTGGCGGTCCATGCGTGCACGCACAATCAGTGGCGCATCCATCGGCGCGACTCCGGCGTGGCCGACCAGCAAGCCGGCCGCGTAGTCGGAGGTCTGGAGCTGGCCGGGAAGTAGGCGCGAGGCATAGGAGAACTCGGCGGTCGCGAGCCCTTCGAGCCCGACGAAGGTCTGAAACCAGTCGCGCAATACCTTCGAGTAGGGCGCCCACCACGCCGTCTGGTCGGCGCGGGCCGCGAGTGAGGCCATGCGATCGGCGTGTTCCGCGCTTGCGCCGTACGCGCGCAGCAGCGCCGCCACCTCTTTCGGCTTCGGCCCGGTTCGGCCGGACTCCAGGTGGTTGATCTTCGCTTGCCCGCATGCCAGAACGCGGGCCGCCTCCCGTTGGGTCAGGCCGGCGCGCTCCCGCATGGTGCGCAGGTCCCGGCTAATGAGGAAACGCAACGCCGACGGATCCGGCCGCCCGAACGGCACCGGCCGTGCCTTCCGTCGGCCCGCTGGCATGGCCACACGCTATCGGGCAGGCGCTCGTGCACCGCTCACCGGTCGTGCGTCAGTACGCAATCAGTGCACCAATCAATGTCTGACTTGACTGCGTAATACATTGCAGATACGGTGGCCAAACGTTGTTTGGCAGGTGCTTGACCTGCGATAACTAACCAACCACGGGTAGCCGATCGGAGCTGACCACGTGCTGATTTCTCCTTCCTCTGACGCGAAGCCGGTGAGCGAGTTCGTGTACTGGATCGCACGACAGGGCGACGGCGCGAAGATCGTCCGCGAACATGTGCGGGCCGACGACGGGACGTGCGTGTCCTGCGGGCATCGATGGCCGTGCGGGCTGCGGCGGTGCGCCGAGCAGTCGTTCAGGCTCCGTCCGTACCCCGCTCCGCCTCGGTGTCGGCCCGGGCCGGCCGTCGCGGGGGCCGTCGCGATCTGGCGGGGTGAGACGTTCTGGAGCGACGGTGTGCGGACGCGGGCGTTGTGGCTCGGGCGGGCCGACTATCCGGACGCGGACGCGGCGTGTTGGTGGCTGGCGATCTCGTTGGAGACGTTGCGGCACCGGCACGAGTCGGGGTGTTACTGGGGCGAGGTGACGGCGGGGCAGGTCGGTGAGGACGTGCCCGAGGGCGGCACCGTCGTCCTGGTCGGGGGTTGGCGTCCCATCGAGGAACGGGGAGCGACGGCCACGGCGCTCCTCCGTACCGCCGTCGAGCCGATCACCTGGGGTGACCGGCCGGAATGAGCGCTCGTTCTCGGGATGCGGCTCGGTTGGCGGATCTCTTGCGCGAGCGGGCGGGGACTCGTGAGGTCGGATGCCGGTGGTACGGCAATGGCGCGGACCGCCGGTTCAGCGGGTGGCGGGTGTGCTGGCGGGACGGGCCGGTCGAGTGGTACATGCGTGGGCTCGTCGAACGGCTGGCCGACAGGGTGCCGGCGCTGGACGTCCATTCCCTCGGCTATGACCGCCGCACCACCGACCTGTCGGAGGCGGTGGCCTTGCTGCTCTACGTGAAGGCCAATCCGGGTGAGGCGCCGCATCTGAATCGGTTCGTGCGGAAGTGGGCCATTAGCAAGATCAGCTTTCCGGAGTCCGCGGGGGAGCTGTGGCTGTCTCGCGGGCGTGCGCTGCTCGCGGTGGAGGACGAGTTCTATGCGCGGGTGCGGGATGCGGGGCATGGGTGGGAGCTGGCGTTGGGGTGGCTGGACACGTTCGCCGGGGTGAATCCGGTGGAGGTCGCCAGCATCGCAGCGGCTCATGAGCGCCGCTATCGCTATCAGGTCGGTCGGTCGTGAGCCCGGAGCAGGAGGTGATGCGGCTGGCCGCGATCGGGCTGGCCATTACGCCGGGTGGGGTTGAGCGGTGGCTTGATCAGCATCGGCTTGGGGCGGATGGCCGGTGTGGTGGGTGTGGGCGGGCTTGGCGGTGTCGGTATGTGCTCATTGCGCAGTCCGCGTCCGCGCTCGTCGAGGTGGCCGTGCGTGCGGTGTGGGAGGACGTCGTTCCGCCTGTTCTGGGGCTTGGCGATGAGTGGTGATCTCGTGGGAGGGGTGGGTTGTGATGGTCGGTAGGTGGTGGGTGGGCGGGGTGTTGGTGGTGGCGTTGGTGGGGTGCGGCGGCGGGGGGTCGGCGGTGAGTGCGGCGTCGCGGTTGCCGTCTCGTCCGGTTGAGTTGCGGCTGGATGGGGTGGAGGCGTGTGCGTTGTTGGGGGCGGAGCAGGTTCGGCGGATGGGGGTTCGGGCGGGGGAGCGGGCGGAGGGTGGTGGCTGTCGGTGGCGGGACGGGGCGATGTCGAGCTATCTGGCTCGGTTGATCGTGGACCAGGACGCGGAGTCCGTGCTGAACAGCGGGGCTACGAGGGAGAACGTTGACATCGATGGGTTCTTGGCGGTGCGGGCCAGTGCGCCGTATGTGGATCCCAAGAATCACTGTGTGTTGGCCGTTGATGTGGCGGACGGGCAGGCGCTGTGGGTGCAGTGGACGTCGTTGTCGGGCGGTTATCCCGGGTTGAGTCACGAGGTGGCGTGCCAGCGGGCGGAGGAGGCGGGGCGGCTCATGTTGGCCAGCTTGCGGAGGTTGTCGCGTTAGTACGAGGTTTGGCGTTTCGGCCCGGGGCGTGGGGTGGGGGCTCTATCGTCTTGGGGTATGGCAGGTCTCGGCCAGCGCGCGCTGGCCGGTGCGCAGGGGCCGCAGGCGTCGGCGTTAGCGGCATCGTTGGATCACCTTGGTTTGCAGGTGACCCAGGAGAACGTGCTTGCCGTGCGCAAGACATTGCTCGCAGAGGCCGTCCAGTTGGATGGATTGCTCAGTTTGCACAGCCGAACGCTTCGGGTGCGCGCACCGGCTGGCGATCCGGTGTCTGGGCCGGCTGCCGAGTTGTTGAACGAAAAGCTTGAGGGCCTCAAGGTCCAGTTTCAGACCCATGTGAATGCGCTCAAGGCTGCCGGGAACGCGCTGACGGTGACCGCTCAGGCGTACGGCTACACCGAGGAGCAGATCAAGGCTTCGTTTGATCCGGAGAACCCGCTCTGCGAGGCGGAGGGTGGGTTGTCGTGACGGGAGGTCATCGCTGCTGGCTGGCTGTGTTGTCGGTGCTGGCGACGGTTGGGCTGGTCGGATGTTCCAGCGGGACACCCGTCGGCGAGTCGCGGTTGCCGCCACGGCCGAGCGAGCTGCGGCTCGATCAGGTCGACCCGTGCGCGTTGCTGACCCGGGAGCAGTTCCGCCAGCTGGGGGTACGAGCTGGGGAACGCGCGGAGGACAGCGATGGACTCGGCAGCATCGCCTGTCAGTGGCGGAACTTCCCGAAGGAACCCGATATTCACTATCTGGCTCGGCTGATTGTGAAGCGGGGAGCCGACTACGCGTTGGACAGCACGACGCCTACCCAAGTTGTGACGATCGACGGATTCTCGGCGGTGCAGACCACCTCGCCGGACGGGAGCCCGAATGACCATTGCCTGCTGCTGGTCGATGTGGCGCAGGGCCAAAGCCTGTGGGTGCAGTGGATGACCACCTCACCGGACTATCCGGGCTTGACTCACGAGCTGGCGTGTCAGCAGGCGCGGGATGCCGGGCGGCTCATGTTGTCCAACCTGCGAGAGCTATCACGGTAGGGGGAGATCGTGGCCGCTCAGATACCCGAGATCAACTACGCGGGTATTTCGTTGGACGAGAAGTTTCGGTGGATGCAGAGCGGTCCCGGGGAGAGCGGCGTCGACCCGGCGGTTCAGTCCCTGGCGAAGGTGGCGCCGGAGTTCGAGGCGTCGTCGGACAACATCAACCGTTCGCTGCCGGAAGGGGTGAGCTGGCGGGGGAGCGGCGCGGCGGCGGCGAGCGGCTCGCTGCGGGGTATCGCGAACACGGCGCAACGGACCGGCCAGGCGGGACAGGTCGGCAGCGGACTGGTCGGCAACTACAGCACGTCGTTCGCGGGTGCCAAGGCGGCGGTCGCGGCGCCCGTCGAGCAGAACTGGTTTAGCAGGCTCACCGACTGGTTCGGCGCCACCCACGACCACGCGCAGATCGTCGCCCAGAACCAGGCGCTCGACGCCGAGGCCAACCGCGCGCTCAAGGCGTACGAGAACCAGGCCCGCCAGACGGTGGCCGCCTTCCCCGACCCCTCCGCGCCGCCGCGTCAACCCGCCGGATCGGCCGGCGACCCGGGAGCGGTGGTCAGACGATCGCCCCCGGTGGCCGGGGCCGGCGCCGCATCGCCCGGCGGCGCGCCGTCATCCGGCGCCCCGACGACGCCCGGCGGCGGCCAGACCCCACCGGGCGGCAACCCACACCACACCCCACCAAGCAGCCCGCCCAACGGCGTCGTCCCTGCCCCGACCGGCCGAGGCTCCGCCCCGCCGACCCCGGCCCCGCCCGGCGGCCGCGCCGAACCCAAGCACCCGTTGCCGCCGACCCAAGGCCCGCTCCCATCCCCACCATCACGCGGCACCAACCGCCTCCCCGGGAACCCGCCGCCCAACAACACGCCCCGACCACCGCTCCCCGAGCGCGCGCCCGCGCCCACCCACCTGCGCACCTCGACCACCTCGACACCGGAGACGACCCCGCCGAAGCCGCCGGGCATGCCGCCACCGACGCCACCGGCTCTCGGCGCGCGCGGCCCCGACGAACGCGAGCACCGCAACAACGTGTTCATCCCCAGCGACGAACCGTTCGCCATACGCCTCGACGACGAGATCGTCGAACCGGTCCTCGGCGCCGAGCGATGACCGCGCTGCGCCTGTCCCCAGCCGAGTTCTTCACCTGCTGGAGCTCGCTCGCGCTCGACGAACCACCGCCGCTGCTCCAGATCCGCCCGCCCGGCTTCACCATGGCCGACCACCGCCGGATCCTCGCCGACACCGCCGCCGCCCTGCGCGCCCTCGGCCTCTTCACGTCCGACCACCCCGAACCCACCCTGCGCCGAACCCTGGAAACCCTGGCCCGCCCGGACTACACGCTCGACATCCGCTACGCCGCCGACCCGCACACCCAAACCCTCGGCCTGGCCGCCATCAACGGCGCCTCAGCCACCGTCGCGATCAGCGACGGCACCGGCCAAGGCCCGATCGACCTGCTCACGCTCGACAGCGCGCACGCCCCCGCACACCTGCTCTCCCTGGCCGGCCCCATCACCCCCGGCCGCACCGCCGCCGTCAACCTCCCGCTCGAAGTCCTCGACGAAGCGCGCACCGCCACCCCCAACGGCGACCTCTGGGCGATCGCCGACCACCTCCACGCCCGAGGCATCCCCCGCGCCGACGCGTCCTCCTTCGCCCGGATGTGCGCCGACATCCAGGCCGGCGGCCAACTAGGCGCCACCTCCCCACGCCGCCGAGGCCCCTGGGTCATCGCCTTCCACCGCACCCCCACCGGCCACTACATGCAGCTCAAACGCCACCACACCCTCACCATCTGCCCCGCCGCCCCCGCCCTCCTGATCCGCCACTGGCGCGAGCTGCTGGAAGCCGTGAGTGGCTAGGGCCGCCATAGCGGCCCTAGCCACTCACGGGTCACGGGATGACCTTGCGGCGGCGGAACTCGTCGAAGATGTCGTAGAACATCCGCTCGGTGTCGACGAACTCGTGGAAGCCGAAGCGGCGGGCCTTGGAGCCGTCGGCGATCACGTCGTAGTCCCAGCCGAACACCGCGTCCCCGAACGGCCAGGACGAGACCTCGCGGTAGCCGTACTTGAGGTCGTGGCGCTCGGACATGCGCTGCCAGAGCGGCTCCTTGTCGGCCATCACCTCGGTCAGGCTCATGGGCAGCGGCGGGGCCACCGGGAGCCCGAACCAGTCGCCGATCTTCGGCCACATCTCCGACCAGCGGAACAGGTCGCCATTGTTGATGTTGAACGCCTGGTTCGCGGCGGAGGGTGCGGTGGCCGCCCAGACCGCGGCGTGCGCGAGCAACCCGGCGTCGGTCATCTCCAACAGCGCGTCGTAGGCGCCCGGCTTGCCGGGGAAGCGCAGCGGCACGCCCAGCTCCTTGCTGATCGAGGCGTACACCGCGATCACCATGGCCAGGTTCATCGGGTTGCCCAGCCCGAACCCGCACACCACCGACGGCCGCAGCGCCGACCAGGTCCACGAGCCGGAGCGCTGCTCCAGGAAGTCCTGCTGGCTGATGTTGAACTCCGGCGGCAGGTGGCCGGGGTCGGACTCGCGCGCGGGCGTCTTGAACGGGCCGAGGTGCGCGCCGTACACCTTGTAGCCCTGCATCAGGCTCACGTGGCGCAGCCCCGGCGCGGCGGCCTCGATGCCGTCCACGGCGTTGACCAGCATGTTGACGTTCGGTTCGACCAGCTCGGACCAGCTCGGACGGTCCTGGTAGGCGGCGTAGAAGATGTGCGTGGCGTCTTTCAGCTCGCTCAGCGTGGCCTTGCTCGCGGCACGGTCCAGCAGGTCGACGCTCAGGTGCTGGACCCGGTCGGTGGGCTCCGCGCCCCGCCGGGACAGGCCCACCACCCGCCAGCCGTCCAGGCTCGACAGGTGGTCGACCAGGGTGCGGCCGATCACGCCCTGCGCGCCGACGACCACCGCGACGTTCTCATTGCTCATGTTTTCGAGCATCCGCGCGCCCCCATGAGAAGTCCAATGCATGGATGTGCTCGCAGGCATAGATTGTGTGCATGCTCAACCTGCGGCAGCTGGAGTACCTGGTCACCGTGGTCGACACCGGGTCGTTCACGAAGGCGGCGGCGTTGTTGCACGTCAGTCAGCCCGCGCTGTCGCACCAGGTGCGGGCGCTGGAGCGGCGGGTGGGAGGGCCGCTGTTGGAGCGGCTGCCCAGGGCCGTGCGGCCGACGGCGATGGGGCGGGCGATGCTGCCGCACGCTCGGGCCGCGCTCGCGGACGCCGGGCGGGCCGGGCAGGCGGCGCGGCGGGCCGGCGGGCTGGAGTGCGGCGAGCTGGACGTGGCCACCATCTACTCGGTGAGCCTTGGCGTGCTGCCGCCGGTGCTGCGGGCGTGGCGGCGGGCGCATCCGGACGTGCACGTGCGGCTGCTGGAGTTCCGGCATGCCGACGAGCTGCGGGAGGCCATGGACGCGGGCCGGGCGGACGTCGCGGTCGGGCCGGTGCCGCCGGAGTGGGACGGCACCGTCCGGGAGATCGGCACCGAGGAGTTCGTGCTGGTGCTGCCCCCGGACGATCCGATATGCGCGAACGGTTCCCGGGTGAACCTACGGGAGCTGGCCGACCGGGGCTGGGTGCACTACGCGCCAGGTCACGGCCTCGCCGAGCTGCTGGACAGGGCCTGCGCGGCCGCCGGCTTCACCCCGCGCGCCGCCGTACGCACCGAACAGACCGCCACCGCGCCGGTGCTCGCGGCCGCCGGCCTGGGCCCCACCCTGACCCCGTCGAACGTCATCCCCGCCCGCTTCGACGGCGCGCTGCGCTGGACGGACCCGCCGATCACGCGCGTGCTGGCCGGCTACACCCGAGGTGGCGCGGATCCGCTCGCCGCCGCCTTCCTGACCGCCCTCACCGAACACGCCAGCCCCGCCGCCGGCCGCGCCTCGGCGTGAGCCGGGGTCACGGGCTTCCGCCGGGGTCCGGGCCCTTGTAGCCGGGCCGCGAGGAGCCGTCGATGCCGACCTCGAACTTGATGCTCGGCCTCAGCTTGTTTCCGCTGACCTTCGCGCCGGTGCTCTTGTTCTGCAGGGCCAGCGCGTGATGGATGGGGCCGGCGATCTCGTTGTTGCTGAACACGACGTTCTGCACGTCGTCGATCTGCAGGGCCTGGGCCGCTCGGTTGTCGCAGTAGTTGTTGACGAACCTGATGTCGGCGGTCGCGCCGACGCCGCTGCCGTCGCCGGCCAGGCTGTTCGGGCCCTCGGCGATCAGGCAGGTGTTGTCGATGTCCTCGCAGCGGTTGCTGTCGATGACGACCCGCTGGCTGGCCGGGTGGTCGCCGTCGGTGGCGAAGGTCTGCATGCAGTCCGCGTGCGCGCGGATGTTGCGGGTGTTGCGCATGGTGTTGTGTTTGATGGTGATGTCGCTGCCCCAGAACCGCAGGGCGTCGCCGTCCTCCTGGCGCGGGCTGATCGAGGTGGAGTTCTCCACCGTCAGGTGCCGGCCGGTCAGCTCGATGCCGGGCGCCTCCGCGTTCATCGAGTTGAGGCCGGAGATCGTCACGTAGTCGGCCTTCACGGTGATGCCTTTGACCGACGTCGTGCCGTCGCCGACGACCTGGATCGGGGCCTGCGCGCTGCCGGACTGGTCGACGGTCAGGCGGGTGCTGCCCATGTCGCCGAACACGCAGATCTTGCTGCCGGGGCGGGCGGCGGACACGGCCTGGGTCATGGAGTTGGCGTCCAGCGCGGTGCTGGTGCAGCCGGTGGGCCTGGCCAGTGGGCGGATCGCGCCCCGGTTGTCGGGGGAGGTGGTGGGCACCGGGCTCTGCGACGCGGGCGGCGGCTTCACGATGGGGGCCGGGGCGCTACACCCGGCGATCACGGCGGCGAGGACGGTGACACAGACGGCAACGACTCCGCGCCGGTTCAGCTGGCTCAATGCGGTCTCCGAAATCCATCAGCCGATACACGGCGGGCCTCCGGGCGGAGGCTACTGAAGTACGGAGCGTGAGCGTAGTTGGATACTGAGAGTGGCTGATAAACGGTCGGTGGACGCCCATCCCGGTACCAGACTCGGGGCGTGGTGTGCCAGCGATTTGCCGGGCGTGGTTGAGTTGTCAGGTGGGTGGTGCCTTACAGCCGGACGGTCCCGGTGAACTCCCTGCTCCCCCCGAGCTGCTGGCCGCACCTGGCTACGTGGTTCGGCGGTTGCACCAGGCGTACCTGGCCGCCTGGGTGCGGCTGGTGGACGCCACGCTCACCGGCCCGCAGTTCGCGGTGCTGACCGCCGTGAACGCCTATCCCGGCGCCGAGCAGGGCTCGCTGGCCAGGGCGGTGGCGCTGGACCGCTCCACCATGGCCAGCATCGTGCGCCGCCTGGAGGACCGGCGGCTGATCACCCGCGAGACGCCGCCCGAGGACGGCCGCAAGCGCCTGCTCTACCTGACCGAGGCCGGCGCCACCACGCTGCGCACCGCCGGCCAGCGGGTCCACGAGCTCGAGACCATGCTGATGAGCGGCTACCGGCCCGACCGCCAGGACGCCCTGTTGCGCGAGCTGACGGCCCTGTCCGAGAGCTGGGAGGCGCTCACGCCCGACTAATGATGGTGCGCCGCGCCGTGCTTGCGGATCTCGTGCACCCGCTTGCGGGCGGCGAACCAGCCGACCACGAGCAGCACGACGATCACCGGGATGCCGGAGACGACGATCTTGCCGGTCTCGCCGTTGAACCAGGTCATGGCCAGCACCACGAGCAGGAACCCGAGCGTGAGGTAGTTCGTGAACGGCGCGCCCGGCAGCCGGAACGCCGGCCGCTCGACGAAGCCGCGCTTGGCGGCCCTGAGCATGGCCAGGTGCGCGATCATGATCATCGACCACATGCCGATGATGCCGACGGCGGAGAACTCGGTGGTGATCTCGAACGCCTCGTGCGGCAGCAGCAGGTTGAGGAACACCCCGACCAGGTAGATGAACCCGGTGAGCAGCACGCCGGCGTACGGCACGCCGTGTGTGCTCATCCTGCCGAGGAACATCGGGGCCGAGCCGTTGAACGCCAGCGAGCGCAGCACCCGGCCGGTGGTGTAGAGCCCGGAGTTCACCGACGAGAGCGCCGCGGTGAGCACCACGATGTTCATGATCCCGGCCGCCGCCGGGATGCCCAGCTTGGACAGCACGGTGACGAACGGGCTGCCGGCCGAGGAGTACATCGCCGAGGGCAGCAGCATGACCAGCAGCAGCACCGAGCCGACGTAGAACACCGCGATCCGCCAGCCCACCGAGTTGACGGCCTTCGGGATGACCTTGCGCGGGTTGTCGGTCTCGCCGGCCGCCACGCCGACCATCTCCACGCCGGCGTAGGCGAACACCACGCCCTGCAGGATCATCAGCACCGCGAGCAGCCCGAACGGGAAGAACCCGCCGTGCTCGAAGATCATCTGCGGCCCGGTCTCGAAGCCGGGGGCGACCTCCCGGCGGCTGATCAGCACCACGATGGCGATCACCATGAACGCCACCAGGGTGGCCACCTTGATGAGCGCGAACCAGAACTCCAGCTCGCCGAATATCTTCACCGAGGCCAGGTTGACCGCGAGCACCACGCCGAGCGCGATCAGCGCCGGGATCCACTGGTCGAGGTTCGGAAAGAAGAACTTGACGTAGACGGCCGCCGCCGTGACGTCACCCATTCCGCTGCAGGCCCAGTTCAGGAAATACATCCAGCCGGCGAAGTAGGCGGAGCGCTCGCCGATGAACTCCCGGCTGTAGGAGACGAACGAGCCGGACGTCGGCCGGTGCATCACCATCTCGCCCATGGCCCGCACCACCAGGAACGCGAACGCCCCGGCCACCGCGTAGACCAGCATCAACGCCGGCCCGGCCGAGTGCAGCCGGCCGCCGGCGCCCAGGAACAACCCGCTGCCGATCGCACCGCCGATCGCGATCATCTGGACCTGGCGGTTGCCGAGCTCCTTCTTGTAACCCTGATCCTCGAACACTGCTATATCAGTACGCGACTCGTACTGCGCAGAATCCTCGGCCTCAATCTCGGGTCTGGCCACCGTCGTCCCCCTTGACGGGCGCATGGTTGCGCTCAAAATCGCTGAAATGGATAAATCAGCTGGGCGCGGAGTTTAAGCAGCCGCGGACGGGGGCGTCCAGATTGCTTGAGAGAGACTTGAGAAAACCGCGGGGTGCGCCACCCGTTCGGTGGGCGGCGGTGGCGGTGCGCCGGGCTCGGCCGGTGCTCAGCCGTCCCAGTAGGCGGCCTGGAACGCGCCGACCTGGCCGGTGCCCATCGAGTCGACCTTCGCGATCCGGTTCTTGCGCTCGCAGGCGGGCGTGTCGTACAGCTCCAGCCGGGCGTCGGTCATGTTCTTGACCGGGCCGCTGCCGACCAGCGGGACGCATTTCCCGGACGGCGGGCTGGAGCTGGTCCGGACCTTTCCGTCACCCGCGGTGTAGGTGAAGCTCCCGGTCGCGGCGTAGGCGCTCGGGTGCGGTGCGAACACCGCTATCGCCCCGGCGGCCGCCACGGTACCGAGGAGGGCTGCGAACCTCACGCCACTACGCATGGTGATACCCCTAGTCCCTGACGTGTCCCACGAAGCGGTTGCGCGGCGACGGCGCGGCGAATGACGCGGTGACTATACCCACGTCCTGGCCGGGCCGCGCGGCGTGTTCAGGGGGCGGTTCGGCGCGGCCAGGGGCGTGCGGGCGGGCGCGGTGGGGTCGGGTGCGGGCCGGTCGGTCCGGGTAGCTCGATCGAGTGAGCACGGTGTGCGCCGGTGGGTCTGCGTGATCGGCGCGGACGGGTGGTCAACCCATTCTGAGCGGCCTTTTCGGTGGCGTGTCGCGATCGGTCGCATTCGAGGTTTCACAATTGTCTGGGTGGCCGGTTCGGGGTCCGGCGCGGTGGCCGTGATGTGGCCGTGACCTCGGATATCAAGCTGTTGAGTGGCCGGTTTCGAATGGTGGCGTTACGTGCCTGATTGTCGCTGTTGAATGGCTTTGTGCGGTATTGGTTCGGGCTCCTGCTCGGCTCGTGGGACGCGGCTGTCGAGGGGGTGTCCGGGGAGTCGGCCACCGGGGTCACCGAGCCGTCTGCCGGCCCGGGCGAGGCGGGGACCGGGCGGTCGGCACGCTCTGGCCGGAATGTTGGACGGGTTCGGCGTGTCGCGGCGTGTCGGATCTGATGATCGGGATCGGGGATGGGCGGAGCCGGCGCGGATACCCGGCAATAGTGGTGATGCTCACATGCCGGAGGCGCTATTCGGCCGGGTCCGGTGACGTGGCTAACCCCGCCCCGAGTGTTGCGACAAGATCAATAACTCGTTGTGTCTGCGCAGGTAAAGGCGCCTTTACAGGCGACTCTCGGGTGCCCCCGGTGGGAGTCGAACCCACACTGCGGCCCTTTTAAGGGGCTTGCCTCTGCCGATTGGGCTACGGGGGCTAGCCGTAGAGGGTACGGGGTCGCCCGATCGTTGTGTAAAAAACACTGAACAAGGGGGTCGGTGGTAGCGCTGCGTGCACGGCCGTCCGCGAAGTGTCACGAGTTGGCGGCATCGCCGTGGGGACGGCCGAGCGGATGGGCGTCGGACACGGACACGCCGTCGGCCGGATGAAGATCACCCGGGTAGGTGAGCGGCGGTCGTCGCGGGTCAGATCAGCTGGGCTCGCCGGGCGACCGCGAGCGCCTCGATCCGGCTGCGCACGCCGAGCTTGGTGAGCAGGGCCTTGGTGTAGCCCCGCACGGTGCTCTCGGTCAGGAACAGCTCCTGGGCGATCTCCCGGGTGGACCGGCCGAGCGCGAGCGCGCACAGCACGTCGTACTCCCGGGGGGACAGCGGATCGACCACCGGCCGGCCGGGCTCGCCGCCCCTTGCCGCCGCGCGCTCGCCGCGTAACCGGGGGTCCAGGTAGCCCTCGCCGGTGTCGAGCAGCGTGCGCAGCGCGGTCACCAGGTCGCGGCCGTCCTTGAACACGGCGCCGTCCGCGCCGGCCCGCAGCGCGGCCAGCACGGGTTCGTTCTCCTCCGAGGAGGTGTGGATGAGCACCTTGCAGCCCGGCGCGGCGGCCTTCACCGAGGCGGAGGTCTCCGGGCTGAACCGCCCGCCCATCCGCAGGTCCAGGATCACCGCGTCCGGGCGCAGCTCGCGGGCCAGCCGGACGGCGGCTCCCGGCTCGTCGGCCTCTCCGACCACCCGCAGGTCCGGATGCCCGGCCAGCAGGTTGCGCACCCCGTCCAGCACCACGGGGTGGTCGTCGACCACCAGGATCCGCCGTTCGGTCATCGCGCCTCGGCCGGCCGGGGCAGCTCGACCCGCAGTTGGGTGCCTCCGGCCATGTCGCCGGCCATGTCGCTGTCGACGTCGCTGTCCGGGGCGCGGCGCAGGAGCACGGACCCGCCGAGGCGTTCGACCTGTTCGGCCATGGAGGTGAACCCCCAGTGGTGGCCGTCGGCGGGCACCGCGCGCGGCTCGAACCCGTCAGGGAGGCCTCGGCCGTCGTCCTGGACGATCATGGCCAGCCGGTCGGGCTGGTAGTCCAGCGTGACGACCACCAGGCCCGCGTGCGCGTGTCGCTCGATGTTGAACAGGGCCTGGCGCAGGCAGCTCAGTGCGACGCGTTCCACCGGAGGCGCGAGGTGCACCGGGCGGCCGCGCACCAGCAGGTCCGCGCTCACCCCGGTCCGGTCGGTGAAGTCGTCGAGGTCGCGCTGCGCGGCGGTGGGGACGGTGTCCGACGCCGATGTCGGGCCGCACGCGCTGATCACGCCGCGCACCCGCTGTTGTGCCTCCTGGAGCTGCTCGGCGATGAGCCTGAGGGCCTCGCGCAGCTCGGCGGGGTCGTCGGGGTGCAGGTCGTGGGCGCGGCGGGCTCTGGCGGCCATCGCGAACAGCAGTTGGCTGACGTCGTCGTGCAGCGCGCCGGCGATGCGCTGGCGCTCGGCGCTGACCTTCAGGTCGACGTGGTCGATCTCGGTGGTACGGCGTCGGCGGCGGCCGCGGCGTTCGGTGGTCGCGCTGGTGCCGAAACCGCCGTGCTTGAGCGCGCCGGTGAGCTGGGCGAGCGCCCGATCGACGGTACGCGCCGTGGTGGACCGATCACGCAGCGCCGTCATACCCGGTTAACGAGCCGCTGGCCAGCGCGGTAAGGCCAACCACTCGAAAGTAGGAGCGTGCACCGAGGTACCGGGGTCGGTCGCGATCCGTGACCGCTGTCAGGGGTTGGTGAGGGCGGTGGTGAGGGCGGTGGTGAGGGCGAGGACGGCGGGTGGGTCGGGTGGGCGGCCGTAGCGGGCGAGCAGGACGCGGCGGGTGGTGCCGGTGAGCTCGGTGGTGCGGACGCCGGGGTGGCGGTAGGCGCGCAGGGCGAGGTCGGGCAGGACCGTCATGCCCAGGCCGGCGGACACCAGGGCCTGGGTGGCCACGTAGTCGTCGGTGGTGAAGCGGATTCGGGGGGTGAAGCCGGCCTGGGCGCACAGCCAGAGCAGGTGGTTGCGGCAGCGCTCGCAGCCGGCGATCCAGTCGGCGTCGGCGTGGTCGGGCAGGGTCGCGGGCCAGGGGTCGGCGGCGGGGCCGACCAGGTGCAGGGCCTCGTCGTCCAGGGGGTCGAGGCGCAGGTCGGTGTCGGCGTCGACGGCCTCGGGGCTGTGGTGGAAGACGACGGCCGCGTCGACGTCGCCGGAGCGGAGCATGGACAGGGCTTCGGGGGGTTCCGCCTCGGTCAGTTCGAGGGCGAGGTGCGGGTGGGTGGCGCGCAGGCGGGCGGCGGCGGTGGGCACGATGGTGCCGAGCGCGGAGGGGAAGGCGGCCAGGCGGACCCGGCCGGTGCGCAGGCCGGTGTGCTCGTCCAGCTCGGCGCGCGCGGCATCCACCCGGCCGAGGATCTCGGTGGCTCGGGCCGCGAGCATCCGGCCGGCGTCGGTCAGCCGCACGCCCCTGCCGACCCGTTGCACCAGCACCGCGCCGGTCTCCGCCTCCAGCCTGGCCAGGTGGTGGCTGACCGACGGCTGTGCGTAGTGCAAGGCGGCCGCCGCCGCGGTGACCGACCCATGCTCCGCCACGGCGGCCAGCACCCGCAACCGCGTCAAGCTGAACATCCGTCGTCCCGTCGGCTCGTCGCATAACAATACAGCGCTGCGTTGTATTGTTGGGGTGTACGTATCGATCCCGTCTATGTGTTCTAGAACGTAGTGGCATTGGATTGATGTGTCGATCGTGGCCACCATGGACGGCGTGGACATCGAGGACGTTCGAGCCGCCGGGCGAGCCATCGCGGGGCATCTGGAGCCGACGCCGGCATGGGGGTCACCGGCGCTGGACGAGGTCACCGGCGCGCGGGTCGTCCTCAAGCACGAGGAGGTCCAGCCGACCGGGGCGTTCAAGGTGCGCGGCGGGCTGAACCTGCTGGCCGGGATGGCGCCGGCGGAGCGCGCGCGGGGCGTCGTCTCGGCCTCCACCGGGAACCACGGCCAGTCGCTGGCGTACGCGTCGGGCGCGTTCGGCGCGCGGTGCCGGATCGTGCTGCCCGAGCCGGCGAACCCGACCAAGGTGCGGGCGCTGCGCGGGTGGGGCGCCGAGCTGGTGCTGCACGGCGAGACCATGGAGGCCGCCTCCGCGCACGCCCGCGCGCTGGCCGAGCGGGACGGCGCCCGGTTCGTCCATCCCGCCGACGAGCCCGCGCTCATCGCCGGCGTCGGCACCCTCTACCTGGAGCTGCTCACCGCTCACCCGGACCTGGAGTACCTGTTCGTGCCGGTCGGCGGGGGCAGCGGGGCGGCGTCCGCGTGCCTGGTGGCCGCCGCCGTCGCACCGGGCTGCCGGGTGATCGCCGTGCAGAGCGCCCGCTCGTGCGCCGCGCACGACTCGTGGCGGGCCGGCGAGCTGCTCGAACGGCCCAACCGGACGGCACTGGAAGGCCTGGCCATCGGCGCCGGGTACGCCACCACGCAGGCCGTCCTGCGCCGGCACCTGTCCGACTTCGTGCTGGTCGACGACGATGCGGTGCGCGCCGCCCAACTGCTGCTGCTCACCCACGCGCACACCCTCGCCGAGGGCGCCGGCGCCGCGTCGCTGGCCGGGCTGCTCGCGGTGGCCCCCAGGTTGGCGGGCGCGCGGGTGGGCATCGTGATCACCGGTGGCAACGCCTCGCCGGCCGAGCTGGCCGCCGTCCTCGCCGCCTCGCCCGCCGAGGAGCCCGCCGCCTGACGCCGGTGGGCCATCCTCGCGGATTTCGCTGGCCCGGGGAACCGACCGCCTGGTAGATGCGTTAGGGGGGTGAGGGCCAGCTACGGCCCGTCTACGGGTTCCGCGAGGAGGACCAGGGTGCGCACCAGTAGTAACCCCGCGTTCCGCAACTTGCCTTCGGGCTCGGGCGGCTACGCCGGATTCGACGACCGGCTCGGTGGCGCCGCCGGGGGTGCGGCAGCGTATGGCCACGCGTCCGGCCCGGCCGGGCTCGACCGGGCGCAGGACACCGAGCGACCGATCACCGTCGACGACGTCGTCACCAAGACCGCGATCACCGCCGGCATCGCGCTGGTCGCCGGCGTTCTCACCGTGCTCAGCGGCATGTACTGGCTGGCGCTCCCGGCGTTCATCGTCGGCTTCATCGTGTCGCTGATCGTCATCTTCAAGCAGAGCAGCAACCCGGCCCTGGTGATCACCTACTCGGCGGCCATGGGGGTGGCGCTGGGCGGCATCACCGGCGCGCTGGAGTCGGCCAGCAACAGGTACGCCGGCATCGGGTTCCAGGCCATCGTCGGCACGTTCGGTGTCTTCGTCGGCATGCTGGTCGTGTACAAGACCGGCGCGGTGAAGGTGACGCCTCGGTTCACCAAGATCCTGATGGGCGCCATGTTCGGCGTCGTCGGCCTGATGCTGGTGAACTTCATCGTCAGCTTCTTCACCACCGGCGGCATCGGCATCCGCTCCGGCGGCCCGCTGGCGATCATCTTCAGCCTGGTGGTCATCGGGATCGCGGCGTTCATGCTGCTGCTCGACTTCGACCAGGCCGACCAGGCCATCCGCGCCGGGCTGCCGGCCAAGACCGCCTGGTACATCGCGTTCGGGCTGATGACTACCCTGGTCTGGCTGTACCTGGAGATCCTGCGGCTGCTCAGCTACCTGCGGCAGGACTAGCACCACCCGCGGCACAGTCCGCACCTGGACCGCCGGGTCCCCCTCCCCGGCCGGCGACGCCGCGAGCGCCTCCCTACCCGGTGGCGCTCGCGGCGTTCGTATTTGAGTGCTGCTAGCTCAGGCGCTCGATCACCATCGCCATGCCCTGGCCGCCGCCCACGCACATGGTCTCCAGGCCGATGCTCTTGTCGTGCGTGCGCAGGCCGTTGATCAGGGTGGTGGTGATCCGGGCGCCGGTCATGCCGAACGGGTGGCCCAGCGCGATCGCGCCGCCGTTGACGTTCAGCTTGTCCTCCGGAATGCCCAGGTCACGGGCGGACGGCAGGACCTGGGCGGCGAACGCCTCGTTGATCTCGACCAGGTCGATGTCGTCGATGGTCATCCCGGCGCGGCCCAGCGCCTGCTTGGACGCCTCCACCGGGCCGAGGCCCATGATCTCCGGGGACAGCGCCGAGACGCCGGTGGAGATCACCCTGGCCAGCGGGGTGATGCCGAGCTCGGACGCGAGCGTGTCGGACATGACCACCAGCGCGGCGGCACCGTCGTTGAGCGGGCAGCAGTTGCCGGCCGTAACCCGCCCGTCCGGCCGGAACACCGGCTTGAGCCCGGCCACCGCCTCGTAGGTGACGCCGGGGCGCGGGCCGTCGTCGGCCTCCACCACCGAGCCGTCCGGCAACGTCACCGGGGTGATCTCGCGGGCGAAGAAGCCGTCCGCGATGGCCTTCTCGGCCCGGTTCTGGGACAGCACGCCGAAGTGGTCCATGTCCTCGCGGCTGACGTCTTTGTACCGGGCCACGTTCTCGGCGGTCTGGCCCATCGCGATGTAGACGTCCGGCAGCAGCTCGTCCTCGCGCGGGTCGTGCCAGGCGTCCGCGCCGTTCTCGGCGGCCTGCTGGGTACGGGCGGCGGCGTCGGCGAACAGCGGGTTCTGGGTGTCCGGGTGCGAGTCGGAGTTGCCCTTGGTGAACCGCGACACGGTCTCCACCCCGGCGGAGATGAACGCGTGCCCCTCGCCGGCCTTGATCGCGTGGAACGCCATCCGGGTGGTCTGCAGCGAGGACGAGCAGTACCGGGTGATCGTGGTGCCCGGCAGGTCGTCGTACCCGAGCAGCACGGCCACCGCCCGCGCCATGTTGAACCCGGACTCACCGCCGGGCAGCCCGCAGCCCAGCATCAGGTCGTCCAGCCGGCTCGGGTCGAGCTGCGGGACCTGGTTCAGGGCGGCGCGGACGAGCTGGACGGTCAGGTCGTCCGGGCGGATGCTGACCAGCGATCCCTTGAACGCGCGTCCGATCGGTGACCGGGCGGCGGCGACGATCACGGCCTCGGGCATGGCGGAGCCTCCTCGTGTCACGGCGGCCGCTCGACCGACGCGGCCTACCTCTGAACCCTACTGCCGGGTAGGCGTCCGTGCGCGTGCTCAGGTGAGGGCGGCGGCCAGCTCGGCCTCGGTGGTCACCGGGCGGTCGCAGACGAACCCCCGGCACACGTAGGCGGCGGGCGCGCCGGACACCAGCGGGCGGTCGGCCAGCAGCGGCACCCCGGGGGCGTCCGGCTCGCCGGCGACCACCACCGTGCCGCCGGGGGCGACCCGCTGCGTATAGGTACGCAGGGCAAAGCGGCGTTCGTCGTCCTCCGGGCCGACCACCGCGACCTGCAGCGGCCCGCGCGCGGCGGCCTCGGCGACGGACAGCCACTGGCCGGCGAACCGGGGATGCCGCCCGGCCAGCGCGCCCACCGCCGCCACCGCGGCCGCGCTGGCCTCGGCGAACCGTCCCGACGATGCCGGCGCGGCGAGCACCGAGGCGGTGAGCAGCGCGCCGGCCAGCGCGGACGCGCCGGACGGGGTGGCGCCGTCGGTGAAGTCGCGCGGACGGTGCAGCAGGGCCTCGGCGTCGTCGGCGGTGTCGAAGTACGAGCCGGGGGTCTGCGGGTCGGCGAAGTGGGCGAGCGCGGTGTCCAGCAGGCCGATCGCGGCGTCCAGCCAGCGCGGCGCGCCGGTGGCCTGGTGCAGCGCGAGCAGGGCGTCGGCCAGGCAGCCGTAGTCCTCCAGCACGCCGGCCGCCGCGCCGACGGCCCCGTCCCGGGACGAGCGGCGCAGCCGGCCGTTCTCCAGGTGCCGCTCCAGCAGCAGCGACGCCGCCGAGGCCGCCGCGTCCACCCAGTCCGGCCGGCCCAGCGCGCCGCCCGCCTCGGCCAGCGCGGCGATGGCCAGCCCGTTCCAGGCGGTGACGACCTTGTCGTCGCGGGCGGGTTGCGGGCGCTGCGTACGGGCGGCGAGCAGGGTTGCGCGCACCCGTTCCCAGCGGGCCGGGTCGTCCGGGTCGGCGAGTAGTTGCAGGGTGGACGAGCCGTGCTCGAACGTGCCGGCCTCGGTCACGGCGAGCAGGGCGGCCGCCCAGGCGCCGTCGTCGTCGCCGAGCGCCTCGCGCAGCTGGGCCGGCGTCCAGGCGTAGGTCAGGCCCTCCACGCCGTCCGTGTCGGCGTCCAGCGCGGAGGCGAAGCCGCCCTCGGCGGTGCGCAGGTCGCGCAGCAGGAAGGTGGCGGTCTCGTCGGCGATCCGGTGCGCGAGCGGGGATCCGGTGCGGCGGGCCAGGTGGGCGTACACCCGCAGCAGCTGGGCGTTGTCGTAGAGCATCTTCTCGAAGTGCGGCACCACCCACGCCGCGTCCACGCTGTAGCGGGCGAAGCCGCCGCCGAGCTGGTCGTACATCCCGCCCCGGGCCATCCGCTCGCAGGTCAGCTCGACCATGCGCAGGGCGTCGGGCGAGCCGGTGCGCTCGTGGTGGCGCAGCAGGAACTCCAGGGTCATGGACGGCGGGAACTTCGGCGCGCCGCCGAACCCGCCTCGGTCGCCGTCGAACTCGCCGGCCAGCGCGGCCACCGCCTCGTCAAGGTCGCTCGGGCCGAGGGCGGTCGGCGGGAGGTTGGCGGCGGCCGAGCCCGCGAGGCGTTCGGCGATCTGGCCGGCCGCGTCCCGGACCCGCTCGCCGTCCTCGGTCCACGCCCTGCTCACGGCCGCGAGCAGCTGGCGGAACCCGGGCATGCCCTGGCGCGGCGCCGGCGGGTAGTACGTGCCGCAGTGGAACGGTTCGCCCGACGGGGTGAGGAAACAGGTCATCGGCCAGCCGCCGGCGCCGGTCATGGCCTGGGTGGCCGTCATGTAGACGGCGTCGATGTCCGGGCGCTCCTCGCGGTCGACCTTGATCGCGACGAACTCGGCGTTCACCTGTTCGGCGGTCGCGTCGTCCTCGAACGACTCGTGCGCCATGACGTGACACCAGTGGCAGGCGGCGTACCCGATGGACAGCAGCACCGGCACATCGCGGCGGCGGGCCTCCTCGAACGCCTCGGGGCACCACGGCCACCAGTGGACCGGGTTGTCGGCGTGTTGGAGCAGGTAGGGGCTGGTCGAGTCCGCGAGCCGGTTGGGCATGCCTCCAGGGTGGCAGCTCCGAGCACCGGCTGCCGGCTACGACCCGGAGTCGTCCTTGCCGCCGGCCCCGTTCTTGGCGGCGTTCGGCTTGTCCTCCGTGGGCTCCCCGGCCGTCGGCTCAGGTGTCTCGTCCTCACCGTTGAACGTCTTGGGCACCTTGCGCAGATGCTTGTTCATCGACCGGATCAGGAACACCAGCGCGACCGCCATCAGCAGGATCACCACCAGCCCGACCGGCGACGACGCGCCGAACTCCGGCCCCTGCGGCGGCTTCGGCGGATCCTGCGCGAGCCACATGCTCACACTCATGCTGTAACACCTGCCTCGCTTCGCTCGGCGTGCAGGGCATTCGCATTGGTCCCGCTGGGCACGTTGCGTTGTGGGCTCATGCCGAGACACGCTCCCTGACGCCGGCGAACAGGTCGTCCTCCGGGATGGTCTCGCCGACCAGCGAGCGCACCAGCTCGTAGTCCTCGGTCGGCCAGATCTGTCGCTGCAGCTCCAGCGGGACGCCGAACCAGCGGCTGGTCGGGTCGATCTGGGTGGCGTGCGCCTTGAGCGCCTCGTCCCGCACCGGGAAGTACTCGCCGCACTCCACCCGGGTGGTCACCCGATCGGCGGGATCCGCCTTGTCGTCCGACCAGTTCTTCAGCCATTCGGTGTACGGCGACTCCAGCCCGGCGGCCAGCATCGCCTCGTGGAACGCGATCATCCGCTTCCGGGAGAAGCCGTGCGAGTAGTACAGCTTGAGCGGCTGCCAGGGCTCGCCGAGGCCGGGGTAGCGGTCCGGGTCGCCGGCCGCCTCGAACGCCGCCACCGAGATCTGGTGGCAGCGGATGTGGTCCGGGTGCGGGTAGCCGCCGTTCTCGTCGTAGGTGATGATCACGTGCGGGCGGAACTCGCGGACCACCGCGACCAGCGAGCCGGTCTGCTCGTCCAGGTCGCCGACGGCGAAGCAGCCCTCCGGCAGCGGTGGCTTCGGGTCGCCCTCGGGCAGCCCGGAGTCGACGTAGCCGAGCCAGCGGTGCTCGACGCCGAGGATCTCCGCCGCCCTGGCCATCTCGGCGCGCCGGATCTCGGTCATGTTGGCCAGCACCTCGGGCCGGTCCATGGCCGGGTTGAGGATGCTGCCGCGCTCACCCCCCGTACAGGTGACGACCATGACCTGGTGACCGTCCGCGACGTAGCGCGCGCAGGTGGCCGCGCCTTTGCTGGACTCGTCGTCGGGATGGGCATGCACGGTCATCAGACGAAGGGGCTCGACCATGTCCTCTTTCCTCGTTCTCAGTCACCGCCGCGCCGCGAGCGGTCCGGTGTCCACACCATTGTCCCGACGCCACCGACAATCCCGAACCACAGGTCCAACCATCGAACTGACCCGTTTGTTCCCGCCGCCGGTCGTCGTGTCACATCACCCACATCGGTCACAGACGGCGGCGATCTGGCAACGACTATTGCGCCGGGCGTCGCGGGGGAGTGGGGTCGTCTCTGACCAGGCTCGTCTCTAGATCCTCTCGGCTGGCCGGGTTCCCAACGACCGGCACGCCTCTCAGATTCGGGAACTTCACCGTGACGTCGACCGTTCGTCGAAAGACTGCGCCGAACGGTTGGGCGGCGTGTTACCGTTGCCGTCGCACGGCCCGGCGTCGGGTCGTGTTTTTCCATCTCAGGGCCGTGTGCCCTGAACGGGCGGCCCGAAGGATGACCGACCCGCAAACCGCTGGTCCGGAAGGCTGGAGGAGTGATGACCGTGACCGAGATCCAGGTGACCTGGCTGACCCAGGATGCCTACGACCGGCTCAAGCATGAACTCGATGAGCTGATCGCCAATCGGCCGGTTATCGCTGCGGAAATCAACGCGCGGCGCGAAGAGGGCGACCTCAAGGAGAACGGCGGATACCACGCCGCCCGCGAGGAGCAGGGCCAGCAGGAGGCCAGGATCCGGCAGCTCCAGGAGCTGCTGCGCACCGCCAAGGTCGGCCAGGCGCCGACCGAGACCGACGTGGCGGCGCCCGGCATGGTGCTCACCGTCCGCTACGACGGCGACGACGAGCCGGAGAAGTTCCTGCTCGGCTCCCGGGAGGAGGGCAGCCACGGTGACCTGGAGGTTTACTCTCCGAACTCGCCGCTCGGCGCCGCCATCCTGGGTGCCAAGGTCGGCGAGACCCGCCAGTACCAGCTGCCCGACGGCGGCACCATGAAGGTGACCTTGGAGGCCGCCGAACCGTTCCGCGCCTAGCCCGTCAGGCGAGGTGGACCTGGTGGCCCGCCGCGCGCAGGGCGTCTATGACCTCGACACGGTGGCGTGGGCCTCTGGTTTCCATCCGGAGGGCCACGTCCACCTCGCCGAGGGCCAGGGCGCCTGAGATGCGGGTGTGCTCGACGTCCAGGACGTTGCAGCCCAGGTCGCCGATGAGGGTGAGCAGGTTGGCCAGCGCGCCGGGGCGGTCGACCAGGCGGACCCTGGTGGACAGGTAGCGGCCGGCGGCGGCCATGCCGTGTTGGATGACGTGCAGCATGAGCAGCGGGTCGACGTTGCCGCCGGAGATCACGCAGACGACCGGGGGCTCGAAGCGCTCGGGCTCGTCCAGCAGGGCGGCGATGCCGGCGGCGCCGGCCGGTTCGACCACGAGCTTGGCCCGTTCCAGGCAGTGCAGCAGCGCGCGGGACAGGGAGTCCTCGCTGACCGTGAGGACCTCGTCGACGTGGGTGGCGAGCAGCTCGAACGGGACGTGGCCGGGCTGGGCCACGGCGATCCCGTCCGCGATCGTGGGGCGGGTGGGCGCCGTGACGGGCTGGCCGGCCGCGAGCGAGGCCAGCCAGGCGGGCATCTCGGCGGCCTGCACGGCGATCACGCGAGCGGTGGGTACGAGCGCGCGCAGCGCCACGGCGACGCCGGCGGCCAGCCCACCGCCGCCGGTCGGCACCAGCACGGTGCGCGCGTCCGGGGCCTGCTCAGCGATCTCCAGGCCGACGGTGCCCTGGCCGGCCACCACGTCCGGGTGGTCGAACGGGTGAATGAAGTGTGCGCCGGAGCGCTCGGCGAACTCCTCGGCGGCGGCCATGGCGTCCATCAGCCCGGCGCCGACGAGGCGGACGTCCGCGCCGTAGCCCCGGGTGGCGGCCACCTTGGGCAGCGCCGCGCCGCTGGGCATGAACACGGTGGCGTGCATGCCCAGCAGCTGGGCGGCCAGCGCGACGCCCTGCGCGTGGTTGCCGGCGCTGGCCGCGACCACGCCGTCCTTGCGTTCGGCCTTGGACAGCCCGTGCAGCCGCACGTACGCGCCACGGATCTTGAACGAGCCGGTCCGCTGCAGGTTCTCGCACTTCAGCTCGACGCGCCCGCCCACGGCCTCGCTCAGCGCGCGGGAGTGGGCCATCGGCGTGCGCCGGGCGATGCCGTCCAACAGCGCGGCGGCCTCCCTGATGTCGTCAAGACCCACCATGGGGGCATCCTCGCACCGGCAGCGGGTAGCCTCGAGATCAGCCGCACCCGCTACGGTGTGCCGGCGTGATCGGGGAGGGACGTATGGCGGGGCCGAAGATCAGCGGCACACGCTGGTCGGTCGCGGTCTCGCTACTGGTCGCCGCCGCGATGGCCACCATCGCCTTCATCACCGTCCAGCAGGCCGGCTGCCACAACCCCGGCCACTACGTAGCCCGAGGTGACGGCTACGAACTAGTCGGCGGCTGCATCGAACCCGACGACCTCCCCGTCGCCCCCGACCCCACCCCGACGGCGCCCGCCTCCGACGCCCGCTCCCCCCTCCGCCCGTAAACCCCTCCGCGAGTCGGGCGTCTGGGCACACCGAGTCGGGCGTTTGAGCACACCGGGTCGCGGGATCTCCGCCGCGGCGCTCACCGGTTCGGGTGTCCCGGCGTGGCGAAGTGACGTGTTTCACTCCGGCGAGCCGGAGACCTAGGGCGCGGAGTCGCGGCGTCACAACCGACGAGCCCGGTCACCGGCCCTGACGAGCGGCAGCGGCTCGGCCCGTCCCGGTTTCCGGACACCGGAACGACGGTCGCGAGGCCCCGGCCGGGCCGGGGAGCGGGCGCCCGCGACCCGTCGAGCTCCGGCCGAGGCGTACCGTCGCGGCCGTGAACGGCTTTTCCACCCGCGCGATCCACGCCGGACAAGATCCCGATCCGACCACCGGATCGGTCATCCCGCCGATCTACGCCACGTCGACGTACGCCCAGGACGGCGTGGGCGGCACCCGGGGCGGCTACGAGTACTCGCGTACCGCCAACCCCACCCGTACCGCGCTGGCGGAGTGTCTGGCCGCGCTCGAGGGCGGCCGGCACGGGCTCGTGTTCGGCTCCGGCATGGGCGCCACCGACACGCTGCTGCGGGTGGCGCTGCGCCCCGGTGACCACCTGCTGATCCCGCACGACGCGTACGGCGGCACGTTCCGGCTGGTGGACAAGGTGCTCAGCCACTGGGGGCTGGCGCACACCGCCGTCGACCTGGGCGACCTGGACGCGGTGCGCGCCGCCCTGCGCCCGGCCACCCGGATGATCTGGTGCGAGTCGCCGACCAACCCGCTGCTCGGCATCGCCGACATCGCCGCGCTGGCCGACATCGCGCGCACCGCCGGCATCCGGCTGGTGGTGGACAACACGTTCGCCTCGCCGTACCTGCAGACCCCGCTCGCGCTCGGCGCGGACGTCTCGCTGCACTCCACCACGAAGTACGTGGGCGGGCACTCCGATGTGGTCGGCGGCGCGCTGGTCACCGACGACGACGAGCTGGCCGAGGCGCTGGCGTTCACCCAGAACTCGGTGGGCGCGGTGCCAGGGCCGTTCGACGCCTGGCTGACCCTGCGCGGGCTCAAGACGCTCGCCGTGCGCATGGAGCGGCACTGCGACAACGCCGAACGGGTGGCCGCCGCGCTGGTCAGCCACCCGAAGGTCACCCGGGTGTACTACCCGGGGCTGCCCGAGCACGCCGGGCACGAGGTCGCCGCGAAGCAGATGCGGCGGTTCGGCGGGATGGTGTCGTTCCAGGTGGCCTCGGACGCGGAGTCCGCCGCCGACCCGGCCTCCGAGGCGCTGCGGGTGTGCGCGGCGACCCGGTTGTTCACCCTCGCGGAGTCGCTGGGCGGTGTCGAGTCGCTGATCGAGCACCCCGGTCGGATGACGCACGCGTCCACCGAGGGCTCGGCGCTGGAGGTGCCGGCCGACCTGGTGCGGCTCTCGGTCGGGATCGAGGACGCCGACGACCTGGTGGACGACCTGCTGGAGGCCCTGGGCTGACCCGTTCAGCCGGTGGGCTCCTGGTCGCGGTGCGACCACCTGTCGTGCGCCCACCCGGCGAGCACCACCCCGGCGGCGGTCAGCACCACGAGCACGGCCAGCCGGCCGATCCACCCGCCGGGGACCCAGCCGAGTGCGCCCCACAACTGGACCGAGGCGTGGTCGAACAGGGTGCGGATCGCGGCCTGGGCGAACACCACCGTCGCCACCATGCCGAGGATCTGCAGCCCGATGTAGCCGCCCTTGTTCATCACGTTCTCCGTTCGAGGTCGGTGTCGATCTCCGGTCGGGGAGGAGTCTCGCCGGGCGGCGCGCGCGGGCACATCGGCCCGAGGCCTCGAACCGCCCCCGACCGAGGTTGAGGACGGGTACTCGACCGCGGTCGGGGGTGGGTCCGCCTGTGCCGATACGAGTGGATCGACGATGATGGCCCGGTGGGTACGGAGGTGGGTGAGGCGCTGCGGCCGTGGCAGCAGGCGTGGCGTTTGCTGGCCGCCGCGGTGATCGGCGTGCTCATCTGGATGGTTCCGGCCAGCCAGTTGCCGGCCTCGGCGGGCCCGATAGGCGAGTGGCTGCTGATCGGCGACCCGCTCGTCGCCATCGGATGCCTGGTGGCGGTGGCCTGGCGGCGACGCTACCCGCTGACCGTGGCCACGGCGGTGACGATCGCCTCGACCGCGTCCAGCGTCGCGAGCGGTCCCGCACTGCTGGCGCTGGGCTCGCTGGCCACCCGCCGCCGCCCGGTGCACACCGCGCTGGTGGCGGTGATGTCCGTGGTGACCGGGGTGATGACCAACCGGCTCTACCCTCACCGCGACGGGCCGGACCCGCTCTGGTTCGCCTGCGTCAGCGCCGCGCTGGTCGTCGGCATCGTGGTGGCGGTGGGCGTCGCGGTCGGGGCGCGGCGGGAGGAGCTGCGGTCGCTTCGGCAGCGGGCCCGGATCGCGGAACGGGAGCAGGCGGCGCGCGCCACCGAGGCCCGGATCCTGGAACGGCACCGGATCGCCCGCGAGATGCACGACGTCCTCGCGCACCGGGTGTCGCGGGTCGCGATGCAGGCCGGGGTGTTGGGGCACCGCGACGACCTTCCGCCGGACCAGGTGGCGGTGCTGGCGCGGGGCATCGCGGACGGGTCGCACCGGGCGCTGGAGGAGCTGCGCGACGTGCTCGGCGTGCTGCGGGCGAGCCCGGACGGCCGCGAGCCGCCGCAGCCGTCGCTGGCCGGCATCGCGGAGCTCGCCGCCGACGCGCGGGCACACGGGACGGACGTGACGTACACGGCCGCCGCGACCGGGGAGCCGCCCGAGGTCGTCGCCCGGACGGCCTACCGGATCGTCCAGGAAGGGCTGACCAACGCGGGTAAGCACGCGCCGGGTGGGCGGGTGCGGGTCACCGTCTCGGGGGCCGCCGGGGACGGCCTGCGGGTCACGGTCGCGGACTCCGGTCCGGCGGCGGGTGTCGCCGGGCCGCCGGTCGCGTCCGGGTACGGCCTGCTCGGGCTGGCCGAACGGGTCTCGCTGGCGGGCGGGGAGATCAGCCACGGCCCGGCGCCCGGGGGTGGGTTCGTGCTCGACGCGGAGCTGCCGTGGGAGGGCGGCGGGTGAGCGTGCGGATCGTGATCGTCGACGACGACCAGCTGGTGCGGATGGCCCTGCGGCTCATCATGGAGGGTGAGCCCGGCTTGGAGGTCGTCGGCGAGGGGGTCGACGGGGACAGCGCGATCGCCGTGGTGCGCGAGCGGCTGCCCGACGTCGTGCTGATGGACGTCCGCATGCCGGGGCGTGACGGGCTGAGCGCGACGGAGGAGATCCTGAGGTTGCCCCGGCCGCCGGGCGTCCTGGTGCTCACCACGTTCGACTCCGACGAGATGGTGCTCGGCGCCCTGCGCGCCGGCGCGCTCGGGTTCGTGCTCAAGGACAGCCCGCCGCCCGATCTCGTCGCCGCCGTCCGTTCCGTGGCCGCCGGCAACCCGGCGCTGTCCCCGGCCGCCACGTCGCGGGTGATCGCCGCGGCCACCGGGCCCGGGTCCTCCGCCGCGCGCGAGGCATCCCGGGAGAGCGCGCGCGGTCGCCTCGCCGTGCTCACCGAGCGCGAGCTGGACACCGCGCGGGCCATCGCCGAGGGGCTGTCCAACGCCGAGATCGCCCAGCGGCTGCACGTCAGCGTCGCCACCGTGAAGGCGCACACCAGCAGCCTGTTCACCAAGCTCACGGTCGGCAACCGGGTCCAGATCGCGCTGCTGGTCCGCGACGCCGAGGGATGACCGCCCTGACAGAATCCGCGACTCACCCTGACAGCGACACGCGCTCGCTCGCAAGCTCGCTCGCTGGTGGTCGGTCGCTGCGCTCCCTCTGAATCCCCGACTCGCGGGCGGTTTTTGGGCGCGGAGGGGTTACGGGGTGGAGAGGTGGGTGAGGAGGTCTTGGCGGGTGATGACGCCGGCGGGTTTGCCGTCTACCAGGACCAGGGCGCCGTCGGCGTGGGCTAGGGCGTCGATGGCGGTGGTGACGGGCTCGCCGGCGCCGATGGTGGGGAGGGGCGCGGACATGTGGTGCTCGACGCGGTCGGCCAGTTTGGCGCGGCCGGTGAAGAGGGCGTCCAGGAGCTCGCGTTCGTTGACGGCGCCGACCACCTCGGCGGCCATCACGGGGGGTTCGGCCGAGACGATCGGGATCTGGGAGACGCCGAACTCGCGCAGGTAGCCGGCCACGTCGGCGACCGTCTCGTTCGGGTGGCCGTGCACCAGGTCGGGCAGGGTGCCGTCCTTGCGGCGCAGCACGTCGCCGACGGTGGCCTCGCTGGAGTCCGGCGAGAGGAAGCCGTAGGTGGACATCCACGCGTCGTTGAACACCTTCGCCAGGTAGCCCCGGCCGCCGTCCGGCAGCAGGACCACGACCACGGCGTCCTCGGCCTCGGGTCCGGACAGGCCGGCGGCCACCCGCAGCGCGGCCACCGCCGCCATCCCGCACGAGCCGCCGACCAGCAGCGCCTCCTCGCGGGCCAGCCGCCGCGTCATCTCGAACGAGTCCGCGTCGCGCACCGCCAGGATCTCGTCGCAGATGTCCCGGTCGTAGGTGGTCGGCCAGAAGTCCTCGCCGACGCCCTCCACCAGGTACGGACGGCCGGTGCCGCCGGAGTACACCGAGCCCTCCGGGTCCGCGCCGATCACCTGGACCCGCCCGCCGGAGACCTCCTTGAGGTAGCGCCCGGTGCCGCTGATCGTGCCGCCGGTCCCGATGCCGGCGACGAAGTGCGTGATCTTCCCGGCGGTCTGCTCCCAGATCTCCGGGCCGGTGCCCAGGTAGTGGCTCCGCGGGTTCTGTGGGTTGGCGTACTGGTCGGGCTTCCAGGCGCCGGGCAGCTCGCGGGCGAGCCGGTCCGAGGTGGAGTAGTAGGAGTCGGGGTGCTCCGGCGCGACCGCGGTCGGGCACACCACCACCTCGGCGCCGTAGGCCCGCAGCACGTTGCGCTTGTCCTCGCTGACCTTGTCCGGGCAGACGAACACGCACCGGTAGCCGCGCCGCTGCGCGAGCATGGCCAGGCCGATGCCGGTGTTGCCCGAGGTCGGCTCGACGATGGTGCCGCCGGGCCGCAGCTCGCCGCTCGCCTCGGCCGCCTCGATCATTCGCAGCGCGATGCGGTCCTTGACGCTGCCACCTGGGTTGAAGTACTCGACCTTGGCCAGCACCGGCGGGGTCAGCCCCTCGGCGACCCGGTTGAGCCTGATCAGCGGGGTGTTGCCCACCAGATCCATGACGTGTTCGGCGAACTGCATGGATTCATCGTCGCACCCCGGCCGCTCAGGGCTGCTCGAACACCTGGATCGGGCGCACCTCGACCTTGCCCCGCCGCGCGCCGGGGATGCGGGCCGCCCAGTCCAGCGCGGTGTCCAGATCGGGCACGTCGAGCAGGTAGTAGCCGCCGAGCACCTCGCTGGTCTCGGTGAACGGGCCGTCGGTGACGATCCGTTCGTCGCCGCGCACCGCGATGGTGGTCGCGGCGTCGACGCCCTTCAGCGCCTTGCTGTCCACCATGACCCCAGCCTCACTCACCTCCTTCTCGTAGGCCCAGTACTCGCCGATCTCCTGGTCGATCTCGGCCTCGGTCCGCCGCTCGCCGTTGGGTACGTAGATCAACAGCAGGTACTGCATGTCGCGCTCCTCGGTGGTCGTCCGGTCGTCATGACGTCATGAATGACGAACGAGCGGCCCCCGAATCGACACCCGGGGCCTCACGTGCGGGTGATGCGCCGCAGCCCGCTGTCCGGCCGCCACACCTCGATGACCAGGTGATCCGCCGGCTCGCCGACCCGGATCCGTACCACCTCCTCGATGTCCACCCGAAACTCCTGGCCGGGGGTCTCGCCGGTCAGCTCCCGGGTGTAGACGGCCCGGCCGGCGATCTTGGCGTCGCCCTGCCAGCTCGATGGGGCGTCCTCCGGGGGGTCGACCGACGGGCTGTGCAGCGCCAGCCTGGGGTCGCGCACGAGGTCGGCGCCCTTGCGAGCGCCCGGCATCGAGCCGAAGGTCAGCTCGCCGCCCGCGAACTCCGCCTCGATGCCGCTGATCCTCGGCGCCCCGTCGGCCCGGAGCGTCGCGATCGTCTTGTGCTTGCCCTTGTCGAAGATCGCCCGCACGCCGGCCGCGAACTCCGGCGCCGATGCCTGTACATCCGCCCAGCTCACCATGTGCCCAGCGTGCCCGACGCCCCCGACAGTTTCAGCGCGGCAGGATCAGGTGCAGGTCGCCGAACTCGTGCCAGCGGTAGCCGTGCGCCAGCGCCTCGGCGTAGGACTCGGCCAGCAGCGCCCTGCCGGCGATCGCCTCCAGCATGAGCAGGTGCGAGGCCGCCGGCTCGTGCCACCCGGTGAGCAGGCCGTCCACCGTCGGTGCCCCGCGCGCCGGGGTGATCACCAGGTCGGTCCAGCCGGACGCGGCGCGCCCGCCCGCCGACTCCAGCGCGCGCACCACCGTGGTGCCGACCGCGACCACCCGGCCCCCCTCGGCCCGGGTGGCCGCGACCGCCTCGGCGGTGGACGCCGGGACCTCGAACCACTCCGGGTGCGGGCCGTCGCCGGGGTCCAGCGAGGACACCCCGGTGTGCAGCACCAGCCCGGCCACCCGCACCCCGCGCCCGGCCAGCCGGCGCAGTACCCGAGGGGTGAGCGCCCGGCCGGCGCTGGGCATCTCGGCGCTGCCCGGGGTGTCCGCGTACGGCGTGCGGTACGCCGAGAGCGGCCAGCGCGCCGAGACGTACCGGTAGCGGATCGGGTCGCCGTGCTCGGTGAGCCAGGCCAGCAGCGGCGCGGGCGTGCGCAGCTCGGCCGACCACAGCCGCCGGCTCGCGGTCGGGGCCAGCACGTCCAGCGCGCCGCCGCCGGCCAGCCGGATCCGGGCGCCGGTGCGGTCGGCCTGGGACGGCTCGCCGCCGAGCGGCCCGGCCGGCCAGCGCGGCCCGGTGCGGACCTCGACGACCCAGCGCGACGCGGTGGCCCGCAGCGCGGCCGGATAGCGGTAGTCGCCGCCCGGCTCCAGCGTGGACAGGTGCGCCTCGACGCGTTCGCCGTCGGCGGTGACGCCGGTCAGCGCGGCGGGCAGGGTGTCCGACGTGTTGACCACCAGCAGGTCGCCGGCCCGCAGCGCGCCGGCCAGGGTGGCCGCCGTGCGGTGCCGGAGCCCGTCCGGGCCGGCGACCAGCAGCCGCACCCCGTCCCTGGCCAGCCCGCGCGCCTCGGCCGGGGCGGTGGCCAGCGCGCCGTCGGGCAGGGTCGACGGGAGCGCGGCGGTCACGTGCCGGCCTCGGCGAGCAGGTCGCGCGCGGCGTACCGGCCGGATGGCAGCCCGCCGTCGATGAGCCGGCGCAGCGCGGGCACCGCCGTCTCCGGCTCCGGCCGGTCGCTGATGTCCTCGCCGGGGTAGGCCGCCGCATGCATCCGGGTGCGCAGGTCGCCGGGGTCCACCGAGTACGCCCGCAACCCGGGCTCCTCCGCCGCGAGCACTCGAACCAGCTGCTCCAGCGCGGCCTTGCTCGCGCCGTACCCGCCCCACCCGGGGTAGCCCTCGACGGCGGCGTCGCTGCTGATCGCCAGCACCGCCCCGGCCGCCGCCCGCAGCGCCGGCAGCGCGAGCTGGACCAGGCGCAACGGCGCGACGGTGTTCGTCTCCAGCACCGCGCGCAGCTCGTCGAGCCGGTACTCGGCCAGCGGCGGCAGCGGCGCCTGGCCGAGCGAGGAGGCGTTGAGCACCAGCAGGTCGAGCCGGTCACCGGCGGCGGCGACCAGCTCGACCCGATGGTCCTCGGAGGTGACGTCGCCGGGGATGTCCGTGGCGCGCGGCCAGGGCGCGGCGGCGTCGTACAGCTCGGTGGCGGTGCGGGCGTCCACGACGAGACGCCATCCGCCGGCGGACAGGTCGGACGCGAGCGCCCTGCCGAGCCCGGTGGACGCTCCGGTGATGATCGCGGTTGGCATGCCTCCACGCTGCGCTCCGACCGCGTCACCGCCCTCGGCCGCGAGCCCGGACCCGGTGCGACCTTCGTCCTAGGACCGCTCGGCGCGGACGTCAGCCGGCCGCGAGCAGGGTGTCGAGGGCGGCGTAGCTGGCGTTGAGGCCGTGCTCCATGCCGGAGTGGAGCATGCCGTCGCGCTCCTCGTCGGTGTGGAACAGGCTCTCCACCGTCACCTTGGTGCGGCCGTCGCCGAGGTCGGTGAACGTCGCCGTCTCGACGCAGACGTGGCCGGGCATGCCGTCCCACTCGAACGTCTGGACCAGCCGCTCGATGGGGGCGATCTCCCGGAACCGGCCCTCGAATCCGTGCGTTCCCGCGGCGTCCTCTTCGGAGTGCTCGACGAACCGCCAGTGGCCGCCGCGCTCGAACTCCCAGCGCTCGATCACCAGCTTGTTGCCCCGGCCCCACCACTGGGCCAGCTGCTCGGGCACGGTGTGCGCGTCCCACACCCGCTCCCGGGAGGCGTTGAACACCCGCTCGGTGCGGATGGTGCGGTCGGACGGGGTGGTGATCGTGGTCATCGGTCGTTCTCCGTTCGGTCGAGGAACTCTTCGAGGCGGTCCATGCGGGCGGCGAGGTCGCGCTGGTAGCCGCGGATCCACGCGACCTCGCGTTCGAGCGCGTTGGCGCCGAGCCGGCAGTAGCGGACCCTGCCGCGCTTCTCCGTGACGACCATGCCGGCGTCCTCGAGCAGACCGATGTGCTTCTTCATGCCGGTCAAGGTCATCTCGAAGCGCTCGGCCAGCTCGGTCACCGACGCGACACCCCGCGCGAGCCGCTCCAGGATGCCCCGTCGGGTGGGGTCCGCGAGCGCCGCGAACGAGGCGTCGAGGCCGTAACGCTGAACCATGTGGTTCAGTATTGCGCCGGTCGCGTCCCGTTGTCAAGGACGTGTCGAGCTAGCCGAGGCCGTCGCGGATGGCCAGCAGGGCGGCCTGGGTGCGGTCGGCCACGCCGAGCTTGGCGAGCACGGCGCTGACGTGCGTCTTGACGGTCTTCTCGGACAGCACCAGCTCGCGGGCGATCTGCCGGTTGGACAGCCCGCGCGCGATCAGCCGCAGCACCTCGCGCTCGCGCGGGGTGAGCGGGTCGTCGGTGGTGACCGAGCGCATCACGGTGGCGGCCACCGTCGGGTGCAGCGGCGACCCGCCGGCGTGCACCGCGCGCAGCGCGTCGGCCAGCTCGCGCGGCCCGACGTCCTTGAGCAGGTAGCCGTCCACCCCGGCGCGCACCACCGGGAGCACCTGGTCCTGGCCGGAGAACGAGGTCAGCACGACGATCTTGACGTCCGGGTGCGCCGCGCGCAGCGCCCGGGCCGTGTCCAGCCCGCTCATCCCGGGCAGCACCAGGTCCAGCAGCACGATGTCCGGCGCGGCCGAGGCGACCAGGGCCAGCGCCCGCTCGCCGCTGCCCGCCTCGCCGACCACCGCCATGTCGGCCTGCAGCTCCAGGAAGGTGCGCAGGCCCACCCTGACCAGCTCGTGGTCGTCCACCAGCAGCACGCGGATCACGCGCGTCATGGCAACGGCACCTCCAGCGTCACGGTGGTGCCGGCCCCGGGCGCGGTGTCGATGTCCAGCGTCCCGCCCAGCGCCTCGGCGCGCTCGCGCATGCTGGCCAGCCCCAGCCGCCGCGACGTGCGCAGGGTGGCGGCCAGGTCGAACCCGGCGCCGTCGTCGGACACGGTGAGCCGCGCGGTCGGGCCGGTCGCCTCGAGGCGGACGGTCACGCGGGCCGCGTCCCCGGCGTGGCGCAGCGCGTTGCCCACCGCCTCGTTCGTGATCTTCAGAAGCTCCCGGCCGAGCGCCTCGCCGACCGGGCGGGTGGCCCTGGCGTGCAGCGCGATCGGCACCCCGTGCACCGCGCGCAGCAGGTCGATCCGGGTGCGCAGCGCGCTGGCCAGCCCGTCGCGCCCGAGGTCGGCCGGGCGCAGCGTGTCCACCAGCTCGCGCAGCTCGTCCAGCCCGAGCTGGGCCAGCTCGCGGACCCGGTCCAGCTGTGCGCGCAGCTCCCCGGCTCCGTCCGGCGGGGCCAGCGCGGACGCCGACTCGGCCGCGAGGCTCAGGCTGAACAGCGTCTGGGTCACCGAGTCGTGCAGCTCACGGGCGATCCGGGTGCGCTCGGACACGATGGACAGCTCGCGCAGCCGCTCCAGCCGCTGCGCGGTGACCACCGCCAGCGCGGCGTGCCCGGCCAGCGCCTCCACCACGTGCAGGTCGGCGTCGGAGAACTCGGCGCCGCCGGCCGGGTTGGCCAGGAAGACCTCGGCCACCACGTCGCCGCCGGCCATGATCGGCACCGCCAGGAACGCCCCCATGTCCGGGTGCGCGCCGGGCCAGCCCCGGAACCGGGGGTCGGCGCGCACGTCGGCCAGCCGCAGCGCGTTCGGGTCGCACAGCACCACGCCGAGCAGGCCGTGCGTGCGGGGCAGCGCGCCGATCCGCGACCAGGTGGCCGAGTCGATGCCGGAGGTGAGGAACCGCTCGAACCCGCCGGCCCCGTCCGGCACCCCGATCGCCGCGTAGCCCGCGCCGGTCAGCTCGCGCGCCGCGTCCACCACCCGCCGCAGCACCGGCTCCACCCGGCGTTCCGCGCCGAGCCGCAGCACCACGTCGAGCAACTGATGCAACGTGCCCGTCCCCATGCGGCTCATGCTCCCGGAATTTCTGGCAAGTTGTGGATGCATGCGTGTAATACTGTAAGCATCGAACGTGAGACAGGGGAGTTGACGATGATGGTGGGACGCACGCACCGGGGATGGCCCGGCCGAGGCCCGGGACGCGGTCACGGGCGCGGCGGGTGGCAGCAGGCCGACCTGCCGTCCGCCGAGGACGCCGCGGCCTGGCTGGGCGGCCGGTTGCCGGACGGCTGGTTCACCGCCGCCCCCGAGGTCAGGGTGGACCGGGAGGAGATCCTGGTGATCGGCGAGCTGCCGGCGCTGACCGAGGAGTTCGCCGACGACGACGCCGGGCGCGCCAACCGGGCCGCGGCGATCTCCGGCCGGATCTCGCGGTTCCGCGAGCAGACCCGCGACGAGCGCATCGATATCGCGCGCCAGGCCGAGCACAAGTATCGCCGCAAGGTGGCCTGGGGAGCCCGGCTTGGGGGGACGGAGGAGCTGTTCACCACGCTGTCCGTGCCGGTGATGACCCGGCTGCGCCAGCCGGAGCGGATCGTGCTGGACACGCTGGTGGACGCGGGCGTGGCCCGGTCCCGCTCGGACGCGCTGGCCTGGGCGGTGCGGCTGGTCGGCCAGCACACCGAGGACTGGCTGTCCGAGCTGCGCGACGCGATGGCCAAGGTGGACGAGCTGCGCGGGCGGGGCCCCGACGGGTCAGGAACTGACTAGCACGAACCAGATGGCGACGTAGTGGCAGAGCGCGGCGAGCACGGTGGCCGCGTGGAAGAACTCGTGGAAGCCGAACGTCTCCGGCCAGGGGTTCGGGCGACGGATGGCGTAGCAGACCGCGCCGATGGTGTAGAGCAGGCCGCCGGCGAGCAGCAGGATCAGCGCGGTCGCCCCGGCCTGGCGCCACAGGTCGGGCAGCACGAACAGGGCGACGTAACCGAGCGCGAGGTAGAACGGCACGCCGACCCAGCGCGGCGCGCGCGGCCAGACCAGCTGCAGCGCCACACCCCCCAGCGCGCCGCCCCACACCACCGCGAGCACCACCACCCTGGTGTTCGAGCCCAGCGCCATGGCGGCCACCGGGGTGTAGGTGCCGGCGATGAACAGGAAGATCATCGAGTGGTCCAGGCGGCGCATCCAGGAGCGGGAGCGCTCCGAGCGCCACGGCCAGCGGTGGTAGAGCGAGCTGATGCCGAACAGGCCGAGCACGGTGGCCACGTAGACGGCGGTGGCCGCCACCGCGAGGCCCGAGCTGGTGATCGCCGCGGTGGTGACCAGGGTGGCTCCGGCCGCCATGGACGCGATGAATGACGCCTGGTGCAGGCGGCCGCGCAGCCGGGGCTTGGGCGGCATCGTCGAGAGTGCGTCGGCGGTGGTCGTCCCGCTGCTCACCCCTGAGATGGTAGGCCACGGCGGCGGGGTGTTCAGGACATTAGGACGGACTCGTGGTGACGGACACAGGTGCCGGCGGAGGGTGAGCGCGCGGGGGGTCGTTGCCACCGGCGTACTCTTCTCGTCCGTGGGCGTGCGCAACCTGCTGTATTCCGCATATGAACGGAAGCTGCGACGGCAGCTTGCGACGGCGCAGCGGCCCCGGCACGTCGGCGTCATCCTGGACGGCAACCGGCGCTGGGCCCGCGACGCCGGGCTGCTGGACGTCAACGACGGCCACCGCGCCGGCGCGTCCCGGATCACCGACCTGCTCGGCTGGTGCCGGGAGGCGGGCGTCGAGCTGGTCACGCTGTGGCTGCTGTCCACCGACAACCTGACCCGGCCGGACAACGAACTGCGCCCGCTGCTGGACATCATCGTCGGCGTCGTCGACGAGCTGAGCTCGCCGGGCCGGCCGTGGCGGGTGCGGGTGGTGGGCGCGCTGGACCTGCTGCCCACCGAGGCGGCGAGCAAGCTCAGCGGCGCGGCCGCGCGCACCGCCCAGCGCACCGGCATGCAGGTCAACATCGCGGTCGGCTACGGCGGGCGCCGCGAGATCGCCGACGCGGTGCGCAAGCTGCTGCTGCGCCACGCCGAGAGCGGCACCTCGATCGAGGAGCTGGCCGAGGTGCTGGACGTGGACCACATCGCCGAGCACCTCTACACCTCGGGCCAGCCGGACCCGGACCTGGTGATCAGGACCTCCGGCGAGCAGCGGCTGTCCGGGTTCCTGCTGTGGCAGTCGGCGCACTCGGAGTTCTGGTTCTGCGAGGCGTACTGGCCGGAGTTCCGCCGGGTGGACTTCCTGCGCGCGCTGCGCGACTACGGCATCCGGCACCGCCGCTTCGGCTCCTGACGCTCACCACGCTCCTCACGACATGCGAAAGGCGCCGGACCCAGGTGGTCCGACGCCCTTCGGTGCGGTGAGTGCTCAGTTCTCCGAGCTGTTGCTCTGCTCGCAGTCGCCGCTGTTGACCTGCTCGTTGCTCGCCTTGGCGCCGGGGCCGCCGGCGTAGGCACCGCTGCCGCCGCCGTGGTTGTTGCACGCCTGGATCGGCAGCTGAAGCGTCGTACCGTTGATGTTGACGTCGCCATGCTGGTCGGTGTCGCTCGCGAACGCCAGGGGGCTCACGGCGAGCAGACCGGCGGCGGCCGCCGCCACCACGATTCCAGCCTTTTTCAGCACGGTTGTTCTCCTGTTCGATCGGCGGCACCGTTGCCGCCCGGGGGTCGCGCCGGTAGTTGGTGGGGAGCCCTTACCGACGGGTAACGAGAGTACCGAACCCACTCGAGAATTCAACAGCCCTTAGCTTGATAACGAAAACTACTCAGTGCATTTCCGTCGGGAGTTATGCCCACTTTCGGGTGACCGACCCGCACCGGCCGTGTGACCGGCCCTAACAGACGAGAAGGGCGCCGGACCCGAGGTCCGACGCCCTTCTCAGGCAGTACTCAAGCTCAGTTCTCGGAGCTGTTGTTCTGCTCGCAGTCACCGCTGTTGACCTGCTTGTTCTCGGCCTTGCCGCCGATCCCAAACGCACCGTCGACGACGCCGACGTGGTTGCTGCAGGCCTGGGCGGGCGCCTGCACGGTGGTGCCGTTGACGTTGACGTGCCCGTCCTGCTCGGTGTCCGCGAAAGCGAGAGGGCTCACGGCCAGCAGACCAGCGGCGGTAGCCGCGACCACGATTCCAGCCTTCTTCAGCACAGTATTTCTCTCCTGTTGATCGATCGGCGGCAACTGCACCCGCCCGGGGGTCGTGCCAGTGGCATTTGGTTGGGGAGCCCTCACTGGCACTGATAAGTGTAACGGATCTTCTCAGGGGCTCAACATCCCCCACGCACTTTTACGAGGTTGCGCTGTGTATCGGCCTCGCGAGTTACGGTCACGTTCGAGTGAATGAGGCAGCTATCTTGTATAGCGAACGGCTGATGGGTGCCCTACACGCGCCGGAGGGGCGCCGGACAGCGGTCCGACGCCCCTCCGGGAGCGGTGCGGCGAGCTCAGTTCTTGGAGCTGTTCTCCTGCTTGCAGTCGCCGCTGTTTTCCTGCTCGTTGCTCGCCTCGGACTTAAGGCCGAGGGCGAATGCGCCATCGATGATCCCGACGTGGTTGTCGCAGGCCTGCGTCGGGTGCTGGCGGGTGTTGTTGTTGGAGTTCCAGTAGCCACCACTCTGGTCCGTGTCGCTCGCGAACGCGAGAGGACTCACGGCCAGCAGGCCGGCGGCGGCTGCCGCCACCACGATCCCAGCCTTTTTCAGCACGGTTGTTCTCCTGTTCGATCGACGGCACCGTTGCCGCCCGGGGGTCACCAGTGGCGTTCAGGTGGGGAGCCCTCACTGGCAGGTTTGAGTGTAACGAACCCTCTCAGGAATTCAACAGGTGCAAGTCCTTTTTACGAGGTTGCCGTGCGTATCGAGGGCGCGAGTTACGGCCACTTTCGGGTGAATAAGGTAGCTGAATTTCGGTCGAGCACGATCCTGGCCGGTCAGCCGCCCGTGACCGGACATGCAAGAAGGGCGCCGGACCGAGGTCCGACGCCCTTCTTGGCGGAAACGCTAAGCTCAGTCGTTCTCGGAGCTGTTGTCCTGCGAGCAGTCGCCGCTGTTGACCTGCTTGTTCTTGGCCGAGCCCAGGATGCCAAACGCGCCATCGACGATGCCGATGTGGTTGCCACAGGCCTGGATCGGCACCTGCACGGTCGTGTCATTGACGTTGACCAGGCCGTGCTGCTCGGTGTCCGCGAAAGCGAGAGGGCTCACGGCGAGCAGACCGGCAGCGGCAGCCGCCACCACGATTCCAGCCTTCTTCAGCACAGTTACTCTCCTGTTCCATTGGCGGCATCGTTCCGACGCTCGCCCCGTGGTTCGTCAGCGGTTGTTTGGGGAGCCCTCGCTGACAGGTCCAATATACCCGGTCTTCTCAGGGATCCAAAATTTGGGGCCGGAATTGGCACCCCAAGCAATCCACCAAAAGTTACGGCCACTTTCGGGTGAATCGGAAGATCGGCCCTGAGACATGCAGAAGCCCGGTGACGCACCGACAAAGGTGCATCACCGGGCTCCGGTCGAGCATTGCCCGCAGGGAAGTACGCCCGAGTGCTCGGGCGCGCCTCCCCGCAGGTCAACGACATGTCAGTCGTTGACCTGCTTGTTCTCGGCCTTGCCCAGGATGCCGAAGGCACCGTCGAGGATGCCGACGTGGTTACCGCAAGCCTGGATCGGAACCTGAGCGGTGGTGTTGTTCAGGTTGACGAGCCCGCTCTGCTTGGTGTCGCCGTTCTCCGAGCTGTTGTCCTGCTCGCAGTCGGCCTTCTTGGCGTGGTGGTGGCTCTTGCCGCCGTCGCCATCGTGGCCGCCATCGCTGTCGCCGTCGTAGTCGCCAGCGAAGGCCAGCGGGCTCACGGCGAGCAGACCGGCCGCGGCAGCAGCCACTACGATTCCAGCCTTCTTCAGCACAGTGTCATCTCCTGGATCGAGTCAACCAACGCCTGTGACGGCGTCGGCCCCCTTCTCACGACGTCAGCGATGGATGCTTGGGGAGCCCGCGCTGACTGGGACGAAACTACTGCCGAGATCGTCCCCGGCAAAACCACGTACCACTATCGTGTGACTTGACGCGTTTTGCCGAGGTTATGCCTCCGATCGGGTGACTTTTCAGAGCTCCGTCACCACTCATTTGCCGACGGAGCGTAGCACAGGGTAGTTGGTTCGTACCCGGATGGGGCAGCTACCCGCGGGTACCGCCCACATGGCGGCAGGCGGCGGAGAACGGCGAGAGACGCCGCGGTTGACGGGCCGGCCGAGTAGCATCCCGCGCCCGTGAAGGCCGGAGCGGTGGCGCGCGAGTACGTACTGCTCGGGCTGCGGTGCGGCCGGGTGCTGCCGGGCCTCGTCGACGCGTTCAGCGGCGACCCCTCGTGGCGCTCGGCGGTGGCGTCCGGGCCGCTGCCGGCCCCTGGTGAGCTGGCGGAACGGGCCGCTCGGCTGCGTGGCGAGGTGGCATCGGCGGGGTTGCCGGCGCGCCGGGCGGACTTCCTGGACCGCCAGCTCGCGGCGCTGGAGTGCGCGATGCGGCGGCTGGTCGGGCCGGCCCCGCCGTTCCGCACGGAGCTGCGCGCGTACTTCGACACCGAGGTCGAGTGGGGCGAACCGGACGACTACCGGGCCGCGCACGCCGAGCTGGCCGGGCTGCTGCCCGGCGGCGGGCCGCTGGCGGCGCGGATGGCGGCGTACCGCAAGCGGGAGGAGCTGCCCCGCGCGCTGCTCGGACCGGCGGTGCAGGCGTTGTCCGGCGCGCTGCGTGCGCTGACCGGTCGGACGGTGGAGCTGCCGGCCGGCGAGACCGTGTACTACGAGCTCGCTGGCGACCGGCCGTGGAGCGGCTTCAACCACTACCTCGGCGGCTACCGGTCCAAGGTGGTGGTCAACGCGGACATGGCGCGGCGGGCGTCGACGCTGCCGCACCTGGTGGCGCACGAGGCGTACCCCGGCCATCACACCGAGCGGTGCCGCCGCGAGCTGGTCCAGGTGCGCGGCGCGGGCTGGCCGGAGCACGGCCTGTTCCTGGTGAACACCCCGGAGTGCCTGGTCTCCGAGGGGCTCGCCGAGCTGGGCCTGGCCGCCGCCGTCGGCCCGGGGTGGGGGCGGTGGGCGCAGGGCGTGCTCGCCGAGCTGGGCATCCGGATGGACGGCGAGCTGGCCGAGCGGGTGGAGCTGGCGGCGGCCCGGCTGATGCCGGCGCGCCAGGACGCCGCGCTGATGCTGCACGAATCGGGCGCGGACCCGGACGAGGTGGTGGCCTACCTGCGGCGGTGGCTGCTGGTGAGCGAGGCGCGGGCGGTGCAGATGCTGCGGTTCATGCGCCATCCGCTGTGGCGGGCGTACACCACCACCTACGTCGAGGGGCACCGGCTGGTGGGGCGCTGGCTCGCGGCGGCGGCGCCCGGCGAGCCGGTGCTGGCCAGGTACGCGACGTTGCTGGACGGGGCACTCACCCCGTCCGCCGTGCGCGCGGCGCTGGCCATACCTGCCGGTGGTGACACCGACGTTAACGCTGGGTAGTTCTTGTCGATCTTTAAACGTCGTGCGGTTGACCTGGTGCGGCAAGCGGTAACTCGACCCGGTTGTTGCTCGTCACAGATCACGGAATGTGCCCGCGTTTTGTTGACCAGACCCCGTCCGGCGCCGGTAGCGTGCACCTTGGCGGGCCGTATCCGATGCGGGCCGCCCGGGAGGCCCAGATCGTGGCTGTCACTAGCACGGGGGGCCGGCACCCGGCCCTCGCGGCCGTGGTGAGGGGCGTTCGGTAACAGCGCCGACGTCCCGAGGCCACGTCCGGTCGGGGCCAGCCGGCCCACCACCAGTGCGGGTGCGGTGCCGTACCCGCGAGGGAGTAGCCGTGACCGCACGACGTCCCGCCTCCAGCTCCGCCCCGACCGCCGCCGCCAACGGCGTGACCGGGTCAGCAACCACCACACCGGCGGCCGGCCCCGGCCGCCGCTGCTACGTCCTGGACACCTCGGTGCTGCTGTCCGACCCCTGGGCGGTCACCAGGTTCGATGAACACGACGTGGTCCTGCCGCTGGTGGTCGTCTCCGAGTTGGAGGGCAAACGGCATCACCCGGAGCTCGGCTGGTTCGCCAGGGAGGCGCTGCGCCTGCTGGACGACCTGCGGGTCAAGCACGGACGGTTGGACACGCCGGTGCCGGTGGGCGACGGCGGCGGCACCGTGCGGGTGGAGCTGAACCACACCGACCCCGAGGTGCTCCCCGCCGGGTTTCGGACGGACACCAACGACAGCCGCATCCTGGCCTGCGCGCTGAACCTCTCCTCGGAGCGCGACGGCTCCGGCGTCACGCTGGTCACCAAGGACATGCCACTGCGGGTCAAGGCGGCCGCCGTGGGGCTGGTCGCCGACGAGTACCGCGCCCAGGACGTCGTTCCCTCCGGCTGGACCGGGCTGGCCGACGTCGAGGTGACCTGCTCGGACGCGGTGGACGCGCTGTTCAGGGACGGTTCGCTGGATCCGGCGGGGACGGAGCTGGAGTGGGTGCGCGAGCTGCCCTGCCACACCGGGCTGCGGCTGCTCGGCGCCGGCACCGCCGCGCTGGGCAGGGTCGCGCCGGACAAGCGGATCAAGCTGGTGCGCGGCGACCGGGAGGCGTTCGGGCTGCACGGGCGCTCGGCCGAGCAGCGGATCGCGCTGGACCTGCTGCTCGACCCGGACGTGGGCATCGTCTCGCTGGGCGGGCGGGCCGGCACCGGCAAGTCCGCGCTCGCGCTGTGCGCCGGGCTGGAGGCGGTGCTGGAGCGCCAGCAGCACCGGCGGGTGGTGGTGTTCCGCCCGGTGTACGCCGTCGGCGGGCAGGAGCTGGGCTACCTGCCCGGCAACGAGAGCGAGAAGATGGCGCCCTGGGCGCAGGCGGTGTTCGACACGCTCGGCGCGCTGGTCAGCTCCGAGGTGGTGGACGAGGTGCTGTCCCGGGGCATGCTCGAGGTGCTGCCGCTGACCCACATCAGGGGCCGCTCGCTGCACGACGCGTTCGTGATCGTGGACGAGGCGCAGTCGCTGGAGCGCAACGTGCTGCTCACCGTGCTGTCGCGGCTGGGTTCGGGCTCGCGGGTGGTGCTCACGCATGACGTGGCGCAGCGGGACAACCTGCGGGTCGGACGGCACGACGGGGTGGCCGCCGTGATCGAAAAGCTCAAGGGACACCCGCTGTTCGCGCACGTCACGCTGGCCCGGTCGGAGCGCTCGGCGATCGCGGCGTTGGTGACGGAGATGTTGGAAGGGGACGTCGCGTAGGTGCTACCCGTGAGTGGCTAGGGCCGTCATAGCGGCCCTAGCCACTCACGGCTTGGGGGTGCCTTCGGCGAAGCCGGACGCGGACTGGATGCCGAGGACGGCCTGGGCGTGCAGTTGTTCGAGGGTGGCGGCGCCCGCGTAGGTGCAGGCCGAGCGGACGCCGGAGCAGATCTCGTCCAGCAGGTCCTCGACGCCGGGGCGGACCGGGTCGAGCAGCATCTTGCCGCTGGAGATGCCCTCTTCGAACAGCTCCCGGCGGGCTCGTTCGAAGGCGTCCTCGCCCCGGCTTCGGGCGATCACGGCGCGCTTGGACGCCATGCCGAAGGACTCCTTGTACGGGCGGCCGGTCTCGTCGCGGAGTAGGTCGCCCGGGGACTCGTAGCTGCCGGCGAACCACGAGCCGATCATGACCGCGGACGCCCCGGCGGCCAGCGCCAGCGCCACGTCCCTGGGGTGGCGGACGCCGCCGTCGGCCCAGACGTGCCGGCCCAGCTCGCGGGCGGCGGCCGCGCACTCGGCCACGGCGGAGAACTGCGGGCGGCCCACGCCGGTCATCATCCGCGTGGTGCACATCGCGCCAGGGCCGACGCCGACCTTGACGATGTCCGCGCCCGCCGTCACCAGGTCCCGCACGCCCTCGGCGGTGACCACGTTGCCGGCCACGACCGGGACCTCGTGGTGGCCGTGACCGTCCACGGCGGCGCGCACGGCGGCCAGCGCGGCGAGCATCTTCTCCTGGTGGCCGTGCGCGGTGTCCACCACCAGCACGTCGACCTCGGCGTCCAGCAGCGCCTTCGCCTTGGCGGCCACGTCGCCGTTCACCCCGAGCGCGGCGGCCACCCGCAGCCGGCTCCGGTCGTCGAGCGCCGGGCGGTAGATGTCCGCGCGCAGCGCCCCGAGCCGGGTGAGGATGCCGGCCAGGCGTCCCTGGTCGTCCAGCCCGAGGGCGACGTGCTCGGGGCGGTGCGCCAGCGCGTCGAACACGTCCTTGGGGGCGGTGGCCAGCGGGAGGGTGACGGGGTCCGGGGTGAGCACGTCGGCGAGCCTGGTGAACCTGTCCACGCCGGCGCAGGCCGCCTCGTCCACGGTGCCCAGCGGCCGGCCGTGCTCGTCGACCACCACGACGGCGTCGTGCGCGCGCTTAGGCAGCAGGTTGATCGCGTCCGCCACGGCCTGGTCGGCGGTGAGGACCAGCGGGGTGTCCCAGACCGGGTGGCGGGACTTGACCCAGGCCACGATGTCCGCGACGGCCTCCGGGGCGACGTCCTGGGGGAGCGCGGTGAGGGCACCCCGGCGGGCCAGCGTCTCGGCCATCCGGCGGCCGGCCACCGCCGTCATGTTGGCCGCGACCACCGGGATCTGGGCGCCGGTGCCGTCAGCGGTGGCGAGGTCGACGTCGAACCTGGAGGCCACCGAGGAGCGGCGGGGGACGAGGAAGACGTCGTCGTAGGTCAGGTCGCGGGAGTGGGCGTCGTGCCCGGGTAGGAAGCGCACAGGATCTACAGGGTACGCCTGAGAAAAATCCCGACTCACCCTGACGAAAATCCCGACTCGCGGAGTTTTCGGACGGTGTCGATGGTGTCGGCGTCGGCGGGGGTCTTGTCGGGGCGGTAGCGCTGGACGCGGGCGAAGCGGAGGGCTACTCCGCCGGGGTAGCGGGTGCTGGTTTGGACTCCGTCCAGTTCGATCTCGACCACGAACTTTGGGGGGAGGTGGACTACGTGGCCGTCGGTGTGTTGGGCGTGTTCGGAGAACGTTTTGGTTTGCCAGTCGAGGAGGTCGTCGGTCATGCCTTTGAAGGTCTTGCCGACCATGATGGGCGGGCCGCCGTCGGGGTCGCGGGCGCCGAGGTGGATGTTGGAGAGCTTGCCGGTGCGGCGGCCGTAGCCCCATTCGACGGCGAGGACCACCAGGTCCAGGGTGTGGGCGGGCTTGACCTTCTGCCACGAGCGGCCACGGCGACCCGCGGCGTAGGGGGCGTCCAGGGACTTGACCATGACGCCTTCGTGGCCGTCGGCGAGGGCCTTGTCGAGCAGGGCGGCGGCGTCGGGCTCGGACGGCTCCATGAGGCCGGGCATTCGGAGTGGGGCTGCGACCTTGTCCAGGGCGGTCAGGCGCTCGTGCAGGGGGGCGTCCAGGAGGTCGACGCCGTCGAGGTGCAGGCAGTCGAAGAAGCGCGGCCGCTGCACGCCGGCGCTGGTGTTGCTCATGGACTCCTGGAACGGGCGGGGGCGGCCGTCGTCGGTGAGCGCCAGCGACTCGCCGTCCAGCACCACCGAGCGGCAGGGCAGCTCGCGGGCCAGCGCCACCAGCTCGGGCACCCGGGCGGTGACGTCGCGCAGGGTGCGGGTGAACACGGCGATCTCGTCGCCATCGCGGTGCACCTGGATGCGCGCGCCGTCCAGCTTGTACTCGACGGTGACGCGCCCGCCCAGCTCGGCGAGGGCGGCGTCCAGGGAGTCCGCCGGCGAGGCCAGCATCGGCCGGACGCCCCGGCCCACCTCCAGCCGGAACGCGGCCACCGCGTCCGCCCCGCCGGCCAGCGCGGCCCCGGCCGTCACGCCCAGGTCGCCGGACAGCATCAGCCCGCGCCTGACCAGCTCGGAGGGCACCTCGGAGGCCGCCGCCACCGCCTCGGTGAGCACGCCTTCCAGCGCGCCCTGCCGCAGCTCGCCGGTGAGCAGCCGGAACAGGAAGCGCTGCTCGTCCTCGGTGGCCGCGCCCCACAGCTCGGCGAGCAGCTCGGAGCGGCGGCGCGCCGAGCCGGCCCCGGTGTTGGCGGCGAGCGCGGACAGCGCGGCGTCCACCCGCTCGACGGCCAGCGTTGGGGCCGGCGCCGGCGTGACGTCCAGGGCGGCGAGGGTCCGCCAGCCGGTGCCGATGCGGCCCTGCCGGGGCTCGCCGGACAGCCAGGCCACGGCGGGCGCGACCTCGGCGTTGTCCAGCGCGCGGAGCAACCCGGCCAGCGCGGCGACCTTGGCCTTGCGCGACCGGGTGGCTCCCACGGCGGCGGACACCGCCACGACCTCGGCGAACAACACGCCCTCGATTATGACCTCGGGTCGGGCAGGCCGGCGGCGAGCACGCCGATGCCGATCGAGGACAGCACCTGCACCGAGGAGACGATCACCAGCGCGTACAACATGTCCACCGAGCTGAGCGCGGCGAACAGGCCCCGCCGACGAGCAGACCGCCGGGACGCTGCACCGGTTCCTGGGCTAGTCGGAGTCGAAGAGCTTCATCGGAGACGATCGACTGATGGTGTCAGCGCGCCGCCGGATCGCCTCCGCTGAGCGCTGACGCCGCCAGCGGGCGCCGCGAGCCCTGGCCAAGTACCACGCCAGCCAGTCTCGGAACGTCACACGCTCCAGTCGCGTCGCAAACCTGCGCTGACGCCACCGCTGGATCGCTCGCACAGGCTAGTATTCAGAGATACATTGAATATGCAAGCTACATTGACACACTCGCTGATCCGACTTGGACGAGATCGCCGCGTTCGCCCATCTGGTAGGCGCGGGCGAGCAGCTGGGATGGCTCGAAGCGGAACTCATCCCGGAGGTTTGATCGTCATGGATGCCGACGAGCTCGGCGGCTTCATCGACCAGCGTTTCCGGCTTCCTGGAGATCGTTTGTTCCGGATGGAGGTGCTGCCCGCGTACGAGGTTGACTCCGACGGCGACGACTACCGGCGCTGGCTCGATGGCGCCACGGAACCCACCTGGTCCCGGAAGCAGCCGTGGCTGGACTCGCTCCGCCGGGAGCGGGACAACGGACAGGTCTCCACCCGGGTCCGGGTGTTGTCCGACGAGCTGACCACATACGAGCGTTACGCCTGCGAGTTCGGCTACGTGCACAACGCGTCGGCCGGGGAGGACATCCGGGTCCTGCATCGAGGCGAGCACGCGCTCCCGCATGAGCTCCAGGAGGAGGACTTCTGGGTGATCAACGACGATATCGTCGTCCCGATGAGATACGACCAGCACGGCCGGTTCGAATCTGCGTACGTCGCGGAGCACGACGAGGTGGCCACCTATGTCCGCGCCCGCGACGTCGCATGGGCGGCTGCCGAGCCCTTCCTCGCCTGGTGGGCTCGGCACCCCGAGCTTCACAGGAGGACAGCCCAAGCCCAGTGACCGACGCACCCCACAGCCACGACGACCTGCCGAGCATCCTTGTCGCGTTGCGCACCAACGCCGGGCTCCGGCAGGTCGATGTCGCGTCGCGTGCCGGTATCGCCCAGGCGCGTATATCCCGGGCCGAGAACGGCCACGCCCTGCTCACCGTCGACGAGGTCAACTCGCTCGCGCGCCTCTACGGCGCGGATGAAGCGGACAGCGCGATCCTGCTGCGGATGACCCGCGATGCCCACGCCGGCTACGTCGATGCCCGGGTCGTCCTGCAGACCGGGACGACGGCGAACTTGCAGCGCAGGTTTGCCGCACTGGAACGCAACGCGACCCAGGTCCGGGCGTTCCAGCCCATGATGGTGCTCGGCGTGCTGCAGACCGCCGGCTACGCGGCCGTTGCCTTGGAGACCACGGTCGACGACCGACTGGTGCGCGATCGGCTGAACCGGCAGCGCCACATGCTGGAAGACGACCGACGGCACTGGGTGCTGGTCCAAACCGAAGGCTCGCTGCGTTGGGCGGTGCGCTCCGCCGGACTCATGGCGGAGCAGATTGAACACCTGATCGGCCTGAGCCGCCTACCGAACGTCGACCTGGGCGTGATCTGCTGGGAGACGGCCGTCGAGGTGTTCCCCGCAACGGCGTTCCACCTGTATGACCGGGCCACGGCGGTGGTCGGGACACACGACGGCACGGCGATCATTACCGAGACCGAGCGGATAGCCGGTTACCGCGCGTTGTTCGACCGGCTGGCTGCCTCGGCCGTGTTCGATGACGAATGCCGGACCCGGCTCGACCGCATCGCCGAGGACTACCGCGCATTGCGCTAGCCGTTTCTGGTCATGGCTAGGACGTCGAGGGCGGCGTCGAGTTGTTCGGCCGTCAGCTTGCCGTTGGTGACGTGGCCGCGTTCGAGGACGACGTCGCGGATGGTCTTGCGCTCGGCCAGGGCCTGCTTGGCGATGGACGCGGCCTCCTCGTAGCCGAGGTAGCGGTTGAGCGGGGTGACCACGGACGGGGAGGACTCGGCGTACTCGCGCATCCGGTCGGTGTCGGCGCGGACGCCGGCCACCACCTTGTCCGCCAGCAGGCGGGAGACGGCGGCGAGCAGGCGGGCGGACTCCAGCACGTTGCGGGCCATCACCGGCATCATCACGTTCAGCTCGAAGTTGCCCTGTGCGCCGGAGAACCCGACGCAGGCATCGTTGCCGATCACCTGCGCGGCCACCATCATGGTCGCCTCGCAGATCACCGGGTTCACCTTCCCGGGCATGATCGAGCTGCCGGGCTGCAGGTCGGGCAGGTGCAGCTCGGCGAGGCCGGTGCGCGGGCCGGAGCCCAGCCAGCGGATGTCGTTGGCCACCTTGAACAGCGCGACGGCCGCGGCGCGCAGCCCGCCGGACGCCTCCACCAGGCCATCGCGGGCGCCCTGCGCGGCGATGTGGTCGGCGGCCTCGGAGAGCACGTCAAGGCCGGTGGCGGCGCGCAGCTCGTCGACCACCGCCGCGCCGAAGCCGGCCGGGGCGTTCAGGCCGGTGCCGACGGCGGTGCCGCCGATGGGCAGCTCGGCCAGCCTGGGCAGGGCGTCGGCCAGCCGCGCGGCGCTCTGCTCCACCTGGGTGGCCCAGCCGCCGGCCTCCTGGCCGAGCGTGATCGGCACCGCGTCCATCAGGTGGGTGCGGCCGCCCTTGACCACGTCCTTCCACTCCTCGGCGCGGGTGCGCAGCGTCTGCGCCAGGTGGCCGAGCGCGGGGATGACCTCGGCCGCCACCGCCTCGGTCGCGGCCAGGTGGATGGTGGTGGGGAACACGTCGTTGGACGACTGGGACGCGTTGACGTGGTCGTTCGGGTGCACGTCCGCACCCAGACGTTGCCGCGCGAGCGTGGCGATGACCTCGTTGGCGTTCATGTTCGACGACGTGCCGGAGCCGGTCTGGAAGACGTCGACCGGGAAGTGCTCGTCGTGGCGGCCGTCCGCGACCTCGTCGGCCGCCGCCGCGATGGCCTCCGCGAGTTCGGGCGACAGCGCGCCGCCGCGCCCGTTGACCCGCGCGCAGGCCGCCTTGACCAGCCCCAACGCCCGGATCTGGGCGCGCTCCAGGCCCCGCCCGGAGATCGGGAAGTTCTCCACGGCCCGCTGCGTCTGCGCGCGCCACAGCGCGTCGACCGGAACCCGTACCTCACCCATCGTGTCGTGCTCGACCCGGAACTCGCTCATGATGCCGACGCTACTTGACCACCTGGACGACGTCGCCGACGCTCAGCGTGGCGAAGAACCTGCGCGCCACCGGGTCGGAGAGGTGGATGCAGCCGGCGGACTGGCGGCTCAGGCTGCCGGTGTGGAACGCGATGCCGCCCTCGGCGAAGAACACCGACCACGGCATCGGCGCGTCGTCGAACTCGGTGCTCTTGTGGTTGGCGTCCTTCCAGCTCACCCGGTGCAGGCCGACCGGCGTGCGTTTCCCCTTCCCGCCGCTGGTGATCGTCACCGGGCCGAGCACCACCCTGCCGTTCGAGATCAGCCAGGCCTGCTCGGTGGAGAGCTTGACGCAGGCGCTGGCGTTGCTCATGCACGGCGTGCCCTTGACCGGCTTCGGCGGTGGCGGGGGAGGAGGGGGAGGCGGCGGCGGTGGCGGCGGCGGGGTCAGGATCAGCGGGTTCGGCCGCCCCGGCGGGTCGGGCAGCGGCGGCACGGGTAGCGGTGGGAGCGCGGGCGGTGACGGTGCTGGCGTTGGGTTGAGGCCGGCGCGAGTCGCCGCCGTGGCGTCGGCGCGCTGCTCGGCGGCCATCCGGCCCTGCATGGACATGCCGGTGACGACGCCCACCGCCGACACCACGACGACCACCACGGCCAGCGCCGCGCGGACGATCATCCTGTCCAGAACGCTCGGACCCGCGATATCACATAAGGAATGACGCGGCCGGCCGCGTTGGGATGCGGCCGGCCGCGATTCTCACCGGATCAGGGCAACGGGGGTTGTTCGTGCTCCCCGCCGTGCTCGATGTCGTAGTTCACCGAGGAGTACGCCCGCAGCTTGGTGAGCCGGTGGTAGCCGTCGATCATGCGCACGGTGCCGGACTTGGAGCGCATCACGATGGACTGCGTGGTGCAGCCGCTGCCCGGGTTGTAGTGCACGCCACGCAGCAGGTCGCCGTCGGTCACCCCGGTGGCGCAGAAGAACACGTTGTCGCCGGCCACCAGGTCGTCGGTGGTCAGCACCCGGTCCAGGTCGTGCCCGGCGGCCAGCGCCTTCTCCCGCTCGGCGTCGTCGCGCGGCCACAGCCTGGCCTGGATGGCACCGCCCATGCACTTGAGCGCGGACGCCGCGATGATCCCTTCCGGGGTGCCGCCGATGCCGGCCAGCATGTCCACCCCGGTGCCGGGGCGGGCCGCCGAGATCGCGCCGGCTACGTCGCCGTCGCTGATGAAGTGGATGCGCGCGCCGGTGCGCCGCACCTGGTGCACCAGCTCCTCGTGCCGGGGCCGGTCCAGGATGCAGACCGTGACGTCGGCCACGTCGATGGACCGGGCGGCCGCCACCCGGCGCACGTTCTCCTCGATGGGCGCGGTGATGTCGATCGCCTCCGCCGCCTCCGGGCCGACCGCGAGCTTCTCCATGTAGAACACCGCGGACGGGTCGAACATCGCGTCCCGCTCGGCCACCGCGAGCACCGCCAGCGCGTTCGGCATGCCCTTGCTCATCAGCGTGGTGCCGTCGATCGGGTCCACCGCGACGTCGCACTCCGGCCCGGTCCCGTCGCCGACCAGCTCGCCGTTGTACAGCATCGGGGCCTCGTCTTTCTCGCCCTCCCCGATCACCACCACCCCGCGCATCGAGACGCTGTGGATGAGCTTGCGCATGGCATCCACCGCGGCCTGGTCGCCACCGTTCTTGTCGCCGCGCCCGACCCATCGGCCGGCGGCCATCGCCGCCGCCTCGGTGACCCGGACCAGTTCCATCGCCAGGTTCCGGTCGGGTGCTTCTCGCCGTCGCTGTGCCGTCTGGGGGGCTGGTTCCGAGGTGTTCATATCAGTAGATCCTGACAGACCGGGCCGACGACCAGGTCGGGTTGAGGAACACAATGGGTACGTGAGCACCCAGGAGCCGCCCCCGACCCGGGCGAAACGCGGCAGCGCGCTCGGCGCCCGGCCCCGTGACATGGTGCTGTCCCTGCTCATCCTGTTGCCGGTGGTCGCGCTGTTCGCGCTGTTCGGCAGCCGCTGCTCGTTCAGCCCGGCCGGACCCACGGTGGACCCGTCCGCGCTGCCCCGGGTGGACGTGCACGCCGGCCTGGTCAGGGCCGCGCGCCAGGTGCCGTTCGCCGTGCGCGAGCCCTCGGTGCCGGCGGGCTGGCGGGCGAACTCCGTGGACCAGCGGAAGGCCGACACCGTCCGGGTCGGATGGGTCACCGAGGGCGGCCGCTACCTGCGCCTGGTGCAGTCCAGCGCCGAGGAGGGCGCCCTGGTCGCCGCCGAGACCGGGGGACCGCCGAGGGCCGCCGCGCCGATCGACGTGGCCGGCGTGGCGTGGGTGCGCTACACCGGCGGCAACGGCGAGCAGGCCTGGGTCCACCAGGCCGACGGCGTCCGCTGGATGATCACCGGGGACGGCCTGGAGCCGGAGTTCCAGCGGCTCGCCACCTCGGTGGCCGCCGCACCCCCGCTGCCTCGCTGATCCGACCCATGACCGCGGCACAGGTTCCGCACAGGTTCGCTAACTACTATCTCGGTACGTAGATAGGAGTTATTCCCGCGAGCCATTGAAGGTGGTCACCGTGTTCTTCGTCGTGCCCGTCACGGTGTTCGTCCCGGCCCTGCTGCGCAAGCTCGACGACACGCTCCTCGGCCTCGCCTGCGGGCACCGGGCCGCCTGGCCGGTGGGTGACCCGCTGCTGGAGTGCACCGACCCGGCCGACGACGACGTGCCGAGCACCACGCACGGTGCCTGAGTCAGTCCTCGTCCGGGGACTCGGCGCGCAGCACGGCGTCGACGCGGTCGCGGGCGCCGGCGAGCTGTTGTTCGCAGCGGCGGGCCAGGCGCTCGCCGCGTTCCCAGAGCGCGAGCGCGTCGTCCAGGCTCAGGCCGCCGACCTCCAGCGCCCTGACCACCTCGGCCAGCTCGTCGCGGGCCTGTTCGTAGCCGAGCTGGTCGATCTCGTTCTCTGTGCTCACGCCGGCCATGGTGCCGCACGCCTCAGTCGGCGGTGCGGTCGGTCAGCGTGATCAGGGCGTGCGCGAGCGCGGCGTCGTAGCCGGCGCAGGCCTCGGCGAACTCCTCGCCGTCCCCCTCGGCGAGCGCGTCGGCGGCCCACCGCTCGAACTCGGCGACCCTGGCCCGGTGCGTCCGGCCGGCGTACGCCCCGGCGGCCTCGGTGAGCTCGCGCAACTGGTCGGGGAAGCGCCGGCGGTGCGCGCACGCGCAGTCGCCGAGCAGCGCCTGCCAGCTCAGCGCGGCGGCGGCCTCGGCGCGCCGGGCGCGGTCGGCCAGCGAGCCGAACTCCCCGGCGCGCAGTGTCGACAGGGTCAGCGGCAGGAACGCGCCGTCTCCGGTAGCGGGTGCCGGGGATCCCGGCAGGTCCACCGAGGGCATGACGTGTCCTCCCCGCCCGACCTCAGGTGGGGTCGGGTTCGTCCACCACCGCCGGGATCGCCCCGTCGGTGAGCCGGATGCGTAGCCGGGCGCCCGGTCGGGCATCGGCCACCGAGCGCAGCACCGGCGTTGTGTCGTCGGTCACGAGCTGCACTACCGCATATCCACGCGCCAGGGTGGCCGCCGGTCCGAGGCTCGTCAAGCGCGATTGCAGGTGAGACAGGTCGCGGGCGCGTTCGTCGAGGGCGCGCAGCGTGGCGGTGCGGACGCTCTGGCGCAGCGTCTCGACGTCGCGGGCGCGGTCGTCCAGGCCGCGGTAGGGGTCGGCGAGCACCGGGCGGGCGCGCAGCGCGTCGAGCAGCCGGCGCTCCCGGTCCACCCAGCCGGCCAGCGCGCGGCGGGCCCGGTCACGCAGGCCGGCGATCCGCGCGGTCTCTTCGGCGAGGTCGGGCACGACCGTCCGCCCGGCCGCCGTCGGGGTGGAACAGCGCAGGTCGGCGACGTGGTCGAGCAGCGGCGTGTCCGGCTCGTGGCCGATCGCGGAGATCACCGGGGTGCGGGCGGCGGCCACCGCGCGGCACAGCGCCTCGTCGGAGAACGGCAGCAGGTCCTCCACGCTGCCGCCGCCGCGCGCGATCACGATGACGTCGGTCTCGGGGTCGCGGTCCAGGGCCTCCAGCGCGTCGATGAGCTGCGGCACGGCCAGCGCGCCCTGGGTGGCGGTGTGGCAGATCCGGAACCGGACGGCCGGCCAGCGGTGTGTCGCGTTGGACACCACGTCGTGCTCGGCGGCGCTGGCCCGGCCGGTGATCAGCCCGATCTGGTTCGGCAGGAACGGCGGGCGGCGCTTGCGCTCGCGGTCGAAAAGGCCCTCGGCGGCGAGCAGCTTGCGCAGCCGTTCGATCCGGGCCAGCAGCTCGCCGATGCCCACCGAGCGGATCTCGTCCACCCGCAGCGAGAACGAGCCTCGGGACAGGAAGAACGTCGGCTTGCCGTGCACGATCACCCGGCTGCCGTCGGCGATGGTGACCTGGTTGCTCACCGCGTCGCGGATCAGGCCGATCGGACAGGTCAGGGTGAGCGACACGTCGGCGGCCGGGTCGCGCAGCACCAGGAACGCGGTGCCGGTGCCCGGGCGGGCGTTGACCTGGGTGACCTGGCCCTCCACCCACACCGAGCCGAGCCGCTCGATCCAGGCCGCCACCTTGCGGGCGACCGTGCGCACCGGCCACGGCTGTTCCGGGCTGGTCGGGCCGGCGTTCACCGCCCGGTGACGCTGGCGATCCGGTTGCTGAGCATGGTGACGTAGGGCGGCCGGTCCAGGTGGGTGGTCTCCCAGGCGAGCAGCTCCTCCAGCTCCTCCAGGCTCAGCCGGCGGAACCGGCCGCGCAGCTGCGGCAGGCTCCAGTGCTCGTACTCGGGCTGGCTCGGCGGCCCGGCGGCGGGCGGGGTCTCCGGCTCGGCGGCCTTGGTCTCGGCGGCGGGCTCGGGCTCCGGCAGCAGGCGCACCGGCGTGATCTTCGCCCCGCCGCCGGCCAGGCCGTTCGTACCGGGCGGCGGCAGCTCCTCGTCCTCGTCGAACCGGGCCCAGGTCGGCGTCTCCGGCACCGGCCGCAGCGCGCCGAGCGCCCGGTCGCCCTTGATGGCCAGCTCGGTCACCCGCTGCTGGAGCCGCATCGACGTCTGCAGCGCCCGGCTGACCGCCGTGACGGGCAGCTCGGTGAGCTTGCGGGGCAGCTCCTGCGCCTCTTCCAAGGCGGTGGCCACCAGGCCGGCAGCGATCCGGATCGGCATGGGCAGCGGTTTCATAGACGCACTCAGACACCTAGTAGCGGCAGTTGCGTCACCAGACTAGCCGCCGACCCGACCGGATCAATCGCCGCCGGTGAAACCGGGGTGACACGCGCGTCACACTGGGGCTGTGGAGCAGATCAACAAGAGGCTGCTGTCCTGGGCGTCCATGCTGGAGGACCAGGCGCGGCGGCAGGCCGTCGCCACCTCGACGCTGCCGTTCATCGCCCCGCACGTCGCGCTGATGCCCGACGCGCACTGGGGCATGGGCTCCACCGTCGGCTCGGTGATCCCGACCGAAGGTGTGGTGATGCCGGCCGCGGTCGGGGTGGACATCGGCTGCGGCATGTCCGCTACCCGCACCCGGCTGCGCGCGTCCGACCTGGCCGGCCGCGACCTCGGCCCGCTGCGCGAGGCGATCGAGCGCGAGGTCCCGGTGTCCATGGGCAAGTACCGGGCGACGCTGTCCGAGACCGCCAAGGGCCGCATCGACGAGCTGGAGCGGCTCGCCGAGCGCCAGGACGTGGACCCGGAGCGCTACGCCGGGAACTGGCGCCACCAGCTCGGCTCGCTCGGGTCCGGGAACCACTTCATCGAGGTCTGCCTGGACGAGGCGGACCGGGTGTGGGTGTTCCTGCACTCCGGCTCCCGGGGCGTCGGCAACAAGATCGCCATGCACCACGTCAAGATCGCGCAGCGGCAGTGCGAGAAGTGGTACGTCCCGCTGCCGCACAAGGACCTGGCCTACCTGCCCGAGGGGGACGACGAGTTCTGGGCCTACATCCGCGACCTGCGGTGGGCGCAGGCGTTCGCGGCGGCCAACCGCGCGGAGATGGTGGACCGGGTGGTCGGCTGCCTCGTCGAGTGGTACGGCGGTGAGGTCGGCGCGGAGGAGACGATCACCTGCCACCACAACTACACCGAGCGCGAGCGGCACTTCGGCCGTGACGTGTGGCTGACCCGCAAGGGCGCCATCAACGCCGCCGAGGGCGTGCGGGGGCTGATCCCGGGCTCGATGGGCACCCGCTCGTACGTGGTGACCGGCAAGGGCAACCGGCCCTCGTTCCACTCCGCGCCGCACGGCGCCGGCCGCAACTTCTCCAGGACCGAGGCGCGGCGGCGGTTCACCGTCGACCAGCTCGCCGAGGCGATGGCGGGCATCGAGTGGCGCCGGGACAACGCGAACGCCTTCCTGGACGAGATCCCCGGCGCCTACAAGGACATCGACCAGGTCATGGAGGACGCCCGCGACCTGGTCACCATCGACCACGAGCTGCGCCAGATCCTCAACGTCAAGGGCGACTGACGCGTCATCCACCCGGTGAGGGTCGTCCGACCACGGCCCGGATGAGGCGGATCCGTGGCTACCCTGGGGGCCATGACCGCTCGCTCCGCACACGGCACCAAGCGCGTCCTGCTCGCCAGCCCTCGCGGCTACTGCGCCGGCGTGGACCGGGCGGTGATCGCGGTGGAGAAGGCGCTGGAGCAGCACGGCGCGCCGGTCTACGTGCGCAAGGAGATCGTGCACAACCGGCACGTGGTGGACACCCTCGCCGAGCGCGGCGCGATCTTCGTCGACGAGGCCGACCAGGTGCCGGAGGGGGCGATCGTGGTGTTCTCCGCGCACGGCGTGTCCCCGGCCGTGCACGCGCAGGCCGCCGAGCGCGAGCTGCGCACCATCGACGCGACCTGCCCGCTGGTCACCAAGGTGCACCAGGAGGCGAAGCGGTTCGCGCGGGAGGACTACGACATCCTGCTGGTCGGTCACGACGGGCACGAGGAGGTCGAGGGCACCGCCGGCGAGGCGCCCGAGCACGTGCAGCTGGTGGACGGCCCGGGCGGGGTGGACTCGGTGCGGGTGCGCGACCCGGAGAAGGTGGTCTGGCTGTCCCAGACGACCCTGTCCGTGGACGAGACCATGGAGACCGTCCGCCAGCTGCGCGAGCGGTTCCCGAAGATGCAGGACCCGCCGAGCGACGACATCTGTTACGCCACCCAGAACCGCCAGGTCGCGGTGAAGGCGATGGCTCCGCACTGCGACCTGGTGCTGGTGGTCGGCTCGAAGAACTCGTCCAACTCGCAGCGGCTGGTGGAGGTGGCGCTGAACTGCGGCGCCGGCGCCAGCTACCTGATCGACTTCGCCCGCGAGATCGACGAGTCGTGGCTGGCCGGCGTCGAGACAGTGGGCGTGACCAGCGGCGCCTCCGTGCCCGAGGTGCTGGTGCGCGGCGTGCTCGACTGGCTGGCCGAGCGCGGCTGGGCCGAGGTCGACGAGGTCACCACCGCCGAGGAAACCCTGAGCTTCGCGCTGCCCCGAGAGCTGCGTCCCCGCCGCGCTCGGGGCTGACGGCCCGGACCTCAGGCGCGGCGGGCCCGGCGGGCGCCGCCGGGTGGGCGCTCGGCGCGGTGGCCTTCGCTCGGCAGCCGGCGGTCCATCGGGGGGCGCTCGCTCGGCGGGTACTCGTCGGCGCGCCGGCCGGTCGACCGCCGTCCGGACGCGCGCGTGCGCTGTCCCGGCGGGCGGCGGCGAGTCCGTACGTCCGACTTCGGCCGCCGCTGGAGCGCGTACCGCAGCAGCGCGATGGCCAGCGCGAACCCGGTGGTCACCGCCATCGTGGGGAACGCGTTGAGCAGCGGGGCGCCGATGGAGAGCAGGTGCTCGGCCATGCCGGGCGAGGAGCCGCCACCGCCGGAGAGCAGCACCACCGTGGGCACCGCCAGCGCCAGCAGCAGCGGGGGTTGCACCAGCGGACCGAACAGCGCGCGCCGCTTGACCCAGCACACCGCGAGCACGCAGCCGGCGAAGTAGCAGCCCTTGAAGATGGTGCCCAGCCCGTTGATCCGGTTCATGTCGATGAACACGCCGAGCGCGGTGAAACCTAACGCGATGCCGATGGCCGCGTAACCGGGCAGCCCGAGCACTGTGCTGAGGATGGACCGCTCGAGCACGGGCCAGCCGGAGGGGGCCGGTGGTGCGGGAGGCCGGGTCGTCACCCGGTCACGGTAGCCCGTCCGTCGTCCTCGTCGTTTTCGGCCGGGTGCGCGGACGTGAGCCCGGGCAGCGCGGGCTGGCCGGACTGGCGCTTGCGCAGCGCGACCAGCGCGTCGGCCGCCGAGGCGACCAGCTCGGGCGCCTGCACCTGGCGCGGCGCGCGCTCCACCTGGCTGGGCGCCGGCAGCTCGTCGTCGCTGACCTTCAGCTCGGTCAGCTTGCGGGCGGTGACCAGCACCCGCGACTCCAGCGAGCTGACAGTCTTGTTGTAGCTGTCCACCGCGGAGTCCAGCGTGCGGCCGAGCTTGGCCACGTGGGTGCCCATGGTGGCCAGCCTGGAATGCAGCTCGCGGCCCAGCGCGTGCACCTGGGCGGCGTTCGCGGCCAGCGCCTCCTGCCGCCAGGTGTAGGCCACCGTGCGCAGCAGCGCGATCAGCGTGGTCGGGGTGGCCACCACGACGTTGTGCGCGAACGCGTGCTCCAGCAGCGCCGGGTCCGCCCGCAGCGCCGCCTCCAGGAACGGGTCGCCGGGCACGAACAGGACCACGAACTCGGGGCTCGGCTCGAACGCCTGCCAGTACGACTTGGCGGCGAGCGAGTCGATATGCGTGCGGAGCTGGCGGGCGTGGGCGGTCAGCCGCTCGGCGTGCACGTCCGGGTCCTGTGTCTCCACCGCCTCCAGGTACGCCGCGAACGGCACCTTGGCGTCCACCACCAGCTGCTTCCCGCCGGCCAGGTGCACCACCATGTCCGGGCGGACGCCGCCGTCCTCGCCGGTTTTCACCACCTGCTGGTCGAAGTCGCAGTGCTCGACCATGCCGGCCAGCTGCACGATCCGCTCCAGCTGCAGCTCGCCCCAGCGGCCCCGGACCTGCGGCGCTCGCAGGGCGTTGACCAGCTGTTTCGTCTCTTCTTGGAGCTGCTCGGAGCCTCGGCGCATGGCTGAGAGCTGCTCGCGAAGGCCGGCGTAGGCGGACTCCCGCTCTTTCTCCACGGTGCGCAGTTGGCCCTCGACCCGGCGCAGGGTCACCGTCATCGGGTCGAGCATGGCGTTGATCGCCTGTTTGTTGGCCGTCGCGTCGCCCTCCGCCTTGGCGGTGAGCGCGGCGGTCACCTCCTTGAGCCGGCCCTCGGCGAGCGCCACGAACTGCTCGTTGTTGCGGGCCAGAGCGTCGGCGGACAGGGCCTGGAAGGTTTCCTTGAGCTCGGCGTCGCGGCGGGCCAGCAGCCGTTCGCGTTCCATGGCGGCGGTTCGCTCGGCGTCCAGCGCGGCGTTCGCCCCGACGGCCTCGGTCTCGGCTTGGCGGGCACGCTGTTCGGCGGACGCGACCTGCTCGGACATCTCGTTGATCCGCTGCATCATCGAGTCCCGCTCGACCCTGAGCGCGGCCAGCTCGGAGCGGGCGGCGGCCGAGGCATCGGCGGCGGACCGGGCGGCGTCCGCGCGAGCGACCTTGAACCGGGCGCCGATCAACACCCAGGCCACCCCGGCGCCGATCGCCGCGCCGGCCAGGAGGCCGGCCAGCAGCATGTTGAGCGCGGTGACGGTGCTCATGGCGTTCTAGGGTGCCGGGCGGGGCGACAGTTTTCGGGGAGACTCGCCGTTCGACCTTCTGTTCGAATGCTCAGGGGCGGTGAGTGGTTCGTTCGTGCTCGTGCGTGCCGTCTTGTGTTTCGTTCGAAAGTCGCTGGCGCGATTTCCGAGGACCTGAGTTTGTAGGTTGCTCGGTGCCGTCCCCGGCTGGTGGCTGGGCGCGTTGGGTGGGTTTGGTTCCGTCTGTGTCCGGGACGGCGGCGGCCCGGACGGCACCGCGACCAACACCGCCCAGGCGCTGCCGGCCGACCAGGCCGCCGCCGCGTACGAACGTCTCGACCGGCTGGCCAGGGCCGTCAAGCGCGCCGGCCACACCGGGTCGCTGGACGAGATCCGCGCCGACCTCTGCCTCGGCCTGCTCGACGGCAGCCTGCACCACCTGTCCGAGCGCGAGATCATCGCGTGCCTCCTCGGCGCCGGCTCGCGGCGGATCCGCCCGAAGGATGGGCGGCGGTGATCGCCGACATCGCCGAGCAGTACGCGAGCTGGCCGGAACGCGCCGGGCGACTGGACGGCGACCCCGGGCGGCGGCTTCCCACCACCGGACAGCGCCGATACGTCCGCCTCCGTGACCGTTCCTGCCGCGGGCCCGGCTGCCGCCGGCCCGCCGTCCGGTGCGACCAGGACCACACGATCGACTACCGCTCCGGCAGCCGGAACCGGGGGTGTTCGTTTGGATCAGCCCGCTCGGGCAGGTGTACCGGGCGCGCGGCGACCCGATCATCCCGCCGGAGGAGATCGACGAACCGCCGTTCTGACCGGCCCGACTACCCTGGACGCCCGTGAGCCTTACCCTCGGCATCGTCGGGCTGCCCAACGTCGGCAAGTCCACGGTGTTCAACGCGCTGACCCGCAACGACGTTCTTGCCGCCAACTACCCGTTCGCCACCATCGAGCCGAACGTGGGAGTCGTGCCGCTGCCGGACCCACGGCTGGACGTGCTGGCGAAGATGTTCGACTCGGCGCGGGTGGTGCCGGCCACCGTGTCGTTCGTGGACATCGCGGGCATCGTCAAGGGGGCGTCCGAGGGCGCCGGGCTCGGCAACAAGTTCCTTGCCAACATCCGCGAGTCGGACGCGATCTGCCAGGTCGTGCGGGTGTTCGACGACCCGGACGTGGTGCACGTGGACGGGCGGGTCGACCCGGCGTCGGACGTGTCCGTGATCGAGACCGAGCTGATCCTGGCCGACCTGCAGACGCTGGAGCGTGCGCTGCCCAGGTTGGAGAAGGAGGCCCGCACGCACAAGGACCGGCGGCCGGCGCTGGAGGCGGCGCAGCGCGCGCGGGAGGTGCTCGACTCCGACACCACGCTGTTCGCGGCGGGGGTGGACCGGGAGCCGCTGCGCGAGCTGGGGCTGCTCACCACAAAGCCGTTCCTGTACGTGTTCAACGCCGACGAGGCGGTGCTGGCCGACGAGGCGCGGCGCAAGGAGCTGGCCGAGCTGGTGGCGCCGGCGCAGGCGGTGTTCCTGGACGCGAAGGTCGAGGCCGAGCTGCTGGAGCTGCCCGAGGAGGAGGCCCGCGAGCTGCTGGACTCGATCGGCCAGCCCGAGCCGGGGCTGCACGCGCTGGCCAGGGCCGGGTTCGCCACGCTCGGGCTGCAGACCTACCTGACGGCCGGTCCCAAGGAGGCGCGCGCCTGGACGATCCGCGCCGGTGCCACCGCACCCCAGGCCGCCGGGGTGATCCACACCGACTTCGAGCGTGGCTTCATCAAGGCCGAGGTGGTCTCCTACGGCGACCTGGTCGAGGCCGGCTCGATGGCGTCGGCGAAGGCGGCGGGCAAGGTCCGCATGGAGGGCAAGGACTACGTCATGGCCGACGGCGACGTCGTCGAGTTCAGGTTCAACGTCTAGCTGCATCAGGCCTGATGCACGTATGATGCGGAGGTGCGTACCACCGTTGACCTGCCTCCGGCCGTGCATCAGCGTGCCTTGGAGATCGCCAAGCGCACCCACCGTTCTCTCTCGGCGGTGATCGCCGACCTCACCGTTCGCGGTTTGGGGCAGCTCGATCAACCGGTCGTGATCGGCACGGACGAGCGTTCTGGTTTCCCGGTCATCTCGATCGGTTGTCGGGTCACTTCGAAGCAGGTCGCGGCTGCGCTGGACGAGGAGTGACGACCTACCTTCTGGACGCGAACGTGCTGATCGCCCTCACGGTCGCCGATCACGAACACCATGCGCGGGCGTCCGCCTGGGCGTCGGGGATCACGAGCTTCGCGATCTGCCCTGTGGTCGAGGGCGCCCTGGTTCGTTTCCTGGTCCGTGTCGGGGAGAGTGCTGGCGTCGCGCGGCAGGTACTCGGTGCGGTTCAAGCACTCCCGGCATGCGAGTTCTGGCCGGACTCGCTCTCCTACGTCGAGGCAGACCTGGATCGTGTTCGCGGACATCGACAGGTCACCGACGCCTACCTCGTGAGTCTGGCCGCGGATCGAGCCGACGCGCGGTTGGCGACGCTGGATGAGGGGCTGGTGCGGTTGCGGCCCGAACGGACGCTCCTCGTCCCGGCTCTTCCGTGAGGTTGTTCGACAGCGAAACGTGGTCGAGTTCAGGTTCAACGTATGGCGGCATCGTGGTCGGCATCGTGCCGAATGTTCCAGACGGAGTTCTTGACCTGAAGTAAGGTTGATTGTTCACGATCGGGGCATGACCGCTGATGACCTGAACTCCGAACCGCCTCGGGCGGGGGTGCGCGAGTGGTGTGGCCTCGCGGTGCTCGCCCTGCCGTTGCTGGTGTTGGCGCTCGATGTGAGCGTGCTCTACCTGGCCGCGCCGGCGATGAGCGCGGACCTGGGCGCGACGGCCACGCAGCAGCTGTGGATCCTCGACGTGTACGGGTTCCTCATCGCGGGGTTCCTGGTCACGATGGGCGCGGTCGGGGACCGGATCGGGCGGCGCCGGCTGCTGCTCGCCGGGGGCGCGGCGTTCGCGGTGGCGTCGGTGGTGGCGGCGTACGCGCCGAGCGCCGGGGCGCTGATCGCCGCGCGGGGGCTGCTCGGCGTCGCCGGGGCCACGCTCATGCCGTCCACGCTCGCGCTGATCAGCACGATGTTCCGCGACCCCGCGCAGCGGACCTCGGCGGTGGCGATCTGGATGACGACGTTCTCCGCGGGCGTCGCGGCCGGGCCGGTCATCGGCGGGGCGCTGCTGGCGCGCTTCTGGTGGGGGTCGGTGTTCCTGCTCGGGGTGCCGGTGATGGTGGTGCTGCTGGTGCTCGGGCCGAGGCTGCTGCCCGAGCATCGGCAACCGGGGGCGGACGGCGGCGTCGACGCGGTCGGGGTGGTGTTGTCGCTGGCCGCGATGCTGCCGCTGGTCTACGGGGTCAAGGAGACCGCCGCGCACGGGCCGGCGCCGGTGCCCGCGCTGGCCGCGGCGGTCGGGCTGGTGGCGGGGTGGGCGTTCGTCCGCCGGCAGCGGCGCAGCGCCGACCCGCTGCTGGACGTGCGGCTGTTCACCAGGCGCGGGTTCGTCGGCGCGGTCGCGCTGGTGCTGCTCGGCCTGCTGGCGCTGAACGGGCTGTACTACCTGCTCCCGCAGTTCCTGCAGCTGGTCAGCGGGGTCGATCCGCTGCGCGCCGGGCTGTGGATGCTGCCGGTCGCGCTGGCCACCGTGGGCGGGTCGCTGCTGACGCCCCCGCTGGCCCGTCGGTTCGGCCGGACCCGGCTGCTCGCCGCCGCGTGCGCCGTCTCCGTGATCGGGTGCCTGGCGGTCACCAGGGTCGGCCCGGACGTCGACCCGCCGGTGCTGGTCGGGCTGCTGGCGGTGACGATCCTCGGGGTGGTGCCGACCGGCGTGCTGGGCACCGACCTGGTGCTCGGCTCGGTGCCGCCGGAGCGCGCCGGATCGGCGTCGGCGGTGACGGAGACCGCGGGGGAGCTGGGCGTGGCGTTGGGGGTGGCGGTGGCGGGCAGCCTGGTCGCGGCGGTCTACGGCGCCACGCTGGGATCGACGCTGCCCACCGGGATGCCGGCGGACGCCGCCGAGGCCGCGCGGGAGGGGCTCGCCCCGGCGCTGGGCGCGGCCGCCACCCTGCCGCCCGGCGCCGCCGCCGCGCTCACCGACGCCGCCCGCGAGGCGTTCACCACCGCGTTCACGGCGGTCGGCTGGTATGCCGCCGCCGTGCTGACGGTCGCCGTGGTGCTGGTCGTCACCGTGCTGCGCGAGCGGGCGTCACGCTGAGCCGGGGTTACAGCGCCTGGGACAGCTTGCCGATCAGCTCGAAGGTGCGGCGCTGGTCGTCGGCGCTGGCCGGGCCGGCCTGGGAGAGCACGATCTCGGTGGCGCCGGCGTCGGCGTAGCGGCGCAGCCCGTCGGCCACCTGGTCCGGCGAGCCGACCAGCGCGAGGTCACCGGCGCGGACCACCCCATCGCGGTCCAGCACCGCCCGGTAGGACGGGATGGACTCGTAGAACGCGAGCTGCTCGTACGCCCCGGCGCGCACCTCGTCGGGGCGGGAGGTCACGGTGGCCGGGACGAACGCGACGACCCGGGGCGCGGGCCGGCCGGCGGCGGAGGCGGCCTTGGTCAGGGTGGGTACCAGGTGCTCGGCCAGCGTCTTCGGCCCGGCCAGGAACGGCAGGGCGCCGTCGGCCAGCTCGCCGGTGACCCGCAGCGCCTGCGGACCCATCGCCGCGACCAGGACCGGGGGCGGGGGCTGGGCGCCGGGCAGGTCGCTGGGCCAGGGGGTGCGGGCGGTGACCAGCTCGCCGGCGTAGTCCACCTCGCCGGTGCGCAGCAGCGGGCCCAGCGCGGTGAGGAACTCGCGCAGGTGCGCGATCGGCCGGCTGGTGGTGGTGCCGAGCAGCGGGTCCAGGAACGAACCGGCGCCCAGCGCGATGCCCAGCTGGAAGCGGCCCGCGGTGGCCGCCTGCGCGGTCCTGGCCTGCGCCGCCAGCAGCACGGGGTGGCGTCCGATGATCGGCACCGCCGAGGAGCCCACGGTCAGCCCGGGCACCTCCCGACCGACCAGGGTGGCCAGCGCCGGCGAGTCGTAGCTCATGAGCTGGCCGAACCAGGCCGAGCGGACGCCCAGCTCGTGGGCCAGCCTGCCCTGTTCGATGGTGGCGTCCACGAAGTTGGACGGCTCGGGTGCGCCGGAGGGCTGTTGGGGGAAGACGGTGCCGATCTGCATATCCGTGGCCAACATTGGTGGTGGTCCGGGGATTCCGGGATCATCGGCGGGTGGACCTTCTCGCCATGTTGCCCGCGTTCGTGCTCGCCGTCGTGCTCATCTCCGCGTCCCCGGGGCCGGCGATGGCGCTGATCCTGCGCCGGGCGGCGCTGCGCGGGTTCCGGCGGACGGTGCCGATCGTGCTCGGGCTGGAGCTGGGGATCTACCTGTGGGCGGTGCTCGCGGCCGCCGGGGTGGCCGCGCTGGTCGCGGCGTCCGAGGTGGCGTTCACGGTGCTGCGGGTGGTCGGCGCGGTGGTGCTGGTGGTGCTGGGGGTGCGGGCGTGGCGGTCGGCGTGGCGTGATCGTGGTGTCACGGTGGTCACGGACGCGCCGGTCGCCGAGCGGGCCACCGACGGCTGGCGGGCGTTCGGCGAGGGCGTCATGGTGCAGATGGCCAACCCGAAGGCGGCGATGTTCATGGTCGCGTTCTACCCCCAGTTCGTGCCCGCCGACCGCCCGCTGTTCGCCACCACCGCCGGGCTCGCGCTGCTGCAGGTGGTGCTGGAGACCGCGCTGTACCTCACGCTGGCCGCCAGCGTGGCGCGCGCCGGCGCGTGGTTCCGCCGGCCCCGGGTGCGCCGCCGGCTGGAGGCGGTGACCGGCACGGTGCTGGTCGGGCTGGGTGTACGGGTGGCGGCCGCCAGCCACTAGGTACCGTGAACAGGTGCGGACGGTTCTCGTTGTCGACTTCGGGGCGCAGTATGCCCAGCTCATCGCCCGCCGGGTGCGGGAGGCCCAGGTGTACTCCGAGATCGTGCCCTCGGACACCCCGGTCGCCGACATCGTGGCGCGCGAGCCGGCGGCGTTGATCCTTTCCGGCGGCCCGGCGAGCGTGTACGCCGAGGGCGCGCCGAAGGTGGACCCCGAGCTGTTCAACGCCGGCATCCCGGTGCTCGGGCTGTGCTACGGCTTCCAGGCGATGGCGCAGGCGCTCGGCGGCGAGGTCGCCCCGGACGGCACCAGGGAGTACGGCCGCGCCGACCTGACGGTGGCCGCCGAGCACGCCGGCGTGCTGCACGGCGGGCTGCCCGGCACCCACCCGGTGTGGATGAGCCATGGCGACTCGGTGGTGCGCGCGCCGGACGGGTTCACCGTGACGGCGTCCTCCCAGCGTGCCGCGGTGGCCGCGTTCGAGGATGTTCAGCGGCGGCTGGCCGGCGTGCAGTACCACCCCGAGGTGGGGCATTCGCCGCACGGGCAGGAGGTGCTGCGCCGGTTCCTGCGCGACATCGCCGGCATCGCGCCGTCCTGGACCACGGCGTCGATCATCAACGACACCGTCGACGCGGTCCGGGCGCAGGTCGGCGACGGGCGGGCGATCTGCGCGCTGTCCGGCGGGGTCGACTCCGCGGTCGCCGCCGCGCTGGTCCAGCGGGCCATCGGAGACAGGCTGACCTGCGTGTTCGTCGACCACGGGCTGCTGCGCTCCGGCGAGCGCGAGCAGGTCGAGCGGGACTTCGTGGCGGCCACCGGGGCGCGGCTGCACACCGTGGACGCGGCGGAGAAGTTCCTGTCCGCGCTGGCCGGCGTCACCGACCCGGAACGGAAACGCAAGATCATCGGACGGGAGTTCATCAGGACGTTCGAGGACGCCACGGCATCGGTGGCCGCCTCACAGGAGAAGGTCAAGTTCCTGGTGCAGGGCACGCTCTATCCGGACGTGGTGGAGTCCGGCGGCGGGTCCGGGACGGCGACGATCAAGAGCCACCACAACGTGGGCGGGCTGCCGGACGACCTGGAGTTCGAGCTGGTCGAGCCGCTGCGGGCGCTGTTCAAGGACGAGGTGCGCCGGGTCGGCGCCGAGCTGGGGCTGCCGGAGACGATCGTCGGCCGCCAGCCGTTCCCAGGGCCGGGGCTGGCCATCCGGATCATCGGCGAGGTCACCGAGGACCGGCTGGCCACGCTGCGCGCCGCCGACGCGATCGCCCGCGAGGAGCTCACCGCGGCCGGCCTGGACCGGGCCATCTGGCAGTGCCCGGTGGTGCTGCTCGCGGACGTGCGCAGCGTGGGCGTGCAGGGCGACGGGCGCAGCTACGGCCACCCGGTGGTGCTGCGGCCGGTCAGCTCGGAGGACGCCATGACCGCGGACTGGACCCGGCTGCCCTACGACGTGACCGAGCGCATCTCCACCCGGATCACCAACGAGGTTGCCGACGTCAACCGCGTGGTCCTGGACGTCACCAGCAAGCCGCCGGGGACGATCGAGTGGGAATGAGACCTCTGGAGGACATCTACGCCGGCCCTCGCCCGGTCGTCTCCATCGAGTTCTGGCCGCCCAAGACCGAGCGCGGCGAGGCGTCGCTGTTCCGCGAGGCGGCGCTGCTGGCCGAGCTGAACCCGGCGTTCTGCTCGATGACCTACGGCGCCGGCGGGTCCACCCGGGAGCGGACCGTGGACCTGGTCGAGGCCGTGCACGGCAAGCTCGGGCTGGACGTCATGTGCCACCTCACGGTGGTCGGCCAGTCGCGGGCCGAGGTGCGGTCGGTGCTGACGCGGCTGCGCGCGGCCGGGGTGCCGAACATCATCGCGCTGGGCGGCGACCCGCCTCCCGGCGAGGACTGGGCGCCGCACCCGGACGGGTTCACGTACGCGAACGAGCTGGTCACCGAGGCACGGGCGGACGGGTTCTCGGTGGCGGTGGCCGGGTTCCCCGAGGTGCACCCGCGCGCGGAGAGCCGCGAGTCCGACCTGCGTTACCTCAAGGCGAAGGTGGACGCCGGCGCCTGCGCGGTGATCACGCAGCTGTTCTACGACAACGCCGACTACTTCAGGTTCGTCGAGGACGCCCGCCGCGCCGGCATCGAGGCACCGATCGTGCCGGGCGTGCTGCCGATCCAGTCCGCCGCGCAGATCCGCCGGTTCACCGCGCTGTGCGGCGCCCGCATCCCGGACCGGCTGGCGCGGGCGCTGGACACGGTGGCCGACGACGACGCGGCGGCCGTGCGGCTGGGCATCGACTACGCCACCGAGCAGGGCGAGGAGCTGCTGCGGTTCGGCGTGCCCGGGTTCCACTTCTACTCGCTGAACAAGTCCCGGTCCGTACTGGAGATCCACCGCCGCCTGTTCGACACGCCCGGCGATACTTCGACGCAACATATTTGATCACTGTCTAGTGATAACTGCGACGGCTGTTACCATCCCGTCCAACGTCTTACGAAGAGTGTGTGGGGGCATGCCCGCGCGAGAGCGACAAGCGCAGTTCGCGCCCGGCGATGAGGCAAGTGGCCGGGAGCGAGTCGAGCATGCGGCCTATCGACTGTTTAGTCGTCGCGGGGTGCGCGGCGTGGGCGTGGACACGGTGATCAGCGAGGCCCGCGTGGCCAAGATGACGCTGTACCGGAACTTCGCGTCCAAGGACGACCTGGTCCTCGCGTTCCTCATGCGCCGGGAGGAGCTGTGGACGCGCGGTTGGCTGTGCGCCGAGTCCACCCGGCGGGGCAGCACGCCCCGGGAGCGGCTGCTGGCCATCTTCGACATCTTCGACGAGTGGTTCCGCGACCCGGAGTTCGAGGGCTGCGCGTTCGTGACCACGATGCTGGAGTTCACCGAGCGGTCCAGCCCGGTGCGCCAGGCCAGCGTGGCGCACCTGGCCGAGGTGCGCGGCTACGTGCGGGGGCTGGCCGCCGAGGCCGGCGTGGCCGACCCGGACGCCTTCTCCCGGCAGTGGCACCTGCTGATGAACGGTTCGATCATCGCGGCGGCGGAGGGCGACGCGGACGCCGCCGTCCGCGCCCGCGACCTCGCCCTGCTGCTGCTGCGCTGCCACGGGATCTAGTGTCGTGTGAACGCGGGTAAGACGACCTCGTTTACTCGGCACTAGCCCCGGCGGCGGGTGCGCTTCGGTGAGCGCACGCTGGCGGCCAGCAGCAGCAGCCCGACCAGCACCGCCCCGGCGGCGAGCAGCCAGCGCACGTCGAACAGCGGCATCGCCGGCATCCAGCCGACCAGGGTCAGGACGGCCGCCGCGATGCAGACCAGCCCCATCATCAGGGTCAGTGCATCGGGCGTGCGCCGCCGCTTGGTGGGCTCGGCGGTTTCGCGTTCGGCCGGGCGGTTCGACTCAGCCACGACGCACCTCCACGGATCCGGTCTGGACCTTGAGGTCCAGTTCGAGCGGGCGTCCGGCGGCCACGCCGTCGGCACCGAGGTCGTCGACCGTCACGTCCTGGGACGGGCCGTCGTTCGTGCCCTCGTTCCCGAGGCAGTCCACGTCGCCGAGGTCCACCTTGCAGCGCACGTGCACGTCCGCGTTGGGCGGCAGCAGCACGACGATCTCGCCGACCTCCAGGTTGACCTTCGTGCGGGCCGGTTCGACGGGCACCTGGACCACGGCTCCTGGGGAGGCCGGGGCGCGCGGGGCCGGCGGGGGCGTCACGATCACCGTCGGCGCCGGTCCGCCGGGCGGGGCCACGATGACCGTCGGGGTCGGTGGCGCGGGTGCGGCCGATCCGGCGGGGGGCGGCGCAGAGGGCGGCGTCGGTGCCGAGGGCACGGTGGGCAGCGCGGGCACGGTGGGCAGCGCGGGCACGGCGGGCACCGCTGGCACCGAGGGTGCCGCCGCGCCGGTGAGGTCGAGCTTGCGCAGGTCGAGGGTGACCTCGCCGATCGTGCGGCCGTAGGTCGGGGCCAGCTGGGCGAGCGTCTTCGGCGCGACCCGCAGGTCACCGGCGCCCTGCCAGCGGGCCTGGATCGGCGACTTGGTGACGCCGTAGCTGAGCAGCAGCAGCGGGATGGCCGCCAGGATCAGCCCGCGCCCGGCGTGGCGCAGCGCGCCGACCAGCAGGCCCAGCCCGACCACCGCGAGCATCACGCCGAGCACCACCCGCATCCCGGCCGGACCCATCAGCGACACCGCGATCGCGGCGGTGATCCCGCCGGCGACCAGCGCCAGGCCGAGCGTGGCCATGGTCAGCTTGGAGCGTCGCCGGGGCGGCGGCTCGTCGTCGGGCGGCGGGCCGGGCTCGGGCAGGTCCCAGGCGAACGGGGCCGCCCCCAGCGGGTCCCAGGCCGGCGGGTTGGGCCGGTCGGGGGTGGTCGCCGGCACGGGGCCGGTCGCCGTGGCTGTGGCTGCCGTGGCGGTGGCGGTGGCGGTGGCGGCCGATGCGGTGGCGGTGGCCGGTTCCTGGCTCGACGGGCTCGACGGGCTCGACGGGCTCGACGTGTCCGGCGAGCTGGCCGCCGCGACATCGACGCTCGCGACCCGCTCGCCCCTGGCCTGGTGGAGCAGGTAGAGCAGCGCGCCGGCCACCCCGAGCCCGACCAGCACGCCCGGGTCGCCGGACATCAGCGAGCCGGCGCCGGCCACGCAGGCCACCACGGCGGCGATCAGCACCACCGGGTGGGCCGAGGAGCCCTTGCCGGCCAGCGGTCCGCGCGGGCGGTCGTTCGGGTCGGGCGGCAGCGCCACCCAGGCGGCCAGGTAGAGCAGGATGCCGACGCCGTAGAACGCGGCCACCACCAGCGCGATCCGGACCAGGACCGGGTCGATGTCGTAGCGGCGGGCGACCGCGGCGGCCACCCCGGCGATCTTCCGGTCGGACTGGCGGCGGGCCGGGCGGGTCTGCCAGATGGCGAGCACGGTGGCGCGTGGCTCGGCGTGTGGCTCAGGCGGGCTCATGCTGTTCACCTTGCGCCGCTCGCCACCCCGCGACATCGGGGGCAAACCCGGACATGCCCCTGATACCGCCGGTCACGGGCCGGACCGGCCCCGGCACGGACATCCGGGTCTTCCCCGATGACCGCGACGCCGCCGCGTGTGACCATGGTCGGCGTGAGTGTTAGCGAGTCGACCCGGATACCACTGCGCCGCCACCGGTCCGGGCGCATGGTCGCGGGCGTGGCCGGTGGGATCGCCGACCACCTCGGCGTGCGGGTGCTCTGGGTACGCACCGGGTTCACCGTACTCGCCGGGCTGTCCGGTGCCGGCGTGCTCGCCTACGGCCTGTGCTGGATGTTCATCGCCCAGGAGGAGGGCGGCCCGGTCCGGGAGGTGTCCGGCAAGGAGCGCCGCCAGGCCCTGGGGCTGTGCGCGCTCGGGCTGGGGGTGGCGATCGCCGCGTCGGCCGCCGGGAACGCGGCGATCGGCTGGGTGGCCGGGCCGCTCGGGGTGGCGGCGGTGGGCGTCGCGCTGGTCTGGCGGGAGGCGGACGAGACGCGCCGGCGGCGCTGGGTGTCGGCGGGGCGCTCCGGCGTGGTCGGCGGCGGCGGGCGCTCGGCGGTGGTCCGGATCTTCACCGGCGGGTTGTTCGTGGCCGGCGGGCTGGTGGTGTTCCTGATCGGCCGGCTGAACCTGGGCCAGCTTCAGTTCGCGCTGTTCGCGGTGCTGGCCACGCTGGTCGGGGTGGCGGTGCTGACCGTGCCGTTCTGGGTGCGGCTGTCCCACGAGCTCGGCGAGGAGCGCCGGGAGCGGATCCGGGGCGCCGAGCGCGCGGAGATCGCCGCGCACCTGCACGACTCGGTGCTGCAGACGCTCGCGCTCATCCAACGCCAGGCCGAGCAGCCGCGCGAGGTCCGACGGCTGGCCCGGGGCCAGGAGCGCGAGCTGCGCACCTGGCTGTACGGGCCGACCGGCTACGGCCACGCCGGCTCGCCCGCGGGCACGCCCGGCACCCCGGTGGCGAGCACCTTGGCCGAGGCGATCACCGCCGCGGCCGCCGAGGTGGAGGACACCTACGCGGTGGCGGTGCGCCCGGTGGTGGTCGGAGACTGTGGGCTGGACGACAAGCTGTCCGCGCTGGTCCAGGCGGCCAGGGAGGCGATGGTGAACTCCGCCAAGCACGCCCAGGTCGGCGAGGTGAGCCTGTACGCCGAGGTGGAGCCGCACGTCGTGCACGTGTTCGTGCGCGACAGGGGCATCGGCTTCGACCCGGACTCGGTGCCGACCGACCGGCACGGGCTGGTCGACTCGGTGCACGGTCGGATGGACCGCCACGGCGGCTCCGCCACGCTGCGCAGCGCGTCCGGCGAGGGCACCGAGGTACACCTGGAGATGCCCAGGGCGGTTGTCGACACCGAGCCGGCGCGGGCCGCCAGCAAGATCAAGAATGTTGAGGGAGCGTCATGACAACGCCAGAGAGCCCCGACGAGACCGGCCGGATCCGGGTGTTCCTCGTCGACGACCACGCGCTGTTCCGCAGCGGCGTGCGCGCCGAGCTGGACACGGTGGCCGATGACGTCGAGGTGGTCGGCGAGGCGGGCTCGGTGGCCGAGGCGGTGGCCGGGGCCAGGCACTACCTGCCGGACGTGGTGCTGCTGGACGTGCACATGCCCGACGGCGGCGGCGCCGAGGTGCTCCGCCAGGTGCGCAAGGACCTGCCGGACATGGTGTTCCTGGCCCTGAGCGTCTCCGACGCGGCGGACGACGTGATCGCCGTGATCCGGGCCGGCGCCCGCGGCTACGTCACCAAGACGATCTCCGGCCGGGAGCTGGCCGACGCGGTGCGCCGGGTCCGCGACGGGGACGCGGTGTTCTCGCCCCGGCTGGCCGGGTTCGTGCTCGACGCGTTCTCCGACCGCCCGGGCGCCGCGCCGCCGGTGGACCCCGAGCTGGACCTGCTCACCCCCCGGGAACGGGACGTGCTGCGCCTGCTCGCCCGCGGCTACGCCTACAAGGAGATCGCCGCCGAGCTGTTCATCTCCATCAAGACGGTGGAGACGCACGTGTCGTCCGTGCTCCGCAAGACCCAGCTCTCCAACCGGCACGAGCTCTCGCGCTGGGCTTCCGACCGAAGGCTCGTCTGACCCAGTTCTGTCGGGGGTCGCGTCCATACTCGCGCGCGCTGGAGCGAGCGAGAGGAGGCGCGATGCCGGAGACGATGAAGGCGGCCGTGGCGCTGCGGCCGGGTCCGCCCGAGGTGCTGTCCGTACGCGAGGTGCCCCGGCCGGAGGTGCGCGACGGGTGGACGCTGGTGCGGGTCAGGGCGTTCGGGCTGAACCGGTCCGAGCTGATGACCAGGCAGGGCCACTCGCCGAACGTCAGGTTCCCCCGGGTGCTCGGCATCGAGTGCGTGGGCGAGGTGGCCGAGTCGTCCGATCCGGCGCTGGCGCCGGGGCAGCGGGTGGCCGCGATCATGGGCGAGATGGGCCGGGAGTTCGACGGCGGGTACGCCGAGTACGCGCTGCTGCCGAACGAGCTGCTGATCCCGGTGACCACGAGCCTGGACTGGGAGACGTTCGCCGCGCTGCCCGAGACGTACCTGACCGCGCTCGGCTCGTTGGGCGCGCTCGGGGTGGACGAGGAGAAGGGCGGGCTGCTGCTGGTCCGGGGCGGTTCGTCGTCGGTCGGGATGGCGGCGCTGTCGCTGGCCAGGGACTGGGGCCTGGAGACGATCGCGACCACCCGCAACCCGGCCAAGGCCAACGGGCTGCGCGAGGCCGGCGCGGACCACGTCGTGATCGACAACGGTGACCTGGCCGACCCCGTGTGGGCGGTCGGCGCCGGCTGGCCGACGTACATCCTGGACCTGGTCGGGGCGAACACCGTGGTCGACTCGCTGCGGCTGGCCACCACCGGCGGCACCGTCTGCGTCACCGGGATGCTCAGCAATATCTGGGTGGTGCCGAACTTCGAGCCGGTGGCGATGATCCCGTCCGGCACCAAGCTCACCACGTACCACAGCGCCGACCTCACCGGCCGCGCCGCGGCACGGGCGCTGGAGGACGTCGCGCACGCGGTGGACACCGGCCGCTACCGGGCGAACGTGGACCGGGTGTTCCGGCTGGACGAGATCGTCGCCGCGCACCGCTACATGGAGAACGACAGGGCGACCGGCAAGATCGTCGTGACCACGTAGTCGCCGGTCAGCCGGCGTGGTGGCGCTGCTCCAGCGCCGTGACGAACCGCTCCAGCCCGGCGACGAACCGCTCGGCCTCCGGCTCGCCCCAGTCCGCGAGGACGTCCTCGAACAGCGCGGCGAGGGCGCGCCGGGCCGCCGCCACCGCCGCCTCGCCGCGCGCGGTCAGCTCCAGCGTGGTGGCCCTGCCGTCGCGCGCGTCGGGCACCCGGCGCAGCAGGCCCGCCGCCTCCAGCCGGCTGGCGTAGCGGGTGGTGGCGGTGCGGTCCAGCCCGATGGCCGCGGCCAGGCGGGTGGCGCTGGCCGGACCGACCCGAGCCAGCCCGGACAGCACCGGGTACGTGGTCGCATCCACCCCGTTGACGCCGTCGACCAGCCGCTCGTAGAGGTACGTCCGGTTACTCCGTACCAGAAACCGCCCGATCACGGCCTGCGCGCGCATCCCCAGCGAGCTCACCCGCGTCATATTACGTGACGCTTGCACGCATTTCGGCGTACCCTGGCCATATGCGTGCAAGTAGCACGCATATGCACCCGAGGAGGTTCCCATGAACGACTCACCAGGCGTCCGCCCCGAAGACGTCCTGCCCGACGAGGCGAACACCGTGACGATCGACGACCTGACCGTCCGCAAAGGCTCGGTCGCCGCCTTCGTCGCCAACGTCAAGCTGCTGGAGACGCTGCCCCCGGACTCGCCCGACCGGCCCGCGATCGAGGCCCGGATGCGCGCCCTCACGCCGGCGCTGCGCGCGGTCGGCGTGCTCGACGTGTTCGCGCCGAGGTCCGCCTCGGTCGCGGCCATCCTCGGCGAGGCGGGGTAGGGTCAGCCGTTGCCGACGCTGTCGATGAGCAGCTCGCCGTTGGGGCCGGTGACCAGGATCAGCCGCTGCGTCATCGTCTTGCTCTGGCCGTTCTCGGTCTGCATCCGCAGCTGAGCGCGGACCGTGCGGTCCGGCGCGGACACCGTGGTGCCGAGCAGGCGGACCCACTTGACCGGCCGCCAGAAGCCGTTGAACCCGGCCGAGCCGCCCAGCTCCTCGTGCGCCTTGGGGGTGAGCTTGGCCCAGGCGGCGGACGGGTTGGTGGGCAGCAGCTGGTAGTAGTCGCGCACCGCCGTGGTGAGGTCGACCTCGCTGACCGGCTTGGCGACCGCGGCGCTGGCGGCGGTGTTGGCCGGCTCCGGGGGCGGGCGCCGGTCGCCGAGCACTATCGAGGTGGCCACCACCGCGGTGAGCACGGCGGCCGTGGCAAGCCCGCCGACCAGCCAGCGCCGGCCCTTGGAGGACTTGGGCGCGGCGCGGTGGTGTGTCGCTCCCGGCGGCGGGGGCAGCACCCCGGACACGGGCGGGACCTTGGGGATGGAGCGCGTGCTGTCCGGCTCGGAGTCGCCGGGCGCGCCGGGGATCGGCACCGGCCGGGTGGCCAGCGCGGCGCGCTCGGACGGCCTCGGCGGCGCGACCTCGCGGGTGGGGCCGGTGCCCCCGACGTCGAGCAGGCCGGTCTCCAGCATGCCCCTGGCGTCGCCGGCGGAGGGCCGCCGGTCGGGGTCCGGGTCGAGCAGCCGGGTCAGCACCGGGGCGAGCCGGCCGGCGCGCTGCGGCGGGACGATGGCGCCGGACGCGATCACTTCCATCTGGGCCAGCGCGTTGCCGCTCAGGTCGAACGGCGGGCGGCCCTCCACGGCGCTGTAGAGCGTGGCGCCCAGGGAGAACATGTCGGCGGCCGGGGTGGGGCGCCCGCCCCTGGCCACCTCGGGCGCGGAGTACTCGGGGGTGCCGGTGAGCACGCCGGTCTGGGTGACGGTGACGTCGCCGGACGCCCTGGCGATGCCGAAGTCGGCCAGCTTGGCCGCGCCGTCCGCGCAGAGCAGCACGTTGCCCGGCTTGACGTCACGGTGCACGATGCCGACCTTGTGCGCGGCCTCCAGCGCGTCGGCCAACTGGGCGCCGATGCGTGCCACCGCGCGGTCGGTGAGCGGGCCGTCCAGGGTGATCACGCTGGCCAGGCTGCGTGCCCGCAGGTACTCCATGACCAGCCACGGCTCGCCGTCCTGCATGGTCACGTCGTAGACGGCCACCGCGTGCGGGTGCTGCAGGCGGGCCGCGATCCGGCCCTCGCGCAGGATGCGCTGCCGGGCCTCGGACGCCTGCCGGGGGTCGAGCCCGCGTTCCAGCACGACCTGTTTGAGCGCGACCTGGCGGTTGAGCCGTTGGTCAGTGCCCAACCAGACGGCACCCATCGCGCCCACCCCGATCTGGGCGAGCAGTCGGTACCGATCGGCGACGAGCAGGCCGGCATGGGCCAACGGCACAGTGGCCGAAGGCCAGCAAGGCCAGTCCGCGTCAGCCATACCAGGTTTGCTCCCTCGCGGCAGTCTAGGCCGGCTTAGTCGCCGCCGAGCAATGAGCCAACCAAACCGCCCGAATCTCCGCCACCCCGGGATCCCCCACGCGAGTTGGAGTGGCCCGAGTCACCGGACCGTCCGGAGGACTTGCCCGACCGCTCTGACCTGCTCGATCGGCCCTCTCCGTCGGAGTCGTCCGAGCCCGAGGACCGCTCCGACCTGCTCGAGGATTTCCGGGACGAGCGGCCGGAGTCCGAGCCGCCGCCGAGCAGCGAACCCACCGAACCGGTGACCGAACGCACCGCGTCACCACCGTTGCCACCGTCGCCGGCGGCGTCGCGGTGGCTGATCGGCTCGGTCAGGCTGCTCAGCGCGGACCCGGAGCGGCCGGAGGAGCGGGACGACTTCTTCTCGGCGGACCCGCCGGACTTCCCGGACCCGGTGACCGACTTGGCGCCGCCGGTCACCGCGCCGAGGCCGGACTTCGAGCCACCGACCAGCGCGCCGGTCAGGCCGCCGACCGTGTTGTCCACCGTCTTGGCGAGGGTCTTGGTGGTGCCCGACACGGTGCCGCCGAGGCCCTGCGCCACCGGGCCCACCACCGGCACCGGCAGCGCGCGACCGACCGAGCTCACCGTGGAGCCGAGCGCGCCGCCGGTACCGCCGACGACGCCGGAGACCGTGTGCACGCCCGTGTTCGCCACCGAGCCGACGGTGCCGACCGTGCCGTCCACCGTGCGGCCCAGGGTGGCCGTGGTGTTCGTGACCGTGTTGCCGAGGCCGGTGACCGGCCCGCCGACCGGGCCGAGCGCGCCGCCCAGCGAGCTGACCGTGCCACCGACGGCGCCGCCGCCACCGCCGACGAGCCCACCGACCGCGCCACCGACCACCCCGCCGGAGCCGCCGCTGCCGCCGGAGGACGGCGCGGACCGCTGGGCCGGGATCACGACAGGCGCCGCGCCGGCGGGGCCGGGGGTGGCCGCCGCGACGGCCTGGCCGGCGGGTGCGGACGCCGGCGGCTGCAGCGGCGTGAGCAGCGGATCGGCCGCGAGGTTGGCCGGGCTGGGGAACGCCACCGGGGCGACCGGGACCGGCGCGGCGGCCAGCGCGTCCGGGGCGCCGCTGACGGCCGCCCCCTCCGGTGCCCCGGCGCCGGGCGTGCCCCGCTCGGGGAAGCCGCCGTCCAGCGCGCCGGAGCCGGTCGGGCCGGGGACGGTGTTGCCGAGCAGCGCCGCCGCGCCGGCCAGTGAGCCGACGGCGATCACCGCGCCGGCCGCGTTGGCCAGCTTGCGGCGCGGGGCGGAAGACAGCCCTGGCAACGTCCGGCCGGTTCGGGGGTCGACCGGACGATCCAGGGTGTGCGGTGCGTGACCTTCTCGACGCATCAAGGTGCTGACGGATACCGCTGTGCGGATGCCGGTACGGATGCCGGGGGTGCGTCCGTCGGAAGCGCCGGTGGATCTGGACCGCCGACCGAGTAGGTCGGCAACTGTGATCACAGATCTCATGGGCTGACCACCGCGCTGGGGAGCGAAGTCTGCCACGATCGTGAGTCCTCCTGGGGGAGCTGCGGTCCCCCAGTGTTTACCGGATCGTGACCGGGCTGGCCAAGTGCTACTCAACCGTTCGTCGTCACTCACTGGAGTGGACTAATGCCCGCTCACAGATGATTACCTACCGCTCATCCCGCGACACGTCTCGCCGAACGGCAGGCCCGACCCGGTGAGAAGCGTGCTTCGCGCTGCTATACCGAAGGTCAGGAGCTGCCGCGGAACCGCTCGCGGGTCGAGTTCAGCGCCCGGTACCCGGCCAGCCCGCTGCCGCCGGCGAGCAGCAGCCCGAACACGTCGCCGACCGGACCGCTGCCGAGCACGATCAGCAGCCCGAGCAACCCGACCACCGCGAGCCCGCCGGCCAGCGCCCGCTGGCCCTTGACGTACTCCATCGTCGACTCGCCCGACAGCCCGCGCTTTTTCGCCGCCGAGGACAACATGGCCAGGTAACCGGCGTTGCCCAGGGTCACCAGGAACCCCACCAACGCCACCACCAACGCGACCACTCCGACAACCGCACCCATGACCCCAGAGTGCCACACGTCACCCCGCCCGCGCCGCCCTCGAACCACCGCCCGCGAGTCGGGATTTTCGTCAGGGCGAGTCGGGATTTTTGTCAGTCAGGCGTGCCCGAGGCGGCCTCGGCCCAGGCGCAGCAGCAGCATGGCCAGCTCGCGCCCCTCCGGCCCCAGCTCGCGGAACCGCGCCAGCACCGCGTGCTCCCGGCTGAGCACGATGCGCGGGCCGCCCTCGGCGCGGCGGATCGCCCCGATCTGGCGGGACACCTCGGTGCGGCGCAGGATCAGCCGCAGGATGTCGCTGTCCAGCTGGTCGATCTCCACGCGCAGCGCGTCGATGTCCGAGTCCGACAGCGCGGCGGCGTCGGTCGCCTCCGGTGTTTCGGGGGTGGTCACGGTTCCTCCAGGTCGGTCTGTGCCCGGTGCGCGGACCCGTGACGCGAAAACGCCCCGGGTCCGTGGACTCCGGGGCGGCGTGGGGCTGCGGTCAGGCGGCGTGCTCCACGGGCACCGGGGTCCGGTACCCGTAGGTAAACTCGCGCACGCGCGCCGACATGTTCTCGATTCTGCCACAGCCGGATCCGGACCGGCACGCCGTCGAGGTCCGACGGTAGATCGTGGGCGCCGGCCGGTACCGTGACAGGCACGATGAGCGCGCTGTTCGAACTGCCGACCCAGACCCCCTCTCGGCCGCCGAAACGGGATCCCGACGAGCTGCTGCGCGGGCTCAACCCCCGGCAGCGCGAGGCCGTGGTGCACGCCGGGTCTCCGCTGCTCATCGTGGCCGGCGCCGGCTCGGGCAAGACCCGTGTGCTGACCAACCGGATCGCCTACCTGCTGGCCGCGCGCGACGTCCACCCCGGCCAGATCATGGCGATCACGTTCACCAACAAGGCGGCCAAGGAGATGGCCGAGCGGGTCGCCTCGCTGGTGGGCCGGCGCAGCAACGCGATGTGGGTGTCGACGTTCCACTCCATGTGCGTGCGGGTGCTGCGCCGCGAGGCCAAGACGCTCGACATGGGCTCCAGCTTCTCCATCTACGACGCCGACGACTCCCGGCGGCTGATCACCCAGGTGGCCCGCGACCTGGACCTGGACGTCAAGCGGTACCCGGCGCGCGGGCTGGCGGCGCAGATCTCCAACCTGAAGAACGAGCTGCTGGACGCCTCGGACGCCGCCGACAAGGCGGGGAACGACTACGAGCGGCGGGTGGCCGAGGTCTATGGCGTGTACCAGCGCCGGCTCAAGCAGGCCAACGCGCTGGACTTCGACGACCTGATCATGACCACGGTGAGCATGCTGCAGGCGTTCCCGGACGTCGCGGAGTACTACCACCGGCGGTTCCGGCACGTGCTGGTCGACGAGTACCAGGACACCAACCACGCCCAGTACATGCTGATCCGCGAGCTGGTCGGGCACTCCGAGCGGGAGAAGGACGAGCACAAGCTGGAGCCCGCCGAGCTGTGCGTGGTGGGCGACGCGGACCAGTCCATCTACGCGTTCCGGGGCGCCAGCATCCGCAACATCATCGAGTTCGAGCGGGACTACCCGGACGCGCGCACCATCCTGCTGGAGCAGAACTACCGCTCCACCCAGACCATCCTGTCCGCCGCGAACGCGGTGATCGCCCGCAACACCGACCGCCGGGACAAGCGGCTCTGGTCCGACGCCGGGGACGGCGAGAAGATCGTCGGCTACGTGGCGGACAACGAGCACGACGAGGCCGCGTTCGTGGCCGCCGAGATCGACAGGCTGTCCGACGCGGGAACCGCGAAGAACTCCGACATCGCGGTGTTCTACCGGACGAACTCCCAGTCGCGGGTGTTCGAGGACGTGTTCCTGCGGGTCGGGCTGCCGTACCGGGTGGTAGGCGGGGTGCGGTTCTACGAGCGGCGGGAGATCCGCGACGCGCTGGCGTACCTGCGGGTGCTGTCCAACCCGGAGGACACCGTCAGCCTGCGCCGGATCCTGAACGTGCCGCGCCGGGGCATCGGCGACCGCGCCGAGGAGGCCGTGGCGCTGCACGCCGAGCGCCACCGCATCTCGTTCGCCACCGCGCTGCGCCGCGCCGCCGAGGGCGAGGTGAACACCCTCGCGACCCGATCGCAGCGGGCCATCCAGGGGTTCGTGGACCTGCTCGACGAGCTGCGCGAGCGGGTGGTGGACGGCGAGCCGGTGGCCGACCTGCTGGAGTCCGTGCTCGCGCGCACCGGTTACGCCGCCGAGCTGGAGGAGAGCGAGGACCCGCAGGACGAGTCCCGCCGGGAGAACCTGTCCGAGCTGGTCACGGTCGCGCGCGAGTTCGCGGGCGACGCGGCGGCCGACCCGGACGCGGTGGAGGCCGCCCGCGAGCAGGGGCTGGCGATCCCCGGTTCGCTGGCCGCGTTCCTGGAGCGGGTGGCGCTGGTCGCGGACGCCGACTCCATCCCGGACGGCGGGGACGGCGTGGTCACGCTGATGACCCTGCACACCGCGAAGGGGCTGGAGTTCCCGGTGGTGTTCTGCACCGGCTGGGAGGACGGCGTGTTCCCGCACCAGCGCGCGCTGGGCGACCCGAAGGAGCTGGCCGAGGAACGGCGGCTGGCCTACGTGGGCATCACCAGGGCGCGCGAGCGGCTGTACCTGTCCCGGGCGCTGATGCGCTCGGCGTTCGGCACGCCGTCGGCGAACCCGGAGTCGCGGTTCCTCACCGAGATCCCGGCCGAGCTGCTGGACTGGCGGCGCGCGGCGCCGGAGCGGTCGGCGCCGGTGGGCATGGTCGGGTTCGGCCGGCGCGGCATGGGACGCGGCGGCTCGGACCGGGGCAGCTGGCGCCCCGGCGCGGCCCCGTCGGCGCCGGCGATCTCGCTCGCGGTCGGCGACCGGGTCAGCCACGACAAGTACGGGCTGGGCACCGTGGTCGCGACCGAGGGCGTCGGCCCGCGCGCGAACGCCACCATCGACTTCGGCAGCTCGGGGACCGTGCGGCTGATGCTGATCGGCGGCGTGCCGCTGCAGAAGCTCTAGCTCAGTCGGAGCTGGAAGAGCCGGTCACGCGGATGCCCCGGGTGGCCAGCCAGCCCACGGGGTTGATCTTCTTGCCGCCCGGGTCCCAGATCTCCAGGTGCAGGTGCGGGCCGGTGGACTCACCCCGGTTGCCCATCTCGGCGATCTTCTCGCCGGCCGCCACGTGCTGGCCGACGCGCACCACCGAGCGGTTGATGTGCCCGTACACGCTGATGTACCCGCTCGGGTGCAGCACCCGCACCCACAGCCCGAACCCGGAGGCCGGCCCCGAGTCGATCACGACCCCGTCGGTGACCGCGTAGATCGGCGTGCCGATCTTGTTCGCCAGGTCGATGCCGTGGTGCACGGTGCCCCAGCGCGAACCGAACCCCGAGGTGAACGTCCCCACGCACGGCTTGACGAACTGCACCCCGTCGAACACCGACGCCGCCGGCGCCCCGCCGGCCAGCGCGGACTTGACCCGCAGCGCGTTGCTGGCCAGCTCCTCGCCGACCTTGACCGCCTTGGTCAGGCTCTCCACGTCCGCCACGTCGATGTTGTGGTCCAGCGCCGCCAGGTCGGGGGCGGACCGGGTGAAGTGCTTGGCGTCGTCCGGGACGCTGGTGCCGCCGGGGCGGCGGTGCGTGTCGGAGGGGGAGCTGCCCTGGATCAGCGCGCCGGCCGCCGTCTTGGCCACGCCCCGGTACTCGCCGTCGGGCTCCCAGTCGATCATGCTGTGGGCGGCCGCCATCGTCGCCCCGGTGGCGACCGCCGCTATTGCGACGCGGCCATGCCACGGCGAACTGGGCGCCGGAGTCCGGTGCTGTCCCCGGCGATGACGCGGAACGTGTCGCACGTCCTGCGTGCCGGGGGCCGGCTCGGCGCCGCGTGGGGAGCGGTCAAACGCCAAGTCTTGCCTGTTTCCTCATCTCAGGACAGGCGCGGGCGGCCTGGCTGGGGAACCGATCGAGCCGTCGGGGGCCGACTCGAACGCCGCCTTCGTAACCTGTCTGTGATACGGACCGTCGGACGGTAGCCCGATCCCGACGGATCACGCAAATCTACCCCGGCGTGTCGATGCCGCTCGGGGGGCCGCCCGGGGCGGTGGTCAGCGCGCCGGGCCGGTGCCGCCGCACCCGATCATCGGGCCGCGCCGGGCACGGTGGCCTCGGCGAATCGCTCGCGGCCCGTCCAGCCTGGTCAGCGAGGCGGCCACCCAGCGAACCACCGTCGGGTGAACCGACAGCGAGTGGTGCCCGACGTCGGCCAGCTCGAGGGTGTCGACATCCAGGTCCGGATGCTCCAGCCGGGCGTTGCGCCGCGGCACCACGAGCTGGTCCATCCGGCTCCAGACCACCAGGAACCGGGTCCGGCAGCGCGGCGCCGGCCCGGCGAGCTCGGTGAGCAGGTCGGAGCCGGGCTGCAGCTGGCGGGCCAGCGGGGTGGGCAGCAGGTAGGCCGCGACCGAGCCGCCGTGCGGGCTGCCCACCGTGACCAGGGTGTGCACCGCCTCGTCGCCGCCGAGCCGCTGCACGTAGTAGCGCGCGACCAGCCCGCCCAGCGAGTGGCCGACCACGTGCACCCGGTCCGCGCCGGTCCGCTCGCGCAGCCGCTCGACGTGCTCGGCCAGCTCGGCGGCGGCCGCGCGGACGTCCCCGGTGAGCGCGGTGCGCACGCTGAAGCTCATGCCGTGCACCACCCCGAACCCGCGCCCGCGCAGCGCCGCCCGGAACGCGGTGAACACCGAGCGGTTGTCCATCAAGCCGTGCACCAGCAGCACCGGCGTGCCTTCGGCCCTCAGGTCGGAGAGCAGGACGCTGCGTTCGGTGAGGCCGAGGGCGTCGGTGCGGTTGTGCGGGCCGGCCGGGCGGATCTGCTCGCGCAGCAGCTCCCAGGGGTAGCTGGCCACGTGCGCGGCGGACCGGGCGGTCTCCGCCGCGACACCGCGCAGGGCGTGCCCGGCGGCGCTGGCGAGCGAGCCCAGCGAACCGAGCGCGCCCTCGGCCGAGGAGCCAGACATGTATGCGACGGTACGTCAAGACCGGATTCAGGACACTCTGAGAGTGTTTTTCAGGCGCCGGCGTGTGCTCTTTCGGGCCGCGGCGGCGACCGGCCGGCCGGGATGATCGGGCGTTATAGCGAACTGGGGTTACCGTCCGCGGCATGCGGTCGAGGCTGCCGGCTGGCGTTCTCACTCCGCTCACGGTCGGCCTGACCTCGGCGGGGGCGCTGCTGCTCGCCGCCGCGCCCCGGTTCCCGGGGTCGCAGGTGTGGCCGCTGCTCGCGGTGCTCGCCTCGGTGTCGGCGGTGGTGACCGTGTTGTTGCTGGTGGCCGGCCAGCGGACGGCGGCGTTGGGAACGGCGGCGGCGACCGGCGTGATCGCGGCCGGCCGCGCGCTGCTGGACGGGCAGCTGCTGGTGGCGCCGGCCACGGCGGTCCGGCCGGAGCTCGCGCCGTTCGCCGGCGGCGCGCCGGGGGCCTGGTTGTTGCTCGCCGGGGAGCTGCTGACCGCGCTGGGTGGGCTGGCGGCGTTCACGGCGTTGGAGCGCAGCGGCGCGTTGGCGGCCGGTGGCGCGCTGGCGACGTCGTCGGCCAGCCCGGCGGGGACGGTGCCTCGCGCGGTGGGTTGCGCCGCGCTGGCCGGGGTCGGGCTGCTGCTCGTGCCGTTCGCCACCGACGGCCCCGGCGGGCCGCCGCGCGCGACGCTGGCCCTGCCGGGATGGCCGACGCTCGGCGGGCTGGCGCTGGTCGGGGCGGTGGTGCTCGCGGCGGTGCTGGCCGGCGCGGCGGTCGACGTGAGGGTGGTGGTCGGCGGGCTGGTCGGCGCGGCGTGCGGGGTGCTCGCGGTGGTCCTGCCCCGGGTGGCGGTGGCGGAGCTGACCGGGACGCATCTGGTCGAGTTCGGGCTGGTGCTCGCGCTGGCTGGTGGGTTCGGGCTGCTCGGGCTGGCGGCCTGGGTGGGGCAGGCGCGCCGCGGACGGGGCGTTTCGGTGCCGTCCGTTCGGGTTGCGGGGGGTTCTTTGCGGGCGGTCCGGGAGCCCGCGGTGCCGATACTGGCGCCGATCTCCCGGCCGGTGCCGGACCCGGTCCTGGACGGGGCGCTGCTCGCGGCCCGCTGCCGGCTGCTCGGCGGCCGGCTCGGCGTGCTGGCGGGGGTGTGCGCGGTCGCGGCGGCGCTGACCGACCCGCTGTCGCTGGCCGCCGACCTGCCGCGAGCGGAGCTGCCGACGCTGCGGGTGATGTTCGCGGTGGGCGCGGCGCTGGTGCCGCTCGGGCTGGCCACCGTGTCCCGCTCGCTCGGGCCGTCCGCCCGGCCGACGCTGGCGGTGGCGCTGGTGGCGGTGCCGATGGCCGCCGGCGAGCCGCTGAGCGACCTGCTCGAGGTGCTCGGGCTGGACGGGGTGCGGGCCGGGCCGGGGCTGTGGCTGCTGATCGGCTCGGTCGCCGCCGCGCTGGCCGGCGCGTGCGCGCTGGTGCTGGGCGGCGGGTTCGACCGGGAGGACGTGGACCTGTCCGGTGACCGGTTCGACCTGCTCACCGCCTCGGCGGCGTCGGCGGCCGCGCTGGTCGCGGTGCCGGCGTTCTGGCTGCCGCTGATCAACGGCGCGGGGTGGGGCGTGACGGGGGTGTTGCAGCCGCCGTTCGGGCTGGCGTCCTGGGGGCTGCTGGCGGCGTTCGCGGTCAGCGTCGGGGCGCTGCTGATCGGGCCGAGGTGCCGGCCGGACCGGGCCGCCTCGCTGCTGGTCGGGGTGGCCGTGGTGCTGGTCGTCCGGATGGTTCGGTTGATCTCGGTCCCCGACGAGCTGCCCCGGACCGGGCTGGGGGAGGGGGCGTGGGCGACCGGGCTGTGCATCCTTCTCGTGCTGGGCACCGGCGTGATAGCGCTGCGCATCGGGCCGTGGTGGGTCTTAAGCTCGGTAGGCGGTGGGGCCGGTGGAAGAACCGGTCGCGGCGGTGCCCGCGAATGGGAGAAGGTGGAACCATGACCGAGCGAATTCGTGTGGTGGTGGCCAAGCCGGGCCTGGACGGGCATGACCGGGGCGCCAAGGTGGTCGCCCGCGCGCTGCGCGACGCCGGCATGGAGGTCATCTACACCGGGCTGCACCAGACGCCCGAGCAGATCGTGGAGACCGCGCTGCAGGAGGACGCCGACATGGTGGGCCTCTCGGTGCTCTCCGGCGCGCACATGACGCTGTTCCCCCGGGTGGTGGAGCTGCTCAAGGAGCGCGACGCCGACGACGTCCTGGTGTTCGGCGGCGGCATCGTCCCGGAGGAGGACATCGCCAAGCTGACCGAGCTGGGCGTGGCCAAGGTGTTCACCCCCGGGGCGACCACTACCGAGATCGTCGACTGGGTGCGCGCGAACGCCCCCAACCCCGAACCCGCCGACGCCTGATCACGACGTGAGGGGTCTCACCAGGGCGCGACGTCCGTCACACGGTTGACGTCGATAGGGTCGTCGCAGCTCATGAGGTGAGTCGACTCGCCGGCTCGACGACGAGGCGATCCGTGACAGACATCGGGACAGGAGGGGCGAGTGGACCTGTACGAGTACCAGGCGAAAGAGTTGTTTGGCCGGCATGGGGTTCCGGTGTTGCCGGGGCGGACGGTGGATTCGGCGGCCGGGGCTGGTGAGGCGGCGGCTGAGTTGGGTTCGGCTGTGGTGGTCAAGGCGCAGGTGAAGACGGGTGGGCGGGGTAAGGCTGGTGGGGTGAAGCTCGCCAGCACTCCGGAGGAGGCCCGTGAGAAGGCGTCGG
>NZ_JIAI01000013.1 GCF_000620785.1 Actinospineispora acaciae DSM 45401 | reverse complement strand
TGCTGCTCGCGGCGTTCACGGTGATCGAGCGGCGCAGCCCGGATCCGCTGTTGGCGCTGCGCCTGCTGGCCAACCCCAGCCTCCTGCTGGCCACGGCGGTCGCGTTCATGTTCACCGCCACCTTCGGATCGCTGCTGTACTTCCTGTCCATCTACCTGCACGACGTGCGGGGATACGACGCGCTGGCCACCGGCCTCGGGTTCCTGCTGCCCACCGCGGTGGTAGTCACCGGCTCGGCACTGGCCGGGCGCGTGGTGACCCGCATCGGCGTGCGGCGCACCCTGCTCAGCGCACTCGCCGTCGGCGCCGTCGGCGCGTGCCTGCTCGCGCTTGCGCTCACCCCCGACGGCTCCTACACCTGGCTGGTACCCGGCCTCACCGCCGTCAGCATCGGCGACGGAATGGTGTTCACCACCATCTACATCGCCGCCTCGACCGGGGTACCCGACCGTCAGCAGGGGGTCGCCTCAGGCATCGTCACCACCGGCTCCGGAGTCGGCGCCTCGATCGGCCTCGCCGTGCTCGTCCTGATCGCCAACGCCCACACCCACGGACCCGACGGCGACCCGTCGCGCACCGCCACCAGCGAGGGCATCAAAACGGCGATGTTCGCCACCGCCGCCGGGATCGTGGCCACCTTCCTGATCACACTCACCTCCCGACTCCGCTCGTCATGACCTGGCTCGGTCTCGGCGCGTTCGTGCTCACCGTGCTGGTCGGCGCGATGGTGCCGGGGGTGACCACGGCGTTGGTCGTTCGCTGGAGCGCGGTGTGGGGGGCTCGCGGCGCGCTGCCTGTGATCGCGGGTATCGAGATCGGTCTGTACCTGTGGGCGATCGCCTCGGCGATCGGGGTGGCCGCGCTGGTGGCGTCGAGCGAGCTCGGCCTGACCGTGTTAAGGCTGGTCGGCGCGGTGGTGCTGACCGTGCTCGGGGTGCGGGCCTGGCTGGTGTCCAGGAAGACCACCGTGGATGGGCCTGCTGACGCCGCATCGGTCGGCGGTGGATGGCGGCGGGCGGGGGTGACCGCCCTGCTCACCAGCCTGAGCAACCCCAAGGTCCCGGTCTTCGTGCTCGCCTTCTACCCGCAGTTCGTGCCCGCCGGCGTGGACGCGCTGAAGATCGTGATGCTGCTCGCCGCGCTGCACGTGGTCATCGACGCGGCCTGGTTCGTCGTCCTCGCCGCCTCTGTCGGCCGGGTGCGCCACCTGCTGGCCGGGGCGAAGGTCAGGCGGTGTCTGGAGCGGCTGACCGGCACCGCTCTCATCGGCCTCGGCATCAGGGTCGCCGCCGGCAAAATCTGACTGCGGCTACCTCGACTACAAGCTGACCGGAACGCATCGAGACTCAGCGTTCCTGGGGGTGGGTGGCGAGCGGCTCGACGGTGATGTCCATCCAGGGGAACATCGGCAGCGACTCGAGCGCGTCGTGCAGCTCGGTGGCGTCGGCCGCCTCGTAGAGCCCGACGGTGGCGTTGCGTCCGGGCACCCGCCACAGCCGTTTGAGGACTCCGGCCGCGCGCAGCTCGTCGGCACGTGCCCGTTCGCCCTTCTTCAGCCGGCGGCGTTCCTCTTCCGGTGTGTCCGAGGGCAGCCGGTTCTTCGCGCGTACCAAGAACTCCATCATTGCCTCCCAGCGTCGAGCAGCGCCGTGGCCAGCGCTGACGGCGCGGTCACCATGGCCTCGTGCCCGGTGGGGACGGCGGTGACCGGCCAGCCGGCGGCCCGCGCCCGTTCCGCCTGGCCCCGGAACACCCGCGCCCACTCGGTGCACTCGATGAAGCGCGCCGGTACGTCCCGGTGGTCCCCGCGCAGCGCCAGCGGCTGGGTGTAGCTCAGCCAGGGATGCGGGGTCAGCCGGGGGCCGAGCCAGGCCAGGTCGGCCGCCTCGGTCACACCGAGCGCCGGCAGCTGCCGCACCGGGATCAGCCAGCCGAACCCGGGCCCGGCGACGGCCTCGCGATAGTGGTCGGCGACGGTGGCCGGGAGCAGGTCGATCGCGGCCTCGCCGTCATTGCCGACGAAGGCGTCGAGATAGACCCGGGCTCGCACGCTCCGGGGGCGCTGGTCCGCGACCGCGGTGATCACCTGGCCGGCGTAGCTGTGGCCGACCAGCACGACGTCGGACAGCTCCGCCGCGTCGAGCAGCGCGACCACGTCCCGGACGTGGGTGTCCAGGCCGACCGACGGGTTGATCAGGTGTGCCCGGTCGCTGAGGCCGGTCAGGGTCGGGGCCAGCACCTGGTGACCGGCGGCGCGCAGGTCCGGAACGACGCGGCGCCACACCCAGCCGCCGTGCCAGGCGCCGTGCAGCAGCACGTACGTGATCACGCGCGGGAGGCGATGTCCGCGCCCTCGACCAGGGAACGCAGCTTCTCCCAGCAGATCTCCGGGACGACGCCACCCCAGCCGGCGAAGGTGCCGAAGCCACAGTCGGTGCTGGCGAGCACCCGGTCCCGGCCGACGATGTCGGCGTAGCGCAGGATGCGCTCCGCGACGAGCTCGGGGTGCTCCACGAAGTTCGTCGTGGTGTCGATGACACCGGGCGCGAGGATCTTGTCGTCGGGGATCTTCGCGGCGGCCCAGCCGGCCCAGTCGTGGCCGTGGCGGGGGTTCGCCGCCTCGCAGAGGATGGTGGCCGGCTTGGCGCGCAGCACCAGGCCGGCGATCTTCTCCACGGGGATGTCGAAGGTGTGCGGGCCCTCGTAGTTCCCCCAGCAGAGGTGGATCCTGGCCCGCTCGGCAGGCACGTCCCGCAGCGCGTGGTTGAGGACCTCGACGTGCACCTCGGCGCGCCTGAGGAACTCCTCGTCGGAGACGTCCTTGTACTTGTTGTGCCGCCCCATCCCGAGGTCGGGGGCATCGATCTGCAGCGCGAAGCCCGCCGCGACGATCCGGTCGTACTCGACCTTCATCGCGTCGGCGATCGCCGCCAGGTAGGAGTCCTCGTCCGGGTAGTACTCGTTCGGCTGGAACAGCGCCACGATCCCCGGCGACGGGGCGTTCATGAATGCGCCCAGCACGTCCCGGCCCGCCAGCGCGGCGCGCAGGTTCGCCAGGTCGGTCTCCAGGGGCTCGAAGTTCTGGTACGCGACGGGCCCACGACAGATCGGTCGCAGGTACTGCACGGTCGCTCCGGAGCGAACCAGCCGCTCGCGCGCCTCCGGGAAGGCGTCGAGGTCGGCCGGGGTGGCGCGGGGGGCGTCGCCGACCTCGAAGCCGCTGAGCCGGTGCCGGATGTAGGTGGCATATCCGATCTTGCTCATCTCGCCGTCGCTGACCAGGTCGATGCCGACCTCGGCCTGGTGACGGACCTGCTCGCGGACGGCGGACTCGACGGCCTCGGCCAGCGCCGCGGTGTCTGTCCGTTCGCCCCGGTCGTTCGCGTTCAGCAGGGCGAGCAGGTGCCCCGGGCGGGGCAGGCTGCCGACGTGCGTGGTGCGGATGTGGTCGCGCACGGACATCCGGGCCTCCTGACGTGGTCGGATCGGCTCACCTCTGTGGCGGCGGGGGCGGTGGTGGAGAAAGCGGTGGCGGGGGCGGTGGTGGAGAAAGTGTTGAGAGCCTGGCTTGCAGGGTGGCGTCGAGCTGCCGCAGCGCGTCCACCACGCTGAGCAGGTGGCCTCGCATGGTCTGTTCGGCCAGCTCGGGCGATCCGGAGCACACCGCCTCGATCACATCCAGGTGCTCGCGCAGGCCGACCGCCGGCCGGCCCGGCAGCAGCGCGACGCTGTAGTGGTAGCGCACGCTCTGGGTCCGCAGCCGGTCCAGCATCGCCCCGGCGGTCTGGTGCCCGGACAGGTCGCGCACCGCGCGGTGGATCTGCTGGTTGACCTGTGAGTACGTCAGGACGTCGCCGGCATCGACGGCGTCGCGCAGCGCCCCTCCGAGCTCGCGGAGCCGCCGCCGGTCGGCGTCGGTGGCCAGCCCGGCCGCCTTGGCCGCGCAGAGACCCTCGACCACCGCGCGGGTCTCGGTGATCTCCACGGCCTCCTCCAGCGAGATCGGCCGTACCCGGGCGCCCCGGTTCGGCTCCCGAACCACGATGCCCTCGTTCTCCAGCTGTGCCAGGGCATTGCGGACGGCGCCCCGGGAGGCCCGGCAGGACGACACCAGGTCGGACTCGGGCAGGCGCTGGCCGGGCGCATAGCGGCCCTGCATGATCCCGTCGCGCACGGCGGTCACCACGTCCAGCACCGCCTGGTTGCCAGCGGTCATGCCCGCCTCTCCGCTTCATCCGGACATCGGATCCGGGGCCGATCCGCCCCGACGATGTTGTGAGCATAACTGCGAGCCAGATTGTTCACAATCTAGTTGCCGTTATGGGTGACGAGTGGTTATGGTCCGGGTCACAGCTCGGCGCTCGTGACCCGAGAGGGGCACCGATGAACCGACCCGTCGATGGCGACGGACCGCACCCGGTTGGGGGCGTCCGTGGCTGAGGTGGTCGCCGCGGCGGCGGCCGTGCACGCCCCGCAGCTGCTCAGCCGTCCGCCGCACGAGGACCCGGCGAAGCTGGACGGCAGCACCGACGCGCTGCGCCGGTTCGGCCGGGTGCTGGACGAGACCGCGCCGGACGCGCTGCTGGTGATCGGCATCGACCACCTGGAGACGTTCTGGCTGGAGGCGGTGCCGGCGTTCACCCTGGTGCTCTCGCCGCAGGCCCATGCGCACTACATGCGCAAGCGGCGCCGCGTCCCGGTGCACACCGAGCTGGCCGTCCGGCTGCTGCACGGGGTGGTCGAGCGGGACTTCGACCTGACCTACTCGCAGCAGGCCACGCTGGGGCACGCCTTCCTGACCCCGTTCGAGTTCGTGCTCGGCGACCGGGACATCCCGGTGATCCCGCTGCTGGTCAACGCGTACCTGCCGCCGCTGCCCAGCCCGCGCCGCTGCCACGCCCTGGGCCGGGCGATCGCGGGCGCGCTGGCCGACCGGCCGGAGCGAATCGCGGTGCTGGCCAGCGGCGGGATGTCGCATTTCCCCGGCACCGCGCGCTACACCGACCCGCAGTTCTCCTTCGACGAATGGGTGCTGCAGGAGGTGGCCGCCGGGCGGTACCGGGAGCTGCTGGACCTGACCCCGGTGCAGTTGGACGAGGTGGGCGAGAGCGAGCTGCTGACCTGGTTCGTGATGCTCGGCATGCTGGGCGACACCCCCGGCTCCCTGCTGTCCTACCAGCACCTGTCCCATCACGGGCACGGGGTGGTGCAGTTCCTGCCGCCGGTGTCGCCCGGCTCGAGGCCGGATGTCGACCGGCCGCTGACGGCCGGCCCGGTGCCGCGCTACGGCGGGTACGAGTTCACCTCCTCGGAGTTCATCTACTACCGCTTCCCGGAGCCCAGCAGCTTCGCGCTGAACCGGCTGCTGCACCAGGTGATCACCGACGAGGCGACGCGGCGGGAGTTCGTCCGCGACCCGGCCGCCGTCGTCGGGCGTGCCGCGCTGACCGCCGAGCAGGGCGCCGCGCTGCTGCGTGACGGCTTCGACGGGCTGACCGCCGTGGGCGCCCACCCGCTGCTCGCGCTGTCCGCCCGGCAGGTCAGCGAGCTGGAGCGGAACACCCCGGAGAACTGACGCGACGCACCAGGAACCGACGGAAGAGGACGAGATGCTGTCAGCGCAGGACAACGAACTCCTGACCCGAGTCGGACCGGGAACCCCGATGGGCGAGCTGCTGCGCCGTTACTGGACTCCGGCGCTGCTGTGCGGCGAGCTGCCCGCGCCGGACTGCGATCCGGTTCGGGTCCGGCTGCTGGGGGAGAACCTGGTCGCGTTCCGGGACACCACCGGCAAGGTCGGGCTGGTCGCGGAGAACTGCCCGCACCGGGGGGCCTCGCTGTACTTCGGGCGCAACGAGGAGTGCGGGCTGCGCTGCCCGTACCACGGCTGGAAGTTCGACGCGGACGGCGCCTGTGTCGACATGCCGAGCGAGCCGCCGACCAGCGTGTTCAAGGACAAGGTCAGGCTGCGGTCGTACCCGGTCCACGAGTCCGGCGGGGTGGTGTGGACCTACCTGGGGCCGCCGGAGAAGATGACGCCGTTCCGCGACTTCGGCACCGACACGCTGGCTCCCGAGCACGTGTCGGCGACCAAGCTGCACACAACGTGCAACTGGGTGCAGTCCATGGAAGGCAACCTGGACACCTCGCACATCTCCTGGCTGCACCAGTGGAACGGGGTCGACGACATCCCGGACGATGGCAGCGACAAGCCCGGCTACCCGTCCAACCCGATGTCCTGGAAGTTCTGGCGGTTCGACCGGGCGCCCCGGCTGGAGGTCGAGGACACCTGGTACGGCTACAAGTACGCCGGCATCCGCACCACCCCGAACGGCTTCACCCACGTGCGGATCAGCGCGTTCGTCTACCCGTACATCACGATCATCGCCACCGTGCCGTTCGGCTGCCGGCTGGGCATGTTCGTGCCGATCGACGACCACAACTGCTGGCGGTACCAGGTCACCTCCCGGCACATCGAGAACCCCAGGGGCATCGGGGGTGCGAACCTGTTCTCGGTCAGCCCGTTCGAGTTCGGCCCGGCCGAGGTGCGCGGCAACGGGATCATCCCGCGCCGCTACACCGCCGAGAACGACTACGGCATCGACCGGGATGTGCAACGCAACGAGACCTTCTCCGGGGTCGCCGAGTTCATCAGCCAGGACCTGATGGTCACCGAGTCGATGGGCGCCATCTACGACCGCACCCAGGAGCGGCTGGGCAGTTCGGACAAGGCGGTCACCCGGATGCGCCGGCTGCTGATCGGGGCCGCCAGGAGGCTGGCCGACGGCGGTGACCCGCCGGCGGTGGACGGCGAGCTGGACTACCGGAGCATCCGGTCGGCGGAGAAGATCCTGGAGAACGGCGAGGACTGGCGGGCGCTGGGCACCAACGACGACCCGCTGGTGCGGGAGATGGACGTCAACGGCCTGCCAGCTCGGGCGCCGTCGGCCGGCTCCTGACACCCGGCCGCCCCGCCATGTTGCCGCGTCGTGCTCGGGTCCTCGCCGTGCTGGCCGCCACCCTGGCGGTGATCATGGTGGCGACCGGCTGCGGGGTTGCCGATCCCGGCGGCCGGCAGGCGGTGCGGTCGGTCAACCCGTACGGCGGTGACCCGGCCGCCGAGGGGACGCCGCGCCCGGGCGGGACGATCCGGCTCGGCGAGGACCGGGAGATCGTCAGCTTCGACCCGACCAGGCAGAACAGCAACATGGCCGCCACCGCGGTGTACGACTCGCTGCTCAGGCTGGGGCCCGGCGGCCGGGTGGAGCCGTACCTGGCGGAGTCCATGACCACCGCCGACGGCGGCCGGACCTGGCGGATGACGCTGCGCCCGGGCGTGCGGTTCTCCGACGGCACCCCGTTCGACGCCGCCGCGGTGATCGTCAACACCCAGCGACACGTCGACAAGGCGTCCTCACCGGCGCACCAGCTCACCACCCGGATCGCCGGGATGCGCGCGCCGGACCCGCTCACCGTGGTGTTCGAGCTGACCCGGCCGACCGGCGAGTTCGCCGCCGGGTTCGCCCAGTCGTTCACCAACGGCACCCTCGGGATGATCGTCTCACCGGCCGCGCTGCGCCGGTGGGGCGACCAGATCGGTCAGCACCCGGTGGGCGCCGGGCCGTTCACGCTGGTCAGCTGGGTACGCGACGCCAAGCTGGTGCTCAGGCGCAACCCGGACTACTGGCAGCCCGGCCGACCCTACCTGGACGGCCTGGAGTTCCGGCCGCTGCCGGACACGCTGTCGCGCTACGCCGCGATCCGCAACGGCGACGTGGACCTGATCTTCGGCGGCTACATCGACGAGCTGTCCCGCGCGCTGGGCCGTGACGACCTCGCCGTGTACTACGGCTCGGGCAACGGCGCGGAGTGGCTGTACTACAACTTCACCCGGCCGCCGTTCAACGACCGCCGGATGCGTGAGGCCGTGATCCGCGGCCTGGACCTGCGCGCGCTGAGCGCGAGCCAGTACCGCAACCAGCTCAAGCCGGCGACCAGCCTGTTCGGCGCCGAGATGCCGTACCACAGCGCGGCCGCCTCGGACATCTGGCCGACCTACGACCCGGCCAGGGCGCGCGAGCTGGTCGCGCAGTACCGACGCGACGGCGGTGACCCGAACTTCACGTTCAAGACCACGAACGCGCCCAACCGGATCGCGTTCGGGGAGTTCGTCCAGGCCCAGATGGCGGCCCTCGGGATCGCGGTGCAGGTGCGGTACTACGACCTGGCGCAGTTCTCCTCCTCGGTGGTGCAGAGCAACGACTTCCAGGCGACCGGCTGGGTGGGCGGCCCGTTCGACTCGCCGTACCCCGCGACCGAGCGGCTGTTCCACACCGGCGGCAGCGGCAACTACGGCAGGTACTCCAACCCGAAGATGGACCAACTGCTCGACCAGGCGCTGTCCACCAGCGACCCTGACCAGCGCAACCGGCTCTACCAGCAGGTCGAGCTGCTGGCGAACCAGGACCTGGTGCTCGGCTTCTACAGCGTCGGCTACCTGTCCACGGTGACCAGGCCGGAGCTCAAGGGGGTCCAGCGCTATCTGTCCCGCGACATGTTCTACGCGACCACCTGGCTGGATCGGGGTCGGTCATGACCGCGCGTCGGACCCGCGGCCGGCTGGTGCACCTGCTGGTGGTGCTGCTGGCGGTCACCTTCCTGTCCTTCGTGGTGGTCGACCTGCTGCCCGGGGACGTCGCCGTCGTGGTGGCCGGCGACAACGCCACCCCGGCCCAGGTGCAACAGGTCCGCGAGGAGCTGGGGCTGGCCCGTCCGATGCCGGTGCGCTACCTGGACTGGCTGGGTGGGGTGGTCCACGGCGACCTCGGCCACTCGTTCCGAACCGGGCAGTCGGTGGCGCAGGCGCTCGCCGAGCGCATCCCGGTGTCCTTCGAGATCACCATCGTCGCGCAGCTGCTGGCGCTGCTGGTCGCGGTGCCGCTGGCCATCCACTCGGCGTACCGGCCGGGCCGGCCGGTGGACCGGGCGTCCATGACGCTGGGCTTCGCCGCGGCCGCGACGCCCCAGTTCGTGTCCGGCATGGTGCTGATCGTGCTGTTCGCCGGCGGGCTGTCCAGCCTGCTGCCGGCCACCGGCTACACCGGCCTGTTCGAGGACCCGCTGGACAACCTGCGGTCCATCGTGCTGCCCTGCCTCACCCTGATGATCGCCGAGGCGGCGGTCTACCGGCAGCTGCTGCGCTCGGACATGATCTCGACGCTGCGCGAGGACTTCATCCTGATGGCCCGGTCCAAGGGGTTGCCGCCGCGTGCGATCCTGCTGCGGCACGCGTTGCGGCCCTCGTCGTTCTCGCTGGTCACGTTGTCCGGGCTGAACATCGGCCGGCTGCTCGGCGGCACCGTGATCGTGGAGACCCTGTTCGCCATCCCCGGCCTCGGCCAGCTCATCGTGCAGTCGGTGGTCAACCGCGACTACATGCTGCTGCAGGGGGCGCTGCTGTTCGTGGCGGTGGCCTACGTGGTGATCAACATGCTGATCGACCTGTGCTATCTGGTCCTCGACCCGCGGGTGCGCGGCGATGCCTGACACCCGACGCGCGCCCATCGGCTGGTGGCTGGCGTGGACCTGGCTGGTCGCCATCGTGGTCGCCGCCGTGTTCGCCCCCCTGCTGCCGGTGTGGAACCCGGCGGTACCCGACTACGACGCGGTGTTCAGCGGGATCACGCCGACGCACTGGCTCGGCGGCGACACCCTCGGCCGCGACACCCTGTCCCGGATCATCTACGGGGCCAGGGCCTCGCTGCTGGTCGGGGTGTGCGCGGTCGGCCTCGGGGCGGTGGTCGGCGGCATCCTCGGCATGCTTGCCGGGTACCTGGGCGGCCGTACCGAGCGGGTGCTGGCCTTGATCACCGACATCGTGCTCGCCTTTCCCGGGCTGGTGCTGATCATCGCGATGGTGGCCGTCCTCGGCGCCAGCCTGACCAACCTGATCATCGGCCTCGCGGTGTTGTCGGTGCCCACCTTCGTGCGGTTGGCCAGGGCGAACACCCTGGTGGTGGCGCGGCGGGAGTACGTGAGGGCGGCCAGGGCGTACGGCTGCCGGCCACTGCGGATCATCGCCAGGGAGATCACCCCGAACGTGGTGCTCCCGGTGGCGGCCTACGCGTTCATCATGATCGGCACCTTCATCGTGGTCGAAGGCTCGCTGAGCTTCCTCGGCCTCGGCATCCCGCCGCCCACGCCGAGCTGGGGCGGCATGATCGCCGCCGGGCGCGCCGAGCTGCTGGACTACCCGTACATCTCGCTGTTCCCGGCCGCCGTGCTGGTGCTGACCGTGCTGTCCATCAACTACATCGGCGAGCGCACCCGCAAGCTGCTCGAGGTCAAGGAGAGCCGACTATGAGCGCGCCGGGCGTCCTCCTCGAAGCGCGTGACCTGCGGGTCCGGTTCCACACCGATGGTGGCGGGGTTGTGCATGCGGTGGACGGCGTCTCGTTCACCGTGCGGCCGGGCGAGGTGCTCGCGCTGGTGGGGGAGAGCGGCTGTGGCAAGACGGTGCTCACCCGCCGGGTGATGGGGCTGATCGCCGGTGACCGGGGCACCGAGGTGTCCGGCACGGTGGACTACGACGGCACCCGGCTGACCGAGCTGTCCGGGCGCGAGCTCAGCCGGTTCTGGGGCGCCGAGATCGCCCTGGTGCTGCAGGACCCGATGACCTCGCTGAACCCGGTGAAGCGGATCGGCGCCCAGCTCACCGAGTCGATCCTGCTGCACCAGGAGTCGACCAGGCGGCAGGCCACCGAGCGGGCCGTGGAGCTGTTGCGCTCGGTGGGGCTGTCCGAGCCGGAGCGCCGGCTGCGGCAGTACCCGCACGAGCTGTCCGGCGGGATGCGCCAGCGGGTCACCATTGCCATCGCCCTGTCCGGCAACCCTCGGCTGCTGCTCGCCGACGAGCCGACCACCGCGCTGGACGTGACGGTGCAGGCCCAGATCCTCGACCTGCTGGCCGGCCTGCGCGCCCGGCTCGGGATGGCGATGGTCCTGGTCACCCACGACCTGCGGGTGGTGCGCAGCCGCAGCGACCGGATCGCGGTGATGTACGCCGGAAAGATCGTCGAGCTGGCGCCGACCGCCGCCCTGTTCAGCGCGCCCCGGATGCCGTACACCGAGGCCCTGATGAACGCGGTGCCGCCGCTGGCCGGGCCGAACCATACCCGGCTGCGGGTCATCCCGGGTCGCCCGCCGGACCTGCGTCGCCCGCCGGCCGGATGCGCGTTCAGCCCGCGCTGCCCGTACGCACAGCCGCGCTGCCTGACCGAGACCCCGCCGCTGCGGGCTGTGACTTCCCACCACCTCCCCAGCCACCACGAGTCTCCCCACCACCTCCCCAGCCACCACGGCTCGACCGAGCACCGGTTCCGCTGCTGGTACCCGCTGGGCAGCCCGGGGTGGCGGGAGGCGCGGGAGGCTAACGTCCGGTGCGGGAGGACCGCGGCCGGCACGCCGGTGACCGCCGAGATGGTGCGCGCATGAACCCCGACGTGGTGCTTCGGCTGGCCGACCTGGTGGTCGAGTTCCCCACCCACGGCGGCCGGACGGTGCACGCGGTGTCCGGGGTCAGCCTCGAGGTGCGCCGGGGCGAGACCCTCGGCCTGGTGGGCGAGTCGGGGTGCGGCAAGTCCAGCACCGGCCGGGCCATCATGCAGATGCCCCGGCCGACGTCCGGCTCGGTGTTCTTCGGCGGGCGTGACCTGACCATGCTGTCGGCGGCCGAGCTGCGGGCGGTGCGGCCCAAGCTGCAGATGATCTTCCAGGATCCGATCTCGTCGCTGAACCCCCGGCGGCGGATCCCGGACATCGTCGGCGACCCGCTGCGGGTGTGGGGGCGCGGCGCGGAGCGCGCCAGGGTGGTGCCGGAGGTGCTCGAGGCGGTCGGGCTGGACCCGGCGCAGGTGGCCGACCGCCGGCCGCACGAGTTCTCCGGCGGGCAGTGCCAGCGGGTGTCCATCGCGCGCGCCCTGGTGCTGGAGCCGGAGGCGCTGATCTGCGACGAGCCGGTGTCCGCGCTGGACGTCTCGGTGCAGGCGCAGATCCTCAACCTGCTGGAGGAGATGAAGCGCCGCTACGGGCTCACGCTGGTGTTCATCGCGCACGACCTGGGCGTGGTGCGCAACATCAGTGACCGGGTGGCCGTGATGTACCTGGGCCGGATCTGCGAGATCGGCGACTCGCCGGCGCTGTTCGACCGGCCGGTGCACCCCTACACCCGGCTGCTGGTGTCCTCGATCCCGTCGATCGAGGCCGACGGCGGCCACACCGAGGTCGGCTCGGGTGAGGTGCCGTCCCCGGTGAACCCGCCCAGCGGCTGTCGGTTCCGTACCCGCTGTCCGCTGGCCACCCAACGATGCGCCCAGGAGGTTCCCCAGATGCGTGAGGTCATCCCTGGCCGGTTCGCGGCCTGTCACCACCCGGTCGTGGAGGAGCGGTGATGGCGCCGGATCCCCGGGGGCTGGTGGCCATCGATGTGCACACGCACGTGCACTTCTCCACCCGAGGCAGCCAGACAGAGGCCGGCCGCGCGCGAATGGCGGAGATGAAGGCGCACTTCAAGTCCGACGTGCTCGGCATGGACCTGCCCCGGCTCGCCGCGTTCTACCGGGAGCGGCGGATGGCCGCCGTCGCGTTCGTCATCGACTCCCTGGGCGACCCGGAGGAGCACGCCGCGACGAACGAGGAGATCGGCGAGCTGGCCGCCGAGCACGACGACGTGATCATCCCGTTCGCCAGCGTGCACCCGCTGCGCGGCAGGGCGGGCGCCCGCACGGCGCGCCGGCTGATCGAGCGCTACGGGTTCCGGGGCTTCAAGTTCCACCCCAGCGTCCAGGAGTTCTACCCGAACGACCGGACCGCGTACCCGATCTACGAGGTGCTGGCCGAGCACCGGCTGCCCGCGCTGTTCCACACCGGGCAGAACGGGGTCGGCGCCGGTACCCCCGGGGGCGGCGGGATCAGGCTGAAGTACTCCAACCCGCTGTTCCTGGACGACGTCGCGGCGGACTTCCCGGACATGCCGATCATCATGGCGCACCCCTCGTTCCCCTGGCAGGACGAGGCGCTGGCGATCGCCGTGCACAAGGCGCAGGTGTACCTGGACATGTCCGGCTGGTCCCCGAAGTACTTCCCGCCACAGCTGGTGCACTACGCGAACACGCTGCTGCGCCGCAAGGTGCTGTTCGGCACCGACTTCCCGCTGTTCACCCCGGAGCGGTGGATGGCGGACCTGGAGCGGACCGAGATCCGCGACTCGGTCAAGCCGGACCTGATGCTGCACAACGCGGCCCGGCTGTTCGGCCTCGAGACCGGGCCGGCGGCCGGATGACCGGCGCTCCTCTCGGCAACTTCGCCTCGCACTTCGAGCGGATCGCCGACCTGGCGCCGGACCGGCTCGCGGTGGCGGCCGGTGACCGGGAGCTGACCTGGGCGGCGTTCGACGAGCTGGCCGACCGGCTCGCCGGCCACCTGGCCGGCCTCGGCGCCCGGGCCGGCGACCGGGTGGGCATCGCGGCCTGGAACCGCCCCGAGTACCTGGCCGCCCTGTATGCGCTGCTCAAGCTCGGCGCGACGGCGGTGAACGTGAACTACCGGTACCGCGCGGGGGAGATGCGCCACGTGCTGGCCAGCGCGGGCGCGCGTGGGGTGATCGCGGACGCCGACCTGGTCGACGTGGTGCGGGAGGCCTCGGCCGAGGTGGCGGGCTGCGAGATGGTCGTGCCGATCGGCGCCGGCGGGTTCGGCGCCGAGGTCACCGGCGCCGACCGGTACCCCCGCCGGCCGCGCGGCGACACCGAGTGGGTGCTGTTCACCGGCGGCACCACCGGGCTGCCCAAGGCCGTGCTGGGCAGCCAGGCCGAGCGGCTGCACAGCCTGTACGCGGCCACGCTGGCCACCCTGGGCGTCGAACCCGGCGCCCAGTCGCTGCGCCGTGCGTTGGCCATCGACCCGCACGGCCCCGGCGGGATGGTGGCGCTGCCGGCGTCGCCGCTGATGCACGGCACCGGGCTGTACTCCGCGCTCGGCGCCCTCACCGTCGGCGCCCCGGTGGCGCTGCTGCCGACCCGGCGGGTCACCGGGGACGACCTGTTCGCCGCGATCACCCGGCACCGGGTCACCGACCTGCACATCGTCGGCGACGCGTTCGCGCTGCGGCTGCTGGACGCGCTGGACCGCGCGGCCGCCGCGGGCGAGCCACTCGGCGTGGAGAGCCTGCGGCGGATCCGCGGCATCGGGGCGATCTGGAGCCCGACGGTGAAACGGCGGTTGCTGGCGCACGCCGACCTGGAGCTGGTGGACGCGATCGCGGCCTCCGAGGGCGGCGTGTACGCGATCTCGTCGGTCACCAGGGCCACCGTGGACGACCACGCCGGTACCTTCGCGCTCGCCCCGGGCGCTCGCCTGCTCGACGAGCACGACCGCGACGCGCCCCCGGGCCGGGTCGGCTGGCTGGCCGCCCCGGTGGCACCCGGCGCCGGGTACCAGGACGATCCGGAACGGACCGCCGCCGCGTTCCGCGACCTCGACGGCGTCCGCTACTCGATCCCCGGCGACATGGCGGTGCTGGAACCCGACGGCCGGGTGCGGCTGCTCGGCCGGGGCAGCTCGGTGATCAATACCGGCGGCGAGAAGGTGTACCCGGAGGAGGTCGAGCTGGTGCTGCGCGACCACCCGGCGGTGCGCGACGCGGTGGTGCTCGGCGTGCCCGACCCGGAGTGGGGCAGCGCGGTGGCCGCCGTGGTCTCGCCGGTGGACGGTGCGACGGTCGGCGCGGACGAGCTGCGGGCGTTCGTCGCCGCCCGGCTGGCCGGCTACAAGAAGCCACGCCGGGTGGTCGTCGCGCCGGAGGTGCGGCGGCTGGCCACCGGCAAGGCCGACCTGCGCTGGGCGAGCGACCAGCTCGCCGGCCCGAACGCCTCCCGGTGACCGCGAGCTCGCCGCCGGCTCAGGCGGGCTCGGGGCCGGCCGGCGCCGGCACCCGGATGGCCACGACGGCCACCAGGCTGGCGGCGCACAGCAGGGCCAGGTACAGCGCGATCAAGGTCGACGACCTGGACGCGGCGAAGATGCCGGTGGCCACGATCGGCGTGAGCGCGCCGCCGATCATGCCGCCGAGCTGGTAGGCGATGGACGCCCCGCTGTAGCGGGTGCTCGCCTCGAAGATCTCGGTGAACAGCCCGCCCTGGGCGCCGGCCATGATGGCCTGTACCACGCCGGCGACCAGGAACGCCACCAGCGCGGCCGCCGCGCTGCCCGTGTCGACCAGCAGGAACAGCGGGAACGCCCAGGCGACCGCGCTGGCCGCGCCGATCGTGTAGATGCGTTTGCTGCCCCAGCGGTCGGCCCACCGGGCCGCGACGTAGATCATCGCGATCCACAGCAGCGCGGACAGCAGGATCAGCCCGAGCAGGGTGGCCCTGCCGAACCCCGCCACCCGGGTGCCGTAGTCGAGCATGTACACCATGACCGTGTAGCCGACCGCCGGCGGTGCGATGGCGGCGGCGCTGGCCAGCAGCGACACCCCCGGTTGGTGCCGAAGCAGGGTCGCGACCGGCAGCGTGCGCACTCGCCGTTCGTCCTTCAACCGCTGGAACTCCGGGCTCTCGGCGAGCCTGCGCCGGACCACCAGGCCCACGACGAGCAGCGCGATGCTGAGCAGGAACGGCACCCGCCAACCCCAGGCCTTGAAGTCCTGGTCGGGAAGCCGGGCGACGGCGAGGAAGGCGAGGTTGGAGGTCAGCACCCCGATCGGAACCCCGAACTGCGCGAAGCTGCCGTAGGCCGCGCGCCGGTGCGGCGCGGCGTGCTCGGTCGCCACCAGCACCGCCCCGCCCCATTCGCCGCCGACCCCGAAGCCCTGCACGATCCGCAGCAGGATCAGCAGCAGCGGAGCGGCGACGCCCACCGCGGCGTAGCTGGGCAGCACGCCGATCAGGAACGTGGACAGCCCGGTCAGCATCAGGGTGAGCACGAGCATCGCCTTGCGGCCGATCCGGTCACCGAAGTGACCGATCACGGCCCCGCCGAGCGGCCGGGCCAGGAACCCGACGGCGAACGTGCCGAACGCGGCGAGCGTTCCGGCCAGCGGGGAGAACGAGGGAAAGAACAGCGGCCCGAACACCAGGGCCGAGGCCGTGCCGAAGATGTAGTAGTCGTACCACTCGATCGAGGTGCCGACGCAGCTTGCGAGCAGCAGCGATCTCGCGCTGGGACGGGCCATGCGATCCACCTCCGCCGGTGGTGAGGACGTCGCCCAAGGAGTAAATAGGGCGCGGTCGCGGGCGTCGTCGGACGGACGGCTCCGTTGCGGCGAGACGGATGTCGCGTTGTGCCCGACCGGGCGGAGCCGCTATCGGATGGGCAGCGGGATGAGGCCTTCCCGGATGGCCACCAACGCGGCCTGGGTCCGCGAGGACAGCTGGAGCTTGGTGAGCACGTGGCTCACGTGGGTCCGCGCGGTCCGCTCGCTGATGTACAGTTCGTCGGCGATCCGCCGGTTCGACAGGCCTCGGGCGACCAGGGCGAGGACCGTGCGCTCGCGCGAGGTGAGCGCGTCGAGCCCGGTCGGCGGGCCGACGAGCCGGCGGGTGAGCCGCCCGGCGACGGCCGGGTCCAGGTGCACCTCGCCCCGGGCGGCCACGCGGATGGCGGCGGCCACCTCGTCGGGGTCGGCGTCCTTGAGCAGGTAACCCGCCGCGCCCGCGCGCAGCGCGGCATGCACCCGCTCGATCTCCCCGAAGCTGGTCAGCACCACGACCCGGACGTCCGGGAAGTCCGCGACCACCGCGCCGATCGCGCTGATGCCGTCCATCTCCGGCATGAGCACGTCCATGAGCACGACCTGGGGGAGCCGCCGCTGGACGGCGAGCCGCCGCAACCGCTCCAGCGCCTCCCGGCCGTTCGCCGCCTCCGCGACGACCCGGATGCCGTCGGCGCTCTCCAGGTACACGCTCAGCCCGCGCCGGACCACCGCGTGGTCGTCGACGACGAGCACGTCGATCACGTCCCGGGCGCCCACGGGGGTCACCATCCGCCGTTCGGGATGCTCACCCGGACGCGGCATCCGGGGTGCCCGTCGCCGATCCGCAGCCGGCCTCCCCATCGTTCGGCTCGTTCGCGCATCGAGACCAGCCCGAGCGCCTCCGCCCTCGGCGCCCGGCCGGCCAGCCCCACCCCGTCGTCGCTGATCTCGACGAGCAGCTCCCCGTTCCCGGTTCGCACGCGTACCACAGCCTCCGCCGCCCCGGCGTGTTTGATCACGTTGTGCAGCGCCTCCTGGACGATCCGGTACACGTCCTCCTGCAGGTCCACGGCCAGCCGCGCGAGCCGTTCGTCGGGGTCCAGGTCGAGCGCGACGGCGAGGCGGGACAGCGACCGCACGGACTCGGCGTGGGCGCGGACGGCGGCGGCGAGGCCACGTTCGACCAGCTCGACCGGGCGCAGTTGGTGCACCAGGCCGCGCAGGTCGGCAAGTGCGTCCTGGGCGAGCTGAAGAACCTCGTCCGCCACCGCGTGAACCCGATCCGGGCTGCTCGAGCGCCCGTCGCTGACCTGGGCGCGCAGCGCCTTGGCCTGCATGCGTATGGAGAAGACCTGCTGCACCACCGAGTCGTGCAGCTCCCTGGCCAGCCGGGCGCGCTCGGCGAGCTGGGCGTCGTGCCGGGACCGGGCCAGCAGGTCGGCCGAGTCGACGGCCGTCGCGGCCTGGTCGGCCATGGCGTCGAGGAACTCCAAGGCCGCCGGGTCCAGGATCTCGCCCGGCGCGTAGAAGGCGTTCATCACGCCGACCGGGCGTCCCCGTACCACCAGCGGGACCGCGACGAAGCTGTCCCACGCGGGTGCTCCCATGATCGCATGCAGGGGCGCCCACGCCGGGTCGGCGAGCACCGAGGCCTTGCGGTGCGGCACCACGATGCGGCGTCCGGTCCGGAACGCCTCGACGAACATCATCCGCGCGCCGAGCCGGCGGCACTCCTCGAGCCGGTCGGTGAAGTCCTCGGCGTCGGTGAACCCGGCCTTGCCCAGCACCCGCATGGTGCCGCCCTCGACGCGCAGGATCTGCACCGCCGCGATGTGCTCGGCCTGCACCACCTCGCGCGCCACCACATCGAGCGTGACGCTCAACGAACCCGCATCGGCGACGCTGGACGCGGCCCGGGCAATGGCCGCCAACCGCCGCTGGCCACGGCGGTCCTGGTCAGTCCCGGCGGTCGGCTCGGTCGCGTGGCATGTCGAACAACGTGCCGCTGCGGACGCGTGGCCAACCGTCGAGTGCGTCACGCCGACCCCTTCGTCGAGCGCCTGTCGTCCGTCGAATGCTCAGTCTCACCAGTGACCCGAGGCCACCACAAGCCTCGGCCGCGAGTTTGGCCACCGCAGCAGTGATCCGAGACAAGGACGCGTTCGGTCCGGATACACACAGTGGTCAAGCCAGTACACTGTGATAGATGCGCGCTAGGTAATCGCTACTCGACCAGATCTTCCAAACTTCGCCGCTCCTCGCGTCGGCACCGACTGCAAGCTGACGAAGTGGTGTTGCGCAGCAGAGGTCGTGCACGCTGCAATGCTTCAACGTGGCGATCGGTGGTTGGCGTGGCGGGTGGCAACGTCTGAGGCAGAGTGGACGGGCGGCGAGCTTCACACGCGGCGAGCGGCTCCTCATCGCCGGCACTCCGAGCGACGAGGTGCTGTTGCTTGAAGCCGGCGTAGCGAAAGTCGTCCTCCCGGCCCGAGACGGCTCGGATTCGGTGCTCGGCTTTCTCGGCGCGCCCGACTTGATCGGCGAACGAGGGGTAATGAGCCGCCAGCCGAGAAGCTCCCATGTCGTTGCTCTGACGGCGGGCTACACAGTGCACGTCGCCGCCCGAACTTTTCTCCGGTTGCGCGCCGAGCACACCGACGTGCAAGATCTAGTGGATCGAACGCTGCTACACAGTCAGGAGCGTGCCGACGCGCGGCAGCTCGCAGCGGCACGCAATCTGACGGCTCGGGTTGCGGTGTCGCTCCTCCAATGGGCAGCTGACTTCGGACAACAGACCGAAGCCGGGTTGTTGATGCGTGGGATCAGCCAGCGGGACATCGCGCAAGCACTCACCGCTTCGGAGAAGAGCGTGGAGGTGGCGCTGCGAGCCCTGCGCAACGCCGCGCTGCTCGAGACGGGCCGGCTGAGTTACCTGATCACCAATCCGGACGAGCTGCAGCAGCGGTTCAACCGGTGCGACTGACGCTGACTCGCTAGTCCCCCGGATTTCCGGGAGTACGAGATGTCCCACGACCACACACTTGTCCGTACAACACTTCGGACGTGGTTGAGGGAGGCACAGGATGGAGCTTGTTCCAGACCACCGGGCGCTGCTCAGGATGGACGTCGTCAGGTCGGCCAGCAACCGGGGGTACCACCTGACGGCGGTGTCTGATGCGGTGACAACGATGACGGACGATGCATTGCGTTCAATGGGAGCTGAGTCGGACGTTTTGAAACGGGACTTCATCGGCGATGGTGAGCTGCTGACATTTCCCGGACGCAGGCTCGGCTCGCTGTTCGATATGGCCGACCGTCTTAATCAGCTCGTCGAAGGTTACAACCGTTGGCGCAAGCCAGAGATCAAGCTCCGAGTAGCTGTCGAGATCGGCCCGATTGGCGGCGGCCGGCAGCTCACAACACCGATGATCTCGCTCGCCAGGATGATAGATGCGGAGGCATTCAAGAAACTTTTCCAGCAATGCTTGAACAGAGGGCGCAGCCTCACACATGCGGGATTGATCTGCTCCGATCATGCCTACCGCGTCGCGTTCGGTGGCGAGCGTACTCGCTACGTCCGACAAGACGAATTCACCTCGATCCTGCTCAAGAACAAAGAGTACCAGGCGACCGCGTGGGTCCGGATCCCTGGCTTCGACGCTGAAAGTCTGAGTCGATTGCTGTGCAATCCGGAGTCATCAAGCTCCGCGAAGCGGTCTGACCCGGTGAACCCGATCGCGTCACCGACGCGCTCGGCGCCTGTCGTTTATGTAGAAGGTGACTCCAAAGGGAATGTTGTGGCCGAGCGGGTGGACGCCCCGTTCACGATCGACAACCGACAACGGTGAAAGAGAGCACGGCCGACGAAAAGTCGACCAGCACGGAGAAGCAAGAGAGCTTGGAGTCGGCTCCGAAGAAAGAGCCCCAGACGTCCGACCAGGAGTTGGACAAGCTGCTGGCTGACGGAACGACCGCCACTATCGCGGGCAATGCCGAGGGCAGCTTCTTCGCTCGTTACAACGCCGGCTCTGTGACGATGTACAACGGCGTCCAGCCGCCCACCCATCTGGTGGCTCGCTGGGCAACCGACGATGAACGGCTCGACGCCCGATGTGCCTTCGTCGAGCCGCCCGGCTATCTGAAGGCCATGGACACCCTTCGGGAACACCGCGTCGTGGTGATCTTTAAGCGGGGTAGTGGGCGTTCCTTTGCGGCTCGGCGGCTGCTCATGGACTGCGGGGCGAATGCGGTTGCCGAGATCAACCCGGACCGCGCTCCACACACCATCAACGAAAACGAGCTCGAGGAGCGTACCGGCTATATCTGGGACGGTAGCCAGGAGGGAGACCAGCCGCTGCGAGACCGGGATCTCGACCACAGCAGCGGGCTGTTGCGCCAGGCCGGGTGCTGGTTGGTGATCGTGCTCGACCGTCAGGAGCAGGTGCCGGACACGGCGGCTGGTCGTGCCGTCGCGCTCACCGCGCCACCACCAGTCGACGTGGCGGAGGCGATCATCCGTCGGCGTCGGCCGGCGGATGCGGGTGAGGCGGTCGACCTCGTGAGGAACAGGCTGGCGGTGGCTTTGTCCGATGGTGACCCGCCGAGGAAGGCCGAGCGCGCGGCGGGCCTGGCGATTCGGGTGGTGTCGAACGGATACTCGCCCGAGGAGGCGCTGAACGAGCTGCGGGAGGACGTCAGAACGGCCGTCGCGAGGTGGTTCGCGGACCGGACGGTGATCGAGTACCCCGTGTCGCTGGCACTGGCAATCGCCTTGCTGGAGGACCAGCCGTACGACGAAGTGGTGGAGAGCACCATGGCACTCGACCTGGCCCTGCGCACCGCTGAGATGCCGCAGGACCGCCAGCCCCGGCCGAGGCGGCTGTTCGCCATGTCGAAGGCGCAGGCACTGGACGCCATCAACGCCTGTGTTGTCGTCCGTGACCACCCCGAACATCGGGGTCTACGCGAGGAGACGGTGCGGTTCGAACGTCAGGACTGGGCGGCGGCCGTCGTCCACCACGTCTGGAAGGCCTATCCGGCCGCCCAGGTGGTCCTACGCGACTGGATGTGTGGGTCGGTCACGCTCAAGCGGTTCTTCGACAAGACGCGGCAAGCGTTATGCATCATCATCGCGGAGGTCCCCGCCCACCGGCCGCTGCGGCTGGTGGACGACCTGGCAAAGCATCTGACGTGGCAAAAGACGAACCTCGCGGCCGCCGTACTGCGGCACCTGGCCGACGATCACAACCTCGGGGACCTGGTGACCGACACCCTGGAGCGCTGGGTCAAAGAGGGTCCCGCCTATGGCCAGTGTGTCGCGGCGATCGTGTATACGTCGCCGTTCGGCCTGCGTGACCCGGAGCACGCCCTCAGGCAGCTGCGCACGATCGCCCGCTCAAAGTGGACGTCACCGAACACGCCAGTTGCGATTGGGCTCTTGGACATGCTCTCCGATGCTGACTGGCAGCAGACGGTTTTGGACAGAGTGGTCAAATGGTCGCAATCCAGCGGTGCGTATCACGGGGTGCGGTTGCTGGCGACGTGGGTCGGGCTGGGCGCTGCCGGAGTCTACCGTTGGCCGGGCGTCGACGCGGATGAGTTGGTGCACTCGTTCCCGAACCAGGTGCGCACGCTCCTCGAGCACGCGCTCGCCGACCCTGACGAGGGTAGGGATGCGTTGGAGCGGATGTACGTCCTCGCCACCAAGGCTGAGTTCGACCGCTCGGCGGCCGACGACCTGTACCGCATCACCACCTTGCTTGCTCCGAACCTGCGTTGGCTGATTAGGCTGCGCGCGGTGCGGAAGCTATGCGCTGCCCAGCATGGCATGAGGTTAAAGATTCGGTGGACATTCCGGGTCGCACGGAAGGTCCAGCGCGCGAGGTCACGCGGAACGGTCGCGGATACTCCAAATCCTTAGCGTGCAGGAGGGCGATTTCTGTGGGAGGTGATAGGTCTTGTTCAACCGACGACGGGCACAGGTATTCGTTAGCCACCAGCCGCACACGAGCGATCGTAGCAGTCCTACGAAGTTCGCCTGAAAACTCTACGTTGCGCAAGAGAGATGGATGAACAAAGTCGACACCAAAGGATCGATCCTGTTGGCGTTGGAGGGCGGTGCTCTGTTCACGATCGTCGCGGCGAGCGGAAAGATTGGAACACTTGCTAAGGGCGACGGGTGGCGCCATCTGTTGGTGCTCGGCGCGATCGTGGAAATATTGTTGGCGATGGTGTCGGCGGGGTTGGCGGTGTTTCCTCGTCTGGGTGCGACTAGAGAGCATCGGCGATCAGTATTGGAGTCAATTGCTCGTCTTTGGTCACCTTCGACATTGGGCGCCTGATGAGCTGGAGGAGTGCGTGCCGCAAATTCGCCCAGACGAAGAGCTGGAAACGCTCGTCGGTCAAGTGGTTAGGATGAGCAGGTCGAACTGGGTTGAGTACCGGCTCGTTCAGTTCTCTCTCACGTTGGCATTGAGTGGAATTGTTGCAGTCGGTATTGCGACCCTACCTTTCTAGGTGTCGAATTCGTTTCCTAGGGTGGATCCACTCATAGACGTCGACCGGCCGATGATGGCGCTGACGAGGAAGGGAACGCGTCAGCTCCACATGATCAGCGAACCGTTGGTCGCAAGCTGTATAAGGTGCTCGCCGATACGATGCCGCGAGCTTGATCGGACTTTACCGGCGCGGGAGATGCCGACTTTGAGATCGGCCACCTTCCGCAGTGTGCACGGGTCGCCGATGATCGCGGTCCTCGTCCTCGTCCTCGTCCTCGTCCTCGTCCTCATCCGTGCCGTCGGGGCCGGTAGCTCTCGCGGACCACGGCGGAGTAGGGCGCCGGGCTGACGACGGCCCGCACCGCGAGCTGCTCGTGGGGCTGGACGGTCGTCTTGCGGGTGCCACCGTCCGGCTCGCCCCAGATCACCCGTACCTCGGTGCCGAGCGGGAGGTCGGGGTTGACCGTGGCCAGCGAGAGGGCGGCACGTTCGTTGGCGCTGTAGCCGGTGAACAGCGACAGGCCGACCAGGTTGCCGTCCGCGTCGAGCACCGAGTCGAAGTTGGATGAGCCGTAGTTGGCGTTGGGCAGGTCGAAGAACTGGTAGCCGGGGCCGGTCGGGTCGGCGGGGGAGGCGAGGAGCCGCGCGAGGTCGTCGGCGTTCCAGGCGAGCGTGACCTTGCGTCGCTGGGCGTGCGGGTCGATCGCCGCCACCGCGTCCCGTCCCACGAAGTCGTGGTCGAGCTTGACGAACGAGCCGTACCCGAGCTCCCACGGGTTGAGGTAGTAGTCCTCGATCTTGTCGGACACGAAGCTGCCGGCCAGCGCGTTCGTGGCCTCGTAGCCGTCCGCGCCGAGCCATTCCCGATAGGGGCGGAGCGCCTCGCCCGAGTAGACGGCCGGCAGCGGTGACGGTATCCAGCCCGACTCCAGGGTGTTGCACGAGTACGCCCGTGCGCCCACCGGTTCGAGACCGAACTCGCGCCCCGCCTCGAGGAGGGCATCGCGCACCTTGTCGTAGGTCCGGTAGGGGCCCCAGATCTCCAGGCCGGGCGCGCCGGCCATGCCGTGGCGCAGGGTTCGGACCCGCTCACCGGCGACGCTCAGGTAGCCCATGCGGAAGAAGCCCACTGGCTCGACCGGGCCGCCGTTGACCTTCTCGATGATCGCCCAGGCGTTCGGGCCCTGGATCTGGAAGCGCCACACCTCGCGGGTGACCGGCTTGCCGTACGGTCGTGACGGAGACCGTTCGTCCCGGCGAATGTCGACGTTGTACGTGTCGGAGCCGCGGAATGTCAGCCAGTTGGCGGCGGGGGCTCGCCCGACGAACACGAACTCCTCCTCCGCGAGCCGGAAGAGAATCCCGTCACCGATCACGCCGCCTTCTGGCGAGACCGGGACGAACTGCTTGGCCGAGTTCACCGGGAACCTCGCCATGCTGTTGACCCCGGTCTCGGACAGCAGCCGAAGCGCGTCCGGGCCCGAGACGAACAGGTTCACCATGTGGTGCGTCTGGTCGAACAACACCGCCGCCTCACGCCAGGCGATCACCTCGCGTCGCCAGTTCGTGAACTCGGCCGGCACGACGGGGTAGATATACGCCCCGAGCTGGGAGTTCCGGAGCAGGTCTACGGGGTTCCCGGCGTCATCGAGCACGTCCTGCAGGTTCTTCACGCCCAGCGACACTAGGTGCGTCTCGCCCGGTCCATCAGGGCTTGCGGGCCGATTCGTCGTAGGTCATTCGACCTATCCGCCGGTCAGCGCGGCCACCTGCTCGACGGTGGCGGCGAGGGCGGGCTGATAGCCGAGCAGCCGCTCGCGGGGCGTGGCGTAGGTCAGGGTGGAGATGGACACCCCGCCGCTGGGCAGCCCGTCGCGCCGACCTTCTCCGCGAGCTGGCGCAGCGCATCGGCGACGCCGGACGGCTCGGCGCGGCCCAACGCGGCGGCCAGCCGTGACTCAGGTGACGGCGCTTGCCGCGTCGAGCCGGTCGACGTCCCGGATCGGCCCGCCGCGACGACGCGGTCGGTGATCCACAGACACCGCCGGATGCCCCCGTACGCCGGCCGGGCGGGTCCGTGCCGCGAGCGCGCCCACTGGCATCGGCGGTGGTATCCGCGCGCCGCGCGGACCGCTCCAACCAAGATCGTCCTGACGATTTCGGACCTCTTGCATGCAAAGAGTCTTGCGATATTCGCCGATGACTGCTTCTATAGATGGCATCTGAGCTGCAAGTCTACTTGCTCAGCATACATTCTGCATACAAAGGTAGATCGACATGGAGGCGATGGTGCGACTCTCGGACGATCAGTTGCGGCAGTACGACGAGCGCGGCTACGTGGTGCTCACGGGCCTGTTCAGCGACGAGGAGGTCACGTTGTTGCGTGAGGAGGCCGACCTGCTCCAGACCGAGCAGCGGGGGCACCCCGAGGCCAACACCTACGAGAAGAACGGGCGCATCCGGGCGGCCTGGGCGATGGAGATCGACTCGCCGGCCTATGCGGCGGCGTGCCGGGATCCGAGGGTGCTGGAGCCGGTCGGCCAGTTGCTCGGCGGGCCGGAGATCTACCTGCTGCAGTCCCGGCTGAACTACAAGGTCGCCTTCGAAGGTGACGTGTTCCAGTGGCACCAGGACTACGCCAGCTGGGAGCAGGACGGGGTCCCGGACGGCGACGACCACAAGGTGCTGACCGTCCTGATCATGCTCGACGACACCGACGAGGCGAACGGGCCGCTGCGGTTCGTCCCGGGTTCGCACAAGGAGGGGCTGATCCGCCCCGAGTACGACGAGGCCACCACCAGCTACGCCTTGCATGTGGTGCCCGACCCGGCGGTGAGCCGGTTGGCCCTGGCCAACGGCGTGTTCGCCAATGTCGGCCCCGCCGGCACGGTGGCGATCTTCTCCGGCAACCTGGTGCACGGCTCCACCGCGAACCGGTCGGCGCATGGTCGGCGCAACGCCTACTTCGCGTTCAACCGGCTGGACAACGCCCCCACTATCACCCAGAGCCGGCGCAAGACGGCGAACGCGTACATCGCCAACTACGACCCGAAGCCGCTGGCCGTCCTGGACGAGCCGGTGCTCCCCGGCCTGGCGGCCGCCGGGCGGTCGCGGTGAACACGATGACCACAGTGGCCGTCGCGCGCCCGTCCGCCGACCTGCTGCGGACCGAGGCATTCCTCGCCGGCCGGTGGCAGCCGGGTGAGACCGGGCGGACGTTCCCGGTAACCAACCCGGACAACGGCGAGGTCATCGCCCATGTCGCCGATCTGGGCGCCGCCGAGACCCGACGGGCCATCGAGTCCGCCGAGGCGTCACGGGAGAACTGGGCCAGGGGGCACACCGCCAAGCAGCGGGCGGCGATCCTGCGCCGCTGGTTCGACCTGGTCGTCGCCCGCCGCGAGGAGCTCGCCACGATCCTGACCCTGGAGCAGGGCAAGCCGTACGCCGAGGCGTGTGGCGAGGTCACCTTCGGGGCGTCCTACATCGACTTCTACGCCCAGGAAGCCACCCGGCTCTACGGCGAGGTGGTGCCGTCCGACCGGCCGGACCGGCGGATCGTGGTGCTCACCGAGCCGGTCGGCGTGGTGGCCGCGATCACGCCGTGGAACTTCCCGCTGGCGATGGTGACCCGCAAGATCGCGCCGGCCCTGGCGGCGGGCTGCCCGGTGGTGCTCAAGCCGGCCGAACAGACCCCGTTGACTGCGCTGGCCCTGGCCGTGCTCGCCGAGCGGGCCGGGTTTCCCCCCGGTGTGGTCAACGTGGTGACCGGCCAGGATCCGGAGCCGATCGGGCGGGAGCTGGCCGGGCACCGGCTGACCCGTGCGGTCACCTTCACCGGGTCGACCGAGGTCGGCAAGCTGCTCATGGCGCAGGCCGCCGCGACGGTGAGCAGGGTCAGCCTGGAGCTGGGCGGCAACGCGCCGTTCGTGGTGTTCGAGGACGCCGACCTGGACGCCGCCGTGCACGGGCTGATCGGCTCGAAGTTCCGCGCCAGCGGCCAGACCTGTGTATGCGCGAACCGCGTCTTCGTGCACGAGGCGATCTACGACGCGTTCGCCGAGCGCCTGGTCGCCGCCGTCGCGGAGCTGCCGGTGGGCGGCGGGTTCGAGCCGGGCGTGCAGATCGGCCCGCTGATCGACGACCGCGCCGTGACCAAGGTTCTCGCGCACGTGGAGCAGGCGCGCGCGGCCGGTGCCCGGGTGCTCACCGGCGGCAGCAAGCACCGGCGAGGCGGCGGCTACGTCGACCCGACGGTGCTCGCCGACGTCGACCCGGCGATGACCGTCGCGCGGGAGGAGACATTCGGGCCGGTCGCGCCGCTGCTGCGGTTCGCCGGCGAGGACGAGGTGGTGGCGCTGGCCAACGACAGCGAGTACGGGCTGGCGGCCAACGTGTTCACCCGCGACCTGGGGCGGGCCTGGCGGATGGGTGAGCGGCTCGAGTACGGCACCGTCGGCATCAACACCGGCGTGATGTCCAGCGAGCTCGCGCCGGCCGGCGGGATGAAGCAGTCGGGCGTCGGGCGCGAGGGCTCCCGGCATGGCATCGGCGAGTTCGTGGAGACGAAGTACCTCTGCATCGAAGGGATCGCCAGCGCCAACCCATAGGCCCAGAAGGCAGGACGACAGTGACTCACCCACGACAACCTCTTGTGCACAGCAACCGTATTCAGAAGTCAGCGCGCAACGCCGCGATCGCCGCCTTCATCGGGTGGGTGTTCGACTACTACGAAGTGTTCCTGCTGACCTTCCTCCTGATCCCGATCGCCGCCGAGTTCGGGCTGTCCAGCGTCACCGCCGCGTCCCTGCTGTCCTGGCAGCTGATCGCGCTGCCGGTCGGCGGGCTGCTGTTCGGCATGCTCGCCGACCGGTACGGGCGTCGCCCGATCCTCATCGCCACCATCGTCGCGTTCGCCGTTGCCACCTTCGCCAGGGCGTTCGCGCCGAACTACCCGGTGCTGGTGATCCTCACCGTCATCGCCGGGATCGGCATCGGCGGTGAGTACGGCGTCGGGCAGGCGCTGGTGGCGGAGACGGCGCCGGCGCACCGGCGAGGCCTGCTCAGCGGCCTGGTCTTCGGCGGCTGTTTCCTCGCCATCATGATGGCCGCGCTGGTCGGCGGCTACCTCGCGCCGGCCGTGGGCTGGCGCTGGACGTTCGCCATATCCGGGCTTCCGGCGCTGCTGGCGTTCTTCGTCCGGGCCACCACCGGCGAGTCCGAGGTCTGGCGGAGCCAGCACCGAGGGCGGCGGACCTGGGGCGAGGCGTGGCGCGAGCTGCGCCAGCCGGGCTTCGTCAGGCCGCTGCTGTTGTGTTCGGCCGTCGGAGCGGTCTACTTCTGCGGCTACTACGGGTTGGCCACCTACCTGCCCAGCGAGCTGGTCAAGCGCGGGCTCAGCTTCGCCCAGGCCTCGTGGTGGGTGTTCTTCATCGGCCTCGGCGGGCTGGTCGGCAACATCGCCGGGTCGTTCGTGCTGGACAGGTGGGGGCGGCGCAAGACGCTGCTCGCGCTGATGATGGTCGCCGTCGTCGGTGGGCTGGCGACCGCGGCCACCTTCGACCGCCTGATCGGCACCGGGTGGATCCTCATCCCGTTCTTCGTGTTGTTCTTCGGGGCCAACGGCCCCACCGTGTTCGGCCCGTTGTTCAGCGAGGTCTTCCCGACCAGCACCCGGAGCACCGGGGTGTCCACGGCCATGCAGATCGGCAGGGCCTTCGTCTTCGTCGTCCCGTTCGCGGCCGCCGCGCTCGCCGCGAGCACCGGATTCTTCGCCGTGGTGCTGGTCAGCGCGGCGCTGTTCCTCGCGGTCGGGCTCGGCGGCTGGTTGTTCGCCGAGCGTTCCAGCGCGGACATCCGAGTCGCTGACCGGCCGACTGACCCTCCCGCACCGCTACCGACTCACCAGGAGCACGAGCACCGATGACCCAGTCCACCGAACACAACGCCCCGACCAGCCCCGAACCCACCACCCGCCCCCCGACGGGCAACCCGCGCACGGGCGCGGCGCTGCTCGTCGACTGCCTGGCGGCGGTGGGCGTCCGGACCGTGTTCGGCGTGCCCGGCGACACCGGCGTCGACCTCTACCAGGCACTGGCCCACCAGCACGAGGTCCGGCACGTGATGGCCCGCGACGAGCGGCACGCCGCGACCATGGCCGACGCCTACGCCCGCTGCTCCAACAGCGTCGGCGTGGTCGAGGTGTCCAGCGGCGGGGGAGCCACGTTCAGCATCGGCGGGCTCGGCGAGGCGTACGCCGCGTCCGTCCCGGTCCTGGTGATCAGCTCGGACATCCACACCGGCAGCCGGGGCACCAGGGCACTCACCGAGATCGACCAGGAGCAGCTCTTCGCCGCGGTCACCAAGTGGCGCCTGCGGGTGGACTGCGCGGCGCAGATCCCCGACGCGGTGCGCGAGGCCGTCCACCACGCCACCTCCGGCCGCCCGGCCCCGGTCGCCCTGATCGTCCCGGAGGACGTCCTCGCCGCGCCCACCACCGCCACCACCCGCCAGGCGCGCCCCACCGTCCCCCAGCACCGGCCCGAGCCCGAACCCATGCACCTGGCCCAGCTCGCGGCCGACCTGGCCACCGCGAAGCGGCCGGTCATCGTCGCCGGCGCCGGCATCCACCTCTCCGGCGCCTGGGCGGCGCTGGCGTCGGTCGCCGAGCGGGCCGCGTGCCCGGTCGCCACCACCATCCACGGCAAAGGGGCCTATCCGGAGGACGGTGACTGGAGCCTCGGCGTCGTCGGCGCGAACGGCGGGCGCGACTACGTCAACGAGTACGTCGCCGGTTCCGACCTGGCACTGCTGATCGGGACCAGGGCGAACGCGACGGACACGAACAGCTTCCACAGCCCCTCCCGGGATGCGGCGGCGATCTACCGAGTCGACATCGACCCGGACGCCCCACCCAACTACCCGAAGGCCACCACCATCACCGCCGACGCGCGGGCCGCCCTGCAGGCGCTGCACGGCCGGCTGCCCGAGCAGGCCACCACCGTGCGCGAACACCGTGCCGGCCAGCTCGCCGCCCACCGGCGGGGTTGGCGCGAACGGCGCGACGCCCCCGCCGTGGTATCGCAAGGACGGCTCAGCGCGCTGTCGGTGATTCGGACCCTGCACGAGTCGATGCCAGCGGACACCGTCATCGTGGCCGACTGCGGCACCCCGACACCGCTGCTCGCGGCCGACTTGGACACCCACGAGGCCGGCCGGAGCATCCTCATCGCCCGGGGCCATGGGCCGATGGGCTACGCGATACCGGCGGCGGTCGGCGCCGCGCTGGCCCGCCCCCGCTGCAAGGTCATCTGCATCACCACCGACGGGAGCTTCACGATGGCCTGCGGGGAGCTGGCAACCGCCGCCGCGCTCCGGCTGGACATCACGTTCATCCAGTTCACCAACGGGTCGTTCGGGTGGATCAAGATGCTGCAGCATCTGTACTACGGCCGCCGATACTTCGGCGTCGACCTGCAGCCGGTGGACAGCGTCGCCGCCGCGCGAAGTTTCGGCATCCAGGCCGAACGGGTCGACTCGCTGGCCCGGCTCGCCGCGAGCGTCGGACATCGCGACGCGCCCCTCTACCTCGACGTCCCAGTGCCGGAACAGATCTCCGAGGTGCCACCGGTCGCGTCCTGGCACGACGCACTCGCCGGTGACGCCGCCCGGCCGGTGTACTGACAGGAGGTAGCCTCGCACGGTGGTCAAGGACGGTGCCGGAGCCGCGTCCACCCGGCGTGACGGCGCGGGAACGCGAGCCGCCGAGGTCTACAGCGGGCTGCGGCACGACATCCTGCGCGGGGCCATCCGGCCGAACGACCGGCTGATCGAGACCGATATCGCCGAGCGGCTCCAGGTCAGCCGCACCCCGGTCCGCGAGGCGCTGCAGCGCCTCGCGGCCGACGGCCTGATCGTCTCCAGCCGGCGGGCCTGGGTGGTCTACCAGCACTCGCTCGCCGAGATCCGTCACCTCTACGAGGCCCGGGCGGCGCTGGAGGGATACGCCGCCCGGCTGGCCGCGCAACGGATCACCTCCGCCGAGGTCACCAAGATGGCCACCCGCTACCACAGGTCGGTCGCGCGCATCGACATCCCGGCCAAGCGACGCAACGACCCGACCCGGCTCCAACGCGAGATCGTCGAGGTCAACAACGTCTTCCACGACGACGTGAGCCGCGCCGCGTCGAACCCCTGGATCCTTGACCTCATCCAGCGCTCCCGCAGCGTTTACTTCAACTACGAGATGGCCCGGCTGTACTCATCCGACGAGCTCCTGGACGCCTTCGCCGACCACGACAAGATTCTGGACGCCATCGGCGAGGGAGACGCTGAACTCGCCGAACACATCGCCCGCAGCCACGTCGAAAACGGCTTCCGCATCATCCGAGAACGGATGCTCTGACCACCCACCCGCCCACAGCCAAGCCACGAAGCTCCAGACCAACCCGCGATCGTACGGCCGCGGAACGCCGGAATGCCGTCGATGTGCCCGTGGGCGAAGCTGCCCTTCAGCTCGGCTACGGGCACGGTCCGAACCGTGGCGGTATGACCGGTGAACTCGCCTGAAAGCGTCTGGATCAACAGCGGCGAAACACCGACCGGTGCCCCCGGCCGTGGCCACCTGCCACCGCCGCGAAATGTGACCGGAGATGTTTCGACACGAGCTCCGGGCGTTCGAGCATCGGCAGGTGGCCGGTATCGGGCAGGATCACCGGTTCGACGTGGAAGGCCTCGGCCAGCCTTGCCGCCTCGGTTGGCGGGCAGGTGGGGTCGTGGTCTCCAACCCCTACCAGAACGGGGCAGCGCACCCTGTCGACGTGGTGCGATACATCGGTGGCCAGGCCGTCTCGCAGCACCGCCGCGACAAGCCCGGGGTCGCGAGGCGATCGCGGCGGTCCTTCGGCGAGATCGACAAGATGGTCGGCTATCCACGGGGCGGAACGTGGAGCGATCACCGTGCGCGCCTGGCGGCGGAAGAACTCGCGGACCCCGGCAGCGTGGACGTCGGTTGCCATGTCCTCGATGGCGTCGGTGGTGAGCCCGAGCGAGAGCGCGCTGCCGAACATTGCGATGCCACGCACCCTGGCGGGTGCACGGGCGGCGAGCGCGATGGCGATAGCGCCGCCGATCGAGCCTCCCGCGACATGAACGGCGTTGATTCCAAGCGCGTCGAGGACCGCGAGGGCGTCGTCGGCGTGGTCCTCGACGCCGTACGGTCCGACGTCGGCGGACCGCCCGCCGGCTGATGGCCGGGCGCGCCTTCTACCCGCGCCACGGCTGACATCGCTCGGCGCCGGTTCGCGGCCTTGGCCGCTCGAGTTGCCGGTGCCCGTATCACGGGCCTCGGGTCCAGGCCTTGGTGGGATAGGAGGTGCTGGGCACTGTGAGGGGTACCCGCGGCTACCAGTGAAGGGGCGCCAGTTGCCCGTCTCCCTCTGTGGTGACGTCTTGGAGCCAGAACTCGACGCCGTTCGTTATCGCGGCTAGTTGGCAGCGGTAGTTGCTGTCTTGGATGTGGGTGGCGTTTCTGATCTCGAAGTTGAGGCGTGAGGCGGCTGAGTATTGGCCGCTTGAGAACGTGGGGTTTGCGATCGTCCGTCCGGCTGGGTGGTTGAGCACGAGGTATGGTGTGTACACCGTGTGCGTCGGCACGTGGTATTTCGCCGCGAATGCGATGTCGGAGGCGGACGGGAAGATTTTTCGCATCTCGAAGTACTCGGTACGATTCGATAGCTGGTCCAGCTCCGCAAGTGGCTTGAGGGCTGTGGTTGTTGTGGCCGGAGCGAGGGCGCTCTTTCCGTTCTGGGGCTGGACTGGTCCGGCTTTGCGTGCTCGTCCCCAAACCGCAAGATTTCGGTACTGGTCAGTGTACGCAGAATTCGTTGTCCTCGACGTCGGCCATGGTTACGAAGTACTGACCGCGCTCGCGGCCGGTTCGCAGAGCGGTACCCCCGATGCCGTGGAGTTCGGCCACTACCGCGTCGACCCGTTCGATTTTGTGCTCCGGCGAGTCATCCGGAGAGGTCGCCTGAATGTCCAAGTGCAGCCGGTTCTTGACGGTTTTGCCTTCCGGCACCGCGAGGAAGCAGAGTCGCTCCGGCCCATGCGGGTTATGCACCGCAGCGAAGTGAACCCGCTCGTTCTCCGGGAACCGCAGGCCGACCTGGTAGTCCATCCAACTGTTATAGCCAGCCGGAGCTGGATCAATCCGATAGTCCAGGGCCGCGGACCAGAAGGTGGCCATCCGATCCGGGTCGTGGCAGTCGATGACAACCTGAAACTGTCGAGGCATGTTCGGGAGAATGCCAGCCCTGCCCATCATCTGTAAACCCCGCGGCACCTCAAAACCCGGTACGCACATAACGTGGGGGGTCTTGGTGACCGCGACGTCGTGGGCGTAGCCGTGTCCAGTCGGCCCGGGTTTGATCGAGCGCGCATTCGACGTCCGCGGTGTCCGGTGGGGATCCCTGTCCGGACACCGCGGTGCCACTATCGACGATCCTCGCCACCGGGAGACTCCGGCCCGGTGCCGTGTGCTGTTCGGGGGTTCCATCGTTCGGCGGGTGCCGTTGGTGCGTCGTGGTATTCGTCGTGCCGTCTCCACCACTGGTAGGGCGGCGCCTGCGGGTATCCGGGCGGGGAGTCCTCCCAGCTCTCCTGCCTGCCGAGGGCGGTTATGTCCAGGTAGCTCCAGGTGTTACCCAATGCCTCATCGCCGCGACCGTTGATGAAGTAGGTGCGGTAGACCGTGTCGCCGATGCGGATGAAGGCGTTGGTGCCGTGCCAGGCGTCGACGTCGAAGTCTTTGTCGAAGCTGTCGGTGAGGGTGTACCAAGGCATGGTCCAGCCCATCCGCTGCTTCAGCCGGGCGATGTCGGCTTGGGGTGCGCGCGAGACGAAGACGAACGTGGTAGAGCGGGCGTTGAGGTGGGCAAGGTTGCCGACATGGTCAGCGATCATCGAGCATCCAAAGCAGGCACGCCCGTGCTCGACGCCGGCGGTGCCGTCGGGTTGGCCGTGCACGCCAGGATCGAAGAACGCGCGGTACACGATCAACTGACGCCGCCCGCCGAACAGCTCCAGCAGGCTCATCGTCCCTTTCGTGCCCTCGAAGGTGTACTGCTGGTCTACCGCCAGCCACGGCATGCGGCGGCGGGCGGCGGCCATGGCGTCCCGGGCGCTGGTCAGTTGCTTTTCCTTCACCAGTAGTCGCTGGTGCTCGGCGTCCCACTCCTGTCGGGACACGATTCGGGGTGTTGTCATGGATTCTCCGCCTTTGTTTCGTGGGTGGATGACGTGCTTGAGTCGTCGCCAACGGGTCATGCGAGAGTGCGGGACCTGCCGCGGTGCGTGTCGATGTTCATAGCTCTTCCGTTCGGGGTGGTCGCTTACCCCACCGACGAACTAGATCTCGAGACAACGACATCGAGCGGCGATAACTTTCTGTGACCAACTCATGACACGCCGCCGTGGAGCACGCGTCGAAGCATTCGACGTCCGGGACCAGGCCGACGTGGGTGAACCGCGGTTCGGTGCCGCCGGGCGCGGGAACGATGTCGAACACGATCTCGCTGCCGGTCCACTCCTCCGGCTCCGAGACGCCGGGCGAGTGGCTGTCGGTGACCCGCCAGGCCACGCGCCGGCGCGGCTCGAGCTCCACCACGCGCTGGAGGCTGTAGTGCTGGGCGTGGCGCTCGCGCCGGGGCGGGTGCCGGTAGGTGAACTCGGCGCCCACCTCGTAGCGGCGCGCCCGCCCCGCCGGCTTCACGTGCACCAGGCCGACGCGGTCCAGCACACCGAGGTGCTTGGCGACCGCCTGCCGGGTCACGGGCAGCCGCTCGCTGAGCGTGGTCGCCGACCGCGGACCACAGGTCGTCGTCGATCGCGGTGCTCATGGCCGTGCTCATGGCCGGGTGACCAGCCTGTTGGCGTACGTGACCAGGCGCGGGAGGAAGAGGTTCCAGCCGTCGACGTGGGCGAGGTAGGTCTCCTCCAGCACGGCGGCCTCCCACCCGTGCTCCCGGAAGCCGGTCTCCTCGAAGCGCAGCAGCGTGCCCTCGCCGGACGGCACGAGGTCGAAGGTGACGAGCAGGGAGTTGCCCGGGGCTGCCGACTCGCCCTTGTCGTACACCCAGCGGAACGCGAACCGGCGCGGCGGGTCGGCCTCCACGACGGTGAACCGCTCGACCTTCGCGTCCGGCGCGGCCGGGTCGCCGAAGCTGATCGTGCCGGTGGCGCCGGGGACCGGCTCGAACTCGGCCTCGTCGGGCCACCACTCGCGCACGTGCTCCGGAGAGCTGATCACCTCGTAGACCACCTCGGGGGTGGCGTCGATGCGCAGCTCCCGCTCGATTCGTCCGTACTCCATGTGCCCCTCCCGGCTTCAATGCAACCAACGGTTGCGTTTCACCGTATCGAGCGCGCCTCGCCAACGCAACCTCTGGTTGCGTAAGCCGCGTCATCCTCGTGGGGCTGGCCGTCAGTGCCGGATTCCTGGTGGTGTTCGCCGAGCTGGCGTCCTATCGCTCGGAGGACAAGGACGTACGGAGTGCGCAGCGATCTCGTGCACGGCAACCTTCCTCGTCCGGACCCCGGGGTGGCGCAGTATCGGAGCCAGGTTCGTCATTCCTGACATCACCACTGGCGGAGAACTTTCGATCCGACCTTTTCAGGCGGCCAAGCACGGCGAGCTGTTCGAAATCAGCACGGGCCTGCCCACGTCGATGCTCCAAGCCACCCGGGACGCGGCGCCACCGCAACGCGCGCTCAAGTGGTTCGATCCAGCCCGCAAGTACGTCTCGGAGCGATGGGAAGACGACGCGGCCAAGACGCGGGAAGGTGTGGTCGACGCCCTGGCGACCGCCACGCTCGCCTTCTTGGATGACGAGGCCGCACAACTAGACCCGCTGGCCGCGCGAGCCGCGATGAGATGGGCACTGCTCCCCGACGGTTTGGATGAACCACCCGAGGAACACGCGTCCACCATCGCCATACTCGCCGATCTGGCAAGAAGCCAGGCAGCTCGCCTTCACACCGGAACAAGTCGACAGCCCATTGGCCGGCGTCCCGTACGATCTGCGACACGCGGCGCTGAGCCCTTGGCTCAACAGCGGCATGGACCCCACCGACGTGGCCGAGCGCGCGGGCGACAGCGTGGAGGTGCTGTTCCGCTGGTACGCCAAGTGCCTCGACGGCCGGCGGGAGCGCAACAACCGGCTGATCACGTGTGCGCTCCATGACGGCGATGAGGATCACTCGAACGGGGCCGGCGAAGCGTAGCCGTGCCCTGGAATCCGTTCCGTGCCTGTTCCGTAGACAGTGAAAAGCGGCGGCTTTTGGTGGCATCTGGTGGCACAGGCCGTGCTCCGGCACGAGGGCTGTTCGCCCAGGTCAACGCCTGATTCGGCTGGTCACGGAAGGGTGCCCCCGGCAGGATTCGAACCTGCGCTCCCGCCTCCGGAGGGCGGTGCTCTATCCCCTGAGCTACGGGGGCCGACGTCGCTTGTGCGACTGGCGCAGCTTATCGCACGCCGGTGGGCGGGGCCGCGACGGCTACCCGGGCGGGAGCGGGGTGGCGCCTCGGGCGGCGAGCAGGTGGCGCATGTACTGGGACTCCGTGGTCTGGGCGGTGAGCATTTGGGCGGCGAGGTTGCGGACGTCGGGTTGGGAGGCGGCGTGGGCGGCGTAGCTGAGCATGGCGGTGCCGCCTTCGTGGTGGCGGAGCATGAGCTGCAGGAAGTAGACGTCCAGGGGCTTGCCGGTGGTGGCGCGCAGTTGGCGCAGTTCGGCGTCGGTGGCCATGCCGGGCATGTGGGTCACCCCGGTGTGTCCGGCCGAGGAGCCGTGGCCGGGCATGTCGGCGGGCATCCAGCGCATGAACGGGCCGGTCGGGAGCGAGCTGGCGCCCCAGAGGCCCAGCCAGCCCTGCATGTGACCGATCTGACGGCTCTGGCCGGACTCCATGTCGTAGGCCAGCTGGCGCAGCTCGGGGTCGGTGGTGTGGTCGCGTTCCCAGGTGGCCATCTGGACGGCCTGTTCGTGGTGCACGGTCATGTCCTGGGCGAAGCCGACGTCCACCGAGTGCGGGCCGGGGGCGGTCGGCGTCGAGGACGAGCCGGGCAGGGCGAGCAGCAGGCCGACGGCGGCGCCGAGCAGGAGCAGGGCCAGCGCGCCGCCGGCCACCAGCACGTAGCGGGGCCAGGCCGGTTGGTGCTCGGTGCCCGTGGAGTCCGGGTGGGCCGCCGCGTCCAGGCTCATCCGGCGCCGCCGGTGGACGGGTTGCTGAGCCGTTCGTCGCCGGCGGGGGCGCCGTTGTCGACCTCGGGGCGGGCGCCGGGGCCCGGCGGGACGGGGTTGAACGCGGGCGGGTTGTCCTCGTCGAACTGGCCGGGACCCAGGGCCGAGCAGCTGGCGCCGACCTCGGGGTAGGTGTACTGGTTGCGGCGCAGCGACTGGATGAACTGGTCGATGCGCGGGTCGTTGGCGTCGGCGAGCTTGAGCTGGTGGCCCCAGGACTGCAGCGAGATGGGCTGGTCGAGGCCGGGGTAGGGGGACATCATCGTGTACGGCTGGTTGGACACCCGCTTGCGCAGCGTGTCTACCGCGTCACCGGTGATCCGGGCGGGGTCGTAGGCGATCCACACCGCGCCGTGCTCCAGGGAGTGCACCATGTTCTCGTTGCGCACCGCCTTGGGGTAGACCACGCCGGTGCAGGCCGCCCAGGCGAAGTCGTGCGCGCCGCCCATCGGCGGGAAGTGGGTGTAGGCGACCCGGTCGGTCGGGTTGATGTGCTGGCCGGCCGGGAAGGTGGCGGTCGCGACGCCCGGGATCGCCTTGGACGGGTCCTTGTTCGTCTCCGAGGGGGTGTACGCGGCGGCGGCGTCCTTGCGTCCCTGCTGCTCCTGGCTCTGGAAGAAGACGTAGCCGAGCACCGCGCCGGCGAAGAGCACCACGACCATGGCGGCGGCGATCGTGCCCCACGGCGTCGCTCGGGCGCTTGCCGACGGTGGGCGCTTGCGCCGTGCGGCCTTACTGGTCCTACCGCTGGCCATGAACCATTCCCGGAGGTCGAGGGGCGGGGTTGGCAGCCAGTCTAGGAGCGGCGGTTCAATTCTTCGTGAGCAGAGCCACCGGTGATCAGCGTGAGGGGGCGGCCGGGGGTGCGCACTAGAATTCGCCGGGTGAACCCCGTCCAGCTCACCGCGCTGATACGTGCCGCCGCGACCGACGTTCTGACCGGCCACGGTGTCGACACCGCGACGCTGCGGACGATCGACTGGACGGCCCCGATCGCCCGCCCGAAGGATCCGGCGCGCGGCGAGTACGCCACCAGCGTGGCGCTGCGGGCCGGGTCCGCGCTGGACCTGCCCGCGCGTGCGCTCGCCGCCGACCTCGCCGCCGCGCTGTCCGGCCGCGACGAGATCGCCTCCGCCGAGGTGGCCGGCGCCGGGTTCGTCAACCTGCGGCTGGCGGCGGCGGCGCGCGGCGAGCTGATCGGCGAGGTGCTCGCGGCGGGGGACGGGTACGGGCGGCCGGATCGCCACGTCGTCCACCACGTCGTGGACGACGACGCGTACGAGACGCTGGCGGAGCGGGTCGGGCCGGACGTGGCGAGGTACGCGCTGCTGCGGTCGACCAGGCCCGAGCCGGGTGTGCTGGCACGGCGGGTCGAGGAGAACCCGGCGTTCCTGGTGCGGTTCGCGCACGCCAGGATGTGCGCGCTGGCCCGGTGGGCGCGGGAGCTCGGGGTCACGGGCGGTGAGGAGTACGGGCTGCTCACCGGCCCCGCCGAGACGGCGTTGATCGGCACGCTCGGTGAGTTCGAGGCCGTGGCGCGGTGCGAGCCGGACCGGGTGACCCGGTATCTGGAGCGGCTGGCCGTCGCGGTCGGCGAGTTCGAGCGGACCTGCCCGGTGCTGCCGATGGGCGACGCCCCGGCCACCGAACGGCACCGCGCACGGCTGGCCCTCGCCAAAGCCGCCCGCCAGGTGCTCCGCAACGGCCTGGACCTGCTCGGCGTCGACGCACCGGAGCGGATGTGAGGGCGCATCCCGCCGGGCCCCGGCACGCCGACGTCCTGTTCGCCCACGAGAACGCCGGCCCGCCGCCGCCGGACCTGGCCGCGCTGGACCGGTTGGCCGCCTCGGTGTGGCCGCGCAACGCCCGCCGCCGCCCGACCGACGGCGCCCTGGAGGTCGCCGGGGTGGACGTCCGCGAGCTGGCGCACACCTACGGCACCCCGCTGTTCGTGCTGGACGAGGACGACTTCCGCTCGCGCTGCCGGGACTTCGCCGCCGCCTACGGCGAGCCGGGCGCCGTGCACTACGCGGCGAAGGCGTTCCTGTGCACCGAGGTGGCGCGCTGGCTGGCCGAGGAGGGGCTGTCCCTCGACGTGTGCAGCGGCGGCGAGCTGGCCATCGCGCTGCGCGCCGGCTTCCCGGCCGGGCGGATCGCCATGCACGGCAACAACAAGTCCGGCGAGGAGCTGGCCGCGGGCGTGGAGGCGGGCGTCGGCACGGTGGTGCTGGACTCGTTCTACGAGATCGCCCGGCTGGACCAGATCGCCCGCGACCGGGGCGTGCGCCAGCCGGTGATGGTGCGCGTCACCGTCGGCGTGGAGGCGCACACCCACGAGTTCATCGCCACCGCGCACGAGGACCAGAAGTTCGGGTTCTCCATCGCCGGCCGCAAGGGCAGGTCGGACTCGGACGCGGCCGAGGCGGTGCGCCGGGTGCTCAAGTCCAAAGGACTGGAGCTGGTCGGGCTGCACAGCCACATCGGCTCGCAGATCTTCGACGCGGACGGCTTCGAGGTGGCCGCGCACCGGGTGGTCAGGCTGCTCGCGGAGCTGCACGAGGAGCACGGCGCCAACGCGCTGGGCTCGCTGACCACGCTGGACCTGGGTGGTGGCCTGGGCATCGCGTACCTGCCCGAGGACGACCCGCCGGCCCCGGAGGCGCTGGCCGAGGAGCTGCGCGCCATCGTGGAGAAGGAGTGCGCGAACGAGGGCATCGAGCCGCCGAAGCTGGTCGTCGAGCCGGGCCGGGCCATCGCGGGGCCGGGCACCGTGACGGTGTACCAGGTGGGCACGCTCAAGGACGTCGAGCTGGACGGCGGGGCGCGGCGGCGCTACGTGAGCGTGGACGGCGGGATGAGCGACAACATCCGCACCGCGCTCTACGACGCCCGCTACGACTGCCGGCTGGTGTCGCGCGCCGGCGCCGAGGGCTCGCTGCCGGCCGCGCTGTCCCGGGTGGTGGGCAAGCACTGCGAGGCCGGCGACGTGGTGGTCAGGGACTGCTGGCTGCCCGCCGACCTGGCCCCCGGCGACCTGCTCGCGGTGGCCGCGACCGGCGCGTACTGCTACGCGATGGCCAGCTCGTACAACCGGCTGCCCCGGCCCGCTGTAGTGGCCGTCCGTGACGGCGCGCACCGGCCGCTGCTGCGCCGGGAGACCGAGGACGACCTGTTCCGCCTGGAGGTGTCTTAAGTGGTGGCTGGGGAGGTGGTGGATGAAGCAGTAGCCCCCGGGGAAGCAATACGGGTCCAACCGGTGCGGGTGGCGCTGCTGGGCTGCGGGACTGTCGGGCGCGAGGTGATGCGGCTGCTGGACGAGCAGGCCGGCGAGCTGGCCGCCAGGGTGGGCGCGCCGGTGGAGCTGGTCGGGGTCGCGGTGCGCCGGCCGCACAAGCACCCGGACGTACCCGAAGAACTGCTCACCACCGACGCGTCCGCGCTGGTCAACCGGCCGGACGTGGACGTCGTGGTGGAGGTGATCGGCGGCATCGACCCGGCCCGGGGCCTGCTGCTGGACGCGCTCAAGGCCGGCCGGGGCGTGGTCACCGCGAACAAGGCGCTGCTGGCCGAGGACGGCGCGTCGCTGGCCGAGGCGGCCGACGCGTCCGGCGCCGACCTCTACTACGAGGCCTCGGTGGCCGGCGCCATCCCGCTGCTGCGCCCGCTGCGCGAGTCGCTGGCCGGGGACAAGATCACCCGGGTGGCCGGCATCGTGAACGGCACCACGAACTTCATCCTGTCCGCGATGGCCTCGGCCGGCACCGGCTACCGGGAGGCGCTGGACGAGGCCACCGAGCTGGGCTACGCCGAGGCGGACCCGAGCGCGGACGTGGACGGCTACGACGCGCAGGCCAAGGCGGCCATCCTGGCCTCGCTGGCGTTCCACACCCGGGTCACCGCCGCGGACGTCTACTGCGAGGGGATCAGCGCGGTCACCGCCGCGGACATCGCCGCCGCCGAGGCGGTCGGGTGCACCGTCAAGCTGCTGGCCATCTGCGAGCGGGTGCCCGGCACCACCGGCGACGTGGTGTCCGCCAGGGTCTACCCCGCGATGATCCCGCTCGGCCACCCGCTGGCCTCGGTGGACGGGGCGTACAACGCGGTGTTCGTGGAGGCCGAGGCGGCCGGCCAGCTGATGTTCTACGGCCAGGGCGCCGGCGGCGCGCCGACCGCGAGCGCCATCCTCGGCGACCTGGTAGCGGTGGCCCGCAACCGGGTCGCGGGTGGGCGCGGGCCGAGGGAGTCCGCGCACGCGAGCCTGCCCGTCCAGCCCGTCGGCCATACCCCTACCCGGTATCACATCAGCCTGGACGTCCACGACCGCGCCGGGGTGCTGGCCACCATCGCGGGGCTGTTCGCCCGGCACGAGGTGAGCATCGCCACCGTGCGCCAGGAGACCGCCCGCGACGCCGAGGCGGACGGCGGTGCCAGGCTGGTCATCGTCACCCACACCGCGCCGGACGCCGCGCTGGCGGCTACCGTGGCCGCGCTCGGCGAGCTGGACGAGGTCCTCGGCGTCGACCGGGTGTTGCGGGTGGAAAACTTGGGCCGACCGGTGAGCGCTTTGGGAGTGTCGTGATGCAGGCGGGAGCACTGGGCGCGCGGTCCGGTGCGCTATCTGGCCGGATGCCGAGCTGGCCCGGCGTGATCGAGGCCTACCGGGACCGGATGCCGGTGGAGCCGGACTGGACGGTGGTGACCCTCGGCGAGGGCGGCACGCCGCTGTTGCCGGCGCCCCAGCTGTCCGACCGGGTCGGGGGTGAGGTCTATCTCAAGGTGGACGGGGCGAACCCGACGGGTTCGTTCAAGGACCGGGGGATGACGGTCGCGGTGACCGCCGCGCTGGCCTCCGGCGCGCTGGGCGTGCTCTGCGCGTCCACCGGCAACACCTCCGCCTCGGCCGCCGCCTACGCCGCCCGCGCCGGGCTGACCTGCGCCGTCCTGGTGCCCCGGGGCAAGATCGCGCTGGGCAAGCTGGCGCAGGCGGTGGCGCACGGGGCGAAGATCCTGCAGATCGACGGCAACTTCGACGACTGCCTGGAGCTGGCCCGCAAGACGGCGATCGACTATCCGGTGGCCACCCTGGTGAACTCGGTGAACCCGGTGCGGATCGCCGGCCAGGCCAGTGCGGCGTACGAGATCTGTGACGCGCTGGGCCGGGCGCCGGACGTGCACTGCCTGCCGGTGGGCAACGCCGGCAACATCACCGCGTACTGGGCCGGCTACAAGGCGTACCACGCCGACGGCCTGGTCCCGGAGCCGCCGAAGATGTTCGGGTTCCAGGCGGCCGGGGCGGCGCCGCTGGTGCACGGCGAGCCGGTGCGCGAACCGGAGACCATCGCCACCGCCATCCGGATCGGCGCGCCCGCGTCCTGGGCCGGCGCGGTGACCGCCCGTGACGAGTCCGGCGGCCTGTTCGCCGCGGTCACCGACGACGAGATCCTGGCCGCGTACCGGCTGCTGGCCGCGCGCGAGGCGGTGTTCGTGGAGCCGGCCTCGGCGGCGAGCGTGGCCGGGTTGTTGCAGGTCGCGGCGGCCGGGAAGCTGCCGGCCGGGGGCACGGTGGTGTGCACCGTCACCGGGCACGGCCTCAAGGACCCGGACACCGCGCTGCTGGCCGCCGAGGAGCCCGTGGTGGTGCCGGCGTCCGCGGGCGCGGTCGCCAGCGCTCTCGGCCTGGCATGAGCATGAGCGCGCATCGGGAGATCTGCGTGCGGGTGCCGGCGTCGTCGGCGAACCTGGGGCCGGGGTTCGACACGCTCGGGCTGGCGCTGTCGCGCTACGACGAGGTCTGGGCCTGTACCGCGGACGACGGCCTGGTCGTCGAGGTGCACGGCGAGGGCGCCGACGGCGTGCCGTTGGACGAGGGGCACCTGGTGGTACGGGCCATGCGGGCGGCCTTCGACGCGTTCGGCGAGACACCCTCCGGGCTGCGACTGCGCTGTCACAACCAGGTGCCGCACGGGCGCGGCCTGGGCTCCTCGGCGGCCGCCTCGGTGGCCGGAGCGGTGGCCGCCGCCGCGCTGCTCGGCCGTGACGTGGAGGCGGAGCAGGAGGCGTTGCTGCAGGTCGCGGCGTCCATGGAGGGCCACGCCGACAACGCGGCGGCCAGCCTGATGGGCGGCTTCGTGGTGGCCTGGAACAACGGCGGCAGCTTCGGGGCAGCCCGGCTGGAGCCGCACGAGAAGCTGCGGCCGGTGGCGCTCATCACGTCCGAGGAGTCGGCGACCGCGACCACGCGGCGGCTGTTGCCCGAGCGGGTGACGCTGGCCGACGCCGCGTTCACCGCCAGCCGGACCGCGCTGGCGGTGTGCGCGTTCACCACCCGCCCGGAGCTGCTGCTGGCGGCCACCGAGGACAGGTTGCACCAGCCCTACCGGCGTCCGGCCTATCCGGACTCCGTCGACCTGGTGGAACGGTTGCGCGCGCACGGTGTACCGGCGGTGATCTCCGGCGCCGGACCCACCGTGCTGGCGCTGCCCAGCGACGGCGAGCTGCCGAACGAACTGGTAGGGCCGGCGTTCACGGTGACGCCGTTGGAGGTGGATCGGGGTGGCGCCGTGGTCCGGTTCGGGTGAGCGGCGTCGGCTGACCGGGTGGCACGCCGGTACCCGTTGTTGCCGGGCGACGACCTTTTGTCTACTCTCGGCGGCGTACAACGACCGCGCGTGATCCGCGCCGGTAGACTCCCGAGCTGAAACCGGGTTTCGATCTCATTTCCGAGTAGGCCGCGTGAAGGCGCGGAGGTTGCCGGTACATGATCATTGACCTGGTCGTTGTCCACCGTTGTATCTGTCGACGCGAGCGGTGCCGCACCGCCACCGCGTTTCGACCGACGTTGTCCTGCACACCGCATGGACGGCAAATCCGCTGATCAGCGCGTGAGCGCCGGTTGGTTAGGAAGGATCTGAGTGAGCGACACCGACACCATCGGCACCGAGCAGCCGGCGCAGGACGCCGAATCGGCCGGTGCATCCGCCGCATCTGGGACGGCGGCCTCGGACAGTGGCCCCGGCAATGGCACCACCACCCGCCGGCGCGGCGGGCTGACCGGGATGGTCCTTGCCGAGCTTCGCCAGCTGGCCGGAGAGCTGAACATCACGGGCATCACCGGCATGCGCAAGGGCGACCTGATCGCGGCCATCAAGGAACGGCAGTCCAACTCGTCGGGCGGTTCGTCCTCGGACGCCCAGGGCCAGCTGCCGCTGACCGAACAGGCCGGCGCGACCAGCAAGAACGACGCCGCCCCCGCGCCGAGCCAGAGCGCGAACCCGGGTCCGGACGCGGAATCGGCCAAGCCGGCCGCCGAGACCACACCGGCCGCCGACGCGAAGCCGAACACCGAGGCCAAGCCGAACACCGCGCCGGAACCGGCCGGCGCGAACAACCAGCCCGCCGGTGACGCCGCCCAGGCTCCCACCGAGCAGGCCTCGGCCAGGCCGTCGCGCCGTCGCAGGGCCGCCTCCCGCGCCGCCGGCGCCCCGGACACCTCCGCCGAGGGGTCCGGCGAGGTCAAGGCGGCCGCGTCCGGCAACGAGGCGAAGGCCGAGCCCACTCCGGCCGCCGAACCCAAGGCCGACAACGGCCAGAACGGCGGCCAGGACTCCGGCGAGGGCCGTGGCCGCGACCGCGATCGTGACCGCGGCAACCGCCAGGACAACCGCGACCGTGACCGCGACCGCGATGGCGGCGGCCGCGACCGAGACCGTGACCGGGACGACGACGGCGGCAACGAGGAGGGCGGCGGGCGCCGTCGTGGCCGTCGTTTCCGGGACCGCAACCGCCGTGGCCGTGACCGCCGCGACGGCGGCGGAGGCGGCGGCAGCGCCGAGCCCGAGCTGCGCGACGACGACGTGCTGCTCCCGGTCGCCGGGATCCTGGACGTGCTGGACAACTACGCGTTCGTCCGCACCTCCGGCTACCTGTCCGGCCCGAACGACGTCTACGTCTCGCTGTCCATGGTGCGTCGCTACGGCCTGCGCCGGGGCGACAACGTCTCCGGCGTGGTCCGCCAGCCGCGCGAGGGCGAGCAGCAGCGGCAGAAGTTCAACCCGCTGGTCCGGGTGGACACCATCAACGGGCTGGACCCCGAGCAGGCCAAGAACCGCCCGGAGTTCACCAAGCTCACCCCGCTCTACCCGAACGAGCGGCTGCGCCTGGAGACCGAGTCGCACAAGCTGACCACCCGCGTCATCGACCTGGTGATGCCGGTCGGCAAGGGTCAGCGGGCGCTGATCGTGTCCCCGCCCAAGGCCGGCAAGACGATGATCCTGCAGGCCATCGCGAACGCGATCACCACCAACAACCCGGAGTGCCACCTGATGGTGGTGCTGGTGGACGAACGCCCCGAAGAGGTCACCGACATGCAGCGGTCGGTGAAGGGCGAGGTCATCCCGTCCACCTTCGACCGCCCGCCGTCGGACCACACCACGGTCGCCGAGCTGGCCATCGAACGGGCCAAGCGACTGGTCGAGATGGGCCACGACGTGGTCGTCCTGCTCGACTCGATCACCCGACTGGGCCGGGCCTACAACCTGGCGGCCCCGGCATCCGGCCGGATCCTGTCCGGTGGTGTCGACTCCACCGCCCTGTACCCGCCGAAGCGGTTCCTGGGCGCGGCGCGCAACATCGAGGACGGCGGCTCGCTGACCATCTTCGCCACCGCGCTGGTGGAGACCGGGTCGACGATGGACACGGTGATCTTCGAGGAGTTCAAGGGCACCGGCAACGCCGAGCTCAAGCTGGACCGGCGGATCGCCGACAAGCGGATCTTCCCGGCCATCGACGTGGACGCCTCCAGCACCCGTAAGGAGGAGCTGCTGCTCGCTCCGGACGAGCTGGCCGTCACCGTCAAGCTCCGCCGCGTGCTTGCCGCGCTGGACGACCAGCAGGCGCTCGACCTGGTGCTCACCCAGCTCCGCAAGACCCGGACCAACATCGAGTTCCTGATGCAGGTGGCGAAGAACACCCCGAACGTCGACGAGTAGGCGCGCCGGGAACACCGACGCGCCGCCCGGCGTTCAAGGCGACGATGCGACACTGGTCGCGTCAGATTCGGTTCCGGTTCACCCCCGCCCGCCGAGGCGGGGGACCCGGCGACCACGATGAGAGGACCCGTAAGTGAAGGCTGGAATCCACCCGGAGTACGTCCCGACGCAGGTCACCTGTAGCTGCGGGAACACGTTCACCACACACAGCACCAAGAAGAGCGGCTCGATCCACGTCGAGGTCTGCTCCAACTGCCACCCGTTCTACACCGGGAAGCAGAAGATCCTTGACAGCGGCGGCCGGGTGGCCCGCTTCGAGAAGCGCTACGGCAAGCGCGCCAAGCCAGGCAAGTAGCTACCCCCAACGCCCGCCCGCGCCTCCCCCCGACACGAGGAGCGCAGGCGGGCGTTTTCGCACGTCACCACCCGTGAGTGGTTAGAGGTGCTATGGCACCTCTAACCACTCACGGGGCCTGACCAGGAGGTTTACCGTGAGCACGTCGACCGAGCCCGGGGGGTCCGGGCTGAACGCGATGCTCGCCGAGTACGCCGACCTGGAGACGCGGTTGGCCGACCCGGCGGTGCATGCGGATGCGGCCACCGCGCGGTCGCTGGGGCGGCGGTATGCCCAGCTCGGGCCGATCGTGCGGACCGCGCGCGAGTTGACGAGCACCCGCGACGACCTGGCCACGGCGCGCGAGCTGGCCGCCGACGACCCGGGCTTCGCCGCCGAGGCCGAGGACCTGGCCGGCAAGGCGGACGAGCTGGAGCGGCGGCTGGCCGAGCTGCTGGTGCCGCGCGACCCGCACGACGGCGACGACGTGGTGCTGGAGGTCAAGGCCGGCGCGGGCGGCGAGGAGTCCGCGCTGTTCGCCGGCGACCTGCTGCGGATGTACCAGCGCTACGCCGAGCGGCGGGGCTGGAAGACCGAGGTGCTCGGGGGTACGGACTCCGACCTGGGCGGGTTCAAGGACGTCACGCTGTCCATCCGGGGCCGGGCCAGCGACGGCGCGGACGGGGTGTGGTCGCGGCTGAAGTTCGAGGGCGGCGTGCACCGGGTGCAGCGGGTGCCGGTCACCGAGTCGCAGGGCCGGATCCACACCTCGGCGGCCGGCGTGCTGGTCTACCCCGAGCTGGACGCCGCCCCGGACGTCGAGATCGAGGAGAAGGACCTGCGCGTCGACGTGTACCGCTCGTCCGGCCACGGCGGGCAGAGCGTCAACACCACCGACTCCGCGGTACGGATCACGCACGTGCCCACCGGCATCGTCGTCACCTGCCAGAACGAGCGCTCGCAGCTACAGAACCGGGCGCGGGCGATGGAGGTGCTGCGGTCGCGGCTGCAGGCGCTTGCCGACGAGGAGGCCGCCGCCAAGGCCTCCGCCGACCGCCGCTCCCAGGTCCGCACGGTGGACCGCTCCGAACGCATCCGCACGTACAACTTCCCGGAGAACCGCATCTCCGACCACCGCGTCAACTACAAGTCCCACAACCTGGACGCGGTCCTCGACGGCGACCTCGACGACATGCTCGACGCCCTGGTCGCCGCCGACCGCGCCGACTCCCTCGCCACCTAACCGGCGCCGGCGGCACACCCAGTTCACGTGTCGCACATCTGCTTCAGCGCGTGTGCGAGGTACGAAGTGGGTGTGCGAGCGGTCAGATGGCGGCCGTGTACGGGGGCGCGGGCTCGTACTGGATGTAGCGCTGGGTGGCGCGGGCGTGCTCGGGGGAGTGCAGTTGGCCGGTGAGCCACAACGCCATGTCGATGCCGGCTGACACGCCCTGGCTGGTGAGCAGCTGGCCGTCGCGGACGAAGCGGTAGTTGCGCTCCACGGTGGCGCCGCGCTTCTCCAGCTCGTCCTCGAACGCCCAGTGGGTGGCCAGCCGCCGACCGTCGGCCACGCCGGCGCCGTGCAGCAACAGCGACCCGGTGCACACGCTGGTCGTCCAGCGCGCCGACGCGGACACCTTGGCCAACCAGCTCAGCAGCGCCGGGTTGTCCACCTCGCGCCGGGTGCCCTGCCCGCCGGGCACCAGGACGACGTCGAGCGGCGGGTGGTCGTCGAAGGTGGCGTCCGGCAGCATCCGCATGCCCTTGTTGCACCGCACCGGGTCGGTGGAGGCCGCCAGCAGCAGCACCCGGTCCGGCTCGTGCCCCTCCCGCTCGCGCAGCATCGACGACGCCGTGAACACCTCCCACGGGCCGACGAAGTCCAGCTCCTCCGCGTCCGGGAAGATCGCAAGTCCGATGGTGTATGCCATCAGTCCTGTCTACGGCAGGGCCGGCGGTTCGCCTAGCGTGATGGCATCGAGGAGTGGGTTCGTGTCCGAAAAGTCCTGGCGGGCGGTGCTCGCCGAGGCCGAACGGGAGCTGGCCGCCGCCGGCGTGCCCAGCCCGAGGGTGGACGCCGAGCTGCTCGCCGCCCATGTCCTCGGCGTGCCGCGCTCGCGGGTGAGCGGTGGCCCGGCCGCCCAACCGCGCGAACTGGACGAGTACCGCGCGCTGCTGGCCCGCCGGGCACGAAGGGAGCCGTTGCAGTACCTCCTCGGCACCGCGCCGATGGGTCCGGTGGAGGTGGCCGTCGGACCCGGGGTGTTCGTGCCCCGGCTGGAGACCGAGCTGCTGCTGGAGTGGGGACTGCGGGCGATCCGCGGCCGCCCGACACCCACGGTGGTGGACCTGTGCACCGGCTCCGGCGCGCTGGCCGCCGCGGTCGCGGCCAGCCGCCCGGACGCGCGGGTGTACGCCGTCGAGCTGGACGAGTCCGCGCTGGCCTGGGCCCGGCGCAACCTCCCCGACCGCGTCCAGTTGACCAAAGGCGACGTCACCGACCCCGAGCTGCTGCCCGAGCTGCGCGGCCGGGTGGACCTCGTGCTGGCCAACCCGCCGTACGTGCCGGAGGGCACCGAGGTGCCGCCCGAGGTGTCCGAGCACGACCCGCACGGCGCCGTGTTCGCCGGCCCGGACGGCATGGCGGTGATCCGCCCGCTGGTCGCGCTCGCGGTCCGGCTGCTCGCGCCTGGCGGGGCGATGGCGATCGAGCACGACGACACGCACCACACCGCCGCGCCCGTCCTGCTGGCCGGATACCCCGAGCTCGCCGACGTGGTGGAGCACTCCGACCTGGCCGGCCGCGCGCGGTTCGTGACGGGTTCTAGGGTTACGCCGTGAGCACCTGGTACGACTGCGCCGATCCGGAGAGCCGCCGCGACGGGCTGGCCGCCGCCGCGGCCACGGTACGCGCCGGGCAGCTGGTAGTGCTGCCCACCGACACCGTGTACGGCCTGGGCGCCGACGCGTTCAACGGCGAGGCGGTGCGCGCGCTGCTGGACGCCAAGGGGCGCGGCCCGAGCATGCCCTCGCCGGTGCTCGTCGGCTCGTGGACGACGATCGACGGCCTGGTCAGCTCCGTGCCGCCGGCGGCGCGCGACCTGATCGAGGCGTTCTGGCCCGGCGGCCTCTCCCTGGTGCTGCCGCACGCGCCGTCGCTGGCCTGGGAGCTCGGGGACACCCGGGGCACGGTGATGCTGCGCATGCCGCTGCACCCGGTGGCGCTGGAGCTGCTGCGCGAGGTCGGGCCGATGGCGGTGTCCAGCGCGAACCGCTCCGGCTCGCCGCCGGCCGCGACCATGGCCGACGCCCGCGACCAGCTCGGCGAGTCGGTGGCCGTCTACCTGGACGGCGGCGAGGCCGGCGACCCGGTGCCGTCCACGATCGTCGACCTGACCGACGCCGAGCCCAGGATCCTGCGCGAAGGCGCCGTGCCCGCGACCGCCGTCTCCGAAGCCCTAGGCCGCGAAGTGACAGTCGCCGGCTGACCTCTCAGCCGGTTATACTGCACGGTATGACTTCCCGGGTGGGGCCGAAGGGGCAGGTCGTCATCCCCCAACAGCTTCGGCACGAGCTGGGTATTGAGCCCGGCTCCGAGGTCGAGTTCTGGCGCGACGGCGACCACGTGGCCGTGCGTCCGGTCACCGCGCGGAAGTCGCTGCGCGGGCGGTTCAAGGGCTCGCCGCTACTGGGCGACCTGATGCGTGAGCGGGTGGAGGAGCGGGACCGCGAGGACCGCCGGTGTCGATAGTCCTCGACACCTGGGCGGTGCTGGGCTACCTCCAGGACGAGGAACCGGCCGCGTCGCTTGTCGAGCGGGTCCTCGACGAGCGACCGGTGATGAGCTGGATCAACCTCGGCGAGGTGTACTACATCCTGATCCGTCGCCACGGCGAGTCGGCGGCGGAGGAGACGGTCCGCGACCTGCGATCCGTCCTGAACGTGGAGCTGCCCAGGGAGCACGTGGTCCAACGCGCGGCACAGATCAAGGCCGGCTACTCGATGTCCTACGCGGACGCGTTCGCGGCGGCCACCGCGCTCGGCCACCACGCCGAGCTCTGGACCGGCGACCCGGAGTTGCTCGTCCCGAACGCCCCATGGCTCGCAATGGACCTGCGAGCCACCCAACGCTGAAGCACCTCGCGGGTCGCGCTGTGTTGTCGCCGCGCGGGTCGCGCCGGAGTGTCGAGCCGGCCGCCGGTACCGTACGAACTGTGAGCACACCGTTCTGGGGCCCTGACTTCGACGAGCTGGCACGGACGGATCCCGAGATCGCCGGGGTCGTGACCGACGAGCTGGACCGCCTGCGCGGCGGGTTGCAGCTGATCGCCAGCGAGAACCTGACCAGCCCGGCCGTACTGGCCGCGCTCGGGTCGACGCTGTCGAACAAGTATGCCGAGGGGTACCCGGGGCGGCGCTACTACGGCGGTTGCCAGGTGGTCGACCGCGCCGAGGAGATCGGCAACGCCCGCGCCAAGGAGCTGTTCGGCGCCGAACACGCCAACCTCCAGCCGCACTCCGGTGCGTCCGCGAACTTCGCCGTCTACGCCGCGTTCGCCAAGCCCGGCGACACAGTCCTGGCCATGGACCTCAAGCAGGGCGGCCACCTGACCCACGGCTCGAAGGTCAGCTTCTCCGGCAAGTGGTTCAACCCGGTGTCGTACACGGTCCGCGAGGACACCGAGCTGATCGACTACGACCAGGTCCGCGACCTGGCGAAACAGCACCAACCGAAGATCATCATCGCCGGCGCGACCGCGTACCCGAGGCTGATCGACTTCGCCGTCTTCCGGGAGATCGCCGACGAGGTGGGCGCGATCCTCATGGTGGACGCGGCGCACTTCATCGGCCTGGTCGCGGGCAAGGCCATCCCGTCCCCTGTGCCGTACGCGGACGTGGTCGCGGCCACCACGCACAAGGTGCTGCGCGGCCCGCGCGGCGGCATGATCCTCTGCCGCGAGGAGCACGCCAAGGCGATCGACAAGGCCGTGTTCCCGTTCACCCAGGGCGGCCCGCTGATGCACGCGGTGGCCGCCAAGGCGGTGGCGCTCAAGGAGGCGGCGGACGCGAAGTACCAGGCCTACGCCGCGCAGGTCGTCGCGAACGCCGGCGCGCTGGCCAAGAGCCTGGAGTCCGAAGGCATGCGCGCGGTCTCCGGCGGCACGGACACCCACCTCGCGCTGCTGGACCTGCGCCCGCTGGGCGTCACCGGCGACCAGGCGGAGACGCGCTGCGACGCGGCCCGGATCACGCTGAACAAGAACGCCGTGCCGTACGACCCGGCGCCGCCGCTGCGCCCGTCCGGCATCCGCGTCGGCTCGCCCAGCCTGACCACCCAGGGCATGACCGAGGACGACATGGCCGAGGTCGGGCGGTTGGTGGCGCGGGCGGTCACGGCCGAGCACGGCACCGAGGCCGGTGACCGCGAGCTGGCCGCCGTGGCCGACGAGGTGTCCGCGCTGGTCGCCAGGGCGCCCGCGTACCCCCGGGGGTAGCGCATGACCGGCCTGCTCGCCAACGGCCCTGACGTGAACGCGCTCGGCACACCGGGGCTGCCCATCCGGGAGTTCCTGCTGGTCGGGCTGACGGCGGCGGTGGTCACCTTCCTGCTCACCAGCCTGGTGCGGGTGGCCGCCGTCCGGTTCGGCGCCGTCGCCTGGCCGCGCGGGCGCGACGTGCACGTCAAGCCCACCCCGCGCTGGGGCGGGCTGGCCATGTACGGCGGCGTGCTCGGCGGCGTCGCGGTGGCCGCCCAGCTGCCCGCGTTGCGGCTGGCGTTCAGCTACTCCTCCGAGGTGGCCGGCGCGATCGTCGCGGCCTGCCTACTCGTGGCGGTCGGCGCGCTGGACGACAGGTTCGAGCTGGACGCGATCACCAAGCTCGCCGGCCAGGCCACCGCCGCCGGCGTGCTGGTGCTCTACGGCGTGCAGTGGGCGGTGTTCTGGGTGCCCTGGGGCGGCGGGGCCACCAGCTCGGGCTCGTCGCTGGTGCTGCCCCAGGAGCAGGGCGTGGTGCTCACCGTGGTGCTCACCGTCGCGCTGGTCAACGGCATGAACTTCGTGGACGGCCTGGACGGCCTGGCCGCCGGCATCGGCATGATCACCGCGTCCGCGACCTGGCTGTTCGCCCTCGGCCTGCTCTACAAGGCCGGCCGCGACCCGAACGCCTACACCCCCGCCCTGATCGCAGCACTCCTGGCCGGCGCGTGCTTCGGCTTCCTGCCGCACAACTTCAGCCCGGCGCGCATCTTCATGGGCGACTCCGGGTCGATGCTCATCGGCGTGATGCTCGCCGCCGCGGCCACTACCGCCTCCGGCCGCATTTCCTTCGCCACCAGCGACCCCAAGGACGTGGTCGGCCTGCTGGCGCCGCTGATCGTGCTGGCCGCCGTGGTGTTCGTCCCACTTCTGGACCTGCTGATGGCCGTGGTCCGCCGGACCAAGGCCGGCATGAGCCCGTTCTCCCCGGACAAGATGCACCTGCACCACCGCCTGCTGGAGATCGGCCACTCGCAGCGCCGCGCGGTCCTGCTGATCTACCTGTGGTCCGGGGTGCTGGCGTTCGGCGCGGCCGCGCTGGCCATCGCCGACGACGTGGCCGTGGTGCTGTGGGGAGCCGGGTTCGGCCTGCTCCTGGCCGTGCTGGCCACCGTGGTCCCGCGCCTGCGCCCGCGCGTCAACACCGAGCGGGCCAAGTCGGCCAAGTGACCGTCCGGTAGGTAGACCCCCCGATCGTGCGCGCCCGCTGAGAGATCATCAGTTAGCTGGTCACCCGGTCCGGTGGCGGTCTGCCCCCGGTCGTGGCGATGGGATTTCACGCGAGCCGTCCGCTTCCCGTCGGGATCGGAGCCTTCTGCCTGGTCAGGGCGCAAACGGCACCCGAGCGACGCTGTGGTAGCGTCGCCCTTGTTCCCGCCAAGGGTGGGGATCTGTTCGTCAGTGTGGCACAGAGCATGCTCCTCCGGGCGCCGACCTGTTCCACACGGGTAGGGGAGAGACGTGTGAGCGGTTGTGACCAGTCGGCCGAGTTGACCCGCTGACACCGACGGCCAGGGGGCGCGGTGAGCGGCGAGGGTCCCGAGCTCGGTGACCTTCTCGGTATGGGTGCCTCCATCGCCGGGTTGGTCGTCTTCGGGTTCGGTATCGGTTGGCTCGTCGACTTCGCCTCCGGGAAGTTTCCGGTGTTTGCGCTGGTCGGCCTGCTACTGGGCATCATCGCCGCCAGCTTCTACATGTACGGCCAGTTCAAGAAGTTCATGAGATAGACCGACGGTCGGTCTACCGTGGACGAGGACAACGACACGAGGTGACAGCGCAGTGACCCCCGGAGGGCCGGCAGCGCCATATGTGCCCCCCGTCAACCGGCGCACCCTGCGCCGGACCCTGATCTGGGCCGGCGTGGCCGCCGCGCTGGGGATCGCCGTGCTGGTGCCGTTGGGTCAGCCCATGGCCGCGCTGTTCGGCTGCGCGGGGCTCGGGCTCGGCGCGGCCAACGCCCGGTTCGCCCAGGCCTCCGTGGCCCGCTATGCGGACCGGGGCAAGGTCACCAAAGGGCGGTTCGCCATCGCCACGCTCGGTCGCCTCGGTGTGATCACGGTCATCGCACTAGGCTGCGCCGTGTTGCTCCGTCCGGCGGGTCTCGCCGTGTTCGCGGGCATCGCCGTCTTCCAGCTCCTCACGATCGTGAGCGCCATGCTGCCGTTGGTCAAGGAGATCCGACAGTCATGACAGATTTGGTCACCGGTCAACTGGTGCTCGCCGCCGAGGGCGAGATCAAGCCCGGCCACCACCCGACATTCGAGCTCTTCGGGATGTCCTTCAACTCCGACACCCTGATCGCAACCCTGGTCGCCGGCATCATCGTCTGCGGCCTCGGCCTCTACATGGCGCGCCGCGCCACCCACGGCCGGCCGAGCAAGCTGCAAGTGATCTTCGAGATGCTCGCCGAGTGGGTGCGCGGGCAGATCTACGACGGCATGGGCCTGCGCGCGCCCAAGGGCGTGGTCGAGCTGGCCATCACCCTGTTCGCGTTCATCCTGACCTGCAACTGGCTGGCCGCGCTGCCCACCGAGCACTACGTCCCGCCGCCCACCGCGGACGTGAACATGGTCTACCCGATGGCGCTGCTCGTGATCGTGTGGGTGATCGTGGTCGCCATCAACCGGCAGGGGTTCGGCGGATACGTCAAGCACTTCGCCCACCCGTACGCGTTCCTGGCCCCGATCGAGATCATCACCCAGTTCTTCGCGCGGCCGCTCTCGCTGGCCCTGCGGCTGTGGGGGAACATCTTCGCCGGTGCGCTGATGGTGCAGGTGATCGGCCTGATGCCGGCCTACGTGCTGTGGCTGCCGAACGCGGCCTGGAAGTTGTTCGACATGTTCATCGGTGCCCTGCAGGCGCTGATCTTCGCGCTGCTGACGATCATGTACTTCAGCGAGGCGATCGGCGAGGAGCACGAGGCCGCCCACTAGTCCCGCCGTACCCACACGGCGCTCCCCAACTCCACACGTGTCAGAAGAGAAACGAGGAGAGTCATGAGTCTGACCAACCAGCTGCTCGCCCAGGGCTCGGCGGCGGGCGAACTGAAGTTGGCCGGCGCGTTCATCGGCGGCGGCATCGCGCTCGCCGGTGGAGCCATCGGCGCCGCCGTCGGTGACGGCCTCGCCGGTGCCGCAACCATCGAGGGAATCGCCCGCCAGCCGGAGGCCCGCGGCCGGCTGCAGACCACGATGTTCCTGATCATCGGTCTGGTCGAGGGCATGTACTTCATCAACCTGGCCTTCATGGCGTTGTTCGTGTTCGTGCTCGGCGCCCAGTGATCGTTTCCGGCCTAGTGGGGAGACCGTGATGACAACCACCGTGCTGGCGGCGGACAACTTCCTGGTGCCGAACGGCACGATCATCGCCGAGCTGGTTGCCTTCCTGATCATCCTGTTCGTGCTCGGGCGCTTCGTGTGGCCGCCGCTGTCGCGCTCGCTGGAGCAGCGGCAGAACATGGTGCAGAAGCAGGTCGAGGACGCGGAGGGCGCGGCCCGCCGGTTCAAGCAGGCCGAGGAGCGCTACGAAGAAGCGCTGGCCGAGGCCCGCACCGAGGCGGCCAAGATAAGGGATCAGGCCCGCGCGGACGGCGAGCGGATCCGCGACGAGCTGCGCGAGCAGGCCAACGCCGAGGTCGAGCGCATCCGCCAGCGTGGCGAGGAGCAGCTGTCCACCCAGCGCGAGCAGGTGGTGCGGCAGCTCCGTGGCGAGCTGGGCGCGCTGTCCGTGCAGCTGGCCGAGCAGCTGGTCGGGCACGAGCTGTCCGACGACGAGAACAAGCGGACCACCGTGGACGCGTTCCTGCAGCAGCTCGACCAGATGCCTGCCGCCGCCACCGACAAGACGCCGGCCCAGTCTGGAGGGGCCGGCTGATGGCGGTCGTGCTGCAGGCGGCGAGCCGCGAGTCGCTCACCGAGGCGGAGGCCCGGCTGGACGCCAGGGTGGACGCCGCCTCGGCGGCCGAGCTGGCGACGCTGGGCGACGAGCTGTACGCCGTGATGCGGCTGCTGCTCGCCGAGCCCACCCTGCGGCGGCACCTGGCCGACGCCTCGGTGCCGGCCGCGAGCCGGTCCCGGCTGGCCGACCAGGTGCTCGGCGCCCAGCTCGGAAGGCCCGCCCTGGACACCGTGTCGGACCTGGTCTCCGGTCGCTGGTCGCGGCCGGTCGACCTGGTCGAGGCGGTCGAGCTGCTGGCCAGGCGCGCCACCCTGGGGGCGGCGGAGAAGGACGGCACGCTGGAGGACGTGGAGGACGAGCTGTTCCGGTTCGGCCGGATCCTCAACCGCGAGCCCCGGCTGGCCACCCTGCTCGCCGACCCCACCGCGCCCGACGAGTCGCGGGTGCGGCTGCTCGACGAGGTGCTGGGCGACAAGGTCGGCCCGGTCACCAAGGCGCTGCTGGCGCAGACCGTGCGCACCCCGCGCGGGCGCCACCTCGACCTCGCGTCCGAGGAGCTCGCCGAGCTGGCCGCCGCCCGCCGGGACCGCTACGTGGCGCACGTCGGCACCCCGGTGGCGCTCACCCCCGCGCAGGAGCAGCGGCTCACCGAGTCCCTGACCAGGCTCTACGGCAGGCCGATGTCGCTGCAGGTCGAGCTGGACCCGTCGCTGCTCGGCGGCCTGGTGGTCCGGGTCGGCGGCGAGGTGATCGACGGCAGCGTGTCCAACAAGCTGCGCGCCGCCCGCCGTTCCCTGCCGAAATAGCCCCACGACGACGAGACGTATTTGCGAACAGAGAAGGAAACCGTATAGCCATGGCAGAGCTGACGATCTCCTCGGACGAGATCCGGAGCGCGATCGCGAGCTACGTCTCGTCGTTGGAGACCGAGACCTCGCGGGAAGAGGTGGGCACCGTCTCCGACACCGGTGACGGCATCGCCCACGTCGAGGGCCTGCCCTCGGCGATGACCAACGAGCTGCTGGAGTTCGAGGGCGGCGTGCTGGGCGTCGCGCTGAACCTGGACGTGCGCGAGATCGGCGCCGTCATCCTCGGCCCGTACAGCGGCATCGAGGAGGGCCAGCAGGTCAAGCGGACCGGCAGCGTGCTCTCGGTGCCGGTCGGCGACAACTTCCTCGGCCGCGTGATCGACCCGCTGGGCGCGCCCATCGACGGGCTCGGCGAGATCGAGGCCGAGACCCAGCGCGAGCTGGAGCTGCAGGCCGCCTCCGTGGTCCAGCGCCAGAGCGTCAAGCAGGCGCTGCAGACCGGTATCAAGGCCATCGACTCGATGACCCCGATCGGCCGTGGCCAGCGCCAGCTGATCATCGGTGACCGCAAGACCGGCAAGACGGCGGTCTGCGTGGACACGATCATCAACCAGAAGGAGAACTGGGCCAGCGGCGACCCGGAGAAGCAGGTCCGCTGCATCTACGTGGCCGTCGGCCAGAAGGGCTCCACCATCGCCGGCGTCCGCCAGGCGCTGGAGGAGGCCGGCGCGCTGGAGTACACCACGATCGTGGCCGCTCCCGCCTCCGACCCGGCCGGCTTCAAGTGGCTGGCCCCGTACACCGGCTCGGCCATCGGCCAGCACTGGATGTACCAGGGCAAGCACGTGCTGATCGTGTTCGACGACCTGTCCAAGCAGGCCGAGGCGTACCGCGCGATCTCGCTGCTGCTGCGCCGCCCGCCGGGCCGCGAGGCCTACCCGGGCGACGTCTTCTACCTGCACTCCCGGCTGCTGGAGCGCTGCGCGAAGCTCTCCGACGAGCTGGGCGCCGGCTCGATGACCGGGCTGCCGATCATCGAGACCAAGGCAAACGACGTCTCGGCGTACATCCCGACCAACGTCATCTCCATCACCGACGGCCAGTGCTTCCTGGAGTCCGACCTGTTCAACCAGGGCGTCCGGCCGGCCATCAACGTCGGCATCTCGGTCTCCCGGGTCGGTGGCTCCGCGCAGGTCAAGGCGATGCGGCAGGTGTCGGGCTCGCTGCGGCTGGACCTGTCGCAGTACCGCGAGCTGGAGGCGTTCGCCGCGTTCGGCTCCGACCTGGACGCCGCCTCGGCCGCCTCCCTGGAGCGCGGCAGCCGGCTGGTGGAGGTGCTCAAGCAGGCCCAGTACTCGCCGTTCCCGGTGGAGGAGCAGGTCGTCTCGATCTTCCTGGGCACCCAGGGGCACCTGGACTCGGTGCCGGTCGGGGACGTGAGCCGGTTCGAGGGCGAGTTCCTCGACCACGCCCGGCGCAACGCGTCCGGCCTGCTGGCGGAGATCCGCGACACCGGCCAGCTCTCCGACGAGTCCAAGCGGCGGCTGGTCGACCTGGTGGGCGAGTTCAAGAAGCAGTTCACCGCGACCGACGGGTCCTCGGTGGTGCCGAAGGAGGCCGCCGCCGAGGCCATGGACGAGTCGGAGACCACGCGCGAGTCGGTGAAGGTCAACAAGCCGGCACCGGCCGCGAGCTGAGCGGGTAGGCGCAGATGGCGGCACAGATTCGGGTACTGCGGCGGCGGATCCGCTCCACGCAGTCGATCAAGAAGATCACCAGGGCGATGGAGCTGATCGCCACCTCGCGGATCATGAAGGCGCGCGCCCGGGTGGAGGCCTCCAAGCCCTACGCGGAGGAGATGACCCGGGTCATCACCGAGCTGGCCAACAACTCGGCGCTGGACCACCCGCTGCTGGTCGCCCGGCCGAACCCGCGCCGCGCGGCGGTGCTGGTGGTCACCAGCGACCGGGGGCAGTGCGGCGGCTACAACGCCAACGTGCTCAAGGCCGCCCGCGAGCTGGAGGAGATGCTGCGCGAGCAGGGCAAGGACGTGGTCCGGTACGTGATCGGCCGCAAGGGCGTGAGCTACTACCGGTTCCGCAAGCGCGAGGTGGAGGCGTCCTGGACCGGCTTCTCCGAGCAGCCCGGCTACCTGGACGCGAAGGAGGCCGCCGACACCCTGGTGGCCGCCTTCATGGCCGGGACCGACGACGAGCCGGACGGCGGCCCAGGCCCGGACGGCGTGCTCGGCGTGGACGAGCTGCACCTGGTGTACACCGAGTTCAAGAACATGGTGACCCAGGTACCGCAGGCGCACCGGATGGCTCCGATCGAGGTCGAGTACGTGGAGGCGGACCAGTCCGCCACCGCCACTCCGGCCGGGCCGCGCGCCATGTACGCCTTCGAGCCGGACGCGGACACCCTGTTCGCGGCCCTGCTGCCCAAGTACGTCAGCGCCCGGCTGTTCGCGGCGCTGCTGGACTCGGCGGCCTCGGAGTCGGCGGCGCGCCAGCGCGCCATGAAGGCCGCGACGGACAATGCCAACGACCTCATCAAGAGCCTGACCCTGGAGGCCAACCAGGCCCGCCAGGCCCAGATCACCCAGGAGATCAGCGAGATCGTCGGCGGTGCCGACGCGCTCGTCGCCGTAGGAAGTGAGAACTAACGATGACAGTCACCGCTGAGACCACTCACTCCGAGGGCAACACCGCGACCGAGGCCGGCCGGGTGGTCAGGGTCACCGGACCGGTCGTCGACGTGGAGTTCCCGCGTGACGCCGTGCCCGAGCTGTACAACTCGCTGTCCACCGAGGTCACCCTCGGCGGGCAGACCAAGACGCTGACCCTGGAGGTCGCCCAGCACCTCGGCGACAACCTGGTGCGGGCCATCTCCATGCAACCCACCGACGGCCTGGTCCGGGGCGCCCCGGTGGCCAACTCCGGCGGTCCGATCTCGGTGCCGGTCGGCGACCAGGTCAAGGGGCACGTGTTCAACGCCCTCGGCGACTGCCTGGACAAGCCCGACCTGAAGATCACCGGCGAGCGCTGGGGCATCCACCGCAAGGCGCCGTCCTTCGACCAGCTCGAGGGCAAGACCGAGATGCTGGAGACCGGCATCAAGGTCATCGACCTGCTCACCCCGTACGTGCAGGGTGGGAAGATCGGCCTGTTCGGCGGCGCCGGCGTGGGCAAGACGGTGCTCATCCAGGAGATGATCACCCGTGTGGCCAAGAACTTCGGTGGCACCTCGGTGTTCGCCGGGGTGGGCGAGCGGACCCGCGAGGGCAACGACCTGTTCACCGAGATGACGGAGTCCGGCGTCATCAAGGACACCGCGCTGGTGTTCGGCCAGATGGACGAGCCGCCCGGCACCCGTATGCGGGTCGGGCTGTCCGCGCTGACCATGGCGGAGTACTTCCGGGACGAGCAGAACCAGGACGTGCTGCTGTTCATCGACAACATCTTCCGGTTCACCCAGGCCGGCTCGGAGGTCTCCACCCTGCTGGGCCGGATGCCCTCCGCCGTGGGCTACCAGCCGACGCTGGCCGACGAGATGGGCGAGCTGCAGGAGCGGATCACCTCCACCCGGGGTCGTTCGATCACGTCCATGCAGGCCATCTACGTGCCCGCCGACGACTACACCGACCCGGCGCCGGCCACCACGTTCGCCCACCTGGACGCCACCACGGAGCTGTCCCGGCCGATCTCCCAGAAGGGCATCTACCCGGCCGTGGACCCGCTCAGCTCGACCTCGCGGATCCTGGACCCGCAGTACATCGGCGACGAGCACTTCCGGGTGGCCAACGAGGTCAAGCGGATCCTGCAGCGCTACAACGACCTGCAGGACATCATCGCCATCCTCGGTATCGACGAGCTGTCCGAGGAGGACAAGCAGCTGGTCGGCCGGGCGCGGCGGATCGAGCGGTTCCTCTCGCAGAACCTGATCGTGGCCGAGCAGTTCACCGGTCAGGCGGGCTCCACGGTGCCGCTGAAGGAGACCATCGAGGCCTTCGACAAGATCGCCAAGGGCGAGTTCGACGACGTGCCCGAGCAGGCGTTCTTCCTCTGCGGCGGCCTCGACGACCTGGACCGCAACCGCAAGAAGCTGGCCGGCTGATGAGCCAGATGAACGTTGAGCTGGTCGCCGTGGAGCGGCGGCTGTGGTCCGGGGACGCGACGTTCGTGTTCGCGCGGACCACCGAGGGCGAGATCGGCATCCTGCCCGGTCACGAGCCGACGCTGGCCGAGCTGGAGCATGCCGGCGTGGTGCGGATCGACACGCCGGACGGCACGTCGGTCACCGCGGCGGTGCACGGCGGCTTCCTGTCCGTCACGCCGGAGGGGGTGACGGTGCTCGCGGAGGTCGCCGAGCTCTCCGAGGAGATCGACGTGGAGCGGGCACGAACGGCGGCCGGCCGGGCGGACTCGGATACGGACGAGGGCGCCGCGGCCAGGGCTCGCGCCGAGACGCGGCTGCGGGCCGCCGGTTCGGCCGTGTAGCGGCGGCGACCCGGGACACGAGGCGGCGGGGCGACGATGGGGAACTCTGAGCTCGTCGGGATCGTCCTGCTCCTCGTGTTCGCCGTGGTCGCCTGGCTGGTGGTGCGGCGGCTGCGGCTGATCCGCTCCGGGGGCGTGGACGTGTGGCTGCGCCGGGTGCGGGCGTCCGCGCCGGAGTCCACCCGCTGGTGGAACCTGGGCGTCGGGCGCTACAAGCACGACGACTTCGTCTGGTTCCGGGTGATCAGCCTGGGCCGGCGGGCGAACGTGGTGCTCAGCCGGCTTGACCTGGAGATCATCGACCGGCGCCGTCCCGGCCCCGCCGAGGAGCACGTGGTGCCCGGCGACTCCACGGTGCTGCGCTGTCGGGACCGCCGCCGCACCGTCGAGCTGGCCATGACCCCCGATGTGCTGACCGGCTTCCTGTCCTGGCTGGAGGCCGCCCCGCCCGGCCACCTTGGTGGTTACCGCCGGGCTTCTTAGTCCGTACCCCCGCCCGGGCGCCAGAGCACGTCACCGTCGGGGTTGGCCACTCGGCAGAAGATGAACAGCAGGTCGGAGAGGCGGTTCAGGTACTTCGCGGTGAGCGGGTTGGTTCGTTCCTCGTCGGCCTCCAGGAGGGACCAGACGGCTCGCTCCGCCCGTCGGGCCACCGTGCGTGCGACGTGCAGGTAGGCGGCGGCCGGGGTGCCGCCGGGGAGGATGAAGGAGTCGAGCTTGCCCAGGCGCTGGTTGAACTCGTCGCAGGCGGTTTCCAGGCGGGTGACGTAGTCCTCGGTGATGCGCAGCGGGGGGTGCTCGGGGTTCGGGGTGATGGGCGTGCACAGGTCCGCGCCGACGTCGAACAGGTCGTTCTGGACGCGGCGGAGCGCGGTGGCGACGTCGTCGGCGGGGTTTCCGGCGGCCAGGACGACGCCGATGGCGGCGTTGCACTCGTCCACGTCGGCGTAGGCGGCGAGGCGCACGTCGGTCTTGGCGACTCGCGAGAAGTCCCCCAGCGCGGTGGTGCCGGCGTCGCCGGTGCGGGTGTAGATCCTGGTCAGGTGCACGGCCATGACCAGGAGCCTATTAGCTGTCGAACTCCCCGCGCTTGACCGCGGCGACGAACCCGGCCCACGAGGTGTCCGAGAACACGAACGCCGGCCCGTCGGGGTCCGTGGAGTCGCGCACGGCCCGGCGGTCACCGAGCCCGGCGGCTTCGAGACAGTCGCCGCCGCCGGCGCCGCCGCCGCCATCGCTGTGGCTCGACTTGAACCAGCGGAGCCCGGTCAGGTCTTCCATAGTTCGTTCCTGACTCTCTGTATCCGTTCCAGGGAGCGTGCTGGCGAGTCCGCCTCACCCAGCAGGTGGTCGTAGATGACCTCCAGCCGGTGCAGGTCCCGCTCCTCCGTGAGGACTGTCCCGTGTGAAGTTGACTCTTCGTAGCCTACTGTTCGGCCGTCAACGGTGGCCAGGACGAACGCCCCGCCGATGCCGGGTAGCGCGCCCGCCGGGACCACCTGGACATGAGCTAGCCCGTCGGACACGACCTGCACGAGATGCTCCAGCTGGGCGTCCATGACACTCGCCTCGCCAACCGGGTAGCGCAGGGCGTACTCGTCGATCACAAAGCGCACCGCCGGGGGTTGTTCCTTGGTGAGGATTTGCTGCCGGGATCGTCAATCCACCCGCCGCTCCGTGGCTTTGTCGCAGAGGCCTGCGAATTCCTCACTCGGCTTGCGTCGCCCGGTCTCCACCGACGCGACCGGCGCGGCGCTGAAGTTGATCCGCTGCGCGAGTTTGTCCTGGCTGAGCCCGGCCCGGTCGCGGTAGTGCTTGAGCATGGCTCCCACACGACCGGTGGGGCGTCTGGACGGTTGGACGGCGGCATCGCTTAACTCCTTTATGTCTCCGCCGCGCCGTTTGTACAAGCTCGGTACAAAGACCGTCATGAACAGACAGCGACGGAATTCTTTCTGTGCACGCAGAAGGATAACGATGACACAGGGCCAGAGAAGCGGTTCGAAAATAACCCGTGAGTGGTTAGCGTTGCTATAGCCACGCTAACCACTCACGGGTTCACTCAGGCGTTCGTGCCGCCGTCGATCAGCAGGGAGGCGCCGTTGATCATGCGGCCCTCGGGGCCGGCCAGGTGGGAGACGGTGGCCGCGATGTCCTCCGTCGTGCCGTAGTGGCCGAGCGCGGACCACTCGCGCTGGATGTCGGCCGCCTCGCCGCCGTCCGCCGGGTTCATGTCCGAGTCGGTGGGGCCGGGGTGCAGCACGTTGGCGGTGATGCCCCTGGGGCCGAGCTCGCGGGCCAGCGCCTTGGTCAGGCCGTCCAGCGCGGACTTGGTCATGGCGTAGAGCGCGAGGCCGGGCACCGGGACGTGCAGCGCCTGGCAGCTGCCCATGTTGATGATCCGGCCGCCCTGGCCGAGGTGTCGCGCGGCGGCCTGGGATGCCACGAACGAGGCCGTCACGTGCACCGCGATGACCCGGTCCCGCTCCTCGGCGCTGACCTCCTCGATCGGCCCGTACGGGTAGACGCCGGCATTGTTGACCAGGACGTCCAGCCGGCCCAGCTCGGCGGCGGTCCGGTCGACCGCGCCGGCGACCGCCTCCTGGTCGGCGCTGTCCGCCTGGATCGCCAGCGCCCGCCGGCCGGTCCGCTCGATCCGCTCCACCACCTCGTCCGCCTTGTCCTTGGCCGCCCGGTAGGTGATCGCCACGTCGGCGCCGTCCTCGGCCAGGCGGGCGGCGATGGCCGCCCCGATGCCCCGGCTCCCCCCGGTGACCAGCGCGACCTTCCCGTTCAGCTTCGACATGCGGTGCCCTCCTCAATTTCTGTAGTGATGACTCCAAAAGTCTGGACGCGGGCGCCGGGCGGCGTCAAGGGGTATTTTTAGGAGTCGTTACAGAAAGGGGTCGCATGGCGGAGCGGGGACGGCCGAGGGCGTTCGACCGCCGGGTGGCGCTGCGGCGGGCCATGGAGGTGTTCTGGGAGCACGGCTACGAGGGCGCGTCGATCCATCAGCTGACGGCCGCGATGGGCATCAACGCGCCGAGCCTGTACGCCGCGTTCAACTGCAAGGAGGTGCTGTTCCGGGAGGCCGTCGCGCTCTACGACGAGCTGGAGGGCGCCCCGCTGCGGGAGCCGCTGGCCGAGGAGCCGACCGCGCGGGAGGCGGTGGCCGGGCTGCTGCGGGCCGGCGCGATCGCCTACACCGCGCCCGGCAAGCCGAACGGCTGCATGATCGTGCTCGCGGCCACCACGTACACCCCGAAGACCGAGGGCATCCGCGACTACCTGGCCGAACAGCGCCGGGCCAGCACCGCCGCGCTGCGCGAGCGGCTGGAGCGGGCGGTGGCCGAGGGCGACCTGTCGCCGGACGTCGACGCCGGCGCGGTGGCCGCCTACTACAGCACCGTGCTGCACGGCATGTCGGTGCAGGCCAGGGACGGGGCCGGCCGGGCCGAGCTGCTGGCGGTGGCCGATGCCGCGATGGCCGCCTGGGAGCACCTGACCGCCGCGCGACACATCGTCGGCTAGAAGCGGCCCGCCCGCCTGGGGCCACTGCGCAAGCGATAGCGTGCTGGCTCGTGGCGGAGCATTTCCGGGTGGGTGGTGGCGCGCGGCTGGCCGGTGAGGTCCAGGTCGTCGGTGCGAAGAACAGCGTGCTCAAGCTGATGGCGGCGGCGCTGCTGGCCGAGGGCACCACGACGTTGACGAACTGCCCCGAGATCCTGGACGTCCCGCTGATGGCCGACGTGCTGCGCAGCCTGGGCTGCACGGTGTGCGTCGAGGGCAGCACCGTGACCATCACCGCGCCCAGCCAGCCCTGCGAGCGGGCGGACTACCGCTCGGTGTCGCGGCTGCGGGCGTCGGTGTGCGTGCTCGGGCCGCTGGTGGCGCGCTGCCGGCGGGCGGTGGTGCCGCTGCCCGGCGGGGACGCGATCGGCTCGCGGCCGCTGGACATGCACGCCAACGGGCTGCGCAAGCTGGGCGCCCGCACCGAGATCAACCATGGGCGGGTGGTCGCGGACGCCGAGGACCTGCGGGGCGCGCAGATCTGGCTGGACTTCCCGAGCGTGGGCGCCACCGAGAACATCCTGATGGCCGCCGTCCTCGCCGAGGGCACCACCGTGATCGACAACGCCGCGCGCGAGCCGGAGATCGTCGACCTGTGCACGATGCTCCAGCAGATGGGCGCCAAGATCGAGGGCAGCGGCAGCTCAACGCTCACCGTGCACGGCGTGTCCAGCCTGCAGCCCACCGAGCACCGCGTCATCGGCGACCGGATCGTCGGCGCGACCTGGGCGTTCGCCGCCGCGATGACCCAGGGGGAAGTGACCGTGCGCGGGGTGAACCCGCACCACATCGACCTCGTGCTGGACAAGCTGCGCGCGGCCGGGGCGGACACTCGTACTGACACCGACTCGTTCACGGTGGCCATGGACGGTCGCCCGGCCGCCGTGGACTTCGTGACGTTGCCCTACCCCGGGTTCGCCACCGACCTGCAGCCGATGGCGATCGCGCTGTCCGCCGTGGCCGACGGCACGTCGATGATCACGGAGAACGTGTTCGAGGCCAGGTTCCGGTTCGTCGACGAGATGGTCCGTCTGGGCGCTGACGCTCGTACGGACGGCCACCATGCCGTGGTCCGTGGCGTCTCCCGCCTGTCCAGCGCCCCTGTCTGGGCCTCGGACATCCGCGCCGGCGCCGGCCTCGTGCTCGCCGGCCTGTGCGCCGAGGGCACCAGCGAGGTCTGGGACGTCGAGCACATCGACCGCGGCTACCCCCGGTTCGTGGAGAACCTGCGCGCCATGGGCGCCGAAGTCTCCCGCGTCACCACCGACCCCGTCCGCTAGCCCCCACCGCCCGCAAGAGCCGGCGGCACACCCACTTCGTGCTCCGCACACCTGCTGCAGTGCGTGTGCGGGGCACGAAGTGGTTGTGCGGGCGGGGAGGGGACGCGCGTGGGTGCGGGCGGTTGGGTTGGGAGCGGGCGGTCATGCGGCGGTGCTTGGGATTGTGAGCAGGAGTACGAACTAAACCTAGCTACCGGGCAGTAGGATCGGCTCATTGCCGAGCGGAGGTGGCGCGGTGCCGTACCCGAGCGACAGTGAGCACGACCGGCCGTGGGTGATGCGGACGTATGCCGGTCACTCCTCCGCCGCTGCGTCCAACGAGCTGTATCGGCGCAACCTCGCCAAGGGGCAGACGGGGCTGTCGGTGGCCTTCGACCTGCCCACCCAGACCGGCTACGACCCGGACCACGAGCTGGCCAAGGGCGAGGTGGGCAAGGTCGGCGTGCCGATCAGCCACATCGGCGACATGCGCCAACTGTTCGACGGCATCCCGCTGGCCGGCGCGAACACCTCGATGACGATCAACGCCCCGGCCATGTGGCTGCTTGCGCTGTACGTCGCCGTCGCCGAAGAGCAAGGCGCCGACCGCGAACAACTCGCCGGCACCACCCAGAACGACATCGTCAAGGAGTACCTGTCCCGGGGCACCTACGCGTTCCCGCCGGAGCCGAGCCTGCGCCTGGCCACCGACCTGGTGACCTGGACCGTCACCAACGTCCCGCGCTGGAACCCGATCAACATCTGCCCGTACCACCTGCAGGAGGCCGGCGCGACCCCGGTGCAGGAGATCGCGTACTCGCTGGCCACCGCGATCGCGGTGCTGGACGCGGTGCGCGACTCCGGCCAGGTGCGCCCGGAGGACTTCGGCAAGGTCGTGGCGCGCATCTCGTTCTTCGTCAACGCCGGGCTGCGGTTCGTCGAGGAGATGTGCAAGATGCGCGCGTTCGTCGCGCTCTGGGACGAGATCACCCGCGACCGCTACGGCGTGACCGACGCCAAGCAGCGCCGGTTCCGCTACGGCGTGCAGGTCAACTCCCTGGGCCTGACCGAGGCGCAGCCGGAGAACAACGTCCAGCGGATCGTCCTGGAGATGCTCGCCGTCACGCTCTCCCGCGACGCCCGCGCCCGGTCGCTGCAACTGCCGGCCTGGAACGAGGCGCTCGGCCTGCCCCGCCCGTGGGACCAGCAGTGGGCGCTGCGGATGCAGCAGGTGCTCGCGTTCGAGACCGACCTGCTGGAGTACGACGACCTGTTCGCCGGCAGCCACGTCATCGAGGCCAAGGTCGACGAGCTGGTCCAAGGCGCCCGCGCGGAGATCGACAGGGTGCTGGAGATGGGCGGCGCTGTCGCCGCCGTGGAGACCGGCTACATGAAGGGCCAGCTGGTGTCCTCGCTGGCCGACCGGCGCCGGCGCATCGAGTCCGGCGAGGACGTGGTGGTCGGCGTCAACAAGTTCGACACCACCGAGCCCAGCCCGCTGCAGGCCGAGGGCGCCAAGGCCATCGAGACCGTCGACCCCGCCGTGGAGGGCGCCGCCGTCGAGGCGATCCAACGCTGGCGCGCCGAGCGCGACAACGCCGCCGTGGAACGCACCCTCACCGAGCTGCGCGACGCCGCCAAGACCGACGCCAACCTGATGGAGGCCACGCTCGCCTGCGCCCGCGCCGGAGTGACCACCGGAGAGTGGGCCGGCGCGCTGCGCGAGGTGTTCGGCGAGTACCGGGCGCCCACCGGCGTCTCGGTGGCCACCGCGAGCGGCGAGGCCGCCGAGGAGCTGGCCCGGGTCCGGGAGCGGGTGAAGGCCACCGGCGAGGCGCTGGGCACCCGGCTGCGCATGCTGGTCGGCAAGCCGGGCCTGGACGGGCACTCCAACGGCGCCGAGCAGGTGGCCGTCCGCGCCCGCGACGCCGGCTTCGAGGTGATCTACCAGGGCATCCGGCTCACCCCCGCGCAGATCGTGGCCGCCGCCGTCCAGGAGGGCGTGCACGTGGTCGGGCTGTCAGTGCTGTCCGGCTCGCACCTGGAGGTGGTGCCTGCGGTGATCGACGGGCTGCGCGCGGCCGGCGCCGACGACGTGCCGGTGATCGTGGGCGGCATCATCCCCAGCGAGGACGAGCCGGCGCTGCGCGAACGCGGCGTCGCGGCCGTCTTCACGCCCAAGAACTACGAGCTGACCGACATCATGGACCGCATCGTGGACCTGATAAGGCAACGCAACGGCCTGGCGGACTAGTCGGACCCGCCGCCCCGCCGACGGAAGTAGGCGAAGCCCGGGATGCCGTTGATCGCCCGGCGCAGGTCCTTGGTGACGGCCAGCAGCTCGTGGATGTCCGGGCCGACCCGGTCCAGGGTGGCCAGGATCGGCATGATGTCCGTCTCCATGTGCTCGGCCAGCCCGGGCAGCTGGTCCACCAGCCGGATCGCGGCCTGCACCTCCTGGGTGGACAGCTCGTTGACGAACGCGCTGGCCAGCGGGGCGGCGCGCTCCGCCAACGGTTGGTAGGTGGCGAGCAGTTCGGAGGCACCCTTGCTGGCCTGTTCGGCCTGGGCGACTACCGCGCCGGCGCCGTCGGCCACCTGACTGGCCCAGTCGATCACCCCGGCGGCGCCCTGCGCGACCGCGCCCGCCGTGCGCACCGTCTCCTCGGCCGACACGGCGACCCCGTCCACCCTGCCGACCAGCGCGTCCGCCCGGTCGGTGAGCTCGTCGATCCGCCGCAGCAGCGCCTCCAGGCTGGCCAGCAGCTCCTCGATCCGCCCGGGCAGCTCGACCACCAGGCGCGTCGTCCGCACACCCCACTCGGCGGCCGACCACACCGCGCCCACCACCTCGTTCGGGCTGGGCAGGGCCACGCCGGCGATCTGTACGGCCATGCCAGACATCATCGCGTATCCCGGAAGCGACGGACGCCGGCGCCCGTCCCGTCACCCACTCGCCGCCGACGAAACCCGACTGACCAGGCCGGATGCCCGTTCGCCGATGAGTGACGCGATGTGCCTCACTCCGAGGGCGGCCAGGGCGCCTTTCGGGTTAGGCCAAACGGGCGGCGTGACCCGCCCCTGACCTGGTGAACCTTCCGTTTCCGCAGGGTGCTGGTCACAACGGGCGGTCATCGCCGGCCACTCTTTGCGCCCGAACCGGTGATCCCCTACGTTCTCCCCAACGATCACTCTTTCTTGAGGCGAAACTGAGGGCGGTGTGTCAGTAATGGCTGCTGCATGGACACGACGGGACTTCCTGCGACGCGGCGGTGCGTTCGGCGCGCTGGCCGGTGCGGTGGCGGTGGGCGGTCCGGCACTGCTCGCCGGATGCACCAGCACCAGCGGCGACACCCTGTCGAAGGCGAAGAGCGCCGGCACGATCAAGGTGGGCATCGCGAACGAGGCCCCGTACGGGTTCACCGGGCCGGACGGCAAGACCGTCACCGGCGAGTCGGTCGAGGTCGGCCGGGCCGTGCTCAAGGCGCTCGGCATCGCCAACATGGAGGCCACCACCGTCGAGTTCGGCGGCCTGATCCCGGCGTTGAACACCGGCCAGTTCGACATGGTCACCGCCGGCATGTTCATCAACAAGCAGCGCTGCGACGCCGCCGCGTTCTCCGACCCGGACTACACCGCGCCGACCGCGTTCCTGGTGCCCAAGGGCAACCCGAAGGGCGTGACTACCTTCGACGACGTCAAGTCCAAGGGCATCAAGCTCGCGGTGCTCAGCGGCGCGGTGGAGCAGGGCTACGCGCAGAAGAGCGGGGTGCCCGACGGCCAGGTGCAGGCGTTCGACACCCAGAACACGCTGCTGCAGGCGGTCACCGCCGGCCGGGCGGACGCGGCCGCGCTGACCAACATCTCGCTCAACGACGTGGTGAAGAAGAACCCGGGCGCGAACGTCGAGGTCACCAAGGGGTTCTTCCCGGTGATCAACGGCCAGGAGACGCTCTCGGCGGGGGCGTTCGTGTTCCGCAAGGGCGACAACGGCATCCTCGGCGCGTTCAACGCCGAGCTGAAGAAGCTGCACGACAGCGGCCAGTGGCTCAAGATCGTCGAGCCGTTCGGGTTCACCCAGGACAACCTGCCGAAGCCGGACATCACCACCCAGCGCCTCTGCGCCGCCTGAGGCGACACCATGGGCGACCTGTCCAGGATCGTCCCGATCCTGTTCCAGGGCCTGCCGACGACGGTGACCGCCGCCGTCGGTGGCATCGTGCTGACGATCGTGCTCGCCTTCCCGGCCGGGCTTGCCCTGCTGTCCGAGCACCGCTGGCTGCGCACCATCAGCCGGGTCTACGTGGAGGTCTTCCGGGGCACCTCGGAGGTCGTCCAGCTGTTCTGGATCTACTTCGTGCTCCCGCTGCTGGTCGGTATCCAGCTGATCCCGCTGGTCGCGGGCATCATCGTGCTCGGGCTCAACCACGGTGCCTACGGCGCGGAGATCGTGCGCGGCGCCGTGCAGTCGGTGCCCCGCGCGCAGGTGGAGGGCGCGATCGCGCTGAACATGTCGCCCGCGCAGCGGATGCGCCGGGTGATCCTGCCGCAGGCCATCGCGGAGATGCTGCCGCCGTTCAACAACCTGTTCATCCAGCTGCTCAAGTCCACCGCGATCCTGTCGCTGATCCCGAACCTGGAGGACGTCACGCGGCAGGGCCGTGACGTGCTGGTGCCGAACTTCGGCAGCGATATCGTGCTGATCTTCACGGTGATGCTGCTGATCTACCTGGTGCTGGCGCTGGTGATCACGGCGGTGATGCGGCTGGCCGAGCGGGCGGCGGCGCGCAGGCTCGGGCGTCGGGTCAGCTCGGTGGCCCGGATGAAGGCGGCCGACCTGGGCGGCATCCCGGCGGGGGGCGGTCACTGATGCCGGTCTGGGACTGGGACTACGCCTTCCGGGTGCTGCCGGAGCTGTTGCGGGCGCTGCTGGTGACCTTGGAGATCACCGTGCTCGGCTCGGTGGTCGCGCTGCTGCTCGGGCTGGTCATCGCGGTGATCAGGCGGCTGCACGTGCCGGTGATCGACCAGGTGCTGTGGGCGTTCGTGGAGTTCGTCAGGTCCACCCCGCTGCTGGTGCAGGTGTTCTTCCTGTACTTCGCGCTGCCCCGGTTCGGCGTCACGCTGTCCGCGCTGGTGGTAGGCGTGATCGGGCTGGGCGTGCACTACGCGACGTACACCTCGGAGGTCTACCGCGCCGGCATCGAGGCGGTGCCGCGCGGGCAGTGGGAGGCCGCGGTCGCGCTGAACCTCACCCGCACCCGCACCTGGACCGGGGTGATCCTGCCGCAGGCGATCCCACGGGTGCTGCCGGCGCTGGGAAACTACGTGATCTCGATGTTCAAAGAGGTCCCGCTGCTGTTGGCCATTAGTGTGGTAGAGGTGGTAAGCAAAGCGAAGGAGATCGGCTCGACGACGTTTCGTTTCACCGAGCCGTACACCATTGCCGGCCTGCTGTTCCTCGTGCTTAGCTACCCGGCCTCGATACTGGTGAGACGTCTGGAGCGCCGCCGTGGCACCGTCTGAACCGATGATCGTCTTTGACGACGTCCAGAAGCGTTTCGGGCACAACGTGGTGCTCAGCGACCTGAGCTTCGCCGTGGAGCCCGGCGAGCACGTCTGCCTGATCGGCCCGAGCGGCTCGGGCAAGACCACCATCCTGCGGCTGCTGATGACCCTGGAGAAGGTGGACGGCGGCACCATCACGGTGGGCGGGCAGGGCCTGTCGCACATGGAGCGGGACGGCAAGCTGGTGCCCGCCGACGAGCGGCACTGCCGCGAGGTGCGCAAGCGCATCGGCATGGTGTTCCAGCAGTTCAACCTGTTCCCGAACATGACCGTGCGGGGCAACCTGACCGAGGCGCCGACCCGGGTGCTCGGGCTGCCCGCCGACGAGGCGAACGAGCGGGCCGCCGAGCTGCTGGAGCTGGTCGGGCTGTCCGACAAGATCGACGCGCACCCGACGCAGCTGTCCGGCGGGCAGCAGCAGCGGGTGGCGATCGCCCGCGCGCTGGCCATGCGCCCGGACGTGCTGCTGCTCGACGAGGTGACCTCGGCGCTGGACCCGGAGCTGGTCGCCGGCGTGCTCAGCCTGCTCAAGGACCTCGGCGATCGCACCGACATCACGTTCCTGTGCGTGACCCACGAGATGGGCTTCGCGCGCGACTTCTCGCACCGGGTGCTCATGTTCGACTCCGGCCAGGTGATCGAGGACGCACCGCCGGACCAGCTGTTCACCGAGCCGACCCACCAGCGGACCCGGGACTTCCTGCACGCGGTGATCGACAGGGCCTGAGCCGGTCAGCCGGTCTGGCAGGCGTCGGCGGTGGTGAGGTCGCGCGGCGGGAGGTTGGCGGCGGACACCCCGAACGGCGCCGCGATGCGCAGCCACGCGCCGGAGTTCTGCAGCGTGGTCAGGCCGGTGCTGAACGCGTTGCACAGGTCGGCGTCGGCCGGCCGGAACGCGAAGCCCGCCGCCGGCAGGGTCCGCCCGCCGCCGATGCCGGGGGTGACCTCGAGCGGCGACGCCGGGTGCCGGCCCACCAGCCGGCGCAGCGAGATGTCGGTCAGCGTGGCGACCGGCACGGCGCCGTCGAACACCGCCTGGTAGAGGTCGGACGGCGAGTCGTACGCCTTGATCCGGTCGTCCCGGACGCCGGCCGCCCGCGCTGCCCCCCGCTCGACGGCGCCGTCGAGCACGGCGATGGGGACGCCGGCGCGCGCCACGTCGCCGAAGTCCCGAAGCCCGAGCGGGTTGCCGCGCCGCACCAGGAACGCGGTCGGGGCGACGAAGTCGGGCCGGGAGAACAGCACCCGCCGGCAGCGGTCCCGGGTGATCTGCATGCCGGAGGCGATGACATCGAAGGAGCCGCCGAGCAGGCCGTCGATGAGCTTGCCGAACGGCCGCTGCACCGACTCCAGGGTCTGCACCCCGAACCCGGTCATCACCGCCTTGGCGACCTCGGGGGACTCCCCGGTGAGCCGGCCGGACGTGTCGAGGTAGCTGTACGGCTCCTCGCCCGAGATCCCCACCCGCAGCGCGCCGCTCTCCCGGATCCGTTCGAACGTCGGCCGGTTGTCGCGCGCACAGGCCGCGAGCAGCGCGCCGGTGCCGGCAAGCGCGAGCATGTGACGGCGCGAAAGCACGTGGACACTCTAGGTTCTCGGCGGGCCGGTGGCGTGTGCTACCGCTTCGAAGGCCTCGTCGAGGCGGGCGAGGTGGTCGCGGGCCAGGTCGGCGGGGGGAGCGCCGGCGAGCAGGCGTCGGGTGCTGGTGGTGAACACGGACTGCCAGGCGGCGACGGTGAGCGCGGCGGTCAGGTGGGCGCGGTGGTCGCCTCCGGTCAGGTCGGTGAGCACGGTGGTCAGCTCGTCGCGGAACTCCCTGGCCCTGGCCAGCAGCGCCGGTGAGTCCTGGACGGTCCGCAGGAACGGCCGGTCGCCGTCGCGCGGGCCGCCGAGCGGATGGTCGCGGTCGACGAGGTCGCGCAGCATTCGGTGGATGGCGGAGACCGGCGGCTCGCCCTCCTGCCGTCCGCGCACCGCGGCGGTGACCAGCTCGACCATCTCCGGGAACCGGTCGAACATCAGGTCTTCCTTGCGCGGGAAGTAGTTGAAGACGGTCATCTTGGAGACGTCCGCGGCCTCGGCCACCTCCGCGACGCTGACCCTGTCGAAGCCCCTGGCCAGGAACAGGCCGGTGGCGACGTCGGAGATCCGCCGTCGCGTCTGTGCCTTCTTGCGCTCGCGTAGGGCCATGAGAAATTGTATCGAGCTAAAACTTGTACTGGGTAAAGTCTTGGGCATGGACTACGACGTGATCGTCGTCGGCGCCGGGCCGGTGGGGTTGATGCTGGCCTGCGAGCTGCGGCTGGGCGGCGCCCGGGTGCTGGTGCTGGAGCGGCTGACCGAGATCGACCGGACGATCAAGGCCGGCGCGATCACCGGGCCGTGCGTGGAGGCGCTCTACCGCCGGGGGTTCCTGCCGGCGATGGAGCGCGCGCGGCGGGTCGCGCTGGAGAGGGCCTTCGGTAGCGCGGAGCGGCCGCGCGCCATGCCGAAGGTCGCCGGGCACTTCGGGGCCATCTGGATGCACGGCGAGCGGATCGACGACTCCGACCCGGACTTCGACGGGCGCGGGCCGGTGGGCGGGATCTTCCCGATCAGCCAGCAGCAGGTGGAGGAGATGCTGGTCGAACGGGCGCTCGAGCTGGGTGTGGAGCTGCGCCGGGGCGTCTTGATAGAACGTTCCACTGTCAGGGTCGGGGTGGACGAGGTCGGCGTGATGGCCGGCGACCGGTGGGTGAGCGCCGGCTGGCTGGTCGGGTGCGACGGCGGGCGCAGCGCGGTGCGCAAGCTCGCCGGGTTCGAATTCCCCGGCACCGACCCGGAGATCACCGCGCACCAGGCCATCGTGGAGCTGACCGGCGCGGACGGGTTGGAGCGCGGCTGGAACGTCACTGAGCGCGGGGTTTACGTGTACGGCCCGCAGCCCGGCCGGATCCTGACCGTCGAGTTCGACGGCACGCCCGAGGAGCGGTCCGGGCCGGTGACCGCCGAGGAGCTGCAGGCCAGCCTGCGCGCGGTGTCCGGGGTGGACGTCACGATCACGGGTGTTGAGTCGGCTACCCGGTTCACCGACAACGCCCGTCAGGTGCCCGAGTATCGGAACGGGCGGGTGCTGCTGGCCGGCGACGCCGCGCACGTGCACTCGCCGTTCGGCGGCCAGGGCCTCTCGCTCGGGATCGGGGACGCGCTGAACCTGGGCTGGAAGCTGACGGCCGCGGTGCGCGGTTGGGCGCCGGACGGGCTGCTGGACAGCTACACCGCCGAGCGGCATCCGATCGGCGCGTGGGTGTTGGACTGGACGCGCGCGCAGGTGGCCGTGATGCGCCCGGAGCCGAAGGCGCGAGCGCTGCGCGCGGTGGTCACCGACCTGGCCCACACCGTGACCGGGACCACGTACTTCGCGAAGAAGATCTCCGGGTGGTGGCAGGGGTACGACCTGGGCGGCGGGCACGAGCTGGTCGGGCGGAGCGCGCCGGACCTGGCTTTCGCGGGCGGTGGCCGGCTGGGGGAGCGGTTGGCCGACGGGCGGGCGCTGCTGGTCGACCTGGGCGAGCACGGCAAGCTGCGCGAGCTGGGCGGGCGGTGGGGCGACCGGGTGCGGGTGCTCGCGGCCGGTTCCGAGGACCGCCCGGGGCTGTCCGCGCTGCTGGTCCGCCCGGACGGGTACGTGGCCTGGGCGGCCGACGGCGAGCCCGACCTCGACACCGCCTCGGCCGCTCTGAGTCGGTGGTTCGGTTAGGTCAGTTCGGCCAGACCGGCGCGCGCTTCTCCAGGAAGGCGGCCATGCCCTCCTTGGCGCTGGGCGTCTGTGACATCGCGGCCATGACCTCCAGGGCGATCGCGTAGGCGTCCGCCTCCGGCCGGTCGAGCTGGGCGTAGAGGGTCTGCTTGCCGATGCCCTTGGCCAGCCGGCTGCCCCGGGTGGCCCTGACCAACAGGTGCTCCACGGCGGCGTCGAGCTGGTCGTCCGGCACCACCTTGTTGACCAGGCCCCACTCGGCCGCCGTGGCCGCGTCGATCACGTCCCCGGTCAGCGCCATCTCCATCAGCCGCTTGCGCCCGATGTTGCGCGCGACCGGGACCGCCGGGGTGTGGCAGAACCAGCCGCCCTTGCCGCCGGGCAGCGCGAACCCGGCCGACTCGCCGGCCACGGCCAGGTCGCAGGACGCCACCAGCTGGCAGCCGGCGGCGGTGGCCAGCGCGTGCACCCTGGCGACGACCACCTGCGGCACCGACTCGATCAGCTTCATCAGCGCCGTGCACTGGCGGAGCAGGTCGCGGACGCCGGCGAAGTCGCGGGCGGCCACGTCGGCGAAGTCGTGCCCGGCGGAGAACACCGGGCCCTCGCCGGCGAGCACGATGCCCGTCGCCTTGGTGCGACCGGCCTCCTCGAAGGCGTCGATCAGCTCGGCCAGATGGTCGGACGAGAGCGAGTTGCGCCGCCTCGGCCGGTTCATCGTGATCCGGACCGTCTCCCCGTCGTGCTTGACCAGCAGGTGTTCGTAGTCGGCCATGGACCCACGGTAGACCCCGGGCTGGACATCCGCGCTATAGTGACCCTGTGACCGAAAACGTCAATCCAGTCACCAGGCCCAGGCTGGAGCCGGAGCCGGACGAGCGGCTCGGCCGGGTGCTGGACGCCGCCGCCGAGCTGCTGGTCAGGTGGGGTTACCGGAAGGTCACCGTGGAGGACGTCGCGGCCGCCGCCGGGATCGGCAAGGGCACCGTCTACCTGCACTTTCGTACCAAGGAAGCGCTGTTCCTGACGGTGCTGCTGCGCGGCTACCGGGGGCTGCTGACCGGGCTGACCGACCGGATGCGGGCCGACCCCCAGGAGGTGCTGCCGGGGCGGATGGTGCGTTCCACCTACCTGGCGGTGCTGGACGATCCGGTGGCCCGGCAGATGTACCTCGGCGACGGGGAGATGCTCGGGCGGCTGGCCAGGGAGGCGGCGGGCACGCTCGGCGGGCTGCGCGAGCGGGGCACCGAGGCCGGCCGTGCGCACCTCGCCCTGCTCCGCGACGCCGGGCTGCTGCGCACCGACGTCGACCTGTCGGCGCAGCAGTACCTGCTCGACTCGGTCACGTCCGGCTTCTTCTTCGTCGAGTCGCTCGGCCTGCCGAGCACGCCGGCCGACCCGCACACGCGGGCCGACCTCCTGGAGTACGCGGTGGCCCATGCCCTGCAGGTGCCCGGGGCGCCGGCCCCGGACGCCGCACTGGCCGAGCGGGTCGCCGCCTCGTACGACGCACTGCTCGAACCCATCGCCAACGAATGGCAACGTCGCGTCCGGTGACCCCGGGCGCCGAAGGTGAGGACACGATGACCACGAGCCCGCCCGACATCATGTCGCCCGAGCTGATGACCTACCCGTACCGCGAGTACGGACGGCTCCGGGAGCAGGGTGCCGTCGTGCGCGGGGTGTTCATGGGCGACACCCCGGCCTGGTTCGTGACCCGGTTCGAGGAGGTCCGGGCGGTGCTCGGCGATCCTCGGTTCATCAACGACCCCGCCTCGGTGCCGGGGGCGCCGGCGACCGACGTGCGCCGGCTCTACATCGAGCGCTACGGCCTGCCCGAGGACTACGCCCGGTACATGGCGGACTCCATCCTGGCCATGGACCCGCCCGACCACGCCCGGCTGCGCAAGCTCGTGTCCAGGGCGTTCACCGTGCGCCGGGTGACCGAGCTGCGCCCGAGGGTGGAGGCGATCGCCGATCAGCTGCTCGGCGGCATGACCGGGCGGGTGGACCTGGTCGAGCGGTTCGCCTACCCGCTGCCGATCACCGTGATCTGCGAGCTGGTCGGCCTCCCGGAGGCGTCACGGCCGGCCTGGCGGCACTGGGGGCGCGAGCTGACCTCGATGGACCCGAAGCTGATGCCGGCCGCCGTGCGCGGCATGGTGGACGGCGCGCAGGCCCTGGTCGACGCGCGGCGGGCGGACCCGACGACGCACGACGACCTGCTCGGCGGGCTGGTCAGGGTCCACGACGAGCACGACGGCCGGCTGTCCGACACCGAACTGGTCACCTTCGTGATGACCCTGGTGCTTGCCGGCCACGAGACCACCGCGCACCTGATCGGCAACGGCACCGTCGCGCTGCTCACCCACCCGGACCAGCTCGCCCTGCTGCGCGAGCGTCCGGAGCTGTGGCCGACGGCGGTGCACGAGCTGATGCGCTGGTGCGGGCCGGTGCTCGTGACCAAGCCGCGCTACGCCGCCGCCGACGTCGAGCTGGGCGGGGTGCGCATCCGGGCCGGTGAGATCGTCCAGCCGGTGCTGGTGTCGGCCAACTTCGACCCGAGGCGCTACCCGGACCCGGACCGGCTGGACGTCACCCGCCAGCCCGAGGGGCGCGGCGAGGGCCACGTCGGGTTCGGCCACGGCGCGCACTACTGCCTGGGCGCCGCGCTGGCCCGCCAGGAGGCGGAGGTGGCGCTGCGCGCGCTGTTCGAACGGTTCCCGGACCTGAGGCTGGACGTCGACCCTGGCGAGCTGCGGTGGGAGCAGATGCCGGGTTCCCGCCGGCTGGCCGAGCTCCCCGTCCGCCTCTGAGGCCCGCGGTCAGTACGACTTGGGCAGGCCCAGGGTGTGCTGGGCCACGAAGTTGAGGATCATCTCCCGGCTGACCGGGGCGATCCGGCCGGCCCGCACCGAGCCGATGAGCGGGCCGATGCCGTACTCGGCGGACATCCCGTTGCCGCCGTGCGCCTGCACCGAGGCGTCCACGGCGTGGATGGCGGCCTCGGCGGCGGCGTACTTGGCCACGTTCGCCGCCTCGCCGGCGCTCGGGTCGCCCTGGTCGTAGAGCCACGCCGCCCTGGTGGTGGCCAGCCGCGCCAGCTCCACCTCGATGTGCGCGACGGCCAGCGGGTGCGCGATCGCCTGGTGGCTGCCGATGGGCGCGTTCCACACCTGGCGCTCGCGCGCGTAGGCGGTGCCCTTGTCCAGCGCGTAGCGGGCCAGGCCGTTGGACTGGGCGGCCACCGTGATCCGCTCCGGGTTCAGCCCGGCGAACAGCGCCGCCAGCCCGGCCTCCTCGCCGCCGACCAGCGCCTCGTCCGGCAGGTGCACGTCGTCGAAGAACACGGTGAACTGCCGCTCGGCGGCCACGAACGCCATCTCGATCGGCTGGTACGTCATGCCCGGGGTGTCGTTCGGGACGATGAACATGGCCGGGCGCAGGGTGCCCTTGCTGTCCTGCATGCGGGCCACCACCAGCGTGGCGTCCGACTCGTCGACCCCGGAGATGTAGTACTTGTGTCCGGACAGCCGCCAGCCGCCGTCCGGGTCGGGCCGGGCCGAGGTGGTGATCCGGTGCGAGTTGGAGCCGGCGTCCGGCTCGGTGATCGCGAAGGAGAACTTCACGGTGCCGTCCGCGATCCCGGGCAGCCAGCGTTCGCGCTGTTCGCTCGTGCCGGAGGTGGCGATCACGGTGGCCGCGATCGCGGGCGAGACCACGATCAGCAGCAGCGGGCAGCCGCCGGCCGCGATCTCCTCGGTGACGATGGCCAGCTCGACCATCCCGCCGCCGCCCCCGCCGTACTCCTCCGGCACGCCCACGCCGAGGAACCCGGCCGCGCCCGCCTCCGACCACAGCTCGGTGGTCTTCTCACCGGCCTTGGCCTTCGCCCACAGGTAGTCGTGCCCGTACTTGCCGGCCAGCGCGGCCACCGAGGAGCGGAGCATGCGCTGTTCGTCGGTCTCGGCGAAGTCCATTCGCCCAGTCTGGCGGGTGCCGGGGCTCGTGCGCAACTTACCGGCTTAACGGCCGGTAAGTTCGCGTTCGTGCAGCAAGAGCAGGCCGAGCGCGGCGACGCTCTGCGCGTCGGTGACCTCGCCGCGCCTGATCATGTCGGTCAGCTCGTCGCGGGTGAACCAGGCCGCGCGCATGTCCTGCTCGCTGTGCTCGCGCTCGGGCGGGCCCTCGGCGAGGTCCGTGGCCAGGAATACGCGTCCGCGCTGGCTGGACATCCCGGGGGCGACGTCCAGCGTGCCGATCTGGACCATGCTGCCGGCCCGCAGCCCGGTCTCCTCCCGCAGCTCGCGGGCGGCCAGCTCGGCGGGGTCGGCGTCGGCCCGGTTCGGCGCCGTGCCCTGGGGGAACTCCCAGCGGCGCATGCCCAGCGGGTACCTGAACTGTTCGACCAGGTGCAGGCGGTCGCCGTCGGCCGGGACGATCAGCGCGTAGTCCGGCTTGTCGATCACGCCGAAGATCCCGTCGGTGCCGTCGGGGCGGCGGATCTGGTCCTCGCGCACGACCATCCACGGGTTCGCGTACACCTCTCGCGTGCTTAGCTGCTTCACTGCGGCGACGCTAGCTGAGGCCGGTATGGGCGAGGCGATACCGTGCGTGTCGTGCGTCTCGTGATCGCCCGCTGCCAGGTTGACTACGTCGGCCGGCTGACCGCCCACCTCCCGATGGCCCCCCGGCTGCTGCTGGTCAAGGCCGACGGCTCGGTGAGCGTGCACGCCGACGACCGCGCCTACAAGCCGCTGAACTGGATGAGCCCGCCGTGCTGGCTGGAGGAGGAGCCGGGGGTGTGGACGGTCCGGAACAAGGCCGACGAGTCGCTGGTGATCACCATCGAGGAGGTGCTGCACGACTCGTCGCACGAGCTCGGGGTGGATCCGGGATTGGTGAAGGACGGCGTGGAGGCGCACCTGCAGGAGCTGCTCGCCGAGCATCCGGCCACCCTGGGGGACGGGTTGACCCTGATCCGGCGCGAGTACCCGACGGCGATCGGGCCGGTCGACCTGCTCTGCCGCGACCCGGGCGGCGGGACCGTCGCGGTGGAGGTCAAGCGGCGCGGCGAGATCGACGGCGTCGAACAGCTCACCCGTTACCTGGAGCTGCTCGGGCGCGATCCGCTGCTCTCGCCGGTGGCGGGGGTGTTCGCCGCGCAGCAGATCAAGCCCCAGGCCCGTACATTGGCCGCCGACCGAGGCATCCGCTGCGTGGTGGTGGACTACGAGGCGCTGCGCGGCGCGGAGCCTGGCCACCTGCGGCTGTTCTAGTAGGACAGTCGTGCGGCGTGGCGTGCGGCGTGGCGTGCAGCCTGGCGACCTCCGGCCGGCCGAGGTTTGATAGATCGTTCTAATAGGATCATCAGGCCGGCCCGCCTTTGTGCTGTTATTACAGTTCTGGTGGCCTGATGATGTTGGTTCGTGACCGTCTTGGCGGCATGCTCTGAGGTTCCGCTCACCGTGCGTGGTTCCGGCCGCGCCGGCCGGGCGATCGACACGTAGGCTCTTGTGAATCGATCCCGCGTGCGCTTTGGAGGTCGTGACGATGACGCAGACCGAGAGCCCGGCCGCGGCGGCCGGCGGCGCGGGCGAGGGCGCCGCGACGTTCGACTCCATCGACCCCCGCACCGGCGAGGTCGTCGGCGGCTACCCGGTGCACGACGCGGCGTACGTCCGGTCGGCGGTCGACTCTGCCCGCGAGGCCAGCCGGTGGTGGGCCGGGCTGGGCTTCGACGGGCGGCGCAAGCTGCTCGGGGCCTGGCGCAAGCTGCTGGTGTCCCGGATCGACCGGATCGCCGACCTGGTCTCGGCCGAGACGGGCAAGCCGCGCGACGACGCCCGCGTAGAGCTGGTGCTGGCGATCGACCACCTGGCCTGGGCGGCGCGCCACGCGGAGCGGGTGCTCGGCCGGCGCAAGGTGAGCTCCGGCCTGCTGATGAGCAACCAGGCCGCCACCGTTGCGTACCCGCCGTACGGCGTGATCGGCGTGATCGGCCCGTGGAACTACCCGGTGTTCACCCCGATGGGCTCGATCGGGTACGCGCTGGCCGCCGGCAACGCGGTCGTGTTCAAGCCCAGCGAGCTGACTCCCGGGATCGGGCACGCGCTGGCCGAGACGTTCGCCGAGGCGGTGTTCGGCGGCGGGCACCGCAAGCCGGTGTTCACCGTGGTGACCGGGCTCGGCGAGACCGGCGCCGCGCTGTGCCGGTCCGGGGTGGACAAGCTCGCGTTCACCGGCTCCACCGCGACCGGCAAGCGGGTGATGGCGGCCTGCGCGGAGAGCCTCACGCCGGTGCTGGTGGAGTGCGGCGGCAAGGACCCGCTGATCGTGGACGCGGACGCCGACCTGGACGCGGCGGCGGACGCGGCGGTCTGGGGCGGGATGTCCAACGCCGGCCAGACCTGCGTGGGCGTGGAGCGGGTGTACGTGGTCGAGCCGGTGGCCGACGAGTTCCTGGCCAGGGTGGTGCGCCGCGCGGAGGCGCTGCGCCCGGGCGGCGAGCCCACCGCCGACTTCGGGCCGATGACCATGCCCTCCCAGGCCGACGTGGTGGCCGGCCAGCTGCGGGACGCGCTGGACAGGGGCGCGACGGCGGTGGTCGGCGGGACCGTGTCGGTCCGCCCGCCGTTCGTGGAGCCCGTGGTGCTCACCGACGTGCCGGAGGACTCCACCGCGATCACCCAGGAGACGTTCGGCCCGCTGCTCACGGTGAACCGGGTGGCCGATGTCGAGGACGCCGTCGCCCGCGCCAACGCGACCGCGTACGGGCTGGGCGCCTCGGTGTTCTCCGCCCGGCGGGGGGAGGAGATCGCGGCCCGGCTGCGCTGCGGGATGGTTGCGGTGAACGGTGTGATCACCTTTGCCGGCGTGCCGGCGCTGCCGTTCGGCGGGGTGGGCGACTCCGGGTTCGGCCGTATCCACGGCGAGGACGGCCTGCGGGAGTTCGCTCGGGCGCAGGCCGTGACCAGACAGCGGTTCGCGCCACCGATCGCGGTGACCACGTTCACCCGGCGCAAGAACGCGATCGGCCGGCTGCTGACGTTGGTGCGGGCGCTGTACGGCCGCTAGGAGCGCCCTCTCGTCTGCCAGCCCGTCCGGCCAGCCAGCCAGCCAGCCCGCCAGCCCGTCCGCCCCTTAGCTCGCCCGTCCGCTAGCCCGTCCGCCCGCCAGCCAGCCGACTCGCCCTCCACCGAAAGACAGACCGACCGTCGGTCTGTTCGTAGTTGGACCGACGGTCGGTCGGTATTTCAGGCACGTGTGTTCGGGATCCCGAACACAGAGCACTGCCGGAACGGGCGGCGGATGGCAGGATCCCTCTGAACGAGACTCAGGGAGGTAGCGGCGTGGCGCGTGAGTTCGAGGCCGTCGGTGTGGTCGGCCTGGGCACGATGGGTGCCGGCATCGCCGAGGTGTTCGCCCGCAACGGCCTGCGCGTGGTCGGCGTCGAGCAGGACGCGGCCGGCGTGGCCAGGGGCCGGGGTCATCTCGAACACTCCACGGCCCGCGCCACCGCCCGGGGCAAGCTCAGCGAGGACGACGCCCGTGCGTTGCACGACCGCGTCACGATGACCACCGACCTGGCCGACCTCGCCGACGTCGACCTGGTGATCGAGGCGGTCCCCGAGCGCCTGGACCTCAAGGCGGACATCCTCGCCGCCGTGGACAAGATCGTCCGCCCGGACGTCATCCTGGCGTCCAACACCTCGTCGCTGTCGATCACCGAGCTGTCTGTGCGCACCGGCCGCCCCGGCCGCGTGGTGGGCATGCACTTCTTCAACCCCGCGCCGGTGCTCAAGCTGGTCGAGCTGGTCCGCACGGTGGTCACCGAGCAGGACGTGGTGGACGACATGGCCGCGTTCGCGCGGAAGATGGGCAAGGTCCCGGTGGTGATCGGCGACCGGGCCGGGTTCATCGCGAACGCCCTGTTGTTCGGCTACCTCAACCACGCGGCCCGGATGTTCGAGGAGCACTACGCCACCCGTGAGGACATCGACGCGGCCATGCGCTTCGGGTGCGGCTACCCGATGGGTCCGCTGGCGCTGCTGGACCTGATCGGCCTGGACACCGCCTACGAGATCCTCATGACGATGTACAACCAGTCGCGCAACCTGATGCACGCGCCGACGCCGGTGTTCAAGCAGATGATCACCGCCGGCCTGCTCGGGCGGAAGAGTGGGCGCGGCTTCTACACCTATGACTCGGCGGACTCGCCCAAGGTCGTCGACGACGCGGACACCCCCGGTCCGCTCGACGCCGCCGACGGCACCGCCCGCCCGGTCCGGACCGTCGGCGTGGTCGGCACCGGCACCATGGCCACCGGCATCGTGGAGGTGCTCGCCAAGTCCGGCCTGGACGTGGTCCTGCGCGGCCGCTCGGACTCGAAGAACGAGGCCTCGCTGGGCGCGCTGAAGCGCTCGCTGGACAAGGCGGTGGTGCGCGGCCGGCTCTCCGAGGAGGACCGGGAGGCGGCCTTCGGCCGGGTTCGCGCCACCACCAACCTCGAGGACATGGCCGAGTGCGACCTCGTGATCGAGGCCGTCGCCGAGGAGCTGGACGTCAAGCGCGCGGTCTTCGAGACGCTGGACGAGGTGTGCAAGCCGGGCGCGGTGCTGGCCACCACGACGTCCTCGCTGCCGGTCATCGAGTGCGCGGCCGCCACCTCCCGCCCCGGCGACGTGATCGGCCTGCACTTCTTCAACCCGGCGCCGGTGATGAAGCTGGTGGAGGTGGTCAGCACCATCGCCACCTCGCCGGACACGGTGGCCACCGCCCGGTCGCTGTGCGGCGAGCTGGGCAAGCACGCGGTGTTCTGCGGCGATCGGGCCGGGTTCATCGTCAACGCGCTGTTGTTCCCCTACCTGAACGACGCGGTCAAGATGCTCGAGGCGCACTACGCCAGCTCCGACGACATCGACGCGGCGATGAAGACGGGCTGCGCGCTGCCGATGGGTCCGTTCGAGCTGCTGGACGTGGTGGGCCTGGACGTCTCGCTGGCGATCGAGCGCACCCTGTACCAGGAGTTCCGGATGGCCGGTTATGCGCCGGCGCCGCTGTTGGAGCACCTGGTGACCGCCGGGCGGCTGGGCCGAAAGACAGGACAGGGCTTCCGGGACTACGCCGCGTCCCGGTAGCCCTCGTCGGGACGGCGAGATACTGATCTCGTGCCGCGCCGCAACCGTGCCAGAGGGGACTCGGGCTCACCACGCCCGTTGGTCGGCGGCGCGCTGGGCTGGTCGAGGACCGAGGTCGGCCCGGACGGCGAGTGGACGGTGCGCTCGGTCCCGGGCGCGCGCGGCCGCAAGACCTACCGCTGCCCCGGATGCGACCACGAGATCGCACCGGGGGTGGGGCACGTGGTCGCCTGGCCGGCGGGCGCCGGCGCCACCGGAAGCTCCGACGACCGGCGACACTGGCACACCGCGTGCTGGGCATCGCGCCGCCACCGTCGCCCCGGCCGCCGCACCTGACGCCACCGCCGACGCCCGCCCAACCGCGGCCACCTGCCGTAAACGCCGCTAGGGCCGGCTCCGCGCGGAGCCGGCCCTAGCGGCCTGAGAAACTACCGGTCGTCCGGCGCCGCGATCAGCGCTGGCGGGCCGTCGGGGTCGGGCGGCGGCGTCCCGGGGTGGGACGGCGCTCCGGGCTCGACCTCGGCGTGGGCGTCGGGTCGTCACCGTTGTGGTTGCCCGAACCGTCCTGGCCGTCGGCGTCCGAGCCGTCGTGCTCCCCGGGGCCGCTGCCGTTGCGGTCGCCGACGATCACACGCACCGGCTGCGGCTCGGGCGGGCCGAGGCGGGGCAGGGACTGGTCGAGCGTGCCGCGAAGCTCGGAGAGCTGCGACACCAGCATGACGCGAAGGCCCTCGAGCTCGGTGACGCGCTGCTCGGCCTCGGTCACCGCCTGGTGGGCGGCGGCCTCTGCCTCGTTGATCGTGTGCTCGGCCCTTGCCTCGGCCTCGGTCACGGTCTTGTGGGCGTAGGCGTCGGCTTCGCTGACGGTGCGCTCGGCGCGGGCGTCGGCTTCGCTGACCGTGTGCTCGGCCTTGGACTCGGCCTCGCTGACCGTCTTGTGGGCGTAGGCGTCGGCTTCGCTGACGGTGCGCTCGGCGCGGGCGTCGGCTTCGCTGACCGTGTGCTCGGCGCGGGCGTCGGCCTCGCTGACGGTGTTCTCCGCCCTCGCCTCGGCCTCGCTGACCATCTGCTGGGCGCTGTTGCGCGCCTCGCTGACCATCTTGTGGGCGCTGGCGTCGGCTTCGCTGACGGTCTTGTGCGCCCTGGCGTCCGCCTCGCTGACCGTCTTGTGCGCCCTGGCGTCGGCGTCGCTCACGGTCTTCTGCGCGCGGGCGTCGGCCTGGCTGACCATTTCCTGCGCGGTCTGCCGTGCGGTGGTGACCATCCGCTCGGCCTCGGCCCTGGCCGTCGTGACCAGCCGGTTCGCCTCTTCGCGGCTGGCTTCCTGCTTCTGCTGGATAGCGGCCATGATCTCGGTCCGGCGGGCCGTCATGGCGATCTCGAAGTCGTCCTCGACCTGTGCGCGCTGGGCCGCGCTCTGCTGGTCGAGCGCGGTGCGCTCCTCCTCGGCCTCGCGCAGGACCCGCTGGGCCTCGGCGCTCGCCTCGGACCGGATGCGCTCGGCCTCGTTCGACGCCTCGGAGCGGATGCGCCGCACCTCGGAGGTGGCCTCGGAGCGCACCCGCTGCGCCGCCGCGGCCGCTTCCGAACGGACCTGCTCGGCGTCCGTGGTCGCCGTGGTCCGGAGGCGCTCGGCTTCCTCGCGCGCCTCGGTCATGACCTTCTCGCGCTCGAGCGAGAGCTGCCGGCCGGCCTCTTCGAGCTGCTTGGCCTCTTCGTCCAGCTGGCGACGCCGCGCGTCGAGGCGCCGCGGCAGGTCGCCGGCCTCGGTCTCGGCGCGCGCGACGATCTCGGTGGCCTCGGTCTCGGCCCGGGTGCGTCGCTCGGCCACCTCGTCCTGGGCGAGCCGGAGCATGGACTGCACCCGTTCGCTCATGCCCTCGACGCTGTCCGGCGCGGTCGACAGGCGACGGACCTGGCCCTTGAGCCGATCCGTTTCCGCCCACGCCACATTGACTTGACGTGCCAGCTGGCTGTTCTGCTCGATGGCCGCATCACGGTCGGCCGCGAGCATGCGAAGCTGGGCGTCTATATCTCGCAGGTAGTCGTCAACCTGGGCCGAGTCGTAGCCCCGACGGGTGATCGCGAAAGCCGATCCGGGGGCCGGCAGGTGATCATCTCCAGCTGGCATGGCGCTTACCGTACTCGCCGCAAATCACACGGTCGTGGCGGGTGTCACTCTACGGAGGACCAGCCCTCGACTAGACCCCACGGAAACGATTGATCTCGGGGAAATGCCGCTCTCGGCGCTCCGGATCGCGCACCCCGAGGCCTTCCTCGGGAGCCAGGCACAGCACGCCGACTTTGCCCTGGTGAACGTTGGAATGGACGTCCAGCGCGGCCTGGCCGGTCTCCGCCAGCGGGTAGACCCTGGACAGGGTGGGGTGGATCTTCGCCTTGTCGATGAGCCGGTTGGCCTCCCATGCCTCGCGGTAGTTGGCGAAGTGCGAGCCGACTATTCGCTTAAGGTTCATCCAGAGGTAGCGGTTGTCGAAGACGTGCTCGTATCCGCTGGTAGATGCGCAGGTGACGATGGTGCCGCCTTTGCGGGCGACGTACACGCTGGCGCCGAACGTCTCCCTCCCGGGGTGCTCGAAGACGATGTCCGGGTCCTCCCCGCCGGTGAGCTCGCGGATCCTCGCGCCGAACCGCTTCCACTCGCTCTGGTCCTGATGCTGGTCGTCACGCCAGAAGCGGAACCCCTCGGCGGCGCGGTCGATGATGAGCTCGGCGCCCATGCGTCGGCAGATCTCCGCCTTCTCCGGAGAGGACACCACGCAGACCGGCGTGGCGCCGCCGTTCAGCGCGAACTGGGTCGCGTACGAACCGAGCCCGCCCGACGCGCCCCAGACCAGGACGATGTCGCCTTGTTTCATGTCGGCGCCGTTGCGGGAGACCAGCTGGCGGTAAGCGGTGGAGTTGACCAGGCCGGGGCTGGCAGCCTCCTCCCAGGTCAGGTGGCCGGGCTTGGGCATCAGCTGGTTCGACTTCACCAGCGCGAGCTCGGCGAGGCCCCCGAAGTTCGTCTCGAAGCCCCAGATGCGCTGCTCCGGGTCCATCATCGTGTCGTCGTGGCCGTCCGGGCTCTCCAGCTCGACGGACAGGCAGTGCGCCACCACCTCGTCGCCCGGCTTCCAGCTGTGGACACCCGGCCCGGTGCGCAGGACCACGCCGGCGAGGTCGGAGCCGACCACGTGGTAGGGCAGGTCGTGTCGCTTGGCCAGCGGCGAGAGCCGGCCGTAGCGACGCAGGAAGGCGAACGTGGGAAGCGGCTCGAAGATGGAGGTCCAGACGGTGTTGTAGTTGATCGCGCTGGCCATCACGGCGACGATCGCCTCGCCCGGCCCGAGCTCGGGTGTCGCCACGGTGTCGAGATGGAGGCTCTTGCGCGGGTCCTTCTCCCGCGACGGGAGCCCCGCGAACATCTCGACCTCGTCGGCGCGCACCGTCACGCCTCGGTAGTGGTCGGGGACGGTCAGCCCGCCCACCGCATCGAGCTCGTCGGCCAGGATCGCGTCGCGTATCTCTTGCACGCCGTGCCTCCCGTGAGTCGCGGCTGGCGCGTGGCCCCAGCCCTCGTGCTTGGGATACCAAACGCTACCGGCGGGTAACGAGCCCGGACAAGGCCTGTGACCGACGTCGCCGCCGTCGCCGGACCGTGCGCGGGCCGAGGTCAGCTCGGCGTGGCCGCGGGCTCCACGAGCTCGATGAGTACCCCGCCGGCGTCCTTGGGATGCACGAAGTTGACCAGGGAGTTCGCCGTGCCGCGACGGGGCTCGTCGTAGAGCAGTCGCGCACCCTGTTCGCGCAGCCGCGCGCAGGTGGCTTCGAGGTCGGCGACCCGGTACGCCATCTGTTGGATCCCAGGCCCGTTTCGGCCGATGAACTTGGCAATCGTGGAGTTCTCGTCCAGTGGCGCGAGCAGCTGGACGGCGGGTCCGTGGTGGTCGCCGGGGGCGTGCAGCATCGCCTCTCGCACGCCCTGCTCCTCGTTGACCTCGACGTGGGTGGCCACGAGCCCGAGGTTGTCCGCGTACCAGGTGATCGCGGCATCCAGGTCGGGTACCGCGATCCCGACATGGTCGATGGTCGTGACGGCTCCGCGTAGCTCGTTCATGGCCGGAATGTAACCGATCAGAATCGTTAACTGTGCCGGTCTTCACCCGGTCACCTGCCGATCCCGAAGGTATCGTCTGAGCAACCCACCGCCGTCGGAGTCGCTGGAGGCCGTCGTGACTCAGTCCGTGATCGTTGCCGGGGCGCGCACCCCGATGGGCCGCCTGCTGGGCTCGTTGAAGGACTTCTCGGGCGCTCAGTTGGGTGGTATCGCGATCAGAGCGGCGCTGGAACGCGCGGGCGTTCCCGCCGACCAGGTCCAGTACGTGATCATGGGACAGGTGCTGACGGCTGGTGCCGGGCAGATACCGGCTCGCCAGGCCGCCGTGGCGGGCGGCATCTCGATGAACGTGCCGGCGCTGACCATCAACAAGGTGTGCCTGTCGGGTCTCGACGCCATCGCGCTCGCGGATCAGCTCATCCGCGCCGGCGAGTTCGACATCGTCGTGGCGGGTGGCCAGGAGTCGATGACCCAGGCGCCTCACCTGCTGACGAAGTCGCGCGAGGGGTACAAGTTCGGCGAGGTGACCGCGCTGGACCACATGGCGCACGACGGGTTGTTCTGCGCGTTCGACCAGTGTGCGATGGGAGCCTCCACCGAGAAGTTCAACTCCCGGTACGAGCTCACCAGGCAGGATCAGGACGAGTTTTCCGCGCGCTCGCACCAACTTGCCGCCAAGGCCGCCGAGAACGGCATCTTCGCCGAGGAGATCGCACCGGTGTCGGTGCCACAGCGCAAGGGCGACCCCAAGATCGTGGACGCCGACGAGGGGATCCGAGGGGACACCACGGCGGAGGGCCTGGCCAGGCTGCGCCCGGCGTTCTCGTCGGACGGCACGATCACGGCAGGTTCCGCCTCGCAGATCTCTGACGGCGCGGCAGCCGTGGTGGTCATGAGCAAGGCCAAGGCGGAGGAGCTCGGGCTCACCTGGTTGGCCGAGATCGGCGCCCACGGCGTTGTGGCCGGCCCGGACGCCAGCCTCCACGAGCAGCCGGCCAACGCGATCGCGGCCGCCTGCCGCCGGGACGGGCTCGAGCCGACCGACCTCGACCTCGTCGAGATCAACGAGGCGTTCGCGGCGGTCGGGATCGTCTCCACCCGCAAGCTGGGCGTCGCCCCGGACCGGGTCAACGTCAACGGCGGCGCCATCGCCCTGGGCCACCCGATCGGCATGTCGGGCGCGCGCATAGCGCTGCACCTGGCGCTGGAGCTTCGTCGCCGAGGCGGTGGCACCGGCGTCGCCGCGCTGTGCGGGGGCGGCGGCCAGGGAGATGCGCTCGTGCTTCGGGTGCCGGCCGGCGGTTGATCGGCGGACCAGGGACAGAATGCCACGCCAGCTGGACGTAACGAGCCTCGTCACGCGTGCTCGTGATGGGGATGCGAGGGCGGTCGCGCGGCTGATCTCCATGGTGGAGGACGCCAGCCCGCTGCTCGGCGAGGTTGCCGCCGCGCTCGCACCGCACACCGGGCACGCCCAGGTGGTCGGCCTCACCGGCTCGCCAGGGGTCGGGAAATCGACATCGACGTCCGCGCTGGTGGGAGCCCTGCGCGAGCAGGGCAAGAGGGTCGGCGTGTTGGCGGTGGACCCGTCCTCGCCGTTCTCCGGCGGCGCTTTGCTCGGCGATCGGGTGCGGATGCAGGAACACGCGACCGACAGCGGCGTCTTCATCCGCTCGATGGCGACTCGCGGCCACCTCGGCGGGTTGTCCTGGGCGACGCCGCAGGCGATCCGGGTGCTCGATGCGGCCCGTTGCGATGTGATCCTGGTCGAGACGGTGGGTGTCGGGCAGTCCGAGATCGAGGTGGTCTCCCTGGCCGACACCACGCTGGTGCTGCTGGCGCCGGGCATGGGCGACGGCATCCAGGCGGCGAAGGCGGGCATCCTCGAGGTCGCCGACGTCTTCGTGGTCAACAAGGCCGATCGCGACGGCGCCGACCAGACGGTGCGGGATCTGAGGTACATGCTCTCGCTGGGTCGACGTGAGCGGGACGAGACGAAGTGGAAGGCCCCGATCGTCAAGACGGTCGCGTCCAGGGGCGAGGGAATCGGCGATGTGATCGCCGCGCTGGACAAACACCGTGACTGGATGAACCGGTCCGGGGAGCGGGATCGTCGCCGGCAGCTCCGCGCGGAGGCGGAGATCGAGGCAATCGCGCTGGAGAAGGTCCGGGCGCGGATCGGAGATCTCCGAGGCGGCGGCACCCTGCCCGAACTCGCCAAGCGAGTGGTCGCGGGCGAGCTCGATCCGTATGTGGCGGCGGAGGACCTGGTCGACACGGTCAGCGCCTCCTAGACAGCCGACGACGAGGGGCGGGCGTCGGCGCTGACCAGCTCATCGCCGGCGCTGCGGCCCGCGCGATCGAGCCGGGCGGGGACGCGTAGCGAGCCGATCCGGGCTGCAATGTCTCGCGCGGATCGAGCGTGGCGCGCCGCGGCACCGGAATGGCCGACCGCGCCGTGCGCACGGGCGAGGTCGACATGGGCGTTCGCGACGTCGCGAGCCGAGCCGCCGCCGGCCCGCAAGGCCAGTTCGAGGTCGGCGATAGCGGCTTCGTCCTCGTGAAGCACCTGGTGAGCGTGCCCTCGGTGACGGTGTAGCGCGTCCATGTCGAAAACCGCTATCGGGATCGGTGGGACCTGGGCGTCGACTCGCCCGGGTCCCTCGCCAAGCAGCCGCTCGGAGTGCCGGTAGGCGGCGCGGGCCTCATCGGCCGCACCGTTCACGGCCAGTGCCTCGCCGCGACATGCCTCGAACCAGGCGCGCGCGGGTGTCGATGCATCCGCGGCCGCGAGCGCAATCGCCTGCTCGACGGAGCTCAACGCGACCTCATGCTCACCGACGTCGATGAGTACCGAGGCCTGCTCTATCAAGGCGTAGCCGAGCAACACCGCCGAGTCCGCCTCTCGGGCAGCCGCCTTCGCCGTCTCGTGGTCGTGCCACGCCACCGACGGCCGGGCCTGGTCGAGCGCGAGCCGTCCGGCCAGCGTCGAGGCCTCGGCCACCAACCAGGCCAGTCGTCTGCGTAGGTGCGGGCGCACCGCGTGGTGTAGCGCCTCTTCCAGGTAGGCGAGCTGCGCACGGACGGAGCCCGCGGACGCGGCAGCGCCGAGCCGGTCGTCCAGCCTTCGGGTGGTGTCCAGCTGAGCGTGAAGCAGCTCGACCGACGAGTCGTCGAGGGCGGCAGAGGCTTGTAGCCGCGCCCGCAGCGCGTCCGTGTCGTCCATTGCGGGCTCGGCCTCGGCGGCCGCCTCCGGAAGCCCGAGCTCGGCATCGGTGCTCCCGTAAAGCTCGCGCAGCAGCGCCCGGTAGTGCTCCTCGGGTATGGCGTGCTGGTTCTCCCAGCGCGAGAGCTGGGTCTTCAGGCTGGCCGGGGCGGCGACGGTGACGCCTCGCTCGGCGGCGAGTGCCATCAGCTCGTTCGCCGCGCGGGACTGCGACCATCCGCGCGCGATCCGTGCCGCGCGCAACGGCCCCTCTGGCTGGTTCATGCGTGTCAGTGTGGCCTGCTGAGGCATGGCTGTCAACTCGGTTGACGCAACCAGCGTTAACGGGCATCATTGGTCGCGTTGGAGTCGTGATGAGTGGGAGGAGAGCGGGACATGGGAGCTCCGGCGGACCATGCTTGGTGTGCGGCCGGAATTGGAGTGGGAGCCGCGGTCGGGTACCACGCGGGGCGCCGATCAGGGCGAGGACGGCGCGCCAAGAGGTCGAAACGGTCGCCGCCGCCAGCCGGGCGCCGTAGGCATGCCAGGGTCAGCAAACGGGGTAGTCCCACGATGCGATCGTGGCCTGGCTGGCGATCGGCGGCGCAGCGGGACAGTCGTGACGACCAACGTCGTGACGGCTAGGTCACGCGGACTGGACCGAGGCGGGCACCTCATGGGCACGGTCGGTCATGGTGCGGAATTGGTCAAGAGAAGTCGCCGGCGGCGCGACGGACCCGTTCCAGCAGCTCGGTGAGCTGGTCGGCCTGCCGGTCCGTGAGCCCTACCAGCCCGAAGTCGATCTCGGTGAGGCCCTTTGTCGCATCGTTGCGACGCGTCTCGCCGGCCTCGGTGATTGCGACGAGGGTGGCGCGCCGGTCGTTCGGATGAGGCGTTCTGCGGACCAGTCCGTCTGCTTCTAGGCGGTCAACGATGTTGGTCACGCTGGTCGGGTGGAGCTGCAGGCGCTCGCCCATGACTCTCATAGGGAGGCTGCCTCGTCGAGAGAAACTCAGCAACACGAGCGCCTCGTACCGGGCGAAGGTCAGGCCGTGAGGGCGCAGGGCGGCATCGGAGGCCGAGAGCAAGATCTGTTGCACCCGCATGACACTGGTTACCGCGGCCATGGTGCCCGAGGGGCCGATTCTGGACTCCCATAGCGACGCCGCTCGCGCGATGGGATCGAAGGGCAGCGGATCACGCGGCGTCATGTGCAACCACGCTAGCAGCGCGGACCGGCTCAGGCTGGCACCTTGGCGGCGAATGTCGGGGGCGCCCTCGAGATGTACCCGGGCCACGGCGGCATGAGTGGTGCAGGGTGGTCACATGCTCATTGCATTCAGCGTCGCGCCCTCGGGCGGCGGATCGGACAGCGTCGGGGACGTGGTGGCCGAAGCGGTCAAGGTGGTCCGCGAATCGGGACTGCCGAACGAGACGACGGCGATGTTCACCACGATCGAGGCGGCGACATGGGAGGAGGGAATGGCGGTAGTCAAGCGCGCGGTGGAGGCGGTGCAAGCGAAGGCGCCCCGCGTCAGCCTGGTGCTCAAGGCAGACATCAGGCCCGGACACACTGACCAACTGCACGCGAAGGTCGACAGGGTGAACCGTCGTCTTGCGGAGGGTGAGGCGGGCTGAGATCCGAACGGACAACAGGACGAACGCCTGCGGTTGATGCTCCGGGTGTCTTCGAAGGCGGAGGCGTCTCATAGGGGGACGCTTCATGAAGGCAGCGGTGCCCGGGTGGTGGTCCGGCGTAGCCGTCCGGATGAGGGGCTTGGAGCGCGCCGGCTCGGGCTGTTCGACGGGGTTGTTCGTCGGGGGGTGTCGGTCCGAACGGTTGTTGGTTCGGAAGGTTGCTGGTTCGGAATGGTGGCTGCCCGGCCGGCCGGGCAGCCACCACCTGATCAACCTTTGGCGATCCTGAGCGTGAAGAAGAACACGCCGACCAGGATGGCGGCGACGCCGAGCACCACGGCGATCTTCGCTTGCTTGGCCGACACCTCGCGCTGCATGCCGGGCACACCGAGCCCGATCGTGACAGCGCCGAGAACCCAGCCGGCGATCGGCATCAGGGCGGCCGCGACGACACCCAGGGCGCCGACGATCAGGGCGGCCTTGGCCAGGGCGGGGCTCTGAAGACGCTCAGTCTTCTTGCGGGCGTCGGTCACCAGCCGGTCGGCGACCGGGTTGTCCGAGGTCATGCGAGATCCTCTCCAAGAGATCTAAGTCGTCGGCCACGGGGGAGCGGCCGATGGTCGGGGTCCGGGTGGCACATGCCCATCCCAAACAAGTCCAACGACGGTCGTCGCATGTCGGTTCTCCGCCAGATCGGTGATTTCTGAGGTGAACGGTGCGTGACGGACGACACGATAGGAGGGCGCCAAAAGCTAGGACTTCCTACTATCTTGGCTAGGGTTCGGACACCTCGTCAGGGTCGGAGGAATCGTCGTGACCGAGAGCAGTCAGCGGACCGATACCGGTCAGCGGGACGGATGGCGGCGTTGGCGCGACCGGTTCGAGGACGCCGAGCGCACCGGCAAGATCAGGGACGCGGACTTCACCACCCTGTCCGGCGTCGAGGTCGAGCCGGTGTACGGACCGCGCGAGGGCGAGACCGTACGGGACTTCGACCGGATCGGTTGGCCAGGTGAATTCCCGTTCACCCGGGGCCTGCACGCCTCTGGTTACCGGGGGCGCAACTGGACGGTGCGGCAGTTCGCCGGCTTCGGGAACGCCGAGCAGACGAACAAGCGGTTCCGCGACATTCTGGCCGGTGGAGGCGGTGGACTGTCGGTCGCCTTCGACATGCCCACGCTGATGGGGCGTGACTCGGACGATCCGCGCAGCGCGGGCGAGGTCGGCCACTGTGGCGTCGCCGTCGACTCGGCCGCGGACATGGACGTGCTGTTCGACGGCATTCCGTTGGAGCAGGTCACCACGTCGATGACGATCTCCGGTCCGGCGGTGCCGGTGTTCTGCATGTACCTGGTGGCCGCCGAGCGGCAGGGCGCCGACCTGGCCAGGCTTGACGGCACGCTGCAGACCGACATCTACAAGGAGTACATCGCGCAGAAGGAGTGGCTGTTCGACCCCGAACCGCACCTGCGGCTCATTGGCGACCTGATGGAGTACTGCGTCCACCAGATCCCGCGCTACAAGCCGCTGTCGGTGTCCGGCTACCACATCCGTGAGGCCGGCTCGACCGCCGCGCAGGAGCTGGCGTTCACGCTCGCGGATGGCTTCGGGTACGTCGAGCTGGGGCTGTCCAGGGGCCTGGACATCGAGAAGTTCGCGCCCGGCCTGAGCTTCTTCTTCGACGCGCACGTCGACTTCTTCGAGGAGATCGCCAAGTTCAGGGCGGCGCGGCGGATCTGGGCGCGCTGGCTGCGCGACGTGTACGGGGCGCGCTCGGTCAAGGCCCAGCAGCTGCGCTTCCACACCCAGACCGCCGGCGTCTCGCTGACCGCGCAGCAGCCGGACAACAACATCGTGCGCACCGCGCTGGAGGCGCTCTCGGCGGTGCTCGGCGGGACGCAGTCGCTGCACACCAACGCGCTCGACGAGGTGCTCGCGCTGCCCAGCGACCGGGCAGCGCAGATCGCCCTGCGCACCCAGCACGTGATCGCCGAGGAGACCGGCGTGACCAACGTGGTCGACCCGCTGGGCGGCTCCTGGTACGTCGAGGCGCTCACGGACAAGATCGAGGCCGAGGCCGAGCGGATCTTCGATCGGATCAAGGACCTGGCCCGGCTGGCGGTGCCGTCCGGCGAGCATCCGATCGGCGAGATGACCTCGGGCATCCTGCGCGGCATCGAGGACGGGTGGTTCACCGGCGAGATCGCCGACTCGGCGTTCGTCTACCAGCAGGCGCTGGAGAAGGGCGACAAGAAGCAGGTCGGCGTGAACGTGCACACCGCCACGGACACCGACGAGCTGGAGATCCTGCGCATCAGCCACCAGGTCGAGCTGGACCAGCGGGAGCTGCTGGGCACCCGGCGGGCCGCGCGCGACGAGGCCGAGGTCCGCCGCCGGCTTGGCGAGATGGTGGCGGCGGCGCGCGGGTCGGGCAACATGATCGAGCCCATGTTGCACGCGGTTCGGGCCGAGGCCACGCTGGGAGAGATCTGTGGCGCACTCAAGGAAGAGTGGGGGGAATACCGTGAGCCTGCCCGATTCTGACCCCGGGCACCAAAGCGGTCGCCCGGCGACGGACGACCAGACGATGCGGCGGGCGCGGCTGATGTGGCAGGCGCTGGAGCCCTACCACGCCGTCACCTACTTCGCGCCGGAGTCGAAGCAGGCCACCGATGCGCTCGGGTGCAAGGGCGGCTGGATGAGCTACTTCGGGCTGCGCGCGGCCCCGCTGGGCGCGGCACCGGCCGAGCTGGTGACGGCCACGTTCTACAACTTCCACCCGGATCGGGTCGGCAGGGCGATCCCGGCGGCATGGGAGGCGGCGGCACCGGCCGACTTCCTGGCGGCGCGGGCGCGCAGCGTGGACGCGGCGTTGCGCCGGTTGCTCGGCGACGCCGTCGAGTCCGCCGAGATCGCGGAGGCGGCCGAGCTGGCGCGCGAGGCGGCGCTGGCCGCGCCCACCGCGGGCCGGCCGCTGGCCGCCGCGAACGCCCCGCTGGACTGGCCGGACCGGCCGCACCTGGTGTTGTGGCACGCCCAGACGCTGCTGCGTGAGTCGCGCGGTGACGGTCACGTGGCCGCGCTGGTCAGCGGCGGGCTCGACCCGTGCGAGGCGCTGGTCGCGTTCGCGGCCGACGGCCGGGCGGTGCCGGAGCGGCTGCGGGGCGCGCGGGGTTGGTCCGAGCAGGAGTGGGCGCAGGCGTGCGGGCGGTTGGAGCGGCGGGGGCTGTTGAACCCGGACGGGACGCTGACCGGCGACGGGGCGGCGCTGCGCTCCTGGGTCGAGGAGCGGACCGACCGAGGCGCGGCACCGTCCTGGGCGGCGCTCGGGGAGGAGCGGTGCGACCGGTTGGTCGAGCTGGCCGGGTCGCTGGTCGAGGTGATCGTGGACAACGGCGGTTTCCTCCAGGACAACCCGATGGGGCTGCGGACCCTGGTGTGACGGGGCGGCTGAGATCGAGGGCGGGCAGTTGCGGCGGCCCGCGTCCGAGCGTGTCAGGATGGAAGGGTGTCTCGACCTAATCCGCGACAGAAGGCGGCGATGACCTCGGCGATGGCCGGGGCGGTGGATCTTTCCGCGCTCCGGGCGCGTGCCGACGCCGCGCGCAGCGCCTCCGCCGGCGCCCCGGCCGGTGCCCAGCAGGGTGGCTCGGCGAACGGCGCGGCTCAGGCGCCCGAGGGCGGCTCCGGTTCCCGCTGGGTTGTCGACGTCACCGAACAGACCTTCCAGGCCGAGGTCCTGGAGCGCTCGCTGCAGGTGCCGGTGGTGGTCGACCTGTGGGCCACCTGGTGCGGGCCGTGCAAGCAGCTCTCCCCGGTGCTCGAGCGCCTGGCCGAGCAGGGCGGCGGCACCTGGGTGCTCGCCAAGATCGATATTGACGCCAACCCGAGGATCGCCCAGGCCTTCGGCGTGCAGTCGGTGCCGACGGTGATCGCGCTCGCCGGCGGCCAGCCGGTGGAGGCGTTCAGCGGCGCACAGCCCGAGCCGCAGGTCCGCCAGTGGATCGAAGCGCTGGTCAAGGCGTTCCGGGACAAGCTTCCGGGGATCAAGGCCGCCGAGGCCGGTGGCGCGGGCGGTGCGGAGGGAGCGGGCGCCGAGGAGCCGCCCGAGGACCCCCGGTTCACCGAGGCGGAGGCCGCGCTGGAGCGCGGTGACTACGACGCCGCCGAGGCCGCGTACGAGCGGATCCTGGCCGTCGAGCCGGCGAACGAACAGGCCGCCGCCGCGCTCGCGCAGGTCAGGTTCCTGGCCAGGGCCGAGCGGGCGGACCCGTCGGCGGTGGCCCGCGCGGACGCCGCGCCCGACGACGTGGCCGCGCAGCTCGAGGCCGCCGACGCGGAGGTCGCCACCGACAACGTCGAGGCGGCGTTCGCCCGGCTGGTGGCGACGGTCGGGCGCACCGGCGGCGACGACCGCGACCGGGTGCGCGAACACCTGGTGGGGCTGTTCGCGCTGTTCGCCTCGGACGACGGCCGGGTGATCGCGGCCCGCCGCGCGCTCGCCAGGGCGCTGTTCTAGAAGCGTTCTAGAAAGCGTCTACACACCGCACCCCGCCGGCCCGCCGAGAGCGCCGGCGCGGAACTGCTCGATGCGCCGGAAACCGAGGTCGCCCTCCGGCGCCCGGCCGGCGGCGTCCCGGGCGGCGAGGTCCTGGTTGATGAGCTCGTCCACCGCCTCGTCGATGTCGCCGGGGGAGAGCCCGAACCCGGTGCCCGCGCCCCTGTCGAACAGCGCGCGGGTGTACGCCCCGGTCAGGCAGACGGCGGTGCGCCCGGCCTCGGCGCCGCGCACCGGCCGGCCCAGCGCCCCCACCGCGGCGAGCGCGTACCGGCTGGCCACCAGCTCGCCGCCGGCGTAGTCACCGCGCGCGTAGTGCACGGCGGCCAGTTGGTCGACCGACGCGCTGAGCGTGCCGTCCTTCGCGCAGTACCGCACCGGCCCCTGCACGCCCGCGGCGCCCGAACACCCCGCCGAGCCCACCGCGAGGTCCGGCGCCCGCCACGGACGCCCGCGATCGCTCACCAGCCGCCCGAACCACGCCCGCGCGTCCGGGACCATCGCCTCCAGCAGCTCGGCCACCGGCAGGGTGCCGCCGGTGGCCGCGTCGCTGGCCGAGCTGAAGCCGCGCTGGGTGAACGTCTGGGTGCGCACGCTCATGGTGGCGCAGCGGCGCGCGCCATCGCCGTCGCCATAACCGTCCAGGAACGCCGACGCCCGATCGAACGCGTCGCCGTGCGCGTTGCCCCCGGCCGTCATGCCCACCGGATCCCGGAAGCTCAGCAGCGCCGACAGCGACCGATCCAACTCCGCCGGCGCCAGCCGGACCCCGGCCACCCCGCCGTCGACGGCGGCGCGCACCACCACGCCCGCGAAGCAGTCGGCCATCCCCTCCAGCAGGATCGTCGGGAAGCGGTCCGGCTCGCGGACCTGGTAGCCCACGTCGATGTCCAGCCGGTCCTGCACCGCATGGCCGATCTCGTGCGCGAGCGCGACCAGCACCGCGCCGTCGCCGTACTCCTCACGCAGCCGGGGCAGCAGCCCGGTGCGGTCCCAGGCGACGGTGTCCAGCCGGGGGCAGTACGCGGCCTGCTCGGCCAAATCCAGCGCGCGCCGCACACACGGCACCGGGGTGGCGGCGTCCTTCGGGTCCACCGCGTGGAAACCATGGATGTTCACCCAGCGCCGGCCGAACTCGACGGGGAACCGCTCGCGCCAGTACCCCTCCACGCCGGCCACCACGGTGGCGGCCAACCGATCCGACGAGGTACCGGTGCCGCCCTGGACGGCGGCCGGTGGCACCGGCACGGCGTCGGACGGGCCACCCCGACCCGCCGACGGCGAAGATCCGACCCCATCGAGCGGCTGCCCCGGCCGACCCCAGCCGGTGTGACCACAGCCGGTGAGCACCAGCGCGGCGACGGCGAGCAGCGCGACGGCCACCCGTACCGCCGCGGTGCGAGCCCGGTTACCCACGGCGGTCATTGTGCTCCAGAACGCGGTGGCCATCCGCGTTTTGGATCAACCGATTGGCTACCTTCCCCGGGTGATTGTGTTCGCGCGGCGCCTGCTCCCGGGCTTGCGCGACGGCTTCGCGGTGGTGCTGGCCGTCGCCGGCCTGGTGCTTGCCTGCTGGCTGTACGTGCGGTTCGGCAGCGGGAACTTCGCCCGGCTGGCGTCCACGGACATGTACTGGCACGTCGACTTCGAGTCGTTCTGGCAGTCCACGGTGGCGCTGCGCGAGGGCGCCGACCTCTACCTGACCGGCACGACGGCGGTCAACCTCAACCCGCCGCTGCTGGCCATCCTGATGCTGCCGCTGGCCTGGCTCCAGCCGCTGGCCGCTTACCACCTGTTCGCGCTGCTCAACCTGGTGCTGATCGTGGGCAGCGTGATCGCGGTGGCGGAGCGGGTGCGGCTGCGGCCCGGGTGGGCCATGGTCGCGGTGGGCGCGCTGTTGGCGTCCTCGCCGCTGCACGGCACGCTCGCGCTGGGGCAGGTGTACGGGCTGCTGACGGCCGCGATTACGGCGGCCTGGCTGGCACAACGGCGGGGCCGGACGGTACTGGCCGGGGTCGCGGTAGGGCTGGCCATCGCGCTCAAGCCCTCGCTGCTGCCGCTGCTGGCCTGGCCGGCGCTTCGATACCGATGGGACACGGTGGGAGCGGCGGTCACGACGGCGCTGGCGGCCACCGGGCTCGGCGTGCTGGGCGCGGGCTGGGACGCGACGGTGGAGTGGTTCGGGGTGCTGCACGCGGTGCGCCCGGACGGCTTCCTGGACAACGACTCGCTGGCCTGCCTGGCCGTGCGGTTCGGCCTGCCCACCTGGCCGGGCTACGCGGTGGCCTCGGTGCTCATGGTGATCACGCTGTACCGCGCAAGGCGCCGCCGCGAGATGGCGGTCTGGTCGATCACGGCCGCCGCGCTGCTGCTCGCCCCGATCGCCTGGAACAACTACCTGGTGCTGCTGGCGCCCACGGTGCCCCTGCTGCTGGCCAGGGGCCGGCTCACCGCCGCGCTGCCGCTGATGACCCTGCCGCTGGTCGGCATCGAGTGGTCGTCGCTGCTCGGCACGGACACCCTCGGCCTGCTGGGCATGTCGCTGTACTGCGGCATGCTGCTGACCTACTGGGCGGTACTGACGTTCGGCCCGGCCGACGTGCCGAAGCCGCGCCCGGTTACCGTCTCTGAGTGTCGTCGTTCGTCAGTTCCCGCGTCCGAGGGTCGGTGGCCGGAGCCGTCTCGATCGCTGTAACCGCCCTCGCGCTGGGCACGACGGCCTGGCTGTTCACCCGTTACCCGGGCGTGCTGGTGGGCGGCGTGGCGAACCCCGACCCCACCGGTCACGTCGACTTCGAGACGTTCTGGCGCTCCACGGTGGCGCTGCTGCACGGCACCGACACCTACCGGACCGGCTCGGTGCTGCCGAACCTGAACCCGCCGTTCCTGTCCCTGCTGCTGGCGCCGCTGGGCGTGCTGTCGGTGATGCCCAGCTACTGGGTGTTCACCGCGCTCACCGTGGTGGTGGTGAGCTGGTCGGTGCTGGCGGTGGCGCGCGAGCTTCGGCTGGGGGCGTGGGCGACGGCGTTCGGGCTGGTCGCCATGTGGGCGTGCTCGCCGCTGCACGGCACGTTGATGTTGGGGCAGATCTACGGGCTGCTGCTGGCCGGGCTGACCGCGGCCTGGCTGGTCCAGCGGCGCGGCCGCGAGCAGCTCTCGGCGGTGCTGCTCGGGGCGGTGGTGGCGTTGAAGCCGTCGCTCGCGCCGGTGCTGTTGATCCCGCTCATGCAGCGGAGAGGAGCGTCAGCGGAACGACCCTCGGCACGGCGGTGGCCCGCGCTGTGGACGGGCGTCGGGTCGGCGGCGGGGTTCAGCCTGGTCGGGGTGCTCGCCGCCGGTCCGTCGAGCGCGCTGGACTGGCTCCGGCTGGCCAGCTCCACGCCGGCCCCCGAGTTCGACGCCAACGCCTCGCTGCCCGGCGTGGTCGCCCGCCTCGGCGGCCCCGGGGCGATCGGCTGGCTGGTCACCGTGCTGGTGGTGGCCGGGTCGCTGTGGTGGGTCCGGCGCGCCGCGCCGTCGGCACGCCCCGGGACGACGGTCGGGCCGGAAGACGCGGCGATCTTCGCGGTGGCCGCCGGCTGCCTGCTCGCCGCCCCGATCGCCTGGCTGAACTACATGGTGATGCTCTGGCCGGGCGCGCTGATCCTGCTGCGGGCAGGGCGCTGGCACCAGGCGGTGCCGCTGCTGGTGCTGCCGGTCATCCCGGTGGCCTGGGGCAACCTCTGGATGGCCGACCCGCATACGGCGGGCGCGATCATCGGGCGCTCGCTGTACTGCGCGGTGCTGCTCGCCTACTGGGTGGCGCTGCTCGCGTTCTCTTCGGACCGGTCCCCGACCAGCCAGAGCACCCCCGCCGGCGGCACCCGCAGCACCGCCGAGGCGGGCCGGCCGTGCCACGGCGACGAGCTGGCCACCACCGCGCCCAGGTTGCCCACCCCGGAGCCGCCGTAGATCTCGGCGTCGGTGTTCACCACCTCGCGCCACCGGCCGGCGAACGGCAGCCCCACCCGGTAGTCCTCGTGCGGCACCCCGGCGAAGTTGGCCACGCAGGCCAGCGTCGAGCCGTCCGAGCCGTGGCGCAGGAACGAGAACACGTTGCCGGCGGCGTCGTTGGCGTCGATCCAGGAGAACCCGTCCGGCGAGTTGTCCATGCTGTACAGCGCGGGCTGGCCCCGGTAAGCCCGGTTCAGGTCGCCGACCAGCCGCTGGACCCCGGCATGCAACGGATCGCCGAGCACCCCCCAGTCCAGCGAGCGGCCCTCCGACCACTCGCCGGGCTGGCCCAGCTCACCGCCCATGAACAGCAGCTGCTTGCCCGGGTGCGCCCACATGTACGCCAGCAGCGCGCGCAGGTTGGCCGCCTTGTTCCAGTCGTCGCCGGGCATCCGCCCCCACAGCGAGCCCTTGCCGTGCACCACCTCGTCGTGGGAGAGCGGCAGCACGAAGTTCTCGGTGTACGCGTACACCATGGAGAACGTCATCTCGTTGTGGTGGTAGCCGCGGTGGATCGGGTCCTTGCCGACGTAGTGCAGCGTGTCGTGCATCCAGCCCATGTTCCACTTGAACCCGAACCCGAGCCCGCCCAGGTGCGTCGGCCTGGTCACCCCCGGCCACGAGGTGGACTCCTCGGCGATGGTCACCACCCCGGGGTGCGCCCGGTAGACGGTCGCGTTCATCTCCTGCAGGAACGACACCGCCTCCAAGTTCTCCCGGCCGCCGTAGACGTTCGGCTCCCACTGGCCGTGCTCGCGGGAGTAGTCCAGGTAGAGCATGCTGGCCACGGCGTCCACCCGCAGCCCGTCGATGTGGAACTCCTCCAGCCAGTACAGCGCGTTGGCCACCAGGAAGTTGCGCACCTCGCGCCGGCCGAAGTCGAACACGAGCGTGCCCCAGTCCCGCTGCTCACCGCGCCTCGGGTCGGGGTGTTCGTACAGCGGCGTGCCGTCGAACCGGGCCAGCGCCCACTCGTCCTTCGGGAAGTGCGCCGGCACCCAGTCGATGATCACGCCGTAGCCGGCCTGGTGCAGCGTGTCCACCAGGTAGCGGAAGTCGTCGGGCGCGCCGAACCGGGCGGTCGGGGCGTAGTACGAGCTGACCTGGTAGCCCCAGGAGCCGCCGAACGGGTGCTCGGCGACCGGTAGCAGCTCGACGTGGGTGAACCCGGTCTCGTTCAGGTACTCGACGAGCTCGCGCGCGGCCTCCCGGTAGTTCAGCCCGGCCCGCCACGAGCCCAGGTGCACCTCGTAGACGCTCATCGGCTCGTTGACCGGCGCGGACGCGTCCCGGCGCGCGACCCACTCCGCGTCGCCCCAGGCGTAGTCCGACGTGGTGACCACGGACGCGGTGGCCGGCGGCACCTCGGCGGCGAACGCCATCGGGTCCGCCTTCTCCCGCCAGCGCCCGTCCGCGCCCAGGATCCGGAACTTGTACCGGGCGCCGGGGCCGACGCCGGGCAGGAACACCTCCCACACCCCGGAGCCGCCGAGCGACCGCATCGGCTGCCCGCGTCCGTTCCAGCCGTCGAAGTCCCCGGCCACCCGTACCCCGCGCGCGGTCGGCGCCCACACCGCGAAGCTCGTCCCGTCGACGGCGCCGCCGGGGGTGTCGTAGGAACGCGGGTGCGCGCCGAGCACGTCCCAGAGCCGCTCGTGCCGGCCCTCGCCGATCAGGTGCAGGTCCACCTCGCCGAGGGTGGGCAGCCAGCGGTACGGGTCGTCGGTGCGCTCGGTGTGCTCGCCGTAGCGCACGTCCAGCCGGTAGTCGGCCGGCTTGTGCGGCACCAGCGCGGAGAACAGCCCGGCCTGGTGCACCCGGCGCAGCTCGTACACCTGCTCGCCGAAGCGTACGGACACGGAGTCGGCGTTCGGGCGCAGCGCGCGGATCACCGTCCCGTCGCCGCTCGGGTGGCTGCCCAGCACGGAGTGCGGGTCGTGGTGCTCGCCGTTGATCAGCCGCTCGGTGTCGGCGGCGCTCGGCGGGCTCGCGGGCAGCGTGGTCAGGTCGGACGACACCCCCCAGAGCCTAGTGATCCACCGCCCCGCACCGGTGCTGGAGCCGTACTGCGCGATGGTGGATCACGCGCTGTGCGAAATACGGTGACGCACCGTAACAAAGAGCCATCCGCCGAGCAGGATGCGGCCACCGGCCACCGGCCACCAGGCACGCGAGAGCTCGAAGCCGGAGTGGCCGCGAAAGGTGACTATCGCCATCGCCATGTGGCCACCCTCGTGTGCCACGGTGACGAGGAGTCGGTGAACACCACGAGCAACAACATCATGAAGCCCAGGCCGTGGGCCACGGGATGGCCTATAACCGGAACCGCGTCGACGTCGTTCACGCGCGGAATCTGGCAGCCCGGATAACGTTATGGACGGCAGGTGCTGCCGCATTTCTCGTATTCTTTGAATTCATCTGAGCGGGATGATCAAGTTGCGCTTCATCATTTTCTGAACCATTTCTGACAAAATGTGACATATGTTATTATTGAGGATTCTGTGTGATGAGTGTTCTGCCGGCGGCCGGATGCCGCCCGCCGTCCCGTCGTCTCCGCTGGGTAGCCTGCTGGTGACCCGCGAACGAAGGGGCCGCCGTTGTTAGCCGTTCACGCGCTGTGGTCACGAGGGCGTGAGCTGTTGCTGTGGGCGGAGGACGGCGACCGCCCGGCGCGCAGCCCCAGCTCGGCGTTGCGCTCGGCGCGTCCGCATCCGTTCGCGCTGCCCGCCGACCAGCTGGCCGCCATCCACCCCGGCAAGCCCGGCCTGGCCACCCTGCTGCTGCCCTCGGCCCGGTCCGGACCGCTGGACTCGCCCGAGCTGATCCGGATGTCCGCGCGGCCGGCGCGGCGGGCCGAGCCCACGCTGCTGGCCTGGTCGGTCCCGGTGGTCGCGGTCGACCCCGCCGAGCTGGACGACCCGGTGGACGAGGTCCGCTACGGCACCTCCGTCGTGTACCTGCGCGCGCTCGCGGAGTTCGCCGCCGACCTGGCCGGGCGCGGCCGGGTCGTCCCGGGGGTGCGGACGACGGAGTCCGGGACGCGCGCGGTCTGGCGGCCGGTGCTGGCCGGGCCGGACGCGGTGGCGCTGCACGCCATGATCGCGGCGATGCCGCCGGTGGTGCGGTCCGAGCAGGCTGGCCCGCCGGGGATGGCCGCGCTCACCGGCCTGGACGGGCAGGACCCCACCGGGCTGGTGGAGGACGCGCTGGACGTGCTGGTGGACGCGGCGGTGCGGGACAGGTTCGGGCGGGCGGACGCCCCGGTGCGCTTGGTGCCCGGTCGCTCGGGTGCTGGCGTGGTCGACTCCTGGCTGGCTGCGCTGACCTCGGGTGACGGCGGATTCGATGCCGAGCCCGGCGAGGTCGCCGAGCTGCGTGACGCGCTCGCGCCCTGGGACGAGCTGGACGACGAACCGGCCGGCCCGGCCCGGGCCACCTTCCGGCTGACCGAGGAGCAGCCGCTGGACGACCCGGCGAACCCGGACCCGGACGCCCCGGACACCGTCTGGCGGCTGGAGTTCCTGTTGCGGTCGGTGGCCGACCCGAGCCTGCTGGTCCCGGCCGACCAGGTGTGGCGCGAGCCGGGCGGGCTGAGCCGCTGGATCGAACGGCCGCAGGAGGTGCTGCTCGCCGAGCTGGCCAGGGCCAGCGTGGTGTACCCCGAGCTGGCCGGCGCGCTGCGCGGCGCCCGCCCCAGCGAACTGGTGCTGGACACCGAGGGCGCCTATCGGTTCCTGTCCGGCGCGGCCGCCCGGCTGGACCAGGCCGGGTTCGGCGTGCTGCTGCCGTCCTGGTGGGGGTCGACGGGGCGGCTCGGGCTGGCGGTGTCGGCGACCAGCACCCCGGTGGACGGCGTGGTGACCGCCAGCGGGCTCAACCGCGAGGCGCTCGGCCGGTTCGACTGGCGGCTGGCGGTCGGCGACGAGGTGCTCACCGAGGACGAGATCGCCGAGCTGGTCGCGACCAAGGCGCCGTTGGTGCGGCTGCGCGGCAAGTGGGTGGCCGTCGACCCGGAGCGGCTGCGGCGCGGGCTGGAGTTCCTGCGCACGGCGCCGTCCGGGGCGGCCACCGCGGGCGAGCTGCTCGCCATCGCCACCAACCAGGCCGACCACGAGACGCCGCTGCCGATCACCTCGCTGGACGTGGACGGCTGGCTGGGCGAGCTGCTCTCCGGCACCGCCGAGCGGAGCGTCACGGCGGTGGACCCGCCCGAGGACTTCCGGGCCGCGTTGCGTCCGTACCAGCGGCGCGGGCTGTCCTGGCTGGCGTTCCTGTCCTCGCTCGGGCTGGGGGCGTGCCTGGCCGACGACATGGGGTTGGGCAAGACCGTGCAGTTGCTCGCGCTGGAGGCGCGGGAGCGAGGGCTGACAAAATCCGCGACTCACCCTGACGAAATCCCCGACTCGCGGGCGGTTACGAGCGCGGACGCGCGCCTTGGGGACACCCACGCGAGCTTGCTGGTGTGCCCGGTCTCGTTGGTGGGGAACTGGGTGCGGGAGGCGGCGAAGTTTGCGCCTTCGTTGCGGGTGTATGCGCATCACGGTGGTTCGCGGGCGCATGGGGACGAGCTGCGGGAGCGGGTTGCGGGGGCGGATCTGGTTGTCACCACGTATGGGACGGTGACCAGGGACGTTGACGAGCTCGGCGGGTACTCGTGGCGGCGGGTGGTGTTGGACGAGGCGCAGTTGGTGAAGAACAGCTTGTCGCAGGCGGCGAAGGCGGTGCGGCGGCTGCGGGCCGAGCACCGGATCGCGCTGACCGGCACGCCGATGGAGAACCGGCTGTCCGAGCTGTGGTCGGTGATGGACTTCTTGAACCCGGGCGTGCTGGGGACCAGCGAGAAGTTTCGGCATCGGTACGCGGTGCCGGTGGAGCGCCACGGCGACACCGAGGCGGCCCAGCGGCTGCGCCTGATCACCCGGCCGTACCTGCTGCGCCGGCTCAAGACCGACAAGGACATCATCCAGGACCTGCCGGAGAAGATCGAGATCATCCAGGACTACCGGCTGACCAGCGAGCAGGCCTCGCTGTACCGGACGGTCGTGGACGACATGATGGAGAAGATCGAGGGCGCGGACGGGATCGAGCGGCGCGGCAACGTGCTGGCCGCGATGGCCAAGCTCAAGCAGGTCTGCAACCACCCGGCGCAGCTGCTGCACGACGGCTCGCCGATCGGGCGGCGCTCCGGGAAGGTGATCCGGCTGGAGGAGGTGCTGGACGAGATCCTGGCCGAGGGCGACAAGGTGCTGTGCTTCACCCAGTTCACCGAGTTCGCCGAGATGCTGGTGCCGCACCTGTCCGCCCGGTTCGACACCGAGGTGCTCTACCTGCACGGCGGCACCTCCCGCGCGCGGCGCGACGAGATGGTCCAGCGCTTCCAGGCCGACGGCGGGCCGTCGATCTTCCTGCTGTCGCTCAAGGCCGGCGGCACCGGGCTCACCCTGACCGCCGCGAACCACGTGATCCACCTGGACAGGTGGTGGAACCCGGCGGTGGAGAACCAGGCCACCGACCGGGCGTTCCGGATCGGGCAGCGGCGCAACGTGCAGGTCCGCAAGTTCGTCTGCGCCGGCACCCTGGAGGAGCGGATCGACCAGATGATCGAGAGCAAGAAGGAGCTCGCCGAGCTGGTGATCAGCGACGGCGAGGGCTGGCTCACCGAGCTGTCCACCCGCGAGCTGCGCGAGCTGTTCGAGCTGGGAGCGGAAGCCGTAGATGACTGAGCCCTGGTGGCGCGACCGCCAGCCCGCCCGGCCGAGGCCGGTGGAGGGCGGGATCAAGGCGCGCAGCAAGCGCGGGGAGATCGCGCAGACCTGGTGGTCGGCCCGGTTCCTGCAGGGGTTGGAGTCGATCGGCGTTGGCGGGCGGCTCAGTAGGGGTCGGTCCTACGCGCGCGCCGGCCAGGTGATCTCGCTGACCGCCTCCCCGGGGTCCGTGCAGGCCCAGGTCCAGGGCAGCCGCCCCCGCCCGTACCAGGTCAGGGTCGGGATCACCACGTTCGGCAAGCTGGAGTGGGGGCGCGTCGAGCAGGCCATGGCGGACAGCGCGTGGTACGCGGCGAAGCTGCTGGCCGGGGAGATGCCGACGGACATCGAGGAGGTGTTCAGCTCGGTCGACCTCGCGCTGTTCCCGGCCAGCCCGCGCGAGCTGAGCATGGACTGCAGCTGCCCGGACCACGAGGTGCCGTGCAAGCACCTGGCCGCCGTGCTCTACCTGCTCGCCGAGTCCTTCGACGCCGACCCGTTCGCCGTGCTCGCCCTGCGCGGCCGCGACCGGGACACGCTGCTGGACAACATCCGCGCCCGCCGAGGCGACAGCGCACCGGGCGCCGAGCCGCAACCGTCCCCGGACGCCGGCGCGCCCCCGCTGTCCGACTGCCTGGACAGGTACTTCCGGCTGTCCGGAGACCTGCCGCCGCTGGTCGGAACGGCCGCCCCGGTGGACGCCCTGCTCGACCAGCTGCCCCCGGTCGGCGTCACCGTGCGCGGCCGCCCGCTGGCCGAGCTGCTCCGCCCGGCCTACCGTGCCCTCGACGACGCCCTCGACGACCGTTGAGCTACCAACCCCAGTACCTGCGGTGCACGCTCTCCAGCCAGCCGTCGATCGCCCGCTGGTCGGGACGGTCGGGCAGCGGCGAGGACTCCATCAGCGCCTCGATCTCCCGCTCCAGCTCCTCGGCGCGCGCCAGCGCCTCGTCCTTGGTGTGCTCGCCCCGGCGCAGCGCCCGCAGCCACGTGAGGTCCGGCTCGGGCGTGGGCAGCGTGATCGAGCCGGTCCGGAGCAGCTCGACGCCCTGCAGGCCCAGCCGGACCATGTGCATGGCGAACTTCGTGTCGAAACCGTAGCGGGCGCGGATGTCGGCCCGGCCCTGGTTGCGGGAGCCGCCGGAGCGCAGGCCGAGCAGCCCCTGGCGCTGGGAGTGCAGGTAGCCCCGGAACCGGGCGCCGGCGTACCTGGAGACGAACAGGCCGGCGCGCTCGCGCAGCTCGCGGCCGAAGTCGTTGGCGTAGCAGACGTGCTGCTCGCCGACGAACAGCGGCAGCAGCACCGTCGGGTTGCCGCGCGCGGCCAGGCGGGCGAACTTGCGCAGCCCGTACACCACCAGGTCCAGGTCACCCGGACCGGAGCAGACGCCCTCGGGCTGGGTCCGGAACGTGTAGTGCTCGAACCGGTGCGAGCCGATGACCGTGTGCGGCGGCTCGACGCAGATGCCCATCTCGTCGCGGTCGTCCTGCCCGTCGATGGCCGTCCCGTGCACGCCCGAGCCGACCAGGACGCGCAGCATCATGCCGTCGTCCGCGATCCGCTGGGCCGGGCTGTCGGGCATCAGCGTCACCATCGGGCCCAGCCGCTCGGAACGCACGTCCTCGGAAACCGTCATGACACCCCCACCTCGCCTCCGGCGAAAGGGTGTCAGGGTTCGCCGGCGGCCGCAGTCGCTTTACGTGCCCGGGGTGAGCAGGCGGCGCAGCGAGCGGAGCGGGACGGGCAGCCAGCTCGGGCGGTTGCGGGTCTCGTAGACGGTCTCGTAGACGGCCTTGTCCAGCTCCAGCGCGCGCAGCAGCAGGGCCGACTCGCGGGGGTCGGAGCCGGTCGTGTCGGCGTAGCCGTCGCAGAACGCGTTCCGGTTGCGGCCGGCCCACTCCTCGGCCCGCCAGGCCAGTTGGCCCTCCGGCTCGGCGTCCTCCGACGGGTACGCCCACTCGCCCCACTCGGAGAGCTGGTGGTAGGCGGCGTAGTCGAACGAGCGGAGCATTCCGGCCACGTCCCGCAGCGCCGGGTTGGGCTTGCGGCGCTCGGTCAGCGGCCGCTCCGGCTCGCCCTCGAAGTCGATCAGCAGCCACCCGGTGGGCGTGCGCAGCGTCTGGCCGAGGTGCAGGTCGCCGTGGATCCGCTGCGCGGGCACCGGCTCGGGCAGCCTGCCGACCTCGTCGAACGCCGCGCGCAGCGGACCGGTCAGCTCGGCAAGCTCGGCGACCTCGGCCAGCGCCACGTCCAGCTGGGCGTGCATGTCCGCGCGCAGCGACTCCGGCGTCACCGTGGTGACGCCGAGTACGCCGGCCAGCTCGGCGTGCAGTATCGCCACGGTCTGGCCCAGCCGGAACGCCTCGCCGGAGAAGTCGCCGCCCACCTCGTCGGCGCGCAGGTCGGCCTCGGCGAACAGGTCCCGGATGCTGATCAACGCCATCGACCAGCCGTCGGCGGAGTTCGCCGCGTAGTCCTGCAGCAGCCCGAACACCGTCGGCTCGCCGCGCAGCGTGCCCTCGATGGCCGCGCGCAGCCCGGCCACCTCTTTGCTGTCCCGCTCGCGCAGCGCGCGGTGCAGCTCCAGGTCCGGGTTGATGCCGGGGGCGAGCCGGCGGAACAGCTTGAGCAGCACCTCGTCGCCGTACGCCACCGAGGTGTTGCTCTGTTCCACCCCGAGCACCCGGCCGGACAGCCCGGTGGGGATCTCCGCGCCCGGCTCGGGCACGAACCGCAGCCAGTCCCTGCCGTCGCCGGCGGCCAGCGCGTCCAGCAGCCCGGAGGACAGCTCCGGGTCCCAGATGCCGTCGTAGGCCACCTGCCCGTCCACCGCGCCGATCGCCACGTGCTCCAGCTCGACCGGCAGCCGCCCCCGCCGCCCGACCAGCACCTGGTAGTACTCCGTGCCACCACCGTCCAGCTCGACCGCCAGCACCATCAGGTCCGCGCCCGGCTCCCCGGTGCGCAGGGTGACCGACTGCGCCACGGTCAGCCCGGCGATCGAGCGGCCCTTCCCGGCGAACCATCGTTGCCGGGGCAACCAGGTATTCAGATGGTCGAGCAGGTTGGTCATCTGGCCTCCTCCGGGGCGTGGATGGAAAACCAGTAGAAGCCGTGGCCGGGCAGGGTGAGCAGGTACGGCAGCTCGCCGATCGGCGGGAACGGCACGCCGCCGGTCAGCTCGTGCAGCGAGCAGCCCTTCCACAGCGACAGGTCCAGCTCCACCGGCTGCGGGAACCGGCTCATGTTGTTCACGCACAGCACGGTGTCGGTATGCCCGTGCTCGGCGCCGCCAATCTCGCGCACGTAGGACAGCACCGCCGGGTTGGAGCCGCCCAGCTCGTGGAACTCGCCCAGCCCGAACGCGGCGTGGCGCTTGCGCACGTCGATCATCCGCCGGGTCCAGTGCAGCAGCGAGGTGGAGGAGTTGATCTGCGCCTCCACGTTCACCGTCTGGTAGCCGTACAGCGGGTCCATGATCACCGGCAGGTACAGTCGCCCGGGGTCGCAGCTGGAGAAGCCGGCGTTGCGGTCCGGGGTCCACTGCATGGGGCTACGCACCGCGTCCCGATCCCCGAGCCAGATGTTGTCGCCCATGCCGATCTCGTCACCGTAGTACAAAACGGGTGACCCGGGCAGCGAAAGCAGCAACGCGGTGAACAGTTCGAGCTGGTTGCGGTCGTTGTCCAGCAGCGGGGCCAGCCGGCGGCGGATGCCGATGTTGGCCTTCATCCTCGGGTCCTTGGCGTACTCCGAGTACATGTAGTCGCGCTCTTCGTCGGTGACCATCTCCAGGGTCAGCTCGTCGTGGTTGCGCAGGAAGATGCCCCACTGGCAGCCCGACGGGATGGCCGGCGTCTGGGCCAGGATCTCCGAGATCGGGAACCGGTTCTCCCTGCGCACGGCCATGAAGATGCGCGGCATCAGCGGGAAGTGGAACGCCATGTGGCACTCGTCGCCGCCCACCTCGGCGTCGCCGAAGTACTCCACCACGTCGGTGGGCCACTGGTTGGCCTCGGCGAGCATGACCCGGCCCGGGTACTCGTCGTCCATCACCTTGCGGCAGCGCTGCAGGAAGGCGTGGCTCTCCGGCAGGTTCTCGCAGTTGGTGTCGTCGCGCTCGTACAGGTAGGGCACCGCGTCCAGCCGGAACCCGTCGATGCCCAGGTCCAGCCAGAACCGCAGCACGTCCAGCATGGCCTCCTGGACGGCCGGGTTGTCGTAGTTCAGGTCCGGCTGGTGGGTGAAGAACCGGTGCCAGTAGAACTGCCCGCGCACCGGGTCGTAGGTCCAGTTGGACGTCTCGGTGTCCACGAAGATGATCCGCACGTCCGGGTAGCGCGAGTCGTCGTCGGACCACACATAGAAGTCACCGTAGAAGCCGTCCGGATCCCGCCGCGACTCCTCGAACCAGGGGTGCTGGTCGGACGTGTGGTTCATCACCAGATCGGTGATCACCCGAATTCCCCGTTTGTGCGCCTCGTCCAGGAACACGACGAAGTCCTCGACCGTTCCGAACTCGGGCAGCACCGCCCGGAAGTCGCGGATGTCGTACCCGCCGTCGCGCAGCGGTGAGTCGTAGAACGGGGGCAACCACAGGCAGTCCACGCCCAGCCAGGACAGGTAGTCCAGCTTCTCGGTGAGCCCGCGCAGGTCGCCGGTGCCGTCCCGGCTGGAGTCGTAGAAGGCTCTGACCAGCACTTCGTAGAACACCGCGCGCTTGAACCAGTCAGGCTCCAGCGGCAGCGGTCGGGCATGCCGATAGTCCTCCGCGCTGGGCTCGGTCAGCTCGCCTAGGTCTGGGGCGGGGGGATCGGTCCGGTGCGTGTCGATCGACATGAGTGCGCGCGATTCCTAGTGGTAGCGGGGTCTCGTTATGGAACTGGTGCAAGTGGTACCGGCCCCGCCGAGGTTGCGTCAAAGCGGGGTGGCGGATCTCGCGCCGGCCGCCCTCTAGAGTGTCTCCTTCCGGCGCGGAATCAGAGGGTCGATGCGGGATTCGAGCAGACAGCGCGAGATGGCGGCGGAGCAGCGCCACGTGGACCGGGTCTACGCCCGGCTCGCCGAGCTGCGCAAGGAGGCGCTGGAGCTGCGCTCGGCCGGCTACCGGCGGGGCCAGGAACGGCACCCCGGCGCGCTGTTCGAGCGGGACGTGATGGTCTACCAGGCCAGCCGGATGCTGCGCGAGCTGGAGACCGAGCACGAGGGGCTGGTGTTCGGCCGGCTGGACAAGACCGACGGGGCCGCCCAGTACGTGGGCCGCCTCGGCGTGCGCGACCCCGACTTCGAGCCGCTGGTGATCGACTGGCGGGCGCCGGCGGCGGCCGCGTTCTACCGGGCCACCCCCGAGGCGCCCATGGACGTGGTCCGCAGGCGGACCATCCGAGGGTTCGGCCAGCGGGTCACCGACATCTCCGACGACCTGTTGATGCCCGACGCCGCGCCGGAGGACATGCCGGTGGTCGGCGAGGGCTCGCTGATGGCCGACCTGTCTCGGGCGCGCGGGCCGGTCATGCGCGACATCGTGGCCACCATCCAGCGCGAGCAGGACGAGGCTGTGCGTGCCCCGGCCGGCGGGATCACCGAGATCACCGGTGGTCCGGGTACCGGCAAGACGGCGGTGGCGCTGCACCGGGCGGCGTACCTGCTCTACTCCGACCGCCGCCGGCTCTCCGGCGGGGTCCTGGTGATCGGGCCGTCGCCGGTGTTCATGGAGTACATCTCGCGGGTGCTGCCGTCGCTGGGCGAGGACGCGGTGGAGCTGCGCGCGCTGGGCGAGGTGCTGGACGGGGCGAGCGCGACCCGGATGGACCCGCCCGCGCTGGCCGAGCTGAAGGGCTCCGGACGGATGCGCCGGCTGCTCAAGGCCGCGCTGGGGCTCGACCCGCCGGGCGCCCCGACCGAGCTGCGGCTGGTCTACCGGGGGCAGGTGCTGCGGCTGTCCTCCTCCGAGCTGTCCTCGGTACGGCGCGCGGTGCACAAGGGGCGGCTGGCGCCGAACCGGGCTCGGCGGGAGGCCGGCGCGGCGTTGTTGGACGCGCTGTGGCGCTCGGCGACTGACTTGGGGTTCGCGCGCGATGCGCTGGTCTCCGAGCTGCGCGACCGGTCGGAGTTCGACGCGTTCCTGGACGAGTGGTGGCCGGTGCTCGCGCCGACCGACGTGCTGTCCTGGCTGGGCGACCCGGAGAAGTTGGCGTCGGTGGCCGGGCGGTGGTTGTCATCGGGTCAGGTGGACGAGTTGGCGGGGTCGTGGCGCCGGGCTCCGGACGCCGAGGAGCCGGACTGGTCGGTGGCGGACGTGGCGCTGCTGGACGAGCTGCGGGTGCTGGCCGGCGAGCCGGGGCAGAAGAACCGCCGGGGCAAGGAGTTCTTCTACGGCCACCTCATCGTGGACGAGGCCCAGGACCTCTCGCCGATGCAGTGGCGCATGCTCGGGCGCCGGGGCCAGTACGCGAGCTGGACGATCGTCGGCGATCCGGTGCAGAGCTCGTGGCCGCACTCCGACGAGGCCGCCCAGGCGCGCGAGTCCGCGCTGGGCCGGGTCAAGGCGCGCCGTTCGTTCCAGCTCACCACGAACTACCGCAACTCGGCGGAGATCTTCGAGCTGGCCGCCTCGGTGGTCCGCGACGAGGTGTCCGCCGCCGAGCTGCCCAAGCCGGTCCGTTCCACGGGCTTCTCGCCGTCGGTGCGCTCGGTGACCCCGTCGTCGTTGCGCCCGGAGGCCGTGGCGGCGGTGTCCGAGCTGCTCGCCGAGGTGGAGGGCACCGTCGGGGTGATCACCACGATGTCCCGGTCGGACGAGGTGTCCGGCTGGCTGGCGGCCGAGGCGGAGGAGGCGGGGGAGCGGCTGCGGGTCGCCGGCAGCCTGGCCGCCAAGGGCCTGGAGTACGACGCCGTGCTGTTGGTCGAGCCGTCCGAGCTGATCGCGGAGTCGTCCACCGGCCGGCGGGCGCTGTACGTGGCGCTGACCAGGGCCACCCAGCGGTTGACGGTCCTGACCAGCACGGACGGCTGGCGTTCGCCCTAAAGGCCGGTCGGGGCGCCGGTGGCGCGGCCGTGCAGCACCAGCGCCCAGGCCAGTGACACGAACGCGGCGACGTCGAGCACGGTGCGCACCAGGTTCCAGGCGCGCCACTTGGCCTCGTCGAACGCGGCGCGAACGGCGGCCAGGTCGGGGATGTGGTTCGGGTCGCCGGCGGCCTTGAGCGCGTCGTTCATCGGCACGTTGATCGAAATGGTCAGCACGACCACCACCAGGTGCAGGACCAGCGCGAGGACGATCCACCACAGCGCCGGCGTCCGCGCGTTCAGGATCGCCGCGATGGTCCCGAACACCAGCGCCCCGATGAAGCTGAAGCCGATGAACCAGCCGTTCAGGATCGCCGTGTCGAGCTGTTGGAAGGCGGTGACGAAGGTGCGGTCGTCGGTGCGCCCGAGCCCTCTCATGATCGTGTGTGACCAGTCCGCGAACACGCCGGCGCCCAGCGCCATCGAGACCGTTGCGACCAGCAATGACAGCGTGCGCAGTGTGCTCATCGTGGAGCTCCTTGGGTGAGGTGATCAACACCGGCAGAGGGTTGTTCACGCTCCTGGCGCGAGGGCGGGCCGAAGGCTCGTCCGAGTGCCTGGATCAGGCGGTGTGATCGCCGGAGGCGATTCGTGAACAACCCTCTGAGCAACACCCACAGTCTCGGGCTCCGGCCGTCGCGAAGTGAATCTTCGGGCGGCTCAGGCACATACGCGATGCTCTTCTAGGTAGCGATCCGTTCGACGGCGGCGAGCAGGCGCTCGACGTCCGAGGAGTCGGTGTAGGGCGCCATGCCGACCCGCACCGCGCCGGCGTCGCCGAGCCCGATCCAGCGGGACGGTTCCAGCGCGTAGAAGCTGCCCGCCGGGGCGTTCACGCCTTCTTGCGCGAGCGCGCGCGCCACGCCGGCCGAGTCGTGGGCGGCGATGGAGAACAGCAGCGTCGGGGTCCGCTCGCGCGCGTGCCCGTACAGCGTGACGGCGTCCATGGCGGCGAGTGCCTTCTCGGTGACGTCGCGGAGCTCGTTCTCGTGCTCCTCCACGGCGGTCAGGCTGGTCACGAGCTTCTCGCGGCGGCCGCGCGCGTCGCCGGGGGCGAGCTCGGAGAGGAAGTCCACCGCGGCGGTGGTGCCGGCCATCAGCTCGTAGGGCAGCGTGCCCAGCTCGAACCGCTCCGGGACGACGTCGGTGGACGGCAGCAGCTTGTCCGGGCGCAGCTGGTCCAGCGTGGCCGGGGCGGCGGCCAGCACCCCGCAGTGCGGGCCGAGGAACTTGTACGGCGAGCAGGCGTAGAAGTCCGCCGTGATCGCGGTGACGTCGATGGGGGCGTGGGCGGTCAGGTGCACGCCGTCGACGTAGAGCAGCGCGCCGGCGTTGTGGACGGCGTCCGCGATCGCGCGCAGGTCGGGCCGGGTGCCGAGCAGGTTGGACGCGCCGGTCACCGCGACCAGCTTGGTCCGCTTCGACAGCGCGCGTTCGACGTCGGCCACGCTCAGCTCGCTGGTGTCCCTGTCGAACTCCGCCCACCTGACGGTCGCGCCCGCGGCGGCGGCCGCCTGGACCCACGGCCGCACGTTGGCGTCGTGGTCGAGCCGGCTGACCACCACCTCGTCGCCCGCCGACCAGCCCTTGGCCAGCGCGCGGGAGAAGTCGTAGGTCAGCTGCGTCATGCTCCGCCCGAACACGATCCCGCCCGCGTCGGCGCCGAGCAGGTCGGCCATGGCCGCGCGGGCGTCGCGCACGATGCCGTCGGCCCGGCGCTCGGACACCGTGTTCTGCCCCCGGTTGGAGATCCCGGACGTCAACGTCCGCGCCACCGCTTCACCCACCGCGTCCGGCACCTGCGAGCCCCCGGGCCCGTCGAAGTGCGCGGCCCCCTCGGCCAGTGCCGGGAACCGCGTGCGAACCGCCGCAACGTCATACCCCATGGCCTCTGCGTACCACGGGCTCGTGCCGTCCGCTGGGTTACGGCTGTGAGCTGGGGAAACGGCATCCTCGCCGTGACTTGTCTGTTAGCTCACGAGGTCTTGACCGGGCGGTCAGTCAGGCATAGCTTCGGTGGTGTCAGTTCTGGTTCTCGTGCTCACGGGGAGGCATCGGTTATGAAGACTTGGACGCGGTGGCAGGACTGGGTAGTCGGGGTGGCGGGCCTGTACGCCGTGCTGTCCCCGATCTGGACCATGACCGGTCGCACCGCCGCACTCACGTTGATCGTGTTCGGTGTGTTGCTGGTGCTCGCGTCGTTGTGGTCGCTGGCCCAGCCCGGCGCGGTGAGCTCGGAGTACGTACACGCCGGGCTCGGTGTGTTGCTGTTCATCTCGCCATGGGTGCTCGGCTTCTTCGGCACGCACCTGGCGGCGTCCTGGACCGCATGGGTGGTCGGCGCGATCGCCGTGGTCCTCGGGCTGCTGGCGGTGCCGGAGAGCACCAAGGCACACCAGGCGGCGGTTGGCCACTGACCAACCCGTCGGACGAGTTCAACCGGCGCCCGGAGGCGGTAGCGTCTCCGGGCGTCGCCGCGCGCGGTGAGCCGTCTCGCGCGCGGGCGGAATGAGGGAGGCGACATGGCGGACAGCGCGCTGGCCCCTGGCGAGGCCACCCGGGAACGCATCCTGGACGCCGCCGAGGAGCTGTTCGCCCATCACGGCTTCGACGCCACCCCGACCGCGCGCGTGGCCAAGGCCGCGAAGGTGCCCAAGGGCCTGCTCTTCTACCACTTCGCGCGCAAGATCGACCTGCTCACCGCCCTGTTCGCGGAGCGGATGCCGCCGGCCGTGCCGCACGACCCCGCCGAGGTCGTGGTGCCCGGCGACGTGGCCGGCTCACTGCTGCGGCTGGCAGAGCGGATCACCGCGTCCCAGCAGCGGTCCACCCTGGTCCGCACCATCCTCTGGCGCGAGGCCGACACCCACCCCGAGGTGGCCCGCTGCATGCACAACTTCCACTCCGAGCTCGTCGAGTTCGCCACCCAGGTGATCACCCTGGCCGCCCCCGACCTCGCCGACCAGGAAAGCCGCCACGCCGCCGCCCTGGCCTGGACAGGCACCGTCACCCTGGCCCTCAACACCGCCCGCCTCGGCGGCACCGAACACGACCTCCCCCTCGTCGCCACCCTCCTGGCCACCGGTTTGCGCAGGTCAGCACCCGTGAGTGGTTAGGGCCGCTCTAGCGGCCCTAACCACTCACGGGGTGTGAACAGCGAAAATGTGACAGACGGCGCGCCAGGGTTCGAGGCGGACGAAGTTGGACTGGCCCCAGGTGTAGCCCTCGCCGGTCACCTCGTCGTGCACGCCGAACGTGTCGCCCCAGTTCAGGCCGAGGGCGGGCAGGTCGAGCCAGACGGTGCCCTGGCGGGCGGCGCCGGGGTCCAGGGTGACCACGCAGATCACCGTGTCCCCGGTGACCGGGTCGATCTTGGAGTACGCCAGCAGCGCGTCGTCGTCCACGTAGTGGAAGTGCAGCTCGCGCAGCTGCTGCAGGGCCGGGTGCGCGGCGCGGATCTCGTTGAGCCGGGTGATCCAGGGGGCCAGCGAGTTGCCGGTGTGCAGCGCGGCGTCGAAGTCGCGCGGGCGCAGCTGGTACTTCTCCGAGTCCAGGTACTCCTCGCTGCCCGGGCGGACGGCCTGGTGCTCGAACAGCTCGTAGCCCGAGTACATCCCCCAGGACGGGGAGAGGGTGGCGGCCAGCGCGGCGCGCAGCGCGAACATGCCGCGGCCGCCGTGCTGCAGCGAGGCGTGCAGGATGTCGGGCGTGTTCACGAACAGGTTGGGCCGGCACTCGTCGGCCCGGCCGGCGTGCTCGGCGGCGAACTCGACCAGCTCGTCCTTGCCGGTGCGCCAGGTGAAGTACGTGTACGACTGGGTGAAGCCCAGCTTCGCCAGCCCGTAGAGCCGTGCCGGCCGGGTGAACGCCTCGGACAGGAAGATCACGTCCGGGTAGTCAGACTTGATCTTCCAGATCAGCCAGTGCCAGAAGTTCGGCGGCTTGGTGTGCGGGTTGTCCACCCGGAAGATCCGCACGCCGTGCTCGATCCAGTGCGTGCAGACCCGCAGCACCTCCGCGTACAGGCCGTCCGGGTCCTCGTCGAAGTTGACCGGGTAGATGTCCTGGTACTTCTTCGGCGGGTTCTCCGCGTAGGCGATCGAGCCGTCCGGGCGCTTGACGAACCACTCCGGGTGCGCGCTCACCCACGGGTGGTCGGGCGCGCACTGCAGGGCCAGGTCCAGCGCGACCTCCATGCCCAGCTCGTGGGCGCGGCGCACGAAGTCGTCGAACTCGTCGAGGTCGCCCAGCTCCGGGTGGATGGCGTCGTGGCCGCCCTCCTTGGAGCCGATCGCCCACGGCGAGCCCACCACGCCCGGTTCCGGCCGAGGGTTCCCGCCGGGGAACGCGGGCGTGTTCGGGCCCTTGCGGTTGACCTCGCCGATCGGGTGGATCGGCGGCAGGTACACCACGTCGAAGCCCATCGACGCGATCCGGTCGAGGTCCTTGGACGCGGTGACGAACGTGCCGTGCACCGCGCGGCCGGTCTCGTCACGCCCGCCGGTGGACCGGGGGAACATCTCGTACCAGGAGCCGTACAGCGCGCGCCGGCGGTCGACCCAGACCTGGTGCACCCGCCCCCGGGTGAGCAGGTCGCGCACCGGCCGCTCGGTCATGATCGTGTCCACCGGTTCGGACAGCGCGGGCGCGAGCCGTTCCGGGAGGCTGCGCACGGCGTCGCGCAGCGCGGTGGCGGCGCCGAACAGCAGGTCGCGGTTGAGCCGCTCGCCGGGGCGGCGGGCCACCCGCTCGACCAGCAGCGCGCCGGTCTCGAAGTCGTTGGCCAGCTCGTCGGGCCGCTGCCCGGCGTCCACCTTGGCGCGGATGTTGTGCTTCCAGGTGCTCCACGGGTCGCCCCAGGCGTCCACCCGGAACGTCCACAGCCCGGGGGAGTCCGCCACCACCCGCGCCGCCCACCTGTCGATGCCGATGCCGACCGGGTCCATCCGCACCTGCCGGCCGGGTCCGCTCGCGCCGAGCTTGCGCCACACCACGGTGGCCGCGACCGCGTCGTGCCCCTCCCGCCACACGGTGGCCCGGATCGGGATGCTCTCGCCGACGACGGCCTTGCTCGGAAGACGGCCGCCGCCGACCGCCGGGGTCACCTCGTCGATCCCGAGCCGTCCGCTCACGGCGCACCACATCCCCAGCTTGCTTCGATTCAGCACCCCCGGCCTGACAGGTTAGAAGTATCCACCAGGGAGGGCTTTGACTCATCACCTCCCGACCCGGTTCGTTCGGTGAGCGGTCTCCTAAGCTGATCTTTTTCGCCCAGTGCACGGCTGGACCGATCCCGCAATCGATTCACGTACGCTGTCGCGGCGTGAGAGCACTACGCCGGTTCACGGTCCGAGCCCAACTGCCCGAGCCGCTCGCGCCGCTGCAGGAGCTGGCCGCGAACCTTCGCTGGAGTTGGCACCCGCCGACCCAGGACCTGTTCGCCGCCATCGACCCGACGGCGTGGGACCGCGCGTCCGAGGATCCGGTGCGGCTGCTCGGCGAGGTGCCCACCCACCGGCTGGACGAGCTGGCCGCCGACGCCGAGCTGGTGGAGCGGGTGCGGACCCAGGCCGCCGACCTGCACGCCTACCTGACCGAGCCGCGCTGGTACCAGCGCCAGCAGGGCAACGAGGCGGAGCTGCCGGCGGCGATCGCGTACTTCTCCATGGAGTTCGGCGTCAGCGAGGTGCTGCCGAACTACTCCGGCGGGCTGGGTGTGCTCGCCGGCGACCACCTCAAGGCCGCGTCCGACCTCGGCGTGCCGCTGATCGGCGTCGGGCTGCTCTACCGGTCCGGGTACTTCCGGCAGTCGCTGTCGCTGGACGGCTGGCAGCAGGAGCACTACCCCGCGCTGGACCCGCAGGGGCTGCCGTTGCGGCTGCTCACCGGGGCGGACGGGGCTCCGGTGCTGGTCACCGTGGGTATGCCGGCCGGGCGCACGCTGTACGCCCGGGTCTGGCAGGCGGTGGTCGGGCGGGTGCCGCTGCTGTTGCTGGACTCGGACATCGAGGAGAACGAGCCCGACCTTCGGGGGATCACCGACCGGCTGTACGGCGGTGACCAGGATCATCGGATCCGCCAGGAGATCCTGGTCGGGGTTGGCGGGGTACGGGCGGTGCGGGCCTACTGCGAACTGACCGGGCATCCCTCGCCCGAGGTGTTCCACACCAACGAGGGGCACGCCGGCTTCCTGGGCCTGGAGCGGATCCGCGAGCTGGTCGCCGGGTCCGGGCTGGACTTCGACGAGGCGGTCGCGGCGGTGCGTGCCGGCACCGTGTTCACCACGCACACGCCGGTGCCGGCCGGCATCGACCGGTTCCCGGTGGACCTGGTGCGGTACTACTTCGGCCCCGGTGAGGACGGCGGCGAGTCGCTGCTGACGGACGTGCCGCTGGACCGGGTGCTCGCGTTGGGTGCGGAGGACAACCCGGGGATGTTCAACATGGCGCACATGGGGCTGCGGCTGGCCCAGCGCGCGAACGGGGTGTCCCGGCTGCACGGGCAGGTGTCCCGGGAGATGTTCGGCGGGCTGTGGGGTGGGTTCGACACCGACGAGGTGCCGATCGGTTCGGTCACGAACGGTGTTCATGGGCACACCTGGGCGTCGCGCGAGGTCACTGAGCTGCTCGGGGAGCCGGGGTTGGAGGGGACGGACGCGCGGCCTCAGCGCGACCCGCACCGGTACGGAAGCGAGCCCGTGGGGAGCGCTGATCAAGCCCCGCCGGCGAGTGAGGCGAGAACACTGGCCGAGGTGTCCGACCTGGAGCTGTGGCGGCTGCGCGGCGAGCTGCGCGGGCGGCTGGTGGACGAGGTGCGCCGGCGGGTGCGGGCGGCCTGGCTGGAGCGCGGTGCCTCGGCCCCGGAGCTGGGCTGGACGGACTCGGTGTTCGACCCGGACGTGCTCACCATCGGGTTCGCCCGGCGGGTGCCCACGTACAAGCGGCTGACCCTGATGCTGCGCGACCCGGGCCGGCTGCGGTCTTTACTGCTCGACCCCGAGCACCCGGTGCAGTTGGTGGTGGCCGGCAAGTCGCACCCGGCCGACGACGGCGGCAAGGCGCTGATCCAGCAGATCGTGCGGTTCGCCGACGACCCCGAGGTCCGGCACCGGATCGTGTTCCTTCCCGACTACGACATGTCGATGGCCCGCTACCTGTACTGGGGCTGCGACGTGTGGCTGAACAACCCACTGCGGCCGCTGGAGGCGTGCGGCACGTCCGGGATGAAGGCGGTATTGAACGGCGGGCTGAACCTGTCGGTGCGCGACGGCTGGTGGGACGAGCTGTACGACGGCCGCAACGGGTGGGCGATCCCGACCGCCGACGGCGTCAGCGACCCGAGCCGCCGCGACGACCTGGAGGCGGCCGCGCTGTACGAGCTGCTCGGCACCCAGGTGGCGCCGACGTTCTACCGCCGCGACGCCGACGGGGTGCCCACCGGCTGGGTGGAGCTGGTCCGGCACACCCTGGCCACGCTGCGCCCGCAGGTGCAGGCCACCCGGATGGTCAGCGAGTACGTGCTCGACTGGTACCGGCCGGCGGCCCGCGCGGCGGCCGAGGTCAGCGGGGGTGACTACGCGGGCGCCCGCCGGCTGGCCGAGTACCGGCGCCGGCTCAACGGCTCCTGGCCCCGGGTACGGATCACCGGGGTGGACGCCTCCGGGGTGCCGGACAGCCCGGTGGTCGGCGCGCCGCTGACGGTGCGCGCCTCGGTCGAGCTGGCTGGTTTGAAGCCCGACGACGTGACGGTGCAGGCGGTGGTCGGCCGGGTGGACGACACCGACGAGCTGGACGACCCGGTGACCGCCCCGATGGCGCACGTCGGCGGCGTCGAGGCCGACGGCGTCCGGTTCGAGGCGGTCGTCCCGCTGCCGCACGCCGGGCTGATCGGCTACACCGTCCGGGTGCTGCCCCGCCACGAGCTGCTCAGCTCGGCCGCCGAGCTGGGAAAGATCGTGGTGGCCGGCTGACGCCGCGACGTCAAACCGGCCGGGTCGGCTCCGACTCCTTCGTGAGTGAGACCGGGAGGAGAACGAGCATGGCGATCGTCACCGCGGACCTGATGGTGTCGCTGGACGGGTTCATGGCGGGTACGGACGTGAGCGTGTCCAAGCCCGGTGGTGAGGGCGCGGACGCGCTGCACGAGTGGATCGCGAGCCTGGCCAGTTGGCGGGAGCGGCAGGGGCTCTCCGGCGGCTCGCGGGACCGGGACTCCGAGGTCATCGGCGACTGGTTCGACGCCACCGGCGCGGTGGTGATGGGCCGGATGATGTACGACACCGGCGAGGCACACTGGGGCGAGGACCCGCCGTTCCGCACGCCGGTGTTCGTGCTCACCCACCGGCCCCGGCCGACGCTGGTCAAGCAGGGTGGCACCAGCTTCACGTTCGTCACAGAGGACATCCGGGACGCGGTGGAGCGGGCGCGGGCGGTGGCCGGCGACGGGAACGTCGACATCGCCGGCGGCGCGGACACCGTCCAGCAGGCGCTGCGGGCCGGTGTGGTGGACCAGTTGCGGCTGCACGTGCTGCCGGTGCTGATCGGCGCCGGGCTGCGGCTGTTCGACAACCTCGGCGCCGACCGGCCTCGGCTGGAGCAGGTCGGGGTGGCGGAGGGCGCCGGCGCTGCCCACCTGACGTATCGGGTGGTCAGGCCCTGACCGGCAGCTCGGCGAGCCCGCGCAGGGTCATCAGCGGGCGGCGGCGCGCCGGGCCGGCCGGCCGCAGGTCGGGCATCCGCTGCGCCAGCGCGCGGAACACGACCTCGCCCTCCAGACGGGACAGCGGGGCGCCGAGGCAGTAGTGCGCGCCGCCGCCGAACGCCAGGTGGCTCGCCTCCGGGGTGCGCCGGATGTCGAAGCGGTCGGGTCGGAGTACACGCTCGGGTCCCTGTTCGCGGCGCCGAGCAGGATGTACACGCTGTCGCCTCGGGCGATCCGGCGCCCGCCCAGCTCGACGTCCTCGCGGGCGAACCGCAGGGTGGCCTGGACCGGCGAGTCGTAGCGCAGGATCTCCTCGACCGCGGCGCCGGCCAGCTCGGGGTCGTCCCGCAACGCGCGCCACTGCTCGGGGTTGCGCAGCAGCGCGAGCACGCCGTTTCCGATCAGGTTCACCGTCGTCTCGAAGCCGGCGATCAGCAGGATCCGGCTGAGCGACAGCAGCTCGCGCGGGGTGAGCCGGCCGGCTCTCAGGTCGGCGGCGAGGCGGCCGACCAGGTGCCGGTCGTCTGGCGCGGACGCGCGCGCCATGCCGGCGAACAGCTCCTCGATGTCGCGGGTGGCCCTCGCCAGCCGGCGCGCGTGCCGGGGCGACCGGACGCCGTCCAGCGACGACCCGACGACCCGGCCGTAGCGCTGGAACCGCGCGGCGTCGGCGTCCGGGATGCCGAGCAGCCTGGTGATCACCGCGATCGGCAGCGGGCCGGCGATGGTCGTCATCAGGTCGAACCGGCCGGGGGTTGCGTCCAGGAGCTGGGCGGTCAGCCGCTCGATCTCCAGCCGGTACTCGGCCATCATCCGGGGGCTGAACGCGGGCGCGGCGAGCTTGCGCAGCCGGCCGTGGTCCGGCGGGTCGATCTCCAGGATCGAGAAGTGGTGCTCCGCGCCGGACGCGTAGCCCAGCTCGCTCGCGGCGCCCGGGTCGTACGGGGTGTTGCGGACGCCGAAGCGGCGGTCCCTGAGCACGCCGTTGGCCAGCTCGTGCCCGGTGACGACCCAGTCGCCGGAGCGGCTGCGCGTGACCGGTCCGTCCGCGCGGAGCCTGGCGTGGAGCGGGTACGGATCCATCCGGCCGGCCCGCAGCAGGAGCTGGTTGAACGGGTCGTCGTACAACCGCCCGTACACCCACGTGGTGCCGAGCTGGCGCGCCGCCTGGAGCATGTTCATGGTTCGTAACTATACCGACTAGTCGGTGCAGTTTGCTTCTAAACGTTATCCGTGACACGTCCCGCCGGGATGCGGGAACAACCTGGGGGGCCTGGCGCGATGTCCCTCGGTGCTCTCTCTCGACCGCCTCTCCGAGTCCGCGCGCCGCGCGTGGTCCGCGTGCTTCCGTCGCGGCCGCACCCCCGGCCTGCGCACCGCCAAGACGACCCTCGCGGCGGTGCTCTCGTTCGTCGTCGCGGACCTGCTGCACACCACCGACCAGCCGATCCTGGCGCCGCTGACCGCGCTGCTGGTCGTCCAGCTGACCCTGTACGGCACGTTCGCGCACGGCCTGGACCGCATCGCCAGCGTGGTGACCGGCGTGCTCGTCGCCGTCGGGGTGGCCAGCCTTACCGGGCTGACCTGGTGGAGCCTCGGCCTGGTGGTCGGCGTCTCGCTGGTGGTCGGGCGGGTGATGCGGCTCGGCCCGCACCTGCTGGAGGTGCCGATCAGCGCGATGCTGGTGCTCGCGGCGGCCGGGATCGGCAGCTCGTCGAGCATGCTCGGCGCGTTCGGCGCGGAGACCGCCGCCGTCGGCCGGGTGGTGGAGACGCTCATCGGCGCGGCGATCGGCATCATCGTCAACGTCGTGATCGCTCCGCCGCTCTACATCCAGCCCGCCGACGACGCGATCGGCGAGCTGGTCGGCAAGCTCGAGGCGTACGCCCGGGAGTTCGCGGTTGCGCTGCGCGGAGACTGGACGCGGGCGGAGGCGTCGCGGTTCCTGCAGCGGGCACGTGATCTGGGCGCCGAGGTGCGCCGTGCTGACCTGCAACTGGCCCGTACGGAGGAGAGCGCCCGGCTCAACCCGCGTGGCCGGGCGGCTCGGGAGGCTCAGCCTCGATTGCGGACCGCTCTTACGGGGCTGGAGCATTGCTACGTTTCGCTGCGCAACCTGAGTCGGGCGGTGTTGGATCGGACGTACTTCGTGCCTGAAAGTGATCTGGGCGGTGCGTACAGTCCGGAGGCCAGGCTCGCGTTGGCCGAGGTCGTGGATGCGTTTGCGGATACGATGTCTACTGTGGACACTTCGGCGGCGGAGTTGTCCAGGTCGCTGGTGGCCGAGCGGCTTATCGAGCTGCGGGCGCGTCGTGATCGGCTGGCCGGGCTGTTGTTCGTCGATCCGGCCGTGGATGCCGCGGCGTGGGAACAGCATGGTGCGCTGCTGGCGGCGGTGGATCGGCTCCGGGTGGAGGTGGAGGCCACCGTTCGCCCGGCCGATGGGGTGTGGCGGCCGGAGCCCGTGGGCGCTGGCGTGTGGCGGGTCTTCGACCGTATCGGGCAGCGGAGTTCGTGATCCCGGGTTCTTTGTCAGCGGGCGTTTCGGCGGGTGGCCAGGGTGCTGGCGGCGGCGATGATCACGCCTATTGCGAAGATCAGCGTTCCCATGACGTTCACCTGGGGCGGGATGCCGAGGCGGGTGGCGCCCCAGATCCAGAGTGGGAACGTCTGGGTGGAGCCGGCGGTGAAGTTCGTGATGATGAAGTCGTCGATGGACAGCGCGAACGCGAGCACCGCGCCGGCCAGGATGCCCGGCAGCAGCATCGGCACGGTGACCAGCCGGAACGTCGCCGCCGGGGTGGCGCCCAGGTCGCGCGCGGCCTCCTCCAGGGACGGGTCCAGCGTGACCGTCCGGGCACGTACGGTGATCGCCACGAAGGACACCGAGAACATCACGTGCGCGATCAGGATGGTCAGGTAGCCGCGGGGGATGCCCAGGTTGAGGTACATGGACAGCAGCGAGGCGCCCATCACCACCTCCGGCGCGGAGATGGCCGCGAACATCACCAGGTCGGTCAGGCCCGCGCCCCGGAACCGGTAGCGGCCCAGCGCATAGCCGATCAGCGAGCCCAGCGCGCCGGCGATCACGGCGGTCAGGGTGGCAATCGTCAGGGAGTTGACCAGCGCGACCGTCAGGTCCGGGATGGCGAACAGGTCTCGGTACCAGCGCAGCGTGAAGCCCTGCCAGGTGTTGTTGAACTTGCCCTGGGTGTCGTTGAAGCCGAACACGATCATGCCGGCGACCGGCAGGAACAGCCAGGCCAGCACCAGCAGCGTCCATGCACGAAGCGCCCGGCCGGACGTTCGCTTACCCCGTCGCGGGTTGGCGGGGAGGGCGTCGGGCTCGGCCGTCTCCGTCGTCACGGTCGTCATCTCGCCGCCGCCTCCATCACGTCCTGGGTCCCGAGCGCCCGCGCGTAGGAGAAGATGCCGGCCAGCAGCAGGGCCATCAGCGCGAACGACAGCGCCGCCGCGACCGGATAGTTGCTGGCCACGAAGTACTGGTTCTGGATCACGTTGCCGACCATGGTGTTCGAGGTGCCGCCGAGCAGCTGGGCGTTGACGTAGTCCGAGCTGGCGGGCACGAACGTCATAATCACCCCGGCGAACACACCGGGTAGTGACAGCGGCAGGACCACGTGCGTGAACGCGGCGGCCCGGTGCGCGTACAGGTCGTTGGCGGCCTCGACCAGCCGTACGTCCACCCGTTCCAGGGCCACGTAGATGGGCAGCACCATGAACGGCAACCAGTTGTACGTCAGCCCGAGCACCACCGCCGGCGCGGTGGCTAGCACGTGGAACTGGTCGGGCACCAGGCCGATGGCCTTCAGCGCGCCCAGGATCACGCCGTTGTCCGCCAGCAGGAAGCTCCACGAGGTGGTGCGCAGCACGAACGAGACGAAGAACGGCAGCAGCATCAGCAGCAGGTAGAGCGACTTGCGGGTACCGCCGTGGAAGGCGATCCAGTACGCCACCGGGTAGCCGATCACGATGGTCAGCGCGGTGGCCGCGAGCCCGTAGCCGAGGGACCGGAGGAACTGGCCGTAGTAGAACCCGAACCCGTCGACGTAGTTGGACAGCTCGAACGTCGGCCGGAAGCCGGTGACCACGTCACCGCTCTGCAGCGACATCGAGAGCATGAACACGGCGGGGACCACGAAGAACACGGCCATCCACAGCCCGCCGGGCAGGATCAGCAGGTACGGGGTCAGTGCCCCGCGCACGGTCTTCATCAGCCCTCCGAGATCGGCTCGAACAGGCCCTGGAACAGGCGGTCCTGCACCGGGGTGCGGTCGCCGAACGGGTGCAGCCGCGCGTACTCCGCCTCGGTGGGGAACAGCAGCGGGCTCTCGGCCAGCGTGGTCAGGGTGTCCTTCTCCTCGCCGGTGGCTCCTTCGGCGTGCGCGGCGATCAGGTCGTGCACGGCGGGCACCGGGCTGATGTAGTTGATGATCTCGGTGAGCTGGGCGGCCACCGGCGGGGCGTAGAAGTTGTCCATCAGCGTCATCGCGTCCAGCGGGTTCTCGGCGCCGCGCGGGATCGTCATGTTGTCCGTCCAGAGGGTGCCGCCCTCCTCCGGGATGACGAACTCCAGGCCGGTGTTCTCCGAGATGTTCTGTTGGAAGACGTCGCCGGACCAGGCCATGGTGAGCCAGATGTCGCCGCCGGCGAGCGGCTTGACGTAGTTCTGGTTGTAGTAGGCCCGCACCAGGCCGGCGTCGCGCTGCTCGCGCAGCACCTTGGCGGCGCGGCGCCAGTCGTCCGGGGTGGACTTCTCCGGCGCGACGCCGATGCGCATCAGGCCGAAGTTGGCCATCTCGTCGCTGTCGGCGAACATGCCGACCCGGCCGGCGAACGCGGGGTCCCAGAGGTCCGCGATGCTGGTGATCTTGCGTTTGACGTACTTCGGGTTGTAAGCGATCCCGGTGATCCCGGCCGTGTACGGGATGCTGTAGATGTTGCCGGGGTCGAACGTCGAATGCCGGTACTGCTCGCCGGCGTTGGCGGTGAAGTTCGGCAGCCGCGAGCGGTCCAGCGGCACGAAGTAGCCCAGCGCCCGCAGCTTGGTGAACGTCACGCCGCTGGAGATCATGATCAGGTCGTAGCCGATGGACTGGCCGGCGGCGAGCTGCGGCTGGATCTTGCCGAACCAGGACGGCATGTCGTTGATCGGCTCGGAGTAGTTCACGGTGATCCCGGTGCGGGCGGTGAACTCCTTGAGCGGGGTGCGGTCGGCGTCCATGTACAGCGGCCAGTTGGCGAAGTTCGCGGTGCCGTGCTGGCGCTGCGACGCCCAGAACTCGCGGGCCTGCGCCTCGGTCATCGGCTCCTGGCGCTGGCTCTGCACCCCGCACGCGGCCAGCGCCGCCGACGCCGCGACCCCGCCGGCCGCCGTGGCGCCGAGCCGCAGCGCCGCGCGCCTGTCGAACCGCCGCCGGGTCACCCCGCGCAGCAGCGCCCGGTTCGTGGCTGGGCGGTTCATGACCGGGTGCCGCTCAGCGGGTACGAGTGCTCCGAGCGCCAGGCCAGCCAGACCTGCTCGCCCCGGCATGCCACGTTCGTCGCGTCGTGCGCGTTCTGCACGTACACCGCGACGTCGCAGCCCAGCGAGGTCCGCACGGTGTAGTGGGTGGCGGACCCGAGGTAGGTCACGTCGGTGACCTCGCCGCGCAGCCGGCAGTCCAGCTCGTGTTCGGACGGCTCGGTCGGTTCGTCGATCGAGAGCCGGACCTTCTCCGGGCGGACGGTCAGGTCGAGCTGTTCGCCAGTGCGGGCCTGAGCGGCGTGGACCAGGATGCGTTGCCGCTCGCCGGGCCGCAGCACGGCCAGCGTGCCCTCGACCCGGTCGACGGGCGCGGACAGCAGGTTCGAGGTGCCGATGAACCCGGCGACGAACCGCGACGCCGGCCGCTCGTACACCTCGGCCGGGGCGCCGAGCTGCTCGATGACCCCGGCGTTCATCACGGCGATCCGGTCCGACATGGTCAGCGCCTCGCCCTGGTCGTGGGTCACGTAGACGAACGTGATCCCGACCTCGCGCTGGATGCGCTTGAGCTCGGTCTGCATGGACTGGCGCAGCTTGAGGTCCAGCGCGCCCAGCGGTTCGTCCAGCAGCAGCGCGCGCGGGCGGTTGACCAGCGCGCGGGCCAGCGCCACCCGCTGCTGCTGGCCGCCGGAGAGCTGGCCCGGGCGGCGCTTGCGCTCCCCGGTGAGCTGCACCAGCTCCAGCATCGCCTCCACCCGGCCCGTGACCTCCGAGGCGGGCACCCGGCGGCGGCGCAGCCCGAACGCGATGTTGTCGTACACCGACATGTGCGGGAACAGCGCGTAGCTCTGGAACACCATGTTCACGTCCCGGCGGTGCGGCGGGACCGCGGTGACGTCCTCGCCGTGCAGCCGCACCGTGCCCCGGCTGGGCCGCTCGAAACCGGCGACCATCCGCATCGTGGTGGTCTTGCCGCAGCCGGACGGGCCGAGCAGGGAGAAGAACTCGCCCTCGGCGATCTCCAGGTCGAGATCGTGCACGGCGGTCACGTCGCCGTGCCTCGATTCGTACGTCTTGGCCACCCCGTCCAGGCAGATCGCCGGTGGCGGGTTCGGCTGCGCGGCCGAGGGCGCCTCCGCCGCGTGAGAGGCCGGTGAGGTCTCGGTACTCATGACGGACCGCCTTTCGGGTCGGCGACGTTGCCGGTGTGGCGGGAGTGGCGCGGCGGGGGCGGGCTAGCCGAGGTAGCTCATGACGTGCTTGATGCGGGTGTACTCCTCCAGCGAGTACATCGAGAGGTCCTTGCCGTAGCCGGAGTGCTTGAAGCCGCCGTGCGGCATCTCGGCCACGATCGGGATGTGCGTGTTGATCCACACGCAGCCGAAGTCCAGCCGCCGCGCCATCCGCATCGCGCGCCCGTGGTCGCGGGTCCAGACGCTGGACGCCAGCCCGTACTGCACCCCGTTCGCCCAGGCCAGCGCCTGGTCCTCGTCGCTGAACCGCTGCACGGTGACCACCGGGCCGAAGATCTCCTCCTGGATCATCCGGTCGTCCTGGCGCAGCCCGGAGGCGACGGTGGGCGCGTAGAAGTAGCCGCGCTCGCCGACCCGGTGACCGCCGGTCTGGACCTGCACGTGGTCCGGCGCGTCATCGAGGAAGCCGGACACGCGCGCGAGCTGGTTCGGGTTGTTCAGCGGGCCGAAGTACGCGTCGGCGACGTCCGGGCCGCCGACGGCGGTGCCCTTGGCCGCCTCGGTGATCGCCGCGACGAAGTCGTCATGCACGCGCGGCCCGGCCAGGACCCTGGTCGCGGCGGTGCAGTCCTGCCCGGCGTTGAAGTACGCGGCCTCCGCGATCCCGGTGGCCGCCCGCTCCACGTCGGCGTCGTCGAACACGATCACCGGGGCCTTGCCGCCCAGCTCCAGGTGCAGCCGCTTGAGGTCGGCGGACGCGGACTGCGCGACCTCGGTGCCGGCGCGCACGCTGCCGGTCACCGAGACCATGGCCGGGATCGGGTGCTCGACCAGCGCGCGGCCGGTGTCGCGGTCGCCGGTGACCACGTTGAACACCCCGGGCGGCAGGAACTCCGAGGCGATCTCGGCCATCAGCAGGGTGCTGGCCGGGGTGGTGTCGGACGGCTTGAGCACGATGGTGTTGCCGGCCGCGATCGCGGGGGAGAACTTCCACGCGGCCATCAGCATCGGATAGTTCCAGGGCGTGACCTGGCCGATCACCCCGATCGGCTCGCGGCGGACCCAGGAGCTGTGGTCGGCCAGGTACTCGGCGCCGGCCCGGCCCTCCAGCACCCGGGCGGCGCCGGCGAAGAACCGCACGCAGTCCAGCAGCTGGCCGATCTCCTCGGTGCGGGTCAGCTCGCGCGGCTTGCCGGTGTTGCGGACCTCGGCGTCCACCAGGTCGTCGGCGCGGGACTCCAGCGCGTCGGCGAACCGGTGCAGGGCCAGCGAGCGCTCGGCCGGCGTGGCGTCGCGCCAGGTCTCGAACGCGGTGGCGGCGACCTTGCAGGCGCTGTCGATGTCTTCGGCCCGAGAGTTCGGCGCCTGCGCGTACGCCTCGCCGGTGGTGGGGTCGACCACGTCCAGCCGCCGCCCGTCCACCGGGGCGACGTACTCGCCGTTGACGAAGTTGGACAGCTGGGCGAGCCCGCCAGTACCAGCCACCGATCTACCTCCCGCGGATCCGGCCGTCGGCCACGACACCGCCCGGGCACGGGTCGTGTCCGTTGTGTGGTGGAGACTGTCGCAGATGGTGAGCCAAGGCACAAGGGATTCCGTCGAATTGAGTGGCTCGTACAACGGAATCCTTTGATTTTTGGGAAGATCTTGGCAGCATGGCTGGAGAACGGGAGGACCGATGAGTGAGGGCACGGACGGTGCCGGCCAGCGCGGCAGGAACCGGCCGACGCTGGACGCGGTGTCCAAGCGGCTGATCGAGGAGCTGCAGAAGGACGGCCGCCGTTCGTACACCATGCTCGCCAAGGACGTCGGGCTGTCCGAGGCGGCGACCAGGCAGCGCGTCCAACGGCTGCTGGACTCCGGGATCATCCAGATCTGCGGCGTCACCGATCCGCTCACCCTCGGGTTCGCCCGGCAGGCCATGATCGGCGTCAAGTGCGAGGGTGACCCGCAGCGGGTCGCGGACACCCTGGCCGGCATGGAGGAGATCGACTACGTCGTGATCACGGCGGGGTCGTTCGACCTCCTGATCGAGGTCGTCTGCGAGGACGACGACCACCTGCTGGACATCCTCAGCCGGGTCCGGGCGCTGGACACGGTGCACAGCACGGAGAGCTTCGTCTATCTCAAGCTGCGCAAGCAGACCTACTCATGGGGAACGCGATGACGGAACCAGGTATCGACCGCCAGCAGCAGGCCGCCAAGGACCACCTGTGGATGCACTTCACCCGCCTGTCCTCGTACGCCGACGCCGAGGTGCCGGTGATCGGCCGCGGTGAGGGTCCGTACGTCTACGACCAGCACGGACGCCAGTACCTGGACGGCCTGTCCGGGCTGTTCGTGACCCAGGTCGGGCACGGCCGCACGCAGATCGCCGAGGCGATGGCCGAGCAGGCCTCCAAGCTGGCCTACTTCCCGCTGTGGACCTACGCGCACCCGGCCGCCATCGAGCTGGCCGAGCGCCTGGCCGCCCTCACCCCCGGTGACCTGAACCGGGTCTTCTTCACCACCGGCGGCAGCGAGGCCGTCGAGTCGGTGTGGAAGCTGGCCCGGCAGTACTTCAAGGTCACCGGCCAGCCCAGCCGCACCAAGGTGATCAGCCGCAACGTGGCCTACCACGGCACCACCATGGGCGCGCTGTCCATCACCGGCGTGGCCGACCTGCGGGTGCCGTTCGAGCCGCTGGTGCCCGGCGCGATCAAGGTGACGAACACGAACTTCTACCGCGCGCCGGAGCACGGCGACGACCTGGAGGCGTTCGGCCGCTGGGCCGCCGACGAGATCGAGCGGGCCATCGAGTACGAGGGCCCCAGCTCGGTGGCCGCCGTCTACCTGGAGCCGGTGCAGAACGCGGGCGGCTGCTTCCCGCCGCCGCCCGGCTACTTCGAGCGGGTCCGCGAGATCTGCGACCGGCACGGCGTGCTGCTGGTCTCCGACGAGGTGATCTGCGCGTTCGGCCGGATCGGCGACTACTTCGGCGCGCAGCGATACTCCTACCGGCCCGACGTGATCACCTTCGCCAAGGGCGTCACGTCCGGCTACGCACCGCTCGGCGGGATGATCGTCAGTGACCGGCTGATGGAGCCGTTCGCCACCGGGGAGACCACGTTCCTGCACGGCATCACGTTCGCTGGCCACCCGGTGTCCACGGCGGCCGCGCTGGCGAACCTGGACATCTTCGAGGCCGAGGACCTGACCGGCCGGGTCAGCAAGTACACCGACGAGTTCCGGGACACCCTGGAGAAGCTGCGCGACCTGCCGATCGTCGGCGACGTCCGGGGCGACGGGTACTTCTTCGGCATCGAGCTGGTCCGCGATGTCGACACCAAGCGCTCGTTCGACGCCGAGGAGGGCGAGCGCCTGCTGCGCGGCTTCGTCTCGCCGGCGCTCCTGGAGTCCGGCCTGATCTGCCGCGCCGACGACCGGGGCGACCCGGTCATCCAGCTCGCCCCGCCGCTGATCTGCGGCCCGGAGCACTTCGACGAGATCGAGCAGAAGCTCCGCGCGGTCCTGACCAAGGCGCTCGACAAGCTCTGAGCGCCGTCCTGGAGCTCGTACCCCCCGCGACCGCCAAAGCCGCTGGTCACCACCCGTGAGTGGTTAGCGTTGCTATGACAACGCTAACCACTCACGGGGTCTGAGCTGGGGATACGGGCGGGTTGGCCTAGTGCGCCGCGTCCTTGGGCGGGTGCCAGAGGGCGTGCCTGATGAGGGCTTGGGCGAGCGCGTCCTGGTTCGGGTAGTGGCGTTCGAACATGTCGGGGGTCTGGCTGGCGCGGCAGCGGGCGCAGCGGGGGCCGGGCGGGGCCAGGACGACGGGCAGTTGCACGACCACCTGGGCGCCGCACAGCGAGCGGACGCCGTCGATGAAGCCGGTGGCCCGCAGCGCGGCGTCGGAGACCGCGTGTTGTTCGCCCTGGGTTGCACACGTGATCCATCTGATCCGGTGGTGCTTGGGCGTGAGCCGTGCCCGGACGCGGGCAGACCAGGCGTGCATGGCGACACTATCGCGGCGGCGGGCCGCCACGAGAAGGGTTGCCCTGTTTCCAAATTTTGGGAAACCCCCGTGACGGGATAATCTTCAGGAAATCCGATCGGGGGTGCGGGTAGGTGGCGGTCGACAGAACCTCGGGCGCGGGGTGGGTTCTCTCGGTTCTGTTTCTGGCGAACCTGTTGAACTTCTACGACCGGGTAATCCCGACGATCGTCATCGAACCCATCCGTGTCGAGTTCGGCCTGAATGACAGTCAGATCGGACTGTTGGTGTCGGCGTTCACGGTCGTGTACGCGCTTGCCGGGCTGCCGCTGGGCTGGGTGGCCGACCGGGTGTCCCGCCGGGCGGTGATGGGCGCCGGGCTGGCGGTGTGGAGCGCGCTCACCGCCCTGACCGGGGGCGTTCAGGGTTTCGGGGCGCTCATGGCGGTGCGGCTGGGCATCGGGGTCGGGGAGGCGAGCTGCGCGCCGGCCGCGCAGTCGGTGATCGCCGACCTCTATCCGGCGAACCGGCGGGCCCGCGCGATGGGATTCTTCATGCTGGGGCTGCCGGTCGGGCTGACCCTGTCCTATTTCACGGTGGGCTGGATCGCCGATGTGTTCGGCAGCTGGCGGGCGCCGTTCTTCGTGGCGGCCGTTCCCGGTGCGGTGCTCGCGGTGTTGATATTCCGAATCACAGAACCGGCGCGCGGCGCGGCCGAGGAGGTGGCGCCGGATCGGGTGACGAAAACCCGTCGCGCCCGAGAGGTCCTGCGGATTCCCACCGTGTGGTGGCTGGTCGTCGGATTGCTCGGCTACCAGTTTGCCGCCTATGTGACGAGCGCCTTCAACGTGCCGCTTTTCCAGCGCTATTTCGGGTTCGGACTGGCGTCGGCGGCGACGGTGAACGGCGTCGTGCTGGGGCTGACCGGGGTGGTCGGGCTGCTGCTCGGCGGGTGGCTCGGCGACCGGGCGGCGCGGCGGGCGATCAGGTACCGGGTGCTGCTCGGCGCGGTGTGCATGGGGGCTTCGGTGCCGCTGACGTTCGTCGCGCTGCGGCTCGGCCCGGGAGCGGCCGGCTGGTACGTGGCGATCTTCTCGGTGGGCTGGATCCTGAGCTTCGTGTTCTACACCTGCGGGTATCCCGCGCTGGCCGACGTCGTCGAGCCTCGGCTGCGGGCGAGGACGGTGGCGATGATGTTCGCGTTGGCCTACCTGCTCGGCGGCGGGTGCGGGCCGATCGCCGTCGGGGCGCTGTCGGACGCGCTGGCCGAGCGGGCCAGGGCCGGGGCCGGCGCCGCGGTGGTGTCGGCGGCGGACCGGGCGGTCGGCCTGCACGACGCGATGATGGTCCTGGTGCCGCTGAGCCTGCTGGTGTCGACGGTCGGGATGCTGCTGGCCACGCGGACGGTCACCCGGGACCGGGCCAGGATGCAGGCGGCCATGGCCGCGGCCGGGTGAATCCGCTGCTCGGTCGCGCTCGCGACGTTCACCGAGAATCCTCTCGCGGTGCACGGTTCGATAAGGTGTCGGACGTGTCGCGGCCAGGGGGGCCATGCGAGTCGGACGGCCAACTTCTTCGCCGGCTCCGTCGCGAAGCGGGCTTCAGCCTTCAGCAACTGGCCACCGTTATGCACTACAGCAAGGGCTATCTGAGCCGGATCGAGAATGACCGGAAAGTCATTTCGGTCAGCCTGGCCAGGGCGTGCGACGCGGCGTTGGGCACGCAGGGCGAGCTGGCCGGGCGGGCGAGCCTGGCGCTGGCCGGCGGCCGGCGGGGTGACGTCCCGGTGGCCCAGCTCCCCTCGGCGCCGGCGCACCTGGTCGGGCGCGACGCCCAGCGCGCCCGGTTGACCGAGCTGCTGGCCGCGCCCGGGCAGCGTTCCGGGGCGGTGCCGGTGGTGTGCGTCGACGGGCCGCCCGGGGTGGGCAAGACCGCGCTGGCCCTGCGGTGCGCGCACGACCTCGCCGGCCGCTACCCGGGCGGGGTCCTGTTCGCCGGCCTGCGCGGATACGCCGCGACCACCGGGCCGGCGGACCCGGCGGAGGTGCTGGACCAGTTCCTGCGCTCGCTGGGCGTCGCGCCGAACAACATCCCGGCCACCGTCGAGGAGCGGGCGGCCATGTTCCGCTCCCTGGTCCACGGCCGGGCGGTGCTGGTCGTGCTGGACAACGCGGCGGACTCGAGGCAGGTGCTCCCGCTGCTGCCGGGCTCGGCCGACTGCGCGGTGCTGGTCACCAGCCGGCGGCGCCTCAAGGGCCTGCTGGTCGCGGCGGCGCCGGCCACCTGCGTGACGCTGCGGCCGCTGCTCCCGGACGACGCCCATGAGCTGCTGCGACGGGTCATCGGCGACGAGCCGGTGCACACCGAGCCGGGGGCCGCGGAGAGCCTGGAGAGCCTCGCGCGCCGGTGCGGGTACCTGCCGCTGGCGCTGTGCATCGCCGCGGTGCGGATCGCCACGAACCCGCACCACACGATCGCCGACCTCGCCTCGGACCTGTCCGGTGAGAACGAGCCGCTGGACGTGCTGAGCGCCGGCGACAGCCTCACCGTGCGCGGCGTGTTCTCCCACTCGTACCTGGCGCTGCGGCCCGAGGTGGCGCGCCAGTTCCGGCTGCTGGGCCTCTACCCCGGGGCGGCGTTCGGCGTCGGGGCCGCGGCGGCGCTGGCCGGGGTCGGGTGGTCCACCGCCCGGCGGCTGCTGGACGGCCTGACCGACGCGCACCTGGTCGAACAGGTCGGCAGGGACCGCTACCAGCTGCACGACCTGCTGCGGGCGTACGCCGCCGAGCAGGCGCGCCTCGGCTCCCCCGAGGAGCGCGCGGCCGCGATCCACCGCCTGGTCGACTGGTACCTGGCGAGCGCCGGCGCGGCGGTGCGGGCGCTGACCCCGCGCCGGCCGCACTGGGACCCGCCGGCGCTGGACCCGGGCGTCGAGCCGGCGCGGTTCGGGCCGGACGAGTACGAGCGCGCGCTGCGCTGGTGCGACCTGGAGCTGCCGGCCATGGTGCCGCTCACCCGGCTGGCGGCCGACCAGGGGCTGCACGCGCGGGCCTGGCAGCTCCCGGTGGTCTGGTTCGACTACTTCCTGCTGCGCCGGCCCTGGGACGAGTGGATCGCGATGCACGAGATCGGCGTCGCGGCGGCCCGGCGGATCGGGGACGACTTCGGCCACGGCTGGGCGCTGACCAACCTGGGCGCGGCCCACTTCCGTCGCGGCGACCTCGACCTCGCCGAGGAGCAGTTCCGTCAGGCCCTGGAGATCTGTCCGGGGCGTACCGGCCGGGGATGGGCCACGGCGGGGCTGGCGTTCACCCTGATCTCCCGGGGCGACTACCGGGGCGCGGTCGGCCACCTGGAGCGCACGATCGGCCTGTTCTACGAGGTCGGCATGGCCTACGGCGTCGCCACCGCGCTGGCGAACCTGGGCGACGCCTACCGCGAGCTGGGCGACCTCGACCAGGCCTGGACGTACGGCAACGAGGCACACCAGCTGTACGCCTCGATCGAGGACCGGCAGGCGCAGGGCTACGCGCTGGTCCGCCTGGCCCGCACCGCCCACCGGCGCGGCGACAACGCCACCGCGCTGCACCTGTGCGAGCGGGCGCTGCTCGCGAACCGCACCGCCGAGGACCGGTGGACCGAGGCGGACGCGCTCGAGCTGCGGGGCGAGATCCTCTACGAGGTCGGCGACGACAGCGCCGGCGAGCGGTCGCTGAACGAAGCGCTGTCGCTGTTCCAGGAGCTGGACGCGCACCGCGCCCCGGCGCCGCGGGCCCGGGCCTGAGGTGGTCACGTCCCCGGCGGGGAGGTCGCCGTCTGGATCGTCTCGATGGCCTCGGCGGCGCGCAGGCACGCCTGTTCGCCGAACCGAGGGCCGATGAGCTGGACCGCGCCCGGCAGGCCGTCGACCACGCCGACCGGGACGGCCACCGAGGGCAGGCCGAGGACGTTGGCGACCAGGGTGGCCCGCAGGTTGGTCACGATCGCGGCGGCCGACGAGACGCCGTCCAGGTCGGCGCCGGCGGCGAACGGGCGGCCGGCGTAGATCGGGGCGAGCACGAGCGGCACCCGGCGCTGGTGCTCCGACCAGGCGCGGGCCAGCCGGTGGCGGGTGGTGAACAGGTCGGCGTACTCGTCCATCGTGACCGGCGGGACCAGCTCGAACATCAGCTCCATGAAGCGGCGGCCGGACGCGGATGCGGTCGGGGAGAGCGACGGCCAGGCGCGGCGGGCGTCGGTGGCCATCAGCGGGCCCCAGGCGGCGGCCGCCTCGTCGATGCCGGGCGGGGCGTCGTCGGTCAGGTCGTAGCCGTGCGCGCGCAGGGCTTCGGCCGCGCGGTCGATCGCGGTGCGCACGGACGGGTCGAGGGTGACGCCGTCCAGCTCGGTGAGCACGTGCACGCGCGGCGGGGCGTCCGGGGCGTGGGAGGCGGGGACGGGGCAGTGCCACGGGTCGCGCGGGTCGTGCTCGGCCATCACGCGCAGCGCGAGACGCAGGTCCTCGACGCGGCGGGCCATCGGGCCCTGCACGTCGATCAGCTGCAGGCCCAGCGGCGTCGCGGTCGGTTCCAGCGAGCGGGCGTGCGGGACGCGGCCGAGGGTGGGCCGCAGCGCCGCCGTGCCCGCGCACTGGGACGGCCAGCGCAGCGAGCCGCCCAGGTCGTTGCCGACGCCGAGCAGGCTCATGCCGGTGGCTAGCGCGACCGCCTCGCCGCCGCTGGAGCCGCCGGGCGTGAGGGCGGGGTCCCAGGGGTTGAGCGTCGGGCCGGCGATGCCGCTGTCGGTGTGCCAGCGCAGCGCGAAGTCGGGCATGTTGGTGCGGGCGATCGGGATGGCGCCGGCGCGGCGGAGGTTGGCCACGGCGGGGGCGTCGGTGTCGGTCAGGGCGCCGGCGAGCGCGGCGACGCCCTGGGTGGTGGCGGTGCCGGCGACGTCGACGTTGTCCTTGACGGTGATGGGGACGCCGTCCAGCGGGCCGCGCGGGGTGCCGGCGGCCAGGCGCTCGTCGGCGCTTGCGGCGTCGCGGAGGGCCTGGTCGGTGAGGACCTGGCGGATGGCGTTCAGCTTCGGGTTGAGCGCCTCGATCCGCTCCAGGTGGGCGGTGACGAGCTCGGTGCTGGTCAGCTCCCGGGCACGCAGGCGGCGGGCGGCCTCGGCGGCTCCTGTCGTGTGGTTTGTGGTCACGGCGGCCATGCTGCGGCGTCCTTGGCCGTTGCACGAGCGGCCGGAACGCCATCATGCGTACAGTTTCGGACATGACTACCGTCGCGGTCGCCGTCACCGAGGGCATTCCGCTGTTCGAGCTGGCGGCGCCGTGCACGATCTTCGGCGCGGACCGGCCGGACGGCGCCGGGTCCTGGTACGAGCTGGTCGTGTGCGCGCCGGCCGGCGTCGGGGTCGGGGTCGGGGGCTGGCTGCGCGCCGAGACGCCGCACGGGCTGGACGAGCTGGCCCGCGCCGACACCGTGATCGTGCCGGCCTGCCACGACGTGGTCGACGACCCGCCGGCCGAGCTGGTCGACGCGGTGCGGACGGCTCATCGGGCCGGCGCGCGGGTGGCGTCCATCTGCACCGGGGCGTTCGTGCTCGCCGCGGCCGGGCTGCTGGACGGCCGGCGCGCCACCACGCACTGGATGCACACCGCGCGGCTGGCCGCCCGCTACCCGGCGGTCGAGGTGGATCCCGGGGTGCTCTACGTCGACGAGGGCGGCGTGCTCACCTCCGCGGGCAAGGCCGCCGGGATCGACCTGTGCCTGCACATGGTCCGCACCGACCACGGCGCCGTCGTGGCGAACGCCGTGGCCCGCCTGCTCGTGGTCGCCCCGCACCGCCCCGGTGGCCAGGCCCAGTTCATCGCCGCCCCCGTCCCGCCGCGCGAGGGCCACCCGCTGGCCGGCGTGCTGGCCTGGGCGCTCGCGCACCTGGACCGCCCGCTCACCGTGGCCGACCTGGCCCGCCGCGCCCACATGAGCCCGCGCAACCTCGGCCGCCAGTTCGCGTCCGCGACCGGCACCTCGCCGCTGCACTGGCTGCACACCCAGCGCATCCACCGCGCCCAGGAGCTCCTGGAGAACACCGACGACCCCGTCGACCTCATCGCCGACCGAGTCGGCCTGGGCACCGCCACCACCCTCCGCCGTCACTTCCACCGCACCCTGGGCGTCCCACCGGACACATACCGGCGCAGTTTCCGCGAGTCGGGGCTCTCAGCACACTGAGTCGCGCGTTCCAGCACATCGGGTCGTGTGCCGAAACGCGCGACTCGGTGTGCCCAGAGCCCCGACTCGCGGGGAGGTTGGGCGGGCCAGCCGCAGCGCGCCGATGGCCATGTAGGTGCCGGTGAGGGCGCCGGCGGCGAGGACGGCGGGGCGCGGGATGTCTCGGCGGCGCAGGTGGGCGAGCGCGGACAGGGTGTCCGAGGTGTCGACGAACAGGCCCAGGCGGTGCCAGCGGGCGCGGTGCGCGGCGGGCTCGGTGAGGTAGCCGAGCCCCAGCGCGATCGCCCGGCCGCCGAAGATGCGGGTCATGTAGGTCAGGTCCGGTTTCGGCGAGATCCGGAACAGGCGGGCGGTGGCGCGAGGGGCGGCCAGGGCGAGCGCACCGAGCACGATCCGGCCGACGGCCATGCCCACCAGCGCCTTGTCGACCGCCGGCCGGTCGGTGTCTGTGATCATGCGTTCGAGCATCGGGCCGGGGGCTGGTGAAGACAATTACCTCGTGGGTAACCGGCCGGCGGCGGTCAGGGCGCCTCGGGCGGCCGCGAGCGCGCTGTTGATCGCAATCTCGCCGCGCATGCCGGGGGCGGCCACCATGTCCCCGGCCAGGAACACGCCGTCGCCCCGCTCGATCTCCGGGCGGTCCTGCCAGGTCTGGCCGGGCAGGTCCAGCGCGCCGGTGCGCCCGCGCGCGGTCGCGGTGCGCCGCCAGGTCACCCGGTCCCGCCAGCCGGGCAGCGCCACGTCGGCGAAACGTTCCAGGCGGCGGTGCGCGTCGGCCGGTGACTCGCCGGCCTTCACCGGCATGTCCAGCTGGAACAGCGACTCGCCGGCCGGGGCGACGGTCGGGTCCTGAGCGGAGTAGGACTCGTGGAACCCGCCCTCGTCCAGGTCGAACACGATGAAGTTGTCCCGGCGGTCGCGGCGCAGGGCAACGTCGAGCATCACGCAGTGCCCGCTCTGCCAGCGCAGCGAGTCGTCGCCGAGCAGCGCCCTGGCCGACGCCAGCTCGGTGGCCACCACCGTCGGGGTGTCCGGGAGCGTGGTCACCCGTGAGCCCGTCTCGATGCGCACGCCCAGGCTTTCGGCGTGCGAGGCCATCCGGTCGATCACCGCCTGCCAGCCGCCGATGACCCAGCGCACCGAGGGCGGCCTGGGCGCGAACACCCGGTGCAGCAGGTTCCACACGAACGCGGCGGACAGCCGGCCGGTGTCCGCGTCGTAGGTGGCCACGCTGATCGCGTTGGCGGCGGCGGTCGCGGCGGCCTCGCCGTAGCGGCGGCCGGCCCAGGTCGCGAAGTCCTGGTCGACCGGGGCGCGACGGCGGCCGTCGAGGAGCATGCGGAGGAACCCGGCGGGGGCGCTTCGGCGGAACACTCCGTCGCGGCGGAAACCGGCGCGGAGCAATGCGCTTGGTCCCGGCCTGCCGAGCTTGCCGGTCAGCCCGCGCTCGGCCAGCCAACCCCAGTGTGGGCCGTCGGCGTAGAACACGTGCGCGCCCTCGTGCGCGACGTAGGGCGCCTCGGTGGCCCGGCCCCGGCCGCCGAGGGTGCGGTGCGCCTCGTGCAGGGTGACGGTGGCGCCGGCCTCGGCGCAGGTGATGGCCGCGGTCAGGCCGGCGATGCCGCCGCCGACGACGGTGACGTGTCCGCTCATGTTCTGTGGACGATGTGGGTCGGTCGAACGTGAGCGCTTGCGGTGTGCGTCACAATCGTGGGCATGCCGCCGAGGATGTCGTGCGCGTTCAACACCTCCCTGGACAGCCACGAGCATGCCGCGGTCGCGGAGCGCCTCGGTTACCACCGTGCCTGGTTCTACGACTCGCCCGCGCTGTACGCCGACGTCTGGGTGCAGCTGTGCCGGGCCGCCGAGCGCACCGAGCGGATCGGGCTCGGGCCTGCCGTCCTGGTGCCCACCCTGCGTCATCCGATGACCAACGCGGCAGCGATTGCCACGCTGGCCGCGATCGCCGGGCCGGAGCGGGTGGCGGTCGCGGTGGGCACCGGGTTCACCGGTCGGCTCACGCTCGGGCAGCGGCCGATCCGGTGGAGCGCGGTTACCGAGTACGTGCGGGTGGTGAAGGCGCTGCTGGATGGCGAGGACGCCGAGTGGGAGGGCGCAACAGTCCGGATGCTGCACCGGGCGGGCTTCGGTCCGGAGCGGCCGCTGCGGGTGCCGTTCCTGTTCGGTGTGCAGGGGCCGAAGGGGGTGGCGGCGGCCAGGGAGCTGGCGGACGGCGTGTTCACGGCGGGGTCGCCGGTGCCCGGGTTCGGGTGGAGCGCGGTGCTCGCCCTGGGCACCGTGCTCGATGACGGCGAGGACCCCGGCTCGGCGCGGGTGCTGGCCGCTGCCGGGCACGCCGCGTGCCTGATGTTGCACGGCGCCGTGGAGCTGGGCCGGGCGGATCTGATGCCCGGCGGGGAGCGGTGGGCGGCCGCGTACGACGATGTGCCGCCCGCCGAGCGGCATCTGGTGCTGCACGACGGCCACATGGCCGAGGTGAGCGAGCGGGACCGGCCGTTCGTCACCGGTGAGGTGCTGGTGCGCGGCGGGTTCGCGCTGGACGGTGCCGGCTGGCGGGAGAAGCTGGCCGGGCTGGCGGCGGCCGGCGCTACGGAGATCGTCTACCAGCCGGCAGGCCCGGACGTGCCCCGTGAGCTGGAGGCGTTCGCCTCGGCGGCGCAGGCCTACAGCAGGCGCAGCTGAGGGTCCCGTGGCTTGCGGCGGGGGGCGGCGTCGCCGATCCGCTCGGACACGGCCGGGGTGAGGGCGGACAGGAACGGCGAGCGCTCGCCGGAGTGGCTCAGGTAGAGGTGCCGCTGCGCCCTGGTCATGCCGACGAACAGCAGCCGGCGTTCCTCGCGGACGTGCTCGTCGTCGGGTTCGGCACGACCCGCGCCAGGCCAGCGCAGCGGCAGCAGCCCGTCCTCGCAGCCGACGACGAACACCACCGGGAACTCCAGCCCCTTCGAGGCGTGCAGGGTCAGCAGCGACACCCGGTCGGCGCGCGGGTCCCAGGTGTCCACCTCGACGCCCAGCGCCAGCTCCGCGCGGAAGCCCGCGAGGTCGTTGCCGTGGCGCACCGCCAGCGGCGTGAGCAGGTCGACGGCGCTGTGCACGATCTCCGGGGTATCGAACCGCTCCAACACGGCCCCCGCGGCCACCCGCAACCGGGCCAGCACCGACGTCGTCTCCGGCGTACCGGCGGGCCGGAAGCCCAGCTCGGTGAGGATCGGTTCCACCCCCGGCCGGTCGGCCAGCCGGTCGTGCGAGCGCCGCTGGAACGGCAGCCCGGCGGTGGTCAGCGCCTCCATCACCGCGCGCGCCTGCCGTCCCGTGCGGTAGAGCACGGCGAAGTCGGAGAAGTCCAGCCCCTGCGTGCCGTCGGAGTCGACCCGCCCGCTGTCCAGCGAGTGGAACGACGCCCCGCCGAGCAGCCGCTCGATGGTGCGCGCCACGAACGACGCCTCGGCCTGCTCGTCCGCCGCGGTGTGCACCCCGACCAGCGCGTCCCCGAGCCCGGTCCCGACCGGGCGCAGCTCGCGGTCCGGCACCAGCGTGCCTGGCGCGACCACCCGCAGCGCGCCGGTCAGGATCGGGGCGTTGCACCGGTAGTTGCGGGTCAGCGAGACGGTCCGGGCGGCCGGGAAGTCCTGTCGGAAGCGTAGGAAGAAGCCCACGTCCGCGCCCCGGAACCGGTAGATGGCCTGGTCGGGGTCGCCGATCGCGGTGAGGTTCCCGTCCGCCGGGGCGAGCCGGCGCAGCAGCCGGTACTGCCACTCGTCGACGTCCTGGTACTCGTCCACCGAGATCCAGCGGTACCGGTTCCGGTACGCCTCGGTCAGCTCCGGGTCGGACTCCAGCAGCGTCACCGGCAGCCGCACCAGGTCGTCGAAGTCGACCAGGTCGCGCCCGCGCAGCTCCTTGCGGTAGCGCTCGGCCAGCTCGGGCTCGCGCGCCGGGTCGTCCAGCAGGCGGCGCGCCTCCGCCTCGGTGCCCGCCACCTCCGTCGCGATGGCCAGCTGCTGGGCGCGGTCGGCGATGCCGAAGTGCGCGCCCAGGCCGGCGCGGTCGTGCTGTTCGCGCAGGATGCGAACGCCCAGGGCGTGGAAGGTGGCGATGGTGAGGGCGGGGGCGTGCTCGGGTGCGAGCGCGGCCAGGCGCTCGGACAGCTCGTCCGCGGCGCGGCGGGTGAAGGTGATCGCCAGGCACTGTTCGGGCGGCACGCCGTGCGCGGTGAGCAGGTGCGCGATCCTGTGGGTGAGCGTGCGGGTCTTGCCGGTGCCGGGTCCGGCGATGATCAGTAGCGGGCCGTCGGCCAGCTCGGCCGCCGCCCGCTGGTCGGGGTCGAGCCCGCCGAGCAGCGAGCCGTCGTCGGCGGTGTGGCCGCGCGTTTCCCCGGGCGGATCGGTGTCGGCGGGCTCGATGTCGGGCGCGGGGGTGGCGCGGCGTCGGGGTGTGCGCGCGGTGGCGGGCGGGGTGGGCGCGAGGTCGTCGAACAGGGCGGGGGCGGTGACCGTGCGCAGCCGCGTCAGCTCGCCGGGTTCGAACAGCCTGATCACGCCGTACTCGCCGTCGTAGCCGGCCTCGCGGATGACCTGGCCGCCGCGCAGCCGGGTCAGCGCCTCGGCCAGCAGCGTGGAGTGCTTTCCGACGTCGTCGACCGGGACGTCCTGCAGGATGGACAGCTCAGGGCCGAGCGCGGCGGTCAGCTTGTCGATCTCGGTCAGCACCTTCTTGCTCTTCGGGCCGGTGCCGAGGATCTCGCTCATGATCTCCGGGAGCTGGACGAGGCAGCGGAAGCCGGCGGCCCCCTCCGGCTTCTCCGGCGACGCGCGGTCGGCCAGCTCCTCGACCCGGTTCAGCACGCCGACGGTCAGCGGCTTGCCGCATTCCGGGCAGCGGCCGCCGTGCTCGCGGGTCTCGTGCGGGTCGAACCGCACGCCGCACTTGCGGTGCCCGTCGACGTGGTACTTGCCCTCCTCCGGGAAGAACTCGATCGACCCCTGGTGCCCGTGCCCGGTCTCCAGGGCGCGGCGGACCGCGTAGTAGTCCAGGTCGGTGTCGAACACGGTGGCCTCGCGGCCGAGCATCGGCGGGGAGTGCGCGTCGGAGTTGCTCACCAGCCGGTAGCGGTCCAGCGCGCTGATCTTCCAGTTCATCTCCGGGTCGCTGGACAGGCCGGTCTCCAGCGCGAAGATGTGCCCGGCCAGGTCGGCGTAGCAGTCGTCGATCGCGTCGAAGCCGGACTTCGAGCCCAGCACCGCGAACCACGGCGTCCAGACGTGCGCCGGCACCAGGTACGAGCCGGCGCCGGATTCCAGGGTGATCTCCAGCAGGTCGCGCGAGTCCAGCCCGAGGATCGGCCGCCCGTCCGAGCCCAGGTTCCCGATCCGCCCCAGCCGGCGGTTGAACTCCGCGGCAGCGTCGAAGTCCGGCATGTAGATGAGGTGGTGCACCTTGCGGGTGCGGTCGGCGCGCTTGTAGATCGTGGAGATCTCCACCGAGAGCATGAACCTGACCTCGGCGGCGGCCACGCTGGGCGGCAGCGTCCGGCTGATGTCCGCGTCCAGGTCGCCGCGCAGCCGGAACAGCCCCTCCTCGGCCGGCACCAGGCACTCCCGCAGGTGCTCGTACCAGGCCGGATGGGTGAAGTCACCGGTGCCGACGAGGGTGACGCCCTTGCGCCGCGCCCACCACGTCAGGTGCTCGAGATCGCAGTCCTTGCTGCAGGCCCTGGAGTACTTGGAGTGGATGTGCAGATCGGCATGGAAACGCACGGCGGGATCATGTCACGCGTCCCGCCCACGCCTCGGTCGGGGGTGAGTTCGCCCGGTGAATTGTCGCCCAGATTCGCCGCTATTGAGTGTCAGAATCGTTCGGAATAGCTTCCTGGATCGGTGAAGTACAGCGTGTGCTCGCGGTTTCACTCAATGTGGTTGATACCGCCGTTGAGGGCTGGTTCATCGGCGATGAGCCCGCCTAGTGTCGTGTAAACGAGGTTCCTTGCCCGGATTCGGTGATCCAGGTGGATGCACCGCAAGGCGGAGGAGTCCCCGATACCGGGGTTGTATCGGGGGCGACGACAACGCGGCGGGGCGCCGCCTGGGCGCCGAAGGCGGGTAAGACGACCTCGTTTACACGGCACTAGCTTCGGTTCGTGCCCATCGAATTCTGTCGCGCGGACGTGACCCGCGCATTACGTGGAATGTGAACGGGAACTAGGGAAAGCGATTGATGCGGGCATTCATCCTGCCGGAGTTCCAGCTGGCCCACCCGGCCCGGCGCAACCCGCACCTGGAGCGGGCACGGGCGCACGGCGCGGCCTGGGCGAGGCGGATGGGCATGCTGGACGCGGCCGTCTGGGACGACGAGGCCCTGGAACGGATGGACTTCGCGCTGCTGGGCGCGCACGCCCACCCGGACTGTGACGGGCCGACGCTGGAGCTGGTCACGGAGTGGTACCTCTGGGCGTTCTTCGTCGACGACCACGTTGCCGCGCACTTCACGCGCCCGCGCGACCCGGCCGGCGCACGCGACGTCCTGGACCGGCTCGACACGTTCCTGACCGGCGACTCCCCGGAGCCCGGCAACCCGGCGGAGGCGGGGCTCGCGGACCTCTGGGAGCGCACGGCTTCGCTGGGGACGGCGGGCTGGCGGCGGTTCACGAAGGCGACGCGGAACCTGATCGTCGAGGCGCGGTGGAAGCTGGCCAACATCGACGTGGAGCGGATCCCCAACCCGGTCGAGTACGCGCAGGTGCGCGGGCGGTTCGGGGTCGGGCGATGGGCGGCGGCGCTGGTCGAACTGGTCGAACTGGCGGCCGGCGTCGAGGTGCCCGACGAGCTGGCCGGGTCCGAGCCGATGCGTTCACTGGTGCGTGCCTTCGCCGACGCCGCGCAACTGCGCAACGACCTGTTCTCCTACCAGCGCGAGGTGTGGGAGGAGGGGGAGAACGCCAACGCGGTACGGGTCTTCGAGAGGTTCTTCGACTGCTCGACACAGCGGGCGGCGGAGCTGGTCAACGGCCTGCTCACGGCGCGGATGGCCCGGTTCGAGGAGGCCGCGCTGGCCGGGCCGCCGGCCGGCTGCGTGAACGCGCTGCGGGACTGGCAGGCCGGCTGGCACGAGTGGCACGCCCGGTCCAGCCGCTACATGAACGACGGCTACCGCGTCGGCGAGCCCCGGCGCGACCGGCTCGGCGGACCGACCGGGCCGGGCACCCCGGGGCTGCGGTTGACGCCGCTGCCAGGGACACAACGGCCCTCCCGGGGGTACCCGCGGATCCCGTTCCAGCCGGTCGGCCCGCTGCCGCTGCCGAAGCTGCACATGCCCTACCCGTTCCGCACCGGCCGGCACCTGGACGCCACCCGCCGCCACACCGTCGACTGGGCACGGCGGATGGGCATGTTCGACGCCGTACCCGGGTGCCCGGGCGGTGGGCTGTGGGACGAGCGGCGCTTCCTCGGCCTGGACGTCGCGCACCACGCCGCGATGATCCACGCCGACGCGGACGCCGAGCGGCTCGCGCTGCACGCGGACTGGCTGGCCTGGGGCGCCTACGCCGACGACTACCTGCCGGCGGCGTTCGGGGCGTCCGGCGACCTGGCCGGCGCCGGGGCCTGCCACGAACGGCTGGCGGCGTTCCTGCCGCTGGACGGCGAGCGCGCGCCGGAGCCGGCGAACCCGCTGGAGCGCGGGCTGGCCGACCTGTGGCGCCGAACGCCGGGGGACACCGCGCTGCGGGACGCCGTGCTGGAGATGACCGCGAGCTGGGTCTGGGAGCTGGACAACCAGGAACGCAACCGGATCCCGGATCCGCTGGACTACGTCGAGACGCGCCGCCGCACGTCAGGGGCGGAGCTGGCGATGCTCCTGGCCGGGATCCCCGGCGACCTCCCGCCGGAGCTGCGCGACACCCGGGTGGTGCGCGAGCTGCGGACCGCCGCCCAGGACTACGCGTGCTTCACCAACGACCTGTTCTCGTACCAGAAGGAGGTCGAGCTGGAGGGCGACGTGCACAACCTCGTCCTGGTGCTGGAGAACTTCCTCGAGGTCGACAGGTGGACCGCCCGCGACCTGACCTCGGACCTGATGACGGCCAGGGTCGGGCAGTTCGAGCACCTGGCCGGCCACGAGCTGCCCGCGCTAGCCGCCCAACTGAACCTTGGGCCGCCGGCACGGGCGGCGCTCGACCGGCACGTCCAGTGGCTGCGCGACTGGATGGCCGGGACGCTCGAATGGCACCGCCACTGCGAGCGCTACAGCGAGCACGAGCTGCGCCGGCGGGTGACCCGGTCGACGGGCGGCTGGCTCCCGGAGCTGTCCGAACCGCCCGAGCCGCCCGGGCCGGTGCGGGACGGCCTCAACCTGCGCGCCTGACGCCCACGATGGCCAGGAACGCGACCAGCCCGGCCAGTGCGACCGCCGCGAGCGTGACCACCCCGGCGCGGAAGCCGGCCAGCCCGCCGCCGGCCAGCGTCCAGCACAGCGCGGCCACCGAGGAGCCCATGGTCATCGCCACCGAGCGTGACGTCATGCTCGCGCCGCCCGCCGAACCGGCCATGCCGGCCGGGGCGGCGGCCAGCGTGGCGGTGTTGATCGGCGTGTTGAACAGCCCGGCGCCCACCCCGAGCAGCGCCATCCGCCACGCCACGTCCACCAGCCCGTCGCCGGCGCCCACCGTCAGCATGGTCAGCATCGCGACCACGATCAGCACCGACCCCGCGACGATCACCGGCCGGGTGCCGCGCCGGTCGGCGAGCAGCCCGGCCAGCGGCGAGACCGGCGCGATGGCCCCGATGTAGAACAGCAGCGCCACGCCGGTCGCCTGGGGGCCGCCGCGCAGCACGTCCGCGACCAGGTACGGCACCAGGAAGAAGATCAGCCCGGCGGACATGCTCATCGCGAACAACGCCACCAGGTTCCCGCCGAACGCGCGAGCCCGGATCAGCGTGACCATAGGCCGCGCGCTGTCCAGACGCCCCCACCACGCGGCCAGCACCAGCGCCGCGACCATCAGCGCACCGCCGATCGCGGGCCGCCCGGCCAGGTTGTCGAACGCGAGGAGCACGCCGGTCACCGCGCCGCCGAGCAACAGCGCCTCGCCCAGCAGCGACCGGTCCGGGGCGGGCAGGCCGGTGCCGCCGCCGCTGACCGTCCGTACCCCCATCCACACCACGGCGGCCAGCAGCGGCAGCTTGATCAGGAACACCGCGCGCCAGCCGAACGCGTCGGCCACCACACCACCGAGCGGGGCGCCTGCCACGCCGCCCAGGGTCATGATCGTGATGATGGCGCCGATCGCGCTGCCCCGCCGCTCCGGCCGGACCGCGCTGGTGATCAGCGGCATGTACACCGCGACCACCAGCCCGCCCGCGACGCCCTGCACCACCCGGGCGGCCAGCAGCAGCCAGAACGTGGGCGCGATCGCGGACAGCACGCTGGCCGCCCCGACCCCGATCATGGACAGCAACAGCGCGGCGCGCACGCTGGCCCGGTCCGCCCAGCGGCCGGCCGGGATAGCGATCGCCGCCATCGGCAGCGAGTACGCCAGCAGCACCCAGGCGGCGGCCGCCGGGCTCACGCCCAGGTCGGCGGCGATGCTGGGCAGGGTGACCGCCGACATGGTCAGCTCGGCGGTGACCACCAGCATCGCCAGCCCGAGCGCGACCACCGGCGCCCAGCGGGTCCGGGTCGGCTCGTCACCGCTGCCGTGCGCCGGCGCGGGCTCGGGCTCGGGAACGGACAGGGGTCTGGCCGGGCACTTCGGCGCGTGGTCGCTCACGAAGGCGACGCTAAATCCTCAACTATTGTAGAGGTCAAGGGGTGCGGACGAGCCTCGGCGATGAGCTGGTACGAGCGTCGGCGGTCGGAGTGGTCGTGGACCCGGGTGGTGAGCATGAGCTCGTCGACGCCGGTGTCCTCGGCCAGCGCGCGCAGCCGGTCGCGGACCGTGTCGGGCGAGCCGACGAGGACGGTTGCGAACTGTGCGTCGATCGCGGCGCGTTCCTGGTCGGTGTACGGGTAGGCGGCGGCCTGCTCCGGCGGTGGCAGCAGGATGGACCTCCCGCTCCGGCGGGCCAGGAACTTGAGCTTGCTCGGGCCGGCCAGCCATTCGGCGTGCTCCTCGGTGTCCGCCGCGATCACCGAGACGCTGAGCAGCGCCGTCGGTTCGCACGCGACCCGGGACGGCCGGAACGTCTCGCGGTAGGACCGCAGCGCGGCGGCCGTGGCGTCCGGGTTGAGGTGGTGGGCGAACGCGTACGGCAGGCCGAGCGGGCCGGCCAGCCGCGCGCTGGCCTCGGACGAGCCGAGCAGCCAGACCGGTGGGGCGTTGCCTTCGGCGGGTATCGCGCGGCTCGTGTGCTGTGTGAAGTGGCCGAGCAGCTCGTCGAGCCGTTCCGGGAAGCTCGCCGAGGCCGGCTCGCTCCGGCCGCGCACCAGGTCGGCGGTCTGCGCGCGGCCGCCGATCGACCGGCCGATGCCGAGATCGATCCGGCCGGGGTGGAGGGCCTCCAGGGTGCCGAACTGCTCGGCGACCACGATCGGCGTGTGGTTGCGCAACAGCACGCCGCCGGCGCCCACCCGGATCCGCGAGGTGGCCGCCGCGAGCCGGCCGACCAGCACGGCGGGCGCCGCGCTCGCCACGCCGGGCATGCCGTGGTGCTCCGCCACCCAGTACCGGTGGTAGCCCAGCCGCTCGGCCCAGCGCGCAAGGTCGACGCTGTTGCCCAGCGCCTCGCGCGCCGTGGAGCCGCTCACGATCGGCGAGGTGTCCAGCACCGACAACCGCACGGCGCCCACGCTACGACAGCGCGGGTCAACCCAGGGCGAGGCCGCGCACCTCCGGGGGCAGCTCGCCGGGCGCGAACGGGCGCGCGGCCACCAGCTCGGCCGCCCGTTCGACCGGGACACCCGCCTCGGCGACCAGGATCCGGCCGGCCAGCTCGGCGGGCAGCAGGTCGAACCAGCGCGCGGTCAGCTCGTCGCGGCCGGGCTCGGACAGCTCGCCCCACAGCCGCAGCCTGGCCATCCCGCCGTCCGGGTAGACGTCCAGCCGAACGTGCGTGACCTCCGGGTGGGACGGCAGCCGGAAGCGGTGCCGGGTGTCGGGCTGCAGCCGCTGGCGGGGGAGCAGCTCGACCCAGGCGTCCGGCGCGGCGGCGCGCGCGTCCCGGCCGCGCAGGGTGGCCCAGCCCGGGGCGTTGCCGACGAAGTGGCTGGTGTCCAGCTCGGCCTGGCGCACCACGCCCGGGCCGGCCAGCCGCAGCTCGACGTGGTCGTTGCCGTCGTCGCGGCGGCGCGCGGTCTCCCAGCCCTCGCCCATCGTCCTGGTCAGCCCGGGCGAGATCAGGTTGCGCGGCGAGGAGTAGAACATGTTGCTGCAGTCCACCACGTCGGCGCCGTTCTCCAGCGCGGCCAGGTCGAGCGCGCCGGCGGACAGGAACCGGGGGTCGGCAACCGGCTCGCCGTGCACCCGCAGCCGTGCCACCCCGCCGTCCGGGTACAGGCACAGCCGCACGTGCGTGACGTACCTCTCCTGCTCGACGGCGAACGGGTTGCGGGCGTCGCCCTTGACGCCGACCCGCCCGAGCAGCGGGAACCAGTCGGCGTCGGCCAGCTCGGCCGCTGAGGGGTAGCCGTCCACCGCGAGGCCCTCGACGGAGACCTCCGGCGGGTAGTTGCCGGTGAAGAACGCGGTGTCCACCACCACGCCGCGCACCACCCCGGGCACGCCGAGGCGCACGATCGCCCAGTCGAACCCCGGCTCGCGGCGCCTGCGGGTCTCCCAGCCGTCGTACACCTGGCCCTTGTGGCCGAACGTGGCGGCGCTGTGCGTCGGCGCCTCCGGCTTGATCAGGTTCTCCCGCTCGGCGAACAGCTCGTCGTTAGCCGCGACCACGCCACCGCCGAGCCGGCGCGACGCCAGGTCCACGAGGCGGGCGAACTCCGGGAGGGACGGGTCGGTCATGGTGGCTCCTTCGCGGCGTCTGACGAAATCCCCGACTCACCCTGATGAAATCCCCGACTCGCGGGTGAGCAGGCGGGCGGGCGCGGGGGTGGGGGTGCCTCGGAGGTAGGTGGTGCGGACGGTGCCTGTGAGGCGGTGGTTGGCGTACGGGGTGAGGGGGTGGCGGTGGTGGAGGGCGGTGGGGTCGACGACGAACTGCTGGTCGGGGGCGAAGACGCAGAAGTCGGCGTCGTTGCCGACCTTGATGGCGCCCTTGCGGGGGACGCCGGCGATCTCGGCCGGCCGCCGAGCCATCCAGCGGGCGAGGTCGGGCAGGGTGTGGCCACGGCGGCGCGCCTGGGTCCAGATGGCGGGCAGGCCGAGCTGCAGGGACGCGATGCCGCCCCAGGCGGTGCCGAAGTCGCCGGCGTCGAGGTGCTTGAGGTCCGGGGTGCACGGCGAGTGGTCGGAGACGATCGCGTCGATGTCGCCGTCGCGCAGGCCGTCCCAGAGCCGCTGGCGGTTGGCTGCCTCCCGGATCGGTGGGCAGCACTTGTACTGGGTCTGGCCGTCGGGGACGTCCTCGGCGGCGAAGTACAGGTAGTGCGGGCAGGTCTCGGCGGTGATCGACACGCCGTCGCGGCGGGCCGCCCGGATCGCCGGCAGCGCGTCCGAGGACGACAGGTGCAGCACGTGCACCCGCGCGCCGCTCGTGCGAGCCGCGTCGATGACCTGGGCGATCGCCCGGTTCTCCGCGTCGCGCGGCCGGGAGGCCAGGAAGTCGGCGTACCGGGTACCGTGCGCGGGCGGGGCGTTGTCGATCACCGTGCAGTCCTCGGCGTGCACGATCAGCAGCGAGCCGAGCCGGGCGATCTCGGCCATCACGGCGGGCAGCTCGTCGGGTGGCAGCGGCGGGAACTCGTCCACCCCGGACGGCAGCAGGAAGCACTTGAAGCCGAACACCCCGGCCTCGTGCAGCCCGCGCAGCTCGGCCAGGTTTCCGGGCACCGCGCCGCCCCAGAACCCGACGTCCACGGCCAGCCCGGCGTCGGCCGCCGCCTTGCGTTTCGTATCGAGCGCGGCGACGTCCACCGTCGGCGGGATGCTGTTCAGCGGCATGTCCACCAGCGTGGTCACCCCGCCGGCGGCGGCCGCCCTGGTGGCGGTGGCGAACCCCTCCCACTCGGTGCGCCCGGGCTCGTTGACGTGCACGTGCGCGTCCACCAGCCCGGGCAGCAGCACCTCGTCCTCGGCCAGGGTGAGCGTCTCGGCGGCGTCCAGTGGCGGCCCGTCCAGCGGCTCGACGGCCACGATCCGCCCGTCCGCCACCCCGACCTGACGCGCCACTATGGCATCGTCCGCGACCACCCTGGCCGCCCGTACCACGAGTTCCACTACGTCATCATGCCCACGGCCGTGGGGGCGTCCTCCGGTGTGGTGGCGAGCGGCTCGAACTCGGTGACGTTGTCCAACTCCGTGCCCATCGCGATGTTCGTGATCCGCTCCAGGACGATCTCCACCACGACCGGGACCCGGTGCTCGGCCATCAGGCGGCGGGCCTCGGCGAACGCGTCGGCGATCCCGTCGGGCTCGGTCACCCGGATGGCCTTGCAGCCCAGGCCCTCGGCGACCCGGACGTGGTCCACCCCGTAGCCGCCGGTCTCGGGGGCGTTGATGTTCTCGAAGGACAGCTGCACCGCGTAGTCCATGTCGAACTGGCGCTGCGCCTGGCGGATCAGCCCGAGGTAGGCGTTGTTCACCAGCACGTGCAGGTACGGCAGGTGGAACTGGGCGCCGACGGCCAGCTCCTCGATCAGGAACTGGAAGTCGTAGTCGCCGGACAGCGCCACCACCGGGGTGTCCGGGTCGGCCGCGACCACGCCCAGCGCGGCGGGCGCGGTCCAGCCCAGCGGCCCGGCCTGCCCGCAGTTGATCCACCGGCGCGGGCCGTACACGTGCAGGAACTGGGCGGCGGCGATCTGGGACAGCCCGATCGAGCTGACGTAGCGGACGTCCCGCCCGAACGCCTTGTTCATCTCTTCGTACACCCGCTGCGGCTTGACCGGGGTGTCGTCGAAGTGGGTGCGGCGGTGCATGGTCCGCTTGCGCTCCAGGCAGGCCGCCGACCATCCCGACCAGTCCGGCAGCCGGCCCTCGCCCTTGCGCGCGTGCGCCACCTCGACCAGCAGCGACAGCGCGGCGTGCGCGTCGGACACGATGCCGTAGTCCGGCGCGAACACCCGGCCGATCTGGGTCGGCTCGATGTCGACGTGCACGAACCTGCGGCCTTTTGTATACGTCTCCAGTCCGCCGGTGTGCCGGTTCGCCCACCGGTTGCCGATGCCGAGCACCAGGTCGGACTCCAGCAGGGTGGCGTTGCCGTGGCGGTGCGCGGTCTGCAGCCCGGCCATGCCGGCCATCAGCGGATGGTCGTCCGGGATGGTGCCCCAGCCCATCAGGGTCGGGATCACCGGGACGCCGGTGACCTCGGCGAACGACACCAGCAGGTCGGCCGCGTCGGCGTTGACGATGCCGCCGCCGGCCACGATCACCGGGTGCTGCGCGCTGGCCAGCAGGTCCATCGCCTTCTCCGCCTGGGCGCGGGTCGCGGCCGGTTTGTAGACCGGCAGTGGCTGGTAGGTGTCCGGGTCGAACTCGATCTCGGACAGTTGGACGTCCAGCGGCAGGTCGATGAGCACCGGGCCGGGGCGGCCGGAGCGCATCAGGTGGAAGGCCTGCTGGAACGCGCCGGGCACCTGGGCGGGCTCCAGGACGGTCATCGCCATCTTCGTCACCGGCTTGGCGATGGCGGTGATGTCGACGGCCTGGAAGTCCTCCTTGTGCAGCCGCGAGCGCGGCGCCTGGCCGGTGATGCACAGGATCGGGATCGAGTCGGCCGTCGCCGAGTACAGCCCGGTGACCATGTCGGTGCCGGCCGGCCCTGACGTCCCGATGCACACCCCGATGTTGCCGGCGCGCGCCCGCGTGTAGCCCTCCGCCATGTGCGAGGCGCCCTCGACGTGGCGGGCCAGCACGTGGCGGATGCCGCCGTGCGCCTTCATCGCCGAGTAGAACGGGTTGATCGCCGCGCCCGGGACGCCGAACGCCTGGGTGGCGCCCTCGCGCTCCAGAATCGCGACCGCCGCGTCCACAGCTCGCATTCGTGCCATGACGGAGTCCTTTCCTACGTGTTCGTGCCGGAGAGGCGTTCGACGCCGCGCAGCAGCGCCGAGTGGTCCAGCCCGCCGTCGCCGACGGCGAGCGCCGATGCCATCAACTGGGCGACCAGCGCGCCGGCCGGCAGCACCACGCCGGCCTCACGGGCGGCACTGGTCACGATGCCCAGGTCCTTGTGGTGCAGCTCGATGCGGAAGCCCGGCTGGAAGGTGTTCTCCAGCATGTTGCCCTTCTTCTGGGTGAGCACCGCCGAGCCGGCCAGCCCACCGCCGAGCACCTCCAGGGCGGCCTCCAGATCGACGCCGTAGGCGCGCAGGAACACCACCGCCTCGGCCAGCGCCTGGATGTTGCTGGCCACGATCAGCTGGTTCGCCGCCTTGACCGTCTGCCCGGAACCGCTCGGCCCGACGTGCACCACCGTCTTGCCGACCGCGTCGAACACCGGCCGCGCCGCCTCGAAGTCCTCCGCCGCGCCCCCGACCATGATCGACAACGCGGCGTTGCGCGCGCCCGCCTCACCCCCGGAGACCGGCGCATCCAACATCCGCAACCCGTTGACGTGGGCCTGCTCCGCCAGCTCCTTCGTGACGTCCGGCCGGATGCTGGAAAAATCGATGATCAGCGCGCCCGGCTTGGCGTTCTCGAACACCCCGCCCTCGCCGGCCAGCACCGCGCGCACGTCCGGCGAGTCCGGCACCATCACCGCCACCACGTCCGCGTCCGCCACCGCGTCCGCGATCGACCCCGCCGCGCGCCCGCCGGCTTCGACCAGCGGAGCCGCCTTGGCCGCCGTCCGATTGAACCCGTTAACCGTGAACCCGGCCTTGACCAGGTGCACCGACATCGGCGCACCCATGATCCCCAGCCCGATGAACCCAATGGTCGTCATGCATCCTCCCTGGTCAGAACCCGTGAGTGGTAAACGGTGCCATAGCACCGCTTACCACTCACGGGTTGTCCACAGGTGCGGCGGCGCGGCGGTCGCGGGGGAGCCAGGCCAGGCCGGGCTCGGTGCCGTTGGCGGGCTTGTACTCCAGGCCTACCCAGCCGCGGTAGCCGCGCGCTTCGAGGTCACCCAGGTAGCGGGACAGGGCCAGCTCGCCGGTGCCTGGCTCGCCCCGGCCGGGGGCGTCGGCGATCTGGACGTGCGCGACCCGGTCGCCGTAGCGGGCGATCACCTTGTCCAGGTCGTCGCCGTTGACCGCGAGGTGGTAGAGGTCGCAGAGGAAGCCGACGTTGCGCACGTCGGCCTGCTCGGCGACCCGGTCGATGACGCCGATGGCGTCGGCCGCCGTGCGCAGCGGGTAGCGCGGCGCGCCGCTCACCGGCTCGACCAGCACGGTCCCGCCGATGCGGGAGGCCGCGCGGCCGGCCAGGGCGAGGTTGATCGCCGCGAGCTCGTCCTGCTCGTGCGGGTCGGCGCCCTCGATCCGGTTGCCGTAGAGCGCGTTGAACGCCCGGCAGCCCAGCCGCTCCCCGATGCCGATGGTGACGTCGACGTTGTCCCGGAACTCCGCGCTGCGCTTGGGCCAGGAGACCACGCCCCGGTCGCCGCCGGGCATGTCACCGGCGAAGAAGTTCAGCCCGGCGAGCTGGACGCCCGCGTCCGTGACCGCCGCGACGAACGCGTCCACCTCCCGGTCGGCCGGCACCGCGACCGGGAACGGCCACCAGAACTCCACGGCGGAGAACCCGGCGGCCGCGGCGGCGGCCGGCCGCTCCAACAGCGGCAGCTCGGTGAACAGCATCGACAGGTTGGCCTCGTACCGGGGACTCACGGCGGAACCATCTACTTTCCGTATCGTGGATGTAAGTTTCTGTAGAACGAAAGTAATGAGTCCGAGTGGGCTGCGTCAAGCCCGTCGGGCTCCCGGGTGTGTGACGGGGCGCGGGGCGGCGGGTGAGCCAGTTCACCGATCCCTCTTGACGGAGCGATGGGTGCCGCCTAATGTCCCGTGATAAGGAAAGAAACTTCCACGACGCGGAAACATCTTTCCATTATCACCGCACGACAGCAGGTCACGAAAGACAAGCACAGCCACGTAGCATCACCGCCGCGCAGCACCGATGCCGCCCGGTACGGCCGCCGGCCAGCGCCCACCAGCGCCGGTCCCCGCGAAGCCGACCGGCGCGCGACACGGTTGCCGCTCGGAATTGGCGGCCACTTGGCACGGACACCACTCGGCACTGCGGCCGGACCGGACCATGGCCACGCGGGTCGGCCGCCGAAACCTCTGGGGTGAGACTGCTATGGCGCGATCTCCTGACACGCCCGGAACCCGGCGCACGGGCAGGCACCCCGTCGACGACATGCTGCCCCCGGGCAAGCTCGCCATCTACGGGTTCCAGCACGTGCTGGCGTTCTACGCGGGCGCCGTCATCGTGCCGATCCTGCTGGCCAGCGCGATCGGGCTGAACGAGCAACAGCTCATCCACCTGATCAACGCCGACCTGTTCACCTGCGGCATCGCGTCGATCCTGCAGTCCGTGGGGTTCTGGAAGGTGGGCGTGCGGCTGCCGCTGCTGCAGGGCGTCACGTTCACCGCCGTGTCCCCGATGATCGCGATCGGGCTGGCCGCCGGCGGCGGCACCGAGGGGCTGTTGGTGATCTACGGCTCGGTCATCGTGGCCGGGCTGGTGATGCTGCTGATCGCGCCGTACTTCGGGCGGCTGGTCAAGTACTTCCCGCCGGTGGTGACCGGCTCGGTGATCACCATCATCGGCATCGCGCTGCTGCCGGTCGGCGCACAGGACGTGGTCGGCGGCGGCTCCTCGCCGGACCCGACGAACGGCAAGTACCTGGCGTACGCGCTGGGCACGCTCGCCCTGATCGTGATCATCCAGCGGATCTTCCGGGGCTTCATGGCGACCATCGCGGTGCTGGTCGGGCTGGTGGTGGGCACGCTGGTGGCCTGGGCGCTGGGGGACGCGAACTTCGCCTCGGTGGGCGGCTCGGCCTGGGTCGGGGTGACCACGCCGTTCTACTTCGGGCTGCCCAAGTTCAGCGTCGCGGCGATCATCTCCATGACCGTGGTCATGCTGATCACCGCCGTGGAGACCACCGGCGACGTGTTCGCCACCGGCGAGATCGTGGACAAGAAGATCGGCAAGGACGACATCGCGCGGGCGCTGCGCGCGGACGGGCTGGCCACCACGCTCGGCGGGGTGCTCAACTCGTTCCCGTACACCTGCTTCGCGGAGAACGTCGGCCTGGTCCGGCTGACCAGGATCAAGAGCCGGTACGTGGTCGCGGCGGCCGGCGTGTTCATGATCGTGCTCGGGCTGTTGCCGAAGGCCGGCGCGATCGTGGCCGCCATCCCGCACCCGGTGCTCGGCGGCGCCGCGCTGGCCATGTTCGCCACGGTGGCGGTGGTCGGGGTGCAGACGCTGTCCCGGGTGGACTTCAACGACCACCGCAACATCGTCATCGTGGCCACCAGCCTCGGGCTGGCCATGCTGGTCACCGCGCAGCCGAACATCGCCAAGGCGGTGCCGCAGTGGGCGCAGATCATCCTGGGCAGCGGGATCACGCTGGGCAGCCTGGCCGCGATCGGGCTGAACATCGTGTTCCACCACATCGGGCGGAGTCGGGGGGCCGCCGTGGCGGGTACCCCTGGGCACGGCGAGATCCGGCTCAGCGAGGTCAACCAGATGAGCAAGGACGAGTTCGTGGCCGCGTTCGGCCAACTGTTCCAGGGCCCGACCTGGGCGGTGGAGAACGCCTACGCGCGCCGGCCGTTCTCGGACACCCAGGCGCTGCGCCGGGCGTTCCAGGACGCGCTGTTCGGCGCCACCGCCGACCAGCAGCGCGACCTGATGCGGCACTACCCGGCGCTCGGCTCGGAGGCGGTCGCGGACGGCCGGACCGGGGAGATGTCCGCCCGTGACCAGTCGACCGTCGGCCTGACCCGCCTCGCGGACGAGGACCACGACGCGTTCGAGGCCTTGACGGCGGAGTACGAGCGGAAGTTCGGCTACCCGCTGATCGTCTGCGTGCGCGACATGCACAGCCGCGACGAGGTCCTGCACCAGGGCGAGACCCGGGTGCACAACTCGCCGGCCCAGGAACACGCGGCGGCGCTGATCGAGATCGCGAAGATCGCCAGCCACCGGTTCGACGACCTGGTGGCCGGCGCGAACCCGATCCACGCCGCCCGCCTGCAACGCTACGAGAACCTGACATGACGCTGTCCGAGCTCAACGCACTGCCGGACGCCGCCGCGTACCGCGAACTGCTCGCCTGCTGCGGCTCGCCGTCCTGGGCGCGCCAGCTCACCGCCGCCCGGCCGTTTGCGACCGCCGACGAGTTGTATGCCGAGGCGGACCGTGCGCTGGCCGCGCTCACCGACGCCGACCTGAAGGACGCCCTGGACGGCCACCCCCGGATCGGGGAACGCCGCGCCGGAGACGCCACGTCCGCGCGCGAGCAGTCCGCCGTGTCCGCCGCCGAAGCCGACCTGAAGGCGGCGCTCGCCGAGGGCAACCGCGAGTACGAACGCCGCTTCGGCCACGTCTACCTCGTGGCCGCCAGCGGCCGGGGCGCCGAGGATCTGCTCGCCGACCTGCGCGCCCGCCTGGCCAACGACGCGACCACCGAATGGTCCGTACTCCGCACCGAACTAGCCAAGATCAACCGCCTGCGGCTGGAGAAGCTGCTGGACAACCCGTGAGTGGTTAGCGGTGCCATAGCAACGCTTACCACTCACGGGTTCTGACCAGGGAGGATTCATGATCACGACGCACGTGCTGGACAGCGCGCGCGGGCGGCCGGCGGCGGGGGTGCCGGTGCGGTTGGAGCGGGCCGGCTCCGGTCAAGGCGAGCCGTTGGGGGAGGCGCGGACGGACGGGGACGGTCGGGTGCGCGAGCTGGGGCCGGCCACGTTGGATGCGGGCGGTTACCGGCTGGTGTTCGACACCGGCGCGTACTTCGAGGCCACCGGCCAGCGCGGCTTCTACCCGGAGGTCGCGATCACCTTCACCGTGGACGCCGGCGAGCACTACCACGTCCCGCTGCTGCTCAGCCCGTTCGCCTACTCGACCTACCGAGGGAGCTGACCATGTCCATCGTGTTGGGACCCAACCAGTACGGCAAGGCGGAGAACCGGGTGGTCCGGATCTACCGCGACACCGGCCGGCACGAGATCCGGGACGTGAACGTCTCCACCGCGCTGCGCGGCCGCTTCGCCGCCGCGCACACCGACGGCGACCAGCGCGACGTGCTGCCCACCGACACCCAGAAGAACACCTGCTACGCCTACGCCAAGGAGAAGGGCATCGGCCAGATCGAGGACTACGCCCTGGACCTGGCGAAACACTTCGTCGACGACATCGAGCCGGTCGACGGGGCGCGGGTGCTGGTCGAGGAGTACCTCTGGGAGCGCATCGACGGGCACCCGCACTCGTTCGTCCGCTCCGGGCAGGAGGTCCGCACCGCCCAGGTCACCGTGGAGGGCAGCGGCGAGGACCGGCGGGTCTGGGTGGTCTCCGGGCTCAAGGACCTGACGCTGCTCAAGTCCACCGGCTCGGAGTTCCACGGCTTCCTGCGCGACGGCTACACCACGCTGGCCGAGACCGACGACCGGATCATGGCCACTTCCTTGGTCGCTCGGTGGCGTTATAACGAACCGGTGGCGGACTGGGGGAAGGCGTACGCGGACATCCGGCAGATCCTGCTGGCCCGGTTCGCCGAGGTGCACAGCCTGGCGCTGCAGCAGACGCTCTGGGAGATGGGCCGCGCGGTGCTGCAGGCGCATCCCGAGGTCGCCGAGGTGATGTTCTCGGCGCCGAACAAGCACCACTTCGTCGTCGACCTCTCCCCGTTCGGGTTGGACAACCCGAACGAGGTGTTCCACGCCGACGACAGGCCCTACGGGCTGATCGAATGCAACGTGACCAGGGACGACGCGCCGGCCGACGCCGGGCGGGCCTGGCAGATGATTGCGGGGTTGTCGTAGATGGAGTTCCTGCAGCCGTCCACACTGGACGAAGCGCTCGCGGCCAAGGCGGCGCACCCGGACGCGGTCCCCATCGCCGGCGGCACCGACGTCATGGTCGAGATCAACTTCGACAAGCACCGCCCGGCCGCGCTGCTCGACCTGAACCGGGTCTCCGAGCTGGCCGAGTGGACGCCGGAGAACGGGGACATACGGCTGGGCTCGTGCGTCAGCTACACCCGGGTGATCGACGAGCTGGGCGGCCGGCTGCCCGGGCTGGCGATGGCCGCCCGCACGGTCGGCTCGCCGCAGATCCGCAACCGGGGCACCGTCGGCGGCAACCTGGGCGCCGCCTCGCCGGCCGGTGACTCGCACCCGGCGCTGCTGGCAGCCGACGCGGTGGTGGAGGCGGCGTCGGTGCGAGGCCGGCGGAAGATCCCGGTCGACGAGTTCTTCACCGGCGTGAAGCGCCACGCGCTGGCCGCCGACGAGCTGATCACCGCGATCCTGGTCGCGCCGCCGAGCGGGCCGCAGCAGTTCTGCAAGATCGGCACGCGCAACGCCATGGTGATCGCGGTGTCCGCGTTCGGGCTCGCGTTAAAGGTAGACCGACGGTCGGTCGGTACCGGGATCGGCTCCGCCGCCCCGACCCCGCGCCGGGCGCGCGAGGCGGAGGAGTTCCTGGCCGCCGAGCTGGAGGAGCGCGGACTGTGGGACTCCCGCGCCGCGCTGCCCGACGGCCTGGCCGCCGAGTTCGGCCAACGCGTCCGGGCCGCCGCGGCCCCGATCGACGACGTGCGGGGCAGCGCCGCGTACCGGCTGCACTCGCTGGCCGTGATGGCCCGCCGGGCGCTCACCTGGGCCTGGGCCGACTACCAGAACGACGACCGGACCGGGAGCAACTGATGCGTATCCAACTGACCGTCAACGGCACCGAGCGGACCGCCGACGACGTCTGGGAGGGCGAGTCGCTGCTCTACGTGCTGCGCGAGCGGCTCGGCCTGCCCGGCTCGAAGAACGCCTGTGAACAGGGCGAATGCGGCTCCTGCACGGTGTACATGGACGACGTGCCGGTGTGCTCGTGCCTGGTTGCGGCCGGTCAGGCGCGCGGACGCGAGGTGCGCACGGTCGAAGGGCTGGCCGCGAACACGGCGGACGGCGCCGAGCTCGACCCGGTGCAGCAGGCGTTCGTGGAGGCCGGCGCGGTGCAGTGCGGCTTCTGCACGCCCGGGCTGATCGTCCAGACCCACGCCCTGCTCGCCGGCCGCCAGGACGTCCCGTCCGACCCGGAGATCCGGGAGGCGTTGGCCGGCAACCTGTGCCGCTGCACCGGCTACGAGAAGATCCTGGACGCGGTCCGGCTGGCGGCCTCGCGGCAGGAGGCACGCACATGACCGCGATCATCATCGAGAACGCCACCGTGGCCACGGTGGACGCCGAGCGCACCCTGCACCGGTCCGGCCACGTCGTGGTGGACGGCGCGCGGATCACGGCGGTCGGCGCAGGCCCGGCCCCGGACCCGGACTCGGACCAGGTGCCGGCCGGGGCGCGGCGGGTGGACGCCGAGGGCTGCCTGGTCACCCCCGGGTTCGTCAACACCCACCAGCACCTCTACCAGTGGGCCACCCGCGGCCTGGCCGTGGACGACACGCTGTTCGACTGGCTGACCGCGCTCTACCCGGTGTGGGCCGGCATCGACGCCGAGGTCACCCACGCGGCGGCCACCGGAGCGCTGTCCTGGCTGGCCCGCACCGGCTGCACCACCGCGTCGGACCACCACTACGTGTTCCCGCGCGAGGGCGGCGACGTGCTGGCGGCCGGGGTGGGCGCGGCCGCCGAGGTGGGCCTGCGGTTCCACGCCACCCGAGGCTCGATGGACCTGGGCAAGAGCCAGGGCGGGCTGCCGCCGGACGACGTGGTCGAGGACGTGGACGCGATCCTGGCCGCCACCGAACAGGCCGTCGACCGCTTCCACGACCCGTCGCCCGAGTCCATGCTGCGCATCGCCGTGGCCCCCTGCTCGCCGTTCACCGTCACCGCCGAGCTGCTCAAACGCTCCGCCGAGCTGGCGAGGGCGCGCAACCTCAGGATGCACACCCACCTGGCCGAGACCGCCGACGAGGACGACTACTGCCGCGAGCACTTCGGCCGCACGCCGACCGAGTACGCCCACGACCTGGGCTGGCTGGGGCCGGACGTCTGGCTGGCGCACGCCGTGCACCTGGACGGCGCGGCGATCGCCTCGCTGGCCGCCACCGGCACCGGCGTCGCGCACTGCCCGTCCTCGAACGCCCGCCTGGGCGCCGGCATCTGCCGGACGCGGGAGCTGCGCGAGGCCGGCGTCCCGGTCGGGCTCGGAGTGGACGGCGCCGCGTCCAACGAGGCCGGCTCGCTGCTGGAGGAGGCCAGGCACGCGCTGCTGTTCGCCCGCGCGGTCGGCGGCCCGAAGGCCATGGGCGTGATGGACGCGCTGGAGCTGGCCACCATGGGCGGCGCGCGGCTGCTCGGGCGCGACGGCGAGATCGGCTCGCTGGAGCCGGGCAAGCTCGCCGACCTGGCCGTCTGGCGGCTGGACACGCTGGCGCACGCGGACATCGCCGACCCGCTGGCCGCCCTGGTCCTCGGCGCGCCGCCGCCGATGGACCTGCTGCTGGTGCACGGCCGTCCGGTGGTCGAGTACGACCGGGTGGTCACCGTCGACGAGGCCGAGGTGGCCGCCGCCGTGCGCCGCGCCCACGACACTGTGCTGGAACGAGCGGGAGTGACGTCATGACCAGAGCGTTGCCGATAGGTACGCAGAGCACAGGCGGCGGCATCGGCGCAAACGCGCAGCGCCCGGACGCGACCCTGAAGGTGACCGGCGAGTTCGCCTACGGCAGCGACCTGTGGCACGACGACATGCTGTGGGGCGTCACGCTGCGCAGCCCGCACCCGCACGCCCGGATCCGGTCGCTGGACATCGGCGAGGCGCTGGCCACCCCGGGCGTGTACGCGGTGCTCACCGCCGAGGACGTGCCCCGCAATGCCGTCGGCCTCGAGCACGACGACCAGCCGGTGCTCGCCGACGGCGTGGTCCGCTACCAGGGCGAACCCGTCGCGCTGGTGGCCGCCGACCACCCCGAGATCGCCCAGCGCGCGGCGAAGCGGATCAAGGTCGACTACGAGGTCCTGGAGCCGGTCACGGACGCGGAGACCGCGCTGCGCCCGGACAGCCCGCGCGTGCACGAGAACGGCAACCTGGTGCGCCACCTCAAGCTCCGCAAGGGCCTTCCCGCGCCGCAAGCGGACGTCGTGGTCACCGGCGAGTACACCGTCGGCATGCAGGACCAGGCGTTCCTCGGCCCGGAGTCCGGCCTGGCGATCCCCGCCGAGGACGGCGGCGTGGACCTGTACGTGGCCACCCAGTGGCTGCACGTCGACCAGAAGCAGGTCTGCGCGGCGCTCGACCTGCCACCCGAGAAGGTGCGGCTGACCCTGGCCGGCGTCGGCGGCGCGTTCGGCGGCCGCGAGGACCTGTCCATGCACGTGCACGCCTGCCTGCTCGCGCTGCGCACCGGCAAGCCGATCAAGATGGTGTACGACCGGGAGGAGTCGTTCTTCGGCCACGTGCACCGGCACCCGGCGACCATGCGCTACGAGCACGGCGCGCGCCGCGACGGCACCCTGGTCTACGTCAACGCGGAGATCTGGTTCGACGGCGGCGCGTACGCGTCGAGCACCTCGGCGGTGGTCGGCAACGGCGGCACCATGGGTATCGGCCCGTACGTGGTGCCGAACGTGCGGATGGACTGCTACGGCGTGTTCACCAACAACCCGCCGTGCGGCGCGATGCGCGGGTTCGGCTCGGTGCAGGCCGCGTTCGCGCACGAGGCGCAGATGGACAAGCTGGCCGCCGCGCTGGACATGGACCCGGTCGAGCTGCGCTGCCGCAACGCCATGGAGCTGGGCTCCGAGGCGCCGACCGGCCAGGTCGTGGACAGCCCGGCCCCGGTGGCCGAGCTGCTGCGCCGGCTGGAGGCCATGCCGCTTCCGGAGTCGCTCGGCGCGGCCCCCGACCTGCGGGACGTGCCCGGCGGGGTGGCCAACACCACGCACGGCGAGGGCGTGCGGCGCGGTGTCGGCTACGCGGTGGCGTACAAGAACGTGGGCTTCTCCGAGGGCTACGACGACTACTCCACGGCGCGGGTGCGGCTGGAGGTGGTCGGTGGGGAGGCGGCGGTCACCGTGCACACGGCGGCCGCCGAGGTCGGCCAGGGCCTGGTCACCGTGGAGCAGCAGATCTGCCGCACCGAGCTGGGCGTGGACACCGTGACCGTCCAGCCCAAGGACACCGCCGTCGGCTCGGCCGGGTCCACCTCGGCGTCCCGTCAGACGTACATGACCGGCGGCGCGGTGAAGCTGGCCTGCGAGCGGGTGCGGGACCGCGTGTTCGCGCTGGCCGCCACCCGGTTCGGTGTCGCGGAGAGCGGCCTGCGCCTGGACGGCGGCAAGCTGGTCAGCGACGGGCACGGGGTGCTGTCCACGCTGGTCGACGTCCTGGGCACCGAGGTGATCGACGAGACCGCCGTGTACCGGCACCGCCCCACCGAGGAGATCGACCCGGAGACCGGCCAGGGCTTCGCGCACGTCCAGTACGCGTTCTCCGCGCACCGCGCCGTGGTCGACGTGGACGTCGAGCTCGGCCTGATCAAGGTCGTCGAGCTGGCCTGCACCCAGGACGTGGGCAAGGCGATCAACCCGGAGGCCGTCCTCGGCCAGATCCAGGGCGGCACCGCGCAGGGCCTCGGGCTGGCCGTGATGGAGGAGATCCAGGTGATCGACGGGCAGATCAGGAACCCGTCGTTCACCGACTACCTGATCCCGACCATCCTGGACATGCCGCCGATGCGCATCGAGGTGCTCGAGTACGCCGACCCACATGCCCCGTACGGGCTGCGCGGCGTCGGCGAGCCGCCGACCATCTCCTCCGGCCCCGCCGTGGTGGCCGCCATCCGACAGGCAACCGGCCTGGCGCTGTCCCGGGTACCGGTCCGGCCCGAACACATCACCGTCACCGGAGGTTGATCACCCCATGCCCCTGATGTTCCTCAACGGCACCGCCATGTCCGGCGAGGCCGACCACCACCTGGTCGGCGACGCCCCGCTGGTGGCCAAGACGCGCACCGCGCCCCGGTACCGGTTCTACGCGGTGGGCGGCGCCTACCCCGCGCTGGAGGACGTCGGTCCCGGCGCCGGCGCGTCCGTGATCGGGGAGGTGTACGAGCTGTCCTACGCCCAACTGCGTGACGTGCTGCTGCCCGGCGAGCCGCCCGGGCTGGAGCTGGGCGTGATCGAGCTGGAGGACGGCTCGGGCTCGCTGGCCATGGTGCTCCGCCGCACCCACGAACCGCTCGAGCTCACCGACATCACCGAGCTCGCGTCCTGGCGCGCCTATCTGGGTTCCTGACGCTTGCCTTCGGTGGAATCGTTGTTTGCGGAATAGTCAATTTTCGTGACTCCGGTTCGTGGGTAGCGTCGTGCTCATGCCCGCGAAAAACGAATTCCTGGTAACCTGCAACCAGCTCGGCCATACGATGATTGCGCTGGACGCGCACGATTTGACGGAAGTCGCCAGGGTGCGGACGCCGCCCGAGCCGCACATGGTCGTATTCGACGCCAAGCGCGCATTGTTGTACATCGCGATCACGTATCGCGACGGGTTCTACGACGTGCACGGCGACCACGGCACCGAGATCACCGTGGTCAACGCGCGGACCTGGACGATCGACAAGGTGGTGGACATCGGCCCGTACGCCGGCCCGCACGACATGTACCTCGACCCCCGGGCCGACCTGCTCTACGTCGCGTGCGAGTCGCACGGCGGATGCGTTGCCGTCCTCGATCTGGACACGCTCACCGTGGCCGGCCACATCCCCACCGAGGCGCCCGGCCCGCACTGGATAGCGGCACTGCCGGACGGCACGAAGGCGTACACCGGAAACAAGGAGGCGGAGTTCGTCTCCGTGCTCGACCTGAAAGGCCGGCGCCTGACCGGAAAGATCCCCATGCCCGACGGCTCCGAGGACCTGGAACTGTCCGCCGACGGCCGGCACCTGTACGCCAATGACCGGTCCAAGCCGTTCGTGCACATAGTCGACACCGCGACCGACCAGAAGATCTGCTCGATAGAACTGCCCGACAATCCGCACCGAATGCACGTGACGAGCACCGGCCTGGTCGTCATCTCGCATTTCCACCTACCGTGGTCGTTCGCGAAGGCGAACCCCGGCTCGGTCAGCATCGTCGACCCGCGGCGCCGCGAGGTGCTCGCCCAGGTCCAGGTCGGCGCCGGCCCGCTCGGCATCAGCTCCAGCCCGGACGCCCGCCGGATCTTCGTGGACAACGCGAACGACGGCACCATGACCGTGATCGACGCGACGGCGTACCGGGTCGAGCGGGTGGTGCCCCTGGACCGGGGCGCGCACGAGGTCATCCACATCTCGCTCGCGGGGTAACGTCGCCGGCGTGCGACTGACAAAATTCGGACACGCGTGCGTGCGCCTCGAAGACGCCGGAACCACCGTCGTCCTGGACCCCGGAGCCCTCACCGACCCGGCCGCCGTCCAGGGCGCCGACGCCATCCTGATCACCCACGAGCACTTCGACCACTTCGAGCCGTCGAACCTGCGCGCGGCCGCCGAGGCCAACCCCGACGTCCTGGTCTGGGCACCGGCCTCGGTGGCCGCCCAGCTCGGCTCCGTCGACGAGCTGGCCGGCCGCGTCCGCACCGCCGCCCACGGCGACGTGCTGCGCGCGGGCAACCTCGACGTGCACGTCTACGGCGAGTGGCACGCGCCCACCCACCTCGACCCGATCCCGAACGTGGGCTACCTCGTGGGCGGCCGGGTCTTCCATCCCGGGGATGCGTTCACCGTGCCCGAGGATCCGGTGGGCACGCTGTTGTTGCCGACGAACGCCCCGTGGCTGAAGTCCGTCGAGGTGCTCGACTTCGCGGAGGCCGTCGGCGCCCTCGGGGGCTTCTCGATCCATGACGGGCTGGTCAACGACATCGGCCTGCGGGTGGTGGACAACATCCTCGCGGCGACGTCCAAGCGGACCGGGGTGGAGTACGCGCGACTGGAGGTCGGCGCCGGGGTGGAGCTGGGCTCGGAGAGCTAGCGGGTCAGAGGGGCATGTACTCGCCGCCGTTGACGTCCAGGGCGACGCCGGTGATCTCCGAGGCGTAGCGGGAGAGCAGGAACAGGACGGCGCCGGCGCAGGCCTCGTCAGGGGGGATGCGGCCGAGCGGGTTGGCGGAGGCCACCTCGCGGTAGATGTCGTCCTCGGTGACGCCTCGGCGGGCGGCCTCGAACTGGCGGTAGAGGCGCACGTTGGGGCCTTCCATCCAGCCCATCACGGCGTGGTTGACGCGGATGCCGTGCTCGCCCAGCTCCAGGGCGAGGTAGCGGGTCGCCGTCGCCATCGCGGCCTTGGTCACCGCGTACCCGCCCTCGCCGCGTTTGGGTTTGCGGGTGGCCATGGTGCCGATGTTGACGATCGAGCCGTGGCCGGCGGCGGTCATCGGGGCGACGACCTCCCTGGTCACGCCGAGGGCGCCGTGCAGGGTGATGTCCAGGGCGCGGCGGAGCTGCTTGTCCGGGGTGTCCAGCAGGTCGTGGAAACCGGGGTGGCTGAACGCCGAGTTGACCAGGCCGGTGACGGTGCCGAACTCGTCGAGCGCGCGCGTCACCAGCTCGCTGACCTGGTCGGGTTTGCGCACGTCGCAGGGGACGCCGATGGCCTGGCCGCCGGCGGCCGCGATCTCGGCGGCGACCTTGTCCATGGTGTCGGTGGAGCGGGCGCACATCACCACCTTGGCGCCCTCGGCCGCCGCCCTGGTGGCCAGGTCGGCGCCGAACCCGGGGCCGACCCCGGTGATCACTACTACCTCGCCGGACAGGATCACAGGTACACCTCCGTGTAGAAAGCGAAGTCGCGCTCCAGCCGCTGCTCCGACAGGCCGAAGTCGGCAGTTGTGTAGTGGTGCGCGGAGCGGCTCTGCGCACCATTGCGCACCAGGTAGTCCGCGAACGCCGCCTCGTCGTCCGCATTCGGCGGCAGGCCGAGTGCGTCGAGCACCCGGCCGGCCTGGGCGGCGGGGTCGGCGACCAGCGCGTCGTAGCGGACGTCCACGAACCGCTCCGGGCGGGCCGCGCGCACGGACGCGAAGTCCCGCAGCGCGTGCGCGAACCGCTCGCTCCAGTACCGACCGATCGCGGCCGCGTCCACGGACTCGCTGTACTGGGCGCAGATCGTCCGCACCATCGAGGCGTACGACGGCACCGCCTTCACCGGGTCGCGGTGGGTCATCACGATCTTGCAGTCGGGGAACGTGTCCAGCACGGTGGCCACCGCCGTGAGATGGTGCGGCGACTTGAGCACCCAGCGCCGGCCGGCCCGCGCCGGGTCCTGCCAGCGCAGCACCTGCAGCCACTCGCGCAGCTCGCGGTAGGCCCGGGCCTGGTCGGCGGTGCGCATCCAGTCGCCGTAGCCGGGCACCCAGTAGAACGACTCGAAGCTCATCGACGCGAACGACCTGTCGACCAGGATCACGTCCTCCTCCGGCCCGTCCCATTCGATGGTGTGGATGTCGCCGAAGTCGGGGGACAGCTCCAGGAACATCCGGGTGCGCTCCTGGGCGCGGCGCTTGCGCTCGGGCGCGTCCGGGGCCTCGCCGGGGAACGGGATCGGGTACGCGGTCTCCCAGGACAGCGTGGAGGTCAGCCTCGGCGACGCGGCCAGCAGCCGGTGCATCAGGGTCGACCCGGTGCGCGGCAGCCCGCAGATCTCGGCGGCCAGGTCCACCTCGACGTCCAGGATCTCCGGGTGGCGGCGTTGCAGCGCGCGCAGCCGCAGCCTGTCCACCAGCAGCGCGGTCAGCCGGCGGCGGGTCATGGCCAGGCCCAGCTCGGACAGCCTGGCCTCGTCGTTGAGGCTGGTCACCAGCGCGCACAGCGGTTCGAGGAACCACTCGTCGCCGAACTCGTCCGAGCCGGCCTTGGCGCGCGCGGCGGCCAGCAGTTCGTCCACCCTGAGCGGTTGCGTCATGACGTCTCCAGGGAGTCGAGGGGCACCACCCGGCAGGTCGGGATCGGGTGTTCGGCCGCGCCGAGCCAGCGCAGCAGCGCGGTGCCGCGGCGGTGGCCGTGGGTGTCGATCCAGTTGCGCGCGCCGGGGTCGCGGTCGGCCACGACGATGGTCAGCCGGCCGTCCGGGTCCAGCGTGGCGGTGTGCTTGTTGACGGTGATCGAGTGGGCGTGGTCCAGCGACTCCATCCACCAGTTGTCGAGCTGGAAGTTCCAGTACGGGCAGTCCGGGACGTCGGTGGTGATCACCCAGGCCTGGTCGGGGCGCAGCGTCCAGTAGCCGTGCAGGTAGAAGATCTCCGGGTCGCCGCCGGCGCGCTGGAACATCTCCTGGCCGAAGTCGGGCAGCTCGTTGGGCCTGGCCATGAACGTCTCGGTCCAGTGGGCGAAGGTGGCGGCCGTGCCGTGCACCGCCAGCGCGGCCCGGCGCAGCGCGGCGCCCAGGGACTCCGGGCGCAGCGGAGGCGGCGGGCCGGGGTCGTCCAGGCGGGCGATGTGCCAGCTGCCCGGGGTCTCGGTGGTGCGGTCCAGGTAGGTCTGGCGGACCACCAGGCCGGTGGAGTCCGGGGCCAGCGGCAGCCAGTTGCGGCCTTGCCCGGCGGCGGGCTCGGACGCGCTGGCGATGATCTCGACGGTGCCGTCGGGCTCGACGACCAGGTCGGAGTCGGTGAGCTCGCCGGTGGAGGCCATGGTGCCGTCCTTGGCGTACCGGTTGGCCTTCGAGCCGATGCTGAAGTAGGCGATGGTGCCGCGCCGGCCGGTGATCAGGTAGTCGCGGTCGCCCCGGATGTTCGCGGACAGGTACACGTTGTCCGGGTTGTCCGCGCCGATCTTGACCAGGTCCAGCTCGTGGAACCGCGGCCGGTCGGGGTCGGTGTTCTCGACGCAGGAGTAGAGCATCTCCCTGGTCAGCCGCGTGAGGTAGCGGAAGCCCTCGGCCCTGTCCAGCGGGGTGTCCGGCGCGGCGTCCGCCAGCACGACCTGCCCGGCCCGTTCCAGCGCCCGGCAGAACTCCGACCAGGCCCGCCCCGTCCGTACCGCCTCACCGAGCTCGTCCACGCGGACCTCCTAGAACAGGTTCTAGCTCGCAGGCTCGCAGGCTATCGCATTCTGGACAACGTTCAAATCGCCGCCCGTGCCGACGCCGCCGCCCGCGTCCCTCCCAGCGGCACACGCGCTCTTGTCACCGCACACAGGTTGGGACATGTGCGCGGCGACGAGACGCGGTGTGCGGGCGGTCAGGGGGTGATGCCGCGGGTGGTGAGCGTGTGTAGGACGAGGTGGGCGGACTCCGCGGGGGTGAGGGTGGTGGTGTCGAGGCGGAGGTCGGGGTGTTCGGGCGGCTCGTACGGCGAGTCGATGCCGGTGAAGTTGGCCAGCTCGCCGCGGCGGGCCTTGGCGTAGAGGCCCTTCGGGTCGCGGCGTTCGGCGACGTCGAGGGGGGTGTCGACGTGGATCTCGCAGAACTCGCCGGGCTCGACCAGCTCGCGGGCCAGCGCGCGTTCGGCGCGGAACGGCGAGATGAAGGAGACGAGCACGATCAGGCCGGCGTCCACCATCAGCGCGGCCACCTCGGCGATCCGCCTGATGTTCTCCACCCGGTCGGCGTCGGTGAACCCGAGGTCCTTGTTCAGGCCGTGCCGGACGTTGTCGCCGTCGAGCAGGAAGGTGTGCCGGCCGTCGGCGTGTAGTGCGCGCTCGACGAGGTCGGCGATGGTTGACTTGCCGGCGCCGGACAGGCCGGTGAACCAGACCACGCACGGGCGGTGGCCGTTCCGCTCGGTCCGTGCGGTTTTGTCGACTGTCAACTGTTGCCAGCGTACGTTCGCCGAGCGTCGCAGCGCGAAGTCGATCATCCCGGCGCCGGCCGTGGCGTTGGTCAGCCGGTCCAGCACGATGAACGAGCCGAGGTCGCGGCTGTCGCGGTAGGGCTCGTACGGGATCGCGGCGCCGGCGTGCACGTTCGCCACCCCGAACTCCCCGGCGCGCAGTGTGCGGGCGGGCAGCTCGGCGAGGGTGTCGACGTCGATGCGGTGCTTGGGGCGGTCCACGGTCAGCCCGACGGTGTGCGCGCCGAACTTGGCCAGGTACGGGCGGCCGGGCAGCATCTCGTGATCGTCCAGCCACACCAGCTGCGCCTGGAACGCGTCGGCCACCCCGGTCGGCGCGCCGGGGCCGACCAGCACGGCGCCCCGGCCGGCGTCCACCTCGTCGGTCAGCACCACCGTCACCGAGGCACCCGCCGGGGCTTCGTCCAGGTCACCGGACATGGTGACGATGCGTGCGATGGTGGTCTCGGTGCCGTCGGGCAGGACCCGGACGCGGTCGCCGGGGCGCAGTACGCCGTGCAGCACCCGGCCGGAATGGCCCCGGAAGTGCTCGTCCGGGCGGTTCGCCCACTGCACCAGGAAGCGGGCGGGAGCATCGGCGTCCTCGTGGGTGACGGGTACGGACTCCAGCCATTCCAGCAGCGTGGGGCCGTCGTACCAGTCCATCCGGTCACCTCGGGCGACGACGTTGCAGCCGTGCGCGGCGGCCACCGGGATGCGGGCCACCTCGTCGACGCCGACCTCGGCGGCGAACCGGGCGAACTCCGCGCCGAGCGACTCGAACACCTCGCGGGAGTAGTCGACGAGGTCCAGCTTGTTCACCGCCAGCGCCAGGTGCCGGATGCCCAGCAGCGCGACCAGGTGGGCGTGCCGGCGGGTCTGGGTGAGCAGGCCCTTGCTCGCGTCGGCCAGGATCACCGCCGCGTCGGCCGTGGACGCGCCGGTCACCATGTTGCGGGTGTAGCGCTCGTGGCCGGGGGTGTCCGCGACGATGAACCGGCGCCGCCGCGTGGTGAAGTACCGGTACGCCACGTCGATCGTGATGCCCTGCTCGCGCTCGGCGGCCAGGCCGTCCACCAGCAGCGCGAAGTCCAGCTCGCCGCCCCTGCTGCCGACCCGCCTGGACTCGGCGGCCAGGGTCGCGAGCTGGTCGGAGTGGAGCAGGTTCGACTCGTAGAGCAGCCGGCCGATCAGCGTGCTCTTGCCGTCGTCCACGCTGCCGCAGGTCAGGAACCGCAGCAGGTCGGGCTCGGGTGGCATCAGAAGTAGCCCTCTCGCTTCTTGCGTTCCATCGAGCCGGACTGGTCGCGGTCGATCACCCGGCCCTGGCGCTCCGACGTGGTGGCCGCGCGCATCTCCTCGACGACCTCCGGCACGGTGCGCGCGGTGCTCTCGATCGCGCCGGTCAGCGGGTAGCAGCCCAGCGTGCGGAACCGGACGGTCCGCGCCACCGGCCGCTCGCCCTCGGCCAGCCGCATCCGCTCGTCGTCCACCATGATCAGCGTGCCGTCCCTGTCCACCACCGGGCGCTCGGCGGCGAAGTACAGCGGCACGACCGGGATGTCCTCGCGGTGGATGTAGCGCCACACGTCCAGCTCGGTCCAGTTGGACAGCGGGAACACCCGGATGCTCTCGCCGGGCCCGATCCGGGTGTTGTAGAGCCGCCACAGCTCCGGGCGCTGGTTGCGCGGGTCCCAGTGGTGGCGCGCGGTGCGGAAGGAGAACACCCGCTCCTTCGCCCGGGAGGCCTCCTCGTCGCGGCGCGCGCCGCCGAACGCCACGTCGAAGCCGTGCTTGTCCATCGCCTGGCGCAGCCCCTGGGTCTTCCACATGTCGGTGTGCCGCGCCGAGCCGTGGTCGAACGGGTTGACGCCCAGCGCGAGGCAGTCCGGGTTGCGGTGCACGATCAGCTCCAGCCCGAGCTCGCGCGCGGTCCGGTCCCGGAAGTCGATCATCTCGCGAAACTTCCAGGTGGTGTCCACGTGCAGCAGCGGGAACGGCAGCCGGGACGGATAGAACGCCTTGCGCGCCAGGTGCAGCAGCACCGAGCTGTCCTTGCCGATCGAGTACAGCAGCACCGGCCGCTCGCTCTCCGCGACCGCCTCGCGCAGGATGTCGATGCTCTCCGCCTCCAGCCGGTCCAGGTGCGAGAGCGTCATGACCGGGCCTCGGAGCCGGCGATGGCGGCCAGCAGGGTCGCGGCGTGCTCCGGGCGGCAGACCAGGAGATCGGGCAGTCGAGGGTCGGGGCGGTTGTACAGCAGCTCGGCTCCGTTCAGTCGGGAGGCGTGCAGCCCGGCGGCGCGGGCCACCGCGACCGGCGCGGCGGAGTCCCACTCGTACTGGCCGCCGGCGTGCAGGTAGGCGTCGACCTCGCCCCGGACCACCGCCATGACCTTCGCGCCGGCGCTGCCCATCGGCACCAGTTCGGCGTCCAGCTCGGCCGCGACCCGCTGGGCGACCGAGGGCGGCCTGGTCCGGCTCACGGTGATCAGCTTCGGCACGGGCTGTGGCTCGGTCAGGGTAGGCGGTGGCGGGTCGGTGGCGTAGGTGCGGCCGAGCGCGGGCAGCGCGACGGCGCCGGCGACCAGGCGTCCGGTGGCGGCGTCGGTGTCGGTGTTGGTGTCGGCGTCGGTGCCGGCGTCGGCGGACCAGAGCGCGACGTGCACTGCCCAGTCGGTGCGGCCGGGCTCGGCGAACTCCCTGGTGCCGTCCAGCGGGTCGACGATCCACACCCGGTCGGCGCCCAGCCTGCGGTGATCATCGAGGCCCTCCTCGGAGAACACGACATCGCGGGGGCGATGATCGCGCAGCTCGCGGGCGAGGAACTCATGGGCCGCCCGATCGCCGCGCGCGCCCAGCTCGCCGGTACTCTCGGCCGCCCTGACCGTGAGCAGCAGGGCGCCGGCCGCCTCGGCGAGACGACCGGCCAACGCGGCATCGGACTCCTGTCCGGTTGCGGTCATGGCAGGGACCGTAGCGAAGAAATGAACAATGTTCAATATGACATGAACGTTGTTCGGAATGCGATAGGGTGCGCCCCATGAGCCCTCGGACCGGACCCGCGGCGACCGACCAGGAAGCCGGCGGCCAGGAACCGACCGAGCCGGAGCCCGACGCTCAGGAGGCGACCGAGGACGAGGCCACCGGTGACGGTGAGACCGCATGGGGCGACGCGGACGGGCGGCGCCGGGACATCCTCAGCTCGGCCGAGCAGGCGCTGGAGCGGTCCGGATACGGCGGGCTCACCGTGCGCGCCATCGCCGCCGGGGCCGGGGTCAGCGCCGGCACCGTCTACCAGTACTTCGAGGGCAAGGAGGACGTGTTCGTCGCGCTGATGGAGCGGCGGCTGGACGAGCTGCGGGCCACCCTGGACGGGATGGACCGAAGCGTCGGCATCCCCGAGCTGCTGCGCACGATCCTGCCCCAGCTGTCCGAGCTGTGGCGCAAGCTCGGCAGGGCCACCCCGCAATGGGAGGCCAAGGTGCTCGTCGGCGGCCGGCGCAGCAAGAGCGTGATGCTCTCGGCGAGCGTGTACCGGCGGACGATCCACGCGCTGGACAACGCGCTGCGCGAGACGGCGGCGGCCCGGGGGCAGGCCCTGGTCGACAACCCCGCGCTCGCGCACTGGGTGTGGGACTCGCTCATCGGCGTCGCCGACGACCTGCTGCACACCGGGTCCCGGCAGAACCACGTCCAGCCCCAGCAGTTGGTCAACTTCGCCGCCGAGGCCATCGAGCGCGGCATCCTCAAGAACGGGACCTGACGGCCAGCAGCTCGCCCTTGCCGACCGGGACCACCGTGGACGTCAGCGTCGGCTCGTCGTCGATCAGGCGCAGCAGCGGGGCGACCTCGTCGGGGTGGGAGAGCACGTTGTCCACCGCGAGCAGGCCGCCCGGGCGCAGCACCCGCACCGGGTGTGGCCACCAGCCCGGGTACTCGGGCCGTTCGGAGTCCAGGAAGAGCAGGTCGCAGGCGCCGTCCGGGAGGCCGGCGAGCACCTCGCCGCCGTCGCCGAGGCGCAGCTCGACCAGCTCGGAGAGCCCGGCGGCGGCCAGGTTCGCGGCGGCCCGGTCCTGGGCGTCGGCGTCCAGGTCGATGCTGAGCACCCGACCGCCGTGCCCGGCCACCGCGTCGGCCAGCCACAGCGTGGAGTAGCCGTTCGAGGTGCCGACCTCCACGACGGTCCGCGCGCCCATCGCCTGGATGATCACCGAGAGCAGTGCGGCGGCGTCCGGCTCCAGGTTGCGCCGGCGCAGCAGCCGGTCGGCGAGTGCCCCGTCGTGGCGCACCCCGTCGGCGTGGATGTCCTCGAGCAGGGCGCGCAGGGCGTCGTTCATCTCATTCCTCCGGGGTGGATCAGCGGCTCGCCGTCGACGGAACGGACAGTAGCCCGGGCGGGATCCACCCGACCGGGGAACGTGGACTGATTGACCGGTCAACGATCACGGTCTACGGTTCGCCTCGGCGCCGGCTTCCGCCGTGTAGGAGGTGGGGGGATGGGTCGGACGCGCGAACGGTTCGTTCTGGGTGCGACCCTGGTGGCGGTGGTCGTCACCGTGGTCGCCTGCCCGCTGGTGGTCGGCGCGGTCGGGCTGGCCGCCGCGATCGCGTCGGCATGGCCGTACCCGCTGGTCGCGGCGTTGGTGTTGATCGCGGTCGGGTTCGTGCTGGCGTACCGGCAGGGGCAGCCGAGCACGAGGGTGAGCCTGGTGCTGTGGGCCGGCGCGGGGATCCCGCTGATCACCGCCGCCGCCTGGCTCTACCACTACACGGCGCACCGCTGAGAACCGTCGGTGTGGGTCAATAGGGTGCGCCGGTGACCTCTGATCCGGCGGTTCCGGCTGCGTCCGGGGCGGTGTCCGGGGCGGTGTCCGGGGCTGCGTCCGGGGCTGCGTCCGACCGGCGTGACGCGCGGCTCCCGCGCGCCGTGGCCGCCGCGCTGTTGGTGCTCGGTGCCGTGATGTTCGCCGGGTACGGGCTGTTCGGCGCCGGCGGCGAGGTCCGGTGCACCACCGAGTACGCGGCCGGCGCCCCGGGGTCGGCGCCGGTGGGCCAGCAGGGGCCGGTCGGCCTGCCCGCCGCGAAGCAGACCTGCGCGCCGGTCGGGCTGACCGACCCGCCGCTGGTCGTGCTCGGGATCGTGTTCCTGGTGCTCGCGGTGCCCGCGCTCGGGGTCAGCCAGCTCGGGTTCGCCGGCGTCACGCTGACCCGCGCGGTCACCGGCGCCGCCGATGCCGCGAAGTCCGCGTCCCAGGCCGCCGACCGCGCCGCCACCGCCGTGAGCACCGTCGCGAACCTTACCTCCGCCCGGGCCGGCGCGGCCGCCGCCGGCAACACGCTCGCGATCTACCAGACCGGCTACACCGGCGACCCGCGCCACACCGACTTCCTCAGCGTGGAGAACGCGGTCGCGTTCACGCTGGCGGCCAACGGGGTGACCGAGGCGGTCCAGCGGGTGGCGGCCGCCGAGGTGACGGCGGCCGTGCTGCTCTGGCGCGACCCGGCCACCGACTCGCTGCGCTCCGCGTTGCGGGCCCCGAACCGGCGCGGGGTGGAGACGCTGGCCGGCGTGGACATCCACTCCGAGCTCGGCGCGGTGGTGCGCAAGGGCCTGGCCGGGCCGGTCACCATCACCGACCCGGCCGACGCGGAACGGCTCGGGCTGGACTCGGTGCTCGAAGTGCCGGCCACCGCCGCCGCGATCCCGGTCGCACTGCCCGGGCGGGCCGCCGTCGGGCTGATCCTGGCGTTCCTGGACGCCACCGACGACGCCGCCGACGACGCCGCCGAGGACGCCGCCGAGGACCCGGACGAGCGGATCCGCCGGGTCATCGCGGCCGCGGCACCGTTCGCGCTACCCGCCGCCGTGCTCATCGAGCGGCTGACCATCGCCGGTGAGCGGGCTATCCTGTAACCGCCGAGGGGAGGGCCGATGAAGGCCAACGACAGCGCGACTGTCAGGCAGGGCGTGAGCTACGACGACATGCTCGACGCCTTGGAGCGGGCGCAGGACATCGCGCTCGACCACGCGACGCCGAAGCATGCCCGCCGGGGCCCGGCGGCATCGGAGAAGCCGAAACCGCCCACCGCGGCGCACTGAGGGCTGAACAAGGAGCACTGATCGTTCGTAGGTCAACGACGTTGGCCTACGCTTGTGTGCATGGCGTTCACCCAGCGGTCGGAGCGTTCCAGGGCGGCGATCCTGGCGTCGGCCCGGCAGCTGCTCACCGCGAAGGGCTACGAGGGCACCACGATCCGCGCGGTGGCGGCCGAGGCCGGCATCGACCCGTCGATGGTCATGCGCTACTACGGCAGCAAGGAGGGGCTGTTCGCGGCCGCCGTGGACATCGACCTGATGCTGCCGGCGGACGCGGCGAACTGGCCGCGCGAGCGGCTCGGAGAGGGACTGGCCAGGCACTTCGTCTCCCGCTGGGAGGGCGACCTGTCCGACGAGCTGATCACGATGCTGCTGCGCTCGGCGAGCACGAACCCGGCGGCGGCCGAGCGGCTGCGGACCGTGTTCGCGTCCCAGGTCCTCGAGTTCGTCGGCATGGTCGCCCCGGACGCCGTGCCCCGGCGCGCCGGCATGATCGGTTCCCAGGTGCTCGGGCTGGCGCTGTGCCGGTACGTGCTGGAGCTGCCGCCGGTGGTGGCGATGGACGGCGACACGCTGGCCCGAACCCTGGCCCCCGTCCTCCAGCACTACCTGACGGGTGACCTCGGCGCGCCGGTGGCCGGCTGACCTCAGCGGACCGGGCCGGCCGCCTTCAGGGTGCGCAGGACGGGGGCCGTCTCGATGGCGGTGATCGCGTCGAAGGCCAGCCGCCGGGTGAGGTAGTGGTGCAGTGCGGCCGGCGTCGGGCACAGGGCGCTGGCCATCAGGTTGGTCCGGCCGGTGGTGGCGGCCACGACCGCGAGCTCGTCGTGGCCGGCCAGCTCGGTGGCCACCTCGTCGAGGCGCGCGGGCGGCACCGACAGCCACAGCAGCGCCTGCGTGGTGACGCCCAGCTTGGTGTCGTCCAGCTCCAGGTCGAAGAACAGCGCGCCGGTGCCGCGTAGCTCGGCCAGCCGGCGCGCGACGGTGGCCGCCGACCTGCCGGTCGCCGCCGCGAGCTCGGCGTATCCGGCCCGACCGTCGCGGAGCAGGACGGCGAGCAGGCGCCTGTCGACGTCGGTGAGCGGGACGGGCTCGGGCGGTGGTGCGGTGGGTGCGGGCGGGCGGAGCTCGCGCTCCTGGTCGTCGGTGAGCGCGGCGGTCAGGCCTCGCCACGTGGTCGGGCCGCCCAGGTAGGTGTGCAGGATGTAGTGGGCGGACACGGCGGTGATGCTCGCGGTGCGGGGGATGTCCCGCAGCAGCAGCGAGTGCGCCGAGGCGCCGTCGAGGCCGGGCGCGGTGTCCACGATGGCGGCGATCTCGGTGCCCCCGGAGGTGAGCCGGACCCACGACGTGTCGGGGCGGCGGGCCAGCGCGGCGGCCAGCTCGGGCGCGGTGCCGGTGGCCGCGGTGAGCCGGACGATCCACCGGTGTCGGTCCGCCCGGTGCGGGTCGAGCAGGCCGACCACGCGCAGGCCCGCGTCGGCGCGCAGCCGTTGGTAGCGGCGGGTCACCGTCTGCGTCGAGGTGCCCAGCACGGCGGCGATCCGGGCGAACGGCGCGCGGCCGTCGACGTGCAGCGCGTGCACCAGGCCGCGATCGAGTTCGTCCAGCACAAATCCTCATTCTGACGTCCAAGATGGAAGTTTTCCACGGTTCTTGCCGACGGCGAGGGAACAGACGGCCAGTTCGACGCATGCTGCTCGTCGGCGCGCGCCGGCACCCGGCCGGCGTTCCCCGACGAACGGAGGCCCGATGTCCGCGATCCCCTCGACACCGCTGCCGCCGGCGCCGGTGAGGTGGCGGTGGCTGGGGCTGGCGGCGCTGTTGGCCGCCGAGGCGATGAACCTGCTGGACTCCACGATCGTGCAGGTCGCCGCCCCGGTGATCCACGCCGAGCTGGGCGGGCGGGTGTCCGACATCCAGTGGTTCAGCGCCGCGTACACGCTGGTCTTCGCGCTGTTGTTGATCACTGGGGGACGTTTGGGTGACATCTGGGGGAGGCGGCGGGTGTTCCGGGTGGGGGTCACGGGGTTCGGCCTCGCCTCGCTGGCCTGCGCGCTCGCGCCGTCGGCCGGGGTGCTCATCGCCGCGCGGGTGGTGCAGGGCGCCGCCTCGGCGGTGGTCATCCCGCAGACGTTCGGGCTGATCCTGGCGATGTTCGAGGGCAGGGAGCGGGCCAGGGCGCTGGGCAGCATCGGCCCGGTGATGGGGCTGGCCGCCGTGTCCGGGCCGGTGCTTGGCGGCGTGCTGACCCACGCCGACCTGTTCGGTGCGTCCTGGCGGGCGGTGTTCGCGGTGAACCTCCCGCTGGCGGCCGCGGTGCTCGTCCTCGCGCCGCTGCTGGTCGAGGACCGGGCGCCGAGGCGGGCCGGGCTGGATCCGGTCGGGACCGCGCTGGCCGCGCTGGGCACCGGGCTGGTGGTCTACCCCTTGATCGACACCGGCACTGTCGCGTCGCGGCCGGAGTGGACCTGGGGTTCGGTGGCGGCGGGTGTCGCGGTGCTCGTCGGGTTCGGGCTGCACCAGCGTGGCCGGGCGCGGCGGGGTCGTGGGCCGCTGATCGAGGTCGGGCTGTTCGCCCATGCCGGCTTCGCCTGGGCGCTGGCCACCTCGACGCTGTTCTTCGCGGTCACGACCGGGTTGATGCTGGTCGTGGTGCTGCACCTGCAGTTGGGGCTGGGCGCCGGCCCGTTGGTCGCCGGGTTGGGGCTGCTGCCGTGGTCGGCGGGGATGGCGGTGGCGTCCTGGGTGGCCGGCGCGCGGCTGATGCCCCGGTACGGCACCAGGCTGATGTTCCCGGGGCTCGCGGTGTTGCTGGCCGGTGTGGTGGCCGCGGTCCCGGCCTACCAGGCAGCGGCGGGGCCGGGGGCGTTCCCGTGGCTGGGGCTGGCCGCGCTCGGGGTGGCCGGGGTGGGGATCGGGCTGTTCAGCGTGCCGTTCTTCAGCGCGGCGTTGGCCCGGGCCGGGGCGCAGGAGGCCGGCTCGGCGGCCGGGCTGCTCAACGCCGTTCAGCAGGTCGGCGGCACCCTCGGCGTCGCGGTGCTCGGCGGGGTGTTCCTGCACTCCGGGGGCGGGCCGGGGGCCGCGGTGCAGGCCGCGTTCTGGGTGGCGGCCGGGTTGTTGGTGGCGACGGCCGCGGCGGCGGTGTCGATCGAGCGGCCGGTCGGGCGGTTCAGGTGGTTCAGGCGGTGACGGTGACGGGTACGGAGTGGACCTGGTTGCGGGCGGTGACGGACGGCTGGCCGACGCCGGTGTTGTCCACCGCGCGGCAGGCCACCGTCACCTCGCCGGGCGCGGCCGGGCGCCAGCGCATCCGGAACCGCTGCCAGGCCAGCTGCTCGCGCGTTTCCACGGTGGCCGGGCTCCAGCCGTTGCCCACGCTGACCTCCACGGTCCGGACCCCGGCCGGCGCCCAGGCCCAGCCCCAGACGTCCACCTCGTCCCCGGCCCGCACCCGCGCTCCCGGCGCCGGGGACACCACCACCGACTCCGGCGCGATCTCCCAGACCGGGCGGGGCGCCGGCGACGGGTCCTCGGGCGTAGGCGGGGGCGGCTCGTTGTAGAACGTCGTGGTGAACGGGCCGTCCGCGCGCCGGTCCGCCAGCACCATCCGGTGCAGCCACTTGACGCTGTTCGTGCCGTACCAACCGGGCACCACCAGCCGCGCCGGAAAGCCGTGCTGGGCGGTCAGCGGCTCGCCGTTGAGCTCGTAGGCCACCAGCACGTCGCCCGAGTCGACCCGGCTCAGCCGCACGTCCTTGACGAACGCCTCGCAGTCGACGTCCGCGAACCTCCCGCCGTCCAGCCCGTACGACCACAGGAAGCTCGCGCCCGGCTCGACGCCCGCCTCGTCGAGCAGGGTCCGCAGGTCGACCCCGCCCCAGACGACGTTGGAGATCCGCCGCGCCGGCGCCCCGGGCGTGAGCGGGTTGCCCACGCACTGGTGGAAGGCCATCAGCTCGCGCCGCGGGTAGCCGCGCAGCTCGTCCAGCGAGTACGTCCGGGGCCGCCGCACCAGGCCGGTGAGCTCGAACGACCAGCCCGCCTCGGCGACCCTGGGCACGCCGAAGTGCGCGAGCACCGGCACGTCGGCGGTCGGGGTGACCGGCTCGGTCAGCTGGTGCGGCTGCAGCGGGACGCGGCGGAACAGGCCCACCGGGTCGAGCACGACGCGAGGCGACATCGGGGCTCCCATCTCATGCGTCCGGGCGGTCCTTGCTGGCCGCCCAGAGCACGTCGAACAGGTTGCCCTGCATCTCGGCGTACTCCGCGCTCTCGATCACCAGCGCGAAGTTCTCGCTGGTCGAGGAGAGCATCGCGACGGCGTCGGTACCGATGATCATGGTCATGGTGAACAGGTAGCCCGGCGGCGCGTACCGGGTGCGGCGCAGGTCGGCGTCGCTGGTCGGCCAGCCCTTCGGGTAGTCCTTGGCCGGCGAGCGCACCACGTGCAGCCACAGCCCGCGCTCGCGGCGCGCGGCGATGTACTCGCGCATGGCCGCAGCGCCGGGCACCGTGATCAGGTCGCGCATGGACAGCACGCCGCGCAGCGGGGACGGCCAGTCCAGCGTCTCGAACAGCGCGGCGCGGATGCCGGCCGCGCCCTCCAGGTACCGTGACCTGGGCGCGGACCCGCCCTTGGCGTGCATCGCGCGCAGCCGGGGCACCAGCCGCTCCAGCCCGGTGCGGCGCTGGTCCCACTCGTCGAGCAGGTACTGCGGGTCGGCGGCGCGCAGCACCGTGCGCCCCCGGCCGCCGCCGTGACCGATGCCCTGACCGTCGCGCTGACCGCCGTCCTGGCCGCGTTCGACCATCGAGATCAGCCCACGATGGGCCAGGCGTTTGGCGATGTCGTAGGCGTTGGTGCGGCTGACCCCGGCCGCCTCGGCGGCGCGCGCCACGGTCGGGGCGTCCATACCCAGGATCGCCAGGTAGAGCTTGGCCTCCTTGGGCTCGAGGCCGGCCTCCGCGAGCTCGGCCCACATGCTTGCCCTCCTCGCCGGCGCTGTCGGTCGCGGCCGACAGTAGTCTCCGGCCCGGATCCGTGACCTTCTGGCCACACCATACGCGCGTGCTGTCAAGCCGTCTCGACAGAACCGCGGTCGTTCGAAGTGATGACCGGGGCTGGCGAGTGCGCGACCGTGGCCGTCCCGCTGGACTACCGGGAGCCCGCCGGCGAGCGGATCGGGCTCGCCCTGTCCCGGCTGCCGGCCGCGAACCCCGCCGCCCGGATCGGGTCGCTGCTGGTCAACCCAGACGGGCCCGCCGGGACCGCTCGGGCCGGCTGGCCGACCTGGTCGGGCTGGCCAACTCCGCGCGCGACCTGGACGTGCTCCGCGCCGCGCTGGGCGAGCGGCGGCTCACCTTCCTGGGCACGTCGTACGGCGGCCAGCTCGCCGCCGCGTACGCCACGCTGTTCCCGGCCACGGTCGGCCGGCTGGTGCTCAACTCGCCCGGCAACCCGACGAAGACGCAGAAGCAGGTGCTGCTGGACCAGGCAGGGGCATTCGAGCGGTCGCTGTCACGGTTCGCCGGGCACTGCGTGGGGGCGTCCGGTGTCCACTCGGCAACGACCGGGCCGCAGTCCTGGCTTCGGTGGACCGGCTGCTGGCCCGGCTGGAGTCCGCGCCGATGCCGGTCCGGCCCGGGGCACGCCTCACCAGGGCGGCCGCCGAGGTGGCCATGATCAGCGCGCTGGCCGAGCCGGAGCGGTGGCCGGCGCTCGCGTCCGCGATCGGGAAGGCCGTCGGCGGCCCGCTGCTGGGCCTGTCCGGGTTCCTGCTCGGCCGCGACGAGGCCGGCGCGTTCACCAACTTCCTGGTGGTTGGCAACGCGTTCGACCCGGAGGCGCCGCTGGACTCGGTGCGCCAGGTCGCCGGCCTGCTGGGCTCCGGCCGGCTCATCGTGGCCGACCGCGACGGCCACGGCTCCTACGGCACCGGGTCGAGCTGTGTCGACGCCCACGTCGACGCCTACCTCCTGGACGGCACCCTCCCGCCGGGACCGGCCCGCGAGGTCCGCTGCCGGTGAGGTGGTCAGGCCACGCCGTCCGCGCTGGCCACCCGCACCACCGGCGACCTGGACGCCTCGTGCAGCCCCAGCGCGGTCACCGAGACCGCCACCGTGACCAGCCCCAGCCACTGGGTGGCGCTCAGCGTGGCGCCGAGCACGCCCACCCCGATCAGCGCGGCGGTGGCCGGGAAGGCCAGCTCGGCCAGCGTGGCCCGGGATGCCGCCGTGGTGCGCAGGCCCAGGTAGTACAGCCCGAGCCCGAGCAGCCCCGGCACCAGCGCCAGCGCCACCAGCGGCCCGATCTGTGCGGGCGTGACGGCCACCGGCGCGCCCTGCACGGTCATCACGATCGCGGCCGCCGGCAGCCCGATCGCGAACCGCAGCACCGTCACGTCCCGGCCGGACATGTCGATGCTGACCAGTCGCCCCAGCGCGGTGCCGATCGCCCAGATCACCGCCGCCCCCAGCGCCAGCAGCGCCGCCGTCACAGCGTGCGCCCGCACATCGAACGGATCGGGGAACGTCATCAGCCACGCCCCGCCCAGCGCCGGGAGCGCGAACAGCCAGTACCCCGCGCGAAGCCGCTCGCCGAGCAGCGCGGCCGCGGCGACCAGCGCGATCACCGGCTGCAGCTTCTGCAACACCAGCGGCGTGACCGGGTCGCCGAGCCGCAGCGCCTGGGTGAACAGCGCGGTGGCCACCGCCGATGCGCCCGCGCCGATCCCGACCAGCGCCCACCGCTGCCGCCCCGTCGCTCCCCGGAACGCCCGCACCGCGGCGGGCAGCCACGGCAGCAGCACCAGCACGGTGATCAAATGCTCCCAGAACACCACCGTGGCCGAGGGCAACTGCCCGCTCAACGGCTTGCGCAACAACCCGTCCGTACCCCACAGCGCCGCCGCGCTGGCCACCAGCCAGGTTCGATCACGTGCCGGACCAGTCACAGCATCCCCTCCGGTGCGCGGGCACTCGTCACTCGTGCCCAACACCCCGCCCGCCCGGAAATATTCGCCGCACCCGTCCTCGGCCGAGCGTGATCTGCGCTACCCGCCGCGCCGCGGGGACCCGTTACGGCGTGCTCGGCGCGGCCTGCCGGTGGCGGCGGACCAGTAGTGACAACCCACCGGCCAGGACGGACAGCGCGCCGCCGCCGTACCAGGCGAGGTCGTAGCTGCCGAGCTCGTCGCGGACCACGCCGGCGACGAAGGCGGCCAGCGCGCCGCCGACCTGGTGGGAGGCGAAGACCCAGCCGAACACCACCGGCGCGGACGTGCCGAAGTGGCGGCGGCACAGGGCCAGGGTGGGAGGCACGGTGGCCACCCAGTCCAGGCCGTAGAAGATGATGAACGCGAGCATGTCCGGGCGGACCTCGGGGCCGAACAGGGGCGGCAACAGCAGCAGCGAGACGCCGCGCAGCACGTAGTAGACGAGCAGCAGGTAGCGCGGGTCGAACCGGTCGGTCAGCCAGCCGGACGCCACGGTGCCGACCAGGTCGAAGATGCCGACCACGGCGAGCAGGCTGGCGGCCACCGTCGGCGGCATGCCGTGGTCGTGCGCGGCGGGCACGAAGTGGGGCTGGATCAGGCCGGACGTGGTCGCGCCGCAGATCATGAACCCGAGCGCGAGCAGCCAGAACGGGCGGGTGCGGGCGGCGTCGAGCAGGGTACGGACGGCCAGGCGGGCGGCACCCGAGCGCGGCCCCACGACGTCGTCCGCCTCGGTACCGCCGTACGGGGTCACGCCGAGGTCGCGCGGGCGGTCACGCAGCAGCCAGGCCACCAGCGGGGCCACCGCCAGCGCGGCGCCGGCCACCCCGAGCGAGGCCGGCCGCCACCCGAACCGCTCCGTCACCACCGCCACCAGCGGCAGGAACACCAACTGGCCGGCCGCGCCGCCCGCGGTGAGCACACCGGACACCAGCCCGCGCCGGGCCACGAACCAGCGCCCGGTGACGGTGGCCACCAGCGCCATCGCCATCGAGCCGGTGCCGAGCCCGACCAGCACGCCCCAGCACAGCACCAACTGCCAGGACGCGGTCATGAACACGGTGAGCCCGCTGCCGGCGGCGACCACGACCAGCGCGGACGTGACCACCCGCCGGATGCCGAAGCGCTCCATCAGCGCGGCGGCGAACGGCGAGGTCAGCCCGTAGAGAGCCATGTTCACCGCGACCGCCGACGAGATCGTGCCCACCGACCAGCCGAACTCGGCGTGCAGCGGGTCGATCAGCAGGCCGGGCACCGCGCGGAACCCGGCCGCCCCGACCAGGGCCAGGAAGGTCACGGCGGCGACCCACCACGCGGGGTGGATGCGGCGCCGGGGCGTGGGCAGCGGGGAGCGCTCCAGGCGCAGGTCCGTCACACGCTCCAGACTGAGCCACGTCGAGCCCGCGCGGAAGTGGCTTGAAAGACAACATGTGCAAGAATCCGGCCATGTCCACCGCGCCGTCCGCTGGGCCGCCCGTCCACGAGGTCGCTGTGTTGGCGCAGCCCGGCGTCATCGCGTTCGAGCTGGGCCTGCCGCACAAGTTCATCGGAACGGCGACCGACCCCGACGGCCGGCCGCTCTACCGGGTGCGGACGTGCACTTTGGACGGCGGCCCGGTGCGAACCTCGGCGGGCTACCGGGTCCTGCCCGAGCACGACGCGTCGATCCTGGCCGCCGCGCACACCGTCGTGCTGCCCGGCATCAACGTCGGCACCGCGCTGACCGAGGGCCGGCTGGAGCCCGAGCTCGCCGCCGCCCTCGCCTCGGTGGCCGGCCGGGGGGCGCGGCTGGTGTCCATCTGTACCAGCGCGTTCGTGCTGGCCGCCGCCGGGCTGCTGGACGGGCGGCCGGCGACGACGCACTGGCTGCACGCGCAGCGGTTCCGCGCGCTGTACCCGAGGGTCGCGCTGGACCCGGATGTGCTGTTCGTGGACGACGGCGACGTGCTGACCTCGGCGGGCAACGCGGCCGGCATCGACCTGTGCCTGCACCTGGTGCGCCGCGACCACGGCGCCGAGGTGGCGGCCAGGGTGGCGCGGCGCAGCGTGGTGTCCCCGTTCCGGGACGGCGGCCAGTCGCAGTTCATCGAGCACCCGCTGCCCGAGCCCGCCGACTCCGGCACCGGCCCGACCAGGGCGTGGGCGATGCGCCGGCTCGACGAGCCGCTCACCCTGGTCGAGCTGGCCGGCCACGCCAGGATGAGCGTGCGGACCTTCACCAGGCGGTTTCGCGCGGAGACCGGGCTGAGCCCGGCGCGGTGGCTGGCCCAGCAGCGCGTGCAGCTGGCCAGGACCATGCTGGAGTCCACCGAGCTGCCGGTGGAACGGGTGGCCACCGAGGCCGGCTTCGGCACCACCGCGTCACTGCGCCAGCACCTGCACGCCGCGATCGGGGTGGCCCCGCTGGCCTACCGCCGCACCTTCCGGGGCGCCTCCAACGGCGCGCTTGGCGACCATGACGCCGTCAACGGGCGCTAAGACCGCATCAGGGATCGCCCGACGAGCCGAACCCGGCCCGGCGAAGCTGGTTTGCTCGGACGTGCCGGCTTCCGCGTACGGGAGAAGGGATCACGACGGCGGTGGACAGCTGCGTCCGACGGGTCATCGTCGGGGTGGGCGGCTCGGCGGGCAGCCTGCGGGCGCTGCGCCGGGCGGTGACCGAGGCCCGGCTGCGCGATGCGGAGCTGTGGTCCGTGCTGGCCTGGATCCCGCAGGGCGGTGAGATCTTCAACCGCCGCCACCCCTGCCCGCCCCTGCTGGGGCTCTGGGAACGGGACGCGCTGCGCAGGCTGCACGTGGCCTGGGAGGAGGCGCTCGGCGGTGTCCCGGCCGGCCTGGCGGTGTGCATCCGGGTCGGGCGCGGCGCCCCCGGGCAGGTGCTGGTCCGCTGCGCCGACCGGGACGACGACCTGCTCGTGGTCGGCGGCCCCGGGCCGGTGCGCCGCCTGCTCGGCGGTTCGGTGGCCGGCCACTGCCTGCGGCGCGCCCGGTGCGGTGTGCTCGTGGTGCCACCGCCTCGGCCCGGGTCCGGCGCGCTCGGCCGCACCCTCGCCGTGCGGCGGATCGTGCGCGACCTCGAACGACACCCCGGCCGGCGGTAAGAACACGTTAGGGGAGCTTGTCCGGCCACATTGGGTTCGCTGAGAGTTACCGCCATGGGCGGTGGAACGCGGCCGGGCGCGCTGTGCGACCAGCCGCCTGATCTCGTGCCGTGCGGCGCGCCGGCCTGAGCCCGCGCCGCACGGCACCCACACTTCCCGACAGCCCCGACCGGTCGATTCCGCCGTCGGGTTCACCTCTGCTCACTCACCCGGTCCGGGGCCGACGCGTCAGCGCGCCCCCGCTTCCTCGTTGGATGGATCATGTTGGACAGTTCGTCTTCGTCCCGCGTCGCGGTGGTCACCGGCGCCGCCGGCGATCTCGGCCGGCTGCTCGCGGCGCGGCTGGCCGAGTCGGGGTGGTCGGTCGTGCTGCACGCGGACACCGCCGAGGACGCCGAGGCGGCGGCCGAGAAGCTGGTCAAGGACGGCGCCGAGCCGCTGCGCCTGCACACCGCCGCCGCCGACCTGACCCGCCTCGCCGAGGTCCGGCGGCTGGCCGGCGAGCTGGCCGGGCGGCACCCGGCCCTCGGGCTGCTGGTGCACGCCGCGCACGCCGGACCCGCCGAGCGCAGGCTGCTCACCCCGGACGGGCACGAGCGCACGTTCGCGGTCGACTACCTGGCGCCGTTCGTGCTCACCGACGGGTTGCGCGGCTGCCTGACCGCCGGAAACGGCCGTGTCGTCAGCCTCTCCTCGGTGCTGCACCGCGGCGCCGGCATCGCGTGGGCCGATCCCACCCGCGCCAAGGGCTACACGCCGCTGGCCGCCTACGGGCAGGCGACCCTAGCGGTCACCATGTTCACCAGGTCGCTGGCCGCGTCGGGCATCTCCGCGATCTGCGTCGACGCCGGCAGCGACGACCCTCAGATCGCCCGCATGCGCAGGTGGGACCGCACACCGGCCGAGCATGCCTCGGACATTGTCACCCAGCTCTGCCCGCCGGCCCTGGTCCGCGACGGCGCCTTCTACCTCGGGCTGCTGCCGGACAACGCGGCCGCGTCGGTCGACGACCCCGGCGCGCTGCGGCGGTTGCGGCGGTTGACCGAGAAGCTGGTCGAGCCGCGCTGAGCGGTCGACCGCCCGGTACCGGACGATGCGCAGGGCCAGCACGAGGCCGGCGAACACGGCGATCAGCATGATCGTGTGGTTCAGGTCGTTCACGTGTGGCTCCCACCTCCCGGTCGTGCCACCAGCGTGATCCCGGCCCGGGCGCGCCGCCTCGCCCGCTCGCGCGCCCCTAACGCGATCCCGCCGACTCTTGACGCGCGCCCAACCCGGACGGGTCGCCGCGCCGATTCCGGGGACACATTGCATACTCTTTGTATGCGATCTGAGTTGTCCCTGGCGGTGGTGCGTGGTGACGGCATCGGCCCCGAGCTGGTGGCCAGTGCGCTCGAGGTGCTCGATGCGGTGGCGGGCGCGGAGGGATTCACGGTGCGGGTGCACGACGAACCGGGCGGCGCCGGGCACTACGACAAGACCGGGGCGCCGCTCGACGCCGGCGCGCTGGACAGGTTCCGGGCGGTCGACGGCGTGCTCAAGGGCCCGGTCGGGCTGCCGGGGGTGCGAAGGCCGGACGGCACCGAGGGCGGCCTGCTCGGCGGCGTGCTGCGGGTCGGGCTGGACACCTACGCGAACGTGCGCCCGGTGCGGCTGCTGCCCGGGGTGCGCGGCGCGACCAGGCACGAGCCCGGGCAGATCGACTACGTGATCGTCCGGGAGAACACCGAGGGCCTGTACCTGTCCAGGGGCGCCGGGGTGGCCACCGAGGCGGCCGCCTGCGACCAGCTCCTGGTGACCCGCCCCGGCGTCGAGCGGGTGGCCAGGTTCGCCTTCGAGCTGGCCCGCTCGCGCTCCGGCGCGCCCTCGGACGGCAAGCGCAAGGTCACCTGCGTGGACAAGAGCAACGTGCTGCGCAGCTTCGCGCTGTTCCGCGAGGTGTTCGACGAGGTGGCCGCCGAGTTCCCGGACGTCGCGGCGGACCACCTCTACGCGGACGCCGCCGCGCACGCCCTGGTGGCCGAGCCCGAGCGGTTCGACGTGCTGGTCATGGAGAACTTCCTCGGCGACATCCTCAGCGACCTGGGCGCGGCCACCGCCGGCGGGCTGGGCATGTGCCCGTCCGGAAACATCGGCGCCACCGCCGCCTACTTCGAGCCGATCCACGGCAGCGCCCCCGCGATCGCCGGCCGCGACCTGGCCAACCCGGTCTCCCAGGTGCTGTCCGCCGGCATGCTGCTCGAGCACGCCGGCCGGGCGTCGGCCGCCGCCCGGCTGCGGTCCGCGGTGGAGCGGGCGTTCGCGGACGGCGCGGTGCGGCTGCGCCCGGACGGCGGCGCCGAGGACGGCACGCGGGCCGTGACCAAGGCGATCGTGGCCCGCGTCTGACCCGTGAGTGGTTAGCGTTGCCATAGCAACGCTAACCACTCACGGGGTCTGAGCTGCGCCGATGCCGGCGATGCGGCCGAAGACGGCGCCGTTGGTGAGGCCGGTGCCGCCGGGGTAGTTGAAGTAGAACAGGCCGCCGACCAGCTCGCCGGCGGCGAACAGGCCGGGGATCGGGCGCATGTCGGTGTCCAGGACGCGGGCGTCGGGGTCGATCCGCAGGCCGCCGAAGGTGAACGTGATCCCGCAGGTCACGGCGTAGGCCTCGAACGGGCCCTGGTCGAGCCGGTTCGCCCAGTTGGTCTTGTTGACGGCCAGGCCGGTGGTGGAGCGGCCGTCCTTGACGTTCGGGTTGAACGCGGTGGCGGTGTCCACGGCGGCGTTGTACTCGGTGACCTCACGCAGGAAGCCGGCCGGGTCGACGCCGTCCAGCTTCTTCGCCAGCTCCTCCAGGGTGGGGGCGGTGACCTTGGTGACCTCGCGGATCCGGTACTCGTCGCGCAGCAGGTGGATGACCTGCTGGTCGAACACCTGCCAGGCGAACTGGCTGGGCTGCTCCAGGATGCGCCGGCCGTACTTGGCGTAGGTGTAGTTGCGGAAGTCGGCGCCCTCGTCGACGAACCGCCGGCCCTCGGCGTTGACCATGATGCCCCAGGGGTAGCTGTGCTTCTGGAACGCGTCGCCGACCCGCAGGTCGCCGAACTCCGGGGCGTTGCGCTCCCAGCCGACCGCGTGGCAGCCCGACCAGTTGCCCGCCGAGGCGGCGCCGGCGTCGATCGCCATCCGGATGCCGTCGCCGGTGTTGTACCGGGTGCCGCGCACCTTGGCCAGGTCCCAGCCGGGGCCCAGGTACCGGGTGCGCATCTCCGGGTTGGCCTGGAAGCCGCCGGCGGCCAGCACCACGGCGTCGGCGTGCTCGGTGCGGGTGCGGCCGTGCTGGCGAACCCGCACGCCGTGCACGCCGTCGTCGTCGGCGACCAGGTCCACGGCGCGGGCGCCGTACTCGATGGTGATGCCGGCGTGCTCGGCGGCCTTGGACAGGTAGTCGATCAGGCCGGGGCCGCCGCCGGAGACCTCGACGGTCAGGCCGCCCCAGAAGGTGAACCTGCCGTCCACCTTGAACGCCTGCCGGCCGTAGATGGGCATGAACCGTACGCCCTTGTCGCGCATCCACAGCATGGTCGGGTAGCTGCGCTCGACCAGCAGGGCGGCCAGCTCCGGGTCGCAGCGGTACTCGGTGACCCTGGCCACGTCGTCCAGGAACGCGGACTCCGGGTAGCTGCCGAAGTCGGTGACGGCCACCTCGTCGTCGGTCAGCTCGGGCATCAGGGCGCGCAGGTCGTCCACGCCGTTGTAGGCCACCCGCATGGCGCCCGCCGTGAACGCCGTGTTGCCGCCGCGCAGCTCGCGCTCGGCGACCTCCAGCACGACGACCTCGGCGCCGCCTTCACGGGCGGCCAGTGCCGCGCATAACGCCGCGTTCCCGGCACCCACCACGACCACTTTCCGCGCTGGCATCCCCGCTCCGCTCTGTCGTTCCGGATGTTCGTATCCAACTTGCATGCAATGGCCGTCACTCTACCCCGAGTATCGCGGTCATGCCGCTCCGCGTAGCGTTATCGCGTGTCATCAGCGCCCGAGCCGACCTCGCCGGAGGACCAGGGCCGTCCGGCGTCGCTGGCGACCTTGAAGCGGTACCTGGGCGATGGCGCGGTGCGCGGGCGGACCACCGAGGTGGTCACCGACGCGATGCGCGAGGCCATCCTGGACGGCGTGCTCGCCCCGTCCACCTGGCTGCGCGAGGACGAGCTGGCCAGCGCGTTCGAGGTGAGCCGCACGCCCGTCAGGGAGGCGCTGCGGCGGCTGGCCGACGAGGGGCTGGCGGTCAAGACGGCGCATCACGGCACGGTGGTGGCGCCGCTGTCGCTGGAGGACGTGCTCGCGCTGTACGTGGTCCGGGAGAACCTGGAGGGCCTGGCCGCCCGGCTGGCCGCCACCCGCTGCCCGGCCGGTCTGGTCGAGTCGCTGGACGAGATCGGCGAGCAGATGCGCGCCAGCGCGGACGCCGGGAACGTCGACGACCTCGCCCGGCAGAACCTGTCGTTCCACCGCGCGCTGCGCGAGGCCGCCGCGAACACCTACCTGGACCGGTTCCTCGGCCAGGTCGAGCACGCGGTGCGCCGGCTGCCGGTGTCGACCATGGCCCAGCCCGGCCGCGCCTGCCAGGCCATCGAGGAGCACGACGCCATCGTGCGCGCGATCGAGGCCCGTGACCCCGACCGGGCCGAGAGCGCCGCCGCCGAGCACATGCGCCGCGCCCGTGAGATACGGCTGTCGATCCTGCTGGGTACCTGACCCGTGAGTGGCTAGGGTCAAATGTCACCGCCTCGTGGGTGAGACGAAGACAAGGTCGCGACCCTAGCCACTCACGGACGTTGGGGAGCGAACCGCTCGGAGCAGGGAGAGCACGGCTCGGTTGAGGGGTGCGTCGATGCCGTGCCGGTCGGCGGCGCGGACCAGGGCGCCGGTGAGGTGCTCCTGCTCCAGCGGGCGGCCGGCCAGGCGGTCGTAGAGCATCGAGCTGCCGCCGGACGGGGGAAACGTGCGGTAGCGGTCGATGATGCCGGGGATCTCGTTGTACGACAGGTCGGCGCCCTCGGCGATGCCCACCCGGACCGCCTCGGTGAGCAGGGCGGTGGCCAGTTCGACGATGTCCGGTTCGGTCAGGACGGCGGCGCGGCGCAGGGTCAGGGCGGTGATCGGGTTGACCACGACGTTGCTCAGCAGCTTGCGCCAGGCGGCGGTGTGGAAGTCCGCGACCGGGCGGACCGAGACCAGGTCGCCGGTGAGCAGCGAGGCGAGGCGCGCGCCGGCGGGGTCGTCGGGGACGACCAGGGTGCCGGTGCGGTGGACGACGACCTCGCCGGGGGCCACCCGTTCGGCCGAGACGGCGGCCAGCGCGGGCAGCACCGGGCCGCCGGCCAGGTACGACCCGACCAGGCTGCGCTGCTCGATGCCGTTCTGCGCGACCACCGTGACCGTGTCCGGACCGGCGAGCGCGCGCAGCCAGGGCGCCGAGGCGGCGGTGTCCTGCGCCTTGGTGGCCACCACCAGCCAGTCCACCGGTTCTACCTGGTCAGGGTCGGTGGCCACGGTCACGGGCACGATCCGGCGGGTGCCGTCCTGGTCGAGCACGAACTTGTCGAACGGGGTACGGACGCAGGCCGTCACGCGGTGCCCGGCGTCGGCCGCGTCGGCGGCCAGCATGCCACCGATGGCGCCTAGCCCGACCACCGCCACGGAGGCCGCGTGCTCCGGGTCAGAGTCGGAAGTTCTGGGCATCCCGCACCACCTGGTCGACGTCGAAGTCGTTGTACGCGGAGACGAACTCGTTGGTGTAGACGTCCTGCAGCGGTATCTCCTTCTTCACCAGGCCCTGCTCCTTCGTGAAGCCCTGCCAGTGCCGCAGCGCCGACGGCTCGTACTCGCCCCAGCGCTGGCCGGGGGTGGCGTTGGCCAGGTCGGTGGAGCGGCTGCGCGCGGTGTACATGCCCAACTGGGTCTGCATCTCCTTGTCCCGGAACGGGGTGACCTTGCTCAGCGGGAACCCGCGCCACATCAGCTCGACGGCGGCCTTCGGGTTGGCCCGCGCCCAGACCTGCGCCTTGGTGAACGCCCGGCCGAACCCGGCGACCTGCTCGCGGTGGGTGGCCAGCCAGGCCGGGTCGACCGCGAACGTGGTGGCGAACAGGTCGTCCACGCTCTTGGCCTCCAGGTAGCGCAGCTTGGCGCCGGCCTGCTCCATCGGCGAGTACAGCGAGTCGTAGAGCATCAGCGCGCCCACCCGGCCGGTCTCCAGCGCGTTCTGCGCGGACGCGCCGGTGCCGACGGCGACGAACTTGACGTCCTTCGCCGGGTCCAGCCCGGCCTGGGCCAGCGAGGCCTTGGCCAGCTGCACCGGCCCGGCCGCCAGCGACTGCGCCCCGATGGTGGCCCCGCGCAGGTCGGCGATGGTGCGGACCTTCGAGTCCCGCTGGACGGCCAGCATGGCCACCGGCTTGCGGCACCAGTTGTAGATCATGGTCAGCCGCTGCGAGTGGTCCAGCGCCGGGAACACCGCCTCGGGGACGGACGCGCCGATCTGGGTGCGGCCCACCGCCATCGCCTTGAGCACGCCGTCGCTGGTCTGCTGGTACTCGATGTTGACCCGCAGCCCCTCGGCGGCGAAGAAGCCGCGCTCCTGGGCCACCGCCAGCGGCACCCAGTTCGCGCTCATGTTCGGCGCCGCCATGCCGACGGTGATCGTGCCGTCGTCCGAGGACCCGCAGCCGGACAGGCCCACACAGCCCAGCGCGACGGCGACCGCCGCGGTGACCAACCGCCGGATCATGATGCCCGGCCGTCCGAGTTGGAGTGCCAGAACAGCAGGCGCTTGCGCAGCATCTGCACGAGCTGGTTGAGCGCCACTCCGAGCGCGGCCAGCACGATCAGCACCGCGAACACGCCGGCGGTGTAGTAGTTCGCCTGCTGTTGCAGCAGCAGCACGCCCAGCCCGGCCTTGGAGCTGACGAACTCGCCGGTGATCGCCCCGAGCAGGGAGAACACCGCCGCGACCTCCAGGCCGGCGAAGATGGACGGCAGCGCCGAGGGCAGCAGCAGCTTGCGCCACACCTGGCCCCGGCTGGCGCACATGGAGCGGAACAGGTCGATCCGGTCGCGGTCAACGCCGGTGATCCCGGCCATCGTGTTCACCACCAGCGGGAAGAACGTCAACATCGCCACGACCAGTACCTTCGGCGTCAGGTCGAAGCCGAACCAGATGACGAACAGCGGCGCGACGGCGATCTTCGGCAGGGACTGGAACGCGACCATGTAGGGGTAGAGCGCCTGGCGCAGCGCGGCCCACTCGGCCAGCGCGAACCCGGCCAGGATGCCGGTGCCGGCGCCGATGACCAGCCCGATCATCGCCTCCTGCAGGGTGACGAGCAGGCTGGTGCCCATCAGCTTGAGGATGTCCGGCGCGACGAAGTTGGCGATCACCGAGGAGAACCGGGGGAAGATGAACGACTGCACCCCGAGCGCCGGCGGGACGTACTCCCAGAGGACCAGCAGGACGGCGAGCAGGACTATCGGGATCACCACTCGGCTCCACCGGGCCGAGCGCGGTCCCGCCGCCACGGTGGGACGGGAGACCGCGGCTTGTTCAGTGGTCAGCAGGGTCGTGTCGGGCATCGTTGCCGTCCTTAGCCATCCTCGGTGCCGTTCTCGGGGTCGTTCTCGGAGCCGTCCTTGGTGAAGTACTGGCGCACGTAGGCGCATGCCTCGGCGAACCGAGGGCTGTTGAGCACGTCCAGGTCGCGGCTGGCCGGCAGCGGCACCCGGTAGACGTCCACCACCCGGCCGGGGCGCGGGGACATCACCACGATCCGCTGCGCGAGCAGCACCGCCTCGGTGATGCTGTGCGTGATGAGCACGGTGGTCAGCTCGTTGGCGTGCCACATCCGGTGCAGGTCCAGGTTCATCTGGTCGCGGGTCATCGCGTCCAGCGCGCCGAACGGCTCGTCGAGCAGCAGCACCGAGGGCTGGGCGATCAACGCCCGGCACAGCGCCACCCGCTGCTGCATGCCGCCGGACAACTCGTTCGGGTACCTGTCCTCGAAGCCGCCGAGCCCGGCGCGTTCCAGCAGGTCACGGGCGCGGTCGGCGTCCTCGGGGGTGACCTTGCGGCGGATCTCGATGGGCAGCAGGCAGTTGTCGATCACCTTGCGCCACGGCAGCAGGGTCGGTGACTGGAACATCATCACCAGGTCGGGGCGCGGTTCGGTGATCTGTTCGCCGTCCAGGGTGACCGCGCCCTTGCTGGGCAGGGTCAGGCCGGCGAGCACTCGGAGCAGGGTGGTCTTGCCGCAGCCGCTGGGGCCGACCACGGCGACGAACTCGTTGCTCTCGATCTCCAGGTTCAGCTCGCTGAGCGCGGTGGTCGGCGGGCGCCCGCGCGGGGCGAACACCTTCTCCACCCCGGCCAGCTTCAGCCCGGCGGTCATCACGCACGCTCCGAGACGTCGACCACGGCGTGGCCGCTGGTGGTCACCGCGCCGTCGGCGGAGCGGCCGACCAGGGTGAGCGCGGTGGTGCCGCCCGGGCCGTCCTCGGCGCGCGGGTCGGACGGGCCGCCGTGCACGGTGAACTCCCGGCCGACCAGGTCGACGCCCCGGTACGAGCCGGACAGCTCGCGCAGCACCGCGCCCGGGCCGGCCCACTCCAGCGCCGCCCTGGCGAACCAGGCGAGCTTGAGCAGGCCGTGGCTGATCACCCCGGGCAGCCCGGTGCGGCGGGCGAACGGCTCGTCGTAGTGCACCTCGTAGTAGTCGTCGCTGCCGGCCGCGTAGCGGACCAGGTCACGGGTCGTCGGGGTGACCTTGAGCAGCACGGGCAGCTTCTCGTCCTCGCCGGCCTGCTTCGGGGAGCGAGAGCCTGTGCCGACTCCGCTGTCCGGGTTCGGGTAGCGGCGGATGGTGATGTTGCGGGTGGTGGCCACGATGCGCTCGGTGTCCGGCCGGCGGAAGGTGGACTCCAGCGTGTAGAACACCAGCCGCCCGCTGCGGCCGTCCTTGGTGTCGACGCTCGTGATCGTGGTCCGGCGCTGGAGGCGCTCGCCCAGCCGGGCCGGTTCCAGCCAGCGGATGGTGTTGCCGCCGTTGAGCCGGCTCGGCGCGTCCGGGATGCCGAGGGCCTCGGTGTCCAGGCGCACCGCGACCGGGTAGGTGGGCGGCACCAGCGGCGGGTGCGTTGCGCCCGGCCTGGGGTGGTACGCCGGGTCGGTCAGGCCGGAGGCGGCCAGCAGCCGCTCGGCCCGCCAGGCCTCGCAGTCGAACGGCTGCCAGCCGGTGTCCCTCCCGACCAGGGCTTCGACACCACCGGGGGGTTCAGTCGGGGGCTTAGTCGTCGTCACTGAGCAGGCCCTCCTTCCGGCTCGCGCGGGCGAACGCGTGGATGTGCTTGGGGCGCTCGTGGCTGGGCAGCCGGGACAGGTCCAGCCGGATGTCGGTGATCCCGGCCGCGGCCAGCCGCTTCAGCACCGCCAGGTCGGGGCTGCCGCCGACCACCGAGATGGCCAGCTCGTCGCCGTCCGGGTCGACGTCGTCGAGCAGCCAGACCTTCGCCGAGACCGGCAGCTCGTCGCCGTCCGCGCGGGCCTGCTCGACCTGCTCCAGGAACGTCGAGACGGGCATGTCCGGTCCCAGCCAGCCGGCGCCGAACCGTTTCATCCGGCGGATCGCCCTCGGGCCGCTGCCGCCGATCCACAGCGGCGGGCCGGGGCGCTGCACCGGCTGGGGCAGGCACTGCACGGTGTCGAAGGAGACGTGCTTGCCGGCGTAGGACACCGGCTCGCCGGTCCACAGCGCGAGCATCGACTCGATCGTCTCGTCGGTGACGGCGCCGCGGTGCTTGAACTGGGCGCCCAGCGCGTCGAACTCCTCGCGCAGCCAGCCAACGCCCAGCGCGATCTCCAGCCGGCCGCCGGAGAGGTGGTCCAGGGTGGCGGCCACCTTGGCGTGCAGCAGCGGGTGGCGGTACGGGGTCACGGCGGCGGTCACCGCGATCCGGACCCGCTGGGTGGCGCCCGCGACGTAGGCCAGCGTGGTGTACGCCTCCAGGAACGGGCGGTCCGCCGGGACGGGGTGGGTCGCGGCGTACGGGTACTGCGACTCGTAGCCGGGCGGGATGACGATGTGGTCGCCCACCCAGAGCCCGTGCAGGCCCAGCTCCTCGGTCAGCATGGCGTAGACCCGGACGTTCTCCCGGCTGGCCACCCAGCCACCCTGGGGCAGTTGGTTCCAGAACCTCATGTCACGCACCGTCCTCGTCGATCCAGCTCACCTTGCGCAGCATCTTCCTGATCTCCGGGGTGAGCGGGTTGTCGATCTCCTCGCCGACGTGCGCTACCAGGCCCGCGGTGCGGCTCATCAGGGCGAAGCCCCGGTGCAGCTGCCAGGGGACGCCGACTTCCATGAGGAGTGCGCCGATGGCGCCGGTGGCGTTGAGCGGCAGGGACTTGCCGGTCAGCTCGGTGAGGACCTCGGGGAGCAGCTCGACCAGCGGGACGTAGCGCTCGGCGTAGCCCTCGCGGCGGGCCACCGCGAGCAGCTTGGCGGCGCGGGGGTCGCCGCCTTCGCCCTTGTGCAGGTTGTGGCCGATGCCGGGGACGCGTTCGTCGGCGTCGAGCAGCTCGCGGACCCGGTCGCGGACGGCCTCGCGCCGCGGGGTGCCCTCCTCGATGTCCGCGCGGATCTCGGTGAGCAGGCGGCCGCAGCCCTCCATGGAGCCGAGCAGTCGGCTGCCGGCGCCGAGCAGGCCGGTGGCCACGGCGGCCTGGATGGCTTCGGGGGCCACCCAGTAGTTGAGGCGGGCGGCCAGTGCGTTCGCGGTCAGGCCGTGGTCCATGAGGCTGACCAGGATCGCGTCCACGATCCGCACGGCGCCCTGGTCCGGGCGCTTGCCGGTGATCGCGAGGAGGGTCAGCTCGGCGTAGCTGACCTGGCCGATCAGGTCGTCCACCAGGTCGAGGTCGCGGACCGTGACCCGGTTGGTGTTGGCGTGACCGATGCGGGTGCCGATCTCGACCTCGGCCCGCACCCGTCCGTTGTCCGTCACTTCTCTGTACTCCTTTGGTTTTGGTCCATGACCGCGAGCGCGTCCAGCACCGTCACGCCGTCCTCGGTGACCGACAGCGGGTTGCACTCGATGGAGATGACTCGCCCGCCCGAGCCCTCCACCGCCGCGGCCAGCGCGGTCAGCACGATGCGCAGGTCGGCGGCCAGGGCGGGCAGCGGCTTGTGGGCGGTGAGTGCGGGCGCGAGCCTCAGCGCGGACAGCTCGGCGGCCAGGTAGCCGGCGTCGTAGGGCGGGACCAGGGTGCGGACGTCGGCTATCTCGTTGGCCAGCACGCCGCCCGAGCCGATCACCGCCCTGGTGCCGAACACGGCGTCGGACAGGACTCCGGCGATCAGCTCGGCGCCGACCGTGACCTGCGCGGCGATCAGCACCTCGCGGGCGTCGTGTTTCTCCGCGAACTCCTGGAACGCGGCCCGCACGGCGTCGGCGTCCGCGAGCCCGGTGGCCACCGCGCCGACCTTGGCGCGGTGCGGCAGGAACGGGGCGAGCACCTTGGCCACCACCGGGTAGCCGATCTTCTCGGCGGCCGCGACGGCGTCGTCCGCGGTGGTCACCTTGGCGCGGGCCGGAGCCAGGTCACCGAGCCGGGCTTCGAGCAGCCGCATGCTCTGCCACTCGTCCAGCCCGTGCCGCCCGTCCGGCAGCGCGTGCGCCACCAGGTCGTCGGGCAGCTCGGCCGGCGCGGTGTCTTCGGCGGTGTCTTCTTCGGAGGCGGCGTCCAGCCCGGGCGCCTCGGCCATCCGCGCCAGCGAACCTCGGGCGATGCCCAGCCCGCGCAGCACCCGGCCGGGGTCGCCGGCCACGGTCAGGCCGGCCTCGGCGGCCCGCTGGCGGATGCTCTCCGGGACGCCCGCCCAGCTCAGCGCGAGCGGGGTGTCCATCTTCGGGGCCAGCTCGCGCAGCTGGCCGATGAACTGGTCGGCCAGGTCGGGCATGGCGCCCAGGAAAACGAGCAGCAGCCCGATGTCCGGGTCCTCGTCCAGGGTGGCGAGCGCGCGCGGCAGCAGCGTCCGGTCGTTGACCACCTGCGCGGTGATGTCGATCGGGTTCTGCACGTGCGCGAACGCGGGCAGCACCTCGGCCAGCCGCTCCCGGGTGCGCCCGGCCAGCGGGGCCAGCGGGACGCCGTAGCGCTCGGCGGTGTCGGCCATGTACACGGCGGTGCCGCCGGAGTTGGTGCTGATCGCGACGCCCTTGGACGCGAACTCGGCGGACGCCGCGCCCAGCGACAGCGCCCTGGCCACGTCGACCACCTCGTCGATGCTGTGCAGCCGGGTCACCCCGTGCCGCTCGAACAGCGCCGTCCAGGCCTCGTCGTCGCCGGAGAGCTGCGCGGTGTGGGTGGCCGCCGCCTCCCGGCCCCGCTCGGACGCCCCGCTCTTGAGCAGGAACACCGGCTTGCCCACGGCGCGCAGCCGTTCCAGCGCGCGCCCGAGCCGTGCCCCGTCCGAGGTGCCCTCCAGGTAGCCGATCACCGAGGCGACGCCCGGGTCCTCGGCCATGTAGTCCAGGTAGTCCGGGAAGGTCAGCCCGGCCTCGTTGCCCGAACCCACCACGTGCGCGAACCGCGCCCCGGCCGAGTACGACTCGGCGAACAGGTTGAACGCGAACCCGCCGCTCTGGCTGACCAGCCCGATGTCGCCGGCCTCCACCTCCGGGATGGCGGCCAGCGTGGTGGTGAACGTGGGGTAGCTGTGGTGGGCGAACGAGGCGAGCCCGACCGTGTTCGGCCCGACCACCGCCGTGCCGTGCGCCTCCGCCGCCTCCCGCAGCGCGTGCTGCAGCGCCCGCCCCTCCTCGCCGGCCTCGGCGAACCCGCCGCCGAACACCACTGCCGCCGGGCCGGAGCCGTTGCCGTCCGAGCTGTGCGCCCCGGCCGTCGCGACCGCCTCCACCGCGAGCTTGGCGGGCAGGCAGATGACGTACAGGTCGACGTCGCCGGGGAGCGAGGCGATGTCCGGGTAGCAGCGCAGCCCCTGCACCGTCTGGTACTTCGGGTTGACCGGGTAGATCGCGCCGCCGTACCCGTGCCGGCGCATCAGCGCCACCGGGCGCCCGCCGATCCGCCCCGGGTCGTCGGACGCGCCCACCACGGCCACCGCGCGCGGCTGAAAAAGCCGCCGGATCCCCTCTTGTGCTCCGGACATCAGTTGGTCCCGTTCGCAACGGCGGCCGGCAGGTCCAGCCCGAGCGCCGCGAACCGCCGCAGCGGCGCCACGCCCAGGCGATTGCGCACGGCGTCCACCACGTCGTCCAGCCCCGGTTCGGCGTCGAACGTGATGTTCTCCTGCTCGTGCGTCGGCACCCACCGGGCCAGCCGCTGCTCGGTGACGGTGAGCACCTGGCCGGTCACCTCGCGCGCCCTGGGGTCGGACAGCGCCAGCGCCACGTCGGCGATCAGCCCGGGGTTGCCGCGCTCGGCGGCCGGGCGGGTGTTGGTGGTGCGCGCGCTGATCCGGGCCGTCATCCGGGTGTTGGCGGCCGGGGAGATGCAGTTGACGTTCACCCCGTAGCGGCCCATGGCCAGCGCGGTGCTCGCCGTCAACCCGACGATGCCCGCCTTGGCCGCCGCGTAGTTGGCCTGCGCGGGGCTGCCCTCCAGCCCGGAGGCCGAGGTCATGGTGACGATGCTGCCGGCGCGCTGGGTGCGCATCCGCGCGGTGGCGAAGCGCACGCAGTTGAACGTCCCCTTGAGGTGGACGTCGATGACCGAGTCCCACTCCTCCTCGGACATGTTGAAGATCATGCGTTCGCGCAGGATCCCGTGGCAGGTCACCAACCCGTCGAGCCGGCCGAACTCCGAGGTGGCCAGCTCCACCAGCTCCTCGCCGACGGCGAACTCGGAGACCGAGCCGTGGTGCGCCACCGCGCGCCCGCCCGCGTCCCGGATCTGCTCGGTGACCAGGTTCGCCGCGTCCGGCGCCGGGTCGTCGCCCGCCACCGTCACGCCCCGGTCGCTGACCACGACGCCGTACCCGGCCGAGGCGAACCGGCGCGCCACCTCGGCGCCGATCCCGCCGCCACCGCCGGTCACGATGACGCCACCGCGAGGCGCGGCCAACCCGCCACTAGTCTCCGCCAACTCAGGGTTCCTTTCGTTTCGCGGACGGGTCAGAAGTTGCCCGTGAGATACATTTCGAGCCGGATCTCCCTGGCTCGCGTCATGTGCAGCTCGCCGATGGTCCTGGCCCGCGCCGGGTCCCGGGCGGCGATCGCCTCGACCAGCTCGGCGTGCTCGTCCAGCGAGCTCTCCCAGCGGCCGGGGACGCTCAGCGTGGTGTGTTGATAACGCAGCAGGTGTAGGTGTACCCGCTCCAGGACCTCGACCAGCGTGGTGTTGTGCCCGGCGGCCCAGACCACCCGGTGGAAGTCCCGGTTGGCGGCCACCATCACGCGCGGGTCGGTGCCGCCGGCGTCGCGCACCCGCCGCTCGGCGGCCCGGATCGCCGTCAGGTCCGCCTCGGTGCGCCGCCGGGCGGCCGCGTCGGCGGCCAGGCCCTCCAGCGCGACCCGGACCTCGTAGACCTCCAGGATCTCCTCGGCGCCGGGCGCCCGTACCCGCAGGCCACGGTGGGCGCGCTCGACCAGGCCGTCCTGCTCCAGCCGCCGCAGCGCCTCGCGCACCGGGGTGCGGCTGGTGCCGTAGCGGGCCGCGAGCGTGGACTCCACCAGCACGGTGCCCGGCGCGAGGTCGCCAAAGACGACATCGTCCCGAAGCCGGGGATAGACACCGCCGTCCATGCCACCTCCACCGCGACCCCGGCACTGGCACACACCCACACGAGCCGCCGGGCCGGACCGTCCACAGTTTGGATACAACGGGCATACAGTCGCACGCCGCACCGGCAGTGTCAACGAAACCCGAGCGTGAGGGGTGTTGTCAACGCAACACCTGGACGCGAGCACCCGTGAGTGGCTAGGGCCGCTATGACGGCCCTAGCCACTCACGGGTCCTGACCAGGGCGGTCTACGGGTTCGGCGGCTTGGTCGCGGGGCGGGTCCGGTCCCGGTCGGATTCGAGCGGGACGAGGGCGGTGGCCTGGTGCATCAGGTACTCCAGCGGGCCGCGCCGGAACCACAACCGCCACAGCATCGCGGCCGCGCTCATCGCGACCACGAAGGCGAGCAGCGCGGCGGCCGCCCCCCGGCCGGTCGAGATGTCGGCCAGGTCGATGACGAGCAGGTGCGCCACGTACGCGGTCAGCGACATGGCGCCGACCGCGACGACCGGGGACACCAGCCGGGGCGTCGCGCGGGCCGCGGTGACCGCCGCGACCAGCACCAGGAGCACGAACCCGAGGTTGCCGACGACCTCGAACGAGGTGTCGCTGTGCGGCGCGGCGACCAGCAGCCGGGCCGGCGAGTCCGGCGGGAACGGGCCGCTGTCGGCCGGGGAGTCGATCCAGGCCCGGGTGGTGAGCGGGTCGGCGCCGGCCAGGTGCTGCGCGAGCGCCGACCCGCCGTAGCCGAGCACCACCGCCCCGGCGCCGAGCGCGGCCAGCCGCAACCGGGTGGCCAGGCCGGTGAGGTCCATCCGCCCGAGCGCCATGCCCGCGGTGACGTAGGCCATCCAGGTCAGCGCCGGGTAGTTGCCGGAGATCAGCAGCTGCGCGAGGCCCTCGTCGGTCAGGCGGGCGAGCGGGTCGGAGTCCGCCCAGGCCTCGTCCAGGCCGGTGAGCCCGAGGTAGGCCTCCAGCAGGTAGCTCAGCCCCGGGCCGACGGCCGCGATGGTGACGGACACGGCGGCCAGCGCCCTGGCGGACAGCCGCAGCAGCGGCAGCGCGAGCAGGAAGTAGACGCCGTAGTAGGCCAGGATGACCTTGACCCCGGTGTCCATCAGGGTCAGCGCGGCGCCCAGCGCGAGCAGGATCGCCGCCCGGATCGCGATGCGCAGCCCGGCCTGGGTGCTGGCGCGGCCGGTCAGCGGGCGTTGCCGGCCGGTCATCAGGGCCAGCGACAGCCCGGCCAGGGTGGCGAACAGCGCGGAGGAACGCCCCTGCGCGAGCACGAACAGCACCCCGGCGCCGCCGTCATCGGGGTCCGGCCCGACGTGGGCGGCGAACATGCCGAACACCGCCAGCCCCCTGGCCAGGTCGACGCCGGCGAGCCGCGCCACTGTCCCCACGGTGCCCACTGTGCCGGTCGGTGTCGCCGTCATGCTCGCCAACTCACTTCTCGCCGACTCACTTCTCGCCGAGGCCCAGCGCGGGCGTGATCAGGGGCAGCGCGGCCCCCAGCGCGGCGACCGCGACCGTCCAGGAGTGCCCGCCGGGCGGTTCGAGATACCTCACCTGCATACCCGCCGCGCGCGCCGAGGCGGCGACCCGGCGCGCGCCGGCCAGGTAGTCGCCGTCCTGGGCGCCGATGGCGATCACCGCGAGGCTGTTCGGGAACCGCCCGGTGGCCAGCAGGTTCGCCGGGTTGACGGCCTGGAACCGCGCCTCGTCACCGCCGAAGGCGGCGGCCACCGTCTGCGCGTGGTCGCCGAGCGAGGGCTCGTCCTGGCCGGAGATGGCCACGAACGTCGGGTAGGTCGCGGGCGCGCGCACGCCCAGCTGCAGCGCGCAGGTACCGCCGTAGGAGAACCCGCCGATCGCCCAGTGCCGGCGGTCGGTGTCCACGCGCAGGTTGCGGACTATCCAGTCGGGGACGTCGCGGGCCAGGTAGGTCTCCGAGTTGCCCAGGTTCGAGTCCAGGCACAGCGGGTTGCCGAACAGGCTGCCGGTGGCGTCCGGGACCACCACGACGGGGGCCAGGCCCCGGTGCTCGGCGGCGTAGCGGTCCATCACGGTGGCCAGCCGCCCGGCGGTGAACCAGTCGTAGGGCAGGCCGGGCTGGCCGGGGATCAGCACCAGCACCGGCAGCGCGGGCCGGCGCTCGCCGACCAGGTAGCCGGGCGGCAGGTAGATCGACGCCGGCCGGGCGACGAAGCCGGACACCGCGCCGGGGATGCTGGCGTGGGTCACCCGCCCGGTGTCGGGCATGGTCGCCGGCCCGGTGGCCAGCGCGGAGAAGCTGATCTCGTTCGCGGCCGGCAGGCCGATCACATCGCGCAGCCGCGGGTAGTAGCCGTAGAAGGCGTTCACCTTGATCCCGGCGGTGGCCAGCACGAGCAGCGCGGCCAGCACCGCCAGCCCCCGGCGCCACCACCGCTGGCCCGGCCAGCCGGCCACCGCGAACGCCACCCCCAGCAGCGCCACCCCGACCCAGGCGAACACCCGCGCCGGCAGCTCGTCGGGCAGCGGCCGCCACCACGAGTTGATCACCAGCGCGGTCAGGCCGGTCAACGCCGTCGCGCCCGCCAGCAGCGCCGGCGCCAGCCGTAACCACCAGGACCGGTCGCGGCGGGCCATCAGGTACACCGCGCCGACCAGCCCAGCCAGCGAGATCGCGAGCGGCAGCGACCCGGTGAGCAGCGACAGGTCCCACGGCCCCGACGGTGGCGGATCCGGCCCGCCGTCGACCGGCGGCACCTCGAACGACACCATCACACCGGGCTCGGTGCCGCACGCCTGCCGACCGGTCGCGGCGGTCGCCCCCCGCTCACGGCGACCCCGCCGCGACCACCCGACGGCACCGCGCGCACGAACGGGAACAGCAGCGTCTGCCGTACCGATACCCCGGTGAGCATGGCCACCAGCCGGTCGATGCCGATGCCCAGCCCGGCCGTGGGCGGCATGCCGTGCTCCAGCGCGGCCAGGAAGTCCTCGTCCAGCTCCATCGCCTCCGGGTCGCCACCGGAGGCGTGCAGCGACTGGATCTCCAGCCGGCGCCGCTGCTCCACCGGGTCGGTCAGCTCGGTGTGCGCGGTGGCGATCTCCACCCCGAACGCGACGAGGTCCCACCGCTCGGCCAGCCGGGGGTCACGCCGGTGCCCTCGGGCCAGCGGCGCCACCGACTCCGGGAAGTCGACGTAGAACGTCGGCGCCACCGTCCGGGGCTCCACCAGCTGGTCGTACGCGGCGAGCACCAACCTGCCGTGCCCGCTGTCGACCCCGGCCGCCACCCCCGCCCGCTGGCAGGCCTGGCGCAGCGTGGCCAGCGGGATGCCGGGGTCGACCCGGACGCCGAGCGCCTCGGACACCGCGTCGTACACCCCGACCACCGGCCACGGCCCGGACAGGTCGTGCTCGCCGCCGCCGAACCGCTCCGGACGCCGCGCCACCGCCCGCCCGTGCGCGGCCACCGCGGCCGCGCGCACCAGCTCCTCGGTGAGCAGCCGCATCGCCGCGTAGTCGGCGTAGGCCCGGTAGGCCTCCAGCATGGTGAACTCGGGGTTGTGGGTCGCGTCCGCGCCCTCGTTGCGGAAGTTGCGGCCCAGCTCGAACACCTTGTCCAGGCCGGCCACGCACAGCCGCTTCAGGTACAGCTCCGGCGCGATCCGCAGGTACAGCGGCCGCCGGTCGCTGCCCCGGTGGGTCTGGAACGGGCGCGCGTTGGCACCGCCGTGCACCGCGTGCAGCATGGGCGTCTCGACCTCGAGGTAGCCGAGGTCGGTGAGCGTGCGCCGGACCGCGCCGAGCACCGCACCGCGGGCCCGCACCAGCCCGGCGGCCTCGGGGCTGACGGCGGCCGGGGAGCCCGGCCGCAGGCACTTCGCGGTGTGCGTCCACTCGTCGACCAGCACCGACAGCTCCCCGGTGCGAGAGGTGACCACTTCGCCGGTCGCCCAGACGTGGTCGCCGAGGTCCACCAGCCGCTTCCAGTCCGCGAGCCGGTCCGCGCCGAGGGTGGCGCGCTCGACCATGAGCTGCAGCCCGGTGTCCGGGTCGGCGAGCACGGCGAAGCACAGCGAGCCGAACACCCGGTGCGCGCGCACCCGCCCGGTGACCGACACCCGCTGCCCGGTACGGACGTCCGGGCTCAGGCCGGCGAACCGGCGCCGGACATCCGCCAGCCGCGCGGGCGGGCTGGACCAGGCGGGATACGGGTCGAGCCCGGCCTCACGCATGCCCGCGAGCTTGGCCATCCGCACCCGGACCTGGTCCGCGCGCGGCGGGGCGGCCGGCTGCGGCGTGACGTCCTCGACCTGCCGAGCCCGGTCGGCGAACAGCCGGCCGAACGACGCGGACGCGTGCGGCCGTCCGCCCGGCCCCGGCAGGAAGCCCTCCACGGCGGCCGCCACCAGCCCGGTCCACGGCAGCCGCCGCGCCCGCCGGTAGCAGATGAACCTCGGCTCCCAGCGCGGCGCGTACCTGGCGTTGGACCTGTACAGCGACTCCAGCTGGAAGAACCGGGACGCCACCCCGAGCGCGGCCCGCCAGGCGCGCAGCAGCGGGCCGGCGCCGATGCGCGAGCCGTTCTCGAACACCGCGCGGAACATCGCGAAGTTCAGCGAGACCCGGCGCACGCCCAGGCCGGGGCAGGCCGCGACCAGTTCGGTGACCAGGAACTCGGTCAGCCCGTTCGGCGCGTCCGGGTCGCGGCGCATCAGGTCCAGCGACAGCCCGTGCCGCCCCCACGGCACCAGCGACAGCAGCCCGCGCACCCGGCCGTCGCCGTCGCGGCACTGCACCAGCACGCACCGCGCGTCGGCCGGGTCGCCCAGGCGCCCGAGCGCCATGGAGAACCCGCGCTCCACCTTCGCTCCCCGCCACCGCCGTGCGGCCTGGGCGACCTCGCGCATCTCCGGATCGCCGACGTCGCCGTGCCGGCGGATCACGCACCGGTACCCGGCCCGCCGGACCCGCCGCACCGCCTGCCGGGTGCCCCGCCGCGCCCGCCCGTCCAGCGAGAACCCGCGCACGTCGATGATCGCCTCGTCGCCGATCTCCCAGGCCCCGAGCCCGGCGTCCCGGTACGCCCGCGCGCCGCGCTCGCTGGCCCCCAGCACCGCCGGCTGCCAGCCGTAGCGCGCCGCCTCGTCCAGCCACGCCGCGATCGCCGCCGGCCACCGCTGCGGATCCCCGACCGGGTCCGCGCTGGCCATGCTGGTGCCGCCGAGCACCCGGTAGGTGATCGCGGCGCCACCGCCGGGAGCGAAGATCACGCTCTTGTCCCGCCGGGTGGCGAAGTAGCCCAGCGAGTCGTCCTCGCCGTGGCGGGCCAGCAGCGCCCGCAGCGCCAGCTCGTCGTCGGCGCACAGCGGGCGCCGGTGCGGCAGGCCCCGGAAGAACACGAACAGGGCCAGTGCGACGACGGCGGTGCCGGCCAGGTCTAGCCCGATCCCCAGCCAGTCCGGCCCGCGCGTGGTGATCCCCGGGTCGGGCACCGCCACCAGCTCGCCGAGCAACTGGTTGACCACCCAGACCAGGGTGTCCGCCCCGCCGCCCAGCGTCCCGGGGAACACCGAGGCGAGCCCGTACCCGGCCACGACCACGGCGACCATCCCCGCCCCCGCCGTGACCAGCGCCCGCGCCCACGCCCCCGGGGCGAGCCGGGCCGGGAAGCGCCCCCGGACGGTCAGCAGCAGCGCGGACGCCACCACCGTGACCGCCAGCCCGGCCAGCTGGGCGCGCGGCCCCTCACCGGGGTATGCCTCCGGGTCGGACACCATGTCGTCCACCGCCAGCAGCGCGGACACGATCGCCAGCAGCTGGAACGTGAACACCACCCACAGCGCCGCCTGCTTGCCCGCGCGCAGCGCCGCCGCCAGCACGCCGAGCAGCAGCACCAGGAACAGGCTCGGGCCGGCCGGGAGCCCGAGGTAGCCGAGCCCGTCCTCCACCGCCGTGAGCACAGCTCCGCCCGTACCCCCGACCACCAGGTGCGCCAGCGAGACCACGGCGCCCAGCTCGACCGCCGCCGCGACCAGCCCACCGCCCCGTGACGCGCGCGCCCGGGCCGGGCCGGCGGCGGCGCCGGACGGCGTGGCCGGCCACCTCGCCCGTGGCCAGGTGATCATGACTCCCCCTCGGGACGGGTCCGGCGACCGGACCAGCTTGCGTTCGCCGTCGCCGCTCCCGCAGCGGTTCATCGACCGGTCTTGCCCGCCACTCGGCGGGGGCGGCACCCGCCGGTCGGAGGTACGCGCAACACACCTGCGCCATGCTTGGGCGAATGGCGTTCCCCGAGGTGAGCCGGCCTGTAACACTCGTACCAGAGACGGAACGAAACCTGGAGTAGTGCCGATGATCCGCGTGGTGGTGGTCGACGACGAGGCGCTGATCCGGTCGGGGCTCGCGCTCATCCTCCGGGCGGCCGGGGACATCGACGTGGTCGCGGCGGTCAGCGGCGCCGACGCGGTCCGCGAGATCGGGCTGACCCGCCCCGACGTGGTGCTGCTGGACATCCGGATGCCGGACGTGGACGGGCTCACCGTGCTCGCCCAGCTGCGCGCCATGGCCGACCCGCCGATCATCGCGATGCTGACCACCTTCGACTCCGACGAGTACGTCGGGACCGCGCTGCGCTCCGGCGCCGCCGGGTTCCTGCTCAAGGACACCGACCCGGAGCAGTTGGCGCACTCGGTGCGCGCGCTGGCCGCCGGGGCGGTGGTGCTCTCCGCCAAGGCCGCGCGCCCGATCCTGAGCAGCCACGCCGGCCGGGCCGGGCGGGCCAGCGCCGCGAACGAGCTGAACGTGCTCACCGACCGGGAGCGCGACGTGCTGCTGCTGGTGGCGCAGGGGCTGTCCAACGCGGACATCGGCGGGCGGCTGTTCCTGTCCGCGAGCACCGTCAAGGACCACGTCAGCGCCATCCTGAGCAAGCTCGGAATGGAGAGCCGGGTGCAGGCCGCGCTGCTGGCCCAGCGCGCCGGCCTGGTCACCGGGCAGCTCTCCGGCCAGCGGGGTGAACCCTGAGCACGCTCGCGCGCCTGCCACCGGCCGTGCGCCGCGCCGGCATCGAGGCCGGCCTGCTCGGCGTCGCCGCCCTGGACATGGTGCTGGAGAACGAGCTCACCGGCTGGCTGCCCTGGCCGTTCGGGGCGGTCGCGCTGTGTGGGGTGCTGCTGCGCAGGCGCTACCCGTACCTCGCGCTGGCGCTGTGCTTCCCGGCGCTGATCACCTCGTTCGCCGACGTCCCGGCGCTGATCACCCTGTACAGCGTGGCCCGCCACGTCAGGGACCGGCGGCTGCTGATCGGCATCGCCGCGCTGGTGGCCGTCGCGCACGTGCTCAAGCTGCCGTTCGACACGATGAGCGAGACCACCCAGGAGCTGTTGGTCGACGTGATCTACGGGCTGCTGATGGGCGCCGCGCCGGCCGCGCTCGGCCAGCTCGTGCTGGCCCGCGCCGAGCTGTCCCGGCGGCTGGAGGAGATCAGCGAGGCGCGCGAGCACGAGCAGCGCCTGGTCGCCCAGCAGGTGCTGGCCAAGGAACGCGCGCAGCTGGCCCGCGAGATGCACGACGTGGTGTCCCACCAGGTCAGCCTCATCGCCGTGCAGGCCGGCGCGCTCCAGGTCGGCGCCGGTGACCAGCACGTCAGGGAGTCCGCGTCGACCATCCGCCGGCTCAGCGTGAACACCCTCGACGAGCTGCGCCACATGGTCGCGCTGCTGCGCGCGGCCAACGTCGCCGACGTGGGCACCGCGCCGCAGCCCACCCTGGCCGAGATCGACCAGCTGATCGCCACCAGCGGCATCGACGTCCGCCTGGAGGGCTCACCGCCGACGGGCCTGGACACCCCCACCCAGCGCGCGATCTACCGCACCGTCCAGGAGGCCCTGACCAACGTCCGCAAGCACGCCCCCGGCGCCGGCGCCCTGGTCGAGATCGCCACCGACGCCACCGGCCTGCACGTCACGATCACCAACACCCCGCCGACCCGCCCCGCGCTCGCCCTCCCCAGCGCCCGCCACGGCCTCACCGGCCTGCGCGAACGCGCCGAGCTGCTCGGCGGCACCCTGCACGCCGAACCCACCCCGACCGGCGGCTTCCGCCTGCGCCTGTCCCTGCCGAAAGGGTCGTGACCCATAGCCAGGCGGTTTGGTGTCGCGACGGATTCGGCATTGGACGGGTGTGGCGCGCGGGCGCAACGATGAGCGGCGTGACAGGTGCGCACGTGGTCGCCGGCAAGGCGACGCCCAGGGGTCGGTTTCCGCACGTCAAACGGGTGGGTGACGTGCTGTACGTGTCCGGCACGTCGAGCCGGGCGCCGGACAACACGATCGTCGGCGCCGAGGTCGACGAGATGGGCACCACCCGGCTGGACATCCGCGCCCAGACCAGGGCGGTGCTGGACAACATCCGGGACATCCTGGTCGCTGCCGGCTCCGGGCTGGAGGACCTGGCGCAGGTCACCGCGTACCTGGTGAACATGAACGACTTCGCCGGCTACAACGAGGTCTACGGCGAGTACTTCGACGAGACCGGCCCGGCGCGCACCACGGTGGCCGTCCACCAGCTGCCGCACCCACACCTGCTGATCGAGATCCAGGCCGTCGCGCACGTGTCCCGTCCTGAAGGGAGCCCAGCGTCATGACTGACGTCCCACCGGTGATCAACTTCCCGAAGTGGCTCGCCGAGCACGAGAGCCTGCTCAAGCCCCCGGTGAACAACAAGCAGGTCTGGGTGCGGACCGGTGACTTCATCGTGCAGGTGGTGGGCGGCCCGAACCAGCGCACCGACTTCCACGTCGACCCGTACGAAGAGTGGTTCTATCAGGTCAAGGGCAACATGCACGTGAACCTGATGACCTCCGACGGGCCGCGCACCATGCACATCAACGAGGGCGACATGTGGCTGCTGCCGCGCAACGTGCCGCACTCGCCGCAGCGCCCCGAGCCGGGCTCGATCGGCGTGGTCATCGAGCGCATCCGGGAGGAGGGCACGCTGGAGAAGTTCCAGTGGTACTGCCCGAGCTGCCAGGCGCTGGTGCACGAGACCGAGCTGCAGGTCCGCGACATCGTGGCCGACCTGCCGCCGGCTTTCGAGGCGTTCTACGAAAGCCAGGAGGCGCGCACCTGTTCGAGCTGCGGCGAGCTGCACCCGGGCCGCGGATGACCGCCGCTACGACGGTCGACGTCCACACGCACTACGTCCCGCGCGGCTGGCCGGACCTGGAGCGCGAGGTCGGCCCGGCCGGCGACTGGCCATGGCTGCGGGTCGAGTCCGAGCGCGAGGCCACCGTGATGATCCGCTCCCGGGAGTTCCGGCGGGTGCAGAGCGACTGCTGGGACACCGAGGTCCGGCTGGCGGACATGGCCGCCGACGGGGTGGACGTGCAGGTGGTCTCCCCGACGCCGGTGTTCTTCAACTACGCCCGCCCGCCCGACCAGGCGGTGAAGGTGGCGCGGATCTTCAACGACCTCGCGCTGGAGATCTGCGCGCCCGCGCCGGAGAAGTTCCTGCCGTTCTGCCAGGTGCCGCTGCAGGACACCGAGGCCGCCTGCGCCGAGCTGGACAGGTGCATGGCCGCCGGCCACCTGGGCGTGGAGATCGGCAACCACGTCGGCGACCGCGACCTGGACGACGCCGGGATCGTCGAGTTCTTGCAGCACTGCGCGCGGGTCGGGGCGCCGGTGTTCGTCCACCCCTGGGACATGCCCGACTCGCCCCGGCTCGGGCGCTGGATGGCCAAGTGGCTGACCGGCATGCCCGCCGAGACGCACCTGTCGGTGTTGTCGCTGGTACTGGGCGGGGCGTTCGACAGGCTGCCGAGCTCGCTGCGGATCTGTTTCGCGCACGGCGGCGGGTCGTTCCCGTTCTGGGTGGGGCGGATGGACAACGCCTGGCACCAGCGCTCCGATGTGGTGGGTACGTCCGAGCGCCCGCCCTCGGCGTACCTGGACAGGTTCAGCGTGGACACCGTGGTGTTCAGCGAGCCGGCGCTGCGGCTGCTGGTCGAGACCATGGGCGTGGAGCGGGTCATGCTGGGCAGCGACTACCCGTACCCGTTCGGCGAGCGCCCGGTGGGGCAGGTGGTGCGCGCGGCCGGTTTCCTGGACGAGGCGGACCGCCGGCGGATCCTGGGCGGCAACGCCGCGCGGTTCCTGGCGGTCTCGGAGACGGCCGGTGCGGCGTAGTCGGCCCTACTCGTCGGGCGTGACCAGGTCCCGCCAGCCGCGCTCGACCGAGGCGCGGCACCTGTCCGGCCGGTCACCCGCGCCGACGAACAGCGCCGTCAACATGGGGGCGCCGTAGTCGAGCGTCCGCCGTGGCAGGGGACCGGTGGCGACCAGCGACACCAGCCCGTGCCCGATGGCCCAGCTCTGGGTCGCCAACTCCAACGGCACGACGTCCGCGCGGAAGCGCCCGTCCGTTCTGCCCCGGTCGACGGCCTGGACCAGGTACTCCAGCGTGTCGTCGGCTGCCTGGGCGTCCTCGAGGTCGAAGTTCGCGTCGAACATGACCCGGTACAGGTCCGGGTGTTCCAGCGCGTTCCGGAAGTAGGCGGCGACCAGGACCGTCAGGTCCAGCACCGGGTCCTCGGACGCCGACACCGCCGCGAACCTGCCCCCCAGGCGCGCGAACCCCTCCTGCCGCAGAGCCTTCCACATGCCGTCCATGCCGCCGAAATGGGTGTACACCGCCATCGTCGACACACCGGTCCCGGCTACGAGTGAGCGCAGGGTGATCGGCTCGCGGGTGCGAAGCATCTGCGCGGCCCGTTCGATGAGCAGGGTGCGGACCGCTGGGTCCGTGGTCCTGGCCATGACGGCAGGATACATAGCATTGCTATGCTATGTTATTGGGTATGGCTGTAACTTTGGTGAACCCCGAGGGGCTGCCGAGGGTCGATGTCTACCGTCAGGTGTCGGTTGCCACCGGCTCGAAGCTGGTCTTCATCGCTGGGCAGGTCGCCCGTGACGCCGACGGGAACAAGGTCGGCGAAAATGACCTCGCCGCTCAGGTGGAGCAGAGCTATCTCAACGTGGCGACCGCACTTGCTGGGGTTGGTGGGTCGTTGGACGATCTGGCGAAGCTCACCGTGTACGTCGTTGACTGGACGGTTGACAAGATGCCGGTGCTTTTGGAGGGGGTGGCCAGGGCGTCGGCGAAACTGGGCGTTACTCCGGTGCCGCCTGCGACGTTGATAGGTGTTGCCGCGCTTGCGGAGCCTGACATCCTTGTCGAGGTGGAGGCCACCGCGGTTATTGACTGAGTTCGTGGGCGTGCGTGCCGTCTTTTGTTTCGTTCGAAAATCGCTGGCGCGATTTCCGACGACCTGAGTTTGTAGGTTGCTTGGTGCCGTCCCCGGCTGGTGGCTGGGC
>NZ_JIAI01000012.1 GCF_000620785.1 Actinospineispora acaciae DSM 45401 | reverse complement strand
CCGTGGATCTATGCCGAGCGAGCGGTGATCCAGATTGTGGCTCGCAAGGCCGAGGAGCCGCCGATACCGCTGTTGTATCGGCGGCGACGAGAACGCCGCGAGGCGCGATCTGGGCGCCGCGCAGCCGGCTGGATGATCCGCGGGACACGCTCTAGTCCTACCCGGCGAGGGACAGCGGCCGCGCGGGCCGGTCGTCACGCCATTCCATGATCTGGACATGCGGATCGGCCAGCAGTTCTCGGAGGAACCGCGCCGCGTGCGGCCACGCCTCCGGGGCGTGGACCCCGGCCCCGAGCTCGCCGCGGATCACGGCCTGGGCGGCGAGCGCGGTGAACGCGGTGGTCGCCCGCCGCGAATGATCGTGAACCTCGAAGCCGAGGCTGGTCGGGACGCCCGAACGGCCGCCGGTGACCTCGACGCGAAGGGCCAGCGGCACGTCCCGGCGCGGGATCTCGAAGTACCGCTCGCCGTGCGGTGAGCGGAGATAGTCGATCAGGTAGTCCATGGGACTCGGCCCTGTCGAATCGGGCGGCTCGTACGAGGCGAACCCCCACCGGATCATGTCGCGGAGCAGCCGGTTCGCCTCCGGCTGGTAGAACGCGCCCGTTGCGGTCGCGGTCACGACACCGGGGATGAACCGGGAGATCGCCACGGGATCCGGAACGCCGGTGAAGTAGGTGTGCGTCGCCCCGACCGGCTCGTGGAAGTGAACCTCGCCGCCGCCCTCGAATGGCCCCTTCCGAACCAGGTGGCCGTCTACGTATTGCGGCCCGCGACCGCTGTTGATCCTGAGGAAGTGCTGGACGGCCGCCGGGTATGCGCGGTTGTAGTTCCAGGCGAAACGGATCGCGACGTGCCGGACGTCGTCGAGCTGGTCGCTGGCGTACCGCACGAGCATCCCGCTCAGGCCCGGGACCACCCCGCAGTCGATCAGGACGGTGAGCCCGGCCCGCCGGGCGCGGTCGTCCCAGGAACGATCGAGCAGCAGCGCCTCCGCCACCTCGTGGTCGTCGTTCATGTCCACGTAGTGCGTGTTCGTCTCGAGAGCGACCTCGATCACGGCGAGCGCGGTCCGGTGATAGGGCCCGACGGCGTTCACTACGACGTCGGCCGCGCCCAGCAGCCCGCGCAGGGCACCGCGATCGGTGACGTCCACCTGCCGCCAGGGCACCCCGGCCTTGGCGCCGACCGCCCGTGCTCGCGCCGCGTCGCCGTCCACGACCAGAAGTTCGATCTCCGGCCGCCGGCCGCCGAGCTGGTAGGCGATCCCACGGCCGTGAAACCCGCAGCCGGCCACAACAACCTTCATATCCACTCCTGACCAGGCGATTCCGCGGATTTGGCGCCGTGCGCTTCGAAGGAGGCGAGCCTTGAATCTGTCGATCGATTGATCGGCTCGTACGCTACGTCGGCATGGACGACCGGTCAAGGTCGTCACGTCGCCCTCGGCGGGCGTGCCGGTCGAGTGCTAGGTCGCGGCCGGCAGGTGGGCCGTCGAGCCGGGCAGGGCGACCGGCCCCGGGTAGCGGAGCTCGACGATGCAGCCGTTGGGGATCCGGCACGCGTCGGCGAACGTGCGGAACCGTCGCATCGCGTCGGTGGTCACCTCGCCGCGCCCGGTCAGCAGCCACCAGAGCAGCGCCATGGTGAACATCCCGTGGGTGAACACGGCGACCAGCCCCTCGGGCCGCTGGTCGAGCCGGGTCAGGCACAGTTCGACGCGGTCGATCAGGTCCGCGAACGACTCGGCGTCGCCGTTGACCAGATGCGGGTCGGCCCGCTCCCAGTACGCCCGCACGTACGGCTCGCGCTCGCCGGAGGTGGTGGCCAGGTCGTGGAACTGGCCCAGGTAGTGGTACTCCTGCACCGGCCATTCCTGGACGGGCGAGCCGGGGAACCGCGCGATCGTCCGCTCCGCCGTGGCCCTGGCCCGCGCGAACGGCGAGGTGACGATCAGGGCCGGGGCCTCGGGGACGGCCTGGGCCACCCGCTCGGCCTGCCGGCGCCCGAGCGGGGTCAACGGCGTGGCGCCCGGGTCCGGGCCGGGGATCCCGGCGTTGGCCTCGCTCTGGCCGTGCCGGACCAGCCACGCTCGTGTCGGCGGCATGCTGGTTCAGAACCCGAGCTTGCGGAGCTGGCGGGGGTCGCGCTGCCAGTCCTTGGCCACGCTGACGTGCAGGTCCAGGTAGATCTTGGTGCCGAGCAGCGCCTCGATCTGGCGACGGGCGGCGCTGCCCACGTGCTTGAGCCGGGCGCCGCCCTTGCCGATCACGATGCCCTTCTGGCTCTGCCGCTCCACGTAGATGATCGCGTGCACGTCGAGCATGTCGTCGCGGCCCTCGTGCGGCAGCATCTCCTCGACCAGCACGGCCAGCGAGTGCGGCAGCTCGTCGCGGACCCCCTCCAGCGCGGCCTCCCTGACCAGCTCGGCGACCAGGGTGGTCTCCGGCTCGTCGGTCAGCTCGCCGTCGGGGTAGAGCGGCGGACCCTCCGGGAGGCGGGCCACCAGCAGGTCGGCGACCGTCTCGACCTGGAAGCCGTCGACGGCCGAGCAGGGCACGATCTCGGCGAAGTCCATCAGCCCGGACAGCTGGGTCAGGCGTTCGGCGACGGCGGCCGGGGGCGCGAGGTCGGTCTTGGTGACCACGCCGAGGACCGGCGTACGGCGGGCCACCGTGCGCAGCTCGTTCACGATGAACTCGTCGCCCCTGCCGACCGGGGCGTCGGCCGGCACGCAGAAGCCGATCACGTCGACCTCGGCCCAGGTCTCCCGCACGATGTCGTTGAGCCGGCTGCCGAGCAGCGTGCGCGGCTTGTGCAGGCCGGGGGTGTCCACCACGACCAGCTGCGCGTCCGGCCTGCTCAGGATGCCCCGGATGGCGTGCCGGGTGGTCTGCGGACGGCTGGAGGTGATCGCCACCTTGCCGCCGACCAGCGCGTTGGTCAGCGTGGACTTGCCGGCGTTGGGGCGGCCCACGAAGCAGGCGAACCCGGAGCGGTGTGTGGTGTCACCGGTCTCGTTGGTACGGGCGGTCACTGCGACGCCGCCGTCTCCGGTGCCGGCTCCTGTTCGCCGGTGACCTCGGCGGCGATCTTCCTGGCGATCGGCAGCGCGGCGGTGGCCGCCGGGGACGGCGCGTTGAGCACGTGCAACACCGGACCTTGTCGATGGAACAGGAAGTCGTCGACCAGGGTGCCGTCCGGGCGGACCGCCTGCGCGCGCACCCCGGCACCGGCCGGCTCCAGGTCGGCCGCCCGCACGTCCGGCAGCATCCGGCGCACCCTGGCGGCCATCGCCTCGCGGGACAGCGAGCCGCGCACCTCGTCCAGCCCGACGCGCCAGTGCCGCCGCGCCAGCCGCCACAGCCCCGGGTAGGCCAGCGTGGCGGCCAGCTCCTCCGGTCGCACCGCGCGCCAGTCGTAGCCCTCCCTGGCCAGCGCGAGCACCGCGTTCGGGCCGACGTGCACGTGCTCGTCCAGGCCCCGGGTGGCGTGCACGCCCAGGAACGGCAGCCCGGGGTCGGGAACCGGGTAGACCAGCTCGCGGACCAGCCCGTCCGCCGGCGGGCGCAACCCGGCGTACTCGCCCCGGAACGGCACGATCCGCACGCCGGGGTCCGGGCCGCCGGCCGCGCGGGCCAGCTCGTCGCCGTGCAGCCCCGCGCAGCACACCACCCGGGTGGCCAGCAGGTCGCCGGCCTCGGTCCGCACCACCACATCGCCGCGCCTGGGGACCAGCGCCAGCACCCGCCGGCCGAGCATCAGCTCCCCGCCGGCCGCGGCCAGCAGCCACGCCAGCTTCTCCGCGACCAGCCGGAAGTCGCACACCCCCGTGCCGGGCACCCGCAGCGCGGCCAGCGCGCGCACGTTCGGCTCGTGCTCGCGCGCGCCCGCCGCGTCCAGCTCGTGGCACTCCACGCCGTTGGCGGCGCCCCGGCGGGCCAGCTCGGCCATCCGGGGCAGCTCCTCGGGCTCGGTGGCGACCACCAGCTTGCCGCCGACCCGGTGCGGCAGGCCGTGGGTGCGGCAGAACGCGACGGTCTCGTCCCTGCCGGCCACGGCCAGGCGCGCCTTGTGGCTGCCCGGCCGGTAGTACAGCCCGGAGTGGATCACGTTCGAGTTGTGCCCGGTCTGGTGCGCGGCGACCCGGGGCTCGGCCTCCACGACCGCCACCGAGCGCCCGGCGCGGCACAGCTCGCGGGCGGTGGCCAGGCCGACGATCCCGGCCCCGACCACCACCGCGTCGTAGCGCGGGGTGCTGGGCAGGCCGGTCAAGGCGTGCGCACCGCGCGGACCTGCCCGGCGGCGTCGGCCAGCAGCAGTGGCGCCTCCGGGCCGAGGTCGCGCACGGCGGCCAGCGACGCGGGGTCGGGATCGCCGGCGTCCGCGCTCACCACCGCCGCCGCCTCCAGCCCCTCCGCCCCGCTGGCCACCGCGGCGGCCACGGCGGCCTGCAGCGCGGACAGCCGCAGCGAGGGCAGTACGACGGTGGTCGCCGCGTAGGTCCGCCCGTCGGTGTCCCGCACGGCGGCGCCCTCGGCGGCCCCGGTGCGGGCCCGGGACGACCGGGCAAGCACCACGATCTTGGCGTCCTCCGGGTCCAGCTCGGGCGTGCCGTCAGCTCCGGTCTCGGCTCGAGACATCGCTCCCCTCCCGCCGCTCGGGCTCTCCGGCGGCGTGGTCCGGCTCGCCCGCCTTCGACTCGGTCGGGCTGACCAGGACCGTCGTGATCCGTATTCTGCCTCGGGCGTCCTTGCCGCCCTCGGCGAGCAGGGTCAACCCGGCGACCTCGGCCCGCGCGCCCGGCAGCGGCACCCGCCCCAGCCGCTGGGCCAGCAGGCCGCCCACGGTGTCCACGTCGGCCTCGGCCAGCTCCGGCTCCAGCCCGGCCCCCGTGCCGGCCCCGAACAGCTCACCCAGGTCGGAGACCGGCAGCCGGGCGGCCACCCGCACGGTGTGCTCGTCCACCTGCCGCACCGGCGGGATCTCCTCGGTGTCGTACTCGTCGGTGATCTCCCCGACGATCTCCTCCAGGATGTCCTCGATGGTCACCACGCCGGCGGTGCCGCCGTACTCGTCGACGACGATCGCCATGTGGAACCGTCCGCGCTGCATCTCCCTGAGCAGGTCGGCCACCGGCTTGGAGTCGGGCACGAAGGTGGCCGTCCGCATCACGTCACCGACCGTCCGGTCCGACGGGCCGATCTGCACGGCCGCCACCAGGTCCTTCAGGTAGACGACGCCGACCACGTCGTCGACGTCCTCGCCGAGCACCGGGATCCGGGAGTAGCCGCTGCGCAGCGCCAGGGTCAGCCCGTCCTGGACAGACTTCTCCCGCTCGATCCAGATCAGCTCGGTGCGCGGGACCATGACCTCCCTGGTCGGCGTGTCGCCCAGCTCGAACACCGAGTGGATCATCTGCCGCTCGTCCTCGGCGACCACGCCGCGCGCCCCGGCCAGGTCCACGGCCTCGCGCAGCTCCACCTCGGAGGAGAACGGCCCCTCCCGGAAGCCCCGGCCGGGCGTGATGGCGTTGCCGACCACGATGAGCAGCTGGGTCAGCGGGCCGAGCAGCGCGGCCAGCGCGCGCACCGGGGCGGCCAGCAGCAGCCCGACCAGGTACGGATGCTGGCGGCCGATGGTGCGCGGGCCGACGCCGATCAGCACGTAGCTGACCACCAGCATCACCGCGCCGGCCACCACCGCGGCCAGCCACACCGGGGTGACCAGCTGGATCGCCACCAGGGTGGCCAACACGGTGGCCACCGTCTCGCATGCCAGCCGGAGCAGCAGGAGCAGGTTGACGTACCGGGGGCGGTCGGCGACCACGACCGCGAGCTGGCGCGCGCCGGTACGCCCCGCCCGGACCAGCGCGTCCACCCGGGCGCGCGAGACGGTGCCCAGCGACGCGTCGGCGGCGGCGAACAGGCCGGCCAGCGGGACCAGCAGGACGGCCAGTACCAGGAGCCAGGCGGTGGTGGGGGTCACGGCGTGCGCGCGGGTGTGCTGAAACGCCCGACTCGGTGTGCCAGGACGCCCGACTCGCGGGTCATTGTGGGTCCGGTGGGGGTTCTAGGCTCGCGGTGCGGAGTACGGCGGAGTCGGCGCGGTGGCGGCGTTCGCGAGCTTGGGCGGCGGCGTGTTCTTCGCGCCAGTGGGCCAGGAGCTCGTTCTGCAGGCCGAACATCTCGCGCTCCTGGTCGGGTTCGGCGTGGTCGTAGCCGAGCAGGTGGAGGACGCCGTGCACGGTGAGCAGGTGCAGCTCGTCGTCCAGGGTGTGGCGGGCGGCCTCGGCCTGTTTGCGGGCGAACTCGGGGCAGAGCACGATGTCGCCGAGGATGGACTCCGGGTCGTCCAGGGAGTCCGGGCGGCGGGTGGCGTCCAGCTCGTCCATCGGGAAGGACATCACGTCGGTCGGGCCGGGCAGGTCCATCCAGCGCTGGTGCAGCTCGGCCATCACGTCCAGCTCGACCAGCAGCACGCTCAGCTCGGCCAGCGGGTTGACCCGCATGGCGTCCAGGGCGTACCTGGCCACGGAGGCGATGGCGGCCTCGTCGACGGCCACGCCCGACTCGTTGCAGATCTCGATACCCACGTGCTCGTCTCCGGTCAGCGACGCCGGCGGCGGTCGGCGCGGTTGGGCACCAGCCTGGCGTCCGAGGGCTGGTTCGCGTCCCACCGGGCGTAGGCGTCCACGATGTCCGAGACCAGCCGGTGGCGCACCACGTCGGTGCTGGTCAGCTGCGCGAAGTGGACGTCGTCGACGCCCTCCAGGATGTCCCGGACCACCAGCAGGCCGGAGCGGGCGTTGCCGGGCAGGTCGATCTGCGTGGTATCGCCGGTGACCACGATCTGGGAGCCGAAGCCGAGCCGGGTCAGGAACATCTTCATCTGTTCGGGCGTGGTGTTCTGCGCCTCGTCCAGGATGATGAACGCGTCGTTCAGGGTCCGCCCGCGCATGTAGGCCAGCGGCGCGACCTCGATGGTGCCGGCGGCCATCAGCTTCGGGATGGACTCCGGGTCGATCATGTCGTGCAGCGCGTCGTACAGCGGGCGCAGGTACGGGTCGATCTTCTCGTAGAGCGTGCCGGGCAGGAAGCCGAGGCGCTCGCCGGCCTCGACGGCCGGGCGGGTCAGGATGATCCGGTTGACCTGCTTGCCCTGCAGCGCCTGCACCGCCTTGGCCATCGCCAGGTAGGTCTTGCCGGTGCCGGCGGGGCCGATGCCGAAGACGATGGTGTGCTTGTCGATGGCGTCGACGTAGCGCTTCTGGTTGAGCGTCTTGGGACGGATGGTGCGGCCGCGCCTCGAAAGAATGTTGAGGCTGAGCACCTCGGCCGGGGACTCGCCGTCGGTGCCCTCGCCCTCGTCGGAGAGCATCGTGACCATCCGGCGCACGGTGTCCGCGCCCAGCTGCTGGCCCCTGCTGGCCAGCGTGACCAGCTCGGCGAACACCCGCTCGGCGAACGCCACGTCCGAGGGCGTGCCGGTGAGGGTGAGCTCGTTGCCCCTGACGTGCACGTCGGCGTCGAGCAGGTCCTCGGCGGCGCGCAGGTTCTCGTCCCGGGAGCCGAGCACCGCGAGCAGCGCGGAGTCAGGGATCGCTATGCGGGACTGCGCGGAGGGTCCGGTGTTGGGACGCTCCGATTCAGTACCGATCACTAGATGTGCTGCCCTGCTTCCCTGTGCTCGCCACTACGCTTTCTCCCGCAAATGGTAGCGGGGCGGCGACCTGGGCGCAGGCAGGTAACCACCATCGGGCAGCGGACGCGGACGTGGGGTGGAAACCGTGCCGCGGCGACCGTGGGGGGACGCCCGCCGCGGCACGGCGGCCGCCGGCAAAGGGGGACTCGACCGGCGGCCTCATCGGGTGCTCACACCCGACATCTTCACCGATCCTCGGCCTGAGCACCGGGGACCAGGAGTACAGATGGTAAACCCATATCGCTCTCAACTACACCGTACGCTCACTCGAACGGACCAGGTCCGGTATCTGGTCGTTACGGACGGTGCGCGTCCAGCGGTCGGTCAGGACCCCGATCGCGGCCAGAGCCACCGTGGCGGCCGTGGACGCTCGGAGCACCTCCGGCCCGAGCCGGACCGCGCGGGCTCCGGCGGCTCGCAGGGTGGCCAGTTCGTCGTCGGTGATGCCGCCTTCCGGGCCGACGATGAGCAGCAGGTTGTGCGCGTCGGGGCCTAGGTCGTGGACGGCTGTCGCGATCGGTAGGTCGGCCGACTCGTGGAGGACGAACGCCGCGGTCGGTTGTGCGGCGGTCAGTTGTGCGGCGAGCTCGTCCGTGCCAACCGGCTCGCCGATCTCGGGCAGCCAGGCGCGGCGGGACTGTTTGGCGGCGGCTCGGACCGTCGAGCGCCAGCGGGCCAGCGCCTTCGCCCCGCGCGGGCCGTCGTCCCAGCGGGCCACGCAGCGGGCGGCCCGCCACGGCAGTATCGCGTCCACGCCGGCCTCGGTGGCCAGCTCCACGGCCAGCTCGCCGCGATCGCCCTTGACCAGCGCCTGCGCCAGGGTGACGGTGGGCCTGGGCGCGGGCACCCGGCGCCGGGCCAGGATGCGGACGGTCAGCGCGTCGCGGCCGACCTCGGTCACCTCGGCGTCGGCCAGCCCGCCGCGCCCGTCGCCGAGCAGCAACCGCTCCCCCACCCGGGTGCGCCGGACGGTCACCGCGTGCCGCCCCTCCGCGCCGGCCAGCTCGGCCAGCTCGCCGGCCGGCAGCTCGTCGACCAGGTGGAGCGGCGGCGTCACCCGGTCATCCCCGGGTCACCGCCGGCGTCACCGGCCGCCTCGGCCGCCGCGCAGCCGGGAGAACAACCCGCCGCCGTTGCGGCCGTTCATCGCCACGTCGGGCTGCTCGTCGCCGCGCAGCGCGGCCAGCTCGCGCAGCAGCTCGGTCTGCTTGGCGTCCAGCTTGGTCGGCGTCACGACCTCGATGTGCACCATCATGTCGCCGCGCCCGTCCACCCGGCCGCTGGAGCGCAGCCGGGGCATGCCCTTGCCGCGCAGCGTGTGCACCTTGCCGGTCTGGGTGCCTGGCTCCACGTCCAGCTCGATCACGTCGTCGGTCAGGGTGGGCAGCCGCACGGTGGTGCCCAGCGCGGCGGCGGTCATCGGCAGCGGCAGCACGCAGTGCAGGTCCACCCCCTCGCGGGTGAACACCTCGTGCGGCGCCTCCTCGACCTCCACGTACAGGTCGCCGGCCGGGCCGCCGCCGGGGCCGACCTCGCCCTGGCCGGCCAGCCGCACCCGCATCCCGTCGGCCACCCCGGCGGGCATCTTCACCGTGACCGAGCGCCGTGCCCGCACCCGCCCGTCGCCGCCGCACTGCCGGCACGGGTCCGGGATGACCTGGCCCTGGCCCCGGCAGTTCGGGCACGGGCGGCTGGTGACCACCTGGCCGAGGAACGAGCGCTGCACGCTCTGCACCTCGCCGCGGCCGCCGCAGATGTCACACATGGACGGCTCGGTGCCCGGCGCGCAGCCCGAGCCGGTGCACTCCGAGCAGAGCACGGCGGTGTCCACGGTGAGCTCCTTGGTGAGCCCGGCCGCGCACTCCTCCATGGTCAGCCGCATCCGGATCAGCGCGTCCGCGCCCGGCTGGACCCGGCTGCGCGGGCCCCGGCCGCCGCCCATGCCGCCCATCCCGGCGGCGCCGCCGAAGAAGGCGTCCATGATGTCGCCCAGGCCACCGAACCCGGCGAACGGATCCCCGGCGCCGCCGCCCCGGCCGGCGCCGTTGTCCAGCGGGTCGCCGCCGAGGTCCACGATCCGCCGCTTCTCCGGGTCGGAGAGCACCTCGTAGGCCTTCGTGACCTCGGCAAACCGTTCCCGGGCCTGCGGATCGGGATTGACGTCGGGGTGCAGCTCACGGGCCAACCGACGGTAGGCCCGCTTGATCTCGTCCCCGCTCGCGTCAGTGTTGACGCCGAGCAACCCGTAGTAGTCCCTCGCCACCCTTGTGTTCCTCATGTCCCTCGAACAAGCTCGCTCGTGCCCGGCGGCGACCGCCCCGGGATGTCCTCCTAGGGCTTACCGCCCGGCCAGGATCTCACCTACATACCTGGCGACCGCGTGCACCGCGGCGATCGTGCTCGGGTAGTCCATCCTGGTCGGCCCGACCACGCCCATGCCACCGAGCAGGGTCTCGCCCGGCCCGTACCCGATGGACACCACCGAGGTGGACCGCATCTCCTCGGCCTCGTTCTCCTCCCCGATACTCACCCGCACGGTACCCGGGCTGTGCGCCGAGGCGAGCAGCTTGAGCACCACGACCTGCTCCTCCAGCGCCTCGAGCACCTGGCGCAGCGAGCCGGGGAAGTCGGCCACGTTGCGGGTCAGGTTCGCGGTGCCGCCGAGCACCAGCCGCTCCTCGGGGTGCTCCACCAGCGCGTCGATGAGCACCATGGACAGCGTGGTGACCGCGTCGCGCAGCTCGCTCGGGGACTGCTCGGGCAGCTCGGCGACCAGCACCGAGGCGTCCGCCAGCCGGCGCCCCTCCAGCGCCCCGTTGAACAGCGTGCGCAACCGGCCGACCGCGTCCTCGGTGATCACCTCACCCAGGTCCACCATCCGCTGGTCCACCCGCCCGCTGTCGGTGATCAGCACCAGCATCAGCCTGGCCGGGGTGAGCGAGACCAGCTCCAGGTGCCGCACGGTGGACCGGGTCAGCGTCGGGTACTGCACGACGGCCACCTGGCGGGTGAGCTGGGCCAGCAGCCGGACGCTGCGGCGCAGCACGTCGTCGAGGTCCATCGCGCCGCCCAGGAAGGAGTGGATGGCCCGCCTCTCGGCCCCCGATAGCGGCTTGACCTCGCTGAGCCTGTCCACGAACCGGCGGTAGCCCTTGTCGGTCGGGATCCGGCCCGCGCTGGTGTGCGGCTGGGCGATGTAGCCGTCCTCCTCCAGGGTCACCATGTCGTTGCGCACTGTCGCGCTGGACACCCCGAGGTTGTACCGCTCGACCAGCGCCTTCGACCCGACCGGCTCCTGGGTCGCCACGTAGTCGGCGACGATGGCGCGCAGCACCTCGAAACGACGTTCCTCGGCGTTCAACCGTGCACCTCCCCGGCCGTTCGTTACCCAGTCTACGTTTTCACAGGCCCCGCGGACCCGTGAGTGGCCAGGGCCGCTATGACGGCTCCAGCCACTCACGGGGCCCTATTCTGGGCTGGTGCGCGTCGATTCGTTGCCCGGTGCGCTGGAGCGGGCGTGTCAGGTTCTTGCCGGTCGTGCGGTGGTGGCGCTCACCGGGGCCGGGCTGTCCACCGACTCCGGCATCCCGGACTACCGGGGGCCGGGTTCGCCGCGCGCCACGCCGATGACGTTCGGCGAGTTCCGCTCCGGCGAGGCGGCGCGGCGTCGCTACTGGGCGCGCAGCCACGTCGGGTGGGCACGGATGCGCGCGGCCGAGCCGAACGCCGGGCACCGCGCACTGGTCGAGCTGGAGCGCGCCGGCGCGGTACGCGGGTTGATCACGCAGAACGTGGACGGGCTGCACCGGGCGGCCGGCCAGCGGTCCGTGATCGACCTGCACGGACGGCTGGCCGACGTGGTCTGCCTGGACTGCCGGGGCCGAGGCTCGCGCGCGGAGCTGCAACTGCGGCTGGCCGAGCTCAACCCCGGGTTCGCCGAGGCGCACGGGGCCGGGGTGGCGAGCAACCCGGACGGTGACGCCGCGCTGGAGTCGGTGGACGGGTTTCGGGTCGCGCCGTGCACGGACTGCGGCGGGACGCTCAAGCCTGACGTGGTGTTCTTCGGCGAGAACGTGCCGCCGGGTCGGGTGGCGCTGGCCTACGGGATGGTCGAGTCGCTGGTGCCCGAGGACGGCCGGACGGGCGCGCTGCTGGTCGCCGGGTCGTCGCTGACCGTGCAGTCCGGGCTGCGGTTCGTGCGCCGCGCGCACCAGCGGGACATCCCGGTCGTGATCGTCAACCGGGGTCCGACCCGGGGGGACGAGTTCGCCGTCGTCAAGGTGGACGGTGGGTGCTCCGAGGTGCTCGGCGCGCTGGCGTCCACCCTGTGACACCGGTTCGCGGTTCGCAGGCGTACTTCGGCGCGGGTCCGGGGTACTAGACGGGTATGCAAGCGACGTACGTGCCGGTGCGCCGGTAGCCATGCTGCTCGCGGTGCTCATCAGCGGGCCGGCGGCCAGCGGGAAGTCGACGCTGGGCGCGGCGCTGGCCGCCCGCCTCGGCGCCGCGCTGCTCGACCAGGACGTGCTCACCGGCCCGCTGACCTCGGTCGTCGGCGCGCTGGTGGGCTCCGACGACCTGGACGACCCGGTGCTGGCCGGCCCCACCCGGGCGGCCCGCTACGAGGCGCTGCTGGCCACCGCGGTGGACAACCTGCAGATCGGTCGCCCGGTGGTCGCGGTCGCGCCGTTCACCGCCGAGCGCTCCGACCCGGCGGCCTGGGCGGCGGTCCGGGACCGGCTGGTCGCGGCCGGCGGGAGCCCGGTGCTGGTGTGGCTGCGGCTGGACCCCGACGAGCTGCTGCGCCGGCTGCGGAGCCGGGGCGCCGCGCGCGACCGCGCCAAGCTCGCCGACCCCACGGCGTTCCTGGCCACCGGCGTGCTCACCGCGCCCCGGACCGAGCACCTGGAGCTGGACGCGAGCTGGCCGGTGGAACGGCTGGCCACGACGCTCCAGCGGTTCCTGGCCCCGCGCTCGTGACACCGCGCTGGTGACACCGTGTTCGGCTCCGCTGGTGCGTTCGGCGTGCACTTCACTTCGAGCTCTTGACACCGCCCCGACGCGGGCTCAGACTTCGCTGCACCAGAGCGTGACATCGTTTACCTCTGTGTGTGACATCGTTTACCTCCCCCGGTGAACGGCCTCGGCAACCCCGGCAACCCCGGCAACCCCGCAGCCCGACAACCCCCGGCCACTCCGACAACCCGGCAACTCCGGCAACTCCGGCAACTCCGCAACGACGAGGAGCGCGCGTGCTGATCGCCACCCCCAACCTCTGCGTGGACCGGACCTCCCGGGTGCCGGAGGTCGTGCCCGGCGGGGTGTTGCGGGCGCGCGCGGTCGAGGTGACGGCGGGGGGCAAGGGCGTGAACGTGGCCAGGGTGGCGCGCGCCTACCGCCGGCCGGCCACGCTGGTGGCGCTGGTCGCCGAGCGGGACCGGGACCGGATACTCGGGCTGCTCGCCGACGAGGGCGCGGACGTCGTGCCGGTGGCCTCCCCCGGGTACGCCCGGGTGGGAACGATCATGGTCGAGGAGTCCGGCCGGGCCACCGTTCTCAACGAACCGGGCACCCCGCTGGACGAGGCCACCTGGGCGGCGTACCGGGACGCTGTCGCCGAGCGGGCGGCAGCGGGCGCGCGGCTGCTGGTCTGCGCGGGCAGCCTGCCGCCCGGCGCGCCGGTGGACGGGTACGCCGAGCTGGTCGCGCTGGCCGCCGAGGCCGGAGTGGCCACCGTGCTCGACACCGCGCCCGCCCCGTTGCACGCCACGCTGGCCAGCGGGCCGGACCTGGTCACGCCGAACCTGGAGGAGGCCGAGGCGGCCATCCACGGCGGCAGCGGCGCGCTGCTGGTCGGCGCGGAGTCCGAGAACGGGTCCGACGACGGCGCGAGCGTGGCCGGGCGCGCCGGGGATGCGGCGCGCGCGTTGTGCGCCCTCGGCGCCCGGCGAGCGGCGGTCACGGCCGGCGCGGCGGGGGTGGCGTTCTCCGACGGGGTACGGACGGAGTGGGTACGGACGGTGCCTACCCGGGTGGTGAGCGCGGTCGGGGCCGGCGACTCGTTCGTGGGCGGGTTGGCGCTCGGGCTGTTGCAGGCCGGCGGGAGCCCGGCGGGGCTGGAGTACGAGCAGTGGCTCGACGCCGTGATCCGAGGCGCGGCCACCGCCACCGCGTCCTGCGAGCGGCTCCTCGCCGGCGGCGTCGACCCGGCCAGGGCCGACGAGCTGCTCGCCCAGCTGCGCGCTCTGGCCACCAAGGACGCGAACACCACCGGAGCCACGAACACCGGCGGAGCCACGAACACCGGCGGAGCCACGAACACCGCCGGAGCTATGAACACCGCCGCGCGCACCGGAGACGCGGGATGAACGGCCGGGACGGCGGGCGGCGGGTGCGGCTGCGGGACGTCGCGGCGGCCGCCGAGACCAGCGCGAAGACCGTCTCCAGGGTGATCAACGGCGACCCCCGGGTGGCACCCGAGACCCGGGGCCGGGTGCAGCGCGCGGTGCTCGCGCTCGGCTACCAGCCCGACCCGCTGGCCCGCTCGCTGCGCCGGGGCACCGACGACACCATCGGCGTGGTGGTGGACTCGGTGGCCGACCCGTTCTTCGCCAGCGTGGCCGGCCAGATCGAGCGGGTCGCGCTGTCGCGGGGGATCTCCGTGATGATCGCCAGCACGAACCGCGACCAGCGCCACGAGCGCGAGCTGCTGACCCGGATGGTGCAGCGGCGGGTGGCCGGGCTGATCCTGGCGCCGATCTCCACCGAGCACTCCCACGTGTCCGCGCTGAGCTGCCCGGTCGTGTTCGTCGACCGCCGGCCCTCCGGCGCGGACTCCGACTCGGTGGTGGTCGACGACGCCGACGGGGCGCGCACCGCCGTGCGGCACCTGATCGCGCACGGGCACCGGCGGATCGCGTTCCTCGGCCTGGAGCCCGAGCTGGACACCACCCGGCTGCGGCTGGACGGCTACCGCGCCGCGCTCGCCGAGGCGGGCATCGCCCCCGCCGGCAAGCCGCCCGGCGAACCGTCCGGCAAGCTGGACGACGAACTGGTGGTGACCTGCGACCCGGACAGCGAGCAACTGGACGCCGAGACGATCCGGCTGCTGGACAGCGCCGACCCGCCGACCGCGATCTTCTCCCCCAGCACCCGGTGCTCGCTGCGGGTGCTGCCGGTACTGCACCGGCTTGGCCGCCGCGACGTCGCGTTCGTCGGCTTCGGCGACCTGCCGCTGGCCGAGTCGATCTCCCCGGGGGTGACGGTGATCGACCACCCGCCGGACGTGATCGGACGGCTGGCCGCCGAGCGGCTGATGGACCGCATCGCCGGCAAGGCGCCGGAGCCGGCCACCCTGACCGTGCCGTTGCGGCTGGTCCCGCGCGGCTCCGGCGAGGTGCCGGCATGACGGCCCGGCTGGACGTGCTGGTCGGCATCGACCTGGGCACAACGGAGACCAAGGCGCTGGTGATCGGCGCGGACGGCACGCCGCTCGGGTTCGCCGGCCGCCGCACCACCTGGACCAGGTACCCGGACGGGCGCTCGGAGACCACCGGCGACGCGCTGCTCGCGGACGTGGTGGCGGCCGCCGGGGCGGCGCTGGTCGACGCCGGACGCAACGCGGGCACACCGGTCGTCCCCCGGGGCGTGGGCATCGCCGGGTTCGCCGAGAGCGGCGTCGTGCTCGACCCGTCAGGATCGCCGGTCACCCCGGTGATCGCCTGGTTCGACCAGCGCGGTGACGCCGAGCTGGCCGCCCTCGATCCCGCGTTCCGCACCGAGTTCCCGCGCCGCACCGGGCTGCCGGTCGGCCCGCAGTGGACGTTCGGCAAGCTGCTCTGGATGCGGGCCGAGGGCCTGCCGCTGCCGCCGGGCAGCCGCTGGCTGAACGTCCCGGAGTACATCGCGCACGCGCTCGGCGCCGAGCAGGTGACCGAACCCTCGCTGGCCTCCCGCACCGGCCTGCTCGACCAGTCCACCGGCCGGCCGTGGCCCGAACCGCTGGCGCTGCTCGACGCCGACCCCGACTCGTTCCTGCCGCCGCTGGTGCCCGCCGGCCGCCCCGCCGGCCGGGTCAAGGCCGCCGCCGCGCCCGCGCTGGCCGGCGCCGTGCTCACCGTGGTCGGGCACGACCACCCGGTGGCCGCGCTCGGCGTCGGCGCGGTCGGCCCGCACGACCTGCTGAACTCCTCGGGCACCGCCGACGTGGTGCTGCGCTCGGTGCCGGCCGGGCTGACCGACGACCAGCGCGAAGAACTGGTCGGTCGCGGCATCGAGGCCGGCCGGCACGTCATCGAGGGCCGCTCCGCGCTGATCGGCGGGTTGCGCGGCGGGCTGGTGCTGCGCCGGGTGCTGGCCCTGCTCGGCGCCGACGACCCGGCCGGCCGCGCCCGGCTCGACCACGCGTGGACGCCGAACCTGCACACCGGGGCCACGGTGCTCGGCGCACGGCCGTCCGACGACGCGGTGACCGTCCGCGTCGGCGACACCGCCACCCCGGACGCGCTGTGGGCCGCCGCGCTGGCGCACGTCGGCGAGGTCACCGGCGGGCTGCTGGACGCGATGGCCGAGGTGGTCGGCGCGCCCAGGGCGGCCGTCGCGGCCGGCGGCTGGACCCGGCTGCGCAGCGTGCGCGCGGCCAAGCGGCGGCTGCTGCCCGAGCTGCGGTTCAGCGACCTGGCCGAGCCCGGCGCGTTCGGCGCGGCGCTGTGCGCGGGCTACGCCGCCTCGGGGTGCCCTGGCGAGCTTCTCGACTTCGCCGAACCGCTGCGGCGCACCGCCCTGGCGGCCTCTGGACGTCCGGACGACCAGCACGAAGGAGTAGCACTGTGACGTTAGACGCGACGACGCTGGACGCGATAGCAGGCCCGGACGGTGTCTTCTCGATCGTGGCGATGGACCAGCGCAACACCCTGCGCCGGATGTTCGCCGCCGCCGACAAGGAGGCCACCGAGGAGGGCATGCGCGCGGTCAAGGCGGACGTGATCGGCGCGCTGTCCCCCGGCGCCAGCGCCGTCCTGCTGGACCCCGACTTCGGCGTGCCCGCCGTGCGCGCCGCCGGTGCGCTGGCGGACGGCACCGGCCTGCTGGTCGCCGCCGAGCCGGCGTCGCGGGGGAACCACAACGGCGAGCCGAGGGCGTTCCGCATCCCGGAGCAGGACGCCGCCTGGGTACGCGGCATGGGCGGCAACGCCGTGAAGTTCCTGATCCAGCTGCGCCCGGACCGCCCGCGCACGCCCGGAGAACCGGACCTGGTCGCCGAGGTGCTCTCCGTGGTGGCCGAGGTGGTCGCCGACTGCCGCCGCGCCGGGCTGCCGTCCGTGGTGGAGAACCTGATCTACCCGCTGCCCGGCGAGGAGCCGCTCACCGAGATGAACACGGCCCACCGCGAGGACGTCATCGTCGAGTGCGCCCGGATGCTCACCGAGATCGGCCCCGACCTGCTGAAGTTGGAGTACCCCGGCTCGCCGAAGGGCTGCCGGCGCATCGCCGAGGTCACCGACGGCCCGTGGGCGGTGCTCTCCGCCGGGGTTGACTTCGCCGAGTTCGAGCACGTGCTGCGGGTGTCCTGCGAGGAGGGCGGCGCGTCCGGCTTCATCGCCGGGCGGGCGCTGTGGAAGGAGGCCGTCGGCCTGGACGGCCCGGCCCGCGCGGAGTTCCTCGACGGCACGGCCCGGCTGCGGCTGGAGGCCTGCGTGGCCGCCGTGACCGGCCGCGCCCGCCCGTGGCGAGAGGCGGTGAGGACGCGATGACCCTGCTAGAGGCCCGTGGCCTGATCCGCGAGTACGGCCACGTGCAGGCGCTGGCCGGTGCGGACTTCGACGTCGACGCCGGCGAGGTCGTCGCGCTGATCGGCGACAACGGCGCCGGCAAGAGCACGGTGGTGAAGCTGCTCTCCGGCAGCGAGGCCCCGGACGCCGGCGAGATCTACTTCGAGGGCCGCCGGGTGCGGTTCGCCTCGCCCAGCGACGCGCGGGCACTGGGCATCGAGACCGTGTTCCAGGACCTGGCGCTGGCCCCGCACCTGGACCCGGTGCGGAACATGTACCTGGGCCGCGAGGTGATGCGCCCCGGCCTGCTCGGGCTGCTGGGCTTCATGGACAACAAGGCGATGCGCGAGGGCAGCCGGCGGGCCTTCGATAACCTCGGCGCCACCGTCCGCAACCTGTCCGGGCCGATCGGCTCGATGTCCGGCGGGCAGCGCCAGGGCGTCGCGGTCGCGCGCGCCGCCGCCTGGGCCAGCAAGGTGATCTTCCTGGACGAGCCCACGGCGGCGCTCGGCGTGGTGCAGACCCGCAACGTGCTCGACCTGATCAGGCGGGTCCGGGACAACGGCATCGGCGTGGTGTTCATCAGCCACTCCATGCCGCACGTGCTGGAGGTCTCCGACCGGGTGCACGTGCTGCGCCGGGGCCGGCGGGTGGCCAGCTACAACGCGGCGGACACCTCGATGGAAGAGCTGGTCGGCGCCATGACCGGCGCGCTGGACGGCAACGGGGCCGGGAACGGCGAGGCGAACGGGGAGGCCGGGCGATGACAACGGGACCCGCCGGCCAAGGCCGAGCTACCGGCGCCGCAACCAACAGCGCCGCAACCAACAGCACCGCGACCGGGGGCGCCGTGACCGAGCCGCGCAACCACCTGGCCGTTCCGGACGCGGACGCCGACGAACAGACCGACGGTCGGTTTGGCCGCGTGCTGCGGCTGCAGGCGCTGCAGATCGTGCTCATCCTCGCCGTGATCATGATCATCTTCAGCGTGCTGAACCCGGACGCGTTCCTGTCCTGGTTCAACATCCGGGGCATCGTGGTGAACACCTCGATCCTGGCGGTGCTCGGCGTCGGCATGACGTTCGTGATCATCACCGGCGGCATCGACCTGTCGGTGGGCAGCGTGCTGGTGCTCTCCGGGGTGCTGGCGGACAAGGCGATGGCGGCGGCCGGCGGCCAGGGCTGGGGCGTGGCCGGCATCGGCGTGCTGGTGGCCTGCGCGGCCGGGCTGGCCTGCGGGCTGGTCAACGGCGTGCTGGTGGCCAAGGCGAAGGTGCCGCCGCTGATCGTCACGCTGGGCACGCTGGGCGCCGCGCTGGGCATCGCGCAGATCATCACCGGCGGCATCGACCTGCGCGACGCCCCCGAGGTGCTGGTGGACACCGTCGGCTTCGGCAACCTGGTCGGCCAGGTGCCCACCCTGTCGGTGATCGCCCTGGTGGTCGTGGTCCTGGGCATCGTGCTGCTGCACCGCACCCGGTTCGGGCTCTACACGTTCGCCATCGGCTCGAACCCGGAGGCCGGCCGCCGGGTCGGGGTGAAGGTGAACCGGCACCTGATCAAGGTGTACGCGCTGGCCGGACTGCTCGCCGGGTTCGCCGGCCTGCTCAACCTGGCGTTCTTCCAGTCCACCACGATCGCCGGGCAGTCCAACACGAACCTGAACGTGATCGCCGGCGTGGTCATCGGCGGGACCAGCCTGTTCGGCGGCGCGGGTTCGGTGTTCGGCACCGTGATCGGGCTGTTCATCCCGTCCACCCTGCAGAACGGCTTCGTGATCCTCGGCGTCCAGCCGTTCTGGCAGCAGGTGGTGGTGGGCGCGGTGCTCATCGCCGCCGTCTACGTCGACCAGGCACGGCGCGCCGCCGCGCAACGCGGCACCTCGGCGCGCACCTCGATCCTCTCCCATTTCGGCATCGGCGCTAGAAGGGATACAACATGATCAGGTTGAAGACAGTGATGGCCGCCGCGGCAGCGGTGGCGCTCTGCCTCACGGCGGCCTGCGGCTCGGGCGGCGGCTCCGGCGGCTCCGGCTCGGGCGGCTCCGGCGGCTCGGGCGGCGGGTCCGGGGGCTCGTACAAGCTCGCGTTCGTCCAGGGCGTCGCCGGTGACGCGTTCTACATCACGATGGACTGCGCCGCGCAGGCCGCCGCCAAGGCCGCCGGCGCCTCGCTGGCCACCCAGGGCGGCCAGAAGTTCGACCCGACCATGCAGACCCCGATCCTGCAGTCGGTCATCTCCTCGCGGCCGAACGCGATCCTGATCGCCCCCACCGACGTCTCGGCCATGCAGAAGCCGATCGAGCAGGCCACCCAGCAGGGCATCAAGGTCGTCCTGGTGGACACCACGCTCAAGGACCCGTCCATCGCCGCGTCCGCGATCGCCTCGGACAACGAGGGCGGCGGCAAGGCGGCCTTCGACGCGATCAAGCAGCTCGCCCCGAACGGCGGCAAGGTGCTGGTGGTCAGCGTGCAGCCGGGCGTGAGTACCACCGACGCGCGGGCCAAGGGCTTCCAGGACGCGGTCAAGGCCGACCCCCGCTACACCGACCTCGGCGTGCAGTACTCGATGAACGAGCCGCAGAAGGCCGCGCAGATCGTGACCGCCGCCCTGCAGAAGGACCCCGACATCGTGGGCGTCTTCGCGACCAACCTGTTCTCCGCCGAGGGCTCCGCGACCGGCATCCGGCAGGCCGGCAAGCAGGACCAGGTCAAGGTCGTCGGCTTCGACGCGGGCCCGGACCAGGTCAAGGCGCTGCGCGACGGCACGGTGCAGGCGCTCGTCGCCCAGCAGCCCGGCAAGATCGGCGAACAGGGCGTCCAGCAGGCCATCGCCGCGCTGAAGGGCCAGCCGGTCACCGCGAAGATCCAGACCGGCTTCACCATCGTGACCAAGCAGAACGTCGACACCCCCGAGGGCAAGGAGGCCCTCTACAAGTCCGCCTGCTGACCAGGCCTGACCGGCCTGACCGGCATAGCGGCCGGCGGTCGCCCACCGAGGGCGACCGCCGCACCGGGCGCTCAGCGCGGCGGGGCGAGCGAGCCGTTTCCGGCGGCCGCGTCGCTGATCGCCGAGGCCATCTCGCGCGCCGCGTAAGGTAGCGACAGCGCGCTGAGCAGGAAACATGCCCGGGTGGCGGCACGGCTCAGGCACGCGGCGCGGCGTTCGCGCACCGGGCGCAGGCTCTGGAACAGCGGCGAGCCGAGCAGCGCGGCGGTCTCGGTCACGAAGTCCTGGACGAGCAGGACGTCCACCTCGTCCAGGCGGGTGAGCTCCTCCTCCGCCAGCGCGCCGGCCGGTGCGACGGTGCCGGCGTCGACGGGCGTGAGCCCGAGCTCGGACACCACGGTGCCGGCGCCGTGCACGTCGACGGTCGAGGTCTCGACGTGGACCTGCCCGCCGTGGCGGTTGATCACCGCGACCCGGCGGCCGCTCAGTCCGGCCAGCCGCGCCCTGGCGTCGGCCAGCGCGAGCTCGGCCCTGTCGATGGTCGCGGCGGCCTGCGCCTCCCGACCGGTGGCGCGCCCGAGCGTGCGGGTGCCGGCCCTCCAGTCGCCGGAGCGCAGCGCCACCGTCACCGTGGGCGCCAGCCGTCGCAGCGCGTCGAGGGCGTCGGAGACCAGGTCGGCCTGGGCGACGACCAGGTCCGGGCGCTGCGCGGCGATCCTCTCAACCGAGACGTGGGCGACCGGCCCGGCCAGCCGGGTCCCGCCCTCGGCCGCGCTCGCCCACGGCGTGAGTCCCTCGACCAGCCACGACGAGAAGCCGAACGCGACGGGCGTGACGCCGACGGCCAGCACCGCGTCCAGGTCGTCGTAGTCCATCGCGCTGACAATCCGGCCCGGCGGCGCCGGGATCTCCGTACGCCCGCCAGGATGGTCGACGGCTCGCGGAAAGCCGGGCGGGGCCACGGCCGGGCCGGAGTTCGTGTTCGCACCACCGCAGGCGACCAACCCCGCCGCCGCGGCCCCACCGACAAGCAGGGACCGGCGGCTCACGTCATCCTCAACGGGATACAGCTCAGCGAGAGGGATCATGCGCAGAGCATAAGCTAGGCTAACTTTATGTGATTCATATCACTCTCGAACGACAACCAGATGGTGCCGCAACAGCAACTCGAGCGCGGCATCGAACTGGTTCTCGTCGAGCCCGGCGGTGGCGCGCAGGGCGGTCACGGGCACGGACCGCTCGGCGGCCAGCCGTTCCAGCAGCGGCGCGAGCACGGCGGCGAACCGGAACGTCTTGCCGGCCACGGTCACCGCCACGGCGCCGTCCTCCACCCGCACGGCGGGCTCCAGCAGCGCGGTCAGCTCGACGCGGGCGGTGCCGGCGGGCGGCTCGTACCGCACCGGCCACGGCAGGTTGATCTCCGGCCGGCGCGGGAACCGGCGATCCCTGGCGGCGAGGAAGTCCGAAGGCCGGTGCCCGGCGATCACCTTCGCCAGGCTCCTGACCAGCTCGTCCTCGTGCGCCCGGCGCCGCCGCTCGTCGGCGAACCTGGGCAGGTCCTGGCGGAACAGCTCCTCGGCGTAGAGCTGCTCGACCACCCAGCGCGCCCAGTCGATGCCGGTTCGCCGGGTGAACCCGAAGGTCAGGTGCATGCTCATGTCGCCGGTGCCGCGCACCGCGTGCCACCACCCGCGCGGCACGTGGATGATGTCGCCGGCCGCGAGCGTGCCCTCCCAGATCGTGCCGTCCGGCGGCCGGTGGTCGTGGTCGGTGTCCAGCTTCATCGGGTACGGCCGACCGGGTCCGCGCACCGTCCAGTGCTTGGTGCCGGCCAGCTGGACGATCACCGTGTCATGGTCGTCCCAGTGCGTGTCGAAGCCCTGGTGGTCGCCCCACACCAGGTACAGGTTCACCTGCACCAGCTCTTTGACCAGCCGCATCAGGTCGTCGGCGGCGGCCGCGACCGGCGGGTGGAGCTGGTCGACCGAGTCCAGCACCAGGCTCGCGCCCTCCCGCAGCTCGCGGTACAGCGCGTCGGGCACCAGCACCTCGTGACCGCCGGACCCGCCGGACCCGCCGGAGCCCCCTGAGCCATCGACGCCGCCGCGCTGGGTGTAGCGGCCGACCGGCACCTGCGAGCCGTCCCGGAACAGCCGCAACCGGGGCGCGCCGAGCTGGTGCGTGCTGAGGATCTCGTTGAGGGCCGGCCAGGTCAGCAGCTCGCGCACCGAGTCCGCGCCGACCGACGCCCGTACGAAGTCCTGCCCCAGGCGTTCGCCGGCGAAGTCCGGACCCACCTGGGCGAGGAAGCTCTCGGTGAACAGTTGCGCGGACGGCATGCGTCGGCTCTCCGTGGGTCTCGAAGGATCTCGAAGGGGTGAACATGAGGGCCGGCCCGCCGGAGGCCGATGTCGACCCCCGACGAGACCGGCTGTACGCGTAGGCACGCGCGGCTCACCAACCGTCACACGTGACTACACAGAGTTACACTCAGACGAAGTCCGAGCTCCGGTCGCTACCGTCGTTGTCACTGTTCGTCTCGCGACGGACAACGACGCTTTCCTCCTCGACACCGAGCAACAGAGCGTCCTGAGCAGCCATGTTCACCTCCCCTCGGGCCCCGACACACCGAATCGGTCGATCACGGCCGGCCCGTGAACCGGGCCATCAGTAACCTACGCAGGTGACCATCGATCCCGTCAAGGGAAGGCACGACCCCGTGTCACCGGGTTGATCGGAAGTTAGGCTAGCCTTATTCTCGTGAGCGTGATCAAGTTGCCCCACTGCGCGGCGCTGGCTCGCCAACTCGGCGAGCGACCGACAGGCACCGCGTCCAGGATCAGGTCGGTGTTGCTCATCGAGCACACCGGCCCGTGGGCAGTGGACGTGCGGGAACGGGTGCTGACCGAGTGCTTCGGTCCGTCCGCCCCGGAATGGATGGACGAGCTGCACGTCCGGCGCGGGCTGCGCGCGCTGGTGATCCGCCGCCCCGGCCGCAACTCCAAGCCCGAGCGCCCCTCGGTGTTCGCCGGCGGCTGCGAACCGGGCCGGCGCTGGCTGGAACGCCTCCCGGTGGACCGCCGCACCGACCTCGCCGACCTGGACCTGACCGAGGTGGCCCTCGGCCCCGGCGGCCTCGGCGAGCCGGTGGCCGACCCGCTGCTGCTGGTCTGCGTGCACGGCCGCAAGGACGCCTGCTGCGCCATGCTGGGCCGCCCGGTCGCCGACGCGCTGGCCGCCGAGTACCCCGACCAGACCTGGCAGTGCACCCACTTCGGCGGCGACCGCTGGGCCGGCAACCTGCTGGTCGCCCCGCACGGCTTCATGTATGGACAGCTCAGACCGGCTTCCGTGATGCCGGTCGCCGCGGCCGCACAGCGCGGCGAAGTTGAGCTGGACAACCTGCGCGGGCGGGTCGGCATCGACCCGTTCGCGCAGGTCGCCGAGATCGCCATCCGGGAGCGCACCGGCCTCACCGGCCTGGACGACACCCTCGCCGGCGTCCCCGACCGGCAGGGCGACGACCAGGCGGTGGTGGAGGTGCGGACGGCCACGGGCGCGCTGTTCCGCGTCCGCGTGCGCCACACCCCGCTGGGCGTGCACGGCCACTCGGTCTGCTCCGGCGAGGCGCGCCCGCACCGCTTCGAGGTGCTCGACATCGAGATGCCCGTGCCGGCCTAGGCACAGTGACCTGAGGACGCGCGCCACGGTGGTTGCGATCTCGGGCGCCCCGTATCGTCAGACCCGCGATGAGCCCGTCCACCAGTCTGAGCCAGCAGCTCTCCCGCGAGGCACCCCGGGTCGGTGAGTACCGGCGGGGAAGCCGCGTACGGACGACGCCGGCCGGCACCTGGTTCCCCGCCGTCGGCCCGACCGACCAGCCCGCCGGCCTGCTGCTGGTCCACCCCGGCGTGGACCTGAAGGTCCTGCTCCCGACCATCGAGCGACTCGCCGGCCTGAACCTGCCCGGCGTCCACCGACCAAACCCCGAGCTGGTCCAACAGGCCGGCCGCAACTGGCTGGTCACCGACGGCCCTCCGGTCCCCGCCCTCGCCGACGTCCTCGACGACGGCGCGCACCGCACCCCCGCCAACGCCGCCGCCCTGCTCACCGACATCGCCACCACCCTGCTCGCCGTACACCAGGCCGACCTCACCCACGGCAACGTCGACCAGCGCAGCGTCCTGCTCGGCCCGCACGGCACCGCGCTCCTCACCGACTGGGGCACCAGCACCACCGCAACCCCCGCCGACGACGTCCGCTCCTGGACCGCCCTCGCCCGCCTCCTCGCCGACCGCTGGCACCTCGACGACGACGCTCCACCCCCCGCCCTCACCGCAGCCATCGAAGCCATCGAAGCCACCGAAGCCACCGAAGCCACCGCCAAGGCCGACCCCGACGGCCTGACCGCCGCCATCAACCACCTCGCCGACCTCGCCGCCTCCGCCGACCGCACCACCCTCACCGCGACCGCCCAAGCCGCCCTCACCACGCTCGGCGGCCCCACCCCACCCCCCACCGCGCTCCCTGCGCCCAAACCCAAACGCTTCCGCCGCACCGCGAAGCCCCGCACCCCAACCGCCCCACCGGAACCGCCCCCAACCCCGCCACCCGCACCCATCCCGCCCCAAGAACCGCCTACGGCCCCACCTCCAGCCGCCAGGGCGCCCACTCCCGCGCCTCCCGCCGCGCCCGAACCCCCCAAGCCCGATGAAACGCCCGTAGCCGACGCAGCCACCGCCGACGCCACCGCCGACGCCGCACCCGAGACCGAGCCGGACCCCGAGACCGAGCCCGCCCCCGATCCACCAACGCCCGCGCCGGAACTCACCGCCGACACACCGGAGCCCTCCGCACCGACCACCACCGCCCCAGGAACCCGAACACCACCCGCCCCACAGGCACCCGCCCCACCCACCACAATCACGGCGACCCCACAGCCCAACAACACACCCGCACCATCCGCCGCAGAGACCCCACAAGCCCCGGAACCGCCCGCCGTCGAGAGCCCAAAGCCCGCCACACCGGCCGACGGCGCGGCCAGCGACTCCTCGGCCACGCCGTCGCCGCCCGAGGCTCCGTCTCACCCCGTCACCCCACCGCTCGCCACCCCAGCACCAACCAGACCCGATACCGCGGCACCGGACGCATCCGTCACTCCGGCACCGGACACACCCGACAGCCCAACGGCGGACACACCCGACACCCGCGCAGCGAACGCACCCGCCACCCCGGCACCGGACACACCCGCGAAACCGAAACCGAAGCCAACCCCGACGCCGCGCAGGCCGACACCCTCGCCAAGACCCCGATCACCACGCGCTGCCGCGCCGGAGCCCGCCACCGAAACCCCGTCGAAGCCGCCGCCCGCGACACCACCAAAGCCGACCCCCACGCCACGACCGAGGCCGACGCCTACCCCGCCCGCGGATCCCGCACCGCCGACCACCCCGGTGCGCCTGCCCACCACTCCGCGCCGGGCGTTCACTCCCCCGCACGGCTCCCGGCCGCCCACCGGCCGCCCGCCCGCGCCTCCGGGCCACCACACGCCTCCCGGCCAACGCATGCCGAACGGCGTGACCGGCACCCAGCCGGGCGCCCCCGTGCCGCCGCGACGACCGAGCTGGCAGCCCGCGCGACCCATGCCGACGCCCGGACAACCGACCGGCGAACCCAGGCGCAAGCGTCGCTGGATCTTCGTGACGTTCTGCGTCCTGACCGTGGCCGTCGTCCTCACCGCCGCCGTGACGCTGTTCGTGGTGTTCGAACAGAGGCGCGGCCCGTCACAACTGCGGGTCGACTCCGTCACCCTGTGGAAACACCAGGTCGGCACGACGTGCACCTTGATCGGCGTGATCACCACGAACGGCGAGGAGGGCACCATCGCCTACGGCTGGACCAGCGAGACGGGCACCGGCCCGGTCATCACCGAGCCGGTCGGAAACGGCCGCGAGCAGGTCGAAGCCCGCTACGACTGGCACGCCGAAGGCACCCAGACGCTCGATCCCGTGGTCAGCCTGCAGGTCCTCCAACCGGAGCTGAAGCAGGTCATCGCCCACCCGGCGACCGACTGCCGCTGAACGGACCGCTCACCGTATCTTGTTCAGCGCGGTTACAGCCGCCGCCGAGGCGTTTGCGCGGGATCGATCCAGGGCGGCGGTATGAATTCCGCACCGCCGTCCCCCATACGCACCGACCAACCCGAACAATGGACCATTCGGTGATGCACCCGGCATAGGAGAACGACATTGTCGACGCTGGTTTCGCCGCGGTCGCGCGCCCATTCCTTGATATGGTGCAGGTCGCACCACGCCGGCGGACGCCCGCACCCGGGAAAGGCGCAGCAGCGGTCCCGGGCGACCGCCGCCCGGCGCATCCCGGCGGTCGCGGCACGGACCTTGCGCCCGAGGTCGAGCACCTCGCTGCGCCCGCGTATCACCATTGGGATGACCATCGCGTCGCAGGCCAACATTCGCAGCTCACCCGGGCTCGGGATGCCGCCGAAGTCAAGCCGGCCGGAGCGCGCGCGGTTCTCCAGGTCCTCCAGGTCGACAGTGACGTTCAGGTGCGGCCGCTCGCCGCCGACCTCGGGCAGCTCGGCGTGGTCCAGCGCGAACCGGCACACGTCGACCAGCGCGTCGGCCTGGCGTTGGGCCAACCCGCGCGGCGCCCCGGGCAGCGGCTTGGAGAGCGCGTCGAGCGCGGTGGCCACCGCCGCGAACCCGGAGGCGTCCAGCTCGCCGCGGACCCAGCCGCCGCCCCGGTCCGGGTCGGCGACCAGCCGCAACGACCGGTGCCGAGGCGGCGGATCCGGCTCCGGCCCGTCCTGGTCCACCAGGCCGATCAGCTGGTTGGCCACCGTGCGCAGGTCGGCGGGCCGGGCGCCGCTCGCGGCGTAGCCGGCCAGCTGCTTCTCGACGACCGCCCAGTCCTCCGGGTCGGCCCGCTCCGCCGAGGCACCGCCCAGCGCCGCGCGGATCGCCTCCACCCGGGCCGCGTCCAGCTCACCGTTCTCGAACGCCTCGGCCGTCGCCGCCAACCTCGGCGCAAGGACCTCGCCGCCCGGCCCGATCGGGGCGATCACCGCACGCGCCATGGCCACCCGCCGCCGCGCCACGCCCCGGTCCCAGCAGAAGAGGTCCGCGACGGCGTCCTCGGTGCGGACACCGCGATCCGCGAACACGCCGCGCCTGTCCAACGCCGCTATCAAACGCGTCAGCTGAAAATCCACCAACCGCTGCACTGCGGCGCATTCACGCAATGCCGCGATCGCATCGTCCTCACCCACCGACGGATCACACGCAGCGGCCAAGGCAGCCACAAACCCGGCGCCCGCCGCCGCGACCCCGTTCTCCGTCATGCCATCAATTGTCCAGCCGCCCCCGACAAAAACCCGCGCCCAACAACGCCACAAAAAAGAACACTCGAACGGCTCAAGCCATACGAAGAAATTCCACCGGCCGCTACACCGAACGTGGCCGCTAAACCCCGAGCAGCCCACGCACCACGGCGTCGGCGAGCAACCGGCCCCGGCCGGTGAGCACCGCCCGCCCGGCCCGCAGCGACTCGACCGACAGCAAACCGTCGGCGGCGGCGCGCTCGGCGGCGGCCCTCCCGGCGTCGTCCAGCGCCCCCACCGCGAGCCCGTCGGCCAGCCGGAGCCCGAGCATCACCCGCTCCTCGTGCCGCTCGGCCTCGGTCAGCTCCTCGCGCCCGGCGGCCGGCGACCCACCGCCGGCCAGCAGCGCCGCGTACCGGGCCGGATGCTTGACGTTCCACCAGCGCACCCCGCCGACGTGGCTGTGCGCGCCCGGCCCGGCGCCCCACCAGTCACCGTCGCGCCAGTAGCCCAGGTTGTGCCGGCACCGGGTGGACTCCGCGCTCGCCCAGTTCGACACCTCGTACCAATCCATCCCGGCCGCCGAGAGCGCGTCGTCGATGAGCTCGTACCGGTCGGCGGCCACGTCGTCGTCCGGGGCGGCCAGCTCGCCCCGGCGAATCTTCCTGGCCAGCGCGGTGCCGTCCTCGACGATCAACGAGTACGCCGACACGTGATCGACCCCGGCGGAGAGCACGGCGTCCAGCGAGCCACGAAGGTCGTCGTCCGTCTCCCCCGGCGTTGCGTAGATCAGGTCCATGCTGACCTGCGCGATCCCACCGGCCCGTGCCTCCCGGGCGGCGGCCACCGGACGCCCGGGCGTGTGCCGGCGGTCCAGCGTGGCCAGCACCCCTGGCGCGGCGGACTGCATGCCCAGCGAGACCCGGGTGTAGCCCGCCGAGGCGATGCCGGCGAAGAACTCCGGCGAGGTCGACTCGGGGTTGGCTTCGGTGGTCACCTCGGCGCCGGCGGCCAGGCCGAACGACCCCCGGACGGCGGCGAGCACGGACGCCAGCCCGTCCGCACCCAGCAGCGACGGGGTGCCGCCGCCGACGAACACCGTGTCCGCGGCCGGTGGCGTCCCCAGTACCGACGCGGCCAGCTCCAGCTCCGCGCGCAGCGCGTCCAGCCAACCCGACGGCGACGCGCCGGACCCGGCAAGCTCGGACGGCGTGTACGTGTTGAAGTCGCAGTACCCGCAGCGGACCGCGCAGAACGGCACGTGCACGTACACCCCGAACGGCCGGTCACCCAGGCCGACCAGCGCGGCATCCGGCAGGGCGGCGGACACCCCGACGGACACCCCGACGGACACCCCGGCGGGCGGCGCGGCCGGCGGCGCGGGCGTGGAGACGGCAAGCTCGGAGGTCATCTACTCCATTGTGCGCCCAGCCGCTCGGCCCTCGACCGGCCGGCAAGCCGGCGCGCGGCCCGGGTCAGCATGGCCCGCACGATCACCGGATGCACCGGCCGGACCAGCGCGAAGTACGCCCGCCCGCGCGCACTGTGCAGCCGCACGACCGTGCCGACCACCACCCGGTCCGGCTCCCGGAGCACCGAGGCGCGAAAGTCCAGGTGCCGCTCGTCGGCGCCCAGCAGCACCTCGTCCTCCGAGCGCGCGACCGTGTCGAACGACTTCCAGCCGCCCCGCGCGATCCCGACCAGCCCGACGATCGCCTCCCGCAGCCCGAGCAGCGCGACCACCCACTTCGGCGGATCCCGGAACACCGCGTCCGCCCACACCTGAGGGTCGGCCGGCAACCCGGGCCGGCACGAGACGGCGTGCGCGTCGGAGAAGTCCACCCGGGGCAGCGCGTCGGCCAGCAACGGCGTCGCGGGCACCGCCACCGAACGAGCGGACGGGCCGGCAAAACCGACGCCCCGCAGCAGCCGCACCCACGGCGACCACCGCGCCGGCCGCTCCGGGCCGATCCCGAGCGCCGACTCGGCGCGGTCGAACAGGTCCTCCAGCACGGCGTCGTGCAGCCAGCGCACCGCCAGCGGCCAGACCAGCCGCATCGAACCGCTCGCCGACCCCCGCGCGACGTGCCTGATCAGCGTCCGCTCCGGACCCACCGGCTCGATCACGAACGTATGCGTGCCGTCCAACCCCATGCCGGGCTCGAAGGTGAACTCGACGGACCGCCCCGCCCGGTACCCGGTGACCCGGTACCGGATCGGGCCGTGCCCGCCGGCCGCGCCCACCGACACCGGACGGTCCAGCACCATCGGCACCCATTCCGGCGAGGGCCAGAGCAGGTCGCCGGGACGCCCGATCGTGTCCAGCAGCGGGCTCACCCGCTCGACGGGCACCGGCAGCAGCCGCTCGTGGACGTTGTGGATCATCGTCACGCCCTCCATTCGGTACCGTATGGCGACGTTCCGTACGGTACCGTACGGCGAAGCAGGACGGGAACGGCTGTGACGGCCCTCCCAACATCTGGGCCCGGGCTGGTCAGCGGGCGGGCGGAGATGGCACGCTTGCTATGTGTCCTGCGCGCTGAGCATGCGACTGGTGGCCCGCCGCCACGTCGACTACCAGCGCGTCTCCAGCGCGATGTGCCGGTCGACCGACTGACCCGCGCCGCTCTTCCACCACGTGTGATACCGGCCGGGTAGCCCGGCTGGCTGGCGTCTGCCCACATCAGGCCCCAGATCGCCGCGCGACCCCGCCGCGACCCTGGAGGTCTGAACCAGATGGTCCCACCACCACCGGCGGCCGGCACCACCACCGAGGCTGCGCAGCGCAGTCCGGCCAGGCGGCCCGCCCGGACCGCGCGACCGGCAGCACCGAAGCGCCGACGTGGCGAGGGCCAGTGGGCGCTCGGCTACCGGGAGCCGCTGAACCCGAACGAACGCAGCAAGCGCGACGACGACCCGCTGAACGTCCGCGCCCGCATCGAGAACATCTACGCGCACCGGGGCTTCGACTCGATCGACCCCGCCGACCTGCGCGGACGGTTCCGCTGGATGGGGCTGTACACGCAGCGCAAGCCGGGCATCGACGGCGGCCGCACCGCCGCGCTGGAGCCCGAGGAGCTGGAAGACAAGTACTTCATGATGCGGGTGCGCATCGACTCCGGCGCGCTGTCCACCGAGCAGCTCCGGGTGATCGGCGAGATCTCCCAGACCTACGCGCGCGACACCGCGGACATCACCGACCGGCAGAACGTCCAGCTGCACTGGGTGCAGATCGAGGACGTGCCGACGATCTGGCGCAAGCTGGAGGCGGTCGGGCTGTACACGACGGAGGCCTGCGGCGACTGCCCCCGGGTGATCCTGGGGTCCCCGGTGGCCGGCATCGCCGCCGACGAGATCGTGGACGGCACCCCGGCCATCCGCGAGATCGCCGACAGGTACCTGAACAACAAGGAGTTCTCCAACCTGCCGCGCAAGTACAAGACGGCGGTGTCCGGCGCGCGCCGGCAGGACGTGGTGCACGAGATCAACGACATCGCGTTCGTCGGCGTCGAGCACCCCGAGCACGGGCCGGGCTTCGACCTGTGGGTCGGCGGCGGGCTGTCCACGAACCCGAAGCTGGGCCAGCGGCTCGGCGCCTGGGTGCCGCTGGACGAGGTGGCCGACGTGTGGGCCGGCGTCACCTCGGTGTTCCGCGACTACGGCTACCGCCGGCTGCGGCACCGGGCGCGGCTGAAGTTCCTGGTCGCGGACTGGGGCGTGGAGAAGTTCAGGGAGGTTCTCGAAACGGAGTACCTGCACCGCACGCTCGTCGACGGCCCGCCGCCGCCGACCCCGGACGGCGCGCGCGACCACATCGGCGTGCACCGCCAGCGCGACGGGCGCAACTACGTGGGCGTCGCGCCGATCGCGGGGCGGGTGTCCGGCTCGATGCTCGTCGAGGTGGCCAAGGCGGCCGAGCGGGCCGGCTCGCGACGGCTGCGCACCAGCGTCCAGCAGCACCTGCTGGTGCTGGACGTGCCGGACGCCGAGGTCGAGGGCCTCAAGACCGAGCTGGCCACGCTCGGCCTGCACGCCGACCCGTCGCCGTGGCGGCGCAACACGCTGGCCTGCACGGGCATCGAGTTCTGCAAGCTGGCGATCGTGGAGACCAAGGCGCGCGCCGCCGACCTGGTCGCCGAGCTGGAGTCCCGGCTTGCCGACGTGCCCGACCTGGACCAGCCGATCTCCATCCACCTCAACGGCTGCCCCAACGCGTGCGCCCGTACCCAGACCGCCGACATCGGCCTCAAGGGCCAGATCATCACCGACGCGTCCGGGAACCAGGTGGCCGGCTTCCAGGTGCACCTGGGCGGCGGGCTCGGGCTGGACGCCGGGTTCGGGCGCAAGCTGCGCGGGCTGAAGGTGGCCTCGTCCGAGCTGGGCGACTACGTGGACCGGGTGGTCCGCCGCTACGCCGCGCAGCGCACCGAGGGCGAGCGGTTCGCCCAGTGGGTGGCCCGCGCCGAGGAGGCGGACCTGCAGTGAGGAGCCTGACGTGACCGAACGAGCGGTGCCGTTCTACTGCCCCTACTGCGGCGAGGAGGACCTGGCGCCGGTGGAGGAACCGCACGGCGCGTGGCGCTGCGCGGGCTGCCTGCGCACGTTCGCGGTGAAGTTCGTCGGAATCGGAGTCCCGGAGGGGGCGATCTCGGAATGAGCGTGACCACCGCCGAGGACCTACGCGAGTTAGCGGATCGCGGGGCCGCCGAGCTGGGCCCGGACGCCTCCGCGCACGAGGTCCTGGACTGGACCGCCCGCGCGTTCGGTGACCGTTTCATCGTGGCGTCCAACATGCAGGACGCCGTGCTCGTCGACCTGGCCGCCCGCGCCCGCCCCGGCGTGGACGTGCTGTTCCTGGACACCGGCTACCACTTCGCCGAGACGATCGGCACCCGCGACGCGGTGGAGGCCGTGCACGGCGTGCGGATCGTGAACGCCACCGCCGAGCACACGGTGGCCGAACAGGACGCCGCCGAGGGCAAGGACCTGTTCGCCCGCGAGCCCGACCGCTGCTGCTTCCTGCGCAAGGTCGTCCCGCTCCAGAACACCCTGGCCAACTACGACGCCTGGGTCACGGGCGTACGCCGCGTCGAGGCCCCCACCCGCGCCAACACCCCGCTGATCACCTACGACGAGAAGTTCGGCCTGGTCAAGGTCAACCCGCTCGCGGCCTGGACCGACGAGGACATGGACGCCTACATCGCCGAGCACAACATCCTGGTCAACCCGCTGGTGGACGCCGGATACCCGTCCATCGGCTGCGCGCCGTGCACCCGCAAGCCACTGCCCGGCGAGGACAAGCGCGCCGGCCGCTGGGCCGGCCGCGCCAAGACCGAATGCGGCCTCCACGCATGAGAACGCGCAGGTCACAACCCGTGAGTGGTAAGCGGTGCTCTGGCACCGCTTACCACTCACGGCCTCTGAGCTGGGGAAACGGAGTTGAGCTGTGAGTGCGCCTGCGATTACGCGGACGTTTGATGCGTTGGACGCGTTGGAGTCCGAGGCGATACACATCTTTCGGGAGGTCGCGGGCGAGTTCGACCGGCCGGTGATCCTGTTCTCCGGTGGGAAGGACTCCACGCTGCTGGTGCACCTGGCGGTGAAGGCGTTCGCGCCGGCGCCGGTGCCGTTCCCGCTGTTGCACGTGGACACCGGGCACAACTATCCGGAGGTCATCGAGTTCCGGGATCGGCTGGCGGCGCGGTTGGGGCTGCGGCTGGTGGTGGCGCCCGTGCAGGAGTGGATCGACGACGGGCGGCTGACCGAGCGGCCGGACGGGACGCGCAACCCGCTGCAGACGGTGCCGCTGCTGGACTCGATCAACGAGCACCGGTTCGATGCGGTGTTCGGCGGCGGGCGGCGGGACGAGGAGCGGGCGCGGGCGAAAGAACGGATCATCAGCCTGCGCGACGCGTTCGGCCGGTGGGACCCGCGCAAGCAGCGCCCTGAGCTGTGGAACCTGTACAACGGCCGGCACGCGCCGGGCGAGCACGTGCGGGTGTTCCCGATCTCGAACTGGACCGAGCTGGACGTCTGGCGCTACATCCAGCGCGAGGAGATCGACCTGCCGTCCATCTACTACGCGCACCGGCGCGAGGTGTTCCGCCGCGACGGCATGTGGCTGGCCGAGGGTCCGTGGGGCGGCCCGCGTAACGGCGAGCTGCTCGAACTGAAAACAGTGCGTTACAGAACCGTCGGGGACGGCTCCTGCACTGGCGCCGTCGAGTCCACGGCCGTCACCCTGGACGAGGTGATCGCCGAGGTCACCGCGTCCCGGCTGACCGAGCGCGGCGCCACCCGCGCGGACGACAGGCTCTCCGAGGCCGCCATGGAGGACCGCAAGCGAGAGGGCTACTTCTAGAGATGAGCTCGCCAACCCAGCGCGACCTGTTGCGGTTCGCCACCGCCGGCAGCGTGGACGACGGCAAGTCCACGCTGGTCGGGCGGCTGCTCTACGACACGAAGTCGGTGCTGGCCGACCAGATCGAGGCCGTGCACCGCGCCTCGGTGGACAAGGGGCTGGCAACGCCGGACCTGTCGCTGCTGGTGGACGGGCTGCGCGCGGAGCGCGAGCAGGGCATCACGATCGACGTGGCGTACCGGTACTTCGGCACGCCACGCCGCGAGTTCGTGCTCGCCGACACCCCGGGGCACGTGCAGTACACCCGCAACACGGTCACCGGCGCGTCCACCGCGGAGCTGGCCGTGCTGTTGGTCGACGCCCGCCACGGCGTGGTCGAGCAGACCAGAAGGCACGCCGCCGTGCTCGCGCTGCTGCGGGTGCCCCGGCTGGTGCTGGCCGTCAACAAGATCGACCTGGTGGACTACGACGAGGCCGTGTTCACCGCGATCGCCAAGGACTTCAACGGGCTGACCAGGGCGCTGGGCTACCCCGAGGAGCGGGTGGTCACGATCCCGGTGTCCGCGCTGGTCGGGGACAACGTGGTGGACGCCTCGGCGAACACGCCCTGGTACTCCGGCCCGACGCTGCTCGAGCACCTGGAGTCGGTGCCGGTCAGCAGCCCGGACGCGGACGCCCCGCTGCGGGTGCCGGTGCAGTACGTGATCCGGCCGGCCCGCTCGGACTACCGGGGCTACGCCGGCCAGGTCGCGGCCGGGACCGTCCGCCCCGGGCAGCCGGTGCTGGTACTCCCGGAGGGGCTGCCCAGCACCGTCGAGGCGGTGGATACCGCGGACGGCGAGCTTCCCGAGGCCGGTGTGGGCCGCAGCGTCACCGTCCGGCTGGCCGACGACCTGGACGTGGCGCGCGGCAGCGTGATCGTCGACGCGGCGCAGCCGCCAGCGGTGACCGACGAGCTGGAGGCCACCCTGTGCTGGCTGGCCGAGCGGCCGCTGCGGCCCGGCGCGCGGCTGCTGCTCAAGCACGGCACCCGGGTGACCCAGGCGATCGTCGGCGCGCTGCACGACCGGCTGGACACCGACACGTTGACGCTCACCACGCCGGACCGGCTCGAGATCAACGACATCGGCCGGGTGAGCATCCGCACCGCCGACCCGCTGCCGGTCGACGACTACGCGGACAGCCGCGCCACCGGGTCGTTCCTGCTCATCGACCCGCCGACCGGCAACACCCTGGCCGCCGGCCTGGTCGGCACCCCGCTGACGTTGGGCACCGTCGCCTGATGCCCGCACTGGTCGCGGTGGCGCACGGCAGCCGGGATCCGCGCTCGGCGGCCACGATCTCCGCGCTGGTCGAGCGGGTCCGCCTGCGGCGTCCCGGCCTGGACGTGCGCGTCAGCTTCCTCGGCCTGAGTACGCCCCGGCTGTCCGACGCGCTGGCCGCCGTGGCGGCGGACGGGCACCGGGAGGCCGTCGTCGTACCACTGCTGCTCGGGGACGCTTTCCACGCGCGGGTGGACGTGCCGGACATGGTCGGCCGCGCGGCCCGCCGGCACCCCCGGCTGCGGTTGCGGGTGGCCGACGTGCTCGGCGCCGACCCTCGGCTGGTGGACGTGGCGCTGCGCCGGCTGGGCGACGCCGTGGATCGGGCGGACGAGCGCGAGCTGGGCGTGGTGCTCGCCGCCACCGGCTCGTCGCGCCCGGCCGCGAACGACCACGTCACCGGGATCGCGTCGACGCTGGCGGCCGAGCATGGCTGGCGCGGCGCGGTGGCGGCCTTCGCGACCGCCGCGTCCCCCACCGTCCCCGAGGCCGTCGAGCTGCTGCGTGCGCGGGGCGCCGGGCGGATCGCGGTGGCCAGCTGGTTCCTCGCCCCCGGGCTGTTGCCGAGCCGGGTGGCCCGCGCCGCGCTGGCCGCCGACCCCGCCGTGCGCCTGGCCGCCCCGCTCGGGGCCGACGACGCGGTCGCCGACGTGGTCCTCGACCGCTACCAGGGCGCGCTGGCCGACGCCGCCGCAAGGCTCGCGCACGTCTCCTGACCGGAAGCTCAGCCCGTCGGCCAGACCGACCGCCAGGACCGGTCCTTGCTGGTCTGGGCGACCACGGCGTCCGGAAGGTTCCCCTCGACGACCTGCGCCACCGTGGTCAGCTCGAGGATCTCGCGGAGGCTGGCGCGGACGGCCACCCAGACATCCTGTAGATGACGCGCGGCACCCTCGTAGGCGTGGCTCTCCGGGCGCTGGCCTCGGACCAGGGCGAGCGGGCCGTCGGTCACGCGGATGACGTCGGCCAGGGAGATCCCGTACGCGGGCCGCGCCAGCCGGTGCCCGCCGTCCGGACCCCGCCGGCTCTCCACCAGCCCGGCCCGGCGCAGCTCGACCAGGATGCCGTCCAGGAACGTGCGCGGAATGCCCTGCGCCGCCGCGATCTCGTCCGCCTTGACCGCACACTGTTCCGGCGCGCTGGCCAGCACGCACAGCGCCCGCAGCGCGTAGTCAGCCCTCGCCGAGATCTGCACGCCGTCATTCTCACCCAGCGCGCGGCGACCAGCCTCACAGCCCGTTACCTGGGATTTTGTTGACTAAGCGGCTCAGGAATGTAAGCATCGGTGGGTGCGTGCCTGCTCCCGGACCGACCGGCCCCTCCGGCCGTTGCTGGTCCGTCGGCTGCACGTCGACCTGATGCGCGTCTTCGCCACATCCTGCCGCTGACCCTCGGTCCTTCCAGCGCCGTTTCCGCGCTGTTCACCAGTCCTCGGCAAGCACCGATCGTCCGGCCTGAAACTTGATCAAACTGATCGGATTACCTATGACGCGCCGTGCCCGCCTCCTCGCCACCCTGCTCGCTGTGGTGGCGCTGTCCGCGACGGCGGCCGCGTGCTCGCGCGCCGACCGCGGCACCGCCGGCCAGGCCCAGGCCAACCAGGGGCCGGCCGCCGAGCTGCGCCTCGGCTACTTCCCGAACATCACCCACGCACCCGCGCTGATCGGGCAGGACAAGGGCCACTTCGCCGGCCAGCTCGGCAACACCAAGCTGATCACCCAGCCGTTCAACGCCGGCCCCGAGGAGGTCAACGCGCTGCTCGGCGGCTCCCTGGACGCCGCGTTCATCGGGTCAAGCCCGGCGATCAACGCCTTCGCCAAGTCGAACGGCGAGACCGTCCGGCTCGTCGCCGGCACCACCTCCGGCGGGGCACAGCTCGTGGTCAAGCCGGACATCACCTCCCCGGAACAGCTCAAGGGCAAGACGATCGCCACCCCGCAGGCCGGCAACACCCAGGACGTGGCGCTCAAGAAGTGGCTCAAGGAGCACAAGATCCCGCAGGGCGCGGACGGCGTCACCGTGCAGAACCTGGAGAACCCCCGCACCCTCGACCTGTTCAAGTCCGGCCAGGTGGCCGGCGGCTGGCTGCCCGAGCCGTGGAGCTCGCGGCTGGTGGACGCCGGGGCGAAGGTGCTGGTCGACGAGAAGACGCTGTGGCCGGGCGGCCAGTTCCCCACCACTGTGCTGATCGTGCGCACCGACTACCTGCAGCAGCACCCGGACACCGTGGCCGGGCTGCTGCGCGGCCTGCAACAGTCCGTGGACTTCGCCGCCGCCAACCCCGCCGAGGCCAGGACCGTCACCAACGAGGCGATCAAGCGGCTCACCGGCGCCTCACTGGCCCCGGCGGTGCTGGACCGGGCGTTCACCGAGCTGTCCTTCGGGCTCGACCCGCTGGCCGGCACCTTCCCCCAGCTCGCCAAGGACAGCGTGACGGCGGGCGCCACCCCCACCGAGACCAACCTGACCGGATTCGTGAACGTCACCGAGCTGAACAAGGTCCTCCGAGCGTCCGGCAAGCCGGCGGTGGACGCCGCCGGCCTCGACAAGGCACAGAGGTGATCCGGGCATGACAGTCGTCACCGCTCTCAACGACGCCCCTACCAAGGACACCCGTTCGGACGCCGAGACGACGGCGGTCACGCTGTCCGGAGTCGGCAAGACGTTCGGCTCCGGCGCGAACGCGGTCACCGCGCTGCGGGAGATCAACCTGAAGGTGCGGCCGGGCGAGTTCGTCTGCCTGCTCGGCGCCTCCGGCTGCGGCAAGTCGACGCTGCTCAACCTGGTCGCCGGGCTGGACCGGCCGACGACCGGCGCGATCGAGCTGGGCACCGGGAGCCCGTCGTTCATGTTCCAGGAGCCGGCGCTGCTGCCCTGGCTGGACGCCGGGCGCAACGTCGAGCTGCCGCTGCGGCTGGGCGGCGTGGGCCGGGGCGACCGCAGGCGCCGGGCCCGCGAGCTGCTGGAGCTGGTCAGGCTGGACGGGCAGGCCGGCAAGCGGCCGCACGAGCTGTCCGGCGGCATGCGCCAGCGGGTGGCGCTGGCCCGCGCGCTGGCACACGCCACCCAGCCGGGCTCTGTCGACTCCAGGGTCGACTCCAGGGTCGACTCCGGGGCCGACTCCGGGCTGCTGCTGATGGACGAGCCGTTCGCCGCGCTGGACGCGATCACCCGGGACGTGCTGCAGGGCGAGCTGCTGCGGGTCTGGCGGGCCACCGGGACCACCGTGCTGTTCGTCACCCACGACGTGCGCGAGGCGCTGCGGCTGGCCCAGCGGGTGGTGCTGCTGTCGTCGCGGCCGGGCACAGTGGTCGGCGAGTGGTCGACGGTCGGCCCGGACGACCCGACCGGCCGTGACGAGCTGCACGACGAGATCACCGGCCGGCTGCGCGAGGTCATCAGCCGTCATGCCGCCTGAGCCGACGACCACCGCGACCACCGCGACCACCACCGCCGAACGCCCGGGCGAGCTGACCGACGACAGGGCCGCGATCGCCGGCCTGGACGCGCTGGACACCCCCACCGAGCAGCGTGCCCCCGGCTGGCGTCGTGCGCTGGCCGCCTTCGGGCCGCCGGTGGTCGCGGTGGTGCTGTTCCTCGCGGTGTGGCAGGCGCTGTGGGCGGCCGCGTTCTGGCCGGAGTTCAAGCTGCCCGAACCCCTAGCAGTCTGGCGGGAGTTCCTGGCCGCCGTGGACAGCGGCCAGGTGTGGTCGATCCTGTGGACGTCCATCGGCAGGGCGTTCCTCGGGTTCTTCATCGCGCTGCTGGTCGCCACCCCGCTGGGGCTGCTGGTGGCCAAGGTAAGGGTGGTACGGGCCGCGATCGGGCCGCTGCTGCACGGGCTGCAGAGCCTGCCCTCGGTGGCCTGGGTGCCGGCCGCCGTGCTGTGGTTCGGGCTGACCGACGCCACCATCTACTTCGTCGTCCTGCTCGGCTCCATCCCGTCGGTGGCCAACGGCCTGGTCGCGGGCATCGACCAGATCCCACCGATCCTGCCGAGGGTCGGCCAGGTGCTCGGCGCGCGCGGCCTGACCAGCGCCCGGCACATCCTGCTTCCGGCCGCGCTGCCCGGCTACCTGGCCGGCTGCAAGCAGGGCTGGGCGTTCTCCTGGCGGTCCCTGATGGCCGCCGAGATCATCGCGGCAGGTCCGCTGCTCGGGTTCGGGCTCGGCGCGTACCTCAAGGACGGCAGCGACTACAACAACATGCCCAAGGTGATCGCGGCGATCTTCCTGATCCTGATCGTGGGCATCGGCATCGAGCTGCTGGTGTTCCGGCCGGTGGAGCGGCGGGTGCTGCGAGCCCGCGGATTGGCGGTGACCCGGTGAGCGACCCGGTGAGCGACCAGGTGAGCACGCCAGAACCCGTCGACACCCAGCCACCGCGCCGGCGGCTGTCCGTGGACTGGATAGCCGTGCTGGTGGCCGGCGTGCTGGTGCTCGCCGTCGGGTTCGGGCTGCTGCCGGTGATCCCGTGGTGACCCGGGCGGCCAGCCCGTCGACCGTGATCAGGCGCGCCCCGGCCACCCTGGTGTCCTACCTGCCGGGGCTGGCGCTGCTCGCGGTGATCGGCCTGATCGGCAAGTGGGCGCAGGGCGAGATCAAGGCGCTGGGCACCGCCACGCACACCGCCCTGCCGGACATCGAGTACGTGCTCTGGGCGATCCTGCTCGGCGCGGTCATCCGCAACACCGTCGGCATCCCGCGCGTGTTCCGGCCCGGCGTCGGCACCTACGAGCTGTGGCTCAAGATCGGCATCGTGCTGCTCGGCGCCCGGTTCCTGATCGGTGACGTGCTGCGCCTGGGCGGGGTCAGCCTGGTGCTGGTGTTCATCGACATCGTGATCGCCAGCGGGATCGTGCTGCTGCTCGGCCGCTGGCTGCGGCTGCGCGGCAAGCTCACCTCGCTGCTGGCCATGGGCACCGCGATCTGCGGGGTATCCGCGATCATCGCCGGGCGCGGCGCCATCGAGGCCGACGAGGAGGACTCCGGGTACGCGATCGCGGCCATCCTGGCCCTGGGCGCGGTGGCGCTGCTGACGTTCCCGTTGATCGGGCACGGGTTGGCGCTGACCGACACCGAGTACGGCGTGTGGGCCGGGCTCGCGGTGGACAACACGGCGGAGACCACCGCCGCCGGCGCGCTCTACTCCCCGCAGGCCCAGGACGTCGCCGTGCTGGTGAAGAACACCCGCAACGCGCTGATCGGCTTCGTGGTGCTGCTCTACGCGCTGTACTGGTCCTCGCGCGGGCAGGCCGCGTCGGTGGGCACCGGGCTGGCCGCGCGCGCCGGGTTCGTCTGGGAGCGGTTCCCGAAGTTCGTCCTCGGCTACCTGGCGGTGTCCGCGCTGGCCACCGCCGGCGTGCTCAGCAAGCCCGAGATCACCAGCCTGGGCAACCTGTCCAAGTGGGCGTTCCTGCTGACCTTCGCAGGCGTCGGGCTGAACTTCGACCTGCGCCAGATGCGGGTCACCGGCTTCCGGCCGTTCGTGGTGGGCGCGATCGCGCTGGCCGTCGTCGCGGTGACCGCCCTCGCCGAGGTGCTGATCACCTCGCGGGTTCTGGGCGCGCTGTAACGGCCCCCGCTTCGACGTCGGCGCGCCACTGGCGCCAGCCGGTGAAGTTCCCGCTGCCGGGGGTGGCCGGGGTCGCCACGTGCTCGAACGGGGACAGGTGCAGGGCGGAGCCCTGGCCGGGGTTGAGCAGCCGCTCGTACAGCCGCAGGTCCGCGTCGATCGAGGGGCCGGCGCCGACCACCCGGTCGCCGGTCGGGGTGAAGTACGAGACCCGCGCGCTGCGCGCCGCCGCGACGGCCCGTGCCTGCTCCGGGGCGAGCGCGTCCCGTTCCTCGGCGGTGATGAACGGCGTGTGCCAGTCCCCCACGGCCACGGATGACGGGCTGGAGCCGGTCAGGGCGTCCTTCATCGCCAACGCCGCGTCGTAGATCGGCAGGTAGGCCAGCGGCGCGCCGGTGTCGTCGGTGTCCAGGCGCTGGGCGAAGAAGTTGTCCCACTCCGTGCTGGAGATGACCACGGTGTGCATCAGGTACGGCTCGAGGATCCGGTTGACCTCCTGCTTGTGCACGCCGAGCTCGAGCCCCGCCCGCGCCTGGCCCAGCGCGGTCTCGACGCTGCGCATCCACCAGGCGTGCACGTCCGGCCACCGGGGCGAGCCCGGCTCGATGAACTCGTGCGCGTTCATGCCCGGCTTGTTCACCGAGAACGCGCGCGGCACGTACGGCGTGCGCTGGACGTACTCGATCATCCGCTTGACCGGGACGGCGCGCGAGGAGGCGGAGTTGCGGGAAAACGCGCGGTGGGTGTTCAGCTCGGCCAACGCGGAGCGCGGCAGCGTCACGACCATCGTGGTCAGCCGGTCGCCCGCGTCGTTCACCGAGTCCGCGACGACCCTCGCGTCGACCTGCGTGACCTCGGGTAAACCTGACACGGGCGTACCCTATCGCCCGCTCACAGCTCGATCAGCTCCGCGGCGCCGTGGGTGAGCGCCCGCGCGCCGTCCGGCTCCACGACGAACGTCTGGCTCAGGCCGACGCACTGCGCCCCGAACGAGCGGAACGACGCCGGCACGTGGAAGGTCATGCCCGCCTGGAGCAGGCCCGGGTTGTCGGCGGTCAGGCAGAACGGCGCGCCGTCCATCCAGTGCGGCGGGTGCGCCAGCCCCACCGGGTATCCGAACATCCAGTGGAACACCTCGTCGGCTTCGAGCGGGCCCAGCGCCTCGCGGGCCCGCCGGGCGACCTCCGAGCACGCCACGCCGGCCTTGGCGTGGGCCAGGACGGCGGCCAGCGCCGTGCGCGAACGGTCGGCCAGGCGCAGGGTGACCGGCGACGGGCGCCCCCGGACGACCGTGCGCATGACCGGGGCGTGGTAGCGGTGGTGGGTACCGGCGAACTCCAGGAACGTCGAGCCCGGGGCGGCGAGCGGCTCGGAGCGGAACGTCGAGTGCGGGACGCCCGCGCGCGGTTCGCTGACCACCAGCGGCCCCCAGGCGGAGCGCGAGTCGGCCTCCCGGTGCAGTGCGGCGGCGATCGCGGCGGCCACCGTGGAGTCGGTGGCGGCGGGCTCGCGGGCCGCGCCGACGGCCGCGTCCAGCCCGAGCGCGGTGATGCGCGCCGCCTCCTCCATGCACCGCAGCTCGGCGGGCGAGAGCACCAGCCGCAGCGTCTCCACCAGGAACCGCCCGTCCACCAGCGCGAGCCCGAGCGACCGGAGCCGGTCGATGACCGCCGGCGGGGTCGTGGCGCCCTGGAGCTCGACGGCGAGCCGCCCGCCCGTACCCAGCGTCCGCCGCACGTGCGCGGTCACCAGCTCGTCGCGGTCACGCGTGTTGTCGTAGCCGGTGTAGACGATCTCGTCGGCGGACGAGCTGGCCAGCGCCCGGCCGACCTCCAGGTCCATCACGTACAGCCGGGCGCCCTCGTGGGTGACCAGCAACGGCTGCGGCGCGGTCTCCTGGGTGTGGTAGCCGCACAGGTACTCCACGCTGGACGGACGGAACACCAGCAGCGCGTCGGCGTCCAGCTCGGTGAGCCGGGCGCACACCCGCCGCATCCGAGCGTCGTACTCCGCCGGCTCGAACGGGGGCGGTTCCAGCACCTCGACGGCGCCGATCGCCTCGTCGGTGAGCCACTGCGGCTCGGGCCCGTCGCCGAGCCGCTCCAGTTTCCGCCCTGACGTCACCGGCCGCCTCCCCGTCACGTGTCGTGTCCGTGTCGTGTCCGTGTCCGTGTCATGTCCGTGTCCCGGAACGTACTCGATCACCGGCGCGGGCTCAGCTCGGCGAGGGCCGACTCGATCACGGTGGCCGCGCGCTCGGCCTGTTCCACGGTGAGCACGGCGGGCGGCTTGATCTTGAGGACGTTGTCGGCGGGGCCGTCGGTGGACAGCAGCACGCCGTCCCGCTTGGCCGCCTCGACCACCCGGGCGGCGGTCACGGGGTCGGGCCGCTTCGACGCCCGGTCGGTCACCAGGTCCACGCCGAGGAACAGGCCCCGCCCGCGCACGTCACCGATCACCGGGTACCGCGACGCCATCGCGGCCAGCCGCGCCTCGAGCCGTTCGCCGACGAGCGCGCAGTTCGCCATCAGCCGCTGGTCGTGCACCACGTCCAGAACGGCCAGCCCGACCGCGCAGGACACCGGGTTGCCGCCGTAGGTGTTGAAGTACTCCATGCCCGTTCGGAAGACGCGGGCCACCCGGGGTGTGGTGACGACGGCGCCGATCGGATGGCCGTTCCCGATCGGCTTGCCGAGGGTGACGATGTCCGGCACCACGCCGTGCCGCTCGAACGCCCACATGTGCGTGCCCACCCGCCCGAAGCCGCACTGCACCTCGTCGGCGATGCACAGCGCACCGGCCGCGCGGGCGTGCGCGTACGCGGCCTGCAGGTAGCCGCCGGCCAGCTCGACCTGGCCGGCGCAGCCCGGGATCGACTCGTGGACGAAGGCGGCGGCCGGCGTCCCCGAGGCGGCCAGCTCCGAGCAGTGCGCCGCGACATCCTCGGCGTACCGGGGCCCGTCGCCGCCGAACTCGCCCCGGTACGGATCGGGCAGCGCGCACACCCGCACCCGCCCGCCCGGGCCGGAGCCGCCGGCGCGGTTGAACTTGTACGGGCTGATCTCGATCAGGGAGCCCAGGTTGCCGTGGTAGGCCCAGTCCAGCACCAGCACGTGCTCGCGCCCGGTCGCGGTGCGGGCCAGCCGCAGCGCCAGGTCGTTGGCCTCGCTGCCGGAGTTCGTCAACATCACCACGTTCAGCGGGTCCGGGAACGTGGCGGCCAGCCGCCGCGCGTACTCGGTGATGTTCGGGTGCAGGTACCTGGTGTTCGTGTTCAGCAGCCCGGCCTGGGTGGACAGCGCCTCGACCACGCGCGGATGACAGTGCCCCACGTGGCAGACGTTGTTGACCAGGTCGAGATGGCGCCGCCCGTGCGCGTCCACCAGCTCCGCGCCGGCGCCGGCCACGATGTGCAGCGGCTCGGCGTAGCTCAGCGACAGGGTGGCGGACAGGTTCGCCGCCCGGCGCGCGGTGATCTGGGCGGTGATCTGGGCGGCGGTGCGGTCCGGGGCGGCCGCCGGGGTGAGCGGGGCGCGCAGCAGCAGGTTCGGGTCCGGGGAGACGCTCTCCCAGACGTCCAGCTCGCTGGGGCGGACCGCGCCGGGCAGGTCGGTGGAGCGGCCGAGCAGGGTGGTGAACAGCTGCACGTGGATGTGCGGGGGCCAGGCGCCGTTCTCCGCCGCCGCCCCGACCCGTCCGATCCGCTCGCCGCGCCGGACCCGCGCGCCGGGCCGTAGCTCGGCACAGCTGCGCTCGCTGAGGTGCCCCACGAGCAGCCAGAACGGCGTGCCGTCGGCGGTGCGGTGCTCCAGCATCAGCACACCGCCGTAGTCGTAGTCCCGGTCGCGGAAGTCCACAGCGGCCAGGACGCCGTCGAACGGGGCGAACACCGGCTCCCCCGCGTCGGCGAACAGGTCGATGCCCAGGTGCACGCTGCGCCGCTCCCCCGGCCCGCCGCCGTTCCCGTTGCCGCCGTTCCCGTTGCCGCCGTTCCCGTTGCCGCCGTTTCCGTTCTCGTTTCCGTGGCCGCCGTATCCGTTGCCGGGGCCGAAGGCGTCGCCCTGGTAGACGACACGGTCCTCCCGGTACCGGCCGACCGCCAGGGTGTCGCCGCCCGCGCGCATCCGCGATTCGATGGCGGCCGCCACCCGCTCCGGGCCGTGGCTCATGCGCAGTTCCTCCGGCCCGTCCTCGGTCCAGTCGACGTGGTGGATCCGCGCGGTGCGGGGGTCGGTGCGCAGCATCGGCGCCGGGTCGCAGCCCACCGACCGCAGCCAGGACACCACCGCCCGCTCATTGGCGACCGGCCGGTACCCGCAGGCGTCCCGGAACCGGGCTGCCAGCAGCTCGCGTGGCTGGTCACCCAAGGCCGCGAGCAGCGCGCGGATCGGCTCCTGGCTGACGTCCAGGTAGGCGTTGTCCGGGTCAACCAGGCGCTGCTCGGCGGCGTTGGCGATGCTCATGGCCAACCGGATGTCCACCAGGTCGGGCAGCAGCCGCAGCTCGGCGGCGGTGAGCGGTGCCTCGGCGTGGTAGCCGGCCACCACGGCGGCCGCCGCCGCGACCGGATCCGGCACGCCCAGCTGGGCGTAGGCCACCGCGACCGCCAGCCCACAGATCCTGGGCGCCCGCACCACGTCGCCGAAGTCGATGATCCCGGCCACCCGGCCGTCCGCGCCGACCAGCACGTTGTTCTCGCTGGCGTCGTTGTGCACCGCCTGCGCGGGCAGTGCCCGCAGCTCGGGCGCCAGCTCGTCCAGCCGGCCCAGGCTGGAGCCGACGAACTCACGGTCCCGATCGTCCAGCAGCGGCAGCACCCGGGCCAGCGCGGTGGCCCGCAGCGGATGCCAGCGGTACTCGCGGTCCAGCGCCGGGTGCTCGAACCCGGCCAGCGCCGCATCCAGCCGGGCCACCGCCGCCCCGAGGCCGGCGAGCCGCCGCGCGTCCGGCGGACCCGCGCTCGCCCACACCCGCCCGTCCACCCAGTTCAACAGCCGCACCTGGTGCTCCCGGCCGTCGATGCGCGCGGTCGCGGACCCCGCGAGGCTCGGCACCGGCAGGCCCCGGCCGGCGAGGTGGGCGAGCACGGCGTCCTGCAGCTCCGGCTCGTCATCGGCCCCGTCGTCGGCCCCGCAGTCGCTCGCGTACACCTTGAGCAGGTACGCCGGGCGTCCGCCCACGTCCAGCCTGGCGTTGCGGTGCCGCTCGCCCGGCAGCGGCGCCGCCACCGCGTCCACGTCGAACAGGTCACGGGCCAACGCGGCGAGGGCCTCGATCGGCGTCGAACTGCGCATCTGCATGACGGCGACGCTATGTCCCGGCCACCGGGGCGGTCGACGAGTCCGGGCGCGAATCCGGGCGCGATGCAAGGATCAGGCGCCATGGACGACATGGATCGCAGAATCTTGCACGAACTCGGCCAGGACGCACGAACCTCGCTCGCTCACCTTGCGCACGTTTCCGGCCTGGCCGCATCCTCCGTCAAACGTCGCATAGCTCGTCTCGAAGAACTGGGAGTGATCAAGGGATACACGGTTCGGCTCGACCACCACGCGCTCGGACTGGGATTGCAGGCGCTGATCGGGATATTCGCCGCCACCGGGACCACGCGCGAACAGTTGACCGACGCACTCACCGGACAGGAGGAGATAGTGCGGGCCTGGACGACGGCCGGAAACGCCGACGCCCTCGCCCTGATCAGGGCGCGAGACACCGACCATCTCGAACAGATCATCCTGCGCCTGCAGCGAACCCCGGGAATCGCGCACACCCGGACCCAGATCTTTCTCAGCGAACTGCTCAACCGCGGCGACTGAAAACAGGACAACCCCGATCGCGAGGCAATGGAGCCCATGTCCACACCCCCATCGGCCACCCCGGTGGCCCGCCGCGCCGCCGTACGAATGGACACCGGGCTGCGCCGGGACATCGGCCGGCGGAGCCTGCTGTTCACCGGTGTCGGATCGATCATCGGCTCGGGCTGGCTGTTCAGCGCGCTGAACGCGGCGAAGATCGCCGGCCCGGCCGCGATCTTCTCCTGGGTGGTCGGCGGGATCATGGTCACGCTGATCGGGCTGACCTTCGCCGAGCTGGCGGTGATGTTCCCGGTCGCCGGCGGGGTCATCCGGTTCGCCCAGTACGCGTCGGGTTCGTTCGCCGGCTACTTCGCCGGCTGGACGCTCTGGGTGGCCTGCGCGGCGTCGGCGCCCAGCGAGGTGCTCGCGGTGCTCCAGTACGCGCAGCGCTACCTGCCGTGGCTGATGACCACCTCGGACGGGGTGCCGGTCACCACGTCGTCGGGGCTGCTGGTGGCGATCGGGCTGATGGCCGCGTTCAGCGTCATCAACGTGCTCGGCGTGAAGGCGTTCGTGCGGTTCAACGACGTACTGGTGTGGTGGAAGCTGGCGATCATCATCGTCACCATCGGCGGGCTGTTCGCGCTGTCGTTCCACGGCGCCAACCTGGTCGCGCACGGCGGGATGTTCCCCTCCGGCGTGGGGTCGGTGTTCACCGCGCTGCCCACCGCCGGCATCGTGTTCGCCTCTCTCGGATTTCGCCAGGGCGTCGAGTTCGCCGGCGAGTCGACGAACCCGCAGCGGAACGTGCCTTTCGCCGTGATCGGGTCGATCGTGGTCACCGGGACGCTGTACGTGCTGTTGCAGATCGCTTTCATCACCGGCCTGCCCAGCGAACTGCTCGGCGCCGGCTGGGCCAACGTGACGTTCACCGATGTCGCCGGGCCTCTCGCCGGCCTGGCCACCATTCTCGGCGCGACCTGGCTGGCGATCGCGATCTACGCCGACGCGATCCTCTCGCCCGGCGACACCGGCCTGATCTACGCGGCCGTCACCACCCGAATAGCGTTCGCGAACGCACAGAACGGAAATGCCCCGACGGCGTTGACCCGGCTGAACCGCTGGGGCATTCCGTGGGTGGCCACCGCGCTGACGTTCGTCGCCGGCTGCCTGCTGTTCCTGCCGTTCCCCGGGTGGCAGAAGATCGTCGGATTCATCACCTCCGCCACGGTGCTGACGTTCGCCATCGGTCCGGTGGCCTACGGCATCCTGCGCCGGACGCTGCCCGACCAGCCCCGGCCGTTCCGGCTGCCCGGCGGTGACGTCATCTCCTACCTCGCGTTCCTGTCCGCGAACCTGATCGTGTTCTGGACCGGTTGGTCGGTGAACGAGAAGCTGTTCCTGGCCATCGTCGCCGGATACGCCTTCCTGGCCGGCTACCGCCGGTTCGCCGGGCGCCCGCTGCCCGCGCTGGACTTCCGGGGCGGGTCCTGGTGCGTGCTCTGGATCGCCGGGATGACCGTCATCAGCTACTTCGGCGAGTTCGGCGGCTCGGAGGAGTCGCTGCTGCCCGGTGGCGGCGGCCCGCTCGGCATCGTCTCCGGCTCGGTCACCATCGCCGTGTTCGCCGCCGCCGTCTACGCCTACGCGATGGCCACCCGGCCGTCGTTCGCCAACACGGTCGCGAACATCGGCGGCTCGGACGGCTCCCCGAACGCACCTTCCTAGGGTGCCGGCCGGGTGAGCCGGAACGTGGAGTAGTCCACCGTGGTGCCGCGCCGGGTCAGGCGCCGGGTGGCGACGACCTCGGCGCGCAGGCCGGCGCCTTCGGCCAGGCCGAGGATGTGCTCCTGGTCGCCGGAGGTGCCGAAGAACATCAGCACCCGCCCGCCGGGGCGCAGCCGCTCCGGCACGCCGTCGAAGAACCTCGCGGTGGCGGCGTAGCCCTCGTCCGTGATCGCCCGCTCGGCCAGGTCGCGCGGGGCGAACCAGCGGAACGGCGGGTCGATGACCATCAGGTCGAACGTGCCGTCGGAGACGTCACGGCCCTCGAACACATCGCTGACCGCGAACCGGGCGGTCACCCCGTTCCGCGCGGCGTTGCGCTCGGCGGCGGCCACCGAGGCCGGGTTGACGTCCACGCCGAGCACGTCGGCGCCGGCGCGGGCGGCCAGGATGGCGTTCACCCCGGAGCCCGTCCCCATGTCCAGCACCCGGTCGGCGGCCGTGCACTCGTCGATCACCGCGCGGCCGAGCAGGTCCGAGGTCGGGGTGGGCGGGAAGACGCCGGGCGGCACCACCAGCTCGAGCCCTAGGTAGCTCAGCGTGCGCTCGCGCGCGGTACGAAGCTCCTGGTAGGCACGCTCGTGCCAGTCGCGCAGCTCGGCGATCCGGTCGTCGGTCAGCTTCGAGCGGTAGCTCACGGTCCGAGGCTACGGGCGCACGCCGCGTCGATCATCGGCCGGCCGCCGAGGGCGCGGCGGACGCGGCGGGCTCGGCGGCCGCGGGCTCGGAGGCGGCGGCTGGGGTCGCGGCGGTCTGGCCGCCGGCGTGACCAGCGCCCCGACGACGAGCGCGCCGAGCACCACGAACAGCCCGCGCAAGATGCCGACGTGCTCGGCCAGGAAGCCGATCAGCGGCGGGCCGGCCAGGAACGCGGTGTACGCGATCGAGCTGACCACGCTGACCCGCGCCGCCGCCCTACCCGGTTCGTCGGCCGCCGCGCTCATCCCGACCGGGAACCCGAGCGAGGCGCCGAGCCCCCAGAGCAGCGTGCCGACCAACACCCAGGCCAGCGAGGACGCCAGGATGACCAGCACCAGCCCGGCCACCGCGAGCACCGCAGTGGCCCGCAGCACGACGACCCTGCCGAACCGCTCCAACAGCGCGCCGCCGCACAACCGCCCGGCCGTCATCGCCGTCACGAACGCCCCGAACCCGATCGCGCCGAACACCTCGCCGGCATGGTGACCGTCCACCATCGCGACGGCCAGCCAGTCGTTCGCCGACCCCTCGGTGAACCCGAACGCCAGCGTGAGCAGCCCGATCAGCAGGGTGCGCGGCTCCCGCCATGCCCGCAGCCCGCCGGCCCGCTCCCTCGGCCGGCCCGGCTCGCGCGCGGCCACCGGCAGGAACCGGCGGGTGGCGAGCGCCATGCTCACCGGCGCGAGCAGCGCGGCCGCCACCACCTGGCCGGCCAGCGGGACGGTCAACGCCGCCGACGCCGCGCCGACCCCACCGCCGGTCACCGTGCCGAGGCTGAACGCCGCGTGCAGCCGGGGCATCAGCGTCCGCCCGCGCCGCCGCTCCACCTCGGCGCCCTCGACGTTCATCGCCACGTCCCAGTTGCCCATCCCGACCCCGGTCAGCACCAGCCCGGCCGCCGCCGGCCAGACCGACCCGGTGGTCAGCCCCAGTGCGAGCCCGAGCATCCCGACGCCGACCGCGACCGACCCGAGCAGCACAACCCGCGCGGCGCCCAACCGGTGCACCGCCGGCCCGGAGGTGGGCAGCGCCACGCACGCCCCGCCGGACAGGCACAGCAACAACAGCCCGAGCTGGGCGGGCGACAGCGACAGCGCGTCCCGCGCGGCCGGCGCCCTGGACAGCCAGGAGGCGAAGCACAGCCCGTTCACCGCGAACGCCGCCACGACGGCGGTGCGCGCCCGCGTCAGCTCGCCGGACCGCACGCCTACCGCCAGCCTCGTCACAGATCCCCCCGTCCCCCGCTCGTCAGCGGCCGTGCCCCCGTTGTCGTTGCAATGCGCGTTTTGTCGTTGTTGTCGTCGCCGACGTCGCCCGCCGCCCCGTCATCTTGTCGAATCGATTCGACGGCTCCAGCGTAACCGATGCGCCGTCGAGGCGGGGTGGCTTTGCCGGTGTCGGGTATGGGCACGGCCACCGCGCCTCGGAACGGAACGCGGACGGCAAGCGACGCGGACGGACTGTGGGCGGCTCCGACGGGTTGTGGATGGTTGCGGGCGAGGTAGGGCGCGGGGCGACTAGCGTTTCGGCCGTGAAGGTGCAACCCCGACCGACGCTCGCCTCGGTCGCCGCCCGCGCCGGGGTGTCCGCCTCGACGGCGTCGTTGGCGTTCGCGGGCAGCCCCCGGGTCGCGCCGGAGACCAGGGCTCGGGTGCTCGCGGCGGCCAAAGAGCTCGGTTACGCCGGGCCGGACCCGCTGGCCGCGTCGCTGCGCAGGGGCCGCAGCGGGGTGGTCGGCGCGTTCGTCGGCGAGCGGCTGCTCTACGCGTTCCGCGACCCGGTGGCCATCCAGCTGCTGGACGGCATCACCGAGGTGCTCGGCCCGCACGGCGTGGGCCTGCTCCTGCTGGCCGGCGAGACCGGTCGCCCGGGGCTCGACCAACTGGCCCGGATCCCGCTGGACGCCGCGATCTTCGCCACCTGCGGGCTGGAGGACGACCCGGCGCTGGAGCTGCTGCGCCAGCGTGGGGTGCCGCTGGTCGCGGTGGACGGCCCCAAGGCGGACGGCGTCCCGCTGATCGACATCGACGAGCGCCGAGGCATCGCCGAGATGGCCCGCTACCTGCGCGACCTGGGGCACCGGCGGGTGGTCACGATCGCGATGCCGCTGCGGCTGGACGGCACCCGAGGCACGGTGCACGACGACAGGCGCACGGTGTTGCACTACCGGGACGTGCGCCGCCGGCTCGACGGCGTGGCCGACGCGTTCGGCCGGGTCGAGGCGTACGAGACGGCCAGCAACTCGGTGGACGAGGGCGAGCGGGCCGGCCGCGCGGTCCTGGACGTGCCCCCCGAGCGGCGCCCGACGGCGGTGATCGCGCAGAGCGACATCCTGGCCTCCGGCGTGCTGCGGGCGGCCGCCGAGCTGGGCCTGCGGGTGCCCGAGGACGTCAGCGTGGCCGGCTTCGACGGCGCCGACCTGCCCTGGCTGCGCCCAACCCTGCTCACCACGGTCGTCCAGCCCACCGACGAGAAGGGCAGGGCGGCCGCCGGCGCGGTGGTCGAGCTGCTGGACGGCCAGCGCCCCGCCGACCTGACGCTCCCGGTGGCCGTCCGCGTCGGTACCACCACCGGGCCGCCACCGGCTACCGTGCGGCCATGACAGCCCCCGCCGAACTCGCCGAACTCGTCCATCTGGAGATCGACTCCGGGGTGGCCACCGTGACCCTGGACTCGCCGCACAACCGCAACGCGCTGTCCGCCCAGGTGCGCCGCGAGCTGCTCGCCCACATGGACACGGCCATCGCCTCGGACGACGCCAGGGTGATCGTGCTGACCCACACCGGCCCGGTGTTCTGCGCGGGCATGGACCTGAAAGAAGCCGACACCGGCGGCCCGGGCGTCGTCGACTTCCCGGAGCTGCTGCGCCGGATGTGGATCTCGCCGACCCCGGTGATCGCGCGGCTGGCCGGTCCGGCGCGGGCCGGCGGGGTCGGCCTGGTCGCCGCGTGCGACCTCGCGGTGGCCGCCGAGGACGTGAGCTTCGCGTTCACCGAGGTCCGCATCGGCGTGGTGCCGGCGGTGATCTCGGTGCCGCTGGTTCCCAGGGTGCAGCCGGCCGCGCTGTACGAGCTGTTCCTCACCGGAGAGCCGTTCGATGCCCGGCGCGCGGCCGCCATCGGGCTGATCACCGGCGCGGTGCCGGCCGACCGGCTCGACGCCGAGGTGCGCCGCTACGCGGACATGCTGCGGCTCGGCGCCCCCGGCGCCCTGGCCGGCACCAAGGACCTGCTGCGCGGCCCGAGCGCCCGCACCATGCCCGACGACCTGGCCGCGATGGCCCGGGTGTCCGCCGCCAACTTCGCCTCCGAGGAAGGCCGGGAAGGCGTCCGCGCGTTCCTGGAGAAGCGCCCGCCGTCCTGGGTCACGGACTGACCGGACTGAACGGACTGACCGGCCTCAGGTGCGCTGAGCGGCGGTGAGCGCGGACGCGAACCGCTCGATGTGCTCGTGCCATCCGTCCAGCGGCGGCGTGGCGTCCGACGGGCCGGTCTGGGTGAGCACCAGGCGCGCGCCGTGCCCGGTGCCGGTGCCGAGCTCCCAGCGAACCCGGCCGGCCGCGCGCCCGCCGTCCAGCCAGTCGTACTCCAGCGCCCGCGACGGCGTGACCTCCGTGACCGCCCCCGCCGCCAGCCCCGCCGGCACGCACCCCGCCGGGACCGGCCCGCCCGCCGCCGGAGCCCCGTCACCGACCAGCGCCGGCCAGGCCACCGAGTCCGGCCGTACCAGCTGGCGCTCGTACCGAAGCCGCCAGCCGTCCCCGGTCTCGGTCACGGTGGCGCGGTCCAACCCGAGCTCGGCAACGAACCGCTCGTGCACCGCGTCCATGGCGGCCGGGTCGCCACCCGCCGTCACCGGCCGTCCGGCGAGCACCTGCTCCATCCCGTCCAGGCACGCCTGCCAGCCGGTGGCGAAGCTGGCCATGCCGTAGCGGTCGTCCACCGTGTGCACGAGCACCAGCACGCATCCGCCGTCCTCCGGCCGCAGCTCCCAGCGCAGGTGGTCGGTCTCCCAGCTGTAGGCGATCAGCCGGGGCGGCTCCAGGTCGGTGATCACGCCGCCGAGCGTCGACCCGCCCTCCTTCTCGACGAACCGCACCGTGCCGCCCACCTTCAGGTCGGCCTCGACGTCGAACGGGAACCACCTGTTGAGGTGGGACGGCTCGGTGAGCGCGCGCCACACCTTCTCCACCGGGTGGGCGAGCCGGCGCTCGACGCGTACCGCCGGGCGGCCGTCCTCGGCGCGCAACGTGGTGGCTGTCATGTCTGCGGGTCATCTCCTTCGGGGTCGTCGGGCATGACGTCCAGGTACCGCTCCAGCGCGTCGAGCTGGGTCGACCAGTACCGCCGGTAGGGCGCCAGCCAGGCATCCAGCTCTTCCAGCGGTTCGGGCCGCAGCTCGTACCAGCGCCGCTGCGCCTCCGGGCGGACCCGCACCAGGCCGGCCTCGCGCAGCACCCGCAGGTGCTTGGACGTCCCGGGCTGGCTCAGGCCGAGCGCCTCGGTCAGCTCACCGACCAGCCGAGGCCGCACAAGCAGCAGGTCGAGGATCCGCCGCCGCGTCGGCTCCGCAAGCACCTCGAACGTACCGGACACGGGCAGGGAGTATAGCTAATGAAGCATATAGCCGCAACGGTATCCAATCGCGTCACGACCCGGCCACGACGACGCGGCATCAGGTATCACGGCTAGCCCCGATGACCTCCTCAGTGGTGCCGAGGGCCGGAGCGGGCCAACGGGCGGCCAACGGCGAAAGGGGCCGCGACATGATCAGATGGTGGTCGAGGCGGCAGTCCGTCACCGAACGGATCCCTATGCCGCACCCGATCCGGCTGGCCGTACTGGCGTTGCTGCTGCTCGTGGCGTCCGCAGCGGCGTTCGCGGTCTGGGACACGACGGTTCCTCGACCTCCGGCCGTGACCGAGCACCAGTGGACCACGATCGGACACATCATCACGGCCGCGCTGTTCGTGGCGGCGCTGCTGACGATTCGGCGCGCGTTGTTCGCCAGGCTGGCCTACCGCCCCGGAGCGGTCGAGGTCACGTCCTTCGGGACCACGTCCCCGGAAACCAAGTCCCCGGAAACCAAGTCCGCCGACGAGGTGCTCGCCGAGTTTCGCCAGAAGCTGACGACGATGAGCCTGTCGGCGCCCCAGTCCGTGCCCAACGAGCCCTCCGCCGACTCGGTTCTCGACAACGTCAAGACCGCGACCGACGGCAGCGCCAACATGATCGCCACGATCGCCGGTCTGGTTCGCGCCGTCATCCAGGTCCGCCACGCCTACCGGGTGTCCGCCCAGCTGAGAACGCGTCCCGGTCCTCGGCCCCGCGGGATCACCATCTCGATCACGGCGCTGCCCGGCGGGCGCGGCGAGATCGACACGTTCTGGTCGGACGACTGGGCCTCGGTCGCCGAGCGCGCCGCGCACTTCGTCGGCGCGTTCATCCTGCCCCACACCCGGCTGTCGCGCCGCGCGCCGTGGACCGCCTGGCGCGGATACGAAATGCCGTCCGAGCTGTTCCACCAGAGCCAGCTCGCGCACCATCACGTCCGCAACCGAGAGTACGAAAAGGCGCTGGTCGCATTTCACCGCGCGCTGAAGATGGATCCACAGAACCCGTACCTGCGTGTCGAGCTGGCCCAGACCCAGGAGCAACTCGGCCTGTTCGTCGACGCGCTCGCGAGCTATGCGGACGTCGTTGCCATCGAGTCCTGGTACGACCGCCGGTTGTGGCTGCGGCTTCGCGCCCTGCTCGGTGACTACTACGCCGCGAGCGGCGAGCCTCCGCACCGGTTCCGGCGCAGCCGAAGCGGACGCGATGCGTTGCTCATCGCGCGGTATCGACTGGTATGTCGCCTGGCCGCCGCGGACCAGCTCGCCGAACAATGGTCCAGGGTGGTGCCGATAACTGCCGAAACCTCACCGGGCCAGGTCGTGCGCAACCGTATCCGCGCGGCGGAGCGCAGGGCTCTGATCGACCGCCTGAAGGTCTGGCTGCGCTCGTACGTCAGGGAATACAACGACGCCATGCGGACGCGATTCGAGCTGGACGACCTCATTCAGCGCCCACCGCGCCTGCGGCACTTCCTCCAATATGTCGCGTACCGGGAAACGACGCATCTCGTCGACGACTACCGATGGTCGCGCGGCCGCCGGCGTCCGGGCATGCCGGTCACCCAGACGTCGTTGGAGGTACTGAGCGTCTGGGCGCCGCTCTATCTCGACTACGCGGCGTCCGGGCTGGACGACGGCGGCAACGGGCCGTCCTCGACATGGCCACGCTCGCCCCGCGAGCTCGACGCCGAGCTCGATGCCATCCTGCGCCGGAAGCCGGCCCGGGCGCAGGAATGGCAGGAGCACTACAACGCGACGTGCACGCTCGTGGTCGCCATGCGCGGATGGCGCGAACACACCTCGGAGCACAAAGAGCTCAGGCTGCGTGCCGTGCGACATCTCGAAAGGGCGGTGAGCTGCTCGGACAGCAGCTATGTCGGACAGTTCTCGCAATGGCTCTCGGTCGGCGACCAGGATCTCAACCCGCTGCGCTCGACCCCTCAGTTCGTGGACTATCTCGACAGGTACCTGCCGAACGAGGAACCCCGCTCGGCGCGCCCGGTGAAGTTGCTGCCCGTACTCATCTCGACACACACAATGCGCCTGCTCCAGGAGTACGCGCACCTGCGGGCGAGCTACTGGGAGGGCGAGCTCAGGCCCGATGCCGACGCCCTGGCCATCAAGGACGAGACCGACCGCGAGAACAGAGCACGAAGAATTGCTCGCGCGTTCGCCCTCGACGACCGCGACTGGCGCACCCGGATCAAGCTGATCGACGAGATGGACGACTTCGCCCGGCGGCGCCATCGCGCCTCTCCTGGAAGCGCGCTCCCACAGTTCCAGGAAGACCCCGACGTACGCCGCTACGAGCTGCTCGGGCCCGTTGTCCAAGGCCGCACCCTGGCCTATCCGGACGAATACTTCGACACGATAGTGGCCCTGCGCGACGAGCACTGGAAGTCCATCCTGAAGCTCCTGCCGGAACAGCCGGAGCTCGCCGGTGCCCGGCAGCCCGACATCGCGTCGTGCCTCCAGTTCTGGCGCCGGCTCGACGGCGAGCTCGACGCCGTGCTCACCCGCGACGCCCCGCCCGCCGCCCCTCGGTTCGGCTCACCGGCGGAGTAGGTCCAGGGCGGCCCGTTCGATCCGGGGCTCGGACAACAGCACCTTCTCGGCGGCGGCGCCGAGCGGGATGAAGCTGTCCGCGCTGGCCACCCTGGCCATCCGGCCGTCGAAGCCCGCGTCGACCAGCCCGGCCAGCACCGGCTCGGCCACCCCGCCGGTGTGCCGGGTCTCGTCCACGACCAGCACCCGCCCGGTGGCCCGCGCCTCGCGGAGCACGTCGTCGGTCGGCAGCGGGGCCAGCCAGCGCAGGTCCAGCACCCGCACGCCGATGCCGCGCGCGGCCAGCCGCCGGGCCACCCGCAGGCTCATCCGCAGCCCGTTGGCGAAGCTGACCAGCGTGAGGTCCGCCCCGTCGCCGTAGCGTCGGGCGCTGCCCAGCGGCACGTGCGTGGACGCCCAGCCGTCCGGGTCGGGGTACTCCGCGAGCCAGCCGTCGTCGCCCGGTTCGTGCAGGTCGCGCGTGTGGTACAGCGCGATCGGCTCCAGGAACACGCACACCCGACCGTCCGCGCGCCCCGCCGCCGCACAGGTCCGCAACATGGCCGCCGCGTCATCGGGCCGGCCCGGCGAGGCGACCACCAGCCCCGGGATGTCGCGCAGCGCGGCCACCGCGTTGTCGTTGTGGAAGTGACCGCCGAACCCCTTCTGGTACCCGTAGCCGGCGATCCGCACGATCATCGGGTTGCGGTACTGCCCCTGGGAGAAGAACCGCAGCGTGGCGGCCTCGCCGCGCAACTGGTCGGCGGCGTTGTGCAGGTACGCCAGGTACTGGATCTCCGCGATGGGCAGGAACCCGGCCAGCGCCATGCCCAGCGCGGTGCCGAGCACGCTCTGCTCGTCCAACAGCGAGTCGAACACCCTGGCCGCGCCGAACCGCTTGCGCAGCCCCCTGGTCACCCCGTACACGCCGCCCTTGACCGCCACGTCCTCGCCGAACAGCACGGCGCCGCCGTCGGCCGCCAGCACGTCGGCCAGCGACCTGTTGATCGCCTGGGCCAGGGTGAGCGGGCCCTCGCGCTCGGGCGGTTGGGCCTCGAACGCGCGCCGCCGCGCCTCGTCCGGGGCGGCCACCGCCGAGGCGGACGCCACCTTTTCCGGGTCCGACGGCGCGAGCGGGGCCATCACCTCCTCGGCGGAGCCGAGCTTGGGCCGCTCGCACGCCTCCGAGGCGACCCGGCGCACCTCCTCCCGCTTGCGCTCGTACAGCTTGACCACGTCCGCGGCGGCCACCAGCCCGGACCCGACCAGCAGCCGCGCGGTGCCCAGCAGTGGGTCGCGGGCGTAGTCGGCGGCGATCTCCGCCGCGCTCCGGTAGGACAGCTCGACGTCCGAGCCGGCGTGGCCCATCAGCCGCACCGTGCGCAGCCGCAGGAACGCCGGCGCCCGCTCCGCCCGCACGAACTCCGCCGCCCGGGTGGCCGTCTCCAGCGCGTCGGCCAGGTCGGCGCCGTCCGCGTCGAAGTACCGCAGCCCGGGCCGGCTCCCGTACGCCGCCTCGACCCAGCCCGGCGGGGTGCGCACGCTGATGCCGATGCCGTTGTCCTCGCAGACCAGCAGCAGCGGCACCGGCAGCCCCTGGTACCGGCAGGCCAGCGCGGCGTTGATCGCGCCCACCGCCGTCGAGTGGTTGGCCGAGGCGTCGCCGAAGCTGCACACCACCACCGAGTCGGCCGGCCACTCGCACCCCAGCCCGAGCTTCGCCGCCCGCTCCAGCCCGAACGCCAGCCCCAGCGCGCGCGGCAGGTGCGAGGCGATCGTGGACGTCTGCGGAATGACCGCGAGCGCCTTGTTCCCGAACACCTTGTGCCGCCCGCCCGCGATCGGCTCGTCCGCCGCCGCGGTCACCCCGAGCAGCACGTCCCGCAGCGGCTCCTGCCCCGGGACCTGCGCCGCCCGCTGCAGGTAGAACGCGCCCGAGCGGTAGTGCAGCAGCGCCGGGTCGGTGGGTCGCAGCGCGGCCGCCACCGCCGCGTTCCCCTCGTGCCCGGACGAGCCGATGCTGTAGTACCCGCGCCCGGCCGCACCCAGTTCGCGGGCGGCCAGATCGAGGTGCCGGTTGCCCAGTTGGGCGTCGAACAGCTCCAGCGCGCGGGCCCCGGTCAGCCCGGGCGCGATCTCCTCGTCGGGAGCGCGGGCCCGGTCCGGCGCCGGTAGCGCGGAGACGGCGGACAGGAAGTGCTCATCGATCGCTTCGGTCATCACCAAGCAGCTTGGCCGCATATCGACCCGAGGCCAAGTACCCCTGGGTGCGGGTAGCTCGCCCTCAGCCCAAGGAGTGCTCCGCCTCGGTGGACGATCTCCCCGGTCGTGATCAACGCGCCCCGCCGCTCGCTCGAGGGGATGGCGAGAACGGGAGTGACGCGTGGATACCGCTATCGGACCGGCCAAGGTGGAACGGCATGGCGACGCCGAGGCCCCGGAACACCAGGTCACGGAACACGCTGTGGTCACCGCCGCGGAAGGTCACCGCCGCGGAAGGTCACCGCCGCGGAAGGTCACCGCCGCGGAAGGTCACCGCCGCGGAAGGTCACCGCGGAGAAGTGCCCAGGTCTCGGCCTACGGAGCCGTCGCTAGGCGGGTTCGACGGTGACCGCCGCCAGTCCGGCAATGGCGTAGTCGACGACCTCGTTGACGAGTCGTATGAGATCACCTCCGGTCGGTTGCGGCCCGAGCGAACGGGCTTCGTGGCTGTCGTAGAGCTCACGGAGGCCGGTCACGGCCGTGGTCGCGGCCAGGCGCGGCCCGAGAGCGTCGGGCTCGACGTGGAGATCGTCGGCGATGGCGGCGGCGAGGATGCGCTCCATGGGCGAGTAGGAGGCGCGCGCGAGGCCGCGCAACCGGTCGTTCTCGTCGATCAGCCTGGCGCGCTGCGCTCGTGCGTGCCAGTAGCGGTCGGCGCGGTCGGCCCTGCTGGAGCCGATGTCGTCGATGGTCTCGACCATCCAGTGCCGCAGCGCCTCCAACGCCTGCTGCCCGGCGGGGCGGGCGGTGAGCCGGCGCTCGAGCCGGTCGGCACCGAAGTAGTCGTCGTCGGCGAACAGCAGGTCGTCCTTGGCGGGGAAATGCATCGTGACGGTGCGCGGCGCGACGTCGGCGGCGTCGGCGATCGCCTTGATGGTCGTGGCGTCGTAGCCATGAGCCACGAACAGCTCCCATGCCGTCTCCCGGATGAGGGCACGAGTGCGTTGCCTCCTCCGCTCGTGGCGCGTCATCGTCTCCTTCACACGGCAAGACTACCACACATGCAGCATTGCATCGTCAGCATTCGCTGCTACTATGGCAATCATGCAGCAAACGCAGCTCATCGATCGCCGGCCACCCCGAGCGGAAGGCAGTCAGATGACCCAGAAGTTCACCCGTACCGAGTTGATCTCCCGGCTCGTTCGCGCCGGCGAGCTGGAGGTGTCCGGTGAAGACCAAGCCGAGGTCGACACCTACTTCGACCAGGAGAAGTTCCGCTTCCACGGTCCCGACGGCTTCGAGTCCGACTACGCGGGGCTCACCGCGTACTTCGAGTCGATCCGGGCGGCCTTCGACGACCGCACGATCACCCGGGGCATCATCGTGGCCGAGGGCAACACCTTGGCGTGCCAGACGTGGATCGAGGGCACGTTCGTACGCGAGTTCACCCAGTCGCCGGCCGGCCCCCTGCCCCCCACGGGCACGAGGGTCACCATGGACCTGATCAACATCTTCAGGTTCGACGACGACGGTCGGCTGGTCGAGGAGTGGGTGCGCACCGACTACCGCGGCCTACTGCGACAGCTCGGCGCCGAGGGCAGGTAACGACCGTCGAGCCGCGGGGGTCGCGCGGCGCTCACCACTCCCGGGCGCCGGTGAACTCGGCGCTGGCCTGGGCGAGGCAGTCCAGGGCGAGCGGGAGCAATGGGTTGCTGTTGTTGTCGCGGTGCAGGACCAGGACGTGGCGGTGCGGCTGGCGGCCGGTCAGGCGCAGCGGGTGGATGCCACCGTCGGGCCAGGCCAGCCCGGGGAGCATGGCCACGCCGAGGCCGCGGAACACCAGGTCGCGGATCACGCCGTAGTCATTGGAGCGGAAGATGATTCTGGGCACGAAGCCGGCCTCGGCGGCCAGCCGCACCAGCGAGCGTGCGCCGGCGGTGTCCTCACGAGGGCAGATCCAGGTCTCGTCGCGGCACTCGGCCAGGTCGGCCTCGGTGCGGTCGGCGAGGCGGTGTTCGGCGGGCACGGCGAGCACGAAGGGTTCGGACAACAGCTCGGTGCGGGTCAGCTCGACCGGCCAGTCCCTCGGGTCCAGGTCGTATTCGAAGACCACGGCGGCATCCAGCCCGCCGTCCAACACGCCGGCCAGCACCTCGTCCGGGTCGCCCTCGTCGAGCTGGACCTCGGCGTTCGGGCGCTTGGCGACCACGGCGGCCAGCGCGGCCGGCACGATGCGCGCATTCGCGGTGGCGAAGCTGGCCAGCCGCAGCGTGCCCGCCTCGCCGAGCACCATCGACCTGGCCTCGCGTTCGAGCATGTTCAGCGCGCCGAGCACCGCGCCGCTGCGGGCGGCCAGCAGCTTGGCGACGGCGGTGGCCCGGACGCTGCGCGCCGAGCGCTCGAACAGCGCGGCGCCCAGCGCCCGCTCCAGTAAGAACATCTGCTGGGAGACCGCCGATGCGGTGTACCCGAGGTTGCGTGCGGCCTCCGCGAACGAACCGGTGCTGACGCACTCCCGCAGGGTGCGCAGGTGGATCGGGTTGAGCACTGGTGCATGCTGTCAGCAGGTGAGCGTCTTGCGCAGCCTGATAGCTGGGAAATCGGCTCTCAGACGCAGTTGCGCTCCGGCCGCGAGCGGTCGTGGGCGAACCGGCGGACGTCGAGCCCGGAGACGTCCACCGCAGGCGGCCGGCCGAGCACCAGGTCGCGCAGCACCTCGCCGATCGCCGGTCCCTGCAGGAAGCCGTGCCCGGAGAACCCCGTCGCGTACAGGAAACGGCTCACCGACGGCGCCTCGCCGACCACCGCGTTGTGGTCCGGGCTCATGTCGTACAGCCCGGCCCAGCCGTGCGCGATGCCCACCTCGGCCAGCCTGGGCGCCCGCCGCGCCGCCACCTCGGCGAACCGGCCCAGCCAGGCGTCGTTGCGGGAGGTGTCGAAGCCGAAGTCCTCCTCCGGGTCGGACATGCCCATCAACAGCCCGGGGCCTTCGGGATGGAAGTAGAACGTCGAGCCGAAGTCGATGGTGAACGGCAGGCCGGGCGGAAGGTCCGGGACCGGCTCGCTGACCAGCACCTGCCGGCGCAGTGGCCGCACCGGCAGCGGCACGCCGACCATGTCCCCGACCGCCGCCGACCAGGCCCCGGCCGCGCAGATCACCGTCCCTGTCCGCACCTCACCGGTGGCCGTCCGCACCCCGGTGATGTGGCCGTCGGCGGCGGCGATCCCGGTCACCTCGCAGTGCCGTCTGATCACGGCGCCGTGCGCACGAGCCCCGGCCGCGTAGCCCTGGACGACGGCCTCCGGGGTGCAGTGCCCGTCCCGAGGGGAGAAGGCGGCGGCGAGCAGCCCGTCCGGGTCGACGTACGGCGACATCGCGCACGCCTGCGCCACGTCCAGCATCCGGCTGGGCACCCCGAGCCGGTTCTGCAGTGCCACGCTGCTCTCGAACGCGGCGACGTCGTCGGGGTTGTCCAGCAGAAACAGGTAGCCGTGCTGCGCGAGGTCGATCTCGCCGCCGGGCCGCTCGCCGAAACGCTCGAACGCGGCCAGGCTGCGCAGCCCGAGCTCGATGTTCACCGGGTCGGAGAACATCGCCCGCACCCCGCCGGCCGCCTTCGAGGTGCTCCCGGAGGCCAGCTCGTCGCGTTCCAGCAGCATCACGTCCACGCCCGCCTCGGCCAGGTGGAACGCCGCGCTGGTGCCGATCACGCCGCCGCCGATGATCACCACCTCGGCGTGCGGCGGCGGACGTAATGGCGCGGGCGTCACGTGTTCTCGCCTCACTCGCCGGCGGGGCTCGATGAGCGCTCGTCGGTTGGTTGCCCACCGCGCGGTGCGGGTCGCGCTGGATCGAACCGCTCGCCGAGCCGGTAGTCCAGCTCCGGCTCGACGGTGGCCACGTCCATCTGCGCCTTCTGCAGCGAGCCGGAGAAGTCCCAGTTCATCGACTGCCAGCGGGTGAACTGGTCGAGCACCCAGATGCCGGACTGGCGGCTGCCGTTGCCGGAGCGTCCGTTGCCGCCGAACGGCAGGTGCGCCTCCGCCCCGGACGTGGAGTTGTTCACGCTGACCATGCCGGCGCTCACCCGCGAACGGAACCGGAACGCGGTGGCCGGGTCATTGGTGTACACCGACGCGGACAGCCCGTAGCCGGGCGCGTTGGCCAGCTCGATCGCCTCGTCCAGCTCGCGGTAGGTCGTCACGCCGACGATCGGCCCGAACGTCTCCTGCATGAACACCTCGTCGCTCGCGCGCACGCCGTCCAGCAGCACCGGGTGGTAGTACAGGCCGCTCGCGGGGTCGCCGACGAACCCCTCGCGCGGCGCGCCCGACGAGATCCGACCCACGGCGGTCGAGCCCAGCACCCGGTGGTGCCCGGTGACCCAGCCGAGGATCTTCTCGAAGTTGTCGGCGAACCGCTGGTCCAGCAGCGGTCCGTAGATCACGTCCTGGGTCGGGTCGCCGACCGCCGCCGACCGCACCGCCGCGTCGAACCGGGCAACGAACTCGTCGTGCACGTCCGCGTGCACGATCACCGAGCCCAGCGACGTGCACCGCTGCCCCGCCGTGCCGTACCCGGAGAACAGCGCGCCCTCCACCGCCAGGTCCAGGTCCGCATCCGGGGCGACCACCATCGGGTTCTTGCCGCCGAGCTCCAGGCACGGCGACTGCAGGTGCCGCCCGCACAGCTCGCCCACCCGCGCACCGACCGCGCTGGAACCCGTAAAGCCGACCTTGTCCACCAACCGCTCGCCCAGCGCGAGCTCCAACCCCTCGTACGTCGACGCACCGTCCGCGAACACCAGGTTGAGCACCCCCGCCGGCACGCCCGCGCGCCAGGCCAGCTCGGCGAACGCCCGCGCGCTGGCCGCCGCGTACTCCGCCGGCTTCCACACCACCGCGTTGCCGCACAGCAACGCCGGCACCAGGTACCAGGACGGCACCGCCACCGGGAAGTTGCCCGCCGTGATCACGGTGGCCACCCCGACCGGCACCCGGAAGGTGAACAACTGCTTGTCCGGCATCTCCGAGGGCACCGTCTGCCCGTACAGCCGCCGCCCCTCGCCGAGGAAGAAGTCGCAGGTGTCGATGATCTCCTGCACCTCGCCGCGCGCCTCCGCGACCGGCTTGCCGATCTCGCGGGTGACCAGCTGTGACAAGGCTTCCTTGTTGGCCTCCACCAGCCGGCCCAGGCTCGCGACCACCCGCCCGCGCACCGGCGCCGGCACGTCCGCCCAGCCCGGCTGCGCCCGCCGGGCCACCTGGGCGGCCAGCCGCACCGTCTCGGCGTCCGCGAGCGCGACGGTGGCCACCGGCTCGTCCAACCGGCTCGGGTTCCCCGAGGTGTACGCGGCGCCACCCTGGACGACCGTGCCGTCGATGATCGAGGCCAGCTGCATCGGCTCCATGCCGGTGACCCTATGCGTCCCGGCAACCCCATGCCGAGCATCACCACACGCAGGGTTCCCCACCCTGACCGACAGGAATGCTTATGCCCCGTGAGTGGCTAGGGGCGCCATAGCACCCCCAGCCACTCACGGGGTTGGCGAACGCAGGGCGGAGCGGGCCTGCGCGACCAGCCAGCGCTCGGCCCGGTCGTAGGACCATCCGTTGTCGTCCACCAGCGTGAAGTAGCCGCCGTAGCCGAAGTAGAACCAGAGGGTGTCGGTGGCCTGTTGCACGGTCATGCCGGGGTGCAGGCCGCCCACGTCGGCCAGGCGGGCGGCGACGGAGGCGACGGCGCCTCGGTACCGCTCGGTCCCGCGCGCGAAGCCCTCGGCGACGGCCTCGTTGTGCGGCGCGGTGGTGAGCAGCATGCGCATGATGTCGCCGTAGTCCTCGCGCATGGACCGCACCACGGCGCCGGCACGGCGCAGGATCTCGTCCGGGTCGGTGAGCCCGGGCAGCTCGGCCAGCGACTCGGCGACGATCGGCGCCTGGCTCCAGATGTCCGCCAGGGTGCTGATCAGCCCCTGCTTTCCGCCGGTGACGGCGTACACGGTGGTCGGGGCGACCCGGGCCTGCTTGGCGATGTCCTCGACGGTGGTCTGGAAGTAACCCTTGCGCGAGAACAGCAGGCGCGCCGCGTCGACGATGGCCTGGCGGGTCAGCTCCGCGTAGTCGCTTCGCCGGCTTCGGAGAGGTGCGGACATCGGCCCATTATCGTCCGGAGCCTGGATCTGTTAATCGGAGTCCAACTCCGGCCAATGAGTGTTAGGTTCGCTCAGCGATGTCATGGTCTGATCAATGAGGGGTAGCTGTGACGAATCCACCGGGTACGCGCCTGCCGACGATCGCCGCTCACCTGGGCCGAGCGGCCCCGTCCGACCGGGTCCTGACCCGCGGCCCGGCGTACGAGGCGAGCCGCACGTTGTGGAACGGGGCCGTCACGCGCCGGCCCGCCGCCGTGCTGGTGTGCACGGACCCGGCCGACGTCCAGGCCGGCGTCCGAGCCGCCCGTGACCTGGGCGTTCCGATGTCCGTGCGGGCCGGCGGGCACGGCTGGACGGGGTCGGCGCTGGCCGAGGGCGGGCTGACGCTCGACCTGACGTCGATGCGGCGGGTGAGCGTCGACGCCGATACGGCAGCGGCGAACCTCCAGGGCGGGGCGACCGCCGGTGACCTGGCCGGCGCCGTGCACCCCCACGGCATGGTCGCGGTGACCGGGACGGTGGACGCCGTCGGGATGGTGGGCCTGAGCCTCGGTGGTGGGTACGGACCGTTGAGCGGGCGCTTCGGGCTCGCCGTGGACAACGTGCTGTCCCTCGACGTCGTCCTCGCCGACGGCTCGCTGGTCACCGCCGACGCCGAGCACGAGCCGGAGCTGTTCTGGGCGATGCGCGGGGGCGGCGGCAACTTCGGCGTGGTGACCTCGATGCGGGTCCGGCTGCACACCGTGCCCGCGATCCTCACCGGCATGATCGTGTACCCGCTGTCCCGGGCCGCCGAGGTGCTGGCGGCGCTGCACGAACCGGTGCTGCACGGGCCGGACGAGCTGACCGTGCAGTTCGCCGTCCTCACCGGCCCGACCGGCGAGCCCGGGCTGTTCGTCCTGCCCACCTGGTGCGGCGATCCGTCCGAGGGCGAGCGCGCCGTCGAGCCGCTGACCAGGCTCGGAGATCCCCTGCTCACCCAGGTCGGCCCGGCCGCACTCACCGACATGCTCGCCGCCGCCGGCGCCATGTTCCCGCCGGGGCGACACGTCGAGATCCGCCCCCGGACCGTCCCGGGGCTCACGCCCGGAGTGATCGACGCGCTCGCCGCCGGCGGCCGGACGATGACGTCACAACTCTCGGCCGTCTCGGTGCACGGCCTGCACGGCGCGGCCGCCCGGGTCCCCGCCGAGGACACGGCCTTCGCCGCGCGCACCCCACACCTGATGGTCGAGAACGTCGCCCAGTGGGAGCCGGCCGACGCCGACGCGGCCGAGCACCGCGGCTGGGCACGCGACCTCTCGGAAGCACTGGCCGGCGAGGCGCTGCCGGGCGGGTACGTCAACCTGCTCGCCCCGGACGAGGCCGACCAGATCGCCCACGCCTACGGCCCGAACCGCGACCGCCTGCTGGCCGCGAAGACCAGGTACGACCCCGACGGCGTCTTCTCCGCCACACCGCTGCCGTAAGTGCTCGGGTTGTCTGGACCGGCCAGGTCGGATTGGGTGACGGGTATGACCCCGATCATGCTCACCGACACCCAGGTGGCCGCCGCGCTGGACTACGACACGGTCATCGCCACCCAACGGCAGGCGTTCCGGGCGCTCGGCGACGGCACCGCCCAGCTGGCCGAGAAGGTGGTGCTGCCCAACCCGGCGGACGGGTCGGTCGCGCTGTGCTACGTCAGCAGGCTCTCCCCCGAGCACGGCGCGGTGTGCAAGCTCGTCGACGTCCACCCGGGCAACCCCGAGCGGGGCCTGCCGTCCATCTCCGCGACGGTGCTGGTGCTGGACGCGCGGACCGGGCGGCTGGCCGCCGTGATCGACGCGGCCACCCTCACCGAGCTGCGCACCGCCGCCGGCAGCGCGGTGGCCGCCGACGCGCTGGCCCCGCCGGGCGCCGACGAGCTGGCGGTGCTCGGCTCCGGGGTGCAGGGCCGCGCGCACGTGCGGGCGCTGAGCCGGGTGCGGACGCTGCGCCGGGTGCGGATCTGGAGCCCGAACGCGGACAACCGGCGCCGGGCCGCGAGCGAGCTGACCGCCGAGCTCGGGCTGGACGTGACCGCCGTCGACACCACCGCCGAGGCGATCGACGGCGCGCCGCTGGTGGTCACCTGCACGCTCAGTACCGAGCCGGTGCTGGACGCCGGGCAGCTCGCGCCGGGGGCGACGGTGATCAGCGTGGGTTCGTTCGAGCCGCACCGGTGCGAGGTGGGCAGCGACCTGGTCGGCGCCGCCCGGGTGGTGGTGGACCACGTGGACACCGCGCTCGGGCACGCCGGCCCGGTGGTGCGGGCGGTCGCCGACGGCTCGGTCGCGGCGGGCGAGCTGGTGGCGCTGGGCGACGTGCTGGTCGGCAAGGCGCGCGGACGGAGCGGCCCGGGCGAGCTGGTGTTCTACAACAGCGTCGGGCTGGGGGTGCAGGACGCGGCGGCCGCGCACGCCGTCCTGGACGGCGTGAGCGCGAGCGCTGGGTAATCTCGTCCGGGTGAAGTTGCTGTTCGCCCTCGGCCCCGCGTACGGGCTCGCGCTCCCGTTGGTACCGCTGGCCTGGGCGGCCCGCGCCGCCGGGCACGAGGTGCTGGTGGCCACCACCTCGGAGATGACCACGGTGGTGGCCGGCGCCGGGCTCGGCGTGACCGACGTGTTCCCCGACCGCGACGTCTGGGACGAGCTGATGCGCGGGCTCGCCGGCAAGATCAAGGCGGGCGGCAACGGGGCACCGAAGAGCCCGTTCGGGCTGTTCACCAGCACCATGACCGGCGGCACCATCGACGCGGGCCGCCGCTTCGGCGCCGACCTGGTCGTCTACTCCTCCGACCACCGCGCCGGCGCGCTCGCCTCGGTCGCGCTGGGCCGCCCGGCGTTGGAGGTCGGCAACCGGGTCTCGTGGTCGATGCGCGACGCCGAGTTCGCCGAACGCGCCCTGTCGTTCGCCGACGACGACGTGGTGGCCGAGCTGCGCGCCGAGCTGGGCATCCCGCCCGGCGAGCCCGCGCTCGTCGCCAGGATCGACCCGCGCCCGCCGAGCATGGGCGGCCTGACCGGCGAGGAGCCGGACCGGCACGATCACGTGCCCTGGTGGTCGATGCGGTTCGTGCCGTACAACGGCGGCGCCGTGCTGCCGGACTGGACGCAGCGCGCACCAGACAAGCCGAGAGTGTGCGTCACGCTCGGCACCGTGGTGCCCGCGCTGTCCGGGACGAGCAGCCTGGCCGTGGTCCTGGAGGCGCTCGGCGGGATGGACGTCGAGGTCGTCCTGGCCGAGGGATCGGCCGACCTCGGCGAGCTGGGCGACTCGCTGCCGGCCAACGTGCGGCGGGTCGGCTTCCTGCCGCTGTCCGGCTTCCTGCCCGGCTGTTCGCTGATCGTGCACCACGGCGGCTCCGGCACCACCGCGGCGCCGCTGCACTACGGCGTGCCGCAGCTGGTGCTGCCGTCCTTCGCGGACAACCCGATGTCCGCCGAGCGCGTGGTGGCCAGGGGCGTCGGCCTCAGCCACGACCCCGCCGCGATCGACGTGCCCACCGTGCGCGCCCTCGCCCAGCGGCTCCTGGACGAGCCCGCGTTCGCGCGCGCCGCCGCCGAGGTGCGCGCCGAGATGGCCACCCAACCCAGCCCGTCAACGGTGATCGACCGCCTGACCGCCGCCCTCCCCGCTACCCGCGCCTGACCGGCGGCCTGACCGGCGGCAGACGCCCTGGCCAGCCCCATGCAATGTCGTCGACCGCCAGGAACGGCTCGTCGACCACTGTCGCGGGGGTCAACCCGGTGAACGCCACCACGTCGCGGTGCAGGTGGGACTGGTCGGTGTACCCGCCGTCGGCCGCGACCGCGGCCACGTCCCCGCCCGCGACCAGGCCATGGACGGCATGGTCGAAGCGGACCAGCCTCGCGGCGCGCTTGGGCGGCAGGCCGACCCGCGAGTGAAACCGGGACCACAGGCGCTTGCGGCTCCAGCCGAGCTCGGCCGCGAGGCGCTCGATCCGGACCGTGCCACGGCTGGCGACGACCTCACGCCAGGCCCAGGCCACCTCCGGCGCGACCCGGGACGCCGACGCCGCACACCGCCGGGCGAGCCACGCGTCGGTCAACGCGAAGCGATCCTCCCAGGAGGAGAGGTCGCCCAACTGCTCGGCGAGCCGCGCCGCCTCCCGTCCCAGCACGCTGTCGAGGGCCACCACGGCGCCGTCCAGGTCGGCCACGGCCGCGCCCAACACCACGGGCGCGATCACCGGCGACAGTCGTATCTGCAGGCATTCGAAGTCCTCCGCCCGGAGCGCGCGAAGGACCTCGCCGAACCCGAGCCCGGCCACGAAACTCCCCTGCCGCTGCCGCCCGAGGGCGTCTTCCACGGCAAGCGTGCCGCCGAACACCAGAACCACCGTCACGGCCGGATGCGGGATCAGGCGGAGGCCGGGCGGGGTGATGCCTCGGTCACCGAACCCGGCCATGGTGACCCCCGGCACCCGACCGGGCCTCGTCGGGCACGCGATGTCCCACAGGAGCCCGTCGCCCCGCTCCGACCCGCCGGGCAGCATTCCTTCATGCTACGGACGCCGGCCGATGCGGACATTTGTCCAAGCCACCGGCGCGCACGGCGGCCACGGTGCATGCATGACCGATGTCAACGACAAGTCCCTGCCACTGGACGACGGCGAGATCCACATCCGTCAGGACGGCCCCCGCGACGCCCCCACACTCCTACTCATCCACGGAACCGGCGCATCGCTGCGCACCTGGGACCCGATGGTCCCGCTGCTGACCGGCTCGCACCGCGTCATCCGGATCGACCTGCCCGGGTGCGGCCGGTCGGCCAAACCGGTCGGCGCCAGCTACGCGGCCCCGGACCAGGCTCGCCGCGTCAGTACCACGCTGGACCGGCTCGGCGTCGAGCGCGCCGTGGTCGTCGGCCACTCCAGCGGCGGGGTGGTCGCCACCGCCCTCACCGAGCAACGACCCGACCTGGTGACCGCGCTCGCGCTCATCAACACCGGCCCCAGCATGGCCGCCTACATCGCGGACGAGGTCACGATCGAACCGGAGCGCTGGCCAGACCTCACCGACCAGCAGCTTCGCGAGTTCCTGAGCTCCGCGGTCGGTGAGGGCTACGAGATCCCCGAGTGGCTCCTCGACGAGGCGCGCGGCATCGACTTCGAGGTGTTCGCCGAGATATCGCGGGCGCTCCGGGCGTACCTGGAGGAGCGTGCGCTCCCGGACCGGCTGGCGCCCCTCGGCACGCCGCTGCTGGTGATCTTCGGCGCGGACGACCGCAGGTGGCGCTCCTCGTCCGCCGCCGAGTACCGCGCCGTTCCCGGCGCAACGATCGAGATGCTGCCCGGCGTCGGACACTCGCCCATCCTCGAGGACCCGCCCCGGACCGCCGCTCCCCTGCTGGCCTTCGCCGACCAGCACACGCCGTGAAACAGCCCTGCTGAGGCTCAGCACGACAAATACCAGCGGTCGTATGCCTTCCCTCCGTGCCCCTGAACGGGTGAGGCTGCCCCTCAACTTCGATCGGCGTCGATCGGCTGGGGGTGCCGTGGTGAGCAGCGAGCACGGAGGATTGTTCGGCACCGGCGAGCGCGGGGTGTTCCGGCGCACCCTGCCCCCGCCCGAGCAGACCCAGGAACGCCGGCTGACCAGGGTGCTCGGGCTGTGGCAGCTCACCCTGGTCGGGGTCGGGGCGATCATCGGCGCGGGCATCTTCAGCCTGGCCGGGGCCGTCGCGAAGGAGATGGCCGGGCCGGCGGTGCTGGTGTCGTTCCTGGTGGCCGGGGCGGCGTCGCTGTGCGCGGCGTTCGCGTACGCGGAGTTCTCCGGGATGGTGCCGCGCGCCGGGTCGTCGTACACGTACGGGTCGGCGGTGCTCGGCGAGCTGGTCGGCTGGGTCATCGGGTGGGACCTGCTGCTGGAGTACACGGCGATCGTGGCGGCGGTGTCCATCGGCATGTCCGGGTACGTGGGCTACCTGCTGGACACCGTCGGCGTGCACCTGCCGGCGTGGATGCTCGGCGCGCCGGGGACCGGGGCCGGGCACAAGGTGGACCTGATCGCGGCGCTCATCTGCGTCGGGGTGGCCTGGTTGCTCAACCGGGGCACCCGCACCTCGGCGCGGGTGGACGTGGTGCTGACCACCATCAAGATCCTGGTCGTGCTGCTGGTCGTGGTGGTCGGGCTGATGCAGGTGCGCTCGGCCAACCTGACGCCGTTCGCGCCGTTCGGGTTCGGCGGGGCGTTCGCGGGCGCGGCCACGGTGTTCTTCGCCGTGTTCGGCTACGACGCGCTGAGCACGGCCGCCGAGGAGTCCGTGCAGGCCAGGCGGCACCTGCCGAAGGCGATGATGTACTCGCTGGCGATCTCGATGGTGCTCTACGTGCTGGCCTGCGTGGTCCTGACCGGGATGGTGCACTACACCCAGATCGACCCGAGCGGCGGCTTCTCGGCGGCGTTCCGGACCGTCGGGCTGGGCGGTGTGGGTGCGGTGGTCGCGGTCGGCGCGGTGCTCGGCATCGTCACGGTGAGCTTCTCGTTCATGCTGGGCGCGTCCCGGCTGTGGTACGCGCTGAGCCGCGACGGGCTGATGCCGCGCTGGTTCGGCGAGCTGCACCCCCGCCGCCGGGTGCCGCACCGCGCGACCTGGATCATCGGCGCCGCATCCGCCGTGCTGGCCGGGGTGCTGCCGGTGCAGGAGGCCGCGCAGCTGACCAACATCGGCGTGCTGTTCGCGTTCGTGATCGTGTCCGCGGCGGTGGTGGTGATCCGCTACCGCCGGCCGGACCTGCCGCGCGGGTTCCGCTGCCCCGGCATGCCGGTGGTGCCGCTGCTCGGGGTGGCATTCTCGGTGTGGCTGATGTCGTTCCTGACCGCCGAGACCTGGCTGCGCCTGGGCGGCTGGCTGCTGCTCGGGCTGGTGGTCTACGTGGTGTACGGCTACCGCAACACCCGCCGCGTGCTACCCGGCGGGTCGGTGGACCTGGCCGACCTGTCCAGGCTGGCCGGCAGCGACGCGGCGCTTCAGCCCGCGCCGGCCGCCGTGGAGTCGACCACCACGAAGGACTGATAGTGATCGGCGGTGTAGTACAGCTCGCTCTTCTGGCCGGTCACCAGCCGCTGCGCGCCCCTGTCCTTCTCGCCGGGGGTGGGCACGGTGTACTCGCGGTAGTAGCCGCGCTGGCGCTGCGGTAGCCGCCGCTCGTTGTTGGCGAACACGCTGCCGTCCTTCGTGGACGGCAGCTTCCCGCCGGTCTTGATCTTCTGCCAGATCTCGACGGCCTCCGTCGGCAGCGCGCACAGCGAGCGCAGCGGCAGCCGGGACTCGGTGGCCCCCGGCGTGGCCACGTTGGGCGCCGGACACCCCGGTTGGGCGGAGCCGGCCCCGATCGACGGGGCGTCCGGCACCACCTTGCCGGAGCTCTGCGTCGTAGACCCACCCGACGAGCCGGAGCCCGAGCAGCCGGCCAGCACCGCGCCCACCAGCAGGCAGACGAACAGCACCAGCGGAACGCGCCGGGAGGCACCGCTCACGAGGGGTCCCCCGCGACCGCGTCGGAACCACCGCCGGAACCGTGGCGCGGCCCGCGCAGCCGCTCCCACCAGGCGTCCCAGGCGTCGGAGGCCTTGTCGGCCAACGCCGCCACCAAAGCGCACAGCGGGAGCAACACCACGATGGCCAGCGCGACCTGGAACGGGAACGGGAGCTGGGTGATCCACAGCTCGACCGAGTCCCACCAGTTGGCCAAGGAGCGCAGCACGCCCCATAGGGTAGACAAGCCGGATCGGCACTACGTTCAGGGTATGTACGCCGTCTACGCAGCCGAGCCCAACCGCGACGACCCGCTCGCCTCGCTCACCGTCGGGGAGCGCCCCGAGCCCGAGGCGCCGGACGGCTGGGTGCCGGTCCGGGTCACCGCCGCGAGCCTGAACATGCACGACATCTGGACGCTGCGCGGGGTCGGCATCAAGCCCGAGCAGTTCCCGATGATCCTGGGCTGCGACGGCGCCGGCACGCTGCCCGACGGCACCGAGGTGGTGCTGCACTCGGTGATCGGCGACCCGGCCTGGACCGGCGACGAGACGCTGGACCCGAAGCGCACCCTGCTCACCGAGAAGCACCAGGGCACCTTCGCCGAGACGGTCGTCGTGCCGGCGCGCAACGCGGTGCCGCGGCCGGCCGGGCTGTCCGCGACCGCCGCCGCCGGCATGGGCACCGCCTGGCTGACCGCGTACCGGATGCTGTTCACCAAGTCCGGGCTGCGGCCGGGGCAGACCATGCTGGTGCAGGGCGCCTCCGGCGGGGTGTCCACCGCGCTCATCCAGCTCGGCCGCGCCGCCGGACTGCGCGTCTGGGTGACCGGCCGCACCGACGAGAAGCGCGCGCTCGCCGAGAAGCTCGGCGCGCACGCCACGTTCGGCTCCGGCGAGCGGCTGCCGGAGAAGGTGGACGGCGTGTTCGAGACCGTCGGCGAGGCCACCTGGAGCCACTCGCTGCGCGCGCTCAAGCCCGGCGGCGTGATCGTCTGCTCCGGCTCGACCAGCGGCCCGAACCCCCCTGCCGACCTGCAGCGGGTGTTCTTCCTGCAGCTCCGCGTGGTCGGCTCGACCATGGGCACGCTGGACGAGCTGCGCGACCTGCTGCGGTTCGTGGAGACCGCCGGGATCGTCCCGGAGGTGGGCCTGACGCTGCCGCTGTCGCGCGCCGAGGAGGGCTTCCGCGCGATGCTGGACGGCCGCACCGCCGGCAAGATCGTCTTTTCCCGGGAGTGACTCTCCGGATAGGACAAGGTGACCAGTATCACTCTATAGCGCCACCCGGCGTCACACGTTAGTGAGAACAGCCGTACACTCTTCCCTCGTGTTGCGTCCATTCGTGCCTACGCCACGCACCCCGGCGATCACCTACCCGAGCGTGGTCGAGCTGCTCGACCACGCCGACCGGGCCGTCGACGCGGTGCTCACCCCGGTCACCGAGGAGGAAGGCCTGAGCCGAGAGGGCTGGAGGGTCCTGTTGCTGCTGTCGCGCGGTGGCGGCCGCAGCATGGGCGAGATCGCGGAGCACGCGGCGGTGCCGAACCCGACGGCCACCCGGGTGGTGGACCGCCTGGTGGCCCAGTCGTTCGCGTTCCGCCGCAACGACCCGGCCGACCGCCGCCGCGTCCTGGTCCACCTGTCCCCGAACGGCCGCGAGGTGGTCGCCAGGATCAGTCGCCAACTGGAGCAGCGGGTGGACGGCTCCCTGGTCGAGCTGGCCGACGGCAACACCGCGCTGTCCACCCTGCTCGCCCGCCTTGCCCACCAGCTCCCCGTCCCCGCCACCGAGTAGCCGCCGGCTCACAGGTCGCGCCGGCGCGGCCCCTTCAGCAGCTCCGCGGGCACGATTCGTACCGGGAACGGACGCTCGGCCCGGAACTCCTCGGTGCCCTTGACCTCCGCAACCTGCTGATACCGGCCGTTCTCGTCCAGCTCGAACGCGGTGAGCACCAATTGGTCGGGATCAACCACCCAGTAGGACGGCGCCCGCATCCGTTCGTACGCGGCCCTCTTGGTATTCAGGTCGAACAACGCCGTGCTCGGTGAAAGGATCTCGACAGCCAACAGCGGCGCCGCCGGCAGGTTCTGTTCGGTCAGGTCGGACTCTCGGGCGACGAGAACGTCCGGCTGCAGTTCGGTGCTCTTGGATGTCTGTACGGCAAACGGCGCGAACAACACCTCCATGCCACCCGGGCATGCCTGTTCCAGCTTGATGAACAGCTGCCCGCACACCCGCTGATGTCGCCTACCGGGTGCCGGGCTCACCAGAAGCACCCCGTCCAGCAGCTCGTAGCGATGCCCGTCGTCGGGCATCGCCTCCAGGTCGTCGACCGTGAACGGACGCCCTGGGATGGACGTGGTCATGACCGTCATGGTGCCTCCTTTTCCCCATGGTGACCAGCTCGCCGCACGGCACCGACAGTCTTGGCGGCCACCCGAGGTCAGGTCTCCCGGCGGTAGTCGTCGGCGACGGAGCGGACGAACTCGCGCGCCTCGTCGCCGCGCAGCGCGTAGCCGCGGAAGACCTCGAACAGGTCGGTGTAGTAGCGGATGTCGGTGGGGTCGCGCAGCATGAGCAGGCCGGTCTCGTCCTCGATCGCGACCAGCCTGTCGTCGTAGATCGAGAACATGTTCAGCGGCCCGGTCGGCAGCTCGGTGCTGAACGGGATGACCTCCACCGTGACGTTCGGGCGGGCCGCGGTGGCGACCAGGTCGTCCATCTGCTCGGTCATCCCTGTCGCGTCCAGCAGCCGGGTGCGCAACGCCGCCTCGGTGAGCACGAACTCGAAACGCTTGTCCGGCCGGTCGAGCACCGCGCGGCGCAGCCGCTTGCCGGCCATGATCTCCTCGATCATCGACTCGGGCTCCTCCAGCACCGGGTCGGTCACCGCCCGGCGGGTGTACGCGGGGATCTGCATGACGCCGCCGAGCACCGTCGGCAGGAACTGGCGGCGCAGCCGGCACTGCTCCTCCATCGCCAGGTGGTCGCGCTGCCGGGTGCCGTAGCCGCGCCGCTGCATGACCCGGTTGGACTGGTGCTCGGTGTTGGCCACCCTGGCCAGGCCGACCAGCTCCCTGGCGCGCTCCGGCTCGACCTGCAGCGCGTGCACGAGCAGCTCGACGTCGGTGACGCTGGGCACGATGCGGCCGGTCTCGATGCGCGAGACCTTGGCCTGGCTCATGTAGACCTTGGCCCCCAGGGCCGCGCCGGACAGGCCGGAGGCCCTGCGCAGCTCGCGCAGTGCCCCGGCCAGCTCGGTGCGGTCCGCCTCGGACCACTCTGGTTGCAGGCTCACGTCCCGGTCAGCGGTCGACAAGCGTGGAAGACGAGCGGATTTGGCCAGCGCAACGCCACGATAGCGCCGGGACTCGGTCAGGTCAGGGTTCGACAGGGTGGTCTCCCACGGGTGTGAACGGACCGGTCGTCGGGGCGTACGCCCGGCGCGCTCAGCGGAGGGTACGGGCGGCCTCCAGCAGCAGCTTGATCGATATCTCGGCCAGCACGTCGCCCTGCGGCGTGTCGACGCTGCGCAGCACGGTGCCGCGCACCACGGCGGTGCCCCGGTCGGTCCGTGACACGCACTCACATTCGTCAATGCTCCAGTCGCCGGCAATCCTGGTCAGCTCCAGTACGTGACCTTGCCTGTCCCTGGCTTTCATGCACCCTCCCTGGTAACTGGGCGTGTCAGAGTAGAGCCCCCAAGTAACCGGCATCAATCTGCTCGCACCGTTATGCGCGTGTTGGCATAAAGAGGACGCCAGGCACGTGATCACACGCCCACTGGACGTTTCACTATTGCCTCAGAAACCCGCGTGACATCTTCTCGACACGAGAGTGAACGAATCGAGAACAAGGACACCCATTACCCGCACCGCAGGGCGCGATCAGCGATTTCGCCTGGCCAGCGCCGTGGCGCCCACCGAGTAGAGGTGCCTTTACCTTCCACCCAGGAGTGGATTTCGTTTCCCGACGAACTACTTCTTGGACTTGGGCTTGTCGCCCGCCTCGTCGGTCGACAGGGCCGCGACGAAGGCTTCCTGCGGCACCTCGACACGGCCGATCGTCTTCATCCGCTTCTTGCCCTCTTTCTGCTTCTCCAGCAGCTTGCGCTTGCGGGTGATGTCACCGCCGTAGCACTTGGCCAGCACGTCCTTACGGATGGCCCTGATGTTCTCCCTGGCAATGATCCGCGAGCCGATGGCGGCCTGGATCGGCACCTCGAACTGCTGGCGCGGGATCAGCTCGCGCAGCTTGGCGGTCATCCGGGTGCCGTAGGCGTAGGCGGCGTCGCGGTGCGCGATGGCGGAGAACGCGTCGACCGTCTCGCCCTGCAGCAGGATGTCCACCTTGACCAGGTCGGCGGCCTGCTCGCCGGCCTCCTCGTAGTCCAGGCTGGCGTAGCCGCGGGTGCGGGACTTCAGCGCGTCGAAGAAGTCGAAGATGATCTCGGCGAGGGGCAGCGTGTAGCGGATCTCCACGCGGGACTCGGACAGGTAGTCCATGCCGCCGAGCTGGCCGCGCCGGCTCTGGCACAGCTCCATGATCGCACCGACGTACTCGGACGGGGCGATGATCGTGGTCTTCACGATGGGCTCGTACACCTCGGCGACCTTGCCGGTGGGCCAGTCCGACGGGTTGGTCACCACCTGCTCGGTACCGTCGTCCAGGATCACGCGGTACACCACGTTGGGCGCGGTAGCGATCAGGTCCAGGCCGGCCTCGCGCTCCAGCCGGTCGCGGGTGATCTCCAGGTGCAGCAGGCCGAGGAACCCGCAGCGGAAGCCGAAGCCCAGCGCGGACGAGGTCTCCGGCTCGAAGGTCAGCGCCGCGTCGTTGAGCTGGAGCTTCTCCAGCGCGTCGCGCAGCTCCGGGTAGTCCGAGCCGTCCACCGGGTAGAGCCCGGAGTAGACCATCGGGCGCGGGTCGCGGTAGCCGCCCAGTGGCTCGGTCGCGCCGTGGCGCTGCGAGGTGACCGTGTCGCCGACCCGCGACTGGCGGACGTCCTTCACCCCGGTGATCAGGTACCCGACCTCGCCGACGCCGAGTCCCTGCGACGGCTTGGGCTCCGGCGAGATGATGCCCACCTCGAGCAGCTCGTGGCTGGCCCCGGTGGACATCATGGTGATCCGCTGCCGTGGCGTGATCTTGCCGTCCACCACCCGGATGTAGGTGACCACGCCCCGGTAGCTGTCGTACACCGAGTCGAAGATCAGCGCGCGCGGCGGCGCGTCCGGCTCGCCCTGTGGCGGCGGCACCAGCCGGACCACCTCGTTGAGCAGCTCGCGGACCCCCATGCCGGTCTTCGCGCTGACCCGCATCACCTCGTCCGGCTCGCAGCCGATGATGTGCGCCAGCTCGGCGGCGTAGCGGTCCGGGTCGGCGGCCGGCAGGTCGATCTTGTTCAGCACCGGGATGACGGTGAGGTTGCGCTCCAGCGCGAGGTACAGGTTGGCCAGCGTCTGCGCCTCGATGCCCTGCGCGGCGTCCACCAGCAGGATCGCGCCCTCGCAGGCGGCCAGCGCGCGCGACACCTCGTAGGTGAAGTCCACGTGCCCCGGGGTGTCGATCAGGTGCAGGACGTGGTCGGTGTCCCCCACCCGCCAGGGCAGCCTGACGTTCTGCGCCTTGATGGTGATCCCGCGCTCGCGCTCGATGTCCATCCGGTCCAGGTACTGGGCGCGGTAGCTGCGCTCGTCCAGCACGCCGGTGAACTGCAGCATGCGGTCGGCCAGGGTGGACTTGCCGTGGTCGATGTGCGCGATGATGCAGAAGTTGCGGATGCGCTCCGGCGCGGTGAAGGTACGGTCGGCGAACGTGCTCACTCGGATCCTTTGCGTGCGGGGGTCTACTCCATCGTCGCACGCCATCCGGGTGACCTGGCCGCGCCCGCCCCACCCCCCGGAATTCCCCCGCGCCCGCGCCCAAAACCCCCGCGAGTCGGGCGTTCTGGCACACCGAGTCGGGCGTTCTGGCACACCGGCCGTTGCCGCGACGCGCGGCCGCGGATGTGCCCAAACGCGCGACTCAGTGTGCTGAGACCCCCGACTCGCGGGGGTTACTGGGTGCGGGCTTGTGCGTCTTGTAGGTGGACGGAGGGGGTACGAACCCATCCACTTGAAAGCACCAAGATCGGTCGGGCTAACCTATGACGGCTCACGGGACGGCCGTGGCGAGTTTGCTCGATGTCTGCTTTCCTCGGGCGTCAGCCGTGCAGTGAGAACGGAGGGGCGTTCCGGCGTCGGTGTTTGGGAGTCCGTACCGCGTCGGAACGCACCCTCCGCCTTGGTCAGTGAGTCGCGGGGATGCCGGACTCGGTGGGCAGGCCGGCGGTCGTCCAGTCCTCGATGCCCTCGCGGTAGGTGCGCACGTTCGTGTAGCCGAGGGCTTCCAGTTTGCTGGCCACGGCGTGGCTGTTGGCGCACGCCGTGTTCGCGCAGTAGGTGACGATCGCGGCGGCCCGGTCCGGCAGCAGCTCGGCGGCGCGGGCGGGCACGTCGGCCTCCTCCAGGTTGAGCGCGCCGGGCAGGTGCGCCTTCGCGTAGTAGCTCTCGGGCAGCGCGTCGACGACCGCCACCGAGCCCTCGGCGATGGCCGAGCGGAGCTCCTCGCGGGTGATCGATGTGGCCATGAGTGGATCCTTCCGTCGTTTCGGACTACGGTCCGGTTATGCCGTCGCCCCGAGATTACGGACCGTGGTCCGTTTCGTCAACGCCGCTGGAACCGCCCACGCTCGGCCGTCCCGCGCCGCCCCGGGAACGGTCCGACGCCGCCCGCAACCGGCGGCGCATCCTGGACGCCGCCGCGTGGCTGTTCGCCGAGCACGGGGTGGACGCGGTGAGCCTGGACGCGGTGGCCGCCGAGGCCGGGGTGGGCAAGGGCACCGTGTTCCGGCGGTTCGGGGACAAGTCGGGGCTGGCGGCGGCGCTGCTCGACGAGCGGGAGCGCGAGCTGCAGGAGGCGATGCTGGCCGGTCCGCCGCCGCTGGGGCCCGGTGCCGGGCCGGCCGCGCGGGTGGTGGCGTTCGTGCGCGCCTACCTGGACTACGTGCTGGGCGCCCCCGAGCTGGTGCGGATGTCGGAGACGGCCAGCTCGGGCGCGCGGTTCCGGCTGGGCGCGTTCGGCTTCTGGCACACCCACCTGCGGATCCTGCTCGAACGGGCCGGGCACCCGCCGGCGCGGGCGGTGGTGCTGGCGCATGCGCTGCTCGGACCGCTGGCCGCCGAGCACCTGCTCGCCCAGCTCGACGCCGGGGTGAGCCGCGAGCAGCTCATCGACGGGCTGGCCCGGCACGCGGAGCTGGTCGCATGTGACAGCTCGGCGTGTGATATGTCACAGCGCTGAGATACCTGTCACAGGCGGCGCGGGCGGCCAGGCGGTGTCACGATCGAACCGATGCGCAGCGCCGCGGAGGGGGGCATCGACCCGGTACGGGCGTGGCTGAACGCGGGCGCGGCATTCGTGTCGACGTTCGTGGTGTTCGGGATCGGCTACAGCTTCGGCGCGTTCTTCACCCCGATCTCCAGGGAGTTCCACACCAGCAGCGGCGCCACCTCCGTGGTGTTCTCGGTGACCGCCGCGTGCTGGTTCCTGCTGGGCCTGGTCACCGGGCGGGCCGGGGACCGGTGGGGGCCGAGGCCGCTGCTGCTGGTCGGGGCGGTGGCGCTGGTGTGCGGGCTGCAGGTCATCGCGCACGCGCACACGGTGTGGCTGGCGTACCTGGCGCACGGGCTCGGGGTCGGGGTGGCGGCGGGGTGCGGGTACATCCCGATGGTCGCGGCGGTCGGGGGCTCGTTCTCCCGGCGGCGGGGGCTCGCGCTCGGGGTGGCGGTGTCGGGAATCGGGGCGGGCACGCTGTTCGGCGCGCCGGTGGCCGCCGTGCTGATCGCGGCGTACGGCTGGCGCACGGCGTACCAGATCTTCGGGTTCGCCGGGGCGGCCGCGCTGGTCGGCTGCGCGCTGGTGACCACCACTCCTCCGGTGCAAGCCGCGGCGGCCGGCGGTGGGTCCGGGGCCGGGCGGCTGGTGCGCGACCGCCGGTTCCGGGCGCTGTACGTCTCGACGGTGTGCTCGTCGCTCGCGCTGTTCGTGCCGTTCGTGTTCCTGCCCGCCTTCGCCACCGCGAACGGCACCGCCCCGATCGCCGCCGCGAGCCTGATGGGAGTGGTCGGCGTGGCCAGCGTGGTCGGGCGGCTGGCCATCGGCCCGGTGGCCGAGCGGATCGGCTACCTGCGCTCCTACCGGTTCTGCTTCGGGATCATGGCGGCCAGCTACATCGTGTGGCTGGCGGTGTCCGGCTACCCCGCGCTGGTCGCCTTCGCGGCGATACTGGGCGTGGGCTACGGCGGCTGGATCGCGCTGGGGCCGGCGGTGATGGCCGAGCTGTTCGGAACCGAGGGGCTGGGCGGGACGCTCGGGCTCGCCGGCACCGGCTCGGCGATCGGGGTGCTGGTCGGGCCGCCGCTGGCCGGGCTGCTCATCGACGCCACCGGCGGGTACCGGTGGGCGATCGCGCTGGCCGCCGCGCTGGCCACGGCGGCGGCCCTCGCGCTGCTCCCGTTGCGCGGCGCGCACGGCCCCGGGCGCCCGGGGCGGTGACCCGGTCTAACGCACCCGCTGGGAGGCCGGCAGCCAGTTCTCGTCCAGCGCCGGCGAGGCGGGGCGCGCATCCTCGTCCACCGCGTAGACGATCTCCACCGAGCCTTCCGGGAGGGCGCGCTGGCGCTGGAGGACCAGGCCGGTGTGCACGCTGAGCCACGGCGTGAGCCGCATCCCGCCGCCGATCAGCAGCGGCAGCACCAGCAGGTGCAGCTCGTCGAGCGCGCCGAGGGCGCGGAAGGTCTCGATCGTGCGCGGGCCGCCGACCAGGTGCACGTCGCCGCCCCGGTTGGCCGCGCGGAGCCTGTCCAGCAGGCGGGCCGGGTCGGGGTCGGTCACGACGTGGTCGGGGGTGCCGGCGGGGCGGTGCGAGCCGAGCACGAACACCTCCAGGTTCGGCCACGGCCACCACTCGTTGGTCAGCGCGGGCTCGAACGTGGTGCGGCCCATCAACGCCGCCTCGCACCCGTCGAGGAACTCCGGGATGCCGTGGCTGTCGCGGGCGAAGCTCGGGTCGGCGGCCAGCGAGGGCCAGCCGCTCGGGGTCGTGACGTAGCCGTCGGCGCTGATGGCCATGCGGGCGCGGATTCGCATCGTTCTGCTCCGTTCCAGGGGTCTTGTGACACCCGTGGGTCGGAGCCGGTGTCGCGGTCTTGACGTCCGCGCGTCGACGTCCGCGCGTCCGCCGTGCGCGAACTGTCCGCCGTGTTCGCTCTGGGCAGCTTGCCGGCCGGTCGGTGGGCGGACGACGATCACGATCGTCCGACGAACCCGGGAGCGCACGATGAACTTCACCCCCTTGCCGCCGCTGACCCGCCGCGACGCGGCCGCCTCGGTGCTGGCCGCCAAGCGGCGGAGCGGCCTGTCCTGGTCCGCGATCGCCGAGCGCCTCGGGAGCTCCACCGAGTGGACGACCTCCGCGCTGCTCGGCCAGCAGCCGCTGACCGCCGTGCAGGCCGGCGCCGTCGGCTCGCTGCTCGACCTGGACGAGGCGGTCGTCGAGGCGCTGCGGCTGCCACCGGTGCGCGGAGCGGACGCGGTGGACACCAGCGAGCCGATCGTCTACCGGCTCCAGGAGGCGATCCAGGTCTACGGCTCCACGATCAGCGAGCTGATCCGCGAGCGGTTCGGCGACGGGATCATGAGCGCGATCGACTTCGAGCTGTCCGTCGAACGCGTCCCCGACCCCAACGGCGACCGCGTCAAGCTCACCCTGAACGGCAAGTTCCTCCCCTACCGAACCTGGTGACCGCCCGCCACCCGCGCCGCATACGGCGTCTCGGCGCCGCACACAACGCCCGGCCTGTGTGTCACGACGCGAAGCTGTGTGCCGCCGCCGGGCCGTGCACGCTCACGGTGGGCCGGCCGGTCCCATCGGCGCCGCCGGGGACGACGGTGACGCGACGGCGAGCCCGGCGCCGCTCGGCGGAGACCCTGGCTGCCCGGTCGGCGCGACGGGCGGCGGCCTCGACGATGTCCGAGGCACCGTCCGCGTTCGGATCGGCGACCTTGGTGACCAGGCCGAGCTGGCGGTCGGCGTTGCTCGGCCGGCCGCGGCCGCGCTTGTACGCCAGTACGACACCCTGCTGGACGATCTCACCGCCCCAGACCCCCCACGGCTCGCCGCGCTCCAGCGCGCCGGCCAGGCAGGCGGCCTTGATCGGGCAGTGCGCGCAGAGCGCCTTGGCGACGTTGAGCTCGGCCGGACGCTCGGCGAACCACAGGTCGGGGTTGGCGTCGGCGCAGGGGGTGCGCACGGCCGACGGGGGGTGCGGGACGCGGTCGGTACCGATCGAGGCGGGCGCCGGCTGGTCTGAAAGCTGTGTTCCCCTCATGCCATCGATCGTGGCCGGGAGGGGTGGGGCGGGACATCAGGGAGATTACGGAGATTCGCCCCGGGAACCCTGAGGCCGACCCGCGCTGTTACCCTGGGAGGCCGAACGCCCGGCGTGATCCCACCGCTGGGCCAGAGGAATCCGGCAGCACTCCGGCGCCAAGGTCCCGGCGCGCGGCGGACGACAACGAACAGGAAGACCAGAGGCAGTCGCGTGGCCAACATCAAGTCGCAGATCAAGCGGGTCAAGACCAACGAGAAGCGTCGCCTGCGCAACAAGTCCGTGAAGTCCGCCGTGCGCACCGCGATCCGCCGCTTCCGCGAGGCCGTCGAGGCCGGGGACACCGAGCAGATCGTCGAGCGGCAGCGCTACGCCAGCCGCGCGCTGGACAAGGCGGCCAGCAAGGGCGTCATCCACCGCAACCAGGCGGCGAACAAGAAGTCGGCCATGGCCCGCCGGGCCAACGCGCTCTGACCTGGGCTTTGACCCACGTCACATCGGGTCTACGTCACATCCGGTAGGGAATTTCCGGATCGGATGTAACGCTGTACTCAGCGACAACGAAGACCTGGTAGAACTTCTTCGGCACATCGGCGGCGCTGTCCACTCCCGTGGGGCAGCGCCGCCGACGTGTGTGCGGCCCTCGACCGTCCAGCGCGTTCAGCGCGCCTCGCGGGCGCTCACCACCCTCATGACCGCGCGCTCCAGCGCGTAGTTCGCATCCGCCGATGCGCCCTTGACGTCGGCGTTCACCTCGGCCACCGCCGCCATGGCGCGCGCGATCCCGGCCGGGCGCCAGCCCCTGGCCTGCGCCTGCGCCTTGCGGACCTTCCACGGCGGCATGCCCAGCGATCCCGCCATCCGGTACGGGTCGCCGCGACCGGCCGCGCCCACCTTGGCCACCGTGCGCACGGCGTCGGCCAGCGCGTCGGCCACCAGCACGGCCGGCACGCCCAGCAGCTCCGCCCAGCGCAGCGCCTCCAGCGCGCCGGCCCGGTCCCCGGTGACCGCCTTCTCGGCCACCGCGAAACCGGTCACCTCGGCGCGGCCCCGGTGGTAGCGGCGCACGGCGGTCTCGTCGACGGCCCCGGCGGTGTCGGCGACCAGCTGCCCGGCGGCGGCCGCGAGCTCGCGCAGGTCGTTGCCGACCGCGTCGATGAGCACCCGCACGCCGTCCTGCGTGATCCGCCCGCCGGCGCGGCGGACCTCGGCCTTGACGAAGTCGACCCGCTCGTCGTACCTGGTCACCCTCGTGCATTCGGTGACCTCGGCACCGGCGGAGCGCAGCGCGTCGGCCAGCGCCTTGCCGCGCGCGCCGCCGGCGTGCAGCACCACCAGGCTCACCCCGTCGACGGGCGCCTTGACGTAGTCCGTGATCGCGGCGGCGACGTCCTTGCTCGCCTCGTGCGCGGAGTCCAGCACCACCACCCGCCCCTCGGCGAACAGCGAGGGACTGACCAGCTCGGCAAGCTCGGAACGGGTCAACGAGGCGGCGGCGACCCGGCGCAGCTCCGCGTCCGGGTCGGCGGCCCGCGCGGACGCCAGCGCCCGCGCCACCGCCCGCTCGACCAGCAGCTCCTCGTCCCCGATGATCAACCGCAGCGGGATCGCTGTCACCCCGACCTGGTCGGTGTCGCCGGTCGGGCTCGCGGCGGAGCGACTCATGCCGCCATCGTCCCAGGCCCACCCCCGGGCGGCATCGGAAGGGTGAGCCCGCTCCCAGATCACGAGACGCGCTGGGCGGACCCGACGACCTTGACGTACCGTGTTTGGCAGTCCGTTCCGATGCGGACCGCCCGGTGACCGGGCACAACCGAATACGGCTCATCCAGAGGGGCAGAGGGAACGGCCCTGCGAAGCCCCGGCAACCGGCGTCGAGCGATCTGCGCATTGCCGTAGCGCAGCACGTCCGTAGGGCGAGGTCGTCGACGATCACGGTGCCAATTCCGACCCGCAAGCGCGGGACAGATGAGGAGACCTCGCCATGAGCGCTGACACCGCTGCCCTGTCCACGAACACCTCGCTCGACCTGGGTTCCGCCCGCGCCCTGTCCTGCCGGGAGTGCGGCCACGAGATCCCGCTGGCCCCCGAGTTCGCCTGTCCGGAGTGTTTCGGCCCGCTCGAGGTGGCCTACGACTTCGGCGACGTGACCCGCGAGCGCATCGAGGCCGGCCCGAAGTCGATCTGGCGCTACGCCCCGCTGCTGCCGGTGCCGGCGGACGTCGCCCGCCACCCCAACACCGAGCCCGGGCTGACCCGGCTGGTACGGGCCGAGCGGCTGGGCGCCGAGCTGGGAATCAAGCGGCTGTGGGTGAAGGACGACACCGGCAACCCGACCCACTCGTTCAAGGACCGGGTCGTCGCGGTGGCCCTGGCGGCCGCCCGTGAGCTGGGGTTCCGGGTGCTGGCCTGCCCGTCCACCGGCAACCTGGCGAACGCCGTGGCCGCGGCGGCCGCCCGCGCCGGCTGGCGCTCGGTGGTGCTCATCCCGAAGAGCCTGGAGCGGGCGAAGATCCAGATGACGGCCGTGTACGACGGCACCCTGATCGCCGTCGACGGCAACTACGACGACGTGAACCGGCTGGCCACCGAGCTGGCCGCCGAGGAGGAGGACTGGGCGTTCGTGAACGTGAACGTCCGGCCGTACTACGCCGAGGGCTCCAAGACGCTCGGCTTCGAGGTGGCCGAGCAGCTCGGCTGGCGGCTGCCGGGCCAGATCGTGGTGCCGGTGGCCTCCGGGTCCCAGCTGACCAAGGTGGACAAGGCGTTCGGCGAGCTGGGCAAGCTCGGCCTGGTCGAGCCGACCCCGTACCGGATGTTCGGCGCCCAGGCCACCGGGTGCTCCCCGGTGTCCACCGCGTACGCGCAGGGGCAGGACGTGGTCCGGCCGGTGCGCCCGGACACGATCGCGCGCTCGCTCGCCATCGGTAACCCGGCCGACGGCCCGTACGTGCTGGACAGCGTGCGTCGCACCGGGGGCGCGGTGACCGACGTCTCGGACTCCGAGGTGGTGGACGCGATCCGGCTGCTGGCCCGCACCGAGGGGATCTTCGCCGAGACCGCGGGTGGGGTGACCGTGGCGTGCACCCGCAAGCTGGTCGAGAGCGGCCAGCTGGACCCGGATGCGGACACCGTGCTGCTGATCACCGGGGACGGGCTGAAGACCCTGGACGCCGTCGCCGACCACGCCCGCCCGACGGCCGTGGTGTCGGCGTCCACCGCCGCGGTGCGGGAGGCGCTCGCCGGCTGAGCACGGCCGGGCCGAGCCCGCGCCACCGGCCGGCGCCTCAGCCACGGCGGGGTGCCGGCCGAGGTTGGCCGCGGGCGACCGCCACGGGCCCGTCCCTGGCGGCGACCACCGCCACGTCGCCGGCCTGGTCGGTGCGGCGTACCAGCGCGCCACCCCTGCCCAGCGCGTCCAGGACGGCGGCGTTCGGGTGTCCGTAGCGGTTGCCCGCGCCCACGCTGACCAGCGCGAGCCGAGGATGCACCGCCGCCAGGAAGCCCGGCGAGGTGTACCGGGAACCGTGGTGCGGGACCTTGAGCACGTCGGCGCGTAGCAGGGCGCCGTCGGTGAGCAGGTTCGCCTGGGCGAGCAGCTCGATGTCGCCGGGCAGCAGCACGGTGCCGCCTCGGGTGGTCGCGCGCAGCACCAGCGAGGTGTTGTTCACGTCCGTCCCGTCCTCCGGGTCCAGGTAGGCCGGCGGCTCGCGCGGGCCGAGCACGTCCAGGACCAGGCCCGGCCAGCTCAGCCGCTGGCCGGCGCGCAGCTCGACGACCGGGACCCGGTTCCCGCTCGCCAGCCGGTGTACGCGCTCGAACGCCCACGCCGGCTGGCGGGCCGGGCCGACGGCCACCGCTCCCACCGCGCGGCCGTCGAGGGCGGCACCGAGCCCGCCCACGTGGTCGGCGTGCAGGTGGCTGACCACCACCAGCGACAGCACGCTGACCCCGAGGCGGCTCAGGCAGCCGTCCACCGCTCCGGTCTCGGTGCCCGCGTCCACCAGAACCGCCCGGCCGGGCTGGTCGGTGGCCAGAACCAGGGCGTCTCCCTGGCCGACGTCGCAGGCCACCACCGACCAGCCCTCCACCGGCCACCCCGGGGTGGCGAACCGCGTCGGGACCAGGACCAGCAGCGCACCCAGCAACGCCGCCACGACCAACGCCCGCACCCGCCGGCGGCGGAACATCACCACCACCCCGACCACGGCCGCCGCCAGCAGCAGGGCTCCGCCGACCCCGGCCGGCCACGGCACCGAGCCGCCCGGCACTGCCGCGCCCCAGTGCGCCACCGTGACCAGCCAGGCCACTGGATGCCCCGCCAGCCAGACGCAGAACTCCGCGACCGCCGTGCTGGCCGGTGACACCACCGCGGCCAGCACGCCCAACACCGTCGCCGGTGCCACCGCCGGGGCGACCAGCAGGTTGGCCACCACCGCGACCAGGCTGACCTGGCCGGACAGGCCGGCCACGAGCGGAGCGGTGACCAGGTGCGCGGCCGAGGGCACCGCCAACGCCTCGGCGGCACCCGGTGGCACGCCGTGCGCGCGCAGCCAGGCGGCCCACGGCGGTGCGAGCAGCACCAGCGCGGCGGTGGCCAGCACGGACAGCGCGAACCCCGGATCGGTGCCCAATGCCGGGTCGATGAGCAGCAGTCCGATCACGGCGGCCGCGAGCGCCGGGATCACCTGCCGGCGCCGGCCGGCCAGCACCGCGAGCAGACCGACCCCGCCCATCACGGCGGCCCGCAGCACGCTCGGTGACGGCCGGGCCAACAGCACGAACCCGACCAGCGCGAGCAGTGCCACCAGCACGCGCGTGCGGATCCCGGCTTGCAGCAGGCCCAGCAGCCCGAACACGGCGCCGCACACGATCACGAGGTTCGCCCCGCTCACCGCGACCAGGTGCGTGAGCCCGGTGGCCCGGAACTCCTCGCGCAGCGTCCAGGACATCGTGCTGGTGTCACCGATGGCCAGGCCGGGCAGCAGCTGGGCCGGGCGTTCGGGCAGCACCGATGCGGCCGTCCGGCGCAGGCCGTCGCGCAGGGTGTCCGCGCCGCGCTGCCACCAGGGCGGCTCGGTCGCGTCGGTGGGCGGGCCGCGCACTCGCAGCACGGCGACCGTCAGGTCGGGCCTGGTCGCCGGGGCGAGCAGCCCGGAGGCGGTCAGCTCGGAGCCGGGCAGGACGCTCCCCCACTCCGCCCGGGAGGCGATCAACAGCAACCGGCCTCCGGTGGTCCATCGGCCGCCGCCCGAGCTCGCGCTCACCAGCTCGGTCGAGATCGTCACCTCGGTGGCCCCGCCCTGGCGGCCGCCGTAGCCGTCGGACCCCGCGCTCAGCAGCGGCGTGGGGTCGCCGGTGACGACGGCGCGGACCGTGGCGGCGCTGCCCTGTGCCGCCGCGTCACGCAACGGGTGCCGGGTGACCTGGGCGACGTTCAGGGTGGTCACCAGGCCGGCGACGGCGACGCATCCGGCGGCGGCGAGCAGGCCGTGGGCGTACCGACCTCGACGGCGGGCCGGCCGCGCCAGGGCGAGCAACCCGACCAGCACGGCGAGCCCGGCGACGATCGCGGACACCGGCCAGCCCGCGGTGAGCCCGAGGATCACCACCAGCCAGCTCAGCAGGGCGGCGGGCACCAGGCGCAGGTCGAGGACGTCGGCCGGGTCGGGTCGCTCGTCCGGGCGGCTCATATCGTCACCTGCGCCCTGAGCTGGCCGAACCGGCGCTCACCGATGCCCTCGACCTCGCGGAGCTGCTCGATCGAGGTGAACCGGCCGTGTTGGGTGCGCCAGTCGAGGATTCGCTGGGCGGTGACCCGGCCGATGCCCGGGAGGGTGTCCAGCTGCTCCAGGGTGGCGCGGTTCAGGTCGACCTTGCCGCCCGTGGACGGCGGTGCGGCGGCGCCGGGTCCGCCGGACGGGCTCGCCGGTGCGCCGGCGGCGGCTTCGGCCGGTTGCGGCAGGCCGACCAGGATCTGCTCGCCGTCGGTGAGGCGCCGTGCGAGGTTCAGCGTGGTCAGGTCCGCGTCTCGGGTCGGGCCGCCGGCCTGCGCGATCGCATCGGCGACCCGTGAGCCGTCGGGCAACCGGACCAGGCCGGGCCGCCGGACCTTGCCGGCGACGCTGATCACCAGCGGCTGGCCGGCGGTCGGGGCTCGCGCGGGCGCTGGCACGGACGGGGCGGTCTCCACGGCGGGCGTGGCCACCGCGAGTGCGGGCGCCGGCTCGGCGACCGGCCGGGAGCGCCAGACCGCGACGGTGGCGAGCACGGCCGCGAGGACGGCGACGATCACGAGCGCCAGCGCGCCCGGCCGGCCCGGGTCCAGTCGCGCGCCGCGCCACGCCGAGGGCAGCCACCGCTCCAGCAGCCGGGTCAGCGACCGGGGCGGGGCGGGGAGGACCGGGAGCGGGGCGGTGTCGGTCGGCGCGGGCTTGGTGCGGGCTCCGGGTGCGCGCGGGGACGGCCGCCGTTCGGCCGGCCGGGCGGTGTCACCGCGAGCCCGCGCCGCGCCCGGAGAGCCCCGCGCCGCCCGAAGCGCGGCCAGCCGCTCGGCCGCCGACCTCTCCTGCTCGGTTGAAACGTCACTGCGCGCCGTCGTCATGGGAGCGAGGCTAGGAAGTTCCCGAGCGATCGGTGCAGGTCAGCGGCCCGCCCTGTGGATTACCCGGGAGTTGTGGACAACCGAGCCGCCACGGCGCCGGAGGGCGCGAAAACGTCCGGTCGGCGTGTCACACTGGCCGGGGCGACGTACGCCCCGCTCGGTCGGCGGGCACGCCGGACACACCGGGCACCACGACAACCCCCAACAACCCCGGCCCGGCGTGCGCCCCGAGCACGGCTCCCACCTCGGACACCACGCACGGCCCCGCCGCCGGCAACCGCTCCGCCAGCCGTCCGGCCAGCTCCTCCGCACGCGCCACCGCGCCCAGATGGTGCACCGCCAGCTCCGCCGGCCCCGTCCCGCACTCCCGCGCCGCCAGCTCCACCATCCGAGTCGCCGCCCTCGCGGCCGTCCGCACCTTCTCCAACGGCTCGATCAACCCGTCGCTGACATGCAGCACCGGCTTGATCGCGAGCGCACTCCCCAACCAGGCTGCCGCCGCGCCGATCCGCCCGCCCCGGCGCAGGTGCTCCAGCGAGTCCACGCAGAAGAACACCCGGCTCCGGGCGGCCACATCGGCGGCGGCCGCCTCCACCTCCGCACCCTCACCACCCGCCAACGCCACCCGCGACGCGGCCAGCACGGCAAACCCGAGCCCCATCCCGGTCGACCTGGAGTCGACCACCCGCACCCGACCGGAACCGACCTCCTCGGCGGCGATCCGCGCGGCCTCCCAGGTGCCGGACAGCCGCCGGGACAGGTGCACCGAGACGATCTCGTCCGCGCCCCCGTCCAGCAGCTCCCGATAGCGCGCGGCGAACTCGGCGGGCGCCGGCCGGGAGGTGCCGACCAGCACGTTCGAGTCGGCCAGCGCCGCCCGGACCTCGGCCGGCCCGACGTCCACGATGTCCAGCCCGGTCCGTTCGCCCCACACTACCCGCAGCGGCACCACGTGGATGCGGTGTTGCTCGGCCAACCCGGCCGGCAGGTAGCCGGTGGAGTCGGTCACCACGGCGACGGGCACGCCGACCTCCGGCCGTCAGGACGACTTGGTGGGGTCGGAGCGCGCCGACCCGATGCGGTCGCTCGACCCTAGAGCGTGCCGCCACGACGCATCCAGCCGGCCGCCCCACCGCAAAGGCGCCCAAACCCCCGACTCGGTCATCCCGTGAACCGGGGTTGTTCACGAATCGCCTCCGGCGATCACAAAGCCCGATCCAGCCACTCGGACGAGCCTCCGGCCCGCCCTCCTGGCTGGAGCGTGAACAACCCCTCAGGGTGCCGAGAGCCCCGACTCAAGGTGCCGAGAGCCCCGACTCGCGGAGCAGTTTGGCGAGCGCCTCGCCGACGACGCGGTGGCCGCACCAACCCCAGTGCATGCCGTCCGGGTTCCCCTCGCCGGCGAACACGTGCGAGCGCACCAGCGTCGGCACGTCCAGCGTCGCGGCGCCCACCGAGGTGGCCCACGCCCGCGTCGCCCGCTCGGCGGGACGCCGCCCCGGGTGCGCGTACCCGTACGCCGGCGCCCGGTGCACGCTGGGCAGGAACGCCACCACCGGGATGCCCGGCCGGATGGTCGTCACCGCGCGCCGGCACTGTTCCAGGTACCGCACCGTCTGCGCGGGCGGCAGTGCGACCGGCCCACCGCCGGGGAGCCGGGCGAGCGCCCGGGACAGCCACGGCTGCGCCGCCTGGTAACCGTCCCGCACCACCCGCCGCAGCCCGTCAGGACGCAGCGACGGGATCAGCTCGCGCACCGCCGTCGGCAGCGGCGAGGGCAACGTGTCCATGCCACCGACGCCGAGCACCAGCGCGTCCACCGTGGGCATCACCGGCCAGATCCGGGGGTCGTGGATCAGCGCCCGCCAGGCGTGCCGCGCCGTCCAGCCGTACCCGGCGAGCAGCTCGGCGCGCCCGCCAAGGGCCTCGGCCGCGACGTTGTGCCACAGCCGGGGCTCGTTCGCCGGCTCCGCGCGCGACGGGCCGTGGAAGGCCAGCGAGTCGCCGAGCACCAGCAGCACCGGTCCGGACACGTCTCAGTCCAGGATGCCGACGTTGTACCCGGTCAGCCGCCACGGCGCGGTCGGGGCCGGGCGGCGCCGCACGGTTGCCCAGCGCGCGTTGTCCAGCCCGCCCAGCGCCGTCCAGCTGGACGGCTCCAGCCCGAGCAGCGCGCAGGTCAACGCCGAGATCAACCCGCCGTGCGCGCACAGCAGCACCGTCGTCGGCGGCTCCGGGGCGAACTTCGCCGCCAGCTCCTCCACCAGCGGCATCGCCCGCGCAGCCACCGCCACCCGGGACTCCCCACCGGGCGGCGACCAGGTCGGGTCCGCCCGCCAGGTGTCCAGCGCGCCGGGCCAGCCCTCCTCGACCTGCTCGACGGTGAGCCCCTGCCACTCCCCCAGGTGCGTCTCCCGCAGCCGGGTGTCCAGCTCCACCGGCAGGCCGCAGACCAGCCCGATCTCCTCGGCGGTGCGGGCCGCCCTGCTCAGGTCGGAGCTGACCAGGCGGGCCGGCTTGAACCGGGCCAGCGCCGGCGCCACCCGCCGCGCCTGAGAAACCCCGACCGGGGTGAGCTCGGACTCCAGATGTCCCTGCATACGGCCTTCGGCGTTGAAGTCGGTCTCGCCATGCCGCACCAACACCAGCCGCCGCAGCGTCACCCGGCGTACCCCTCCGTGTCGGGATCATCATCGCCCGCCGGATCGACCCGGGCCTCCGGGAACTCGATCCTCGGGCAGTCCTTCCACAGCCTGTCCAGCCCGTAGAAGCCGCGCTCCTCGGCGTGCTGGATGTGCACCACCACGTCCACGAAGTCGAGCAGCACCCAGCGACCCTCCCGGGTGCCCTCGCGGCGGATCGGCTTGCTGCCGGCCATCCGCAGCCGCTCCTCCACCTCGTCGACGATCGCCTGCACCTGACGCTCGTTGGGGGCCGAGGCGATCACGAAGCAGTCGGTGATGACCAGCCGGTCGGAGACGTCGAGCACCACGATCTCGCGTGCCTTCTTGTTGGCCGCGGCGCCGGCCGCGACCCTGGCCAACTCCAACGACTGCGTGGTCGCGCTCACCGCACTCCCTCCACTCCAGGTTCGACTCGGCCTTTCACACTACTGAACGGGCTGGTCGGGGCCGCCAGGCCGTCCAGGATGACGTCCAGGTTGCGGCGCCACTGCTCCGGTTCGGCGCGCAGCCCGATCGTCGCCGGCTCCGGCACGGCCGAGGCGAGCAGGAAGGCCACGTCCGGCCAGCGCACGTCGGCGCGCATCGCCCCGGCCTGGACCGCGCGGGTGACCAGGCGCTCCAGGTGCCCGCGCAGCTCGGCCAGCGCTGGGTCCAGGTCCAGGCCCCGGTGCTCGCCGAGCGCCTCGTTGAGCCCGCAGCTGGCCACCCGCAGCTGGACGTAGTCGACGGCGAACCGGCGGAACCCGCGCCACGGGTCCGGATCACGCAGGCACTCGCGGGCCAGGGCCAGCATCTCGTCGATGACGTCGGCGAGCACGGCCTCCAGCAGCGCCTCCCTGGACGGCAGCCGCCGGTAGAAGGTGCCCACCCCCACCCCGGCCCGCCGGGCGATCTCGTGCGCGGTGACCTGCACGCCGACCTCCGCGACCGCGGCCCGGGCGGCATCCACCAGGCGCGCCACGTTGCGCCGGGCGTCCGCGCGCGGCTGACCGCCGCCCCCGGCCAGCAGCCGTGTCACCGCGCCGTCCGCACCGCTCATGCCTCCAGCCTATCCGGACGCCTCACGTCCGCTTCCTGCTAGGCTCGCATAAGCGGACGCACAAAGTCCGCTTATGCGAAGGGAGGAAGGATGAGACCGATCGGGGTGGGGATCATCGGCGCCGGCCCGGACCGGGGCTGGGCCGGCCGGGCGCACGTCCCGGCGCTGCGGGCGCTGCCCGAGTACCGGCTCGTCGCGGTCGGCACCAGCAGGGCGGAGAGCGCCGAGCGGGCGGCCGGGATGTTCGGCGCCGCGCACGCGTTCACCGACCCGCGCGCGCTGGCCGAACACCCGGACGTGGACCTGGTCACCGTCACCGTCAAGGTGCCCGCGCACGCCGAGCTGGTCGGCGCGGCGCTCGCGGCGGGCAAGCACGTCTACTGCGAGTGGCCGCTGGCGCGGACCACCGAGGAGGGCGTGGCGCTCGCCGGGTCGGCCCGGGAGGTGCACACTGCGGTCGGGCTGCAGACCAGGTACGCCCCGGCGGTCGGCTACGCCAGGGAGCTTCTCGCCCACGGCGAGCTGGGCCGGGTCACGTCGGTGAACCTGTTCACGGCCCGCGCCCTGGGCGCCGGCGGGACGCTGCCCGGCTGGGCCGCGTACACCCTCGACGCCACCAACGGCGCCGGCCTGCTCGAGGTCATCGGCGGCCACGCCCTGGACGCGCTGGAGTACCTGCTCGGCGGGTTCTCCGAGCTGTCCGCCACGCTCGCGGTGCGCCACCCGACGCTGGCCGTGGCCGAGACCGGCGCCGAGGTGGCCGTCACCAGCCCGGACCACGTGCTGGTCAGCGGCGTGCTGGGCGACGGCGTGGTCGCCTCGGTGCACATCGCGCAGGCCGAGGTGGCCGAGCCGAGGTCCAGGCTGGAGATCGCCGGCACCTCGGGAAGCCTGGCCCTCGTGTCGACCCCGGCCACCGCCCTCGAAGACGTCCAACTGCCCATCGGTGAGCTGCGCCTGCTCGCGTCCGACGGCCCCGGCCGTCCGTGGCGAGAACTTCCGATCCCCGCGCGGCACCGGCCCGATTCGGCGATCACGGTGACCGCCGCGCGCCACGTGTCACGGCTCTACCGGCACCTCGCCGAGGACATCCGCACCGGCGGGCGGAACGTCCCGGACTTCGCGACCGGCGTACGGGTGCACGAGCTCCTGGATGCGGTGCGTCACGCCGCGACGGCCGGCACCGCCGTGCTCGGGTAGGAAGGGAGCATGGCGCTGACCCACTGGGGCTTCATCTACACGGCGGCCGGCAGCGACGCGGCTGGCTCGTACACGGTCGCCGACACCGGGAGCTGCCGCACCGTGCTGGTCGGCGTGGAGAAGCCCGAGCAGGGTGTCGAGGTGGCGCGGCGACTGGTGGCCGAGGGCGTGCAGCTGATCGAGCTGTGCGGCGGCTTCGGCCCGGTGTGGGCGGGCCGGATCATCGAGGCGATCGACGGCGCCGTCCCGGTGGGCACGGTCGGCTACGGCCCGGAGGCGGTCGACCAGGTGCACGCCATCTTCTCCTGACCAGGCTTCCCTCGACCGTCACGGACGTACGCGGATGATCGTCTTTCCGTTGGTCCGCTCGGTCGGGTTGAAGGCGGCGACGGCATCGTCGAGGGTCGCGACGTTGCCGATGACCGTCCGCAGACGTCCGTCCCGCACCCGCTGGACAACCTCACCGAGCTGGGCGCGATCGGACTCGACGACGAAGTCGATCGCCAGGCCGTCCGAGGGCCGTGCGGCCGGCGGGCCGGCGATGGTCACCAGTGTTCCGCCGGCTCGGACCAGCGCCGCCGACCGCTTCCCGATGTCGCCACCGATGACGTCGAACACCACATCGACTCCGCCGACGTCTTCCAGTGAGTCGTTCTCGAGGTCGACGAACTCCATCGCGCCGAAGTCGAGCACGGCCTGACGGTCGGCGGCGCGCCCGGTACCGATGACGTACGCACCGGCCTCACGCGCGAGCTGGGCCACCATCGATCCGACGCCGCCGGCCGCACCGTGCGCGAGCACGCTCTGTCCCGGCCGAAGGTGGCCGTGCTCGAACAGTCCCTGCCATGCGGTCAGCCCCGAGATCGGCAGGCTCGCGCCCACCGTGAAGTCGACGTCGCCCGGCAGCGGCGCGAGGTTGCGCGCCTCGACGGCCGCGAACTCCGCGAGGGTGCCGTCGCGAGTCCAGTCGGTGAGGCCGAACACCCGCTGTCCGACCGACAGCCCCGTCGTCCCATAGCCGAGGACGCTGACCACACCGGCCAGCTCGTGCCCCGGGATCGACGGCGTCCGGTCGCGGCCGAGGCGATCCGTCCAGGTCGACGGCCACGACAGCTCACCCGGGGTGAATCCCGACGCGTGAACCTCGACGAGGACGTCGTTCCCCGCGGCCTCCGGCTCAGGACGCTCGACCAGCGTCATCCCGGCCGTTCCCTCGGCCTGGTCCGTCACCACGATCGCCTTCATCCGACACCTCCTTGTGTCCAGCGCTACAACTGGACGAGTTCGTCCAGAGTAGCGTCCTGTTGCAAGTATTTCGACGATCATTGAGACGGAATCGTCCAGATACGACCGGGTAGTCACTACCATGGCGGCGTGGAGGAGCGCGCGCGGACGGCCGCGGCCGCGCGGTTGACGGCGCGCGGCGCGAAGACGAGGTCTCGAATCGTCGCCAACGCCGCCGAACTGATGCGCGTGCGAGGAGTCGGTGGAACGACACTGGACGATGTCGTCTCAGCGAGCAAGGTCAGCAAGTCGCAGCTGTACCGACACTTCGAGGACAAGCCGGCCCTGGTGCGCGCGGTGATCGAGTTTGTGGGCGAGCGAACGATTACCGGTGAGCGAGAACGCCTGGAGAAAGTGAGGACGTTCGCGGGCCTGCGACGTTGGCGAGATGCACTCGTCGAGCACAATGCCCTGCAAGAGGGCCGGTACGGGTGCCCCCTGGGCTCCCTGGCGAACGAGGTCTCCGATCAGGACTCGATCGCGCGCGGGAAACTGCTCGACCTGTTCACGGCCTGGCAAGAACTCTTCGAGGACCTCCTTCGCCGGTTTCAACAGGAAGGTGTCATCCCGAGGGACGCCGACGTGGCCCAGCTCGCCACGGGCTTCGTGGCGGCCGTCCAGGGCGGCTACCTGTTGGCGCAGACCTGCCGCGATGTCACGCCGATGGCTTCCGCGATCGACATGGCCATCACACATCTGCGCCTGCTCACCCGCGAGGACGGCGAGGCGCAGTAGTTCGTGCCGGTCAGCAGTCGTTCGCCCGGTACAGGTGCCGCTTGGAGATGTACTGGACGACGCCGTCCGGCACCAGGTACCAGACCGGGCGCCCCTCCCTGACCCGTTGCCGGCATCCGGTCGACGAGATGGCCATCGCCGGCACCTCGATCAACGTGACCGAGCCGTCCGGGAGGTGCTCGTCGCCGAGCTCGTAACCGGGCCTGGTCACCCCCACGAAGTGGGCCAGCTCGAACAGCTCCTCGACCTTGTGCCAGGACAGGATCTGGGCGAGCGCGTCCGCGCCGGTGATGAAGAACAGCTGGCTGCCCGGGTACTTCTCGCGCAGCTCGCGCAGGGTGTCCACGGTGTGCGTCGGGCCGGGGCGGTCGATGTCCGCGCGGTCCACCGAGAACCGAGGGTTGGACGCGGTGGCGACCACCGTCATCAGGTACCGGTCCTCGGCCGGACTGATCATCCGGTTACTCTTCTGCCACGGCTGGCCGGTCGGCACGAAGATCACTTCGTCCAGCCCGAACTTGAAGCTCACCTCGCTGGCGGCGACCAGGTGACCGTGGTGGATGGGGTCGAAGGTGCCGCCCATGACGCCGATGCGCCTCGGCTCCTCACATCCGCCGCCCATTGCGGCAGGATATAGCGCCGGGTTCGGGCGAACGGGTGCACACCCTGCGTGCCGGGGAAAGTCCGGTTACCGTCGGAGGCATGCCGGGGACGCGGATCACCACCGAGGACGAGCTGCGCGAGATCATGGGTGAGCCGTCCGGGCTCGCCGTCGACAAGGTCACCGATCACATCGACGAGGAGTCCGCCCGGGTCCTGCGGGCGAGCCCGTTCTTCCTGCTCGCCACCGCCTCGCCCGACGGCGACTGCGACGTCTCGCCGCGCGGCGACCCGCCGGGCAGCGTGCTGGTCCTGGACGACCACACGCTCGCGTTCGGCGACCGCAAGGGCAACCGCCGGCTGGACAGCTTCCAGAACATCCTGACCCAGCCGAAGGTGGCGCTGCTGTTCCTGGTGCCCGGGATGAACGAGACGATCCGGGTGAACGGCACCGCGACGATCCTGCGCGACGCGCCGTACGCCGACCAGCTGACCGTCAAGGGCCACCGCCCGGAGATCGTCATCGAGGTGCGGGTGGACGAGCTGTACATGCACTGCGCGAAGGCGTTCGTCCGCTCCAGCCTGTGGAAGGCCGAGAGCTGGCCGAGCCGCCGCGAGCTGCCCACCGGCGGCCAGCTCCTGCGCAGCGCGTCCGGCACCAACGGCACCTCCGTGGCGGACCTGGACCGGATCCTGGACGAGGGCACCCGAACCCGCCAGTACTGACGCTTGACCTGGAGTGCACTCCAACCAGGAGACTCCAGGACGTGACCCCGTTGCTGTCCATCACCGAGATGGCCGCCCGCACCGGCCTGAGCGCCGACACCCTGCGCTACTACGAGCGCGAGGGCCTGATCGCCCCGCCGCCCAGGACCAACGGCCGGCGCCGGTACTCCGAGCGCGACGAGTCCTGGATCCGCCTGGTCGCGCGCCTGCGCAACACCGGGATGCCCATCGCGCGGCTGCGTCGGTACGCCGAGCTGGCCCGGGCCGGAGAGGCCACCACCGGCGAGCGGCGGGAGCTGCTGCTGGGCCACCGCCAGGCCGTCGCCGCCCGGATCGCCGCGCTGCAGGACGACCTGAAGGCGATCGACGACAAGATCGAGACGTACGAACGGTTCGAACGGCGGACGCCGTGAACCGGGACCCGGCCGCGCTGGGCTTCGGCGCCCGGTTCGTCACGGCGGTGTCCACCGGCTCGATCCTGAACCCGATCAACTCCTCGATCATCGCCGTGGCGCTGGTGTCGATCGGCACCGCGTTCGGCGTCGGCGCGGAGACCACGGCGTGGCTGGTGTCCGCGCTCTACCTGGCCACCGCGGTCGGCCAGCCCACCATGGGCAAGCTCGCCGACCGCTTCGGCGCCCGGCGGGTGTACCTGACCGGGCTGGCCCTGGTCGGCGCCGGCGGTCTGCTCGGCTATGCCGGTCCCACGCTGGGCTGGTTGGTCGTCGCGCGGGTGGTGATCGGGCTGGGCACCTCGGCGGCGTACCCGGCGGCGATGGCGTTGGTACGCCGGCAGTCCGAGCGGTTGGACACCTCGGCGCCCGGGAGCGTGCTGGGCGCGCTGGCCATCGCCGGGCAGGTCAGCATGGCGGTCGGTCCGCCGCTGGGCGGCCTGCTCATCGCGGCCGGCGGCTGGCGGGCGATCTTCCTGGTCAACCTGCCGATGGCGCTGGTCGGCGCGGTGTTCGCGCTGTGCTGGCTGCCCTCGGACTCCCGGACCGGCACCCGGCACCGCGCGAGCGAGCTGTTCCGGGCACTGGACGTGCCAGGCCTCGCGCTGTTCGCAACCGGCCTGACCTGCCTGATGCTGTTCCTGATGAAGCTGGCCACGCCGTCCTGGCCGCTGCTGGCGCTCGGCGTGCTGGCGCTGGGCGGCCTGCTCTGGTGGGAGCACCGCGCGCACACCCCGTTCCTGGACACCCGGATGCTCGCCGCGAACCGCCCGCTGACCGCCACCTACCTGCGCTACGCGGCGACGTTCCTGGTCAACTACTGCTTCGTATACGGCTGGACACAATGGCTGGAGCAGAGCACCGGCCGCTCGTCCTCGGCCACCGGCGTGCTGCTGGTGCCCGGCTTCGTGGTCGCCGCGGTGGCCTCGGCGATCGGTTCGCGCGGGCGACGAGTGCTCGGGCCGCTGCTGGTCGGTACCGCCGCGCTGGCCGCCGGCAGCGCGAGCCTGCTGTTCCTGCACGCCACTACGCCGGTCTGGGCGCTGGTCGGGGTCAGCGTCCTGTTCGGGATCCCGACCGGCCTGAACACCGTCGGCAACCAGGCCGCCATGTACGCCCAGGCCCCGGCCGACCAGATCGGCACCGCGGCCGGCCTGATGCGGACCTTCATGTACATCGGCGCCGTGCTCTCCGCCGGCCTGATCGGCGTCACCTACCGCGAGCGCGCCACCGACGCCGGCCTGCACCTGCTCGGCGGGATCATGACGGCGGTATCGCTGCTGCTCCTGGTGGCCACCGTCCTCGGCCGGTCACACAAGGTGGCGCGCGCCCACGGCCGGCATCTTGTCGGGCACTCAGACCGGCAGCAGTGACTCGACCACGTCGGCGAGCTGGGCGACGGTGCGGCACTCGTGCATCGGCATCAGCTCGGCGTAGCGCAGGGCGGCCGAGTCGCCGCTGCCCCACTGGCGGCGGGGCTCGGGGTTGAGCCAGTGGCTGTGCCGGGCCTGGCCGATCAGGCGGCGCAGCACGGACAGGTTGGGGTCGCGGTAGTTGGTGCGGCCGTCGCCGAGGATGAGCAGCGAGCTGCGCGGGCCGACCGCGTCCGGCCAGTGCTCGACCAGGCTGGCCAGGGCCCCGCCGTAGTCGCTGTGGCCGTCGAAGGTGACCAGCTCGGCCTCGCGCAGCACCCTGGTCATCACGTTGGCCAGGTCATTGCCGGGCTCGAACAGGTGGGTGACCTCGTCGGCGCGCTCCACGAACGCGAACACCCGCACCTTGCTGAACTGCTCGCGCAGCGCCTGGACCAGCAGCAGGGTGAAGTGGCTGAAGCCGGCCACCGAGCCGGAGACGTCGCAGAGCACCACCAGCTCCGGGCGGCCGGGGCGGCGGGTGCGGTAGGCCGGGCGCATCGGCACGCCGCCGGTGGACATCGAGCGGCGCAGCGTGCGGCGCATGTCGATCTCGCCTCGCTTGGCGTGCTTGCGGCGCACCGCCAGGCGGCTGGCCAGGCGTCGGGCCAGCGGGTGGACGGTGCGGCGCAGCTGGGCGAGCTGGTCGGCGTAGGCGGACAGGAACTCCACCTGCTCGGCCTGCTTGGGCACCGCGGTCTTGGCCACCTGGTCGCGGCCCCGGGTCTCGGCGGTGCGGCGGCGGACCTCCTCGGTGACCATCTTGCGGAACTCGGCAATCCGCTGGCGGATCTCGCGGCGGGCCACCTCCTCGGCGAATGCGTCCTTGTTCTCCCCGAGGAGGTCGGCCAGGATGCCGGCCAGCAGGGTCTCCGGGCTGACCTGGCGCAGCACCTGGTAGGCCGACCAGTTGCGCGGCCCGTTCGGCCCGCCGGAGCCAGGGCCGTTGGCCTGCCCGAGCGCGTCCACCACCGCGCGGGCCAGCTCGCGCAGCGCGGCATCGTCCCCGTCGCGCAGCAGGTCGGCCAGGATGTCGCGCAGCGAGTCCAGGTCGACCTGGCCGTCGGGGGTCCAGGGCACCTCCACGTCGCCGTGGCCACGGCCCAGCGCCGCCGGGAAGTACAGGTCGAACAGCGTGTCGAACACGGCGCGCTGGCCGGACCGGCGCAGCACCGCGGACGCCAGGCCCTCGCGCAGCTCGTCGCGGCGCAGCAGGTTGACCGCGCCGAGCACGGCGGCCGCGTCCACCGTCTCGCCCGGCCCGACCGGTACTTGGTGGCGGCGCAGCGCGCTCACGAAGTCGACCAGGTGCCCGGGCAGGCCGTGCTCGGGTGGCCCGTTCTTCAGCGGCACCGTCACGTCAGTTCAACCTCAACTCGGCCGCCGCCCGCTGGGCGTCGGAGTGGTGCTTGAGGACGACGCCGAGGGTGGCCCGCGCGGCGTCGTCGTCGAGGGTGTCCAGGCCGAGCGCGAGCAGGGTGCGCGCCCAGTCGATGGTCTCCGCGACCGAGGGCACCTTGCGCAGCTCCAGCCCGCGCAGCACCCGCACCGTCCGTACCAGCGAGTCGGCCAGCGCCTCGGGCAGCTCCGGCACCCTGGTCAGCACGATCCGCCGCTCCAGCTCGGCGTCCGGGAAGTCCAGGTGCAGGAACAGGCAGCGCCGCTTCAACGCCTCGGACAGCTCACGGGTCGAGTTCGAGGTGAGCAGCACGAACGGGCGGCGGGTCGCGGTCACCGTGCCCATCTCCGGGACCGTCACCTGGAAGTCGGAGAGCACCTCCAGCAGCAGGCCCTCGACCTCCACGTCCGCCTTGTCCATCTCGTCCACCAGCAGCACCGTCGGGTCGTCGCGGCGGATGGCCGTGAGCAGCGGGCGGGGCAGCAGGAACTCCTCGGAGAACACGTCGTCGCGCGTCTCGTCCCAGCTCTCCCGACCCTGGCCGGACGTGATCCGCAGCAGCTGCTTGGCGTGGTTCCACTCGTACAGCGCGCGGGCCTCGTCGATGCCCTCGTAACACTGCAGCCGCACCAGCCCGGAGCCGGTGGCCGCCGCGACGGCCTTGGCCAGCTCGGTCTTGCCGACCCCGGCCGGACCCTCTACCAGTAAGGGCTTGCCGAGCCGGTCGGCGAGGTAGACAGTGGTGGCCGCCGCGGTCGAGGCGAGGTAGCCCACCCCGGCCAGCCGCTCGGTGACGTCGTCCACCGAGCCGAACAGGGGCGTCTGCCGGACGTCTGACTGTTCTGCGCTCACCAGGCCCATCCTGCACTGTGCGCGCGCGTTCTACTACTCGACGGATCGGAGGAGACCCGGGCGCGGAGTTGTCGGGGCCGGGCCGCACCATGGTCGCCATGTCCGTGACGCTGACCGACACCGACCTCCGTCGACGCGCCGACGAGCTGCTCGCCGACCTCGCCGGGCCGGACGCGCGGCTGCGCGACGACCAGTGGACGGCCATCCACGCCCTGGTCGGCCAGCGCCGCCGCGCGCTGGTGGTGCAGCGCACCGGGTGGGGCAAGTCGGCGGTGTACTTCCTGGCCACGGCGTTGCTGCGGGAGGCCGGCGCCGGTCCGACGGTGATCGTCTCGCCGCTGCTGGCGCTGATGCGCAACCAGATCGAGGCGGCCGGGCGCGCGGGCATCAAGGCGGTCACGGTGAACTCCGCGAACGTCGACGAGTGGGACGAGCTGTACGCCTCGATCGACGCCGGCGAGGTGGACCTGCTGCTGGTCAGCCCGGAGCGGCTGAACAACCCCGACTTCCGCGACCGGGTGCTCCCCCGGCTCACCGCGACCGCCGGCATGCTCGTGGTGGACGAGGCGCACTGCGTGTCCGACTGGGGCCACGACTTCCGTCCCGACTACCGCCGGCTGCGGGCGCTGATCGCGGAGCTGCCGGCCGGCATCCCGGTGCTGGCCACCACCGCCACCGCGAACGACCGGGTGGTGCACGACGTCACCGAGCAGTTGGGGCTGGGCAGCGACGACGACACGCTGGTGCTGCGCGGCTCGCTGGACCGGGCCAGCCTGCGGCTGTCCGTGGTGAAGCTGGCCACGGCGGCACAGCGGCTGGGCTGGCTGGCGTCCCGGCTCGACGAGCTGCCCGGCGCCGGGATCGTCTACACGCTGACCGTGCAGGCCGCCGAGGAGGTCGCGGAGTTCCTGCGCGAGCGCGGGCACGCGGTGGCCTCGTACACCGGCAGGACCGACCAGGACGCACGGCTGGCCGCCGAGGCGGACCTGCTGGCGAACCGGGTCAAGGCCCTGGTGGCGACCAGCGCGCTGGGCATGGGCTTCGACAAGCCCGACCTCGGCTTCGTGGTGCACCTGGGCGCGCCCGCCTCGCCGGTGGCGTACTACCAGCAGATCGGCCGGGCCGGCCGCGCGGTGGACCGGGCCGAGGTGGTGCTGCTGCCCGGCCGGGAGGACCGCGACATCTGGGCGTACTTCGCCTCGCTGGCCTTCCCGCCCGAACCGCTGGTCCGTCACACGCTGGCCGCGCTGTCCGACCAGCCGCTGTCCACCGCCGCGCTGGAGACCAGGGTCGACCTGTCCCGCACCCGGCTGGAGATGCTGCTCAAGGTGCTGGACAGCGACGGCGCCGCCCGCCGCGTCAAGGGCGGCTGGGTCGGCACCGGCGAGCCATGGGTGTACGACGGCGAGCGGCACCGCCGGATCGCCGCCGCACGCGAGGCCGAACAGCGCGCCATGCTCGACTACCTCGACACCTCCGAGTGCAGGCTGGTGTTCCTGCGCCGCCAGCTCGACGACCCAGGCGCCGACGAGGCGTGCGGCCGGTGTGACGTGTGCACCGGCACCGTCTGGTCGTCCGAGGTGGACGGGTCGGCCGAGGCGGCGGCGGCCGAGCGGGTGGCGCGGCCCGGGGTGGCGGTGCCACCGCGCAAGCAGTGGCCCAGCGGGATGAAGGAGCTCGGCGTGCCGCTGGCCGGGCGGATCGCGGCCGGTGAGCTGGCCGAGGAGGGCCGCGTGATCGGCCGGCTGTCCGACATCGGCTGGGGCGCCCGGCTGCGCTCGTTGTTGGACGGGGAAGACGGGCCGGTGCCGGCCGAGGTGCTCGACGCATGCGTGCGGGTGCTGTCCGGCTGGGGCTGGACGCAGCGGCCCGTCGGGGTGGTCGGCCTCGGCTCACGCCGCCGCCCGCACCAGCTCGCGCACCTGGCCAGGCGGATCTCGGAGATCGGCCGGTTGCCGCTGCTCGGCACACTTGTCCCGGCCGGCTCCGGCTCGGGAGGACAACAAAACTCCGCGCAACGGTTGGCGGCCGTCTGGAACGCCTTCGAAGCCGACGCCCTCCCCGACCTCTCCACCGTGACCGGCCCGGTCCTACTGGTCGACGACGTGATCGACAGCGGCTGGACGATGACCGTGGCCGCCAGGACACTGCGCACCGCCGGCGCCCCGTCCGTGTTGCCGTTCGCCCTAGCCCTCGCCGCCTAAAACCCCAGGTCACCACCCGTGAGTGGTTAGGGTTGCTATGACGACGCTAACCACTCACGGCCTCTGACCAGGCCTGATGCGTCGAGAACGATCGGGGTGGCGGCGGTGATCAGTATGGCGGCGAACGCCGCGCCGAGGACCCAGACCACCGTCGGGCCGACCGCCAGCGCGCAGCCGAGCAGCCCGACGTAGCCGACGGCCGCGAGCGCGAGCAACCGCGCGCGGCGCTCGCCGGCCAGCGAGCCGAACCGACCCAGCCAGGCCAGCCCCGGCAGCAGCGCGATGCCGTGCATGGCCACCGCGTGCGCGAGCTTGAACGCGCCCGCCGTGTGGTACGCAGCCTGCGGGTCGCCGCCCCTGGCCAGCGTGGTGCCGATGCCGATCATCACGGCGCCGACGGCCATCGCGGCGACCAACGCCCCGAACCCCGCCCGGATCGCCGCCCGCAACAGCGGCTCCAGCCCGGGCTGGGCGCGCAGCGACAGCACGAACAACGACACCACCACCGTGATCAACACCCCGCCGCCGGCCGCGAGCACGGTGGTGACGCGGGTGTCGAACGTCGTCTCAAAGTTGAAGTGCGACGGCACCCGCCGCCAGGCCTGCGCCGTGATCAACCCGACCTCCGCGACGCTGGCCACGCCGAAGGCGCCGAGCAGCAGAGCGCGCGCCCGTACCCCCATCCGCACAAACGACGCCACCCACGTCACGCTGACCAGCGTCAGCCCGAACGACAACCCGAACGTGACCGGCTTGCGCCACGACACCGGCCCCTCCCAAGGCCCACCAACCACCGCCTGCACCCCCAGATGCGCCACCCCGGAAAGCACCAGCACCGCACCGACCAGGTAACACAGCCGCTCAATCCGCCGCCCGCCGCGCCAGCTCCCCCACAGCTCACGCCCGATCTCCCTCATGCCCGCAAACGCTAAGCACGAAAAGCCCGCGCGGCGTCATACCGGAGGAGGCACCCGCACACCGCCCGTGGAGGTACACCGACCCCACAACCGCGGCACCGACAGCGCCCCGCCATGACAGCAACGGCGTAGCTCTGCCACTCACAGAGAGATCGCGCGCGGCGAGTGGTCTGCACACCGTTCGCGTATCTGGACCGACGTCGGTGGCTCCTCATGTAGAAAACGGGTCACGAATGAACAAAGATCAAGGGAGACCGGGCCAGTGCGCATCAGAAGTGACTTCATGTTGAGGTCATTACTCTTGGCACTCCACGAGCACGCCGAGAAGACCGAGGTCGCATCGGCGATCATGGAAGTGCTTGACCATCTCGGCACGCAGAGCCCGTACAAGGGTGGACGTCGGCTGCTGGATCTCTTGACATTCGCCCGACGGGAAGCACAGCTCCACGAATCTGACGACAGTTTGTCAGGGCTGGACGACGCTCTCGGCTACGCCACCGGAAAAGTCCTCGTAGATGACCTAAAGCAGCGTTACGCCATGTACGACGGGAGCGGCCAGGACGACATTCACATGATGGAACGCATCATGTCAGGATTCAGCGCAGCAGTCGCCAAGGAAATCGAATCCTATCTAGATGATCATCCCGATTCGTCCACGGCGGACATCAAAGCGCACTTCCAAGAGCGCGGAGGACAGGCACTGCGATTTGTACGCGCCCGGAGAGGCGGCCACTACGGTGCCTACAGAATACGAACGGAGGGCTACGCCTGGGTGACTGACGTCCTATCCGACCGAATTGACTTCATCAGCGATCTCAGTAGCACCGGAGACGACCGCCGCCTGCGAACGCTCCTTGCCGAGCCGGACGCAGAGGCTCTCGTCGCGGCAGCCCAACTAACGATCAGGCGCGAGAAACTTCAGGACATCCGACAGTTGGTTGCGAACCGGTATTGTACCGAGCGACAGATCCAGAGCGCAATCTCAGGACTGCCGTGGATCTTTGGCGGACAATTCCTGAGCGTAGCTCCACTCCGAAGGCTCACAGCAGGTCTGGAGATTGACATACCACTACTCCGCCCTGACGGCGTACTTCATGTAGTTGAACTGAAGAAGGCCAATGTTCAGCTGATCAAACCGCACAGGAGGAGCGGCCATGTTCTCACTTCGGAAGTTTTCGATGCAATCGGGCAGGTCGTCAACTACCTTCGCGTGCTCGATGAGCATCGGAATGAGCTACTGGAGGAACATGGCATCGAGGCTCGGCGCGCGCATGGCACGGTTGTTGCAGGTCACCCTCTTTTTTCACCAGACCAGGATGAGTCATTCATCAACGAAGTGCTACGCACTCAGGCGAGCCACTGGAACCGAATTGACGTCATCACATACAAGGAACTCCTCGACAACGCGGAGCGCGCCCTCAACCTTGATGACGTGATCAGCCAGGATCCGTCAACACGTACGGGCCCTGACAAAATCCGCGACTCACCCTGACAAAACCCCCGACTCGCGGAGGCTTTTAGGCGGGGCGGGTTTGGCCGGTGCCCCAGACGATCCACTTGGTGGAGGTGAGCTCGGGGAGGGCCATGGGGCCTCGGGCGTGGAGTTTTTGGGTGGAGATGCCGATCTCGGCGCCCATGCCGAACTCTTCGCCGTCGGTGAAGGCGGTGGAGGCGTTTACGATCACGGCGGCTGCGTCTACGCGCGAGGTGAAGGCATCGGCCGCCGAGAGGTCGGTGGTGACGATCGCCTCGGTGTGGGACGAGCCGTGCTCGGCGATGTGGGTGACGGCGTCGTCCAGGGAGTCGACCACGGCGGCGGCGATGTCCAGCGAGAGGTACTCGGTGTCCCAGTCCTCGTCGGTCACCGCAACGGCGGACGGGGCGAGCGCGGCGAAGCGCTTGTCGGCGTGCACGGTGACGCCGGCCTCGTGCAGCGCCGCCGCGATCACGGGCACGAACGTGTCGGCCACGGCGGCGTGCACCAGCAGCGTCTCGGCGGCGTTGCACACCGACGGCCGGCGGGTCTTGGAGTTGAGCACGATCCGCTCGGCCAACTCCAGGTCGGCGGACGCGTCGACGTACACATGGCAGTTGCCGATGCCGGTCTCCACGGTGGGCACCGTCGCCTCGGTCACCACCGAGGAGATCAGCCCGGCCCCGCCGCGCGGGATCACCAGGTCGACCAGGCCGCGCGCGGTGATCAGGTGCCGCACGCTCTCCCGGCTCTCGCTGGGCAGCAGCTGCACGGCGTCGGCGGGCAGCCCGACCTTGACCAGCGCCGAACGCAGGACGTCGACCAGCGCGGAGTTCGTCCGGCGGGCCGAGGACGAGCCGCGCAGCAGCGCCGCGTTGCCGGACTTCAGCGCCAACCCGGCGGCGTCGACCGTGACGTTCGGGCGGGCCTCGTAGACCATGCCGACCACGCCCATCGGCACCCGGACCTGACGCAGCCGCAGGCCGTTGGCCAGGGTGCTGCCCCGGACCGTCTCGCCCACCGGGTCGGGCAGGCCGGCCACCTTGGCCAAACCGCCCGCGATGCCGTCGATCCGCCCCTCGGTCAGCGTCAGCCGGTCGACCAGGCCGGCGGCCATGCCGGACTCCCGCCCGGCGCGGACGTCCTCGGCGTTGGCGGCCAGGATCGTCGCGGCGTTTGCCCGCAGCGCGTCGGCCATGGCGGCCAGCGCGGCGTCCTTCTCCGCGCGGCGCAGCTGGGCCAGGTCGGCGGCGGCGACCCGGGCCCGCCGGGCGGCGGCGTGCACCTGTTCCCGCACCGTGTCACTGGCGGCGCCGGCTTCGAGCGTGGTCATCAGTTCAGGATAGGCCGGGCGCCACCCGGTTATCCGGCCAGTCCAGCACCAGCTGGCTGTGCGCCTTGCGCAGCACCGAGCCGGCCCCCGGAGGCGGCGTGGTGTCCGACGGGTAGGCCCGCATCCGCAGCTCGGCGGCCGAGGGGCGCCCGGCCGCCGCCCAGGCCCCCAGCAGCCCGCCGAGCCGGTCCGCGAGGCCGGCCCCGTCCGGGCCGTAGGGCCGCACCGCGACCGGGAACCGGCGGTCCAGCTCGGCCGAGGCGTGCCCGCACGGGACCACCACGGCCAGGCCGCGCTCGCCGAGCAGCGCCACCGTCCCGCCGTCCATCCCGACCGGGAGCAGCGACGGCGAGCGGTCCGAGGCGGCGGCGCTGACCAGCAGCCGGCACACGTTCGGCTCGCGCACCGCCAGCCACAGCCCCAGCCCGTCCCACAGGTCGACGGCGGCCAGCTTCACCGAGCTGACCCGCTCGTCCCCCGGCGACCGCAACAGCGCGCGCAGCCCGGCGGTGTCCAGCTCGCGCTGGTCGCCGGTCTGCACCGCCAGGCCGTCCGTGTCCAGCGGCCGGCTGCTCTCCGGGCCGGCGCCCTGGCCGCGCAACCTGACGAACGCGCAGCTGCGCACCGAGATCCCGCGCAGGTACGGCGGCGGGCCGGGCATCAGGTCCAGCGCGACGGACAGCTGGCTGCCCCGCACCGACAGCGGCAGCAGCAACCGGCCGCCCGGCGCGAGCTGGCGCCACCACGCCGGCTGGATGTCCCAGCTGCCCACGGTGAGCACTATCCGGTCGTACGGCGCGCGCTCCGGATAGCCCAGCGCGCCGTCCCTGGTGGCCAGCGTCACGCCGGGCACCCCGGCGGCGGCCAGGTGCTCGCCCGCGCTCTGCACCAGGTCCTCGTCGATGTCCACCGCGACCACCGAGCCGGCCGGGCCGACCACCTCGGACATCAGCGCGGCGTTGTACCCGGTGCCGGCGCCGATCTCGAGCACCCGGTGGCCGGGCCGCAGCTCCAGCTGTTCGAGCATGATCGCCATCATGGACGGCTGGGACGCCGAGCTCACCGCGACGCCGTCCACCCACTTGGTGGCGACCGCCTCGTCCTGGTACGCCTGCTCGGACGGCAGCTCGGGCAGGAACAGGTGCCGGGGCACCGCCCGGAACGCCCGCTCCACGCCCCGGGTGCGGATCCGTCCGCTCGCGATCAGGCCGGACACCATGGCCGTCCGCAGCTGCTCCGTCCGCACCTGATCAGTGTCGTCCCCGCGACGGCCGCGCGTCCAGGCACGATACGACCTCGTGTTACGTGAGAGAGGCCCGGTAGAACGTGATCCGGCCGATCAGGCGACCGACCCGATGGGTCAGCTCGACGCACTCGTCGAAGCCGGCGCCGAGCAGCAGCTGGGGGATGCGGTCGCCCAGGTTGTCGCACAGGTGGGGCGAGCGCAGGGACCGGCGGGCCGCGTACCCGTCGGACGGGGCGACCCGGCCGCCGATGTCGACCAGGTACAGCGCGCCGCCGGGCCTGAGCACCCGGCGCGCCTCGGCGGCGGTCTGCTCGCGCGCCTCGCCGGCCAGGTGGTGGAGCATGAACGCGGACAGCACCCGGTCGAAGGAAGCCGCCTGGTAGGGCAGCGCCTGGCCGTAGCCCCTGTCGAAGCGGACGTCCAGCGAGCCGGCCTTGCGGGTGGCGCGGGCGAGCGCGAGCGGGTCGGGGTCCAGGCCGACGACCTCGGTGCGCGGGTGGCGCCGCTTGGCCATGAGCGTGAGGTTCCCGGTGCCGCAGCCGATCTCCAGGGTGGCGGTGTCGTCGTCGAGGCAGGCCAGGTCGAGGAGCTGGCCGTGCACCTTGGGTACGCGGAGTACGGACGTCAGCAGGTCGTAGAACGGCAGCAGCGCGTCGCGGCCGAAGGCGGGCAGGTAGTCGTGTTCGGTGGCGCCAGGGTGGCGGCTCGGCATGGCGCACTCCTTCGTGATCGGATGATTTTCGGTCGTCGACGTCCATGCTGTCCGCTGTTCGACCTCGGGAATGGGGCGATCCTGCGCGAATGTCGGACTATCTTTGGGTCATGGTCGAGGCCACCCGGATCATCCGGTACCGCGCCGGGATCCCGGTGTACGGCTACGTCCGCGACCCGGCGGTGCCGCCGGTCTCGGTGTTGCGGCTGCGCCCTGGCACGCCGCACCGGATCGACCGCCACCCGCACTCCCACGAGTTCCCGGCGCTGGTGTACATCGAGCGCGACGGCGGTCCCGGGTGCCCGGACGGCCCGCTGGGGCCGATCCACACCGGTGACCTCTACGTGGTCGCGCCCGGCGTGACGGCCCGGCCGGGGGATACGGACGGTGTGTTGGAGGTGGCGGCCAGCACCGTGTTCTTCGTGGCCGAGGCGCTGGAGCCGGGGCGGGCGGTGCCGCCGCCGTCCTGGCGGTCGCACCCGCTGCTGTTCCCGTTCGCGCACGGCGGGGCCGGCGGGCTGCTGCGGCTGCGGGTGCCGGCGGACGAGCGGCCCGAGTGGGCGCGGCGGATCACGGACCTCGAAACGGAGCTGACCCGGCGCCACGACGGGTACCGGGAGGCGGCGCTGGCGCATCTCACGCTGCTGCTGGTCGGCGTGGCGCGGCTGGCCACCGAGGTCCTGGGCGAGCCCAGGCGCGGCAACGAGCGGCTGCTCGCCGAGGTGTTCGACGTGATCGAGCGGCGGTATCCGGACCGGCTGTCGCTGCGCGAGGTGGCCGGCGCGGTGAACCTCACGCCGGGCCACCTGACCACCACGGTTCGCCGCCGCACCGGCCGCACCGTGCAGGACTGGATCACCGAGCGGCGGATGACCGAGGCCCGCAGGCTGCTCACCGAGACCGAGCTCGCGGTCGGCGAGGTCGGCCGCCAGGTCGGGCTGCCCGACCCCGGGTACTTCGGGCGGGTGTTCCGCCGCGAGCACGGGATCACGCCGCGCGCCTGGCGCCGCCGGGCGTCCACGGGCGCGGACGCCGGCGCGAGCGCGCGATAGCGTGTCGGTGTGACGGCGAACTGGGTGGTGTTCGACTACGGCGGGGTGATCAGCCGGCACACCGAGGCGCTGCCGGCGCTGGCGGGCCGGCTCGGTGCCGGGACCGACGAGTTCGCGGCGGCGTACTGGGCCGGCCGCGACCTCTACGACCGGGGCTGCACGGACCTGGAGTACTGGCGTTCGATCGGCGCCGAGCTGGGCGTCGACGTGGACGAGCGCACCTCCGCCGAGCTGACCGAGATCGACATCGACGGCTGGCTGCGCACCGACGAGGACACCGTGGCGCTGCTGGCCGAGCTGGCCGACGCCGGCGCGCGGCTGGCGCTGCTGTCCAACGCGCCGAGCTCGTTCGGGCGGGTGGCGTCGCGGCAGCCGTGGACGGCGCACTTCCGGCACCTGGTGTTCTCCGGCGACCTGCGGCTGGCCAAGCCCGACCCTCAGATCTGGACGGCGCTGCTCGCCGACCTGCGGGCCGACGCGGCGAACTGCCTGTTCGTCGACGACCGCCAGACGAACGTGGACGGCGCGCGCCGGGCCGGCATGCACGGGCGGCTGTGGTCCTCGGCCGCGCGGCTGCGGCCGGAGCTGCTCGGCTTCGTCTCGGCGGGTTAGCGCAACAGGGCGCGCAGCACGCGGGCGTTGCGGTCCGGGTCCGGGGCGCAGCCGGTGATGGCCGGGGTGTGCACGAAGGACTCGACGATCCGTACGACGGTGTACGCCAGCTCCAGCGGCTCCAGCTCGATGGTGATCCGGCCGGCCGCGATGTCCTCGGCGACCAGCTCCTGGACCAGCTCGATCAGCCGGCGCTGGAACACGCTGGCGTCGTGGGTGAGCAGCCGGGTGAACATCTCGCCCTCGTCGGACTGCAGCTGCCGGTGGCCGGGGTGGGCGAGCACGTCGCGCGCCCAGCGGCTGAGCACCTCGGCGGTGTGGCTGTGCGCGGGCGACTCCTCGCGGACCTGCTCGCGCAGCCGGGTCAGCGCCCGCTCGGCGTTCGCCCACAGCACCTCGGTGAGCAGTTGCTCGCGGGTGCCGACCCAGCGGTGCAGCGTCACCCGGGAGATGCCCAGCTCGGCGGCCAGCGCCTGGATGTCCAGCCGCCGGCCCTTGTTGAACCAGCGCCGCGCGGTCTCCAGCGCGTCCAGCGGCGTGGCCCTGGCCGGGGCGCCGGCCCCGCTGAGCTGGCGTTGCAGCGGAGTCTGCGCGTCGCTGCTCATGTACTCGACGGTAGCCCCGCCACGAAGTCGCCGATGATCCGGGCGATCTCGGCGGGACGTTCCTGCGGCACCAGGTGCCCCTCGCCGCCCAGCCACAGCGCCCGGTGGTTCGGGAACCGGCGCGCGGCGGCCAACTGGAGGTCCGGGGAGATCGACTTGTCCTCGCCGGGGATGACGAACAGCCACGGCTGGGTCAGCTTGGGCAGCAGCTGTTCGGACTCGTCGAGGAACAGCTCTGTCAGGGCGATGCTCTTGAGCGCCTCCAGCGGGACCAGCGCGGCCTCCCGGCCCGCCGCGGAGATCATCGCCTCCTGGCCGGGGTGGGCGGTGAGGTGGCCGAGCAGGGCGGTGAGCGCGGCGGCGTCGCCCTGCATCGGCAGCAGCGCCGTGGCGTCCTCCATCAGCTCGGGCGAGTTGCCGGTCACGGGCACGCCGGCCAGGCCGACTGCGGCCCGCACCAGCCCGGGGTGGCGCGCGGCCAGCCGCATCCCGACGGCGCTGCCCGTGGAGTGGCCGATGTACACCACGTCGGAGACGTTCAGCTCACGCAGGACCTCGGCGATGTCGTCGGCGATGTCCGCCAGCGTGAGGCCGTCCGTGACCCCCGCCGACCGCCCGTGACCTCGGAAGTCGACGGCGATCGACCGGTGGCCGGGCAGCCGGTCGATGACGTCGTCGAGGAACCGCGAGGACAGCAGGAGCCCGTGGCCCCACACCAGGACCGGCTCGCCGGCGCCCCGGTCCTCGTAGTAGCTCTGCACACCATTACGCAACACCGTCGGCATCACAGCCTCCTGGTACATCTACGCTCTCTTGTGACGTCAACGATACACACTCGCAGGTGTGTTTCATGGCGTAACTGCAGAGAGCTGTTGTTACGAGCCGCGCAGCGGCACCAGGTCATCGGCGTGGACCAGCTCGCGGCGGTACTCGGGCGGGAGGTCTCGGGTGCGGCGGCCGATGAGCGCGGGCAGCTCGGCGGCGTCGAAGGCGATCACGCCGCGGGCCACGACGGTGCCGTACGGGCCGACCAGGTCGACCACGTCTCCGGCCACGAACTCGCCGGACACGCCGTGCACCCCGGCGGCCAGCAGCGAGCGGCGGCGTTCGATCACGGCGGCCACCGCGCCGGCGTCCAGGTCGAGCCGGCCGCGCACGTCGGCGGCGTGCCGCAGCCAGAACCGCCGCGCGGACAGCCGCTGGTGCTGCGCCCGGAACGCGGTGCCCAGCTTCGGGCCCTCCGGCGCGGTGTCCAGGGCGAGCGCGGCGTCCTCGGCGGCGGCCAGCAGCACGGGGACGCCGGCACCGGCGGCCATCGCGGCGGCCTCGATCTTGGTGGCCATGCCGCCGCTGCCCAGCCCGGATGCGCCGGGGCGGGCCACGTCGACCTCGGCCAGCGCGGCGACGTCCTCGACGTCGGGCAGCAGCACCGCCCCCGGCCGGCGCGGGTCGCCGTCGTAGAGGCCGTCCACGTCGGAGAGCAGCAGCAGCGCGTCCGCGCCGATCAGGTGGGCGACCAGCGCGGCCAGCCGGTCGTTGTCGCCGACCCGGATCTCGTCGGTGGCCACCGTGTCGTTCTCGTTGACCACCGGCAGCGCGCCCAGCGACAGCAGCCGGACCAGGGTGCGCTGGGCGTTGCGGTAGTGCGCGCGGCGGATCACGTCGTCGGCGGTGAGCAGCACCTGGCCGACGGTCAGGCCGTGGCGGGCGAACGAGGCGGAGTAGGCGTGCGCGAGCTGGAGCTGGCCCACGCTGGCCGCCGCCTGCTGGGTGGCCAGGTCACGGGTGCGCTTGCCGATGCCGAGCGGGGCCAGCCCGGCCGCGATCGCCCCGGACGAGACCAGCACCACCTGCGACCCGGCCGCCCGCCGCGCGGCCAGCGCGTCCACCAGCGCGTCCAGCCGCCCGTGGTCGATCCCGCCGCCCAGGCTGGTCAGCGACGACGACCCCACCTTGACGACCACCCGAGCGGCGGCCGCCACCAGCCGCCTGGTGGTCATGTCGCCGGCTCCGCGTCCTCCTCGTCCGGGCCGGCGCGGCGGGCGGCGCGGGCGGACTTGCGCTCGGCGGCGCTGGCCCGGGTGGAGCGGTCCAGGCGGGGGTCGGCGCCTCGGTTGCCGAGCGCGACGATCGCCCCGGACGGGGTGGACGGCTCCCAGTCGAACGTGACGTCGCCGATGGTCACCGGCGCCCCCGGCTGGGCACCGGCCTTGGCCAGCGCGTCCTCCACGCCGAGGCGGGCCAGCCGGTCGGCCAGGTAGCCGACGGCCTCGTCGTTGTCGAACTGGGTCTGGCGGACCCAGCGCTCCGGGCGCTCGCCGCGCACCACGAACGCGCCCTCCTCGTCCGGGTCGGGGTCGACGTGAAACGCCGGCTCGCCCACCGAGGGCGGGCGCAGCACCAGCCGGGTCGGCTCCGGGGGCGGCTGGGCGGCACGGTACTCGGCCACCTCGCGGGCCATCAGGAAGCTCAGCTCGCGCAGCCCGGCGTGGCTGGCGGTGGAGATCGCCACCACCGGCCAGCCCCGCGCGGCCAGCTCCGGGGTGACCAGCTCGGCCAGCTCGGCCGCGTCCGGGACGTCGATCTTGTTCAGCGCGACGATCCGGGGCCGGTCGGCCAGCTCGCCCCCGAGGCCGGGGGTGTAGCGGGCCAGCTCGGCCTCCAGCGCGTCGACGTCGGAGAGCGGGTCGCGGCCGGGCTCCATCGTGGCGCAGTCGACCACGTGCACCAGCACCGCGCAGCGCTCGATGTGCCGCAGGAAGTCCAGCCCGAGGCCCCGCCCGGACGCCGCGCCGGGGATCAGCCCGGGGACGTCGGCGACGGTGAACGTCTGCTCGCCCGCGCTGACCACCCCGAGCTGGGGCACCAGCGTGGTGAACGGGTAGTCCGCGATCTTCGGCCGGGCCTGCGAGAGCGCCGCGACCAGCGAGGACTTGCCGGCGGACGGGAACCCCACGAGCCCCACGTCGGCCAGCGAGCGCAGCTCCAGCACCAGCTCGCGCTCCTGCCCGGCCTCGCCGAGCAGCGCGAACCCGGGGGCCTTGCGCGCGGCGCTGGCCAGCGCGGCGTTGCCCAGCCCGCCCTTGCCGCCGGCCGCCGCCACCCACCGGGTGCCGACGCCGACCAGGTCCGCGAGCTGCTCGCCGTCCGCGCCCATCACCACCGTGCCGTCCGGCACCGCGAGCACCAGGTCCTCGCCGGCCGAGCCGTTGCGCAGGCTGCCCTGGCCCTGGGTGCCGTTGCGGGCGCGCGCCTGGCGGCGGTGGTGGAAGTCGAGCAGGGTGTGCACGCCGGGGTCGACCACGAACACCACGTCACCGCCGCGCCCGCCGTTGCCGCCGTCCGGCCCGCCCAGCGGCTTGAACTTCTCCCGGTGCACCGACGCGCACCCGTTGCCACCGTGACCGGCGATCACCCGCAGCGAGGTGCGGTCGACGAACCTGGCCATCCGCCAGCACCTCCTTCGTAAACCTGTCTATACACAGCACAAAGGGCGGATCCGTCGATTGTCGGACCCGCCCCTCGAGCGAACGTTCTTCGGTGCGGGTCTACTCCCCCGCCGGCACCACGTTGACCGTCTTGCGCCCGCGCTTGCTGCCGAACTGCACGGCGCCGGTGATCAGCGCGAACAGCGTGTCGTCGCCGCCCCGGCCGACGCCGGCGCCCGGGTGGAACTTGGTGCCGCGCTGGCGGACCAGGATCTCGCCGGCGTTCACGTTCTGACCGCCGAACCGCTTCACGCCCAGCCGCTGCGCGTTCGAGTCACGCCCGTTGCGGGAGCTGGAGGCGCCCTTCTTGTGTGCCATCTGCCGTGCCTTTCTGACGCGCTCCGAGCTACTTCGAGATCCCGGTGACCTCGACGCGGGTCAGCGGCTGGCGGTGACCCTGGCGCTTGTGGTAGCCGGTCTTGTTCTTGAACTTGTGGATCCGGATCTTCGGACCCTTGGTCTGCCCGACGACCTTGCCGGTGACCGAGAACTTGGCCAGCGCGGCGGCGTCGGTGGTCAGGTCGGAGCCGTCCACCACGAGCACGGCCGGCAGGTTCACCTCGGCGCCCGCCTCGAGGTCGAGCTTCTCGACGGTGAGCACGTCACCGACCGCGACCTTGTACTGCTTGCCGCCGGTTTTCACGATCGCGTACATCGTTGACGCACTACTCCTGTGTCTCGTTCGGGGGACTCACGGTGACTCGCACGCCGGGCGGGGCCCCGGGCGACCCGCCGCCAGCGTCAGCGCCTGCCGACGCGGCTGTCGACATCCCAGGGTACGGGCCGCTCGTCGAGGGGGTCAAACCGGGTCGGTGGTGTCACCGTTCACTGCCTTGTCCACCGGCGGGCCGGCCGGGCGGGACGCCACCCGGCGCCGGCGCCGGGCCGGACGGGCGGCGGGCTCGGCCGCCGGCGCGCCGACGGTGACCGGCTCCATCCCTGGTGGCGGAGGATCGACGTGGTCGGCGGCGGGCGCGAGCTCGGACTCGGACTCGGACTCGGCCGGCGGGCGCGCCGGCGGCGGAGCGGGCGGGACCGGCGGCGCGGCGGCGACCGGTGCGACCGGAGCCGGAGCCACCGGTGCGGCCGGAGCCGGTGCCGGCGGGGTCGGGCGGGCCGGCGCGGGAGCCGGCGAGGGCACCGCCTTGCCGTTGGGCGAGCCGGACTCCGAGCCGCCGCCCGAGCCGCCACTCCGGCGGCGTCCGTTCCCGCCGTTGTTGTCCTGGTCGCCGCCCCGGCCTCGGCGGCGTCCACCGCCACCGCCGCCGTGCGAGCCGTGCTGGCCCTGGTCGCCGCGCTGCTCGACCGGGTCGGAGGAGACCATCACGCCCCTGCCCCGGCAGTGCTCGCACGGCGTGGAGAACGCCTCCAGCAGCCCGACGCCGACCCGCTTGCGGGTCATCTGCACCAGGCCCAGCGAGGTCACCTCGGCGACCTGGTGGCGGGTGCGGTCGCGGCCGAGGCACTCGGTCAGCCGGCGCAGCACCAGGTCCCGGTTCGACTCCAGCACCATGTCGATGAAGTCGATCACGATGATGCCGCCGATGTCCCGCAGCCGCAGCTGCCGCACGATCTCCTCGGCGGCCTCCAGGTTGTTGCGGGTCACCGTCTCCTCGAGGTTCCCCCCGGAGCCGGTGAACTTGCCGGTGTTGACGTCGATGACGGTCATCGCCTCGGTGCGGTCGATGACCAGGGTGCCGCCGGAGGGCAGCCAGACCTTGCGGTCCAGCGCCTTGGTCAGCTGCTCGTCGATGCGGAACTCGGAGAACACGTCGGTGGTCCCGACGTGCCGGTGCACCCGCTCGACCAGCTCGGGCGCGACGTGGCCGATGTAGGCCTGCAGGGTGTCCCATGCGTCGTCGCCCTCGACCACGAGCTTGGCGAAGTCCTCGTTGAACTGGTCGCGGACCACCTTGATCATCAGGTCCGGCTCCTCGTAGAGCAGCTCCGGCCCCTTCGACTTGCCCTTCCCGCCGGTGGCGGCGTCCGCCTTGGTCTTGACCACGTCCCACTGGGCCTGCAGCCGGCGCACGTCGCGCTCCAGCGCCTCCTGGCTGACGCCCTCCGAGGCGGTCCGGATGATCACGCCGGCGTCCTCGGGGACGATCTCCTTGAGCAGGTCCTTGAGCCGGCGCCGCTCCACGTCGGGCAGCTTGCGGCTGATGCCGTGGGTGCCGCCGGAGGGCACGTAGACCAGGAACCGCCCGGGCAGGCTGATCTGGGTGGTCAGCCGGGCGCCCTTGTGCCCGACCGGGTCCTTGGTGACCTGGACCAGGATGTTGTCCCCGCTGGACAGCGCCTGCTCGATGCGCCGCGCCTTGCCGGCCAGCCCGGCGGCGTCCCAGTCCACCTCGCCGGCGTAGAGCACGGCGTTGCGGCCGCGCCCGATGTCCACGAACGCCGCCTCCATGCTGGGCAGCACGTTCTGCACCCGGCCCAGGTAGACGTTGCCGACCAGCGACGAGCCGCCGGAGCTGGTGACGAAGTGCTCGACCAGCACGCCGTCCTCCAGCACGCCGATCTCGGAGCGCTCGCCGCGCTGGCGCACCACCATGGTCCGCTCCACCGACTCGCGGCGGGCCAGGAACTCGGCCTCGGACAGCACCGGGGCCCGGCGGCGGCCGGCGTCGCGGCCGTCGCGGCGGCGCTGGCGCTTGGCCTCCAGCCGGGTGGAGCCCCGCACGCCCTGGATGCCCTCGTCGCCGTTGTCGGACTTCGGCCGGGCGTCCCTGATCTTGGTGACGGTGTTGGGCGGGTCGTCGGTGTCGGTGCCGTCGGCCCTGTCGGACTCGGAGTCCGCCGTGTCCTTGCGGCGGCGGCGACGGCGACGGCGCCTCGACCCGCCCGAGGACTCCTCGCCGTTGGCCTCGGGGGGTTCGGTGTCGGCGTCGCCGCTGGCCTGGCTGGTCTCGGCCTCGGTCTCGGTGTCGGCGCGCTGGGCGTCGTCGTCCTGCTCGGTGGACTCGGCCACGTCGTCGTCGGTGCCCTTGCCACGGCCTCGGCCGCGACGGCCACGGCGGCGGCGCCGCTTGGTCTCGCCGCCCTCGTCGGTGCCGTCGGACGGCTCCTCGGAGTCCGGCTCGGCGGGCTCGTCGGACGCCTTCGGCGCCGGCGTGTCGTCGGGGGCGTCGTCAGGGGCAGCGGCGGCGGCCGGCGGGCGGGCCGGCGCGGCCGGCGGCTCGGGCGGCAGGAACATCGGGCTGGGCGCGGCGAACAGCGGCAGCGCCCCGCCGGGGCCTTCCGGGGCGGCCTCGACGGCGGGGGTGTCGGGCAGGGGGTCGCTGAGGGTGAGCGCGGCGGGGCCGGAGGCCGGCGTGTCGGGGGTCGATTCCGGTTTCGTCTCTGGGCTCGCTTCGGGGGCGAGCGTCTCGATGACCCGCTGCGCGGTCTCCTTGTCGACGCTGGACTGCGGCCCCTTGGCCGGGGAGCCCAGCGAGGCCAGCGCGTCCAGCACCTGCCGGCTGGTCGCCGAGATCAGTTTCGCCAGCGCGTGCACCCGCAGCCGGTCGGCCAGCTCGGGTGCTTCGGATACGTTCTTACGCCCGTCGGCCTGGCCGGCGGGCACGTCAATATCGGACATGCAGCTCCTTCGCCCCCGGGCGCCCTCGGAAGAAGGCGGCCGCTCAGGGGCCTAGCTTTCTCTGTCGCCCCCGACCTCCGGGGGGACAGCAATCCTGTGACCACACTGCGTCCCGGCCGTCGGGTTCGTGACCCTCGGCCGGCTGGGCTACCGCTCGGCGGCGTGCTGATCGCCTTCCGCTCCGGACCCTTCCGGCGCCGTCGAGGTGGTCGCTCGGGCGGCGTCGAACGGATCGGCAAGGCGGCCTCGGTCGTCGAGCAGACCCTGAGCCAGCCGGATCGCCATCGGGGGCACCGGCGGCCGCAGGTCCGCGACGAGCTGAAGAGCGCCCAGCACGTCGTCGGGTCGGACGGCAGGTCTGGTCTGTCGAACGACCGCGGTCATTATCGCACAGGGTGCGCCGCTCGCATCTTGTGAACGACCGTTTGCCTCCCGCCCCAGGTCGTCCGGTTCCTCGACCAGCGCGCTCACCAGCGCGGCACGCACGTCGACCGGTCGGGGGCCGTTCTTGGTCGCGCGCCGCACCACCGCGGTCTCGGCGGCGAGCAGTTCGCGCACGGCGGCGGCGAGTACGGACGGGGCCACGCCGGGCACCTCGATGCGCCAGCGGCCGGCGTCGATCAGGTCGGCCAGCGCCGGGGCGCCGGGTTCGGAGACGACGGCGTCGAGCACGTCCAGGCCGGTCGGCAGCGCGGCGTCCAGCTCTTCGGTGAGCCGCTCGGGGGCCAGCGGCTCGGTCAGGCCGATCTCGACGTACTCGGCCTCGCTGGCGGTGCCGGTGGGTGCGGCGCCGACCCAGGACAGCCGGGGGTGCGGGCTGAACCCGTGCGAGCGGGCCACCGGCAGCCGGGCCCGGCGCACCGCCCGCTCGAACGCGCGGGCCACGTCACGGTGTGACGCGAACCGCAGCCGTCCGCGCTTGGCGAACCGGACCCGGACCTTGCACACCGTGGGCGGCGCCGGGTTCGGGGCCGTTCCCCTGGCGCTCACGAGTCCTCCTGCCCGGCGCTGGGCAACAACATCAACATCCCTTCCCCGGCCGGGGTGAACCCGTGCCGCAGGTAGAACGGCGCGCTGCTCGGCGTCGGCCGCAGCACCAGCCGCTGGTACCGGCGCGCCCTGGCGTGGTCCACGGCGGCGGTGAGCAGCGCGGCGGCCACGCCCCGGTCGGCGTAGGAGGCGACCACGAACGCGTTGCCCACGTAACCCCAGCGCCCCGGCCGCCCGCCCGGTCGCGGCATGTTGCCGATCTCGACCACGTTCAGCGAGCCGACCGCCGTGTAGCCGCTGCGCTCGGTGCCCGCCTCGGCCAGCCAGAACGTCCGGCGCGGCAACTCGGCGCGCCACCAGGCCTCGAACGCGCGCTCGAAGCCGGCGTCCTGGTCCGCCTCGCCGGTGCGCTCGGCCGTCCACTCCCTGCGCAGCCTGGCCAGCGCGGGTAGGTCTCGGTCGTCGGCCACGCGCACGGTCACCGGCGGGGTTCGGTCAGCCGCCACTGGCCGTGACCGGGGTGATCGGGATGAGCGCGGTGCCGCTCGGGCCGACCTGGATGTCCGTGCCCGTGGCCGGGCACACCCCGCAGTCGAAGCACGGCGTCCAGCGGCAGTCGTCCTGCTCGCGGGCGGCCAGCGCGTCCTGCCAGTCGTCCCAGAGCCAGTCCGGGTCCAGCCCGGAGTCCAGGTGGTCCCACGGCATGACCTCGTCCTGGAACCGCTCCCGGGTGGTGAACCAGCCCAGGTCGACCCCGTACGGCGCCAGCTCTTGTGACGCTGCCTCAACCCACCGCTGGTAGGAAAAATGCTCGCGCCAGCCGTCGAAGCGGCCGCCGTCCCGCCAGACCCGCTCGATGACCCGTCCGACCCGCCGGTCGCCCCGGGACAGCAGCCCTTCGATCAGCGACGGCTCGCCGTCGTGGTAGCGCATGCCGACATTGCGGCCCAGCCGGCGGTCCGAGTTGATCGCCGCCCGCAGCTTGCGCAGCCGCCCGTCGATGGTCCCCGGGTCGGCCTGGGAGGCCCACTGGAACGGCGTGTGCGGCTTGGGTACGAACCCGCCGATGGAGATCGTGCAGCGCACGTCGTTGCGCCCGCTGGCCTCCCGGCCGGCCTTGATCACCCGGTGCGCCATGCTGGCGATCTCCAGCACGTCCTCGTCGGTCTCGGTGGGCAGCCCGCACATGAAGTAGAGCTTGACCTGCCGCCAGCCCTGGGCGAACGCGGCGCTCACGGTGCGGATCAGGTCGTCCTCGGAGACCATCTTGTTGATCACACGGCGGATCCGCTCCGAGCCGCCCTCCGGGGCGAAGGTGAGCCCGGAGCGCCGGCCGTTGCGGGACAGCTCGTTGGCCAGGTCGATGTTGAACGCGTCCACCCGGGTGGACGGCAGGCTCAGCGTGGTGTTCGTGCCCTCGTAGCGGTCCGCGAGGCCCTTGGTGATCTCCGCGATCTCCGAATGGTCCGCTGAGGACAGCGACAGCAAGCCGACCTCGGTGAACCCGCTGGCGCCCAGGCCGCGCTCGACCATCTCGCCGATGCCGGCCAGCGACCGCTCCCGGACCGGCCGGGTGATCATCCCGGCCTGGCAGAACCGGCATCCCCTGGTGCAGCCGCGGAAGATCTCCACGCTCATCCGCTCGTGCACGGTCTCGGCCAGTGGGACGAGCGGCTGCTTGGGGTACGGCCATTCGTCCAGGTCGGTGGTGGTGCGCTTGACCACCCTGCGCGGGGCGCGCGGGTCGTTCGGGGTGACCGCGTCGATCCGGCCGTCCGGGCGGTAGGTCACGTCGTAGAGGCTCGGGACGTAGACGCCGTCGGTCTCGGCCAGCCTGCGCAGGACCTCCGCGCGGCTGGGTTTGCCCCTGCGCAACACCTCGGTGATGTCCAGGACGGCCTGCTCGCCGTCGCCGAGCACGGCGGCGTCGACGAAGTCGGCGATCGGCTCGGGGTTGAACGCGGCGTGCCCGCCGGCGATCACGATCGGGTGCTCGTCGGTGCGGTCGGCGGCGCGCAGCGGGATGCCGGCCAGGTCGAGCGCGGTGAGCAGGTTGGTGTACCCCAGCTCGGTGGCGAAGCTGACGCCGATCACGTCGAACGCGTGCAGCGGGCGGTGGCCGTCCACGGTGAAGCTGGGCACACGGTGCTCGCGCATCAGGTCCTCGAGGTCGGGCCAGACCGCGTAGGCCCGCTCGGCGAGCACGTCGGGCTGCTCGTTGAGCAGCTCGTAGAGGATCATGACACCCTGGTTGGGCAGGCCGACCTCGTAGGCGTCCGGGTACATCAGCGCCCAGCGCACCCGGGCCTCGTCCCAGTCCTTCACCGTGCTGTTGAGCTCGCCGCCGATGTACTGCACGGGCTTGGACACCCGGGGCAGCAGCGGCTCCAGCGCCGGAAAGACCGATTCCACACTCACGTCAACCCAGGGTAGACCGTGCCCGTCACCGCTATGCGGGCGATTCACCCTCGGCACCCCGGCGGTCGTTGATCATGCCGTTGGGCGTTGCCAGGATGGTCGGTGTGAACACCGTGGAGCACCCGACGACGCTGATCGTCGACGGGGCGAACGTGGTCGGCTCGCGGCCGGACGGGTGGTGGCGCGACCGCCCGGGGGCGGCGGCACGGCTGGTCGCCCAGCTCGCGGCGGCGCTGCGGTCGGGTGCCTTGGACGGCCCGGTCCTGGTGGTGCTGGAGGGCGCCGCCCGCGCCGGGGTGCCGGCGGGTGCGACGGACGTGCCCGGGCTGCGCGTGGTGCATGCCGCGACCGACGGCGACTCCGCGATAGTGGCCGAGGCGTCCGCGCTGGTCACCGAGGGCGCCGAGGTTGCCGTGGTCACCGCCGACCGCGCCCTCCGCGCCCGCGTCGTCGCGGCCGGGGCGACCGTCGTGCCCCCGTCCTGGCTCCTGACGCGCCTGTGAGCGTCCGTGCGTGAGCTATCCGCCCGCACATCCACTTCGTACCCCGCACATGCGCTGAAGCAGGTGTGCGAGGCACGAACGGGGTGTGCGGGCGGATAGCTTGGTCGGTCAGCGGAGGAGGAGGGTGTTGAGGCGGCGGGCGGCGATGACGGCGCCGAGGACGGCCAGTACCACGAAGTAGGCGAGGTGGCCGAGGATGCCGGCCGAGACGATCCCGGTGGTCAGGCCGCGCATCAGCTCCACGGCGTGGTAGAGCGGCAGGCACTCGATCACGAGCTGAAGCGGCCGGGGGTAGACCGACAGCGGGAAGAACGTGGTGGCGAACAGGAACATCGGGATGATCGCGAGCTGGATCAGGTCGAAGTCCTGCCAGGAGCGCATGAACGAGGTCGCCGCCATCCCGAGCGCGGCGAACGCGAACGCCACCAGCAGCGCCGCCGGCAGCGCGAGCAGCGCCCACGGCGAGGTGAGCAGCCCGAACCCGGCCATCACGGCCAGGAACCCCAGCGAGTACAGCCCGCCGCGCAGCAGCGCCCAGCCGATCTCGCCCAGCGCCACGTCCACCGGCCCGAGCGGGGTGGCCAGCATGGCGTCGTACAGCTTGGCGTAACGCAGCTTGAAGAACACGTTGAAGGTCGAGTCGTACACCGCGCCGTTCATCGCCGAGGCGGCCAGCAGCCCGGGCGCGATGAACGCGGCGTAGCTGATCGGCGAGCCGTCCGGCCCCGGCATGGTGCCGACCAGCGAGCCGAGCCCCTGGCCGAGCGCGAACAGGTAGAACACCGGCTCGAAGAACCCGGACACGAACGCCAGCCAGGCCCGGCGGTAGGCCAGCGTGGAGCGCACCAGCAGCATCCGCGCCCGCCCCGCGTACCCGCCGACCGGCAGGATCCGCAACATCGGCGCCGACCCGGCCGCCGTGACCTCGCGCGGTGTGACGCTCACCGGGCCAGCCTCCTGACGAACCGCCACCGCAGCGCCACGGTCCCGGCCGCGAGCATCGCGACCAGGTACCCGACGTGCCCGAGCGCCGGCCACCAGCTCAGCGTCCCCAGCGCGGCGCCCCTGGCCAGCTCGGTGCCGTGCCACAGCGGGGTGACCCAGGCCAGCGGCTGCAGCCACACCGGCAGCTGGGAGACCGGGAAGAAGGTGCCGGCGAACAGCGTCATCGGGATGAGCACGAACCGGAAGTAGGACGCGAACGCGGTGCCCTCGTTCTCCAGGGTCGCGGCGAACGCCATGGTCGGCGCGGCGAACGCGGCCCCGCACAGGGTGGCCGCCAGCAGCGAGACCACGATGCCGAACCCGGCCACCCCGCCGAGCAGCGCGATGATCACGACGTACACCGCGCCGGAGGAGAACATCCTGGCCACCACCCAGGTCAGGTGGCCGATCGCGACCTGCCCCGGGGTGAGCGGCGAGGCGGCCATCCCCCAGTACAGCTGCTGCCACTTGAAGCCGGACAGCACCGGGTAGGTGGACTCGAACGCCGCCGTCTGCACCGCGGACATGGCCAGCAGCCCGGGCGCGAGGTACACCAGGTACGGCACCCCGCCGAGCGCGTCGGCGGACAGCCCGGCCCGCCCGCCGCCGTCCACCAGGCTGCCGAAGCCGATGCCGAACGCCAGCAGAAACAGCACCGGCTGCAGGACGCTGGACACCACGGTGGCCCGCCAGCCCTTGCGGTACCAGATCGCGAAGTGCTCCAGGATGACCAGCACCGCGCGCCACGCCGGAAGCACCCGCCCGATCGAGCGCGGCGGCTCGACCAGCACCGTCGAGTTCGCCATCAGTCCACCAGGCTCCGCCCGGTGAGCCGGAGGAACACGTCCTCCAACGAGGAGCGCCGCACCAGGCTGCCCTGCGGGCGCACGCCGGCCAGGTGCGCCGCGCGCAGCGCCGCCTCGCCGTCGGCGGCGTAGAGCAGGGTCCGGTCCGGCAGCTGCTCCACCCGGTCGGCCACCGCGGCCAGCTCGTCGGCGTCCGGCCGGGGCGCGTCCGGGGCGAACCGCAGCTCGACCACCTCGCGCGTGGAGTACCGCTCGATCAGGTCGGACGGCGAGCCCTCCGCGACGATGAGCCCGCCGTCCATCACCACCAGCCGGTCACAGAGCTGTTCCGCTTCATCCATGTAATGCGTGGTGATCAGCTGGGTCACGCCGCGCTGCTTGAGCCGGTAGAGCCGGTCCCACAGCAGGTGGCGGGCCTGCGGGTCGAGCCCGGTGGTCGGCTCGTCGAGCAGCAGCAGCTCCGGCTCGTTGACCAGCGAGCGGGCGATGGTCAGCCGCCGCTTCATGCCGCCGGACAGCGGCTCGACGGCGTCGCCGGCGCGTTCGGTGAGCTGGGCGAACTCCAGCAGCTCGGCGGCCTTGGCCCGAACCTGGGCGCGGGAGAGCCCGAAGTAGCGCCCGTAGACCTCCAGGTTCTGCCGGACGGTCAGCTCGACGTCGAGGTTGTCCAGCTGCGGGACCACCCCGATGCGGGCCCTGATGGCCGGCCCGTCGACGTCCGGGTCCATGCCGAGCACCTGCAGCGAGCCGGCGCTGCGCGGCGACACGCAGGCGATCATCCGCATCGCCGAGGACTTGCCGGCGCCGTTCGGCCCCAGGAACCCGAACACCTCGCCCCTGGGCACGTCCAGGTCGATGCCGCGCACCGCTGCCAGGTCACCGAAACGCTTGGTCAATCCTCGGGCCTGGACCAGTGCATCGGACACCCGGCGACGGTAACCGCGGCCACCGACAAAACGCCAACGACTTGCGTCACAGCTCCCCGGAGATGTCCTCGCTGAGCACCCAGTACTCGCCGAACCGCTCGCCGGACACCTTCAGGATGTCGTGCCCTCGGAACTCCACGTCCTTGCCGTTCACCCGTCCCCTGGCCACCCACCGGGCGGCCACCAGGTCACCGTCCGCCAGCGGCCCGACCTCGGTGTCGAAGCTCAGCTCGTCGAACATCTGTCGCCCCTGGCGGATCACCTTCGCCAGCTCGTCGGGCCCGTGCACGAAGCCGGGCCGCATCGGCCAGTGGCCCACGAAGTCCGGCGTCACCACCCGCGCCGCGATCTCCTCCAGCCCGTCGAGGTCGCCGTTCCACAGCTCGTCCAACCAGCGCCCGTACCGTTCGCGCGGCATGCCCGCCTCCTCTCGTCGTTATAACGAGGGTAGGCACCGGACGGCCTCCGTGGCTTGGACGTTTGTGACCCGATCCGCCCCGGAGACCACCGCGAGGCGAGTAGCGTCGCGCCGCACGCGATCACCCCCTCGGAGGGAGTCCGATGACGCGGCGCCCGAAGCACCCGGACAAGGACATCGAGCGCCTGCTGTGCGCGTTGGAGTCCGCCGGCTGGGATGTGGAGAAGGGGCGCAAGTACTTCAAGGCGTTATGCCCGTGTGGCACCCACCAGAAGTGGGTGCACCTCACCCCATCAAGTTCCTCCTACCTCAAGAACCTGACAGGATGGTTGAGACGCAACACGTGCTGGAAGGAGGGAGAGCCGTGACCGAGCGCTACTACGTCGAAGTCACCTACACCTCGCCCGACGCGGGCCGCGACGACCTGGACCGGCACGGCGACGCGATGATGGACGCCCTCCAGGTCGAGCCCAACCTGATCGACCCCGACGTGGCGGTGAACTTCGACCAGCACACCGTGGACGTCTGCGCGGTCGTGGCGGCCTCCGACCCGCCGTCCGCGCTGCGCGCGGCACTCATCGCGGTGCGTTCGGCCGTGCACCACATCGGCGGGGCGACCCCGGGGTGGGAGGCCGCCGTGGAACAGGCCGTCAGCTCGATACGCCCGGCAGAGCTGGTTGACAGCTAGCCGGATGCGCGTGGCGGCGGTGCAGTTCGAGCACCGGGCCGACGACACGCGCTACAACCTGGACCGGGTGGCGCACTTCGTGCGCGCGGGCGCCGAGGCGGGCGCGCGGCTGGTGGTGTGCCCGGAGATGTGCCTGCTCGGGTACTGGCACCTGCGCCGCCACGGCGCGGACCGGCTGCGCGAGCTGGCCGAACCGGCGGACGGCCCGCTGGTGACCGCGGTCGCCGAACTGGCCGCCCGGCACGGCGTCGGGGTGGGCGCCGGCTTCCTGGAGAGCGCGGGCGAGCGGTTGTTCAACTCCTACGCGGTGTGCCTGCCGGACGGGAGCAGGCACGTGCACCGCAAGCTGCACGCGTTCGAGCACGAGGCGATCGACAGCGGCGAGGCGTTCACGGTGTTCGACACGCCGTGGGGCGCCCGGATGGCCATCCTGATCTGCTGGGACAACAACCTGGTCGAGAACGTGCGGGCCAGCGCGCTGTTGGGCGCCGAGGTGCTGATCGCCCCGCACCAGACCGGCGGCACCGCGTCCCGCAGCCCGCACGGCATGCGCCCGATCCCGCACGCGCTCTGGGACGCCCGCCACCGCGACCCGGCGGCGGTCGAGGAGGCGTTCCGGGGGCCGAACGGCCGAGGCTGGCTGATGCGCTGGCTGCCCTCCCGGGCGCACGACAACGGGCTGTTCGTGATCTTCAGCAACGGCGTCGGGCGGGACGACGACGAGGTGCGCACCGGCAACGCGATGGTCCTCGACCCGTACGGGCGGATCCTGGCCGAGACCTGGGCCGCCGAGGACACCATGGTGCTCGCCGACCTCGACCTGGACCTGCTCGCGCTGTCCACCGGCCGGCGCTGGCTGGCCGGACGCCGCCCCGAGCTCTACGGCGTGCTCACCCACAGGTTCGGCACCGAGCGCGACCCACGCGCCGCCCGCTTCGCCCCCGAACCCCCGTAGGCTGCCCGCATGTGCGACGGAGCCGGTGACCGGCACGAAGCCATGGCCTCGGCACCACGCCCGGCCCCGGGACCCGCGGTCGACCCGATCGCGCTGGAACCGGTGGACGAGGTGCGGATCACCACCCTGGTGGACAACGTCTTCGACGCGCTGCTCACCGGCGACGAGCGGACGCGGCGACCGGGCTTCGGCACCGGTGTGGTCGCCGCGCCGCAGTTCGACGGCGGCAAGACCACGTCCGGGCTGCTCGCCGAGCACGGGTTCGCCGCGCTGGTCACCGTCCGCCGCGGCGACACCGAGACCACGCTGCTGTTCGACACCGGGCTGTCCCCGGACGCGATGGTGACCAACGCCGACCGGCTCGGCGTCGACCTGTCCGCCATCCAGGCCGTCGTCCTCAGCCACGGTCACTTCGACCACGCCGGCGGGCTGGCCGGGCTGGCCGGGCGGCTGGGCGCGCGGCGGATGCCGATGGTCGTGCACCCCGGGGCGTGGACCCGCCGCCGGCTCGCCATACCCGGCCAGGACGTCTTCGACCTGCCGACCCTGAGCCCGCGCGCGCTGGCCGGCGAGGGCTTCGAGGTGATCGAACGGCGGGAGCCGTCGCTGCTGGTGGACGGCTGCGTGCTGATCACCGGCGAGGTGGACCGCACCACCGAGTTCGAGCACGGCATGCCCCCGCCGCACCAGGCCTGGTCCGGGACGGCGTGGGAGCACGACCCGCTCGTGATCGACGACCAGGCGCTGGTCGTGCACGTCCGCGACCGAGGCCTGGTGGTGCTCACCGGCTGCGGCCACGCCGGCGCGGTCAACATCGTCCGCAACGCCGCCCGCCTGACCGGCGTCGACCGCCTGCACGCCCTGCTCGGCGGCCTGCACCTCGGCGGCGCCGCGTTCGAGCCGATCATCCCGCCCACCGTGGCCGCGCTCGCCGACCTCGCGCCCGACCTGCTCGTCCCCGGACACTGCACCGGCTGGCGCGCGCAACACGCCCTGGCCGCCGCCCTCCCCCACGCCTGGACCCAGGGCAGCAGCGGCACCACGTTTTCCCTGGTCACCACCCGTGAGTGATTAGCGGTGCTATGGCACCGCTAATCACTCACGGGTTCTGAGCAGCGGGTTTACTTCAGGTGGTCGGTGAGGCGGCCGTCCTTGCCGAAGAGCTCGGCCTTCCAGCGCTCCAGGAGGGCGGTGGCGTCGAAGTCGTCGGGGTGGAAACCGGGGCGGTTGTAGGCGCGGACGTGAGCGACCATCTCGCGGGTCAGGAACGGCGAGTGGCGGAGCCGGGCCAGGCTCCGGACGAGGCGGACGGGGTTGTACGCGGACCTGTCGCCGGCCAGGGAGATCGTCGTCAAGATCAGCACGATCGGGATGAACAGCGCGTTGACCAGGCGCATCACCGCGATCCGCTGCCGCTCGGTGCCGCCGATCGCGCGGTAGACCTCGAACGCGACGGCCTTGTGCTCGGACTCCTCCAGCGCGTGCCACAGCAGCACCGAGCGCACCTCGGTCTCGCCGAGCAGCTCCTGCGCCTCCGGCTTGGTCAGCAGGCACTCGGCGATGGTCGCCGTGTAGTGCTCCAGCGCGGCGGTCACCGCCAGCCGGAACCGGCCGGAGGTGATGCCGTGATCGGCCAGCAGGTAGTGGGTGAAACGGTCGACCATGCGCGTCGGGTAGCCCATCTGGCGCAGCCGGTCGTTCAGGGCACGGTGCTCGCGCCCGTGCGTGACCTCCTGCCCGATGAAGCCGGCGACCTGTGACTTCAGCTCCGGGTCGGTGATCCGGTCGGAGTAGCGGCGCACCGAGCGGATGAAGAAGTCCTCCCCCTCCGGGAACAGCGCCGAGAGCACGGCCACGATGTGGCTCATCACCAGGTCGCCCTGCACGTAGTGGCGGTCCAGGGTGCCCGGCGGGTAGCTGAACGCGATGCGGCGGGTACGGACGTTGCGTTTCGGGGTTGCCTGGCCCGCTGTCATGCCGTCCTCCCGGTCGTCGGCCTCCTCGTCGACACAGCAAACACCTAAACGCATGTAACAAACATCGTCAAGACGTAACGGCTGTTAAGCTCCCGGACGTGCGATCCGGCGATGACCTGCTGCTGCGCGCGATCGCCTCGGAGCTTCCGGACGACGACCAGACTGCCGACCGCATCCTGAGCGCGGCGTACCAGCAGGCCGAGGACTTCGGGTTGCGCCGGTTCACCATGGACGACGTGGCCCGCCGGGTGGGCCTGTCCCGGGTGACGATCTACCGGTACTTCCCGAAGAAGGACCAGCTCATGAACGCGCTGCTGATGCGCGAGCTGCGCCGGTTCCTGACCAGGGCGGACGCGGTGATCGACGCGCAGCCCACGCCGGAGGCCAAGCTGGTCGAGGGCCTGCTGTTCTGCCTGGGCTTCCTGCGCGGGCACCGGCTGCTCACCCGGCTGCTGCGCACCGAGCCGGAGCTGATCCTGCCGCACCTGACCACCCGGGCCGGCGCGGTGGTCACGGCCGCCCGGAGCTGGATCGCCCGCCACGTCCGCGCCGAGGTCGCCGCCGGCCGCCTGGCGCTGCCCGACCAGGACATCGACATGCTCTGCGAGCTGCTGGTCCGCACGGTGATCTCGCTGGTGATCACCCCGGAGACGGTGCTCCCGGTGGACTCCCCGGACGGGCAGCGCCGGCTGGTGGAGCTCTACCTCAGGCCGCTAGTGGCCTCGCTGCGCCCGCCGGCCTGAGACACCGGCAGCTCCACCGGCAGGTCGAACGCCGCGAACAGGCCGGCGTCGCAGAAGGCGGTCAGCTCCGCGATCCGGCCGTCCTCGATGCGCAGCACCTCGATGGCGAGCGCGCGGAACCCGGCCTCGCCCGGCCCGCGCAGGTACGCCGCGGCCGCCGGCTGCAGGTTCGCCCCGACCGGCACCATCCGCAGCTCGCCGACGTAGCTCGGGGAGGCGGTGTCCCAGCTCTTCGTCAGGGCCGCCAGGACGGTGTCCCTGCCGAGGTGCCACATCGGGTACGCCGGCATGGTGGCCCGGACGTCCTCGGCGAGCAGCGCCGCGACCGCGTTGGCGTCGGACAGCTCCATGGCCTGCATGTACCGGCGCAGCAGCGCCCGCTCGCTCTCGGTGGGCGCGCTCGACGGCGCCCAGTCCAGCCGGCGCTCGGGCAGGTGCTCGCGCAGCGTCGCGCGGGCCCGCTGCAGCGCGCTGTTGGTCGACGCCACGCTGGCGTCGAGCAGCTCGGCGGCCTGCCTGGCCGGCCAGCCCAGCACGTCGCGCAGGATCAGCACGGCGCGCTGGCGCGGCGGCAGGTGTTGGATGGCGGCCAGGAACGCCAGCTCGATCGTCTCCCGGTTCACCGCCGCCTCGTCCGGCTCGACCAGCCGGTCCGGGAACGGCTGCAGCCACGGGATCTCGGGGCGCGGCGGCAGGTACACCTCGGCGTCCGACGGCCCGGTCAGGTGGTGCGGCAAGACGCGGCGGGCGCGGCCGTCCAGCGCGTCCAGGCAGGCGTTCGTGGCGATCCGGTACAGCCAGGCGCGCACCGACGAGCGGCCCTGGAACCCGCCCAGGTTCTTCCAGGCGCGCAGGAACGTCTCCTGCAGCAGGTCCTCGGCGTCGTCGAACGAACCCAGCATCCGGTAGCAGTGCACCCGCAGCTCGGCCCGGTGGCGCGCCACCAGCTCGGTGAACGCCGCCTCGTCACCCGCCCGCGCGGCCGCCACCACCTCGTCGTCCACCCGCCGCCTCCCCGCGATGAGTTTTGCCGCCCGCCTCGGTCATACCTGGAAAGCACCCGGGACGGATTGGATAACACAGCATGCCGGACGAGACCCTGAGCGCGACCGCCACCATCAACGCCCCCGCCGAGACCGTGTTCGCGGTGCTCGCGGACCCGACGACCCACCCCGCCATCGACGGCACCGGCTGGGTCCGCGAGTCCCGCGACGGCGCGCCCCTGACCGGGGGCGGCCAGGTCTTCCGGATGGCCATGTACCACGACAACCACCCGGACAAGGACTACGAGATGGCCAACCAGGTCCGGGTGTTCGACCCGCCGCGCGCGATCTCCTGGGAGCCGGGCCAGTACAACGCCGACGGCGAGCTGGGGTTCGGCGGCTGGTTCTGGCGCTACGACCTGGCCCCGGCCGGCGAGTCCGCCACCGAGGTGACGCTGTCCTACGACTGGTCGGCGGTGCCGCCGTTCATCCGCGAGCACATCCAGTTCCCGCCGTTCGGCCCAGACCACCTGCGCAACTCGCTCGCGCACCTGGGAGAGATCGCCGGCTCGCGCGTCCGGTAGCGCCGCTCGGGGTGGCGGCGATACGCCTCACATGAGGCGTGCGCGTGCCGGTGTGGTCACGGGTTCGGTGCTCGTCGTCGCGCTGGGCGCGTTCCTGGGGTTGCTCCCGGCCGGCGGGGTCTCCGTCGCGGACGGGACCTGCGGCAACGGGTTCCTTCCCTCGGCCGAGCCCAACTGCCTGGCCGCGGCGGGGTGGCTGCCGTACGGCGCCTGGGGGCTGACGGTGCTCGGCGCCGCCGTGATCGCCGGGGCGGTGGCCGTCACGTTCGCCGGGGTTCGGGTCCGGGTGGGAGTCTCGGACGCCGGTGGGCGGCGGTCGGCGGCCGGGGCGGTGCGGGGGGTCACGGATACGGGCGCGCGCGTTGCGCGGCGGTACAACGGCGTGATCATCGCGGTGGCGAGCGTGGCGGTGGTGGCCGGCACGTTCCTCGGGCTACTGCCGATCGCCGCGGCGCCCGGCACGTCCGGGCCGGCCAGCGGCCAGGCATGCCGGTACGAGGCCTGGTGCGTGCCCGGCGGCCCGGCGGAGCGTCCGGCGGAGCGGCCGGCCGGGGACGACCCTCGGCCGCTGACCCCGACGAGCTGGGGCGACCAGGGCGACTGGCGCGTCTCGGCGTCCTCGGCGCTGACCTCGCTGGGCGTCCTCGGGCTGTTCGCGGCCGTGGCTCCGCCGGTGCTGGCCGGCGTCGCACGGGGAAGCCTGCGGCGGCGGTCCTGGACACGCGGAACCACCGTGGTCGCCCTGACCGCGCTGGCCGGTCTGGCGGTGGGCGGCGGCCTGCTCCTCAGTGTCCGGGAGGGCTTTGCTCTGCGTACGCATGCGCAACACTCCGCCGTTGCGTCTAGGTGCGCAGAGCACAGGCCGCCCCGAGCGCGGCCGCCGGCCGTTCCGGGCACGCCCATGCCCGAGTTCCCTGGCACGCACCCGGGTTTCCCCGATCCCATCCCGTTACCGCGCAACGCGCCGCTCCCGGACCCGCCGTTGCGCCCGGACCCGCCCTTCCCCGGCGACCCCCGCGTACCCGACCCCTCGGCGCCTCCGGACCCCACGGCCCACTGCGAACGGGTCGAGCAGGTGCCGAACTACCCGGCCTGGGCGCTGGTCGCGCTCGGGGCGCTCGCCCTGGCCGCCGCGCAGGGGACGGCCGCGCTCGGCTCACGCGCCGCCCGGAGTCCAGCCGGATGAGCGCGCCCACGCCTCGGCCCGGTCGGTCATCTCGGCGATCAACGGCCCCTTGGCGTCGGCGTAGTCGTTCATGTCCGCCCAGTCCCGGCGGGCCAGCTCACGCTTGAGCCGCTGGTAGGCGTCCCGGTCGGCCGGCTCACGGCGCAGCCAGTCCCGCAGCAGCAGGTGCCGCCACTCCCACTCGCCGCCGGCGTCGCAGACGTGCACGTGCACGTCCCGCTCGGGGGTTCGCACCATCCGATGGCCGGGCTCGCGGACCCGGTGCCGGTACCCCACCGCGAGCAGCCCGGGCAGGTAGCTCGGCTCGTCCTCCACGTCCGGCACGCTGACCTGGATGTCCACGATCGGCTTGGCCATCAGCCCGGGCACCGACGTCGAGCCGATGTGGTCGATGCGGCGCGCCACCGGCCCGAGCGCCGTGGCGATCCGCTCGCGTTCGCGCCCGAACCGCCCCGGCCACCCCGGGTCGTACTCCACGATGCGGATCTCTCGCTTCTCCCGGCCGCCGATCAGCTCGAACACATCGCCAGCCTCTCAGACGGCGAGCGGGGCAAGGGCGGCGGCGACCGTGGCGCGCAGCGTGTCGGCGTCGGCCCCGGCGCGCGAGCGCAGGTTCACCCCGTAGGCGAGCAGCGCGAGCACCTCGGCCACGGCCTCGGTTGAAGTGCCCTCGGCGAGCTGGCCGAGGCGCCCGGCCGTGTCGAGCGCGGCGCGCAGCGCGTCCCGCAGCTCGACGTGGTGCTCGTCGAGCAGCGCGCGGACCTCGGGGTCGGCGCGCTCGGGGCCGGTGTGGGCGTTGACGACCATGCAGCCCCAGCCGGCGAATCCGCCCGCGCAGCGCACCTCGATCAGCCCGGCGAAGAAGTCCCGCACGGCCGCCAGCCCGCGCCCGTCCGCCGCGAGCCCCGCGAACGCCGGCCGGGCGCGGTGGCTCAGGTAGCGGCGCAGCGCGGCGAGGTACAGCTCGCGCTTGCCGCCGAACGTGGCGTACAGGCTGGAGCGGTTGAGGCCGGTCGCCTCGGTGACGGCCTGGATCGACGTGGTGGCCGAGCCGTGCTGCCAGAACAACCGCTCGGCCCGCTCCAGCGCCCGGTCCGGGTCGAAGTGCTTGATGTCGGCCATGACGTCCCTCGGGTTCTTGAAACGATGAGTCCAAGATAACCCTTGACGCACCCTGCCGCCGGCCAGCATCCTGAAACGAACGTTCCCAGAAGGAAGGACGGCCACCATGGGCCTGAACGACGAGCTGCGCGCGGTGCACGAGAACTTTCGGCGGCACGGCCCCGAGGACGTACGCGCGATCATGGAACGGGGCGCGCGCGAGCTTGCCGAGTCCGGCATCGCGGGCCGCGCGCTCGGGGTCGGCGCGCGGGCTCCCCGCTTCGCCCTGCCCTCGGCCGACGGGCGGGAGGTCACCCTGGACGGCCTGCTGGCGGAGGGGCCGGTGGTGCTGACGTTCTACCGGGGCGCCTGGTGCCCGTACTGCAACCTCGAGCTGCGCGCGCTGCAGCAGCACCACGACGCGATCGCCGCCCTCGGCGCGCGGCTGGTGGCCGTCTCGCCGCAGGTCCCCGACGAGTCGCTGTCGCTGGCCGAGCGGGAGCGGCTCACGTTCGACGTGCTCCGCGACGTCGGCTCGGACGTGGCCAAGCAGTTCGGGATCGCGTTCGACCTGTCCGACGAGCTGGGCGGGCTGTACGACACGTTCGGGTTCGACCTGCAACGCGTCAACGGCGGCCACGCCCGCACCCTGCCGCTGCCGGCCAGCTACGTGATCGACACCGCCGGCGTGATCCGGTGGGCGTTCGTCGAGACCGACTACACGGTCCGCGCCGAGCCCGCCGACCTACTGGCCGCCCTGCGCGACCTCCGGTAGCGCGCTCCGGTCGGCGAACGAGTGGTGCTCGTGGGTCACCACCCACCGGTCGCCGTCCCTGCGCAGGCCGAGGGTCAGCCGCAGCCGCTGCTCGGGGTCGCGTTCGAGCTCCGAGGGCATGCCGCAGCGCAGCAACGCCCACGCGAACGCGACGTCCGCACCGGCCGTGACGTCGAGCGACTCGATCTCGAACACCGCGCCGCCCGCCTGCCACTCGAAGAACCCCGGCCAGGTCTCGCGGTACGCCTCGATGCCGCGCACGCCGCGCTCGGGCGGCGGCACGTCGAACATGACGATGTCGGGCGCGTGGTCGGCGAGCACGGTGGGCATGTCGCCGGCGTGGACGGCGTTCGCCCACCGCGCGATCAGGTCACGGATGTGCTGTTCGTCGGTCATGGTTCCTCCTGTTCTCGGCGGTGGAACCCCGGCCGGCGGGTGAACTCATCGCGCGGTGCCATAGTGGGTTCGTGACAGCGCCGGCCGAGCTGCTCGACGCCGCCCGGTCCGGGGACGCCGGGGCGTTCGAGCGGCTGGTCGCGCCGTACCGGGGCGAGCTGCTGGCGCACTGCTACCGGATGCTCGGCTCGCTGCACGACGCCGAGGACGCCGTGCAGGAGAGCCTGGTCCGCGCCTGGCGCGGCATCGGCGGACTGGACGAACGAGGATTCGTCCGCGCCTGGCTCTACCGGATCGCGACCAACCGCTGCCTCACCGCGCTCGAACGGCGTGGCCGCCGGGAGCTGCCGGTGGACCTCGCCCCCGGCACGCCCACAGCCGAGGTCAGCTGGCTGGAGCCCTACCCCTCGGCCGAGTCGGGATACCTGGCCCGAGAGGGCGTCGAGCTGGCGTTCGTCGCGGCGTTGCAACGGCTGACCGCGACCCATCGCGCGGTGTTGATCCTGCGTGAGGTGCTCGGCTTCTCGGCGCGCGAGGTGGCCGAGCAGCTCGACACGTCCACCGCGTCGGTGAACAGCGCCCTGCAGCGCGCCCGGGCGGCGATCGGCTCGGCGTCGCAGACCCAGCGGGCGGTGCTGCGCGAGCTGGGCGACGAGGCGGTCGGCGAGATCGTCAGGCGCTGGAGCGAGGCCTGGCATGCGGGTGACGTCGACGCGATCGTTGCCATGCTCACCGACGACGCGCGCTACTCGATGCCGCCGGTGCCGGAGTGGTACGCCGGCAAGGACGACATCCGCGCCTTCCTGCTCCGAGGCCCGATGCGGGTGCGCTGGCGGTTCCTGCCCACCACGGCGAACGGCCAGCTCGCCTTCGGCACCTACCGGTGGGACGACGGCGAGCGGCGCTACCTGCCCGGCGGCCTCGACGTGCTGACCGTCCGGGGCGGACGCGTCGCCGAGGTGACCGCCTTCCTCACCGCCGACCTCACCCGGTTCGGGCTTACAGCTCCGGGAACCAGAGCTTGATCTCCCGGGACGCCGACTCCGGCGAGTCCGAGCCGTGCACCAGGTTGAACTGCGTCTCCAGCCCGAAGTCGCCCCGGATGCTGCCGGGCATGGCCTTCTCCACCGGGTCCGTGCCGCCGGCGAGCTGCCGGAACGCCGCGATCGCGCGCGGCCCCTCCACCACCGCGGCCACCAGCGGGCCGGACGTGATGAACTCCAGCAGGGAGTTGAAGAACGGCTTGCCGTCGTGTTCGGCGTAGTGCTGGCTGGCCAGCTCACGGTCCACGGTCCGCAACCGCAACGCGACCAGATCGAGCCCCTTGCGCTCGATCCGGGAGATCACCTCGCCCACCAGCCGGCGCTGCACGCCGTCGGGCTTCACCAGTACCAACGTCCGCTCGCTCACGGACGGTGAGCCTATCGATCGAGTTTCTCGATGGCCGTATCGACCCGGCTGCGTTGTCCGCGCACCCCGGCGGCCATAGCGTCATCGCAGGTCACGGTGCTCAAGCGGAGGGAGCGGACAATGGTGTTTCGGGTACAGCCGCACGTCAGGTTGCACGAGTGGGTGGCCGAGGAGCTCGGGCTGTTCGGCGAGGAGGGCCTGGAGTACGAGTTCGACGCCGGGTTCGCGGGCGGCTCGGTGATCTCCGAGGCCGGCGCCCCGCTGCGGGTGCGCAGCGGCGCGTTCGAGGACATGGCCGCCGGACGCGCCTCGGACGTCTCCTGCGCGTGCCACTGGGCGGTGAACGCGGCCTCGTCCAGTTCGCACGGGAAGATGTACGGCAAGGCCTACTCGGTGTGCCCGTCGTCGATCTTCGTGGCGGCGGACTCGCCGTACCGGGAGCCGGCGGACCTGGCCGGCGTCGAGGTGGGCGTGGGCTACCACTCCGGCAGCCACTACTCCGCGCTGCAGGCGCTGGAGCCGTTCCTGAGCCGCGAGCAGATCACGCTCGGGTTCATCGGCCGCCCGTTCGACAGGGCGCGCCAACTGCTCGCCGGCACCGCCCCGGCGGTCAACGTCTGGGGCGCGCCGGCCTACCTGCTCGAACAGCTCGGCTACCGCAAGCTGGTGGACACCACGTTCGTGATGGGCTTCCTGCTGTCCTCGCGGGCCGACCTGACCGACGTGGAGCGCTACTTCGCCGCGTTGCTGCGCGCCCAGCGGGAGATCGACCTGGAGCCGCACCGCTACACCCGGCACTGGGCCCGCGAGATGCCCGAGGACCTGCTCACACTGGTCGACGTGCGGCGGTTCGGCCCCGGCGAGCGGGTGGTCGGCCAGGCGTACACCCGGGACATGTTCGAGCGCACCCAGGGCTGGATGCGCGACTGGGACCTTCTCGACGGCGCCGACCCCGCGCTGGCACGCTACGAGGAGTCCGTGCTGACGTGAGCCGGGCTCGGCAGCGGGGGGCGCGGTGGGACTCGACCTCTTCAAGCTCCGGGTGTTCGTCACGGTGGTGGACCGCCACGGCTACTCGGCGGCCGCCGCGCACCTGGGCCTGAGCCAGGCCACCGTGTCGTTCCACGTGCACAGCCTGGAACGCCAGCTTGGCACCTCGCTGGTGCGCTACGAGCACCGCGAGGTCCGGCTCACCCCGGCCGGGGAGCAGGCGTACCGCCGGGCCGTGCGGATGCTGCGCGACGAGCGTCAACTCCTGCGCAGCATCCGCTCCGGCCAGGACGGCCAGGTCTCGCTGGGCGCGAGCATCGCGTTCGAGCAGCCGTTCTTCTTCGAGCGGGTGCTCGTGCCCTACCGGGCGGCGCATCCGGGCGTGCTGGCGTCGGTGCGGTTCGGGCACAGCGTCCGGCTGGCCGAGCAGGTGCTCGACCACCGCCTCGACCTGGCGTACGCGATCGGCTGGCAGGTGCCGAGCGGGGTGCGCTTCGAGCCGCTGCACGGCGCCGAGTTCCGCCTGCTGGTGGCCGGTTCGCACCCGCTCGCGCGGTCGTCCACGGTGACCGTGGACGAGGTCTCCCAGGCCGGGCTGATCACCGCGCCGCTCAACGACGTGGAGTGGGTGCACTACGAGAAGGTGCTGCGCGAGGTCGGCCTCGGCGCCACCGACGCCCGGCTGGAGGTCGAGGGCATGCAGGCGCGGGTGCTCGCCGCCCGGGCCGGGATGGGCGTGCTCGGCATGTTCCAGCCGCCCTACGCGACCGACGACCCCGAGTCGCTGCGCCCGCTGCGCCTGGACCGCCCGATGCCCGTGGTCCAGGTCGGCCTCGTACACCGCCGAGGCGAGCGCCCCACCCCCGCGGTGCGCTCGCTGGCCGACCGCATCCGCACCGTGGCGCACAACCCGTGAGTGGTTAGCGTTGCTATGACAACGCTAACCACTCACGGGTCCCGGTCAGTAGCGGGTGCCGGCGGGTTGGGGTAGGGCGGCGGCGATGTGGGCGAGCTCGTCGGGGGTCAGTTCGACGTCGGCGGCGGCGATGTTCTCCTCCAGCCGGGAGCGGCGGCGCGTGCCGGGGATCGGGACGATGTCCTCGCCGTGGGAGAGGACCCAGGCGAGCGCGAGCTGTGACGGGGTGAGCCGCTTGGCGGCGGCCAGGCGTTCGACGGTGGCGACCAGGTCGAGGTTGCGCTGGAAGTTCTCGCCCATGAAACGCGGGGAGGAGCGGCGGTAGTCGCCCGGGGCCAGGTCGTCGGGCGACCTGATGGTGCCGGACAGGAAGCCTCGGCCGAGCGGCGCGTACGGCACGAACCCGATGCCCAGCTCGCGGACGGTTGGGAGCACGGCGTCCTCGACCTCCCGCGACCACAGCGAGTACTCGCTCTGCAGCGCGGCGATCGGGTGTACGGCGTGCGCGCGGCGGATCGTCTCCGGGTCCGCCTCGGACAGCCCCAGGAAGCGCACCTTGCCGGCCGCGACGAGCTCGCTCATCGCGCCGACCGTCTCCTCGATGGGCGTATCCGGGTCGGCGCGGTGCTGGTAGTAGAGGTCGATGTGGTCCACGCCGAGGCGCGCCAGTGAGGCGTCGCAGGCCGCCTTGACGTACTCCGGGCGCCCGTTGATCGTGGTGTTGGCGACCGCCTGGTCGGGTGTGGTGCCGACGGGCCGGACGATGCCGAACTTGGTGGCCAGCACGACCTCGTCGCGGCGGCCGGCGATCGCCTCGCCGACCAGCCGCTCGTTGGTGTGCGGGCCGTAGACGTCGGCGGTGTCGAGCAGCGTGACGCCGAGGTCCAACGCCCGGCGGATGGTGGCGACGGCTTCCTCGCGGTCGTCGTCGGTGGCACCGTAGGCCCAGGTCATGCCCATGCAGCCGAGGCCGAGCGCGGACACGTCGAGGCGCGGCCCCAGGGTACGAGTACGCATCAGCCGGCGGGCGCCATCGCGGCGCTCATCGCCACCCCGTCGACGTACGAGTGCTTCTCCTTGACCGCGCCGTCCTCGACGAGGACGAAGTCGGCAAGATCGACCTCGAATGCGGCGCCGGCCGCGGACGTCCCCGTCAACGTCCACTGGACAACCCAGAAGTCCTCGCCGACCCGCAACGAGACCAGCTCGAACGTCAGATCGGGGATACGCGCGAACGCCGCCGCGGCCGCCTCGCGGATCGCGATGCGCCCGCGCGCCGGCTCCTGGTCCAGATGCAGGTGAAAGATCGAGTCAGCGGTGTGAAGCTCGGCGATCCGGTCCGGGTCTCGGTCCGCCCAGCACGAGTGGTAGCGCTCGAACAGGTCACGCGTCGCGGCGGTCACTAAACAGCTCCTCCTCATAGGGATCGTCAAGGCCGTGAGTGGCTAGGGTTGCTATGGCGGCCCCAGCCACTCACGGGTTCTGACCAGGTAGTTCTCCTCGGGACATGCGGGCGGCGACGTCGCGGCGCATCATCAGCAGCGCGAACCAGACCAGGCCGAAGATCAGGCCGAGCACGCCGAGGGCGAACACCAGAAAGCCGCAGGCCATGGTGGCGAGCTGGAGGGCGATAGCGAGCTTCAGCGCCCAGGGGCGGCGGAGGAAGCGGACGGTGACGATCATGGCGGCGGCCAGGGCGAGGACTATGCCGACGCCCAGCGGGCCGCCGTTGTCGCCGATCTTGGTGACGACCAGCAGGGTGAGCAGGACGACGATCGACTCCAGGATCAGGGTCGCGGCCATCACGCCGCGGAAGCCCTTCCACGGGTCGGGCTGCGTCACGCCGGTTCCTTGCCGAACAGGGTCCGCGCCTCGCCCGCGGTGACCACCGAGCCGGTGACCAGCACGCCGCCGCCGGCCAGCGCGCCGTCGTCCTCGTCGACCTCCTCGGCCATCTGGATCGCCTGCTCCACCGCGTCGTCCAGCCGGGGCTCGACGACCACCCGGTCGGCGCCGAAGACGGCCACCGCGTCGGCGGCCAGGTCGTCCACGTCGCGGGCGCGCGGCGAGGAGTTGCTGGTGACCACCACCTCGTCGAGCAGCGGTTCGAGCTGGTCGAGCATGCCGCGCGCGTCCTTGTCCCGCAGCACCGCGAGCACGCCGATCAGCCGGCGGAAGCCGAACTCGTCGGCGAGCGCGGACGCGAGCGCGCGGGCGCCGTGCGGGTTGTGCGCGGCGTCCACCAGCACCGCCGGCGCGGTCCGTACCCGCTCCAGCCGTCCCGGCGCAGCCACTCCGGCGAACGCCGACCGCACCGCGTCGGCGTCGAGCTGGCGGTTCGCGCCGGCGCCGATCAGCGCCTCGGCGGCGGCCAGCGCGAGCGCGGCGTTGTTGGCCTGGTGCTCGCCGTGCAGCGGCAGGAACACCTCGTCGTAGGCGCCGCCCAGGCCCTGCAGCTTGAGCAGCTGGCCGCCGACCGCCTGGGTACGGCGCAGCACGCCGAACTCCATGCCCTGCCTGGCCACCGTGGCGCCCACCTCGGCGCAGCGCTCCATGAGCACGGCGGCCACCTCGGTGTCCTGGGCGGCGAGCACGGCGATCGAACCGGGCTTGATGATCCCGGCCTTCTCGCCGGCGATCCCGGTCAGCTCCGGGCCGAGGTACTCCACGTGGTCCACGCCGATGGGCGTGACCACCGAGACGGTGCCGTCGGCCACGTTGGTGGCGTCCCAGGTGCCGCCCAGGCCGGTCTCCAGGATCGCGGCCTCCACCGGGGCGTCCGCGAACGCGGCGAACGCCATCGCGGTGAGCACCTCGAACTTGCTCATCGCCGGGCCGTCGCCTGCGCGCTCGTCCACCAGCCGCACGTACGGCTCGACCTCGCGGTAGACCTCGACGTACCGGGCCATCGTGATCGGCGCGCCGTCCAGGCAGATCCGCTCGGTGGCCGACTGCAGGTGCGGGCTGGTGTACCGGCCGGTGCGCAGGCCGGCCTCGGTGAGCAGCGCGTCGATCATCCGCGCGGTGGACGTCTTGCCGTTGGTGCCGGCCAGGTGCACCACCGGGTACGCCCGCTGCGGGTCGCCGAGCAGGTCGACCAGCGCCTGGATGCGCTCCAGCGACGGCTCGATCTTCGACTCCGGCCAGCGGCGGTCCAGCTCGGCCTCCACCGCCCGGAAGTCGGCCCTGACCTGCTCGTCGGCCGCCTGGCGCCTTTCGGCCTCCGCCGCGGACGTCTTCTTGCCTGCCGCCATCCCGTCCTATGCCTCCGGCAGCGCGGCGAGACCCGCGCGGATCCGTTCGATGTCGGCCACGGCGGTGTCACGCCGGGCGCGGATCCCGGCGACCACCTCCTCCGGGGCGCGCTCGGTGAACTTCGGGTTGGACAGCTTCGCCTCGGCGCCGGCCAGCTCCTTCTCGGCGGCCGCCAGGTCCTTGGCCAGCCGGGCCCGCTCGGCGGCCACGTCGATCGTCCCCGAGGTGTCCAGCTCCACCCGCACCGAGCCGCCGGCCAGCCCGACCTCCACCGAGGCGGTCGGGGTGAACCCGTCCTCCGGCACGCCCAGCTTCGCCAGCGCGCGCACCGCGTCCAACTGGCCGTCCAACCCGGCCGCCGCCACCCCGTCCAACCGCGCCGGCACGGGTTGCGCCGGCCGCAGCCCCTGGTCGGCCCGGAACCGCCGCACCTCGGTGACCAGCTTGATCACCGCCGCGATCCGCTCCGCCGCCCGGGTGTTCACCCCGCGCGCCTGGTCGGTCAGCCGTGGCCAGTCCGCGATCACCAGCGACTGCTCACCGGTCAGCGCCGTCCACAGCTCCTCGGTGAGGAACGGCATCACCGGGTGCAGCAGCCGCAGCAGCACGTCCAGCGTGTTGCCCAGCACCGCCCTGGTCGTCGCCGCCCGCTGTTCGCCCTCGGCCAGCTGGACCTTGGCCAGCTCCAGGTACCAGTCGCAGAACTCGTCCCAGGTGAAGTGGTAGAGCAGCTCGGTGGCCTTGGCGAACTGGAAGTCCTCCAGCAGGGCGTCCGCCTCGGCGACCACCGCGCCCACTCGGTCCAGGATCCAGCGGTCCGCGTCGGTCAGCCAGGCCGGGTCGATCTCGCCGTCCGGGTCGGCGCCCTTGGCCAGCGCGAACCGGGTGGCGTTCCACAGCTTGGTGCCGAAGTTGCGCGCGGCCAGCGCGGCGTCCTCCCCGATCGGCGCGTCCGTGCCCGGGTTGGCGACCCTGGCCAGCGCGAACCGCAGCGCGTCCGTGCCGTACCGGTCCATCCAGTCGGTCGGGTCGACGGTGTTGCCCAGCGTCTTGGACATCTTCTTGCCGTGCTGGTCGCGCACCATGCCGTGCAGCGCGATCGTATGGAACGGGATCGCGCCGGCCGGGCCGTCGTCCTTCATCGCGTACAGCCCGAACATCATCATCCGGGCGACCCAGAAGAACAGGATGTCGTAGCCGGTGACCAGCACCGACGTCGGATAGAACTTGGCAAGATCCGGCGTGCGCTCCGGCCAGCCGAGGGTGGAGAACGGCCACAGCCCGGAGGAGAACCAGGTGTCCAGCACGTCCTCGTCCTGGTGCCAGCCCTCGCCGGACGGCGGCTGCTCGTCCGGGCCGACGCAGACGACCTCGCCGTTCGGCCCGTACCAGACCGGGATGCGGTGGCCCCACCAGAGCTGGCGGGAGATGCACCAGTCGTGCATGTTGTCCACCCAGCCGAACCAGCGCGGCTCCATCGACTTCGGGTGCACCGCGACCCGCCCGTCGCGCACCGCGTCACCGGCCGCCTTCGCCAGCGGCTCGACCTTGACGAACCACTGCAGCGACAGCCTCGGCTCGATCGGCTCGTGCTTGCCGCGCGAGCTGTGCCCGACGCTGTGCAGGTAGGGCCGCTTCTCCTCGACGATCCTGCCCTGCGCGCGCAGGGCCTCGCGCACGGCCACCCGCGCCTCGAACCTGTCCATGCCGTCGAACTCGGTGCCGGTGTTCTGGATCCGGCCGCTCTCGTCCATCACCGACGGCATCGGCAGCCCGTGGCGGCGGCCGATCTCGAAGTCGTTCGGGTCGTGCGCCGGGGTGACCTTGACCGCGCCGGTGCCGAACTCCGGGTCCACGTGCTCGTCGGCCACGACCTTGATCTTCCGGCCGACCAGCGGGAGCTCGATCTCGGTGCCGACCAGGTGCGCGTAGCGCTGGTCGTCGGGGTGCACGGCCACGGCGGTGTCGCCGAGCATGGTCTCGACCCGGGTGGTGGCCACCACCAGCGCGTTCTCGCCGTCCCCGTAGCGGATGGAGACCAGCTCGCCCTCCACGTCGCGGTACTCGACCTCGATGTCGGAGAGCACGGTCCGCTGGTCGGGCGACCAGTTGACCATCCGCTCGGCGCGGTAGATCAGGCCGTCCTGGTAGAGCCGCTTGAACATGGTGAGCACGGCGCGGCTGAGGCCCTCGTCCATGGTGAACCGCTCGCGCGACCAGTCCACGCTGTCGCCGAGCCGGCGCATCTGGGACAGGATCGCGCCGCCGTGCTCGGCCTTCCACTCCCAGGTCCGCTCGACGAACGCCTCCCGGCCGATCTCACGGCGGCCGGTGCCCTCGGCGGCCAGCGCGCGCTCGACCAGCGCGTGGACGGCGATGCTGGCGTGGTCCATGCCCGGCAGCCAGAGCGTCTCGTAGCCCTGCATGCGGCGCCGGCGGACCAGAATGTCGATCAGCGTGTGCTCGAACGCGTGGCCGATGTGCAGGCTGCCGGTGACGTTGGGCGGCGGGATGACGATGGTGAACGGCGGCTTGTCGCTGTGCGCGTCGGCGGTGAAGTAGCCGGCGTCCACCCAGCGCTGGTACAGCTCGGCCTCTACCGCCGCCGGCTCCCACCGCGAAGGGAGGGATGCGCGCTGCTGGGGCGGGAGAGTCTCGGTCATCTGGTCAGTCTACGAGTTGGGCGCACCCGGTTACGGCCGGTGGTGCGGGACCGGGAATCGGCCGGCTACCTGCGACGTTGAATTATGCATGAAGGGTGACCGGGTCGAGGTGGTGATCGACGCGGGCGGCTCGACGCGCAGCTACGAGATCGTGGCCACGCGGGCCGGCCGCCGGGTCGAGATCACGCAGGGCCGCGGCGTCGTCGAGGTCACCGAGGTGACTCGGGGCGGTACCCCGGTGCGCACCGCGCGGTTCATGTCGAACCGGGTGCTCGCGCTCGTGGAACACCCGGCCCCGCGCGGCCGCCAGTCCGACGACCTCACCACGTGACCGGCGCGGCGGCGACGCTCGTGACCGGCGCCGCCCCACGCTCACGCACGCTTACGCTCACGCACGCTCGCGTCGACGCGGGCTCACACTCGCGCGAGCCCGCTCACACCACAAAGTAGAACGATCTATCTACAGCTAGAACGATCTATCAACTTGGGTCGGACACCGGTGACCGTCACGAAGTACGGCGTGGCAACAGGACGCCCTGCAGATGGTCGAAGCCGAGCAGGGGCGCGAGCTTGTGTTCGCGCACGGCGTCCAGTGGCACGGCGCGGACCTCGCCGGAGCTCGGGTCGTACACCCGCCAGCGATCACCCTCGCGGCTCAGCGCCAGCGCGTAGTGGCGGGGTACGGACGTGCCGATGAGCAGCGGCACCGGGTCGGCCTGGTCGAGCGCGGCGTCGACCTCGTCCAGGGCGGCGGACAGGTCCTCCGCCGCGCCGTCGTCCACCAGCCGCACCCGGTACGGGCCGACGCCCGCCGCGTGCCGGCGCAGCCAGCCGGCCATCCCCCACGGACTGGTGCCCAACGCGCGCGGCCAGGCCCGGTTGCTCTGCCGGTGGATGGCCAGCTGCCGCTGGTCCAGCCGGCGCTCGAAGCCGAGCAGGTCGAACCTCGGCGTGGTGATCTCCAACGTCAGCAGCGGGTCGGCGGCGGTGGCCATCACCAGCAGCACGGCCGAGCCGCACGTGGTGCCGTCCACCTGGTCGATCCGCACCCCGAACCGACACCGCGGCCCGAGCACGTCATCGACCAGCCGCAGCCGCTCCGACGCCCAGTCCGGCCCGTGCGCATTCAGCCGCGTGGCCAGCGAGAGCACGACGGCCGCGGGGTGACCGGCCGCGATCGCGCGCCGCAGGTGCGGCCGGTCGTCCAGGCTCGCGTCCTCCAGCGCGAAGAGCACCGCCCGGTAGTCATCAGGCCGCATCGCGTCGTGGCGCCACTGCGCGCGCTCGGCCTGCCACCGGGTCAGCCCCTCCGGGTCACGCCCGAACGGCAGGGTGGGCCCGCGGAACGTCCGCTTCCGGCGCCGGCCGGGCAGCACCCGCCCGGCCCGCATCGCGGCCGCCACCAGCGAGGTCACGGCCTACCCCGACCGCTCCGGCTCCCAGGCCTTGGCCCGCTCGGACAGCCGCCGCGCGTACTCCACCACAGCGGCCTCGGGGTCCTCCGACCGCCCGGCGGCCAGGCCGACCAGGAACGCGGTGACCGGCGCGGCCGGCCGGGCCACCCCGTGCGCCACGTCGGCGGTCAGGTCGAGCACCGTGGTGGTGGTCGCCTGCTGGTCGGCCAGGTCGAGCCCGAGCTCGTCACACGCCGCGTCGATCCACTCGAACATCGTGCTCATGCCGCCGAACCTACCCCGCGAACAGCTGCACCACGGTAATCAACAGCCGCCACACGCCGTAACAGAACGGCACGATCACCCACGCCCACGCCAGCACCGTCAACGCCACCCGCGACGGAGGGGTGGCCGCGCTCGTCTCCGCCATGGCTACGCCGCCCTCTCCGCCGGGAGCGCCCCGGCGCCCTCGCCCGGCTCGTGGAACCTCGGGTTGACCGGCTTGATCAGCTCGTTGCACACGAACCCGATCACCAGCAGCCCGATCATGATCTGGAACGCCAGGCTGTACAGGCTCGGCCCGGAGTACCCGGCGGCCAGCCGCCGGTCCGCGATGAAGTTGACGATCACCGGGCCGAACACGCCGGCCGCCGACCACGCGGTGAGCAGCCGGCCGTGGATGGCGCCCACCTCGTAGGTGCCGAACAGGTCACGCAGGTACGCCGGCACCGTCGCGAACCCCGCCCCGTAGAAGGACAGGATGAGCAGCGCGCAGATCAGGAACACCGCCTTGCTGGCGTTGCCGACCAGCTCCAGCACCAGGTACAGGATCGCCCCGACCCCGAGGTACATCCGGTAGGCGTTCTTGCGCCCGATCAGGTCCGAGGTGGACGACCAGACGAACCGGCCGAGCATGTTGGCCAGCGAGAGGATCGCCACGAACCCGGCGGCGGCCGCGGTGAGCACCTGCGCGGGCGTGCTGCTCCGGAAGAAGTCCTGGTAGAGCGGCGAGGCCCGTTCCAGGATGCCGATGCCGGCGGTCACGTTGAAGCACAGCACCACCCAGAGCAGCCAGAACTGCGGCGTCTTGATCGCGTTGCGGGCCGAGACGTTGGCCTTGCTCTCCAGCGGGCGCTTGTGCGCGGTCGCCGGGTCCCACCCGGCCGGCTGCCAGCCCTCGCGCGGCACCCTGACCAGCAGCCAGCCCATCGACATGAACACCGCGTAGACGATGCCGTGGATCAGGAACGTCCAGGCGATGCCGCTGGCCCTCGGGTTCGCCCCGCTGGCGCCGAAGGCGGCGAGCATGGACGTCGACCACGGCGAGGCGATCAGCGCCCCACCGCCGAAGCCCATGATCGCGATCCCGGTGGCCATCCCCGGGCGGTCCGGGAACCACTTGATCAGCGTGGACACCGGCGAGATGTAGCCGATGCCCAGCCCGATCCCGCCGACGAACCCGTAGCCGAAGATGACCAGCCAGTACTGGCCGACGGCCACGCCCAGCGCGGAGATCAGGAAGCCGGAGGAGAAGCAGGCGGTGGCCACCAGCATCGCCCAGCGCGGCCCCCGGTGGTCCACGGCCGTGCCGAACAGCGCCGCCGACACCCCCAGCATCACGATGCCCAGGGTGAACGGCATCGCACTGAGCGTGCCGGCGTACTCGTTGCCCTTGAGCAGCGACCCGCCCAGCGGCAGCTTGAACACGCTCCAGGCGTAGGCCTGGCCGATCGCCAGGTGGATGGACAGCGCCGCCGGCGGGATCAGCCAGCGGCTCCACCCTTCGGGCGCGACGATACGAGAACGATCAAGGAATCCAGCTACGCTCATTGGAGCTGCCTCCCTCGCGGCGGCCGTGCCGGGAATTGTGCCCGTGCCCGGCACGTTGGAAACGCAGCAATACTGTATGCACGGAGGGCTGTCCACAACTGGAACCTGGACGGTTCGGACCCGCCGGAGGTCGGCGAGCAGCCAGGAAGGCGGTTACCAGGCCTCAGGATCGGGCAAATAACCCCCTATCGGATGATCGTGGAGGCGCGAGTGGGCAGGTTGATCGCGCGCACCTCGGTGCTGCGGCTGGGGCCGGCCGGGGAGCGCACGGCGCCGGACCGGCTGGCCGTGGAGGAACCGCTCGAGCTGCGGGTCAACGGCACGCCGCTGGCCGTCACCATGCGCACCCCCGGCCACGATGTGGAGCTGGCGCACGGCTTCCTGCTCACCGAGGGCGTCATCGAGGCGGTCCCGGACGTGTCGTCCGCGCGGTACTGCGACTCGGTGGACGAGGACGGCCGCAACACCTACAACGTCCTGGACGTGACCCTGGGCGCCGGCGTCCCCCCGCCCGACCCCGGCGTGGAGCGGAACTTCTACACCACGTCGTCCTGCGGGGTGTGCGGCAAGGCCTCGCTGGACGCGGTCCGCCTGCGCACCCGCTTCTCCCCCGCCGACGACCCGGTGTTGGTCGCCCCGTCCGTCCTCGCCGAGCTGCCGGACCGCCTGCGGGAGGCGCAGCGGGTGTTCGACAGCACCGGCGGGCTGCACGCCGCCGGCCTGTTCACCGCCGACGGCACGCTGCTGGTCGCCCGCGAGGACGTCGGCCGCCACAACGCCGTCGACAAGGCCCTCGGCTGGGCCCTGCTCAACAACCGGATCCCGGGCGCGGGCTGCGTCCTCATGGTCTCCGGCCGCGCCTCCTTCGAGCTCACCCAGAAGGCGGTGATGGCCGGCGTGCCCATACTGGCCGCCGTATCCGCCCCGTCCTCCCTCGCCGTAGACCTGGCCACCGAGTCCGGCGTCACCCTGATCGGCTTCCTCCGAGGCGACACCATGAACGTCTACGCCAACACCACCCGCATCAAACGCTGACGTCAGACCCCGTGAGTGGTTAGCGGTGTCATAGCACCGCTAACCACTCACGGGTCTTGACCTGCGCGTTTGCGGCCGGCGTTGGTCGGAGCACACCGGGCCACGCCCGGTCGAACAACTCAGATCGCCTCCGCCGGCTACTCGAAGTAGTCCTCGTCCAGCTTGACGATTGTGTAGGTCTGTACGGCCTGTACACCGACCCCACGGTCGATCATGAGGTTGGTAAGGCGCTCACCATCGATCAGGATGACGCTCGCATTGACCGTGCGTGCGTAGTCGACCGCTTCTCGAGAGAAGGCGCTGGTCGTGATGAAGACTCCCTGGTTGGCTTGCTGGCCGTGGAGGGCGCCGACGAAGCCCTGGACCTGGGGCCGGCCGACGATGTTGTCGGCCGCGTATCGTTTGGCCTGCACATAGATTCGGGCTAGGCCAAGCGGGTCCTGGCCGATCACGCCGTCGACCCCTCCATCGCCACTGCCACCGATCCGACGCGCACGCTGCTCAACTCCCCCATATCCCATCGCGACGAGGACATCGAGAACGGACCGCTCGAGAAAGTCAGGACTCGCGGTGCGGAGACGTTCGAGAAGCTGCGCCGCGACCTCCGCACGCAGCCGGGAGATGCCGGCATCGATCTGCTCAACGGGATCGAGCGCAGCGGTGCGCGCGGCCTCGTCAACAGGCGTGCTGGCGACGCTCGCACGACGTGCTGGGACATGATCCCGGTAGGCGGGGATCTGGCGGAGATCGACCTCGTCCAGACGATGCGGGTGCTCGCCGAGAAGACGACGCCCCACATCGGTAATGATGTAAGTGCCTCGTCGCGGCCGGGCGAGGGCGCCAGCACGTGCAAGCGAGGACATCGCCCATCCCACGCGATTCCGGAAACGAGGCTGTCCCGACTCGAGAACCTCGTTGCGCTGAGCATGGGTCAAGCCGACGTGCTCGGCGACCTGGTCCTGAACGTCGCGTGCCTGGGCACTCTCACCGCCCCTGAGCACCTGCAGCACAGGCAGCAGGAAGCCGTCCCAGGTCGGCATCTCGGTCACTGTCCCCTTGCCGTCGGCCACGGTCGAGAGGCTAACCGAACGATGTCGGGGGCTCCTCGAGACGTCTCTACCCTGGCCACCGAGTCCGGCGTCACCCCGATCGGCTTCCGCTGAGGTGCCCGCCCGCATCAAACGCCGAGGTCAGAACCCGTGAGTGGTTAGCGGTGTCATAGCACCGCTAACCACTCACGGGTCTTGACCTGCGCATTCGTCCGGCGCTGGTCAAAGCCGAACGGGCCACGCCGGGTCGAGAGGAGCTCGCACCGTGGGGGTATGGGGGGTCGACCCCCCAACATCGTCAGTGAGCCGGCCGCGGTGCGCGCTTTCCGCGCACACGGGTCGCCCCATCAAGCCGGCTCACGCGGAGCGTTCGCGGCGTTCGCGGCGGGCGGGCTGGCGCGGGACGATGGTCGGGTTGACGTTGTCCTTGACGGTCTTGGCGCTGACCAGGACCTTGGCCACGTCGTCGCGGCTGGGGATGTCGTACATCACCGGCTGCAGGACCTCTTCCATGATGGCGCGCAGGCCTCGGGCGCCGGTGCCGCGCAGGATGGCCTGGTCGGCGACGGCCTCCAGGGCGTCGGTGGAGAACTCCAGCTCCACGCCGTCCATCTCGAACAGCTTGCGGTACTGCTTGACCAGCGCATTGCGCGGCTCGGTGAGGATGCGGACAAGGGCTTCCTTGTCCAGGCTGGTCACCGAGGCGACCATGGGCAGCCGGCCGATGAACTCCGGGATGAGCCCGAACTTGATCAGGTCCTCGGGCATCACGTCGGAGAAGTTCTCGCTGTTGTCCAGGTCGGCCTTGGAGCGGATCTCCGCGCCGAAGCCCAGGCCGCGCTTGCCGGCCCGGTCGGAGATGATCTTCTCCAGGCCGGCGAACGCGCCGGCCACGATGAACAGCACGTTCGTGGTGTCGATCTGGATGAACTCCTGGTGCGGGTGCTTGCGCCCGCCCTGCGGCGGCACCGACGCCGTCGTGCCCTCCAGGATCTTCAGCAGGGCCTGTTGCACGCCCTCGCCGGAGACGTCGCGCGTTATCGACGGGTTCTCCGACTTGCGGGCGATCTTGTCGACCTCGTCGATGTAGATGATCCCGGTCTCGGCGCGCTTGACGTCGTAGTCGGCCGCCTGGATCAGCTTGAGCAGGATGTTCTCCACGTCCTCGCCGACGTAGCCGGCCTCGGTGAGGGCGGTGGCGTCGGCGATCGCGAACGGGACGTTGAGCAGCTTGGCCAGGGTCTGCGCCAGGTAGGTCTTGCCGCAGCCGGTGGGGCCGAGCATCAGGATGTTGGACTTGGACAGCTCGACACCCTCGCCACCGTCGCTACGGCCCTTGTCGCCGGCCTGGATGCGCTTGTAGTGGTTGTACACCGCGACCGAGAGGGTCCGCTTGGTCGTGGACTGGCCGATGACGTACTGGTCCAGGAAGTCGTGGATCTCCGCCGGCTTGGGCAGCTCGTCGAGCTTGACCTCACCCGCCTCGGCGAGCTCCTCCTCGATGATCTCGTTGCAGAGGTCTATGCACTCGTCGCAGATGTACACGCCGGGACCGGCGATCAGTTTCTTGACCTGTTTCTGGCTCTTCCCGCAAAACGAGCACTTGAGCAGGTCACCGCCGTCACCGATGCGCGCCATGAGTGCGTACCTAACGTCCCATCCGGCATACCCGATCGGCATGCCTGTCCTGACCGTACCCGTCCAACCCGCCGTAGGGGGAGCACAAGACTGCCCCCAATCGGCGGGGGACAGCGGTAGGCCGCCACAACTGGCGTGTCGCGCACCTCACCGCCGTCCGCATTGCCTCGAAAACCCGTCAGCGACCCACGACCGAGAGCTTGCGGCTCTGGATGATGTCGTCGACGATGCCGTACTCCTTGGCCTCTTCCGCCGTCAAGATCTTGTCCCGCTCGATGTCAGTGCGGATCAGCACCTCGTCTCGACCGGTGTGCTTGGCCAGAGTAGTCTCCATCAGCTTGCGCAGCCGGGAAATCTCCGCGGCCTGGATCTCCAGGTCGGAAACCTGGCCGTAGGCGCCCTCCATCGCCGGCTGGTGGATCAGGATCCTGGCGTTCTGCACGGCGAACCGCTTGCCAGGCGTTCCGGCGGCCAGCAGCACTGCGGCCGCCGACGCAGCCTGACCCAAGCACACCGTCTGGATGTCCGGGCGGATGTACTGCATGGTGTCGTAGATCGCCATCAAAGAGGTGAACGAGCCGCCCGGCGAGTTGATGTACATCCAGATCTCGCGGTCCGGGTCGGTGGACTCCAGCACCAGCAGCTGGGCCATCACGTCGTTGGCCGACGCGTCGTCGATCTGCACCCCGAGGAAGATGATCCGCTCCTCGAAGAGCTTGTTGTACGGGTTGGACTCCTTCATCCCGTAGCTGGTGCGCTCGATGAACGAGGGCAGCACGTAGCGGGACTGTGGCGCCTGGTACTGGGACACGTGCCTCTCCTCTTAGCTCGCGCTCGCCGCGTGGTTCGCGCGGGACACGACGTGGTCGATGAAGCCGTACTCCAGGGCCTCCTGCGCGGTGAACCAGCGGTCCCGGTCCGAGTCGGCGGTGATCCGCTCCGCGCTCTGCCCGGTCTGCTCGGCGATCAGGTCGGCCATCACCTTCTTGTGCCGGCGGAACTGCTCGGCCTGGATGGCGATGTCCGACTCGGTGCCGCCCACGCCGGCGGAGGGCTGGTGCATCAGGATCTGCGCGTGCGGCAGCGCGTACCGCTTGCCCTTGGTGCCCGCGGAGAGCAGGAACTGCCCCATGGAGGCCGCCAGGCCCATCGCGTAGGTGGCCACGTCGCACTCGACGTACTGCATGGTGTCGTAGATCGCCATGCCGGCGTTCACCGAGCCGCCCGGTGAGTTGATGTACAGCGAGATGTCGGCGGTCGGGTCCTCGGCCGCGAGCAGCAGCATCTGCGCCCAGATCTTGTTCGCGATCTCGTCGTCGACCTGCTGGCCGAGCACGATGATGCGCTGCTGGAGCAGCCGCTCGTACACCGAGTCGCTCAGCGTCATCGACGACGGCGCCGCGGCCCGCATCTGCGGCCCCGCCGGCAAGGTTGGGTACTGCGTCACGTCTGCCTGCTTTCTGTTCCGTATTGGCTCATGCCCGCGCTCGGTTGGTCTTGACCCTAACCAAGCTTGCGGGCGCCGATGCAGTGTTGGCGAACCCGTTCGCTCAGAGCACAGGTCACGGCACTCAGGCCTTCGCGGCGGCAGGCCGCTGCTCGGCCTCCTCGGTCTCCGTCTGGTCGGATTCTGCCTGGTCGGTGGCCTCTTCGGTCACCTCGTCGGCCTCGTCGGCGTCGGCCTCACCGAGGAACTCGGTCAGGTCCACCTCGCCGCCGGAGGGGTCGGTCACGGTGGCCTGGCGGACCACGGTGGCCAGCGCCTTGCCCCGGCGCACGTCGGCGTAGACCGCGCCGAGCTGGCCGGCCTGCTGGGTGCGCTGCAGGAACTCCTCGGGGCTGATGCCGAACCGCTGGGCCTGCGAGACGATCTGCTGGGTCAGCTCCATGTCGGTGACGCCGACCTCCTCGGCGTCCGCGATGGCGTCGAGCACCAGCTGGGTCTTCACCGAGCGCTCGGCGTCCTTGCGGGACTCCTCGTCGAACTCCTCGCGCGTGCGGCCCTGCTCGGACAGCCACTGCGCGAACTTCTCCTCGTCGTGGTCGAACGGGTGCACGGCGTCGTGCCGGCGCACCTCCAGCTCGGCCTCCAGGACGCTCTCCGGCAGCGGCACCTCGGTGCCCTCCAGCAGGGCCTCCAGCGTCTTGTCCCTGGCCTGCGCGGCCTGCTGCATGCGCTTGGCCTTGCCGATCCGGTCGCGCAGGTCGGCGGTCAGCTCGTCGAGGGTGTCGAACTCGCTGGCGAGCTGGGCGAACTCGTCGTCGGCGTCGGGCAGCTCGCGCTCCTTGACCGCGGTCACCGCGACGGTGACCTCGGCCTCGGAGTCGGCGTGCTCGCCGGCCACCAGCTTGGTGGTGAACGACTTGGACTCGCCCTCGGACAGGCCGGTGAGCGCCTCGTCGATGCCTTCGATCAGGCCGCCGGAGCCGATCTGGTACGACAGCCCGGTGGTGGCGGCCTCCTCGACGGGCTTGCCGTCCACCGAGGCGGAGAGGTCGACGACCACGAAGTCGTCCTTGGCGGCCGGGCGCTCGACGCCGGTCAGGGTGCCGAACCGGGCGCGCAGCCCGTCCAGCTGCTCGGTGACCTCGTCGTCGGTGACCTCGACGTCGTCCACCTCGACGGAGATGGCCGAGGCGTCCGGCAGCTCGATGCTGGGGCGGACGTCGACCTCGGCGGTGAAGGCCAGCTGCTCGCCGTCCTTGATCTCGGTGACGTCGATCTCCGGGCGGCCCAGCGGCCTGACGTCCTCGGCCTGCACCGCCTCGCTGTACTTGGCCGGCACCGCCTCGTTGACCACCTCGTCGAGCACCACGGCGCGGCCGAGGCGGGCCTCCAGGATGCGGGCCGGGGCCTTGCCGGGGCGGAAGCCGGGGATGCGAACCTGCTGGGCGAGCTTGCGGTAGGCGCGGTCGAAGTTCGGCTTGAGCTCGTCGAAGGGCACCTCGACGTTGAGCTTGACGCGCGTCGGGCTGAGCCGCTCGACGGTGCTCTTCACTAGATCTCCTCGTGCGAAAGACGTACTGGCTTCGGGCGGCCCCATGACCCCTGGCTCCCCGCCGGCCACGGGGGCACCGGGTGCCCACAGCTTGGCCCGTTCGGGGCCGCTCACCCGAGTCTAGGCGAACGGCGTGTCCGCACCGCCGCTGGCCACGCCGCATCTGTCGACTCTCGGGGGCACGTGCGGATGCGCGTGCGGCCGCACGATCACCGGGGTCAGCGGCCGAGTACGCAGTCGCCGCACAGCCCGCCGCCGGGCACCCGGTAGTACAGGCAGCACGAGCGGCGGCGGAACGCCCATCCCGGGCCGAGGGAGCCCGAGCCGTCCAGCCAGGGGGTGGCCAGCAGCGCGGAAACCACCTGGTGGGCGGCGGTGGCGGCGGACGGGCGGGCGCGGGCGACCATCGCGCCGGCCGCGGCGATCGAGGACGCGGCGTTGCCCCGCAGGGTGCGCTCGGAGACCGAGACCAGCTTCTTGGTGGCCGCCGCGAGGGCCGCCAGGTGCGGTTGGACCAGGGCGTCGACGACGGCCGAGGGTAGGTCGGCCGGGGCTCGCGCGTGTTGTGCGGACTCCCACAGTGGCCACGGGCCGACCGCGGCGGGGCGCCAGTGCAGCGTGTCGGGCGACCACGGCGGCACCAGGCCGTGCACGGAGGCGAGCGCGAGCAGCGGCGAGACCAGGCGCGCGGCCAGCCCCTGGTACGTGATCGAAGCGGCCACTCTTTCCTCGGCACCGATGCTCGTTCCGCCTGCGCTCCTCTCGGTGCCGCCGCCCAGCGCGTCGCGGACCTGGCGGATCCGGGCGGCCAGCGGGGCGGGGTCGGTGTACAGCTCGCGCAGCGGGCGCCAGCTGTCGTCCACCGCCTCGGCCGGGTTGGCGGTCGCGGCGAAGAACTGGCCGATGCCGGCGACGTCGTCCACCGCGTGACGCAACCTCATGCCGGTGCCGAACTGGCCAGCGCGGGCCCCAGCCCGAACACCACCGCCATCACCGCCAGCTCCAGCCCGAGCCAGCGGGCCAGCGGCGCCCGCGCGGTCGACGGCCCCGCGACCCAGGACGACAACCGCCGCCGGGCCCGCCAGCCCAGCGCGAGCAGCCCGCCGAGGCCGGCCGCCTTGGCCAGCACCAGCGCGCCGTAGCCGGTGCCGACCAGCGCGGCCGGCGCGGGCAGCCGGAACACCGCGCTGAGCACCCCGCTGGCCGCCACCACCGCGGCGCAGCAGCCGGCGGCGGTGGCGAACCGGGGCAGCGCGTCGGCCAGCAGCCGGCGGTGCCGGGCCAGCACCACCAGCACGGCCAGCAGCCCGCCCACCCAGGCACCGGCCGCTATCACGTGCAGCGCGATCACCAGCACCGCCGGCTCGTGGTTGCCGTGCCCGGCCGCGTGCCCCGTGACCGGCCCCGGCAGCACCCCGAGCAGCGCGGCGCCGACCGCCAGCTCCGGGAACCGGTGCCCGGAGCGTCGCGGCCGGGCCGACTGAACGGAGGCCCAGGCGAGCGCGGCCACCGTCGCCACCAGCGCGCAGCCCAGGGTGAGCAGCAGGCCGCGCCCGGCCGCGATCCGCCCGGCGTAGTCGACCAGCGCGCCCGCGCGCACCGCCAGCGGCGAGCTGCCGGACGCGCCGGCCGCCTGCAGCCACAGCGCCAGCACCGCCGCGATCGCCCACGCCGCGCCGACCAGTGCCCCCAACCGGGCGGCCCGCCGGAACGCCGCGCGGCGCGCCCTGGCCACCGACTCGGCCCGGTCACGGTCGCCGGACAGCCCTCCCACCAGGAACGGAAGCAGCGCGAGCCCGATCTCCGCCGCGCCGAGCGCGTCCACCGCCAGCCGGGCGGCCGCCGTCGCCGTCTCCAGCCTCGGCACCACGCCCGCCGCAATCCGCATACCGATCACCACCGAGGCCAGCGCGACCGCGCCCAGGCCGGCGACCAGCAGCGGCGTGCCCACCGACGGCGCACCCACCGACGGCGCCGTGCCCCGCCCGGCCGCCGTACCCATGACCGTCCCCCCGTCCGTACCGCTCGTCCCTGAAGTATCCGTCCGCACCCCCGAACGGACCGCACCGACCGGTAACCCTCACCGGTACATCTGACCAGCCGAACGGGTGCCTCGAACCGGACGACCAGCGGCGACGGTGACGCACCGTGGTACTGATCGCGGATGCTGGATGAAGCTCAGACCCGGGAAGAGTGGTCGGCGCGGTTCCACTCGCTCCTGGCCGACGAACTTCATCGAGGCGCCCGGCGCGGACTGCTCACCGTCGCCGAGGCCGAACAGCTCGCGGCCCGCTTCCTGGTGCTGCTGGACCAGGCCCTCGACCTGCCCTCGGTGCGCCGCTACGCGCCCGGGCGCGACCCGGCCGACGCCACGGCGACCTGAGCGCGCACCCCGCCGGCCCTCCGGCAATCAGTATCAGGCTTAGTCCATAACCCCGCTTGCCCTGGTAGACGATCCGCCGGTGTCCCATGTGGATCATCCGTTACATTCGTCACGACGGCAACATCCGTGTCGTCACGCCTCCGTCGACCAGCGGAACCCACCTCGTCACAGGGGTCGCTGTACACCCGTTCAGCCACTTTCGCACCCCGGCGACAGACCGAACGGTCGACCGGCGAAAATGGCAAAGAGTGCACCGCACGCGGCACCACCCCCGCCCGTAGCCAGCCCCGACGAGGCCCTGGAGGATCACATGCGACCGGCGCCGACGACGCCCGCGCGCGACGACGCCCGCACCCGGGCCACCTCCCGGCCACCAGCGCGCGAGCCGGCCAAGCCCGCCTCTTCCACCGTGCGCACGGCACCCCCCGAGGACACCCGAACCGGCCAAAATGGTGCGAAACGCGGCGGGTGGTGCAGACGTGTATTTAGAGGAGGTCTACAGTCCCACCCCGGTACGCCGGAACCTCGACCTATACAGCCTGGCCCGGCACCGCGACCGGCACGGCCGCGGCCGGCTCAAGCTGCCCACCCCTCACCGACAGCGCCGGCGCTCGACCTACCGGACTGGTATCCCGCGCCGGACGGCCAGCAGTGCGCTGTCTAGCACCGCCGAGGCCAAGCGTCCGTTAGCACGAACCTAAAAACATGACACTCAACGCGACTTTTCTGCTATAACGAATGCCATCAACCAACCCGCCTACATGTGGAGACCTGATGACACAATCCGCGTTCGTCCATCCGGTCGAGGCGGTGTCGGTCGCCGATCGGGTCACGTCGGAAATTCGCCGTGCGATCCTGAGCGGCCGGCTCCAGCCGGGGCAGGAGTTCTCGCTGCGTCAGATCGCCGGCCAGTTGGGCGTGAGCTTCATTCCCGTGCGTGAGGCGCTGCGCAGCCTGGAGGCCGAGGGCCTGCTGGTCACCAGGCGTGGCCGCAGCGCCACAGTTCCCCCGCTGGACCCCGCCGAGCTGCACAGCATCTGCAAGCTGCGCCGGCGCATCGAGCCCGAGCTCGCCGCGCTGTCCTGCCCGATGCTGTCCGACGCCGAGCTGGACGCGCTGGAAGCCCGCCTGACACTCTGCTCGGAGCCCACCGAGCGCCCCGACGAGGCCTTCGACGAGTGCCATGCGATCTACTTCGAGCTGCTGCGCCCGGCGGCCACCAGCTGGGACGTCCGCGTCCTGCAGATGCTGTGCCGCGCCCTCGAGCGCTACATCCGCAACGGCTTCGCCTCCGACGACCGCGCCGTGGGCGTCCCCGTCGACTGCCTGGCCGTCCAGCGCGACCTGATCGCCGCCTACCGCGCCCGCGACCCCGAGCGCGCCCGGCAGGTAGCCGACCACTTCGTCACCCTGGGCGAACGCCTGGCCGACGAAAGCATCGCCGCGGTCAACTAGCACTCCCCCGCGCTCCCCACACCGGCCCACCCAGGCCAACGCCCCACACCCCCACGGCGATCCCCCACACCCCATGGCCGCCGTACCCAAGGAACCCGGCCCGGGTCCGCACTCAAAGCAACCGGCGCTGGTCCCCACCCAGCGCAACCACGCCGGGTCAAGAGAAGCTCGCACCGTAGGGGGTTTGGGGGACTCGGTCCCCCAACGCAATAACGGACCCCGGCCCACCTCTCCCGGTGGGCACACGACCCCGTCTCGAGCGGGCGACGGGAATCGAACCCGCGTAGCCAGCTTGGAAGGCTGGGGCTCTACCATTGAGCTACGCCCGCGCATCGCCCAACGGCGACGGCAACAGCGTAGCTCAGCTACCGACGGTAGCGTTCCCCGCATGGCTCGCGTCCCGTATCTCACCGCGTCCGACGCCCCGCCCAGCGTTGCCGCAACGCTGGGCAAGCTGGCCCCACTGCACGTGTTCGGCCTGATGGCGCACGCCGAGACGGCGTTCCGGCCGTGGCTGCGCTTCGGCGGCGCGCTGCTCACCGACCTCGCCCTGGACGCCGCCCTGCGCGAGCTGGCGATCCTGCGCGTGGGCCAGCTCGCCGCGTCATACGAATGGGACCAGCACGTCCCGATCGCCCTGGCCGCCGGCGTCACCCGGGAACAGATCGACGCCCTGGACGCCGAGGACTGGTCCGCGTTCGACGACCCCACCCGCGCCGCCCTCGACTTCGTCACCGGCGTCGTGGACGGCGACGTGGACGACGCCCGGTACGCGGCGATCGCCCGGCACCTGCCGGACCGCGAGATCGTCGAGCTGGCACTGGTGGCCGGCCACTACCTGATGCTGGCCAGGATGATGGTCGCGTTGCGGATCGACCCCGACCCGGCCGCCGGCCCCGAGGCGCTGCGGATCGGATAGCGACCGGCGACCCGCGCCCGGCACACGCTAGGCTCAACCCGGTACACGGGGTGTGGCGCAGCTTGGTAGCGCACTCGCTTTGGGAGCGAGGGGCCGTGGGTTCAAATCCCGCCACCCCGACCGGATCCGGCCGCGACGGGCGAGCTAGTCGCCCGACGTGAGGTGGATCTTCTCCCCCTGCCCGCTGAGCAGGCTCAAGATCTCGACCACGCCCTCCCCGGTGCTGCCGAACCAGTGCGGCGCACGGGTGTCGAACTCCGCGGCGTGGCCGCTGGGCAGGGTGAGGTCACGCTCCCCCACGATCAGCCGGAGCACGCCGGAGAGCACGTACAGCCACTCGTGCCCCTCGTGCGTGGTGAGCGCGGGTACCGAGCGCGCGGTCGGGATGACCATCTTGAACGCCTGTTGCGGGCCCGGATGGTGCGTCAACGGCACCACTACCAGGTCGCCCTTGCGGCGTGGCTTGGGGAAGATGCGCGGGTCGCCCATCTGCGGCGCCCCGACCAGGTCGTCGAGCGGCACCCGGTACAGGGCCGCGAGCGGCAGCAGCAGCTCAAGGCTCGCGCGGCGCTGGCCCGACTCCAGGCGGGACAGGGTGCTGGTGGAGAACCCGGTGTGGTCGGCGACCTCGGACAGGGTGAGGCCTCGGGACTGGCGCCGACGGCGCAGGCGCTCGCCGACGGCGTCCAACGCGGCGTAGGTCGCCTCGTTCAGCGAGTCGCCGGACACGGCCACCACCTCGGTTCTTGCGGTTTCCGGGAACTGGCTACCAACTATGGCACGGTGCGACTCATTGTCGAGGCATGGTCGACAACCAGATCACGACCGGCCGCCGGCTGCCGCTGGGTGTGTACCTGCTCGCGGTCAGCTTGTTCGCGATGGGCAGCGCGGAGTTCCTGCTCGCCGGGGTGCTGCCGCCCGCCGCCCAGGACCTGGGGGTGTCGTTGGCCTCGGCCGGGTCGCTGATCTCGGCGTTCGCCCTCGGGGTCGTGCTCGGCGGGCCGCCGCTGGCGATCGTCACCCTGGGCTGGCCGCGCAAGCTCACGCTGGTTGCCAGCCAGGCGGTGTTCGCGCTGGCGGTGGCGGTGTTCCTGCTGGCCGACCAGTTCTGGGTGCTGCTGGTCGCGCGGTTCGTCGCCGGCGTGGCGTACGCGGGGTTCTGGGCGGTCGCGGCGGTGACGGCGGTCGGCCTGGTCACGGCGGAGCGCACCGCGCGGGCCTCCGGCGTGGTGGTGAGCGGGCTGAGCCTCTCCATGATCGCCGGCGGGCCGGCGGGGGCGCTGGTGAGCCACTTCACCGGGTGGCGCGGCGGGTTCTGGGGCGTGGTCGCGCTCACCGCGGCCAGTGCGGCGGCGCTGGCGCTGGCTCTGCCGGCGACCGGGCGGCGCGAAGCGCCAGACGTGCGCGGCGAGCTGCGGTCGATGCGCCAGCCGAGGCTGTGGCTGGTGTATGCGGTGACGATCCTGAGCACCGCGTCCTACATGATCACGTTCAACTACCTGGCCGCGATCCTGACCGGCGTCACCGGCCTGCCCGAGGTCTGGGTTCCGCCGGTGCTCGCGCTGTTCGGGGTCGGCGCCTTCGCCGGGCTGGCCGTCGGCGGACGCATCGCCGACCGGCGGCCGTTCCGGGCGCTGGCGACCGGGGCCGGCGGGATCGCCGCCAGCTCCGTGCTCCTGGCCCTGTTCGCCCGCGCGCCGATCCCGGCGATCGTGCTCGTCGCCGCGCTCGGGGTCGCCGGGTTCGTCCTCAACCCGGCGATCTACCAGCGGGTGTTCGCGCTCGCCGACCGGGCGCCGACCCTGGCGGGGGCCACCGCGGTGTCCGCGTTCCAGCTCGGCATCAGCCTGACCCCCGCGCTGGCCGGGGCAGCCCTGCACGCCGGCGCGGCGCTCACCGCCGTCGCCTGGATCGGCGCCGCGCTGGCCGGGCTGACGCTGCTCGCCGTGCGGCGGGACGCCACATCGAGGTGAGTCAGCTCGCGAAGTCGGGGCTCGCGGTGCGGGGCTCGGCGCTGCGGCCCTTGGGCTCCTCCCACTCCTCCTGGCGACCCATCGCCGTGATGTCCAGGTAGTAGTAGCTCCCGCCGAGTGTCTCGGTGGCGCGGGCGTACATCGAGTAGGTGTGGTACACGGTGTGGCCGACGCGCAGGAAGGCGCTGTGGCCGTGCTCCTCCATCGGCTGGCGGCCGCTGATGTAGTACGCCGAACCGGCCGTGACGTGCTCGGACGGGGTGCGGTAGTTGTACTCGATGGGCGTCACCGAGTCGTCGAGCGTGACGTGGAAGTCGTAGTTGAACTCGCTGCCGTAGGAGGAGTACCAGGGCAGCCGCCACCCCTTGCGGGCCTGGTACGCCTCGATCTTGGCCAGCGGCGCGCGGGACACGAACGCGAGCGTGGTGTCCCTGCTGTGCAGGTGGTCGAGCAGGCCGTCGCTGATCTCGTCGGCGGTGGCCGCGCAGCTCGGGCAGCCCTCGGGCCAGTCCGGGGCGAACATGAAGTGGTAGACGATCAGCTGGCGGTTGCCCTCGAACAGGTCGACAAGGCCCACCGGACCATCGGCCCCCTCGAACCGGTAGTCCTTCTCGACCTTGACCATGGGCAGCCGGCGGCGGTCCGCGTTGAGCTGGTCGCGGAGCCGGGTCAGCTCCTTCTCCCTGGCCAGCAGCTCCTTGCGGGCGGCCAGCCACTCCTCGCGTGTCACGACCTCTGGGAGGTCCATGGCTCGTAATCTCCCCCCTGTCGTATCACCAGGCCTGTCGACAGTATCCATGCTTGTGGACGGCGTTCACCCTGGCATAAGTTGTGGACGCTGTCCACAAGGAGGATCGATGATCGCGCCCGGTGCCGGCAGCAGCCCCAAGCGGGACACCTACCGGCACGGGCACCTACGGCGGGCGCTGATCGAGGCGGGCGTCGAGCTGGCGCGGGCCGGCGGGCCGGACGCGGTGGTGCTGCGCGAGGTCACCCGACGGGTCGGGGTGGCGCCCAACGCGGCGTACCGGCACTTCGCGGACCGCCGCGCGCTGCTCGACGCGGTGTGCGCGGTGGCGTGGTCGGAGATGGCGCTGGCCATGGAGGCCGAGATGGCAGCCGTCGCGGAAACCGACCGAGTGTCCCTGGCCAAGGCCCGGCTGGGCGCGATCGCCACCGGCTACGTCCGCTTCGCGCAGGCCGAGCCCGGCATGTTCCGCACCGCGTACTCCATCCCCGCCGACATGTCCGGGGCGAACAGCCCGGACCGGGTGGGCGCGAGCGGGCTGACCCCGTTCCAGATCCTGCAGTCGAGGCTCGACGAGCTGGTCGACGTGGGCCTGCTGCCGGCGGAGCGGCGGCCGGGCGCGGAGTTCGTGACCTGGTCCGCCGCGCACGGGCTGGCCACCCTGCTGGTCGACGGCCCGCTGCGCGCACTCGCGCCGGAGGAGCGCGACGACATCGGCCGGCGGCTGCTGCGCATGGTGATCAGCGGGCTGTAGCCGCTACTCGACGTCGGCGCAGTCGTCGGGCTCGCGGCCGGGCTGCCCGACATTGCGCTCCAGGCGGCGCAGCACGCCGGTGAACGCGTCCAGCTCCGCCTCGGTGAACCCGGCGCGCAGCCGTCCGTCGAAGTCCTTGGCCACCAGGAGCAGCCGGCCGAACATCGCCTCGCCGTCCTCGGTCAGCTCGACGATGTGCACCCGGCGGTTCTCCGGGTCGCGGCGCCTGGTGACCAGCCCGGCGTTCTCCATGCCGTTGAGGTGGTGGGTCAGCGTGGCGCCCTGGATGCCCACCACCTCGGCCAGCTCGCGCTGGCTGGCGCCCTTGTTGGACTTGAGCGCGAGCAGCACCAGCCAGATGGACAGCGACCCGCCGGCCCGGGTCATCGCGTCGTCGAAGGCCGCGCTCGTCAGCTTCGCGGTGCGGGACAGCGCGAGGCCGATCGGGATCCTGGCCGGCGGTCGCATGCGGGCACGCTAGCACAAGGAACTCGACGTCTAACGTATTGACGACGAACTCTTCGATATCTAACGTAAGGCCGGGAGGTGCACATGTCGATCGAGCTCAACCACATCATCGTGCCCGCGCCGGACAAGCAGGTCGCGGCGAAGTTCCTGGCCGACATCCTGGGCGTGCCGCTCGGCCAGGCATGGGGACCGTTCGTGCCGCTGCCGGTGAGCAACGGCGTGACCCTGGACTACATGGACTCGACGGACTACCGCAGCCAGCACTGCGCGTTCCTGGTCGACGAGGACGAGTTCGACGCCGCGTTCGGCCGCATCCGCGAGGCCGGGATCGCCTACTGGGCCGACCCGTTCCACAACCAGCCGAACGAGATCAACCCCCTGTTCGGCGGGCGCGGCGTCTACTTCGACGACCCGGCCGGCCATGTCATGCAGCTGCTCACCAGGGCCGGGACGCCGCCGCCGAACTGAGGTACCGTCCCCGGCCATGACCTCGGCCGGGATCGTGCTCGCCGGCGGGCGCTCGTCCCGGATGGGCACGCCCAAGGCCGGGCTGGAGTGGCACGGCTCGACGCTGCTGCGCCGCACGGTCGAGGTGCTGGCGCAGGCGGTGGACGGGCCGGTGCTGGTGGTCGCCGCCCCCGGCCAGGGGCTGCCCGCGCTGCCCGGCGGGGTACGGGTGGTCACCGATCCGGAGCCGGCCGGGCGCGGTCCCGTCGTCGGCCTGGCGACCGGGCTGCGGGCGGCCGGCGAGCTGGGCGCGGCCACGGCGTTCTGCTGCGCCACCGACCTGCCGTTCCTGCACCCCGCCTACGTCCGGCGGGTGCTCGCGGCCCTGACCGGCGACGACGTCGACGTCGCGCTGCCGCACGTAGGCGGCCACCGCCAGCCCCTCGCCGCCGGCTACCTCACCTCGCTCGCCCCGACGCTGGCCGCCATGTCCGAGGCCGGCGAACTCCGCCTCGGCGCCCTGTTCCCCAAGGTCCGCACCCGAGAACTAACCCCCGCCACCCTCCTCGCCGACCCCGACCTGGCCCGCGCCGACCCCCACCTGGAGTCCGTCACCAACGTCAACTCCCCCGACGACTACGCCGCCGCCCGCTCCCGCCCACGCCCGTAAATCCCGCGAGTCGGGGTTCTCAGCACACCGAGTCGGGGTTTTCGTCAGTCCGTCGTGTCGAACCCGTGGACCACCTTGGTCGGCCGCACCCGCACCACCATCTCCCCCGGCACCGCGTTGCGCCGGCCGAACTCCTCCGCGCGCTCCTCGCCCATGTAGCGGGCCGCGATCCTGGTCGCCGTGTCGAGCAGCTCGGCGGGATCCTCGCTGGTCGTCGCAAACCCCTGGACCTGCACGAAGGCGTACGGCGGGCTCGGCTCGTCCGCGCACAGCACGACCCGGGGGTCCCGCGCGATCGCCCTGCCCTTGGAGGTGTTCACCCCGGTGTTGAAGACCAGCTCGCCGCCGTCGACCAGGAACCACACCGGGGTCGCCAACGGACGCCCGTCGGCGGCCGTCCAGCCCAGCGTCCCGGTGCGGGTGCCCTCGCCCAGGAACCTCACCACGTCCTCAGAAAGTTCGGCCATGTGATCAAGCTAGGCCGTTCGGACCCCGGGAACCCGGCGGCGCGCTGATCCGTTCACCACAGGAGTGGCGGCTCCCCAAATCGAGGCCGCCAGCGAAACCGAGTGAGGTGCACCCCCGGTGACCGGCACCATCGTGGTTGTCCTGATCATTTTGGCCATCATCGCCGGCATCGTCTGGCTGGCCAAGCAGCGCGCCAAGGCCCAACAGCGGGAGCTGGACGACGCCAAGTCCGAGGCCCGCCGCTGGGTGGAACGGCTCGGCGGCTCGGTGCTCAACCTGCAGGGCACCAACGAGGCGTCCATGCAGGCAATGGCGGATGCCTCCGAGCGGTACAACGCGGCCGGCTCGCAGCTCGACCAGGCGAAGACCGTCCCGCAGTGCCGCCAGGTCACCGAGACCGCCTACGAGGGGCTCTACTACGTGCGCGCGGCGCGCACCGCGATGAACCTGGACCCGGGCCCCGAGCTGCCCGCGCTGCCCGGCCAGCAGCGGGCCGGCTCGGTGACCGAGGCCAGGGAGGTCGACGTCGAGGGCCACCACTACAGCGCCGCGCCGGTCCCCTCGGACCGCAACTCGCACTACTACCCGGGCGGCATGGTCAACGGGCGGCCGGTGCCCTCCGGCTGGTACTCCGAGCCGTGGTGGAAGACCGCGCTGGTCGCCGGGGCCGCCGGCATCGGCTCGTTCCTGCTGATGGACGCGCTGTTCAGCGGCATGCACGGGACGGCGTACGCGGACGGCTTCCACGACGCGCAGGCCATGGGTGCCGGCGACATGGGCGGCGCGGACATGGGCGGCGGCGACTTCGGCGGTGGCGACTGGGGCGGCGGGGACTTCGGGGGCGGCGACTTCGGCGGCGGGGACTTCTAGCGGCCTCAGGCGGCGGGCTGGCAGGTCGGGCACCAGTAGAGGTTGCGGCCGGCCAGTTCGGTGGTGAGTACGGGCGTGCCGCAGACCAGGCAGGGCTGGCCGGCGCGGCGGTAGACGTAGACCTCGCCGCCGTGGCGGTCCTGGCGGGGCGGGCGGCCGGTCACCTTCGGGTCGTGCTCGGGGCGGACGGTGTCGATGCGGCCCCGGCGCACGCCGTCGCGCATCAGCGCCACCAGGTCGGCCCACATCGCGTCCCATTGCTCGCGCGCCAGCGAGCGGCCGGGCAGCATCGGGTCCAGGCCGTGCCGGAACAGCAGCTCGGCGCGGTAGACGTTGCCGACGCCGGCCACCACCGACTGGTCCATCAGTCGCACGGCCAGCGGGGTGCGGGAGCGGGACACCTTGGTCCAGGCCCGCTCGGGGTCGGCGTCGCGGCGCAGCGGGTCGGGGCCGAGGCGGGCGCGCACGGCGGCCACCTCGCCGTCGGTGAGCAGCTCGCAGGCAGCGGGGCCGCGCAGGTCGGTGAAGTGGGTGGCGCCGACCAGCCGCATCCGCACCTGCCCGCGCGGCGGCGTCTCGGCCGGCACCGGGCCTTCGGTGAACGTGCCGTACAACCCCAGGTGCACGTGCACCACCTGGTCGGGGCCGTAGCTGTGGAACAGGTGCTTGCCGTGCGCCTGCGCGCGGACCAGTATCTTGCCGTCCAGCAGCCGCGCGGCCGCCGCGAACCGGCCCTGCGGGCTGGACACCTCCACCGGGGCCTTGCCGAACAGCTTGGTGTGCGACCGGGCCAGCCGGTGCAGCGTGTGTCCCTCGGGCATGGCGCTCAGGCCGGGCCGGGGATCGCGCCGGTGGCCTCGTAGCCGGCGAGCTGGGCGATCCGGCGGGCGTGGCGGGGCGCGCCGGAGAACGGCGTGGCCAGGAAGGCGTCCACGATCGCCAGCGCCTCGTCCTCGGAGTGCATCCGGGCGCCGACGCCGACCACCTGGGCGTCGTTGTGCTCGCGGGCCAGCCGGGCGGTCTCGGTGCTCCAGGCCAGCGCGGCCCGGCAGCCGGCCACCTTGTTCGCGGCGATCTGCTCGCCGTTGCCCGAACCGCCGATCACCACGCCGAGGCTGCCCGGGTCGGCCACCACCCGCCGCGCGGTCTCCAGGCAGTACGGCGGGTAGTCGTCCTCGGCGTCATAGCTGGCCGCGCCGACGTCGACGACCTCGTGGCCGGCCTGGGCCAGATGCGCGAGCAGCCGCGACTTGAGGTCGAAACCGGCGTGGTCGGAGCCGAGGTAGACGCGCACGGCGCAATCCTGCCAAACGGGTAGTGCGCCCTTGACACCGGCGGCCGTGCGCGTCATCGTCATATATCACTGTCTGATGACAGTTGTCCTCAGTATTGGCTGGGAGGTGCCGGTCACGTGACAGACCAGTCGCCGCCGGAGGACCTGCTCCCCCATCCGGAGTTCCTCACCGAGTTCCCGTACAACGTGTTCCTGCGCCGGTTCGCGCCGGGCGAGATCCGCGCGACCCGCCGGCAGCTGGAGCGGTTCCGCGCCTTCGCCGCCGTCGGCGACCCGCTGGCCGATGCCGTCGTCGAGAAGATGGACCGCCGGTCGTTCGAGCGGGCGCTGCGCGACGGCATCGACTCGGTCCCGAACGCCCCCGAAGCGCTGCGCGCGTTGTTCGCGCAGGTCGACGAGGTGCCGTTCTGGCTGGACGCGGAGCAGTTGGAGCTGGGCGCGCGGGCCATCCGGCGCGGCGGGGTGTGGGGGCTGTTCGCGCTGCGCGGGCTGGCGCTGATGGGCGGCTACCTGGCGTCGCGGCCGGACAAGACGCTGGTCGCCACCGGGAACCTGGAGGCCGCCGCGCCGCGCCGGCTGGTGGAGACCGCGAGCTGGTGGCTGGACGCGACCGAGCCCGGCGGGCTGGCCAGGGACGCGGCCGGTTTCCAGAACACGGTCCGGGTCCGGGTCATGCACGCGCAGGTGCGCGCGGCCATGCGCCGGCGCCGGGACTGGGACTACCAGGCCTGGGACCACCCGGTGAACCAGGTGCAGACGGTCGGCACGCTGGTGCTGTTCTCGCTGGCGTTCCTGGTCGGCACCCAGGCGCTGGGCATGCGCTACACCGCCGATGAGCGGGCCGCCGTGGTGCACCTGTGGCGGTACGTGGGCTTCCTGATGGGGGTGGACGCGGAGCTGCTGCCGGCCACCGAGGCGGACACCTGGCGGGTGTTCTGGCTGGAGGCGGCCACCGAGTTCGTCCCCGACGAGGACTCCTACCGGCTCGCGCAGGCGCTGGTCACCACGGTCGGCCCGGGCGGCGACCGGGCGGTGGACCGGCTCACCCGGTGGGCGGTGGGGAACTTCGTCAGCTCGTACAGCCGGCTCGTGCTCGGCCGGCGCAACGCGGACTTCCTCGGCCTGCCGGACAACAAGCCGTTCCAGGCCGCCGTGCTCGGCATCTCGGCGGCCAACCTCGCGCTGGAGCTGGCCCGTTCGGTCGTGCCCGGCGCCACCCGACTCAGCGAGCTGGTCGGGGCGTCCACCCGGCGGCGGCTGGTCGGGCAGGCGGTCGACGCGGTGCACGCCGACCTGGGCTACAGCGATCACCGGCCGGCGCGCGCGCCGCTGGAGCCGACCGGGTAGCGGTCCGCGCAGCCCAGCTCGGCCAGCAGCAGCAACGGCGGGTAGCCGGCACGGCTCTGCAAGGTCTCCAGCGGGGTGCGCGCCGGCCGGGTGGCGGTCCTCTCGATGGCCGGGAACGCGCGGTCGGCCTCGGCGCAGTCCAGCGGGAGCAGGTCCGCGTTCGCCGCCGAGCCCGGGAACCGGTCGAGGTGCGCGGCCAGCGCGACCCGGCCGAGGGCGGGATCGAGCGCGGCCATCGAGGCCACCACCGGGACGTTGTGCCACGCGTCCTGGGCCGCCGAACCGCCCGCCGCGTAGGGCCAGCCGCCGAGGTCCGGGCGGTAGGCGGCGGCCAGCTCGGCGCGCCAGGCCCGGATCAGCCCCCACACCGAGCCCGGCGCCAGGCCACGCCGGGCCGCCTCGGCGAGGAACCAGGCCGCGACGGCCGACACGTTCCACACGCAGGGCCTGCCGGCGTCGTGGGCGCTGTCCGAGTACGCCGGGCACCTCCCACCCGCCGCCGGCCGCAACCGGGTCAGCCACCCCGCGACCTGCCGGATCCGCTCGGCCGGCACCCCGCCGCCGTCATAGCCGGCCATCAGCGCCCGGCCGACATGCCATGCGCCGGTGATCGTGTAACCGGTGTCCGCCGGGTTGACCGAACCGTCCCGATAGGCGTCGAACGGCACCGACAGCCCGTAGCCACCCGCCGGCGTCCGCGGCGCGGCAAGCTTGTCGAGCCAGATCCGGGTGCGCGCGGACCGCCAGCCGAACCGGATTCCGGAATACCAGGCCAGCGGCGCGATGAACTGCGCCCGCACGACCCCACCGGCCGATTCGACCTGCGCGACCGCGCGTTCGGACTCCGTGTACGAGCGGTCGGCCAATCGCTCGTACCGCGCCCAGGACCCCGGTTGCGCCGGTACCAGGAGGACGGCAGTCGTCAGCACCGTCAGAATCGCCGTAATCGCTGGTCTGCACACCATTCGCCGAGGTGACCACGGCGAACCGCCGCGACCACAGCCCCGGCGTGTCCCGGATTGTCCGCGACATCTCCGACCGCCGGATCAGTTGTGCTTGTACGAACTGATCTTCACAACGCGCGAGGTGTTCCCCGACGGGGGTAGCTGGGTTCCAGGCTCCGGACAGCCCGGCTCGGCATAGCCTTTCTGGCCTTGATTGCTGCTGTTCATGGCGGATTGAGCGACGAACGGAAGTGATATGCACCGGCTGGAGCTCGGCCAGTCGGGCGCCAGCTGATGGCGAAGCCCTCGGAAGTCCGGCTCCTCCCAGAAGCAGATGAAACCCTGTGCGCATTCGGGAATGCCGGAGTTGTCGCCCCTGTTCAGCACGACCGTCACCGCCACCGACGTCGCCACCAGGGCAACGACCGACGCGCCGATCGCCGCGAACCGCCACCTCGGCGCCGTCGAGCGTCCTCGATCGGCCGCTTCGCCGGTGGTCGCGTCCGCCGCCAGCGTGCGGCGAACGCGGTCCAGGTCCTCGAACAGCTCCGGTTTCCCACAGCCCCGCAGGTAGCAGCGCAGCTGCTCGTCGGTGGGCAACAACCCGTTCTCGATGTTGGACACCCGCTGCCTGGTCAACGCCACCGGCCCGATCGCCGAGCGCCTGGCCACCGCCTGCTGCGTCAGCCTGCCGCGCAACTCCCGTAAAAGTGCACCGAATTCTTCGAGCGTCTCGATGCCATCCGGGTCGGATGCGTTGACGACCACGTTTCTCCCCGCGCTGGTGAATCGGCGGGGATCAGTCTAGAGGAACGGCATCGGCGCACTTCAACGTGTCGCGCGACGGGCGGTGACATACCGGGACAGCGCGGACGGCGCCGAAACCGTGCCCGGCCTGCTGTAGTGGCGACGGAAGCCCAAGGAGGCTCGTGGCCTCCGAACACGGAAAGGAAACGGCGCAATGCGCACACTGACCGGATTCGTTCTTGCGGCGGCGGTCGTTCTGTTCGGCGAGGCGCCCTCGGCGGCCGCCGATACGGTCATCAAGGATTGTCCGAACACCGGGCAGAGTCCGTGGTGCAAGGCACGCGAGTACTGGCCCCCAAACGCGCACGCGCGGTGTGAGCGTGGTGGAGCCTACCGGCAACGGGTGGGACAGGCCGTCAGATACCGGTGCGTGCCGGATGAAGGCCGCGTTTCCATTCCGGGCGCGTACGACCTGCAGATCGTGCCGAGAGGCCGGGGATGAGGGTCGACGCGATGCTCGCGGTGGTCAACGCGCTCTGCACGCTCGTCATCGTCCTCTCCTACCGGATCGATCGGCGAGCACGTGACCGGGCATGGCGAGCGATCGCCGAGGAGCGACGCAGGCTCGCGGCCATGCGGCGCCACGGCGACGACGACCCGCTCCACCCATGACACGCCCGCGACACGCCGGTGACACGCTGGTGACGGTCGGTCACATGATCGACACCGGACGCTATAACCTTTGCCGCGTGACGGGGCGTTGGTTGGAGCTGGCCGGCGGCGTGTTCGCCCGCCGGTACGCCGAGCTGGACCTGACGGTGGGGCTTGTGGTCGGGGCCGAGCGCGCGCTGGTGATCGACACCAGAGGCGACGGGACGCAGGGCGCCGAGCTGGCGCGCGCCGTGCGGGAGGTGACCGCGCTGCCGCTGGCCGTCGCCATCACGCACGGGCACTTCGACCACTGCTTCGGCACGGCGGGGCTGCTGGCCGAGGCGGGCGCCGGCGGTGGGCGGACGCCGGTGTACGCGCACCACGGCTGCGCGGGCTGGCTGCGGGACAACATCGAGCCGCAGCGCTCGCACTGGGTCGGGTACTACCGCAAGCGCGGCGACAAGGAGTCCGCCGCCGCGCTGGCCGAGGCCGAGGTGCTGCTGCCGGACACCCCCGTCGAGTACGAGGCCGAGGTGGACCTCGGTGGCCGGGTGGCCACGCTGCTGCACCCCGGGCGGGGGCACACCGACCACGACCTGGCGGTCCACCTGCCGGACTGCGGCGTGGTGTTCGCCGGCGACCTGGTCGAGGAGGGCGCGCCGCCGGCCTTCGAGGACGCCGACCCACTGCGCTGGCCGGACGCCCTGGACGCGCTGCTCACGCTGCGCCCGGAGCGGGTGGTGCCGGGGCACGGCGAGCCGGTGTCCGCCGGTTTCGTGGCCGGCCAGCGCGCCGAGCTGATCACGCTGGCCGAGCTGTGCCGGGGCGTGCTCGCCGGCGAGCTGGCCAAGTCCGACGTCGAGGCGATCAGCCCGTACCCGTTGTCCACCACCCAGATGGCGCTGTCGCGGATCTAGTGTCGTGTAAACGAGGTTCCTTGCCCGGATTCGGTGATCCAGGTGGATGCACCGCAAGGCTGTGTCTGATTCGGAGCCCCCGATACCGGGGTTGTATCGGGGGCGACGACAACGCGGCGGGGCGCCGCCTGGGCGCCGAAGACGGGTAAGACGACCTCGTTTACACGACACTAGCGCTCAGCGGCGGGCGAACGAGCTCATGACCAGCCGGCCGTCCGGGCCGGGCACCACGGTGAACTCGTAGCGCTCGGTGCTGGTCGAGCCGTTGGACGACTCGAAGCGCAGGGTGGCGCGCACCGTGCGGCCGCTCACCGCGGTCGGACCCTCGGTGAGGGTGATCGCGTCGAGGGAGCCGTAGAAGCCCCGGTAGCTGTCCAGGCTGCCGGACTGGCGGCGCGCGAGGTCGCCGAGCTTGGCCCAGGCGGCGTCCGGCTGGCCGGGCAGCAGCGCGTAGTAGTCCCTGACGAAGCCCTCCAGCTCGGCCGCGGTCGGCTGCCCGTTCGCCGGGCGCGCCGGGTCCGACCCGCCGGGCGCGGCGGACGCCGGCGGCTGGCCGGTCACCGAGCCGAGCCCGCCGCCACCGCCGAGGCCCGGCAAGGCCAGCGCCAGTGCGGCACCGGCGGCCACCACGACCACCGAAAGCGCCGCCCAGAACCGCCGCCTGGACCGGGGACGCGGGGTGGCCGGGGCGCCCGCCGGCCGCCCGACCCCGGCGCGGGCGGTTGCCGGCCGGGGCGGGGGCACCGGCATGGCGTCGGGTGGCACGGACAGGTCCACCCGGGTGGCACGGGCGGTGGGCCGGCGCGCGGCCGGCGCCTTCGGCGAAGCGTTGCGCGGGCGCGAGCGAGAGCGGCCGGCCAGCAGCTCGTCCTGCGACTGACCGCCGACCAGCGCGGCCAGCTCCTCGCGCGCGTGAGCGGCGGTCGGCCGCTCGGCGGGGTCCTTGCGCAGCATCCGCATCAGCGTGTCGGTCAGCGGGCCGGCCCGTTCCGGCGGGCGGACGTCTCCCCTGCCGACCTTGTAGAGCAGCGCGTAGGCATTGTCGTCCAGGCCGAACGGCGGCTCCCCCTCCACGGCGGTGTAGAGCGTGGAGCCCAGCGCGAAGATATCCGAGGCGGGCGTCGGTGTCTGCCCCCTGGCGATCTCCGGCGCCAGGTACGCCGGGGTGCCGGCGATCATCCCGGTGCGGGTGAGCTGCACGTCGTCGGCGGCCCTGGAGACGCCGAAATCGGTGATCTTGACCTTGCTGTCGTCACCGATCAGGACGTTGGCCGGCTTGATGTCGCGGTGCACGATGCCGGCGGCGTGCGCGGCGGACAGCCCGTCCGCGATCTGCCAGCCGATCGCGGCGATCCGCAGCGGGTCCACCGGCGACTCGCTGAGCAGCAGCGCGCTCAGCGTCCGCGACGGCATGTACTCCATCACCAGCCAGGGCGCGTCGTTGTGCAGGACCACGTCGAACACGGCGATGGTGTGCGGGTGCTGCAGCCGGGCGGCCAGCCGGCCCTCGCGCAGGATGCGCTGCTTGGCCTCCTCGTACCCACGGGTGTCGAAACCCGGGGTGCCGGGCAGGAACAGCAACTGCTTGACGGCGACCGTCCGTCCCAGCAACTGGTCGGTCGCCCGCCACACGGTTCCCATCGAACCGGCCCCGACCCGCTCGTCCAGACGGTAGCGCTCCGCGAGCACAAGAGGGCTCGCGTCAGGGGTCAGAGTCATCGCCCCACAGCGTATTCCGTCACCGTCACCCGCGAGAGGGAGAGCTTGTTATAACTCCCGGACCGTTATCTCTGGATGGACTTGACCTCCAAGAACTCCTCGAGGCCGTATCTGCCCAGCTCACGGCCGTTGCCCGACTGCTTGTACCCGCCGAACGGGGCGGCCGGGTTGAACGAGCCGCCGTTGACGTCCACCTGACCCGTTCGGAGTCGCCTGGCCACCGCCAGCGCCCGCTGGTCGTCGCCGGAGAACACCGCGCCGGCCAAGCCGTACACGGTCGAGTTCGCGATCTCCACCGCCTGGTCGTCGTCCGAATAGGGGATCACCGACAGCACCGGCCCGAAGATCTCCTCCTGCGCGATCACCGCGTTCGGGTCCACGTTCGCGAAGATCGTCGGCCGGACGTAGGCGCCGCGTTCGAGGCCCTCCACCGGGCCGGGGCCGCCGAACGCCACGGTGGCGCCGTCGGACACCCCGCGCTCGATGTAGCCGGCCACCCGCGCGGACTGCGCGGCCGAGGACATCGGGCCGATCCGAGTGCCGTCCTGGGTCGGGTCGCCGACGGTGTACTTGCCGGCCGCGGCCACCGCCAGCTCGACGGCCTCGTCGTGGCGGGACGCCGGCACCAGCATCCGGGTCCACGCCGTGCAGGTCTGGCCACCGTTGATCCAGGCGTTGGCCAGGCCGATCTTGACGGCCTTGCCGAGGTCGGCGTCGTCGAGCACCACGTTGGCGGACTTGCCGCCCAGCTCCAGTGCCACCCGCTTGACCGTCCCGGAGGCCAGCTCGGAGACCCGCTTGCCGGCGCGGGTGGACCCGGTGAACGACACCATGTCGATGCCGGGGTGCGCGGCGATCGCCTCGCCGACCACCGGGCCGGTGCCGTGCACCACGTTGAACACCCCCGCCGGCAGCCCGGCCTCGGCCGCGATCTCGGCCAGGATGGCGGCGGACAGCGGGGCGACCTCGCTGGGCTTGAGCACGACGGTGCAGCCGGCCAGGAGCGCGGGCGCGAGCTTGGCCACCACCTGGTGCAGCGGGTAGTTCCACGGCGTGATCGCGCCGACCACGCCCACCGGCTCGCGGACCACCAGCGAGTTGCCGATCTCCTCGGTCCAGGCGAAGTCGGGCGCCAGCTTGGCGACGGCGGCCGAGGTGGCGGCGGGCAGCCCGGCCTGCACGTGGGTGGAGAACGTGATCGGCGAGCCCATCTCGGCGGTGATCGTGGCGGCCAGCTCGTCGCGGCGGGCCGCGATCCCCTCGGAGATCTTCATCACCACGGCGGCGCGGTCCGTCACCGACGCGGCCGACCAGCCGGGCAGCGCCTTACCAGCGGCGGTGACGGCGGCGTCCACGTCCGCTCCCGTGCCGGCCGGGACGGCGGCGACCACCTCCTCGGTGGCCGGGTTGACCACCTCGATCCGGTCGCCACCGCCCTCGACCCGCTCGCCGTTGATCCAGTGCCCGGGGTGTGCGGTCGTCGGTGCAGCCATGCGCCCCATCCTCGCACCGCCCCGGCCCCGCCGCATTTGTCCAGCTCACCACCCGTGAGTGGTTAGCGTTGCTATGACAACGCTAACCACTCACGGGTTCTGACCAGCGATTACCGCGGGGGGCGGCTAGCTGAAGTCGGGGCTCTCCGTGCGGGTGCGCTTCAGCTCGAAGAAGTGCGGGTAGTTGGCGAGCGTGCGGGCGGCGTCGAAGAGCTGGCCGGCCTCCTCGCCGCGCGGCGACTTGGAGATCACCGGGCCGAAGAACGCCACGCCGTCGACGTGGATGGTCGGGGTGCCGACGTCCAGGCCGACCGGGTCCATGCCGGCGTGGTGGCTGGCCTTGAGCTCCTCGTCGTACTCGGTGCTGGTGGCCGCCTCGGCCAGGGAGGCGGGCAGGCCGACCTCGGCCAGCGCCTCCTTGATGATCACGTCGAAGTCCTCGTTGCCCTGGTTGTGCCGGCGGGTGCCCATCGCGGTGTACAGCGGCTCCAACACCTGCTGGCCGTGCTCCTTGGCCGCGGCGATGCACACCCGCACCGGACCCCAGCCCCTGTCCAGCAGCTGGCGGTACCGATCGTCGACGTCCCGGCCGGAGTTGAGCACGGACAGGCTCATCACGTGGAAGTTCAGGTCGATGTCGCGCACCTTGCGGACCTCGAGGATCCACCGCGAGGTCAGCCACGCCCACGGGCACAGCGGGTCGAACCAGAAGTCCACCTTGGCCGTCTTGGAGTCAGACATGTGACACGGTCTCCCGTCGCTCGGACTAGTCCTGCAACGCGCAACAATCGATCATCGCGCGATGTTCCGTGACATCACCGGAACGAGAACTCGATCCACCTCTCCGGCGTTGACGTGGTTGGATCGCGGCTGCACGACGCTGTAAAGACGACGAAGCGAGACACGACAGGAGACCCGTGGCCGCCCCGAACCTGACCCGCACAGCGGCCGAACAGCGCGCCGCGCTGCTGACCGTCCCCGGCTCGACCATCGACTACGACATCGAGCTGGACCTCACCGACGGCGCCGGCCGCCCCGGCACCGAGACCTTCGCCAGCACCACGACCGTGCGCTTCGCCTGCGCGCGGCCCGGCGCGGACAGCTGGATCGACCTGGTCGCCGCCGACGTGCACTCCGCCGTGCTCAACGGCACCGAGCTGGACGTCTCCGGCTACCGCGAGGAGGACGGCATCGCGCTGCCGAACCTGGCCGAGCGCAACGAGCTGACCGTCCGCGCCACCGCCCGCTACATGAACACCGGCGAGGGCCTGCACCGGTTCGTCGACCCGGTGGACGACGCGGTGTACCTGTACTCCCAGTTCGAGACCGCCGACGCGAAGCGCATGTTCACCTGCTTCGACCAGCCCGACCTCAAGGGCCGCTACCGGCTCACGGTGACCGCGCCCTCGGACTGGAAGGTGGTCTCGAACGCGGTCGCCGAGACCTCGCCCGGCGCGAACGGCGCCGTGGTCCACCGGTTCGCCACCTCGGAGATCATCAGCACCTACCTGGTCGCGCTGATCGCCGGGCCGTATGCGTCCTGGCACGAGGAGCATGACGGCATACCGCTCGGCATCTACTGCCGCGCCTCGCTGGCCGGGCACATGGACGCCGAGCGGCTGTTCACCGAGACCAAGCAGGGCTTCGACTTCTACCATCGCAGCTTTGGTGTGCGGTACCCGTTCGGCAAGTACGACCAGCTGTTCGTGCCGGAGTTCAACGCCGGCGCGATGGAGAACGCCGGCGCCGTGACGTTCCTGGAGGACTACGTCTTCCGGTCCCGGGTCACCAAGTACCTCTACGAGCGGCGCGCGGAGACCGTGCTGCACGAGATGGCGCACATGTGGTTCGGCGACCTGGTCACCATGCGCTGGTGGGACGACCTGTGGCTGAACGAGTCGTTCGCCACCTGGGCGTCCGTGCTCTGCCAGGCCAACGCGACCGAGTACACCGGCTCCTGGACGACGTTCGCGAACGTGGAGAAGTCCTGGGCGTACCGGCAGGACCAGCTGCCGTCCACGCACCCGGTGGCCGCCGACATCCCTGACCTGGCCGCCGTGGAGGTCAACTTCGACGGGATCACCTACGCCAAGGGCGCCTCGGTGCTCAAGCAGCTGGTGGCCTACGTCGGGCTGGAGCCGTTCCTGGCCGGGCTGCGCGCGTACTTCGAGGCGCACGCCTGGGGCAACGCCACCTTCGACGACCTGCTCGGCGCGCTGGAGAAGGCGTCCGGGCGGGATCTGTCGGACTGGGGCGCGCAGTGGCTGCGTACCACCGGGCTGAACCTGCTGCGCCCGGAGTTCACGCTGCGCTCGGACGGGACGTTCGAGTCGTTCGCGGTCCGGCAGGGCGGCGCGCGGCCTGGTGCCGGCGAGCTGCGGACGCACCGGCTGGCGGTGGGCATCTACGACGACGTCGACGGGAAGCTGGTGCGGACGCACCGGGTGGAGGTGGACGTCTCCGGCGAGCGCACCGAGGTGCCGGAGCTGGTCGGGGTGCCGCGCGGCAAGCTGGTGCTGGTCAACGACGACGACCTGACGTACGGCGCGCTGCGGCTTGACGCAGAGTCACTAGCGTCGCTGGTCGACAGAATCGCGGACATCGTGGAGCCGCTGCCGCGCACGCTGTGCTGGTCGGCGGCCTGGGAGATGACCAGGGACGCCGAGCTCAAGGCCCGCGACTTCGCCGCGCTGGTGGCCGGCGGGGCCGGGCGGGACAGCGAGACCGGCGTGGTGCAGCGGCTGCTGCTGCAGGCCCAGACGGCCGTCGCGTCGTACGCGGAGCCGGGCTGGGCGGCGGAGTCGGGCTGGCCGATGATCACCGACGCGCTGCTGGGCATGGCCCGTGCCGCGGAGCCGGGTTCGGACGGCCAGCTGGTCGCGGTGAACTCGCTGACCGGCAGCGTGCTGGACGACGCGAAGCTGGACGTGCTGGCCGGCTGGCTGGCGGGCACGGACGTGCTGGACGGGCTGGTCGTGGACACCGACCTGCGCTGGCGGCTGCTGCAGGCGCTGGTGGCGCACGGGCGGGCCGGCGAGGCGGAGATCGCGGCCGAGCAGGAGCGCGACGCCACCTCCGCCGGCGAGCGGCAGGCCGAGCGGGCTCGCTCGCTGGTGCCCACCGCCGAGGCCAAGGAACGGGCCTGGCAGCGCGCGGTGCACGACGACACGCTGCCCAATGCGGTGAGCGACGCGATCATCTCCGGGTTCTCCCACCCGGCACAGCGCGGGCTGCTCGCGCCGTACACCGAACGCTACTTCGCCGAGGTCGCCGACGTCTGGAAGCGGCGCACCAGCGAGCGCGCGCAACCGGTCGTCCTCGGCCTGTTCCCGTCCTGGGCCGTGGACAAGGACACCGTGGACGCCGCCGACGCCTGGCTGGCCTCCGAGTCGCACCCGCCGGCCCTGCGCCGGCTGGTCTCCGAAGGCCGCGCCGGCGTCGTCCGAGCCCTGGCCGCCCGCGAGTTCGACCGCTCGTAAACCCGCTGGTCAGAACCCGTGAGTGGTTAGCGTTGCTATGACAACGCTAGCCACTCACGGGTGGTGAGCTGGGCTTATGGCTAGTGGTGCGGGGTGCCGGCCTGGTCGGAGAGCATGCGCAGGCCGCTGAGGAGGCCGCCGAGCAGGTCGCCTTCCTTGAACGAGGCGATCATGCTCATCACCGCGAGCTTGCAGGCGCGGTCGGCGAGGCGGACGCGGGCCACGGAGCCGGTGACGATGTCGACGTTGTGGCGGTTCGGGTCGGCGGCGATGAGTACGGAGTCGGCGCCGGCCGGGCCGAGCTGGTCGTGCAGGGCCAGGGCGCCGGCGTGCGAGTCGTCGCCCAGGTCGCCCAGGTAGATCGAGAAGCGCAGCTGGGTGTGCCGGCTGACCAGGGTGAGCGCCTCGTCGAGCCGGGTGAGCTGCACGGCGGAGAACGGCGAGACGGCCGGCTCGTCGATGTTGAACTCGGTCGCGGCGGAGACCCGGCCGGAGTTGGTCACCACGGAGCCCAGCGGCAGGTCCTCGGGCTCGGCCTTGCGCACCTCGTGGCCGTGGGCGCCGTGGGCGGCGTCGGTCCCGGCGGGCGCCCCGTGGGCGACCTCGGTCTCGGTGGTCTGGGCAAGCTCACCAGCTGCCATGTGCTCCTCCTCGGCTGGTGCGCGCCGGCTCGGCGTGCTCGTGCTCGGCCGGGTCCGGCAGCCCGGCGCCCTCCGGGTTCGCGCTCCACCAGACCGGCGGGTAGTTCCACGGCTCGCCGGGGCGGTACCTGGGCCGGCGGAACAGCCGCCGCCCGGCCGCGAGCAGCGATATCAGCAGGAACAGCGCGGCGGGTACCGCCACATAGAGCAGCACGGTCTGCAGGACGCTCACAGCCGCCCAGGGTAGTTGACGTGCCGCGCGTGATCGATCAGAGGTCGGTGAGACGGCGGGTGTGCTCCCCGGTGCCGACCACGTCGAAGCGGGCGGCGAGATGGTCGAGCATCCAGCCGACCAGTGCCCGCTTCTGCGCCGAGGGCACCGCCATGGTCGGGAAGAACTCCATGCCGGGGGCGGCGCGGTGGTCGAGCAGGTCGGTCGGGTGCAGCAGGATCGACGGGCCGAGGCGGACCGCCTGGCAGGCCCGCACGGCCGCCCGGAAGTACGCCTTGGCCAGCCTCGGCGAGGCCTGGTGCAGGCGCAGGATGTACGAGGCGTGGATCGGGATCCGCAGCAGCGGGAACGTGGTCACCGGGATCTCCAGCACCGGGCCGCCGCCGTAGCGCCCGCGCCAGGTGAACGGGCGGATCGGCCGGCACCCGTCGATCAGCCCGCCGAACATCTCGCCCCGGGTGGCCCGCTGACCCGGCGTGAGGCGCGCGCCCCGGAAGTAGTAGGCGCGCAGGATCGGCCCGATCCAGGTCGGCAGCGTGCTGGCGTCGTAGCGGTAGCCCCGGTGCGCGAGCGCGTCGATGAGCAGCGGCGGCAGGCTGTAGCCGGGTGCGCGGAACCCGCGCGGGCGTGGCGCGCCGGCCGCCTCCAGTGCCCGCTCGGTGGCGGCCAGCTCGTCGTCGAGCTGTTCGCGGGTGTAGTGGTGCAGCCACGGCTCGTGCTCGTAGGAGTGGTTGCCGACCTCGTGGCCGGCCTTCGCGATCGCGGCCACCGCGCGGGCGCCGTCGTCGCGGACCGCGTCGGCGCCGACCACGAACACGGTGCTCCTGATGCCCCGCGAGCCGAACAGGTCGATCATGGCCGGGATCACCGCGTCCAGGTAGCTGGGGCGGCGCTCCCAGTCCGGGTCGCCGTACGCCTTGAGGTAGCACCAGAGGTTGTCCAGGTCGAACGACACGCTGGCGACCAGGCGCGCGGCGGTCACGTCCGCTCCAGTGCGGCAGGTCGGGCCGGGGCGCGGACCGGGGTGGCGGCCAGCGCGATGATCGCGCCGACCACGAGCGCCAGGCCCAGCGGCACCCAGGCGCCCCGCCCGTCGGCGGCCCGGTCGGCGAGCAGGGTCAGGCCGGCCACCGAGGCGAACACCGTGGTGGTGGAGTCCAGCGAGGCCATCGTCGCGGTGGTTCGGCCCCGTTGCAGGGCGGACGCGAGCAGGTACTGGCCGAGCAGCGCGGCCGCGACCATCAGCCACGCCGAGGGCTGTACCGGCAGCTCCGTGAGCGGCAGGCCGGCCAGCGGGCGCCCGACCACCGCGAGCACCGCGAACGCCACGCCGCCGAGCACGCCCAGCGCCACCGCGCCGGTCCGCCCGCCCAGCCGGGCGGCGGGCACCGCGGCGAGCCCGACCAGCACCAGCACGCCGGCCAGGCCCACCACCGCGAGCCCGGGCAGCTCGGCGGCGACCGACGGCCGCGACGCGCCGACCAGCAGGATCAACCCGGCCGCCATGATCGCCACCGCGACCAGCTCGCCCCGGCGCACCGTCCAGCCCAGCGCCAGCACGCCGAACAGGGTGGCCAGCCCGACCGCGGCCGACGACCCGGCCTGCACCAGGTAGAGCGGCAGCGTCTCCCTGGCCAGGAACGACGACGCGAACCCGAGCACCTGGGCGGCGAACCCGACCAGGTAGAGCCGGTCGCGGGCCAGCCGCAGCAGCAGGCCGGGGTCGATGCGGTCGCGGCGTTCCGCGCGGCGGGCGGCGACGGTCTGCGCCACGATGCCGCCGGCGTACGCGGTGGCGGCCAGCACCAGCTCCAGGTAGCCGAGCATCAGCGACCACCCCGCTCGCCGGCGAGCTGCGCGGGGCGCGGGGCGAGCTCCGGCCGCGCGAGCAGGCCGTCCACCACCTCGTTGGCCAGGCCGACGCTGGAGTTCCAGCTGGTCACGTTCGGGTACACCTGGCCGGAGGTGGCCAGCAGCAGCCGGGTTCCGGGGATCTCGACCGGCGGGCGGAGCGCGGCGTACCCGAGCGGGTAGACCGGCTCCACGAACGGCGCCTTGAAGATCCGAACGTCCAGGATCTCCGGGCGCAGGTCCGGATACAGCGCCAGCAGTTGCGCCGACCAGCGTTCGGCGATGGCCCGCTCGTCCTCGGCGAACAGCGCGGACGAACGGTCGGTGTAACGCATGGTGTAGACGAGGTGACCGTGGCGGGTGGTGCCGGTCAGCGCGGACATGTCGACCACGCCGTCGAACTCGGTGCCGGAGTCGAGCACCGGTGACCAGTAGCGGCCCTCCAGCGGTCGGTCCAGGAAGAACACCGCGTTGACCACGCCCTGGTAGCGCAGGTCGATCGTGGGCAGCCGCGTGGACAGCTCGGCGTCCGCGACCCGCCGCAGCAGCGGCAGCGGGGCCGTCGAGACCACCCAGTCGGTGTCCACCGCCGTGCCGTCGGGCAGCACCATCCGGCAGCCCGACGGCGAGGCGCTCAGCGACGACACCGGGGCGCGGGTGCGGACCAGGCCGCCGCCGGCCTCGATGCTCGCCCGGAGGCCTTCGATGATTGATTTGTAGCCGCCGTCCGGGTAACCGCGCACCGAGACGTTCTTTTCCCTGCCCATTCGCTGCCACAGGTACAGCGCCGGGACATCGCCGACCGCGGGCCCGAACTTCGAGGCGAACAGCCCCCGGAAAAGTCGTTCCCAGATCGCGTCGCCGTACAGTCCGCGCAGCCATTCCTCGGTGCGAATGTTGTCCAGGTCCTTGCCCTCGCCGAGGCGGCGCAACAACACCGAGACAACGCCCAGGCGCACCCGTTGCGGCAGCGTCAGCGGGCGGAACCGGAGCAGGTCGGCGGCCGTGTTGAACGGATACCTGACATTGTCGACGATCAGGCCCATCCGGGTTTTACGCCATTCGACCGAGTCGGCCAGCCCCAGCTCGGCCAGCACCGCGAGCAGGTGCGCGTCGGTGGGCATGATGCAGTGGTAGAAGCGCTCGATCCACTCCTCGCCCGCCCGGAAGAACGTGCCGAGCCCGCCGAGCTGGTCGCTGCCCTCCAGCAGCACCACCGGGACCCCGCGCCGGGTCAGCCGGTGGGCGGCGGCCAGGCCGGAGATGCCGCCGCCGATGATCCCCACCCTGGGGCGCGCGGACACGCCTCACACCGCCCGGTACGGCGCCGGGGTGAGCCGGTCGCGGACAAGCAGCTTGAGGTACTGGCCGATGGTCCGGCGCAGTCGCAGCTTGCTGGCGCCTCGCTTGCGGTCGTACTGCAGCACCAGCGGGACCTCGGCGATGACCGGCCGGCAGTAGCGCAGCTTGAGCAGCAGCTCGACCATGCAGGCGAAGCCGCGCTCCTCGATCAGCCGGTCGCCCCAGTGGCCGAACGCGCGGGTGAGCAGCTCCGAGCGGTAGGCCCGGTAACCGCTGGTGAAGTCGTGGATCTCGGACAGTCGGAGGATCTTGCGGAACAGCACGGCGGCCGACCGGGACAGCATGCGGCGGAACGCGGGCGCGGTGCTGTCGTCGCCGCCCGGGACGAAGCGCGAGCAGATCGCGATGTCCGCGCCGGACTCGATCGCCTCGGTCAGCGAGCGGATCAGCCGGGGGTCGTGGGTGTCGTCGGCGTCCATCACGACGATCACGTCGAGCTTCTCCGCGACCTCCAGCACGGCCCGCAGGCCGGACTGCACGGCGCGGCCGAGGCCGAGGTTGCGGCCGTGGGAGACGATCTTGACTTCGACGCCGGGGGCGCCCGCCGCCGCGACCTCGAGGGTGCCGTCGGTGGAGCCGTCGTCGACCACCCAGACCACCACCCGCTCGGCGCGGGCCAGCGCGGCCAGCCGGCCGAGCAGCGCGGGCAGCGAGCCCTCCTCGTTGAACGCCGGCAGCACCACGTGCGTCACGCCACCGGTGCGCGCCCGCGCGCCCTCACCGCCGGTTCCCAGCTCGCTCGGCGCTCTCATGTCGCTCTCCCACCGTTTATGCGTTCGGTCGCGTAGGGAATTCTCGTGAGGAACGCGGGGGCGGCGAATCGTTAGGATTGGCGATTTAGTGGACCGTGACCTCGACGGTGTCGCCCGTTGATTCGGCCTGGATTCGGTGGGTGGACGTCATGTCCAGTGGGACCTCCAAACGGGGGGCGCCGATCGGGGTGTTTGCCTGAATGGAGTAGCCGGTGTTCTTCGGGACGGCCAGCCGGACGGCGCCGGCGTTGCTGATCGCGACGACCTGGGTGGGCGGCTGGGCGAAGTCCAGCTCGATGTCGCCGGCGCCGGAGTTGGCGAGCACGGACCCGCTGGTGAGGTCTCGGGAGGCGACCTTGCCGGCGGTGGAGCGGGCGATCAGTTCGCCGGCCATGCCGGCGACCATCAGGTTGCCGGAGCGCGAGCCCAGCTCCAGGGCGGTGCCGGGCGGGGCGTTGATGGTGTAGTCCACCCGGCAGCGGGTGTCCGCCGGCTGGTTCGGGCAGCCCAGCTCGCTCAGGGTCAGGACGCCGCCGGCGAGGTCGTGGCTGGTCGCCGGCTCGGTGTCGGCGTAGGTCATCCGTTCCAGCACCGTGACCGGGCCGGGCGCGGCGTAGACGGTGACGTCGCCGACGCGGCCGGCCAGCACCACCCTGGTGACCGGTTGGTCGATCTGGTAGCGGCTCTCCTTGCTGGTGGCGGCCGGGTCGGCGGCGTCCGACGGGATCCGCGCCGCGCCGCATCCGCCGATCAGCAGGGCCGTGACGAGTGCCGCGAGGGGACGGGTGAGACGTGTCAGCACGGTGACTCCTGATGGTTCATCGCCGGGCGCCGAGGGCCAGCAGCACGGCGTCGGCGGGCGGGACCGTCACCGGCTCGGCCGGTTCTGTGCCGGGTGGCGGGTGGGCCGTCAGTGGCCGGTCGGTCGGGTTGACGGCGACCCAGCCGCCCTGGAACTCGCGGGTCCACAGCCCGTCGGGGCTCCGGGTCGGCGGACCGGCGGGCGCGCCGAGCGCGAGCCCGAGGGGCGGCGGGGCCGTCCGGCGGCGGTAGTCGCCCCGGTCGGCGGCCGTCCAGTGGGCCCGGCCGCCGGTGCGGACCAGCGCGGACGCGTATCCATAGCGCCGTGCTCTCGGATCGGTGGACTGGGTGACCAGCAGCGCGAGCGGGCCGGGGTCGGTGGTCTGGTCGGTCTGGGTGGTCCAGTCGCCCGCCTCGGTGTCGGTGACGAAGCGGCCGTCCGGCCAGACCACGAAGTTCTCCTCCATGGCGCCGCCGAACCTGGCGTGCTCGCGCCAGCGGCCGGGGAACAGCCGGGCCTCGCCCACGTTCGGCACCAGCAGCTTCCCGGCCGCCGTGAGCGCCTGGCCGGCCCTGGTCACCAGCGCGTCGAGGCCGTCGCGCAGCAGTTGGTCGCCGCGCGCGGCGGTGCGCATGCCGGCCAGCACCGCCGGCGAGTAGGTGCGCAGCCGGGCCAGGTCGTTGTCGGCGAGCACGCCGTCCCAGCCCTCCCGCACCACCTCGGCGGTCACCGCGTCGACCCAGGCGGCCTGGTAGCCGGGGTCCCAGACGGCCATCTGCCAGTGGCCGGGGTAGCCGTTCCACTCGATCCGCCGGCCCTGGTTGTCCAGCGCGAACCACTCCGGGTGCGAGCGGGTCGCGGCGACGTAGCCGACCCCGGCCGGCAGGGTCGGCGCGTCCGCCCCGTCGCGCACCGCGCCCGGGTAGCCGCGGGTGCTGGACAGGTCCTTGTAGACCAGGACGACCAGCGACGGGTTGAGCCGGCGCAGCCGCCGCAGCGTCGCGGTCTCCCAGGCGTTGAGCACCACCACGCCGCCCTCGGCCGCCGCGGCGGTGACGTCGGCCGGGGCCGGGGCGGCGCCGATGCCGTACCAGAACGCACCGACCGGGGCCATCGCCGCTACCCCCGCTACCGGCCCCGCCGGCGTCGTTGGCGTGGTGCCCGGCAGCGGCCACAGGGCCGCCAGCACCGCGGCGGCCACCGCCAGCCGGCGGCGCGTGCTCAGCATGGCGGTCGCCCGTCGAGGAGCTGGCCGTAGAGCGCCAGGTGGGCGTGGGCGCAGGCGGACGGGGCGTAGGCGGCGGCGTGGCGGGCCAGCGCCCGCCCGGTCGCGGCGGGCTCGGGGTCGGCGAACAGCTCGCGCAGCCGCTCGGCCAGTGCGGGTACGTCGCCGGGCGGGCACAGGTAACGGCGCGCGCCCGGCACGTCGAGCATCCGGGCGACGCCGCCGGTGTCGGTGGCCAGCACCGGGCGGCCCAGCGCCATCGCCTGGGCCACCACCAGCGGTTGTTGTTCCAGCCTGGACGGCAGCACCAGGGCGTCCGCCCCGCCGATCAGCGCGGCCACGTCGGAGCGGAAGCCGAGGAACTCCACCCGGTCCGCGAGGCGGCTCGTCGCGGCGAGGTCGGCCAGGGTGGCGCGCTCCGGGCCGTCCCCAGCGATGAGCAGCCGGGCGTCGGCGGGCATCACGCCGGGGGTGGCCAGCGCGCGCAGCAGGTCGGCGACGCCCTTGCGCGCGACCAGCAGCCCCACGAACAGCAGCCGGCGCACCGGTGCGCTGACGGGCGCGGGTGCGGGGCCGGCGGGCACGCAGTTGTCGATGTGCACCACCCGGTCCGCCGGCACCCGCAGCCGCCGGAGCAGGAAGCTCGCCATCGCCTCGGCCGGGACCACCGTGCGGCGCACCGCCCTGGCCAGCGCCGCGTCGGCGGCCAGCACCGCGCGGCTGTACGCCGACGGCGCCCGCGCCGATGGCAGGCCGCGCGCCCATGACTCGCCGACGTCGTCGGGTAGGCCGTGGTAGGTGTGCACCACGGCGGCCGGGCCGCCCCGGCGGCGGTGCAGGCCGGCGGCGGTCAGGCCGGCGCGGCGGTCCTGGGCGTGCACGATGTCCGGCCGCCAGGCCAGCAGCGCGGCCCTGGCGCGGGCCATCGCACCGAGGTGCCCCTTGCCGGCCACCTCCAGCCGGGTGTGCCGCCCGGCCGCCTCCAGCCGGTCGGCGACGTCGTCGGCGCGGGCCGGGCGCGGGCCGAAGACGCGCACTTCGGCCTTGCCGGTGGCGGCCAGCGCGTCGGCCAGGCAGACGGTGACGTCGACCGGCCCGCCCCGGTCCTGGGTGAGCAGGTAGGCCACCCTGGGGCTAGCCACGGCGCACCAGCTCCACCGCGGCGACCACGCCGGCGTAGCAGGCCAGCAGCCCGAGCACCCGCACGGCCGTGGGCGCCGCGCCCAACGCCCACCCGAGCGGAACGCAGCCGGCGCCGGCCAGCAGCGGCGCGGCCAGCGCCCGGCCCAGCTCGCGCGGCGACGGCGCCACCCCGGCCGCGCGCATCGCCAGCCAGCCGGCCGGTACCACCGCGGCCACCACGGCGGCCTGGGCGGCGGCCGCGGCCACCGGCCCGTGCGGCGCGGCGACGACCAGCGCGGCCAGCGACAGCCCCAGGTGCGCGAGCTGCAGGCCCAGGTAGCTGCCGGGGCGCCCGGCCGCCCTGATCGCCTCGCCCCAGGCCTGCATCAGGCAGCAGCCCAGCCCGTACCCGCACAGCCACACCAGCACCGGCGCCGCCGGCCGCCAGGTCTCCCCCAGCAGCGTGACCAGGTCCGCGAGCAGCGCCGCCAGCAGGTACATCCCGCCCGCCACCACCAGCACCGCGCGGGTGAACCCGAAGACCGCCCCGGGCAGCTCGTCGCGGCGGCCGTCCCTGATCAGGCGGCTGTAGACGGGGAACGCCACCGCGCCGAGCACCACCGCGACCATCAGGTACGGCGCCCACGCCACCCGGAAGGCCAGCGAGTAGAGGCCCACCGCCGCCGGGCCGAGCACCCGTCCGAGGATCGGGTAGTGCGCGTTGGCCAGCAGGATCGCGACCACCGCGCCCGGCCCGACCACGCCGATCCAGCGGACCGCCTCGGTGGCCGCGCGCGGGTCCCACCTGGCCGGCACCCAGCCGCCGGCCACCGCCCCCAGCGCCGGCTGCAGCACCGCCGTGACCAGCAGCCCGACCGCCAGCGAGTACGGCCCCAGCCCGGCGGCGGCGAGGGTGACGGTCACGCAGGCGCCGGCCACCGCGCTGCCCGCGTCCGGGAGCATCCGGCGGCGGAAGTCCAGCTCGCGGTGCATCAGCCCCATCTGGACGCCGCCGATCGCGGTGAACGGCAGGCTCAGCGCCGCCAGCCGCACCAGCGGCGCCGCCTCGGGCGCGCCCAGCGCGGCGGAGATCGGCCCGGCGGCGAGGAACCCGGCGGCGGCCAGCGCGACGCCGACGGTGACGCTGAGGGTGAGCACGGTGCCGGCCATCTCGCGGGCGTCGCGGCGGGTGCGCGCCACCACGTCGTAGACGCCCATGGACTGCACCACCTGGCCGATGTTGACCAGGGACACGGCCAGCGTGACCAGGCCGAGCTCGGACGGCGCGAGGAAGGCGGCCAGCGCGACGGTGACCACCACCTGGCTGCCCTTGGTGACCAGGTTCACCAGCCCGAGCCACAGCGACCCGCGCGCCGCCAGCGCGGCCACCGTCTCGGTCACAACCGCCCGCCAACCGTGGTCGGGGTCCGTGAGCGGGCCAGCCACAGCGCGGCCAGCACCAGCCAGGCGGCGACCAGCGCGGCGCCGTCCACCGTGTTCGCCAGCCGCGCGCCGAGCCAGGCCTGGAGGACCACGTCGACGGCATGCAGGTGTACGAACGGCACCAGGAACAACGACAGCACCACCGCGAGCGCGGGGTCGCGAGCGCGCCACCAGGCGGCGGCCGCGACCGTCGCGGCCGGGATGGCGACCAGCGCGTCGCCGGGCTCGTGCACCACGCAGGCCACCAGCGCCAGGCAGGTCAGCAGGTCGGCGGTGGGTTCTCGCGACCCCCGGTCGCGGCGCAGCAGCCACGCGGTGGCGGCCAGAACCACGACCAGGACGACCAGCTCGGCGGCCGGCGGGCTCACCCCGGTCAGCCGGAACAGCACGGCGGCGACGTCCACGCGCTGGCCGGTCACCGAGTTGACCCCGACGTAGTCGGAGCCGGCCGCGTAGCCGATGTTCCCCCGGATGACGTCCAGGAACCCGCCGGGGCCGCCGTCGCGGGCGACCAGCAGCGCCACCACCGGCAGGCTCGCGGCGGCGGCCAGCGCGGTGCCGGACAGCGCCACCCGGCGGTCTCCGCGCGCGAACAGCAGGACCGCCAGCGGCAGGCCGAACTGCGGCTTGATCCAGGCCACCGCGAGCGCGACACCGGCCCAGCCCGGGTGGCCGCGGCGGGCCAGCAGTGCGCCGGCCACCGCCACCGCGATCAGCGGGTTGACCTGCCCGAGGTAGAGCTGCGCCTTGCCCACCTGGCTGGCCAGCAGGAACGCCGCCAGCACCGGGGCGGCGGCGAGCAGCGGCAGGCCGGTCCGCGACGCGGCCAGCACCGCCAGCGCCACCAGCAGCGCCAGCGAGCAGGCCGCGAACGCGAGCGCCCCCACCTGGTAGTCGGGCAGCGCGAACGGCGCGTGCAGCACCAGGTGGTACGGCTGGTACAGGTTGAAGCCCTGGCGGACCGGCCAGTGCTCCAGCATGGCGGCGGTGTTGTACGGGTCGCCGCCGGCCAGGAACTCGCGGATCGGGAAGTACGTCGCGTCCCGGAAGTCCTGCATTCGTTCCTCGGCCAGGTTGGCCTCGGTCGGCACCGGGACGGCCAGCGCGGGCCGCAGCGCCCGCCAGCCGGCGAGCGCGGCGACCACAAAACCCGCCACTGTGCCGATCTTGGCCGGAAGGTTGTTCACGAATCGCCTTCGGCGATCACACCGCCTGATCCGGCCACTCGGACGAGCCTCCGGCCCGCCCTCGCGGCCGGAGCGTGCACAACCTTCACGTTCCTGGGGTGTCATTCGACGACGACGGCGATCAGCTCGGCGGGGTCGGGTAGCGCGGACAGCGCGGCGGCCAGCTCGTCGCGGCCCTGCCCGCGCTGCGCCACGCCGACCACGGCGGCCCGCCCGGCCTCCCCGTTGAAGTGCACCAGCGTGCCGTCGCCGTGCACCGCGCGGGACAGCGTGCCGGCCCGGTCGGCCAGCTCCGGCGCCAGGCCGATCACCCGCAGCGGGCGCCCGGCCACCCGCTGCAACACCCGGATCCGGGAGACCAGCGCGGGGTCCGAGCCGGGCAGGATCGCCACCGGCCGCGACCCGTTCGAGCCGGCGATCGCGTCGGCCAGCGCCGAGCCCCTCGGCGCCCGGGTGAACAGCTGGCGCAGCGCGAGCACGCACACCCCGGCCAGCGCCGCCGCGACCAGCCCGAGCCCGGCCGCCAGCGCCGGGTCCGGCGCGATCCGCACCACGGCGGCCTGCTCGTCCAGCCGCCGCAGCGCCGCCACCGGGGTGAACAGGTCGCTCTTGATGAGCTGGTCGACGATCACCCGGTCCAGCTCGGCGGCGGTGCGCGCGGACCCGGACCGCACCGAGACCCGCGCCACCCCGGCGCCGGGGACCAGCTCGACGGACACCCGCTCGGCGAGTGTCGCCGGATCCGGTGCCCCGTCCACCGTGGCGCTGGCCGTGCGCAGCACGCTCGGGCTGGTGGCCAGGTCGACCAGGCCGGCCATGCCCAGCGAGACCACCTCGCCGTACTGCGCCTTGCCGGCCGGGTCGCCGACCACCGGGCGGGTGCTCGGCGCCGCGATCACCCCGACCCGGGCCTGGTACTCCGGCGCCCGCAGCGCGGCCAGCCCGAACACCCCGCCGCCCGCGAGCAGCATGGCGACCAGGGTCAGCGCCACGGTGCGACGCCGGCGGCGCCGGGGCGGGACAGTCGCGCGCCACTCGCTGGCCAGCCCGCGCAGCAGGTCGTCGTAGCGCGCCACCATGGCGTCCGGGTGATAGCGCCGTTCTACCGCCGCGACGCCCACGCGACCGGCCCGCGAGCGTGCGTCCGGGTCGGCGAGCAGGCCGTCCAGGGCGGCGGCCAGGGCATCGGGGCGGCCCGGCGGTACGACGACGCCGGCGCCGCCGGCCAGCAGGTCCGGCAGCTCGCCGACCTCGGTGGCCACTACCGGGCGCCCGGCCGCCATCGACTCCAGCGCCGCGAGCGGCAGCCCCTCCCAGTCGCTGGCCAGCACCGTCACGTCGGCGGCCGCGAGCAGGGCGTCCACGTCGGTGCGCGCGCCCAGGAAGTAGACCGACCCGGAGATCCCGAGCTGCTCGGCCTGCAGCCGCAGGTCCGCGAGCATCGGGCCGTCCCCGGCCAACAACAGCACGGCCCCCGGCGTGCCCAGGCAGGCCCACGCCCGCAGCAGCACGTCGTGGCGCTTCTGCGGGACCAGCCTGGCCAGGCACAGCACGACCGGCGCGTCCGCCACCAGGCCCAGCTCCTGGCGAGCCCGCGCCCGGTCCGGCAGCTCGCGCACCGCCACCGCGTTCGGCACCACCACCGGCTCCGGGTCGGTCAGCCCGTGCCCCCGCAGCCGCGCGGCCGCGTCGGCGGACACCGCCACCACCCGGTCCGGGCGCCCCCGCAGGAGCCGCGCCGCGCGCGGATAGTCCCCCTCGGCCACCCCGTGGAACACCGTCAGCAGCGGCCGGCGCCGCCGACGCCGCATCGCCAGCCGGCTCGCCACGGTGGCCTTGACGTTGTGCGCCACCACCACGTCCGGCCGGAACCGGCGCAGCGCGCGCCGCAGCGCCCACACCGCCCGCACCATCCCCCACCCCGACCGCCGCCCGTCCGCCACCGCGAACGTCGGCACCCCGGCAACTCGCAGCTCGTCGGCGCGCACCCCGCCGGCGCTGGCCACCCCGGACACCCAGCCGGCCGCGCCGTCGTGGCGCACCAGCTCGGCGACCAGCGTCTCCGCGCCGCCGGTCCCCATCTCGGGGATGACGTGCAGGACACGAACCGGCGTCATCGCGCTCTCCTTCGGGTTAGCGGCTGTGCCGCGCAGGCCATCGCGACCAGCGACCACAACGGCAGGTAGTACTGCTCGGACAAGAAGACCGACGCCACCGCGACCGCCACCAGCCCGGCCTGCACCCCGACCGCCAGCAGCCGTTCGTCCGCATCACCCCGGCGGATGGCGTCCTCCGCGGCCAGCAGCGCCACCGCGATCACGCCGAGGAACGCGGCCAGGCCCGGCCAGCCCAGCTCGGCGCCGACCTCCAGGTACATGTCGTGCGCGACCGGCGTCTGCTCCATCAGCTCGGCGCGGTGCGAGCTGGCCGCGTACCGCTCGCGGAAGCCGCCGGGGCCGACGCCGAGCACCGGGTCGGTGGCCAGCATCCGCGCGGCGGCCTGCCAGCGCAGGGTTCGGCTGTCCACGTTCTCGGCGGCGACGTGGCGCTTCTCGTCCAGCGCCAGGGACAGCTCCTGGGGCAGCGCCAGCGCGATCACCGCCACGGCGGCGGCGACCAGCCCCACCGCCCCGGCCAGCACCCGGCGCGAGAGCACCCGGCGCGCCCCCAGGCACACCGCGACGGCCACCAGCGCCAGCGCGCCGCCCCGGGACAGGGTGCCGGCCGCGCCCACCACCATGACGCCCGCCCCGGCCAGCGCGAGCAGCCGCCAGCGCAGCCGGGTCGCCCGCCGCGCCGCCAGCACCAGCGCCAGCGGCAGCGCCGCGACCAGCACGTAGGCCAGGTCGTTCGGGTCGTCCAGCGGTCCGCTGGCCCGGGTGTCACCGGCCACGACCACGCTGTACAGCGCGCCCAGCCCGGCCGCCGCCGCGCCCGTGGCCGCCGAGGCGAGCAGGTACCGCAGCGGCACCTCGCGCGCCGCGACGTCCATCAGCACCACCGTGACCACCAGGAACGGCACCCACCGCTGCAGGTAACCCACCGTGTACGGACCGGTCAGGTGCACCGCCGAGGACGCCAGCAGCACCGCGCCCAGCACCGCCAGCGGCGCGTGCACCGGATGCGCGCGCGGCGCCTGCCGCCTGGCCAGCCGCACCGCCGCCCACCCGACCAGCAGCAACACCGCCGGCAGCTTGGCCAGCTGCGGGTGCACCAGGTGCAGGTAGCCGTCCACCGGGGCCAGCCCGACCACCGCGCAGGCCAGCACCCCGAGCACCACCCGGGCCGGATCGAGCGCGGTCGTTCGCGGCAGACCGACCACCGTGATCGTCACGACGCGGTGCTCATCACGGGACGGTCCGGCTCGAACAGCTCCGGCGCGGGCGCCAGCCCGAGCAGCGCGGCGATCGCCTGCGCACCCCGCGCGCCGGCCCGGCCGTCCCCGAACGGGTTCCCGGCGGCGGGCCGCCGGGTGGCACCGTCCAGCACGCCCAGCGCCTCGGCGACCAGCCGGTCGGTGTCCGACCCGACCAGCCGCGCCCAGCCGGCCTGCACCGCCTCCATCCGCTCGGTCACCTCGCGCAGCACCAGCACCGGCACGCCGAACGACGGCGCCTCCTCCTGGATCCCGCCGGAGTCGCTGAGCACCAGCGCGGCGCGGGCGAGCTGGTAGCACAGCTCGGGATACGGCAGCGGATCGGTCACGACGGTGCGCGGCGTCCCCGCCAACGCCCGCTCCACCTGCTCGCGCACCGCCGGGTTCGGGTGCGCGGGCAGCACGCACCGCACGTCCCCCCGCGCCCGGACGATGGCGTCCACCGCGGCCAGGATCCGGTCCAGCGGCGGCCCCCAGGACTCCCTGCGGTGCGCGGTGACCAGCATCAACCTGGCCCGCCCGGCGCCCACCTCGCGGTCCACCTCGACCAGCCGGGGGTCGCGCGGCGGACGGGCCCCGGCCGCGACCCGCAGCGCGGCGTCCACCACCGTGTTGCCCACCAGCATGATCCGCTCCGCCGGGACGCCCTCGGCGAGCAGTGCGCGCACCGCCCGGCGGGTGGGCGCCAGGTGCAGGTCGGCCAGCACGCCGAGCAGCCGCCGGTTCGCCTCCTCGGGGAACGGCGCCGCCAGGTCACCGGAGCGCAGCCCGGCCTCCAGGTGCACCAGCGGCAGCCGGCGCCAGAACGCCACCAGGCCGCCCACCAGCGCGGACGTCGTGTCCCCCTGCGCCACCACGGCCGCCGACCCCCGAGCGAGCACGGTGTCCAGCTTCGGGGCGAGCTGCGCGACCAGCTCGGCCTGCTCCCCGCTCGCCCGCTCCAGCCGGCACACCGCGTCCGGCACGTACCCGAACGCGGCCAGCGCCTGGCCCACCATCGCGGGGTGCTGCCCGGTCGCCACCAGCACCGGCCGCAGCAGCCCGGCGCGGCGCAGCTCGATGGCCAACGGGGCCATCTTGATCGCCTCCGGCCGGGTGCCGACGACGAGGTGAACGACCGGCACGGACATGCGAGCAGGTTCTCCCGAGGCGCCGCCCGGAGACATCGTCAGGACTGACGAACCGGCAGCCGGCGATGCTCGGAGGCCACCGCGAGCGTGACCGAGGCCAGCCGGTCCAGCGTCACCCGCTGGTCGAACCCGGTGGCCCACTCGCCGGCCGCCGCGCCCTCCCCGCGCGCCAGCTCCGGGTCCAGCAGCCGCCGCGCGATGGCCTCGGCGAGCGCGCCGAGGTCACCGGGCGGCACCAGGGCACCCACCGCCGGCGTCACCACCTCGATGAGCCCCGGGACGGCGAACCCGACCACCGGCCGGCCCATCGCGGCGGCCTCCAGCGCGGTCAGCGGCAGCCCCTCCCACCGCGACGGCACCGCCACCAGGTCCGCCGCGGCGAACCAGGGCCGCAGGTCGGCGACGGCCGGCACGAACCGCACCCGGTCGGGCGCGCCGGCCCGCAGCTCGTGTAGCAGCTCGCCCCCGCCCACGCAGGCCAGCAGCGCGTCCGGGCACCGTGCCAGCACCCCCGGCCACCCCTCGACCAGCAGATCCTGCCCCTTCTGCCTGGTCAGACGCCCCGCGCAGACGACCAGCCCGACGTCCTCGGGCACCCCCAGCCAGCGCCGGGCGGCGCGCCTGGCCGCCTGGCTGGCCGGCCGGTACCGGGTCAGGTCGATGCCGTTGCGCACCACCCGCGACCAGCCCACCACCCCCAGCTCGCGCCCCAGCCCCGCCTCGTCGTCGCCGACGCAGACCAGCACGCTGGCCCACCGCACCGCCAGCCGCTCCCACCGCAGGCTCAGCCAGCGGGTGGCCCCGGTCACCGCCAGCCAGGACCAGCCGTGCGGCTGGAAGATCGTGGGCAGCCGGCCGCGCACCGCCAGCCGCCCGGCCAGCCCCGCCTTGGACGAATGCAGGTGCACCACGTCCGGCCCGACCCGCTCGACGATGCCGCGCAGCTCCACCACCTCGCGCAGCGTGGACGGCCCCGGCGCGCGCCGCGCCCGCCAGCCCAGCCGGGGCACGCCGAGCTCGTGCAGCTCGGCGGCCAGCGGGCCGTCGTCGGGGCAGGCCACCGCCACGCACCAGCCGCGCCCGAGCTGGTCGGCGCAGGCGTCCAGGAGGTAGCGCCGCACGCCCCCGCCGGTGGACTGCGTGACGTGCAGGACCCGGACCGCGCACAGCTCCGACATCAGGGCAAGCCTGCCCAGTGTGCCGGTCCGTCCACATCGGCAGTTCTGACGATGTGGCCGGGCGCCGGCCTGTCCGACCCTTCTCGCCGTGTCTCCACACAGCTCGGACGTGCTCGCGCCGTCGGACCCGCCCCGGGTCGGCGGCGCCGGGTACGCCAGCCCGACCGCCGTGCTCGCGCGCTGGGAGGTGCGGCTGGGCCGCGCGGTGATGGTCTCGGACCTGGCGGCCGTGCTGGCCTCGGTGCTGCTGCGGGACTGGTGGGGCCAGACGCCGTCCAAGCCGTACGTCTCCACGCTGCTGGCCGCGGCGGCGGTGCTCGGCCTGATGGCCTGCCTGGCCGCCACCCGCGCCTGGGACCCCAGGGTGCTCGGCCACGGCCCGGAGGAGTTCAGCCGGCTCATCCGCGCGATGGCCACCGCCACGGTGGCGATGGCGCTGCTCGGGCTGGCGCTGCAGATGCCCGAGTTCCGGCCGTGGGTGTTCGGCGTGATCCCGATGGCCGGGTTGTTCGCCGCGCTGGGACGGATGGCGCTGCGCGGGCGGCTGCGGCGGCGGCGCTCGCGCGGGCTGTGCACCCACACCGTGCTGGCGGTCGGCGCGGAGCGCGCGGTGGCCGACCTGATCCGGCGCACCCGCCGCGACCGCAACACCGGCTGGACGGTGGCCGCCGTGTGCACCCCCACCGGGCTGGGCCGGGCGGGCACCGACGAGGTGCTCGGCGTCCCGGTGCTCGGCGACCTCGACTCGGCGGTCGCCGTGCTGCGCGAGCGCCGCTTCCGGGTGCTCTCGATCGCGCCGGCGCCGGGGTTCTCCTCGCGGCGGCTGCACCAGCTGGCCTGGGACATCGAAGGCACCGGCGCCGAGCTGGTGGTGGACCCCGGCCTGATGGAGGTAGCCGGCCCCCGCCTGCACGTCACGCCGGTGGACGGGCTGCCGCTGCTGCGCCTGACCGCCCCCGACTTCGCCGGCGTCCCGTGGTTCGTCAAGACCGCCGCCGACCGCCTCGGCGCCGCCCTGCTGCTGCTCGCGCTCGCCCCGCTGCTGGCCGCCATCGCCTGCGCGGTCAAGCTGGACGGCGGCCCGGTGTTCTTCCGCCAGACCAGGGTCGGCCGGCACGGCGCCCACTTCCGGATCATCAAGTTCCGCTCGATGCGCCCGGACGCCGAACGCCACAAGGCCGGCCTGACCAACGACGCCCACGGCCCCCTGTTCAAGCTCCGGTCCGACCCCCGCTGCACCAGGGTCGGCCGGGTACTGCGCCGCTACTCGCTGGACGAGCTGCCGCAGCTGGTCAACGTCCTCACCGGCTCGATGTCCCTGGTCGGCCCCCGCCCGCCGCTGCCCGAAGAGGTCAACCGCTACTCCCGCGACGCCTGGCGCCGGCTGCTGGTCAGGCCGGGCCTGACCGGGCTGTGGCAGGTCAGCGGCCGCAGCGACCTGTCCTGGGAGCAGTCCGTCCGCCTGGACCTGCGCTACGTCGAGAACTGGACCCTCGCCCTGGACGCCGTGATCCTCTCCAAGACCATCGGCGCCGTCGTGCGCGGCAACGGCGCGTACTGACGGCCTACCAGGCCGGCGGGCGGCGGTCCGACCACGGGGCGGCGGACTCCAGGGCGGCGGCCAGTTCGAGGAGCAGGGCGTCCGCGCCGGGGACGCCGACCAACTGCACGCCGACCGGCAGCGCCGGGGAGTCCTCCGTCCAGCCCAGCGGCAGGCTCAGCGCGGGCTGGCCGGTGATGTTGTAGACGGAGGTGAACGGGGTGAACTCCCGCTGGCGGCGGTAGTCGTCCTCCGGTCCGTCGGCGGTGAACCAGCCGACCGGGCGCGGCGGCTGGGCCAGCGTCGGGGTGAGCACCACGTCGAACTCGGCGTGCGCGGCGATGATCCGCCGGGAGGCGTTGCGCGCGGCCTGCGCGGCGGCCAGGAACTCCGGGCCGCCGACCGCCGACCCGCGCTCGCGCCACCACCGGGTCAGCGGCAGCAGCGCGCCCTCGGCCGCCGGCGGCACCGGGTGGGCGTGCGCGAGCACCGCCCACAGCGTCTCGAACACCGCCACGATGCCGTCGTCGAACTCCGGCTCGAACTCGACCACCTCGTGCCCCAGCTCGGCGAGCAGCACGCTGGCCTTCTGGTACGCCGCCAGGCAGGCCGGATCCAGCGACACCCCGGGCAACGGCGGCTCCGCGAAGCGGCCGATCCGCAGCGGGCCGGGATCGGCCCGCCGCGCCGCCGCCAGGAAGCTCACGCCGTCCGCGACCGGCCGCGAGTACGGCTCGCCGAGCACCGGCACGGCCAGCGCATCCAGCATCGCGGCGGCGTCGGCCACCGTGCGCGCCAGCGGCCCGGACACCGACAGCCCCAGCGGGTCGCCGCCGGCCGGGCCACGGGACACCAGCCCGCGACTGGTCTTCAGCCCGACCAGCCCGCACACCGAGGCCGGGATCCGGATCGACCCACCGCCGTCGGTGCCGTGCGCGGCGGCCACCATGCCGCTCGCCACCGCGGCCCCCGCCCCGCCCGACGAGCCGCCGGCCAACCGCCCGGTGTCCCACGGCGTGACCGTCGCCGCGCGCCCCTCCGGCTCGGTGTACGGCGGCAGCCCGAACTCCGGCACCGCCGTCTTGCCCAGGCTGATCATGCCGGCCTCGGCCAGCAGCCGCGCGGAGTCGTCGTCCACGTCCGGCACGAACTCCCGATACACCGCCGAGCCGAACGTGGTCCGCACCCCGGCCGTGGTGGCCAGGTCCTTGATCGCGGTGGGCACCCCGAACAGCGGCGGCAGCCCGTCGGCCGGCCCCGACAGCCGCGCGTCGGCGGCCCTGGCGGCGTCCAGCGCGCGCTCCGGGGTCAGCGTGACGAACGCGGCCAGCGCCGGGTCCAGCCGCTCCACCCGCCGCAGCGCGTGCTCGACCAGCTCGACCGCGCCGATCTCACCGCGCCGCAGCGCCTCGGCCTGCTCCAGCGCGGTCAGCTCATGCGGTTGGGTCCCGGGCGGCGTCACACCCAAGATCTACCATCGCGGTGCCTGGCGGACCAGGGCGACGGCCTCCAGCTGGGAGTTCACCTCCAGCTTGGTCAGGATGGCGCGGATCTGGGTGCGCACCGTCGTCATCGAGACCACGAAGTGCGCCGCGATGTCGGCCGCCCGGTTCCCCTCGGCGAGCTGCTCCAGCACCTCCCGCTCGCGGGCGCTGAGCCGCCCGAGCCGCCGGGCCAGCTCCCGCTCCGCCGCCACGTACCCCCGGTGCCTGGCCAGCCAGCAGCGGTGCTCCTCCTCGGACATCACCGGCCTGCCTGCGGCGGCGGCCATCACCGTCTCCAGCAGGTTCTCGAACGAGCTGGACTTGGGCACCGAGCCGATCGCCCCGGCCGCGATCGCCGCCGCCACCCCGGGGGTGTCCACGCTGCCGCTGACCACCAGCGGCTGCCAGCCCCGCGCGCACAGCGTGGTGACCAGGTCCACGCCGTTGACCCAGTTGCCGTCCGCGTCCTGCCCCAGGTCCAGGTCCAGCACCACCAGCCCCGGCCGGAACCGGCTCGCGAACGCCTCGATCTCGGCGATCGCCCGCACCGGCACCTGGTGCGCCTCGAAGCCGTGCCCGCGCAGCGCCATCCGCAGCGAGGTACTGAACAGCTCGTGGTCGTCGATGATCAGGATCGGGTACGCCACCGCCGCCCTCACCCGGCCTCGGACACGGCCTCGGACACGGCCGGCATCGCGGACGCCGCCATCGGCAGCTCGATGACGACGGTGCACCCGGGCCGGGCCGGCCGGCTGGGCAGCATCCGGATGGTGCCGCCGTTCTCGTCCAGCAGCTTGCGGCTGATGAACAGCCCCAGCCCCTGCCCGGCCGACCGCTCGCCCCGGACCCGCCGCTCGAACACCACCCGCTCGGACAGCGCCCGCAGCCCGGGGCCGAAGTCCGAGATCCGCACCCGGACTCGGTCGCCCCGGCGCAGCGCCTGCACCCGCACCGGACTGCCCGGCGCGTGCCGCGCGCAGTTGGCCACCACGTTCGCCACCACCTGCGCGAGCCGCTCCGGGCAGCCGTTGGCCCACAGCTCGGGCTCGGCGTCCAGCCTGATGTCCATCCCCCTCGTCCGCCACAGCACCACCAGGTCGCGCAGCACCGGGTGCAGCGGGTAGTCGACGGCCGTCACCTCCGGGGGCGGCTCGCCGGACAGCAGCGTGTCCAGCCTGGCCAGCTCGGCGGCGACCGCCGAACACAGCTCGGCCTTGTCCCCGTGCGTCCGCCCGGCCAGCACGCCGGTGGCCCCGGCCAGCCCGGCCAGGCCGTTGCGCAGCTCGTGGTCCCGCTCGGCGAACCGGTCCAGGTCGATCTTCGCCCGGCGCAGCTGCTCCTGGTGCTCGGTCGAGCTCTCGTCCACCGCGCGCAGCGACCGGTAGGTGAGCTGCGCCAGCCCGAGCAGGGTCAGCGCCACCCCCAGCTGGCGCAGCGCGGAGAACGCCAGCCCGGGGTCGCCGAGCCAGCCCTCCACCGCGCCGGCCCGGTCCAGGTGCGCCAGCGCGGTGACCACGACGCCCATGCCCACCCGCCCCAGCGGCGCGCCCCGCCGCCACCCCACGACCGTCAGCAGCACGCCGGCGGTCACCCCGCCGCAACCCAGCAGCACGCGAGCCGGCGGGAACGAGCTGATCGCCATCGTCCGTACCGGGTCGAGGCTGGCCAGCCACGCGGCGGCCACCGTCACCAGCAGCCCGAGCACGACCCCGGACCAGCTGCTCAGGCGGGTGAGCCGAAGCGGCGGCCACACCGCCATCAGCAGCAGGCCCACCATCACCGCGTACGCGGCCATCCGCGCGGCGTCGGCGATCGGGTCGCCGGGAGCCAGCAGCGAGCTGATCGTGCTGGCCGGCACGCCGACCACGCTGTAGAGCGCCAGCGCCCTGCTGATGCAGGTCAGCCGGTGGTCGTGGGTGAGCCGTCCGACCAGCGCGGCCAGGATCGAGCCCATCGCCGCGAACGCGGCGGTCGCCAGCGCGAGGACCAGCGAGGCCGGCCGCACCGGGATGGCGGCCCGCACCGGCTCCAGCCCGGCCACCGTGACCACCGCCACCGAGGCCAGGCCGACGACGGTGAGCTCGCGCGCCAGCCGGGCGGCCGAGCGCCTCGGTGGCATCGACCCGTCGGGGACGCGGTCGGCACGTACCGCAAGCGAGCACATGCGCAACTCCCGTTCGCTACGGCGCCCGACCTGCCCCGACAACATTCCGGGCGCCCTCACCCACACAGCCCTATCCGGAAAATCCAGCCGTTCGGATTACCACTTTCGTGGAGCAAAGCTAGCAACGGTCATGTGCTCAATCAAATATCGCAGCGAATGCGTTACCAGACAGAATCAATCGCCACCCGAACAGAGCAGGTGACGGACTTACGGAATGCCGGCGTCGTCAAAATTGACGATGCGGGCCGCCACGCAGAGGCCTGACCACCGAGTTTGAATTGAATTCAACGCGGGGAACAACTGTTAGTTACTTGGCGGCAGCCCGGCTCCGGCGAAGTAGCCCATCGCCCCCGCGACCGCGTCGACGTACCTGTCGAACACCACCGGGTCCACGTTGTCGATCCGGTCGCAGCCGGAGTGGTAACAGGCGTCGAACGGCTGCCCGGCCGCACCGCCCCAGCCGCGCGCCTGCGCCTCGGTCTTGCGGTCGTCGGCGCCGGCGAGCAGGCCGCCGGTCGGGATCTCGGCGTCCAGGAACGCCGCGTAGTCCGACCCGCCGTCGAAGTCGACGGTCTCGGTGGTCACGCCGAGCGCGGCGAACTGGTCGGTCAGCACCCGGCCGACCCGCTCCGAGCCGGGCGGCCCGGACCGCGCATCGCCGCGCCCGCGCCCGCCCTGCACGAAGTAGCCGGCGTTCGGCGAGCCGAGCATGTCCAGGTTGAGGTACAGCTGGATGCTCCGCCGCCCGGTGCTGTCCAGGCCGTCCACGTAGGACGTCGACCCCTGCAGGTCGTCCTCCTCGGAGCCCCAGAACGCGAACCGCACGGCGTTGCGCACCTGCGGCGAGCCGCCCAGCCGGGTGGCCAGCTCCAGCAGCGCGGCCACCCCGGTGCCGTTGTCGTTGATGCCCGGCCCCTTCGGCACCGAGTCCAGGTGCGCGCCGGCCATCACGACCTGCCGGGGACTCCCGGTCCGGGTCTGCGCGATCACGCTGCGCAGCGTCGTCCCGGCACTGTCGTCGCCGTCACGGCCGCGCCCGCGCGAGTAGGTGGGCATGCTCACGTCGTAGCCGGCGGCCCGCAGCACGCCCGCCACGTAGTCCACGCTGGCGTCGTAGCCGGGGCCGGGGGACGCGCGGTTGCCGTTGTTCCGGTCCGCGATGCGCTGCAGCGCCCGCAGGTGGCCGAACGCCTCGGAGCCGCTCACCTCACGGACCAGCCGGGTGCCCAGCGGGCTGTCGGTGGACTCCCCCGCCGCCGACCCCGAGCCCGGCCCGGCGGCGCAACCCGTGAGCGCGGCCACCACGACCGCGACCGCGACGGTGGCGCCACCCGGGCTCAGGCGGCGGCCGCGAGCCACGGCTCCCAAGTCGGGTGCGGTTCCACGGTGAGCAGCCACACGCTGCCCCGGCCGCGCCTCGGGGCCGCCGGCGCGGTCCGCAGCACCCAGCCGAGCTCGGAGAGCAGCCGGTCGGCCTTGCGCGAGTTGCACGGGCGGCAGGCCGCCACGCAGTTCTCCCAGGAGTGCCGGCCGCCCCGGCTGCGGGGCACGACGTGGTCGATGGTGTCCGCGCGCTTGCCGCAGTAGACGCACGAGCGCTTGTCCCGGCGCAGCACCCCGGCCCTGGTCATCGGCACCGACGCCCGGTAGGGCACCCGCACGTAGCGGGACAGCCGCATCACCGACGGCACGGCCACGGCGAGGTTCTCCGAGCGGAACGCTCCACCCTCCAGCGCGGCCTGCACCAGCTCTGCCTTGCCGCTGAGCATGAGCACCACCGCGCGTCGCGCGGTCACGACCGCGAGCGGCTCAAATGTCGCATTGAGCAAGAGCACCCGGGACGTCACCGCGCCGCCACCCCCTACCGGTCTCCGGCGCCGGCGCGCGCCAGTAACCGGGACGCCGCCCCGCGTAACGAGACGGCGCCGAAGGGGCCGGGTTGTCGTTCCGGCAACGTGACCACCTCCAGTGGGCTACCCGCGCATAGTCGACCACACTATGCCCGGGAGCGCACCTGTGAACCGGGGTGTGTCCAACCCGGGTCCGCCTCGCCCACGGCCACGCCCGTAGCCTCGACGGACGTGGCCGATTTTTCCACGCTCCCCGAGCTCCCCTCCGCCGACCCACCCTTACCGCCCGCACCCGCCCCGGCCTGCGCCTCCGACGCCGGCTCCTGGTGCTCCAAGGTCTTCGGCTGGACGCACAGCGAGTTCCTGGCCCGCTCGGCCGACCTGATGGTGGACCGGGCGCTGGCCATCGCGCTGATCGTGCTGCTCGCGATCGGCGCCAGGGCGCTGCTGCACCGGCTGATCACCCGGCTGACCCAGGGCGCGCTCAACGGGCGCAACCTGGTGCCGGGGGTGGTGCGCAGGCGGGCGCCGGCCGGGCTGCGCGAGATGGCGGCCCGGTCCGAGCGGCGGGCACAGCGGGCGAACACCATCGCCTCGGTGCTGCGCTCGATCACCTCCACGGTGGTGCTGGTGATCGCCTCGATCATGGTGCTGGCCGAGTTCGGCCTGAACCTGGGCCCGATCCTGGCCTCGGCCGGCATCGTCGGGGTGGCCATCGGCTTCGGCGCGCAGAACCTGGTCCGCGACTTCCTGTCCGGGATGTTCATGCTGCTGGAGGACCAGTACGGGGTGGGCGACGTGGTCGACGTCGGCGAGGCCAGCGGTACCGTGGAGGCGGTGGGCCTGCGGATCACCACCCTGCGCGACGTGCGCGGCACCGTCTGGCACGTGCGCAACGGGGCGATCCAGCGGGTCGGGAACAAGAGCCAGGGCTACGCCGTGGCGGTGGTGGACCTGCCGTTGGCGCACAATGCCGACATCGAGCAGGCCACCGAGATCGCCGCCAGGGTGGCGGCCGAGGTGGCGGAGACCGACGACGTGGCGGAGCTGTTGCTGGAGCCGCCCGAGGTGCTGGGAGTGGAGACGGTGACGGTGGAGGGCCTGACGCTGCGGGTGACCGCCAAGACGCGGCCCGGCCAGCAGTGGGCGGTGCAGCGCGCGCTGAACGCCGCGATCTCCGCCGCCTTCGACGACGCCGACCTGGAGCGCCCGTACACCGCCACCCCGCCGCCGAACCACCGGAGCCAACCGTGACAAGCGTCCAACAGTTCTACGCCGAGGTCGGCGGCGCGGAGACGTTCCGCGCCATCGTCGGCCGGTTCTACCAGCTGGTCGCCGAGGACCCGGTACTGCGCCCGATCTACCCCGAGCAGGACCTCGGCCCGGCCGAGGACCGGCTGCGGATGTTCCTGGAGCAGTACTGGGGCGGCCCGCGCACCTACTCCGAGCAGCGCGGCCACCCCCGGCTGCGAATGCGGCACGCGCCGTTCCGGATCGGCCCGATCGAGCGGGACGCCTGGCTGCGCTGCATGCGCATCGCGGTGGACGAGGCGAACCTGGACGACGAGCACCGCAAGGTGCTCTGGCAGTACCTGGAGATGGCGGCCGCGAGCCTGGTCAACAGCGGTTTCTGAGCCCCGCCGTATCTCTGTTGCCGCGAAGATCGACAGGGCTCTATTATCGCTTTCGGACACGCACAGCAACCAAACTCCACCGTTCGGTGGTTTAGTGCTGGCGCGGTCGGGCCTAGAGACCGCTTTCTTGGCAGGATGAATCTTCGTGCAACCCAGCCAGCACCCGGCCCCCGGGGTGGAACGGCCATGGTGGCACGACGCGGTTTGCTATCAGGTATACCTGCGCTCGTTCGCAGACTCTAACGGAGACGGCGTCGGCGACCTCGACGGGGTCCGCAGCCGGCTGGGATACCTGGAGCTGCTCGGCGTGGACGCGCTGTGGCTCACCCCGTGCTACCCGTCGCCGATGGTCGACGGCGGCTACGACGTGGCCGACCCGCGCAACATCGACCCCCTGTTCGGCGACCTGGCCGCGTTCGACACCCTGGTCGCCGCCAGCCACGAGCACGGCATCCGGCTGATCCTCGACCTGGTCCCCAACCACACGTCGGACCAGCACGAATGGTTCCAGACCGCGCTGAACTCCGCGCCCGGCAGCCCGGAGCGCGACAGGTACCTGTTCCGCTACGGCCTCGGCGACGACGGGGCCACCCCGCCGAACAACTGGCCCAGCCAGTTCGGCGGCCCCGGCTGGACCCGCGTGACCGAGCCGCACGGCCAGCTCGGCCAGTGGTACATGCACCTGTTCGCCCCCGAGCAGCCCGACCTGAACTGGTCCAACCCGGACGTCTGGGCCGACCTGGAGAAGACCCTGCGGTTCTGGCTGGACCGGGGCGTGGACGGCTTCCGCATCGACGTGGCGCACGGCATGGCCAAGCCGCACGGGCTGCCCAACGCCGAGCCGCACCAGTTCGGCCTGGCCGACGGCGGCCGGGGCCCGGACATCCGGTTCGATCTCGACGGGGTGCACGAGGTGCACCGGATGATCCGCTCGGTGGTCAACGAGTACCCGGGGCGGGCGCTGGTCGGCGAGATCTGGGTCGGCGACGACGAGCGGTTCGGCCGCTACCTGCGCCCCGACGAGCTGCACCTGGGCTTCAACTTCCGGCTCACCACCGCACCCTTCGACGCCGACACCATCCGGGAGGCGATCGAGCACTCGATGGCCGCCGTGGTCACGGTCGGCGGGACACCGACGTGGACGCTGTCCAACCATGACGTGCCCCGCCCGGTGACCCGGTTCGGCGGCGGCGAGGTCGGGGTGCGGCGGGCGCGCGCGCTCGCGCTGGTCGAGCTGGCGCTGCCGGGGGCGGTGTTCCTGTACAACGGCGAGGAGCTGGGGCTGCCCAGCGTGGAGCTGCCCGACTCCGCGCTGCGCGACCCGGTCTGGGAGCACTCCGGCCACACCCGCCGGGGCCGCGACGGCCACCGCGTCCCGATCCCGTGGGAGGGCTACGAGCCGAACTACGGGTTCACCGACGGCGACGAGACGTGGCTGCCGATGCCCGACGACTGGTCGTCGCTGACCGTCGAGGCCCAGCTCGAGGACGCCAGCTCCACGCTCTCCCTGTACCGGCACGCCCTGGAGATCCGCCGCACCCATCCGGGTTTCGTCGGTGACGAGCTGGAGTGGTACGGCGCCCCCGAAGGCTGCTTCGCCTACCGCCGCCCCGGCACCACCCTGGTCTGCGCCCTGAACACTTCTCCCGTGCCGGTGCCGCTCCCGCCCGGCGACCCTCTGATCAGCAGCGCGCCCCTCACGGACAACGGCGAGCTGCCCCCCGACACCGCCGTCTGGCTGGCCTGAACAACGGCCCGGTGCCGCCGCCGAGCGCACGTGGCCGGACACGGTGGCCAGCCGCGCCTCGGAGATAGACCGACGGTCGGTCTGTCTTGGTGATGACCGTGCTCGCGCACCTGGCACGACCAGCGGCACAGGCTCACACTCCGCTCAGCACGGTGAACAGCCACCAAAGACCGACCGACGGTCGGTCTATCTCGGTGATAACCGTGCTCGCGCACCTGGCACGACCAGCGACACAGGCACACTCCGCTCAGCACTGTGAACAGCCACCAAAGACCGACCGACGGTCGGTCTATCTCGGTGATAACCGTGCTCGCGCACCTGGCACGACCAGCGACACAGGCACACCCCGCCCAGCACCGTGAACAGCCACCAAAGACCGACCGACGGTCGGTCTCTCTCGGTAACGGCAGCTGTCGTACCGTCACCGCGGCCGGCTGCTCGGGCTCACACCCCGCTCAGCGGCAGCAGGAACCGGCGGTGCACGGCGGCGCCGAGCGGAGTGTCCAGCCGCAGCCAGGCGTCGGCGGCGCTGGCCCGTACCGGATCCGGGCCGTCCAGCAGCCCCATGCCCGACAGCGCGAGCAGGCACCGCATCGGCACCCGCACGCGCGCCTCGTCGCCGTGAACTGTCACCGCGGTCTCGTCCAGGGTCGCCGTAGGCAGGGCGCGCGGGCGGATGCCGTGCTCGTCGGCGCGCGCGATCGCGCGGTTCGCCAGCGCCGCCAGGTCGGCCGCCGGAGTCTCGGTGACCGTCCGCCAGCCGGTCGCGGGCGGCAGCTCGCCACGCCACCGATCGCCCGCCGGGCCGCCCGGGTCGACCCGGTCGCCGCGCACCACCGCCAGCGCGGTGAGCAGGTCCCTGGCCGGCACCGTGAGGTCGGACGGGCGCAGCTCGCCCGGCACGTCCCTGGTCACGAGCACGCCGAACGGCGTGGTCGCCCATGCCGTTACCCGGTCACCTCTCGCGCACAACCTGACCAGCGCGGAACCGTCCAGCCGCACCACCCTGGCCACGAACGAGCCGAAGCCGTCGCGTTCGGACCCGTCCGGCACGGACAGCACCGGTCCGGCCGCCGGCGCGCTCATCCGGCCCGCACGGGCGACACCGCCTCGTCACCCCACCGCGACAGGAACTCCCGCTCGACGTCGGTCAGCCGGCGCGGGCGCTCGGCGACCAGGTCGTACGGGACCATCTGGGTACGGGCGGTCACGGCCACCGGGTCGTGCTCCCCCGGCCCGGTGCGCAGCTCGTAGTCGATCAGGAACGAGGCGGCCCGCACCTGGTGCGCCCACATGCTCACCCGCACGGACTGCCCCCGGTACGGGATCTGCCGCTTGTAGTCCACGCTCAGGCTGGCCACCAGCAGCCCGTCGCGCCACGCGTCGGCACCGTCCCTGGCGGCGCGGTGGAACACCAGCTCCACCCTGGCCTCCTCCAGCAGCGTCACCGTCCGCGCATGGTTGACGTGCCGAAAGACGTCCAGGTCCGCCCACCGCAGCGGGATCTCCACATGGAACCGGCTCACCGCGGAACTCTCGAGTGAGGGTTGTTCACGATCTCCTCGTCCTCCGAATCGTTCGTCGCCCCGCCGCGGGGTGAGGATCCGATGTCGACCGCCTCGGTCCTCACCAATATATGTGGCGCCAGATCACGCCCACGAAGGCGACAACGATCAAGGTGACGATCATCCTGATCCAGGGGGTCCAGCTCGGGTCCTGGAGCGTCTTGTCCAGGATCTGCAGGAAGGTGATCCTCGGCGGCGGGTGGCCCCCCGGCCTAGGTTGATCGCTCTTTGCGGGTACCTTCGGCATATGCCGCCGCCTTTCCGCGCCTCAATGCCGGTTGTAGAGGGGTAGTGGCACGAACGGGGCCTCCCTGGCCGGAGGCCTCGTTCTCCTAACTTGTCGTGATCCGCCGAACGCTCCTGTCGCGCCTCGAAGCGGAGGGGCGGATCACGGCCCGTCTCCGGATCGGCGCGGGGAACGCGGCTCATCGGGACAAGCCCCTCAGCTGCCGCGACACCACCGACAACGTGGCCAGGTCCAGCCCGGCCTGGCCGATGGCCTGCAGCGCGGCGCGCGCCCGGCCCAGCTTCGCGGCGTTCAGCCGCTCCCACTGCGCGATCTTGTCCGGGACGCTCTCCCCCGGTGAGGTCTCCCGCAGCACGTCCAGGGTGATCGCCCGCAGCGAGCCGTAGAGGTCGTCGCGCAGGGCCAGGCGGGCCAGCGCGTGCCAGCGGTTGCCGCGCTCCAGGTTGCTCACCGAGGTCAGCGCCAGGTCGATGCCGAGGTGGTCGGACAGCGCGAAGTACAGCGCGGCCACCTCGCCGGCGTCGCGCTCCTCGTGCTCGCGCTCGGACAGCTCGGTGACGTCCACGATGTCCAGCAGCGAGTAGTCGTTGAGCAGCGCGGCGGACCGCTCGGCGAGCGCCTTGGGCACGCCGCGCGCGGTCAGCTCCTCGACCCGCTCGGTGAGCGCCTCGGCCTCCCTGCCGACCAGCAGCGAGGGCACCCGGTCGCGCAGGGCGGTCACCGTCCGCGAGAACCGGGCGATCTCGGCGCCGACCGCGAGCGGCTGCGGGCGGTTGGTGAGGAACCACCGGGTGGCCCTGTCCAGCACGCGGCGCGACTCCAGCACCAGCTCGTCGGCCAGGCCGGTGTCCAGGCCGGGCCCGCCGCCGGTGTCCAGCCGTTCGATGTCGGCCCACAGCTCGGGCAGCCCGAACACCGCGGTGGTGATCGCGTACGCGCGCACCACGTCGGTCGCCTCGGCGGCCAGCTCCTCGGCCAGCCGGAACGCGAACGTGATGCCGCCGCCGTCGACCACCTCGTTGACCAGCAGCGTGGTCACGATCTCGCGGCGCAGCGGATGCGCGGCCACCGCGTCCGGGAACCGCTCGCGCAGCGCAGGCGGGAAGTACTCCATCAGCCGGCCGGCGAACACCGAGGCGTCCGGCAGGTCGCTGGTCAGCAGCCGGGCCTTGAGGTCGAGCTTGACGTGCGCGATCAGGGTGGCCAGCTCGGGCGAGGTCAGCCCCTGGCCGAGGCGCTCCAGCGTGGCGAACCCGGCCTTGTCCGGCAGCACGTCCAGCTCGCGGTCCAGGTTGTCCCTGGCCTCCAGGTCCGCCACCAGCCGGGCGTGCACCCCTGTCATGTTCTTGTCGTGCGCGCGGGCCACCCCGAGCATCGCGTTCTGGCTGAAGTTGTCGTCCAGCACCAGCCGGGAGACGTCGTCGGTCATCGCCTCCAGCAGCTCGTTGCGGCCCTGCTCGGTCAGCTCGCCGGCGGCCACCACCCGGCCCAGCGGGATCTTGATGTTGACCTCGTGGTCGGAGCAGTCCACCCCGGCGGAGTTGTCCAGCGCGTCGGTGTTGACCTTCCCGCCGGCGCGGGCGAACTCGATCCGGCCGAGCTGGGTCAGCCCCAGGTTGCCGCCCTCGCCGACCACCTTGACCCGCAGCTCGTCGCCGTTGACCCGCACCGGGTCGTTGGCCTTGTCGCCGACCTCGCTGTTGGCCTCCGTGTGGGCCTTGACGTAGGTGCCGACGCCGCCGTTCCACAGCAGGTCGGCCGGGGCCAGCAGGATCGCCTTGATCAGCTCGGGCGGGGTGAGCTTGCGGACGCCGTCCTCCAGCCCGAGCGCGGCGCGCATCTGGGCGGACACCGGGATCGCCTTGGTGGTCCGCGACCAGACCCCGCCGCCCTCGCCGATCAGCGAGCGGTCGTAGTCGTCCCAGGACGAGCGGGGCAGCTCGAACAGCCGCCGGCGCTCGGCGTAGGAGCGGGCGGCGTCCGGGTCGGGGTCGACGAACACGTGCCGGTGGTCGAACGCGGCGAGCAGCCGGATGTGCTCGGAGAGCAGCATGCCGTTGCCGAACACGTCCCCCGACATGTCGCCGATGCCGACCACCGTGAACTCCTGGCCCTGGGTGTCCACCCCGAGCTCGCGGAAGTGCCGCTTGACGCTCTCCCACGCGCCCTTCGCGGTGATCCCCATGGCCTTGTGGTCGTACCCGGCCGAGCCGCCGGAGGCGAACGCGTCGCCCAGCCAGAACCCGCGCTCGACCGCCAGCGAGTTGGCGATGTCGGAGAACGTGGCGGTGCCCTTGTCCGCGGCGACCACCAGGTAGCTGTCGTCGCCGTCGTGGCGCACCACGCCGTCCGGGGGCACAGTGTCGCCGTTGTGCAGGTTGTCGGTCAGGTCCAGCAGCCCGGAGACGAACATCTTGTAGCAGTTGACGCCCTCGGCCTGGGTGGCCTCCCGGTCCACGGCCGGGTCGCCGGTGGGCTCCGGCGGGCGCTTGACCACGAACCCGCCCTTGGCGCCGACCGGCACGATCACCGCGTTCTTCACCGCCTGCGCCTTGACCAGCCCGAGCACCTCGGTGCGGAAGTCCGCCGGCCGGTCCGACCACCGCAGCCCGCCGCGCGCCACCGGCCCGAACCGCAGGTGCACGCCCTCCACCCGCGACGAGTAGACGAAGATCTCGAACCGGGGCTTGGGCGCCGGCAGCTCGCGGATCTGGCCGGGGTCGAACTTGATCGCCACGTACGGGCGGTGCGCGAAGTAGTTGGTGCGCAGCGTCGAGGTGATCAGGTTGAGGTAGCCGCGCAGGATCCGGTCCGCGTCCAGCCCGGTGACCTCGTCGATCATCCCGGTGACCTCGGCGAGCCGCTCCTCGACCAGCTCGACGCGCTCCGTGCTGTCCGCCGCGCCCAGCGCTGGGTCGAACCGGGCCTCGAACACCCTGACCAGCGCGGCCGCCACCGGCGCCTGCGCCACCAGGATGTCGGCCAGGTAGTACTGCCCGTACGGGGTGCCGATCTGGCGCAGGTACCGGGCGTAGGCGCGCAGCAGCCCGGCCTGCCGCCAGCTCAGGCCCGCGCGCAGCACCAGCGCGTTGAACCTGTCCACCTCGATGTCCCCGCGCCAGGCGGCGGCGAACGCGTCGCAGAACGAGCGGCGCACGACGTCCAGGGGCCGGTCGGCGGTGGCCTTCAGCGCGGCGGCACCCATCCGCAGCCCGAAGTCGTAGATCCAGCAGCGCCGGCCGTCCGGGCGGGTGATCTGGTACGGCCGCTCCTCGATGACCTCCACGCCCATCTGCTGCAGCACCGGCAGCAGCTCGGTCAGCGCGACCTCCTCGCCGGCCAGGAACAGCTTGAACCGCCGCTCCCCCCGGGTGGCGCTGGCCGGGGTGTAGAACGTCAGCGCCGGCTCGTCGCCGAGGCTCTCCACCCTGGCCAGGTCCTCGACGGCCTCGGCGTCGTCGAAGTCCTCCTTGTAGGCGGCCGGCACCAGCCGCAGGTAGCGGCGGATCGTGTCGGCCAGCTCCGGCTGGTCCTCGGTACGGGCGAGCACCCGGTCGTCCCAGGTCCGCACCGCCTCGGCCAGCTCGTGCTCCAACCGGTCCAGGTCGGGCTCGATGGTCTGCTCGGGGTCGGTGTGCACGGTGACGTGCAGCAGCGCCACGCTGTCCTCGGTCACCCTGGCCGTGTAGTCCACCGAGTGCCCGGACAGCTCGCGCAGCAGCACCTCCTGCATGGCCAGCCGCGACGACGTGGTGTACCGGTCCCTGGGCAGGTAGACCAGCGCGGTGAAGAACCGCCGGTACGGGTCGGGCCGCAGGAACAGCCGCAGCCGCCGGCGCTCGGCCAGCGAGAGCACCCCGAGCGCGGTGTCGTACAGCTCGTCCGCGCTGGCCCGGAACAGCTCCTCGCGCGGGTAGCTGGAGATGACCTCCAGCATCCGCTGCCCGGAGAACGACTCCAGCGGGAAGCCGGCGCGGCGGATCGCCTCGCGCACCCGCCGGGCCACCACCGGGATGTCCAGCACGCTCTCGTAGAGCGCGTTCACGGTGAGCAGCCCGAGGAACCTGTGCTCGCCGGTGACGTTGCCGTCCGCGTCGAACGTCTTGACGCTCAGGTAGTCGGGGTAGACGGGCCTCGACACACGGCTGAGCGCGCTGGCCTGGCTGATCAGCAGCAGCTCGCGCCCGGTGGCCCGCTCCACCGCGTCCGAGCCCGGCGCGAACGAGACCGTCGACAGGTTGTCCCCGCGCAGCACGCCGAGCCCGGAGGCCAGCTCCGCGGTCAGCTTCGGCCGCTCCGCCGATGTGTCAAGCACGTAGCGTCTGTACCCCAGGAACGTGAAGTGCTCGTCGGCCAGCCACTCCAGCAGCCGCGCCCCGTCCTCGACCTCGGTGCGGCCCAGCGGCGGCGGGTCGGCGCGCAGCTCGGCGGCCAGCTCCCGGGCGGTGTGGTTCATCCGCTCGGTGTCCTCGACGACCTCGCGCACGTCGCCGAGCACCCGGGTCAGCTCGTCGGCGAGCGTGTCCCGCGCCTCGTCGTCGGCCAGCGCGTCGGTCTCGATGTGCATCCACGACTCGAGCTGCGCGCCCTCCGGCGGGTCGCTCGGGTTCGCGTCCGGCAGCACCTCGCCCAGGTCACCGGTCAGCCCCCGGCGCACCACCAGGATCGGGTGCATCACCCGCTGCACGTACGCCCCGGACCGCCTGATCGCGGCCAGCACGGACTCGACCAGGAACGGCATGTCGTCGGTGACGATCTCCACCACCGTGCACGCCCGCCCCAGCTCGGCCGCCCCGTCCCGGACCCGCAGCGCCGGACGGCCCTGGGTGCGGTGCTCGGCCAGCTCGTAGTGCGAGCGCACGGCGCTGATCAGCTGCTCGGGCTCGGCGGCCGCGAGGTCCTCGGGCGGGGTGTGCCGGAAGTACAGCTCGCACAGCTCGGCCAGGCTCGGGTCGATGGCCCGCGCGCGGGCCAGCACGCCCTCGGTATCGGCGGGCTGTCCGGTTCCGTCGGTGGGCGGCGCGCCGGAGTGGCCACCGCTACCGCCACTCGCCCGCTCGGTGTCCGTGCCTGTGTCGGTGTCCGTGCCCTGCCGGCCGCGGGGTTCGTCCCCCGACTGTCGAGACCGGGTTTCGATCGAGCTCATCGCTGTTCCCCTCCGGCCGCACCGTAGCCGCGAGTGCCGCCGCCCCCACCCTAACCATCGGCCTACCCGAGGCGTCTTCCCGCTTGATCGTTCGATTAGGCCGGCCCGTGCGACGACCGGCGGCGGCGCGGCGGCCGGCGGATCACGCGGTGACACGTGGCCTCGCCGCGCTCGGCGTGGAGCGCATTCGCACCGGTCTCGGTAGGCGCGTCGAGCGGTGGGCTCACGCTGTGGTAGCTGCCCCGCCGCGCTCGGGGCGGAGCGCATTCGCACCGGTCTCGGTGGACGCGTCGAGCGGTGGGCTCACGCTGTGACACCTGCCCCGCTCCGCTCGGCGCGGAGCGCATTCCCACCGGTCTCGGTGGACGCGCCGAGCGGTGGGCTCATGCCTCCCGGTACGCCGCCAGCGCGCCCGCGAGCAGCTCGGCGAAGCTCAGCTCGGACACCGCCCGGCCCGCGAGCGGCCCCTGCTCGCCGGAACGCGCCCCGCCTGCCCGCGCCGCCCGGCCGCCCGGCCGGTCACCGGCCGCGTCCTCACCGTCCGGGCCGTCGGCGTCCCCGGGCCGATCCGACCCGCCCGCCCCGTTGACGGCACCGTCCATACCGGCCCCGTTGGCCAGGCCGCCTGACCCCGATCCATTGATCGAACCGTGCGCGCTGGCCCCGTTGGCCAAGCCGTCCGCACCGGAACCATTGACCGAACCGTTCGACCCGAACCCGTCAACGGAACCGTGCGCACCGACGCCGTTGACCACGCCGCCCGCGCCGGACCCATTAACCGATCCGTGCGCACCGACGCCGTTGGCCAAGCCGTCCACACCGACCCCGTCGGCCGAACGGTGCGCACCGGACCCGTTGACCCCGTTGACCGAACCGTGCGCACCCGACCCGTTGACCAGGCCGTCCGCGCCCAACCCGTCAACCCCGCCGTTCACATCAGCCCCATTGGCCACACCGTTCACGCCAGTCCCCGCAGCCGCACCGTCCGTGCCCACACCGACCCCGTCGGCCCCGCGCACGGATGGCCTGGCATGCCGGCCCGCCCGCCGGGAACCGTCGTGCCCGGCGTCCTCCTGACCGTCCCGGTCGCCGAACCGATGCCCGTTCCCGGAGGCCGCCACCTCCGGCTCACGATGATGACCGTTGACGCGCCGCCCACCGTTCACATCATGCGCACCATTCACACCGTTAACACTATGCGTTCCGTTCAGCGGACGGCCACCGTTTAGCTCGGGCTCGTCGGCCTCCGCCTCGCCGGACGCGGCCAACGCATCGCGCCGGCGCCTGCGCCGTGCCGGCGGCTCCGGTTCCGCGAGCGCGGTGCGCCCGATCGCTCCGGTGCCCGCCACCGAACCCGCCGCGACGCCCTCGCCGACCAGTCCGCGCACCCCCGCCGTGCCCTCGACGCCGCCCAACGCGGCATGCCCGTTGACCGGAGCGAGATGGCCGTTCGTGGCGGTGCCGTTGACCGGCGAGCCGTTGGCCACCGAACCGCCGCCGTTCGCCGGCACCTCCCACCGCGCCGAGGTGGGGGCCGTCGTAGCCCGCGAGCGTGACCGTCCCGGCGCACCCGCCAGGTCCGGAACCGATCCGAACGGCGCGCTCGACCGCCGGACGTCGTACCCGCCCGTGTCGCCGGCACCGCCCTCACCACGCCGCCGACGCCCGCCACTGCCCGGCGGGGCGCTCACCCGGTTCGCGCCCACGAACGCGCGGGACGGCTCCGGTTCCACGTGCGGGGCACCATGGCGCCCGGCGGCCGGCCCGTCGTCGCCCTCGGCCGGCGGCTCGTCGATGTCCGAGCGCAGGCCGGTGTCGCTGTTCGACACGGCCTGCCCCGGCACCCGGTAGGGCGGGAAGGACGGTTGGTCCGTCGGATACGTGGGCTGGTCGGGCGCTCCAGACGGCGCTCCGACCCGACCGGACCGCAGCTCACGGACGTGCTGTTCCACGCTGAGCGCCCCGCCGAGCCAGCGCACACCGATCCGGAAAACCGCCCGGGGCACATCGGCCGCCAGCTCGGGCCACGCCTGGGACAACCCGGTGGACAACGCCCGGACCCACCTGGTCACCACCTCGGGGTCGGTCTCGGGCATGCCGATGGCCATCGCGTCCTGGTCGAGCCGGTACACCCGAGCGCCCGGGGGGATCTGGCCACGCACCCGCTCGCCGATCCGCCCGGCCAGCGCGGTCACCGAGGGGCCCGTCGGGGAACCGTCCGGCGCGACGATGTCCACCAGCACGAGGTGCGGCGGCTGGCCGGTCTCGTCCGCCAGCTCGGCCAGCTTCACCGCCAGCTCCGGCACGCTCAGCGCGGGCGCCTGCACCGGCTCGGGCGCGCGCCGCCGCCCCGAAGCCATCGCCCCGCCACCGGCGCCACCCCACGCCGGCCGCCCGGCACCGCCCGTGGCCTCCACCCCGCGCCCGGCGTCGGCGCGCCGGCGGCCTCCGCCCGGTCCGTCATCGAACGGACCCCGGTCATCCTGGCCTCCGCCGAACCCGCGACCGCGCGGCCCCTCCGCCGACCGTCGGCCCTCACCGCGACCGCCGAACCGCCCACCGTCACCGAGCCGGTCGCCCCCCGGCCCGCCGTCCCCGAGCTGACCGCCCTCACGCGGGCGGTCGCCCGACCGGCGGCCCTCGGACCGGTGCGCCCGGCCACCCGTGCCGAGCTCTCGGTCGTCGCCCCGGCCGGTGAGCCGGTCGCCTGGCAGCCTCCGGTCGGCACCGCCGCGCCGGTCGGGCTCGCGGGGCTGCCCGAGTCCGTCGACGCCCGGGCCGGCCTGGTTCGACGGACCCGGCCAACCGCGTCCCGAACCGGGCGCGTCCGGGGCCGCCCCAGGGTCGGCTCCGGGTCGATGACGCCCCGGCACCGGCCCGTCAAAGGCGTCCGAGCTATGCGGACCTCGCCGCTCAGGAGCACGCCCCGGGACCTCGATGCCCCGCGAACCCACCGCGCCGGCCATCGGACTCCCCCGGCCCGGCCCATCGGAACCGAGCCCGCCGGGCGCATCCACCGGGCGCCCCGGCCCGTCGGCGGGACCCGACGCCACGGGCCCGGCGACGCGCGGCATGTCGAACGTCGGGACCGACACCGGGTTCGCCGGGCGCGGACCGGTGGACGGCTCGCTCGGCTCCTGTCGCGGGCCGCGCTCCGGCCACCGAGGCGCCCGGTGGCCCTGCCCCATGTCGGCCGGTGGCCGTCCGTACTCGACGGCGTCCTGCCGAGGCGGCGCCATGCCCCCCGTCGGCTCGGCCCTCTCGCCTCGCCTCGGCTCGGCGCCCGGCGGCCGCTGAACCGGGGGCGCGGGTGGCCCGGACGGTCGAGGCCCGGCGGCTCCGGCCCGCCCGGACGGCTCGGGCGCGCCGAACGGGCGCACCGGCGGCTGACCGGGCCCGGCCGGACGCGCGGACCAGGACGAACCCGTGCCGGATGGTGGTGGCGCCGAAGGCGGCCGTGACGGCTGGGTCTCGGAGTCGAGTGCGTCCGGGCTCCGGGACCCCGCCGGGCCGACGGACTCCGGCCGCTCGCGGGTGCCGCCAGGCCCGACTCCGCCGCCGGGCTGGCCCGGCTCGGTCGGCCTCGGCGGCCGGGGAACCGCGGCCCCCAGCTCGCCGGCACGCCCGTCGAAGATGTGCGTCTGCGTGGTCGACAAGGCGGCCTGGCCGTCCGCGCGGGTGTCGGCCGGATGGTGCTGCGCCGAGGCGAGCCGTGTCTCGCTCCCGGCGCGGGCGAGCAGCACCAGCGCCTGTTCGACCCGGGCCGCGTGCAGCCGGTACGCCTGGTGCGCCCGCCGGCTGGCGGTGAGGGCGAACGGAAGCTCGCCGCGCCGCTCCCGGATCTCGGCGAGCAGCCCGTGGCACTCCACCTCGACCTCGGGCAGGTCGTGCGACTCGATGACCTTGGACACCCACTCGGCCGCCGCGAGCGCCGCGTCCTCCTCGCCGGCCGGCAGGTACACCCGCTGGGCCAGCGTCAGCCGCATCCGGGAGACCGGGACCAGCGCGCCCGGCCGCGCGCCCCACCGCAGCACCGACCGGGCCACGTCGCGAACCGCCTCGGTCTGCCCACCGTCCAGCAGGGCCAGGGTCAGCTCCAGGCTGAGCTCGGCGGCGAGATACGGCGACACCGGGTCGAGCGCGCCGTCCCCGGAGGCCCCGCCGAGCACCCGGCGCAGGCCCTCCCTGGCGCGCTCCATGGCCCCGTTGACCTGCCCGCGCTCGCGCTGCTGGCGCGCCAGCACGGCGTCCACGGCCGCGAGCCCGAGCTCGGCGTACTCGCCGCCGAGCTGGCGCAGCGCACCGGCGGCCACACCCACCGACTCCAGGGCGCCGTCCGGGGACTCCGCGCCGCCGCAGCGCGCCGCCTCCAGGTGCGCGTCGGCTCGCAGCCCGAGCGACACCTCGACGTGTCCGAGCACCGGCGCGAGCAGCGCGAGCGCCGTGTCCCGGTCGCCGAGCGTCCTGGCCACCGAGGCGAGCTCGACGCGAAGCCGCCCGGCGGCCTCGGCGTCGTTGCCCCGGCCGGCCTCCGATAAGGCCTGTGCCGCACGCGGCACCGCCGCGACCCCGCGCCCGATCGTGACCAGCCCGTGCGCCAGCCAGCCCTCGGCGCGCAGTGCGCTCGCCCGGTCGCCACCGGCCCGCGCCAGCTGTACCGCCTGCTCGGCGAGCGCCGCCGTGACCTCCGGTGCCCGCCACCGCGACGACTCCGCGAGCTCCAGTACCGCCGGTGCGGTCGCGAGCGCGGACGCGGCGGAGGCGTTCAACTCCGTCGGCTGCACGGCGCCTCCCGGGACGTCAGCGGTGGACAGCGGATGCGATGGCCGCCTTACGGCGCGTCGTCGCGACGCTCAGTCGCGTGTCAGCTTACGGTGTGTCACCCGGTGCGGTCGGGCAGCCTCCGCTCCCAGCCGTTCGATCTTGTTCTTCTCGTAGGCCTCGAAGTTTCCTTCGAACCAGAACCAGGACGCCGGGTGATCGTCATCTCCCTCCCAGGCGAGGATGTGGGTGGCCACCCGATCGAGGAACCACCGGTCGTGTGAGATGACCACGGCGCACCCCGGGAACTGTTCGAGGGCGTTCTCCAGCGACGACAGCGTCTCGACGTCGAGGTCGTTGGTCGGCTCGTCCAGCAGGATGAGGTTGCCGCCTTGCTTGAGCGTCAGCGCGAGGTTGAGCCGGTTGCGCTCACCGCCGGACAGGACGCCGGCCGGCTTCTGCTGCTCGGGCCCCTTGAACCCGAACGCCGCGACGTACGCCCGCGACGGCATCTCGACCTGGCCGACCTTCATGTAGTCCAGCCCGTCCGAGACGACCTGCCAGACGGTCTTGTCCGGATCGATGCCGGCCCGGTTCTGGTCGACGTAGGACAGCTTCACGGTGTCGCCGACCCGGACCTCGCCGGAGTCGGGCTTCTCCAGGCCCACGATGGTCTTGAACAGGGTCGTCTTTCCCACCCCGTTGGGACCGATGACGCCGACGATGCCGTTGCGCGGCAACGAGAACGACAGGTCCTTGATCAGCACCCGGCCGTCGAAGCCTTTGTCCAGGTGCGACACCTCCACAACCACGTTGCCGAGCCGGGGGCCCGGCGGGATCTGGATCTCCTCGAAGTCCAGCTTGCGCGTCTTCTCCGCCTCGGCGGCCATCTCCTCGTAGCGCTGCAGCCGAGACCGGCTCTTGGCCTGCCGCGCCTTGGCGTTGGACCGCACCCAGGCAAGCTCGTCGACCAGGCGCTTCTGCAGCTTGGCGTCCTTCTTGCCCTGGACGGCGAGCCGCTCGGCCTTCTTCTCCAGGTAGGTCGAGTAGTTCCCCTCGTACGGGTACGCCCGCCCCCGGTCCAGCTCGAGGATCCAGCCGGCCACGTTGTCCAGGAAGTACCTGTCGTGGGTCACCGCGAGCACCGCGCCGGCGTAGCTCGCCAGGTACTGCTCCAGCCACAGCACGCTCTCCGCGTCGAGGTGGTTGGTCGGCTCGTCGAGCAGCAGCAGGTCCGGCTTGCTGAGCAGCAGCTTGCACAGCGCCACCCGCCGGCGCTCGCCGCCGGAGAGCTGGCCCACCTCGGCGTCCGCCGGAGGGCAGCGCAGTGCGTCCATGGCCTGCTCGAGCTGGGAGTCGAGGTCCCAGGCGTCCGCGTGGTCGAGCTCCTCCTGGAGCTGCCCCATCTCCTCCATCAGCTCGTCGGAGTAGTCGGTGGCCATCTTCTCGGCCACCTCGTTGTACCTGTCGAGCTTCTGTTTGATCTCGCCGACGCCCTCCTCGACGTTGCCGAGCACCGTCTTGCTCTCGTTCAGCGGTGGCTCCTGCTGCAGGATCCCGACGGTTGCGCCGGGGCTCAGGAAGGCGTCGCCGTTGTTCGCGTGCTCCAACCCGGCCATGATCCGGAGCACCGTCGACTTGCCGGCGCCGTTCGGACCCACCACCCCAATCTTCGCCCCGGGCAGGAACGACAGGCTCACGTCATCGAGGATGACCTTGTCACCGTGCGCCTTCCGCACCTTTCGCATGGTGTAGATGAACTCAGCCACACCCTCGATCGTAGATGCGCTGCCCCGCCGGCCGTCGTCCGCACCGGGCTCACGAGGATGCCGACTTCACCACCTCCAGCGGCGGCCGCGCCGATTCACCGTTGGACCGGCTCACCTTGCCGTTCGGCGCCGCCGAGGCGCTGGCGACCGCCGGCTCGACCTCCTCCCGCGCGGTGCGCTCCTCCTTGACCGGACCCGCCTGCGCGGGGATCTCGGGCGCACCGTCCTCGAACGCCTCGCGGCGCGGCCGTTTCGGGACCGCCGAGCAGCGCGACAGGTCGGGGCCGGCCGCCCAGGCGTCCATCTCGGTGACCGACCGCTTCTGCCCGTCCAGCTCGTAGTTCCGGGTGTAGAGCCGACCCTGCACGATCACCGGGTCGCCCTTGGACAGGGACAGCAGGACGCCGTCCGCGAGGCGGCGCCAACAGGTGACCGACAGGTACAGCCGGTCGCCGTCCACCCACTGCTGCGACGCCTTGTCGAACCGCCGCTCGTTGGTCGCCACCCGGAAGCTCACCGGTCCCTCACCGTCGCCGACGCGCCGGCGCTTCACGTCCGTGATCACATTCCCTACGACAGTCACCTGAGTCTCGTTCATCGTCGTCCTTCTCTCGCTGATCTCCGCCGGCGTGCTCACCGGCCGACACCAGACTCGCGGGCGGACCACCGCGGGACCACCGACCGAGCGCCGGCTGTGGACAACCGGGGTCACTGTGGACAACCGGCCACGATCGGCGGCCGGCGTGCCCCAGATCGTCAGAGCTCACGGGACAATGCCGGCCGGGCCGAATCGGCCGGGCACCTCGCCGGGCGGCCACGGCAAGGACATGCCGCGTCGCCAGCGGCGACCCGTCCGACCGCATCGCGAGGCCGCATCTGGCTCCGAGCCCCCGATCCCGCCCGCTGTGTCGGCGGCTACGGCCCTCGGCTTGGCAGGTCGTGTAAGCCGCACGCCTCGCGCCCCCGGCGGCCAGGCGCGATCTGAGCGCCGTTCGGGGGGCAGGGTGAGCCGGCCGGATGATCCGCTGAACAGCCACAGCGAACCACGCGCTACCGAAATGTCACCGCCGTACGCGACCGCGAGCGTGCCGCCCTCGCCAGAAGGCAACACCAGCGTGGTTCCACGCTCTCGCGCTCCCGGTATCGGCACACTCGGTCACCGAACGTGACTCCGGGCGTGGGTCAGGCTCGCAACGGCTCGGGACGTCACGAGCCGGCATACAACGCAAAAGAGGGGGATGACAGGAACAGGTCCTGTCATCCCCCTCCAAAGAGAAAGAATGTCGGCGGTGTCCTACTCTCCCACACCCTACCGAGTGCAGTACCATCGGCGCTGAAGGGCTTAGCTTCCGGGTTCGGAATGGGACCGGGCGTTTCCCCAACGCTAAAACCACCGACACAACTATCCAACAATCAAACAAACACCACCCCACACAGGTGTGGTTGTTTGCTCAGGGTCACACAGTGGATGCGAACAAACTGCTGCGGTGAAGCCCTCGGCCTATTAGTACCAGTCAACTCCACCCCTCACGAGGCTTCCATCTCTGGCCTATCAACCCACTAGTCTCATGGGGGCCTTACCCCTCAAA
>NZ_JIAI01000011.1 GCF_000620785.1 Actinospineispora acaciae DSM 45401 | reverse complement strand
CCTGGACTACGGCGGGCACATCGGCGCCGGCGACCTCCGACGACTGCTCTGCGACGCCTGCGTCGTCCCAGTCGTACTCGGCGGCAACAGCGAAGTCCTCGACGTCGGCCGCACACAACGCACCGCCACCAAACCACAACGCGACGGACTCACCGCACGAGACCGCGGCTGCGCCTACCCGGGCTGTGACGCCAAGGCCTACCGATGCCAGGTCCATCACGTCGTGCACTGGGCCCACCGAGGCCGCACCGCCATCCACTCCATGGTGATGCTCTGCGTCACCCACCACCGCATGATCCACCGCGCCGGCTGGACCATCCACATGGTCAACGGATGGCCAGAATTCATCCCACCAAAATGGCTGGACCACACCCAAACACCACGACGAAAACCCAAGCCCCTACGAACATAAGCGCGTGAGCTGAGCCGTCGCGTGATCAGCTGGCGGTGGTGCTGGCGCGGACGATCAGGGTGGGTACGAGCGCGATGTGCGCGGTCGAAGCGCGGGTGTCGGCCTGGCTGGCGGCGGTGAGCAGCCGGACGGCCTCTTCGGCGATGCGGTCCCTCGGCTGGTCGACGGTGGTCAGCGCGGGCTCGCCGAGGCGCGCGAAGTCGATGTTGTCGAAACCGGTGACCTGGACACGAGCGGGCACGTCCACGCCGTGGGAGCGGCAGGCGCGGGTGACGCCGAGGGCGATCAGGTCGTCGGCGCAGACTATGGCGTCGGGCAGCGGGCCGGTTGCGACCAGGCGGGCCAGGGCGGCCTCGCCCCAGTCCGTGCTGAACTCGCCGAGGAGCACCGAGGCCGGGTCTACGAGGATGCCCAGCTCGGCGGCTCGGCGGTGAAAGCCGCTGAGGCGTTGCTCGGACGAGGAGTTGGTTTGCTGGGAGCCGATGAAGGCGGCCGTGCGGGCGCCGCCGGCGTGCAGGTGGTCGAGGATCAGGCGCATGGCGGCGGTGTCGTCGACGCCTACCCAGTCGGTGTTGGTGCCGGAGACGAAGCGGTCCAGTTGGACCAAGGGTAGGCGGCCGGCGGCGTCGGCCACGGCGGCGGCGCTGTCCACGCCGTGGGTCGGGCTGAGGATGATGCCGTCGACGTTGCGGGCGGCCAGTGAGGCGAGCCGTTTGGCCTCGACGGCGGGGTCGGAGCGGGCGTCGCACAGGAACAGCTGTTTGCCCTGGCGTTCGAGGACGTGTTCCACGCTTTCGACCAGGGACGTGAAGAACGGGTTGCCGATGCTGGGGACGACCATGCCTACGGTGTCGGTGCGGCTGTTGCGCAGCGCGCGGGCTATCGGGTTGACCTCGTAGCCCAGGTCGGCGGCCGCGCGGCGGACCCGGCGGTCCACCTCGGCGGACACCGGGCCGCGACCGGACAGCGCCCGCGAGACCGTGGCGGTGGAGACGCCGGCGCGCGCCGCCACCTCGGCGATGGTCACTCTGTGCAATCGTTTACCTCTCGCCCGTGGCCGGTGATGACCCAATCTAGCAGGACATTCGTCATGACTTCTTGACGATGAGCCGACGCCAACCTACGGTCCAGCGCAACGAAGTGGAATCGATTACATGCGTCTGGAGGACGGGTTCGCGCGCCGATGGGGGGCGTGCGAGCTGGCGAGCGAGTGAGGTGCGGATGAGCGGCGAGCGGCTCGGGGTGTTCCCGTCAAAGCCGAACGCGGTCGAGCGGTTGTTCGGGACCGCGAAGGTTGTGATCGGGGTGGTGCATCTGCCGCCGTTGCCGGGGAGCCCGCACTACGACGGGACGGCGGTCGCCCAGATCGAGGAGTTCGCCCGGGGGGAGGCGCGGGGGTATCTGGAGGGTGGCTGCCACGGGGTGATCGTGGAGAACCACTGGGACATTCCGTTCCTCAAGCCGGGTGAGCACGGGTACGAGACGGCGGCCGCGATGGGGGTGGTCACCCGTGCGGTGCGCGAGCTGTTCGACGGTGGGCTGGGGGTGAGCGTGCTGTCCAACGCGGCGGAGTGTTCGATCGCGGCGGCGTGGGCGGCGGGGGCGGACTTCGTGCGGGTCAACCAGTGGGCGAATGCGTACGTGGCCAACGAGGGGATCATCGAGGGGCAGGCCGCGCACGCCACGCGGTATCGGCATCGGATCGGCGCGGGGCCGGTGAAGGTGTTCGCGGACGTGCACGTCAAGCACGGGGCGCACGCCATCGTGGCCGACCGGACGCTGGCCGAGCAGACCGAGGACGCCGAGTTCTTCGACGCCGACGTGCTGATCGCCACCGGGTCGCGCACCGGCGACGCGGCGGCCGTCGACGAGGTGGAGGGCATCGCGCGGCACACCACGCTGCCGGTGGTGATCGGTTCGGGGATCACGGCCGGCAACATCGGGACGCTGCTGCCGGCGTGCGACGGGGTGATCGTGGCGTCCTCGGTGAAGGACAACGGCCGCTGGTGGGGACGGGTGGACCGGGCCAAGGTGCGGGAGCTGACCGAGGCGGCGACCAGAGCGGGCGCGGAGCCCCGGTGATCGTGTTCTGCGGGTACGCCAACCGGGACGTCACGGTCCGGGTGCCCGAGCTGCCGGGGGTCGGCGCCCGCGTGCAGGCCACCGAGGTGACCGAGCGCGACGGCGGGATGGGCGCGAACGCCGCCGTGGCCGCAGCCAGGGTGGGCGGGCACGTGCGGTTCGCCGGTGTGGTCGGGGCGGACGCGCGCGGCGAGGACTTCCTCAACGAGCTCGCGCTGGACGGCGTTGACGTCCTGCTGACCACCCGCGCCGGGCGGATGACCACGGCGATCGTGCTGCTCACCCCGGACGGCGAGCGCGCCATCATCAGCCAGGACGACGAGCTGACCATCGACAAGATCGCCGAGGTGCACGCCGTGTCCGGCGCGGACTGGCTGTACCTGGACGGCTACCGGTTCCCCGCCGCGCACGCCGCGCTGCGCGACAGGCCGGGGCCGAGGGTGCTGGTCGACCTGGACGGGTGTGCCGGCGTGGTGGCCGCCCGCGCGGCGTTGTCGCTGGCCAGCCACGCGGTGATCGGCCGGGCGCTGGCCGAGCGGCTGATCGGCGGGGAGGACGCGGTGGCCGACGCGGCCCATGACCACCGGGTGCACCTGGTGGTCACCGACGGGCCGCGAGGCTGGACGCTCTACGAACCGACCGACGGTCGGTCTAACGGCGGGGCCGGTCGGCACAGCGGCGCCGCGCTGCCGGTCACCGCAGTGGACACCACCGGCGCCGGTGACTGCTTCGCCGGCGTCTACCTCGCCGAACTGGACCGCGGCGCCGAGCCGCTCGCGGCGGCCCGGTTCGCCTCGGCGGCGGCCGGGCTGTCCTGCACCCGGCCCGGCGCCCGCGACGGCCTGCCCGACCGCGCGTCGGTGCTGGCAGCCCTGCACCAATCAACCGAGGAGCAGCCGTGCCCCGAGCGATGACAATGCTGTGCGCGCTCGCCCTGGCCCTCACGCTGGCCGGGTGTGACGTGGCCGCGCGCCGGGAGATCGAGGCGGAGCGCCAGGCCTCGCAGGCCGGTCCGCCGCCGCCGGCCACCGTGGCCCAGCCCTGCCAGGTCGGCGACCACCGGCCCAGGGTCGGCATCGTGCCGATCAACCTGCAGGCGCTGTTCTTCAACCAGATCAACGCCGGCGCCCAGCAGGTCGCCCAGCGGGCCGGGGTGGAGACCCAGATCGTCAACGGCAACGACGACTCCACCACGCAGGCGAACGCGATCGACAACCTGGTGGCCAACCGCTACGACGCGATCATCGTGGACGCGGTGGACACCGAGGGCATCAAGCCGGCGGTGCGCCGGGCGCAGGCGGCCGGCGTCAAGGTCGTCGCGGTGGACGCCACGGTGGACGACCCGGCGGTGTCCGCGCAGGTCGGCGTGGCGAACGAGGAAGGCGGGCACCAGCTCGGCCGTGAGCTGCTCGGGCTCAGCGGCGGCAAGGGCGAGATCGGCGTGGTCGGCGCGCTGAACAGCACCATCCAGCTGCAGCGGCAGAAGGGCTTCACCGACGAGGTCACCGCCGGCGGCATGACGATCAAGACCGTGGTGGACGGCCGCAACATCCAGGAGAACGCCCAGTCCGTCGCGGAGAACCTGCTCACCGGCAACCCCGGGATGCCCTACGCCTACGCCACCGGCGAACCGGCGCTGATCGGCCTGGCCGCGGCGGTCACCAGCCAGCAGCGCACGAACGACATCAAGGTGGTCGGCTGGGACCTGTCCGAGCAGGCGATGGACGGGCTGCGGGCGGGCTGGATCGTCAGGGTGGTGCAGCAGAACACCTTCCAGTTCGGCTACGACGCGATGAACGCGGCGATCAACCTGGCCTGCGGGCGGCCGGTGCCGAAGGAGAACCCGGTGCCGCTGCAGATCGTCACCCCGGAGAACGCCACGCAGTACCTCTACTACCTGGAGCAACGATGAGCCAGCCGTTGGTTGAGCTGAGCGGCATCACCAAGTCGTTCGGGGTCGTCCGGTCGCTGCGCGGGGTGGACCTGCGGCTGGGCGCCGGCGAGGTGCTCGGGCTGGTCGGGGACAACGGCGCCGGCAAGTCCACGCTGATGAAGATCCTGGCCGGGGCGCTGGAGCACGACGGCGGCGAGATCCGCATCGACGGCGAGCCGAAGCGGTTCGCCAGCCCGGCCGACGCGCGCCGGGAGCGGATCGGCATCGTCTATCAGGACCTGTCGCTGTGCGACACGCTGGACGTGGCCAGCAACCTGTTCCTCGGCCGGGAGCCCAAGCGCGGGCCGTTCATCGACCGTGCCGCCATGCACCACAAGGCCGCCGAGATGCTCTCCGAGCTGCACGTGCGGGTCAGGTCCACCTACCAGGAGATCGGCGAGCTGTCCGGCGGGCAGCGCCAGGCGGTGGCCATCGCGCGGGCGGTGTCGTTCGAGCCCAGGGTGCTGATCCTGGACGAGCCGACCGCCGCGCTGGCCGTCGCCGAGGTCCGCCAGACGCTGCGGATGATCCACGAGGTGGCCGACCGGGGCGTCGGCGTCATCCTCATCACGCACCGGCTGCAGGACCTGTTCGAGGTCTGCGACCGGATCACCGTGATGTACGAGGGCCGCAGCGTTGCCGACCGCCCGGTGGACGAGCTGGACATCGAGACCCTGGTCAAGCTGATCACCCGCTCCGGCATCGACGCCGAGGAGGCCGCCTGATGACCGCCGCCGTGCTGAACGCGACCCCGTCCCGCTGGGAGCGGACCAACAAGGCGACCGTGGCCATGCTCGGCGTCACGGTGGCGCTGTTCGTGATCTTCGGGCTGACCGCGCCGAACTTCCTGTCCTTCACGAACATCTCGAACCTGGCCACCCAGGTGGCGATCACGCTGATCGTCGCGGTGGCCATGACGTTCGTGATCACGACCGGCCAGATCGACCTCTCGGTCGGGTCCACGCTGGCGTTCGTGGCGGCCGGCACCGCGGAGATGCTGCAGGCCGGCTGGGACTCCTCGCTGGTGATCATCGCGGGGTTGCTGGCCGGGCTGGTGTGGGGGCTGGTCAACGGGTGGCTGGCGGCGTACCAGCGGATACCGTCGTTCATCGTCACGCTGGCCGCGCTGTCGGTGATCCGGGGGCTGGCGCAGCTGTGGACGCAGGGGTTCTCGGTGCCGATCGACAGGCGGCTGTTCGTCGCCAAGATCGGCAACGCCACGTTCCTCGGGTTCTCGGTGCTGGCCTGGATCGCGCTGGCCACCGTGCTGGTCGGCGCGGTGCTGCTGTACAAGATGCCGTTCGGCAGCTACGTCAACGGCATCGGCGCGCAGGAGGAGTCGGTGCGCCGGGCGGGCGTGAACACCCGGCGCATCAAGATGATCGTTCTCATGCTGGCCGGGCTGGCCGCCGGCGCGGCCGGGATCCTGACCGCGGCGCGGCTGGGCTCGGGGTCGTCGAACTCCGGCCAGGGCTTCGAGCTGACGGTGATCGCGGCGGTCGTGCTGGGCGGGACGAACCTGTTCGGCGGGCGCGGCACGGTGGTCGGCACCATCATCGGCGCGGTGATCACCGGCGTGATCGCCAACGGGCTGACCCTGCTCGGGGTGAGCCCGTTCCTGGCCCCGATCGTCACCGGGCTGGTGCTGGTCGCGGCGATCTGGATCAACCTACGCGGGCGTTCGCTGGCCGATCTGGCCGGTCACTTGGTACGTAGACCATGAGCGTTCAGGTCGCCACGGTGACCGGGCCGGTCGACAGCCGCGAACTGGGACTGACGCTGGCCCACGAGCACCTGCGCAACGACGCCCGCAAGGCGCTGGTCGAGCCGGCGGAACGGGGGCTCGGGTTCCTGCGCGAGGCCACGGTGACCCCGGAGCTGGCCTGGCTGCTACGCGAGCACCCGTACGCCTGCCTGGACAACTGCGTGCTCGACGACGCCGACGCGATGCTCGCCGACCTGGCCGTCTTCAAGTCCGCCGGCGGCGGAACGATCGTGGACGTGACGCCGCCCGGGCTGGGCAGCGACCCGGCGGCGTTGCGGGAGCTGGCCGAGCGCAGCGGGGTACGGGTGGTCATGGGTTCGGGCTGGTACCTCCAGCCGTACCACCCGCCGCACCTGGCCGGCTCCGACGAGCGCGCGCTGGCGTCCGAGCTCATCACCGAGCTGACCGGCACGTCGACAACCCCGGGAGTGATCGGCGAGATCGGCGTCTCCCCCGACTTCACCCCTGACGAACAGAAAGCGTTGCGCGCGGCGGCACGGGCGCAGAAAGAGACAGGCGTCCCGCTGTACGTGCACCTGCCCGGCTGGCAGCGGCGCGCGCACGAGGTGCTCGACATCGTGCTCGGTGAGTACGGAGTGTCGCCCGGCGCGGTGGCGCTCTGCCACATGGACCCGTCGGGGCACGACGTGGACTACCAGCTCTCGGTGGCCGGGCGCGGCGTGTGGCTGGGGTTCGACATGATCGGCATGCCGTTCCGGTTCCCCGGCGAGGGGCGGTCGCCGTCGCCCGGTGACACCGCCCGCGCGGTGGCCGGCCTCATCGCGCGCGGGCACGGCGGCCAACTTTTACTCAGCCACGACGTCTTCCTCAAGGCCATGCTCACCCGCCACGGCGGCAACGGCTTCTGCTACGTCCCCGCCCTGTTCCTGGCCCGGCTGGCCGAGCACGGCGTCGACTCCGCCGTCGCCGCCGACCTGCTGCGCGTCAACCCGGCGCGGCTGTTCGAGTCCGCACACGAAGGGAAACGATGAAACGCGTCCTGATCGCCGGCGAGAGCTGGGTGACCCAGTCCACCCACATCAAGGGCGTCGACTCCTTCACCACCAGCTCGTACGTGGAGGGGGTCGGCCCGCTGCGGCGCGCGCTGGAGGGCCGGGGCCACCGGGTCACGCACCTGCCGGCGCACCTGGTGCCGGCAGGGTTCCCGTCCACCGCCCAGGCGCTGTCCGGCTACGACGTGGTGGTGCTCTCCGACATCGGCGCGAACTCCATCCAGCTCGCGCCCGCGGTGTTCGAGAAGGCCGCCCCGGGCTCGGACCGGCTCGGCGTGCTGCGGGACTGGGTCACCGACGGCGGCGGGCTGCTGATGATCGGCGGGTACCTGTCGTTCACCGGGTTCGAGGGCAAGGCCGCCTACCGCAACACGGCGCTGCACGAGCTGCTGCCGGTGGAGCTGCTCCCCGAGGACGACCGGGTGGAGCTGCCGGCCGGGGCGCGCGCCGAGGTGACCGACGCCGGGCACCCCGCGCTGGGCGGCGTCACCGGCGAGTGGCCGCCGCTGCTCGGCTACAACCGGGTCCGCACCCGCGCCGGTTCCGGCGTGCTGGCCACCGTCAACGACGATCCGCTGGTCGCGGTGGCCACCCGAGGGTCCGGCCGGGTGGGCGTGTTCACCTCGGACTGCTCGCCGCACTGGGCGCCGGAGGCGTTCTGCGAGCGGTGGCCGGGCTACGGGCAGGTGTTCGGCGGGCTCGTCGAATGGCTGGCTGGGTGAGTCGTTCGCGCCGGCTGCTCGACACGCGGGCGGCCGCCCTGGAGCAGGCGCTGGACATGCGGTTCGTCCGCGAGGTCACCGCCGGGACGATCTCCGACCAGGCCTACGCGGACTACCTGCGCGCCGAGGAGGCGTTCGTGCTCACCGCCGCCCGGATGCACGGGCTGGCCGTCTGGGACGCGCCGGACTGGGCGGCCGCGCGCCACAACGGTCGGGCGGTGCACGCGCTGGTCACCGAGCAGGCCGACTACTTCGCCGCCGCCCGCGCCTCCTGGCCGGTGCCGGCCCGCCCTTCCGTCGAGGACCGTGACCCACTGTCGGCGTTCGCGCTCCCCACCGCCCGGGCCGGCGGCTACCCGGCGATCATGACGATGCTGTTCGCCGCCGAGACGCTGTACCTGACCTGGTGCACCCGCGCGCACCACTCCGGCTCCGTACCGCCCGGCCCGATCGGCGACTGGGTGGCGCTGCACGCCGCCGAGCCGTTCCGGGCCGGGGTCGCCGCGCTCGCCGACCAGGTCGACCGGATCCCGCCGGCGATCCCGGACGACACGCTGGGCGACTGGTTCGCCGGGATGCTGGCCGCCGAGATCGAGTTCCACGACGCGATCTTCCGCTAGGCCGACAAGGAGGGCTATTCATAAGTCCGGCCAGCGAGGGTGGGCCGGAGGCCCGCTCGAGCGCCGGACCCGCGCCGAGCCCGACGTGACCTAGGTGATCGACGCGACGGCGCATGACCGCCGGAGGCGGTCTCGATGATTAGCCCGACTTTTGAATAAGACTCAAGCGTGAAGTAGCCGAGCGGTCGCTATGGGTCAATGACCGATCGAGGCAGTCCGGTCGTCGACAGCGCCCGCTTGCTGCCTACCGGTCACCGATCCACGACGGCCTGTCGCACCGATGGGTGACCGTGTGATTAGGAGATGTCACGGAGCGCTCGCTAAGGTCGTCCGGTCCCTGTGACGCCCGATGGCTGCTGTGACGCCACGGGCGGGCGCGGCGGACGGTGGATCGGCTCGGAGCGGTGTGTCGGGGTAGGAGATCGTGAGCTTGTCTAAGGGTCCGAACGGGCAGTTCGAGCCGAGGCGGCCGGCCGCCGGCAGGTCCAGGACGAACGGCCAACGCCCCCGCTCCGCGGCCGCCCGCCAGCCGGAGCCCCCTCGCTGGCAGCCGGCCTACTACGGCGGGTTCCAGCCGGAGCCGGAGCCCACCCCCGAACCCGAGCCCACCCGCGCCCTCGTCCGCGCCGAGGTCCCCGCCGAGGTCCCCGCCGAGGTCTCCGCCGAGGCCGACCCCCCGGCGGACGCCCCGGAACCGAAGCCGGCCTGCCGCCCGCTGTCCACCCGGGTCCGTGCCGCCATCGCCGGGGCCGTGCTCCTGGTCGGCGTCGCGGCCACCCTGGTGTTCGCCCTGCGCCCCGGCCGCCAGGTCGTCAGCCCGGTCCCGGCCGCCGGGACGCCCACCGCCCCCGCCGCGCCCGAGGCGGCCCCGCCGGCGGCACCCGCGCCCGGCAACGCCGTCCCCGCACCGGGCAAGGCCGCCCCGCCGCCCGGCGCGCCCAATGCCGCCCCCGGACGGCCCGCCCCCGCACCAGGCGCCGCACACGCCCCGACCTCACCCGGCGCCGGCACCGCTCACGGCTCGAATGCCAACTCCGCGCCGAGCCACACAGTCCCCGCTCCCCGGCAACCGCTCCCCAAGTCCACCCAGCAGTCGCCCGCTGACACCCAGGACCGCCCGCGACAGCAGTCGTCCGACTCCTCCGACGGCCACCGCGACGACGAGGACCGTTCCCGCTCGTCCGACTCGTCCCGTCACGACGACGACAACGACACCAAACGGCCCAGCGAACGAACCACCGAGCAGTCCACCGGGATCCTGGACGTCCTCGGCTCGCTGCTCCCCGGCCTCGGCTGACGGAGGACGGCTGACCCCGCTCAGCCCACGCCGTGCTCGCGCGCGAGCCGATCGAGCACGGCGACGGCCCGTTCGAGCGCCCGGTCCCACATCCGCTCGTCCCTGGCGAAGCAGACCCGGAAGTGCCCGGCGCTGCCCGGCCCGAACTGGTAGCCGGGGCTGACCAGCATCCCCGCCTCCCGCAGCAGCCGGTGCGCCACCTCCGGCCCGGGCAGCCCGAGCGCCGTGACGTCCGGCCAGGCGTACGCGGTGCCCCCCTGCGGGCGCCAGGACAGCCACGGCAACCGGCCCAGGTGCGCCGCGGTCAGCTCGCGCAGCGTGCGGAACTCGGCCAGCCGCCGCCCGAGCCACCCGTGATCATCGTGCAACCAGGGCCAGAGCACGTGCTGCGCATACCCGGGCGCCCGCAGCGACATGATCGACAACACGTCCTCGATGCCGTCCATCACCCCGGCGGGGCCGACCACGACGCCCAGGCGATACCCGCTCAGGGACTCGGTCTTGCTCGGGCCGAACAGCGTGACCACCCGCTCGCGCATCCCCGGAAGCGCCGCGAGGTGGGTGAACGCGACGTCGTCGTAAACCAGCCGGCAGTACAGCTCGTCGACGACGACGCTGAGCCCGTACCGGGTGGCCAGCTCGGCGATCCGCGCGAGCACCTCGGGCGGGTACACCGCGCCCGTCGGGTTGTTGGGGTGGGAGAAGACCAGGACGCGGGCGCGCCCCGTGGCGAGGACCGTCTCGAGCGCCGCCAGGTCGAGCCGGGGCTCACCGTCGTCGACGCTCAACCGGACGTGCTCGACGCGGGCGCCGAGGAAACGGAGAATGCGCTCGCTGAACAGGTAGTCCGGATCGACCAGGACCACCCCGTCGCCGTCGTCCACCAACGCCGACAACGTGGCGAACAGCGCGGCCTGGGTGCCGGGCGTGAGCACGACGTTGCGGTCCGGGTCGACCGGGATGCCGGCCAGCGCGCCGATGCCCTCGGCGACGCGGGCGAGCACGTCGGGGTGGCCCCGGTAACCGGTGTAGGCGAGGCCGCCGTCGCGGGCGGCCCGCTCGAAGGCGTCCAGCGCCCAGTCCGGCGGCGGAAACCGGACGGTGTCGAAATGCGTCGTGTCGAGATGGTCCGCGGGCGCGTCCGCGAGCAGGGCTCGGTCCGCGTCCCGGGCGCTGGCTGCGCCGGCCCGGTCGGGCAGTCGTAGCCGGTGGACTCGATGCGCGGGCGAGAGGTGCGGCGAGGTCATGGTTCCTTTCCGGTGTCAGGCGAGCTGGAGAAGGCCGGGCAGCCCGCGAAGGTCGGGCAGCTCGGCATGCGGCTCGGGGGTGCCCGGTCGCAGCCGCTGGCCGTTCCGGTTGACCCAGACCGTCCGCATCCCCATGGGAACGCTGCGCGGCAGGTCGACGTACTGCGACTGGGCCACGTGCACGGTCCGACCCGCCGGCACCCCCGATTCGCGCAGGACCAGCTCGAACAACGCCGGGTCGGGCTTGTAGGCGCGGGTCCGTTCCGCCGTGAGGACCCAGGAGAAAGGGCCGCCGAGCCGGGCGACCGAATGCGTGATGATGTCGTCCTGGCTGTTGCTGATGGTGGCCAGCCGATAGTGCGGAGCCAACCGGCGCAGGACGTCGGAGCGGACCCGGGTGGAGAACATCTCCGACGCCAATGAGCCCATCAGGCCGTACAGCGCGCCGTTGGCCAGGCCGCCGATTGCGAGCGCGAGCCAGATCACGACCGAGATCCGCGTGTCGACCAGCCAGAACAGGGGGAACGCGTAGAGCGCGGTGAACGCGGCCGCCCCGATGAACACCGGCCGCCTGCCGACCCGGTCGGACAACGCCGAGAACGTGGGCGACGCGATCAGCCCGAAGGCCGAGAAGACGATCCCGCCGATCAGCATCGTGGTCGTCGACATGCCCAGCGTCCGGGTCCCGTAGGACACCATGTAGGTGGCGTAGACGTAATAGCCGCCGCTGGTGACCACGAATGCGTCGATGCCGAGCAGCACGCCTTTCGGGTTCGTGCGCAACAGTTCGAGCAGCGGTATCCGGTCGTTCTCCCGCGCGTGCTCGACGCTGACCAGCACCGCCCCGCCCCATTCGCCGCCGAGACCGATGCCGCCGAGCAGCCGCAGCAACACCAGCAGCAGCGGCGCGGCGACCCCGACCATCGAATAGGTGGGCAGCAGCCCGACCAGGAACGTCGTCGTCCCCATCAGGAGCAATGTGGTGAGCAGTATCGACTTGCGCCCCACCCGGTCGCCGAAATGCCCGAACAGGATCCCGCCGATGGGCCGGGCGACGAAACCGATGGCAAAGACGCTGAACGACGCGAGCGTGCCGGCCAGCGGGCTCACATTCGGGAAGAACAGCTTGTTGAAGATGACCGCCGCGCCTAAACCGTAAAGCTGGAAGTCGTACCACTCGATGGTGGTTCCGATGAAGCTGGCCGCCGCGACCTTGCCCATCGACACCGACGTCGACGACGAAACCTGACGGGTCATGTGTACCTCTCGCGGAGGCGCTCGTACGCCCCCAGAAGGTGGGACTCGACGGCGATCCGCAGTTCGTCGACCGACCGTTGTCTCAACAGTTCGAGGATCCTGGCGTGTTCGTCGACGACGATTTCGCGGCTGGTCGGCGCGATGGTGTTGCGGGAGAACAGGAACAGCGACACCTGCGAACGCAACGAACGCCACGACGCATACAGCCGCTCGTGATGGGCCGCGCGGTAGAACGCGTCGTGGAACTGGAGGTCGAGGTCGGTGACCTCCCGGGGATCGCCCCGGTCCAGCGCGGCCGGGATCTCGGCCAGCACCGCCTCCATCCTCGCCAGGTCTCGCTCGTCGGCGTGCTCGACCGCCCATCGGGCCGCCAGGGTCTCCAGCGACTGCCGCAGGCTGTAGACCTCCTCGACGTCCCGCCTGTCCAGCATGGGCACCGTCGCGCCTCGGTGCGGTTCGATGCGCACCAGGCCCTCGTGCTCAAGGCTCGCCAGCGCGTCCCGGATCGGCCCCCGGCTGACCTCCAGCTCGTCGGCCAGCTCGGCCTCGCGCAGCCGCTCGCCCGGGGCGAACACCCCGGTCACGATCGCGTCCCGGAGCACGCCCAGCACGTCGTCCTTGATCCGTTGCCGGTTCGCCGCCCGAAGACCGCCGCCCCGCATCCGCACCTCCAGGCCGGCCTTTGCTGACAGTTCATTGTTAACAATGAACGACCAGCCCACCGCCGTCAAGAGCCAAGCCGCTGGTCAGGAGCCGTGAGTGGTTAGCGTTGTCATAGCAACGCTAACCACTCACGGGTGGTGACCTGCGGTTATCCGAGGAAGGACGTCAGCTCGTCGATGACGGCGTGGGGCTGCTCCTCCGGGATGTAGTGGCCGCAGTCGGAGACCTCGACCACCCGTACGTCGGTGCCCTTGGCGGGCATGATCGTGCGCAGCCAGCGGTAGCCGGCCCGGTCGCCGCCGAGGGCGAGGATCGGGGCGCGCACCGGGCGGTAGGTCAATGAGTCCGCGATGTCGGCGTTGAACGCCTGGTACCAGGCATTGCCCGCGCGGACCGCGTCCGGGGTGGAGTAGGCGCGGGCGTAGACCTCTCGGGAGCGGTCGTCGATGGAGCGCGGGTCGGCGGACTGGCGGTCGAACAGCCAGTCCACGAGCGGCCGGGTGCGTCCGTCGAGGAGCTTCTCCGGCAGGGCGCGGACCTGGTTGAACGCGAACCACCAGAGGTACGAGCGCTGGCCGCGCAGGATGTCGCCGTCGACGTGCTGGTCGGGCTGGGGCAGCAGCCGGAACTCCGACCAGGACTCGTCGGGGTGCGCGACGTCCAGGATGGCGATCTTCGACGTCGACTCCGGGTGGTTGGCGGCGAAGGCGTAGGCGACCATGGCGCCGATGTCGTGGCCGGCGATGCTCACCGCGCCCAGGCCTAGATGGTCGACCAGCCGGTGGATGTCGGCGGCCATCGTCCTCTTGTCGTAGCCGGCCTCGGGCTTGGACGAGTCCCCCATGCCGCGCAGGTCGACGGCGATGACGCGGTGGTGGCGGGCCAGCGCGGGCATCACCTTGTTCCACTGCCACCAGGTCTGCGGCCATCCGCCCAGGAGCAGCAGGGGCGCGCCGCTGCCGCCGTCGACGTAGTGCAGGCGGACGCCGTCGAGGTCCGCGTGGTGGCTGGTGAAGCCGCCGTCCAAGGAGGCGGCGAGCGCGGCGTCGGGCGTGGTCATCGGGGCTCCTCGGGTGTCGGTCACGGGCGGCGGACGCCTCCGTCCGATAGTACGAAACTCTCGTATAGACGAACGGTGAGTGTCAAGGTTTGTACGAACTTCGCGTATGATCGGACGGTGGCCGCCCTGCACCACCCGGACATCGACGACGTCGAGCTCGTCGACGTGCTGGCGGCGCTCGGTCATCCGGTCCGGCTGCGGATCGCGCGCGCCCTGGCGTCCGGCGCGGAGATGTTCTGCGGCGAGATCGTCCCGGACGTGCCACGGTCGAGCCTGACCCACCACTGGCGGGCGCTGCGGGAGAGCGGCGTGATCCGCCAGCGCCGCGCCGGCCGCAAGCTCTTCCTCACCCTGCGCCGCGACGAGCTGAACGCCCGCTTCCCCGGCCTGCTCGACATTGCACTGAACGACGGTTTCTAACGCGGGCTAACGGGCGAGCGCGGCTCGGGTGTCGGCGGCGATGCGCAGGTCCTCGCGGGCGGTGACGACCAGGGTGCGGACGTCGGCTTGGGGAGCGGTGATGTCGGCGTCCGGGGTGGCGTTGTGGTTGAGGTCGCGGTCGAGCGCGATGCCGAGGTAGGCCAGGCCGTCGGCGGCGGCGTGACGGACCCGCGCGCTGTGCTCGCCCACGCCGCCGGTGAACACCAGCGCGTCCAGGCCGCCCAGCGCGGCGGTCATGGCGGCGATCTCGCGGCGCAGGCGGTGGGTGTAGACGTCGAACGCGAGCGTGGCGCGCTCGTCGCCGGCGCCGGCGGCCCGTTCCAGCTCGCGCATGTCGCCGCCGGGGATGCCGGCGAGGCCGGCCAGGCCGGACTCGTGTTCGAGCACGTCGGAGAGCCGGTCCAGGTCGAGCCCGGCGTGGCGGGCCAGCCAGAGCACCAGGCCGGGGTCCACGCTGCCGGTGCGGGTGGCCATCACCAGCCCGGCCAGCGGGGTGAAGCCCATGGTGGTGTCCACCGAACGGCCGCCGTCGACGGCCGCGAGCGAGGCCCCGGCGCCCAGGTGCGCGGTGACGGTGCGCAGCTCGGTGATCGGGCGGCCGAGCATCCGGGCCGCCTGGGAAGCGGCGTGCGCGTGGGACAGGCCGTGGAAGCCGTAGCGGCGCAGTCGGTAGCGGTGGTTCCAGTCGTGCGGCAGCGCGTAGGTGGCGGCCGGGGCGGGCAGGTGGGCATGGAAGGCGGTGTCGAAGCAGGCCACCGCCGGGGTGTCGGGCAGCAGCCGGGTCAGCGCGTCGATGCCGGCCACGCCGCGCGGTTGGTGCAGCGGGGCCAGCTCGGCCAGCGCCGCGATCCGGTCCCGTATCCGCTTGTCGATGACGACGGGGTCGGTGAACTCGGTGCCGCCGTGCACGATCCGGTGCCCGACCGCATCCACCCGGACCTGCCCGCGCAGGAACCGTTCCAGGCGCTCGGTCTCGCCCTCGCCGGACCAGCGCTCCAGGTCCAGCCTGTCGACGACGTCGTCGTCACCGTTCAGGACGCGAAGCTTGAGGCTGGACGAGCCGGCGTTGACCACGAGTACGAACGTCACCGGGAGCCCGGCCAGACCCAGTCGCGGACCTCGGGCAGGTCCTCGCCGTGCTCGCGGATCCAGCCGTGGTGGCGGGCCCGGGCGTCGACCATGTCCTGGCGCACCCGCGCGGCCCGCGTCCCCAGCCCGGGCACCCGGTCGATCACGTCGATGACCAGCCGGAAGCGGTCCATGTCGTTCTGCACCAGCATGTCGAACGGCGTCGTCGTGGTGCCCTCCTCCTTGTAGCCACGCACGTGCAGGTTGTGGTGGTTGGTGCGGCGGTAGGTCAGCCGGTGGATCAGCCACGGGTAGCCGTGGTAGGCAAAGATCACCGGCCGGTCGGTGGTGAACAGCGCGTCGAACTCGCGGTCGGTCATGCCGTGCGGGTGCTCGGTGTCGGGCTGCAGGCGCATCAGGTCGACCACGTTGACCACCCGCACCCGCAGCTCCGGCAGCCGCTCGGCCACCAGCGAGGCGGCCGCCAGCACCTCGATCGTGGGCACGTCACCGGCGCAGGCCAGCACCACGTCGGGCTCGCCGTCCAGATCGGTGCTGGCCCAGTCGAAGATCCCGGCGCCCCGGGCGCAGTGCAGCGCGGCGGCCTGCGCGTCCAGCCAGACGGGCGTGTCGTTCTTGCCGGCCACTATGACGTTCACGTAGTCCCGGCTGGCCAGGCAGTGCTCGGCCACCGAGAGCAGGGTGTTGGTGTCCGGCGGCAGGTAGACCCGGATCACCTCGGCCTTCTTGTTCACCACGTGGTCGATGAACCCGGGGTCCTGGTGGGAGAAGCCGTTGTGGTCCTGCCGCCACACGTGCGAGGTGATCAGGTAGTTCAGCGACGCGATCGGCCGGCGCCACGGCAGCCGCCGCGACACCTTCAGCCACTTGGCGTGCTGGTTGAACATCGAGTCCACGATGTGCACGAACGCCTCGTAGCAGTTGAACAGCCCGTGCCGGCCGGTCAGCAGGTAGCCCTCCAGCCAGCCCTGGCACAGGTGCTCGGACAGCACCTCGGCCACCCGGCCGTCCGGAACCAGGTGCTCGTCCGTGGGCACGGTGGCCGCCCGCCACTGCTTGCCGGTGACCTCGTACACGGCGTCCAGCCGGTTCGACGCCGTCTCGTCCGGCCCGAACAGCCGGAAGTTGCGCGCCTCGGCGTTGCCGGCCATCACGTCGCGCAGGTAGCGGCCCAGCACCCTGGTCGGCTGCGAGACCTCCGCTCCGGGCCGCTCGCACCGCACCGCGTGACCGGCCCAGGCCGGCAGCTCCAGCGGCCGCAGCAGCAGCCCGCCGTTCGCGTGCGGGTTCGCGCCCATCCGCCGCCGCCCCGCCGGGACCAGCGCCGTCACCTCCGCGACCGGTCGGCCGTCGGCGTCGAACAGCTCCTCGGGGCGGTACGAACGCAGCCACCGCTCCAGCTCGGCCAGGTGCTCGGGCCGCTCGCGCACCGCCGGCAGCGGCACCTGGTGCGCACGCCACGTCCCCTCCACCGGCACGCCGTCCACCTCGACCGGCCCGGTCCAGCCCTTCGGGGTGCGCAACACGACCACCGGCCAGCGCGGGCGGCCACCGGTGGCACCGCGGCGCGCCTCGGCCTGGATGCGGTGGATCTCGGAGACCACCTCGTCCAGGGTCGCGGCCATCAGCCGGTGCATCCGCGCCGGGTCGGAACCCGTCACATAGTGCGGGCGGTAGCCGTACCCGCGCAGCAGCGCGTCCAGCTCCTCGTCCGGGATCCGCGCCAGCACGGCCGGGTTCGCGATCTTGTAGCCGTTCAGGTGCAGGATCGGCAGCACCGCGCCGTCGTGCACCGGGTCCAGGAACTTGTTCGCGTGCCAACTGGTCGCCAGCGGCCCGGTCTCCGCCTCGCCGTCCCCGATCACGCACGCCACCACCAGCCCGGGGTTGTCGAACGCCGCCCCGTACGCGTGCGCCAGCGAGTAGCCCAGCTCACCGCCCTCGTGGATCGAACCGGGCACCTCGGGGGCCACATGGCTGGGCACCCCGCCCGGGAACGAGAACTGACGGAACAGCCGGCGCATCCCCGCCGCGTCCCGGGTGATGGCCGGGTCGTTCTCGGTGTAGCTGCCCTCCAGCCAGGTGTTCGCGAACAACGCCGGCCCGCCGTGCCCGGGGCCGATCACGTACATCATGTCCAGGTCGTGGGCGATGATCGCGCGGTTCAGGTGCGCGTAGAGGAAGTTCAGCCCGGGCGTGGTCCCCCAGTGCCCCAGCAGCCGGGGCTTGACCTGCTCGGGCCGCAGCGGCTCGCGCAGCAGCGGGTTGTCAAGCAGGTAGATCTGGCCCACGGACAGGTAGTTCGCCGCCCGCCACAGGCTGTCCAGCAGGTGCAGCTCGGCATCGCACAGCGGGGTGCGCTGGGCGACCGGGGTCACCGATGTCATGGGCTCCTCGATTCACGTGCCGGATCGCTGGGGTTCGCGCCAGGGGTACCCGGTCGCGCCGACGTTACGGCGCACGTCCGCACGGAACCACCGCTCGTTATAACGGATCACCCGAAATCCCCGTCGCGCCACCAATCCTTGGCACCGCCCGGCCCGCCGTCTAGAGTCCAAGGTCACTGACTGACTGTCGGTCACCTACTAGGGCCGGGACCGCGGTGAGGCGAGGGCGGCGGCGATCGCGTGCAGCGCCAGGCCCTGGCCCCACGGCTGGGGCAGGTCGTCACGGATCACCGAGTAGCCGAACGGGACGAGCTGGAGGACGGTGCCGGCGCTGGTACGGGCCAGCGTGCCGTCCGGTTCGACGTAGGCCAGGGCGCCGCGCACCGCCCGCCAGCCGGCGGCGGTGACCTCGGGCGGCAGGTCGGGTACGACGGCGGCGGCGCGCAGCATCGCGGCCCCGATTCCGGCCGCCGCCGAGGTCTCCAGCAGGCCGGCGACCTCGGGGTGGTCGTCGACCAGGACGCTCCACACCCCGTGCGCCGGCTGGCGGGCGGCCAGCGCGGTGAGCTGGCGGCGCAGGCTGTCGCGGACGGACGCCACCTGGGCGGACAGCGGGTTGGCCAGTTCGGCGCCGGGGGCGGTGGCCAGCTCCAGGAACTCCACGGCGGCCAGCGCGGTCCAGGCGTTGGCCCGGCCCCAGAAGCAGCGGATCACTTCGCCTCGGTGCGAGCCGTGGGCGTACAGGCCGGTCGCGGGGTCCTGGAGCACGGCGGCGTGACCGACGAGCTGGTCGGCGAACTCGCGCAGCAGGGTCGGGTCGGCGGCGCGCACGCCAGCGTGGCCGAGGAAGACGCCGGCCATGAACACGGTGTCCGCCCAGATGCCGCCGGGCCAGTGTTCCAGGGTGCCGGCGGCGTCTCGGGTCGCGGCGCCCGGCCGGTGCACCCAGCCGGCCAGCTCGGCCAGCAGCGGGCTCAGCTCTGGGGCGGGGGCCATGGCCAGCGCGGCACCCGGCGCGAGGTGGTTCACGTGGGCCACCGTGACGCCTGTGGCGGCGTGTGCGCGCAGCCAGTCCAGCACGTCCGGCGGGAACGGCCGCCCCAACGCGCTGGCCAGCCGGATCAGGCCGAGCAGGCACACCCCTTCGCCCCAGAACCAGTGGGGCAGCCCCAGCTCCCAGGTACGGGCGGCCACCCGGTCGCCCATCTCGGCCAGGGCTTCCCGCGTCGGCCAGGTCTCCGGGAGCGGCGGGCGCGGTGGCGCGGCGAGGCGGGCGTTGGCCAGGTCCTCACCGGTCATCGAGCGCACCCGAGCGCGGTTCGAGGCGGCGGCCGGCGGCGAGGTCCAGCACCAGGCGGTGCCCGGCCCAGGCCGCCTCCAGGCGGGCGGCGCCGGCCTCGGCGTGGACGGCGGGGTTGTCCAGGTGCGGCGGGTGCTCGGGGCGGCCGTCGGCGTCCAGCCCGGCCGGCACACCGTCGACCAAGAACGGGCCGGTCCAGGCCAGCTCGAGCCGGCGCCCGTCCGGGGTGGTCAGGGCGGTGGCGGGCGCGAACTCCGGGTCGGTGAGACCGGCGACGAACTCCGCGAACGGTCCGTGGTCCGCGCGCCGCCCGACCAGCGCGGCGTAGCCGCTCCCGGCGCCGTTCGGCGTCCAGGCCTGCATCGCCTCGTCGCCGGACGCGACCGCCGTGAACCCGCCCGCCGCGGCCACCGCGACATACCCGTCGCCGACCCGCCCGGCCAGCCACGGCCCGCGCCGGATCACCTCGTCCATCAGCGTGGACGGGAACCACAAGTGGGTGTCGGCGGCGTCCGGATACACCACGAGCAGCGCGTCGCGGTCCTGCCGCACCCGGGGCAGCACCCGCTGGCCGGCCCAGGCGTTCGGCCGGGCGGACGGGCTGGTGGTGTCGGCGGCGGGCAGGGTGGCGAACACCTGCACCTCCGCGCCCAGCGTGGCGCCCCAGACGTGCTCCTGCAGCCCGGGAAGGCCCGGCCGGTAGTCCTGCACGCTGGACAGCATGGCGTCCGGCGTGCGCCAGATTCGCAGGTCCGAGCCGTACGGGCGGTCCAGCAGGTCATGCGCGAACCGGTACTCGCCCCGGTAGACCTGCCGCCCGTACCACCGCTCGCCCGGTTCGACAGCGACCGCACGCACCACCGGCGGGAGCCGGTAGCGCCGGGCCAGTGCGAGCGCGGTGGCCGGCAGCACCGCGGCATTCAACGCGCCGGTCCCCCACAGCAACCACATGATCGGCGCGGTCTCCTCGAACCGGGACGAGCGCAGCGTCGGCACGTACGAGCGCCCGTGCGCCGCGCCGTGCACCCCGCGCCAGGAGTTCGCGGCCAGCGTCAGCAGCACCTTGTCCAACAGCGCCTCGGCCATCGCGCGCACCTCGACGTCGGCCGCCAGCTCCACCAGCGACACCAGCGCCAGCGAGTCGATCGCCAGGTAGGCGTTGGAGTCGAACTCGCTGAACCCGCCCGTCAGCTTGCGCCGCATCCACTCCACGGCGAGCGCGCGCCCGTGCTCGGCATGCCGTGCCCCGGACCAGCCGGTGTTGGTGAACACCGCGTCGCCGAACGCCTCGCCGGCCAGCAGCTCGGCGGTGTGCCAGACCAGCTGGTGGTTCTCGGTGAAGTAGCACATCGCGTCCAGCCCGGGCTGGTCGATCCAGTACTTGAAGCCGAGCAGCGCCGCGCCCACCCGCTCCCGCTCCCCGGCCGGCCACCGCTGCGGCGGCACCCGGTGCAGCAGGTGCAGCACCCCGACCGCCTCGAAGTCCGCGCAGTCCGCCCGCGACCCGACCATGCCCAGCGGCGCCGCCAGATCGCGCGCGTCAACGGCGGCCCCGTCCAGCTCGTAGCGCGCCAGCGCCCGCGCCGCGCCCGGGCGTGACGAGGCGACGTGCCGCAGCAGCTCGTCCCGCCACACCGCCGGGTCGTCACCGACCGGCTCGCCCCGCCGCCGCGCCGGCAGCACCGCCACCCGCAGCGTCCGCCGCACGGGGCAACGCGGGTCGTCCACCCCGACGCTCAGCGCGGTCTCGCCGGTCTCCAACATCGACGCCGTGTCGTCCCCGCCCGCCGGGGACGCGCGCAGCGGCACGGCAGCGCCACCGTCGACCAGCCGCACCCGATGCGTCGGCCCGCCGGGCACCGACACCGCAAGCGCCGCCCCGACCGGCCCGGTCAGGCACACCGCGGCCTCGTCCGAAGCCCACGACCGCACCGCCACCCGCTCCAGCACCTGCTCGGCGATCGCGGCGGCGTACTCATCGGCCCCCGGGCTGGGCAGCACCACCCGCACCGGCGGCCCCTCGACGCGGACGGCCGCCACGTGCCGGCACTCCCGGAACGCCACCTGCCAGGTCGCAACCAGCACCGGCGTGGCCCCCGAACCCAGCCGCACCCGCACGCTGTGCCGCACCGGCTCCATATAGGACACCTCGTCGCGGACGGCCACCATCTCCCCGCCGACCCACACCGCGAACGGCCCCGTGCACGCCACCTCCAACGTGCGCCACTCCGCCTGGTCCACCTCCAGCACGGTGGCCGCCACCGCATGCCGGTACTCCGGCGTGTGGCAGAACCGGCTCCAGTCCACCAGCCCGTCCGCGCCGGTATGCACCCGTTCCCAGGTCCCGGTGTCGACCCGCCCGCCGCCCGGCGCCGTCCAGGAGAACGAACCACCCTCCACCGCGACCGGCAACGGCTGGTCGAGCACCAGTGGACGCCGCCGGTACAGCCGACGCTTGAGCGGCGCCACGTCCGGGCCGTTCGTGAGCACCCACCGCCCGTGCTCCCCCCACGGGCTGCCGGAGGCGTCCAACACCGCGTCCAGGTCGTCACACGCCGCCGACCACGCCGGCCCGGCCAGCCAGTCCCGCACGCACCCGCCCGGGTCCAGCCCGTGCACCGTCCGCCCGGTCACCTCAGCCCCGTCCGGGCGATGCCGGCGACGATCTGCCGCTGCAGCACCAGGAAGATCAGCACCACCGGCACGATGGACAGCACCGACATGGCCAGCACCAGGTTGAACGGCACCACCAACTGCCCGGAGAACCGCGCCAGCGCCACCGGCAGCGTGTACGTGGACTCGTCCTGCGCGACGATCAACGGCCACAGGAAGTCGTTCCACCGCCAGATCACCGAGAAGATCGCCACCACCGCCAGCGCCGGCCGGCACAGCGGCAGGATGATCCGCCAGAAGATGTGGAACTCCCCGGCGCCGTCGATCCGGGCCGCCTCGATCAGCTCGTCGGGCAGCCCGAGCATGTACTGGCGCAGCAGGAACACCCCCGTCGGCGTCGCCGCCGCCGGAATGATCATCCCCCACAGCGAGTTGACCAGGCCCAGCGAGGACACCACCTGGAACACCGGCAGGAAGATCACCTGCAGCGGGATCATGATGGTGGCCAGGCTGATCAGGAACAGCGTGTCCCGGCCCCGGAAGTTGTACTTGGCCAGCGCGAACGCGGCCATCGAGTTCACCGCCAGGGTCAGCGCGGTGGCCACCACCGTGACGAACGCGCTGTTCAGGAAGTAGCCGCCGAAGTTGAACGCGGTCAGCGCCTCGGTGTAGTTCGCCGTCGTCGGCGCCTGGGGCAACACCGTGGGCGGGCGCCGGGCCAGCTCGGTCGGCGTCTTGAACGACGACAGCGCCGCCCACACGATCGGGGCCAGCATGACCAGCGCGCCGGCGGTGAGCGCGGTGGCCCGCGCGACGTCGGCGGTGGACGGCACGCGCCCGGTCGTCGACGTCCAGCCGCGCATCAGACCGCCTCCCGCCGGCGCCCGAGCAGGTAGTTGCCGACCGTCACCCCGAACACGACCAGGAAGAACACCACGCCCGCCGCGCTGGCCAGCCCGTATCGGATGGGCGAGCGGAACGAGGACTCGTAGATGAACTGGACGATCAACGTGGTGGCCCCGAGCGGGCCACCGCCGGTGAGCGTGTAGATGTAGTCGAACGCCTGGAAGCCGTGGATGGTCGCCAGGATCACCACCACCAGCGTGCTCGGCCGCAGCAGCGGCAGGGTCACCAGCCTCACCTGTTGCCATCGGGAGGCGCCGTCGATCCTGGCCGCCTCGTACAGCGCCGGGTCGATGCCGGACAGCCCCGCCAGCAGGATCAGCGCGTAGAACCCCAGCTGCAGCCACAGCCCGACGCCAACGATCACCGCCATCGCCAGCCCACCGCTCAGCAACCATCCCGGCCGCCCCAGCCCGAGCCCGTCGAGCACCGTGTTGAGCAGCCCGTTCTGCCGCTCCAGCGCCAGGCCCCAGACCAGCCCCGCGACCACCGGGGAGACCACGAAGGGCACCAGGTACGCGGCCCGCAGCACCCCCTTGCCGCGCACCTGGGCGTGCAGCATCAGCGCGAGCACCGTGGCCGCCACCGTCGTGACCACCACCGACGACACGACGAACACCGCGGTCTGCCCCGCCACCCGCCAGAACTGCTCGGAGCTGACCAGCTCGGTGTAGTTCGCGGTGCCCACCGGCCGGAACGTGCGGCCGTTGGAGCTGTCGTACAGGCTCATGTTGAACCCGTTGATCGCCGGCCAGATGGTGAACGCCCCGAACAGGACCATGTTGGGCAGCACGAACAGGTACGGCGCCAGCCGCCGCCCGGTCACGAGCCGGACTTGGCGACCATCTCGGCCACCCCGGACTTGATGTTGCGGACCGTGGTGGCGGTGTCCTGCCGGCCGGCGACCAGCGCGGCGAACTGCGGCACCACCACCAGCTTGGCCGCCGGGCTGAACGCGGGCGCGCCGTTCGTCGCGTACGTCTCGGCCGGCGTCTTGTTGATCTCGGCGAGGAAGACGCCCATGTCCTCGGCCCGCTGGGGGTAGTCGACCCCGGACGCGACCAGGTCCTTGCGGGTGGGCAGCCAGTACGCCTGCTCGTCCAGGGCCTTCTGGGCGTCGGCGCGGTTCATCCAGTCCACGAAGTAGGCGCCGAGCGCGGGGTTCGGCGCCCCGGAGAACGCGACCATGTACTTGCCGCCGGGGAACCCGCCGCAGCGCGCCGCGCAGGCGTTCGGCGCGGCGGCCCAGCGGAAGGTGGCGGTCTTGGCGAACTGCCCGACCTGCCAGTTGCCGGACAGGTACACCGGCGCCTGCTGGGCCAGGAACTGGTCGTTGGCGCCCTTGTAGCGGCTGCCCGACTCCAGCCAGAAGTCCTTGAGCAGCCCGCCGGAGCCGGCCAGCGCGTTGAGGGTGTCCAGCGCCTGGCCGGCCTTGGCCGGGTCCAGCGACTCCCGGTAGTCCGGGCCGATGATCGTCGTGCCGTACGCGCTGAACACCGTGCTGAGCCGGTGCCCCGACTTGTCGATGGCGATCGCGGACTCCATCCGGTTCGCCTTCTGCACGGCGGTGGCGGCGGCGACCATCTGGTCCCAGGTCCACGGGGCGGTTTCGGACGGCAGCGGGACGCCGGCGCGCGCGAACGCGTCGACGTTGACCAGCGGCCCGTTCATGGTCAGGTCGCTGGGGACGGCGAGCATCCGCCCGTCCGAGGTCTGGGACTGGATGGCCACGCCGTCCACGAACTGGTCGGGGTAGCCGGCGCCGAAGTAGCGCTTCATGTCCACCAGCGAGTCGGCGTACGCCCGCCAGGACTCGACCCTGGCCGCCCCGGGCGGTTTGCCGCTGTTGATCCGGGCCTGCAGGGTCTGCTCCAGGTCGGCGAACGGCACGATCTGCAGGTTCACCTTCGCCCCGGTCTGCTGCTCGAACCGGGCGAGCTGGGCGCGGGTGGCCGCCTCGTCCGGGCCGTCGGTGAAGTACACGTAGTCCAGCGTCTGGCCCCGGAAGCTGGCCGGGTCGATCGGGCCGGCCTCTTGTTGCCGTTGCTCGGGCTGGCCGGGGGCGCACCCTGCCAGCCACAGCGCGGCGACGGCGGCGATCACGGCCGCTCGCACCCGACGGTCAGCTCGCATGAGGGCCCCCTCGTCCTCCGGCGATGTGCCGTGCGCTGGCATGGCGTCGAGCCGTGCCGCGACGATACTGTCAGTTGCTCCACGCGGAAGGAACCCTTCCCTCTCCGACGGAACGGGGGTGGCCGGGCTGGTCAGCGTGCGCGACGTGCTGGAACTGCCGTCGGTGGCCGTGGGCGCGCCGACGGTCCTCGCGGGCAGGGCGTCGCTGGACCGGCCGGTGCGGTGGGTGCACGTGTGCGAGCAGCCCGACGTCACCCAGTTCGTGGACGGCGGCGAGCTGATCCTGACCAGCGGCACCGGCGTGCCACCCGACCCGGCGGCCTGGACCGCGCTGGCCCGCTCGATGACCAACCGGGGCGCCGCCGGCCTGATCATCGAGCTGGGCGCCTACCACCAGCGCGTCCCCGCCGAGATGATCGACCATGCGGAGGCGAACGGGCTGCCGGTGGTGACGCTGAGCCGGCCGATCCGGTTCGTGGACGTGACCCGGACGGTGCACGAACGGCTGCTCGGCGGCCACCGTGACCGGCTGCGCCAGCGGGTGGACGACCACCAGACGTTCAGCGACCTGGCGCTGGCCGGCGCCGGGCCGGAGACGATCGTGGGCCGGGTGGCCGCGATCCTGGGCTGCCCGGTCGTGCTGGAGGACCTCGCGCACCAGGTGCTGGCGTGCGACCCGGCCGGGCGGCCGCTGCCGCCGCTGCTGCGCGACTGGGAGCAGCGCTCGCGGGCGGTGCTCGGCGGGCGGCGGCTGGAGCATGATCGGGAACGTGGGTGGCTGCTCGCGACCGTGGGCGAGCGCGACGACGTGTGGGGACGGCTGGTGGTCGTGCTCGGGGCGGACAGCGACACGGCGCGGGCGCGCAGCGTCGCCGAGCTGGCGGTGAACACGCTGGTGCTGCGGCGGCTGATCGACGGCAACCGGGAGACCGTCGGCCAGCAGGCGCAGCGCACGCTGGTCGAGGACATCCTGCGCCAGTCCCCCGGCGAGCATGAGGCGCTGGCCAGCCGGGCGCGGGCGATGGGCGTCGAGCTGGGCACCCAGCGGCTGGTGTGCGCGATCGTCCAGATCGCCGGGACCGACGATCACGCCCAGGTCGCCGTTGTCGAGCGGGCGGTGCGGCGTCCCGAGGGGTTGTCCGGGCTGGTCGCCGCGGCCGGGCCGGGGGTTGTCGTGGCGGTGCTGGCGGTGGGCGCGGACTCCGGCGTGGACGGACCGCTCGGCGAGATGGCGCGCGAGGTGCACTCCGTGCTGGACGCCACCATCGGCGTCGGCTCCGTGGTGCGCGGCATCAGCGAGGTCGAACGCTCGTACCTGCAGGCCCAGGACGCGGTCGCGGCGGCAACCTGGTCGCACCGCGCGCGCCCGTACTACACCCTGGCCGACACCCACCTGCACGGCCTGCTGCACCTGCTGCGCGAGGAGCCGCGACTACAGGCCTACGTCGAACGCGAGCTGGGCGAGCTGCTGCGCCACGACCAGCGCCACGGCACCGACCTGGTGGCCGTCCTGCGCGCCTTCCTGGAACACCGGGGCAACAAGTCCACCACCGCGACCGCCCTGTCCATGAGCCGCCCCGCACTCTACGAACGCCTACGCCGCATCGAACGAATCCTGTCGATCGACCTGGACGACCCAAACCTCGCCCTCGCCCTACACGTAGCCCTCTACGCCCTGGACTGCATCCGCCGGAGCTGAACCCTGCCACCCCCCGTTTACAGGGTGTAAGCAAGTTCGGCTGATAGCTACGGGTTTGGCTCTTGTTGCGTCCACGGGGACCGGGAAATGATTTCTTCTCATGAGCGCAGCCAGCGAAGGCTTGGTCATTTCGACGTTCTCCGATGATGTCGCCACCGTGACGCTCAACCGGCCCGCGAAACTCAACGCGGTGATTCCCGAGCTGGTGGACGAGCTGTGCACCGCCCTCGAAGGGGCGATCCGGAAGGGGGTCGGAGCGCTGGTCCTGGCCGGGGCGGGGCGCTCGTTCTGTTCCGGGCACGATCTCGAAGCGAATTCTCCGGGCGAGGATCTCGGGCAACTTCGCGACGAGCTGGAGCGCATTCAGGATGTCACCAGGTTGGTACGGGCGGCGCCTTTTCCGGTGATTGCCAAGGTGCACGGCTATGCGCTGGGAGCTGGGTGCGAGTTCGCGTTGTGCAGCGACCTGGTGGTGGCCGCGCGGGACGCGGAGTTCGGGTTCCCGGAGGTCGGTGTCGGGCTGAGCATCACCGGCGGCATCTCGCGGCTGCTGCCGGCGGCGGTGGGGTTGGTGACGGCCAAGGAGCTGGTGCTGCTCGGCGAGCGGTTCACCGCCCAGCGCGCCAAGGAGCTGGGGCTGGTCAACCTGGTGGTGGAGCGCGACGAGCTGGACGACGCCACCCACCGGTGGGCGACGGCGCTGGCGGCGCGGCCCCGGCTGGCGATGCGGCTGGCCAAGGTGGCGTTGGACAACGGCGTCGGCGAGCTGGACGCCGCGTTCGAGACCGAGATCGGCCACGCCATGGTCACCCAGGTGTCGCCGGGCGCGCGGGAGGCGGCGGCCGGGTTCGCCGGGCGGGACCGGGGTTGACCGTGATCACCGCCGAACACCTGCTCACCGACCTGGGCACGCTGACCGCGCACGCGGCCCGGACCTGGCCGGACGGCGTCGCGCTGCGGTTCGACCCCGGCGGCGAGTCGCTGACCTTCCGCGAGCTGGACCGGCGGTCGAACGCAGTGGCCGGCCACCTCGCGCGCCGGGGAGTGCGCGGCCGGGACAGGGTGGCCGTGATGCTGCCCAACCGGCCTGAGTTCGTCCTGTCCTGGCTGGCCGTGTGCAAGCTCGGCGCGACGATGGTGCCGGTCAACGCCTACTCGAAGCCGTTCGAGCTGCGCTACCTGCTGGAGGACTCCGGCGCCGTGGCGGTGGTCACCGAAAGCACCCACCTGCCAGTGGTGAACGAGGCGTCCGGCCACGCCACAGTGATCGTCTGCGACGGCGAGGACCGGGACGCGTTCCAGCACGAGGAGGACGCCGGGTTCGCCCCCGTCCCGACCGAGCGCGCGGCGAACATCCAGTACACCTCGGGCACCACCGGCCGGCCCAAGGGCTGCGTGCTCTCCCACGGCTACTGGCTGCGGATCGCCCGGCACCTGGTCGCCGACGAGCCGCACCTGGGGCCGGACGACACGGTGCTGACCGCCCAGCCGCTGTACTACCTCGACCCGATGTGGAACGTCAGCACCGCGCTGATGTCCGGCGCCACCCTGGTCGTCGCGGACAGGTTCCACCCGAGCACGTTCTGGCGCACCGTCCGCGAGCACGGCGTGACGTTCTTCTACTGCCTGGGCGCGATGCCCACGCTGCTGCTCAAGACCCCGCCGGACCCAGCCGACCGGGACCACCGGGTGCGCGCGGTCTACTGCTCGGCGATCCCGACCGAGCTGCACGCCGAGCTGGAGCGGCGCTGGGGCGTGCCGTGGTCGGAGATGTTCGGCATGACCGAGACCGGGCTGGACATCCGGGTGCGCGCCGCCGAGCACGACGAGCTGGTCGGCACCGGCTGCATCGGGCGGCCGGTCGCGGACCGGGAGGCCAGGGTGGTCGACGCGGACGGTGAGGTGGCGGCGCGCGGCGAGGTCGGCGAGCTGCAGCTGCGCGGCACCGGGATGATGGACGGCTATTACGGCAAGGACGAGGCCACCTCGGCCGCGCACCACGGCTCCTGGCTGCGCACCGGCGACCTGGTGCGGATGGACGAGACGGGCCGGATCTACTACGTCGGCCGGGCCAAGGACATGATCCGCCGCAGCGGGGAGAACATCTCCGCCGCCGAGGTCGAGCACGTCATCAGCCTGCACCCCGGGGTGGCCATGGCCGCCTGCGTTGCCGTCCCGGACCCGATCCGCCAGGAGGAGGTCAAGGCGTACGTGGTGCTGCGCGACGCCGCCGAATACCAGTCCGTCCCGCCCGACGAGCTGGCCGAGTTCTGCGGCCGGCACCTGGCGTACTTCAAGGTCCCGCGCTACTGGACCTACCGCGACGACCTGCCGCGCACGCCGTCGGAACGGGTGGCCAAACGCAAGCTCGACGACGAGCCCGCCACCCCCACCTACGACCGCGTCGAACAGACCTGGAGCCAGTGACCCCGCGACGAGGGAGACAACGATGCCGCCCGCAATGACAGTGACCGGCCCCGTCGAGGCCGGTGCTCTCGGACACGTGCTCCCACACGAGCACGTGTTCATCAACCTGCTCGCCGAGTACCGCGCCGAGGGCCTGCTCAACGACGCGACCCGGATGGCCGAGGAGCTCGCCCTGTTCCGCCAGGTCGGCGGCGCCACGCTGATCGAGCTGACCCCCGCCGAGCTGACCGCCGGCGCCGCGCCCGACCCACTGGGCCTGTACCGCAAGATCCCGAACCCGACCCCCGGTCCGCCCGCCTCGCGCGCCGCCGCGACCGTCCACGAACTGCGCGCGCTGTCCGCCGAGTCCGGCGTCAACATCGTCATGGGCACCGGCCACTACCGCGACCCCTACCTGGACAAGAACTGGTTCGACCAGACCTCGGTGGACGAGATCGCCGAGGGCATCGTCCGCGACCTGACCGACGGCGTGGCCGGCACCGGCGTCCGCGCCGGCATCATCGGCGAGATCGGCGCGGACCGCTGGTACGTCTCGGCGGCCGAGGAGCGCTCCTTCCGGGCCGCCGCCCGCGCGCACAACCGCACCGGCGTCCCGATCACCACCCACGCCGCGCGCTGGCCGGTCGGCACCGCGCAGCTGGACATCCTGGCGTCCGAGGGTGTCGACCCGCGCCGGGTGATCATCGGCCACTGCGACGGGGTGAACATTCCCGAGTACCACCGCGACCTGGCCCGGCGCGGCGCGTTCGTGCAGTTCGACCTGATCAGGGGCGCGGACGAGTGGGAGACCGCGTCCCGGGTGAACCTGGTGACCGGCATGGTCCGCGACGGGCTGATCGACCACGTGCTGCTCTCGCACGACGTGTGCACCGTCAAGCAGCTCAAGACGGCCGGCGGGTGGGGCTACACCTTCATCCGCACCCAATTCGCCGAGCTGCTGGTCGAGGCCGGCCTGGAGCGCGACGAGATCGAGCACATCATCGTCGACAACCCGCGCCGCGCGCTCACCGGAGGCTGACCCCCGTGAACCGATCACTGCTGCTCGGGTTCACCCCGTACGCCGTGCTCGTCGTCGGCATCCCGTTCGCCAACAGCACCCGCGTCGTACTGGGTATGCCGATGCTGCTGCTGTGGATCACGGTCTGCGTGGCGGCGACGCCGGTATTCCTCTGGCTGGCCGCCCGCTCGCTCCCGGACGACGAGAAGTAGACGACGATGCCGATCTCCGCAACCGTCGCACTCGTCATCGTCTTCCTGGCCACCGGCATCGGCCTGCTCGCCCGTGGCCGGCAGAAGATGAGCCTGGACCAGTGGAGCGTGGCCGGCCGCAACCTCGGCTGGATGCTGCTCTGGGTGCTCATGGCCGGCGAGGCGCTGACCACCGCCACCTTCCTCGGCGCGCCCGGCCAGGCCTACGCGCAGGGCGCGCCTTCGCTGTTCATCATGTGCTACACGGTGCTTGCCTACATCGTGTCGTTCTTCCTGCTCCCGCCGCTGTGGCGGTACGCGAAACGGCACGGGCTGGTCACCCAGGGCGACTACTTCGCGCACCGGTTCGACAGCCCCCGCCTCGGCGCGTTCGTGGCGGTGGTCGGGGTGGTGTTCGTGGTGCCGTACACCGTGATCCAACTGGTCGGCATGGGCAGCATCGCCAGCACGATCACCAATGGTGCACTGTCGAAGAGCACGTGCATCGTGATCGGGTTCGTCTGCGTGACCGGTTTCGTGTTCGTCGCCGGCATCCGCTCCACCGCGTGGACGGCGGTGCTCAAGGACATCCTGATCGTGTTCGCGGTGATCATCGTCGGGATCGTGCTGCCGCTGCGCTACTTCGGCTCGTTCTCCAACCTGCTCGACGCGGTGAACGCCGCGCACCCCGGCCACCTGGCGCTGCCCGGCTCCACCCACGACCTGAACGTGCCGTGGTTCCTGTCCACGGTCCTGCTGGCCAGCGTGGGCTTCTACATGTACCCGCACCTGTTCATGGCCGGCCTGTCCGCCCGCAACGAGCAGAGCATCCGCCGCAACGCCATGGTGCTGCCGATCTACCTGCTGGTGGTGGCGCTGCCGTTCTACGCGGGGTTGACCGCCCTAATGGTGGTGCCCGGGTTGTCCGGCGCGGACACCAACACCGCACTGCTCACCCTGGTGGTGCACAGCGTGCCCGGCTGGCTGGCCGGGGTGATCGCGGGCGCCGGCGCGCTGGCCGCGATGGTGCCGGCCAGCGCGCTCGTGCTCGGCGCGGCGACGCTGCTGTCCCGCAACATCTACCAGGGCCTGCTGCGCCCGGACGCCAGCCGGGACACGGTCCTGCGGGTGTCGCGGCTGCTGGTGCTGGCGGTGATGGCGGTGGCCCTGGTGTTCAGCCTGACCACCACGGCGCTGCTCAACCAGATCCTGGTCAACGCCTACTCCGGCATCACCCAGCTGTTCCCCGGCGTGCTGTTGTCGCTGGTCTGGCGCCGCGTCAGCAAGCAGGGCGTCACGGCGGGCATCGTCGTCGGCCTGGTCGTGGCGTTCGGCCTGATCCTGACCGGCCACGACCCGTTCCTGGGCATCAACGCCGGGCTCGTCGGGCTGCTGGCGAACGCGGCGGTCACCGTCGCGGTGAGCCTGCGGACGCCCGCGCCGGTCAGCGCCGCTCGACTGCCACCCGCAGGCCGAACGCGATGAGCACCACGCCGGTGGTCCGCTCCAGCCACGCCTTGACCCTCGGCGCGGTGAGCACGCCGCGCGCGCCGTGCACGAGCCGGATGTAGGCGGCGAACCAGACCAGGCCGATCAGCACGTGGATAGCGGTCAGGGTGAGGGTCTGGGCCAGGACCGGGCGGTCGCGGTCGACGAACTGGGGCATGAACGTCAGGAAGAACACCGCTGGCTTGGGGTTGAGCACGGTGGTGACCAGGCCCTGGAGGAAGGCGCGGCGGGGCAGGACGGTGGGCAGGTTCGGCAGGTCCGCCGGCGGGCGGCGGCTGGCGCGCAGGGTCTGGATGCCCAGGTAGATCAGGTACGCGGCGCCGGCGAGCTTGACGATCGTGTACGCGGTCGCGGACACCAGCAGCAGCGCGGACAGCCCGGCGGCCAGCGCGGCGCCGTGCACGAGCAGCCCGGACAGGCTGCCGAACGCCGTGCGGAACGCCAACGCCGTGCCACCGACCAGCACCTGCCGGGTCAGCAGCGCCATGTCCGCGCCGGGGATGACGGTGATCAGGACGGACGCGAGCAGGAACGGCAGCAGCAGTTCGGGCGGTGGGAGCACGCCCCATCGTCGCAGATCACACCGGCAGGCGGCGCGCCGTTTCGAGGGCGAGGTCGAGCAGTTGCGGGCGCGCCCGGGAGGTGGTCCAGCGGCGTTCGTCCCAGGCCTGGCCGCTGACGTCGTCGCCGGCGTAGAGCAGCTGCGCGAACCGGATCCTCCGGAACGCGGCCACCGCGATGAACGCGGCCGCCTCCATCTCGACGGTGACGCAGCCCTCGGCGCGGCGGGCCTTGATCTTCTCGACGGTCTCGCGGTACGGGGCGTCGGTCGTCCAGGTGGTGCCGACGGTGCGGGGGATCTCGTGACGGTCGAGCACGTCGACGACGGTGGCGACGGCCTCGGCGTCGGCCCGGATCAGGCGTGACGGCGGCGCGTAGTGGAACGAGGTGCCCTCGTCGCGGACCGCGGCGTCGGGGACGACGATGTGGCCCAGCGCCAGCTCGGGCGCGACCGCCCCGGCGCCGCCGCAGGCCACCACCGCGCGGGCGCCGGCCGCGATCGCCCGCTCCAGGTGCAGCACCGCGAGCGGCGCCCCCACCCCGGGGTGCAGCACCGCGAGCGGCGTCTCGTCGTGGTGTACGAGGTAGATCTCGTGTCGGCCCAGCTCGCGGGAGAACGAGCCGATGCGGCGCGCGCCGTGACTCGCGGCCAGCCCGGCCACGACCTCGGGGAAGAAGCACATCACGACGCGCGGCGGCAGCGGCTCGGTCAGCGCGGGCGTGCCGGGGTCGATCAGCGCGGGGCTGTCGGCGTCGAACTCGGCCAGCGGCAGGTCTGCGGGGTTCACGCCTCCGAGCGTGTCAGCCGTCCCCGTGCCGTTCCGGCGCCGGGTCGGCCGCGCCCAGCGGGGAGAGCTGGCGGCCGTCGGCGTCGAAGTTGTCCGGGTGCAGCCAGCGCGCGAACCGCTCGCGCAGCCGGGGCCACTCGTCGTCGATCATGGAGTACCAGGCGGTGTCGCGGTTGCGGCCCTTCACCACCACGGCCTGGCGGAAGATGCCCTCGAAGCTGTAGCCCAGGCGCTGCGCGGCGGCGCGGGACGGGGCGTTGAGCGCGTCGCACTTCCACTCGTACCGCCGGTAGCCGAGCTCGTCGAACACGTAGCTGGCCAGCAGGAACTGCGCCTCGGTGGCGGCGCGGCGGCGTTGCAGCAGCGGTGAGTAGTGCACGTGGCCGACCTCGATCACGCCCATCGCGGGCTCGATCCGCAGCAGGCTCAGCACGCCGACGGGGCCGGGCCGCTCGTTCGGGTCGGTGCTGATGACCGTGTAGAACAGCGGGTCCGTCCCGGCGGCGGCCGGCTCGGCCCAGGCGCGGTACTCGTCGAGCGTGCCGAACGGCCCGTACGCCAGGTACGTCCAGCTCTCGCCCCGGGTGTCGAGCCGGTCGGCGGCGTACAGCTCGCTCGCGTGCCGGTCGGGGTCCAGCCGCTCCAGCCGGCAGTACCTGCCCTTGAGCACCTCGGCATCCGGCCGCGGTCGGGGCGTCCACCCCGGTACCGGCTCCCCGATCGGCTGTCCCAGTTCGTTCGTCCGCACCCACCGATCGTCGCCCGCCGAGGTGGCCGCCCCCAAGGTCCAATCCCCGTCACGTCCGCAAGGCCACTTCCGCCCGCCCCACCGTGATCATCAGGCCACCAGGGTTGTTATAGCGGGCCGAAAACAACCGTGGTGACCTGATGATCACCACAGGGGGCGACCTAGAGACGGCCGGTGACCTTGTGCGGGGTGAGGCGGACGGTGGTGATGGGGATCTCGCCGTGGCGGGCGGCGGCGTCGGCGTTGTGGTCGGCGTAGGACCGGCCGGTGTACTTGTGGGCGAGCGTGTCGCGCAGTTGGCGGGCGCCCTCGGCGGCCAGGGCGGCGGTGCCGTGGAGGGCGGCGTAGGTGTACGGCTCGTCGGGCGGGCTGACCAGGAGGCTCACCCTCGGGTCGCGGCGCAGGTTGCGTTCCTTGCGGCTGCCGACGGCGGTGATGAACAGGACGTCGTCGCCGTCGCGCGTGATCCAGACCACCGACTGGTGCGGTGAGCCGTCCGACTCGACGGTGGCCACGGTGGCGAAGACCGGGGAGTCGAGCAGCCGGCGCAGTCGGTCCGGCGCGACCCCGGGCGCGGCCGAGGCCACCGACCCGAGCAGCCGGGTGGTCTCGCCGCGCAGGCGCCGGGCCGCGTCGGCGTCGAACTCCGGGCCTGTCACGTCCACCCACCGGCCGGCGACCAGCGCGGTCAGCGGCTCGGCGGGCGGGTTCTCCAGCACGTCGAGCAGCGGCGTCACCGCCCGCTCCACCGGGGCGGCTCCGGCCCGGACGGCCTCGACCTGGGCGGCGGCGTCGGCGTCGTACTCGCCGGAGAAGGAGGTGTTCACCACGCCGGGATGCAGCAGCACGTACCGGACCGGGGTGGCCGGCCACCGCTGGGTGAACCCGATCCCGAGCAGGTCGTTGAGCTGGCCGCCCTGCGCGAGCGCCCACGAGCCGTGGTACCCGCGCTCGCCGCCCAGGTCGTCCCAGCGGATCTCGCCGGTCCCCGAGCCGGGCCCGGCGACGTTGAGGATGACCGGGCGCTCGGCCGCCTCCAGCAGGTCGAGCAGCCCGTCGCCGAGCAGGAACCGGCTCAGGTAGAACAGCGCGAGGTTGTGCTCGAGCCCCTCGGCCGTCACCAGCCGGGTGGAGCGGTAGTGCCGCGCGCACAACACCAGCGCGTCAAGCCGGGTGAACCTGGCCCTGATCTCGTCGACGACCCGCCGGGTCTCGCCGACCAGGCTCAGGTCGGCGGCGATGAAGTGAGCCCGGCCGGGTGCACCGGCGGCGGCGTCGAGGAACGCCCGCCCCTTCTCCGGGTCGCGGCCGATGACCGCCACCTCGTCCCCGGCCGCCAGGCGCGCGAGCGCCACCGCCTTCCCGAGCCCGTCCGTGCCGCCCGTCACGGCGATGAACTTTTTAGTACGGAAATCTAGACTCATGAGTTCAATTTAACAGTCTGGGGATGGGCCGATGCCCAGGCGGCCGGCGGCCACGGCGAGCTGCACCCGGTTCCGGCCGCCGGTCTTGGACATCAGGCTGGCCACGTGCGTCTTGACGGTGGTCACCGCGATGTAGAGCCGCTCGGCGATCTCGGTGTTGGACCGGCCCTCGGCGACCAGCGCCAGCACCTCGCGCTCGCGGTCGGTGAGCGGGACGTCGGGTCGCGCGGTCGGGCCGGGCTCGGCGGCCACCGCGCGGCGGACCACCCGGTTGAGCAGGTGCGGGCTGAACGGGCTGTCCCCGGCGGCGGCCCGGCGCACCCCGTCCAGCAGGGCCTCCGGCGCCGTGTCCTTGGCCAGGAAGCCTCGGGCGCCGGCCCGCAGCGCCGGGTAGAGGTGCTCGTCGTCGTCGAACGTGGTCAGCACCACCACCTGGACGGCCGGATGGGCGGCCAGTATCCGCTGGGTGGCGGTGATGCCGTCCACGCCGGGCATCCGCAGGTCCATCAGCACCACGTCCGGCACGAGCTGGTCGACCAGGGTGACGGCGCGCTGCCCGTGCTCGGCCTCGCCGACCACCTCGATGTCCTTGGCGGCCGTGCAGAGCATCCGCAGCCCGGCCCTGACCAGCTGTTGGTCGTCGACCAGCAGGACCCGTATCACGCCGAGGCCCGTGCCGGGACCGCCACCGGAAGCACGGCGCGCACCGCCCACCCCGACCCGCGCCGGCCCGCCTCGAAGCCGCCGCCGAGCACCTCCACCCGCTCGCGCATCACGATCAGCCCGTGCCCGGGGTCGCCCGCCGGCCGCCGGTTCGCCGCGCCACTACCGTCGTCGCGGACCTCGACCAGCAGCTCGGAGCCGTCGCGCGGGCGGACGGTCACCCACGCCGTGGCGGCCGGCCCGGCGTGCTTGAGCACGTTCGTCAACCCCTCCTGGACGACCCGCAGCACGGCGTGCCGGCGCACCGTGTCCAGCTCGCCGAGCACCGGTTCGTCGATGTCCGGGTGCACGCTCAGGCCGGCCTGGCGAGTGCGGTCCAGCACCTGCGCCAGCGCCGCGGACAGGTCCGTCCCGGCCAGCAGCCCGACGTCCCCGACGGTCTCCGGGTCGCGCAGCATGCCCACCAGCCGGCGCAGGTCGGCCAGCGCCTCGCCGCCGATGGCGTGCACGTCGTCGAGCACCTCGGCGACCCGGGGATCGCCGGCGTTCGCCACGTGCCGGGCCACGCCCACCCGCAGCACGATGGCCGCCACGTGGTGGGCCACCACGTCGTGCAGCTCGTGCGCGATCGCGGCGCGCTCCGCCGTCCTGGCCGCCGTGACCTCCCAGGCCCGGCTCCGCTCGGCCTCCACGGCGCGCTGCTCGGCCTGCCCGGCCAGCTCGCGCTGGGAGCGCACGTAACAGCCGAGCAGCACCGGGAACCCGACCTTGAGAAGCACCATCAGCGCGTTGGCCGCCACCGGGTAGTACCGGTAGGAGCCGAACGCGCAGGCCACCGCCACCGCCGCCCCGCCGGCCCAGGTGGGGAGGCCGGGGCGGCGAAGGGCCAGCTCGCCGAGCGCCGCGCAGGCCAGCAGCTGCGGGACGGCGGACCCGAGCGGGACCAGGTAGGCGTCCGTCCAGGTGAGGACGACGCCGGCGCCCACCACCGCGCACTGCAGCAGGGTCACCGCCAGCGGGAACCGGCCGCCCGCGAACATCAAGGCGGCCGAGACCAGCGTGAACAGCCAGTCCCACCCGGACGGATGAACCTCGGGGGTGTGCAGCAGGCCGACGATGCCGACGACCGCGGCCGCCGCCAGCAGCCGCAACCATCCGTACCCGACGACCGGGGCACGCCACGTCCCTCTACCGATCGACACCCGATCGAACCTAGCCGTCCCGTACGGGCTGCACCTCCTGCCGCGGCAGGAGGCCGGCTCCTGCAACAGGGCGCCGACGACGGCCCCGGGTACGATTCGGCTCGGCGTGGCCCCGACGAACCTGGCGAGCGTGAGTACACCCAACAGCAGCGCGGAACACTGGACCTTCATCCGGGCCGCGATCCGCAGGCCGCAGTTGATAGGTGCGGTCGCGCCGAGCACCCGTGGGCTCGGCGAGCAGCTCGCGGCCATCGTTCCCCAGCGGGGCACCCCCACCGTCGTCGAGCTCGGCCCCGGCACCGGCCCGGTCAGCGCGATCATCCGCCAGCGGATGCCCAGCGGCGGCCGCCAGCTCGCCGTCGAGATCGACATGAACATGGTGGACTACCTGCGCCGGCGCCACCCGTGGCTGACGGTGCTGCCCGGCGACGCGGCGGCGCTGGACACCCTGCTCGCGGACGCCGACGTGCGCCGGGTGGACGCGGTGGTCAGCGGCCTGCCGTGGTCGATCTTCCCGCTGCCCCGCCAGGAGCGGATGCTCGGCTCGATCTGCCAGGTGCTCAACCCCGGCGGCGCGTTCACCACGTTCGGCTACCTGCACGCGCGGCGGATGTCCGGCGCCCGCCGGTTCCACGAGCTGTTGGAGCGGCGGTTCGAGGAGGTGGTGGTCACCCGCGCGGTGTGGTCCAACCTGCCGCCCGCGCTGGTGTACGTCTGCCGCCGGGCGGTGCCCCATGCCTGAGGCGACGGACCTGACCTGGCTGGGTCCGTTGCCGGTCCCGGTCCTGCTCATGGTGCTCGTTCTGCTGTTGGTCGCGGAGACGGCGCTGGTCATCGGCGTGTTCCTGCCGGGGGCCACGGCCGCGCTGGCGCTCGGGGCGCTGGCCCGGCTCGGCTCGGTGCCGGTGTCGCCCGTCGTGTTCGCCGCCGCCGCGGCCGCCGCGCTCGGCGGTCAGCTCGCGTACCTGGCCGGCCGTCGGAGCGCCGCCCGCTCGGGGTCGATCGCCGGCCGCCTGGAGCGCGCGCTGCGGCCCCGGCACCGGGAGCTGCTGACCACGATGCTGCGCGAGCGGGGCGCGGGCGCGGTGGTGCTCGGGCAGTGGATCATCGGCGTGCGCACCCTGATGCCCCGGCTGGCCGGCCACGCGGGCCTGTCCTACCGCCGCTTCAGCGCCCACCAGCTCCCCACCGCCTCGGCCTGGGCCGCCACCCTGGTGCTCAGCGGCTACGGCGTCGGGGCGGCCTACGAACGCTACGGTCCCGCCGTCGCGGCGGCCGCCTCGGTCGTGCTGGTGCTGGTCGAGGCGGCGCGACGCCGGCGGACCCGGTCACGCTCGCCGCGCGCGGACGCGGCGGGGGGCGCACGCTCGGACACCGACCCCGAAGGGGCCGTCCGGATCCGCGCCGGTGGTGGCTTCGCGACCGCCGGATGAGGCTCGTCCGCCGCGCGCTCAGCCCCGGCGACCGCTCCCCCTGGTGCCGGGGCTGAGCTCGGCGGACGTGCGAAATTGTGCCCCGCCGAGCCCGGTCACACCGCGCGACGCGGCCGACCTGTTCGAGTGGACCGCCAATACCCCCATCCGTGGCAGCGCTCACAAGGCTCCGGCGGCGTGTGGTTGGTCCGTGGTCGCGGTCCTGTACCGCCATCCCGCAACCGGCGGGGTGACCAGCATCGTCAGCGCCTCGGGCGGCATCGCCACGCCGGTGTCGAGCGGGGCGATCCCCTGCCCGCGCCGCGGGAACTACTCGTCGGCCGAACCGACCTTGCTGGGGTCCTTCCGGAGGACCCACCGGCCGACCATGCGGCCCATCATCATCGAGGTGACCCTGGACGGGACCATCCGATCCATGACGCGGTTGAGGCGGCCCGCGATGTGTGTGGCGCGGTTGGACGCCAGCGCGTCGAGCCCTTCGGCGACGCACTGGTCCACCGCCATCGGTTTGATCGGCGAACCGTCCGGCTGGAAGCCGAGCTCGCTCAACACCGGCGTGTCGGTGGGCCCCGGCAGCAGGACCGACAGCGTCACCCCGTGCTCGGCGAACTCGGCATGCAGGCCCTTCCCCGCGTGAGCACGTAGGCCTTCGTCGCGGCCGCGTTGGCCATGTTCGGGACGCCGTGCTGGCTCCCCGAGGCCCCCACCAGGACCACCCCGCCACGTCCGCGTCGTGCCAGCCGCCCGGTGCCGTACGCCGTAGCGCGCGGTGAGCTCATGCCCGACCTCGCGCAGCAGCGACTCGCGCCGGGCGATGAGCACCACATGGACACCGCTGGCGGCCAGCTGGCGCGCGAACTCGCGACCGATGCCCGACGACGCGCCGGTGACCACCGCCCATGGCCCGAACCGTGTCGCGTCGACGCTGGCCAACCGTCTGCTCATCGTACCCTCCGTTTGAGTTAGTTAACTAACTCACGGGAGGCCGTTGCCTGTCAACCCATGCCGACACCGGTCCGCCGAACTGAGGCCCGGACCCCCGGCATGTGTTACGGATGTAACATCTGCATGTGACGGAGGATTCCGGCGACGACGCCTGGCTGGTGGTCAGCGTGTCGACGGCGGGCGCGCCGGCGTCGTTGCGGGTGCGGGTGTGGCGCAAGCTGCGTTCGCTGGGGGCGTTGTACCTGCAGCAGTCGGCCTGCCTGCTGCCGGCGCGGGCCGAGGTGGTGCGGGAGGTGCGCCGGCTGGTCGACCGGGTCCACCGCCAGGGCGGCTCGGCGCGCGTGCTGCACATGGCGTTCACCGACCCGTCCGAGGAGCGCGCCGTGATCGCCGAGCTCAACGCCGCCCGCGACGCCGAGTACGCCGAGGTCCTGGACCGCCTCCCCTCGCTACGCCGAGAGCTGGCGGACGAACGTGCCCGGGGCAACCTCACCTACGCCGAGGTCGAGGAGTCCGAGGCCGACCTGGACCGCTTCCGCGCCTGGCTGGCCAAGATCGCCGCCCGCGACTACTTCACCGCCCCCGCCGGCGCGTCGGCTCGCGACGCCCTCGAACAGGCCGCCGCCGACCTGGCCGCGTTCGAGCAGGCCGCCCTCCAGGCCGAAACCCGCTCCCCGGCCGAAGGGCGGTAGACGGCCATGACCGGCTCCTTCTGGTGGGACCTGCTCCTCGGCGTGGCGGCCGGCCTGCTGCTGGCCTGGCTCGCCCTCCTGGTCGCCCTGCTGCTCGCCCGCCCCCGAGGCGCCCTCCTCCGCGAAGCGCCACGGCTGCTGCCCGACCTGCTCCGCCTGGTACGCCGCCTCGCCGCCGACAACTCCCTGCCCCGAGGCGTCCGCGTCCGCCTGGCCCTCCTGCTGGCCTACCTCGCCATCCCGATCGACGTCATCCCCGACTTCATTCCCGTCCTGGGCTACGCCGACGACGCCATCCTCGTCATCGTCGTGCTCCGCAACGTCATACGCCGCGCCGGCCCCGACGCCGTCCGCGCACACTGGCCCGGCACCGACAACGGCCTCACCGCCCTCGCCCGCCTCACCGGCCTGGACCGGTGACCGACGCGCGCCAACGCCGCCGTCACGACTTGGGCCTGCCGCTGCGCTCCAGCTCCTCGTCGGTGATCCACGAGCCGTGGAAGCCGCTCGGGACTCGCCGGGGCAGGGTCACCGCTGCGACCGGCTTTCCACCGACGTCGGTGGCGTCGAGCACGAGCAGCTTCGAGCCGCCGCCGTCGCGTCGGCTGGCGATGCTGAGCAGCCAACCGTCGTCCTCCGCGCGGTCGGGCGATGCGGCCGGGACGAACACCGCCTCGCCGGCGACGACGTCCGGACCGAGCGCGTGCTCGGCGATGACGCCGGCGTCCGCATCGAGCTTGACGATCGCCGTGGCGGACGCGTCACCACCGGAGACGGCGTAGCGGTACCGGGCGATGCGTCCGACGCGGTCGTCGTCGACGGTGGGGAACTCGATCCCCCTGTCGTCCATCGTGGTCTCGGCGACGGTGCCGGTGGCCGGGTCGAGCACCCAGCGGTGCAGGCGTGCCAGGCCGCTGTTGGCGGCAGCGGCGGCGGGCCCGGCCGGGTCGGGGTGCGCCGGGACGCCGGTCGAGGCGGACGGGGTGCCGGTGCGCGCCCACGCCCGTGCCGCGTCCGCACCCGGGTAGCGGGCGGCGTCGAGCACCACCCTCCCGTCGGCGTCGGTATGGGCGTTGCCGACGTGGAAGACATAGGACGGGTCGATGTCGTACCAGCGCACCTCGCCCGGTCGCGCGAGCGGCATCACGCCGATCCGGGCGCCGTAGGACTCGTCCCAGTCGAAGGGCAGCGGGTGGTCGCCCCGTTCCGGGTTGAACGTCATCGGCAGGTCGAGGAACACCGCGTGCCGGTCGGTGATGGCGAAGTCGTGCATCATCGTCGGGCCGGGAACGGTGATCGGCGCGCTGGTCACCAGCTCGCCGGAGGCGGACAGCCGGTGGTAGGTGAGGAACGGTGCCACCAGGCTGTAGCCGAAGAAGTGCAGGTCACCGGTCACCGGATCGGTCTTGGGGTGCGCGGTCATGGCGGTGGTGAGCCGACCGTCGAAGTCGCTGGTGCCCAGGGTCCGCAGCTCGGGGGTGATCACGTGCGGCAGGCCGCTCTCGACCAGCGTCAGGATCTTGCCGGCGTGGGCGATGACGCTGGTGTTCGCCTCGCCGACGGTCAGGTCGAAGCTCCCGTCCGGACGCATCGCGGACTGCCCGGCCAGCGCCTTCGTCCGCACCCAGCGGTTGCGGTACCACCGCGCGTGGCCCCCGTCGAGCCGGATGCCGTGCACCATCCCGTGGCCCGCGAACCAGTGCCGCGACGGCTGTCCGGGCAGCGGGTTGGGGCCGTTACGCAGGTAGCGGCCCACCAGCTCGGGCGGCAGCGCGCCCTCGACGGGCAGGTCGATGGCGTCGATCTCGTCGGGAACCGGAGCGAGGTGCCCGGTCACGTGCAGGGGGACCTCGCCGGCCGGACTCTGAGTCATCGGATTCCCTCTCGTTGCGGTTGTGCGCCCGTGGTGCGGTATCGGGCTCCATGCAACAGCCGGCGCACATGGCGATGTAGGGGCCGGAGCGGACATCGAGAGGGGCAAACCAGACGGGCCTGTGGCGCTCTAGCCTCCAGTGCCGCGCGCCTGCGACGGTGTTCGACCGGTCCACCGGACGTAGGCGCGTCGGAACTCGCGGCCGTCGCCGAACCCGACCTCGCTCGCCACCTCGCTGACCGGCACCGACGTGTGACGCAGCAGGGACGTCGCGCGCTGCTCGCGGACACGATCCGCGACGTCGCGGAACCGCACCCCGGACTCGGCCAGCCGGCGGTGCAGGGTCCGCTCGGTCACGTGCAACCGGTCGGCGACCTCGCGCATGCTCAGCGGCCGCCGCAGGTGCATGGCGAGCAGCGCCTCGAGCGAGGCGACGAGATCGGACGGCGGGTCGTCCGGGGCGAGCATGTTCCGGCAGGCCTCGATGGCCGCCAGCCGCGTCGGCTCGTGCTGGGTCGGGAGCCGACGTTCCATCAACGCAACCGGGATGACCATCCGGTTCGCGTCGCTCCGGAACGTGAGCGGGCACCGGAACGCGTCGTGGTAGCGCGCGGCGTACGCAGGCCTCGGATAAGCCAGGTCGACCCGCAACGGCGCCCAGGTCGGGTCGCCCAACATCGAACGGATCACCATCACGGTACTGACCAGCGCCTCTTCACACAGGAACGCCACCAGCCCCGTGTCCGGCCACCGCTCCCAGAACCGAACCCCGATCCCACTACCAAGATCCTCACGCTCCACGTCGAGCAGGCTGCCCGAAGCCTGGTGCAGCTCCTCGGCAAGACCGAGACCCTCGCCCACGGTCCCCGACGCCCGCATCGCCACGCCGAGCAGGCCGAACGACAACAGCGCGTCCCGCTCCCCCACCTCCATCCCCAGCGCCCGCCCCGGCAACGCGGCGAGCGCGCGGCGCAGCACCGTCCGCGCCTGCCGCAACGACACACGCGCACCGGGCGCATAGAGCACAGCCGGATCAAGCCCGGTCCCAGACAACCACGACGCCACCGCCAGCCCCTCCCGGCGCCCGACGTCCAAGACCCCCGCCAGCACCGTCGGAGGTATCACCGCCCGGTCCGAAGGCCCGCCCGACATCACCGGCGTCCCCCCGTCCGCCCCTCGACCCAACGGCCACACCATACGAGGATCCCGACCCGTCCCAGGCGCATTCGGACCGACCAGCAACGTCAGACCGATACTGGTCAAAGCCCAACAGAACAACGCCGGGTCGGGAGAAGCTCGCACCGTGGGGGGCTTGGGGGGGTCGACCCCCCAACATCATGAACCCGACCCGGTCCGCGCTCTCCCGCGGACACGACAACCCAGAGGGTGGAGCTGAGGGGAATCGAACCCCTGACCTACTCGATGCGAACGAGTCGCGCTACCAACTGCGCCACAGCCCCAGTGCGTGATCCTCGGCGTGTGCCGAGGCGCGGACGCGAGCTTATCAGCCGGTCATTGGCCGGCCGCGCGTCGGTACGCCCGGTACCGCTCATGGTCGAGATCGTGCAGCTCGGGGTCCTCGTCGTCGAGCTCGAGCACGACCGTGCCGTCGGGGCGCTCCGGCGGGGGCATCGGGCGTAGCCGGGGCAGTGCGGGCTTGTCGTCGGACCCGCCGGCCGGGCGGTTGCCGGTCAGGTCGTCGTCGGCGAGGTCGGCATCGTCCGACGGTGCGGACGGTTCGTCGAACCCGTAGTCGTCCTCGTCGTAGTCCACCAGCTCGTGGTCGTCCAGTTCGTGGTTGTCCAGCTCGTGGTCGTCCAGCTCGTGGTCGGTCTGGTTGCGGCGGGCGGCGTCGCGCGCGGCGACCGCGTCCGCGACGGTCATGCCCCGCTTGCCCGGCCGGCCGCGCCGTGCCCGAGCGCCCTCGGAACCCCGGGCGCCGGCCGGCGCGCGGCTGCCGGCGAGCCTGGCCGCGCGCCTGGCCCGGATGGCCTGCTCCATGCGCACCTGGCGGCGCAGGTACACCAGGTAGCCGACCAGGAACACGTCGACGCCGGCGTGCACGAGCCAGCCCTCGGTCAGCCGCAGCCCGCCCGCGACCAGCGCGGACGCCACCGCGAGGAGCACGAGCCCGAGCACCATGCGCTGCCTGAACGTGTAGCGGGCTCGGGCGGCGAGCGCGGCCGCCTCCGGGTCGAACCCGCCGCGCCCGTGCCGGTAGCGGGGCGTGGCCGGTTGGTCGTCCGACCCGTCGTGGTGGTCCCACGGTTGCGCCGCCCCGGAAGGGGTACGGCCGTCCGTGGCGCCGTCCATCGTGGTCACCTCCTGACCGCGGCGTCGGGGACGTTCCAGCACCCGGCAGGACAACGCCGCATCACTGGGCCGCGACACCGGTTTGCGCCGGCGCGCGGCCATCGGCACCAGCACGGCCAGCCAGGTTGCGACCAGCCCAGCGAACAGCAACGAGCTGGGCACACGCGCCTCCCCGGTCGTACAGGCGTAGCTCACGGTAACCAGCGATCAGGTCGCGATCATGGCGACGCGCCGGACCGGCGCGCCGGATCACCGCGTCGGCCGTCGGGAACCCGCAACGCGTCGGCGGCCGCCCGGCCGTCAGAGCCGCCGCGCGAGCCCCGCCCTGACCAGCCGCTCGACCAGGCTCACCGTCAGCTCCTCGACGGTCAGCGCGTAGCAGATGTGATCACGCCAGGCGCCGTCCACATTGAGGTAGCGCAGGTACAGGCCCTCCTCGCGGAAACCCAGCTTGGCCAGCACGCGGCGGCTGGCCGCGTTCTCCGGGCGGACCGTCGCCTCGATCCGGTGCAGCCCGACCGGCCCGAAGCAGTGGTCCACCACGAGCGCGACGGCGGCGGTGGCCACCCCCCGGCCGGTGGCGTGGCTGCCCAGCCAGTAGCCCACGTAGCCCGACCACAACGGGTCACGTACCACGTTGCCGACCATGACCTGCCCGACGAACTCCCCGTCCAGCGTGATCGCGAACGGCAGCCCGAGCCCCCGCCGGCCGATCGCGCGCAGCGCGCTCCACCGCGCCGGCCACTCCGATGTAGTGTTGCGCTGTGTCCAGAGCCCCGGCATGTCCGGTTCCCAGGGCGCCAGGTGCCGCTCGTCGCGGGATCGGATCGCGGCCCACACCGAGCCGTCCCGCAGCCGCACCGGCCGCACCCCGACCACCCCGCCGTCGGCCACCCGGAGCCGGTCGAGCGTGGCCGGCCAGCCGGGATGCCTACCGAGCCGCCCAGGATCGGAGAAGTGCGTCACCGAGCTCAACTACACCCCTCTCGCATCACCGCTCCTCGATCGCTCATCCGCGCGGCGCCAGGAACGCCACGGTGACCTGCTCGCCCACCGTCACCTCGGTGACGTGCTCGGCGAGCTCGATCAGGCAGTTCGCCTCGGCCAGCGCGGAGAGCAGCTGCGTCCCCGATCCGCCGAGCGGTTGCACCAGGTACTCCCCGGTGGCCTCCTCGCGCAGCAGCCGCCCGCGCAGGTACCCCCGCCGGCCGGGCACGGACGCGAGCGGGGATAACAACCGCGCCGAGATCCGCCGCCGCCTCGGGTCGTTGCGGCCCAGCGTGGTCCGGATCAGCGGGCGCACCAGCACCTCGAACACCACCAGCGCGCTGACCGGGTTGGCCGGGAGCAGGAACGTCGGCACCTTGTGCGGGCCGAGCCGGCCGAAGCCCTGCATCGAGCCGGGGTGCATGGCCACCCGGGTGCCGTCCACCTCGCCGAGCGCCCCGAGCGCGTCCAGCACCTGCTCGCCGGCGGCGCCGCCGACCCCGCCGGAGATCACCAAAACCTCGCTGTTGGACAGGTAGTCCTCGACGGCGCCGCGCAGCCGCAGCGTCTCCCTGGGCACCAGCCCGACCCGGACCGCGTCGGCGCCGGCGTCGCGGGCGGCGGCGGCCAGCGCGTAGGAGTTGACGTCGTACACCTCGCCCGCGCCCGGGTTGCGGGCCACGTCGACCAGCTCGTCGCCCACCGAGAGCACCGACAGCCGGGGGCGGGGGTGCACCAGGACGCGGTCGCGCCCGACCGCCGCGAGCAACCCGACCTGTGCGGCGGCAATGACCGAACCGCGCCTGACCGCCATGTCGCCGGGCTGGACGTCCTCGCCGATCCGCCGTACGAATGCCGCCGACGGCACCGCCCGGAAGATCGAGACGTGCGCGGGGTGACCGTCCGTGTCCGCGACCGGCACCACCGCGTCGGCCAACGTGGGCAGCGGCGCGCCGGTGACCAGCCGCACCGCCTGCCCGGGCTGCAACCGATGCGGCTGACGGGAACCGGCCGGGATCTCCCCGACCACCGGGAGGGTCACCGGATGGTCCGGGCCCGCGCCGGAGAGGTCGACGCTGCGCACCGCGTAGCCGTCCACCGCGGCCTGGTCGAACCCGGGCAGCGCGCGCTGGGCCACGACCTCCTCCGCGCAGAGCATCCCCTGCGCGTCGGCGATCGCAACCCGGACCGGGGCCGGCCGGACAGCGGTGTCCAGCACACGCGCGAGCTGCTCGTCGACAGATCTCACGCCCCAGGTCTCCCTCTCGGTATCACATCTTGCGTAACGGCTCGCCACCCATCAATGTCACGCCCCCCGCACACCCGATCCGGTCCAGGTCAGCCGCTCGGCCAACCAGTTATGCAGCGCAGGGCCGTAGTCAGGGTGCGCCAACGCGAAGTCGACGAACGCCCGCGCATACCCGGCCGGGTTACCCAGGTCGTGCCGTCCACCCCGGTGGACCACCACGTGCACGGGGTGGCCCTCGGCGATCAACAGCGCGACCGCGTCGGTCAGCTGCAGCTCGCCGCCGGCCCCCGGGGTGATCCTCTTGAGCGCGTCGAAGATCTCCCGGTCCAGCAGGTACCTGCCGGCCGTGGCGTAGGTGGACGGAGCCTTGTCGGCCGGCGGCTTCTCCACCATGTCCTTGACGCGCTTCACGTCGGGGTCGGCCGTGTCCTCCACGTCGAACACGCCGTACGCGCTGATCTGCTCCCTCGGCACGTCGAAGGCGCAGAGCACGCTCCCGCCGTGCCGGGCGCGCACCTCTGCCATCCTGGTCAGGACGCCGGAGGGCAGCACCAGGTCGTCGGGCAGCAGCACCGCGACGGCCTCCTCGTCGGCGGCCAGCGCGTCGCCGGCGCAACCCACGGCGTGCCCGAGCCCCTTCGGCTCGTCCTGGGTCACGGTGGCCACCTCGATCAGCTCGGCCGCCCGGCGGACCTTGGCCGCCAGCGCCTCCTTGCCGCGCGCGGCCAGCGTGGACTCGAGCTCGGGTTGTGGTTCGAAGTGCGCGACGACCGCGTCCTTACCCGGTGCGGTGACGATGAGCAGTCTGCTCGCCCCCGCGTCGGCCGCCTCCGCGGCGACCATCTCGATGCCCGGCGTGTCCACTACCGGAAGCAACTCTTTGGGTACGGTCTTGGTCGTCGGCAGGAATCGGGTCCCCATGCCGGCGGCCGGGACGATCGCGGTTCGAAACGGTCGGGATACCTGCATGGTCGGCGAGCCTAGCCGCGCGAGGCCCCGGCGGGCCGCACACCGCGCGAAGCGCCGGCGAAACACCACGTCCGCGCAGTGCCAACCGCGCAGTGCCAACCGCGCAGTGCCAACCGCGCAGTGCCAACCGCCCAGCACCAACCGCGACCAACCGCGCGGACACCAACCAGGCGGCACCAACCAGGCGGCGCGGCACCGAAGCGCCCGCGTCCAGGGCCGATGCTGCCCGGCCGCCGGTAGCCTGGTCATAGTGGCCAGGCTCCGACCGACCGAGGCCCCGACCGACCCAACCGAGCCGTCCGGACCCAGATGAATACGCCGCGTACCAAGGCCGAATGGCGTGCGCTGCTGCTAGCCCGGCGGCGCGCGTTGCCGGCCGAACTGCACGCCACCGAGGCCCGGTCGCTCGCGGCCGGGGTCGTCGCCTCGGCACGGGCCGCTCACTCGGTCACCATGGGCGGCACCTCCTCTCCGGTCTGCTGCTACTTGCCGTTCGGCCGGGAGCCCGGCTCGCTGGCGATGCTCGACGCCCTTCGTGAGGCCGGGCGCGACGTCCTGCTCCCGGTGATCCCGACCGACGGCGCCGACGCACCCTCCACCACCGCCCCATTGGACTGGGCGCCGTACCAAGGTCCTTCCTCGCTGGTCACCGGCCCGTACGGGCTACGCCAGCCGGCCGGGCCGCACTGGGGCCCGGCCGCGATCGCGATGGCCGACCTGGTCCTGATCCCGGCGCTCGCGGTGGATCGGCGGGGCGTGCGCCTGGGCCGAGGCGCGGGCTGGTACGACCGTTCGCTCCCGCTGGCCCACCCGGGCACCCCGCTGGTCACCGTGCTCAGGGACGCCGAGGTGGTCGACGCGCTGCCCGTGGAGCGGCACGACGTACTCATGACCGGTGTGCTTACGCCACACTGCGGCCTGCGCCCGCTGCCGCTGAGCTAGACTGGCACTCAAGGGGCACGAGTGCCAGATACGAGTGGCCCAGGATGAGTGTCAGGTGCGGAGGTAGAGCGGTGCCGACCTATCAATACGCGTGTACGGCCTGCGGACATCGTTTCGAGGCCGTGCAGGCATTCACGGACGCCACGCTGACCGAGTGCCCCGAGTGCGCGGGCCGGGTGCGCAAGGTGTTCTCCTCGGTCGGCATCGTGTTCAAGGGGAGCGGCTTCTACCGGACGGACAGCCGCTCGGGCTCGGGCGTGTCCGCCGGGTCGTCGTCGGAGGCCAAGTCGGACTCCACGTCTTCGGACTCGAAGTCGTCCAGTTCGTCGAGTTCATCGGATTCCTCGTCGTCATCGTCGAGCTCGTCGTCCAGCTCGTCATCGGGGTCCTCCTCCTCGGGCTCGAAAGCGGGCGCCGCCAAGGCCTCCTGACCAGGCAGGCCCGTCGGCACGCTCAGGATGCTCCATCCTGCCGTGGCCGGTGGCGCGGTCGCCCGAGTTATCCACAGGCGGCCCCATTTCGGCACCTACCCGTGAGTTATCCACAGCGGGCCAGCAAGGCGCGCCCACGGAAGCTCGTCGCCGCCTAGCTTCGTCCGCGTGAACGACACACGAGGAAGACATCCGCCCGGCCCTCTCGGTTGGCTGCGCTCCGGGCGCGTGGCCGAGCTGGGCCGGGGACTGGGGTGGCGCCGCACGGTGCTGGCCCGGCGAGTGGTCGCCGGGTTGCTCGTGCTGACCGCGTTGGTGCTCGCGGTGCGCGGGCCGGGCGCGGTGTCCAGCGCGGCACCCGTGGTGGTCGCCGTGCGCGAACTCGCTCCGGGAAGCACGGTCCACGCGGCCGACGTGCAGGTCCGTGCCTGGCCGCCCGAACTCATCCCGGCGGGAGCACTCACCACGCTTGCCGAGGTGGACGGGCGGGTGCTGGCCGGGGCCGCCAACACCGGCGAGCCACTGACCACCGTGCGGTTGGCCGGCCCCGAGCTGGCCAAGCGCGCGAGCCCCGGCTTCGACGCGGCCGGCGTGCCTATCCGGCTCGCCGACGCCGACGTGGCAGCCCTGCTCGCACCGGGCCGGCTGGTGGACGTGGTCACCGCCGGCGCACGGTCCGACCAGCCGACCGTGCTGGTGTCGGCCGCCGTGGTCCTCACCGTGTTGCCGGCCGAGGCGAAACCCGGTGGTCGGGGCCGCCTCGTCCTGGTGGCGGTGCCTCGCGCGGTGGCGCCGAAGCTGGCCGCGGCGACGCTCAGCCAGGAGGTGACGATTACGCTCCGCTGAAACTTCGTGATCTTCGATCGCCAAGACGGCAGAAGGAGCACCATGCTGAAGGGTTTCCGAGACTTCCTGTTGCGCGGCAACGTGATCGACCTGTCCGTCGCCGTGGTGATGGGCGCGGCGTTCGGCTCGATCGTCACCGCGTTCACCGACCGGATCATCAAGCCGTTGCTCAACGCGGTGACGCCGCCGACCAGCCCTGGCCTCGGAGTCGAGCTGGTGGCGGGCAAGTCGACCACGTTCATCGACGTCGCGGCGCTGATCACCGCCGCGCTCAACTTCATCGTGGTGGCCGCCGTCGTCTACTTCGCCATCGTGATGCCGCTGCGCAAGCTCCAGGAGCGGCGCAGGCGCGGCGAGGAGACCGCGCCGGCCGCACCCACCGACGTCGAGCTGCTCACCGAGATCCGCGACCTATTGCGCGCACGGACCGATGAGGCCGGTGGCAACGGAACACCACGAGAGTGAGATTGGGGGTGGTTGATGTAGGGACTGGACGGCGCGAGTCGCCTGCCGCGGTGGTCAGCCCTTGTCGTGATGCGGTGGCCGGTTCTCCGAGTACCAACGCTCGGTGAGGTCGGCGGGCCGATCGTCCCGCGTCACGGTGTCGGGCGCATCGTCCCCGGTGGCATCCGGCAACACGTCACCGAACACCTCGGCGAGCCGCCGCCTGCGCGCCGCGACCTCGGCCGGATCGGCGAGAGCCTCGGCAGGAGCGGCGTTCTCCGCCGGATCGGTGACGGCGTTGGCGGGACCGGGGTTCTCCGCCGGATCGGTGTTCCCGGCCGGATCGGCGACGGCCTCGGCGGGATCGGGGCTGCCCGCCGGGCGTGGCTCGTGCTCGCCCGACACGGTGGGTCACGCCTCGTCGAGGCCGGACAGCTCCTCGATCACGTGCGAGACCAGCGGCGTGAGGGTGGCCATCCCGTCCCGGATGGCCGCGCGGGAGGCGGCCAGGTTGACCACGAGCGTGCTGCCGGACACCCCGACGAGCCCTCGGGACAGCCCCGCGTCGATGGCGCCGGCGGCCAGCCCGGACGCCCGGATGGCCTCGGCGATGCCGGGGATCGGCCGGTCCAGCACGCCGGCGGTGGCGTCCGAGGTCACGTCCCGGGGGGACACCCCGGTCCCGCCGACGGTGACCACCAGGTCCACCCCGCCGATCACCGCGGTGTTCAGCGCGTTGCGGATGGCTACCGCTTCACCGGGCACCGTGACCACGGCGTCCACCACGAACCCGCCCTCTTCGAGCAGCTCGGTGACCAGCGGGCCGGTGGTGTCCTCGTGCTCACCGTGCGCGGCGCGGTCGTCGACGATCACGACAAGGGCGCGTCCAAGGCGCGGCGGTGCCATCTCCATGCCGCATACCGTAGCCGGTGCCCCGATCCCGGCATGGCGCGCGTCATGATCACGGACGGGGCGCGGTTCATCGGTTCGCATGCGACCGTTCCGTTCGCCGAGCAAGATCACCAAGTCGTGCTCGGTCAGCGCCGTTGGTTGGTCCGCGCCCGGGCCTTCCGGCGGGCGGTAGGGGTGCGGACGGCGAGTGTCAGCGCGGACACCACGAAGAACGCCGTGCACAACGCGAGCCAGCGGGTCAGGAACGGCTGTTGGTCGAGGCCGGTCGCGGCCAGGTGGGTGTCGGCGCCCTGGCGGATGATGCCTGGCAGGAACAACAGGAAGGTCAACCCCGAAGCGAGCGCGGGCACCCGCACGTAGTTGACCGCGCGGCGGGAGGCGAGCGACCGGACAAGGAATCGGTCGGCGGCGGTGTACAGCGGGAAGAGCAACAGGTCGTGCGCCACGGTGGCGGCCGCGAACCAGACCAGCATCCCGAGCGTGATCATGGCCGGACCTCGAAGTCGATCGCGCCGACCCACTTCGTGCAGTGCACGCCGGGCAACGCGGGCACGATCACCCGCGCCGGATAGCCGTGGTCCAGGCTGAGCGGCACGCCGTTGACGGCGGTGGCCAGCAATGCGTCCGGGTCCAGGACCTGTGCGCCGGTCAACCGCGCGGAGGAGAACGCGCCGCCGCGCTCGATCGAACGGACCAGCGCCGACTCCGGCCGGTGCACGCCGGCCAGGGCGGCCAGGTCGGCGAGGCGGACACCGGACCAGGTCTGGGTGGTGGACCAACCTTCCACACAGGCGATCGGCAGCTCGGCGGTGTGCGGTGGCAACGCGACGAGCGCCGGCCCGTCAAGGATCACCGGAGCGGGGCCGCCGGTGAGCGTGAGCCGCCAGTCGGCGCCCACCCGCGCGCTGGTGATGCCGGCCGCGGCGGCCGTGCGGTTGATCGGGAACCCGGTCGGGCCGTCGTCCTGGCTCCGGCCCCGCGGCAGCAGCCATGCGGTGCCGCGAAGCCCGTCCACCGTCTGTCCGATGGTCAGCGCCGCGACCAGCAACGATCCGCCGCCGACCAGCGCGAGCAGGCCGCGGCGGGACATCGTGGCCGGCGCGGGACTCGCGGCGACCAGGCCGTCCGGTCCATCGCCGGGAAGCACGGGTTCCGGACGGGTGTCGGCGAGCGAGGTGCGCAGCTCGGCCCGAAGCGACCGGGAGCGCAGCGCGCGCGTCATCCGGGGCAGCTTGACGGTCACGTGCGCGATGAACCCGGCCAGGAACACCCACGCGCCGTAGTAGTGCGCGGTGTAGAAGTCGAAGCCGAACACGTAGTCGTACTGGATGTTCAGCACGCCGGTGACGATCTCGAACAGGGCGCCGCCGACCAGCGGGACCAGGGTCAGCCGCTCGACCGCGTGCCACGGCGACCGCACCGGCGGCCAGGCGAACAGGCGGGGCATCACCGACCAGAGCTTGGCCAGCACCACCGGCACCAGCACCAGCCCGAGGCCGACATGCAGCCCCTGGGTCAGCCGGAACAGCCAGGACGGGCGGGTGGGCCAGTCGAACACCGGCGGGCGAAGCCAACCGACGCCGGCGGGCAAGGCCTGCCCGAGCTCCGGCCCATAGGCGATGTAGTCCAACAGCCCGGTGATCACCACCAGGGGCAGGCCCGCCAGCAGCACAGCCCCGAGCACCGAGGTCAGCCACGGCCCCCGCAGCGGGCTGCGCCATGCCACCCGGGCCGTGACATGGGCGCGGACGGCGCGGTCCCCGCGAAGTCGGGTGGCGCGGCTCGGCGACCTGGCCTTCATGGCGCCGACGGTACGGGCCTGACCAGGTCACATGGCTCGATCACCGCAAACCGTAAGGCTCCGGTAAGCGGGCGATGCGGGAGTCCGCGGGGTGGGTCAGGCTCGGTCGGCGAGGGGCAGCCGGACTTCGAAGCGGCAGCCGGGGCCGTGGTTGCACGCCGCGATCTCGCCGTTGTGCGCCTCCACCAGTCCCCGGGCGATGGCCAGCCCAAGCCCGGCGCCAGCGTCCGCCGGCGTGCCTGCCCGATCCGGCCTGATCGGCTCCGCCGCGGCGGGGGTTGGGGTGCGGGCGGCGGTGCCTCGGAAGGCGACGTCGAAGACGCGGTCCAGGTCGGACTGGGGGATGCCGCCGCAGCCGTCCTGGACCTGCAGCCAGGCCTGGTCGCCGTCGACGCCGGCGGCCAGCACGACGGTGCCGTCGGGCGGGGTGTGGCGGATGGCGTTGGAGACCAGGTTGCGGACCACCCTGGCGAGCTCGGGGTCGCTGCCCCGGACCACGGGCCAGCCGGCGTCGGGGTCGGGGTCGGCGATCAGGTGCACGCGCCTGCGAGCCGCACCGGCCAGCTCGGCGGCCACCGCTTCGGACACCACCTCGCCGAGCGACACCGCGTGCAGGGTCAGGCGCAGCGCGCCGGAGGTGATGCGCGACAGCTGGAACAGGTCGTCGACCATGCCTGCCAGCCGTTCGGTCTCGCGGCCGATCCGCCGGGCGTACTGGCCGGTCTCGGCCGGGTCATCGACCACGCCGTCGGCGAGCGCCTCGGACATCGCCCTGATGCCGGCCAGCGGCGTGCGCAGGTCGTGGCTGATCCAGGTGACCAGCTCGCGGCGGGCCGACTCGGCGGCTCGCTCGCGCTGCCTGGCCTCGCGCTCCCAGACGCTGTCCCTGGCCAGGCCCCGGCCGAGCAGCAGGCCGGCGGGCACCGAGACGGCGGCCACCACCAGGCAGACCGCGATGACCCGCCCGTTCATCCGGTCCAGCATGAAGCCGCTCACCGCGAGCACCCCGACCAGCGCCGCGAGCACCGGGATGAGCACCAGCACGGTGACCGCCGCGGTGATCGAGCGCCGCCGCATGAGCTGCAGCAGCACCGCGCCGGCCAGCGCCACCGGGAGGGTGAAGGCGAGCGCCAGCCCCCACACCTGCCCGAGCTCGCCCCAGATCTCAATCATCGGGGCTCCCCGGTGGCCGGGTCGTAGCGGTAGCCGACGCCCCACACGGTGGTGATCCGGCGCGGGGCGGTCGGGTCGGCCTCCACCTTCTCCCGCAGCCGGCGCACGTGCACGGTGACCGTCGACTGGTCCCCGAAGCTCCAGCCCCAGACCCGTTCCAGCAGCTCGGGGCGCCCGAACGCGCGCCCGGGGTGGCGGATCAGGAACGCCAGCAGGTCGAACTCGCGGGTGGTGAGCGCGAGCTCGTGGCCGGCGAGGACGGCGCGGCGGGCGGAGGTCTCGATCACCAGGTCGCCGTCCACCAGGGTCTGGCCGGCGCCGTCCGGGCGGGCGGCGGCGTCCCGGGACCGGCGCAGCACCGAGCCCACCCGCAGCACCAGCTCCCGAGGGCTGAACGGCTTGGTCACGTAGTCGTCGGCGCCGAGCTCCAGGCCGACCACCCGGTCCTCCTCCTCGCCGAGCGCGGTCAGCATGATCACCGGGGTGGAGCCGCGAGCGCGCAGCTCGGCGCAGATCTCCAGCCCGGAGCGGCCGGGCAGCATCAGGTCGAGCACCACCAGGTCGGGCGGATGGGACACGGCGGCGCGCAGGCCGTGCTCGCCGTCCGGGCTGACCGACACCTGGTAGCCGGCCCTGGCCAGGTAGCGGCCCACCACGTCGCGCACCGTGGGGTCGTCGTCGATCACCAACACATGACCGGCCGCGCCCGTCATCGCCTAGTCCTCATTGGGGTCCGTCATCGGACACAGGCTCGCAGCGTCGGGTGCGGCCCGGCAACGCAAACGACCGAGGCGGCGGGTGACGTCATCACTCCGTAAGGCACCCGAAACGACGCTGGCATTTAGGAGCCGCGCCGGCGTGGGGAGGGGGGACCTACGCCGGCGCGGCGGCTAAAGCCCGGCCCGCGACCGTCGGGCCAGGACTGGCTGGATATCCCCACGGTACCCGCAATTGGCGGATTCGACCCCGCCAAATCCGGGCTGTTTTCTAAAGGTGACCTCTTGGGACGGCCCGAGCCGTCCCAACTTCACCGTGCGTAACAGATCCGTCACTTCGTCGCCGGCACCGGCTCACCGCGCAACGCCACCTTCGCGGACCGGCCGTCGCTGAGCTCCAGCGTGACCGTCTCGCCCGGCGCGTGCGAGCGGACCGTGGCGACCAGCTCGTCGCCGGTGGTAATGACCCGTTCGTTGATCTTGACGATCACGTCTCCGGCCTTGATCCCGGCCTGGCCGGCGGGGCCGTCCGGCGGCTTGACCGAGACCACCTTCGCGCCCGGCGGGTCGGACAGCGGCGCCAGCCGGGACTGCCGCTGGATCTCCACCCCGAGCACCGGCTTGGTGGCCTGGCCGGTCCGCTGCAGCTCGTCGGCGATCCGTTTGACCTGGTTGATCGGGATCGAGAAGCCCAGCCCGACCGAGCCGGCCGACTCGCCCGCGGGCCCGCCGACGCCGGCGATCGCGGTGTTGATCCCGATCAGCCGGCCCTGGATGTCCACCAGCGGACCGCCCGAGTTGCCCGGGTTGATCGCGGCGTCGGTCTGGATCGCGTTGAGCACCTCGGTGGAGTCCGGGTCGCCCGGGTCGTCCCTGCCCACCGAGACCGCGCGGTTCAGCGCGCTGATGATCCCGGTGGTGACGGTGCCGCCCAGCCCGAGCGGCGACCCGATCGCGATCACCGGCTGGCCCACCCGCAGCACGTCGGAGTTGCCCAGCGCGATCGGGGTGAGGCCCGTCGTGTTCTGGGCCTTGATCACCGCGATGTCCGAGCTCGGGTCCCGGCCCACGATCTGCGCCTGCGCGGACCTGCCGTTCTGGAACAGCACCATGATCTTGCCGGCACCACCGGCGGCTGCCTCGATCACGTGGTTGTTGGTCAGGATCAGGCCGTCCGCGCTGAGCACCATGCCCGAGCCGGCACCGGAGCGCGGCCCGGAGATCACCCGCATCTGCACGACGGACGGCAGCACCTGCTGCGAGACGGCCTCCACCGCGGTGGTCTCGCCGTCGGCCAGCGGGGAGCCGAGCACGCCGAGCGGGTTGCCACCGGACGCGGCCCGGTAGCCGATCATGCCGCCGAGCCCACCGCCGATCAGCGCGGCCACCAGCGCCAGCGCGACGGCGCCGAGCAGGATCCGGCCGGCCGACCCGCCACCGCCCGGCCGCTGCTGGGGCTGCGGCGGGGCGGGCGGCGGGACCGGTGGCGCGAGCGCCGGGTAGGTGGCGGCGGACGCGGACTGATCGGGGCCGCCCTGGGCGGCGGAGTCGACCGGATAGCGGGGCGTCGGCGCACCCGGGTAGGGCGGCGGCACGCCCGCGTCCTGGGGCGACCCCTGGTACGGCTGGCCGGCATACCCGGCGTCACCGGGCAGCGGATACGGCTGCGGACCGGCGTACGGCTGCGTCGAGGGGTACGGCGAGTACGGCTGGCCGCCCATCGAGGCCGTGCCGCCCGGCCCGGCCGATTCCGTCGTGCCGGAGCCCGGCCGCGCCCACGGCGAGCGCTCGTCCCAGTTCGGCCCCGGCGTGGCCTCGCCGTTGCGGGCCGTCGGCTCCTCGGTGTCCGTGCGCGGCTCGCCCTCGGCCGAGGCGGAAGCGGAAGCGGAAGCGGGTGCGGAGGCCGAGGCGGGTGCGGCGTCGCCGTCCGGCGGTTTCGTCTCGGCCGATGGCCCTTCCGCAACGGGTGCCGCGTCGCGCCCGCTCGCGTTGCCCTGCTGCCCTGGCGTGTCGTCGTGGGCCATACCCTCACCGTGGTTCGCGTGGCGGTCGGAGACCAGGACCCGGCCTCGCGGAAACCACCCGAACGAGCCCTGACCACCGAGCGTAGGGCTCGCGGGGCCTTCGGCGGTGCTCGGACCCGAAAAGGTCCCCCGTCAGGCGGATGCTAGCGGCGGCGAGTGACCGCCGCACTCCCTGGGGGTGCCGTCGCCGAGCAGCGTTCTGACCATGATCAGGCGCCGCACGCCACGGTGACAGCCGGCCCGGTCAGCCAGCCTCGCCAGGCAGCCGGACCGCGAGCAGCGCGCCGCCGCTGGTGCTGCTGCCGGCCCGTACCGAACCGCCGTGCCGCTCGGCCACCTGCTTGACGATGGCCAGCCCCAGCCCGCTGCCCGGCCGGCCCCGGTCCTCGGCGGCGCGGTAGAACCTGTCGAACACCTTGGCCAGGTCCTCCTTCGCGATCCCCGGCCCGGCATCCGCCACCTCCAGCATCGCCGTGCCGTCCCCGACCGGATGCAGCCCGACCTGCACCACGCCGTCCGGCGGGCTCCACTTCGCGGCGTTGTCCAGCAGGTTCAGCACCGCGCGCTCCAGCGCGGTGGCGTCGCCCGGCAGCGTCCACGGCATGAGCTGGGCCTCGAACCGCACGTCGCCGGCCCTGCGCCGGACCCGCTGCAGCGCCCGCTCCACCACCTCGACCAGGTCCACCTGCTCGTGCACGGCCTGCGGCGCGTCGTCGCGCGCCAACTCGACCAGGTCGCCGACCAGGGTGGACAGCTCCTCGATCTGGCCGCGCACGTCGTCGAAGATCTCCTTGCGGTCCGCCTCGGGCAGCGCCGCCGCGCCGGACCCGGACCCGGCCGCGATCAGCAGCTCCACGTTGGTGCGCAGCGACGTGAGCGGGGTCCGCAGCTCGTGCCCGGCGTCCGCGACCAGGCGCCGCTGCTGCTCCTGGGCGCCGGCCACCGCGCCGAGCATCAGGTTGAAGCTGTGCGTGAGCCTGGCCAGCTCGTCGTTGCCGGTGACCGGGATCGGGCGCAGGTCACCGGTGGCGGCGACCCGCTCGGTGGCCGCCGTGAGCCGCTGCACCGGGCGCAGCCCGGCCCCGGCCACGGTCGCACCGGCCAGCCCGGCCAGCACCACGCCCGCCCCGCCGACCAGCGCCAGCACCACTCCCAGCCCGGCCAGGGTGTGCCGCACCGGGCTCATCGGCTGGGCCAGCACCAGCGCGAGCCCGCCGCCGGCCGGCACCGCGAGCACCCGCATGTCGTGCGTGGTACGCAGCGAGTTGTCCAGCCGCCCGGCGGCCACCGCGAGCTCCGGCTGGCCGATCGGCGGCGGCGGGGAGTTGCGGATGGCGAACCCGCCGCCCTGCGGGTTGACCAGCTCGACCCGGATGTCCGAGCCGTACAGCGCGGCCGCCGGCAGGTTCTGCGGGTCGTCGCCCACCCCGCTGGCCACCACGGTGGCCGCACGCTGGCGCAGCTGGTCGTCCAGGTCGGAGAACAGCGCGCTCTTGACCACCCAGAACGCGGCCGCCGAGACCCCGGCCGCCGCGAGCCCGACCATCACGGCGGCGAGCAGCGCCACCCGCATCCGCAGCGAGATCTCGACCCCGGACCGGACCGCACGCATCCCGCCTACAAGCACGGCTTCCTTGACATCACGGTGTCTTCTTCAAGTGAAGGCCGTTCACAACGGTCGTACGATCCTGACCCAGCTCGTCTCGGCGGACCGGACCCTCGGCGACACGCGCTCGCTCGCTGAGGGTCGGTCGCTCCGCTCCCTCTGTCAGACCTCCGGCCCGCCCTCGGTTCCGGGTTGTGAATGGCCTTCACGGGGGGCTCTCTCGCAGCACGTACCCGACGCCCCGGACGGTGTGGATCAGGCGCGGTTCGTCGTCGCTCTCGGTCTTGCGCCGAAGGTAACCGATGTAGACCTCGAGGGCGTTCCCTGTGGTCGGGAAGTCGTAGCCCCAGACCTCCTCCAGGATGCGGCCCCTGGTGAGCACCCGGCGCGGGTTGGCCAGCAGCAGTTCGAGCAAGGAGAACTCGGTGCGGGTCAGGCTGATCTCGCGCTCGCCCCGGCGCACCTCGCGGGTCTCCGGGTCCAGCGAGAGGTCGGCGAACGTGAGCGGGGCCAGCCCCGGCTCGCCGCCCGGGCCACCGGTGCGGCGGCGCAGCAGCGCGCGCAGCCGGGCCAGCAGCTCCTCCAGGGCGAACGGCTTGGGCAGGTAGTCGTCGGCGCCGGCGTCCAGCCCGGCCACCCGGTCGGAGACCGCGTCGCGGGCGGTGAGCACCAGGATCGGCAGGTCGTCGCCGGTGCCGCGCAACCGCCGGCACACCTCCAGCCCGTCCAGCCGGGGCATCATGACGTCCAGCACCATGGCGTCCGGGCGGGCCATGTTCACGGCCGTGAGCGCCGCCTGTCCGTCGGTGGCCAGATCGACCTGGTAGCCGTTGAACGCCAGCGAACGTCGCAGCGACTCGCGGACCGCCCGGTCGTCGTCGACCACGAGAATGCGCATGCGATCAGTGTGAACCCGACGTCTGAGAGCGGCCTGAGAGGGTACACACCCCTATCGGGAGCGTGAAACTGTCTCAGATTCGCACCCGATCGACATATCCTCGACACCCTCGCGTGACGATGCCCCGACAGAGTCTCCGGGGTCGCCGACCGGCATATGATCTGAACACGCGAAGGAGGCGTCGGAGTGCGGGACAGTAGGGCGATGCGGTGGGCGCTCGCCGCCGCCGTGGCCACCTCGCTGACCGCGTCAACGCTGACCGGCTTGCACTTCTCCGGGGCCGCGGGCTCGGCCGTGGTGGCCGCGCCGGTACCGGCGGCGTCGCTGACCCCGTCCATCCCGCCCGGCGCGCAGGGCGTCGGCATCACCGAGCCGCTGGTGATCACCGCGAGCAAGGGCACCCTGACCACCGTGACCGCGACCGGCCCCGGCGGCAAGCCGCTGGACGGCACGCTCAGCCCGGACCGCACCCGCTGGACGTCCGCGCCGCTGGCGTTCAACTCCGACTACAACGTGACCGCGGCCGGGGTCGGCCTCGACGGCAAGCCCGCGCCCGGCCTGACCACCGCGTTCCGCACCGTGACCCCGGCGCGCACGCTGCAGGTGCAGTACATCCGGCCGACCGACGGCGCGCAGGTCGGCATCGCCATGCCGATCTCGATCTACTTCAACCGCGACGTCTCCGACCGGGCGGCCGTGGAGCGCCGGCTCAGCATCCAGACCAGCGTGCCGACCGAGGGTTCCTTCCACTGGGTGGGCAACGACCAGGTGAACTGGCGCCCGCGCGAGTTCTGGAAGGCGGGCACGGCGGTCACCGTGAACTCGGCGCTGCGCGGCGTGGACGCCGGCGCCGGCACCTTCGGCGCGGCCGACCACAAGGCCAACTTCACCATCGGCCGCAGCCAGATGGCGGTCGGGGACGCGGCCAAGCACACGTTCACCATGTTCGCCGACGGCAAGCCGATCCGGACCGTCCCGGCGTCCTTCGGCCGCCCGCAGTACCCCACCCAGTACGGCATGCACGTGGCGTTCGAGAAGCACCTGAGCAAGCGCATGACGTCGGACTCCTGGGGCGGCCCGGAGAAGGGCGAGGACGGCTACTACGACGAGGTGCTCCCGCTGGCCGTGCGCATCTCCAACAACGGCGAGTTCGTGCACGTCAACGGCGCGACGGTGGGACAACAGGGCCGCTCGAACGTCTCCCACGGCTGCGTGAACCTCTCGCCGGCCAACGGCAAGGTCTTCTACGACTGGGTCCAGATCGGCGACCCGGTCAACATCGTCAACTCCACCCGCCCGCTCACCAAGGCCGACGGCGACATCCCCGACTGGCTGATGTCCTGGGAGGAGTACAAGGCCGGCTCCGCCCTCCACGACACCCCCGCCGACGCCACCGCCAGCTCCTCCCCCGGCCCCCTCCTGGCCCGCTAGCGAGGTCCGCTCGCACACCCGGTTCGTACTCCGCACACGCGCTGGAACCGGTGTGCGAAGTATGAAGTGGATGTGCGGGTGGCCCTTTGAGCACGGCGGGTGCGCGCGGCCGGGCATGATCGGAGTGTGACGTTTCTGCTCGCCGTCGTCGCGGTGGTCGTCTTGTTGCACGTTTATCTGTACTGGCGGTTGGTGCACGGGGTTGCCGGCGGGCGGAAGTGGCGGCTGGCGGGGGCGGTGGTGGTCGCGCTGTTGGGGGCGGGCACGCTCGCGGCGTTCGGGCTGCGCGCTGCGCTGAGCGCGGACCAGACCCGGACGCTGAGCTGGGTCGGATACCTGTGGTTGGTGCTGGCGCTGTACGTGGCGACGGTGCTCGCGGTGGCGGAGGTGCCACGGGCGGTGCTGCGCCGGCGGGTGGACCCGTCGCGGCGGCGGCTGCCCAGGGTGATCGCCGGCGCCGCCGTGCTGGTCGGCGCGGGGACCACCGGTTACGGCATCACCCAGGCCGCCTCGCCCCAGCTGGTCCGCCGCGAGATCCCGCTGGACCGGTGGCACCCGGCGCTGGACGGGTTCACCATCGCGGTGCTCTCCGACGTGCACATCGGGGCGATCAACGGCAGACCGTTCCTGGCCGACGTGGTGGACCGGGTCAACGCCGAGCGGACCGACCTGGTCGCGATCGTGGGCGACCTGGTGGACGGGAGCGTCGACGAGCTGGGGCCGGCCGCGTCGGTGCTGGGCACGCTGCGCTCGCCCGCGTACTTCGTGACCGGCAACCACGAGTACTTCTCCGGCGCCGAGCAGTGGTGCGAGTTCCTGCCGACGATCGGGGTACGGGTGTTGCGCAACGAGCGGGTGGCGGTAGGGCGGCCCGGAGGACCGACGTTCGACCTGGCCGGCATCGACGACCGGACCGCCGCGCGCTCGGGCGAGCCGGGGCACGGGGCGAACCTGGACGCCGCGCTGGCCGGCCGCGACCAGTCCCGCCCGGTGGTGCTGCTCGCGCACCAGCCGGTCATGGTCGACCAGGCCGCCCGCCGGGACGTCGACCTGCAGATCTCCGGGCACACCCACGGCGGCCAGATCCTGCCGCTTGGCTACGTGGTGCTGCTCGACCAGCCGGTGCTCGCCGGGCTGACCAGGGTCGGCCGGACCTGGCTGTACGTTACGCGCGGCGTCGGGTTCTGGGGTCCGCCGGTGCGGGTGGGCGCGCCGCCGGAGATCACGCTCCTGACCCTGCGCGCCGCGAGACCGGCCTAGCGCGGATGGCTGGCCAGCCACTCCTGCACCGGGACGGAGCGGTCCGAGGCGTACCCGGTGGGCAGCGGGATGTCGCCGGCCGTGGTGCGGTACTCCACCGGCCAGGCGTGCACCGCGTCGAACGCGCGCGGGTCGGCGTCCATCATCGCCGCGTAGTGCCGCACCGCGCGCACGTACCGCACGTCGTTGTTGTACCGCTTCAGCGCGCGGTCCAGGGTGGCATCGCTCGCACCGCCGTTCGCGGCCAGGTAGTTCGCCGCGCCCAGGATCGCGTCGCGGGGCTGCCACACATCGCCGCCCATTCCGTAGCTCGCCCAGGTCGTCGGGATGAACTGCATCGGCCCCTGCGCGGCGGCGGTGGACGTCCCGACGATCCGACCCATCCGCGTCTCCACCAGGTTGATGGCGGCCAATACCGACCACCGCACCCCGAACCGCCGCTGCCCCTCGTCGTAGAACCCGCGCAGCGCCTCGCCCGGCAGCGGGTCGACGATCCGCCACGGCGGCATGGTGGGCGACGGCGCGCCGGCCAGCGAGGTAAGCTCCCTGGCCGCCGCGACGGCATGGCCGACCTGGTCACGCAGCTCCGGCCCGACCGCGCCCAGCACCGCCGCGTCCCACTCCGGATGCTCGGCGAGGTCACGGTAGGCCGCCTGCAGGCGCGCGCCGGCCTCGGCGGCGTCCGTCCTCGTGCCGCCCCGGAAGGCGGCCTCGCCGGCGTTGATCCGGCAGGCCAGCGCGGCGGGGTCGACGGTGTCCGGACAGGCCGGCGGGACGGAGCCGGGCGGGCCCTGCGGCGGCGCGCCACCGCCCGCGCATCCGGCCACCGCCAGGACCGCCACCAGGATCAGAACGACACGAACCACGTCCGAAAACGCTAGCGCAGCCGCTCGCCCCACCGTCCGTGGTGCACCGCGCGCTCCAGCGGCCGCCGTCGCCGCCACCCGTGTCGCTCCAGGTCAGGCACGGTTTCGAGGTGGCTGACCGGCCCCACGCAGAGCCACGCCACCGGCCGTATCCCGTCCGGAATGCCGAGCAGCCCGGCCAGGAACCCCTCCTCGTAGAACGACACCCACCCGACCCCGAGCCCCTCCGAGGTGGCCGCCAGCCACAGGTTCTGGATGGCCAGGCACACCGAGTACAGCCCCGCGTCGGCGATGGTGTGCCGCCCCAGCACCGCCGGCGCGCCCCGCCCGGGGTCATAGGTCACGACCACCCCGAGCGTGGCCTCCAGTATCCCCTCGATCTTGATCTTCTCGAACGTCCCGGCGCGGCCGCCGTCCAAGCTCTCCGCGAACCGCCGCCGCTGCTCCCGCACGTGCTCCCGGAACGCCGACCGAGTCTCCCTGTCCCGCACGATCACGAAGTCCCACGGCTGGCTGAGCCCCACGCTCGGAGCCGCGTGCGCCGCCCGCAGCACCCGCTCCAACACGTCCGCCCCGACCGGCGCCCCGGTGAACTCCGCCCGCACGTCCCGCCGCCCGTGGATCACCTCGTACAGCCCCACCCCGCCACCCTCTCCGCGCACCCGACCAGGGCGCAACCCGCTCGCCCCCGCCCGCCCGTTACCCTTACCGTGACACACCCCGGCCCTCGTAGCTCAGGGGATAGAGCACCGCTCTCCTAAAGCGGGTGTCGCAGGTTCGAATCCTGCCGAGGGCGCCCCTCGCTCGCACCTTGGACCAGCACAAACGAGGCCCTGACCAGGGCTAACCCAGTCAGGGGCCTCGTTCATCTGTCCGGCGATGTCCGGCCGTCACCGGCCGTTTGCGGTTATCCCGGCCCTATGTCGGCCCGCGCCCGGCCCCTACTGCCACCCGAGTACGTGCTGTACGTGTGCCCGGATCGCGGCGTCCGTGCCGTCGAGGCACTTGGCGTAGATCGCGAGCAGCACCTCGACCGACTGGCCGGCCCACTCCGCGACCGTGGTCGGTGGTATCCCGCCGTTGAGGAAGGTCGACACCGCTGCGTGGCGCAGGTCGTACGGGGTCTTGGCCAGGTTCGACGCCGCCACTTCCTCGGTGAAGGCCCGCGCACGCGCTCGCTGCCAGGTCCGGAGGATCGTAAGCTTGGGCAGCTCGTCGGCGTTGCGTTCGCCTCGGAACAGGCGGCCGTCCGGCGCCGTGCCGAACGCCCTCAGGTGCTCGTGCAACATGGCCGTGAGTTCGGGCGGACTGGGCACCGTCCGCCATTCCCCTACTGCACGGTGCTTGAGCTGGCGCTCGTCTCGGTTGAGTCCGCTGTCGGTCCACTCCTTCCCGGCGTAGGGCGTGACGCGCTCCAGGTGCAGATCTCCCCACCCTTCGGCCGGTAGATCTAGGTTGTCCTCGCCAAGGTTGACGGCTTCCTCGGGGCGCAGGGCAGCGAAGTAAAGGCACCCGAAGAACGCGACCAGCCGACGCCCGGTGCGCTGTTGGCTCCGCACCGCATTGAGCAGTGTCCGCGCTTGCATGGGGTTGACCACCCGACGCCGGTCAACGACGTGCGAGGACTTCGGCGGTGTCCACTTGAGGGCCGGGATCGGGTTGCTATCGAGGATCTTCTTTTCCACCGCGTATCCCATCGCGGTGATGAGAATCCTCCTTCGCCGGTTCTCGACGGTTGGCGCTGCCGAGGTGCCGTCGAGTTTCCGCGCGAGGGAATCCAGCACGGATCTTAGGATCTCCGGGTCACGCAGAGCGGACACCTTCCGGGTGTGCTCCTTGACCCATCGCAGGGTTGCCGCGACCTCTTGCGGGACGTCGTGGTCACGTCTGACCGTGTTGAAGCCCCACCGGGTCAACGCGCTCCGAATCAACTTCGCGTCGGGCCGGCCGCCGCGATCGACCAGCATCGCCACGGTGACGGCGGTCATTGCCTCCGCGTGGGTGCGCCGGGTGGTGGCGGCGGCCCGCCCCCATTTCATGTCGACGAACGCACACGCGAAATCGTAAAATCCCATGTCATTTTGGGCGCGGCCCATCGAGACGGGCAAGCCGTCCGAGGTTCGGAACGCTTCGCCTTTCCGCGCTGCCGCGACCAGTTCGGCCCGAAAACTGTCGGCGAGAGCGGCTGTCTTGAACGGGCGCTTACGTCGCTGCCCGGCCACACTCCAACGGACCTTATGACTGGTGGCCCGTTTGCCGGTGACGGTCTCGGTTTGGTGGATGCTCACCTTGAAGCTGGTTTCGTCCATCACGCTGCCTCCTCCAAGGTGTCGAGCCACGCTTCGTAGTCGGCTTGTCTGATTCGGATCTCCCCGTTCGGCAGTTTCAGGCAGCGCGGCGCGCGTCCTTTAGCGCGCCACTCGTAGAAGGTGGATCGGTTGATGCCGAGATCGGCGCAGATGTCCGGGATGGTGAGGCGTCGGGCACCCATGGGGGTCGGGTCTCCTTGGTGGCTGGCCCATGGTGGGCCGGATGGTTGGTGGCCGCGGCTGGCTGCATGGGGGTCTCCTCGGGTCGTGGGGCTACGGAAGAAACGGAAGAACGGACTAACTAGCCTGACCTGCGGTTTTGCGGCTGGGGTTTGTCCGTCGGAGTACGGAAGAACCCTGGTGGGTGGGGGTTCTTCCGTAGCGCGACGGAGAAACTCGCGCTGTGTTTGCACAGGTCAGGGGGGTTTGTCCGTTTCTCCGTTTCTTCCGTAGCGCTGCGCGACGTACACCGCGGTGGGCCGGCCTCCCTTGCCTCCGGGCGGGCGCTTCGCGCGGCTGATGGCGCCGGCCGCTTCCAGGGTGTCGAGCAGGGGCTCGATGTCCTCGCTGGTGCGGTTCTTGCCGAAGCACACGTTGGTGATCTCGGTTCGGGTGCGTCCGGTGGGGCCGGCTTCGGTGATGAAGTCGAGCAGGCGGCGTTGGTCGCCGTTGTTGCTGAATATGGTGCGTACGGAGGCGATGCTGTAGCGCACGAGGGCGGCGGCGGCGTTGAGGTGGTCGGGTTCGATGTCGGGGGTGTTGTCGAGGGCGGCGTGGATGGCGGCGATGCGTAGGCAGTTGGGGGCGGTGCGGGCGAGGAATTGTTCGACGGGGCCGGTGTCGCCGTGGTCGGTGCCGAATTCGACATACAGCCCGCGCCAGAGGGCGGCGGCGGGTGCGGTGAGGCCGATGCGGCCGAGGTGGGCGCCTTTCTGGAGTCGTTTCGCCAGGCTCGCGCCGAGTTCATCGATGAGGTCGGCGGGGGCGCCGTGGGACAGGGGGAGGAATTGGGCGCGGGCGACCGCGATGGGTAGGAACCGGTTGTAGGTGCCTCCGGCGAGGTCGGAGGCGGACAGTTTCGCGCGGAATTCCTCGGGTGTGATGTGCGCGAGGAGACCGACGTGGCTGTCGGGTGCGACGCGGGCGGTGACGTTGAGGGTGGACAGGTCCCCGCCTTCCCACGCGGCGCGCAGGGTCGCCGAGAGGGTGTTGCCTTCGCGGCGCATGCGGGCCATGACGGCGGCCCATTCGGGTTCGAACACCAACAGCCTTCGGTCGCCGGGTGGGAGCAGCGCGCGGCCCCGGCGTCGGGCCGGTGGGCGGTCGGTGTCGGGTTCGGCGGGGTTGTCGGGGTCGGTTTGGGTGTCGTCGGGTTCGGCGAAGATGGCGGCCAGGCCTTCTCCGGAGGTGAGCCCGGAGCGCAGGTTGGTGGCGAGGAATCCGGGGTCGGCGGCGCGTAGTAGGCGGCGGGCGGCGGACATGCTGGCGCCTTTGCGCCCGCCGCCGGTGCGGCCGATGAGCATGGGCCACACGAGCAGGGGGTGGTGGTCGTCGCCGGCTTGGACGTGGGGGTGTTGGCCGAGGTAGACCCCGGCGGCGGCGAGCAGGGTGGTGTAGATGCCGATGGGGTCGGCCTCGCTGGTCTCCGCGACCCCGTTGGTGAGCCCGCCGAGGTAGCACTCCCAGACCGCGTCGTCGACCTGTGGGAGTTCGCGGCGGGCGCGGGCGACCTCGGCGCGGGCGGCGTCCTCGGCGACCCGCGCCGGCCCGACCCCCGCGCCGAGCGTGGTGCCGGGCGGGGCCGAGCTCGGGACGGCGTGCAGCGGGCGGGGACTGGTCATCGGAGCCTCCAGGGGGTCCACCCGCCCGGCGCCAACCCCCGACGGCCGGCCTGACCCGCCCGCCCGCGCCTGTCCACGGCGTGGGTCGGGTGGCGAGCTACCCGGGCACCGTGTGTGGGAGGGGCGTGTTCAGGGCGCTTTGAGAGGCCCGTGGAGCGCCTGACGCGGGTGGGATGGGGTGAAGGGCCGGGCCGCTTGGTCGGGGGCCGGTGCCGGGTGCGGGTGGGAGTGGGCATGTCAGGCCGCGACCTTCCTCGCCGGCTCGTTGCCGAGCGCGGCCGTGACCGGGGGGTGGCCGGTGGCGTGCTGGTAGCGGGACCAGAGCTGGTCGAGCCTGCGGGTGTCGGTGGCGATGCGGTACAGCTCGCCGGTCGGGGCCTGCTCGACGGCCTGGAGCAGGCGGGTGGCGTGCTCGGCGACCGCGCGCCGCCACGCCTGGCGCAGCAGGACGGTGGTGAGCCAGCGGGCGTAGTCCTCGCCGCCGCCGGTGGCGTCGCGGTAGGTGTCGACCAGCCACACCCCCAACTGGGCGAGCTGGTCCGCGCCGCCGCTGCGCGCGCTGGTGTCGGTGGTCTCGCGGGCGCGGTCGAGCAGCGCCATCGGTGACGGGTCGAGCCCGGCCGCCACCACGTCGCACGCCAGCGCTAGTACCCACTGCCCCGGCGGGTGAGCCAGGTCGTCCGGGCGCACGTCGGCCAGCACCCGCCGGGCGCCTGGCAGGGGCATCTGCATCAGCGCGCCGAGGAACTGCCGCTCCGGGTCGACCAGCGCCGGGGTGGGTGCGGTGGGCATCACGCCGCCTCACCTCCCGACCGGCACCCGTAGGGCGAGCAGCCGTCCGGGTCGCCGTGCTCGACCAGGTCGAACAGGTCGCCCTGCTGGTCGCGTAGTTCTTTGCGTTGAACCTGGTCGATGGGGGCCTGGTCGAGCGGCAGCAGGGACCGGTGCAGGAACGGAACCTCCTGCGGACCGCGGAACGTGCGCTGCCGTATCCGACGGTCAAACTCCACTGCGTCGGCCCATGCCGCGGGGTCGTGGTCGCGCATCTCCCGCCACTGCCGGTTGCCGTGGAACGGGCAGAACGTGCACGCCGACTTCGGAGTGTCACCCCACCCGCGCCGCCGCAACCACGCCAGGCAGTTCTGCCGGGACATGTTCAGCTCAAGCAGGGGGTACCGGTTGCGGATGTAGGGCACGCGTTGGTCCTTGACCCGTCCGATCTCATCGGTGGAGAACCCGATCCACTGCTCAGCGACAGCGCCGGGCGGCGGGGTGAGCACAGCACCGGTCGCCGAGGTCCTGGCGCCGAGACGACGGCGGATCTCGCGGCGAATCGGCTCCAGCTTGTACCGCTCGGTGCACTGGCGACGCAGCATCGCGGCCCCGTTTCCGGCGCCCTGGACGAACGCGGGGAGCCGCATGAACCCTGCGGTGGACAGCGTGTCGGCCCCCAGGTCGCCCTGCGACACGCGGACAACCTCGATCCCAACGTCGGTCAGGACAGCGACCAGCCTGTCCAAGTGCGCGTATACCTTGCGCGGCTCAGACATGGTGTCGGCGAAGATCGCGAGGTCGGGCGCCGGTAGTGCGCCCTCGACGGCGAGCAGCGCGAGGGTGGTCGACTGGACACCGGCGCCGAGCGACAGCAGCCGCAGCGTCGGAGGGTCTGATAGACCCGCGCGCCCGCTCGCCGGGGTCATAGGTGCCTCCCGGGGACGCGGTGGTCGCGTTCGAGGCGCAGCGTGAGCCGGTCCAGCCGCGTGCTCTGGTTTTCGAGCAGGGTGGTGGCCTGGTCGAATGCCCAGTCCTCGGAGATCCCGCGCAGCCGCAGCCGTTTGCGGTCGTTGCGGAAGTGCCAGTAGTCGTTGGTCGCGTCGTCCTTGCCGGCCCGGTAGGCCTGACGAGGGTTTTGGTTGAGGTAGAGGCGGCGGAAGCGGGTCTCCGCGGCGTGGCCGGCCAGGTGGAACAGCAGTTGGCCGATCTTGCGGCCGCGGCTCCAGGTCGGGTCGGGTTCGAATTCGTCCCAGTCGCATTCGCACTGCCCGCCGTGCAGCCCGCCGAACATGCCGAACTTGAGCCGCACGTGGTCGACGGTGATGCCGGCGTCCAGGGCGGCCAGGGCGTGGCCCATCTCGTGGGCGGCGGTGGCCAGCCGCGCGGGATTGCGGCGCTCCGCGGCGCGGAGCAGGTCCCGATCGAGGCCGGTCATCATCCGGGTCATGCCGCCACCTGCCCGGGCCGGCGGACGTGGGCCTCGATCCGGCGTTCGCCCCGGTCCATCGCGCAGACGGCGCGGTGGTGGCCGTCGAAGAGCCACCAGCGGCCCCGGTAGTACACGACCAGGGGCAGGATGTTCCCGTCAGGCCGGGCACCGGGCCGGGCGTGATGCCGCAGCCCCTTGACCGAGATCCAGTCCTGGGTGGCGTGGAGCTGGTCCAGCGGCACCCACTCGACCGGCGCCTTGCGCCAGGCCCGCTCGCTCCAGTCCCGCTCCAGGGTGTAGATGGCCCGGGGTGGGCGGCTGACACCGCGGAAGTAGTCGGCCACCTTCGGCGCCCGCTCGTAGGCCGGCGCGTCGGGGCCGGTGTCGGGCTTGCGGCGGGGGTTGTTCCGCTCGCCCCAGTAGCAGCCCAGGACCGGCATCAGACCTCACCCGCCTCGGCGCCGATCTCGGCGTCCTCGACGCAGTCCCAGCACACGCGGACCTGGCCGGTGACGGCGATCTCGGCGGGGTGCTTGTCCTGCTCGCAGACGTCGCAGAACGTGTCGTTGGTGGTGGTCATGCGGCCACCTCCGCTCGCCGGGTGGGGGTGGCCGTGGGCGGGTCGAACACCGGCGCGATCGGGGTGGTGTCGGCGCGGCGGGGCATCAGGTAGACCCACAGCCGCTCGCCGACGGTGATGCGCACTGGTGAGCGGGGGCCGGCCAGCTCGATGCGCAGCGATTCGTTACGCCGGCACAGCGCGGCGGCGCGGGCGAGGTGGCGGGGGTCGACCGTGACCGGCTGGTCGGACCGGTGCCATTCCTGGCGGGCGACCTTGGCGATGTCGGGGAAGTGGGGGCCGGTGTCGAGCGGGGTGAGGCTGAGCGCGGCCATGGCCATGCCGGGCATCTCGAACTCGCTGATCGTGGCGGTGTTGGTGTGGCTGGACACGGCGATGCGCACGTGGAGCGCCTGGCAGCGGCGTCGTGCCGGCGTGCCGAACAGGGCGCGGATCTGCCGCAGTTGGGTGTTGGCCAGCCACAGCCGGCCGGGCAGCCCGCCGAATTCCAGCGGGGCGTGGGCCTGGACCATCATGAAGCGGTCGGTCGCCGAGGCGACCAGCACCGGCCGCCCGGCGTGGGTGGCGGTGTGCAGCAGGACCCCGCACAGCATCGGCGTGTCCGGGTTGGTGGAGGCGATGCGGGCGGCGTCGGCGAGCAGGCCGACGAACTCCGCCATCCGCAGCGCCGCGCTCCCGCCCGCGCAAGCCGGCGGGGTCGGTGGGCGGTTGGTCGTGGTGGTGTACGTGTCCATCTCGGACAGGTCTCCTCAGTTACTGTGTGTGACGGTCTGTGGGTGTGCGAGGGGAAGGGAGGGAGCCGCCGGGTGGTGGCTCGATCCCGTGTTCTGGGGTGTTTTGGCTGGTCAGCGAGGGGCGGCTCCCTCGCCTCCCTCGGGGCGGTTCGGGCTGGTCAGGTGAGGGAGGGGCGGGGAGGGAGGGGCGAGGGAGCGGCTCCCTCGATCCCCGGGTCCTCCCTCACCGCCTCCCCCACCTGACGGTCACTCTGCGTGGTCGCCGTCGACGTGGGTGTCCCCGGCGGCCCCGTCGTCGTCGGGGTCGCGTTCGGCGATGGCTTCGGCGATGCGCCGCGCTGAGATCCGGATCAGGCCGCGGGTTTTGTAGGGCTTGGCCGTCTCGGGTAGCTGGTCGCGCAGCTGCGCGGGGGTGGCGCCGGTGTAGGCGCCGGGGTTGAGGGTGACCAGCCCGTGGATGAGCTTCTCCGGGGCCATCAGCTCTTCGCCTTCGCGGCGCATGACCTCGGCGACGTCGACCAGCAGGTCCGGCGCGGCTGTGTCGTCGTCGGGGTCGGGCGCGGTGGCGGTCTGGACCCCGTCGAGCTGGTCCATGGCGCGCTTGACCACGGGGGTGACTTGGTCGACGTTCTTCTCCTTGATGACCCGGTAGCAGCGCATCAGGCTGTCCTGGGGCATGAACCCGACGGTCATCGCGGTGCCGACGTCGCCGGGGTCGACCTCGCCGGTTTCGGGGTCCTTGGTCATCGGGCGCAGGTTGACCGCGCTGATGCCGGCCTTGTGCTTGCCGGTGCCCAGGATGGCGTCGTTGCCCTGGTGGTCACCGATGGCGAAACACGCCTTGTTGGACAGCACCTTGGCGACCTTGCGGGGCAGGCTGTCCGCCGACGGCACGGGGGTGGCGAACACCATGGTCACCCCGTACTTGCGGGCCTTGGCGATCATCTTCTCCACCAGCTCGGCCGCCTCGGCGCCCACGGCGGAGACGAACAGCTCCTGGCATTCGTCGATGACGACCACCCGCGGGCGCATCCGCGGGTCGGCCGCGGCCAGTTCGCGGGTGAGCTTGGGCTCGCCGGCCGCGGACAGGATGCGCCCGCGTTCGGACAGCTCGGCCATGAGCTGTTTGAGCGCGACCAGCACCTTCGGGACCTCGTCGGGGTCGTCGGACTTGAACAGGGTCCGCAGCCGGGGTCGTAGGGGGTCGTAGTCGGCGTTCTGCGCCATGCAGTACACGTCGACGTCGACCAGCGGGTCCAGGATCGCACCCAACAGCATGGTGATGATCAGGGTCGACTTACCCGAGCCCATGGTGCCGGCGTTGCCCCAGTTCGCCCCGAACAGCCGCCCGACCACCGTGCGCCCGCGCGGGTCGACCCCGACCGGCACGCCCTTGAAGTAGTCCGCGGTGCCCTCGGTGAGCAGCGGCCACGGTTCGACCGGTTTGGTCATCGAGCCCTGGTCGAGCACCAGCAGGTCCAGCACGCCGGGCTTGTCGCGGGGCTCGGTGGGCCACACCTCCACGGGCAGGCGCAGCAGGTTGTGCGCCAGCAGGGGTTTGCGGTCCACGATCATGTCCACGTTGACCGCCTCGGGCAGCAACAACTGCGCGTGCCAGCCCTTGCCGTCATAGGCGGGCGCCTGCACCCACCGGGGCTGCCAGCCCTCCTTGAACTTCTTGTTCAACGGCCCCAGGTTGAGGTTGCGCAGCGCGGAGACGATCGCCCGCTCGTCCGGGACCACGTCCCGCTCCCCCGCGTCGTCGCCGAGGGGGGCCATCCAGCCCGGCGCGTCGGTGCGGGTGCGCCCGGTGTGCCACAGGTAGGCCACGAACCCGGCGGTGCCGGCGAGCAGCACGGTGGCGCCGTAGACCGAGGCGAACCAGAACACGAACGCGATCGCCCCGATCACCGCGCTGATCGGGGCCAACACCATGCCAACGTCCTTGTTGGCGATGGCCAGGATGATGCCCAGCCCGACCAGCAGACCCGCCGCGGCGAGCACCGCGACCCCGATCGCGACGACCAGTTGCAGCGGGGCGGCGACCCAGTCCATCACCCGGCCATGGCGGCGCTGTTTCTCCGCCACGTCGCGGGCCTCCCACTCCAACAACGCCTCCTGGTCCCCAGCGATCTCGGCCTTGCGCATCATCCGCTCGTAGCGGTTCGCGCCGTGCGCATCCCGCCACCGCCGGATGACCACCCCGGCCCCGGCGATCGGGTACCACAGGTTGCGCCCGACCAGCTTGGACGCGGTTTTCGTGTGCGGGTGGGTGACCGCCGTACGCACATGACCCGCAGCCCACACCGTCCGATCCCGGGTCGCGACCCCGGCGCGGCGCACCAGCGCCCCGGAGGACAGCCGCCGGTCCAACTCGGCGTTCTCCGCGTCGGTAAGCAACTCCCCTTCCAACACCGGACCCACCAACTCACCCGACACACCACCCGCGCCGCCGTCCCCGACAGCCTCGCCGAGGTCGTCGCCGAGGTCCGGGTCATCGTCGACGTCATGGTCGGGTTCGTGGTCCGGGCGGGGTGGGAAGTCGATAACCCGACCCCCCGCCCCGCGGCCGTCCACCGGGCCATCGACCGGGGTGTCCTCGCGGCCGGCCACGGCCGGCCGCGGCGGGTCGTCCGCGGCCGGGGGGTCGGCGGGGTTCGCGAACGGGTCGACCAGGCGCTCCCCGGCCCCGGCCAGCGGCACCCACTCCCGCTCTGGTTGCTCAGACATCGGACTCCTTGCTGCCGTTCTGGTGGTTGGGCGACCCGGCCTGGTGGGACGTCTTGGCGGAGGAACCACCAAAACCGGGGGTCAACATGTCGGCGGCGCGGCGCAGCGCGGCGACCACCTCGACGGCCTCGCGGCCGTCGTGGTCGTTCCACCACTCCACCGCCCGCGTCAACTCGTACGGCGCGTCGTCGTCGGCCGGATCGGGGTCGCTCGCGATCACGCGGTACAGGGCACGCACCGCCTCAACCAGCGCCGGGCGGTCAACCATGGCGGGCATAACCGCCTTGGGGTCGTGCACCCCGGCCGCGACGGCGAGCCCACCCACCGCGCAGCACGGCGCGCCAGCCGCGTACGGTCCGTGCGCATCGCCTCCGGGCCAGTACTTGCCCTTCAGCCAGCCGTCGGACTCGATCAGGCCGGCGGCGCGAGCCAGCACCGACGCCGCGACGACGTCAGGGGCGGGCCGGGCACGCCCCGCGCGGGCGTAGATCTCGTCCAGCCCGGCCTCGTAGTCGTGGGTGGCCTCCCGATACCGCCGGTCTGCCTCCAGCACTGACGCGACCCACCGGTCCAGCTCGGCGTCAGCGCGCTCCCGGCGAGCCCGCGCCCGCCCGACCACGGCCCGCACAAGCGGAACCCCGGTCAGCACGAACGCCGCCGAAGCGACCCGCGAGCGCAGCGACGGCTGCTCGGCGGGGTTGTCGGTCACGATGGTGTTCATCGCCGCTTGCCCTTCTTCTCGCTGTCGGTGCGCTGCGCGTCCTCGCCGGCCTTGGCGGCCTTCTTCCTGTCGTGGCGCTCCATAGCCGCGTCGTACGCCCGCGTGGCCGCGTTGCCCATGGCGAAGCCGGCCGCAGTGAACGTCGCGAGGTCCCAGCCGTTGAACGACGTCATCGCGGGCACCTCCCCTCCTTGTGCCGGTAGCCGCAGCCCCCGCACGTCGGGTTCGGAACATCGAGGCAGTCAACGCACAGGCCGTCAGCCACAGCGCGCGAGCCGCACGGGCACCTGTCGGGGAAGGTCTCGGGCTTCTTGTTGTTGCCAAACATGGATCTCGATCTCCTGTGTTCTCGGGTTGTGTTCGTGCTGGTCACGCCGCGTCGGCGCGCCGGATCGGCGTGGTCGTGGTGGTGGGCGTGGTGGTGGTTTGCTCGGCGCGCAGGGTCGCGGCCAGCTCCGAGCTGAGGGTGTGGCCGCAGCGGGTCACGTCGCGGACCCACTTGGCGCTCGGCGCCTCGCCGGAGGCGAGCTGGTCGAGGTGGGCGCGGGCCTCGGCGAGGATGTCGGCCTTGAGCCGGCGCGGGACCGGCGCCCGGTTGCGGCGCTTGCCACGCCGCCCCGCCTTGCCCGCCTTGCCCGCCTTGCCCGCCTTGCCCGCCGGGCGCCGCGGCGCCCGCACCACGACGGACCCTGGCTCGCCGGCTTCCGGCCGCAGTGAAGGGGTCAGGTCGGAGTCCGGCGATGGCCCCGGCGCGCCAGCAACCTCGCCACGGGGCGGCCCGGACAGGCGCACGTTCTCGCCCGCCACGTCCGGCGTATCGGGTTGCACGGCGGTGGTCGCGGTGGGTGCGATTGCTTCGGCCAGCGCGGCGCGCACGGCTTCGGTGAGCCGGTCACGCAGCCCGGGGCCGGTCTCGGCGGCGGCGAACACCAGCACGGGCGGCACCGAGTGCAGCACCACCCCGGCCGCCGAGCCGTGCGCCCAGGACTGCCAGGTGTTCATCGTGTAGGTCGCGGCGAACGTCAGCCACTTCGTCGTGTGCGCCCACCAGTGCAGGTCCACCTGGTAGCGGGCGGTGACCTGCTCGGCCCGGAGCACCGCCAACAGCGCCAGCGACACCATCGGGTCGAGCAGCCACGCGGTCCACCACGCCAGCTCGTTCGTGGCGTCCTGGGCGGCGAACTGCTGAACGTTGACCATCGTGAACCCCAAGCCCGCGACGATCGCCACCCACAACAGCGCGTCCACCTGCGACCGGACCCGCTCCACAGCCAGCGCGATCACATCCGGGTGGGTCTGGTGCGCCCGGATCGCCGCCGCCTCCTCCGCCCGCTGGGCGAGGCGCGCCAACCGGTCCGAACCGGCGCGCGGAGTGCGGTTCGTCATCGTGCTCACCGGTTCCTCCGGTGCCCGACGATGGCGTCACGGCGGCGCTCGACCGCCTCGTCGGCCTCGGCGTTGCGCTGCTCGAACTCCTCGCGGTTGCCGGCGTTCATCAGGTGCGCGTCGGCGCGCTTGACCTCGGCGTTGGCCTCACGCAGCCCGTTGATGTAGTCCTTGATGCTCATTTCGAGTCGTTCTCCTCGCGGTTCTGGACTGCCTTGTGATCAGGGTTGTGATCAGGGTTGTGATCGGGGTTGTGGTTGGTGCGGGCGCCGTGGCGGCGCCGGTAGAGCACGTAGAGCACGTAGGCGATCGGGACGGCGGCCACGTAGACCACGGCGGCGATGCCGCCCCCGGCGCGCCCGAGCAGCGCGGGCGCGGCCAGCGCGATCGCGGCGGCCAGGCACACGTGCAGCAGACCGAGCAGGTGAATCCGCAGCTTGCGGTAGCGCGCGGTCATGCCGTACCTCCTGCGGTGAGCGCGGTGATCAGCGCGGCGGCGAACAGCCACGCCCAGTGCCAGGACTGGTCCAGGGCATAGGCGCCGGTCCCCAGCGAGGGGTTGTCGTCGCGGCCGTCGCGGGGTGCGCCGAGGCGGTAGAACGTGCCCTTGCCGGCTTTGCGGGCCAGCCACGCCAGGGTGGTGCGCCGGTCGGCCCAGTAGTGCGTGACGGCGGAGACGAGCTGGCCGGCGACCGCGCCGACCGGGTTCAGGGGCAGGTCGAACAGCCCCCACACCAGCCAGACCGCCAGCGTCGTGACGATCGTGTAGCCGGTGACGTGCAGGGCGCAGGCCAGCCGCCCGGTCCCGCCGGGCAGGCCCTTGCTGACGGCCTGGTCGTGGGTTTGGACCCAGTGGTCGGCGACGTTGTGTGCGACCAGCAGGGTGGGCAGCAGCACGGCGAAACACACCGCCCGTGCCAGCGGGACACTGGTGACGACCGTGTTCACAGCACACCTCCGTACTGGTCGATCAGGTCGGCGATCTCGCCGTCGAGCCCGGCGCGCGCCTGGTCGCGGGCGGCCGAGAAATGGGGCTTGGTCACCTGCAGGAACTCCCACAACTCGCCCCGGTCGAAGAACAGGTGCGCGCAACCAGCCGGGCTGCATATCCGCACGACAACCTCGTCAGCCAGCCCGAGACCGTCAGCCTCGGTTACGGCCGTGACTTCGGTGGCCGGGGCGATCAGCACGTCCCCCCGACCGGCCGGAGCGTTGAGCCCAGACCACAGCAGCTCCCGATCGAACAGCCACGTCACCGAGCCGGTCTCAGTCGGGATCTCCAGCGTCACCGCCCACGGGTCCGCGCCGGACCAGGACAGCCACACCAGGTCGTACTCGCTGTCCCCGTCACTGGTAACCAGCGTGATCGGCAATTCGGTTTCGATCACGATGCGGGGGCTCATCGGCGCACCCCCCGCCGACCGTGCCGGCCACCGCCGGAGATGCGGATCCAGGTGGTGGACTCCAGCACCCGCCCGACGCTGGCTCCGGCCAACAGCGCCGGCAGCCCCAGCACCAGACCCACCACGATCGGGTCGCTCATGCGCGACACCACCGCCCACTGCACGGCGGTAATCAACGCCGCCGACACCACAGCGGCCAGGGCGATACCGGCCATGCGGCGCAGCTCGGACCACACCGCCCGAAACGCCCACCACAACACCCAGCCGGCCAACGCCGTCACCGCGACAACCAGCACAACCACGCCGTTGCTCACCGGGCACCCCCCGCCCAGCCATCCCCGCCGACACCGGCCAGACGCCCTACGATGGGCGGGTTCTCCTTGCTGTCGTTCTGGTGGTTGGGAGACCCGGCCCGGTGGGACGTCTTGGCGGAGGAACCACCGGGCCGGACCACATCGAGCACTGCCTCATGCCACGCCCTGCGGTGCTCGGAGTCCTCGGCGTTGTAGAAGTCCCGGTCGGCCCGGGACCAGTCCAGACCGGCCACGGCGCAGATCGCCGTGTCGACCTCATCCGGGGTCAGGCCCAACAACGCGGCCGGCTTCAGCACGAGGCCCGTCGGGACATGCAGCGCGGTGAACCCACCGGTGAACCCGCCCGACACCTCCGGGACCACAACCAGGTATGCACACACACTGGCCTGCGCGCGAACCCGGGCGAACCCCTCATGGAGCCGTTGGACAACCTCAACCATCGAGCCGGGCGCCGACGTCACCGCCGCGCCCCGCCAGTCCTTACCTGCCCGTTCGCGTTCACGGCGCGGGTCATACGCCAGCGTCATCAGGCCACCCCCGCCTCAACCGAGACGACCCGACGACCAGCCGGCAACGACCGCGCCACGACGGCCAACGCCCGACGCGTCATCCGCCGCCGACGACGCTCCGCCGCCGAACCGTCCAACAGCGCAGACGTCGGCCCCGGGCAGTCACCCAGCCCGTCAAACACCTCGGCGATCAACGCATCGATCGCCACCCTGTCCAGCCCGTCCGGGACATGCCCACCGGGCTCGCTCGGCTTCCCAGCCACTGACAACCTCCATGTGTGTTCGGGTGATCTCTATGTCTTAAGACATTCAGATGTCGCAAGACACTAGATTCTCGCTTGAGACACGTCAAGGCCTGTCTCAAGACATCTCGGTACGCTGATGCGCATGGATGACGACCGAGCGGACGAGGACAAGCGCCCTGCTAGCCGGCGGGTCGCCGATCAGCTACAAGCGCGGATCGAGGCGGGGGAGTTCGCCGCCGGGGACGCCTTGCCTCCCTACCGGCAACTGGCCGCTGAGTACGGCGTCGCGGTCAACACCGCGCTGGCAGCCGTGCGAGCGCTGCGAGATGCCGGTCTGGTAACTATCCGTCCCAACTCTGGCGCGCAGGTCCGAGGTCGGTCCGACGATGTCGATGTGGGGCGGGAAGTTATGGCGATCTCGAACGAAGTTGCCGACCTGCGCGCTACCGTCCAACGAGTTGGTACTGACCTGGCGAGGCTGGAAGAGCGTCTCGCTGAGGTGGCCAGTCGAACTCGGGAGGACTAGAGGCGGGAGTCCGGTTCCCCGCTCGCTCCGCTCGGTTTCGGTCATGGGTTCACCATCGCGGAGGTCGGGCGTGCTGGGCAGGGCACAGAAGGGGGCACAGATGCACACTTGGGCGCACCCAGGCTGAGTCATGGCGGGCAACGAGCGACTGGCCGCCCTCTTCCGTGAGGCGGGTTTGCTGAGGTCAGACGGTTCTGGCCGGAAGGCGATCGCTCGTGCGGTGAGTGCCCATGCGGGGCGCACCCTCACTCACACCTACGTCGGCCGGTGGCTTGGCGGGATGGTTCCCCGCGAGATCGGGGTGCAACGTGCGATCGCCACCGCCGTTGGCGAGCGTCTCGGCCGGCGAGTTGGACTCGATGAGTGTGGGTTCGGCGTGCCGGAGCGAACGGCGGCCGATCTTGGGCTGAGCTACCCGGGCAACGTCGGTGCGAGCATCGGCGTGGTCACCCGGCTGTGGCAGGCCGACCTTGACAACGTCCAGGCCTTGTTAGCGGTGCCGGCGAACGTGGCCGCCTGGAATGAGGCGTCGCTGTCGTGGCTGGTCAATGCGACGGAGAAGGTCGCCGCCGGTCGCAGGGGAGGCGCCCGTGTCGGTGCCGTGGATATCGAGGGCATCCGGAGCACTACGCACATGTTCGACCAACTCGACGGCCGGCACGGCGGCGGTCACGCGCGCCGCGCGTTGGTCGAGTTCTTGCGTACTCACCTCGCAGTTCTACTGCGCGGGACGTACTCCGAGGACACTGGCCGGGAATTGTTCAGGGTGGCTGCGCAGTCCACCCTGCTCGCCGCGTGGATGTCCTACGACGCTGGGCTGCATGGCATCGCTCAGCGGTACTTCATCCAAGCTCTCAAGCTCGCCGAGGCAACCGGAGACCGATTGCTCGCGGCGGGGGTACTGGACGCAATGAGCCATCAGGCCAACTTCGTCGGCAATCACCGGGAAGCGGCCAATCTCGCTCGGGCTGCTCGGATGGGAACTGCGTCCGTGGGTTCGGCCCGATCGGCCGCGCATTTCTACGCGATGGAGGCCCGGGCGCTTGCTCGCGCTGGTGACGCAGCAGGGTGTGACCAAGCCATGGCGGCGGCGGTCCGGCAGTTCGAGCATTGCAGGCCGGACGACGACCCGGCGGATTGGTTCGGCTACTTTGATGAGGCTGAACTGGCGGCCGAGTTGGGGCACTGCAACCGGGACCTGGGTCGGGCCATCGATGCCACTACGTACGCCTCGCAGGCGCTTGGCGCGAACGGTGAGTACGTCCGCAGCGACTTCTTCGTGACGATGGTGCTGGCCGATTCCTACCTAGCTCAGGGTGAGGTTGAACAGGCCTGCCAAACTGCGCTCAAGGCCGTACAGATCGGTGAAGGACTCAAGTCGGCGCGGTGCGCTGCATACGTGACTGAATTCCGTGAACGCCTCGACATGGTAGGGCTCACGCCGTCGGTACGTAGCTTCCGCGACCAGGTGTCATCGGCTCGCCTCTGGTTGCCGGACGATGCTAGAAAGGAGTCCAGTCGCGTCGGTCGCCGTTAGTCCGGATCGCTTCGACCCGCTTGTGCACCTCGGCGGCGGCCGCTACATCCTGCTCGGCTTTGCCGGCCAACCACAGCGTCATCGAGAGTTCTCTGTAGCCAGCTAGCACCGGGTAGCCAGGCCACTGCATGATGTCGAACCCGTAGATCTCCGCGAACGTCCGGTACTCTTCCTCTGTGTGCCAGCCAAATCGTTCATAGAACAGCGCAGTTTGCACTAGGTCCCACTCGCGCGGCCCATGGGCGAAGCTGTCGAGATCGATCAGGACCGGCCGCCCTTCTCGACTAAGGATGACATTCCCAACATTGGCATCACCGTGGATCGGGCCGGCCGCCAATTTGAATTTCAGATTGTCGTACTCTGCGCGGAGCCGGGCGGCGTGGGTCCGGAGGAACTCGGTGTCTTCCGGGTCTCCCGCCGTCAGCGCGGAGAGGCGTTCATTAAGCGACTTAAATGGCTGGTAGGTGGGCAACGTGAACGTCGTGGGGGCGGGGAGCCGGTGAAGGCGGCAAATCAGGCTCGCTACGTCGCCGATCGGTGCGTACTCCACTTTCTCTGATGCTGATTCCCAGAACGTTGCCGCATGTCCATCAATATTCAGTGGTTGGTCGATTGGCAGAGCGCGTGTCGCCGGATAGTCTAAGTTCTCCAGCCAGCGTGCAACCGCGATCTGTCGCCGCGCTTCGCCCATTGCGCCGCTGTCCCGAGCAATTCGGACGATTACCGGCGCGCGTAATCTGAAAACCGCGTTGGAGCCGATGCGGATTAGTGAGGCGTCAGCCGTATCGAGACCAACCGCGCGGCATGCGGCGGCGAGGGCGGCTGTCGCAGTGGCTTCGGTGAAGCTCACCGGCGTCGGTCCTTCCAGTGGGCGTGGCTGCATCGTTGTGGCATCCGACGCTACCGACTTTCGAGCAGGCGGGCGGCAGCCGCAGCGTGCTGGTTCGCCTGCAACCAGGGCAGAGCGGTCGGAATCAGCCCATCCGGCCCCTGGCACCTGGCTCGTGTGGCACTAGCCAGAGGGGGCCAACGCACGGCGCGCGCCGGCCCGGATGTCCCGGTCAGTGCGTCAACGGGCGTCGCCTCGCTCGTTGCTCGACGAGCCGACTACACGGGCCTTGTATAGCTCGATCATGGGGATATGGCGGTCGCCGATTTCGAGCATCGGGTCGAAAAGGTCGCCTGTGGCGCTGTCGCGGTGGTGGTCGACGATCACGCCGGCCGCGCGGTCGGCCAACTCGCGCCATCGCTCGGGTTGCTCGCTGATCCGCAGGACCGGGCCGAGGAAGTCGTGGCCAGGCTGGTCGCCGATCGGCCCCAACGTGGTGTCGTGGTGCAGTATCACCGCGTGCAACGTGTCGGGGGTGAGCAGCGCGCGGAGCAGCACCAGCCTGACCCTCTCGTAGTCGCGGGATGAGGGTGAGGTCGGGGGTTCGCGGCGGTTGATCCTGCCGGCCGCTTGGATCGCGTAGGCGAGCACCAGCTCGACCAGACCTCTCTGCCGCTCCAGGTCTGCGGGATCTTCGGGCCACCGCGAGGGATGCATTCGCTTGTGCCACGAGGTGAGTGCCATCGCCCAGGCTCGCGCCGCGGTCCACTCCGTCCACAACGACATGGCCGCAAGCCTGACAGATAGCCAGACTCGATGGGCCGGAACGGGCCGAGAACGCGGCCACGAGGCGCTGGGCTCGTAGGCAGGCGCTCAGGACGCTCTGAGATGGCTGTAGAGCGCTTGGCGGAACCGCGCCGAGGGGTGGAGGTAGGCCAGGCACCGGCCGTGGCGTCCGGCCGGCTCAAATGCCCCCCTCGCTGGTTCAGCCGCTCGGTGGTTGTCCCGGTGTGCCCGCTCCAGCCGGGCGTTGTGGCCCCATTTGGGCCTGAGTCCACGCGGAGCGGCACGCCGGGCGGCCATCTGTGCTGGTCAGAGGCTTGGCGGCGCGCGTGTGAGGCTTTCTCTCCTAAAGCGGGTGTCGCAGGTTCGAATCCTGCCGAGGGCGCCCCTCGCTCGCACCTTGGACCAGCACAAACGATGCCCCTGACCAGGACGAACCCAGTCAGGCGTCTGCACCAGAGCCGCCCGCCATGCGATCGTGCCCTCGGCAGCGCTGAGCGAAATGCACCGCCGGGTGGGTTCACACCGTCGCCGGTCGCGGCAGCTTCGCCGGGTCGAGGCTGCGAGCGTGCACCACGCCACCCGTGCCGACCAGCGCGAACGCGGGGTAACCCCGGATGTCGAACGCGGTGCCGATCGCTCCGCCCGCCGGTTCCATGACGACCATCGCGACGGCCGGCAGGCGTTCGAGGAAGGGCGCGGTGCTGCTGTCGTCGGGACCCGCGACGACGACGGCTAGCACCCGTTGGCGCCCGCCGGGATGGGCGGCGGCGCGGTCGATGAACGTGGGCAGCTTGTCCAGGCATGTCGTGCAGGTGGTGGACATCGCCGCGAAAAGCGTCGTGTCGGCGAGCGAGTCCCGCGTCACGGGGGTGCCGTCGATCGTGGTGGCGACGAACTCCTCGGCCGCCGTGCCCGTGTCGATCATGATGGGCGGGCTGGCGCCGGCGACCTGGTCGGTGAGGATGTCGTTGTGCTCGCGGAGCCTGCGGATCACGCCGACGGTGAGCACGAGGTTGAGCAGTCCGACGACCCCTACGACGATCACCGCGGCGACGAGGACGGCCATGTCAGCTCCTTCTTGAACCGTTCGTGAGGAGGGCGAAGAGGCCCGCCGACGTCGTCCAGCCGGGGCAGGACGGCGCCGACCATGACGAGAAGAACCGCCGCGCGCGCCGGGCGTTGTGTTGTACCGGCGGGAGTGTCGCGACGAGTCCGACAGGGCGGATCGTGGGCGAGCGAACGACACCGCGAAGACCCGCTGCGCGACGCGGCGCGCAGCTTGCTTATCGCCGGGACGCCGAAGCCCACCATCAGCGTCCCGCCGACGCCGGAGGGCAATTACGTCAAAGGGCAATTACACTGCTTGTCAATGAGGTTGCAATTACGATCCACGCGGTAGCGGAAGAACGTCCAGCCGGTTATAGTACAAACAACGGTCGAACACCACCATTCAGGGGTGCACACGGATGCGCTCGCGACCGTGTTCGGCACCAGCCCGGCCAACATCCGGTCCGCAAACTTGTGAAGAATTGCAACCATCAGCTTCCTCTTTCCTGATCGGTAGGTACTACGTCAGTCTAGCTTCCTTCACTGGAGCGGACCTGGACGACAGCCACGAGGAATCAATGCCTCCGGGTGGCCTGCATTCGAGTCGCTGACCTGGACTTTCGGTGCGACTCGGATCGCGCCTGAGGCGTCGTATGATCCCAATGCGGCACTATTCGCGGAAGATACAGGGCTAGACCAGAAGGTATTTGCCCTCTTTCGGGGTCATGCGCCCTGTCTAGCACTCCGGGTAGATCTTTATCCCCTGTGTTGGCGGTTTCCTGACGCTGGTACTCCTCCACGGTGGGTGTGACATCGCGCGAGCAGCCACCAGCGCCGCCGACCGGTCGGATCGGCGTGTTGATTGAGATCGCGGCGTCGTCGCATTGTTGTCCGGTGGTCTCGATGACATCGCTCACGCCGCCGAAGCCATGATCAACGTCTCAACCCAGCCGAGACCAACACCCCACCGGGCGGATGCAGTCGGAACCTCGCCGAGGGCGCCAGCATGCCCACCCCAGCGGCGACCCCGCTGGCACGGCACGGCCCCGACCGCCCTGCGGCCCTCGAACGTGCCCCTCCGCTCCACCACCCGCGCTGACGCGTGACAAGTGCTGCTTGTCAACCGTCCTATTCTCTTGTGGGGGACAGGGGAAAGGTGACTGCTATATCAATACATCATATAGCCGAATCGCCTCGCCCGATCTATCGGCTGCTCGGCCCGGTTACCGCTTCCGGCGAGGGTGGCGTGTTGTCGGTCGGTGCGCCGAAGCTGCTGTCGGTTCTTGCGGTCCTTCTGCTGCATCCGAACCGGGTGGTGACCGAGGAGCGGCTATTCGCTCTCGTGTGGGGGGAACAACCGCCCCAGAGTGTCAAGGGACGGCTGCGTGTCTATATCTCGGAGCTGCGGGCGCTGCTCGGCCATGGGGTGATTCTCCGCGCTGGTGGCGGCTACCAGATGAATGTCGCTCCTGGCCAGCTCGACCTGCAGATCTTCACCGAGGCGGTGGCCAGGGGGCGGATCGACCTACGGGCCGGCCGTGCTCAGGCCGCGGCCGCACGGCTGCGTGCCGCGGTCGCCCTGTGGAGCGGACCCGCGCTCGGTGGGGTGACCCTCGAGCTTGCCGCGCAGGAACGGCGTGGCCTGGACGAACACCGCATAGTCGCGCTGGAGGAGCTGTTCGAAGCCGAGCTGGCCGCCGGTCAGCACGACAAGATCGTGGCCGAACTGCGCCTGGCCTGCGCGGAGCATCCCTTCCGTGAACGGTTCACCGCGCAGCTCATGTTGGCACTGCACCGAAGTGGGCGCACCGCGGAGGCCCTGGACCTCTACACGGAGATCCATCGCAAGCTGGTCGACGAGCTGGGCATCGGTCCAGGTCGGGACCTGCGGGCCATGCAGTCGCGCGTCCTCACCGACGATGCCGACACTCCACAACGAGCCGACAAGGGACGGCCGCGGCTCCTCGATGACCGCACCGCGGATCCGGACCAGGGCGAACGGCAGCGGACGTGGGCGGACCCGTCCGCAGCGGCATGGCCGGGCCCCACGCTCCCCAGCGGCCTGCTCCGCACCGCCGGCGTCCTGGTCGGTCGGCGTGTGGAGATCAAGCGAGTGATCACGGCCATGCGCGAGGCCCCGTTGGTGACGCTCACCGGCGTCGGCGGTGTCGGCAAGTCCCGGCTCGCGCTCGAGGTGGCCCAGCAGGACCAGCCCCACTTTCCGGACGGCGTGTGGGTGTGCGAGCTCGCGCCGGTCCCCGACGGCGGTTCCGTCGGCCGCGCCGTGGCCGTGGCGCTCCACGTGGAGCAGCGCCACGGCCTGACGATCGAACAGTCCCTGATCGAGTATCTGAGTCCCCGCAAGCTGCTGCTGGTCATGGACAACTGCGAGCACGTACTGGACGAGGCGTCGCGGTTGCTCGCGAACGTCGTCTCGCGCTGTCCAAAGGTCGTCGTGCTCGCCACGAGTCGCGAGGCGTTGGGAGTGCAGGGCGAGCGAGTCTGGCCGGTACCGCCGCTGGCCTCGGAGGACGCGACAGCGCTTTTCGTGCGGCGGGCGCGGGCCGTCTGTCCGAGCTTTCATCCCGACCGTGAGATCAAGGCCCACGTCGCGCAGATCTGTCGGCGCCTCGACGGCCTGCCGCTCGCGATCGAGCTGGCCGCCGCCCGGATACCGGTGATGACCGCGGCGGAGGTGGCCGATCGGCTCACCGACAAGCGTCTGCTCGCGTCCAGGTCCCGCATGGCCGAGCCGCGCCACCAGAGCCTCACGACCGCGATCGACTGGTCCTATCGCCTGCTCTGCGAGCCAGAGCAGCGGCTCTTCGACCGGCTCTCGGTCTTCGCGGGCAGCGCGGACCTGGCCGCGGTGCACGCCGTGTGCGCCGAGCCGGAGCGGACCGAGGCCGACACCCTAGACCTGCTCGCCGCGTTGGTGGCCAAGTCGATGGTGGTGGCGGAGAGGGGCCTGGGCGGCACGCGCTACCGCCTCCTGGAGACGTTGCGCGCCTACGGACGAGACCGCCTGTCCTCGGATGGATCGCTCGCACGGCGGCATGCCGAGCATTTCGTGGCCGTGGCGGAGCGGGCCGCACGGGGTGTGCAGTGCCCGGATGAGCGGATGTGGATCGACCGCGTTCTTCCGGACGCGGACAACCTGCGAATGGCGTTCCATCGGGCGATCGCCGACCGGAACGCCGATCTGGCGATGCGGCTGGTGACATCGCTGCCCGAGCTGGTTCAGGCCCGGCTGGGCTGGGAGGCATTCGCGTGGGCCGAGCAGGCGCTCTCGCTGGCCCACGAGGACCATCCGCTCTACGTCGCGGCCCTGGGTGCCGCGGCCCGCGACGCGTGGGGGGTCGGGGACTCGGCGCGCGCTCGGAAGCTAGCCGCGCGCGCGGGTGGGCGCGTCCCCGGTCGAGGGACCGCTCGCTTTGCCTATCCGGCCGACGTGGCCGCGGACGTCGCGCTCTACGAGGACGACGTCGACACGGCCTTGGACCACTATTCGTCCCAGGTCGCCCTGGCCCGCCGGGTCAACGACCCCATCCGCTTGGCTGACACGCTGCACAGGTCGGCCGTCTGCCAGGCGGCTCGCCATGTCCCAGAGCTTGGCCTGGCGTGCGCGATGGAGTCGGTCGAGGTCGCCATGTCGACAGGAAACCCGACCGCCCTGTCGATGGCCCGCTACGCGCTCGGCCTGGTGCTCAAGAGGTCCGACCCCGACCGGGCCCTGCTGCAGCTCGATGAGGCCGCGGCGCTGGCCGCGTCGGTCAGGAACTTCTTCTGGCAGGGGTCCGCGCTCATGGAGGCCGGGTCCATCCGTGCGGTGCACGGCGATCCGGCGGTCGCCGCCCGGATGCTGCTCGACGTTCTGGATCACTGCGACCTAGTCGGGGACCGGACGCAACTCTGGTTGTGTCTGCGCTACATCATCCGGTTGCTCATCCGGTTGGGCGCCGAGAGCGAAGCCGCGGCCCTGTACTACTACCTCGTCGCGGCCCGCAGGCCCCCGTCCTTGAGCGCCGAGCGCACGGCCCGACTGGCCGCGAGCCTCGGCGCCGTCCGTTTCGACGCCGCCGCGGCGCGAGGCTCGCAACTTTCCGCGGCCTCGGCCGCGGCCCTCGCCCGTTCCTGCTTACGGCGAACGGACTGAGCGGTCGACTATTCGAAGCGGAGGGCCTGGATGGGGTGCAGTCGGGCGGCGCGGTTGGCCGGGTAGAGGCCGGCGGTGAGACCGATGATCAAGCTGACTCCGAATGCGGTGAGTGGCGGCACCGCGGTGGGCAGCGGCGGCGGGAAGTCAGGGGCGACCATCGGCAGCACGAACCGACCGGCATAGGAGAAAGCCAGTCCGAGGGTCACGCCGGCCAGGCCGCCGAGCCCGGTCAACGTGATCGCTTCGATGAGGAACTGTCGGAGAATGGACCCTCGCGGGGCGCCGACGGCTTTGCGGATGCCGATTTCGCGGGTTCTTTCGGTGACCACGACCAGCATGATGTTGGCGACTCCGATGCCGCCCACGATGAGCGAGATCGCGGCCAGCGCGGCGACGAAGATGGTCAGCGAGGTCAGGGACTGGCCGTACTGGCGGAGCATCTGCTGCATGGTTTGTATGCGGAAGTCGCGCTTGGTCGGGTCCTTGGTGCGGTGCCGGTCATCGAGCACCGCGGTCAGTTCCTCGGTGGCGGCGGGCACGGTGGCGGCCTCGGTGGCGGTGACGATGACCTGGCCGATCGGCTTTTCGGCGCCGAACAGGAACGCCCGCGCGGTGCCGAGCGGCATGAGGATGGCGTCGTCCTGCTGGCCGTCGCGGGCGGCCACGCCGATCACCTTGAACGGTATGCGGCCGACCCGGATGTTCGCCCCGAGCGCCCGGCCGAGGTCGGTGTCAGGTCCCCACAGAGCGGCGACGGTGTTCTGGCCTAGCACCGCCAGCTTGGCGTTGCCCTGCTGCTGAGCCCGGTCGAACCAGGTGCCCACGGCCACCGCTCGGTTCGTCGCGCGGGGGTAGTCGACGGTGGTGCCGATCACGGCCGCCGAGCTGTGTTGCTGGTCGACGGTGAGCGTGGCGCTGCCGATGATCATCGGGGTGACCGAGGCGACGTGCGGGGTCCGGTGGGGGTCCCGCAGCGCCTCGACGTCGGAGTCGGTCAGCTCCTTCGGCTTGGCCTCACCGGGCTCGTCGCGGGACAGCTTGCTGATGGTGATCTGGTTGGCCAGCCGGCTGAACTGCTCGTCGAAGCCGGCCTTCATCCCGTTGCCCAGGGCCACCAGGGCGATCACCGCAGCGGTGCCGATGACGATGCCGACGGTGGTGAGCGTCGAGCGCAGTCGGTTGCTGCGCAGGCTGCGCAGCGCGGACGCCACCGCCTCACCCAGGCTCACGGAACGTAGGGTTTCGTCACGGCATCTTCCGAACCATGGTGCCGAGAATGGTGGTGGCGTGATAGAAGCCGCGCTGGCGCGAGTCGTGGCTGTGATCGCGGTTGTCGCCTATGAGCACGACGCTCTGGGCCGGCACCGTGGCGCCCGGCTCGATTCCCGTCGCCGAGTCGAATCCGGCCGGTGGCACGATTTCACCGGGTAACGCCGCGACGCGTTTCACCGCGTATCCGAGGTGGCCGGGCGGATCGATGCCGGCCATGACGACAGCGATTTCGCCTCGGCGGATGCTTGCCGCCGATTTTCGCCGCACCAGTATGCGGTCGCCGTCGTGGAGGGTCGGTTCCATGCTGATCCCGCGAACGGTGACCACGAGAAAGGTGTAGCGGGCGAGGTATGCGGCCATCGCCAGTCCGACGCCGGCCAGCACGAGCACGGTGAAGCCCACCAAGGCGCCTATTCTCATCAAGGTCCCCACCGTCAGTGCTGGGCGGTGGATGTGGTGCTGTACAGCTCGACCAGGTCGTCGAACCGCACGACCATCAGCGCGAGCACCGCCGCTGCCGAGAGGCAGATCAACACGCCGGCGGGTTGGACGGCGCCCGGGTCGCCGGTCAGCGAGCCGGCTCCACCCGCCACGGCCACCGCGAGCAGCAGCGCGTTGCGGACGACGTGCCGAGCACCCAGCGGCGTCGCCGCGGCCGATCCGAAGCAGGGGCATGGCACCGCCGTGCCGCGCCGCATGCTAACCGTGATCGCCGCCATGAAGACCACCAACACGGCCCCGGCCAGCACGAACCCGGCGGTCACCGTCGCCGGGACGGCTAGCACCACCGGCACCGCGGCCTCGGCCACGACGACCGCGACCGCGACCGGCCGCACCCAGCTCCCCGACACCAGCCGCAGCCTCCGCAGCGGCTCGGCGAACTCCGCGAACGCGGCCCTACTCCGGACCTTGCTCACCACCGCCGCCAGAAACACCAGCGCCAGCAACGCCCGACAGGAAACGACGACATAACCCACGGCTACTCCCCTTTGTTCTCATCCCGGCGCGACATCCGCCACCTCGTCCCGATAGCCCTCGGCCTGCAGGGTGAACATCCGGGCATAGCGACCGCCCCGTGCCATGAGCTCGGCATGGGCGCCTTCCTCGGCGATCCGGCCGTCGGCCACGACGACGATGCGGTCGGCGTCTCGAACGGCGCCGAGCCGGTGCGAGATCAGCAGGCTGGTGCGCCCGGCGCGCAGCGAGCGCAGCATGGTGTGGACCTGGTGCTCGGCCTCCGCGTCCAGCCCGGAGCTGGGTTCGTCGAGAATGAGCAGGTCGGGGCCGTCCTTGAACACCGCCCGTGCCAACGCCACCCGTTGCCACTGCCCCGTCGACAGGTTGACCCCGACCTCGGAATCACCCTGCCCATTCCCCGTTGCGCCGGCGAACATCCTGCTCAGCAGCGTGTCGTAACCCCGGGGCAGGTCGGACAGGGTCTCGTGCACGCCGGCGAGCCGAGCCGCCTGGTGCAGTCGCGGCCGGTCGTCGATGGCGCTCACGTCCCCGATACCGACGTTCTCGGCCGCGGTCAGGTCGTACTCCATGAAGTCCTGGAACACCGCCCCCATGCGGGCGCGCAGCTCGTCGGGCGCCATGTCGCGCAGGTCCACCCCGTCCCACCGGATCGCCCCCCGCGTGGGGTCGTAGAACCGGCACAGCAGCTTGACGATCGTGGTCTTGCCCGCGCCGTTGACCCCGGCCAGGGCGACCGCCTCGCCATGCGGAATCCTCAGGCTGACCCCGCGCAGCACCCACGGATGCTCCGGGGCGTAGCGGAACCACACATCGTCGAACTCGATCCCGCCCCGCAACGCGGGGGTCGGAGTCGGCGCGGCGGCCAGCGGCAGCTCCGGCCCCACCCGCAGCACCGCGAGGAAATGCTCGAACATCAACATCGCCTGGCGGGCGAGCGCGTAGCTCGACACCACCTGCGACACCGCACCCTGCGCGCCGGCCACGGCGGCCACGAACATCGCCACGTCACCCACCGACAGCCGCCCGTCGCGGGCCGCCGCCACCGCCCAGACCAAGCCCGCCCCGGCCACCACCGCGAGCAGCAACGTCAGCGCACCCTGCGTCCACAGGTCACGCAGGTCGATCCGCCGCTGGGCGAGGTTGGCCGCGCCACGCTCGGCCAGCATCCGCCGCCGCAGGAACTCCCCGATGCCGAACAGCCGCACCTCTTTGGCCGCCCGCACCTCGCCCAGCAACACCGAATAGAACAGCTCCCGGCGCATCCCCGGGCTGATCTCCCACATCATCGAGGCGCGCCGCCGCGTCACCGCCCGCTCCGCCCACACCGCCGGAACCGCGCACAACAGCACGGCCACGGTCATCGCCGGGCTCACCACCAACAGCGAGCCCACGAAACCGACGCCCGTGAGCACACCCCGGCAGACCCCGATCCCAGCCTGCAACACATCACTGGGACCGGACTGGCCAGAGCTGCGGGCAAGCCGCAACCGATCATGAAACTCCGGGTCCTCGAACCGGCCCAGCCCCACGAACCGATCCACCGCCCGATACAGCCGGTCCATGCCCAACAAGCCGATCGCACGGGACATCTCCTGGCCAAAGAACCGATCTACCTGAGGCACCACCGCGGTCACCACACCAGCGGCCGCCAGTCCGGCCGCCACGCCCAGCAGCCAACCCCAGCCCGCGCCCGCCACCACCCCGTCCAGCGCCACCTTGGTCAACCACGCCACCGCCACCGGCACCACGGCACCCACCACCGCCACCGCAACCTGGCCGAGCAGAACCAACGGACACGCCCGCCAGCCCAACTCCACCGCGGCGGCCATCCGCGCGATCGACTCGCGCGTCGATACCCTCGCCGCCGCCTCGGCCGCTGTCATGCCGTGGCCGTCGCGGTCAGACGCCCAAACGCATGGACCACCAACGCGGAAGCGACAAACCCCATTCCATCTGCCCCTCTCGGTGAGGTGTCACGGCCTTGTCGGGGCGATGACACCGCCCCGACAAGACGACATCATGAACAATGACCCATCAGCGAAATCGACATGCCCTCCTACACCAATGCGGAAACAGAAAACCTCAGCTCGCTAACCCTCTCGATGAGGTCTCCGCCCCTCGCGGCGCTTTGCCACGGCTTGTCGGGCCGGCCGACCTGACCGACCCGACAAGCCGACATCATGAACAGTCACTCACGAGCGAGTGGCAAGAGAGGCCGCCGCGGCTAGCAGCGACGATCACACGGCTGACAGTGCACCTTTTCGCAACCATCGTAGCAGCAACACTGCCTCTCCGGCACGAAAATCGGGCACTGATAATCGCACCAGCAAACATTGATGTGTACGTCATCCGCGGCCGTCGAGGCGACGGCGTCGGCGCCGGGCACGACGACCGACAGCACGCGGTCACTCAACCGTTCAACCAGACCCAACATGATCTCTCCTTTATAGCCCGCTGATAGCTGGCCGATAACTTCGTTAATTCATCGCCGCGTCGCGCCAGAAGACCTGACACGTCCTCCTTTCCAACCGCGAAGCCACAGGTCAACCAACCTGACTCGATCCGTAAGATGTTGGCTGCGGTCATGCCGCCACCGGCGTGGTCACACGGCTGAACAGGGGCGCCGAGGCAATCACCACCCCCTCGGGGTCGAGCAGGCAGAACGCCGGCACCCCCTTGACCCCGAACGCCGTGGCCACCGGCCCGTTCCAGGGCTCGACCACCACCCGGGCGACAGACTCCAGATCTGTGACCATGGCCGAGTCCGTGATCTCGTCGGCGGCCACTACCGCGACGGCCCGATCCTTGCCAACCAGAAAGTCCGGGATCTCCCGAACGAATTCCGCCAAGCGCTCCGCACAGGATGGGCAACTCGGCGACAAGAAAGCCGCCACCGTCCTGCCATCTCCGGTCTGCAAATCCTCACGCGACAACAGCACGCCGTCCGTGTCCACAGCGGCAAACTCCCCCGGAACCGAACCAACGGCGACCGTAAGCTCGGGCAAGGCAGAATGCCCCCTGGAGGCCGAGGTCAACTTGGCGAGCTCTTCGGTGTGCCGCCGTAACCGCCGGACCACGCCAAAACTCAACAAAAGATCCACGACACACAACAAGAAAACAACGACCAACGCTGAAACAACGAACCCCATCCCGACAGCCCCTCTCAGCGAGTTGTCACGGCCTGTCGCAACGGCGACCGCCCCGACAAGCCAACCTCATGAACAGTTATCCATCAGCAACCGGGGTAGCAGGGATAACATAAAAACATGCACCCCCGGGACCGAACCAGCGCCGGCCGTAAGCTCCGGTAGGATGAAATGCCTTCTTCGGCATACGCCGCAACCGCCGGCTCACGCCAAAACTCAACAAAGATCCACGAGGCAGTGATTCGTCAGCACCAGAAGTTACAGGGTTGACAATGCACCTCACCATCGCACGTGTCGCAGAAGCAGCACTGCTGCATTCTTGCGGGGTGGGGACATTCTCGACACCAGCAAACCTGGATGTGTCCTCCTTGCGCGGCGGACGTCGATGCAATGGCGTCGACCCCAGGAAGGACGACCGATAATATGCGGTCACTCAACCGTTCAATCAGACCCAACATGATCCTACCTTGTTCGTCCGTGAAATACGCCAGATTCGCCTTCTTCGGAGCCGTGGAATAGCACAGAGCACCTTCGGATCATCGGTGGACCGCGCACAATCGAGTCGCGGTAACCAGACCGGCCGAGTCCGCGACATTGCGCTCGCAACCCGGCGTGACCAGCGAAGCCAGCGGCGTCGGCCTCCAGGCGAGCTCGGCACCCGCACGCGGTTGGACGGCGAAACCTGGAAACGCCCAGGTCGCTGACCACACCAGCCCGTAGCAGCACTGCCCCGGCCCCCTCGGTCAGACAGACCACATTCACGCAAAAGTGCACGCCTTGCACGAAGTAGACCGACAGGTGCCAAGAAAGTCCAGGTTGCTTAATCTAGTCGTTGTCAAGATCTGCTTATCTATCCGAGCACCTCGGCCAGCGATGTCCAGCCGAAAGGATCAATAGTGAACCTTTGCCAACCTGAACATGCGCTGGCGATCATGGGGATCTGAACCGCGGCGATGAGTTTGTCGGCGGTGTTCGGGCTGGAGCGGATCTTGCGCAGGATCCGCCAGCTTCTTCAGCTCGGCGTTGACCCGCTCGCCCGGCCCGCGGCGACGGGCGTGGGCGGTGTTGGCGTCGCGCTGGTGCTGAGACAGGCGCCGCTAGCGGTTGGTGTCGGGGTCGAGCCGCCGGCGTCGCCGCGGCACCGCGATCATCGGCCCGCCGCCCTGATAGGCAGTATCAGCCACCCGCCCGGATCTCATGAGATGGTGAACGCGTCGATGATCTCGTGCTTGCGGGCGGCGCCCACGTCGTGACGCGGGCCGGGCAGCGACGCGGAGATCCACGCTAACCTGCCGATCGGGTCGGCAGTGACCTGCATGTTTAGCCCGTGGCACTTGTGCTTGCCCGAGTGGCAGGCCCGGTTGCACCCGGATGCCATGCCGACCCGGTCGATGCGAAGCAAGGTGCCGGCGAGGATCACGAACGCCTTCCGCTTCGCGACCTCGATCGCCGTATCGAATCCGGATCTCGGAAACCCGTCCTCCATGCCATTGGCCGAGCCGGACCAGATCAATAACGGCCCCAGGAGAACCGGAAGGGAACTTTTTGAGTATACCGCCCACGACCCTTGGTCGGGTGTACATCACGAACGCGGGGAGACGACGAGCGTGGACCAGCGGATCGAGTGTGTGCTGGCCGTCAGTGCTTGAAAGCCCCGCAACCGCGGGAGCATAGCGGTGGCCATAGCAGCAATCATCACTTTCGCGGTCGTCGCTACCATCGTCGTGGCGGTCATCGGTGTGCGCCGGCGGTTCGTTGTGGTGCGGGTAACCGGCACGAGCATGGAGCCTGTCTTACTCGAGGGGCAGTTGGTACTCGTGCGGCGAGCCGGCATCGATGCGGTGCGGCGGGGGGATCTCATCGTCTTCGCGCTCACGGCGGTACGAATGGCCGTACCTGGAGATCCACCGTGGATGGTGAAACGCGCGATCGCGATCGCCGGCGACCCGATACCTCACGAATCGGTCCCACCGGCCGTCAGCCTCGAACGCACCCATGTCCCCGATGGACATTTGATCGTTCGGGGTGACAACTCGAGACGAAGCTTCGACTCACGTATAGCGGGATTCATCGACGGCCGCGCGCTTCTGGGGGTGGTCCTGCGTCAGCTTTCGCGGTAAGCACCGACAACCGCGCAGGGGGGTGGGCACTTGTTCGGCGAGCTGGTCAGAGGCAGGCGCCGGCTGTTGGGGTTGTCGCAGCGCGAGGTGGCCGACCGGGCCGGGATGAGCCTGCGGGCGATCCGCAACATCGAGTTGGGGCATGTGCGGCGGCCGCACGGTGAGTCCCTGCGCCGGTTGTCGCACGCGATCGGGCTGCCCGAGCGGTGGACGATCCAGGTGAAAGTGCTCGGTCCTCTGGAGCTGAGCGGTCACGGCGACCCGTTCACCATCGGGTCGATGAAGGTCAGGTGCCTGTTGGCCCTGCTGGCGCTCAGAGCGAACCAGGCGGTCGGGCAAGCCGAGATCGTCGACGTGCTGTGGGACGACAGCCCACCGGACAGCGCGATCAACCTGGTGCACACCTACGTCGCTCGCCTGCGCAGGGTGCTGAGAGATGCCGAGAACCCGGTGACGGGGGGACCGACCATCGTGGCGACCCGAGGCGGATACCGGATGTCGGTCCGCGACGACCAACTTGACGCGGCCCGGTTCCGCGCCATCGCCGATCGGGCCCGCGTGAGCGGCTCGGTCGCGCATTGCCTGCTCGCCGATGCGCTCGACTGCTGGCGTGGCCCCGTGCTCGCCGACCTGCCCGCGACGATGACCGGCCATCCCTCGGCGCTCGCGTTGGCGGGTCTGCGACTGGCCGTCGCGCTGGACTACGCGGACGTGATGCACGATCTCGGCCACGATAGCGCCGCGGTCGAGCGGTTGCGGACCGTCGCCTACGAGGAACCGCTGCACGAGCGGCTCAACGCAAAGCTGATGCGGGCGTTGGCCGCCGCCGGGCAGCGCGCCGCGGCGCTGCACGTGTTCGAACGGACCCGGGCGCGGCTGGCCAGCGAGCTGGGGATCCAGCCGTGCCCTGAACTGCGGGAAGCACACTTGCGTATCGTCCGCGAATAATGCCGCGTCGGTGCCGTCCGACGCCTCGGGCGTGACCTCGAATCGCACCAGAGACCCAAGTCAGGGACTCGGCCGCGTACTACCTCTGGGGGCGCTGCTTCCGTGTAGTAATCGTCCAGGTTTCCTCCCGTCGCGGGCGTTAAACTAGCGAAGATATTCATCATTCAGAGGGACAAAGGTGGTCAAACTTCGCCACAAGGCCGGGGATCGGATGTTGGACGGGCTGGTGCCGAACACGGTCGCGGGCGCCTGCGATTGCGGCTGTTGGGTCTGCTCGACAGCTCATTGTAGCGTGAGTTACAAGTGGAATTACTTCTATAGCTGTCGGTGCGAGGTTGTTGAGAAGCTGTGTAGCTGTTACAGGTGACGCAGGCAAGCTGCGGGATGCTCGATCGTCTTCGCGGCCGGCACCGTGCTGCGCAACTTGGCCGTCATCGACGTCGGGTTGATCGAGGAGATGATGCAACGCCTGCCGTCGTCGAGGCTCGCACCGAGCCATTGACAAGTCTATTTGTCAAGGGTTGGCTGTGCGTCATGCAGGACATCGAGGTGATCGCCGAGCCCGTTGCGGCCATGGTGGCGATGGACCCGGTACGCGCGCGGCTGCTCGCCGAGCTGCGCGAGCCGGCCTCCGCCGCCGCGCTCGCGACGCGCGTGGGGCTCACCCGCCAGAAGGTGAACTACCACCTGCGCCAGCTCGAGGCGCACGGCCTGGTGGAGGTGGCCGAGACCCGCGTCTGGGGCGGGCTCACCGAGCGGTTGCTGGTGGCCACGGCCTCGGGCTACGTGGTGGCGCCGAGGTCGCTCGGCGTGGAAAAGGTTCTGGCCCGCGACGGCAACCGGCTCTCGGCCGCCTACCTGATCGCGCTCGCCGCCAGGGTGGTGCGTGAGGTCGGGGGGCTCACGCGGCGGGCCGCCCGTGCGAACCGGCGGTTGCCGGTGTTCGCGCTGGACACCGAGATCCGCTTCGCCGGCCTGCGCGACCACGCCGCATTCACCGAGGAGCTCGCCACCGCGGTGTCCAAGCTCGCGGCGAAGTACCACGACGAGCCGGCGCCCGACGGCCGATGGCAGCGGCTCATCGTCGCCGTCCACCCGTTGCCCAGGGACGCCGAATGACCGACGACCCCGACGTGCGGCACGTCACCCGCTCCGAGCTGGAGATCACCGCCAGTCCCGAAGAGGTATGGGAGGCGATCACGACCACTCGCGGTAGCGCGGCCTGGTCGTTTCGCGCCGACGTGGAGCCGGGTGTGGGCGGCGCCGTGCGGCTGTACAGGGAACCGTTCGGCCCGGACATCTCCGCGGACGTGACCGCCTGGAAGCCGCCGCACCGGTTCGGCTATCGGGCGCGGGCGACCGGCCCGGACCCCACGATCGCGACCGAGTTCCTCATACAGGCACGTGAGCACGGCAGCTGCGTGGTGCGCGTGGTCAGCAGCCTCCACGCCGACGGACGGGGCTGGGACGACGTCGCCGACGAGCTCGGCACCGGATGGCGCTTGACGCTCCTCGTGCTCCGCTCGTACCTCACCCATTTCTCCGGCCTGCCCGCGTGCGGGCTCGACCTCATGGTGCCCATGGGCGCACCACCGGCGGCGCGCGCCGAGGTCGGCGCGCTCGTCGCCTCGGGGCTGGGACTGGACGGCCTCGCCCAGGGCGAGGCGTTCAGCACGCCGGCAAACGCGCCGCACGCCAGCGGGACGATCGAGCACCTCGGGCGCAGCTTCGTGCTGTTGCGAGCCGAGTGGCCGTGCCCCGCCCTGTTCGCGATCTCCAGCATGTCCATGGATGGCGTCTCGCTGTCGGTTAACGTGGCCGCGCGCCTGTACGGCCCGAATGCCGTGGCGGTGGCCGCGCGCGAACGGCCGCGCTGGCGCGAGTGGCTGACCCACCTCACCGCCGGCGTGGGAGCGCACGGCGCGGTGCTGAACTCGGGAGACAACGTGCAGCGATCGGCCGACGGTCGGGCCGCCGCCCATGATCAAGCCACCCTGGATCGACGATGACCGGGACGGTGCGGACCGTGCTCGGCGATGTGCCGGCCGGGGAGCTCGGCATGACCTATGTCATTGAGCACCTTGTCTCCGGCGACCCGCTGGTCAAGACGGAATGCTCATCCAGTCATCCGCCAGACCCGGCCGCCCCCGTGGCCAAGGTCGGCTACTTTGCCGAGGCGGGTGTGGCGGCGTTGGTCCACCCGGTTCCGTCCGCGTCCGGACGGGACATCATTCGCCTGGTCGAGGCGAGCCGGCGTACCGGAGTACACCTCGTCGCCGCCACCGGGCTGCGTCGCTCACGTGACAACCGCGCAACGCACTGGCTCGGCCGACTGGAACCTGTCGAACTGGCCCGGCTGTTCACCGCCGACGTGTTGCGCGGTATCGACGCGTTCGACTACACCGGGCCTGCGGTGCGCTCGACCGGACACAGAGCCGGCTTCATCACGATAGCCACCGGCGACGAAACGCTGACCGCCCGAGACCGACCGATCATCGCGGCCGTCGGATTGGCCCATCGGGCCACCGGGGCGCCGGTGCTCGCCCACTGCGAAGGCGGCCGCGGTGCATCCGAGTGGCTCGAAGCGCTGACCGAGGCCGGGGTGCCCGCCGAGTCGGTGCTGCTCGGCCACATGGACAAGGTGGCCGACCCCGGCTATCACCGCGAGCTCGCCGCCAGCGGTGCCACCTTGGAATATGACCAGGCCCTGCTTCACGCCGACAACCCGGACAACCAGACGGTCCGGTTGGTCACCGCGCTGCTCGCGGACGGTCTCGCGCACCGGATCGTGCTCGGCGTCGACTGCTCACATCGGGCGCCATGGGGCACGTCCCGCCCGAAGGGCCTGGCCTGGCTGGCCACCGGCCTCCGCGACCAGCTCATCGCCGCCGGGGTGGACGCCGGCACCCTCCACATGCTCTATGTGGAGAATCCGGCGCGGGCGCTCACCCTGGCCCCAGGCAATCCCGGCATTCTCGCCGACCAGGCGCCATGACCGAGGCGAGCCACGTTCCCCCCGGAACAAGATGGGAAACGCTTCAGAACGGGTCCCCGGATCATGAGCAGGATGGCGACCCGAAGCCTTGTGGATCACGATTCCATCTCAGGCCAGACAGCAGCGGTGCCGGTGACCCCGGCGACCTTCCTCATCAAGAACCGCTCACCGAGGCCGGTTTCCCCGTCGGCCGGATTGAACGTCCTGCTTGTCGAGGCCGACGCTCGACTTGCGCGAGCAATCGCGGCCGGGTTGGCCCAGCATCGGATTCGAACACTCCACGCCAGCACCGGGCATCGCGCCCTGGCGGAACTTGGTTGTGCGGAGCTGATCCTGCTGGACCTCGCCCTCCCAGACATCAACGGTATAGAGGCCTGTCGGCAGATCCGAGCGATCAGCGATGTACCAATGATTATCATCACCAACCGGTCGAACACGCATGCACGCGTTCTCGGACTTCGATCGGGCGCGGACGACTATGTTGATAAGCCGCTCAACATAAACAAGCTGCTGGCAAGAATATGTCAGGTTCACCGCCAGTACTCCTGCCTCAGCACACCTGGCACGATCCAGATTGACGACATCCTCATCGACCTGGAGAGGCAGGTCGTCACGATCGCGGACACCAGGGTCCAGTTGGCGAGGAAAGAGTTTCAGATCCTCGCGATGCTCGCGATGGAAGATGGCGGCGCGTGCACCAGAAAGATGCTCATCACCGAGTTATGGGGTAGGCCCTGGAGCGGCGCGCACAACGCCCTCAACGTTCACGTCGCCACTCTTCGAACAAAGCTGGGGCGACCGGGTTTGATCCGGACAATACGAGGAGTGGGTTATCGGTTGGCGACAACGCGACGCTGAACCGCGGCCTAGGCGCTTTCGCGGTAGATCTCCCAGAACTCGCGCGTGATCGAGGCGTAGCGGGCCTCGGGGCCGGCGGTGTCGGAGCCAAACCAGTGGACGAACTCCTCGTGCACGATGCGTTGGAGGTCGTGCTCGGTTGCGGCTTCGGGGATACGCAGGGTGATCGTCTCCGCCTCGGGGCGGTACTCGTCGGCGTTGTGGCCGAAGTTGAGGCCGATCGGGTCGTGCCGGTACAGGAGCTCTTCGAGGCGCGCCACCAGGGCGGACTGGCCGGCGAGCTGGCGCCGCCGGGTCTCCTGTTGGGCGACGACGCGGGCCTGCAGCTCGCGCCACTGCATGTCGACGACATGCCTGCCGCGCCAGCGCCTCAACCACCCGGTCATACGTATGATCATCTCAGATCACCCCGACGGGCTGTGCATGACGGGGGTCAGCAGCTCGCAGTCGACGGTCCGAGGCTCGGCGCCGGGCGGGCGGTTCTCGATGGCGGCCACGAGCAGTGCGACGGCGTTGGCGGCGAGCGCGGCGGGGTTGACGGTGAGGCGGGCGACCGGAGAGCCGCCCACGGACTCCTCGGAGAAGCAGCCGAGCGCGATGTCCTCGGGCACGCGCAGGCGGGCGTCGCGGGCCTCGCGGCGCAGGGCGGGCAGGTGCAGGTCCTCGATGCCGAAGATGGCGTCGGGGCGGTCGGGGGCGCGGAGTAGGCCTCTGACGCACGAACAGGCGTCGTCATCGGTGTGGCCGGCGCGGACGATGCGCGGCGTCGCCCCGGTGCGGGCGCACCAGCGGGCGTACGCGGCGGCGCAGGCGTCGGTGTAGCTGTCCTCGCCGTCGGAGGCCAGCAGCACCGGCGACCGGTGACGGTCACCGCGCAGGTGGTCGCACATCAGGGCGATCGCGCGGTCGTGGTCGAAGTCGACCCAGAGGTGGTCGGGGGTGGTGGCGTTCGCGCGGTCGGCGATCACGTGCAGGCCGCGGCGGCGGGCCTCGGCGACCAGCGGGTCGTCGCGCAGCGGGTCGACCACGAACAGGCCGTCGAAGGGGTAGGCCAGCAGGTCCTCCAGCTGGCGGCCGGTGGGCAGCACCACCAGGGCGTAGCCGTTGTCCAGGGCGGCGGCGATGGCGGCGTCGACCACCGAGGCGAAGTAGGGAACGCGGGTGAACGTCCACGGCGTCGGGCCGTACTTGGTCACCACCAGGCCCAGCAGCCGCGAGCGGCCGGCGCGCAGGCCCTGGGCGAGCGCGCTGGGGCGGTAGCCGAGGGAGTCCGCGACCGCGCGCACCCGCAACCGGGTGGCCTCGCTGATCCGGCCCTTGCCGCTCAGCGAGTCGGACACGGTGGTCACCGAGACGCCGGCGGCCGCCGCGACGTCCCTGATGCCCGGCGACACCCTCGGCGACGAGGAGCGGCGGCGGGACATCGCGGCATCATCCCAGCGGGGTGGCGGTGATCGTTCCCCAGACGTGGGTGAAGGTCCGGACGCCGTCCCGCAGGGCGGGGCGCAACCCGGTCGGTTCGCCGCCGGCCAGCTCCTCGTCCAGGCGCCGGCGGATCTCGACCCGGAACTCCTCGGGGGTCTGGCTGCGGCGCATCCAGTCCTCGAGGTCGAGCGGGTTGTCCCTCGTCACCGTGGACGTGACCTCGGCCCCGGCGGCGTCGAGCAGCGCATGAACCTGCGAGCGGGTGAGCGTGCGGTTGTGGCTGGGGTCGCGCAGCCGCTCCAGCCGGGTGTTCTCCCGCTCGACCTCGGGACGCTCCAGCAGCATGTCGGTGATGCCGATCCGCCCACCCGGGCGGGTCACCCGCACCATCTCGCGCACCACCGCGGCCGGATCCTCGACCTGGTGCAGGGTCAGCCGGCACACCACCAGGTCGAACTGGCCGTCCAGCCACGGCAGTGCCATGGCGTCGCCGGTCATGAAGGCGATGTTGCGCAGGCCGGACTCGCGGGCCAGGCGGTCGCCCTGAGCGAGCATCTCCGGGGTGAGGTCGAGCGCGCACACGTGGCCGACGTGCGGAGCCAGCGCGCGCCCCAGGTGCGCCGCGCCGGCCGCGACGTCGAGCACCTGCTCACCTGCCCGGGGCGCCAGCCGCTCGACTATCCACTCCAGCCCGCTCGCGGCGAACCCGTCATCGGTGAACGTCGAGGCCTGCAGCCGGAACTGCTCGCGGATCCTGGCGCCGTGTGGGGTGGTCACCGCTTCATGGTCTCACCGAGGAACTCGGCCACCAGGGACTCGTAGCGCTTCGGTTCGTAGTTCCACGCCTCGCTGTGCCCGGCGCCCGCGAACTCCTCGTACCGGATCGGCCAGCCCAGCCGGGGGCCGTCCTTGGCCAGTTGCCGGGCGGTGGTGACCGGGTGGGCCTCGTCGGCGCCGCCCTGCAGGATCAGCGTCGGCGGCCGGACCCTCGGCGGGTAGCGCGTGACGTCGATCCGCTCGACATCGATGCCGGCCCGCCACTCGCAGAGCCGCGCCGCCAGCCAGGTGACCGGGGCGGGGATGTGCCGCTGCTCGGCGTTCCACTCCAGGGTGGCGGGCACGCTCAGCTCGGGGGCGTCCAGGATCAGGCCGGAGACCCGGCCGGCCAGCGGGGAGCGGTCCAGGAAGCGGTCGGCGATGGCGCCGCCGTACGACCCGCCGAAGAGCACCACGTCGCGCGCGCCCCGGTCCAGCGCGGTGCGCACGGCGCCCTCCAGGTCACGCCATTCGGTCTCGCCGATGTGCAGCACGCCGTCCGGCGAGGCCGGCACGCCGGCGTCGTTGCGGTACGTGATGTCCAGGATCGGCAGGCCCGCCCGGTGCACGGCGTCGGCCGTCTTCAGCATGGTCTGGCGGTCGGCGTTGCTGCCGTGCACCAGGATCGCCCAGGTCTTGCCCTTGTTGGCCGGGATGTACCACGCGGGCATCGGCCCCAGCTCGGACGGCACCGCGATCTCGGAGAAGTCGAGCCCGAGCGCCACCTTCGGATCGGAGCGGTGGGTCCAGCCGATGCCCGCCCGGGTGCCCGCCGTCGGCACCACGCCGCTGAGCAGCGGCCGGTCCACCCGGTCGGCGGTCCGGGCGGTCACCGGCCCGAGCATCGCGCTGCCGCCGTCCCAGCCCAGGCCCCAGCGGCCCGGCTTCTCGGCGGCCTTGCTCGGCGCCAGCGACACCACCGGGTCACCGCCCGGCGGCGTGGTGACCCCGAGCACCGTCTCGGAGTACGCCGGGTCGCCGCCGTGCATCGACGCCACCATCTGGTCGCTGAAGTACCAGGCGCCGCCCACCCAGCCGGCCAGCACGATCGCCGCCACAGCACCGAGCGTGATCACTATCCATCGTCTGCTCGCCCTCATCGGTTTACATAGTACACCGAGAGTTTATGATGTAAACCATGGTCCACGACCGAGAGCCCGAGGCGCGTCACCCCACCGCCGACCGGATCGCCGCCGCCGCCGGCGAGCTGCTCGTCGAGCGGGGGGCGGCGGCGGTCACCATGCGCGCGGTCGGCAACGCGGTAGGCCTGTCCGCGATGGCGATCTACAAGCACTTCCCGAACCGGGAGGCGCTGCTGCGCGCGGTGGTCGACGACGAGCTGCGCAAGCTGTCCCGGACCTGGGGCCGCCGCCGCGAGTCCGACGACTTCGAGGGGCGGCTGCTCGGGCTGCAGGACGACTTCCTCGACCTCGCGCTCGGCAAGCCGCACCTCTACTCGTTCCTGATCACCGAGCGCCGCGAGCAGGCCCGCCGTTTCCCCCACGACTTCCGCGACGGCGGCACGCCGGCGTTCGCCCCGGTGCACGCGCTGGTCACCGAGGCGATCCGGCAGGGCGTGCTGAAGGACGGCGACCCGGTGGAGGTCACGCTCGGCCTCACCTCGGGCACCGTGGGCCTTGTCCAGTTCTACCTCGGCGGGCGCGTCGGCCTGTCCGAGCCGGAGTTCCGCGAGCTGTGCCGGCGCACCATCCGGCGGGTGCTCGACGGGATCCGCGCCTAGCGTCCGCCACGCCGCCCGCGCCGTTGTGAAGAAACGTTTCTGCATCTAGCCTGCGGGTCCGGTCGCAGCGAGGAGCGCCATGGGAACGTCGACAGGCAGCCGGTTCGAGCGACGCGGCATCGACCTGGTCCCGGAGAACGAGCGGTACGGCCGGCCACGGGACCTGATGTTCCTCTGGGCCGGCACCACGATGACGGTGTTCACGGTGGTGTACGGCGCGTTCGTGATCGCGCTCGGGCTGAGCTTCCCGCAGGCGGTGGTCGCGATCGTGCTGGGGAACCTGCTCGCCTACCCGCTGCTCGGGCTGGCCAGCGTGCAGGGGCCGGCCACCGGGACCACCACGTTGACGATCTCGCGCGCGTCCTACGGGCCGGAGGGCGGGCGGGTGCTCGGGGTGTTCGCCTGGCTGACGCTGGTCGGGTTCGAGGCCGGCGGGCTGATCCTGGTGGTGTTCGCCGCGTTGACCCTGCTGGAGCGGGCCGGGGTGGCCGGCACGCCGGGCGTCCAGGTCGCGGCGGTGGTGGTGCTGGCGGGGGTGCAGTTGCTGCTGCCGCTGTTCGGGCACGCGGTGATGATGCGCGCGCAGAAGTACTTCACCGCGATCTTCACGGTGGCGTTCGCGGTGATGGCCGTGCTGGTGCTGCCCAAGGTCGACTTCGCGGCGGCCACCGGCGCGGAGGGTGCGCCGGTGTCCATGGTGATCGTCGCGGTCGCGCTGGTCATGGCGTCGGGCGGGCTGTCGTGGGCGCCGGCGGGCTCGAACTTCTCCCGGTACCTGCCGCGCGCGACGTCCCGGCGGGCGGTGGCGGCGTACGCGGCCGTCGGCGGGTTCGTGCCGTACGTGCTGCTGCAGGTCCTCGGCGCGGCGACCGCCTCGATCACGCTGGACGTGTCCGACCCGATCTCGGGGCTGCCGGGCGTGCTGCCGGCCTGGTTCGTGGTTCCGTACCTGGTGCTGGCCATGGTGTCGCTGTTGGTGCAGAACAGCACGAACCTGTATTCGTCCGGGCTGAACCTGCAGACCGCCGGGATCCGGGTGTCGCGCATCGGGATGATCGTGGTGGACACCGTGCTGTGCGCGGTGATCACGTACATCGCGGTGGTCGGCAAGTCGTTCTACGACATGCTCAACGCGTTCCTGGGGCTGCTGGTCATCTGGCTGGCGCCGTGGGTGGCGATCTATCTGACCGACTGGCTGATGCGCCGGGGCCGCTACGACCTCGACTCGCTGTCCGGGGGGCGACGGCCCGGGTACCGGCTGCCCGGGCTGGTCGCGCAGGCGCTCGGCATGGTCGTCGCCGCGCTGTGGCTGCACTCCTCGACCTACACCGGCCCGCTGGCGAGCTGGACCGGCGGCGCCGACCTCAGCATCCCGGCGGGAATGGCCGTCGCGGCCGTGACGTACTGGCTGCTCGCCCGCCATGAACCCGCGATTTCTAGGAGTTCCCGTTGATCGACAACGCCTTGCTCGACGTCGCCTACGGGCGCGCCCCCGCCGACGCCGTGATCCTGGGCGGGCGGCTGGTCAACGTGCTGACCGGCGAGATCTACCCGGCCGACGTGGCGATCGCCGGGTCGCGGATCGCGGCGGTCGGCGACGTGGCGGACCGGCGCGGCCCGGACACCACCGTGATCGACGCCGCCGGCCGCTACCTCACCCCGGGGCTCATCGACGGCCACGTGCACATCGAGTGCAGCAAGCTGTCCGTCACGATGTTCGCCGACCTGGTCTCCCGGTACGGGACGACCGCCGCGCTGTCCGGGCTGGACCAGATACTGGTGACCGCCGGCCTGGACGGCGTGCGCGAGTTCCTCACCGAGGCGGCCGACACCCCGCTGCGGATCTTCTGGGGCGCGCCGGCGAAGGCGCCGTACACCGTGCCGGAGTCGACGGTCGGCCACCGGTTCGGGCCGGACGAGCACCGGGTGGCGCAGGCCTGGCCGGAGTGCTTCGGGCTGTGGGAGACCGTGCAGGAGTTCGTCGAGCACGGCGACGACGAGGTGCTCACCGCGCTGGAGCTGGCCGCCGCGAACCGGTTACCGGTGTTCGGCTGCGCGCCGATGGCCGACGCGCGGCGCATCGCCGGGCTGGCGGCCGCGGGCGTGCACCTGGACCACGAGTCGTACAGCGCGGACGAGACCCTGACCAAGCTGCGCAACGGCATCAACGTGATCATCCGCGAGTCGGCGGCCGCGCCGTTCCTGGCCGAGAACATCCGGGTGCTCACCGAGTTCGGCGCGGCGCCGGGGCGGGTCGCGTTCTGCACCGACGACGTCTCGGCCACCGACCTGCTCGGCCGGGGGCACCTGGACCGCCTGGTGCGGATGGCGATCGACGCGGGCGTCGAGCCGGTCACCGCGATCCAGCTGGCGACGATCAACTGCGCCACCATGTACCGGATCGACCACGCGGTCGGCGCGATCGCGCCCGGGCGGTACGCCGACGTCCTGCTGGTGGACGACCTCGCCGACTTCCGCGCCCAGACCGTCATCGCGGGCGGTGTCGTCGTCGCGCGGGACGGTTCGCCGTTGGGACGGGCCGAGCCGCCGGCCAGGTCCGCGCTGGTGCTGGACACGATGAAGCTCCGGACGATCACCGGCGCGGACCTCGCCCCTGCTGCCCCGCCCGGCACCAGCGACGCCCGGGTGTTGGCGATGTCGCTGAGCCCGGACGTGGCCTTCGTCCGTACCCGCAAGGACGCCGTGCTCCCGGTCCGGGACGGGACGATCCTCGCCGACGTCGACCAGGACGTCCTGTACGTCACGGTGGCCGAACGCTACGGGAAGACGTCCAACATCCCGGTCGCGTTCGTGCACGGCTTCGGCCTGACCGGCGGCGCGATCGCCACCTCGGCCGCGCCGGACGACAACAACATCGTGTGCGTGGGCGCGAACCTGGACGACATGGCGATGGCCATCAACGAGGTCGCCGGCGCGGGCGGTGGCCAGGTCGTCGTCCGCGACGGGCGGGTGCTGGAGCTGCTGGAACTGCCCATCGGCGGCGTCGTCGCCGACCTGAAGCCCGAGACCATGGCCGCCCGCGAACAGGCCCTGGACAGCTGCGCCCGCGAGCTGGGCAGCCCGCTGCCCTCGCCGTTCGGCTACCTGATGTTCCTGTCGATCACGGCCATCCCGGATTATGCGATCACCGACCTCGGGCTGATCGACTGCGTCAAGCTCGAACCGGTCGACCCCGTTCTCTAGCCCCGGAGGGAAGCACGAATGGACATCATCGACCGGCTGCCCAAGTGCGAGCTGCACCTGCACATCGAGGGCACCCTCGAACCGGAGCTGAAGTTCGCCCTGGCCGAGCGCAACAAGATCGACCTCCCGTTCGGCACCGTCGAGGAGATGCGCGCGGCGTACAACTTCAACGACCTGACCTCGTTCCTGGTCGGCTACTACGAGGGCATGCGCGTGCTGCGGACCTCGCCCGACTTCTACGACCTGGCCTGGGCATACTTCGAGAAGGCGGCCGCGCAGGGCGTGCGCTACGCCGAGATCTTCTTCGACCCGCAGGCGCACACCGGCCGTGGCGTCCCGTTCGACGTGGTGATCAGGGGCCTGCGGCACGCCCAACTCGACGCCGAGGCCCGGCTGGGACTGCGCACCGGACTGATCATGTGCTTCCTGCGCGACTACCAGGCCGAGTACGCGATGGCCACGCTGCTGGAGTCGCTGCCCTACCGGGAGTGGATCATCGGCATCGGCCTGGACTCCGACGAGCGCGGCAACCCGCCGAACAAGTTCGCCGAGGTGTACGCCCGCGCCCGCGACGAGGGCTACCTGCTCACCGCGCACTGCGACGTCGACCAGGAGAACTCCGTCGAGCACATCCGCCAGTGCCTGCGGGACATCGGCGTGGCCCGCATCGACCACGGCACGAACGTGCTAGAGAGCCCGGAGCTGGTCGCCGAGCTGACCGACAGGAACATCGGCCTGACCTGCTGCCCGATCTCCAACCGCTGGGTCAGCGACGGCACCAAGGCCGCGCAGATCAAGGAACTCCTGGACCGGGGCGTCAAGGTCACCATCAACTCCGACGACCCCGCCTACTTCGGCGGCTACGTAGCCGAGAACCTAGCCGTCATGCGCGACGCCGGCCTCACCGCGCAGGAGCTGATCACCCTCCAACGCAACGCCATAGACATCTCCTGGGCACCCCCCGCCGTCAAGTCCGACTTCCTCGCGCGCCTGGACGCGCTGGGCGGCTCGCACAACGCGTCTTGACGCCGCACACGCACTGCAGCGGGTGTGCGGGGTGCGAAGTGGGTGTGCGGGCGGAGGCTAGGCCGGCACGGTCAGGCCGGCGCGGGTGGCGAAGACGACGAGCTGGGCGCGGTCACGGGCGGCCAGTTTGACCATGGCCCGGCTGACGTGGGTGCGCACGGTGTCCGGGCTGATCACGAGCTCGCGCGCGATCTCGTCGTTCGAGCGGCCGGTCGCCACCCAGGCGACCATCTCGCGCTCCCGGTCGGTGAGCGAGCCCCAGGCCTGCTCGGACGGCACCGGGCCGGCGAGCCGGCGTCCGAACAGCCCGACCACCCGGCGGGTCACGGACGGCGACAGCAGCGCCTGCCCGTCCGCCACCACGCGCACCGCGCGCACCAGCTCGTCGGGCACGTTGTTCTTGAGCAGGAACCCGCTCGCCCCGGCCTGCAGGGCCTCGACCACGTACTGGTCGATCTCGAACGTCGTCACCACGATCACCCGGGTCGGCAGCTCCGGCTCGGCCGCGATCGCCCGCAGCACCGCCAGGCCGTCCATCCCGGGCATCCGCAGGTCCAACAACAGCACGTCGGGGCGGGCGGAGCGCACCAGCTCCAGCGCGCCGGCCCCGTCACCGGCCTCCCCGACCAGGCTCAGGTCCGCCTCGCGCTCGATGAGCACCCGCAGCCCCAGCCGCACCAGCTCGTGATCGTCGGCGAGCGCCACGCTGATCATCACGGCCGGCCCCGTACCGGTATCCGCGCGTTGACCTCGAAGCCGCCGCCGGCCCGGTCCGACGCGGCGAACGCGCCGCCGAGCCGCTCCACCCGCTCACGGATCCCGGCGAGCCCGCGCCCTCCCTGCCCTCGCTGCCGTCCCGCCGCTCGCCCAGCCCCCCGGCCGTCGTCGGTGACCCGCACCGTCACCTCGTTCGGGCGGTAGCGCACGGCGACCTTGGCGGCCACGGTGCCGGCGTGGCGCACCACGTTCGTCAACGACTCCTGCACCACCCGGTAGACGGCCATCGCGACCGGCGAGTCCACGCCGCCGGCCGCCCCGTCCACCGCCAGCTCGACGGCGAGCCCGCCCGCCCGCACCCGCTCGACCAGTCCCGCCACGTCGTCCGCCCGGGTGCCTTCGGTGTCGGTGAACGTGTCCAGAGTGGCATGCAACTCCCGCAGTGCCTGGTCACTGGTGGCGCGGATGGCATCCAACGACGCCCGCGCCTGCTCGGGCCGCTCCTCGAACAGGGTCAGCGCCACGCCGGCGTGCATGGAGACCACCGCAAACCCGTGCCCCGCCGTGTCGTGCACCTCGCGCGCCACCCGCAGCCGCTCCTCGAACGCTCCCCTGGCCACCAGCTCGGCGCGCTCCCGCGCGGTCGCGGCGGCCCGCGCCCGCACCAGCGCCCCCAGCAGCGCGGGGATCACCACGAACACGCTCGGCCAGGCCACCAGCACGACGGCCGTCACCACCGGATGGGCCGGGTTGTCCAGCCGGGTCCACAGCGCGGCGGCCAGCACGACGCCCGCCCCGGCGCCGGCCGCGAGCGCGGTGGCCGCCGTGCGGTGCCTGGCCACCGCGTAGCTGGCCATCACCACGAGAAGCTGGATCGGTCCGTACGGATAGCCGGCGATGACGTACCCGGCCGTCGCCGCCGTCACCACCGCCAGCGACCACACCGGCGCGACGCGCCACCCGCTCCACCCGCCGGCCGCGACCACGATCACCAGGCAGCCGACCAGGTCCAGCGGCCTCGGCGCGCCGCCCTGCCCCGTCCCGGCCGCCACCGTGCCACCGACGACCGCCGCCGCGAGCGCGCCGGCCACCGCCAGGTCGAGCCGCCCCGGCCCGGTCACGAGCGGCTCGCCACCGAGCTCGTCACCGCGGCCCGCACCGGCCAGGCCGCCGCGATCCCGGCCACCAGCCCCACCACCAGCCCGAGCGTCTGCAGGACGGCGGAACCGAACTCCAACAGCCGGGACGGATCCGCGAAGCGCGCCCTCGAGTCCGGGCTCCCGGCGGCACCGCCCAGGAACGCGACGCACATGATGCAGCTGAGCAGGATCATGGCCCGCCCCGGCACCAACGCCACCACGATCGCCAGGATCACGAACAGCGCCGGCCCCGGCCCGTCCCAGTCCAACCCCTCCGGGGCCGCGTCGCCGACCGCGACCGCCACCAGGCTCACCACCGTCACGATCACGGCCGGCCGGCGCGGGTTCTCCGCGCCCAACGGCCGCGACTGCCGCCCCGGCCGGGCTCGCGCGATCGCGACCACCCCGGCGGCCGCCGCGACCAGCAGCCCGGCCACCATCACCAGGTTGCCGGCGACCAGGCCCACACCGCCGGACCTCAGGTTGTCCACGAGGTCCCCGCCGGCCAGCCCACCCACGACGATCCACAGCGCCAGCGCGATCGCCGCCGCCGGAGACCACCGTGACCGCCGATCCGCCCAGACGATCAGCCCGGCGCCCGCGATGTACACGATCCCCGGCGGGAACCCGAACCCGCCGAACACCTCGGGCCGGGCCATCCACTGCACCAACAGGCCGAGAATGCCGACCGCCAAGCCACCCAGGACGACCACGACGGACCGGCTCACGGCTCCCTCACCCGGCCCGCGCCCGGGGCGACCATCCCGATGACCCCGGTGACCACCGCACCCAGCAGCCCGACCTCCATCACGACGTTCCCCGCCACCGTCAACGCGTTGGACGAGGCGAGGTTGGCCGCCAACTGCCCGCCCCTGACCCCGCCGAAGGTGATCCACGCCCCTACCAGCACGCCGGCCAGCGGACCCACCCGCCACCGCCGGGTCAACCAGACGATCAGCCCCGCCACCGCGATGAACACGATCCCGGGCGGGAAGACCCCGAACTTCGCCGGCTCGCCGGCGAACTGGATGAGCAGGCCGACGACGGCGATGCCGAGGCCGACCAGCACCGCCGTACCCCACCGCGAACGGAAACTCGTCATGCCGACGATGCTGTCCGCGCCCGGCCGCCCCGACATCCGTCCCAGGGAGGCAGTCCGGCTACGCAATCTCGCGTACGCGGCGTCTCATCCCCGCTCGGGGACGTCGGCGATGAACTTGTCCGACAGCCCCTCGAACACGTAGTCCTCGGGCAGGTCCCGGTAGAACAGCTCGGGTTCCCTTCGCTCCCGGTGCAGCCGCCAGTAGGCCTCGGCGATCACGTCGGGCTCGGAGTCCGGGCGGCCCTGGCCGATGGCGGCGGCCAGCGCGACATGGGCGACGTAGACGCCCCGGTCCGCGACGGCGGCATGCAGGTTGAGCAGCCAGTTGCGCAGGCCCGCCGCCGCCACCTGCGCGTTCGCCACCTCCGGGATGATCATCGGACCGGACCCCGCGCCGGTGGTCGCGAGGATGGTTCCGGACCCGCGCGCGAGCATGTCGGGCAGGACCGCCCGCACCGCCGTCACCCCGCCGAAGACGTACATCTCCAGCTCAGGGACCAGGGACTCGACGGTGAGCTCCGCCGCCCCCACGATCGGCCGGTCGACCAGGTCGGTCGCGGTGGGCGCCGGCGAGTACTCCAACACGTCGATCGTCCCGAAGTGCCGCGTCACGGCGGCCAGCGCGGCGCTCAGGGCGGGGCGGTCGGTGACATCGGCGGGAACGGCGGCGGCCCGCGCCCCCGACTCGGACAGCTCACGGACCATGGTGCGCAGCGCCGTCCGGTCGCGCGCGATGAGGGCCACGTCGAACCCCTCGGCGGCGAACCGCCGTGCGATCGCCATCCCCAGCCCCGGACCCGCACCCACGATCGCGATCGTGCTCATAGGCCCACCCTCCCCAGACGACGGGACGGACGCAGTACCGATCCCGCATGTCGGTGCGACCCCGACGGCATAGGACACGGATCCGGTCGCAATCCGAACGGCGGGGCGGGATGGACTGATGGCTCCCGAAGGAGTAAATTCCTCGCTTGTTGAATTCCTGCGACGGTGGAGGGCGTCATGGCCCACGCGATCGAGGTCAACGGGCTCGCGGTCGACATCGCCGGGCGGGGGATCCTGCACGGGCTGACGTTCGCGGTGCCCGCCGGCCAGGTGACCGGGCTGCTCGGGCCGAGCGGATGCGGCAAGACCACGCTGTTGCGCTGCGTGGTCGGGGTGCAGGTGATCAGCGCGGGCGAGGTCCAGGTGCTCGGCGAGCCGGCCGGGTCGGCGCGGCTGCGCCACCGCGTCGGGTACGTGACGCAGGCGCCGTCGATCTACTCCGACCTGTCGATACGGGAGAACGTGCACTACTTCGCCGCCGTGCACGGCACCTCTCGCCGCGCCGCCGACCGCGCGCTCGCCGACGTCGGCCTGTCCGACCGGGCCACCCAGAAGGTGGCCACCCTGTCCGGCGGCCAGCGGGCGCGGGCGTCGCTGGCCTGCGCGCTGCTCTCCGCGCCCGACGTGCTCGTGCTGGACGAACCGACCGTCGGCCTCGACCCGGTGCTGCGCCACGACCTGTGGGCGCACTTCCACAACCTGGCCGCCGGCGGCACCACGCTGTTCGTGTCCAGCCACGTCATGGACGAGGCCGGCCGCTGCAACCGGCTGCTGCTGATGCGCGACGGCCGGCTGATCGCCGACGACACCCCCCGCGCGCTGCGCACCGAGACGGGCACGGACGACCTGGAGGAGGCCTTCCTGCGTCTCATCCAGCGCGTCGAGCCCGCGCACCCCATGCCCACCGAGGAGGTGGCGTTGTGACAGCCCTGCTCCCCTCGGAGTTCCGGACCGCCGGCGCCCGTCGGGTGATCCGCCAGCTGCGCTCGGCCGAGCCGCCGCTGTCGCCCCGGATCACCGCCGCCACCGCCCGGCGAGTGCTGGCCCAACTGCACGCCGACCGCCGCACGGTGGCCATGCTGCTGGTCGTCCCGAGCGTGCTGCTGATCTTGATCAACCGGATGTTCGACTCCAAGCCCGACTTCGACAAGGTCGGGCTGCTGCTGCTCGGAATCTTCCCGTTCACCGTGATGTTCCTGATCACCAGCGTGGCCATGCTGCGGGAACGGACCAGCGGGACGCTGGAGCGGCTGCTCACCACGCCGATGTCCAAGCTCGACCTGCTGCTCGGCTACGGCATCGCGTTCGCCGTCGCCGCGACCGCGCAGGCCGTGGTCACCTGCACGACCGCCTACGTGCTGCTCGACCTGTACACCCCGGGCAGCCCCCTGCTGGTGGTCGTCATCGCGGTCGCCAGCGCGGTGCTCGGGATGGCGATCGGCCTGCTCTGCAGCGCGTTCGCCACCAGCGAGTTCCAGGCCGTGCAGTTCATGCCGGCGGTGGTGATGCCGCAGGTGCTGCTGGGCGGGCTGTTCGTGCCGCGCGAGCAGATGGCCGACTGGCTGGAGCGGATCAGCGACGGCCTGCCGCTGACCTACGCCATCGAGGCGCTGCACGAGGTGGGCAAGACCTCCCTGGTGACCGACGAGCTGCTCGGCGACCTCGCCGTGGTGGTCGGCGCCGCGATGTTCGCGCTCACGCTGGCCGCGTCCACCCTGCGGCGGCGCACCGGCGCGCTGTCCCCCCGGGCCCGGCTGGCGCTGCGGGCCGTGCCCGCCACCTTGCTGGTCGCCGCGGTGACGGTGGCGGTGGTCCTGATCGTGGACGCGGCCAGGTTCGTGACCACCGACAACGCCCAGGTGGACGGCGACAAGATCTCGGTCACCGCCCCGGTCGAGGGCACCCTGGTCGGCTGGCACGCCGAGCTGGGCACCGTGCTGCGCAAGGACCAGATCATCGGCCGGATCCAGATGACCGGCGGGTTCGCGCAGCTGCAGCGGGTGATCCGGGCGCCGGCGGACGGCACCGTCGCGCGCGCCGGCGTGGTCGAGGGCACCCACGTCACCGCCGGCACCGAGCTTGCCGTCGCCTACGACCTGTCCAAGGTCGACGTGACGGCCCGGATCGACGAGACCGACATCGGCGCCGTCCGCCTCGGCCAGGAGGTCGACATCGAGGTGGACAGCTACCCCGGCGTCACGTTCACCGGGTTCGTCCGCGAGATCCAGAGCGGCACCGACTCGGAGTTCGCCACGACCCCCCAGCGGAACACCACCGGCAGCTTCCAGAAGCGCACCCAGGTGATCCCGGTGAAGATCGCGATAGCCGACGCGAAGAACCTACCGCTGGTGCCCGGCATGAACGTCACCGTGAAGGTCCACAAGGACTAGGCGACCAGGCCTCGGACGAACGCCGCCTGGCCCACGTGCTCGAAGTCGTCGGAGAGCACGCTGACCAGCCGCACCCCGAGCGTGACCGGCGGGTTCCACCGCTCGTCGACGATCCGGTCCAGGTCGGCGTCGCGCACCGCCGAGACGAACCGCATGGTGTGCTCGTGCACGGCGTCGTAGTAGCCGGTCAGCAGCTCGGGCGAGTCGACGCGCACCTGGTCGACCTCGGCCGAGGTATGCCCGTACCCCGTCGACGCCGCCGGCAGCGCGAGCCCGAACCGCTCGTACCACCCCCCGGCCGTCCAGGCCTGCTCGGCGCCTGCGACGTCGGCGACGTGGTCGTCCTGCACCCGCGTCAGGTGCCAGACCAGCCAGCCGATCGAGTTCGCGCGCCCGTCCAGCCGCAGCGCCAGCTGCTCGCCGCTCAGCCCGCGGACGGCGGCGTGCACCTCCTCCCGCACCCTGCCGAACCCGTCGGCCAACAGCTCAGCGGTGTTCATCAACCCCTCCTTCGAGACCACCGCCATCCTCGCACCCGACCCTGACAATCCCGCCGAGCAGCGCGAGCACCAGCCGGTCGATCCGGTCGTGATCCAGGCCGGCGCGGGCGGCCAGCTCGTCGCAGGCGGGGAAGCCGGTGACCGCGCCGATGGCGGCCACGGCGTGCTCCTGGTTGATCTCCGGGCGCAGCCGGCCGGCGGCGTCGAGCCTGGTCACGAGCGTGGCGACCTGCCGGTAGCGCCACTGCTCACGGCCGGAGAGGACGCGGTGGGCCTCCGGGTCGACGGCGGCCAGGCCGATCAGCCGGCGGAACACGTCCGGGTCGGTGCCCCAGAAGCGGCACAGCTCGGCGGCCATCGCGACCAGCGCGGCCGCCGGGTCGGGCGTGGCGAGCGCGGCGGCCATCCTCGGCACCAGGCCGGAGCGGGCCGCCAGGTCCTCGGCGAGCGCGTCGAGCAGGCCGAGCTTGTTGGTGAACTGCCGGTAGATGGTGGCCCTGGTGACGCCGGCGTCGGCGGCGACCTGTTCGAGCCCCAGCCGGTGGAACCCCGTCTCCACCAGGTGCCGGCGGGCCGAGGCGAGGATGCTGGCCCGGTTGCGCAGCACCCCGGCCGCGCGCAGCCCTCGCTTCGGCTCGTCCATGATTTCACGATACAGCTTGTATCGTGAGTTGTACGGTGGCGACAAGGGCGGACGAAGGAGGACCATGACCGACACGCAGGTCGCGCTGGTGACCGGCGCTAACAAGGGCCTGGGCAGGGAGACAGCGCGCCAGCTCGCCGGGCGGGGCATGGAGGTGCTCGCCGGCAGCCGCGACGCGGGCCGGGGCGAGCGGATGGCGCACGAGCTCGCCGAGGACGGGGTCATCGTGACCCCGGTGCCGCTGGACGTCACCGATCCGGCCACCGTCGCGGCCGTCGCCTCGCGGATCCGCCGCGAGTACGGGCGGCTCGACGTGCTGGTCAACAACGCGGGCGCCGCGCTCGAGGCCCCCGCCACGGAGGTCACCGCCGAGGGGATGCGGCAGGTCTACGAGGTCAACGTGTTCGGCGTGGTCACCGCGATCGGCACGCTGCTGCCGCTGCTGCGCGCGTCCGCCGCCCCACGGATCGTCAACGTCTCCAGCACGACGGCGTCGCTGAGCCTGACCGGCCAGGGCACTGACTTCGGCGGCGACGCCGACCGCCGGATGATCTACACCAGCTCCAAGTCCGCGCTGAACATGCTCACCCTCCAGTACGCGCGCGCGTTCGCCGGCGACCCCGCGCTGGCGCACGTGCGGATCAACTCCGTGACCCCCGGCTACACCGCCACCGACATGACCGCCCACCGAGGCACCCGCACAGTCACCGAAGGCGCCGCCGTGATCGTCGACCTCGCGACCCAGGTGGACGGCCCCACCGGCGGCTTCTTCAACGAGCGCGGCATGTTGCCGTGGTAGCGGACTAGACCGACCGTCGGTCTAGTGAGGCGCTTGTGGGTGACGGACGGCTCCGCGGTCACCTCGGCGACGCCACGGCCACCTCGGCGAGGGCGCGGTCACCTCGGCGACGGCGCGGTCACCTCGGCGACGGCGCGGTCACCTCGGCGACGGCGCGGGCGGTGATGGAGGATCCAGGTGTGCGAGTGACAGACACCGTGATCATGCGACCCGCAACGGCGGCCGACCTCCCCGCGATCGTCGCGATGCTCGCCGACGACGTGCTCGGCGCCGCCCGCGAGTCCCCCGACGACCTGGCGCCGTACGAGAAGGCGTTCGCGGACATCGAGGCCGATCCCTCGGAGCTGCTGGCGGTCGCCACCCTCGACGGCGCCGTCGTCGGCTCCCTGCAGGTCTCCTGGCTGCCCGGCCTGTCCCACCGGGGAGCGCTACGAGCCCAGGTCGAGTCCGTCCGGGTGGCCGCTTCCGTGCGCAGCCGCGGGGTGGGCGAGGCGATGATGCGATGGGTCATCGACCAGGCGCGCGCCCGCGACTGCGTGCTCGTCCAGCTCTCCACACACAAGACACGCACCGACGCCCACCGCTTCTACGAGCGCCTCGGCTTTACCGCCAGCCACCTGGGCTACAAGCTGCCGCTCTGAGCCTGGCTCAGCCCCCGGACTGGAAGGCCGCCCGGTAGGTCTGCGGGCTGGTGCCGACCACGCGCTTGAACCTGTCCCGGAAGGCGGTCAGCGAGCCGAAGCCGACCTGGCTGGCGATCCGGTCGATCGGGTGCGTGGTGGCTTCGAGCAGGTACTGGGCCTGGCGGACGCGGGCGCGGTGCAGCCATTGCAGCGGCGTGGTGCCGGTCTGCTCGCGGAAGCGGCGGTTCAGGGTGCGGATGCTCATGCCGGCGTGCGCGGCGACCTCGGGCAGGGTCAGCTCGCGCGCGGCGTTGTCCTCCATCCAGTTCAGCAGCGGCTCCAGGTCCGAGCCGCGCGGGGTCGGCGGCTGGTCGTGGACGATGTACTGGGCCTGGCCGCCCTCGCGTTCCAGCGGCATGACGGCGATCCGGGCGGCGTCGGCGGCCACGGCGGATCCGTGGTCGCGGCGGATCATGTGCAGGCACAGGTCGAGCCCGGCCGCGCCGCCGGCGGACGTGAGGAACTGGCCGTTGTCCACGTAGAGCACGTCGGGGTCGACGTCGATCGCGGGGTGGCGTTCGGCGAGCGTCGCGGCGGCCAGCCAGTGCGTGGTCGCGCGCCGCCCGTCCAGCAGCCCGGTGGCGGCGAAGACGAGCGCGCCGACGCAGATGGACGCGATCCGGGTGCCGTTGGCGGCGGCGTCGCGCAGCGCGTCGAGGACCTCGGCCGGCACCGGCGTGGACGCCGTGGACTCGTCGCGGCCGGGCAGGATGATCGTGTCGGCGTCCGCGAGCGCCTCCAGCCCCCAGTGCGGCCGGAGGGTGAACGTCTGAGTCTCGACGCTCTCGGTGGCGGCGCAGACCCGGACCCGGTACGCGGCGCGGCCGTCGGGCAGCCGGGTGCGGGTGAACACCTCGATCGGCGTGGACATGTCGAACGCGAGGACCCCGTCCAGGACCAGGATGGCCACCGTGTGCATGGCCACAATCTACGTACATGACCTGCCCTTGCCAACTTTCTGAACAGGTCTTTCACCTATCGTCGCAGCTCAGGAGAGCTGGCTAGAATCTGTTGGAAGGTGGCAATCCAGCTACTTCTCGCGCCCGCCACCGCTGGCTAGCGTCGTCGCCACCAACGACAGCGGAGGAACGATGCGGATCGCCATGGTCCTCGGGCCAGGTTTCACCGCGCTGGACGTGGTCGGCCCCTACGAGGTGCTCAGGATCATGCCCGGCGTGGACGTGAGGTTCGTCAGCAACGAGACGGGCCCGGTGCTCACCGACAGCGGCGTGCTGACGCTGGGCGCCACCCACACCTTCGCCGACACCCCGTCGCCGGACCTGGTGCTGGTCCCTGGCATGCCACTCCAGACGTCGATCACCGAAGAGCTGGTCGACTGGCTGCGCCGGGTGCACCCGGGGACGAGCTGGACCACGTCGGTGTGCGGCGGCTCGGTGTTCCTCGCCATGGCCGGGATCCTCGCCGGCCGGCCGGCGACCTCGCACTGGATCGCGCTGCCCCTGCTGGCGAACTACGGCGCCGAGCCGCGCCCCGACGAGCGCATCGTGCACTCCGGCAAGATCGTCACCTCGGCCGGTGTGTCCGCCGGGATCGACCTCGCGCTCTGGCTGGCCGGCGAGGTCCAGGGCCGGGAATGGGCCGAGGCCGTCCAACTGATGATCGAGTACGACCCCCGGCCGCCGTTCGACTCCGGCCACATGAGCAAGGCCTCCCAGCCGGTCCGCGACCTCGCCATGGCCGAGATGGCCCGGCTCTACCCGCAACCGGTGGCCCGGTGACCAAGTTCCTGCTGTCCGTCCACGTCCTCGCGGTGATCCTGGTGGTCGGGCCGATCGCGGTCGCCGCATCGCTGTTCCCCCGGTTCGCGCGCCAGCCCGAGCCCGGCTCCGGTGTCGCCGCGCTGCTGCACCGGATCTGCCGGGGCTACGCGGTGGCCGGCGTGGCGGTGCCGGTGTTCGGCATCGCGACGGGCGCACAACTGCGGGTGCTCACCGACCCGTGGCTGGTCGCGTCCGTGATCCTGACCGCCCTCGCGGCGGCGATCCTCGCGCTGGCCATCCTGCCCGCACAACGGCGCATGCTCGCGGCATCGACGCCGGACCCGGGCCGGCTGGCCATGCTCACCGGCCTTTTCAACATCATCTGGGCGGTGGTCGTCGTCCTCATGATCATCCGCCCCGGCTCGACCACGGGGGTGTGAGGATGGAGCGCGCGCTGCGGATCGCGGCCGCCGCCGAGGCCGTCACACTCGCCGTCCTGCTGGTCAACCTGGCCACCGTCCACACCCGGGCGGTCTCGGCGCTGTTCGGCCCGCTGCACGGCACCGCCTATCTGGTCGTCATCGCCGCCGCCCTGATGGTGCCGGCCGCATCGACGGGCGCCAAATGGTCCGCGGTCATCCCGGGAATAGGCGGACTGCTCGCCCTGCGACTGCTCCACCGAAACAGACAAAGCACATTGAATACCGAGCGATGACGAACTAACATCGGTGTTTCGAACGTATCGGAACACCGGACGGTGGCCATGATCGTCGAACTCGTCGTCCTCGGATTCGTGCTCAGCCTGGACAATTTCCGGGCGTCCATAGCGCTCGGCACCGTGCCGTTCGGATTCCGCCGGGCGGTGCAGGTGGCGCTGATGTTCGGGCTCTGGGACGGGGTGATGCCGCTGGTAGGCCTGCTGGTCGGGGGCTATGTCGGCGATACCGTCGGCCCGGTCGCCGAGTATGTGGGCTCGATAGCGCTGGGCGGGTACGGCCTGTACCTGCTCATCAACGCGCTGCGGAATCCAGAACCCGACGACCTGGACCACCCGTGGGCGTTGTTCGGCATTCCGTTCTCGCTGAGTTTGGACAACCTGCTCGCCGGCGCCAGCCTGGGCCTGCTCGGATTTCCCCCGTGGATCTCGGCCACCGCTTTCGGTGTCACCACGGCGGTGATGTCATTGGTTGGGTTACAACTGGGACGGGCCGCCGCCCGCCTCATTCATATTCGCTCCGATCTGTTGAGCGGCATCGCGCTCATCGCCGCGGCGATTGCGCTGCCGATAGTGTTCGGTTGACGAGCGCCTCCCCGGCCGGCCGCGTCCCGTCGTTGGCGGCCGCCACCGCTCGCTCGACGATCCCGTGGTCGGGCGAGAGGTGACAGGCCGGGTCGGTGCGCGCGGCGTCGCCGGTGAGCTGGAACGCCTGGCAGCGGCACCCGCCGAAGTCGATCTCCCGACGCGAGCAACCCCGGCACGGCGAGGGCATCCAGTCGGTGCCCCGATACGCCTCGAACACCGGCGCGTGAGCCCAGATCCAGTCCAGCGGCCGCGAGCGCACGCTCGCGCGCGGCAGCGGCAGCGAGTGGGCGGCCGGACAGGGCAGCACGTCGCCGTTGGGCGCCACGGTGAGCTGGCGCCGCCCCCACCCGCCCATGCACGGCTTGGGGTACCTGCCGTAGTAGTCGGGCAGGACGTAGACGACCTCCATCCGCCCGGCCAGGCGCTCGCGCGCGGCGCGCACCACCGCCTCGGCCCGTTCGAGCTGCGCGCGGCTCGGCAGCAGCGCGCCGCGGTTGAGCCGGGCCCAGCCGTAGTACTGGGTGTTGGCCAGCTCGACGCGGTCGGCCGCCAGCTCCTCGGCCCGGTCGAGCACGGCCGCGATCCTGTCGATGTTCTGCCGGTGCAGGACCACGTTCACGGTCAGCGGCCAGCCCAGCTCCTTCACCAGCCGCGCCGCCGCCACCTTGCGCCGGAACGAGGAGATGCCGGCGATCCGGTCGGACAGCACCGGCTCGTCGGCCTGGACGCTGATCTGCACGTGGTCCAGCCCGGCCGCCCTGAGCTCGTGCGCGCGCCGCCGCGACAGGCCCAGCGCGCTGGTCACGAGGTTCGTGTACAGGCCCAGCCCGGTGGCCGTCCGTACCAGCTCGACCAGGTCGCGGCGCAGCAGCGGCTCGCCGCCGGACAGGTGCAGCTGCAGCACACCCAGATCGGCGGCCTCGCCCAGCACCCGCCTCCACGCGCGCGTGGTCAGCTCGTCGCGGTAGTCGCCGTAGTTGACCGGGTTCGAGCAGTACGCGCAGGCCAGCGGGCAGCGGTAGGTCAGCTCGGCCAGCAGCCCGAACGGCCTATCCATCGTCCACCACCACCCAGCGCCGGGCCACCAGCCGGTCGAGGAACTCGTACACCTCGTCCTCCACGGCGTCGTCGTAGCGCCCGCGCAGTCCGGCCGCGATCTCCGCCACCGTCCGCCGCCCGTCGCACAGGCCGACGATGTCCGCGCCCGTCCGGTTGAGCACCACCACCGACTCCGGCCCCAGCAGCACGTGCCGCCCCCGCGCCCGGTCGAACACCAGCCGGACGTGCGGCGCCAGTCGCGGCGGCTCAGTCCGGGTACGCACCGTCGATCGCATCCATCACGCTCCAGAGGACGTCACACTTGAACGACAGCGCGGCCACCGCCCGGGCCCGCTCCTCGGCCGTCCGGCAGCGCTCGGTCACCACCTCCAGCGCGTGTTCGCTGTCGCGCGGCGCCTGCTCCAGCCGATTCCGGAAGTAGGCAAGCCCGCCTCGGTCGATCCACCGGTGGTGGCGCTCGAACGCCGCCAGCCGCTCGGCCATCAGGTCCGGCGCGAACAGCTCGGTCAACGACGAGGCCACCGCCTCCACCCACGGCCGCGTGCGAGCGAAGTTCACGTACGCGTCCACGGCGAACCGAACCCCCGGAACCAGGTGCCGCCCGTCCAGCAGCTCCTCGCGGTCCAGTCCGACCGCCTCGCCGAGGCGCAGCCAGGCCCCGATGCCGCCCTCGCCGCCGGCCGTGCCGTCATGATCGAGGATTCGCCGGACCCACCGTCGCCGCACCGCCGGGTCGGGGCAGTTGGACAGGATCGCGGCGTCCTTGCGGGGGATGTTCTCCTGGTAGTAGAAGCGGTTTGCCACCCAGCCGCGGATCTGGCTCCGGCTCAACCGGCCGGCGTTCATCCTGACGTGGAACGGATGCCGATCGTGGTAGCGCGCGGACTGCGAGCGCAGCTCCTCGACGAAAACGCCGGCCATCACGGCTGTCATCAGGCTCCCTCCGGAGGGTTGTTCACGCTCCTGACGCGAGGGCGGGCCGGAGGCTCGTCCGAGTGGCTGGATCAGGCGGTTTGATCGCCGGAGGCGATTCGTGAATAACCCTCTGACTAAAGTTTCCGTGTCCGGGCGGCGCCGAACCACAGCGTCCGGCGCCGCCCGACTCCTCCGGCTAGTCGTCCAGCTGAGCGACGTACATGGTCACCTCGGGTGCGACGGCGATCTCTTCGAACTCCGGGGTCTCCCACGCGGACTCCATGCGGCTCTCACCTCCTGCTCTTGTAGATCACGACTCCGGAAGCGCAAAGACGATCAGCGCGCTGCCGTGGCCGGCGCCGAGCATTCCGGGCAGGAACCCTTCGACCCAGCCGCCCCAGCCGACCGGCACGGCCACGTACTGCCGGCCGTCGACCATGTACGTCGTCGGGCTGCTGTGGTGGCCGCTGCCGCACTGGAACTGCCACAACAGCTCGCCGGACCGCGCATCCAGCGCGTTGAACTCCCCGGACGGCTCGCCGGCGAACACCAGGTCGCCCCCGGTGGCGAGCGTCGAGGCGCACATCGGGATCTCGTTGCGCCAGCGCCACCGCTCCTCGCCGTTGGCGTCGAACGCGCTCACCGACCCGGCCATGTTGTCCGCGTCGACCTGAACCCCAGCCCCCCAGTACGGGATGCTCTCCTTGAACTCCCGCCGCCGCCGCGTGGCCGTGGCACCCACGTCCTGCACCGGCACGTAGAACAACCCGGTCCTCGGGCTGTACGACGCGTGCGTCCACTCCTTCGCACCCGCCGGCCCCGGCCAGAAGTGGACCGGCTCGCCCTCCTTGTCCGGGTACTTCGCGGCCGTCACCCGGCCGTCCCTGGTGATCGCACCCCAGTCGATCCGGTCCACGAACGGCGTGACCTGCACCAACGATCCGTCCGTGCGGTCCACGACGAAGAAGTAGCCGTTCTTGTCGAAGTGCCCGAGCAGCCGGCGCCCGTCCTGCTCGAACAGGATGCACTCCATCGTGCTGTCGTAGTCCCACAGGTCGTGCGGGGTGCACTGGTAGTGCCAGCGGATCTGGCCGGCGTCGACGTCCACCGCGACGATGCTGTCGGTGTAGAGGTTGTCGCCCTCGCGGACGCCGCCGTCGAAGTCCGGCGCCGGGTTGCCGGTGCCCACGTACAGCAGGTTCGTCTCCGGGTCGAAGGTGCCGGTGATCCAGCAGTTCGCGCCGCCGCGGGCCCACGCCTGGCCGTCGGCGGGCCAGGTCTCCGAGCCGGGCTCGCCGGGCTTCGGGACCATGTAGCAGCGCCACACGTGCTCGCCGCTGTCCACGTCGAACGCGTCGAGGTGGCCGCGCACCCCGAACTCACCGCCGGAGCTGCCCACGATGACCATGTTCTTCACGATCAGCGGCGCCACCGTGCCGCTCTCCCCGGCCCGCACGTCGCCGTAGGTCCGGTCCCAGACGCATTTGCCGGTCTCCGCGTCCAGCGCGAGCACGTGCGCGTTCGGGGTGACGACGAAGACCTTCCCCTTCGCCACCGCCACCCCTCGGTTCACGTTGCCGCAGCACAGCGACACGTCGAACGGGGTCTCGTGCTTGTAGCGCCACAGCTCGGTGCCGACCTTGGCGTCCAGCGCCCAAACCCAGCCGTCCCAGCCGGCGAGGAACATGACCCCGTCGACGACGATCGGGGCGGCCTCGAAGGCATAGGTGGACGCGCCCGCCTGGATCCCGGTCGCGCCGGCCTGGAAGATCCACGCGGGCACCATGCGCCCGACGTTCTCGGTGGTGATCTGGTCCAGCGGGCTGTAGCGCTGCCCGTTGTAGGCGCCGTAGTAGGTGAGCCAGTTCTGAGGCTCCGAACGCGCGTCGAGAATGCGTTCATAGGTGACGTCCCGGGCCACCCGGGGCGCCCTGCCGCCGACGCCGCTGAGTGCCGACTGGTTGATCGCCTGTCCCGCGTCCACATATTCGACTGTCATCGTTGAGCGCCTCCTACGGCCGCGGCTGGTCGGGACGGTCCAGGCGGGCCTCCGGCGGAACGTCGCCCAACACGACGATGGCCCCGGTCAGCCCCCGGCCTTCGTCATTGCCGGTGGGGGAGCTGAACCAGTAGCAGCCCGGCCCGTCCAGGTTGAGGGTGGCCCTGCCGCGCGAATGGTTCACCAACCAGATGAACTGCCGGTCGCCATTGCTCGGCAGCAGTGCGCAGTGCGTGTTCAGGTCGTCGTTGATGAGCTCGATATCGATGTCACCCCCGTGCGGCATGACCAGGATCGAGGGATCCCAGGTGAGCTCATCGGGTCGAATTCGGAGTTGGGCCTGCATGCGCCCATCGGCCCTCTCGGTGGCCTGCGCGACGTTTCCGGTCGCCAGCACCCGTCCCAGCGTTGCCTTGTTCTGAGCGTCCAGACCGAGCTTGCTCAGCAGGTCGGACCGCTCGTGCGCGATGCTCGTCATCGAGCTTCGCCTCCTGATCCCCGACTCTTTGTCACATTTGTTGATGAGACTCATTCAGAGAGTTGACGGCGGCACCAAAAAACGGCGACTTCCGTTTGGCCGCCAAATTCCGTCTCAAATACCGTACGCTGGGCGAATCACACCGGCAAGGGCGGGCGCCCGCCCGTACCGTTCGTTCGCCGACAGCTACCGTTCGTACGCGATTCGGCACCGTTCAAAGGTCGAACCGGTCCAGGTTCATGACCTTGTGCCAGGCGGCCACGAAGTCACGGGCGAACTTCTCGCCCGCGTCGTCGCAGGCGTAGGCCTCGGCGAGCGCCCGCAGCTCGGCGTTCGCGCCGAAGACGAGGTCGACCCGGCTGGCTTTCCACCCGACCCGGCCGCGGTGTCCCTCGAAGGCGTCCTCGGAGATCGGCTCCCACCGGGTGCCGGCGTCGAGCAGGTTGACGAAGAAGTCGTTGGTCAGCGCCCCTGGCCTGTCGGTGAGCACGCCCAGCGCGGACCCCTGGTAGTTCGCGCCCAGCACCCGCAGGCCGCCCACCAGGACCGTCATCTCGGGCGCGGTCAGGGTCAGCAGGTTGGCCCTGTCCAGGAGCAGGTACTCCGACGGCAGCCGGGCGCCCTTGCCCCGGTAGTTCCGGAACCCGTCGGCGGCCGGTGCCAGCGCGGCAAACGACTCCGCGTCGGTCAGCTCGGGCGAGGCGTCCATCCGCCCGGGGTCGAACGGCACCTCGATGCCCGCCGCCTTCTCCACCGCCGCGCAGCCACCCAGCACGATCAGGTCGGCCAGCGAGATCCTCTTCTCGAAAGCCTCCCGGATCCCCTCCAACGTGCGCAGCACCCGCGCCAGCATGTCGGGTTCGTTGACCTCCCAGCCGCGCTGCGGGTCGAGCCGGATCCGCGCCCCGTTCGCCCCGCCGCGCCGGTCGCTGCCCCGGAACGTGGACGCCGACGCCCACGCGACGCGGACCAGCTCGGACACCGACAGCCCGGAGGTGAGGATCCGGCCCTTCAGCTCGGCGATGTCCGCCGCCGAGACCAGCTCGTGGTCCACCGCCGGGATCGGGTCCTGCCAGGCCAGCGTCTCGCTCGGCACCAACGGCCCGAGGTAGCGCGTGACCGGCCCCAGGTCGCGGTGGGTGAGCTTGAACCAGGCCCGCGCGAACGCGCCCGCGAGCAGGTCCGGGTCGGCCAGGAACCTCCGGGCGATCGGCTCGTAGACCGGGTCGAACCGCAGCGCAAGGTCGGTCGTCAGGAACGTCGGGACGTGCGACCTCGACGGGTCGTGGGCGTCCGGAACGGTGCCCGCCCCGGCGCCGTCCCTGGGCACCCACTGCCACCGGCCGGCCGGGCTCAGTGCCACGTCCCACTCGTACCCGAACAGGGTCTCCAGGTACGAGTTGTCCCACCTCGTCGGGGTGGGCGTCCAGGTGCCCTCCAGGCCGCTGGAGATCGCGTCCGCGCCCGTGCCCGTACCGAAGCCGCTGCGCCAGCCCAGGCCCTGCTCGTGGAGCGGCGCGCCCTCCGGCTCCGGGCCGAGGTGGCTCTCCGGGGCCGCGCCGTGGGTCTTGCCGAACGTGTGACCGCCCGCGATCAGCGCGACCGTCTCCTCGTCGTCGAACCCCATCCGCCGGAACGTCTCCCGGATGTCCCGGCCGGCCGTGACCGGGTCCGGCACCGAGCTCGGACCCTCCGGGTTGACGTAGATCAGGCCCATCTGGGCGGCCGCCAGCGGGCTGGCCAGCTCCCGGATGCCGGTGTAGCGCTCGTCGCCGAGCCAGGTGCCCTCCGGACCCCAGTAGGCGTCCTCGTCGGACTCCCAGACGTCCACCCGCCCGCCCGCGAACCCGACGGTCCTCAGGCCCATCATGTCCAGCGCGACGGTCCCCGCGAAGATCATCAAGTCCGCCCAGGACAGCGCGCGCCCGTACCTCCTCTTCACCGGCCAGAGCAGCCGCCGCGCCTTGTCCAGGCCCCGGTTGTCGGGCCAGCTGTTCAGCGGCGCGAACCGCTGCATGCCGGCGCCGGCGCCGCCCCGCCCGTCCTGGATGCGGTAGGTGCCCGCCGCGTGCCACGCCATCCGGATCACCAGCGGGCCGTAGTGGCCGAAGTCGGCCGGCCACCAGTCCCGCGAGGTGGTCAGCGTCGTCTCGATGTCGCGGCGCACGGCGGCCAGGTCGAGGGCGGCGAACTCCTCGGCGTAGTCGAAGCCCGGCCCCATGGGGTCGGCCTGGTTCTTGGCGAGGATGCTCAGGTTGAGCCGGTGCGGCCACCAGAAACGGTTCGGGTCGCCCCGGGTCGGGTGCGGTACGGCGCCCCGGTTCGTGACTCCGACGACCGTGTCGTAGGTCCCGGACACGGCTCAGATCCCCAGTGCCCGGCGCACGGTCGGCGCGTTGCGGCGCGAGACCGGCACCTTCTCGTTCGCCCGGCCGTCCATGACCAGGAACAGCTCGCCCTTGTACCCGCGCTCGACCTCCCGCACGCGGCCGAGGTTGACCAGGTAGCGGCGGTGCGCGCGCAGGAACCCGGCGTCGGCCAGCTCGCCGCCGAGCCGGTCAAGGCCGTGGCAGGCCGCGCGCAACCGGCCCTCGTCGGTGGACAGCCACACGTCGTTGCCGTCCGACTCGGCGAACCTGACCTCGCGCGGGCGCAGCAGCACCATGCGGTTGTCCTGCATCGCCACCACCCGGCGCGGCTGCGCGCCTGGGTTCGCCGAGCCCTGGGCCTGCGGCAACCGCTCCCCGTCGGCGACGCCGAACGAGATCAGGCTCCCAACCAGGCAACCGGACGCGAACACCGGCCGGATGCCCAGCGAGGTCGGCTCGGCGGCCGGGCGGGTGAGGACCTGCGTGGCGCCGACCCAGTCGGGGTCGTGCGCGGCGTGCTTGCTGGCGTACCTGGCCACGCCGGCCAGGTCGGGCAGCCCCGGGTTCCAGCGCAGCGTGGGGTCGACCGCCGGGGTGGAGCCGGGGACGCCCAGCAGCGCGCTGGCCGCCTCGTCGGCGATCACCACCTTGCCGGCGGTGTCCACGGCGGCCAGCGCGGCGCCCGAGCGCGCCTTGGCCCTGGTGAACGCGGTGACCAGCTCCAGGCCGCTGTCCCTGGCGCGCTTGCGCAACGTCCACTGCGTCCGGCTGACCGCGTTGGCCAGCCAGCCGACCGCGGCCGGCGGGAGCTGGGTGCGCCAGCAGGAGATGTTCAGCACCGCGATCGGCTCCCTGGTCACCACGTCGCGCACCGCGATGCCCGCGCACACCCAGTTGTGGAACGCCTGGCACCAGTGCTCCGCGCGCCTGATCACGACCGGGCCGTGCGCCTCCAGGGCGGTGCCCATGCCGTTCGTGCCCGCCGTGCACTCCGACCAGCAGAACCACGGCGCCAGGTTGGAGTCGTGCGCCCTGGCGAGCGTGCCGGGGTGGCCCCAGGCGGCCAGGATCCGGCCGCTGGCGTCGGTCACCGTGACGATGCCGCCCAGGCTGTCCACCTCCGGCGTCACCGACACCGCGCGGCCGCCCAGCTCGGTGAACACCATGTCGTGCTCGAGCGTGTGCTCGACCCGCCCGGCCGCCACCGGCACCTCGGCCAGGTGCGGATCGACCTGGTACCGCTCGCGGCACCGCTGCCAGGACAGCACCACCTCGGGCCGGACGCCCCGAACCTGATCATCGCCCTGTACGAACCGTTCCCACGCCGCGAGAACGCCGCCGGCAGGGCCCGGGCTCGCCGGCGTGGGCTCTAGTCGAAGTGCATCCTTCATGATGGAGAACCGATTCTCACCCGTGTGGGCTATGACGCAGCCCACTCTAGGCGCGCAGCCCGTCGAGCACGATCCCCAGCAGCCGCCGGGTGCGCTCCTCTCCTTCGTTCTCGTCGTGGAGGAAGACGTCCCGGGCCTGACCGCACGCGCAAGACCTATCCTTGACCACGATGACGACCACCGCGCGCGCCACAGTCCAGCACGACGACCACCAGGTGCGGGTGACCCGCTGGGACTTCGAGCCCGGCACCCGCACCGGCCACCACCGCCACGAGCACGACTACGTGGTCGTCCCGGTCGTCGACGGCCAGATCAGCGCGCACGCCTCGGACGGCTCGGTGACCGTCTCCCAACTGCGCGCCGGCCAGTCCTACGCCCGCGCCGCCGGCGCCGAACACGACGTGGTCAACACCGGCGACGCCTTCCTGGCGTTCGTCGAGATCGAGCTCAAGGACACCTCCCCGACGCCTTGACCTGAAGTTATGTTCAGGTCTTAGCCTCGGACCAATGACGACACTCGACATGGGACCGATCGGCGTGGCGCTGGAGGTGTCCGAGGACGACTCCTACCTGGACGCCGCGATCGAGATCGAGAAGCTCGGCTACTCCGCGATCTGGGTGGCGGGCGGCCAGCTCACCACCCTCGACCCGCTGGCGAAGCTCGTCCGCGCCACCATGGCCATCCCGGTCGCGCCCGCGATCATCCAGCTCGGCTCCTACACTCCCGACGACGTGATCGACCTCTACGCCGGCCTCGAAGCCACCCACCCCGGCCGGCTCCTGGTCGGCCTCGGCGGCCCGCAGGCACCGCGACCGCTGCGCGCGCTCAACGAGTTCCTTGACCGCCTCGACGCCTCCGACCCCCCGGTCCCCGCGCACCGCAGAATCCTGGCCGCCCTAGGCCCGCGCAAGCTCGCGCTCGCCCGCGACCGATCCGCCGGCGCCGTCCCACTACTGGTCACGCCCGCCTACACCGCGCACGCCCGCCACCTCCTCGGCCCCGACTCCACACTCGTCATCGACCAGATGGTGGTCCTGGACACCAACCCGGAATCCGCCCGAGAAACCGCCCGAGGCCCCCTCCGGTTCCTGCTCGGCGGCGTCGGCGGCTACCCCGAGAACGCCCGCCGAATGGGCTTCACCGACGACGACATCTCCACCCTCAGCGACCCCCTCGTCGACGCCCTCGTGGCCTGGGGCAACACCGACACGATCAAAGCCCGCGTGAACGAACACCTCCGCGCCGGCGCCGACCAGGTAGTCCTCAGCGTCCTACACCAGCACGACCAACCCGGCCCCCTCGCCGTGGCACGCCAGCTCACGCCCTAACCCCCCGCGAGTCGGGCGTGTGAACACACCGAGTCGCGGGTTTCAGCACACCGTCACAACCGCCGCGCCACCACCGGCGGGGGTGTCCTTCGGTGCCAAGGTTCGTCGTCCCGCCCCCCGGCCGGCACGCTCGCCGTCGGCGACGATGTCACCGTCACCCACTGGTGCGAAGTGGCCTACTCGCGACCGGTGAACGTGTCCAGCGCGTCCCGGCGGACGTCCGGGTCGGGGTGATCACGCAGCCGATCCAACAGGTCCCGCCACGGCCGCTGCCAGCCCGCCTCGGCGCCCGCCACCCCGACCACGGCGACCGCGAAGATCGGGGCATCCTCGGCAAGCCCGCGCGCCATCGCCAACAGCCGGTCCGACGGCAACCGGGACACCACCGAACCCAGCCCGGACCGCAGCGCACCGGTGGCCCGCGCCCGAAGTACCGCGCTCGCGGCCAACTCGTGCGCGGCGAGCAACGGCGCCGGGTCGGCCGCCTCCCAGGGCACGGCGGCCAGCGCCAGCTCGACGGCGGTGGCGCGGTGCGGCTCGTCGGCGAGCAGCGCGGACAGCGCGGTGGCCAGCGGGCGGCCGGTGTCGTGGGCGGCGGCCGCCGCGACCTCCCCGGCCAGTGCCTGGAGCCGCTGCCGGGCGGGCAGGTCACGGTCACGGTCCGGGCCATGCCCGTCGGCGTCGCCCCCGGCGAGTAGGCCGCTCGCGGCCGCCAGCACCGGGGCCGGATCGCCGGTCGTGGCGGCGACGGTGGTCAGCGCGGTGAGGGCGTGACGCCAGGTCGCCGTCGACGCCAGGTCGGTGACCAGCGGTACCAGGAACCCGGGCCCGGCGGCGTCCCAGCGGCTCCAGCTCGGCAGCACCCCCAGCCCGCGCCGCGCGGTGTCCGGGTCCGCCGAGGCCGCGACCGCACGCACCAGCTCGGTGTAGCGGCCCCGGTGGCGCTCGGGCACACCGTCCGGCGCGGTCTCCAGCAGGGCCGTCGAGATCGCGGGCTCGGCGGTCGAGGCATCGGTCAGGACCTCCCACGCGGCCGGCTCGTCCAGCAGCAGCCGGCACGCCGAGATCACCGCGCGCCGCACGTCCCGGTGCTGGCCCGGCGCCCGGTACACCCGCCCGACCAGCGCGGGCGCGCCCGGCACCCGAAGCTCGGCGCAGAGCCGCACGGCTTCCTTGCGGGCGGTCACCTTGGGCGCGGACAGCACCGGCGCGAGTATCCCGCCGAGCGGTCCGGGCGCCACGAACCGCGCGCACCGGGTCGCCGCGTACACCGCCACCCGTGCCCGGTCGGTGTCGGCCAGTGCCAGCAGCTCGGCCAGCACGTCCGAGGGCTCCTCGGTCCAGGCCAACGCCGCCAGCGCGGCCTCCGCATCGGCGACCTCTTTCGCCCCGGCCAGCCGGCGCAGCGTCGCCGTCGACCCCGGCAGCGCCCGCATCGAGCCGATCGCCCGCACCCGCTCGTGCTGGGGCACCTGCTCGTCACCGGCCAGCTCGGCGAGCAGCTCCCGATACCGCGCGCACTGGCGGGGCAGCCAGGCGTGGAAGCACCGGCGGAACATGGGCACGTACCGCACCCCGCGCGCCAGGAACCGCCCGCGCGCGTCCGCTGTGAGCACCTGGTCGAGCAGATCCGTCCGCAGCCAACCCACGGCGTCCCGCACCGCGTCAATCGTGATCGTCGAGCGGTCGTCGCGCAGCACCCGCTCGACCCGCTCGGCCCGGCTCGCCGGCGGCGCGAGCCACAGCCGGACCGCCTCGCGCACCGTGCTGTCGTTCGGCGCCCGCCGCGCCCGGTCGACGTACTCCTGCAGCTCCGGCATCCGCCACGCCCGCCGCCCCAGCCCGGCGGCCAGCGCGAGCGCCACGCCGAAGAACCCGCGCCGCGCGTCGGCCTCGATCCTGGGCCGCAGCGCGGCGAACACCTCGTGCTCGGCGCCGCGCGGCAGCTCCCGGTCCAGCCCGGCCAGCCCGGGCACGCTCACCTGGCCACCGAAGCGTCCCAGCGCGTCCAGCCCGCGGTCGGCCAGCGCCGGGCGCCGGGTCGCCGCGCCCTCCCGGATGAGCCGGGTGGCCAGCCGGTTCACCGCCGACCTGGTCTGCCAGGAGCAGTCCCGCGCCTGCGAGGCATCGGTGATCAGCCCGGCCAGCACCGGCACGTCTCCGGTGCGGAACAGCCACGGCGGGACGGCGGCGAGGGCCTCCAGGGCGGCCGCCCGCACCGGGTCCTGCTCGTTGCGCAGCCGGGTCAGCGTGGCCAGGTGCCCGCCGAACAGCTCCGGGTCCCGGGTGGCCGCGGCCGCCGCGATGTCCAGCCTGTACGCCCGGGCGCGCTCCTCCGCCAGCGGCCGCCGGATCGCCTCGGCCAGCACCGGCGCCGCCGACTCCCACCGGGTCCGCGCCGTGACCGCGAGCCGCACGTCCGGATCGTCCGCGACAACGCGCAACGCGAGCAGACGCCGCGCCTCGGCGTCCCGAGCCCACCACGGCAGCTCGTCCAACGCACCCAGCGGCACCCCGTAGGCCACCAGATCCCGCTCGCCGACCGCGCCCGCATACACCGCCGCCCGCCGCGACGGCGGCAACCAGTGCAGAAACGCTACGAGCTGCCGACCGCCCAACACCCGCGCCAGCGCGACCAGGTCCTCATCGCCCGCGCCAGCCAACGCCCGCCACAGCCGTCGACCGCCCGGGACCGGCCCCACCCGGCGCGGATCGACCAGCAGCCGCAACAGCCGCGCCGGGTCGTGCCTGGCCAGGCCGCCGATCGTGCGCCGCAGCCGAGCCGGGATGGCGACCTCGCCCGCCGTGCGCTCCAGCAGCCCGAACACCCGCTCCGGCTCGGTCGCGGCGGCCTCGACCAGCACCGCCCCACCGACCCGGGCCCACAGCGCCGACCAGTGCACCCGGGGCGTCCGACCCAGCTCGTCCTCCAGGTGGTCGAGCAGCACGCCGGTATGCCGCCGCGCGAGCGCGCGCCAGCTCCCCACCGCGTGGCTCAGCTCCGGCAGGACCGCCGCCACCGTCCGCCCCGAGCAGCCAGGCAGCACGGCCGCGGCCTCCGCGTCGCCGAACCGCCCGCGCACCCTGGCCAGCAGCGACTCCGCCAACTCCGTCCGCCCATGCGCCCGAACCGCCTGGTACAGCGCCCGCCGCAACGCCGCCGGCAGCTCGTCGACCAGCTCGACGACCGCCTCGGCCGCCACCCCCATCCGCACCGCCGCGACCAACGCCCGCCGCCGCAACCCGGTATCCGCCGAGGTCAGGCACTGTTCGACGTACCCGCCGTCGCCACCGATGACGGCCAGCCGCAACCCGAGCGCCCGCCCGTACCCCCCACCGTCCGCAAGCTCCGACACCAACGCCCGCAGCCCCACCGGATCAAGCTCGCGCGCAACGGCCGCCAGCCGCCGCTCCCGCTCCGGAAACGCCAACGGATCAAGCTCGCGCACCAACTCCCGCCCTCGGCTCATGGTGTGCCGTCGCGGCGTTGCGCGTTCATCTCTTCGGGGATGTCGCCAAGGCGGTCGACGACGCCGATAAGAGCGCTGGTGGTTGAGGTGACCGTACCCGCGGGAACCGACCCCGAGTCGTCGATGACTGTCGTTCGTTCGCCCGCGTAGAGACCGGTGTTCGGGTCGATGAGCAGCTCGTGGCGTTCCCTGGCGGTCTGGTGCGGCAGGGCGAGGCAGGTTCTTCCGTCGACGTCGGTTGTCCGGCGGAGGGGCTCGATCCCGTCGAGTCCTCGCAGCGCCCGATAGACGACGGCGCGGATCTCGGCCGGGGCCAGGCCGCTGCGCAGAAGGTCAACGGCATACCGGAACGGCGCGGACGGTGATCTGTTGCGGCTGTCTCGTTCCAGCCGTCGCAGCATCTCGCCGGCGTCGCGCGGCAAGGCGGCGAGAAAGTCTCGGTCGGGTTGTGTCCACCGCCCCTGCCGCGGCTGTGGCGGGCTGCCGGCGCGGGGGTAGAAGTCCCCGTATGCGGCCCGACGCCGCCCGTCGGTCAGGTAGGCATTGTGGCTGTTGTCGAGGTCGATGCCGTCGGCTCGGGCCTGCTTTTCGGAGCCGAGTAACCAGATCCGCCGGCCGGTGCGTCGACGGTCGAGCAGCCAGTCATCGGCAGGGTCCGCCGGAATCCAGAGGTCACGGCGGTGCTCGACCAAGCACATGTAGCGCAACCGAGGAACACCCTCCCGCCCCTCGGACAGGAAGCTGTACGACCCGCTCCACCAGGCGTGCGTAGAAATCAGCAGGTGCTGCCCGTCACCGACGGGTTCATCCCTGACCCGGATCTCCTCGACGCTCACCCGACACTCCTCAAGCTAGTCGGACTCGACAGCCACCGTCCAAATCCGCCTGATCGGAATCTCCGCTCTCAACTCCGGAGGGAAACTTTCATACAGCGACTGAACCCGATCGATTACATCGCCAGAATCCCACAGTCGGACCTGAAAGAAAAGGCGGCGGGACTCCACCTTCGCCGCCTTCGTGAACCCGCCCCAGCTAACCAGGAGCCCATGGGTTGCACCAAAATTGCTCATCACGCCTTGAAGTTGTCGGAGGGTCGGCGCATCACAGACCGTCGCACCAGACTTGACCTGGACCGCGAGCCGCGTCCCTTCAAGACCCATCCTCCCCTCGCCGGCGAGAATATCGACCCCGCCGTCAGGCCCCGCGGGGGAGACGTCAACGACGAACCCATCACATTTCAGAATCTCACCCACCAGACGGGCGAGATCGTGACCTTTGAACCTATTCCCAATCAAAATCTCTATCTGGTCTCGACCCAACTGGCCGATGTCAGAAAAACCAGACTTGGAATCCTCGACGACGTCCTCAACGTGACCGTTTCCCGGACCCGAGTCCAGGCCGCTCCGCAGAATTTCCAAGACTCGCTGTTCGGAATTATTTCGAGATATCCGACATACCGTGAGGAATGCGCCAAGAGAATAGAGAAGGTCCTGTTGGATGTTGTGCCGTGGAACGTCTTCCCGAACCCACTCGACCGAGCGCTGATGCATCAACGGCGGCGGAGCCGTGGCGTCGTACCGGTACTCACCGGTCACACGGCCGAAGGCGACGGACGGACTCTCCTTGAGGGGCAGGGCGACGATCTCCTCAGGCTTGATCCAGTTCAGGAACGTGTTGACCTGACGCGACCAGTTCTCCAGAGTCCCCGGCTTCTCGTTGGGATACGAAGCGGCCACACGTTCTCGCACCTCATCGAGGGACGCGAGGCCGGTCAGATCGCCCAGCTCTCCCCAGCCGATGCCGACAACGCCCTTCTCGAGCGCCAGGGTCTCCCCGCCCTCACCGCGCTTGCCGCAGCGAACCATCCATACAGCCATAGGTCCCCCTCCGACATCGGCGCGCCAATCGACCGCGGTCGCCGCGACACGAACTCGTTCCGAGCACGAACAGATACCAGACGGCGCCGATCATGAGACATGCGGACCCCGACCGTCTGGTCGGTGTATCGGCTACCGCCCGACTAGCCCCGACTCACCAAACCGGGTGTCGAAGCTCGCCCCCCGACCCGTCCGATGTGATCATGACCGCCCCACCGACCCGACCCCGACCGAGGTGATCGACATCGGAACGCCGACCGACCCGGGCGACCAGGATCCGCCCGCCGGCCCGAGCCACCCCGACCTGTCCACCTCGCACCCCGGCCTGGTCCTGCGCGAACTGACCGAACAGCACGCCCACGACTACTACGCGATCCTGGACCGCAACCGCGCCCACATCAGCCGCCACGGCGATCACCAGGACGAACGCCGCGCCACCCCGGACAGCGTCTCCGACTACTTCGAAGCCCCGCCCGACCAGAACATCCGCTACGGCATCTGGCTGAACGACCGGCTCATAGGCCGCGCCGACCTCAACCCGGTGGACCCACCGCGCTACTCCATCGGCTACTGGCTGGACGAAGAACACACCGGCCGCGGCTACACCACCGCCGCCTGCGCCGCCCTGATCGACTACGCCCGCACCGCCCTGGACGCCACCGACATCTTCGCCGGCGTCACCCACGGCAACGCCAAGAGCGTCGCCGTCCTGGAACGATTAGGTTTCCGCCCGGTCGCCGACCTGGACACCTACACCCGCTTCCAGCTCAGCCTCACTCGTCCAGCAGGTCCTCGATCATGATCGGAATGTGCCGAACCCGGACGCCCGTGGCGTTGTAGATGGCGTTGGCGATGGCCGCCGCCATGCCCACCATCCCGATCTCGCCCAGCCCCTTCGCCCCGACCGCGTTGTGCAGCGTGTCCGGATACTCCACGAACTGGACGTCCACATCCGGGATGTCCGCGTTCACCGGAACCAGGTAGCCGGCAAGGTCACCGTTGGCCAGCCGCCCGTTCCCCTCGATCTCCAACCCCTCGTGCAGCGCCGCCGACACCCCCCAGATCATGCCGCCCATGATCTGGCTGCGCGCCGTCTGCTGGTTGATGATCCGCCCGGAGTCGAACACCCCGAGCATCCGCGACACCCGCGCCTCGCGCGTCCACCTGTGCACCCGGACCTCGCAGAACTGCGCGCCGAACGAGCTGAACGAGTGCTTGGTCAACTCCTCGCCCGGCGCCGACGACCCCGTCGCGAACACCGCCGGCCGGCCCACCGACCGCAGCACCTCGCCGAACGTCATCGCCCGACCGTTGCCGTCCAGCACCTGGCCGTCCGCATAGGAGACGTCCATACCCTGGAACGGCCCGTCCGGCCCGGACGCCAGCGCCAACAGCTCGTCGATCACTTTGGCCGCCGCGATCATGATCGCGGTGCCCGCGCTCGCCGTCGCCGTCGAGCCGCCCGACATACCCCCCGGCGGCAGCACCGAGTCACCCAGCAGCGGCGTGACCCTCTCCGGCGAGATGTCCAGCGACTCGGCCCCCACCAGGGAGAGCACCGTCAGCAGCCCGGTCCCCGGGTCCGCCCCGCTGGTCGCGACCACCGCCGTGTCGTCCGCCTCCAAGGTGACCTCGACCGTGGCCGGGAACCGGATGGCCGGGAACATCGCCGTGGCCGTCCCCAGACCGACCAGCCAATCCCCGTCCATGCGCCCGCATGCCGACCGGTTGGCCCAGCCGAACCGCGCCGCGCCGATCCGGAAGCACTCGTCGAGATGCTTGCTCGACCACTGCAGGTCCTTGCCGGGCGGCGCGGTCGAGTTGTTCCGCATCCGCAGCTCGATCGGGTCCATGTCCAGCTTGACCGCCAACTCGTCGATCGCGCTCTCCAACGCGAACGACCCTGGCGCCTCGCCCGGCGCACGCATGAACGTCGTCGGCGGGATGTTCAACGGCACCATCTTCTGGCTGATCGCCAGGTTCGGAGTTGCATACCACTCCCGCGAAGTACCATGCGACGTCGGCTCCACGAACGACCGATCCATCGCGGTGCTGCACCACGAGTCGTGCCGCACCGCGACCAGCGTCCCGTCACGCTCCGCCCCGAGCGAGATCTTCTGCACCGTCGCCGCGCGCCCCGCCGTAGCGGTGAACACCTGCTCCCGGGTGAGCGACGCCTTGACCGGCCGCCTCAGAACCCTGGCCGTGGCCGCGGCCAGGAACGCCGGAGCCGACGTCCGCGCCTTCCCCCCGAACGCCCCGCCCACGAACGGATTGATCACGCGCACCGACGACGGATCAACGTCCAACGCCCCGGCCAGCTCCGCCGCCATCAGGTTGGACCCCTGGTTCCCGCTGTAGACGGTCAGCCCCTCCGAGCCCCACACCGCGACCGCCGAATGCGGCTCCATCGCGGCATGGTTCTGCGTCGCCGTCCGATACGTCGCCTCGACCACCACCGGGCTCGCCGCCAGAGCGTCCTCGATGGACTCCACACCGTCCGCGAGGACGCTGATCGACGGCGGCTCCTCCCGATGCGGCGGCGGCGCGTCCTCGGCCGTGTCGAGCCCATCCTCCAGCGAGGTCAGCGCCGCCCGCTCGTGATACCTGACCTCAACGAGCGCCGCCGCGTCCCGAGCCTGCTCGAACGTCTCCGCCACCACGAACCCGATCGGCTGCCCGTAGTAGGCAACCTCCTTGTCCTGCAACGGAACCCACGTCTCGCCCATGAGCGGCGAGCTAGGCGTCCACAGCTCCAGCGGCTCGAACGGCGAGTACACCCCGAGCACCCCCGGCGCGCTCCGAGCCGCCGAGGTGTCCATCGTCGCGATCTCGCCGTGCGCGATCGTGCTCAGCACGAGATACCCGTACGCCATCCCGGGAAGGTTGTGGTCCACCCCGTACCGGGCCTCTCCGGTGACTTTGAGCGGGCCATCCAGCCTGCTGGTCATCAACGGCTCCCCTCTGTCACCTCGAGCAGCGCGCGGACCACCGTCCGCTTCAACAACGACACCTTGAACCCGTTCCCGGCCAACGGCCGCGCCCCGTCCGCCGCCACCGACGCCGCCCGCTCGAACGACTCCACCGTCGCCGGCGCCCCCCGTAACGCCTCCTCGACCGCGCCCAACCGCCACGGCACCGTCGCCACCCCGCCGGCGGCCACCCGTGCATCCACGACCCGGCCACCCTCGACGTCCAACGCCACCGCCGCCGAGCACAGCGCGAACTCGTACGACTGCCGATCACGCACCTTGACGTAGGTGGACCGCTCCGCCGCCCAGTCCAGCCCCGGAACCCTGACCTCAGTGATCAGCTCACCGTCCCGCAACACGTTCTCCACCTCGGGCGACTCCCCCGGCTGCCGGTAGAAGTCCGTGAGCGCGACCGTCCGCCCACCTGCGGCGCTGACCAGCCGAACCTCCGCATCCAAAGCGACCAGCGCAACCGCCAGATCACTGGCATGCGTCGCCACACAGTGCTCGCTCGTACCCAACACCGCATGCATCCGGTTCGCCCCCGCGACCGCCGGACACCCGCTCCCCGGCTCCCGCCGGTTACACGGCATGGCCACATCCCGGAAGTACGTACACCGCGTCCGCTGCAACAGGTTCCCGCCGATGCTCGCCATGTTCCGCAGCTGCTGCGACGCACTGAGCAGCAACGCCCGCGAGATCACCGGATACACCCCCGGGTGCGCGGCCACATCGCTCATCCGCTCCAACGCACCGACCCGTAGCCCATCACCGACGTCAATGCCATGCAACGACAGCCCATTGATGTCCAACACCCGCGCCGGCGTCAGCACGTCCAGCTTCATCAGGTCCACCAACGTGGTCCCACCCGCCAGAAACGCCCCGTCCCCCGCAACCGCGGCCTCAACGCTCGCCGGCGCACTCAACTCAAACTGACGCATCGGCCCGCCTCACCTGCTCGACCGCCGCCACAATGTTCGGATACGCCGAACACCGACAGAGGTTCCCCGACATGAACTCCCGCACGTCCGCAACCCCCTGCTCAACGGCCGCAACCGCCGACATCACCTGCCCCGGCGTACAGAACCCGCACTGCAGCGCGTCCCGCTCCACGAACGCCCGCTGCACCGGATGCAACTCGTCGCCCTCGGCCAGCCCCTCCACCGTCGTAACCGGCTGCCTCACCGTCGCCGCCAAGGTCAAACAGGCCAACACCGGCCGCCCACCCACATGCACCGTGCAGGCGCCGCACTGCCCCCGATCGCACCCCTTCTTCGGCCCCGTGATCCCCAGCCGCTCCCGCAACGCATCCAGCAACGTCACGCCAGGCCCGACACTCAACCGCTCGCTCGCACCATTGACTTCAAGTGAGATGTCCACCGAGTCTCTTTCCACAGATAGGAAGCCCGACGGCGCACGCCCACAGAGAGACGAGACCCAAGTGACCCGCCGCCGAGCCCGGATCGGATATTCATCCGCTTCAGCTCGACCCGAGGCTAGCGGATGAATATCCGCTACGCAACGCCCGTGTGTTACGTTCCCGTAGCGGCAGGCCAACACCAGGAGGAACGATGACGACGGGAGCCGTCAGCCCCCGCCGCGCCGACACCCGCCGCAACCACGAGCGCATCCTCGCCACCGCGGCCGAGTCCCTGGCCTGCTGCGCCGAGCTCTCCTTCAACGCCATCGCCAAAAAGGCCGGCGTAGGCGTAGGCACCGTCTACCGCCACTTCCCCACCCCAGAAGCCCTGATCCTGGCCGTCTACGACCGAGAAGTCCGCCACCTGGTAGACGTCGTCCCCACCCTCCTCCAAACCCACCCCCCCGACCAGGCATTCCGCATCTGGACCGCCGACCACCTGGCCCGCTACATGATGACCAAACGCGGCCTGGTCAACGCCCTACGCGCAACCCCCTCCGCCGGCGCCCCACCCGCCACCGCCCACCAATCCCTGATCGGCGCCGTCACCGTCCTGCTGGACGCCAACATCAAAGCCGGCACCGTCCGCCCCGACCTGGACCCCGAAACCGTCCTCCGCGGCCTAGGCGGCCTCCTCTACCTCGACCCCCAAGCCGACTGGCGCGCCCACACCGCCGCTCTCACCGACCTCCTCTGGCGAGGCATGCACCCATAAGTCCGCGCACCCAGCCCCCAAGAGCCCGCACCCGCCCTGGCACCACCAGCACCACTGCCGGCCCCGGATACAAAACCCCAAGACACCGCCCGCACCCAGGCCCCGGCGCCTCGAACATCGACCCCGGCACCACCACCGCCCCGCACAAGGCCCGATACCGCCCGCACCCACCCGACCGCCCGAACTCAAACTCGGTCACCCCGTGCTCGAGTCGGTCATTCACGCAGGTCATCGGCAACACAACCTGCACCCCGTCAAACCCCTCGAGCCCGTCCCGAAGCTGCACGTCAATCTGACTCGGCCGGCCCCGACGGGCCACAGCGACCGCCTCCGCTCAAGTCCGGAGAGGCCCCGCACGACCCGATGCTGGGAGATACCGAGCCGTGCGGGACCCCGGCAGGGGCGCGCGCCAAGCGGCCCAGACCGCGCCAGATCCGCGATCACTCCAACCGGCCGCCCATATCCGCCACGCACCCAGGCCCCAAAGAGCCGCCCCGAACTCCGGCGACCCACCCACCGATGCGGCCCGCACAAACCACCAGCCACCCACGCCGCTAGCCTGCGCGTACCCCCTGTACTTCCTCACGCACCTCTCATCGACCGAGCTAGACAGTAAATCTGTAAGTACATCTTGTATAGACACCCTTCCGGGTGACGGGAAGGACGACGATGTCGACCCCAAGCGCAACCATCACCATGCAACAGCGCCAACTAGGCAATGAGCTGCGCAAACTCCGCGACGCCGCCGGCCTCACCCAAGAAGAAGCCGCCGACCACCTGGGCAGAGCCCACAACAAGATCAGCCGCGTAGAGAACGGCAAGGTCAGCATCTCCACCCTCGAACTGGAGACCCTCCTGACCCTCTACCGAGCCTCCGAGAAGGACAAAGTCTGGTGCCGCGAGCTCGCCAAAGGCGCCCGCCGCCGCCGAGGCCGCCCACGCGACGAGACCTCGCTCTACCGAGGCCCGAAGTGGTTCCGCGCCTTCCGCGACTTCGAGCAAAGCGCCACCGAGATCATGGTCACCGGTTCCGAAGTCCTACCCGGATACCTCCAAACCGAGGCGTACACCCGAGGCATCTTCGCCGGCCGCGGCGGCGACCCGAACGCCAAGGAGGTCGAGCAGCACATCCGCATCCGTCAGGAACGTCAAGCCCTCCTGACCAGGGAGAACCCGCCTGAGTTCTCGTTCGTACTCAGCGAGTCCGCACTCCGCCGCCAGATCGGCGGCACCGATGTCATGGCCGCGCAGCTCACCCACCTCGCCGAGCTGGCCCTGCTCCCCAACATCTCGATCCAGGTCATCCCGTTCAACGCCCAGTCCTACGCCGACGTCGGCTGCGACTTCGTGATCTTCCGCTTCGACCAGGACACCAGCACCGACATCGTCTACATCGAGATCTACGGCGATGCTCTCTACCTGGACAAACCACCCGAGACCGTGCACCGCTACATCGATCTGCTCCACAGGCTCTACGGCATCGCGCAGGGTCCGGTCGAGTCGCGTAGCTTCATCCTTGAACTGGCGCGCCAGTTCGCTGGGAGCACCGCACGGAAGGACTGACCCCGCATGCCCAAGTCCAGCATCGACTGGACGGAGGTCCCGTTCACCAAGTCGTCCTACAGCAAGAGTGACGGCGGAGAGTGCGTGGAGATCGCCACCGCCGAAGGCAGGGTGGCCATCCGAGACTCAAAGCTCACACCGCACAGCCCCACCCTGGAAGTGTCCGAGCCCGCCTTCGCCGCCTTCATAGCCACCATCCGCACCACCTGACCACCCGTACCCTCGGCCCCTGCGGTCTACAACGCCCAGCCGCGAGGGGCCGTCGGTAGCGATGCCTCTTTATGCGACGACATTTATAGCGGTGCACCAAGAACGAGCGCACGCCGACTGTTCAAGACCGACGCGACAACCGCTTCAAGCTCATCGGATCCAATTCCGTGCGTACCGATCCAACCGTCCTTGACGAGTTCGATGAATGTAGTGTTATTGATATGCCGAGGGACATTGTCGTAGCCGATACGCGTGGCACCTTTTGGCCCCTTGCACACATCAAGGAGCTCAACGAAGTAGTCGCGAGCGAGGTACATCCCCCTGATCAGATCTTCTGGACATCCAGCGCGCGAGTCCGACTCACAGAACTTGACCCAGCAGGCCTTTCCGAATAGGCGAAAATCTCCATCCGCCGTCCCGTACTGTTCATCCACTACTCGCATTCTCTCAAGCTCACTATTAAGGTTGGAGTCTGGACGGTACCAGGGCCGGCGCGACGCAACTCCCTCTCCTTCCCTGATCATTCTCTTGTACTGTACGAGAACAAAGGATCTGAAAGTCTCGTTATAGTAGACAACGTCCACGCCAAGCGTCTGCCCTATAGGTTGTGCATATTAGCATTCATGACAACACCCGACGTCGACCCCTGCTGAACACTCGCCAGTCGATGTCGAGACTCTCTCGACTAAAGAGGCCAGGAATCCGTCCGATGTCGTAATTGATGAGTTGCTCCTCCGATACTGACCGCCGGCCTATCCCGGAAAGGAATGTCGGTTGCTGGGCCACGGTAGGCGACCACTCCCGGAGAGTATCCTTACCAACTCCGCTCATCTCTAGGACAAGCCCAAGACCGTCGCGCCCCTCGTTGAGGATTCGACCGCGATCACCAGAGGGCAGGTCAAACTCTTTAGGTCGGTTCAGCCACTCTAATTTACTCGCCCAATCAAGAAACCTGTCCGGCAACTCGCGGATTACGATAGTGGCCAGGTCATTGGACAGCACGCTGAGGAGAACATCGCCGTCATGCTTCTCAGGCAGCCAGCTGCGGAGATCATTGATCGACAGGCTCAGAAACTCCTCGATATCAGTTATTTCAATCCGTCGATCTCGGTCGGAGACCCTTTTGCGCCCTCGCGCCCTGCCAACCCAATCGATCCGGCCGTCAGTGACGAGCAACGCCAGTTGCGACTTCACGACCGGCCATTGGTCCTGGCGCCAGGCAACACTGTACGTATCTGATTTGTCAGAAAAAGACCGGCGACCTAGCAGTCCGGAGATGTCGCCACTATCGATGATGCAGACCACACGACAAAGCATAGCCCCATCACCTTGAACTCCGCCTAATTCTTTAGCGCTCCTCGAAGCCGGCCTGGTCGAACTTGAGGGTTTGGGAATTCTCGGAGACGGTCCGGACCTTGTTCTCGTCGAAGCCGGATGCATCGATGGCTTCGATCTCGATTCGAACGGTCAGGTTGGTGGTCGCATCGGCGCGGAGATGCGAGATAACCTCCTCGGCGATGTTTTTGAAGTCCATCGCGATCTTCTCGGCGTTGAGTGTCTTCACGCCGTAGAAGCGAGTCTTAAGCTTCCGTTGGTAGACGCCGGGCTGGTTGACGACCGGCTCGAACTGGCTGCTGGCGGGGACTCCGACGCCTTCGGCAGGGGCCGCAGGCCCGGTTGAGGACTCAGCGTCGCGCTGGGCGGCAGCGATGTCCGGGCGGACGAGCAGCAACGAGTCGGTGGCGGCGGGTGGGGTTTGTTTGTCCGTCGGGGTCCAGAGGCCGACGTAGCGATCAGCCTCGTCATCGTAGCCGGTGGCAAGGGCGAACGCGTCGGTCTGCCAGATCATCGGCATATCCGTGATGCCCTCATCGAGGACACGACGATCGCGCAGGCGGGGCATGTACGGATACTGGCTGTAGAGTCCCCACAGGGTGCCCAGCGAGACGTGGCCGTCGATCCAGATCCGCGGCGCCTTATTGATGGCCAGTCGGATCTTCACGGCGGCCTGCCGGATGGCGAGGTCACCGTCGTTGCCGAGGCGCCGCGAGACCCGATCGGCCAGCGCATCGGATTGCCCTTCGACCTTTGTCTCCCGAATATGGAATGGGGCAGCCGGATCAGGCTGTACGGGTACAAGCGCCCAGGTGAACGTTTGCAGCAACCGCGCGGTCACCGTTTGGTCGGCCTGCGTACGGCGTTGCGTGGCTTGGTTAATCTGGTTCTGGGTCAGGTCGAGGTCTACCTGGTTCTTGAGCACGTGGCTCCAACCGAGATAGTCGCGGATCGCGGTGTCCAGCTCTTCCAGCCGGGCCTCGTCGGCGGCGAGATAGACGAGCATGTTTCGGTGGTTCCGGTTGGAGCTGCCGCGTTGTTCGGTGGACTTCTTGGCGAACTCCTTCGCTGCCGACTCGGTACCACGCTTGTGCGCGACCTTCGGGTGGAGGAGGACTAGCCGGGCTTCGTCGGTGTCCGGGATGTCGGCGTTGTTCTCGGGGCACACGTGCACCCCCGCAAAGTCGCCCCGGGTACGGGCCTGTCCTTGGAGCCGGCGGACGATCTCGACCCAGACCTCCTCCTTGTGCAGGAGCTCGGCCTGGTGCTTCGCGGTGCGAGTGATGTTGGGCTGCAGGTCGTACCAGTACTTGCCAGAACCGGAGTAGAAGTACGTCGCCCGGTCACCGAGCTGGGTGAGTGCGGAGTGAAAGTTTCCGGGAACGTCGCCAGGAACGGCGGTGCCGAGAAAGACCCGCTGAACCGCGATGCCCTTGTGCGTCGAACCTGGTGCGATGGTCGGCGCGGCGCCGAAGAACACCGCGCGTGCGAGGCGCTTGGTCAGTGCTCGTTGGCCGTAGAGCGGCTTGTCCTTGTCGATCCGGACCGGCTCCGAGTTGAGGCCGTCGACGTCCGCGTCGATGACCACCTTCCAAGAGTCCTGCAGGTACTGCGTCAACTCGGAGTTAACGTTAGATGTGGCCAGCGGAATCGAAGCAGGCATGATCAGCGGTGCGGCGTCTTCGCCGATCCAGAGCGCGTGGATCACGGTGCTCATCAACCGGAGGACGCCACGGGTGCGCTGGAATCGCTCCAACGACGACCATTCTTCATAGAGAGTGTCGAACAGCTCAGGGTGGATCGGATAGGTCCGCTTGATCCGGTCCTCGTATGTCGAGTCTCGAGCCTCGCGTGGAAAGTCGTCGGTGTACTTGCGGTACATCTCAACATAGGACCGACAGGTCGCACCGATCGCGGCGAGTGCAGCGGCGTCCTCCTCTATGAACAGCCGCTGCTTTACAATACGGTAAGCCTCGTCCGAGGACGCCGGCCGCCACTGGTCGGCCACTCGGCGCACGACGTTCTGCAGCCTTTTCAGCGCCTCGAGACCATTGGCACCGCCCACCTCTTCAGCGTTGCCCGGGACAATCTGTGAATCATCGCCGCTCTCGGATGCTGGGATGGAGATCGCAAGCAGAACGCCCGAGGTGCCCTTGACCGTCTCGGTGAGGGACTGCGCGAAGGTGAACTGGTCGTCGAAGGTGCCGCCGGCGAGGTCATCTCGGCCGACGAGCGAGCGGGCGTAGGCTACCCATTCGTCGATCAAGATCACTGCCGGGGCATACTTCGCTAGCAACTCGTGAAGGGCCTTGCCGGGGTGCGTCCGCTTGCGGTCGGCGGTCGCGACGATCGCATAACCCTCGGCACCACCGAGCTGCCACGCCAGCTCGCCCCAGATGGTGTTGACCTGGGTACCGTCGTCCTTCTTCACTCCGGCCGGACTGAAGTGATTGCCCACTATCGCGACTCGGTTGACCTTCGTGTCCGTGTACCCATTGGCGTTCAGAAGTTCCTGGGTCTCCTGCGGGAATTTGCCCGCCGGAAGTCCGGCGGCGATGTGCCACAGTGCCAACATCGAGTGCGTCTTGCCGCCGCCAAAATTGGTCTGCAAGTTGATCACCGGCGAGGCATTGTCGTCACCGGACAACCGGCTGACCGCCCGCCCAATGAGATCGCGCAAGCCCTCGGTGAGGTAGGTGCGCTTGAAGAACTCCACCGGGTCGGCATAGTCCGAATCCGCCTCACCACCCGTCGCGACCTTGTGCAGGTCGGCAGCGAAGTAGGACGCATGGAAGTTGCCGGTCGCCACATCGTGGCGCGGCGGCAGCACCTCACGCCATGGCCTGAGACCCGACGCCTCGGGGTTGTCCACCGCAGACTTGAGAGTCTTCTTGTCGTCCTTGTCGGCGGTGACCCGGCGCAGGTTGAGCCGGATCCGCGCGATCTCGTCGGCGGTGTCGGTCGCGTTGATCGCGGAGGCAAACCGCTGGGCTGTGTCGAGCGCTCGGTACGCATCGTCGTCGGTGAACGACCTCATGTGTGCCCAGGTGTGCCGCACCTGCAGCAGTTCGGCGGCATAGGCGTGGTGCGTACGATTCAGATAGGTGTTCAGCGGACGCCAGTTGCGCCGGTACCGGTGCGTGTAGTCCTGGGTGATCAGCTTGAGCTGGACCGACGGGTCGCCCCTGTGAACCAGCCTGGAATCGCTCTTGTCGACCTCGGTGACGATGTCGACCCAAGTGCGCCCGGCTTCGAGCTGCCGGTCGAGGATCTGGGACAGGAAGGCGTCCAGCTTGGGCGCCACCAAATCGAACATCTGACCAATGCGGTCACGGTTGCTTATCGCCATATCAGTCGTCCCCCTCGGCAAAATCGAACGCCGCCTGCTCGCGAACCACGCCCTTCACGGCCGCCCGCGCGGCTTCAAGAATTTCGGGCCAACTCGTAACAAGATTGTTGAAGCTCAATGCGTCCTTGGCCCATCCATTGCCCTCGGCGATCCGGAACAACAAGTGAGCGAGTTCCTTGACAAGATCAGCGTCAACCGCTCCGTCGGGGCGGCTCAACGCAGCTCGCAAAAATTCACCGGCCCTCGCGACGCCCTCAAACTCCAGAATCCTGATCAAGTGGTGCAAGGCCTCCCAGTTGCTGGTGTAGCCATCTTCGATAACATCGTAATCCGACGGGAGCTCCGCCGGATTGACAAGCTGAACACTACCCGCCCTACTTGTCAAGATCGCTTCCCGATCCATCGACTCCACGCTGGTGTTTCGAGCCCGAGCGAGATTATCCGCATCGCCGAATTTCCCAGCGACATAACCATGCTGCCGATACCACGCGATCGCGAACCGCGTCGTCGCGTCGAAGTCCCCCTCCTGCTCTGCCAAGACCCGATCGAGGATCTCGTTGATCCGCGCCAATGCAGAACGGACGGACATCTTCGCCCCGTCGTTCTCGATCACGCCGCTATACCGACTGAAAACGGCCATCCCCGGCCCGATCGCCGCCTGCGGCAGGTCCACAGGAGCGATCCGTCCCTGCTGTAGTTTCCGCAGCGCGTCGGGAAGCTCGGCATCCAGGGCCGCAATATACCCGCGACGATCTGTGGTCGGCGCGCCCCCTGGGCGCGGCCGAAGAGAAAGGACAATAGCAGACGCAAGTGCATTAGTGCCGACACTAATCATACGTCCGGTCCGCTCACTACGACTTGGCCAGGTAGACGTAATTTCCCATCCCGATCGAATCATGCCTTCAAGTAATGTTTCCCAACCGGTCGATGCCTCACCCGAGTCGTCAGATTCACTCTGTTTGAATGCATACCAGACAGTGATCGGAAAGTCGTAGAGTGCCACCTCGCGAGCGTGCGCAAATACGGCTCGAAATCCTTCCTCGAAGAACTCTCGGGCACCGTCCTTACCGTCATGGCGGTACGGGTTCGCGACGAGCTCTTCCGTCTTTGGCACCAGCATGGTCGCAAGTAGGTCAGCGTGGACTGATCGAAGCGATCGGCGCAGCCAGACGTAGAAGAAATCCGAGAGATCAGAGTAGCCAATATTGTCATAATATGGCGGATCGGTGCTGATCAAAGCACCTGATTTTACAGCCTCGATCGCATCCACCTGACCGACCGCCGCACCAATCGCGGCAGGTAGCCGCTCAAGCACGCCAGCCATGCCCGGAACGGTTGTTGCGAGGTCACCAGCCGAGTTTGCGAACGGATTGAGCTCCGTGAAATCCCATGTCATCGGCAGTGCCTGCCGGGCAAAGGTGCTGCGAGATGCCCCTGTCCCGTGCGACGAACGCCAGGTAACGATTGTGGACAAGTCGTCGGAGACGACACTCCCGGCTATGCCGAGATACGTAGCAACAGCGTCGGCGTACGAACGGGTACTGCCATCAGCAAGGACACGAGTGCGTACGTCGACAACGAGGTCGCCGAAAGTCGCCAAGGCGACGAGTTGGCGGTTAGTGAAGAGGTGTACCCATTTCGTCATGCCGTAGGCCTGCACGCGGAAGCCGAGCGCTTCCTCTGGCAGTGCCGACTCCGGTAGATCGGCGGGCCGATCCACCGCCGCAGCGGCTTCGTGTTCCTCGGTGGGCGCCAGATAAATGCGCCGACGATTCCCTTCGACAACGACAGCCATCAACTGAGAACCAAGTCTGCCGGCGCGCCCTTCCGATCGTATGTACTTGAAGTCCGTAGCGGCCTCGCAGGCGAGGCACCGCGCGCCGGTCGTCGAGACAGTGCCGTCCGTAGCAACTGTCGGCGCACCGGCTGTCTTGTGGCCAATCTCAAACTTCACTCGTTGGCCCGAAGGGTGAGTGGGATCGGGAACAACGGATGGGACGACGTACGCCTCCTTGCCCTTCCTCTTTCCCAGCCACCACGAACGGACGAGCGGCATCGCGATGCCGCAGGCAGGGTTAGGGCAGGTGACGGTGCGGGCCCAGATGCAGGCAATGACGGTCGCTTTGGAACCGTCAGGGAGGGTGGCATTCGGATAAAGATGGCCGATGCGCTTCTCGGCCTCGTCGCGCATCCAGGCACCGTAGGCGCGGACGTCGGCGGCAAGGCCTTCCGCGCCTTTCCAGTCGCGGATCTGGGATTCCGCCAGGCCGGGGAAGACCGGCGGCTGGTCGCGAAACTTCGGGGGGATCTCGATGAGCGCCTTGTTGATGAGAACCGCGACCGGGTTGAGGTCGGAGGCTTGCGCTTCCAGGCCGAGTCGTTGCGCCTCGAGCGGGATGGTGCCACCGCCGGCGAACGGGTCGAGGATCGGTGGTGGGTTGCCGTTGGTGGACTTCAGGATTTCGGCGTGAGCTTCGGCGAGCAACTGCTTGTCGCGGATGTTCTCCCACACAACGAGCCGTTCGATCAGGTTGTGCAGCCGCTCACGTTCTTTCCGCTGCAACTCCTCGGTCGGGAACTCGTCGGGTCGCGACGAGGGGTCGTCGACGAGCTGCGCGAACAGGACCGCCCGCGCCGCTGCGAGCGGGCGGCGAGCCCACCACAGGTGAAGCGTCGAGGGATGGCCGTGGCGGATCGACTTCTCCCGCGCCGACTCGCGGTTGATCGCCTCCAGGGGCAACGCCACTTCGATCAGTTTCCGCTTGTGCACCAGTTCCTCGACCCTTCACAGCCCGCCTCGCGGGCTTGACCCGGCGGCGCCGACGCACCGCCATCTTCCTCAACAACCCGGTGACGCCCTCGAGGGCGGCTCAGGGCAGCCGGTCAGCGTACATCAGAAGGGCACCGTTGCCCTTGCCCACGTCCTGGCCCAGTCACCGCGAATGCCGGTGGCTTCGAAGTTGCCGAGGTCAGTGGTGGCGAACGGGTCGTCGAGGTAGCGGACCTCGTCGTGCCGAGGGCCACGCGGGTCGACCCGGACGAGCGCGAGGCGGTACCGGGGCACGGCGTTCTTACCGGTCATCACCTCGTTGTGGGTGACAAAGAAGTCTTTGGCACCGTCGATACGGGCCTTGACCTCGATCCGGTAGGTCTCGCCGTTCGGCGCGGTGGACAGGATGTCGAAACCCTTGTTGTTGATGGCCTGCTCGACCGGCCGCCGCCCGAGGCTCCGCTCGCGGGCCATCACCAGATCGATACCACGGCGTTCGACCACCTTGGTCTCCTTGGCATGGATGGGAACGCGGTCCGGCAGGTCGCTTTCCAGCATGCCGATGGGCAAGACGAGGGCCGCAGTGAGGATACGGGGCGGCTTCGTCGACATGAGGGCCTGCCGGTCGAGCAGTTCGAGGCGGCGGCGAAGTCGCACGTCGAGCTCCACGGCCTTGCGGTTGAGGCTTTCGGAGGACTCCTTTGGCTTCTCGCCCTTCTCCTCACGTTCCAGTGCGACCGCTGCATCGAGAAGCAGGCGCTCGCTCTCGAACGAAAGCCGCGTCATGACTAGATCCCGCGTCTTGGTCAGCTCGGCCAGGCGCCGGGGCTGAACCTCGGCGAGGTGCCGAGGCAACTGGTTGACGATGATCCAACTCATCGCCTTGTCCTCCGCGTCGGCGAGCCACGGCAGTGCACGAGCCGCTGCGACCGCAGGCGTTTCCGGAGCGGCGACACAGTCGAGATATGGCGCCGGTCCGGCCGGCGTCACGGTGCCGACGCCGTCGACGAGCGCATAGCCAAAGCGGCGGGACACGCTGGCGGCGGTGGCATCCACAACCTCCTCGATGACGCCCACGAGCACCTGCGGCTCATCAAGCGTCGGCGACACCAGCACGGTGCCGGCGCTGAGAGTATGGCCGAACCGCGTCACGGCGTGGTCCATAACCGCGTCGTGCAGCGGGTGACCAGGGGCGATCAGGTCGGCACGTACCTGACCCTCGTCCGGGGCGACGTAGGCCAGGTCGAAGGTGACCCGGTCGTAGCGAGTCGCGATGGGGCCGTGCTTGCCGTCTCGGAGGTGTGCGGGCACGTTGGCGATCTCGTAGCGCCCGTGTTCCCGCTTCGCGATCCGCCCGCCGAGCCGGACAAACGCGGTCTTGAAGGCCAGCTCGATGTAGTGCGGCTGAAGGCGTCTGGCACGGGCTTCGTCCATCGCCGCCCGGAGCGCCGCAAGGTCGGCCTCGGCCAGGTGGTCGGCGGCGAGCGCCCGCTCCTCGAGCAGTTCCTTGACGCCGTCACCGATGCTGGCGTCGATGACCTGGTGCATCTTCGCCCGGATGTCGGGGCGCTCGCCGTACTGGATCGCGTCTATCAGGAGGTCACGGAGCGGGGTTTCGGTGAACGCCTCGCCCAGAACGTCGAATACCTTGCCTCCGTACGCCTTGCGCATCTCCTCGATCTTCAGCAGCAAGCGCGTGAAGACCGCCCCCTCGCGTGTGTTGGAGGCGACCAGGTTCCAGAGCCGGCAGACCTCCTCCTGGCCGATGCGGTGGATGCGGCCGAAGCGCTGCTCGATGCGGTTCGGGTTCCAGGGGAGGTCGTAGTTGACCATCAAGTGGGCGGCCTGCAGGTTGAGCCCCTCGCCCGCGGCGTCGGTGGCGACCAGGATCTGACAGTCGCGGTTCTTGGTGAACTCCTCGGTGATCTGCCGGCGCTCGCCCCGGCGTACACCGCCGTGGATGGCTCGGACGGCGTCCGGGCGACCGAGCAGCGAGCCGATTCGGCGCTGGAGGTAGCCGAGGGTGTCGCGGTGCTCGGTGAAGATGATGAGCTTCCGTGGTCTGCCGTCCTTGTCGGTGGTGAGCGCGTTGTCCTGCAGGATCGTCGAGAGCTCGGTCCACTTGCGGTCCGTGCCCAGGTCGCGGACCTGTCTGGCCAGCGTGGTCAGCTCGGCCAGGTCGACGAGCTCGGCATCGAGCTCACTGACGGTGCGGGCGGCGGTGGCGGCGTCGAGGAGCTCGTCCTCGAGCGCCTCGATCTCTTCGGCGTTGTACTCATCCGCGTCGAGGTCGTCGAGGTCGACGGCGGGGTCAGCCTCTCGGTACGTGCCGTCCAGGATCTCCCGCTTCTTGCGCTCCAGGCGCTGCGAACGGCGCACCAGGCTCTGGTAGATCGCCTCGGGGCTAGAGGCGAGACGGCGCTGCAACACCGTGAGCGCGAAGCCGACCGTGTTCCTGCGCTTGCCGTCAAGCTTCTCCGCACGATTCATCCCGGTTCGGACGTACTCGGTGACCTGCTCGTACAGGTGGTGCTCAATGGAGGTGAGCTCGTAGGGCACGGTCTCCGCGATCCGCTCGGGAAACAGCTTCTTGCCCTCGAAGGTGAGCAGGTCCTCCTTGACCATCCGGCGCATGATGCCGTCAGTGTCGGCGGTGGCCTTGTGCCTGCCTTCGTACCGGTCACGGTCCAACAGGGTGAGGAAGAGTTGGAAATCGTCCTCCTTGCCCGAATGTGGAGTGGCAGTCATCAGCAACAAATGGCGGGTGATCTCGCCAAGACGCTCGCCGAGCTGGAAGCGCTTCGTCTTCTCCAGCTTGCCGCCGAAGTAGTGTGCTCCCATCCGGTGCGCCTCGTCGACAACGATCAGGTCCCACTCGGTCTCTGTCAGCCTCGCCTGCAGCTCGTCATTGCGAGCAAGCTGATCCATCCGCGCGATCAACATCGGGTTCGCCTCGAAGACGTCGAGGTTGACGTTTGCGTCGATGAGCTGGTTGGTGAGCAGCTCGAACCGCAGCCCGAACTTGAAGAACAACTCGTCCTGCCACTGCTCGACCAGGCCTCCCGGCGCGACGACGAGGCATCGCCGCACGTCATCGCGCAGGATCAGCTCCTTGATGTAGAGCCCGGCCATGATCGTCTTACCGGCGCCCGGGTCGTCCGCCAGGAGGAACCGCAGCGGCGTGCGCGGAAGGAGCTCACCGTAAACAGCGCGGATCTGGTGCGGCAGCGGCCGGACATCGCTCGTCGCAACCGCGAGCATGGGGTCGAACAGACCGGCAAGCCTGATCCGCTGCGCCTCGGCGGCAAGCTTGAAGTCGCTCGCCGGAGCGTCAAAGGCACGACTCTCAGACGGAGCGACCGAGAGCTTGCCCTCGTCCTCGCGGAACACTACCCGCTGCCCGAGCCCACCGGTTGTGGTCTTATAGGTCAACTCCAATGCGTCGGCCCCATGCCACTGCACAGCAATGACGGTGATGACCTCGGCAGGGACCACCCCGTTGAGCCGCAACCCTTGCTTGATCTCCTCAAGCAGCACGCGTGACCTCCCCAGCGACAGTCCGCAAGCGCTTGGTCGAAATATCTGGCGATCGCGTTACGCCTCACCAGCACCGTCAGGATACGAGTCAGGTGACCATGATTGAGGACGTTCGCCGAATCCGATTCCCTACCAGCGTACGCGGACGAGGCCGTCGAGGAAGGGCATCGCGGCGCAACGGAGTCACCCGCAGCTCGGCTGGGCACCGAGGTGCGGTCTGTGCGAGGGACCGCCGCCCGGTGGAACCACACGACCGGCCCCTGCTGTCCCGCCGGAGGTGTTCATTTGTGAGAACCCGGTGGTCGTCTCGGCCACTGACCGGGTCCGGCGACGCCGTGGCGGCACCACCGGCTACTGAGCCGGGGCGAACTGCCGACAACCGCTGACCGGCACCCGGCGACCGCGAGCTGGGACTACCGGCTCGGCGCCGCCGCATGTGAGACGCACATTGCCGTCGAGGAGGAGCACGCCATCTAAGGCCTGCTCGCCGACCGACCAAGTACCGCGCTTGTGGTCAGCCGCGATGCACCGATCGCCCGCAGCCGGGTTTCCGGCCACGGGCGATCACACGAGCTAGGCGATCAGAGGCCGCCGAGGAGGCCGCCACCGCTGTCGCCGTCGTCGTCTTCGCCCTCGTCGTCGGGGTCGGCGGGGCTGGAGTTGGCGCCTATGCGGCTGGTGGTTACTTGGACGGTGTCGCCTATGGCGAGGTTGTTGAAGAAGTAGGAGGCGTCGGTGTTGGCTAGGCGGACGCAGCCGGCGGTGCGCATGTTGGGGTCGCCGCCGCCGTGGAAGGCGTAGCCGGAGTTGCCGAAGAAGACCGAGTAGGGCATCTCGGACGGGCGGCCGGCGGCGTTGCGGGTTTCGGTGCTCAGGTGGTCGCGGTCTTTGGACGTCACCTTGTAGGTGCCGGGCGGGGTGTCCTTGCCGGGGCCGCCGGAGGTGCCTTCGACAGGGCCCTTGACGACCTTGCCGTTGCGGATCAGCCAGGCGCGGGCGTTGAAGCCGGCTTGGCCCAGGGAGACGCAGGCGGTGGTGCCTACCGCGCACGGCGTGCCGGGCACCAGGGTGGCGGCCTCGGCGCGCGGCGCGGTCACGACAGGGACCACGGCCAGTGCGGCGGCCACCGTGAGGCAGGCCCCCAGCCAGCTTGGTCGGAGAATGCGGCGGGCAGCGCGGAGCTCCGTCATGTGCTCATCCCCTTCATGCGCTCGTCCTTCCGGCAGAACCCCGACCCCTCAAAACGGTGAGACCATACCCAGGCTGATCGCTGTGACGCAGAGCGACCCCTCGGTTACTACCCGCCGTATCGCCTGTTCACCAGTGGGTGTCACCCACGTCAGTGTCTGCATTGGACATCAACTACAGATAGTGATCATCCACGCGGCGCGAGCCGCCGCAGTGTCAACCGAATGTCACCGAACACGGACCGAGTGTCATTTCTGACGGGGCGAAAAGTGCCGGCGACCGCTCGTCCGGTGCGCTCGGAGTGAGGAGGGCCACATCGCTCGCCGTGGCCACTCGTACCACTAATTCAATCGCGCACCAACTCTCGCATGGCTGCGGACGGACGGGCGTGTGGACACCTATCACTGTTGGGCTGGGGCGGCCGCGTCCGAGGTGGTTGAAAGTTGAAACTCAGGCGGTCCACGCGCCGCGAATGCCGGGAAAACGAGCGAAAGAACCGGAAACTTCCGGTCCGGACGACATGCCGGGAGCGCTGGGGAAACGCCCAATCCTGACCGTGCCCGAGCCGGCCGCGAGGCGGCGACGAAAGGAATTCAGCCAACGCCGCGAGAAACGGCTGGCCACGGACGACGATATGTATTCGGCTGACATATTTCGATGCTTCTCGAGAGCCGCACGGAATTGCGTCCACGGGCGCCGCGAGGCAATCCGGGCCGGAGCGACGCCATAGGCCCCCTCAACGCAAACCGGGGTCGGAGACCACCGCGAACGGCCTGGCCAGCAGTGTGATCAAGTGAGCGCCCAGGGGGCACAGCGCCACGGCGGCGCGCGGACGGTGCCGGCACGGGCGGTTGCTCAGGCGAAACAAGTGTCACTTGCAATGCCCGTGAGCTGTTGGCAACGGGTGGCGATAAGGGGGCTCGGGGAATGCTCAGATGAACGTGCGGATGCACATCCTCACGTCGTGTCACGAATCGTTGACGCGTCACGTAACGGTTCGGGCCTGGTGAACGTAAAGATCAGATGCCGTCGTTTCAAGTGGAGGTTGTCTGCGCTATGATCGAACTTCCTCGCTCAGGAGATTCGTCATGGCGTCCAGCGCGTTGAAGCGCGGCGTTACCGTCATGCTGGAGGGTCTCGGCATGCACCTCTGGGGCTTCCCGCCCAACCTGATGGCGCCCATCGTCATCCAGCTCGGGCCGCTGCGCGCGGCGGGCTGGTTCGTGTGGAACATGCCACGGTATGAGCGCACCCTGCGGGCGTTCGGGCCGGTCCGTACCCACCTGATCTGCACGGCGATCTCGCTGGTCAACGGGTGCCGGTACTGCACGTACGGGCACGGGCTCGCGCTGGAGTACGCCTACCTGCGCGAGTACCGCAGGCTGTTCCCGCTCAGCGAGGAGACCATCGGTGGGTTGCGCGGGCTGCCGCCCGGCGTCATCCGCCACCACATGGTCCACGCCATGCAGCGCGCCGGGCTGCACACCGAGGTGCGGTGGCTGGAGCGCGCGATCGAGCTGACCGTCGCCGAGGACCGCCGCCCGACCGACGAGGACGACGTGCGCATCTCCCACCTGGTGCGGATGTTCGGCGTACTGAACTCGGTGGGCATCGCGGACGCCACCGAGCCGGACCAGGCGCACAGCCCGCTCAACAAGGACGCCGCCCTGAAGACGCGCTACGCGAGGCTGCGAGCCGCCTCTGGAGCCTGACGCTCGGCGGGCGCGCCAGCGCCGGCGTGCCCGACAACTTGCAAGGGGGGTTCTCCGATGGCTGTCACCTGGCTGAACAGGTTGGCGTTGGCGGTGCTGGACGCCGCGCCGCGCCGCATGTGGGGGTTCTCGCCGAGGCTGATGCCCGTGCTTGCCGAGCGGCTCGGCCCGGCCCGCTCCAGCGCCTGGTTCATGTCCAACATGCCGCGCTACCAGCGCACCCTCAAGGCGTTCGGCCCGCTGCGCACCCACGTGCTGGCCACCGCGATCTCGCTGCGCAACGGCTGCCGGTACTGCACGCTCGGGCACGCCACCGCGCTGGAGCTGATCTACCTGCGCGACCGGGACAAGCTGTTTCCGCTGGACGAGAACGCCATCGCCGAGCTGGGCGGCATGGAGCCTGACGAGCTGCGGCGCCGGCTCGGTGACGCGCTGCGCCAGGCCGGGCTGGAGGAAGAGCTGCCCTGGCTGGACCGGCTGTTCGAGCTGGCCGCGAACGAGCGCACCCCCGACGGCGGCCCCGACGACGCCAGGCTTGCGCACCTGATCGACATGTTCGCCGTGCTGAACGCCTGCGGGATCGCCGGCAACGTCGAGCCGGACCAGACCCACGACGAGATCAACAAGGACACCGCCCTCAAGGAGCGCTACTCCCGGCTGCGGGCCGAGTCGAACGCCTGACACGGCGCGCCGGTGGGCGATAACATCGGTGTATGACGATGCCGAAAGCGACGGTCGCGTGCGGCTTGGAGAGGGTCGAGCTTGCGCCGGCCGCGTCGCTGTTCCGTTCGCTCGCCGACCCGGCCCGGCTGGCCATCCTGCGCCGGCTCGCCTCGGACGGGCCGGCCCGGGTGGTCGACCTGGTCGGCGCGCTCGGGCTCGCCCAGTCCACCGTGTCGCAACACCTGGCCTGCCTGCGCGACTGCGGGCTGGTGTCGTCGACGCCGGCCGGGCGGGCCTCGGTGTTCGCGCTGGCGCAGCCGGCGGTCGTGGAGGTGCTCGCGGCGGCGGAGAAGCTGCTCGCCGCCACCGGGAACGCCGTCGCGCTGTGCCCCCGGTACGGGTGCGCGGACGCATGACCACGGACGCGCGCCAAACCCAACTGACAAGGCGGATCAGGTGGCTGGTCGCCGGCACGATCGGCTACAACGTGGCCGAGGCGGTCGTGGCGGTCAGCGCCGGGGCGGCGGCCTCCTCGACGGCACTGGTCGGCTTCGGGTTGGACTCCGCGATCGAGGTCACCTCGGCGGCGGCGGTGGCCTGGCAGTTCTCCGGTACGGACCCCGAGGCGCGCGAACGCACCGCGCTGCGGGTGATCGCGGTGTCCTTCTTCGCGCTCGCCGGCTACCTGGCGGTGGAGTCGGCGCGGGCGCTGCTGGGGGCCACCGAGGCGCGGCCGTCCACCGTCGGGATCGTGCTAGCGGCGGTGTCGTTGCTGGTCATGCCGGTGCTGTCCACGGCGCAGCGGCGGGCGGGGCGCGAGCTCGGGTCGGCCAGCGCGGTCGCGGACTCCAAGCAGACGATGTTGTGCACCTACCTCTCGGCCGTGCTGCTGGTCGGCCTCGCGCTCAACGAGCTGTTCGGGCTGAGCTGGGCCGACCCGGTCGTCGCACTGGTGATCGCCGGCGTGGCCGTCAACGAGGGCCGCCGGGCCTGGCGCGGCGACGGCTGCTGCTGATCTCGCCCCCGAGAGTTAGTTGCGTCACGCGACTCACTCTGGCAGAGTCCGTTTTGTGATGAAACTTAATGAGACGATCCTGGTCACCGGGGCGGCGGGCGGACGGCAGGGCTCGACGGGATACCACGTGACGCGGCTGCTGCGCGAGCGCGGGCACGCGGTACGCGCGCTGGTGCACACCCTGGATGAGCGGTCGGACCGGCTGCGCGCGCTCGGCGCCGAGGTCGTGAAAGGCGACCTGTTGGACCCGGTGTCGGTCGCCGAGGCCATGGACGGGGTGCGGCGGTCGTACTTCACGTTCCCGGTGCAGGACGGGCTGATGGGCGCCACGGCCACGTTCGCCTCGGCGGCCCGCGAGGCCGGCAGCGAGCTGGTGGTGAACCTGTCCCAGCTGATCAGGCGCACCGGCGAGCACCGGACCCCGCACCAGCGCCGGCACTGGCTGTCCGAGCAGGTGTTCGACTGGGCGGGGGTCGGGGCGGTGCATCTGGACGCCACCGTGTTCTACGAGAACCTCCGGGCGCTGACCCGGACCAGCGTGGCCAGCGCCGGGGAGATCCGGCTGCCGTGGGGTCCGGAGACGACGACCGTCGCGATGATCGGCGCGGTGGACGTGGCCAGGGTGGCGGCCGGGCTGCTCACCGGGCCGGCGCAGCCGAACGGCACGGTGCTGCCGTTGATCGGAACGGTGGTGACGGTCGGCGAGATCGCCGAGGCGTACCGCGACGCGCTGGGCCGGCCGGTGCGCTACCGGGAGATCACCGACGAGCAGTGGGTGAGCGCGGTGTCCGCCGGCGGGATGAACCCGACGGCGGCGGAGCACCTCAGCCACCTCTGGCGGCGGCTGCGCGAAACGCCGACGGAGGAACGGGCGGAGTTCCGGGTGTCCGAGAGCATCGAGCGGATCACCGGCGCGCCGCCCACCTCGCTGCGCGAGTTCCTGGCCGAGCAGCGGGACGTGTTCACGCCGGCGTCATGACCGCGTGCGCGGGCAGCCGGGGCGCCACCCAGCGCAGCAGGCCGGCGCTGAGCAGGGCGGCCGCCGCGACCAGCAGCCACGGCAGCCAGGCGGCCACGGAGAACAGCGCGACCACCCCGGGGGCGATCACGCCGGCCACCGTGAACGCGTACTGGAACGCCGCGAGGTAGCGCCCGCGCGCCTCCCGGGGCGCGGCGGCCTCCGCGAGGGCGTTGGCCCGGCCGCTGGAGACCAGGGTCGCGGCGGCCACGATCAGCGTGCAGGCCACCAGGTACGGCGGCCTGACGCCGGCCGGGAGCAGCAACGCGGCGGCGCTCGCGGCGCACCAGACGGCCACGATCGCGGCGGCCAGGCCGATGGCGGCGGGGCGGGACAGCCGGCCGGTCGCCCGCAGTACCACGGTGCCGGCGGTGCTGGTGATCACCGTGAGCAGGGCCAGGATCGCGCCGGGCAGCCACGGCGGCGCGTGCAGGATCTCCAGGGCGTACACCGGCACGCCGACCAGGAAGAAGTCGGACGCCAGGGCGAACATCGTGGTGATCGCGATCAGGCCGAGGTACGGACGGTCACGCAGCACGCCACGCACCGGGGCGGCCGCCGAGGGCCGTGGCGGCACAGGCGGCGGCACCCGCAGCCAGAACGCCAGCAGCGCGGCGGCGACCAGGAAGCTCACCGCGTCGACACCGATGGCCACCCGGTAGCCGACCGGGCCGGCGCCGGTCAGCAGTCCGGCCACCACCAGCGCCCCGAACCCGAAGGTCGCGCCGCGCACCATGTTCGCCACGGTGAACGCCCGGTCCTTCGGCCCGTCCCCCGCCACGTCCGCGATCAGCGCGAACAGCGCGCTGTAGAACGCCTGCTGGCCGGACGCGAACAGCACCGCCGCCGTCACCACCAGCGCCACCCCGTCCGCCGCCAGGTACGCCGCCGCCCCGCCCGCCTGCAACAACTGCGCGATGACCACGACCGCCCGCGCGCCCAGCCGGTCCACCAGCCGCCCGGCCAGCGGTGGCGCCGCGAGCCCGGCCACCGTGCCCACGGTGACCGCCGTACCCGCCACCGCCAGCGGCAACCCCACCACCCGCGTGACGAACACCAGCGTCAACGGCAGGAACAGCCCCGAACCGAAGTTGTCGATACCCAACGCCACCAACAACGCGATCCAGCTCTTCCGCACCGCCCGAGACTAGACACGCGCCGCCTCGTCGGTCTGATGGGTGATCAGCTCCGCGTAGTCGCCGCCGCGCGTGAGCAGCTCGTCATGCGTTCCGGTCTCCACCACGCGGCCGCCGTCCAGCACCACGATCCGGTCGGCCGCGCGGATGGTGGACAACCGGTGCGCCACGATCAGCGTGGTGCGGCCCTGGCGGGCGGCCCGCAGCGCGCGCTGCACCACCCGCTCGTTCTCCGCGTCCAGGTTGGAGGCGGCCTCGTCCAGCACCAGGATCGGGGTGTCCGCGAGCAGCGCACGGGCGATGGTCAGCCGCTGGCGCTGCCCGCCGGAGAGCAGCGCGCCGCGCTCGCCGACCGGCGTGTCGTAGCCACCCGGCAGCTCGCTGATGAACCCGTGCGCGGCGGCGGCCACGGCGGCCCGCTCCAGCTCGGCGTCGGTGGCGTCCGGCCGCGCGAGCCGCAGGTTGGACGCGACGGTGCCGGCGAACAGGTACACCTCCTGCGGCACCACGGTGACCACCTTGTGCACCTGGTCGGCCGGCAGCTCGCGCAGGTCCGTGCCGTCCACGGTGATCCGCCCGCTGTCCGGGTCCCAGAACCGCAGCAGCAGGTTCACGCACGTGGTCTTGCCGGCGCCCGAGCTTCCGACCAGCGCGACCGTCTGACCGGCCGGGATCTCGAAGTCGACGCCCCGCAGCACGTCATCCCGGCCCGGATACCCGAAGCTCACGCCCTCGAACCTGACCGCGCCACCTCGCGGCCGCGCCACTCCCGGGACACCGCCATCACCGTGCGAGCCGTCCACGAGCGAGAGCAGCTCCAGCACCCGGCGGGCGGAGGCGCGCAGCGGGGCGAGCGTGCCGGCCATGCCGACGGCGGCGGTCACCGGGGTCAGGGCGGCGATCACCAGGGTGAGCGCGAGCGCGCCGGCGGGCAGGTCCAGCCGCCCGGCGGAGACCAGCCCGAGCACGGCGACCAGCACCGCCACCGTGGTCACCGCGACCAGCGCCTCGGTCACCGCGTCCTGCAGGCCGGTGGCGTGCGCGTGCGCGAGCCGGTAGCGCCGCAGCCGCTCGGTGCCGGACGCGATCCGCCGGTACCACGGCCCGGTGTGGCCGAACACCAGCAGCTCGCGCAGCCCCTGCACGCCGTCCACCACGTCCGCGTTGACCGCGCCGACCTCCTCGCGCAGCCGCCGCGCGCGCCGCTTGCCCAGCCGGGCCAGCCAGGTCGGCGCCACCGCCGCCGCGAGCATCCCGACCACCGCGATCGGCACCAGCACCGGGTCGATGGCGGCCAGCGCGCCCACGCTGGCGGCCCCGGTCAGTGCGGCCACCGAGGCGCCGATGCCGAGGTGGGCGAAGAACCCCTCCAGCGCGTCCACGTCGCCCATCACCACCGAGGCCATGTCGCCGGTGCGCCGGCCGTGCATCTCCCGGGGCGCCGCCCGGTGCAGCGCGTCGAACAGCTTCAGCCGCAGCTCGGCCTGCGAGCGGAACGCGAACGCGTGCCCGAACTGGCCGAGCGCCCAGTTGCCGATCGCGGACACCAGCACGGCCACGATGACGACGGCCACGGCCGGATACAGCTCGCCGACCGGGCGCCCCACCGCGGCGGCGCCGGCCAGCCAGCCGGTGGCGGCGCCGGCCACTATCGCGCCGCCGTTCTCGGCCAACGCCCCGAGCAGCGCGGCGACCAGCGCGGGCCGGCCGGCGCGCAGCTGCCCGAGCACGGTGAGCAGCGGGCGCTTGGACTCGGTCATCGGAGTCATCGGACGGGTACCTCCGCGGTGTCGTGGACGTCCTGTGCCGCGACCAGGCGGGCGTACGCGCCGCCGAGGGCCATCAGCTCCTCGTGTGTGCCGGCCTCGACGATCCGGCCGCCGTCCAGCACGACTATCTGGTCGGCGTGGCGGACAGTGGACAGCCGGTGCGCGATGACCAGGGTGGTGCGCTGCGCGGTGACCCGGTCCAGCGCGGCGGTGATGCTCGCCTCGGTGGCCGCGTCCACGCTCGCGGTGGCCTCGTCCAGCACCAGGATCGGGGTGTCCGCGAGCAGCGCCCGCGCGATGGCCAGCCGCTGCCGCTGCCCGCCGGACAGCCCCAGCCCGCGCTCGCCGAGCACGGTGTCGTAGCCGTCGGGCAGCTTCACGATGGACTCGTGGATGTTCGCCGCGGCGGCCGCCGCCTCGATCTCTTCTGTGCTCGCGCCCGGCCGCGCCATCAGCAGGTTCTCCCGCACGGTGGTGCCGAACAGGTAGGTGTCCTGGGCGACCAGCGCCACCAGCTGGCGCAGCCGGTCGGACGGGATCTCCCGCAGGTCGCGCCCGCCGATGCGCACCGCGCCGCTGTCCGGGTCGATGAACCGCAGCAGCAGCGAGGCCACCGTCGTCTTGCCGGCGCCGGACGCACCGACGACGGCCACCGTGGCCCCGGGCTCGATCTCCAGGTCGAAGTCCTCCAGGACCGGGATCCGGGCGCCGCCGTCCGCGCTCGGGTAGCCGAAGCTGACGCCCTGGAACGACACCGACGCCCTCGGAACCGAAACCGGACCGCCCCCGGGCACCGGCGGAGCGGGCGGTTCGGTCGCCAGCAGCTCGCGGATGCGGCGCGCGGCGTCGTTGGCGGCGTAGGTCGCGTGGAACGCCCCGGCCAGCACGCCGATCGGCCGCAGCGCCTCCCTGCCCAGGAACAGCGCCAGGAACATGGTGCCCACCGCGAGCCCGCCCTCGGCCACCCGGACGGCGGCCGTGGTGGCCACGGCGGCCAGGCCACCGGTGATGGCCAGAGCGTAGATCCCCCCGGTGACCAGCGCGACGGCCATCTCCCGGTTCCACTGCTTGATCAGCCGGTCCGAGGTGGTGGCCAGCTCGCGGCGCCGCTGCCCGGCCGCGCCGAACGCCTTGAGCGTGACCATGCCCTGCAGCGTGTCCAGGAACTCCGCGCCCAGCCCGAGGTAGGCGTCCATCCGCTCCTTGCCCCTGGCCTTGAGCGGACGGCTCCACAGCGGCGGCAGCACCAGCGCGCCCACCGCGAACGCCGCCACCAGCACCGCCAGCCAGCCGTCCCGAACTCCCAGCAGGACGACCACCGTGACCGGCGCGGCGATGCCGGCGATCAGCGACGGCAGGTACGAGCCGTAGTAGCCCTCCAGCGCCTCCACGCCGTCGACCAGCGCCTCCCTGATCGCCCCGGTGCGCGCGCCCGCCGTGTGCGCCGGCCCCAGCTCGGCGAGCTTGCCGAACGCCCGCGCCCGCAGCCGCTCCGTGGTGGCCGCGCCGGTGAGCTGCGCGACCACCGCGACCGCCCACAGCAGCACCATCCGCCCGACGATCAGCGCCGCCAGCCACACCAGCGGCCCGACCTGCTCGCCGAGTCCCCGCCCCGCGAGCAGCCCGCCCAACACGCCCGCCAGCAGGAACCCCTGCGCGAGGTAGCTGGCCAACACGCCCAGCCGCAACACCGTGCCGGCCGCGATGAACGGCCACACCCCCGACGCCAACGCCAGCACCGGGTTCCCCCGCCCGCTCACCGCGGCACCGCCCGCTCACCCATCGCCGCTCCCAGGTCCGTCCTCGTGTAAACCGACCCTAACTTAATGACTGACAGTCAGTCGTAGCAAGTGACTGCTCGTCGGTCAGCGGTGACCTGAGTTACCCTGCCGGCATGCCCCGAGCTGGCTCGCGCGCGGCCTCACCACCCGCGCCCCGCACCAAACCCGCCGATGAGCGCCGCCGCGACCTCCTCGACGCCGGCCTCGCCGTGTTCCTGGACCGAGGCGTCCCCGCCGCCACCCTGGACCAGATCACCCGCCGCGCCGGCGTCGCCAAGGGCACGTTCTACCTGCACTTCGAGTCCAAGGAACACCTGCTCGCCGCGCTCCAGCGCGACTGGGAAGCCAAGCTGGTCGCCCGGATCGAGACCGCCGTGGCCAACGCCGGCGGCGACTGGTCCAACCGCCTGGACGCCTGGATGGTCGCCGCGATGACCGACTACCCCACCGAGCGGGCACTGCACGACGTCCTGTTCCACCACCCGCTGCTCGCCGACCACGGCGCGGCGGCCGCCGAGCGCGCACCGGGCGGCGGCGCCCCGGACCTGGCGGACAGCCTCACCGCGCTGATCCGGGGCGGGATCGCCGACGGCGTGTTCGACACCGCCGACGCCGAGCTCACCGCGATGCTCCTGTGCAGCGCGCTGCACAGGATGTTCGACCGCATCTGGCACCGCGACGACACGCTCGCGCCCGACCGGATGACCGCCGCGACCCGCCAGCTGTTCCGCCGCGCCCTCGGCCTGCCCGACGCCTGAGCCCGTCCGGTGACACACCCGCGGACGGTACGGCTCGTTGGACGAGATGCACCGACCCGGACAGATCCGACGAGGAGGCTCGCGTGAACGATCCGATGCCGGTCGCCGCCGCGGTCCGCGAGGTGCGCGATGTGGTGGAGACGTTCCGTCGATTCGGTGTCGTGGAGCCGGGGTGGGCCGCCGTCCTGACGTCGGCGGCCGAGCGGCTGGACAACGAGCCCGACGGCCGCGACCTCGCCCGGCGGCTGCGGACGCTGCTGGCCGATGACATGCGCGCCGACCGAGCACTGGTCGACCGAGTGGCCCAGGACGTGTCAGAGTTGATCAAGGTGACCTGGCCGCAAGGCCTGCCGAGGCCCGAGGACGACGACTGGTCCTTTCCCCGGGCTACCTCCGCATAGTCCGCACCGCGCATATCCCGTACACCAGGCTCGCGCCGGCGACGACCGCGGCCCTGGCCGTCTCCCGCATGCTCTCGCCCGACCGAAATACGTCATCAACTATCAGTGCGGTCATCCCGCTCAACGAATCCCCTACCGAGAACCGGCCTCGAATCGCCTGGGCGCGCACCTCGGGGTCCGCCGACTTGGCCGGCGGTCTGAACGAATTCCCCGCCATGACCCTGATGAAGGGTTTCTCCACGTCCCTGGCGACCGTCGCCGCCATCCGCCCCGCGAACGACACCTGATCGGCGTCGTGTCCCGGGACATCCAGGACCACATCGGTCGCCCGAATCCCGGGGTGGCGCCCGATGGCGCGGCACATACGACCGACGATCTCCCGCCCAACCATTCCCTGCAGGTGCGACCGGGTCCGGTAGTTGTACTTGCCTCGGCTGACCAGCTCACCGACCTCGGTATTGGGCCATGTTGTCGGGTCGGGGTCGTCCGTCGGCCGCTTGTACCAGTCCAGGACGATCGCGGCGTGCACGTGGGCCGTGGCGGGAAGCGTGATCACCTCGGAGAGAAGCTCCAACAACTCGGTGGCGTCCTCGCGTACTGGCGATGGCGAGTGGAGCACATGTGTCCATTCCGCCTCGGATCGAGCGGGAACCCGCCCAGCCCGATATTCGGGTGCCACCCGCGTGACCTGCTCGATCATTTCGTTCGTACCGCGAAGCCAGAGATCGTGACCGTCGATACGATCCGTCTTGCACCAGCCTTCCAGCCGGTTACCTCGGCGATCCCGCCGAAATGGCTGAGCACGATGCATCGTGACTTCCATCGGATGCGGTGAAGCTACATCGTGTCACGGCTCGCTCATGTCCGGATGGAGATTGTCAAAACCGGCCGAAACCGTGCGCGCACCTCACTCCCCGCCTGCGACGCTACGGGGGTGCGAGCGGCGGCCGCGATCCTCCTGCTGATGGTGTTGGTACTCGCCGGGTGCGCACGCCCCCCGCCGCGAACGGCGACCACACCGAAGCCTCCGGTGCCGTGCCTGTCGCAGCCCGACGACGGGACGTTCGCCGCCTGCCTGAACACCGAGCTCAACCAGATCTGGGACCGAGAGTTCCGTGCCACCGGGGGCCGATACACCGAGGCGCGGCTCACCGTGGGCGAGGAGCGCACCGAGGACGGCGGACCCGACCGCGCCTTCTACCGTCCGCGCAGCGGCGTCCACCTCCCGACCCGGTACCTCGATGCGGTGCACAACGCCCACGGCCCCGTCGCCCAGGTGGTCCTGACCTTCACGATGGCCCACGAGAGCGGCCACCATGTCCAGTTCCTCCTGCATCCTCGGACCGGCGCGACGGTGAACGAGCGAGAGGCACAGGCCGACTGCTACGCCGGGGTGTGGGCACGCAAAGAGGCGGAGGCCGGCGGGCTGGACATCGAGCGGTTCCGGGCGGCGACGAATGCCGAGATGGACCGACTCTCGACCTACCCGGACGAGACGGCCACCCACGGCGGCCCGGACCAACGGCTCGTGTCGCTCGACAAGGGCCTGCGGTCGGGGAACCCGGCGACCTGCGATGTTGGCCAGCTGACCTGGGGCTGACGGCGGTGGTTGCCATCCGGCGAGACCCGGAGGAGCATATCGAACATGCGTTCGCAGTCCGGTATGGAGGAGCGTAACCCGGCATGGATGAGGTGACGAGGCTGCGGCTGGCGCTGGCCGCGACCCGGCCGGGCGTCGGGCGCGGGTTGACCAAACGGGTCCACCGTGATGGCCCGGCGGCCCTCGGCGCCGTCTTCGACGGCCTCGATCACGAGGAACAACAGGACATCCGACGCCGGGCCGACGAGCTCGGCCAGCGGGGCGTCGGCGCCCTGGTGTACGGCGTCGGCGGGTACCCGCGACGGCTGGCCTGCCACCCGGACGGGCCGGTCGCGCTGTTCTATCGGGGACCGCTCGACCTGTTGGAACGACCGGCGGTCGGGGTATGTGGGGCGCGGAACGTCAGCGACCAGGGGCTCCGTGCCGCCGCCGCGTGCGGTGAGATCGCCGCCGTTCACGGCGTGGTGTCGGTGTCCGGGTACGCCCGAGGCGTGGATATGGCCGCGCACATCGCCAGCCTGCGGGCGGGCGGGGAGACGGTCATCGCGATCCCGGAAGGTATTGATCACTTCCGGGTGCGGAAGGAGGGGATCGGCGAGGTGTGGGACGAGCGGCGCACGCTGGTCGTCTCTCAGTTCGCGCCGGCACAGCCGTGGACGGTCGGCGGCGCGATGGCGCGGAACTCCGTGATCATCGGGTTGAGCATGGCGCTTGTCGCGGTGGAAGCCGGCGATAAGGGCGGCACCCTGGCGGCCGGATCACGAGCCCTGGAGACCGGCCGCGACGTGTGGGCCATGCAACCCGGCGGAACGGCGACCGGCACGCGGGTCCTGGTCGAGCGGGGCGCGGTCCCGGTCGACACCCGCGCGGATCTGACCGCCCGCATGGCCGGCCTGCGCCACACCGACGACGAGCCCGGGCCGGCGCCGAACAAGGGCCTGTTCGATCTCGAGGTATCCACCTCGGCGCCTTGACCGGCTACCAGACGTCGCCCTCGCGCCAGTCGCAGGTGAGCTCGCCGTCCAGGTCCAGCGGGACGGTCCGCGTCACCGGAAGCACGTACAGGGCGCCGTCCTCCTCCTCGGTGCGGACGACGCCGGTCGGGGTCAGCGCGGAGCTCGGCCCGCGCCACAGTTGCCAGCCGCGCGCCGCGTAGAACTCCCCGGCCTCGTCGGCGGCGCACAGCGCGCCCAGCTCGTACGCGCCGTGCACCACCCGCTCCAGGGCGTTCATCACCGCCGCGCCGTGCCCCTGCCCGCGCCGGTCGGCACGCACCCCGACCGCCTCCACATACCCGGTGCGCAGCGCCCGGCCGCCGTGCATGATCCGCCGCTGGACCACCGAGCCGTACCCGATCAGCTCGGCGCCGTCCCAGACCATGGCGTTGACCCCGCCCAGCGAGTGCTCCCAGTCCTGCTCCGAGAGGTCCCCCTCGAACACGTCATGGAGCAACGCCCTGGCGGTGGCCAGCGTGTCGACGTCCATGTCGGCGGTGTGCGCGGTACATACCTTGATCACCCCCGCATCCTGCGCGCCTCGCCGAACGCGCGACAACAAGGTTTCAGTCGGGCTCGGGGGCGGCGGCTCGCACCCAGCGGCACCAGTTCGGCGGCTCCATCCCGACGGCCCCGGCCCAACAGCTCAGGCCCAGCAGCTCCAGCTCGACGGCGCCCATCCAGCGGCTCCGCCCGGGCGAACCCGACGACCGGGCCTCGGCGCACCGGGTCTCGGCGGCCCGGGTCTCGGCGGCCCGGGCCTCCCCCGACGGCCTCGCACCGACCCCGCGCACCCGACCGAACAACGTCACCCCAACGACCTCGACTTTCACGTACCAACGTCATCAGCTCCCCGATACCGATGACCGCCACGACCACGATTCGGTTGCCCCCGGTTTCGTCATGGCCTCAATGGGCGCCGACCAGGCCATCGGTACGGGCGGAGCCCTCACGCGGCGCCGGCGGGCGCGCGGCGGCGGGCGGGGGCGCGGACGACGGCGGACCGGAGCGCATCCACAGCGCGAGCACGGCTCCGACCAGCGTGAACGCGGCGGTCACCAGGAAGATGTCGCTGTACGAGCCGGCCAGCACGTGCAGCTGGAACTCCCGGTACAGCGCGTACATTCCCGTCAGGTTCCGCCCGTCGGGCGGGCCGAGCACGGGCACCTCGGCGACGCGCGCCTGGCCGAACAGCGCCCCCCGGTCCGCACTGAGCTGGGCCTGTCGCATGCTGGCGATCGAGGCGAGCACGGCCAGCCCGAGCGCCCCGGACACCTGCCGCGCCACGTTGTTCAGCGCGCTGCCCTGGTTGACCTTCTCGGGCGGCAGGCCGGCGATGCCGGCCGTCATGATCGGCATCATGGCCAGGCCCATGCCGACCGCCCGCACGCAGGTCCAGAAGACCACCGCGCCTTCGGTCATGGCCGGCGTGACGCCGCAGAGCAGGTACGTCCCGTAGGCCGAGAGGGCCATCCCGACCACGGCCAGCCAGCGCGGGCCGATCTTGTCGTAGAGCTTGCCCGCGACCGGCATCAGCACGCCGACCACCAGCGCCTGCGGCAGGATCCGCAGCCCGGCCTCGAACGCCGTCAGCCCCTGGCCCTGCTGCAGGAACACCGGCACGTAGAACAGCACGCCCATCAGGCCGACCTGCAGGATCGCCAACAGCAGCAGCGAGTTCGTGAACGGCCAGTACCGGAACACGCGCACGTCCAGCAGCGGGTGCTCCACCTCCAGCTCGATGATCACGAACAGCGCCAGCAGGAGCAGCCCGGCGGTGATCAGGATCAGCACCCGGTAGGAGCTCCAGCCCCAGTCCTCGGCCTTGGAGAACGCCAGCAGGATGGCGAACAGGCCGGACCCCACCGCCAGGAAGCCGAGCACGTCGAACCGCCGGCGCGGCCCCTTCGGGAACCGGGGCAGCACCCCGTACGCGGCCACCATGCCGAGGATCCCGACCGGGACGTTGATGTAGAAGATCAACCGCCAGTCGGTGTGCTCGACCAGGTAGCCGCCGAGCACCGGGCCGGCCGCCGGGGCGAACACGATCCCCAGCCCGTACATGCCCATCGCCGCGCCGATCTTCTCCTTCGGCACGATCCGGTACACCAGGGTCAGCGTGATCACCGGCAGGATGCCGCCGGGGACGGCCTGCAGCACCCGGAACGCGATCAGGCTGTCCAGGTTCCAGGCCAGCCCGCACAGCGCCGAGCCGGCCGCGAAGCCGAGCAGGGATGCCTGGTAGACCCGGGTCAGCCCGAACCGGTCGCCGGCCCAGCTGCTCAGCGGCACCACCACGCCCAGCGTCAGGGTGTACGCGGTGGCCACCCAGAGCACGTCCTCCAGGGTGGTGCCCAGGTCCTTCTGGATCGCCGGGATGGCCACGTTCACGATCGTCACGTCCAGCACGGACATGAACATCCCGACGATGAGCACCGCGAGTGAGAGACCCCACCGCCCGGGCGACGACTCTGAGCCGGCCATGTGGCTATCCTGACATAGAGGCCTTAGGGTTCTCTAGTAGGGACTCCGATGTATCTGACGTAGGTACCCACCACACCTAAGATCGCTGTCATAGGGTGTCACCCCGACGACGGCGGCGGGCGGAAACGACATGACCACCATGCGACCCGACCCCGAGACGACGGACCAGGACTGCGACCACCGCACCCGGTCCCGGCGGCGGGGCGACACCTTGAACACGGCGATCTACGCCGCGACCCTCGCCGAGCTCGCCGAGGTCGGCTACGCGGACCTGACCATGAAGGGCATCGCGCACCGCGCACGGGCCAGCAAGGGCTCGCTGTACCGCCGCTGGCCCAACCTCGCCGAGCTGGTGGTGGACGCGATCTACGAGCAGGGACCGCTGCCGGTGATGGAGCTGCCCGACACCGGGAGCGTGCGGGAGGACATCCTCGGGTTCCTGCGCCGGTTCGCCGTGGCGCTCAACGGCACCTCCGGCGAGGCGATCCGGGGCCTGATGACGGCGGTGCTCAAACACCCCGAGCTGATGGCCGTGATCCGAAACCGGTTCATCGAACCGGGAACAGAGTTCATGCTCGAGGTGTTGCGACGGGGAGTGGTCAGGGGTGAGGTCCGCCCCACCGCGCTGACGCCGAGGGTCGCCACGGTCGGGCACGACCTGCTGCGCCAGCACGTGTTGCTGCACGGTCCCCCGGTCGAGGACGCCGTGCTGGTGGAGATCGTGGACGAGGTGGTCATGCCGCTGATCAGCGCAAGGGGCGGCGCCGCCCACCCCCGTCCATGATCACCCGATCCGGGCCATAACGGAATTACTGTTGCGCGCGACACTCGACCTTACTGAACGACCCTTAATAGGATACGGTGGGTACTCTAAGCGTGAGTAACCAAGGGGAGGGCATCATGGAAGGCCCCGCGCCCGGACCGGGCACAGCCACCGAGGACAAGCCGGAGACGAACGGCGCGGCACCCGCGTCCACGAACGGCTCGGCGAACGGGACGGCACCCGCCCCGCCAGCGAAGAAGTCCATGAAGCGATCCACCAAGATCGCCGTGAGCATCATCGGGGTCCTGGTGCTGCTGGCCGCGCTCGGCTTCGGCGGAGCGTACTTCATGTACTCGCGCCAGTTCGTGAGCACCGACAACGCCCAGGTCGACGGCGACAAGGTCCAGATCGTGGCCCCGGTCACCGGGACGCTGGTGGACTGGCGCGGCGGCCAGGGCACGCAGGTGAAGAAGGACCAGGTGGTCGGGCGGGTCAAGCAGCAGATGGGCTTCGCCCAGCCGCAGCGGATCATCAAGGCCCCCGGCAACGGCACCATCGCGGTGGACAACGGCGTGGAGGGCACCTGGGTGACCGCCGGTACCCAGCTGGCCACCGCCTACGACCTGAACAACATCTTCATCACCGCCCGGGTGGACGAGACCGACGTGCGCGACGTGCGCCCCGGCGCGATGGTCGACGTCAGCGTCGACGCGTTCGGCAGCACCCCGGTGACGGGCATCGTGAGCGAGGTGCAGGGCGCGGCGGCCGGCGTGTTCTCGCTGTTCCCCGAGTCCAACAGCTCGGGCAACTTCCAGAAGGTCACCCAGGTCATCCCGGTCAAGATCCTGATCACCAACAGCAACGGGCTGACCCTGGTGCCCGGCATGAACGTCACGGTCAAGATCCACAAGCCTGGTACGTGACCTACTCCCGTTACGTCGCGCTCGGGGACAGCCAGACCGAGGGCATCGGCGACGGCGACGACACCAGCGGCCACCGCGGCTGGGCCGATCGCCTCGCCGAGCACCTCGCGGCGGTGAACCCCGAGCTTCGCTATGCCAACCTCGCGGTGCGCGGCCGGCTGGCCGGCCAGGTCCGCGCCGAGCAGCTCGAGCCCGCGCTGCGCCTGCAGCCGGACCTGGCCTCGGTGGTGGCCGGGCTCAACGACCTGATCCGGCCGGGGTTCGACGCCGCGCGCATCGCCGCCACCCTGGAGGACATGTTCGCCGCGCTGACCTCCGCCGGGGCGCAGGTGGTGACCGTGACCTACCCGGACGTCACCGCGATCGCGCCCCTGGTCCGCCGGCTGAGCCCCCGGGTCCACGACTTCAACACCCGGATCCACGACGCGGCCGCCCGGCACGGCGTCACAGTGGTCGAGGCCCCCGCCGCGTTCGCCACCGACCCGCGCCTGTGGTGCGCCGACCGGCTGCACCTGAGCTCGCTCGGGCACACCATGGCCGCCGCCGAGATCGCCCGCAAGCTCGGCCTCCCGACCACCGCCGACCAGCCGTTACCGCCGCTCCCCCCACCGGCGACATGGCGCGTCGTCGCCACCGAACTGCGCTGGCTGGCCACCTTCGTCGGCCCGTGGCTCTACCGCCGCGCGCGCGGCCGCTCCTCCGGCGACGGCCGCACCCCGAAACGCCCCGCCCTCACCCCCGTCCGCTAAACCCCCCCCCGCGAGTCGGGGATTTCATCACAGTGAGTCGGGGTTTTCGGCACACCCCTACCCTCGGACCGACGCGACCACCTCGTCGATCTCCGCGAGGATCCGGCCGCGCAGCTCCGTCGAGCAGAACGCCACCCGCGCGCCGGTCCTGGCGATGGCGGCGAGCTCCTCCACGCCCAGGCCGAACACGTCGTGGCAGAGCTGGTACTCGGTGGTCATGTCGTTGTGGAACATGCCGGGGTCGTCGGTGGCCAGCGTCACCGGGACGCCGGCGGCGAGCAGCGTGGGCAGCGGGTGCTCGGCCAGCGACGCGACGGCGCCGGTGGCCACGTTCGAGCTCGGGCAGACCTCCAGGGCGATGTCCCGGGAGGCGAGGTGTTCGAGCAGCTTGGGGTCGGTGGCCGAGCCGATGCCGTGGCCGATCCGTTCCGCGCCCAGCTCGCGGACCGCGGCCCAGACCTCGGCCGGGCCGACGGTCTCGCCGGCATGCGGCAGGCAGTGCAGGCCGGCGTCGCGGGCGCGGCGGAACGCGGGCGCGAAGTCGGCCCTGCTGACCCCGACCTCGGGGCCGCCCAGCCCGAGGCCGACGGTGCCCTCCGGGCGGTACTTGATGGCGAAGTCGACGGTCTCCTCCGCGCCGGCGGGGCCGAGCACGGAGTCCGCGTCGAAGATCCAGTTCAGCACCACGCCGTGCCGCTCGCGGGCCAGCGCGCGCCCGTCCACCAGCGCCTGCGCCAGGTCGTCGTAGCCGATCCCGGCCATCCGGTTGCGCACCGCGGTGACCTGGACCTCGGCGTAGCGCACGGTGCGCGCGGCCAGCTCGGCGGCCAGGCCATCGAGCAGGGTGACCACGTCCGCGCCGGTGGTGACCAGGTGGTTCACCAGGTGGTAGATGTCCAGGAAGTGCGGGAAGTCGGTGAACGTGTAGAACCGGCGCAGTTCCTCGCGGTCGGTCGGGACGCCGCCGTCGGGGTGGCGGCGGGCCAGCGCGAGGGTGGTGTCGATCGAGGCGGAGCCGACCAGGTGCAGGTGGAGCTCGACCTTGGGCAGGGCGGCCGCGAACGCGGCGAAGTCGGTGCCGGGCATGACAAGGGCCTTTCCGAACGGGGTTCCGGGGTAGGGGCGCGGGGCCACAACTACCAGTCGGCGTCCATCCGGTCGTAGCACTCGCCGTAGAGCGGGCGGGGCAGCAGCGCGGCGCGGTACAGCATCACCGGTGACCATGGCACATCCCCCGCCCGGCCGCGATCCAATAACGGCCCTTGAGTCCGTCCAGCGGGCGGGTTAGGCAGGTCGCGTCAGCTCGTCACCCCTCATTCGCGAGGAGACTCGACGTGGCAGTCCAGCAGGAATCACGAACCACCCGGCCGCTGACCGGCGCGGAGTACATCGAGAGCCTCCGCGACGGGCGTGAGGTGTTCATCTATGGCGACCGGGTCGCGGACGTCACCACGCACCCGGCGTTCCGCAACTCGGTGCGCAGCACGGCGCGGCTGTACGACGCGCTGCACGACCCCGACCGGCGCGACGTGCTGACCGCGCCGACCGACACCGGCACCGACGGGTTCACCCACCCGTTCTTCCGCACCCCGCGCTCGGGCGCCGACCTGCTCGCCGACCGGGACGCGATCGCGGCCTGGGCCCGGATGAGCTACGGCTGGCTGGGGCGCAGCCCGGACTACAAGGCGGCGTTCCTGGGGACGCTCGGCGCGAACTCGGAGTTCTACGCGCCGTTCGCGGACAACGCCCGGCGCTGGTACGCCGAGTCGCAGGAGAAGGTCCTGTACTGGAACCACGCGATCATCAACCCGCCGGTGGACCGGGACCGCCCTCCGGACGAGGTGGACGACGTGTTCATGCACGTCGAGCAGGAGCGCGACGACGGGCTGGTCGTGTCCGGCGCGAAGGTGGTGGCCACCGGCTCGGCGATCACCCACTACAACTTCATCGCCCACTACGGGCTGCCGGTGAAGAAGCGGGAGTTCGCGCTGGTCTGCACGGTGCCGATGGGCGCGCCGGGGATGAAGCTGATCTGCCGGACCTCGTACGCCCAGGCGGCGGACGCCATGTCCAGCCCGTTCGACCACCCGCTGTCGTCGCGGTTCGACGAGAACGACACGATCTTCGTGTTGGATCGGGTGACGATCCCGTGGGAGAACGTGTTCATCTACGGCGACCCGGAGAAGGCCAGCACGTTCTTCCCCGGCTCGGGGTTCCTGCACCGGTTCACCTTCCACGGCGTGACCCGGCTGGCGGTCAAGCTGGACTTCATCGCCGGGCTGTTGATGAAGGGCGTGGCGGCGACCGGCACCAAGGACTTCCGGGGCGTGCAGAGCCGGGTCGGCGAGGTGATCGGCTGGCGCAACATGTTCTGGGCGCTGTCCGACGCGATGGCCGCGCGCCCGGACCCGTGGATCGACGGCGCGGTGCTGCCGCACCTGGACTATGGGCTGGCCTACCGCTGGTTCATGACCGTCGGCTACCCCCGGGTGCGGGAGATCATCCTGCAGGATCTGGGCAGCGCGCTGATCTACCTGCCCTCGCACGCCAGGGACTTCTCCTCCCCCGAGCTGCGGCCGTACCTGGACCGGTTCGTGCGCGGCTCGGGCGGCATGGATGCCGTCGAGCGGGTCAAGCTGATGAAGTTGATCTGGGACTCGGTGGGCTCGGAGTTCGGCGGCCGGCACGAGCTGTACGAGCGCAACTACTCGGGCAACCATGAGGCGGTGCGCGCCGAGCTGCTGCTCGCGGCCGAGCGGTCCGGCGCGGCGGACGCGATGAAGGGGTTCGCGGAGCAGTGCATGGCGGACTACGACCTGGACGGGTGGACGGCGCCCGATCTGATCGACAACGGGGACGTCTCGGTGTTCCGGAAGGCGCGGCGGTAGCCGGCGGGGGTGGTGCGCAGGGCACCGTGGAAGCGCCGGCGCAGGTTGGTGGCCGAGCCGAGGCCGACGCGCACGGCGATGGCGTCCACCGAGAGGTCGGTGTCCTCCAGCAGCGCCCGGGTGGCGTTGATCCGTTGGGTGAGCAGCCAGCGGCCGGGGCTGGTGCCGAGTTGTTCGGCGAACCTGCGGGCCAGGGTTCGGGGTGAGATGCGCAGGTGGGCGGCCATGTCGTCGATGCCGATCGGCGTGTGGAGGCGGGCGGAGCACCAGTCCAGCAGCTCGGCCAGGGAGCCCTCCGGGCGGGGCGCGGACGGTGGGGTCACGAACTGGGCCTGGCCGCCCTCGCGGTGCGGCGGCATGACCATGGACCTGGCCAGCGCGGCGGCATGGGCGGCTCCGTGGTCGGCGCGGACCAGGTGCAGGCACAGGTCGATGCCGGCGCCGGCTCCCGCGCTGGTCGCCACGTCGCCGTGGTCGATGTAGAGCACGTCCGGGTCGACCAGCACGCGCGGGAACAGTTCGCGCAACCGATCGGCGCCGGCCCAGTGCGTGGTGGCCCGGCGCCCGTCCAACAGCCCGGTCTGGGCCAGCGCGAACGCGCCCGTACAGATGCTGACCAGCCGGGCGCCGCGCCGGTGCGCCGTGCGCAGCGCGGTGGTCAGGGCGGGCGAGAGCGGCGTCTCCACCGGCAGCCAGCCGGGGATGACGACGGTGTCCGCTCTCGCCAGCGCGGACAGGCCGTGAGGCACGACCATGTCGTACCCGGCGGTGGTCGGCACCGGGCCGGGGTGCTCGGTGCACACGGTGAAGTCGTAGCGGCCGGCCACCCCGGGGCGGGCGGTGCCGAACACGTCCGCCGCGCAGCCGAGCTCGAACGGCGACTGCGGCGCACGGACCAGCGCGACCACGCGATGGCGCCGGGTCCCCATGGCAAGAAAGTACCTCATAACGTCGTTTCAGACACTGGGTGGCGAGCTGGTCGGACGGCAGGGTGGACCGCATGACAGACATGGACGGCCCGAACAGCGAGGGCTACGCCTGGGCGCTGGTGGACGAGGCGCCCAGCAGGGACGTGTTCCCCGGGATCAGACTGCGTCCACTATGGACGGGAGCGAACGGCGCGAAGGCGTACGTACTGGAGATGGACCCCGACACCGGCTGGCCCAAGAAGGACGTGCACGAGCCCGGCCCTGAGGAGGTGTTCGTGCTCTCCGGCGTGTTCAACGACGGCGCCCGCGACTACCCGGCGGGTTCGTTCATCCACGCGCCGGCCGGCTCCTGGCACGTGCCCCAGACCACGACCGGCTGCACCCTGTTCCTGTTCTACCCCGAGGGTTAGGGACGCAGCGCGCGGAAGGCCGCGAGCTGACGATCCTGGTAGTCGTCATCGTCGTCGAGGGTGGCGCGGTCGTAGGCCACCTCGGCGCGGATCCTGGCCCTGATCAGCTGGCGCAGCGCGGTGTCGTCGATGCCGGTGGCGGTGCCGCCCCCGGCGAGGTACCGCTCGACGAAGCGGCCGGCCTCGGTGAGGTCCAGGGTGTCCAGCCCGGCGCCCCACTCCCAGGCGGCGCCGGCCAGCTCCCACTCGGGGGCGTCGACGCGGGCCTCGTCCCAGTCGAGCAGCGCGGCGATGCGACCGTCCCGGACCAGGACGTTGGCGGCGTAGAAGTCGCCGTGCACGAGCTGGCGCGGGCGGGAGAACGATGCGAGCCACGCGTCGAGCTCGTCGTCGGCGAGGTCGGGGACGGGGGCGGCGGGCACGGTGCGCGCCGGGGTCGGGCCCAGGTCGGCGGTGGCCAGCGCGCGGTGCAGCCTGGCCAGCAACCCGGCGGCCTGCTCCCGTTGCCGGGGGTCGGCGTCATCGCCCCGGTTGCCGGGCACGAACGGCCACAGCGTGACCGGCCGCCCGTCGACGCGGATCACGAAGCGGGCGTCGACGGTCGGGACCGGGGCCACGGCCTCGGGGACCTCGCGCGCCGCGGCGGCCGCGACCGAGCCGGACCAGCCCAGGTCGGCGTCGGTGCGCCAGCGCGGGCCGACCCGCACGACGTGGTCGCCGAGCCGGTAGGCCAGCGACTCCTGACCGCCGTACAGCCGCCGGGCGCCGGCCAGGTCGACCGGGATGCGCCACGCGGCGGCCACCGCGCTCGCGGTCCGCTCGGTGAGCCAGGTACCCAAATGATCCATTTGCTCGAGGGTAGCCGCGGCCGGACGATGCATCGGGGGGACGGTTCGGGCCCCTTCCCCGGGCCGGTGGGGTTGAGTGGTTGTCGTGGACGTCGATCATCCCGAGGCGGCGGACCAGGGCGGGCGCGGTCGGCGGCGCCTGTTCGGCGGGCTCGATCCGATACCTGTCGTCTCGGCGGCCGTCACGGTGGCCCTGTTCGTCGGGCTGCGGTTGTTCGCTCCCGGCCTGGTCGGCGGCCCCGAGGGCGAGGGCCGGCTGCGCGAGCCCAGCGAGGCGACGAACGGGCCGCACGCGTTCCTGGCCGTCACGCCCCAGGGGCGCCCGGTCGGCTACGACCCGTGCCGGCCGATCCACTTCGTGGTCAACCGGGCCGGGGAGCCTCCGGACGGCATGGCGGTGATCCACGACGCGGTCCGGGAGGTGGAGGCGGCGTCCGGGTTCCGGTTCGTCGACGACGGCTTCACGCAGGAGAAGCCGAACACCCGGCGGCCGCCCATGCAGCCGGGCCGGTACCACCAGCGGTGGGCGCCGGTGTTGATCGCGTGGGCCAACCATGCCGAGTACCCGGACGTCGGCGGGGACATCCAGGGCACCGGCGGCAGCACCTCGATCCGGACGAAGGGGCCGGAGTCGGCCCGCTACGTCACCGGCCAGATCGTGCTGAACCGGGAGGGCTTCGCCCAGACCCTCGGCGGCGGCGAGGACGGTCGCCTGGTGGCGCGGGCGATCGCGATGCACGAGCTGGGCCACGTGGTGGGTCTCGACCACGTGAACGACCCCGGCGAGCTGATGGCCCCGGAGTTCACCGGGCTGGTCGGGTTCGGTCCTGGCGACCGGGAGGGGATGGCCCGGCTGCGCGCGGGCCCCTGCTGGCCGGACGACTGAACCCGACGGTTCGTCCGAAGCCGCCGGCCGGGATTGCGACAGCGTGACCGAGGATCCGCGCGGCTCGCGCAGCTAGTGTCCGGGCGGAGGAGGCGACGCGGTGGCTGAGTTCGTGATCGGCATCGGCACCTCGCACGGGCCGCAGCTGAAGGTCACGCCGGACCGGTGGGACCAGCGCGGGCGGTTCGACAGGGCGTCCCGGACGCTGGTGTACCGGGGCGCGGAGTACGACTTCGACGCACTCGCCAGGGTCCGGCCGAGCTTCGCCGGCCAGAACGGCGCGCGGGCCCGCGACACGGCGTACCGGGCGTGCCAGCGCGCGCTGGACCGGCTCGGCGAGCTGGTCGCGGCGGCCAGCCCGGACGTGCTGTTGATCGTCAGCAGCGACCACAAGGAGGTCTACGGCGACGAGCTGCTGGCGCCGTTCGCCGTCTACTGGGGCGAGAGCGTCGAGCACCTGCCGTTCACCGAGGCTGACCTGGCCGCGATGGCGCCGGGGCTGGCCGAGTCGGCGGTCCACGACGTGCCGGCCGAGCCGATCACCAGGCCGTGCCACCCCGAGCTGGCGCTGCACCTGATCGAGTCGCTGGCCGGCGAGGGGTTCGACGTGGCGGCCGCCCGGCACCTGCCGCCGGGGCGTTACCGCAACCACGGCATCCCGCACGGCTGGGGCTACATCTACCAGCGGATACTCGGCGAACGGGACGCCACGCCGTTCGTGCCGATCTTCGTCAACACGTTCTTCGAGCCGAACCCGCCGAGCGCGCGCCGCTGCCACGACCTGGGCCGGGCGCTCGGGCGGGCGGTCCAGGGCGCGGCCGGCGGGCTGCGGGTGGGCATCGTGGCCTCCGGCGGGCTGTCGCACTTCGTCATCGAGGAGGACCTGGACCGGCGGTTCCTGCACGCGCTCGCCGACCAGGACGCGGACTACCTGCGTTCGATGGACGCCGCCCGGCTGCGGTCGGGCACCTCCGAGCTGCGCAGCTGGATCACGGTGAGCGGGGCGCTGGAGGGGCGCGGGCTGCGGCCGGAGCTGGTCGGCTATCAGCCCTGCTACCGCACCGAGGCGGGCACCGGCAACGCCATGGGGTTCTTCGCCTGGACGTCTTCGTAACCGCTCGTTGTGGTGGTAATCACAGGCTAGCGTCGTGTAAACGAGGTTCCTTGCCCGGATTCGGTGATCCAGGTGGATGCACCGCAAGGCGGAGGAGAGGGCCGATACCGGGGTTGTATCGGCCCCGACGACAACGCGGCGGGGCGCCGCCTGGGCGCCGAAGACGGGTGAGACGACCTCGTTTACGCGGCGCTAGGGTCACCGCCATGGCGGTTCGGCGACTGGTGGCTGACGAGCGGACCGACCTCGTCGCCTTCCTGCGCACGCTGTCCGACGACGACTGGGAGGCGCCGTCGCTGTGCGCCGGCTGGCGGGTGCGGGACGTGGTCGCCCACCTGCTCTACGACGCCGTGCCGGTGTCGTCGTACCTGCTGGTCGCGGCCCGTTGCCGCGCGGCGGACCGGATCAACGAGCACTGGGTGGACCGGGCCAGGTCGCTGCCGCCGTCGACGCTCGTGGACCGGCTCGAGTCGTCGGTGGGCAAAGGGCTGTTCGCCGCGGTGGCGCCCTCGATCGCGCTGGCCGACGCGCTCGTGCACCACCAGGACATCCGCCGCCCCCTCGGCCGCGAACGGACGATCCCGCCGGAGCGGATGCTCGCCGTGCTGGACCGCCCCGACCCGTTCGCGCGACCCGGCCCCCGGGCGCGCGGCCTGCGGTTCGTCGCCACCGACGTGCCGTGGACCAGGGGCGACGGGCCGGAGGTGCGCGGCACCGGGGAGGCGATAGCGCTCGCCGTCGCCGGCCGGGAGGCGGTGCTGGACGAGCTGGCGGGCGACGGAGTCGCGGTGCTGCGCGGGCGCCGTTAGGGTCGCGGGCGAACACCAGTCGTCAACGAGAGGCCCGCGTGGTCGACCAACCGTCCCGGATCAGGTTCGACGTACCGCAGCCCGCGCGGGTGTGGAACTACTGGATGGGTGGCAGCGACAACTACCCGATCGACCGCGAGGTCGGTGACGCCACCGCCGCGCTCTGCCCGGACTTCATCACGATCGCCAAGCAGTCGCGCCAGTTCCTCATCCGCACCGTGCGCCACCTCGCCGCCGAGGCCGGCATCCGCCAGTTCCTCGACATCGGCACCGGGCTGCCCACCATGCAGAACACCCACGAGGTGGCGCAGTCCGTGGCGCCGGAGTCGCGCGTCGTCTACGTGGACAACGACCCGATGGTCCTGGCACACGCCCGCGCGCTGCTGACCAACACCACCCCCGAGGGCGTCACCACCTACGTCGAGGCCGACTACCGCGACGCGGACGCGATCGTCGCCGACGCGCGCAACGTGCTCAACTTCACCAAGCCGATCGCGGTGATGTTCATGGGCGTGCTCGGCCACACCGAGAGCTTCGACGAGGTGCGCTCCATCGTCGCGCGGGTGGTGGGCGCCGTGCCGCCCGGCAGCTACCTGCTGCTCTGGGACGGCACCGACACCAGCGAGGCCGCCCGCCAGGCCGCCGCGAAACAGGCCGAGATGGGCTTCCCGTACTACCAGCGCAGCCCGGAGCGGCTGGCCCGGTTCTTCGAGGGGCTGGAGCTCGTCGACCCGGGCCTGGTGTCCATCACCCGGTGGCGTCCCGACCCCGTCGAGGTGGGCAACGTCGAGACGGTGGACGCGTACGGCGCTCTGGCGCGCGTGCCGGTGCGATAGTCACCGGCGGGACAGCTGGTCCAGCCGGCGCGGGGTGGGCCACCGAACGCGGCTCGCCCAGCCCAGCTTCTCGAAGATCCAGATCAGCCGGGCGGACATGTCGATCTGCCCGGGCAGCACACCGTGGCGGGCGCACGTCGGGTCGGCGTGGTGCAGGTTGTGCCATGACTCGCCCATCGACGCCACCGCCAGCGGCCAGAAGTTGGTCGAGCGGTCCCTGGCCGCGAACGGTCGCTCGCCGATCATGTGGCAGATCGAGTTGATCGACCACGTGACGTGGTGCAACAGGCCGATCCGCACGAACCCGGCCCAGAACAGCGCCGTCAGCGCGCCCCACCACGACCAGGTCACGAGCCCGCCGATCACCGCCGGGGCGAGCAGGCTGACCGTCGACCAGAGCATGAACAGCCGGTCGACGCGGCGCAGGTCGTCATCGGCGAGCAGGTCGGGCGCGAACCGGGCGGCGTTGGTCTGGTCGCGCTCGAACAGCCAGCCCACGTGCGCGTGCGCGAACCCCTTCGCCACCGCGGCCACCGACGTGCCGTACAACCACGGCGAGTGCGGGTCGCCCTCCTTGTCGGCATAGGCGTGGTGGCGCCGGTGGTCGGCCACCCAGGTGATCACCGGCCCCTGGAAGGACATGCTGCCGGCGATCGCCAGGCCCACCCGCAGGCCCCGGTTGGCGGTGAACGCGCGATGGGTGAAGTAGCGGTGGAACCCCACCGTGACGCCCAGCCCGGTGGCGTAGTAGAAGAACACCGTAAGCCCGACGTCGAGCCAGCCGAGCCCCCAGCCCCAGGCGAACGGCACCGCGACGACCAGGGCGAGCAGCGGGAGGACGACGAACAGCTTGACCAGAATGGACTCGCCGATCCCTCGGCGCCCGGCGAGCATCGGCGTGCGTTCGGCCGTCGTGGTCGTGGCGGAAACAGGGGGCATGAGGCTCCTCGGTCGGTAACGCCGGGTGGTGTACCGCCAAGGTCGAGGGCGGTGGCGCGACGGCTGACGAGCCGCTCGCCGAGGCCTCGTCCGATATGGCCCCTACGCCCGCGAGCGTACCGGCGGGGGTGTGCCCAGGGTGCGATCGTGATGAACATCCTGAAAAGTCCCGGCGGGAACCGGTGAACTCTTGGGTCAGCCGCGCTCGCGGACGCCCGATGCGATGAGCAACTCGGCCGGGCCGTCGGTGTTGTCCGGGTCCGCGGCCAGCGCCATCGCCCGCTGCCCGGCCACCTCGGTCGCCTCCGGCGGCACCACCAGCAGCGTGATCCGATGCGTGTGGCCGAGCACGTCCACGGTGTCGGCGTCCTGCAGTCGGTAACCGGCCAGCCGCACCGGAGCCCCGTCCACCCGGATCCGGCGGACCGTGTCCCCCCAGACGGCCAGGTTGTAGCTCACCCGTTCCACCCGCCCCAACCAGGCCGCCAACGCCTTCGCCAGCACCGGGATCTCGGCGGTCAGGTTCCGCGAACGTGGCCACCACGCACCGTCGACCTGGCCGGTCGACGCGACGGTCGGGCTGGTGTCCGGCTTGAGCATCAGCCGGAGCGGACGGGGCGGCCTGTCCGGCGCAAGAATCGTGACAACACGCGGTGCCGACATCATGGCCGGCGCTCCCGTCCTCGGTTGCAAGACAACCGCAGTGGGCGTAACCCCGAGACGGAGCCGGCTCGACCGCCGGCACGCGAGATGCCCCTGGTAGCGCCGACAGTACACCCGTTCCGCCCCGCTCCGACGGACATGACAAGGAAGCGGACGGCCCCCGCCGTTGTCGGTGGCCGTCCGCGAGTATGAGTGTCGGGTTACCAGGCGTGCGCCATGCACACCGTGCCAAATGACCTCAGCGTGAACACATCACGTGTGTCGACGCAGGCCCACGATGGGCGAACCTTCTCGCGGTTACGCGCGGGCGTGGGTACCCAGTGAACTCATGCTGGGAGCTTCAACAGGGAGGACGAGCCTTCTCCACCGAATCGGCCTTGGCCCATCGAGGTTCCGTACTCCCCTGTATACGCCGCATCCGTGGTCCCCACAAGGCCATGGCCTCGGCCTTTCCACGCCGCCGTCGGCCACCCGGCGGCGGCACCGGTACCCTGGAGGTTGCAGGGGTGGATCCACCCCCGTTCCTCGCCGCGCCTCGGACCATGCCTAGACGGCTTTCTCGTCCTCCCGGATGCCGGGCGCCGCGAAACCTACAGAGAGCACTTCGTCGATGTCCGACCATGCCATGACCCCGCACCAACTCCTCGATCTCATCGCCTACCAGCTCGCCGGGCTTCGGCGGGCCGCTCCGGAACATCTCGCGGCCGTCCGCGACGACCTCGCCGAGGCCGAAGCGCTGATCGGCCCGGCCGCCGAACACGTCGAGCGGGAAGCCGAACGCCGTCAGGAAGCCCAGCGGCGACGGCGGGAGGAGACCGCCGAGCAGAACCGGCCCAGGTTCCTGCCCGGCGTCCACGACGCGGCGTGACCACCGGCCTCGACGACCGCGGCGTACGGTCGGGGGCGTCTGGAGCTCCCGCACCGGGCATTCACGTCCGCGTCGTTCCCGGCGAGTACACGATCGGGACGGCGGGGCTGTCCGAGGACGGGGGGCCGACGTGACATCGGCCTGGCTGTGGCTGGCCACGATCGCGGCGTTGGGCGCGGTGATCGTGGTCGACCTGTTCGTGGTGGATCACAAACCGCACGCGGTGACCCTCGGTCAGGCGACCCGGTGGGTGCTGTTCTACCTGGGGCTGGCGATCGCGTTCGGCGTCGGCGTCTGGGTGTTCGCCGGCGGTGGACCGGCGGGCGAGTTCTTCGCCGGCTACCTCACCGAGTACTCCCTGTCGGTGGACAACCTGTTCATCTTCATGATCATTATGACCGCGTTCAGGGTGCCCGCCGAGCACCAGCATCGGGTGCTACTGGTCGGCATCGTGATAGCGCTGTTCATGCGGGGTGCGTTCATCGCCGTCGGCGCGGCCGCGATCGCGCACTTCAGCTGGGTGTTCTACCTGTTCGCCGCCGTGCTGCTGGTGACGGCGTACCGGCTGCTGCGCAACGACGACGACCCCGATCAGGAGTACCGCGAGAACGCGGCGCTGCGGCTGCTGCGCAAGCTGCTGCCGGTCACCGGCGAGTACCACGGCGCGCGCACCACCGTGAAGATCGACGGCAGGCGCTGGGTCACCCCGCTGCTGGTCGTGATGGCCGCCATCGGCACCACCGACCTGCTGTTCGCGCTGGACTCCATCCCCGCGATCTTCGGCTTGACCAAGGAGCCGTACCTGGTCTTCACCGCCAACGCGTTCGCCCTGATGGGCCTGCGCCAGCTGTACTTCCTGCTCGGCGGGCTGCTGCGCCGGCTGGTGTACCTGTCCTACGGGCTGGCCGTGATCCTCGCCTTCATCGGCGTCAAGCTGGTGCTGGACGCCCTGCACGAGAACGAGCTGCCGTTCCTGAACGGCGGCCGCCCGGTGCCGGTCCCCGAGGTCGGCACGGCCGTGTCCCTGGGGGTCATCGTCGGCGTGCTGGCGCTCACCACGCTGGCCAGCCTGCTCGCGGCGCGGCGCGTTCCCGCCCCGACGCCACCGCGTCCCGTTCCGGTCCGGCGCTGACGACCGGCGAACCCGCTGATCAACAAGGGCACGGATGACCGGGGGGGTCCATGTACGCTCGGGGCGTCCCGGTCGCGGGGCGTTTCGTCGAAATGCCGCGCCAGGAGCTCTACGTTCTCGCCGGCCACGCCCGGCGAAGTCAGGTCGGTGATATGACGACCACATCCCATGACGATCCGTCCGGGTCCGAGGGTGCCTGCGAGGCATGCGGACACGACGTGTCGTCACACGACGCGACGGCGCAGCGGTTCTGCCGGGTCAGCCACGAGCGTGGCCTGGACCGGGGGTGCATCTGCCGCGACGGCGCCAAGACCCCGGAAGCCTCCGCACCCGCCGAGCCCTCCGGAGCACCGATGTACGGCCGAGGCAGGTTCAGCGGCAGGTGACCCCCGGCGCACAAGAGCCCGCCGTCCCCGGAAGGAAGGCGGGCTCAGGCGCTCGGTGGATCAGATGGCGCGCACGCCGGTGGCCTGCGGGCCCTTGGCGCCCTGGCCGACGGTGAACTCCACGCGCTGCCCCTCGTCGAGGCTCTTGAAGCCGCTGCCGTCGATCTCGGAATAGTGCACGAAGACGTCGGCGCCGCCGCCGTCCTGGGAGATGAAGCCGAAGCCCTTCTCCCCGTTGAACCACTTCACGGTTCCCTGTGTCATGTGATCTGCTCCTCGCAGGTCGATGGGGCTCACGCCGTGTGAGGCCCCGGCCGAGCCTGGAGACACTGCCAGCGATCGCATGATGCCGCGCGAGACCCAGACTGTTCCCGCGCGCGTGCGGAGCACAAACACCGAAACCGAACGACCCGACGAGTACAACGTCCATGGCAACACACCGGTTCCCCCTGGGCGTCCACTGTGACCTGCGCCACGGTTACCGGCGGCCCCGGCGGGATCCGATCCGGGTGCGGGCGGACAGCTCGGCCGCGCTGGATCGCGGGCCGGAACGCGCCGAGGTGGGCGCCGGCTGCGATGCCGAACGGGCCTTCCCCGACCGCCGCCGACGACCGGCCCTCGGCGCGCCGGCCGGCGCGGCGGCGGGAGTGGCAGGGGCGGCCGGCGGGGCCACGAACGAGCGCTGGCCGGGCGCGAGCCGCGCGAGCAGGGCGTGTCCCGGCCCGACCTCGGTGGTCGTCGAGGCGACGCCCGCGCGGCGGATCAGCGCTCGCACGTCGCTCACCTGCTCGTCCGTCATCAAGGTGACCACCGTGCCCTCGGCCCCGGCCCGCGCGGTACGCCCCGAGCGGTGCACGTACGCCTTGTGCTCGACCGGCGGGTCGGCGTGGATGACCAGCGCGACATCGTCGACGTGGATGCCGCGCGCGGCGATGTCGGTGGCCACCAGCGTGGTCGCCGTGCCCTCGGAGAACGCGCGCAGGTTCCTGGTGCGGGCGTTCTGGGCCAGGTTGCCGTGCAGCTCCACCGCGGGCACGCCGGACGCGACGAGCTGGCGCGCCAGCCTGGTGGCGCCGCGCTTGGTGCGGGTGAAAACGAGGGTCCGCCCCGGCGCCGCCGCCAGGTCCGCGACGACCCCCAGCCGGTCACCGGAGCGGATGTGCAGCACATGGTGGGTCATCGCGGGCACCGGTGAGGCCGCCTCGTCGACGGCGTGGGTGACCGGATCGGTGAGGAACCGCCGCGCCAGCACGTCGACGCCGCCGTCGAGCGTCGCGGAGAACAACAGCCGCTGCCCGGCGCCAGGGGTCTTCGCCAGCAGCCGCCGCACCACCGGCAGGAAGCCGAGGTCGGCCATGTGGTCGGCCTCGTCGAGCACGGTGACCTCCACGGCGTCCAGGTGGACGTGTCCGCTGGTCAGGTGGTCGGACAGCCGGCCGGGGCAGGCCACCAGCAGGTCGACGCCCGCCGCCAGCGCGGACACCTGCGGGCCGGGGCGCACCCCGCCGAACACGGTGGTGGTCCGCAGCGACAGCGCGGCGGCCAGTGGCGCGGCGGCCGCATGGATCTGGGTGGCCAGCTCCCGGGTGGGGGCCAGGATCAGCGCCCGGGGGCGGCCCGGCCGGCGCGACCGGCGGCTGGCGGCGAGGCGGGCCAGCACCGGCAGGACGAACGCGTAGGTCTTGCCCGACCCGGTGCGGCCCCGGCCGAGGACGTCGCGCCCGGCGAGCGAGTGCGGCAAGGTCGCGGCCTGGATGGGGAACGGCGTCGCAACACCGCGTGCGGCGAGCGCCTCGATGAGCGGGGCCGGCAGGCCGAGGTCGGCAAAGCTCTGGGTGGTTGCAAGTGGTCGGCGGCGGTCCGCCATCAATTCTCCGAACGTGGAAGGGTCGTCCTGCCCGGCGCGGACCGTGCGGCCGCGACACGTGGTGGTCGACTTCGAGACGCGGTCCGAGGCAGAACGGGGCGGACCGACACACCCCACCCTACCTGGCCGGTTGAACGGGCCACCACTCGTGGATCAGGTGCCACGGGCTGGGCATCGGGCCGATCGGGACGTGGATGAGCGCGGGCTCGCCGGCGGCCAGCGCGTCGGCGACCGCCGCGCGCAGCCCGTCGGGGGTGTCCGCGCGGCGGCCGGTGACGCCGAACGCCGCCGCCAGCGCCGGGAAGTCCGGGTTGGTCAGGTCCACGCCGACGTGCCGCCCGCCGTACTGCTCGGCCTGGATCAGCTTGACGTTGCCGAACCCGCCGTTGTCGAACACCACGGTGACCAGCCCGATGCCGTGCTGGCGGGCGGTGGCCAGCTCCTGCATCGTCCAGCCGAAGCCGCCGTCGCCGGTGATGGACACCACCGCCCGGTCGGGTCGCCCGACCTTGGCGCCGAGCGCGGTGGCGAAGCCGTAGCCGAGGGTGCCCTGGTAGCCGGGCGTGAGGTACGTCCTCGGCGCCAGCACCGGGTAGGCCAGCGCGGAGACGTAGCCCACCTGCGTCAGCTCGCTGACCAGCACGCCGTCCGGGGGGATCGCCTCGCGCAGCGCCGCCAGCCACTCCAGCTGCGGCGCGCACCAGGACAGCTCGTGTTCGTACCGGCGCCGCGCGGCCGCCAGCTCGTGCTCCGGCCAGCCCTCGGGCGCCGCGCCGGCGAGCTCGCGGGTCAGGGCGGCCAGGCCGAGGCGGGCGTCGGCGTGCACCGCCACCGAGGGCGTGCGCGGCGGACCGAGGTCGGCGGCGTCGGCGTTGAGCAAGATCAGCGGGATGTCCGCCTCGGGGCGGCCCCGGCCGTCGAGGAACCGGGAGCCGACGGCGAGCACGAGGTCGGCGTCGCGCAGGATCGTGCGGCCGGCGAGTTGCGCGAACGCGAGCGGATGGTCACCCGGGATGGCGCCGGGGCCGGTCAGGCTGGTCACGACCGGGGCGGTGAGCAACTCGGCGAGCGCGCGCAGCTCGGCGGTGGCGTCGGCGGCCTGCACGCCCCAGCCGGCGTAGACGGCCGGACGGCGGGCCGCGCGGAGCAGCTCGGCGGCGGCGCGCACGGTGTCCGGGTCCGGCGCGAGCGGGGCGTGATCGTCCGGCGGGCTCGACGGGCGCGGCGACATGTCGGCGGTGGCGGCCAGCACGTCCGGCGGCACCTGCAGCGCGACCGGCCGGGGGCGACCGGTGCGCAGCTCCCGAACCGCCTCCCGGACCAGGCCCGGGATCTGCTCCGGACTACGAGCCGTCAGCGTGCGCTTGGTCAGCGAGGCAAGCATGCCGGCCTGGTCCGGGATCTCGTGCAGCAGGCCCAGGTTGCGGCCCTGCGCGGGCGACGGGATCTGCCCGGCGATCAGCAGCACCGGCGACGAGCAGGCGTACGCGGTGGACAGCGCGGCCAGGGTGTTCAGCACCCCGGGGCCGGGGACCACCATGCACACCCCGATGCGCCCGGTGGCCCGCGCGTAGCCATCGGCCATGTACGCGGCGGCCTGCTCGTGCCGAGTGACGATGTAGCGCGGCTCGCCGCCCAGGCCCGCGATGCCGTCGATGGCCGCGTCCAGCTGCACGCCGGGCACCCCGAAGACGTCCGTGACACCCTCCGCGACGAGCTGGCGCGCCAGCGCCTCGCCGCCGGTCATGACCGTCATCACAGCACCTCGCGCACCCAGCCGACCAACGCGTCGGCCATCACCTCGGTCAGCTCGGGCTGGCCGTTCAGGTAGTGCTTCCCGCCTTCCACCGGGGTGAGGCGCTTGCGGTCGTGCGGCACGGCGTCGTGGAGCTGGCGCGCATGCGACGGGAAGCAGGCCTGGTCGGCGGTGCCGTAGATGACGTGCACCGGGACGTCGACGCCGCGCAACCGCGCGGGGCCGTCGCCGTGCGAGGTTCGGATCGACCACTGGGACAGCCAGGACCGCAGGCTGGTGAGGTGGCCGAGCGTGGTCGGCTGCAGGTTGGCCGCGTAGGGCTCGCCCCACAGCGTGCCGGCGGCGCGGTCGGAGGCGTCGATCGAGAGGTCCAGCGCGCGCGGGTCGGCGCAGGTTGCGTGGACGAGCAGCGGCAGGTCGTTAGACCGACCGTCGGTCTGTTTCTCCAGATCGGCCAGCCGGGCGATCACGGCGTCGGTGATCCGCTCGTTGCGGTCACGCTGCGCGGACCGGTACCTCCGCAGCCACTCGGCGTCGTACGGAGGGCCGTTCTCCGGCGCGAACATGTCCAGCTCGGGGTCGCGGTCGAACGGGTCGTGCTCGTCGCGCACCGCCGGGTCGAGCCATTCGACCAGCAGGTTCGCCCGGCCGGGGTGCGCCATCAGCATGACCAGCGCGTCCACCGGCGGCAGCTCAGCCGCGGTCAGGTCCGGCCCGCCGCCGCCGGGAGCGCCGGTGATGGTCGGCGTCCGCGCCTGCTCCTGGTAGAGCGCGACCAGCCCGCCGCCCCCGGAGTTCCCGACCAGCACCACGCGCTCGTAACCGGCCGCGCGCAGGTGACCGACCACGAACCCGATGTCCAGCACGCAGTTCTCCAGCAGCAACACCGAGTCGCTGCCGATGTAGCGGGTGGTCATGCCGATCGCGTCCACGCCGCGCGCGGCCCAGGCGTGCAGCGCGTAGTGCCCGAGGAAGTTCGACGACGGGTGGACCACGACCACCGCCGTGTCGGCCAGCCGGTCGCCGTGAGCCCGCACCCGGGTGCACCACAGCACGCCGGCCATCCGCGCCACCCCGGAGTACACCTCGGTGGCCGCCGCGCCCGACCGCATCGGGACGGCCAGCAGCTCGCGCTCAGCCATTGACGATCTCCTCGACGGCACGCAGCGCGTCCGCCGGCTCCATCCTGGTGCGGTAGTTCATCGACACGTGCCGCGCGCGGACCACGCCGTCGGTGTCGAGCACGAACGTGGCCGGCACCGGCAGGCTCCAACGGCCGTCGGGCTGCTGCTTGGCCAGCGCCGCGACGGTGGCGTCGAGCAGGTGCGGCCTGGCCGCGTCCGGCATCTCGAACCGGATCTTGTACGCGGCGATCACCCGTTGCGACAGGTCGCTGAGCACGTCGTACTCCAGCTCGTATTTTTGTATGACGGTCAGAGCGTCATCCGGGGCCTGCGGGCTGATCGCGATCAACCGCGCGCCCAGCCGGCGCAGCTCCGGCAGCGCCCGCTGGTACGCGCGCAGCTCCAGGTTGCAGTACGGGCACCAGGAGCCCCGGTAGAAGCTGAGCACCACCGGGCCGTCGGCCAGCCGCGCGGCCAGCTCCACCTCGCGCCCGGCCGCATCCGGCAGCGTGAACCCGGGCGCGATGTCGCCGACCTGGAGGCCAGGCACCGCGCCGGAGTCCGCGATCTCGGCGAACGCGTTGTTGATGCCCTCCACCGCCTCGCGCGGCCGGCGCACGCTGCGCGCCTTCTCCGCCAGCTCGTCCCCGAGCGACCCGGGCATCAGCCCGCACCCCGTTCCGCCCGCGCCCAGCTCCAGGCGTAGTCCGGGTCCTCGGCGTCCGCGACGGCCTCACCCAACCGCAGCGGCTGGAACGTATCGATCATGACCGCGTACTCCTCGGTCCTGCGCGCGCCGATCGCCTTCTCCGCGCTGCCCGGCTGCGGCCCGTGGATGAACCCGGCCGGGTGCAGCGAGATCGACCCCATGCCGATCCCGGTGCCGGCGCGGCTCATGAAGTCGCCGCCGCAGTAGAACAGCACCTCGTCGGAGTCGACGTTCGAGTGGTTGTACGGCACCGGCACCGCGTCCGGGTGGTAGTCGAACAGCCTCGGGACGAACGAGCACACCACGAACCCCGGCCCCTCGAACGTGATGTACGTCGGCGGCGGCAGGTGCAGGCTGCCGGTGGACGGCTGGTAGTCGCGGATGGACAGCGCGTACGGATAGTTGTAGCCGTCCCACCCCACCACGTCGAACGGATGGTGCGCGTAGACGTACCGCACCAGGCCGCCCCGGTGCCGGACCAGCACCTCCGTCTCCCGGTCCTCGACGGCCAGCAACCGCTCCGGCCCGCGAATATCGCGCTCGTTGTACGGCGAGCCATCCAGGAACTGCCCCAACGGCGACAGGAACCGCCCCGGCGGCCGCACATGTCCCGCGCCCTCCGCGACCACCACCAGCACCCGCAGCTCCGGCCCCCGCAGCGCCCACCGGTGCGTGGTCGCCGCCGGCACCACCACGTAGTCGCCCTCGCCCACCGCCAGTGCGCCGTGCACGGACTCCAGCACCGCCTCGCCCGCCTCGACGTAGTACAGCTCGTCGCCCACGCCGTTGCGGTAGATCGGGCTGTCCGCGTCCGCCGCCACATAGGAGATCGACACGTCCGCGTTGCCCAACAGCAGCTTCCGCCCGGTCACCACGTCCCCGCCCAGCTTCAGCTCGTGCGTACGCAGATGCCGAGGCAGCAACGGATCGTTCCCCCGCAGCTCGCCGCCGCCGTCAGGCACCGTCTCCGCCGCCGTGATCATGGTCGGCGGATGCCGGTGGTAGAGGAACGACTGGTTCCAGCTGAACCCCTCCTCCCCCTGCATCTCCTCGTGATAAAGCCGGCCATCCGCGTCCCGGAACTGTGTATGCCGCTTCCCCGGAACCTCACCAACCCGCCGATAAAAAACCATGACCACCCACCGATAATCGGTCACCAAACCCGTATACCGGTATCGTCCGCCCACAGGCCCGGAGTGTCAACGCCCGCACCCCAACCCGCCCCAAGCCCGCCCGCGAGTCGGGCCTCCCAGCACACCGAGTCGCGCGTTTCAGCACACCGCCACACCCCCGACCGACCCCACAAGGGGTTGACATCCGCCGCGAGCGCGGCACGATGTGACCAATAAAAGAACTTCGTCACCGATATTCGGACAATGATGAGTCCGTGAGACGGAGGCACACATGTCGGGTTCCGGAGGCGGCACCGAGGTCCCGGTGCTCATCGCCGGCGGCGGGCCGGTCGGGCTGACCACCGCGCTGCTGCTCGCCCATCACGGGGTCCGCTCCCGAATACTGGAGCGCCGGACCACCCCGAGCTGCGGACAGTCCCGGGCGATCACCGTGCAACGCCACAACCTGGCGCTGTTCGACAGGTTGGGCATCGTCGAGGAGATGCTGCGCGACGGCGCGAGCTGGTCGCTGGGGCGCACGTACCACGGCGACCGGGAGATCCTTCGGCTCCGGTGGCCGGTCCGGGGCGAGGAGCTCTACCCGGCGTTCGTGAACTTCCCGCAGTTCCGCACCGAGGAGCTGCTCCACGCGGCCGCCGAGGCCACCGGGATGGTCGAGTTCCGGCACGGGCGGACGGTGCTCGGAGTGCGCCAGGACGCCACCTCGGTGAGCGTGAGCACGGACGGCGAGGCGCACACGGCCGACTACCTGGTCGGCGCGGACGGCATCGGCAGCACCGTGCGGACCGAGCTGGGCATTCCGTACGAGGGCTGGCAGACCGAGGGCCGGTTCCTGGTCGCGGACTTCGAGGTGGACCTGCCGTTCGCGGTGGAGCGCCGGCTGTGGTTCCGCCCGCCGTTCTACCCCAGCGGCATCGTGCTGCTGCACTGCATGGGCGCCGGCAAGTGGCGCATCGACTGGCAGGTCGACCCGGGCGAGATCGTCGACCTGGACCCGGACCGGATGGCGGAGCGGGTGCGCGCGGTGATCGGTGACCGGCCGTTCACCGTGCTGCGGGCGAACACGTACACGTTCCAGCAGCGGCGCGCGGGACGGTTCCGGGACGGGCGGGTGCTGCTGGCCGGCGACGCCGCGCACGTGGTCTCGCCGTTCGGCGCGCGCGGGATGAACAGCGGACTGGAGGACGCGGAGAACCTCGCCTGGAAGCTCGCGTTCGTACTCACCGGCCGCGCCGGCCCCGCGCTGCTGGACAGCTACGCCGCCGAGCGCGAACCCGCCGCCGACCACCACCTGGAGGTCACCGGCAACACCATGCGGTTCATGACCCCGGCCACCGAGGAGGGCATCGCCCACCGCGACGCCGTGCTGCGCGCCGTCTCCTCCGACGACGACCCGGCCGCCGCGTCGGCCATCGACAGCGGAAAGCTGTACGAGCCCTACCCGTACACCGCCTCGCCGCTCACCTGCGTTTTCGACGATGAGCCCGACGATCTCGGCAGGCCGGCCCCGGACGGGCGGTGTCTACTGCCCGGCGAGACGGTGCCGACCACGCTGCGCAAGGCCGTCGGCGGACGGCTCGGGCTGCTCGCGGTCCCGGCGCGCGGCGCTGACGGCCACGCGCTCGCCCGCCGGCTGGCCGCGACGCCGGCCCCCGTCCACCGCTACCTCTTGGCCGGCCCCGAGTTCGGCGACGACATCCCCGGCGTGACAGTCCTCCGGGACACCGGGACGACGCTCGCCGACGCCTACGCCGGCGACACCGACCGCCTGTTCGTGCTCCGCCCGGACTGCTACCTCGCGGCGCGCGCCCCCGTACCCGACCAGCCCGCCCTGGACGCCGCCGTGTCGCGCGCGCTCGCCCCCCTGCTCACCCAGCTCACCACCCCCGCCTGAAAGAAGGACATGACGAAGATCTCCCAACTCGACACGCTCTGGGCGCGCATCCCGCTGGGCGCCGGCCGGGGCGGCTCCGGCGCCACCGAGGTCGACCTGGTCCGGGTCACGGTGACCACCGACGACGGCGCGACCGGCACCGGCTTCACCTACGCCCTGACCGGCGGCGCCGAGGCCCTGCACGCGCTCTGCGACGGCCTGGTCCGCGACCTGGTCACCGGCTCCGAGCTCGACGAATGGCCGCGCACCTTCACCACCGTCTGGCAGCGCACCCACCGCCTGGGCCGAGGCGTCGCGGTGCCGGTGCTGTCCGCCGTGGACATCGCCGTGCACGACCTGCGAGCCCGCCGCGCCAACCAACCCCTGTACCGCCATCTAGGTGCGCACCGCGACCGCGTCCCGGTCTACGGCAGCGGCCGCTCCACGCACCAGATGAGCACCGACGAGCTGGTCGCCGGCCAGCTCGACTACCTGGCCGAGGGCTACCGCGCGGTGAAGCTCCGAGTCGGGGCGCGCCCGCCGGAGGAGGACGTCGAGCGGGTCACCGAAGTCCGCCGCGCGGTCGGCGACGGCGTACGGATCATGGTCGACTGCAACGAGCGGCTCGACCTCCCCACCGCGCTGTGGCTCGGACCGCGGCTGGCCGACCTGGGCGTGTACTGGATGGAGGAGCCGCTGGTCTCCGACGACGTGGACGGCCACCGCCAGCTCGCCGAGCGCGCCGGCGTCCCGATCGCGGTGGGCGAGCACCTGCACGGGCGGTTCGAGTTCGCCGCCTACCTGCGCGCCGGCGCCGCGTCGGTGCTCCAGCCCGACGTCCCGTTGTGCGGCGGGGTCACCGAATGGACCCGGATCAGCGCGGCGGCCGAGGTCTTCGGCGCCGTGCTCGCCCCGCACTTCCTGCCCGAGCTGCACGTCCACCTCGCCGCCTCGGTCCCCAACTGCCCGTACATCGAGCACTTCCCGCTGATCGACGACGTGCTCGCCGAGACGTTGACGATCACCGACGGCACCGCCGCCCCGCCGGACCGCCCCGGCCACGGCATCCGCTGGGACGACGCCGCGCTCGACCGCCTCCGCATCCGCTGACCCTCGACGAGGAGAACTTCGCAATGACCAAACCGTTCGCGTCCAGCGCCGACACCGAGGAGAAGCCGGAGGACCTGGAGGTCCTCGCCGACGGGGTGTACGCCCTGGTCACCGGCGGCGACCCGAACGTGGGCGCCATCGAGGCCGAGGACTTCCTGATCTGCTTCGAGGCGCGCGCCACGCCGGTGATGGCCCGCCGCTGGCTGGACCGGCTGCGCGAGCACACCGACAAGCCGGTGCGCTACCTGGTGCTCTCGCACTACCACGCCGTGCGGGTGCTCGGCGCCAGCGCGTTCGGCGCCGAGGCGATCATCACCCACGCCGAGACCAAGCGCCTGATCGCCGAGCGCGGCCAGCAGGACTGGGACTCCGAGTTCGGCCGGATGCCCCGCCTGTTCACCGGCCACGACACCGTGCCCGGCCTGACCTGGCCGACGATCACCTTCGCCGACAGCATGAGCATCGAGCTCGGCGGCGACCGGGGCACGCTCGAACTGGCCTGGGCCGGGCGCGGCCACACCTCCGGCGACATCTACGCCTGGCTGCCCCGCCCCCGGATCCTGTTCGCCGGCGACCTGGTGGAGAACGGCTCCGCCGTCTACACCGGCGACGCCTACCACCAGGACTGGCGCACCACCACCCTGGACAACATCAAGTCCCTGAACGCCGAGATCCTGGTCGGCGGCCGGGGCGAGATCGCCCGCACCGCACCGGACAGCGCCCGCGCCGTCGAGCTGACCAGGGAGTTCCTGGACCTGCTCGTTACGTCCGTGGACAAGGTCCGGCGCGCCGGCGGCACCGTCCGCGAGGCCTACCGGGCGGCCCGCGAGGCGCTGCTGCCCGGCTACGGCGGCATGCCCGTGTTCGAGCACGCGGTGGTGTTCGACACCCAGCGCGTCTGGGAAGAACTGGCCGGCGAACCCCCGGCCATCTGGACCGCCGAACGCGACCGCGAGATCTGGAACCAGCTCACCTAGTTCGCCACGTGTGCCGTCTCGTCGCGCTGGCGGACGTACCAGGAGATCCACTCCGACGCCCTGGTTCGCCGGTCAAGCCCGTTGAGGCCGGCGTTGAGGGTCTCGACCGCCTTCCGCCGATAGCCTGGGACGCCGTTCTCCGCAAGATACTTGTAGGCCAGCCCGCGCTGCAGCACGAGCAGGTCCGTGCTGTGGAAGTACAGCCACGGCGGCAACAGGTCTGGCCGCTGAGCGGCGGCGACCGCCAGGTCGTCGGCCCGGTCGAGCAGCCGCTCGGCGGCGTCCGCCTGGCCGAGCAGGCTGTGCCCTCGGGCCTGCTGTTGCGCCGCGGTCGCGAGGATCGCGGGGGACGCTCGTCGATCGCGGCGCGCTGCCTCGGAGAGGCCGACCATCGGCCCGTAGGCGCCGAGCGTCCACGCATGGTGGCCCTTGGTGCTGAGCGCGGAGGCCACCAGGTCGGGGCTGCCCAGCTCCATCGCCCATTCGAGCATCCGGTCCTGGACGGCGCGGGCCTTGTCGTGCCGTTTCGTGGTGGTACTCAGCCAACCCGCGAACTGGAGCCACTGCGCCCCGACATCGAGCACCGCCGGCCGAATCCCGCCGCGCGCGTCACGCACTATGTGCTCCACCAGCGCCAAAGTGGTCATGACGGACGGCAGGACGGCTTCCGCGCCAAGGCTGTCGTCGAGGCGCCGCCAGTGCGCGAGCGTCCCGGCGAGCGTGTCGAGACAGGTGCGGTCGACAGCACCAGGTCGCGACGCGACATAGCCGAGCCGCCCACCGTCAGGACCCTCCGGCAGGCGCACCCTCGGTGTGGCGTCGAAGGCCGCCAACAGGTGCCCGTCGGCCCCCAACAGCTCATCGAGCCCTGCCGCCACCGATCGGGCCGGTATTTGCTTCCCGTTCTCGTAACGGCTCAGGCTGGCCTGCGAGATCGGCACCTTCTCGGCGAGTCGCGGCTGAGACAGCTCGGCTTCTTCCCGCAGGCGGCGCAGCGTCTCGCCGAACGACTCCGGAGCACCGTCGGACACGTCAACTCCAACCGCTCGGCCATGCCCCGATCGCGCCAACGGCGCCCGAGGCACTCCCACCTCAGCCTACGTGACCTCCGTCTCACCGCCTGGGTTGATCTCCCGACCTATGCGCCGTTCCACGTCCATACGTATGCCCTGCAACCCCAACCCGCTCGGCGCCGAACAGGTCCACGCCCCACCCATGATCAAGTGCGTATCGATGCACGTCTACGCCGTGCACACCGTCCGCCCCCGCGAGATCCGCGCCACCGAGGTCATCTGGACAGCCGCCGGCGACGCCGAGTCGTACGCCCAGGCGTTGTCCACCGATCCCGGTGTCATCGCCGGCGCCGTGACCCGGTTCGTGCTGAACTCGCCAGGCGAACGCAAGCCCGTCGCCCTGTTCGTCCACGGCATGCGCCAGCAGGTTCCCCACCTGAGCGACGACCGGAGGATCGCGGCGAACGGCTGGACCACGCACACATCCCCGCGACCGCATGGTGGCGCGTCGCGCGCGATAATCGGTGACCGATCGGCAGGCGAGCGAAGGCGGCACAGGTGAGCATGGCGGCGGGCACCAACACGAAGCCCGGGGAGATCGCGCAGACCCTCGACCGCGGCCTGCGGGTGCTGGAGGCGCTGGCCGAGGCCGGCACCGGCATGACCACCACGGACGTGGCCGAGGCGCTCGGCATCCACCGCTCGATCGCGGCCCGGCTGCTGGCCACCCTGGTCAACAGGTCGTACGTCAGCCGGGACCGGGACGGCCGCTACGCGCTGGGCACCGCGCTGCTCACGCTGGCCCGCCAGGTCGCCGGTGACCTGCTGCAGGTGGCCACGCCGCTGATGTCCGAGGCCGCCGAACGCCTCGGCCTGACCGTCGTGCTGCACGTGGCCGACCAGGACGAGGCGGTCGCGGTGGCCTCCATCGAGCCGCGCAACGCCACCTTCCGCCTCGGCGTCCGCCCGGGCACCCGCCACCCGCTGCGGGTCGCCGCCTCCGGCCTGGCCATCCTCTCCGGGCGCGAACCCGTCCCTGGCGAGCGGCCCGAGGTCACCGCCGGCCGCGCCCGGGGCTACGTGGTGACCACCGGCGAACTGGTGCCCAACTTCACCGGCGTGGAGGCCCCCGTGTTCGTCAACGGCCGCGCCGAGGCGAGCATCGGCCTGATCGTCCCCGCCGAGCACGAGCACGACGACGCCATGCTGTCCCGCGAGGTCGTCGCCCTGGCCGGCCGGATCAACGCCTCGCTGCGCTGACGCTCAGGAACGCACCCGCAGCCCGTCCATGGCCAGCCGCAACAGGCGGTCGGCGAGGTCAGGGTCGTCCGGGGCCTTCTCGGCGGCCAGGCCGATGCCGTTGGCCAGCCGCAGCACGTCCATGATGTCGGCGTCCGCGCGGATCGCCCCGGCCCGCTGCGCACGCCCCAGCAGCGCGCCGCCGGCCCGCCGTATCGGGCCGATGGACGAGGTCAGCGCGCCGGAGTCCGACCCGGACGCCATGAGCACGGCGGCCAGGCCGTGGTACGCGCGGTGGTAGGCGATGACGGCCCGCAACCAGGTCAGCAGCGCGTCGACCGGTTCTGGCGCGTCGACGAGCCCGTCGGCCAACCCGAGCAGCGTGTTCGCCTCCTCCCGGAAGACCGCGTCGATGAGCGCGACCCGGGATGGGAAGTGGCGGTAGAGGGTGCCGATGCCGACGCCGGCGTGCCGGGCGATGTCCTCCAACGAGGCTCCGGTGCCCCGTTCGAGGAAGGCCGCCTTGGCGCATTCGACCAACCGGCCGTAGTTGCGCCGCGCGTCCGCCCGCATCGCCCTGCCGCCTTCCGGTACCAATTCGGAGGATCCCTCCGTATAGTCAAACGGAGGCAAGCTCCGATTCGTCGCCCCACGCTTGGAGGCCATGATCATGCCCACCCCCGCCCCCGCACACCGAGCCATCGAGAACCTGATCGCAACCTACGCGGCGCTGGTGGACGACGGCGACTTCGCGGCCGTCGGCGCCCTGCTCGCGGACGCCACCGTGACCAGCGACGCCACATCGGCCAGCGGCCCGGACGCCATCGAGCGAATGCTCCGCGACTCCCTGATCGTGCATGCCGACGGCACGCCCCGCACCAGGCACCTCACGACCAACTTCGCCATCGATGTCGACGACGCGGCCGGCACGGCGGTCGCGCGCTCGTACTTCACCGTGCTGCAGGCGCTGCCCGAGCTGCCCCTGCAGCCCATCGTGAGCGGGACGTACCACGACCGCTTCGAACGCCACGACGGGCGGTGGCGGTTCGCGCGGCGGCGGATCCACGCCGACCTCATCGGCGACGTGAGCCGCCACCTGCGCGGCGCCGACCGCGTCAGCGCACCGCCGCGCTGACCTCGAGCACCCGGCCGAGGAACCCGCGCAGGTAGCCGGCCACGGTGTCCAGGTGGCTCTCCAGCAGGAAGTGGCCGCCGTCGATCAGGTGCACCTCGGCGTCGGGCAGGTCGCGGGCGAACGCGGTGGCACCCGCCGCGGCGAAGATCTCGTCGTTGGCGCCCCACACCGCGAGCAGCGGCACCCCCGACGCCCGGAAGTACTCGTGCAGCTTCGGGTACAGCTCCAGGTTGCCGCCGTAGTCGTGGAACAGCGCGAGCTGGACCCTGTCGTTGCCCTCGCGGGAGACCCGCCCGTGGTCGTGCGTCCAGGTGTCCGGGCTGACCAGGCTGGGGTCGGGGACGCCGTGCACGTGCTGCCACCGGATCGCGTCCAGGGTCAGGGCCGCGCGCAGCGGCTCCTCGGTGGCCGGCCCTGGCGCGGCCCAGTTCGCGCGCAGCGGCGCCCAGAACTCCTCGACCAGCCCTTCGGCGTAGCCGTTGCCGTTCTGGGTCACGATCGCGGTGATCGCGCCCGGCCGCCGCAGCGCCAGCCGCCAGCCGATGGGCGCGCCGTAGTCCTGCACGTAGATCGCGAACCGCTCGACCCCGAGCCGCTCCAGCAGGCCCTCGGTGACGTCGGCCAGCGCGTCGAAGCTGTAGTCGAACTCACCGACCGGCGGCGCGTCGCTGTAGCCGAACCCCAGGTGGTCCGGGGCGATCACGTGGTACCGGTCCGCCAGCCTCGGGATCAGCTCGCGGAACATGTGTGAGCTGGTCGGAAAGCCGTGCAGGAGCAGCACGACGGGCGCGCCGACCGGCCCGGCCTCCCGGTAGAACACCGAATGCTCGCCGATCTTCGCGGTGCGGTGATGGACGTCGACCATGTCTCTAACCCTTCAAATCAGCTCGTCTGGTTAGTACCGGGCGACAGCGAAGCACGCCGGTAGTTAACCTGTCAAGCTCCTTGATATGGTTAGGACGTGCAGGCGCCCGGACCCGACGAGGAGCTGCTGTTGGAGCTGCTCAACAGCCGCCCGGTGTTCGACGGGGTGGAACGGGACCGGTTCGCCGACGACGGCGAGCTGCGCGAGTGGTCACGCGCGCACGGCGGCAGCGGGTCCGCACCAGAGGCCGAGCTGCTGCGCCTGACCCGGGATCGACTACAGGACGTGGTGCGCGGCGCCGCCGAACCCGCGTCGCTCGCGCAGGCGCTGGACGGCGTCAGCCGCGTACCCGAGCTGGACGAGAACGGCGTGACCTGGCAGCAGTCCGCGCCCCCGGACTCCCGGCTCGCGGCACGGCTGGTGCTCGCCTGGGCGCACATCCAGGAGCACCTGCCCGGACGACTACGCCCGTGCGGCAACGACGAGTGCCGACTGTTCCTGCTCGACCTCAGCAACGCCAACCGGGCCCGCTGGTGCTCGATGGCCACCTGCGGAAACCGAATGAAGGCCAGGCGCCACTACCGCCGGTCCCGCGCCCGCTGAACGCTGTACTCTAGACGCAACGTCTCGTCTAATCTAGGTACACCGAGCCCGGCTTCGAGCTCTACCAGGCCAGCAAGACCGTCCAGTGGTAGCTCAGATGTTCAGATGTGAGGAGCCGTAACGACGGTGTAGTGACGGGCGGTTTCGTCGATGTCGTCGAGCGCGGCGCGGCCGGCGGTGGAGACGTTCGCGCGCTCGTGGTCGGGGCCGGCGAACCCGCGTACGTCGTCGAGCGAGTCGAACAGGGTCAGCGTGACGAACTCGGTGCGGTGGTCGGTGTCGCGGCGGAGCAGGTAGCCGCCTCGGAAACCGGGGAGACCGCCCAGCTCGGACAGCATCTCGTCGCGGAAGACCTGTTCGTACGCATCGGCGGCGTTGTGAGAGCCGGCTCGGCCACTCCAGATTCGGCAGATCATGTCGTGAGTCTTTCCGGTGGCGCGGCGGCCGGCTTGAAGATTTGTGCTCGCGCGAAGACTCACAGTCGTATCCGGGGAAGGTCTCAGGCGCATCTCAGATCCGCGCGCGGTACTCGTGGGAGCATCGGGTGAGGGAGGATGAGGCCGGTGACCCACGTCGGTCCGCCATTCGGATATCCGAGCGAACCTCCCCGGCCACCGCGCCGGCGCCGGTCGTCCGGCTGGTTGCTGGCGCTCGTGGTGCTGTTCGCGCTCGCCTTCGTGGCAACCGGTGGCCTGAGCCGGGGCATCGCCGCGATCCAGTCGCTCGCCGGGTCGGCGGCGAGCGCCGCCGGGGAGTCGACGGGCCTGCTCACTCCGGGCGCCGGCCAGCCGCTGCGCGGGCCACGGCTGGAGGACGTCTCCCGCGAGGTCGTGCGGAGCCTGGTGAACGTCAACACCCGGCTGGGCTTCCAGGGGGCGGAGGGCGCGGGCACCGGGATCGTGCTCAACTCCTCCGGCGATGTCCTGACCAACAACCACGTCATCAACGGCGCGACCCAGATCCAGGTGCGCTCGCTCGCCACCGGCGGGAGCTATCCGGCCACCGTGGTCGGCTACGACCGCACCCACGACATCGCCGTGCTCCGCATCCAGGGCGCGCCCGACCTGCGCCCGGCGACGCTCGGCGACTCCGACTCGGTGGCCATCGGCGACCAGATCGCCGCGATCGGCAACGCGGGCGGCAGCGGCCAACCGACCGTCGCGTCCGGCACGGTGTCGGCGCTGAACCGGTCGATCACCACCACCGACGAGCTGAGCGGGAGCTCCGAGCGGCTCTCCGGCCTGATCGAGGTCGCCGCCAAGGTCGAGGCCGGCGAGTCGGGCGGGCCACTGATCAACTCAAACGGCCAGGTCGTGGGCGTGACCACCGCCGCCAGCGTCAACTTCCGCTATCAGACGCCGGGCGGCACCGGCTACGCGATCCCGATCAACGCCGCCGCCGCCATCGCGCGCCAGATCAGCGCGGGCACCGCATCCGACACCGTCCACGTCGGCCCCACCGGCATGCTCGGCGTCACCGTCGTGTCCGCCGTCGACCGCTCCTCGCCGTACCGCCGCGACCTGGACGAGCGCGCCACCGGCTCCGGCGCGACGGTGGCCGGCGTCGCGTCCGGCTCGCCCGCCGCCGAGCTCGGGCTGGCCCGTGGCGACGTGATCGTCTCGGTGGACGGCAGGGACGTCCGCTCGGCGACCGACCTCGTCGCCCTCGTCGGCCGCCACCACCCCGGCGACCGGATCCCGATCCGCTGGGTCGACCGCCTCGGCGAACAGCACGACGACACCGCCACGCTCGTGCCCGGCCCGCCCGCCTAGTCTCGTGAGGTGACTGGACAACCCGTGCTCGTGGTTGGGGTCACCGGCAAGACGGGTGGCCGCGTCGCCGCGGAACTGGAACGGCGCGGGGTACCGGTGCGCGGGGTCTCGCGGACGTCGGCGATCCCGTTCGACTGGGACGACCCTCATACCTGGCCTGTGGTGTTGCGGGGAGTCGGCGCGGCGTACCTGGCCACGCCGACGGTGCCCGACCTGGCCGCCGCCCAGGCGACCGCGTTCGTCTCGGCGGCCGTGGACGCCGGCGTGCGCCGCGTGGTGCTGCTGTCCGGCCGCAGCGCCACCGCCGGCAGCAAGCGCATGCTCACCCTGGAACGGGCGGTACGCGACTCCGACGCTGACTGGACGATCCTGCGCCCCAGCGTCTTCGACCAGAACTTCAGCGAGGGCAACCTGCGCGACTCCGTCCGCTCCGGCGTCATCCGCCAGGTGTCCACCGGCGCCGCCAAGATCGACTTCATCGACGTGGCCGACGTCGCCGAGGTGGCCGCGACCGCCCTGACCACCGACGGCCACCTCGGAAAGACCTACGAGCTCTCCGGCCCCCGCGCACTCTCCTACGCCGAGGCGGCGGCAACGATCGCCTCGGTCACCGGCCGCGACATCGAGGTCGTCGAGGTAGAGCCGACGCAATGGGCCGCCGACGCCCTGGCCGCCGGCGTCCCTCCCGAGGCCGTGGAATGGTCCCTGGAAGCGGCCGACGGCGTCCGAAACGGCTTCTACGCGACACCATTCGACGACGCCGCCCGAATTCTCGGCCGCGAACCACGTTCGTTCAAATCCTTCGTCCACGCGGCGGCCGCCGCCGGCGCCTGGGACTGAACGACGGCCCCGCCCTCGGCTGAAAGCCGGCTGAAAGCTCACCGCAAGCCGCCACGGGCACCCTCTTCTCTTGGCTTCGCCTCGCGAAGCAGACGGTTGTCGCAGCCGGGGGTCGGCGCACACGAGGTTCGGGTTGCGCAGCTAGGACATACCGAACCGATGGTTCCGCGAGGATGGGACGCACATGGTCTCCGACCTTCTGCTCTTCCCACACTGCGACCTGCACATGGCGCTCTCCGGCACCCCGCCTCTCCAACTCCGCGTTTTCGAGCGTACCGACCCACCGAATCCCGGTCCTTACGTTCTGACCGAAGTCCCTTCCACCGGGTACGCGTTCGACTTCTTCGCCCCGAACAGGGATCCGGGCCACCGGCTCGACGAACCGCTGCCGAAGATCAGTAGCGGTTTCGTCAGCGCGACGGAACCCGGCGTCTACCTGTTCCAGCTGCGAGTCGGCACCAAGTACCTGGTCGGCCGCCTCCAGGTGCACGAAGAAGTCAAGGAATGGTGGTTTGGAAACGACTCCATCACGACGGCCAAAGACCCGCTCATCGCCCACGCGCAGCCGTCGATATACGCCAGGTTCAGTCAGAGTCCGAGAGACGTGGCGGCAGGTACGGATCTCGTCGGGGACATCACCAACCACGGGTACGTCACCCTGACGTCCACCGACATCTCGAAGGTGACCGTCAGCTCCCGGGACCGCCTCCGAGGCGTGGTCGCAACCGACAACCCCGTCCTCGTCGAGGGCACGTTCCTCAACGACATCAAACGGCTGCCCGTCAGGGTCGTCGACTACGACGTGGAGCGCGTCAACCTCTACCCGATCCAGATCTCCGACGTGACGAACGTCGACGAGATGCACAACATAGTCGTCCTCCCGGAGGGGTTCCGCCCGGAGGACCGGGCCAGGCTGCTGGACCTGACCACCCGAATAACGCAGGAGATGTTCGACAAGCCGCGACATCAGCCCTTCGGAATGCTGAGGTCGAGGTTCAACGTCTTCCTGTCCTACGCGGACTCCCAACAGCACGCGATCACCTGTGGCTTCCGCGTCGCAGACCACGGCGTCGGGACGCACGAGCTGAAAGATCCGGGGGCGCCCATCCCCTACAACGGAAAGGTCAACAATTCCACGAAAGGCATCTACCGGATGAGCGAGCTGGTCTCTCGGGTCGGGCTGCCCAGGAGGGGCGAGAACAGGTCGAACCAGGTCCTCAAGGATCTGTGGAGCCGGCAGGACCTCACGGACCTCGAGATGTCCAGGGTGGATGACGAGCTCATCGACGCGTGGAAGGCCCACCAGGCCGACGGGATTCTTCACGCCCGAGACACTTACTTCGGCATAATTCGCGGCGGCCGACTGGCCGACCGGCGTTCGGGTGTCTCCCCCGTGGACAGGCCCGCCAACGACAACCCCGGGACCGCCAACAGGACGAAGTTCATCGCGCGCCTGTACGAGTTCTACACCGTCGCACCGAGCCGGTCCCTGGCCCCGGACCCACGCCGGCACCCTCCCGAGCTGTACGCCGGCTTTCTCGGCCCGACCGACTCGATCCTGCGTTATGTCGGCGGCCTGAAGTATCTCCGGAAGAGCGAGTTTCTCCCGATCGGGAAGGTATGGATCCCCGACGACAAGCAGTACAAGCCGAGCCGAGGGCTGATAGTCGTTCTCGCCAACGACGACTTCGGCGGTGGCACGAACGAAACGATCACGGCAATGTCGGCGGTCAACCGCAAGCGAACGGTGGCCTTCGCCTATGGCGAGGGGAACCGCAAGATGTGGCGGGATCCGCCGGCCGTGATCGCCGCCGACGTCGGCGCCGCCACGGATACCCTCACCCACGAGCTCGCCCACAGCTTCAACCTGGACGACGAGTACGAGGTGTCCCGGGGAGACGACCCGGGAGCCAAACTGTCGACGGCCGACCTCACCACCGACAATGCGGCGGCGCTCGGGTTCATCCGATTCGGGGCGGCCCCCGGCCGAGCCATTGATCCGGCCAAGGTCAAATGGTTCGCCCTGCCGCGCATGCGATTGTCGGCGCGGCTGCTCGAACCGTCGAAGGACGCGGCCCCGGCCACCGGCATTCAGGTGAGCGTGGGCACACAAGAGATAGGGAACTGGGCGAAGGCCAAGGCCGACTCGGCCGAGGTCCAGGTCCACCTCCGGAACTTCAAGCCAGGCCCGCTCGGCGCGCAACTGCTCCCGGCGGCCTCCCTGACGCCCTATCTCAAGAACCTGAGGATAGGTCAGATCGACGCGACACGGGGCACGCTGGTCCTGGCGGGTCCGGGACTCCCGGCACGACCGTATCCGGTGTTCACGAAGGGATCCGCGCTGTTCATCCCGGTGGATGGCGGCTCGGGCAGCGTGGAGACGGTGGTGCAGAGGGAGGTACTGGCTCACCTCGCGACGACCCACAAACCGCTGAACCTGGAGCCCGACACGACCGAGGCCAACCCGGACGCCGATTACCCCGAGCCCATCGGCGGCCTGTTCTCTCCCTGCCTTCCGCGAAATCTGGTCGGAATCTTCGAAGGAGCCGCGACCTTCGCCGGTGGCTACTACCGCCCAGCGGGTGACTGCAAGATGCGCTCGAACCGCCCGCCCTCGGAAGGGCAGTTCTGCTACGTCTGCATGTGGTTGATCGTCAATCGCATCGACCCGACGTTCCACGCCGAGCTGAACCGAAGGTTCTACCCGGGGCAGGAAAATGACTAGGCCAGGCACGTTCGAGACGCTGCTCGCCGAGGTGGGACAGGCGTTTCTGCCGCTGCGCGAGGCGATCGGTTCGGCGGATGCGTTCTCCGGGCTGCTGCGGAAGCTGGGGTGGCTCGCGGACGACATTCCTCGGCCGCTGCTCGATCTCGGGGCTGGTGTCGAGGCCTTGTACGACAGCCTGCGCAGGTTGCTCGGCGACGGCGGGCTGAACGTGGGCGGCGGGCCGGGTGGGGGCGTGTCCGTCGAGTTCTCCGCCGACGACGTGGCAAGGGCGCTCGGCGCGGTCCAACGGCTCATCGGCGGTATCAGAGGGATCGCCGGTGCGCCCGACTCGGCGATCCCGGAGTCGCTGCGGGTGGACAGGTTCCGGGAGATCTTCCCCGGTCAGCTCGTCGACTACCTGGTCGTCGCGTACCTGGAACGGTTCCATCCGTCGCTCGGGTTCGGGCTGCGCACGCTCGGAATCATCAAGTCGAGCTACGCGCCGCCGGCCGGAAACCGGCCCGCCTACATGCACCTCGCGCTCGACCTCGACGAGCTGCCCCGGCTGCTGGGCGGTCCGTCGCAGGTGCTGAAGAACGCCTACCGGTGGGGTGAGCCGGACTTCGACTTCGACGCGCTGGCCTCCCAGGTCGACAACCTGCTCATGAGCTTCGGCGTCGGCATCCACATCGTCGAGGTCACGGACTCGACGGCCACGGCGGTCCGGGGCACACCGCCCCCACCGGGCGGCGCGCCGGCGACCGCGGTGGAGGGGACCGTCTTCGAGCGGGTGCAGCGGACCGGGCCGGACACGACCCGGCTGGCGGCCGTGCTCCGGCTGATGGGGGTGCCAGGCGACGGCACCGGTCCGCCCGGCCTGGCCGTGCTGCCGGCGTTCCAGGGCGCGCTGGCGATCACCTTCCAGGTCCGCCCCGACATCGCCGTGACGATCAGCAGCGATGTCGACCTGCAGGGCGGGGTGGCGCTGCGGGTGCGGCCGGGGCAACCGGTCGACATGGTCCTCGGGTTCGAGTCCGGGAGCGCGCCCGTGCACGCCAAGGGGTCGATCGAGGCGCGGGTGGAACGCACCCAACCCGGCGGCGAGCCGACGGTGATCCTCGGCTCGCCGGGCAGGACCCGGCTGCAGTACCGCGCGATCGCCGGGCTGGCCGGGGTCCGCGTCGCGGGCGATGCCGCCGACCCGTTCGCCGAGGTCGAGCTGATCGGCCTGGAGTTCGTGTTCGAACCGTCCGGAGCGGACGGCTTCATCGGGTCGATCATCCCGGGCGGCGGGGTCACGATGGGCGCGGACCTCGCGGTGGGGGTGTCACACCGCAACGGGTTCTACTTCCGGGGCGCCGCCAACCTGGAGCTGCAGGTTCCGGTGCACGCGAAGCTCGGGCCGGTCGAGGTGGAGGCGCTGACGATCTCGGTCACGCCGTCCGGCGACGGGCTGCCGATCGGGCTGGGCGCGACGTTCAAGGCCGAGCTCGGGCCGATCAAGGCGGTGGTCGAACAGATCGGCATGACCGCGAACCTCGCGTTCAAGTCCGGGAACGACGGCAACCTGGGTCCTGTCGACCTGTCGCTCGGGTTCAGGCCGCCGAAGGGCATCGGGCTGTCGGTGGACGCCGGGCTGGTCGCGGGCGGCGGGTACCTCTACTTCGACCCGGACCGAGGCGAGTACGCCGGGGTGCTGGAGCTGGAGTTCGCCGGGCTCGTCGAGCTGAAGGCGATCGGGCTGATCAGCACCCGGATGCCGGACGGGTCCAAGGGGTTCTCGCTGCTGATCGTGATCACCGCCGAGTTCGGCGGCGGTGGCATCCAGCTCGGGTTCGGGTTCACCCTGCTCGCCGTCGGCGGGCTGATCGGGCTGAACCGGGGGATGAACCTGGAGGAGCTGGTGCGCGGCGTGCGGGCCGGCTCGATCGACTCGGTGATGTTCCCCAGGGACGTGGTGGCGAACGCGCCGAGGATCCTGAGCGACCTGCGCCGGTTCTTCCCGCCCGAGGAGGGCACGTTCCTGATCGGGCCGATGGCGAAGATCGGCTGGGGCACGCCGACGCTGGTCAGCATCTCGCTCGGGGTGATCGTGGAGATCCCGCCGGGCAACATCGCCGTGCTCGGCGTGCTGCGCTGCGTCCTGCCCAGCTCGGACCTGCCGCTGCTGGTCATCCAGGTCGCGTTCGTCGGCGCGCTGGAGCCGACCAAGCAGCGGCTGTGGTTCTACGCCGAGCTGTTCGACTCGCGCATCCTGATGATGACCATCGGCGGCGGCATGGGGCTGCTGGTGGCCTGGGGCGACAACCCGGAGCTGGTGCTGACGGTGGGCGGCTTCCACCCGTCGTTCAAGCCACCGCCGCTGCCGTTCCCGGTGCCGCCCCGGCTGTCGATCGACATCCTGAACCAGCCGGGCCGGCTGATCCGGGTCACCGGCTACTTCGCGGTCACCAGCAACACCGTGCAGTTCGGCGCGCGGGCGGAGATGCGGCTGGGGTTCGGCGGCTTCTACCTCGAAGGGCACCTGAGCTTCGACGCGCTGTTCCGGTTCTCCCCGTTCGCGTTCCTCATCGAGATCTCCGCCGGGGTGACGCTCAAGGCGTTCGGGGTCGGCGTGTTCGGCATCGACCTCCAGTTCGTCCTGGAAGGCCCGCAGCCGTGGCGAGCGCACGGGCGGGGCTCGATCTCGCTGCTGTTCTTCGAGATCTCCGCGGACTTCGACATCAGCTGGGGTGAGGACAACAACCCGACGCTGCCGCCGGCGCGGGTGCTGCCCCTGCTGGAGGCCGAGATCAAGAAGCTGGAGGGCTGGACCACCCGGCTGCCGACCGGCGGCGCCAAGGCGCTGGTCAACCTCCGGCCGCTGGACGAGACCGACAAGCTGGTGCTGCACCCGCTGGGGACGCTGTTCATCCAGCAGCGGGCGATCCCGCTGGGCGTGCGGCTGGACAAGGTCGGGCAGCAGCGGCCGGGCGACGGCAACCGGTTCACCGTCGAGCCCGCCGCGGACAGCGGGCTGGTGCGGGTGTCCAAGACCGGTGACAGGTTCGCGATGGCGCAGTTCCAGGACATGGACGACGCCGCGAAGCTGTCCCGGCCGGCATACGAGACCCAGGACGCGGGGCTGGAGCTGACGGCGGCGCAGGGCGCCATGGAGTCGCCCCGGATGGCGCGGCGCAGCTCCCGCTACGAGCAGATCGTGATCGACAAGAAGCGTCGCCAGGCCACCAGTCTTGGCCGAAGGGCGGACGCGGTGGTCGTGCCGGCCACCGAGCGGAAACGGCTGGTCAGCGTCAGCCCGGCGGTGTTCGACAGGCTGCTGGACGGCAGCAGCACCAGCCGTTCCGCGCTGTCGGCCACGGACGCGCGGCGACGCCAGCCGTTCCCCGCGAGCGAGACGATCCAGGTCACCGACCAGCGGTTCGTGGTGGCCTACCTGCGCAACAACCAGCGGGCGTTCCCGCCGAGCGGGTACCGGGGCCAGGTCGCCGAGAGCTACCGCAACCGGACCCTGGCCGACGAGGCGCTCGCCGGCTGGGTCGCGGTGGACCCGAGCCTGGCCCAGGCGCTGCACGTCATCCCGGAGTCCGACGCCACCGGCACCCAGGTCGCGCGGGACACCTGGACTCCGGCGGTGAACCGGATGCCGGTCGCGGTCGCGGACGGTGGCATCGTCCGGCTGGGCACCGGCACGGTGCTGGTCGCCGGCGGCACCGGCGGCACGGGGCAGGCGGCGGCGCTGTTCGACCCGGTGGTCGCCACCTGGACGGCCACCGGGGCGATGACGACCGGGCGGCGGCTGCACTCGACGGCCCTGCTCGCGGACGGCCGGGTCATGGTCGCCGGCGGCGTGGACGCGGCGGGGGCGCCGCTCGGCTCGTCGGAGGTCTACCAGCCGATCGGCGGCACCTGGACGGCCACGCCGGGGCACCTGGCGACCGCCCGCTCCGGCCACCGCGCGACCGCCCTGGCGAACGGGAAGGTGCTCGTCACCGGCGGAACCGGGCCGGACGGGCGCGCGCTGGCCTCCGCCGAGCTGTTCGACCCCGTCGAAGGCACCTGGAGCGCGGCCGAGCCGATGACCGACGCCCGCACCGGCCACCAGGCCGTGCCGCTGCCGAACGGACACGTGCTGGTCATCGGCGGCGCGGTGCGGACCGGCGCGGGCGAGGCGGCGCTGGCGTACTGCGAGCGCTACGACCCCACGACCGGCAGGTGGACCCCCGCCGCGAGCATGACCACCCCCCGCGCCGGCCACCAGGCCACCGCGTTCGACGACGGCGACATCCTGGTGACCGGCGGCGACCCCACCGGGATCCCCGTCGGCGGGGCGATCGACCCGCACGGCCTGGCGTCCGCCGAGCGCTACGACCACGAGCACGACGCCTGGACGCCGGTCGCCGCCATGCCGGTGGGACGCACCCGGCACCGGGCAGTGCGGCTCCGGGCGGACGAGGTGCTGGTGGTCGGCGGCACCGGCGGGCCGTCGTTCGCGGCCGGCTACCGGGGCGCGGTGCGCTACCACCCGGGCACGAACACCTGGACCGCCGCCGAGGGCATGGCCACCGGCCGTGCGGACCCCGCCGCGGTGGCGCTCGCCGACGGCCGGGTGCTGGTCGCCGGCGGCCGGGAGCGCTCCGGGGAGGCGGCCGGCGCCGCCACGACCGACACAGCCGAGATCTACACCCCGTGACCGGGAAGGGGTTCGACGTCATGACCACTGCGACGGCGCCGTGGACGTCCACCGGCGAGCTGCCGGTGGCGGGAAGCTGGTACGGCCAGTACGACGGCGCCGTCCTACTGACCACCACCACGAAGAAGGTGCTGCTGGTCGGCGGCGCGGACGGCAGGTCGGCCGCGCTGGACCAGGCGGTGCGCTACGACACGGCGGAGAAGAAGTGGAGCCCCGCCGGCAAGCTGCAGACCGCGCGGCGGCTGCACACCGCGACGGTGCTCAAGGACGGCAACGTCCTGGTCGCCGGCGGGATCGGCGGCCCGTCGCCGGCCTCGCCCGCGCTCGCCACCGCGGAGGTCTACAACCCCGCGACGAACGCCTGGGAGACCGTCGGGAGCATGAACGAGGGCCGCTACGGCCACTGCGCCGTGCTGGTCGGCGACCAGGTGCTGGTGGCCGGCGGCACCGCGAAACGGTCCGACGACACCGTCAAGGCGCTGACCTCGGTGGAGACCTACGACCCGGCGGCCAAGAAGTGGACCACCGTCAAGCCGATGACCGACGCGCGCACCGGGCACACCGCTGTCGCGTTCAAGGACGGCCGGGTGCTGGTCTGCGGCGGCACGGTGCCGATCGCCAGGGGCGCGGACGCGGCGCTGGCCTTCTGCGAGCTGTACAACCCGACCTCGAAGGCCTGGACGACCACCGCGAACCTGCCCGAGCCGCGCGCCAGGCACCAGGCGCTGGCGCTGTCCGACACCACGGCGCTGGTCATCGGCGGCAGCGCCCCCGGCGCCCCGGGGGACGGCAGGTTCGACCCGTTCACCAGCCTGACCGCCGAGCTGTACAACCTGAACAACGGCACCTGGACGACATTGTCGACACGGCCCGGCGGCCGCGGATTCCACCGCGCGGTGGCGCTCGGCTCGGGGAAGGTGCTGGTGATCGGCGGCACCGGCGAGGTGCGCGACGACGTCGGCTACCAGAGCGTGCTGGTCTTCGACTCCGCCGCGAAGACCTGGACCCCGGTGGGCGGGCTGGCCGTGGGCCGGTGGGCGTTCGCGGCCACCGCGCTGGACGGCGGCAAGGTGCTCGTCGCCGGCGGCACCACCGGCTCCGGCCTGGCCGCGGCGGACCCGGACGTCGACGACCTGACCAGGTCCACGGAGGTCTACACGCCGTGACCGCGAACGCCTACGCCTTCCTGCCGTACCTGCGCACCGGCCTGAGCACCCGCATCACCGCCGACCCCACCGGCCAGGGCACCACCCGCGCCACCATCCCGATCAAGCTGCTGCTCACCGGCGACCCGCTCACCGGCCCCACCCCGATCACCCAGGACGTGACGCAGCCGCTGCAGCTCTACGGCCCCGGCGACGTGATCGGGGTGGACCCGCGCGCCATCTCGCGCACCGAGCCCCGGCCGTGGACCACCAACGTCGAGCCCAACTACCTGGCGCACATCGAGTTCTACGAGGAGGACTTCGCCTGGCGCTACAGCCCGTCGGCGCCGGACACCGCCAGGAACCGGCTGCGGCCCTGGCTGGCGCTGATCGTGCTCGAAGGCGCGGTCGAGCCGGGGCCGGGCGGCGAGTTCACCGAGGGCACGCTGCCGGGCCGGCCGCTGCCGTCCATCACGGTGACGAACCCGGCCGCGCTGCAGCCGTCCGACCAGCTCGGCGCGTTCGCGCACGTGCACGTCGACGGCGGCCTGGGCGGCGACGTGCTCGCCGACGACCCCGCCGAGATGGCCGGGCCGCTGGCCAGCCTGCGCGAGCTGCTGCGGACCAACCCAGACCGGGCGTGCTCGCGGATCGTCTGTCCCCGGCACCTGTCGGCGAACACCGGCTACCACGCCTTCCTGGTGCCCGCGTTCGAGACCGGGCGGCTGGCCGGCCTCGGCCTGAAACCGCCGACCAACCTCCCCGGCCCGCTGCAGCTCGCGTGGCCGCCGTACCAGGACCAGCCGCTGCCGGGCACCATGCCGTACTACCACCGCTGGTACTTCTCCACCGGCACCTCGGGCGACTTCGAGTACCTGGTCCGCCTGCTGCGGCCGTGGGACGCCGGGGACGAGCCGAAGCTCGCCCGCCGCGACATCGACGTGGCCCGCTCGGCGGGCGTCGGCCTGCCGCCGATCGACACCCCGGCCGGCATCGGCGGCGTGCTCAAGCTCGGCGGCGCGCTCCAGGTGACGCTGCGCGCTCGGGACCAGTGGGACAACTGGGACAGTCGTTACCCGGAGCCTGCGCCGACCGGGACCTACCCACACCCGTTCCAGACGGCACTGGCCGGCGTGGTCAACCTGTCCGACGACTACCTCGAGCACGCGCCGGCCGACGCGCACGCCGCCCTGGCCAACAACGCCGGCCCGTCCGTCACCACGGCGGCTGGCCAGGGCGACCCGGTCATCACCCCGCCGCTGTACGGCCGCTGGCACGCGCGCACCGCCCGCCTGCTGACCGGCCAGAACCAGAAGAACTGGGTGCACCGACTCAACCTGGACCCCCGGTTCCGGGTGGCCGCGAACTTCGGCACCCAGGTCGTCCAGGCCCGGCAGGAGGAGTTCATGGCCGCCGCCTGGGAACAGGTCGGCGACGTGCTCACCGCGAACGCCAGGATCCGCGCCGCGCAGCTGGCCCGCGAGGTCGGGCACGCGCTGCAGAACAAGCACGTCGGCCCGACCGACCCGGCCGCGTTCATGGCGGCGTTGACGACGGGGCTCACCGCCGGGGCGGGGACACCGGCCAGACCGGTCGGCCGGATCCTGGCCCTGACCGCCCCGGCCCAGTCCCGCGTGACCAGACCCGGCCAGCCCACCGCGTCCACCGCGTCCACCACCGACCGGCGAGCCGCCCCGCAGGCCACCGTCGCGGTAGGCCACCAGGTCTCCACCAGCCAGATCGGCACCGCGCCGACCTCCCCCGCGATGCGCCGGATCACCCGCCCCGGCTCGCGGCTGGTCCGCACCCTGCCGTTCCCGGACACGCAGCCGCCCGAGGCACTGCTGCCGAGGATGGACCTGCCCACCGGGGCCGTCACCGCCGCCCCCGCCAAGGTCAAACCGTTCGCCCTGGTCACGCCCGCCGACGTGGACCACGTCCTGTACCCCCGAGGGCTCCCCCCGCTGCCGACCAGCAACGACTTCACGATCAGCCTGCCCACCGAGCACGTCGTCCCGACCACCGGCGTGCCGGACAGCGACGAGGCAACAGCGTTCAAGACCGGCCTGGCCGAGGTCACGCTCGCGTTCGCCGACGCCGCGATCGGCGGCCGGGTCACCCGCCCACCCACGCCGCTGGGCGTCACGCCGGCCGCCGGCGCCATGCTGACCGGCCTGAGCGCCGACGGCACCGTCCCGAGGAGCCTGCTCAGCTCGGTGACCCTGCCCGAGCGCCTGGCCCCGTTCGCCGAGAGGTTCATCGAGGCGATGGCGTACCCGATCATCGACCTGCCGATGTACCAGGCGCTGCGGGACCTCTCGGTGGACGCGTTCGTGCCCAACCTCAACCTCGTCCCACCCAACAGCATCACCCTGCTGGAGACCGACCAGGAGTTCATCGAGGCCTACCTGGTCGGGTTGAACCACGAGATGGCCCGCGAGCTGCTCTGGCGGGAGTACCCGACCGACCAGCGCTGCACCCCGTTCCGCCAGTTCTGGGACCCGCGCCCGGCGCTGTCGCCGCCCGGCGAGTCGCCAGGGCAGCGCAGGGAACGGCTCTACGACATCAAGCCGATCACGGACTGGGCGGTCACCAGCGAGCTGGGCACGCACGACAGCCGCGAGACAGCCGGCTCCCAGAAGAACGAGCTGGTGCTGGTCATCCGGGGCGAGCTGCTCAAGAAGTACCCGAACGCCGCGATCTACGCGCACCGCGCCCGCTGGCAGCCCAGCAACGCGAACCCGGACCGCAAGCGGGAGCGGACCCCCGTCGAGCCGGCCGACCCGATGCGCCCGACCGAGGACGAGATCAAGCTGCCGATCTACGAGGCCAAGGTGGACCCGGACATCACCCTGCTCGGGTTCGACCTGAGGGCCGACGTGGCCAAGGGCAGCCCGCTGGGCGACCCGGGCTGGTTCTTCGTCATCAAGGAACGGCCAGGCGATCCCCGGTTCGGCCTGGACGACGGCCCGTCGACCACCCGGGTGGAGGTCTGGAACGACCTGTGCTGGTCGCACGTCGACCCCGGCGGCCGGACCGGGTTCATCACCCTCGACGACGCCGTCTCGGTCGACCTGCAGGGGCTCGACGACATCGTCGAGGACGACGAGAAGGACGAGCAGTTCCGTGAGGACGTGGCCATCCAGACCTGGAAGGCGGGGCTGAGCTCCTCGGACATCGCCTACATCCTCTTCCAGGCGCCGGTGCTGATGGCCGTGCACGCACAGGAGATGTTGCCCTGATGGCCGACCCGCTGACCTACGACTTCCCCGTCCTGCTCGGCCCGGTCCGGGTCGAGACCCGGTTCCTCGGCGACGACCTGCTGGTCCGGGTGTTCCCCGACGAGTGGTCGATCGACAAGCTGGAACGGCGCTACACCCGCGCCGAGCTGGGCGCCCTGGACGCCTACTGGACGGCGTACTGGCGCGCCGGCGGCAACCCGGTGGCGGAGCAGGCCGCCTGGCACGAGCTGGTCGGGCGCATCCCGGCCGGCAGGGCGAGCTGGCAGCTGACCCGCCACGCCCCGGCCAACCCCGCCGACCGGCCGACGGGGGTGCCGGCCGGCACGACGGTGCTCGTGATCGCCAGCGACGCCGCGCTGCCGGCGGACGACAGGCAGCCGACGATCACCTACTGGAGCGCGGTCTGGCGCGCGCACGGCAACCGCGAACGGCTGCGGGACGCCGACATCGCGCTGCTCGCCTCGGTCGGCGCGGCCCGCGCGGACGCCATCCGGGCCCGCCGGCCGGTCGGCGTGGACGCCGCCAGCACCACCGCCGCCACCGCGCCCGGTGACCCCGTCGTGGTCGCCTTCCTGGTGCTGGCGCCGCCGCCGGCCGCCGAGATCGCCCCGGAGTCGTGGACGCAGGTCGCCCGCGCCCGGTTCCTGCCCGACCGGTTCACCGTGCTCGGCTACGCCGGCGGCCGCCAGGTGTTCGCGGTGCCCGGCGAACCGGTCAGCGCCGAACTGGCGGTGAGCCCGGACCCCAGCTCCGACGACAAGCCACAGGTGGACGAGAAGACCGGCCAGCTGCACGTGCCGGACGCGCTGGCCTGGATGACGGACTTCGAGCGCGCCCACGGGGTGGGCATGGGCATCCGCATCGGGCTGGACCCCGACACCAAGCGCGACGGCCTGGACCGGCTGGTCGTGATCGGCCTGCGGCAGGTCACCCCGGAGCGCGCCGCGCTCGACCTCGGCGAGCTGCTGGCCGACCAACTGCACAGCCCGGCCGGGCTCAGCCTGCTGCCGCAGGGCACCCCCACCAACAACACCGAGCGGGCCCCTGCCGGCCAGGACGCCGCGCAACAGGCCGAGGCCGCGCGCCGGACCGCGTTCACGCCCGTCGCGGCGGCGGCCCCCGGCGACTGGACGGCGAAGACCGACGGCCAGTGGTTCGCCGAGCTGCTCGGACTCGACCCGGAGAAGCTGGCCGGCCTGCCCAACGCGGACCTGACCGACCGTGCCGAGGCGCACGCCGCCCACCTCGCCCTCTGGCCCGCGACCTGGGGAAACTTCCTGCAGACCGTGCTGCACCCGATCCTGCCGGAGAGCACCGTCGAGCTGACCCGCGAGTTCTTCCTGCGCAATGTCTCCGGCCGGGGCCCCATCCCCACCGTCAAGATCGGCCGCCAGCCCTACGGGATACTGCCCACCGCCGCGTTCACCAAGCTGACCTGGCCGGACTCCCCGACCGCCGGACACCGCCGGGGCCTGCACAAGCTGCTGGTCGAGGCCGCGAACGACTGGCGGGACGCCACCGCCAAGGTGTCCCGCGTCGGGCACCGCCCGCAGGACGACGCGCACCAGAAGCTGCTGGACATCCTGGCGCTGCACCCGACCTCGGCCGAGTACCACCAGCGCTACGCCCGCAGCGTCGAGGACATGTTCAACAGGGAGAACCTGGGCGGCGCCGGCACCAAGGTGCTCACCACGCTGACCGGCCTTGGCATGGCGCCGCCGCTGCGCGCGCTGCTCACCCGCCTCGGCTACCCCAGCCCGTGGACCGAGCCGTACCACCCGTCGGACCCCGACCTGCTGCGCCGGCTGTTCACCGACACGCAGCACCCGCTGCTGGCCCCGCTGATCGACGACGCGCCGCTGTCCGAGACCGACCCGCTCCGGGCCTACACCGCCGACAAGCGCAACTACCTGCGCTGGCTGGCCGACAACGGGCGATCCGACCTGGACGCGGTCCGCATGGAGACCGGCTTCCTCGGCAACCACCCGCCGGCCACCCTGCTCTACCTGCTCGCCCGGCACGCGCTGCTGCTGGGCTGGGCGGACGCCGCGCGCCGCCTCGCCGTCGCGGCACAGAGCCCGAACATCCCCTCACCGGCCGACCCGCTGTTCGTGCACGTCAAGGACGCGAACAGGCCGGACACGCGGCTCAGCGAGAGCCGGTACCGCCAGCTCTACACGCCGGACCGGCGGATCACCGGAGACCCGGCGAAGCTGGTGCACCAGTTCATCCCCGGCGTGATCGACACCGGGCAGGCCACCGCCCGGCTGGCCGAGCAGATCCGTGCCCTGGGCCGGCTGGCCGAGCTGCCCACCGCCCGGCTGGAGCGGGTGGTGGCCGAGCACCTCGACTGCGCCACCTACCGGCTGGACGCCTGGCTGCTCGGGCTGGCCAACGAGCGGATCGCCGAGCTGCGCTACGGCACGAGCGGCACCGCGACGCCGAAGCGCGGGGTGCACGTCGGCGCGTACGGCTGGCTGGAGGACGTCCGCCCCGGTGGTAGACCGCTCACCGAGATGGCGCTGCCCGCCGCGCTCGCCGAGGTCCACGGCGGAACGACGGTGCCGCACGACACCACGAACGGCGGCTACATCCACGCGCCCTCGCCCAGCCACGCCCGCACCGCTGCGGTGCTGCGCGCCGGCTATGTGGCGAACCGCTCGGCCACCGACCCCGGGTCGTTCGCGGTGCGGCTGAGCTCCGAGCGGGTCCGGGTGGCGCTGGCCCTGCTGGACGGGCTGCGCCAGGGGCAGCCACTGGGCGCGCTGCTCGGGTACCGGTTCGAGCGCGGGCTGCACGAGGGCCACCCCGGCGTCGAGCTGGACAGCATGATCCCGCTGCTGCGCGGGGCGTTCCCGCTGCGGGCGGGCAAGCTCTCGGCCCACGACCAGCCGCCCAGCGAGGTCAAGCTGGTCGAGGCGCGCAACGTGGTGGACGGCCTGGAGCTGGTCCGCCGCGCAACCCGACCGCCGGCCACCCCCGAGTACCCCTTCGGCGCGACAGGCCTCCCGCCCGTCGAGAAGCTGAAACCCGGCCAGGCGAAGGCGATGAACGACGAGGTCAAGCACCTGATCGACATCCACGACGCGCTGGCCGACCTGGCGGTCGCGGAGGGCACCCACCAGGCGCTGCTGGGCAACGCCGAGCGGGCCTCGGCGACCCTGGACGCCTACGCGAAGGAGGGCTTCCCGCCCCCGCCCGCCGTGGTCGAGACCCCCCGCCGGGGCGTCACCCTGACCCACCGGCTCGCGCTGTTCCTGCGCCCGGACCTGAACCCGGGGCTTGGCACGCCGAGGTCGCGGGCCGAGCCGGCCGTCAACGACTGGCTGCCCACGCTGCTGCCCTCCGAGCTGAGGGTGGTCGCCCTGGTGACCTGGAAAGACCCGGTCACGAACCGGCCCGAGAAGCGGGTGGTGAGCCAGTCGGACATCGGGCTGGCGCCGATCGACCTGCTCTGGGCGGTCCGGCCGGTCGGCGACGCGGAGCGGACCGACCTGGATGACCGGATCCTGGGCTACGTCGTCGAGCGCGACGACCCGCGCCCCGACGTCCCGCTGACGATCGAGCACACCACCCGGGTCGCGGACAACATCACCTTCTTCGAGCTGTCTCCGCTGATCACCGCGCTGCGGGCGCTGCTGACCACGTCCCGACCGGTGCGGACCACCGACCTGGTGCCGGCCGCCGGCACCGCGCCCGTCGACCGCGCCGTCGACCAGGCCGTGTCGCTGCCGAAGGAACGCCCGGTCGCCGTCCGCGCCGCCCTGGTCGAGCTGCGCGACGACGTCGACGAGTACCGCACCGACCTGACAGCGCTGTACCCCACCACCGGCCCGAAGACCGCCGAGATCCTGGACGGCATCGACGCGTTCCTCACCCGGTACGCCAAGCTGATCACCACCGCCGGTGGCTTCGGCATGGTCCGCAGCGGCTGGGGCGAGCTCACGCTGTGGCGCGGCGCCGTCTTCCGCGACGTGCTCAAGGCCGTCGCCGAGACCGCCGCCCGGATGGGTCGCGCGCTGGCCGAGGCCGACGCGCTGCTCGAACGCTACGACCGCCTGCCGTCCTCCACCTCCGACGAGGAACGCTTCCAACTGCTGGAGAAGGCCGACCGGCTGCTCACCACCAAGCCGAGCCCGCGCCCCGGCACCCCGTTCGAACTGCGCTCCAAGGTCCGCTCCCACCGAACGGACCTCGACCTCAAGCTCGACGACCTGCTCCGGGTGGCCAAGACCAACGAGTCCACGCTGAGCGGCCTGCTCACCGAGGTCACCAGGCTGCTGCCGCTGACCGACCTCGACCCGGTCGGCCTGGACCTCACCCCGTTCCAGAACCGGATCGTCACCTTCGGCCGCGAGCTGCTGACCCGCGCCGAGGCGCTGCGAGCGGAGATCAAGGACAGGCTGGACGCCGCCGACAAGGCGCTGGTGGCCCTGGATGCCGCGGTGACCGGCCCGGACAAGGTCACCGCCGCCACCGACGCGCTGAAGGCGCTGCTCGGCGAGGACGTGCTCGCCGTGCCCCAGTTCACCCCGCCCGAGCCGCTGGGCGAGCAGTGGCGCGACGCCTACCGGGACAGCGACGAGCTGGTCGCGCACCTCGCGCCCACCCGCGACTTCCCGGTCGACGACTGGGTGCACGGCATCGCCCGGGTCCGGGAGAAGCCCCGCACATGGGAGAAGACGGTGCTGCTCTCCGACGCGCTGCGCGGCCCGAACGGCCTGCTCGGCAACATCCTCGGCTGGCAGGAACCCCCGCTGACCCCGGTCCAGCTGCCGTACCGGGAGGGCGACACCTGGCTGGCCATGGAGTTCGCGCCCGACGCAGCGATCACCGAGGACAAGGTGCTGCTCACCGCGCACTACGCGACGCCGCCGCTGCTCGCCAGGGACAACCATTGCGGCCTGCTGCTCGACGAATGGTCGGAGGTCGTCCCGGCCGCCCAGGAGACCACCGGGATCGCCGTCAACTACGACGGCCCCGACTCCGAGCCGCCGCAGGCGATGTTGCTGGTCGCCCCGCCGTCGGTGTCCGGCACCTGGACCCAGGACGACCTGGTCGCCGCGGTCGTCGAGACGTTCGACCTGGCCAGGAGCCGGGCCGTGGAGCCGGCCCATCTCGACGACACCGCCTGGGCGCACCTGCTGCCGGCCACCGTCATGTCCTCGACGCGCCGGCCGATCACCATCAGCACCGACCTGGCGACAGCCAACCTGCGCTGGAGGGCCGACCATGACTGAGCCCGGCATCCCCGACCTGGCCGCCGCGCTGCGCAACCGCGCCCGCCCCACCGTCGGCCTGTGGAACCGCCTGGAGGGCCGTCCCCGCACCAAGGACTTCGACCGCGCGCTGCGCGCCGAGATCCGCGACCCGCTGTGGCTGCTCACCAGGCAGTGGCAGCTCGGCGAGTTCCGGGGCAGCGACGGCGGCTCGCCCGTCACCGTGACCTACTCGGTGGACGCCGTCGCCCCCACCAGGTTCCGCCCTGACGGCGGCCAGCCCGAGCCCGTACCTTCCGACCGCCCGCTGGAGGACCTCGCAGAGCGCCGGGCGCTCCCGTTCGACTTCGACACCGACCGGATCTCGTTCGACCTGCGCCTGGCCATCGGACGGCGCTGGATGAAGATGCTGTTCCCGAACCTGCTGCTGCGCGTGATCCGAGGCCAGTACGTCACCCGGTTCCCCATCGCGCTGCCCAACCCCGACTCGGACGCCGACCGCGCCCGGGTGGCCCACCCCGAGGTGTGGGCGGCCATGCAGGCGATGGCCGGCCGGCGGATGGACGGCTACCTGCTCTACCGGCAGATCAAACGCGGCGGCCACGCCGCCGACGGCATCAACGTGCCGCTCGGCCAGACCAACGCACTCAACGCCCTGGGCGACCGGCTGGTGAAGTGGTTCGACGGGTTGATCCACCAGCCCACCGGCGTCGCCGCCTGGGACCCCGGCCGCCTCGAACACGAGTTCTCCGTCGCGACCGCCGCCCCCGGTGGGGAGCGGGTCCTCACCGCGCGCCAGTACCCCGGCGGCACCCTGGACTGGCACGCGTTCTCCGTCGACCCCGCCGCCGCCCCGATCGGCGGCACCACCCCACCGCCCGCCCCGATCCACCGCACGGTGTTCCCGGCCCCGATCCGGTTCTCCGGCATGCCGCTGCCGCGCTGGTGGGCGCTGGAGGACGGCCGCACCAACTTCGCCGCCGTCACGCCCGACAGCACCGACCTGGCCCGCCTGATCTTCCTGGAGTTCGCGCTGGTCTACAGCAACGACTGGTACCAGGTGCCCTGCGACCTGCCCGTCGGCACGCTCGCCACCATCGCGGCCCTGACCGTCACCGACGTCTTCGGCCAGTCCCAGCTGATCACCCCGGTCGGCACGGGCGACGCCAAGGACCGGCAAAACTGGTCGATGTTCACCCTGGACACCGTGGACGCCCCCACCGCCCTCCCGAACCCCGGCCTGTTCCTGCCGCCGAGCATCCCGCACGCCGCCGAGGGCACCACCCTCGAAGAGGTCACCCTGATCCGCGACGAGAACGCCAACATGGTCTGGGGCGTCGAACTGACCGCCCGCACCGCCACCGGCGACAGCCGCCGAGCCAGCGAACTGGCCGCCGAAACCGTCGCCCACCGCCTGCGCCGCCACCCCCCGACCACCCCGCCCGACCCCCGCGCCCCCGTCGCCTACCAGGCCATCAACGTCACCCCGGAAAACTGGATCCCGTTCATCCCCGCCCACAAACCCGACGACACCCGCGCCGTCCGCCTCCAACGCGCCACCATGCTCAGCATCCTCGGCGGCACCGACTTCGTCCGCCCCCGAACCGCCCTGCTCCGCGAGGGCGTCGACGCCGGCGACCCGTACTACATCAACGAGGAAGAAGTCCCCCGCACCGGCACCACCCTCACCGTCAGCTACAACCGAACCCGCTGGACCAACGGCGAAATAGCCGTCTGGCTCAGCACCCGCCGCACCACCGGCCGAGGCGAAACCTCCAGCGGCCTGACCTTCGACACCCTCATCGACACCGCCCCAAAGCCCCGCCCCCAACCCTGACCGCCGCGGTCAGCCCCGGGAGGCCGTAGCGCGCTGAGGCAACGCCCGCTGGATGGCGGTGAGCCCGTCGAGCAGTGCGTTGCGGGCGTCCGCGTCGAGCGCGTCGAACGCGGGCATGACCAGTCGGTCGGTGAGAGTGTCCGCGTGTATGAGCGCGGCGTGTCGCTGGGCCGTCCCCTGAGGCCGGCTGTCCTCATCATGGCCGAACAGGGTCCACGACTCCGGTCGACGGATGGCATGGGCGGCCAGCGGGTCGATGCCGTCGGTGGCCGTCACCGCCACCAGATGCGCGCTGCCCCGGAACTCACGCAACACCGCGGCCAGCTGCACCGCCCGCGCCGGAAGATCCGAGGGCAACGGCTGCGCGGCGATCGCGGCATACAGGGTGAGCCCCGCCCGGTCGCTCACCGAGTTGACCACCGACGCCGCCTCGCAGAACGCGTCGAGCCCGCTCACCTGCCCGAGATGGCGCCGTCCAAACTCATGGCAACACCGAAGATAGATCTGCCCGAGCTGACGGGCGGACAGCCCGGAACGCTCCAGCCCGCTGGTCCACATCCTCTCCACCAACGCCGGATGAAAGTACCCAAAAGCACTGGCCACCACCGCCGGCTCAACGTCGCCGAGCACACCACCGCGCCCCAAGAAGTAGAACCTGTACCCGTCAAGCCCGTACTCCCTCCCCACCGCAAGGGCCTCGGGCGTGAAGTAGAACCCGGACCCGATGTCGTTGATGAGCGGATGGGCGGCGGCGACGAGGTCCTCGGTGCTGAGCATGAGGCGAATCTAGCCCAGCCTTCGCCGGTGCCGCGGCGGACCGGCTGCTGGTTGTCGGGCCACACGGTCAGCGCCTCGACCTCGTCCCGATGACGCTGCCCGTACCGCCTGAGTCGTGCTTGTGGGCACGCCGCAATCCTTCGAAATACTCGAACGCGAGTTCGAGTAGGGATGAGTCGGTGCCCGTAACAGACGACACAGAGACAACAACGAACAACTGTTCAGGTGGAGCAAGCGATACTTGTACCGACCCCGCTTGTAGTGGCTAGGAAATTTGACCATACGGCCCCCGTCGGCCGCATCTGTATGCCATGCTTCCTCCCCGCGACGACCCGCCATTCCCTTGGCGGCGCGATATAAGGGCGAGATGATATGTTATTACCTACGAGTCTGGGCGCACTGTGGCTCGAGGCTAGGGCAGGAGTAGCCGCTAGGCTCGCGCCAGTGCTACGGCTCGACGGCGCGCCGCAACGTAAGCCAAAACCTCGGCGGGGCGGCTCCGCTGTAGCGCGCATGGTGCCCACCGATGCTGCTGGCGTGCAGATCCTCGGCGAGCGTGCGAAGCTTGGTTCGCGCGAGTGTCCCTCGGCGCTCGTCGTCACCAAGAGACTGCTCGCAGTCGTTCTGATACTTGGATCTGTTTCGATTCTCTCGTTTACTTTCAGTGCGAGAGCGTACGCCAGCGAGTCTCGACCGGTACCCGTGCAAGGTTCAAAATTGACGTCGCCGACTCACCATAAGTCTCAATCTACTCGCGGCAGCCTGGAAACCTGCACAAATGCGCCGGGCACAGACGCCGTCCAGTGTATAAGTATAGACAGAGACAACACTAACGCTGCCCCGCCCGGGAAGCTGTCCAATATCAAATCCGTACAGAGCGAGTATCGGTACCTCCCCACCGGGCTTGTCAAGAGTGCCCCCAACATTTGCGATCGCCATCACGAGCTTGCATACTACGATTCCGGTAATCGTCGGATCCGGGCGATTGACCCGCCGGGATGCGTCAACGGCATGGCCGCGAGCGCAACATTGGGCGACTCCGTGGACTTCGATATTGGTAACAATATTGACAAAGCTACCCCGATTTGTACGCGATCAAAAAACTCTGCCACCGCTCAAAATTGGACGCCTTATGCATGTCAGCAATCAAGCTAGTCGCCCTAAGTCGCGGAGGTCCTCCTCCGTCGTGAGCGAAACGACGCCGACCGTGGAGGGGCGCGCACCGGGCGGACTCGCGGAACTGTTTCTCGGTGGCACCGTCGAGCTGGTCGCCATGCTCGAGTAGGAGGTCGATCGCTACCCCGGACCAGGGTTCACCGCGCTTGCTGGCACGCCAGCGGCCGGACCCTGGCCGGCGTAGCGCGGCCAGGGCGTCGAGCTGGTCCCCGAACCCCCGCGGGTCGTTCGGCATCCGAGCGACGGGGGTGATCCGGGCGCTGTCGAGCCGCTCCTGTCCCACGAGGGCGCCCGCCAGGTAGGCCCGCCGAGGTCGGCGCCGATCAGGTTCGCCTCGCCGGAGCTCGGCCTTGTCCAGGCGCGCCAGACCGAGCTTGGTCCTGGTAACGCTGGACGTCGCCGACCAAGGGCTGAAATTCGCCGCGAACCCCATCGACAGCCAGTGCCGGCCGGACACAGCAAGATCGGCCCCAACTTTTGCGTTTGCGCTGGTCAGGGCCGATCTCGGCTGGTGTGGCAGGTGAAGGATTCGAACCTTCGAAGGCGATGCCGACGGATTTACAGTCCGCTCCCTTTGGCCGCTCGGGCAACCTGCCAGGGTGCGCCTCACCGGGGGTGTGCGCGTTAGAGAGGATACGACAGTGGCCCGGGCCGGCCACACCGGGTTCGTGACATGGAGGAGGAGACGGTGGCAGACCCTTCGTTCGACGTGGTCAGCAAGGTGGACCGGCAGGAGGTGGACAACGCACTGAACCAGGCGGCCAAGGAGCTGTCGCAGCGGTTCGACTTCAGGGGGACCGGGGCGGGGGTGAGCTGGGCCGGCGAGGACGGGATCAGCATCGAGGCGGAGACCGAGGAGCGGTGCCGGGCCGCGGTCGAGGTGTTCAAGGAGAAGCTGATCAAGCGAGGGATCTCGCTGAAGGCGTTCGAGGTGGGTGATCCGAAGCCTTCGGGGCGGATTCATCGGGTCACCGGGACGATCGTGCAGGGCATCGCCTCGGACAAGGCCAAGCAGATCGCCAAGGCGGTCCGGGACGAGGGACCGAAGGGCGTGCAGGCCCAGATCCAGGGCGACCAGCTGCGGGTGTCCGGCAAGAAGAAGGACCACCTGCAGAGCGTGATCGCGCTGCTCAAGGAGAAGGACTTCGGGATCGCGCTGCAGTTCACCAACTACCGCTGAACCGGTACAACAAACCAAAGCGCAACTGGTCTAGGTGACTGGTCCGGGCCGTGCTTAGCGTGGTCGGCATGAGTACCGCATCCCCCCTGAGCAACACCGTCCTGACCTCGCTGTTGTGCGAGCGGCCGCCGTTCGTCCCGGACGGCGCCGAGGTGATGACCATGATGGTCGAGCTGCCGCCGGGCGACCCGGGCACGCCGCCGCACCGGCACTCGGGCCCGGTGTTCGGCTACATGCTCGAAGGAGAGATGATCTTCGAGCTGGAGGGCGAGCCGGAGCGGGTCATCCGCGCGGGCGAAGCGTTCTGGGAGCCGGGCGGCGACGTCATCCACTATCAGGCCGCCAACAATCTCGCGGACGCATGGAGCCGGTTCGTGGTGGTCATGATGGGCGTGCCCGGCGAGCCGATGCTGACCCTGGTGCCCGAGGACGAGCTGGAGCGGCGGCGGGGCCGCCGCGCGCCGAGGAGGAGCTAGCGACCTAGCGTGCTAGCATCGGACGAGTGGGCAGTGAGGACGTCAAGCAGTTCAACGTGTACCTACCGGTGGAGCTGATCAAACAGGTCAAGCATCACGCCATCGAGGAGGGGCTTTCCCTTTCGGCATTGGTCGCCGAAGCGCTGCGCGGGTACCTCGACGACGCCCACGGGCAGCAACGGCGATCGAACGAGGAGGAGTCCTGAACATGGCGACCGAGGGCGTCGAGGGCGTCTACCTGGAGACGCACAACTGGGGCAAGACGGCCGGGTTCCTGAAGGCGCTCGGGTACGAGGTGGAGTTCACCAGCGAGGGCGGTTCCTCGATGGTGCGCAACGCCGCCGGCGGGCCGTACCTGATCGTCGCCGAGGTTCCCGAGCACCGGACGCCACAGGTGCAGCTCCTGCTGAAGGTGGCCGACGCCGACGCGTTCAAGGCCGACGTCGACGTGGTCACGGAGTTCGAGGAGACCCACTACGGGACCAGGGAGATGACCGTCCGCGACCCCGACGGCCGGATCTGGAGCCTGCAGGCTCCGCTCAAGGACTGACGGCATGCTGGATCAGGCGGACAGCACGGCGGTGCGGGTTGCGCTGTGGCGCGCGCTGCACGTCCAGATCGACCCGCCGCCGCACGTGTTCGAGGACGAGGTGGGCCTGCGGCTGGCGGACCCGGAGGACGGCTGGCGCGAACGGCCGGACATGGATCCCGAGGCCACGAAGAGCTTCCGGGCGAGCATCGTGGCGCGCGCCCGATTCATCGAGGACCTGGTGATCGAGCGGGCGGCCGACCAGTACGTCATCCTCGGCGCCGGGCTGGACACGTTCGCCCAACGCAGGGCGGAGGCCGCCGGGCGGCCGAGGGTCTTCGAGATCGACCAGCCCGGGCACCAGGACTGGAAGCGGCGGCGCCTGGTCGAGCTGGGGTACGGAGTCCCGGAGTGGTTGCGGCTGGTGCCCGTCGACTTCGAGAAGGACGGGGACTGGACGGGACCGCTGGCCGACGCCGGCTTCGACGCAGGCCGGCCGGCCGTGGTCGCGTGCACCGGCGTGATCATGTATCTGACCAGGGATGCCGTCATGGACCTGCTGCGGCGGGCCGCGGCGCTCGCCCCCGGGTCGACGCTGGCGTTGTCGTTCATGCTCCCGCTGGAGCTGGCCGACGCGGCGGACCGCCCGGTGCGCCAGGCGGTGGCGAGCGCCGCGCGGGCGGCCGGGACGCCGTTCCTGAGCCACTTCGCGCCGGAGGAGATGCTGGCGCTGGCCCGCGAGGCCGGCTTCGGCGAGGTCAGCCACGTGTCGGCGGACGACCTCGCCGAGCGCTACTTCGCCGGCCGGGCGGACGGGCTTCGGCCGCCGTCGCGCGCGGAGGAGTTCCTGGTGGCGACCGTCTGACCCGCCACCCGGCCGACGACCGCGGCGAGCGCGTCCAGGCTCCGGCGCCAGGCGTGCGGCGGCGGCGTGGCGTACCCGATGATCAGCGCGGCGGGGCGCTCAGGGCCTGGCCGGTGCCAGTAGCCGGCGGTGTGCAGCCCGTGCAGCCGGATCCCGTCCCGGGCGGCGGCGTCGACCAGCTCGCGCTCGCGGTCCGCTGAGGCGAGCGGCAGCAGCGCGTGCAACCCGGCCGCCACCCCGTCCAGGCCGGTCGGGGTCACGGTGGCCAGCCGCTGGGCCAGCTCGGCGCGGCGGCGACGGTACATCAGCCGGACGCGGCGGATGTGCCGGTCGTAGTCGCCCCGGGCGATCAGGTCCGCGAGCGCGAGCTGGTCGATGGCGGGTACCGAGGTGCCGGTCTCGGCGATCGCCTCCAGCAGCGGCCCGCGCAGCGCCGGCGGGACGACCAGCCAGCCCAGCCGCACGCCCGGCGCCAACGCCTTGCTGGCGCTGCCCGCGTACACCACCCGATCCGGGGCCAGCGCCTGCATCGCCCCGACGGGCTGCTGGTCGTAGCGGAACTCGCCGTCGTAGTCGTCCTCGATCAGGTAGCCGTCGCGCCGACGCGCCCAGGCCACGAACGCCGCGCGCCGGTCCGGGGCCAGCACCACGCCGCGCGGGTGCTGGTGCGCCGGGGTGAGCAGCGCCGCGCCGGCCCGTGACGTGAGCTCGCCTGGGTCGGCGCCGTCTCGACCGACCGTCAGGGGTACGGCCGCGAGCCCGGCGGCGGTGATCAGCTCGCGGTGCCTGGCCAGGCCGGGGTCCTCGGTGGCCACCGCCCGCACGCCCAGCCCGCCGAGCGCGCGGGCGAGCAGCCCCAGCGCGTGCATGAACCCGCCCGTGACCAGCACGGACCCCGCGTCGGCCGCGACCCCCCTTGTCCGCGACACGTAGTCGGCGAGGGCCGCCCGCAGCACCGGCAGGCCGGCGTCGTCGCCGTAGTCCAGCGCGTCGTTCGACGCCGCCGAGAGCGCCCGCCGCACGCTGGACGCCCACGCCGTACGCGGGAACGAGCTGAGATCCGGACGCCCCGGTCGGAGATCAACATCCGGCGGCGACGGCGGCGTGGGCGCGGTCGAGACGGCGGTGGTCGACTCCCCGTGCCCGACACCAAAAGGCACGTCGGCCACCCGAGTGCCGGAGCCGGGGACGCCGACCAGCCACCCCTCCGCCACCAACTGGGTGTACGCCGCCACCACCGTCCCCCTGGACAGCCCCAGGTCGGCGGCCAGCCCCCGGGTGCCCGGCAGCCGGGTTCCCGCCACGAGCCGCCCGGACCGCACCGCCTCGCGCAGCGCGGCCTCCAGCGACCGGCCCTTCCCGCCGTCCCCGATCGCACCAAGGTGCAGGTCGACGCCGCTCACGCCGCCCAGCGTGCCACCTCAGCCGTCCTCGGAGATCGCCAGCAGCCGTTCGGCCAGCTCCACCGGCCTGGAGAACATCGGCCAGTGACCGGTCGGCAGCTCCACGAACGACCACTCCGGCCCGCCCATCTCGCCGAACCCCACCACGCCCGCGGCGACGGCGCCCCGCGCGTCCGCCTCGGTGAAGCTGCACGCGATCACCGTCTTGGGCAGCGTCGGGTCCGGCGTGGCGCGCCGCGCCGTCCCGGTCACGACACCGCCGGGCTCCGGCGTGCTCCGCGCGTGCACCCGGGCGAACGTCTCGTCGTCGATCCCGGCCGTGCTCGCCCCGTTCTTCTCGAACTGCTCCCTGGTCGGCATCGGCTGCCGGCCGTCGTTCGCGGCGATCTGCGCCCTGGTCCAGTCCGCAACCTCGGGCGGCACGAAGTCGATCTGCGCCATGCCCTCGGGCAGCGGCCCGGTGTCCACGTACACCAGCCGCGCGACCCGGTCCCTGGCCCGCTCGGCGGCGGCCGCGATCACCACGCCGGCCCCGCTGTGCCCGACCAGCACCACGTCGCGGTGCTCGCGCAGCAGGGCGACCAGGTCGGCGACCTGCGACTCGATGGTGGCGTCGCGCTCGGCGGCGCGTTCGGCCACGCCGCCCGGGGTCACCGCGACCACCTCGTGGCCGTCCGCACGCAGCCGCGCGGCCACCTCGTCCCACGCCCACGACCCCAACCAGAACCCTGGTACCAGCACGAATGTCGTCATAAGAGGAACGCTATCCCCAAAACAGGACGAATCTCGCCCTGATTCGCGGGCAGAATCTCCGAACATGTCCGCCGCCCGCGTGCTCGCCCTGCTCGAACTGCTCCAGGCCCACCCCGGCCTGACCGGCCCGCAGCTCGCCGCCCGCCTCGAGGTCGACGCCCGCACCGTCCGCCGGCTGGTCGCGACCCTGGACGGCCTCGGCGTGCCGGTGCTCGCTAACCGGGGAAAGTACGGCGGATACCGGCTGATGCCCGGCTACAAGCTGCCCCCGCTGATGCTCACCCGCGACGAGGCCGTCGCGGTCGTGCTCGGACTACTGGCCGCCGAGCGGACCGGCCTGCACGCGGCGGCCACCTCCCTGGCCAGCGCCCGAGCCAAGATCGACCGGGTGCTCCCCGACGAGCTGCGGGAACGGACCAGGGCGGTGGCCGAGACGCTCGGCTTCTCCATGCGTACCCGCCAGCCGGCCGCGCCCGACTCGCACGTGCTGCTCACCCTCGGCGAGGCCGCCCGCGACCACCACCGCGTCCGCATCGCGTACACCTCCTGGCGCGGCGAGGCCAGCGAGCGCGAGCTGGACCCGTTCGGACTGGTATTCCACTCCGGCCGGTGGTACGTCACCGGCCACGACCACCGCCGGGACGGCGTGCGCACCTTCCGCCTGGACCGGATCGCCTCCGCCGACCCGATCGGCGCCGGCACCCCACCGCCCGAGGGCTTCGACCCGGTGGGCACCGTGATGGCCGGCATCTCCGAGGTCCCGTGGGCGACAGCGGTCACCATCGTGCTGCACGCCCCGCCCGACGAGGTCCGCGCCCGCCTGCCCCGCACCGCCGGCACCCTCGAACCCCACCCGGACGGCACTCTGCTGCGCTCCCGCGCCCAGCGCCTGGACGGCCTGGCCCGGATGCTCGCCGGCCTCGGCTGGCGCTTCACCGTGCACGAGCCCGACCAACTGCGCGCCGAACTCCGCACCCTGGCCGCCCACCTCACCGCCGACGCCGCCCGCTGACCCCGGGTGTCCGCACCACCTAGGGTGAGTGAACGTGAAGGGCATCGTGTTGGCCGGGGGCGCCGGCAGCCGGCTACACCCGATCACCAACGCGGTGTCCAAGCAGCTCCTGCCGGTCTACGACAAGCCGATGATCTACTACCCGCTGTCCGTGCTGATGTTCGGCGGCATCCGGGACATCCTGGTCATCTCCACCCCGACCGACCTGCCACAGTTCGAGCGCCTGCTCGGCACCGGCGAGGAGCTCGGGCTGAACCTGTCCTACGCCGAGCAGCCGCAGCCCAACGGCCTGGCCGAGGCGTTCCTGATCGGCGCCGACCACGTGGGCGGCGACTCCGCCGCCCTGGTGCTCGGCGACAACATCTTCCACGGCCCCGGCTTCCCCGCCCAGCTCCGCCGCAGCATCGCCGAGCTGGACGGCTGCGTGCTGTTCGGCTACCCGGTCAAGGAACCCGGCCGCTACGGGGTGGGCGAGGCCGACGCCGACGGCCGGCTCATCTCGATCGAGGAGAAGCCCGCGCGCCCGCGCTCCAACCGGGCGATCACCGGCCTGTACCTCTACGACAACGACGTGCTGGAGATCGCCAAGCAGATCCGCCCGTCCGCCCGGGGCGAGCTGGAGATCACCGACGTCAACCGCGCGTACCTCGAACGCGGCACCGCCAGGCTGATCGACCTGGGCCGAGGCTTCGCCTGGCTGGACACCGGCACCCACGACTCGCTGATCGAGGCCAGCCAGTACGTCCAGGTCCTCGAACACCGCCAGGGCATCCGCATCGCCTGCCTGGAAGAGATCGCGCTGAGCATGGGCTACATCGACGCCGACGCCTGCTACGCCCTCGGCGCCAAGCTCGCCGGCTCCCGCTACGGCGAGTACGTCATGTCCATAGCCCGCGCCGCCGGCGCCACCGCCTGACGCGTCAGGTACCGGGGGTGCCCGGGCGTTCCAGGTACGTCGTGTCCGGCGCGGCGAAGCCGAACTGCGCGTACAGGCCATGCGCGTCGGCGGTGTGCAGCGACCAGCGGAACTTCGCGCCCGGCCCCTCGTCGATCATCTTCCGGACGATCCGCTTGCCCAGCCCGTGCCCCCGGTGCTCGTCGAGCACGTACACGTCCGCCAGGTAGGCCAGCGAGTACCCGTCGGACACCCCTCGGGCGAACCCGACCTGCGCCCCGTCCGGCCCGTACGCCCCCACCACCCGCCACGCCACGCGCACCTGCGCCCTGATCACCTCGTCCGACCGCCACCGCGCCCAGTACGCCTCGGTCCGCAGGAACGCGCACACCGCGTCAAGATCGATCCGCCCAGGGTCGTCGTCCACCTCGTAGTCCGCCACGAGATCACCCTGACCGACGAACCACCGCCCGTCGACCCCGTTTCAGCCAGGGTTCATCCGCCGCAGCGCCGCCCGGTTCACCGCCTGCCCAAGGATGCGCGACGAACACGGCGCATCCGTCCGACAGCGCCAGCAGTACCCCTCCGCAGGGTGCTGCGCGAGCATCCGCGCCGCGATCCGGGGATCCAACGCCGCGATCAGCTCCGCCGTCTCCCACCTGTCCGTCGGGTCACCCGTCACAGGCTCGCCGCCTGAGGCTTCGGTCATGTCGAGAATATTATTCTTCTCCTTGCGAAAGTCAATCTAGAAGTGCAGGATGAGTAGCTCGACCCCCAACTTCACCAAGGTTGGTACTCCATGAAGCTCACCCGTCTCTGCAAGGCCGCAGACTCCTTGCGCGTTCAAGACTGCCCGGCCATGTATCTGGACGAAGACCCCGGAATGATGGTTGGCCAGGGCAAACGACTGGACGAGGACGCGACTGCCCAACTGCTGCACCTCGGCGAGGACGAGGCCGGCGTGGCCATCCCGACTGAGACGGTGCTTCGGGCGGCCGCACTGGTCCTGACCGCACACGGCCGAACCGAACTCGGCGCCGAGATCGAGACGTTCGTCGCCGGCAGGTGGGGAGTTGGCTTGTGAGCCGCTGGCTGTTCCCCAAGCAGAACGACCACGACATGGCCGAGTGGGGCGCGCTGTTCACCGGATATACCAAGCTGGCCTACCGGTTTGAAGCCCAGCAGATTTACTCGGACCCGGAGGAGGATGCGGCGATGGCCAGGTTCCTAGCCGGCCAACCGCACGGTCTCGACCTGTCGTTTCCGATTCCCAAGCTGCGCGCTCAGGCGGACGCCGGGCGGACCATGACCAGGGTTCGGTTAGTTGTCGAGCCACCGACCGACTACACACGGTTCGAACTCAGTGTGTACCCGGAGCTAGCCGCCGCCGGAAGCGATATTCGGATCATCGCCATATCCGAGCGAGAGTGGCCGGCCGGGCTGCCCCACCATGACTACTGGCTGTTCGACGATCACGACGTGTGGCGGATGTACTACAACGACGACTACACGTTCCACGGCGCCGAGCTGATCGAGGATCCAGACTTGATCACTCAGCATCTAGGGTGGCGTGACCTCGCACTCGCCCAGGCGGTGCCGCTGAACGACTACCTGGCCTCTCGCCAGACCGAATGACAGGAGCCAATCCCGATTGTCCAATCCGGCGTCCAGCAGGCCTGCGCTCGACGCGCTGGTAGCACGGCTGCGCGCGGCCCGCGAAGCGGCGGGCCTCTCCGGCAGCGGACTGGCTGCCGCACTCGGCGCGGGCTGGGCGCAGCCCAAGGTCTCCAAGATCGAGACCGGCCGCCAACTGCCGACCGTCGAAGAGATCACGGCGTGGGCCGGCGCAACCGGAGCCGACACGGAACAGCTGCTGGCTCTGCGGGCGAAGGCAACTGCCGAATACACCGCCTATAGGGAACGGATCACCGACGCCGGTGGCCCGCTCGGTGTACAGAACGAGGTCACCGCGCTCGCCGCATCATGTGCCTTCTTCGCCTCCTATCAGCCCGCGATGATTCCCGGCTATCTGCAGACACCCACCTACATGCGTGAGATGGCCGTGGGCGACGAGTTCCTGACCGAGGACGGCATTCCGCCGGATCAAATAGGCCACGTCATAGCGGCCAAGCTCCGGAGACAAGCACTCCTGTACGAGCCGGGAAGACAGTTCGTGCACGTCGTCGGCGAGGCCGCGCTGCGCACCCGGATCGGGGGCATGAGCCTCGCAACCCTGCGCGGACAGCTCGCCCACCTGGTTGAGATGGCCGAGCTGCCCACGCTCACGTTCGGCGTGATCCCGTTCTCGGTCCGCATGCCGTTCACCCCGCTGTCGGGCTGGGCCATGTACGACCGCGATCTCGTCGTGATCGAGACGCTCGACGGCAGCATGCAGATCACCGACCCGGATGCGTTGGCGCGGTACTCCCGCTGGCTGGACCAACTGCTGGAGGTCGCGCTCACCGGCGCCGACGCGGCCGAGTTCTGCCGCGCGGTGGCCGCGTCCCTGGCCGACGACGGGTAAGCGCGAGCGGCTATGAGCCGGCCCTCGGCACGGCCCGCCCACCCACGTCGTATGCCGCACACCTGCCTCAGCGCGTGTGCGGGGTACGGAGTGGGTGTGCCGAGCATTGCCGGAACTAGCGGCCGGCCATCTGCTCCAGGCGGCGGATGCGGTCGGCCAGCGGCGGGTGCGTCGAGAACAGCTTCGACATCCCCTCACCCGGCCGGAACGGGTTGGCGATCATGAGGTGGGACTGAGACACGAGCTGCGGGTCCGGCGGGAGCGGCGCGAGCTGAGTCCCCCGCTCCAGCTTGCGCAGCGCGGACGCGAGCGCCAGCGGATCACGAGTCAGCGCGGCCCCCGAAGCGTCGGCCTGGTACTCCCGCGAGCGGCTCACGGCCATCTGAACGACAGCCGCGGCGATCGGCCCGACCAGCGCGACCACGATCATGGCCAGCGGATTCGCCCGCTCGTCGTCGTCCCCACCGCCGAAGATGGACGCGAACATCGCCAGGTTCGCCATAAAGCTGATCATGGTGGCCAGCGCGCCGGCCACGCACGAGATCAGGATGTCCCGGTTGTAGACGTGCGACAGCTCGTGCCCCAACACCCCGCGCAGCTCCCGCTCGTCCAACATCTCCAAGATGCCGGTAGTAGCGCACACGGCGGCATTGCGCGGATTGCGCCCGGTGGCGAAGGCGTTCGGCGCGGCGGTCGGGCTGATGTAGAGCCGGGGCATCGGCTGGTGCGCGGTGTTGGCCAACTCGCGCACGATCCGGTACATCACCGGCTGCTCCGCCTCGGTCACCGGCCGCGCATGCATGGCCCGCAGCGCGAGCTTGTCGGAGTTGAAGTACGCGTACGCGTTCATCCCCAGCGCCGCGATCACCGCGATGAACAACCCGGTCTTGCCGAACAGCGACCCGACCAGCAACACCAGCGCGCTCAGCCCACCGAGCAGCACAGCGGTCTTGAGCCCGTTGAGGTGGTTGTGCACGACGCTTCACTTCCTCCCACAGACCGAGGCCGCTGCCCGAACCCAGCCGTGCGATAAACGATTGACGAACACCGCCGGTTCCGCGACCCGAGCCAACCGCCACGTGACATAGCCGACCCACCCACCGGACCGGGCCGCTCGGCGCCGGCCGGCCACAGCGGGCAAGATGCCGACATGGCCGACAACGCAGCGACCGACGTCGAGACCAAGCGCGAGATCCGCACCGAGCGGCGGGACGGGGTAGCGGTGATCACCGTCTCCGACCCGGCCAGGCGCAACGCGATGGCCATCGACCTGGCCGAAGACCTGGTCGCAGCGGTGAAAGACGCCGAAGCCGACGAGGCCATCGGCGCGGTAGTCGTGACCGGCGAGCCGCCCGGCTTCTGCGCGGGCGCGGACCTGAGCCAGCTCGGCGCCGCCGGCGGTTCCCGCGAGGACGGGTTACGCCGCATCTACCAGGGCTTCCTGGCCGTGGCGGAGTGCACGCTGCCGACCATCGCGGCGGTCAACGGGGCGGCCGTCGGAGCCGGCATGAACCTAGCGCTGGCCTGCGACGTGCGGCTGGCCGGGCCGAAGGCGCGGTTCGACTCGCGGTTCCTGAAGCTCGGGCTGCACCCAGGCGGCGGATACACCTGGATGGCCCAGCGCATCCTCGGGCCGCAGGGCGCCGCCGCTGTCACACTGTTCGGTGAGGTGCTCGACGCCCAGGAGGCCGAGCGCACCGGGCTGGTCTGGCGCGCGGTGGACGACCCCGTGACCGCCGCGGTCGAACTGGCCGCCCGCGCCGCCGCGGCACCCCGCGAGCTGGCCGTCACCACCAAACGGACCATGCGGGTGACCGACACCCTGCCCGCGCAGTCCGCCGCCGTGGACGTGGAGATCCGCGCCCAGCTGGCATCCCTGGACTCGCCGGCGTTCGCCGAACGGCTGGCCGCGCTCAAGGCCCAGGTCTCGGGACGGAACAAGTGATCGGCAGTTCACCTGGCGTTCCGGAAAACAGAACGTGACTGTGACGTGCACCCGGTCTTGACCGACAGGAACTCATGGTGGGACTACGCTCGATATCGGGCATGCCCTGCCCTGAGTCCGCGATCGACGGAAGACAACACATGACCATCCCGGACAGCACCGTCGAGGCAAGTGTCGAAGACGGCTCCCCTTCGTCCAACGGGAACTCGAACGGCCACCACCGCGAGGTACGCAAGCGCCAGCGCGTCGTCATCAGGTTCGCCGGCGACTCGGGTGATGGCATGCAGCTCACCGGCGACCGGTTCACCTCCGAGGCCGCCGCGTTCGGCAACGACCTGGCGACGCTGCCGAACTTCCCCGCCGAGATCCGTGCCCCAGCCGGCACGCTGCCCGGCGTCTCCAGCTTCCAGCTGCACTTCGCCGACTACGACATTCTGACCCCGGGCGACCGGCCGGACGTGCTCGTGGCGATGAACCCGGCCGCGCTCAAGTCCAACATCGCCGACCTTCCGCACGGCGGCATCCTCATCGCCAACTCCGACGAGTTCACCAAGCGGAACCTGACCAAGGTCGGCTACGACGCCAACCCGCTCGAGGACGACTCGCTGTCCGCCTACACCGTGCACAGCGTGGCCATGGCCACCCTGGCGCGCGGCGCGCTGGCCGAGACCGGGCTGTCCAAGAAGGACGCCGAGCGGGCCAAGAACATGTTCGCCCTCGGCCTGCTGTGCTGGATGTACCACCGGCCCACCGAGGGCACCGAACGCTTCCTGCGGGAGAAGTTCGCCCGCCGGCCCGAGCTGGCCGAGGCCAACATCCTCGCCTTCCGCGCCGGCTGGAACTACGGCGAGACCACCGAGAGCTTCGCCGTCACCTACGAGGTGGCCCCGGCCAAGCTCAAGCAGGGCATCTACCGCCAGATCACCGGCAACACCGCGCTGGCCTACGGCATCGTGGCGGCCGGCCAGCAGTCCGGGCTGCCCGTGTTCCTCGGCTCGTACCCGATCACCCCGGCCTCGGACATCCTGCACGAGCTGTCCAAGCACAAGTCCTTCGGCGTGACCACGTTCCAGGCCGAGGACGAGATCTCCGGCATCGGCTCGGCGATCGGCGCGGCGTTCGGCGGCGCGCTCGGGGTGACGACCACCTCCGGGCCCGGCATCTCGCTGAAGTCCGAGGCCACCGGCCTTGCCGTGGCACTGGAGCTGCCGCTGCTGGTCATCGACGTGCAGCGCGGCGGGCCGTCCACCGGGCTGCCCACCAAGACCGAGCAGGCCGACCTGCTGCAGGCCATGTTCGGCCGCAACGGCGAGTGCCCGCTGCCGATCATCGCGCCGCGCTCGCCCGGCGACTGCTTCGCGGCCGCGCTGGAGGCCACCAAGCTGGCCGTCACCTACCGCACCCCGGTGATGCTGCTCTCGGACGGTTCGCTGGCCAACGGCTCCGAGCCTTGGAAAGTCCCCGAGGTGCACGATTTGCCGCGGATCGACCCCGGCTTCGCCACCGAGCCGAACGCCACCGACGACTCCGGCGACTTCTGGCCGTACCAGCGCGACGACGACACGCTGGCCCGGCCGTGGGCCATCCCCGGCACCCCGGGCCTGGAGCACCGGATCGGCGGGCTGGAGAAGGCCGACGGCAAGGGCTCCATCTCCTACGACCCGGACAACCACGACCGGATGGTCCGGCTGCGCCAGGCCAAGATCGACCACATCCCGGTGCCGGACATCGAGGTGGACGACCCGGACGGCGACGCCGAGGTGCTGGTGCTGGGCTGGGGCTCCACGTACGGGCCGATCGGCGCCGGCTGCCGCCGGGTGCGCGGGCTCGGGATGTCCGTCGCCCAGGCGCACCTGCGCCACCTCAACCCGCTGCCGGCCAACCTCGGCGACGTGCTGCGCAGCTACCGCACGGTGCTGGTCCCGGAGATGAACCTGGGCCAGCTCGCGCTGCTGCTGCGCGGCCGGTACCTGGTGGACGTCAAGTCGTACACCAAGGTCTCCGGGCTGCCGTTCCGGGCCGAGGAGCTGCAGAACGTGTTCATCGACGCGTTGAAGGGGGATCTGCTGTGACCGCGACCGACCTCGGCTTGCCGTCGATCGGCGGACTGGACGGCATCCCGACCACCGACGAGAAGCAGACCGCCAAGGAGTACACCTCCGACCAGGAGGTCCGCTGGTGCCCCGGCTGCGGTGACTACGCCGTGCTGGCCGCCGTGCGCGCCTTCCTGCCGCAGCTCGGGCTGCGCCGGGAGAACGTCGTGTTCGTCTCCGGCATCGGCTGCTCGTCGCGCTTCCCGTACTACCTCAACACGTACGGCATGCACTCCATCCACGGGCGCGCGCCGACGATCGCCACCGGGCTGGCGGTGACCCGGCCTGACCTGTCGGTGTTCGTGGTGACCGGCGACGGCGACGCGCTGTCCATCGGCGGCAACCACCTGATCCACGCGGTGCGGCGCAACGTCAACATGACGATCCTGCTGTTCAACAACCGGATCTACGGGCTGACCAAGGGCCAGTACTCGCCCACCTCGGAGATCGGCAAGGTCACCAAGTCGACCCCGATGGGCTCGCTGGACCAGCCGTTCAACCCACTGTCGGTGGTGCTCGGGGCGGAGGCGACGTTCGCGGCGCGCGCCATCGACGCGAACCGCGCCGAGCTGACCGAGGTGCTGCGCGCGGCCGCGGCGCACCGAGGCACGTCGTTCGTGGAGATCTACCAGGACTGCCCGATCTTCAACGACGGCGCCTTCGACGTCATCCGGCGCGGCGGCGACGAGTCCAAGCAGCGGTTGATTCCGTTGAAGCACGGCGAGCCGATCCGGTTCGGCGCGGACGGCGAGCTGGGCGTGATCCGCTCCGAGGACGGGTACGGGCTGAAGGTCGCGCCGGTGGCCGAGGTCGGCGAGGACGCCGTGGTGGTGCACGACGCCTCCCGGGACGACCCGAGCTTCGCGTTCGCGTTGTCGCGGCTGTCCGACCAGGACCTCACGCACACGGTGACCGGCGTGTTCCGCTCCGTGCAGCGCCCGACCTACGACGACGGCGCCCGCGCCCAGCTCACCGAGGCGAAGGCCCGCAAGTCCCCCGACCTGGCCGCGTTGCTGCGCGGCAACGACACCTGGACGGTGGAGTAGGCCTCGCGCGTCAGCGCGCGGCGGTGAAGCCGGCTCGCTCGGCGTCCTCGGCGGTGCGGAACCAGAGCTGGGCGGTGGTGCGGGCGTAGTAGGGCGAGGCGTCCGTGTAGTAGCGCTTCACCGCGAGGTTCGCCTTGATCCGGTACTCGGACGAGGGCGCCGAGCCGTCCGGGCGGGGGTGCGCGGCACCGGGGTACGGCGGTTCCGTAGCGCGCTCGTCGGCCGGCTCGGGGTTATCGGCCGGTTCGGGGTCGTCGGCGGCGGGGTCGGCCGCGGTGTCGTCGGCGGCGGCTCGGGGTACGGGCATCAGCGGGCGTCTCCGGGCGCCCGATCCCGGTGACAGGCTCGAGGTGAACCGTCCGACGTCCAGGGCGGCCAGCGCGGAGTCCACCCCGGCCACGGGGGCCGGCGGCCGGGGCTCGGGTTCCGGCGGACCGGCCTCGCGCGCGGCCGGCTCGGCAGGGTTGGCATCGGCCGGCCGCACCTGGTCGTTCGGATCCGGCGGGCCGGGATCGGAGTCCGGCGGCGTCTCGATGACGTTCGCCTCGGCCTCCCGTTCCGCCCGGGCTCGACGCCGCCGCACCGCGCGCATCCGTACCCCGATCACGACGATCGCGACGAGCACCACGATCACCGCGAGGACCAGCGGCAGAACCGGTCCGTGCTGCAACAGCTCCGCCATCGTCTGCCCTCCCTCCGGTCTGATCGGTGAAGATAATCACAGAACAACCCGCGTCAGGCCACGCCCGGAGACCTAATTCCCGAAATTTTCTATAGCACAACCAGGTGATCGATCAGGACGACGGCAGGCGGCGGTGTTCGCGCGGGCTGTGGCCGTACCGCTTGGTGAACGTCCTGGTGAAGTGCGCGGCCTCCTTGAAGCCGTTGCGGGCGGCCAGCTCGGCGATGGTGTGGCCGGCCAGCCGGGGGTCGGTCAGGTCGCGGGCGGCCAGCGCGAGCCGGCGGTCCAGCACGTAGCGGGAGACAGTGGTGCCCTCGTCCTGGAACAGCGCGTGCAGGTAGCGGACGGAGATGGCGCAGCCGGCGGCGATCGCCGTGGGCGTCAGGTCCGGCGAGCGCAGCCGCTGGTCGATGAGCCGCTTGGCGCGCATCAGGTGCACGCTCCGGGGCATCGGCGGGCGGGCCACGGACACGCCGCGCTGGTCGCACAGCTCGGCCAACGACGCCGCGACCAGGTCGACCGCCGCCGCGCCCAGATGCAGCGCCCGCTCCGAGCCGTCCGCCCCGGCGCCGGCGTGGATGTTCGCCAGCAGCGGGCGCAGCAGGGAGCCGGTGAAGCCGTCGGCGCGCACGGCCGTCGCGGTCAGCTCGGGCAGCCTCGGCACCAGGCCGGCGAGCAGCTGGTCGGGGATGTGCAGCACGAACATATCGAACGACTCCCGGAACCGCAGCCGGTACGGGCGTGAGGTGTCCGAGAGCGCGAAGTCGCCCGCGTTGAGCACGGCCGAGCGACCGTCCTGCATGAGCACGTCACAGCGGCCGGTCAGCGGCATGTTGATCAGCTGTGAGTGCGTGTCGGAGCGCGCGATCGCCCGGGCCGAGCGGGTGACCTCGTGCGCGGACACCCGCATCCGGCTCACCCGCACCGCGCCGGCGCGCACGCTGCTCAGCGACCCGGTGAACTCCTCGGCCGCGACCAGCCGGCGCGCGTCCAGCTTGACGAAGACGTCACAGATGACGTCCTGCCAGTAGTCGAACCGCTCCCGCCGCGCGACCTCGGTGGACAGGTCGACGGCGAAGTCTCCACCAGGAGGGCTATTCATGAATCCGTCTAGCGACGGCGGGCCAGGGGCGGCGGGGAGGTGGCGGATGGATGCAGCCCGCCCGAGCGACGGATCCGCGCCAAACGGACGTCACAGGAAAGACCGACGTGACGGCGCGCGACCGCCGGAGGCGGTCTCGATGAATAGCCCGACTCCTGAAGAAGACACCAGCTGCGCGCACGGACAATTCCTTGTGCTCTCTGAGCCAACCGTGTGGGTGAGTATGAGAGATACGCTCGCCGCCCACAAGAAGTCGGGCCGAGCACCGAAGGTCGGTCATGAGCAAACCAGAACAGGCCTCACGAGGCCTGGGCAGCGACGTCTCGACGCTGTCCGCGCGGCTGGACCGGATCGAGGAATGGAGCCTGACCAGGCTGTTCTTCGTGATCATCGGGCTGGGCATGCTGTTCGTCCAGTACGACGTGTTCGACATCAACGTGTCGTTCATCCAGACCTGCGTGGACATCAAGCCGGGCTGCACGCCGCTGAACGCGCTCGGCTCGATCAACATCCCGATCCTGGTCAGCCTGATCGGCTACGGCATCGGCGCGCTGACCATCGCGCCGCTGGCCGACTGGTTCGGCCGCCGCCAGATCCTGATGTTCACCATGGCGCTGACCGGCGCCGGCTCGCTCTACAGCGCGCTGAGCGGGGACTTCACCAACTTCTCGGTGTCGCGGCTGGTCACCGGCCTCGGCATCGGCGCCGACCTGGCGGTGATGAACACCTACGTCAACGAGGTGGCGCCGCGCCGGACCAGGGCCAGGTTCACCTCGATCCTGTTTCTGCTGGCGGCCGTCGGCGGCGCACTGGCCGTCTGGCTGGGGCTGATCCTGACCACCCAGCCGGCGCCCTGGCCGGACGGGCTGCCGTTCGCGCTGGCGTCCGGGCCGTCCGGGCCGCAGTGGCGCTGGATGTACGTGCTCGGCGCGCTGCTGGCGCTGGCGTCGGTGCTGCTGCGGGCGAAGCTGCCGGAGTCGCCGCGCTGGCTGCTGGTCACCGGCCGCACCGCCGAGGCCGAGACGGTCATCCGGGACATGGAGCGCCGCGCCGAGCGCCGGGGGCCGCTGCCCGCGCCGGCCACCGATGCCCCGGCGCCGACGCTGGCCGGCCCCGGTGCGTACCGCGAGCTGTTCGGAGATCCGGTCTACCTGCGGCGCTGCCTGATCCTCGGCGGCGCGTGGATGGCCGGGTACGTGACCCTGTACGCCTTCGGCGCGGGCTTCACCAGCGTGCTGACCGCGTTCGGCTACTCGCCCCCGGCGGCCGGGATGGTCTCGGCGGTCGGCCTGCTCGGCTTCGTGGCCAGCGCGGTGGTCGCGGTGTGGTACTCCGAGGCGCTGGAGCGCAAGTACTGGCTGCCGGTCGGGGCCGCGGTCGCGGTGGTCGGGGCGGTGCTGGTCGCGCTGGCCGGGGGCAGCCCGGCGCTGGTGTTCCTCGGCGCGGTGATCTCGTTCTTCGGCCAGAACGTCTGGGTGGCGCCGCAGTACGCCCTGACCGCCGAGAGCTTCCCCACCCGGTGCCGCACCACCGGCTACGCGGTGTCCGACAGCATCGGGCACGTCGGCGGCGGGATCGGGGTGTTCGTGGTCGCCGGGTTCGCCGCCTCGCTGGCGCCGCTGCCGGCCCTGCTGTTGCTGGTCGGGTTCCTGGTGGTCGCCGCGATCGTCAACCTGTTCGCGGCCAGTACCCGCAACCGCCGGCTCGAGGAGGTGTCCCGATGACGGGCTTGGACGATGCCGTCCTCGGCCGCGCCACCAGCCAGGCGCTCACCGAGCGGGCGCTGGACGCGCTGCGGCGCCACGCCGACCGCAACGCGGTGATCACGCTCGCCGAGGAGCCGGCGCTGCGCGCGGCCTGGCAGGTCGACCACCAGCGCGGCGAGGCCGGCCCGCTGCACGGCGTGCCGATCGTGGTCAAGGACAACATCCACGTCGGCGGGCTGCCCAACACCGCGGCGACGCCCGCGATGTCCGGCTTCGTGCCGGCCGGCGACGCCCCGGCGGTGGCTCGGCTGCGAGCGGCCGGCGCCGTGGTGCTCGCCAAGGCCAACATGCACGAGCTGTCCATGGGCGTGACCGGCGCGGCGTCGGCGGCCGGGCCCGCGCTCAACGCCCGCGACGCCGGGCACATCGCCGGCGGCAGCAGCTCCGGGACCGCCGTGGCGGTGGCGTTGGGCGTGCCCGCGGGCCTGGGCACCGACACCGGCGGGTCCGTGCGGATCCCGGCCGCGCTCAACGGCGTGTGCGGGCTGCGGCCCACACGCGGGCGCTACCCCACCGAGGCGATCACACCGCTGTCCGGCACCAGGGACACGCCCGGCCCGATCGCGCACACCGTGGCCGACCTCGCCCTGTTGGACAGCGTCCTGGCCGGCGAACCGGTCACCCGACCGCTCGTACCCCCCGCCACGGGGCTCCGGATCGGGGTGCCCACCTCGTGGCGCCGCGCCCCCGCCGACCCTTCGACCGTTGACGCCTTCGAGGCCGCGCTGGAGCTGTTGCGGGGCGCGGGCGTGACGGTCATCGATGTGCCGAACTTCGAGGTCAACGACGTCGAGCAGCGGATCGGCCTGCCGATCGTCGCGTTCGAGGCCCGCCGCGAGCTGACCCGCTACCTCGCCGCGTACCTTCCGTCCCTCACCCTGTCCGACCTGGTGGAGAAGGTGTCCGGGGAGCGGGTGCGGGCCTTCTTCCAGGGCTGTGTGCTGGACGGCGCCCCGGGCGCGATCGCCGAGGAGGCGTACGACCACGCGATAGCGCACGGCCGTGGCGAGCTGCACAGCGCGTACCGGCGCGCGTTCGGTACCTACGACCTGCACGCGTTGGCGTTCCCGACCACGCCCCAGCCCGCCGCCCCGGCCGGCGCCGACGAAGCGAGCGCCTTCGATGTCCTCACCCGCAACACCGCCCCCGGCAGCCTCATCGGCCTCCCCGGCCTGACCCTCCCGATCCCGACCGAGAACCTCCCGATCGGCCTGTCCCTGGACGGCACCCCCGGCGGCGACCGCGCCCTGCTCGCCACCGCCCACCGCCTGGAGCACATCCTCACCCAGGTGACCGCCCGTACCTGAGGCCCGCCGCCTACCTACCGGGTCCGCCGCACACCTCGCACCGTGTGCGACACCCCAACAAGGTGTGCGGCGGCCGGCAAGGAGGCCGGTCAGCCGGTGCGGTCGACCACGTACTCGGTGAGGGAGGCCAGGGCGTCGCGGGCGGTGCAGGAGGGGAGGGCGACCAGTTCGGCGCGGGCGGACTCGGCCTGGGCGCGGAGGGTGTCGCGGGCGCGGTCCAGGCCGTCGCCGGCGCGCAGCAGCGCCAGGGCCTCGTCGACCAGGGCGTCGTCGGTCAGGGGCGCGGACAGCAGCGAGCGCAGGCGGTCGGCGCCCGGGGACTGCACGGCGTAGAGCATGGGCAGCGTGGAGACGCCCTCGCGCAGGTCGGTGCCGGGGGTCTTGCCCGAGCTCTCCTTCGGCGAGGCGATGTCGATCACGTCGTCGGAGACCTGGAACGCGGTGCCGATGATCTCACCGAACCGGCGCAGCGCGGCCACCTGCTCCAGGGTGCAGCCGGCGAACATCGCGCCGTACCGGCCGGCGGTGGCGATCAGCGAACCCGTCTTCTCCGCGACCACCGCCAGGTAGTGCTTCACCGGGTCCTCGCCGGCGCGCGGGCCTCGGGTCTCGCGCATCTGGCCGGTGACCAGCTCGGCGAAGGTGTCCGCGATGATCCGCACCGCCTCCGGGCCGAGGTCGGCGACCAGCCGCGACGCGTGCGCGAACAGGAAGTCGCCGGTGAGGATGGCCACCGAGTTGTCCCAGCGGGCGTTCGCGCTCTCCGCGCCCCGCCGCATGGTGGCCGAGTCCATCACGTCGTCGTGGTACAGCGTGGCCAGGTGCACGAGCTCCACCACGGCGCCGGCGGTGACCACGCCCGGCGAGTCCGGCTGCGGGCCGACCTGGCCGGCGAGCAGGGTGAACAGCGGGCGGAACCGCTTGCCGCCGGCGTCGATCAGGTGCAGCGACGTCTCGACCACGAAGTCGTAGTCGCTGCGCACCTCGCGGTGGAGCACCTCCTCGACGCGGGCCAGCCCGTTGTCGATGGCCTCGGCCAACGCCGGGTCCATGAAGTCGATCCCGGCCACCCGACTCGATTCCTGCACGCCTTTCAGCTTACGAACCCTCCGGCGCCCGCCCACGTCAAGGCCAACGTGGGAACCACCCCGAGCAGCAGCGTGATGAGCACGCCCAGCGTGATCGCGGCGGTGGTGAACGCGCCGGGGACGGTCACGGTGGGGCCGTCCGGCGCGGGCTCGCTGAAGTACATGAGCACGATCACCCGCAGGTAGAAGAACGCGGCCACCGCGCTCGCCACCAGGGCGATGATCACGAGCGGTGCCATGCCGTCCGCCAGCGCCGCCGAGAACACCGCGAACTTGCCGGTGAAGCCGCTGGTCAGCGGGATGCCGGCGAGCGCGAGCAGCAGGAACGACATGATCGCGGCGGTCACCGGGGAGCGCTTGGCCAGGCCGGCCCACTGGGACAGGTGGGTGGCCTCGCCGTTGCCGTCGCGCACCAGGCTGATCACCGCGAACACCGCCAGCGAGGTGAAGCCGTAGGTGAGCAGGTAGAACAGCGTGCCGGACAGCCCGGACTCGGTGATCGCGATCGCGCCGACCAGGATGAAACCGGCGTGCGCCACCGAGGAGTAGGCGACGAGGCGCTTGATGTCGGTCTGGGTGAGGCCGATCACCGCGCCGATCACCATGGACGCGATCGCCACGGCCCAGAGCACCCCGCGCCACTCCCACCGGGTCACCCCGAACCCGACGGTGAGCACCCGCAGGATGGCGCCGAACGCCGCCACCTTGGTCGCCGCCGACATGAACGCGGTGACCGGGGTCGGCGCGCCCTGGTAGACGTCCGGGGTCCAGGTGTGGAACGGCCCGACCGAGGCCTTGAACAGCAGCCCCACCACCAGCAGCGCCAGCCCGCCGAACAGCAGCGTGTCCGAGCGCTGCGAGCCGGCCGAGGCCGCCGCGATGTCGGCCAGCTTCACCGAGCCCGCGTAGCCGTACAGCAGCGCCAGCCCGTACAGGAAGAACGCCGAGGCGAACGCCCCCAGCAGGAAGTACTTGACGGCCGCCTCCTGGGAGAGCAGCCGGCGCCGCCGCGCCAGCCCGCACAGCAGGTACAGCGGCAGGCTCAGGACCTCGAGCGCGACGAACATGGTCAGCAGGTCGTTGGCCGCGCAGAAGGTCATCATGCCGGCCAGCGCGAACAGGGTCAGCGGCAGCACCTCGGTCTGCATGCCGGCCCGCCCGGCGGTGATCCGGTCCTGCGGCGTGCCCGGCGGGATCACCTCGCGCCGGGTCTCACCGGAGCCGGGGCCGTTGCCGCCCGCACCGACCGCCGCCGGCACCCGAGCGGTCTCCACGCCCGCGGCGTCAGTGATGAACGACCCGCCCGGCTCCACCGAGCGGTCCGCGATCAACAGCACGCCGCCGAGCCCGAGCGCCAGCAGGGTGCCCCACAGGAACAGCGTCGGGCGGTCCACCGAGATCGAGCCGGCCAGCGTCACCACCGGCTTCGCGCCGCCGACCGCGTACGCGCCGAGCAGCACCCCGGCCACCACCAGCGCCAGCAGGGTCAGCGTGACCTGCGAGGCCCACCGCTGGTGCCGGGGCAGAAACGCCTCCACCAGCACGCCGAGGCAGGCCGCCGCCAGGATGACCAGCAGCGGGGACAGCGGGAAGTACGCCACCGAGGGCACCTCCGCCACCGCCCCCTGAGCCAGGAACATCACTTCAACCCTCCAACCGGGTCGGGCAACCCGACCTCATGCATGGTCGCCGTCACCGACGGGTTGATCACGTCCAGCACCGGCCCCGGGAAGAAGCCGATCGCCAGCACCAGCGCGACCAGCGGGACCAGCACGCCGATCTCCCGGCGGGTCAGGTCCGCGAACGCCCCGCGCACCGCCGGGTCACCGACCGAGCCCGGCCCCGGCACGGACGCGAGCACCGCGTTTCCCCGCACCGGCCCCTGGAACAGCCGCTGGTACACCCACAGCACGTACAGCGCGGCGAAGATGATCCCGACCGTTGCGATGATCGTGTACACCGGCTCGCGCGGGAACGACCCGATCAGCACCAGGAACTCGCTGACGAACGAGTTCGTGCCCGGCAGCGCCAGCGAGGCCAGCCCGGCCACCAGGAACGACCCGGCCAGCGCCGGGGTCAGCTTGGACACCCCGCCGTAGTCGGAGATCAGCCGCGACTCGCCGCGCGCGATCAGCATGCCCACGGTGATGAACAGCATGCCGGTGGTGATGCCGTGGTTGACCATGTACAGCACCGAGCCGGCGAACGCCTGGGACGAGAACGCGAAGATGCCCAGCGAGATGAACCCGAAGTGCGCGATCGAGGTGTACGACACGAACCGCTTCATGTCGTCCTGGCCGACCGCGAGCAGCGCCGCGTAGATGATCCCGATCACGGACAGCACCAGCACCAGCGGCGCCAGCGTCTTGGACGCGGCCGGGAACAGCGGCAGGCAGTAGCGCAGGAAGCCGAAGGTGGCCACCTTGTCCAGCACGCCGACCAGCAGCACGCCGGCCCCGATCGGCGCCTCGGCACCGGCGTCGGGCAGCCAGGTGTGCAGCGGCACCAGCGGGGCCTTGATCGCGAACGCCACGAAGAACCCGAGGAACAGCCAGATCTGCACCGACTCGGGCACGCTCGCCGCCAGCGACTGCAGCGCGGTCCAGCTGAACGTGCCACCCGTGGGCAGCCGGTCCGCGCTGACCACGTACAGCCCGATCACCGAACCGAGCATGATCAGCCCGCCGAGCAGCGAGTACAGGAAGAACTTCACGGCCGCGTACTGCCGCTTCGGCCCGCCGAACCGGCCGATGAGGAAGTACATCGGCACCAGCATGGCCTCGAAGAACACGTAGAACAGGAACACGTCGGTGGCCGCGAACACGCCGACCAGCAGGCCCTGCGTCGCCAGCAGCAGCGAGTAGAAGCCGGCCGCGCTGCGCCCCTCCGGCAGCCGGTCCGCCCACGACGAGCCCATCACGATCGGCACCAGCACCGCGATCAGCGCCAGCATGACCAGCGCGATGCCGTCCACGCCCAGGCTGAGCCGGGTGCCGAACGCCGGGATCCACGGCACGTCGAACACCAGCTGGAACCGGGTCAGGTAGGCCAGCCCGATCGAGTAGGAGAACCAGGCCACCGCCGTCAGCGCCAGCTCGGCCAGCGCGAAGACCATCGCCATCGCCTTGGCCGCGCGCGCGTTCTCCTTCAGCGTGGCCACCGCCCCCGCCCCGACCAGCGGGAGCAGCAGCAGGATGAGCAACAGGGAGCTCTGAGACACGTTCACCGAATAGTCCTCACTGGGTCCCGAAGCGGACGGCCAGCAGCGCCGCGATGATCAGTACAGTGCCGCCGAGCATGCTCAGCGCGTAGGAGCGCACGAACCCGGTCTGCAACCGGCGCATCCGCCCGGAAGTCCCCCCGAGCAGGGCGGCGATCCCGTTCACGATGCCGTCCACGCCCTTGTTGTCCAGGAACACCAGCGCGCGCGACAACCAGGTGCCTGGCCGGGCGATGAGCGCCTCGTTGATCGCGTTGGCGTACAGGTCGCGGCGCGCGGCCTGTACCGGGAACGACACCGGCTCCGGCCGCGTGACCGGCACCGCCCGCCGGCCGACCACCAGGTACGCGATCAGCACGCCCAGCGCGGAGAGCACCAGGGTGCCGGTGGCCACCGTGGTGTGCGACAGGATGCCGTGCCCGCCCTCTTCCAGCTCGCCGAGCGTAGGGGAGAGCCACTTCATGATCGCGTGGTTGGACTGCAGCGCGAACCCGGCGAACACTGAGCCGACCGCCAGCAGCACCATCGGGATGGTCATCACCGCCGGCGACTCGTGCGGGTGGTACTCGTGCCCGTCCGGCGCGCGCAGCTCCTTCCAGCGTTCCTTGCCGAAGAAGGTCATCAGCATCAGCCGGGTCATGTAGAACGCGGTGAGTCCGGCGGCCAGCATGGCGGCGCCGCCCATCACCACCCCGCGCCAGCCCGGCTGCGCGGCGGCCGCCTCGATGATCGCGTCCTTGGAGAAGTAGCCGGACAGGAACGGGAACCCGATCAGCGCCAGGTAGCCCAGCCCGAACGTCCAGAAGGTGATCGGCATGTACTTGCGCAGCCCGCCGTAGTGGCGCATGTCCACGTTGTCGTTCATGCCGTGCATCACCGAGCCGGCGCCGAGGAACAGCCCGGCCTTGAAGAAGCCGTGGGTGAGCAGGTGGAAGATGCCCAGCGCGTAGCCGGCCGGCCCGAGCCCGACGCCGAGCATCATGTAGCCGATCTGGCTGACCGTGGAGTACGCCAGGACCTTCTTGATGTCGTCGTACGCGCAGCCGATGATCGCGCCGATGAGCAGCGTGATCACCCCGACCAGGGTCACGATCAGCCGGCCGTCGTCGCTCACGTTGTAGATCGGGTTGGTCCGCGCGACCAGGTAGACACCGGCGGTGACCATGGTTGCGGCGTGGATGAGCGCGGACACCGGGGTCGGGCCCTCCATCGCGTCCGGCAACCAGGCCTGCAGCGGGAACTGGCCGGACTTGCCGCAGGCGCCGAGCAGCAGCAGCACGCAGATCGCCAGCACCGTGCCGTGACCCAGCTCGCCGACGCGCGCGAACACCTCGCTGTACTGGATGGTGCCCAGGTTCGTCCAGAGCAGGAAGATCGCCAACGCCAGGCCGACGTCGCCGACCCGGTTCATCAGGAACGCCTTCTTCGCGGCGGTGGCCGCCGAGGGGCGGTCCTGGTACCACCCGATGAGCAGGTACGACGCCAGGCCGACGCCCTCCCAGCCCAGGTAGAGCAGCACGAAGTTGTTGCCGAGCACCAGCAGCAACATCGCCGTGACGAACAGGTTGAGCTGGGCGAAGAACCGCCGCCGGCCCGGATCCTCGGCCATGTAGCCGATCGAGTAGATGTGGATCAGCGAGCCGACGCCGGTGATCAGGAGTACGAACGTCAGCGACAGCGGGTCCAGGCGCAGCCCGAAGTCCACGTGCAGGTCGTTCACCGCGATCCAGCTGAACAGCTTGAGCTCGGTGGTGCGCTGCTCGGGCGCGGCGCCGAGCGCCTGGAAGAACAGCGTGAGCCCGATGGCGAACGAGGCGAGCACGGTCAGGCAGCCCAGCACGTGCCCCCAGGCGTTCGCCCTCCGCCCGGCCAGGAACAACACCGCCGCGCCCGCCGCCGGCAGCGCGAACAGCAACCAGGCGTACGAACCGAGCCCGGTGGCCGGCGCGACATCACCGACCGCAAGGAGCGACGTTGGGGAGCTGAACAAGGTCGACTCCTAGTACTTGAGCAGGTTGGCGTCGTCGACGGAGGACGAGCGGCGGGTGCGGAAGATGGACATGATGATGGCCAGCCCGACCACCACCTCGGCGGCGGCGACGACCATCACGAAGAACGCCATGACCTGGCCGTCCAGCGCGCCGTTGATCCGGGAGAAGGTGACCAGGGTCAGGTTCACCGCGTTGAGCATCAGCTCGATGCACATGAACACCACGATGGCGTTGCGGCGGACCAGCACCCCGACCGCGCCGATGGTGAACAGCAGCGCGGACAGCAGCAGGTAGTACGTGGGGGTCATCGCTGGCTCTCCTCGCGCTCCGCAAGCTCGGCGGGACCGCCGCCGGTGAGCGCGTGCGCGTCCGGGGCGGGCAGCTCGGGCTCCTCCTCGGCCGGCACCGACTCGATGATCTCGGACAGCGACTCCGGCGCGATCGAGCCGTCCGGCAGCAGCGCCGGGGTGGCCACCGAGTTGGTGGTGGCGAACACGCCGGGGCCGGGCAGCGGCGAGATCCTGTCGTGCTCGCCGCGCAGCCTGGCCTCCACGGTGGCCCGCTGGCCGCGCTTGGCCGCGTGCTTGCGCTGCGAGAACGCCAGCAGCATGGCGCCCAGCGCGGCGGTGATCAGCAGCGCGGAGGTCAGCTCGAAGGCGAACAGGTACTTGGTGAAGATCAGGTTGCCGAGGCTGGCCACGTTGCCGGCCTGGCCGCCGGCCGCGTTCGCGCCGCCCAGCCCGGCCGGGGTGACCGCCGTCAGCGACGGGGCGAGCCCGCCGACCAACAGCCCGGCCAGGCCGATGCCGAGCACCGCGCCGGCCAGCCGCTGCCCGCGCAGCACCTCCACCACCGAGTCCGAGCTGTCCCGCCCGACCAGCATCAGCACGAACAGGAACAGCATCATCACCGCGCCGGTGTAGACGATGATCTGCACGAAGCCGAGGAACGGCGCCTGCTGCGCCATGTACAGCGCGCCCAGGCTGAGCATGGTCATGGCCAGCCAGAGCGCGGAGTGCACGGCGTTGCGGGCGAACACCATGCCCAGCGCCCCGGCCAGCGCGATCGGGCCGAGGATCCAGAACGCGACGGCCTCACCGATCGTCACGGGCCCGCCGGTGTCCGCCGCGGCCTGCGCGAGTACGAGCGTGCTCACTTCACCTGCTCCCCCACCGGATCGGACACCTCTGGGTCGCGGGCCTGGGCGGGAGCCTGGACGTAGTAGTCCTGCTCGTCGTCGCCGAGGCGCATCGGGTGCGGCGGCTGCTCCATGCCCGGCAGCAGCGGGGCCATCAGCTGTTCCTTGGTGTAGATCAGGTGCTGCCGGTCGTCGTCGGCCAGCTCGTAGAAGTTGATCATCGTCAAAGACCTGGTCGGACAGGCCTCCACGCACAGCCCGCAGCCGATGCACCGCAGGTAGTTGATCTGGTAGTCCTTGCCGTAGCGCTCACCCGGGGAGTAGCGCTCCTCCTCGGTGTTGTTCCCGCCCTCGACGAAGATCGCGTCGGCCGGGCAGGCCCAGGCGCACAGCTCGCAGCCCACGCACTTCTCCAGCCCGTCCGGGTGCCGGTTGAGCTGGTGGCGGCCGTGGTAGCGCGGCGCGGTGGGCCGGAAGTCCTCCGGGTACTGCTCGGTGACCACCTTCTTGAACATCGTGCCGAAGGTGACGCCGAAGCCTTTGAAGGCATCAAACATCGTCGTTGCTCCCTGCATTGCTGGGTGCACTGGTCAGGGCCGCGCCCTCGGACCGCTCGCCCTCCGCGACCGTCCGCGCCCGCAGCCGGTGCCTCGGTTGCGTCGGCACCTTCAGGTCCAGCGGCGGCACCGGGTAGTCCGAGGCCACCTCGACCTCCGCGGACTCCGGCCGCCGCTGCTCGGGCATCAGGAACGCGAAGATCAGCGCGGCCACCACCACGATCCCGATCACCACCGCGAGGGTGACCCCGCCGCCGGTGTTCCGGTACGTCCGGATGGCGAAGATCATCAGGATCCACAGCAGGCTGGCCGGCACCAGGCCCTTCCAGCCCAGCCGCATGAACTGGTCGTAGCGCAGCCGGGGCAGCGTGCCGCGCAGCCAGATGAACACGAACAGGAAGACCAGCATCTTGCCGATGAACCACACCATCGGCCACCAGCCCTGGTTCGCGCCCTCCCACAGGCTCAGCGGCCACGGCGCCCGCCACCCGCCGAGGAAGAACGTGGTGGCCATCGCGGAGACGGTCACCATGTTCACGTACTCGGCGAGGAAGAACAGCGCGAACTTCAGCGAGGAGTACTCCGTGTGGAACCCGCCGACCAGCTCGGACTCCGCCTCCGGGAGGTCGAACGGGGCGCGGTTGGTCTCGCCGACCATGGAGATGCAGAACACCACGAAGCTGGGCAGCAGCAGCCAGATGTACCAGCCGTCCTTCTGGGCGTCCACGATCCCGGCGGTGGACAGCGTGCCCGAGTAGAGCACCACCGCCACGATGGACAGCCCCATCGCGATCTCGTACGAGATCACCTGCGCGGCCGAGCGCAGCGCGCCGAGCAGCGGGTACGGCGATCCGGACGACCAGCCGGAGAGCACGATGCCGTACACCCCGAGCGAGGAGCAGGCCAGCACCACCAGCAGCCCCACCGGCAGGTCGGTCAGCTGCAGCACCGTGTGCTCGCCGAAGATCGACACTTCCGGCCCGAACGGGATCACCGAGAACGCCACGAAGGCCGGGATCGTGGAGATCACCGGCGCCAGGAAGAACACCACCTTGTCCGCCGTGACCGGCATGATGTCTTCCTTGAACGCGAGCTTGAGCCCGTCCGCGAGCGACTGCAGCCAGCCGTTCGGCCCGACCCGGTTCGGCCCGGGCCGGTGCTGCATCCGGCCGACGACCTTGCGCTCCCAGTTGATCATGAACAGGGTCAGCACCACGCCGATCGCGAACAGCGCGACCACCTTGAGGATGACCAGCCAGATCGGGTCGTCGGCGAGCAGCCGCTCGGTCTCCTCCGCGTTCGCCGCGAGCAAGCTTGCGCGCTCGCCAGACAATGCAGCCAGGAGCCCCCCGGCGTGCGCGGCCAGCAGCGTCGTCATGACCGTCCTTCCGAGGCGGCGCCGACCGGTTCGCCCTGAACCGTGCCCGCCGTGACCGTGACCAGATCGCCGTGACCGGCGCCGAGCGTGGCCCGAACCCTGGCGCCGGGCGAGTGCGCCGGCACCCACACCACGCCGTCGGGCAGGTCGGCCAGCCGCACCGGCAGCGAGATCGCGCCCTGCTCGGTGGCCACCACCGCCGGCTCGCCCTCGCTCAACCCGAGCCGCCCGGCCGTCTCCGCGTTCACCCTCGCCTCGGGCGCCCGCGCGGTCCCGGCCAGGTGCGGCTCGTCCACGCCCAGCGACGACTCGTCCAACAGCTGCCGCCAGCTCGCCAGCACGGCCTGCCCGTCTTGCGGCGACTGCGCGGGCGTGCCCCTGACAGAATCCGCGACTCGCCCTGACAAAATCCCCGACTCGCGGGGGGTTAGGCGGGCGAGCTCGGATGCGGCGGCGTGCGGGGTCTGGGTGTAGAGGTCGACGTCCATTTCTACGGCGAGGGTGTCCAGGACTCGGCAGTCGGGGAGCATGCCGGGGGCCTCGAGGGTGACGTCGAAAGCGCGGCGGCGGCCTTCCCAGTTCAGGTAGCTGCCGGAGCGGTTGACGTCGGGGGCGACCGGGAGGACCACGTCGGCCAGCTCGGTCACGGCGGAGGTGTGCAGCTCCAGGCTCACGACGAAGCCGGCGGCGCGCAGGCCGGTCAGGGCGGCCTCCGGGTCGGCCAGGTCGTACGGGTCGAGGCCGCCGACCACGAGGCCGGCCAGCTCGCCGTTTGCGGCGGCGGCCAGGATCGCGGACGTGTCGCGGCCGGGTTGGGTCGGGAGGTCGTCGACGTTCCAGGCGGTGGCCACTTCGGCACGGGCTTGGGCGTCGGTGACCGGGCGGCCGCCGGGCAGCAGATTCGGCACCGCGCCGGCCTCCAGCGCGCCTCGGTCGCCGGCCCGGCGCGGTACCCAGCCGATGGTGGCGCCGGTGCGCGCGGCCAGCTCGGACACCGCCGAGTACAGCCCGGGCACCTCCGCCGCCCGCTCGCCGACCAGGATCGCCGCGCCCGGCTGGCCCAGCGCCTCCACCACGTCACCGTCCAAGCCGGCGAGCACGGCCGGCTCGTCCCCCGGGACCGCCGGGATCAAGGTGGCGTTCGTCTTGCGCACGCTCGGCGTCGTCCACTGCCCCAGGTGGAACACCCGCAGCCCGCCCTTGCGCACGGCCTTGCGCAAGCGCAGGAACAGGATGCCCGCCTCCTCCTCCGGGTCCAGCGCCACGACCAGCGCCGCCGGCGCCGCCTCCACCGCGCCGTACGTCAGCCCACCGTTCTCCGGGTTCGTGCCGACAACGTGCGCGCCCAGGAACTCCAACTCCTCCGCACTATGCGGCCGCCCCCGAAAGTCCACGTCATTGGTCCGCCCCGCCACCCGAGCGAACTTGGCATACGCATACGCGTCCTCGTACGTGACACGCCCACCCACAAGCACGCCCAGCCCGCGCGCACCACTCCGCGAGTCGGGGATTTCGTCAGGGTGAGTCGCGCTTTCTGGCAGTGTGCCCTCGCGGGCGGCGATCAGCCCCTCGGCGGCCGTCCGCAGCGCCTCCGTCCAGGACGTCTCGCGCAGTTCGCCGTCCTCACCGCGGACCAGCGGCCGCTCGATGCGTCCCTTCGAGGTCAGGTACCGGAACGCGAACCGGCCCTTGTCGCAGTTCCACTCCTCGTTGACCTCGGGGTCGTTGCCGGCCAGCCGGCGCATCACGGTGCCGCGCCGGGTGTCGTTGCGCTGCGCGCAGCCGCCCGCGCAGTGCTCGCACACCGACGGGGTGGACACCAGGTCGAACGGGCGCGAGCGGAAACGGTAGGCCGCGCTGGTCAGCGCCCCGACCGGGCAGATCTGGATGGTGTTCCCGGAGAAGTAGGACTGGAACGGCTTGTCCTCGGCCACGCCAATCTGCTGCTCGGCGCCGCGTTCGAGCAGCTCGATGAACGGGTCGCCGGCGATCTGCTCGGAGAACCGCGTACACCGCTGGCAGAGCACGCAGCGCTCGCGGTCCAGCAGCACCTGCGTGGAGATCGGGATCGGCTTGGGGAACGTGCGCTTGCGGTCGATGAACCGGGAGTCGGCGCGGCCGTTGGACATGGCCTGGTTCTGCAGCGGGCACTCGCCGCCCTTGTCGCAGATCGGGCAGTCCAGCGGGTGGTTGATCAGCAGCAGCTCCATCACGCCCTGCTGCGCCTTGTCCGCGACCTTCGAGGTGTGCTGGGTGCGCACCACCATGCCGTCGGCGACCGTCATCGTGCACGACGCCTGCGGCTTGGGCATCGGCCGCCCGCCCAGCTCCACCTCGACCAGGCACTGCCGGCAGGCACCGGCCGGCTCCAGCAGCGGGTGGTCGCAGAACCGGGGCACGATGATGCCCAGCCGCTCGCAGGTGCGGATCAGGATCTCGCCCTTGGGGGCGTCCACCTCGATGCCGTCGATGGTCAGCCGAACGTGCCCCTCCGGCACCGGCCTCGCGTCGGTTGTTGCGTCTTGCGTGACAGTCATGCCCCCACCAGCTCTTCCAACTGCTCCGGCCGCTGGACCGCCGGCTGCGCCTTGCACAGGTCGAGGAACTCCTGCCGGAAGTACTTGATCCCGCTGGTGATCGGGCTGGTCGCGCCGTCACCGAGCGCGCAGAACGAGCGGCCGAGGATGTTGTCGCAGACGTCGAGCATGGTGTCGATATCCGCCTCGGTGCCCTCGCCCGCCACCATCCGCTCCAGGACCTGGGCCAGCCAGTAGCAGCCCTCGCGGCACGGCGTGCACTTGCCGCACGACTCGTGCTCGTAGAACTCGGTCCACTTCATCACCGCCCACGGCACCGAGACGGTCTCGTTGAAGACCATCACGGCGGTGGTGCCCAGCATGGACCCGGCGGCCGCCGCGCCCTCGAAGTCCAGCGGTACGTCCAGGTGCTCGGCGGTGAACAGCGGGGTGGACGACCCGCCCGGCGTCCAGAACTTCAGCGGGATGCCGTCCTTCATGCCGCCGGCCAGCTCCAGCAGCTCGCGCAGGGTGGTGCCCAGCGGCGCCTCGTACTGGCCGGGCCGCTCGACGTGCCCGGACAGCGAGTAGATCTTCGGGCCGGGGCTCTTCTCGGTGCCCATCGCGCGGAACCAGTCGCTGCCGCCGTTCACGATGTCGGGAACGCTGGCGATGGTCTCCACGTTGTTCACCACGGTGGGTGCGGCGTAGAGGCCGGCGGTGGCCGGGAACGGAGGCTTGAGACGGGGTTGACCACGACGACCTTCGAGCGAGTCGAGCAGCGCGGTCTCCTCGCCGCAGATGTACGCCCCGGCGCCGGCGTGCACCACGATGTCCAGGTGGAAGCCGCTGCCCAGGATGTCGCGGCCCAGGTAGCCGGCCTCGTAGGCCTCGTTGACGGCGTGCTGGACGCGGCGGATGCAGTGCAGGGCCTCGCCGCGCACGTAGATGGCGCAGAAGTTGGCCCTGATCGCGTAGCTGGTGATGATGCAGCCCTCGACCAGCGCGTGCGGGTCGGCCATCATCATCGGGATGTCCTTGCAGGTCCCGGGCTCGCCCTCGTCGGCGTTGATCACCAGGTAGTGCGGCTTGGCGGCCGGGCCGGAGTCGCCCTGCGGGATGAACGACCACTTCATGCCGGTCGGGAAGCCGGCGCCGCCACGCCCGCGCAGCCCGGAGTCCTTGACCAGCGTGATCAGCTGGTCCGGGTGAGCGGCCAGGGCGGTGCGCAGCGCCGTGTAGCCGTTCGTGCGCTCGTAGGTCTCCCGCGACCAGGACCGGTCGGCGGTCCAGCGGCGGGTGAGCACCGGGGTTACGGGGGTCGTCATCACTTCTTCTCCGGTACGGGGGGCAGCTCGACGTTCTCCGGCATGGCGGGCGCGGCCCAGCCGTTCTGCTCGGCGAGGCGGTTGCCAGCGAACGTCTCCTCGGCGGCGTTCGGGCCGTCCGCGGCGGCCGGCAGGTCGTCGAAGAACCCGGCCAGCTCGCGCTCGACGGTGCGCCAGTCGGTCAGCGGGGCGCCGCGGGTGGGCGGCGGCTTCTCGCCCCGGCGCAGCGCGTCCACCAGCTCGGTGGCCGAGCGCGGCGACTGCTTGTCGTAGTACTCGTAGTTGACCTGGATCACCGGCGCCAGGTCGCAGGCGGCCAGGCACTCGGCGTGTTCCAGCGTGATCGAGCCCGTGGCGCCGGGGTCGCCGGCGGTCTCCTCGTGCTTGAGCGGGCGCCCGTCCGAGCCCAGCCGCTCGCACAGCCGCTGGTAGATCTTGTCCCCGCCCATCGCGGCGCACAGCGTGTTCGTACACACGCTGACCAGGTGCTCCCCGCCGGGGCGGCGCTTGTACATGGTGTAGAAGGTGGCCACCGCGCTGACCTCGGCGGTGCTCAGGTCCAACTGCTCGGCGCAGAACTGGATGCCGGCCTGGCTGACGTAGCCCTGCACGGACTGCACCAGGTGCAACATTGGCAGCAGCGCGGACCGGGAGTGCGGGTAGCGGGACACGATCAGCTTCGCGCGCTGGCGGGTCAGCTCGTCGAACTCCGCCTCGGCGGTCGACTCGGCCTGGGGCACCGCCATCTCCGGCGTCGCCCTCGGGACCTCGCTCATCTGTCGCATCCCCCCATCACCGGGTCAATCGACGCCACCGCCGCGATCACGTCGGCGATCATGCCGCCCTCGCTCATCGCCGGCATGCTCTGCAGGTTGATGAAGCTGGGCTCGCGCAGGTGCACCCGCATCGGCCGGGTGCCGCCGTCGGACACCAGGTGCGCGCCCAGCTCGCCGCGCGGCGACTCCACCGCGCAGTAGGCCTGCCCGGGCGGCACCTTGAACCCCTCGGTGACCAGCTTGAAGTGGTGGATCAAGGATTCCATGGACTGGCCCATGATCTTGCGAACGTGCTCCAGCGAGTTGCCGAGCCCGTCCGCGCCCAGCGACAGCTGCGCCGGCCAGGCCACCTTCTTGTCCTCGACCATCACCGGCCCTGGCTCCAGCTTCTCCAGGCACTGCCGGATGATCTTGAGCGACTCGTGCATCTCGGCCACCCGCAGCTTGTAGCGGGCGTAGCAGTCCGCCTCGGTCGCGGTGGGCACCTCGAAGTCGAACTCCTCGTACAGGGAGTACGGCTCCGTCTTACGAAGGTCCCACGGCAAGCCGGCCGCACGCAGGATCGGTCCGGTGGCGCCGAGCGCCAGGCAGCCGTCCACCGGGAGGTAGCCGACACCTTCCAGCCGCTGCTTCCAGATGGGCTGGCCGGTGAGGAGCTTGTCGTAGGACGGCAGGTACTTGTCCATCCAGTCGACGAACTCCTGGATCTTTTCCCGGTAGTCCTCGGGGAAGTCCTGGGCCAGGCCGCCGGGGCGGATGTAGGCGTGGTTCATCCGCAGGCCGGTGAGGTGCTCCAGCAGGTGCAGCGCGACCTCGCGCTCGCGGAAGCCGGAGGTCATGCCGGTCAGCGCGCCCAGCTCCATGCCGCCGGTGGCGATCGCGACCAGGTGCGAGGAGATCCGGTTGATCTCCATCAGCAGCACCCGGCCGAGCTGGGCGCGGCGGGGCGCGGTGATTCCCAGCAGGCGCTCGGTGGCCAGGCAGTAGGCGGTCTCGGTGAACAGCGGCGACAGGTAGTCGCAGCGGGTCACGAACGTGACGCCCTGCGTCCAGGTGCGGTACTCGCAGTTCTTCTCGATGCCGGTGTGCAGGTAGCCGATCACCGAGCGGGCCTGGGTGACGGTCTCGCCCTCCAGCTCCAGCACCAGGCGCAGCACGCCGTGCGTGGACGGGTGCTGCGGACCCATGTTGACGACGATCCGCTCGTCGTGCTCGTCGGTCACCGAGTCGACGATGGAGTCCCAGTCGCCGCCGGTCACGGTGTAGACCGGCCCCTCGGTGGTGATCCGTTCCTCGGCGTACGGGTCTGTCGTCATCAGCTGTAGCTCCTCCGCTGGTCGGGCGGGGGGATCTCGGCGCCCTTGTACTCCACCGCGATCCCGCCCAGCGGGTAGTCCTTGCGCTGGGGGTGGCCCTCCCAGTCGTCCGGCATCAGGATCCTGGTCAGCGCGGGGTGACCGTCGAAGATCACGCCGTACATGTCCCAGGTCTCCCGCTCCTGCCAGTCCGCCGTCGGGTAGACCTCGACGACGCTGGGCACGTGCGGGTCCTCCACGCTCACCGCGACCTCCAGCCGGACGCGACGGCGGTAGGTCATCGACGTGAGGTGGTAGACCACGTGCAGCCGCTCGGCGACCTTCTCGCCGTAGTCCACCCCGGACAGGCTGGACAGCAGCTCGAACCGCAGGCCCTCGTCGTCGCGCATGGTCCGGCACAGGTCGAGGATCCGGTCCCGGTGCACGTACAGGGTCAGCTCGCCCCGGTCGACGGTGACCTGCCGGATCGCGCTGGACTCGATGCCCCGCTCGGCCAGCGACGCGGTCAGCTCGTCGGCGAAGTCGTCGAACCAGCCGCCGTACGGGCGCTCCGCCGGGGCCGGCGCGTAGGCCGGCAGTCGCAGCCCGCCGAACCCTGAGGTGTCCCCGCTGTCGTGCACGCCGAACATGCCCGACCGCTCGTGCCCCGCCACGACCGGACCGCCGTCGCCGCTGGGCTCGTGAGCAACCAGGCCGTTCTCGGTGGGCCGCTCGGCCGAGGAGTGCTCGTCGCCCGGCTCCGGGGTGCTCGGTTCGTTCGACTCAGCCATCACTTGTTCGCAAACTTGATAGACGACGGGATCAGCTCGGTGCGGTGGCCGCTCTCGGCGAGCAGCGCCGCCCGCTTCGGGCCGAGCGGCTCGTCCATGATCTTCGCGTGGAGCTTGAGGATGGCGTCCATCAGCATTTCCGGGCGTGGCGGGCAGCCGGGCAGGTACATGTCCACCGGCACGATGTGGTCGACGCCCTGCACGATCGCGTAGTTGTTGAACATCCCGCCCGAGGACGCGCACACGCCCATGGCCAGCACCCAGCGCGGCTCGGGCATCTGGTCGTAGATCTGGCGCAGCACCGGGGCCATCTTCTGGCTCACCCGGCCGGCCACGATCATCAGGTCGGCCTGGCGGGGCGAGGCGCGGAACACCTCCATGCCGAACCGGGCCAGGTCGTAGCGGGGCGCGCCGGTGGTCATCATCTCGATCGCGCAGCAGGCCAGCCCGAAGGTGGCCGGCCACAGCGAGGACTTACGGGTCCAGTTGACCAGCTTCTCCACGCTGGCCAGCAGCACACCGCTCGGGAGTTTCTCCTCTAGTCCCATGGTTAGCCCCTTAGTTCCAGTCCAGCCCGCCGCGCCGCCATACGTAGATGTAGGCGAAACCGACGGTGCCGATGAACAGCACGATCTCGACCAGCCCGAACAATCCGAGCGAATCGGCGGTGACGGCGAACGGGTAGAGGAACACCATTTCGATGTCGAACAGGATGAACAGCATCGCCGTCAGGTAGTAGGCGACAGGCATCCGCCCGCCGCCGACCATCGGCTGCGGCGACGGCTCGATGCCGCACTCGTAGGCCTCCAGCTTGGCCTTGTTGTACCGGCGCGGACCCACGAACGGCGCGGCCGTCACGGAGAACAACGCGAACGCACCGGCCAGCGCGAACATGAGCACTAGCGGGAGGTAGGGCTGGAGCATCTCTCGCCTCCGATTTCGCTTGTCGCCCGAATCCCTGTTATCTCAGCCGACACTTTGCCGACCCTAATCATCTGCTCAGCTCGCTCCGCGAGTGAGGCAAGCCTTACTCAAGGCTGGGTGTGAGCCGCGTCATCGCGTGGATGACCCGGTCCGAGCTATCGCCGCCTTTCGGGTCGTACAGGTTCGCCAGCAGCTTGAGCAGGAACGCCATCAACGTCTTGCGCGGCAGCCCGTGCCGGGTGGCCAGCCGCATCACCGTGGGATTGCCGATGGCGCGCGAGAACAGGTTGCCGATGCGGTAGTAGCTGCCCAGGGCCTGGCGCATCGCCGTCGGGTAGCCGCTCAGCGCGTGCTCGGCTGCCGAGCCGGAGCGGGCCAGCGACTGGATCGCGCAGCCGGCGGCGATGGACGCAGACTCCATGGCGTACGCGATGCCCTCGCCGTTGAACGGGTTCACCATGCCGCCGGCGTCGCCGACCAGCAGCAGGCCCGGGCGGTAGTGCGGGGTCCGGTTGAAGCCCATCGGCAGCGCGGCACCGCCCACCGTGCCCACCGCGTTCTCGTCGCGGTAGCCCCACTCCTCGGGGGTGCCGTCCAGCCAGGACTTGAGCAGCGCGCGGTAGTCGGTGGAGCCGAACGCGCGGCTGGTGGACAGGATGCCCAGGCCCACGTTGCTGGTGCCGTCGCCCATGCCGAAGATCCAGCCGTAGCCGGGGAGGAGCTTGGGGCTACGTGGATCACTGCGGTCCCAGAGCTCCAGGTGCGACTCGAGGTAGTCGTCGTTGTGGCGCGGGCTGGTGTAGTAGCGGCGCACCGCAACGCCCATCGGCCGGTCGTCCCGCTTGGCCATGCCCAGGGACAGCGCGACCCGTGCCGAGACGCCGTCGCAGGCCAGGGTGAGCGGGGCGCGGAAGGTGAGGGCCTGCTTGTCCTTGCCCTTGCCGATGGTGGCGCGCACGCCGGTGACCCGGCCGGTGCGCTCGTCGGTGATCGCCTCGGTGACGCTGGTCTGCTCGTGCAGCCGGGCGCCGGCCTTCTCCGCGTTGCGGACCAGCAGCTCGTCGAAGTCCTGCCGGGGCCGGACCGCGCCGAAGTTCGGGAAGCTGGCCAGGTCCGGCCAGTCCAGCTCCAGGCTGACGCCGCCGCCGAGCACCCGCAGGCCCCGGTTGTGCAGCCAGCCGTTCGCCTCGGAGCAGTCGATGCCCAGGTCGATGATCTGCTTCATGCCGCGCGGGGTGAAGCCGTCGCCGCACACCTTCGGCCGGGGGAACGTGGACTTCTCCAGCAGCAGCACGTCCAGGCCGGCGCGGGCCAGGTAGGCGGCGGCCGTCGAGCCGGCCGGGCCGGCGCCGACCACGATGACATCGGCCGTGCGGTCCGTGTCACCGGCGGCGCTCGGTGCGGTCGGCTCGGCCATACGGCTCTCCCGGTGCGTTGTGGCGCATGTGGTGGTAGCGCGTGTTCTGCTGGTCTGTCCGGTCGCTTGTGAACGGATTCACGAAGTCCGTTCGCGAGTGTAAGCCGGACCCCTGGCGCTCGCCCAATCACGGGTGGGCGGGTCTCCTGGGTAAGCCCGTGTGGGCGTTGTGCGGCTTAGCGCGGGAGGGGGACGGAGATCACCGTGTAGGCGGTCGTGGGGGTCGCGTCGACGCCGAACCGGGCGTTCGGCAGGTACAGGCGTCCGGCGTAGGCGGCGATCGTGCTCGGGTTGTCGAAGCGGGGGTCGGCGATGCGCTGGGTGACCCGGCCGGTGGATGCGGTCTTGTCGAGCTGGATGACGACGAGCTTGTTCGGGTCGTTCTGCGCGACGTAGAGCGTCTGGCCGTCGAGCAGCAGGCCGTCGCCGTCGTCCAGCTTCTCCCCGCCCAGGTCCACGGTGCGGGCGTTGCCGGTGTTCGGGTCGACGCGCAGCAGCGTGCCGGTGTTGGACTGGACGATCAGCAGGCCGGTGCCGTCCGGGGTGAGCGCTATGCCGTTGGCGTTGACGCCCTTCTGGTGGCGGTAGTCGCCGGTCAGTTGGACTTTGCGCACGTCGCCGGGGGTGCCGTCCGGTTTGAGGGCGATCCGGTAGAGGACCGGGTTGCGCGAGTCGGTCAGCCACCAGGTGTCGTTCGTCAGCAGGTCGTCGTTGATCAGGTTGTTGTCCTCGGTCGGCCGCTGGACCAGCGGGATGCTGGCCAGTTGGCGGCCGGTAGCGGCGTCGAGCACCCTGGCGTCGCCGGCGCTGCGCCCGGCCGCGTAGATCCGGCCGTCGCGGACCTTGAGGCCCTGCATGCCCTTGCCGGACGGCGGCGCGAGCTGGGCGCCCTGGCCGGTGGCGAGGTCGACCCGGTAGAGCGCGCCGTTCTCCCTGTTGGAGAGGTACGCCGTGGAACCCTGGCCGACCGCGATCCCCTCCGGCGCGAAACCGGGCGGGAGCTTGATCACGTCCGGGGCGTCGGCGGGCAGGGTCCCAGGCGCGGTGGCCGAGGGGGCGGGCGCGGGCGGGCTCGCGGGGGCCGAGCTCGCGGGCGGTGCCGACGGCGAGCCACATCCGCCCGCGACCACCGCGACCACCGCAACCCCGACCAGCCACCCCGCGCGCGCTCTCACGGCCGCGACCTTAAGCCTTCACTAAGAGGTCCAGGTCGATGGGCTCCTCGGGCCCGCCGGACGTCAGCGCGGGCCGGCCTCGGCGCGGTAGGCCTCCAGGCGGTCGACCAGCTCGGCGGGGCGGCTGAGCGCGACCAGGTGGCCGCCGTCCATCTCGTCCGGGGTGATGCCGAGGCGCTCGCGGACCACCCGGCGCTGGAACTCGGCGGGGAACAGCCGGTCGCCCCTGGTGAGCAGGAACCGGGTCGGCACCTCCGGCCAGCCCGACAGCGGCCACGGCTTGGCGAACGGCGCGTCGGACTGGTCGCGCTGTCCGCGCGCCATCGCCTGCTCCACCACGGCCGGCGGGACGTCGTGCAGGAACGTCACGAGCGGGTCGAACTCGCCGCCCCAGGCGCGGCCCTCCCGCTCGGCGAGCTCGCGCTCGGCGGCCGGCTGGCCGGTGTTGGCCCACCAGTCGCCGGGCGACTCCCCTGGCGCCGGGGTCATCGCGGCCAGCATGACCAGCAGCCGCACCGACACCCGCTCGCACACCAGCGGCGCGGTGAATCCCGCCATCGACTGGGCGACCAGGATCAGCTCGTCGTGCCGGTCGCCGATGGCCTCGACCACGGCGTCGGTGTACTCGGCGAGGCCGGCCGAGTCGTCGTCGGCGGGCAGGTCGACGGCGATCACGTCGTGCCCGCGCTCGCGCAGCAGGGGCACCACCCGGTGCCAGTACCACGCCTCGCCGCCGGCCCCCGGGATCAGAACGTAGGTAGCCATGACCTTCTCCTCCTTAGTCCTAAGTTAGGACTATACGGTACGGATTTCGTATAGACTTGAAAACGTGACCGCCGCGCGCAGCTATCAGGACCCGTGCGGGATCGCGCGCGCCCTCGACCTGGTGGGCGAGCGGTGGGCGCTGCTGGTGGTGCGCGACCTGCTGCTCGGGCCGAAGCGGTTCGGCCAGCTGCGGCAGGGGCTGGGGGCGGTGAGCCCGAACGTGCTGTCCCAGCGGGTGCGCGAGCTGGAGGCGGCCGGGGTGGTGCAACGCCGCCGGCTCGGGCCGCCGACCGGCGCGGTGGTCTACGAGCTGACCGCGAGGGGGCGCGAGCTGGAGCCGGCGCTGCTCGCGCTCGGCCGCTGGGGCGCCGCCACCGCCGTCGACACCGAGGCGGAGCTGACGGTGGACTCGCTGGTCATCGCGCTGAAGTCGATGTTCGACCCGGGGCGGGCGGCGGGTTTGCGGGCGAGCTACCGGCTACGGCTCGATGTTGAAACGTTTCACCTCACGGTGGCCGACGGTGTGCTCACGGCCGCCCGTACCGACGACGGCTCCGCCGACGTCACCATCGACACCGACCCGGCCACGCTGCGCGCCGTGATCTTCGGCGGCCGCCCGCTGGCCGACGCCGAACGCTCCGGCGCGCTCACCGTGACCGGCGACCACGCCGCGGCCGCCACGCTCGTAACCCTGTTCCCGGTCACGGGCGGCGAGCGCGATGGAGCGCGACGATGCCGCCGGTGAGGTTGCGCCACTCCACGTCGGACCAGCCGGCGGCGGCGATCTTGGTGGCCAGCGCGGGCTGGTCGGGCCAGGCGCGGATGGACTCGGCGAGGTAGACGTAGGCGTCCGGGTTGCTGCTCACCCTGGTGGCGATCGCGGGCAGCGCGCGCATCAGGTAGTTGCCGTACACCAGCGCGAACGGCGCCCAGGTCGGGGTGGAGAACTCGCAGACCACCAGCCGGCCGCCGGGACGGGTGACCCTGGCCATCTCGGCGAGGCCGGCGGCGGGGTCGACCAGGTTGCGCAGCCCGAACGAGATCGTCACCGCGTCGAAGCTGGCGTCCGCGAACGGCAGGTGCAGGGCGTCGGCGGCGGCCATCGGCACGCCCCGGTGCCGCCCGCTCCGCAGCATGCCCAGCGAGAAGTCCGCGGCCAGGCACCAGGCCCCGTCCCTGGCCAGCTCGACGGTGGACACCCCCGTGCCGGCGGCCAGGTCCAGCACCCGCTCGCCCGGCCCCGGCGCCAGCGCGCGGCGGGTGGCCATCCGCCACAGCCTGTCCTGCCCGCCGGAGAGCAGCGTGTTCGTCAGGTCGTAGCGGCGCGCCACCGCGTCGAACATGCGGGCGACATCACGCGGATCCTTGTCCAGGCCGGCTCGGGACACGTCCAGAAGGCTAACCCGTCGGCAATAGCGGACCAAAACTGTCCTGTATCCCTCATACCGTCGTTCCCATGACGGAGATCAACCCGTACCGCCTGCACATCCCCCAGGACGCGCTGGACGACCTGCACCGCCGGCTGGCGAACACCCGGTGGCCGGAGCAGCCGTCCAACCCGGAGTGGAGCGACGGCCCGCCGGTGGACGACCTGCGCGAGCTGGCCGAGTACTGGCGCACCGGCTACGACTGGCGCGCGGCCGAGAAGAAGATCAACGCGTACGACCAGTTCAGCACCGAGATCGACGGCGAGAACGTGCACTTCCTGCACGTCCGGTCGCCCGAGCCGGGCGCGCGGCCGCTGATCCTGACGCACGGGTGGCCCGGTTCGATCGTGGAGTACCTCGACCTGGTCGGCCCGCTCACCGACCCGCGCGCGCACGGCGGCGACCCGGCGGATGCGTTCCATGTCGTGGTGCCGTCGATCCCGGGGTTCGGGCTGTCCGGGGTCACGCACGGCGACGGCTGGACGGCGGAGCGGGTGGCCAGGGCGTGGGCCGAGCTGATGCGGCGGTTGGGGTACGGGCGGTACTTCGCGCACGGCGGCGACTGGGGCGCCTCGATCACCCGCGAGCTCGGGCTGGTCGACCCGGAGCACGTGGTCGCGCTGCACGTGCTGCAGCTGTTCGCCTCCGGCGCGGACGCCTCCGACTCCGACGACCCCGAGGAGGCCCGCAGCGCGGAGGCCGCCAGGCGTTACCAGTACGAGCTGATGGGGTACGCGGTGATCCAGAGCACCCGGCCCCGGCTGATCGCCTACGGGCTCACCGACTCGCCGGTCGCGCAGCTGGCCTGGATCGTGGACTGCTTCCAGCACTGGACGGACCCGCGCGGGACGGTCGACCGCGACGCGCTGCTCACCAACGTGATGCTCTACTGGCTGACCGGCACGGCCGGCTCCTCCGCCCGCTACTACCGCGACGGCGCCGCGACCTGGGACCAACCGCCGGCGCCGTCCACGGTGCCCACGGCGGTGGCGGTGTTCCCGCACGACATCGCGCTGCCGGTGAGGCGGATCGCGGAGCGGACGAACAACATCGTGCGCTGGACCACGTTCGACCGGGGCGGGCACTTCGGCGCGCTGGAGGAACCCGACCTGCTCGTCGCCGACCTACGGGCCTTCGCCGCCGGGAGGTGAGAGCGCGTCCAGCATCCCGGCCACGGTGGCCGGCCAGGTGAACTCCTCGGCGCGGGCGCGCGCGGACGCGCGCCTGGCGTACTCCTCGTAGGCGAGCAGGCCGCGCACGGCGCCGGCGAACGCGGCCGGGTCGTCGGCCACCGCCGCGCCGCAGTCCGGGCGGACGATCTCCACCAGCGCCGACGACCGGGACACCACCACCGGGGTGCCGCTGGCCAGCGCCTCCAACGCGGCAAGGCCGAACGTCTCGTGCGGGCCGGGCGCCAGCGCCACGTCCGAGGACGCCAGCAGCGTGGCCACGGCCGCCCGGTCGGCGAGGAACCCGAGGAAGGTCACCGGCAGCGACCGTGCCCGCCGCTCCAGCGCGGTCCGCCGGGGGCCGTCGCCGGCCACCACCAGCCGGACCCGGGCGCCGGCGGCGTGCAGCGCGGCCACCGTGTCCACGCTGCGCTCCACGTGCTTCTCCGCGGACAGCCGCCCGCAGTGCACCAGCAGCGTGTCCGCCGGGCCGGCCAGCCGGTGTCGCAGGCCAGCGTCCCGGCGCGACGGGGAGAACGCGGCCAGGTCCACCCCGAGCGGCACCCGCAGCACGTTGCGCGCGCCGATCCGGTCGAACTCGGCGCCGGCGAACGCGGTGGTGCACACCACGCTGTCGTAGCTGGCCGCCATCCGTCGGTTCGCCCAGTCCGCGACGCGGCGCGCCGCCGGCCCGGGCAGCAGGAACTGCTCCAGCAGCCGGTCCAGCCGCTCGTGCGAGATCACCACGCTGGGGACCCCACGCTCGGCCGCCCAGCCACCCAGCCCGCGCAGGGTCAGCCGGTCGGACACCTCGATCGTGTCCGGGCGCAGCCGGTCCAGCAGCCGGCGCACCCGCCACGGGTCCACCGCCCGGTAGCCGCCGGTGCCGGGCAGCTTGGGCGCGGGCAGCGTGATCCGCCGGATGCCGGTGGCCAGCCGTTCGTCGGTGTGCCGCCCGCCGGGCACGATCAGCGTGACGGTGTGCCCGCGCGCGGCGTACCCGGCGCCGAGGTGGTGCAGCGCGGTGCGCAGGCCGCCGGAGCGCGGGCCGTAGAAGTTGGCCAGCTGGACGATGTGCATGCCGCCGCCGGCCAGGTCAGGCCGCCGTCCGGCCGGTGGCGCGGCCGGCCTCGCCGAGCACCTCGGCGTAGTGCCCGACCAGCTCGGCGCACACCGTCGGCCAGTCCCGGCGCAGCACCGACCGGCGGGCGGCGACCCCGGCGCGGCGGCACGTGTCCGGGTCGGCGAGCGCGAGCACGGCGGCGCGCAGCGCCGAACTAGACCGACGGTCGGTCGGTCCGTCGCCGGGCGGCACCAGGTACCCGGTGCGGCCGGGTATCACCAGGTCACGCGGGCCGCCGGCGTCGGGGGCGACCACCGGCACCCCGGACGCCAGCGCCTCCTGCACCGCCTGGCAGAACGTCTCGGACGGGCCGGTGTGCACGAACACGTCCAGCGAGGCGTAGATCTCGGCCAGCTCCTCGCCGTCCCGGAAGCCCAGGAACCGCGCGTCGATGCCCAGCCCGGACAGCAGCTCGCGCAGCTTCGGCTCGCTCGGCCCCTCGCCCACGACCACCAGCCTGATCCCCGGCAGCCCGGCCAGCGCGGCCAGCCGCTCCACCTGCTTCTCCGGCGCCAGCCGCCCCACGTAGCCGACCAGCAGCTCGCCGCCCGGCGCCAGCCGCTCGCGCCAGCACCGGCGCCGCCGCGACGGCCGGAACCGCGAGGTGTCCACCCCGCGCGCCCACCGGTGCACCCTGGGCACCCCGCGCGAGCGCAGCGCGTCCGCCGCCCAGCTGGACGGGGCCAGGGTCCGGTCGGCCAGCGTGTGCAGCCGGCAGGTCCAGCGCCAGGCCGCCCGCGCGGTCAGCGCCAGCCCGTACGAACCGGCGAACCCGGCCACGTCGGTCTGGTACACCGCGACGGTCGGGATGGCCAGCCTGCGGGCGGCGGCCAGCCCGCGCGCGCCGACCACGAACGGCGACGCCAGGTGCACCAGGTCGGGCCGAAAGCCCCGCAGCGCGGTCAGCACCCGGCGGGTGGGCAGCCCCACCGGCATCGAGTTGACCACCGGCAGGTCCATCGCGGGCACCCGGATCACCGGGGTGCCGAGGTGCTCCTCCGGGTCGCTCACGCCGGGCGCGACGACCATCACCCGGTGCCCGCCGCCGCGCAGGTGCTCCATCACCCTCAGCACGGAGTTGGTCACCCCGTTCACGGTGGGCAGGAAACACTCCGACACGATCGCCACCCTCACGCCCCGGACCATGCCCCGGCCAGCATCCCCCGAGCCGACACCGGCGTGACCAGCTATGGAACACCGCGACAACTTCGCGAACCCGGCGGTTCGAACACACACTTGACCTGGTGATCCGCTACCCGTCACCCGCCGGACGCACCCGGGTCACCGGGCCCGGTCACGCTGGGCCGACATGACGGTCGTGCACACACCGCCCTCCGGACCGGTCGACCCCGGGCTGCTGTCCCGCGCGCTGGAGGTCGGCGGGCGGCTGGCCAACGACGCCGCCGAGGTGATCGCGGCCACCGCCGAGCGGGGCGGTCGGGCCGGCGCCGAGACCGCGCTGTTCGACTGGGTCACCGACACCAACCGCACGCTGGAACGGCACACCCGCCGGGTGCTGGCCGCCGAGTTCCCGGACATCCCGGTGGTCGGACCGGTGATGAGCCCGGTGATGAGCGCGGAGTACAGCGAGCCCAACGGCGCCGGGTACCGCTGGCTGGTGGCCCCGGTGGACGGCACCGCGAACTACCTGGCCGGGCTGCCCTGGTACGGCTACAGCCTGGCGCTGCTCGACGCCACCGGCCCGGTGGTCGGGGTGATCTCGGACCCGACCCGCGCGGAGATCTACGCGGCGGCCAGGGGCCGGGGCGCGCGGGTGAACGGGGTGCCGGTGCGGGTGCGGGAGCGGGCGGCCGGCGGCGGCTACCCGATCTGCGTGGAGCCCGCGCGCGACGGCCTGCCGGCGTTCCTGGGCGCCGCGGCGCGGGCCCGGCTCGGGGTGCGGGTGCTCGGCTCGGCGTCGCTGGCGATCGCCCAGGTCGCGCTCGGTCACGCGGCCGCGGCGGTGCTGGAGGAGTACCGGGGCTGGGAGGTGGCGGCCGGGCTGGCGCTCGCCCTGGAGGCCGGCGCGGTGGTGCTGGACAGGTGCGGGCGGCCGGACCCGGTGCCGGAGAACGGGCTGCTGGTGGCCGCGCCGTCGGCGGCCGCGCAGGTGCTGGACTGCTGGCGGGCGGCCAGCTCGGAGGACCCCTACTCGACGGGCGGCAGCTCGGCCTCGAGCCGGCGCAGCTGACGCCCGCGCAGCATGAACGCGATCGGCAGCGCCACCGCGTTCACCACGACGATCATGAGCCCGATCGGCAGGTAGCCGAACCCGGCGTCCCGCCCGAGCACCCGCGCCCGCTCCGGGTGGGTGGTGTCGTACTCCACCCGCACGATCTGGCCCGGTTCCAGGCCGCGCGGGTAGAACACCCCGCTCTCCGGGACGACCGTCTCGCCGTCGTCCGTGGTAAACCTGATCAGCGTGCGGGTGTAGTCCGAGCCGGGCAGGACCTCGGCGGTGGCCACCGCCGGGTGCGCCTCGATCGCATGGTCGTCGCGCGCCGCCCCGACCAGCACCAGCACTCCCACCAGGCTGACCAGCCCGGTGAGGATGAGGATGATCGCGGGCAGCCGCCTGACCACCGGCATGACCACCGGCAGCAGCAGGCTGGCGGCCTCGTCGAGCAATCGCCCGGTCGTGCCGGGACCGGCGGCGGCTGGGCTGCTGCTCACCGAAGGGAGTTTACGGGTGCGCGGACCGGAATCTGTGCGCGGTATCCGCCGGATCGTGATCTACGGCGTCACCGGGTCGGGGAAGACCACGCTGGCCTCTCGGCTCGGCGCTACCGTCGGCATCCGCTGGCACGAGGTGGACAACCTGACGTGGGAACCCGGCTGGGTCGGGGTGCCCGCCGACGAGCAACGGCGCCGGTTCGAGGAGATCTGCGCGGGCGATGAGTGGATCCTGGACACCGCGTACAGCTCCTGGCTCGACCTGGCCCTCGGCCGCGCCCAACTGATCGTCGCCCTGGACTACCCCCGCTGGGTCTCCCTGTCCCGCCTGGTCCGCCGCACCCTCGCCAGGACGCTCGACGGCCGCCCGATCTGCAACGGCAACCGCGAGACCCTCCGCCAGGCGTTCTCCCCGGACTCGATAGTCGCCTTCCACTTCCGCTCGTTCCAGCACAAGCGCACCCGAGTCCGCGCCTGGGAAACCGACGAGTCCGTACCCCCCGTCGTCCGCCTCCGTTCCCCCCGCCACACCCGCGCCTGGCTCGCCACCCTCCGCGAACCGGGCCATTCGTAACCGCGAGTCGGGGATTTTCTCAGGGTGAGTCGCGGATTTCGTCAGCTCGAGTCGTGGCTCCCGCCACCACGAGCAGCGGTTTCCGACACACCGGCATCGGACACCGCGGCATCCACCGCCGCCCGCACCGCGGCATGGCCGGCGCGCAGCCCCGCCCGGCTGGCCGGCACCTCCAGCACGCGCACGCCTTCCGAACCGCCGGCCAGCGCGTCCGCGAGCCCGCCCAGGTCGTCCACCCGCCGATGCCCGATGCCCAGCCCGGCGCACACCGCGTCCAACCGCACCGCGTGCGGCGTGCCGAACACCCGCTCGAAGCTCCCCGCGTACTCCGGCGCGCCCTGTTCGAGCAGCGAGAACACCCCGCCGCCCGCGTCGTTGAGCACCACCAGGGTGAGCTCGGGCGCGCGCTCGTACGGGCCGACCACCAGCCCGGTCAGGTCGTGCAACACCGTCAGGTCGCCGATCAGCGCGTAGGCCGGCCCGCCGTGCGCCAGCGCAGCGCCGGTCGCGGTGGACACTGTGCCGTCGATCCCGGCCACGCCCCGGTTGGACAGCACTGTCAGCCCGGTACAGGGGCGCGCGGCCAGCGAGGCGTCGCGGACCGGGTTGGACGAGCCGAGCACCAGCAGCGCGCCGTCCGGCAGCCCGGCGACCACGGCGGCGGCCAGCCGAAGCCCGACCGGGGTCGCCGGATCGGCCAGCGCGCGGTCCAGCGCGGCGGAGGCGGCCGCGTCGGCCCGCTCCCACCGCGAGCACCAGTCCGGCGGCGGGCGCAGCGGCGGCGGCACCCCGACCGCCCGCACCGACGGCGGCAGCTCCGCGCCCTCCGGGCCGGTGGTCCCGACCGTGCCCGCCACCGCGTACACCGCCACCCGCCGGTCGGCCAGCAACCGAGCCACCGGCCGGTGCAGCGTCGGCCGGCCGTGCAGCAGCACCTGGGCCGGGCGCAGCCGCTCGAGCGCCGGGGAACCGAGCAGCCACGGGCCGGTGCGCAGCGCACGCGGCCACAACGGCGAGTGCGGCTCGGCCACCACCGGGACGCCGAGGTCCGCCGGCAGCCCCGGCACCGGTCCCGCCGGCACCCCGCCGGCCAGCACCAACGTCGGCGCGGACGGGTCGAGCGGCAGCGTCGCGGCGTCCGCCACGGCTGGAGGGAGCGCCGGCGCCGGCCACGGCGCGCCGTCCACCGGCTCGGACACGTCGTACCCGCCCGGCACGTCGGGAACCAGCGGCTCGGCGAACGGAAGGTTCAGGTGCACCGGCCCGACCCGGCCGCCGCCCGCCGCGCCGAGCGCGACCCCCACCGCCCGCGCCACCGACGCCCGCCAGGCCGTGAGCTCGCCGTCGGTCCCGGCCCGCGCCACCGGCAGCGTGACCGACAGCCGGGGCGCCCGACCGAACAGCTGGTGCTGCACGATCGTCTGGTTCGCGCCGGTCCCGACCAGCTCCGGCGGCCGGTCCGCGGTCAGGGCGAGCAGCGGCACCCCTGCATAGGACGCCTCCAGCACGGCCGGGTGCAGGTTCGCGGCCGCCGTCCCGGACGTACACGCCACCGGCACCGGCCGCCCGGAGCGCAGCGCCAGCCCGAGCGCCAGGAACGCCCCGGTCCGCTCGTCGATCCGCACGTGCAGCCGGATCCGGCCGGCCAGCTCCGCGCGGTGCAGCGCGAACGACAGCGGCGCGTTGCGCGAGCCGGGGCAGAGCACCGCGTCGGCGACGCCCCGGCGGATCAGCTCGTCGACGATCACCTCGGCCTGGGCGGTCGACGGGTTCACACCGACCGCCGCCGACCGCCGCGTCTAGCCGGCACCGACCGGCACCGCCAGCTCATCGACCACCGTCACCGACGGCAGCGCGGCCAGGACCGAACCCGCCAGCACCAGCTTGCTCCGCCGCACCCCCGAGCCGATCACCACCCGGGCGGCCGCCGCGACCGCGCCGTCCACGTACACCGGCCAGCCGTCGGGGAGCCCGAGCGGGGTGATCCCGCCGTACTCCATCCCGGTCAGGCCGGTCGCCACGTCCCGCGCCGCGAACGATGCCTTGCGCACGTCCAGCAGCCGCCGCAGCGCGCCGTTGACGTCCGCGCGCGTCGTCGCCAGCACCAGCGCCGCAGCCATCCGCGACTCGCCGGCGCGCTTGCCGGCCACCAGCACGCAGTTCGCCGACTCCTCCGGCGGGACCTCGTAGCGCTCGCAGAACGCGGCGGTATCGGCCAGCTCGGGGTCGATCTCGGCGACCTCGATGGACCCGCCGACCGGGCCGAGGGCGACGATCGCGTCCCGCACCGGCTCGGCCAGCAGGTCGGGACGGTCCAGCGCGGGAACCAGCTTCAGTGCGTAGCTCACGGTTTCTATAGTCGCTGACACGCGGAACGGGCGTTGCGCCGGCCGTACCTCAGCCCGTCATGTCGAAGGTGTCCGGGTCCGGCCCGGTGCGGTGCCTGTCGTCGAGCGCCTCGATCGCCGCCACGTCGTCGGGGTCCAGCTCGAAGTCGAACACGTCGATGTTCTCCCGCATCCGCTCCGGGCTGCTGGTCTTGGGGAACACGATGTTGCCGATCTGGATGTGCCAGCGCAGCACCACCTGCGCGGCGGTCTTGCCGTACTTGTCGGCCAGTCCCTGAAGCGTCGGGTGCTCCAGCACCCTGCCCTTGGCGATCGGGCTCCACGCCTCGGTCGCGATGCCATGCTTGGCGTGGTATTTCCGCAGCTCGTGCTGGGTGAGCCGGGGGTGGAGCTCGATCTGGTTGACCGCCGGCACCACCTCGGTCGCCATCGCCAGCCGCTCCAGGTGCGCTGGCTGGAAGTTGGACACCCCGATGGCGCGGGCCTTGCCGTCGGCGAGCAGCTTCTCGAACGCCTTCCAGGTCTCCACGTAGCGGTCCTGGCGGGGCAGCGGCCAGTGGATCAGGAACAGGTCGACGTAGTCCAGCCGCATGGTGCCCAGGCTCTGGTCCAGCGCCGCGATGGCCCGCTGGTAGCCGTGCGCGCCGTTGTTCAGCTTGGTGGTGACGAACACCTCGTCGCGGGCCAGCCCGGACTCCGCGAGCGCGCGCCCGACGCCCTCCTCGTTGCGGTACATCTGCGCGGTGTCGATGTGCCGATACCCGGCCGCGAACGCCTCCAGCACAGCCGCCGACGTCCGCTCCGGCGGCACCTGGAACACCCCGTAACCGAACTGTGGGATCTCCACGCCGTTGTTCAGCGTGATGTTGGGTACCTCCGTCATGCCGGCGACCCTACCCCGGGCGCACGCCGCTAACCGGCGCTGACAAACACTTCCGACCCGAAGGTGGCTAGCGGACGGGCGCCGGCATGCCAGACTGGTCGCCGCCCAGGAAGGAGCTGAGGGATGACGGCCTTTCCGCAACCGCCGCCCACGCGGCCGCTGACCGTCGCCGAGTTCACCGCGCTCGGCGAGGACGACGACTATCGCTGGGCGGAGCTGCAGGAAGGTGCGCTCGTCATGTCGCCGAGCCCGACCCCGGACCACATGCTCGCTGTTGGCGAACTTCGCGATCAGCTCAAGCCACAGCTACCGCCCGGCGTTCGCGTCATCTCAGAGGTCAATATCGACCTGCGGCTCGCGCCGACAGACCAACCGGGCACGGCCCGGATACCGGACCTGATCATCGACGATCAAGACGGAATCGACCGGGTCCGGGCCGAGGGCGGCATGCTGCGCGCGTCGGAGGTGCGACTCGCGGTCGAGATCGTGTCGCCGGGGTCGCGGCGGATGGACCACGTGGTCAAGCGCGGCGAGTACGCCGACGCCGGCATCGGCCACTACTGGATCGTCGACCTGGACAAGCCCGTGTCCCTGCTCGCCTGCCACCTGGCCGGCGAACTCGGCTACGCCGACGACGGCGAGAGGACCGGCACCTTCACCACCACCCGGCCGTACCCATTGACGATCGACCTCGACCAGCTGACCTAGCCGTCCAGGCCCAGGGCGCGGGCGGCCAGTTGCGCGAGGTGCAGCGGCTCGCGCTGGCCGGCCTGGCGGAGCTGGGTGCGGCAGCTGAACCCGTCGGCCAGCACCGCGACGTCCTCGTCGGCCGCGCGCACCGCCGGCAGCAGCACCCGCTCCGCACAGGCCATGGACACCTCGTAGTGCCCCCGCTCGAACCCGAAGTTGCCGGCCAGCCCGCAGCAGCCGGAGTCCAGCACCTCGGCGTCCACCCCGAGCGCCTTGAGCACCGCCCGGTCGTCCTCCGCGCCCAGGTCGGCGTGCTGGTGGCAGTGCACCTGGACGAGCGCGCGCAGGTCTGTACGGACGCTACGGGCGGAAAGCTCGTCGGTGTGCGCGGCCAGCACCTCGGCGAAGGTCCGCACGGACGGCGCCAGCTTGGCCGCCTCCGGGTCGCCGGGCAGCAGCTCGGGCAGATCAGCGCGCAGCGCGGCCGCGCAGCTGGGCTCCAACACGACGACCGGCACCCCCTCCTCCAGCCACGGCCGCAACGTCCGCAACGTCCGCCGCAACACCCGCCGCGCCGCGTCCACCTGCCCGGTGGAATGCCACGTCAACCCACAACACACCGGCCCACCCGGCACCTCCACCCGATACCCGAGCGCCCCGAGCACCGAGGCGGCCGCCTCCGCGATCACCGGGTCAAAGTGATCGGTAAACGTGTCCGGCCACAAAACCACCCGCGAGTCGGGGTTTCTGTCAGGGTGAGTCGCGGATTCTGTCACTGACGAAACCCGCGACTCACCCTGACGAAATCCCCGACTCGCGGACGAGGTGAACGGGCGGGGGGCGAGCGGGGGGATGGCTCGTTCGGGGGCGATGCCGGCTAGGGCCTTGGCGAGCTTGGCCAGCGACGGGCGGCGGGCGGCGGCGTTGAGGACGCGGGGGAGGCCGGGGATACGGGCGGTCAGGCGCAGCCAGCGGGGCAGCGCGCCCATGGAGTAGTGCGAGAGCGGGCGCAGGCGTCGCTTGTAGCGCTGGGAGAGGAACTCCGTCTTGTAGGCGGCCATGTCGACGCCGACGGGGCAGTCCCGCTTGCAGCCCTTGCAGGACAGGCACAGGTCCAGGGCCTCGGCGACCTCGGGCGAGCGCCAGCCTTCGGTGATCACCTCGCCGGTGGCCATCTCGAACAGGAGCCGGGCGCGGCCACGGGTGGAGTGCATCTCCTCGCCGGTGGCCCGGTAGCTCGGGCACATCACCCCGCCCGAGCCGGTGATGCAGCGGCCGACGCCCAGGCAGCGGCGGTTGGCGCGGGCGAAGCTGCCCCTGTCGTGGGCGAACGCCAGCTCCGGCGGGCGGCCCTCCAGCAGCGGCATGCCGACGAACACGCGCAGGTCCTCGTCCATCTTCGCCGGTCGGACCACCCGGTTCGGGTTCATCTTGTCGTCCGGGTCCCAGACGGCCTTGAACTCCTCGAACCCGGTGATGATCTCCTTGGGGTACATCCGGGGCAGCAGCTCGGCGCGCGCCTGGCCGTCGCCGTGCTCACCGGACAGCGACCCGCCGTGCGCGACGACGGCGTCCGCCGCATCCTCCATGAAGGCCCGGAAGTTGGCGATGCCGTCCCGGGTGAGCAGGTCGAAGTCGATGCGCACGTGCAGGCAGCCGTCCCCGAAGTGGCCGTAGTACACCCCGCGCCGCCCGTGCCTGGCCAGCACCGCGTCGAACTCCCGCAGGTAGGCGCCGAACCGCTCCGGCGGCACCGCCGCGTCCTCCCAGCCCGGCCAGGCCTCGCCGCCGTCCGGGGAGCGGGTGAGGATGCCGGCGCCGTCCTCCCGGATCCGCCACAGCGCCCGCATCTTCGCCGGGTCGCTGACCACGACGTTCGTCGCGCCGTACGGCTTCATGGCGCGGGCCACGGCGTGCGCGGCCGCCTCGGCCTCCTCGGGTGTCGAGCCGCCGGTCTCGACGTACAGCCAGCCGCCGCCGTCAGGTAGGGCACGGCTGGTCGTCTCGTTGGGGTTGTGCGCGCGCAGGGCGGCGATCAGGCCGGCGTCCATGCCCTCGATGGTCAGCGGGTTGTGCTCGCGGACCACCATCACGTGGTCGGCGGCCAGGTAGGCGTCCTGGAAGCCGAGCACGGCCAGCGCGCGGGCCGGCGGGGACTCGACCAGGCGGACGGTCGCGCCGAGCACGGTGACGCAGGTGCCCTCGGTGCCGACCAGCGCCTTGGCCAGGTCGAAGCCGTTCTCTGGCAGCAGTTGGTCGAGGTTGTAGCCGGACACCCGGCGGGTCAGGTCCGGGAACGCCTCCCGGACGTCACCCGCGTAGCGCTCGCCGAGGGCGCGCAGCGCGTCCGGGATCGCGCCGGCCGCCGGGGCGCCGGGTCCGACGGTGAGGCGCTCGCCCCGGTAGGTCAGCACGTCCAGCTCGTGCACGTTGTCGACCGTCTTGCCCCAGGCCACCGAGTGCGAGCCGCAGGCGTTGTTGCCGATCATCCCGCCGAGCGTGCAGCGGTTGTGCGTGGACGGGTCCGGGCCGAAGGTCAGGCCGTGCGGGCGGGCGGCGTCGCGCAGGGCGTCACAGACCACGCCGGGCTCGACGCGCGCGGTGCGGGCGTCCGGGTCGATCGAGACGATGTTGTTGACGTGCTTGGTGAAGTCCAGCACGACGGCGGTGTTCACCGCCTGGCCGGCGATCGACGTGCCGGCGCCCCGGGGCAGCACCGGCACGCCGTGCTCCCGGCACACCGCGACGGCGGCCTCGGCGTCGGCCACGTCGCGCGGCCTGACCACCCCGATCGGCACCCGGCGATAGTTCGACGCATCGGCAGACCACATGGCGCGGCTGGCGGAGTCGAAGCGAACCTCACCGGCGACTCTGGCGGCGAGATCCGCGCTCAGGGCTCGGATGTCTGTCTGTTCGGGGTAGCTCACGTGCTCAGTTTGACTCGGGCTTCGGTTCGGACTTCTTCCCGGTGGTGTTCTCCGTGGCCGGAGCGGGCGAATGGCCGTGTCCGTGACCATGACCATGTCCGTGTCCCTGGCCGGGCAGTGGGTCGCCGGCGCGCAGCGGCGCGTCGTGGAACCTGCCCTCGTGCGCCAGGATCGGGCGCTGGTCGCCGGCGATCTCCGGGTGCTTGGCCTCCAGCCGCTGCCGGTTCTCCCACCGCCGGCGCATCTGGGACACGTACTCGCGGTTGCCGTCGTAGACCCCGCGCCAGGTCTGGGGCATCTGGTCGCGGGTCAGCCCGGAGTCGGCCTGGCCGCCCAGGCTGAACCCGGCCGGCACCTTGCGGGTCTGGCCGCCGCAGTCCGGGCACATCGGCGCGGCCGCGTCGAACCCGGCCAGCCGCTCGAACCGCCGCCCGCACTCGCACCTGTACACGTAGATCGGCATCGGCGGCTACCAGTTCTGGACGGACTTGGTGAGGATGTCGGCGATGTCCTCCTCGGTCGGGGTCTTCGGGCAGGTGGCCAGCAGGCGTTGCTGCTTCATGGTGCCGGGCACCAGGTCGGGCACGTCGGACTCGGAGTAGCCCACGCCGCCGATGCCGTTCGGGATGTCGATGTCGCGCATCAGCTTGATCAGCACGGACGGAAGCTGTTCGCTCGCGTCGTTGAGCGTCTCCGCGCCAGGGTCCAGCAGCGCGGCCGCCCGCAAATGCCGCTCCGGCGCGCTCTCGAAGGAGAACCGGAACGCCTGCGGAGCGGTCAGGGACACGGACTGGCCGTGCGGCACCATCGGCTCGTCCGGCGGGTAGCCGGCCGGGACGTAGTCGCGCACCATGCCGGCGATCGGGTAGGCGTTGGCGTGCGGGATGTGCACCCCGGAGTTGCCGAACCCCATGCCAGCGAACGTGGCCGCCATCATCATGTCCGAGCGCGCCTCGACGTCCTCGGCCCCCTTGTGGACGGCGGTCCGGAACGAGCGCGCCAACAGCTCCATGGCCCGCTCGCACCACAGGTCGGAGACCGGGTTCGAGCCGCAGTAGGTGACCCGCTGCTCGGGCTGCTTGCGGTCGAACGTGGTGTACCAGCGCGCGGTGTACGACTCCACCGCGTGGCACACGATGTCCATGCCGGACGCGGCGGTCACCGTGGGCGGCAGCGTCATCGTCAGCAGCGGGTCGATCACCGCCAGGGTGGGCCGCAGCCGCCAGTGGCTGATCCCGGTCTTGACCTTCATCGACAGGATGTCCAGCACGCACATGGCGGTGGACTCCGAGCCGGTGCCGGCGGTGGTCGGGATCGCGATCATCGGCTTCAACGCGCCGTCGGGGACGCGAGCGTTGCCGATCGGCTTGTTGATGTAGTCCATCAGCTCGCCGGAGCAGCTGGTCAGCAGGTTGATCGCCTTCGCGGTGTCGATCGCGGAGCCGCCGCCGACCGCCACGAAACCGTCCCAGTCGCCCTGCGCGCGGGCGTACTCGACGGCCTTGTTCATCGAGTCGTCGGTCGGCTCGACGTGCACGCCGTCAAAGATCTCCGCCTCGATCTTGTACCGGCGCAGGTTGTCCGCGATACGCGCCGGCGCGCCCAGCGCGTTCACCCCGGAGTCGGTGACGATCAATACCCGGCGCACGCCGTACGCGGACATCTCGAAGCCGACCTCGTCGGCCGCGCCGGCGCCGAACTTCAGCGGCGGCGCCCCCCACGTGAAGATCGTTTCCTCACGAAGATCGAGACCGGTCATGTGTACGCACCATCCGGGGCCAGGCGCAGCTTGTGGATCTGCTCGCCGTCATGCCCGAACACCATCTGGGCGTTCGTCCTTTCCTGAATGCCGCGCAGCTTCTCCACCGAGGCGTACCACTGCTCCAGGTTGTTCACGATCGCGGCCGGGGTGGCCGGCGGACCGTAGCTCTCGCCCAGGTACACGGCGTCCGACGTGAAGATCATCGTGCCGGTGTCGGGCAGGTCGACCTGCATGGACATGCAGCCGGTGGTATGGCCGGGGGTCTCGATGAGGGTCACGCCGGGCAGGATCTCGGTGTCGCCGTCGACGGTCTCGAACGGCAGGCCCTCGTAGTCGGTCTTGAGGTGTGCGCCGTTGAACAACCCCTCGTAGCCGAACGCGAACTCCTTCTCCCGCTGGTGGCAGAGCAGCTTGGCGCCGGTGTTCTTGAACATCTGGGCGTTGCCGGCGTGGTCGAAGTGCAGGTGGGACAGCACCACCAGGTCGATGTCCTCGAGCCCGACGTTCATCTGGTTCAGCCGGGAGTCCAGGTACTCGTCGTCGCCGACCCGGTCGTACGGGAAGAACTCCTGCAGGCCGGTCGGACCCCAGCGCTCCTCCCAGTCCCGGGGGCAGCTGGTGTCCCAGAGCAGCTTGCCCTGGTCGGTCTCGACCAGCACGCAGTGCGTGGGGACGTCCACCCACGGTGCCGGGGTGTCGCGGTGGCTGCGGTCCTGGATGGCCTTGCCGGGCTTGAGCAGCAGCCAGGTCAGATCGGCGGACATCGCCCCGCAGGGGATGACGCTCACCTTGTTAGCGGTAGCCATGGCGGGTCCCTTCGACACTGAGGGGTGGTCTACGCCACAGAACCGTGGCATGCCACATGCCACCGGGTCAATGACGCATGCGGGTCGGTTTATAACGCCGCTCGGTGATCACCGGTAGGTCCAGCCGAGGTCGACGTCCACCTCGCCCTGTGCCGAGCCGGCCTCCTGGGCGACCAGCAGCTCGGCGGTGTGCAGGATGTGCGCGCGCATCGCCTCGGCGGCGGCGTCGGCGTCCCCGGCCAGCGCGGGCTCCAGCACGGCGCGGTGCTCGGCGACGATGTCGGCCAGCGAGCGGGACTGGTGCGCGGTGGACACGCCCCGGCGCAGCACCATGTCACGCAGGCCGTCCACGTACTCGGCCAGCCGGCCGTTCCCGGACGCCTCCAGCAGGACCCGGTGGAAGCGCCTGTCGTGCTGCCACATCCGAGGCGCGTCGTCGGCGTCGGCCGCCCGCTCCATGGCCGCGAACACCGCGCGCAGCTCGCCGCGGGCGTCCGCGCCGAGCTGACCGACCGCGCGCCGGGTGGCCGGCACCTCCAGCAGCAGCCGCAGCGCGAAGACCTCCTCCAGGTCGTGCAGCGAGGTCTGCAGGATGCGCACGCCCCGGTTGCGCTCGAAACGCACCATGCCCTGCTCGGCGAGCTTGATCAACGCTTCCCGGACCGGCGTGCGGGAGACCCCGAGCTGTTCGGCCAGGGTGTGCACGGAGTGCAGGGTGCCCGGCTGGAGCTCGCCGGTGATCACCGCCGCGCGAAGCGCCTCCAGCACCTGCGCGTTGACGGTGGCCGTCTGCCGGACCTGCTTCATGCGAACGGCACCCGAGCGCGGAGAGCGCGGAGGCAGCAACGCCCGGCGGCCATCGCCGGATGGTGTCACCTGGCATGCCACCGGTCAACGACTCACGCAGCCGGACGCCGGCCCCCGGTTCCGCCCCAATACCACTTCAGGGCGACACGAATCTCTAGCCCATCCGAGTGACAATGCCGTTGCTCCAGGCCGTGTGCCGCTAGGGGCCAGGGCGACGGAACGAGACTTGCGTGCAAACGGGCGTGCGACCCCCCTCACAGTGGTCGAACTCACGCAAGCCGACAACCTGCAATAACAGTAGAATTACACGCATGAAATTTGCCTCTGTAATTCGAATGGCCTAGTGCTGGGAACATCAAGTTCGCGGCTCGCGACTTTCCGTTGACGGCCGGGAAAAGAGTGTCGCCAGTATCGAGCCCGTGAATAGGTCGTTATGCCTCACGGGAAGTCGAGCCGCCGGGGACGCGGCCGACATGAGCACAAGCGATTGGGGGATGTCGCCATGGAGCTCAGGTCTGACATCGCGACCGCGGCTGCGCGCATGACATCCGCGTACGACGTCAATCGGGAGATCCGGCAGCTCGTTGCCTACCTCCGCGAGGGCGAGACCGTGCAGCGGTTGGCCTCCGGTGTCTACGGCGCCGGCGCCGGGCTACTCGCGGTCACCGACCTGCGGGTTGTCCTGCTCAGGGACGGGCGCAGCGGACAGGCCAGCGAGGGTTTCCCGCTGGAGCGCCTGTCCACCGCCGAGTGGGTGGTCGATGGTGGTCGGGGGACCATCACCGTCTCCGACTCGAACAGCGTCGCCGAGCTGCGGGAGGTCGCGCTGGCCGACGGCGAGGAGGTCGTCGGCCTGGTGCGCGCGCTGATGAACCGGGACAACGGCGGTTCGTCGCACCCGAGGCGCTGGCCCGGGATCACGGCGGGGCAGCAGGACACCCAGCGCGCCGAGGCCGCGAGCACGAACGGGCAGAACGGCCACGGCGGGCAGAACGGGCACGGGCAGAACGGGCACGGCGGCCAGAACGGCCACGGCACGCCCGTCGGCCAGTCGGCGCCGCAGGCCTCGCAGGCCTCGCGGGGCTCGCACACCTCGCCGTCGATGCCTCCGATCCCGGCGGTGCCGCTGCACAACCTGCCGCAGGGCAGCCCGCTGCTGCGCAGGTCGCCGGCCGCGATCTACACCAACGGCGCGGTCCCGGTGACCCTGCTGTCGCGGACCGGGACCATCCCGGCCCAGCAGCCGCCCGCGGAGTCGTCGGCGCCGCAGCCCAGCGCGCCGCCGGTCGCCCCGGGCGCCGAGCAGCAGCAGGCCACCCAGGCGACGCCGGTCACGCAGGTGACGAGCCCTCAGGACGCCACGACCGCGGTGCCTCGGGGCGTCATGCCGCCCGGCGTCCAGCAGCCCAACGGCACCGGCGCGGTGCCACCGGTGGCCCCTCCGACCAGCGAGGAGCCGGGCGTCACCACCACCATGGCGCCGGTCACCGACGAGGTCGTGCGGCAGCAGGCCGCCGCGACCCAGACCGGCCAGCACCACGCGCCGCAGGCCCCTGAGCAGCTCCAGCCGACGCACTCGCCGCTCAACGGCAGGCACGCCGAGACGAGGATCGGCATCTCGCCGGTGATCGTCGGTGAGGTGCCGGTCAGCCAGCTGGCCGCCGAGGAGACGGCCACCCAGCTCGCGGTGCCGCCTCGGCTGCTCGACGGCTCGGAGCCGACCGTCGCGGTGAACGCCACGACCACCGCCATCGGCGCGGTCGGTCCGGTCCCCGCGACGGACACGCCGGAAGCGGCGGCCGCGAAGCCGAACGCCGAGGGTTCCGCCGACAACGCCGAGAACGGCGAGCGCCCGCAACCCATCGTCTGGCGGGTGCCCGACCAGACGCTGACCGGCGCGGTGCGGCGCATCCAGGCCGAGACCGAGGCCGTCCGGTCCCCGCGCCGGGTGGAGCCGAAGATCAAGCCGCCGAAGTTCGGCCCCGATGGCGGACGCAAGAAGTGGGTCTGGGCGGGCGCCGCCGCGGCCGCGGTGCTCGCGCTCGCCGCCGTCGGCGGGGCGAAGTTCATGCACCAGGACCAGTCGCAGGCCGCCCCGGTGAGCCCGGCGCCGGCCGCCGCCGAGTCGCCGGTCGGACCGAAGGTGACGATCACCAAGGTGGTCGACGGCGACACCGTCGAGGTGGCCGGCGAAGAGGTGAACGGCCCGGTCGAGGTGCTCGGCATCGTCGCCCCCAGGCTGGACAAGAACCAGTGCGGGGCGGCGGCGGCCAAGACGTTCGCCTCGCACGAGCTGGCGAACACCGAGGTCACCCTGGTCTCCGACCCGTCGCAGCAGATGACCAGCCGGGCCGGGCACCGGCTGGCGTTCCTGAAGCTGGCCGACGGCACCGACTACTCGGTGAAGGCCGCGAAGGAAGGCATGGTCCGCTACTACGACAGCCCGCAGGCCACGAAGATGTCCGGCGACATCAAGGCCGCCGAGGCGTCGGCGCAGGGCAGGCACGCCGGGCTCTGGGGTCCGCCGTGCAACGCCAAGCCGGCCGCCGCGCCCGACACGGCCTCGAACGCGGGCAGCACCGGCTCGGGCAGCGGGAACGCCAGCCCGGCCCGCACCGAGGGATGACAACGACGTATCCGAACGCTCCCCACGCGGGGACCTCGGTCCGCTCGGTTCCCACCGGGACGAACTGAGATCAACCTCCCGCACCGCCGCCCAGGCTCGACCCGGCCCCGTCGAGCCTGGGCGGCATTCTGTTGGTCATAGGGTGGCGCCCGTGACCACCCCTGATCCCGATGTCTCGGAGACCTTCGACCCGTCAGCCTGGCGCCAGGTCGACGGCTTCGACCTCACCGACATCACCTACCACCGTCACGTCGAGCACGGCACCGTGCGCATCGCGTTCGACCGCCCCGAGGTGCGCAACGCGTTCCGCCCCGGCACCGTGGACGAGCTGTACCGCGCGCTGGACCACGCCCGGATGAGCTCCGACGTCGGCTGCGTGCTCCTGACCGGCAACGGCCCGGCCCCCAAGGACGGCGTCTGGGCCTTCTGCTCCGGCGGTGACCAGCGCATTCGCGGCCGCACCGGCTACCAGTACGCCAGCGGCGAGACCGCCGACACCATCGACCCCGCGCGCGCCGGGCGGCTGCACATCCTGGAGTGCCAGCGGCTGATCCGGTTCATGCCGAAGGTGGTCATCGCCGTGGTCAACGGCTGGGCGGCCGGCGGCGGTCACAGCCTGCACGCGGTCTGCGACCTCACGCTCGCCTCCTCCGAGCACGCCCGGTTCAAGCAGACCGACGCCGACGTGGGCTCCTTCGACGGCGGCTTCGGCTCGGCGTACCTCGCGCGCCAGGTCGGGCAGAAGTTCGCCCGGGAGATCTTCTTCCTGGGCCGCCCGTACACCGCCGAACAGATGCACCAGATGGGCGCGGTGAACGCCGTGATCCCGCACGCCGACCTGGAGGCCACCGCCATCCAGTGGGCGAAGGAGATCAACGGCAAGTCGCCGACCGCGCAGCGGATGCTCAAGTACTCGTTCAACCTGATCGACGACGGCCTGGTCGGCCAGCAGCTCTTCGCCGGCGAGACCACCCGGCTGGCCTACATGACCGACGAGGCGGTCGAGGGCCGCGACTCGTTCCTGGAGAAGCGCCCGCCGGACTGGACCCGCTTCCCCTGGTACTACTGACCACCGTCACACCCGCCCGCGACTCGGTGTGCTGAGATCCCCGACTCGCGGACGGGTTATGGGCAGGTTTGCCCATTGAACGTGGCGGGGGGCACATGTTCCCTGAGCGCATCCCACCACGAGAGGCGGATGCGGCATGCGCGACCGGGAACTCGAGGTCTACGAGCTGTTCGACGCCGGCGCCCGGGCACGCGCCGCCGCGCTGGTCACCGACGAGGTGATCGCCGAGCACGCGGCGAACCCGTCCGGGCCGCACGGCGACAACCTGCAGCGGGTGCTGCGGTACCTGCGCCGGGCGCCGGTCGAGGGCAAGTACGTGATCGTGGCCGTCCGGCCCTGGGCGGAGTACCGGATCGCGGCGCTGACCGGGGTGCGGGGCGAGCCACCGCGCGTGCTCGACGACGGGCCTTACGCCACCGAGGCGGACGCCATGCACGCGGTGTTCCTGCGTCGGGTGCGCGAGCTGGGGGTGGCGGTATGACCGGCGTTACCAGGCCGTCGGTGGTCGGCTACCCGGACCGGTTCTCGGTAGCGCCCGGCGAGACGATCGAGTTCAAGATCAGCTGCGACGGTGACGGGGAGTTCCGGGCCGACGTGGTCCGGCTGCGCAATGGCGACACCAACCCGGACGGCCCCGGGTTCCGCGAACAGGTGGTGGCTACCCCGGCGTCGGGCAGCTACCCGGCGCGAACCCAGCACATCCGCACCGGGTCGGCGGTGCTGGTGGACGACCGCGGCGGGCTCGCGCTCGGGGCGTCCGGCGGGGTGCACGTGTTCGCGCAGCCGACCACACCGGCGCTGCGCGACCAGGCGCTGGTCTCCCGGTGGGACGAGGCGACCGGGCGCGGCTGGTGGGTCGGGCTGACCGACGGCGGGCGGCTGGCGCTGCGGCTCGGTGACGGCGAGTCCGTGCACGAGACGCTCACCGACGAGCCGCTGCACGCCTGGACCTGGTACTCGATCACCGCCGGCTGGCGCGACGGCGTCACCACCGTGCGCGCCGAACCGACCCTGACCTCGACGAACAGCCTGTGGAGCCCGGCCGTGGGGCTGGCCCGCGCGACCGCCGGCAGCGGCCGTGACGCGCCCGTGCCGGCGGCGGCCGATGCGCCGACCGCGTTCGCGGCCTGCTGGGACGGTGTGGCCGGCGCAACCGTCGCGCACCTGAACGGCAAGCTCGACTCGCCGTCCGTACTCACCGAACCCCCGCCCAACCCCGAAGACAGACCGACCGTCGGTCTAGTCGCCAGTTGGGACTTCGGGGCGGAGATCGGCGCGCACGGAGTCCCCTCGGACACCTTCACCGACACCGGCCCGAACGGCTGGCACGGGCGGGGCCACAACGCGCCGTACCGGGGCATGACCGGCCGCAACTGGACGGGCGAGGAGGAGAACTACCGCCACGCCCCCGAGCAGTACGGCGCCGTGCACTTCCACGACGACGCGCTGGACGACGCCGGCTGGGACACCGACCTGTCGCTCACGATCCCGGACGAGCTGCCCAGCGGCGTCTACGCGCTGCGCGTGACCTACCGCGAGCACACCGACCACGTCCCGTTCTGGGTCCTCCCGCCTCGCGGCACGGCCACCGCGAAGGTGCTGCTGCTGTTCCCCACCGCGAGCTACCTGGCGTACGCGAACGACCACATCGTCCCGGACGTCCCGGTCGCGCAGTCCATCCTCGGCCACACCTCGGTGATGGCCGGCGCGGACCTGCACCTGATCGAGCACCCGGAGTTCGGCTCGTCCACCTACGACCACCACACCGACGGCTCCGGCGTCGGCCACACCAGCCGGCTGCGCCCGGTGATCACCATGCGACCGGGCTTCCGGCACAGCACCGGCTCGTGCTGGCAGTTCCCCGCCGACCTGCACATCGTCGACTGGCTGACCGGCACCGGCGTCGAGTTCGACGTGGCCACCGACGAGGACCTGCAGGCCGAGGGCGCCGAGCTGCTCGCCCGCTACCAGGTGGTGCTCACCGGTTCGCACCCCGAGTACTACTCGACCCGGATGCTCGACGCCTGGGAGACCTACCTCGGCGCCGGCGGGCGCGCGATGTACCTGGGCGGCAACGGGTTCTACTGGGTGATCGCCTACCACCCGGACAAGCCGCACCTGATCGAGGTCCGCAAGGGCGAGGCGGGCTGCCGGGCCTGGCAGGCGCGCCCCGGCGAGTTGCACATGGCGTTCGCCCCGGAGCGCGGCGGGCTGTGGCGCAACCGGGGCCGCGCGCCGCAGAAGCTGTTCGGCGTCGGGTTCGCCACCGAGGGCATGGACCGCTCCTCCCCGTACACCACGCTCACCGACTTCGCCGACCCGCGCGCCGGGTTCATCACCCAAGGACTGGAGGGCAAGGCGGAGATCGGCGCGCACGGGCTGGTCGGCGGCGGCGCGGCGGGCCACGAGTGCGATCGGTACGACCTCACGCTGGGCACCCCGGCGCACGCGCTGCTGCTGGCCACCAGCGCGGGCCGGCACTCGGACAACTATCCGCTGGTCGCCGAGGAGATCTACTTTCCGTTCGACGGGATGGGCGGCACCGACCACTTCCAGGTGCGCGGCGACATCGTGTACTTCACCACGGCCGGCGGGGGCGCGGTGTTCTCCACCGGATCGATCGCGTGGGCCGGCAGCCTGGCGCACAACGGGTACGACAACGACGTCTCGCGCCTCACCGGCAACGTGTTGAAACGTTTCACCGACCCGGAGCCGCTGCCGCCGCTGGACCCGTGAGCACTCGCCCGGCCGGGCGCCGAGGGGCAGACTGTCGGGCGTCGACGTCTCCTCACCGTTGCGGAGTGGTCGCTCATGGAAGCCGCGCTTGACCTGTCGCTGCGCCTGGCCACCGCCGCGCACGGCCGCGACGACCCCGCCGAGGCAGCGGCGGACGTGCTCGCCGAGCTGTGCGCCAGGGAGCCCGTCGCGGCGGCCACCCTGACCTGCTACGACCCGATCACGGACAGCCACCGCGCGCTCTGCTCCACCGGTTACACCAGCAACGTCCTGGACTTCCTGCGCTCGCCGGCGTTCCTGTCCGACGACGTCGGCTACCGGCTGCTGGTGGACCACCCCGGCAAGCGCGCGCGGTGCTGGCGCGACGTCCACGTGGACTACACCCAGACGCGCTCGGTGGTCCAGGTGTTCCGGCCGGCCGGGTTCGCCGGCGGCGCCACCGCGCGGCTGACCACCCGCACCGGCAGCTACGCCGGCGACCTGCACATGAGCACCACCGACGCGGACCTGCCCACGCCGACCCTGATGCTCGCGCTGCACCACGCGGCACCGCTGCTGGCCGCCGCCGTGGACGTGACCCGACGGCTGCGGCTTGGGCTCGTCGATCTCGGGCCGGACGAACACGCCGCCGTGGTGACCGACCGCGGCACGGTGGTACCGCTGTCCGGCACGCCGAACCGCACCGGCGACCCCGACCTGCCGCGCCGGGTGGCCCGATGGCGGCGGGCGGGTCACCTGCAGCGTGACGGCTGGTACCGGCACCGGTGGCGCGGCCGGTGGTGGCGGGTGCGGCTGTCCCGGGTCGAGCGGGGCACGCTGCTGGTCACCGCGCCGGACGCCTCGGCGCGCGGGTTGACGGTGCGCGAGCTGGAGGTGCTCACGCTGCTCACCGACGGCCTGCCGAACGTGGCCATCGCGCACCGGCTGGACATCAGCGAGCGCACCGCGGCGCACCACGTCGAGCACATCCTGGACAAGCTGGGCGCCAAGGGCCGCACGTCCGCGGCCCGGCTCGCGCTGGAGGACGGCCTGCGGCTGCTCCCGTGACGCCCGTGACGCTTGTACCGTCGATCACGCGCTCGCGTGGCAGAGTCGAGGCGTGGCATTCGATCCCCCCGTCCGCGCGGTGGCCTGCGACGGCTCGCCGTCCTCGGCGGCCGCGCTCACCGACGCGCTGGCCGACGCGCTGCGCGGCGGCCCCGCCGTGGAGCCGTACGACAGCCGGCCGGCGACGGCCCCGAACGACGGCTGGATCGACGGTACGGCGCTGGTCATCGAGACGTCCGGCTCCACCGGCGAGGCGAAGCGGGTGGCGCTGGGCTCGGCCGCGCTGCGCGCCTCGGCGGACGCCACCCACCGGCGCCTCGGCGGACCCGGCCGCTGGCTGCTGGCGCTGCCGGCGCACCACGTGGCCGGCTCCCAGGTGATCGTGCGCGCGCTGCTCGCCGGCCATCGGCCCTCGGTGCTGGACAACCGCTCGGGGTTTCGTCCCGACCGGTTCGCGGCGGCCGCCACCGAGCTGTTCGCCTCGGGATCCCGGTGCTACACCTCGCTGGTGCCCACCCAGCTGCACAGGGTGCTGGCCGCCGGCTCGGCCGAGGTTGACGCGCTGCGCGGCTTCGACGCGATCCTCGTCGGCGGCGCGGCCGCCTCACCGACGCTGCTGGCACAGGCGCGCGCGGCGGGGGTCACGGTGGTCACCACGTACGGCATGAGCGAGACCGTCGGCGGGTGCGTCTACAACGGCGTGCCGCTGGACGGCGTACAGGTGCGGCTGGACGGCTCCGGCCGCATCTCGCTGGCCGGGCCGGTGCTCGCCAGCGGCTACCTCGGACGGCCCGAGCTGACCGCCGAGGCGTTCGCGGACGGCTGGTTCCGCACCTCCGACCTGGGACGATGGGACGGCGGACGGCTCCGCGTGCTCGGCCGCGCCGACGACGTGATCACCACCGGCGGCGAGAAGGTGCACCCGGCCGCCGTCGAGCGGGTGCTCATGGCCCAGCCCGGGGTGCGCGCCGCGTGCGTGATCGGCCTGCCCGACCCGGAGTGGGGGCAGCTGGTGGCCGCCGCCCTCGTGCTCGCCGAGCCGGACGCGGCCACCCCTACCGAGCTGGACGCCGCCGTCCGCAACGAGCTGGGCGCGCCCTCGGTGCCCAAGCTGCTGCGCGCGCTGCCCGAGCTTCCGCTGCGTGGCATCGGCAAGCCCGACCGCGCCGAGGTCGCCCGCATACTGAGCCGTCCGTAACCCTGACGGGCGCCACCCGTTCCGGCAACTCACGCTCCGTAATGTTGATTCCCACCCGTTCGTCGTATCTGCTCACGCCATGAGCGGATGGTTATCCGTACTGGCCCCGCTGATCACCGCGGCGCTGGCCGGCGGGCTGGCCGTGCAACCGCCCACGCCCGCGCCCGCGCCCGTGCTCGCCGCCGCCGAGCCGGACTGGGTGGTCGACCTGAGCCAGGGCCACCCCGTCGACACCGTCTACCAGGACGGCGCGCTGCGGCTGACCGCGCCGACCGGGCTGCTCACCCTGCCCGCCCAACCGCTCGCCCAACCCGCCGCCAGGGTCACCCCGACGCTGGACGCGCGGGTCCCGCCCGGTGCCTCGGCCGAGGTGGACGTGCGCGGCCGGCTGCTCGGCGGGCGCTGGAGCGAATGGTTACCCAGCGTTCCCGGCCGCCCCACCGAACTGCCCGGCCCGAGCACCCAGCTCCAGCTCCGCGTCCTGCTGGCGGGCGGCGACCCCACCGTGCACGGACTACGGGCGCACGCCGAGCCGGCGACGAACATGACGGTCGCCGCGCCCGGCGAGCCGGACAGCTTCCAGGTGTACGCCACCCGGCTCGGGCTGCTGCACCGGCGCACCGCGAACGGCCACCGGGTCACGGCGGACGACTACTTCGTGGCGTTGCCGTCCCGGCGGGTGCTGTCCGACACCGACGGCTCGGAGTACAGCGTCAAGGTGTGCGCGCCGGACGTGGAGTTCGGCCCGCGCTGCGCCTGGGCACCGGTGTGGGACGTCGGGCCGTGGAACACCAGGGACGACTACTGGAGTGTCACACGCGAGGAGTTCCATGCCTTGCCGCAGGGGTTGCCGGAGGCGCAGGCCGCGTTCCACGACAGGCACAACGACGGCAAGGACGGCACCGGGCGCACGGTGCGCAACCCGGCCGGCATCGACCTGTCCGACCGGCTGTTCCGCCAGGCCCTCGGGCTGACCGGGACCACCGAGGTGAGCGTCACCTTCCTGTGGACCGGCGGCCGCGCGCTGAGCCGGGTGGACACCGTCTCCGACGCCCTGACCGTCCGCTCCGCCCCGACCGAGGACGCCCCGTCGGTCGGCGTGGCGGCCGCCGAGGCCGGCGTCGCCGTGGAATGCGCCACACCGGACGGCTGGCTGCGGATCGGCCCCGGCGAGTACCTGCCGGGCGAGGACGTCACGCTCGCCGACGACGTCCGCATCGGCGACTGCTGACCCGCGCGCGATCGAGAGTCACGGTAGCGTGTCGCCGTGGCGAGCGTTGCGCAGTGGGTTCAGGGAGCCCGCCCCCGCACCTTGGTGAACTCCGTGGCCCCGGTGCTGGTCGGCACCGGCGGAGCGATCGGAACCGGAGCCCTGCAACCGGGATACGCGCTGCTGGCGCTGGTCGTGGCGGTGACGCTGCAGATCGGCGTCAACTACGCCAACGACTACTCGGACGGCAAGCGGGGCACCGACGACAACCGGGTGGGGCCGCTGCGGCTGGTGGGTTCGGGCGTGGCGGCGCCGGAGGCGGTGCGCACCATGGCGCTGGCCTGGCTCGCGGCCGGAATGCTGGCCGGCGTGCTGCTGGTGTCGCTGACCCGGCACTGGTGGCTGCTCGCGGTCGGCGCGGTGTGCCTGCTCGGGGCGTGGTTCTACACCGGCGGCAAGCATCCGTACGCCTACCTCGGGCTGGGCGAGGTGGCGGTGTTCGTGTTCTTCGGGCCGGTCGCCGTGCTGGGCACCGCCTATGTGCAGAGCGGGCCGCCCAGCGCGCTGATCATCGTCGCCGCGATCGGCGTCGGCATGCTGTCCGCGTCGGTGCTGGTGACGAACAACCTGCGCGACATCGGCTCCGACGCCGTGGTGGGCAAGCGCACGCTGGCGGTGCTGCTCGGCGACACCCACACCCGGTGGCTGTACGCGGCGCTGATCTCGATCCCGTTCCTGCTCAGCCTGCTGGCCGGGTTGCGCAGCCTGCCGATGCTGCTCGGGCTGCTGGCCGCGCCGCTGGCCATCTCACCGATTCGGCGGGTGCTCGGTGGGGTCGAGGGACGGGAGCTGGTCGCCGTGCTCGGCGACACCGCCAGGATCATGCTGGTCTGGTCGCTCGGGACCGCCGTCGGCCTGGCCCTGGCCATGCTCTCCTGACCGCTGTCCTGACCCGTCTGGCTCGTCGGCCTCCTCGCCGCGCAGCTGGGCACGCAGCCTGGCCTTCTGCTCGCCCCGCCGCCGGCCGGCGTCGGCCAGCGCCAGGCTCAGGTCCTCGCGCAGCGTCTTGAACAGCAGCCACGACAACGGCAACGCCGCCACCAGCGCCACCATCAACGCGATCCACACCGGCACCCCGACCAGCACCAGCAGCGCCGCCAGCACGGCGACGAGGCCGGCCCTGGCCAGGCCGTACCGGGCGATCGCGGAGCCGAGCCCGCGTGGCGGCCGGCCGACGGGCGCTTCTGGTACCTCGGACGTCACGGCATCGAGCCTACGAGGGTCGCTCTCGCTCCGACGCCGGCCATCCCCCGGATCGCTCAATTGATGTTGCTCCTGATACCGCTTCTGACCCGATCGGTCACTCTCTGGTGATGGATGTGGATGGTGTCACCCGGCGGAGCGTTCGCTGGGTTAGCCTCATGACTGGAGGTGGTCGACATGCTGTTGCTCGTTGCTCTGGCCGCCGGGCTCTTCGTCGGGTTGCTGCTGTGGCAGACGATGATCCGGCGGCCCCCGGTGCCGGTGTCCCGGCCCAGCGCGCCCCGCCGGGTGAGCGCTCCGGATGATGACCCGGAGTTCCTCCGCCAGCTCGGCGAGCAGTTGCGCCGTGACGATGAGGATCCGCCCCGGCGGCGCTGACGCGGCGCCACGCCGTCAACCACCCCACCTCATGTCTTCCTCAAGGAAAGGTCAAGCCTTCCTCAACTCCTCCCAGTCTCGGCTCGTCGGGCCTTAGTCTCACCGGACCAGCACGACCCGGTCGCCCGGCCCGGCAAGCCAGAGGATCTGGGCGCCGGCCGACGTTCGCCGGCTCGGAAGGGGGGAGCCGGCGGACGCCGGCTCCGGGGGTCACCCGTGCGAGTTGGGGAACACGTCGGCCACCGTCGCGGCCAGCTCCAGCAGCGCGGTCCGGGTGGCGGTGGACAGCCTGTCGAGGTCCAGCTCCGCCCCCTCCTCCAGGTGGCTGTCGAACGGGATCTTGACCACCGAACGGCACCGCGCCGCGAAGTGCTCGGCGACCCGGTCCAGGTCCACCTGCCCGGACGACCGGCGCACGCAGTTGATCACGGCCACCGAGTTGGCCACCAGCTCGCCGTGGCCGTGCGCGTCCAGCCAGTCCATGGTGGCCGAGGCACTGCGCGCGCCGTCGATCGAGCCGGACGACACGATCACCAGCGAGTCGGCGAGGCCCAGCACCCCGTACATCGCCGAGTGCATCAGACCGGTGCCGCAGTCGGTGAGCACGATGTTGTAGAAGTGCTCGAGCAGGGTCACCGTCCGCCGGTAGTCCCGCTCGCTGAACGCCTCGGACACCGCGGGGTCCTGCTCGCTGGCCAGCACCTCCAGCCGGGACGGCCCCTGTGAGGTGTACGCGCGCACGTCGGTGTAGCGGCGCACCCGCTGCGCGTCGCGGAGCAGGTGGCGGACGGTCGCGCTGGTCTCCAACGGGATCTTCTGGCTGAGCGTGCCCCGGTCCGGGTTCGCGTCCACCGCGATCACCCGGTCACCGCGCAACGAGGCGAACGTGGCGCCCAGGGTGGCCGTCACGGTGGTCTTCCCGACGCCGCCCTTGAGGCTGAGCATCGCGATCTTGTAGCAGCCGTGCAGCGGCTGGTTGACCCGCGCCGTGAGGTGCCGTCGGCGCAGGTCGGCGGGGCTCTCCCCGAAGTTGATCAGGCCACGGGAGAGCACGTAGACGATCCGCCGCCACCCGGACCTCGGGATGCGCCGCTCCTGGCGGGCCGCCGGCGGGGATGCCGGCCCGTCGCCGAGGCCGAACCCGAGCTGGCCGGTCCGGGCGCGCTGGGCCTGCTGGGCGGCCAGCGCGCCGGGCTCCACCCAACGGGCCGGCCGCCGCCGCGTCGGCTCGCGCATCGGGGCCGGCGGGTCCACCCGGGTGTCCTCGGGCACGGCGGTGTCGATCGGTACAGGCTCATCGGCGGACGGCCCGGCGTCCGTGACCGCCCGCAACCGCCCGTTGAGCCCAAGACGATCACCGCCGCGCTCATCACCGCGACCGACCCGCTCATCAGCACGATCACCGGGCCGCTCGCCATGACGATCGCCAACACGAGCCTCGGGCCGCTCAGCACCACGAGCACCGGCCTGTTCGTTCGGGCTCTCACCGGAGGCCTCCTCGCCGAGCGCGCCGGCCCGCGCGGTCGGGCCGGATCCGGCGTTGTCCGCGTCGCGGTCGCCGGCCGGCTCGCTCGGGCGTTCGCCCGCCGTTTCTTCGGTCAGGTCCCCGGCGCGTTCGCCGGACGGCTCGGTCCGGCGCTCACCGGTCCGTTCGCCGGCGCCCGACCGGGAGTCCAACTCGTCGTCGGCGTCCTCGTCGGTGTGGATGTCCGGGCCGGCGGGGCCGCGCTCGGCATCCTCCTGGGCCTCGCCGCCATCCGGCGGGGCGGGACGGGCCTCGTCCTCGGTGTCGGTCGCCGGCTCGGACGAGCTGGTTGCCGGATCTTTTGTCGTGTCGGGTGGCGGCTTGCCCCAGCCTCGGCCTTGGGCCAGGTAGCCCACCGTGCCGGGTGGGTAGTCCCGCTCCCGCTGCTCCACCGTTCTCCTCTTTCTCCGCCACCGCCCCGTCGCGACATGCCGTCACCGTCGGTCGATGCGCGACCACTCAGTGGGACGGTAGTCCGGCTCGACGCGCGGCGCGAGGGGCCTAGATATAACGACTCGGGGTCAGCCGACACCCGCGTAGGAGTGCAGCCCGGCGGTGACCAGGTTCACGAAGAACAGGTTGAACAACACGGCCACCAGCCCGGCCACGTTGATCCACGCCGCCCGCCCGGTCCGCCAGCCGGCGGTGGAGCGCGCGTGCAGGTAGCCCGCGTAGATCACCCAGGCGACGAAGGCGACCGTCTCCTTGGGGTCCCAGCCCCAGAACCGGCCCCAGGCCGCCTCGGCCCAGATCGCGCCGGCCATGATCGCGAACGTGTAGAGCGGGAACGCGATCACCGTGACCCGGTAGGCCACCCGATCCAGCGCGTCCGCCGCCGGCAGCATCGAGACGAACCCGCCGCTCCGCTCGGAGTTCCCGGACCGCCGCACCAGGAACAGCGCGCTGGCCACCCCCGCCATGGTGAGCATCCCGGTGGCGAGGCTGATCGCCGAGACGTGGATGGCCAACCAGTACGAACGCAGCGCCGGCACCACGGGGGCCGCCTGCGCGTACAGCGCGGTGCCGCCCAGGAAGAGCAGGATCACGACCGGGAGCAGCAGGAACGCGCCGACCCGGCGCATCCCGGGGTTGCGCCGGAGCACGACCAGCCAGGCCAGCACGGCGAACAGCGTGATCGCCGAGCTGAACTCGTACATGTTCCCCCACGGCCAGCGCATCACGGCCAGCCCACGGGTGAGCAGCGAGCCGGCGTGCAGCAGCGCGCCCAGGATGGTCATCGCCACGGCCATCCGCCCGAACCGGTCGGTCCGGGTCCGCTCACCCGAGGCCTCCGGCGCCACGTCGAGCCCGTCGCCGGCACCGACCGCGACCAGCTGCTTCGGCGCCTTGACCCGGGCGTACTCACCGAGGTGCAGGAGCATGGCGACCAGGTAGATCACCACCGCCGTACGGAACGCGTAGTCGCTGTACGTCGCCAGTGCCTCGTTGACCGGCATCAGGCCGTGCCTCCATCGTTGCGCGAGTCGCGGGGGACGTCCTCCCGCGCGGGCAGCAGGTCGGCGCGCAGCCGGGCGAACTCCTCGCCGTACCCGGCCTGGTCGGTGCGCGCCAGCCCACCGATCTCCACCACGGTACGTCGCCGCCCGTCATCCCCCTCACCCGGCCGAGCGGGGCGGATGCGCGCCCAGAAACGGCGCCGTTTGATGGTCAGTGAGGTGCCGAGGCCGGCCAGGATGAGCACGGCGAACACCAGCACCCAGTCCTGCGCCGGGTCGTGCGAGACCTGCAGCGACACCCATGTGGTCACCGAGTCGAACCGGACGGTGGTGCCGTCGTCCAGCCTGAGCTGCTGGCCGGGCAGCAGGTTCTGCCTGGCCACCCGCTTGACCGCACCGGAGTCCAGCCGCTGCTTGGGCACCTCGAAGATGGACTGGCCGCGCCCGTCGTCCAGCCCCAGGTCGCCGCGCAGCACGTCCACCGCCACCTCGGGCCGCAGCAGCTCCGGGTACTGCGAGGTGATCACCTTGCCGCCGGTGGAGGTCGGGGCGAGCAGGCCGGTCACGGCTATCTGGTTGGCCCGGCGGGCGGCCTCGTCGGACAGCCCGGGACGGTCGAACTTGGTGGCGCCCTCGGCGAGCATGGTGGCCTGGTCGGCGGTGCGCCACTGGATGGTCTGGGTGCGCGCGGTGCCGTCCGGGTAGGTCACCGTGAACGTCGGCGCGTACCCGTTGCCGAGCAGGTACACCCGGTCGCCGGCGATGCGCAGCGGCGAGTTCACCTCGAGCAGGTACGGCCGCCACGGCCCGGTGTCGCCGGCGGCCAGGTCGTCGCCGGCCTGGTAACCGATGTTCGACCGGTACTGCACCGGCTGGCCGTTCGGCAGGTAGTCGGCCTTGAAGTCGTTCACCTTGACGCAGAACGGGCTCAGCGAGGTGCCGTCCACCAGCGCGCCGGCGCGGAACGAGTCGTAGCCGAGGATGCCGGAGTTGCAGAACTGGTGCCCGCCGGTGAGCACGATGACCTGGCCCTCGTACCCGAACAGCTTGCCGACCGCGAACGCGACCAGCAGCCCGACCAGCGCCAGGTGGAACACCAGGTTGCCGGCCTCGCGCAGGTAGCCGCGCTCGGCGGACACGGTGTAGCCAGGTTCGCCGTCCGCACCGGGCCGCTCCCGCACCACCGTGCGCCAGCCCCGCAGCCTTTGCTGTACCCGCCGCAGGACCTCGTCGGGCGGGTCGTCGAGGTGGCCCTCGGCGTGGTGCGGCAGCCGGAACAGGTTGCGCGGGGTGGCCACCGGTTGGGCTCGGCACGCCCGCGCGTACTCCAGCGCGCGCGGCCCGAGGCAGCCGACCAGGGACACGAACAGCAGCAGGTAGATGGCGGCGAACCACGGGCTGGCGAACACGTCGAAGAACCCGAGCTTGTCCAGCACCGGCCCCACGGTGGGGTGCTGCTGGACGTACTCGGTGATCTTCGCGGCGTTCAGCGAGCGCTGCGGCAACAGCGCGCCGGGCAGCGCCGCGAGCGCGAGAAGGAACAGCAGGATCAGCGCGGTCCGCATGCTGGTCAGCCCGCGCCAGGTGTTCCGGGCCGCGCTGACCAGCCCGCGCACCGGCCCCGGCCGCCAACCCGACCCGTTTCCCGGGGTGACCGGCTCTTCGACGACGGGCTCGGCCTCGGTCGCGTCCCGGGTGCGCGGGGTTGAGCTCGTCATCAGATCGCCGGGGTGAATCCCGCGATCGAGGTCTGCAGGCTGGCCACCAGCGTGCCCCACAGCCCGGTGACCAACAGCACACCGACCAGCACCAGCAGCGCGCCGCCGCAGACCTGGACCGCCCGCACGTGCCGGCGCAGCCAGGCCAACGCCCGCACCGCGCGCGCCGCACCCACCGCGACCAGCACGAACGGCACGCCTAGCCCGGCGCAGTAGGCGAGCGTCAGCGCCACCCCGCGCAGCGAGCCGCCGCCCGTCCCCGCCGCCACCGCGACCACGCCGGCCAGGGTCGGCCCGATGCACGGCACCCACCCCAGCCCGAACACCGCGCCCAGCAGCGGCGCCCCCCACAACCCCGCGCGCGGCACCAGGTGCAGCCGCCGCTCCCGGGACAGCACCGGCACCAGCCCGACGAACGCCAGGCCCATCACGATCGTGACGACGCCACCGGCGCGGCGCAGCAGCTCCTCGTTGCGGGTCAGCGCGTCGGCCAGCCGGACCACCCCGACCATGATCGCGCCGAACACAACGGTGAACCCGAGGACGAACAGCGCGGCCGCCCCGGCCACTCGCCAGCGCCCGGCGTGCGGCGTGGCCGCCTCGTCCCGGGTCACCGGGGGTGCGTCCGCCCCGACCAGCCCGGCCAGGTACGCCAGGTATCCCGGCACCAGCGGCACCACGCACGGCGAGGCGAAGCTGACCGCCCCGGCCGCGATCGCCACCAGGACCGCGAGCAGCGGCGGCCCTGAGATGGCGAGGCTGGTGGATGGGTCCATATACGTCGAGCGTAAGCAGCGCGCGCCCGGGCGTGGCGGCCGGGTCGCCGATCTACGTCACATTCCTGCTCGTCACCGCGCTTCGGATCGGCCGGCCGCCGGCTCAGCCCGCCTCGGCGGCCACCTGCTGGACCACGGGGGCGAGCTGACCGATGCGGACGGCGGTCAGGAACACGGCGGCCACCCGGTGGCGGCGGTCCAGCACGATGGTGGACGGCACGGTGTTGCGCGGGTAACCGTGCAGCGCGTCCAGGCTTCGCCCGGGCTGGTCGAAGATGGACGGATAGGTGATCTTGCGGTCCCGGACGAAGTCGGCGGCGGCGGTCCGCTCGTCGCGCACGTCGACGCCCAGCACCGTGACCCCGGAGGCTCCCGGGGCGGCGGTGCCCTGGTGCAGCTGCTGCAGGTCGTCCATCTCGGCGCGGCACGGCCCGCACCACGAGCCCCAGATGTTGACCACGACGACCTGGCCGGGGAAGTCGTGCAGCCCGATCCGCCTGCCGGGCTCGGTGAGGCTGTCGCCGGCCAGCCCGGTGACCGTGCCCCGGTTCGCCGGCGGGTCGTAGCGGATCTCGGTCTGGCCGCCCGGCGCGACGAACTGGAACTCGCCGCCGCTGGCCACGGCGTCGCGGCCCGTGCTGCACGCGGTGAGCGCGACGGCCGCCAGCAGGCACGCGAGCGCGGCCGCCAGCCGCCGGGCGGTCATGCGCCCGTCACCTTCGGGTCGCTGGATCCGGCCGGTTCCCGGTAGCGCAGCTCGGCCAGCCGCGTGCCGTCGAAAACCAGGCTGGTCAGCGACGCCAGCGCGCACTCCCGCCGCCGGGGGTCGTGCCAGAGCCGCTTGCCCTCCAGGCTGCGCCGAAGCGTCCAGATCGGCAGCTGGTGGGACACGCACACGGCGGTGTGACCGGCGGCGAGCTCGCGTGCCCGGTGCACGGCCGCGCGCATCCGGGCGGCGATCCCCGCGTACGGCTCGCCCCAGGACGGCCGGAACGGGTTGATCAGCTTCGGCCACGCCGAGGGGCGGCGCAGCGCACCGTCTCCCACCCCGATCGACCCCTCGAACGCGTTGGCCGCCTCGATCAGGTTGGGCTCGGTGACCACCTCCAGGCCGTGCGACGCGGCGATCGCGGCGGCGGTCTGCTGCGCGCGCTCCAGCGGGGAGGCGAGCAGCACCGTGATGTCCTCGCCGGCCAGCGCCTCCGCGACCGCCTCGGCCTGTCGCTCGCCGTGCTCGGACAGCCGGTAGCCGGGCAGCCGCCCGTACAGGATCTGCTCCGGGTTGTAGACCTCGCCGTGCCGGAGCAGGTGCACAGTCGTCCGAAGGGGGCTCACCGGCCGCCCCCAGCGGGGTCGACGGCGGCCGCGGCGGCCCTGGCGGCGGCCGGCAGCGCGGCCTCGATGACCTCGAACGCCTCGTCGTCCAGCGCGGACGAGACGAACCAGGCCTCGAACGCGCTCGGCGGCGGGTACACGCCGCGCCCGAGCAGCTCCCGGAAGAACGGCGGGAACCTCCAGGTCTGCGCGGCGCTCGCGGTGGCGAAGTCGGTCACCGGCGCCTCGGCGAAGAACACCGAGAGCATGTTGCCCGCGTACTGCACCTGGTGCGGCACGCCGGCCGAGGTCAGCGCCTCGTCGATCAGTCCGCCGAGTCTCCCGGCGTTCGCGTCCAGCGCGGCGTACACCGCGTCGTCGGCGGCCCGCAGCGTGGCCAGCCCGGCGGCCACCGCTATCGGGTTCCCGGAGAGGGTGCCGGCCTGGTAGACGGGGCCGGCCGGGGCGAGGTGGCCCATCAGCTCGGCGCGCCCGCCGAACGCGGCCGCCGGAAGCCCTCCGGACATCACCTTGCCGAAGGTGTACAGGTCGCCCGGGACGCCCTCGATGCCGTACCAACCCGACCGGGACACCCGGAACCCGGTCATCACCTCGTCGATCACGAGCAGCGCCCCGTGCTGGCTGGCCAGCGACCGCAGGCCGGCGTTGAACCCCGGCGACGGGGCCACCACGCCCATGTTCCCTGCCGCCGCCTCGGTGATCACGCAGGCGATCTCGTCGCCGCGCTCGGCGAACACGGCGGCCACCGCGTCCAGGTCGTTGTAGGGCAGCACCACCGTGTCGGCGGCCTGCGCGCCGGTGACCCCGGGGCTGGTGGGCAGCCCGAACGTGGCCACCCCGGAGCCGGCCTGGGCGAGCAGCGCGTCCACGTGCCCGTGGTAGCAGCCGGCGAACTTGACGATCACCCGCCGGCCGGTGGCGCCTCTGGCCAGCCTGACCGCGCTCATGGTGGCCTCGGTGCCGGAGTTCACCAGCCTGACCTGCTCGACCGGCTCCACCCTCGCCACGATCTCCTCGGCGAGCGCCACCTCGCCCTCGGTGGGGGCGCCGAACGAGAGCCCGTCGACGGCGGCCGCGCGCACCGCATCGACCACCGCCGGGTGCGCGTGCCCGAGGATCATCGGCCCCCACGAGCAGACCAGGTCGACATAGCGCGCACCGTCGGCGTCGGTCAGCCACGGCCCGCGCCCCGAGACCACGAACGGGGGCGTGCCGCCGACCGCGCCGAACGCCCGGACCGGTGAGTTCACGCCGCCTGGAATGACCTGGACGGCGCGCTCGAACAGCTCGGCGGATCGGGTGCGGGTGCTGGCGTCAGGCTGGGTCGTCAAGCGGGTCACGGCCGCCAGTCTCGCAGAGTCGGGACGTCTCGGTCGCGAGAGGCGCCGAGTTATCCACAGTCAGCGTCGGTGGCTGACGAACTCCTCGGACCGGGGCAGGTAGAGCAGCACGGTGCCGGCCACCGCGAGCAGCAGCATGCCCACCAACACCGGGTCGGGCGCGGACACCACCATGGCGAAGACCAGCAGCACGACCTCGATGACCACCATCACGGTGACCACCTTGCGGGCGCTGCGCTTGGGCTTCACCGCCTGCCAGGCGAACACGACGAACAGCACGCCGAGCACGAACAGCACGCCGCCGGCGACCTTGGCCGCGGTGAGCACGGTGTCCGCGTTCACCGCCGTGCCGGCGAGCTGCTTCAGGTTCGCGCCCACCGAGCCGGGCTGCAGCGCGAGCAGCAACCCGGAGAACACCACCGGCAGCGCGGCCAGGGTGAGGAAGATCGCACCGCCCCACATCTCGGCCGGCCGGCGCTGCGCCGCATGGGTGGACGTGCCCCCTTGGTCGTCCCTCGCGTAGAGGGACTGGGTCACCTCGGGCACGGAATCGCTCGCCGCGCCGCCATCGTCGACCGAGGCCGACGGGGCGAGGTCTTCGGCCGCTTCCCGGTGGCGAGGCTCAGACGGTGTGGTCACAAGGGGCACCTTAAAGCATGCCACCTACCTCATTTAGCTCCCACCGGCCTGGCCTCGTTGGCCTCGGTGAAGTACGCCCGAACGCTCGGCCGGTACATCAACAGGGTGGCCGCGACGATCATGGCGAGCTTGGCCACGATCGCGACCAGGGTGAACATCACCAGCCCGCGCAGGTTCCCTCCCCACTCGCCGTTCAGGCCGTACACCGCGACCAGGCTCACCACCACGAACACCCAGGCCACGCTCGCCAGCGTGACCCGCGCCCAGGGCCGGCCGGCCCGCATGTGCGCCCCGAGGACCAGGAACAGCACGGACTCGATCAGCGCACCGACCAGCACCGGGGTGCCGCTGAGCCGGAAGGCCGACTGGATCACGGCGTTGAGCAGCGACAGCACCACCACGCCGAGGAACAGCGCGAACGACGCTCGCACCGGAGCCGGCGGTAAGGGACCCACGTCCGTGGACACAGCGGTGCACCGTAGCGGACCCCCGCCCGCCGATACCGCCGCATCGCCGCGTTCCGCACCGCGGATCGCCGATTCCACACTACGTGTCGGGCATGCCGCAGGACTGACAAAAATCCCGACTCACCCTGACAAAAATCCCGACTCGCGGGGTTACGTGAGGCGGGTGGCGACCTCGGTGGCCCAGTAGGTGAGGACGAGGTCGGCGCCGGCGCGGCGGATGCCGGTGAGCGTCTCGAGGATCGTGCGGTCACGGTCCAGCCAGCCGTTGGCGGCGGCCGCTTCGACCATGGCGTACTCGCCGGAGATCTGGTACGCGGCCACCGGGACGTCGGCGTTGTCGGCGACCACCCGCACGATGTCCAGGTACGACATGGCCGGCTTGACCATGACCGCGTCGGCGCCCTCCTCCAGGTCCAACGCGAGCTCGCGCAGCGCCTCCCTGGCGTTCGGCGGGTCCTGCTGGTACGTCTTGCGGTCGCCCTTGAGCTGGGAGTTCACCGCCTCGCGGAACGGGCCGTAGAACGCCGAGGCGTACTTCACGGTGTAGGCCAGGATGCCGGTGTCGGTGTGCCCGGCGCCGTCCAGCGCCTCCCTGATCACGCCGACCTGGCCGTCCATCATGCCGCTGGGCCCGACCATGTGCGCCCCGGCCTCGGCCTGCGCGACCGCCATCTCGGCGTACACCGCCAGCGTGGCGTCGTTGTCCACCGCACCGGACTCGTCCAGCACGCCGCAGTGGCCGTGGTCGGTGAACTCGTCGAGGCAGCAGTCGGACATGATCACCGCGTCGTCGCCGACCTCGGCGCGGACGTCGGCCAGGGCCACGTTGAGCACGCCGTCCGGGTCCACCCCCGCCGAGCCCACGGCGTCGTAGTGCTCCGGGACGCCGAACAGCATCAGCCCGCCCACGCCGGCCGCCACCGCCTCGGCGGCGGCCTTGCGCAGCGAGTCCCTGCTGTGCTGCACCACGCCCGGCATGGACGCGATCGGCACCGGCTCGGTGACGCCCTCCCTGACGAACATCGGCAGGATCAGGTTTCTCGGCCGCACCTCCGTCTCCGCCACCAGCCGCCGCATCGCGGGGGTGGTGCGAAGCCGGCGCGGGCGTTGCGTCGGGAACATGCGTCCGAGCCTACGACCCGGCGTCCGAGCACCGAAGAGCCTCACGTCACAGTGTGCTGAAACGCGCGACTCAGTGTGCTCAGACGCCCGACTCGCGGGCGGGGTGCGGGTGCGGGCGGGGTTTACCTCCGGCGGGCTTTCGCCTTGCGCGGGGGCGGCAGGGCGCCTTCGGCGCGCAGGCGCGCGGCGTGCGCGGCGAGGGCGTCGACCAGAGCGGGGACCTGGGCGTGGTCGGGCTGGACGTCGACGCGCAGGCCGAACTCGCGGGCGGTCTCCGCCGTCTTCGGGCCGATGCAGGCCACCAGGGTGCGGGCGTGCGGCTTGCCGGCGATCCCGACCAGGTTGCGGACCGTGGACGACGAGGTGAAGCACACCGCCTCGAAGCCGCCGGTCTTGATGGCCTCGCGGATCGGGGCGGGCGGCGGCGCGGCGCGCACCGTGCGGTACGCGGTCACGTCGTCGATCTCCCAGCCGCGGTCGCGCAGGCCGGCGGCCAGCGTCTCGGTGGCGATGTCGGCGCGCGGGAGCAGCACCCGGTCCACCGGGTCGAGCACGTCGTCGTGCGGCGGGAAGATCTGCAGCAGGCCCTCGGACGAGACCTCGGTGATCTCGGTCGGGTCCGGCACCAGCTCGGGGTGGATGCCGAACGAGCGGACCTTGGCGGCGGTGGCGGCGCCGACGCAGGCGATCTTCACGCCGGAGAACGCCCGCGCGTCCAGCCCGAACTCGGCGAACTTCTCCCAGACCGCGCGCACCGCGTTCGTCGAGGTGAACACGACCCACTGGTAGCGGCCGTCCACCAGGCCCTTGACCGCGCGCTCCATCTGCGCGGGCGAGCGCGGCGGCTCGACGGCGATGGTCGGCACCTCCTCAGGGATGGCGCCGTGTACCCGCAGCCGCTCGCTCATCACGCCGGCCTGGTCCTTGGTGCGCGGCACCAGCACCCGCCAGCCGTACAGCGCGCGCGACTCCCACCAGGACAGCGCGTCGCGCTGGGCCACGGCGTCGCCGACGGTGAGCACCAGCGGGCCGCTCAGGATGGCGGCGTCGACGGCGAGCGCACCGAGGCTGGTGGTCACCGTGCGCTGCACCGAGCCGGTGCCCTCGGTGGTCACCGCGACCGGGGTGTGCCCCGGCACGCCCTGCTCGGTCAGGCCGTTGGCCACCTCGGCCAGGTGCGCGGCGGTGGCGTGCAGGACCAGCGGCTCGGGCGCGCCGGCCACCCGGGCCCAGTCCACGCCGGCGCGGGCGTCGGCCACCGTGTAGGCGGACCCGAGCGGCACCCCGGCGTAGGCGGGCACCGACGTCGCCGAGGGCACGCCGGGGATCACGTCGAACGGGACCGGGCCTCGGGACACCTCGAGCGCCTCGGCGACCACCGCGTCGGCGGTCAGCGGGTCGCCGGCGACCAGGCGTACCACCGCCCGGCCGGCGCTGGCCTCGGCGATCAGCTCCTTGGCGACCTGGGTCGGGTCACCCACGGCGGGGCGGATCTCGGCGCCCTCGTCGGCAACGGCCAGCACCTCTTCAGGTACGTCCGGGTCGGTGATGATCAGCGGCGCCGTGCCGAGGGTGTCCCTGGCCCGCACGGTGAGCAGACCCGGGTCGCCGGGACCACTGCCCACGAAGGCGATCCGGCTGGCGGTGTGTGTTGAACTCATCTGGAGAACTCCCCGATCTAACGGTGCGCGGGGCCTCCGGCCGCGGGCAGCGGCTCGGCACCCAGGTCAAGCAGCTCGGCCGCCAGGGCACGCCCCAGCGACGCGGCTTCGGTTGTCTTTCCGGTGATCGAGGCACGCAGCAGCGTGCCGTCGGCGGTCGCAGCGACGCCGCGCAGCGACAAGCTCTCGATGACGTGGCCGTCCTCGTCCAAATCGTCGACGACCTCGGCCAGCGCGCCGATCGGCGCGCTGCATGGCGAGCCGAGGCCGGCCAGCAGGGCGCGCTCGGCGGTCACCGCGGCGCGGGTGGCCGGGTCGTCCAGGGCGGCCAGCCGGTGCTCGGTCTCTATGTCGTCGGCCAGGCACTCGATGGCCAGCGCGCCCTGTGCCGGCGCCGGCAGCATCTGCAGCGGGTCGAACACCTCGGTGATCTCGTCCAGCCGGCCCAACCGGGCCAGGCCGGCGCGGGCCAGCACCACCGCGTCCAGCTCGCCGTCGCGGACCTTCTGGATCCGGGTGCCGACGTTGCCGCGCATCCCGACCACCTCGAGGCCGAGCCCGAGCGCGCGCAGCTGGGTGGCCCGGCGCGGCGAGCCGGTGCCGACCACCGAGCCGGACGGCAGCTGGGCCAGTGCGAGGCCGTCGCGGGCCACCAGCACGTCCCGGGGGTCCTCCCGGACCGGGACGGCGGCGAGGGTGAACCTCGGGTCCGGCGTGGTGGGCAGGTCCTTGAAGGAGTGCACCGCGAAGTCGACCTCGCCGCGGGCCAGCGCCTCACGCAGCGCGGAGGTGAACACCCCGATGCCGAGGTCGGCCACCGGGGCGGACGACTCGTCGCCGGTGGTGCTCACCACTATCTGCTCGACCGGGCAGCCCGCCTTGCGAATCGTGTCGGCCACGAAGTTCGCCTGCGCGAGTGCCAGCGCGCTGCCTCGGGTTCCGATCCGAAGCGTCCTGGTGAGCGCGCTCTCTGACGCTCGTTGGGTCAATGGACACCGTCCTGGGGAATCTGGTCAAGGGGCACGCCGGCCGTTCCTCTGGCGGCGGCCACGGCGGCGGGTGCCTGCGGGTCGAGCCCGAACAGCTCGCGCAGCGCCTCGGCGTAGGTGTCCCCGCCCGGCGCCTCGGCCAGTTGCTTGACCCGCACGGTCGGGGTGTGCAGCAGCTTGTCCACCACGCGGCGGACGGTTCTGGTCAGCTCGTCGCGGACCGCGGGGTCCAGCTCGGGGAGCCGGCCGGCCAGCCGCAGCAGCTCGGCGTCCACCACCTCGGCGGCGCGCCGGCGCAGCGCGGTCACCGTGGGGGTGACCTCGGCGGAGCGCTGCGCTGACAGGTAGGCAGCCACCTCGTCGGCGACGATCTGGCGGGCCGCCTTGACCGTGTCGCCTTCGATCCGGTCGCCGAGGCGTTCGTTGAGGGTGGCCAGGTCGACGACGGTGACCAGCTCGGCCACCGCCTTGTCCACGTCCCTGGGCAGCCCGAGGTCGCAGATCACCAGCGGCCGTCCGGCTCGGCGCGCGACCGCCTCGGCGACCATGTCGGCGGTGAGCACCGTGCCCACCGCGCCGGTGCAGGTGACCACCAGGTCGGCCAGCTCGATCTCGGCGGCCAGCCGGTCCAGGCCGACGGCACGGGACGGCAGGCCCTCGGCGGTCTGCGCGGCGGCCAGTCGGGCAGCCCGGTCGGGGGTGCGGTTGGCCACCGTCAGCTCGGACACCCCGGCGCGGCGCAGCTGCGCGGCGGCCAGCGCGCCCATCGAACCGGCGCCGACCACCAGCGCGCGGCGGCCGGCCAGCCCGCCGAGCGTCGCGTCGGCGTCCACCAGCGCCTCGGACACCACCGAGGCGCCGGCTGCGTCGATGCCGGTCTCGGTGTGCGCGCGCTTGCCCACCCGCAGCGCCTGCTGGGCCACCTCGTGCATCACCCGGCCGACGGTGCCCGCCTCGATCGCGGCGTTGTACGCGGTACGAAGCTGGCCGAGGATCTGCGCCTCACCGATGACCATCGAGTCCAGCCCGGCGGCCACCGAGAACAGGTGCTCCACCGCGGACGCCGCGTAGTGCACGTACAGGTGACGGGACAGTGAGCCGACGTCGCTGCCGGCGTGCCTGGCCAGCACCCCGGAGACGTCGGCGAGCCCGCCGTGGAACGTCTCCACCACCGCGTAGACCTCGACGCGGTTGCAGGTGGAGAGCACGAGGATTTCACTGGTCGCGCCGGCCCGAATGAGCTCGTCGAGGAGCTTCGGTACGTCCTGCGCGGACACCGAGGCGCGTTCCAGGACGTCGACAGGGGCGCTGCGGTGCGACAGCCCGACCACGAGGACGCTCATCGCGGCATCACCCCGGTGCCGTTCCCGGCGACCTCGGGGAGGGTCTCCCCGTGCCGGCGGGCAACGTGGAAGGACAGGATCTGCATCTCCACCGCCAGGTCCACCTTGCGCACCTCGACCTCGTCGGGCACCTGCAGGACCACCGGGGCGAAGTTCAGGATGGACCGAACGCCGCCGCCGACCAGCTGGTCGCACACCTTCTGCGCGGCCGGGCCGGGGGTGGCGATCACGCCGATGGTCACCCCGCGCTGCACGCACAGCTCCGGGATCCGGTCGGCGTGCTCGACCAGGATGCCGGCGATGTGGATGCCGACCAGGTCGGGATCGACGTCGAACAGCGCGCGCAGCGGGAAGCCGCGGTTGGCGAACCCGCTGTAGCCGGCCAGCGCGTGGCCGAGGTTCCCGACCCCGACCAGCGCGACCCCGTGCCGCTGGGTCAGCCCGAGGGTGTGCTCGATCTGCTGGACCAGCCGGGTCACCTCGTAGCCGACGCCGCGGGTGCCGTTCGAGCCGATGTAGGACAGGTCCTTGCGCAGCTTCGCCGAGTTCACCCCGGCCGCCGCGGCCAGGTCCTCACTGGACACCGTGACCACCCCGGGCATCCCGCCGGTCCGCGCCAAGTCGCCCAGCACGCGCAGGTAGACCGCCAGCCGAGCGACCGTCGCCTCCGGGATCGCTCGGTCAGCGGCGGCGCGGGCCGGTTCCGACTCAGCCGGATCGGCCTGCGGATGCAACGTCACGCTGGCTTCTCCTCGAATCCTTACGGCTGGTCTGCGCGCCGACACTGGGTCGATGGCTCGGTCGCGGCGCCCAGGTTGTGGCGCTGTCCGCGGGTGCCCGACCGGCAGGTCGCCGTCCATGTCGTAGCGTCGGCGACTACGGTAGCCGCTTGTGAACGCAGGCACAAAGTAGCGATCTTGAAACCGGCCTGAAGATCGGCCCGCAAGTCGCTGACCTGCGGATAGCTTGCGCACTCCAACGGGTGTTGGGTGTGTCTCCCCGATCACGCGACGGCCGCGCCGGCGCCTGTTTCTAGCGAGCGCTCACGGAGATCTCCGGGTACCCGGTGGCGCCGTCGGGCACCGGCGACGCGATCGCCTCGGTCTGCGGCACCCCGGTGGCATCGGTGGCGCGCGACTGGATCCGGTGCGGGCCGGGCGGCAGCGTCAGGTCGGCCCGCCACATCCGCCAGGTGTCGCGGCCCACCTCGGTGCTCAGCACGGCGGGCTGCCAGGGGCCGCCGTCCACCCGGACCTCCACCCCGGACACCCCACGGTGCTGCGCCCAGGCAATCCCGGCCACCGTGAGCGGCCCGGCGGGCACCGAGTCGCCCGAGCGCGGGCGGTCGATCCGGGACTGGGTCTTGATCGGCGCCAGCTTCGCCCAGCCGCGCCGCAGCCAGTACGCCTGCGCGTCCTCGAACGTGGTCAGCTCCAGGTCGGCCAGCCACTTGGTGGCCGAGACGTACCCGTACAGCCCCGGCACCACCATCCGCACCGGGAAGCCGTGCTCCAGCGGCAGCGGCTCGCCGTTCATGCCCAGCGCGAGCAGCGCGCCCCGGTCCGGCTCCAGCAGCACGTCGGTCGGGGTGCCGGCGGTCCAGCCGTCCTGGCTGGTGGACAGCAGCTGGTCCGCGCCCGGCCGCACGCCCGCCTCCAGCAGCAACGGCCGCAGCTCCACGCCGACGAAATTGGCCGTCGAAATCAGGTCGCCGCCCACCTCGTTGGACACGCAGGCCAGCGTCACCGGCCGCTCCACCAGCGGACGGCGCAACAGATCCGCGTAGGACAGCACCAGCTCGCGCTCCACCATCCCGTGCACCCGCATCGACCAGTCGGCCGCCGAGGTGACCGGCAGCCGCAGCGCGGTGTCGATCCGGTAGAAGTCCGCGTTCGCCGTCAAAAACGTCGGCGTCCCCAACCCCGCGAAGTCCGCCCCCACCGGCACCGCCCCCGCCCGGCTCGCCCCCCGCAACCGCGCCACCAACTCCCCACCAGCCCCACCGCTAACATCCGCCCCAGCCCCCAGCAGATACCCCCCAACCCCGGCCCCCACCGCCCCCACACCCACGAGAACCCCCCGCCGCGTGACCCCCGCCGTCCCAACCGCCCGCGAGTCGGGGATTTTGTCAGGGTGAGTCGCGGATTCCGACACACCGGTCAGCGCGTCCGCCATGGCCCGCTCGTGCAGCCAGCGCAGCGACCACAACCCGGCGCCCATCGCGGCCAACGGCGCCACCAGGTCGGCCAGCGCGAACACCGGCGAGGAGAACACCGCCGCGAGCCCCACCAGCCCCAGCACCACCAGAGCCCACCGCGCCGGCCGGGCACTCGCCCGTGAGGCCAAGCCGGCGGCCACCGCGACTCCCAACAGCACGACGCCGACGCCGACCAACAGCCCGACCTTGTCCGCCCGCCCCGCCGGCAGCCCGGGCAGCGCCAGCGACTTGCCGAACTCGACCAGCGGCGACGGGGCCAGCCGCACCACCGCGTCGGCCACCGCCTGAAACGGCGAGGACAGCGGGCTGACCACGCCCGCGACCAGGTGCCCCACCCCGATGGCGGCCGCGAACGCGAGCACCACGACGCCGATGGCCTGCCCCGCCGGCAACCGCAGCGGCGCCTCGGCGGGCGCGCGAGTGTCCGTCATGAACCCGGTTTTACCAGGTCGGCGGTCGTTTCCAGGCTTGCGGGCGATACCGTCAGCGATCGGTAATGCTCAGCCCCCGGCGGCGGCCAGGCGGGCCAGCGCCGCCCTGAACCGGTCCTCCTCCACGGCGAAGTACCCGTGCTCCTTGCCGTCGATCAACACCACCGGTATCCGGTCGCCGTACTCGGCGCGCAGCTCGGCGTCGGTGTCGATGTCCACGGTCTCCCATCGCACGCCGTCGAACTCACCGCAGATCCGGCGCACCGCGTCGACGGCCTTCTCGCACAGCGAGCACTCCCGCCGCGTCATCACCGTCACCGCCGTCATCGCCGCTCCTCCCGCAGCGCCACCCTGGTGATCTTGCCGGTGGCCGAGTGCGGCAGCACGTCCGCGAACTCGACTACCGAGGGAACCTTGAACCTGGCCAACCGCGCGGCGCAGTGCGCCCGCACCTCGTCCTCGGTCAGCGTGGCGCCGGCGCGCGGCACTAGCACCGCCTTCACCGCCTCCCCGGTCGCCGGGTCCGCGATCCCGATCACCGCCGCCTCGGCCACCGAGGGGTGCTCCTCGAGCACCTGCTCCACCTCGTGCGGGTAGACGTTGAAGCCGTTCACGATGACCAGGTCGCTGGCCCTGTCCACCAGGTGCAGGTCACCGTCCGCGTCCAGGTAGCCGACGTCCGAGGTCCGGAACCAACCGTCCGCGTCCGGACCGCCGGCGCCGTCGGGCCAGTACCCGGAGAACAGGTTCGGCCCGCGCACCGACACCAGCCCGGTGTCCGGCTGGCCCGTGTCCCAGTCCTCGTCGTCGCCGGAGTCCTCGTCGTCGGGGTCCTCCGACCCGTCCGTGTCCACCAGCCGCAGCTCCACGCCGGCCACCTCGGAACCGCCGGGCAGCGGGCGGCCCACCGAACCCGGCTTGCTCCGGCCGCCGACCAGGGTGCTGGTCAGCACCGGCCCGGTCTCGGTCAGCCCGTAGCCCTCGTACAGCTCCAGCCCGGTGGCCTCGGCGAACTCCGTGGGCAGCTCCGGGGCGAGCGGGGCGCCGCCGGTGGTGCACAGCCGCACGGTGACCAGCTCCTCGCGCAGCCGCTCGGCCGGCAGCCGCAACATCGACCGGTACAGCGACGGCACCCCGGCCAGCACGGTCACCCGCTCGGCCCGGATCACGTCGATCAGCTCGACCGGGTCCGCGCCGGAGACCAGCACGCCGGTGGCCCCGGACCAGCACACCTGTAGCAGGCCGGCGCCCAACCCGAACAGGTGGAACAGCGGCAACTGCAGCAGCACCCGGTCCGCCGGGCTGACCGGCGCCGGGCGCAACCGTGCGATCTGAGCCCGGTTCGCCAGCAGCGCCCGGTGCGACAGCCGCACGCCGCGCGGCACGCCGGTGGTGCCCGAGGTGTAGCCGAGCACCGCGATGTCCTCACCGGCACCGGCCGGCGACACGTCCGCCCCGGCAGCGGCAGAGGCGTCCAGTGCCGGCGGACCGAGCACCCGCGCTCCGCCCGCGACCTCGGCGACCGCCGCGTCTCCCGGCTCGGCGACCAGCACCGACGGCGCGCAGTCCGCGACGATCGCGGCCAGCTCGCGCGCGGGCGCGCCCGCGCCGATGGGTACCGCCACCGCCCCGGCCCGGACGGCGCCGAACAGCGCCAGGCAGAACGGCACGCCGTGGGCCAACCGGACCAGCACCCGCTCCCCCGGCCGGACCCCGGCGGCGCGCAGCCTGGCCACCTCGGCATCGGCGGCCGCTTGCACGTGTGACCAGCTCAGCGCCACGCCACGACCCGGGTCGACCAGGGCCGGGTGGTCGGGTCCGCGCTCGGCGGCCGCCGCGACCAGGTCCACCAGGTTCCCGCCCAGCACGGCTCCGGCATCGCTCATGTTCGGCTGGCTGGCCACGGCGGCAGTCTGACACGCCCGGGCCGGTCGCGTCGCGCGGCATCCGGCGCACAGCACATGCCGCTCACAGCTACCCCACAGGGCCCGGTCGCCACCAACCGCCTCGTCCTTGCCCTCCGTAATCAACCAACCGGCGTCATGATCGGCGACGATCGGCGGAAACTCCCCACTCATCGGCATAGACCACCCGCTTATCGGTCACGCGACACGCCGCCGACCGCCGAACGACACAAATGCCGCGCCGAACGACCACTACAGGCCGTTCACCGGCTGCATTCCAAGAACGTGGGGATGCGGTGAAAACGCGGAAGCCGTCGGCCCTATGCTCCCTGCACGACCGGCTGGGCAGGCGGGGACGGCCGCCTGGCACCGTCGATCCGAGGGAGCGCCACATGCTGAACGCCACCGGCAGCAGGCCGGTCCAGTCACGGGTCTTGGTCACCTCGACCCGGGGCACCGCAAGCACCCCGCCCCGGGAATCGTGACCCGCCCATTCAGGCCAACGAGACTCCTGCGTTCCGAGAAACGCTCGGAGGCGGAGATCACTGGTCAGCTCCCCACCTCACGGTCGGCCGACCCGGGCGCCCAGCGCAGCGGCCAGCCGACCGGGCGCCAGCCGGGCCGCTCGCTGCCCGTGCTGCCGCGCCCCCGACCCGACGAAGTGCCGGCTCCCCCGCTCAACGGCGGGCCCACCGCACAGACCCCGCCCCGGAGCTCGGCTCCGACCCAGACGCCCCCGGCCGCGCGACCGGGGGCTCCGTCGCAGACGGGACCCCAGGGACCGGTGCGGGGCAGGCCGGCCGCGCCCCGCGTCGCCGAGCCGCGCTCCGGTGACAGGGTGGGCGGGGCTCATGGGGTGGACACAACGCCCCGACGCCCCGACAACGGCTCCGCTCCCGCCGCCGGCAACGAGGGGCCCGGCCCGGACGGCACCGGTCTGGCCGGGTGGGACCTGGTCCGTGCCACGCAGGCCGGTGACCAGGAGGCGTTCGGCCAGCTCTACGACCGGTACCACGAGATGGTGTTCCGGTACGTGCTGTTCCGGGTCGGCGACCGGCAGCTCGCGGAGGACCTGACGGCGGAGACCTTCCTGCGCGCGCTGCGCCGGATCGGGTCGGTCAGCTACCAGGGCCGCGACATCGGCGCCTGGTTCGTCACCATCGCCCGCAACCTGGTGCTCGACCACGTCAAGTCCAGCCGCTACCGCCTGGAGCAGACCACCTCGGAGATCGCCGACCTGTCGCCGAGCACCACCGGCCCCGAACAGCAGGTCCTCGACGGTGCCACCTACGAGGAGCTGCTGCGCTGCGTGGCCAAGCTCAACTCCGACCAGAAGGAATGCATAGCGCTGCGCTTCCTTCAGGGGCTCTCGGTCGCCGAGACCGCCCGGCTGATGGGACGCAACGAGGGCGCCGTCAAGGCGCTGCAGCACCGTGCCGTCCGGCGTCTCGCCCAGTTACTCCCTGAAGGCCTCCGGTGAGCGCCCCGTCCCCCGTACGGGGCGTAACCGACATGATCACGTCGCGCACAGTTTTGGTGACTGCTTCACTCGATATGCTGAACGCCGTCACCCCCGTAACCCTCTGTCTCCTGACTCGTTGTGTAGATCAGGGTCGGGTAAGCGCGGTGAAGCAGTGAGGACGACAGACATGCCGGCGGGTGACGGTCAGGGACGCGAGCGGTTCGCCGCCGCGCTAGAGCGCGGCATGGCGGCCGTGCCACCGGGTGACCAGGAACTCCGCCGTGAGCTGGAGCTCGTCGCGCTACTCAAGGAGAGCCGCGCCGCGCTGGCCCCGGACGCCGATGCGTCGGCGCGGATGCGCGCGAAGGTGATGGCCGCCGCCGCGACGATGCTCCCTCAGCCCGAGCAGGACGCGTCCACCTCATCGAATGACGACGAGGACGCGACCACCGTGATGGACGCGCCGACGGTTCCCGGCGACGCGACGCTCATCGCTGACGCGGTTGAGGACGACAAGCCCGAGGACACCAACGTCGTCCCGATCGAGCGCGGTCGGGGCCGGCACCGGTTCCCGCGCAAGGCCAGGACCGCGAGCCCGAGCCCGCACCGGCGCGCCCAGCTGACCATCACCGCGGCCGCCGGCGTGATCGTGCTGGCCATCACCGGCGGCGGTGCCATGTTCAGCCAGGACGCGCTGCCCGGCGACAGCCTCTACGGCGTCAAACAGGCCACCGAGTCCGCGCTGGTCGGGGTCACCCCCGGGCAGGGCAACAAGGCTCAGCGCCAGCTCGACTACGCGGCCAGCCGGATCGACGAGGTGCGCCAGCTCAACAACGGGCCCACCCCCACGATCGACCGGGGCGCGGACATCAGCCAGGCGCTGAAGGGCTTCAACCAGCAGACCGCCGACGGCTCCCGGATGTGGCTGTCCTCGGCGGGCACGAACAACAGCGCCGAGCTGGGCGCGCTGGCCAACTGGGCGCAGACGCAGCAGCAGAAGCTGAACTCGCTGCGCTCCACGATGCCGGCGAACGCGCAGCCCGATGCCGACCACTCGATGCGCCTGCTCGAGGACCTGCGCACCCGCGCCCAGTCGCTGATCAACCGGCAGGGCTGCGACAAGGTCACCTCCGGCGACTCCGACCAGCTCGGGCCGCTGCCGGCCAAGGGCTCGTGCACCTCCAAGGAGAACACGCTCGCGCCGATCAAGTCGGTGGCGCCGAGCTCGCCTTCGAAGTCGAGCAAGTCGTCCGAGCAGTCCAGCGGCTCCAGCTCGTCGTCGAGCGAGTCGTCGGAGTCCTCGCGCGGGTCGTCGTCGGAGAAGTCCAGCAAGCAGAAGGCTCCCGAGCTGCCCGGGCTCGGCGGCCTGACCGGCGGTGACAAGTCCGGCTCCGGTGGCATCGGTCCGCTCCCGGGGCGGGAGTCGACCAACGGTGGTGACCTGCTGCCGACCCCGAGCAAGGAGCCGCAGCCGGGACTGAACCTCCAGCTGCCGCTGTTGCCCATCCTGTTCCAGCCGATCGCCAACGGGTTGAACAAGCGAAGCGACGGCTGACAGGGACCCCGATCGGCGTCCTTGCCAAGTACGCTGACCGGGTACGCACGCACCCCGCTGATCGGAGGCGCTGGGTGGCTGTTCCACCTGACCCTGGGAAGGCAACGGCTGGACGCACAGCCGAGCCCCGTGCGACACCGGTGACGACCTCGGCCGAGATCGCCGGTGAGGCGTCGGCCGCCGCCGCCCTGGCTAACCTCAAACCGCAGCTCGAGGCCAGGGACACCACCGGCGCGCTGATCCCGCTGGACCTCACCGCCGCCGCGTTCTTCGACGTGGACAACACCATGATGATGGGCGCGTCGATCTTCCACTTCGCCAGGGGCCTGGCCGCGCGCAAGTTCTTCGACACCTCCGACCTGGCGTTGTTCGCCTGGCAGCAGCTGAAGTTCCGGGTCGGCGGCCGGGAGACCCGGTCGGGCATGCGCAACAGCCGGGACAGCGCGCTGTCCTTCGTGGCCGGCCGGCCGGTCGCGGACATGGTGGCGCTCGGCGAGGAGATCTACGACGAGCTGATCGCGGACCGGATCTGGCCGGGGACGCGCGCGCTGGCCAACATGCACCTGGACGCCGGCCAGCGGGTCTGGCTGGTCACCGCGACCCCGGTGGAGCTGGCGCTGATCATCGCCCGCCGGTTGGGCCTGACCGGGGCGCTGGGCACCGTGGCGGAGAGCGAGGACGGGGTGTACACGGGTCGGCTGGTCGGCGAGGTCCTGCACGGCCCGGCCAAGGCGCACGCGGTCCGCGCCCTGGCCGCCCGCGAGGGCCTGAACCTGCGCCGCTGCACCGCGTACTCCGACTCGGTCAACGACGTGCCGATGCTGTCCGTGGTGGGTACGGCGGTCGCTGTGAACCCGGACTCCGAGCTGCGTGACGTGGCGCGGCGGCGCGGCTGGGAGATCCGTGACTTCCGCACCGGCCGCAAGGCCGCCAAGATCGGCGTGCCGTCCGTACTGGGCGCCGGCGCCGTGGCCGGCGCGGTCGCCGCGGGCCTCGCGTACCGGCGCAGGTCTTGACCGCTCACCCGGTGAATGCGTTGCGGCGTTGGGACAGCAGCCTGTAGAGCGTGTGCTGGATGGTCTCGCGGACTTGGTCGACGACGTTGAAGACGAGCATCGGGTCCTCGGCGTCCGCCGTTGAGTACTTGTCGGTGCGGATGGGCTCGCCGAACTCGATGTACCACTTCGACGGCAGCGGCACCACGCCCAGCGGCCCGAGCAGCGGGAACGTCGGCGTGATCGGGAAGTACGGCAGGCCGAACAGCCGGGCCAGCGGCTTGAGGTCGCCGATCAGCGGGTAGATCTCCTCGGCGCCCACGATCGAGCAGGGCACGATCGGCACCCCGGTGCGCATGGCGGCGGAGGCGAACCCGCCCCGGCCGAAGCGCTGCAGCTTGTAGCGGTCCTTGAACGGCTTGCCGACGCCCTTGAAGCCCTCCGGCCACACCCCGACCAGCTCGCCCGAGGTGAGCAGCCGTTCCGCGTCCGGGTTGCAGGCCAGGGTGTGCCCGGCCTTGCGGGACAGCGAGCCGAGCATCGGGGTGCGGAACAGCAGCTCCGCGCCGAGCATCCGCAGGTGCCGCCCGGCCGGGTGGTGGTCGCGCAGCGCCACCGTGGTCATCAGCGCGTCCATCGGCAGGGTGCCCGAGTGGTTGGCCACCACCAGCGCCCCGCCGGTGCCCGGCACGTTGTCCATGCCGATGGTCTCCACCCGGAACCAGTGCTCGTACAGCGGGCGCAGCAGCGGCATCACTATGTGGTCGGTGAACTCGCGGTCGAAGCCGAACTCGTCCACGTGGTAGTCGCCGCCCGCGCGCCTGCGCAGGAACTCCACCGCCTCGGTGAGCCGTTCCTCGAGGTCACGGGCTGGCTGGTCCGGCCGTTGGTCCGGTTCGGGGGTGACCTCCGGCCGTGTCGGCACCGGCCGCCGTACCACCCGGACCGGTGCCAGCCGCTCGGCTCCACCCCTGTCCTGGAACGGCACGGTGGGCGTCGTCTGGGCCGTTTTCTGAGCACCGCGCAGCGGGATCACTCGTGCCTCGGTCACGCCGTCTCCCTCAGAGTAAGGCTCGCGCGGTGGCCAGCACGCCCTTCTCGACCGCGCTGACCTGCGCGGTCGAGATCACCGGACGAAGCTGACGGCCCCGCACGAAGTCGTCGAAGGCCTGCATGGTCGTCCACCGGGGGGCGAACCCGAAGGTCTCCCACAGCAGCTCGGTGTCCACCACGCGGCCGAAGTTCAAGAAACGCATCTGCTCAGGGGTGAAGTCGACCAACCGCGCACTCCGGAACAGCTGGCTGACCGGACCGATCACCGCGCTGGGCATGGCGACCTGCGCCCGGCCGGCCCGGCGGATCGCCTGGGACAGCAGCAGTACCCCGTCAGCGCCGACGTTGAACACCCCTGGCAGGTCCTCCCGGGCGGCCTGTTCGAGCACGGCCAACGCGTCCTCGGAGTGCAACAGCTGCATCCGGGCGTCGTAACCGAGCACCGTCGGCACGACCGGGAGGGAGAAATACCTGGTCAGCGCGGTCTCGATGCGCGGACCTATGAAGTTGGCGAACCTCAGGACGGTCACCGCGACGTCCGGGCGACGGCGGGCGAACCCCCGCACGTAGCCCTCGATCTCGGCGGCGTCCTTGGCGTACCCACCGGACGGCAGCGCCTTGGGCGCCATCGACTCGGTGAAGATGGCCGGGTCGCGCGGGCTCGACCCGTACACGGCCGTGGTGGACTTGAGCACCAGGCGGCGCACCCTCGGCGAGCGCTGGCACGCCGCGAGCAGCTGCATGGTGCCGATGACGTTCATTTCCTTCATCGCCGCGCGCCCGCCCGAGGAGATCGGGTTGGACGTGAGCGACGTGTGGACCACGGTGTCCACCTCGGCGGAGCCGATCACCCGCGCGATGAGCGGGTTACGGATGTCGACGCGGACGAACTCGGCACGGCCCATGCCGCGCAGCCAGTCCCTCGGTGGCGGCACGGTGTCCACGCCGAGCACCCGGTCGATCCCAGGGTCGGCGGCCAACCTCGCCGCCAGATGTGCACCGATGAACCGGCTGACGCCGGTCACAAGGACAACCGAAGGCGTCACCAGGTCTCCTGAACGTCGCTCCCCGAACGAACCGCGACGGCCGATGCTAGTCCTCAGAGCGGAACGGGATACCTGCTAGCGGTGGAATTCACGCACCTCTTACATGCCGCTACCGGCTGGAGACCGCCGGGTTACCTACGCCATCCGGGTGTGTCCGGCAGGTGTCGTCCTGTGGTAACCGAGCCCGCTCGCTCCGGCTCGGCACGGCGAGCGACCACCGAGCCGAGCCGAGGCGTCACTTGCCGAGCTTGCGCCGCTGCACGCGAGTCTTGCGGAGGAGCTTGCGGTGCTTCTTCTTCGACATCCGCTTACGACGCTTCTTGATGACCGAGCCCACTCGGCGGCACCCTTCTGATCTGACGAACTGCGCTGGCTACCCGGGGTACCGTCCGCCCCGACCGGGGGGTGAGGGACCGCTACAGGCGCTGGTCGCCGAGTCTACCTGGCCGGATGAACGCGCAACGAAGCGGAGCACCCGCGCACGGGCTGATGATCAGCCGGCGTCGTGGTAGGCGTTGCGCAGGTAGTCCTGAACTGACTCTTTCGGCACCCGGAAGGACCTGCCGACTCGGGCGGCGGGGAGCTCACCTGAATGGACTAATCGGTATACGGTCATCTTGGAGACCCGCATCATGGCGGCCACCTCGGCAACTGTCAGAAACGCGACCTTGCCAAGGTCCGGCTGGTTCGCCTGTTCTCCCGCCATACGGCCCCTCACCTTCACCCGTGCTCGTGCCTCGCTCGCCGGCGGACTGAAATGCGATCAGCATGCTGATCGCCTTCACCTCGGCGTCGGTCACGCTGCGCTACTGGGACGCCCGCGTCTGAGCTACCCGTACGTTCTCCCTGAGACTAACGTGGCATCGGTTACTCAGGCGAAGGTTATAACAAGCCCTGTGGGTGAAGATTACTCGAACGGCCTAATATTCTTGCCGCTATAGCTACAGAGAGTCAGCGGCGCCTAGCGCAACCGAACGATCCCGAGCCGCCTCGACGGCCGCCGTGAGGGCCACTCGCGCGCCGTGCCGCTCCAGCTCGCGCAGCGCCGCGGAGGTCGTCCCGCCGGGCGAGGTGACCGCCTCCCGCAGCACCGCCGGGTGCTCGCCGGTCTCGCGCAGCATGCGGGCGGCGCCGAGCGCGGACTGCACCACCAGCTCGGTGGCCAGCTTGCGTTGCACGCCGAGCAGCACCCCGGCCTCGACCATCGCCTCCACGACGTAGAAGAAGTAGGCGGGCCCCGTGCCGGACAGCGCGGTCACCGCGTCCTGCTGCGCCTCAGGCACCCGCACCACCCTTCCGACGGTGCCGAGCATGCCCTCAACGGTGACCAGGTGCTCCTCGGTGGCGTGGCGCCCGGGTGAGATTGCACTCATCGCCTCGCCGACCAGCATCGGCGTGTTCGGCATGACCCTGACCACGCCGATGCCCTCGGGCAGCCTGCGCTCGAACAGGGCGGTCGTGAGGCCGGCGCACAGCGACACGACCAGGGTGCCGGGGCGGATGGCCGGTTCGAGCTCGGCGAGCAGCGGCTCGATGTCCTGCGGCTTGACGGCGACCACGAGCACGTCGGCCGCCTTCGCGGCGCCGGGGACGTCCACCGGGCCGACGCCGTGCCGCTCGGCCACCTCACGGACGCGCTCCGGGTGCCGCTCGGTGAACCACAGCCGGTCGATCGGGTGGCCGGACTTCACCAGCCCGGCCAGCAGCGCCTCGCCCATCTTGCCGGCGCCCAGCACAGCGATGTTCCTCATGCCGGTCACGCTAGCTTGGGCGCTCGTGCGCGGTCAGTCCTGGGGCAACGGCGCCAGGGCGAGCTGGCGGGCCTGGCAGACCAGCCGGCCGGCGGAGTCGATCACCGTGTAGTCCTCGTCCAGCCAGCCGCCGCCGGCCACGTTGCAGCTGGTCCGCAGGCGCAGCCAGCCCGGTGCCGGGCGGGCCCGCACCAGGGCGGTGAGCTGCACCGTCGGCGCCCAGCCCCGGCGGGCCATGTTGAACAGCACGGGCGGCAGCAGGTCGCTGGCGACCAGCGCAAACAGGGTGCTGGTCGGTTCGCGGTGCGGCCGGACCCAGCCCTGGATCAGCGGCGGGCCGTTCTCCTTGCGCAGGTAGTGGGTGGTGGTCGGATCGAGCCGTACGTCACACGCGGTGGCCAGCGGCGGCAGCGTGCCGGGGACCTCGGTGGTGGCGATCGCGTCGGGCGGTGGCTCGGCGGCCAGCGCGGGCAGGTCGGTCCAGTCGTTCGGCCCGTCGGGGAGGCGGCCGGCGGTGACAGTGGTGTTGAGCACCGGGCGGCCGGACTGGTGCAGCACGGCCCGCACCACCGAGACCGTTCGGCCGGTCTTGAGTACCTCGGTGGTCACCTCCGCCGGGCCAACCACGGGGGCGCGCAGGAACTCGGCGCTCACCGAGACCGGGTCGGGCTGGTCGGCGTGCTCGGCGTTCTCGGAGTGCTCGGCCAGGCCGGTCAGGCCGGCGCTGGTGGCCAGGGCGAGCAGGAACCCGCCGTGCAACCGCCCGTACCCGACCGTCCACTGCTCGCCCAGCTCGGCCCCGTAGCGCCCGGCGCCCAGCGCGGTCAGCGCGAGTCCGTCGGAGAATGGCTGGTCGGAGGCGGTGACGGCGGTAGCCGGCGAGCTGGGTTGCATATAGCTACTTGTATCACCCCGGGCCGGTGACCGCCCGTTCAGCGAGCGGGTTCTGTGCCCGGCGTCACGGCCGGTACGGGTGGGTCGAGCGGCTCGGCCTGGGTCGGCACGACCGGGGCCGGGGGTTGCAAACTCAGCCGGGTGAACAGCAGCGACTCGGCGAGCAGCGCGGCGCGGTCGTGCCTGGTTCGCGCCCGCCGGGTGCTCACCTCGAGCACCACCACGCCGTCAAAGCCGCTGGCCACCAGCCGCTCGCACACCTCGGCGCACGGCTGGTTGCCCCGCCCGGGCACCAGGTGCTCGTCGCGGGCCGAGCCGCTGCCGTCGGCCAGGTGCACGTGCGCGAGCCCGTCGCCCATCCTGTCCATCATGGCCAGCGCGTCCACGCCGGCCACCGCGGTGTGCGACAGGTCCAGCGTGTAGTACCGGTGACCGACGTCGGTGGGGTCGGCGCTCGGCGCGTACGGCACGGCGCTCAGGCCGGCCCTGCGCACCGGGAACATGTTCTCCACCGCCGGGGCGACCTCGTACGTGCGCGCCACGTCCTCGACGGTGTCCGCGAAGGCCGCCGCGTACCCGCGCTGCCAGCGGAACGGCGGATGGATCACCACAGTGCCGGCGCCGAGGATGCCGGCCGCCTCGCCGCTGCGGCGCAACCGCTCCAGCGGGTCGGTCCCCCACACCCGCTGGGTCACCGCCAGGCACGGCGCGTGCACCGCCAGCACCGGCACCCGGTACCGCGCCGAGAGCCGCTCCACGGCCTTGATGTCCTGGGACAGCGGGTCGGTCCACACCATCAGCTCGACCCCGTCGTAGCCCAGCTCGGCCGCGAGCAGGAAGCCGACCTCGGCGGACTCCGGATACACCGAGGCGGTGGACAACGCGACCGGCGGAAGCTGATCGGGCACGGGCGGCTACCTCACTGAGGCGAGTAAAAGCACGGCTGGCGAGATCGTCACGATCAGCCCGACCAGCACGGCGAGCATCGTGGTACGCAGGTCCTCGCTGCCCCGGATGGTGCGCACCAGCAGCACCAACCCGGCGGTGGCCACCACGGCGGCGGCCAGCGCGACGACCGGCAGGTTCAGCCACAGGTAACGGAACCCGACCCACAACGCGGCGCCGCCGACCGCGCCGAGCACACCCTGCGCGATCAGCACCGCCCATGCCTTGAACCCGGACGGTTCGACGTCGACGTCATCGCCGTCCTCCAGCCCGGCGGGCGCCTCACCGTCCGTGTCCGCCTTCGCCTCGGCCCTGGCTTCGGCTTTCGCTTCGGCCTTGGCGGCGCGGGCCTTCTCGCGGGCGGCCTTCTTGGCGGCCTTGCGGGCGGCCTTGTCGTCGACGGGCTCGTCGTCGGTGTCCTCGGTGTCCTCGTCGGGGTCCGTGTCGTCGAACAGCGAGGCCCGGGAGGCGACGGCGGTGCTCGGGCCGCTGTCTTCGACGGCCTTCGTGCCCTGTGAGCCCTCGACCTTCTTCTTCGGGTCGTCGCCGATCGGGACGGCCACCTGGGTCGCCTCGGCGCCGGCACCGGGGTATCTGGGCAGCTGGTCGGTCGGCTCCTCGGGGCGCCGGGTGGGCGTCGAGGACGTGACCGGATCGCTCTGGTAGATCCCGGTCGGGTAGGGCTGGGCCTGGTATATGCCGGTGCCGGAGTACGGGCTGGACGGCGTGAACGAGTCGGCGCCGGTGGCCTGGGACGGGCGGTCCCACGGCGAGCCGGTCAGGCCGGTCGGCGGCGCCTCACCGGGCTGACCGGTGAGGCCGGTGTGTCCCGTGTGTCCGGTGAGCCCGTCGAGCACGGAGGACGCCGAGAAGGTCCCGGAGCCGTTGCGGGCGTCGAACCCGCCGGTGCCCGAGCCGACGTCGCGGCTGGACGGCGACTCCAACGAGGCCCACGTCGAGTCCAGCGCGGGCGGCGTCGAGGACGCGGGCGGCGCGGCGCTGCGCTGGCCCGAGCCGGTGACGGTGTCGGTGCGCTCGTCGGCGGTCGGGGCGCTGGTGGCCGGCGGCTCGTCCGAGCGTGGCTCCGGGGTGTCCTCGGGTTCGGAGGCGCGCCGACGCCGACGCCCGCCACCGCGGTTCTCACCGCCGTACTGCTGGAGCAGCTCGGCGACCGTCCGCTGGCGCCCCGAGTCGGAGCCGTGGTCCGCAGTCATCCCGTATACCGTGCCTCCCGAGAGGCGACCAGTCCAGTGTCATGGGCCGGGTCGTCGACCCGGGTGGTCCCGTCGAGCCAGTCTAGGCGTCGCAGAATAACGCCTTCACGAAGCGCCCACGGACAGATCTCCAACTCGCTGCGCCCGAGCGCCCGCATGGTCGCCTCCGCGACCAACGCGCCGGCCACCAGCTGGTGCGCCCGGCTGGCGCTCACGCCCTCCAGTTCGGCCAGGTCAGAGGCGGACATCCGGCTGATGAACGCCGCCACCTGACGCAGCCCCGTGTCGGTCAGCACCCGCCGTGCCCGAGGCCCCGCACTGGACGGCGCCGCCCCCGTCAACCTGGCCAGCGACCGGAACGTCTTGGACGTGCCCACCGCACGATCCGCCCGATCGAGGGTCCCCAACTTGGCCGCCACCGGCGCCAGCACAATGTCGATATGCTCGCGCAGCGCCGCGACCTCCTGCCGGGTCGGCGGGTCCGACCGGAACCACTCCCTGGTCAGCCGCCCGGCGCCGAGCGGCAGCGACTCCGCGAGCTCGGGCAGTTCGTCCAGTCCGGCCGCCAGCTCGAGCGAGCCGCCGCCGATGTCCAGCACCAGCAGCCGCCCCGCCGACCACCCGAACCACCGGCGCACCGCGAGGAACGTGTACCTCGCTTCGTCCTCTCCGGGGAGAACCTGAAGGGATACGCCCGTCTCGTCGTGGACTCTCGCTAGTACGGCGGCGGAGTTGGATGCGTCACGCAGCGCGGAGGTGGCGAACGCCAGGAGGTCACCGCAGTTGGCGGCGGCCGCCGAGTCACGGGCCTCACGCACCGCGCGGACCAGCGCATCCGCCCCCGCCTTGCTCAGCCGATCATCCTGGTCGAGGGACTCGGCGAGCCGGAGGGAGGTCTTCTCCGAGGTCATCGGGGTGGGATGGCCGCCACGATGGGCGTCGACAATGAGGAGGTGGACGGTGTTGGAACCGACGTCGAGCACTCCTAGGCGCACGAACCGCCAGGCTACAGGGGGTTGGGGCGTGACGTGGGTGAGTGATGGGTCACTTGAGGTTCGTACTCATGCATGCCGTTGATTTGTTTCGTTCGAAAATCGCTGGCGCGATTTCCGACGACCTGAGTTTGTAGGTTGCTTGGTGCCGTCCCCCGGTGGCGGCTGGGCGCGTTGGGTGGGGTTGGT
>NZ_JIAI01000010.1 GCF_000620785.1 Actinospineispora acaciae DSM 45401 | reverse complement strand
GGGAAGCCAGACCCAGCGTGGTCATCTGGCTGTGGTCCCGTCTACAGACGGGACGCAACCGAACCCACCTGACGCGCCCAGCCACCAGCCGGGGACGGCACCAAGCAACCTACAAACTCAGGTCGTCGGAAATCGCGCCAGCGATTTTCGAACGAAACAAATAACGACACGCACGATCACGAACCAGCGTCCCTCATCCTCTTCTCCATCGCGTCCAACGCCTTTTCGAGCTGGGTGATCCGATCCAGTAACTGGGGGACGCTCGGTGCGGGCGGTGGGATGAACGCGGCCTTCGGGACGGGGGCCAGCGCGACGGTCGGAGAGTCCACCGTCCTAGGCCGCTGCACCGATGCCGCGGGGATCGCCACGGTGGGCGGTTCGACACGCGGCGCCGGCGGCCTCGGCGTGAACGCCGTTGTTGGTGCCAGCGCGGCGGCGGCCACCGGCGCCGGCACGGGCACCGCCGCGGTCTCGGGCACCGGCAGGGCGGCCCGGACCTCGGTCGCCGGGTTGCCCCGCCAGCGGGTCCAGGGCGTGACCTCCTCGCCCTTCATCAAGAAGGCATCGGCCTCCAGAGCGGAGCCATCCCCCATCGTGACGCCATAGTGCACGAACGCCTTGACGCCAATGGTGCAGCCAGCCCCCACCGTGGTGTACCCGGACTTGAAGTACCCGTCCTCCAGGGAGTGGCACTGGATCACGGACCCCGCGTTCAACACGGCGTCGTCACCAATGGTGACCAGAGACTTCTCCGGCATCGCCGCGCCGTCGTCGAAGACCCGCCGCCCCATGCGCACCCCGGCCAACCGCCACAGCATGCTCTGGAACGGCGTGCCGCCCAGCGCGGGCGTGGTGTAAACCTTCCACAGTCGCTCGTGCCCCCAGAAGTACTTGTCGTAGATCGAGCAGAACTGCGGGGTCAGCGGCCGGAACCCGAGCACCGCGCGTTCGAGCAGCGCGCCGTAGACCACGTTCACCACCACTGCCGCCACCAACGCCCCGCCGATGGCGAACGGACCAAAACGGCCGTACAAATGCAGGCCCACCACGCCGATCAGCAAGGTGGCCAGGAACCCGATCCAGCGCAGCAGCAGCACGGTGGCGATGGTGCGGGCGTTGTGGCGGTTCTTCGCGGCCAGCCGGCGGCGGACCTCGGCGGGGTCGTTGAGGTAGTCCAGCTCGTCGTCGCGGGCCGGCGAGCGCGGGATCTCGAAGCACGGCGAGCCGAGCAGGCCCACGTTCTCCCGCACCGGGCCGTCCACCGGGACCATCACCTTGGTGGCCAGCAGGACGTTCGCGCCGGTACGCGCCTCGGCCGGGAACGCGATGTTGTTGCCCAGGAAGTTGTTCTCCCCGACGGTGACCTGGGAGAGCCGGAACGCGGTGCTGGAGTAGTCGGCGTTCATCACCGACAGGCCGTCGGACACCATGGTGCCGGTGCCGATCCTGGTCAGGAACGGCGAGTCGTGGTTCATCTCGGTGCCGAAGTTGGAGCCGGTCTGCTCCACCCGGGACAGGTCGTAGCCCAGCCCGACCACGTACCGGACGATGAACGAGCTGTCGCCCAACAGAAGCATGAAGAACTTGGAGTTGGTCAGCCCGGAGACCGCCGAGGCCACGATGTAGTGGAAGCCGTAGAGCGGGTACGAGCGGTCGGGCTTCAGGAACACGTTCAGCAGCCTCGGCACGGTGAACATCACCAGCAGCGCGGCCACCAGCCCGCCGAGGAAGACCAGCATCGACGCGGCCGCCAGCATGACGTAGAAGCCGGGCGTGGCCAGCCGCGCGCTGGTGCCGGAGAGCAGCTCGGCCAGCACCGGGACCTTGGTGACCAGCAGCACCCCGATACCCAGCGCGAGCGGGGCGAGCACCAGCACGCCGAGCAGTTGCAGCGCGCTGAACAGCACCTTGCGGGCGGAACCGGCGTGCTCCAGCGGCATCGTGCGGTAGTTCGCCGTGGTGGGCTCGGCCGGCGAGCCGTGCCAGACCTGGCCGGCCGGCACCCACTGGCCCTCGTGCAGCGACGAGGTGTGCCCGAGCTGCGCGCCGTCGAACATGGAGGTGTTGACGTCCAGCACCGTCGCCTCGCCGACCAGCACGTCGTTGCCCAGGGTGATCGACCCGGTCCGCACCACGCCGGCCTCGACCCGGTACCCGGTGAACGAGCAGTTCTTGTGGATCACGGTGTCGTCGCCGATGTCCAGCAGGTCCGTCACCACCGGGACCACCTTCGACCGGATCACCACGTTGCGGCCGATCTTGGCGCCCAGCGCGCGCAGGTAAACCAGGTACAGCGGGGAGCCGGCGAACAGCACCATCGGGTTCGTCCGCACCAGCGTCTTGACCAGCCAGAACCGTAGGTAAGCCACGCTCCACAGGCGTATCTCGGTGGGCTTCCAGGCGTCCACCAGCAGCCACTTGGCCAGGATCGGCAGCACCACCAGCCCGGCGAACACGCCCGCGCCGAACATCGCCGCGCGCAGGTACAGCTGCCCGAGGTCGGGGGCCGTGGAGAGCCACCGGAAGCCCAGGTGCAGCAGCAGGCCGGCCAGCGCGACACCGGCCAGGAACACCAGCAGCTGGGCCACCCCGGTGAGCGTGTAGCGCGCCGAGCTGCCCGGGGGCACCGGGCGAGCGGCCGAGGCGGGGCCGGCGGGGGCGGCCCCCTTCCCCGCCCCCGCCGCCACCGACGACCCCGATCCGGGGGCCGAGGTTGGGGCCGCGTCGCCGAGCAGCGCGGCGAGCTGGCGGACCGTCGGGTTGAGGTACATCTCCTTCATCGAGATCCCCGGCAGCCCGTGCTGCTTGCGCAGCCGCGCCGAGAACTGGGCCATGAGCAGCGAGTTTGCGCCCAGCTCCTCGAAGAAGTGGCTGTCCACCGAGACCTCGTCCAGGCCCAGGGTGGTGGCCAGCGCGTCGGCCAGGATCTGCTCGGTGTTGCTGGCGGCGGCCACCACCTCGCCGACCGGCGCGCGCATCTTGCGCTGCCCGGGCGGCGGCAGGTTCTTGCGGTCGGCCTTGTCGCTGGTCGTCATCGGGATGACGTCGAGGTACTCCAGGTAGGCGGGCACCATGTACGACGGCAGCCGCTCGCGCAGCAGCTCGAAGATCTTCTCCTCGTCCACCGAGGCGGTGTCGGTGCGCAGGCTGTAGTAGCCGACCAGCTCGATGGTGCCGGGCACCGGCTCGTAGGTGTCCACCACGGCCTGGGCGATGCCGGGCACCTGCAGCAGCACGGACTCGATCTCGGTCAGCTCGATCCGGTAGCCGCGGATCTTGACCTGCAGGTCGATCCGGCCCTGGTACTCGATCTCGCCGTCCTCGTTGACCCGGCCCAGGTCGCCGGTGCGGTAGATCCGCCCGGACGGGTTGGCGGGGATGTCCAGGAAGTCGTTGATGAACGCCTTCTCGGTCAGGTCCTCGCGGTTGAGGTAACCGCAGGCCAGGCCGATGCCGGCGATGCCGATCTCGCCGACCTCGCCGTGCGGCAGCGCGCGGTACGGGTCCTCGGTGTCCAGGATGACGGTGGCGTAGGTGGGCAGCGGGACGCCGATGGTGACCGGCTTGTCCGGGTGCACCTCGCTCCAGGTCGCGGTGACGGTGGCCTCGGTCGGGCCGTAGACGTTGAGGAACCGCCGGCCGGGGCGGTGCCAGCGGGCGATCAGGTCCTGCGGGCAGGCCTCGCCGGAGACCAGCAGGAATCGCAGCAGCGGCAGGTCCTCCTCGATGGTGGCCAGCAGCGTGGGCACGCAGCACATGGCGGTGATGCGGCGGCTGGTCAGGAACTCGTGCAGGTCGGCGCCGAGCAGGCTGGCGCCGCGCGGCTTGGGGACCAGGGTGGCGCCGGCCAGCCAGGGCACCCAGATCTCCTCCACGGAGAAGTCGAAGGCGATGGTCAGGCCCTGGTAGACCCGGTCGCGGGAGCGGATGCCGTAGACCTCGGCGGCGACCCGGATGAAGTTGCAGATGCTGGGGTGGTCGATCGCGACGCCCTTGGGGCGGCCGGTGGAGCCGGAGGTGTAGATGATGTACGCCAGCTCGTCGGTCGCGACACCGCGTTCGAAGTTCAGCAGCCGCTCGTGGCGCTGCTCCTCGATGAGCGGGGCGGCCTGGTCGATGAACAGGACCTCGGCGCCGAGCTCGTGGACGTCCGGGACTCGTTCGGTGACGCTGGACATGGACAGGACCAGGGAGACGTTCGCGTCTTCGATGATGTACGCCATCCGGTCGGACGGGAAGCCGACGTCCAGCGGCACGTACGCGGCGTTGACCTTGAGCACGGCCAGCATGCCGAGGTAGGAGTACACCGGCTGGTCGAACAGCAGCGCGATCCGCTCGCCGGCGTTGACGCCGCGCAGCCGCAGGTAGCGGGCGAGCTGGTTGGCGCGGGCGTCGAGCTGGTCGTAGGTCAGCGACAGCTCTTCGGAGTCGACGGCGAGCTGGTCGGAGCGGCCGTACGTGCGGTTCCAGTCGCAGCGCTCCTCGAACAGGTGGTCCATCCGCTCACCCCGGCGCGCCCGCCAGCCGTGCGGGGAGTCGTGCGCGACCAGGACCAGCCGGTCGGTGGACGGTAGGTTGGCGAGCTGGGTGCTCGTCATGGCGTCTCCCTGAGCGGTCTTCGGCGTGTGCATCGAGTGTGGTCGCGGGACGGCCGGGGGACGATCGTGCGTGCCCCCGGAACGGATGGGCTGACCCCCGGAGTGGGGGTAGGGCCAGCCCTACCCATGGTCGCCCGTCGGCGCTGGTCAGGCGGCCGCCGGCACGGGGTCGGGCTCGTCGGCGGTGGCGTCGGCGTCGGCGTCGGTCGGGATGAACGTGTCGTGCAGCAGCCGGACCGCGTCGGCGACCTCGCCGGAGGCCACGTGCACCGACACCCGGCCGGGCGTGGTGGTCACGAACCGGGCCTCGATCCCGGCCCGCTCCAGGGTGGCCAGCGCGCGGGCGACGATGCCCGGCTTGCGGGCGATGCCCAGGCTGACCACGCTCACGGTGCCCAGCTCCTGCTCGGTCTGCACCGGCACGCCCAGGTCGGCGATGGCGGCGGCCACCTCGGCGGGGTCGACGCCGGGCACGGTGAACCGCACGGTGTCCTCGGAGCCGTCCGGCACGATCGCGCCCACCGCCGCGCCCCGCCCGGCCAGCGCCGTGGTGACGCCGGCGGGGGTGACGCCGCGCGCGGAGTACAGCGGCTCCTGGAACCGGTGCGCGACGCCGGCCACCGTCGTGTTCTCCGCGCCCGCGTCCGGAGCTCCACGCCGGATCCAGGTACCTTCCTGGGAGCTGAAGCTGGAGCGCAGGTGGATGTCCACGCCGTGCGCGGCGGCCAGCTCGACCGACCGGGGCTGCAGCACGCCGGCGCCGGCCTCGGCCAGCTCCAGCATCTCCTCGTGGCGCAACGCGGGCAGCGGCCGCGCGCCGGGAACCACCCGTGGGTCGGCGGTGAACACGGCCGGCACGTCGGTGAAGATCTCGCATTCGGTCAGGCCCAGCCCGGCGGCCACCGCGACCGCGGACGCGTCCGAGCCACCCCGGCCGAGCGTGGTGACCTCGCCGTCCGGCGAGACCCCCTGGAACCCGGTCACCAGCACGATCGCTCCCTCCTCCAGCGCGGCGACGACCCGGTCCGGGCGGACGTCGCGCAGCCTGGCGTTGCCGTGCATGCCGTCGGTCAGCACGCCGGCCTGGGCGCCGGTCAGCGACACGGCGTAGGAACCGAGCTCGTGCACCGCCATCGCGGCGAGTGCGCAGGAGATCGACTCGCCGACCGCGAGCAGCGCATCCATCTCGCGCATCGGCGGGCGAGCGGACATTTCGTAGGCCATCCCGGACAGCTCGTCGGTGGCCTTGCCCATCGCCGACAGTACAGCGACCACCCGGTGGCCGGCACGCTGCGCGTCGACCATCCGGCCGGCGACGGCCCGCAGCCGGTCGTGGTCCGCGACGGACGTGCCGCCGAACTTCCACACCAGCGTGCGCCGCCGGTCGTCGCGGGTGCCCAGGTCGTCCCGGGTGTCCAGTCGCATGGCGGCCGACGTGCTCATCGCTTCCTCCTCGATCCGGCGCCGACGCGAACCCTCGGCGTCGCTATCAGAGGTTGCCGTTGTGGTGCGGTCCCGGGCGACAGGGAGCGCCCCCGATCGCCGGGTGCCATCCCGTCAAACTCGGGTAGGGAAGGCCCCAGACAAGATCGCGTCAACTTCTGGTTGACGCTCGCGGGTGCGTCAACCTATGGTTGACGGCATGACGGACCCAACGCCGGTGGCCGGCCAGGTGCGGCTCGACGACCTGATCGGCGCCATCAAGAAGGCGCACAACGACCCGCTCGAACAGCTCTCCGACGCGGTCATTGCGGCCGACCACCTCGGCGAGCTGGCCGACCACCTGATCGGCCACTTCGTGGACCAGGCCCGCCGCTCCGGGGCGTCCTGGACGGAGATCGGCCAGAGCATGGGCGTCACCAAGCAGGCGGCGCAGAAACGGTTCGTGCCGAAGAGCGAGCTCGACGCGAGCCAGGGGTTCAGCCGGTTCACCCCCCGGGCCAGGAACGCCGTGGTGGCCGCGCAGAACGAGGCCCGGGCGGCGAGCAGCGCGGAGATCCGGCCGGAGCACCTGGTGCTCGGGCTGCTGGCCGAGCCGGAGGCGCTGGCGGCGCGGGCGATCGTGTCGCGGGGCGTGGCGCTGGAGGAGGTGCGGCGGGCCGCGACGGCGAAGCTGCCGCCGGCGGCCGCGGAGATGCCCGCGCTGGTGCCGTTCGACGCGGCGGCCCGCAAGGCCCTGGAGCTGACGTTCCGGGAGGCGCTGCGGCTGGGCCACAACTACATCGGCACCGAGCACATGCTGCTCGCGCTGTTGGAGCAGGAGGACGGCGCGGGGGTGCTCACCGAGCTGGGCATCGACAAGGCCGGCGTCGAGGCCAACGTCACCGAGGCGCTCGGGCGGCTGACGAAAACCCCGACTCACCCTGACGAAAACCCCGACTCGCGGTGACGGTGCGCGCGCGGGCGGGCGGGTGGTCAGATCCAGGGGAGGGAGGCGCGGGTGGTCCAGTAGGTGGGTGGGGGTTCGGCGAGCTTGGCCAGGTCGGCTAGGTCGGACTGGGTGAGGGTTACGGACCGGGCGGTTAGGTTGGCGTGCAGTTGGTCGACGGAGGACGGGCCTAGGAGGACGGTGTCGGCCCAGGGTTGGGAGAGGGCGGCGGCCAGGGATATGGCGTCGGGGGTGGTGCGGTAACGGGCGGCCAGTTTGAGTACGGGCTCCGGCGCGTTCACCGCTAGGCGGCCGTTGGCCAGGGGTTCTTTGACCAGGACGCGCAGGCCGGCGGCGTGGGCCTCGGCCAGGCGGGCGGCGGCCGAGGGTTCTAGGGGGTTCCAGGTGGACTGGACCGCGGTGAACACCTCCAGGTCCATGGCGCGGGCGATGGTGTCGGCCTGGTTCGGGCCGGACGTGGAGAAACCCAGCGGCAGGCCGGAGTCGACCATGGCGGCGAGCAGCTCGCGGTCGGTCAGGAGCGGGCTGTCGGGCGTCAGCGAGTGCACCTGGTAGAGGGCCAGGCGCTCGCCAAGGAGTCGGCGCGACTCGTCCAACTGGGCGCGGAACCGGGCCAGCGAGTGTTCCTTCTGCTCGTGCACCGGCGCGTCCAGCCGCCAGCCGCCGACGTAGGCGTAGCCCCACTTGCTGGACACCGTCACGTCGCGGTGGCCGCGTGCCGCCAGCCAGCCGGCCAAGAACTCCTCGGCCCGGCCGTACGAGCGGGCCACGTCCACCCAGCGCAGCCCGGCGGCGTACCCGGCGTCCAGCACCTCCCAGCTGGCCGCGCGCAGCTCGTCCACCGTGCGGTCGGGCGGCAGCGCGTCGGTCCGGCCCAGGTTGATGTACGCCGGGCGGCCCAGTGCGGCCAGCCCGAGGCCCAGCCGTTCGCTCGCGTTCACGTACCCATCGTCGCGAGGTGCGCGGCCAGGTTGTCGAAGCCCCCCGACCAGCCGTCGGCGTGGGCGTCGCGTTCCTCGGCGGTGCCGAAGGCGGCCTGGTGGAACGTCATGACCGTCTTGCCGTCCTGGTCGGCAAGGCCGATGGTGATCACCGACTCGTCGACCCTGGTGCCCGGCGGCCGCTCCCAGGCGAACGTGAACACCAGCCGCTCGGGCGCGCGCAGCTCCAGGTAGACGCCGCCGGCCCACTGGTCGGCGTCCAGCTCGGGGTGGCCGATGCGGATCCGCCACCGGCCACCGACCCGGGGCTCGGACTCGGCGGACATCGTCGTCGCCCCGGCCGGTCCCCACCACAGGGCCAGGTGCTCGGGGTCGGTCCAGGCCCGGAACACCAGCTCGCGGGGCGCGTCGAAGGCGCGGGTGATGGTCAGCTCCCGGCCGGCGGCGGTCATTCTCGGTCTCCGTCCTGTAGCCGTCGCAAATGTTCGTCCAGGCGGTCGAAGCCCTCGTCCCAGAACCGCCGGTAGCCGAGCACCCAGGTGGCCACGTCGGCCAGCGGGCCGGCGGCCAGCCGGCACGGCTTGGCCTGGGCCGCGCGCCCCCGGGTGATCAGGCCGGCGCGTTCGAGCACCTTGAGGTGCTTGGCCACCGCCGGGACGCTCATCTCGAACGGCGTGGCCAGCTCGGTGAGGGTGGCCTCGCCGGCGGACAGCCGCGCCAGGATCGCCCGCCGGGTGGGGTCGGCGAGCGCGGCCAGCGTGGCGCTGAGCGGGTCGGTGGCGGTGTCGGGCATGTCGGCCTTTAGTTGGCGGCGGTCTCGTAGCTGTCGTGCAGCTTCCACCAGTGTCCGGGGCCGTCGGTGCCCCGGCTGTTCGGCTCCCAGGCCTCCTGGCGGCCCAGCGCCGTCAGGTCCAGGTAGCGCAGCGTGCCGATCAGCTGGTCGCCGCCCCGGCCGTTGGTGAAGTAGGTGCGGTAGACGTTGTCGCCGTCGCGCAGGAACACGCTGATCCCGTGGTACTTCGGGGCGCCGCAGTCGGCGGAGAACGTGCTGCCGTACGCGGAGTACCACGGCACCGTCCAGCCCATCCGCTGTTTGTACTCGGTGAGCTGGGCCAGCGGCGCCGGCGAGGTCATCACCAGCGTGGTGTCCCTGGCGTGCAGGTGCGCGAGGTGTCCGATGTTGTCCGCGATGATCGAGCAGCCGGGGCAGCGGTGGTCCGAGCCGGCTTCCATCATGAAGTGGTACACGATCAGCTGGCGGCGGCCCTCGAACAGGTCCAGCAGGGTGGCCCTGCCGTCCGGGCCGTCGAACTCGTAGCCGGCGTCCCAGGCGACCATCGGCAGCCGCCTGCGCTCGCCGGCCAGGGCGTCCAGCGCCCGGGTCATCTCCTTCTCCTTGACCAGCAGCTCGGCCCGCGCCCGCTGCCATTCCTGCTCGGAGACCACCTGTGGCAGGTCCATCGTCGTGCTCCTTCCGTGTTTAACCGAGTAGTTTATTAACTACTTGGTTTATATACGGCAGGTGGGCCGGGTGTCAAGCGGGCCAGCACCCGGGTGCCGGGGGCGGCGGCCGCGCCGGGGCCCGGTTGCGCCTCGATGTCCCGGCCGGTGACCGGCTCACCGCAGGACGAGCAGGTCACCTCGGGGGTGAAGCGGTGGCCGCAGGCGCGGTGCACCACGCGCAGCGGCGGGCCGCCCGGCGGGGTCGCGTGCCGGTCGCCCCAGGCCATCAGGACCAGCAGGGCGGGCGCCAGGTCCCGGCCGGCCTCGGTCAGGTGGTACTCGTGGCGGACCGGGCGGGTCTGGTAGGGCCGTCGCTCCAGGATGTCGTGCTCGACCAGGTAGGCGAGCCGGCGGGTGAGCAGGTTGCGGGAGATCCCGAGGTCCTCGGCGATGTCGTCGAAGCGGTGCAGTCCGAGGTGGACGTCGCGCAGGATCAGCGGCGTCCACCACTCTCCGACGATCTCCAGGGTCTGCGCGATCGAGCAGTGCATCTGGGCGAAGCTGGTTCGTTGCACGAGGTCATCCTATGGGTTGACTCACTGAACTGACCCCCGCTAGCGTCTTCGTACGTCGGATGGGTTCAATGAAAGGACTAACTGCGATGCCTTTTGTCGAGCTGTTCGCCCCGAAGGGCGCGCTGGACTCCGAGCGCGGACGGGCGGCGAAGCGCGAGCTGGTGGCCGAGGTGATGAAGGCCGAGGGCGCGCCGGACACCCCGGCCGCGCGGGCGATCTCCTGGCTGGTGGTGACCGAGCCGGAGGGCTGGTACGTCGGCGGGGAGGAGGCCGGCGCCGGCGAGCCGCCGCGCTACGTGGTGCGGGTCAGCGTGCCGGCCGGGTCGCTGGACGACGCCAAGCGCGCGGACATGATCGACCGGGTGACCCGGGTGCTGGCGGGTGCGGAGCCCGACGGTGAGCGGCTGTACCGGGAGCCGGTGGCCTGGGTGTTGATCAACGAGGTCGCGGAGGGGAACTGGGGCGCGGTCGGGCGGGCCGTCGGGCTCAGCGACATCGTCGGGTTCGTCGGCACCGGCCAGCTCGCGCCCGCGCCGGCCTGACCGTCGGCGTCGGTGGCGGCGCGGGCACGAAAAGGGCCGGGTAGCCGCAGTCACGCCGTTTGCGGGTAACGGTCGTCGACCAGGCGGCTACCCGGCCAGGCAGGCCGGCTGGGTGCTCGGAAGCGTTGAGCCCTCGGGCCGGCCGAATCAAGGTGAGGTTGTCGCGGTGGTTCCCCCTGCCCAGGGCGTACCCACACGCCCGGCGCGGTACGGCCCCCTCGACCCGGCCGGCAGGTTGCGAGTGATCAGCAACACACCGCCCGGGCCCTGATCGAGAATAGCCGCAGGATTGTTGTCGGGTCAAACAAATTCGGTGACGCCCCGTCCGCGCCCGTTCGCCGAACCGATCACGCGGTAACTGGAGCTGCCCCTCGCCACACCGGTCCCGGCCATGCCAGGGTGGTGCCCGGGGACCGACCAAGGGGGGTGGCGATGGACGCGGCGACGCTGTGCGCGGGCGTGCGCGAGGACCTTCGGGACGTCGAGGCGAAGATCCGGGACAACCGGTGGCTCGCCGAGGCGGAGGCCGGTCGGTTACCCGTGTCGGCGCTGCGGGCGTTCGCCGGCGAGCAGCTCGCGGTGATCCCCAGCGACGAGCGCTCGTTCACCGCGTGCGCGCAGCGGTTCGGCGACGAGCCGGCGCACGGCTACCTCACCGGGATGGCCGCCGGCGAGCGGGTCGCGCTGGCCGCGCTGGACTCGTTCGCCACCGCCGTGGGGCTGGATGCGGACGCGCGCGCGAGGTACGAGCCGCAACCCGGGTGCCAGGCGTACCCGTCCTATGTTGCCCGGCTGGCCAGGGACGGCTCCCCGGCCGAGGTCGCCGGCGCGTTCCTGGTCAACCTGGAGGCCTGGGGGGACTGCTGCCGGCGGCTGCACGCCGCGCTCGGCGAGCACTACGGGCTCGGCGAGGCGGACCGCGCGTTCCTCGCCCACTTCGCCGGCCCGACCGACGAGCTGGAGCGCATCAGCCTGGAGGTGATCGACGCCGGGCTCGCCGCCGGCGTTCCGGCAGCGGCGGTCGCCAGGGCCGCCCGGCTGCTGCAGGCCTACGAGCTGCAGTTCTGGGGTGGGCTGCCATGCTGAGACCGGACGTGACGAACACCCATGTGGTCGCTGGTTTGCCGCGAGGCTTCGGCGGTTACCCTCGTGCGGGATTGTGGCGGCCGTCATGACCCTCCGGGTGAACTCGGCGGGTCGAACGGCCGCCATCCGGTTCATAGAAGGTGGTGGTGTGATGTCGGAGGTACCGTCGGTTCCGGACGCGTCGGTGCTTGCGGCCGAGCCGGCGATATCCAGCGAGGCCCTGCTCCCGCAGCTGGTTGAGCACCTCCGGCAGAACCGCACGGTGCTGCGCGAGGAGTGGGCCCGACGGATCACCGACGCCCGGCTGTTGACCGCGATGACCCCGGAGGAGATCTTCTCCGAGGCCACCTCGGTCTACGACAACTACGTCGAGGTGCTGCAGACCGGCAGCGTGGAGGCCCTGCAGGCCTACGCCCGCAACCTCTCCGAGCGGATCATCCCTCGTGGCGTCGAGACCGACGAGGTCGTCGGCATCGTGCTGCTGCTGCGCGACGTGCTCTCCCGCTCCCTGTTCGAGAAGTACCAGTCCAACTTCGACCTGCTCAACCGGGTGCTCGACGCCTACGAACCGGCCGCGAACCGGATCGCGAACACCGTGGCCGTCAGCTTCGTGCAGGAGCGCGAGCGGATCATCCGGCAGCAGCAGGAGGCCATCCGCGAGCTGTCCACGCCGGTGCTGCAGGTGCGCGAGCAGCTGCTCATCCTGCCGATCATCGGCGTGCTGGACGACCAGCGCGCGCGGCAGCTGACCGAACAGTTACTGCTGGCCATCAGGGCGAACCGGGCCAAGGTCGTGGTCATCGACTTCACCGGCGTGCCGACCATCGACTCCACGGTGGCCAACCACCTGGTGCAGACCGTCGACGCGTCCGGGCTGATGGGCGCCAGCGTGATCATCACGGGGCTGTCCTCCGAGATCGCGCTGACCCTCGTCACCATCGGTCTGGAACTGTCCAAGATGAACGCGGTCGGGGACCTGCAGGGCGGCATCGAGGAGGCCGAGCGGTTGCTCGGCTACGAGGTGAGCCGCACCAGCGAACGCCTCCGCGACTCGCGCTGACGGGTGGGGCGCCTCCCGCCATGTTGGTCCCCATCCTCAAGCAGGGCACGTACCTGATCGCAACCGTTCAGGCGGCGATGTCCGACGCCGACGCCCAGCAGCTCCAGGACGACCTGATGGAGCGGGTGAGCCGGTACCGCGCGCAGGGCATCATCGTCGACGTCACCGCGATCGACGTGATGGACTCCTACGCCGCCCGCTCGCTGCAGACCATCGCGCACATGACCCGGCTGCGCGGTGCGGACACCGTGATCGTCGGCCTGCAACCCGAGGTCGCGTTCACCATGGTCCAGCTCGGGCTGGCCTTCGACGACATCCACACATCCCTGGACCTCGAGGACGGCCTGGCTTTCCTGGACCGTCAGGCCGAGCTGCGGCGCCGCCAGGGCACGACAGACGGCAGCCGCTGACGTGACCGATGGCATGGTCGTTGCGGTGGACGGCCCGGACGACATAGTCACAGCTCGTCAGGCCGGTCATGCCATGGCCGTCGAGCTCGGGTTCTCGCTCACCGACGTCACCATGATCGCGACCGCGATCTCCGAGGTGGCCCGCAACATCACCAGCTACGCCGGTCACGGCGAGGTGCGGCTCAACGTGGACAACCGCAGGGGCCGCGACGCGCTGGTGGTGGAGGCCGCCGACGAGGGGCCCGGCATCGAGGACGTCACGCGGGCCATGGAGGACGGCTTCTCCACCAGCTCCGGGCTGGGGCTGGGGCTGCCGGGGGCGCGCCGGTTGATGGACGGGCTGGAGGTTCGTTCGGAGCCGGGGCGGGGGACACTCGTCACGATGTGGAAATGGGTGCCGAACAGTGCGTGACGAGGGGCGCCTGGGGCCCATCGAGTGGGCGGTGGCGGGCCAGCCGGTAGCCGGGGAGGACGTATCCGGCGACCATTGGGTCGTGGTCGACGCGGGCGGTGCGGCGCTGGTCGGGGTCATCGACGGCCTCGGGCACGGCGAGCGGGCCGCGGAGGCCGCGCACCGTGCCGTGGCCGTGCTCTCCGAGCGCCCGGGCCAGCCGTTGGACGCGCTCATGCAACGCTGCCACGATGCGCTCACCCAGAGCCGGGGGGCCGCGATGTCGCTGGCGTTGATCACGTACGGCACGGACCTGCGGGCCGCCGGCGCTCCGGTGGGCGCGGACGCCCGGTCGGTGGCCGCCGAGGCTCGCGGCGGCAACGGGTCGCTGGGTTCCGAGGCTCGTTCGGTCAACGGGTCGCTGGGTTCCGAAGCTCGTTCGCTGGACGGGCCGCGCAGCGCGTTGACCTGGCTCGGGGTCGGCAACGTGCGCGCCAGCCTGGTGCGGGCGGTGCCGGGCGGGCCGGTGAGCAGGGCGGCGGCGCTGTTGCACGGCGGGGTGGTCGGCTACCGGCTGCCCTCGCAGCTGCGCGCCCAGACGCTGACCATGCGCCCCGGCGACCTGCTGGTCATGGCCAGCGACGGGCTGACCGACGCGTTCGCCGACGACCCGCCGCTGGCGCAGTCCGCCGGCAAGATCGCCGAGGACATCCTGGCCAGGTACAACAAGGGCACCGACGACGCGCTGGTGCTCGCCGCCCGGCACCGGGGCACGCCGCCATGACGCCCTCGGTCGACGAGTTCCGGCTCGCCTACGGCGCCGCGCTGCGCCGGCACCTGGCCATCGGCGACGAGGCCAGCCTGGTGGCGGGCCACGAGCTCGGCCGGAAGGCGCTGACCGACGGACTGAGCATCCTGGACGTGACGGAGAGCCACTTCCGGGTGCTCGCCGAGCTCACCGACCACTCCGACCCGACCCAGGACGTCGCGCTGCGGTTCCTGCTGCAGACGCTGGCCGCGCTGGACATCGCCACCCGAGGGTTCCTCGACCGCACCCGCGGCTACCAGCAGCAGCGGGCGCGCGCCGAACAGCTCGCCGAGCTGGACGCCGCCAAGAGCGAGTTCTTCGCCAACGTCAGCCACGAGTTCCGCACCCCGCTGACCCTGATCACCGCGCTGGCCGAGGACAGCCTCGCCGACACCGACCGCCCGCTGCCCGCCGAGCAGCGCGAGCGCGTCCAGGTGGTGCGGCGCAACGCCGGGCGGCTGCGGCGGATGGTCGACGACCTGCTCGACTTCGCCCGCATCGAGGCCGGCCGGCTGCGCCCCGAGCTGGTCGTGGTGGACCTGTCCGCGCTGACCCGCGAGGTCGTCGAGTCGTTCGCGCCGGCCGTCTACCGCTGCGGCCTGGAGCTGCGGGTGGACTGCCCAAGGCTGCCGGCGCCGGTCGCGGTGGACATCACCATGTGGGAGAAGGTGCTGCTCAACCTGCTGTCCAACGCGGTGAAGTACACCCTGGACGGGCGGATCTCGGTCACCCTGCGCGCGGTGGACGGGCACGCCGAGCTGGCCATCGCGGACACCGGCACCGGCATCCCGGCCGACGAGCTGCCGCACGTCTTCGAGCGCTTCCACCGGGTGCACGGCCAGGGCGGCCGCTCGCGCGAGGGCGCCGGGATCGGGCTGGCGCTGGTGCACGAGCTGGCCGAGATCCTGGACGGCGGCGTGGCCGTCCGCTCCACCGAGGGCGTCGGCAGCACCTTCACCGTCCGGCTGCCGCTGACCCCGGCCCCCTCGGCGCCGGCGGCCGCGCCGGTCACCCCGTCCCCGCCGAGGCGGCACACCCCGGTGTACCTGGAGGAGGTGCTCGGCTGGGACGCCCCGGCCAGCGACGGGGCCGGCGAGGTCACCGGGCCGGTGGCGGGGCCGACGGTGCTGGTCGTGGAGGACAACCCGGACCTGCGGCAGTACCTGAGCCGGCTGCTGGCCCCGCACTGGCGGGTGCTGACCGCCGTGGACGGCCTCGACGGGCTGCGGCTGGTGCACCAGCACCGGCCCGACCTGGTGCTCGCCGACGTCATGATGCCGCGACTGGACGGGTTCGGGATGCTGCGCCGGCTGCGCGCGGACTCGGCCACCGCGTCGATCCCGGTGGTGGTGCTCTCCGCGCGCGCCGGCGAGCAGGCCGCCGTGCGCGGGCTGGACGCCGGCGCCGACGACTACCTGCACAAGCCGTTCTCCGGCCCGGAGCTGATCGCCAGGGTGCGGGCCAACCTGGAGCTGGCGCGGCTGCGCACCAGGGAGGCGGAGTTCCGCCGGCTGCTGGTGGAGTCCCTGCAGGAGGGGTTCTTCATCGCGGACGGCCAGGCCAGCATCCTGGAGGTCAACTCGGCGTTCCTGGAGCTGACCGGGTACGGCGCCGAGGGCCTGCCGTACCGGTGGCCGCACCCCTGGCTGCCCGAGGACGCGCGCGGGCGCGCGGAGATCGAGGCGGCGCTGCGGGCCTGCCTGCGCGGCGGCGGCGGACGGTTCACGCTGCCGATCCGGCGCCGGGACGGCTCCCGCGCGTGGCTGGCGGCCAGCATCAACTCCCTGGCCGAGCAGGACGGCGCCGGGCGGGTGTACGTCGGCACCATCCGCGACATCACCGCCGAGCGCGCCTCGGCCGCCCGCGAGCACGCCGCCGCCCGGCTGACCACCGCGCTGGGCGGCGCCACCGGGGTGGCCGACGTGCTCGCCGCCGGCCTGGAGGGCTGCCGCGCGGCGCTGGACGCCCAGCGGGCGGTGGCCGCCGTCTGGTCCGAGTCCGGCGCCGACCCCGAGGTCTATACCGAGAAGAGCATCAGCGGGACGACGAGCATCGGCAGGCCCGTCGCTCCGGCCGGCATGGCGTGGGCGGACGTGGACGAGCGCACCCGCGAGGTCCTGGAGCGCGCCCGCCACCAGACCGCGCTGACCGTGACCACCGTGCCCGCGCCCTCCGACACCGAAGCCGGTGCCCACGGCGTGGTGGTGCCGATCAGCGCGAGCGGCGATGCGGCGATCTGGCTGGAGCTGCCCGGCCCGCGCCCGGTCACCGCCGACGAGCGCGCGCTGGTGGCGCTGCTGGCCAGCCACCTGATCCTGGCCTTGCAGCGGGCGCGCAACTACGAGCAGGCCCGTACCGTCTCGCTGACCCTGCAGCACGCCATGCTCGGCCCCTCCGACCTGCCGCCCGGGTTCGCGGTCCGCTACGAGCCGGCCGTGCAGCCGCTGGAGGTCGGCGGCGACTGGCACGACGTGGTGCCGCTGGCCGACGACCGGATCGCCGTGGTGGTCGGCGACTGCGTCGGCCGGGGCCTGGAAGCGGCCGCCGTGATGGGCCAGCTGCGCAGCTCGTGCCGGGCGCTGCTGCTGCGCGGCGCCGGCCCCGGCGAGGTGCTCGACGACCTGGACGCGGTGGCCGCCCGCATCCCCGGCGCCCGCTGCACCACCGTCTGCGCCGTGATCATCGACCCGGCCCGGGGCGAGCTGCGCTACAGCAGCGCGGGACACATGCCGGCGCTGCTGGCCACCCCCGGCGCCGCCGGCCGCCTCCTGGAGGACGCCAGGGCCGCCCCGCTGGCCACCGGCGCCCGCGCCCCCCGCCCCGAGGCCACCGAAGCGCTCCCGCCCGGCTCCACCCTGCTGCTCTACACCGATGGCCTTGTCGAACGCCGCCGGGTGTCCATCGACGTCGGCATCGATGCCGCCGCCGCGCTGCTCGCCGGCGCCGCCGAGACCACCCCGGACGACGTCAGCGACCAGCTGCTGGCCGAGCTGCGCCCGGACGGCGGCTACGACGACGACGTCGCGGTGCTGGTCTACCGGCAGCCCCCGCCGCCGCTGCACGTCGACATGGCCGCCGACGCCGTCCAGCTGGCCCCCATCCGCCGCCGGCTGCGGGCCTGGCTGGCCGCCGCCTCGGTGCCCCCGGACACCGCCGCCGACGTGGTCACCGCCGCCAGCGAGGCCTGCACGAACAGCATCGAGCACGCATACCGGGGCGAGGCCGCCGGCCGGGTCACCCTGACCGCGAGCGCCGACGACGGATCCGGCCTGGAGGTCACCGTCGCCGACACCGGCACCTGGAAGACCCCGGCGGCCGACCCCGGTCACCGGGGCCGGGGCATCACGATGATGCGCGCCCTGACCGACACGGTGAACATCGACCGGGTCCCCAGCGGCACCTCGGTCCGGATGACGAAGAACCTCCGCCCGAGCGCCTAGAGCGCGCTCAGTTGGCCGGCACGTCCAGGGCGGTCAGGGCCTCGGCCACGGTGGGGTAGACGTCGAACATCGTGGTCATACCGGTGATCTCCAGCGGGCGGGCCACCAGGTGGTTGGCGCTGCCGGCCAGGACCATCCTGGTGTCGCCGGCCAGGTCCAGGGCTTCGGCGAGGGTGGCCAGGCCGGAGGAGCCCAGGAACTCGACGGCGGCCAGGTCGACCACCAGGGAGCGACAGCCGGAGCTGAGCTGCTCGCGCAGGGCTCGGGCCAACGCCGGTGCGGTGACCATGTCGAGCTCGCCGTCGACGTGCAGGATGCGGACGCCGTTGGCGGCGTCGATGACCTGGAGTCCGACGGTGCCCTGAGGGTCGGTGGGCCGAGAAGACGTCACAGCGACCTTCCCACAAACACTCCCAGACGCTCGTTCACGCACGCCCCCACGCCGGGGGCAGAACCATCGGACACCATACACCGCACCGCCGCCGCGACGAGCCGAACCGGTCGACCGGGTTATCGATCCAGGTGGTTCCCAGGGTCTGTGCAGGGAGCTTTCAGGGTCCGCTGGGAGCGTCGGGCCGGTGAACATCCGCGAAGCGTTCGTCATCGCGTCGCGCAGCCTGCGAGCGAACAAGCTCCGCTCGGTGCTGACCACCCTGGGCATCATCATCGGGGTGGCCGCCGTGATCGTGCTGGTGGGGCTGGGGGACGGCATCAAGTCAGGGTTCAACGAGTCGTTCGGGAAGATGGCCAACCAGATCACGGTGTCCAAGGTCAGCGGCAGCGTGATCGGCGGCGGGGTGCGCAACCTGACCGACGCGGACGTCCGTGCGCTGGAGAACCCGGCACAGGCGCCGGACGTGGCCAGCGCGACCCCGGTGGTGACCGGGACCGCGCTGGCCACCTACGACCAGCGCAAGTACCAGACCTCGATCACCGGTTCGACCAGCGACTACCTGCGGGTGTCCGACCGGGGCGTGGTGGTCGGGCAGATGTTCACCCCGGCCCAGGAGCGCGCGAGCGCCAAGGTGGCGCTGCTCGGGCCGAACGCGGTGGCCACCCTGTTCGGCGGCGACGCCGGCGCGGCGCTGGGCAAGCAGGTACGGCTGGGCCGGGCCAACTTCACGGTGATCGGGGTGCTGGAGAGCAACGGGATGGGTGACGACGCGGCGCTGGTGCCGATCGGCGCGGCGCGCAGCTACCTGGTCGGCGGGGCGGACACGGTCAACCAGATCATCGTCAAGGCGACCAGCCCCGCCACGGTGCAGGCCGCGCAGGACCAGATCACCCGCACCCTGGACGACCGGCACCACATCGGCGACCCCACCCAGCGCGACTTCAAGCTCATGGCGTTCCAGAACCAGCTCGACCGGATGCGCGAGACGCTCACCTTCCTGACGGTGTTCACCGTGGCGATCGCGAGCATCTCGCTGATCGTGGGCGGCATCGGGGTGGCGAACATCATGCTGGTCTCGGTGACCGAGCGGACCAGGGAGATCGGCATCCGCAAGGCCATCGGCGCCCGCCGCAGCGCGATCATGAAGCAGTTCCTGATCGAGTCCACCGTGCTGGCCGGCATCGGCGGTCTGGCCGGCGCGGCGGTCGGCGTCGGGCTGACACTCGGCGCGGCCTACGTCATCCCGAAGCTCGCACCGAACTTCGGCACCCCCGACGTGTCCGTGCCCGCACTGGCCGTCTCGTTCGTGTTCAGCCTGGTCATCGGCCTGCTGGCCGGCGGCTACCCCGCGCTGCGGGCGGCCCGCCTGCGTCCCATCGAAGCGCTCAGGTTCCAGTGACCACCGTTTCCCCAGCTCACGACCCGTGAGTGGATAGAGGTGCTATGGCACCTCTATCCACTCACGGCATCTGACCAGCGGAAACGTGGTCGTTAGGCGTGTTCGTGCTGGTCGGGGAGCGCCGGTTATGAGGACGTCTCCGGCAGCGTGTAGCCGGCGAACTTCTCCCGCAGCTGGCGTTTCGAGAACTTGCCGACGCTGGTCTTGGGGATCTCGTCGATGAACTCCACGGCGTCGGGCAGCCACCACCTGGCGACCCGGGGGCGGAGGAACTCCAGGAGCTCCTCGGCGGTCAGGGTCTCGCCGGGTTTGGTGACCACGCAGGCCATCGGGCGTTCGACCCAGCGTTGGTGCGGGATGGCGATCACGGCGGCCTCGGCGACCTTGGGGTGGGCCATGATCTCGTTCTCCAGCTCCACCGAGCTGATCCACTCGCCGCCGGACTTGACCAGGTCCTTGGTGCGGTCGACCAGGCGGATGAAGCCGTAGGAGTCGGCGGTGGCCACGTCTCCGGTGCGCAGCCAGCCGTCCTCGGTGAACTGGGCACCGCCGCCCTCGCCCTTGTAGTACTCGCGGGCCACCCACGGGCCGGCGGCCTGGATCTCGCCGCTGTGCTGGTCGTCCCAGGGCACCTCCTCGCCGGTGTCCGGGTCGACCAGGCGCAGGTCGACCAGCGGGAAGGCCTGGCCCTGGCGGGCGCGGACGTCGGCGCGCTGGTCCTCGGTCATCGCGGCGTGGTGGCTGCGCACGGTGGAGGCGGTGGCGATCGGGCTGGTCTCGGTCATGCCCCAGGCGTGCAGCAGCGGCATGCCGAGCTTCTCCCGGTACGCCTCGGACAGCGCCTTCGGGGCCGCCGAGCCGCCGCAGAGCAGCGCGCGCAGGTGGGACAGGTCGTAGTCGTCGAGCAGCGGCAGCGCGCCCATCCAGATGGTGGGCACCCCGCCGGTGAGGGTGACCTTGTGCTGGGCGATCAGCTCCAGGATGGCCTTGGGCGTCATGTTCGGGCCGGGGAAGACGATCGTGGAGCCGGCCAGCAGGCAGCCGTAGGGCAGGCCCCAGGCGTTGGCGTGGAACATCGGCACGATCGGCATCACCGTGTCCCGCTCGGACAGCGCGGGGCCGTCGGCGGTCAGCGAGATCAGCGAGTGCAGCATCGTCGAGCGGTGCGAGTAGACGACGCCCTTCGGGTTGCCGGTGGTGCCGGAGGTGTAGCACATGGCGGCGGCGGTGTTCTCGTCCTCGATCTCGAACCGGCCGGCGAACGGCTCGGACTCGGCGAGCAGCCGCTCGTAGCCCAGGATCCTCGGGTCGTCGGGAAGGTCGGCGCCGACTGTGCCATCCTCGATGATCACGAAGTAGCGGACGGTGGGGAGCTTGGCGGCCAGTGGCCACAGCGCGCCCAGCAGCGAGCGCTCCACGAAGATGATCTCGTCCTCGGCGTGGTTGACGATGTAGGTGAGCTGGTCGGGGAACAGCCGGATGTTCAGCGTGTGCAGCACGCGGCCGGTGCACGGCGCGGCCAGGTACAGCTCCAGGTGCGCGGCGGTGTTCCAGCAGAACGTGCCGACCCGGGCGTCCGCGCCGATGCCCAGCCGGTCCAGGGCGGTGGCCAGCCGGCGCACCCGCACCGCCCATTCGGCGATGGTGATCCGCCGCTCGCCGCCGCCCGCCGTGGCGGTGATGATCTCCTTGTGGCCGAACAGCTGCTCGGCGCGGTGGAACATGTGCGGTAGGGCGAGGGGACGGTCCTGCATCAGCCCGAGCATGTCGCTCTCCCGTATGCGATCCGGCCGCTGTGAGGCGGCACCATTGCCGTGTCTTGCCGTGTCTCTAGCCGTGTCTGCCGTGGTAGAGGTACCTCTATGGGCGCAGACCGTACCCCGAGTTTGTCACCGCGTCCCAGGTCCGCAAGGTAACGACCGCACACCGGTCGGCTCGCCACAGGATCGACTCGGCGCACGATCGGTCCTGGTCAGGCGACTTGGTGCGGCCGTCTTGACCGATCATGGATAGTGTGCTCGGCCATGACCGCCCGGCCATCCGTCTGCGTCGACGTGGGTTCGGGGTGGACCAAGGCGCTGGGCATCGACCCCGACGGCGAGCCGACCGGCTGCGCCCAGCACCCGACCACCCCGCACGACCTGCTCGAAGGCGTGCACGCGGCGGCCGCCGCCGTTGGCGTGGAGGGGCCGCTGACGCCCAGGCGGGCGGCATCTGACGCGGAGTTGCTGGCGTGCTCGTCGGCCGGCGGTGGGTTGCGGCTGGCGGTGGTCGGGCAGGAGCGGCTGGCGTCCGAGGAGGCCGGCCGCCGCGCGGGCTGCTCGGCGGGCGCCCGGGTGGTGAACGTGCAGGCCGGGCTGTTGGAGCCGGCGGGGGTGCGGGCGTTGCGCTCGGCGCGCCCGGACGTGGTGCTGCTGGTGGACGGCGTCGGCACCGAGGCCGAGCAGACCGTGCTGCGCAACGCCGCGCGGCTGGCCAGGGCGCGGGTGCGGGCGCCGATAGTGCTCGCGGTGCGCGCCGGCGTGCGCTCGGACGCGATGGCGGTGCTGCGCGCCACCGGCCGCACGGTGCTGGCCACCGACGCGGTGTTCCCGGCCGAGGGCGAGATCGTCCCGGAGCCCGCGCGGGTGGCGATGTCCGAGCTGCTGGCCGGGCACCTGGTGGGCGGGCGGGGCACCGCGACCACCGCCAGGTTCCGCCGGCTGGCCAAGGAGACCACACCGGCCGCCGTGTGCCGGGGGCTGGCCGAGCTGGTCCGCGCCCGGGGGGCCGGCGGCGGCGCCGTGCTGGTGGTGGACGTGGGCTCGTCCACCACCGACGTGTACTCCGCGCTGCCCGCCGCGTCCGCCGATGACGTGTCGATCAAGGGCACCGCCGAGGCGGACCTGGGCATGCGGCCCACCGTGACCGGCATCCTCACCGAGGGCCAGGCCGAGGGCGTGGTGGACCCGGTGGAGGCGGACCTCCTCGGCCCGACGGCGCGCCGGCTGGCCGAGGAGACCGACTTCCTGCCCACCGACGCGGGCGGGCGCGCTGAGGACCGCCGGCTGGCCGCGCTGGCCTCGGTGCTCGCGGTGCGCCGGCACCTGCGGGTGGCCGGGGCGGAGCTGGCCGAGGCCGGCGTCGGGCTGGTGCTGCTCACCGGCGGGGTGTTCCGCCAGCCCGACCAGGCGGGGCTGGCCGCGATCCGGATGACGCTGCGCTGCGACGAGGGCCTGCGCGGGATGATCGGGGACGCCCCGGTGGCGGTGGACGACGGCTACGCGCTCGCCCCGGCCGGGCTGCTCGCCGCTCGCGGGCGGGCCAAGGCGGCGCGCACGGTGCTGGACGCCGCGATCGCGCCGGACCAGACGTAACCGCTGAACAAGTATTGCGGCGTCATTCACCGGTGGCGGCCCGTCGGCGGTAGCGTGACCTTCGCCGATTCCGATCGAGGAGGACTTGAGTAGATGAGCGCACCGACGACCGAGGCGGACCGGTCGGGTGGCCGGTTCCAGCGGGTGGGCGACCTGGACTTCGCGGTGGCGAACCTGGGGTTGGCCGAGTTCGGACGCAAGGAGATCCGGCTGGCCGAGCACGAGATGCCGGGGTTGATGTCGCTGCGCCGGGAGTACGCGGAGGCGCGGCCGTTGCACGGGGCGCGGGTGTCGGGGTCGCTGCACATGACCGTGCAGACGGCCGTGTTGATCGAGACGCTGGTCTCGCTGGGCGCCGAGGTGCGGTGGGCGTCGTGCAACATCTTCTCCACCCAGGACCACGCGGCCGCCGCGGTGGTGGTGGGCCCGCACGGGACTCCGGAGGCGCCGCAAGGCGTGCCGGTGTACGCCTGGAAGGGCGAGTCGCTGGAGGAGTACTGGTGGTGCACCGAGCGGATGCTGGCCTGGCCCGAAGGCGCCGAGCCGAACATGATCCTGGATGACGGCGGGGACGCCACGCTGCTGGTGCACAAGGGCGCGGAGTACGAGGCGGCCGGGGTCGTGCCGAGCGCCGCCGACGACGACCCGGACGAGTACAAGGTCATCCTGGACACGCTGCGCGAGACGCTGGCCGCCGACGGGCAGCGCTGGACGCGGGCGGCGGCGGCGATCCGGGGCGTCACCGAGGAGACCACGACCGGGGTCAACCGGCTTTACCAGTTGGCCGAGCGCGGGCAGCTGCTGTTCCCGGCGATCAACGTCAACGACTCGGTGACCAAGTCGAAGTTCGACAACAAGTACGGCATCCGGCACTCGCTGGTGGACGGCATCAACCGGGCCACCGACGTGCTGATCGGCGGCAAGGTCGCGGTGGTGTGCGGCTACGGCGACGTGGGCAAGGGCTCGGCGGAGGCGCTGGCCGGGCAGGGCGCGCGGGTGATCGTCACCGAGGTGGACCCGATCTGCGCGATGCAGGCGCTGCTGCAGGGCTTCCAGGTGGCGCGGCTGGACGACGTGGTGGGCCAGGCCGACATCGTGATCACCACGACCGGCAACAAGGACATCGTGACGGTCGAGCACATGGCCCGGATGAAGCACCAGACGATCCTGGGCAACGTCGGCCACTTCGACAACGAGATCGACATGGCCGGTCTGGCGCGGTACCCGGGCATCAGGCGGACGGTGATCAAGCCGCAGGTGGACGAGTGGGTGTTCCCGGACGGGCACTCGATCATCGTGCTGTCCGAGGGGCGGCTGCTGAACCTGGGCAACGCGACCGGGCACCCGAGCTTCGTGATGAGCGCGAGCTTCGCGAACCAGACGATCGCGCAGATCGAGCTGTTCACCAAGCACGAGGAGTACAACAAGGACGTCTACCGGCTGCCCAAGGCGCTGGACGAGAAGGTCGCCCGGATCCACGTGCAGGCGCTCGGCGGCGAGCTGACCAAGCTCACGAAGGACCAGGCCGAGTACATCGACGTGGACGTCGAAGGCCCCTACAAGCCGGAGCACTATCGCTACTGATCATGAAATTTGACGGCCCCGGGGACGGCTGGGCCTGGTGCGAGCTCGGCCACCGGCATTGGGGCCTGTACGGCGCGGCCGGGCTGCTGCTGCGGCACCGGTCGGCCGACGGCGAGGACTGGGTGCTCATGCAGCACCGGTCGTGGTGGAGCCATCACGGTGACACCTGGGGTCTGCTCGGCGGGGCGCGCACGCCCGGCGAGTCCGCCGAGCAGGCCGCGGCCAGGGAGGCCTGGGAGGAGGCCGGGCTGGCCGCCGCCGAGTACGCGGTCACCGGCAGCTACCTGGACGACCACCGCGGCTGGTCGTACACCACCGTGCTGGCGCACGCCGAGAAGCTCGTGTCCGTCACCGCCCGCACCGAGGAGAGCGCCGAGGTCCGCTGGGTCCGCCAGGACGACCTGCCCACTCTCCCCCTGCACCCCGGCTTCGCCGACACCTGGCCCGCCGTGGCCGCCCTGCTCTGACGGCCCGGCACACAGCGAGTTGCCGCCGCACACACGCCCCAACCCGTGTGCCGCGACGCGACGGTGTGTGCGGCCGGGGTGCGGCGGGCGCGGCGGATACGCTTGGTGACCGTGGGACGGCTGGTGGCGGTCGAGGGGCTGGACGGGGCGGGGAAGCGGACGCTCACCGACGGGCTGGCCGGGGCGCTCGCGGCGCGCGGGCTGGTCGTGGAGCGGATGGTGTTCCCCCGGTACGGCGAGGACGTGTACGGACCGCTGGTGGCCGACGCGCTGCACGGCCGGCTCGGCGACCTGACCGACTCGGTGTACGGCATGGCGATGCTGTTCGCCCTGGACCGTCGCGCCGCCTCCGCCCAGGTCAGGCGCGCCCTGGCCCACGCCGACGTGCTGCTGGTGGACAGGTACGTGGCGTCCAACGCGGCGTACGGCGCGGCCCGGCTCAAGCAGGACGCGGACGGCGAGTTCGTCGACTGGGTGCGCGCGCTGGAGCTGGACCGGTTCGAGCTGCCGGCGCCGGACCTGCAACTGCTGCTGCGGGTGCCGCGCGAGCTGGCCGCCGAGCGCGCGGCCCGCCGCGAGTCGTTGGACGCCACCCGCGCTAGGGACGCCTACGAGTCCGACGACGAGCTGCAGCGCCGCTGCGGCGAGGTGTACGACCAGCTCGCCGCCGCGTCCTGGGTCAGCCCGTGGCAGGTTCTGGACGGCGTGACGTCCGTACCCATCACCGACCTGGCCGCCCGCCTCTAGTCCAATCGCAGCTTGCGGGTCACCACCCGCGCGAGGTCCTCCACGCTGCTGTTCGGAGCCGGGGCGATCACGCCGTGGCGCAGCAGCGTGGCCAGCCCGTGCACCAGCGACCACGCCGCGGTGGCCGTCGCCCGGTCGCCGGCGCCGGACAGCAGCGGCTCGCCGGCGCGGTCGCGGGCGGCCACCAGCTCGGGGTCGTCGTCGTGCAGCAGCTCCGGGCGGAACATCACGGCGAAGTGCGCCGGGTGCTCGCCGGCGAACCGCACGTAGGCCACCCCGACGTCGGTGAACCCCCCGGACCTCGCGGCGGCGGTCAGCGCGGCGTGGAGCAGCTCGTACCCCTGCACGGCCACCGCGGTGAGCAGGCCCGCCTTGTCCCCGAAGTGGTGGGTCGGCGCGGCGTGCGAGACCTCGGCCCGCCGCGCCACCGCGCGCAGGCTCAGCGCCCCGGCGCCGTCCTGCTCGATCGCGGCGACCGCCGCGTCCAGCAATGCCCGCCGCAGGTCGCCGTGGTGATAAGGCCGTCCCGTCACACCGAATAGCGTAGCCCGCATCTTTACGTTGACAAGATAGCCGCGCCGCGCGCAAACTTGTCACTGACAAGATTGACCGCTGTGGAAGAGGGGTCCGGAGATGGTGCTGTTCGTTGCGTTGTTCGGCGGCTGGGGGCTGTTCCGGCTGCTCGGCCTGCTCGGGGTGTCGTGGTTCGACGGGTGGGCGCCGGCGCTGGCCGGTGGGCTCGCGCTGATGTTCCTGCTGACCGGCACGGCGCACTTCTCGTCCAAGCGGCGGAACGACCTGATCGCGATGGTGCCGCCGTCGCTGCCGTTCCCGGCCCGGCTGGTCGACGTGACGGGGGTGCTGGAGCTGGCCGGCGTGGTGGGGCTGCTGCTGCCGCCGACGTCCCGGCTGGCCGCCGGCTGCCTGGCCGTGCTGCTGGTGCTGATGTTCCCGGCGAACGTCTACGCCGCGCGGCACTCGCTCGGTGTCGGCGGCGAGCCGGCCACGCCGCTGCCCCGGCGCACCGTCGAGCAGTTCGTCTACATCGGTGCCTGCGTGGCGGTCGTCCTAGCCTGAGGTGACGTCGACCGCCGAGGCCAGCCGGCGCAGCTGGTCGGCCTCCGGCGAGCACGGGAACAGGATCAGCTCGTCGCAGCCGGCCTCGGTGAAGGCGGCCACCGCGTCGCGCACCGCCGCCTCGGTGGTCAGCGCGCCGGCCACCACGTGGTCCGCGTACGCCCCGGCGAAGCCGTAGTAGTCGCGCAGGTAGCCCTCGGCCAGTCCGGCGGCGTCCGGGCCGAGCGCGTAGTACGCCAGCGCGGCCAGCCGGGGAGAGCCGTCGCGCCCCGCCTCGGACCAGGCGCGGCGGACCGGCCCGGCGCCCTTGCCGAACGCGTCGGCGCCACCGCCGCCGGAGATCCACCCGGCGCCGTGCTGGACGACCCGCCGCACGGCCGCCTTGCTGTTCCCGCCGATCAGCAGTGGCGGCCCACCGGCCCGCGCCGGGGCCGGCCCGATCGGCCCGGCGTGACCGCGCGGGGCGCCGCTCCACACCGCCCGGAACTCGGCGAGCTGCCCGTCGAACACCGCGCCCCGGCCCTCGAAGTCGCTGCCCGACGCGGTGAAGTCGTCGTCGCGCCCGCCGACCGCGATCCCGACCGTCAACCGCCCGCCCGCGAAGCTGTCCACCGTGGCCAACTGCTTGGCCAGCAGCGCGCCGTTGCCCCGGTACGGGCCGATCAGGATCGCCGTGGTCAGGTGGATCTCACTGGTCACCGCCGCCGCGGCGGCCAGCGTGGGGATCGTCTCGTGGTTGCCGTACACCAGCCGGTCCAACGTCCCCAGGCTGGCGAACCCGGCCGCCTCCGCCTCCCGCGCCCAGGTCAGCACGTCCGCACCGGTGGCCGAGGGAATGGTCGAGGGCAGCCCGACGCCAAGATCCATGCCGCCGACCCTACCGACGGCCACCGCCGCGGCGGTAAGTTACCGACGAGTTCGTACCCGTGAGTGGCTAGGGCCGCCATAGCGGCCCTGGCCACTCACGGGTAGTCCGAGGAGGTCGGCGTGTTCGAGTCGATGGCGGAGCAGCTGCGCGACCCGGTCAGCTATGCGTTCCCGGTGTTCCTGCTGTTCATCGTGTTCGAGCTGGTCGCGCTGCGGCACGGCGACGGCGACGGCGACGAGCCCGACCGGCCGCCGCGGCGTGGGTACGAACTGCGCGATGCCCGTACCAGCCTGTTGATGGGCGTGATCGGCTCCGGGGTGGCCATCGCGTTCCGGACGGTGTCGCTGGTCGGGTTCGCGGTGTTGTACGTCTACGTCGCGCCCTGGCATCTCCCCGCCGACGCCTGGTGGACCTGGGTGCTGCTGATCGTCGGCGTGGACCTGCTCTGGTACTGCTACCACCGGCTCTCGCACCGGGTCCGGCTGATCTGGGCGGCGCACCAGGCGCACCACTCCAGCGAGTACTTCAACTACACCACCGCGCTGCGGCAGAAGTGGAACCTCTGGTTCGAGACGCTGATCTGGGTCCCGCTGCCGGCGCTGGGCATGCCGCCCTGGATGGTCTACACCGGCTTCTCGATCAACCTGATCTACCAGTTCTGGGTGCACACCGAGGCGATCGACAAGCTGCCGCGCCCGATCGAGTTCGTGTTCAACACCCCGTCCCACCACCGGGTGCACCACGGCAGCGACCCGGAGTACCTGGACAAGAACTACGCCGGCATCCTGATCATCTGGGACCGGATGTTCGGCACCTTCGCGGCCGAGAGGCACCGCCCGCGCTACGGCCTGACCAAGCCGGTGAACACCTACAACCTGCTCAAGCTGCAGTTTGGCGAGTACGCCGCGATCGCCCGCGACGTCCGCCGCGCCCGCACCTGGCGCGACCGCTGGGCGTACGTCTTCGCCCCACCCGGCTGGCAACCGGGCTGACCCCGCCGCCCGAGTCAGTGGCTCGTCGAGCCGGCGCCGTGGGCAAACCCGGCGGACTCCGTACCCCGCACCGGCCCTGGCTGCGCGCCCAGCCGAGGCAACGCGCGGCGCAGGTCGGCGAGCAGCATATCGGCCATGTCGTGGCTGAAGCCGTTGCGGACCACGAACCGCAGCGTGGCCAGGTCGGTGCGGTTGGCCGGGAAGGTGTACGCCGGCACCAGCCACCCGTTCTCCCGCAGCGCCGCCGCCACGTCGAACACCGAGAACCCGGTGACGCCCTCGTTCAGCGTGCACGCGAACACCGGTAGCTGGTCACCGCCCGTGAGCAGCCGGAACGGGCCGAGCGCGGCGATCTCGCCGGCCAGCCGGGTGGCCACGTCCCGGCAGTGCCGCTGCACGACCCGGTAGCCCTCGAACCCGAGCCGCAGGAAGTTGTAGTACTGCGCGGCGACCTGCGCCCCCGGCCGGGAGAAGTTCAGCGCGAAGGTCGGCATGTCGCCGCCGAGGTAGTTGACCCGGAACACCAGCTCCTCGGGCAGCGCCGCCGCGTCCCGCCAGACCACCCAGCCCACGCCCGGGTACACCAGTCCGTACTTATGGCCAGACGTGTTGATCGACGCCACCCGTGACAGCCGGAAGTCCCAGTCCAGCTCCGGGTCCAGGAACGGCGCGATCATCGCCCCGGACGCGCCGTCGACGTGGATCGGGACGTCCAGGCCGGTGCGCTCGGCCAGCTCATCCAGCGCGGCCGCGATCTCGGCGATCGGTTCGTAGGAGCCGTCGAACGTGGAGCCGAGGATGGCCACCACGCCGATGGTGTTCTCGTCGACCAGCTTGACGGCCTCCTCGGCGGACAGCGTGAACCGCTCGCCCTCCATCGGCACGTAGCGCGGCTCGACCTCCCAGAAGTTGGCGAACTTCTCCCAGCAGATCTGGACGTTGATGCCCATCACGATGTTGGGCTTGCCGGACCCCTTGCCGGCCAGCTGCCAGCGGCGCTTGAGGGCCAGGCCGGCGAGCATGCACGCCTCGGACGAGCCGGTGGTGGAGCAGCCCACGGTGGTGTGCGGGTCCGGGCAGTGCCACAGCTTGGCGAGCATCCGCACGCACCGCTCCTCCAGCTCGGCGGTGCGCGGGTACTCGTCCTTGTCGATCATGTTCTTGTCGAAGCACTCGGACATCAGCCGGGTGGCCTGCGGCTCCATCCAGGTGGTGACGAAGGTGGCCAGGTTGAGCCGGGCGTTGCCGTCGAGCATCAGCTCGTCGTGGGTGATCTGGTACGCGATGTCCGGGTCCATGCCGTGTACGGGCAGCTCGTCGCGGGCGACCCGCAGCGGCTCGCGGGCGAACACCGGGTTCACGCCCAGGTCGCGCCGGCCGCGATGGGCGGGATGGCCGGGATGGCCGGGGTGGGTCAGCGGCATGGCGCGCACGGTACTGCGGCCGGCGGCGCGGGTCGGTGCGGACGCGCGGCGGGCCGTGGCCGGTCTGCTGGAATCCGCGACTCACCCTGACGAAATCCCCGACTCGCGGACGAGCGCGTGCGGGCTTAGGCCATGCCTACGAGGTCGGGGCCGTACTTGGCGATCTCGGCGTCCAGGTTGAGGGGGCGGGTGGTGGGGGCGGACTTCATTTCGGTGGTGACGTGTTGGGCGGGGACCAGCCAGGAGACTTCGAACTCCAGGCCGTCGGGGTCGTGGGCGTAGAGGGCCTTGGTGGTGATGTGGTCGGAGGCGCCGACCAGGGCGCCTGCTTCACGGAGTCGGCGTTCGTGGTCGGCCAGGTCGGCGAGGGTGGGTACGGACCAGGCCAGGTGGTAGAGGCCGACGGCGCCCCGGCCGGCGGGGGAGTTCGCGGCGTCCGCGCCGACCTGGAACAGGCCCAGGTCGTGGTCGTTGTCGGAGTCGGGCGCGAGCAGGAACGCGGCGCCCGGCAGGCGGTGCACTTCGCGGAAGCCGAGCACGTCTCGGTAGAAGGTCACGCTGCGCTCCACATCGCGTACGTAGAGCACCGCGTGGTTGAGCCTTCTAATACCCATACCTCCAGGGTAAGGCGGTTGGGAGGGGATGACACGATGTGCGCTATGAAGTCGCGCGTACTGGTGGTCGACGACGACCCGGCGCTGGCCGAGATGCTCACGATCGTGCTGCGGGGGGAGGGGTTCGACACGGCTGTTGTGTCCGACGGTCCGCGCGCGATGCCAGCGGTCCGCGAGCTGCGCCCCGACGTGGTGCTGCTCGACCTGATGCTGCCCGGCATGAACGGGATCGACGTCTGCCGGGCGATCCGCGCCGAGTCCGGGGTGCCGATCGTCATGCTCACCGCGAAGAGCGACACGGTGGACGTGGTGCTCGGACTGGAGTCGGGCGCGGACGACTACGTGATCAAGCCGTTCAAGCCCAAGGAGCTGGTGGCCCGCATCCGGGCCCGGCTGCGGCGCACCGACGCCGAGCCGGCCGAGATGCTGACCGTCGGCGAGGTGAGCATCGACGTGCCGGCGCACCAGGTCACCCGCAACGGCCAGCCGATCTCGCTGACCCCGCTGGAGTTCGACCTGTTGGTGGCATTGGCCCGCAAGCCTCGACAGGTGTTCACTCGCGAGGTGTTGCTCGAGCAGGTCTGGGGCTACCGGCACGCCGCGGACACCCGGTTGGTGAACGTGCACGTGCAGCGGCTGCGGTCCAAGGTCGAGCGTGACCCGGAACGACCCGAGGTGGTGCTGACCGTGCGCGGCGTGGGGTACAAGGCCGGCCCGCCATGATCCGCAGCGGGGTGCTGTGAGCCCTCGTCCCGACCGCGGCGGCTTCCGGCGGACGCGGGCCGTGTACCGCATGGTGCGGCGCGCGACCGTCGAGGTCAGCGCGATCTTCGGGGCGATCTGGCGGCGGTCGCTGCAGCTGCGGGTGACGGTGAGCACGCTGGCGCTGTGCAGCGGCGTGGTGCTGGTGCTCGGCCTGGTGCTGCAGACCCAGATCGCCGACCGGCTGGTCCAGGGCAAGATCACCGCTGCCCGGGCGCAGATGGAACAGGCCACCGCGGTGCTGGAGCGCGACCTGTCCGGGGTGAACCCGGACGACGAGTACGTGCAGGGCACCCTGAACAAGGCCCTGGACCGGCTCAGCGCGGCCACCATGACCGACCAGCCGCGCGCGGAGAACGCCGGCGACTTCCGCCCGGTGCTCACCACCGGCGACACGGTGAACGGCGTGCGCTCCGCCGGCGACCTGCACCTCATCCCGCCGGACCTGCGCCGCGCGGTGCAGAGCGGGGTGCTGGCCCGCGAGTTCCAGACCGTCGACGGCGTGCCGATGGTGATCTACGGCCAGCCGGTCCGTACCGCCGGCCGCGACCTGCAGTTCTACCTGCTGTTCTCGATGGCGGCCGAGCAGCGCACGCTCGGGCTGGTGCAGAGCACGCTGATCGTCGGCGGGCTGGTGCTGATCCTGCTGCTGGCCGCCGTGGCCAGCCTGGTCACCCGCCAGGTGGTGCGCCCGGTGCAGCAGGCCGCCGAGATCGCCGAGCGGTTCGCCGACGGGCATCTGGAGGAACGGATGCCGGTCAAGGGCGACGACGAGGTGGCCCGGCTCGCCGAGTCGTACAACGAGATGGCGTCCAGCATCCAGAACCAGATCCGCCAGCTCGAGGAGTTCGGCGCGCTGCAGCGGCGGTTCACCTCGGACGTCAGCCATGAGCTGCGGACCCCGCTGACCACCGTGCGGATGGCCGCCGACGTGCTGCACGCCAGCCGCGAACAGTTCGGCGGCGGCCTGGCCCGCTCGGCCGAGCTGCTGGTGGACGAGCTGGACCGGTTCGAGTCGCTGCTCGCCGACCTGCTGGAGATCAGCCGGCTGGACGCGGGCCAGGCCGAGCTGGGCGCCGAGCGGACGGACATGCACGGCGTGGTGCTGCACGCGGTGGAGGCGGTGCGGGTGCTGGTCGAGGAGACCGGCACCGAGCTGGAGCTGGACGTGCCGGAGGGCATCTACGCCGAGATCGACCCGCGCCGGGTGGAGCGGATCGTGCGCAACCTGGTGGCCAACGCGATCGACCACGGCGAGGGCAAGCCGGTGAAGATCCGGCTCGGGTGTGACGAGCGGTCGGTCGCGGTGCTGGTCAGGGACCACGGGCTGGGGCTGAAGCCGGGCGAGGCCGGGCTGGTGTTCAACCGGTTCTGGCGCGCGGACGCCTCGCGGGCCCGGCGCAGCGGCGGTACCGGGCTGGGGCTGTCGATCAGCCTGGAGGACGCGCGGTTGCACGGCGGGTGGCTGCAGGCGTGGGGCGAGCCGGGGCGCGGCGCGGCGTTCCGGTTGACCCTGCCCCGGCAGCGCGGCGGCGAGCTGGAGGGAAGCCCGCTGCCGCTGGTGCCGACCGAGGAGCCGCTGGAGCCGGCGCCGCCCGCGCTGGCGGTGGTGGCGTCCGACGACGAGCCGGACGTCGACGATGTGGACGTCGATGACGTGGATGTTGACGACGCGGATGTTGACGACGCGGAGCGGGTCGGTTCGAGCGGGACGGGCGAGCAGCGGTGAGGAGCCCTCGCAAGCACCCGCTCACCGTCCTGGTCATCGCGCTGGCCGCGGTGGTGGCCACCGCGACCGGATGCGCGTCGGTGCCCGGCGACTCCCCGGTGCAGGTGATCCGCAAGGTCACCGAGGGCGACCGTCCGGTACTCCCGCCGGGGCCCAGCGACAACGCCAACCCGCTCGACCTGGTCCGGGGCTTTGTCAACGCCTCCGGCAGCGCCGAGAACCGGCACGCCGCGGCCAGGCGCTTCCTCACCGACCCGGCGCAGAGCTGGGACGACAACTCCTCGCTGACGGTGCTCTCCGAGCAGTTCGGCACGGTCTACGCCCGCTCGCCCGGGGAGGGCGACCGCGCCGTGGTCAGGCTGCGCGGCACCCAGCTCGGCCGGGTGATGGCCAACGGCAGCTTCGTGCAGGCGCAGGCGCCGATCGAGATGGACATCCAGGTGGCCCGGATCAACGGCCAGTGGCGCATCGACGGCCCGCCGAGCGGGACGATCGTGCGGCTGTCCGACTTCAAGTCGAACTTCAAGTCCGTGCGCATCTACTTCCTGGACCCGATGCGCCGCAGCCTGGTGCCCGACGTGCGGTACCTGCCGTCCACCCCGGCCCGCACGCTGCCCTCGCGGGTGATCGACCAGCTGCTCGACGGCCCGTCCGAGGCCCTGACCGGCGCGGTCGTGACCGCCGTCCCGCACGCCGCCCGGTTGCGTTCCAACGTCGCCGAGAGCCAGGACCGCGCGCTCATGGTCGACCTCACCGAGCTCGGCGACCTGGACGACGGCCAGCGCCGGCTGCTCGCGGCCCAGGTCGTGCTCAGCCTCGCCGAGGTGAACGTCCCCAAGGTCCGCCTCTACGTCGACGGCGCCCCGCTGGTCGTCGACCACCCCGACCTGACCAGGGAGTTCTTCGCCGACCTCGACAACGCCGACGGCCCCCGCTCGGACGTGCCCGGCCTGGTCGTGGTCGGCGGCAAGGCGCGCACCCTGACCGCCGGCGAGCTGGGCGGCCCGCTGGCCGGCCCGACCGGTTCCGGCGGCTACGACCTGACCGCCGCCACCATGTCCCCCGACGGCCAGCGCCTCGCCGCGGTGAACCGCCAGTCCGGCCGCCAGCTCATGATCGGCAGGATCGGCGGCCCGCTGGCCCCGACCGGCGTGCAGGGCGGCGCCCTGACCCGCCCCACCTGGACGCCGACCGGCAACGAGATCTGGACGGTCCGGGACGGCAGGTCCGTGATGCGGGTGCTCGACCCGGCCCGGCACGCCGTGGTCGCTCCGGTCGACGCCGCCGAGCTCACCGTGCTCGGCCCGGTCAACGACCTGCGGCTGTCCAAGGACGGCATGCGGGTCGCGGCCGTGGTGGGCGGCATGCTGGCCGTGGCGGCGGTGTCCCGCTCGTCCAACGGCACCGCGGCCCTGCGCAACGTCCGGCTGCTGCGCCCGGCCGAGCTGAACACCCTGCTCGCGGTGGACTGGCGCGCTTCCGACCAGCTCGTGGTGGCCGGGCGCACCGCCGACTCAGCCGTGACCGTCGTGTCCGTGGACGGCCTGGACATGCACTCGCTGTCCACCAACAACCTGACGCCGCCGGTGTCGGCGATCGCGAGTTCCCCCGGGCGGCCGCTGCTCGTCACCGACCAGAACGGCCTGTGGACCTACGGCGCCGACGACCTGGGAAGCTGGCGCCAGCTTGTCGGCGGGTCGGCGTCGTCGATCGCCGGCTACCCGGGCTGAATCGGGTCCGCCCCGAGGGTGCGGGTCGCGTTCGCCGCCGAGACGCGGACCATGCGGAAGCCTTCGGTGGTCATTGCGTGCTCGTAGTCGCCGATGGCGTCCAGGAGTGGGCGGTGGTGGGTGAGCGCGGCGGCGAGTGCTGAAGTGAGCTCCGAGGCGTCCCGGAGGGCCATGTTGGCGCCCGCGCCGGCGGCCGGGCTCATGGCGTGGATCGCGTCGCCGAGCAGCGTCACGTTCGACGGTTTCCAGGGCGGGACGGGGACGCTGGTGTGTACGACGACGGGGTGGACGCTGTCCGGGTCCCAGGCGTCGACGATCCTGGTCATCAGGGGGTGCCAGCCGGTCAGGTGTTCTTGTACGAGGTCGCGCAGGTGGTGGCCGGGCGCGGCGCGAAGGTCGTGGTCGGGCAGGCCCAGGCGTTCGCGGCGGCAGCCGAACATCACGGCGAGGGTGTCCGCCACCGGCGCGATGCCGACGAAGCGCCGGTCCGGGCCGAGCACGGAGTTGAACACGCTGAACATGGCCGGTGGGAGGGTGCGGCGCAGTTCGGGGGTCAGCGGCACCCGGCCGTAGATCAGGCGCGCCCGGGTGTCCATGACCCGCGCGTGTGGCAGCCGGCGCGCGCGTATCGCCGAACTGATGCCGTCCGCGCCGACCAGTATCGAGCCGGTCGCGGTGCTGCCGTCGTCGAACCGCGCGGTGACGCCGTCGCCGTTGGTGTCGTAGCCGACGCAGCGGCGTCCGTAGTGAACGACGTCCTCGATCCCGGTCAGCAGGATCCGCCGCAGGACGTGCCTTTCGATCACGGTGTGCGCGGGCATCTCGGCGTGACCGGGCTCCGGCGTCGGGTCGTCCAGGGGGAACACGCCGGTGGCGCGCAGGTGGTGGTCGAATCCGTTCACTCTCGGCGCCGGCCGCCGGATGGTCGCGGCCAGGCGTGAGAACAGGTGCTCGGGCAGGGTCGCCGCCAGGGCTTTCCGGCCGCGCGCGTCGATGTGCAGGCGGTGACCCTGGGGGCGGGCGGACTCGTCGACGTCGCGTTCGTAGACGGCGACGTCGATGCCGGCGCGGCGCAGCCCGTGCGCAAGGCACAGCCCGCCCAGGCCGGCGCCGATCACGATGACGTGGGGGTTGATCAAGACATACCTCACCGGAGTCGGGGTTCGACTCCCACCTTCTTGATGCCGTGTGACGTCAAGAAACCTGTCGGTGAGGCGCGCGGCCTGCGAGAACCCTGTGGGCTCTCCGGTGAGAAGACGTCTCCAACCTACCTGAGGGTCATAGGCTCCGTGCGTGGCCCGCATTCCGTACGCCGACGCCTCCGCCCTGCCCGCCGACCTGCGGGAGTGGCACGCCAGGCTGCCGCCGAACTCGAACCTGTTCCTGATGGTCGCCCACGCCGAGGCGACCGCGGGGACGCTGATGCGGCTCGGGATGCAGCAGGTCACGCAGCTCGCGTTGCCGGCGCGGCTGCGTGAGATCGCGACGCATGCGGCCGCGGCGGTGCTCGGGGACGACTACGTGCGCGCCCGGCACGTCCTGTCGGACGATCCACTTACGCTGGCGGAACGGGACGCGATCTACCGGGGGGACGAGGCCGCGTTCGGTGGGGTGGATCTTGCGGTACTCAGGTTCGCGACGGCGGTGGCGCGGGGGCTGAGGGTGGACGATGCGACGTTCGCGCCGGTCCGTGCCGCGTTGAGTGACCGGGAGATCGTCGAGCTGGTGCAGGTCGTGGGGTACTACTGGATGTTCGGGCAGTTCGCGAGGGTGCTGGGGGTAGAGCCGGTCAGATAGGCGTGTCGAGCTCGCCGGCGCGGACGGCGACCCTGCCGTCGGGTAGGAGCGCGACCTCGACGCACGGATCATCCGCACGGTGACGATCTTGCGCAGCCGCTCCGGGGGTACCTGCCGTGCGCATGGGTCAACCGCCGCATACCTACCTGGGGTCCCGCACACCCCGCGCCATGCGCGAGACCCCAACAAGCCACGCGGTCAAGGCCACCCCGCGGGCGTTCGCCCGAAGCCACACGCAGAACTCCTGAGTGCGGACCCGCTCCCACTGTCAAGGCCCGCCCCCGATCCATGTGGACAACCGGCCCAATGTGGACAACCCAGACATGTTGATCTTCAATCGCCCCGGCGTCAAGGCCGATCCGCCACGCTGGCCACATGACCCACGCACAGCTCTCCCGCTCACGAGGCTCCCCGCCCTCGCGTCCCCGCTCACTGCTCGCCGGCCTGATGGACCTCGTGCTCCCGGTGGTGTGCGGCGGATGCGGCGCGGCGGGCCGCTCCTGGTGCGCCAGGTGTGCCACCGGCGCCGGCCCGCCCCGGCTGGTGTGCGGTCTCCGGGGGCTGGCCGCCGTGCCGCCGACGCTCGCGGTGGGCGGGTACGCCGGCCCGTTGCGCGCCGCGCTGCTGGCCTACAAGGAGCACGGCCGGCGCGAGCTCGCGGCGCCGTTGGCCGCGATGCTGGCCGCCGCGATCCTGGCCGCCCCGCCCGCCTGGGGCGCGACCGGTGGCGTCGCACCGCTCGCGCGGCCGTGCTGGCTGGTACCGGCGCCGTCGCGGGCGGCCGCGATCCGCTCGCGCGGGATCGACCACGTGCTGGTGCTGGCCGAGCAGGTCGCGGAGCGGCTGGCCGCCGAGGGCGGCTCGGTCGGGGTGAGCGCGGCGCTGCGGATGCGCCGGGGCGGGCGTGACTCGGTCGGCCTCGACCCGGCGGCGCGCTGGGCGAACCTGCGCGGCCGGGTGCTGCCGCGTCCGGCCGGGTTACCGCCGCCCGGAGTGACGGTCCTACTGGTGGATGACGTCGTGACCACCGGGGCCACGCTGCGCAACTGCGTCGCGACGCTCGCCGAGGCCGGCGTGACCGTCCGCGGCGCGCTCGTTCTCTGCGACGCGACCGGTTCGCGTGACGCCGAATTCGTCGGCCGGCGACGTAATGACACTTTCGGAGGACGATTGCACGCCGCCCGGTTTGCCCAGGTCAGAGCCGGGTCCGGCGAGCCGCGACGGGGGTGGTCGTAAACGAGCCCAACCATCCCAGCCTAGCCATTCGGGGCCGATCAGGGAACCGTCTCCGCCCAGGTGGGGGCTCCTGTCCGGTAGGGGGTGTTCTCGCAACGTGATGCAGGTTACGGTGCCTCCCACCGCCTGAACACGTGGTGAAGGACGAGTGACCAGCTCGACGGGTGCTACCCAACCGAGCGAAGAGTTTTCCCGACGCGGAGTGCGAGGGAGGTCCGAGTGGAGATAGTCGTCACTGGTCGGAACGTCGAGGTTCCGGATCACTTCAGGGTCCATGTCGCCGACAAGCTCGCCCGACTGGAACGGTACGACCACAAGATCGTGGGAATGGAGGTCGAGCTCTTCCACGAGCCGAACCGCCGGCAGGCGAAGAGCTGTCAACGGGTCGAGATCACCGGACGCGGGTGCGGGCCCGTCGCCCGGGCAGAGGCTTGCGGCCCGGACTTCTACGCGGCCCTGGACAGCGCGGTCGGCAAGCTCGAGTCCCGGCTGCGCCGCGCGCACGATCGTCGCAGGGTTCCGTACGGCCGCAGGGCACGCGGCACGGTCCGCACCATGAGCGGCGCGGGACCGGTCGCCGGCACCGCGGTGCTGGACTCGGAGACCATGAGCGAGTCGATCGGCGAGTCGATCGGCACAGAGCACGGTGAGCGGATGCCCGAGGTGGACATCCCGTCGCCGCGCAACGCCGTGGACCATGAAAGCCAGCCCGGCCGGATCGTGCGGGAGAAGGAACACCCGGCCAAGCCCATGTCGCTGGACGAGGCGCTGTCCCAGATGGAGCTCGTCGGCCACGACTTCTACCTGTTCTCCTGTGCCGAAACCGGGCTGCCCAGCGTCGTGTACCGGCGAAAGGGCTACGACTACGGGGTGATTCGGCTAGCCTGAACGGGTCGCGGGCGCCCTCGATCCCGATACGCGGAGGAGCGTGCCCGCCACTTCGGCGCCGATCATCGGACAACTGGACATCAATGCTGAGGAATCCGAAGGCACGGGCGGTAAGCCCGTGCCTTCGGTGCGTCCAGGCAGTGCCTACCATGGTGGGGAAAGGCGGCCGCTCAGAGCGGCGCATCGCGAACAGAGCTGAGGTCTTCCGGTGGTCCTGAACCGTCTGCTCCGTGCTGGTGAGACGAAGTTGGTGCGCCGGCTCGCGCGTCTTGCCGACTATGTCGAGACCCTCGAACCCGAGGTCAAGAAGCTCTCCGACGCGGAGTTGCGGGCCAAGACCGACGAGTTCCGGGAACGCCACGAGCAGGGCGAGTCGCTCGACGACCTGCTCCCCGAGGCGTTCGCGGTGGCTCGGGAGGCCGCCGTGCGCACCATCGGGCAGCGCCCATTCAAGGTGCAGCTGATGGGCGGCGCCGCGTTGCACAGGGGCAGCGTCGCCGAGATGAAGACCGGTGAGGGCAAGACGCTCACCTGTGTGCTCGCCGCGTACCTCAACGCGATCTCCGGCAAGGGCGTGCACGTGGTCACGGTGAATGACTACCTGGCCAAGCGCGACGCGGAGAACATGGGCCGCATCCACCGGTTCCTCGGGCTGACCGTCGGGGTGATCCTGTCCGAGATGACGCCGGCCGAGCGGCGCGTGGCGTACACCTCGGACATCACGTACGGCACGAACAACGAGTTCGGCTTCGACTACCTGCGCGACAACATGACCTGGCTGACCGAGGACATGGTCCAGCGCGGGCACAACTTCGCGGTCGTCGACGAGGCGGACTCCATCCTCATCGACGAGGCCCGTACCCCGCTGATCATCTCCGGGCCGGCCGAGCAGAGCGCGCGCTGGTACACCGAGTTCGCCCGGCTGGCGCCGCTGATGCTGCGCGACGTGCACTACGACGTGGACGAGCGCAAGCGCACCGTCGGGGTCAGCGAGGAGGGCGTCGCCTACGTCGAGGACCAGCTCGGCATCGACAACCTCTACGAGGCGGCGAACACCCCGCTGGTCGGCTACCTGAACAACGCGCTCAAGGCCAAGGAGCTGTTCAAGCGGGACAAGGACTACATCGTCCGCGACGGCGAGGTGCTCATCGTCGACGAGTTCACCGGCCGGGTGCTGATGGGCCGGCGCTACAACGAGGGCATGCACCAGGCCATCGAGGCCAAGGAGAAGGTGGAGATCAAGGCCGAGAACCAGACCTTGGCCACCGTCACCCTGCAGAACTACTTCCGGCTCTACAAGACCCTGGCCGGGATGACCGGTACCGCCCAGACCGAGGCGGCCGAGCTGCACCAGATCTACAAGATGAACGTGGTCACCATCCCGACCAACAAGCCGATGATCAGGGAGGACCGCTCCGACCTGATCTACAAGACCGAGCCGGCCAAGTTCGACGCGGTGGCCGACGACATCGCCGAGCGCAACCGGGCAGGCCAGCCGGTGCTGGTCGGCACCACCAGCGTGGAGAAGTCGGAGTACCTGTCCAAGCTGCTGGTCGCGCGCGGCGTCCCGCACGAGGTGCTCAACGCCAAGCACCACGAGCGGGAGGCCATCATCGTGGCGCAGGCCGGCCGGGCCGGGGCGGTCACGGTGGCCACGAACATGGCCGGTCGAGGCACCGACATCATGCTCGGCGGCAACCCCGAGTTCATGGCCGACCTGGAGCTGCGCGAGCGCGGGCTGGACCCGGTGGAGACGCGCGAGGAGTACGAGGCCGCCTGGGACGCCGCGCTCGCCGAGGCCCGCGCCGAGGTCGCCGCCGAGGCCGAAGAGGTCAAGCGGGCCGGCGGGCTGTACGTGCTCGGCACCGAGCGGCACGAGTCGCGGCGGATCGACAACCAGCTGCGCGGCCGGTCCGGCCGGCAGGGCGACCCGGGCGAGTCCCGGTTCTACCTCTCGCTCGGCGACGAGCTGATGCGCCGGTTCAACGGCCAGGCCGTCGAGTCGATCATGAACCGGCTGAACGTGCCGGACAACGTGCCGATCGAGGCCGGCATGGTCACCAAGGCCATCCGCAGCGCGCAGACGCAGGTCGAGCAGCAGAACTTCGAGATCCGCAAGAACGTCCTCAAGTACGACGAGGTGATGAACAAGCAGCGCATGGTGATCTACGACGAGCGCCGCCGGGTGCTCGCCGGGGAGAACCTGCGCGAGCAGGTCGAGCACATGCTCGCCGACGTCATCGGCGCGTACATCGACGGCGCCACCTCGGACAACTTCGCCGAGGACTGGGACATGGACGCGCTGTGGACGGCGCTGGGCACGCTGTACCCGATCAGCATCCGCTGGCAGGACCTCATGCAGGACGAGGACGAGACCGGCGAGGTCGTCGAGCTGACCCGCGACCTGATCTACGACTCCGTCCTCGCCGACGCCAGGGATGCCTACCAGCGGCGTGAGGCCGAGATCGACGAGACGATCCCCGCGCAGGGTGGCATGCGCGAGCTGGAACGGCAGATCCTGCTCACCGTGCTGGACCGCAAGTGGCGCGAGCACCTCTACGAGATGGACTACCTCAAGGAGGGCATCGGCCTGCGCGCGATGGCCCAGCGCGACCCGCTGATCGAGTACCAGCGCGAGGGCTACGACATGTTCGCTGCCATGATGGACGGGATCAAGGAAGAGGCCATCGGCTACCTGTTCAACGTCCAGGTGGCGCCGGTGGAGGAGACCACCCGCCAAGGCATGCCGTTCGCGCCCGCGAGCAACGAGAGCAGCGCGGCCGAGCCGGCCAGCGGCGTCACGCCCTCGGCCGCGCCCGCCACCGACGGCGCGGCGGCGACCGGCGGCACCCCGTCCGGTAAACGTGGCCGCCACGCCGGCCCGGCCACCGACCCGACCGCGGCCGGGGACGTCGAGGACGACCCGACCCGCAACGTGCCCGCCGCACTGCGCGGCGCCGGCATCGGCGGCCCGACCAACACCGGCGCGCTGCAGTACAGCGGCCCGGCCGAGGACGGCAGCGAGTCCCGCAGCGGCGGCGGTGGTGGTCGCGGGGGCCAGGGCGCCGGTCGTTCCGCGGGCGGGGCGGAGCCGTCCCGCAACCAGCCGTGCCCGTGCGGCTCCGGCCGCAAGTACAAGCACTGCCACGGCGCCCGCACCGGCGCCCCCCGCTAGCCACGCCACCGCCCGCGCCCACGCCACCACCGTGGACGCCCACGCCACCGCCCGCGCCCACGCCGCCGGGGGCACCGGCACACCACGTTCGTACGCGGCGCACATGCCGCAACATGTGTGCGGCGGCAACTCGCTGTGTGCGGGCGGCCGGGTTGGTGGTCAGCCGAGGCGTAGGGCTGTGCAGCACCAGCGGGGTGGGCGGGTTTTGGCGGGGTTGTCGGTGTCGGCGGGGTCGGGCTCGGGGACTTCGAGGTCGTCGGGGACGAGCTGGTCGAGGCTGAGCAGCTCGAAGCGGGCGGCCAGGGCGCGGCACCGGCCTCGGTACCGCCACACGGCGCTGACCTCGGCGACTCCGGCGGCGGGCCGGCACACCCGGATCGGGCCGAGGGCCGGACCGGCGTAGCCGGCGGTGGTGGCGCGGGCGGTTGGGTTGGTGCGGGCGGGGCGGGGTGCGGCGCCGGGGCGGTAACGGGGCTCGTCGAGGCGGCCGGTCGCGGCCAGCACGTAGCGGCGGACCGGGGCGGTGACCAGGCCGGTCAGCTGGGCGATCGGGCGGCGGCGGTCGAGGACCTCGATGATCAGCCGGAGCACGAGCACGGCGCGCGCTCGTACCTCGCGCTCGTTCGGGTCGGGGCCGGGCGTGGGCTCCGGGGCGGGCGGCGGCGGTGGCGGTGGCGGGTCCGGCGCGGCGCGGAACAGCTCGTCGGCAAGTCGGCGTACCACCGGGCGACCCGCGCCGGCAGGCTTGTCGATCGTCGAGGTCATGTCTCTCCCGAGCGCGCACGCGCGCATTCGATAGCTGGGCTACGGAGAGACGACCGGGCACGACCGGACGCCGGATCACCGCCGAACGGGCATCGGCGAGGCGGGCGCGATCAGTATGGACGGCGGGCGGCCACGCCCGGGGGCGTTTGGCGAAATCGCGGGTGCGGACTCCGGAGGTTGCGCGATATCGGTGGCCGGTTGGGCGTGGACAGGCCAGGCTGTGCGGATCGTCTCGAAGAGGGGGGAGCGATGTCCGGCAACGGTTTCGCGCGCGACCGCGAGCACGGCGAGGAGCTCGCGGTGGAGGTCGACCAGCTGGTCAAGCGGTATCCGAAGAGCCCCGTCAACGCGGTGGACGGGCTGTCGTTCACGGTGCGGCGCGGCGAGGTGTTCGGGCTGCTCGGGCCGAACGGCGCCGGCAAGACGACGACCGTGGGCGTGCTCACCACCCGGGTGGTGCCCACCGGCGGGGTGGCCAGGGTGGCCGGGCTGGACGTGGTGCGCGACAGCGTCGCGGTGCGCGGGCGGCTCGGCGTGGTGCCGCAGCGGGTCAACCTGGACCGGTCGCTGTCCACCCGCAACAACCTGATCTTCCACGCCGCGTACCACGGCATGTCCCGGGCCGATCGCGCCGCGCGGGCCGACGAGATGCTCGAACGGATGGGGCTGGCGGACAAGGCGAACCAGAGCGTGGACAACCTCTCCGGCGGCCAGTCGCAGCGGCTGATGATCGCGCGCGGGCTGATGCATCGGCCGGAGGTGCTGTTCCTGGACGAGCCGTCGACCGGGCTGGACCCGCAGGCCCGGCTGTTCGTGCACGACCGGGTGCGGGCGCTGCACGAGGAGGGCGTGACGGTCGTGCTGACCACGCACGACATGGACGAGGCCGCGAAGCTGTCCGACCGGGTGGGCATCGTCGACCACGGCCGGATGCTCACCTTGGACACGCCCGCCGCGCTGGTCAGGTCGTTGCCGGGCAGCGCGACCCTGGAGGCGAGCGTGCGCGCCGACGGGGTGGCGGTGGACGGGCTGGCCGCCGCGTTGGCCGCGCTGCCGGGGGTGGAGCGGGTCGAACCGCTCGGTGCCGCGGCGGAGGACGACGGCGGTGGGGCGTGTCGGTTGCGCGTGTATGTGACCGATGAGCCGGCGGCGGTGGTGGGGCCGGTGGTGTCGGCGCTGTCGGCCCGGGGCGCGTCGGTCGCCGACCTGTCGCTCGGCGAGTCGACGTTGGAGGACGTGTTCATCCACCTGACCGGGAGGGAGCTGCGATGAGTCGTTCGGTCGAGCGGACGTCACGGCGGCCGTGGGCGAGCGAGCCCGGCGGACCGGGGCCGGACGCGGCGGGGCAGCCGTCATCCTCGGCGCGGGTGTTCCTCGCCGTGCTGAGCCGGGACGTGCACGTCACCGGTAAGGAGCTGGGCGCGTTCCTCGCGCAGGTGTTGATCCAGCCGTTCTTCTTCCTGTTCATCTTCGCCACCGTGCTCGGCGGCGCGGGGTTCGTGACCGGCGACTACGGGCGGATCATGCTCCCCGGGCTGCTCGCGCTGAACGCGTTCTTCGGTGCGCTGCAGGCGGTGGCGTTCCCGCTGGTCCTGGACTTCGCCTGGACCAGGGAGATCGAGGACCGGCTGCTCGCGCCCATCCCGATCCCGTGGGTCGGGGTGGAGAAGATCGTGTTCGGCGCGTTGCGCGGGCTGCTCGCGGCGGTGCTCATGGTGCCGGTCGGGTTCCTCGTGCTGGACGACGTGTCCTGGCCGGTCGGCGGGTTGGCGCCGGCCCTGCTGAGCACGGCGCTGGGCGCCCTGCTCGGCGGCACGATGGGACTGACGATCGGCACGCTGGTGCCGGCGCGGCGGATCAACGTGCTGTTCGCGGTGATCTTCGCCCCGCTCATGTTCACCGGTTCGGTGCAGTTCCCGTGGCAGGCCCTGACGAACGTGCGGTGGTTTCAGGTGCTCTGCGCGCTCAACCCCCTGACCTACGTCAGCGAAGGGATCCGGGCATCGCTCGTGCCGTCGGTCCCCCACCTGCCGTACTGGTTGTGCCTGCTGGTCACCGTGGCGGCCATCGTCGGGTTCGCCTGGCTCGGCCTCAAGGGCTTCCTCCGCCGGGCGCTGGACTGAGGCCGTTCGCGGTGGCCACAAGTCGTCGCTTGTGGCCACGGGTGGTGCGGTGGCCACAAGCTGTTGTTTGTGGCCACGGGGTGTTCGGTGGCCACAAGTGACCGTTGGTGGCCACGCGTGGTGTGATGGCCACAAGTGATCTTTTGTGGCCATGGGTCGTTCGATGGCCACAAGTCGCTGTTTGTGGCCACGGGTGGTTCGGTGGCCACAAACAGCCGTTGGTGGCCAGGCCCGGTGTGATGGCCACAGATGGTGGTTTGTGGCCACGGGTGGCCGCCGTGACCGTGGCCACGGGGGCGGGCGTGGATCACCGGACCGGTGCCGCCCCGTCGGGCCGAGCGGACGTGGCGCCGGCCGAAATCGGGGACCCGGAGCCCGCTGTGGCCGGTGGGTCGAGCTTGTCGAGGGTGTCACGCAGCGCAACCAACGCGCCGGCGAGGGTGTGTTCTTCGTGGGCGGTCAGGCCCTCCCGGCCGGTCTCCCTGAGCACCGTGTCGAGGGCCTCGACATAGCGCTGCCAGGACCGCAGCTCGGCCAGCGAACGCCGGCCGGCGAACTCGGAGAGGGACTCGATTCGAGTGTGCAGCTCCCAGGAGAGCCGGTGCAGCGGCAGTTCGCCGGTGCCGAACGAGGCGATGGTGTCGCGCAGTCCGTCCGCGACGAACCTGACCAGCGGGTACTGCATGACGTTGTTTTCCATGACGGCAGTCATCGGTGAATCCAGACAGACAGGGCCGCCCGCACCGCATGCGGGCATGACCAGGACATAGTTAATGAACCTGGCCTCCGCGGCACCTTCCCACCGAGACCTCACAGGCCCGTCGAGCTACGGCGGACAACGGCACACCGACGCTCTTCGCGACGAGCAGGCTCACGATAACCGTCGAAACGACGTCCGGTCAACAGCCCGACCACCGCGCTCGCACCTTGCCGAATCCGGCGCGAGCGCGGCAGTGAGCGGGCGTGGACCGGGCGAGGGTCAGCGGCCGGGGCGCAGGCTCACGTGGTCGGGGCGGAGCTGGCCGATCTCGGTTACACCGAGTAGCGCCATCGTCCGCGCGACCTCGTCGGCCAAGATCCGTACGGCGCGGGCGACGCCGCGTTCGCCGCCGGCCATCAGGCCGTACAGATAGGCCCGGCCGACCAGGGTGCCGTGCGCGCCGAGCGCCATCGCGGCCACCACGTCGGCGCCGGTCGTGATGCCCGTGTCGACCAGCACCTCGGCCTGGCCGTCGAGCTCCTCGCGCACGGCCGGCACGAGCTCGAGCGGCACCGGGGCGCGGTCGAGCTGGCGGCCACCGTGGTTGGACAGCAGCACCGCATCGGCGCCCGCGGCCACGACCGCCTTGGCGTCGGCCACCGACTGCACGCCCTTGGCCACGAGCTTGTGCGGCCAGTGGCCACGCAGCCACTCCAGGTCGGCCAGCGTGATGGCCGGGTCGAAGACGCGGTCGATGAGCACGCCCGGGGTGCCGTCGCTGGCGCCGGCCAGGTTGGCGAACGTGAGCGGCTCGGTGGTGATGAAGTCGAACCACCAGCGCGGGTGCGTCGCGCCGTCCAGGAAGGTGCGCAGGGTCAGCTGCGGCGGGATGGCCAGGCCGTTGCGGACGTCGCGCAGCCGGGCGCCGGCCACCTTGGTGTCCAGGGTGAGCATGAGCGTGTCGAAGCCGGCGGCGGCCGCCCGCTCGACCAGGTCCTTGGCCGGCGCGCGGTCGCGCCACAGGTAGAGCTGGAACCACTTGCGGGCGTCCGGGCCGGCGGCGGCGAAGTCCTCGATCGTGGTGGTGCCCATGGTGGACAGCGCGTACGGGATCCGCTCGCGCTGCGCCACCTTGACCACGGCGCGCTCGCCCTCGGTGTGCATCATCCGGGTGAAACCGGTCGGGGCCAGCGCGAACGGCTGCGCGGACGGCTTGCCCAGGATGGTCGTCTCGGTGTTCACCCCGGAGACGTCGGTGAGCACCGTGGGGTGGAACTCCAGGCGCGCGAACGTCTCCCGCGCCCGCCGCAGCGCCAGCTCGCCGACCCCGGCCGCGCCGTCGGTGTAGTCGAACACCGCGCGCGGTGCCCGCCGGCGGGCGAGCGTGCGCAGGTCGCCGATGGAGGCCGCCCGGTTGAGCCGGCGCTCGGTGGCGTCCAGTGTGAACGGGGCCGGGCGGAGCAGCTCACGGAGCTCGGACGGGCGAGGCATGCGTCGGTGCACCATGCGCTCAGCTTAAGAGCCGTGAGTGGTAAGCGTTGCCCTGACATCGTGAGACAACGCTAACCACTCACGGGGTGGCGCAGGCGGTAGGCGGCCACGGCGGCGGCGCAGGCCACGTTCAGGGACTCGACGCCGGCGTGCATGGGGATGGCCACGGTGCCGTCGAGGTGGGCGCGGACGTCGGCGGACAGGCCGTCGGTCTCGTTGCCGAGTACGAGCGCGAGCCTGGGCGGGAGTTCGTCGGAGAGCAGGTCACGGGGTGCGTCGCCGGCCAGGCCGAGGACGGTGACCCCGGCGGCGCGCAGGGCGGCGCAGCCGTCGGCGGCGGTGGAGGCGCGCAGGACCGGGGCGCGGAAGGCCACGCCGGCGGAGGCCTTGATCACGAGCGGGTCGATGGCCGGCACGCCTCGGCGGGGGACCAGCACGCCGTCCAGGCCGGCCGCGGTGGCGGTTCGGAGCACCATGCCGACGTTGGCCGGGTTGGTCACGGCGTCCAGGACGAACAGGGCGCAGGGCGCTTGCGGGTCCAGTGCGTCGAGGTAGTCGGCGACCGGGCGCATCTCCGGCGCGACCACGTCGGCCAGCACGCCCTGGTCGTGGTGACCGTTGCCGGCCAGCACCTTGACCCGGTGCGCGCTGGCCCGGCGCACCGGCACGTTCCGGCCGCGCGCGGCGGAGAGGATCTTCGACAGGGAGTCGCCCCGGGCGTTGTCCGCCGCGATGACCTTGTCCACCGTCAGGGTGGGATCGGACAGGGCTTCGAGCACGGGCTTGCGCCCGTACACGGTGATGAACGTGTCCTTGGGGCTGCGTTGATCGGCGGGTCGATCGGCGGGTTGATCGGCGGCGGCGTTCACCTGTTGAGCATGACACTGTGCGAGGATCGCGCCATGCCGGATCGCCTGTCGGCGTTGGACGCCTCGTTCCTGTACCTGGAACAGCCGTCCACACCGATGCACGTCGGCGCTGTCGCGATCTTCAAACGTCCCCGGTCCGGGTTCGACTACCAGCGGCTGCTGCGGCTGATCGAGCAGCGGATCGGCCTGGTGCCCCGGTATCGGCAGAAGGTGCGCCACGTCCCCGGCGGGCTGGCCAGGCCGGTCTGGGTGGACGACCCGGACTTCGACCTGGCCTACCACGTGCGCCGCTCCGCGCTGCCCAAGCACGGCACCGAGCGCGCGCTGCACGACCTGATCGCCCGGCTGATGTCCCGGCCGCTGGACCACACCCGCCCGCTGTGGGAGATGTACCTGGTCGAGGGCCTGGGGCAGAACCGGATCGCGATGTTCACCAAGACGCACCAGGCGCTGGTGGACGGCATCAGGGCGGTCGACATCGCGCAGGTGATCCTGGACGACTCGCCCGCGCCCGGCGAGGACTTCGGCGTCGACTGGGAGCCGCGCGAGGAGCCGAGCGGCCTGCGGCTGATGGCCGACGCGGTGTTCGACGCCTGGCAGCGGCCCAGCGAGGTGGTGGACAACGTGCGTTCCGCCGCCGGGGACGTGGCGGCCACCGCCGGCAAGGTGGTCGACGTGATCGGCCAGGTCGCCACCGTGGTGCGGACCGCGACCAGCCGCGCGCCGGGCAGCCCGCTGAACGTCTCGGTGTCCGCGCAGCGCCGGTTCGCGGTGGCCCGCACGAAGCTGGACGACTACCGCGCGGTGCGCGCCGCGCACGGCTGCGCGGTGAACGACGTGGTGCTGGCGGTGGTGTCCGGCGCGATGCGCAACTGGCTGCTGGCCAGGGGCGAGCCGGTGACCTCGTCCAGCTCGGTGCGCGCGATGGTGCCGCTGTCGGTGCGCGCCTCACCGGAGTGGGCGGCTGCGACGGATGGCGACGCGGCCACCGGCGCGTTGGGCAGCCGGGTGGCGTCGTTCCTGGTGGACCTGCCGGTCGGCGAGGCGAACGCGGTGGTGCGGCTGCACCAGGTGGCGCACCAGATGCGCGCGCACGCGGACAGCGGGCGGTCCGTCGGGGCGCAGGTGCTGGTCAAGCTGGGCGGGTTCGCGCCGGCGACGCTGCACGCGCTGGGCGCGCGGGCGGCCAGCGGGATGTCCAGCCGGATCTTCAACATGGTGGTCACGAACGTGCCGGGGCCGCAGGTCCCGCTGTATGCGGCCGGCGCGACGATGCTGGAGATGTTCCCGGTGGTGCCGCTGGCCAAGGGGCAGGGGCTGGCCATCGGGCTGACCTCGTACCACGGCGGGGTGTACTACGGGCTCAACGCCGACCGGGACGCGATGGGCGACGTCGACATGCTTGCCGGCATGATCGGGGAGTCGCTGGACGAACTGCGGAGCGTGGTGAGCTGAGAATGCGCGTCTACGTACCGGCGACGCTGCCGATGTTGCGCCGGCTGGTCGCGGACGGGGTGCTCGACCCGCTCGGCGGCACCGCGTTCGCGCTGACCCCGGCGCTGCGCGAGGCGTACATCGGCGGCGACACCGAGGAGCTGGAGTACGTCGCGATGCGCGACGCCGCGCGCGCCTCGCTGCGGCTGCTCGCCGGGGAGCTGACCGGCGAGCTGGTCGCCGACCAGCCGGCCTGGCCTCGGCGGGTCGTGGTGGCAGCGGACACGGACAACGCGGTGGCCAGGCCCGACCTGGACGACGGGGCGGTGCGGGTGTCCGGGTCGATCCCGATGTCGGCGGTCGCGGCGGTGCACATCGACGACCCGGAGGCGGAGCACGCCGTTCGCCAGGCCGCCGAGTTCGTGGACGCCGCCGACCTGGGCGACCCGGACGCGGAGTTCCTGCTCGGCGAGGCCGAGGACTACGAGCTGGCCTGGTACGACCCGTCCGAGCTGCCCTTCCTGCTGGAGCTGCTCGACCTCTGAGCCTCTGTTCACCCGCGGTTGGGGTGCACGATGTTGAATGACGCTTCGTGGAACCGTTGCGGGCGGAGGACCCGGCCGAGCTGGGTCCGTTCCGGCTGTGCGGCCGGCTCGGGGCCGGGGGGATGGGCGAAGTGTTCCTCGGTCGGGGAGTGGGCGGTTCGCTGGCCGCGGTGAAGGCGATCCACCCTGGGTATGCCGCCGACCCACGGTTCCGGACGCGGTTCGCGCGGGAGGTCGCCGCGGCCAGGGCGGCCGGTGCGCCGTGGGTGGCGAAGGTCATCGACGCGGATCCGGACGCGCATCGGCCGTGGCTGGCCGTCGAGTACGTGCCGGGGTTGACGTTGGAGCAGGCGGTCACGGAGTCGGGGCCGTTGCCGGCGGGGGCGGTGGAGGTGCTGGCCGCGCGGTTGGCCGAGGCGCTTGCCGCCATGCATGCCGCGGGCGTGGTGCACCGCGACCTCAAACCGTCCAACGTGCTGCTCTCGGGGGACGGGCCGTATCTGATCGACTTCGGGATCGCGCATGCGCTCGGGTCTACGGTCATCACGCACACCGGGGCGGTGATCGGCCCGCCGGGGTACATGTCGCCGGAGCAGGCGCGGGGGGATCGGGCGGGGGCGCCGTCGGACGTATTCTCGCTGGCCGGGGTGGTTGTGTGTGCCGCCGCCGGGCATGGGCCGTTCGGTGAGACGGCGACCGCGGTGGCCATGCTCAGGAAGATCGTCGATGACGTGCCCGACCTGTCGGGAGTGCCTGACGTTGTGCGCGGTTACCTGGCTCCGTGTTTTGCGCGTGACCCCGCCGCCCGCCCGAGCGCCGCCGAGCTCGCGGTCCGGCTGTCGGCGCGGGCTCGTGCCGCCGGTCCCGACGCCTGGCCGCCGCCGGCCGTGACCGAGAGCCTGGCCACGCAGGTCACGCCGTTCACCGAGCCGTCGGTGTCCGTGTCCGTGTCCGCCGAGCCCGGCGAACGCGGGTCGTCGGCGTCCGTACCCGTGCCCGCCGAACGCGGATCGTCGGCGTCCGCGCCTGCCGCCCGCGCCGAGTCCGAGTCCGCCCAGTCCGCGCCAACTCCGTCCGTGTCCGCCATGTCCGCCGCGCCGACCGTGTCTGCCGAACCCGCCGCGCCCACCGAACCCGCCGCGCCCACTCCTCCTGCCCCTTTCGTCGCCCCCACCCCGTCCGCCGCATCCGCCGCACCCGCCGCGCAGCCCGGAGCGACCCGCGTCCGCCCCGCCCCCACACCGAGCCCGCCAACCCCGCCCTCGCCTCGGCCGAGCGAGACGCCACCACCGGCCACCCATACCAAGCCGCCCCGCCGACCACCACCACCGAGGGCCTCGACCGCACCAACCGCCTGGACCCCGCCGACCACCCCGCGCAGGTCCAAACGCCCGGCCCCGCGCCGGCCCCGCGGCCCGCTCCTGCTCGCCGCCGCCGCACTGCTCGCGATCGCGCTGGCCACCCTGGGCGTAGTCATGTCCCACCGACCCGCCACCCCGACCCCCCAGTCCACCCCGCCCCCCGCGCCGGCCCCGCCGACCCCCCGGTACGCCACGCCCACGGACCTGGTCGCCGCGATGACTGCCCGACAGCGGTCGGACCAAGCCGGCAAAGTTCACATGCACACCGGTGGCACCGGCCCCGGCGCGGTCAGCATCGACGTCGACGGGGCGTTCCGCTACGGCGACGCCGGCGCCGCCCTGCGCTACGACGAGCGGATCCAGGACGGTGCCGCCGGCATCGGTGACATGGAACTGAGCGTGATCATGCTGCCGGACCAGGACCGAGCCTGGCTGAGGCCGACCCGGATGCCGGGCAGCGCGCCGCTACCGCCCGGCAAGACCTGGCTCGAACTCACCCCCGGCTCGACGAACCCGCTGGCCACAGGCCACCTCGACACTGCCGCCTCACGCCGCCGCGAGGTCGACCCGGCGCGCCAGCTGACCCGGCTCGGCGACGCGGTCACGCTGCTCGGCTCGGCCGACGACCCGGTCGCCGGAGTGCCGGCCCGCCGCTACGCGCTCGTGGTCGACTGGGCCAGGGCCGCCGCGCGCGAGCCCGATCCCGTCCTCAAGGCCGACATGCGACGGCGCGCCAAGGACGGCCCGGAGACGCAGCTGCTCTGGCTGGACGCCCAGGACCGGACGCTGCGCAGGCTCACCCCCGAGGTCGACCTCACCTTCCGCGACTGGTCGACCCCTGTCGACATCGCCCCACCCCCTACCGACCAGATCGCCCCCGGCTGACCGCCCGCACCCAGAAGACTCAGCTCAAGCGGGCCAGCTTGGCTCCCAGCCCGTGCCGCCACCCCTCGGCCAGCGCGGGCGCCCGCACCGCCCGCTCCAGCAGCCGCCGGTGTTGGCCGGGGTCCAGCTCGCCGGCGCGGACGTTCGCGGCGAGGTACACCTCGCCGACCGTCGGCGCGGACTCGTCCCGCTCGACCAGCGTCATCGGCCCCTCGGTGGGCACCCGCCCGGTCCGCGCCACCCGCAGGTACCAGCCGCAGCGCCCGGTGCGCAGCATCGCGGCGATCATCTCCTGGCGGCCCACCCGCATGGCCAGCTTGTAGCACGGCGAGCGGGGCTGGGAGACCTCCACGACCGCCGTGCCCCACGCCCACCGGTCGCCGATCCGCACGCTCCACTCGTCCGCACCCGAGGTGCTCACGTTCTCCCCGACCATCCCCGGATACAGCTCGTACGGCTCCGGCTCGGCCCGCCAGCCCGGGTAGTGCTCGGCGGGGTAGGAGTAGACGGCCTTGTCCGGCCCGCCGTGCACGCTCAGGTCGGCCTGCTCGTCGCCGTCCAGGTTCACCTCGGTCAGCGCGAGCTCGGCGGCCGCCACCGGATGCTTGACGATGCCGCTGTACACCGGCCGTCCGCGCCGTGACCCGAGCACCGCCGGGCGGCCGACGTACACGCCGGCCACCGTCAACACCACCGGCGCGTTCAGGCGTCGATCACCTGATCGGGCGGCGGCGGGTTGATGTCGACCGGGAGTCCCCAGTCCCGGTAGCGGGCGTCGATGGTCACGATGCTGGTGGCGTCCTCACCCGGCCGCTGGGCGACCTGACGCAGCATGCGGTTGTGTTCGTCCAGCCAGAGCGTGGCGTCCACCGAGGGCGGCTGCGACTGGAGCTGCGCCTTGATCGCCGGGTCGGTCTGCTGCTCGGCCGCCTTGACCATGTCGATCCTGATCTTGTAGCGAACCGACCGGACGCCGTTCACCGGTTCCTCGACCGACTCCGTGATCCCGGCCGCCGATCCGAGCTGGGTGAACGTCTTGGTCGGGTCGGCGGTCTCGCGCAGCGCCTGCACCTGGAGGATGAGCTGTTGCAGCCACGGCTCCTCCGAGGCGGTCGGGACCTTGATCCACGACTTGCCCAGCGGCATGCCGATGCCCTCCGGCGGCTTGACGTAGGCCTGGTCGGGCAGCACCAGGATGGTGCTCTCCATCGGGACCGGCGAGCCGGGCTCCTGCAGCTTCCGGCTCAGCTGCACGGAGATCCCGCCCGCGTCGTAGCGGACCTGCTGTTCCTCGTTCGTGGCCGGTTGGGGCGAGGCGCCGCCGCTGACGGTCCCGACGATCGAGAGCTTGACGGTCTTGTCCTGTTTGGCCTGGATGCCGACGGCGTTGCCCAGCTCGGCCACCGTGGCGTAGCGCGGCAGCGGCGGTGGCGCAGACGGAGCGGACGGAGGCCCGCCACAGCCCGAGGCCAGCGCCGTGAGCAGCACAGCCGTCACGGCGAACCGCCCCGGGCGTGCGAACGATGGGGACGTTGAGCGACGCATCGGCTGCTCCAATAGGGGGGATCCGTCCACGGTATCTGCTGGGCACGGTTCCCGCCGATGCGGCACCCGGACGGGTCCGACCCGCGTCACGACCACGACGGGGTGGACAGCGCCACCAGCACGCGGCGCAGCGCGGCCAGCCGACCGTCGCTCACCCCGCCGCGCGCGGCGAGCTCGTCCAGCACGCACTCCGGGTCGGCCGGCGGACCGAGGTGGCCGCATCCGCGCGGACAGTCCCGGACCGCCTCGGCCAGGTCGGCGAACGCGGTCACCACCTCGGTGGCCGTGACGTGTGCCAGCCCGAACGAGCGCACCCCCGGTGTGTCGATCACCCAACCGCCCCGGGCGCCCGGCTCGGCGGACGGGGTCGCTGCCAGCGCCAGGGCGACCGCCGAGGACGAGGTGTGCCGCCCCTTGCCCACCCCGGAGACCTCGCCCACCGCCCGCTCGGCCTCCGGCACCAGCGCGTTGACCAGCGTCGACTTGCCCACGCCCGAGTGCCCGAGGAACGCCGAGACCCGTCCGGCCAGCATGTCGCGCAGCTCGTCGAGCGGACGGTCGTAGCGGGTGACGACCACCGGGAGGTCCAGCTCGGCCCACTCGGCGGCGACCTGGTCCACACCGGCGCCCGCGTCGACGAGGTCGGCCTTGGTCAGGCACAGCAGCGGCCGCAGCCCGCCCGCGTACGCGGCGACCAGCGCGCGGTCCACGAACCCGACGCTGGGCGGCGGGTCGGCCAGCGCGGTCACGATGACCAGCAGCTCGGCGTTGGCCACCACCACCCGCTCGTACGGATCGTCGTCGTCCGCGGTGCGGCGCAGCACGCTGGACCGCTGCGCCACCCTGACGATCCTGGCCAGCGCGTCCGGGCCGCCGGACAGGTCGCCAACCAGCCCGACCCGGTCACCGACCACCACCGGCGTCCGTCCCAGCTCGCGGGCGCGCATGGCCACCACCCGCGCGTCCGGGTCGTCCGGCGCGGCGCCGTCCGGAACGCAGGTCCAGCGGCCCCGGTCCACCGCCACGACCATGGCCGGGGTCGCGTCGGCGTGCTCCGGGCGGCGCTTGGTGCGCGGCCTGGTGCCTCGGCGGCCGGGGCGCACCCGGACGTCGGACTCGTCGTACTCCCGGGGGCTCACGAACCGCTGGTCACGCTCCTTTCTCCGAGATCAGCTCCGTCCAGCGGGCCGGGAAGTCCGGGATGGTCTTGCCGGTGCTGTCGATGTCGTCCACCGCCATTCCCGGCACCACCAACCCGAGCACCGCACCCGCGGTGGCCATCCGGTGGTCCGCGTACGCCCGCCATGGCCGCCCCACCGGTGCGGACAGCGGCCGGGGCCGGATGAGCAGGCCGTCGTCCGTCTCGGCGGCGTCCGCGCCCAGCGCGGTCAGCTCGGCGGCCAGCGCGGCCAGCCGGTCGGTCTCGTGCCCGCGCAGGTGGGCCACGCCGCGCAGGCGCGTCTGCCCGGTGGCCAGCGCGGCCACCGCCGCGATCGTCGGGGTGAGTTCGCCGACGTCGTGCAGGTCGACGTCCACGCCGACCAAGGTGTCCGGGCCGGTCAGCGTGGCCCCGTCCGGCCCGACCGCGACGTGGCAGCCGAACCGCTCCAGGATGCCCAGCACCGCCGCGCCGGGCTGGCGGGACTCCGAGGGCCAGCCGGCCACCGTGACCCGCCCACCGGTGACGGCCGCGGCGGCCAGGAACACCGCCGCGTTGGACAGGTCGGGCTCGATCGTCCAGTCCCGCGCGGCGATCGGGCCGGGGTGCACCCGCCAGCTGTCGTCTTCTCCGTCCTCCACCTCGACGCCGGCCGCTCGCACCATGTCCACCGTCATCTCGATGTGCGGCAGCGAGGGCAGCGGCGGGCCGACGTGGCGCACGGCGACGCCCTTGTCGTACATCGCCCCGGACAGCAGCAGCCCGGACACGAACTGGGACGAGCCGGACGCGTCCAGCACCACCTCGCCGCCGGGTAGCCCCCCGGTGCCGTGCACGGTGAACGGCAGCGCGTCGCCCTCGATCCGTGCGCCGAGGGCGCGCAGCGCCTCCAGCACCGGCCCCATCGGCCGCTCCCGGGCGCGCGGGTCGCCGTCGAACCGCACCGGGCCGTCGGCCAGCGCGGCGGCCGGCGGCACGAACCGCATCACGGTGCCGGCCAGGCCTACGTCCACGGTGCCGCCGCGGAGCGCACGGTCCGGGCGCCCGACCAGGAGCCGCTGGTCGCCCGCCTCGGTGACGGTGACCCCGAGCGCCCGCAGCGCGCCGACCATCAGCGCGGTGTCCCTGGTCGGCGGCGCGCCGACCACAGCTACCTCGGCCGGCCCGGTGGCGAGCGCGGCCAGCAGCAGCGCGCGGTTGGTCTGTGACTTCGAACCGGGCACGTGGACCCGGCCGGTCACCGGGCCGCCCGGTGTCGGCGCTGGCCACGGGTGTGTGGCGGACGAGGCGTTCACCTGGCCAATGATTCCGTATTCGGGGCGGCCGTCCAGCCGAGGGGGCCGAGTTATCCACAATCGGAACGAACAGGGCACCCCGGTAACCCGGTGGGATGTGCGAGCGGTGATTGACCGGCTGTGATGTGGGAACATCGCGAGCATGTGCGGCCGGTATGCCTCGACCAAGTCGGCGGCGGACATCGCGACGGAGTTCCACGCGGTGGACGCCACGGCTCGCAGCGCGCTGGCCGCCCCGGGCGCGGACTACAACGTGGCGCCCACCAAGCCGGTGCTGGCGGTGGTGCAGCGGCACCCGCGTGACGAGGACGGCACCGCGGACACCGGCCGCACCGAGCGCAGCGTGCGGGTGATGCGCTGGGGCCTGGTGCCGTCCTGGGCGAAGGACCCGTCAGTGGGCTCCCGCATGATCAACGCACGGGCCGAGACGGCGGCGGACAAGCCGGCGTTCCGCAAGGCGCTGGCCCGGCGGCGCTGTCTGCTCCCGGCGGACGGCTGGTACGAGTGGCGCCGTGACGGCCGTACCAAACAGCCCTACTTCATCACCGGCGCCGACGGTGCGTCGCTGGCGATGGCCGGCGTGTGGGAGTTCTGGCGCGCCCCCGACGGTGGCGAGGACGAGCCGCTGATCACCACCGCTGTGGTGACCACCGACGCCGTCGGCCCGATGCGGGACATCCACGACCGGATGCCGTTGCTGATCGCCCCCGACGACTGGGCCGCCTGGCTGGACCCGGACGCCGACCAGGTCAGCGAACTGCTCAGGCCGCCGAGCGCGGAGCTGGTCGCCGGCCTCGAGCTGCGCACGGTGTCCGCGCTGGTGAACAACGTCCGCAACGAGGGCCCCGAGCTGGTCGAACGCGTCGACCCGGTCACGGCCCCCGACGAGCACCGCCAGACGCTCGCCCTGGACCTGTGACCCCATGACCGTACCGCGCCCGCGCGCCGAGCCCGTCCCGTTTATCCACAGCGGAAGCGGCGCGGCATGACGACACACGAGGTGGACACCCCGCACGGGCCGGCCCGGGTGGCGCTGCACTGCGCCCCGGAAGGGCGGGCGGGGCTGCTGCTCGGGCACGGCGCCGGGGGCGGCGTGGGCGCTCCCGACCTGGTGGCCGCCGCCCAGTCCGCGCACCGGGTCGGCGTGCACGTCGCGCTGGTCGAACAGCCGTACCGGGTCGCCGGCCGCCGTGCACCCGCCCCGGCGAACCAGCTCGACGCCGCCTGGCTGGCCGTCGTCGAACACCTCGGTAGCGGGGTGCTGGAGGGATTGCCGCTGGTGTTCGGCGGCCGGTCGTCCGGCGCCCGGGTGGCCTGTCGGACGGCGGAGGACGGCGGCGCGACCGCCGTGTTGTGCCTGGCCTTCCCGGTGCATCCGCCCGCGCGCCCGGAGAAGGACAGGACGGGCGAGCTGTCCGGCGTGGACGTCCCGGTACTTGTCGTCCAGGGCGAGCGTGACCCGTTCGGCCGCCCCGAGCCCGCGCCGCACCGCGACGTCGTGCTCCTCCCGGGTGACCATTCGCTCAAGTCCGACCTCGACGGGCTGTCCCGGGCGGTCGGCGAGTGGCTCGAGCGGGTGCTCCGCCCCATCGCCTGACCCCCCGCCGCGGCTGTGGACAGATTCTCGTTTTCCGCCCACGGCGCCGGCCTCGGGTGCTAGCGTCGATCGCAGCTCGGACCGGTCCGTTGCCAAACTCTCTCGCGAGGGGCCGCTCGGAGCAGCTCACGGCCCGGCGTGACCCACGCTCGTCACGACCGCCCGTCTTCTTCGGCCGCCCCGTGCGCGACGGGCTCTCTTCGCATCTCTGAGCCTCCTCTCACCCGTCCCGCGTGCGGCCCTTCACTGGAGCCGATCCGATGAGATCACCTGTCCCTGCCCGCGTGCGGTGCCTGGGCCGGCTGGCGTCCGTGCTGTGTTGGTGCCTGGGCGTGGCGGGCGGCGCGGCGCCGCTGTGGCTCGGCGTCGCGCTGTTCGGCGGCGCAACCGCCTCGGCGGCCACCCCCGCGCCCTGGGCGGCCACCGCCGCGCCCTCGGTGGCCGATCCTGCGTTCTCGGTCGCTGCCCCCGCGCCCTCGGTCGCGCCCGCGCGAGCCGTCACCACCGTCCCTGCCGAGGCGATCCCGGACTCGGTGTGGGACAAGATCGCCAAGTGCGAGAGCGGCGGCCGGTGGAACATCAGCACCGGCAACGGCTACGACGGCGGCCTGCAGTTCAAGCCGTCCACCTGGCGCGCGTACGGCGGCACGAAGTACGCGGACCGGGCGCACCGGGCCACCAGGGAGCAACAGATCGAGATCGCCGAGAACGTCCAGGCCGGGCAGGGCTGGGGAGCCTGGCCGGTGTGCGCCCGCAAGGCCGGCGCGACCGGGCGCGGCAAGGCCACCGCCCCCAAGGCCGAGCCGAAGCCCCCGCCGAGGTCCGAGCCGGGGTCACAGCCGAAGTCACAACCGAACACGGCCCCGTCCATGCCGCCGGCACCCGATGCGGGCAAGGACACCGGCGGGCCCGCGCCGCACGGCAAGATCCGCGTCAAGGCCGGCGACACGCTCTCCTCGCTGGCCGCCGAACACCACATCAAGGGAGGCTGGAACGAGCTCTACCAGAAGAACCGCGACAAGCTGTCGAGCCCGAACCTGATCAGGCCGGGCCAAGAACTGAACACATAGGCCGACCCGGCCACCCACCACACGGCCACCCACCACGGGGGTGGCGGCTAGGGCACCTGCTGCGCCGCCACCGGCTGCTCGGCGGTCACGGTGAATGACGAGATCATCTCCGTGAGGACCTGGGCGTCGACCTCGGCACGGTCGGTCAGGCAGCTGCCGACCAGGGCGTAGACGCTGCGCACCCCGGTGGGCGAGCGATCCGGCCCCTCGGTGGTCACCGCGATCTGGCGGACCCAACGGCCCTCCAGCTGCAGGTCGGTCTGCCGGGCCGCGCTCGGCAGTTGCTCCTCGCTCTCCGCGCCGTCCTCACCGATCGGCACGATGTTCGTGGCGCCGGCGCCGAGCAGGGCCTCCTCGGCCAGCTCACCGAGCTCCTTGTCCGAGGGCACGCGCTCGCCGAACACGACGAGGTTGACCCGGAAGTCGTCCCTCGGTGGGGCGAGGAACGCGATCAGGCCGCCGGCCGGTTCGATGGCCGACCAGTCGGACGGAACGTCGATCCGAAAGGCGCCGATGCCAGGGGAGACCGAGTTCGGCCACCCCACGTTCTGCATCGACCCGTTGGAACCCATGGCGCCACCTTAAGCTCTTCGTTTCCGAGCGAGTCCGTCGCTCCGTCCCCCATCGCGCGTTATATCTTGCCCTTTTGGCCGCGCGGTTCAAGAACCGCCCCCTACGCAGCGTCACGCAATCCTCGCACAACCCTCTAACGGATGAAGATCGACAGCTAGTCCATAACGCCTCCGCCACTCACACGGACGCCACCGCCCGCGCGCTTCTGGCGCCGGCCCGGCGGCACGGCCGGTTCCAGGTGTGCGGCCCGACAGGTGACCCGGCACGGCATCCGAGCGGCGCCCTGGCGCGGTGCCCGCCCGACGACTCGGCGCGGTGCCCGGCCGGCGCCTCGGCACGGCGTCCGACCGGCGTTCGACCGGCGACACGAGCAGTACCCCACGGGCGGCGCGACCAACACCGGACAGCGCCGCCCGCCTCACCGCTCGCTCACCCGTAACTCCTCGGCAGCCCGGTCCCGACCGCCGCAACCCCAGCGGGCGCACCACCGCTACAGCCCCGCGCCAACAGCCAGACGCGTCACGTCGAGCACAGAGGCACCAGCAATACCGCCAGCATTCGGACGCCGGGGCGTTGGTCGGAACGGGTGAAGCCAAATTCGCTGAGACGTGAGCCGCATCATCCGTGCGTCCGGCCCGCCGATGCGACGCGAATCACACCCGACGCCGATCGGCCCGAGCTCCAACCGGCCAGGCTCGACGGCGGCCACACTCCCGCCGGTGCCGGTGCGCTCGAAACTACGGCTGGCGCGCAGTGATTGTGGCCACGGTGGCGGCGGTGAGCGCGGCCAGGTCGTCCGGGGCCAGCTCGACCTCCAGCCCGCGCCGCCCACCGCTGCAGAAGACCGTCTCGAAACCGCGGGCGCTCTCGTCCAGCACCACCGGCAGCCGACGCTTCTGGCCCAGCGGCGAGATCCCGCCGGCCACGTACCCGGTCGCCCGCTCGGCGTCGCGGACCTCCGCCATCCGCGCGCGCTTGCCGCCGACCGCGGACGCCAGCGCCTTCAGGTCCAGCGACCCAGTCACCGGCAGCACGCCCACTGTCAGGGTGCCGTCCACGTCCGCGACCAGCGTTTTGAACACCCGCGACGGGTCCAGCCCGAGCGACTCCACGGCCTCCAGCCCGAACGCCGCCCCGGGCCGGTGCCGATAACTGTGCAGTCGATACCGAACCTTGCGCGCGTCCAACAGCGCGGTCGCCGGGGTCTTGGCCGCCATAGCCGCCGAGCCTACGGCCACCGCCCGAGGGCACCGGCCGGGAATGCCGCACCCGATCCGTGCGTTCCAGCCCACGTGCCACACGCCGTGATAACCGATGCGACGGGAGACCTGTTGCCTGAGCTCGAAGCACCCGTTCCGGCCGTCGCGCCAGCCAAACCGGCTGGACGGCGGGGCGTATCCTCAGCCCGGATTCATATGGACGTCGCCATGCCGGCGGCGGGGAAGCTGGGGTCGCCGCCGAAGCGGCGCGGAGGGAGCTTGGTGCCAGTACAGGGCGAGCCTGCCGAGGTTCCGGCGGCCGACCAGTCCGTCACGACAGGCGTCGGATCGGAACCGACCGACGCCGAGTTCGCCGAGCGCGAAACGGACATCCCCGAACCCTCGACCACCCCGGAGAACGGCCGGCCGGCCGAGTCCGAGGCGGCCGCCGACGAGACCGGGACCGATACCGAGTCCGCCGAGCACCTGGCCGAGCGGTTCGAGCGCGACGCCATGCCGCTGCTGGACCAGCTCTACGGTGCCGCGCTGCGGATGACCCGCAACCCGGCCGACGCCGAGGACCTCGTCCAGGAGACGTACCTCAAGGCGTACGCCGCGTTCGGTTCCTTCCGCGCCGGAACTAACCTACGGGCCTGGCTCTACCGCATCCTGACCAACACGTACATCAACGGCTACCGCAAGCGGCAACGCCAGCCGTCCCAGCACCCGACCGAGGAGATCACCGACTGGCAGCTCGCGCAGGCCGGCGAACACTCCTCGACCGGGCTGCGCTCGGCGGAGGTGGAGGCGCTGGACCGGCTCCCCGACAGCGACGTGAAAGAGGCGCTGCAGGAGCTGCCGGAGGACTTCCGGATGGCCGTCTACCTGGCCGATGTCGAGGGTTTCGCGTACAAGGAGATCGCTGACATCATGGGCACACCGATCGGCACGGTGATGTCGCGGCTGCATCGCGGCCGCCGCCAGCTGCGTGACCTGCTGACCGACACGGCGCGCGACCGTGGGTTCCTGCGCGGCCAGGAGGTGGCACGGTGAGCTGCGGGGAAGAGCACGAGACACATTGCAACGAGGTGCTCGCGGAGGTCTGGCTGTTCCTGGACCAGGAATGCGACCAGGGACGCTGGGAGCTGCTCCGCCGCCACCTCGACGAGTGCAACCCGTGCCTGGCCGCGTACGGGATCGAGGAGAAGCTCAAGCAGCTGCTCGCCCGCAAGTGCGGCGGCGAGCACGCGCCGAACGAGCTGCGTGACAGGTTGCGCGAGCAGATCCGCGCCGCCGTGCTCTCCCAGGTCAAGTCCGCGATCACGGTCGAGCAGACCCAGGTGACCGTCGAGGTCCGCGGCGCCCACGTCGAGCGCCGCTCCCGCTGACCGCCAACCCGCACCGCACACAGCTTCGGTACGTCGCGCTGCGTGCGGCGCGGTCGGCTCGGGCTCAGGCGTTGGGGCGCTTGCCGTGGTTCGCGCCGTTGCTCTTGCGGGAGCGCCGCTTGCGGGCACGCCGGGACATCGTCTCGCCTCGCTCTCCTGGTCGGACATCATGTAACGGACCGGTGGTTCGTCGTTAGTCGAGTCTGTCATGCGTGGTTGGATGTCGTCCGACAGCGGGTGGCCGAGTGAGCCGGAGGGGTGGCGTGGCCGAGGAGATCCGGGCCGAGATGGTGGCCAACGTGATGAGCGTGGTGGTAGCCCCGGGGGCTCGGGTCACGGATGGCGACACGCTCGTCATCCTGGAGTCGATGAAGATGGAGATCCCGGTGATCACCGAGGTCCCCGGCACGGTGACCAAGATCGAGGTGTCCGAGGGCGACGTGGTGCAGAGCGGCGACCTGATCGCCGTCGTCGACTAGGCGCACCGAGGGACTGTGGGCCTCCCAACAGGCCGGCTCGGGGCATACCCGAGGTAGGCTGGCTGAGCTGCGACAACAGCTCGCGCAAGGGTGAGCGGGACGACACCGCCACCGGACGGAATCCGCGACTCACCCTGACGGAATCCCCGACTCGCGGGCGGGTAGGAACGGAGTGCACGTCTGTCAACGTTGACCGAACTGGTCGCCGAGCACACCCGGCTCTCGGGACAGTCCGTCGACCACCTGCAGCGCGTCGTCGCCGAGTGGCAGCTCCTGGCGGACCTCTCGTTCGCGGACTTCATGCTCTGGATCCCGCTGCCGGTCGCCGGCGACGACGGGAAGGGCGGTGAGCCCGGGCGGTTCCTGTGCGTGGCGCAGGCCAGGCCGACCACCGCGCCCACCGCGCACCCGGAGGACTCGGTGGGCACGATCGTCACCGAGCCCGAGCACTCGCCGCTGCGCCGCGCCCTCGCCGACCAGCGCCTGTGCCGCGAGGAGGACCCGCGCTGGCACCACGGCGTGCCGGTGCGCCGCGAGACGATCCCGGTGTGCCGCGACAACGTGGTGCTCGCGGTGCTGTCGCGCGACACGAACCTCGCGGTGGCCAGGGTCCCGAGCCCGTTGGAGATCGCCTACCTCGGCGGCGCGGCCGACCTGTGCCAGATGGTCGCGGACGGCACGTTCCCGAGCGCGGACGCGATGGTGGACACCCAGACCAACCCGAGGGTCGGCGACGGGCTGATCCGGCTGGACACCGGCGGGCGGGTGGTGTTCGCCAGCCCGAACGCGCTGTCCGCGTACCACCGGATGGGCCACGCCTCCGACCTGGTCGGCGCGGTGCTCAGCAACGTGACCCGCCCGCTCGTCCAGGACCCGTTCGACTCCAGCGAGGTGGTCAAGCGGATCCGGGGCGCGCTGGACGGCAAGCCGTCGCTGCGGATGGAGTTGGAGGCCGGCGGCGCGGCGATGCTGCTGCGCGCGCTGCCGCTGCGGCCCCGGGGCGCGCCGGCCGGGGCGTTGGTGCTGGTCCGCGACGTGACCGAGGTCAAGCGCCGGGACCGCGCGCTGATCACCAAGGACGCCACCATCCGGGAGATCCACCACCGGGTCAAGAACAACCTGCAGACGGTGGCCGCGCTGCTGCGGCTGCAGGCCCGCCGCACCCCGAACAACGAGGCCCGCAAGGCGCTCAACGAGTCGATGCGCCGGGTGACCTCGATCGCGCTGGTGCACGAGACGCTGTCCATGTCCGTCGACGAGCGGTTGGACCTCGACGAGGTGGTGGACAAGGTCATCCCGATGATGGCCGACGTGGCGATCGCCGAGTCCCGGGTGTCGCTGCGCCGGGAGGGCAGCTTCGGCGTGGTGGCCAGCACGCTCGCCACCCCGCTGGTCATGGTGCTCACCGAGCTGGTGAACAACGCGCTGTCGCACGCCTACGCGCCGGGCGCGCGCGGCGAGGTGGTGATCTCGGTGCGCCGGTCCGCCGGCTGGCTGGACGTCGTGGTCACCGACGACGGGCGCGGCCTGCCCAAGGGCTTCTCGCTGGAACGCTCGCACGGCCTGGGTCTGCAGATCGTCCGCACCCTGGTCGACTCCGAACTAGACGCCTCCCTGAGCATGCGCCCCCGGTCCCCCAAGGGCACCGAAGCCGTGCTCCGCGTCCCCCTGCTGCGCGCCTAAGGCCCGCTCGCACACCCACTTCGTAGCTCGCACACGCGCTGAAGCAGGTGTGCGGCGTACGAAGTGGGTGTGCGGGTGCGGCCGTCGCGGTGGTCACTGGGGAGCGGTGGCCACCGGGGGCGGGCAGACCGCGAGCCCGGTACCGGAGGTCGGTTCCGGGCTCGCGGACGGGGAGCGTTCTTCTGGCTCGGGTGCCGATCAGGCTCCGGTGCGAGCCCGGGTACGAGCGTTACGGCGCTTCAGTGCGCGACGCTCGTCTTCGCTCATTCCGCCCCACACACCGGCGTCCTGGCCGCTCTCCAGCGCCCAGGTCAGGCACTCGGTGCTCACGGGGCAGCGCCGACAGACAGTCTTGGCCTCCGCGACCTGCAGGAGTGCGGGGCCGGAGGTCCCTACCGGGAAGAAAAGCTCCGGGTCCTCGTCACGGCAGCTCGCGCGGTGGCGCCAGTCCATGATTGCTCTGCTCCTTGCTGCTGCGCGCGCGTGGGCGCGCACCTCTCTCGTCCGTTCGGTAAGTTGCTTGTGAATTCTTTCACGAGCAACGCATGTCTTCAAGGATTCCGGGGCAGTCGAGTGAGAGTGTCCTCACCCACACAACGCAATCCGGCTCACGGCTACTCACGCCGTGTCACCAACTACGCTGAACGACTGACCGAACCCGCCGGCCCCTTCCCGATCCCCCGAGTCCGGGCCGACCGTGCCAGAGGATCTCTCCTCAGCGGTCGTGCTGGCTTCGAGAACCACGTTGAACGATCACGGTCCATAAGGCGAGCCCCAACGGGATCGACGGTTCGGCTCGGTCGGTGAATGGCGAGAAAAGGACCGGTCACGGACGTTCGTCGCACCGGTAACTGCGGCGAGCCGCGGTTCTCACACGACGACGCGCAGCGCGGCCGGTGCGGCGACGAACTCGACCTCGCTGCGTTCTCCCAGGTAGTCACCGTCCACTTGGAGCGCCACGGGGGTGGGGCTGCTCACTCGAATGAGTGGCAATTCCTCGCGCCGTAGCACGTTCCGCCCCCGTGGATCACCTTGTTTGCGCAATAGCTCGCGCAATACCGGCACCATCGTGGCGAGATCGAGACTGCGTAACGCGAACAGCGCCAGCCCGTCGCCCCGGCCGGAGCCCGGGTTGGTGCGCACCGGCCGCCGGCCCAGGTACGTCCAGGGGTCGGTGTTGGTCACCATGGCCAGCCGGATGCCGCCGACCGGTGGATGGCCGGGCAGCTCGACGGTCAGCTCGGACGGGTGACGGCGCTGGCGGAGGTAGTGGTACAGCGCGGTGCCGGCGTAGCGGGCCGGGGTGGCCTCCCGGCCGCGTGCCCTGGCCCGTTCCATGGCTGCGATGACCTCGCCGTCCCAGCCCATGCCGGCGTTGAAGGTGAACCACCTGTCGTCCACGCGGCCCAGTCCGACGGCCCGGCTACGCCGTTCGATGATCGCGTGCAGCACCGCCGAGGCGGCCTCCATCGGGTCGGCGGGCAGCCCGAGCGCGCGGGCGAACACGTTCGCCGAGCCGCCGGGGACCACGGCGAGCTGTGGCCGTTCCGAGAGGCTTACGCCGTCTGCCGCCTCGAGGATGCCGTTGACCACCTCGTTCACCGTGCCGTCCCCGCCGTGCGCGACGACCAGCTCCACCCCGGCGCGCACCGCGGCGGCCGTCGCCTCGGCGGCGTGGCCTCGGTAGCGGGTCTGCAGGACGTCCAGCTTGAGCTCGCTGGCCAGGGCGTGCGCCAGCACGTCCCGACCGGCGGCGGTGGTGGAGGTCGCCTGCGGGTTGACCACGAGCAGGGCGCGCACCTGGGCAGGGTAACCGGCTCGGGTGAGTGCTCGGGCCCAACGGCTGCTCCACCAGGACGAACGGCGGGCTAGGCTCGCGGCCGTGACCGAACCATCCGAGGGCCGTACGGGTGCGCGGCCGCCGGCGCCGGTGCGGGTGGCCGGCGTGCTGGTCGCCGTGCAGGGGACGCTCGGTGTGGCGTTCGCCGTATACCTATTAATAAGGGCGGGGTCCGCGCGGCTCGGGCTGGGCGCCGTGCTCGGCGAGGCGGCGATGTACGTCGTCCTCGGGGGCGCCGTGCTGTTCGTCGCCTCCGGGCTGTTGCGCGGGCGGTTCTGGGCGCGGACGCCGGCCGTGGTGACGCAGCTGTTGCTGCTGCCGGTGGTCTACTCGCTGTTCGTGTCCGGGCAGGTGCTGTGGGGTGTGCTCGCGGGTGTCGCCGTCGTCGCCACGCTGGTGCTGATGCTCGGCGCGCGCGCCAGGGCCTGGGCGATGGACCTGGACGAGGCGCGCCGCGGCCGTTAGCCGTTCAGGGCCACCAGGTTGACGTGGTCCAGCCGGGGGCGGCCGCGTTCGTCGCCGAGCACCGTCAGCCCGCCGGCGTCCAGCGCGAACCCGACCCCGGCCGGCGCCGGCAGGCCCAGCCAGCGCGCGGTCAGCACCCGGCTGAAGTGGCCGTGTCCGACCAGGATCACGTCGCCGTTGGCCGCCCGCGCGGTGGCGAGCACGTCGTCGGCGCGGGCGGCGACCTGCTCCGCCGTCTCCCCACCGGGCATCGGGTGGGTCCACACGGTCCAGCCCGGCACGTCCTCCCGGATCTCCGGCGTGGTGCGTCCCTCGTACTCGCCGTAGTCCCACTCCACCAGCCGCTCGTCCACGGCCGGGGCCAGCCCGGCGAGCGCGGCGGTGTCCACGGCGCGGCGGCGAGGGCTGGTCAGTTCGAGCGCGAACGGTTCGTTGCCGCGCAGGCCGGCCAGCACCCGCCCGGCGTCGCCGGCCAGCGCGCGCCCGGCGTCGGTGAGCGGCACGTCGGTGTGGCTGGTGTGACGACCGGTCGCCGACCACTCGGTCTCGCCGTGTCGCATCAGGAAGATCCGGCCGGAAGGGGGCACCCGGCCACGGTAGCGGGCGCCGGGCGATCAGACCTGGTACTCGCCGGCCAGCGCCCTGGGGAGCACCGGTTCGAGGATGCGCAGCGTGAGCCCCCAGAGCACGTGCCGCCCGATCCGCCGCACCGGCACCCGCAGCGTGGTGTCCCAGGACGCGAAGTGCATCTCCTGCTCGGCCCGCGCGCTCGGGGCGGCCACCTCGGCGACGTCGACGTCCAGCACGTCGGCGACCTCCCGCTCGGCGGGCCGCCAGCGCGCGGGCACCGAGCGCAGCCGGGCCACGAACGGCCACACCAGGTAGCCGGTGGACCGGGTGCGCACCGCCGGCAGTTCGGCGAGCACGTCGAGGTCACCGGGCGTGAGCCCGAGCTCCTCGCAGGTCTCCCGGACGGCGGTGGCGCGCATGTCCCGGTCGTGCGGCTCGTGCTTGCCGCCGGGCAGCGCGACCTGCCCGCCGTGCACCCCGTGCGGGGTCCGCTCGATCAGGACCATCCGCAGCGCGCCGCCCTCGTCGCGGTAGAACGGGATCAGCACGGCCGCCGTCCGTACCGTCCGCGCGCCGCGTACCTCCGCGTCCGTCACGCCGCACATCATCCGGTCGGATCCGGGGCCGCTCAACTCGACGCCCGCTCGGCCCGGCGGCGGGCCCGGTAGGCGGCCACGTTGACCCGGTTGCCGCAGACCTCGGGCTCGCAGTAGCGCCGCCGCCCGCCGCGGCTGGTGTCGATGAACGCGCCCGTGCAGTCCGGCGAGGCGCAGCCGCGGAACCGTTCGTATCCGAGCGCGTGGAGGACGGCGAGCACGGCGGTGCCGGTGAGCAGCGCGAGCTCGTCGGCCGGCGGCGCGTCAGGCCGGGTGTGGACCTGCCAGTGCCAGCGGCCGGCGTCGTCGGCGGCCAGCGCCGGGCCGACCCCCGCCGCCGAGGCCAGCTCGCCCGCGCGCTCGGCCAGCTCGGTCGCGGTCGTCGAGGTGACCGCCGCGCGCAGCGCTCTTCGGAGTTCGTGGACCCGCTGTATGTCGGTGGCCGTGAGCGTGCGTCCGGCGAGTGGCACGCCGTGCTGCTCGAGAAAACCGGCGAGCGTCGCGGCGTCGGCGATCTGGTCCCCGGTGCTCTGTTGCTCGGGTCCGGAGTTGACCAGCGCGGTGGCGACCGCGGCTCCGTGGTGGTAATCGTCTAAACGTACTTGCAACCCTTACCGCCTCGGTCGTATCGTCATGGTTAAAAGCTTAGTTTACCCCTGTCGAGTCCGGGAGAGGTATACGCCGTGTCACGGTGGCCCACCACGTTCCTGTCCGTCCCGTCCGTTGTCGGCCGGTCGTCCGCGCGGTCCAGATCCGACGAGCGGTCCGAACGGCCGGTGCAGGCGGATCCGTCTAGGCGGACGGATTCGCCGGCGCGGGTTGAATCGGGTGTGCGAGTCGAACCGGCCGTGCGGGTCGACCCGGCGGACCACGCCGAATCCTCCGTGCCGCCCGATCGGTCCGCGTCCGGCCCCTCGCCGAGCGTCGCGTCGTCGCCCGCACCCGGCCGCGCTCGGTCGCCGGTGGCCATGCGCTGGATGCTCGTGCTCGGCGTGCTCGCGCTGGCCCTGAACCTGCGCGCCGCGCTCGCCGGATACCCGCCGCTGCTGCCGGCGGTGCGCGCGGAGCTCGGACTCTCGGCCGCCGTGGCCGGGCTGGTGCAGGCCGGCGCGGTGCTGGCGATGGCGGCCGGGTCGTTCGCCGGGGTGCCGATCGCCGCCCGGTTCGGCGCGGCGCGCTCGCTGGGGGCGGCGGTCGGACTGGTCGCGGTGGGCAGCCTGGCGCGCGGCGCGCCGTCGACGGTGTCGCTGGTCGGCGGAACCGTGCTGGTCGGGCTGGGCATGGGCACCGCCGGGGTATTCCTCGCCGGGGTCGTCCGTACCTACTTCGCCGCCCGCGCCGGCACGGTCACCGGCGGCTACGTGGTGGCCATGCTGGCCGGCGCGACGGCGTCCAGCGCGATCGCGGTGCCGCTGGCCACGCTGCTCGGCGGCTGGTCGTTCTCGCTGGCGGTGTGGGCGGTGCCGGCGCTGCTCGCGGTCGCCGGGTGGACCCCCGTCGCCCGCGCGGTCCGCACCACCGCGCCTGGCCGCCCGGCGCCGAGGGCGGACCGGCGCGCGTCCACCCCGCCGCCCCGGGTGTCGCCGCGCCGGTGGACCCGGCTGGCAAGGCTCGCGTCCGTGTACCAGGCCGGCACCTCGCTGGTCTACTACGGCTGGCTGACCTGGATGGCTCCGTACTACCAGAGCCAGGGCTGGGCGCCCGCGCTCGCCGGCGTGCTGATGGCCGTCTTCAGCCTCGCGCAGGTGCCGTCCGCGCTGCTCGCCCCGGCGCTGGTGGACCGCCGCCGTCGCTGGCGGTTCTGGGCGTCGCTGGCGGTCGGCACGTTCGCGGTCGGGACGCTCGGCGCGCTGCTGGTACCGCTGCCGCCGGTGGTCGGGCCGTGGCCCTGGGTGATCCTGATCGGGCTCGGCGGCGGCGCGATGTTCCCGCTGGGCATGACGATCATCGCCTGGCGCACCCCGGACGGCCCCGCGAGCGCTTCCACCAGCGGGCTGGCGCTCGGCGTCGGATACACGGTCGCGGGTCTCGCGCCGTTGCTGATGGGGCTCCTGGTGGACGCCACCGGCGGCTACCGGGCCGCCATCTGCGTGCTGCTCACCGCCGCCGCGCTGCAGGCCTGGGCGATCATCCGGCTAGGCGACGGCTGACCCTCCCGAAGCGGCCGGCGGGGGACGCCCGCGCTCCGACGCCCCCCGACCGTCTATTCCGGACGCGACCCCCTTAGCAGTCGACCAGCTCCGGCTTTTGGTTCAGAAGCTGAGCCCTGGGCGAGACGAACTCCGCATACTCTTCTGTCGCGCTCGGGTCGAAGAAGGCGACCTTATGGCAGTTCTGGAATGCCATCCGCACACCGAAGTGACGCTCCACGGCCCCTCGCATTGCGTCGCTTCCGACCAGTCGGAACAGCTGGCCCCAGCTAGCCTCGGTTGGCGGCTCGGTGTCGTCGATCGCCATCTGATCACCGGTTTCGCGCAGCTCACGGCCGAGTCCGCTCACCACGGACCAGGCGTAGGGCAGCGAGTCTTGAATGCATTCGATGAAATCGACGTCCGAAACTGGCCCCTGCTGCGCCTGGGCGAGCAGGTCCGCCGGTACCTTGAGCGACACCGTGATCCTCCTGGGTTCGGAAATGGACCACTTCGACGCTACGTAACGCGAAAGCAAATGGGTACCCCCGCCTAGGCGACGTTAAGAATCAACGTATTCGCACCCCCGCATGAAATAAGCCGCGCCGCGCACACCTGGCCGTCGCCGCACCCAGGAGGGAGCGCAGCGACGAGCGAGCGCATGTCACAGCTCCAACCCCGTGTGCGGCGCCCGCCCGCTGTGTGCCGCCGACCGCGGCCCGGCGGGGCGGACGCACGAAGGCGCCGGCCACGGGGGTTGAACCCGTGAGCCGGCGCCTCCGGGGGTGATCAGGCGTTCTGCTTGGTCTCCCAGAAGATCTTGTCGATCTGCGCGATGTAGTCCAGCAGCTGCTGGCCGGTGGCCGGGTCGTTGGAGCCCTTGGTGCCGGTGGCGCCGGCCGCCTTGGTGGCCTTGTTGAACAGCTCGTGCAGCTCCGGGTACTTCTCGAAGTGCGGCGGCTTGAAGTAGTCCGTCCACAGCACCCAGAGGTGGTGCTTGACCAGGTCGGAGCGCTGCTCCTTGATCTCGATCGCGCGCGCCCGGAAGTCCGCGTCGTCGTTGCCCTGGTACTTCTCCTGGATTGCCTTCACCGACTCGGCCTCGATCCGGGCCTGTGCGGGGTCGTACACGCCGCAGGGGAGGTCACAGTGCGCCGTGGCCTCCAGCCGAGGACGGAGAACGCGAGACAGCAGTCCCATTGTTACTCCCTTAGCTTGGTGATCGTTCCGACCAGCGCGACACTACTCCGCGATCCGGAGGGTGGCAGGCCCGTGCACCCAGGCGCGCACGGGTGAGGTACAGGCGGTGAGGCGGTGCCGTTGAGGTGGCGGCGGGTGGTGGTGCGGGGTCCGTCCATGTCGCCGGCACTGCGCGACGGAGACGTGGTCCTCGTCACGTTCGGCGCCCGGCCGAGGACCGGTGACGTGGTGCTGGTCCGCTGGCCGGCCCGCCCCGGGCAGTTGTCGATCAAGCGCGCGGACCGCCCGGCCGGCGCCGGCTGGCACGTCACCGGCGACAACCCGTACGGCTCGACGGACTCCGCCCAACTCGGCCCGGCCGAGGTGCTCGGCGTGGTCCGCGTCCGGCTGTGGCCCTCGCCGACGCGCCTACGCCGCCCATGAGCGCGGGGGACCCGTACCGCTGCCCTCCGTCGTCTTACCCCGCCACACGGCTCGCCCGCCACGCGGCTCGCCCGCCACGCGGCGACATGTCCGTATTCGCCACTCACGACCGGCGGGGTCGTGCCCCCGGGTAGAGCCGCCCCCGCAGCTTGGTCAGCAGCTCGGAGGTTGCGGCGGCGCGTTCCTCACCGCGCGCGGCGACCGCGAGCAGCAGCGCGTCGGTCAGTACCAGCGAGGTGAGGAACTCACCTGTCAGGCCGCTCGGAGTGTGGACGGCGGGCAGGCAGACCCGCACCCGGTCGCGCAACCGGCTGGTGAGCGAGTCGGACACCAGGATCACCGGTGCTCCCACCTCCGCGGCGTGGTCGAGCACCACCTCGCAGTCCGGCAGCAGTCGGCCCGGCACGTACATGACCACCACGTCCTCGGCGGCCAGCGCCAGCAGCTCGTCCGGCAGCGCGAAGCCGGTGGCCGAGGCGTCTCGACCCCGCCGGCCCAGCCGGCCCAGTCGCATGACCAGGTAGCGGGCCGTGAGTGAGGAGAGCCCGAGGCCGAACGCGACCACCTCGCGGGCCGAGCTGATGAGCTCGGTGGCGGCCGTGAGCTCCTCCGCTCCGACCAGCCGCCGCGTTTCTCCGATCCGTTCGCCGGCCTCGGCGAACACGGAGTCGAGCAGGTCTTCGGCGTCGTGCCCGGCGTGCTCGATGCGATTGCGCAGCCGGATGGACGGCCGGGTCTGGCCGATCATGCCCATGCCGAGGTCGTGCCTTAGCTCGGGCAGCCCGGCGTACCCCAGCGACTTCGCGGCCCGGATCACCGTCGCGTTGCTGGTGCCGGTGGCCTTGCCTATCTGGTCGGCGCTGGCGAACAACACCTCCTCTGCGTGGTCGCGTAGGTAAGACGCCACGACCTGTTCGGCGGGGGACAGGTCGGCGAGCCGCTCGCGCAGGCGGCCCACGAAGGTCGGATCTGGCATCAGGATGAACCATACACTACACCGCTTGACAGTGGCGAATCGTTCGTTACATGATGTGCGTAGCTTCCATTACATCGACGTCTCGGACTCGTACTATCCGTTACGGAGCAGCAGTCATGGCTATCTCGCTGATCGAGCTGCGCGGTACCCCCCGCGAGCGCGGGCGGCACTACGGCGAGGCCGCCGGTCCCCGGGTGCGCGCCTCGATCGACTACTACGCGGCGGCGTTCGCGCGGTCCTCCGGCCTGGACTGGCCCGAGGTGATGGCCCGGGCGCGTCGCTGGCTGCCCCTGGTGGAGGACTTCGCGCCCGACCTGGTGGAAGAGATGGCCGGCGTCGCCGAGGGCGCCGGGGTGGACCCGCTGGAGGTGCTCGCGCTCAACGCCAGGGGTGAGATCGTCTACGACCACACGTTCGCCAGGATCGACCCGGCCCCGGATTGTGGTTCGTCGGCGGAGTGCACGTCGCTGGCGCTGCTGCCGCCCGCCGCCGGCGACGGCCATGTCTACGCCGCGCAGAACTGGGACTGGCGGGCCGAGGCGGTCAACTGGACGGTCATGCTGCGCATCGTCCAGCCGCCGAAGCCCACGGTGATCATGCAGGTGGAGGCCGGTCAGATCGGCAGGCACGGCGCGAACTCGGCGGGGATCGCGCTGAACGCCAATGGCCTCGGCGGGCGCTTCGACAACGCCATCGGCATCCCGCAGGCGTTCATCCGCCGCCGGATCCTGGACAGCGACAGGTTCTCCGACGCGCTGGACGTCCCGTTCCGGGTCCGCCAACAGATCGCGGCGAACCTGCTGCTGACCCATCGCGACGGCGTGAGCATCGACCTGGAGACCACCCCGGCGCGACACCGCTGGCTCTACCCCGACGACGGCCTGCTGGTGCACGCCAACCACTACCAGGCCGGCGTGCCCAGCCAACTGGCCGACTCCTACCGTCCGTTCGCCGTCGACTCGCTCTACCGCACCGAGGTGCTGCGAGGACGGCTGCGCGCGTGCGTCGGCGAACCCGACCCCGACGCCGTGCGCAAGCTGATCGGCGACGGACTGAGCGACCACTTCGGCCACCCCGACTCGGTATGTAGCCACCCGGACCCTCGGGAGGACCCGTTGCTGCGCTCGCAGACCATCGTGTCCTCGATCGTCGACCTCACCACGGGCGCCTACTTCGTCTCCGACGGCACCCCCTGCGACGACGGCTACACACGGCTGCCGTGGGGCCTCTACGACGAGCCCGGCGAGCAGGCGGTGTGACGTGGCCATGACGGATGACACCGCGCGGGCGGCGACCAGTGAGGCCCGCGCACCGCCCGATCGTGACGACTCGGCGGTTTAGGGTCGATATGTGACGGATCGGAGCGCACGGCCGGTCGCGGTGGTCACCGGCGCGAACCGGGGCATCGGCGCCGAGGTCGCGCGTCAGCTGGCGGGGCGTGGCCACCGGGTCGTGCTCGGCGCTCGCGATCCGGCAGCCGGAGAGCGCGCGGCCGCGCGGGCGGGCGCGGGGGCGTGCGCGCGGCGGTTGGACGTCACCGACCCGGCGAGCGTCGACGCTTTTGCCGGGTGGCTGCGCGAGGAGTACGGGCGGTTGGACGTGCTGGTCAACAACGCCGGCATCCACTACGACACCGGCCAGCGCGCGGTCGCACCGGACTTCGCGGTGGTCCACGAGGCGCTTGACGTCAACCTTGTCGGCGCCTGGCGGATGTGTGCCGCGCTGCTGCCACTGATGGGCGCGGGCGGGCGTGTCGTCATGGTCACCAGCGGTGCTGGCTCGTTCGCGGAGACGGGTGGGTCGGCCGGGACGCCGGCCTACTCGGTCAGCAAGGCCGCACTGAACATGCTCACCGTCAAGCTCGCCGCCGAGCTTCGGCACCGCCGCATCCTGGTCAACGCGGTCTGCCCGGGCTGGGTGGCGACGGACATGGGTGGGCGCGGCGGCCGCCCGGTCGCGGAAGGCGCCGCCGGCGTGGTGTGGGCGGCGACGTTGCCGGACACCGGACCGACCGGCGGCCTGTTCCGCGACGCCCACCCGCTGACCTGGTAGTCCGGCCGGCCGCCGTTTCCGCGCCGCACACATGGTGTTGCCGCGGCACGCGCGTCTCCAAGCCGTGTGCGGTGGCGGCCCTGTGTGCCGGTCACGAGGCGGCTGGGCGACCGGGGCCGGGCGCGGTGCCCTGGAGCAGCATGCGCAACAAGGTGTCGAAGTCCATGGGGGTGGTCGAAGGGAAGTTGTGGCTCTGGTCGGCGGCGATCCAACCGAGGACGGCGGCGCTGAACGCGGACCAGTACTGCGGCGCGTCGGTCGGGTCGATGCCGGCGGCGACGAAGGCGGCGGTGGCGCGGTGCTCGAACTCGACGTGGTTCTCCGCGCGGTGGGGACCGGTCAGCAGGCGCACGGCGAACCCGGGCGCGGTCTCGCACTCGCGGCGCAGGTTGTGCGCCCACTCGGTGAGCCACTCCCGCCAGGTGGCCGGGTCGGGCTGGCCGGCGGGAAGGATGCGCTCGGCCATGCGCGCGCTGACCAGGCTCAGCAGGGTGTCGCGGTCGCTGACCCAGCGGTAGAGCGCCGGGGTCGTGACGCCCAGCTCGGCGGCGACGGAGGTCATCGTGAGCCGGCTCGGATCCATGCCGGCGGCGGTGGTCACGATCTTGTCCAGGTCGAGCACCGGGGGTCGACCCCGGCGAGGCGTGCTGGGCGGCGCGTGGTCCATCTAGTGAAGGGTAGGTCGAAATGAGTTAGTTAATGCATTAACTAATCTGTTAGGGTGCCCTTATGGCTGGTCTTCGGCTGGTGGCGTCATGGGTGCGCCGGGATGGCTCGCTCAAAGGGTTGTTCACGAAGCGTCTCCGGCGGTCACGCGCCCGTTACGGTGAGCGGCGGGCACTGGGTCGCGGCGGGAGCGCGAACGACTGTCCGCGTGTCGTGCTGGTGGCGGCGTGCCTCGCCGTGTTCGTGGTGATCTTGGATGCCACGATCGTCGCGGTGGCGTTGCCGGACATCCAGGTCCAGCTGGGCGTCCCTGGCGGTCAGCTGGCCTGGGTCATGAACGCCTACACGTTGGTCTTCGCCGGCTTCCTGCTGCTGGGCGGGCGATGCGCGGACGTGTACGGGCACCGGGCGGTGCTGGTGGCCGGGACCGCGGTGTTCACGGTGGCCAGTGTCGGCGCGGGCTTGGCCACGTCGGCGGGCGTGCTGGTGGCGGCGAGGGCCGCGCAGGGGCTCGGTGGCGCGCTGATGTTGCCGGCGACGCTGGCCACGGTGAACACGAGCTTCGCCGGCGCGGCGCGAGCCCGCGCGCTGGCCAGTTGGAGCGTGGTCGGCGCGTGCGGCGGCACGGCCGGCACGCTGCTCGGCGGCGTGTTGACGCAGTGGGCGGGCTGGCGGTGGATCTTCCTGGTCAACCTGCCGCTCGGCGCGGCGGTGGTCGCGCTGGCGGTGCGCGCGCTGCCGAGGGCGTCCGTTCGCCGGGGGCCGGTGCGGGCGCGGCTGGACGTGCCGGGGGCGGTCCTGGCCACGCTCGGCCTGACCGCGCTGGTGTTCGCGATCATGAGCGCCGGGCGGGGCGGCGGCCAGGCGCTCGACGTCGGCTCCGTCGTCGTGGCGGTGCTGGGGCTCGCGCTGCTGGCGGCGTTCGTGGCTCACTCCCGGTGGTGGGCCGCGTCGCCGCTGTTGCCGCTCTCGATGTTCAGGGCACCCGGCGTGAGCAGCGGGAACGCGGTGATGTTCCTGATCGGCCTCGGGTTCTTCGCCAGCCCGGTGCTGCTGTCGTTGTACCTGCAGACGGTCCGGCACGAGACGCCGTTCGCCGCCGGCCTGGCGTTTCTGCCCGGTGCGGTGGGGCTGATCGTCGGCGGCCGGTGCGCGGGGCGGACCACCACCGCGCTCGGGACACGCCGGGCGGCGGTGCTCGGGCTGGTGCCGGCCGGTGTCGGGTTCGCCGCGTTGGGCGTCCTGACCGGTCAGGCGCACCCGGGGACGGCCGCGGTGCTGGCGGCGGTCGCGGTGTTCGGGCTGGGAATCGGGGCGGCGTTCACCCCGATCACCGTCGCGGCGACCGCGGCGGTGCCCGCGCGCCACAGCGGGGTGGCCGCCGGCGTGCTCAACACGATCCGCCAGGCCAGCGGCGCGCTCGGGCTGGCCGTGCTGACCACGGTGGCCACCGCATCCGGCGCGCGCGGGTACTCGGCCGCCTACGCGGTGGCCGCGGCGTGCGCGTTGGCCGCCGCGCTCCTCGCCGGCCTGTCGCTGCCGCGCCGCCGCACCGGGGCGTCGACGCCGGACGGACCCGCCCGGTGACCGACCGCCCGCCCGCACGGCACACCCCGCCCGCACGGCACACCCCATCTCGCCTCCGCACACATGACAGGACGTGTGCGGGGCGACAGCACGATGTGTGCGGGGGTCATGGGCACGGTGGCCACGGCGACAGCGGGCGTCACGGTGTGCGCGGCGGGCGACGGCTGGTGACGCTGGTCGTGCTCTACGGCGGTCAGTATCTCGCCGCCGGCCTGATCGTCGCGCTGCCGGCGTTGCTGCGCGAGCGGGGTGCGTCGCTCGACCAGGTCGGGGCCATCTCCCTGGTGACCTTCGGGACGATCGCCAAGGTCCTGTGGGCGCCGCTGGTCGACCGCCGCCGGGAGGCCGGCGCGCGTCGAGGCCACTACCGCATGTGGCTGCTGCTGGTGCAGCCGGCGATCGCGCTGACCCTGCTGGCGATGGTCCCGCTGGACATCGGTACGCAGTTCACCGCGCTGTTCGTGGCCACCTGCGTGCTGGCCGCGCTGATCGGCACGCAGGATATTGCCACCGACGCCCTGACCGTCCGGCTCACCACGCACGCCGGGCGCGCGGCCGCGAACGCGGTGCAGGTCGGCGCCGGGTTCGGCGGCGCGATCGTCGGGACCACCGGAACCCTGGTGATCGTGCAGCACTGGGGCTGGGGCTGGGCGATGGTCGCGCTCAGCGGGGTCAGCCTGGTCCCGATGATCGCCGCGTACCGCCTCGTCGAGCCCGCCGCCACCAAGACCGAGCGGCGGCCGAGGGTCGCCGACGTGCTGTCGCTGCCCCGGCGGCCGGGAGTGGCCGCCTGGATGGGGCTGGTGGTCCCGCTGACCTGGTCCGGGATCATCCTGCCGCAGTCGTTGCTGGCGCCCATGCTGATCGACGGCGGCTGGCGGCTCGACCAGCTCGGACTGCTGACCTCCGTGCTGACCGGCGTCGCGGGCATCGCCGGAGCCGCCATGGCGGGCGGGATCGTCGGGCGGTACGGGCGCAAGCCGGCGCTGGTGGCCGCGGCCGCCGTGCAGCTGGTCGCCACCGCCGGGCTGTTCCCGCTGGCCAACACCGCGCTGGCGGTGGCCACCGTGGCTGCCCTGGGGGTGGCGCGCGGCGTGACCAACACGATCATTTTCACCGTCTGCATGGACCTGTGCCGGGAGAACACCGAGGGCAGCGACTTCACGCTGCTCGGCTCCTGGGGCTACGGCATCGCGGTGGGCGCCTCGGCGCTCGGGCCGGTCCTGGCCGGGCGGTTGGGCTACCCGGCCACGATCGCGATCGCGCTGGGCCTGAGCGCGGCCGCGCTCGTCGCCATCTGCGTCACGTTCCCGAACAGCGGCCGGTGAACCGGGGGAGCAGGCCCGCGTCGGCGGCCTCGGCCAGCGTCGGCGCGGCGGCGTCGCGTTCGGACAGCACCGGCGTCAGGCCGGACGGCCAGGGCAGGCCCAGCGCGGGGTCCAGCGCGGAGACCGTGCGCTCGATGGCCGGCGCGTACGGCGTGGAGCACAGGTAGCTCGCGACCGTGTCGTCCTCCAGCGCGCAGAACGCGTGCCCGAGCCCCTCGGACAGGTACAGCGCGGTGTACGACGAGGAGTCCAGCCGCACCGCCTCGTGCGCGCCGAACGTCGGCGAGCCGACCCGCACGTCCACCACCACGTCCAGCAGCGCGCCGCGCGGGCAGTAGATGTACTTGGCCTGCCCGGGCGGCACGTCCGCGAAGTGCACCCCCCGGATCACCCCGCGCCGGGACACGCTGTGGTTGGACTGCGCCACCCGCAGCGGCGCCCCGACCGCCTCGACGAACGCCGCCTCCTGGTACGGCGCCACGAACTCTCCCCGGTCGTCGTCGAACCGCGGCGGCGAGAAGGCCCAGGCGCCCGAGATGGACAAAGATCGACACTGCACGGGGTGTGATTCTGCTAGACGGGGCAGACAAGCCGCCCGGAGAGATGACACACTGGAGGCCTACCTGACAGCCGAGCCTCGCCGGCCGCCGCGCCATCCAGCGGCGCGACCCGAGGCGCCGTCGGGCACCGTGGTGGCGCGATACCTCGCGGACCGGTGCACGGCCAGCGGGTGCCTGGGACACCCGCCGTTTCACCAGCACCGGTTCTTCGAAGGGAACAAGATCGTGACGATCGTGCCCGAGCGCATCACGCCCTCGGATACCGCCGCCGTCCGTGAAGTCGGCGAGATCGGGACGGACGAGATCCTCACCGCCCACCGGGGCGGCAAGCTGGACATCGCCCCGACCGTGCCGCTGGACGGCGCCCGCGACCTGTCCGTGGCCTACAGCCCAGGCGTGGCCGAGGTGAGCAGGGTGATCGCCGCCGACGCCAGCCTGGCCGCCAGCTACACCTGGTCGGACCGGCTGGTCGCGGTGGTCAGCGACGGCACCGCCGTGCTCGGCCTCGGCGACATCGGCCCGCGCGCCGCGCTGCCCGTGATGGAGGGCAAGGCGGCGCTGTTCAAGACCTTCGGCGGGCTGAACTCGATCCCGATCGTGCTGGACACCACCGACGTGGACGAGATCGTCGAGACGCTGGTGCGGCTGCGGCCCAGCTTCGGCGCGGTGAACCTGGAGGACATCTCCGCGCCGCGCTGCTTCGAGCTGGAGCGCCGGGTCACCGAGGCGCTGGACTGCCCGGTCATGCACGACGACCAGCACGGCACCGCGATCGTGGTGCTGGCCGCGCTGCGCGGCGGGTGCGCCGCCCTCGGGCGCGAGCTGCCGCCGTTGAAGGTCGTCATCACCGGCGCCGGCGCGGCCGGGGTGGCCTGCGCGGAGATCCTGCTCGCCGCCGGCGTCACCGACGTCACGGTGCTGGACTCGCGCGGCGTGCTGGTGCCCGGCCGGGACGGGATGAACCCGGTCAAGGCCGACCTGGCCGAGCGCACCAACCCGCGCCGGATCAGCGGCGGGGTGGCCGACGCGCTGCCCGGCGCCGACGTGTTCATCGGGCTGTCCTGCGCCACCCTGCCCGAGGAGCTGCTGGCCACGATGGCGCCGGACCCGATGGTGTTCGCGCTGTCCAACCCCGACCCGGAGGTGAACCCGGACGTCGCCGCCCGCTACGCCCCCGTGGTCGCCACCGGCCGCAGCGACTTCCCGAACCAGATCAACAACGTGTTGGCCTTCCCCGGCGTGTTCCGGGGCGCGCTGGACGCCGGCGCCACCCGGATCACCGACGCGATGAAGCTGGCCGCCGCCGAGGCGATCTTCGAGGTGGCCACCGACGACCTGGCCACCGACCGGATCGTGCCCAGCCCGTTCGACCCCCGGGTGGCCTCCACGGTCGCCACCGCCGTCGCCCGCGCCGCCGCGCAGTCCTAACCGACGCCCAGGTCGGCCGCCGCGTCCCCCACCGCGATCGACAGCACCAGGGACGCGGCGGCCAGCGCCAGGAACGCCCCCGGGAAGGCGATGTTGTAGAACACCCGGGCGCGCACGTGCGCGATCACCGCGCCGACGAAGAACGCCACCAGCCCGAAAGCGGCCGCCGTGCCGATCACCGGCACCCCGAGCAGCCCCAGCAACAACCCCGCCGCGCCGGCCGCCTTCAGCACCGCCAGCCCCGGCAGCCACGAGACCGGCACGCCGACCTCGGCGGAGTTGTCGAGAACGAACCGCGCCCGAGCGAAGTCCGCCGCCGCGATGCCCGCGTTCGCCAGGATCGTGACGCCGGCGACGACAACATATGCGATACCCATGCCCCCTCGACGGGCCGGCCGCCGCGGAGGTGACCGCAATAGCCGTGAGTGGTTAGCGTGGCTATAGCAACGCTAACCACTCACGGGTGCAGGACGTCGTCGAGCCAGTCGTAGATGCGCGCCAGCGCGAGCCGTTGCGCGCCGACGTGGCAGTGCGCGTCGGCGCCCTCCTCGGCGGTGAACTCCAGCAGCGTCTTCGGGCAGGTCAGGTGCTCGAACAGCCGCTGCGGCTGGCCCTCGAAGAACAGGTCGTCGGCGGCCGAGCAGACCAGGGTGGGGCAGGCGATCCGCTCGGCCACCCCGTCGCGCAGGTGGTAGTCGAGGTAGCTGGCCAGGAACCGCCGGGGCGAGTCGGCGCCCATCACGTACTGGCCGTGCCCGAAGGCCCACCGCGCCGTCGGGTTGGTCTCGATGGCCGTGCGCAGCATGTCGTCCAGCTCGTCGTCGCGCGGCGCGCGGGCGCGGCGGGCCAGCTCGTCGGCGTCGAGCGGGAACATGGCGGTCACCGCGGCGGCGGCGTCGTACACCCCGTCGACGGCGATGACCGCGGCGATCCGGGGCTCGAACGCGGCGGCGCGCGGCGCGAGCATCCCGCCGAGGCTCTGCCCCAGCAGCGCGACCCGCGTCATGTCGACCTCGGGCCGGGTGGCCAGGTGGTCCAGCACCGGCGCCACCGCGTGCTCCCAGTCCGGCCGGAACGGCAGGCCGTAGCGGTGGATGGCGCTGGGCTGGCCGGGCCCGTCGAAGCTCAGCACGTGGTAGCCGCGCTCCACGGCGGCCCACGCGCCGACGAAGTGCACCTCCTCGGCGCTGCCGTCGAACCCGCTGTGCATCATCACGGTCGGGCGCGGCTCGGACCCGTCGCCGGCGCGGTAGAAGTAGCCGTGCAGCGCCGCCCCGGCGATCGAGCCGTACGGGATCGTCACCGGCTCGATCGCCGGCCGGAACAGCCGCGCCGCCGCCCGGAAGTGCTCCACCGACCTGTCGTAGGCGTACGCGATGCGCGGGTCGCTCGGGTTGTCGTGCAGGAAGAACTCGGCGGTACGGAAGTACGTGGACGCGCGGAGGTGGCCGTCGCGGGCGCTGACCGGGTGCCCGGCGGCCTGCGCGCGCGAAGCCTCCCCGCCGACCCGCTCGGCGGTGGCCAGCCAGGCGTCGTGCCAGCCGTCGTAGTCGCCGGGGGTGATCCGTTCGGCGGTGGCCAGCACCTCGCCGAAGTCCGCACCGCCGTAGCTGGCGTTGCCGAACACCCGCAGCGTCTCGAACCAGAACTGCTTGTCGTCCTCGAACAGCACGGCGCGCATGCCGCCTCCTCCCAGAATTTGGACGGGACGGAACCGTACCGTCCTATCTCAATGTAGACGGGACGGGTACGTACCGTCCACACGTATGCTGAGACCGTGACCGAGACCCGCCGCGCGCCGACCGGCGCTGCCGTACTCCAGTCCCGGGTGACCCGCGCGATCACCGAGGCCGTGCTGGACGAGCTGGCCGAGCGCGGCTACGGGCGGCTGTCCATGGAGGCGGTGGCCAGGCGCGCGGGCGTCGGCAAGAGCGCGCTGTACCGCCGCTGGCCGGCCAAGCGGGACATGGTGGTCACGGTGATCTCGGAGTTCAGCGTGCCGCGCGCCGAGGTCCCGGACACCGGGTCGCTGCGCGGCGACCTGCTCGCCACGCTGCACGCCATCCACGAGTGGCTGGCGCATCCGAGGACCGCGACGATCCTGCCGGACCTGACCGCCGAGGCGGCGCGCAACCCGGACCTGGCCGAGGCCATGCGGGACGCGGTCGGCGAGCCGAGGCGGGCGCTGGGGGCGGCCACCCTGCGTCGCGCCGTCGAGCGCGGCGAGCTGCCCTCGGACCTCGACGTCGAGCTCGCCCTGGACCTGGTCGCCGCCCCGATCTACTGGCGCGCCAACGTCCGAGGCGTCCCGGTGACCGCCGCCTACCTGGAAGACCTCGCCGAGCACCTGCTGCGCGCCCTGGGCGCGGCGGTGCCCCGGCGGTAGTGCCGACCGCGACGCGCCGGCGAGAACGGGTTTCACCGGAACGCGGTCACCGGTGTGGTGGGGGCACGGCGGCCGGTTGATCACCCCAATCGGTGCACGCGGGTTGTGATCACACCGGTCACGGACGGTAGCATGGCGATGCGGCTCGACCTGGGCAAATCCGCGGGCCTTCACGGGCAGTAACCCTTCGTGAGGGACCGTCCGCGCACCCGGCCGATAGTTTGTCACCTACACGAGTGAGACCCCCGGACCTTTTGTTGCCATGGCTCGTTGGGCCGGGTGACAACGTCCACGCGGGCGTGAATTCGGACCGTGAAGGGGAACACGTGGCCGACCTCGGGCAGTGGCTCGACTCCCAGAGGGGTGGGGGTCCGGGCGGACGAGGGGGAGCGGGGTCGACGACCGGGATACGGAACGGGGCCGCCGGAAGGCACGGCCTGGTGCCCGCCCAGGTCTCCGACTCGCAACCCAATCCGCTGGTCGCCCCCGGATACTCGTCGATCCCGGACTCACCGGCCGGTATCGCCGGCCCTGGCGCCCCCGCCGCGCCGGCCCGCTCGCGCCACGGTAATCCCGGGAACGCGCAGGTCCCCGGGAACGGCCAGGCCCCGCGCGGCGCGCCCGGTTCGAACGGCGGACAGGGTTCGGTCGGCCCGCTGGGTTCTGGTGCCGGCGCCGCGCCCGGTGCGGGCGGTGCGGGCGGTGCCGCCCCCTCGGCTGGCGCGCCTTCGGGTGCCAAGCCCGCCGGCGCGGGCAACCAGGCCGGGGTTGCGAACGCGCGGGCCGCATCGGCGACGCAGAAGGTCGCGCCGCCTGCCGCTCCCGCGGGGCCGGGCAGCGCCGGACCGGACTCCGGCGCGACGCGAGCGTTAGTGCCGCCGACCCCGCCGCCGTCGACTCCTCCGACCCCGCCGCCGGCCGCCCCGCCCTCGGCGTCGGTCTCGATCGAAGCGCTGCCGCTGCCGTCCGCGCCCACGATGCTCTGCGACGCGGGCGACCGCGTGCTGCGGGTGAACGCGGCCCTGCTACGGATGGCCGGCCGCGACCCACGGCTGCCGAACGCCGCCGACGGCATCGTCGGCCGCCCGCTGTCGCAGCTGGTGGTCGGCCCGGACGGCGACGCCCGGCTGGTCCGCCCGGACGGCGCACTGGCCAGGGTGCGGGTGGTCCGCTGGGCGCTGCCGAACGTGGGACCGGACGGCCTGCGCGCCGTGATGCTGATCGACGCCGCGGCAGCCGCGCCGCCGGTCGCCCGCCGCGACGACGCCGACCGCGAGATCGCCGAGCTGCAGCGGTTGGCCAAGGTGGGCGGCTGGAGCTACGACCTGCGCACCGGCGCACTGCACCGCAGCGTGGCGCTGGTCGAGCTGTACCGCGACATCGGCCTCGAACCCGACGCCCAACCCAACGGCTCGATCGAGCTCGAACAGGTCGCCGCTCTGTGCACCGTGCTGCGCGACCAGGCCGCCAAGCCCGGCGACAAGGCGGCCGACACGAACAAGGCCACCGACGAGCACCAGATCGAACGCCGTACCGTGCCCTCGCCTCACTCGCCGGCGGGGCTGGATGAGCGCTCCTCAGCGGGTCGTTCTGATCTCGGTGCGGGTCGCGCTGTACCGCCGTCCGAGCACGTTCTCAGCTGCCGGGCCACCGTCGAGCGCAACGCCGAGGGCGCGCCGGTGCGGCTGGTCGGCACCGTGCAGGACGTCACCGAGCGCTGGGTCGCCGAGCAGCGGATCGGCCGCGCCACCCAGCGCTACCTGGACCTGGTGTCGATCGCCCCGGTCGGCGTCGGCGTGTTCAACCGCACCGGCCACCTGGTCGACGCCAACGGCGCCCTGTGCGCGCTGCTCGGCGTGTCCGGCGAACGGCTGCGCGGGGTGTCCGCCCGCAGCCTGGCCGTCGAGCCGACCGCTGCCGGCAACACCCCCCAGGACGGCGAGGACGAAGAACTGGCGTTCCTGCGCCGCCCGCGCCCCGGCGGCCCCACCGGCTACCGGGTGCCGCAGTACGCCATCCGGCGCGCCGACGGCACCTCCGTCTGGTGCGAGCTGTCCGTGACGGTCTCCATCGGCGACGACGGCCGCCCGTTCTGGCTGGTGGTGTTCACCGACATCTCCGAGCGCCGCCGTGCCGCCGACGTGCTGCGCATGTCCGGCACCCACGACGAGCTGACCCGGCTGCCCAACCGGTCCTCGGTCACCGCCCGGCTCGGGCGCCTGCTGGCCGGCCCGGACCGGCACAAGATCGCCGTCCTGTGCTGCGACCTGGACGACTTCAAACGGGTCAACACCGCGCTCGGGCACGCCGCCGGCGACCAGGTGCTGATCATGCTGGCGGCCCGGTTGCAGCGCGAGCTGCCGGTGGGCTGCTCGCCGGCGCGGCTGTCCGGCGACGAGTTCGTGGTGGTCTGCGACGACGTGCTGGCCTTCGGCGGGGTGCCCAAGCTGGCCGAGACGGTCTCCGCGCTGCTGCGCGGCCCCGTCGAGGTGGACGGCCAGGTCGTGCGGGTCTCCGCCGCGATCGGCGTGGCCACCCCCGCGGACGGCGACGGCCGGATCGGCGTCACCAGCGCCGAGGACCTGCTGCGCTTCGCCGACGCCGCCATGTACGACGCCAAGGGCCGGGGCGCCGGCCAGCTCGGCTTCGTCACCGCCGAGACCGCGACCAGCGCGAACAACCAGCTGCGGCTGGAGGACGAGCTGCGCGAGGCGATCGCCACCGACGGCCTGGCGCTGCACTACCAGCCGGTGGTGGGCCCGGACGGCACCGTGCGCTCGGCCGAGGCGCTGATCCGCTGGCCGCACCCCGAGCGCGGCATGCTCTTCCCCGGCGAGTTCATCCCGGTGGCCGAGCGCGGCGGGCTGCTGCGCGAGCTGGACAAGTGGGTGCTGCGCACCGCCGCCAAGGAGGCCGCCGGCTGGCCCGCGCACAACCGCCGCCCGGTCAGCGTGGCAGTCAACCTGGCCGGCCTGCTCCCCGGCGACGACGACTTCCTGCCGACCGTGCGCACCACGCTCGCGGAGAGCGGCCTGAACGGCGACCGGCTGGTGCTCGAACTGGTGGAGACCAGCCTGGTCTCGCTGCCCAAGCGCACCCTGGCCGCGATGAGCGAGCTGGCCGGGCTGGGCGTGCGCTTCGCGGTGGACGACTTCGGCACCGGGTACTCCTCGCTGTCGCGGATCAAGGAGCTGCCCGCGCAGATCGTCAAGGTGGACCGGACGTTCGTCAGCGGCATCAGCTCCGACCCGGCCGACTTCGCGGTGGCCAGGGCCGTCGTCCAGATGGCCTCGGCGATGGGCCGCTACTGCGTGGCCGAGGGCGTCGAGACCGCCGAGCAGTTCCACGCCCTGCGCGGCCTCGGCGTGGACGCCTACCAGGGCTGGCTGTTCGCCAAGGCGATGGACCCGTCCGCGTTCCGCTCCGTCCTGACCGGCCCGACGCTGCCCACCCCCGACGGCGAGACCCCGTCCCCGCCCGACGGCATGGCCACCCAGGCCCTCCCGACCGGCGCCAAGATGCCCGAGCCGATCGACATCCGCGGCCTCGACCGCCCGGCCGGCCGCCGCGCGGCCCCGCCCGACAGCGAGCGTCCGGACCTGCCCCGCCGCGCCGCCCCGGCCGGAACCGACCGCCCGGACACCGGCCGCCGCGCCGCAACCGACCGCCCGGAGTCGGGCCGCCGCCGCGCCGCGAGTGACCGCCCGGACAGCGGCCGCCGCGCCGCCCCGCCCGCGACCGACCGCCCCGAAACCGGCCGCCGTGCGGCCCCGACCGGAGGAGACCTGCCGCGCCGTTCCACCCCGGAACGCCCGGACGGACCTCGCCGGTCGGCCCCGCCACCCCCGCCGCCCGCACCACCCAAACCACCGGGCCGACCGTCCGCGCCACCCCGGCGCCCGGACCCGACCCGCGACGGCGGACCGGAAACCAAGTTCGACCTCCTCGCCGGCCTTCCGCCGCCACCCCCGAAGTCCGACCCCCTGGCCCCCTGACCGGCACCGCCGTCGCCGATCTACGGGAGGCGTCCTGGCTAGGCCACCGTGCGCGGGATAGCCTGTTCGGACTCGTGGCGGCCGGCAAGGAGCTGTCATCGACAGTGTTGGGGGCCCCGGATGATCGAGTTCCGGGATGTGACGAAGCGTTTCCCTGACGGCACCGTCGCCGTGGACGACCTGAACCTGGAAGTGGAGAACGGACGGATCACCGTATTCGTCGGCCCGTCCGGCTGCGGCAAGACGACCTCGCTGCGGATGATCAACCGGATGATCGAGCCCACCGAGGGCGCCATCCTGGTCGACGGCAAGGACGTGATGGCCGGCGACCCGGCCGAGCTGCGCAGGGGCATCGGCTACGTGATCCAGCAGGCCGGCCTGTTCCCGCACCGCACCATCGTGGACAACGTGGCCACCGTGCCGCTGCTGCTGGGCTGGGACAAGAAGAAGGCCCGCAAGCGCGCGCACGAGCTGATGGAGCTGGTAGGCCTCGCGCCCGAGATGGCCAAGCGCTACCCCGGCCAGCTCTCCGGCGGCCAGCAACAGCGCGTCGGCGTGGCCAGAGCCCTGGCCGCCGACCCGCCCGTACTCCTGATGGACGAGCCGTTCAGCGCCGTCGACCCCGTCGTGCGCGAAAGCCTCCAGGACGAGCTGCTCCGCCTGCAGTCCGAGCTCGGCAAGACCATCGTCTTCGTCACCCACGACATCGACGAGGCGATCAAACTCGGCGACAAGGTGGCCGTCTTCCGGGTAGGCGGCCTGCTGGCCCAGTACGACGAGCCCGGCGCCCTGCTGGCCCGCCCCGCCGACGACTTCGTCGACAACTTCGTCGGCCGTGACCGCGGCTACCGAGGCCTGGGCTTCCGCTCCGCCGACGGCCTCCCCATCGGCGACCTCCGCACGGTCCCCCTGGGCACCCCCACCGCCCAGGCGCGCACCGACCTGGGCGACGACTGGGCCCTCGTCGTAGACGCCGACCGCCGCCCCCAAGGCTGGGTCCGAGGCCCCGACCTGCCCACCCCCACCGCCCGCGAGTCGGGAGACTCAGCACAGCGAGTCGGGGCCAACGGCACACCCGGGGACGGCACAGAGACGCTGATCGGCGCCGAGCACCTGGTCGCCGGCGGCTCCCTCTACGACACCGAGGCCGACTCCCTGCGCGGCGCGCTGGACGCCGCGCTCAGCTCGCCGTCCGGCATCGGCGTCGCGGTGGACGGACAGGGCGCGGTGGTCGGCTCGGTCAAGGCCGACGACGTGCTCGACGCGCTGGCCGCCGCCCGCGCCAGCGAGGCCGCCGCGTGATCTGGAGCTGGATCCCGCGCAACGCGGACCTGATCCTGTCCCTGCTGGGCGAACACCTGGTGCTCTCCCTGGTGCCCGTGGTCATCGGCCTTGTGGTGTCCGTCCCCCTGGGCTGGCTGGCGAACCGCTCGGTAGCCGCCCGCGCGATCCTCATCCCGTCCGCCGGGATCCTCTACACGATCCCGTCGCTGGTCCTGTTCATCGTCCTGCCCAGCATCCTGGGCACGAAGATCCTCAACCCGATCAACGTCGTGGTGGCCCTGGCCATCTACACGGTGGCCCTGCTGGTCCGTTCGGTCGCCGACGCGCTGGCCGCCGTCCCGTCCGCCGTGATCGCCGCCGCCACCGCCATGGGCTTCCGCTCGCTGCGGCGCTTCGCCACCGTCGACTTCCCGCTGGCCATCCCGGTGCTGATCGCCGGCCTGCGCGTCGCCACCGTGTCCAACATCAGCCTGGTCAGCGTCGGCGCGGCGATCGGCATCGGCGGCCTCGGCCAGCTGTTCACCGACGGCTACGACCGCAGCTTCCCGACCGAGATCGTCACCGGCATCGCGCTGTCCATGCTGCTCGCCCTGCTGGCCGACGCAGCGCTGCTGGCCCTCGGGCGGCTGGCCACCCCGTGGAACCGGGTCGGCACGGCGGCCGGGAGAACCTCATGAACATCTTCGCGCAGGTCCTGGGCTGGCTGGCCGACCCGGCGCACTGGAAGGGCACCGACGGCATCCCGGTCCGGTTGGCCGAACAGCTCTACTACAGCGCGCTGGCGCTGGTCGTCGGCTTCGTCATCGCGGTGCCGGTGGGCGCGTTCGTGGGCCACACCGGCCGGGGCGGGTTCCTCGTCGTCGGCATCGCCAACTGGCTGCGCTCGCTGCCCGACTTCGGCCTGCTCATCCTGTTCGTGCTGCTGATCGGCATCCAGCTGCTGCCGGTGACGGCGGCGCTGCTGGTTCTGGCCGTCCCGCCGCTGCTGGCCGGCACCTACGCCGGCATCAGCAACGTGGACCGCTCGGTGGTGGACGCGGCGCGCGGCATGGGCATGCGCGAGCGGGACGTGCTGCTCAAGGTCGAGCTGCCCAACGCGCTGCCGCTGCTGATCGGCGGCCTGCGCTCCGCCGCGCTGCAGGTGATCGCGACCACCGCGATCGCGGCCTACGTCGGCTACGGCGGCCTGGGCCGCTACCTGATCGACGGCCTGCACCGCCACGACTACACCCAGATGGTCGGCGGCGCGGTGCTGGTCGGCCTGCTCGCGCTCGCGGTCGAGGGCGTCCTGGCGCTGCTGCAGCGCGCGGTGGTGTCCCCGGGCCTGCGCGTCGACCGCCGCCGCGCCCGGCCGGTCAGCGAACCGAAGACGGACATCCCCCGCCGCCCGCCGGCGGACCGACCCACCCTGGAGAAGGCCGGAGTGACCTCATGAGACGCACCCTGACCGCGCTGACCACCGCAACCGCCGCCGCCCTCGCGCTCGCCGCCTGTGGGGGTGGTGGGGGCGGTCCGCTGGACAGCGGCTCCGGCGCCGGCTCGCCCGCACCCAGCGACGTCCTCAAGATCGGATCGGCGAACTTCTCCGAGAGCACGCTGCTGGCCGCGATCTACGCCGGTGCGCTGCAGGCCAAGGGCGTCAAGGTCGACAGCACCCCGCCGCTGGGCAGCCGCGAGACCTACGTGCCCGCGCTCAAGGACGGCTCCATCGACCTGATCCCCGAGTACACCGGCACCCTGCTGAAGTACCTGGACCAGAACGCCGCCCAGAGCGCCCCCGACGAGGTCTACGCCGCGCTGCAGAAGACGGTGCCCGCGCCCCTGACCGTCCTGGAGAAGTCCCCCGCCGAGGACAAGGACGCCGTCGTGGTCTCCAAGGAGACCGCCCAGAAGTACAACGCCAAGTCCATCGCCGACCTGGCCCCGCACTGCGGCGAGCTGGTCTTCGGCGGCCCGTCCGAGTTCGAGACCCGCGCGGACGGCATCCCGGGCATCCTCAAGACGTACAACTGCAAGTTCCAGTCCTACCGCCCGCTGGACACCGGCCCCGTAACGATCAAGGCCCTGGAGGACGGCACCATCCAGGCCGCCGACATCTTCACCACCAACCCCGCGATCAAGGACAAGGGCTTCGTCATCCTCGACGACCCGAAGAACAACTTCGCGGCCCAGAACGTGGTCCCGCTGATCAACTCCAAGAAGGCCACCGACCAGGTCAAACAGACCCTGAACGCCATCTCCGCCAAGCTCACTACCCAGACCTTGATCGACCTGAACGCCAAGGTCAACGCCCCCGACAAGCCCAACCCCAGCACCGTCGCCAAGGAATGGCTCACCGCCAACGGCCTGGCCTGACCCGACCCCGTGAGTGGTTAGCGTTGCCATAGCCACGCTAACCACTCACGGGCTCAAGGTTCTGCTGACTCAACGGCATTTGCACAGCCATCGGGCTTTCTGTCGTGCGCACGACAAGCAGGCGTTGAGGATCAATGCCAGCCTGGTCGGCACATACCCCAGTCGGGCGCAGTTCTATCGGTGGGTGTTCGGTGAACTCGCCGGGTTGCCGTATCCGGATCGCTGTCGGGTATTGGAGGCGCTCTTTCCCGGCCACACCGCAGCCGAGCTTTTCGGTGCACCATTAACCGTCGGAGTCGGCGAAAGGGCTGCCGCTCGGGCGGAGCGGCCGGTGAACCTCCGGCCGCACATCGAGCGCGGCTTCGAGCGGCCGAGGGTGACGATCGACTTCGCGGGCTTCTCGGGCGAGACCCGAGGTGGCGGAGTCACTGGTCGGGGTGCTTCGTCAACATTCGCGGGCGATCGACGTGCGCGCATTCGATGTGAACGATCCGCTGGATGTCCTGCGCTACTCCGCCCGGTTCGGCCCATCGGCCGTCCGCGACGTGGAGGGCGAACTCGTGAGAGCCGAGATCGAGGCTGTTCGGTCGGCGGCACCCACACCGGCGGGGGCGAGGGCGTTGCGCGGTTGCGTCGCGAGCGGACGACTGGCAGCCATTGTCTCCAACAACGCGACCGAGGCCGTCCGCGAATACCTGACCGGCCACGGCCTGGCCGGCCTGGTGCACACGGTGATAGGCCGGCCCCACGGCGAACCGGATCGCATGAAGCCGAACGCCGAGCCCGTCGAGCGCGCCATGGAGGCACTCTCGGCGAAGCCGTCCGCCTCGGTGATGGTCGGGGATTCGCCGAGCGACATCGTCGCCGCCCAGGCCGCCGCGGCCTCGTGCATCGGTTTCGCCAACGCACCCTCGATGCGGCGCCGGCTCGCGGGCGCCGATGTGATCATCGAGAACATGGCCACGCTCGCCGCCGCGCTGGAGTCCAGCCCCATCGACTAGGGGCGAAACGCGTGGCGTTTTTGCGGCGGCCGCACCCTGAAGTCGGGAAACGCGCTGCCGTTCGTACGATCATGCGGATGAATCGAGTGTCGGGGACTCGTGGCATCAGGGTGGTTGGCTGGCGGCGGGCGTTAGCGCTGGGCTGCATGGCGGTGGCGGCCGCGGTGGTGGCGGGGGCGTGCTCGGCGGCGCCGATGCCGATCACTCCGCCGAAGGCGGCCAACCCGGACATCCGGACGGTGCCCAAGCCCACGAACTGTTCGGAGTCGCTGAGCGACGCGAACGGTGCGCAGCAGGCGCTGGACGTGGCCCAGCCCGGTGACCGGCTGTGCATCTACGGCCAGTATGTGCAGGGTGCGTCGCTGAAGCTGCAACGTTCCGGCACCCAGCAGGCGCCGATCCATCTGCTGTCCGACGGGTCGACGTTCGGCGGGCTGGAGATCCGGGGCGACAACGTCGTGGTGGAGGGGTTCAACACGAACGGCGGCAGCGGGATCAAGGCCAGGGGCACGAACGTCATCATCCGCAACAACGACGTGCGCGGGGCCGCCGACGACGGCATCCGGTGTGCGCCGTGCGTGGGCTCGGTGGTGGAGAACAACACGGTCAAGGACTCCGACGGCAGCGGCATCGTGATCTCCGGGCAGCGCGACGTGATGCGCGGCAACGACATCAGCGGCTCGCGGCGGCGGACGGCCACGGACGCGGACGGCGCCCGGTTCTTCGGGGTGAACCACCGCATCGAGAACAACAACGTGCACGACATCAGCCAGGCCGGTTACCCGGCGGGCCAGACGCCGCACACCGACTGCTTCCAGACCTTCGACAGCGACAGCCCGACCACGTACGGCGTCGTGATCCAGAACAACAAGTGCGTCAACGTGGACGCGCAGTGCCTGATCGCCAGCGGCACCGAGCGGCACAACGCCGGGGTGCCGGCGGGGGTGATCGCGATCCAGTTCGTGAACAACTACTGCCAGAGCGGGGCGTCGCAGGCGGTCAACCTGGAGGGGTACCCGAACGTGCTGGTCAAGGGGAACACGTTCTCCTCGAGGTACGAGGCGGCGGTGCTTGCGCAGGAGGGCGCGGTGGATGTTCGGGTCGCGGACAACATCCTGGTCGGGGACTTCCAGGCGTTCGACGTCGATGAGAAGTCCAAGAGCGGGTTCCAGGAGTCCAACAACCGGCGCAAGTGAGGTTCGTGGCGGGCTCGGGCGCGTTTCGGTGCACGGCGAGCGGGGCGCCAGTCCGCTGTTTCCGTAATCGAACGTGGACCGGCGCCGTGCCTCCATCGGTAGATAGATCGTTCTAGCAATTGATAGAACGTTCTATTGCGCAGGCGCAGGCGCAGGCGCAGGCAGGGACGGGGCCTGCGCCGCGGGCCAGGACGGCGTGGGACGGACGAGCCCCATGGATCCTCGTGAGGGCGGCGAGGCGGCGGTCGCGGCGGTAACGTTCTTCGCTATGTTGTCGTCTCAATCGCTGATACGGGCCGCGTCGTGAGCGAACTGTGCTGGGCCGATGCCGGTGAGCTGGCACGGCTGATCAGGGACGGTGAGGCGTCGGCGCGGGAGGTCGTGCAGGCGCACCTGGATCAGGTCGAGCGGGTCAACCCGGCGGTGAACGCGGTGGTCACCCTGGTCGCGGAGCGGGCGCTGGAGGAGGCGGACGAGGCCGACAAGCGGTGGTCGGCGCGCGCCGAGCCGCTGGGTCCGCTGCACGGGGTGCCGATCGCGCACAAGGACACCCACGACACCGGCGGGATCCGGACCACGTACGGCTCGCCGCTGCTGGCGGACAACGTGCCGGAGACGGACGAGCTGGTCATCGAGCGGCTGCGGCAGGCGGGCGCGATCACGATCGGCAAGACCAACGTGCCGGTGTTCGCGGCCGGCAGCCACACCGTCAACCCGGTGTTCGGGGCCACCCGCAACCCGTATGACCTGAACAGGTCGGCCGGCGGGAGCAGCGGGGGCGCGGCGGCGGCGTTGGCCTGCGGCATGCACCCGCTCGCGGACGGCAGCGACCTCGGCGGTTCGCTGCGCAACCCGGGGTCGTTCTGCAACGTGGTCGGCCTGCGGCCCTCGCCGGGGCGGGTGCCGAAGTGGCCGGATCCGCTGCCCTGGTCGCCGCTGGGCGTACAGGGGCCGATGGCGCGCACCGTGGCGGACGTGACGTTGGGGCTGTCCGTGATGGCCGGGCCGGACCCGAGGGCGCCCTCGGCGCTGTACCAGCGCGGGTCGGACGTGGCAGGCCCGCTGGCCGCCGACCTGACCGGGCTGCGGGTGGCCTGGGCGCCGGACCTGGGCGGCCGGGTGCCGGTGGACCCGGAGGTGAGCGAGGTGCTGGCGGCCGCGCCGGCGGTGTTCGCCGAGCTGGGCTGCGAGGTGGAGCCGGCCTGCCCGGACCTGACCGGCGCCGACGATGCCTTCCGCACCCTGCGCGCGTGGATGTTCGAGCTGGCGCACGGCGAGCAGGCCGCCGCGCACCCCGAGGCGTACAGCCCGCAGCTGCTGGAGAACATCGAGCACGGCCGGCGGCTCTCCGGCGCCGACGTGGCCCGCGCCGAGGCCGAGCACACCGCGATCTACCACCGGGTGCGGGAGTTCTTCACCGAGTACGACCTGCTGCTCGCCCCGGTCAGCCAGGTGCCGCCGTTCCCTGTCGAGTGGGACTGGCCCACCGAGGTGGCCGGCCGGCCGACGCCGCACTACCTGGACTGGATGGCGTCGTCATATTTGATAACAATAACGGGATGTCCGGCGGTATCGGTTCCGGCCGGGTTCACCCCCGGCGGACTGCCGATCGGCCTGCAGATCGTCGGCCCGCACCAGGGCGACCTGGCGATCCTGCGCGCCGGCCACGCGTTCGAGCAGGCCACCCGGTACGGCGAGCGCCGGCCCTCGGTGGCCCGGTGAGCACCGGGAGGTTGACATGATCCTGATCGTCCTGAAGGCCCAGATCCGGCCGGAGAAGCGCGACGAGTGGCTGGCCGGGATCAAGCGGTACACCGCCGACGTGCGCGGCGAGCCCGGCAACGTCTCGTTCGACTACTACGAGAACGCCGAGAAGCCCAACGAGTTCGCGATCGTCGAGACGTTCGCGGACGGCGACGCCGGGTCCGCGCACGTGGCCACCGAGCACGCCACGAACTTCTTCAAGTGGATGCCCAAGATGATCACCGAACGCCCAAAGATCAACTACCAAGCCCTGCCCGGCGAGGCCTGGTCCGACATGGCCGAGGTCTCCCCGGAGTGACCGTATAGGGGCGTTCGCACACCCACTTCGTACCCCGCACACGCGCTGAAGCCGTTGTGCTGGGTACGAACCGGGTGTGTGGCTAGATCACCGCCCAGAGGAGGCCGGCGGCGGCGAAGCCGACCACCGAGAGGATCGTCTCCAGGAGCGTCCAGGTTTTCAGGGTGTCCTTGACGGACATGTTGAAGTAGCGCGCGACGATCCAGAAGCCGCCGTCGTTGACGTGGCTGGCGATGATCGAGCCGGCGGATACGGCGATCACTATGAGCGCGATCTGGGCCTGCGAGTAGCCGCCGGCGGCCACCGAGGGGCCGATGATCCCGGCGGTGGTGACGATGGCGACGGTCGCGGAGCCCTGCGCCAGCCGCAGCGCGCAGCTGATCAGGTAGGCGGCCACGATCAGCGGCAGCCCGCCGGCGGTCAGCGACTTGGCCATCGCGTCGCCGACGCCGGTCGCGCGCAGCACCGCGCCGAAGAACGCGCCGGCGCCGATCACCAGCAGGATCATGCCGATCGGCTTGAGCGACTCGCCGGTGATCCGGCCCAGCTCGGTGACGGTGGTGCCGCGCCGGATGCCGAGCAGGTACATGGCCACCAGCACCGCGATGGTCAGCGCGATCGTCGGGTTGCCCAGGAAGAGCAGCACCGAGCGGGTCGTCGACCCGTCCGCCAGCGCGATGGTGGCCACGGTGGCGGCCAGGATCAGCACCATCGGCACCAGGACGATGAAGGCGATCAGCCCGACCGACGGCGGCCGGGTGCGGGCCAGCGTCGCCGTCCCCCCACCACCATCAGGGTTGCCGCCCGAACCGGCAGGCTCGGTGTCGATGCTCGTTCCGCTGGCGCTGCTCTCGACCACCATGTCGGCCGGCACTTCCACCATCGTCCGCCGCCCGATGAACGAGCCCCACCACACGCCCGCCACCAGCCAGGCCGGGATGCCGCAGGCCACGCCCATGATGATGATCCAGCCCAGGCTCACGTGCAGCAGCCCGGCGGCGGCCACCGGCCCGGGGTGCGGCGGCAGGAACGCGTGCGTCATGGACAGCCCGGCGAGCATCGGCATCGCGTAGAGCACCAGCGAGCGCCCGCCGCGCTTGGCCGCCACGTACACCAGCGGCGCGATCACGAACACGCCGATGTCGAAGAACACCGGGATGCCCAGGATCAGCCCGGTCACCCCCATCGCCAGCGGCGCGCCCTTGGGCCCGAACAGCGCGAGCAGCCGGCTGGTGAGCACGTCCGCCCCGCCGGAGCGCTCCAGCACCGCGCCGAGCACCGTACCCAGCCCGATGATCGGTGCCACGTGCCCGAGGATGCTGCCGAACCCGGTCTCCAGCAGCGAGGACGACGACTTGATCGGCGTCCCGACCAGGTCCGCGACCGACACCCCGCCGGCCAGCGCGACCAGCACGCTGACCACGATCAGCGCGATGAACGGCTCCACCTTGAACTTGATGATCAGCAACAGCAGGACGGCGACGCTCACAGCCGCCAGGGTGAGCAGCCCCGAGGCGTCGTGATGCAGCCAGTTGACGAACCCGCTCATCGGACGTCACCAGCCCCTCTACGGCGCAGCGCCCGTCCTGCCACGGCATCGGTCCGGCGGCCGTCGTCCATCGCGAACTCTCCGTTCACCAGCACGTAGGGGATGCCGGCCGCCGGGCTGCGGGGCCGGTCGTAGGTGGCGGTGTCGGCGACCGTGTCCGGGTCGAACAGCACCAGGTCAGCGGCGTAGCCAAGACGCACCAGGCCGCGGTCGCGCAGCCCCAGCCGGGCCGCCGCCCGCCCGGTGAGGTGCCCGACGCACTCCTCCAGCGAGAACAGCCCCAGCTCGCGGCAGTAGTGACCGAGGTAGCGCGGGAACGTCCCCCAGGCCCGAGGGTGCGGCTTCGCCCCCACCAGCAGGCCGTCGCTGCCGCCGGTGTGCCGGGCGTGGCGCATGATCGTCCGCACGTTCTCCTCGTGCCCGACGTGCTGCAGGATCCCGGTGCCCAGGTCGTCGCGGACCAGCAGGTCGACGAACACCTCGAACGGCTCCCGCCCGTCGCGCGCGGCCAGCTCGGCGACCGTGTGGCCGACCGCCCACGACAGCGACGACCGGGACACCCCGCTGATCTCGATGGTGTCCCACTCGGCGACCACGCCGTGGCAGCCGTCCGAGCCGTTCACCTCCAGGTCGGCCCGGATCCGCTCCAGCGCGGCCGGGTCGCGCAGCCGGGCCAGGGTGTCGTCCGGGCTGCCGGAGGTCGACCAGCTCGGGAGCACGGCGGACAGCGTCGTCGCGCCCGGCAGGTACGGGTAGGTGTCCAGGCTGATGTCCGCGCCGGCCGCGATCGCCTCGTCCAGCAACGAGACCAGCTCGCCGCCGCGCCCGGCGTTCGGCCCGAAGTTCATCACCGCGTGCGACAGGTGCAGCGGGCAGCGGGCGCGGGTGGTCAGGTCGATCATCTCGGCGTAGGCGTCCAGCGCGCCCTTGCCGTAGGAGCGGTGGTGCGGGGCGAAGAACCCGCCCAGCTCGCCGACCACCGTGCACAGCGCGACCAGCTCGGCGGAGTCGGCGTACATGCCGGGGGTGTAGGTCAGCCCGGCGGACATGCCGACGGCGCCCTCGGCCATCGCCGTGCGCAGCAGCCCGCACATCGCGGTGATGTCCGTGATCGTGGCCGGCACGTCCTCCCAGCCGCAGACCAGCGCGCGCAGCACCCCGTGCGGCACCAGGTACGCCCCGTTGCCGGCCGCGTCCGCGTCGATGCGGTCCAGGTAGCCCGCGACGGTGCGCCAGGTGAAGGCGTCCGGGCCGGGGTCGGAGTTCCAGCCGGCGATCTTGCGGCGGAGCACGGTCAGCGCGGCGTCGTCCACCGGGGCGTAGGACAGCCCGTCCTGGCCGAGCAGCTCGGTGGTGACGCCCTGGCTGAGCTTGGCCAGGTGCTCGGGGTCGAGCAGCAGCGCGAGGTCGGAGTGCGCGTGCATGTCGATGAAGCCGGGCGCGAGCGCGAGCCCGTCCGCGTCGATCACCCGGTCCGGCTCGGCGTCGGAGGGGGAGACGGACCCGATCGTCTCGATCCGGTCGCCGGCGACGAGCACGTCGGCGACGTAGCGCTCGGTCTCGGTGCCGTCGACGACGGTGGCGCGGCGGATGAGGGTCCGCATGATCGTTTAGAAGTACGTCCGGACGAGGTCCACGACCAGCGGATCCTCACCGTCGCCGTCGCGTGAGAGCACCGGGATCCACCGCCACTTGTCGAACGCCGTGCACGGGTGCGACAGCCCCAGGCGCACCACCTGCCCGACCCGTAACGGGGTGTCCGGACCCAGGCGGACGAACGCGTGCTGGTCGTTCACGGCGGTCACCTCGCCGGCCAGTGGGGTGGTCGGCGCGCCGAGGTCGTCGGCGACCAGTTGCGGGCGGGGCAGGCCCTCGTCGAACGGGACGTCCCGCTTGCCGACGTCCAGCAGCGCCAACCCCGGCTCCGGGCGCGACAGCACCCGCGCCCAGGCGTGCATCGCCGAGTGGAACGGCGAGGATCGGGCGAACGGCGAGATCCCGGAGTAGAAGCCGTCGTCGTGGATCAGGTACGCCCCCGAGCGCAGCAGCACCAGCGTGTCCGGCCCGGCCAGCGGCGCGAGCGCGTCGGTCACCTCGTCGAAGAACGAGCTGCCGCCGGCGGTGACCACCGCGACGTCCACCTCGTAACGCCCACCCTCACGCAGCGCGGTGTGCAGCTCGGCCAGCTCGCGCAGGTAGCGGCGGACGGCCTCCAGTGCGTCCGGTGACCGGTCGTGCGCCAGCGCACCCTCGTACCCGCACACCCCGCCGAGCACCAGGTACGGGCTCGCGTTCACCGCCTTCGCGACCGCGTGCGCGGCGTCGGCGTCCCGAGCCCCGGTCCGCCCACCGGGCGCGCCCAGCTCGACCAGCACCGTCAGCGGCCTTTCCACCCCCGTGGACGTCAACGCCGCGTCCATGGCGCCCACCGTGTCCACCGAGTCCACCCAGGTGTGCACCGTCAACCCCGGGTCGGCGCGCAGCGCGTCGGCCAGCTCGGCCAGCGCGCTCGGGTCCACCAGCTCGTTGGCCAGCTGCACGCTCGGCACCCCGAACCGCAGCGCCACCCGCAGCTGCGGCGCGTTGGCCACGGTGATGCCCCAGGCGCCGGCCCGCAACTGGCGGTCCCACAGCGCGGGGGCCATGGTGGTCTTGCCGTGCGGCGCCAGCCCCACCCCACGCTCCGCGCACCAGGAGGCCATCCGTGCCAGGTTCTCGTCCAGCGCGGACGCGTCCAGCGCGAGCAGCGGGGTGTGGAACTGGGATAGCCGGGGGCCGGCGGCCAGGAACTCCGCGACCGTCCGTCCCCGGGCGGAGGCGGGCAGCCCCTTCTCCAGCCCGGTCAGCCGGTGTTCGGACAGCTCGGCGAGCAGGCCGGGGTCGACCGCGCGCGTCCCGCTCATACGGCGTCCTTCCAGATCGCTCTGAGCAGTGTGATTGCACGCAGTGCAACGTTCATTGCACCGTGCGCTGTGACGGTTGTAGCATCGGCGCCCCGGGTCGTCAACGGCCGGGCGGAGAGGTGGCGATGAGCCAGAGCTTGGGCAGGGCGTTGCGGATCCTGGCCAGGTTGGGGGACGGGCCGGCGAGCCTGGACGAGCTGGCGGACGGCGTGGGTGTGCACAAGACGACGGTGTTGCGGATGTTGCGCACGCTGGGGTCCGAGCACTTCGTGTTCCGGGACCGCACGCACCGCTACCACCTGGGCGCGCGCATCCACGAGCTGTCCTCGCGCGGGCTGGACCAGCGCGAGGTCCGGGGCATCGCGCTGCCGCACCTGGCCGCGTTCAACCGCGAGCACGGCCGGACCACGCACCTGTCCGAGCTGCTCGGCGCGGAGATCGTCTACATCGACAAGCTGGAGTCGCACGACCACGTGCGGATGGCCTCCCGGGTCGGGCTGCGCGCCCCGGTGCACTGCACGGCGGCCGGCAAGGCGCTGGTGGCCTGGCTGCTGCCGGCCGAGCTGGACGCCGTGCTCGCGGCGCTCACGTTCGTACCCCGCACCCCGAACACGATCACGAACGCGGACGCCTTCCGCGCCGAGCTGGACCGGGTCCGGGCCCAGGGCTGGGCGCACGACGGCGAGGAGAACGAGCCGTCCATCAACTGCATCGCCGCGCCGGTCCGGGACGCCACCGGCCGGGCGGTGGCCGCCGTGTCGGTCTCGGTGCCGAATATCGTGATGAGCGACGAGCGGTTGCGAGAGCTGCTGCCGTCGCTGCTGGCCGTGACCGAGCGGATCTCCCGCGACTGCGGCTGGCGCCCCGTGACCGTGCGCGACCCCGTGAAAGGACACCCATGACCTCTTCGGCCGAGAAGACGGCAGTCACCTCCCCGGACGCCCCCGCCCCGCTGGCCGTGTACAGCCAGGCCGTGCGCAAGGGCGGGCTGCTCGCCGTGTCCGGCCAGGGCGCCGGGGACCCGAAGACGAACACCCTGGTCGGCGAGGGCGACGTCCGCGCGCAGACCCGCCAGACGCTGGAGAACGTCCGGGCCATCCTGGAGGCCGGCGGGTCGAGCGTGGACGACGTGATCATGATGCGGGTGTACCTGACCACCCGTGACGACTTCGCCGCGATGAACGAGGTCTACTCCGAGTTCCTCGCCGAGCACGTGAAGAGCGGCGTGCTGCCCAGCCGGACCACCGTGTTCGTCCAGCTCCCGCTGCCGCGGATGCTGGTGGAGATCGACGCGCTGGCGGTGCCCTCGGCCTGATCGGGCGTCCTAGAGATCCAGGGTCGCACCCACCCGGTCGCCGAGCGTGATGCCCGCGCGGGCTCGGGCCTTGGCCTTGCTGCGCACCAGCGCCTCGCGCGGACCCTTCGCGATGTCGGCGCACAGGTCCAGCCCGGCCTCGCGCAGCTCGGCGTCCGGGTGCACCGACCCGACCAGCCCCAGCTCGTGCGCCCGCCGCACGCCCAGCCGCCGCCCGGTGAGCGTGAGGTAGCGCGCCATCGAGCCGCCGACCAGGTCGTGCAGCGGCGAGAACACCGGGTCGATGAAGGCGTGCTCCGGGTGCGCGAACCAGGCCGACTCGCCGGCCACCCGCACGTCGCACATCGTCGCCAGGTCGAACCCGCCGCCCAGCGCCGGGCCGTTCACGATCGCCACCGTCGGCAGCGCGCACTCCAGCCAGGCGCGGTGGAACGCGTCCGAGGACTCCCAGAGCCGCCGCTTGGCGTCCTCGCCTGTGTTCGCCTCGAACTCGCCGAGGTCGAACCCCGCGCAGAAGTGCCGCCCCGCCCCGGTCACCGCGATGACGCGCACGTCCGGGTCGTCGACGAGGGTCGCGAGCGCGGCCGTCACCTCGTCGCGCAGCGAGATCGACAGCGCGTTGGCCGCGTCCGGGCGGTCCAGCACCATCAACGCCACCCCCGCGCGGGGACGTTCCTGCCGCAGCTCGCCCATGCCGTTCACGCTCCTCGCTTCGGACTATGACGGGTGTCATACTGGCTATGACGGGTGTCATAGTCAAGGAGAACGATGGACCACGCTCGTGACCGCATGATCCGCGCGGCCTCGGCGCTGTTCCGCGACCGGGGATACGTGGCCACCGGCTTCCGCGAGGTGGTCGAGCGCGCCGGGGCGGCCCGGGGCTCGATCTACCACCATTTCCCGCGCGGCAAACTGGAGCTGGCCGAGGAGGTGGTCCGCTGGGTGGGCGAGTCCGTGGCCGCGGTGCTGTCCGAGGACGTCGACCCGGTGCGGGCGGTCGGGGGGTTCGTTGACCTGGTCGCCGCCACGCTGGTGCGCGGTGAGCTGCGGCCCGGTTGTCCGGTCGCGGCCGTCGCGCAGGGCAGCGGACCGGACGAGTCGCGCCTGCGCGCCGCCGCGAACGAGGCCTTCGCCGCCTGGCAGGCCGCCCTGGGTTCGCGCCTGGAACGCGCCGGGCTCTCCGCCGAGCACGCCTCGGATCTGGCCACACTGGCCGTGGCCTCCGTGGAGGGCGCGCTCATCCTGTGCCGGGCTCGCGGCGATGACGAACCCCTGCGCCGGGTCGGCGCGCAATTAGAACGATCTATCCGTCAAGCGCTTGACGAAGCGTAACTGTCCGTTCGACGAGCCGTCATACCGTCCGTATCCGGGTTACCGCCCGGCCGCCGCCCCCGCCGCCCGCTCCACCCGCTCACGATGCTCCGCCCAGGCCGCCTCGTCGCCCGGCGCCATGTTGTCGCGGTCCCGGCGCAGCCCCACCGCGCCGTCGATGACCTCGCGGACGATGTCGGCGTGCCCGGCGTGCCGGTGCGTCTCGGCGGTGACGTGCACGAGCACGCGGTGCAGGGTGATCTCGGCGCGCTCGGGCGGCCAGTGCTCCACCCGGCCGACCGCGTCCAGCGCACACATCTCGATCGTCGCGTCCGCGTGCGCCCACGCCGCCCGGTACAGCCCGATGATCCACTCGCGCGGCTCGTCCTCGGTGGCCCACATGTCCACGTTCGGATCGGCCTCAAAGGCCTCGTCGGAGATCCACGACGGCAACGGTTCGTACGGACGCCCGAACGTCGGCCCGAAGTACCCCAGCTCGACCCCGATCAGGTGCTTGACCAGCCCCAACAGGTTCGTCCCCGTCCGCGTCAGCGGCCGCCGCACGTCATACTCGGACACCCCCTCCAGCTTCCACAGCATCGCCTCCCGCCCCGCCCGCAGGTACTCATGGAGGTCCCCCTTCGGATCCGTCATACCCCCACCCTCCCACCGCCGCCCACAGGGCCTCCGCACACCTTGCTGGGGTGCCGCACATGGTGCGGGGCGTGCGGAACCCCAGGTAGGTATGCGGCGGCGGTCACCGGAAGGCGGCGAAGGCGACGGCGGCGGCCCGGGCGATCAGCTTGTCGTCGTACGGGGCGTCGGGGGCCGGGCGGTCGGACAGCACGGCCAGCACGAGCGGCGCGCGGCCGGGCGGCCAGACGACGGCGATGTCGTTGCGGGTCGCGCGGCCGCCGGCGCCCGACTTGTCGCCGACCTGCCAGCCGGCGGGCGCCCCGGCCCGGATCAGGGTGGCGCCGGTGGTGTTGGCACGCAGCATGTCGGTGAGCAGCGCGCGGCGGTCCTCGGGCAGGGCGGTGCCGACGGTGAACGCCCGCAGGCTGCCGGCCAGGGCTCGCGGGGTGCTGGTGTCGCGGGGGTCGCCGGGGGAGACGTCGTTGAGCTCGGTCTCGAACCGGTCCGAGCGGGTGACGGTGTCGCCGAGGTCACGCAGCGCGGCGGTCAGGCCACCCGGCCCGCCCAGCTCGCGGAACAGCAGGTTCCCCGCGGTGTTGTCGCTGTAGCGGACCGCCGCGTCCATGGCCGCGCGCAGCGTCATGCCGGTGTCGACGTGCTGTTGGGTGATCGGCGAGTTGCTCTTCAGGTCGCTCCGCGCGTACCGGACCACCTTGTTCAGCCCGTCCAGCGGCACCCGCCGCAGGATCGCGCCGGCGGCGAGCGCCTTGAACGTGGACGCGTGGCCGAAGCGGTCGTCGGCGTGGTAGGCGACCTCCCGCCCGGTGCCGGTGTCCACCGCGTACACGCCGAGGCGCGCGCCGTACTCCCGTTCCAGGCCGCCGAACTCATCGGCAGCGACGGTGCGGGACGCGGGAGCGGGCGGGGCCGGGGCTTCGACGGAGCCGCAGCCGGACAGCGCGACGGCGAGCACACCGACCAGGGCGGCCGCCAGCGGTGAGATGCGTGGAATGGACACGCTCGCATCCTGGCCCGGCCCGCTCATGCCGTCCAAGACAGAAACGACCAGTCCGATGCCGTACGAACATAAGATGCGGCGGTGGACCTCATCGCCGGCTGCCGGGCGTTCGTGTGCGTCAGCGAGACCGGCAGCTTCACCAGGGGCGCCGCCGCCGCGGGCATCCCGCAGTCGGTGGCCAGCCGGCGCATCGCCGCGCTGGAACGCCACCTCGGCGAGCGGCTGTTCGACAGGTCCACCCGCAGGGCCGGCCTGACCCAGTTCGGCCAGGACATGCTCCACTCCGCGCAGCGGCTGGTGCGCCTGGCCGACGCCCTGGAGCAGGACGCGCACCGGGCCAGGCTGCGCCCGCTGCGGGTGGCGGTGCCGGACACCTGCACCACCCGGGCGCTGGCCGAGCTCGACGCGGAGGCCCGCGCGCACGAACTCTTCCTGGAGTTCCGCGCCGCCGCGCCGGGCGAGCGGGTCCAGCTGGTACGAACCCACGAGGTGCGCGCCGCGCTCGCCTCGGTGCCCGCCGAGGACGGCGCCTGGAAGGTGCCGCTGGGCGTCGCCGGCGCCGCGGCGCTGCGGGCGGCGGGTGCCGTCCACCTGGAGTCGCTGCGGGTCGGACGTTCCGGCGGTCGCCCCCGGCGCCGGGTCTGGATCCAGCCCGAGGACGACGTCCCCCACATCCGCGACCGCCTGATGCGCGTGCGCGACGCGGTGGGCCTGCCGCCGTCGCAGGTAGCGGTGGCCGGTTCGCTCACGGCGGCCACCGCCGAGGTACTCGGCTCGGCCGACCTACTGCTGTGCTCCACCGAGCAGGCGCGCGAGCTGGGCCTACGCTGGCGCCCGATCGGGGAGCTGCAACTGGCCAGGGGCTACGACGTCACCGCCGCCATCCCCGACGACGCCGACCGCCTCCGCACCCGGCTGCGGACGGCCATCGCACATTGCCTGGGCGCCACGGAGGAGGACGGATGAACGCCGAAGCGCTGGTCCGGGCACTGCGCGCGGAGCTCGACGACGGCGGGCTGCGCGGCTCGTTCCTGGTCCGCGACCTGCACTCCGGCGCCGAGGTCGGCATCGAGCCGGACGTCGAACTCCCGGCCGCCTCGCTGGTCAAGCTCCCGCTGGCGGCCGTCACGCTGGACCGGATCCGCCGAGGCGAGCTGGACGGCTCGACCCAGCTGCGCCTCGAACCCGGCCGCATCACCACCCCAGGCCCGACCGGGCTGAGCAGGTTCCGCCACCCGGCCAGCATCGCCGTCGAGGACCTGCTCTACCTGAGCATGGCGATCAGCGACAGCGTCGCGTCCGACGCGCTGTTCGACCTGACCCCGCCCGCCGAGGTGACCCGCACCCTGCGGGACTGGGACCTGCACGGCATCACCGTCCGGCACCTGCTCCACGAGCTCACCGAGACCCCGTCCGAACGTTTCCACGAGGCCGAGGCCCACCTGGCCCACTCGCTGGCCATCGGCGCCGGCACCGCCGGGCGCGGCCACCCGGTCGCCCAGCTCGACGTCACCCGCGCCAACACCGGCTCGGCGCGCGCCTTCGTCGACCTCCTCCAGGCCCTCTGGACGCCCTCCAAGATCGACCGCGAGGTCGCCGGCCAGGTGCGCGAGCTCATGCACCACAACCTGCTGCGCCACCGCCTGGCCCCGGACTTCAGCTCGGACGCCAGCAGGTGGGCGTCCAAGACCGGAACGCTGCTCAACCTGCGCCACGAGGTCGGCGTCGTCGAACACGCCGACGGCCAGGCCTTCGCCGTCGCCGCGCTCACCGAGTCCAGCGTGCCCGCCGTGACCCAGCCCGAGGCCGAGCTGCTCATGGCCAGGGTCGCCCGCGCGCTGCGCGACCACCTGCGGCACATATAAACGCGGTCGAATGAAACCGTCACAGAAATGCTATATCGCTCGGGTGTGGCGTGACGACATCGATTGTTTCGCCACGCATGTCGCCCGACCGTGATCCAAGATCGCGTACTACATTTCTTGCCTGAGCAGGACATCGAAGGGATTTGCCGTCATGGCGAGCATCGAAGAGGTGCGGGCCGGAATTGCGCTGGCCAACCAGAAGGCCTCGGAGAGCCTCGGCGCGCTGCAGCAGGCGCACTCTCAGCTGGAGGAGGCCCAGAACGCGCTGACCAGGGTCACCGAAGGCAGCGCGCAGGCCGACGTGCACGACGCCAACAACCAGCTCCAGCACGCGGTCAGCAGCCTGTCCGAGGTCCAGCAACTGGTGCGCACGGCGATCGACACCGCCGAGGGCATCTCGCACCGGTTGTGACCGAGTCGCTCGGCGATATCAAAGCCGCGCTCGCGGAGGTATCCGAGCGGCTTCGGGCGGCCTATGGTTGTGCCCAGTCCGCCGAGCAGCGGCTCGCCGAAGCCGTCGCGCTGCTGAGCGAGCTGGGCCAGTCGTATCACGATGGGTTGGTGCCGCCGGAGTTGGTGCGCGCGGACGCGGAGTTGACACGAGGGCTGGGGTTGATCAGCGGTGGAGCCGATGCGGTTGCAGCCATCGAACAGCGGTTATAACGCGCCGGGGTCGCGGTGAGCCGCCGGCAGGAGCGGCGGGAGCGGATCGCCTCGGCGTTCGACCAGTTCCGGGACGCGGTGGGGGTCGCGCTGGGCGCGGCGGCGGCGGTGCGGGAGCGGGCGGTCACCGAGCACGCCCAGGCGCTGTTCGAGATGATCCTGCGCGAGGGCGGGCTGGACGCGGCGCGGCGGCACCCGGTGCTGGCCAAGGCGCTGGTGAACCCCCGGCTGGCGGAGACGGTGCGCCGGGTGGAGGCCGACCAGCGGGCGGTCTTCGGGGACTGGGTGATGGGCGAGCCCGAGCGGCTGGCCGAGCTGGTCGGTGACGCGGCGCCGGGCTCGGCGGGCGAGCCGATGGACTACTGGCTGGGCGAGCCGGGCAAGGCGGACGGCTCCGGGCCGATACCCCAGCTGTGGCGGATCGGCTCCGCGACGACCGACGGGGCGCCCCCGCACCGGCCGTTCCCGGTCGCGGTGCCGCTGCTGGACGAGTCGCACCTGGAGATCGTGTCCACCCCGGCCACCCGGGGCGCCGCCGAGTCGCTGGTGGAGACGCTGCTGCTGCGGGTGGTCAGCCACTTCCGGCCGGGCATGGTGGCGATGCACGTCTGGGACACCGGGCAGATCACCGGCGCGATGCCCGGGCTGTACCCGCTGACCAGGGGCGGGCTGCTCACCGTGCACGACCCGGCGCGGCTGGACGAGCTGCTCGAGGAGCTGTCCGAGCACATCCGCCGGGTGCACACCCGGGTGCTGGTGGACGGGCACCCGTCGCTGCGCGCGCTCGCCGAGGGCACCGGGACGCGCACCGAGCCGTGGGTGCTCGCGGTGCTGGTCGGCAACCGGTCCGCGCTGCCCGACGACGAGCGGCGCGCGCTGCAGCGGATCGCGCGCGGCGGGCTGGCCTGCGGCATCCAGCTGGTGCTGGTGGACGTGCCGCTCACCGTGAGCGCGCCGGTGGAGACCGTGAGCATGATCGACCCGCCGAACGCGGCCGCGCCGGTGACCGCCCGCGGCACCATGACCGGCCCGCACGCGACGGTGCTGCTGGACGAGGCGCTGCCCAGGGAGCGGGTCACGGCGGCCTGCCATGCCATCTCCGACGAGCTGGAGCGGCTGCGCAGCCGGGTCGGCACCTTCGGCGACCTGCTGCCCACCGAGCGGTGGTGGTCGGCGACCTCGATCAGCGGGGTGCGCGCGCCGGTCGGCTTCCGCGACGGCATGCCCGTCGAGCTGGCGCTGTGCGACGCCTCGCCGCACGCGCTGATCGGCGGCCCCAGCGGGTCGGGGAAGACCAACTTCCTGTTCGCCATGATCGGCTCGATGGCCGCGCGCTACTCGCCGGACGAGCTGGAGCTCTACCTGCTGGACTTCAAGGAGGGCGTGTCGTTCGCCCAGTTCACGCCCGGTAAGCGAGATCCGTCGTGGCTGCCGCACGCCCGGCTGGTCGGGGTGAACATCAACACCGACCGGGAGTTCGGGCTGGCGCTGCTGCGGTTCCTGTCGGCGGAGATGCGCAGGCGCGCGGAGGCGGCCAAGGCCTACGAGGTCACCAAGCTGGAGGAGCTGCGCGCCGCCGATCCGGCCGGGCGCTGGCCCCGGATCGTGGCCGTGATCGACGAGTTCCAGTTCCTGTTCACCGAGCGGGACGCGGTCACCCGCGAGGCCGTGTCGCTGCTGGAGGACGTGGCCCGGCGCGGCCGCTCGCAGGGCATCCACCTGGTGCTGTCCAGCCAGGACGTGTCCGGCATCGAGGCGTTCTGGGGCCGTCCGGCGATCTTCGAGCAGTTCGTGCTGCGGGTGGCGCTGCCGCGCTCGCGCCGGGTGCTCGCCGACCTCAACGACGAGGCCCTGTCGCTGCCGCGCTGGCACGCGGTGCTCAACCACGAGTCCGGGATCCGGCACGGCAACGACATCGTCCGCATCCCCGACGCCACCGCCAAGGGCACCCTGGACGCGCTGCAGGCCGAGCTCTGGCTGCGCAACCAACCGGGCCGCTCCGGCTCGCCGCCCGTACCCCGCCTGTTCGACGCCTCGCGCGCGCCCCGGCTGGCCGACCTGCTGCCCCGCGAGTCGGGATATTTGTCAGGGCGAGTCGGGAAATCTGTCAGCCCGATCACCGAGGCCCTGGCCGGTGTGGGCCGGGTGGCGACGCTGTCCTCGGGCCTGGCCAGGGCGGGGGTCGCGGTGCTCGGGCAGGTGGTCGACGTTGCCGGCAGCGCCGCGTCCGTACCCATGACCGCCACCCCCGGCCGGAACATCGCGGTGATCTCCTCCTCGGTGGCGGACGCCGAGGCGGTGCTGGGCGCGGCCGCGCTGTCGCTGGCCGGGCAGCACGCCCCGGCCGACCACGAGCCGGACGATCCGCACGAGGCGGGCGGGGTCTCGCTGGCCACGGCCGGGGCGCGGTTCACCCTGGTCGCGCTGGTGCCGGAGGCGGTCGGGCCGGTCGCGGAGCTGGCCGAGCGGCTGGCCGGGTCCGGGCACCGGGTGGACACCGCCGGGCTGGACGGGTTCGGCGCGCTGGTCGCCGGGCTGGCCGCCGACGTGTCCGGCCGGCTGACCGGCGGCGAACCCCGGCCCGAGCCGCACTACCTGCTGCTCTACGGCGTGGACGGCGCCAGCGGCGTGCTCGACCAGAAGGACCCGGACACCTTCCGCAGCGGCCTGGACGGGCTGCGCCAGGTGCTGCGCGGCGGCCCGGAGACGGGGCTGCACGTGCTGGGCTGGTGGCGCAGCGTGCAGCGGCTGCGCGCGGTGCTCACCATGGGCGCCGGCGTGGACGACATCGGCTGCTGGGTGGCGTTCGACGTGCAGGGCAGCGAGCTCGGCCCGCTGGCCCCGGGGCCGGTGAGCTGGTCGCCCCGCCCGGCGCGCGGGCTGGTGTTCGACAGGTACACCCAGCAGCGCCCGGACGTGCTGATCGTGCCGGACATCTCGCCGGGGGGCCGGCCGTGACCGCGCCGGGCCATGGAGGGGACGCGGCCCGCCGGTACAAGGACATCACCGGCGGGATGAACGACGCGGTGGTACGCATGCGCCAGGCGGACGCCGCGCGGGCCGTCGAGCTGGAGGCCACGCTGGCCGACCTGCACGACGCCATGGAGGCCGCCGCCGAGCGCGAGCGGCTCACCGTGCTCGGCGTGGCCCTGCAGTGGGAGTCCGCCCTGGAGTCGCTGTGGAGCGAGGAGTGGCTGACGCTGCGCCCGCTGCCCAAACCCGACCCGAACGCCGCCCCCCGCGAGCTGGACTACCTCGACGCCGTGGTGGCCCAACGCTACGAGGCCCTCCGCGAGGCCATCCGCCGCCGCCCCCTCCTACGCCGCCGCTAACCCCGCCGCCACCCCGGCACCGTCCGTACCCGGCCGCCGCCGCCATTCCGCTCGCACACCCCGTTCGTACGCCGCACACAGGTTGTGGAGTGTGTGCGGCGGCAACTCTCGTTGTGCCGCCGGCGGGTTAGTCGTCGGGGTCGTCGTCGCGGGCGAGGAAGGTGGCGAGGCGGTCGATGGGCACCTCGAAGTCCGGGTTGAGGTCGACGAACGCGCGTAGGCGCTCGGCCAGCCAGTCCAGGGTGACCTGCTCGTCGCCCCGGCGTTGTTCGAGCTCCTCGATGCCCCGGTCGGTGAAGTACACGCCGACCTTATTACTACAGCCGGTGAGACCGGTGTGGCCAGGGTATGCTCACGCCCGGCGGTCTGTTTGGCCCGCCGAGCGGCTTGACGGTGGTTGGGGGCCGACGCTACCGTCCAGTAGGTCGATCAATGGGGCCTGTTGCTGTCGACGCGCACCAGGTCAGGTTGGGCGATGCGGTTTCTCGGCGTGACGGCGACCGTCGGGAAGGGGGACTCGCGGGTAGCGCGACGAACCGTTCGTTGAGCATGCATATACGCGGTGGGGTGGTCCGCGGTGACCGCCCGCGACCGCCCCGAGACTCCGGAGCCCGACCATGTCGCCACCCAGCCGGGATGAGCTCCGCGAGCAGCTTGCGGTCGTCGCCGAGGCCGCGCGGAACGCATCTTCCCGTGCGGCCGGGCGGCTGCGCGAGTTCGTCGAGTCCAGGCCGGGGGCCGGGCGGCTGGCCGCCATCTGGGCGGTCGTGGTGATCGTGGCGCTGGCGCTGGTGGGGATCGCGCTCGGACGGCGCGGCGCCTCCGAACCGGACAAGGGCGCCCAGGTCGCGCCGCCGGCGGTCACCTCGACCACCCGCGCGCCCGAGCGCGACACCTCCCCGGGCACCGGCGCGCCGCCCACCCCGGGCGCACCGCCCGAGCCGGGCCCGACCACGACGAGCTCCGCGCGGGCACCCGAGGGCGGCGGCCCACCGAGCCCGACCGACCGAACAGCTCCCTCCACCTCGTCCGCTCCGCCGCAGTCCGCCCAGCCGCCGTCCGCCCAGCCGCCGTCCCGGGTGCCGGGCGAGGGCGCCGAGCACGTGGTCGCCCGGGGCGAGACGCTCGCCGCGATCGCGGTCCGCTACGACGTGCCGTTCGAGCAGATCGCCACCGACAACGGCATCGCCGACCCGAACGAGATCCGCGCCGGCCAGCGCTTGTTGATCAAGGCGAAACCGGCCGGTGTCGTAGTCATCCAACCAGGCCGTACCCTGAGTGACTATGCGCGCAGCTCCGGTCGTGGGTTGGACGAGTTGGTGCGGATGAACCCACAGCTCACGAACCCGAACCGGATCCTGGCCGGCGGCAGGCTCAATGTCTGAGTCCCCGCCGGTGCCGCCGCCCGACCGGCCACCGCCGCCACCGCGCCGCCGGCCGCCGAGGGGCGCCCCGCCGCCCCCTGCCGAGCACAACGGCAACAGCAACGGAAATGGAAACGGCGAGGCCCGAGGTGGCGTGCCGCTGAGCAAGGCCGCCCGCCCGACCCCGCCGCCGCAAGGCCGCCCGGTCCAGCCTCCCGACATCCCCCGACCCGGCGGACGCCCCGACCCGCCGCCGCGCCAGCAGGACGGGCGCACCCCCAGACCCGGCGGGCGCCCACCCAGGCAGGACGGACCGCCCCGGCAACGCGCCGACGGGGCCGACGACGGCCGCCGCCCGACCAGGGCGCCGATGAACGGTGCCCCACCGCGCCGCCGCCCACCGCCGCCGACGCCGCTGGGCCCGGCCGCGCAGAGCGGCCCCCCGCCGCCCCGCCCCCCTGGCGCCCCACCCGGCCATCCGGGAGTCCCGCCCCAGGCCGCCCGCCCCGCCGCACCGGCCAGAACGCCCCCGGCACCCCGACCCGCCCAGCCCGACCGCGCCCGCCCGGCCGCCGCCTGGACCGACACCCTTCGCTCCAGGTTGGCCGCCACCGGCCAGGGCAGGCTGGTGGAGACCGGCCGCATCCGCCTCGCCGAGGGCAGGGCCAGGCTGGCGCAGGTCGGACAGTCCCGCCTGGCCACGGCCGGCCGGGCCAGGCTCGCGGAGGCCGGCCAGTCCCGGTTCGCCGAGCTGGGCAGGGCCGCGCTGGAGGCCGCCGGGCAGATCCGACCCGGCCCGAGGGTGCGCGGCGCGATCAGCGTGGCCAGCCTGCTCACGGTGGCGATCGTGCCGGGCGCCGCGATGGCCGGCGGGGCGATCACGGTGGCCGCCGACGCGTACTGCACCTACGGCTCGTTCTGCCTGTACTCCGGCCCGAACTTCAACGGTGCCAAGGTCGAGTACACCCGCGACCAGATGTTCTGCCAGGACAGCCTGCCCGCGCTGGACGTGCGCAGCGTGCTCCCGGACGGCGCGCGGTCCGTGGTCAACAACACCCGCACCGCGACCACCGGCCTGGGCGTGAAGATCTACAGCGCCCCCGGCAACCTCGTACTGACCACCGTGAGCCCCGGCGGCGAGATCAGGGACCTGGACGGCAACACCGCGCGCGCCATGCAGTCCCTGTGCGCGTACCCCAAGGGCAACTAGGACCCGAGCACCTCACGCAGCGTGCGGGCGAAGGCCTCGGGCTGCCCGGGGTAGCCGAACTCGTCTCCCGCGAAGCCGCCGTGGTGGCTCGGGAACACCGTCGCCTTCTGGCCGAGCAGCGCGGCCGTCGCCTCCGAGGTGCGCGCGGTGATGGTGCCCTCGGACTCTTCGCCCACCCCGATCACGACCCGCGTCGGGGCAGCGGTGAGCGCGTCGATGTCGGGTCGGTAGCTGCTGACCGCCCAGGACCGGTCGGAGAGCAGGGGGTCGTCGCGGGAGCCGTCGTCCTCGGTGGGCATCCCGAAGGCGGCGGGGTCCGGCGCGGGCTGGGCGAAGTACTCGTCGGTGAACTCGCCCCGCCAGGACGTCCACGCGATGAACGCCGCCATGCCGGCGTTCGAACCCCGTGCCAGGTAGGCGTCCCGAAGGCCGGCGCGGGCGCGCTCGGCGGCCTCGGCGTCGGGGAGCACCGGGATGAGCGGCGGCTCGTGCGCCACCAGGGTGGTCACGTCGTTGGGGTGGGTGGCCACGAGGGCTAGCGCGACGATCGCACCGCCGCTGCTGGCGAACAGTTCCACCGGGCCGGCGCCGAGCGCCTCGATGAGGGCGTGCACGTCGGCGGCGTGGAGCTGGGGCGTGTTGTCGACCCGGCCGTCCTTGCGGGTGCTGCGGCCGAGGCCGCGCGGGTCGTAGGTGACCACCGTGCGGTCGGGGAGGTGCGAGGCCAGCGTGGTGAAGCCGTTGGCCTCCATGGGAAAGCCGATCATGACCAGCGGCGGGCGCCCGTCGGCGGTCGGCAGCGGGCCGTGGACGTCGTAGGCGAGGTCGGCCTCGGGGGTCTGGAGGATCTGTGTAGTAGCCATGCCGGGTAGACCAGCCTCACGCCGAGAACTCATCGGGTGGCGCCGACGGACTAGGCCTGATCGTCCGCCCGCCGCCGCGCGTCGTACTCCGCCCGCGCCAGGACGATCTCCTTCTGGTGCGCCTCGGTCCAGGTGACCAGGGACTGGATCGTCTCGTGCAGGGTCACGCCCAGCGTGGTGAGCTCGTAGTCGACGCGCGGCGGCACCACCGGGTGCACGGTGCGCCGGACCAGGCCGTCGCGCTCCAGGTTCCGCAGCGTGGTGGTCAGCATCCGCTGGCTGATGCCGTCGATGCGGTTGCGCAGCTCGGTGAACCGCAGCGTGCTGCGGTCCAGCAGCGCGATCACCAGCAGCGACCACTTGTCGGCTATCCGGTCCAGGATCTGGCGCACCTCGCAGTCCTCCCGGGTGTCCCACTGCAGGACGTCGTACGGGTCGTCCGCGTCGGTGTCACCGAGGTGCGTCGGTGAGCCGAAAGTGCCTTCTTCCACGAACGCCGATGTTGCCGCAGGATGACCCATGGTTACAAGAGGGAACCGACCCTCACCGGCGTAACCAACAGTCGTCACGCAAGGAGCCGAGCCGTTGTCCACGTCCCCGCGTGCCTGGGGTGCGCTGCTGGTGCTGTGCGGCGCGATCTTCCTCGAGACGATCGACATCACCATGCTCAACGTGGCGCTGCCGGCGATCCGGGCGGACCTCGGGCTGTCCACCGGGATGCTGAGCGGGATGGTGAGCGCGTACGTGCTCGGCTACGGCGGGCTCATGCTGCTCGGCGGCCGGGTCGCCGACCTGTTCGGCCGGCGCCGGGTGTTCCTGGTCTCGCTGGGCGTGTTCGGGGTGTTCTCCGCGCTCGGCGGGTTCGCCGGCGAGGGCAGCGCGCTGCTGGTCGCCCGGTTCGTCAAGGGGGTGGCCGCCGCGTTCATGACCCCGGCCGGGCTCTCGATCATCACCACCAGCCTGCCGGAGGGGCCCAGGCGCGACCGCGCGGTGCTGGTGTACGCGGGCGTGGGGGCCGGCGGTTACGCGCTCGGGCTGGTCATCGGCGGGCTGCTGGCGGCCGTCGACTGGCGCTGGGTGTTCCTGGCCCCGGCGCTGCTGGCCGCCGTGATCCAGGCCGCCGCGCTGCCGCTGCTCGACGACGGCGGCCGGGGTGCCGATGCGGCCGGCCGGACCTCGGACGTGGCCGGCGCGGTCACCATCACCTCGGCGATGATGCTGCTGGTGTACGGGGTGGTGCGGCTGGAACACGCGGCCAGCGCGGACGCCGCCGGCTGGGCGCTCACCGCCGGGGTGTTCGCCGCCGGGCTGGCGCTGCTGGCGGTGTTCGTGGCGATCGAGCGGCGGTCGGCGGCGCCGCTGGTGCGGCTGGGCATCCTGCGCTCCGGGCCGCTGGTGCGGGCCAACGCCGGCGCGCTGCTGTTCGTCGGCTCGTTCTTCGGGTTCTTCTTCCTGGTCACGCTCTACCTGCAGGAGCTGCGCGGCTGGACGGCGCCGCAGACGGCGTTCGCGCTGCTGGCGGCCGGCATCGACGCGATCCTCGCGCCCACGCTCACGCCCCGGCTGGTGCGCCGCTTCGGCAACGTGCGGGTGATCTTCGGCGGGATGCTGCTCGGCGCGCTCGGGTACGCGCTGTTCCTGCCGGTAGGCCTGGACTGGACGTACCCGGCGATGTTCCCGACCATGCTGCTGCTCGGCCTGGCGTTCTCGCTGATCTACGGCCCGCTCACGATCGCCGCCACCGACGGCGTCCCCGACGCGGAACAGGGCCTGGCCAGCGGCCTGGTGAACACCTCGTTCCAGTTCGGCACCGCGCTCGGCCTCTCCATCGCCACCACCGTGAGCGTGGCCGCCCTCGGCGACGGCCGCACCCCCGACGACGCCCTGGCCGCCCTCCGCACCGCGCTCCTGGTTCCACTGGCCGGCGCCCTCCTGGCGCTGACCGTGACAGCGCCCGGCCTGCGCAGGCGGCACGCGGCGCTGGGCCGGGGGCCATGGCGCCAAGCCCCGGGCCGCCGGCCGGGCCTATGAACAGCCGGTGCTCGGCACGGTGAGGCCTTCGCTCGTCGAATCGGCCAGGCTCTGCTTCTCGAACCGGTCCAGTCGATATCTGGGTTTGGTCTCGGAGAAGGTGTGGTCGAGCGCGCAGTGGGAGGTGACGAGATCATGGACCTCGTCGCCGGTCACCGGGCAGGTGTGACTCTGAAATCGGCCATGGACTATCAGTAGTACACCGTTCGGCGCGAGCGCCGATTCGAAGGTGTCCCACGCGCGCAACAGAAGATCGCGATTCCAGTAGTAGAGAACCTCCGAGCACAGGATCAGATCGAACTGCCCGTCCGGCATCTGCTCGGGCAGCGTCGACCGATGGACGCTGACCTCGGGAAAGTCCGACAGGCGCCGGCGAGCGCGCTGAACGGCCAGTGCGGACGTGTCGACCGCGACGACCTCGTCACACCGTTGCGCCACCATCCGGGTCAGGACCCCGATGGAGCAGCCGACGTCCAACGCCCGCCTGAACCTGCGGCCGTCCAAGGAATCGATCGTCCGCTCGTACTTGGCGCGCTCGTACTCGCGTGTCTCGTAATCCCATGGATCCTCGTTGCGGGCGTACAGATACTCGAAATACCCCCTGTATACCCGAGGGACAAGACGCTGGGCCAACGTGGCTCCTTGGGGAGTAGATAATATAATGATCACCTCATGGGCGCCACGAGTGTGCCCGACCGATCTACCGAGTCGGTGGGATTTGTCTACGGTTTTTCTTCGGTCGAGTCGGCTCGATCGTGATCAGTGCGTAATATGCGACAGTTATACGCCCGTGATACGCGTGAGACGACTACTCGCGCGCGGGCACGGAACCAGGGCCTGCCGGGTCGCGGCCGATGCCGCGCAGGTCCAGGCCGGTGACCACGATGGCGAGCAGGGTGAAGATGAGGTCGCCGCCGCCGCGCTGCTGCAGGTGTGGGTCGATGATGGTGAGGACCAGCAGGAAGCGCCAGACGATGTCCAGGCAGGAGGCGGTGGCGCCGAACGGGCCGGGGTGTCCGAGCACGGGCTTGAGCGAGCGCAGGATCCGCAGCGACAGCCAGCCGAAGGCGAGCAGCAGGGGTATGCCGCCGACCCAGACGAACCACAGCACGCCGGATTCCAGGTAGATGACCTTGCGCCATCGTTCCGGGGCTTGGAGCACCCAGTTCGGCGAGACGCCGATCAGGGTGGTCAGCCAGTCGAAGTGCGGCAGGTACATGTGCAGCAGGTTGTCCAGCCGGCCCTGTTCGGGCTCGGGCAGCCAGGACAGGGCCGAACCCGTGCTGTACTCCCCGATGCCGCCGAGGCGGCCGAGGAACGCGGGTGCGCCGATGACGAACGCGACCAGGGCCAGCGGGGCGAACTTGCGGGACTGGCGGCGCAGCTCGGGGAACCGCCAGGCCAGCAGCGCGAAGCTGACCGCGGCGGCGATCCAGGTGGAGAACTGCCCGGCGGCCAGCACGCCGGTGCCGAGGATCACCGCGAGGATCAGCCGCTCGCGGCGCCCGAGCAGGCCCCGGGTGCCGCAGCACAGCACCAGGATCAGGCTGATGATCACGAAGTCGCCGGTGGCGATCGGCGAGCCCAGGGTGGCGGTGCCGCGTTCGCCGAGGGCCTCGTTCGGCGCGGCGGCGTTGCTGTCCGAGCCCGCCCACAGGGTGGTCAGCAGGGCCAGCACCGGGCCGAACTTCAGCGTCTGCAGCACCGCGATGAGCGCGATCGTGGCGCCGGGCCAGACGATGAGCCGGATGGCGCGCAGGATCCGCGCTTCGGTGGTGATCGTGTAGCGGACCAGGAAGTAGATCCCGACCAGCTTGGTCATCGGCAGCAGCGAGGCGTACTCCTCGCCGGTCGGGACCAGCCCGCGCAGCGTCAGCGAGGCCAGCGGCCAGACGGTGGCCATCAGCAGGAACACCGCCAGCGGCACGTCCACCGGCGGGTAGAACCGCGGCCGGATCGCATCGCCCCGGAGCAGCCGCAGGTACCCGCCCGCCATCGCGCCGCCCATCACCATGACCAGCAGCGCCTCGTTCGGCCGCAGCAGCGGCAACAGCGCCTCCCGGCCGATCCCGGCCAGGAACGGCAGCGTGGCCAGGTAGGCGTAGGTGGCAAAGCTCGGGTACAGCCCCGACGTCACGGCCACGAGCAGCGCCAACATCCCGCCGACGAACCCGTACGCCGCGACCGGGCTCACCGCTCCGCCCAGTACCGCCGCCACGCCCGTCGCGAGCACCGCAACGACGACCAACCAGGTCGACCGCCGATCCTCGGCCGCCGCGCCGGTCACACCCACCGAAGGCCGCAGACCCGCCTCACTCATCGGGCAACCGCGTGAATCGTTCCAGTTCGGGCCGGTCCGTGGTGCGCACGCGGGGGAGTATCGCCTCGGACGGTCCGGGGATCCTGCCGTGCTTCTCCGGTATTTCTTCTCTTTCCGCTCTATCTAGCGCGGATTGTCTGTTTGACCGACAATGCTGCGAACTCCTGCCCCGGCGTGTCGAGGCAGAGATCGAGAGGACGGGATCCGCCCTGATGTCGTGGCACGGCGCGTGGCCAGGAGTGGACCGACCGGTCGACGGGCAGGGTGCCCGCCCGGCGCCGACGAGCGTCCTCGCGGCGCGCGCGAGGTTGTGTTCCGACCAGATCGTCCACTAGGCGTCCAGGTCATCGTGGAACGAGGGAGACTTGTGACGGCGGACAACGAGGTGTGCGGGCCCGGTCGGCCGCGCTACCGCGTGCTGGGGCTGGTCACGGTGTGCGGCGAGGACGGTCCGTTGCCTCGGCTCGCGCCGAAACCGCTGGCGGTGCTGGCCGCCCTGCTGCTGCGACCGAACCGGGTGGTGGCCTACGAGCGGCTGATCGGGCTGGTGTGGGGGACGCGGCCGCCGCCCAGCGTCCAGGGCCGGCTGTACGGCTACGTGTCGGAGCTGCGGGCCCGGCTGGGACAGGATGTGATCGTCCGAGCCGGTGGCGGTTACCTGGTCAACGTCGGACCCGGTGAGCTGGACCTGCAGGTGTTCACCGATGAGGTCACCGAGGCGCAGGCCGAGCTGCGGGCGGGTCACGCGGCCGAGGCGGCTCGGCGGCTGCGCTCCGCGTTGGCGCTGTGGCACGGTCCGGCACTGGGCGGGGTGACCGCGCCGCTCATCGACAGCGAACGTCCAGGGCTGGAGGAACGCCGGCTCACCGCGTTCGAGGAGCTGTTCGAGGCCGAGCTGGCCGCCGGACGCCCCATCCAGGTGGTCGACGAGCTCCGCCAGCTCGCCTCCGAGCATCCGTTCCGGGAGCGGCTGGCGGCCCAGCTCATGCTCGCCCTGCACCGAGGCGACCGCCGTACCGAGGCCCTGGGCGTCTACGCCGAGATCCGCCGTCGCCTGGTCGACGAGCTCGGCATCGAACCGAGCCAACGGCTGCGTGACATGCAGGTTCAGATCCTCAACGGCAGCACCGACGAGGCACGGGTGGCCGAACCGGACGCGAGGGAGCAGGTGCGGCCCGCCACCCTGCCCCGGGACGTGGACGGCTTCGTCGGCCGGGCGGACGCGATGGCCACGCTGACCGCCCGGCTCACCACCGACGGCGGCGGCATCTGTGTGATCAGCGGCCTGGCCGGGGTCGGCAAGACCGCGCTGGCGGTGCACTGGGCGCACACCGCGCGCGAGCACTTCCCCGACGGCCAGCTCTACCTCAACCTGCGCGGCTACGACCCCGATCACGATCCGCTCGCCCCGGCCACCGCGCTGGGCCAACTGCTGACGGCGCTGCAGGTGCCGCCGGCGCACATCCCGAGGACGGTGGATGAGCGCGCCGCGCTGTACCGGTCCATGCTCGCCGACCGGAAGATCCTGGTGCTGCTCGACAACGCCCGCGACCCCGGACACGTGCTGCCGCTGCTGCCGCCGTCCGGGTCGGTCATCGTCACCGGCCGACACCAGCTCACCGAGCTCATCACGCAGACCGGTGCCCAGGCGCTGCGGCTGCCGCCGCTGACCGACAGCGAGTCCCGCGCCCTGCTCGCCGCCGCGCTGGGGTCGGATCGGGTGGTCGCCGAATCGGTCTCGGCCACCGAGCTGGTCCGGCTGTGCGCGGGGCTGGCGCTGGCGTTGCGCATCGCCTCCGCCAACATCGCCGCCAGCCCCCGGGCCAGCATCTCCGGGATGGTCGGCGAGCTCACCAGCAGCGACCGGCTCGCCGCGCTGGCCCTGGACGGCGCCGAGCAGAACGTCGTCGCCTCGGCGTTCGCCGCCTCGTACGACGCGCTGAAGCCCACCGAGCAACGCCTGTTCCGCCTGCTCGCGCTGATCCCCGGGCCCGACTTCACCGCACCGGAGGCCGCCGCGCTCGCCGCCGTCCCGCTGGACGAGGCCGTCCGGCACCTCCGAGCGCTGGTCGCCGCCTGCGTCGTCGAGCACCACACCGACGGCCGGTACCGGTTCCACGACCTGATCAGGCTCTACGCCGCCCAGCGGGCGCGCACGAACCCGGACCACGAAGCGGCATGGGCACGGCTGGTCGAGTACCACCTGTGCGGGACGACCGTCGCCACCGTGCGCGACCAGCCCGGCATCATGCCCCTGCTGCGAAGCCGCCTCACCGTGCCGGACTGCGCCCACGCCGAGCACCAGGCGCCGGATGCGGTGGGCACGGAGGAGCTGGTGAACACGGCGGCGGTGGCGCTGGGCGCGGCCACCGCGGGCCCGCATCCCGCCGCCTGGCTGCTCATCGACCACCTCCGCATCCGCTACCACCGCACCGGGCAGCGCCCGGAGTGGCTGGAGATCGCGCCGGCGCTGCTGGACGCGGCCCGCGAGCACCGCGAGCTCGACACGCAGGCGCTGCTGCACCGCAGCATCGGTACCTCGTCGTTCCGGACCGGGCGGCAGGAGCCGGCCGTGGACCACCTGCACGAGGCGATCCGCATGGCCAGGGACTGCCGCTGGACGGAATGCGAGGCCGTGTCGCTGGCCGACCTCGGCGTGGTCCTCGCCTGGACCGGGCGCCTTGCCGAGGCCCGCGAGCACACCGAGCGCGCCCTTGCCCTGTTCTCCGAGCTCGGCTCGGCGAGCGGGGAGTGCCGGGCGTTGCGGAACCTCGGCGGCCAGTACTTCTTCCTCGGTGACCTCCGGTGCGCCGAGGAGTACTACCGGCGCGCGCTCGCCGTGAGCGAGCGGCACGGGTTGGAACTGGCACGGGCCGCCGACCTCATGCACCTGGGCTCGGTCCGGATGTGGCGCGGCCACCTCGCCGAGGCCGAGGACCTGTTCATGCGTGCGCTGGAGCTGTTCGGCAGGTTCGAGTCCCTCGGTGGGCTGGCGGCCGTACACCCCCGGCTGGCGCTGCTGTTCCGGGAGACCGGCGACCACCCGAGGGCACAGCGGGAGGCCACCACCGCGCTGCGGCTCAGCCGGGAGAGCGGCGACAAGATCCTCGAAGCCAGCGCGTTCACGCTGCTCGGCGACGCGGAGATGAACCTGGGCGAGTACGCGACCGCCCACGGCCACCTGCAGGCCGCCATGGACATCGTCCGAGGCGGCGACTTCTACTGGCACCAGGCCGAGACGCTGTCCGTGCTCGCCCGCCTCAAGATCCGCACTGGGGACCGGCCCGGCGCGCTGGACTGCGCCGAGCGGGCCTCCTCGGCCGCGCGGCGGGGCGGCTACGTCCAGGCCAGGGCGGCCGCCCTGGTGACACTGACCGAGGCCTACCTCCACGCCGGCGAGCGCGAGCTCACCCTGGCCACCGGCCGCGAGGCCCTGGCCCTGATCCGGCGCTGTGACCTGGGCAACGACGAACGCCGGCTCCAGCGACTGCTCACCGAGGCCGGCCTCTCCACCCCGTGACATAAGGCCTGGTCAGAACCCGTGAGTGGTTAGCGTTGCTATGACAACGCTAACCACTCACGGGTGGTGAGCTGGGGTTTTAGTCGTCGGCGAGGGCGGCGGCGATGAGCTCGGCCTGTTCGACCTCGTGGACCTTGCCGGAGCCGGCGGCGGGCGCGGCCATCCGGCGGCGGGAGATGCGCTTGATGCCGGCCAGGCGCTCGGGGTAGAACTCCGGCAGCGCCAGGCCGAAGAACGGCCACGCACCCTGGTTGGCCGGTTCCTCCTGCACCCAGCGGATGTCGGTCACGGTGGGGTAGCGGTCCAGGGCGGCGCGCAGCTTGCGCTTGGGCAGCGGGTAGAGCTGCTCGACGCGGATGACGGCGATGTCCTCCCGGCCGGCCTTCTCCAGCGCGGCGACCAGCTCGTAGTAGAGCTTGCCCGAGCACAGCAGGATCCGGTTCACCCCGGAGACCGGCCCCTCGCGGCCGGCGAACTTCGGGTCGTCGAGCACCGAGCGGAAGTGGCCCTCGGTGAACTCCGCGAGCGGGCTGACCACCTGCTTGGCCCGCAGCATCCACTTCGGCGTGAACACGATCAGCGGGCGCCGGATACCGTCCAGGGCGTGGCGGCGCAGCAGGTGGAAGTAGTTCGCCGGGTCGCTGGGCAGCGCCACGGTCATCGACCACTCCGCGCACAGCTGCAGGAACCGCTCGATCCGCCCGGAGGAGTGGTCCGGACCCTGGCCCTCCAGCCCGTGCGGCAGCAGCAGCACCACGTCCGAGGTCTGGCCCCACTTGGCCTCGCCGGACGAGATGAACTCGTCGATGATCGACTGGGCGCCGTTCACGAAGTCGCCGAACTGCGCCTCCCAGAGCACCAGCGCGTCCGGGTTGGCCACCGAGTAGCCGTACTCGAAGCCCAGCGCGGCGAACTCGGACAGCGCCGAGTCGTACGGCAGGAACCGGCCCTGCTCGGGCGAGAGGTTGCGCAGCGGGTAGTACTCGTCGCCGGTCTTGCGGTCGATCACCACGGAGTGCCGCTGCACGAACGTGCCGCGCCGGGTGTCCTGGCCGGCCATCCGGATCAGCCGGCCGTCCATGGCCAGCGAGCCCAGCGCGAGCAGCTCGGCGAACGCCCAGTCCACGTTGCCCTCGCGGGACATCTTGTAGCGCCGCTCCAGCACCGGCTTGACCCGCGAGTGCACGGAGAAGCCCTCCGGCAGCTCCACGTGCGCGTCGCCGATGCGGTGCACCACCTCCAGCGGCACGGCCGTCTCCAGCCGGGGCGGCAGCGCCTGCTCCTCCTCCACGGACGGGCTGGGCGTGATCGCGCCGCGCTCCAGCTCGCGCACCTCGTTGAAGACGTGTTCGAGCTGGTTGGAGAAGTCCTTGAGCGCGTGCTCGGCCTCCTCCATGGAGATGTCACCGCGCCCGATCAGCGACTCGGTGTAGCTCTTCCGGACGCTGCGCTTGGCGTCGATGATGTCGTACATCGCCGGCTGGGTCATCGAGGGGTCGTCGCCCTCGTTGTGGCCCCGGCGCCGGTAGCAGATCATGTCGATCACGACGTCGTTGTTCCACCGCTGCCGGTACTCCACCGCCAGCTTGGCCACCCAGACGCAGGCCTCCGGGTCGTCGCCGTTCACGTGGAACACCGGGGCGCCGATCATCTTGGCCACGTCGGTGCAGTACTGGGAGCTGCGCGAGTGCTCGGGCGCGGTGGTGAAGCCGACCTGGTTGTTGACGACGATGTGCACGGTGCCGCCGGTGCGGTAGCCGCGCAGCAGCGCCAGGTTCAGCGTCTCGGCGACCACGCCCTGTCCGGCGAACGCGGCGTCGCCGTGAAGCATCGCCGGCAGCACGGTGAAGCCCTCCGGGCCCTTGTCCAGGATGTCCTGCTTGGCCCGGACGATGCCCTCCAGCACCGGGTCCACGGCCTCCAGGTGCGAGGGGTTGGCGGTCAGGGACACGGTGGTCTCGCCATCGCCGAACATCCGGAAGTACTTGCCCTCGGCGCCGAGGTGGTACTTCACGTCGCCGGAGCCGTGCGCCTGGCCGGGGTCCAGGTTGCCCTCGAACTCCCGGAAGATCTGGCTGATCGGCTTGCCCACGATGTTGGCCAGCACGTTCAGCCGGCCCCGGTGCGGCATGCCGATGACGACCTCGTCCAGCTCGTCGGCCGCGGCGGAGTCGAGCACGGCGTCCAGCAGCGGGATGACGGTCTCGCCGCCCTCCAGCGAGAACCGCTTCTGGCCGACGTACTTGGTCTGCAGGAACGTCTCGAACGCCTCGGCGGCGTTCAGCTTGGAGAGGATGTACTTCTGCTCGGCCACCGGCGGCTTCTGGTGCGGGCGCTCGATGCGCTCCTGCAGCCAGTCGCGCTGCTCGGGGTCGGAGATGTGCATGTACTCGGTGCCGATGGTGCGGCAGTAGGCGTCGCGCAGCACGCCGAGCACGTCGCGCAGCTTCATGTGCGCCTTGCCGGCGAACCCGCCGACCGCGAACTCCCGGTCCAGGTCCCACAGGGTCAGCCCGTGGGAGAGCACGTCCAGGTCGGGGTGCTTGCGCTGCCGGTAGTTCAGCGGGTCGGTGTCGGCCATCAGGTGCCCGCGGGTGCGGTAGGACTCGATCAGCTCCAGCACCCTGGCGGTCTTGTCGACGGCGCCCTCGGGGATGTCCTGCACCCAGCGGATCGGCTCGTACGGCACCCGCAGCGAGGCGAAGATCTTGTCGTAGAACGCGTCCTCGCCGAGCAGCAGCTGGTGCACCCGGCGCAGGAACGCCCCGGACTCCGCGCCCTGGATGATCCGGTGGTCGTACGTCGAGGTCAGCGTGATGATCTTGCTGACGCCGAACTGCGAGAGCTGCTCGTCGCTGGCGCCCTGGAACGCCGCCGGGTACTCCATGGCGCCGACGCCGATGATGGTGCCCTGGCCGGCCATCAGCCGGGGCGTCGAGTGGTTCGTGCCCAGGGTGCCCGGGTTGGTCAGGCTGATCGTGGTGCCGGCGAAGTCCTCGGCCTTGAGCCCGCCGGTGCGGGCCTTGCGCACCATGTCCTCGTAGGCGGTCCAGAACTGGGCGAAGTTCATCGCCTCGCAGCCCTTGATGGAGGCCACCACCAGGGTGCGCGAGCCGTCCTTGCCGGGCAGGTCGATGGCCAGCCCGAGGTTGACGTGGTCGGGCTGCACGACGGTGGGCTTGCCGTCCTGCTCGGCGAAGTGCCGATTCATCACCGGGAACTCGGCCAGCGCCTGGACCAGCGCGTATCCGATCAGGTGGGTGAAGGAGATCTTCCCGCCGCGGGTCCGCTTGAGCTGGTTGTTGATCACGACGCGGTTGTCCGCGAGCAGCTTGGCCGGCACCGCGCGCACGCTGGTGGCGGTGGGCACGCCCAGCGAGGTCTGCATGTTCTTGACCACCACGCTGGCCGCGCCGCGCAGCGGGCTGACCTGGCCGCTGGCGCCGGCGGGCGCGGGGGCGGGCTTGGCGGCGGCGCGGGAAGTGGTGCCGGCGGCAGGCTTGGAGGAGGGGGGTGTGGTGGGCGGGGGTGTTGTTGGTGCGGGGGTGGCGGTGCTGGTCGGTGCGGGGGCCACCTGGCCGTTCGCGTCCGCGGCTGTGGTCGTGGGGCGCTGGCCGGCCTCGGCGCCCGCGCCGGGGCGGTAGTCGGCGAAGAAGTCGTGCCATGCCGGGTCGACGGACTGGGGGTCGTCGAGGAAGCGCTGGTACATCTCCTCCACGAGCCACTCGTTGGTGCCGAACTGGGCGGTCGGGAACGGCGGGTTCGACGCGGCTGACGAACTGCTGGTGGACACGGTTGGAGATCGCCTCGCTTGACTAGTTCGGGTTGCCTGGCCAGCGACCCCAGGTTAGTCGCTTCGGGTGGATCCGCGTAGCGACCGAGCGCGCGGTGCCGGCACCCCCGCGTTCACCAGGGCGACCCGAGGTACTCGAAATATTTCGTATAGAAGAGTTTAATCTTCACGGTTCGTTCGCCGGTCTCCGCCCGGACAAGGAGGCGACGTGGACGCCGCTGATGGGGTCGAGAGGTTCGGTTACCGGCAGCAGTTGAGGCGTTCGCTGCGGTTCGGCGACCTGCTGGTGTACGGGCTGATCTTCATGGTGCCGATCGCGCCGTTCGGCATCTTCGGCAGCGTGTTCTCCGGGTCCGGCGGGATGGTCGCGCTCGCGTACCTGGTCGGCATGGTGGCGATGATGTTCACCGCGAGCTCGTACGCGCAGATGTCGCGGGCGTTCCCGATGGCCGGCTCGGTGTACACCTACGCGGGGCGGGGGATCGCGGCGCCGGTCGGCTTCCTGGCCGGCTGGGTGATCGTGCTGGACTACGTGCTGGTGCCGGCGCTGCTGTACCTGGTGGCCGGGGTGGCGATGAACACACTGGTGCCGGTGATCCCGGTGCCGGTGTGGCTGGTCGCGTTCGTGGTGCTCAACACGGTGGTCAACTACCTGGGCATCGAGATGACCGCGCGGGTCAACAAGGTCATGCTGGCGGCGGAGCTGGCGGTGCTGGTGATCTTTCTCGTGGTCGGGGTGGTGGCGCTGGCCTCGGGGCGCGGGGGCGGGTGGTCTGCGCTGTCGCCGTTGTACAACGCCGCGACGTTCTCCTGGCCGGTGGTGTTCGGGGCGGTGTCGCTCGCGGTGCTGTCGTTCCTGGGCTTCGACGGCATCTCGATGCTCGCGGAGGAGAACAGGGACGCGGCGCGGTCGCTGGGGCGGGCGATGGTGGCCGCTTTGTTGCTGGCCGGGGTGTTGTTCGTGGTGCAGACCTGGGTGGCATCGCTGCTGGTCGCGGACCCGGACCGGCTGCTGGCGGAGGGCGACCCGGGGAGTACCGCGTTCTACGACGCGGCGCGGGTGGCCGGCGGTGGGTGGCTGGCCGGGCTGACCGCGGCGGCCACCGCCGTGGCGTGGGGGTTCGCCAACTCGCTGGTGGCGCAGGCGGCCACCTCGCGGCTGCTGTTCGCGATGGCCCGGGACCGGCAGCTGCCGGCGGTGCTGGCGCGGGTGTCATCCTCGCGTCAGGTGCCGGTGAACGCGACGTTGCTGGTCGCGGCGGTGTCGTTGGTGCTCGGGCTGTACCTGAGCAGCCGTGACGACGGCATCCCGCTGATGACCTCGTTGGTCAACTTCGGTGCCATGACGGCGTTTCTGGTGCTGCACGTGTCGGTGGTGGTCCACTTCGTGATCCGGTCCGGGAGCAGGGACTGGCTGCGTCACCTGGTGGTGCCCGTGCTGGGGTTCGCGATCCTGCTGTACGTGGTGATCAACGCCAAGGTCGCGGCCCAGGTCCTGGGCTTCGTGTGGCTCGGCGTCGGCGTCCTGGTCCTGCTCGTCCTCCTGGCCACCGGCCGCCGCCCTGCGCTGTCCGGTATGTCCCCAGAGTCCGACCCCGCGTGAGCTCGCGCCGAGACTGCGCGCCGCACACCCGGTTCGTGGCCCGCACAACTGCTTCAGTGCGTGTGCGGGGTACGGAGTGGGTGTGCGACGCCCGAGTCAGGCCTCCGGGGTGCCGGCGCGCCAGAAGGCGGCGTAGCGGCCGTTGGCGGCCAGCAGGGCGGCGTGGGTGCCTTGTTCGACTATCTGGCCGTCGGCCAGGACCAGGATGCGGTCGGCGCGGGCGGCGGTGGCCAGGCGGTGGGCGACGATCACGGTGGTGCGGCGGCGGTGTTCGGCCCCGGCGCCGGGCGCCCGGCCGGTGAGGCGGTCGCTGGCGGCGAGCACAGCGGCCTCGGTGGCCGGGTCGAGCGCGGCGGTCGCCTCGTCGAGCAGCAGCAGGTCGGGGTCGACCAGCTCGGCGCGGGCCAGGGCGACCAGTTGGCGCTGGCCGGCGGACAGGCCCTGGCCGCGTTCGCCGACGGGCTGGCGGAAGCCGGCGGGCAGGGTGGCGATCATGTCCAGGGCGCCGACGGCCCTGGCGGCGGCCTCGATCCGCTCGGGCGGGGCGTCCGGGCGGCCGTAGGCGATGTTGGACGCCACGTCCCCGGTGAACAGGTGCGCCTCCTGCGGGACCACGCCGAGCCGCTGCCGGTACGCCGAGAGCGGGTAGCGGCGCAGGTCCACCCCGTCCACCAGCAGCCGGCCGGACGTCACGTCGTAGAACCGCCCGAGCAGCTTGACCACCGTGGACTTGCCGGCCCCGGTGGCGCCGACCAGCGCGACCGTCTCGCCGGGCGGGATCCGCAGCGAGACCTCACGCAGCGCGTCCCGCTCGGCCGCCGGGTAGCGGAACCCGACGGTGTCGAACTCGACCTCGCCGCGCAGCCGCGCCGGCACCTCCACCCGGTCGTCGGGCGCGGCGGCCGGCACCGAGGTCGGGGTGCGCAGCAGGTCGCCGATCCGGGTCAGGCCGACCCGCGCCTGCTGGTAGCCGTCGAACACCTGGGAGAGCTGCTGCACCGGGGTGAAGAACATGCCCAGGTAGAGCAGGAACGCGGCCAGCACGCCGGGGGTCAGCTCGCCGGCCGCCACCCGGGACGCGCCGACCCCGAGCACCGCCGCCTGGGCCAGCTCGGAGAGCAGCGTGACGAACGGGAAGTAGGTGGCGATGTAGCGCTGCGCGCGCAGCCGGGTCACCCGGTAGGCCATGCTCAGCGCGCTGAACTCGGCGGCGCTGTAGTCCTCGCGCACGTACGCCTGCGAGACCCGCAGCCCGGTCACGTTCTCCTGCAGGTCGGCGTTGACCGCGCTAACCCGCTCGCGGGCCTGCGCGTATGCCTCGGTGGCCAGCTTGCGGAACACCACGGTGGCCGCCGCCAGCACCGGCAGCCCGGCCAGCGCGACCAGCGCCAGCCCGGGGTCGGTGAGCAGCAGCGCGCCGGCCACGCCGAGGATCGTGAGCAGGCTGACCACCGCCTGCGCCAGCCCGGTCTGCAGGAACGTGGACAGCGCGTCCACGTCGGTGGTCATCCTGGTCATGATCCGGCCGGACAGCTCGCGCTCGTAGTAGTCCAGCCCGAGCCGCTGCAGGTGGGCGTAGCTGCGCACCCGCAGCAGGTAGAGCACGCTCTCCCCGGCCCTGGCCGTCACGATCGTCTGCGCCCTGGTGACCAGCCAGTCCGCCGTCACGACCAGCACGCCGATCACCGTGGCCAGCAGGAGAACGCCGGGCGCGTGGCCGACGATCCCGCCGTCCACCGCCAGCCGGGCCAGCGACGGGTACGCCACGCTGGCCATCGCTCCCGCCGCGACCAGCACGATGCTCAGGGCCAGCAGCCCGCGCACCGGGCGCAGCAGCCGGCGCAGCGTGAAGCCGGGGTCCGGCGCGGTGGCGTCCGCTCCGTTCAGCACCGGGCGGTCGGTCGGCTCGGGCAGGGCGTTCACCGAGGCCAGCAGCGCGGGCGACGGCGGAACCGAGCCCACCCCCGGCCACTCGCCGGCTTCGGGCCGCCGCGTCGGCGCGTCGCCCTCCGGGGGTTCCGGCCACAGCTCCGCGCCGTCGCGCGGGCGGCCGGACCGGTGGCCGTTCCCGCTCACCGACAGCAGCGCGCCCCGGGCGTCCAGCTCGGCCTCGGTGCCGGCGTCGACCACCCGGCCGCCGTCCAGCACCACGATCCGGTCGGCCAGCGCGAGCGTGGAGCGGCGGTGCGCGATCAGGATCGTGGTCCGCGCGGCGGTGACCGTGCGCAGGGTGGCGTGGATGGCGGCCTCGGTGGTGGCGTCCACCGCCGAGGTGGCGTCGTCCAGCAGCAGGATGCGCGGGTCCGACAGCAGCGCCCTGGCCAGCGCGATCCGCTGACGCTGCCCGCCGGACAGGGTCAGCCCGCGCTCGCCGACCACCGTGTCGTAGCGATCCGGCAGGTGCTCGACGAACTCTTCCACCTGGGCGGCGCGGGCGGCGGCGCAGACCTCCTCGTCGGTGGCGTCCGGGCGGCCGTAGGCGATGTTGGCGCGGATGGTGTCGGAGAACAGGAACGCCTCCTCGAACACCACCCCCAGCTCGCGGCGCAGCGCGGACCTGCGCAGCCGGTCCAGCGGGACGTCACCGATGCGGATCTCGCCGGCCTGCGGGTCGTAGAACCGGGGCAGCAGCATGGCCACCGTGGACTTGCCGGACCCGGCCGAGCCGACCAGCGCGACCGTCTCGCCCGGCTCCACCCGCAGCGAGACGCCGTCCAGCACCGGCTCGTCGCGGGTGTAACCGAACCGCACGTCGGCCAGCTCGACGGACAGTCGACCCGCCGGCAGCTCCTCAGGGTCGTCCGGGTCGGTGACCTCGGGCTGCGACTCGATCAGCTCGTACACCCGCTCCACGCCGGCCCGCGCGAGCTGCCCGGTGACGATCAGGCTGCCCATCATCCGGGCCGGCCCCACCAGGTTGCCGACGTACGCGGAGAACGCCAGGAAGGTGCCGATGGTGATCTGCTCGTTCAGCGCCAGCCAGCCGCCGAAGCCGAACACCGCGATCAGCCCGAGCGAGGGCAGCGCGGCCAGCGGCGGGGACAGCCGCGCGGTCAGCCGGGCCGAGCGCAGCCGCTCGCCGAACAGCCGCAGCGCCTGCCGCCGCAGCGTGCCGACCTCGCGCTCCTCCTGCCCGAACCCCTTGACCACCCGGACCCCGGTGACCGTCTCCTCCACCTGCTGGGCCACGTCGGCGGCCCGCTGCTGCGCCGACCAGGTGGCCGGGAACAGCATCCGCCGGGTCCGCGCGGTGATCAGCAGCGACGCCGGCACCATGACCAGCGCGACGGCGGTGAGCAGCGGCGACAGCCAGAGCATGGCCACGAACGAGGCGAGCAGCAGCACGGCGGCGCCGGTCACCATGGGCACGAACGAGAGCAGCCCCTGTACCTGCTGCAGGTCGCTGATCGCCCGCGACACGATCTGGCCGGTGCGCATGGCGTCCTGCTTGGGTCCGTCCAGGCGCTGCACCGCCGCGAACACCGCCCGCCGCAGGTCGTGCTGGACGTCCAGGGCGAGCCGCCCGCCCAGGTAGCGGCGCAGGAACGCGGCCACGAACCGGATCACGGCCAGCCCGAGCAGGGCGCCGACCAGCGCGGGCAGCGCCTCGGTCTGGCCGCGCACCGAGTCGTCCACCGCGACCTTGCTCAACAGCGGCCAGGCCGCCTCCAGGCCGACCCCGAAGATCGCCGACGACATCGCCGTGATCGTCACCCCGGGGTGGCGCCAGCAGGCCCGGGCCAGCCGGCGGATCCAGCCGGGTTGGCCGGGCGCGCGGTCCGAGGGCTGTTGGGCCGGTTGGGGGAGCCACTCGCGCCAGGACAGCGCGGTGCGGCGCGCGCCGGTCGGGGCAGGCCGCTGCTCGGTTGTCGCGTCCGTGTGTTCGTCCTTTCCGCTGACAGGCCCAGGTACGCACCCGGGCCTGTCAGCCAGGTTATGTCAGCCCACCGACAACGGCCCGTCGCGCGAGGGCGACCGCCCGTCGCACCAGGGGGCCCCATGCTGCGTTCCCGAGGGCCACCCCCTACGGTCGGGGCGATGTTGGCAATCACCGAAAACGCAGCACAGGCCATCAACGCCCTGGTGTCGCGGGGCGAGATGCCAGAGGGATCGGGAGCCCGGATCGCCGCGGACGACGCGGGGCAGGGTCTCGAGCTGGCCCTGGTGCCGGGGCCCGCCGCGGACGACGCGGTGGTTCAGGGCGCCGGCGCCACCGTCTACCTGGAGCCCGGCGCGGCGCAGGTCCTCGGCGACAAGACGCTCGACGTGGAGCGGTTCACCGAGGCCGACGGGGAGGAGCAGTTGCGGTTCGCCATCGTTCCGCAGCACCCCGACCCCGCCGGGCAGGCCTGACAGACCTTCAGACGTCAGTTGGTTCGGGCTCGTCGCCGGTGGCCTCCCGGTCGCCGGCGGCGTCCCGGAATGCGGCGGTGACCTCGGACACCCTGGGGTCGGCGCGGAGTTCGTCCAGGGTGGACGGCAGCGGCAGCCGCCAGTTCGGGTACTCGTCCACGGTGCCCGGCAGGTTGGGCTGACGCGGCTCGCCCAGGACGTCGTAGGGCGAGATCAGGCGGAGTCGGCACGGGGTGCTTGCCAGCATCCGGTGCATGGCCAGCGTGATGTCCCACTCGGACGGCTCGGGGCTGACGGAATCCGCGACTCGCCCTGACAAATCTCCCGACTCGCGGAGGTGTTGGACCCACTCGGTGCGTTCGTGGGCGGCGTGCGCGTGCGCGGAGTCGGGGTCGGTCAGGATGCCGAGGTGGGCGCGGGTGCGGACGTGGTCGGCGCGGAGGAAGCCGGCGACCGTGGGCAGGTCGTGGGTGGAGAGGCTGGCGGCGGCGCGTTCGGGCCAGGCTGCGGGCGGTAGGAGCTTGTCGTCGTGGTCGTCGCGGGCGAACCAGGCGACGGCGCAGCCCAGCATGCCGCGCTCGGCGAGGGCGGTGGTCACCTCCGGTTCGACGGTGCCCAGGTCCTCGCCGACGATCACCGCGCCGGCCCGGTGTGCTTCCAGGGTGAGGGCGGCGAGCATCGCGTCGGCGTCGTAGCGGACGTAGGTGCCTCGGTTGGGCTCCTCGCCGGGCGGGACCCACCACAGGCGCCAGAGGCCGGCCACGTGGTCGACACGCAGGCCGTCGGCGTGGGTGAGGACCGCGCGGAGCATGTCCCGGTAGGCGGCGTAGCCGGTGGCCGCCAGGCGGTCCGGGCGCCAGGGCGGCAGGCCCCAGTTCTGGCCGCGCGGGGTGAAGTCGTCGGGGGGTGCGCCTACCGTCACGTTGGTGGCGAGGACGTCGGCGAGCGCCCAGGCGTCGGCGCCTTCCGGGTCCACGCCGACGGCTAGGTCGTGGAGGATGCCTACGGGCATGCCGGCGGCGGTCTCGCGTACGGAGGCGAGCTGGCGCGCGCACTGCTCCTGGACCCAGGCGTGGAAGGCCACCCTGGGCGCGAGGTCGCCGGCCGCGGCGCGGGCACTCGACGGGTCGCGGTACTCCGGCGGCCAGTCCGTCCAGCGGGCGCCGTGGCGTTCGGCCAGCGCGTTGTAGACGGCGAAGTCGGGCGGATCTTCCGGTGACGGACGACCAGTCGCGCGCCAGAGCAGCTCCAGCGCGGACCGCTTGGCCGCCCACACCAGGTCGTGGTCGATGCGCGCGCCCGGCGGCGCCACCCGCAGCGCGTCCACCTCGGCCCTCGTGGCGGCGTCCGCCTGGTGATACGCGTCGACGTCCTCGATGCGCAGCGCCAGCGGGTTGGCGAACCGCCGGCTGGACGGGGTGTACGGCGAGGGCTGCACCGGATGCGTCGGCCCCGGCGCGTGCAGCGGGTTGAGCAGCACCGCGCCCGCGCCGTGCTCGCGGGCCGTCCAGGAGACGAACTCGCGCAGGTCACCGAGGTCGCCGATGCCCCAGGAACGGTCCGAGCGCAGCGCGTACAGCTGCAGCTGCCAGCCCCAGGCCCTCGGCGCCTCCGGGGCTCGGGGCGGCGCGACGATCACCGTGACGTCATCGCCGGCACCCGAAGCGCGGTACCAGCCGGGGGCCAGGTCGGCGGGCAGTTCGTCGCGCACGTCCCGGCGGGTGCCGTCCTCGGCGACCAGCTGGCGCGCCCCGGGCAGCGGGCGCGGCGGCTCACCGGTCCGCACCGCCACGGTGGCCGGCGCGGCGGCGCGCTCGGCGACGGCGGCCAGCTCGCGGCGACGATCCGCCGCGGTCGCGGAGTCCACCCCGAGCAGGCCGAGCACCCGCACCACCACGTCGGGGTCGACGCTGACCGGCCGGCGGCGGTCGTCCAGGTACTCGGTGGCCACACCGTGCGCGGCGGCCAGCCGGCGCAGGGCCTCGTCCACCCTCAGGTGACGTCGCGGCGGCGGGCGGCGGCGATCCCGCCGAGCACGGCCAGCGCCGCGTACCCGGCGAACACCAGCAGCGCGCCCCACCAGGGCAGCGAGCCCCTGGTCAGGGAGGCGCCGAACAGCCCGTCGCCGGCCAGCTCGGCCAGCGCGGCGGTGCCCGACCCGGCCGGCAGGTAGTCGCCGATGTTGCCGAGGTCGCTGAGCGCGACGAACAGGTTGATGATCCGCTCGCCGAGCAGCACGTACAGCAGCAGCAACACGATCGCGCCGAGCTGGTTGCTGATCAGCATGCCGACGCCGACGCCGAGCACCGCCCACAGCGCGAACACCGGCAGCGAGGCGGCGCTCACCGCGAACACCGGCCCGGTGTCCACGCCCGCCAGGTTAGCGCCGCCGATCAGCGTGCCGAGCAGCCCGAACACCGAGGCCACCAGCCCGTACACCGCGCCGACCAGCGCGGCCACCGCCGCCTTGGCCACCACCACCTGGCCCCGGCCCGGCGCGGTGAGGAACGTCGTGGTGATGGTGCGGTGGCGATACTCCGCCGTGGCGCAGACCGCCCCGAAGACCATGGCGAACTTCGAGGCGAAGAAGTCGAGGCCGAACACCTGGGTCAGCGCGGGGCTGAACGACAACCCGGCGCTGGCCGCCGCCGCCAGCGCGTACAGCCCGCTGAGCAGCGCGGCCGGGATCAGCAGCCCCCACCATGCCGAGGTGGACAACGTCTTGCGCAGCTCCGCGACGATCAGCCCGCGCAGCGCCGGCACCGACCAGGGTCCGGCGTCGACGGTCCGGGCGGCCGGCACCGAGGGCGCCGAGGGCAGCGAGCTCATCACCGGGCTCCTTCCTGGCCGGACTCCGCCGGTCGGCCCGACGACACCGGCTCGGCTGGGGGCGGTGCGGCGGGCGGTGGCGCGGCGGGTGGCACCGGCGGCGTGAGCTGGCCGGCGGTCGGCGCGTTCGGCTGGAAGTGCCCCGAGGTGAGCTGCAGGAACCGCTCCTCCAGGTCGTTGCGCTCCCCGGTCAGCCCGTAGATCGCCACCCCGGCGGCCAGCGCCACGTCCCCGACGACCGTGCTCGTCGTCCCGGTGACGGTCAGCCCACCGTCCGCCCCGGACTGGATGTCGGTGATGCCGCGCTCGGCCAGCGCGGTGGCCAGCTTCGCCGGGTCCGCGCAGCGCACCTGCACCCGCTCGACCCCGTTGCCGCCCAGCTCGTCCGGCCGCCCCTCGTACACCTGGGCGCCCTGACTGATGATCACGACCTTGTCCACGACCTGCGAGATCTCCGCCAACTGGTGGCTGGAGATGAGCACCGTGCGCCCGGCCCCCGCGAACGAGCGCAGGAACCCCCTCAGCCACGCGATCCCCTCCGGATCCAGGCCCGCGCCCGGCTCGTCCAGCATCAGCACCTGCGGGTCGCCGAGCAGCGCGGTGGCCAGCGCCAGCCGCTGGCGCATGCCCAGCGAGTAGCCGCCGACCTTGCGATCGCCCGCGTCGGTGAGCCCGACCAGCGTGAGCATCTCGTCCGCCCGCTGGTCCGGAACCCCGATCGCGGCCGTATACCCGAGCAGGTGCGCGCGGGCCGACCGGGCGCGGTGGAACCCGTGCGCATCCAGCACACCGCCCACCACCCGCCCCGGGTTGGCCAGCGCGTCATAGCGCGCACCGTTGATGGTGACCTCGCCCTCGGTGGGCGTCACCAACCCCAGCGCCGCGCGCAGCGTCGTCGTCTTGCCGGCCCCGTTCGGCCCCAGGAAACCCGTGACCTGCCCAGGCTCCACGGTGAAGCTGAGGTCACGCACCGCCTCGACCGGGCCGAACCGCTTGGTCAGGTTCCGGACCACCACGCGTCCGCTGCCGTCGTTGATACTGCGGCCGTTCATCGGGCCCATACTGCCTGATAGCAATACCCGTGAGTGGTTAGGGTCGTCATAGCGGCCCTAACCACTCACGGGTTGAGCGCGGCGGCGAAGACCTCGCGGGCGTGCGCGCCGATGCGGTCCAGCACCGTGCGGGCGTGCGCGACCGCCCCGGTCATCCAGCAGAAGCCGTGCGCCATCGTCTCGTTGCGGCAGTCCAGGACCTCGACCCCGGCCCCGGCCAGGGCCGCCGCGTAGGCAAGGCCCTCGTCGCGCAGCGGGTCGAACCCGGCGGTGACCAGCGCGGTCGGCGGCAGGCCGGTGAGGTCGTCGGCGCGCAGCGGGGACACCCTCGGGTCGGTCACGTCCTCGGCGCCGGTGAGGTAGCGCGCGCCGAACAGGTCCAGGTCCGTGGCGGTGAGCAGATAGCCGTCGGCGTGCTCGATCCGCGACGGCCACCGTCCGGCGAAGTCCAGCACCGGGCACAGCAGCAGCTGCCACGCCAGCACCGGGCCGTCCCGCCTGGCCTGCTGGGCGACCACGGCGGCCACCGTGGCGCCGGCGCCGTGCCCGGCCACCCCGATCCGCGCCGGGTCGCCGCCCAGCGCGGCGGCGTGCTCGGCGAACCAGTCCGTGGCCGCCGCGCCGTCGCGCACCGCGGCCGGGAACGGCGAGTCCGGCCCCGACCGGCACCGCACCGAGGCGACCACCGCGCCGGTGGCGTTGGCCAGCGCGCGGCACGGCCGGTCCGCCAGGTCCAGCCCGTCGTCCCCGCCACCGCCGCCGTACCCGAGCCCGTACCCCAGCTCACCGCCGTGCAGGTACACCAGCACCGGCAGCGGGTCCGGCCCGTCGCCGATCGGGCGGTAGGCCCGCGCCGGCAGCCCGGTCTCCGGCCCGGGCACTGTCAGCCGCCACACGTCGTCCACCGGCTCCGGATCGCCCTGCAGCGCCATCACCGTGGCCATCACGTCGTCGTCCGCCACCTGGGCAGGCGCCATCGTCAACCCGTCCGCACGCAGCGTGTCGATCACGCGGCGGACCTGGGGGTCGAGCGCCATGGCACCGCCTCCCGGCGACGGTGGGGTGGCTCGGGACCGAACCATGCCGGGTCCCGCCAGGTCAACCAAGTCACCCGTCCGAGAATCCGCTGCCCGGAAGGGGGTCGGCCGCCAAACCAGACTGGTTTTGTGGTGAAATAGACGCATGCGTGACGCGGAGCTCCTCGACCCGTTCTGGGTCTCCCGCCGCGCTCACCACTTCGACCAGTGCTGTCGCCAGGGCTGATTCGTCACCCGCCCACTCGCGACACCTGGAGCCCGTCGAAGTGATCACCCGCTCTGCCCTGCACGAACTGCGCCAGCTCACCCGCCGCGTCGCCGCCGAGGTCCGCGACGGCCGCCACGAGGTCCACGTCGACCCGGAGCACCGCTGGTACCGCCTGCTCTCCAGCGACGGCTACGTCGACGTCTGGCTGATCGGCTGGGCCCGCGAGCAGTCCGCCGAACTGCACGACCACGCCGGCTCGCTGGGCGCGCTGACGGTGGTGCGCGGCGCGCTCACCGAACACCGCTGGGTGCCCACCGACCGCGACCTCCGCACCCGAACCCTGCGCACCGGCGCCAGCGTCGGCTTCCCGGCCGGCTACGTCCACGACGTGACGAACACCGCCGTCGAACCCGCAGTCAGCGTGCACGCCTACTCCCCGCCGCTGACCGCCATGTCGTACTACCGTGTCGAGCCCGGCGGCCTGCTCCGCCGCACCCGCAGCGTGCTGACCACCGAGCCGGAAGCCGTGACCGCATGACCATCGACGAGATGCTCGCCAACGCCCGCGCCCGCCTGCACCGCCTCCCCCCGCACGCCGCCGCCCAGGCGGTGGCCGACGGCGCCCTCCTCATCGACATCCGCCCCGACTGGCAGCGCTCCTCCGAAGGCAGCATCCCCGGCGCCATGCTCATCGAACGCAACCACCTGGAGTGGCGCCTCGACCCGACCAGCGACTCCCGCATCCCCGAAGCCGTGAGCCACGAAGTCCCCGTGATCATCGTCTGCTCCGAGGGCTACACCTCCAGCCTGGCCGCCGCATCCCTCCAAGACCTGGGCCTACACCGCGCCACCGACCTGATCGGCGGCTTCCAAGCCTGGCGCGCCGCCAACCTCCCCACAAACCGGTAAACCCCGCCCAAACCCGTCCGCGAGTCGGGATTTTTGTCAGGGTGAGTCGGGATTCTTGTCAGACCCGCCCCGACGCGTCACCTCCGCCCCGCCCGCCGCCGCCTCGAACGTCGCCGACCCCGCCACCGCGCGAGGTAGTACGCCAGATAGTCCCGCCAGCGCAGCCGCCCATAGTCGATCACGGCCGCCCCCGCTCGGCGGCGTCCGGAACCCGGGCGGCACACCGGAAGCACGGCATGCCCGTCCCCGGGCCGACGATGTCCATCTGGTCCACCCGGATCGGCTCGCCGCACCGCGCGGTCACCGCGTCGCCCGCCCGAACCGCCTCCCCCGGCACCAGCAGGAACACGTGCGTCACCCGCCGCGTGTCACCGATGCCCGGGATATCCGCCAGATACCGCCCCAACAGCCGGACCGGCGCCCCCAGCGCGGGATGCGCCATCCAGCACACATCGGTGATCTCCGGCCGCCGCACCAGCCGGTCCACGACCCGCCGCGCCTGGACCGGCGTGGACGCCGCGAGTTCGAGAACGGGGCTCCCCCGCCGCCGCACGCGCACCAGGAAGTCGCACTTGCGGGGCTCGGCCATCGCGTCCTCGCCGGTCGGTGGGAGTGGGTGACGGCGGCCCCGGCCGGGGTTCGGGGCACGACGGGGCCGCCGTCGGCTGTCGGGCTCACCGGCTACAGTGCTCGGCACCTCGGTGAACCAGCTCATGCGGAGTAAGCTACGACTGAGCGCGCTCAAGAAGCGAACGTTGTAACCGCACCACTACTCACCGTCACTCCCAAGGGAGAAAACCGTGGTCGCCCCGTCCAGCAGTCCCACCGCGCTCAAGTGGTGGTTCGCCGTCGAGATGCGCCGGATGCGCGAGAACCGCAACCTCACCCGCGACCAGGCGGCCGCCGCCATCAAGGGCAGCCCGCAGAACGTCGGCCACATGGAGACCGGCCGCATCCTGCCCAAGCCGCTGGAGCTGGACCGCCTCCTGGAGCTCTACGGCGTGCCCGAACGCGCCGGCTTCTTCCAGGACCTGCGCCTGCGGGCGAAGCGCGGCACGGACTGGTGGATCGACTTCGCCGGCTCGGTGCCGGAGAACTTCGACCTGTTCTTGGGCTTGGAGACGACCGCCGTGCAGATCGAGAGCTGGGACGCGCACGTGGTGCGTGGCCTGTTCCAAACGCCGGCATACGCGGAGGCGCTCATCCACGCCGGGCGTCCCGAGCTGCCAGCGGCCGAGGTCGCCGGCCTGGTCGAGCTGCGCATGGGCCGCCAGCGCGAGGTTCTGGAACGCGACGACCCGCCGCTGGTCTGGTCCGTGATCGCCGAGCCGGCGCTGCGCTGGCGGGTCGGCGGCCGAGAGGTGTTACGCGCCCAGCTCGACCACCTGGTCGCACTGGTCGAGCGGCCGAACATCGAGGTGCAGGTACTGCCCCTGGACGTAGGCGCGCACGCCGGCACCGAGGGCACGTTCCACCTCTTGTCCGCCCCGCCGGAGCTGCGGAACTACCCCGGCTGCGTTTATGTCGAGGACCGCATCAGGAGCCACTACTACGAGGACCAGGAGCAGATCACCACCTACCGCAACATCCTCACCCGGCTGCGAATTCAGGCCACCAAACCCGAGGACACTGTGCCGTACATCCGGCAACTAGCGGAGGAGCTGTGATCGGCCATGAGAGATCGGGACGCCTTGACCGCCGCCACGAACTGGCGCAAATCCAGCCATAGCGGCAAAGCGGACGGGGGCTGCGTCGAGGTCGGAACGGCGCCCGGCCTGGTTGGCGTCCGTGACACCAAGCTCGGCGCCGCCAGCCCGGTCCTGGCGTTCGCCCGCGCGGAATGGGCGACGTTCGTAGCGGGCGTCAAGGCCGGTGAGTTCGACGCGTGAGCACAGGGCTCCGGGCAGCCGTTACCTGCCCGGAGCCCCGAGCATTCTCCGGAACGCCGCCCGCTCGGCGCATCTGTCGTAGCCGGTCCCGCACGCTCGGTCACCGCGAGGCCGATCGAACGCTGACAAAATCCGCGACTCACCCTGACAAAAACCCCGACTCGCGGGAGGATGCGCGCGAACGTGGGACGCCGACGACGACGCCACCCGGGGGCCAGTATGAGCACGCCGACTAACTCGCCCGCGAGCATGCACGAAGTTCTCACCCGGTGGGCGGCCGCGCGGCCGGAGGAGGAGGTGCTGCGGTACGAGGGCAGCGTGCGGACCTGGGCAGGGTTGGCGGAGCGGGTGGCCAGGTGTGCCGGCGCGTTGCGGGCGGAGGGGGTGCGGCCGGGGGCCAGGGTCGCGGTGCTGGACCTGAACCATCCGTCGTGCCTGGAGCTGACGCTGGCATGCGCGCAGGTGGGCGCGGCGAACACGGTGGTCAACTTCCGGCTGGCGCCGGCCGAGGTGGCGTATGTGATCAACGACAGCGCCGCCGAGGTGCTGTTCGTCGGCCCGGAGTTCGCGCCGCTGGTGGACGGGGTGAGGGACAAGCTGCCCACGGTGCGCCGGGTCGTGCGGATCGCCGACGAGTACGAGGACTGGCTGGCCGCCGAGCCCGACCACGAGGTCCACCCGGCCGGCCCCGACGACTGCTTCCTGCAGCTCTACACCTCGGGCACCACCGGCTTCCCCAAGGGCGCGATGCTCACCCACCGCGGGATGCTGGCGCACGCCGAACACGTGGCCACCGACTCCGACGCCGGCCCCGGCAGCACCCTGCTGGTGGCGATGCCGCTGTTCCACGTGGGCGGTTCCAGCTACGCGCTGGTCGGCCTGTACGCCGGCGCGCGGATGGTGATGACCCGGATGCCGGACCCGGCGCTGCTGGTCGACGTCCTGGAACGGGAGCGGATCAGCCACACGTTCTTCGTCCCGGCCCTGATGGCGATGATGGCCAAGGTGCCCGGCGTCACCGAGCGCGACTACTCCACGCTGCGGGTGCTCTGCTACGGCGCCTCGCCCATGCCGATGCCCGTGCTGCGCGCCTGCATGGAGATCTTCCCGAACGTGTTCATGCAGGTCTACGGCATGACCGAGGCTAGCGGCGTGGTCAGCCTGCTCGGCCCCGACGAGCACGCGGACACCGCGAACCCGCACCGGCTGCTGTCCGCCGGCAAGCCGATCACCGGCGTCGAGATCGAGGTGCGCGACCCGGTGACCGGCGAACCGGTCCCCACCGGCGAGCCCGGCGAGGTGTGCGTGCGCACCGAGCAGCTCATGTCCGGCTACTGGAACAAGCCGGAGGCCAGCGCGTCGGCCGTGGGCGACGACGGCTGGTTGCGCACCGGCGACGGCGGGCACCTCGACGCGGACGGCTACCTCTACATCACCGACCGGATCAAAGACATGATCATCAGCGGCGGCGAGAACATCTACCCCGCCGAGATCGAGCGGGTGCTGGCCGAGCACCCGTCGGTGGACGACGTCGCCGTGATCGGGGTGCCCGACGAGCGGTGGGGCGAGGTGCCCAAGGCCGTCGTGGTCGCCGCCGAGGGACACGCCGTCGACGAGGCCGAACTGCTCGACTACTGCCGCGCCGAGCTGGCCGCCTACAAGTGCCCGAAGTCGGTCGACGTGGTCGCCGAGCTGCCCCGCAACCCGACCGGGAAGATCCTCAAGAAGGACCTGCGCGCGCCGTACTGGGAGGGCCGCGAGCGCCGCGTGGTCTGACTCGACGGCGCATCATAGCGGCCGCGTTCGCGACGCGCCCGGCGGCCGTACCTCGGAGGATTGGTTCGATCGCACGTTCGGGCGGACCCGTGGTGATCGGCTGATCATGGGTGGTGTGGTGGGGCAGAACGCCCCAACCAGCCCGGGAGGTGCCCGTGACGCCGACCGATGCATTCGAGCCCGCCGACCGCCGGCGCGCGGGCGACGTGACGGTTCACCGGAGCCAGGGGCGGCGCCGCGTCTGGCTGCGCCCGCCGGTGTACCGGGCGCTGCGCAGCGCGCACATCGCGACGTCCGTGGCCTGGCTGGGGATCGTGCTCGGCAAGCTGGTGCTCGAGCTGGGTGTGCTGACCGCCGCGTCGGGCCGGCGGGCCGAGTCGCTGTTCACGGCGGCCACCGCGATCACCAGGGCGTTCCCGCCGCTGGTGTTCGCCACCCTGGTGACCGGCGTGCTGCTCGGCCTCGGCACCCGCTGGGGCCTGCTGCGCTACTACTGGGTGGTCACCAAGCTCGCGCTCAGCCTGGCGGTGGTGGTCACGGCGGTAACGCTGGTCGAAGGCCTGGCCCGCAGCGCGATGCCCAGCTCCACCGACGAGCTCGACCCCGGCGCCACCGTGCTCACCGCCCCCGCCGAACTGCTGGCCTGGCTGACCGGCGCCTACGTGGCGATGCTGTTGGTCGCGACGGTGGTGTCGGTCTACAAGCCGTGGGGCCGGGTCCGCTGGCGACAGGGGAACCTGTAACAAAGTTTTGCCACCGGCGACCTCTGTGCTTACAGTCTCGCCATGAAACTGAGTGCCCCGGTCATGTACGCCGGCAACCCGGTCGAGACGACCGACCAGATCGTCGCGATGGAGCGTGCCGGCCTGGACGTCGTCTGGCTGGCCGAGGTCTACACCTTCGACGCCCCCACCTTCATGGGCTACCTGGCGGCGAAGACCGAGCGGGTCGAGATCGGCTCGGGCATCATCCCGATCTACAGCCGCACCCCCACCCTCACCGCGATGACAGCCGCCGGCCTGGACGCGGTGTCCGGCGGCCGCGCGGTGCTCGGCCTGGGCTCGTCCGGCCCGCAGGTCATCGAGGGCTGGCACGGCGTCCCTTACGACAAGCCGCTGGCTCGTACCAGGGAGATCGTCGACATCTGCCGCGCGGTCTGGCGCCGCGAGGTGATCGACCACCACGGCATCTACGACATCCCGCTGCCGCCCGACCAGGGCATGGGCCTCGGCAAGGCGCTCAAACTGATCAACCATCCGGTCCGCGACCGGATCCCGATCTGGCTGGCCGCGCTGGGCGACAAGAACGTCGAGATGACCGCCGAGATCGCCGAGGGCTGGCTGCCTTTCCTGCTGATCCCGGAAAAGCTCGACGCGGTCTGGGGCGATGCTCTCCGCGCCGGAAAAGCCAAACGACCCGCCGAGCTGGGCCCGCTACAAATGACCGGCGGTGGCATTCTCGCAATGGAGGAGCCGTATTTCGAGCCCGCCCGCGCGGCCGCCCGTAACCTCACGTCGCTCTACGTCGGTGGAATGGGTGCGCGCGGGAAGAACTTCTACAACACGGTCATGCAGCGCTACGGCTACCCCGAGGAAGCCGCCACCGTTCAGGACCTCTACCTGGACCGCCGCAAGGAAGAGGCCGCCGCCGCCCTTCCCGCCGAGTTCATCGACTCGTCCAACCTGATCGGCCCGCCCGAGTTCGTCCGGGACCGGATCGCCGCGCTCCGCGACGCCGGCGTGACCCACCTGCACGTCACGCCGATCGGCTCCGACCCCGCCAAGCTCATCGGCCAGCTCAAGGAATGGACATCCTGACCCGCTCGCCGGGCTGAAACCGTCGCCGGTACTCCGCCGGACTCAACGCCAACACCCGCAGAAACGCCCGCCTCATCGCCTCGGAACTACGGTATCCACAGGCGCGGGCCGTGGCCGCGATCCCGTCATTCGTGTCCTCCAGCCGCCGCCGCGCCGCCTCCAGCCGAACCCTGTCGACGTATCGCCCCGGAGGCATTCCCACCTCGGCGGTAAACGCCCGAGCGAACTGCCGGGGCGACAAATGCGCGCGCTGCGCCAGGGTCTCGACCGACAGGTCCTCGTCCGGCCGCTCCACGATCCATTGTTGGATCTCGCGCAACGGCTCCCGCCGCGCCAGCTGAGCGGCCAGCTGCGCGCTGAACTGTGCCTGGCTGCCCGGCCGGCGGAGAAAGACGACGAGATTGCGGGCCACCGCAAGTGCCGCGTCATGGCCGAGATCGTCCTCGACCAGGTCCAGCGCGAGGTCGATGCCGGCGGTCACCCCGGCGGACGTCGACACCTCGCCGTCCCTGACGAAGATCGGCTCGGTCTCGACGAGGGTGTCCGGGTAGCGGGCGGCCATGGTCGCGCAGTAGGCCCAGTGCGTGGTGGCCCGGCGCCCGGCGAGCAGGCCGGCCTCGGCGAGCAGGAACGCGCCCGTGCACACCGACACCAGCCGCGCGCAGCGAGCGCCGTGTACGCGCAGCCAGTCGACCAGCGCCGGGTTCGGCGTCCGGGTGCCGCAGCCGCCCGGCACCAGCAGCAGGTCGGGGGAGACGCCGGGAAGGTCCGAGTCGGGGGTGATCAACAGCCCGCTGGAGCTGCGCACCGGGTGCCCGCCGAGGCTCGCCGTGCGCACCTCGTACCCCGCACCGTCCCCGCGCGCGGCGCACCACTGGTTGGCGCCGGTGAACACCTCCAGCGGACCGGTGACGTCGAGGCTCTGCACGCCGTCGAACAGGACGATGAGCACCGAACGCGCCGTCATGGACCCAGCGTGCCGCCCGCGCCCGATGTCATCAACGTCGAATATCCCACCTTTCCTGCCATCGCTCGGCGGCGAGCAGCTCGGCGAGCGGCAGGTCGGGGTCTTCGGTGACGGACCGCAGGGCGGTCAGCGTGGGGTGCCCGGCCAGGAGCAGGGCGACGTCGCTGTCCGGCTCGATCCGCTCGGTCCGCTCGACCATCCCCACCCGCAGCCCGGCGCCGTCCTCCTCCACCCGGCCCTGCACGACGCCCCGGGCGGCGAGCGAGGCCACCCGGAGCGGCCCGAGCCGGTCGGCGGGCAGGTTCGGCACGTTGAGCGTGAGCACGGTGCCCTCCGGGGTGTCCGAGAGCAGGTCGAGCACGGCGGGCACCAGGCCGGTCGCGGTGTCCCAGTGCGGGACCGCGTCGTTCCACGCGGTCTCGTAGTCCAGCGAGACGGCGAGCGCCCGTACCCCGAACCGCCCCGCGGTGAGTGCCGCGCCCACGGTGCCGGAGTGCATGATCGCGCGCCCCAGGTTCGCCCCCGGGTTGATCCCGGACAGCACCAGCGAGGGCGGCTCGGGGAACCAGCCCAGGGCCGCCGCGTACGGGATGAACGCCGGCGCCGCCGCCACGCCGTAGGCCGGCACGCCGTCCAGCCCGGGCAGCTCGTGCCGGGTGATCGGCACCTGGCCGTTGCTCCGCGAGGTGGTGACCGCCGCACCGGCGCCGCTGGCCTCACCGGCCGGCGCGGCCACCACCACCCGCAGCCCGGCGGCCACCGCCGAGGCGGCCAGGGCGTGCAGCCCGGGGGCGTCGATTCCGTCGTCGTTCGTGACCAGCACCCAACTCACGCCCTGACGTTACGTCACTCGGTTTCGTCTGGCTGGGCGTCGAAGGCCCGGTTACCGTCCCTGCATGCCGAGCGATCGACTGCCCAGGAGCGGCGCGGTGAGCGCGGTGCGCGCCGGTGACGAGCTCGACTGGGCCAGCGTGGGCCGCTGGTTGCGCGCCGAGGTCCCCGAGCTGTCCGGCCCGCTGAACGTGCTGCAGTTCCCGCACGGGCGGGCGAACCTGACCTACCTGCTGGAGGTGGGCGGCACCCGGCTGGTGCTGCGCCGGCCGCCGTTCGGCAAGATCGCCCCGGGCGCGCACGACATGCGCCGCGAGTTCAAGGTGCTGTCCCGGCTGTGGCGGGTGTACGACCGCGCGCCGAGGGCGTACGCGTTCACCGAGGACGGCTCGGTGGCCGGCGCGGACTGCTTCGTCATGGAGTACCGCGACGGCGAGGTGATCCGCGACAGGCTGCCGGCGTCCATGCGCGACCACGAGGACCTCGGGCGGCGGCTGCTGTTCGCGCTCACCGACGCGATGGCCGAGCTGCACCTGGTCGACCCCGCCGACTGCGACCTGGAGGACCTGGGCCGCCCGGAGGGGTTCGTGGCGCGGCAGGTGTCCGGCTGGGCGCGCCGCTGGGAGCTGTCCGCGCCACCGGACGGCGACCCGCTGATGGTGCGCGTCGGCGAGCGGCTGGCCGAGACCATGCCCGAGACCCAGTCGCACGGCATCGTGCACAACGACCTGAAGATCGACAACTGCCAGTTCGACCCGGACGACCCGGACCGGGTCAAGTCGGTGTTCGACTGGGACATGGCCACCCTCGGCGACCCGCTGGTCGACCTGGGCACCCTCCTGCACTACCTGCCCGAGCGGGGCGACCCGGACAACGTGCAGGGCGGCGTGCGCTACCCGAAGGAGCTGGAGCTGCCCAGCCAGGACGAGGTCGCCGCCCGCTACGCGGAACGCACCGGCGCGGACACCTCGGGCATCACCTGGTACCTGGCGTTCGCCCGGTGGAAGACGGCCACCGTGTACCAGCAGCTGGCGAACCGGTCGCTGCGCGGGGAGAGCCAGGACGCGCGCAACGCCACGCTCGGCGATACCGTGCCGGTGCTCGCACGCAGCGCCTCGGAGCTGCTCGACGCGCTCGGGTAAAGCGACCCGCTGGGGGGCACATGGACACCTACCGGGCGGTGGCCGACCGGGCGCGGGCCCGGGCGGTGGCCGCGACCGACTCGCCGTTCACCATCGAGGTGCGGTTCCTGGGCGGGCTGTCCGCCGCGCAGCGGGAGGCGTTCACGGTGGCCGCGGACAGGTGGTCACGGGTGATCGTGGGGGACCTGCCCGGCGTCACGGTGGACGGCGAGGAGATCGACGACGTGCGCATCGACGCCGAGGGCACCTCGATCGACGGCCCGAAGGGCGTGCTCGGGGAGGCCGGCCCGACCCGGCTGCGGCCCGCCTCGGCCGGCGCCGCCGCGCTGCTGCCGGTGACCGGGACCATGCGGTTCGACGCCGCCGACCTGGCCGAGATGGAGCGGGCCGGCACGCTGCGCGACGTGATCACCCACGAGATGGGGCACGTGCTGGGCTTCGGCACGATCTGGGCGCGCAAGGGGCTGCTGGCGGGCGCGGGCACGAACGACCCGACCTTCACCGGCGCCGGGGCCGTCACCGAGTACGCGGCGCTGCGCCAGGTCGCCCCGAGCCGCCCGGTGCCGGTGGAGAACACCGGCGGCCCGGGCACCCGGGACGGGCACTGGCGGGAGTCCGTGTTCGGCAACGAGCTGATGACCGGGTACATCGGTGCCGCCGGCAACCCGCTGAGCCGGCTGACCGCCGCCGGCATGGCCGACCTCGGCTACCAGGTGGACCTGGCCGCCGCCGAGCCGTACCCGTTCCCGCCGTCCGGCCCGGCCACCGAGCGCGGCCCGGAGACCGACGCCAGGGTCCGCCGCACCGAGCCCACCGTCCTCGGCGAGCCTCAGTAGGCCTGCGGAATCTCCCTGGTCGCATTCGCGGTTCCGTCGGGCCGAGCCGGCCGCACATGCGGCTCAACGAAGCCGATTTTCCGCGCCGCGGTTCCGCGGAACCGCCTTCGTCAGTCGCGCGCCGACGCGGCGGGGCCGGGGTGCAGCTGCGGGCCGGTCACGCCGCAGTGCATGCACTCGGGCAGCCGCAGCGGCTCGGCGGCCGGCTCTCCGGGAGGCGGCTCCGGCACGGCGACCGCCCGGGCCGGGCGCACCAGCACGGCGGACAGCACCGCGCCGAGCACCAGCAGCCCGGCGCCGATCAGCATGGCCTTGCGGAAGCCGGCGTCGAACACCGGCGCGTTCGTGTAGTCCGCGCCGCCCAGCCCGGCCGCCACCGGCACGATCGCCACCGCGAGCAGCCCGGCCGAGCGGGCCACCGCGTTGTTGATCCCGGACGCGATGCCGGCGTGGTGCTCGTCCGCGGACGCGAGCACCGTCGCGGTCAGCGGCGCCACCGTGGCGGACAGCCCGAGCCCGAGCGCCACCGTCGCCGGCAGCACATCGACCAGGTACGACGCGCCCGGCCCGACCCGGGTGGCGAGCACGAACCCGAGCGCGGACAGCAGCGGCCCGACGGTCATCAGCGGCCGGGGGCCGATCCGGTCGGCCAGCGCGCCGGCCCGCGCGGAGAGCAGCATCATCAGCGCGGTGACCGGCAGCAGCGAGGTGCCGGCCACCGTCGGGGAGAACCCGGCCACCGTCTGCATCTGCAGCACCAGCAGGAAGAAGAACACCCCGAGCCCGCCGTAGACCAGCAGCGTCACGATGTTGGTGGCACTGAACAACCGGTCTCGAAACAGCGACAGCGGCACCAGCGGATGCGGCGAGCGCGCCTCCACCACCAGGAACAACGCCAGCGCGACCACCCCGACCAGCCCGGACACCGCCACCCCCGGCGTCAGGCCCGACCCCGCCTCGGTCAGCGCGAACGTGACGGCCCCCAGCCCGAGAGCACCGAGCACGGTCCCCGTCACGTCGATGCCGCCGACCGCGTCCGGGTCCCGGCTCTCCGGCACGTGCCGCAGCGTGATCAGCACCACGGCGGCCGCCACCGGGACGTTGATCCAGAACACCGCCCGCCAGGTCCAGTCCACCAGCGCGCCGCCGACGAACGGGCCGATCGCGCCGGCCACCCCGCCCAGCCCTGACCAGGCGCCGATCGCGCGCGAGCGGTCCTCCGGGCAGAACGACGCGGCGATCAGCGCCAGGCTGCCCGGGGTGAGCAGCGCGCCGCCGATGCCCTGCAGCACCCGCGCCGCGACCAGCACCGGGGCGGTCGGCGCCAGCCCGCACAGCGCCGAGGCCGCCGCGAACCAGACCACCCCGATGACGAACACCCGCCGGCGGCCGAACCGGTCGCCCAGCGCGCCGCCGAGCAGGATCAGCGCGGCCAGCGACAGGGTGTAACCATTGATGATCCACTGCAGGGTGGCGAAGTCCGCGCCCAGGTCACGCCCGAGCCGGTCCAGCGCCACGTTGACCACCGTGGAGTCGAGCATGGCCAGCCCGGACCCCCCGATGGTGGCCGCGAGCACCCAGCGCCCGCCCGCCTGGTTGACCCGCAGTCCGGCGGTCACCGGAACCTCACGCCTCGCCTTCGAGCCGGTCGCGCAGCTTGTCCAGGGTCTGGGCGAGCAGCCGGGACACGTGCATCTGGGACACCCCGACCCGCTCGGCGATCTGGGTCTGGGTCATGTTGCCGAAGAACCGCAGCATCAGGATGTTCCGTTCCCGCTCGGGCAGCTCGGCGAGCAGCGGCTCCAGCGACTGTCGGTAGTCGACCCGCTCCAGCTCCGCGTCCGCCTCCCCGAGCAGGTCGCCCAGGGTGGTGCCACTCTCGTCCGAGGAGAGCATCTCGTCCAGCGACGCGCCGCGGTAGGCCTGCGCGGCCTCCAGGCCCTCGAGCACCTCGTTGGTGGGCAGCCCGAGCCGCTCGGCCAGCTCGCTGGGCCTCGGCGCCCGGCCCAGCCGCTGGGACAGCTCGGCCACCGCGGCGTTGATGGAGACGTGCAGGTCCTTGAGCCGGCGCGGCACCCGCATGGCCCAGCCCTGGTCACGGAAGTGGCGGCGCACCTCACCGCTGATGGTGGGCACCGCGAAGGAGAAGAAGTCGCTGCCCCGGTCCGGCTGGAACCTGTCCACCGCGTTGATCAGGCCCACGGTGGCCACCTGGACCAGGTCCTCCAGCGCCTCGCCCCGGTGCGCGAAGCGGCGCGCGATGTGCTGGGCGACCGGCAGGTAGCCGGTGACCAGCCGGTCGCGCAGCTCCTCGCGGCGCGGGTCGTCGCGCTCCAGGACGGCGTACTCGGACAGCAGCGGGGCCAGGTGCGCGTACTCCGCCTCGGCCGCCGGCCGCGCGTTGTCGGCGTCCGTACCAGCGGTTTCGCCGCTTGCCGCACCGCTCGGCGCGTTATCGGTCGGGTCGGCGCGCGCCCCGACGTCCGCCTCGCCGTTGGGCGCGCCGCTGGCCTTGCTCCGGCCGGCGCGGGCGGGGGGCGCGGTGCGGTCGGAATCGCCGGGCTGTGATGCCGACGAACTCACCGCACCGCACCGGAGTGCTTGATCAACCGGATGACCAGCGCATCGGGCTCGCCGTCGACCCCGCGCGCGGTGCTGACCTCGTCGGCGAGGGTCTGCAGCACCCGCCAACCGAAGCTCTCGGTGCTCACGGTTGCCTCTGGCGGGGCGTCGGGGGTGCTGACAATGACCTCGATGAGCTCCTTGCCGATGACGAACTTGCAGCTCAGCAAGCTGTCCTCGGGGCTGAGCGCGACCAGGGTGGCGCACGCCTCGTCCACCGCCATCCTCAGGTCGGAGATGGCGTCGAGGTCGTAGTCGGCACGGCCGGCAAGGTCGGAGGCGACGGCACGGACGGTGGGGATGAGCGCGGGCCTGGCCGAGATGCGGATCTCGACCACCGCCGCGCCGGGCTCGGCGAGGGACACGAGCCGATCCTGCCTCTGGAATGAGTCGCACGCTAATCCGGGGGTACCGTTCGTCGCGTGGGCCTCATACCCCATTAGGGTATTCCGAACGACCGTTCATGGATCTTCCACGACCGCTGGTCGTTTGCACTTGCATCCGCAACATGCGGCGCTCTCGGCACGGTTAAGTAGTGTCAGATATCAAGGGGGCTGCGCGGAGTGGCGGACATGGTGGCGAGCGAAGTGCTCTGGGGCCAGGTACCTGCCCCGGATCCGAACCGTGCGCTGCCCCCTGGCCTGCTGCGATGCCGCCGGGTGGTGGCGGTGACCGTGCACCTGCCCGAGTTCCTGCTCGCCGCGTCCGGGCTGCTGCAGCGCCTCGGCGCCGCCGGGGTGCGGACCGACGTGCTGGTCGCGGCCGCCACCGACGAGCGCGCCGATCTGGCCGCCGGCGCCGCCATGGACCGGCTGCGGGTCCCTGACCTGGCCCGACACCGGCTGTCGCTGCCCGTCCCGATCGGCCCGGACCGCGCCGACGACCTGCTCGCCGCGCTGAGCGAGCTGGTCGGGTTCGACCCGGAGTCCGGCGTCTACTGCATGGCGCCGGCCGCCGACGGCGAGGCCTCGCCGGGCCAGGCGGTCGCCGTGGTGGCGGAGGCGGCGCGGCGGATCCGCAAGGTATACGGATTGCCGCTGGTCCGGTTCACCACGACGCCGAACGCCGACTCGACGCGGATCGAGCTGGACCCGAAGGAGTGGGCGCGCAAGTGCGAGGCGCTCGCGGCGTGCGCGAGCGACGTGGCCCCGCTGACCGGTTACCGCGAGTACTTCGGGATCTGAGGCACGCCCTTCAGCCGGGCACGGCTCGGTGAGACCGCCGCTCCAGGATCGCCCGGCGCTCGGACTCCGCGAGCCCGCCCCACACCCCGAACGGCTCCCTGGTGCGCAACGCGAACTCACGACACGGCTCGATCACCGGACAGTGTGAGCACACCTCTTTGGCGCGGGCCGTGCGACGGGCACGGGACGGGTTGCGCTCCCCGTCGGGATGGAAGAACCTCGCGCTGTCCATGCCCCGGCACGATCCGAGCCGCTGCCACTGCCACTCGTGCTCCGAAGGCCCAGGCAGACGGGATAGGTCGCTCACGGATGATCACCTCGTTCCCGGGGTCGAAAGACCCCAACCCCGACCCCTGTTCCCGGGCCGGGGCTAACTCAAACGTGGGATCCAGGCCATGTTTAAGAAGCCCATCGACCTGGACTTCTTAAACACGGCCTACCCCGAATCCGACCCCGCTCCGGCGAGCGCACCCGGCACCGACTCCGCGATCTTGAACAGGTCGATCAGCCCGGCGATCTCCAGCGGCCGCAGCACCCGCCGGCTGGAGCACACCAGGCGCAGCTCGCACCCCCGCCGGGACGCCTCGTCGCGCGCCTCAAACAGCGCCGCCAGGCCGCTGGTCCCCAGGAACTCGATGCCGTCCAGCTCGATCACCAGCAGCCGGGGTTCGAGCGCGAGCGCGTCCGCGACGCCGTCGCGCAGCATCGGTGAGGTGAGCATGTCGACCTCCCCGGCCACCCGCAGCAGCGAGGTGCCCGGCATCGGCTCCTCGATCTGGATGCTGATCGGGTCCTCGGCCGACGGATCGGTCACAGCCGCACGGTAGGCCTCTTACCCGGCGCTAACAAATCGTGGCACCGTCCCTGCGTACGTGGACGCCGGGTAACCCCCCGCGAGTCCCGCGTCTGGGCACACTGAGTCCCGCGTTTCGGCACACCCGCGCCCGGCGGCCGTGCCCGGCGTCGGCGGGTGTGCCCAGACGACGGACTCAGGGTGCTGAAACGCGGGACTCGCGGGGGGAGGGAGGGCGGGTGGTCAGTGGGTCAGGCGGTGGTTGCCGTCGGGGGTGCGGCGGGTCAGGCCGAGGCGGGCCAGGCGTTCCAGCAGTGGGACGGCGACGCGGCGGCTGGTGCCGAGCGCCTGGCGGGCCTCGCTGAGGGTGAACTCACGGTCGCCGAGGCCGGTGAGGACCTCGGCGGCGGCGTGCTCGGCGCCGGGCAGCAGGTACACCCCGTCGGTGATCTTCGTCAGCTCGCCGGCGCGGACCAGGGTGGCCAGTTGTTTGGGGCCGAGGCCCAGCTCGGCGAGGCGGTTGGCGTCCGGGGCGGCGAACCGGTCGACTTCGAGGCCGGCGCGCACCTCGGCCAGGGCGGCGCGCAGGGCGGCGGGGAGGGCGTCGGCGGGGTCGTCGGACGCGCGGCGGACCCGGCCGTCGCGGGATACCAGCTGGCCGGCGGCGGGGGGAAGGTCGAGCAGGGCCTCCACCAGGCGGGTCTCCGGCAGGTCGAGCAGCCGGCGGGCGGCGCCGAGCGGCAGCCCGGGGTCGAGCGGGTCGGCGGCGTCGTGCGCGGCGACGGAGGCGAGCAGGCGGTCAGCGAGCGCGACGGCGTGCTCGCGGTCCAGCAGCCAGTCCCCGGCGCGCACCACGCGGGCGTCGCGGTCCAGCTCACGGGCGTCGAGCGCGCCCATGGCGGCCAGCTCGGCGGCCCTGACCAGGCCGCGCCTGGCCACCTCGCCGACGGCGTCCGGGCCGCCGGTCATGCCGTTCAGCACCGCCGCGCGCCGGGCCGCCGCGCCGCGCCTGGCCAGCGGGGGCGGGCGGACGTCGAGCACCGTCAGGCCGGCGGTGATCCGGTGCCGGCCGGGGTCGCGCAGCAGCGCGCGGTCGCCGACCCGCAGCGGCAGCGCCGTGCGCAGGGTGAGCCGGGCGGTGTCCCCGTGCGGGCGGCCGCCGCTGCCGAGCGGGCGGGCCCGCACCGGCACGGCGGCCGCCCCGATGTGCAGGCTGAGCTGTTCGGGCAGCTCGCCGGCGGGCTCGGCGCCGGCGTGCAGCCGGACGTCGACCACGTCGGTGGTCAGCCAGCGGCCCGGGGTGACCAGCACGTCGCCGCGCCCGACCGTCTGGCGCGGCAGCCCGCGCAGGTTGACGGCCACCCTGGCCACCCCCGTCGCGGCCGGCACCGACTCGCCCAGCGACTGCAGCCCGCGCACCCCGACCCGGCGCCCGCCCGGCTCCAGCAGCAGTTCGTCGTCCACCGCGATGCGCCCGCCGGCCAGCGTCCCGGTGACCACCGTGCCGGCGCCGCGGATGGTGAACGCCCGGTCCACCCACAGCCGCACGTCGGCGTCCGGATCGGGCGCGGGCAGCCGCGCGACCAGCTCGTCCAGCGCGGCCCGCAGCTCGTCCAGCCCGGCGCCGGTGGCCCCGGAGACGCACACCGCCTTCATGTCCGCCAGCGGGGTGCCGGCCAGGTGCTCGCGCGCCTCGTCGCGCGCCAGCTCGGGCTCCATCAGGTCCGAGCGGGTGATGACCAGCAGCCCGTGCCCGGCGCCGAGCGCGGCCAGCGCGTCCAGGTGCTCGGTGGACTGCGGCATCCAGCCCTCGTCGGCGGCCACCACGAACATCACCGCCGGCACCGGTCCGACCCCGGCCAGCATCGTGCCGACGAACCGCTCGTGCCCCGGCACGTCCACGAACGCGACGGTCTCGCCGCTGGGCAGCCCCGTCCAGGCGAAGCCCAGGTCGATCGTCATGCCCCGGCGCCGCTCCTCGGCCCAGCGGTCCGGCTCCATCCCGGTCAGCGCGCGCACCAGCGTCGACTTGCCGTGGTCCACGTGCCCCGCCGTGGCGATGACGTGCATCCGGCTCATCCGTCCGCGCCACCGGTGGCCACCGTGCGAACCGCCGTGAACAGCCGCTCGTCGGCCTCCTCGGGCAGCGCGCGCAGGTCGAGCAGGCAGCGCCCGCCCTCCAGCCGACCGAGCACGCTGGTCCGCCCGGCTTGACGCTCGGGTTGACGCTCGGGTTGACGTAGCGCGGCCGCGTACCGCTCGGGCAGTGCCACCGCCGCGCTGGGCAGGCTCACCCCGGGCGCGCCGCCGCCGCCGACGGTGGCCTCCGAACCGACGGCGACCGCGTCCACCCCTTCCGCGCGCAGCCGGGCGGCCAGCGTCTCGGCGCGTTCGGCCAGCACGGCGGGGTCGGCGTGCAGGGCGCGGGCGGTCGGCGTCGGCGGGCCGGCCAGGGTGGCCTCCAGCGCGGCCAGGGTCAGCTTGTCCACCCGCAGCGCGCGGGCCAGGGGGTGGCGGCGCAGGCGCTGCACCAGGTCGGCGCCGGCCCCGGGGGAGCCGAGCAGCAGCCCGGCCTGCGGCCCGCCGAGCAGCTTGTCCCCGGACGCGGTGACCAGCGTGGCGCCGTCGGCGAGCACGGTGGCCGCGTCCGGCTCGTCGGGCAGCAGCGGATCCGGCGCGAGCAGCCCCGACCCGATGTCCACCACCAGCGGCGGGCCGCCGAGGCCGGCCAGCTCGGCCACCGACACCGACGAGGTGAACCCGGTGATCTGGAAGTTGGACGGGTGGACCTTGAGCACGAACCCGGTGTCCGGCCCGATCGCGTCCTCGTAGTCGCGCGCGTGCACCCGGTTCGTGGTCCCGACCTCGCGCAGCCGGGCGCCGGTGGCCGCGAGCAGGTCCGGGATGCGGAACCCGTCGCCGATCTCCACCAGCTCGCCCCGGGCGATCACGATCTCGCGCGGCGTGCCGGACGCGGCGCCGGCCCCGGCCAGCGCGGTGGCCACCAGGGCGAGCGCGGCGGCGCCGTTGTTCACCACGTGCACCGCACCGGCGGCCGGCACGGCGGCGGCCAGCGCGTCCAGCGCACCGCGACCCCGCCGGCCGCGCGCCCCGGTGCCCAGGTCCAGCTCGACGTCACAGCTCCCGGCGGCCACCCCCAGCGCGGCGACGGCGGCCTCGGACAGCGGCGCCCGGCCCAGGTTCGTGTGCAGCAGCACGCCCGTCGCGTTCAGCACCGGCGTGAGGCTGCCGGCCGCCGTGTCCGGCAGCGCGGCCAGCGTCGCGTCCACCACCCGCTCCGGCGCCAGCTCGCCGGCCCGCACCCGCCGCTGCGCGTCCGCGACCACCCGCTTGACCAGCGCCCGCCCCAACCGCCGCTGCGCCTGCGCCAGCTCCGGCGCGGCCAGCACGGTGTCCGTCCGGGGCACCGCCCGCCGCACATCGCTCACCCGGTGAGACTAGCGCTGGTCGGGGCCCCGCTCAGGGAGGCGGTTGAGCACCTCTCCGACCATCTGCGTGAGCGAACGCAGCTGTGCGTCCACCGAGTCGAACCGGGCCGTGTGCTCGACCAGCTTGGTGTCCACCGCGCGAAGCTCGTCGCGGAACTCGTTCACGTCGTCGTCCAGACGAAGGGCGAGCCAGCGGGTCTCGGCGTGCTCGACCGCGAGCTTGCGGAACCGCCGATCCAGCTCGTCCTCGTCAGCCATGCACGCACGCTAACAGTGTGCCACCCCCGCGCGTGGCCTTTATCCACAGGACCGATCGCCCGAGCGGTCGCTCCGGGCGCGCCGAAGCGAGCGCGCGCGGCTAGCCTCATTCCCATGACCGCCGCGCCGCCCACCCGCAGGCTCACCGAGTACAGCCACGGCGGGGGGTGCGCGTGCAAGCTCGCCCCCGGCCTGCTCGCCGACGTGCTGGCCGGGCTCACCCCGCAGGCCCACCCCGACCTGCTGGTCGGCACCGAGACCGGGGACGACGCTGCGGTCTGGCGGCTGGACGCGGACCGCGCGCTGGTCGCCACCACCGACTTCTTCACCCCGCTGGTGGACGACCCGCGCACCTGGGGCCGGATCGCCGCGGTGAACGCGGTCTCCGACGTCTACGCCATGGGCGGGCGCCCGCTGTTCGCGCTCAACCTGGTGGCCTGGCCGTCCACCGAGCTGTCCACCGACCTGCTCGCCGAGGTGCTGGCCGGCGGGGCGCAGGCCGGCGCCGAGTGCGGGTTCGCGGTGGTCGGCGGGCACAGCGTGGACGACCCTGAGCCGAAGTACGGGCTGGCCGTGGTCGGCGAGGTGCACCCGGACCGGATCCTGACCAACGCCGGCCTTCGCGACGGCGACGCGCTGGTGCTCACCAAGGCGCTGGGCACCGGCATCGCCAGCTCCGCGGTCAAGTCCGGCGTCGCGCCCCCGGCCGTGGTCGAGCTCGCGATCGCGTCCATGACCACCCCGAACGCCGCCGCCTCCGCCGCCGCACTGGCCGCCGGCGCCACCGGTGCCACCGACGTGACCGGCTACGGCCTGCTCGGCCACCTGCGCAAGATGGCCGAGGCGTCCGGCGTGGACGTCACCCTCGACGTGGCCTCGGTCCCGGTCATCCCCGGCGTGCGCGCGCTCGCCGAGAGCGGCGTGCTCCCCGGCGGCTCGCGCCGCAACCGCGACTGGGTCGCCGACCGCGTCACCGCCACCGGCGTAGACGAACTGGACGTCCTGCTCCTCTCCGACGCCCAAACCTCCGGCGGCCTCCTCTTCGGCGCCGCCCCCGAAGCCGCCGCGGCCGCCGCCGCCGAACTGGGCCCACCCGCCGCCGTCATAGGCCACGTCCACCCCGGCGCCGGCCACATCACCCTCCGCTAGCCCCCCGGCCCAGACCGCCCGCGAGTCGGGACATTTGTCAGGGTGAGTCGGGATATTTGTCAGGGCGAGTCCCGCGCCGCCCCTAGGACAGCCCGCCGTCCACGACGATCTCCTGCCCGGTGACGTACGACGCGTCGCCCGACGCCAGGAACGCGACGACGCCGGCCACCTCGTCGGGTGTGCCGAGCCGGTTCAGCGGCACCGCCTCGGCGATCCGGCGCATCCGCTCGGCCATCTCGTCGCCGGGCAGGTACGCCGGGCCGGGCACCGAGATCGCGCCGGGGGACACCGCGTTCACCCGGATCCCCCGTGGCGCCAGCTCGGCCGCCGCCGTGCCGACCAGCGACAGCACGGCGGCCTTGGAGGCGGCGTAGACGCCGGTCCCCGGCCGGCGCCAGGCCGGGTCCACCGGCGCCAGCCCGCACAGCACGACCGACGCGCCGTCCCGCAGATGCGGCAGCGCCCGGCGCACGGTGAAGAACGCCCCCTTGGCGTTGACGTCGAAGACCTCGTCGAAGAACCCCTCGGTCACGTCCGGCAGCGCGGCGAACCGCTTGACACCGGCGTTGACCACCAGCACGTCGATCCGCCCCAGCTCGCGCACCACGGTGGCATAGAGCGCGTCGAGATCCGCCACCCGAGCCACGTCGCCGGGCACCGCGAGCACGCCCCCGCCGATCCTCCCGGCCGCCGTCCGCAACCGAGCCTCGTCACGCCCGGTGATGGCGACGCTGGCGCCGTCGCGGTGCAGCCGCCTCGCGGTGGCCAGGCCGATCCCGCTGCCGCCACCGGTCACGACGGCCACCCGCCCACGGGCGCCGTCTACTAGCGTCATGCAAGTACCTTACCCGGGACGGCCCGTCGTGGCCATACGGATCGTCACGACCACGACGGCCGCGCAGGCCACGGCGGCCACCAGCCCGTCGGAGCGGCGCGCGCCGGCGTCGTCCGGGCGGCGGGTGACGGCGAGCACCAGCGGCAGCACGGTGACCGAGGCGATCACGTACCCCAGGTGCACCGCCGGCTCGGCGTAACCCCGCCCGAACCCACCGTCCGCCCCGACCAGCCCGGCGACCTCGACCCCCGCCCTGACCAGCAGCGTCAGCTCCAGCATCAGCAGCCCGCCGAGCAGCCCCACGCCGAGCCGCCCGCCGCGCACCGCGCACCCCAACGCCCAGCAGCCCAGGAACCCGGAGTACAGCGGCACGAACACCGCCAGCGCCGTCACGGCGCCCGAGGGGCCCGTTGCCGCCGGTTGCGCGCGCCGCGCCGCTTGGTCAGCCACACCGTCACCCCGGTGACGCCGAGCAGCACCGGCGCCAGCCCGAACAACAGGAACACCACCCGGGGAACCGGCGACACCAACGTCCCGAAGTGCAGCCCGTAGTAGAACCCGCCGTCCCACAGCCGCTGCGTGGCCGGCACGTCCGGCCCCTCCGGCGCCCAGTCCTGCACGCCGCCGCCGTGGCTGTCCACCGTGACCGAGATCGGCCCCGACCAGTTCCAGTACCGGTACGGGTCGAAGTCGTGCCGCAGCCGGAACGAGTACGCACCGCCGGGCTGATCGACCTTCGAGGCCGTGAAACCGGCCACCTCGGCGCCCGGGTGCGCGGCCAGCGCGGCGTCGCGGGCCTGCTCGAAGCTCAGCATCGGCCCGCCGCCCCGCGCCGGATCCGGCGGGTCTTCGCGCGCCTCGCCGGGCACCAGCGCGAAGTACGCCTGCGCCGGCCACTCGAAGAAGAACGCCGCCCCGGTCACCCCCCACATCAGCAGAAACGGCACCGCGACGATCCCGACCACCCGGTGCAGGTCCAGGTCGCGGACGTACCCGCCGCGCCCGCGCCGCACCAGGAACCCGGTGGCCAGCGCGCGCAGCCCCGGCCACCAGACGACCGCGCCGGAGACGGCCAGCAGCACCAGCAGCGCGCCGAGCACCCCGAGCAGGTAGTAGCCGAGCGTGGCGTTCTTGCCGAACGCCTCGGGCAGCGGCGTCTTCAGCCATGCCTGGTAGCCGGGCATCCCCTTGCCGGTGAGCCCGTAGTCGTGGATGTTCAGCATGAACAGCACGAAGTCGGGCAGCTCGGGGCCGATGCCGTTGATCCGCCCGCTGCCCGGGTCGACGAACGCGTCCAGGTAGTCCCTGCTGTTCGCCGGGCCTCGTACCAGATAGATCCCCTCGTACTCCTGCACGCCGTTGGCCGCCAGCTCCGGGTGCGTGGCCCGCACCATCCGCAGCGCGTCGATCTGGCTCATCGGAGAGGCGCTCGGGGTGGCCACGTACCGCTCGGGGTGCGCGGCGCGCGCGATGTCGTTGCCGTAGAGCAGCACCGCGCCGCTGGTGCACTCCAGCAGCAACAGCAGGCCGAGGACCAGCGACGTCCACCGGTGGATGCGGATCCACCAGCGGTTGATCGGTCCGTGCGGGCGCCGGACGCGGCGGACGGGCCGGCGCCTCGGGGGTCCGTCGGGGGCGCCGGCCGGGTCACCCTCGGTGACGATCAGCTCGCTCGACATCGAGGATCCCTCACTCTAGGTTAGCTTTACCTAATTCACGGCAGGCTAACCTTCGCACCCGGGGCGGGGGAACCTCTCGCCTCGCCGCCGGAAGGGGTGACGATGGACACCGTGCGCTACCGGCTGGCCGACGGTGCCCCGGCCGTGGGCTGGTCGCCCGCGCGCCGGCGCGGCCGGTTCGCCGCCTGGCTGCTGGACGTGGCGCTGTTCGTGGTCACGCTCGGTGTCGGCTGGTCGGTGTGGGCGTGGCGCGGCTGGGCGCGCGGCACCACGCCCGGCAAGGCGATGCTCGGGCTCACCGTGTTCGGCACCGACACCCGCCGGCCGGCCGACCGGACCCGGATGGCGATGCGCGCGCTGGTCTACCAGTCGCTGGCGCTGCTGGTGGGGGTGGCCACGCTCGGGCTCGGCTGGCTGTACTGCGTCGGCGGGATGCTCGGCGCCACCAAGCGCACGCTCTACGACGAGTGGTCGCGGGTGATCGTGCTCGAACGGGATCGAGCTGGCGGAGGCGGACGGGAATCGAACCCGCCTGACCGAGATGCTCGGCCACGTCGGTTTTGAAGACCGCGGGGACCACCAGGCACCCTTACGCCTCCGCCCGAAACCCTAACCGCGCCGCGCGTGCGATGCTGCCCCGGTGCCTGATCAGTTCAGCGTGACGGTGACCGTGCGCAGCTATGAGATCGACATGGTGGGCCACGTCAACCACGCCGTGTACCACCAGTACGGAGAGCACGCCCGCGGCGAGCACTTCCGCAAGGCCGGGTTCGACTTCGAGGCGCAGCGGGCCGGCGGCATGGCCGTGGTGCTGCTGGAGTCGCGGATCAGGTACCTCAGCGAGCTGGTCCTCGGCGAGGAGGTCGAGATCAGCTCGAACATCGAGTTCGGCACCGGGAAGACGTTCCGCATCGCGCACGTCCTGCGGCGCGCGGACGGTTCCCCGGCCGCCGAGATCGACTGCGTGCTCGGCCTGCTGGACACCACGGCGCGCCGGCTGATGCCCGAGCCCAGGGCGCGCTTCGCCGCGCTGCTCGCCCATCCCGAACTGCTCGGGATCGACGGCTCGGGGGGTTAGTCTCGCGGGGTGGACGGCATGGTGCGCGCGGGCATCCTGGTCACCGGGAGTGAGCTGCTGACCGGGCGGGTCACCGACCAGAACGGGCCGTGGCTGGCCGAACGGCTCGGCGCGCTCGGCGTCGACGTGGCCGAGGTGCTCGTGGTCGGGGACCGGCGCGACGACCTCGCCGGCGGGCTGCGTTTCCTGGCCGACGCGCGGCTGGACCTGATCGTGACCAGCGGCGGCCTCGGCCCGACCGCCGACGACGTGACCGCCGAGGTGGTCGCGGACTTTGCCGGCGTCCCGCTGGTGGTCGACGCCGCCGTGGAGGCGCGCATCGCGGAGATCCTGCGCAGGTGGGCGGCCCGGCACGGGTTCGCCGGCGACGCGCTGACCGCCGCGAACCGCAAGCAGGCCACCGTGCCGGTGGGCGCCACGGTGCTCGACCCGGTCGGCACCGCGCCCGGCCTGGTGGTCGCGGCGCCCGGCGGCCCGCTGGTGGTGGTGCTGCCCGGCCCGCCGCGCGAGCTGCGCGGGATGTGGCCCGCCGCGCTGGACACCGCCCCGGTTCGCGAGCTGCTCGCCGGCGCGCCCGCGTTCACCGGCGTGCACCTGCGGATGTTCGGCCTGCCCGAGTCCGAGATCGCGCAGACGCTGCGCGAGGTGGGCGCGGACGTGGACCTCTCCGGCCTGGACATCACCACCTGCCTGCGCCGCTCCGAGCTGGAGGTGGACCTGCGCTACAGGTCCGTCGACGCCCGGGCGGCCGCCGAGAAGCTGGTCGCCGAGATCGAGCGCCGCCACGGCAGGTACCTGGTCAGCACGGACGGTTCGACCACCGACGAACTGGTCGCGCGCCTGCTGACCGGCCACTGGATCGGGCTCGGCGAGTCCTGCACCGGCGGGCTGCTGGCCGGCCGGCTGACCGACCGCGCCGGCGCCTCGGCGTACCTCGCGGGCGGTGTGGTCGCCTACTCCAACCAGGCGAAGACCGCGCTCCTCGGCGTCCCCGCCGAGCTGATCGAAACGCACGGCGCCGTCTCGCCGGAGGTCGCCCGCGCGATGGCCGACGGTGCCCGAACCGCATTCGGCGCTGACGTCGGCGTCGGCATCACCGGCGTGGCCGGCCCCGGCGGCGGCACCGAGACCAAACCCGTCGGCTACGTCTGCCTCTGCGTGACCACCGCCACCGGCCAACTCCGCGCCGCCGACCCCGTCCTCCCCGGCAACCGCACCGACATCCGCGAGCGCGCCACCGACACCGCCATGCACCTCATCCGCCGCACCCTCACCTGACCGCCCGCCCCCCCGCCCGCCCCGAAAACCGCCCGCGAGTCGCGGATTTTGTCAGGGTGAGTCGCGGATTCCGTCAGCCGTTGTCCAAACGCGGCCGGTACCGTCGGCGGTTCCAGCGTGTGTCGCGGTGCCCGATCCGCACCGATCCGCCGCCGGCCGGACCTGACAAATCCCGCGACTCACCCTGACAAAAGTCCCGACTCGCGGACGGTTTTCGGGGTGGGCGTGCGCGGACGGGGGTCTGGATCGGTTTGGTACGCGTGAGCGCTGGCGCGGGCGGATCGGGGATGGTACGCATGCCGAACGTATGCGTTTCATATGCATTGGAGGAGGCGCGATGTTCGTGCGCGAGCCGGCGGCACCGCCGTTGGATCAGGCGGTGGTCGAGGCGCTGGGCCGGGTGCAGACCTCCACGCTCGGCCACCTGCGCGACTACGGGTTCCCCAAGGGACTGGTGCCGATCCGCCGGCCGCTGCGGTTCGTCGGCTCGGCGTTCACGGTGCGGCTGCCGCACCTGGACTCGACGGCGCTGCACGTGGCCGTGGACGAGGTCAGGCCGGGGGATGTGCTCGTGGTGGACCAGTCGGGGGACGGGCGGTCCTGTTTCGGCGGGATGGTGTCGTACACGGCGGCGACCAGGGGCGCGGTCGGCGCGGTGATCAGCGGGTCGATCAACGACGTGGACGAGATCCTGGAGCTCGGGCTGCCGGTGTTCTCCGCCGGGGTGTCCGCGCTGACCACCAGGATCCTGGGCATCGAGGGCGCGATCAACGTCCCGGTCACCGTCGGCGGGGCCGTGATCAACCCCGGTGACGTGGTGTTCGGCGACTCGGACGGGGTGGCCGTGCTGTCCCGCGAGGAGGCGCTGGGCATCGCCGAGACGCTGCGGGAGAAGGAGGCCGCCGAGCCGGAGCTGCGCCGCAAGATCGCCGAGGGCACCCGGCTGGCCGAGTGGTCGGGCGCGCTGGCCGCCTTCGAGGCCGGCATCACCGAGCCGGCGCGGTGACGGCGTGGCGGGCGGTCAGGCCGGGCACCAGGTAGGCAGCGTCGACACCCGCGCCCCTGCCGGCGGGGTGCGGTGGATGATCGGCGCCGGGCTGCTGCTTCCGGTGACGTTCGTGATGAGCATGGACCGGGCCGCGATGACGGCGGCCGCCCCGGTCATCCAGAAAGAGCTGGAGTTCTCCGTCACCCAGATGTCGGTGATCCTGACCGCGTTCTGGTGGGCGTACGCGCTGTTCCAGGTGCCGGGCGGGCTGGTGACCCGCCGCTTCGGCCCGCGCCGCACGCTCGCCGTGGCCGGGCTGTGGTGGTCGGTGTTCACCTTCATCACCCCGTACGGAGTGATCTTCCTCGGGTTCGTGGTGATCAGGGCGCTGCTCGGGGTCGGGCAGGCGGCGGACTGGCCGGCGTCGGTGTTCACCCTGCACCGGTGGTTCCCCAGACAAGAGCAGTCCCGGGGCAACTCGCTGCTGCTCTGCGGGCTGTACCTGGGCAACGTGATCGGCACCCCGCTGGTGGTGTGGATCATGACGACGTTCGGCTGGTACCAGGTGTTCCACGTCTTCGCGGTGCTCGGCGCGATCCTCGCGGTGCTGTGGTGGTGGCTGGTGCGCGACGAGCCGCGCGATCACCCGCACATCACGCCCGCCGAGGTGGCCCACATCGAGAACGGCCGGCCCGTCGAGGAGATCTCGCGCAAGGCCGCCCTCCCGTGGCGGGCGTTCTTCGGCTCGACGCAGTTCTGGGCGATCGGCGCGCAGTACGCGTTCCTGCTGCTCATCCAGGGGTTCTTCGCCACCTGGCTGCCGACCTACCTGGTCCAGGAGCGCGGGCTCTCGCTCAAGGAGATGGGGTTCCTGGGCGCGCTGCCCTGGGTGGCCATGTTGATCGGCGTGTTCGGCACCGGCGCGCTCAACGACAGGTGGCTGCGCCGCTGGCCGGGCCGGATCTGGCTGGCCACCGCCGGCTACCTGGTGGCCGCCGCGTTCCTGGTGCTCGGCGCGCTGACCGCGAGCGTGCCGCTGATGATGGTGTTCCTGTGCGTGAGCCTGGGCGCGGTGGGAACGGTGCAGGTGCAGGTCTGGGCCGCCTGCCAGGACCTGGGCGGCGAGCACTCCGCGACCGTGACCGGCTGGACGAACCTGTGCGGCAACCTGATCTCCGCCGCCGGCCCGCTGTTCACCGGGATCCTGGTCGGCATCGGAGGAAACTGGCTGTTGGCGCTGATGATCCTGGCAGTGGCCGGCGTGCTCGGCGCCGGCTGCTGGTTCCTGGTCCACCCGGAACGGCCGCTGCGCGCGGCCTCGTCCTGAGAAGGGAAGACACAACCATGACAGTGCAGGTCGCCGTCGCCCAGTTCGCCGCCGGGGTGGACAAGGAGGAGAACCTCAAGCTGGTCCGGGAGGCGATCGCCACCGGGGCGGACGCCGGCGCCGAGCTGGTGGTGACTCCCGAGGTGGGGATGTACTACGACCACAGCAACGCCGGCACCGTCCGCAACGCCGAACCGCTGGACGGCCCGTTCCTCACCTCGGTGCGCGACGCGACCCGGGCCGCCGGTGTGACCACCGTGGTCGGCCTGGTGGAGCGGCTCTCCGACGACGAGGCCCGCGCGTCCAACACGCTCGCGGCGATCGCGCCGGACGGCTCGCTGGTCGGGGTCTACCGCAAGGTGCACCTCTACGACGCGTTCGGCTACGCCGAGTCCGACAAGATCCGCCCCGCCGAGATCGTCGAGCCGCTCACCTTCGACCTCGGCGAGATCCGTTTCGGCGCGATGACCTGCTACGATGTCCGCTTCCCCGAGATGGCCCGCACCCTGGTGGACGCCGGCGCCACCGCGATCGTGCTGCCCGCCGCCTGGGCCGTCGGCCCGGCCAAGGAGGACCACTGGGCCACCCTGGTCCGCGCCCGCGCCATCGAGAACACCTGCTACGTCGTCGCCAGCGGCCAGACCGGCCCGCACTGCACCGGCCAGAGCATGATCGTCGACCCGATGGGCACCGTGCTGGCCTCCGCCGGCGAGCGCCCCGGCACGGCCACGGCCCGCCTCGAAGCGGCCAGGATCGACCAGGTCCGCCGGGTCAACCCCTCCCTCGCCAACCGCCGCTTCCAAGTCCTCCCGAGGTAGCGGCCTCCGCGAGTCGGTATTTTTGTAACAGCGAGTCGCGGATTCGGTCCGTCCGAATCATCGAGGAGAGGACCGACGATGAGGCAACCCAGCTCGCCGCCGCGCGAGCGCGCGGAGCTGCCCGTCGTCTCGCGCCCGCCGGACACCACCGCCGCCGACTTCGCCTACCGCTACGTCAAGGCGCTGATCGTCGACCTGACCCTGCCGCCGGGCGACATCGTCACCGAGATGGACATCGCCACCGTCACCGGCCTGTCCCGCACCCCGGTCCGCGAGGCGTTCCTGCGGCTGGACGCCGAGCGGCTGATCCGGCTGCTGCCCCGGCGCGGCGCGCTGGTCGCCCCGATCACCGCCCGGCAGATCCGCGAGCTGTCCCGGACCCGGCTGGCGCTCGAGCTCTACGCCGTGCAGGAGATCCACGACCGGGACATCCAGGTGGCCGCCGAACTGTGGCCGCTGGTGCACCGCCAGCACACCCTCACCGCCGAGGCCGCCGGCTACCCCGAGATCATCGCCTGTGACCGGGAGTTCCACACCACCCTGGTCAGCGCGGTCGGCAACACCGAGCTCACCGAGCTGTACCGCTCGATGGGCGACCGCCAGCAGCGCACCGGCGTGGCCGCCTTCATGGCCCATCCCGGCCGCGCCGAGTCCGCCGTCGAACACCACCGGCAGATCGTGGACGCCCTGGAACGCCGCGACCTTGCCGGTGCCCAGGCGATGCTCCGCGAGCACCTGGACCGCCACGCCGACGAGCTCGAGCGCTACCTGCCGTAAACACCCGTGAGTGGCTAGGGCCGTCATAGCGGCCCTAGCCACTCACGGGTCGTGCGGTGGACGGTCGAACCCGGGGGTCTTGCGCGACTCGTGGTAGTGCGCGATGCGCCACCCGTCGTCGCGTTTGACCAGCGCGAACGACTGCCGGATCTGGCCGTCGATGCGCCGTCCGGAGGCCAGCTCCAGCCCGCACCAGAACCGCAGGTAGACGTGTGCCGCCCGGTCGTCGAGGAAGAGCACCTTCTTGTCCAGCAGCGCGACGTCGTGCGCGTGAGCGAAGAAGCTGTGCAGGGTCGCGGCGTACGCGCGTATCTCGGCGACGGACAGCAGCGGGGCCGCGTCCTCCTCGGGCTGGTAGACGACCGTGTCGGCCTGGTCGTCCCAGGCCGCGACGATCCCCTCGACGTCGTGGGCCTCGATCGCTCGGGTGAAGGCACCGATGGCGCGGAGCACCTCGCGCTCGGCTGATGTGGGTGGCACAGGCGGCTCCCGGCGGTTCGCGGGGGCGGTCAGCCTAACAGCCGCTTGGCGATGATCTCGTTCATGATCTCGTTGGTGCCGCCGCCGATGCCCAGGATGCGCGCGTCGCGGTAGTGCCGTTCGACCTCGCACTCGCGCATGTACCCCAGCCCGCCGTGCAGTTGGACGGCCTCGTTCACGACGAAGTCGCAGGCGTAGACGGCGGTGTTCTTGGCCATCGCCACCTCGGTGATCACGTCCTCGCCGGCCAGGTGCCGCAGCGCCACCTCGCGGGTGTAGCGCCGGGCCACGTCGGTCTGCCGGGCCATCTCCGCGATCTTGTGCTGGACCACCTGGCGGCGCGCCAGCGGGCGCCCGAACGTCTCCCGCCGCCGCACCCAGTCCAGGGTCAGCTCCAGGCACCGGGCGGCGACCGCGTACGCCTGCACCGCCAGCGCCAGCCGCTCGGCGGCGAACTGCGTCATGATCTGGACGAACCCGCTGCCCTCCGTGCCGACCAGGTTCGCCGCCGGCACCCGCACGTCGGTGTAGGACAGCTCGGCGGTGTCCGAGCTGCGCCAGCCCATCTTGTCCAGCTTGCGGCCGACGGCGAAGCCGGGCGTGCCCTTCTCCACGACCAGCAGCGACACCCCGCCGTAGCCGGGCTCGCCGGTGCGCACGGCGGTGGTCACGAAGTCGGCCCGCACGCCCGAGGTGATGTACGTCTTGGCGCCGTTGACCACGTAGTGGTCGCCGTCCCGGACCGCGCGGGTGCGCAGGTTGGCCACGTCGGAGCCGGCGTCCGGCTCGGTGATGGCCAGCGAGCCGATCTTCTCCCCGGCCAGGGTGGGGCGGACGAACTCCTCCAGCAGGTACTCGTCGCCGCTGGCCGCCATGTGCGGCACCGCGATGCCGTGGGTGAACAGCGACGCGCACACCCCCGTCGGCGCCCCGGCCAGGATGAAGTTCTCGGTGACCAGCAACGAGTCGACCAGGTCACCGCCCGCGCCGCCCGCCGCCGCGTCGAACCCCACGCCGAGCAGCCCGACCTTGGCCGCCGCCCGGTGCAGCTCGCGCGGCAGCTCGCCGGCCGCCTCCCACTCCTCGACGTGCGGCACGACCTCCCTGGACGCGAACGCCCGCGCCAGCTCCGCCACCGCCCGCCGCTCCGCTGTGTCCCAGCCCGCACTCATTACCGAAGAGTAACCGCGGTTCGCACACACCGCGTGGCAGCCGCACACAGGTTGGGCGTTGGGTGCGGCGCCGCGACGGTGTGCGAGCGGGAAGGGGCGTCAGCCGGTGCGCAGGATCTCGGCGGTGGCGGGGTTGGCGGGGAAGAAGGCCTCGATCGCGAGCTCGGCGACGGTGATGTCCAGGGGGGTGCCGAAGGTGGTGACCGTGCTGAAGAACGTCAGCTCGCCGGCGGGGTGGCGCAGGCGCAGCGGGACGACGATGTCGCCGGGGCCGGGGTGCTCGACCGGTGGCACGTCGTCGTCGCAGGGCAGCTCGGACATCTCGTCGTGCAGCGCGGCCAGCTCCGGGTCGGCGGTGTGGTCGACCTGGCGGCGCAACCGGCCGAGCACATGCCCGCGCCACTCGCCGAGGTTGATGATCCGCGGCGCCATGCCGTCCGGGTGCAGGCTGGCCCGCAGCGCGTTGGCCGGCGGTTCCAGCAGGGAAGGGGCCACGCCGTGCAGCAGCGGGGCCAGCGCGGCGTTCGAGTCGACCAGGTTCCAGCGGCGGTCCACGGCGAGCGCGGGGTACGGCTCGTGGCCGGTCAGCACCTGGCGCACGGCGTGGCGGACGGCGGCCATCGGCTCGGTGTCCAGCGCCCGCTCGGCGTAGATCGGCGCGTACCCGGCGGCGATCAGCAACTGGTTGCGTTCGCGCAGTGGCAGGTCCAACTGTTCGGCCAGGTGCAGCACCATGTCCCGGCTGGGCGCCGACCGGCCGGTCTCCACGAAGCTCAGGTGCCGGGTCGAGATGTCCGCCTGGATGGACAGGTCGAGCTGGCTGAGCCGGCGATGCTGGCGCCACTTGCGCAACAGGTCGCCGACGGACGGCCGGACAGCGGTGGTCATGGGACGCACGCTACGCGCGGATGTGAGCGGCGAGTACGGGTATAACACGCGCGCCACTCACAGGTGATACACAGACACCCCTCATCGGCGACACAGTCCCGGGCGTGAACCTGGGAGAATGTCGACCATGAACGCGCGCTCGGCGGCCCAGGACAGCGGTCGGGGGCAGCTGCGTCGTCCGGACGGCAGCCCGGTGCGGGTGCTCGTGGTCGACGACGAGGCCACCCTGACCGAGCTGCTGTCCATGGCGCTGCGCTACGAAGGCTGGGAGGTCCGCTCGGCGGCGGACGGGTTGGGTGCGGTGAAGGCGGCCAGGGAGTTCCGCCCGGATGCCGTGGTGCTGGACATCATGCTGCCCGACATCGACGGGCTGGAGGTGCTGCGGCGGATCCACGCCGAGACGCCCGACCTGCCGGTGCTGTTCCTGACCGCCAAGGACGCGGTGGAGGACCGGATCGCCGGGCTGACCGCGGGCGGGGACGACTACGTGCCCAAGCCGTTCAGCCTGGAGGAGGTGGTCGCGCGGCTGCGGGCGCTGATGCGCAGGGCCGGGCGCGGCACCGCGCGGGCCGACGCGCAGCTGGTGGTCGGCGACCTGACCATGGACGAGGACAGCCGCGAGGTGCACCGGGCCGGCGAGTCGATCACGCTGACCGCCACCGAGTTCGAGCTGCTGCGCTACATGATGCGCAACCCCCGCCGGGTGCTCAGCAAGGCGCAGATCCTGGACCGGGTGTGGCACTACGACTTCGGCGGCCAGTCCAACGTGGTCGAGCTCTACATCTCCTACCTGCGCAAAAAGATCGACGCCGGGCGCGCGCCGATGATCCACACACTGCGCGGGGCGGGCTATGCGTTACGCCCGGCGGAGGAGTAGGCGGGGCCGCCGGTGCGGCTGAGCGCGGCGGGGCTGGGGCGGTCGGCGAGGCAATGGGCCAGTGGGATACCGCTGCGCTGGCGGCTGGTCGCCGCCATCATGGTCATGCTGGCCGTGCTGTTCGTCCTGGTCGGCGGGTTTTCGCTGATCTTCCTGCGGGAGTACCTCTACGAGCACCTCGACGAGCAGTTGGTGGCCGCCGCGAAGCGGGCGTCGTCCTCGTACAGCCGTGAGCATCATGACGACCGGGACGCGGTGCCCGGGTTCCTCAACGCGTCGGGCCAGGCGATGGGCACGTTGAGCGCGCGGATCGTGGACCGCAAGGTCCGGCAGTTCGGCGTGCTCAAGGCCGACGGCGCCACCCGGGTGGTCGGCGAGGACGAGGACGACGCGCTGCTCGACGCCCCGCCGGACGGCGACCCGCACACCCGCCACGTCGGCAGGCTCGGCGCCTACCGGCTGATCGTCGACGAGCACTCCGACGGCGTCACCCTGGTCACCGGGCTGCCGCTCAGCGAGGTGGACGCGGTGGTCACCAGGCTGACCAAGATCGTGCTGGTCGCGGCCGCCGGCGGGCTGGTGGTCGCCGGCGTGGCCAGCGCCCTGATAGTGCGGTTCACGTTGCGGCCGCTGCGCCGGGTCGCCGCCACCGCGAGCCAGGTGACCGAGCGGCGGCTGGACCGGGGCGAGGTGGCGCTGGCCGAGCGGGTGGCCCCGGCCGACACCGACCCGCGCACTGAGGTCGGCGCCGTCGGCGCGGCGCTGAACCGGATGCTGGACCACGTGGCGTCCGCGCTCAACGCCCGCCAGGCCAGCGAGACCCAGCTGCGCCAGTTCATCGCCGACGCCAGCCACGAGCTGCGCACGCCGCTGGCCGCCATCCGGGGCTACGCCGAGCTGACCCGCCGCAGCGGCGAGGACAACATGCCACCGGACGTGGCGCACGCGCTGCGCCGGATCACCTCGCAGGCCGAGCGGATGACCTCGCTGGTGGAGGACATGCTGCTGCTGGCCCGCCTGGACGCCGGGCGCCCGCTGGCCCGCGAGCCGGTGGACGTCTCCCAACTGGTGGTCGACGCGGTGAGCGACGCGCACGCGGCCGGCCCCGACCACCGCTGGATGCTGCGGGTGCCCGAGGAGCCGGTCACCGTGACCGGGGACGCCGCCCGGCTGTCCCAGGTGCTGGCCAACCTGCTCACGAACGCGCGCGTGCACACCCCGCCGGGCACCACCGTGTACTCCGAGCTGGTCGGCTCGCCGGCCGAGGTGTGGCTGCGGATCTCCGACGACGGCCCGGGCATCCCGAGGGAGCTGGTGCCGCACGTGTTCGGCCGGTTCGCCCGGGGGGACAGCTCGCGGTCGCGGGCGGCCGGGAGCACCGGGCTGGGACTGGCCATCGTGTACGGGGTGGTGGCCGCGCACGGCGGTCGGGTCGGGGTGCAGAGCGTGCCGGGGCGGACGGTGTTCACCGTGCGGCTGCCGGTGAACGGCTTCGGACCGGTCCCTGGTGGCCCGCCGACGGCGCCCGGGGTTCGGCCGGTGGTCGGACCACGGCCGGTCGCAGGTCCTCGGCCGGCGTCAGGTCCGCAGCCGGCGTCAGGTCCTCGGCCGGGGTTGGGGCCGCCGGCCGGGCGCCCGCTGCCCGGCCCCGGGGCGCCGGAGAACGCTTGACCTGAACTTCCGTTGAGGTTTTAGCGTGGTCGGCATGTACGCGATTCGACAGCATGCCTTCGGTCCGCCCGACACGTTGCGCTACGAGCAGGTGCCCGACCCCGAGCCGGCCGAGGGGCAGGTCCGGATCGCGGTGCGGGCGGCCGGGGTGCACCTGGTGGACACCGTACTGCGTGCCGGCAGCTACGACGGGAAGTTCCCGGACCCGGAGCTGCCGATGACCCCCGGGCGGGAGGTCGCCGGCGTCGTGGACGCGGTGGGCGACGGGGTGGACCAGGGGTGGCTCGGCGCGCGTGTGGTCGCCCACCTCGGCTGGGCCAGCGGCGGGTACGCCGAACGCGCGGTGGTGGCCGCCCGCTCGGCGCACCGGCTGCCCGACGAGGTCGGGTTCGACGCCGCCGTCGCCATGATCGGCACCGGCCGGACGGCGCTCGCCGTGCTCGACCTGGCGGCCGTGACCAGCGCGGACGTGGTGCTGGTTCCGTCCGCCGCGGGGGGTCTGGGGAACCTGTTCGTGCAGGCCGCGCTGGGTGCCGGCGCGTTCGTGGCGGGCCTGGCCGGCGGGCCGGAGAAGGTCGAGCGGGTGCGCGCGCTCGGCGCGGACGCCGCCGTGGACTACCTGGAACCGGACTGGCCGGATCGGTTGCGGGCGGCCCTCGGCGACCGCGAGCCGAGCCTGGTGTTCGACGGGGTGGGCGGCGAGGTGGGGCGGCGGTCGCTGCAGCTGCTCGGTGTCGGTGGCCGGCAGGTCATCTTCGGCTGGACGGCGGGCACGCCGACCCGGTTCGAGACGGAGGACCTGCTGGAGAAGGGGCTGACAGTGACCTCGCTGGGTCCGAGGCTGATCGGCCGGCCCGAGGTGATCCGCGCGCTGGAGCTGCGGTCGCTGTCCGAGCTGGCCGCCGGCCGGCTGGTGCCGCTGGTGGGCAGCAGGTTCCCGCTGGCCAAGGCGGCCGAGGCGCACGCTGCGCTGGAGTCGCGGGGGACCGTCGGGAAGGTGCTGTTGGAGCCCTGACCGGGGGTGGGCGCTACCGTGAGGGCATGACCGGCTGGCGGGCGACGAGCGTGCGGTGGTCGCTCGTGCTCGCGATCGCCGCCGGACTGGTCGCCATGCACAGCCTGATGCTGGGCGGCGGCGGTGGCGTGGGTCATGAGTCGGAGCCCGCGCCGGCGGCGGCGATGTCGGCGATGGCCGAGCATCCGGCGGAGGTGTCCGCTCCGGACCATGACCCGGCGCAGACAGGTCACGGGCACCACGGCGACGGCCCGTCCGCGCTGCTGCACCTGTGCCTGGCCGTGCTGGGCACGCTGTTGCTCGCGCTGGCCGCGCCGCTGTTGCTGGCCGTGCTCGGCCGGCGCGCCACGGTGGCCGGCCGCCCAGCCGGCATGCCCACCCCGTGCCCCCATCCGCGCGCGCCCCCGCCGACGTCCGTACGCCTGGCCGAACTCTGCGTGTCGTTGCGCTGATCCGCACCGGTTTCCGGTGTCCGATCACGTCAACGAAAGCGGAGTAGTTCCACAATGCACACCAAAAAGATCATGAAGGTGACGCTTGCCCTGGCCACGTCAGGAATCCTGGCCGCCTGCGGCAACACCGGTGCGTCACAGGCCGCACCGCCCTCGGCGCCGCCGGCGTCGTTGGCGCCCGCGAGCCAGGCCGCCGAGCACAACGAGGCCGACGTCCGGTTCGCCCAGCAGATGATCCCGCACCACACCCAGGCGGTCCGGATGGCCGAGCTCGCGCCGACCCGCGCCGCCTCGGCCGAGGTCAAGAAGCTGGCGTCCGCCATCCAGGCCGCCCAGCAGCCCGAGATCGACCAGCTCAACGCGATGCTCGCCCGCTGGGGAGCGCCCGCCGCCATGCCCGGGATGGATCACGGCACGGCGCACGGCGCTGGGCACGACATGGCCGGCATGATGAGCGACGCGGACATGGGCAAGCTCGGACAGGCCAAGGCCGCCGAGTTCGACAGGCAGTTCCTCACCATGATGATCGCCCACCACGAGGGCGCGGTGGCGATGTCGGCCACCGAGCTGCGCGACGGGCGTGACGCGGAGGCCAAGGCCCTCGCCCAGAAGATCACCGACGCGCAGCGCGCCGAGATCGACCAGATGCGGCGCCTGCTCGCCGGCTGACGCGACACCCGGCGTACGCCGGTCCCCTCCGATCACGCTTGGAAGGGGACCGGCGTACTACGGCAGGCGTTCGGCCAGGGCGGGGTGGGCGCGGACGGCGGCCTGGAAGTTCGGGCACGCGCTGATGTCGTCGTGGTCGCACTCCAGCGCGTGGTCGATCATGCCCAGCGCGGCCCGGGCATCGGCGATCCGCCGGACCAGCTCGTCGCGCTGTGCCCGCAAGGCCGCCCGCTGGCGCGCGGCGTCACCGGTGGAGAGCAGCTCGCGCATCCGGTCCAGCCCGAACCCGGCGCGCTTGCCCAGCACGACCATGCCGATCCGGAACAGGTCCTCGGGCCCGTAACGGCGCCGGTCGCCGGCGACCCGCGAGGGCGCGAGCAGGCCCACCGACTCCCAGTGCCGCAGCACGTGCGGCGCCAACCCGAACCGCCGCGCCGCCTCGCCGACGCCCAGCGAACCGTCGGTTGACTTCATGTCGACATTAAGTCGCACCCTCGACACCATGTCCACGTCAATGAACGACTCGATGGTCACGGTGCTCGACGCGCTGGACGCCCGGCCGGACGCAACCGCGCTGCGCGAGCTCGGCTACCGGCGGCTGGTACCAGGAGAAGGCGAGACGGTGGTAGACGTCGGCTGCGGCGCCGGCCGGGCGGTAGCCGAGCTGGGCCGGCTGGGGGTACGGGCGGTCGGCATCGACCCGGACCCTGACATGCTCGCGCTGGCCCGCGAGCGCTGGCCGGACGGCGAGTTCCGGGCCGGCGAGGCGTACGACCTCCCGCTGGCCGACGGCGAGGTGGCCGGCTACCGGGCGGACAAGGTGTTCCACGAGCTGGCCGACCCGGCCGCCGCGCTGGCCGAGGCCCGCCGGGTGCTCGCCCCCGGCGGCCGGATCGTGCTGGTCGGCCAGGATTGGGACGCGGTGGTGGTGGACTCCGCCGACCCGGCCACCACCCGCGCGCTGGTCCACGCCACGGCCGACCGGATCCGCAACCCGCGAGCGGCCAGGAGCCACCGGGGCGCGCTGCTGGACGCCGGGTTCGCCGACGTCCGCGCCGAGGTCCACACCCTCCTGTTCACCGACCCGATGGCGCTCGCCCTCATGCGCCAGCTCGCCGGCGCCTCGCCGTCCGGCGTCGAACCGGACGCGCTGGCCCGCTGGCTGGCCGACCAGGAGCGCCGCGCCGCCACCGACCGGCTGTTCCTGGCCGTGCCGTTCTTCCTGGCCAGCGCCCGCAAACCGGACTGATCGGGCGCTCAACGCGTGCCGTGACCCCTCTGAATAAGACTGGGCCTCCGGATGGTCAGCATCCCGTCGTGGCCCTTCCCGGCGCCCGAGACCGGCCACGAGTGCCGGGCGGCGCCGGACCTCCGATGATCGGACTCGTCGCACCGCTGGTCATTCGCCGGCGCCCGAGAATTGATCAATCGCCGGAGAATGCGCTGCCACGCCGAGCGGGCCCATTCCGGGGCGGGGTCGACGCGGCGCCGGGACGCGAGCAGCGCGACGCACTTCGGGCAGGTCGGGCACGGCGGGGTCGCGGCCGGCGCGAGCATGACCTCGTGACCGCAAATGGCCTGGACATACCCGGCCGGCGGTTCGTTGCACCGCATGAATTCGTCATCGGTGACGGCGTGGTCCTGGCTGTCGCGCAAACACGTGAACCATCCGGCGCTAGGTCTGCGCCTGGCCATCCCGGATCCCTTCGCGGCGGTTCGTCATGAATTTGATCAAACCCGTCGGCCCGGGCGTGCGGATAGACTGAGCGGCAACTCACGCTGAACTCACACCCACTCACGGCATTGATGCCTGAAGAAGGGGCGGCGCTGATGTCCGGGCTGCACTCCCTCTCATACGGAGGCCAGCCCGCCGGCTCGAACGTGTTCGCCGTCGAGCTGCGCCGATGGCGGGATGTGCGCGGACTGTCCCGAACCGCGCTGGCCAAGAACATGGGATACGACAGGTCGTACGTCTCCAAGGTCGAGTCCGGCGCGGAACGGCCGTCCCGCGACTTCGCGGCCCATGCCGAGGCGGCGCTGCGGGCCGGCGGTGCGCTGCGTGCGGCGTTCCGGGACTACGAGGCCACCCGCCCGGGAAAGCCGAGGCCACCGCCCCCGCCCGAGCCGCCCGAGCCGGTGGGAGCCGCGAGCCTGATCGTCGACCACGACGACGCGACGCTGCGCTACGAGGGCCACACCTACCGGCTCACCCAGCGCCGCCGGCTGGTCAACGGCGGGACCGAACCGATCAGCCGCTACCTCATTCGCATCTCGGTGGACCGCTTTCCGGGCGACCCGGAACGCTCCAACCAGCTCTACAGCGAGATCCCACTGGGTTGGGAAGAGATCAACCTCCAGGCGTGGCACGGCGGGGACCGTACCGAGCCGATGGAGTGGAGCGTGCATCACGACCGGGACGCGTTCAAAGAGATCTGGTTGCTGTTCGCCAACCAGGCCGAACACTTCCCGCTCTACCCGGGCGAGTCGACCTGGATCGAGTACGAGTACACGGTCAGCGACGCGCATTGGGGGAATTGGTTCCAGCGCGCGGTGCGGCTGCCCACGAACAGGCTCTCGGTCACCCTCGACTTTCCCGTCGACCTCAAGCCCGTGGTGTGGGGGCTGCACACCTCGATGACCGCCGAGGCCCTGCCGTTCCGGACCGCCGTGGACAAAGTGATCAATGGCGACCGGGTGACGTTCTCCTGGTCCACCGAACGCCCCGCGCTGCACGCCCGATACCGCCTGGAATGGGACTTCCGGGGCAATCCGGTGGCGGGCGGCGGGTCGGCCGTGCGGCCCAGCGAGGCGATGCGCGCGCTGGGCGTCGTGCAGAAGGGCGACCCGCTGCTGCACCGTGCCGCGCGCCGCTTCGCGCTCCCCGCCGAGGCCGAGGACGCCCGCCGGGTGATCACCGAGCTCAACTCCGCCGCCGAGCGCATCGCCAGGGTGCACACCTTCGGCAAGGGCATGGGCCTGGCCGCGCCGCAGATCGGCATCGACAGGGCGGCCGCGATCGTGCGCACCCCGGCCGGCGAGTCGATCACGCTGCTGAACCCCGTGATCATCGAGTCCGGCGCGGAGACCGACGAGCAGTACGAGGGCTGCCTGAGCTTCTTCGACGTGCGCGGCCAGCTGCCGCGCTCGCTGGTCATCCACGTCGAGCACACCGACATCGACGGCGTCACGAAGATCACCGCGTTCCGCCGGGGGGTGGCCCGGCTGGTCGCGCACGAGGTCGACCACCTGCACGGCCGCCTCTACGTCGACCAGATGCGCCCCGGCACCAGGCTCATCCCGGTGGAGCAGTACCGGGGCACCGGCACCACCTGGAAGTACTAAGGCTTCAGCCCGACGCCCCCGTAGGCGTTGCACGGCGGGTCGATGTCCGAGCCGGGTGGGTCCGGCCGCCACCGGTTGACCGGCACCAGGCCGGGCTCGACCAGCTCGAGGTCCTGGAAACACGCCTCCAGCTGGCGCGGCGTGCGCAGGTGGTACGGGTGTCCGACCTCCGCGCAGCGGACGATCGCATCGAGGTAGACCTTGTCCTCGGTCCGGGCGCCGTCCAGCAGCACCAGGTAGCTGCCGGAGGGGACCGGCCCCATCAGCCGGTCCAGGATCCGCCGCATGGTGGGGTAGTCGTCGGTGGCGTGGCCGAGGATGCCCAGCAGCATGACGGCGATCGGCCGGGTGAAGTCCAGCACGTTCCGGGCCGCCGCGATGATCGTTTCGGGCTCGCGGACGTCGGCCTCGACGTAGGTGCTCAGCCCCTCCGGGGTGGTGTTGGTCAGCAGCGCCCGCGCGTGCAGCAGCACCAGCGGGTCGTTGTCCACATAGACGATCGTCGACTCCGGCGCGACCGCCTGCGCCACCTCGTGGGTGTTCTGCGCGGTGGGCAGCCCGGTCCCGATGTCCAGGAACTGCCGGATACCGGCCTCGGCCGCGAGAAAACGCACCGTCCGCACCAGAAACGCGCGGCACTGCCGCGCGTAATGCGGCATGCCGGGGTCCACCTTGACGATTTCCTCGACGGCCCTGCGGTCCGCCTCGAAGTTGTCCTTGCCCATGAGCAGGGCGTTCCACACCCGCGCCGACTGCGGCCTGTCGAAGTTGATCCGCCCGGCCAGATCCAGGTCATCCGACGGCCCATCGAGCATGACGAAACGAGCCCCCCACACACCCGACCAAGATGAGACGAGACAGTATCATCTCACCCGCCGCAATATCGTGTACCGCATAGCTCGTTGGGGTGTCGCGCATGGTGCGGAATGCGCGACACCCCAGGTAGCTATGCGGTGGCCGAGGGCAGGCGGTGGAGGGCGCGGCGGGCGACCGCGAGCTGGTGGGCCACCTCGGCGGTGATCACCTCGGCGTGCAGGTCGGCGTGCTCGACGTGGCGGGACAGCGCGCGGTAGCGCCACACCACGTCCTCCAGCGCGGTGAGGAAGTGCTCGGTGATGGCCTGGCGCTGGAACTGGCGGTCGGTGCTGGGTACAGACATGATCAACTCCTGGGTCGGTGACGTCGGATGGCGTGACGCGCGAACTAGGCGGCGTGACGTCCCGGTTGACACAGGGCGCTGGCAACGCGCTTGAAGTCGAGATGACGGCGGCTCACGAGCTGCGCTGTAGCCGTCATATCTCCACTAATACCGTCAAGATTGGGTTCGTTCAAGGTGCTTGTTCGCCCCGGAGGTGTGACATGGTCGCCTCACGCGGCACTGTTGACAGGATGGCCTCCCACCGGCTTAGAGTCGACGTAATTCGGTGGCCCCGGCGGTGCACCGGATCGATGGAGGTCGGGGTGCGCATCCAGCGGCACGGCACGTGGCGCGGCGGGTTGTGCTCGCGTTTCAGGCGTCGCCGGCATGTCGACTACTGCCGCACCTGCACAGCCATCAGTTCGGCCTGACCCGGCAGCCCGTCCGCGCGCTGGTCCGGGTCGCCCGGCGGCGTCCGACCGCCCGCCAGGCCTCCCGATCCGGCGCATCCCGTCCCATCGGAGGAACCCGATGCCCGAGGCCATCCCGCTGTCAGTGCTCGACCTGTCGCCGGTGCCGGCCGGCGGCACCCCGGCCGACGCGCTGCGCAACACCGTCGACCTGGCGCAGGCCGCCGAGCGCGCCGGCTACCACCGCTACTGGGTGGCAGAGCACCACCTCGCGGCCGGTGTGGCCAGCGCCGCGCCGGCGGTGCTGATCGCGCTCATCGCCGGCGCCACCGACCGGATCCGGGTCGGCTCCGGCGCCGTGCAGATGCCCAACACGCCGCCGCTGCTGGTGGCCGAGCAGTTCGGCACCATCGCCGCGCTGCACCCGGGGCGGATCGATCTCGGGCTGGGCCGCTTCGACCTGCGCAGGGTGCTGAGCCGACGTGCCGGCAAGCCGCCGGGCGACCGGCCGCCCCGCCCGGACCGGGTGGTGGACGGCCTGCTGCTGCCCAGCCCGAGCGCGTTCCCGGGCGACCCGTCGATCTACCAGCTGCTCGGCGAGCTGCTCGACTACCGCCTGGACGAGCCCGCGCCGGACTACACCCGCCAGGTCGCCGACATCCTGGCCTTCCTGGACGGCAGCTACCCGGGTCCGGGCGGCCGCCCGCTGCACCCGACCCCGGCCCAGGGCGCCGACGTGGTGGTCTGGGTGCTCGGCTCCAGCCCGGGGGAGAGCGCGCGAGCCGCCGGCGCCGCCGGGTTGCCGTTCGCGGCCAGCTACCACATCCAGCCCAGCTTCGTGCTGGAGACGGTGGACGCCTACCGCGAGGCGTTCCGGCCGTCGCGGTTCCTGGCCGAGCCGTACGTGATGGTCTCCGCCGACGTGGTGGTGGCCGACGACGACGCGACCGCCCGCGAGCTGGCCGCCCCGTACGGGCAGTGGGTGCTGGAGATCAAGTCCGGGCTGGGCGCACAGCCGTACGTCACCCCGGAACAGGCCAGGGCACGGGTCTGGACGGACGCCGAACGGGCCGGCGTGGCCGACCGGCTGGCCACCCAGTTCGTGGGCGCGCCGGCCACCGTGGCCGAACGCCTGGCCACCCTGGCCAGGGTCACCGGCGCGGACGAGCTGCTCGTGACCAGCGTGACCACCGAGCACACCGACCGGGTCCGCAGCCACGAGCTGCTCGCCAAGTACTGGGCCGGAGCCCAGACATGACCGGCATGACCGCCCGCCCGTACCTGGCCGTCGACCTGGAGGGGGCGGGACGGCACCCGGCGGCGTGGCGGTTGGCGGACGCGCGCGTTAGCGAGCTGTTCACCGCCGGCTACTGGGCGGACCTGGCCCGGTCCGCCGACGCGGCCGGCCTGGACTTCGTGGCCCTGAGCGACTCGTTCGTCCCGCCGGCCGCGGATGACAAGGCGGTGCGCGGGCGGCTGGACGCGGTGGCGATCGCGGCCAGGGTGGCGCCGCTGACCGGGTCCGTGGGCCTGGTCCCCACCGCGACCGTGACGCACACCGAGCCGTTCCACCTGTCCAAGGCGATCGCGACCCTGGACTTCGTGAGCCTGGGCCGCGCCGGCTGGGAACCGTCCGTGTCCCGCACCCAGGCCGAGGCGGACCTGTTCGGCCGCAAGGACGCGGCGCCCGCGAGCACGCTGTGGCGGGAGGCGGCCGACGCCGTCGAGGTGGTGGTCCGGCTCTGGGACTCCTGGGAGGACGACGCCGTCATCCGCGACCGGGAAACCGGCCGCTACGTCGACCGCGACAAGCTGCACTACATCGACTTCAGCGGCGAGTTCTTCTCGGTGAAGGGGCCGTCCATCACCCCGCGCTCGCCGCAGGCGCACCCTCCCGTGGTGGTCCGCGCCGACGAGCCGGAGGCGTTGCCGCTGGTCGGACGGTGGGCGCAGGTGGCCAGGGTGGCCGCGCCCGACCTGGCGGCCGCCGCGTCGGCCCGGGCGCGGGTGCGCGAGGCGGTGGCCGCGCACGGGCGCGACCCGGACTCGGTGGCGGTCCTGCTGGACGTGGAGACGCTGCTCGCGCCGAGCGCGGACGAGGCCGCCCGCACCCTGGACCTGCTGGACGGCTGGACGGGCCACCAGGCGGCCACGGTCAGGGTGGTGGGTACGGCGGCCACCGCGGCGGACCTGGTCACCGAGGCGGCGCGCGCCGTCGACGGCATAACGCTGGTGCCGCTGGCGTTGCCCTCGGGGATGGCCGCGATCGCGAACGAGCTGGTCCCGCTGTTGGGGGAGCGCAGGCCTGGGGCCACGCTCCGGGAAAAGCTGGGACTGCCTCGTCCGGCCAACTACTTCGCGGAGGAGGCCCGGGCATGAAGAAGCAGATCCACCTGGCCGCGCATTTCCCCGGCGTCAACAACACCACCGTCTGGAGCGACCCGGAGTCCGGCAGCCAGACCGACTTCGCCTCGTTCGTGCACTTCGCGCGCACCGCCGAGCGCGGCCTGTTCGACTTCCTGTTCCTCGCCGAAGGGCTGCGGCTGCGCGAGCACCGGGGCCAGATCCACGACCTGGACGTGGTCGGCCGCCCGGACACCTTCACGGTGCTGAACGCGCTGGCCGCCGTGACCACCCACCTCGGCCTCGGCGGCACCATCAACACCACGTTCAACGAGCCGTACGAGATCGCCAAGCAGTTCGCCTCGCTCGACCACCTCTCCGGCGGCCGCGCCGCCTGGAACCTGGTGACCAGCTCCGACGCGTTCACCGGGGAGAACTTCCGGCGCGGCGGCTTCCTCCGCCAGGAACAGCGCTACCAGCGCGCCAATGAGATCCTGGACGTGGCCAAGAAGCTCTGGGACAGCTGGTCACCGGGCGCGGCGCCCGGACGGGTGGACCACGACGGCGAGCAGTTCTCCGTGCACGGCCGGTTCAACACGCCGCGAAGCCCCCAGGGCTACCCGGTGCTGCTGCAGTCCGGCGACTCGGACGCCGGCCGGGAGTTCGGCGCCGCCACCGCCGACGCGATCTTCTCCCGGCACGGCACGCTGGAAGCCGGCCAGGCGTTCTTCCGCGACCTCAAGGGCCGGATGCCCCGCCACGGCCGGCACCCCGACGAGATCAAGATCCTGCCGGCCACCACGTTCGTGCTCGGCGACACCCAGCGGGAGGCCGAGGAGCGCGCCGAGCACGTCCGCCGCCAGCAGGTCGGCCCACAGACCGCGATCGCGTTCCTGGAGCAGGTCTGGGGCCGCGACCTGTCCGGCTACGACCCGGACGGCCCGCTGCCCGACGTCGACCCCGACCCGGAGAACGTGTCCATCACCCGGGGCCGGGTCCGCCACGAACGCGACACCGTCAAGCTCGCGCGAGAATGGCGCGAGCTGGCCGAGTCCCGCAACCTGAGCATCCGCGAGCTGATCATCGAGACCACCTCGCGCCCGTCCTTCGTCGGCACCCCCGCCCGGGTGGCCGCCCAGATGGACGAGTACGTCCAGGCCGACGCCAGCGACGGCTTCATCCTGGTCCCGCACATCACGCCCGGCGGCCTGGACGAGTTCGTGGCCACCGTGATCCCCGAACTGCAGGACCGGGGCAGCTTCCGCACCGAGTACACCGGCTCCACCCTGCGCGAACACCTGCTCGGCGAGCCGCATACCCGCCCCAGCGCGCGGGCATCCTGACGCCTGCGAGAGGAGACCACCATGACAGCGACCCTGGACGGCGACGAGCTGGTCCGGCAGTGGCGGGACTGGCACGCCAAGCGCGAGGAGGAGCTGCGCGCGCCGCACGGCTGGCTGAGCCTGACCGGCCTGCACTGGCTCACCCCCGCCCCAACCGTGATCGAGGGCGTGCCCGGCCACTGGAGCGCCGACGCCTCCGGTGTCACGCTGGCCGCGTCCGCCGACGACGGCCTGACCATCGACGACCGCCCGGTGAGCGGCAGCGAGCGCATCGAGCCGGTGGACGGCCTGCCCGGCGTGCTGGTCCGCCACGGCGAGCTGGCCATCGAGGTCATCCGCCGCACCGACTGGTTCGCGCTGCGCATCCGCGACCCCAAGGCGCGCACCCGTACCGAGTTCACCGGCGTCCCCGCCTACCCGGTCAGCCCGGACTGGGTGTTCGAGGCCCGCTTCGAACCGTGGCCGGAGCAACGCCGGGTCACCGTCGGCGCGGTGGTCGACGGCCTGACCCACAAGCTGCCCGCCGCCGGCACCCTGCACTTCACCCACGACGGCACCGACCACGAACTGATCGCCTTCGCCAAGCCCGACGGCACCCTGAACGTCCTGTTCACCGACGCGACCAGCGGCGTCACCACCTACCCCGCCTGCCGAGGCCTGACCGTCCCCACCCCCACCGACGAGGGCGTGACCGTCCTCGACTTCAACCGCGCCACCAACCTCCCCTGCGCCTTCACCACCCACGCCACCTGCCCGATAGCCCCACCCGAAAACCGCCTCCCGTTCGCCATCGAGGCCGGCGAGACAAACCCGAAAACCCAACGCCCGCACCCATGACCGCCCCGCGAGTCGGGGATTTTGTCAGGGTGAGTCGGGATTTCTGTCAGACGCCATCCGGCGCTCGGCCAGGGCCAGCCACACCGAGCCGGCCAACCCGAGCGCCGAGGACCCGGTGAGCCACCAGAAGCTGGCGTGGAACGCCGGCCCCACCCCACCGGCCAGCCCGGCGGTGAGGATCACCGTGAACACCGCCCCGCCCAGCGCGCCGCCGACCCGCAACAGGATGTTGACCTGCGTCGTCGCGTCCGGCAGCTGCCCGGCGTCGACCGCCTGGTACGCGGCGATGGTGGCCGGCATCAGCGCCGCCGCCAGCGCCGCGCCGCGCACCAGCAGCAGCGCCTGCACCAGCGGCTCGCTCGCGGACAGCTCGACCACCGCGAACGGCAGCGTCGTCACCACCGTGCCCAGCCCGCCCACCAGGCTCACCAGGCCACCGCCGTAGCGGTCCACCAGCCGGCCGCACACCGGCAGCGCGGCCGCCGTCCCGATGCTCATCGTGATCAACAGCACGCCCGTGGCCAGCACGCTCTCACCCCGCCCGAGCTGGTAGTACAGCGGGAACAACAGCCCGGCGCCGAACATCGCGGCCCCGCTGAACGCCACCGTCGCGCTGGCCGCCGCGTACCTCGGGATCCGGTACAGCGCCAGGTCCAGCACCGGCGGCCGCCCGCCCCGTCCCCGCCGCCGCGCGCTCCGTACCCCGAAACCGACCAGCGCGAGCGCCCCGACCGCCAGGAACCCGGCCACCGAAGGCGCCAGCGAGCCGCGCTCGCCCCACCCGGTGAACCCGTACACCAGCGCCGGGACGCCCACGCTGACCAGCACCAGCCCGAACCAGTCCAACTTCCCGGCCGCGCCCGCACCGTTCCTCGGCAGGTAGCGCAGCCCGAGCAGCAGCCCGGCCACGCCGAGCGGCACATTCACCCAGAACAGCCACGGCCAGGACGCGAGATGCAGCAGCAGCCCGCCCGCGCTCGGCCCCAGCGCGGGCGCGAGCGTCAGCGCGATGCCGACGGTGGCCATCACCCGGCCCAGCCGCGCCGGCCCGACCGCCTGCCCGATCACCGTCTGCCCGGCCGGGAGCAGCAGCCCCGCGGCCAGCCCCTGCACCACCCGCAGCCCGATCAGCCAGCCCAGGTCGGTGGCCAGCGCGCACAGCGCCGAGGACACGGTGAACCCGGCCAGCGAGGCCAGCCAGAGCCGGCCCGGGCCGAACCGGCGGGTCAGCCAGCCGCACGCGGGCAGCGACACCGCCAGCGCGAGCAGGTACCCGTTGGCCACCCACTGGGTCCGCTCCAGCCCGGCGTGCAGGTCGCGCGCGACAGTCTCCAGCCCGACGTTGACCACCGAGGTGTCGAGCTGGCTCATGAACGCGCCGAACGCGACCACCGCCGCGATCCGCCACGCCTGCCGGGAGACGGCCGGCGCGGTGTCCTGTGTCGTCACCGGGCAACAGCTCGCGTCGCGCGCAGCGCCGCCGCCCAGCTCACCAGCTGGTCGAGCATCAGGTGCAGCTCGTCGGACCGGTAGGGCGCCGGCGCGAACCGGTGCTCGGCGTCGAAGTCGACGTACTTGTTGAACGCGACGGTGCTCCGCACGTCCGCGACGCGCAGCTCGCCCAGGATCTGCCGCAGGTGCTCGGCGGCCCGCGCGCCGCCCGCGTCCGCGCCGTAGCTGACGATGCCGGCGGCCTTGTCGCCCCACTCCGCATACAGGTAGTCCAGCGCGTTCTTCAGCGCGGCCGGGATCGAACGGTTGTACTCCGGGGTGACGAACACGAACGCGTCGAACCCGGCCACCCGCTCCGACCAGGCCCTGGTGTGCGGGTTGCGGTACTCGCCCATGATCGCCGGCATCGGCTCGTCCAGCAGCGGCAGCGCGTGGTCGGCGAGGTCGACGATCTCGTACTCGGCGTCCTCCCGCCGCGTAAGCTGCTCCATGAGCCAGCCCGCCACCGCGTCGGCCAGCCGTCCCGGCCGGGTGCTGCCCATCACCACGGCGATCTTCATCCGCTCCATGACGTTCCCTCCTTCGGTGCGTCCTTCGGCTCCTAAGTAAAGTAAAACGTGCATGGCAAATATTCCAGCGGTACCGTGAGCGGCCTGATGAACCCCGCACCGAGCAGCGACCCGAGCCCCGAGGTGAACGGCGGCCCGGCCACCGGTTCGGGTCGAGGTCCGGGCGCGGCGGTCGCGCGGCCGCGCCGGGGTCGGGCGCCGAAGCGGGCCGCGATCATGAACGCGGCGCGGCTGGTGTTCGGTCGGGACGGCTACGCGCGCAGCAGCATCGACGCCATCGCCGTGCAGGCCGCCGTCTCCACCCGCACCATCTACAACCACTTCGCGAGCAAGCAGGAGCTGTTCACCGAGGTGCTACGGACCAGCGCGACCGAGGTGGCCGACGGTTTCATCGCCTCGGTGGCGCGCGCGGTCGGCGACCCGCCCGACCTGGTGCCGGACCTGGTGGCGATCGGCCGGGCGCTGATCGCGCAGCGGACCCAGCACGTCGAGCACTTCGCGATGATGCGCCAGATCACCATCGAGGCCGCCCACTTCCCCGACGAGGTGCTCACGGCGTGGCGGGAGGCCGGGCCGCTGCGGGTGGAACGGGAGGTCGCGCGGCAACTGCGGCGGCTGGCCGAGCGCGGGCTGCTGAGCATCGACGACGAGGCCCGCGCGACCCGCCACTTCATGGCGCTGGTCACGGCCGAGGAGTCCGCCCGCGTCGGCATGAAGCGGGCGCGGATGACGAACGACCAGGTCACCGCCGCTATCACGGCCGGCGTCGAGGCCTTCCTGAACGGCTACCTGGCGCGCCGGTGACGATGCCCCCGCCGCTGGTAGCGACGGGTCTCGGGCAGAGTGGGGGCATGCGGAGTTCGGACGTGCGTTGGTTTCGGATCGCGGCGGTCGCCGAGGCGATCTCCTGGACCGGCCTGCTCATCGGGATGGTGTTCAAGTACCTCGTGGTGTTCAACGAGATCGGCGTGAAGATCTTCGGCCCCATCCACGGCGTGCTGTTCCTGGCGTACGTGGTGCTCGCGGTGCTGGTGTGGCGCCGTCAGCGCTGGTCGGTCCCGGTCGGCGTGCTCTCCATCCTGGCCGGCGTACCCCCGTACGGCACCGTCGCCTTCGAACGCTGGGTAACCCGCACCGGCCGCCTCCCCGCCTCCACCCCCAAGCTCCCGCTCGCGGCCTGACCGCCCCCCCCTGATCGGCCGCACAGCACGTTTCGTCACCCCGCACATGACGTGTCGTGTGCGAGGTGACGAGACGAGGTGTGCCGGCGAGGGGCGCGGCGGCGAGCCGTCAGGGGGCGTCCGGGGCGGGGGCGCCGAGCTCGGTGAGGCGGGTCAGGGCGGGTAGCGCGGCGGCGATGGCCCGCTCGTCGCCCGGCGGCAGCGCGTCGAGCAGCCAGGCCAGCCGGTCGGCCCGGTGCGCACGCCGGGCGGCCAGGGTGTGCCGGCCGGCGGCGGTGAGGTGCACCATGACCACGCGGCGGTCGTCCGGGTGGCTTCGGCGCTCGGCGAGGCCCTGGCGTTCCAGGCGGGAGACCAGCTGGGTCATCGCGGGCTGCGTGACGCCCTCCCTGGTGGCCAGGTCGGAGAGCCGGCTGGGGCCGTCCAGGTCGAGGCGGGCCAGGGTGGAGGCGGTGGTCAGGCTCATCTCGCCGGTCGGGCTGAGCAGCCGGAGCAGCGCGATCAACCGTTCCAGGCAGGCCACGATGTCCCGGCGGTCGACCGGGTGAAGTGGCGTTTCTGTCACGTCACGATTATATCAGCAGCTTATAGAAGAGAGTTATGCTTGTGCTATGGAGAGCGTGACTCCGAATCCGGGCACCGGCGACGGGCCCGGCGTCATTCTGGTGGCGGTCGACGGGTCGACCACGTCGGTCCGGGCGGCCGCGTGGGCGGCGGGGCTGGCGCGGCGGCAGGGCTCCCGGCTGCTGTGCATGTACGTCGCGACCCGGCCGGCGCTGGCGGGGCTGGCGCTGTCGGTGGGCGCGGACATCCCGGTGGACGCCGGGCCGGACGGCGTCGCCGAGGAGTTGGGCAAGGAGGTCATGGCGGGCGCCGCCAACTACGACGTGCCGGTGGAGTACGTGGTGCGCTCCGGCGACCCGGTTACCGAGATCATCAGGGTGGCCGACGAGCTGCGGGTGGACGCCGTCGTGGTGGGCGCCTCGACGCAGGCCGGGCATCGGCTGATCGGTTCGGTCGCGGTACGGCTGGTGCGGGCGGGACGCTGGCCGGTCACCGTGGTGCCCTGACTCCTCCAGTCGGCGGTGGCCCCGATGCGCCGTGCGGCGGCCGGGGAGCGTCCCGCGTTCAGCGGTACGCCGGTGCGGGTGAACGCCCCGAAGATGGCCGCTTGCCGCGCGGAGCCGTTCGGTGATCTCACTGTGAGCAACGTCTGCGAGCGTTAAGGGTCACTCGTCCGATACCTTTCTCTTCGGATCGGACAAGGCCTGGTCACGGAGAGGGCGCCTCGCTCCCCTGAGCTCCCCCCAAGATCCCCCGAAACGGTGTCCCCGCCGGGCCTGAAGGATCCGCACGCCGAGATCCGGAAGGTAGGCATGTCACGGCACCGCTCCCCACGTGGCCGTCGCGGCAACGCGACGTCGGTCATCGAACTGCGGGCATCGTTACCCGAGCCGCGCAAGTCCGATAGTGAGTCGCGCGCGTCCACCACCGGGGCACGCGCATCGAGCACCGGCGCGCACGCGTTGGTCGAGGAGCCCGAGGCGGGCGCCCCCGGATCGAGAACGGCGGCACCGAGAACGACGGCACCGAGAACGGCCGCGCCGAGGACGCCGGCTCCGCTGTTCGACGCCGACGCGGCGGTCCCCGCCCCGCGCAGCGCCCTGCTGGACTCCGGCCCCGCGCTGTTCCGGCCGTCCGCGCTGGACCTGGAGACGACCAGGATCGTCGAGCCGATCACCTCGGTCTTCGACGACGAGCCCGAGGACGCGGAGGAGAAGGTCGAGCAGGAGCCGGCCAAGAAGCCCGGGCGCCGCCGGGCCGAGTCGCACCGGCGCCGTCGGGCGCCCGCGACCGCCCGCCGCCCTCGCGGGCTGGTCATCGGCCTGGTCACCGCCGCCGTGGTGGCGATGCTGGTTGGCGGGACATCCCTGGTCAGGGCCGGGAAGTTCGGCGCGCTGACCCCCGACTCCGGCGCCTCCGACCCGGCCGCCCAGGCCGCGCCGACCATCGCGCCGCCACCCCCGCCGCCGGCCACGCCGCCCACCCCCGACCCGGCCGCCCAGCAGGCCCAGGAGCAGGAGCGGGCCAAGCAGCAGGCCGAGGCGGCCAAGAAGCAGAAGGAGGCGGCCGCCGCGGCCGACCCCGCGCAGTCGGTGATGTCGATGGCCAACTGCTCCAAGCGGGTCAGCGACGGTTCCAGCCTGAGCCAGGCCATCGCCTCGGCCTCGCCGGGCCAGAAGATCTGCGCGGTCGGCAACATGGGCGGCAGCCGGTTGCAGATCAGCCGCTCCGGCACGGCGAACGCCCCGATCACGGTGATCGGGGACGGCTCGACGGTCGTCAAGGGCATCACCGTCAACGCGAGCAACGTGGTGGTCGGCGGGTTCAGCGCGGTCGGCGCCCAGGCCCCCGGCATCGAGATGACCGGCAACAACATCACCATGCGCAACAACAAGGTGGGCCACACGACCGGCGGCGACTACGACGGCATGCGGTTCTTCGGCAACAACCTGAAGATCCTGAACAACACCATCAGCGACATCAACCCGGGCGGCACCAGCGCCCACGCCGACTGCATGCAGACGTTCCAGAACGACACCCCGTCCAGCAAGAACGTGGTGATCGACGGCAACCGCTGCCAGAACATCGACAACATGTGCCTGATGGCCGAGGGCCCCGGCGACATCGGCGACGGCGGCGCCGGCCAGGGCGAGTCGTCCAACTGGCAGTACACCAACAACTACTGTGACAACCGCGCGTCCCAGGCGCTGATGATCGAGGCCATCCAGAACATGACGGTCCGGGGCAACCAGATCGTCGGCAAGATCGACAAGGCGTTCGCCTTCGACGTCGGGGCCACCGGCGCCAAGGTGTTCGGGAACAAGATCGGGCCCGGCATCGGTTACGAGGTCGGGATGGACTCCACCTCGCGCAAGGGCTACCAGGGTCCGGCGGTGGGCGGCGGTCCCTGACCTCGGCGCTCCGAGGCAGCCAAGGACGGCGACGATGTGAGGGGGTGCGGCATGACGCCGCGCGGCGTGTGCCAGTTCGTCCTGGGGCCGCTGGTCGCGCTGTTCGTGATCGGCCCCGCGCTGGACTGGACGGCACCGGGCGGGCCTGACCTGGTGGCGGCGTGGGGAACCGCGGCGAGCGGCCAGTCCTCCGGCGGTTCGGTGCAGGCGGCTCCCGCGCGGGCCCCCGAGCCCGAGCCCGCCGTCGCCCTGCCCCCGCCCGCCGAACGCCCGCCGCCGCCGTCGTCCGAGCCGCCCAAGCCGGCCGCGCTCGCGCCGTCGGGCGCGGCGGGCTGCGTCGGCTCGGCGGCCGCCGCGTTCACCCAGGGCGCGGCCGACTCCGGCTCGGGCGGCACCGCCCCGGTCATGGTCCGCCGGGGCACCGGCCGCCGGGTGCCGGTGGCCAACTCGTCCGCGCTGACCGCCGCGCTCGCCTCCGCCCGCCCCGGGGACACCATCGAGCTCGCCGACGGCCGCTACGCCGGCCAGTTCAAGGCGGCCGGCTCGGGCACCGCCGCCAACCCGATCGCGCTGGTCGGCTCGTGCCGCGCGATCCTCGACGGCGGCGGCACCGGCGCCGGGTACGCGCTGCACCTCAACGGCGCGAACCACTGGCGGCTGTCCGGCTTCACGGTCACCGGCGCGCAGAAGGGCGTCATGACCGACCGGTCCAACAACACGGTGCTCTCGCACCTCACGGTCGGCAACACCGGCATGGAGGCCGTGCACTTCGGCAACTTCAGCTCGAACAACGTGGTGCAGTCCAGCATGATCCACAACACCGGCAAGGCCAACCCGAAGTTCGGCGAGGGCGTCTACTTCGGCACCGCCAAGTCCAACTGGGGCTCGAAGTCGGGCGGCCAGCCGGACGCCTCGAACAACAACCGCGCGCTGGGCAACTCGTTCCGCGCCATCACCGGCGAGAACATCGACGTCAAGGAGGCGACCAGCGGCGGCGTGATCGCCGGCAACACGTTCGACGGCTCCGGCATCAGCGGCGCCAACTTCGCCGACTCCGTGCTGGACATGAAGGGCGTGCGCTACCGCGTCCTGAACAACCGCACCAGCGGCGCGAGCGCCAGCCTCAAGAACGGCTTCCAGACGCACGTGATCACCGACCCGGCCACGTCCGGCTGCAACAACACGTTCACCAACAACACGTTCCCCGGCCTGACGTTCAGCGGCGAGCCCATCCAGCTGGACAAGAAGTGCGGCGGCGACTCCTAGGCCCAGTCCTCGGCGGCCACCGTCACCGCCCGCCCCCGGATCCCGTCCCGGGGCGCGCCGAGCAGGTCCACCAGCAGGTCGGTGAACCCGGCGAGCAGCACCTTGCGCTGGCGCGCCGGCCGCCCGGCGAGCATGGTGAACTCGAAGTACGGCGCGCGCTGCCCGGAACGGCTGACCAACGTGCCGCCCACCGCGACCAGCCCGGCCGGGTACAGCCTGGCGAACGCCCTGATCTGGTCGAGCTCGCAGTCCAGGACCCTGGCGAACATGGCGCTGCCGTCGGTCAGCAGCCCGTGGATGCGCTCGGTGGAGTACTGCCCTTCGACGAGGTGGAACGTCACGATCGGCACGAGGTCCTCCCGTATTCAAGAACGCGGCGACCCCCGCCCGGTAACGGTTTGGCAGACTGCGGCGGGTGACGAGGGTGAGCCTGCGTGCGCTGTTCGGGGTCGTGCTGGCGCTGTTCGTGGCCGGCTTCACGGCGGCGGTGACGATGCCGGTGGCCGCGGCGGCGGCGCCCGTGCGGACCGGGCTCCCCGGCGGCGTGCCCGTGCCGCCGGCCGGCACCGACCAGCTGGTCACCGTCCTGGTCCCGACCGAGGCCAGCACGTCCGGCGAGCTGCGCACCTGGCAGCGCGGCGCCGGCGGCGACTGGACCCCGGTGCTCGGCCCGGTCCGGATCAAGGTCGGCAGCCAGGGCATCGGCGAGGCGCGCGAGGGCCTCAACCGCACGCCCAGGGGGACGTTCTCGCTGGCCCAGGCGTTCGGCCGGCAGGCGAACCCGGGCACCAAGCTGCCCTACCGCACGGTGGGCACCAACGACTGGTGGGTCAGCGACGCGAGGAGCGCCGCCTACAACACCTACCGGGCCTGCGCCCCCGGCTCCTGCCCGTTCGACGAGGCCGCGGGGGAGAACCTGGGCCGGGCCGGCACCGCCTACGACTACGCGGCGGTGATCGGCTACAACACCGCGCCGGTCCGCCCGGGCGCCGGCTCGGCGTTCTTCGTCCACGTCGACGTCGGCTCGCCGACCGCCGGCTGCGTGGCCGTCCCGCGCGCGCAGGTCGTCGAGCTGCTGCGCTGGCTGGACCCCAACCGCCACCCCCAGATCACCATCGGCCTGGGCTGATGCCCGGGCTGGTCAGGCCGTGGCTGGCTACACCGCAGAGCGGAAGCGGCGGCGAAGCAAATGATCTTTGTTACTGAGCCGGCCGCCGAGGTGGCGTACAGTTTGCGCTGTTAGTGACTCCCGCTCGCTTGCTTGCCGGCCGCGAGCGAGGGCCGAAGCTCCGAGATGAAGGCTCGGAAGTGACTGATAGTACCGCCCGTGGCGATGACGTTCGCGCGCTCGGACTGAAGTTGAACCGGCTCCGCGAGGAGCAACATATGTCGCTGCGGCAGGTAGCGGAGCAGGCCGGTATCTCGGCCGGACATCTCTCCCGCATCGAGCGCGGAGAGCGCGTCCTAGACCGTGTGACCGTCCGTGTCAGGCTGGCCGAGATACTCGGCGTCAGTCCCGACGACTTCGCCGTCGAACGAAACCACGCGAGCACCAACGCGCGAACCTCGCAGGTCGGGACCACACGGTACGAACCACTTCAGGAGCTGGTGAAGCCCATCAGCGCTGCACTCGACCTCTTCGACCTACCTCCCGACGAGTCGGTCATACCGCGACCGTTGCCTGCACTCGGGGCGCACGTGCGACGCGTGAACCAGCTCGCGCAGGCGGCGCGCTACAAGCCGATGGTCAGGGAGTTGCCCGGCCTCTTGTCCGAGCTGCACGCCGCGACTCAACTCCTGACCGGAAATGATCAACAAAGGGTGTGGGCTCTGCTCGCCGAGGCGGCGCGCTGCGGCCACTCCGTCGGTATCGCTATCGGCGCTAACGATCTTTCAGTTCACGCGCTACAGCATGTGGACTGGGCGGCGACCCATGCCGGTGACTGGTCTCCGGGCTGGCGCGCAGCCCGCGAGTATCTACGGGTCACTGCCTACATGCGTGCCCGCGACTACGAGGCGTGCTGGAGGCTCAACGCTGCGGGCGTCGCCCATCTCGACGGCACCGACTCAGACACTCCGGGAGCGCTGATCGCTCGCGGACAGCTACACCTCGGCGCATCGACCATCGCCGGCTATGTCGGCGACCTGGACGCGGTGGCCCGCCACATCACCGAGGCCGGACGGATCGCGGCGATTACCGGTGAACAGCCCGAGCGGTTCTGGTTCGGGTTCGGCCCGACGAACGTTCGCGTCCATCGCGTCACAGCGTTGGTAGCAGCCCAGGAGGATGCTCGCGCAGTAGAAGCGGCGAAGGGCATGAGGTTCCCATCTGGATGGCTACCCACCCGGATCGGGCACTTCCACCTAGACCTCGCCCGAGCGTGGCAACGTCTCGGCAAGCCCGATGAGGCACTCGAAGCGCTTCTCACAGCACGCCGGATCGCGCCCGGTCAGGCCAGGCGCCACCCGCTCGCGCGAGATACAGTGGCCAGGCTTAGAAGGTCAGCGCGCCGGCCCTCCAGCGCATTGCTGGAGTACGCCGCGTGGATCGGATTGCAATAGACCCATACCACCCGAATGGGTGACGTTGCGGTGAGGCAACGCTACCGGCAAAAGGCTCCTACTCTCCCAGGCTGTGTCCGACGACCTGCAGAAACAGCCGGGACGCACCGCCACCGGGGACACCCGGTGTGGGCCGGTCGGCCCCCGGTCGGATTGGCTCACCGCGTGGTGGCGATACCAGTTAGTCAAGTGGCGCTGTAGGCGAGATATCCGGCGTGCGAGGGCGCGACGTCGGGAGGCTACGGGATGAGCGGCCTGCCGTTCGTTTGGCTGACCTGCGCCGACGACCTCCAGTCCCACGCGGTGTCGCTGGTGATCCTCCTATCGCCCGCCGAGCCGATGGCGGACGGCGTACCGGCTCTCGGTGGTCACCTGATCTTGCTCTGGCCGAGCGTGCTCGCTGGTCCTGCTGGTCCACGCTGCGAAGGCTGCGGGACGAGTGTTCCGCCCGACGCCGAGGACCGTACGTCCGAGATTGACCCGTTGACGCTGGCCTGGGAGCTGGCGCCGCACGCGTTGGCTCACCCTGCGCACAGCCCGGACGATCACGCCGCCCAAACCGCCTACGCGCTCCGACGAGCAGCACACGCGATGGCATCCGCCCATGCGAGCCCGCGACGCCAGTGGTGGCCGCTCGGCATCGGCCGGCGCCATGGAGGTGAGTCACGGTGACCGCTCGACCGCTCCCGCCAACCTCGGAGACGACACCACGGGGCGAGTGCCGGTGCACCGGGCGCGAGCTGGCCAACGGCCACCGCGTCCGCTGCCCGCAGAGCACCCGAGAGCCGTACCTCGTCGAGCTGCCCGAGCGTGAGGACGACCGGCGCGGGCGGCGCCGATGAGCCGCGACGACCGCGCGGTCGTTGGCGAGCGGATCGCCGCCGTGCTGGCGGCGTTGGACACCACCCCGCCCCGGGAGATGGCCGCGCTCGACATCTCACGATCCGTCGGCCTGGCGTCACGAGCTGTCGATTCGGCGCTGCGACGGATGGTCGAGCTTGGGTGGGTGGACTGCGGTTGGGACGGATCCGCCCGTGAGCGCGGCTTTGCGAGGCGCCACGCCTACAAGCTCACCGACGAAGGGGTCCGACGCGCTCGGCAGTCCAGCCCAGCACAGCGCGTCGCTCGTCAAGCCTCGGTAGTTGTCCACAACGAGAGGAAAGGTGCACATCATGGGTGAGCACGACAAAGACAAGGACGAGAAGCCGAAGCCGGAGACGAACGGTCACAAACCGGGCGGTCCGATCCCGCCCCCGCCTGACCCGGGGAAGCACGGCAAGAAGTGACCGACGACCCTAAGCGGCTGCGCCGGGCCATGGTGGCCGCGCTCCTGGAGCGCGGCGACCTGACCCCGGCGTGGCAGCCTGCCTTCGAGGACGTCGCCCGTCACCGGTTCATCCCCGACGTGGTGTGGCAACACGATCAAGACACGCCCGGCGCGGACCTGCTGCCGCTGCGCCGAGCCGACGACCCCGGCGGCTGGCTGGCCGCCGCATACGCCGACGACGCGGTGATCACGCAGGTCGACGACGGCAAGCCGGACGAGCGGGGTCGGGGCTGGTTGCCCACCTCGTCCGCATCCGCTCCGACCATGGTCGCTCGCATGCTGGCCGCGCTGGACATCGAGCCGGGCATGCGGGTTCTGGAGATCGGTAGCGGCACCGGCTGGAACGCTGCCCTGTTGGCCCACCGGGTGGGCGCGGAGAACGTCACCACCCTGGAAGTCGACCCCGCAATAGCCGATCATGCGCGTGCCGCTCTCGACGCCGCCGGGTACGACAAGGTGTGCCTGGTCGCAACCGATGGTGTACCGGGTTGGCCGGCCGGGGCGCCGTATGACCGGCTGATCGCCACGGTCGGCGCAGCGGTCACGCCCTACCACTGGGTTCAGCAGGTCACGCCCGGCGGCCGGCTCGTCGTCCCGCTCGCCAACACCTACGAACCGCCTGGCGTCGCGGTGCTCGACCGTCACGAAGACGGCACCGCGACGGGCAGCCTCGGCGCCTGCGCGGTGTTCATGAGCCTGCGCTCCCAACGCGTACCCCGCCGGAGTGTGCGTGTGGGCGAGCCCGACACGATCGGCACCACCGAGCTGCACCCCTACCGGTGGGCGCAGAACCGTGACGCCGCCGTTGCCATCGGCCAGCGCGTGAACGGCGTCAGCAAGTCATACCGGGAAGCGACTCCGACCACCGGGACTGTGTGGCTGCTCGACGTCGTCACCGACTCGTGGGCGTCGGTGGACATCACCGAAGAACCCCCGTACCCGGTCAACCAGAGCGGCCAGCGACGCCTGTTCGATGAGGTGGCCGACGCCTACCGGTGGTGGCAGCAAGCCGGCGAGCCGGCCGTCACCGACTGGACGGTCACGGTCGGGCCTCACGGCCAGCGGATGACGCTGCCGGACTGAGGTTCCCGCGCCGGTCGTTGACTCGGTACGCGCGCGGGGGGACGAGCGGTTCCGCGGAACCGCTTGCGCGTCACTCCGGGGTGATATCTCAGGGGATTCACAAGCTGCGTCGGTAGCGTCGGACGTCATGCGGTGGAGGCGGACGGTCGGGATCGGCGGTGCTATAGCGCTGGTACTGCTGCTCGCGCAGGCCGCCGTGGTGGAACAGGTGCTGGACGGTCCGGGGCACGCGGACGGGTTGTACGACGTGGACCAGCCGGTGCTGGACTGGTTCGTGGCACACCGGACCGGGTGGGCGACGGTGGTGGCCACGGTGCTGGCGGTGGCCGGGGGCACGATCGCCATGACGGCGGTGACGGCGGCGGCCGTGCTCGTCCTGGCCTGGAAGCGCCGCTGGTGGCCGGCCGCCGTGGTCGCGGTGACCGCCGCCGGGGGCGGGCTGCTGGTGGTCGGGTTCAAGCATCTCTACGAGCGGCACCGCCCGCCCCGGGCCGACCAGCTGATCCACTACCCGAGCTACTCGCTGCCCTCGGGGCACGCGCTGGGCACCACGGTGGTGCTCGGCGTGGTCGCGGCCGTGGTCGTGCTGACGGCGCGGTCGGCAGCGGCGGGGGTGGCGGCGGTGGTCTCGGCGGCGGCGCTGGCCGTGCTGGTCGGGGTCAGCCGGCTGTACCTGGCCGCGCACTGGCTGACCGACGTGCTCACCGGCTGGCTGCTCGGCGGCGCGTGGCTGGCGCTCGGGGTGAGCGCGCTGGCACTGCTGGCCGCGCGCGACCGGGCGCGCTACCCCGTAACCGAACGGACGTCCCAGACCACCACGTCGTCGCGGTCCTGACCCGGCCCGAGCAGCTGGTCCAGGGTGGCCCGCAGCGCCGCCGCGTTCGGGGCGGCCGCGAGCACCACCGCGTCGGCCCGCCAGTAGCGCAGGTCGTCGATCGCGGCCGCGCGCTGCTCGGGGCCGATCGCCGGCACCGCGCCGGATATCGCCGTCTCCGCGAGCAGCCACGACGTGGGCCGCCGCTCCGCGCCGTAGGTGCCCTCCCGCGCCGGGCCGAACGGCCCGACGAAGTAGCCCTCCGCGATCGGGAACTCCAGCCCGGCCACCACCTGCCAGTGCAGCGCGTGGGCGTTCGAGGTGTCCGGCAGCGGCACCGTCACGATCGCCCGCCCCGGCCGCACGTAATCCCGCCACGCGCCGGAGCTGAACAGGGCGGGGGTGTCCGCGCGCGTGGTGGTGATGAACCGCACCGGCAGGATCGGCAGCAGCGCCAGGACCAGCGCCGCGAACCAGAGCCGCCGCGAGGTCAGCCAGCGCAGCCACGCCCCCGGCAGGACCGGGCGCGGTGGCCGCACCAGCACCCGGTCGCTGGCCAGCGCGAGCAGCATGCCGATCACCGGTAGGCAGGCGAACGTCAGCCGCGCCTCGATCAGCGACTCGTACAGCGGCAGTTGGTGCAGCAGCAGCCACGGCCCGGGGATGCCGGTGTCCTGGCCGTTCACCACGGCGTGCCCGCCGGCCGACAGCGCGGCCATCACCAGCAGCGTGATCGTGGCCAGCCGCGCCGGCACCTCCCGCCACAGCCAGACCATCGCCACCAGCAGCAGCACCAGCAGCGGCCAGCCGAAGAACGCGTTCTGCTCGGTCGGGTTGGCCACCACCTGCTCGGGGCTGAGCAGCTGGCCGCCCACCGACTGCTTGGGCAGCGCGCCGAACACCGTCAGGTCGTTGCCGGCCATGCCGTGGCGCAGCGCGCGGTAGCTGCTCGGGCCGGTGAACTGGACCCACAGCGGATACCCGACCAGCGGTATCGCCACCGCCGCCGCCACGCCGAGCCCGGTGACCAGCGACCGGGCCGACGCGAGCAGCGTCCGGGGCCGCACCACCGCCCAGGCCAGCGCGTAGACGACCAGCCCGGTGGCCAGGATGAGCAGCGGCTCCTCGCCGATCATGACCTGCCAGGCGATCAGCAGGCCGAGCAGCACGCCGATCTTGACCCGGCGACCGTTCTCGGTGGCCACCCGCAGCCGGACCAGCCACAGCACGATCACCGGGAGCAGGAACATCGCCGTGAAGTTCGGGTGGGCGTGCGCGTGCGAGATGACCGGCGGGGTGAACGCGCAGCACGCGCCGCCGACCGCGGCCGACCACCGGGAGCGGACCAGGTGCCGGGAGTACAGCCAGTACCAGCCGGCCGCCGTGCCGGCCAGCCCGCCGGTGAGCACCAACGCCCAGGTGGCGGTCGGCCCGGCCAGCAGGGTCAGCGGCGCCAGCGGCAGCGCCAGCCCCGGCATCGCCGTGTTGGCCATCAGGTTGACGCCGACCGGGTGGTTCTGCAGCGCGGAGACCAGGGTCGGGTGCCCGGCGGCCAGCGCGTGCGCCTGCACCGCGAAGAACCACTCGAACAGGTTCTGGTCCTCGCCGCTGTCCACCAGGTAGCTGACGGGCAGGCCGCGCCACAGGTCCCGGTACAGGCCGATCGAGATCAGCAGGTAGGACACCATGATCACGACGTCCAGCACGCGGTTGCGGGCCAGCAACGGCGCGTCCCGGCCCGTCGTCCCGGCCGGCGCGGCGTTCGTGCTCGTCCCGCTGTCGCTTCTCTGGGTGCTGGTGGGCAACGAAAGCGTCACATCCCGGGGGCCGCCATGGCGTCGCCGGCCCGGCGGGCGGACGGGCGCCAGCCGGTCGGCCGCTGTTCCGCCGGCAGCCTACCGGTCCGTCACAAGCGTTGGATCACCTGCTCCGAGCACGTGGTCGGCGGTCGCGGCGGCCAGCTCGCGCGCGCGGTCCAGATCGGCCAGCAGCCGGCCGTCGCGCTTGACCGTTCGGCCGGCCACGAGAACGGTGTCGACCATGCCCGGGTGGGCGGCCAGCACCACCGCGTCGGCGGCCGCCCGCACCGGGGCCAGCCCGACCGCGTCGGCCCGCAGCATGATCAGGTCGGCGGCCTTGCCGGGCTCCAGGGTGCCCACCTGGTCGGCCAGCCCGGCGGTGCGCGCGCCGTCCACGGTGGCCAGCCGCAGCGCCTCAATAGCCGGTAGCGGTGGTTCCTTCTCCTGTTCGTTGTCGGTGTCCGTGCGGTGGGCGGCCAGGGCGAACCGCATCTGGGTGAACAGGTCGGCGGACGCGACCGACTCCGAGTCGACGCTGAGCCCGGGCCGGATCCCGGCCGCCAGCATCCGGCGCAGGGCGACGGAGGCGCCCAGCTCGGGCATGGTCAGCTCGATCTGCGGGCTGATCGACGCGCTCACCCCGTGGTCGGCCAGCCGGCGCAGGTCGTCCGCGCTCGCGCCGTTCGCGTGCACCACCGTGAGGTCCGGCCCGAGCAGCCCGGCGCCGTCCATGGCCGCGATGCCCCGCTGGTGCGGACCCGGCCGGCCGACGGCGACGTGCGTGGTGATCGGGATGCCCAGCTCGCGGGCCAGTGCGAAGTCGGTGACGGTGGACTCGATGTCGGTGAAGTCCGGGCCGTGCGCGCCCATCGCCAGGGTGACCAGCGCGCCGTCCTTCGGGTCCTCGGGCAGCAGCTCCTCGCGGGCCCGGCGCAGCTCGGCGAGGTGCGTGCCGGAGCGGGGCTGGCCGTGCGGGCGCAGCCGGTCGCAGTGCGCGAACACGGCCCGGATGCCGGCGTCGCGCAGCGCGGCCACCGAGGCGTCCGCGGTCCGCGGCGAGTCCTGGATGTGCGACCAGTCGACCAGCGTGGTGACCCCGCCGTCCAGCGCGGCCAGCGCGCCGAGCAGGGTGCCCGCGTAGACGTCCTCCGGGCGGAACCGGGCGCCGATGTCGTGCAGCAGCCGCCGCAGGTAGTCGGTGAGCGACCACTGCGCGCCGAGGTGGCGCAGCGGCGTCTGCCAGGTGTGCCGGTGGGTGTCCACCAGGCCGGGCAGCACCAGCATCCCGGTCGCGTCGATCACCTCGGCGCCGGGTGGTGCGGTCAGCCCGACCCCCACGGCCTCGATGGTGCCGTCGGTGACCAGCACGTCGCCGGCGGGCAGCTCGCGCTCGCTCATGGTGAGGACCCAGCCGCCCCGGATCAGCGTGATCATCAGTTACCCCTCTCTGGAAAGCTTTGTAAAAAGCTTACGAGGAAGCTTTCGGGCGCGCAAGCTACCCTCCAGCCATGAGTGAGGGACGGCTGTCCGACGTTGTCGACGAGATCGTCGGCGGATGGCGCACGGAGCTGCCCCAGGTCGCCGGGGTGCCCCTGGAGCTGGCCAAGCGCGCCGGGCGGCTGGCCGGGCTCATCGACGCGGCCGTCGTCACCGAGCTGGACCGGCTGGGGCGGACCAAGGCCGAGTACGAGGTGCTGTCCCGGCTGCGCCTGGTCGGGCGGCCGTACCGGCGCAAGCCGCACGAGCTGGCCAGCTCGCTGCTGCTGTCCTCGGGCGGCACCACGAACGTGCTGCACCGGCTGACCGCCGCCGGGCTGGTGGTCCGGGAGGCCGACCCTGACGACCGCCGCAGCGTGTGGGTCCGGCTCACCCCGGAGGGCGTGCGCGCCGCCGAGGAGACCGTGCTCGCGGCGAACGCGGCGCAGTCCGAGCTGCTGGGCCGCCTGCCCGAGGCCACCGCCCGCGCCCTGGCCGACCTGTTGCGCGACGTGCTGGCGGCGATCGACCCGGGCGGCATCCGTGACCGCGCCCGCCCGGGGCAAACAGACCGACGGTCGGTCGGTCCGCGATGATGGCGGCATGACCGACCCGGCCGGCGCGGCCCGGCGGCGTGCCCCGGGCCTGCCGAGGCGTGCGTTGTTGCGCGGCGGGGCGGCGGCCGGCGCGCTGCTCGGGCTCGCCGCCTGCGCCGCCCCCGCCGAGCCTCGACCGCCCGACCCGCCGGCGGCACCGCCCCCGTCGTCGCCCCCGTCGCCTCCGTCGCGTTCGAGTGCACCACAGGCCGGCCCCACCGGCCCGGCCGTCGAGCTGGTCCGCGCCGCCACCGGCCGCCCCGAGGTGGCGCTGACCTTCCACGGCGACAGCGACCTCACCCTGGACCGCCAGATCCTCGAGGCGCTCGCCAAGGGCGGCGCGCAGGTCACGGTGCTCGCCGTGGGCACCTGGCTGGCGCGCTACCCGGACGCCGCGAAGATGGTCGCCGACCTCGGGCACGAGCTGGGCAACCACACCTGGTCGCACCGGACGATGACCAGGCTGAGCGCGGCGGCCCAGCGCGACGAGATCGTCAGGTGCCGGGACAAGATCGCGGCCCTCACCGGCGGGCCCGGCGCGTTCTTCCGGCAGTCCGCCGCGCAGCACGCCACCGCCGAGCAGCTCAGGCTGGCCGGCGAGGCCGGCTACCCGAGGGTGCTCTCCTACGACGTCGACTCGCTGGACTGGACCGACCCCACCCCGGCCACCGTGCGCGCCCAGGTTCGCACGGCCACCGCCGGCAGCGTGGTGAGCATGCACCTCGGCCACCGTGCCACCCTGGCCGCGATCCCGGACATCCTCGCCGACCTGGACAAACGCGGCCTGCGGCCGGTCACGGCCGGCCGGCTGTTCACGGCGTAACGGAAAGCCGCGACGAGACGGCGCCGAACGCGCGGCCGACCGCCCGCAGGTCCTCGGGATCGATCACGTCCACGAAGTACTCCCGGACGATCCGCAGGTTGTCCGGCGCGGCCAGGCGCAGCGCGCGCATCCCCCGCTCGGTGAGCCGCGCGACCACGCCGCGCTTGTCGTCCGGGATCCGGTCCCTGCACACCAGCTCGCGCGCCTCCAGTCGGCCGACCGAGTGGGACAGCCGGCTGCGCGAGTAGTACGACACCTCCGCCAGCTCGGCCATCCGCATCCGGCGCCCGGGCGCCTCGGACAGCCGCACCAGGATCTCGTACTCGGCGAGGGTGAGCGAATGGCCGGCGCGCAGCTCCCGGTCGAGCAGCTCGATGAGCCGGATCGAGCCCTCGATGAACGCCCGCCAGTCGCGCTGCTGGCCGTTGTCGAGCCAGTTGGGCACGCCACACTCCCATCGGTTGAAGCCGTCAACTACTTCACGCTACCGTGGTCGTAAGTAGTTGAAGCTTTCAACCACAGGAGGCGGGCGCAATGTCCAGCACCGATACCCGGGCGCATGCCGTCCAGGAACGTGACGTCGAGGTCGTCCACGGCGACGACACCACGCTGTGGCTGCTCGCCGACGGCGGCCACACGCAACAGGCGCTCGGCGCGAACCGGATCCGCCTGGAGACCGGCGTCGACGGCGCGAAGCCGCACTACCACGCCGACTCGTCCGAGGCGTTCTACGTGCTCGAAGGCCGAATGCAGCTGCTGCTGGAGGACGAGGTGCTCACCGTCGACAAGGGCGGCTACGTGGTGATCCCGCCCGGGGTGCGGCACGCCTTCGCGGCGGCGCCGGGCGCGGTGGCCGACCTGTTCGTGACCCTGGTGCCCGGCGTGGACAGGTTCGAGTACTTCCGGATGCTGCCGGCGATCATGCGCGGCGAGGTCGACGACCGGACCCTGCACGAGGTGCACCAGCGCTACGACGTCCACTTCGTGGACAGCCCGCGCTGGGAGGCCGCCCGCGGCCGCTAGCTAGTCAGGGCGCCGCCCGAGCAACCCGAGCAGCCGGGCGTGTGGGCTGGCGTCCGCCGGCACCGCGACCGGCTCGGCGAACAGCCCGAGGCCCTGCCACCGGGGGATGACGTCGCCGAAGACGCGCAGCAGGTCGCCGGCCAGCTCGTCGGGGATGCGGTGGCCGACGCCGATCCCGGTCGCCAGGTCCCAGCCGTGCACGGCCAGGTCGAGCGTCATCTGCCAGCCGTAGTTCGTGGCGCTGTCGGTGCCGTAGCTCAGATGCACCGTCCGCGCCACCACCCCGGGCTCCAGCCAGGCCCGCCGCGCCGCGTCGGCCGCCGAGCGCCAGGCCGCCGCCGGGTCGTCGCCCAGCTGATCGCCGTCGAACCGGTCGCCGACCTCCGCGATGGTCCGCCCGGCCAGCAGCGACGGCACCCAGAGCTGCTCGCCGACCAGATGCCCGACCAGGTCCCGGACCGACCACTCGTCACACGGCGTCGGGGCGTCCCACCGATCTCCAGGCACCGCCCGTACCAGCCTGTCGAAGTCGGCCAGCGCCGCACCATGCGCGTCCAACAGCTCCATTCGGACGGCTCCCTCTTCTCGGCGTTCGCGGGTTCGACCCCACGCTACGGCCTCACCCGAACGGCGGATGGCGTACACCGCACCGGCGGAGTGGCGTTAACGTCGACGCCCGACTCATCGGGGAGTAGGCATGCGTCCACGCCGTTCCACCCCCGCCCTCGACACCGGCGAGCCGCCCGAGGTCGAGCTGGACGACATCACCACGATCCTCGGCGGCAGCGCCGTCCTGCACCGGCTGCGGCTACACGTTCCGGCCGGCAAGGTCACGGTCCTGATGGGTCCGTCCGGCGTCGGCAAGACGACGATGATCAAGCACGTGCTCGGGCTGCTGGAGCCGGACGCCGGCACCGTGCGGATCGACGGCCGTGACGTCTGGGACGCCTCGCCCGAGGAGTGGCAGCGCATCCACCGCCGCCAGGGCGCCATGCTCGGCGGCCACACCCTCTACACCACCTCGGTGTTCGCCTCCATGACCGCGCTGGAGAACCTGACCTACACGCTGCACGCGCTCGGCGTCCCCGAGTCGCAGCGCCGCGAACGCGCCATGGCCCGGCTGCGCGAGGTGCACCTGGCCGACCAGGCGGACCGGCTGCCCGAGCAGCTGCCCTCGCACGCCGCCAAGCGCCTCGCGCTGGCCCGCGCGCTGGTCGCGGACGCCCCGCTGACCATCCTCGACGAGATCGACATCGGCCTGGACAGCGAGCACCAGCCGGCCATGCTCGCGGCCGTGCGCAGCCTGCGCGAGCGCACCGGCTGCACCCTGCTGATCACCACGCACACCCTGGAGCTGGCCCGCACCCTGGCCGACCACCTGGCGATCCTGGTCAACGGCCGGATCGTGGCCGCCGGCCCGCCCGAGGAGATCCTCGCCGGCGTGGAGACCACCGAGGACTTCGACCGCCGCTTCGAGTTCTCCGAGTTCGTCGGCCCGCCCCGGCTGGAGGACGCCGAGGCGGCCGCCCTCCAGCGCCGCCACCGCCCGCCGGGCGCCGGCCCGGAAAGCCTGCAACACCCGCCGGCCCGTCCCGCCGACCGCCCGATGAACCTGCGCCAGGTGTGGGTGGCGGTCCTGGTCGTGCTCCTGGTCATCGCCGCGGTGCTCGCGCTCAAGGTCTACACCAGCGGCTCGTTCGTGCTGTTCTGACCGCGCGCTTACCGAGGCGCCATCCGGATCGCGCCGTCCAGGCGGATGACCTCACCGTTCAGCATGGGGTTGGCCACGATGTGCTCGACCAGCGCGCCGTACTCGGCCGGGTCGCCCAGCCGGCGCGGGTGCGGCACCTGGGCGCCGAGCGAGGCGCGGGCGTCGTCGGGCAGGCTGGCCAGCAGCGGCGTGTCGAACAGGCCGGGCGCGATGGTCACGATCCGGATCTGCCGGTCGGCGAGGTCGCGCGCGATCGGCAGCGTCATGCCCACGATGCCGCCCTTGGACGCGGAGTACGCCGCCTGGCCGACCTGGCCGTCGAACGCGGCCACCGACGCGGTGCAGACCAGCACGCCGCGCTCGCCCTCGCGTGGCTCCAGGGCCTGCATGCGCTCGGCGGCCAGCCGGATCACGTTGAACGTCCCGATCAGGTTCACCTGGATGACCTGGGTGAACGTCTCCAGCGGGAGCGGGCCCTTGCGTCCGACCACCCGCCCGGGCGGGCCGATCCCGGCGCAGTTGACCACCGTGCGCAGCTCGCCCAGCTCGGCGGCGGCGTCCAGTGCGGACGTCACCGCCTCGGTGTCCGTGACGTCCGCCGGGGCGAACCGCGCGCTCTCGCCGAGCCCTTCGGCGACCTCCGCGCCCGCCGAGCCCGGCAGGTCCACCAGCAGCACGCGGGCGCCCGCGTCCAGCAGCCGGCGCGCGGTGGCCAGGCCCAACCCCGAGGCGCCGCCGGTGATCAGTGCGACGCTGTCCTTGATGTCCACGCCGGCGACCGTATCCCGAACCGACTTGGCGCGCGATCCGTGTTGTCACTCGGGAAGCGGGCCGCGTTTGGTTCCGCATACGCTTCGGGTTGACGGTGGATGAGCGAAGGAGCACACCCCATGCGCATCGTGGTCGACCGGAACCGGTGCACCGGTCTGGGCATGTGTGAGGCGGAGGCGCCCGACCTGTTCGAGGTGCAGGACGACGGCACGCTTCTGGTCCTGAACGAGACCCCCGACGCCGGGTGCCGCCAGGACGTGGAGGCCGCCGTCGAGGGCTGCCCGACCGAGGCGCTCTCGATCGTCGAGGACTGACGCCGTGACCGGCCGTCTGGTCATCGTCGGCGCGTCGCTGGCGGGGCTGCGGGCCGCGCAGGCCGCGCGCCGGGCCGGGCACTCCGGTCCGCTCACGCTGGTCGGCGGCGAGGAGCACCTGCCCTACGACCGGCCGCCGCTGTCCAAGGACTACCTGGTCGCCGGGGACGACGGCCCGGAGGACCCGACCTACCGCACCGAGGACCAGCTGCGCGACGAGCTCGAGCTGGACCTGCGCCTTGGCACCTGGGCGACCGGCCTGGATGCCGCGCGCAAGGTCGTCGAGCTGGACGAGGGCGCGCTGGAGTACGACGCGCTGGTGATCGCCACCGGCGCCGCGCCGCGCACCCTGCCCGGCGCCTCCGAGCTGGCCGGCGTGCACACCCTGCGCACCCTGGACGACGCGGTGGCCATCCGCGCCGCGCTGGACGCCGGGGCGCGCACGGTCGTGGTGGGCGCCGGGTTCATCGGCTCCGAGGTGGCGTCCTCGGCGCGCAAGCGCGGGCTGCCGGTGACGGTGCTGGAGGCGCTGCCGGTGCCGCTGGTCCGGGCCGTGGGGGAGGAGATGGGCCGGGCCTGCGCCGAGCTGCACCGCGCGCACGGCACCGAGCTGCGCTGCGGGGTGAAGGTCACCGGGCTGGTCGGCTCGTCCTCGTCCGGCGGCACGGTGACCGGGGTGGCGCTGGACGACGGCTCCGTGCTGCCGGCCGACCTCGTGGTGGTCGGCACCGGGGTGACGCCGTGCACCGGCTGGCTGGCCGGCTCCGGCCTGCGGCTGCACGAGCGCGACGGCGGCATCATCTGCGACCAGACGCTGGCCACCGGCCTGCCCGGGGTGTACGCCGCCGGCGACGTCGCGCACTTCCCGCACCCGCTCTTCGACGGCCTGCTGATGCGGCTCGAACACTGGACGAACGCCTCCGAGCAGGGCATGCTCGCCGCCCGCAACGCGCTGGACCCCGCCGAGGCGAAACCGTCGGCGTCGGTGCCGTACTTCTGGTCCGACTGGTACGACAGCAGGATCCAGTTCGTCGGCATCCCGGCCGCCGACGAGATCCGGGTGGTCAGCGAGGAGCTCGGCGAGGACAAGTTCCTGGCGCTCTACCGCCGGGGCGACCGCCTCACCGGCTGCATCAGCATCGACCGCCCCGCGCAGATCATGAAGTACCGCCGCATGATCATGAAGTCCGCGACCTGGCCCGAGGCCCTGGAGTTCGCCGGCGTGACCTGACCGGCGGCGTGTCCTGATCGGGCTTGCGTCCGTACCCCGTCCCGGTCCGTACCTTCCGCCGGCGTCCGTGCCTCCCCGCGCCGCCGAACGGGACTAGACCGACCGTCGGTCTAGTCCGAATCAACATCATCAGGCACTCACGGTTGCTATAACACGCGCCAAACAACCGTAACGGCCTGATGACCATGGAAACGGTGCCGGCTCGTGCGGGTGGTCGCCGTCGCCGCGAACCCGGCCCTACAGCCCCAGCGAGCGGCCGACCAGCTCCTTCATGATCTCCGTGGTGCCACCGTAGATCCTGGTCACGCGGGCGTCGGCGTAGGCGCGCGCGATCGGGTACTCGGTCATGTACCCGTACCCGCCGTGCAGCTGCAGGCACCTGTCCAGCGCCCGGCCCTGCAGCTCGGTGCACCACCACTTCGCCTTGGCCGCGTCCTCCGCGGACAGCTCGCCGGTGTTCAGCGCGCGGATGCAGCGGTCCACGTAGGCCTGCGCGATGTCCACCTCGGTGGCGATCTCGGCGAGCACGAACCTGCTGTTCTGGAACGAGCCGATCGGCTGCCCGAACGCGCGCCGGGCCTTCACGTACTCCAGCGTCTGCTCCAGCCCGACGGCCGCCGACGCCACCGCGGACAGCGCGATGGACAGCCGCTCCTGGGGCAGGTTCGCCACCAGTTGGCGGAAGCCCTGGCCCTCCTCGCCGAGCAGGTTGGCCACCGGCACCCGCACGTCGGCGAACGACAGCTCGGCGGTGTCCTGCGCGTGCTGGCCGAGCTTGTCCAGGTTGCGCCCGCGCTCGAAACCGGGCATGCCGCGCTCCAGCACCAGCAGGCTCATCCCGGCGTGCCGCTGGGACGGGTCGGTCTTCACGGCGGTGATCACCAGGTCGGCGTTGATGCCGTTGGTGATGAACGTCTTGGCGCCGTTGACGACGTAGTGCTCGCCGTCCCGCACCGCGGTGGTGGACATCGAGGCCAGGTCGGAGCCGATGCCGGGCTCGGTCATCGCGATCGCGGTGACCAGCTCGCCGCCGGCGATGCCGGGCAGCCAGCGCCGGCTCTGCTCCTCGGTGGCGTAGCGCAGGAAGTACGGCAGCGCTATGTCGTTGTGCAGGGTGACGCCCAGACCGGCCGCGCCCGCGCCGGCTCGGACCAGCTCCTCGCCGAGCACGGCGTTGAACCGGAAGTCGTCCACCCCGCCGCCGCCGTACTCCTCGGGGATGGCCATGCCGAGGAAGCCCGCCTTGCCCGCCGTGGTGAACAGCTCGCGCGGCACGATCCCGGCCGCGTCCCACTCGTCGAGGTGTCCGACCACCTCGCGGTCCAGAAACGCCCGTACCGCGGCGCCGAATGCCTCGTGGTCCGCCTCGTAGAGATCCCGCCGCACCGCGGAGCTCCTTCCGACCTGTGGACAGCAGCAGGCCACCAGTCTCCGGCGGAAAGGCAGGAACGTCAAAAGTTGGGCGTCAAACGATTGGCCGACGGACGGGTTGGAAGTGAACAGCAGGCGCCGGACAGCGAACCGCCCCGGACCGTTTCGGTCCGGGGCGGCGGGAGGATCCTGGTGGCGGCCGTCAGTAGCCGATGTAGCCGCCGCTGGAGGAGGTGCGGCCGCCGGCGCGCAGGGTGCCGACGCCGTAGTTGGCCAGCATGTAGCGGACGCCGGCGGTGATGTTGGCGACCGGGTCGGTGATCGGGCGGTTGCGCAGCTCGGGCAGCACGTAGTGCCGGTAGGTAGTCGGGATGACCTGCATGAGGCCCTGGGACGGGCGGCCGGCCAGCGCGTTGCTGTCGGTGAGGTTGATCGCCCTCGGGTTGCCCCGGGACTCCTTCATGATGATCTTCTTGAGCCCGGTGGCCAGCGACTGGTCCAGGTTCAGCTTGTTCAGCGCGACGGCGATCCAGTCGTCCAGGTCGCCGCCCCCGGCCAGCACGCTGACCTCCTTCATGGCGGCGGCGTGCGCGGCGGCGGCCTCGGCGGCCAGCTTCTCGCCCTTGTGCAGGGCCTCCACGTCACGGCGGTCCACGGAGCTGACCCGGTCGCCGGGCACGGCCACCGGCAGCCGCTCGGCGGCGGCGGTGACCGACTCCAGCTGGCTCAGCTGATGGCCGGAGCTGACCGGCTGCACGTGCAGCGGCTGGGTGGCGGCGGCGAGGTTGGTCGTCGAGGTGGTCGAGGGTGTCACCGGGGTCATCGCGTCGGCGGCGTCCGCGGTGAGACTGGTCGGCGTCGGGTCGACGGCCATGAAGCCGCCGGTGACCACGGCGCCGAGGGCGGCGGTGGCGCTGACCACCGTGTGGCCGCTGACCGCCGGCTTGGCGATCCTGCGGTGGGAGCTGCGGCGAGGGGCAGCGTTCGGAGCGGAGGAGATCAGGGCCGTCGTCTGGGACGACGAGCCGCCAGAGGCGTCAGCGGCACCGTGATGGTGCCCGCGGTCCGCGCCAGGTTCCGGCAAGTACGCCGAAACCGTGCCGCGGCCGCCTGGGGAGCGGTGACGAGCCACGTAAGTTGTCTGCCTTTCCGCGACCGGCGATCCTGCCACCCGGACATCCCGGTCGGGGGTCCGGTGGGCCGGTGGGGAGTCCGGCCCTGATCCAGGTGGCGAGATCAGATCGTGATGTTGTGGCGGAAGCTTACGAAGGAGGGCAACGTCACACCAAGGGGGTCCTCGGCGTGTCGTCGCTGGTTACGCCGGTTTTTTCCGAGGAACGGCGTTTCAGTGCCCCGAAGCCCCGCGACAAACGGTTGGATCTTGCGCCGAACGGTCGATTTCGGGGTCCGAACGGCGCAGGTTGAGCCTTGAGCACAACTCGATTATCGCCGTCGGGGGCGCGGCGCGTCCCACTCCCGCCAGATCGCCAGCAGCCGCACCGAGGCGATCAGTGCGGCGGCCGCGACCAGCACCGGGGTGCTGGGCCATCCGAGGGCGTTGCCGCTGGTCACCAGTACCGCGCCGGCCACGGCGGGAAGCGCGTAGATGTCCCGGTGCAGCACCAGCGGGATCTCCCGCAGCAGCACGTCCCTGGTCACCCCGCCGCCGATCCCGGAGATCACTCCGACCAGGCAGGCAGCCACCGGCGGCGCCCCGACGGCCAGCGCGGCGGCGGTGCCGGTGGTGACGAACAGGGCCAGCCCGAAGGCGTCGGCCACCAAAATTGCCTTGCGCAGCCGGGACCGCGCCGGCACCGTCGCCCTGGGCACGCAGGCCGCCGCCGAGACTACCGACGCGACCGCCAGGTACTGCCACTGGCGCAGCGTGGTGGGCGGCGTGATGCCGAGCAGCACGTCCCTGATCACACCGCCGCCCAGCGCGGTGATGATGCCGAGCACCACCACGCCGAACACGTCCAGCCGGGCGCGGATCGCGGCCAGCGCCCCGGCAAGCGCGAAGACGGCGACCCCGAGCAGGTCGAGCACCAGCAACACCATCGGACGCCGCGCTCAGATCGTCGGCGTCAGCGGGCGGGCCGAACGGCGGCGGACGTGATCGGAATCGGCCAACACGGCGGACAGGATGGCGTACGGCATGGCGCGACGGCCGTGAGGGAGGTGTTGCACCTCTCTGTTATACCTGTGTTATATGCGGCGCAGTATCACCAGTGGGATCTTCCTGCCGGTGCGGCGCTGGTACGTCCGATAGCCCGAGTAGGTGCGCACCGCCATCGGCCAGAGCCGCTCGTGCTCGGCGTCGTCGGCCACCCCGGCCCGCACCCGCCTGCGCTCGCCGGCCACCTGGATCACCGTGTCCGGGTTCGCGCGCAGGTTGTGGTACCAGGCGGGATGGTTCGGGTAGCCGCCCTTGGACGCGACGATCACGATGTCGTCGCCGTCCCTGAAATAGACCAGCGGTGTCGTCCGGTGGATCCCCGAACGGGCGCCGACGTGCTCCAACAGCAGCATCGGCGGCGTGCCGGGGAAGAACCGGTGGCCGATCAGCCCGTTGCTGGCCCGATAGGCGGTGACGTGCGCGGCGGCGACGTGGCGCAGCAGCGGCCAGTTCCGGTCGACGAGCCCGAGAAAGTCCACCTACCGAAGAGTAACCTGTCTCCACCCGCACCGGAACCGAAGCAACCCCTCGGTTCGCTGGCAGACTCGCGGAAAGATCTCACCGCGCCCGCTACACCAAGGAGAACCGCGCATGCTGCGAGACGTTCGTACCGGCACCCGGCTTGACGTGGTGGAGAGCGGCGACCGGTCCAACCCGTCGCTGCTGCTGGTCTGCGGCACCACCCAGCACTACGCGCTGTGGGGCGCGCTGGCCACCGGCCTGGCCGAGCACTACCACGTGATCAGCTACAACCACCGGGGCATCGGCGATTCCGAGCGAGGTGCCGGCCCGATCTCGATGGCGTCGCTGGCCGCCGACGCCGCCGCCGTGCTGGACGCGGTGGACGTGCCGCGCGCGCACGTAGTGGGCTGGTCGCTGGGCTCGGCGGTGGCCCAGGAGCTGGCGCTGGCCGAGCCCGGCCGCGTCGCGTCGCTGGTGCTCTGGGGCACCTGGCCGGCGCTGGACATGTTCCAGGTCTGCGGCCTGGCCGCGCTGCGCCACCCGTGGGCGACCGGGGACATCGACACCGCGCTCACCGCGCTCGGCCTGGCGTTCTCCCCGGAGCTGCTCAACTCCCCGGAGTTCCCAGAACTCATGGAGCAGCAGCGCCCCTACCTCCCGCAGACCGAGGTCGAGATCAGGACCGTGCTCGAACAGTGGGACGCCGACCTCGCGCACAACACCGCCGACCGGCTGCCGAACATCACCGCGCCCACCCTGGTCGTCGGCGGCGAGCAGGACCTGCTGACCCCGCCGTGGCAGTGCCGCAAGGTCGCCGACCTGATCCCCAACGCCCGGATCGAGATCTTCACCGGCCCCGGCTCCAGCCACGCCCTCGGCCTGGAGCGCACCGACGAGTTCCTCGCCGTGGTCCTGCCGTTCCTGGCCGCCGTCCCCACCGCCGCCACCACCGCCTGACACTGGCTCACCACCCGCACGCCGTCGTACTGTTTGCGCAGGCCACCGCCCGTGAGTGGTTAGCGTTGCTATGGCAACGCTAACCACTCACGGGTCCTGACCAGGAGGAATGCGCGTGTCGGTGTTCAACACGGAGCTGACCCCGCTGGCGTACCTGCGGCGCAGCGCCGAGGTGTTCGGCGACAAGACGGCGGTCGTGTACGGCGAGCGGCGCTACGACTACCGGGAGCTGGCCGACGAGGTGCAGCGGGTGGCGCGGGCACTGCGGGCGTCGGGTGTCGAGCCCGGTGACCGGGTGGCTTATCTGCTGCCGAACCTGCCGGAGATGCTGGTCGCGCACTTCGCGGTGCCGTTGGCCGGCGCGGTGCTGGTGTCGATCAACACCCGGCTGTCCACCGAAGAGGTGCGCTACATCTTGGACCACTCCGGGTCCAAGCTGCTGGTCGTCGACTCGGCGCTGCACGCCACCGTGGCGCCGGTGGCCGCCGAGCTGAAGACGGTCACCGAGATCGTCACGGTGGCCGATCCGGCGGCGCCCGGTGCGGTGCCGGACGGCTATGCGGCGTTCACCCAGCGGGGCGACCACCAGGAGAGCGAGCTGCCCTGGGAGGTCGCGGACGAGCTGGCCACCATCTCGATCAACTACACCTCGGGCACCACCGGCCGCCCGAAGGGCGTCATGTACACCCACCGAGGCGCGTACCTGAACTCGCTGTCCGAGATCGTGCACTCCTCGCACAGCCCGGACAGCGTCTACCTGTGGACGCTGCCGATGTTCCACTGCAACGGCTGGTGCACGCCGTGGGCACTGACCGCGATCGGCGGCACCCACGTCTGCCTGCGCGAGGTGCGGCCGGAGGTGATCTGGCGGCTGATCGGCGAGCACCGGGTGACCCACCTCAACGGCGCGCCCACGGTGGTCACCGCGATCATGAACGCGCCGGAGGCGACCCGGCTGGACTACCCGCTGGTGGTCACCACCGCCGGCGCGCCGCCCTCGCCCACCACGATCGGCCAGGCCGAGCGGATGGGCTTTCGGATCGTGCATGTGTACGGGCTGACCGAGACCTACGGCCCGTACTCGGTCAACGAGTTCCAGCGGCCGTGGGCCGAGCTGGACGTCGAGGCGCGCGCCCGCCAGCAGGCCAGGCAGGGCGTCGGCATGCTCACCGCCGAGCGGCTGCGGGTGGTGGACGAGAACATGAACGACGTGCCGGCCGACGGCGCGACCATGGGCGAGATCGTCATGCGCGGCAACAACGTGATGTCCGGCTACTTCAACGACCCGGCCGGCACCGAGAAGGCGTTCGCCGGCGGCTGGTTCCACTCCGGCGACCTGGGCGTGATGCACCCGGACGGCTACGTCGAGCTGCGCGACAGGGCCAAGGACGTGGTGATCTCCGGCGGGGAGAACATCTCCACCGTCGAGGTCGAGCAGGCCGTCGTGTCGCACCCCGCGGTGCTGGAGGCGGCCGTGATCGGCGTGCCGGACCAGAAGTGGGGCGAGCGCCCCAAGGCGTTCGTGGTGCTCAAGGCCGGCGCCGGGGTCACGGCGGAGGAGCTGGTCAAGCACGTCCAGTCCAAGATCGCCAGATACAAGGCGCCGAAATCCGTCGAATTCCTGGACGAGTTGCCCAAGACATCCACCGGGAAGGTGCAGAAGTTCGAGCTGCGAGAAAAGGAGTGGGCCGGCGAGCAGGGCCGCATTCGCGGCTGAACTCGCCGGCCCGGGGCCGAGATTCAGAAGATCAAATAGGCGGTTGCGCCTACCCGAAGCAGGTGTCGGTGAGCTTTCCGATCTCGGCCTCGACGTCGATCATGTCGGACTCGTCGCCCGCCGCGACGATCTCGTAGGTGGAGTCCACGAACCGCTCCACCAGGTCCCTGTCGAACTCCAGCGCGGCGAAGCCCTCGTCGTCGCCGATCCGGACCTCGAGCACGTCGAACTCGCCGTCCTCGAACGGCATGAGCCGCACGTCACCGATGCCGGCGGGCCCGTTCAGGCCGGCCACCAGCAGCTCCCGCGACATCAGCCAGTCGATCCAGCGGCCGCTGGGGCGGCTGATGGACAGCGACACGGCGAACGGGTCGTCCGCGCGGTAGCTCCAGCGGGTCAGCAGCGGTGTCTCCTGACCGTTCAGCACCGCGAACATGTCCTGCGTGACCCGGTCGATCTCGATCTGCTCGTCCATCTCTCGGCCCTCCCGACTCCACACCGGCGAGTTCTTGCCGGCCTCAGTGATGTCATCGCTTTAACGCCTCGAGACGCTCCACTTTTTCCCGCGATTCACCTGAAACGGGCAGTGATGTAACGAGGCTCATATCCCTTGCGACCGCGCGCGGCCGTTCGGGGTTGGGGTCGACGACCGGTAGTTTCGGCCGCATGACCGAGCTGTCCATGAACCGATACGCCGAGGCGCTGCGGGACCAGACCGCCCAGTTCGTCGCACTGGCCCGGGACGCCGACCTCGATCAACGGGTGCCCAGCTGCCCGGAGTGGGACCTGCGCAGGCTGGTCGAGCACGTCGGCCAGGCGCACCGGTTCGCGGCCTCGCACGTGGAGCGGCGGGTGACCGCTCTGCACGAGGTAGGCCCGTTCGAGCCGATGACGGGGACCGTGGCGGACTGGCTGGTCGGGGGTGCGGAGCGGCTGGTCGCGGCGGTGACGGAGTCCGGGCCGGACGCCGAGGTGTGGAACTTCACCGGTGTGGACCAGCGCGCCCGGTTCTGGTTGCGCCGAATGGTGCACGAGACGGCCGTGCACCGGGCGGACGTGGCGCTCACCGTGGCGGCGCCCTACCGGCTGGACGCCGACGTGGCCGCCGACGCGATCTCCGAGTGGCTGTCGCTGGTCACCTCGCCGGGAGCGGCCGCCCGCCGCCCCGACCTGGTCGGCGAGATGACCGGCACCGGCCAGACCCTGCACCTGCACGCCACCGACACGCCCGGGGAGTGGTTGATCGAGCGCGGGCCGGAGGCGGTGACCTGGACGCACGGCCACCGCAAGGCGGACGTTGCCGCCCGTGGCACCGCCGCCGACCTGCTGCTGATGGTGTTCGGCCGCATCCCGGTGCACGACGACCGGATCGAGCTGTTCGGCGAGGTGGGCCTGTTCGAGCACTGGGTGGAGCACATGACGTTCTAGCCGAGCGGGACCCTGGCCACCTCGGTGAGCGCGGCGGGGGCGGTCGGCTGCTCGAACAGGACCTCGGCGCCGCGGCCGTCCAGCCGCAGGGTCGCGACGGTGTTGCCGTACAGCGGGCCGAGCGTCTTGGTCCAGCGCACCGGCAGCGGCGCGGCGCCGGCGCGGCGGGCCCAGCGGCGGGTCAGCGCGCCGAGGCGGCGCGACCAGCCCAGGCGGAACGCCGGGCGGATCACCCTCGGCACGTGGTTGTGCACCGGTGAGCAGACCAGTTGGTGGACGGTCGTTTCCGCCCCGGTTGGTGCGGCGCGGGCGACGTAGCTGTGGTGCACGTCGCCGGAGAGCACTGTCACGGTGGCTGGCGCGTGCCGGCCGGTGGCCACCCGGCGGATCAGGTCGGTGAGCTGGGCGAACGAGCGGGCGAACGCCGCCCAGTGCTCCAGGTCGGCGGCCTGCCGGGCCCACTCGGCCAGCCGGCCGCGGCGGCCGGGGCGGGCGGCGGCCAGCTCGTTCACCGCCTGCAGGTCGCCGATCGCGTGCGGCATCAGCCAGGGCAGCGAGGACCCGATGACCAGGTGGTCCATCCCGGCCGGGTCGTCCTCGGCCTGCTCGGCCAGCCAGCCGAACTCCCGCTCGCCGACCATCAGCCGCTCGCCGGCGTCCAGGATCCGCCCGTTGCGGGTGTCGACCATGATCAACCTGGTCCGGCCGAGGTCCCAGCGGAAGCTGAACCGGGCACCCTTGGCGCCGTCGCGTTCGGTGTCGGCGCGGTCGGCCAGCTCGGCCAGCAGCGGCCAGCGGTCCGCGTCCCCGTCCGCTCCGAGCAGTTGGCGCAGGTCGGGGTCGGCGGCCAGCGCGGCCGGGGTCAGGTTGCCCAGGTGCTGGTAGACGACGTAGGACGCGAGCGCGGCGCGGATGCGGTCGCGCCACCACGGGGTGGCCGCCATCCGGGCACGCCAGGCCGCCGAGGTGTTCCAGTCGTCCCGCACGTCGTGGTCGTCGAAGATCATCGCGGTGGGCACCGTGGACAGCAGCCAGCGGATCTCCGGGTCCGACCACGACGCGCGGTAGAGCCGCTCGTACTCCCCGAAGCTGACCACCTCGTTCGGCGGCCGGCTCAGCTTCAGCGCGCGGCCCTTGCGGTGCGCGGCGAGCAACCGACGCGCGGTCGGGGACAGCTCGTCGGCGTAGACCTGGTCGCCGAGCAGGATCAGCGCGTCCGGCCACTGCTCGACCGGGCGGGTGGCCATCCGCGCGGCGTAGCTGTCCAGCGCGTCCAGGCCGAGCTTGGCGTCCAGCTTCGGCTCGCCGGTCTTCGGGTAGCGGCAGGAGCCGAACACCGCGCGCAGCCGGCCGGCGGTGCCCGGCCCCCTGGTGCGGATCACCGGCGGCGGGAACGGGTGGCCGGGCGGCGGCCAGGCCGGTTCGCCGTCCAGCTCGACGCCGTACTCCGTGGTCGAGTCCGGCTCCAGCCCGGTGACCGTCACCAGCGCGTAATGATGGCCGGACACCTCGAAGGTGCCCGCCGTGCTCCCCAGCACGCCGACCGTGCCCGGGCCGTCGGTCTGCACCCAGACCAGCGCCGAGGTCTGGTCCACGTGCCGCAGGATCGGTCCGAGGAGCAGCCTCACCGGCGGCGGCCTAGGCGGAGGCGGCGGTCAGGCGCGCGAGGTCGTCGTCGTCCAGCTTGAGCTCGGCGAGCGCGAGCAGGTCGGTGAGCTGGTCGGTGGTGCGGGCGCTGGCGATCGGCGTGGACACCGTGGGCTGGGCGGCCAGCCAGGCCAGCGCGACGGTGGCCGGGCGGGCTCCGTGGCGCTCGGCGACCGCGTCGAGCTCGGCGAGCACCCGGCGGCCCCGCTCGTCCAGGTACGCCCCGGCGCCCTCGGCCCGTACGCTGTCCACCGGGGTATTGGCCTGGTACTTGCCGGTGAGGAAGCCCTTGGCCAGCGCGAAGTACGGCAGGCAGGACAGCCCGCGCTCGGCCAGCAGCGGCGCCAGCTCGCGCTCGTAGTCCCGCTCCACCAGGTTGTAGTGCGGCTGCAGCGCGACGTAGCGGGCCAGCCCTTCGCGCTCGGAGACCGCCAGCGACTCGGCCAGCCGGTCGGCGGTGAAGTTGGACGCCGCGATGTGCCGCACCTTGCCGGCCTTGATCAGCTCGTCGAAGGCGGCCAGGGTCTCCTCCGGCGGGGTGTCCGGGTCGTCCTTGTGCGCGTAGTAGAGGTCGATGTGGTCGGTGCGCAGCCGGCGCAGCGAGTCGTCGACGGCGGCCGCGATGTTCTGTCTCGACAGCCCGGGCCGCTCCGGCCACGAGCCCACCTTGGTGGCCAGCACCATGTCGTCCCGGTTGCTCCTGGACGCCAGCCAGTCGCCGATGATCGTCTCCGACTCGCCGCCGGAGTTTCCGGGCTTTCGCCAGAAGTACGAGTCGGCCGTGTCGACGAAGTTGCCGCCGGCCTCGGCGTAGGCGTCCAGCACGGCGAACGAGCCGTCCACGTCCGCGCTCCAGCCGAACACGTTGCCGCCGAGGCACAGCGGATGGACTGTCAGATCGGTGCCGGGGAGAGTGATCCGCATGCCATCCACGGTAGGACGCCCTCACCGCCCCGGTGCCGTGCTCAAACGGGTGACAGAGCCCACAGCGCGGCGACGTCGGGCTCGGCGGCGCGCGCCCGTCCTCCCGGTGTCCGCCGGCGTCCCTCGGCGGTCGTTAACCGGTAGCCCCGAGTCTGTGGGAGGAAGACGGCCCCGCCTGACCGCCTCGGTGGGGCATGCCCGAAGACCGGAGGTACACTTCCGGGATGCGGAATGACCTGACCGGCGAGCGGGCCGTGTCCGCCGGCGATACGGCCCGTTCGAGCGGCGGGGTGCAGTCGGTGGAGCGCGCGTTCGCGCTGCTGGAGTCGATGGCCGATGCCGGCGGGCTGGTCGGGCTGTCCCGGCTGGCCGCCGTGTCCGGGCTGCCGTTGCCGACCATCCACCGGTTGATCCGGACCCTGGTGTCGCTGGGCTACGTGCGCCAGGAGCCGTCCCGGGAGTACACCCTCGGCCCCCGGCTGGTCCGGCTCGGCGAGAGCGCCAGCCAGCAGCTCGGGGTGTGGGCGAAACCGCACCTGGCCAGGCTGGTCGAGGCCCTGGGGGAGAGCGCGAACCTCGCGCTGCTGGACGGCGACGAGGTGGTCTACGTCGCGCAGGTGCCCGGCCGGCACGCGATGCGGATGTTCACCGAGGTCGGGCGGCGGGTCTCGCCGCACTGCACGGCCGTCGGCAAGGCGCTGCTGGCCCAGATGGACGACGACGCGGTGAACGAGCTGCTCGGCCGGATGGACCTGGTCAAGCACACCGAGCGCACCCTGACCCGGCCGGCGGAGTTCCGCCGCGAGCTGGGCAGGGTGCGCGAGCTCGGGTACGCCATCGACGAGGGCGAGCTGGAGCTCGGCGTCCGGTGCGTCTCGGTGGCGCTGGACGGCGGGCCGGCGCGCGCCGCGCTGTCGCTGTCCGGCCCGACCACCCGGATGACCGACCAGCTGGTCGAGCGGGCGGTGCCGCACCTGCGGGCCGCCGCCACCGCGCTGGCCGCCGAGCTCGACCAGGCCCGCGCCGGCACATGAGCGAGCTCGGCGGCGGCCGGTCCGGCCGGTCAGCGGCTGGGGTGGGCGCCGCCGTTGACCGCGAGCACCTGGCCGGTCACGTGCCGGGCGTCCGGCGACGCCAGGTAGGCCACGGTGCCCGCGATGTCCTCCGGGGTGCCGGCCCGGCCGGTGTTCGTCGCCTCGATCAGGGTGGTCCGCCGCGCGTCGGTGAGCTTGTCGCGGAAGAACTCGGTGTCGGCGATGTAACCGGGCGAGACCACGTTGGCGGTCACCCCCGCGCCGCCGAGCTCGCCGGCCAGCCCGACGTTCCAGGACGCCAGCGCGGCCTTGGCCGGCCCGTACGACCCGTTGCCGTGGTCCGCGGCGATCGAGCCGACGCTGACCACCGCGCCCCCGTCCGCGAGCCGGTCGCGCACGGCTGCCGTGGTGAGCACCGCCGTGAGCAGGTTCGCCTCGAGGTTCGCACGCCATGCCGCCGCGAGCGCGTGCAACCCCTCGCCGGGCTCACCGTCGAAGTCCGTGTTCCCGCCCGCGTTGTTCACCAGCACGTCGATCCTCGCCGGCAGCGCCTCACGCAGCCGGGCCAGCTGGTCCGGATCGCTACCGTCACACACCACCGCGTGGGCGCCGAGCTCCGCGGCGGTCGCCTCCAGCGCCTCCGCCCGCCGCCCGGTGATCCACACCTGGTCACCGGCCTTGGCGAAGCGTGCCGCGCAGGCCCGCCCGATGCCGGTCGCGCCACCGGTCACGAGCACATGTCGGGGCATTGCCGTCGTTCCTCCATCCATCGCTTACGTTTAGATCTAAACGTAAGCGTCCGAACGGCGGGTGGCAAGCGATGGTGACGAACGCGGGCTGGCAACCGGACGACCCGGTGGACGCGACGGCCCTGGCCTGGCTGCGCGAGCGCCCCGGCACCCCCGTGGACGGCATCGGCATCGTGACCCGCATCTGGCGGCTGGCCAAGCTCTTCGGCGAGGACCGCCGCCGGGTGCTCGCCGCCGAGAACGCCGACCCCGCCACCCTGGACCTGCTCAGCGTGCTCCGCCGCGCCGGCCCTCCGTACGCGCTGACCACCCGCGAGCTGGCCGACCGAACCCGGGTCACCGCAGGCGCGATCTCCCAGCGCCTGACCCGCGCCGAAGACCAGGGCCTGGTGGTCCGGCAACGCGCCACCGGCTCCCGCCGGGTGACCGTCACCCTTACCGACGCCGGCCACGCCCTGGTGGAACGCCTGGTGGATCGGGTACTCGGCCGCGAAGCCGACCTGGTGGCCGCCCTGGACCCCGACCGCCGCGCCCAGCTCACCGAGCTCCTCCGCACCCTGCTCACCGACCTCGACGCCCGCCTCGACCACCCTCCGCACTCGGGTGTCGGCTCAGACTGACCCCGGCAGGTCGCCCAACCTGGCCTCAAGCTCCGCCCGCAGCCCGGCCAACCGCTCGGCCGCAACCGCCCGCGCGGCCCCCAGCCCATCCGCACCAGAAACCGGCTCGACGACCTCGAGGTAAGCCTTCAGCTTTGGTTCGGTTCCGGACGGCCGGATCACCGCCCGACTCCGCTCGCCGGCGAACACGAACACATCCGGAGCCGGCTTCTCGTCCGCATCCGTCAGCCTTCCCAACACGGCGGTGCGTTGCTCGGGCTCCATCCTGACGGTGATGGCGTCGGTCAGGTATACGCCGTGCGCCAGCGCCAGCTCGTCCAGAAGCGTCAGCAGCGAGCCTCGGGTGGCGGCGAGGTCGGCGGCGAGCACGGCGGCCGCTATGCCGTCCTTGTCCCGGGCGGTCGCGGGGTCGACGCAGTAGCCGATCGCCTCTTCGTAGCCGTACACGAACCCGTGCCCGGCGCGGACGATCCACTTGAACCCGGTCAGTGTCTGGGCGAACCGAGCACCGTGCGCTTCCGCGACCGCCCGCAGCTGCGTCGAGGATGCCACCGTGGTGGCCACCAACGGATCGGAATAGAACGATCTATCAAGGGTGGACAGGATGTGCTCGCCGAGCAGCACGCCGGTCTCGTTGCCGGTCAGCATCCGCCAGCCCCCACCGCCGTCGGGCACCGCGAGCGCGCACCTGTCCGCGTCCGGATCCAGCGCGATCGCCAGGTCGGCGGACACCTCGGCGGCCAGCTCCAGCAGCGCGTCGACCGCCCCGGGCTCCTCCGGGTTCGGAAACGCCACCGTCGGGAAGTTCGGATCCGGCTCGGCCTGGCTGGTAACGACATGCACGTCGTCGAACCCGGCCATCCGCAGCGCCCGCACCGCGACCGCCCCACCCACCCCGTGCATCGGCGTCAACGCGATGCGCAGCCCACGCGCGGTACCCCTCGGCAAGACGGCCGTCCGCGCCAGGTACTCGTCCAGCACGGACTCCGAAGAGACCGGCGACACCACCGACGTCGGTATCGAGATCGCCGCGGGAGCGGCGGCGATGGCGGCCTCGATCTCGGCGTCCGCCGGCTCGACCAGTTGCGCACCACCGTCCGGACCGCCGAGGAAGACCTTGTAGCCGTTGTCCGCCGGCGGGTTGTGCGACGCGGTGATCTGCACGCCGGCCACCGCATCCAGCGACTGGACCGCGTACGCCAGCACCGGCGTGGGCAGCGGCTCGGCAAAAGAACGCACCGTGAAACCCGCCCCGGCCAGCACGGACGCCGCCGCCGACGCGAACTCCTCCGAGCCGTGCCGCGCATCGCGCCCGACCACGACCAGTCCGCCGCCGTGCCCCCGCCGCTCCAACCACGCCGCCAACCCAGCAGTGGTCCGCCGCACCACCGCGACGTTCATCCCCGCCGGCCCCGCCCGCACCGGCCCGCGCAGGCCCGCCGTGCCGAACCGCAACGGCCCGGCCATCCGCTCGCCAAGCTCCGTCACCGGACCACCGGCCAGAGCGGCCACCAACAACCGTTGCAGCTCGTCGCGGGTCGCCGGATCCGGGTCGTCGGCGATCCAGCGCATGGCCGCGTCCCGCACGCCGGGGGGCAGGCTCACGCCCGCGCCACCACCTCGCGCAACAGCGTGCCCATCCGAGTAGCGGCCGCGTTGCCGGCGTCGATGACCTCCTGGTGGCTCAGCGGCTGCCCGGAAAGCCCGGCCGCCAGGTTCGTCACCAGCGACACCCCGAGCAGCTCCAAGCCTGCCGCGCGGGCCGCGATCGCCTCCAGCACCGTCGACATGCCGACCAGGTCCGCGCCCATCGTGCGCAGCATCCGGATCTCCGCCGGCGTCTCGAAGTGCGGGCCGGGCAGCCCGGCGTACACCCCGTCGGCCAGCGAGCCGTCCACCTCGCGGGCGAGCGCGCGCAGCCGCGCGGAGTACAGGTCGGTGAGGTCCACGAACCGCGCCCCGACCAGCGGCGAGCGCGCGGTCAGGTTGACGTGGTCGCTGATCAGCACGGGCTGGCCGACGGACAGCCCCTCCCGGATGCCGCCGGCCGCGTTGGTCAGCACCAGGATCCGGCAGCCGGCGGCGGCGACGGTCCGGGTCGCGTGCGCCACGGCCGCCACGCCGTGCCCCTCGTACAGGTGGGTCCGTCCGAGCAGGACCAGCACCCGGTGCTCCCCGACGCGGACCGACCGGACGGTGCCGCCGTGGCCGACCGCGGTGGGCGGGGTGAAGCCGGGCAGCTCGGCCATGGCCAGCTCGGCGTCGGCGGTGCCGAGCGCGTCGGCGGCCGGGCGCCAGCCGGAGCCGAGCACCAGCGCGACGTCGTGCTTCGGCACCCCGGTGCGCTCGGCGAGCGCGGTCGCGGCCTCGGCGGCCAGACCAGCGGTCACGGGCGGAAGCCCTTGACGATCGACGTGAACAGCTGCTGGGTGCCGGTGCCCGCGCGGTCCGCCGGCACCGTCAGCCGTACCACCCACAGGTCGGTGCCCTGCTGGGTGAGCTGGGCGTAGGTGACCCTGCTCACCGCGCCGCGCGCGCCGGTCACGTTGGTCCGGTAGCGGATCTGGTTGCCGGCGTTCTCCAGCACCGTGACGTTGCTCACGCCGAGCCCGGCCGGGGTCAGCCCGTTGACGAACTCGGCCGCCTGCGCGGGATGGGTACGGGTACCGGGGGTCTTGTCGAAGCGCAGCTCGCGGGAGCCGTCCGGGCTGACGTACCGCACCGACATCACGTCGTTGTCGCCGACCAGCCGGTACTCCTCCCAGCCGTTCGGCACCGTGGCGTTGAACCCGAGCGCGCTGTTGCCGTATCGCTGGGTGGAGTCGACGTGCGGCTTGAGCTGCACGGCCTGGCCACCGGCCGGGCTGACCACCGAGGTGCTCCACGGCGACTGGCCGACGAGCACCCGGGTGGCGACCCAGCCGACGCCCGCGCCGCCGACCACCGCCAGCGCCCCGGCCAGCGCCAGCGGCATCGCCAGCCGGGCGGACAGCTTGGCCTGCGGGCGCGGTGCCGGCGGGGCTTGGCGGGCCATCGGCGGGCGGTTGGGCGCCATGCCGGGCCCCGGCGCGGGCTGCCAGCTCGGCCGGGGACGCCTGGCCGGCATGCCACCGGGCGGGCTCTGCGCGGGCGGGGGGCGCTGGGGATCCTGGCGGGGCGGGGCCGGCAGCGGTCCGGGCTGGGTGGACAGCGGGGTGGCGCCGGAGCGCGCGTTCCAGTGGCCCGAGCCGGTCTGCGCCGGCGGTGGCGCCGGGGCCGCCATGCCGGACGAGGTGCCGCGCGCCGAGGAGCCGTTCATGCCCTCCGGCGGGCTCTGCGGGCCGACGTCCTGCTCGAGCGGTGCCGACGGCGGCGGCGAGAACGCGTCGGCCGAGCCGGGAAACAGCGGGTCGTCCGGGTCCGCCAGCAGCGGGCGCAGCCGGCGGCGCACCTCGCTCAGCGCCATCCGCTGGTCCGGCTCCTTGACCATCAGCGCCGCGATCACGTCCGCCAGCGGGCCGCCGACGTGGACCCGGGGCACGTCGCCGTGCACCACGGCGGTGACCGTCTTGACCGGGTCGCCGTCCACGTCGTAGGGCGGGCGGGCCTCCACGGCGGCGAACAGGGTGGCGCCCAGGCCCCACAGGTCCGCCGCGGGGGTGACGTCCTGGCCGGCGGCGACCTCCGGCGCGATGTAGGCCGGCGAGCCGAGCACCAGGCCGGTCGCCGTCATCGTCACGTCGTCGCGCTTGCGGGCGATGCCGAAGTCGGTCAGCTTGATCCGCCCGTCGTGCGCGACCAGCACGTTGCCCGGCTTGACGTCGCGGTGCGTGATGCCCGCCCGGTGCGCGGCCTGCAGCGCGGCCGCCGTGGCCAGCCCGACCGAGGCGGCCTGGCCGATGCCCAGGCGGCCCTGCTCGCCGATCACCTCGGAGAGGTTGCGGCTGGGCAGCAGCTCCATCACCACGAACGGGTCGCCGGAGACGTCCACCACGTCGTACAGCGTGATCACGTTGGGGTGGGAGAGCCCGCCGAGCGTGCGCGCCTCGCGCATCATCCGCTCGCGCATCGACTCCATCTCGCCCTTGGGCACGCCCGGCGGCACCCGCAGCTCCTTGATCGCCACCGCGCGGTGCAGCACCTCGTCATAACCGGACCACACGGTGCCCATCGCGCCCGCGCCCAAGGGTTCGGTCAGCCGATAGCGCTCGGCGATACGGCGCGGCTCGGTGTCCTCTGGGGTGGAACCCGGTGCCGACATACCCGCCATTCTCCCGATCCGGTCCGACAGTGTTGCGCCTACCTTCATTCTTTTACCCTCGGCGCCGCCCCGAGTAGCGTTTTCCGCACGTCCACGGGTCGGAGGTGGTCAGCGGTGACGGGCAGGCGGGCCGAGTCCGGGTTCGAGATCCGAACGGTGTACGGACCCGAGCGGCCGGGCGAGTACCCGTTCACCCGAGGCGTCTACCCGTCGATGTACACGACGCGGCCGTGGACCATGCGACAGTACGCCGGGTTCGGCACCGCCGCGGAGTCCAACCGCCGCTACCACCGGCTGATCGAGGCCGGCACCACCGGACTGTCCGTGGCGTTCGACCTGCCCACCCAGATGGGCCTGGACTCCGACGACCCGCGGGCCGCCGGCGAGGTGGGCAAGGTCGGCGTGGCCATCGACTCGCTGGACGACATGCGGGTGCTGCTCGACGGCATCCCGACCGGCGAGGTGTCCACCTCGATGACCATCAACGCCCCGGCAGCCGTGCTGTTGCTGCTCTACCAGCTGGTCGCCGCCGAGCAGGGCGTCGACGGGTCCGCGCTGACCGGGACCGTGCAGAACGACGTGCTCAAGGAGTACATCGCGCGCGGCACCTACATCTACCCGCCCGCCGAGTCGCTGCGGCTGACCAGCGACCTGTTCGCCTACTGCGCCGCCGAGCTGCCGCGCTGGAACACCATCTCGATCTCCGGCTACCACATGGCCGAGGCCGGCGCGAACCCCGCGCAGGAGATCGCGTTCACGCTCGCCAACGGCATGGAGTACGTCCGGGCGGCGATCCGCGCCGGGCTGGCCGTGGACGACTTCGCGCCCCGGCTGTCCTTCTTCTTCGTGGCCCGCACCACGCTGCTGGAAGAGATAGCGAAGTTCCGCGCCGCGCGGCGGATCTGGGCGCGGCTGATGCGCGAGGAGTTCGGCGCCACCAACCCGAAGTCGATGATGCTGCGGTTCCACACCCAGACCGCCGGCGTCCAGCTGACCGCCCAGCAGCCCGAGGTGAACCTGCTCCGGGTCACCGTGCAGGCGCTGGCCGCCGTGCTCGGCGGCACCCAGTCGCTGCACACCAACTCCTTCGACGAGGCGCTCGCGCTGCCGTCCGAGAAGGCCGCGCGCCTGGCCGTCCGCACCCAGCAGGTGCTCGCCTACGAGACCGACCTGACCGCGACCGTCGACCCGTTCGCCGGCTCGTACGCGGTGGAGGCGATGACCGACGAGGTGGAGCGGGCGGCCGTCGACCTGATCGACGCGGTGGAGAAGCGCGGCGGGGCCGTCGAGGCGATCGAGCAGGGCTTCCAGAAGTCCGAGATCGAGAAGACCGCCTACGGCACCGCCCAGGAGATCGAGGCCGGCGAGCGGGTGGTGGTCGGGGTGAACAGGTACCGCCTGGACACCGAGGAGCCCTACGAGCCGTTGCGCCCGGACCCGGAGCTGGCCCGCGAGCAGGCCGCCCGGCTGGCGGCGCTGCGCGACGAACGGTCGTCGCACGAGGTCAGAACGGCCCTCGACGCCCTCCGGAAGGCCGCTTCCGGAGGCACGAACGTGCTCTATCCGATGCGGAACGCCCTGGCCGCGCGGGTAACTGTGGGTGAAGTCTGTTCTACGCTGCGTGATGTGTGGGGCTCCTACCAGCCACGCGATTCCTTCTAACGGGCTCGGCGGTGCGCCCGGTGGCTCGAGGGGTCAGTCTTATGTTGAGAGTCAGGCGGTCGGCCACTGCTGCGAGAGGTGAGCGGCATCACTAGCCGTTCGTCCTCACGGTTTCGACCGGTTGTCCGGGGCGCCCCACCGTCCGCAGCAGATCAGTAACCCCTTACCGAGGCGGTGTCCGGTAACGCCCTGTTTCCGGGTTCCCGGCCATCTGGGTGATGCACCATATGGGATAGCGACGTTGGTCGGGGTTCGTTCCGCGCTCACGAGGCCGCGATTCGGCCACCCGGGTCATCGTCGACAGGGACTGATCGAATCGGTGGTGGTACCCGGTGTCTGTGCTCGACGGGCGCACCGAACTGTTGGCCGCTCAGGCCATCAGCCCGGCGCGGCCGGTGACCGACGTCGGCCAGGGTAAGGGGCCGAGCTGGCTGGACGGCTGGCTGACTGCGCACAACCGCGAGCTGGTGACCTGGCGGCGTGCCCTGCACGCGCGCCCGGAGCTGGCCCGCCAGGAGAGGCTGAGCACCGCGATGGTGGCCTCTCGGCTGGTGGACGCCGGTTTACGGCCGGAGATCATGGCCGGCGGCACCGGTCTGATCTGCGACGTCGGCTCCGGCGACCACTGCGTGGCGCTGCGTGCCGACCTGGACGCCCTGCCGCTGCACGAGCGCACCGGGCTGCCGTTCGCGTCCAGCGTGGACGGTGTGATGCACGCCTGCGGGCACGACGCGCACACCGCGATGCTGCTCGGCGCCGGGCTGGCGCTGGCCACCGCGCCCACCCTGCCCGGCCGGGTGCGGCTGATCTTCCAGCCGGCCGAGGAGGTGCAGCCCGGCGGCGCGCTCGACCTGGTCGCCGCCGGCGTGCTCAAGGACGTCGAGCGGATCTTCGCGCTGCACTGCGACCCCCGCCTGCCGGTCGGCCAGCTCGGCACCAAGGTCGGCCCGATCACCTCGGCCTGCGACGTGCTGGAGATCCGCCTCACCTCGCCGGGCGGCCACACCTCGCGCCCGCACCTGACCGCCGACCTGGTGCACGCGCTCGGCCTGCTGATCACCCAGCTGCCCTCGCTGCTCTCCCGCCGGGTCGACCCGCGCTCGGGCACCGTCCTGGTCTGGGGCGCCGTCGAGGCCGGCCAGGCCGCCAACGCCGTGCCCCAGGCCGGCATGCTGCGCGGCACCCTGCGCACCGGCGACCACCAGATCTGGACCGAGCTGGAGCCGCTGGTCCGCTCCCTGGTGACCGCCATACTCGCCCCCCTCGGCGTCGGCTACGTCCTGGACCACCGCCGCGGCGTCCCCCCGGTCCACAACGACGCCCTCTCCGCCGGCCTCCTCCACGACGCCGCCGTGGCCGCCCTGGGCCCCGACGGCGCCACCGGCACCGAACAGTCCAGCGGCGGCGAAGACTTCGCCTGGTACCTAGAAGACGTCCCCGGAGCCATGGGCCGCCTAGGCGTCTGGTCCGGCGACGGCCCGCGCAAAGACCTCCACCAACCCACCTTCGACCTGGACGAACGCGCCCTCCCGGTCGGAGTCCGCGTCCTAGTCCACGCCGCCCTAGCAAGCCTGGCCGCCTAAACCCTCAAGCTCGCGCGCGCAACCGCCCGCGAGTCGCGGATTTTGTCAGGGTGAGTCGCGGATTTTGTCAGGCCGCCCATCCACAGGTGGACGGGTTGTCCACAGCCGCGCGCTGACCCGGCTCGCTGCCGGCCGACACGCGCGACCGTGGAGGCATGACCGGTGAGCGAGGGCTGCACGGCGCCTACCTCCGCAAGGACCTGATCGAGCGTCTCGGCCGCTATCGGGTCGACGCGGACATCCAGCGCGGTGTCCTGCGGCGGCTGTGGCCGGGCGTGCTGGTGGATGCGAGCCGGTTCCTCGACCCGCGCACCAGGGCCGCGGCAGCGCTTCTGTCGCACGGGAGCCGCTCCGTGATCGCGGGGGCCACGGCCACCGGACTGCACGGCTGCACGGCGATCGAGTGCGCCGACACACACATCGCCGTTCCCTACGGCCACCCCTCACGCAGCCGTGACGGACTCGCGGTGCACAACTGCCCGCTGCCGCCGGACGATGTGATCGATATTGACGGCCTGCGCGTCCTCACCCTGGACCGGGTGATCAGCGATCTGCTGTGCACCGCCCGGCCGCGCGACGCGATCGCCGCCACCGACCAGGCGCTCGCGTGCCAGCCCGACGAGCGGCGCGCGGCCTTCCGCGCCCGGGTCGGCCAGCGGCTTGCGGACCGCCGTGACCCGCGCGGAACGAAACGCGGCGCTCGGCTGCTCGGGCTGGCTTCGGGCCGGGCCGAGTCGCCGCCGGAGAGCTGGCTGCTGCTCGAAGTCGTCGACCTCGGGTATCCGGTGCCCGAGGCGAACTGGGAGTTGCGCGCTCCGGACGGCGTCCTGTTGTACCGGCTGGACCTGGCCTGGCCGGAGCAGCGGATCGTGGTGGAGTACAACGGGTACGCGGTTCACGTCGATCGTGAGGCTGAGGACGAGTGCCGGGCCGAAGACCTGCGGAGACGAGGGTGGATCGTGATCGTCGCCACGAAGGACGACCTGCGGGACAACACCCGGCTCGCGCTGGTCCTTAGGCAGTCGTTTCGGCGGCGGGGCCACCGTTGGTCTGACGAAATCCGCGACTCACCCTGACAAAATCCCCGACTCGCGGTGGGGTTTTACGGGCCTACGTTTCGGGAGGGGCGGGTGCGGAGGGCTTGGACGTAGTCGGCGGGGGCGCCGGCTTGTTCGGCGGCGTCGGCCATGACGCCTAGGTAGCGGGCGGAGGGGAGGCCGCCCTCGTAGGCGTCCAGGACGTAGAGCCACGCCAGTTCGGTGCCGGAGAGGGTGTGGACGCGCAGGCGGAGTTTTTTGTGCAGGCCTAGTTCGCCGCCTTCCCAGCGGTCCAGGACGGCTACGTCGGCGTCTGTTACGTCGTAGAGGACTACGAAGACTTGGGAGGTGGGGTCTTCGACCACGGTGGCGAGCGCGCCCTCGGGGCCGTAGTCTTCGCCGCCGAACGTCAAACGCCAGCCCATCAGCCAGCCGGTTCCGGCCATGGGCGAGTGTGGGCACCGCTCCTTCATCTGAGCGGGGTCCATGTTGGACCCGTAGGCGGCGTAGAGCGACACCCGGACAGCCTAGTGTCTAGGGGGATATCACGGCGCGAGCGGGAGGGGAGCGGGGCTCGGTGAGCCGGATTGTGATCTTGGGAGGCGGCCCGGCGGGGTACGAGGCGGCTCTGGTCGCGGCCCAGCACGGGGCCGATGTGACGGTCGTCGAGCGGGACGGCATGGGTGGCGCGTGCGTGTTGGACGACTGCGTGCCGTCCAAGACGTTCATCTCGTCGGCCGGCGTGCGCACCGAGCTGCGGCGGGCGAACGAGCTGGGCATCGAGGCGGACCAGGACGCCGGGGTGGACCTGAGCCGGATCAACGCTAGGGTCGGGGCGCTGGCCAGGGCGCAGTCCGCCGACGTGCGCGCCCGGCTGGAGCGGGAGGGGGTACGGCTGGTCGCGGGCAGCGCGAGGTTCGGCGAACCCGGCGGTGCGGCGCCGCACACCGTGCTGGCCAGCACGAACGACGGCGGAACCGAGGAGGAACTGCCGGCCGACGTGGCGCTGGTGGCCACCGGTGCCACCCCGAGGGTGCTGCCCGGCGCCGAGCCGGACGGCGAGCGGATCCTGACCTGGCGGCAGCTCTACGACCTGGACAAGCTGCCCGAGCACCTGATCGTGATCGGCTCCGGGGTGACCGGCGCGGAGTTCGTCTCGGCGTACACCGAGCTGGGCGTGCGGGTCACGCTGGTGTCCAGCCGGGACCGGGTGCTGCCGGCCGAGGACGCCGACGCGGCCACCGTGCTGGAGGACGTGTTCGCCGACCGGGGCGTGGCCATCCTGGCGCGCACCCGCGCCGACGGCGTCCGCCGCGACGGCGACGGGGTGGTGGTCACGCTCGCGGACGGCAGCACGGTGGAGGGCTCGCACGCGCTGATGACCGTCGGCTCGGTGCCGAACACGGCGGGGATCGGACTGGAGGACGTCGGCATCAAGGTCGACCGGGGCGGGTTCATCCCCGTCGACCGGGTGTCGCGGACCACCGCCCCCGGGGTGTACGCCGCCGGCGACTGCACCGGCGTGCTGATGCTCGCCTCGGTGGCCGCCATGCAGGGGCGGATCGCGATGTGGCACGCGCTGGGCGAAGGCGTGGCGCCGATCAAGCTCAAGACCGTCGCGGCGGCCGTGTTCACCCGCCCGGAGATCGCCACCGTCGGGATCAGCCAGGCCACCATCGACTCCGGCGAGGTGCCCGCGCGGACCATCATGCTGCCGCTGGGGACGAACCCGAGGGCCAAGATGCAGGGGCTGCGGCGCGGGTTCGTCAAGCTGTTCTGCCGGCCGGCGACCGGGGTGGTGATCGGCGGCGTGGTGGTCGCGCCGGTGGCCAGCGAGCTGATCCTGCCGATCGCGATGGCCGTACAGAACAACCTCACGGTCAACGACCTGGCGTACACGTTCTCGGTGTACCCGTCGCTGTCCGGCTCGATCACCGAGGCCAGCCGCCAGCTGATGCGCCACGATGACCTGGACTGATGATCTCGGCCGACCGGATGGGTGCGAACGGAGGGGGTAGCCCGGCCGCCCGCGCTAGGGTCGTCGGTGTGGAGCAGGCAGCGATAGGGGATCTCGGCCGGCTCGGACCGGCGGAACGCGAACGGAGCTGGCGGGCGTTGGCCGGCCAGCACGTCGACCTGCTGGTGATCGGGGGTGGGGTGGTCGGCGCCGGCACCGCGCTGGACGCCGCCACCCGGGGGCTGCGGGTGGCCCTGGTGGAGGCGCGCGACCTGGCCTCGGGCACCTCGTCGCGGTCGTCCAAGCTGTTCCACGGCGGGCTGCGGTACCTGGAGCAGCTGGAGTTCGGACTGGTCCGCGAGGCGTTGCGGGAGCGCGAGCTGATGCTCACCCGGCTGGCGCCGCACCTGGTCAAGCCGGTCAGCTTTCTGTACCCGCTGCACGGGCGGTTCTGGGAGCGCCCGTACGTGGCGGCCGGGCTCACGCTGTACGACACCATGGGCGGCGCCCGCTCGGTGCCCGGCCAGAAGCACCTGACCAGGGCCGGCGCGCTGCGGCTGGCGCCCGGGTTGCGGCCGGACGCGCTGATCGGCGCGGTGCGGTACTACGACGCGCAGGCCGACGACGCCCGGCACACCATGACGGTGGCCCGCACCGCCGCCCACTACGGCGCGATCGTGCGTACCTCCACGCAGGTGATCGACTTCCACCGGGAGGCGGACCGGATCTCCGGGGTGCGGGTGCGCGACGCCGAGAACGGCGCGGAGACCGACGTGTACGCGCACGTGGTGGTCAACTGCACCGGCGTGTGGACCGACGAGATCCAGCGGCTGTCCGGCGGGCGGGGGCGGTTCCGGGTGCGCGCGTCCAAGGGCGTGCACCTGGTCGTTCCCCGGGACCGGATCGTCTCGGACACCGGCATGATCCTGCGTACCGAGAAGTCGGTGCTGTTCGTCATCCCGTGGCGCAACCACTGGATCATCGGCACCACCGACACCGACTGGAACCTGGACCTCGCGCACCCGGCCGCGACCAAGGCGGACATCGACTACGTGCTCGAACACGTCAACCGGGTGCTTGCCGCGCCGCTGACCCACGACGACATCGAGGGCGTCTACGCCGGGCTGCGGCCGCTGTTGGCCGGCGAGAGCGAGGTCACGTCCAAGCTGTCCCGCGAGCACGCGGTGGCCAGGGTGGCGCCCGGGCTGGTGGCGATCGCGGGCGGGAAGTACACCACGTACCGGGTGATGGCCGCCGACGCGGTGGACGCGGCCGGCGCGGACATCCCGAACCGGGTGGCGCCGTCCATCACCGACCGGGTGCCGCTGCTCGGCGCGGACGGCTACCACGCGCTGGTCAACCAGTCCGAGCAGCTCGGCGCGCACTACCGGCTGCACCCGTACCGGGTCCGGCACCTGCTGGACCGCTACGGCTCGCTGCTGCACCACGTGTTGGAGCTGGCCGAGGGCCGGCCCGACCTGCTCACCCCGGTGCCGGCGGCGCCGGAGTACCTCAAGGTCGAGGTGGTGTACGCGGCCGCGCACGAGGGCGCGCTGCACCTGGAGGACGTGCTGACCCGCCGCACCCGCATCTCCATCGAGTACGCGCACCGGGGCGTGGACTGCGCGGTGGCGGTGGCCGAGCTGATGGCCGAGGTGCTGGGCTGGGACGACGCGCGGGTGCGCCGCGAGGTCGAGGTGTACACCGCGCGGGTCGACGCCGAGCGCGGTTCGCAGACCGAGCCGAACGACGCGTCCGCCGATGCCGTGCGCTCCGCCGCCCCGGAGGCGCGCCCGGACCTGGTCGAGCCGGTGGCCTGAACCCGCGGCTAGCCCTACCTCGAGCTGGGGTGCTGGTCGGAGTGTTCTTCGCCGGCCGAGGCGCGAGGGTTGGGGTATGCCTCCGATGCTTGGCGCCGCCCTCGGCGCCGTACTGATGTTCGTGTTCACAGCGGCCTGTGGCGGTCAGGATCGGCCGGTGGCCGGGTCCGCGGTCGCGCCGGAGCCCGCGCGGGGTGCGGTGGTCGCGACCGTGCCGTTGGCGGAGATGGATGTGAGCCAGGTGCGCGGCGTCCTGGCCGAGCAGGGGCTGGACACGTCCCGGGTGCGCTACGGGGTGAGCGCGCGGCGGGTGGAGTACGCCACGGTGGACCCGAACGGCCGGCCGACCACGGCGAGCGCGCTGGTCACGGTGCCGAAGACGGACGCGACGCGGGCCGAGCTGGTGTCCTGGCAGCACGGCACGACGGTGGCCCGCGCCGACGCCGGATCGGTGAGCGCGGACGGCTCGGACCGCGCGGCGGCGCTGTTCTTCGCCGCCGACGGGTATGTCGTGTCCGCGCCGGACTACCTTGGCCTGGGCACCGGCCCCGGCTTCCATCCGTACGACCACCTGCCATCGACGGTGACCGCCTCGGTGGACTCGCTGCGCGCCACCCGTGCGGTTGCCGAGCGGGACGGGCACCGGCTGGACGGGCGGGTGCTGCTCACCGGCCATTCGCAGGGCGGCCCGGCGGCGATGGCGGTGGGCCGTGAGCTGGCACAGGGCGGTTCGTTCCGGGTGGCCGGGCTGGCCCCGATCAGCGGGCCGCACGACTACGCCGGCACCCTGCACACGGCGGTGACCAGCGGGATCGCCAACGGCCCCGCGTACATGGCGTACCTGACGGTGGCCTGGAACCGGCTGCACCATCTGTACGGCACGCCGTCCGAGGCGTTCCGGCCGCCGTACGACAGGACGGTGGAGGGGCTGATGGACGGCAGCCACGGCCCGCGCGAGGTGATGACGGCGATGCCGCGCACCCTGGAGGAGCTGTTCACGCCGGAGTTCCTGGCCGGGCTGCGCCGTCCCGGGGGCGCGCTGGCCGATGCGCTGCGGGTGGCCGGGGCCAGCTGCGACTGGCGGCCCGACGTCCCGGTGCGGCTGTTCGCGTCCACCGGTGACCGGGACGTGCCGATCGCCAACGCGACGTACTGCCAGCGCGCGGTGCGGGCGGCCGGCGGCCGGGCCGAGGTGATCGACCTCGGCGCGGCGGTCGACCACTCGGACGCGTTCACCCAGGCGCTGCCGAAGGTGCTGGCCGGGTTCGAGCAGCGCCCGTGACCGGGTCAGATCCTGCCGGCGTCCGCCTCCGCCTCGGCGAGCAGCGTGTCCAGCCTGGCGTGCAGCCGGTTCGTGTCGGTGGGGGCGAGCGTCGTCCACTCCACGCCGTCGGCGGCGGTGGCGCGCTGCATGAGGTACCTGCCGTGGCGGGTGTCCAGCACGCCGACCACCTTGCGCAGCCGGTGCAGCACCCCCCAGTGGTCGGCGGCGAGCACGCTGAGCTGGCCACGCCGGCTGGTGGCGTGCAGGATCGCCTCCACCTGCTCGGCGTCGTCCTCGGTGAGCCCGCGCGCGGCCAGCGCCTCGGCCAGTGTCCGGCCGCCGCCCTGGCCGGCCTCGGCGGTGGCGGCCTCCAGGTCGGCGCTGGGCAGCGCGACGGCGTGCGCGGGACCGGGCCTGGCCGGCGGCAGCGCACCCAGCGCGGCGCCCACCGGCCCGGTCGCGCTGCTCAGGGTCACGGTGGCGTCCTGGCGGACGGCCAGCGCGGTGGCCCCGGGGTGCCCGGCGGCCACCACCCGCAGCTCGCGTCCCAGCCGCATCCGCAGCTCCACCTGGCGGCTGGGCACCGCGAGCAGGTGCATCAGCCGCACGACTTCGGGGTCGGGCCCGTTGATGTCGGCCAGGCCGCGCTGGCGCAGGCCTTGCCAGCCGGTCGCCACGATGCCCCGGCGCTCGGCGTGGGTGCGCCCCGGTGAGTCCAGCCGGAGCACCACCGGGGTGGCGCCGAGGCCGAGCCACTCCCAGAGGACGTCGAACTCCACCGCGGTGAGCACCCGTCGCCCCGGCCCTCGGTACTGCCGGTCCAACGCCGGCGCCGTCGTAGTCATTGCCCGATCACTGGCGGTGCCACCCATCCGTCGTCGGTGAACAGGTCGGAGTCGTCGAGCAGGAAGTCGGGGCGCTCGTACGTGGCGTCGTCACCGACCATCCCGGCGCCACCGAGCAGCGGCGGCACCATCGGGGCGGGCGGGCCCACCGCACCGGGGCGGCCCTGGCCGCGCGCGCCCGGGTCGGTGCCGGTGCCCCCGTCCGGCGGGCCGTGCGGCTGTTGCGGGCCGGGGGCGGCGGGCAGGCCGTCGCGCTGGTCGGGCACTGGCGAGGCCGAGGCGCCGCCGACCGGGACTGGTCGTTCCGGGAGCGGCTCCGCCCGCGTGCGGTCCGTGCCCCGCCGACCGGCCGTGGCCGGCCCGGTACCGCCGTCGCCGGGCCGTGACGCCTCCGCGCGCGGCCCCACCATCCGACCGGGCCGGACCGGCGCCCCGAACACCGCCCCCAGGGCCGTCGCGCCGTGCTGGACGGGGGAGACCGCCGCGACCGAACCCGGCCGGGCACCGGGGTGCGGCGTCACCGAAGCGCCCGCCGCGGCCACCGACACGGGCCGGCCGACGACGCCACCCCGGCCGCCGCCCGCACCGCCCGCCCCGCTCGCGCCGCTGACCCCGCCCATGCCGCTCATGCCGCTCATGCCGCCGCCCAGCCCGCGCACCCGGCCCGCCGCGCCGCCCCGACCGTCCGCGCCACCGGCCACCGCCCTGGCCGCCCCACCGCCCGCGCCCGCCGTGGGCGCCGGGGCGAAACCGCCGGTGGGTCGGGTCCGCGCGCACTCGGCGGCGTGGCCCTGCATCAGCTCCAGGGCGCGCTGCCGCGCGTTGGCGGCCGCCTGCTCGGCCTGCGCCCAGTTCGCCGCCGCCGGGCCCGTCGTCGGGGCCGCCGCGCCGGCGGGCGGTGCCGGGGCCGGTGGGGGCATCTCGGCGATCACCGTGCGGGCGCTCGCGGCCTGCTGGCCCGCCTGGTTGCCGGCCAGCGTGGCGCGGGTGGCGGCGGCCTCGGCCCACTGCGCGTGCTGGGCGATGCCGGCCCTGCCCGCGTCGGCGGCCATGCCCCGCCAGCCGATCCCGAACTCGGCGAGCGGCGCGTTGATCGTCCGCGACACCCCGCCCAACACCTGCGCGACCCGGGAGAACGCCGCCTGGCTCCGGGACGCCGCCGCCGGGTCACCGCCGTGCGCGAGGTTCCACAGCTCCTGATGGGACAGCCCGGCCAGCCGCTGGTCCGCCATGATCTTTTACGGTTCCAGCTTGGCGGCGAGCTCCGCGGCGGTGTCGTACTCCTGCCGGTCGTAGGCCTGCTGGATGGCGTCGAGCTGCTGGAGCACCTGTTGCAGCCGGGCGCGGTAGTCCCGCAGCTGCTGGCCGGCCTCGGCTGCGGCCTGGTTGAACTCGGACTGGTAGTCGACGCTGGCCTGGTCGGCCATGGCGGGCCGGGCGATCTGGAGGTCACCCTCCTGGCCGGCGTCCGCGAGCTGGTCGAACGCGCTCTGGAACGCCGACCGCAGCCGGGGGATCATGTGCGGCTCGAGCTTGACCCCGCCGGACCCGTTCGCGTCAGTGACCATGCCGACACGGTAGGAGCCGGCGAGCCCGCGCGGACCCGATCCGTCCAAACAGTTCGCGATCGCTAACGCCGCGGCTCAGGCGTCCTTGATCTCGCAGATCACGGTGCCCTGGGACACCGAGCTGCCGGCGCCGGCGGCCAGCCCGGTGACGGTGCCGCCCTTGTGCGCGGTGACCGGGTTCTCCATCTTCATCGCCTCCAGCACGACCACCAGGTCGCCGGCCGAGACGGTGTCCCCGTCGGACACGGCCACCTTGATGATGGTGCCCTGCATGGGCGCGGTCACCGCGTCGCCGGAGACCGCCGCGCCGCCCTTGCCGCCGCCCCGCTTGCGCGGCGGCTTGCGCGCCCCGGCCGCCGCGCCGCCGCCACCGACGACACCGCCGCCGACGCCCAGGGCCAGGTCGCCGGGCAGCGAGACCTCCAGCCGCCGCCCGCCCACCTCGACCACCACGGTCTGGCGCTCGGCGGGCTCCTCGGCGTCCTCGCCGGCACCCCCGGTGAACGGGGCGACGGTGTTCTCCCACTCCGTCTCGATCCAGCGGGTGTGCACCGTGAACCCGTCCGCGTCCAGCGCGGCGAACGCCGGGTCGTCGACGACCACGCGGTGGAAGTCGAGCACGGTGGCCATGCCCTCGACGGTGAACTCGGCGAGCGCGCGCCGGGAGCGTTCCAGCGCCTGCGCCCGGTCCGAGCCGGTGACGATCAGCTTGGCCAGCAGCGAGTCGAACTGGCCGCCGATCACCGAGCCGGACTCCACCCCGGCGTCCACCCGCACCCCCGGCCCTGCCGGGTACTCGATGCGGCTGACGGTGCCGGGCGCGGGCAGGAAGTTGCGCCCGGCGTCCTCGCCGTTGATCCGGAACTCGATGGAGTGCCCGCGCGGCTCGGGGTCCTCGGTGACGTTCAGCCGCTCGCCCTGCGCGATGCGGAACTGCTCGCGCACCAGGTCCAGCCCGGAGGTCTCCTCGGACACCGGGTGCTCGACCTGCAGCCGGGTGTTCACCTCCAGGAACGAGATCAGCCCGTCCTGGCTGACCAGGAACTCGACGGTCCCGGCGCCGTGGTAGCCGGCTTCCTTGCAGATCGCCTTCGCGGCGGAGTGGATGGTGGCGCGCTGCTCGTCGGTCAGGAACGGCGCGGGGGCCTCCTCCACGAGCTTCTGGAACCGCCGCTGCAGCGAGCAGTCCCGGGTGCCGACGACCACCACGTTGCCGTGGGTGTCCGCGAGGACCTGGGCCTCCACGTGGCGGGGCTTGTCCAGGTAGCGCTCGACGAAACACTCGCCGCGCCCGAACGCGGCCGTAGCCTCCCGGACCGCCGACTCGAACAGCTCGGCGATCTCCCTGCGCTCGCGGGCCACCTTCATGCCGCGCCCGCCGCCGCCGAACGCCGCCTTGATCGCCACCGGCAGCCCGTGCTCGTCGGCGAACGCCTCGACCTCGGCCGCGTCGGCGACCGGGTCTTTGGTGCCGGGCACCAGCGGGGCGCCCGCGCGCATCGCCAGGTGCCGGGCGGTGACCTTGTCGCCGAGGTCGCGGATGGCCTGCGGGGTCGGGCCGATCCAGGTCAGGCCCGCGTCGATGACCGCCTGCGCGAAGTCGGCGTTCTCGGAAAGGAACCCGTAGCCGGGGTGGATGCCGTCCGCGCCGGAGCGTTTCGCCGCGCCGATGACCTTCTCGAAGTCGAGGTACGACTCGGCCGCCGTGTTTCCACCGAGCGCGAACGCCTCGTCGGCGAGGCGGACGAACAGCGCGTCACGATCCGGCTCGGCGTAGACGGCCACGCTGCGCAGGCCGGCGTCGCGGCAGGCGCGGATCACGCGCACGGCGATCTCGCCCCGGTTCGCGATGAGCACACTGCGCAACTGACGGGTCGCCTCGGCGGCCACGGTGCCTCCCCCGTAGGAATGGGCTCAACCTTCGATCGGCCGAGTCTAGGCGGCGGCCAGTGCTCGTGCCGATGCCCCGTCGCCGCGACACCGCCCACATTTTGTTGCACGTTTCCGACCGGTCAGGCGCCGAATACCCAGGCCCTGCCGAGCACGCCGACCGCCACCCCGCCGGGTACCCGCCGCAGCGCCGGCCCACGCCGAGGGCGCGGCCGGGCCGTTCCGTCGTAGCGCGCGGTCACCTCGCGCACCGCCAGCTCGGTCGCGGCCAGCGCCGGCAACCGGCCCAGGAACGCCAGCTCACGGGCCAGGTCCCAGCCGTCGGCCAGCGCGCCCTTGGACGGCCGCCCGCGCGCCCACCTGCCGAAGCACTCCGGCCACTCGGCGCCGAGGCCGGCCGCCAGCCGGGGCCAGGCCACCGCCACCTCCCCGGCCCGCTTGGCCCGCAGCGCCCGCTCGGCGACCCGGACCCGGCCCTCGTCGAAGCCCGCCGGCACCGCCGCGCCGGCCACCAGCGCGGCGACCAGCGCGGCCTGCCTGGCGGCCAGCGTCGGGCGGCTCATCGGACACCCGCCAGGTCGTCCTGTGGGGTGATGCGGGGCAGGCCGGCGGCGTCGGCGATCGCATCCAGCTCTGTGCACAGCGCCGGGGCCGGCGGGTAGTGGCCGTCGCGTTCGAGCAGGAGCGCGGGCGGGCGGGCCCTGGCGCACAGCTCGTGCACCAGGTCGAGCACGGGCGCCGGGGTGGTTGCGGTGTGCGTGTCGTGGTAGATCCCGGCGCCGTCCGCCTCGCCGCCGGCGACGTGCGCGTACGCCACCCGCTCCAGCGGCAGCCGGTGCAGCTCGGCGAGCGGGTCGACATCGCGGTTGCGGGCGTTGGCGTACACGTTCGCCACGTCGAGCAGCAGCAGGGCGCCGGTGCGGTCGAGCAGCTCGGTCAGGAAGTCCGCCTCGGTCAGCTCGTCCTCCGGCCAGTCGAACAGCGCCGCGATCGGCTCCAGCGCGAGCGGCACGTCCAGCTCGGCCTGGACCGCGCCGACGTTGCGGACCATCACGCCCAGCGCCTCGCGGGTGCGCGGGATGGGCAGCAGGTGCCCGGCCTCCATGCCGCCGGCCCGCACGAACGCCACGTGCTCGCTGACCAGCGGGGCGTCCAGCGCGCGGGCGGCCGCGACGAACCGGCCGACCCGCTCGGGGTCCAGCGGCTCGGCGCCGCCGAGGGACAGCCGGGTGCCGTGCGGGACGACGGTAACGCCGCGCCCGCGCAACGCCTCCAGCGCCGGCGGCGGCTCCGGCTCGGCCCGCCCGTGTGGGGCCAGCGCCTCCGCCACGACCTCACAGAACCGCAGGCCGGGCAGCTCGGCGATCAGGCCGGCGATCTCGGGCCGCCAGCCGATGCCCAGGCCGAGCCGGGGGAGGGACGCCGGGGCGCTCATCCTCCGCACCCCCCACCGCCACCGCCACCTCCGCCGCAGCCGCCGCCCCCACCGCCGCCGCAGCTCGACCCCCCGGAGCTGCCGCAGCCGGACGAGCCGCCCGACCAGGTGCTGGGGCTGCTACCGAAGCCGACGCCCGCCTTGGCCCCGACCACCTCGTCGGCGAACGACGGGTCGGCCGTCCACAGCGCCCCCGCGCCGAACGCGCCGACGGCCAGCGCCGCCGCCATCGCCCCGTTCGCCGTCCAGTCCGGTCGCATCGACGGGGACAGGTGCCGGTGCTCGGAGCGCAGCCGGGCCAGCTCCGTCTCGCCCAGCACGGTGCGCCGGGGCGGGATCGCCCGCAGCAGCACCGTCAGAACCCCCACCAGCAACAGGCTGAGCACCAGGTAGCCGATGGGCTTGCCGTCCGAGGCGCCGGCCATCAGACGCACCACGCCCAACGCGAACACGGCGACCATCGCCCAGTGCCACCGTCGGAAGGCCGCCCGGTCCCGGTCGCTGACCAGCAGCCTTCGCCGGACCAGCTCGTCACGCAGCGCATCCAGGGCCGCGGCCACCGGTTCCCGCCGGACCAGCCGGGTGACCTTCGGCGAGGAGCCCGCCTCGTCCAGGATTGCCCGCTCCAGCCGGGGCAGCCACCCCGAGGTCGGGGTGCCGACCCGCTCGCAGCGGTGGTCACGCCCGCGCACCAGGCCGGCCACCCGCAGCGAGCTCAGCGCCGCGATCATCGCCAGCTTGGGGCCGCCGTTGAGGTACGCGGCCAGGTACGGGCCGTCGCCCTCCGTCTCCAGCACGTGCGTGCCGTACGCCGGCGCCCGGCGGGTCCGCATCGTGCGCCGGGCGGCCAGCGCCGCGATCATGATGAAGCCGGCCAGCGCCAGGTAGAAAAGCAGGAATGTCGGTCCGCTCAGGCCCCAGGTGTCACCCTGTGTCGGGGCAGCCGCGAGGTGTGTCATCTGTACGCTCCTTCCCCTCGTTGGAGCTGTACCTGTGGATTGTGGGCGGGGTCACCGGAAGGGGGCCAGGGACTTGAGCCGGGCTTGAGCTTGAGCAGAGCAAGATTTGAGGTTTCCGGCGACCCGGGGGAGCGGCCGATGACACGTAGCGCACCGGTGGCCGCCCTGCTCACGCTGGTGGTTGTGCTCACCGGGTGCGCGCGAGCCCCGGAACCGCCCGCGCCTCCGCCGACCGCGTCCACCCCCGCCGCCTACCAGGAGCTGCTGGACCGAACCGACCGCGAGCTGGCCGGCGCGTTCACCGCCATCGCGCGTGCGCCGACGCTGGACGTGCTGGACCGGACCGTGCTGGCCGCCGCCGGGGTGGCCAGCGGCGCCGCCGAACGGCTCGCGAACAGCGCACCGCCCGCGTCCGTGGCCGCCGAGAACACCGCGCTGGCAACCGCCCTGCGCCAGTTCGCCCGCGAGCTGGCCTTCCTGAGCCAGCAGATCAACCTGCGCGCGATCTGCGCCGGGCCGACCGCCGCCGCCGCGATCGCCACCGCCCCGGGCATGCCGGCGCTGCGGAACGCCTCGGCCGCGCTGGCCGCCGCGCCCCCCGACCGCCCGGACCGCCCGCCCTACCGCTGGGGCGCCGCGCTGCCGCCACCCGACGCCGCCGACGTCCGCCCGCCGCTGCCCAACGGCACCCTGGTGGCCGACCACCGCGCCCCCGGCCAGCCCGGCGACGGCGTCCTAGAAGTCCACAACGAGGCCACCGCCGACGCCGTCGTCGTGATGTCCACCGGCCAGAAGCCGCTGGCCTCGATCGCCGTCACCGCCGGCCAGGTGAGCCGCCTGGACGGCATCCCGGACGGCGACTACGACCTCTTCTACACCACCGGCCGCGCCTGGAACACCGACCTCGCCACCTTCAGCCGCGACTGCACCTTCCACCGCTTCACCGGCCCGACCTCACTGCGCACCCGCGCCACCCCCGCCGGCATCGAGTACACCGTCCAGACCATCACGCTGCGAGACGCCACCGACCAGCCCTCCGAGGACACCGCCGAGATCCCCCCGACCGCCCTACCCCGCTGACCGAGGTTCCGGCGGGGCCAGGTAGTCCTGAAGCTGAGCGTGCCGGAACTGGTAGGCCGTACCGACCGCTCGCACCAAGCCGAGCCGGTGGCAGTCCTGCAACATCGGCATGACCCGCCAGGGGACCGGCAGCCGACGGGGCCGGCGCAGCGTCTCCCGCAACGCCGCGGTCGTGAAGCCGCCCCAGGCCGTAGCCGGGGCGAACAGCAGGACACAGCACCAGCCCCACCGCCAGTCCGACCAGCAGCCCGGTCCAGGGCCCGCCCAGTACCCCGAGCACCAGCCCGGATCCCAGCCATGCGAACAGCCCAAACGCCGCGACCTCGGCGAGCTTGCGGCCGCGCCCGGCCACGCGGGTGTTGGGGTGCATGGGCGGGGTGTCGAGCTTCACCAGCATCTCGACCAGGTATCCGACTGCCATCCCCGTCGCCAGACCCATCACCAGCAGGCCGGCCATCAGCCTGGGCACCCGCATGAGCCCGACCTGATCCAAGACCAACATCCCTGAAGCGATCGCGAACACGATCACGGCAGCCACCTCCGTGGCAGCCTTGAGACGTCGCCCGAGGGTGCGGAGCGCCAGCCATGCTGCCAGCCCGAGCGGCAGCCCGACCAGCAGCGGGACCGTGAGCGCGCTCGCCACTCCGAATGCCCAGGCGGCCACCAGGCCGAGCGTCAGTGCGACCACGAGCCTGACGGTGACAGCAACGGCGCGGGGGCGGGTCGGGAGGGCGTATGCGGGCAGTTGCCACCAGTACCAATCTCGCGTCCCTCGGGCGCGCATCTGTTCGGCGAGCGTGGTGAGCCAGCGATGCAGGTCGCATCCGTTGTGCATGTGGGTGGAACGGCGTGGGCGAGCGGCGATCACGGCCGGGATGAGTTCCTCGAGCAGGTGCGCGCGCAAGTCGGCGACGGTGGTGAACGTACCGTCAGTGAGCGCCGAGGGGACGCGCGGAGAATCGGCGTACACGGCGCGCAACAACCACAGGCCGAGCGGCGTCTCGGTCACCGCCGCCAACCGAGGCGCGTCGCCACCGGCGAGGTCGCGCAGGATGTTCCGCCATTCTGGTCGGAGTTGGGGCGCCACATGTTTACGCAGGTAGCCGGCGGCATCTTTCGGTGTGAGGTAATCGGGGGCGATGACGAGCGCGCCGGTGAGCACATTGCCAGCCTCGGTGATCGCATCGCGGAACTCGGGACGACGGCTAGCCAGTACGTACTTGCCCGGCCAGGTTCGGTTCAGTGCGGTGATGATCGCGGCGCGGCGTCCGGGGTCGACCTCGTCCAGGCCGTCGAGGATGGGTAGCACCCGGCCCTGCGCGGCGAGCGCCTCGGCGGCCCGGTGACTGATCGCCCGCAGGTGCGGATACGACTGATCGAGCTCTGTGGCCAGCCAGTCCTGGAGCCGAGGCTCTGTGTCGGGGTCCCACCCGGACAGCGGTAGCAGCACCGGCACCGGCTCGCCCGGTTCCAGCTCGACGAGCAGCTCCCGCAGCAGCTGCACGGCCAGGGTGGTCTTGCCGGTGCCCGGTCCGCCGGTGATGACCAGACGCCCACGACGCAACGCCCGGAACTGCTCGGCCAGCAGCCCGATAGCGGCGGAGCTGTGCGCGAAGGTCAACGGCTCGCCGCGGGTGATCGCGTCTGGCTGGTCCATCGGTCCGTTACCGCTCAGCCGCCACCGCACCGGCATCGGCTCCTCCAGGTTCCGAAGCTGGGCCTCGTCACTCCACCATTCGCGGACTCGCCCCGCCAGGGTCGCCGCCGCTTGGTCTACCTGCTCGGCGGTCGCGGGCAGCCCGGCCGCCCTCCGGCGCTCCACCTCCCCGCTCACCAACGTGACGATGACACCGGCGCCGGCGAGCAGGTACGCCAACATCGAAGCGGTCTCGTCCGCCGCCGACGAACCCTGCCCGACGCGGACGATCACCACGAACGCCAGGCTGCCCACCAGCACCGCCAGGCTCGCGACGGTCGTTCGCGACAACCAGCGACTGACGCGGGGCCCGGGCATCGAACCGGATCAACTCCTGGCGCAACCACACCGATCAATAAGGGGTACGCAGGATTGTGACCGGCCGGTGCCGTGCCCAGGGGCAGTTTGGCCGATTTCGTTCACGGCAGCCGGCCGCGCCCGGGCGATGCTCGCGTGAGGGCGTGGAAGGGCACCGGATGCGAACCGTTAGGCTTCGCGGCCATGGGCGTCCCCCCGGAGCTGGATCGCAAGGTTCGCCAGCTCGACAACGACGTGCAGGCGATCTACGTCATGCTCGCCGACATCTCGGCCACCCAGCGCCGCCAGGGCATGCGGATGGAAGAGATCGCCGGCAAACAGGACGAACTCGCCAGCACGCAGGCCGAGCAGGGCGTCAAGCTGGATCAGCTCGCCGCCAAGCAGACCGAGCAGGCCGTCACGCTGGCCGAGCACGGTGCCATGCTCACCGATCATGGAAAGAAGCTGGACACGATCATCGAGCTGCTGCGCTCGAACGCGTCCTGACACCCCGTGCCGCGCGCCGTTCCGGCTGGTCAGGACGCGGCGGCGCGGACCTGGTTCTTGATCCGGGCGAGCATGGCGGCCATGCCGCGCAGTCGCAGCGGGCTGACCGCCTCGCCGAGGCCGAGCGCGAGGTAGAAGTCGTTCGGAACGGCGAGGACGTCATCGGCGGTCTCGCCGTCCAGCCCGGTGTGCATGATCGAGGCGAAGCCCCGGGTGGTCGGGGCCTCGGGCGGGGCGTCGAAGTACAGGTGCACGATGCGCTCGGCGTCCACCTCGACGGCCAGGAACAGCGGAGTCTGGCACTCGTGGACCTGCTCCATCTCCTCCCGGTGCCCGTCGTACTTGGACGGCAACGCCGGCAGTTCTTCGGAAAGCTCCAGCAACAGCTGCAGCCGGTCCTTCACCCCGACCTCGGAGAAGTCCTCGACGAGCTCCGCCAGCCTCGGCGGCAGCCCGTTCACCGCCGTACTCACGTCACGGAGCCTCGTTCGGACCCGGTCACGATCGGCACCCGCACGGAGTTGCCCCACTCCGTCCAGCTGCCGTCGTAGTTGCGGACGTTCTCGAAGCCGAGCAGGTGGGTGAGCACGAACCAGGTGTGGCTGGAGCGCTCGCCGATACGGCAGTAGGCGATCACCTCGTCGGACGGCGCGAGGCCCTGTTCGCCCTGGTAGATGGCCTCCAGCTCGTCGCGGGTCTTGAAGGTGGCGTCCTCGGCGGCGGCCCGGGCCCACGGCACGCTGGCCGCGCCGGGGATGTGCCCGCCGCGCACCGCGCCCTCCTGCGGGTAGTCGGGCATGTGCAGCAGCTCGCCGGAGTACTCGCCGGGCGAGCGGACGTCCACCAGCGGCCGGCCCAGGTGTTCGAGCACCTGCTCCTTGAACGCCCTGATCACGCTGTCGTCGCGCTCGACCACGGGGTAGTCCACCGGGTCCGGCTTGGAGGCCTCCCTGGTCAGCTCGCGGCCCTCGGCGACCCACTTGGCGCGGCCGCCGTCGAGCAGCCGCACGTCGGGGTGGCCGAACAGGCTGAACACCCACAGCGCGTACGCCGCCCACCAGTTGTTCTTGTCGCCGTAGATCACCACGGTGGTGTCGCGGCCGATGCCCTTCTCGCCGACCAGCTCGGCGAACCGCCGGCCGTTGACGTAGTCCCTGGTCACCGGGTCGTTCAGCTCGGTGTGCCAGTCGACCTTGACCGCGCCGGGGATGTGGCCGGTGTCGTAGAGCAGCACGTCCTCGTCGGACTCGACGACGGCCAGCCCGGGGTCGTCGAGGTGTTCGGCCAGCCACCCGGTGGTGACCAGGCGCTCCGGGTGCGCGTAGGCGGCCAGCTTCGGGTCTGTGTCGTTCGGTACCGGCATGCTCGCGAGGCTAGTCCTGTTTCCAGAGCTCGGTCACCACGACACCCACGTCGGCGAGCAACCGGCGGACCAGCGGCAGGCTGATGCCGATCACGTTGGACGGGTCGCCGTCGATGCCCTCGACGAACCAGCCGCCCAGCCCGTCCAGGGTGAACCCGCCGGCCACCGCGAGCGGCTCCCCGGAGGCGAGGTAGGCCTCCAGCTCGGGCTCGGTGGGCCGGCCGAACCGGACGGTGGTCGCGGCATGGCCGACGGCGACCTCGCCGACCGCGCCGCCGGACAGCCGCAGCACCGCGTGCCCGGTGAGCAGCTCGCCGGTCCGGCCGGCCATGCCCGTCCAGCGCCGGCGCGCGGCCTCCACCGTGCCCGGCTTGCCGACCAGCTCGCCGCCCACGAACAGCATCGAGTCGCAGCCCAGCACCACCATGTCGGCGTGCTCGCCCCCCGAACCGGCCAGCCGCTCGCCCACGGTGGCCGCCTTGGCGCAGGCCAGCGCGGCCACCTGGCGGGCCGCAGGGGCGTCGCGGACGGCGGTGAGCACGCCGTCCTCGTCGACATCGGACACCTCGACCAGTGGGTCCAGACCGGCGGCGCGCAGCACCCCGAGCCGGGCCGGCGACGCGGACGCGAGCACAACCTTCACGGTGGCTGAGACTAGTGAGGCACAGCGGAAGTACTGTTGCGAGGCTCCGCCATCCGGCGCTCGCGCGAATACTCCGTTTGCCGGTAGTGGGTTGTGCGGAAAGTGGAAAGACTCACGTCGGTGCGCGCTTTCTCGAGATGACGGCTATGGTCGCCGTCGGTAGCTCCCCGATCGAATGTTGGATGCCGACAAACAGATGATGAGTCGATCACGCCGTATTGCTCTATTCGGCCCAGTCATCACCCGGAGAGGAGGTGGACGGGTCCGATGATGGACACGCTCTGGCGTTATCTACCACTCGGTAACATGCTGGACGAGGAGGCCTGGGCTCGTCGGCACCGCATTGTGCTGATCGTACTGGCAGTGCATCTACCAGTACTCTTCGTGTTCGGCCTGGTGCTGGGATTCAGCCCGCTGCGATGCGCCGAGGTTGTCGCGGTGCCCGCCGCGTGCGCCGGTCTGGCGTGGTGGGTCAAATACCGCCGACTGGCCTCGATCATTGCCACCGCGGGCCTGACGTTCTGCTCGATTTCGTTTGTCGGGTTCAGTCACGGATCGATCGAGGCCCATTTCCACTTCTTCATCATCATCGGGTTCATCGCGCTGTATCAGGACTGGATTCCGTTTCTGTGGAATGTCGTGTTCACCGCGCTGAGCCACGGGATCGGGTCCTGGCTGTTCCCGCACCTGATCTTCAACCACCACGCCGCCCAGGCCAGCCCCTGGATCTGGTCGGGCATCCACGGCTTCTCGGTGGCCTGCGCCTGCGTCGGGCTGCTGCTGTTCTGGCGGATCAGCGAGGACGACCAGCAGCGGATGTACCTGGCCAAGCGGATCGCCGACTCGGAGGCCGGGCGGCGGCGGTTCACCTCCGACCTGCTGGTCAACCTGGCGCGACGCAACCAGAAGATGCTCTACCGCCAGTTGGAGATCATCAACCAGCTGGAGGACAAGGAGCGCGACCCGGACGCGCTGTCCGAGCTGTTCAAGCTGGAGCACCTGGCCACCCGGGTGCGGCGCAACGCGGAGAGCCTGCTGGTGCTCTCCGGCGAGGAGACCTCACGGGTGTGGGGCGCGCCGGTGCCGCTGCGCGAGGTGGTGCAGGCCGCCATCGCGGAGACCGAGGACCTGGACCGGGTGACCTTCTCGGTGGACGAGCGGCTGTCCGTGGCCGGCAACTGCGTCGCGGACCTGACCCACCTGCTGGCCGAGCTGACCGAGAACGCCGTGCGGTTCTCCCCGCCGGGCTCGACCGTCTCGATCGCCGGCCGCCCGTACCCCAAGATCCCGGGCGCCGAGCTGATCACCATCGAGGACTGGGGCGTCGGCATGCCGCCGGAGGACATCGTGGCGGCGAACGAGCTGCTGTCCAGGGCGCCGGACGTGGACCTGTCCGAGTCCCGTCAGCTCGGCTTCCACGTGGTGGCCAGGCTGGCCAACCGGCACGGGCTGGAGGTCTCGCTCACGCCGACCCCCGGCTGCGGGGTGACCGCCGCGGTGGTGCTGCCGCCCGAGCTGTTCGGCCCCGGGCAGCAGCGGACGCCGGGTGGACGGCACCTGCAGCGCGGCCCCGGGCAGCCCAGGCCGGCCCTCGGGGTCGGCAAGGTCGGCGCCCGGCCGCGACACGCCAGCGAGGCCGACGACGAGGCCCCTGTGACGAGCACCGGGACGAGCACCGGGACGAGCACCGCGACCGCGGAGACGGCCGGGTCGTGGGAGCGGAACGGCGTCGCGTCGAGCTCGCAGTGGGGACGCTGGTGGAGCGAGGACGAGGAACCCGCGCCAACGCCGAGGGCACGGCCGAGGCCAACGCCGAGGCCGAGGCCGAGGCCGCAACCTCAGCCAGAGCGGGCGGCGGCGGCCATGGCGGCGCGCGCCCGACCGGTCCCCGCCCCCGAGATGAACGTGGCCGACGATCCCGACCCGCCGCCCACGCTCAGCCGCCGGCGCCCGCAGACGCACCTGGCTCCCGAGCTGCGCGGCCCCGCCCGCGAACGCGCCCCCGAGCCGGACCACCCGGTGCCGGCCCCCAGGGCGCCCTCGGCCACCGACGCGCTGTCCCAGTACCAGGCCAGCCGCCACGCCGCGCGCGCCGACGCCGAACGGCGGGATGCCGAGGAGCATCAGGACGCCGACCGCCACGCCGATGCCGAACAGGAGGCGCCGAGATGACCTCGAAGCGCGGCCAGCTGGACTGGCTGCTCAACGACTTCGTCAAGGCCACCCCGGGCGTGCGGCACTGCGTGGTTGTCTCCGGGGACGGGCTCCCGCTGGCCGCGTCCGAGCAGGTCGGCGACGCGCTCGCGGACCGGCTGGCCGCCGCCGCGTCCGGGCTGGTCAGCCTGGCGCGCGGGGCCGCCACCCTGCTCGAGGCGGAGCCCGTGACCCAGACCATCGTGGAGATGTCCGGCGGCTACCTGTTCGCGACGGCGGTCAGCGCGGGCTCGACCCTGGTCGTGCACACCGAGCGGCAGTGCGACCTCGGCATGATCGGCTACGAGATGACGATGTTGGCCAGCAGCGTCGGGCACGCGCTGACCCCGGCGGCCCGTTCCGCCAAGGCCACCCGATGAGTGGTGGCTGGGGCGGTGGTGGAACAACACAGCCGGACCGCGCCGGTCGCGTGGTGCCGGTCTACGCGCTGACCAGGGGCCGGACCCACACCGAGAGCGGCATGGACATGCCGGTCGAGGCAATGGTGACGGTCAGCGGTCACGGCGCCCGGCTGGCCACCACGCTGGACTTCGAGTACCGCACGATCATCGAGCTGGGTGGCCGGCGGCCGGTCTCGGTGATCGAGATCGGCGCCGCCCTCGGGGTGCCCGTCGGCGTGGCCAGGGTCCTGGTCAGCGACCTGGCCGACGCCGGATACCTGGTGGTACACGCACCACCCCCGACCACCACGGCTGGTGGACCCAGCCGAGCGCTGCTGGAAAGGCTGCTTGATGGACTCCGCACCCTCTGAGCTCACCGCCACCCGCACGGAGGTGTCGGCCCCGATCCCGCTCAAGATCCTGGTCGCCGGCGGATTCGGGGTGGGCAAGACGACGATGGTCGGCGCGCTCTCCGAGATCCCGCCGGTGAGCACCGAGCAGGAGATGACCACGCTGTCCGAGGGCGTCGACGACGTCTCCCAGGTGGCCGAGAAGCGGACCACCACCGTGGCCATGGACTTCGGCCGGATCACCATCGACGAGTCGATGATCCTCTACGTGTTCGGCACCCCCGGCCAGAACCGGTTCTGGTTCATGTGGGACGAGCTGACGGTGGGCGCGGTCGGCGCCGTGGTGCTGATCGACCTGCGCCGGGTGGACGACTGCTTCGCGGCCATCGACTTCTTCGAGAGCCGCCGGGTGCCGTTCGTGGCGGCGATCAACGAGTTCGACGACACCGCCGCGTTCACCGACGCCCACATCCGCGACGCGCTGGTGCTGCCCGCCGACTGCCCGGTGGTACGGCTGGACGCGCGCAACGCGGACTCCTGCCAGGCGGCCCTGATCGCGCTGGTGGAGCACGCGCTGGCGCGCTCCGAACGCTGACGGCGCCGGATCACCACATCGCGCGCCGCCGGGCCGCCAATGTGCCGGTACCACGCGTTCGCCCGGCCCACCCACATCAGCGTCACGGCCGTGCCCACCCACGCCACGCCGACCAGCGCCGTACGGACCTCCCCCGCCGCCACCCACCCGCAGATCGACGTCACCAGGCCGCCGATGACCGTGATGACCACCCGTGCCCAGCCCCGCCCCTGCTGGGCCAGCGCCGCCAGCACCAGCAGGCCCGCGCACAGCACGTGCACGGCCAGCAGGAACAACATGATCACCGCCACGATCTCGGCGCCGAAGCCGGTGCCGAAGCCGTGGGCGGCGACCTCGAACGCGTACCCGGCCACCGGCACCAGGCCGAACACCCCGGCCAGCCCGGCGCCCAGATAGGTCAGCACCAGCCCCGCGACGAGCGTGCCGGGCCGGCGTCGGGTCGTCTCCGGGTCGTTTCCCCAGCTCGCCGGGTAGGACAGCAAACCGGCCGGCACGTCGCCGGGCCAGCCCGGCCAACCCGCCCGCACCTACCCCGCCGGGTGTCGGTGCCGCGCCCTGTACTGGAACCAGGCGGTGGCCCGGCCGGTCCACAGCAGCCCCACCGCCACCGCGATCCACGCCGTGCTCAGCAGCCCTCCCAGCTTGCCCTGCACGACCAGCGAGATCAGGTTGAGCGCCACCGCGATGCCGCCGATCACGGTCAGCGCTATCCGTCCCCCGTTCCTGCCCTTGTTGGCCAGCACGGCGGGCAGGATGACGATCGCGCCGAACACCAGGACGAACAGCGCGACCGCCACGAGCACGAAGGACAAAGCTTCCCTGGGCGCGCCCAGCCCGCTGGCGAACGCCGTCGAGAACTCGCTGTTGGCCGACCCGATCAACAGGACAAGGCCGATCAGGACCATCACACCGCCCCCGATGTAGGTCATGACCAGCCCGGCGATCACCGTCCCCGGCATCCGCACGGGCGTCTCGGGGCCGCTCGCCCAGCCCGCCGGATAGGGCTGCTGCTGCCAGCCGGCCGGACCGCCGGGGGCGCCCTGCCACTGCTGTTGGGGCCAGGCATCGGGAGCCGGCTGACCGGTCCACTCGGGCTGTGGGGGCTGAGGGCTGTTCATGTCGGCTCCTCACTCGAAGGTCGGCCCGCGCGGGCCGTGATCGTCGACCACGACCGAGTGAGGCCCCGTGCGGGTTGGGCGCGCGATCGGACCGTCCCCCGAAATGACCAGCGGTCTTCCCAGTACAGCACAGGGGCACCGGGCGGGGGTGCCCGTTTACGCCAAACGGCCCTATGAGTCCGGGCGGGACCCGTCGAGGAGCTGGACGCAGCAGTGGTCGGGGCGGGGTGCGAGGCGGGCGGTGATGCCGGTGGCGGCGAGGCCCTCCAGTACGCCGTCGATGAGGCGCAGGTTCATGCCGCACACGAGCTCGGTGTGCTGGCGGGCCAGCGTGTCGAACGGGCAGTTGGCCAGGACCACGGTGTCGCCCTCTTCCCGAGGCTCGAATCCGAACTCGCGCAGGGTGGGCAGCACCGCGACGTGCGTGTCGCCGGCCGTGCGGGCGGCTTCGCCGATCTGGATGCCGAGTTGGTGGGCTCGCCGCCCCAGCGTGGTGCCGGGTGGCTGGCCGCTGGCCTCGGCCTCCTGGAGCGCGTCGGCCAGCAGCCGGGCGGCCAGCTCGTAGCGCCGCTCGGGCAGCGAGACCGCGATGTGCCTCGCCGAGCGCCGGTACAGCTTGGACGGGCGGCCGGCGCCCGGGCCGCTGCGTCCGGTGCGTCGCTCGTAGACGACCTCCAGCAATCCCTCGGCCACCAGCTTGTCCAGGTGGAACGCCCCCGTCGCGCGGGGCACGCCCGCCGCCGCCGCGGCCTCGTCCCGGCCGACCGGCGCGGGCTGGCCCACCACGAACTCGTAGAGCCGCCTGCGGGTCGGCTCGCCGAGCGCGGCGATGGCGGACACGTCCCCCTGGACGTGGGAGGGCCGTGTCTCGTCGACGTCACCCATTCTAAAACTCACTTCTGTTGACTAAAGAGGTCGAAGCTTTCTAAGGTTAGCGTGAGTTGCCGTTAGAAGCCGTCAGAAGGAGGAAGTCATGTCCACCGAGCTGTCCCCGTCCGCGCTCGGATCGCTGCGATCCGACCCGGCCCGTCAGGCGTTCGTGCTGCTGCGCACCGTGTTCACGGTGGCGCCGATCCTGTTCGGGCTGGACAAGTTCACCAACCTGCTGGTCGACTGGCCCACCTACCTCGCGGGCTGGGTCGACAACCTGGTGCCGGGCACCGCGCATCAGGCCATGCTCGCCGTCGGCGTGATCGAGATCGTGGCCGGGCTGGTGGTGGCGGTGGCGCCCCGGTTCGGCGGCCTGCTCGTCGCCGCCTGGCTGGCCGGCATCATCGTCAACCTGCTGACCGGCCCCGGCTTCTACGACATCGCGCTGCGCGACTTCGGCCTGCTGGTCGCCGCGCTGGCACTGGCCCGGTTGGCTGCGCGGTACGCCCCCGCCCGGCGCGGGCATGCGGCCTGATCCGGCAGGCGCGCCGATCGCCCCTACGAACCGGGCCGGAACGGGTTGCGCACCGTCAGCTCGCCGAACCGCCTGCCGTGCTGGAGGTCCTCGGTCAGCAGCGTCGCCGCGCCGGCCAGCATGGCCGCTTCGACGATCATCGCGTCCCAGAAGCTGACGCTGTCGTGCTCGTGCAGGATGCTCGCGGACACGATCAGCTGCGGCGTGGTCTCCACCACCGCCCACTCCGCGTAGTCGGCGACGATCGTGCGCGCCGTACTTGGGCTCAGCTTGGGGTCCAGCTTGGTCGTTGCGACGTTGTAGAACTCCTGGAGTACCTGCGTGCTGAGCGCACCTTCGCCGCTCTGCCAGAGCTCGGTGAGCAGTGTGTCAGCGGTGGCTGACTTGACTCGTTCTCTCGGGTCGTGAGCGTAGATCAGTACGTTGGTGTCGACGAAGACGGTCACGAGCCGTAGCGACCGAGTCGCTCGTCGTATAGCTCGTTCCTGGACCAACGGCGCTCGGTGTTGTCGGTGCCGGCAAGGCGGGCGCGCTCGGCGCGGGTCTGCTCCAGGATGCGCAGCGCGGACTCCCGAGCCCGCTGGTAGCGCTCGTCGGCCTCGGTCAGCTTCACGATCTGTTCGGCGACCAGGCCGCTGATCGAGGTACCCCGGCGCGCCGCCAGCACCTTGGCGCGGTGGATCAGCTGTTCGTCGAGCTGCACCGTCACGTTCCGCTTCGCGGCATCCACGGCCACAGTCTACTACGTGGAGCACGCAAGATACTGTGGTCAACGGGGTAAGGTGGAGGCCCTCCAGGCGCCTGGCCCGGGGTGCAGTGGCGGGCGCAGGGCGGCCGCTCGGTCCACCCAGACGCTGCGGCCCCGGGCGTCCTCGGCGGCGGGCGCGGGCGGGGTGGAGGCGGCGGCCGCTAGTACGGCGGTCAGGGCGGCCAGTTCGGCGTCGTCCGGGTCGCCGCGCACCACTCGGAACAGCGCGCGCCGCTGCTCGGGCGTCTGCTCGTCCGGCGTCTGCTCGGCCATCAGAGCGGGATGTTTCCGTGCTTGCGGGCCGGGGCGGCCTCCCGCTTGGTGGCCAGGGTGCGCAGCGCGCGGCCCACGTGCCCCCGGGTGTGCGAGGGCGGGATGACCGCGTCGATGTAGCCGCGGTCGGCGGCGATGTACGGGTTGCAGAGCGTGTCCTCGTACTCGGTCTGCAGCTCCGCGCGCTTGGCCGCGAGCTCGTCGCCCTCCAGCGGGCGCAGCTCCTTGCGGTACAGGATGCTCACCGCGCCCTGCGCCCCGGTGACGGCGATCTGCGCGGTGGGCCAGGCGATGTTCAGGTCCGCGCCCAGGTGCTTGGAGCCCATCACGTCGTACGCCCCGCCGTAGGCCTTGCGGGTGATCACGGTGACCTTGGGCACGGTGGCCTCGGCGTAGGCGTAGATCAGCTTGGCGCCGCGGCGGATGATGCCGTTCCACTCCTGGTCGGTGCCGGGCAGGAAGCCGGGCACGTCCACGAAGGTCAGGATCGGGATGTTGAACGCGTCGCAGGTCCGCACGAACCGCGCGGCCTTCTCGGATGCGTCGATGTCCAGGCAGCCGGCGTACTGGGTGGGCTGGTTGGCCACCACGCCGACGCTCTGGCCCTCCACCCGGCCGAAGCCGACCACGATGTTCGGCGCGAACAGGGCGTGGACCTCGAGGAACTCACCGTCGTCCACCACCCGCGTGATCACTTCGTGGATGTCGTACGGCTGGTTCGGGGAGTCCGGGATGAGGGTGTCCAGCTCCAGGTCGGTGTCGGACAGCGAGTCGGCGATGGACCCCTCGACCGGCTCGGACGGGGCGAACCGGGGCGGCTCGGAGAGGTTGTTGGACGGCAGGAAGCTGAGCAGCTCCTTGACGTAGGACAGCGCGTCCGTCTCGTCCTCGGCCAGGTAGTGCGCCACCCCGGACTTGGTGTTGTGCGCCCGCCCGCCGCCCAGCTCCTCGAAGTCGACCTCCTCGCCGGTCACCGTCTTGATGATGTCCGGGCCGGTGATGAACATGTTGGACGTCTGGTCCACCATCACGGTGAAGTCCGTGATCGCCGGCGAGTACACAGCGCCGCCCGCGCACGCGCCCATGACCAGCGAGATCTGCGGGATCACCCCGGACGAGCGGACGTTGCGCATGAAGATCTCGCCGTAGAGCCCGAGCGCGACCACACCCTCCTGGATCCGCGCCCCGCCGCCGTCGTTGATGCCGATCACCGGGCAGCCGATCTTGGCGGCCAGGTCCATCACCTTGACGATCTTCTCGCCGTAGACCTCGCCCAGCGAGCCGCCGAACACCGTCGCGTCCTGGCTGAACACCGCGACCGGCCGCCCGTCGACGGTGCCCGAGCCGGTCACCACGCCGTCGCCGAGCGGGCGGTTGGCGTCCATCCCGAAGTTGGTCGAGCGGTGCCGGGTCAGGGCGTCCAGCTCGACGAACGAGCCGGGGTCGAGCAGCTGGTCGATCCGCTCGCGCGCGGTCTGGCGGCCCTTGGCGTGCTGGCGCTCGATGGCCTTCTCGGTGCCGGCGTGGATGGCGGCGTCGTGGCGGCGGTACAGGTCGGCCAGCTTGCCGGCGGTGGTGTGGATGTCCGGCTCCTCGGCGGGCGGCTCGCCGATCGGCTGCGTCGCTGTACTCATAGGTGCGTACCTTAGTGACGCCATGGACGAACACGCCGACTCAGCACTCGACGTCACAGCACTGCGGACCGAACTGGCCGGCGTCGTCGCCAAACTGGACGTGGTGGAACGCACCGGGTCCACCAACGCCGACCTGCTCGCCGCCGCCCGCTCCGGGGCCGCGGACCGGACGGTGCTGGTCGCCGAGCTGCAGGAGGCCGGCCGAGGCCGGTTGGACCGCCGCTGGACCTCACCGTCCCACGCCGGGCTGACGTTCAGCGTGCTGCTGCGCCCGATCGGGGTGCCGCCGTCGCGGTGGGGCTGGCTGCCGCTGCTGGCCGGGGTGTCGCTGGTGCACACCATCCGCTCGCTCACCACCGTCGACGCCGCGCTCAAGTGGCCCAACGACCTGCTGCTCGGCCCGCCGCACGACCGCCGCAAGGCGGCCGGCCTGCTCGCCGAGGTGGCCAACGGAGGCGACGACCCCTCCGTGGTGCTGGGCATCGGCCTGAACGTCCGTACCCGAGCCGACCAGCTCCCCGACACCGCCACCTCGCTGGCCGCGCAGGGCGCCGACGTCCCCCGCGCCGAGCTGCTGACCGCCCTGCTGCGGCGGTTGCTCGCCGACGAGGCGGCGTGGCGGGAGGCCGGCGGCGACCCGGACGCGAGCGGGCTGCGCGCGGCCTACCGGGCGGCCTGCGCGACCCTCGGCGCCAGGGTCCGCATCGAGCTGCCGGGCGCCGAGCGGACGCTGTTGGCCGTCGCGGAGGACGTCGACGAGGACGGGCGGCTGGTGGTCCGCGAGCCGAACGGCGTCACCCGTGCCGTCGCGTCCGGAGACGTGGTGCACCTTCGCGCGGTGTGAGGCCCTACGGGCGGGCGAGCTCGTCGGCGAGCGTCTGGACGCTGGTGAACCGGTCATCGTGACCGCGCAGCTCGGCGTAGGTGACCACGGTGATCGCGGTGCTCAGGACGAAGTACGGGAAGATGAACGCCGCCACCATCACCACGCTGGTCACGGACCATGCGATCGTGCCGGCAACGCCGGGGCTGATGGACGAGACCAGCCCGCCCAGGAGGGCCACCGGAATGATGGCCACGTACGGGATCATCTGGGTGACCAGCCAGCCGAGCAGCAGCCTGCCGAGGGTCGCCCAGAACCGTCCGCTGATCAGGTCGAAGCATCGGGTGGCGTCGGTGCGCTCGATGACCACCACGCAGGCGAGCGAGGCGTTGAACACGGTCATGAGATAGATGCCGGGGATGACCAGCAGAAAGAACCCGAGGATCGCGACCACGCCGGTCAGCAGGGTCCAACCGGCCAGCGGCAGCACCCGTCGCAGGCCCACCCGCAGCGCGTCGGCGATCGTGGCGTGCCGGCCGGCGGCGTCCGTCACCGCGAGGTGGATCGAGGCGCCCTGCCCCACCATGGCCGCCAACACCGCCACCAGGATGCAGAGCATCATGATCACAGAACCGACGGTGTCGACGGTGTAGGCGGTGGTGGACCCCGGGGCGGTGTCAGGGTGGAAGGCGCCGGCGGCGGACGAGGCCGCGATACCGGTCCCGACCACCAGACCCATGATCCCGCCGGCAATCAACGTGATCAGCGAGAGCCGCCAGAAGCTGCGCCGGACGACCCCGAACAACCTGTTGAACCAACCGCCGAAGTCGGTGGCGATCAGCGGGTCGGCGGGCACCGGGGACCAGCCGGGCGGCGGGTAGCTCGGGTACGGCGGAAAGCCGGCCGGCGGCGGACCCACTGGCGGGTTCGACATGGCCGAACGTTAGCCGGCCGACACCGTCGAAGAAGAACGTTTTGCGGTCCTACCGCACCGAACCCCGGCGCCGGACTACCGTAGCGGGCGTGGCCTATCCGGACGAGCTGCTGGTCACCGGCGAAGAGGTGCTCGCCCATCGGCATCCGCACCCCAAGATGCTGGTCATGCCGGGGTTGGTTTTCCTGGTCACCGTGGGCGCGGCGGCCTACCTCGCCGCCGTGGTCAGCCACCAACCGTGGCGGAGCTTCGGCTGGTGGGGGATCGCGCTGGCGGCCGCCGCGGTGATCGGCTGGTTCTCGGTGGCGCCGCTGCTGCGCTGGGCGTGCACCCACTTCGTGCTCACCGACCGCCGGGTCCTGGTCCGCGAGGGCGTGCTCACCAGGACCGGCTTCGAGATCCCGATGCACCGGATCACCAGCGTGCACTTCCGCCAGACCATGTTCGAGCGGATGCTCGGCTGCGGCACCCTGAGCGTCGAATCCGCCTCCGACGAGCCGCTGGACTTCACCGACGTGCCCGGCGTCGAGGAGATGTACGGCCTGCTCTACGAGGCCGCCGACGGAACCCGCTAGCCCGAAGCAACCTGCCCGCAACGGTGTCGGCCGTCACATTCGACCCGTACGTTGAGGCGCATGAGCAGACTGCGCTTCGGCATCTTCCTGGCACCGTTCCACCCGGCGGGAGAGAACCCGACGCTGGCCCTGCAGCGGGACCTGCGCCTGATCGAGCACCTGGACTACCTCGGCTACGACGAGGCCTGGATCGGCGAGCACCACTCGGCGGGCAGCGAGATCATCGCCTCGCCCGAGGTGTTCATCGCGGCGGCCGCCGAGCGCACCCGGACCATCCGGCTGGGCACCGGGGTGATCTCGCTGGCGTACCACAACCCGCTGTGGGTGGCCGAGCGGATGGTGCTGCTCGACCACCTGACCAAGGGCCGCGCCATGCTGGGCGTCGGGCCGGGCTCGCTGCCCACGGACTCGGCGATGATCGGGCTCGACCCGACCCAGACCAGGGAGCTGCTGGAGACGAACCTGGACGTGGTGATGCGGCTGCTGCGCACCGACGAGCCGGTCACCGTCGACACGGCCACCCACTCGCTGCGCGAGGCCCGGCTGCACCTGCGGCCGTACTCCGACTTCGACGTCACGGTGGCCGCCGTGGCCTCGCCCACCGGGCCCCGGCTGGCCGGCCGGCACGGCGTCGGGCTGCTCTCCGTCGGCGCCACGCTGACCGCCGACGGGTTCGACGCGCTGGCCCACCACTGGAACGTGATGGAGGAGCGGGCGGCGACCTTCGGCACGAGCGTGGACCGCGCGACGTGGCGGCTGGTCGGGCCGATGCACATCGCGGAGACCCGCGAGCAGGCCTACCGCGACGTCGAGTTCGGCATCGAGCAGTGGTTCCGCTACTTCCAGCGGGTGGCGGCGTTCCCGCAGATGGCCGTCGAGGGCGGCGACGTCCGGCAGATGATCGACTTCGTGAACTCCGCCGGCATCGGCGCGATCGGCACCCCGGACGACGCCAAGGCCCAGGTGCAACGGCTGGTCGACCAGTCCAACGGCTTCGGCTCGTACCTGCTGATGGCGCACGAGTGGGCCAACCCGGAGGCCACGCACCGCTCCTACGAGCTGATCGCCCAGCACGTCATGCCCGAGTTCCAGGGCCAGGCCTGGTCCACCCTGGCCGCCAAGCAGCGCGCCGTGGACACCCGCTCCGGCCACGTCGAACAACAGCACCGGGCGGTGGCCCACATGACGGAGAAGTACGAGAAGGAGCTCGCCGACAAGGACTGAGGCAGGTCAGGAGCCGTCGAGCGTGGCGGCAAGGACGTCGAAGTAGCGCAGGTGCCGCCAGCTCTGCTTGTTGCCGATGACATAGAGCCGTCGCTTGGCCCGGGACACCGCGACGTTGAGCAGGTTCGGTGACCGGGCCGCCCAACGCCGTGCGCCGTCCTTGGACGGTGCGGTCCCGAGTACGATGATCACGACGTCGGCCTCCTGCCCCTGCACCGTGTGGATGGTGCCGACCCGTTCGGCTCGGGCCTTACCGACGCGGTCCTTCGCCCTGCCCACCACCTCCCGGAACGGGCTGACGACGCGAATGTCGTGGCAGCCTTCCATGGCCAGCTCGTCGAGTAGGTCCGCGAGCGCGTCACCCTCCGCCGGCACCCAGTTGCCGGACGCATCGCCCCGCACGTCCAGCCAGCGGTTGCGGCCCGGGTACCCGGGCCGAGGGACCGTGCCGTAGATCATGAGGTCGCCGCCGTAGGCGATCGCGTTGGAGATGTCGAACATCGGCCGGTCGCAGCGGCGGTGCACGCGCAGGGGCGTGCCGATCCACACGGGATCGCCCCCGTCCACATCGGGGAGGTTCGTGCCGAACCGGGCGTGCCGGTCGGCGACCAGTTGCACCGACGTGTTGTCCGGCAGCCAGCGCTCGCCCACGCCGTCGATCCGGCGCAGCGTGTGCTGGGCCGAGGAGGGCAGCGTCACGACCGGTTCGAGCTGCTGTGGATCACCGACGATCACGGTGCGCCTGGCCCGCCATATGCCGCCGGCCGCCTGCTGCGGTGTGGCCTGGCCGGCCTCGTCGATGAGTAGCCAGCCCAGCGCCTCCCTCGGCACATCGGCGAACAGCCGGGGCAGCGATGCGAACGTCGTGGAGACCAACGGAACCACCAGGAACAACGACCGCAAGGCGGCCAGCCGCACCGGCGGCGGCACCGGCAGGTTGTTTCCGATCACCCGGACCGCGACCGCCAGGTTGTGCTGCAACGCGACCCCGGCTCCGAGCGCGAAGGCCTTGTGCAGCCGCAGGGCCGCCAGGAACAGGCGGTTGCGCGCCTCGGTGAGCTCCCGGTCGGCCCACGGGGCGCAACGCTGCATCTGCTCGTCGGACAGGTTCGTGCTCAGCGGCACCGTATGGGGCCACCGACGCCTGGCCGCCTCGATGTGCCGGTGTGCGTCCGCGAGCCGCCGGGCGGCGACGTCCCTGTCGTTGCGCAGGCGAGCGAACTCGGCGTCCGCCCGGGCCAGCCGCTCGTGCAGGTCCGTGAGCCGCCCGTCGACCTGGTTCCAGTGACGTTTGCGCTCCGCGCGCTGCTCGCCCAGCTCGGCGTGCTCGCTGTGCCATTCCCGGCCGGCCCGCAACCCGGTCGACAGCGATACCCAGAACCCGGGTTTGTGCAGCCTGTGGTTCTGGTACTCGTCGTCGACGGCCTGGTAAGCGCTCGCGGCGGCGGCGAGCTTCTCCACGAACCGGTTCGACTCGGCCGCGAGTTCGTGGCGGGCCCGCTCGACCTCGCGGAGCCGTGCGTCCGAGTCGTCGATGTGACGTTGGCACGCCGGCACCTCGGCGATCGCGTCGGCCACCTGTTGACGCTCGGCGGCGAGCCGCTGGACCTCCGCGGACGCCCGCTGGAAACCCGCCACGGCGCCGTCCCAGTCCGGGACCGTCTCGGGGGCGGTGCGGGCCTGTTTCAGGAGGTCGAGCATGCCGGGGAGGTCGGCGTTCTTGAGCCCCCACCAGAACCCCTGCGCAAACTTTCCGCGCAAGGACCGCTTCCCCAGTTGGGCCGCGACGAGGCCCCAGGCCGGTTCACCGAGCAGGTGGGACGCCAGCGCGGTGAAGTAGTCGACGGATATCGCCGCGTCCAGCACCTCGTCCGGTCGAGGCGCGATGGCGGCCGTGCCGGGGATCTCCTTGGTGACGTTGGCGGCCGCATCGTTGCCCTGGGTGGCCAGCACGATCTCGAACCCGGTGAGGGCCGGGTCCAGCGAGCGTATCGGCGCCCGGTAGTTCTTCGACAGCTGGACGCTGCCCAGTTCGGCGGCGAACGCGTCCGCCGGATCGCGCAGCTCGGCGAGTCGGGCGGCTCGGTCGACCACGACCGCGGCGAGCACGTCTCGCAGCATCGTGGTCTTGCCGGTCCCTGGCGGGCCGTTGACCGCGAAGATCCCGGGCGCGTCGCCGAGCTCGGCCATGATCTGGTTCACCGCGAACTGCTGGCTGAGCACCAGTGGTTTGTCCGGGTCGGTCGGCCAGCGGCCCGCGGGGATCAGCTTGGGCTCGACCCCGGCGATCACCTGACCGCCGTCCAGCCGGACGTCGACCCGCTGTTCGGGTGGGGCGTCGGGGGAGTCGGCCAGGTAGCGGCGCAGGCCCGTGCCGATGTCCCCGTCACGGACCGCGGCCTGCAGCCGAGCCAGATCCTCCGCTATCTGGCTGTTCAGGAAGTCGTGGTCGCTCGGGTTGTCGGTGTCTCGCACCAGCCGGCAGTGCACCCGGACACCCGACGGTCGGAGGGCCTGCGTGACGCCCAGGTGCTCGGCCAGATCCTCGACGAACTCGTGCAGGTCGGCGGCGGTCATCATGCGCGGCGCCCGGAGCGCCTGCTCGGCGGCGGGCTCGGCATCCCGGTCGGGCGGCTGGTCTTTCTCCCCCTCCGGTGGGGTGAGCAGCTTCTCGGCGAACTTCCCGGCCACCGCGCCGGCGATGCCGCCCAGCACGGGCCCCGCCACCGAGCCCACCGCCACCGCGGTCGCCGCCGTGACGGCCTGCCCGGTCGCCTTGGCCCCTTCCTTCACGGCATCGCGTGCCGCGCCCACGGCGTGCTGACCGATCTCGGCCAGCATCGTGGACCCCTGCCCCTGCTTGTCCTGGTCCGAAGGCTCCGGCGGAGCCAACCGGTTGAGAGCGAGCGAGAAGCCCCGCTGTTCGTCTTCGAACCCGTCCAGCCAGCGCGGGTCGCCAGGCCCCGGCGACACCGTGCGGCCGACCGCCCAGGCACACGACGCCAGGGCGGCGGAGTCTTCGACAAGCCGGCCGTCGCCGTCCAGCGTGAACGCGAACAGCGCGGTGGTACCGCCCTGCCGGCCGTCCGGTTCCTGTGTGTCGCCGCCGCAGACGGAGGCCAGGGTCTCCCGTACGGCGTCGAGCTTGTACAGGCCGCCGTACACCGTGAACCGCCACGTCCGACCGCGATCCAGCCGCCGCTCGGCGATCGGATGGCCAGGCTGCCACGGGGCGAGGTGGTTGGCGGGCACCTCGAGCGTGACCTGCTTGGCGTCCGGGGTCAGGGTGTCGGTCTTCCGCACCGTTTGCGGACTGAACATCTCGACGGCACGCCAGAAGGCCACCAGCCGTGACGCACGCTCATCAACCCGATTCACGGCGTAGCCCCTCGTGTCTGGTCCTCCGGCGCGACGGTCAACGTACGGGACCGGTGGTGGTGCCGAGGCCTGTTTCGGGGATTGGAGCGACTTTCGGGCTAGAGGTCGAGGGTGAGGCGGTCGCCCTGGGCTCGGGACACGCAGAGCAGGATCTCGCCGGCCGCGCGTTCGGCGTCGGTGAGGACGTTGTCGCGGTGGTCGGGGACGCCGTCGAGCACGGTGGCCCGGCAGCGCCCGCAGCGGCCCAGCTCGCATCCGCCGGTGAGCGAGGGCACCAGGTGCGCCACGGCGCCCAGGATCGTCTGGTCGCCCGAGACGCGCACGGCGGTTCCGGTGCGGCGCAGCTCGACGTCGAACTCGGCGCCGTCGGCCTGGCCGGGCGGGGAGAAGCGCTCGGCATGCAGCGTGAGGTCGGGGCGCGCGGCGACCAGCTCGGTCATCGAGCTGATCATTCGCTCGGGGCCGCAGCAGTAGACGGCGGTGCCCGGTTGGAGGCCGTCGACGATCGTGCGCAGGTCCGGGCGGCCGGTCTCCTCGGAGGCCACGATCTCGACGTGGCCGGGCGCGATCGCCATCACCTCGTCGATCAGCGCCATGCCCGCCCGGGACCGGCCGATGTAGATCAACCGCCACGGCTGCTGCCCCCGGGCCAGCGAGCGCGCCATCGGCAGCAGCCCGGTGATGCCGATGCCGCCGGCCAGCAGCAGGTAGGCGCTGGCCGGTTCCAGGGCGAACGCGTTGTCCGGCGGCGCCACCATGAGCCTGGTGCCGATGCGCAGTCCGTCGTGCATCTCGCGGGAGCCGCCCCGGCCGGCGTCGTTGCGCAGCACCGCGATGCGGTAGCGGTCGCGTTCGGTCGGGTCGCCGTAGAGCGAGTAGTGCCGCAGCCGCCCGGACGGGAGCAGCACCTCGATGTGTGCCCCCGGCTCCCACTCCGGCAGCGGGGAGCCGTCCGGCGACCTCAGGATCAGCGACACCACGCCGTTCGCCTCCCAGGTGATCTGGTAGATCAGCAGCGACAGCGGGTGGGTGAGCGAGGGGTCGGTGTTGATGTGGGCCACGGCGTCGGGCCCGGCCTCGGCCGGGACGGTGGTTGTGGCGGTAGCCGGAACGGTGGCCTGGCGGCCGTTCCGGGCGTGCAGCCGCCACGCGATCACGCACGGCGCGAGCCCGACGGCGGCGGCCCGGATGTTGTCCAGCGCGGACGTCCCGGTGGGCTCGGCGAGCACCGTGTGCGCGCAGGCCAGGCCGAACAGCGGAACGGTGAGCACGTGCGTGCGTCGCCACACCCGCCACGGCAGTATCCCGCGTACCGCCGAGGCGATCACGATGGCGATCAGCAGCCAGAACGCGAGCACGCCGCACGCCTGGGCGAGCGGCCCGGCCGCCCTGGTGAACGGCACCACCACCTGCAGCGCGCCGATGCCGAGGTCGGGCACCAGCGAGACGAAGCCGACGTGCACGGCGGTGAACGACACCGCGAGCACCGCGACGAAGACGTGCACCCTGGTGACCGTCGCGCGATCGCCCATCCCGCCCGACACGGTGGACAGAATCAGCCCGCCGGTCGCGGCCAGGGCCAGCAGCAGCAACGCCGCCAGGCCGCCCAGCCGCTCGATCAACCGCAGCGCCACCAGCCCGGGCCGGGGTTCGTCGATCAGGGCGAGGTCGGGCAGCACCAACATGGCCAGCACGACCGCGACGACCACTCCCGTCGACGCGTTGCGCGTCCGGGGCCACCACGGCGGGCGCGGCGGTCCGAGCAGCGGGATCGGCGGCCACCGCGCGGACTCGGCGACGAGCAGGCGTGCGTTCACCTGCCTGACCCGGGTCGGACGCGCGAGCCGGCTGTTCGGCCACTGTCTTGGATGCATGGGGGTGGGGGGCGGCCACCGCGACAGGGCGTCGTCTACGTGGCCAGTTCTTGGTTACCTCGGGGAGCGCACGGACTGGGGAGAGGGGGGAGCCACGGCGGCAGGACACTACCAGCACCACCCCGCCGGGCCACCGGTGGTCGCTTCCCGTGGGGTGATTCGTTGTAACACGTGAGGTTGAGACATACAGGTGATTCGCGCGGCGCAGCTTGGCCGGGGCGGACGACACTGCCAAGATCCGTCGCGTGACCGCGCCAAGGCCTCCGCTAGCGGGCCAGACGAACGCAATGCCCGCATGGGCTCGTACCACCATCTACACGCTCGGCGGGATAGCGGCGTTCTGCATCCTGCTGAGTTCGTGCTGGTCGCTGGCATCGCTGGCGGTACAGGCGGGGCTGGGGTGGCCGCAGTTGCTGCTGTTGCCGGTTGCGATGGGCCTGGGCGCGATCGTGGCCGGGGTGCTGTGGGTGGCCGGGCAGGGCCAGATGCGCGACACCGGCAAGTGGGCGACGATAGCGCTGGTGTTCGCGTTCGCGGTGTTCAACGCGGCGGACAACCTCGCGCGCCACGACGTGCTCACCGGCGGCCAGCTGATGGTGATCTCGGTGGTGATCGCGGTGGTGTTCCCGGTGACGGCCGGGCTGCTCGGGCACATCGCGCGGCTGGCCCGGTCGGTGCCCACCCGCTACTCGTTCGCGGCGTCGTCCGCCGCGTCCGCCGCGTCGAAGAAGGACAAGGACGGCATCCTCACGCGCGTCAAGCAGCGGGTGGCCCGCAAGCGCGACGACGCCGACAAGCGGCCGACGGTGCCGGTACCCACGTCGGTGGGCACCTCGGCGGGGACGTCCTCATCGACCTCGACGTCAGTGGGATCGTCGTTGTTCGGCGACTCGCAGTCGCGGTCGACGTCCTCCTCCTGGTGGCCCCGGCAGGACAGGACCGAGGACGTCTCGCTCGACCGCGATCGCAACGGCGACCAGACGACGCTGCCCTACCAGGCCACCCCGGACCAGCGGGAGAACTGACCCCGTTCGACGTCCCGGTCGGGAGTCAGGACCCGACGCGGATCAGGGCGGTGAACCGGAACCGGAACACGCAGTCCTCGCCCCGGTGCATGGTGGCCAGCACGTCCACCAGCCCGAGCCACGGCTTGCTCCGCGATACCCGCGACCCGAGGATCTCGGCGCGCGCCGCCAGCACGTCGCCGGGGAACACCGGCGCCGGCCAGGTGCACTCGCCGCCGCCGGGGGAGCCCAGCGAGTCCGTCCGGCTGAGCACCCCGTCCACCCAGGCCCGCATCCACAGCGACGCGGTGAACCAGCCGGACGCGCACAGCCCGCCGAGCACCGGGTTGTCCTTGGCGGCCACCGGGTCGACGTGGAACGGCTGCGGGTCGAACCGCCGGGCGAACGCGAGCATCTCCTCGCGGTCGATGGTGACGTCGCCGAGCTCGAACACCCGCCCCTCGACGAAGTCGCCGAACGCCAGTCGGGTCTCGGAACGGGTCACGACTCGGTACCTCCCAGGATCGCCAGCGCGGCGTCGTGCAACGAACCGTTCGAGGACAGCCCGCTGCCGCCGTCGAACCGGTCCCGCCCTTCCAGGTCGGTGAACCGCCCGCCGGCCTCGGTCACGATCAGCTGTATCGGCGCCAGGTCCCAGGCGTTCGCCTCGCCGTCGATGCCGATGTCGATGGCGCCCTCGGCGACCAGCATGTGCTGCCAGAAGTCGCCGTACGCGCGCACCATCCAGCAGCGGGAGGCCAGCTCCAGGTACCTGTCCAGCTCGCCGCGCTCGTCCCAGGTGCTCAGCTCGGTGGTGGACAGGCTCGCGTCCGCCAGCTCGCCCACCCCGGACACCGTCAGGCGCCGGGCCTCGCCGCCGCCGTGGCGCGCGTACGCCCCGCCGCCCGCGCTCGCCCACCAGCGCCGGCCCAGCGCGGGCGCGCTGACCACGCCCACCACCGGCGCTCCGGCGTCGGTCAGCGCGATCAGGGTGGCCCACACCGGGACCCCCCGCGAGTAGTTCTTGGTGCCGTCGATCGGGTCCAGGATCCAGCCCCTGCCGGACCCGCCGGATCCACCCGACCCGCCGCGCTCCTCGCCGAGCACCACGTCCCCGGACCGCCGCTCGGCGAGCACCGCCCGCAGCGCGTCCTCGGTCGCGGTGTCCGCGTCGGTGACCGGGGTCCGGTCCGGCTTGCGGCTCACCCGCAGGTCGGCGGCCTGGAACCGGGCCAGCGTGATGGCGTCGGCGGCGTCCGCCATGCCCAGCGCGAGCGACAGGTCGTCGTCCCAGTCGGTCGTGCTCAGCGCTCCACCACCGGGATCGGCCGGGTGCGCGCGTCCTGGTGCGGGAACACGAACCGCCGGAACGCCCACCACCGGAAGATCATGCCGACCAGCACGCCGATGATCTGGCCGCTGACGAAGTCGGCGATGTGCTCGGACAGCAGCGACACCGTGGGCACCTTGAGGTCGAGCACGTAGCGGGAGATGAACAGCGGCGCGGAGTAGACGCCTACGCCGATCCCGCTGATCAGCATGTACAGGAACGCCTCGTGGTGGCGCTCGCGGCCGCCCCGGGTGCGGAACGACCACTCCCGGTTCAGCGCGTACGAGGCAATGGTCGCCACCACCACGGAGATCACTTTCGCGGTGACCGGCTTGTGTTCGAGCACCGTGCCCTTCAGCGCCAGGAACACCGACGTGTCGATCACCCAGGTGGTGCCGCCGACGAGGGCGAACTTGACGAGCTCACGGTGCCGGATCGCCACATCGCGGTACGGCTGCGGGATCCAGCCCAGTACCGTTTCGACCACCGTCACACCGGCAGTCTAAGAGACGGTCCCCCGAGCGTGTCCGGCCTATCGGCGCAATCGGTCCGCTCACGGCCCATATATCCTTCTCCGCCCGTGGACCCACGAACCAGCACGCCGGTCGTCGGCATGGTTGGCGCCGGCCAGCTGGCCCGGATGACCCACCAGGCCGCGATAGCGCTCGGCCAGTCGCTGCGGGTGCTCGCCCGCGACCGCGACGAGCCGGCCGCGCTGGTCTGCCCGGACGTGGTGCTCGGCGACCCGGACGACCCGGCCGCGCTCGCCGAGTTCGTCAAGGGCTGCGACGCGGTGACCTACGACCACGAGAACGTGCCGAACGAGCACCTCGCCGCGCTGGCCGACTCCGGCGTGCCGCTGCGGCCCTCGCCGAAGGCCCTGGTGCACGCCCAGGACAAGCTGGTCATGCGCGAGCGGCTGTCCGCGCTGGGGGTGCCGTGCCCGCCGTTCCGGGCGGTCACCGCGCCGGACCAGGTGACCGCTTTCGGGGCCGAGCACGGCTGGCCGGTGGTGCTCAAGGCGCGCCGGGGCGGCTACGACGGCCGGGGCATCTGGATGCTGGACGACCCGCTGCACGCCGCGCCGCTGCTGTCCGAGTCGCTCGGCGGTGTTGATCAAAGGGGCACGCCGCTGCTGGTCGAGCAGCGGGTGCGGATGCGCCGCGAGCTGGCCGCGCTGGTGGCCCGCTCGCCGTTCGGGCAGGGCGCGGCGTGGCCGGTGGTGCACACCGTGCAGGACAACGGCATCTGCGTGGAGGTGATCGCGCCGGCCCCCGGGCTGTCCGCCGAGCGGGCCGAGGCGGCGCAGCGGCTGGCGCTGCGGATCGCCGACGAGCTGGACGTGGTGGGCTTGCTCGCGGTGGAGCTGTTCGAGCTGGACGGGCCGGGCACGGACGGCACCGGCCTGGTGGTCAACGAGCTGGCCATGCGCCCGCACAACTCCGGGCACTGGACCATCGAGGGCTCCCGGACCTCGCAGTTCGAGCAGCACCTGCGCGCGGTGCTGGACTACCCGCTCGGCGCCACCGAGCCGACGGCGCCGGTCACCGTGATGGCGAACGTGCTGGGCGGGTCGCCCTTGCCGCAGATGAGCCTGGACGAGCGACTGCACCACCTGCTCGCCCGTTTCCCCGACGCCAAGGTGCACCTGTACGGCAAGGCGGAGCGCCCCGGCCGCAAGATCGGACACGTCACCGTGCTCGGCGACACCCTGGACGAGGTCCGCCGGCGCGCCACACTAGCCGCCCGGTACCTGTCCGAGGCACGCTGGCGCGACGGCTGGGAGGGGCAGTGATGGTGGACGACGAGCCGATCGTCGGCGTGATCATGGGTAGCGACTCGGACTGGCCGGTGATGTCGGCCGCCGCCGAGGCGCTCACCGAGTTCGAGGTGCCGCACGAGGTGTCGGTGGTCTCCGCGCACCGCACCCCGCGCCGGATGCTCGACTACGCCGCCGGCGCCGCCGACCGCGGCCTACGGGTGATCATCGCCGGCGCCGGGGGCGCAGCCCACCTGCCCGGCATGGTGGCCTCCGCGACGCCGCTGCCGGTGATCGGCGTGCCCGTACCGCTGGCCAAGCTGGACGGCCTGGACTCGCTGCTGTCCATCGTGCAGATGCCCGCCGGCGTGCCGGTGGCCTGCGTCTCCGTCGGCGGCGCGCGCAACGCCGGCCTACTGGCCGTCCGCATCCTCGCCGCCGCCGACCCGTCGCTGCGAGACCGCATGTCCGCCTACCAGTCCGACCTGGAACAGCTCGTCCTCGCCAAGGACGCGGCACTTCGCGCCTCGCTCGAGGATTAGCGCCGACACGAGGTAACGCCGATGTCGTGGGGAGCGACTACCAATCTGCCTCGACTGGAGACAGGACTCCCCAAAATGATCAATAGCGACCCCGGTCAGCGCTATTTCCAGCAATATCCTGGAAACTATCCACCGCCGTACGCTCCGCCCTCGCCGCCCAAGCCCAAGAACGGTTTCGGGATCACGGCATTAGTAGTTGGGCTGATCGGACTATTGACCTGTCCGGTTCCGGTGTTCGGCTGCCTGTGCGGGATAGTCGCTGTCGTGTTCGGCCTGCTGGGCCTTGGTCGCGTGTGGCGGGGCGAAGCCGGCAACAAGGGTGTGGCCTGGTCAGGCACGGTGATCGCCGGCCTGGCCGTCGTGGCGAGCGTCGGGATCTTCGCGGGCGGTATGGCCTCGACGGGAACGTCCGCCGCCGGCGGTGCCGCGCCGGTTTCGACCCCTGCCGTCGCTCCGAACACGCAGCCGACGCTGGCCCCTCCAGCACCTCCGCCGGGGGTCGGTGACGGTACATACGCGGTTGGTATGGACCTTAAACCGGGCACTTACCGGACCGCCGGGCCGGCTCCCAACCCGATCTTCAAGAACTGTTACTGGGCTCGCCTGCGTGACACCTCGGGCGAGTTCAAGGCCATCATCGCCAATGGCAACTCCCAGGGTCCGGTCACCATCACGGTCCAGCCATCGGACGGTGCCTTTCACACGCAGGGATGCCAGCCGTGGGTGAAGATCAAGTGAGCTCCCGCCTCAGGCCGGGCCGAGGGGGTGGCGGAAACCTCGTTGCCGTCCCTGGCGCCCTGGCCGTAAGTTGGCGGTACACGGGAAAGGAGGTGGTCCAGCGTTGAATAGCTACAGGACTCGTGAGGTGGCTGTCCGCTAGCACCGAGAATCCTTGACGGTCGTGGAAACCGGCTCGGTGCCGGTAATCCGAGACAGTCACCCGACCCCCGGGCTCCAAGCCGTTGTCCAGCTTGGCCACGCCGCGCGCGTGGAACACGGCCCGGGGGTCGTCTCGTTTCTGGTAGACCGCCCGCGAGTCGGGGCTCCTGGCACACCGAGTCGGGCGTCTCAGCACAGCGAGTCGCGGTTGCCGGCACACCCGGTCCCGGCGCGGGCCGCGCTCCGGGTCTCGTTGATATCGGCCCCTGTCGGGCGGGGTTACTTGGCAGTAGCATCGGGTTCGTGAACCCTGACTTCGAGGTGTACCGGCTCGCCGAGGAACACGAGGAGCTGCGCGCGGCCGTCCGGGCGCTGTCCGAGAAGGAGATCGCGCCGCACGCCGCCGAGGTCGACGAGGCGGCCAGGTTCCCGACCGAGGCGCGCGAGGCGCTGACCGCCGCCGGGTTCCACGCCGTGCACATCCCGGAGCGGTTCGGCGGCGGCGGGGCGGACGCGGTGGCCGGCTGCATCGTGATCGAGGAGGTGGCCAGGGTCTGCGCCAGCTCCTCGCTGATCCCCGGGGTGAACAAGCTGGGCACCATGCCGGTGCTGCTGGCTGGCTCGGAGGAGCTGTGCAAGCTGGTCATGCCGTCCATCGCCGACGGCGAGGCGATGATCTCCTACGCGCTGTCCGAGCGGGAGTCGGGCTCGGACGCGGTGGCGATGAAGACCAGGGCGCGCCTGGACGGCGATCGCTGGGTGCTCAACGGCGGCAAGGCGTGGATCACCAACGCCGGCGTCTCGCGGTGGTACACGGTGTTCGCGGTGACCGACCCGGAGAAGGGCGCGAACGGGGTGTCGGCGTTCGTGGTGCACGCCGACGACCCGGGGTTCGAGGTGGGCCCGAAGGAGCGCAAGCTCGGCATCAAGGGCTCGCCGACCTGTGAGATCTACTTCACCGACTGCTCCATCCCGGCCGAGCGGATCATCGGCGAGCCGGGCACCGGGTTCAAGACGGCGATGCGCACGTTCGACCACACCCGCCCCACCATCGGCGCCCAGGCCGTCGGCATCGCCCAGGGCGCGCTGGACGCCTCGCTGGCGTACGTGAAGGAACGCCGGCAGTTCGGCCGCGCGGTGTCGGACTTCCAGGGCGTGCAGTTCATGCTCGCCGACATGGCGATGAAGGTCGAGGCGGCGCGGCAGATGGTCTACGTGGCGGCGGCCAAGGTGGAGCGCGGCGAGAAGGACATGACGTTCTTCGCCAGCGCCGCCAAGTGCTACGCCTCGGACGTGGCCATGGAGGTCACCACCGACGCCGTGCAGCTGTTCGGCGGCGCCGGCTACACCAGGGACTTCCCGGTCGAGCGGATGATGCGCGACGCCAAGATCACGCAGATCTACGAGGGCACGAACCAGATCCAGCGCGTGGTGATGGCCCGCCAGCTGCTCAAGCGGTGATCACTGCGGCGTCCTGGCAAGCCTGCGTGCCGCGCGAAGCATCGTGCCTGGTCAGAACCCGTGAGTGGATAGCGGTGTCATAGCAACCCTATCCACTCACGGGTTCTGACCAGCGGAAACGGCGGCTAGGGGCACAGCGGTGCTCGGGGTCGGAGCCGTACGCGATGGTCTCCTGCTCGCGAACCCGGTGCGCCGAGCGGTGATCGTTCAGGGCAGCGCGCGGTATTCGGCGGCGATGCGGTGTGCGAGCGTGGCGGCGTCCGCGCCGAACAACGCCAGCCGTTCCAGCTCGGTGAACAGGTCCTCGTAGACGGCCAGGTCGTACTCCTCGGTCATGATCGCGTGCGCGGTCTTGGTGCCGACGGTGACGGCGCGACGGTCGTAAAGGTGGAAGCCGTGCAGCACGCCCATGGGCGCCGGCGTGGTCCACGGTATGAGTCCGACGCGAACGTGCTCGGCCCGAGTCGTCCACCGTGCGATGTGGTCGAGCTGCTCGGCCATCAGCGCGGCTGAACCCAGTTGCCAGCGCAGCGCGCCCTCGGACTGGATGAAGGTGAACCGGTGATCGGGGTCGTCGAGTATGCGCTGCCGATCAAGCCGAGCCGCGACGGCGCGCTCGGCTTCTGTTGCATCGACGTCACCGCGAGCGAAGATCACTCGGATGTAGGCCTCGGTCTGCAACAGGCCGTGGACCATGGTCGGGTGAAACGCGCGGATATGCCTCGACTCGGCTTCGATCTGACCGATGCGCTGCTGGTAGGAGGCCGCGCCTCGGCTCAGGATGACCCTGGCCGGCACCACTTCGGACTTCAGCTCGTCGGCCAGCTCGCGGACCCGGCGCCGGTCCGCCTCAGAAGCGCCGTAGGCGGTGGCCAGCGCGGCGGCTTCGTCAGCGGTCGGCCGGTAGAGCCCGCGCTCCACACGCGACACGGAGTGCTGACCGAGGCCGGCCCGTCGACCGGCCTCGGTCTGGGTCAGGCGCGCCGCCGCGCGCAGTGCCCGCAATGTCCGGGCGAGCTCATCCCGGCCACCGCCGTTCGCCATACGGTTCAGGATGCCCGGTTGGCCCGGTGTTCCTCCGGCCGGGCCGCCCACCAGGGCTCGAACGGCTCCGCCGCCGCCCACGCGATGTCCCGGGCCTCCCGGTACTTCGGTAGCACCTCGTCACCCAAGACCTCAGCGCCGACGAAGTGGCCTTCATCGTCGTAGTGCATGCGTACCACCTGCTCGTCGTCGAGCAGATAGAAGTCGTGGCGGAGAAGGCCTTCCGGCCAGGGTTTCTTGCCGAGATCGAGGATGCGAATGTCCTCGCCGGCCTTCACGTTGTACGCATAACCCCATTCGCAGGCGAACCGAGTGCGGTCGATCAGCGGCGTCGGCACCGCCCAGACCTTGTATCGGTACAGGCCCCGGGCCTGTTCGTCCCGCAACTTGTCGAGCCACCGTCCCTTGCGGTCCATGTCCGGTTCCGGCTCGCCGGCCAGGTAGCGTTCCAGGTCGTTTCCGGTGGTCGGCACGTTGTAGACCTCGAGTGCGTCGAATCGGAACTGTGTCTTCCTGGTGTGGGCTTGCAGGTACTCCTGGAGTTCTGGAATGTTCAGCATCAGTCACCGTCCGGGAAGAACAAGCGCCTGGGCACCTCGGACAGGACTTCGCCGGGCGGCACATCGAACGCCGCCAGGAGTTCTGGGTCGGTCACTTTCCGGCCCTGTACGTAGATCGGGTCTGACTGGCCGCGAATCGCCTTCACTGCGGGACACACTTCCTCTTCCGTGCAGTCGCCACGCAGCGTGATGATCTCGAACTTCCTGGCCATCGGGTCTCCCCCCGGTTTGAAGTGGCCGGTTCAGTGTGCCCGGCCCCGAGCTGTCTAGTCAAAAGCAACATGTCTGTGCTAGACATCTACTAACTGCATGAGAGGAGTCGCGATGCGCGAGCGGGGGCTGCCGCTGCCGGTGGTCTACGGGGTCTGGGAGGTGCCGCGCCGGATCACGGATGACCGCGTGATCGACTCGGTGTGGATGGTGGAGGCGGACGCGGAGGACCGGGCGTTCATCCGCAGCGTCCGCGCGCATCGGACGGTGTACGTCGTGTCCTGGGACATCCAGGCGTTCGGGACCGGGCGGCTACTGCACGAGTTCGTCGACGGCAAGCGCGCTCGGTGATCAGCCCGCGGCCGGGACCCGGGGGCGGGTCAGGGCGAAGGCCACCAGCAGGCCGCCGACGCCGACGAGCACGCCGTGCGCGATCCGCAGCGACGGTGGGCCGAAGAACTGCGGGAGCAGCAGCACCAGGCCGGCGGCCAGCGGGACCGCGACCCAGCGCGTGGTGAGCCCGGAGCGGGACAGCGCCAGGAACGCCGCGACCCCGGCGGCCGCCAGCGCGAGCAGGCCGGCGAGGAACAGGGTGGCCGCCGCGGGCTGGTAGCGCACCGTGTCGAACAGCGGGAGCAGGGCGGGGGTTCCGTCGGCCAGGGCACGCCCGGCGATGGCGTGCAGTCCGTACACCTCGGCGCCGTAGTACGGCAGCACCAGGCCGGCGCCCACCCAGCCGAGCACGCAGGCCACCGTGGCCGCGCCGGCGCCGGGACGGTCGCGCGCCAGGTCGCGCAGGAACAGCAGCCCCAGCCCGAGCAGGATGAAGCTCACGATCGCCAGCAGGTGCGCCACCAGCCACGCCGAGGAGCCGACCGCCTGTGCGCCGGCCATGGTCGTCTCGTCCGAGTACGGCCGGATGGCCGGGTACCCGGCGAACAACACACCGGCCAGGCCGAGGCACGCGGCACAGCTCCGTGATCGCATGCCGGACAGTTGACCGCGGCGGCACCCGAAAGGCCACTGTTTTCGAATTGGCTCTCGATAGAGCGGCGGGCGTCGGCGAGTGTGGTGTCCCGTGGCCTCCCGCACCGTGAACCTGAACCTGTCCCCGGTCTCGCTCCGGCGCCGGCCGGTGACCAGGCTGGCGCAGCTTTTCGCCGGCCTGGTGCTCTACGGGCTGAGCATGGCGCTCATGATCCGCAGCCAGCTCGGGCTGGACCCGTGGGACGTGCTGCACCAGGGGCTGGCGGAGCGCAGCGGGCTGACCTTCGGCACGATCACGGCGATCACCGGGGTCGCCGTGCTGCTGGCCTGGATCCCGCTGCGGCAGCGTCCGGGCGTCGGGACGGTGGCCAACGTGGTGGTCATCGCGGTGGCGGTGGACGTCGCGCTGGCGCTGATCCCGGACGCGACGAGCATGTGGTGGCGGATCCCGCTGATGGTGTTCGGCGTCGGGCTCAACGGGCTGGCCACCGCGTGCTACGTGGGCGCCCGGCTCGGCCCCGGCCCGCGCGACGGGCTGATGACCGGGCTGCACGCGCGCCTGGGCTGGTCGGTGCGGGTGTCCCGGACGTTGATCGAGGTGACGGTGCTGGCCAGCGGTTGGCTGCTGGGCGGCACGGTCGGGGTGGGGACCGTGCTCTACGCGCTGGCCATCGGCCCGCTGGCGCAGTTCTTCCTGCCGTTCGTGGTGTTCCGGGACCGGGCGGCCGAAGCCACCGCCCCGGCCCCATGCCCGGCCGAGGACTAGAGCGCCTCGCTCGGGTTGTCGGTGACCTGGGCTAGCGTCGTCGCGCGCCGGACCGACGAGCGAGGCGAGCGGAGGGGGCGGCGATGGCGGGCGAGGTGGCGGTGGTCACCGGGGCGGACCGCGGCATCGGCAGGGCCTGCGCGCTGGCGTTCGCGGCGCGGGAGATGCCGGTGATCTGCGTGGGCCGGTGGCGAGAGCCCTTGGTCGAGACGGCGGAGATGGTCGGCGAGCGGGCCACGGCGGTGGTGGCCCACCTCGGGTCCGAGCGCGGGCCGGACAAAGTGCGCTTGGCGGCGGCCCTCGGGGGTCAGGTCCGCGCGCTGGTGCACGCGGCGGCGGTGCAGAGCGTCGGCTCGCTCGAAGAGATCGACAGGATGGAGTTCGACGAGCTGCTCGACATCAACCTGGGCGGCCCGCTGTTCCTGACCCAGGCGCTGCTGTCGCACTTCGCCGACGGGGCCGGCGTGGTGTTCGTGGGCAGCCTGGCCGCCGTGCGGGGCCGGCCCGGGTGCGCCGCCTACGCGGCGAGCAAGGCGGCGCTGCACGGGCTGACGGTGAACCTGGCCGCCGAGCTGGCGCCCCGGGTGCGGGTGAACTGCGTCGATCCCGGTGTCGTGGAGGGGGAGGAACTGGACCTGGAGCGGGAGGCGCGCCCCGGCGGGCGGCTCGCGCAACCCGAGGACGTGGCCGCCTCGATCGTGCACCTGGCGCTGGACGCCAGCCACTGCACGGGCGTCATCATGCCGGTGGACGGCGGCTACACGGCCCGCTAGCGACGGCCCAGCCACTCGGCGAACACGGCCATCGCACCGTCGGTCCGCTCGGCGTCGGCGGTGAGCAGCCGGTCCAGCAGCAGCCCGCGCGCCGCGGCGATCAGCAGCGTGGTGGTCGCCGGGTCCAGCCGGTCCTCGTCCGGCCGGCGGAGCGCCACGGCCAGGCCGTCGAGCCAGTCGGTCACCATGTCCGTGCCGCCGTTCTCGTAGGCCTCCGGGCGGTGGATCGCGTCCACGTACACCTCGAAGAACAGCCGCAGGTAAGGCGCGCGCTCGTCCGCCGCGAGCCAGTCCCACAGGTCGGTGAGCAGCTCGGACGGTGAGCCGCCGGACGTGGCGAGGTGCTCGGTGAGCAGCGCGGACTCGCGCCGGCGCACCTCGGCCAGTATCTCGGCGACCAGCCGTTCCTTGCTGCCGAAGTCGTAGAGCAGCATCCGGGTGCTGGTGTCCAGCGCGGCGGCCAGCGGGCGCAGGCTCAGCCCGGCCAGGCCGTGCTCGAGCACGTAGTCGGTGGCCCTGGCCAGCGTCCTGGCGCGCCTGGCCGGGTCGGGGGGTCGGGCCACTGCCATTCCTCTCGACAGGACATACCGTGCGATGTCAGTGTTTATGACACGAGCGTTTCAACAATTTGAGGAGGGGTCAATCATGGCGGACGGCGGCGTCGCGGTGGTCACCGGTGCGGGTAGCGGTATCGGCAGGGCGTGTGCGCGGGCGCTGGCGGCGCGGGGGCTGCCGGTGTACTGCGTGGGCCGGCGGCCCGAGCCGCTGGAGCGGACCGCGGAGATGATCGGCGAGCTGGCCACCGTGGTCCCGGCGGACATCGGCACGGAGGCCGGCGTCGCCTCGGTACGGGAAGCGGTGTCCGGCGAGGTGCGCGCGCTGGTGCACGCGGCGGCCATCGAGGGCGTGGCCAGCCTGGCCGGGACCGGCCGCAAGGAGTTCGACGAGCTGGTGGGCGTCAACCTCGGCGGCCCGTTCTTCCTGACCCAGGCGTTGGAGCCGGTGTTCGCCGAGGGCGCCGGCGTGGTGTTCGTGGGCAGCATCGCCGCCGTTCGGGGCCGGGCCCGGCACGCCGCCTACGCCGCCACCAAGGCCGGGCTGCTCGGGCTGACGGTGAACCTGGCCGCCGAGCTGGCGCCCCGGGTGCGGGTGAACTGCGTGAACCCCGGCGGCGTGCAGACCCCGATGTTCGAGCAGGCGGTGGCCGAGGTGCTCGGCGCCATGGACGAGGAGGAGGCCGCCCGCACGATCACGGCCGAGCAGGCCCGGATGCTGCTCGGCCGGATCGCGGAGCCCGAGGAGCTGGCCGCCTCGATCGTGCACCTAGCCCTGGACGCCGGCTACTGCACCGGCTCGGTCCTCGCCGTGGACGGGGGCTACACGGCGCGCTAGCGGCCGGTGGCGGGGCAGCAGCGCCAGCGCGGCGGCCAGGCCCAGGGTGGCCAGCGCGGCCGCGATCCCGAACGCGACCCGCTGGCCGTGGGTCAGCGCGAGCAGCGGCTCGACACCGGCATCAGCGGAGGCGCGGGCCACGGCGGCGGTGATGCTGGTCGCCACCGCGAGGCCCAGCCCGGTGCCGATGGAGAACGAGGTGTCCACCAGCCCGGCGGCCACCCCGGAGTCGCGCTCCCGGGCGTCGGCCAGCGCGGCGATCTGCGAGCAGACGAACGCGGCGCCCATCCCGACCCCGAACACCAGTTGGCCGACCAGCAACACCGCCAGCGAGCCCGTCGAGGACACCTGGGTGAGCAGCAGGCACGAACCGGCCATCAGCGCCACCCCGACCGCGGTCACCCGCCGGGTGCCGAACGCGCCGGCGGCCCGCTGCGCGGTCATCCCGCCGGCCACCGAGGCGACCGTCATCACGGCGGCCACCAGCCCGAACCGCAACGGCGACCAGCCCAGCACCCGCTGCACGTGCTCGGTCAGCGTGACCAGCATGCCGTCCACCGTCATGCCGGCGAGCAGGATCACCACGTTGCCGCCGAGCAGCCCGCGCGAGCGCAGCAGCCTCGGCGGCGCCAGCGGCTCGGCGGAGCGGGCCTCGACCACCGCGAACGCCGCCGCCAGCAGCACCGCGCCGGCCAGCGCGGCGACCGTGTCGGCGGCCCACCCCGAGGCCGGCACCTCGATGATCGTGTACACCAGTGCCACCAGCGCGCCGGTCACGGTCAGGGCGCCGAGCAGGTCGAACGAGCGGGCCCGTTCCGACTCGCGGGTCTCGCGAAGCAGCCCCGGCGCGAGCGCCAGCACGACCAGCCCGACCGGGACGTTGACCAGGAACACCCACTGCCAGCCCAGCCCCTCGGTGATCACCCCGCCGAGCAGCAGCCCGGCGGTGGCGCCGGTGCCGCCCAGCCCGCCCCAGATGCCCAGCGCCTTGTTCCGCTCCGGCCCTGCCGGGAACGTGTTCATCAGCAGCGACAGCGCCGCCGGCGCGATGATCGCCGCCGAGGCCCCCTGCAGCGCCCGCGCCGCCACCAGCACCTCGATCGACGGCGCCAGCCCGCACAACAGCGAGGCCACCACCCGCACCGCCATCCCGACCAGGAACGCGCGCTTGCGCCCGTACACATCGGCCGCCCGCCCGCAGAACAACAGCAACCCACTGAACGCCAGCGCGTACACGGTGACCGTCCACTGCACCGCCGCCCCGCCCACCCCCAACCCCGCCTCGATGGACGGCAACGCCGTCAGCAGGATCGTGCCGTCCAACACCGCCATCAAGAACGCCGCACTCAACAGCGCCAGTACCCGCCACCGCCGGTCATAGTTCGCACCCATACCCCCCAGTCGAACCCCGCACCCCAATCCGGACACGCTCACGAACAGCCCGCGAGTCGGGGTTTTTGTCAGGGTGAGTCGGGGTTTCTGTCAGGGTGGCGATGTCCGATCCGCCCGGCCGGCGCCGACCCACCGGCGACGAGCAACCGCGACGAGGAGCAGACAACGTGAAGTACCTGATGCTGATCTACAGCTCGCCGGCCACCTGGAACGCGCTGTCCCAGGAGCAGCGCGACCAGCTCGAGCGCGACCACTCCGCGCTGTACCACGAGCTGGTCGAGTCCGGCGAGTGGATCGGCGGCAACGCGCTGGCCGACCCGTCGACGGGCACGGCGGTCCGGGTCCGCGACGGCGTCACAATGGCGACCGACGGCCCGTACGCCGAGGTCAAGGAGCACCTGGCGGGCTACGACCTGATCGAGTGTGACAGCAAGGAACGGGCCATCGAGATCGCCGCCAGGATCCCGGACGCTGCCGTCTGCGGCGTGGAGATCCGCCCGGTGATGGAAACGGGCGCCGGCTCGGAGTTGTGGTGACGCGCTCGCACGCCCGCGAGCTCGAGGACCTGTTGCGCGAGCTCGCGCCGAACGTGCTCGGCACCGTGCTGCGCCGCCACGGGGACTTCGACCGGACCGAGGACGCGGTGCAGGAGGCGCTGCTGGCCGCCGCGCGGCAGTGGCCGTCCGAGGGTGTCCCGGACAACCCGCGCGGGTGGCTGGTCACGGTGGCCAGCCGCCGGCTCACCGACCAGTGGCGCGGCGAGTCCGCCCGCCGGCGCCGCGAGGAGGCCGTCGCCGCCCTCGAACCGCCCGAGGAGCGCGCGGCGCCAGGGGTCGACGAGCTCGAACCCGCCGCCGAGGACGACACCCTGGAGCTGCTGTTCCTGTGCTGCCACTCCGCGCTGAGCGCCGCCTCCCAGGTGGCGCTGACCTTGCGCGCCGTCGGCGGCCTGACCACCGCGCAGGTCGCCGCCGCGTTCCTGGTTCCCGAGGCCACCATGACCCGGCGGATCACCCGCGCAAAGCGGAGCATCGAGGCGACCGGCGCCCGGTTCGGACCGATCCCGGCCGGGGAGCACGCCGAGCGGCTCGGCGCCGTGCTGCACACCCTGTACCTGATCTTCAACGAGGGCTACACCGCGACCGGTGGCGAGCAGCTGTACCGCACGGAGCTGACCGGCGAGGCGATCCGGCTCACCCGCCAGGTGCTGCGGCTGCTGCCCGAGGACGGCGAGGTGGCCGGCCTGCTCGCGCTGATGCTGCTCACCGAGGCGCGCCGCCCCGCCCGGACCACCGCCGACGGCGCGCTGGTGCCGCTGGCCGAGCAGGACCGGACGCTCTGGGACGCCGCGCTGCGCGACGAGGGGATCGCGCTGATCACCGCGACGCTGCCGCGCGCCGAGGTCGGCCCGTACCAGCTGCAGGCGGCCGTCGCGGCGGTGCACGCCGAGGCGCGGCGTGCCGAGGACACCGACTGGCGCCAGATCGCCGCGCTGTACCGGCTGCTCGCCGCGACGGCGCCCAGCCCGATGGTCACCCTCAGCCAGGCCGCCGCCGTGGCCATGGTGGACGGCCCGGCCGCCGGCCTGGAGCTGCTCGAACCGCTGCGCACCGACGACCGCATCGCCAAGCACCACCGCCTGGCCGCCGTCCGGGCGCACCTGCTGGAGCTGGCCGGCGAGCACATCGCCGCCCGCGACGAGTACCGGCTGGCCGCCCGCCGCACCACCAGCCGCCCCGAGCGCCGCTACCTCGAAGCCCGCGCCTCCCGCCTGGACTGACCGGACGCCGGCCGCCCCCGCAGCAGCCACCACTCCACGACCAGCAGGTTCACCACCCAGCTCATCCAGACCGCCGAGCCGGCGGCGGCCTGGACCGCGGCCACGTCGCTGCCGCCGAGCAGCGAGTCCGAACCCGGGTCGAGGATGATCACGAACAGCGCCACCCAGGGCCGGTTGAGCACGATCGAGGTGGTCAGCGCGACGCTGCGCAGCATCCACGCCCGGTGGTCGGCGAAGCGGCGCTGCCGGGCGGCCCGGTACCCCGCGACCCCGGTGACCAGCCAGCCCAGCGCGAGCATCGTGTTGCCCACCGAGGAGACGAACCCGGTGGTGCTCACCACCGACACCCCGAGCACCGCGATGCCGCCGGGAAAGATCCCGAGGAAGAAGTACGCCCGGCCGATCCACCGGTGCGCGGCCCGGAACCTGGTACGGAACCACGGCCAGACCTGGAAGCAACCGGCGACCAGCGCCACCGAGCCGAACGCGATGTGCGCCACCAGCAGCGGGTAGTGCAGCGGGTAGTCGCGGTGCAGCGGGATGCGGGAGGTGGCCGGGTCGCCGGTCAGGTAGGGCGGGACGGCGGTCGCCAGGAAGATCACCGCCATCATCGCCAGCGGCGGCATCCAGATCTGTTGGTACGAGCGGCGGCGGGCGCGCCGGTGGCCCGGCCTCTGCGGCGGCTCGGTGCGGACTGTCGGCTGGCTCATGAGCTGGCGCTTTCTCTCGGCGGGGAGGCTATAGCGTATGGGATACGCAGTAAGTGTCCGGCATTGGCCGCGTATGGGGTACGCAATAATCCGGGCATGCCGGAGAAGCCGTCGAACGACGAGGCGCTGCTCTGGGGAGGCGACAGCGGGCCGAGGCGCGGGCCCCGGCCGACCTTGAGTCGGGACCGGGTGGTGCGCGCCGGGATCGAGATCGCGGACGCCGAGGGGCTGGACGCGCTGTCCATGCAGCGGGTGGCCGCCCGGCTGGGCGCGGCGACCATGGCGCTCTACCGCCACGTGCCGGGCAAGCAGGAGCTGGTGCTGCTGATGCTGGACGCGGCGACCGGCGCGCCGCCGGAGATCGACGACCGCGTTGACTGGCGTCCGGCTTTGACGACCTGGGCGCGGGCGAACTGGGACGTCTTCGCGCGCCATCCGTGGGCGCTACCGATCGTGATGCTGCCCCGGACGATGGGGCCCAACGAGGTGGCCTGGGCCGAGGCGGCGCTGCGGGCGCTGGCCCCGACCGGGCTGGAGCCGTTGACCGCGCTGCGGGTCCTGATGGTGGTCAACGGCTACGTCCGGGGCGTGGCGTCCGAGGCGGCCGGCGGGCCCTCGGTGCCGGGGGTGGACCGGATCAGGGCGTACGACTGGACCGGGCGGTTCCCGCTGTTCGTCGGGGCGCTGGAGTCGGCGGACCACGAGGCGTTCGAGATGCCGGAGCCGGCGGAGGCGCTGGCGGCCAGGTTCGAGTTCGGGCTGGAGCGCGTGCTGGACGGCATCGAGCCGTTCGTGCGCGCGCACGGGCGTCAATAGCGACGCTAGAAACGCCGCAGCGCCAGCCCGAGCGCGATGGCGACCAGCGCGGCGGCGCCGAGCACGAGCGGCGTCGCGCCCCAGCCGCCGACCGAGGTGGCCACCGCCGCCACCACCGGAGGGCCGGCCACCTGCCCGAGCGTGGAGCCCTGCATGACCACCCCGACGGTGGCCGCCATCGCGTTCGGTGACGGCGCCAGGTCCGGCGTCGCGCCGATCAGCGTGGCCGGGATGATGCCGCCGGCCAGGGACAGCAGCACGCAGCAGGCGTAGCGCCACTCCAGCGGCAGCCCGCCGGCGAAGATCCCGACCGCGGACAGGCCCATCACCGCGCTGCCCGCGCAGATCAGCACCCACCTCGGCGCGCCGCGCCCGCGCAGCCAGCCGCCGAGCAGGTTGCCGGGGGCGTTGACGAAGCTGGCCGCCGCCGCGAGCAGCGCCGCCGTGCCCACCGGCACGCCGTCCTCGATGAGCAGCGTGGGCAGGAAGCCGAACACCGCCAGGTACTGCCCGGCGTACATCGCGAACGCGCCGGCGGCCAGCAGCGGCCCCGGTGCGGTGGCCACCGCGCGCAGCACCGGCAGCACCCTGGCGCGCGGCTCGCTCTCCGGTGCCCGAGGTGCCGGCCGCAAGGTGCGGGTGGCCAGCCCGGCCGCGGCGGCGGTCAGGCCGGTCAGCGCGGCGCCCAGCAGCCACAGCCCTCGCCACCCGCCGTGGTCCAGCAGCACCGGCGTGACCAGCACGCCCAGCGCGGTCCCGGTCGGCATGAACGCGCTCCACAGCCCGAACATCACGCCGCGCCGCGCCGGCGCGGTCACCCGGAGCAGCAGCGGGGGCACGGCGAGCACGGTCAGCACGAACCCGAGCCCCTCGCCGAACCGGGTCGCGAGCAGCAGCGCGCCACCCTGGGCGGTGGCCCCCGCCGCGCTGGACACCGCGATCACGCCCAGCCCGGCCAGCATCGAGCGCCGATGCCCGAACCTGTCCACCGTCGCGCCCAGCACCAGCCCGAACAGCCCGCCCGCGACGTTCACCGCCGCGATCACCCAGCCGCCGGTGACCAGCGAGAGCCCCAGGTCTTCGCGCACCGCTGGCAGCGCCGCCACCGCCTTGCCGACCTGCAACGCCGCCGCGACCCCGCCGCCGAACAGCAACAGCGCGACCGCCCAGCTCGTGCGCGCCGGCAGGGCGCTCGCGCCCGCGCGCCCGGCCGACGTCGTGACCGGTTCGTTCACGGCGGCACCCCATCCCTCTAGTATTGGTTACAAAAGCGAACCAGGTTGTATTCTGGAACCCACCTCGGTCACAATGGGCCGTATGTGCGAGAAGTCACCGCCGTCGTCGCTGCTCCGCAACGGCGACACGGCGTTCTGCCCCCACTACCACCGCGCGGTGGAGATCATCGGGCGGCGCTGGGCCGGTGCGATCGTGCGCGCCCTGCTGGCCGGCATGACCCGGTTCAACGAGATCGCCGCCGCCTGCCCCGGCATGTCGCACCGGGTGCTCTCGCAGCGGCTGCGCGACCTGGAGGAGGACGGCATCGTGGTCCGCACCGTGCACGACGAGGTCCCGGTGCGCATCGAGTACCGGCTCACGCCCCGGGGCGAGGCGCTCGCCGAACCGGTCATCTCGCTGACCGCCTGGGCCGAGCACTGGCTCCGCGACAACCCCGGTTGATCGACCCGCTCAAGTAGGCTTGAACCATGACGGCCGAGGCGGACGGGGAGCGGTTCACCATTGGCGAGCTGGCCGCGCTGGCCGGGATGCGGCCGTCCGCGCTGCGCTACTACGAGGACGAGGGGCTGCTGGCGCCGGCCGGCAGGTCCGGACAGCAGCGGGTGTTCGACCGGCGCGGCGTGCACCAGCTCGCCGCCATCGACTTCTGGCGCGAGGCCGGTTTCACCCTCGACGAGATGTCCCGGCTGTTTCACGACGCGGCGGGCAGCATCTCCGAGGCCAAGCGGGTGGCCGCCGACCGGGTGGCCGAGCTGGAGCGGTTCATCGAGGAGGCCGGCCGCGTCAAGGACCTGCTGCACCACGTGCTGAGCTGCGAGAACGAGCGCCTCGACGAGTGCCCGCACTACCAGGAACATCTGCACGAACGCGCCGAGCGGATCGTCTCCGGCGACTACCGCCGCGACCGTCGCCTACGCCTGCAACCGCTCCGCCGCTCGCCCTGAGACCTACTGGCCGAGGCGTTGGCGGATCAGTGCCCGCACCTCGTCGGCCGGCACCCCGTCGGGGTTCTCGCCGGTCCGTACGATCTCCGCGGCCTTGTCCAGCATCCTGCGGTGCGCCTCGGGCCCCTGCCGATGGGTCAGCCACGCGATGCGGTGATAGTTGCGCAGCACGTCGAGGACGCCTGTGAGGTCCAGCGTCTCGGCCTCATCCGCCAGCGCTCGCCGGTATGAGCGCTCGAACGCGGTCCGCTCCTCGTCGATCAACGCGTCCCGGATGGCCGCCGGCGAGGTGCCCGGCGGCAGCGCCGGAACCGGCGACTCGTCGAACGGGTTTGCGGCGGTCACTGTCACAGACTAGCCGTCATCGAGCGCAGGGTGCTCGGGCCACGGTGGCAGGTCTGTCGAGGTCACCCGGGTCAGCTCGGCGACGAACGCGCGCAGTGCCGGGGTGTCGCCGGTGGCCAGCGAGGCGACCGCGAGCGAGCGGGACACGGCCGGCTCGCAGGGCAGCAGCCGCACGCCCGGCACCGGCGCGCCGGGGGGCACGGCGGTGCGGGGCACCAGTGCCATCGCGAGGTCGGCGGCCACCAGCGCGAGCTGGGTGGTGAAGTCGTAGACGCTGTAGCGCACGTCGGCGTCGACGTGGTGCGCCCGCAGGATCTGGACCAGGGCGCCGTGCTGGTCGGTGTGCGGCGGGCAGGCCGTCCAGACCTGATCGGTCAGCTCGGCCAGCGGCGCCGAGGCACGCCGCGCCAGCGGATGCCGCGCCGACACCGCCAGCCGCACCTCCTCGGTGACCAGCTGCGTCACCCGGATGCCGGCGGGCACCGTCGCCGGATGGGCCGACCAGACCTCCATCACCAGCACGTCGATCCGGCGCGCCCGCAGCGCCGGGATCAGGTCGACGATCTCGCCGTCGAGCAGCCTCGGCTCCAGGCGGGGGTGCGCGGTGATGAGCGCCCGCAGCACGTCGGGGAACAGGGTGCGGATCGCGCTGGCCATTGCCCCGATGCGCAGCGGCCCGGCGACCTGGCCGCTGGCGTCGGCCAGGTCGCGCTGCGCGTCGGCCACCGTGGCCGCGATGTCCCGCGCCGAGCCGGCCAGCAGGTGCCCGGCGGGGGTGAGCCGGATGCCCCGCCCGTCCGGCTCGACCAGCCGGCAGCGCGCCTCGCGCTCCAGCTTGCGCATGTGCTGCGACACCGCGGGGCCGGTGATGTGCAGGGCCTCGGCGGCGGCGGTGATCGAGCCGTGCTCGGCGACGGCGGCGAAGACGCGCAGCCGTTCCCAGGACAGGGAAGACATCTAAGTCACACTAATACTTAGACGGTAAGAATACGAAGTAGAGGTTAGCGGACGTCGGTGGCAGTGTCGAAGCAGTGGGCCTCCCAGTGCAATCCAGTCAGCACGCCAGCCAGCATCCCGCCGCATCGACACCGACACCGACTCCAGCAGCGACTCCGACCCCGAAACCCGCGCCGTCACGCACGGACCTGACGGCCACCCTGTGCGTGCTCGCCGGCGCGATCGGCATCTCGGCGTCCAGCATGTTCGTCAAGCTCGCCGGCGCCGACCCGGCCAGCTCGGCGCTGCTGCGCTGCCTGATCGCCCTGGTCGTGCTGCTCCCGCTGGCCGGCTACGAGCTGCGCCGGCGCGGGCTGATGCCGGCCCGGATGATCTGGTGCGGGCTGGCGGCCGGGGCGTTTCTCGGCGCGGACTTCATGATGTGGACGGCCTCGATCTTCGACGTGGGCGCGGCGATCGCGACGGTCCTGGTCAACGTCCAGGTGGTGGCGTTCCCGGTGCTGGCGCGGCTGCTGGACGGCACGCCGATCTCCCGGCGGTTCGTGGCCGCGTGCCCGGTCATGCTGGTCGGGGTGCTGCTGGCCAGCGGCGCCCTCGGCGGGAGCCTGAGCAGCGCCCACCCGGTGCGCGGCACGCTGCTCGGCATCGCCGCCGGCGTGGCCTACGGCGCGTTCCTCTACCTGAACCGGCTCTCCGGGGAGCGCAGCCCCGGCCACTCGGTCACCCCGATCGCGCTGGCCACCGTCGGTGCGGCCGCGATCGCCGCCGTGGTCGGGCCGTTCACCACGGGCATCCAGCTGTCCCAACCGCCGGCCGCCTGGGGCTGGCTGACCGCGCTGGCGCTGGTCGGCCAGGTGGCGTCCTGGGTCCTGGTCGGGATCGGCAGCCCTCGGCTGGCGCCGAACAAGACCAGTGCGCTGCTCCTGCTGACGCCGGTGCTCGCCGTGGCGCTCGCCCTCGTGGTCCTTCGTGAGGACCCGACGGCCGTGCAGCTGGTGGGGTGCGTGGTGGTGGTCGCCGCCGTGTGGGTGGCGAACCGGCGGGGAGCGGCTCGGGGCCGGGGAGCGTCGGGGTCGGTTCGGGGTGCGTCAGGGAGTTGACCGGAGCAGCCGCCGCGCGATTCGTTTCGCGGCGCTGGCCGCCGAGCGCGCCGTGGTCCGCCGCCGTTCGCGCAGCGTGTGGCACCGGGTACAGCGCGGGCCGAACGGCTCGACCATGGACTGCGGAAGGATCGTGTGCCCGCACAGCGAGCGGTAGGTCCCGCTGTGCTCCAGGAACGCCACCGCGATCTCGTCGTCGGCGACGGCGTGTTCGCGCTGGTCCTGGCTGCAGGTCACCCAGATCACCCAACTCGCGGAGGGCTGACCGGCTGGGCCGGGAGCTGTTATACCGGACATGGAGCGGCACTCTCTCTCGGGATCACATGCCCTCGGAATGTCGCGGACACTGACTTCTTGTGCCATCTGTCGCCGTCGCACGAGGGGGGTGGGTCTATCGATAGGACTGTCAACTACGGTGATTCCTGTCACTACAGGGATCGGGGGAAACCGGCGTGGCGGAGAAGGCCTCACCGCGCACTCGTCTGGAGCAGCTGCTCGCGCAGCGGCACATGACCGTCGACGATTTCCGGGCCCGCTTCGAGCGGTTGTCCGGCGACTCCCTCTCGGCCCGGCAGGCATACCGCTGGGTCGCCGGGAGCGTCAAGGGGCTGCCCTACCCCAGGGCACAGGGCACCCTGGAGAGGATCTTCGGCGAACCGGCCGCCCGCCTGCTCGGGCCGCCGTTGGGAGCCGGTGTGCTGGCCGCTTCGTCCCGCTCGGCCGCCACCCATCGGGGTACGAACAGCGACTGGCAAGGGCAGCTCGTCGCACTCAGCGCCGAGCGCGCACGGGATTTCCTGACTAGTGCGGAGGCGACCAACGTGGGTACCGAGACGGTTGATCAGCTTGCGGACGACATCCGGCGGTTGGCGGTCGCCTACCCGCGCCAGCCGTTGGCCTCGCTGCTCGGCGAGATCGTGGACACCCAGAGCCACGCGTTCGGCCTGCTGGAGGGCCGGCAGCGGCCCGAGCAGGCGCGCGAGCTCTACCTGCTGGCCGGGGTGGCGTCCGGGCTGATGGCCAAGGCCTCGCACGACCTCGGCGCGCCGCACGACGCGATCACCCAGGCGCGCGCCGCGTACACCTGCGCGGACAACGCCGGCCACGACGGGCTGCGGGCCTGGGCGCGCGGCCTGCAGTCGCTGATCTCCTACTGGGCCGGCCGGCTGGACGACGCGGTGCGCTACGCCGAGCAGGGCAGCGAGGCCGCCGACCGCGCCAAGGGCACCGCGTCGGTGTGGCTGGCCGCCGGCAAGGCCCGCGCGCTCGCGGCCCTGGGCAAGGTGTCCGAGGCGGGGGAGACCATCCAGCGGGCACAGGACGCCCGCGAACAGGTGCGCCCCGACGAGCTGGACGGCTTCGGCGGGATGTGCACGTTCAACCTGCCCCGGCAGTACTACTACGCCGCGGACGCGATGCGCTGGGGCGGCGCGGCGGAGAGCGAGCGCACCGAGCGGCTGGCCACCCAGGCCATCGAGGCCTACGAGGCCGCCCTGGAGGCGGACCGGGCGTTCGGCGACGAGGCGGGCGCCCGCTGCGCGCTGGCCGTCGCCCGGATCGAGCGCGGCGAGCTGGACGGCGCCGCCGAGGCGATGACCGACGTGCTGTCGCTGCCCACCGCGCGGCGCATCCACGGCGTGGTCACCTCGGTGGACTATGTTCGCCAGGTGCTTGCCCGTGCCGGCCGCAAGGCGAACGTGGCCCTCGAGCTGGAGGCCGCGCTGCTGGGGTTCAGCTCGGAGCGCCTGGCCGTTTCTCGGTGACCGGCCTCCGGCTGACGGGCGTGCTGACCCGGCTGCGGGAGTTCCGGCTGGACGACGTCGACGACGCGTTCGCCGTGCTCGGCGACGACCGGGTGACCCGGACGCTCTCGTTCGACTCCCGGACCCCGGGCCAGGTCCGCGACATGCTGGCCGGCGCGATCGAACGGGCCGCCGCCCGCCCGCGCACCGAGTACTACCTCGCGGTCACCCCGCTGGCCGGCGACCGGCTGGTCGGGTTCGCCCGCCTCGGGCTGACCGGCGTGCGCGCGGCCAAGCTGGGCACCGCGATCGCGGCCGACCACTGGCGCCTCGGCTACGCCCGCGACGCGGTCACCACGCTGCTCGGCTTCGGGTTCGGGCGGCTGGACCTGCACCGGGTGAGCGCCGCGATCGGGCCGGGCAACGAGGCGTCGCTGGCGGTGTTCACCCGCATCGGGTTCCGCTACGAGGGGCGGCTGCGCGACCATGTGTTCACCAACGGGGCGTGGCGGGACTCGCTGCTGTACTCGCTGCTCGCCCACGAGTGGTCGCCCGCTCGGGCGCCTGGTGACCTGGTTCACAAATCCAACCTGATTGGTTGAGATTAGCGCGGCGCGGCGATTAGCGTCCCTGCCGTGGACGGACACGTGATGCTGACCAAGCGGGGTCACATCGACCTGCTGCGGGTGTCCTCCGCCATCTGTTCGCGCTGACCCTTGCCGCCCGCGCCGTGCCGGCGCCTGCCGCGGTGTCCCGGGCTCGGCGCCGTCGCGACTCGGGGCCGCCCCACTTCGTGCCCGAACCCGCCCCGAGGAGTGCCGATGACCGTGACCCACGGCGACGCGCGCGCCGGTGTTGCCGAACTTGACCTGCAGACCGTGCGCAACACCCCGGCGCGGGGTGAGCGGCGGGTGCCGCGCTGGCTGTTCAAGACGTTCTCGCCGATCGCGCTGGTGGCGCTGTGGCAGCTGCTCAGCTCGCTGGGCGCGCTGCCCTCGGAGACGCTGGCCGCGCCGGTGACGGTGGCGCGCACGGCGGTCGGGCTGTGGACGGAGGGGCAGCTGTCCGATGCGGTGCTGACCTCGGTCGGGCGGGTGCTGTTCGGGCTGGCCATCGGGCTGGTCGCGGCGGTGTCGCTGGCCACGCTGTCCGGGCTGTTCCGCCGGGGCGAGGACGTGATCGACGCGCCGGTGCAGATGCTGCGCACCATCCCGGTGATCGGCCTGATCCCGCTGCTGATCATCTGGTTCGGCATCGGGGAGGAGCCCAAGGTCGCGCTGATCTCGCTGGCCGTGACGTTCCCGCTGTACATGAACATCTTCGGCGGCATCCGGAATGTGGACGCCGGCCTGGTGGAGGCGGCGCGCACGCTCGGGCTGGGCTGGCTGGGGCAGGTGCGGCACGTGATCCTGCCGTCCGCGCTGCCGCAGGCGCTGGTCGGGCTGCGCTACGCGCTGGGCTCGGCGTGGCTGGCGCTGGTGTTCGGCGAGACGATCAACGCCACGTCCGGCATCGGCTACCTGATGAACAACGCCAGGGAGTTCTTCCAGACCGACGTGATCGTCGTCTGCCTGGTGCTCTACGCCCTGCTCGGGCTGCTCGGTGACCTCATCGTCCGGACACTGGAAAGGGTGCTGCTGGCATGGCGACCGGCGTTTCGCGGGGCGTGACGAGCGTGACCGGCCCGGTGTCCGTGACCGGGCCGGTGTCCGTGACCGGGCTGACCCGCCGGTTCGGCGACCGCGCCGTGCTCGACGGCCTGGACCTGGACATCCCGCCCGGCCAGTTCGTGGCGCTGCTCGGCACCAGCGGCTGCGGCAAGAGCACGCTGCTGCGCATCCTGGCCGACCTGGACCGCGACATCGCCGGCACGGTCCGGGTGGCGCGGCGGCGGGCGATCTCGTTCCAGTCGCCCCGGCTGATGCCGTGGAAGCGCGTCTGGCGCAACGTCGCGCTCGGCCTGCCCGGCCGCCCGGACCGACAGCGCGCGGTCGCCGCCCTGGACGAGGTGGGCCTGGCGCACCGCACCGACGTGTGGCCCAAGACGCTGTCCGGCGGCGAGGCGCAGCGTGCCTCGCTGGCCCGCGCCCTGGTCCGCGAGCCCGACCTGCTGCTGCTCGACGAGCCGTTCTCCGCGCTGGACGCGCTGACCCGGCTCACCGCGCAAGCGCTGGTCGCCGAGCTGTGGCAGCGCCACGGCTGCGCGGTCCTGCTCGTGACCCACGACGTGTCCGAGGCGCTCACCCTGGCCGACCGCGTCCTGGTCATGTCGTCCGGCCGCATCGACTACGACGTCTCCGTGACCCTGGACCGCCCCCGCGACCCCGGCTCCCGCGAGTTCGTCGCCCTGCGTACCGATCTGTTGGCCCGACTGGGCGTCCGCTGAACCCGTGAGTGGTTGGCGTTGTCATAGCAACGCTATCCACTCACGGGTCCTGACCTGGGAGGATAGTGTGAGCGTCGAGTTCATCGGGATGATCGGCACGCGTCATGTGTCGGAGATCCACCCCGCGGCCGGGCCGGTGATCGACCGGGAGTTCGTGCGGCGATTCACTCGGGCGCACGAGGATGCCGGGTTCGATCGGGTGCTGGTCGGGTACAGCTCGAGCACGCCGGACGGGCTGCAGGTCGCGGCGTACGCGGCGGCGCACAGCGAGCGGCTCGGGTTCCTGGTCGCGCACCGGCCGGGGTTCGTGGCGCCGACGCTGGCCGCGCGCCAGTTCGCCACGCTGGACCACTTCTCCGGCGGGCGGGTCGCGGTGCACGTGATCAGCGGCGGCAGCGATGTGGAGCAGCGGCGCGACGGGGACTTTCTGGGTAAGGACGAGCGCTACGACCGCACCGACGAGTACCTCGAGGTGCTGACGAAGACCTGGACCGCGGGAGAGCCGTTCGACCATCACGGCCGGCACTACCGGGTGGAGGGCGTGCAGGCGGAGGTCCGGCCGTTCCAGGACCGGATACCTGTGTACTTCGGGGGCTCGTCGGCCGCCGCGTACCGGGTGGGCGGGCGGCACGCCGACGTGTTCGCGCTGTGGGGCGAGCCGCTGGCCGAGACCGCCGAGCAGATCGCCGCCGTCCGCGAGGCCGCGCGCGCCGCCGGCCGGTCGGAGCCGCCGCGGATCAGCGTGTCGTTCCGGCCGATCCTGGGTCCGACCGAGGAGGCGGCGTGGGAGCGCGCGCACCGCATCCTGGCGGGGATCACGGCGGCCGGCGGTGGGCACGGCTCGTTCACCGGCAGGAAGATGCACGTCGGCGCGCCCGGCAACGTCGGCTCGCAGCGGCTGCTGGCGGCCGCCGAGCGCGGCGAGCGGCACGACCGCGCGCTGTGGACGCCCACCGCCGCGGCGACCGGCGCGGCCGGCAACTCCACCGCGCTGGTGGGCACCCCGGAGACGGTGGCCGCCGCGCTGCTGGACTACGTCGACATCGGGGTGAGCACGCTGCTCATCCGAGGCTACGACCCACTCGACGACGCCGTCGACTACGGCCGCGAGCTGATCCCGCTGGTCCGCGCCGAGCTGTCCCGCCGCGCGTCCAGCCGTACCGAGGCCGGTGTCACCTCATGACGGTGTGGACCCCGGACGGCTCGTCGAGGGGAACTGTCGTCGTGGTGCACGGGCGCGGCGAGCACCCCGGGGTGTACCAGCGGATCGGACGGAGGCTCGCGGCCGACGGCTACACGGTGGTGGCTCCGGACCTGCGGGAAGACGGCTTCAGCCCTGCGCACCTGTACGCAACGCTGGCCGCGCACCCCGGTGGCTCGCGGGTGCTGCTCGGCGCGGACTCCGGCGCGGTGCACGCGTGGACCTGGGCCGCCGAGAACCCCGGTGAGCTGGACGCGCTGGTGCTGGCCGGCCTGCCGCTCGAACCGGCCGCCGAGCCGCCCGGGCCCGGTTTCGCCGATCGGGACGCCGAACTGGCCGCCCGTACCTCCTGCCCGGTGCACCGCGAGCTGATCGGCAACGACCCCGGGTTCGGCTGGGGCGCGCTGGTCGACCTGGTTCCACAACCGCCGGCCACGCTGCCCGACCTGCCCGTGCTGATCCTGCACGGCGACGCCGACCCGGTCGCCCCGGTGGCCCCGGTCCGCCTGCTTGCCGCCCGACGGCCCGGAACACGTTGCGTTGTAGTGTCGGGCGGCGTGCACGATGTGCTCAATGATCGGTTCCACCGCAGCGTGGCCGCCCAGCTGGTGCTGTTCGTCGAGGAGATCGGCAAGGGCGCCGTGCTGCTGTCGGAACCGCTGGAGCCGGCCAAGCCGGTGCGAGCCCGCCGGGCCGCCCCGCTGCACGTCTCGGCCCGGCTGGACTACGCGCTGCGCGCCGTCGCCGAGCTGATCGCGGCCGGCACCGGGTCGCCCGAGCCGGGAGAGCCGGTGCGCTGCGAGGCCATCGCCCGCGCCCGGGACATCCCGCTGAACTCGCTGGTCAACCTCATGATCGAGCTGCGAAGGGCCGGACTGGTGCGCAGCCAGCGCGGCTGCGAGGGCGGCTACTGGCTGGCCCGGCCGTCATCGGAGATCACCGTCGCGGACGTGGTGCGCGCGGTGGAGGGCGTGCTCGTCTCGCTGCACACCGCCGGCCCGGACTCCTGGCTGTGGCACCGCCTCGGCCAGACAGTTGCCGAGTTCCTCGAAGCCTGGACAGTCGAGGATGTCGCAACAAGACAGATCGAGGAGGCCATCGGATGACCGACGCATTCCACCCGGACCTGACCGACACCGCCGGCGCCACCGACCGGACCCCGCTGCGCACCAGGCTGCACCACGTTCGGGCCGGCGAGCTGGACGGCGACACCGCGCAGACCTCCGGCATGCGGCGGCTGGCCGCGATCAGCGGCGAGCGGGTCGGCTCGGAGCGGATCTGGATGGGGGAGACGCACGTGGCGCCGGCCACCGCGTCCGGCAACCACCACCACGGCGAGTCCGAGACGGCGATCCACGTGGTCAGCGGCCACCCCGAGTTCGTCTTCCACGACGGCACCGACGAGGTGCGGATCAAGACCGCCCCCGGCGACTACATCTTCGTGCCGCCGTTCGTGCCGCACCGCGAGGAGAACCCCGACCCGGACCAGCCGGCCGTGGTGGTGATCTCCCGCAGCACCCAGGAAGCCATCGTCGTCAACCTCCCCGAGCTGTACCCGTTAGAGAACCCCCCGCACTAGGAGCACTCAACAATGCGCCGACTCCTGCTCGCCGCCGCCGCGGCGATCGGACTGTTGCTGCCCGCCGCCTGTTCCGGACCGTCGAACCCCGGCGACGCGTCCGACCTGTCCTCGGTGACGCTGCGGGTCGGCGACCAGGCGGGCATCCAGCAGGCCCTGCTGAAGGCGTCCGGCGCGCTGGACGGCGTTCCTTACAAGGTCAACTGGGCGGAGTTCCCGGCGGCCGCGCCGCTGCTGGAGGCGCTGCGCGGCGGCGCCATCGACGTCGGCGTGGCCGGCGACGCGCCCACCCTGAACGCGCTGGCCGCCACCGAGGAGATCAGCATCGTGGCCGCCAACCAGCAGCCCAAGCGCGGCGGGCTGGCCATCCTGGTGCCGAAGGACTCGCCGATCCAGACGGTCGCCGACCTGCGGGGCAAGGCCGTCTCGCCGACCACCCAGGGCAGCATCGGGCACTACCTGCTGCTGCAGGCGCTCACCGAGGCCGGCCTGACCGCGAAGGACGTGAAGATCAGCTTCCTGCAGCCGGTGGACGCGGCGTCCGCGCTGCAGTCCGGCTCCATCGACGCCTGGTCCACCTGGGACCCGTACACCGCCGTCGCCGAGCAGGAGCAGGGCGCCAGGATCCTGCGCGACTCCGGGGGCCTGGCCTCCGGGCTCGGCTTCCTGGACGCCAACAACGACTCGCTGGCCGACTCGTCCACCCGCGCGGCCATGGCCGACTTCGTCCGCCGCTACAACCGCGCGATGGACTGGGCGCGGGCCAACGCCGCCGCCTACACCCGCATCTACGTCGACCTGACGCGCCGGCCCGAGTCGGTGGCCGGGGTCGTCGCGGAGCGTGCCAAGCGGACGGGCACGCCCGTCACCCCGGCGGTGGTGGCCGAGCTGCAGCAGGTCGCGGACAACTACCACCGCTACGGCGTGCTGCGCAAGAAGGTGGTCGTGCAGGAGCGGGTGCGCGACCTGACCAACGAGAGCCCCTGACCCCGGAGGGTTATGTGACTACCAACGGAGCCCGGCCGGGGCGGGCGGCCATCGCCAGCCTGGTCGGTACCACGATCGAGTGGTACGACTTCTATCTGTACGCCACCGCGTCCGCGCTGGTGTTCGGCCCGCTGTTCTTCTCCAACGTCGACCCCAAGGCCGGCGTGCTGGCGAGCTTCGCCACGTACGCGGCGGGGTTCGGCGCCAGGCCGGTGGGCGCGCTGGTGTCCGGGCACCTGGGCGACCGGGTGGGCCGGCGCACCATGCTGGTCGCCTCGCTGCTGGTGATGGGGCTGGCCACCGCCGCGATCGGGGTGCTGCCGACGTACTCCTCGGTCGGGCTGGTGGCGCCGGCGCTGCTGATGCTGATGCGGCTGCTGCAGGGGCTGGCGGTGGGCGCGGAGTGGGGCGGCGCCGTGCTGATGTCCGTGGAGCACGCGGAGTCGCTGCGGCACCGGCGGCGCCGAGGGCTGTTCGGCAGCTTCCCGCAGATCGGCTCGCCGGCCGGGATGCTGCTGGCGTCCGGGGTGTTCACGCTGGTGCAGGCCGGGTTGGGGCGCGAGGCGTTCCTGGCCTGGGGCTGGCGGGTGCCGTTCCTGCTCAGCCTGGTGCTGGTGGCGATCGGGCTGGTGATCCGGCTCAGCCTGGAGGACGCGCCGCTGTACCGGCAGGCGCGGGAGCGTTCGGAGGTCGCCCGCCGGCCGCTCCTCGAGGTGGTCACCACACAGCGGCGCGGGCTGTGGGTGACCACCGGGATGCGGATGTCGCAGAACGCGCTGTACGTGTTGTGCACCACGTTCGCGCTGACGTACCTGTCCCAGGGCAAGGCGGCCGACCCCGGCGCCGGGCTCACGGCGGTGATCATCGCCTCGGCGATCGGGCTGGTCAGCACGCCGCTGTGGGCGGTGCTCTCGGACCGGGTGGGGCGCCGGCCGGTGTACCTGGGCGGTGCCGTCGGGGCGGCCGTGTTCCTCGGGGTGTTCTTCCTGATGCTGGACACCGGCTCGACAGCGTTGATCGTGCTCGCGATGGTGGTCACCGTGAACGTCTTCCACGACGCGATGTACGGCCCGCAGGCGGCCTGGTTCAGCGAGCTGTTCCCGACCGGGGTGCGCTACAGCGGCGCGTCCATCGGCTACCAGTTCGGCTCCGTGCTGGCCGGCGGCACCGCGCCGCTGATCGCCGCCGCGCTGCTGCTCGCCGGGGGCGGGACGCCGTGGCTGATCTGGGCGTACTTCGTGGGGCTGTCGGTGCTGACTATCGCCTCGGCGTGGCTGGCGCCGGAGACGCTGCGGTCGAGCCTGGGACGCCGGGTCGACTCGAAGGTGGCCGCATGAGCGAGCGGATCCTGCTCAACGCGTTCGACATGGCCTGCGTGGGCCACCAGTCCACCGGGTTGTGGACGCACCCGGACGACCAGGGCCATCGCTACCGTGACCTGGACTATTGGACGGACCTCGCGAAGCTGCTGGAGCGCGGCGGGTTCGACGCGTTGTTCCTGGCCGACGTGCTCGGGGTGTACGACGTGTACGGAGGCTCCCGCGACGCGGCGGTGCGGGCGGCCGCGCAGGTGCCGGTGAACGACCCGATCATGGCGGTGCCGGCGATGGCGGCGGTGACGTCCCGGCTGGGCTTCGGGGTGACGGTGTCGCTGGCCTACGAGCAGCCGTACGCGCTGGCCCGCCGGATGAGCACGCTCGACCACCTGACCAAGGGCCGCATCGGCTGGAACATCGTCACGTCCTATCTGGACAGCGCCGCGCGCAACCTGGGGCGGGGACAGCAGATCCCGCACGACGAGCGCTACGAGATGGCCGAGGAGTACCTCGAGGTCTGCTACAAGCTCTGGGAGGGCTCCTGGGAGTCGGACGCGGTGGTCCGCGACGCCGCGCGCGGGGTGTTCACCGACCCGGCCAAGGTGCACGACATCGAGCACAAGGGCCGCTACTTCGAGGTGCCGGGGCCGTTCCTGTGCGAGCCGTCGCCGCAGCGCACGCCCGTGCTCTTCCAGGCGGGGGCGTCGCCGCGCGGGACCCGGTTCGCCGGGACGCACGCCGAGGCGGTGTTCGTCAACGGCCCCAACCCCGGCGTGGTCCGCCGCTCGGTGGACGCGGTCCGCACCGCCGCGCGCGAGGCCGGCAGGGATCCACGCTCGGTCAAGGTGTTCGCCATGCTCACCCCGGTGACGGGCGAGTCGGACGCTCTTGCTCGGGCCAAGTTCGAGTCGTACCTGGAGCACGCGTCCGAGGAGGGCGCGATGGCGCTGTTCGGCGGCTGGACCGGGGTGGACCTGGCCGGCGCCCCGTCCGAGCAGCGGTTGGAGTACGTGGAGACCGACGCCAACCGCTCCGCGCTGGCCTCGTTCACCACCGCCGACCCGGACCGGGCCTGGACGGTCGGGGAGCTGGCCCGGTTCATCGCGGTGGGCGGCCGGGGGCCGGTGGTGGTCGGATCCGGCGTCACCGTGGCCGACGAGCTGGAGCGCTGGGTGTCGGAGGCGGACGTGGACGGGTTCAACCTGGCCTACGCCGTGACCCCGGGGACGTTCGTGGACTTCGTCGAGCACGTGGTGCCCGAATTGCGCCGCCGTGGCCGGGCCCGCGACTCCTACCCGGCCGGCACGCTGCGGGAGAACCTCGGCGCCGCCCCCGGCCCGCTGCTGGCCGCCGACCACCCCGGCGCCCGGTACCGCCTCGGGTAGCTCGTGCGCGCCCGGTGCTTGGGGAGATCATCAGGCCGTTACGGTTGTTCTGAGCGTGCTATAACAACCGTGGTGGCCTGATGATCTTCGTTTCCGGGCGCGGGCGGGGGCACGGGCGCGAGCGGGGGCGGAGGCCGTTCGCGGTTCAGTCGCCGAGTAGGCGGCGCAGGACCTCGGCGATCGCGGTCTCGCCGTCGGCGATCGCGGCGTCCTTGTTGTGCGCGCGGGCGATCACCAGCGCGACCTCGTTCACGGCGGCCACGATGATGTGCGCGAACATGGTGACCTGGCGCGGTTCCAGGCGGCCGGCGCGGGAGGCGCGGGCGAGCGCGGCCTTGACCGAGCCGAGGGTGTAGTCGTCGTCGAGGGTGCGCCAGCGATGCCAGCCCAGCACCGAGGGGGCGTCGAGCAGCATGACCTGGCGCACGGCCGGGTCGTCGGCCAGCCTGATCCAGGCCAGGCAGCCCGCGCGCAACGCCGCGACCGGGGTCGACTCCCGCTCGGCCGCTCGTTGGATCTCCTTGCCGACCTGCTCCTGCATCTCCTCGAATACCGCCCGGAACAGGGCCTCCTTGCCTTCGAAGTGGTGGTACAGCGAGCCCTTGCTCAGGTTCGACTCGCGCAGCACGGCGCCGATCGACGTGCCGTCATAGCCGCGCGAGGCGAACAGGCGGGTGGCGTGCGCGAGCACCCGCTCACGGGTGGCGACGCCGCGCTCGGCGTTCTTGTTCATGGTCGGTTGCCGCCGTTCTCCTTGACAGACCGACCGTCGGTCTAGCAGGTTCTAGACCGACGGTCGGTCTAGCTTTGGCGGTGCGCGCCTTGGTCTCGGACGGCGGCCCGCACCCGGTCTTTCTGTTTTAGACCGACGGTCGGTCTCTTTACGCGACACGGTATCGGGACCAGGACTTCTCGCTGGCCGGGACTGGGCCGGGTCGACCTGGTCGCCAACGACACCGGCGGCGCGGTCGCGCAGCTCTTCGCCGCCCGCCCCTGACCACCGTTCCCCCTCCCGCCGGCACACGCACCTTCGTCGCCCCACACAGGTCCCAACATGTGTGCGGCGACGTAACGGTGTGTGCCGGCCGGGGGAGGAGCGGTCAGGTGGAGGCGCGGACGACCAGTTCGGGGTCGAGGCGGACCAGGCCGGGGGGCTCGGTGCCTAGGAGCATGTCGAGGGCGCGCCCGGCGATCGCGTGCAGCGGGTGGCGCAGCGCGGTGATCGGGGGGTCCACCAGCTCGAGCAGGTCGGTGCCGTCGAAGCCGGTCACGGCGATGTCGGCGGGCACCTTGACGCCTTCCTTCTGCAGCGTGCTGAGCAGGCCGACGGCCAGCACGTCGGCCGCGCACAGCGCCGCGTCCGGCAGCGTGTCCCTGCGCAGCAGTTGGTGCGCCGCCTCCCGGCCGGCCGAGGTGGAGAAGTGCGGCAGCAGGATCTCCTCGTCGCCGGCCCGCGCCCTGGCCCGGAACGCCGCGAGCCGCTCCGCCCCGGCCGAGGACTCCTGCTCGGCGCCGACGTACACGGTCCGCTCTCGCCCGGACTCGCGCAGGTGGGTCAACACCGTGTCGATGCCGGCGTCGTTGTCCACCCCGACGAACCCGGAGCTGGCGCCCGTCGCCCACCTGTCGACCTGGATGACCTGGGAGCGTTCCTCGGCGCGGTGGATGGCCGCGCCGCTGCGGGCGGTGGAGGTGGGCACCACGGCCAGGCCGTCCACGAACGACTCGTGGAACGCCTCGAGCCGCTGTGCCTCGACGTCCGGGTCGTCGGCCGAGTCGGCGAGCACGACCCCGACCCCGGCGCCGTTCGCCACCTGCGTGAACGCGTCGACCAGGTGCACGAAGTAGGGGTTGCGGATGGACGGGACCAGGATGCCGAAGTTGCCGGTCGACTGCCGGCGCAGCGCCCTGGCCACCGGGTTGGCCCGGTAGCCGAGCCGTTCGCTGGCCGCCAGCACTCGCTTCGCCAGGCCCGGGTCGACGTTGCGGTCGGTCCCGGCGAGCACCCTGGACGCCGTCGACCTCGACACGCCGGCCGCGACCGCGACGTCGAGCAGCGTCGCGCGTCCACCCATTCCCCCGACCTCCCACTGATCCCGAGCAGACCCCGAGCCGATGTCCCGCTCAGTACGAAAGTTTGCACGCAAACAATCCGTCCGTCCACGCGGGCCGCCGGTGATGCATGCAGCGTGTCCGAGAGGTGCGCGGGACAGGACGGTCGGGCGGGCGAGTAGGTTCACCGCCGACCGGCTCCTCGCTCGCCGCTCCCCCGAGGAGGTTCTCGTGCTGATGCTGGTGCTGATTGTCGCGGTCGCGGCGTGCCTGGCGGCCGGGCTGCTGGCCGGCAAGATGGTCCTGGTCTGGTGCGCGCTCGCGGCCAGCGTGATCGGCGCGCTGATGCTCGCGTACCTGCTGTACGCCGGCCGGCGCATCGGCGCCGAGGAGCCCGACGAGGACGCAACGCTCGAGGTCCCGCCCGCCCCGAAACCGGCCACCCCTGAACCGGCCACCCCGGAACCGGCCACCCCGGAACCAGCCACCCCGGACCCGGCCACCGAGCCGGAGCCCGAGCGGTCCGCCGAACCGGACGCGGCCCGAGCCGCCAAGCCCGACGCCGAACAGACCGGCGAACCGAAACCCGAGCCGGTCGCGGAGACGAACACAGAGCCGGCCGCCGCGACGAACACCGAGACGAACACCGCGACGAACACCCCCACGGCCACGACGGACGACGACCCCGGATCCCCGGACATGATCGTGCAGGTCGTGCCCGGTCGCCGGCGGTTCCACGTGGACGGCTGCCGGCTGCTCGCGGGCAAGCCGGCCGAGGAGATCAGCCTCGACGAGGCCCGCGAGGAGGGCTTCACCGCGTGCACCTCATGCATCCCGCGCCGCGAGGCACTCCTCACCCCGAGCTGAGCCCGGCCCCGATCGCGAACGGTAACCCCGCCGACACCCGGTCGATGTCGCGAAGTTACCCAATCGTGGCCACCAGGGCCGATACCTCGACACCCGCCCCGCACGCCCGCTCACACCCCCACTGACCAGGCATTTCCCCTCACGAACGAACGGCTGAGAAGACCTGGGAACCCACAGGTGCTCTCCGTAACCCGACCGTCTGCCCATCGTTGCTTGGTTAGGTGGATCACATGGTCGCCCTGAATGGAGCGTTCGGGGCCGCCGCCCACCCGTGAGCCTCTCGCGACTCACCGAGGGGTACGCCGGGAAGGACTCCCGGTCCTGGCTGGTCAGCGCGGCGTTGCCCGGCCAGCGAGAAAGGGAAGCCACATGTCAGAACGTGGTGACGCACCGTCGGGTACGGGCGGCGCCTCGGCGGTCCGTCCGGCCGGGTACCTGCCGCGTACCCAGAGCCGGTGGGCGGGGTTCGTCCCGACGCCGGTGTTCGCCCCGCTGGAGCTGGCCGGCGGGCTGGCCCAGCTCGGCGGCCGGGTGCTGGCCTCGGCGGTGCTGCACCCGGTCGGCTACTGGCGCGCGGCCCGCGACGAGATGTACGGCGTGCTCAAGGTCTCCTGGTTCCCGATCGTCTCGGCGGTGTTCACGTTCGGCCTCATGACCGGCATCGTGGCGGAGAACTTCAGCGTGCAGGTCGGCGCCGGCAACCGCTACGGCCAGTACTTCTTCATCGTCAACATCCGCGAGTTCACCCCGTGGATCAACTCGATGGTCGTCGCCGGCGTGGTCGGCGCGACGATCTGCTCGGAGCTCGGATCAAGGAAGATCCGCGAGGAGCTGGACGCGCTGGAGGTGCTGGGCACCGACCCGGTGCGCGAGCTGGTGGTGCCCAGGATGGTGTCCATCACGATCCTGACGCCGCTGCTGATGATCGTGTCGGTGATGATCGGCGTGGTGTGCGCGCTGGTCAGCTCGGTGGGCTATGCGCACGTGCCGGCGAACGACTACCTGGGCTCCGTCTACTCCAACCTGACGGTCACCGAGATCGTGGCCGCACTGGTCAAGAGCACGCTGATCGGCTACGCCATCGGGCTGGTGTGCTCGTACATGGGCCTGAACGCCTCTGGCGGCTCGGCCGGGGTCGGCCGCGCGGTGAACCGCGCCGTGGTGATGTCGTTCGTGATGGTTTTCATTATTGACGGGCTGTTCAACCTGACCATGCTCGGGCTCTTCCCCGAACTCCAGACGATTCGATGAGGATGGCTCACGTTGACTAAATTCCCTCTCAGAGGTCGGATTATTCATCGAGACCGCCTTCGGCGGTCGCGCGCCGGTGCGTTGGTCTCGTGGGTCGCGTCGGTCTGGCGCGGGTCCGGCGCTCGGGCGGTCCTCCGGTCCGCCGTCGCTGGCCGGACTCATGAATAATCCGCCTGGTAGCGGGTCGAGTTCCGCCGTGAGATCTGTGGAGGCCGTTCGGCGAGGCCTTTCGGTGAAGCTGGCGAACATGGTCGATATGATCAGGTTCTCCGCCCAGGTATTCGCCGCCGTGCCGCGCACCTGGAAGTTCTCCAGCGAGATATTCCGGCAGGCCGGAATCCTGATCCTGTCCAGCGGGTTCATCATCTGTTTCATGCAGCTCCTGGTCGGCGGGGTTTTCGCCGTCCAGGGGTACTACATCATGCGTCAGTTCGGCGCCGGCGGATACATGAGCGTGTTCACCGCGCTGGGCGGGCTGCGGTTGTCCGGCCCGGAGATGTCCGGCTGGATCCTGGCCGCCAAGGTGGGGTGTGGCCTGGTCGCGGAGCTGGGCTCGGCGCGGATCTCCGAGGAGATCGACGCGCTCGAGGTGATGGGCGTGGAGCCCAAGGCGTATCTCGTGGCGACCCGGCTGCTCGCCGCGCTGATCGCGATGCCGTTCCTGTACGCGATCGGGATCTGGCTTTTCTACTTCGGTTCCTGGGCCATGGTCGTGCACGTGCTGCACGGGGTGTCCGAGGGCGGATTCCTGACCGTGCTGTGGTCGTTCACCAGCCCGCTGGACCTGTTGTTCTCGATGTTGCTGTCCATCGTGCTCGGCGTCGTCGTCATTCTGGTGGGCTGCTACTACGGTTTCACCGCGTCCGGCGGGCCGGTCGGGGTCGGCCAGAACACCGCGAAGTCGATGGTGGTGAACATGGTGTTGGTCAGTGTGCTCGGCCTCGCTATCGAGCAGGCGTTCTGGGGCGGTTTCGGCAACAACCCCATCGCGAACTAGCCGGCCCCCACCGTCCTCTCCGCTCCCCGGAGGAACTCCCATGAACTCCCGCCCCCGCCCGTCCCCGACGACCCGACGGCTCGTGCCGGCGATGGTCGCGGTGCTGGTGCTGGCCGCCATCGTCGGCGGCTACGCGGTGAGCCAGCTCGGCGCCGGCCAGCGGCTGACGATCGTGCTGGTCAACGCGATCGGGATCCAGGACGGCACCCCCGTGCAGCTGCGCGGGTTCGCCGTCGGCAAGGTCACCGAGGTCACCGCGCGCGGCAACAGGGCGGTGGTGAGCTTCGAGGTGGACAAGCTGCCCGAACCGCTGCGCGCCGGCACCACCGCCACCGTGGAGTGGCGCTCGCTGCTCGGCGAGCGCTACCTGCAGCTGCAGCCGGGGCCGCCGGGCAACGCCGTGCTGCCGGACCGGGCGATGATCGACACCGGCTCCGAGCACGTGGTGGTGGAGGACCTGCTGGAGGCCCTCGACGCGCCCACCCGCGCGCACCTCAGCTCGATGCTCAAGCAGCTCGACACGACGCTGGACGGCAGCCAGCCCGACTTCAACAAGACGCTGCAGGCCTCCGGCCCGACGGTGCAGGCGCTCGGCGCGGTGCTCAACGGGATCGGCTCGGACGGCGAGGCGATCAAGACGCTGCTGGCCAACCTGCACAAGGTCACCGAGGTGGTCGCCGCGCGCAAGGGACAGGTGTCCTCCACCGTGCTCGACCTGAACCGGATGACCGGCGCGGCCGCGGTGCACCAGCGCGAGCTGAGCGAGGGCCTGGCCGCGCTGCCGGACACCCTGGACTCGGCGAAGAAGGCGCTGGACAAGGTGCCCCCGGCCGCCGACGCGACGATCCCGCTGCTGGAGGACCTGGCCCCGGCCGCGCACCGGCTGCCCAGCGTGGCCAGGAACCTGAACGCGGTGCTCTGCGACCTGCGGCCCAGCCTGAAGCTGCTCAAGCCGATCCTGGAGGACCTGGCCAGGCTGCTCGGCACGACGCCGGAGTTCCTGGACGTGGCCACCGACACGCTGCCCCAGCTGCGGACCGCGCTGGAGCGCTCGGCGCCGGCGGTGGCCTTCCTGCGCCCGTACACGCCCGAGATCGCCGGCTTCGCCGCCAACTGGGGGAACATGTCGTCCGGCTACGACTCGAACGGCAACTACATCTCCACCCTGATCGTCACGCCCGGGCTCATGTCGGTGGACAACAACCCCGGCGTGCTCCCGCCCGGCGCCAGGGTGCAGACCCAGATCCTGCCCGGTGAGCTGGTCGGCCAGCCCTGGAAGGACGCGAACGGGGGCGGTCACCGGTGACCGCGCCCGAGCTCACCGCACGCCGCCGGCGCCGGGTCACCGGCGTGGCGCTGGTGCTGGTCGCCGCCCTGGTCGGGGCGATCGCGGTGGTCACCTTGGCCGGCGGTCACCGGACGACCACGCTGACCGCCGTGTTCGCCGACTCCAGCCCGCTGGTGGCCGGCAACAAGGTGCAGATGAACGGCGCCGAGGTCGGCAAGATCACCGCGATCCGCCTGGTCAACGGTCAGGCGCGGGTGGAGATGACGGTGGACCGCTCGGTGTACCCGCTGCACGCCGACGCCAGCGCGCGGATCGAGCCGGTGAGCCTGCTCGGCGAGCGGTTCGTCGCGCTCAAGCAGGGCACGCCGGCCGCGCCGGTGCTGCCCGAGCCGACGGTCATCGCCGTCGAGCACACCAGCGCGGCCGTGGACCTGGATCAGCTGTTGAACACCCTGGACGACCCGACCTCCACGGCGCTGGCCGCGATGGTCACCACGCTCGGCGAGGGTCTCGGCGGCCCGAACGGCGGCCAGGGCGACAAGGTGGCCCAGGCACTGCGCGGGCTGGAGCCGACGCTGCGCCAGGTGGACGAGCTGTCCCGGCTGCTGGACCGCCAGAACCAGGTGCTCGACCACCTCGTGGTGTCCAGCCAGCGCAACGCCACGGCGTTCGCCCAGCCGCTGGACTCGCTGGTCGACGGCGCGAACCGGACCCTGGGCGCGGTCGCGGCCAACCGGCAGGCCACCGACGCCACCCTGGCCGAGCTGCCGTCCACGCTGGCCAGCGCCCGGCGCACGCTCGGCCACCTGGGCGACGCCGCCGACAACGGCGCCGGGATGCTCAGGGACATCCGCCCGGTGACCGACGACCTGGTCGACGTCAGCCGCGAGCTGCACGACTTCGCCGACGCGGCCAACCCGGCGCTGGAGTCGCTGCCCGACGCGCTGCACCGGCTGGACGTCCTGCTGGACGAGGCCCGCCCGGTGGTGCGTGACCTGCGGTCCGTGGCCGCCGACCTGCGCAGCGTCAGCGGCTCGGTGCACGACCTCGGCCACCAGGTGCTCAAGCACCGCCCCGGCCAGGCCAGCCAGCTGGAGAACCTGATGACCGGGGTCGCGGACTGGGCGATGGCCACCAGCGGCTACGACGGCCTGTCGCACTACTTCCGGGCGGTGCTGGTGATGTCGCCGTCCTCCAACCTGAACACCGTGGCCGGCGGGCTGCCGGCCCTCACCCCGGCGCCGCCGTTCAACCCGGTGCCCAAGGACCCCAGCGGCCAGTCCGGCCGGCCCGGCACACCGAGGTTGCCGTTCCTGCCCGGCGGTCCGAACCCGGACGCCCCGGACGCGGGCGGGTCCGCGGAACCCAAGGGCGACCCGAACAGCGCGACCGGCCTGTCCCAAGAACAGGAGAGCAACCTGTTCGACCAGCTCCTCGGCCCGGGCACGGGCAAACCGGGTGCAGCCAAACCGGGCACGGGCCGTCAGGGAGGGAACTAGCCATGGCGCCTTCCAGACACGCGGCACGAAGGTTCCTGATCGGCCTGGTGGCGCTGGTCGCCGTCCTGTTCGCGTTCTACATCGCGTTCAACGCCAACCAGGCCAAGCTGCCCTGGCAGCGCCCGCCGGTGGCCAAAGCCGCGTTCACCGACATCGGCCAGCTCCAGGTCGGCTCCGAGGTGAGGCAGAACGGCGTGAAGGTCGGCACCGTCTCGGCGATCGACCTGGTGAACGGCGACCCGGTGGTGAGCATGGAGCTCTACGGCGGCGTCCCGATGAACCGGGACGGCTACGCGGGCATCTATGACCAGTCCACGCTGGCCCAGAAGTTCGTCGAGCTGCGCCCGGGCACCCCGGCCAGCGGGCCGCTCGGGGACGCGGTGCTGCCGGTCGCCCAGACCGAGTCCACCCACGACCTGGTCCAGGTGCTCGACGTGTTCGACCCGGCGACCCGCCGCGCGCTGGGCAACGCGCTGCGCCAACTCGGCACCGGCCTCGCCGGGTACGGGCCCGGCCTGCACGAGTTTGTCTCCACCGCCCCCGCCGACCTGGACAACCTGGGAGCGATCAGCACCACCCTGACGAACGACCGCACCGACCTGCCCAAACTGCTGCGCACCACCGACCGGCTGGCCACCCGGTTCGCCGGCCGCGAGCAGCAGTGGACCGAGCTGCTGCACCAGACCGACGAGACGCTGCGCGCCCTGGGCGTGGACGACTCCGCGCCACTGGCCGCCACGCTGAACAAGCTGCCCCCCACGCTGCGCGCGGCCCGAGGCGCCCTGGACGCCGCCAACCAGCCGCTGGCCGACGTGGCCACCGCCACCGGCCGGCTGCGCTCCGGCGCCGGCTCGCTGGGCCGGGCCACCCCCGACCTGCGCGGGGTGTTCCGCGAAGCGCCGGACCCGCTGGCCAAGGTGCCCGGCGTGGCCGACGACGTCAAACCGGCGGCGGACGACCTCACGCACACCCTCTCCGACGCCCGCCCGTTCGTGCCCCGGCTGGGCGACGGGCTGGCCTCCGCGGCCCCGCCGATGCGGGTGATCGCCCCGTTCGCGCAGGACATTGGCACCTTCTTCACCGACATCGGGACGCTCTCGTCCAGCCACGACGGCTGGGAGCACCGGTTCCGGATCATGATGGCGATGCCGAGCCTCACCTCGCTGCAGGAGCTGCCGGTGAAGGACACCGCCAACCCGTACCCGGTGCCCGGCCAGCCGTACCGGCAGCGGGACCCCAACGGCGCACTGGTCCCGGGGAGGTAGGCGCGCATGGTTCGCTACCTCAACCGCCGCCCGGTGCTCGCCGGGCTGGTCATCCTGGCCGCCGCCGGGATCCTCGCGACGCTGCTCGTCTTCAAGAACCACCTGGTCACCGTGCTGCGCCCGGGCGAGACCATCGCCGTCGAGCTGGCCCGCAACTACAAGCTCCAACCGGACGACACCGTCGTGAAGATGTCGGGCTCAAAAATTGGAGTAGTCCAAGACGTAGAGCAGCGGGACAAGAACATCGTCGTCACGCTCAAGGTGGACAACGGCACCCGCGCGCTGCTCGGCAAGGAGCCGACCGCGACGGTGCGCCCGACCACGATCCTGGGCGGCGTCTACTACGTCGAGCTGACCTCCGGCGGCGCGCGCGGCGAGTTCACCGCGTACACCATCCCGGCCGCCCGCACCCGGCTGCCCGTGGAGCTGGACAAGGTGCTGTCCGCGCTGCCGGCCGACGCCCGCGCGGGCATGGCCGGCATGACCGAACGCCTGGACACCACCCTGCGCACCGGCGCCGGCGGTGACCTCCAGCGGTTCCTGGCCAACGCCCCGTCCGGCCTCGAACCGGCCGGCGTGGTGGCCGACGCGCTGCGCGGCCAGAACCCGGACTCCGACCTCGCCAGGCTGGTCAAGGACCTGGACGCCACCGCCCGCGTGCTGTCCGCCAAGCCCGACCAGCTGCGCTCGGTGGTCGACTCGCTGGCCGACACCTCCCGGGTGCTCGGCACCAACTCCGGGCCGATCGCGCGCACCATCGCCGAGCTGCCGGACACCATGGAGGCCACCCGCCGGGGCGCCGACGACCTGAGCGTCACGCTGGACAAGCTGACCGCCACCGCGCACGACGTGCGTCCCTCCATCCAGGAGCTGGACCCGCTGCTGAAGAAGCTGGACCCGGCGCTCGCCGAGTTGCGTCCGCTGCTGTGCGACCTGCGCCCGCTGCTGGAGGAGGTCAAGCCGCTGCTGCACGAGCTGGTGCCGGCCATCGACCGTGGCACCGAGGTGCTCGAAGACCTGCACGGCCCGGTGCTGGACCGGATCAACGGCCCGATCCTGCACGAGCTGAACTCCGAGTGGCGCGGCCAGGCACCGAAGTACCCGAACGGCGGCGACGGCTCCAAGTTCTACGAGCAGTTCGCCTACCTGCTGGCCAACGCGTCCAACGCCACCTCGTACATGAACTCCACCTCGCACATGCTCGGGTTCGAGATCGGCACCGGCGCCAACGGCGTGATGGGCACCGGCCCCGGCGCGCGCGACCTGCAGAACCTGCTGTCCACCATGTGGGGACCGCCGCACCAGCGCCCGCCCACGCAGATCCCGCCCGGCCTGCAGGCGCTGGAGCCACCCGACCCGGGCCTGCGACCGCCCGTACTCGACCCGTCCAACCCCGCCGCGACCCCGAAACCCGACGAGCCCGCACCGGAGAAGGACCGCTCGCTGCTCGGACCGCTGTTGGGCAAGCCGAAGAAGGGGACCGACCGATGAGCCCGCGCCGGAGCCTGCGCGAACGCTGGCAGCGGCTGCGGACCGTGCCCGGCCTGGGCCGCGACGTCACCGCGCTGGCCGTGCTGGTGGCGCTCGGCCTGGCCGCCGCCGGCTACCTGCTCACCTACGCCAGCTTCACCCCGCCGTGGGCGCAGCGCTTCGAGTTCAAGGTCGAGCTGGCGGACGCGGTCTCGGTGAGCCCCGGCAACTCCCAGGAGGTGCGGATCGCCGGCGTCCCGGTCGGGCTGATCACCGCCAGCGAGCCCACCGACCACCACACCTCGCTGGTCACGCTGCGGATCGAGCCGGGGCACCCGATCTACGACAACGCCCACGTGGTGCTGCGCCCGGTGAACCCGCTCAACCAGATGTACATCACGCTCAACCCCGGCGCCCCGCCCGCCAAGGAGCTGCCCGAGGGCGGCGTCATCCCGCTGGCCCAGACCTCCCGCCCGGTCCAGCCCGACGAGGTGCTGGACAAGCTGGACGACCGCTCCCGCGTCGCGCTGACCAGCCTGCTCGCCGAGTCGGACAACGCGCTGGCCAACGCCCCCCAGACGCTCGGCCCGGACCTGAAAGCGGCCGACAAGTCACTGAAAACCCTGCGCCCGGTGGTGGAACGGCTGAAGGTCCGCCACGACAACATCCAGAAGCTGATCACCGCGCTGGCCGACATCTCCAGCGCGCTCGGGCACAACGACGCGCGGTTGACCAGCCTCGTCGACTCCACCCAGGCCACCCTGCGCACGCTCGCGCAACGCGACGCCGAGCTGAGCGCCGCGCTGCGCGAGCTGCCCGGCACCACCGACGAGCTGCGCACCGCCCTGGACAAGACCTCCGAGCTGACCCACGAGCTCAACCCCGCGCTGGACAACCTCCAGGCGGCCTCCGACGAGCTGCCGGGGGCGCTGTCCTCGGTGACCGACATGGTCGACCCGCTGCGCGACACGGTGCACGCCGCCGAGTCGGTGGTGTCCAAGGCGAAGGAGATCGTCAAGGACCTGCGGCCGATCACCCGCGACCTGCGGGAGGCGTTCGACGACCTGGCCCCGGTCACCGGCTGCCTGGACGAGTACACCGCCAAGGTCGCGCCGTGGATGTACGACCTGGGCGCGTTCACCTACAACACCAACTCGATGTGGTCGGGCAGCGACAAGAACGGCGGTTTCGGCCGGGGCCACGTGACCATCCACCTCACCGGCCCGCTCGGCGCACAGCGGCCCGGCGAGCAGACCACCAACAAGTACCAGGACGCGCCCAGCCCGATCGGTCAGTACCCGGCGAAGGGGAGCGGTGAGTGCCGGTGAGACTCTCAGCAGCCGGGTTCCGGACGCTCACGCTGGTGGCGTTCGTGCTGGCCATCGCCACCCTGACCGGATACCTGTACGCGCAGGCCGGCGGCTACATCCCCGGCTTCACCAAGACCAGGGACTACCGCGTCTCGATGGACACCGACACCGCCGCCAACATCGTGCCGTTCTCGGACGTGCAGGTGGCCGGCGTGCCGGTCGGCAAGGTGGCGGCCGTGACTCGCGTCGGGCAGGACATCCGGCTGGAGCTGGCGCTCGACGAGGTGGCGACGCCCGTGCACCAGGGCGCCACCGTGCAGATCTCCGAGAAGGCGCTGACCGGCCAGCCGATGGTGCGCCTGGTCGACGGCACCGGCCCGGCGCTGCCCAGCGGCACCGTGCTGCCGCGCACGGCGGTCAAACCGGTGGTGCAGCTGCGCGACGTGCTCGCCGGGCTGGACAAGCCGACCCGCGACTCGCTGGGCGGCGTGGTGCGCTCGCTGAGCCAGTCCACCGACGGGAGGTCCAAGGACCTGTCCGGGGTGATGGCCGGGCTGTCCGACATCGGACGCAACGGCGACACCGCGCTGGACGCGCTGGCCAGGCAGTCCGCCGACCTCGAGCAGGTCTCCCGCCAGATGGAGCAGATCTTCGACGCGCTGGACACCGGCCAGGGCCAGATCTCCCAGCTGGTGTCCAGCGCGAACCGGCTCACCGCCGCCACGGCCGGACAGCGGCCGGCGCTGGAGGAGACCATGCGCAAGCTCCCCCCGGTGCTGGACAGCGCGCATCAGGCCAGCGGCGACATCGAGGACCTCTCCGGGGCGCTGGCCCCCATCGCGGCCGACCTGCGCGACGCCGCCCCCGACCTGAACTCGGCGCTGGACCAGCTCCCGGAGGCCACCCGCGACCTGCGCTGCCTGCTGCCGCCGCTGCGCGAGGTCCTGGACGCGGCGCCGCCGACGCTGCACCGGATCCCGCACTTCGGCAAGGAGGCCAGGGAGACGTTCCCGCCCGCGATCGACATACTGCGCGACCTGAACCCCGCGCTGCGCTACCTCAAGCCGTACGGCCGGGAGATCGCCACCACGTTCGTCAACTTCGGCGGCGGCATGCACCACTACGGCGACGACGGCGCCAGCTTCGCCTACCTCAAGCCGAACTTCGGCGGGAACACCCCGCTGCGCCCGGGGCCGCTGAAGCTGCCCGGTTCGATCTACCCGACCAACCCGTACCCGGTGGCCGGCACCATGGGCAACCACCAGCCGTTCACGGGTGCCTACCCGCACGTGGAGCGCGACGGCGGATGAGACGCCTCGGGGCGGCGTTGCTCGCGGTGCTGCTCGGCGCCGCGGTGGTCGGCGGGCTGGCCCGGGTGCGGGTGGATACCGGGGTGGAGTCGTTCCTGCCATCGGGCGACCCGAGCCTGGCCGCCGTGCAACGCAAGGCCAGCGAGTTCGGCGGCGACCCGGTCATCGTGCTGCTGCGCTACCCGCAGCCGCACCAGTTCGTGACCGACCCCGCCCAGGCGCTGGCCCTGCTGCGCACCGAGCGGCGGCTGGCCGACCTGCCCGACGCGGTCGCCGTGTACGGGCCGGCCACCGTGCTCACCCAGCTGGTCGGCACGGTGAAGAACATGCTCGCCCAGGTCGCCGGCCAGCGTGACGTGCGGCGCATGCAGGCCGAGCAGGCCGCGACCGCCGAGGGCAAGCCGCCGGAGCAGGTGAAACAGGCGGGCTCGGCGGCCGTGACCGAGCTGGACCTGCGCTACGTCTGGCTGCTGCTCCAGGGCCTGCCGATGGGCCTCCCGTCGCTGGAGAACCCCCGGTTCACCGAGGCGTTGATGTTCGAGGCGGACGGCCAGCCCAAGCCCCGGTGGCGGTTCATCGTGCCGGACGTCGACACCGTCGCCATCCTGGTGCGGCCCCGCCAGGACCTGGACCAGGCCGGCACCCGGGCGCTGGTGGACGGCATCAGGGCCACCGTGGCCGCCGGTGGGCTGGCCACCAGCTCGGTCACGATCAGCGGGGTGCCGACGGTGACCGCCGAGCTGGCCGGCGAGGTCGCGCACGAGGGCCCGCTGATCGGGGCGTTGGTGGCGCTGGCGGTGCTGCTGCGCTACCTGCTGGTGCCCGCGCCCGGCTCGCACAGCGCGAGGCGAGAACACAGCGCGACCCGCACCGGTCGAAAGGCAACCAACAGCGGAGCGCTCTTCCAGCCCCGCCGGCGAGTGAGGCGAGAACACTGGCAACGGCTGCGCCCGCTGGCCGCCTCGCTGGTGGGCAGCGCGGCGACACTGGCCGGGTTCGGCTGGCTGGGGTACCCGCTGTCGCTGGGCACGGTGGTGCTGCTGCCGCTGCTGCTGGGGGTGGGCAGCTCGTTCCCGCTGTACCTGGCCACGCTCGCGGACCGGCGCCGGGTGGTGGTGATGTCGGCGGCCAGCGCGGCGGCGTTCCTGGCGCTGGCGCTCTCGCCGCTGCCGTTCGTGCGCGACCTCGGGTTCGCCCTGGCCGCCGGCATCGCGCTCACCGTCGCCGCCGCGCTGGCGCTCAACCGCTGGTGGCCCGCGCCCGCCGTGGAACCCCCGGCCGCCGAGGAACCCGCCGTGGAACCCGCCGACACCGGCACCGCCCTGGTGACCGCCCCGGACCGGCGGGAGGGCGCGCGGCGGGTGTGGTGGCGCTGGGCGGTCGGCGGGCTGGTCGCGGTGGCCGTGCTGGGCTGGTCGGTGCTGCCCTGGATCTCGGTCTCGTCCAACCCCGTCGAGCTGGCCAGGGGGCTGCCCGCGCTGGCCGACGCCCGCACGGTGGAGTCCACCCTCGGCGCCTCCGGCGAGATCAGCGTGCAGCTGACCGGCAAGGACACCCTCAGCCCGGAGGCACTGGCCTGGTCGCGCGCCGCGCACGAGGAGCTGACCAGGCGCTATGCCGACCGGCTGCGGCCCGTGGTCGGAGTGACCAGCCTGTTCGGCTTCCTCGGCGAGCACCCCACGCCCCACCAGATCGACGCCGCGATGAACCTGATGCCGCCGTACCTCAGCTCGTCGATCGTCCACCCGGACCGGCACGCCGCGCTGCTGGTGTACGGGGTGAAGCTGCAGGACCTCGGCGAGCAGCGGCGGATGCTGGCCGACGCGCGGGCCGCGCTGCCGCCCCCGCCGCCCGGTTACGCCGTGGACATCGTGGGCCTTCCGGTGGCGGCGGTGCGCGGGTACGAGCTGCTGCTCGGTGAGCGTTACCTGTCCAACCTGGCCGGGATAGCGGCGGCCGCGCTGGTCCTGGCCTTTGGGCTGGGTAGGGCGGACGCGGCCCGGGCGGCGGGAGCGGCGTTGCTGGCCACCGGCTGGGGGCTGGCCGCGATCTGGGTGTTCGGCATGTCGTTGAGCCCGCTCACCGTCGGCCTCGGCTCGCTGGTCAGCGTGACCGGCTGTGAGTTCGCGGTGCTGCTCGGCTGGGCGCACCGGCGCGGGCGGCCCTGGCTGCGGCGCAGCGTCGGCTACGCCTGCCTGACGTCGGTGCTCGGCTACCTGGCGCTGGTCGGCTCCCGGCTGGAGCTGGTGCGGGAGTTCGGTCTGGTGTTGGGGGTGGCCGTGGTGCTGTCCTACCTGGCTGCCAAGCTAGTCGTCCGCCTCGGCCCCCCACGGGCCGGCGCGGCGGGCTCGACGCGGCCCGGTGCCGCTGTGGAGGTGAACGCGTGAAGACCCCTCGAGACCTGGTCAGCTGGGTGCGCGGGCATCCGCTGGTCCCCGGCGGCCGGCGTGCCCGGACGGCCGGCATGGTGCTGCTCGCGCTGCTGGCCGTCGGCTCCGGCACGGCGGTCACCGTGGACCGGATCCAGGCGCTGCCCGCCGGCGCGGTGTTCCGGGTCGGCGATACCACCCTCACCGAACAGCAGCTCGGCGACCGGGTGACGCTGCTCAAGGCCATGTACTTCGTCCGCCAGCCCGCCGACCCCGCCGGCCTCGACACCTTCCGCCGCGACAGCGCCAAGGCGGTCGCGGTCAGCCAGGTGCTGGAGAACGTGGCGAAGTCGCGCAACATCGTGATCGCCGACAAGACCGCCAACGACGAGCTGACCGCCGGGCTGGAGAAGCAGTTCCCGCAGGGCCGCGACGCGTTCATGGCCAAGATGGCCGCCGTGGGCGTCACCGAACGCGCGATCGTCGACGAAATCAAGCGGCAGCTGGCCAACAACCAGCTCTTCGACCAGGTCACCAAGGACGTCCCGGCGCCGACCGACCAAGAGCTGGCGCAGGCCTACGAGCAGCACCGCGCCGAGATGGCCGTCCCGGAGAAACGCCACCTGCGCAACATGGTGTTCCGCACCGAGGAGCAGGCCAAGCAGGCCCGAGGCCAGCTCGACGGCGGCACCGACTTCGCCGCGCTGGCCAAGCAGGTCTCCCTGGACGACACCACCAGGGACAAGGGCGGCGAGCTGGGCACCGTGCCCCGCGAACCGCTCGAACCGGCCTACGCGAACGCCGCGTTCACCGCCGCGCCGAACTCGGTGTTCGGCCCGGTGCGCACGCCGCAGGGCTGGAACGTCGGCCAGGTGCTCGAGGTGACCCCGGCCGTCCCGCTGGCCCTCGACCAGATCAAGCCGCAACTGCAGGCCTGGCTGTTCCGCGAGCGCAAGGTCGACGCGTTCAACAGGTGGCTGGCCGAGCAGATCAGGGCCGCGCACGTCCGCTACTCCGACGCCTACCGCCCCGCCGACCCGGACGCCGCGCCCCCCGGAGCCCCCGTCGGCGCCCCGAAATAGCTCCGCTGCTCGCACCGCCCGGCGGACCTACCGTCGCGTAACCTACGTCGAGTGACGGTGGTCGTGGCCTGCATGCTGGTCCTGCTCTACGCGGCCCAGGGCACCCACATGTTCACCGCCGCCGTGCTGGCGCTGGCCGCCGTCCTGGTGGTCACCGCGATCCTGGTGGACACCGCCGTCCTGTTCGGCCCCGAGCCCGAGCGCGCCGCCGACCCGCTGTCCCGGCCCCGCCCGTCTAGGCATCCTCCCGGGTGACCACCAGCTTGCTCCGGTGCCCGGCCACGGCCTCGGCCGCCCGCTCCCAGGTGGCGGTCTCGCCGGTCACCAGCTCGGGCCGGAACCGCCCGTCGCGCACCAGCTCCAGGATCGCCGGCATGGCCGGCCGCGCGTGCACCCGCCCGGTGTGGAACCGGATCCCGTTGGTGTACATCTCCAGCAGCGGCACCGGGGTGGTCTCCGCGAAGTAGATGCCGATGCTCGTGCACACCCCCTCCGGCTCGGTGGAACGCAGCGCGCACGCCAACCCGTCGACGTCGCCGCTCGCGTCCACCGTGATCGGGTACGGCCCGAGCCGGCGCGGGAACTCCTCGTCCAGCAGGTTCGCGCCCAACCGCTCCGCCGTGCCCCGCAGGAACCCGTTCCCCCCGACCAGGTCGACCCGCTCGGCACCGAGCGCCCGCGCGATCGCCGTCGCGTACAGCGCGATCGACGCCCCACCCGCCGCGATCAGCACCGGCGCCCCCGGCCGCTCGCACACCCGGTTCGTGCTCTGCACACCTGCCTCAGTGCATGTGCGGCGGCCGAACCGGGTGTGCGGGCGAGATCCACCGCTACCGTCACCCCGGGCGGGTAACCAAGCGTCGTTCGGGTACGCTGTGGCCGGCATCACGACCGGTCCGGTCGGCCAGATCATGCGGGGGTGTCATGTCCTTCGGCGGGGCTGTGGACAGTGCGCGCAACGGGGCCGGCAACGGCGTCGCGCACAGCATCCAGGTGCGCAACCTGCACAAGTCGTTCGGCGCGTTCGACGTGCTCACCGGCCTGGACCTGATGTTCGCCGACGACGCGATCACCACGATCCTCGGCCCGTCCGGCACCGGCAAGAGCGTGCTGATCAAGCACCTCGTCGGGCTGCTGGAGCCGGACGACGGCGAGGTGCTGATCTTCGGCAGGGACATCTGGAAGATCTCCGCGAAGGAGCGCTACGAGCTGCGCACCCGGATGGGCGTGCTGTTCCAGGACGGCGCCCTGTTCGGGTCGATGAACATCTTCGACAACACGGCGTTCCCGCTGCGCAAGCACACCGACAAGACCGAGGACGAGATCCGCGAGATCGTGATGCGCCGGCTCACCGAGGTGGGGCTGGAGCGGTCATGGACGAAGCTGCCCAACGAGGTCTCCGGCGGCATGCGCAAGCGGGCCGGGTTCGCCCGCGCGCTGGTGATGGACCCGGCGATCGTGTTCTTCGACGAGCCGGACTCCGGGCTCGACCCGGTGCGCACCAGCCTGCTCAACGACCTGATCCTGGACATGCACAGCGAGCACCGGGGGACGTACCTGCTGGTCACGCACGACATCCGGACCGCGCGCAAGGTCAGCGACTACGTCGGGCTGATCTGGAAGGGGCGGGTCGTGCACTACGGCGAGGCGGACGAGGCCTTCGCGTCCGAGGACCCGTTCGTGCGCCAGTTCCTGTCCGGCGAGTCGGCGGGTCCGCTCGGCATGGACTGACCGCGCTCGGCGGCGGCCTCCACCACCGTGTCGATGATCTTCTCGCAGACCAGGTCGAAGATCTCGTCCGGCTCCAGAGCGCGCTGCTTGGCGGCCTCGGCCAGCCGGGGCGCGGCGGTCTCGTCGTCCCTGTCGGCGGCGGCGGCGCTCCGGGTCTCGTGCAGCGCGCTGCCGACGGCGTAGAGCTCCAGCGCCTCCAGCATCGGGGCGATGGCGCCGACCGGGACCTGCGCGGACTCCAGCAGGAGCACGGTGGCGTCGACCTGGGCGGCGCCGATGCCCAGCGGCCGGTTGCTGAGCATGACCGGGACCAGGTCGGGGTGGTCCCGGAACGCCTGGCGCAGCCGGCGGGCGTCGCGCAGCAGCCAGACCCGCCACGGCTCGCCCTCGGTCCGCGGCGCCCGCACCTCTTCCAGCGCCACCGCCGCGGCGCCGGCCAGGATCGCGTCCTTGTTCTTGAAGTGGTGGTAGAGCGAGGCGCCGTTGACCTTCAGGCGGTCGGCCAGCCGGCGGATGCTGAGCGCGTCGATGCCCTCGGTGTCGATGATCTCCAGGGCGACCTCGAGCGCCTTGCGCTTCGAGATCAGCGGAACCCTTGGTCGAGCCACCGCCTGCACCCCTTCTCGCCGCGAGCGTTCCCCCCAAGGATTTGATCGCTCTACATCGAACCTGGTTACCGGTTCGGCGCCACGATATCAACTGACACTTGTTTCGGCGTGTCACCGCCGTTTCGGCGCGTCTACCTGCGTGTACGCCACCAACTGGCACCACGGTCCGCGATGATTAGGTTGCTGTGGCGCCATAGTGATGCCATAGTGGTGCCAGCGTGGCGCTGGCCGCGCGGACACTTGGATCAGAAGGGGACGACATGCCCACGTTCGACACCGCCGGACCGGTCACCGCCGCCATCAAGATCGGCTTCGGCGACGTCAGGGTCGCCGCGTCCGACCGCGCCGACACCGCCGTCGAGGTGCGCCCGACCAACGGGTCCAGCAAGGCCGACGTGAAGGCCGCCGAGGACACCCAGGTCGAGTTCGCCGACGGCGAGCTGCGGGTCACGGGCCCGGAGAAGCGCCAGATGTTCGGCAAGGGCGGCTCGGTCGACGTGGTGGTCGAGCTGCCGGCCGGCTCGCGGGTCACCGCGAGCCTCGGGATGGGGCCGCTGCGCTGCGAGGGCCGGCTCGGGGAGTGCCGGCTCGCCACCGAGAGCGGCCAGATCGAGGTCGGCGAGGTCGAGGGCGCGACCGAGCTCAAGAGCTCGCACGGCGACATCGCCGTGGCCAAGGCGCACGCCGCCCTGACCGCCAAGACCTCCTACGGCAACGTCCGGGTCGGCGAGGTGGCGCGCGACTCGGTGGACCTGGAGACCGCGTACGGCGAGATCGAGGTCGGCGTGCGCTCCGGCGTCGCGGCCAAGCTCGACGTGAACACCAAGCACGGCGCGGTCCGCAACGAGCTGGCCGAGGTCGACGCCCCCGACCGGTCCGAGCCGGCGGTCCACCTGCGCGCGCAGACCCAGTCCGGCGACATCGTGGTCCGTCGGGCCTGACCGCACCTCGCCGGTGGTGGCGTGCGCGCATGCCCGCGTGCGTCACCACCGGCCCGGGAGAGGAGATCCCCATGACAGGAACGAGCATCGCCGAGGCGATCGGCCCCCGGCGGCTGTGGCCGAACGGGCGCCGACCGGAACGGCCCGTCGAGTTCGACGAGGAGCACGGCGTGTGGCACGTGCACGGCTATCCGGAGGCGGTCGAGATCCTCGGCAACCCCCGGACGTTCTCCTCGAACATCAACCGGCTGTTCGACCCCAACGCGGACGCCCCCGGCGAGGGCGACCTGCTCCGGATGGACCCGCCCGACCACCGCAAGCTGCGCAACCTGGTCAGCCGCGCGTTCAGCCGGAAGGTGGTGGCCGACCTGGAGCCGAGGATCGCCGAGATCACCCACGAGCTGCTCGGCGAGGTGGCCGGCCGGGACCGGCTCGAGCTGGTCGCCGACCTGGCCCACCCGCTTCCGGTGATCGTCATCGCCGAGCTGCTCGGCGTGCCCAGCAGCGACCGCCAGCTGTTCCGGACCTGGGCGGACGAGCTGCTGAACAGCGACAACGAGTTCGGCCCCGGCGACGACGAGCAGACCCGGATGCAGGCCATCGCGGACAGCCAGGCGGTCACCGACCGGATCAACGCCTACCTGCTCGAACACGCCCTCGAACGCAGGCGCCGGCCGAGGGCGGACCTGCTGACCCAGCTGGTCCAGGCCGAGGTCGACGGCGAGCGGCTGACCGACACCGAGGTGGCGACCTTCGCGGGCCTGCTGCTGCTCGCCGGGCACATCACCACCACCCTGCTGCTCGGCAGCAGCGTGCTCTGCCTGGACGCTCACCCGGACCGGGCAGCCCAGGTGCGCGCGGACAGGTCGCTGGTGCCGGGCCTGATCGAGGAGTCGGTGCGGTTCGCCAGCCCGTTCACGCAGGTCATCAGGGCCACCCAGGTCGAGGCCGAGATCGGTGGTCGCCGGGTGCCGCCCGACCAGATGCTGGTGGTGTGGCTGTCCTCGGCGAACCGGGACCCGCGCCAGTTCGCCGACCCGGACGTGTTCGACCCGACCCGCGACCCCAACCCGCACCTCGGGTTCGGCCGGGGCGTGCACTTCTGCATCGGCGCGCCGCTGGCCCGGCTGGAGGGGCGGGTGGTGCTGAACATCCTGTTGGACACCTACCGTGAGCTGCGCACCGACCCGGCCGCCCCGCCGGTGTTCATGTCCTCGACGATCACGAACGGCGTCGAGGCGCTGCCGCTGCTCGTCAGCACCTGAGCCGACGATGAGCCAGCACAACGCCGCCCCGGGCACCGCATGGCGCCACCTTGAGCCATATGCGGTTGCGGTGACGTCATCGTGGTGTCATCATGGCGTCATGGATTTGACGCCGTATGTCGACAACCTTCGCCGCGAGCTCGCGCTGGCGGCCGAGGCCGGCGGCGAGGACACCCGCGCGCTCGCCGAGCGGCTCACCGCGCCGCTGGAGTCGACGGTCCGGCTGACGCTGTTGAACGCGCTGTCCGCCGCCGCGGACGAGATCACCCGCGAGCTGGCCCCGGGTTCGGTGGAGGTGCGGCTGCGCGGGCTGGACCCGGAGTTCGTGGTGACGCCGCTGCCGGCCGGCCAGCCGATCGAGGACGCCGACGAGGGCTACCAGGCCGGGCCGGGCGGGGTACGGGCGCCCGCGCCGCCGCCGCCGATGGAAGGCGACGACGGCGGCACGTCACGGATCAACTTCCGGCTGCCCGACCACCTCAAGAGCCGGATCGAGGAGGCCGCCGGCCTGGTCAGCCTCTCGGTCAACGCCTGGCTGGTCCGGGTCGCGGCGGCCGCCCTGGAGCCCGAGGGCTGCGACACCCGCCCGTCCGGGCGGCGCACCGCCACCGGCGGCCAGCGCTACACCGGCTGGGTTCGCTAGGGCACTCGACAACCGGGGAAGGGCCACCGCCATGCCAGCCTTCGACACGCCCGAACCGATCTCGGCCACCGTCGAGGTGGTGGCCGGGAACATCAGGTTCACCGCGGCGGACCGCGCCGACACGGTCGTCGAGGTGCGCCCTGCGAAGTCGTCCAGGGACTCCGACGTGCAGGCCGCCGAGCTGACCCGCGTCGAGTACGCCAACGGCAGGCTGCACGTCAAGGCGCCGAAGCCGCGCGGCCTGTTCGGGCGGGGCGGGTCGGTCGACGTGACCGTCGAGCTGCCGGCCGGCTCCCGGGTGGACGGCAGGGCGGCGGTGGGGGACCTGCGCTGCGACGGGCCGCTCGGTGACTGCCGGCTGGTCACCGGCTCCGGCGACATCGAGGTCGACCAGGCCGGCTCGGTGCGGCTGAAGACGGCCCACGGCGACGTCACGGTGGACCGCGCGGAGGGCCACTGCGAGGTCACCGGCTCCGGCGCGGTGAACATCCGCAAGATCGACGGCGCCGCCGTGGTGAAGAACCTGAACGGCGACATCTGGGTCGGCGAGGTCACCGGCGAGCTGCGGTCGAGCACCGCGAACGGCGACATCACCGTCGACAAGGCGCAGGCCGGGGTCGGCGCCAAGACCGCCAACGGCAACATCCGGGTCGGCGAGGTGGTCCGCGACTCGGTGCAGCTGGCCACCGCGTACGGCGAGGTCGAGATCGGCATCCGGGAAGGCACCGCCGCCTGGCTCGACGTCGGCTCGTCCTACGGCACCGTGCACAACTCCTTGGAAGGCACCGACGGTCCGGAACGTTCGGACAACAAGGTCAAGGTCCGTGCCCGCACCGCATACGGCGACATAGTGATTCGCCGCTCCTAATCCCATTCACGTCGGGGGAAAGCGAATTGTCATGTTGGAATCTACAGCACTGCCATGCCTCAACGAGGACGCCGACCTGTGGTTCGCCGAGCGTCCCGACCAGCTCGGCCGCGCGCAGGCCCTCTGCCGCACCTGCCCCATCCAGCGGAAATGCCTCGCCGACGCGCTCGCCAGAAACGAGCCCTGGGGCGTATGGGGCGGCGAGATCCTCAACAACGGCCGCGTAATCCCCTTCAAACGCGGCCGAGGCCGCCCGCCGAAGTCCGCACCCATTCCCGCCGTTGCCTGATTGGTCACGCACCCAGTTCGTGCGCCGCACACCGGTTTCAGTGCGTGTGTCGGGTACGAAGTGGGTGTGCGGGCACCCTCGCCGTGCTGTCGCGGAGTACGAGGTGGGCGGGGATCGTGACGCGGCGGGCGCGTTTCGGGGTGGACGGGTCGAGCACGAGGGTCATTGCCTCGCGGCCGATGCGGTCCAGGTCCAGGGCCACCGTGGACAGCGACGGGGTCAGGTGGCGCACGATCGGGATGTCGTCGAAGCCGATCAGGGACAGCTCGCCGGGCACCGAGACGCCGCGTTCGCGCAGCGCGAGCAGGGCGCCGACGGCCATCACGTCGGTGGTGCAGAACAACGCGGTGGCGTCCAGCCCCTCGGAGACCAGCCGGTGCGCGGCCGTGTAGCCGCCGTCCTCGCTGAAGTCGGTCTCCACCACCCGCACGTCCGCGCGCGCGACCCCGGCGGCGGCGAGCGCGTCCACGAAGCCGTCCACCCGGTTGCGCACGGTGGTCATCGCCAGCGGCCCGGCGGCCACCGCGATCCGCCGATGTCCCAGCTCCGCGAGGGCCCGCCCGATCGCGGCCGCGCCGCCCCTGTTGTCCGGCAGCACCGCGTCACCGGGCAGGTCGTGGTGGCTGACGAACGCGTACCGGCCGCCGGCGCGGCGGTAGTTGGCCAGCTCGGCGCGCATCGGACGCAGGTACTCCGCGCCGGCGAACCCGCTGCCGACCAGCAGGATCGCCCGCGCCCGCTGGGCCCGCAGCGTCGAGACGTACTCGATCTCGCGCTCCGGTGAGCGGAACGTGCTGCCCAGCATGACCACGGCGCCGTGCTCTGTGGCGACGTCGATGGCGCCGCGCGCGATGGCCGCGAAGTAGGGGTCGCCCACGTCGTGCATGACCAGCCCGACGGTCGCGGTGGCGCCCAGTGCGAGCGCCTGCGCCTGCGCGTTCGGCACGTACCGAAGCCTGCGCGCGGCCGCGAGCACCCGCTCCCGAAGCTCCGGCCGCACCACCCGCTCCCCGCCGTTGAGCACCCGCGACGCCGTCGCCAGCGACACCTCGGCGGCCTGCGCCACCTGCGCGAGCGTCACGTACCGCCCGCCACCCCTGTCCATGCTCACCCCCGACCTGGCCCGCGGGCGCGGATGCCGACGCGGCCCTTGACCCGCCCGAGGTGCGAAGCCTACCGTGCCCGGTAAGCGCTTACCGGAAAGCGCTTACCAACCCGAGCACGAGACCAAGGCGCGAGCACGAGCACCAGCCCAACACACCCGCGAGTCGGGCGTTTCAGCACAGTGAGTCGCGGTTTTCGGCACACCCGAGACCGCCGACCGGTGTCGAACCGTGTGCCAGAACGCGCGACTCGGTGTGCCACAACGCCCGACTCGCGGAACAGCGGAACAGCGGAACAGGGGTACGGATGGAGCGGATCAGCGTCGGGATCGCGATGAACGGGGTCACCGGGCGCATGGGGTACAACCAGCACCTGGTGCGCTCCATTTTGGACATTCGTGAGCAGGGTGGGCTGCCGTCGCGGTCGGGGGTGATCTGGCCGGAGCCGGTGCTGGTCGGGCGCAACGAGTCGAAGCTGCGCGCGATCGCGGACCGGCACGGACTGCGCCGCTGGACCACCAGCCTGGACGAGGCGCTCGCCGAGCCCGACGTGCAGGTGTACTTCGACGCGCAGACCACCAACCTGCACGACAAGGCGATCACTCAGGCGATCGAGGCCGGCAAGCACGTCTACGCGGAGAAGCCGCTGGCCGAGCGGCTGGACACGGCGCTGGCGCTGGCGCTGGCCGCGAAGTCGGCGGGCGTGCGCACCGGGATCGTCCAGGACAAGCTGTTCCTGCCCGGGCTGCGCAAGCTCAAGCGGCTGATCGACGGTGGGTTCTTCGGGCGGCTGCTGTCGGTGCGTGGCGAGTTCGGCTACTGGGTGTTCGAGGGCGACTGGCAGCCCGCGCAGCGCCCGTCCTGGAACTACCGCGTCGAGGACGGCGGCGGCGTCACCCTGGACATGTTCTGCCACTGGGAGTACGTGCTGCACAACCTGTTCGGCCGGGTGCGCGGGGTGCAGGCGCTGGCCGCCACGCACATCCCGGAGCGGGTCGACGAGTCCGGCGCGCCGTACCGGGCGACCGCCGACGACGCCGTGTACGGCATCTTCGAGCTGGACGGCGGCGTGGTCGCGCAGATCAACTCGTCCTGGACGACCAGGGTGTTCCGCGACGAGCTGGTCGAGTTCCAGGTGGACGGCACGCACGGGTCAGCGGTGGCCGGGCTGCGCCGCTGCCGGGTGCAGCACCGCTCGGTGACGCCCAAGCCGGTGTGGAACCCGGACATCGAGTCGACCGAGGACTTCCGCGCGCAGTGGGCGGAGGTGCCGGACAACGAGCCGTTCGACAACGGCTTCAAGGTGCAGTGGGAGGCGTTCCTGCGCCACGTGGTGGACGGCGACCCCTGGGAGCACGACTTCGTCGCGGCCGCCCGGGGCGTGCAGCTCGCCGAGCTGGGCCTGCGCTCGTCCACCGAGGGCCGCCGCCTGGTCGTACCGGAGCTGGCGCTGTGACCGCCGCCTTGACGTCCGTGATGCTGCCCCGGCCGGACGGCACCCTCGAGCCGTACTCCATGCAACAAGCCGTGAGTGGCAATGGGCGCCATAGCACCCCTAGCCACTCACGGGTTGCGTATGCGGCGGCGCATGTGGTTGCGGATCCGATGGCGGACAACACGCCGGGGCGGCCGGCCGTGCTGGACTGGGACGCCACGCTGGCGTTTCGGCACCACCTGTGGCGGCACGGGCTCGGGGTGGCCGACGCGATGGACACCGCGCAGCGCGGCATGGGCCTGGACTGGCCGGCCACCGCCGAGCTGATCCGCCGGTCGGCGGCGGAGGCGGCCAGCGTGGGCGGTGCGCTGGTCTGTGGCGCGGGCACCGACCAGTTGCCGCCGGGCGAGCATGGCCTGGACGCGGTGCGCGCGGCGTACGAGGAGCAGCTGGAGCTGGTGGAGGCGGCCGGCGCCACGCCGGTGATCATGGCCAGCCGGGCGCTGGTCACGGCCGCGAGCGGCCCGGAGGACTACGCGGCGGTGTACGGCGCGCTGCTGCGCCAGGTGCGCCGGCCGGTGGTGCTGCACTGGCTCGGGCCGATGTTCGACCCGGCGCTGGCCGGCTACTGGGGCAGCGACAACCTGGACGCCGCCACCGACGCGTTCGTGTCGATCATCGGCGCGCATCCGGAGAAGGTGGACGGCGTCAAGGTGTCGCTGCTCGACGCCGACCGGGAGGTGGCGCTGCGCCGGCGGCTGCCGGCCGGGGTGCGCTGCTACACCGGCGACGACTTCAACTACCCGGAGCTGATCGCCGGGGACGACATCGGTCACAGCGACGCCCTGCTCGGGGTGTTCGACCCGATCGCCCCGGCCGCCGCGACCGCGCTGGCCGCGCTGGACGACGGCGACACCGACGGATACCGGCGTGCGTTCGAGCCGACGTTGCCGCTGGCCAGGCATTTGTTCGGGGAGCCGACCTACCACTACAAGACGGGCATCGTGTTCCTGGCCTGGCTGGCCGGCCACCAGGCGCACTTCACCATGGTGTCCGGGATGCAGAGCGCGCGGTCGCTGCCGCACCTGGCCGAGCTGTTCGTGCTCGCCGACCGCGCCGGGCTCTACCCGGACCCGGAGCTGGCCGCCGCCCGGATGCGGCTGTTGCTCGCGCTCGCCGGAGTGACCGGATGACCCTCAGCATCAACCGCGCGTCGATCCGGCAGTGGTCGGTGGCCGAGCTCGTCGACGGCTGCGCGCGGCGCGGCGTCGGCGGGGTCGGGCTGTGGCGCGAGGACGTCGCCGAGCTGGGCACCGCCAAGGCCGCCGCGCTGGTGCACGACGCCGGGCTGGAGGTCACGTCGCTGTGCCGGGGCGGCTTCTTCACCGCCGTCGACCCCGCCGAACGCCGGCGGCGCCACGACGACAACCGCCGCGCCGTGGACGAGACCGCCGCCGTGGGCACCGACGTGCTGGTGCTCGTCTCCGGCGGCCTCCCGGACGGGAGCACCGACCTGGCCGGCGCCCGCGCCCACGTGGCCGACGCGGTCGCCGAGCTGGCCCCGTACGCCCGCGAGCGCGGGGTCCGGCTGGCCATCGAACCGCTGCACCCGATGTTCTGCTCGGACCGCTGCGTGGTGAGCACCCTGGACCAGGCGCTGGACATCGCCGAGGCGCACCCGGCGGACGCCGTCGGCGTGATCGTCGACGCCTACCACGTCTGGTGGGACCCCGGGCTGGACGCCGCGATCCGCCGCGCCGGCGACCGGATCGCGGCCTACCAGGTCTCGGACTGGGTCACGCCGCTGCCCGAGGGCGTGCTCACCGGCCGGGGCCTGATGGGCGAGGGCTGTATCCCGCTGGACGAGCTGGGCCGGGCGGTGGCCTCGGCGGGATACTCCGGCCCGATCGAGGTGGAGATCTTCAGCGACGAGCTGTGGAGCCTGCCCGGCGACGAGGCACTAAACCTGATCGTTGAGCACCACCGGGCGAGCATCACGACCCCAACGACGGGATCGAGGCGAACATGAGCGAGGGCATGACCAGGGCCGCCGACGACACGGTGGCGAGGCTGGAGCGGTTGCCGTTCGGGCGGGTGCACCTCCGGGTCGCGTCCCTGCTCGGGGTGGGGACGTTCTTCGACGCGTTCGACTCGCTGGTCATCGGGGCCGTGCTGACCGTGGTGATCAACACGTTCCACGTCGACTTCGCCATGGCGGGGGTGCTGATCAGCGCGGCCTACGTCGGCCAGTTCATCGGCGCGCTCACCCTGGGCATGCTGGCCGAGCGCTACGGGCGCCGGCTCGGGTTCATCATCTCGCTGGCCATCTTCGGGCTGCTGAGCCTGGCGGCGGCCGCGGCGTGGAGCTTCGAGTCGCTGCTGGTGCTGCGGCTGCTGCAGGGTGTCGGGTTGGGCGCGGAGGTGCCGATCGCGGGCGCGCTGTTCAACGAGTTCGTGCGCGGGCGCAGCCGGGGCCGGTCGGTGCTGCTCTACGAGAGCATCTTCAGCTGGGGCATCCTGCTGGCGCCGCTGATCGGGCTGTTGTTCTTCCAGCTGTTCGGCCCTGAGCTGGGCTGGCGGCTGCTGTTCGTGTTCGGCGCGCTGCCGGTCGTGGTCGCGGTGGTCGCCTACTTCAAGCTGCCGGAGTCACCGCGCTGGCTGGCCGAGCAGGGCCGGTCGGCCGAGGCCGGCGTGCTGTTGGACCGGATGGAGGCGGACGCCCGCTCCCGTGGCGTAAAGCTGGCGGAGCCCGAGGTGCGCGCGCCCGCCGACGTCAAGCCGACCCGGTTCGGCGAGCTGTTCAGCCCGTACTACCGGCGGCGCACCGCGCTGTCCTGGGTGATCTGGTTCTGCGGGTACTTCATCCTGTACGGCTTCGGCGTCTGGTTGCCGGCGCTGTACGTCAAGCTCGGCGGGCTGCCCACTCAGGACGCGTTGGGCCTGACCGCCGTGGCGAGCGCCATCTACCTGGTAGAGCAGTACGTGTTCGCGCTGACCGTGGACAAGGTCGGCCGCAAGCCGTGGTTCGTCGGCGGGTTCGCGCTGTCCGTGGTCGGCGGCGTGGTCGGCGCGGTGGCCATCGCGCTGGGGGCCACGGCGTGGCCGGTGCTGTTCGTGGCCGGGTTGCTGATGGGCCTGGGCATCAGCCCGGTCACCGCCGGGCTCTACCTGTACACCCCCGAGCTGTACCCGACCCGGATGCGCGCCTGGGCCACCGCCACCGGCAGCAGCCTGAACCGGGTGGCCAGCACGATCGGCCCGATCCTGGTCGGCGCGCTGCTGGGCGCCGGCTTGGGGCTGTCGAGCGTGTTCATCGCGTTCGGTGTGATCGCCGCCGTCGGCATGGTGGTGATGGCATGGTTGGGCATAGAAACCAAACAGCGGGTGCTGGAGGAACTGGCGCAGTGACGTTGCAGACCACCCTCGTCGGAAGCTATCCGGTCCCGTCGTGGCTGCGTGCCGCGCCGTCCAGGGAGGCGCTCAACGACGCCACGGCGGTGGTGTTGGCGTTGCAGCGGCGGCTCGGCGTGGACGTGCTGACCGACGGCGAGCTGTCCCGGTTCGACGTCAACCACCCCGAGACCAACGGCATGATCGAGTACTTCGTGCGGCCGCTCGGCGGGGTGCGTTCGGCGGTCACCAGGTCCGATGCCGCGCGCTTCGCCGCACAGCCGCACCTGGGGTTCCGCCGCCGCCCGGCCGGGGTGGTCACGGGCGAGCTGGACGAGGGCACGCTGGACCTGCCGGCCGCGTACCGCTCGGCGCGCGCGCTCGCGGACGGGCCGTTGAAGTTCACCGTGACCAGCCCGTACATGCTGGCCCGCACGCTGCTGGACGAACACTACGGCGACGAGCGCGCGCTCGCGCTGGCCATCGCCGACGTGCTCGCCGACCAGGTCCGCGACATCGACGCCGACGTGATCCAGGTCGACGAGGCGCACCTGCCCGGCCGCCCGGAGGACGCCGACCTCGCCGCCGAGGCGATCAACCGGGTGCTGGACGCGGTCCCGGGCGCGCCGAGCGTGCATTTGTGCTTCGGGAACTACGGTGGACAGCGGGTGCAGGCCGGCCGGGTGCGCGCGCTGCGCCCGTTCCTGGCCGGGCTGCGCGCCGACCATGTGGTGCTGGAGGCCGCTCGCGGCGACGCCGAGGACCTCAAAGAGCTAGCCGATCTGGACAACCTGCGGTTCGGTATTGGAGTGATCGACATCAAGGACACCCAGATCGAGTCCGCCGACCAGGTGGCGGCGCGGATCGAACGGGCCGCCGGGCTGCTCGGCGGCGCGGAACGGATCGGTTGGGTGCATCCGGACTGCGGGTTCTGGGTGCTGCCCAGGTCGGTGGCGGACGGCAAGATCGCGGCGCTGGTCGCGGGGCGGGACTCTTACGTTGGCCGGTGACGCGGGGACCACCGACGACCTGGCCGACCTCGAACGACACCTCTGGCAGCCCTCCGAGCACGTGGTCGCGGACCTGGCCGGGCTCTCCGGCGACCTGCTGCTGCTCGGCGCGGGCGGCAAGCTGGGGCTGAGCCTGGCGCGGATGGCCAGGCTGGCCTACGACCGGGGCCCGGACCGGGGGCGCGAGCCGAGGGTGATCGCGGTGTCCCGGTTCTCCGAGCCGGGCCGGCGCGAGGAGTTCGCCGACGCCGGCATCGAGGCGCTGCCCGCCGACCTGTCCGACCCGGCGGAGCTGGCCGCCCTGCCGGACGCGGAGAACGTGATCTACCTGGTCGGCCGCAAGTTCGGCACGCACGCCGACCCGTGGGTCACCTGGGCGGTGAACACCGGCCTGCCGGCCAGGGTGGCCGAGCGGTTCGCCGGCGCGCGGATCGTGGCGTTCTCCACCGGCAACGTCTACCCGCTCACGCCCGTCGGGTCCGGCGGCGCGGACGAGCACACCGAGCCGGGCCCGATCGGCGAGTACGCGCAGTCCTGCCTCGGGCGCGAGCGGCTGCTGCAGCACGCGTCGGTCACGGCGGGCACCCCGATGTCGATCCTGCGGCTGAACTACGCGATCGACCTGCGCTACGGCGTGCTGCACGACATCGCCAGCACCGTCTGGGCCGGCGACCCGGTGGACGTGACCATGGGCAGCGTGAACGTGCTCTGGCAGGGCGACGTCAACGCCGTCACGCTGCGCTCGCTGCGGCACTGCGCGTCCCCGCCGGACGTGCTCAACGTAACCGGCCCGGAGACGGTGTCGGTGCGCTGGCTGGCCGGGGAGTGCGCGCGCCGGCTCGGCAAGGAGGCGGTGATCGTCGGCGAGGAGGCGCCCACCGCGCTGCTGTCCAACGCGGCGAGGTGCATGGCCCGGTTCGGCTACCCGAGCGTGTCGCTGTCCGAGATGCTGGACTGGACCTGCCGCTGGGTGGCCGCCGGCGGCCCGAGCCACGGCAAGCCCACGCACTTCCAGCAGCGGAAGGGCTCGTTCTGATGGACGCGGTCCGAGAGCGCGCGCTGCGCGACGGCGTGGTGATCCCCGCCCATCCGCTGGCGCTGACCTCGTCGCGAAAGCTGGACGAAGGCCGCCAGCGGGCGCTGACCAGGTACTATGTCGACGCCGGCGCCGGTGGGGTGGCGGTCGGGGTGCACACCACGCAGTTCGCCATCCACGACCCGGCCGTCGGGCTGTACCGGCCGGTGCTGGAGCTGGCCGTTGAGGAGCTGCCCGACGCCCCCGAGCTGCTGAGGGTGGCCGGCGTGCTCGGCCCCACCGAGCGGGCGGTCGCCGAGGCGGCGGTCGCCGCGGAGCTGGGCTACGACCTGGCGCTGGTCGCGGGCAGCTCCTGGGGCCCGGACGCGTCGGAGGACGACATCCTGGCCGGGCTGGCCGCCGTCGGCGAGGTGCTGCCGCTGTTCGGTTTCTACCTGCAGCCCGCGGTGGGCGGGCGGCCGTTCGGCTACCCGTTCTGGCGGCGGTTCTTCGAGCTGCCGTCCGTGCGCGCCGTCAAGATCGCGCCGTTCGACAGGTACGGCACCCTGGACGTGGTGCGCGCGCTGGGCGACTCCGGCCGGGCCGGCGAGGTCGCGCTGTACACCGGCAACGACGACGCCATCGTGGCCGACCTGGTCACGCCGTGGCCCGGGGGCCTGCGGATCGTGGGCGGGCTGCTCGGCCAGTTCGCGGTGTGGACGGCGGCCGCTGTGGCGTTGCACACGCGGGTGCGCCGGCTGGTGACGGCGGGGGAGGCGATCCCGTCCGAGCTGCTCGCCGTCGGCGCGGACCTCACCGACGCCAACGCCGCCGTGTTCGACGCCGCCAACGGCTTCGCCGGCTGCATCCCGGGCATCCACGAGGTGCTGGTCCGCGAGGGCGTGCTGGCCGGCCGCTGGTGCCTGGACCCGGACGAGGAGCTCTCGCCCGGCCAGGACGCGGAGATCGACAGGGTGTGGGCGGCCTACCCACACCTGCGCGACCCGAAGGCCCTTGCTGAGAGGCTGCGTCACCTGTAATTCACCTACGGACCTACTACCGAGGTATGGTCGAATGAACGGGTCACCCTGAGGGGTGACGGGGGTTCGGCCGAAGGAGACAGGTGCGCGGTCCTCGATACGACATGCCCGGCTGGTTGCGCGACCGCTGGGTGTTTCGCCTCGTCCTGGCCGGCGCGGTGGCGTTCGGCGTGCTGTCCGTGGGCCTGCTCGCCCAGCTGGTCCGGTTCGACAAGCTGTACGGCGGGCGGCTGACCCACCGGCTGACCACCGCCGACGGCCCGCTGTGGCTGCACCTGCTGGCGAACACCCCCACGGTGCGGCTGGTGTCCCGCTCCGGCGACACGCTGGTGCCGCTGGTCCTGCTGGCGCTGGCCGCATGGCTGTCCGTGCGGACCCGGCGCTGGTGGCCGGCGCTGAGCGCGGTGTTGTCGCTGCTGCTGGTGGCGGTCGTGCTCGCGGTCGGCAAGGGGGTGTTCGGCGAGGTGATCGACGTGCCCGAGCTGGCCTGGAGCTCACGGGCGCTGTCCGGCCCCGGCACCACCACGGTGGTGTCGGCGGGCATGGCGGCGTGGCTGTTGCGCGAGCATGTGGACACCGCGACCGGCCGGGCGCTGTGGGCGCTGGCCGGCACCGTCGCGTTGGCGGTGGCCACCTCGCAGCTCTACACCGGCCACCACCTGCCCGCGGTGGCGGCCAGCGTGCTCTGCGGCGCCTGGGTGGTCTGGCTGGTGGTCGGCCCGGTCGGTCGCCTGGTGAGCGGCGCTCAGACCAAGGCCAACGCCTCGGCCAGCTCCCGGTAGCCCGGCAGCGGGTCGGCGCCGGGCTCGGTGGCGAGCTGGATCGCCACGTGGTCGGCGCCGGCGTCGAGGTGCTCGCGCAGCCGGGCGGCCACCGTCGCGGCGTCGCCCTGGGCCACCAGCGCGTCAATCAACCGGTCGCTGCCCTCCCCGGCCAGGTCGTCCTCGGTGAACCCGAGCCGGCGCCAGTTGTTCAGGTAGTTGGACAGGCGGTAGCGCAGGTACGGGTTGAGCACGGCCTCGCGGGCGATCGGGCGGGTCCGCTCCGGGTCGGTGCCGAGCACCACCTTGTGCTCCGGGGTGAGCAGCGGGCCGTCGCCCAGGATCGCGCGTGCCTGAGCGGTGTGCTCCGGGGTGATCAGGTACGGGAACGCGCCGGCGGTGCGCTCGCCGGCCAGCCGGGTGACCTTCGGCCCGAGCGCGGCCAGGATCCGCTCGCCGACCGGGACCTCAGCGGCGTCCAGCGCGTCCAGGTACTCGACGATCGTGTCGTACGGCTTGCGGTACTCCTGGGTGGCCTCGCGGTGGCCGACGCCCACGCCGAGCACGAACCGTCCGGGGTGCTTCGCCGCGAGCCGGTGGTACGACTCGGCGACGGTGGCCGCCGGGCTGGTCCACATGTTCACGATCCCGGTGACCACCGCTATCCGCTCGGTGGCGTCCAGCAGCTCCTCCGCCAACCGCAGGTCCGCCGGCGGCGACCCCCCGATCCACACGGCCCCGTACCCGAGCTTCTCCAGCTCGGCGACCAGCGGCCCGTCCAGCCCGTTCGAGACCCGCCAGATGCCGTACGTACCGAGAGTGGCCATTCGTCTCCCCTTCGCCTTGCTAGTGCGCGCCGATCTTCCGGTGTTCCAGCTCCAGTGCGAAGCCATCAGGCTTGAGGGTGAGCAGCTCCCGCACCCGCAGCTGGTAGCCCGGCGTCACGCGTGGACGGTAGCGCCTCAGCAGCAGGCCGAGCACCAGCACCGCCTCGTGCAGGGCGAACTGCCGGCCGATGCAGGCGCGCAGGCCGGTGCCGAACGGCTTGTACACGTGCGCCGGCCGGTTCCGGACCCGGTCGGGAGCGAACCTGTCCGGGTCGAAGACGTCGGCGTCCACGCCCCACACCGGGTCGCGGTGCAGCAGCGGCAGGACCACGATCAGCGGCTGTCCCTTCCGCACCGGGTAGCGGCCGGCCAGCACGGTGTCCTCCCTGGCCTGGCGCGCGAACCCGGGCACCGTCGGCCACAGCCGCAGCGCCTCGTCGAGCGCGCGGCGCACGTGGCGCAGCTTGGCGACCTGCTCGAACTCGGGCCGCTCGCGCTCGCCCCACGCCAGGTCCACCTCGGCCTGCGCCCGGCTCAGCGCGGCCGGGTCCCGGGACAGGTAGTACAGCGCGAACGCCAGCGCGCCCGAGGTGGTCTCGTGCCCCGCGACCAGGAAGGTGATCACCTGGTTGCGGATGTTCACCTCGTCCAGCGGCTCCCCGCTGTCCGGGTGCGCGGTGTTCAGCATCAGCCCGAGCAGGTCGTCGGTGCGGCGGTCGCCGGCCTCGCGGCGGGCCCGGATCACCTCGTCGACCACGCCGGCCATGAACGCCGCGTCCGCCCGGTAGCGGCGGTCGCCCGGCCGCCCGAGCCCCGGAACCCGCACGTTCACCCGCTGTGCATGCCGCAGGCACCTGGCCATCGCGGCCACGAACGGGTGCGGCCGCTCGCGCCGGAACGAGCCGAACTCATACCCGAACCCGGCCCGCCCGATCGTCTCCAAGGTCACCCTGGTCATGTCGGCGGCCACGTCCACCGCCGCCCGCCCCACCCGCCGGTCCCACGACTCGATCAGCTCGCCGGCCACGTCCAGCATCGTCGAGTGGTAGGCGCGCATCGCCTTCTGCGTGAACGCCGGCATCAGGATGTCGTGCGCCAGCCGCCAGTTCGGCTCGTCGTTGTGCGCGGTGAACAGCCCGTCCCCGGCGATGTTGCGCAGGTAGTCGACGCCCGGCCCGCGCGCCGGCCCGAACCGCGACTCGTCCACCAGCTCCGCGACCATCTCCGCGCCGGACGCGAACACCATCTCGAACCCGAGCAGCTTCCGCCGGAAGATCGGCCCCAGCTCGCGCCCGATACGGATCGAGTCCTGCACGATCGTGCTCGGCCGCACCCCGACCACATCCCCCAGGACCGGCACCCGCCAGCGCGGATGCGGAATCCCGGCGGTCTCGATCGCGCCCGTACCCACCACCGACATGCGCCCTCCCCAGCCTCTTGTTATACGTCGGTTCAATAGTGCTCGGTATTGAACCGATGTCAAGTAACATGTCCGGACGATGACCACCGGCCGCCGGCGACTGAGCCCCGAGCAGCGGCGCGAACAGCTGCTGCGGATCGGCGCCCGGCTGTTCGCGGAGCGCCCGTACGAGCAGGTGTGGATCGAGGAGGTCGCCGAGCGCGCGGAGGTGTCGCGCGGCCTGCTCTACCACTACTTCCCGACCAAGCGGGACTTCTTCGCCGCCGTGATCAAGGACGCCTCCAGCCGGCTGCCCCAGCTCGCCGAGATCGACCCGACGCTCCCGGTCACCGAGCGCCTGGCCACCGGCCTCGACCTGTTCCTGCGCTACGTCGAGGCGAACGAGCACAGCTACCGGGCCGTGCACCGAGGTGCCGTCGGCGCCGACCCCGACATCCGCGCGGTGGTGCGGGAGAACAACGCCGAGCTGGAACGCCGGATCCTGGCCGACCTGGGCGCCGACCCCGACGCCCGGGACGCCGAGATCTACCGGGTAGCGGTCCGCGGCTGGCTCGCCTTCGTGATCGCCACCTGCCTGGACTGGCTGGACCGCCGCACGATCACCCGCGACCAGCTACGCGACCTCTGCGCACGCACCCTGCTCGGTGCGCTGGGCCTCGGTCAGGGCGAGCCGCCCGGCTCCGGCCCCTGGTAGCCGCGCCCGGACGAGTCATCGATCGCAACCTCGTACCGGATGCCGGGGGCGATCCGGTTGCCGGTGACGGTGACGCCGCCCAGAACGACCACCGTCGATGGCTCACCCCACCGACGCTATGGACCGTTCGGGTTCGCGCCGGCCCCCTGTTCGGTTAGCGGACGGTAAAATTAGGCCGTTCGGGTTGTCCCATCTTCGGGCGGTTCCTGGCTCGCCGCCGCCGCGCCGCACCCCACAGACCCGGGCCGACCCGAACAATCGACTCGGCGGCGGCGCGTGGAGGGCGCGCCGGTGAACGACCCTGGAGATGGCGTGAACGATCGCGAACAACTGCTCGTCGAACTGGTCGACGGGGCCGGCACCGCCATCGGCGCCTGCACGGTCGCCGAGGCACACACCGCGCCAGGCCGCCCGCACCGAGCGTTCTCGGTGCTCCTCTACGACGACGCCGGCCGGATGCTCCTGCAACGCCGCGCGGCGGTCAAGACCCGCTTCGCCTCCCGCTGGTCCAACACCTGCTGCGGCCATCCCGCCCCCGGCCAGGAGGTCACCACGGCCGCCGTCGCCCGCCTGGCCGCCGAGCTCGGCCTGGCCCCGCACGCCATCGGCCCCCTCACCGAGGCCGGCGTCTACACCTACCGCGCGGTCGACGAGGCGAACGGCAGGGTCGAGGACGAATGGGACCACGTGCTCCTCGGCACCCTGCGCGCCGGCGCCCCGATCCCCGACCCGGCCGAGGTGTCCGAATGTGACTGGGTGGCGCCCGACCGCCTCCACGCGTCGATGACAGCTACCCCTGATGCGTACACGCCCTGGTTCTCCGGCGTACTGCGGGTCGCGGCCGAGGCGCGCTGCTCCTGACCGAGCCGAGCCACAGTCCGTGCTCAACTCCGCCCGTCGCGGATCGAACTCCGCCGTACGCATCAGGTTCGGAGTATGTCGAGTGGTTTGGGTTTGCGTCGTGGTGTTTGGGTGTAGTCCAGCCATTTCGGTGGGATGAACTCTGGCCATCCGTCGACCATGTGGATGGTCCAGCCGGCGCGGTGGATCATGCGGTGGTGGGTGACGCAGAGCATCACCATGGAGTGGATGGCGGTGCGGCCTCGGTGGGCCCAGTGCACGACGTGATGGACCTGGCATCGGTAGGCCTTGGCGTCACAGCCCGGGTAGGCGCAGCCGCGGTCTCGTGCG
>NZ_JIAI01000009.1 GCF_000620785.1 Actinospineispora acaciae DSM 45401 | reverse complement strand
ATCCCGGCGGCGGTGGCGGATCAGGCGGCGGATGTGATCGTCAAGCTGTGGGAGACGTTCGTGTCCGAGGACGCCACCCTGGTCGAGGTGAACCCGCTGGTGCGCGACCCACAGGATCATGTGGTGGCGTTGGACGGCAAGGTCACCCTGGACGAGAACGCCGGGTTCCGCCACCCCGGTCACGCCGATCTGGTCGACGCCCGCACCGAGGACCCGCTGGAGGCGAAGGCGAAGGCGAAGGACCTCAACTACGTCAAGCTCGACGGGCAGGTCGGGATCATCGGTAACGGCGCCGGGCTGGTGATGTCCACCCTGGACGTGGTCGCCTACGCCGGGCAGCGCCACGGCGGCGTCGCCCCGGCGAACTTCTTGGATATCGGTGGTGGCGCGTCGGCGGAGGTGATGGCCGCCGGGCTGGACGTGGTGTTGTCGGATCCGGATGTCCGCGCGGTGTTCGTCAACGTCTTCGGTGGGATCACCGCGTGTGACGCGGTGGCCACCGGCATCGTCGAAGCCCTGAAGATCCTCGGGCCGGCGGCGACGAAACCGCTGGTGGTGCGCCTGGACGGCAACAACGTCGTCGAAGGCCGACGCATCCTGACCGAGGCCAGCCATCCGTTGGTCACGTTGGTAGGCACGATGGACGATGCCGCGGACAAGGCCGCCGAACTGGCCGCCGCCGGCACTGTGGGGGCGTGAGGACAAACCGATGTCGATCTTTCTGAACGAGCGCAGCAAGGTCATCGTGCAGGGCATGACCGGCGCCGAAGGCACCAAACACACCACCAAGATGCTCGCCGCCGGCACCAACATCGTCGGCGGGGTCAACGCCCGCAAAGCCGGCCAGACCGCGAGCATCGGCGGCCGCGACCTGACGGTGTACGGCACGGTCGAGGAAGCGATCAAGGAAACCGGCGCCGACGTCAGTGTGGTGTTCGTGCCGCCCCGCTTCGCCAAGGACGCCGTCATCGAGGCCATCGACGCCGAAATACCCCTGGCGGTGGTCATCACCGAAGGCATCCCCGTGCACGACTCCGCCTACATGTGGGCGCACGCCGTCGCCACCGGCAACAAGACCCGCATCATCGGCCCGAACTGCCCCGGAATCATCTCCCCCGGCAAGTCGAACGCCGGGATCATCCCCGCCGACATCACCGGCCCCGGCCGCATCGGGCTGGTGTCCAAGTCCGGCACCCTGACCTACCAGATGATGTACGAACTACGCGAGATCGGGTTCTCCACCGCCATCGGCATCGGCGGCGACCCCGTCATCGGCACCACCCACATCGACGCCCTCGCCGCCTTCCAACAAGACCCCGACACCGACGCCATCGTCATGATCGGCGAGATCGGCGGCGACGCCGAAGAACGCGCCGCCGACTACATCCACAACAACCTCACCAAACCCGTCGTCGGCTACGTCGCCGGATTCACCGCACCCGAAGGCAAAACCATGGGCCACGCCGGCGCCATCGTCTCCGGCTCCACCGGCACCGCCCAAGCCAAGAAACAAGCCCTCGAAGCCGCCGGGGTGAAGGTCGGCAAAACCCCCAGCGAAACCGCCCGCCTGGTACGACACGTGCTCAGCCCATGACCAACTGGACGGCGATGAGCACGTCCACCACCCCGCACCACTCGGCGAAGGAGCGCGCCACCACCCTGTTCAGCCGCAGGTGGACGAAGTCCCAGACGCCGTGCGCGAACCACCCGCCCGCGACCAGGTAGCGCCCCAGGGCCGGGTCCACCGCAAGGCCGACCAGCGCCAGCGCGCCGAAAACGATCATCCCTACGGCCTGGACGCGGACCATGCCGTGGCCGTGGCCGTGCCCGTCGACCACGCCCCACAGCAGGCCCAGCAGCGCGAGCAGGACCAGGACCGTCGACGGTGCGACCACGTCCAGCATCCGCAGCACGGTGACCAGCGCGATCCCCGCCACGGCCACCGGCCACGTGAGGCGGGGCCGCCGCGTCGTCGCGACCACCAGGTAGAGCAGCGGCAACAACAACAGCGTCTCCCCCAGCCCGCCCACCTCGGCGTCCGACCCGCCGCCACCCCACGTCAAGGCGGTCAACCCGACCGCCAGCGCGGTGGGCCAGCGGTTCGTCAGCGCACCGATCCATCGCCAGCCGGTCCATCGCCGGCGGGCGGGTGCCGTGGTCGTCGTGCTCATGTCGCGTCGTCCTCCGGTGCTCGGGTGTGGCTTCTACCGGAGTCCAGGCTGGCGAGGCGGGCCTCGGACCAGTAGTGCCGAACCGCACGCGGTGCCGTGCGGATGTCACCGGGCCTCATGACAACTGTCATCGGCCGAGGTCCGGCGCCCCGTTGCTGCGACAATGACCGCGTGGGCGAGGGCCATCCCCGGGCGGGGTTGACGAGCTTGCGCCGCTACACGTGGTGGAGCCTGCTCGCCACCACCGCGTTCCTGCTGATCTTCGTGGTCGGCCGTTGGCTGTTGCGCCCGGGTCCGCCGGTGGTGGCCAGGGTCGCCGCCTCGGTCGCGCTGGCCGTCACCGTGGTGGCCTGCGCGGTGGTGCTCGCGCGCCGGCTGGCCGAGGCGCCCGGCGACACGCCCGATGCCGGCGTCGCGCCTGGTGCGGCCGATGTCGGGCACGAGCGCGCGCCGATCGCCTGGCTGGCCGCCGGGAGCGTGGCGGCGGCCGCCCTCGGCGGGTTCCTGCTGGCCGCGCGGAACTACGAGCTGTGGTCGGTGCCGCCCGCGACCATGGTGTCGGTGGCCGTGACGTTCCTGCCGGCCCGGCGCCGGTGGGCGCTGGTCACCGCGGCGATCCTGGGCGCGGGCGCCCTCGGCGGGATCATGGCCTCGGGATCGGGATCGGCCGGATACGCGGCGGCGTTCTCGGCCGGGATGGTCGCGCTGGTCGTGTGGGTCATGGTGGGCATGCTCTGGTCCTGGGACGTCGCAGAGCGGCTGAACCAGGCCCGCCGGCTGTCCGCGCAGCTCGCGGTCAAGGACGAGCGGCTGCGGTTCGCCGCCGACCTGCACGACATCCAGGGCCACCACCTGCAGGTGATCGCGCTCAAGAGCGAGCTGGCCGCGCGGCTGGCCCGCACCGACCCGGACCGCGCCGGCGCCGAGATGAGCGAGGTACGCCGGCTCGCCGCCGACGCCCTGCGCGACACCCGCGCCGTGGTGCAGGGCTACCGCCGCACCACCCTCGACGAGGAGATGGCCAACGCCGCCAAGGTGCTCACCGCCGCCGACATCACCGCCCGGATGGACGTCGACCCCGCCGCCGCCGACCTCCCCGACCCCGGCCGCCACCTGCTCGGCCTGGTCATGCGGGAGGCCACCACCAACGTGCTGCGCCACAGCCGGGCCCGGCACGCCGAGCTCGACTACCGCGTCACCGACGGCCTCGCGCGCCTGCGAATCAGCAACGACGGCACGGCCGGCCCGCCGCCCGAACCCGCCGAGGGCACCGGCCTGCGCACCCTGGCCGACCGCCTCACCGCCGCCGGCGGCCAGCTGTCCTGGAAACAGACCGACGGTCGGTTTGTCCTCACGGCGTCACTGCCGGTGACGGTGACGGCACCCGCGCACGCCCACCCGGAAAGCCCCCGCCCGCGGTGATCCGCCTGCTGATCGCCGACGACGAGGACCTCCTCCGGGGCGCCCTGACCGCGCTGCTGGAGCTCGAACCCGACCTCACCGTCACCGCCGAGGCCGCCACCACCACCGACGCCGTCCGGATGGCCCGCGAGCACCGGCCGGACATCGCCGTGCTCGACCTGGAGATGCCACCCTCGGACGGCCTGTCCGCCGCCGAACAGATCCGCTCGCACCTACCAACGAAGATCATCCTGGTCACCCGCCACGCGCGGCCAGGGGTGCTGCGGCGGGCGCTGGCCGCGGGCGTGAGCGGCTTCGTACCCAAGACCACCCCGGCGTCCCGCCTGGCGGAGATCATCCGCGATGTCGCGGCCGGACGCCGCTACGTCGACCCCGACATCGCCGCGTCCGCCCTCACCGAGGACGCCTGCCCGCTCACCGACCGAGAGCTCGACGTGCTGCGCGCCGCCCGAACCGGCGCCACCGCCGGCCAGATCGCCGCCCAGGTCCATCTCGCACCCGGCACCGTCCGCAACTACCTCTCCTCCGCCATGACCAAGCTGGACGTCACCACCCGCCACGCCGCCGCCCACCGCGCCTGGGAGGAAGGCTGGATCTGACGACGGTCACAGCGCCACCAGGCACGCAAGCGCCGCGCGCCACACTCGTTCGTACCAGACCTGCCCGACGGTCGTCTGCCAGTCCACCGCGATTCCGTAGCCGCATCCGATCGCCGCGAGGGGCACCGCGACCTCGGGCGCCGCCAGCAGCAGCGAACCCTTGGCCAGCCAGCGGCCGATGAACCACTGGGGGTCCACCACGACCGGGTAGCGCACGCCGGCCAGCCCGTCGTCCACCCTCATCTCCACGGTGTCCCCGTTGCGGATCTCCCAGGTCAGGGAGACCGGGCCGCCGTTCGCGTCGCGCGCCGCGGGTGCGGTGAGAAAGCCGCGCGGGGTGCCCTCGGCGATGATGTCCGAGGTCCTGCTCGGGTCGATGAGGGTGATTCCCCGCGAGCCGAGATAGTGATACCTGTCGGAGAGCAGCCATGCCTGGCTGCATGTGCGCCCGCATGCCCGCTGGAACCGGAAGCTGAGCTCGGTGGGCGCCCCCGGCGCCGCCGTGTGCCGGTCGATGACCTTGTAGATGCGGACGCTCTGGCCGGGCAGCTGCTGCAGGACCGTCCGTGCGGCCTGATCGCCGCCGGTGTACTCACGCAGTCCGGGACCGACCGCTCGCCCGCCACCGAGCTGCCCCTGTCTGGTGACGTCGAGGCCGACCGCGTCGTCGGTCCCGGGCAGGAGCCACGGCCTCTGGCCGGACTCGGGCAGCGGCGCCTTCTCGTGCAGCAACGTCCGCGTCGTCGTGTGCGCCTGGGGCACCTCCTTGGCGAGCTTGGTGCTCGCGTCGTCGCTGGAGTCGGCACCCGCCCTGGGGAACGACTTTTCGATCGCATTCACCGACTCCTCCTTCGCCGCGCACGGGCTGGCGGACGTCGCGGCCGGGGCCGGCGAACCGCAGGCGATCGAGCTTTCCGCCACCGTGGGCGAGGTCGGGGACTTCGGGGCGGTGGTGGGTGTGACGGTCGGCGTGGCGCTGGGCGAGGTCTTCGGGGCCGTGGTCGCGGTGGGTGTCGCCGTCGCGGTGGGCGGGGGCGGCGTCGGCGTCGCGGCCTTGGCCGGAGCGAACGGGGCCGTCAGGAGGAAGAGAAGAACCGCGGCGAGCAGGGCGCATCGACTCATGGTGGTGCTACGCATGGGTGAACGGCTTCCTGGAGGTGACCGAGGAGTTCTCCGACGGGCTCTATGAGCCACGAGCCCAATCACGAAATACCGGCGAGCCGCTTTGGTGGTTATGAACCCGGGTGTGGCAGTGCCGCTAGCGACTCACAGGTCCGTCCACGAACCCGGCGCGGCGGGCCTGGCGCAGGCCGCGACGGGCGAATCCGCCGACCAGGGCGCGGTAGAGCAGCCTCGACGGGGGCAGGTGGTAGCCGGCGTGGGTGTGCGGCGCGTAGCCGACCTCGCACGCGCCGGGCTCGGCGGCCAGCCATCCGGTGTGGCCGTGCTGCCGCTGGCCGAGCACGCCGGGGCTGAACCAGTGCGAGAGCAACCCCGCGCGGCGCCCGCCGGCCGGCGCCAGGCCCGGCGGGACCGACAGCGCCACCCCGCCCGGCCGGCCCGACACCGAGCCGACCGACACCGAGCCGACCGACACCGAGCCGACCGGCACCACGAACGGGAAGCCGTCCGCGTCCACCCAGGCCAGCAACCGGTGCGGCAGCCGGGTGGCACGGGCGGCCGCCTTGACGGGGTCGACGCGGGGTGCGGTGCCCATCGCCGGCTCGCGCTGCGCGGACGGCGAGTCCGGGCACGGCGGCGCGCCGAACGTCGCGGGCTCGCCAAGGCACTCCAGGTCCGGCCAGACGGTCACCCGCCGCACCGCGATCCGCACCCCCACCCGCTCCCAGTGGTAGACGCGCATCCACCTGTCCCACACCGGCCCCAGCTCGCGCGGCCCCATGAACCGGACCCAGGTGTCCTCGATGGACTCCAGCCACGCCCGATCCGGCCGGGCCGAGAACGACGCGGTGCCCTGGACCAGGACGAACTCCGGGCGGTCGGTGAACCCGTGGGCCCGGGTGTGGAACGCCAACGCGACGCGCGGATCGCGCCGCATCCGGTCCAGCTTGCGCCACGCCCCGAGCGAGCTGAGCACCGTCACCGTCGACGCGCCCCGGTCGCGCAGCGCGAAGTTCGTGATCGGGGTCAGCACCACCCCGCGCGCCGGGGTGACCTGGGCCAGCGCGACCGCCAGGTCACCGTCCAGGATCTCCTCCACCGCGTCCGGCCAGGCCGACGTCACGACCGCCCCCCATAGACCGCCCGCTGCCAGATCTCGTACAGCGCGTCCGTCACCGCGTCCGACGCCGCGGCTCCCCGGACGATCGCGCGGACCTCGGACTCCAGCACGCGCTCGTTCATCGCCACCAGCGCGGCGCCCACCACCGCCGGGTCCGCCCCGTCCGGCGCCCGCCCGGCCGCCCGCTCCCTGGCGATCTTCTCCCCAACCCGGACCGCCAGCTCGTGCATCCAGTGCCGCCACATCTCGCGCACCTCGGCGTCGCCGCCCACCGCGTCGAACACCGCCACCAGCAGCCGGGGGTTGGCCCGGGCATAGCCGACCACCGCGTCGAAGCCCTCCCGCAGCTCGTCGTCGCCGCGCCCGGACTCGACGCCGTGCCACCGCCCGGACGCCTCCAGCAGCCCCAGGTACAGGTCCTCGAGCAGCGCGGCGACGGCGGCGGCCTTGGTCGGGAAGTAGAAGTAGAACGCCGAGCGGGTCGCGCCCGCCGCCCGGGTGATGTCGCCGACGCTGATGCCCGCCAGCGGCCGCGTCTCCAGCAGCTCCCGCAGCGCGGCCAACAGTGCGTCGCGCCGCCGCTCCCCCCGCCGAGGGGCCGGCCGGTACCGCCGCGGCGCCCCGGTGACCGCCGCCAGATCAGCCATGACCACACCGTACTTGACACCTGTCAAATAGACCAGCCAGCCGTCAACAAACAACACCGAACTTGACCTCAACTAATGTCAAGCTTCTAGGGTCACCGGCATGACCTTCACCGAGATCGAACGCCGCTACCTCGCCGGCCAGGCCCTGGCCCGGCTGGCCACCGTCGGACCCGACGGCGCCCCGCAGGTCCGCCCGCTCGGCTTCCGCCTCAACGCCGACGGCACCATCGACACCGGCGGCCCCAACCTGACCGCGTCCCGGCGGTACCGCAACGTGCTCGCCAACCCCCAGGTGTCCCTGCTCGTCGACGACATGACCCCGGACGAACCCGGCGAGGTCAAACCGGGCTGGGGCCGAGGCATCGAGATCCGGGGCCACGCCGAGACCCTGACCGTCGACGACCCGCCGGTGAACCCGGAGTGGTTCAGCAAAGAGATCATCCGCATCCACCCGCGCCGGATCATCAGCTGGCACATCGACCCGGACAACCCCAACGGCGAGTCCCGCAACGTCGCTGGGTGAAATCCCTGGTCAGGACCCGTGAGTGGCTAGGGGTCCTCTAGCACCCCTAGCCACTCACGGGTACGGCGGTCAGCGGGACCAGCGCAGGGCGAACCAGAGCTCCATCCGGGTCTCCGGGTCGCTCAGGTCCATGTCGAGCGCGCGCTCCGCCTGGCCGATGCGGTGCCGGACGCTGTTGCGGTGCACGCCGAGGGCGGCGGCGGTGCGGTCCCAGCCGCCGTGGTGCGCCAGCCAGGCGCGCAGGGTGTCCAGCAGCTCGCCGCCTCGGGAAGCGTCCAGCGAGTGCAGTGGCGCGAGCATTCGGGCGGCGTAGCCGGCGGCGGCGGTCGGTTCGATCACGGAGGCCAGCCCCGACGCGCCGCCCAGCACCGGGCGCCCCAACGCCACCGCCCGCTCCCGCAGCGCCTTCACCTCGGCCAGCGCACCGGGCAGCCGTTCGGCCGGCACCAAGCCGCCGGCCACGGCCAGCCAGCCGTCCGCGCGCAGCCCGTCCAGCCGCGCGGTGTCCCACCGCGACGACACCACCGCCGTGAACGCCGGCCCCTCGGTGACCTGGATCAGCGGCGTGCCCAGCCGCGCCCGCAGCCAGTGATAACCGGCTTCGACGACGCCGGGCCCGCGACGGTACGGCGTCCCGGCGAGCACCCGGTACGGCCCGTCGCCGAGCAGCGCGGCGGCCGCCTCGCCCGGACCGGCGCTGGCCAGCAGCAACCCGGTGGCCGACGCGGCCAGGTCACCGGAACCCGAACCGCCGCGCCCGACCAGGCCGAGCAGCGCGGCGCCCACCGCCAGGATGGCCCGCTCCGCGCCGCCGAACGGCTCGCCGCGCCCGGCGATCACCAGGAACTCCGAGGTGGCCTGCGGATACGCCGGCTGCGCCACGACGTGGCTGCCGTCCGCCAGCTCGGTGCTGGCGCTGCGCACGCCGCTGCCGGCGCGCAGGTGCGCGAGCAGCCCGCCCAGCTCCGGCGGCGGCGGGGCCGGCACCCGGTGCTCGGTCACGACCCGGTCGTCGGCGTCCAGCAGCCGCACCCAACCGGCGAGCCGGTCCGCCAACCGCCGCGCCAGCTCGTCGAGGCCGTCGGTGGCCGCCCTGGTCAGCGCCTCGCGGGCGTCGGCGATCCGGCGCAGCTCCCGCCGGCCGGCCTCGGCCAGCGCCACCGCGACCGCCCTGCTCACCGCGAGGAACGGGGTCCGCTGGGGCACCACCAGCAGCGGCAGCCCGTGCCGGACGCAGGCGCGACGCAGCGCGTCGGGCAGCACCGCGCTCATCGGCGGGGTGATCCCGAAGCCCAGCGCGGCGATCCCCGAAGCCCGCAGCCCGCGCACGTACCGGTCCACCTCGGCCGCCCCGGTCGGCAGGTTCACCCCCGAGGTGAGCAGCAGCTCGTCGCCGAGCAGGTACGGCGCGGGATCGCGCAGCTCGCAGACGTGCGCCCACCGCACCGGCAGGTCCAGAGCGCCGGGCCGCAGCGTCTCGTCAACCACGTCCACGGCGAGATCGACATCCCCGACCACGGTGCGTAGCGGCACCGTCATCCGTGCGTCGAGCGAATCCGTGTCCTTAGTCATTTCGTCCACAGAATACGAGCAACTGGGACGAACCAACCCATTCCATCACGACAAAGACCACCTCTACGGTGACCCGAACGGCGAGCCCCAGCGAGGAGGACACCGTGGCATCTGGTCAGATGAGTGCCGACTACGCGGTGATCGCGCTCTACATAGCGGGCATGATCGGCATCGGCTGGGTCAGCGTGCGGCTGGCCAGGACCCGCAGCGACTACCTGGTCGCCGGGCGGCGCCTGGGCTGGTTCATGTACTCCGGCACGATGTCGGCGGTGGTACTCGGCGGCGCGTCCACCGTCGGCGGGGTCAAGCTCGGCTACACCTACGGCGTCTCCGGTGCGTGGCTGGTGGTGACCATCGGGCTGGGCATCCTGGTGCTGCACGCGCTGTTCGCCCGCCGGCTGGTCAAGCTGCGGGTGTACACCGTCAGCGAGATGCTCGACCTGCGCTACGGCGGGTCCACCACGGTGATCTCCGGGATCGTCATGTGGGTCTACACGCTGATGCTCACGGTCACCTCGACGCTCGCGTTCGCCACCATCTTCAAGGTCCTGTTCGACCTGCCGGACGCGGCGGGCATCGGGATCGGCGGCTCGATCGTGGTCCTCTACTCGGTGCTCGGCGGGATGTGGTCGATCACGCTCACCGACATCGCCCAGTTCGTGATCAAGACGATCGGCATCCTGTTCATCCTGCTGCCGGTCGCGGTCGCCGCGGCGGGTGGCTTCGGCGGGCTGCACGCCAAGCTGGACGCGTCCTACTTCTCGGTCACCTCGATCGGCGGCGCGACGATCCTGGCCTACCTGGTCACCTACAGCTTCGGGCTGCTGATCGGCCAGGACATCTGGCAGCGGGTGTTCACCGCGCGCACCCCCCGGGTGGCCACGGCGGGCGGGATCATCTCCGGCGTGTACTGCGTCGCGTACGGCATCGCCGGTGCGCTGATCGGCACCGCGACCAAGGCGCTGTTCCCGAACCTGGGCAGCGCGCAGGACGCGTTCGCCACCGTGGTGCGCGAGCTGCTGCCGACCGGGCTGCGCGGCCTGGTGCTGGCCGCCGCGCTGTCCGCGCTGATGTCCACCTCCAGCGGCGCGCTGATCGCCTGCTCCACGGTGACCACCACCGACCTGCTCCCCCGGTCGCGCCGCGAGAAATGGGGCCGGCTGTCCGAGGTGAACGCCAACCGGCTGACCACGCTGGTGCTCGGCGCGCTGGCCATCGGCATCGCGATGGTCGTCACCGACGTGGTGTCCGCGCTGACGGTGGCCTACAACGTGCTGGTCGGCGGGCTGCTGGTGGCGATCCTGGGCGCGCTGTTCTGGGCGCGCGGCACCCGGGCCGGCGCGATGGCGTCGATGACAGTCGGGTCACTGGTGGCGATCGTGTCCATGGTCGTCAAGGGGCTCGACGCCAACGAGCCGATCTTCTACGGCCTCGGCGCCGGCCTGGTCGTCTACGTCGCCGTGAGCCTGGCCACCCCGCCGACCGACTCGAACGTGCTGACCGCCTGGCGCCACCGGCTGGCCGGCGCCGGCCACGACTCCACCGAGGATGCGCCCACGGCGCCCGTCAACCAGTAGGGAGAACAGATGCCCGAGCAGTCCCCCGTCGGCCCCGTCGACTCGATGCGGGTGCCCCGGTTCGCCGGGTTCGCCACCTACGCGCGGCTGCCCCGGATCGACCAGGTCGAGCGGGCCGACGTGGCGGTGCTCGGGGTGCCGTTCGACAGCGGGGTGACCTACCGGCCCGGCGCCCGGTTCGGCCCGGCGGCGCTGCGCGAGGCCAGCCGGCTGCTGCGCCCGTTCCACCCCGAGCTGGCGGTGGCGCCGTTCGAGGCCGCCCAGATCGTGGACGCCGGGGACATCGGGGTCAACCCGTTCAACATCGGCGCGGCCATCGAGACCATCCAGCACGAGGCGCGGGCGCTCTCGGCGGGCGGCACGCGACTGGTCACAGTGGGCGGGGACCACACCATCGCGCTGCCGCTGCTGCGCGCCGCCGCCCAGGCGCACGGCCCGGTCGCGCTGCTGCACTTCGACGCGCACCTGGACACCTGGGACACCTACTTCGGCGAGCCGTACACCCACGGCACCCCGTTCCGCCGGGCCGTCGAGGAGGGCGTGGTGGACACCAGCGCGCTGTGCCACGTCGGCATCCGGGGTCCGCTGTTCGGCGCCCGCGACCTGGAGAACGACCGGCGGCTCGGGTTCGGCGTGGTCACCTCCGCCGACGTGATGCGGCGGGGCATCGACGAGACGGTGGACGCGCTGCGCCAGCGGATCGGCGACCGGCCGCTGTACGTCTCGGTGGACATCGACGTGCTGGACCCGGCGCACGCCCCGGGCACCGGCACCCCGGAGGCCGGCGGGATGACCAGCCGCGAGCTGCTGGAGATCCTGCGCGGGCTCAAGGACACCAACCTCATCGGCGCCGACGTGGTGGAGCTCGCCCCGGCCTACGACCACGCCCAGATCACCGCGATCGCCGCGTCGCACGTGGTGTACGACCTGGTGACCCTGCTCGCCCTCAAGAAATCGAGCTGAAGGTGGCGGAGTGGCAACACACGGTAATTCCGCCGGGCCGTCGAATAACGCAACGAGTAACCCGATCGGAACAGTGCGTAGCTGAGCGAGTCATGAGAAAGTAATACGGAAAACGTCGACCAGCTACAACACGATCCGTGATGTGATTTACATCACTGATCAACGTTTAATGCACGGACATATGAACGTGCATACGCACCAATGGGCCCCTGTTTGTGATGACAGAGCGTTACTGACGGTACTGATGAGCGCGGGTGAGCGCCCGTGGGTCCGTGTGGTGCGGCCGGGTGACCCCGCCGGCCGCTGTGGTGCTCGCATTTGCCGTCGACCCGCCCCTACCTGCGCCGATTTGCGCAAATCTCAGCGCTGTTTGGCACCGCAAGGGTGCCGTAGGGTTACCGGTACTTCGTATCGAGTTGAGGTGCCGGCCGCCATTTCCGACGCGAACCGGTGGCGCCGGATCGGCCCGTCACCCCGGCCCCGGGGCCCGGGGCTTTCTCGATAGGAAGGAGGTGCGCGCCGATGGCACGCCGACGCAGGGCACAGCATTACCGAGCCCAGCGAGACCGCGACGGCGAAAGGCTGCTCACGCGGGCAACCATCACCGCCGCGGTCGTCCGGATCGCCGCATGGCTCGGTCAGCTAGCACTTGCGATCTGGAACAGGCATCGCTGATGCCGTAGTCGGGTGCTGGGCGGTCGGCCGCTGGAGAAAGAGCCGGCCGCCCAGCATCCAGATACGAAACTATACCTGCAATTTCATCGGTGCCAACCGCCGTGATCACGCATTCGTTTCGACGAGGTAACCTATGTAGTGCACTGATTGCGTGGGTGGCGAGGGGATCCGTCGACGATGTGGGGCACCGCCCGCAGCCCGGTCACGACCGACGAGCGGAACTGGATCGAGCGGTCCATGCGCTGGTTCGTCGGCGAGTTCGGCACGATGCCGCTGAACCGCGAGGTCATCCTGCCCACCGACGAGTTCTTCCCCGGCTCGTACCAGGGCACCGAGGACGACGTGCGCCTGGTGCTGGACCGGGTGTGCCTCTACATGGGCGTGGACCCGGACCGGGTCGAGTTCGAGTACCTCACCGACAGCGACGAGGAGCTGCGCCGCAACAGCCCGTACTTCGGCGCGGGCCCGTTCCACGGCGCCGCCGGGCACTACCGCAGGGAGAACGGCCGGACGGTGATCGCGGTCAGCGGCACCCAGGCGACGGACCCGACGGCGCTGGTGGCGACGATCGCGCACGAGCTCGGCCACGAGCGGCTGATCGGCGAGTACCGGGTCACCGGGCACGAGCGCGACCACGAGCCGCTCACCGACCTGCTGACCGTGTACCTGGGCTTCGGCGTGTTCAACGCGAACGCCGCCCTGCGCTTCTCCCAGAACAACCAGGGCTGGCGGACCCAGCGCCTGGGCTACCTGGACGAGCGGATGTTCGGCTACGGGCTGGCCCAGTACGCCTGGCTGCGCGGCGAGTCGAACCCGCCGTGGGCGAAGCACCTCGACACCAACCCGCGCGCCTACCTCAAGCGGTCGCTGCGGTTCCTGAACAAGCTGTGAGGCGCACGCCCGTGAACTGTGTGACACTGCGCACATGACCGGGCCAGAGCCCATGACCGGGCCACAGATCCGTTGCGGGGACCGGGCGTGGAGCCGGGACGAGGCGATGGAGCGCGCCGCTCGCATCGCCGCCGGGCTCAAGGGTCTCGGGGTGGTACCCGGTGACCGGGTCGCGGTGATGATGCGCAACGACATCGAGTTCGTCGAGATCAGCATCGGCGTCGCGCTGCTCGGCGCGGTCCCGGTGCCGGTGAACTGGCACTGGAAGGGCGCCGAGCTGGCGCACCTGTTCACCGACAGCGGCGCGACGGCCGCGTTCGTGCACGCCGACCTGGTGCCCACGGCGGAGGGGGCGCTGCGGCGGCCGATCCCGATCGTCGAGGTCGAGCCGAGCCCGGCGCTGCGCCGCGCCTACCGCCTGCCCGACACCGCAACCGCCACCGGACGGTACCCCGAGCTGGAGGCCTGGCTGGCCGGCCAGACCGACCGGGTGGACACCCCGCCCACCGCGCCGCTGAGCGTGATCTACACCTCCGGTACCACCGGCAAGCCCAAGGGCATCCTGCGCAAGCCGCTCGCCCCCGACCAGTCCGACGCGCAGGCCGAGCGGATCTTCCGCGCGTTCGGGCTCGCCCCCGAGTACCGCACCCTGGTCCCGGCGCCGCTCTACCACACAGCGCCCAACGCGCACGCGCTGTTCGCGGTCGCCGCCGGCATCGACGTGACGATCATGCCCCGGTTCGACCCGCGCGAGTTCCTGGCCACGATCGCCCGCCACCGCATTGAACACTCCCAGGTGGTGCCGACCATGTTCGTCCGGCTGCTCGCGCTGCCCGAGGACGAGCGCCGCGCCGCCGACCTGTCCTCGCTGCGCGCGGTCGTGCACGCCGCCGCGCCGTGCGCGCCCGAGGTCAAGCGGCGGATGATCGACTGGTTCGGGCCGATCATCCTGGAGTACTACGGCGGCTCGGAGACCGGCGCGATCGTGGCCTGCGACAGCGCGCAGTGGCTGGCCCACCCCGGCACCGTGGGCCGCCCGCTGGACGGCTGCGACGTCAAGGTCTACCTCCCGGACGGCACCGAGGCGCCCACCGGCACCGTCGGCGAGGTCTACCTGCGCCCCGGCCCGGCCTGGCCCGACTTCACCTACATCGGCAACGACGCCAAGCGCGCCGAGATCGAGCGCGACGGCTACCTGAGCATCGGCGACGGCGGCTGGCTGGACGGGGACGGGTTCCTCTACCTCAGCGACCGGATCAACGACATGGTCATCTCCGGCGGGGTGAACATCTACCCGGCCGAGATCGAGCAGTGCCTGATCACCCTGCCCGGGGTGCGCGACGTCGCGGTGTTCGGCATCCCGGACGCGGAGTGGGGCGAGGCGCTGGCCGTGCACGCCGACACCGACCCGGCCAGTGGCCTGTCCGAGGACGACATCCGCGAGCACGTCCGCCGGAACCTGGCCGGCTACAAGGTGCCCAAGGTGGTGGTCATCGACCGCGAGCTGCCCCGGGAGGAGTCCGGCAAGCTGTTCAAGCGCCGGATCCGCGCCGCGTACTGGCCGTGACCGCCGCCGGGCGGGCCTGCCGGGTGGCGACCAGCGTGCAGGCCGCCGCGACGCCGTAGGCCACGACCACGGCCGCCAGCGGAGGCACCAGCGCGGCGGTGGTCGGGCCGGACGCGGCGAGCAGGGCGCCGAGCGCGGCCACCCCGAGCGCCCCGCCGGTCTGGCGCGCGGAGTTCAGCACCCCGCTGGCCAGCGCGGGACGCTCCGGGTCCGCCGCGGCCATGACCACCGACGTCATCGCCGGCATCGCGAACGAGCAGAACCCCAGCAGCGTCGCGCCGGCCACCATCACCGGCAGCGAGCCCGCCGTGCCACCGACCGCCGTCACCACCGACCCGGCCACCCCGCAGCAGTAGCCGAGCATCATCGGCCGCCGTGGGCCGTACCGCGCGGTCAGCCGCCCGCTCAGCGCCGCGCCGACGGCGACCGTCACGGTCATCGGCAGCACCAGCAGCCCGGCCTGGAACGCCGGCAGCCGCAGGTACGCCTGGAACACCAGCGACACGCACAGCAGCGCGCCGTACAGACAGAAGTTGAACAGGAACCCGACGGTCACGGCCGGCGAGAACGCCGGGCGCCGGAACATGCCCACCGGCACCATCGGCGCCGGGTGCCGGGCCTCGACCAGCACGAACAGCCCGAACAGCAGGCACCCGCCGGACAGCACCAGCAACGGAACCGCCCCCGCCGCCCGCTGGCCCAGCTCGATCAGCCCGGCGGTCAGGCAACCAAGCGACGCCGTGCCCAACACCAGCCCGGCCAGGTCGAACCGCCCCACGGCCCGCCGGTCGCCCTCGGTCACGAACGCCCACAGCAGCACGGCGGCGACCGCGCACACCGGCACGTTGAGCAGGAAGATCGCCCGCCAGCCCACGGTCGCCAGCAGCAGCGCGCCCAGCGCCGGCCCGGAGGCCAGGCCGATCCCGCTCACCCCGCCCCAGACACCGAGCGCGTGCGCCCGCTGCATCGGGTGCGGGAACTGCCGCACGATCAGCGCCAGCGAGCACGGCAGCAGCGCCGCCGCCCCGGCGCCCTGAACGGCCCTGGCCACGACCAGCGCCCCGATGCCCGGCGCCAGCGCGCACCCCACCGAGGCCAGCGCGAAGACCAGCAGGCCGACCAGATACACCCGGCGCGGCCCGAACCTGTCCCCCGCCGACCCGGCGCCGAGCATCCCGGCGGCCAGCACCAGCGTGTAGCTGTCCACGATCCACTGCTGGTCGCCGAGCGTGCCGCCGACGTCCGCCCGGATCGCCTCCAGCGCGACGTTGACCACCGTGGCGTCCAACAGCACCACGAAGAACCCCAGGCACAGCGCGACCAGCGCCAGCCGTTGGCGTCCGAGAGCCGGCTCCGTCACGCTGTGACACCTGCCTCGCTGCGCTCGGCGTGGAGCGCGTTCGCAGTGGTTCTGCTGGGCACTTCTCGTCGTGGGCTCACGCTGTGACACCTGCCTCGCTGCGCTCGGCGTGGAGCGCGTTCGCAGTGGTTCTGCTGGGCACTTCTCGTCGTGGGCTCACGCGGCCGCCTCCCAGTCGATGCCGAACAGCTCGGCCAGCGCGGCCCGCCCGTCCGGGGTCACCCGCACGCCGCGCCCGACCTCCCGCCTGCGCACCCAGGACGCGTCCAGGAACCTGTCCAGCAGCCCGCGCCCCAACCGACCGGCCAGGTGATGGCGCTGCTCGCTCCAGTCCACGCAGTAGCGCACCAGCGGGCGGTCCCCGTCCGGGACGCGCACGCCGACCCCGTCCAGGAACTCCCACCCGGAGCGGCTCACCGCGTAGTCAACGCCCCGCCCGTACCCCCTCGGCCCGTCCCCGCTGGCATACCGGCCATCCCCTCCCTCCAGGTGCCCGGCCGCCAACAGCCCGGCCATCAGCTCCACGCCCAGCCGCCCGGCCAGGTGGTCGTAGCAGGTCCGGGCCGCGCGCAGCTGCGCCGCCCTGGTCCCCTCCCGCAGCGACCGGACCGGCCGGGCCGGCGCCAGCTCCATGATCCGTTCCAGCAGCTCGCCGACCTTCGGCCCGGACAGCCGGAAGTACCGGTGCCGCCCGTGGCTCTCCACCGACAGCATCCCCTCCGCGGTGAGCCGGCCCAAATGCCCGCTGGCCGTCGACCGGGACACCCCCGCCTCGTCGGCGAGCACGCTGGCCGGCAGCGCGCGCCCGTCGTGCAGCGCCATCAGGATCCGGCACCGCGCCGGGTCCGCGAGCAGCGCACCCACCGACGCGATCTCCACATCACCGAGCACGGGCTGGGCATTCACGTTCATGTCACCGACGCTAGCCCCGACATGGTTCGGCGACGGCCGAATCGTCGCCGACGCCCGTTTCCGCTGGTCATGACCCGTGAGTGGTTAGGGGTGCTATGGCACCCCTAACCACTCACGGCCTCTGACCAGGCACGATGCCGGGCTAGTCCTCGTGGTCCAGCAGGAGCTTGACGGCGGCGACGGTGGCGTAGCCGCGCCACTCCAGCGCGCCGGCGTCGGTCTGGGTGGCGAAGTCGACGACCCAGCCGCCGTCCGGCCGGCGCTGCCCCAAGACCCGCTCCAGGTCGGCGCGGACGGCCTCCGGGGTGATCAGCTCGCGCAGCGGGCGGTCGGGCAGCGGGGAGAAGTCCAGCGCGTGCAGCGCCTCGCCCTCGACGCCGCCCTCGACCGCGAGCGTGCCGTCCGCCGGGACGAACGCGGCCATCCGGTGCAGCTCCGCCTTGGCCTCCGGGTGCGTGTCGTGGACGGCGTCCAGGAACGACAGCGCGTAGCGAAGCTCCAGCGTGCTCTCCGGCCGCTGCCGCTCGCCGATGCGACGCAGGCAGAACTCGGTCGCCGTCGCCAGCCACGGATGGCCGGCCACCACGGGGTCGTGCCGGGCCACCTGGTGCGCCACGGCGGCCACCGCGGCGGTGATGTGCAGCGACGACTCGCCAGGGTCGGCCCCCACCCACCACGGCGCCGAACCGGCCGGCTCGGTGACCGGCAGCGCGAACGGCAACCCGCCGTCGGGCAGCGTCACCGACGCCAGCCAGTCGCACAGCGGGCCTGCCAGCTCGCTGGTGCGCGGGCCGGCCTCCTCGAGCACCTCGAACGCGTGCAGCGCGCCGCCGGGCTGGCTCTCCGGCGAGCGCAGGTCGGGCTCCAGCGCCCAGCCGAACCCGCCGTCGGCGTTGCGGTAGCCCGCCAGCGCCCACAGCGCCCCGTCCGCCGACCCGCGCCCGGTGACCAGATCGAAGCGGCGGCGATCCAGCAACCGTGCATGGGTCGTCATGAAGCGGGCAGTCTCGCCCATGTCGAAACGCATCTCGCCATCGTCACCGTTTCGCAGCATGATTCCTTGAACAAAACGGTCAACGAGCGCGTCGAAGTCGTGGCGTGCCCACCACTGGCCGTCGAATCGTGATATCACCTGTGCCGCACGGGCAACGAGTCTTCGGGGGAAGGCGGGCCGATGTCCAGCGATGTGAGTCCGGCCAGGCCGGTCAAGGTCACTCTCAACGACGTCGCCATGCAGGCCGGCGTGGATCGGTCGGTGGTCTCGAGAGTGATCAACAACGACCCGAAGCTGAGCGTGCGCCCGGAGACCCGCCAGCGGGTCAGGGACATCATCGAGCAGCTCGGCTACCGCCCGAACGTGGCGGCCCGCAGCCTGCGCACCTCGCGCGCCTACATGTTCGGGCTGCTCGTCCCCGACTACGCCAACCCGGTGTTCGCCGAGATCATCAAGGGCGCGGAGCGGGCGGCCGGTGAGCTGGGGTACGGGCTGATGACCGCGAGCTCGGCCGGCGTGCGGCTCAGCCTGGACCACTACCTCACGCTGCTCGGCCAGGGCCGGGTGGACGGGCTGTTGCTGGCCGGCGAGGACTCCGGCCACGCGCTGGCCCAGCTGCGCGCCTCGCAGGTGCCGTGGGTGCTGGTCAACCGCACCCTGGAGGGGTCGCGCTACGTGATCCTGGACGATGAGCGGGCCGGCCGGATGGCCGTCGAGCACCTGATCTCGCTGGGCCACCGCCGCATCGCGCACCTGGCCGGCCCGGAGCAGGCGGACACCAGCAGCCGTCGGCGCGCGGGCTATCTGGCCGCGATGCGCACGGCCGGCCTGTGGGTCGAGCCCGACCTGATGGTGCACGCGGACTACACCCCGGCCGGTGGCGCGGCGGCGCTGGACCGGCTGCTGTGCGCGCCCCGCCCGCCCACGGCGGTGTTCGTGTCGAACGTGGCCTCGGCGGTGGGCGCGCTGCACGCCGCGCACGCGGCCGGCCTGTGCGTGCCCCGCGACCTGTCGCTGATCGCGGTGCACGACATGCCACTGGCCAGCCACCTGGTCCCGGGCCTGACCACGATCCGGATGCCGCTGGAGGAGCTGGGCCGCCGGGCGCTGGAGATGGTGGCCAAGCTCGGCCCGGACGAGCCGATCGCCGAGGTCGTCGCCGACCCGGTCGAGCTGGTGGTGCGGGAGTCCACCGCCCGCCCCATGTCGGGATTGCCACAATCGTAAGCCCCGCTAACGGTCTAGGGTGGATGGAGCTTGGGAGCCTGACCCGGGGGAAGGTCGGCTCGGCTGCAACCACTCTCGGGGGGCGCTATGGACGCGGTGTCGCGACCGGTTGCCGGCTCCAGCATGGCGGAGATGGGACCCCGAACGCTGCGTAGGCGGATCCGGGTCGGCGCCGTGTACGTCGGGGCGGGGCTCGGCCCGCTCGGCGGCGGCGTGGTGTCACCGATGCTGCCGCAGATCGGCGAGTCGCTCGGGGTGTCCACGCACACCTCGGCGCTGTCGCTGACGGTGTACCTGGTGCCGTTCGCGGCGGTGCAGCTCATCTCCGGCACGCTCGGCGAGCGGTGGGGCCGGCGCAACACCGTGCTGGGCGCGTACCTGGTCTTCGTGGTGGGCGCGCTGGCCGCCGCGTTCGCCCCCAACATCACCGTGTTCCTGGCCATGCGCGCGCTGCTCGGCCTCGCCAACGGGTTCACCTCGCCGCTGCTGCTGGCCGGGCTGGCCGACATCGTGCCCCGGCACCGGCTGACCCAGTCGGTGGGCATCTACGCCAGCTGCCAGGCGGCCGGCCAGTCGTTCGCGCCGCTGATCGGCGGGATCGCGGCGGCCAGCTCGTGGCGCTGGGGGTTCGTCGCGGTGGCCGTGGCGGCCGGGCTGCTCGCGCTGGCCCCTCCCCCGGGCGCGCCCCGGCCCGGCGCGGCGGCCCCGCGCTGGCGCCCGCTGCTCAGCCGCCCGATGGCGCTGCTGTCGGTGGCCGCGTTCGTGTCCTACTTCGGCTCGGCGTCGCTGCCGTTCCTGGTCGCCCTGTTCGCCCAGGACCACCTGGGGCTGCGCCCGGACGTCACCGGCGTGGTGCTGCTCGGCTTCGGGGTGGCCGGCATGGTGCTGGGTGCGGTGTGGGGAATGCTGATCAACAAGGTCAGCGCGCGGTGGTGCGGGGTGATCGGCGCGGTGGTCACCGCCGGCTTCGTGGCGGCGGTCGGGCTGACCGGCTCGGGCTGGCAGCTCACGGTGATCTGGACGGCGGCCGGCGCGGCGGCCTCGCTGCTGAACGTGGCGATGCAGAACCTGACCATGCGCGCGGTGCCGGACAACCGGGGCGGCGCGCTGTCGGTGGTCTCCGCGTTCCGGTTCGCGGGCGGCGCGCTGGCCCCGGTCATCCTGCTGCCGTTCTATCAACTGCAGGCCGGGCTGTCCTTCGTGATCGCCGCGTCCACCCTGGTGCTGGCCATCGCGGCGCTGCTGGCCCTGCGCGCGGACTGACGGAACGCCACGGCCACCAACAGCACGCCGGCCACCATCCCGGCCGCCGCCAGCAGCACCGCGACCCGCCCGTCGTCGGCCACCGAGTTGGACACCCCGATCAGCACCGCGAGGCCGATCGCGTTGCCGATGTTCAGCGCGGTCGACGCCATCCCGGACGCCACCCCCTGCTGGCCGGGCGCGACCCCGGTGGCCGCCGCGATCCACATCGCCGTCCAGGTCACGCCCTGCGCCACCCCGGACACCACCAGCCCCGGCACGCACGCCGCGTACCCGCTGCCCGCGTCGAAGCCGATCGCGAGCAGGGCCGTACCGACGGCACCCACCCCGAACCCCGCCAGCAGCGTGGCGCGCACGCCCCACCGGGCGGTCAGTCGCTCGCCGAGCTGGGTGCCCGCCGCGATGGCCACCGAGGGCACCAGAAACGCCAGGCCGGTCCACAGCGGGCTCAGCCCGTGCACGGTCCGCAACAGCACCGTCAGGAAGTACGGCAGCGCGCCGAACGTGCCCATGTACAGGAACGTCACCGCGACCGCCCCGGCCAGCCCCCGGTTCGCCAGCAGCCTCGGCGGCATCAGCGGGTCCGCGCCGCGCGCCTCGATCACCGCGAACGCGCCGAGCAGCAGCACCGCGAGCACCGCCGCGCCCAGCACCGCCGGCGTGGCCCACCCCAGCTCCGGCCCCTGCACCAGCACGAACACCAACATGGTCAGCCCGCCGGTGACGGTCAGCGCCCCCGGCAGGTCGAACCGGCGCCGCCCGCCCGGCCGGTCCGGCGGGACCACCGCCAGCGCGGCCACCGCGACCAGCCCGGCCAGCGGGACATTCACCAGGAACACGGCGGACCAGCCGAAGTGCTGGGTCAGCACGCCGCCGAGCAGCGCGCCCACGGTCAGCCCGCTGGCCCCCGCCCCGCCCCACACCGCGAGCGCCCGGTTGCGCGGCCGTCCCTCCCGGAACAGCGTGTTGATCAACGACAGCGTGGACGGCAGCAGCAGCGCGCCGCCGATGCCCTGCACCGCGCGGGCGACGACGATCATGAGCTGGCCGGTCGCCAGCCCGCCGGCCAGCGAGGACACCGCGTACACCGCGAGCGCCGCCACGAACACCCGCCGGCGGCCCAGCAGGTCCGCGGCCCGCCCGCCGAGCAGCAGGAACCCGCCGGCGAACACCACGTACGCGCTGACCACCCACTGCTGGGTCTGCGCGGAGAAGCCCAGCTCGGCCCCGATGTCGGGCAGCGCGACGAACACGATGTTGAGGTCCAGCGAGAAGATCAGCTGCGCCAGCGCGAACAGCGCGAGGCTCCACCCCAGCCGGCGAGAGCCGGACTCCGGGTACAAGGTCGACATGCGTGTCCCAACTCCCGATCGAGATCAACGGTCTGACTGTACGAGAATTAACGTACAGTCGAACGGCAACTCTCGTCGAGGCCCTCAAGTTCGAGAGTCCACGTTTGTTCGTACTATCGTCTAGACTGGCCGGCGTGATCACCGGCCACCCCGACCCCGCCCAGATCAAGCTGGAGAACGTGCTGTCCGCGCTGGGCCACCCGATCCGGCTGGAGATCGTGCGCGTGCTGGCCGAGCACGGCGAGCGCACCTGCGGCGTGGTCGGCACCCAGCTGAGCACCGAGATCTCCAAGTCCACGCTGACCCACCACTGGCGGGTGCTGCGCGACAGCGGGGTGATCTGGCAGCGCCCGCACGGCCGCGAGCACCTGCTCACGCTCCGCCGCGACGACCTGCAGCTCCGCTACCCCGGCCTGCTCGACTCCGTGCTGCGCGGCGCGTCCGAGGAAGCCTCCGACACCGCCGGGTCGTGACGCTGCGCTCGTCGCCGAACTGGACAAGGATCACTCCCAGGACGACGTCGCGGACGAACGGAGCGTGGAGCCGATGGCCGGCAAGCTGGACGGGACGACCGCGGTGGTCACCGGGGCGTCGAGCGGTATCGGGGCGGCCACCGCCCGCGCGCTGGCCGCCGAGGGTGCCACGGTGGCCCTGTTCGCCCGCCGCCTGGACCGCCTGGAGACCCTGGCCAAGGAGATCAACTCAGCGGCCGGCCGGGCGCACGCCTACCAGGTCGACATCACCGACGCCGATGCCGTGCGCGCCGCCGTCGACCGGGTCGCCGCCGACCTGGGCGGCATCGACATCCTGGTCAACAACGCCGGCTACGGCATGTGGGCGCGCGCCCGCGACGCCGTGCTCGCCGAGTGGCGGAAGATGGTGGACGTCAACGTCAACGGCGTCCTGGCCACCAGCCACGCCGCGCTCCCCCACCTCACCGCCGCCGCGCTCGGCCCCAGGGGCATCGCGGACCTGGTCACCGTCAGCTCGCTCGGCGGCCGCAAGGTCACCGCCCCACCCAGCAACGTCTACGCCGCGACCAAGCACGCGGTCGGCGCGTTCTGCGAGGGCCTGCGCCAGGAGCTGGCCGAACAGCACGTGCGGGTCGGGCTGGTCGAGCCGGGCGTCGTCGTCACCGAGATGACCACCAACGGACGCAACAACGCCCCGAACGCGAGCGCCGCCACCGAGCTGGGCGCGCTGCAACCCGCCGACATCGCCGACGCGATCGTCTACATGGTCACCCGGCCGCGCCGCACCGCCGTCAACGAGATGCTGGTGCGCCCCACCGAGCAGGTCGTCTAAGAAGGAGACGTGACCGACACCCCGTTCCACCAACTCGACGACTACCTGGACCTGCCGAGGCTGTCCGGGCTGCGGCTCTCACCCGACGGCGAGCGGCTGGTCACCTCGGTGTCCACGCCCGACCCGGAACGCACCCGGTACCTGAGCGCCCTCTGGGAGATCGACCCCACCGGCACCGGCCCGGCCCGCCGGCTGACCAGGGGCGCGAAGGGCGAGCGGGCGCCCGCGTTCACCCCGGACGGCGACCTGCTGTTCGTCTCCGCCCGCCCGGACCCGGAGCGCGCGCCGGCCGCACCGGCCAAGGACGAACCGCCGGCCGCGCTGTGGCTGCTGCCGAAGGGCGGCGGCGAGGCGCGGGTGGTCGGCACCCGCCCGGGCGGTGTCGACGCGCCGTCGGTGGCCGCCGCGTCCGGAACCGTGCTGGTCACGTCCGCGACCCTGCCCGGCGCGGTCACCGGCGAGGACGACGAGCGCCGCCGCACCGCCCGGCGGGAGAAGAAGATCTCCGCGGTGCTGCACGACGGGTACCCGGTGCGGTACTGGGACCACCACCTCGGCCCGGACCAGACCCGGCTGCTCGCCGCCGAGCCACCCGCCGAAGGCCGGATCGACTGGATCGACCTCACCCCGACCCCCGGCCAGGCGCTGCGCGAGACCCACGCCGAGCTGAGCCCGGACGGCACCGTCGCCGTCGCCGACTGGCAGGTGGCCGAGCCGCGCGGCACCAGCCGGAGCACGGTGGTCGCCATCGACGTCCGAACCGACGGCGCGCGCCGCCCCCTGCTCGACGACCCCGACCACGAGTTCTACTCCGCCCGGATCAGCCCGGACGGGCGCACCGTCGCCGCGCTGCGGGAGCGCCGCGCCACGCCCACCACCCCGCCCGAGATCGACCTCGTGCTCGTCCCACTGGCCGGCGGCTCACCGCGCGTCCTCACCGAAGGCTGGGACCGCTGGCCCACCGACGCGCGCTGGACCCCCGACTCCGAGGCCCTGATCGTCGCCGCCGACCAGGACGGCCGCGCCCCGCTCTTCCGGCTGCCCTCGGACGGCACCGGGATCACCCAACTGACCGCCGACGACGCCGCCTACACCGACCCCTGCGTGTCCCCCGACGGCCGGCACGTCTACGCGCTGCGCAGCGCCGTGGACTCCCCACCGGCCCCGGTCAAGCTGGACGCCCGTACCCCCGACCAACACCCCTCCCCGCTACAGGCCCCCACCCCGAGGCCCGCACTCCCCGGCGAACTTCGCGAGGTCACCGCTCGCGCCGAGGACGGCACCGCGCTCCGGGCCTGGCTCGCGGTCCCCTCCGGGGCCGACCAGGAACCGGCGCCGATGCTGCTGTGGATCCACGGCGGCCCGCTGACCAGCTGGAACGCCTGGCACTGGCGGTGGAACCCGTGGCTGCTCGTGGCCCAGGGCTACGCCGTCCTACTCCCCGACCCCGCGCTGTCCACCGGCTACGGACAGGCGTTCATCGAGCGCGGCTGGGCCCGGTGGGGCAAGTCCCCGTACACCGACCTGCTGGCCCTCACCGACGCCGCCGAGGCCCGCCCGGACATCGACCACACGCGGACCGCCGCGATGGGCGGCTCCTTCGGCGGCTACATGGCGAACTGGATCGCCGGCCACACCGACAGGTTCGCCGCGATCGTCACCCACGCCAGCCTCTGGGCGATGGACCAGTTCGGCAGGACCACCGACAGCGCGCACTACTGGGCCGCCGAGATGACCGACGAGATGGCCGCCGCGAACACCCCGCACACCCACGCCGACCGGATCCGCACGCCGATGCTGGTGATCCACGGCGACAAGGACTACCGGGTGCCGATCGGCGAGGCGCTGCGGCTGTGGTGGGACCTCCAGTCCCGCCAGGACGACCCCGCCACCCAGCCGCACCGCTTCCTCTACTTCCCGGACGAGAACCACTGGGTGCTCGCGCCGCAACACGCCGCGCTCTGGTACCGCACGGTCATCGCGTTCCTGGCGCACCACGTGCTCGGCAAGGAACTCGAGGTCCCCGACCTGCTGCGCTGACCCCGTGAGTGGCTAGGGGTGCTATGGCACCCCTAGCCACTCACGGGTCAACGGCGCACGACCGTGAGCCGGACCGGTCCGCCGCCGCGCCTCGGCCGCGCCGGAGCCGGAATGGGCAGGCCGTGCCGGATCGCGTTGCCGGCGTGGATGCCGTAGCCGATGTCGCGCACTACCGCCATCAAGCGTCGCATGACGAACCCTCCTATACTGACCTGTGAAGTTCACAGACCAGTGTAGGTACACAGACCTGTAAACACAAGGAGGGATGCACGATGCCGGAACCGACCGCCGGCGAGGCCGAGCGCCGGCTCACCCCGGGCGCCCAGCGGATCCTGGACGTCGCCTCCGAGCTGTTCTACTGGCGCGGCATCCACGCGATCGGGGTGGACACCATCGCCGCCGAGTCCGGCGTGACCAAGCGGACCCTCTACGACCGCTTCGGCTCCAAGGACGGCCTGGTCCTGGCCTACCTGGAGTCCCGGGACCGGCGCTGGCGGGAGCTGATCGAGGCCCGGCTGGCGGAGGTGCCCGACGACGCGGTGCAGCGGGTGCTGGTGCCGTTCGACGTACTGCCGGGGTGGCTGCTGCCGATGGCGCGGGGGTGCAGTTTCGTCAACGCGTTCGCCGAGTTCCCCGAGCCCGACCACCCCGGCCATCAACTGGTCGTGGCGGAGAAGACCTGGCTGCGCGACCTGTTCGCCCGGCTGCTGCGCGAGGCCGGCGTGGCCGAGCCCGGCGAGCTGGCGGTGGCGATCACGAGCCTGCACGAGGGCGCGATCGTCTGCTACGCCATCGTGGGCGAACGCGGCTCGGCCGCCGCCGCCCGCGCCGCCGCCGAGACCCTGGTGCGGGCCGCGCGGGCCTGAGCCGCCGGGCTAGACAGAGCGCTGGCGGACCGCCTCGTAGAGCAGGACGGCCGCCGAGGTGGACACGTTGAGCGAGTCCACCCGCCCGTGCATGGGGATGAGCGCGCGGTGCGCGGCGGCGGTCAGCCACGGCCCGGACAGGCCGTGCTTCTCCGCGCCGACGGCGATGGCCAGCGGTCCGCGCAGGTCCAGGTCGGTGTAGCGGGTGGCAGCTTCGGGGGTGGCGGCCAGCACCGGGATGTCCCGGGCGGCCAGCCAGGCGAGCACCTCGGGGGTGCCGGCGGCGACCACGGGGACGGCGTACACGGCGCCCTTGCTGGCCCGGATCACGTTCGGGTTGGACCAGTCGGTGCCCGGGTCGGTGGCGATCACGGCGGCCACCCCGGCGGCGTCCGCGGTGCGCAGCATGGCGCCCAGGTTGCCCGGCTTCTCCACGCCCTCGCAGACCAGGATCAGCGGGTCGGCGCCCGGGCTCAGGTCGGCCAGCCCGGTGCGGACGGCCGGGAGCACGGCCAGCCAGCCGTCCGGCGACTCGCGGTAGGCGATCTTCTCGAACACCGGCGCGCTGACCCGCACCAGCTCGGTGCCACCGGACAGGGCGGCGTCGTGCAGCGCCTCCCACTCGCCGGGCCGGGCCAGCTCCGGGCAGTGGTAGACCGCGACCGGCCGCGCCCCGGCGGACAGCGCGAGCGCCAGCTCCTCGTACCCCTCGACCAGCGTCTCCCCGCGCTCGTCCCGGTAGCGGCGCCGGCGCAGCCTGGCCAGCGCCTTGATCCGGGGGTTCGCCGTGCTGGTGATGTCGTGCGGCACGCACCGATCCTCCCCCGGCCGCGCGCCACGACGTCAGCCGGTGTACTCCAAGGTGCCGTCGTCCAGCACCACCCGCCGGTTCTGCCCGTCCGGCCCGGACGCCTCCGCCCGGAACACCGCGGTGCCGTCCCCGGTCCGCCACGCCGAGGTGGTCAGCGTCTCGCCGGGGAACACCGGCGCGGAGAACCGCGCGGACATCGAGCCGAACCTGGCCGGGTCGCCGCCGCAGAGCCCGTGCAGCAGCGCGCGCCCGACGAACCCGTACGTGCACAGCCCGTGCAGGATCGGCCTGGGGAACCCGGCCAGCTCGGTGGCGAACCAGGGGTCGCTGTGCAGCGGGTTGCGGTCGCCGGACAGCCGGTAGGTCAGCGCCTGGTCCTCCCGGGTGGCCTCGGCGCGCAGCAGGTCGGGCTCGCGCTCCGGGTACCGCACCGGCACCCGCGACGCCCCCGGCTCGCCGCCGAACCCGCCGCCGCCGCGCACCACGATCTGGGACCCGGTCTCCACCACCGTCTCGCCGCTGGCCGGGTCGACCCCGGTGGCGGTGACCGTGATGATCGCGTTCTTGCCCTCGCCCTTGTCCTGGATGGCGGTGATCTCGCTGGTCACGGACAGCTCGCCGGCCGGGGCCAGCGGACGGTGCAGCCGCACGCTCTGCGACCCGTGCACCACCATGCCCCAGTTGATCTCGCCCGCCTTGGCCAGCGCGCCGACGCCCGCGGTGGCGATCACCCCGTAGGTAGGCAGCACCCGCTGCGGCGTGTCATGTGAGTTCTCCGTGGTGAACGCCAGCTCGTCCAGCCCCGCGCCCACCCCGATCGCATACAACAGCGTGTCCCGATCGTCCCACTTCCGGGTGTCCGGCCCCGCCGTCGCCCCCACACTCCCCGGATCGATCCCCACGACACCCTCCCTGGTCGACGCTCGTGTTCCTCACCCTGACACACCTTCCGCTCGCGCACCCACTCCGTACGCCGCACATGCACTGCAGCACGTGTGCGGGACACGAAGTGGGTGTGCGAGCGGCCCTTCGCGGCCGGCGAGGTGGCGGGAAAATAGGCGCATGCGGTTGTTCGTGGCGCTTGTTCCGCCGGCGGAGGCGGTCGACGAGCTGTGGGGCGCCACCGAGAGGCTGCGCGGCCAAGCCCGGCCGGGACTGCGCTGGACCAGGCCCGAGCAGTGGCACCTCACGCTCGCCTTCCTCGCCGAGGTCGACGACCCGACGCGCGCCGACCTGTGCACCCGCCTGGAACGGGTGGCCGCGCGAGCGGCTCCCCTCAGCCTGGAGCTCGGCGCGGGCGGCCGGTTCGGCGACCGGGTGCTCTGGGCCAGGGTGCGCGGCGACACCGACCGGCTCCGGAAGCTGGCGGCCTCGGTCCGCGCCGCCGCCCGCCGCGTCAAGCTCCCCGTCGAGGACCGCCCCTACCGCCCGCACCTCACCCTGGCCAGGGCAAACGGCACCGCCGACCTGCGCCCCGCCGTCACCGGGCTGGCCAACTTCGAAGGCTCCCCGTGGACGGCGTCCGAACTGCATCTGGTCCGCAGCCGTCTCGCCGCCGGCCCCGGCCGCACCTCGCTCTACGACTCGGTCGAACGCTGGCCACTCTCAGCAGAACGTTGACATACTGAAGAACTTCATTATGGTGAACACCATGGCTCACTCGGTCGTGTCGGAGACGTCCGGAGACACCGGGCAGCTGCTCGCCGCCGTGGGAGCCAAGGTCCGGGCGCTGCGCAAGGAGCGCGGCCTCACGCTGGAGCAGCTCAGCGAGTCCACCGGGCTGTCCACCGGGATCATCAGCCAGATCGAGCGCGGCAAGGCCAACCCCGCCTTCACCTCGCTCGCCCAGTTGGCGCACGGGCTCGACATCCCGGTGGGCCGGCTGTTCCACGTCGAGGAGCAGAGCTCCCCGGTGGTGCGCAAGGGTGAGCGCCGCCGGCTCGACCACCACGGCGTCGAGTCCGACGACGTCTACGAGCTGCTCACGCCCGACCTCAACGGGGCGCTCGAGGCCACCTGGGTGGAGTCGAGGCCCGGCTCGGACACCAGCGCGACGCCGTTCCGGCACAACGGCGAGGAGTTCGGCCTCGTGCTGTCCGGGATGAAGGACGTCTACCTGGACGGCGTCCGACACCGCCTGTACGAGGGCGACTCGATCCGCTACGCCTCGACCATCCCGCACTGGTACGTCAACCCGGGCGACCAGGTGTGCATCTCGGTGTGGGTCATCACGCCGCCCACCTGGTAGCCGTTCCACGATTCCCAACCGGCCGGCCGCACCCGCATGCGGCCGCCGTGATCCCGCGCGCCCTTCAGTGACGAGGTGGCAGCCATGACCGTCCGTACAGACAGCCCGCCCCAGGGAGTCGACCGCCGCGCACTGCTCGGCCTGGGCCTTGGCAACACCGTCGAGTGGTACGACTGGCAGGTCTACGGGCTGCTCGCCTCGCTGATGGGCCCGCACTTCTTCCCGGCCGCCGAGCCGATGTCGGCCACGCTCGCCGCGTTGGCGGTGTTCGCCGTCGGGTTCGCCGCCCGGCCGTTCGGCGGGATGCTGCTCGGCACCGTCGCCGACCGGGTCGGCCGCCGCACGGTGATGTTGCTGTCGGTGGGCATCATGGCGGTGTCCACGCTGGTCGTCGCGGTACTGCCGACGCACGAGCGGATCGGCGCCTGGTCCGGCGTCGTACTGGTGGCCTGCCGGCTCGCGCAGGGCCTGTCCACCGGGGTGGAGGCGCCGCTGGGCACCGCGTACGCCGCCGAGCTCGCGCCCGGCAGGGAGGGCCGCTACGCGGGCGGCTGGATCAGCATGTTCGTCAACTTCGGGGTGGTCGGCGCGGCCCTGGTGAGCTTCCTGGTCAGCGCGGTGCTCGACGACGCGGCGATGCGGGACTGGGGCTGGCGGGTGCCGTTCGTGCTCGGCGCCGTGCTCGGCGTGGTGGTGGTCTACCTGCGCCGCTCGCTGCCCGAGACGCTGCACGCGGCGGACACCGAGCAGGCGCCCACCGCCGGCGCGGTGTGGCGCCAGGTCGGCCGGCACTGGCTCGGGCTGCTGGCGATCGTGTTCGTGGTCGGCGCGGTGCAGGCGTTCAGCTACGCCTGGAACGTCGGCCTGCCGAACCTGGCGCGCAGCGGCTTCGGCGAGAACCCGACCACCGTCTACGGCCTGACCACCCTGCTCGGGCTGATCATGATCGGTGGCTCGCCGCTGGTCGGCGCGCTGGCCGACCGCCTGCGGCTGTCCCGGCTGTTCCTGGTCGGCCGGATCGCCGCGGTGCCGACGGTGTTCCTGATGCTGGCCTACTCCGGCCAGGGCGTCGGCGCGCTGGCCGCCGTGCTCCTGGCCGGCGGCGTGGTGCTCACCGTGAACCTGACGCTCTACAACGTGGTGAGCGTGTCGCTGATGCCCAAGACGTGCCGCGCCACCGGGTGCGGGGTCGGGTACGGCATCGGCGTGGCGCTGTTCGGCGGCACCGCGTCGTACCTGCTGGTCTGGCTGCAGAGCCGGCACATCGGCTGGCTGTTCCCCTGCTACCTCGCGGCGCTGTGCGCGGTCAGCGCGGTGCTGTACGTGATCGCCCGCCGGCGCGGCGGGGTGTACGTCGGTGAGTGAGCCCATAACGAAGGAGGCGCGCGTGGTTGTGGACGAGGTACGGGCTCCGGTGGTGGACCGCGCCGATGTGGTGGTGGTCGGCGGCGGGCCGGCGGGGGTGAGTGCGGCGGTCGCGGCGGCGCGGCGGGGCGCCTCGGTGACGCTGCTGGAGCGCTACGCCGCGCTGGGCGGGCTGGCCTCCGGCGGGATGGTGCTGGTGCTCGACGACATGTGCAACGGCGCGGAGGTCACCGTGCGCGGCATCGTCTCCGAGTACGTCGACCGGCTGGCCGCCCTCGGCCTGGCCGTCTACCCACCCGAGGCCGACCGGTACGCCTCCCCCGAGACCTGGGCGCGCTGGGCGCGCTGGGGCGCCTACGACTTCCACACCCACACCAACCCCAAGCCCATCTGCTACGCCGTCGCGTTCGACCCGGACGGCTGGAAGCGGGTGTCCAACGACCTGGTCAGGGAGAACGGCGTGCGCCTGCGGCTGCACAGCTGGTTCTCCCGGCCGGTCCTGGAGGACGGCACGATCAAGGGCGTGGTGTGCGAGACCAAGGCCGGCCCGCAGGCCGTCCTCGGCGACATCGTCATCGACACCACCGGCGACATCGACGTGGCCTCCCGCAGCGGCGCCGAGTTCGTACACGACAGGTACCTGGTCACCCTGGTCTTCCGCCTCGGCGGCGTCGACACCGAGACGGCCGACCGTTTCGAGCTGGAACACCCGCGCGAGGTGCGGGCGATCAACCGCAAGGTCAAGCGGATGCTCGGCGGGGCGTGGGAGCTGTGGTGGCTCAAGACGCCGCTGCCCGGCGTGGTGTGGTGCAACTGCCCGCACCTGACCGGCTTCGACGGCGCCGACCCCGAGTCGCTCACCGACGCCGAGTTCGAGGCGCGCGGGCGGATCGCGTCCGTCGTGGAGTACGTGCGCGAGGTCCTGCCCGGGTTCGAGCGCTGCTACGTGGTGGACGTGGCCGAGCAGATCGGAGTGCGCCAGACCCGGCTGCTGCGCGGCGAGTACGTGGTGACCAAGGACGACCTGGTGACCCGCCGGCACTTCCCGGACGCCGTGTGCCGGGGCCGCGACTACTACACCCCGTACCGGGCGCTGCTCCCGACCGGCGTGGAGCAACTCCTGGTCGCCGGACGCCACTACTCCGCCACCCCCGACGCGCAGCGCATGTCCCGGGAGATCCCGCCGTGCATGGCGATGGGCCAGGCCGCCGGGGTGGCCGCCGCGATCGCCGCCGACGCCGGCACCACCGTCCGGGAGGTGCCCGCGCCGCGGATCCAGAAGGCCATGCACGAACAGGGCGCGGACCCCGGAGACGTACCGTCCGCGAACGCCACCGTCGACGAGGAGGTGCCGGCGTGACCACCGCGATGCCGCTGGACGGGGTGACCGTCCTGGACTTCACCCAGGTCTACCTCGGCCCCTGCTGCACCCAGCTGCTCGGCGACTTCGGCGCCGACGTGATCAAGATCGAGCGCCCGGGCGCCGGCGACCTGTCCCGCACCTCCATCCCGGACCCCGCCGGCCCGGACAACCCGGTGTTCCTGAGCATCAACCGCAACAAGCGCAGCATCACCGTGGACACCCGCTCCGAGCACGGCAAGCAGCTCGTCTACGACCTGGTCAGGGACGCCGACGTGGTGGTGAGCAACTTCCGCTCCGGCGTGATGGAGCGCCTCGGCTTCGGCTACGACTCGTTGAAGACGATCAACCCGAGGCTGATCTGGGCGTCCGGCACCGGCTTCGGACCCGACGGCCCGTACCGGCACAAGGGCGGCCAGGACGTGCTGGCCCAGGCCTACTCCGGCGTGATGTGGCGCCGCGCGTCCGACGACCTGCCGCTGAGCATCTACCCGACGACACTGTGCGACTACACCACCGGCATGCACCTGATGCAGGGCATCCTGCTGGCGCTGCTCTCCCGCGAGCGCACCGGCGAGGGCCAGCGCGTCGAGGTGGCGATGTACGACTCCATGCTGCACATGCAGATGCAGGAGGCGTCCATGCGCCTCAATCGCGGCCGGGAGATCAACTGGGCGGCGATGCCGCTGTCCGGCGTGTTCGAGACCACCGACGGCGCGGTGTGCATGGTCGGCGCGTTCAAGCAGAACCCGCTGCGCGACATTTCCGCCGCGCTGGAACTCGACGAGGACCTGTCGCAGCGGCCGGAGTTCGCCACCCTCGAACGCCAGATCGAGCACCGCCCCGAGCTGCAACGGATCTTCCGGGAGCGGTTCGCCGGTAACACCACCGCACACTGGCTCAAGCGACTGGAGGACCAGGACCTGCTCTGCGCGCCGGTGCGCTCGCTCGCCGAGGCGCTGGCCGACGAGCAGACGGCGGTCAACAGGATGCTGCTCGACATGGAGCACCCCGCCGCCGGTCCGGTCAAGGTGCTCGCCGCGCCCGTGCACCTCTCCGGCACGCCCGCGCGGGTGCGCCGGGTGCCGCCCCGGCTGGGCGAGCACGCCGAGGAGATCCTCACCGAGCACGGCTACCCCCCGTCCCGGGTCGCCGAGCTGCGCGCCGAGGGGGTGCTGGGATGACGGTGCACTACGCGGTCGACAAGCACGTCGCCCGGGTCACCATCGACCGCCCCGAGGTCCTCAACGCCGTCGACCCGGCCACCCACCGGGAGTTGGACGAGATCTGGCGACGGATCGAGGACGACCGCTCGGTCCGCGTCGTGGTGCTCACCGGCGCCGGCGACCGCTCGTTCTGCGTCGGCGCGGACATGTCGGCGGCCGCGGTCGACAAGACTGGTCTGGAGTACTGGGCCGACCTGGACCCGAACGGCTTCGGCGCGCTGGCGCTGCGCGACTCCCTGGACGTCCCGGTGATCGCGCGGGTCAACGGCTACGCACTGGGCGGCGGAATGGAGATGGTGCTCGGCTGCGACATCGTGATCGCGGCCGACCACGCCCGGTTCGGCCTGACCGAGCCCCGCGTGGGCCGGCTGCCACTGGACGGCGGCATCGCGCGCCTGGTCCGCCGGGTGCCGCACACCCAGGCCATGGGCCTGCTGCTCACCGGCCGCCGCGCCCCCGCCGCCGAGCTGCACAGAATGGGCCTGGTGAACGAGGTCGTCCCGGCCGCCGAACTGGATGCGGCGGTGGACAGGTGGGTGGCCGACGTGCTGGCCTGCGCGCCGACGTCACTGCGCGCGATCAAACAACTGGTCCAGCGGACGGAACACCTGTCCGCGAGAGAGGCGCAGGCCCAGCGCCTCCCGGCGGTGATCGCCGCGCTGTCCAGCGCCGACAGCGTCGAGGGCGTCCGCGCCTTCCAGGAGAAACGGCCCCCGGTCTGGCCGGGCGAGTGACGGCTCAGCCGAGGTCGTCGAACTCCCCGGCCTTCACGGCCGTGATCCAGGCGGCCAGCTCGGTACGGCTGAACGTGAGGTGCCCGCCGTCAGGGTTCTTGCTGTCCCGCACGCCAACCCGCCCGCTGCTCAGGCCCGCAACCTCGACGCACTCGGAGCCGCCGTTCGCCTCGTGGGAGTAGCTGCTCTTGCGCCAGTCGCAAGAACGCATGTTCCTCACCTTCCCCATGGCGCTCACTCGAAGCTCGTGGCCATCTCGCCGAGCATCTCCAGTGACTCGCCCCGAGACAGCGCGAGCTGCGTGAGCATCCCGTGCCAGAGCGTGTACGTGCGTACCCGTTCCTGATCCTCAATAAAGACCATACCCGAGGGGCCGCTCTCGCCGTACAACACATCGGGCGTCGGCTCGGGCAGCGTGAGCAGCGTAAATGGGCCGTTGAAGCCAGGGCCGGCGCCTCGCCCGAACGGCAGGACCTGCAAGGTCAGAGGTGGCTCAGAAGCGAGATCAACAAGCTTCCGCAACTGATCCCGCATGATTGATCGGTTCCCGACGACCCGCCGCAGGACACCCTCGTCCAGGATTACGTGGATGGTCGGCGGCCGCTCCTTGCGGAGGATGTGTTGCCGAGTCATCCGGAGCGCAACCCGACGGTCCACCTCAATCGGGCTGAGCGTGACTGGGCTGGTCGCCTCGATCAACGCACGGGTGTAGTCAGTGGTCTGCAACAGTCCTGGGACCACCATGATCTCGAACTGACGGATCGCGATCACGTCGGCTTCGAGACTGACCACTGTTCGCAACGGCATCGACAGGTCCGGGCCGTAGGTGTAGCGCCAGTCGCGTTCGCGGGCACGGGCGGCCAGCGTCAGCAACTGCTCGCGTTCGACCGGATCGCTCACGCCGTAGAGATCGAGCAACTGCTCCACCTCCCTCGGGCGGATGCCGTGCTCGCGGTTCTCCACCCGCGACAGCTTCGACGTCGACCACTTCCCACCGCCTCCGTGAAGCCGTTCGACGGCCTGATCCTGGGTCAGCCCGGCCCGCTCCCGAAGGTCCTTGAGCGCGGCCGCGAGCTGCCAGCGCCGCACGATCGAGCTACCGCCGTCGCTCTCCGTCACGCCGCGCTCCGCTTTCCGTGTAGAAACTGCAACTCCCACTTTTAAAACCGGAAGTTCGCTGGCAAAGTTCCCATCACCCACTCTTCGGCAGGGAGTCCAGATGCTAGCGGCCCCGGCAGCCGACGACCCGCAGGTGGTCGTCTCGGTGAGTCCCACCCTCCTGATCGCCGCCCTGATCGTCGCCGCCGCGGCCCTGACCTGGGCCGCCGCCATGACCGGCCTGGCCCTGCGCCGCCCTCTCGACGACGGCGAACCCGTCTACCGCCGCCTGCCGAACGGCCGCATCCGGTTCTCCTGGGTGATCGCCAGCCAGCTCGCGGCCGCCCAACGCCACGCCACCGAAGCCGCCGCCCGCGCCACCGAGCCGGACACCGAGCCCCTCCGCCCCGTGCCTCCCGGCAGCGGGTGATCGTCTCGGCGCCGCGCGGCGTCTAGCGTGAAGGGGTCGAACGGGAGGAGACCCGATGGAGCTGGGGATCGGCGGTCGGAACGCGGTGGTGTGCGCGTCCACGGCGGGGCTGGGCGAGGCGTCGGCGCGGGCGCTCGCGGCCGAGGGGGCGAACGTGCTGGTGTCCGGCCGGCGCGGCGAGCGGGCCAGGGCGATCGCCGCCGAGCTGCCCGGTGCGGTCGGCGCCGAGGTCGACCTGCTCGCGCCGGACGGCCCGAACACCCTCCTCACCGCGGCCGCCGGCGCGTTCGGCCAGGTCGACATCCTGGTCCTGAACGGCCCCGGCCCGCGCCCGGCCACCGCCTCCACGGTGACCGCCGCGGACTCCGCGCGCGCCGTGCACGACCTCCTGCTCGTACACCAGACCCTCGTCGAGGCCGTCCTGCCCGGGATGCGCGAGCGCGGCTGGGGCCGGATCGTGGCCATCGGCTCCAGCGGCGTGGTCGCCCCGCTGACCGGGCTGGCGCTGTCCAACATCGGCCGCTCCGCGCTCGCGGCGTACCTGAAGAGCCTGGCCACCGAGGTCGCCGCCGACGGGGTCACGGTGAACCTGGCGCTGCCCGGCCGGATCAGCACGGACCGCACCGACGCCATCGACGGCGCCCAGGCCGAACGCCAGGGCCGCACGCTGGCCGACGTCCGCGCGGACGCCGCCGCCGAGATCCCCGCCCGCCGCTACGGCCGGCCGGACGAGTTCGGCGCGCTGGTGGCGTTCCTGTGCGGGGCGCCCGCCTCGTACCTGACGGGCATCGCGGTCCGCTGCGACGGCGGCCTGGTCGGGGTGTTGTAAAGCTACTTGCTGAACGAGATGTGCACGTGGTCGTAGTGGTTCGCGGTGGCCGAGCCCCGGTCCTCCATGGACTGCCAGCCGGAGCCGAAGTTGATCCGCTGCCGCCAGATCACGTAATTGATCTTCAGGTCGTCCTTGTACTTCAGCGCGTAGTCGGCGAGCTGGTCGCCCTTGGCCTTGTTCACCATGAAGTCCAGGGCCAGGCCCGACGGGTGGTCCGAGGTGCCGGCCCGGCCGGCCACCCCGCCCACCGTCTGGACGCCGAAGATGCACCGCAGCCAGTGCCCGGCGTCCCCGACGAAGGCCTTCACCGGGCCGAAGCCCGCGCTGTTGGGCGCGCACGCGCTGCCCCGCACGGACGGCTTGTCGGCGAGCTTGGCGGCGGCCGCGGCGGCCGCCTGCTGCTTGGCCTCCTCGGCGGCGCGGGCGGCCTCGGCCAGCCCGGCGGCCTTGACCAGCGAGGCGACGTCGGCCTGGCCCAGTTCCTCGACGGGCCCGGGTCGCACCGGCTCGATCATGCCGCGGGCCGGCTCGGCGGATGACCTGGCGGCGGGGACCACGGTCACGGTGTGCGCCTGCGCCGCCGCGGTCTGGGTCTCGGGAGAGCTGAAGGCGTCGTCGATGGCATCGGTGACGGCGGAGCCGAGCGACGGCAGCAACGGCCGCCCGGGGTCGACGACATGGGACAGCGCGGCCTGACCGAGCACCACCGCCGCGCCACCGGCGGCGAGCAGCCCGCGCCGGGAGGCCAGGGCCGAGACCCCGCCGGAGGCGCCGACCGAAACCCGGTGCGCACCGCCGGCCCCCGCCGCCAGGACTGCTCCCGACGGCGGGGACCCTTGGCGCGCGCCACGGCTACGGGGGGAGCGATGCCGTGCCACGTACCTTCCTTCCGGATCAACGGCGCTGGACTTCCGGTCGGGGGCCGGTGGACGCCGAGGGAGTCGTCCGTGTCCTATTCGTGATCGCGCCGTCATGAATCCGTGAAAAAAGCTACCTGGCGTACGGCCGGGGTCAACCGGAAGTTACGCACGGTCAGGCTGCCGCGCGGTTCCGAGCGACGAACGGTGAGGTTCGCGCCGGACGCCCGCCGAGCCTCACCACTGAGCGCAGCAACCGTCCTTGCCAGCGCCACTCTTGGAGTAACAACGGAAGGTCCACTTGCCCGGTCCGGCTGGCGAAAAGCTCTGTCTTATCCGGAGCGTTGGTCACGAATCGCCTTCGGCGATCAAACCGCCTGATCCAGCCGCTCGGACGAGCCTCCGGCCCGCCCTCCCCGTCAGGAGCGTGCCCAACCCTCCTAGCGACGCCCGGGCGAACGCGGCCGAGGAACCTGGGAGAACTCGGCGATCCGCACCGCGTTGCGGCCGTCGCGCTTGGCGGCGTAGAGCGCGGAGTCGGCGGCCTCCAGCACGGGCTCCAGGCCGTTGCCGTGCTCCGGGAAGGTCGCGCCGCCCACGGACACCGACAGGCCGGCGATGCTCAACGACCCGTTCGGCGTGGACACCGCCACCGACAGCGTGCTGATCCGGTGCCGGATCCGCTCGGCGATGGCGTGCAGCTCGCCGTTGCCGTTCAGCTCGCGCCCCAGCTCGGGCAGCAGCACCACGAACTCCTCGCCGCCGAACCGCCCGACCAGGTCGTGCTCGCGGACCTCGCCGCGCACCGCCGCCGCCACCGCGCTGAGCACCTCGTCGCCGGCCAGGTGCCCGTGGTCGTCGTTGACCGACTTGAAGTGGTCCAGGTCCATGATCAGCACGGCCGCGGTGTTGCGCCCGCGCTGGGCGCGCCGCAGCTCCTTGGCCGCGCGGGTGTGCCAGGCCGCCGCGTTGAGCAGGCCGGTCTTGCTGTCCGTGCTGGCGACCTCCTCGAGCTGGCGGACCAGCACGGCGCGGTGCAGCACCAGCAGCGGGGCCATGACCAGCACCACCAGCCACGGCTTGGTGCCCAGCGTGAGGGCGGCCAGCGCGCCGAGGCACAGCGTGGCCAGCTCCAGCATGTTGTCGTCCCAGTGCCCGATAAGCTGCGCCGGGCTGGGCTTCGGCGGTGCCGCGCTCAGCGCGATCGCGGCCGCGACCAGGCCGGTGTTCACCGTCGCGTAGGCGAGTATCGCCAGCGTGACGACGAGCAGCTCCTTGGCGCTGCCGAAGTCGGGCGGCCGGCCGTCCCCGGCATAGTTGAGCACGGCGGACGCCGCGTGACAGGCCAGCACGACGGTCGCCGTACTGAACGTGTGCCGATAGACCGGGACCTGGATCGATCGCCACACCCGGAACCATTGATGGGTGAAGATGACCACCACGACGACCGTCGCCAGGGCGGGCGGCAGCAACACCGCGCCGGCGAACGTCCACACCGAGCTGAGGTCACCGTGCGGCGTGTCCGCGACCTGACGGCGCAGCCGCTCCAGGCCCACCGCGATCTCGGTGTGGACCACGCCGAGTACGCACAGGATCAGCGTGGAGAATAAGGCTGACTGGGTGAACGAACCCTGCGAGGCATCCAGCGCGAACAGGCCGAGCGCCGTGAGTTCGACCAGAAGGATGGGCGTGACGACCCGCGGCGGAAGCGCCCACACCGCCCAACGGGTGAGCCGCCACGGGCGAGCCGGTGACGACTCCGACTGCATATGTTCTCCCAGCTCAGTGGCCATCCATACTCAGTGTGACACAAGGATCACGCGACGTGAGAGTAATCCCTTCCCTCGCAGCTGTCACGGCGATCGACTCGCCGCCTGAGGAGGTGGAGACCGTGCGGAACAAGCACTGGCGCTGATTCACACGAGCCCCGGTATCCCCAGCGCACGACGAAAGGAGGGTACCGCGATGCGTAATCGCCACTGGTGATCTCTTGACGCGGTCCGCCCTGCCCTATGCCCGGAAGGGAGCACGCCATGCGCAACAGGCATTGGTGATCGACGCGTTCCGACCCCCGACCCGACACCGAGACGAGGAGATGAGAGTCGTGGACAACCGCCACTGGTGAGAACCGACCATGACCGCCCGGGCTCCGGCGCGGACGGTCCCACAGCTGGGCCACCGCCGGCGCGGTGACCCCGGGTGATGCCTTACGCGCGGGCCTCGGCCAACCACCGCCGGGCGCGCGCCCACAGCTCCACCGGGTCTCCCCACCCGGTGGTCCACGTGGTCGCTCTGATCACGCCCCGAGACCGGTAGCGGCGCATGATCCGCACGTGCTCGGGCAGCCCGACGAACGCGCCCAGCGCCCCCGCCGAGCGCCACACCGAGACCGACCCCGAGCTGCCGGCCAGCGGTTGCGACCACAGCCACACGCCGACCGCGCCGGGCAGCTCCGGCCAGGCCGAGCGCAGCGCCAGCCCGGCCCGGTAGATGCCGGGCAGGTCGACCCGGCTGGCCGCGTCGAACCGGGTCACGCTGACCAGCACCTGGTCGCCATCGACCGGCCGGTCCGGCCCGGCCGCCCATCGGGTACGCAGCAGCATCGCTCCTCCTCTGTGTTCGTCTCCGCCCGAATTATAGGCACGACCGTTCGTACAATTAACCTGATATCCGGACCGGACGGAAGGAGCGGGCGTGGCCGGGCGACCGCGCAACGAACAGGCGCGCCGGGAGATCCTGCGCAGGGCCGCCGACCTCGCCTCGGTCGACGGGCTGGACGGCCTGACCCTCGGCCGCCTCGCCGCCTCCCTCGGCCTGAGCAAGAGCGGCCTGTTCGGCTACTTCGGCTCGAAGGAGGAGCTCCAGCTGGCCACCGTGCGCATCGCCACCGAGGTGTACCTGGAGCACGTCATCACCCCGGCCCTGCGCACCCCGCCCGGGATCGGACGGCTCCGGGCGCTGTGCGCGCGCTGGCTGGACTACTCACGGAGCCGGGTGTTCCCCGGCGGCTGCTTCTTCTTCGCCACCATGGCCGAGTTCGACGCCCGCCCCGGCCCGGTGCGCGACGCGCTCGCCGAGGCCAGCCGGGCCTGGACCGGCCTGGTCAGCCAGACCATCGCCGACGCCGTGGCCCTGAACGAGCTGGCCCCGGACACCGACCCGGCACAGCTCGCGTTCGAGCTGATCGCCTTCCTGGAGACCGCGAACGCGACCGCCCTGCTCCAGGACGACGACACCCCCTACCGGCTGGCCGAACGCGCGATCCACACCCGGCTGGACGCCCTACTTGCCCGGCACCCCGGGTAGGGCGGGTGTGGTCGGGTCGAGCAGGTCGGCGACGTGCGCGATCTCGTTGATCGTCCGCACCGAGCGGCGGCCGGCGCGGGACACGGTGACCCGGGTGATCCCGGTGTAGTCCAGCGGGAACGTCAGCGGCCGCGCCAGCCCGAGCAGCGCGGCCAGGTAGACGTTGATCGTGCCGGCGTGCGCGAAGCAGACAGCGGTGGCCGCGCCGGGGTGCGCGTCCGCGATCCCGCCGAGCGCCCCGTCCACCCGGGCGCGGAACGCCTCGACGTCCACGTGCTCCGGGAGCTGACCGGCCAGCATCCGCGCCCAGGCCGCCGGATCCGCCTCCGCCATCTGGTGCACCGGGATGTAGTGCCGGTCCCCCGCGTCGTACTCGGCCAACCCCTCGGCCACGGTGACCGCCATACCCAACGCCCCGGCCAGCGGCGCCGCCGTCTCCCGAGCCCGCCGCTGCGGACTGGTGTAGATCGCCGCGACCGGCTGGCCGGCCAGCGCCTCGGCCACCCGGTCCGCCTGCCGGCGACCCAGCTCGGTCAGTCCCGGGTCGGCCACGCCGTTCCCGTCACCGGCCTCACCCCGGTGCGGCAGCGCATGCCGGACCAGTATCAACCGCATGTCAGCCCGACTCAGGAAGGAACATGAGCGGTATGTCCGGCCTCGCGCAGGGCCGTGCGCAGCGAGTCCGCGTGCCGGTCCAGCTCGGCCGGGTCGGGGTCGCTCGCGGCGTTGCGGAAGTCGAAGTCGTCCAGCTTCCAGGCCGGGTAGACGTGCAGGTGCAGGTGCGGCACCTCGAAGCCCGCGATGATCATCGCCACCCTGGGCGGCTGCCACACCGCGCGGACCGCCTCGGCGACGCGGTGGCTGACCCGGTGCAGGTGGCCGAGCAGCTCGTCGTCGGCGTCCACCCACTGGTCGACCTCGGCGCGCGGCACGACCAGCGTGTGCCCGGGCCCCAACGGGTTGATGGAAAGGAACCCGACGGCCAGCTCGTCGCTCCAGACGAACCGCCCGGGCAGCTCGCCCTCGATAATCTTGGTGAACAGCGTCGCCATCGCGACCTTCCTCCCCGGTGTGCCGCTCTTTCCGGGGATGCTAACGCCCACCTCGACGACACAGAGCGCGTCCGCCCGACGTCGGAACGTCACACCGATAACCTGTAGCCCCAAACCGGACCGCCCCCGGTTGTCAAGTAGAAGGCAGGGAGAACCGAGTAATGCAGCCGTGGCCGGGAAGTGCCTATCCCCTCGGCGCCAGCTATGACGGCGCCGGGACCAACTTCGCGGTGTTCTCCGAGGTTGCCGAGCGCGTCGAGCTGTGCCTGTTCGACGAGGCGGGCAACGAGGAGGCGATCCGGCTGCGCGAGGTGGACGGGTTCGTCTGGCACGGCTACCTGCCCAACGTGGAGCCCGGCCAGTACTACGGCTACCGGGTGCACGGCCCGTACGACCCGGCCGCCGGCGCCCGCTGCAACCCGAACAAGCTGCTCATCGACCCCTACGCCAAGGCCGTGGACGGCGGCGTGAACTGGGACGAGTCCGTGTTCGGCTACAAGTTCGACGCGCACGGCGAGCGCAACGACGCCAACTCCGCCGACCACGTGCCGAAGTCCGTGGTGGTCAACCCGTACTTCGACTGGGGCGCGGACCGACCGCCCAAGACCCCGTACCACGAGACGTTCATCTACGAGGCGCACGTCAAGGGCCTGACCATCGCGCACCCGGACATCCCCGAGGAGCTGCGCGGCAGCTACGCCGGCCTGGCCCACCCGCTGATGATCGAGCACCTGCAGCGGCTCGGGGTGACCGCCGTCGAGCTGATGCCGGTGCACGAGTTCATCACCGACCACCACCTCCACGAGCGGGGCCTGTCCAACTACTGGGGCTACAACACCATCGCGTTCCTGGCCCCGTACCACGGCTACGCCTCGGAGGACCGCCCCGGCGGGCAGGTCAACGAGTTCAAGGCGATGGTCCGCGCGCTGCACCAGGCGGGCATCGAGGTGATCCTCGACGTGGTCTACAACCACACCGCCGAGGGCAACCACCTGGGCCCGACGCTGTCCATGCGCGGCATCGACAACGCGGCGTACTACCGGCTGGTGGCCAACGACCTGCAGTACTACATGGACTACACCGGGACCGGGAACTCGCTGAACGTGCGCAACCCGCACACCCTGCAGCTGATCATGGACTCGCTGCGGTACTGGGTGCTGGAGATGCACGTGGACGGCTTCCGGTTCGACCTGGCGTCCACCCTGGCCAGGGAGTTCTACGACGTGGACAGGCTGTCCGCGTTCTTCGACCTGGTCCAGCAGGACCCGGTGATCAGCCAGGTCAAGCTGATCGCCGAGCCGTGGGACGTCGGCCCCGGCGGCTACCAGGTGGGCAACTTCCCGCCGCAGTGGACCGAGTGGAACGGCAAGTACCGCGACACCGTCCGCGACTTCTGGCGCGGCGAGTCGGGCAGCACGCTCGGCGAGTTCGCCTCCCGGCTGACCGGCTCGTCGGACCTGTACCAGGACGACGGGCGCCGACCGTTCGCGTCGATCAACTTCATCACCGCGCACGACGGGTTCACCCTGTCCGACCTGGTCTCCTACAACGAGAAGCACAACGAGGCCAACGGCGAGGACGGCAAGGACGGGGAGAGCTTCAACAGGTCCTGGAACTGCGGGGTCGAAGGCCCCACCGACGACCCGGCGGTGCTGGAGCTGCGCGCCCGCCAGCAGCGCAACTTCATCGCCACCATGCTGGTCAGCCAGGGCGTGCCGATGCTGCTGCACGGCGACGAGATCGGCCGCACCCAGGGCGGCAACAACAACGTCTACTGCCAGGACAACAAGACGTCCTGGGTGGACTGGGAGCTGGCGGACAAGAACGCCGGGCTGCTCGGGTTCACCGCCGGGGTGGCCGCGATCAGGGCCGCGCACCCGGTGTTCCGCCGAAGGCGGTTCTTCGCCGGCCGCTCGCTGGTGCGCGGCGCGGTCTCGGACACCGAGAACCTCAACGACATCGCCTGGTTCACCCCGTCCGGGCAGGAGATGACCGACCGGGACTGGTCCAGCGGGTTCGGGCAGTGCATCACCGTGTTCCTCAACGGCGACGGCATCCCGGACGTGGACGAACGCGGCGACCGGGTGCTCGACGACTCGTTCCTGCTCTGCTTCAACGCCTCGGCGGACGGCATCGACGTGGCGCTGCCCGACCAGCACTACGGCAAGGCCTGGGCGGTGGTGGTGAACACCGACAGCGGCGAGGTGGTCACGCTCTCGGACGCTCCCGGGGTGGTGGCGGCCAGCCCCTCGACCCAGCCGGCCGGGGGCACGCTGACGGTTCCGTCCCGGTCCCTGCTCGTGCTGCAGCGGACGGAGTGATCGCGGTGGCTCCGACTGTTTCTTCCACCACCGCCCCCGCCACCTCTACCTACCGGTTGCAGCTCAACGCCGGCCAGACCTTCGCCGACGCCGCCGCTCTGACGGACTACCTGGCCGACCTGGGCGCGGGGGCGCTGTACGCCTCGCCGATGCTGGAGTCCGCGCCCGGCTCGAACCACGGCTACGACGTGGTGGACCCGACCAGGGTGTCCGCCGAGCGCGGCGGCGAGGAGGGCCGGCGCGCGATGGTGGCGGCGCTGCGTTCGGCGGGGCTCGGGCTGGTGGTGGACATCGTGCCCAACCACGTCGGGGTCGCGGTGCCGACGGCGAACCCGTGGTGGTCGGACGTGCTGGTGCGCGGCCGTGAGTCGGAGTACGCGCGGTACTTCGACATCGACTGGGACGCCGGCGCGCTCTTGCTGCCGGTGCTGGGCTCGGGCGACGACTCCGAGCTGGACCGGCTGGAGCTGGTCCGCGACGAGAACGGCTACCCCGGGCTGCGCTACTACGAGCATTTGTTCCCGGTGGCGGTGGGGAGCGCGGACTCCGGCACCGCGCGGGAGGTGCACGAGCGGCAGCACTACCGGCTGGTGCACTGGCGGCGCGGCGCGGCCGAGCTGACCTACCGGCGGTTCTTCGACGTGTCCGGGCTGGCCGCGGTTCGCATCGAGGATCCGACGGTGTTCGCCGCCGTGCACGGCGAGGTGCTGCGCTGGGTGGCGGCCGGCGAGGTGGACGGGCTGCGGGTGGACCACCCGGACGGGCTGGCCGACCCGGGCGCCTACCTGCGGCGGCTGCGCGCGGCGATCGGGCCCCGGCGCTGGCTGCTGGTGGAGAAGGTGCTCGGCGTGGGCGAGACGCTGCCGGCGTCCTGGCCGGTGGACGGCACCACCGGGTACGAGGCGCTGCGCGAGCTGTGCGGGGTGTTCGTGGACCCGTCCGGCGCCGGGCTGCTCACCCAGTTCGCCGCCGAGCACACCGGCGAGCGGCTGGCCGCGCATGTCGCGGAACGCCGGGCGCGCCGGGAGGTGGCCGACACGATCCTGGCCGCCGAGGTCCGCCGGATCGCCGCGCTGCTGCCCGAGCTGGACCCGGCGAAGGCCACCGACGCGACCGCCGAGCTGCTCTCGTCCTTCCCGGTGTACCGCTCCTACCTGCCGGAACGGCGCGAGGCGCTGGACGTCGCGGTGTCCGTGGCCCGGTGCAACCGCCCGGACCTGACCGAGGCGTTCGAGCTGGTCCACCGCCGGATGCTCGCCGAGCCGGGCGGTGAGCTGGCGCGGCGCGTGCAGCAGACCTCCGGGATGGTCACCGCGAAGGGCGTCGAGGACACCGCCTTCTACCGCTGGAACCGGTTCGTGGCGCTGAACGAGGTGGGCGGCGAGCCGTCCCGGTTCGGCGTCTCGGTGGCCGAGTTCCACGCGGCGGCCGCCGCTCGGGATGCCGGCACGCCGGCCGGCATGACCACGCTGTCCACCCACGACACCAAGCGTTCCGAGGACGTCCGGGCCCGGCTGGCGGTGCTGGCCGAGATCCCTTCGGAATGGGCGGACGCGATGCGCGGGTGGGCCGCCGCGCACCCGCTGCCGGACCGGTCGCTGGAGCTGCTGGCCTGGCAGTGCCTGGTCGGGGCGTGGCCGATCCCCGCCGACCGGTTGTCCGCGTACCTGCTCAAGGCCGCCAAGGAGGCCAAGCTCGTCACCAGCCACACCGACCCGGTGCCCGAGGTGGACGAGGCGATCGCGCGCTGGCCGGAGTCCGTGCTCTCCGATCCCGCCGTGACCGCCTCCGTCGAGGAGTTCGTCGCCCGCATCGCCCCCGCCGGCCGCTCCAACTCCCTGGGCCAGAAGTTGCTCCAGCTCGCCGGCCCCGGCATACCGGACGTCTACCAGGGCACCGAGCTGTTCGAATACTCCCTGGTCGACCCGGACAACCGCCGCCCGGTGGACTTCGCCGCCCGCCGCGCCCTGCTGGCCCGCCTCGACGAGCACTGGCTGCCCCCGCTGGACGACCCGAGTGGCGCGTCAAAGCTCCTGGTCACATCGGCCGCCCTGCGCCTGCGTCGCTACCGCCCCGAGCTGTTCGGCGGCTACCGCCCGCTCACCGCCGACGGCCCCGCCGCCGCGCACGCGCTCGCGTTCGCCCGCGACCCCGGCCTGGTCGCCGTGGCCACCCGACTCCCCCTGACCCTGACCGCCCGAGGCGGCTGGTCCGACACCACGCTCGCCCTCCCCGCCGGCGCCGACGACTGGACCGACGTCATCACCGGCCAACCCGTACCCAGCGCGACCCCCCACCTAGCCGACCTCCTCACCCACTACCCCGTAGCCCTCCTCGTCCGCCCCGCCTAACCCCCACCCCCGCCCGCCACCGCCGGCCATCTCGCTCGCACACCCCGTTCGTGTCCCGCACACCTGCTGCAGCGCGTGTGCGAGGTACGAAGTCGGTGTGCCAGCGCCAGAAAGAGCGCGGCCGCGCTGGTCTTGACACCCCGGGCGGAGGGCTCTAGCTTTCCGGCGAGTAATCGTTTTCTCGCCGGGCGCCCAGCCGCTACGGTGGGTCGCTCACGGGCAACGGGCGCACGGACGAGCAACGGCGCGAGGTGTGATGGACGGCAAGCTCGGCGCACCCAGAACCATGGCGGACATGGTCGGCGTGAGCAAGTCTTTCGGCGGCGTCCGGGCCGTCCGGGAGGTCGACTTCAGCCTGCGGCCGGGTGAGGTGCACGCGCTGCTCGGCGAGAACGGCGCGGGCAAGTCCACCCTGATGAAGATCCTCTCCGGCGAGGTCGGCGGGTACCGGGGCGAGATCCGGATCGACGGCCGGCCGGTGCACCTGACCAGCCCCTCGGACGCCCAGCGCGCCGGCATCGCGATGATCCACCAGGAGCTGGACCTGGTGCCGGCGCTGTCCATCGCGGAGAACGTCTACCTCGGCCGCGAGCCGCGCACCCGGCTGGGCACCGTGGACATGGCGCGGATGGTCTCCGACACCGCGCGGCTGCTCACCCGCACCGGCGTCACGCTCGACCCCCGCCGGCCCGTCGAGCAGCTGCGCACCGGCGAGCAACAGCTCGTGACCATCGCCAAGGCGCTCTCCCTGGACGCCCGTATCCTGATCATGGACGAGCCCACCTCGGCGTTGTCCACGCACGAGGTCGAGCAGCTGTTCGGGGTGATCGCCGAGCTGCGCAGGGCCGGCACCAGCATCGTCTACATCTCGCACCGGATGGACGAGATCGGCCGCGTCGCCGACCGGGCGACCGTGCTGCGCAACGGCTCGGTGGTGGCCGAGTTCGACGCCCGCGCGATGACCGCCACCGAGGCCTCCGAGGCGATGGTCGGCCGGCCGCTGCACCTGATGTTCCGCGCCGGCTCGGACGACGCGGAGGAGCCGGCGTCCGCGCACGGCGAGCTGTTGCGGGTGGAGAACCTCGCGCTGCGGCTGCGACAGCCCCGCTCGGGACGCCGCGACCCGGCCGGGATCAGCCTGCGGGTGCGCCGGGGCGAGATCGTCGGCCTGGCCGGGCTGCTCGGCGCCGGCCGGACCGAGCTGCTGGAAACCCTGTTCGGGGTCGGCTCGAAGGGGCACTGGGACGGCCGCGTGCTGCTGGACGGCAAGCCCATCCGCCCCAGGAGCCCGCGCCAGGCGATCAAGCTCGGGATCGCGTTCGTGCCCGAGGACCGCCGGATCGCCGGCCTGGCGCTGGAGCACTCCGTGCTGGCCAACACCGTGCTCTCCGTGGTCGAGCGCATCGCCAGGCTGGGCACCGTGTCCAGGGCGACCGAGCGCAGCGTCACCCGGAGCACCGTCGAGCGGCTCGGGGTCAAGCTCGCGTCCCTGACCAGCCCGGTCGGCTCGCTGTCCGGCGGCAACCAGCAGAAGGTGGTGCTCGGCCGCAACCTGCTCACCGAGCCCGCGCTGCTGCTGCTCGACGAGCCGACCCGTGGCGTGGACGTGGGCGCGAAGGCCGAGATCTACCGGCTGCTCGGCCAGGCCGCCGCGCAGGGCGTGGGCGTGCTGCTCGCCTCCTCCGAGCCGGCCGAGCTGATCGGCGTGTGCGACCGGGTGATCGTCCTCAGCGGCGGCCGGAACGTCGCCGAGCTGAACACCGCCGAGGTCACCGAGGCCGAGCTGCTCGCGGCCACCATGAACAACGGCGCCAACGGAACCGACAGCGCGGCCAGCCAACCGGAGCTGGCCACGGGGGAAACGCCATGAGCGACGACACGAAGACCGAGACCGCCCAGCCCACCGAGCCCGGCACCCAAACCGCTCCGGCCGCGCCCACCGCCGGCCCGAGCAGGGGCGCGACGATCGCGGCCTCGCTGTTCAAGTTCCAGAGCCTGTTCGGCCTGGTGCTGGTGTTCCTCGCGGCGGTGGCGTTCTCCCCCACCAAGAACGGCGAGCTGCTGTTCCTGAACTCGCAGAACCTGTTCAACGTGGTGCGGTCGATCTCCGAGATCGGCATCCTGGCCGTCGGCATGACGCTGGTGATCCTGATCGGCGGGATCGACCTCTCGGTCGGCTCGGTGCTCGGCCTGGCCAGCGTGGGCGCCGCGATCCTGCTGGTGGAGAACGACTACGGGGTGGCCGCCGCCGTCCTGGTGGTGCTGGCCATCGGCTTGGGCTTCGGCCTGCTGCAGGGCTTCGCGGTCGCGCGGTTCGGCATCCAGGCGTTCATCGTGACCCTCGCCGGCATGCAGATCGCCCGAGGCCTGGCCAGGATCTGGTCCGGCGGCCAGGGCATCTCGATCACCTACGGCGACGGCCCCGAACAGGCCCCCGTGGTGTTCTCCCTGCTCGGCGAGCGAACCTTCGACGGCCTGGTCCCGATCCCCGCGCTGATCTTCATAGTGGTCGCGGCGCTGGCCATCGTGCTGCTGCGGGTCAGCGCGTTCTCCCGGCACGTCTACGCGATCGGCGGCAACGAGAAGGCCGCGCGCCTGTCCGGCGTCCCGGTCACCCGCGTCAAGGTCATCGTCTTCGGGATCTGCGGCCTGCTCGCCGCGCTGGCCGGGATCGTGCACGCCGGCCAGCTCAACTTCGGCGGCCCGAACGACGGTGCCATGTACGAGCTGGACGCGATCGCCGCCGTGGTGATCGGCGGCACCAGCCTGATGGGCGGCCGAGGCTCGGTGGTCGGCACCGTCGCCGGCGCGCTCCTGGTCGGCGTCCTGCGCAACATCCTGGCCCTGAACAACATCGACTCGAACATCCAGCTACTGATCATCGGATGCGTGATCGTCCTCGCCGCGGGTCTCCAGCGGCTCCGGCCCGCCTCCATGGGCTCCTAACAAGAAAGGATTCGGCGAATGACGACGAAGTCATCCGGCGGCCGCACCCTGGCCGCCGCACTGCTGGCCTGCGCGCTGGCCGCCCTCACCGCATGCGGTACCACCAGCGAGAACGCCCCGAAACCCCCCGGTGGCCAGGCCGCCACCCCGGCGAAGTGCGGCCCGAACGGCAAGTACACCATCGGCATGAGCCAGGCCAACGTCGCCGAGCCGTACCGCCAGCGCATGGACGACGACATCCGCAAGGCCGCCGCCACCGTCCCCCAGTTCACGGTGAACTTCGCCGACGCCGCCCAGGACAACTCCAAGCAGGTCGAACAGGTCGATACCTTCCTGGCCCAGCAGATCGACCTGCTGATCATCAGCCCGAACGAGGCCACCCCGCTCACCGCCCCCGTCAAGCGCGCCTACGACAAGGGCATCCCCGTCCTGGTCCTGGACCGCAAGGTCGACGGCACCGCCTACACCACCTGGATCGGCGCCGACAACGTCGACATCGGCAAGCAGGCCGGCCAGTACTTCGCCAAGACCCTGCTCCCGAACGGCGGCAAGATCGGCGTGCTCAAGGGCCTGGCCGGCTCCACCCCCGCCAAGGAGCGCAGCGACGGCTTCAACGAGGGCATCAAGGGCTCCAAGATCGAGGTCGTGGCCACCGCCGACGGCGACTGGCTGCGCGACAAGGGCCAGGCCCAGGCCGACGCCATGCTCAAGGCCCACCCCGACATCCAGGCCATCTACTCCGAGAACGACCCGATGGCCGAGGGCGCCCGCATCGCCGCCCAGAACGCCGGCAAGACCGACCTGGTCATCACCGGCATCGACGGCCTGCCCATCGAGTCCGGCGGCCTCAAGGCGGTCTCCGCCGGCCGCCTGTCCGCCACCCTGCTCTACCCGACCGGCGGCAAGGAGGCCATCGACGCCGCCAAGCAGATCTTGATCGACTGCAAGCAGCTGCCCAAGACCCAGACGCTGTCCACCAAGCTCGTCACCAAGGACAACGCCGACCAGGTCTACTCCGAGCTGAACAAGGGCTGACCTGGACGGACGCGCTCCCGGTACTTCGCGGTCGAGGGGGCCGCGAAGTACCGGGCGCCGGCGGACGGCCTACACCCTGAGCACGGTTGGTCGGGGTTTCCGGCGGGGTGTTTGGGTGTGGTCGAGCCACTTCGGGGGGATGAACTCGGGGAACCCGTCGACCATGCGGATGGTCCAGCCGGCGCGGTGAACCATCCGATGATGGGTGACGCACAGCAACACCATCGAATGGATCGCGGTGCGGCCGCGATGAGCCCAGTGCACGACGTGGTGAACCTGGCATCGGTAGGCCCTGGCGTCACAGCCCGGGTAGGCGCAACCGCGGTCTCGCGCGACCAGCCCGTCACGCTGCGGCTTGGTGGCCGTGCGCTGTGTGCGGCCGACGTCGAGGACTTCGCTGTTGCCACCCAACACCACCGGGACAACGCAGGCGTCGCAGAGCAACCGTCGGAGGTCGCCGGCGCCGATGTAGCCGCCGTAATCCAGCGTGGCGCCCTTGGCATCGTGGAGCAGGGTGTCGTAGCCGATGCTGATCACCGCGTGCGGCCGCTGCCCACCCTTAACTGGCAGCCGGCCTTCGTCCAGGGCGTTCTCGCAGATCTCGCCCAACGCGTCGGCCTGGCGTTCGCCCAACGTCTTCTGTTGATCGTCAGGCTTGAGGGCAGCCTCGATCGCCCGAGCGAACATCTCGAAGGTCACCGAGTCCAACTCGCCCTTGACCCGCCCACCCACACCGTTGCGGGACTTGGACAGGTGCAACACGTTGACCTGATCCTCACCATCCCCCGGCGGCGGACCATCCTGATCCAACTGCTCGATCAGCTCCCGAGCCATCCTGTCCAACTCATCCGGCCGATACAACCGCGCCCAATCCGCCAACTGCACCTCAGCGGCCGCCCACCGCGCCGGGTCGATCCGCCGCGCCGCCTCCGACGACAAATGCCGCTCGATCACATCGGCATGCTGGGCGTCGATCTCACCAGTGGCCAACACGGTCGCCGTGGCCGGGAGTTTCGGCTCAACGGGATGTCCATCCAGAGTGGTGGGGAACACCGCCCGCGCCACCGCCACCATCCGCGCGGACGCACGGCGAGGCACCCGCAGGATGTCCGACACCGCCGGCGCCGCATCCGCCCCACGCTCGGTGAACTCGCCCTCACGGTCCAGCCGCGCGATAGCGCAGATGTCGCCGTAACGAGCCAACCGCTGCAGCCTGGCACCCAACTTCAGCGCCTCGATCAACTCAGATCCGTCAGCGACCGCCACCAGCGCGCGAACGCGGACCATCGCCTCGATGGCCTCACCGTACGCCGCGAGCAGCGCGCTTCCGGACATACCGTGATCGTGCCCGGGGGGTCTGACAGTTTCGTCATGCTCGACGCCCGTACCCCGCAACCAAGAGGACACCAGCCCGGTTTTGATCATGAAATACCGGACTGACGCCCCCTCAGCCCACCGAAACGCAACCACCAAGCCGGGAACACCACGAAAAGTGACCAAAAGACACCCAAAGTGACCGGCCACCACCCGGGTACGGCACCCAAACCGCACCCAGAAAATTTCAGTTCGCCGGAAATCCCGCCAGGGATTTTCGAACGAAACAAATGACGGCACGCACCCCCACGAACCTCAGATCCGATCAGCCGCGATCAACAAGTAATGGAAACTCCCCTCCCGGTAAGCATTAAGGAAAGCTTCCTCGATCCCAGTAGCCACCGAGGACTGCGCCCGCAACTCCCAGTACGGAATGGTCTGAGCCGTAAGATCAACCACATTGATCGGGACCAGGTTGTTCGCGGTGAGCGCCTTGAAGTAATGGCTGCGCGGGTGAATGTTACAAGTGTAGTGCTCGTCAATCTTGCTGACGGCCTTCGACCGCCCACCCGTCACATCGTTGTAGCAACCAGTAATGCACACATACCGGCCACCATACTCCAGCAGCCGGGAGAACTCGGCGTAAAGATCGAAAAGGTCCACATACATGGTCGTCTCGTTCGTCCAGATGCCGCGCTTTGACCCGGTGTCGAACCCGGTGTCGAGCATGTTGCGGAAATGGAACTGGACATCATCCGAGCAGCCCCACTGGACGGCCTGCTCGTTCGCGAAGCCCACTTGATACTCCGAGATCGTGACACCATCAACCCGGCAGCGGAAACGGTGGTTCGCCATGATGCTGGTGCCGCCCCGCCCGGACCCGGCGTCCAGGAGCTGGTCCGTCGGTTGGACGTCACCGAGGTAGTCGAGGAGGACGTCCGCCTGCGCTGTCTCCAGCCGGTGCATTTCCTGGATGATCCGGGCGTCGCGCGTCTCTTCCGGTCCCTCCAGTACGGAGGCGTCGTACTCGCCGATCCCGTAATGGTGATGGTAGAGGCCGTCGATCTCGCCGAGCCGCAGGTTGACCGGGTCCTGCTGGTTGTTGTTCCAGTATGCCGCGACCGACTTCTGGTACGCGGTGCGCAGGACCTTGCTCTCGACAGCGGTGGACGTCATGAGTGCTCCTCTCGGGTGGACCTTCGATTTTACTGGTGGTAGCGGGCAGTCGTGGCGTGCCATTCACGGCTGCCGCCCAACCATGCCCACGTGTCGGCAAAGAACCGTCGTAGCATCGGCGAGCCGACGACGCTCAGCGCGCCGGCCTCTTCCACGAACTTATGCATCAGCTCGTTGTGGATTTCGACGGTGCGTTTGATCGCCTCCCTGGGGGTGCATTTTTCCTCGGCGGCGATGACCCGTGGGAGGTTGAAGTCGTTCTCCGATTCGGCGGCGCCCGAGTGCAGGTCGTTGAGCAGCACGTTGGCGTCGCCGGCCATGGTGAACGCCCGGCGCACCCGAGGGTCGAAGAACTCGACGCTGGGCAACTCGTAGCCGGCCAGGACGTCGATCAGGATCATCGGCGGCAGGTAGCTGTTGAGATGGCGCTGCACCAGGTACTCCCAGACCGGCGGGGTGCGGCCGTTGGCGTGCCAGTCGGCCTCCTGGTTCCAGGCCACGTACAGGATCGACATCTGGTGCTGGAACCGACCGAGCTGGGACGCCGTGGTGTAGCGGGCGAGGTGCTCCATCGCGGTGCGGAACGCGGTGGCGATGGGCTCGGCGTCCCGGTAGGCGTCCAGCTGGGGCGCGTACCGGGCCGGCAGCGGCGCCGGGTCCACGATCGCGTGCAGCTTGGCCAGCCGCGAGCCGACCACCTTCGGGTCGGCGCCCAGCGAGACCTCGTCGACGTAGTAGTCGTCCGCGGCCCACTCGGCGACCACGCACTTGGTCGCCGCCAGCAGCCGATCCGGGTCGTCGGTGGCCGGATGGGTCAGCATGATCAGGCGCCCGAAGTTGCACGCCCGGAGCTTGTCCAGCCGTCCCTCGTAGATCCCGATCTCCTCGGCCCAGTCCACCAGCCGTTCGTTCACCTCCTCCCCCAGCGCCGGGTCGTCGCGGATCGGCCCCGGGCAGAACAGCTCGGGCATCGAGTCGTCGTCCTCGGCCTCGGACTCCGACGAGGGTTCCGGGGACGGCGACGGCGACGGCTCGGTCAGGAGCCGAGGGAACCGCAACCCGGCCATCCCGACCCCGCTGGCGAACCGGCGCACCGTCGAGGGCACCGCGGCCTCCGCCCCCGCACCGTCCGCCGCGAGCAGCGCGGACAGATCCGTCGAGGGCGCCCCCGTCATGTCGGCCAGGATGTCCGTGCCGGCCGCCAGTACGGTCATGCCGACCTCCCCAGTTCCACGTTCTCCAGCACGCCGAGCGCGGACGGCACCAGCACCGCGACCGAGAAGTACGCGCTCACCAGGTAGCGAGCGATCGCGTTCTCCCCGATCCCCATGAACCTGACGTTCAGCCCGGGCTCGCACTCGTCGGGCAGCCCGGTCTGGCGCAGCCCGACCACCCCGTTGCTCTCCTCCCCGACCCGCATGGCCAGGATCGACGTGGTGCCGTCGGGGTTGATCGGGATCTTGTCGCAGGGCAGCATCGGCACCCCTCGCCAGGCTCGCACCCGCGCACCGTCGACCTCGACCCCCTCCGGGTACAGCCCGCGCCGGGTGCACTCCATGCCGAACGCGGCGACCGCGCGCGGATGGGCGAAGAAGAACCTGGTCTTGCGCCGCCTGCTGAGCAGCTCGTCGAGGTCCTCCGGGGTGGGCGGCCCGGTCCGGGTCTGGATCCGCTGGCCGAGGTCGGCGTTGTGCAGCAGCCCGAACTCGCGGTTGTTGACCAGCTCGTGCTCCTGGCGCTCGCGCAGCGCCTGCACGGTCAGCCGCAGCTGCTGCTCGAGCTGGTCCATCGGCTCGCGGTAGAGGTCCGCGACCCGCGTGTGCACCCGCAGCACGGTCTGCGCCACGCTCAGCTCGTACTCCCTGGGCGCCAGCTCGTAGTCCACGAACGTGCTCGGGATGTCCGGCTCGCCGGCGTGACCGGAGGCGAGGTCGATCGGCGCCTCCCCGTACTTGTTCGCGGGCGGCGCCGTCGAGTCGCGCACGGCGTCGATGTGCGCCCGCAGCCCCGGCGACGCGGACAGCTGCCGTTCGAACGCCTCCCTGGTCAGGACGAGCGCCACGCACCGCGTCACCGCCGCGCCGGTGAACTCCCACTCGCCGCCGCGCATCAGCTCCGCCGCGCCGAAGTGGTCGCCGTCGGTCAGCGTGCCGAGCACCGAGGCGTCCCCGTACTTGCTGGTGGCGCGCTTGTCGATCTTGCCGTGGGCGATCAGGAACAGCTCGTCCGCCCGGTCGCCCTCGGCCGCGAGCACCTCCCCCGCCGCGTACTCCCGCTGCTCGAACGCACCGGCCAGCGCGGCCAGCGGCTCGTCGTCGGGCAGCTCGCGCAGCGGCGCCAGCTCGCGCAGCTCGGCCGGGATCACCCGGATCCGCTCGCCCTCGCCGACGAAGGTCAGCCGCCCGTCACCGACCGTGTAGGTCAGCCTGCGGTTGACCCGGTAGGTGCCCGCCGCGAGGTCGACCCAGGGCAGCGTGCGCAGCAGCCAGCGGGGCGTGATGGCCCGCATCTGGGGCACCGTCTTGGTGGTGGTGGCCAGGTTGCGCGCCGCCTCCGTACCGAGGCTGTGCCGCCGTTGCTCCTCGACAGAAACGGGTTCGGCTAGCTCTGTCATCTTAGTCTTCGCGGCCGATCTCGACATCCTCGAGCACCGCAAGCGCATCCGGGACCAGGATCGCCGCCGAATAGTAGGCGCTGACCAGATACGACATGATTGCCTTCTCGCTGATGCCCATGAACCGCACCGAGAGCCCCGGCTGGTACTCGTCCGGAATTCCCGTCTGGTGCAGGCCGACCACGCCCTGGTTCTGCTCGCCGGCCCGCACCAGCATGACCGAGCTGGTACGCGCGTCGCTCACCGGGATCTTGTTGCACGGGAAGATCGGGATGTCCCGCCAGGCCGGTATCTTGTGGCCGCCGAAATCGACGCCACTGGGGTAGACACCGCGTTTGGTGCATTCCCGCCCGAACGCGGCGATCACCCGGGGGTGGGCCAGGAAGAATGCCGGTTCCTTCCACACCATGGAAAGGAGCTCGTCGAAGTCGTCGGGAGTGGGCGCGCCGGCGCGAGTGGGGATGCGCATGCTCAGGTCCGCGTTGTGCAGCAGGCCGAACTCGCTGTTGTTGACCATCTCGTGCTCCTGGCGCTCGCGCAGCGCCTCCACGGTCAGCCGCAGCTGCTGTTCGAGCTGGTTCATCGGCTCGTTGTAGAGGTCCGCCACCCGGGTGTGCACCCGCAGCACGGTCTGCGCCACGCTCAGCTCGTACTCCCTGGGCGCCAGCTCGTAGTCCACGAACGTGCCGGGAAGGTCCGGCTCGCCGGCGTGGCCGGACGACAGGTCGATCTCGGCCTCACCGTGCTCGTTGCGGGCCGGCCCGTCCTCGGAGCGCACCCGGTCAAGGTGCTCGCGCAGCGACTCGGCGTTGCCGACGAACTCGTCGAACCGCTCCTTGCCGAGGCTGAGCACGATGCACCTGGTCACGGCCTTGGCGGTGAACTCCCAGATGCCGTCCTCGGTGGCGATCTCGCGGTCGCCGAAGTAGTCGCCGTCGGCCACCACGCCGAGCGTGGTGCTCTCCCCGTACTTGCCGACACCCGTCTTACTGATCTTGCCGTGCGCGATCAGGTAGAGCGCGTCGGCCTGGTGGCCGAACTCGACGATGACGTCGCCGGGCCGGAACTCGCGCTGCTCGCAGCGGTCCGCCAGGGCGGCCAGCACCTCGTCGGAGTCGTCGGCGTCGAACGTGCGCAGCATCGGCAGCTCGCGCAGCTCACCCGGCACGACGCGGACGTCGTCGCCGACGTTCGTGAACGTCAACCGCCCGTCGCCGAGGGCATAGCTCAACCGCCGGTTCACCCGATACGTCCCACCGGTCGCCTCGACCCAGGGCAACTTGCGCAAAAGCCAACGCGAGGTGATGCCCTGCATTTGGGGCACTGACTTTGTGGTGGTCGCCAAATTGCGCGCGGCGGCCGTACTCAGGCTCTGCCTCGACCGTTCTTCCTCGACCTCGGTTCCGGGCTCCAGCACGTCGGTCACGATTCACACCTTTCAATCCGGGCACGCAGGGGCCGTGCGCGCACGCGAGTACGCACATGATTCATGTTCGCTGAACTTATTTAAGTGAACTGATCGCCGAGCTGTGCCCGTGTGGGAGTTGTGGGCTGAATGGGCCGGCCGGACGAAAGCCAATATAGCAGCGCGGCCGCCTCGTCCCTATCTATCGAATGAGTGACGAGCGGTCGCACCCGGGGTCACTGCGTAATGGGCCAACCGGGCACCCCGGGTAACTCCCAGGTGCCATAACCGACGAGTACGCTTGACTCATTATCGGGCGAGCTGCCAGGATCACGCATTCTTTGAACGGGTCAGTTTCGACGGCTGCTGCCGCGTTCGATGAGCCGGGCGTCGAGGGTGCGGACGGTGACCTGGTGAGCGTCGCCTTCGATGCGGTCCAGCAGCAGCCTGGCGGCGACGGCGCCGAGCTCGTAGGCGGGCTGGGCGACCACGGTGAGCGGCGGGTCGATCAGCGTCGCCCACGGCGCGTCGTCGAAGGCGACCACCCCCACGTCGGTGCCCAGCCGGCGGCCGGCGGTCCGCAGCGCCTCCAGCGAGCCGACCGCCTGCGCGCTGTTGGCCACCAGCAGCCCGTCCACCACACCGGCCGTCCGCAACAGCTCCGCCGTGGCCCGCTCGGCGCCCTCGGCGCGGTACTCCGCGCGGCGCACCAGGCCCGGATCGGCCGCCATCCCGGCCGCCGCCAGCGCGTCGCGGTAGCCGGCCAGCCTGTCGTCGGCGGTGCGGATGCCGGGCGGGCCGGTCACGCAGGCGATGCGGCGGTAGCCGGCCGCCACCAGGTGCGCGGTCGCCTCCTGCGCGGCCAGCCGGGTGTTCACCAGCACCTGGTCGACGTCGTCCAGCGGGCGGTCCACCGCCACCACCGGCGTGCCCCGCCTGCGCAGCACCTCGACGCTGGTGGACTCCCCGGTCGGCGAGATCACCACGCCGGCCACCCGCTCCTCCACCGCGACGTCGAGGTAGCGGCTCTCCTTGTCCAGCTTCTCGTCGGAGTTGCACAGCACCACGGAGTAGCCGGCGGTCAGCGCGACGTCCTCGACGCCGCGCGCGATCGCGGTGAAGAACGGGTTCTCCACGTCGGAGATGATCAGCGCGAGCACGGCGGTGCGCCGCTTGCGCAAACTCCGGGCCAGGCCGTTGGGGTGGTAGCCGAGCTCGGCCGCCGCCTTGCGCACCCGCGCGACCAGCTGCGGGTCCACCGACTCCTTGCCGTTCAGCGCCCGGGACACGGTGGCCACCGAGACCCTGGCCAGCGCGGCCACGTCGCTGATGGTCGCCATCTCGACACCCCTTGACCGCCTATTGACACTGTTCAGTAGGAACAATAACGTCTTGAGTAATCGATTACTCGCAGGGTGGCTCTGAGAGCGCGGCGCCGCGGCCGGTCGAGGTTGCTGTTGCCTCGCCGACCGGAACCGGACCGGATGCTAAGGAGGGGCCGTGGCCCGCATTGGCGTGATCAGTATCTCCGACGGCCGCGATCACGTGCACGCCCGCAACGCCGAGTTCATCGCCGCCAAGCAGGCCGGCCTGGTCGAGTCGCTGCGGGCCGCCGGGCACGAGGTGGTGGTCGGCTCCGACCTGGTCTCCCGCAACGACCTGGCCGGCTCGGTGGCCCGCGAGGTGGCCGCCGCCGGCGTGGACGTCACGATCTTCTACTACGCGGTGTGGGCGTTCCCGCACTTCACCATGCTGGCCGCCGACGCCACCCGGAGCCCGCTGATCCTGGTGGCCAGCACCGACCCCACCGAGCCCGGCCTGGTCGGCATGCTGGCCGCCGGCGGGGCGCTGGACCAGATCGGGCGGAAACACACCCGGCTGTGGGGCGCGCCCGACAGTGCTGATGGCGGCGCCGGGCTGGTCGAGGCGGCCGGGGCGCACGCGCGGGCGGCTGCCGCCGTGGCGTCGCTGCGCGGGTCCACGTTCGGGCGGTTCGGTGGGCGGCCGATGGGCATGAACACCACGGTGGCGAACACCGACGAGTGGATGCGCCGCTTCGGCATCGACGTGGAGGAGATCGACCAGTACGAGCTGGTGCTGCGCGCGGAGAAGGCGGACGCCGGCGAGGCGGCCAAGGCCCGCGAGTGGATCGAGCAGCACGCCGCCGGGGTGCACTACGACGGCAACAAGCTCACCCCGGAGCTGCTGGAACGGCAGATCCGCAGCTACCTGGCCATCCGCGAGATCATCGCCGAGCGCAAGCTGGACTTCTCCGGGATCAAGGGCCAGCCCGAGCTGACCGAGCACTTCGCGACGATGGACGTCACCGAGGCGTTCCTGAACGACCCGTACGACTGGAACGGCCCCAAGCCCGTACACATCACCGCCACCGAGGCGGACATGGACGGCGCGCTGACCATGCAGCTCATGCACAAGGTCTCCGGCGACCCGGCGCTGTTCGCCGACGTCCGGCACTACCACGCCGACCGCGACATCTGGGACCTGTGCAACTCCGGCCAGCACGCCACCTGGTACGCCGCGCGCAGCGACGACCCCGCCGCCAACCTGGCCAGGGTGAACTTCTACCCCGAGGTGTTCTTCTTCCCGGCCGGTGGCGCGTCCGTGCAGCACATCGCGGCGCCGGGACAGATGACGTTGGGCCGGTTAACCAGGGAGAACGGCGAGTACCGGCTGCAGCTGATGCTCGGCGAGTTCGAGACCTACGACGACGCGACGACCCGGGAGCTGGTCAACCAGTCCACGCCGGAGTGGCCGCACGCGTTCGCCCGGCTGGACGTGCCGGCCGAGCGGTTCCTGTCCCGGTTCGGCGCCAACCACATCCACGCCGTGCCCGGCGACCGCCGCGCCGAGATGCGCGCGGTGGCCGACCTGCTCGGCGTGCGGCTCGACGAGTGGTCACGTGGCTGACAGCCTGCTGGTCGGCATCGACATCGGCACGGCCAGCTCCAAGGGCGTACTGGTCTCGCCCAGCGGTGAGGTGCTGGCCAGGGCGTCGCGGCCGTGTTTACCCCAGGAGCCCCGCCCACCCCACCGGACGTCGTACCCCCACCCCGGCTGGGTGGAGCACGACGCGGAGAGCGTCTGGTGGGCGGACTTCCTGGCGCTGAGCCGCGAGCTGGTGGCCGCCGCCGACGGGCGCTCGCTGGCCGGGCTGGCGGTCAGCGGCATCGGGCCGGTGCTGCTGCCCGCCGACGCCGACGGCCGGCCGCTGCGCCCGGCGATCCTCTACGGCGTGGACACCCGCGCCACCCGGGAGATCGACGAGCTGACCGAGGAGCTGGGCGCGGACGCCATCCTGGCCAGGGCCGGGACGCCGCTGTCCTCGCAGGCGGTCGGGCCGAAGTGGCGCTGGCTGGCCCGCCACGAGCCGGAGGTGTACGAGAAGACCAGGCTGTTCCTGATGGCCAGCTCCTACCTCGTGCACAAACTGACCGGCGAGTACGTGCTGGACCACCACTCCGCCAGCCAGTGCGACCCGATGTACGACCTGCGCGCGGCCGGCTGGGCGTATGACTGGGCGGCGCGAGTGGCGCCCGGCATCGAGCTGCCGAGGCTGGCCTGGCCGACCGAGGTGGTCGGGACGGTCACGGGCACGGCGGCCGCCGAGACGGGGCTGCCGGCGGGGCTGCCGGTCACGGCGGGCACGGTGGACGCCTGGGCCGAGGCGACCAGCGTGGGCGTCACCGAGCCCGGCGACACCATGGTCATGTACGGCAGCACGATGTTCCTGATCCAGGTGCTGGCCGAGCCGGCGCCACACCCCGCGCTGTGGACCACCCGGGGCGTGTGGCCGGGCAGCTACTCGATGGCCGCCGGGATGGCCACCTCCGGGCTGATCACGGACTGGCTGCGCGGGCTGGTCGGTGGTGAGTTCGCGGACCTGGTCGCGGAGGCGGCGAAGGCCCCGGTCGGCGGGAACGGGCTGCTGTTGCTGCCGTACTTCGCCGGCGAGCGCACCCCCCTGTTCGACCCGGACGCGCGCGGCGTGCTCGCCGGGCTGACCACCCGCCACGGCGTCGGCGAGATCTACCGCGCCACCCTGGAGGGCATCGCCTACGGCGTGCGGCACAACCTGGAGACCATGCCGTCCGATGGCGCCCGCAGGCTGGTGGCCGTCGGCGGCGGCACCCAGGGCGGGCTGTGGACCCAGATCGTCAGCGACGTCACCGGCCAGGAGCAGCTCGTACCCACCGAGACCATCGGCGCGGCCCTCGGCGACGCCCTGCTGGCCGCCGTCGCGACGGGCTCACGCCCCGACGCCGCCGCCTGGAACCCGCCGTCGACAACCGTCCGCCCAACCCCCTCGGCCACCGACGAGTACGCCCACTACTACCACCACTACCGCAACCTCTACCCCGCCACCGCCGACATCGCCCACTTCCTGGCCTCCCGCCAGCGCTGAGGGCTGACCGCGGTTAGGTGCGGGCTGGGACGGGCTCCTGCTCGGGTGCGGTGGTGCGGCTGGCTTCCCGGGCGGGCTGGGCCGGGCGGGCCGGGGCGGGTGGCGGGCCGGCGGCGGGCCTGGCCGGGCCGGAGCGGAGCATGAACGCCAGCACCAGGCCGAGCAGGCACAGCCCGGTCACCGCCAGGAACACGTTGGCGTAGGTGGTGGTCACGATGTGCTTCTGCAGCTCCTGGTAGATCGGCAGCAGGCCCTTCGAGCCCTGCTCGGCGGCCTTGCCGAGGCGCTCCGACTGGGCCGGGTCCATCTGCGAGCCCCAGTCGCCGAGCAGCTGGGCCTGCTGGGCGGTGATCAGCCCGCCGAACACGGCCAGCCCGACGCTGGAGGACACCCGCTGCATCACGTTGTTCATCGCGCTGCCGGCGCTGGTCAGCACGGGCGGCAGCGCGGAGAGGCCGCCGGTCATGATCGGCATCATGCACAGGCCGACCCCGATGTTGCGGATCACCGTCCACCAGATGAGGTCCGCGCGCGGCAGGTCGGGGGTGATCTGCGCGGTCAGGTACGAACCCACGCCGGTGATGATCAGCCCGATCACCGCCGGCCAGCGCGGTCCGATCTTGTCGTAGAGCTTGCCCGCGATCGGCATCATCACGGTCATGACCAGCGCGGAGGGCATCATCACCAGGCCGGCGTCCAGCGCCTCCATGCCCTGGGTGATCTGCAGGAACTGCGGGACGTAGTACAGCGTGCTGAACATGCCGATCATGAGAACGCCGATCAGCAGCAGCGAGTTGACGTACGGCCAGACCTTGAACACCCGCAGGTCCAGCAGCGGCGCATCCACCTCCAGCTCGATGACCACGAACAGCGCCAGGCTGAACAGGCTGGACACGATCAGGATCAGGATCGGGTAGCTGGTCCAGCCCCAGTCCTGGCCCTTGTCGGTGGCCAGCAGCAGCGCGAACAGCCCGTATGCGATGAACAGGAAGCCCCAGAAGTCGAACTTGGGCCAGGTGGTGGGCCGCACCCGGGGCAGCACGACGGCGGCGGCGATCGCGCCGATGATGCCGACCGGCACGTTGATGTAGAAGATCAGCCGCCAGTCCACGTACTCCACCAGGTAGCCGCCCAGCGTCGGGCCGACACCGGGCGCGAAGACCACCCCGAGCCCGTACATGCCCATCGCGGTGCCGATCTTCTGCGGCGGCACGATGCGGTACAGCATGGTCATGCTGACCACCGGCAGGATGCCGCCCGGGATGGCCTGCAGGATCCGGAAGAAGACCATGCTGTCCAGGTCCCACGCCATGCCGCACAGCGCCGAGGCGACCGTGAAGCCGAGCAGCGAGGCCAGGTAGAGCCGGGTCACGCCGATCCGGCTGCCCAGCCACGCGGACAGCGGCACCACCACACCGAGCGCCAGCGTGTAGCCGGTGACCACCCAGGTGATGTCCTCGGTGCTGGCGCCGAGCGCGCTCTGCATGCGCGGGATCGCGACGTTGACGATGCTGGTGTCCAGCACCGACATGAACATGCCGGTGATGAGCACGATCAGCGGAAGCACCCAGCCGCCGGAGCGTGCCTCCCCCTCGGATTCACGAGCCATGGTCTCCACAGTTACATAGAGAACGTTAGGTACTCAAATTAATTGCTGAGCGTTCTCTAAGTATGTCCGAAATCACCTTGACCCCGCTGGTCGGGCGCGCCGTCCACCCACTTGATAGATCGTTCTAATGTAGGGTGGCGACGGGGCTAGCGGGCGCGAACGAGCGGGGCGATTGACGTGACACTGCCGGACACTCGGACCAGGATCCAGGACACCGCCGCGACGCTGTTCCGCCGCAACGGCTACGCGAGCACCGGCCTGAAGCGGATCGCCGCCGAGTCCTCGGCGCCGTTCGGGTCGATCTACCACTTCTTCCCCGGCGGCAAGCAGCAACTGGCCGAGGAGACGATCCGGACGGCCGGTCGGGAGTACGGGCGGCTGGTACTCGCACTGCTGGAGTCCGTGCCGGACCCGCTGGAGTCCATCGAGCACGCGTTCGCCACCGCCGCGGAGAACCTGGCCGCCACCGACTACGCCGACGCCTGCCCGATCGCCACCGTCGCGCTGGAGGTCGCCAGCACCAACGACCCCCTCCGCCTGGCGACGGCCCGCGTGTTCGACGAGTGGGTCCAGGCCGGGACCGACTGGTTCGGCCGGTGGGTCCCCGACGCGGAGTCGGCCCGCTCCCTGGCATACACCATGATCATGGTCCTGGAAGGCGCCTTCATCCTCGCCCGCGCCGCCCGCGCCCCCGACCCCCTCCTGGTCGCCGGCCACTCCATGTCCCAGCTCGCGCGCGCCGCCATGGACTAGCCCGTACACCCAGTTCGTACCCGGCACACGCGCTGAAGCAGGTGTGCCGGGTACGGAGTGGTTGTGCGGGGCGGTCAGACGTGCACTTCGGTGCGGTCGGGGGGTGGGGCGGGGACGGTGGGAGTGGGGCGTTTGGGCTCGGGTGGGGGTGGGGCGGCGGCGCGGGTGGCCTTGCCGTGGCGTAGCAGGAAGGCGAGGACTACGCCCACCACGCACAGGCCGGTCACCATGATGAACATGTTGGCGTAGGCGGTCGTCGTGGCGTCCTTCTGTAGTTGCATGTAGTACGGGAGCAGGCCTTCCGGGCCCCGCTGCTCGGCCTCGGCGATCTCGGGCAGGGCGTTCGGGCCGGAGGACATCATCGAGCCTCGGTCGGCCATGAACTGGGCCTGCTGGGCGGTGATCAGCCCGCCGAACACCGCGAGCCCGAGGCTGGCGGACACCCGCTGGACCACGTTGTTCAGCGCGCTGCCCACGCTGACCTGCGCGGCCGCCAGCGCCGCCACGCCGGCCGTCATGATCGGCATCATGGACAGCCCGATGCCGATGTTGCGGATGGTGGTCCACAGGATGATCTGCGCGCGCGGCACGTCCGGGGTGATCTGGGCGAGCAGGAACGAGCCGTACGCGGTCAGCGACAGCCCGATCACGGCCGGCCACCGGGGCCCGAACCGGTCGTAGAGCTTCCCGGCGATGGGCATCAGCACCACCATCACCAGCGCCGAGGGCATCAGCACCAGGCCGGAGTTGAGCGCCTGCAGGCCCTGGATCACCTGCAGGAACTGCGGGATGTAGTACAGCGAGGTGAACAGCCCGATCGAGATCACCGAGATCAGCAGCAGCGAGTTCGTGTACGGCCAGACCTTGAACACCCGCACGTCCAGCAGCGGTGCGTCCACCTCCAGCTCGATGACCACGAACAGGGCCAGGCTGAGCGCGCTGGAGACGAGCAGGATCAGCACCCGGTAGCTGGTCCAGCCCCAGTCCTCCCCCTTGTCCGTGGCCAGCAACAGCGCGAACAGGCCGTAGGCACTGGTGACGAAGCCCCACAGGTCGAACCTGGGCCAGCTCGTCGGCTGGATCCGGGGGAACACCGCGAGCGCGGCCACCGCGCCCAGGATCCCGATCGGCACGTTGATGTAGAAGATCAGCCGCCAGTCCACGTACTCGACCAGGTACCCGCCCAGGGTCGGCCCCACCGCCGGCGCGAACACCACGCCGAAGCCGTAGAGGCCCATCGCGGCGCCGATGCTCTCCATCGGCACGATCCGGTAGAGCATCGTCATGGTGATCACCGGCAGCACCCCGCCGGGGATGGCCTGGATGACCCGGAAGGTGATCATGCTGGACAGGTCCCAGGCCATGCCGCACAGCGCGGACGCGACGGTGAACCCCAGCAGCGAGCCCAGGTAAACCCGGGTGGCCCCGAACCGGTCGCCCAGCCAGCTGCTCAGCGGCACGATCACGCCCAGCGCCAGCGTGTAGCCGGTGACCACCCACCTGATGTCCTCGGTGCTCGCGCTCAGCGAGGTCTGCATCCGAGGGATCGCGACGTTCACGATGCTGGTGTCCAGTACGGACATGAACATGCCGACGATCAGCACGACCAGCGGCAGCACCCAGCCCGAGGAACGGCCCGACCGAGCTGTCGCCTCTGACATATTTGATTACAGTAGTCAGTGACGTGATGTTCGCCGGCCATGTCCCCGATCGTGTGCCCGTAGGATCGCGCCACGTGACCGAGTTCGGTGTGTGGGCGCCCGGCAAGGCGCGGGTGCGGGTTGAGGTGGACGGCGAGCGGCACGAGCTGGCGCCCGCCGGGGACGGCTGGTGGCGGGTGGAGGTGCCGGCGGCCGGCCCGGGCAGCCGCTACGCCTACCTGCTCGACGACGACCCGACCCCGCTGCCCGACCCGCGCTCGCCGCGCCAGCCCGAGGGCGTGCACGCCCCGTCGGCCGTGTACCGACCGGACACGTTCGCCTGGACCGACCACGCCTGGACCGGCCGGGCGCTGCCCGGCAGCGTGCTCTACGAGCTGCACATCGGCACCTTCACCTCGGCGGGCACCTTCGACGCGGCCATCGAGCGGCTCGACCACCTGGTTCAGCTGGGCGTGGACCTGGTCGAGGTGCTGCCGGTGAACGCGGTGGACGGGCCGCGCAACTGGGGCTACGACGGCGTGCTCTGGTACGCGGTGACGGAGAACTACGGCGGGCCCGAGGCGTTCCAGCGGTTCGTGGACGCCTGCCACGCCCGGGGCCTGGGCGTGGTGCTGGACGTGGTGTACAACCACCTCGGCCCGTCCGGGGCGTACCTGGACCGCTTCGGCCCGTACTTCCGGGGCAGCAACATCTGGGGCCCGTCACTGAACCTGGACGGCCCGGGCTCGGACCAGGTGCGCCGGTACGTGATCGAGAACGCGCTGATGTGGCTGCGCGACTTCCACCTCGACGGGCTGCGGCTGGACGCGGTGCACGCGCTGCTCGACACCAGGGCCGTGCACCTGCTGGAGGAGCTCGCTGTCGAGGTGGACGGGCTGGCCGCGCACGTCCGCCGGCCGCTGAGCCTGATCGCGGAGTCGGACCTGAACGACCCCCGGCTGGTCACCGCCCGCGAGGGCGGCGGCTACGGGCTGGCCGCGCAGTGGAACGACGACGTGCACCACCAGCTGCACGCCGCCCTGACCGGCGAGCGCCAGGGCTACTACGCCGACTTCGGCACGCTGCCCGGGCTTGCGCAAACCCTGCGCCGGGCGTTCTTCCACGCCGACACGCCGTCCAGCTTCCGCGGCCGCCGGCACGGTCGACCCGTGGACACCCGGCTCATCCCCGGCCACCGCTTCCTGGCCTACCTGCAGAACCACGACCAGGTCGGCAACCGTGCCGCCGGCGACCGGATCTCCGCGAGCCTGTCCCCCGGGCTGCTGGCCTGCGGCGCGGCGCTGGTGCTGTGCTCGCCGTACACCCCGATGCTGTTCATGGGCGAGGAGTGGGGCGCGCGGACCCCGTGGCAGTTCTTCTCCCACTTCCCGGACGCCGAGCTGCGCGAGAACGTCCGCCGGGGCCGGTTCGAGGAGTTCGCCGAGCACGGCTGGGACGCGGGCGTGACCGTCCCGGACCCGAACGCCGAGGGCACCTTCACCGGCTCCACGCTCGACTGGTCCGAGCCGGCCGCCGAGCCGCACGCCACGCTGCTGCGCACCTACCGCGAGCTGATCGCGCTGCGCCGGGCCCGGCCGGAGCTGTCCGACCCGTGGCTGGACCGGCTCGGCGTCCAGGTCGACGAGGCCGCGCGGACGGTGGTGCTGGTCCGGGGAGCGCTGCGGGTGGTGGTCAACCTGGGCGCGAGCGCCGCCGATGTCGGGTTGGACGCGCCGGTCGGGGAGGTGCTGCTCACCAACGCGGAGGCCAAGGCGACCGACGCCTCGCTGCGGCTCCCACCGGAGGCGTTCGCGGTGGTCGAGCTGGTGACCAAGCTTTAGGCCGGCGTTTCGACCTGTTGGTGATGACGCAGGTCCGGCAACAGATCCGGATCCAGCGGCGCATCGATTCGGTACTCCACGATGGTCGCCGGGACAGGGCCGCTCCGATGTGGCCGGTTTCGGCGGATGGCAGACATCCGGTGGTTTCCGTCGATGACGAGCAGCTGCTTTCTCGACAACTGGAGGGTCACGATCTCGACCTGTGGAAGTGTGGCGTGTGGACGCAGTTGCAGCGCGTCCGCCATCGAGTCGATCGTGGCACGTGAATGCTCCGGCAGGCCGTCGTAGTAATCGTCGATCTCGGAGAACCGTATCGGGCGAGCGCCGGCGGAATCGTACGCGGCCAGAACCTTCTCGGGCGTCGTGTACCAGACGGAGAAGACCTCGTGTTCTTCGAGCCAGGCTATGGACCACTCGCGATGCACGGTGATCCGCCCGGTGCCCGATTCGACGTGCTTGCGCAGCAGCTCCCAGTTCAGGTGTGCTCGGATCCGCTGGCCGATCTCGCCCCGGCGGAAGCTCCTCTCGAACGGCTCGAACGGGACCGCGTCGCCCGGCCCGCTGGCCCGCCGCAGGTCCCGCAGGAACAGCCGCAGCTCCAGGAACTCCGTCGACTCGCGATCGGCGCGGTCGCGCACCTGAGCGTCGAGCTCCCCCGCCAGCTTCTCTGTCGCCCGCGCAAGCGCGACCCATTCGTCGCGGCTCCAGTAGGTATACGGTCGCACCGACCCGGTCACGAGATCGAACAAGCGCCGCGCGGCAAGCCTGAGCGTTTCGAGATACTCTCGCCGTGAAACCGGGTCGGCGTATCGGAGGAGATGAAGCCCGGCACGCGCGTCAATGAGTATTTGTTGCCCGACACTCGCCTCGCAGTGCGCCCGGAGGGCATCCAAGGCTCCGGTTACGGCGGCGATCTTCTCCACGAGTTCCGAGCTGGCCACGGACTCCTGCAACTGTGCCTGTCGACGCGACAGCAGCACGGTGGCCACCGTGACGACGTAGGCAAAGACGATGTTGCTCGCCCACTCGCTGGCCGTCCACGGAGTGCCGATGAGCACGAGGATGAGGTGCAGGACCGCCGCGATCGGTGGAATCGCCAACAGCGGCCAGTACCCTACGACCGCCTTTAGCGCCTTGCCCCGTGCGCCCATCAGGCCCGCCCACATGGTCTTGTTGTGCCGCGAATGCGAGCCTAACCCAGCGCCGCGTCACGGAGGTCTCGTTCGGGAGTCCGTGCTGAGGACATGTCGGCGCGCGGTGATCAGGGGTGGTCACGCTCCGTCCGCCGGTGGGCGGGTGACGTCGTAGAGCTCCCAGTCGAGCTTCCAGAAGGCCTCGAGACCGTGTTCGGCGATGTAGCGGAGCTCGGAGTCGTGGATCGGGTAGCACTCGCTGAGGTTGATCGGCTTCTCGTCGCCGACGTCGATGCCGCTGTCCTCCGGGTCCAGCGTCGACGGGGCGAAGATCATGAAGGCCGACATCGTGGAGTCCGGGGCGATGGGGACGCCGAAGTCGATCGTGTTGCCGTAGCTGAACGGGCAGTCCCCGCGCAGCCGGTCGACCAGGTGACCGATCGCTAACGCCCAGGAGATGTCCGTGGACGCGACGTTGATGATCAGCTCGGGCCGGCCGAACCGCCAGTCGGGGTGGTCGGTGCTGGACAGGCCGTAGGTGATGCCGGTGAGCAGTCCGTCCGCCAGGTTCCGGTAGGCGATGACCCAGGTCTTCTCCCCGCCGGGCGTGCTCGGCTCGATCGGGTGGAAGGTGGGCTCGACGCCGCCGGACAGGCGGTCGAGGTGAGCGAGGAAACGGGCGGCGCGCGTGCTCGTCACGTCCGCATCATGCTCCGGCTCGGCGCGGCGGGCACGATCGGGCGTTGACCTCGCCACACAGCGGCCACCGGCGGCGATTCGACACCTAAGGTGCTGGAATGACACAGCGCGACCCGCACCGACGCGGACGCAACCCAGCACAGAGCGCTGTACCAGCCCCGCCGGCGAATGAGGCGAAAACACAGCGGTCAGGGCGATCGGAGCGGTCGGAGCTGTCGCTGGCCGGGGACTTCCCGCCGGCGTCGCGGGAGCGGTGGCGCGAGCTGGTCGCGGGGGTGCTGCGCAAGGCCGGGCGCGAGCTCGACGGTGGCGCCCCGGACGAGGTGGAGCGGCTGCTGGCCAGCGCGCTCGCCGACGGGGTGTCGGTGGCGCCGCTGTACACCGCCGACGATGCCGAGGGCGCGAGCGCGGGGATGCCGGGGCTGGCGCCGTTCACCCGGGGCGGGCGGGCGCTGGGGTCGTCGCCGGACGGCTGGGACGTGCGCGCCCGGCACGCCGACCCGGACGTGACGGCCACCTCGGAGGCGGTGCTCGCCGACCTGGAGAACGGCGTCGGCTCGCTGTGGCTGGTGCTCGGCGAGGGCGCGATCCCGGTGGAGTCGCTGCGGACGGTGCTCGCCGGGGTGTACCTGGACATGGCGCCGATCGCGCTGGACGCCGGGGCGCACATCGAGGCGGCCGCCGCCGAACTGCTCGGGCTGGCCGACGAGCGCGAGGTGCCCAGGGCGGCGCTGGCCGGCACGCTGGGCGCGGACCCACTGGGCCGGCTCGCGGCGGTGGCCGCCGACACGGACCTGGACGCCGGACTAGACACCGCCGGCGCGCTGGCCGCGCGCTGCGCCCGGGAACGGCCGAACCTGCGCGCGGTCACCGTGGACGCCACCGCCTACCACGGCGCGGGCGCCGACGACGCCCAGGAGCTGGCCTGCTCGCTGGCGGCCGGGGTGGCGTACCTGCGCGCGCTCACCGCGAGCGACACGGCCGGCCTGACCGTCCCCGACGCCCTGGCCCAGATCGAGTTCCGCTACGCCGCGACCGCCGACCAGTTCGCCACGATCGCCAAGCTGCGCGCCGCGCGGGCGCTGTGGTCGCGGGTGGCCGCCGAGTGCGACGCGACCGGCCCCGAGGCCGCGCAGCGCCAGCACGCGGTGAGCTCCGAGGTCATGGTGACCGCCCGTGACCCCTGGGTGAACATGCTGCGCACCACGTTGGCCGCGTTCGGCGCCGGCGTCGGCGGCGCGGACGCGGTCACCGTCCTGCCCTTCGACGCCGCCCTCGGCCTGCCGGACGCGTTCTCCCGGCGGATGGCCCGCAACACCCAGTCGCTGCTGGTCGCCGAGTCGCACCTGGCCAGGGTGGTCGACCCGGCCGGCGGCTCCTGGTACGTCGAGTCGCTCACCACGGCGCTGGCGCGGCGGGCCTGGGAGCTGTTCACCGAGATCGAGCGGGCCGGCGGGCTGGCCGCCGTGCTGCGCGACGGCTCGCTGGCCGAGCGGCTGGCCACCACCTGGCGGGCCCGCGAGCGGAACCTGGCCACCCGCAAGGAACCGGTCACCGGGGTCAGCGAGTTCCCCAACCTGGACGAACGCGCCCCGGTCCGCCCGCCCGACCCGCGCCCGGCCCCGCACGGCCTGCTCCCCCGGGTGCGCCGTGCCGCCGCGTTCGAGGCACTGCGGGACCGCGCTCAAGGACACGACGCCCACGTGTTCCTGGCCGCCCTCGGCCCGGCCGCCCGCCACACCGCCCGGGTGGGCTTCGCGTCCAACCTGTTCCAGGCCGGCGGGCTCGCCACCCCGACCGGCACGGGCACAACGTCCGAGCTCGCCGACGCGTTCGCCAAGGCCGGGACCACCGTGGCCTGCCTGTGCGGCGCCGACCGCGACTACGACGAGTCCGCCCCCGAAGTGACCACCGCCCTCCGCCAGGCCGGCGCCACCACCGTCCTGCTCGCCGGCCGCCCCGGGACCGCCGACAACGGGGTCGACGGCTACATCCACACCGGCTGCGACGCCGTAGAGATCCTGACCCGCACGCTGGACGAACTGGGGGTGCCGGCATGACGATCCCGAACTTCGGCGAACTGCCCTTCGAGCCACCCTCCGCACACCCGGAAGCGGCCAAGCAGTGGGCCGAGCTGGTGGACGAGACCGCCGACCTGGCCTGGACCACCCCGGAGGGCATCACAGTCCCCCCGGTCTACACCGCCGAGGACACCGAGGGCCTGGACTTCCTCGACACCTACCCCGGCATCGCCCCGTACCTGCGCGGCCCCTACCCGACGATGTACCTGACCCAGCCCTGGACCGTCCGCCAGTACGCCGGTTTCTCCACCGCCGCCGAGTCCAACGCGTTCTACCGCCGCAACCTGGCCGCCGGCCAGAAGGGCCTGTCCGTCGCGTTCGACCTGCCCACCCACCGCGGCTACGACTCCGACCACCCCCGGGTGCCCGGCGACGTGGGCATGGCCGGCGTGGCCATCGACTCGATCTACGACATGCGCCAGCTCTTCGACGGCATCCCGCTGGACCGGATGAGCGTCTCCATGACCATGAACGGCGCCGTGCTGCCGGTGCTGGCGCTCTACATCGTGGCCGCCGAGGAGCAGGGCGTGCCGCCGGAGAAGCTGGCCGGGACCATCCAGAACGACATCCTCAAGGAGTTCATGGTCCGCAACACCTACATCTACCCGCCCGGGCCGTCGATGCGGATCATCTCCGACATCTTCGCGTTCACCTCGGCGAAGATGCCGAAGTTCAACTCGATCTCCATCTCCGGCTACCACATCCAGGAGGCCGGCGCGACCGCCGACCTGGAGCTGGCCTACACGCTGGCCGACGGCGTCGAGTACCTGCGCGCCGGCGTCGGCGCGGGCCTGGACATCGACGCGTTCGCGCCCCGGCTGTCGTTCTTCTTCGGCATCGGGATGAACTTCTTCATGGAGGTCGCGAAGCTGCGCGCGGCCCGGCTGCTGTGGGCCAAGCTGGTCCGCCGGTTCGAGCCGACGAGCGACAAGTCGCTGTCCCTGCGCACCCACTGCCAGACCTCCGGCTGGTCGCTGACCGCCCAGGACGTCTACAACAACGTGGTACGCACCTGCGTGGAGGCGATGGCCGCCACCCAGGGCCACACCCAGTCGCTGCACACCAACGCGCTGGACGAGGCGCTGGCGCTGCCCACCGACTTCTCCGCCCGGATCGCCCGCAACACCCAGCTGCTGCTGCAGCAGGAGTCCGGCACCACCCGGGTGATCGACCCGTGGGGCGGCAGCCACTACGTGGAGCGGCTGACCTACGACCTGGCGCGGCGCGCCTGGGAGCACATCGAGGAGGTGGAGGCCGCCGGCGGGATGGCCACCGCCATCGGCGAGGGCATCCCCAAACTCCGCGTCGAAGAGGCCGCCGCCCGCACCCAGGCCCGCATCGACTCCGGCCGCCAGCCGGTGATCGGCGTGAACACCTACCGGGTGGACACCGACGAGTCCATCGACGTCCTGAAGATCGACAACGCCGAGGTGCTCGCCCAGCAGGTTGCCCGCCTGCGCCAGCTCCGTTCGGAACGCGACGAAACCGCCTGCGCAGATGCGCTCGGTGCGCTGACCGCCGCCGCTTCGGGCACGGGTCCTGAGCACAACCTGCTGGCCCGCGCGGTGGACGCGGCCCGCGCGAAGGCCACCGTCGGGGAGATCTCCGACGCGCTGGAGAAGGTCTACGGGCGGCACACCGCGTCGCTGCGCACGCTGTCCGGGGTGTACCGGGAGGAGGCCGGGCGGGTGGACGCCATCGAGTCGGCGCGCCGCGCCTGCACGGAGTTCGAGGCGGCCACCGGGCGCCGGCCCCGGATCCTGGTGGCCAAGATGGGCCAGGACGGCCACGACCGCGGCCAGAAGGTGATCGCCACCGCGTTCGCCGACCTGGGCTTCGACGTGGACGTCGGCCCGCTGTTCCAGACCCCCGCCGAGGTCGCGCGCCAGGCCGTGGAGGCCGACGTGCACATCGTCGGGGTGTCCTCGCTGGCCGCCGGGCACCTGACCCTGGTGCCGGCGCTGCGCGACGAGCTGGCCGCGCTGGGCGCCCAGGACGTGCTGATCGTGGTCGGCGGCGTGATTCCGCCCGGCGACTTCGACGCGCTCCGCGAGGCCGGCGCCGCCGCCATCTTCCCGCCCGGCACGGTGATCGCGGACGCCGCCGGCGAGCTGCTGTCCGCGCTGCGGTCCGAGTCCGATGGGTGAGCTGGACGCCTACCTGGAAGGTGTGCGCCAGGGCGCGCGGCGCTGGGTGGCGCGGGCCATCACGCTCGTGGAGTCCCGCCGCCCGGACCACCGCGAGCTGGCCCAGCGAATGCTCGTGGAGCTGCTGCCGGCCACCGGCAAGGCCCGCCGGGTCGGCATCACCGGCGTCCCGGGCGTGGGCAAGTCGACGGTCATCGACGCGCTGGGCACCCGGCTGACCGCCGCCGGCCACCGGGTGGGGGTGCTCGCGGTGGACCCGTCCTCCTCGCGCAGCGGCGGCAGCATCCTGGGCGACAAGACCCGGATGGCCCGGCTCGCCACCGACGAGGCGGCGTTCATCCGTCCCTCCCCCACCGCCGGCACCCTCGGCGGGGTGGCCACCGCGACCAGGGAGAGCATGGTCGTCCTGGAGGCCGCCGGCTACGACGTGCTGATCGTGGAGACCGTCGGCGTCGGCCAGTCCGAGTACGCGGTCGCCGACATGGTCGACACCTTCCTGTTCCTCACCCTTGCCCGCACCGGCGACTCCCTGCAGGGCATCAAGCGCGGCATCCTGGAGCTCGCCGACGTGATCGCCGTGAACAAGGCCGACGGCCCCGCCGAGCGCGACGCCCGCCGCGCGGCTCGCGAACTGGCCGGCGCGCTGCGCCTGCTGCGCGGCCCTTCGGAGGTGCCCGTACTGACCTGCAGCGGAGCCACCGGCGCCGGCATCGAGGAGGTCTGGCGCAAGGTCGTCGACCACCAGGACCGGCTGGAGGCCACCGGCGAACTGACCGACCGCCGCCGACGCCAGCAGGTCCGCTGGATGTGGACCATGGTCGACGACCGGCTGCGCGCGGCGCTGCGCGACCACCCCGAAGTCCGCGCCCTGTCCCCCGAGCTGGAGCGCGCGGTCCTGGACGGCGAACTGACCCCCGCGCTCGGCGCCGACCGCATCCTGAAAGCATTCGGCCTGAGGTGAGGCATTAAAAGCTAGCGCGGCCTGAGCACCGCCATGGTCATCTCCCACACACCAAGGAACCATTCCTTACACCACCACAGCCGTATTCGCGTCCTACTCATCGACTTCTTCTCCATCACGTTTCCACCCTTGCTGAATTGAACATACGGAGACTTCGCTAGAGCACTTTGGCGCGAACCACGGGATGACAGTTGCCCACCGAGCACAGCCCGACTTCTCTCCATGGAAGGGGCTGCATGTTGCCGTGACGTTCAATCCATCCGCTCTTTGTTCGTATGATGCGCCGCATGTATGGGTGATCGCCGAAGCGAACCACGGCCCGTACGTCTTGGTCCGGCTCAGGGTCCGTGTGGGGCCACCACCACTCACCGTTCACCGGTGGTTTCAGGCTGCATCCGCAGTGGCATCCCTCCACGCCAGCCAATGCGCCATCCAGGTTCGGATCTTCGCTGCGGCGCGCTACCACACGCGCCGAACGGTCGGGGTCGTCGTCGCGGCCCATCGCTGTCTCGCTCACGTCCCTAGTCCATCTGCTGGTCGTGGATTGGGGGGAGAGCCACCGGCCAGGGCCAGAGGGGGCCATACTGAGGGGCCAAAGATCCACTGCGGTACAGAGGCGGCACTGTGACCAGCATTGGTGAGACGATCAGCCAAGCACGGCAAGCCCTGGGGTGGTCCCAGGCCCGGTTGGCCCGTGTGCTCAACCAGACGGCCGACCACGACTCGCTGACCAGGGCTTACGTGTCCCGCTGGGAGCGAGGGGTGCGCAAGCCCGGCTACTTCTGGCTCCCTCATATCGCCCAGGTTCTGGGCCTCGACCCCGCTCAGACAGATCTCACCACAGTTGACGACGTCGACGTGGCACACCGTGGCGAGAGCGACCACATCGCAGACGTCGTCGGAGACCCTTCGGGCTCGTGGGAGGTGAGTCCTGTGCCAACGCGTCGCCAGGTCGTTGGCTACCTCGGGGCGGGATTCACTGCGCTGGGGCTTGAACGTACGGCTGGGCGCGGGGCGCTTCCCCGAGTGGTCGCGGCTCTGGAAACAACCTGCGCGGTTGGGCCATCTGATCCGGGCCGCAACGACCTGGAGAACCTTGACGAGCTTGTCGCGCATTACCGACGGACTTTTCGCCACACGCTGCCGGAAGAGCTTTACGAAGAGGTCCTCGGGGTTCGAGAATATGTCGGCTCGCTGCTCGAAGCGACCCCCGCTTCCCGCAGTCGAGACGTGGCCGTCATTGCCGGGTGGTTGTCAAACCTGCTCGCATTGCTAACACATGACCTTGCTGATCGTGGCGCCTCCTTGGTGTGGTGCACTGATGCCGACCGGTGCGGCCGACGAGCCGAGCACCCCGAGCTATCTGGTTGGGCGGCTCAAACCCGGGTGTTGATGTCGTTTTACGACGGCCATGCCCGGCAGGCCGTCGCTCACGCGCAACGGGGGCAGTCGTGCGCTCCACTCGGCACTGTCGCGCACGCAAAACTCGTCGCGCAAGAGATGCGCGCCTGGGCGCTACTGCGTGACTCCCGCATGGTGGCGCAGACAAGAAGAAGCGCCGAGAAAGCGATCTCCAAACTCCCGTCCGACCTACCGGCACGGGGCGCATTCTCCATCAATCTCGCGGACGATCCCCCGTACACCGCGACGTCTCTACTTCTCCTCGGACAGTATCGGGAGGCAGCAGCAGCAACCAAACGGGTCATGAAGACCTACTACAGAACCGGCGACGGCGTACATCAAAATCCGTCAGGGTTCGCACGCACCCAACTAATTCTTGGCCTGGCCCTCGCCGGTCTCGGCGAACTCGGCGAGGCCTATGCCGTCGCCAGCGCCGCGCTCAACACTCCACGGATAGTGCAGCCGGTAGCAGTACTGGCAAAAAAGATCGACCATCAGCTCACCCACGACTTTCCAGGAACAACCGAGGCCCGCGAATACCACGACCTGTACCTTACCGTGATGCAAGACGCTCATTCAGGCAGCTGATCATGGAACCAGTTAGCGCAGAGGAAGCGGCAAAGATCACTGCGTACCTTGACGTGCACGCCCCGCCGAGCCAGCCCACCGCACACATCATCTTCGGCACCAACCAGCTCATACCGGCCGAGGTAGCCGCACGCCAGTACCACCGGGGTCTCGCCTCGCTGATCATCCTCACCGGCGGAGTGAACCGCCACACCGGTGTAATCGAGGCCGAGGAGCACCGCCGCATTCTTCTCGAACGCGACGTGCCCGAGCCGGTGATCCGCTACGAGGCTCGATCCACCACAACCCAGGGAAACGTCGAACAAGCACTCCCACTGCTCCGAGAAATCCTAGCATCGAACATGAGCCTGACAGCCGTGTGCAAGTGGTACCACCGACGCGCCATTCAGCAACTCCGAGCAGCCTTACCAGAAGCACCCTGTTTTTATGCGGTCACCTGGGAACCGCATTATGGCGGGCACGCGGTCACCAGAAATGATTGGTGGACACGGTCCTCGGTCGGGGCTCAGCGGGTGCTGCGTGAGTGGCGCACCATCCCAGCGAGGCTGGCTACCGGATCGCTCAAGGAGGTCAATCTGGTCAACGGCACCTGGCGGTGAACGTTCTGGCCACCGCTTCCTCGGGCCAGGATCGATGAGCCTGGCGCATCGATGCGATGAGTGGACGGTCGTTGTTCGCGGCGGCGGGCGCCCGCAACATCGACGTCATGACCCGGATGCCCTGCCTGCTCGCCGATCCCGATCCCGCGCCCGGTCGGATGTGGTTGACCAACGCGCGCCTGTTCGACGGAACCGGGGCGCCGGTGCGGCCGAACGCGGCGGTGCTGGTGGAGGACGGCCGGATCGCCCGCATCGGCGACGCCGCCGAGCCCGCGCCGGAGGGGGCGGCGGTGGTCGACCTGGCCGGGCGGACGCTGCTGCCCGGTCTGATCGACGCGCACGCCCACCTGTTCGCCGAGCCGCCGTCCCCGGCTGAGGGCGCGGAGCCGCTGTGGCCCGGGGTGGGCGCGCACCTTCTCGCCGCCGGCCTGCGGGAGACGCTGCGCCGGGGGTTCACCACCGTTCGGGACGTGGGCTCGTACGGCGATGAGGTGGTCACGGCCCGGCAGGCCATGCGGTACGGGGCGTTTCGCGGGCCGAGGGTGCTGACCTGCGGGCGGATCGTGTCGGCGAGCGCGCCGGGCGGGCGGTTCTTCGACGGGATGTACCGGGAGGCGGACGGGCCGGACGAGGTGCGCAAGGCGGTGCGCGAGCAGGTCCGGCGGGGCGCGGACTTCGTCAAGGTGATGACCACCGGCGCCCGGTCGGTCGAGCTGGAGGATCCGGCCCCGGCGCAGCTCACGCGTGCGGAGATCGCCGCGCTGGTCGACGAGGCGCACCGGCTGGGCTACCGGGTCGCCGCGCACGCCGAGGGGATCGACGGCACCGAGCTGGCCATCCGGCTCGGCGTGGACACCATCGAGCACGGCATGTACCTCGCACGGCGCCCGGACCTGCTGGACGCGATGGCCGAGTCCGGCCAGGTCCTGGTGCCGACGCTGTCGTGCTACTACGGCGTCGCCGGTATCGACTCCCGCGCGGGCGGGGAGGCGGCATCGTGGACGCCCCCGCTGGTCGAGCTGGCCCTGCGCAACCTGGAGGAGGCCGGCCGGACGCTGACCGCCGCCCGGGCCGCCGGGGTGCCGATCGCGCTCGGACACGACTGGCAGCCCTTCTCGGATGCCGGCATCGAGCTGCGCCGCATGGTGCATCACGGGCTGTCCGCACACGAGGCCCTGCTCGCGGCGACCGCCACCGGTGCCCGTGCCCTCGGCCTCGCCGACCGGCTGGGCACCGTGCGGGTCGGCACGCTCGCCGACCTGGTCGTCCTCGACGCCGACCCGCTGACCGATCCGGCCGCTGTCGGCGACCCGGAGCGAACCTGGCTGGTGCTCCAGCTCGGCGCCCCGGTCGCCGGCACCGCGCTCGGACCCGGTCAGGTCGGCTCGACACGCGCCGCGATCTCCGCCAGCGCGCGGACCGCCGCCGACTCGCGCCCGGTGACCCACACCAGCGCGGCGCACAACGGCGCCAGGCCGGTGAGCGGCACCGTCGTGACGCCCGGATGCGCGTAGTAGTCGGGCAGGGAGGCCACCGTCGGATGCACCACCTCACCCCTGGCCACCAGGGCCAGCACCTCGGCCATCCGCCCTTCCCGATGACGCCGGCGAACCGGCCGGCCGCTCGGCGTCCGGGCGGGACACAGCTCGTCGAGGGTCTCCGCCGGCACCACGCCCGTGGAGTCGACGACCTCGTAGTCGCCGAGGTCCTCCAGGCTCGCCGAACCCCGCACGGCCAGCGGATGGCCGACGGGCACGGCCAGCGCGCGCGGCTCACGGACCAGGGTCGGCCCTATGGTCAGCTCCGGCCCGGACAGCGGCAGCCAGTGCGCCATCACGTCCAGCTCGCCCCGGCACAGCCGCGCCAGCGCCTCACCCGGGAAGGCCTCGTAGACGCTGACCGCGCAGCCCGGGTGCTCGGCCGAGAAGGACCGGACGATCTCGGCGAACCGGGGCCCGCCGGCCGCGAGGCTGAGCAGGCTGATCCGCAGCTCGCCGGTGATCCCGGTGGCGAGGGCGCGGACCTCGGCGAACGCCCGGTTCAGCTGGTCATAGCCGGGCCGGAGCCGATCGCGCAGCTGCTCGCCGAGCGCCGTGAGCCGCACCCGGCGGCTGGTCCGCTCGAACAGCCGCCCGCCGACCCGCGTCTCCAGCGCGCGCACCGTCTGGCTGACCCGGGACTGGGACACGTACAGCCGCCGCGCCGTCCGCCCGAAGTGCAGCTCGTCCGCCAGCACCAGGAAGACCTCGATCTCCCTCAGCTCCACACCCTCACCACCGATGTCACCGAGAGGAAATCATGAACCTCCCCGAGACAGTGTCCCGCGACGAGTGGCTGGCCGCGCGCAAGAAGCTGCTCGTCCACGAGAAAGAGCTGACCCGGACCCGCGACCGGGTCAACACCGAGCGCCGGATGCTGCCGATGGTCGAGATCGACAAGCCGTACGAGTTCGAGGGCGCGCACGGCCCGGCCCGGCTGGTCGACCTTTTCGAAGGGCGTCGCCAGCTCATCGTCGAGCACGTGATGTTCGACCCGCGCTGGGACGAGGTCTGCCCGAGCTGCGCGGGAGGCCTCGACGGCATCGGCAGGCTCGACCACCTCCACGAGAGGGACACCACGCTGGTCGCCGTCGCCCGCGCCCCGTACTCCAAGATCGAGCCGTTGCGTCGCCGGATGGGCTGGGAACTGCCCTGGTACTCCTCCCACGCCAGCACGTTCAACCACGACTTCCACGTGACCATCGACGAGTCCGTGGCGCCCATCGGCTACAACTACCGCACCCGGGCCGAGCACGAGGCCGCTGGCACCGCCGCGCTGGTCGCCGGCGAGCAACCCTACGAGCTGCACGGCCTGAGCGTCTTCCTCCGCGACGGCGACCGTGTCTTCCACACCTACTCCGCCTATGGGCGTGGCACCGAGTCCGTCGGCGGCATGCACTACTACCTCGATCTCACCGCGCTGGGACGGCAGGAGGGCTGGGAGGAACCGAAAGGCCGCGCGACCGGCGCACCCACTGCCGGCGACCCCCGGATCGCCCTGCGCAAGACGGACTGACCCCGAGAGTCGAGCCAGAGCTGTTCCCCGAGTGTTATAGCGAGCACGCTGGCGACGGTGACCGAGTCGGACATCCAGCCGTTCGCGCGCATGCGCTTCCCCGGGATCAGCCCACGGGCCTACGAGCACCCGGCCGACCGGGCCGCGATGGCCACGCTGCGCGCGATGCCGGGCGTGGCGGAGGGGCTCAAGGCGGTGTCGGGGCTGTTCGCGGAGCGGGGTGAGCGGCTGCTCGCGCTGGCCTCGGCGATCAGGGTCGGGCCGAAGCAGTACCCGAGGATCGACCGGCTGCGCCGCGAGTGCGCCGAGGTGCTGGACCTGCCGGCGGTGCCGAACCTGTTCATCGCCAGGTCCGCGCAGGCCAACGCGTACACGATCGGCATCGACGAGCCGTTCATCGTGATGACCACCGGGCTGGTCGAGGCGCTGGACACCGAGAGCCTGCGGTTCAGCATCGGACACGAGATGGGCCACGTGCTGTCCGGGCACGCGGTGCTGCGGACCATCCTGATCAGGCTGGTCAGCCTGCAGGGCACGGTGTCCTGGCTGCCGGTGGGGGCGCTGGGCCTGCGGGCGATGATCGCGGCGCTGCACGAGTGGTTCCGCAAGGCGGAGCTGACCTGCGACCGGGCCGGGCTGCTGTGCGGGCAGGACCCGACAGCGGCGTTGCGCACCCACCTGTACCTGGCCGGCGGCAGCGACAGCTCGGAGATCGACATCCCGTCGTTCCTGGAGCAGGCCAGGGAGTACGAGCAGACCGAGGATGTCCGCGACAGCATCCAGAAGCTGCTGATGGTGGAGGGCATGAGCCACCCGTTCGCGGTGGTCCGCGCCGCGCAGCTGCAACGCTGGTCGGCGTCCGAGGAGTACCGCGCCATCCTCAGCGGCGACTACCCCCGGCGCGACGACAACGCGGGATCCACGTTCACCGACGACGTCGCCTCGGCCGCGAGGTCCTACCGGGACGACTTCGGCAACTCCACCGACCCGCTGGCCAAGGTCTTCAACGACGTCGGCTCCGCCGTGTCCGGCGCGGCGCGGAACATACGCGGCAGGTTCGGGCTGGACTGACCCAACCGAGGGGCGCGGTGGTGGGTCGTCACGGGCATGTCGACCACGGAGATGAACGTCCCGCCGCTGGCCCGCGTCCGGTTTCCCCGGATCAGCCCGAGGGCCTACGAGCACCCCGCCGACCGGGCCGCGATGGCCACCCTGCGCGCCGTCCCCGGGGTGGCCGAGGGGCTCAAGGCGGTGTCCGGCATGTTCACCGAGCGCGGTGAGCGCCTCTTCGCGCTGGCCTCGGCGATCAGGACGGGCCCCTCGCAGTACGCCGGGCTCGACCAGATGCGCCACGAGTGCGCCGAGATCCTGGACCTCCCGGCGGTGCCGAACGTGTTCGTCGCCCGGTCCACCGAGGCCAACGCCTACACCATCGGCATCGACGAGCCGTTCATCGTGATGACCACCGGGCTGGTCGAGGCGCTGGACACCGAGGGCCTGCGGTTCGTGCTCGGCCACGAGATGGGCCACGCGCTGTCCGGGCACGCGGTGCTGCGCACCATCCTGATCAGGCTGCTCAGCCTGCAGGTCACGATGTCCTGGATGCCGGCGGGTTCGCTCGGGCTGCGCGCGGTGATCGCGGCGCTGCGCGAGTGGTTCCGCAAGGCGGAGCTGACCTGCGACCGGGCCGGGCTGCTGTGCACCCAGGATCCGGCGGCGGCCCTGCGCGCCCACATCTACCTCGCCGGCGGCACCGACGTCTCGGAGATCGACATCCCGTCCTTCCTGGAGCAGGCCAGGGAGTACGAACGGATCGACGACATCCGCGACAGCGTGCACAAGCTGCTGATGGTGGAGGGGATGACCCACCCGTTCGCGGTGGTCCGCGCCGCGCAGCTGCAGCGCTGGGCCGCGTCCGAGGAATACCGCGCCATCCTCGGCGGCGACTACACCAGGCGCGACGGCGACGCCGCTGCCACGTTCACCGACGACGTCGCCTCGGCCGCGAAGTCCTACCGGGACAGCTTCGGCAACTCCACCGACCCGCTCGCCAAGGTCTTCAACGACATCGGCTCCACGATGTCCGACGCGGCCCGCACCATGCGCACCAAGTTCGGCCTGGACTGACCCGCCGTCACTCGTGGCGGCCGAGCTGGGGCTGGGCGACCGTGTGCATGGACGCCCCCGCCGTCTCGGGGATGCGGAGGATGGGCACCAGCGCGATCGCCGCCGCGGCCATCAGGTAGTAGGCCGGCACGGAGTTGCTGCCGGTCGTGGTGATCAGGAACTGCATGACCAGCGGCGCCGTACCGCCGAACAGGGCGGTCGAGACGTTGTATCCGAGCGAGAAGGCACCGCAGCGGACCTGGGTGGGGAACAGGGCCGGCAGCGTCGCGGCCACGATTCCTTGCAGCGCGGCCAGCGGGAGGGCGAGCAGGACGATGCCACCGGCGATCGAGAGCGGCGTGGCCCGCTCCAGTAATCGGAAGGCGAGGTAGCTGGAGGTGATGAACAGCGCGCAGGACGCAATCATCACCGGTTTGCGGCCTATGCGATCCGAGAGCGCGCCGAGAAAGGGAACGACGACCGCCATGCCCAGCATGCCGAGCGCGGACAGCGACAGCGCGGTGCTTTCGGAGATTCCGAGACGGTTGGACAGGTAGGTGGGCAGGTAGGTCAGGATCGTGTAGAAGGCGCCGTTGTAGAGAATGACGATGCCGACGAGGTCCAGCATTGCCCGCCAGTCCCGGCGCACCGCGTCGCGCAGCGGCGTCCCGCTGGTGGCGCCGGATTCCTGGGCCTGCTTGAACACCGGCGTGTCGTCGAGCCGCAGCCGCAGGTAGACCGCGACGATCCCGAGCGGTGCCGCGACGAAGAACGGCAGGCGCCAGGCCCAGTCGACCAGTTGGTGCGGCTCGACGAGCAGGGTGATCAGGGTGGCGGCCGCGGCGCCGGCCCCGAAGGCACAGAGGCTGCCGACCTCCAGCAGGCTGCTCAGCATTCCTCGCCGCCTGGCGGGCGCGTACTCGGCGATGAACGTCGCCGCGCTGCCGTACTCCCCGCCCGTCGAAAACCCCTGCACCATGCGCAGGAGGACCAGAAGCAGCGGCGCCCCGATGCCGATGCTGCTGTAGCTCGGAATGAGCCCGACGCAGAACGTGGAGCCGGTCATCAGCAGAATTGTGGTGCTGAGCACGGCGCGCCGCCCGATCCTGTCCCCCAGCGAGCCGAGAACAATGCCGCCGAGCGGGCGGAAGACGAAGGACGCGGCCAGCACGGCAAAGGTCGACAGCAGTTGGGCCGTGGAGCTCTCCCTCGGAAAGAAGACCTTGCCGATGGTGGTGGCGAGGTAGGAGTAGAGCGCGAAGTCGAACCATTCCACGACGTTGCCGATCGCGGCGGCGACGACTGCGTGGTTGGCCCGGGTGGTTCGAGCCTCGGTTGGCGGGCATTCGTTCGAGGTAGGCACGTCTGGCCTCCTTATGAGTGTCCGAACTCCTCATTGAATGCGGAACTGGTGCGCCGGTACGTCGCGCGGGGAGGAGCGTAAGTTGTTCAACACTCGACGGTCAACCGGCCCTCGTAGCAACCTAGATCAACTAGCTATAGGCATCGTCACCTGCTCATATGCGAGCTCTTGATTGTTGAGCAACATTGGTCTAGCTTGGCCGCATGGCGATCGACGAGCCCGACCCCGGCGGGTCGGTGAGCACCACGGATCGAGTGGTGGACGTGCTGCGGACACGCATGCTGGAAGGGGCGCTGCCGCCGGGTGCGGCGTTGCGCGAGGTGTCGGTTGCCGCCGAGCTGGAGGTCTCGCGGAACACGTTGCGCGAGGCGTTGCGGCTGTTGGCCTCCGAGGGACTGGTCGCCCAGTCGCCGAACAGGGGCGCCGCGGTGAAGAGCTTTTCCGCCTCGGAGGTGCGCGACATCTATCGAACTCGCCGGGTGCTCGAGACGCAGGCGGCCACCGAAACCGCGGTGGCCACCGACGAGCAGTTCTCGGCGATGGAGTCGGCGGTGGTGGCCAAGGAGCGCGCCGAACAGGCTCGGCGCTGGCGCGAGACCGGCACTGCCAGCCTGCGTTTCCACCAGTCGTTGATCGCGGTGCTCGGCAGTGACCGGATCAACGAGTTCTTCCGGACATTGATGGCGCAACAGCGCCTGGCATGGGCGGCGTCGTGTGACGAGGAGCAGTTCCAGCGCGGCTGGGCGGCACGCGACCGCGAGTTGTACGAGCTGCTGCGCAGGGGTCGCCGCACTCAGAGCGTCGGCGTGCTGCTCGTCTATCTGGAGGATTCCGAACGACAGGTTCTCGACGCCCTGCGCGAGAAAACCGCACACGAAAGGTGACGAATGAGCATGACGTCGGCGTACTACCAGGCGCCGCCCGGCAGCGTCCTGGACGTGGACCGCGACTTCTATGACCGGCTGGCCGAGGCGGCCGAGACAACCGACCGCCGGGAGATGGTCGAACGGTTCGTGATCCCGATCCGCTCCGGGAAGGCGTGGGAGGTCCCGGCCGGGCATCTGTGTCGAATCCTGATCACACCGGAAGGACCGCAGTGCGGGGACTTCAACGTGTGGAACCGGCACAATCCCAGGGAGCGGATGTGGACCTCACGCACCCGCCAATTGCAGGGCACGCACGTCACCCGCTACGACCGGCTGTGGTCGACGCTGCCGTACCTGCGGCCATTGCTGACGATCACCAAGGACACCCTCGAGTGGTACGGGGTGGACGAGGACGGCGGTCGGATCCACGATTTGCTGGGCGCGCGCTGCGACCCCTACGTGAATCGGTTGTTCAGCGAGCGGGACTTCGACTTCCACTGCCATTCCAACCTCACCCGGGCGGTGCTGCCGTGGGGGTTGACCGAGCTCGACGTGCACGACGTGTTGAACATCTTCACCGTCACCGGGATCAATGCGGACGGCAACTACTTCATGAAGCCCTCCCCCGCCACGCCGGGTGACTTCTTCGAGTTCTTCGCCGAGCAGGACCTGCTCTGCGCGCTGTCCACCTGCCCGGCGGGCGACCTGTCGGTGCCGATGTGGGGGCCGGACGCCCGCGACCCCATCGAGGTCTGCCGGCCCCTGGCCGTCGAGGTCTACCGCCCCGCCGAGGAGCTGACGCGGGGGTGGACGCCTCCCGCCACCGCGCCCTACCGGGGCGTGCACGGACTGGGGTTCCCGTCATGACCGGCATCGACCTCAACGCCGACCTGGGTGAGGGGTTCGGCCGCTACGGCCTGGACGGGGACCTGGAGGTGATGCCGCTGATCACCTCCGCGAACGTCGCCTGCGGGTTCCACGCCGGCGACCCCCGCACCATCGACGCGGCGGTGGCCGCCGCGCGCGAGCACGGCGTCCGGGTCGGCGCGCACCCCGGGTTCCCCGACCTGGTGGGGTTCGGGCGCCGGCCGATGCGGCTGACGGCCCAGGAGATCACCTCGGACCTGACCTACCAGATCGCCGCCGTGGACGGGTTCTGCCGGCGGCACGGCCTGCGGCTGCACCACGTCAAGCCGCACGGCGCCCTGGGCCACCAGGCCTGGCACGAGCCGGAGGTGGCCGCCGCGGTGATCGACGCCGTCACCGCGCTGGACCCCGGCCTCGTGATCGTCGCCCTCAGCGGGTGCGTCCTGGAGCGGCAGGCCCGCGCCGCCGGGCTCGCGGTGGCGCGCGAGGCGTACCTGGACCGCGCCTACCGCCCCGACGGCGGGCTGGTGCCCCGGGGCGAGCAGGGGGCCGTGCTGCACGACCGGGAGGAGATCGTGCGGCGGGCGCGGCGGCTGGTCTCCGAGGGCACGGTGACCGCGATCGACGGCACCGTGCTGCGCGCGGATCCCGACACGCTGTGCCTGCACGGCGACACCGCCGGCTCGGTGGCGCTGCTGCGCGCGGTGCGCACCGCCCTGCGGGAGGACGGGGCGCTCGCCGCATGACCGACGCCGCACCGGACCGGCTCTCCCGATTGGACACCTGCGTGCTCAGCGACGCCCTGGACGTGCACGGCATCGACGGCGTCCTCGCCGGCCCGAGCCCGGTCGCGGGCGCGCGGCCGTTCGTGGGCCGGGCGCTCACCGTCGACCTCGCCCCCGCCACACCGGCCGGCGGCGGCGGGCGTCACCTCGGCACCGCCGCCGTGGACGCCGCCGGCCCGGACCACGTGATCGTCGTCGCCCACCACGGCGAGACGGCCGTCGCCGGCTGGGGCGGCGTGCTCAGCCAGGGGGCGGCCCGGCGGGGCGTCGCCGCCGTCGTGGTCGACGGCGCCGTCCGGGACGCCGACGAGATCCGCGAGCTCGGCCTGGCCGTGTACGCCACCGCCGTCACCCCCCGGTCGGCGCGCGGGCGGGTCGTCGAGCGCGCCTGGAACCGCCCGGTCGCGCTCGGGTCCGTCACCGTCGCCCCCGGCGATTACCTGCGCGGCGACGGCTCCGGCATCGTCGTCATCCCGGCCGCGCGCCTCGACCAGGTCCTGGCCACCGCCGAGGACCTGCACGCCCGCGAGCGGGACATGACCGCGGCGGTGCGCGCCGGCGCGCCCCTGGGCCAGGTCATGGGCGCCGCGTACGAACGTGCCCTCGACCCCGAAGGGAGCCCGGCATGACCGTCGACCTCGACCAGTGGCGCGGGTTCGGCACCAGCGAGGTCTCCGACGCCCTCGACCGCGCCGCGATCCCCGGCCAGGTCGGCGGCGTCAAGCCCCTCGACGGCTCGTTCCGCCTGCTCGGCCGCGCCTTCACCGTCCGCTACGGGCCGGTGGGCCAGGGCGGCGGCACCGTGGGCGACTACCTCGACGACGTCCCGCCCGGCGCGGTCGTCGTGCTGGACAACCAGGGCCGCACCGACGTCACCGTGTGGGGCGACCTGCTCACCCTGGCCGCCCACCGCCGGCGGCTGGCCGGCACCGTCATCGACGGCACCTGCCGGGACACCCAACGCAGCATCGCCCTGGGCTACCCGATCTACGCCAGGGACAGGTGGATGCGCACCGGCAAGGACCGCGTCCGCGTCGAGGAGGTCAACGGGCCGGTCACGCTCGGCGGCGTCCGCGTCGAGCCGGGCGACCTCCTGCTCGGCGACCGGGACGGCGTGCTCGTCGTCCCCGCCGCGCGCGCCGGCGAGGTCCTCGACCACGCCCGCGCCATCGCCGCCGCCGAGGACGCCATCCGTGCCGGCATCGAAGCGGGCCAGACGGTGCGGGACGCCCGCGCCGCCGTCGGCTACCACCAGCTCCAGACCCACCGCTAGAGCACGGATGACCCCCACGAACCCGATCCGCGCGATCCGAAGGGCCGGTGACCGCGCGGTCCTGCTCGAGCTCCACGACGCCGCCACCGTGCACCAGGCGCACCAGGCCCTGACCGCCGAACCCGTCGACGGCATCACCGACGTCGTCGCCGGCGCCGCCACCCTGCTCCTGATCGCCGAGCACCCGCGCGGCACCGCGCTGTGCCGGGCCACCGCCCGCGTCCGCCGGATCCCCGTCGGGCAGGCCCGCCCGGCGGCCGGCGGGGATCCGGCGGGCACCGTCACCATCCCGGTGCGCTACGACGGCCAGGACCTCGCCGAGGTCGCGCGCCTGCGAGGGGTGAGCACCGAGGAGGTCGTCCGGATGCACACCGCCCGCACCTACACCGCCGGCTTCTTCGGGTTCGCCCCCGGCTTCGCCTACCTCACCGGCCTGGACCCGGCGCTGCACCTGCCCAGGCGCGGCAGCCCTCGCACCGCGGTCCCGGCCGGAACCGTCGCCATCGGCAGCGAGTACACCGGCGTCTACCCCCGTCGCTCCCCCGGCGGCTGGCACCTGCTCGGCACCACCACCGCGCCGCTGTGGGACCTCGACCGGCCACGCCCCGCCCTGCTCACCCCCGGAACCCGGGTCCGCTTCGAACCCACCGGCGGATGAGCGCGCCGGGAGGCAGCTACCTCGTGGTCCACCACCCCGGCCCGCTCAGCACCGTGCAGGACCTGGGCCGCGCCGGCTGGGCCGCGCTGGGCGTCCCGCCCTCGGGCGCCTCGGACAGCCGCTCGCTCACGCTGGCCAACCGCCTGGTCGGCAACCCCGAGCACGCGGCCTGCGTCGAGGCGAGCCTCGGCGGCCTCACCGTCGAGCTCACCGCCGCCCGCCACATCGCACTCACCGGTGCCCACACCGCCGCCGACCTGGCCGGCAGGCCCGTCGCCGCCAACACCCCGTACTACGCCCGCCCCGGCGACGTGCTCCGCCTCGGCCGTCCCCTCGGCGGCGGCCTGCGCACCTACCTCGCCGTCTCCGGCGGCATCGCCGTGGACCCCACCCTGGGCAGCCGATCCACCGACCTCCTGGCCGGCCTCGGCCCGCCGCCCCTGCGCCCCGGCCACCGGCTCCCCCTCGGCGACCAGCCCAGCCCCCGAACGATGGTCGACCTCGCGCCGTCCCCGGCCCTGCCCGCCAGGCCGGTGCTCGACGTCGTCCCCGGCCCGCGCGACGACTGGTTCACCCCGGACGGCCTGGCCACCCTCACCGGCAACCCCTACACGGTCACCGCCGACGCCAACCGGGTCGGGGTCCGGCTCGACGGGCCCGCCCTGACCCGCCGCGTCACCGCCGAGCTTGGGCCCGAGGGCATGCCGACCGGAGCCCTGCAGGTGCCCCCCTCCGGCCAGCCCATCCTGTTCCTCACCGACCACCCGGCGACCGGCGGCTACCCCGTCATCGCCGTCGTCACCACGCGCTGCCTGCCTTTGGCGGGACAGCTGGCCCCCGGCGACACCGTCTCGTTCCGGTTCGCACGCGGGGCCGATGAGTTCTGACCGTGAGCCTGGTCGGTACGGGTGCATGTGAAACCCCGACGACCGAGGAGGTCCCCCATGTTCGACAAGACGTTCACCACCTGCCTGTGGTTCGACACCGAGGCGGAGGCGGCGGCGAGCTTCTACACGAGCGTCTTCAAGGACTCGAAGCTCGGCAGGGTGACCCACCACGGCGAGGCCGGCCCGCACCCGGCCGGCTCGGTGATGACCGTCGAGTTCGAGCTCAACGGCCAGAAGTTCGTCGCGCTCAACGGCGGGCCGATGTTCACGTTCAACGAGGCCGTCTCGATCCAGGTCCCGTGCGCGGACCAGGACGAGATCGACTACTACTGGGCGAAGCTGACCGAGGGCGGCGGCGAGGAAGGGCCGTGCGGCTGGCTCAAGGACAGGTACGGGCTGTCCTGGCAGGTCGGTTCGCCCGAGCTGATCGACCTGGTCACAGACCCGGACCCGGTGAAGGCCAAGCGCGCCACCGAGGCGATGTACGCCATGAAGAAGATCGACCTGGCCGCGCTGCGGAAGGCTCATTCCGGAGCGTAGGTGCCGTCGTAAGATCAGCCGCGACGGTCTGAGCCGCGGTGGGTGGTGCCAGGTGAACGAAGGGTCGCGCGACCACGTCGTGATCGCCGGCGAGGACGGCGCCGCCTACTCCTCGCTGCGCCGCCGCCCGGTGTCCAGGGCCGAGCGGTACCAGCTCGGCAAGGACCTGCGCCACCGGGTGCCGCGTTCGGCGCTGGCGGAATGGCACCCGCCCGCGGTGGGCCGGCCCGACCCGGTGGAGCTGATCATCGAGTCGCACCGGGGCCGGCTGGAGTGGCTGGTCCCGGTGCGGGTGGCCAGGATGGCCGCGTCGCCCTACGGCTACCTGCGCGGTTCCGCGGTGGTGGTGGCCGAGGACGTGGCGCACCTGCCCAGCACCGGGATCACGCCGATCGTGTGCGGCGACGCGCACCTGGGCAACTTCGGGTTCTACGCCTCGCCGGAGCGCGACCTGGTCATCGACCTGAACGACTTCGACGAGGCGCACCCCGGCGGCTGGGAGTGGGACCTGCGGCGGCTGGTGGCCAGCATCTGGGTGGCCGGGCGGCAGGTCGGCGCCGGCGAGGACGACTGCGAACAGGCGGTGGCGGCCTGCGTGGCGGCGTACCGCGACGAGGTCCGCCACCTCGCCGACCAGCCGCTGCTGTCCCGCTCCTACCAGCGGCTGGACGTGGACCGGCTGGCCGAGGACGCCACCGACAAGCGGCTGCGCGCGGAGATCAAACGCGCCGCCGACCGGGCTCGCAAGCGCACCAGCGACCGCGCGCTGCCCCGGTTCACCGAGGAACGTGACGGGTGCCGGCGGATCGTCGAGGAGCCGCCGCTGATCACCCGGGTGCCGCCGGAGGAGGCCGACGAGCTGGCCGAGGCGCTGGACGACTACCTGGAGACGCTGGCACCGCACTGGCGCCGCGTGCTGGGCGGCTACACGCTGGTCGACATCGCGCACAAGGTGGTCGGGGTGGGCAGCGTGGGGCTGCGCGCCTACGTGGCGCTGCTGGAGGGCAGCAGCCCGGAGGACGTGGTGTTCCTGCAGCTCAAGCAGGCCCGCAGGTCGGTGCTGGCGCGCTATGTGCACGGCGACTCGGCGTGGCACGCGCACCAGGGGCAGCGGGTGGTGGAGTACCAGCAGGCGCTGCAGACGGTCAGCGACCCGCTGCTGGGCTGGACCTCGGCCGGCGGGCGGCAGTACTACGTGCGCCAGTTCCGGGACATGAAGGGCTCGGTGGCGCTGGACAACATGGACGCCGACGCGCTGGACGACTACGCGGGCGTGGTGGGCCACCTGCTGGCCAAGGGCCACTCCCGGACCAGCGGCGCGTCCATGATCGCCGGCTACATCGGCAAGTCGGACGCGCTGGCCGAGGCGCTGTGCGCGTTCGCGCGCGCCTACGCCGACCAGACCGAGGCCGACCACTCGGAGCTGGTGCGGGCCGTGAAGACCGGGCGGCTGCCGTCCGAGTAGGCCGCGCGCACCCGGCCGGCCGCGAGGGCTGGGCGCCGCGCACACGCCGGTGACCGCCGCGATTCCTAGGGTCCACGGGCATGGCGCGGTATCGGGTAGCCATGGACATCGGCGGCACGTTCACCGACGTGGTCACCTACGACGAGGAGTCCGGCGCCATCGCGGCGACCAAGGCCTCCACCACCCCGGACGACCTGAGCGAGGGCGTGATGTCCGGGCTGCGCTCGGTGGTCGACTCGGCCGCCGAGATCGGCTTCCTGGTGCACGGCACCACCCAGGGCATCAACGCGTTCATCGAGCGCCGGGGGGTGCCGGTGCTGCTGCTGGCCACCGCCGGGGTGCAGGACGGGTACCACATCGCGCGCGGCCCCCGGACCAGGCTCTACGACCTGCACTACCGCAAGCCCGAGCCGCTGATCGCCCGCCGGGACGTGCTCGGCATCGGCGGCCGGATCGCGCCGGACGGGTCGGAGCTCACGCCCCTGGACGAGGACGCGGTGCGGGCGGCGGCGGTGCTCGCGCGCGAGCGGGGGTACGGCGCGGTCGCGGTGGCGTTCCTGTTCAGCTACAAGAACCCCCGGCACGAGCTGCGCGCGCGGGAGATCCTCTACGGCGAGCTGAGCGAGGACTTCACCGTCTCGCTGTCGCACGAGTCGGCCAAGGAGTGGCGGGAGTACGAGCGCACCTCCTCGACGGTGATGGAGAGCTACATCGGGCCGGTGGTCCGGCGCTACCTGCGTGAGCTGGAGCGGCGGCTGCGCGAGGACGGGCTGCGCGCGCCGCTGCACGTCATGCAGTCCTCCGGCGGCATCCTCACCGCCTCCTCGGCCCGCGAGCGGCCGCTGCAGACGCTGCTGTCCGGGCCGGTCGGCGGCGCGATCGGCAGCGCCGAGATGGGCCGGCGCGGCGAGCGGCGGCAGTTGATCGGCGTCGACATGGGCGGCACCTCGTTCGACGTGTCCATGATCGTGGACGGTGAGCCGGACGTGGCGGCGGAGGCCAAGCTGGAGGGCCTGCCGCTGCTGATGAGCGTGGTCAACATCCACACGGTCGGCGCCGGCGGCGGCTCGGTGGCCTGGATGGAGGCCGGCGGGCTGCGGGTCGGGCCCCGGTCGGCGGGGGCGCGGCCCGGGCCGGCCTGCTACCGGCGCGGCGGCACCGAGCCCACCGTGACCGACGCCAACCTGGTGCTCGGCCGGATCGACCCGGAGGACTTCGCGGGCGGCCAGATGAGCCTGGACCCCGCGCTGGCCGCCTCGGTCGTGGAGAAGCTGGGCACCCGGTTCGGGCTGGACACCTCGGCCATGGCGGAGGGCATCTGCGACGTCGCGAACGCCACCATGGCGCAGGCGATCCGCACCATCACCGTCTCCCGCGGCATCGAGCCCCGGGACTCCAGCCTGGTCGCGTTCGGCGGGGCCGGGCCGATGCACGCGGTGTTCCTGGCCAAGGAGCTGGGCATCGCGGAGACGATCGTGCCGAGGTTCCCCGGCGCGTTCTCCGCCTGGGGCATGCTGCAGACCCGCATCCGCCGCGACCTGACCGAGCCGTACTTCCACCTGGACGCCGACCTGGACGGCGAGCACATGTCCTCGGTGCTGGCCCGGATGGAGTCCGGGGCGCTGGCCGCGCTCGCCGACGAGGGCATGCCGCCCGAGCGCGGCACCGTCTCGCACGCGGTGGACATCCGCTACGCCGCGCAGGAGTACACCCTCACCGTGCCGCTGACCGACGCGGCCGAGCCGTCCCGCCCGGAGTTCCTGGGCGCCGTGGCCGACCGGTTCGCCCGGCTGCACCATGCCCGCTACGGCCACTCCAACCTGGGCGCGGCCATCGAGTTCGTCACCCTGCGCACCACCTCGTTCGGCGACCTGGGCCGCCCGGAACCCTCCGCCTGGCCTCGTGCTTCGTCGCCGGAGTTCGTGCACGAGGTCCGCGAGGTGGTGTTCGACGGCGCTCCCCGGCGGACCACGGTGGTTCGGCGCGACAACCTCCTCGGCGGTCACCGGCTGGAAGGCCCGGCCGTGATCGTGGAGGACACCGCCACCACCGTGGTCCCCCCCGAACACGAGGTGACCGTGGACGAGTACGGCTCGCTGATCATCCGAGGGACCCAGCCATGACCATCGTGACCCCGATCGACCCGGTGACCGTCGAGATCATCCGCAACGCGCTGAACTCGGCGGCCGACGACATGAACGCCACCCTGATCCGCTCGGCGTACACGCCGATCATCTACGAGTGCGGCGACTGCGTGGTCGCGCTGCTGGACGCCGAGCACCAGGTGCTCGGCCAGTCCGCCGGGCTGCCGATCTTCCTGGGCAACCTGGAGACCTGCACGAAGGCCACCGAGGAGATGTTCGGCAGGGACGTCTGGCAGCCCGGCGACGTGTGGATCCTCAACGACAGCTACCTGGCCGGCACCCACCTCAACGACGTGACGATCTTCGGCCCGGTGTTCGTCGGCAAGACCCTGGTCGGGTTCACCGCGTCCCGGGCGCACTGGATCGACGTGGGCTCCAAGGACCCCGGCGGCTCGATGGACTCGGTGAACATCTTCCAGGAGGGCCTGCGGCTGGGCCCGCAGAAGCTGGTCTCCGGCTGCGAGGACGACCGCGCGCTGATCGACACCATCGGCCGCAACGTCCGCTTCCCCTACCCCACCACCGGCGACATGAACGCGATGATCGCCTGCATCAAGATGGGCAGCCGGCGGCTGCGCGAGCTGGTCAAGCGCTACGGCCTGGACACCCTGGAGGCGGCCCGCGACGAGATCTTCCGGCAGACCGAGCTGCTGGAGCGCGAGGTCATCGCGGCCATCCCGGACGGCGTGTACACCGCCGAGGGCGTGCTGGACAACGACGGCGTCGACCTGGACACGCCGGTGCCGATCCGGCTGAGGATCACGGTGACCGGGCAGGACATCGATTTCGACGTCACCGAGTCCGGCGACCAGACGGTCGGCCCGGTGAACTGCGGCGTCGCCCAGGCCATCTCCGCGCTGCGGGTCGGCTACAAGCTGCTGGTCAGCCCGGACCTGCCGGGCAACGGCGGCTCGTTCCGGACGATGACCACCCAGGTCCGGGAGGGCTCGGTGCTCGGCGCCCTGCCGCCGGCCGCCTGCCAGTGGTACTTCTCCCACCTGGGGCTGCTCATCGACATGGTGGCCCGCGCGCTGGCCCCCGCCATGCCGGACCGGGTGGCCGGCGCCAGCCACGGCGACTCGATGATCGTGCTCACCTCCGGTGTGGACCCCCGGTTCGGCCGCGAGTTCGTCAGCCTGGAGGCCACCCTCGGCGGCTGGGGCGCCTGGGACGGCTCGGACGGGGAGAGCGCGCTGATCAACAATGTGAACGGCTCGCTCAAGGACCTGCCGATCGAGGTGCTGGAGACCCGGTACCCGTGGCGGATCACGGAGTACGGGATCCGCTCCGACTCCGGCGGGGCCGGCAAGTGGCGCGGCGGCAACGGGGTGACCCGCGAGTACGAGGCGCAGTGCGACTGTTCGCTGTCGCTGTGGTTCGAGCGGTCCCGCCAGCCGGCGTGGGGGCTGTTCGGCGGCGAGGACGCGGTCGGCCCGGAGATCGTGATCAACCCGGGGCGGCCGGACGAGCGGCGGATGCTCAAGGTGAACGGCACGCCGGTACGCAAGGGCGACATCGTCCGGTGCCACACCGGCGGGGGCGGCGGCTACGGCGACCCGACCGAGCGCGGCGTCGACGAGGTGCGGACGGACGTGGCCGACCGGCACATCACGGCGGCCACCGCGCTGCGCCACTACGGGGTCGACACCGGCGGATGATGTCGTAGGTCGGGGTTACAGTGCCTGTGTGGGCGCGTACCGCGAGTACCGGCCGCCGGCCGGGCTGGAGCCGGTGGTGGCGTGCGTGTGGGAGAGCGATGCCCTCGTCGACGGCGTGCAGCGGGTCGTCCCGGACGGGTGCGTCGACCTGGTCTGGCTCGGTGACCGGCTCCTCGTCGTCGGCGCGGACACCCGGCCGATGGTGTGGCAGGCGGTCGGTGCGCCGGCCAGCGGGATCCGGCTGCGGCCGGGGATGGCCGGCGCCGTCCTGGGCGTGCCCGCCGACGAGGTGCGCGATCAGCGGGTCCCGCTGTCGCTGCTCTGGCCGGCGGCGGCGGACCTGACCGACCGCCCCGAGGCCGAGGACCCGTCGGCACGGCTTCGGCTGTTGACCGAGGCCGTACTGCACCGGAAGGCCGAACCGGACCCGCTCGTCGGCGCCGCGGTGCGCCGGTTGGCGGTCGCCGGCGCTCGGGTGTCGGCGGTGGCGTACGACCTCGGGATCAGCGAGCGCCACCTCAACCGGCGGGTCACCGCGGCCGTGGGCTACGGCCCGAAGCTCCTGGCACGGGTGGCACGGCTGCGCCGGCTGGTCGCTACCGGCGAGGGCGCGCTGGCTGATCGCGCGTACTCGGCCGGCTACGCCAGCCAGGCGCATATGACCGACGAGGTCAGGCGCCTGACCGGCCTCACGCCTGTCCGATTCCTGGAAGATGCCACGCTCACGGCTGCCTAGCGTCTCAATGCATGAGCATTGACCTGAAAGCCGCCCGACAGTTCATCGAATCCACCGCCCGCGTCCTGGAACGGCACCAGCTCGCGCGGCTCCTCGACGACGGGCCCGTCGAGCCCATCCTGACCGCGCTCAAGGCGTACCAGAACACCGACGGCGGGTTCGGCCACGCGCTGGAGCCCGACGTGCGCTGCCCCGGCAGCCAGCCGTCGGCGGCGCTGTCCGCGCTCGACGTGCTCGCCGACCTGGACGCCGCCCACGACCCCATGGTCACCGAGGTGGCGGACTGGATCGCCGCGATCGCCCACCCGGACGGCGGCGTGCCGACGGTGCTGCCCTCGGCGCACGGCCACCCGCGCGCACCGTGGATGGAGCCCAAACCCGAGGCCGGCTTCCTCACCTACGCGCTCGCGGCCAGGCTGTGGCGGCTCGGCGTGCGGCACCCGTGGCTGGACAAGGCCACCGCCTGGTGCTGGAACCAGATCGACGCGATCGAGGACCCCGGCGGCTACACCGTCGAGTTCGCCCTGCAGTTCCTCGACGCCGTCCCCGACCCCGCCCGCGCCGCGGCCGCCGTCGACCGCTTCCGCTCCGCCATCCGCGACGACGGCACGGTCGCCGTCGAGGGCGGGATCGAGAACGAGCACGTCAAGCCGCTCGACCTGTCCCCCCGCCCCGGCACACCGAGCCGGGCGTTGTTCACCGACGAGACGATCGCGGCCGACCTGGACCGCCTGGAGCGCGAGCAACTGGACGACGGCGGCTGGGACTTCCACTTCCTGCACTTCTCCCCCGGCCAGACCGTGGAGTGGCGCGGCGTCGTCACCCTGGCCGCCCTCCGCACCCTGCGCGCGCACGGCCGGCCTGGTGTCGCATAGCTCGTTGGGGTGTCGCACAGGGTGCGATGTGTGCGGCGGCCGGTCTTAGGCGAGCGCGTAACAGAGCACGTGTAGGGCCAGGCGTTGGGTGGGGTCGTCCAGGGTGAGGCCCAGTTCGCGGGCCCTGGCCACCCGGGACAGGACGGTGTTGCGGTGCACGCCCAGCCGGGCGGACGCCTGGCTGAGCGAGCCGCCGCAGTCCAGCACGGCAAGCACGGTGCGGACCAGGACGTCGCGGTCGCGGGCGGCCATCAGGTCGGTGAGGCACAGGTCGGCCACGTGCGCGATCTGGGCGCGCGGCAGCCAGGCCAGCGCGGCGCGGGCGCCGACCTGGTCGAACCACTGCACCGAGCCGGGGCCGGCGTCCAGCGCCGCGTGCGCGGCCAGGCGCGCCTCGGTGACCGACCGCATCAGGCCGGGAATGCCCCGGTGCGCGCCGCCGACCCCGAGCACCAGGCCGTGTCGACGCGCCGCCACGGTGGCCGCCCGTACCGCCTGCCGGGTCGACGCCAGGTCGTCCGCGTCGGCGCCGCTGTGCCAGGAGACCCAGCCGTCGCCGTCGGCCACCACCGGCCAGTCGCCGAGGTGGCGCTGCCAGGCCACCCGGACCAGCTCGGTCAGCTCGGGGGTGGTCTCGACGTCCTCCGGGCGCGCCGGCGAGATCCAGACCGCCCGGTTGGCGCCGTCCACGTGCCAGCCCAGCTCGTCGGTCCAGGACGGCGCGTCGACCTCCCCGTCCGGTTCGAGGTGGACGCCGCCCGAGCTGGACATACGGCGAAACAGCCGGAACGTGGCCCGCTCCTGGTCGGCGCGGGCGGCGGAGTGCACCCGGGCGTGCGCCCACGCCGCCACCAGCGGCGGGCGGGCCAGCCGCAGCACCGGCTCCACCGGGCCGGCCGCCGCCGCGCCGCCCGCCGGCACGGACGCGACCAGCTCGCCCCACCGCCGGCCGGACGGGTCGGTGACCTCCACCCTGATCCGCTCGGCGCCGGGATGGTCGGACACCGCGGACGCCCGCCCGGCCGCGACCGCCTCGCCGACCAGCAGCGCCACCGTGACCGGCCGCAGCTCGCGGTTGAGCAGCCCGAGCACGCCGCGCACGCTGGACTGCTCGGCCAGCCGCTCCGCGCACCGCGCCACCCGCAGCGCCCTGGTCGCGGCCGGGGCGCTGAGCTGCCCGGCCAGGGTGAGCGCCAGGTCCACCGGGTCGTCGTCGACCACCAGCACGGCCACGCCCAGCCGCTGCGCCAGCACCGCGCTGGAGGACGACACCGCGGCGGGCGGGACCACCACCGCGACGGCGTTGCGCTCCCAGCCGACGTGCAGCGCGGCGGCCAGCGACCAGCCGCCCGCCGCCGCCTCGTCGTGCAGCACGACCAGCGCGTGCGGCGGGATCCGGTGCAGCCTGTCGAACGTCTGCGCGAGCACCACCTCGTGCACCGGCCGGTCCGGGTCCGGCAGGTGCACGGCCTCGGCGTCGGCCAGCGGGGCGACCCGCAGCAGCTCGCCGAGGTGCAGCGGTGCCGTGGACTCCTGGGGCCGCATGGTCACCGCCGCCGGGGGTGGTCCAGCGGGATGCCGTGCGAGGCCGGGCCCACCATGGCCAGCCCCTCGGCGGAGTACCAGACCGCGTCGGCGGGCATGACCAGGATGTCGACCAGGTCGCCCGGCTCCAGGTTGTCCAGCGTCGCCACCTCCCCGTACTGGACGTTGACCAGCGAGATCAGGTCCGGGGCGGCCGCGACCAGCGCGCCGTCGGCGAACACCGCGACGATCTCGCTGCGCAGCTCCAGCCGGTACATCCGACCGCTGTCACATTTTCCGCCACCTCCCCCACCACCACCGCCCACCTCGTCGATCACCACGGTGGACGGGTGCGCCGGGTTCATCAGGTCGGTGGGACGGCTCAGGTGCTCCAGCTCGACGATGCGGCCCCGGCCGAGCCGCCGGCAGCCGGTGACCGCCGCGAGCCTGGCCACCAGCTCGTCCGCGCCCGTCGACTCCCGCAGCAGCCGGCCCACGTTGAGCAGCCGCGACACCGTGCCGGGCAGCGCCGCGCGGCACAGCTCCCCCGCCGTGCTCGGGTAGCCGGCCAGCGCCGCCCAGCCGCCGAGCACCTCGACGTTGGAGCGCAGCAAGGTGTCCACCCGCGCCGAGGCGAGCACCCTGATCCCCACCGACTCGCCGGTCACCCCGCGCACCACCAGCGGCGTGGCCGCCACCCCGGCCAGGTGCATGGCGGTGTGGTGGATCAGCGCGAACGTGCGGCCCTCGCCGTCCGCGTCCAGCAGCGGGACGCCGAGCTGGCTGGCCACCGCGACCGGCACCACCGCGCTCACCGTGGCGGCCGCCAGCGGGTACACCGCATCGAAGTCGGAGGCACCGGTCATGGCGGCCAGCTCGCGCACGGCCATGGCGAACTCGTCGCCGGTGGGCGGCAGGTCGGCCATGGCGGCGCCGGAGCCGATCACGCACACCGCCGCGCACCGGGTGTCCGGCGCGATTGCGGTGGGACGCACCAGCGGCACCGGGCCGTTGCGCTCCAGCAGGCTGACCGTCCAGGCCAGCAGCGAGGTCCAGCCCAGGTCCGCGATGGCCGGGGTGTAGAAGTTCGCCCCGGCGTAGAGCGCGGGCACGTCCTCGGCCGCGATCGCCGCCCCGCCACCCAGGTACGAGGTGCTCATGGGGCACGACCCGGTTCCGGCGAGCCGGCCACCCGCACCCGGATGCGGACCATGCCGGACGGGCTGTACGGCACCGCGACGGTGGCCACCTCGACCACGGAGGTCGAGCCGGGCGCGGCGCCGTTGGCGGTGGCCAGCACGGTGGCCCTGGCCAGCGCGTCGCGCCTGATCCGCTCCAGCTCGGCGGCCGACTCGAGGAACGCCACCTCGTCCAGCCACGCGGTCGGCAGGCTGGCGGTGGCGCCGACGCAGCCGAGCACGTCGGGATCGGTGTCCGGCTCGATCACGGGCAGGCCGGACGCTTGCCCGGACCTCAGGCGCGCCGGGTCGGCCCTGGTGAGGGCGGCGGTCGGGGTGACGAGCACGGTGCCGAGCTCGGGCGGGGCCTGCGGGCGGACCACCGCGAGCCCGCCCCGCACGTCACCGAACACCGGGGGTTCGTCCCGGGCGAACACCACCCGGCAGTCCGCCTCCCCGGCCAGCGTGGCCGCGCCGACCAGCCGCAACGCGTCGGCCGCGCCCAGCCCGGTCACCGGCAGCGCCCGCATCCGCGACGCGCTGGCCCGTCCCCCGTCGCCCCGGGCCACGTGGAACGGCACGCCCGGGAACGCCCGAGCCGCCGCCCGCTCGCACCCGTCGAGCACCCGCTCGGCGGCGGCGTCCAGCGCGGCGTTCAGCACCACCGTCGCCTCCCGGTGCACCAGCCCCTGCCCGCCGAACTCGTGGGCCGCCGAGATCCGCGCGTCCGGGATCGCGGACTGCACGGTGTCGGCCACCTCGCGCTCGTGCCGAGGCTGCGCCGGCGACCCGGCCGCGACCACCGCCACACACCGCGCCGCCCCGCCCTCGATCTCGGCGACCACCCGCCGCAGCGCCGCCCGGTCCAGCGGGCGCAGCTCGCGCCCGCACAGGTCGTGACCGCCCGGCACGGTGTACCGCCGCCCGATCAGCCGCTCGATCACGTCGTCCGGGTGCCGCCCCAACGCCGGATCCGACGCCGCCCTGGGCACCACCCTGATCATCGCCACCCGCGCCAGCTCGGCCGGCCGCCGCAGCACCAGCTCCACCAACACCCCGGACAGGTCCACGACCACGCCCGCCGGCGGCCCCGGACACGCCGCCGCCGCGCGCGCGAACAGCTCCCCCGGATCGTCGCCGGACGCCGCCGGCGTGGCCAGCACCCCGCCGCCCCGTACGACCACGGCGCGCGACGACTCCGGCCCCAGACTCACCCCGACGTGCGTCCGCACGGGCATCCGATCACCCTAGCCACCGTGCACGCGGACGGCACACACCGTCGCGGCGCCGCACACCTGTCGCAACCCGTGTGCCGCGCCCGGACGGTGTGTGCCGCCGATGTCATGTCGCCCGGGTGCGGAGGTAGCGGTCGACGGCGACGGCGAGCAGGATCAGGCAGCCCTGGACGACCTGTTGGTAGATGGTGTCCCAGCCGAGCAGGTTGAAGCCGTTGCCGATCAGGGTCAGCAGCAGCGCGCCGACCACGCCGCGCCAGATGGCCCCGGAGCCGCCCAGGATGCTGGTGCCGCCGATGACGGCGGCCGCGATCGCGGACAGCTCCATGCCGGTGGCCATGCTGGACTGGGCGGAGCCCGCGCGCGAGGCCAGGATCAACCCGGCCAGCGCCGAGCAGATGCCGCTGAGCACGTAGGCCGCGACCTGCACCTGGCCGACCCGGATGCCGGACAGCCGGGCGGCCTCGATGTTGCCGCCCACGGCGTAGACCCGCCGGCCGAACGTGGTCGCCGAAACCAGCAGCCCGAGCGCGACGACCACCACCACGAACAGCACCGTCGCCGAGGTCAGGCCGAACACCGAGGGCCAGGTGAGCATGCCGAAGTCGTCGGCCTGCCCGGCCAGCGGATAGACGATCACGCCCGCCGTGGCGACCACCGCGACGCCCCGGTAGATGATGCTGGTGGCCAAGGTTGCGATGAACGAGTGCACCCCGCTGCGCACCACGATCACGCCGGTGACCAGGCCCAACAGCGCGCCGGCCAGCACCGCCGAGACGAACCCGACGCCGATTCCGGCCATCCGCGTGAGCTGGACGCCCACGATCGCGGACAGCGCCAGCGTCGCGCTCGCGGTCAGGTCGAACACGCCGCACAGGATGCACACGGTGGCCCCGGCCGCCAGCAGCCCGACGATCGAGCACTGGTCGAGCAGGTTCACCAGGTTCGCCACGCTCAGGAACGTGCTGGTGCTCAGCGACAGCGCCAGCACCATGGCCAACAGCGCGACCAGGATGCCGTAGTCGCGCACCCGGGCACCCCGCCGGCCGTTCCCCCGCGTCAAGGGGGCCAGCGCGACGGCCTTCACGCCGGCTCCTGATGCCCGAAAGCCACCGCCATCACGGCCTCGCTGGACGCGCCCCGCTCGAACTCCCCGGCCACCCGCCCCCGGTGCAGCACCAGCACCCGGTGCGCCAGCGCGAGCAGCTCCTCGATGTCCGAGGAGACCACCACGATGGCCGCTCTTTCGGCGGCCATCCGCACCAGAAACCGGTGGATCTGCGTCTTGGCGGCCACGTCCACCCCCCGGGTCGGCTCGTCGACCAGGAGCACCCTCGGCCGGCGCAGCAGCCACTTCGCGAACACGGCCTTCTGCTGGTTGCCACCGGAAAGCGTCTGGACGGCGGCCTCCGGCGCGGCGGCCCGGATGTCCACCGCGCCGGACACCTCGGCCACCGCGGCGCGCTCCGCCCCGGCGCGGAAGAACGGCCCGACCCGGCGCGCCGCCAGCGTGGCCAGCGCGACGTTCTCCCGCACCGAGCGGATCATCACCAGGCCCTGCTCCTTGCGCGACTCCGGCACCAGCGCGACACCGGCGGCCATCGCCCGGCGCGGCGTGAGCCTCGGATGCGCCACCCCGTCGACCTCCACCACGCCGGCCGCCAGCCGGTCCGCGCCGAACAACAGCCGCAGCGTCTCGGTGCGCCCGCTGCCGACCAGCCCGGCCAGCCCGACGATCTCGCCGGCGCGCACCGACAGGTCCACCCCGTCCACCGGCCCCCGGCTCAGCCCGCGCGCGGCCAGCCGCACCGGCGCGTCCGCCGGCACCGGCGCCGGCTCCGGGCGCGGCACGTCCAGCTCCCGCCCGACCATGTGCCGGACCAGCGTCGCCGGCGTGTGCCCCTCCGGCGCGTCGGTGATCACCAGCTCGCCGTCGCGCAGCACGGTGACCCGGTCGGCGACGCGGAGCACCTGGTCCAGGAAGTGCGACACCAGGATCACCGTGGTGCCGGCGGCGGCCAGGCGGCGGATCAGCCCGAGCAGGTTCTCCGTCTCGTGTTCGGACAGCACCGCGGTGGGCTCGTCCATGGCCAGCACCCTGGTGTCGCGGGCCAGCGCGCGCAACACCTCCACCTGCTGCTGGCGCCCGATCGACAGCTCCCCGACCCGCGCGCCGGGGTCCACGTCGAACCCGGCCTCGCGGCGCAGCACCTCGAACCGCCGCAGGTCCTCGCCCCGCCTCGGCACCCCGAACCGGTGCGACCAGCGGGCAAGGAACACGTTCTCCAGCACCGTGCGCGCCGGCACCAGCGCGCCCTCCTGCGAGATCAGCCCGACGCCGTGCCGGATCGCGTCCCGGGGGTGGTGCATGGCCGTCCGCTCGCCGTCGAAGCTCACACCGCCCCGGTCCGCCCTGATCACCCCGGCCAGGATCTTCAACAGCGTGCTCTTGCCGGCCCCGTTCTCGCCGACCAGGCAGTGGATCTCGCCGGGCGCGATGTCCAGCTCGATGCCGCGCAGCACGGACACCCCGCTGTAGCTCTTGCCCACGCCCCGGATCTCGATCCTCGGCGCCGGTGTCCGGCCGAGCACCATCAGTCCGAGTAGTCCGCGTTCTGCCCGCGCAGCGTGTCCCTGGTCCCGAGCCCCCGGTACGGGGTGAGCGTGCGCGCGTCGGTGGCGGTGGGCACCGACTGGCCGCGCGCCTTGGCCAGCCCGAGCTCGGCCGCCCTGGCGCCCTCCGCCTTCTCCGGCACCACGTACGCGCCGTACCACGCCCCGGACTGCACCGCCGCGAACGCCTGCGCCGAGCCCCCGTTGCCGATGAACTTGATGTTCTTCCCGGCGGCCAGCGGGGCCGCGCCCTGGATGGCCTGCGAGGAGCCGATCACCACCTGCACGTCCGGGTGGGCCTGCAGCACGTTCTGGAAGGCGGCGCGGCCGGCGTCCTGGGTGTAGCCGCCGACCACGCTGGCCACCACGTCGGCCCCGCCGGCCCGCAGCGCCGCCTCGGCCGCGTTGGTGCGCGCGGTGTCCAGCGGGTAGTTGGCGAACCCCTGCAGGTAGGCCACCTTGCACGGCCGCGCGGCCAGCTCCTTGCACGCGCCGAGCCCGAGCGTCGCCAGCCCCTCGCCGTTGAAGGTGGGCGCGTCCACGATGCTCACCGTGCCGGGGACCTGCGCGTCGGTGGTGTCGTACCGCCCGCCCACCGGGGTGAACTCGGTGACCACCGTGATCCCGGCCGCCACCGCCTGCTTGACCGCGGCGACCACCGCCGTGCCGTCGTTGGCCTGCACGATCATCACGTCGTAGCGCTTGGACGCCACCGCGTCCTGGAGCTGGTTGACCTGGGTGGTGGCGTCGAAGTTGGGGTCGAGGAAGGTGGCGGTGGCGTTGTGCGCGGCCGCGTACTCCTGCACGCCGGCCCAGGTGGCCTGGGCGAACGAGTTGGCCTTGGCGAACCCGAAGAAGCCGATGTTCAGCTTCTGGTCCGGGCTCTTGGCGGGGGTCGCGCCGCCCGCGCCGGTCTCCGGCCGGCTGCAGGCCAGCGACGACAGTACGAGAAGGGCGGCCACGGCGGCGGACGCCAGCAGCCGAAGCGAACGGTTCACGGCGGCCTGACCTCCGGGGGATGCGGTCGGCGGTGGCAGGCATGGTGCCGTTGCCCCGGGCTCGCGCGGTGTGCTGGCGGCACAGGCGGGCGGCCCGGGGGTGTGCGCGCGGCCGGTCAGCCCGCCATGGCCTCCGTGAGGACGGCGTTGACCTGTTCGGTTTCCACCAGGAACCCGTCGTGCCCGCGTTCGGAGTGGATCACGCGCGGTTCGACGCCGAGCAGCGAGGCCAGCTCGAGCTGCTGGCGCAGCGGGTAGAGCCGGTCGGAGTCCACCCCGACGATGGTCGGCGTGGCGCGCAGCCGGCGCAGCGCGGCCACCGTCCCGCCGCGCCCCCTGCCGATCTCGTGGCTGTTCATGGCCGAGGTCAGCGCCACGTAGGTGCCGGCGTCGAACCGGTCGCGCAGCCCGTCCTCGGCGTGGTCAAGGTAGGACTGCACGGCGTACCGGCCGCCGCGCAGCGGGTCCGTCCCGTCCTGCCAGGAGCGGCCGAAGCGGGTGTCCACCTCGTCGGCCGTGCGGTAGGTCAGGTGCGCGATGCGCCGGGCGATGCCCATCCCGACGTGCGGGCCGACCGGGTCGTCGTAGTAGTCGCCGCCGTGCCAGCGCGGGTCGGCGCGGATGGCGTCCAGCTGGATCGAGCAGGTGCCGATCTGGTCGGCGCTGGCCTCCGCGTTGGCCGCCAGCAGGATCATCCGGCGGACCCGTTCCGGGGCGCAGAGGGCCCACTCCAGCGCCCGCTGGCCGCCCATCGAGCCGCCGACCACCGAGGCCCACTGGGAGATCCCGAGCGCGTCGGCGAACCCGAACTCGGCCACCACCTGGTCGCGGATCGTGGTGGCCGGCCACCGGCTGCCCCACGGCGCGCCGTCCGGGGCCGGCGAGGACGGACCGGTGCTGCCCTGGCAGCCGCCGATCACGTTCGGGCAGACCACGAACCACCTGTCGGTGTCCAGGCCCAGCCCTGGCCCGATCACGCCCTGCCACCAGCCGCCCGTCGGGTGCCCGGGGCCCGGCTCGCCGATCGCGTGGCTGTCGCCGGTCAGCGCGTGCAGCACCAGCACGGCGTTGTCCCTGGCCGGGGACAACCGCCCCCAGGTCTCGTAGGCGAACCGGATGCCGGGCAGCGCGCCGCCCAGTTCGAGCTGGATCCCGGGCGCGTCGACGAACCGCCGCTCCCCCACCGGGTCGCCCTCCAGCCAGGCCCCGGTCACCCGCCGTACCGAACTGCTCATCGCCAGGTCACCTGACAAAATCCGCGACTCACCCTGACAAAATCCCCGACTCGCGGACTCTTGGCCCGGTCACCTGGTCGCTCGCCTGGACGAGATCACGCCCGTGTTGAAGCCGGCGAGGTGGAGGCCGCCGTGGAACCGGGCGTGCTCGATCTTCAGGCAGCGGTCCATGACGACGGTCAGGCCGGCGGACTCGGCGCGGCGGGCCACCTCGGGTGCCCACAGGCCGAACTGCAGCCAGAGGGCCTTGGTGCCGACGGCGAGGGCGTCGTCGAGGACGGACGGCAGGTCGGCGGGGCGGCGGAAGACGTCGACCAGGTCGGGGACGACCGGCAGCGCCGCCAGCGAGGGGTACACCTGGCGGCCCAGGATCTCGGTGGCGTTCGGGTTCACGAAGTAGACGTCGTAGTTCGTGCTGGCCAGCAGGTAGGTGGCGACGAAGTTGCTGGGCCGCGCCGGGTTCGCGGACGCGCCCACCATGGCCACCGACCGAGTCCGCCGCAGCAGCGCCAGCCGGGCGGTCGGCGACGGGTTGATCCACTCGCCGGAGCCGTTCGTGCTCATCGGGCCTCCACAGCGGCGTCCTTGGTGGCGGCGGCCAGCGCCTGGTCCAGGTCCCAGAGGATGTCGTCAGGGTCCTCCAGCCCGACGCTGATCCGCACCAGGTCCGGCGGCACCCCGCCGGCGCGCAGCTGCTCGTCGGAGAGCTGCTGGTGGGTGGTCGAACCCGGGTGGATGACCAGCGTGCGGACGTCGCCGATGTTCGCCAGGTGGCTGCACAGCTCGACGGACTCGATGAACTTCTGCCCGGCCGCGCGGCCGCCGCGCACCCCGAAGGAGAACACCGCGCCCGGCCCGAGCGGGGTGTACTTCGCCGCCCGGTCGTGGTGCGGGTGGTCCGGCAGGCCGGCCCAGCGGACGTAGGACACCCGCGGGTCGGCGGCCAGCCACTCGGCCACCACCCGGGCGTTCGCCACGTGCGCCTCCATCCGCTGCGGCAGCGTCTCCACGCCCTGGATCAGCAGGAACGCACTGTGCGGGGACATCGCAGGCCCCATGTCGCGCAGCTGCTCGGAACGCACCTTGGTGAGGAAGCCGAACTCCTGGAAGTTGCCCCACCAGCTCAGCCCGCCGTAGGCCGGGATCGGCTCGGTCATCTGTGGGAACCGCCCGTTGCCCCAGTCGAACCGGCCGGACTCGATCACCACCCCGCCCAGCGTGGTGCCGTGCCCGCCGAGGAACTTCGTCAGCGAGTGGATCACGATGTCGGCGCCGTGCTCGATCGGCCGGCACAGGTACGGGGTGGCCATGGTCGCGTCGATGACCAGCGGGAGGCCGGCGGCGTGCGCCACCTCGGCGAGGCCGGCGATGTCCGCGATCTCCCCGGACGGGTTGGCGATCACCTCGGCGAACACCAGCTTGGTCCGGTCCGTGATCGCGGCCGCGAAGTCCTCGGGTGTGTCGCCGCCGACGAACACCGTGTTCACCCCGAACCGGCGCAGCGTGACGTCCATCTGCGTCACCGTGCCGCCGTAGAGGCCGGCGGCGGCCACGATCTCGTCACCGGCGCCGGCCAGGGTGGAGAAGGTGACGAACTCGGCGGCCTGGCCACTCGCGGTGGCCACCGCCCCGAGCCCGCCGTCCAGGCTGGCCAGCCGTTCCTCCAGCGCCGCCACCGTCGGGTTGGAGATGCGGCTGTAGATCGTGCCGTACTTCTGCAGCGCGAACAGGCTGGCCGCGTCGGTGGTGTCCTCGAACACGAAGCTCGTCGACTGGTAGATCGGCACCGCGCGGGCGCCGGTGGTCGGGTCGGGGGCCGCCCCGGCGTGCACCGCCCGGGTGCGGAACCCCCACTGGCGGTCGGCCATCAGCTCTCCTCACCGCGGCGGCTGGTCACTCATTTTTCCTATCACACGGGGCGGATTCCGGCCGGTCTCGTGAGATCACTCGCTCCCTCGTTGCCCGTAGCGCTCTCGGACGCGAGCCCGCATCTCCGGGTCGTTGCGCGGCACCGGCTCCAGGAAGATCTCGTCCAGGTCGCCGAACTCGGCGCGCAGCTCGGAGTCGATCCGCACGCAGGCGCGCTCCAGGTCCGCGGTGGTGACCGTGTCCACGAAGTCCAGCCGGGCGCACACCAGCACCCGGTCGGTCCCGGTGAGCATGGTGAGCAGGTCCACCACGGCGTCGACCTCGGGCGCGTCGGCCAGCCGCTGGCGGACCGCGCGGACCAGCCGCAGGTCGGCCTGGCGCCCGATCAGCAGGTTCATGTTGGTGCGGCCCAGTTGGTAGGCCACCACGACCAGCAGCAGGCCGATGAGCAGCGAGGCGATCCCGTCCCAGACCAGCGAGCCGGTGAGCTGGGTCAGGCCGAGCCCGGCGAACGCGATCGTCAGCCCGACCAGCGCCGCGCTGTCCTCGTAGAGCACGGTCTTCACCGTCGGGTCGTCGCTGGTGCGCAGGTACTGGCGCAGCGTCAGCCCGCCCTCGGCCCGCTCGGCGCGGACCTGCCGGATCGCCTGGCTCAGCGAGATCGACTCCAGCACGGCGGACACCGCCAGCACCAGGTAGCCGACCAGCACGTCCTTGTGCTCCTCCGGGTGCCCGGTGAGCGAGTGCACCCCCTGGTACAGCGAGAACAGCGCGCCCGCGGTGAAGATGGAGATCGCCGCCAGCAGCGACCAGAAGTACCGCTCCTTGCCGTAGCCGAACGGGTGGCGGCGGTCGGCGGGGCGGGCCGACCGGCGCACGGCGGTGAGCAGGAACACCTCGGTGCCGCAGTCCGCGACCGAGTGCGCCGCCTCGGAGAGCAGGGCGGCGCTGCCGGTGAGCAGCCCGGCGACGGCCTTGGCCACCGCGATCGCGGTGTTGGCCCCGAGCGCGACCAGAACCGTGAACAGGCTCTCGCCGGCCGGTTGCTGTTGCTCAGGCATCCAGGTGTTCGCGGAAGAACGCGACCACCCGCCGGTGCGCGTCGCTGGCGCTCGGCTCGTGGTAGGCGACGTGCAGCGGGGTGTACGGGCCGATCAGCTGGATCGGCCGGGTCGGCGCCTTCGTGTAGAACGAGTGCCCGGCCTCGGGGTACGTCTTGACGTCGTGCGCCACGCCGAGCTCGGTCAGGTTGGCGGTCAGCCGGGCCGGGTCCTTGGTCAGCATCTTGTCCTTGCCGCCGTAGCTGGCCACCACCGGGCAGGACTTCGGCATCCGCTTGGGCGCCATGCCGTAGAACGGGGCGCTGGCCTTGTAGTTCCCGGTCATGGCCAGCAGCAGCGCGAACCCGCCGCCCATGCAGAACCCGATCGCGCCCAGCCGCTCACCGTCCACGCCGTCCAGCCCGGCCAGGTAGCGGCGGGCGGCCTCCAGGTCGTCCAGCGGTTCGCCCTGGCCGGTGGCGACGGTGCGCAGGCAGCGCGCGATGCAGATCGGCTTGGCCGCCCTGGCGAACAGGTCCGGGATGAGCACCGTCCACCCCTCGGCCGCCAGGTCCCTGGCCACCCTGGCCATCTCCTGGTTCATCCCGAGCGCCTCGTAGACCAGCAGCAGCCCCGGCCTCGGGCCGGCCGCCTCGCCACCGTCGTCGTCCGGCGTGGTCAGCACGCCGGGCATGACGAATCCGTCATCGCAGCTGAACGTCACGTCGGTCTGCATGCCGGTGACCTTAGCGTCGTCACCGGGTTCCGGTGATCTGCCACGTGAGCGTGGAGGGTCGGCACCCCCACGGGGTCGACGTCATGCGGACCGTGCCGTAGAGGGTCTCGACGCCGTCGACGACCCGAGGGGTGAGGTCGACGGCGTCGGCGGTGGGGGCCGGCGCGCCCCCGCACGTGCTGGAGCGTTCGAAGGTGCGCGTCAGCCCCGCTGCCCTCCAGTGCCCGTCCGCCGACGTCAGCGGCGCCGCGCCCTCCCACTCCCGCCCGCTGATCGTGCACCGTTGCTCGCCGCAGTCGTCGATCGTCCAGGCCGAGCCGAGCGCGGCGGACTTCGCACAGTCGGCCGGGGTGAACCCGGTGCAGCCGGTGAGCGTTCCGGTGACCGTGTAGCTCCCGGGCAGGTTCCGCAGCCGCCCCGCGAGCACGGCGGACCGGTAGACCGCCGTCCCGGCGGCGGCGCACGCGACGGCCAGGCACGCCACCGCGCCGACCGTCCCGCGCCGGGCCCTGGCCGGCAGCACCATGGCCGAGGTGACCACCGCACCCGCGACCAGGCCACCCAGGTGGGCGTACCAGTCGATGTGCGGCGCCAGGAACGAGAAGACCAGGTTGATCGCCAGCATGGTCAGCATCTCGCCGAGCGGTAGCCCGGCCCGGCGCACGAGCACGATCAGCGCGCCGAACAGCCCGAAGATGGCGCCGGACGCCCCGATCCCGTTGGCCTGGGGCGGAAGGAAGGCATACGACACCGCCGAGCCGCCCGCCGCGGACAGCGCGTACACCACCAGATACCGGCCACGGCCCAGCACCCGCTCGACCTGCCGGCCGAACCTCCACAGCGCCAGCATGTTGAACATGAGGTGCGTGAGGTGCGGCAGTGGCTCGTGCAGGAACGCGGACGTGACCAGCCGGTAGTACTGCCCGGCCGCGGCCCGCTCGGCGATCCCACCCAGCGCGCCCACCAGCGGCGGGTAGGCGACCTCGCCCACGTACACGGCGACGTTGATCCCGATCAGGATGAACGTGACGACCTCGACGCGCGGCTTGTCCCGGATCGGAGTCATGGTCATGGACTCTCACCCTCGCACGGCACCGGAGAGCTCGCAGGCCACAAGGATGCCGTCCGCCCGGGGGGACCCCTCCCGAAACTAGGAGCGCTTTCTGGCCACCCGGACCAGGCCCTCCTGCACGGTGGTGGCGATCAGCCGGCCCTTGCGGGTGAAGAACCGGCCGGTGGCCAGCCCGCGCGCGCCGGACGCGACGGGCGAGTAGCACTCGTAGAGCAGCCACTCGTCGGCCCGGAAGCCGTGGTGGAACCACATGGCGTGGTCCAGGCTGGCCCGCGCGGCGCCCTCGTCGTCCGGCGAGACCCGGTGGCGGGCCAGCACCGAGTTGAGCAGCGTGAGGTCGGAGGCGTAGGTGAGCAGGCAGACGTGCAGCAGCTTGTCGTCCGGCAGGGTGCCGTCCGCGCGCATCCACACCCGCATCGGCTCCCGGGTCGGCTCGAAGTCCGGGGAGAACACCGGCTCGCCGACGAACCTGATGTCCAGCGGCCTCGGCAGCAGTTGGAACGGGCTGACCGGCAGGTTCATGTTCGTGATCCGGGTGCCCATGTCGGGCAGGGTCTCCGGGTCGGGCACGCCTTCGGGCATCGGCTCGGTGTGCTCCAGGCCGGGCTGCGGGAGCTGGAACGACGCGGACAGCGAGAAGATCGCCTCGCCGTGCTGGATGGCCAGCACCCGCCGGGTGGTGAACGAGCGGCCGTCGCGCACCCGCTCCACCTCGTAGACGATCGGGATCTTCGGGTCGCCGGGGCGGATGAAGTAGGCGTGCAGCGAGTGCACGCCCCGGTCCTCCGGCACCGTGCGGCCGGCCGCGACCAGCGCCTGCCCCGCCACCTGGCCGCCGAACACCCGGGGCGTGGACCGCGCCGGGCTGACCCCCCGGAACAGGTTGACCTCGATGCGCTCCAGGTCCAGCCGCGCCACCAGCTTGTCCAGCACGAGCTGCCCGCGCGGCACGCCGTCGACGCCCAGCTCCTCGCCGTCGACGTCCTCGGCGGTGCCCGGGGCGAGATCGGCCGGCTCGGAACCGTGTTGCGTCATGGGCTCGCAGTCTGCCCTACCCGGGGAGCCGCTCAGCCGTGATCCTCCTCGCCCAGCCGGTGCACCCGGATCAGGTTGGTCGAGCCCACCGTGCCCGGGGGCGAGCCGGCCACCACGACCATCAGGTCACCGGGCTCGGACCGGCCGATGCTCAGCATCGCGGCGTCCACCTGCCGGACCATGGCGTCGGTGGACTCCACCTCGTCGACCAGGAACGTCTCGGTGCCCCAGGTCAGCGCGAGCTGGCTGCGCACCGCCTGGACCGGCGTGAACGCCAGCAGCGGCAGCTTGCTGTGCAGCCGGGCCAGCCGGCGCACCGTGTCCCCGGACTGGGTGAAGGCCACCAGCGCGCGGGCGTTGAGCCGCTCGCCGATGTCGCGGGCCGCGTAGGAGAGCACCCCGCGCTTGGTGCGGGGCACGTGGTTCAGCGGCGGCACCCCGGGCGAGCCGGCCTCCACCGCCTCCACGATCTGCGCCATGGTCTGCACGGTCTTGATCGGGTAGCGGCCGACGCTGGTCTCGCCGGAGAGCATCACCGCGTCGGTGCCGTCCAGCACCGCGTTGGCCACGTCGGAGGTCTCGGCGCGGGTGGGCCTGGGGCTGGTGATCATGGACTCCAGCATCTGGGTGGCCACGATCACGGGCTTGGCGTTCTCCCGCGCGATCTGGATGGCGCGCTTCTGCACCAGCGGGACGTTCTCCAGCGGCAGCTCCACGCCGAGGTCGCCCCGGGCCACCATGATCCCGTCGAAGGCCAGCACGATGGCCTCCAGGTTGTCCACCGCCTCCGGCTTCTCCAGCTTGGCGATCACCGGCAGCCGGCCGCCGCCGACCCGGTCCATCACCTGGTGCACCGCGTCGATGTCCGCCGGGCTGCGCACGAAGGACAGCGCCACGAAGTCCACCCGCAGGCCGAGCGCGAACTCCAGGTCCGCCACGTCCTTCTCGCTCATGGCCGGCACCGAGACGTTCATGCCGGGCAGCGAGATGCCCTTGTTGTCGCTGACCTGGCCGCCCTCGACCACCTTGCACACCACGTCGAGGCCGTCGACCTTGAGCACCCGCAGGCCGACCTTGCCGTCGTCCACCAGCAGCCGGTCGTCCGGGCGCGCGTCGTTGGCCAGCCCGCCATAGGTGGTGGACACCCGGTCGTGGGTGCCGGCCACGTCCTCGACGGTGATCCGCACCTCCTCCCCGGTGCGCCACTCCACCGGCCCGGCGGCGAACCGGCCGAGGCGGATCTTCGGCCCCTGCAGGTCGGCGAGGATCCCGACGGCCCGCCCCTGCTCGTCGGCGGCCTCCCGTACGAGCTGGTAGACCTGCTTGTGGTCCTCTCGGTTGCCGTGGCTGAAGTTCAGCCGGGCCACGTCCATGCCGGCCCTCACCAGCTCCCGGATTCGCTCCGGGCTCGCGGTGGCGGGGCCGAGGGTACAGACGATCTTTGCGCGGCGGCTCACACACCAGAGCCTAGCGCTGACTCGATGCAGAACGACGACCGCAACGTGAACAGCGACCCTACGGCCCCCATCCGCGCCGGCCACAAGATAGTCACGCAAATTGTTGACAATTTTGCGTCCGCTGACCAGGCTGGCCGTATGGAACCGAGCAACGGCAGCCTGCTGGTGGTCAGCGCGCACGCGGGCGACTTCGTCTGGCGGGCCGGTGGGGCGATCGCGCTCGCCGCGCGGCGCGGCGAGCGGGCCACGGTGGTGTGCCTGAGCTTCGGCGAGCGCGGCGAGTCCGCGCGCGCCTGGCGGGAGGGCCGCGGCCTGGCGGAGATCAAGGCGCTGCGCCGCGCGGAGGCCGAGGCCGCGGCGGCGGCGCTGGGCGCGGACATCCGCTTCCTGGACGCGGGCGACTACCCGCTGGTGGAGTCGCCGGAGCTCACCGACCGGCTGGTGCACGTGTTCCGCGAGCTGGCCCCCACCGTGGTGCTCACCCACACGCTGGCCGACCCCTACAACGGCGACCACCCGGCGGCGGCCCGGATGGCGCTGCAGGCCCGGGTGCTCGCGCAGGCGATCGGCTACGACGCCCCAGGCGAGCCGCTGGGCGCCCCGCCGGTGTTCTTCTTCGAACCGCACCAGCCCGAGCAGTGCGACTTCCGGCCCGACGTGCTGCTGGACATCACCCCGGTGTTCGACGCCAAGCGCAAGGCGATGGAGTGCCTGCCCGCGCAGCAACACATGTGGGAGTACTACACCGACCTGGCCAAACGCCGGGGCGTGCAGCTCAAGCGCAACGCCAGCCCCAACCTCGGGCTGCCGCACTCGACCATGGCCGAGGCCTACGTCCGGCTGTATCCGCAGGTCACGGGGGAGCTGGCATGAGCAATGTGATCGTCACCGATCCGCCGCGCGCGGCGCTCGGCGAGGTCGACGCCCTGGTGAGCTTCGGGGTGGCGACCGTGCACGAGGCGCTGGGCCGCACCGGCTACCTCGGCCACACCCTGCGGCCGATCCAACAGGGCGCGCGCACCGGCGGCACCGCCGTCACCGTGCTGTGCTGGCCCGGGGACAACCTCATGATCCACGCCGCCGTGGAGCAGTGCCGGCCCGGCGACCTGCTGGTCGTGACCACCGCCTCGCCGTGCACGGACGGACTGTTCGGCGAGCTGTTGGCCACCGCGCTGGCACACCGGGGGGTCCGGGGCCTGGTCACGACCACGGGCGTGCGCGACGTCGCCGAGCTGCGGGCGATGGGCTTCCCGGTCTGGTCGGCGGCGGTCAGCGCCCAGGGCAGCGTCAAGGCCACCGCCGGGTCGGTCAACGTCCCGGTCGTCGTCGGCGGGCAGCTCGTGCGCCCCGGCGACGCGGTGCTGGCGGACGACGACGGCGTGGTGTGCGTGCCGCGCGAGCGGGTCGCCGAGGCGCGCGCCGCCGGCCAGGCCCGGCTGGAGAAGGAGGACGCCACCCGCCGCGCCTTCCGGGCCGGCGAGCTGGGCCTGGACCGCTACGGGCTGCGCGACACGCTCGCCCGGCTCGGCGTCGAGTACGTCAGCGCGCCGCCGCTACCCTGATGACAACATTTTCGTAGCCAATGTGCGCGTGGAGGTTCGGCGACCATGACCGGGACAGAGGGGGCCGACGCCGATCCGGCGGTCCCCGTTGTCGACGCCATCCGCGCGGCCATCACCGAGGGCGAGTTCGCGCCGAACCAGCGGCTGGTGGAGGCCGACCTGTCCGAACGGTTCGGCGCCAGCCGCACCAGCATCCGCACCGCCCTGGTCGAGCTGACCAGCGAGGGCCTGGTCGAGCGGGTGCAGAACAGGGGCGCCCGGGTGCGGGCGGTCTCGCTCACCGAGGCCGTCGAGATCACCGAGGTGCGGATGGCCCTGGAGGGGCTGTGCGCGGCCAAGGCGGCGACCCGGCTCACCGACGCCGACCGCGAGCAGCTCCGGGCCATCGGCGCGGCCATGCGCGACGCCGTCGCCGCCAGCGACCTGCTCGGCTACTCGGACCTGAACCGCCGCCTGCACTCCCTGATCCGCGACCTGGCCGGGCAGGACACCGCGCGCACGATCCTGGAGCGGCTGCGCGCGCAGAACGTCCGCCACCAGTTCCAACTGGCCATGCACCCCGGCCGCCCCGCCGTCTCCCTACCCCAACACCTGGACATCATCGAGGCGCTCTGCGCCGGCGACCCCGACGCGGCCGAGGCGGCCATGCGCCGCCACCTCCGCAGCGTCATCGACACACTGCCGGCGATCGAACCCACCCGCCGCCGCTTCAACGCACTCTGACCGGCCGCCCGCACACCCCCTCTTGACGCCGCACACGCGTTGCAGCAGGTGCGCGGCGTACGGAGTGGGTGTGCGGGCTCCCCTTAAGCACGGTCGGCCACCACCTCGTCGTAGGTGGGTGGCCGGCGGGCCAGGCCGCTGTCGAGGTGGAAGGCGCGGGCGACGTCGTAGGGCTCGCGGCGCACCGCGGGCGTGCCAGGGACCTCGCGGCGCAGGATGGGTATCAGCGCGTCGAGCGCCTTCGGGTCGCTGCCCTTGAGGTACTGGCCGAGCAGGGTCCGCGCCTGGGCGGGGTCGCCGTGGATGTCGGCCAGCGCCCTGGTCATCGCGCGGTTGAACGCGGCGACCTCGGCCCGCTTGCGGTTCAACAGCTTCTGGGTGCTGAACACGACCCCGTGCAGCGCGCCCCGCAGCGCCGGCACGTCGCCGCGCGCTGGCGAGATGAACGTGGTGCCGGCGTTCGCGGCGGCGGCCTGCTGGGCGATCGGCTGGAAGAACGCCAGCGCGTCCACCCGGCCGGCCTTGAGCGCCCCGATCGCGGCCGTCGCGACGCCGCCCAGGTTCACCAGCACCGAGTCGGTCGCGGCGTTGCGGCCGATGCTGGCGAACAAATAGTTGACCAGCGCCTCGGTGCCACTGGCCGGGCCGGTGATGCCGATCCGCCTGCCTACCAGGGCGCCGACCTTCTCCGCCAGCGTGGCCGGCTCCACGAACGACGGCGGCACCACGATGTCCACGTAGTACTCGGTGACCAGGCTGGTCACCACCCGCGTACCGTCGTCGATCTTGGCGAGGTTGAACGCGTCGGTGATGACGCCGGCCCCGAGGTCGATGCTGCCCGACTTGAGCGCGGCGGCCACCTTCGCGCCCGTACCCAGCCTCGGCCGCTCCCCGAGCCGCAGCCCCTCGGCGGCGAAGTAGCCGCGCGCCTCGGCGATGAACAGCGGGAAGAACGCCACCGAGTCGCTGATCTGGCCGACGTTGAGCACGCCGGGCGGGGTCGTCGAGTAGCGGGTCGCGCAGCCGGCCAGCACCAGCGGCGTCGCTACCAGGGCTTTGAGCACGACGCGGCGGTCAGTCATCGAGCGGCTTCCAGCGGTTCGCCCGGCGCCCGACCATGCCGACGAACACGTTCAGCACGCCCGCGATCACGCTGAGCACCACCAGGGTGGCGAATACGCCGGCGGTGTCGAACTGCGACGCGGCGTCGTTGATCAGGTAGCCGAGGCCGCGGTTGGACGCGACCAGCTCGCCGATCACCGTGCCGATCAGCGCGTACGGGATGGCCACCTTGAGGCCGGTGAGCACCCCCGTCATGGACGCCGGCAGCACCACCCGCAGCGCGACGTCGCGGCGGTTGCCGCCCATCAGCCGGACCGCGTCCACCAGCCCCCTGTCCACCTCGCGCACCCCGGCCGCAGTGTTCAGGAACACCAGGAAGAACACCGTGGCGGCGGCCAGCAGCACCTTCATGTGCATGCCGATCCCGAACCACACGATGAACAGCGGCGCCAGCGCGACCTTCGGGATCGAGTACAGCGCCATCACGAACGGGTCCAGCACCCGGTACACCAGGTTCAGCGAGGCCAGCACGAATCCGGCCAGCGCGCCGGTGCCCGCGCCGAGCAGGAACCCGTAGACGATCTCCTGCACCGTGATCCAGGTGTTCGCCCACAGCGTCCCGTCGCCGCTCCACTCCGCCAGCCGGGCCGCGATCTCGGTGGGACGGCTGGTGAACGTGGCGTCGACCCACCGGTCGGCGGCGAGCTGCCAGAACACCAGGACCACCGCGAGCAGCGCGGCGCGCGCCGTCCAGACGACAGTCGTCGTGCCGTGCCGCTGCCACCAGGTGCGGTCCAGCGCCACCCGCACCGGGCCGGCGTCCGCCGTGATCGTCATGTCACTCCCCCTTGAGTGCGGCGGACAGCTTGCGGTGCAGCGCGACGAACTCCGGCTCGGTCCTCAGGTCGTCGGCGCGGCGCGGCCGGGCCAGGCCGACCTCCAGGTCGAGCAGGATCCGGCCGAGCCCGCCGAGCACCACCACCCGGTCGCCGAGCAGCAGCGCCTCCTCGATGTCGTGCGTCACGAACACCACCGTCTGGCCGCTGCCCTGCCACAGCCGCGCCAGCTCCTCCTGCAGCTCGGTCCGCAGCTGGGCGTCGAGCGCGCCGAACGGCTCGTCCATCAGCAGCGTCTCCGGCCGGCCGGCGAGCAACCGGGCCAGGCTCGCGCGCCGGCGCATCCCGCCGGACAGCTCGCGCGGATAGTGCCGCTCGAACCCGGCCAGGCCCACCCGGCGCACCAGGTCGGTGGCGTCGGCGCGGCGCTCCCGGGCGTCCACGCCGAGGATCTGAAGCGGCAGCTCGACGTTGCGCAGCACGTCGCGCCAGGGCATCAGGGTGTCGTGCTGGGTGAGGTAGCCGATCCGAGGGCCGGGGCCGTCCAGCCGCCGGTCCCGGTAGCGGATCTCCCCCGTGGTCGGCGCGGTGAGCCCGGCAAGCATGTTGAGCAGCGTGGACTTGCCGCAGCCGCTGCGCCCCAGGACGCTGACGAAGCTGCCCTCCTCGATGCGCACGGTCAGCTCGCGCAGCGCCACGATCGCCTCGTCGCCCTTGGCGAACCGCTTGGTCACCGCCTCCGCGACGAGCACCCCGCTCACCGACCGGACGGCGCGTCGGGCAGCGGTTCGGCGCCTACCAGCCATCGGCTGTTGTGCACGGTCATCCGCCGGACCTCCGCGTCGGTGAAGCCGGCCTCCAACAGCCGGTCGGCGGACAGCGCCAGGCCGTCCTCGACCGGCGGGTTGAACGGCTGGCCGAGGTCGCTGGAGATCACCGAGTGCTCCGGCCCCACCTCACGGATGTTGCCCAGCCACACCTCCCAGCTCACCTTCCCGGTGTACGGGGTGGTGAAGCACCGTTCCAGCAGCGCGCCCCGCCCGGCCAGCGCGCGTTGGCGCCGCACGCCGATGCGCTGGGAGGTGAACTCGGGATGGGTGACGACGATGCGGCGCACGCCCTCGTCGAGCGCGGCGTCGATGACCGCGGCCGACTCGTCCTGGTGCAGGTGACCGGTGGCCAGCGTCATGTCGTGCCTGGCCAGCAGGCGCAGCACCTGGCGGGTCCGCTCCAGGACCTTGCCGTCCGCGTCGAGCACCTCCACCGGGTCGGCGGCCATGCCGGCCTCGGCCAGGTCCGCCTGCAGCCGCGCCCACATCGGCGGCTTCGCCCCGGCCGGCTCCTCGGCCTGGCAGGCGCGCTGGTTCGCACTGTCCACGGTGGGCAGCCAGGCGAACCGGGCGCCGCCCCGGCCGGCGATCTCCACGGCGATCGGGTTGAGCCCGCCCACCGAGGCGTTCAGCGTGATGGCACCGAGCGCGTCGACGCCCGGGCGGGCGCGGCGGACCACCTCGGCGCGCTCGGCCGTGGGCAGGTAGTGCGACTTCAGCACGAACCCCGCCATGCCGACGGCCGCGAACCGCTCCGCCAGCGAGACGTCGTCGATCCGCCGCTTCATCACGTCCGGGGCGACGTGGATGTGCACGTCATAGGCGCCTCGCACCAGCTCACGGGCGTGCGCGGAAGGTTGGTCGAGATCCGGCTGGGCCGTCATGGCGCTCCCCCTGGACGATTTTGCACTAAATTGTCGACAATTATGCGTACAGAGTCAAGACGACCGGAGGGAGTTCGAACGTGACCGCAACGATCGCGGTGCTCGGCCTGGGTGAGGCCGGCGGGGCGTTGGCGCGCGACCTGGTCGCCGCCGGCGCGGACGTGCGCGGCTACGACCCCGCCGTGGCCGCTACGGACGGCGTACGGGACACCGGCTCGGAGGCCGAGGCCGCCGACGGGGCCGACCTGGTGATCAGCGTGAACAGCGAGGCCAGCGCCGTCGCGGCGCTGCGCGCGGGCCTTGCCGGCGTCGGCCGGGACGCCGTCTGGGCCGACCTGAACACCGCCTCCCCCGGCACCAAGCGCGAGCTCGCACGGATCGCGGCCGCCCGAGGGACGCCGTTCGCGGACGTCGCGATCATGGCGCCGGTGCCGGGGCACGGCCTGCGGGTGCCGATGCTCGCTTCGGGCGTCGCCTCGGCGTCCGTCGCGGCGTTGCTGAACCCGCTCGGCGCCTCGGTCGAGGTGATGGACGGCCCGGCCGGGCTCGCCGCGAGCCGCAAGCTGTTGCGCAGCGTGTTCTACAAGGGCATGGCGGCGGCGGTGGTCGAGGCGCTGCGCGCGGCCCGCGCGGACGGCTGCGAGGACTGGCTCCGCTCGGTCATCGCCGCGAGCCTGACCGACGCGGACGCCACCACCGTGGACAGGCTGGAGACCGGGAGCCAGCGGCACGCGATACGCCGCACGGCGGAGATGGCGGCGGCCGCCCGGATGCTCGACGAGCTCGGGGTGCCTGCCGACGTCGCCGCCGCCGCGCGCGACCAGCTGGCCCGGCTCGGGTGAGCCCGCCCACGACCGCACCGCCACCGCCACACCCCGACCGGCGGGACAGGCATGATCGGGTCATGCTCCGCCGCTACGGGCCGTTCCTGGTCGTCACGCTGATCAGCCTCTATGCCCTGTTCAGCCCGGCCTCCGGCATCCCGTTCCTGCCCCCCGGGGCGGACAAGGTCGGGCACTTCGCGCTGTTCGCGGCGCTGGCGTTCACCGGGCGGCGGCTGGCCCGGTTCGCCGAGGCCCCGCTCGCGATCGGCCTGGTCGTCTACGCGCTCGCCTCGGAGCCGCTGCAGGGCGCGCTGCCGATCAACCGGGACGCCTCGGTGTGGGACGCGCTGACCGACCTGTGCGGCATCGCGCTCGGGCTCTGGCTGGCCAGGCGCGCCCGGCGATAACGGCCCGTCAGCGGCGGGGCTGGTCGCTGGGGCCGACGTGGTCGGTGAGCCACTCGATGAGCGGGGTGATGGCCCGCCAGCTGGCCGCGACCGCGTCGGGCAGCTCGGGGCTGAGCATCAGCTCCTCCCCCGGCCAGCGCCGCCAGGCGTAGATCGAGCGATGCCGCAGCAGCTCCAGCCTGGGGTGCCCGGGGTCGACGCCGCGCGGGCGGGTGGCGAGCTTGTCGCCGGCCACCGTCATGTCCGCCCCGGCCAGCCGCGCCAGCCGTTGACGCAGGTCCTCGCCCCGGCGCTGCTCGTCCACCGCGACCCGGTAACGCCGGATCTGGTCACCGGCCATGTGGTAGTAGCCGCCCGCGACCATGATGCCGTCCGCGCCGGCCTGCACGTAGTAGCCGCCGACGATGGCCCCGCAGTGCGTCTTGTACGGCGTCTTGTCCGGGCTGAACCGCAGGTCGCGGTACGGCCGGAAGACCTTGCCCGCGCCGAACTCCGGCTCCAGCTCGGCCATCAGCGCTTCCATCGGCGCCCGCACGTGCTGCTCGTAGACCGGCTTGTGGTCGGTCCAGTACGCCTTGGAGTTGTCCGCCTCGAGCCCGTCGTAGAAGTCGACGAGCCCCTCCCCGAAGCCGCTGAAGCCCATGGTGGCCAGGCTAGACGAGCGGGTCCGCCCCCAACCGCCGGCGGCCCGGAACGCTCGTACCCGGTGACCCGCCCGTCACGACCCGGGAGCACACGATGACACCGCAGAGCCTTGGCCAGTACCGGAGCCGCTGGGTCGGAGCCTCCCGCTGGGACACGGTCGTCTACACCCTCGGCGGCCTGCTGGTCGGTGCGGTCCTGATGTTCGCCCTGGTGCTGGCCGGGTTCTACGGCGACGACCACGGCCTGTTCCTCCGGATCCTGGTTCCGGAGTTCCTCGTCGTGGTGCTCCTCGGGGCCGCCGCGGTGGCGGCCCAGCGGTCCCGCGCCCCACAGGTGCGGCTGTACGACGGCGGCCTGGTGTACCGGGCGGGTCGCCGCGCGCCCGAGACGGCCTGTCCGTGGCGGGAGGTCAGCGTGACCGGCGGGCCCTTCGGCCAGTTCGCGATGCGTCTCCCGGACGGCACCTCGGTGTCGCTGCGCCCGCGCCCGTTCCGGCTCGCCGCCAGGCTCCGGTTGTGCGCGGAGATCGAACGGAAGATGGTCGAGGCGCGGCTGCCCGAGGCGCTGCGCGCGGTGCGCGGCGGCGCCCGGCTGGAGTTCGGCGCGCTCGGCGTGGATCGCCACGGGCTGACCCTCGGCGCGGACACGCTGGCCTGGAGCGAGGTGGCCGTCGACACGGACGCCGCCAGGCCGGTGATCGAGGCGGACCGGGGGCGGCTGGACTGGCCGGAGCCGGACGCCGCGACCATCCCCGACCTGGCGCTGTTCATGGCCCTGGTCGACGCGCTGCGCCCGGCTACTCCCCCGAACCCAGGGTCTCCAGCACGCCCTCACCGTACTTCGCCAGCTTGTTCTCCCCGACCCCGCTGATCGTGCTCAGCTCGGCCAGGCTGGTCGGCATCCGGGACGCGATCTCCCGCAGCGTGGCGTCGTGGAAGATCACGTACGCCGGCACGCCCTGTTCCTTGGCCGTCGCGCCCCGCCAGGCCCGCAGCCGCTCGAACACCGGCGCCGCCTCGGCGGACAGCTCCACCTTCGGCGCCTGCCCGGAGCGGGCCGCCCGCGCCTTGGGCTGCTTGCGCGGGTCGCGGCGCATCATCACCTTGCGCTCGCCGCGCAGCACCTCGCGGCTGGCCTCGGTCAGCACGAAGGTCTGGTAGTTGCCCTCCACGGCCAGCAGGCCCTGCGCCATGAGCTGGCGGAACACGCCGCGCCACTCGCCCTCGACCAGCTCGGTGCCGACGCCGAACACGGTCAGCTCGTGGTGGTCGAACCGCTCGACCTTCGCGGTGCGCCGGCCCAGCAGGATGTCGATGATCTGGCCGGCGCCGAACTTCTGGCGCCGCTCGCGATCCAGCCGGAACACCGTGGAGAGCACCTTCTGCGCGGCGACGGTGCCGTCCCACGACTCCGGCGGCGCCAGGCAGGTGTCGCAGTTGCCGCACGGCTCGCCCCACTGCCCGAAGTAGTTCAGCAGCTGCACCCGCCGGCAGCCGACCGTCTCGCACAGCGCCAGCATCGCGTCCAGGTGCTGGCTCAGCCGCCGCCGGTGCGCCAGGTCGCCGGCCGAGTCGTCGATCATCTTCCGCTGCTGGACGACGTCGGCCAGCCCATAGGCCAGCCATGCCGTGGACGGCAGCCCGTCGCGGCCGGCGCGGCCGGTCTCCTGGTAGTAGCCCTCGACGGACTTCGGCAGGTCCAGGTGCGCCACGAACCGTACGTCCGGCTTGTCGATGCCCATGCCGAACGCGATGGTCGCCACCATGATCACGCCGTCCTCGCGCAGGAACCGGGCCTGGTTCTCGGCGCGGGTGTCCGCGTCAAGGCCGGCGTGGTAGGGCAGCGCGGGGATGCCCTGGGCGGTGAGGAACTCGGCGGTCTGCTCCACGGACTTGCGGGACAGGCAGTAGACGATGCCCGCGTCGCCGGCGTGCTCGGTGCGCAGCAGGTCGAGCAGCTGGCGGCGGGGCTCGTCCTTGGGCACGATCCGGTACTGGATGTTCGGCCGGTCGAAGCTGGCCACGAAGTGCCGCGCTTCCTCCAGGTTCAACCGGGTGGCGATCTCGCCCCGGGTGGCCTCGGTGGCGGTGGCGGTCAGCGCGATCCTGGGCACCGACGGCCAGCGCTCGTGCAGCCGGGACAGCTCCAGGTAGTCGGGCCGGAAGTCGTGGCCCCACTGGGACACGCAGTGCGCCTCGTCGATCGCGAACAGCGCGATCTTCCCCCGCTGCAGCAGGCGCAGCGTGGTCTCCGAGCGCAGCCGCTCCGGCGCGAGGTAGAGCAGGTCCAGCTGGTCGTCCAGGAACGCCGCCTCGACCGCGCGCTGCTCGTCGAGATGCTGCGTGGAGTTGAGGAACCAGGCGCGCACGCCCAGCGCCCGCACCGCGTCCACCTGGTCCTGCATCAGCGCGATCAGCGGCGACACCACCACCGCGACACCATCCCGGACCAGCGCCGGGATCTGGTAGCACAGCGACTTTCCGCCGCCGGTCGGCATCAGCACCAGCGCGTCGCCGCCGCCGACCACGTGCTCGATGATCTCCACCTGGTTGCCGCGGAAGCTGTCGTAGCCGAACACCCGCTTGAGCACGTCGGCCGGGGTCTGAGCGGTATCGGGGAGCGCCACGCACCGATCGTACGAGGGCGGTGAACCGTGCCGGACGGGAACCGGGATACCTGCCGCTGCGCATCGCCCCCTCGACCATCCGCGCACGGGCCGTCCATAAGATCTTACCGAGCGTCAAGATCTAGGAGGTTGCTGGTGAGCTACGCGCCGTCAACCGCCGTACAGGCCGTCTTCCTGGTACTGCTCGTCCTGCCCGGGCTCACCTATCAGTTCGTCCGCGAGCGCTGGCGCGGGCAGACTCCCGCCGAGGGCGACCTCGGGCAGCGGGTCCTGCGGGCCGTGGTCGCCTCGATCGTGCTGGACGCGCTCTACGCCATCGCGGCCGGGCCGCAACTGCTGTCGCTGGCCCGCGGCCCGGCCGGCCGGGGCTGGGACGGCCTGTCGGAGTCGCCGCGCACGATCGGGCTCGTTGCCCTCGTGCTGTTCGTGGTCGTACCGGCCGTGGCCGCGGGCCTGGTGTCCTGGCTGTCCCGGCGCCGCGCCACCACCCGCTACGTGCGGACCCCCACGGCGTGGGACTTCGCGTTCGAGAACCGGGGCTCGTGCTTCGTCAGGGGGCGGCTCACGGACGGCGCGTGGATCGGCGGGTGGTACGGCGAACGCTCCTATGCCTCCACCTACCCGCGTGGCGGCGAGCTCTACCTGGAGTCGGCGCGCCGGATGCACCCGAACGGCCGCTTCGGCGAGCGCGTCGAGCACAGCGCTGGCCTCTACATTCGAACCGACGCCCTGGACTTCGTCGAGTTCCTCACGCCACGAGCACCGCAAGCGGCCCCCGAGAAGGAGACCGAGTGACCGAACAGCTGACCCCCGCCGAGCTCCGGCTGCTCGCCGATCCGGGGACTGCCAGGGGCCGCCGGCCCGTCGACCACGAACCGGAGCCGGACGAGCCGCCACCCGGCCCGGGCGCGGCCTCCACACCCGCCGTCGAGGACGAAGAAACCGCTGGTCAGGAGCCGTGAGTGGCTAGGGTCGCCATAGCGGCCCTAGCCACTCACGGGGCGACCAGGGGCAATGCGGTCGGGTGGACCGGGGACGGGAGCTGCGAGGCGCCGGTGAGGTGGGCGTCGACGGCGTGAGCCACGGCGCGGCCTTCGGCGATCGCCCACACCACCAGGGAGGCGCCCCGGTGGGCGTCGCCGCAGACGAACACGCCGGGCGACTCGGTCTGCCAGTCCGGGCCGCAGCCCAGTGAGCCGGAGCGGGTGCGGACCAGGCCGAGGCCGTCCAGCAGCGGCATGTCCTCCACGCCGGTGAAGCCGATGGCCAGCAGCCCCAGGTCACACGGCAGCTCGGTGACCTCGTCGGAGATCGGGATGACCTCGCGGCGGCCGGTCTCGCGGTCCTTCTCCACCCGCACGTGGCGCAGCGCGACCGCGCGCACGTGGCCGTTCTCGTCGCCGATGAAACGCTCCACGGCGACCTCGAAGCGGCGTTCGCCGGCCTCCTCGTGCACCGGGTAGGTGCGCAGGATCCACGGCCAGGTCGGCCACGGCGAGACGTCGAAGTCCGGGTCGTCCGGCGGGCGCGGGTACTGGTCGAGCTGGGACACCGACGCGGCGCCCTGGCGGATCGCGGTGCCGTAGCAGTCCGCCGCGGTGTCGCCGCCGCCGATGATCACGACGTGCTTGCCGGCCGCCGAGATCGTGGTCGGGCCGTCGCCCTCGCACTCGCGGTTGGCCGGCACCAGGTGGTCCATGGCCAGGTGCACGCCGGTCAGCTCGCGGCCGGGCAGCTCGGGCGCGTCCCGGCCGGCCAGCGCGCCCACCGCGAGCACCACCGCGTCGAACTCCGCGCGCAGCCGCTGCACCGGCAGGTCGCCGGGGCGCGAGCCGCCCACCTCGCAGGACGTGACGAACCGGGTGCCCTCGGCGCGCAGCTGCTCCAGCCGGCGGTCCAGGACCGACTTCTCCATCTTGAACTCGGGGATGCCGTAGCGCAGCAGCCCGCCGAGCCGGTCGTCCCGCTCGAACACGGTGACCTCGTGCCCGGCCCGGGTGAGCTGTTGCGCGGCGGCCAGGCCGGCCGGGCCGGAGCCGACCACCGCGACCCGGCGCCCGGTCGCCAGCCCCGGGCTCTGGGAGACGACCAGGTCGCGCTCCCAGGCCACGTCCGCGATGCTCTGCTCCACCCGCTTGATCGTCACCGCTCCCCCGGCGGCCGGGGTGAGCGCGAGCACGCAGGCCGCCTCGCAGGGCGCCGGGCACAGCCGCCCGGTGAACTCCGGGAAGTTGTTCGTGGCGTGCAGCCGGTCGCTGGCCTGCGACCAGTCGCCCCGGCGGACCAGGTCGTTCCACTCCGGGATCAGGTTGCCCAGCGGGCAGCCGGCCGAGCCGGAGTGGCAGAACGGGATGCCGCAGTCCATGCACCGGGTGGCCTGCTCGCGGGTCTGGGCGAGCTGTTCCTCGGCGCTGAGGTCGCGGTAGACCTCCCGCCAGTCGTGCGTGCGCTCCGTCTTGGAGCGCTTGGGCGAGTCCGCCCGCCGGTAGCTGAGGAATCCACGGGGGTCAGCCACGCGCGGCCTCCATGATCGCCTGGTCGGGGTCGCGGCCTTCCGCGGTGGCCAGCCGGACCGCCTCCAGCACCCGGCGGTAGTCCCTCGGCATGATCTTGGTGAAGCCCTGGGACCGGCGTGGCCAGTCGCCGAGCAGGGACGCCGCGACCGAGGAACCGGTCAGCTCCAGGTGCCAGGTCACGATGTCACGCAGCTCCGCGAGGTCGGCGGCGCCGGGCCGCTCCAGGTCCACCAGCTCGGGGTTCACCCGGCCCGGGTCGAGGTCGAGCACGTACGCGACGCCGCCGGACATGCCGGCCGCCACGTTGCGCCCGGTGGAACCGAGCACCACCACGGTGCCGCCGGTCATGTACTCGCAGGCGTGGTCGCCGACGCCCTCCGCGACGGCCAGCGCCCCGGAGTTGCGCACGCAGAACCGCTCGCCCACCGTGCCGTTGAGGAAGATCTCGCCCGAGGTGGCGCCGTAGCCGATCACGTTGCCGGCCACCACCTGGTGCTGGGCCGCGAACGGCGCGTCCGGGTGCGGCCGCACGATGATCCGGCCGCCGGACAGGCCCTTGGCCACGTAGTCGTTGGCGTCCCCGACCAGGTCCAGGGTGATCCCGGGCGGCAGGAACGCGCCCAGCGACTGGCCGGCCGAGCCCTCCAGCTCGATGTGGATGGTCTCGTCCGGTAGCCCGGAGCCGCCGTAGCGCCTTGTCACCTCCGCGCCGAGCAGGGTGCCGACGGTCCGGTTGACGTTGCGCACCGGCAGTTGCAGGCGGACGGGGCGGGCGTCCTCCAGCGCGGCCTCGGCGAGCTGGATGAGCGTGCGGTCCAGCGCCTTGTCCAGGCCGTGGTCCTGGTCACGGACCCGGCGGCGCTCGGCGTCCGGGATGTCCGGCACCACGAACAGCGGCGACAGGTCCAGGCCCTTGGTGGCCTTCCAGTGCTCGACGGCGGTGTCGGTGTCGAGCAGCTCGGCGTGCCCGATCGCCTCGTCCAGCGAGCGCAGGCCCAGCTCGGCCAGGTACTCGCGGACCTCCTCGGCGAGGAACCGGAAGAAGTTCTCCACAAACTCCGGCTTGCCGGTGTAGCGCTTGCGCAGCTCGGGGTCCTGGGTGGCGACGCCGACCGGGCAGGTGTCCAGGTGGCAGACCCGCATCATGACGCAGCCGGCCACGATCAGCGGCGCGGTGGAGAAGCCGTACTCCTCGGCGCCGAGCAGCGCGGCCACGATGACGTCGCGGCCGGTCTTCATCTGGCCGTCGGTCTGCACCACGATCCGGTCCCGCAGGCCGTTGAGCAGCAGCGTCTGCTGGGTGTCGGCCAGGCCGATCTCCCACGGCGCGCCGGCGTGCTTGAGCGAGGTGAGCGGCGCGGCGCCGGTGCCGCCGTCGTGCCCGGAGATCAGCACCACGTCGGCGTGGGCCTTGGAGACCCCGGCGGCCACCGTGCCCACCCCGACCGAGGACACCAGCTTCACGTGCACCCTGGCCCGCTCGTTGGCGTTCTTCAGGTCGTGGATCAGCTGCGCCAGGTCCTCGATGGAGTAGATGTCGTGGTGCGGCGGCGGGGAGATCAGGCCGACGCCCGGGGTGGAATGTCGGGTGCGGGCGATCCACGGCCACACCTTGTTCGGCGGCAGCTGGCCGCCCTCCCCCGGCTTGGCGCCCTGCGCCATCTTGATCTGGATGTCGTCGGCGTTGACCAGGTACTCGCTGGTCACGCCGAACCGGCCGGACGCGACCTGCTTGATGGCGCTGCGCCGGCGCGGGTCGTAGAGCCGGTCGACGTCCTCGCCGCCCTCGCCGGTGTTGGACCGGGCGCCCAGGTTGTTCATCGCGACGGCCAGCGTCTCGTGCGCCTCGGCGGAGATCGAGCCGTAGGACATCGCCCCGGTGTTGAACCGGGCCAGGATCGACTCCACCGGCTCCACCTGGTCCAGCGGGATCGGCGTGCGCTCCTCGGTGCGCAGCCGGAACAGCCCGCGCAGCGAGCCGCCCTCGGCGGCCAGCCGGTCGCACTCGGCGGTGTAGCGGCGGAACACGTCGGCCTGGCCGGTCTTGGTGGAGTGCTGCAGCAGGAACACCGTCTCCGGGGTGAACAGGTGCAGCTCGCCCTCGCGGCGGTAGGCGTACTCGCCGCCCACGTCCAGGCGCCGGTGCACCCGGTCGGTCGGGTTCTCCGGGTACGCGCGCCGGTGCCGGGCCGCGACCTCCTCGGCGAGCACGTCCAGCCCCACGCCGCCGAGCTGCGACGCGGTGCCGCTGAAGTACTCGTCGACCAGCTCGGTGGACAGCCCGATCGCCTCGAAGACCTGGGCGGCCGTGTAGGCGCCGACGGTGGAGATGCCCATCTTGGACATCACCTTGAGCACCCCCTTGACCAGCGCCTTCACATAGTTGCGGACGGCGGTGGCCGGGTCCAGCCCGGTGATGTCGCCGTGCGCGATCATGTCTTCGAGCGTCTCGAACGCCAGGTACGGGTTCACCGCGGCCGCACCGAAGCCGAGCAGCAGCGCCACGTGGTGCACCTCGCGGCAGTCACCGCTCTCCACCACCAGCGCCACCCGGGTGCGCTCGCGCTGGCGCACCAGGTGGTGGTGCACCGCCGAGGTGAGCAGCAGCGACGGGATCGGCGCCATCCGGTGGTCGGAGTCGCGGTCGGAGAGCACCAGGATGCGGGCGCCCTCGGCGATCGCCTCCGACGACTCCCGGCGCACCCGGTCCAGCGCGGCGGACAGCGCCCGCTCGCCGCCGTCCACCTCGTAGAGGCCGCTGATCACGGCGGCGGCGAAGCCCGGCATGTTGCCGTCGTCGTTGATGTGCAGGATCTTGGCCAGCTCGTCGTTGTCGATCACCGGGTACGGCAGCCGCAGGTGCCGGCAGGACGCCGGGCCGGGCTCCAGCAGGTTCTGCTCGGGGCCCATCACCCTGGCCACGCAGGTGACGATCTCTTCCCGGATCGCGTCCAGCGGCGGGTTGGTGACCTGCGCGAACAGTTGCGCGAAGTAGTCGTAGAGCATCCGGGGGCGCTGGGACAGCGCGGCCACTGGGGTGTCGGTGCCCATCGAGCCGGTCGGCTCGGCCGCCTTGGTCGCCATCGGCGCGAGCAGGATGCGCAGCTCCTCCTCGGTGTAGCCGAAGGTGAGCTGGCGGCGCAGCACGGACTCGTGGGTCTGCACCACGTGCTCGCGGGTCGGCAGGTCCGGCACGTCGACCATGCCGGCGTGCAGCCACTCGTCGTAGGGCAGCTCGGCGGCCAGCTCGGACTTGATCTCGTCGTCGGCCACGATCCGGCCGGCCTCGGTGTCCACCAGGAACATCCGGCCCGGCTGCAGCCGCCCCTTGGCCACCACTTCGCCCGGCGGGACGTCCAGCACGCCGGACTCGCTGGCCAGCACGACCCGGCCGTCGGCGAGCTGCCACCAGCGGGCCGGCCGCAGCCCGTTGCGGTCCAGCACCGCGCCGACCACCGTGCCGTCGGTGAACGTCACGCAGGCCGGGCCGTCCCACGGCTCCATCAGGCTGGCGTGGAACTTGTAGAACGAGCGCCGCGCCGCGTCCATCTCGGCGTGGTTCTCCCACGCCTCCGGGATCATCATCAGCACCGCGTGCGGCAGGGAGCGTCCGCCCAGGTGCAGCAGCTCGAGCACCTCGTCGAAGGAGGCGGAGTCGGACGCCCCCTCGGTACAGATCGGGTACAGCCGGTCCAGGTCGCCGGGGATCAGCTCGCTGGCCAGCAGCGCCTCCCTGGCCCGCATCCGGTTCCGGTTGCCGCGAATGGTGTTGATCTCACCGTTGTGCGCCACGTAGCGGAACGGGTGCGCCAGCGGCCAGGACGGGAACGTGTTGGTGGAGAACCGGCTGTGCACCACCGCGATGGCCGTCTCCAGCCGCTGGTCGGTGAGGTCGCCGAAGAACGCCGGCAGCTGGTGGGTGGTCAGCATGCCCTTGTAGACCAGGGTGCGGCAGGACAGCGAGGCGAAGTAGGTGCCGCAGCCCATGCTCGCGGTGTCCCGCTCGGCGCGCTTGCGCAGGCAGAACGCCAGCCGGTCCAGCGCTATGCCGGTGACCGGCTGCTCGGAGTCGGCGGTGACGAACAGGTGGGCGAAGCGCGGCATGCAGGCCTGCGCGGACGGGCCGACGCCGGCGGCGTCCGGGTGCACCGGCAGGTCGCGCCAGCCCAGCACCCGCAGCCGCTCCTCCACGGCGATCCGCTCGATCAGCTCCATCGCCTTGGCCCGCTGGTCGTCCTCGACCGGCAGGAAGGCCAGCCCGACCGCGTACGCCCCGGCACCGTCGGCGTCCGGCTCGGGAAGGGCGAACCCGACCTCGGCGCGCAGCAGCGCGTCCGGCACCTGTAACAGGATCCCGGCGCCGTCACCGCTGGTCGGCTCGGCGCCGGCGGCGCCCCGGTGGTCCAGGTTGGCCAGCGCGGTGAGCGCGTCGGCGACGATCGAGTGGCTGCGCCGGCCCCGCGAGTCGGCGACCATCGCCACACCGCAGGCGTCGTGCTCGGAGGCCGGGTTGTAGAGACCCTGCGCGCGCGGTTGGGTAGAGAAGATCACCGCGAGTACCTCCCTCGACGCTGTGCCCGGCATGTCGGGACTACGGTGGCCCGCGGATTTCCCGAGACTGTAACAGGCCAGAAACGACCCGGCACAGGTCTCGGCGGTGACGAAGGTCAACTCCGCCGCCCCGCTGGACCGACCTTGTGACCCCGCCTCACGCCCCCCGCGCAGAGGATGGGGTACCCACCTCAGACCCCGCCGAAGCGTGATCTGACCCGCGCCAACGATACGACAGCGGGGGTGTTTTGTCTGTCCGGAGCGTTGGTGCTGGTCCGGATCGGACGGGGGTGCCCGCGTCGTCGAGGCGCAGCCGGTGTTACGTCGAGCTTGCGTTAGGTTCCCGCGTCGGTGGCCTCTCCCTTCTTCGCGTCGTCATCGCCCCTGTTGTCGGTGGTCCGGTCCTCGCGGCGGCCGCCGGCCGGCACTTTCGACGGGGACTCGCTACGCGGTTCGTCGGGCAGGTCCAGGACCTCGCGCGGCTTGCGGATCACCAGCAGGCAGATCACCGCGCCGAGGAACACCAGCACGGAGACCACCACGTTGATCCGGATGTCGCCGAACACCCTGGTCGCCGGGTCCGAGCGCATCTGCTCGATCCAGAACCGGCCGGCGGTGTAGCCCGCGACGTAGAGCGCGAACGCCCGCCCGTGGCCCAGCCGGAACCTCCGGTCGGCCCACACCACCAGGCCGGCGACCAGCAGGTTCCATACCAACTCGTAGAGGAACGTGGGATGCACCACCGCGATCGGGGTGTGGTCCATCGCGACGCCGCCCAGCGGGTCGGGGATCGATGTCCCTGGCACCACCCTGGTGTAGATCTCCAGGCCCCAGGGCTGGGTGGTCGGGCCGCCGTAGAGCTCCTGGTTGAAGTAGTTGCCCAGCCGGCCGATGGCCTGCGCGGTGACGATCCCCGGGGCCACCGCGTCGGCCACGAACGGCAGCGGCAGCCCTCGGCGGCGGCAGCCGATCCAGGCCCCGACCGCGCCCAGCGCGATGGCGCCCCAGATGCCCAGCCCGCCCTGCCAGATCTTCAGCGCGTCGAGCGGATGCCCGCCGGGGCCGAAGTACGTCTCGTAGTCGGTGGCCACGTGGTAGAGCCGCCCGCCGACCAGGCCGAACGGGACCGCGTACACCGCGATGTCGAGCAGGGCGCCCGGTGGCCCGCCCCTGGCCACCAGTCGCCGGTCGCCCCAGTACACCGCGACGATGATGCCGGCGATGATGCACAGCGCGTAGGCGCGGATCGGGATCGGGCCGAGATGCCAGACGCCCTGGTCGGGGCTCGGGATGTTGGCCAGGAACCCGAGCGTCGAGGGGAACAGCACGCAGCCCACCGTACTAGGGCCCGGTGAACGGGGGCCGGCGGCCTGGTCAGACCGGCTGAGGTGTGTCTGAGGCCGCTTTTCGGATCCCGTCGGCGAGCTCGGCGGTCAGCCCGCGCAGCTCCGTTTCACCCTGCGTCGCGGCGCTGACCAGCGCGGACCCGACAATCACGGCGTCGGCGAAGCCGGCCACCTGGGCGGCCTGCTCCCCGGAGCGCACGCCGAGGCCCACCCCGATGGGCAGGTCGGTGTGCGGGCGACAGCGGGCGACCAGGTCGGCGGCGGCCGGTCCGACGGCGTCGCGGGCGCCGGTGACTCCCATCACGGACGCCGCGTACAGGAAGCCGCTGCCGGCCGCCGAGGTGCGGGCGATGCGCTCCTCGGTGGACGACGGCGCGACCAGGAAGATCCGGTCCAGCCCGTACCGCTCGGAGGCGGCCAGCCAGTCCTCGGCCTCGTCCGGGATCAGGTCGGGGGTGATCAGCCCGAGCCCGCCGGCGGCGGCCAGGTCGCGGGCGAACGCGTCCACGCCGTAGCGGAACACCGGGTTGTAGTACGTCATCACCACCGCCCGGCCACCGGCCGCGCTCACCCGCTCGACCACGGAGAACACGTCCCGGATCCGGGTGCCGGCGCGCAGCGCGGTCTCGGCGGCGGCCTGGATGGTCGGGCCGTCCAGCACCGGGTCGGAGTACGGCAGGCCGACCTCCACGAGGTCGGCGCCGGCGTCGATCACGGCGCGCAGCAGCCGCGCGGAGTCGTCCACCGTGGGGTAGCCGGCCGGCAGGTAGCCGACCAGCGCGGAGCGGCCCTCCTCGCGGCACCCGGCGAACATCGCGTCCAGCCCGCTCATGAGGGGTCCCCGTCGATCAGCTTGAACCACTTCGCGGCGGTGTCCACGTCCTTGTCCCCTCGCCCGGACAGGTTGATCAAGATGACCGCGTCCGGCCCCAGCTCCTGGCCCAGCCGCAGCGAGCCGGCCACCGCGTGCGCCGACTCGATGGCCGGGATGATGCCCTCGGTGCGCGACAGCAGGGCGAACGCGTCCATCGCCTCGGCGTCGGTGACCGGCCGGTACTCCGCCCGGCCCAGGTCCTTGAGCAGCGCGTGCTCCGGGCCGACGCCCGGGTAGTCCAGGCCGGCGGAGATGGAGTGCGACTCCTGGGTCTGGCCGTCGTCGTCCTGGAGCAGGTACGACATCGCGCCGTGCAGCGCGCCCGGGCTGCCCTCGGTCAGGGTGGCGCCGTGCCGGCCGGTCCGGATGCCGTCGCCGCCCGGCTCGAAGCCGACCAGCCGCACGTCCGGGTCGTCCAGGAACGCGTGGAACACGCCAATCGCGTTCGACCCGCCGCCCACGCAGGCGGTCACGGCGGTGGGCAGCCGGCCGCAGCGGTCCAGCACCTGCTCGCGGGCCTCCAGCCCGATCACCCGGTGGAAGTCGCGGACCATCACCGGGAACGGGTGCGGGCCGGCCACCGTGCCGAGCACGTAGTGGGTCTCGTCGACGTTGGTGACCCAGTCGCGCAGGGCCTCGTTGATGGCGTCCTTGAGGGTGCGCGAGCCGGTGGTCACCGGGATCACCTCGGCGCCGAGCAGCCGCATCCGGGCCACGTTCAGCGCCTGCCGCTCGGTGTCCACCTCGCCCATGTAGACGATGCACTCCAGGCCGAGCAGCGCGGCGGCGGTGGCGGTGGCCACGCCGTGCTGGCCGGCGCCGGTCTCGGCGATCACCCGGCGCTTGCCCATCCGCTTGGTCAGCAGCGCCTGGCCGAGCACGTTGTTGATCTTGTGCGAGCCGGTGTGGTTGAGGTCCTCGCGCTTGAGCAGCAGCCGGGCCCCGCCGGCGTGCTCGGCCAGGTTCGGCGCGTCGGTGAGCGGGGACGGGCGGCCGGCGTAGTCGCGCTGCAGGCGGTCCAGCTCGCCGAGGAAGTCCGGGTCGGTGCGGGCCTTCTCGTAGGACGCGGACAGCTCGTCCAGGGCGGCGATCAGCGCCTCGGGGACGAACCGCCCGCCGTAGCGCCCGAAGTGCCCGCGCTCGTCCGGCTCGTGCCCGCTGCGGTGCGCCACGCCGGTGCTGGCGGTGGTGGTGGTGAGGTTCCCGCGCGCGCTCATCGCCCCGCTCACCTCATCGCCCGCGAGCAGGAGGGGTGGAACCCGGCGGCGACCAGCTTGGTCACCGTGGCGCGGGGATCCTCGCTGGTCACCAGGCCCTCGCCGACCAGCACGGCGTCCGCGCCGAAGCCGGCGTAGGTGAGCAGGTCGCCCGGCCCGCGCACGCCGGACTCGGCGACCCTGAGCACCTCGCTGGGCAGCCCGGGCGCCAGCCGGCCGAACAGCGACCTGTCCACCTCCTGGGTGTGCAGGTTGCGCGAGTTCACCCCGATCAGGGAGGCGCCGGCCTCCAAGGCCCGGTCCGCCTCCTCCTCGTTGTGCACCTCGACCAACGCGGTCATGCCGAGCGACTCCACCCGGTCCAACAGTGACACCAACACGTTCTGCTCCAGCGCGGCGACGATCAACAAGACCAAGTCTGCCCCTGCCGCGCGGGCCTCGTGCACCTGGTAGGTCCCGATCACGAAATCCTTGCGCAGCACCGGCACGTCCACCGCCGCGCGCACGGCCTTCAGGTCCGCCAGCGAGCCGTTGAACCGGCGCTGCTCGGTGAGCACGCTGATCACCCTGGCGCCGCCGGCCGCGTACTGGGCGGCCAGCTCGGCGGGGTCGGGGATCGGCGCCAGCTCGCCGTGCGACGGGCTGGCCCGCTTCACCTCGGCGATCACCCCGATGCCGGGCTTGTGCAGCACGGCCATCGCGTCCCTGGGCGGTGGCGCGCTCAGCGAGGCCCGCTTGACTTCGTCGAAGCTGACCGCTGCCTCGCGCTGCGCCACGTCTTCCCGGACGCCTTCGAGGATCGACTCCAGGACGCTCACCGGCGACTCACTGCACCGGCCGGCGTACCCCCGCTGCCCTCACTCACGGAGAGGATCCCCCCTTTCGGGACCGACCCTGCGGGCCGGCAGTCGTGGACTTGGCTCCGAGGCGGACCTGAACCTTTGACGTCGCTGAGCATGCTAACTGCGCGTCGTCAGCGCGGGCGCCCAGGGTCCGTCCCAGGCCCCTCCTGGGTGGGGTCCTCCCCGGCATCCAGCGCTTCCCACCACTCAGTGTCGCGGTCACGGCGGCGCGCGGCGGCTCCCGGAGCGGAGTAGCGCGCGCCCATCCTGGGCATGGCGGTGGCCCACCAGACGGTCAGCACGCCCGCCGCGACCAGCACCGCCGAGGCGCCGAGCGCGAGCAGCGGCGCCGCCGTGGCCACCGGCGGCCCGGCGGGGACGGCGTCGGAGGGCACGTAGGCGAACCAGCCCGTCGACTCGTTGGCCAGGGAACTCGCGCTCTGCCATGCCGCCCACGCCCCGGCCAGCACCAGCACGAACCCGAGCAGCCGCCGTGCCCAGCCCCCGGTGGCCACCAGCGCGGCCACGGCGGCGAGCGCGAGCACCGCCACGGCCACCAGCTCGGGTCGGACCTCCGCGCCGGTGGTCTGGGTGCCGATCTCGCCGCGCAGCGGGCTCTGGAAGGTCTGGCGCAGCCACACCAGCCTGGTCGCCACCCACAGCCCGAGCGCGGCCACCGCGAGCGCCACCAGCGTCACGGCGAGCCGGCGCGGTGGTGTCATGTCCCGCCCGGCTGGGCGAGCGTCTCCGCGGTGGCAATGGCGGACAGCACGGCGCGCGCCTTGTTCAGGGTTTCGGTGTCCTCGGCGACCGGGTCGGAGTCGGCCACGATGCCGCCGCCGGCCTGCACGTAGGCGACGCCGTCGCGGACCAGGGCGGTGCGGATGGCGATGGCGGTGTCGGCGTCCCCGGCGAAGTCGAGGTAGCCCACGATGCCGCCGTAGAGCCCGCGCCGGGTCGGCTCCAGCTCCTCGATGATCTCCATGGCGCGCGGCTTGGGCGCCCCCGACAGGGTGCCGGCCGGGAAGCAGGCGGCCACCGCGTCGAACGCGTTGCGCCCCTCGGCGAGCCGGCCGGTCACCGTGGACACCAGGTGCATGACGTGGCTGTAGCGCTCCACCTGGAAGAAGTTGTGCACCTTCACCGTGCCCGGCTCGCACACCCGGCCCAGGTCGTTGCGCCCCAGGTCGACCAGCATGACGTGCTCGGCGCGTTCCTTCTCGTCGTGGCGCAGGTCCTTCTCCAGCAGCACGTCCTCCTCCTCGGTGGCACCGCGCCACCGGGTGCCGGCGATCGGGTGCGTGGTGGCCTGGCCGTCGCGGACGGTCACCAGGGCCTCCGGGCTGGAGCCGACGATGTCGAACCGCCGGCCGTCGGCGTCGGCCAGGCGCAGCAGGTACATGTACGGGCTCGGGTTGGTGGCGCGCAGCACCCGGTAGACGTCCAGCGAGTCCGCCGAGATCTCCGACTCGAACCGCTGCGAGACGACCACCTGGAACGCCTCGCCGGCCAGGATCTGCTCCTTGGCCGCGACCACGGCCGCGCAGTGCTCGTCCAGGCTGCGCCGCCGGGTGAAGCTCGGCTGCACGGGCCGGTAGACGGCCACCGTGGACGGGGCCGAGGCGCCGAGCTCCTCGGTCATCCGGTCCAGCCGCGCGACCGCGTCGTCGTAGGCGGCGTCCACCCGGTCCGGGGTGTTGTCCCAGTTCACCGCGTTCGCCAGCAGCGTCACGGTGCCTTCGTGGTGGTCCAGCGCGGCCAGGTCGGTGGCCAGCAGCATGACCAGGTCGGGCAGGCCCAGGTCGTCCTCGGTCTGGTCGGGCAGCCGCTCCAGCCGGCGCACGATGTCGTAGGCCAGGTACCCGACCATGCCGCCGGTCAGCGGCGGCAGCCCGGCCAGCGGCTCGGTGCGCAGCTCCTCGACGCACTGGCGCAGCGCCACCAGCGGGTCGCCCCCGGACGTCAGCCCGACCGGCGGGCTGCCCAGCCAGGTGGCCTCGCCGTTCACCTCGGTCAGGGTGGCCGCGCAGTGCGCGCCCACGAACGACCAGCGGGACCAGGACCTGCCGTTCTCCGCCGACTCCAGCAGGAACGTGCCGGGCCGGTCGGCGGCGAGCTTGCGGTAGAGCCCGATCGGCGTCTCGTCGTCGGCCAGCAGCCGGCGCGCCACCGGGATCACCCGGTGACCGTGCGCCAGCTCCCGGAACTCCTCCCGGCTCGGCGTCACCGCGCCCAGCGCCGAGGTCCCCGCATGCACCGAACTTGCCGTCATGTGGTCATTGTGCCGCTCACCCGGCAGGGCGCCGCCCCGGGCACGCCCATCGGTCGAGTGTCAGGATGAGGAGGTGAACCCGTCCGCCGTACCGAGCCACCCGGTGACCGAGACCGACACCGCCGCGCGCCGCCGGGGTCGTCGGCCGGCCGGGGAGGACACCAGGGGCGCGCTGCTGGCCGCCGCGCGCACGGAGTTCGCCGAGCGCGGCTACCAGGGCGCCAGGGTGCGCTCGATCGCGGCGGCCGCCGGGGTGGACGCGGCGATGGTCAACCACTGGTTCGGCGGCAAGAACGGCCTGTTCGTGGCCGCGCTGGACCTGCCGGTCAACCCGGAGATCATCCTGACCCGCGTGCTGGAAGGGGACCCGGACACCGCGGGCGAGCGGATCGTGCGCAACTTCATCGCGGTGTGGGACGCCAGCGGGGGCGGCGCGTTCGCGGCGCTGCTGCGCAGCGTGGCCACCCACGAGGCGGCGGCCCGCATGATGCGCGAGTTCGTGGTGAACGTGATCTTCCGCCGGTTGACCCATGCGCTGGGCCCCGACCAACCCGAGCTGCGGGCCTGCCTGTGCGGCTCACAGATGGTCGGCCTGGGCATGGCTCGCTACGTGGTCAAGCTGGACCCGCTGTCCACCGCCGACGCGGACACCCTGGCCGCCGCCATCGGCCCGAACCTGCAGCGCTACCTCACCGGCCCGCTGGGCTGACCACCCGGGCTCACCGGGAGATCCAGGCGCAGCGCGGCCAGCGCCTGGCGGGCGTCGTTCGCGGGGGTGCCCTCGGTGGTCAGCCACAGCGCGGCCCGCCACGCCGAGACCAGCACGGCGGCCAGCGCGACCCCGCCGCCGGAGATGCCGGCCAGCAGCTCGGCCACCGGGTCCGCTCCCGGGTCCGCGCGCCGGCCCGGGTGCGGCTCCGCGAGCAGCCGCGCCATGCCCTGCCCGCTCGCCCAGTCGAAGCCGACCAACAGCGCGGCCCGCACCGCGGCGGCCGGGCCGTCCTCGGCACGCGCCTGCGCCGCGCCCTCCATCCGGTCCAGCACCCGGCGCTCGACGTCGTCGCGCACCACCCGGTACAGGCCCTTCTTGCTGCCGAAGTGGTGGTACAGCGCGCCGGTGGTCACCCCGGCCGCGGTGGCCAGGTCGGTGACGGCGACGCCGGCGTAGCCGAGCGCGGCGAACTCGCGCACCGCGGCCAGCGCCAGGTCCCCCCGGGTCGATCCGGGAACGGGAACCCACTCACGCACGTTGGTGAGTATAGTCTGCTTACGGATGCCGTAACGACATTATGGGAGGTCAACGTGAAACTCGCCTTCATCACCATCCCCGTTCCGGACGTGGGGGCGGCGCTGGCGTTCTACCGGGACACGCTCGGCTGGGAGGAGGCGTGGCGGGAGGGCGACACCACCGTGGCCTTCCAGCTCCCGGGCACCGACGTCCAGCTCATGATCGACAAGATCACCGAGGAGGGCGCGCGCCCCGGCCCGACGTTCCTGGTGGACAGCGTGAAGGAGTTCCACGAGAGCTACCGCGACAAGATCACGTTCGCCGAGGCACCCCAGGAGATCCCGGGCGGCCACATGACCACCTTCCACGACCCGGCCGGCAACCCGGTGCACGTGCTGGACCAGTCCACCGCCTGACGCCGGCGTCGCATAGCTCGTGGCGGTGTCGCGCACGGTGGGGGGTGTGCGGCACCCCAGGTAGGTATGCGGCGAGCGATCAGTCCGCGAGCAGTACGTCGGCGTCGAAGCAGGTGCGGTCGCCGGTGTGGCAGGCGGCGCCGGTCTGGTCGACGACCAGCAGCACCGTGTCGCCGTCGCAGTCCAGCCTGACCTCGTGGACGTACTGGGTGTGCCCGGACGTCTCGCCCTTCACCCAGAGCCGCTGGCGGCTGCGGGAGAAGTAGGTGGCCTTGCGGGTGGTCAGGGTGCGGTGCAGCGCCTCGTCGTTCATCCAGGCGACCATGAGCACCTCGCCGCTGCCGCGCTGTTGGGCGACCGCGCAGACCAGCCCGTCCGGGTTGCGTTTCAGCCTGGCGGCGATCTGGGGGTCAAGGCTCATGTTTCCTCCTCGCGGCCGCCGCCGGCGGACCGGGCGCCGGTGACGGACTCGACGGCCGGCGCGTGGCCGTCATCCCGGTCGGGAGTGTCGGGCTCGTCGTCGCGCGCCTGCTCGTCGCTCGTGTCGTCGCCGCGGGCACCGGGCTGGTCACCGCCCGTGTCATCGGCCTGCTCGGCGGCGGTTGGGCCGCCGTCCACGTCGTCGGCCTTGGCAACTGTCAGGTCGCCGTCCGCGTCATGGCTCGGGTCGTCGGCTCGGTCGGCGGTCGGGTCGTCGGCTCGGTCGGCGGTCGGGTCATGGACACCCTCGTCGTCAGCCTCGTCGGCCGCGGCGACGGGGGCGGGGTCCGGCGCGGCGGGTGGCTGCTCCGGGGCTTCGGGCTCGTCGTCCAGTTCGTCCTCGTACTGCTCGCGCGAGCTGAGGGCGAACAGCAGCACCAGGCCGTACAGGTGCGCGGCGGCGAGCAGCCCCGACCAGCCTCGCATCCACCACGGCCCGCTGCGCAACAGCACGAGCACGTGCACCAGCGCGCCGAAGATGGCCAGCCCCTGGGCCACCGGCCGCACCGGGTACCAGCCGGTGAGCAGCGCGGCCGCGATGACCAGGTCGGCGCCGAGCAGGGCGAACGCGAGCGTGAGCAGGTCGCCTCGGGTCGCCCCGCTCCCGCCGAGCAGCCCGGCCACCGCCATGCCGACGAACACGGCGGCCCCGGCGACCAGCGCACCGGCCGCGAGGCGCTCGCGCGGCGACGCCGGAAAACGTTTCAACGGACCTCCACGAGAGCGGCGCGCAGCACGTCCTTCACCTCGCCGATGCGCAGCTGGCCGAAGTGGAAGACGCTGGCCGCGAGCACCGCGTCGGCGCCGGCTCGCACGGCGGGCACGAAGTGTGCCAGCTCGCCGGCACCACCGCTCGCGATGACCGGGACGTCCACCACGGCGCGCACCGCCGCGATCATCTCCAGGTCGAAGCCTGCGCGGGTGCCGTCCGCGTCCATCGAATTGAGCAGGATCTCCCCGACGCCCAGCTCCTGGCCCCGCGCGGCCCACTCGACGGCGTCGATGCCGGTGCCCCTGCGGCCGCCGTGGGTGGTGACCTCCCAGCCGGACGGGGTCGGCGCTCCGCCCTCGGGGCCCTCGGGCACCCGGCGGGCGTCCACCGAGAGCACGATGCACTGCGCGCCGAACCGCCTGCTGGCCTCCGCGAGCAGCTCGGGGCGGGCGATCGCGGCGGTGTTGATGCTGACCTTGTCCGCGCCGGCCCGCAGCAGCCGGTCCACGTCCTCGGTGGCGCGGATGCCGCCGCCCACGGTGAGCGGGATGAACACCTGCTCGGCGGTGCGGCGGACCACGTCGATCATGGTGGCCCGCTCCCCCGAGGACGCCGTGACGTCCAGGAAGGTCAGCTCGTCGGCGCCCTCGGCGTCGTACACCCTGGCCATCTCGACCGGGTCGCCCGCGTCCACCAGGTCGGCGAAGTTGACGCCCTTGACCACCCGCCCGGCGTCCACGTCCAGGCAGGGGATGACTCGCACCGCGACAGCCATACCGACCAGCCTAAACACCCCAACCCCCACGGCCGGCGCCGCCCGTGCCCAACCCGCCGTAGAGTGCCCCGGTGGACGAGATCGACCGCCTCGCCGCCGCCCCCTACCTGCTGGTGACCACGTTCCGGCGGGACGGCACCGCCGTGCCCACGCCGGTCTGGGCGGCCCGCGACGGCGACGGCCTGGTGATCTGGTCGGCCGCCGACGCCGGCAAGGTCAAGCGGATCCGCCGCGACGGCGCGGTGCGGCTCGCGCCATGCACCGCGCGCGGCCGCCCCACCGGCACCGAGGTGGCCGGCCACGCCCTGCTGCTCGATTCCGAGGGATCCGAGCGCGTCCGGCGGCTGATCGCGGCCCGGTACGGGCTGGTCGGCCGGGTCGCGATGCTGGGCAGCAGGCTGCGACGCGGCCCCACCGGCACCGTCGGCATCCGGATCACCGTGCCCGCCGGCCCCGGCACGAACTAGCGGCCGGCGGCGGCGCGAGCCGTTTTCATGATCATCAGGCCGTCAGGGTTGTTTTCGGCGTGTTATAGCAACCGTGGTGGCCTGATGATCACGGAAAGGAGCGGCCACGTGTGTGCTCGGACGCGCGACTCGGTGTGCTGAGACGCCCGACTCGCGGGCGGGGGGTTCGACCGGCACTCCTCGCGAGCGCGGAGGTCAGCGGCCGGCGGCGGGGACGGCGGCGCGGGCGTCCCAGGTGACCAGGCCGGCGAGGGCGGCCGGCAGGGGCTCGGTGTGCAGCACGCCGAGCCGCTGGGTGGCCCGGGTGAGCGCCACGTACAGCTCCGCCGCGCCGGCCCGCGAGCCGTCCAGCATCCGGCCGGGCTCGCACAGCAGCACCGCGTCGAACTCGAGGCCCTTGGCGTCGTACGGGGTGAGCACGGACACCCGGCGGTCCAGGCCGTCGAGCCGGGAGCGCAGCCGCAACGGCAGCGGCGTGCCCGGCGGCGCGATCACCGCGACGGTGCCCTCCCCCACCTCGTCGGCCAGCCGCGTCACCGCCGCCAGCACCGCGCCGGGCAGCTCGCCGTCGTCGACCGCGCCGGCCCACGGCGGCGAGCCGGTGCGGCGCACCGAGGTGGGCGGGCGCAGCGCCGGGTCGACCTCGGCGAGCACGTCGGCGGCGATGTCCATGATGTCGGCCGGGGTGCGGTAGTTGACGGTCAGCGCGCGGTAGGCCCAGCGCCCGGGTACGTGCTTGTCCAGCATGTCCGCCCAGGTCGGGGCGCCGGCCGGGGACTCGCGCTGGGCCAGGTCGCCGACGATCGTCATGGACTTGGTCGGGCAGCGGCGCATCAGCGCGCGCCAGTCCATCTCGGACAGCTCCTGCGCCTCGTCCACCACCACGTGGCCGTAGGCCCAGTTGCGGTCGGCGGCGGCGCGTTCGGCCAGCCCGCGCAGGTCTTGCTCCTGCTGGCGTTCGGCGAGCGCGTCGGCGGCCATCAGGTCGACGGCGCGCAGCACCTCCTCGTCGGGGTCCTCCTCGGTGTCCAGGATCTCCAGCACGCCCTCGGCGTAGTCGAGCTGTTCGACGGCCTCCTCGTCCTCGGCGGCCTCCTCGGTGCCGTCCGAGCCGAGCATGTCCACCGCCTCGTCCAGCAGCGGCACGTCGGAGACCGTCCAGGCGGAGCCGTCCGCGCGGTACAGCGCGTCGCGGTCGGCGGGCGGGAGCACGGCGGCCGCCGTCTCCAACCGCTCCCGGGAGCCGAGCAGGTCGGCGAGCAGGCGTTGCGGGGTGAGCATCGGCCACAGCCGGTCCAGCGCGTCGGCCAGCGCCTGGCTGCCGGACAGCTCGGCGCGCACGTCGGCTGTCAGGTTCTCGGCCAGGTTGTCCTCCTCGGTCGGCTCGCCGAACTCCTCGATGACCTGCTCGGCGATCGGGTCCGGCTGCTCGGGGTGCAGCCAGCCGGCGCCGATGCGCGCCACCGCGCGCACCGTCAGCGCCTCGATCACCTCGTTGTCGAACACCGCCCTGGCCTGGTTGTGCACCAGCCGGCTGGCCCGCGCGGCGTCCCTGGCGGCGCCGGCGAGCTCGGCGTCGAGCCACAGCGTGACGTCGTCCAGCGGGATCTCGATCGGCTCGTCGGGCAGCTCCTGGCGGTCCAGCACGGCGGCCTCCAGAACGTCCACCATCGCCTCGCCGCCCTTGACCCGGATGGCCTCCGGGGTGTCCCTGCGGCCGGTGCGGACCCCGGGCATCAGCCCGCCGAGCGTGGTGAACACGACGTCGGTCTCGCCCAGTGCGGGCAGCACGCCGCCGACGTAGTCCAGGAAACCGGGGTTCGGGCCGACCAGCAGCACGCCCCGCCGCGACATCCGCTCCCGGTGCTCGTAGAGCAGGTAGGCCACCCGGTGCAGGGCCACCGCCGTCTTGCCGGTGCCGGGGCCGCCCTCCACGACCACCACGCCGGTGGAGCCGAGCCGGATCACCTCGTCCTGGGCGGCCTGGATGGTGGCCACGATGTCGCGCATGCCGTCGGTGCGCGCCGCGTTCACCGCGGCCAGCAGCGCGGCGTCCGAACCGTCGGGCTCCAGCAGTGCCCCGTCGGCGAACCACTCGTCCTGGAAGTCGACCAGCGAACGGCCCCGGGTGCGGAAATGCCGGCGCCGGGAGATGCCCTCCGGATTCGCCCCGGTGGCGGTGTAAAATGGCCGCGCCACCGGCGCCCGCCAGTCGATCAACAACTGGCGAGAATCCGCGGCGTCATCTTCCGACAAACCGATCCGGCCGATGTGCAGCGGCCCGTCCCGCTCGGTGTCGATCCGCCCGAAGCACAGCCCGCTGTCCGCCACCCGCAGCCGACGCCGCCGGTCCGACCAGGTGTCCACCGCCGCGTCACGCAGCCAGCGCTCGTCCGGCCCGGTCGCCGTGCTGTCCGACAGCGCCGCGTCCAGCGCCTTGGACACCCATTTCCGCTCCGCGTCGAGCCGCGCATAAAGCCGGGCCACATAGGCCTGCTCGTCGCGCAGCTCGCGCTCGTGAGATGAGTTCGACAAGAATTCCCCGCATATGCTAGAATGAGGCCACGTAAATCCCGGGTGTATTAGTGCACGCCCAGAACCTCACCCGATAATAGCGTCCAGAATTCCTTTATGCGACGACCGCGACGGCGTCGAGTGCCTCGGGAAGGGTGAACCGGCCGGCGTAGAGCGCCTTGCCGACGATGGAGCCCTCCAGCCCGTCCGGGGCGAGTTCGGCCAGCGCCACCAGGTCGTCCACCGTGGACACCCCGCCGGAGGCGATCACCGGCGCCTCGGTGGCCTTGCAGACGTCGCGCAGCAGCTCCAGGTTCGGGCCGCGCAGGGTGCCGTCCTTGCTCACGTCGGTGACCACGTACCGGGCGCAGCCGTCGGCGTCCAGCCGGGCCAGCACGTCCCACAGGTCGCCGCCGTCGGTGGTCCAGCCCCGGGCTGCCAGCCGGTGGCCCCGGTCGGTGATCCGCACGTCCAGGCCGACGGCCACCCGGTCGCCGTGCTCGGCGATCACCCGCGCGCACCAGTTGGGGTCCTCCAGCGCGGCGGTGCCCAGGTTCACCCTGGCACAGCCGGTGGCCAGCGCCCTGGCCAGCGACGCGTCGTCGCGGATGCCGCCGGAGAGCTCCACCGCCACGTCCAGCCTGCCGACCACGTCGGCCAGCAGCTCGGCGTTCGAGCCCCGGCCGAACGCGGCGTCCAGGTCGACCAGGTGCACCCAGGACGCCCCGCCGTGCTGCCACGCCAGCGCGGCCTCCAGCGGGTCGCCGTACCCCGTCTCGGTGCCGGCAGCACCCTGCACCAACCGCACGGCCTGTCCATCGGCCACGTCCACGGCCGGCAGCAACACAAAGCTCACCCGGCCGACCTTACCTAGTGTCGTGTAGACGAGGTCGTCTTACCCGCCTTCGGCGCCCAGGCGGCGCCCCGCCCTCGGGGTGCGGGGTGTCCCCGCAAGGCACAGCGTCGTCGACCGAAGGTCGTCGGGGCCGATACAACCCGGTATCGGCCCCTCCTCCGCCTTGCGGTGCATCCACCTGGATCACCGAAATCCGGGCAAGGAACCTCGTCTACACGACACTAGCCGACGAACTCGCGCAGCCAGGTGCTCAGCACGGTGGCGCCGGCGTCGCCGGACTTCTCCGGGTGGAACTGGGTGGCCACCAGCGCGCCGTTCTCCACGGCGGCGACGAAGTCCTCGCCGTGGTTCGCCCAGGTGACCAGGGGCGGGCGGAACGGGCCGGTCGGCTCCAGCTCCCAGCGGCGCGCGGCGTAGGAGTGCACGAAGTAGAACCGGGTGCCCTCGTCCAGGCCGGCGAACAGGGTGGAGCCCGAGGGCGGGCGCACGGTGTTCCAGCCCATGTGCGGGAGCACGTCGGCGCGCAGCCGGTCCACGGTGCCCGGCCACTGCCCGCAGCCGTCGGTCCGCTCGCCGTGCTCGACCCCCTGCTCGAACAGCACCTGCATGCCCACGCAGATGCCCAGCACCGGCCGGCCGCCGGAGAGCCGCTGGTCGATGATCTTCTCGCCGCCGACCGAGCGCAGCCCCTCCATGCACGCCGCGAACGCGCCCACGCCCGGGACCACCAGGCCGTCGGCGTCCAGCGCGGCGTCGGCGTCCGCGGTCACCGTCACGTCCGCGCCGACCCGGCGCAGCGCGCGCTCGGCCGAGCGCAGGTTGCCCGAGCCGTAGTCCAGCACCACGATCCTCGCCACGGCCCCAGCCTAGCCCGGTTGGCGGCAGGATCAGCTGAGCCAGCCGATGTCGTCCTTGCCGGGCATCCGGCCCTGGGCGATCGCCGCATGCAGCGCGGCCGCCAGCCGGGGTATCCCGGCCGGGGTCCTCGGCCAGCGCCGGCCGTGCACGAACAGCACGCCCGCGTGGCCGGCGTGCCGGGTGAGGACGGCGAAGTCGCGCACGTTCTCGGTGACCAGGCAGCGGTGCTCGGCGGTGGCCGCGTCGAGCACGGCCGCGTCGTCGCTGCCGGCCAGCTCGGAGCCGGACACGGCGTGCACGTCGTGTCCGCGCTCGCGCAGCAGGTCGGCCAGCGCGGCCGGGTACATCTCGTCGAGCAGCAGCTGGACCCTGGAGATCACGAAGCTCGGCCGGCGTGGCGCAGCAGCTCCTGCTCTGCCCGCCAGGCCGCCTCCGCCTCGTCGGCCGCCTCTCGGTGCGCGGTGACCAGGTCGTCGATCTCGTCCCGGTACGCGGTGAAGTACCGGACGGCGGTGCGGACCTGACGGGTGGTCAGGCCGGTCGCCGTTGCGGTGGCCGTGACGAGCGCGTCGCCGGCCAGCTCGGGGTCCTCGTCACGCGCGGTGAACAGCGTGTCGATGACCTCCCACACGTCCGGGCCGCCGACCAGCGCGGCCCGCCGGCCCGTGGGCCCCTGGCGGAACGTGACGCCCTGGTGCTCCTCGGCCCGCAGCGCCTCGTCCACGAACTGGTTGGCGACCGAGGACGCGGACGCTCCTGGGTGGTCGCGGACGTAACGGTCGAGCCGGCGCAGCACGTCGGCATCGAACCGGATGGATCGTGGTGATGTCATGACTACAGTGTAGTCGACGGTAGTGCCACCGCGCTAGAGAACGCCCTTGGTGGACGGCACGCCGGTGATCCGGTCGTCGGCGGTGGTGGCCGCGCGCAGCGCCCTGGCGATGGCCTTGAACTGCGCCTCGGTGATGTGGTGCGGGTCCCGGCCACCGGCCACCCGCACGTGCAGCGCGATCCCGGCGTGGAAGGCCAGCGACTCGAACACGTGCCGGTTGAGCACCGTCGGGTAGTGCCCGCCGATGACGAACCCGGCCATCGACTCCGGCTCGCCGGTGTGTACGCAGTACGGCCGGCCGGACACGTCCACGACCGCCTGGGCCAGCGCCTCGTCCATCGGGATCCAGGCGTCGCCGAACCGGCTGATCCCGGTCCGCTCCCCCAGCGCGTCCCGCAGCGCCTGGCCGAGCACGATGGCGACGTCCTCCACCGTGTGGTGCACGTCGATGTGCACGTCGCCGGTGGCGCGGACCACCAGGTCCAGCGCGCCGTGCTTGCCCAGCGCGGTGAGCATGTGGTCGTAGAACGGCACCCCGGTCTCGATCTCGGTGCGGCCGGTGCCGTCGAGGTCGAGCTCGACCAGCACCTTCGTCTCCTTGGTGGCGCGTTCGACCCGACCGGTACGGCTCATGTGGCGATCTCCTTGGCGGCCTGTAGGAAGGCGTCGTTCTCTTCGGGCGTGCCGATGGTGACTCGCAGGTGTCCCGGGATGCCCGGGTCCCGGATCAGCACCCCTCGGTCCAGGAACGCCCGCCACGACGCCGCTGCCCCTTCGTCGGGGTCGGCACCGCCGTCGAACTCACCGAACAGCACGAAGTTCGCGTCGCTGGGTACAACTAGATACCCCATCGAACCCAGCGCCGCCACCACCCGCTCCCGCTCGGCGCGCAGCAGCGCCACCGACGCCAGGGTGGCCTCGGCGTGCCGCAGCGCGGCCAGGGCGGCCGCCTGGGTCAGCGACGAGAGGTGGTACGGCAGCCTGACCAGCTGCAACGCGTCCACCACGGCGGGGGCGGCCGCCAGGTAGCCGAGCCGGCCGCCGGCGAACGCGAACGCCTTGCTCATGGTCCGGCTGACGATCAGCTTGCGCCCGTGCTCGGCCAGCAGGGTCACGGCGCTGGGCCGGTCGGAGAACTCCGCGTAGGCCTCGTCGACGACGATCATCCCGGGCGCGGCGTCGATCAGCTCTGCCAGCGCTTCCGGCTCGATGGAGCCGCCGGTCGGGTTGTTCGGGCTGGTCACGAGCGTGAGGTCGGGCTTGCGGGCGCGCAGCACGGCGACCGCGGCCGGCACGTCCAGGGTGAAGTCGGCCCGGCGCGGGGTGGGCAGCCACTCGGTGCGGGTGCCGGTGGCGATGATCGGGTGCATGGAGTACGACGGCTCGAACCCGACAGCGGTCCGGCCGGGACCGCCGAAGGCCTGCATGACCTGCTGCAGGATCTCGTTGCTGCCGTTGGCGGCCCACATGTTCGCGGTGTGCAGGCGCACCCCGGTGCGGCCGGACAGGTACTCGGCGAGCGCCGTGCGCAGCGCCACCGCGTCCCGGTCCGGGTAGCGGTGCAGGTCGCGGGCCGTCCGCTGGGCCTCGGCGGCGATGGCGGCGACCAGCTCGGGCGGCGGCGGGTACGGGTTCTCGTTGGTGTTCAGCCGCACCGGGACGTCCAGCTGCGGGGCGCCGTACGGGCTGCGTCCGCGCAGGTCGTCGCGCAGCGGTAACTCGCCGAGGGTGACCTCGGCCCCCATCGGCGTCATCGGGACGCCTCGAACCGGGCCGAGACCGCCTGGCCGTGCGCCGGCAGGTCCTCCGCCTCGGCGAGGGTGACCACCTGGCCGGCCACCGCGCGCAGCGCCTCCTCGGTGTACTCCACCAGGTGGATGCCGCGCAGGAAGGTCTGCACGCTCAGGCCGCCGGAGTGCCGCGCGCAGCCACCGGTGGGCAGCACGTGGTTGGAACCGGCGCAGTAGTCGCCCAGCGAGACCGGCGCCCACGGCCCGACGAAGATCGCCCCGGCGTTGCGCACCCGCCGGGCCACCTCGGGGGCGTCCGCCGTCTGGATCTCCAGGTGCTCGGCGGCGTAGGCGTCCACCACCGTGACCCCGTCGTCGACGCCGGCGACCAGGACGGTTCCTGACTGGCGGCCGGTCAGGGCGGTGCGGATGCGGTCGGTGTGCTTGGTCGCGGCCAGCCGCTCGGCCAGCGCGGCGTCGACCGCGTCGGCCAGCTCGGGCGAGTCGGTGACCAGCACCGACGCCGCCTGGGTGTCGTGCTCGGCCTGGGAGATCAGGTCCACGGCGACGTGCACCGGGTCGGCGGTGCGGTCGGCCAGGATGGCGATCTCGGTCGGCCCGGCCTCGGCGTCGATGCCGATCAGCCCGCGCAGCAGCCGCTTGGCCGCGGTGGTGTAGAGGTTGCCGGGGCCGGTGACCATGTCGACGGGCTCCAGCTCGGTGCCGTCGGTGTCCGTCCCGCCGTGGGCGAGCAGCGCGATCGCCTGCGCGCCGCCGACCGCCCACACCTCGCCCACGCCCAGCATCGCTGCGGCGGCCAGGATCGTCGGGTGCGGCAGCCCGCCGTGCTCGGCCTGCGGCGGCGAGCACACCACCAGCGACTCCACGCCGGCCTCCTGCGCGGGCACCACGTTCATCACCACGCTGGACGGGTAGACCGCGAGCCCGCCGGGGGCGTAGAGCCCGACCCGGCGCACCGGCACGAACCGCTCGGTCACCGTGCCGCCGTCGGCCACCGCGGTCACCACGTCGGCGCGGCGCTGGTCGGCGTGCACCCGGCGGGCCCGGTCGATGGACGTACGCAGCGCGTCGGCCACCGCCGGGTCCAGCCCGTCGCGGGCGCGCGCCAGCTCGGCGGCCGGGACCCGCACCCGCTCCGGGCGCACCTTGTCGAACCGCTCCGCATAGTCCAACGCGGCCACCGCCCCGCGCTCGGCCACGTCGGTCACGATCGGCCGCACCCGGTCGAGCACGGCCTCCACATCCACCTCGGCCCGGGGCAGGAGCGCGCGCAGCGCGGCGGTCGCGGGCAAACCACCGCGCAGGTCAGTGCGGGTCAGCATGAAGTTAATCCTAGTTGCTCTGGACGTGCGCAGGCGTCAAGTCGGCCCGGGCCGAGGGTGCCGCCGAAGGGACGGCCCCTGGAGCGAGGGCGGGCGCGGCGCACCCCACCGCTTCCGCCGCGACCGCCGACGGGAACAGGGCCTACCCCCTCGGCGGCATGCGACAAAACCTACGCACTGTCGCACTCGATGTGCAACAGCTAGTCGACCGAGATGAGGTCGAGCCCGAGGTCCAGCGCCACCGAGGAGTGCGTCAGCGCCCCCGAGGACAGGTACTCCACCCCGGCCTCGGCGTAGGCGCGAACGACCGGGAGGGTCATCCCGCCGGACACCTCGAAGCGGGTGGCGGCGCCCACCTCGGCCCGCCTGCGCACCGCCTCTCGGCACTGCTCCGGGGTGAAGTTGTCCAGCAGCACCAGCTCCGCGTCGGCGGCGAGGGCCTCGTCGAGCTGGGCCAGCGAGTCCACCTCCACCTCGCAGCGCAACCCGGGCGCGGCGGCCGTGGCGGCGGCCAGCGCGGCGGTCACCGAACCGGCCGCCGCCACGTGGTTGTCCTTGATCAGGATGGCGTCGCCGAGGCCCAGCCGGTAGTTCATCCCGCCGCCGCAGCGCACCGCGTACTTCTGCAGCAGCCGCAGCCCGGGCAGCGTCTTGCGGGTGTCCAGGATCTGGCAGCCGGTGCCGGCCACCGCAGTCACGAGCTCCGCCGTGGCGGTGGCCACCCCGGAGAGGTGGCAGAGCAGGTTCAGCGCGGTCCGCTCGGCGGTGAGCAGCCCGCGCACCGGCCCGCGCACCCGCAGCGCCGGCTCGCCGGCCGCCAGCCTGCTGCCGTCCTCGCGCCGCTCCAGCACCTGGTAGCCGTCCGCGCCGAGCACCTCGTCCAGCACCGCGAGCGCGGCCGGGACGCCGGCCAGCACGCCGGGGCGGCGCGGGGTGAACTCGGCGGTGGCCACCGCGGCGGCGGGCACGGTGGCCTCGGTGGTCACGTCCGGTCCGTAGCGCAGGTCCTCGCGCAGCGCGGTGGACACCACCCTGGCCAGGTCCTCGGTGTCCAGGGCGGGGATCGCGGTGCTGGTCATGCCGCACCCGCCTCGGTGTCGTCGGTCGGGCGCACGGCCAGCGCGCCGTCGGTCAGCTCGACCACCAGGCTGCGCCGCTGGTGGGCGTCGTCGGTACGGGGGAAGTCGGTACGCACGTGACAACCTCGGCTTTCGGTTCGGGTGCCGGCGGCGGCGAGCACCGCCTGCGCGATGAGGGTGAGCGCGGCGTCCTCGCCGGTCGCTCGGTCGGTGACGGCGCGCTCGGCGGTGCCGGCGTCGATGGCGTCGGAGGCGGCGGCCAGCCCGGCGCCGTCGCGGCCGATCGAGGCGCCCCAGGTCATGGTCCGCTGCACCAGGTCGCGGGCGGCCGCCTTCAGCGTCGGCGGGCTCGGGTCACCCACCGGGCCTTCGAGCAGCCGCCGGGGGCCGGCCAGGTCGGCGGCCACCGCGCGCGCCGCCCGCCGGCCCATCACCAGGCCTTCGAGCAGGCTGTTGGACGCCAGCCGGTTGGCGCCGTGCAGGCCGCTGCGGGCGACCTCGCCGGCCGCGTACAGCCCGGCCACCCCGGTGCGCCCGTGCACGTCGGTGAGCACGCCGCCGCAGGTGTAGTGCGCGGCGGGGCTGACCGGGATCGGCTCGGTCGCCGGGTCCACGCCGATCGCGCGGGCCGCCGCGTGCACGGTCGGGAACCGCTCGGCGAACCCGTCCAGCGCGGTGGCGTCCAGGTAGACGCAGCTCGCGCCGGTGGCGGCCATCCGCCGGGCGATCGCGGCGGACACCACGTCGCGCGGGGCCAGGTCCTCCAGCGGGTGCTCGCCGGCCATCACGCGGCGGCCGGCGGCGTCCACCAGCACCGCGCCGTGGCCGCGCACCGCCTCGGTGACCAGCGGACGGCGCCCGCGCGCCCCCGGCCCGGTGTAGAGCACCGTCGGGTGGAACTGGACGAACTCCAGGTCGGCGGCGGGCGCGCCGGCCCGCAGCGCGAGCGCCAGCCCGTCCCCGGTCGAGGTGTCCGGGTTCGTGGTGCTCGCGTACAGCTGCCCGTACCCGCCGGTCGCCAGCACCACCGCGCGCGCCCGTACCACCCCCGGCCGCCCCTGCCCGTCCACGACGAGGATCCCCGCCACCCGTGAGTGGTTAGCGGTGTCATAGCACCGTTTACCACTCACGGGTAGGACATCGACGGCCAGGTGGTCGGTCAGGATGGGCAGCGGCTCGGGGGCGGTGTCGCGGGCGGCGGCCAGCAGGGCGCGCTGGACTTCGGCGCCCGTCGCGTCGCCGCCGGCGTGCACCACCCGGAACGCGCTGTGCCCGCCCTCCCTGGCGAGCGCGAGCCCGCCCGGCCCGGGGTCGAACACCGCGCCCCGCCCGCGCAGCTCGGACACCGCCGCCGGGCCGTCGGCCAGGATGGCGGCCACGGCGGCCGGGTCGGCCAGCCCGCCGGCGGCGGCCAGCGTGTCGGCCACGTGCCGGTGCACCGAGTCGCCCGGTTCGTGCCCGTCGTCGAGCACCACGGCGATGCCGCCCTGCGCCCACCGGGTGGACCCGGCCCCGGCGTCGTCCTTGGTCACCACCAGCGTCCGCAGCCCCAGCTCGTGCGCCTCCAGCGCGGCGGACAGCCCGGCCACGCCGCTGCCCACCACGACCAGGTCCGCGCCGGCCTCCCAGCGGGGCGCGTTCACTCGCCACCGCCAGGGCGGCCGATCTCGACCATCCGTTGCACCGAGGCCCGCGCCCGCTCGGCGATCGCGGGGTCGACGTGCACCTCGTCGCGGCCCTCCCGCAGCGCGCGCAGCACCTTCTCCGGCGTGATCATCTTCATGTACCGGCAGGACGCCCTGTCGTTCACCGCGCGGAAGTCAACCTCGGGCGCGGCCCTGCGCAACTGGTGCAGCATGCCCACCTCGGTGGCCACCAGCACGGACCGGGCGGACGTCGAGCGCGCCGCGTCCAGCATCCCGCCGGTGGACAGGATCCTGACCCGCTCGGACTCCACCGCGCCCGCCCCGGCCAGGTACAGCGCGGACGTGGCGCAGCCGCACTCCGGGTGGATGAACAGCTCGGCGTCCGGGTCCTCGGCGGCGCGGGCGGTCAGCTCGGGGCCGTTGATGCCGGCGTGCACGTGGCACTCCCCCGCCCAGACGTGCAGGTTCTCCCGGCCGGTGACCCGCCGCACGTGCGCGCCCAGGAACTGGTCGGGCAGGAACAGCACCTCGCGGTCGGCCGGGATCGACTCCACCACCTCGACGGCGTTCGAGGACGTGCAGCACACGTCGGTCTCCGCCTTCACCTCGGCGGTGGTGTTCACGTACGAGACGACCACCGCGTCCGGGTGCTCGGCCTTCCACTCCCGCAGCTGCTCGGCGGTGATCGAGTCGGCCAGCGAGCAGCCGGCGGCCGCGTCCGGGATCAGCACCGTCTTGTCCGGGGAGAGGATCTTCGCGGTCTCCGCCATGAAGTGCACCCCGCAGAACACGATGGTGGACTGCTCGGCCGCGGCCGCGATCCGGGACAGCGCCAGCGAGTCGCCGGTGTGGTGGGCGACGTCCTGGATCTCCGGCAGCTGGTAGTTGTGCGCCAGGATCACGGCGTCGCGTTCGCGGGCCAGCCGGCGGACCTCGTCCGCCCAGCCTGTGACCGCTCTGACCTCGGTAATCGTCACGGCTTCCTCCTCGCCGGCCGGGTCGCCTGTACGCCCGCCAGGTTTTCGCCTTACAATCGAAAACATGGGTGATGTTACCAGCAGGGGAACGGGGATGGGACACGAAGTGCTCGCCGCCGTGCTCCAGATCCGGGACGACACGCTGCAGGTGTTGCTCTGGCAACGTGCGCAACAGCCCGACCTGGACCGCTGGGCGCTCCCCGGCGGCCGCCTCGGCGCCACCGAGGACGTGCAGACCTCGGTGCTGCGCCAGCTCGCCGACAAGGTGGACCTGCGGGAAGTCGCCCACGTGGAGCAGCTCGGCGTGTTCAGCGCGCCGGACCGGGTGCCGGGGATACGGCTGGTGGCCACCGCGTTCCTCGGCCTGGTCCGCTGTGACGCGGATCCCACTGTGCCCGCCGACACCCGCTGGCACCCGGTGGCCGAGCTGCCCCCGACCGCGTTCGACCACGCCGCGATCGTGCGCGACGCCCGGGAGCGGCTGCGCGCCAAGCTGTCGTACACCAACCTCGGGTTCGCGCTCGCGCCCGACGAGTTCACCGTGTCCGCCCTGCGCGACCTGTACGTGAGCGCGCTCGGGCATCCGGTCTCGGCGACGAACCTGCAGCGGGTGCTGGCGCGGCGGGGCGTGCTGGTGCCCACCGGGCGGGTGGCGCCGCCGGGGCCGGCCGGCGGGCGACCGGCGGCGCTGTTCCGGTTCGCCGAGCGGCACCTTCGGGTGACCGATGCGTCCGCCGTGCTGCGCCCGCCCAGCGCCGCCGAGTAGCCCTTTCGGGCCGGCATCCGGCCAGCGATCAGGGCTTGGACGTCGTAACGTGGTCCAGGTGGCCGAGACGCTCCCGCTGTTCCCCCTCGGGACCGTTCTCATGCCCGGGGCGTCCCTGCCCCTGCACGTGTTCGAACCGCGATACCGGCAGCTCACCATCGATCTGGTGACCGGGACGGTGCCGGGGAAAGAGTTCGGCGTGATCGCGGTGCGGGAGGGCTGGACGCCCGACCAGGACGGCATCAACGGGCTGCACCGGGTGGGCTGCACGGCCATGCTGCGCGACGTCCGCAAGCTGCCCGACGGGCGGTTCGACATCATCACGCGGGGTGCCCGCCGGTTCCGCCTGCTCGACGTGGACAGCGGGTCGCGGCCGTACCTGATCGGCAAGGTGGCCTGGCTGCCGGACGTGGACGACGACCACACGCCGACCGAGCACCTGCACGTGCTGGCCAGGGCGGCCAGGGCGGCGCACCAGCACTACTGCCGCACCGCCTGGCGCAACGAGGAGTGGCGCGAGCCGGCGGGCGACGTCGCACCGGCCACCCTGCCGCACCTGCTGGCCGCCGACTGCCTGCTGCCGATGCGCGACCGGCAGCGGTTGTTGGAGCAGACGTGTCCGACCCGGCGGCTGCGGATGGTGCGCGCGCTGCTCAGCCGGGAGGCCGGGCTGCTGTCCGAGCTGCGGGCGGTGCCGGCGCCGCTGTCCAGCTATCTGGTCGAACACAGCGACAACTGAACGTCCGCGCGCCACGCCGGCCCGACTGGATAGAACGTTCTATTCCCGACGGCTGCCTCCAGCCCGGCGCGGACTCATGTGGTTGACCAGCCCGGTGATGTTGTCCTCCCCCCGGCCGGCGTCGATAGCGCGGTGTGCCACCCGCAGCGCGGCGGCGATCACCCCACCGTCGATCCCCCGAGCCTCGCTGGCCTCACGGACGTGCTCCATCCCCGCGGTGATGGACCTGATGTTCGAGGTCTCGCCCGGGAACTCGCCGGCCTCGGTGTCCTTGACCATCTCGGTGATGAAATGCGGCAACAACTGCGCGATCCCCTCGGCGAACGGCGCCAGCTCCCGTGCGGTGATGTCCTCGGCGGCGGCCAGCGCGAACCCGTGCGCAAGCCCCGTCACCGCCGTCCAGCACATGTCCAACAACGCCACGTCGTGCGCGGCCGCCCGACCCGGGTCCGCGCCGAGGTAGCTTGCGCTCCCTCCCAGGCTGTCCAGCGCCTCCCGGTGCTTCCGGTAGAGCGCCTCCGGCCCGCTGTAGAGCAACACGGCGCCCGGCCCGCCGATGGTCTCGGTCGGGGTCATGATCGCCCCGTCCAGGTAGTCGATCCCATGCTCGGCCGCCCACGCCGCCATCCGCCTGGCCCGCTCCGGCGTGTCCGCGGTGAGGTGCACCAAACCGCGGCCGCCGAGCGCCCCCGCCACCGGCTCGACGATCTCCCGCCCCGCCGCGTAGTCGATCACACACAGAACCACCAGCTCGCTGGCGCCCACCGCCTCCTCCACCGTGGCCGCCCGAACGGCACCCCGCGCCACCAGCGCGTCCGCCTTCGCCGCCGTGCGGTTCCACACGGTCGTCGGGTGGCCATTGTCCAGGAACGCGCCGGCAAGCGCCCGGCCCATCGGCCCCAGCCCGAGCACCGTCACCGGCGCCTTGTGTCCTTCAGTCATGGACCAGATACTCGCGTCGTACTGACCACCGCTCAAGTACCCACTAATTTGTCAGGTACTTACTTTTTCGTAAGTAAGACACGCATCAGCCACGAAGCTCCCCATGCCGACTACACCGCGCCGTCCACCCCACCGGCGTCACCTGCACCACCATCCGGCGCCCGCAGTCCGGGCAGTAGCGCGGCGGCTCCAGCTCACGGCGCGCGGCGCAGCGGCGGTGCTCCCCCTTGTCCGCCGGCGACCCGCACTGCTCACAGAACGGGGCCGTCACAAGGTCTGGTTCAGCGCCTTGACCGGCATCGACAGCTCGTCGAGCAGGTCGAGGTCGGCCTCGGCCGGACGGCCCAGCGTGGTCAGGTAGTTGCCCACGATCACGGCGTTGATCCCGCCCAGCAGCCCCCGCCGCGCGCCGAGGTCCCCGAGCGTGATCTCCCGACCCCCGGCGAACCGGAGCACCGTCCGGGGCAGCGCCAGCCGGAACGCGGCCACGGTACGCAACGCCTCGGCCCCGTCCATCGGCTCCAGCTCGCCGAACGGCGTGCCGGGCCGAGGGTTCAGGAAGTTCATCGGGACCTCGTCGGGCTCCAGCTCGGCGAGCTGGCCGGCGAACTCGGCGCGCTGCTCCAGGGTCTCCCCCATGCCCAGGATGCCGCCGCAGCACACCTCCATGCCCGCGTCACGAACCATCCGCAGGGTGTCCCAGCGCTCCTCCCAGGTGTGCGTCGTCACCACCTCGGGGAAGTACGACCGGGCGGTCTCCAGGTTGTGGTTGTAGCGGTGCACACCCATCGCGGCCAGCGCGTCCACCTGCGACGCCGTCAGCATCCCCAGCGAGCAGGCGATGTTGATGTCCACCTCGTCCTTGATCGCGGTGATGCCGGCGGCGACCTGGCTCATCAGCCGCTCGTCGGGCCCGCGCACGGCGGCCACGATGCAGAACTCGGTGGCCCCGGTCTTCGCCGTCTGCTTGGCCGCCTCGACGAGCATCGGGATGTCCAGCCACGCCGAGCGCACCGGGGAGGCGAACAGCCCGGACTGCGAGCAGAAGTGGCAGTCCTCCGGGCAGCCGCCGGTCTTGAGCGACACGATGCCCTCCACCTCGACCTCCGGCCCGCACCAGCGCATCCGCACCCGGTGGGCCAGCTCCAGCAACTCCTCGACGCGTGAGTCGGGCAGCCGCAGCAGCTCCAGCACCTGGTCGGGGCGCGCCGGCACGCCGCGTTCGAGCACCGACTCGCGCAGCTCGGCGAGCACGTCGGAAGCGGTCATCGAGGCGGACTCCATTTCTCAGCCGAAAGCCGGTGGGTCGAGCGCGGACCTGGCGGCGGCCAGGAACGCGGACGGTTCCAGGCGCGCGGCGCCTTCGGGCATCCGCCCCAGCAGCGGGACGCCGGTCACGGCGGGCAGGTCGGACAGGTTGCACCGGGCGGCCAGGTCGGGCTCGGCCGGCCAGCTGCCGATCACCAGGCCGGGGCAGCGCAGCCCGAGGACGGCCAGCGCGCGGACGGTCAGCTCGGTGTGGTTGAGCGTGCCGAGGCCGGCGGCGGTCACGACCAGCACCGGCGCGTCCAGGGCGGTCGCCACGTCGGCCAGGGTGCCCTCGGCGGTCAGCCGCACCAGCAGCCCGCCGGCGCCCTCGACGAGCACCAGGTCGTGCTCGGTGGCCAGCTTGGCGGCGACGTCGGCCGCCTCGGCGGGGGTGACCGGAGAACGCCCGGCCCTCACGGCGGCGGTGGCCGGGGCCAGCGGGTCCGGGTAGCGGGCCAGCTCGCGCAGGGTCAGTCCGTCGACCCCACCGACCAGCCGGCGCACCTCGTCCAGGTCGCCGGGCTCCCCCGGCCCCATCCCGGTCTGCGCCGGCTTGAACACCGCCACCCGCCGGCCCTCGGCCAGCGCGAGCGCCGCCAGCGCCGCCGTCACCACCGTCTTGCCGACCCCGGTCCCGGTGCCGGTCACCACCAGCACGCTCACCCGACCGGCACCCGTTCCAGCACCTCGGCCAGCACCGCCCGCACGTGCGCAAGCTCGGCGTCGGTCAGCGTGGCGCGGGCGGTCAGCCGCAGCCGGCTGGTGCCGGCCGGGACCGACGGCGGCCGGAAGCAGCCCACCCGCACCCCGCGCTCCAGGCACCCGGTGGCCGCCGCGACCGCCGCCTCCGGCTCGCCGAGCACCGCCGACACCACCGCCGACCCGGAGGCCGGCACCCCGGCGGCGGCCGCGATCGCCTCGGCGGCGGCCAGCACGGCGGCCGGTCGCTCCGGCTCCGCGACCAGCACCCGCAGCGCAGCCAGCGCCGCGCCGACGCTGGCCGGGGCCAGGCCGGTGTCGAAGATGAAGCTGCGCGCGGAGTCCACCAGGTGCTCGATCACCGCCGCCGGCCCGAGCACCGCGCCGCCCTGGCTGCCCAGCGACTTGGACAGGGTCACGGTGGCCACCACGTCATCCGCGCCGGCCAGCCCGGCAGCAGCAAGCAGCCCACGCCCGCCGGGCCCGACCACGCCGAGCCCGTGCGCGTCGTCCACCACCAGCAGCGCGCCGCGAGCCCGGCACACCGCGTGCAGCTCGGCCAGCGGGGCGCGGTCACCGTCCGCGCTGGCCACCCCGTCGGTGACGACCACCGCGCGCGCCTCGGACCGGGCCGCGAGCACCGCGTCCACCGCGCCGACGTCGTTGTGCCCCACCACCGCCACCCCGGCCCGGGACAGCCGGCAGCCGTCGATCAGCGACGCGTGGTTCCCGGCGTCGGAGACCACCAACGCGCCGTGACCGCTCAGCGCGGTGACCACGGCGAGGTTGGCCAGGTACCCGGAGGAGAACACCAGCCCCGCGTCGAAACCGCAGAACTCCGCCAGCTCGCGCTCCAGGTCGCCGTGCAGCGTCGTCGAGCCGGTGACCAGCCGGGACCCGGTGGACCCCGCGCCCCAGGCGCGCAGCGCGGCCAGCCCGCCCTCGATCACCCGGGGGTCGCGCGCCAGGCCCAGGTAGTCGTTGCCGGCCAGGTCGAGCACCGGCTCGTCCACCGGCCGGTACCGCAGCGCGCGCCGCAGCCCCGCCGCGCGCCGTCGCTCGGCGTGCTCGGTCAACCAGTCCAGCGGATGCTCACGCACAAGCGAGCACCCTAACCCGGCTCAGTTCGTGCTCGCGCGCGCCGGCTCCGGGACACCGTCGCTGACCACCACCGACGCCCCGGTCGCCCGGTGCCGGCGCGCCCAGGCGTCCAGGTGGTCGTGCGTGGCGTGGTCGACGTAGTGCGCCGTCAGGTCCACCCGGGCGGACGCACCGGCCGGGATCCTGGCCAGCGCCCGGGACAGCGCGGGCACGCACAGGAACGTCGCCGCGCCGTCCACGGTGACCCGGTGCTCGTCGCCGGACTCCGGGGCGTGGTGGTGCACCCTGGCCCGCACCGCGCGGCGCAGCACCATCAGCCCGGCCAGCGCCAGCCCGAGCGCCACCCCTTCCAGCAGGTTGAACACCATCACCCCGACCGCCGTGACCAGGTACAGCGGCAGCTCGCGGTGCCGGCTGGCCGCGCGCAGGTCACTGAGCTTGACCAACCGCACGCCGATCACCACCAGCAGCCCGGCCAGCGCGGCCAGCGGGATCATCTGCACCACCCACACCAGCGCCAGCGCGAACACCGCGATCCACACCGCGTGCAGCACGGCGGCCGCCCTGGTCCGCGCGCCCGCCTTCACGTTCGTCGAGCCGCGCACGATCACCCCGGTCACCGGCAGCCCCCCGAGCAGCCCGGACAGCGTGTTCGCCGCGCCCTGCCCGATCAGCTCGCGGTCCACGTTCGTGCGCGGGCCGTGGTGCATCCTGTCCACCGCGACCGCCGAGAGCAGGCTCTCCACGCTGGCGATCAGCGCCACCGTGAGCACGCCGACCGCCACCGCCGCCCACTGCCCGCTCGGCAGCACCGGCAGCGCCACCGCTTCCAGCAACCCGCCGGGCAGCTGCACCCGGGGCACCGGCCCGAGCACCGGATCCAGCGCCACGCTCAGCCCGGTGGCCAGCGCGACGGCGACCAGCGGCCCCGGCACCGCCCGCACCGGCCTGGGCAGCCGGGGCCAACACAACACCAACAGCACGGTGAACAGCCCGACCGCCACCGCCGGCCCGTGCGCGCCGGCCAGCTGCCGGGGCAGCTCGACCACGTTGCGCACCGCGCTGGTCTGCGGCTGCCCGCCGAGCACCACGTGCAGCTGGGCCAGCGCGATGGTGCCGCCGATGCCGGCCAGCATGCCGTGCACCACGGCGGGCGGGATGGCCTGCGCGAACCGGGCCAGCCGGGACAGCCCGAGGCCGATCTGCACCAGCCCGGCCGCCACCACGATCGCGCAGGTGGCCGCCCAGCCGAACCTGGTCACCAGCTCGGCGACCACCACCGTCAACCCCGCCGCCGGCCCGCTGACCTGCAACGGAGAACCGCCCAACAGCCCGGCGACCACGCCGCCGACGATCGCGGCGATCAGCCCGGCCAGGATCGGCGCGCCGGAGGCCACCGCGATGCCCAGCGACAGCGGGACGGCGACGAGGAACACCACGAGCGACGCCCCCAGGTCGGCGCGCACCACGTCCCATCCTGGGAACCAACGTGAAGAAGTGGCAGATGTGTTAGAAGTGGCAGGATCGGGGTCAGGGGTGGACTCGACTGGCGGCGAGGCGGGCATGCGGCTCCTCCGGAGGCAGGTCGTGAGGGGTCGCCGGACCGCGGTCACCGTCGCCCGCACCGGCACCTCGCCAACGGATCATGGATCGGCCTGGTTCCCCGGCCGGTGCGACCGGCGCGGCACGGACGATCGGACGATCACGTCGCGTACATCCTGATGCAACCATCGAGCGATAAACTGATCGCGTCCCGATGGCTCGATATTCGCATGAGCCCCATCTGCCACGGCCGGCGTTCCCGCCACAGGACCACCATTGACCACCATCGAGTGATCCTCATTTGTCCTGGCCGGCCGTCATCCCATCCGCCTACCGTCCGACACCGTGGGCTGGAAGGCCGCCACGGCGGCGATGGCGATCGCGGTGTTGGCGTCCGGGTGCGGACCGTCGCCCGGGCCGGTAGGTGAGGACCTCCAGGTCCGGCTCGGTGACTGGGTGAGCGACGCGCGCATCGACAGGCCGGACCTGCCCGGCCGGGTGCCGACCGTCGTGCTGGTGCACGGCACCGGGCCCCGGGACCGAAGCGGCGCGGTGGAGGGCGTCGACGGCGCCGTCCGCTCCCGGATCTTCGACGACATCGCCCGCTACCTGTCGGCCCGGGGCATCGCGGTTGTCAGGTACGACAAGCGCTACGTGCGCGGCCGGGGGAACCTGGACCAGCGGTTCGCCACGCTGACCCAGCGGCAGATGGTCGACGACATCGGCGCGGTCGTCCAGGCCGCCACGGCGCGCGACCCGCACCTCGACCCGGACCGGGTGTTCCTGTACGGCTGGAGCGAGGGGACGGCGGTCGCGGCCGAGTACGCCGCCACGCATCCGGAGGTCGCCGGGCTGGTCCTGCAGGCCGGCGTGAACGTCGGCTGGCGCGACGGGCTCCTGTACCAGGGCCTGCGCACCGCGGTTCCGTACCTCGACCGCTACGCGAGCGCCGGGCGGATCGGCGCGGACGGGCTCGGGCGGGCCTGGCGGGGCGGCGGCGGGCTCGCGGCGAAGGAATGGATCACGTTTCTGGCCCCGCGCGCCGCCGACGGCGACCCCACCCCCGACCGGCGCTTCGACCGCAACGGCGACGGCGCGATCGACCTGCGCGGCGAGCTCGAGCCGGCGCTGCCCAGCTTCGTGGACGCCCTGCTCGCGCCGGACGCCCCGCTGGCCGGTTTCGGGCCAGGCCGGGGGCTGCTCCCGGTCACCGAGCAGGCGCCGAGGCTGCCGATGCCGGTGCTGGCCCTGCAGGGCCTCGAAGACGGCAACGTCCCGCCCGACTCGGCCCGAGCGCTGGACGCCGCGCTGGGCCGGGCCGGCAACCCGGACCATGCGTTGCGGCTCTACCCCGGGCTGGGCCACAGCCTCGGCGACGCTGCCTCCCCTTCGGACGACGACATGCTCCCGATCCGCGACGCCCCGCTCGCCGACGTCGCCGACTGGCTGCGCCGGCACTCCTGATCGCGGGGTCAGGCGGGCGCGGACGCGGGCGCGCGCACCGAGGCGGCGGCGCGGATCGCCGAGGCGATGGTGGCCACCTCGTCCGGGGCGGTCACGAACGGCGGCATGGTGTAGATCATGTCGCGGAACGGCCGCAGCCAGACACCGTGCTCGGCGGCCGCCCTCGTCGCGGCCGGGACGTCCACCTCGTGCTCCAACTGCACCACCCCGATCGCACCGAGCACCCGCACGTCCCGCACCCCGGGCAGCTCGCGCGCGGGCGCCAGGCCGTCGCGCAGCCCGGCCTCGATCCCGGCCACCTCGGCCCGCCAGTCCCGCCGGTGCAGCTCGCCGATCGAGGCCAGCGCGACCGCCGAGGCCAGCGGGTTGCCCATGAACGTCGGCCCGTGCATGAGCACGCCGGCCTCGCCGTCGCTGATCCCGCGCGCCACCTCCGAGGTGCACAGGGTGGCCGCCATCGACAGGTAGCCGCCGGTGAGCGCCTTGCCCACGCACATCACGTCCGGGCTGACCGGCGCGTGGTCGGCGGCGAACAGCTCGCCGGTGCGGCCGAACCCGGTGGCGATCTCGTCGAACACCAGCAGCACGTCGTGCGCGGCGCACAGCTCACGCAGCGCGTGCAGGTAGCGGGGGTCGTGCATGCGCATGCCGCCGGTGCCCTGCACCACCGGTTCGACGATCACGGCGGCCAGCTCGTCGGCATGCCGCTCCACCAGCTCGGCCAGGCGCGCCACGTAGTCCGGCTCGTACGCGCGCGGCGGCGCGTCGGCGAAGACCTGCCGGGGCAGCACGTCGGCCCACAGCGAGTGCATCCCGCCGTCCGGGTCGCACACGCTCATCGCCATGAACGTGTCGCCGTGGTAGCCACGCCGCCAGGCCATCAGCCGGTGCTTGCCCGGACGCCCCCGGGAGCGCCAGTACTGCAGGCACATCTTGATCGCGACCTCGACCGACACCGAGCCGGAGTCGGACAGGAACACGTGCCGCAGCGGCTCCGGGGTGATCTCCACCAGCCGCAGGGCCAGCGCCACCGCCGGTTCGTGGGTCAGCCCGCCGAACATCACGTGGCTCATCCGGCCCAGCTGGTCGGTGATCGCGGCGTCCAGCGCCGGGTGCCGGTAGCCGTGGATGGCCGCCCACCACGACGACATCCCGTCGATCAGCTCGGCCCCGGCCGGCAGCCCCAGCGCCGGCCCGCCCAACCGCAGCCGGACCCCCTCCGCGCCGGCCACCGGCAGCGGCGCGACCGCGCCCGGCATGGACGCGTAGGGATGCCAGACGTGGTCTCGGTCGGCGGCGAGCAGCTCCTCGGGCGTCATGGCCGCCCACACTATGTGCGGCTGTCCCGGAACGGCCCCGACGGGTGCCCACCGGCCGTTACCGTGCTGGTCTATGGACTCGATCGGGCGGTACCGGTACGAGGGGTTCTCCCTCGACGAGAAGTCCGACTGGATGCGGCAGGGCCAGGGGCCGGCCGCGATCAACGGCGGCCTGGCCTGCCTGAAGGCGCTGGCCGGCGACTACGCCGCCACCGAAAGGGCGCTGCGCGACGCGCTCGGCGGGCTGGGCGCGGACTGGCGGGGCCCGGCGGCGGACGCGGCGGCCGACGCGCTGCGCACCGCCGCGGACCGGGCGCGCGACGGCCAGCACGCCGCCGAGGCCGGGGCCGACGGCCTGCAGCGCTACGGCGAGTCGTTCGCCGGCCTGCGGTCCAGGATCGCCAGGCCCACCAACGCCCCGGGCGACCAGGAAGGCGACCAGATCGGGCCGGCCGTCGCCCCGCAGCTCGACACCCGCAAGGCATCGCTCGAACACCAGCGGCGGGACCGGGCCGCGAACGACGCGCTCTACGCGCACGAGTCGACCACCCGCGACGCCGTCGGACGCTTCCCCGCCCCCGACGCGGCGCGCCCGCCACAAGCGCCCGCCACCACGCCCGAACCGACACCGGCCCCCACACCGCCGCCGCCACCCACCGCCGGGGACGCCGCCGGGGACGGGGGCGTGCAGCCGTTCGCCGTCGAGTTCGACGATCATGTTCCGCCGGTGCTGGGCGTGGCGGACGAACGCTGACACGTCGGCCGGCCGGCTAGCTGTTATCAAAGCAAGTCCTACTATGCTTGCGGCCCTATGACCAGCCCTGATCCCGGCTCGGCCGGCAACGCCGCCCCGGTACCGACGCTGTCGCGGCGCCGCGAGCTCGGTGCCGCCAGCGCCCGCTCGCTGCTGCTCACCGTGTTGGGCGAATTCGTGCTCCCACGGGGTGAACCGGTCTGGACACACGTGCTGCTGGACGTTCTCACCCAGCTCGGCGTGGAGCAGAAGTCGGGCCGCCAGGCGCTGGCCAGGACCGCCGCCGAGGGGCTGCTGCAGTCGACCCGGGCCGGCCGCCGGGTGCGCTGGTCGCTGACCGACGACGGCCGGCGGCTGCTGTCCAGCGGCGCCACCCGGATCTACTCCTTCGGCACCGAGACCGCCGCCTGGGGCGGGCGCTGGCTGGTGCTGCTGGTCAGCGTGCCGGAGTCGCGCCGCCAGCTCCGGCACCGGCTGCGCACCCGGCTCAACTGGGCAGGGCTGGGCTCACCGACCGCCGGGGTGTGGCTCACGCCGGACCCGGACAAGCAGGCCGAGGTCGCCGAGGTCATCAGGGAGCTGGACCTGGACGAGGTCAGCTCGTCGTTCGTCGGCCCGTTCGGGCAGATCGGCCAGGAACGCCAGCTGGTCGACCAGGCGTGGAACCTCGCCGACGTGGAGCGCGAATACCACGACTTCATCGACGCCGTCAGCAACGCCGACCCGACCACCCCCGCCGACGTGCTCCGCGAGCAGATCCACCTGGTGCACACCTGGCGGCGGTTCCCGTTCCTGGACCCGCAGCTGCCCGCCGAGCTGCTGCCCGGCAGCTGGGTCGGCGCCAAGGCCGCCGCGCTGTTCCACGAACGCCACGACCTGTGGAGCGAGCCGGCCGGCCAGCACTGGGACGCCCTGGTGAAGGCGGCCGAGTAGGCCGTCAGATGTCGAACTCGCCGTCCTTCACGCCGAGCACGAACGCCCGCACCTCACCCGGGGTGAACCACAGGATCTCGCCCTCGTCGCCGTCCGCGCCGTTGCGCACCGCCCAGCCACCGTCCGGCAGCTCGGCCACCTCGACCCGGTCACCGTCCGCCTCGGTGCTCGTGCTCGACGACCGCCACGTCAAGGTAGCCGGGTCGATCTCCGTCACCGCACGCCTCCACTCACCCGCAAACCCTAACAAAACCCCTGCTCACAACCCGTGAGTGGTTAGCGTTGCTATGACAACGCTAACCACTCACGGGTTGAGCTGGTACGCGCGCGCCGCGTTCCCACCGAGTACACCGTCCAGCACCGCCGGCGAGAGCCCCAGGTCGCTCACCGCCTTGATGTTGGCGGCGATGCCCGGCACCCCGGGCCAGTCCGTGCCGAAGATCCACTTGGCGGCGATCCGCTCCAGGTCGAAGCGCTCGAAGTAGCGCGGCAGCTTGCGCGGCGGCAGGCCGGCGATGTCCAGCCAGACGTTCGGGCGGGCCAGCGCCATGAAGCCGGCGGCGTCGTAGCTCCAGCCCCGGCCGCCGTGCGCGAGCACCACCGTGAGGTCCGGGAAGTCGCGCAGCACGTCGTCCATCAGCACCGGGTCGCCGAGCCGACCGCTCGCGCCGGGGAACGAGCTGGGGCCGGTGTGCGTGATCACCGGGACGCCCCGGGCCTGGCACTCGGCGTAGGCCGGGTAGAGCTCGCGGTCGTTGGGCGCGAAGTTGCCGTGCACGGGGTGCACCTTGAGCGCCACCGCGCCGAGGTCGAGCTGGCGGCGGACCTCGGCGTCCACCGGGTAGTGCAGGTGCGGGTTGACGTTGGCCACCACCCGGAACCGCCTCGGGTTGTACGCCACCAGCGGCGCCATGTCCTCGATCGACTGGACGCCGGTCACCCGGGGGCTGTACTCGCAGAACAGCAGCGCGACGTCCACCCCGTCGGCCTCGAACAGCTCGTCGAGCCGCTCCGGGACGACGACGCCGTCCGGCCCGTACACCCGGGCCACCGCCTCCCGGTCCGCCGCCGGCCCGAGCCAGGTGTCCCAGTCCATCTTCAGCCCGCCGCGCCGGGCCGGGTGCACGTGCGCGTCGACGATCACCGCGCGACCGCTCCCATCTCCGCCAGGCTGGCCCGCACCCGGTAGCGCTGCAGCTTGCCGGTCGCCGTCTTGGGCAGCGCGTCGACGACGACCACCCGGCGCGGGCGCTTGAACGCCGCCAGCCCGGCCCTGCAGAACTCCACCAGCTCGTCCTCCCGCACGCTCGTACCCGAACGGACCACCACCGCCGCCACCGGCTTGTCCAGCCCGTCGGCGTCGCGCAGCCCGACCACCGCGACCTCGACCACGTCCGGATGCTCGAGCAGCCTGGCCTCCACCTCGCTCGGGCTCACCCAGATGCCGCCCGCCTTGATCATGTCATCGGACCGGCCGAGGTAGGAGTAGGTGCCGTCGGCGTTGCGCACGTAGGTGTCGCCGGTGCGCAGCCACTCCCCCTGGAACGCCAGCCGGCTGGTCTCGGAACGGCACCAGTAGCCGGTGGCCACCGACTCGCCGGACACGTACAGTGCCCCCGGCCGGTCCGGCTCGCCGATCACCGAACCGTCCGACTCGTCCAGGATGCGCACCCGGTAGCCGGGCACGGGCGTGCCCGAGCTGCCCGGGCGGATCGCCCCCGGCGCGTTGGACAGGAAGATGTGCAGCGCCTCGGTGGACCCGATGCCGTCCAGGATCTCGAAGCCGAACCGGTCCCGGACGCGGGTGAACAGGGTGGCCGGCAGCGGCTCCCCGGCGGACACGCCCTGGCGCACGCCGGCGAAGGTGTCGTCCGGGATCGCGCTGTTCAGCAGCGCGGAGTAGAACGTCGGCACGCCGAAGAACAGCGTCGGGCGGTGCCGGGCGGCCACCTCGGCGACCAGGTCGGGCGAGGGGCGGCCGGGTTCGAGCACGGTGGCCGCGCCCACCGAGAACGGGAAGAACAGCGAGTTGCCGATGCCGTAGGCGAAGAACAGCTTCGCCACCGAGAAGCACAGGTCGTCGGCGCGGATGCCGAGCACCCGCTGGCCGTAGGTCTCGCAGACGAACCGGATGCTGCCGTGCCGGTGCATGGCGGCCTTCGGGCTGCCGGTGGTGCCCGAGGTGTACAGCCACAGCGCCGGCGAGTCCGCCCAGCTCGGGTAGACGGCGCGATCCGCACCGGCGCCCACCAGGCTCGACCAGGTCCGGGCCGGCACCGCGAAGTCGTCCCCCTGCGTCCCGATGGTGACCACGGTGGTCAGGTCGGGCTCGGCTTCCCCCTTGACCAGCGTCTCCACCGCGACCCGCGCGGTGTCGGCGAACTCGGCGGTGGTGACGAGCACCCGGGCGCGGGCGTCCACGAGCAGGGCGTGCAGGTCGTCGGCGGTGAGCATGGTGGACACCGGCACGGCCACCGCGCCGAGGTGCATCGCGCCCAGGATGCCGGCCACCAGCTCGGGGGTGTCCGCCGCGAAGAACATCACCCGTTCCTCGGCGCGCACGCCCAGCGCGGACAGCCCGGCCGCCACCGCGCGCACCCGCTCGGACACCTCGGCGTAGGTCAGCTCCCCGCCCGGGAAGCGCAGTGCCACCCGGTCGCCGTCGCCGAGGGCCACCCGGCGGTGCACCAGATAGTCGGCGGCGTTGAAAACCTCGGGTGCTGTGATGGGCACTGGGACCTCCCGGCCGCGGGACGCGTAGTTACAGAGAGTATCCGAGCAGGAGACAACCGGAGCGCCGGCCACCGACCTGTGCCGACATTTCGCCACGCCACGTGATGGTCGGAGTGACACGCCCTGGTCGACCGTGCAGGGGTGGACACAGACCGTATTCTGTCTCAGCCAGAACGCAGCCGGCGAGGGGATGGACCGTGTTGATGTCGGTGCGATGGTTGGTCGCGACGGGTGTTGTCGGGTTGGCGTTCGCGCTGACCTGGGCGATCGGCGAAGGCGCGTACGACCTCGGGCAGACCGCCGCGCTCGAGATCGCCGCCGTCACCGCCGCCGCGATCGGCCTGCCGCTGTCCTGGTGGTCGTTCCGGGGACAGCTGCTCGACGAACCGGCCGAGGTGGGCTGGGTGACCTGGCGGCGGGTGCCGTCCAACCCCGCGCTGGCCCTGCCCCGCCAGGCCGAGCAGGCCCGGATGGACGAGATCTTCCGCGGCTACCAGGGCAAGGGCAGCCCGGTCGTGGTGATCACCGGGCCGTCCGGGGCCGGCAAGACGCAGCTTGCCGCCGGCTACGCGCGGGCCCGGATCGCCGAGGGCTGGCCGCTGGTGGCCTGGATCAACGCGGGCAGCCAGGAGGAGACGTTCGCCGGCCTGCTGGAGTTCGCCGACGCGCTGAGCATGCGGGTGCCCGAGGAGAGCGGCTCGCGCGCCGTGGAGCGGCTGCGCCAGCACCCTCCGACCGGCAAGCAGCCCAACGTCATGGTCTTCGACGGCGTGGTGGACGTCGACGCGGTCCGCCCGTTCCTGCCGGCCATCCCCGGCTGGCGCGTGATCGTGACCAGCCGCGCCTCCTCCGCCGCCGCGCTGGGCACCGAGCTGGCGATCGAGCTGCCGGCCGCCAAGGACCTGGCCGACCGGACCGAGCTCACCGAGGCCGCCTGCGAGACGCTCGGCCGGCTGCCGTTCGCCGCCGAGCTCGCCGAGGCCACCCTGCGCGAGCAGCAGGGCGGCCTGGACGCCTACCTGGAGCGGCTGCGCACGGTGGCCGTGGGCGAGCTGCTCGGCGACGGCACCGACGGCTCCCGGCACGAGGAGCGCTACCCGGCCGGCGCCGCCGAGGCGGTCCTGGTGGCGCTGCGCGGCGCCGGCTTCGACTCCGACCCGGCCGTGCGCAAGCTGCTCGGCCTGCTCGCCGTGCTCGCCCCCGGCGGCGCCTCCCGAGGCCTGCTCTACCAGGCCGGCGACCCCGGCGCCGAGTACACCATCACCCGCCTGACCCGCTGGTCGCTGCTGTCCACCCGGATGGACGGCGACTGCGTGCTGATGCACGAGCTGACCCGCCGGGTGGTCCTCGACCGGCTGCGCACCGACGACGCGCTGCCGCAGGCCATCGCGCAGGCCGCCGACCTGCTCGGGCACGCCACCTTCGGCGAGGACCAGGCCTGGGAGCGCCGCGGCGAGGGCGACCAGCTCATCGCGCACATCGCCGCGCTGTCCACCAACGCCGGCTCGGTCTCCGCGACGCTGCCGGTCGAGACCTCCGAGCGCGTCCTGGGCCTGCGCCAATGGGCCACCCGCCAGCTCAGCGCGGTGGGCGACGGCGCCCGGGCCGTCGACCTGGCCGAGGCCATCCGCACCGAGTGCGAGACCCTGCTCGGCCCCGAGCACCCCGACAGCCTGGCCGCCTCGGACAACCTGGTCATCGCCTACGTCGCCGCCCGCCGCTCCCGCGAGGGCATCCCGCTCGCCGAGTCCGTCCTGGCCACCCGGGAACGAGTCCTGGGCGCCGACCACCTCGACACCCTCGCCTCCCGCTACACGGTGGCCTACGCCCACGAGTACGCCGGCCAGCTCGACGACGCCGTCACCCTCTACGACAGGGCCTACGCCGAGTACGCCCGCGTGCTCGGCGCCGACAACCCGCAGACCCTTACCGTCGGCGCCGCCCTCACCCGGGTCCGCCAGCTACAGCCCGTCGGCCGCCACCGCGCCGCCCAGCGCCCCGCCCCCACCCAGTCCGCCGACACCCCCGAATAGCCGCCCGAGGGGCGCCTCGTACGGGGCGCCCCTCGGTACGAACGGGTCTCAGCCCAGGCACCCCGGGCCGAGCAGCGCCTTCAGGTCGCCCATCAGCGCCGTACTGGGCGTCACCCGCAGCCCGTCGTCCAGCCTCAGCACCGTCGACCGCGTCCCGTTGATCAGCCGCAGGTGCACCTCCTGGCCACCGGGGTGGCTGCCGAGCACGTCCTTGAGCTTCGACACCCGCTGCGGCGTGCAGTGGTCGGCCCGCAGGCTGACCCGCAGCGGCGTGTTCGACACCCCGTTCGCGGCGGACAGGTCGGGCACCGCGAGGTCGTTCGCGATCAGCGAGACCCGGTCGTCGCGGCGGTTCACCCGGGCCTTGACCAGCACGATCGCATCCTCGGCCACGTCCATCCCGACCACCGCGTAGGCCCGGGGGAAGAACAGCACCTCGATGCCACCGGCCAGGTCCTCGATCTGGGCGGACGCCCACGGCTCGCCGTTCTTGTTGATCCGGCGGTTCACCGAGGCCAGGATGCCGCCGACGGTGACCTGCGCGCCGTCCGCGACGGTGCCCTCCAGGATGGTCTGGATCGGGGTGTCGACCTTGGAGGCGAGCAGCTGCTCGATGCCGTCCAGCGGGTGGCCGGACACGTAGAGGCCGAGCATCTCGCGCTCCACGGCGAGCTGGTGCTTGGTGTCCCACTGCTCGTTGGGCACCGGGATGTCGAACACCCCGCCCAGGTCCTGCGCGTCGTCCGCCCCGTCCATGGCGCCGAACAGGTCGAACTGGCCCATCGAGGCGGCCTTCTTGGTGCTCATCACCGAGTCGATGGCGTCGGCGTGCACCAGCAGCAGGCCCTTGCGCGGGTGGCCGAGCGAGTCGAAGGCGCCGGCCTTGATCAGGGACTCGATGACCTTCTTGTTGCAGACCACCGCGTCGACCTTGCGCAGGAAGTCGGAGAAGTCGGTGAAGTCGCCCTGCTCCTTGCGGGCGGCCACGATCGCGTCCACCACGTTGAAGCCGACGTTGCGGATCGCGCCGAGGCCGAACCGGATGTCGTCGCCGACCGGGGCGAAGTTGCGCACCGACTCGTTGACGTCCGGGGGCAGCACCGTGATGCCCATCTTGCGGCACTCGGCGAGGTAGATGGCCGCCTTGTCCTTGTCGTCGCGCACGCTGGTCAGCAGCGCGGCCATGTACTCCGCCGGATAGTTGGCCTTGAGGTAGGCCGTCCAGTAGGAGACCACGCCGTAGGCGGCGGTGTGCGCGCGGTTGAACGCATAGTCGGAGAACGGCAGCAGGATGTCCCACAGCGTCTTCACCGCGTCGGCGGAGTAGCCGTGCTCCTTCATGCCGTTGGCGAAACCCTCGTACTCCTTGTCGAGGATCTCCTTCTTCTTCTTGCCCATGGCGCGGCGCAGCAGGTCCGCTTTGCCGAGCGTGTAGCCGGCCAGCTTCTGCGCGATCGCCATGACCTGTTCCTGGTAGACGATCAGGCCGTAGGTCTCCCCCAGGATGTCCTTGAGCGGCTCGGCCAGCTCGGGGTGGATCGGCTTGACCTCTTGGCGGCCGTTCTTGCGGTCGGCGTAGTCGTTGTGCGCGTTCGCGCCCATCGGGCCGGGCCGGTACAGCGCGCTCACCGCGGAGATGTGCTCGAACTCGCTGGGGGCCATCCGGCGCAGCAGGTCCCGCATGGGCCCGCCGTCCAGCTGGAACACGCCCAGCGTGTCGCCCCTGGCCAGCAGGTCGTAGGTCTTCTCGTCGTCCAGCTCGACTTCCTCGATGACGAGCTTGGGCTTGCCGTTGAGCTCGATGTTCTCCAGCGCGTCGTCGATGATCGTGAGGTTGCGCAGGCCCAGGAAGTCCATCTTGAGCAGCCCGAGCGTCTCGCAGGCGCCCATGTCGAACTGCGTGATGATGGCGCCGTCGGCCTCGCGGCGCTGGATCGGGATGACGTCCAGCAGCGGCTTGCTGGACATGATCACGCCGGCGGCGTGCACGCCCCACTGCCGCTTCAGCCCCTCCAGGCCCCGGGCGGTGTCGATGATCTCCTTGACCTGCGGGTCCGTCTCGTAGAGCGCGCGGACCTCGGTGGCCTCGGAGTACCGCTTGTGGCTCGGGTCGAACACGCCGGACAGCGGGATGTCCTTGCCCATCACGGCCGGGGGCATCGCCTTGGAGATGCGGTCGGCCACCGAGTAGCCGGGCTGGCCGAACAGCACCCGCGCGGAGTCCTTGATCGCGGCCTTGGCCTTGATCGTGGAGTAGGTGATGATCTGCGCGATCCGGTCCTCGCCGTACTTCTCGGTGGTGTAGCGGATCATCTCGCCGCGCCGGCGCTCGTCGAAGTCCATGTCGATGTCGGGCATCGAGATGCGCTCGGGGTTGAGGAACCGCTCGAAGATCAGCTTGTGCCAGATCGGGTCCAGGTCGGTGATGCCCAGCACGTAGGCCACCAGCGAACCGGCGGCCGAACCGCGGCCGGGGCCGCACCGGATGCCGACCGACTTGGCGTGCTGGATGAGGTCCGCGACCACCAGGAAGTAGCCGGGGAAGCCCATCTGGATGATGACGCCGAGCTCATACTCGGCCTGCTTGCGGTACTGCTCGGTGACGCCGTTCGGGAACCGCTCGTGCAGGCCCTTCTCGACCTGCTTGACCAGCCAGGACTCCTCCGTCTCGCCCTCCGGGACGGGGGCACGGGGCATCAGGTCCTGGCCCTCGGTGAACTCGACGTGCACCCGCTCGGCGACCAGCAGGGTGTTGTCGCAGGCCTCCGGGTGGATCGGGTCCCACTGGGCGCGCATCTCGGCGGCGGACTTGAGGTAGAAGTCCTGCGCGTCGAACTTGAACCGGTTCGGGTCGGCCAGGGTCTTGCCGGTCTGCACGCACAGCAGCACCTCGTGCGCCTTGGCGTCCTGGGGATAGGTGTAGTGCAGGTCGTTGGTGGCAAGGCCGGGCAGGCCGAGCTTCTTCTTCAGGTCGAACAGCTGCTCCTGGACCTGCTTCTCGATCGCGATGCCGTGGTCCATCAGCTCGCAGAAGAAGTTGTCCTTGCCGAAGATGTCCCGGTAGTCGCTGGCCGCCTGGCAGGCGTCGTCGAAGCGGTCCCGTTGCAGCAGCCTGGCCACCTCGCCGGACGGGCACCCGGTGGTGGCGATGATCCCCTTGCCGTAGGTCTCCAGCAGCTCGCGGTCCATCCGGGGCTTGTAGTAGTACCCCTCCAGGCTGGCCAGGCTGGAGAGCCTGAACAGGTTGTGCATGCCCTCGGTGTTCTCCGCGAGCAGCGTCATGTGGGTGTACATCTCGCCCGGGTTGTCGTCGCTGACGACCTGGCCGCCCAGGGTGGCCCGCTTGCGCTCGTGCCGGGAGCCCGGCGACAGGTAGCCCTCCATGCCGATGATCGGCTTGACCCCGTGCGCCTTGGCCTTGCGCCAGAACTCGTAGGCGCCGTAGACGTTGCCGTGGTCGGTCATCGCCAGCGCCGGCATGCCCATCTTGGCGGCCTCGGTGAACAGGTCGTCCAGCCGCGCCGCTCCGTCGAGCATGGAGAACTCGGTGTGGGTGTGCAGGTGCACGAACTGGTCGACCCCTGACGACGCACCGGCCGAAGGCATGAACGAACTCCTTCCCCGGCAGCGTCCAGGCCCGCGAGGATGCTCGCGGACGGCGCGCCGATGGGTCGCCGAAACAGGTCGGATGTGTACCCAACAATCTAGTGCGGGCCACCGACGTTCCGGCGCACTGGGCGGGCTCGAATTGAAAGACCCTGCTCACGACTCGGCCGGCGTGTCGCGCGTGCGAAGATCACCTCGGTGGTGATATGGGAGGTTCCGTCCGCCGGTCGGCTCGGCGCTGTTATGCAGTACCGGGGTAGCACCCCTCGAGGTGCATGTCAGCGCCGGCCCGAGCGGCTACTGTCGCGGCGGTGACCCGATCGTTGCCGCCCCGGCTGGCCCGGCTGGCCCGGCCGCTGGCCGAGGTGGTCTGGCCGGGGCTGGAGCCGCACCGGGGCTGGCCGGGCCGCGCCTCGCACCGGCTGACCAGGTTGCTGTGGCGGTGGCTGCCCTGGCTGGGCGGGCTGTACGGGCTGATCGTGGCGATCTCGGCGGCCGGCGGGGTGATCAACGACGGGCATCGGCTGGTCGGCGGGGTCGCGTTCCTGTACCTGCTGCCGGCGGCGGCCGGGGTCGCGCTGGCCACCCGCCGGGCGCTGGACGGCTGGCGGCTGGTCACGCTGTTCCTGCTGGTCTTCCCGTTCCTGGTGCCGCCGCCGGGCCCGCCGGTGCCGCCGCTGGAGCCGTGGGAGTGGTGCCTGTGGATGCCGGTGCTGCTGCTCGTCGGGGTGGCCCGGCCGGGGCGGGAGACGGTGGCGGTCGGCGTGGTGAGCGGCGTGCTGCTGGGCGCGTTGACGCTGCTCACGCCGTGGCCGGTGGACCCGGGGCTGCTGGTGGTGTCGCTGTTCCTGATGGCGCTGCCGCTGGTCGTCGGCGCCAGCGTGGGCGCGCGGATGAGCAGCCAGCGGGCGCTGGCGCAGGAGCAGGCGCGGGTGGCGCGGGCGCAGGCCGAGCAGGGCGCGCTGGCCGAGCGGGCGCGCATCGCGCGGGAGATGCACGACGTGGTGGCCCACCACATGTCGATGATCGCGGTGCGCTGTGAGACGGCGCCGTACCGGCTGGCCGGGCTGAACGAGACGGGCCAGGCGGAGATCGCGGAGATCGGGTCGGCCGCGCGGGCCGCGATGTCGGACATGCAGCGGCTGCTCGGCGTGCTGCGCCCCGGCGAGGGTGGGCGGGCCGAGCTGGCGCCGCAGCCGTCGCTGGGCGAGGTGCGCGAGCTGGTCGATCAGGCCAGGGCGACGGGGCTGCGGCTGGACGCGGACGTGGACGGTGACCTGGGCGAGCTGCCGGAGGCGGTCGGGCTGTCCGCGTACCGGATCGTCCAGGAGGCGTTGACCAATGCCCGCAGGCACGCGCCGGGCGCGGCGGTAACGTTGCGGCTGCGTCGCGCCCAGGGCGGGCTGGAGCTGGTGGTTCGCTCGGCGGCGGGCGGACGCGAACCGGCCGGGCCCGTGCTGGGCGGCGGCGGGCACGGGCTGGCCGGCATGCGCGAGCGCGCCGCGCTGCACGGCGGTGAGCTGTCCGCCGGCCCGGACGCCGGGGGCGGGTTCACCGTCCGCGCCGTGCTGCCGGTCCCCGAGGAACCGAAGGAGAAGCCGTGATCCGGGTCCTGCTCGCCGACGACCAGGTGATGGTGCGGGAGGGCTTCTCCGCGCTGCTCGGCGCGCAGCCGGACATCGAGGTGGTGGGCGCGGCGGCGAACGGACGGGAGGCGGTGGCCCAGGTGCGCTCGCTGCGGGCCAGGGACGCCGGCCCGGACGTGGTGCTGATGGACATCCGGATGCCCGAGCTGGACGGCCTGGCCGCCACCCGCATGGTCCTGGACGGCCCCGGCTCGCCCCGGGTCCTGGTGCTGACCACGTTCGACCTCGACGAGTACGTCTACGCCGCGCTGCGGGCCGGGGCCAGCGGCTTCCTGCTCAAGCACGCGCCGGCCAGCGAGCTGCTGGACGCGGTGCGGGTGGTGGCCGGCGGCGACGCGCTGCTCGCTCCGTCCATCACCCGCCGGCTGATCGAGGACTTCGTGCGCGCCCAGCCCGCCGAGCGGCCGGACTGGACCCGGCCCGAGGCGCTGCGCGCGCTGACCCCGAGGGAGACCGAGGTGCTGCGGATGGTCGCCAGGGGGTTGTCCAACGCGGAGATCGCCGCCGAGCTGGTGCTGGCCGAGCAGACCGTCAAGACCCACGTCAGCCGGATGCTGACCAAGCTGGGGCTGCGGGACAGGGCGCAGGCGGTCATCGTCGCGTACGAGTCGGGGCTGGTCTCCCCCAGCGGCTGAGACCCGGGTAGCCGGTGAAACTGGCTACCCGAGAGCGACGATCGCGGGCGGGTCGCCTCCTTAGCGTCGGCCGCCGTGATCAGGGTCGCGCTGCTGCTGTTGCTCATGGCCTCCTGCGCACCGGTGGCGAACGGGCCGCCGGGGCGGCTGGTGGTGGCGCTCGGCGACCCGGCGCGGGCCCGGCACATCGCCGTGGTGGTGCCCGGGGTGGGGATCACGCCGGAGACGTTCGACGACCCGGTCCGCCCGCGGCGGCGCCCGTACGGCATGGCGCGCGCCCTGCACGAACTCGCGCCGGACACTGCGGTGATCGCCTGGCTTGGCTACCACCCGCCGGACGGGCCGGGCCTGGACGCGGTCACCGGCGGCCGGGCGCGGGCGGGGGCGGTCGCGCTGCGCGCATTCGTGCACGAACTGCGGGCGCGGTCACGACCGGGCACGAGCATCGCGCTGGTCTGCCACAGCTACGGCTCCACGGTGTGCGGGCTGGCCGCGCCAGGGCTGGCGGTGGACGACCTGGTGCTGCTGGCCAGCCCGGGGGTTCGGGCGGACTCGGTGGCCGCCCTGCGCACCCCCGCGCGGGTGTGGGCGGGCACCGCGAGGACGGACTGGGTCCGCTGGGTGCCGCACGCGCGCCTGGGTGACCTGGGTCACGGCGCCGACCCGGCGGACCCGGCGTTCGGCGCCCGCCCGCTGCCCACCGAGGGCGTGACCGGCCACGACGGGTACTTCGCCGCCGGCAGCCCGACGCTGCGCGCGGTGGCCGGGATCGTGTCCGGCGGCCGGTGACGGCATGATTCCGGGGTGCCCGCACTCGCCCGCCGCCGGTCGAGGGCCCGGTCCGCCCGGTCGGCACGGCGCTGGCGGACGATGCGCACCGAGCGGACGGTGCTGGCGATCGTGCACAACGTCGCGGCGGCCACCCGGCTGCTGGACATCCTGCCAATCGTCGCCTCCGACCCGAGGATCAGGGTCGTCTTCAGCTGCCCGAGCTCCAGCCCGTTCACCCGGGGCACCGACGAGTACCTGCGCCGCCGGGGGGTGGCGTTGACGCCGTGGCGCCAGGCCCTCGCGATGCCCGCCGACCTGGCCATCGCGGCGAGCTGCGGCCCGAACCTGCGCAAGGTGCGCGCGCCGCTGGTGGTGGTGCCGCACGGGATGGGCCACAACAAGATCATGCAGCCGGACGGGCGGACCGGGCCCTCGACCGGCGGCGCGGTGCACGGCCTGTCCGCGCCGTACCTGATGTGGGGCGGCACCGTCATCCCGGACCTGATCGTGCTCTCGCACGAGGAGCAGCGCGACCGGCTGCGCCGCGACTGCCCTCGGGCCGTGGACGCCACGCTGGTCGCCGGTGACCCGAGCTTCGACCGGCTCGTGGCCAGCGTCCCGCTGCGGGAGGGCTACCGGCAGGCCATGGGCGTCACGGCCGGCCAGCGGCTGGTGCTGGTCTCCTCCACCTGGAGCGACAGGTCGCTGGTCGGCGAGGTGTTCGGGCTGGTCGGCAGGCTCGCCGGCCAGCTGCCGATCGACGGGTACCGGATCGCGGTGGCGCTGCACCCGGCGGCGATCGCGCACGACCACCGCTGGGCGTACGAGCAGTGGCTGGACGAGTGCACCGGCAAGGGGGTGCTGTTGCTGCCGGAGCCGGACCTCTGGGGGCAGGCGCTGGTGGCGTCCTCGCTGGTGGTGGGCGACTACGGGTCGGTCACCTTCTACGGCGCCGCGCTGGGCACGCCGTTCCTGCTGGCCAGCCACCCGGCGGGCACCGTCGACCCGGCCTCGCCGATCGGGCGGCTGCTGGAGGCGGCGCCCCGGCTGGACCCGGACGCCGACCTGCTCGCCGAGTGCGCGCGGGCGATCGACGAGCACGATCCCGCCCGGTACGAGGCGATCACCAAGCTCACCACCTCGCATCCCGGGGAGGCGGCCGGGCGGCTGCGCGCGGCCCTGTACGGGCTGCTCGACCTGCCCGAGCCGGACGAGCCGGCGTTCTCGGACGCCGCGCTGCCGATCCGCCGCTGCCGGCTGCCGCCGCCGAGGGCGCTGCTGGTCACCGCGGCGGTGACGGAACGGCGCGACGGGCGGTTGGTCACGAGCGTGCGCAGGGAGCAGTTCGGCCGGTCGGGCGGGTTCGACGGGCACCTGGTGGTGGACGTCGACGCGCCGGGGGTCCGCCACCTGGCGCTGGCCGAGATCGTGGTGCACCGGCGGGCCGAGGACGCGGAGCGGTGGATCGCGGAGATCTTCCGCGAGCTGCCGAGGTGCCCACTGGCCGCCGCCAGGGAGCGGGACGGCACCTGGCTGGTGGGCGGGAGCGACGGGTGGCTGGTCGAGGTCGACCACCGGTCGGAGGACGGCGCGGTGTTCGCCTCGGCGGTGCACGCCTGGCTGTGCCTGGGCGAACCCATCCACGAGCTGCCCGGGAAGCTGACCGTGCGCCTCGGCGGCGGTGAGGTGGTGACGGCGAGCGCGAGGGTCCGCTAGAGCTCGGCGATCCGGCGCTCGGTCGCGTCGGCCTTGGCGGTGAACCTGTGCAGACGGTATATGTCCAGCGCGTTCTGCAGGTTCGTCCGCGCCGGCTCACGCTCGCCCCGGCGCAACGCCAGGTCCGCTTTGACCACGTAGATGTCCGCTCGCAGGTCGTGCCAGTGCCCCCGGTCCGCGGCCGGGGCGGCCTCGTCGAGCGCGGCGGCGGCCTCGTCGAGCCGCCCGGTGTCCAGCAGCCGCCTGCCCCGCCACCGGTCGATCTTGGTGAGGGTGTAGGCGTCGCCGGGGCCGAGCGCGGCGAAGGTGCCCCGCGCCCGGTCCAGCAAGGCCAGCGCCCGGTCCTCCGGCGACACGACGCTGCCGAGGTGGAAACGGGCCAGCGCGATGCGCCGCTCGATCCCGATCCGCTCGGCCAGCGCGAGGTTGCGCTCCAGCAGCTCGATCGCCTCGTCGCGCCGCCCCTGGTCGCGCCGGGCCAGGCCGAGCGCCTCGACGGCGCTGGCGATGACGGTCGGCGACCCGGACTCGTCGGCCACCCGACGAGCCGTCGTGAACAGCTCGGCGGCCCGGTCGAGCAGGTCGAGCTGGCGGTAGGCGTACCCCTGCTGGACGCCGAGCACCGAGGCGAACCGGGGCTCGGCGAGCGCCCGGGCGGACCTGACGCCCAGCTCGTTGACGGCCTCCATGTCGTGCGCGAACTTGCCCTGGTCGTGCAGCGGCCACAGCGCGATCGCGAGCTGGCACACCCAGACGTGCTCCCCGAGCTCGAAGGCGGCGGCCGCGGCGGCGCCCAGGTTGACCCGCTCGGCCTCCATCCAGCGCCGCGCGGTGGCGGGGTCGAGCACCGTCGGCGGCGCGGCCAGCTCGGGCCAGAACTCGGTGGGCCAGCGGCGGTCCGGCATCCAGGCCATCGCCGCCTCCATGGCCCGCGCCCGGTAGTAGGCGACGAACGCCCGGGTCGAGACGCCGCCCTCCCGCGCGGCGACCACCCGCGCGTGCTGCCCGATCAGCCCGGACATCAGGTAGCGGTCGTCGCGGGTCTGCACGGCCAGGCGGGACCTGCGCAGCGAGCGGCAGGCGTGCGTGACGTCCTCGACCATCTCGCCCAGCACGGCGGCCAGGGTGCACACCGCGACGTCGCCGGTCCCCGGGTGCGCGCCGAGCGCCCGGTAACAGGCCCGCGCGAGCGGGCTCAGCCGCTGGTAGGCGGCGTCGAACACCACGGAGAGGGACAGGTCGCGGTGCCGGGACAGCTCGGCGAGCGCGCGTTCGTCGTCGGCGAGCGCCGCGGCCAGCCGGGTGATCGTCAGCTCCTCGTCGTCGGCCAGGATCGCCCCGACCACGCACAGTGCGATGGCCGTCCCGCCGCACCGCTCGACCAGCGCGGCCACCGCCTCCGGCTCCTCGTCGACCCGCTCGCGGGTCACCATGTTCGCCAGCAGCCGCTCGGCGTGCTCCGGGCTCAGCGGGTCGATGTCCACGGTGCGGGCGGCCGCCGTGGCCCGCAGGCCGGTGAGCTGGCCGGCCTCGATCACCAGCACGGCCGACGGCCCCGCGCCGGGCAGCAACGCGCGGACCTGGGTGGGCGCCAGCGCGTCGTCGATCTTCAGCACGAGCCGCTTCCCGGCGGACCTGTCGCGCCACCAGTTGGCCCTGGCCTCCAGGCCGGACGGGATCTCGTCCGCGCCGGTGCCGACCGCGGCCAGCAGCTCGCCCAGCGCGACGCGCACGCCCTCCATGCCCTCCCCGCCGGCGGCCAGGGAGACCACGAACTGCCCGTCCGGGTACTCCGCGCGGTGGGTGTGGATCCAGACGTCGGCCAGCGTGCTGCGGCCGCTGCCCGGCGCGCCCCGGATGATCGCGACCCGGGGGCCGTCCCGCTCCGGGCCGCCGGCGAAGATCGCGCTCAGCGCGTCCAGCTGCGGGCCGTTGTTGGTGTAGTGCTCCGGCGGTGCCACCCCCTGGCGCGGCGCCGGCCGCTCGGGAGCCATGTGAGCCTCCACCGTCGTCCCTCCCCCACCGGGCCACCGCTGCACGCGGGACAGTACTCCGCCCGGCGCGCTCACCACGGCCGTTCGCCGAACTATCGGCCGGCTCCGCCGGGGGCCTCGGGCACCGGGCCGTCGTCGGGGACCGGCCCGGCCACGTCGGCCTGTTCGGGCAGCAGCGGCGCGAGCGCCACGCCCGTCGCCGGCGTGCCGACCGGGGCGGCGTCCACCGCTCGTACCCCGGGCCGGGCGGCCAGCTCGGTCAGCGCCGCCCGGTCGCCGACCACCAGCACGGCGAGCAGGCACGCGCACGGTGGCCGCTCGCCGAGCGCGGCGGCCTCGTAGCGGGCGACGGCGCCCGGACGGCCCTCCTGCCGGCCGGCCGACTCCGCCGCGGCGCGCGCCGCCGTACCCCAGGCCAGCTCGAACCGCCGCCGCTCCCCGGCCACCGCGTCGGCCGCGTCCACCGGCGGCAACCGCTCGAACCGCAGCGCCGTCTGCACCCGGGGCAGCGGCACCCGCAGCACCGCCGTGACCGGCTCTGCCCCGCTGCCGGCCACCAGCCGCACCGCGCCGTCTATATCACGCTGCTCGCCGAGCTGCACCAACGCGGGCACCGCCGCCGCTTGTTGAGCAGGTAGCCGAGCCGGAAGCCCAGCCAGGTACGCCGCCACCGGCTGCCCCTGCTCCGGCCCCAACCGCTCCGCATCCCACGACCGCGCCGGCGTCCCGTCCCCGGTGCCGACCGACTCCTTCCCGGCCACCCACGCCACCGCGACCAGCACCACCGCCACACACGCCAACGCCGCCCACACACCACCCCGTGAGTGGTTAGCGTTGCTATGGCAACGCTTACCACTCACGGGTCGGCCAGTGCGTCGAGGGCGTGGCGGAGGTCGGCGGGGTACGGGCTGGTGAACTCGACGGTGCGGCCGTCGGCGGGGTGCGCGAACGCGAGCTGGCGCGCGTGCAGCCACTGGCGGGTCAGGCCCAGCCTGGTGGCCAGCGCGGGGTCGGCGCCGTAGGTCAGGTCGCCCACGCAGGGGTGGCGCAGCGCGGACATGTGCACCCGGATCTGGTGGGTGCGGCCGGTCTCCAGCACGACATCCAGCAAGGACGCCGCCGGGAACGCCTCCAGCGTGTCGTAGTGCGTCACGCTGGGCTTGCCGCCGGCCACCACCGCCCACCGCCAGTCGTGCTTGGGGTGCCTGTCGATCGGGGCGTCCACGGTGCCCCGGCTCGGGTCCGGGTGGCCCTGCACGACCGCGTGGTAACGCTTGGTCACCTCACGGTTGCGGAAGGCGGCCTTCAGCGCGGTGTAGGCGTGCTCAGACTTCGCCACGACCATGACCCCGGTGGTGCCCGCGTCCAGCCGGTGCACGATGCCCTGCCGCTCGGCCGCCCCGGAGGTGGACAGCCGTACCCCGAGCGCGGCCAGCCCGGCGGTCACCGTCGGCCCGGTCCAGCCGGGGCTGGGGTGCACGGCCACCCCGACCGGCTTGTCCACCACCACGATGTCGTCGTCCTCGTACAGCCGGTTCAGCCCGTCCACCGCCTCGGCCGGCTCCTCGGACGTCGGCGACGAGGGCGCCGGCAGCGTCACCTCCAGCCAGCTGCCGCCCACCAGCCGGTCGGACTTGCCCAGCGCCCGCCCGTCCGCGAGCACCTGGCCGTCCTCGGCGAGCCCGGCCACCACCGTGCGGGACAGCCCGAGCATCCGGGACAGCCCGGCGTCCACCCGCATGCCGTCCAGCCCGTCCGGCACCGGCAGGGTCCTGCTCACTTCGAACGCCGCCCGCCGCGCACCCGGGTGCCGTCCAGCTCCATGCCCAGCAGCGCCAGCAGCACCAGCAGCGCGCCGCCGGTGCAGATCGACGAGTCGGCCGCGTTGAACACCGGCCACACCCGCCCGTCCGGGGCGAACACCGAGATGAAGTCGATCACCCAGCCGTGCAGCGGGCCGGGAAACCGGAACATCCGGTCCACCAGGTTGCCCAGCGCGCCGCCGAGCACCAGGCCCAGCGCGACCGCCCACCCCCGCGACCGCAACCGGGCCGCCACCCGCACGATGGCCACCACCACGCCGACCGCGATCAGGGTGAGCAGCCAGGTCATCCCGGTCGCCATGCCGAACGCCGCGCCCGGGTTGCGCACCAGCTGCAGGTACACCAGCCCGTCCAGCAGCGGATACGGCGAGGCGCCCTCCAGGTCCCGCACCGCGAGCAGCTTGGTGACCAGGTCCACCGCGAGCACCAGCAGCGCGACGGTGGCCAGCAGCCACACCCGGCGCGGGCGCGGGGGCTGGGTCGGCTGGGTCGGCTGCACGGCGGTGTCCTTGTCGGTGTCCGGCTCGGACGGGACGGTCATCCCTCGATTGTCTATGAACGTCCGGACTCACCGCGCCACCGGGCCAACCGACCGGCGCGGTCGACGGCACGGATGCGCTGCTCGGCACGGGCGCGCACGGTCGAGGTGGTGACCACCAGCAGCTGGTCACGCTGCCGCAGCCGGGTCTCCAGCGTCGGGGTGAACCCCTCGCCGTCGCGGACCACCAGACTCACCATCGCCCCCTGCGGCAGCCGCAGCTCGCGCAGGTAGACGCCGTGCAGCTTGGAGCCGACCGGCACCCGCACCTGCAGCAGGTCGGCGGACAGCTGGTCCAGCGGGGCGGCGTCGAGCTGGATCTCGGTGGGCTCGGTGGAGCGGGCCACCCCGAGCAGGCGGGCCACGACGGGCAGCGTGGTGCCCTGCAACAACGTGAGCAACACCACTAACACCAGCACCACGTCGACCAGCATCCGGTTGGTGGGGCTCTCCGGCGCGTGGGTGAGCGGGATCAGCGCCAGCACGATCGGCACCGCCCCGCGCAGCCCGGCCCAGGACAGGAACGCCTGCTCGCGCCACGGCATCCGGAACGGCAGCATCGCGACCAGCACCGACAGCGGGCGCCCGAGCACCACCAGCACCACGCCCGCGACCAGCGCCGGGATCACCGCGCCGGCCAGCGCGCCGGGCGAGGCGTACAGCCCGAGCAGCACGAACAGCCCGATCTGGGCCAGCCACCCGGTGCCCTCGGCGAAGGACAGCACGCCGCCCCGGTGCGGCAGGTTCGAGTTGCCCAGCACCAGCGCGGCGACGTAGGTGGCCAGCAGCCCGGAGGCGTGCAGCGACTGCCCGGCGGCGAAGCCGAGCACGCAGACCGCCACCGTGGCCAGCGGGTACAGCCCGGTCGCCGGCAGCGCGGCGCGGCGCAGCGCCCACCCGCCGGCGATCCCGAGCGCGGCCCCCACCGCCGCGCCGACGAGCAGCTCGTAGACCACCAGCACCGGGCTGAGCCAGGTCAGCGGCTCGGGGCTGGCCAGCATCAGCACCGCGATGACCACCGGGGCGTCGTTGAGCCCGGACTCCAGCTCCAGCGCCCCGGCCAGCCGCCTGCGCACCCCCACCCCGCGCAGCACGCTGAACACCGCCGCCGCGTCGGTCGAGGACAGCACCGCCCCCCACAGGAACGCGGTGCGCCACTCCAGCCCGAGCAGCAGGTGCAGCGCGCTGCCGGTCACCCCGATGCTCACCGCGACCGCCACCGTGGACAGCGCGATCCCCTGCCACAGCGCCGGGCGCACCTGGGTCCACCGGGTGGTCAGCCCGCCCTCGGTCAGGATCAGCACCAGCGCGGCCAGCCCGAGCGACTCGGTCAGCGGCGCGTTCGAGAACTGCACGCCCAGCACCGACTCGCCGAGCAGCACGCCGATGCCCAGGTAGAGGATCAGCGACGGCAGCCCGATCCGCACCGAGGCGCGCACCGCCACCACGCTGACCAGGACCACGGCGGCACCGACGCCGAGCATCGCTTCGAGGGAGTAGTCCATGACACCCCCTCGGCTCGCCGTCGGTCCTGATATTTCACCGCAACCGCCGAGGGCCGCGGATCACCGGGTCGGCGGCGGAGGCTCGACCGGACGAGACGGCCGTGATCACCCGAGAGGATGAGGTCGGCGCCGACCCGTTGCCGAGCGCGCTCGCCGCCGCCGTCGGCTCGTGCCATTTCTAGCCGATCAGCTCCCGAACGTGTCTACCCGGGTACCGTCCGTGACCACAACGGCCGTTGGGTACGGTGGGTGACCGGTTTCGGTACCCGCACGAGGCTACCGAGCGTCGATATCGACACCGCTGTCGTTATATCGCACTTCGGACAATGCTGGTGTCGATCTCGGGGTCACGGCTTGGCCAACGCTACGGCACTTGGTTACGTACGGTGACCGTCCGGGGCGAGCAGGGCGGCCAGCACGGACTCCAGGTACGCCCGACGCTCCTCCTCGCCGGCCGGGACGGCGGCCGGGTCGGTGCGGGCGAGCTGGGCGTGCCCGAGGTAGGTGGTGTACGCCAGCATCGCGCGCCGGCGGGAGCGCGCCGGGTCGAAGCCCAGCTCGGTGAACAGGGCGGTGAGGTAGTCCAGCCGGCGCCGGGTGACCCGCCGCAGGGTGGGCGCAACCAGCGGGTGGTCCGCGGAGGCGAGCAGCGCCAGCTCCACGGTGAACGGGCCGACGTGGCCGAGCACCACGCGCAGCAGCTCGCGGAGGCGGTCGATGGCGGCGGCCTCGCTCTCCACGTGCGCGATCACGGCCTCGGTGTGCTCGGCCTCCCAGCGCGCGACGGTGGCGGCGATCAGGTCGTCGCGGCCCCGGAAGTGCCAGTAGCCGCTGCCCTTGGTGGCACCCAGCCGGGCCGCGAGGGGCTCGATGGCCACCGCCGCGAGGCCGCCGCCGCGCAGCGCGCGCAACGCCTCGGCCGTCCAGTCGTCCCGGTTGAGCCGTCTACCTGACACCACCCGTACGGTAGCGTACGGAGAGAGCGTCGATCGCCCGGTCCACGTCGGCGTCGTCGTTGAAGTAATGGAAACCGAACCGCACCCGGCCCGCCAGCGCGGTGGCCCGCACCCGGCGCTCGGCCAGCGCCGCCGCCACTCGGTCGGCATCCCGGACGGCGAGGACGACGATGTGCGCGGGCGGGCCGTCCCCGACCCGGGAGAACCCGAGATCGCGGGCACGCTCGGTGAAGCGCGCGGCCAGCCCCAGGCAGTGCCGTTCGACGGCCACCGGGTCCAGGTCGCCGAGCAGGCGCAGCGCGGCACGCGCCCCGATCCAGGAGAACCAGGCCGGCGAGGTGTCAACGCTGTCCAGCCGCATCGGGCCGCCGAAGTAGCCGTGCGGCGCGGCGGTGGACTTCCAGCTGGGCGCGAGCGGTTCCAGCTCGGGCACCCGGTCGGGCCGTGCCACCAGCCAGGCGGCGCCGCGCGGGCAGAGCAGCCACTTGTAGCCGTGCACCGCCAGGTAGTCGGGCCGCACGCCAGGGTCGAAGCGCAGCGCGCCCAGCGACTGGGTCAGGTTGACGAACAGCCGGGCGCCCACCTCGTCGGTGGCCGCGCGCAGCGCCGCGAGGTCGAGGCGCTGGCCTTCGCGGGTGGTCACCTCGCTCACGGCGAGCAGGTCCGCGCCCGTCCGTACCGCGGCCACCAGGTCCTCCACCCGGGTCACGCCGGCGCGCGCCGGCACCTGCGTGACGTCGTGGTGCGCCAGCCACGGGAACAGGTTGCTGCGGAACTCCTCGGCGGGGACCACCACCCGGCACCGGGGCAGCGACCGGGCGACGGTGGCGGCCGCCTCGGACAGCGAGCCCATGGTGGCCACCGTCTCCGGCCCTGTCTCCGGCCCAGCCCCTGTCAACCGGGCAAACGGCTCGCGCGTCGAGGCGGCGGCCCCGTCCCAGTCCAGCCAGTCGAACTCGCCGCTGGTCCAGGCGTCCACTGTGGCGCGCAGCGCGTCCGCGACCGGGGCGGCGGCCGGCGGGGCGCCCGGGGTGTCCAGCCACGCCGTGTCCTTCAACGCCGGGAACAGCGCGCGGAACCGCTCGGGCGTCATGCGTCCGGGACCGCGGCCACGGCCTCGATCTCCACCACGATGTCCGGCCTGGCCAGCGCCGCGACCACGGCCAGCGAGTGCGCCGGCCAGTCGCGCCCGGGGAACCAGGACGCGAACGCCTCCTCCCGCGCGGCCCGGCAGCCGGCCAGGTGCTCGGTGCCGGAGACCATGGTGAACAGCTTGAGCAGGTGCCCGGGCCCGGCGCCGAGGGACTCCAGCAGCGCCGCGATGTTGGCGAACACCTGCCGGGTCTGCGACTCCGCGTCCGGCCCGGCCAGCTCGCCGTCCGGCAGCGCGCCCACCTGCCCGGAGAGGAACACCACCCGGTGGCCGGCGGGGGCGGCGGCGAGGTGGCTGTACTGGCCGATCGGCGGCGCGACGGCGTCCGGATTCCAACGACGTATCGACATGACCGCACGCTACGACGACGGCGACCGGCGCTCCCCGGCGCCAGACCGTAGATTTCAGATAGTTGAAAGCCCGGTTCATTCTGCTGTCGCGGGCGGCCGCGCGCGCCGCACAGTGTCGCAACCACGAACGCGAGGAGGCGACCATGCCCGAGGGTCCAGCGGTGCTCGCCCGCGTCGACGCGCTGGCCGCCGACCTGCTGGAGCTGCTCGCCGCCACCGTCCGCGACCCCAGCGAGAGCGGCTGGGAGGACCGCGCCACCGGCCGCTACGCCGACTGGATCACCGCGCGCGGCTGGGAGCTGGTCCGCCAGCCGATCCGGCCGACCGGCCTGGCCGGCGACGAGCCCAGGGCCGCGCACCGGGAGAACCTGGTCGCCTGGTACCCGCGCCGGCGCGGCCTGCCCACGGTGGTGCTCAACGGCCACGTCGACGTGGTCCCGCCCGGCGACGAGCACGCCTGGACCCGGCCTCCCTTCTCGGGCGTGCGCGAAGGCGGACGGGTGCACGGGCGCGGCTCGGTGGACATGAAGGGCGGGATCGCCGCCGGCCTCTACGCCCTGGCCGCGCTGCAGGACCTGGGCGTCGAGCTGCCCTTCGACGTGGCCGTGCAGATCGTGGTCGCCGAGGAGACCACCGGCGTCGGCACCCGGGCCGCCGCGCTGGAGGTCCCCGACCCGGCGGCGGCCGTGGTGCTGGAGCCGACCGGCGGCGCGATCGTGCCGGTCAGCACCGGGCTGCGGTTCTTCACCGTCGAGGTCACCGGGCGCTCCGCGCACACCTCGGCGCCGTGGCGCGGGGTGGACGCCTTCGAGCGGCTGATCCGGGTGCGGGCGGCGCTGGCGGACCTGGCGCGCGAACGCGGCGAGGGCTACCGCCACCCGCTGTTCGCCGAGCTGCCGACGGCCATACCGTTCGCCATCGGCACCGCCCGTGCCGGCACCTGGCGGGCGGCGGTGCCCGACCACGCCACCATGTCCGGCCGGATCGGGGTGGCCCCGGGAGAGTCCCTCGACGACGTGCGCCACCAGGTCGAACGCGCGCTCGACGATCTCGCGGCCACCGACGACTGGCTGCGCGAACACCCGCCGACCATGCACTGGGAACACGCCCTGCCCGGCTGGGAGACGCCGACCGACCACGAGCTGATCACGGCCCTACGAACGGCGCAACGGGACAGGACCGGCAGCGAGCTGCTGGCCGGCTTCACCGCCGGCTCGGACGCGGCGTTCTTCGGCGCCCAGGGCATCCCGACCGCCGTCTTCGGCCCCGGCGAGGTGGCCATGGCGCACAGCCCGGACGAGTCCGTCGAGGAAGCCGCCGTGATCGAGGCAACCGCCGTCCTCGCGCTGGCGCTGACCAGGTTGACGCCATGACCGACGACAATGGCACCGTCCTGCACACCCTGGAGCGGGGCCTTCAGGTGCTGGAGGCGGTGGCCGCCGCCGACGGGACGGCCACCGCGAAGGTCCTCGGCCGCCAGCTCGACATCAAGATCGGCACCTGCTACCACCTGCTGCGCACCCTGCTGGCCAGCGGACACCTGGTGCGGCTGCCCGGCGGGCGCTACGACGTCGGCCCCCGGGCGGCGTCGCTGAGCCGGCACCTGCAGCGCCGCTCCGGCCCGTCCCCCGAGCTGGCGGTGATCCTCACCCGGCTGCACAACAAGACCCGCGAGACGTCCTACCTGGCCGGCTGGCACCACGGCACGCTGATCCTGCAGCACTACCTGGCCGGGCAGCAGACGCTGAGCGTGGCCAACCTGGACGTGGGCTACACCGCGCACATGCACGCCCGCGCCTCCTGCAAGGCGGTGTTCGCGTTCCTGCCCGAGGAGCAGGTCGCGGCGCTGTTCTCCGGCGTGCGGCTCGAACGGCTCACCGCCCACACGATCACCGACTTCGACGAGCTGACCGCCGAGCTGGTGCGTGTCCGCACGCAGAGCTACGCGCTGGACCGCGAGGAGTTCAGCCCGGGCGTGTGCTGTGTCTCGGCACCGTTCTTCGGCGCCGCCGGCGCCCCGGCCGGCGCGTTCACCGTGTCCGTGCCGGCCGTCCGGTTCGCCGACCGGCAGGCCTGGCTGACCACCGCGGTCCGGGAGGCCGCCGACATGGCCACCGGCCTGATGCGAACCGGCCGCCTGACCGTCCCCGCCTGACCACTCCCCCACGAGAAGAGGACTGAGTACCCCCATGCCCGAGACGGACGCGCTGCTCGGCTTCCTGGAGTCGATGCATCGGATCAGGTACTTCGAGGAGGAGGTCGCCCGGCTGCGCGCTTCGGGCGACGTGGTCGGATCGGTCCACCTGTGCAACGGGCAGGAGGCCATCTACGCCGGCGCCTGCGCCGCCCTGGACCTGAGCCGGGACGCGGTGTTCCCCACCTATCGGGGGCACGGCTGGACGCTGGCCCGCGGCGCGCCGCCGCACGCGGTGTTCGCCGAGCTGCTGGGCCGGCGGACGGGGATCAACGGCGGGCGGGGCGGCTCGGCGTACCTGACCGCGCCCGAGCACGGCATGTTCGGCGAGAACTCCATCGTGGGTGCCGGCGCGCCGATCGCCACCGGCGCCGCGCTGGCCGCGAACTACGACGGGTCGGGGCGGGTGGCGCTGGCCGCGTTCGGGGACGGCGCGATGAACCAGGGCGCGGTGCACGAGGCGATGAACTTCGCCTCGGTGCGCCGGCTGCCGGTGATCTTCCTGGTGGAGAACAACCACTACTCGGAGCTGACCCCGATCTCGGCCATGGTCCGGGTGGACCGGCTGTTCAAGCGGGCGTCGGGGTACGGCATGCCGGGGGCGCGGGTGGACGGCAACGACCCGGACGCGGTGTACCGGGCCGTCGGAGAGGCCGCCCGGCGGGCCCGCGCCGGGGAGGGGCCGGTGCTGCTGGAGGCGATGACCCAGCGGATCGTCGGCCACTACATCGGCGACGCCCAGCACTACCGCCCGGCCGGCGAGCTGGACCGGGCGCTGGCCGAGGAGCCGATCGGCCGGCTGGCCCGCGCGCTGGACGGGCTGGGCGTGCCGGACGCCGACCTGACGGCCATTGCCGAGCGGGCTCGTACGGAGATCACGGCCGCCGCCGCGCGCGCCCTGGCCGACCCGCCCGCCGACCCCGCGACAGTCCTGGAGCACCTGTATGCCTGAGACGACCACGAGCCTGACCTACGCCGAGGCGGTCAACGCGGCGCTGCGCCGGGCGCTGGACGAACGACCCGAGACGCTGCTGTTCGGCGAGGACGTCGGGGAGCCGGGCGGAGTGTTCGGCGTGACGAAAGGGCTGCGCAAGGCGTTCGGCGAGCGGGTGTTCGACACGCCCATCTCGGAGTCGGCGATCCTCGGCGGCGCGATCGGCGCGGCCATGTTCGGGCGCCGGCCCATCGCCGAGATCATGTGGGCGGACTTCTCCCTGGTCGCGCTGGACCAGCTGGTGAACCAGGCGGCGAACGTCCGCTACGTCTCGCGCGGCCGGCTGTCCGCGCCGATCACCGTCCGCACCCAGCAGGGCAACGCGCCGGGCGCCTGCGCGCAGCACTCGCAGTCGCTGGAGGCGTTGTTCGCCCACGTGCCCGGGCTGTGGGTGGGCATGCCCGCCACCCACCAGGACGCCTACGACCTGCTGCTGTCCGCGATCTGGTGCGACGACCCGGTGATCGTGATCGAGAACCGCACGCTGTACCACGCCGGCCGGAGCGACGTGGTCGTCGGCGGCCCGGTGGCGCCCGTGGGCGGCGCGGCGATACGCCGTCCCGGGTCGGACGTGACGGTCCTGACCTGGGGCGCGATGCAACACCGTGTACTGGAGGCCGCCGACGCGCTGGCCTGCGACGGTATCGACGCCGAGGTGATCGACGCCCGCTGGATCCGCCCGCTGGACCTGGACGCCGTGCTGGCCAGCGTGCGCCGGACCGGGCGGCTGGTGGTCGCGCACGAGGCGCACACCACCGGCGGGGTGGGCGGCGAGGTGCTGGCCGCCGTGGCCGAGTCCGGGGTGCCGTTGCGCTGCCCGCCGGTCCGGGTCGGCGCCCCGCCCGCGCGCATCCCGGCGGCACCGGTGCTGGCCGCCGCCGTCGTACCGACCGCCGAGCTCATCGCCGACGCGGTCCGCGCCACCGTCCGCCGTGCCGGCCTGGTGATCGCATGATCGGGATGCCCCCGTTCGCCCCGCTGTTCGGCGTGGGCGCCGAGTCCGTGACCGTCCGCTGGCTGACCGTCCAGTACCGCACCCGCGCCGACATAGTGGCCAGCCTCCTGCCCGCGCCCCTGCAACCGGCCGACGACGCGCTGGCCGCCATCTGGGTTGCCGAGTTCCTGGGTGCGGAGTTCCGCCTGCCCGACGGCACCACCGAACGCCGCCCGCCGTACCCCCAGGCCGGCATCAGCGTCCGCTGCCGGCACGGCGACCAGCTCGGCGCGTACCCGCTGACGTTCTTCATCGAGGGCCTCAACCACGGCACCCTCGGCCGGGAGATCTTCGGGCTGCCCAAGAAGCAGGCCCGCTCGGTGTTGCTGCGCGAGGATCCAAGCGGCGTCACCGGCGGTGTGACCAGCGCAAACGGCATCGACGTCGTGACCGTCCGCGCCCACCGCCCGCCTGTCGAACCGGCCGCAGTCGACCCCATCCCGGACTGGTTCGCACACCACTTCCCGCTCAAGCTGATCCCCAGCGCCGAGGGCACCGGCTACGACGTGAACAAGCTGGTCCAGGTGCCGTTCCGGACCTCCGGCGCGACCGGCGGCTGGGTCGGCACCGGCGACGTCGTCCTCACCCCGTCCACCGCCGACCCGCTGCACCTCGTCGAGTGCGTCGAGGTGGTGGAGGCGCGCTACGGCCGGGTCGACCTGGAGGTCGGCTTCGGCACCTACCTCGAACGGGTCGACGAGATCCCCACCTTCGGGGTCCCCGACTGGTCCTGAACCAACGGAGGTTCGCGATGCCAACCGAAACGCACACCGAAACGCACGCCCCGCCCAGGACCAGGACCAGGGCGGCGGTGGTCGCCGCCGCGATCGGCAACTTCATCGAGTGGTACGACTTCGTGTTGTACGGCTACTTCGCCACGATCATCGCCACCCGCTACTTCCCGGCCGGCGACCCGGCCGCGGCGCTGTTGCTGACCTTCGCGCTGTTCGGCATCAGCTTCGTGGTCCGCCCGCTCGGCGGGGTGCTGTTCGGCTACCTCGGCGACCGCCACGGCCGGCGGATGACCCTCTCGGTGATCATCATCATGATCTCGGTGGCGACCGCGCTGGTGGCCGTCGTCCCGACCTACGCGTCCATCGGCATCGCCGCGCCGCTGCTGGTGCTGCTGCTGCGGTTCGCGCAGGGCCTGTCCGCCGGCGGCGAGTGGACCGGCGCGGCGGCCTACATCGTCGAGCACGCCCCGCCCGGCCGGCGCGCGTTCTACGGCAGCTGGCAGACGATCACCATCGTGCTCGGCATGCTGGTCGCCGCGCTGTCCTCGCTGCTGCTGGGCGCGCTGCTGCCGGACGCGGAGCTGCAGGCCTGGGGGTGGAGGATCCCGTTCCTGGTCAGCGTGCCGCTCGGGCTGGTCGGGCTGTACCTGCGGCTGAAGCTGGAGGAGTCCCCGGAGTTCACCGAGGTCGTTCGGGAGCAGACGGTGGAGCGCCGGCCGCTGCGCACCACGCTGCGCCGCGACCACCGCTCCATCCTGCTCTGCGCCGGGCTGGTGTGCTCGCCGACCATGTGCACCTACGTGCTGCTGGTGTACGGGCCGACGTTCCTGATCAGCGAGCTGAAGATGCCCGCCGGGCAGGCCCGCACCGCCGGGTTCATCGCGATGGCCGCGCTGGCCGCGATGGTGGTGCCGCTGGCCCGGCTGTGCGACAGGTGGGGGCGCCGGCCGTTCCTCATCGCCGGAGCGGCCTGGGTGCTGGTCACCGCGCCGCTCGGGTTCGCGCTGCTGCACGGCCGGGGGCTGGTGGTCGCCGCGCTCGGCCTGGTGCTGGTGGTGGTCGGCGAGGCGATCATGCTCGCGCCGCAGCCGGCGCTGTTCGCCGAGCTGTTCCCCACCTCGCGGCGCTACAGCGGGCTCTCGCTGGGCTACAACCTCGGCGTCATGATCTTCGGCGGGGCCGGCCCGTTCGTCGCCGCCGCGCTGACCACCGCCACCCACTCCACCTACGCCCCCGCCATGTACCTGTGCGGCGGCGCGATGGTCAGCCTGCTCGCCGCGTTCGCCACCCCGGAGACGCTGCGTTCGTCGCTGCGCTCCGGCGGGATGAGCTAGTCGACGGCCACCCTCTCCAGCGCCCGCTCGCGCATCGCCGGACCGCCCGCATGTCGAACCTACGACGCGTAGACGCTTTCCATAAACGTCGTCCAGGCCTTCTCCGTCGCGGCGCGGTCGATGTCGTCGCGGTAGATGTGGTGCCCGACGGCGATCGGCATGCCCATCCGCCCGAGCCCGTGGAACCGGTAGAGCCCGTCGTCGGTGCGCACTCCGAGGAACTCCTCCCGCACGTAGTCGGCCACGCCCTCGATCGGGTCCAGCCCGCTCGGGGTGAGCCGCACCTGGTCGCCCTCCTCGACCGGCCCGTCCAGCCCGAGGCCCGCGAGGAACTCCGACCAGCCGTCCGGCGCGGCGGACGCCGCCGGCCCGTTGGCGTTGATGAACGTGACCGGGCGGCCCAGGAAGCGCGTGATGTACTCGCCCAGGGTGTGCAGGTACTGGTCCCAGCCGTGGGCCAGGCCGACCTCGAAGTCGTCGCCCCACTTGTCACCGAGCATCCCGCTGTGCACGAACCGCAGCACGGTGCTGCCCCCGTCGCGCCCCTCGATGAGGTACTCCATCGCGTGGACGGTGCCGTCGTCGGCCGTCTTGCCCCGGTAGGCCAGCCGTTTCGCCGGCTCCCACGCGGTGATGACCGACTCCTCCTCGAAGCCCGGCACGGTGAGCCGGATGCTGCCGCCCTCCCCCGGTGTCACCTCGTGCGGCATGAACCAGGACGTGATGCCCGGGCCGGTGGCGATCGCCTGCCAGATCTGCTCGGGCGTGGCGTCGATCTCGACCTCTTTGCGGATCTCGAACTCTCGGGCCATGCTCAGGACTCCCTCGTCGGGTCGGGGTTCATGTTCGGATGGATGGCCGCGAGCACGCGGTAGCGCCGCCCGCCCTCGGCCCGTTCGTCGTGGTACTTCGACACCAGGTGGGCGACCGAGGTGGCCAGCTCCTCCACGAACGCGGCGCGGTCGGCCGCCGAGGCGAACCGCACCTCGCCGTCGAGCGCGAACGTCGGCGCCCGCTTGCCCGCCTTCGCCGCCGCCGTGATCAGCTCGCCCACCTCGCGCACCAACCGCGCCGCGAGCGCCAGCAGCCAGCGCGCGGACAACCGGTCCGGAGAACGCGCCGGGTCGGGCTGGACAGCGCCCAGCGCGGCCGGTGAGATCACGAACGAGGCCGCCGTGGCGCGCATCATCCGCTCGGTGACGTTGCCCTTGCGGCGCTCGGCCACCAGCTCGACCAGCCCGTGCCGCTCCAGCGCGCGCAGGTGGTAGTTCACCTTCTGCCGGGCCAAACCGACCCGGGCGGCCAGCATCGTCGCCGACGCGGGCTCGACCAGCTCGGCCAGCAGCCGCGCCCGCACCGGGTCGAGGGAGGCCTCGGCCGCGGCGGCCTCACCGATCACTCCTACCTCGTGCACGGCCTCACTGTTCCACCGACGAATTTTTTTGTCAAGACAGCTTCAACTGTCGGATGAACCGCATGACGGGACGTCGATCCGCACTTTTCTTGACCAGAACCGGACCGGCGTCCCACTCGGCGAGGGGGGGACACCGGCCGCACAGGATCACGCCGCGCGTCGGTCCGCGTTCAGAGCGGCCGTCCGCCGATCACCAGCTCAGCGTGACGGTGTCGCGGGCGCGGGGCGGGATCTCGGCGAGCGCGGCGGCCACCTCGCCGACGCGCTGTGGCGGCAGGCACAGCCGGCGGGCCACCCACTCCGGGTCCTCCGGCAGCCTGGCCGGCCGTCGCCAGCGGACCACCGTCGGCGTGATCCCCAGCTCCACCAGCACCGCCACGGCGTCGTCGGCGGTCGCGGGCTCCGCCCGGCGCAGGCCGTGGAACCGCAGCCACAGCGGGTCCAGCCAGGCCATCGGGTGCCGGGCGGTCAACTCCATCACCACCCCGCGCCGGGCCGCCTCCGTCAGCGCCAGCAGAAACGGCGGGAAGTCAACGGTGTTGTAGCCGACGTGGTGACAGAGCACCGCGTCCGCGCTCCCGGCCTCCCCCGCCACCGCCGGCCACTCACCGAGCACGGTCCGAAACGTCACCCCGCGCGCCGTGCAGTCCGCCGAGAACACCTCCAGCATCCCCGGGTTGTGGTCCACCCCGACCAGCAGGTCCGCGCTCCCGGCCACCGCCAGCGACGCGCTCCCCCCACCGCACCCGACGTCGAGCACCGCGCCGCCCGCACCGTCCAACACAGCGAGCGCCGCATCCCGCGACGGCGTGTCATGCGCCTGCTCGGGCGCCCCGAAATGCTTCGGATCGTGCTTCCACGGACTCTCCGGAGCCCGCGCCACGATCTCCGGCGGAATCCCCCGCTGCTCCTGAAGCTCGCGCCACCGCCCCGCCGCCGTCACCACCCCAGGCTAAAGGCCGTGAGTGGTTAGCGTTGTCATAGCAACGCTAACCACTCACGGGTTCCCCAGCTCCTCGTCGAAACGCCGGCGCAGCACCCGGAGCACGCGGACCGCCGCGGCCAGGTCCTCGATCGGGATCGACTCGGACATCCGTTCCGTCCAGGCCCGCCCGACGGGCTCCATCAGGCTCAGCGTCTTCACGCCGCGCTCGGTCATGCGGACCAGCGGCGCGCGGCGGTCCTTCGGGTTCGGCACGGTCTCGACCAGCCCGTCCTCGCGCAGCCGGGCGACCAGTTGCTGCGCGGCCTGCCGCCGTATCCCGTACTCGGCGGCGAGCTGGGTGGCCGTCGCGGGGCCGTCTTCGAGCCGACCGAGCACGCGCCAGCGCGCGGCGGAGAGCCCGACCGGCGCCGTCATGCCGTCGCCGGCCCGCTCCAGCCGGGTGTTGAGGGCGAAGACCTCCGTCGTGAGGTCTTCGAGCGCCTGCGCCGCGTCGTCCATTCCGGCATGCTAGCGGCTTCCGACAAGAACTTGTCAATCTGCCGACCCGTCGGTATCGTTCGAGAACGACAAGTACTTGTCAAGTTTCGGAGAGGTACCGATGACACACTCGCCCGAGCGAACGGGCACCGCGGGAACCATGGGCACCACTGGCACCACAGGCATGCCGGGGGCGCTCAGCCACCGACAGGTCCTCACCGCCATCTCGGGGCTGCTGCTCGCGAGCCTGCTCGCCGCGCTGGACCAGACGATCGTGTCCACGGCCATGCGCACGATCGCCGACCAACTGCACGGCCAGACCGTCCAGGCCTGGGCGATCACCGGCTACCTGGTCAGCTCCACCATCGCGATGCCGTTCTACGGCAAGCTCTCCGACATCTACGGCCGCAAGCCGCTCTACCTGGCCGCGATCGCGGTCTTCATCCTCGGCTCGGCGGCGTGCGGGATGTCCACCTCGATGGAGGCGCTCGCGGTCTCGCGGGTGGTGCAGGGCCTCGGCGGCGCCGGGCTGATGTCGCTGCCGACGGCGGTGATCGCGGACATGGTGCCGGTGCGCGAGCGGGCCCGCTACTTCACCTACGCCGCCTCGGCGTGGGTGGTGGCCGGCCTGCTCGGCCCGCTGGTCGGCGGGTACTTCGCGAGCGCCCGTTCGCTGCTCGGGACTGACGGCTGGCGTTGGGCGTTCCTGATCAACATCCCGCTCGGGCTGCTCGCGCTGCTGACCGTGTACCGGTCGCTGCGGCTGAGGCACCGCCGGGTCGACCACCGGCTCGACTTCGGGGGCGCCGCCGCGCTCACCCTCGGGCTGGTGCCGCTGCTGATCGTGGTCGAGCGGGGCACGGCGTGGGGCTGGGGCTCGGCCAACGCGATCGTCCTGTACGCGCTGTCCGCCGTCGGCCTGGTGTCGTTCCTGGTCATCGAGCGACGGATAGGGGCGCGGGCGATGCTGCCGCTGGCGCTGTTCGGCCGGGGTGGCATCGGCCTCCCGGTCGCGGTGAACTTCACCACCGGCGTGGGCATGCTCGGCACCGTCACCGCGTTCCCGCTGTACCTGCAGCTCGTGCAGGGCCGTTCGGCCACCGACGCCGGGCTGTTCGTCCTCCCGCTGATGATCGGCGCCATCCTGGCCCAGGGCTTCAGCGGCAAGGTCATCAAGGCCACCGGCCACTTCAAGCCGCTGGCCATCGCCGGGTCCGGCTCGATGGCCGGCGCGCTGCTGCTGATGGCCACCGTGGACGCCGTCACGCCGTGGTGGGCGAACGCCCTGCTGGCGTTGTGGACGGGTCTCGGCATCGGCATGGCGATCACCGTGATCACGCTGGCCATCCAGAACGCGGCGCCGCACGGCGACCTGGGCGCGGCGAACGGGGCCGGCGGGATGGTCCGCCAGCTCGGCGGCACCTTCGGGGTCGCGGCGCTGCTCTCGATCCTGTTCTCGGTGACCAGCGCGCGGATGGGCGCCGTGCTGCGCGACGCCGGGCCGGGCGACCCGTTCCGCCGCGCGCTGGCCGATCCGGCGGTGCTCGCCGACCCGGCCAACCGCGCGCTCGTCGACCTGGTCAACGCCGGGAACGGCACCGGGATCAACCTGGACGACGTGTCCTTCCTGTCCCGGCTCGACCCCCGGCTGGCCCGACCGCTGCTGGACTCGTTCGCCACCGGCGCGCACTGGATGTTCCTGGTCGCGGGTCTGATCCTGGCCGCTGGGTTCGCGATGACCTGGTTCCTCAAGGACCTCGGCGTCACCGCTGACCAGAAGCCGTGAGTGGCTAGGGCCGCTCTGGCGGCCCTAGCCACTCACGGGTCGTGCGAGACTGCCAGCCGTGACGTACGCCTACACCGGGACCATGCGCGCCCAGCCGGGCCGCCGCGACGACGTGATCAAGCTGCTGCTGCGCGACCAGTCCCCGCTGAGCGAGATCGGCTGCCGGTCGTACCTGGTGGGCACCAACGACGAGCACCCCGATCTGATCTACGTCTCCGAGGTGTGGGACTCCAAGCAGGCGCACGACGACTCGCTGCAGCTCCCGTCGGTGAAGGCCGCGATCGCCGAGGCGATGCCCCTGCTGACCGGCGAGTTCAACGGCCACGAGTTCACCGTCGCCGGCGGGCTCGGGTCCTAGGCCGGGCGCGCGTGTAGCCGCAGGAACTGGTCAACCAGCTCGTCGGTGTACTCCGGTGGGACCGGTTCGCCGGCCACCAGGATCCGGTAGTGGACCGGCCCGAGCAGCTGGTCCAGCGCGAGCTCGACGTCCAGGCCGTCCGGTAGCTGGCCGCGCTCGATGGCCCTGGCCAGCGGCAGCCTGTCGCGCTCGCGCTGCTGGGTGAGGAACTTGCCCCGGAACTCGGCGGCGAACTCGGGGTCGTGCTGGGCCTGGCCGATCAGCGCGGCGAACACGGCCCCGGGGTCGGAGTCGGCCAGGAAGCGGGCCACCCGGCGCAGGTGTTCGCGCAGGTCGGGGCCGACGTCGCCGTGGTCGGGCGGGGCGAGGTGCTTGGCGGCGTCGTCCAGGAACGCCTCCATCAGCACGTCGTTCTTCGAGCGCCACCAGCGGTAGATCGTCTGCTTGGCGACCCCGGCCTCGGCCGCGATCCCCTCCATGGTGAGCGCCGCATAGCCGCGCTCGACCAGCAGGTCGTCGACGGCCCGCAGCACCGCCCGGCGCGCCAGCTCGCTGCGGCCGTGACGGTTGCCGTGGTGGCCGCCTCGCTCGCGGGTCTCTGCCCTGCCGCGTTCGCTTCGCACTGCTGCCCTCCTCACGCGGAGTCTAGTGCGCGCTAGGCAAGACGCAACGTTGCGTCTACTCTAACGGGGACGGACAGTAGTCAGTGCGGTCTGACAGGCCGAGTCCAGTTCGCGGCGATGTTCGTCGCCAGACTTACAGATGATGTCGTATCGAGTGGATTCGGCGTAGAAGACAACGCGTCTGTTATGCGTGAAACTGTCCACGGATGCATCGTAATCGTAGTTGTATTCCACACCTGGCCACCCCGCGACCTCGACCCTGGTACCGGCTTGTGGACTTCCAGGGAAAAACGACATGATACGGTCGAGGTCCGATTTGGCTTGATCGATGTTTGCAACGGTGACCGGATTCCGAAGGGGTTGCCGCGTCACCCCGATCGAACGCCCTTCGGCAGTGAGATTGACAAAGAACTGATCTCCCGGCGAAGGGTGGAGGTGCTGGTTCATCTGTTCTGGATAGTCGAAGGTGAAGCCGAACTCCGGTAGATCGAAGCGAGCATTGCCGGGTGCGATCCTCGAGCGCGCGGTAGCGGTGTCCCCGTAGTTGTTGGGACCCGGGGAGGCCGGACTGCCCGTCGAGCAGCCCATCAACGCCAGACATCCCGCTAGCAGCAACGCCGCCACCCCCTTGCCTGCTCTCGGAGCAGGACGCCACGAAGCGCCCGCGGGCCAGCGGAGGACACTCACCATCACCTAACTCCTCATCTCCCGAACCCGTACGAGCAACTGGTCCGTGCACCTCAACTGACTCATGATCTTCTCGGATGGTTGTGCGACGGGGTGGGTAGATTCTCGTGGGCCGCGTCGACGGCGTCGTCGATCGGGATAGGGAGGCCCTCGCGCCTGATGGCGCGCCGTTTCCGGCCGAACATCCTGGTTCGCGCTCCACCGGACACAGCGCCCTTCGTCGAGGACGACTGGCTCGGCAAGACCGCCTCGATCGGCGACGGAACCCGCATCGAGTTCGTCCCGCGGGACGCCTACCGGATCGCGTTCGCGCTGATCGCGCTCGCCGTGCTCCCCGCCGCCCTGGAGGCGTTCCGGTTGCACCCGAGCGCCGGCGAGCACCTGCACCGGCCGAGGCAGCGCGCGGCGGCCGGATGAGCGTCGACCAGCTCGTCGACCACGGCGCGCGGAGCGAGCGCGCGGCCCTGGTCGAACCGGGCGGAGAACCGGTCGGCGCCCGCCCCGGCGCGGGCCCGGGCCGCGATCCGGTCCACGTCCCCGCGCTCCGCCGCCGGCAGCGGTGCCCCGGTCCGCTCCCGGAGGGCCGCGCCGGCGCCGAGCAGCCGGGCCGCGTCCTCGTGCCGCCCGGCCAGCGAGTGGGCGCCCGCGATGCCTTCCAGCGCGAGCGCGACCGCCCGGGGGTCGTCCACCCCTCGGGCGATGCGCAGGCCGTCCAGGTGCAGTTCGAGGGCGCCGACCGGGTCACCGCGCTGCTCGGCCAGGAACCCCAGCTCGGCGAGGATCAGCGCGTTGCCCGGCTCCAGCTCGCGCTGGGCGAACCAGCCCCGGACCGTGGCCAGGTGCCGCTGGGCGTCCTCGAACCGGCCCTGCCGGCGCGCGCCGAGCGCCAGGCCGGTCTCGGCGTACCTGACGCCCGGCACGAAGCCGTGCTCCTCGGCCGTGCGCATCGCCCGCTCGTGCAGCTCGCGGGCGCGCTCGTGTTCGCCCCGGAGCAGCGCGGTGCGCCCCAGCCAGGACAGCTGGTAGGACGCCTCCGCCCAGAGCCCGAGGGCCTGCGCCGCCAGCAGGCCGTCGCGGTGGATCCGCTCGCGCCGCCGGTAGTCGCCGACGATCTCGGCGACGTGGCCGAGCACGAAGGACGCCTGGAGCCGGCCCCAGTCGTCGCCCAGGGCCGTGAACCGCTCGACGCCCCGGGACGCCAGCCTGCCGGCGGCCGCGAGGTCGCCCCTGGCCAGCGCGCGGCTGGCCCGTTCGGTCAGGGCGACGGCGCCGCCCCAGTCGTCGCCGACCGCCGCCAGCTCGGCGAGCACCTCGTCCACCTCGGCGTGCTCGGCGGCGACCTCGCCGAGCGTGCCCCTGGCCATGACCAGGAACCAGCGGGACATCGCGCGGTCGCGCCGGCCCTCGATGCGCCGCCACGCCGCCGCGTCCGCCCCGTCGGGGTCGGCGCCGCGCAGCAGTGCGACGGCCGCCCGGTACGTTTCCGCGCGCGCCCGCAACGACTCCGACCCGCCCGACCGGAGCGCGGCGCCGGCCGACCGCTCCGCCTCGCCGAGCCGACCGCGCAGGAACCAGTACCACGCCTGCGCGTTGACCAGGCGAAGCGCCGCGTCCGGAGCCCGCCGCGCGATCGCCGTGTCCAGCGCGCGGCGCAGGTTGGCCCGCTCGGCGTCCAGCCGCGCCAGCCAGTGCCGCTGATCGCCGCCGCGCAGGCCGGGATCCGCCCGCTCGGCCAGCGCGAGGTAGTGCCGTTCGTGTCGTTCGAGCACCCGGTCCAGCTCACCGGCCGCGCGCATCCGTTCCACGCAGTAGTCGGCCACGGACTCCAGCAGCCGGTAGCGGCGCCGGCCGCCGGCCTTGTCGTCGGCGACGGTCACCAGCGAGCAGTCCACCAGCCGGGCCAGCGCGCCGAGCACCTCGGCGGCGTCCACCCCGTCGCCCGCGCAGACCGCCTCGGCGGCGTCCAGCGTGCACCCGCCCAGGTGCACGGCCAGCCGGCGGAGCACCGCGCGCTCGGTGTGCCCCAGCAGCCGCCAGCTCCACTCGATGGTCGCGCGCAGCGTCCGCTGCCTGGTCGGTGCGTCCCTGCGGCCGGCGACGAGCAGCTCGAACCTGTTGTCCAACCTGGCCAGCAGTTCGTCCGTGCCGAGCGCCCGCACCCGCGCGGCCGCCAGCTCCAGGGCCAGCGGGATGCCGTCCAACCGGGTGCAGATGGCGGCCACCGTCGCCGCGTCCTGGACGTCGACGCCGAATCCGGCCGCGCGCGCCGTGAACAGCCGCACGGCGGCCGGCACCTCCAGCGGCGGCACGTCCAGCAGCGCCTCCCCCGCGATGCCCAGCGGCTCGCGACTGGTCGCCAGGATGCGCAGCCCCGCCGCCGAGCCCAGCAGCTCGCCGGCCAGCCGTCCGACGTCATCGATCACGTGCTCGCAGTTGTCCAGCAGGATCAGCATCCGCTTGTCGCGCAGGAACCGGGCGAGGTCCGCGCCGTCCCTGACATCCAGCACCGTCGCGACCATCCGGCCGAGCGCCGCCGCCCCGCTGGCCGAGGCGATGTCGGCTAGTTCGACGACCCGCACCCCGTCCGGGAACCCCTCCCCCAGCCTCCTGGCGGACTCGAAGGCCAGCGCGGTCTTGCCGACGCCACCGACGCCGACCAGCGTCACCAGCCGGTGCGCGTCGAGCGCGGCATGCACCCGCCCGATGGCCTCGTCCCGGCCGACCAGCTCGGTCACCCGCGCGGGCAGGTTGTCCGGCGCCCTCGGCTCGGCCGGCCGCAGCGACCCGTCGTGGGCCAGGATCGCCTGGCGCAGGTCGGCAAGCTCGGGGCTCAGGTCCAGGCCGCGCTCCTCGACCAGCCTGGCCCGCAGCTCGGCGAGGCTGTCCAGCGCCTCGCTCTGCCGGCCCGCGCCGTACAGCGCCCGGACGTACGCGGCGCGCAGCCGCTCCCGCAGCGGATGCTCGGCCACCAGCTGGGCCAGCTCGCCGGTCAGCTCGCCGTGATGTTCGAGGACCAGCCGCGCCTGCGCCCGCTCCTCGACCGCGACCAGCCGTTCCTCCTCCCACCGCCGCACCGGGGCCAGCGCGAACGGCCGGTCGGCGAACTCGGCGAGGGCAGGGCCGCGCCACAGCGCCAACGCGTCGGCCAGCAGCGCCGCGCGCGCCTTCGGGTCCGCCTCGCGGCGGGCCCGCTCGACCAACGCCCGGAACCTGCCCAGGTCCACCGCGTCCGGCTCGACCCGCAGGGCATAGCCCGAGGCCCGGTGCACCACCAGCCGCCCGGCGCCCGGCTCGGCCGACTCGAACGCCCTGCGCAGCTGCGAGACCTTGGTCTGCAGCGCGTTGGCCGGGTTCGCCGGCAGGTCGGCGCCGCCCCAGATCTGGTCGAACAGCCGGCTCACCGGCACCGGGCTCCCCTGGTGCGCCAGCAGGATGGCCAGCAGCGCGCGCACCTTCGCCTCGGGGACACGGACCTGGCCGCCGTCCCCGGTGGCCACCTGCAGTGGGCCGAGCACTCCGAAACGCACGCCGAGGACGCTAGCCGGCCACCCCGACAGGTTCTCGTGCGTCGATCCACAGCGGTTCGTGCGCGCCGGCTCGCAGGGTGGACAGGACCAGACCACGTCACACAAAGGGAGCACGACATGAGCGAGCGCAAGCCGGCGGTCACGGTGATCGGCCTGGGTCCGATGGGCCGGGCGATGGTCCGGGTGCTGCTGGCCGGCGGCCACCCGGTGACCGTGTGGAACCGGACGGCGAGCCGGGCGCGGGCGGCGGAGGCCGAGGGCGCGACCCTGGCCGCCGATCCGGCCGAGGCGTTGGCGGCCAGCGAGCTGGTGATCCTCAGCCTGACCGACTACCGGGCGATGTACGACATCCTGGGCGGCGACGGCGTCGGAGACGCGCTGCGCGGCCGGGTCGTCGCCAACCTCAGCTCGGACACCCCGGAGCAGACGCGCCGGGCCGCCGACTGGCTGGCCGAGCGGGGGGCGCGGTTCCTGGCCGGCGGGGTGATGGCCCCGGAGCCGCTGGTGGGCACGGACGCCGCGTACGTCTTCTACAGCGGGCCGCGCGAGGTGTTCGACGCGCACCGCGACACCCTCGCCGCGATCGGCCGGCCGGACTACGTCGGGGCCGACCCCGGCCGCGCCCAGCTGTACTACCAGGCCCAGCTGGACATCTTCCTCACCTCGCTGTCGGCGTACCTGCACGCCAGCGCGCTGCTGGCGGCCGAGGGGGTGACGGCGACCGAGTTCGTGCCGTGGGCGGCGGACAACTTCGACGGCATCTCCGCCTACCTGCCCGAGGCCGCGCGGTGCATCGACAGTGGCGATCACCCCGGCGAGAAGGCCACCAGCACGATGATGGGGGCGACGGCGGCGCACATCCTCGACGCCAGCCGGGCCGCCGGGATCGACCTCGAGCTGCCGACGGCGGTGAAGTCGCACTACGACAGGGCGATCGCCGCCGGCCACGGGGCGGACAGCTGGACGGCGCTGGTCGAGGTGATCAGGAAGGGGTAGGGCCGGTCAGCTTCTCGGCCAGCTCGCGGAGCGCGTCGTCGTCGCCGGTCAGCTCCACCGTCTTGTCCCGGCCGCGGTGGCCGGAGGCGATCGTGACCTCGCTCCGGCGCAGGCCGAACGCCTCGGCCAGCGCGGCCACCACCGCCTCGTTGGCCTTCCCGTCCACCGCGCGCGCCCGCACCGCCACCAGCAGCGCGGGCCCGCGCGGTCCGTCCCAGCACCCGCCGACGCGATCGGCACGGGCGCCGGGACGGACCCGGATGGCCAGCTTCATCCGGGGTGCGACTCACCCTGACAGAATCCGCGACTCACCCTGACAAATTCCCCGACTCGCGGGCGTCACGAACGAGCAGGACGCGGACTTCGGCGTCTCCGGTGACGGTGCCGACGAAGGTGGGGTGGGGGACGGGGGCGTAGGTGACGGTGGTCGCTAGGACCTCGTGGGCCAGGTAGTTCTCGTGGGTGCGGACGGCGGCTAGTACGGAGTCGGGGGCGTCCAGGGTTACGGCGACCCGGTCGGAGACGTCGAGGGCTGCCTCGCGGCGGGCTTGTTGGACGACGCGGACGACGTCCTTGGCCAGGCCTTCGGCCTCCAGGTCGGGGGTGACGACGGTGTCGAGGACGACCAGGCCGGAGTTGCCGGGCAGCGCGGCGGTGCCGTCGGGGTCGGCGGGTACGAGGCGTTCGCTGTACTCGCCGGGCAGGAGCACGATGCCGGCGGCGGTCACCGTGCCGTCGGCGTCGACCTGCCACTCCCCCGCCTTGACCGCCCTGATCACCTTCTGGGTGTCGCCGCCGAGGCGGGGGCCGCAGGCGCGGGCGTTCACGGTCAGCTCGAACCGGCCGTAGTGCGCCACATCGGTGGTCAGCTCGACGGACTTGACGTTCACCTCGTCGGCCAGGATGTCGGTGAACGGCTCCAGCACGGCGGCGTCGGCGGCGGCCACGGTGAGCCTGGTCAGCGGCAGCCGCACCCGCAGCTTGCGCGCCTTGCGCAGCGACAGCGCGGCGGACGCCACCTGGCGCACCCGGTCCATGCCCGCGACCAGCGAAGCGTCGTGGGGCAGCTCGTCCCGCGACGGCCAGTCGGTCAGGTGCACGGACCGCTCGCCCGTGAGGCCCCGCCAGATCGCCTCGGTGGTCAGCGGCAGCAGCGGGGCGGCCACCCGGCAGGTCACCTCGAGCACGGTGTGCAGGGTGTCGACGGCGTCCCGGTCGCCGTCCCAGAACCGTTCCCGGGAGCGGCGCACGTACCAGTTGGTGAGCACCTCGGCGTGCTCGCGCACGGCCTGGCAGGCGTCCGCGATGGCGTAGCGGTCCAGCGCCTCGGTCACCGCGTCGACCAGCTCGGCGGTCTTGGCCAGCACATACCTGTCCAGCACGTGTTGGGAGTCGGTCCTGGTGCGCCCGGTGACGCCCGCCGCGTTGGCGTAGAGCGCGAGGAAGTACCAGGTGTTCCACAGCGGCAGCACGGCCTGCCGGACACCCTCGCGGATGCCCTGCTCGGTGACGACCAGGTTGCCGCCGCGCAGCACCGGCGAGGCCATCAGGAACCAGCGCATCGCGTCGCTGCCGTCCCTGTTGAACACCTCGTTGACGTCCGGGTAGTTGCGCAGCGACTTGGACATCTTCTGCCCGTCGTCGCCGAGCACGATGCCGTGCGCGATGCACGACTCGAACGCCGGCCGGTCGAACAGCGCGGTGGCCAGCACGTGCAGGGTGTAGAACCAGCCTCGAGTCTGGCCGTTGTACTCGACGATGAAGTCGCCCGGGTAGTGGTGCTCGAACCAGTCCGCGTTCTCGAACGGGTAGTGCACCTGGGCGAACGGCATCGAGCCGGACTCGAACCAGCAGTCCAGCACCTCGGGCACCCGGCGCATGGTGGAGCGCCCGGTGGGGTCGTCCGGGTTCGGCCTGGTCAGCTGGTCGATGCCGGGGCGGTGCAGGTCGGTCGGGCGAACCCCGAAGTCGCGCTCCAGCTCGTCCAGCGAGCCGTAGACGTCGGTGCGCGGGTAGTTCGGGTCGTCGGACATCCAGACCGGGATCGGGCTGCCCCAGTACCGGTTGCGGGAGATGTTCCAGTCCCGCGCGCCCTCCAGCCACTTGCCGAACTGGCCGTCGCGGATGTGCTCGGGCACCCAGGTGATCTGCTTGTTCAGCTCGACCATCCGGTCCCGGAACTCGGTGACCTTGACGAACCAGGAGTCCACCGCGCGCTGGATGAGCGGGTTGCCGCAGCGCCAGCAGTGCGGGTACGGGTGGTCGTAGGTCTCGTGCCGCAGCAGCACGCCGAGCGTGTGCGGCGAGCCGTAGCGCAGGTCCCTGATGATCTCGGCGTTCGCGTCGAACACCTGCATCCCGGCGTACGGCGGCACCTCGGCGGTGAACTCCCCGCGCGAGTCGACCGGGACCACCGGCTCGATGCCGGCCGCGTCGGTGACGACCTTGTCCTCCTCACCGAAGGCGGGCGCGATGTGCACGGCGCCGGTGCCGTCCTCGGTGCTCACGTAGTCGGCGGCCAGCACCTGGTGGGCGTTCTCCCGGCCGAGGAAGAAGTCGAACGGCGGCCGGTAGCGCAGGCCGAGCAGCTCGGACCCGGTGTAGCGGCGCAGGACCTCCGGTTCCTCGCCCAGCTCGCGGGCGTAGTGCGCCACGCGCGCCTCGGCGAGCAGGTAGCGCTGCCCGTCCTCCGCCCTGACCAGCGCGTACTGCACCTCGGGGTGCACGGCGGCGGCCAGGTTGGAGGGCAGCGTCCACGGCGTGGTGGTCCAGACCAGCAGGAAGGCGCCGTCCAGCTCGCCGCCGGGCACCACCAGCGGCAGCCCGACGGTGACCGCCGGGTCCTGCCGCTCCAGGTAGGCGTCGTCCATCTTGGTCTCGGTGGCCGCCAGCGGCGTCTCGCAGCGCCAGCAGTACCAGAGCACCCGGAAGCCGGAGTAGACAAGGCCCTTGTCCCACAGCGACTTGAACGCCCACATGACGCTCTCCATGTAGGACAGGTCGAGCGTCTTGTAGTCGTTGTCGAAGTCCACCCAGCGGGCCTGGCGGGTGACGTACTCCCGCCATTCGTTGGTGTAGCGCAGCACCGAGGCGCGGCAGGCCTCGTTGAACGCGGCCATGCCCATCTCTTCGATCTCGGACTTGTGCTTGATGCCGAGCTGGTTCTCGGTCTCGATCTCGGCGGGAAGGCCGTGGGTGTCCCAGCCGAACCGGCGCTCGACGTGGCGGCCGCGCATGGTCTGGTAGCGCGGGACGACGTCCTTGACGTAGCCGGTCAGCAGGTGGCCGTAGTGCGGCAGGCCGTTCGCGAACGGCGGGCCGTCGTAGAAGACGAACTCGTTGGCGCCGTTCTCCCCGGCCGGGCGGGCGTCGACGGACGCGGCGAACGTCTTGTCCGCCTCCCAGCCGCGCAGCACCGCCCGTTCCAGCTCGGGGAACGATGGCTGCGACGGGACCGGCTCCGGTGTGCCGGACGTGGTGACGTCGACCTTGGGGTATGCCATGACTCGCGGTGCTCCTCGTGCGCAAATGCCTCTTCCGCACGGGGACGAACCCGAGCGCGCGCCCGGACCGCGGTACCACCCCGCTTGCCGCCGGCTGGCCGGCGACCACTCATCCGTTCGGCTGTGACGGGCCGAACCCGTCCGGTTCTACTGAGGCCCAGGTACGGGCCCGTTCTTCCGGAAGCTCCCCGGTGATGGCCGGATCAACGCCGTTCTTCTACAAGGTTACCGCCGGCTAGGACGACGACGCAGCCCGGTTCCGTTCGGCCAGGGTGCTGACCGGGGAGCAGGTGCCGCACGGCGTGAAGCCGTACTCCACGGCCTCCTTGGCCGGCAGCGGGATCGTCTCGTTGCCGCTGAGCACCCGGCAGCCGGCGAGGTGGTAGCGCGGGTGCTCGTCGATGACCAGCACCTCGTCGTCCAGCTCGGCCACGATGGCCTCCGCCGAGGAGTCGGGCTGTTCCTCGTCCGGGTCCGGGGGTGCGCTCCGGGGCGGCGGCGCGGCCTGCTCCGGCGCGGCCTCCTCCTCGGCCTCGGCCACCGGTTCCGGCTCCTGGGCCGGCTCGGCGTCCTCGGCCTCCTCGGCCTCGCGGCGCGCGGCCTCTTCCCGTTCGGCCTTCTCCCGCTCGGCGCGCTCGCGTTCGGCCCGCTCGCGCTTGTCCCGTTCGGCCTTCTCGCGTTCGGCCTTCTGCTGCTCGGCGCGCTCGCGTTCGGCCTTCTCCCGCTGGGCCTTCTCGCGTTCCGCCTTCGCGCGCTCGGCTTTCTCGCGCTCGGCCTGCTCGCGATCGGCCTGCTCCTGCTCGGCACGCTTGCGCTCGGCCTCCGCCTTCCGGTCCGAGACCGGGATGGCGGTGGTGCGGGCGCTGTCGGCGTCGGGGGCCGGACGCTTGGGCGGCTTCGGGGCGCCTGCCTTTGCGCGCTCGTCCTCGTCGGCCGGGGGCCGCTCGGCGTTCGCCGGCTGCCTCGGCTTCCACTGCTCGGCCTGGTCGCGGCCGGGCGGGGTGCGCCGCTGCTTCGGGTCGCCCTCGGTGTCTCGACCCGTGCCGCTCTTGCCGTCCCCGAATCGGGTTGTCCGCTCGGCGGCGTTAACCCCTTCGCGGTCACCCGATGGCGCAACGCCCGGAGAATCCGGGGCATCCGAGCGATCCCTACCGCCCGGAGTCACCCTGGGTGACCACTGCTCGCCCGGTGTGCCCCCATCTGGCTGAGCGCCAAGCGGTCGCTCGGGGGAGCCGGGCGGCGGGGAAGCGGGCCTGAACGCCACCGTCTCCGGCGCATCCGCGACGGGCGGTCTCGCCGGCGGGCCCTGCCGCACCGGCTGGAACACCTCGGTGCGCGGGTCCATCATGGCGCCGCCCATCACAGGAATCGCCGCGGTCGGCGGTTCCTGTGCGCCGGCGGACATCTGACCGACCCCGCTGAGGGTACGATCGCCGCCCCCGCCGCTCCTGATCGCGGCACGGCGCTGTGCCCAGTCGTAGACCAGCGCCCCAGCGGCGGCGACGCTGACCGCGACCGAGATCCAGGCCCAGGCCGCCGTGCCGGTCACCAGGGCGACCAGCAGCAGCCCGAAAGCCGCGAGCACGAATATCAGGACCAGCAGTAACACTGTTCACTCCGAGGTAGCGACGTCGTTATGCGGCGCCAACCACCCTATCGTTGGTGGCGGGTCAGCTACCGGCGTCCGCCCGTGAGCCATAGCCGGTGGCCGCGTAGCCCTGTGTCGAGCTGGTACGCCCGTCGGGCGGTGCCGCCGAGCCCCGACCTGCGAGGTCTCGCAGCTGGGACTCCAGGTAGGTCTTGAGCCGCGTCCGGTACTCCCGTTCGAATGTACGCAACTCGTCGATCTTCTTGTCGAGGACCGACTTCTCACGCTGGATGCTGCCCATGATCTCAGAGTGCTTGCGCTCGGCTTCCCCGACCAGCGCAGCAGCCTTGTCACGGGACTGGCGTTCCATCGTCTCGGCCCGGGTACGGGCGTCGTTGAGCATCGTCTCGGCGCGCACCCGAGCCTCGTTCACCAGGCCGTCGGCCTTGGTACGGGCCTCGGAGAGCAGCTGCTCGGACCGGGTCCGCGCGTCGCCGAGCATGCCGTCGGCCTCGGTCTTGGCCTCGGCGGTGAGCCGGTCGGCCATTTCCTGGGCCAGGCCGAGCACCTTGGCGGCCTGCACGTGGTGGTCGCCGCCGAGGGCCGCCGGGTCCAGCATCGCCTGGGGCGCGACCTGGGGAGGCGGGGGCGGCGGGGGAGCTTGCTGCTGCGGCGCCGCGGGCACGGCGGCCATGGTCACCGTCTGGCGGGGCTCGTCGGACTGGTGGCGCTGCTGGGGAGCACGAGAGGCCTGGGCACGAGCCTCGGAAAGGTCACTCTGCGCATTGCCCAGCTGCTGCTCCAGGGCACTGACCTGGTCGCGCAGCTCGGTGTTCTCCTCGATCAGCTTGGCGAGCTCGGTCTCGACGAGGTCGAGGAAGGCGTCCACCTCGTCCTCGTTGTAGCCCCGCTTGCCGATCGGGGGTTTGCTGAAGGCGACGTTGTGCACGTCGGCCGGGGTCAGCGGCATCGGATCACCTCACGCAGTTCCTGGGCTACCGAGGGCCTGTACACGTCTCATAGCAACCTCGGGTCTTGCGGATCGTCCATCAGGTCGTGTCACAGCAACGTCAACAGTATGAGCACGGCCAGCACCAAAACCATAATCGAAAGGTCCAGTCCCGCGAAGCCGGGCAGAGTCAGATTTTTCACTGTCCGTAACCGGCCGGCGCGATGTCCGGCGACCGTGGATCCGAGCTGTGGCACGGCTCAAGCCTGGCCGAAGAAGCCACGCTCGGCCAGTCGGCGACGGTCTTCGGCCGAGACCTCGACACCGGGTGGAGAGATCAGGAAGACTCGACTGGTGACCTTGTCGAAGGAGCCGCGCAGGGCGAACACCAACCCGGCCGCGAAGTCCACCAGCCGCTTGGCGGCGGCGTCGTCCAGCTCGGTCAGGTTCATGATCACCGGGATGCCCTCCCGGTACCGCTCCCCTATGGTCCGGGCCTCGTCGTAGCTGCGCGGTTGCACGGTGGTGATCCGGGACAGCGGCAGCGGCCTGGCAGCCGCCGGCTCGACCGGCTGCTCCGGCGCCACCTGGGCAACTGGCTTGCGCGGCGGCTCGGCGAGCGGTGGGTCGACGGCCAGCGAGCCGTGCACCAGTGAGGCCCGCCCGACACCGCTGGAGGGCGGCGTGACCGGCTCGGCCGGGGGGCGGGCGTAGGAGCGCTCGGGGTAGCGCCGCTCGGGGCTCTGGCGGGCCGTGTAGGGGGCCTCGTAGGGGGCGTCCGCCGGGTGCCGCTCGACCCGGCGCTCGGGGCGCTCGGAGCCCGGCTCGGAGTAGCCGGAACGCCTGTCGTCGTAGTACCTGTGGTCGTCGTCGTAGTCCAGGTAGGCGTCCATGTCTTCGGCCGGGACCATCCCGAAATACGCCTTGAGCCGATACAACGTGCTCACGGCCTCGCCTCCTTCCCGGCAGCTTCCTACGAGCGGGTGCGGGCAACATCATTGCTGGTCACCGGCCTAATGGGGGGCGCCGGTAACACCGCGTCATCCGCTCACGAGGAGGTTAACGGCCGGTCACCCAGTAGTGCCGTTCCGACACGCACACACGTCGATCCATGCCGGATCGCGGCCTCGAAGTCGGCGGTCATTCCGGCGCTCGTCACCCTGGCGCGCGGGTGATATATACCCATACGATATTGCGCCTCGGCGAGATCGGCGAAGGCTTGATCCGGATCGACACCCAGAGGGGCGACGGCCATCAGCCCGTGCAGCTCCAGTCCCTCGGTCTCGGCGACCCGATCGGCAAGGGCGGGCAGCTCTCCGAGCGGCGCCCCGCCCCTCTCCGGGTCACCGTCCAGGCTGACCTGAAGCAGCACCGGCAGCGGCCCTGGCCGCTCCCCCGCGTCGATGGCGCGCCGTACGGCGTCGTCCAGGGCGTCCACCAGCCGCACGGAGTCCACCGACTCCACCCGGGTCGCCCAGCGGGCCACCGAGCGCGCCTTGTTGCGCTGCAGCCGCCCGACCAGGTGCCAGCGCGCCGCATTGCCCGGACGCAGCTCGGAGAGCTCGGCGACCTTGGCGGCGGCCTCCTGCGGGCGGTTCTCCCCGAACATGTCGTGGCCCAGGTCGAGCAGCAGGGCCAGGTCGGTGGCGGGCCGGGTCTTGGTGACGGCCATCAGCTCGACCTCGTCGGGGTGGCGGCCGGCGGCTTCGCACGCCTTCGCGATGCGCTCGCGCACCGAGGCCAGCGCCTCGGACAGCCGCTCGCGGCGGCGTTCGAGCCCGGTCAACTCGGGTCCAACCAGGTCACGGCGGCCATCCGGCCGGTCTTGCCGTCCCGGCGGTGGGAGTAGAGCGTCGGGTCCTCGGCGGTGCAGCGGGGGTCGGTGTCCACCCGGACAACCCCGTGCGCGCGCAGCTGCGTGCGCAGCCCGGCCCGCAGGTCGAGCCCGGGGCTGCCCTTCCTGGTGGTGCAGCCGCTGCCGGGCAGCGCGGCCTGCACGTCGTCGCGCATGGAGGCCGGCACCTCGTAGCAGCCGCCGCAGACCGCGGGTCCGAGCAGCGCCCGCACCCGGTCCGGCCGGGCGCCCAGCCGCACCATGGCGGCCAGCACCGAGGGCAGCACGCCGTCCGCCGCGCCGACCCGGCCGGCGTGCGCGGCGCCGAGCACCCGCGCGTCGAGGTCGGCCAGCAGGATCGGTACGCAGTCGGCGGCCAGCACGGCCAGCGCCAGGCCGGGGCGGTCGGTCACCATCGCGTCGACGCCTCGCAGGTCGCCGTCGGGCGGCGCGGTGACGGTCGCGGTGTTCGCGCTGTGCACCTGGCGCATCCAGACCACCCGCTCCGGCGGCAGCCCCACCCCCGCGGCCAGCCGCTTGCGGTTCGCGGCCACCGCCGCCGGGTCGTCCCCAACGAGCACGGAGAGGTTGAACGCCTCAAACGGCGCCCGCGAGGCGCCACCCTCCCTGGTGGTCACCACACGCCGCACCCGCATCACGTCCACTCTAATCGCCACGCCCCAGCTCTGCCCGCACAACAGCTCTGGCCGCACAACCGATCCGTGTCCCGTACACCTGCTTCAGCGCGTGTGCGGGGTACGGAGTGGGTGCGCGGAATCCACGGTGGGGCGCGGACGCCGGCGTCAGCGGCGCATGAACGGCGGAACGTCGACCTCGTCGTCGTCGAAGTCGGTGACGGTGCGGGCGGTGCTGGGGGGTGGGGGCGACGGGGGTGCGGGGGGTGCGGACCTCGGGGACGTGGGAGTGGTGGCCCTGGGCGACGGGGACTGCGCCGGGATGGTCGGGCGCGAGCGGCTCATCGAGGTGGGCTGGTGGCCGGAGGCGTTCGCGGTCGGTCCGTTGCCGCTTCCGCCTGCGCCGTAGCCGCCGGTGCTCGGCGGGTCGGCGGGTCGGCGGGGGGCTCCGTTGTGTGTGCCGGCGTGGTGGCCGGAGCCCGGTGGTGCCGAGCCGGTCTCGGTTCGCGGGCGGTAGGCGGCGGGGTCGAGCTTCTTGTGCGTGGGGGTGCCGGAGTCGAACCCGGCTGCTATAACAGTGACGCGCACCTCGTCGCCGAGCGAGTCGTCGATCACCGTGCCGAAGATGATGTTCGCGTCCGGGTGCGCGGCCTCCTGCACCAGCGACGCCGCCTCGTTGATCTCGAACAGCCCGAGGTCGGACCCGCCCGCCACGGACAGCAGCACGCCGTGCGCGCCATCCATGGAGGCCTCCAGCAGCGGCGAGTTGATGGCCTTGCCGGCGGCCTGCACCGCCCTGCCCTCGCCGCGCGCCGAGCCGATGCCCATCAGCGCGCTGCCGGCGCCGGACATCACGCTCTTGACGTCGGCGAAGTCCAGGTTGATCAGGCCGGGGGTGGTGATCAGGTCGGTGATGCCCTGGACACCGGAGAGCAGCACCTCGTCGGCGGAGCGGAAGGCGTCCATCAGGGACACGCCCACGTCGCCGAGCTGCAGCAGCCGGTCGTTCGGGATCACGATCAGGGTGTCGCACTCGTTGCGCAGCGAGGTGATGCCGTCCTCGGCCTGGCCGGAGCGGCGCTTGCCCTCGAAGGTGAACGGCCGGGTCACCACGCCGATGGTCAGCGCGCCCAGCTTGCGGGCGATGGACGCCACCACGGGCGCGCCGCCGGTGCCGGTGCCGCCGCCCTCGCCGGCGGTCACGAAGACCATGTCGGCGCCCTTGAGCACCTCTTCGATCTCTTCCCGGTGGTCCTCGGCCGCCTTGCGCCCCACCTCGGGGTTCGCCCCGGCGCCGAGTCCCCTGGTCAGCTCGCGGCCGATGTCCAGCTTGACGTCCGCGTCCGACATCAGCAGTGCCTGCGCGTCGGTGTTCACCGCGATGAACTCGACGCCCTTCAGACCGACCTCGATCATCCGGTTGACCGCGTTCACGCCGCCGCCACCGATACCGACGACCTTTATCACCGCAAGATAGTTGTGCGGGGGCGTCATGCGCGGCACCTTCCTTACTGGCCTTGCATTACTATCAACCTCGACCAGAGGCTGAGAGTTATGTCAGCCGTCGGCCTCGCACGAGAACCGTAGGTCCGGCAAAGGCCATGGTCCAGCAGGCGCGCCGCACGGCGGTCCGCCCTGCCCGCGCCCGTGTTCAGCGCCGAATCGTGGGGAGATCCGGCGCGGAGACATCGTAGACCGAGCCCCGCTGGGTCAGAAGCACGCCCAGCACGGCCGCCTTGCGGTCCGAGCGGGCCGGCGAGCCCCACCGCACCTGCTTGCCGTCGGCCAGCCGCAGGGTGACCGCCGCCGGGCCTGATGCCTCGACGACCTGCAGTTTCTCCCGTAACTGGGGGGTCAGGGCGGCGAGGACGGCCAGGCCGGCGGTGGTCGCGGGGTCGCCGGGGGCCACCGTGGTCGCGTCCAGCCTGGGCAGCGGCGCCGCTCCGGCCGGTGCCGCCTGGTAGGCCATCCCGGTGCCGTCCACCCAGCGCGGTCCGGTCGGGGACTCGGCCAGGGCCACCGGGGTGCGTTCGGCCACCGTCAGCCGGACGGTGCCTGGCCAGCTCCGGGTGGCCAGCGCGGAGGCGACCTCGGGGATGGACGCCACCCGCCGTTGGACGTCGGCCAGGTCGACGGCGAGCAGCGGGACGCCGGGCTTGATGCCGGACACCTCGCGCACCAGCGCCGGGTCGATCCCAGCCGGCCCGAACACCTCGATGTCCGTGACCTGAAACCTGTCCGAGTGCATCAACAGCGCCCGCCCGCCCAGCACCACCCCGAGCACGAGCACGACCACCGCTCCCCCGAGCGCCGCCAACCGCCGCCTCAGATACCGCCCGCGCACCCGCTCACGCCCGCGCCCACGCGCGTGTGAATCCCGCGAGTCGGGGTTTTTAGCAGGGTGAGTCGGGGCTTTTGGCACATTGGTGAACGAACGATCGGTTGGGAGGGAGGGATGGGTGGCGCGGTAAGGGTTGGTTCCGGTGCGGGCGGCTCGGATGATGTCGGCGTGATCGGGTCCGGTTCGGTCGGTTCCGGTTCGGTCCGTGCCGGTGGCGCCGGAGCGGTCGGTGCGGGTGGGTCGACCTGCCCGGGTGGATCGGCGGGCGGGGCGGCCGGCGCGGCTCATGGCGCTGGCGTTTCGGGTGCGGCGGGGTCTTCGGCCGGCCCGGGCTCCTCTCCCCGGCCAAGCTCGGTGAGCACCTCGGGGCCGAGCACCGTCACGTCCCCGGCCCCCATGGTGATCACCATGTCGCCGGGTTCGGCCAGCTTGGCCAGCACCTCGGGCACGTCCGACCAGCGTGGCACGTAGTGCACCCGCTCGGCGGGCAGTGGCACGGACTCGGCGACCAGCGCCCCGCTCACCCCCGGCTCGGGGTCCTCGCGGGCGCCGAACACGTCCAGCACCACCACCTCGTCGGCCAGCGCGAGGGCGGCGCCGAACTCGCGGTGGAACGCCCGGGTGCGCGAGTACAGGTGCGGCTGGAACGCGACGATCAGCCGGCCCTCCGCGACCTGGCGGGCGGCGGTCAGCGCGGCGGCGACCTTGGTCGGGTGGTGCGCGTAGTCGTCGTAGACCACCACCCCGCCGGCCCGGCCCTTGAACTCGAACCGCCGCCGCACCCCGGAGAACCCGGCCAGCCCGTCCAGCAACTCCGCGACCGGCGCGCCCAGCTCGATCCCGGCCAGCAGCGCCGCCAGCGCGTTGAGCGCCATGTGCTCGCCGGGCACCGGAAGCTCCAGCACGTGCTCGTCCCCGGAACCCAGCCGCAGCCGGACCCGCCCGCCCGTGCCGACCGGCTCGTGGTCGAGCAGCAGCGCGTCGCCGGACGACCCGGGCGCCGTCCGGCCGTAGCGGCGCACCCGGATGCCGGCGGCCTCGGCCTCGGCGGCCAGCCGCTCGCCGCCCGGGTCGTCGACGCAGGTCACCAACGCGCCGCCGGGGACGATGCGGGCCAGGAACTTCGTGAACGCGCCGGCGTACTCCGCCGGGCTGCCGAAGTGGTCGAGGTGGTCGACCTCCACGTTGGTGACGACCGCGACCTCGGGGCTGAACCGCAGGAACGAGCCGTCGCTCTCGTCGGCCTCCGCGACGAAGATGTCGCCCGTGCCGTGGTGCGCCCCCGAGCCGGCCGCGGTCAGGTCGCCGCCGATCGCGAAGGACGGGTCCAGCCCGCAGTGCTGCAGCGCCACGGTGAGCATCGAGGTGGTGGACGTCTTGCCGGCGGTGCCGGTCACGCAGGCCACCCGGCGCCCGGACATCAGCGCGGCCAGCGCGTCGGAGCGGTGCAGCACCGTCAGGCCCCGCTCGTGGGCGGCGACCAGCTCGGGGTTGTCCTTCCGGATCGCGCTGGACACCACCACCGTGGGCGGGCCGTCCAGCTGCTCCAGGTGCGCCCCGTCGTGCCCGCCGACCGCGATGCGCGCGCCCTGGGCCCGCAGCGCGAGCACCGTGCGCGAGTCCTTGGCGTCCGACCCGGACACCGCCGCGCCCCTGGCCAGCAGGATCCGCGCGACGCCGCTCATGCCGGCGCCCCCGATACCGATCAGGTGCACCCGCTCCAAGTCCGTGCCCCTCACCGCTGAACCACCTCGAACACCAGCCGAGCCAGGTCCTCGTCCGCCCCGGCGTGCCCGGAGCCGCGCGCGGCGGCACCCATCGCGGCCAGCCGGTCCTTGTCGGTGAGCAGCCCGGCGAGCTCGTCGAGCACCCGCTGGCCGGTCAGCTCGCCGTCCGGCACCAGGGTGCCGCCGCCGGCGTCGACCACCGGCGCGGCGTTCAGCGACTGCTCGCCGTTGCCGATCGGCAGCGGGACGTAGACGGCGGGCAGGCCCACGGCGGAGACCTCGGCGACGGTCATCGCGCCGGAGCGGCAGAGCACCGCGTCGGCCGCCGCGTAGGCCAGGTCCATCCGCTCCAGGTACGGCAGGCCCACGTACCGCCCGCCGCCGGGCACCGTGACCTCGGTGGCCGGCCGCTGGCGCGCGCCGTACCCGTGCAGCACGGCGATGCCCGCCTCGGCCAGCCCGCCGAGCGCCTCCCCTACCGCGTTGTTGAGCGTGCGCGCGCCCTGCGAACCGCCGAAGACCAGCAACACCGGCCCGTCCGCCGGCAGTCCGTAGTGCTCGCGCGCGTCCGCCCGCAGCGCCGCCCGGTCCAGCCCGGTGATCTGTTCCCGCAGCGGGATGCCGATCGGCCGCGCGCCGGGCAGGCCGGACCCGGGGACGGCGGCGGCCACGGCGGCGGCGAACCGGGCGCCCACCTTGTTGGCCAGGCCGGCGCGGGCGTTCGCCTCGTGCACCACGATCGGCACCCGGCCGCGCGCCGCCAGGTACGCCGGCAGCGCCACGTACCCGCCGAAGCCGACCACCACGTCCGCCTCCACCCGGCGGAGCACCTCCCGGGTCCTCCGCACCGAGTCCGCCACCTTGGCCGGCAGCCGCAGCAGGTCGACGGTGGGCTTGCGGGGCAGCGGCACCGGCGGGATCAGCTCCAGCGGGTAGCCCCGGGCCGGGATCAGGGTGCGGTCCAGCCCGCGCTCGGTGCCCAGCGCGGTCAGCCGGGAGTCCGGGCGCAGCCGGCGCACCGCGTCGGCGAAGGCCAGCGCGGGCTCGATGTGCCCGGCCGAGCCACCGCCGGCGAGCACCACTGACAGCGGTCGGTCCGTCATCGCCGCCCCCGCTGCCCCGGTACCGGGCCGCCGCCTCCGTATCGAGGCTGGGCGGCGGTGCGCTGGGCCGGCGGCGGGCCCACCCGTGGGCGGGCGGCCGGCGCGCGGTACGGCTCGGGCAGCTTGAGCCCGAGCAGCTTGGCCACCTTGCCCTGGCCGTGGGTGCGCAGCGCGGCGATGGCCTCCGGCTCGTGCCGGGCGGCGTTGGCCAGCAGCCCACCGACGAACAACGCGGTCACAAGGGCGGAACCTCCCGAGGACACGAGCGGCAGCGGAATGCCGGTCACCGGCATCAATCCCACCACGTAGCCGATGTTGATGACCGCCTGGGCCACCATCCAGGTGGTCAGGGTGGCGACGACCACCTTCAGCCACGGGTCGGTGTTGCGCGCCGCGATGCGCATCCCGACGTAGGCCAGCATGCCGAACAGGACGAGCACGGCGATCGCGCCGACCATGCCCAGCTCCTCGCCGATGATCGCGTAGATGAAGTCGTTGTGTGCGTTCGGGAGGTAGCTCCATTTGGCCCGCCCCTGGCCGAGTCCCACCCCGAACAGGCCCCCGTCGGCCAGCGAGAACAGCGCCTGCCTGGCCTGGAACACGGCGCCGAGCGGGTCGCTGGAGCCCGGCGAGAGGAACGCGGTGAGACGGCTCTGCCGGTAGCCGGCGGACAGCGCCAGCGCCACCGTGCCGCCGAGCCCGCCCATCAGCAGCGCGGCGAGCAGCCGAAGCGGCGCGCCGGCGAAGAAGAGCAGCGCGAACACCACGATGCCCAGCGACACCGCCGTGCCGAGGTCCGGCTCCACCACGATCAGCGTGAGCAGCACCAGCCCGACCGGAAGCACCGGGGACAGCGCCTGCCGCCAGTTGCCCAGGGTCCGCTGCCGCGCGGCCAGCACGTGCGCCCCCCACAGCGCCATCGCGATCTTGGCCAGCTCGGAGGGCTGTATCGAGATCAGCGGGAGCACGAACCAACTCCGCGCGCCGCCACGAACGTGCCCGATCCCGGGGACCAACACCAGCGCGAGCAGCACCACGGAGACGACCAGGACCGTCGGCGCCAGCGCCCGCAGCGTCCGGGGTCGGATGCGCATGCCGATCCAGAACACCACCAGGCCGACCCCACAGAACGCCAGCTGGTGGACGAACACCGCGTACGAGGAACCACCCGCCTCGAAGGACTGCACGCTGGACGCGGACAGCACCATGACCAGCCCGAGCAGGGTGAGCAGCCCGAAGATGCCGAGCACGATGTGCAGCGAGGTCAGCGGGCGGGCCAGCCAGGCGGTCAGCGCGGCGCGGGCGCGGCGGACCTTCCGCTGAAACCCCCCGGGGGCGGGACGGGGCGCGGCGGGCCGGGCCGCCCTTCCCGGACGGCCGGTGGTCGTCCCGGTCACCGGGTGGCCGCCGGAAGCGCGGCCACCGCGTCGGAGAACGCCTTCCCTCGCGCGCCGTAGCTGGCGAACTGGTCAAGGGACGCCGCCGCCGGAGCGAGCAGCACCACATCCCCTGGCTCGGCCATCGCGGCGGCCAGCCGTACCGCGTCGGTCATGGGTCCATGATCTCCCGGTGACGCCTCCGCGACGGGGACATCCGGTGCGTGTCGCAACAGCGCGTCACGAATGATCCCTCGATCGGTACCCATTAGGACGACACCGGCGAACCTGTGCGCGTGGTCGCGGATCAGCTCCGTCACCGAAGCGCCCTTGAGCAGTCCCCCGGCGAGCCACACGACCCTCGAATAGCTGGCCAGCGCGGCGGAGGCGGCGTGCGGGTTGGTGGCCTTGGAGTCGTCCACGAACCGCACCCCGCCGAGCTCGCCGACCACCGAGCCCCGGTGCGGGCCGGGCCGGTAGCCGGCGAGCCCGTCGCGGACCTGCTCGGGCGTCACGCCGGCCGCCCTGGCGAGCGCGGCGGCGCCCAGCGCGTCGAACCATCCCGACGGGCCGGACGGGTGGACCTCGTCCAGGCCGACCAGCTCGACCGAGGGACTGAACGCCCGGTCCACCAGCGCGCCGTCGCGCACGCCGAGCTGCCCGTCGGCCGGGGCGTTCAGGGTGATCCCGATCCGGTGGGCGGCGGGCGCGGCGGCGAGCGCGTCCGCGACCAGGGGGTCGTCCACCCCCGCGACCGCGACCGGGCCGGCCAGCACCCCGGCCTTGGCCGCGAGGTAGGTGGCCATGTCGCCGTGCCAGTCCAGGTGGTCCTCGGCGATGTTGAGCAGGCAGCCGGCGTCCGGGCGCAGCGACGGCGACCAGTGCAGCTGGAAGCTGGACAGCTCCACGGCCAGCTCGCGGTGCCCGGCGCGGACCACGTCGATCACCGAGGTGCCGACGTTCCCGCAGGCCACCGCGTCGCGGCCGGCGGCGGTCAGGATCGCGGCCAGCATGCCCACCGTGGTCGTCTTGCCGTTCGTGCCGGTCACCGCCAGCCACCGGGGCCGGCCGGCCGCCACAGGCCAGCGCCAGGCCAGCTCCGGCTCGCCGATCACCTCGATGCCGGCGCGGGCGGCGGCGGCCAGCAGCGGCGCGTCCGGGCGCCAGCCGGGGCTGGTCACCACCAGCTCGGTGCCGGGCGGCGGTTCGGTCAGCCCGAGCGCGCCGTCCACGCCCGGCGGCAGCGCGGCGAGCCGGTCGGCCACCGCGTCGGTCACCGTGACCCGCGCCCCCAGCTCGGACAGCGCGGTCGCAGCCGCCAGCCCGGACACCGCGGCCCCGGCCACCAGCACCGGCCGGCCGCGCAGTGCCGTCAGCGGGGCCGTCAGTGGAACGTTTCTGCCGGCCACCGCGCTAGCCTCCGGCCGCGGCGGAGAGCCACTCGCTGTAGAAGATGCCCAGCCCGATCGCGCAGCAGATCGCGCCGAGCAGCCAGAAGCGAATGATCACCGTCGTCTCGGCCCAGCCGGCTAGCTCGAAATGATGGTGGAACGGCGCCATTCGGAACAGTCGCCGCCGGGTGGCCCTGAACACCACGATCTGCAGCGACACCGACAGCAGCTCCACCACGAACACCCCGCCGATCACCACCAGCAGCAGCTCGGTGCGGGTCACGATGGACAGCCCGGCGATCAGCCCGCCCAGCGCCAGCGACCCGGTGTCGCCCATGAAGATCCGCGCGGGCGCCGCGTTCCACCACAGGAACCCGATGCAGCCGCCCATCGCGGCGGCGGCGACTATCGCCACGTCCAGCGGGTCGCGCACCGAGTAGCAGCCCGGGTTCGCCTCCGGCGGCAGGCACAGGTTGCGGAACTGCCAGAAGCCGATGATCACGTACGTTGCCAGCACCATCGCCGAGGTGCCGGCCGCCAGCCCGTCCAGCCCGTCGGTCATGTTCACCGCGTTCGACCAGGCGCTGACCAGCAGGTAGCAGAACAGCACGAAGCCGATGGTGCCGAACGAGAGCACCAGGATGTCGCGCACGAAGGACGGCCGCACCGAGGCCGGGGTGAGCCCGTTCGCGCTGGCGAACCGCAGCGCCAGGATCGCGAAGATCACGGCGGTGACCAGCTGGCCGAGCAGCTTGGACGTCTTGTTCAGGCCCAGGTTGCGCTGCCGGCGCAGCTTGATCAGGTCGTCCACGAAGCCGACGATGCCCAGCGCGGTGGTCAGGAACAGCACCAGCCAGGCCGACGCGGTGGGCCCGCCGCCCTGCTCGCCGGTGGCCAGGTGGGCGACCAGGTAGCCGACCCAGATCGAGGCCAGGATGGCCACCCCGCCCATCACCGGGGTGCCGCGCTTGGACTGGTGGGTGGCCGGCCCCTCCGCCCTGATCTCCTGGCCGAAGCCCTGGCGGGCGAAGAACCGGATCAGGTACGGGGTCACCAGGATGGAGACCGCGAGCGCCACGCCGGCCGCGATGAGAATGCCCTTCACGAGCGTTCCCGCGTCGGCCCGGCCGCCACCGGCGGCTCCAGCAGGCCGGCGGCGATGCGCTCCAGCCCCGCCGAGCGGGACGCCTTGACGAGCACCACGTCACCCGGCCGCAGCCGCTCCTGGAGAACCTCCATGGCGGCCGCCACGTCCGGCACGACTATCGACTCCTCTCCGTCGCCGGCACGGTAGCCGGCCCGATAACTCTCCGCGTCGCCGCCCGTACCCACCGCGACCAGGCATCGCACCCCGAGCCGGGCGGCCAGGCCGCCGATTTCCTCGTGCGCCGCCGGGGTGATCTCCCCCAGCTCGGCCATGGTGCCGAGCACCGCCCAGCACCGCCGCCGACCGCCCGCGACCGCGGCCAGCGCCTCCAGCCCGGCGCGCATGGACTCCAGGTTCGCGTTGTACGCGTCGTTGATCACGGTCACGCCGTCCGGGCGGTCGATGACCTCCATCCGCCAGCGCGAGGCCGGCTCGGCGGTGGCCAGCACGTCGGCCACCAGGTCCAGGCCGGCGCCCAGCTCCAGTCCGACGGCGGCGGCGGCCAGCGCGTTGCCGACGTGGTGCGCGCCCACCAGCCGCAGCCCCAGCTCCGCCTCGCCCGCCGGCGTGACCAGCCGGAACCTCGGGCGACCGGCCTCGTCCAGCGTGACCTTCACGGCGCGCAGGTCGCCGGACGAGCCGAAGGTGACGACCCGGGCCTCGGTGCGGGCGGCCATCGCGGCGACCCGGGGGTCGTCGGCGTTCAGCACGGCCACCCCGCCGTCGGGCGCCGCCGGCAGCGCCTCGACCAGCTCGCCCTTGGCCGTCGCCACCGCCTCCGGGGAGCCGAACTCGCCCAGGTGCGCGCTGCCCACGTTCAGCACCGCGCCGACCCGGGGCGGCGCCACCGTGCACAGCGCGGCGATGTGCCCGACGCGCCGGGCGGCCAGCTCCAGCACCAGGTGCCGGGCGTGCTCGTCCGCGCGCAGCACCGTCCAGGGGTGGCCGATCTCGTTGTTGAACGACCCGGGCGGGGCCACCGTCGGCCCCAGCCGGCGCAGCACGGCGGCCACCAGGTCCTTGGTGGAGGTCTTGCCGGACGAGCCGGTCAGCCCGACGACCTCCAGGCCGGGCAGCCGGCGCACCACGTGAGCGGCCAGCCGGCTCAGCGCCCCGAGCACGGCCCGCTCCGGGTCCTCCCCCGGCGCCCCGACCAGCACGGCGGGCGCGTCCACCGCGCGGGCGGCCAGCACCGCGGCCGCGCCGGCGGCGTGCGCGGCGGCCGCGTAGTCGTGCCCGTCCACCCGCTCGCCGGGCAGCGCCACGAACAGCCCGCCCGGCGTGACCTTCCGGGAGTCGAACTCCACCGAGCCGGTGACCGGCTCGGTCCCGGCCGCCCGGTGCGTCCGGCCGTCGACGGCGGCCGCCACCTCGGCGAGCGTCATCGTGATCATCGACCGGCCCCCCGGATGGCCGCCGCCAGCTCCTCGACGTCGGAGAACGGGCGGCGCACGCCGCGGCTGAGCTGCCCGGTCTCGTGGCCCTTGCCGGCCACCACCAGCACGTCGCCGGGGCGCGCGCGGGACACGGCGGCCGCGATGGCGTCGCGGCGGTCGCCGACCTCGATGACCTCGTCCAGCGGCCCGGCGGCCAGGGCTCCGGCGCGCATGGCGGCCCGGATCAGCGCCGGGTCCTCGTTGCGCGGGTTGTCGTCGGTGATCACCAGCAGTTCGGCCCTCCTGGCCGCCTCGGCCCCCATCAGCGGGCGCTTCGCCGCGTCCCGGTCGCCGCCGCAGCCCAGCACCACGATCAGCCGCCCGCCGCTCCCGGTGCCGGTCAGCCGCGCGCGCAGGGTGTCGAGCAGCGCGGCCACCGCGCCGGGCTTGTGCGCGTAGTCGACCAGCGCGAGGTAGGGCTGGCCGAGGTCCACCCGCTCCAGCCGGCCGGGCACGCTGACCCCGGCCATCCCCTCGGCGGCGACCGAGGCCGGCACCCCGACCCGGTCCAGGCAGGCCAGCGCGAGCAGCGCGTTGGCCACGTTGAACGCCCCGGGCAGCGGCAGCGCCACCGGGGTACGGGCGCCCGCCGGGTCCACGGCGACGAACCGCTGGCCGCCGTCCTCGGTCGGCGAGACCGCCTCGGCCCGCCACCGCGCGTCCACCCGCCCGGCCGCCGACACCGTCACCGTGTCGTCCGTGAGCAGCCGCCGGCCCCACTCGTCGTCGGCGTTGATCACCTCGGCCTCGGAGCGGCCGTCGAACAGCAGCGCCTTGGCCGCCAGGTAGCTGGTCATGTCGTGGTGGAAGTCCAGGTGGTCCTGGGACAGGTTGGTGAACGCGCCCACCGCGAACCGGGTGCCGTCCACCCGGTGCAGCGCCAGCGCGTGGCTGGACACCTCCATCGCCGCGTGGCTCACCCCGCGCTCGCACATCACCGCGAACAGCGCCTGCAGGTCGGGCGCCTCCGGCGTGGTCAGCGGGCTGGGCCAGGCCTGGCCGGCGATGGCGGTGCGGACGGTGCCGAGCAGGCCGCTGGTCAGGCCGGCGGCCCGCAGCCCGGCCTCGACCATGAACGTGACGGTGGTCTTGCCGCTGGTGCCGGTCACGCCGAGGACGGCGAGGCGCGCGGTCGGGTCGCCGTAGACCCGGGCGGCCACCGCTCCCAGCTCCGCCCGGGGGTCCTCGACCACCAGCACAGGCAGGCCGGCGCCCTTGACGGATGGCTTCGCGGCGCCGGCCGGGTCGGTGAGCAGCGCGGTGGCCCCGGCGGCGGCGGCCTGGGCGGCGAAGTCGGCGCCGTGCGCGTGCGCGCCCGGCACGCCGGCGAACAGGTCACCGGGGCGAACGTCCTGAGTACGGAGGGTGACGCCGGTCACGGACCCCCCGATCGGGTCACCCGTGGCACGCGCACCAACCAGGGCGGCCAGCTCGGCCAGCCCGGTGGGCGTGGTCCGCGCTGGTCGCGGGGCCGTCAGGGCCGGGGCCGCGATCGGGCTGGGGGACACGTCGCGGAAGGCTACCGGCGCCATCATCGTGCACTGGCGGGGCATTCGTTCTGATCACCGTCGCGCACCCCGACGACTACCCTTCGTAGTTCTTGCTCACCGTTCGTGAGGGATGTGCTCAGGGCACGACCAGCGGCACCATCGGCCGGGGCTCGGTGCTCACCGGGATCCGGTCCCGCCTGGCCAGCGTGGACGCGATCTCGTGGAACAGGGCGGAGGCGTTCTGGCCGTGGGTCGGCGCGTCGAGCATGATCGCCACCACGTACCGGGGGTCCTGGGCGGGGAACATGCCGGCGAACGTGATCCAGTAGTCGGACATGGAGTAGCAGGCGCAGGCCGGGTTGATCTGCTGGGCGGTGCCGGTCTTGCCGGCCACCTGGTAGCCGTCCACCGCCGCGTCCGGGCCGGTGCCGCGCTGCACGCCCCTGCCGTCCTGGGTGACCGCGACCAGCATCTGGCGCAGCTGCTGCGCGGTCTGCGGCGAGACCACCCGCACCGGCTCGGGTCGGGGCTCGGGCGCCCGCGCGCCGTCCGGGCCGACGGTGGCCTCGACGATCCTGGGCGGCACCCGCAGGCCGTCGTTGGCCACCGCCTGGTACATGCCGGCGAGCTGCAGCACCGTCATGGACAGGCCCTGCCCGATCGGCAGGTTGCCGAACGTGGAGCCCGACCAGGTGTCCCTGGGCGGCACCCGGCCGCCGCTCTCCCCCGGCAGCCCCACCCCGGTGCGCTGGCCGAGGCCCAGCTTGGCGAGCATGTCGGAGAACCTGTCCTCGCCGACCTTCTGCGCGGTCATCAGGGTGCCGACGTTCGACGAGCGGGCCAGCACCCCGGTCAGGGTGAACCGCTGGGTCGGGTGGTTCCAGGCGTCGTGCACCACCCGGTCGGCGACCTTGATGCTGTCCGGCACCGACAGCACCGACTGGGGTGTCTCCACGCCGGACTCCAGCGCCGCCGCCATCGTCACGATCTTGTTCACCGAGCCGGGCTCGAACGGGGTGGTCACCGCGGGGTTGCCCAGCTCGGAGGCGGTGGCGGCGGCCAGGTCGCGCGGGTCGAAGGTGGTGCTGTTGGCCAGCGCGCGCACCTCGCCGGTCTTGGCGTCCAGCACCACCGCGCTGCCGTCCTTGGCGCCGTGCGCCTTGACGTAGGCGGCGAGCTGCTGCTGCACCGTGTACTGCACGTCGGAGTCCAGGGTGAGCTGCAGGTTCGAGCCGGGGATCGACGGCTTCTCGGCGCGCTCGCTGCCGGGGATGACGGTGTTGGAGCCCTCGGCGGTGTCCACAACGCGGAAACCGTCGGTGCCGGCGAGCAGTTGCTCCTGGGCCGCCTCCAGGCCGACGATCCCGTGCAGCTTGCGCTGGTCCATGCTCCAGGAGGCGACGCCGAGGACGTTGGCCGCCAGCGGGCCGCCCGGGTACTGGCGGGACTCCCGGTCCTCCTGCGCGATCTCCGGGAACCGCTCGGCGACCGCGCGCGCCGCCGACGGCTCGACCTGCGGGACCAGGATCGCGTAGGGGCGCTCGGTGTTCAGCGCGGCGTACACCCGGCTGGCGTCCGCCCCGGTCAGCTCGGCGATGCCGAAGGCGATCTGGGTCTTGCGGGTGTCCGCGTTCGGGCCCTGCTTCTTCGAGATCTGGGCCGGGTTGGCGGTCAGCGCCTTGGCGCGGACACTGAACGCCATCGGGGTGCCGTTGCGGTCCACGATGCTGCCCCGCTCGGCCGGCAGCGGCACCTTGGTGACGCGCTGCTTGTCGCCCTCGGCGCGCAGCTCGCCGGCCTGCACGACCTGGACGGTGAGCAGCTTCAGGCCGGTCACCACCAGCAGCGCCACCAGGATCAGCCGGCCGGCGACCAGGCGCGCGCTCGGGTTGGCCCGCTTGGGGGGGCGGCGGCGGGGTGGGGCGGGACGGGACGGGGGCTTCGGGCGGGCACGGGGGGCCGCGCCCACTTCGGACGTGCGCATCACTGCCCGGTGCCACCGGACGCGGCGCGCGGGGCCGGCCCCTGCCGGGTCGGCGCGGGCGCCGTGAGCTGTTCCTCGGGCAGGCGTTGGTCAAGCTGTTCGGCCGGCTGTTGTTGGACCGGTTGCTGAACCGGCTGTTGCTGGACGGGTTGCTGCTGAACCGGCCGCTGAGCAGGGGCGGGGGTCACCGCCTGTGGGGCGGTGGCCTGGCCGGAGCCGGACGCGTTCGGCAGCGCGGGGGCGGGCGGGGCCGGCGGGGCGAGCATGGGCGGCGGCGCGGCCGCCGTGGCCGCCTTCGGGGTGCCCACGACCTGCACCGAGCCGTCCGGCATGGACACCAGCCGGGCCACGTCCGTGCTCGGCACCATGCCCATCTGCTGCGCCGCCTTGGCCAGCGCCGGGGCCGACTCCATGGCGGCGATCTCGGTGCGCAACGCCTCACCGCGCTCGGCGAGGCCCTGGGTGGCCTGCCGCGCCGCGTCCAGCCGGTACGAGTCCGCCGCGGCGGTGGTGGACAGCCACAGCGACGCGACCAGCCCCACCCCGAGCAGCCCCATCACCATCAGCACGAACCGCGACCGGGACGGCGCGACGGCGCCGGGGGTGGTGGCCAGGCGGCGCGCCCGGCCGGCCCGCTTGGCGTACGCCCGGCCGATCGCGCCGTCGGCGTCCCGAGGGGTGGGTAAGCCCGCCGACCGGCGCGGCCCTGGCTGACCGGTCGACCTGGCCGATGAGCGGCCCGCGCGGGTCCGCTCCGCCGTGGGTGCGCTCATCAGGCAGCCTCCGCGATTCGTTCTCCGGCCCGCAGCCGAACCGATGCCGCGCGCGGGTTGTCGTCGATCTCCTGCTCGCCGGCCTGCTCCGCGCCCCTGGTCAGCAGCCGCCAGCTGGGTTCGTGCCCGGGCAGCTCGACGGGCAGGCCGGCGGGCGTGCGCGACCTCGCGCGCTCCGCGAACGCCCGCTTCACCAGCCGGTCCTCCAGCGAGTGGTACGACAGCACCACCACCCGGCCGCCCACCTCGGTGGCGTCCAGCGCGGCGGGCAGCGCCTCACGCAGCGAGTCCAGCTCGCCGTTCACCTCGATGCGCAGCGCCTGGAAGGTCCGCTTGGCCGGGTGCCCGCCGGTGCGCCGGGACGCGGCCGGCACCGCCTCGTACAACAGCTCGACCAGCTCCGCGCTGGTGCGCAGCGGCGCCCGCTCCCGCCGCCGGGCCACCGCGGCCGCGATCCGGCGGGCGAACCGCTCCTCGCCGTAGTCCCGCAGCACCCTGGCCAGCTCGTCCACCGAATAGGTGTTCACCACGTCGGCGGCGGTCGGGCCGACGGTGGGGTCCATCCGCATGTCCAGCGCGGTGTCCGAGGCGTAGGAGAAACCCCGCTCCGCCGCGTCCAGCTGCAGCGACGACACCCCGAGGTCGAGCAGCACGCCGTGCACCCGCGCGATGCCCAGCCGTTCCAGCACCTCGGGCAGCTCGTGGTACACCGCGTGCACCAGGTGCCGCCGGTCGGCGTACGCGGCCAGCCGGCGCCCGGCCAGCTCCAGCGCCCGCGGGTCGCGGTCCAGCCCGACCAGGGTCAGCCCGGGGTGCGCGGCCAACAGCGCGGCGGAGTGACCGCCCAGCCCGAGGGTGCCGTCCACCAGCACCCTCGGGCCGTCGGACAGCGCGGGGGCGAGCAGCTCGAGAACCCGGTCGAGCATCACGGGGACGTGCCGAGCGCCCGGTTTTGGGAATGACTCAGACATCGGCCCCCCTCTCGCCTGGTCCACACTCCGCGCGCGTCGACCCCCCGGTGCGACGCGCGCCCGGGCCGGGATGCCCCGAGGTCTCCGCTCCCCTCCCGGCGGACCTGGCACCGGGGAAGGTGCGCCAGGGCCACCAGCAGCGGAGTGGAGGCCTCCGGACACCCGAGCCCGGGCGTCCTGCCTACGTCCACATGCCTGAGACGGCTCAGAACATGCCGGGCAGTACCTCCTCCTGCGCCTGCGCGTAGTTGTCCTCGTGTCGTTCCTGATAGGACTGCCAGGCCTGGGCGTCCCAGATCTCCAGCCGGTTGACGGCACCGATGACCACGCAGTCCTTGGACAGCCCGGCGTAGCGGCGCAGCTCGGCGGTGATCGGGACCCGGCCCTGCGAGTCCGGGTGCTGCTCGTCGGTGCCGGCGAACAGGTAACGCTGGTAGGCGCGCACCGCCTCGTTGGTGAACGGCGCCTCGGCGACCTTGCGGGCCAGCTGCTCGAACACCTCGCGGGGGAACACGTACAGACAGTGGTCCTGTCCCTTCGTGATCATCATCCCCCCTCGGAGCTCGTCTCGGTACTTCGCCGGCAACGTGATGCGGCCCTTGTCATCGAGCCGGGGTGTGTGAGTGCCGAGGAACATCGGCCTCGCCTCCCCCTGGCTCCAACGATCACCACATTACCCCACTTTCCACCACAGTCAACGAGCCGTCGCCCGATCGAAGGCCGATCTCTCACCGTTTTCCCAGCTCACGAAGGGTGGGGCGCGGTGGGGGCGGAAACGCTGCCCGGGCCGGTTCCCCACCGGCGGCCACCGAGCCGACCTGGGCAAACGCCACGGCCCCGGGCCGCGCCCGGCCGGGGAGGGAGCTCCGTGGGGAAACGTGGGGGGAGGTGTGGGGGGTGGTGTAACGGAGCCGCCCGCTACACCGGTTCGATGGACGAGGACGCTGGGTCGGGTGCCGCGCGCACCGGCGTGGTGACCCCTCTCGGGGCGTTTGACAGACTGCTTCCGGGCCGTCGGAGAAAGTAGGAGGTCGAATGACGACGACGAGCAGCCCAGCCATGCCGTTGTCCGAGCTCGCCGCCGTCACCGCTCGCATCACGGACAACGTGCAGCGGGTGATCGCCGGCAAGGCGGAGGCGATCCGGATCGCGCTGGTCACGCTGCTCTCCGAGGGACACCTGCTGGTCGAGGACGTGCCGGGCGTTGGCAAGACATCGCTGGCCAAAGCCCTGGCCCGGTCCATCGACTGCGCGGTCAGCCGGATCCAGTTCACCCCGGACCTGATGCCCAGCGACATCACCGGCGTCTCGATCTACAACCGGGAGAGCACCGAGTTCGAGTTCCGCCCCGGCCCGATCTTCGCCAACGTGGTGATCGGCGACGAGATCAACCGGGGCTCCCCCAAGACCCAGTCGGCGCTGCTGGAATGCATGGAGGAGCGCCAGGTCACCGTGGACGGCATGACCTACCCGCTCGGCAACCCGTTCCTGGTGGTGGCCACCCAGAACCCGGTGGAGATGGAGGGCACCTACGCGCTGCCCGAGGCCCAGCGGGACAGGTTCACCGCGCGGATCAGCATCGGCTACCCGGATCCGACCGCCGAGCTGGCCATGGTCGACGAGCACGCCGCCGTGGACCCGCTGACGATGCTCTCCCCCGTCTCGGACGCGCACGAGGTGCGGGCCGTGCTCGCCGCCGTGCGCGCCATCCACATCGCCCCCGACCTGCGCCGCTACGCCGTCGACCTGGCCTCGGCCACCCGGCGGATGCCCGAGGTGCGCCTGGGCGCCTCGCCGCGCGCGACCCTGCACCTGGTGCGGGCGGCGCGCGCGCAGGCCGCGCTGGCCGGGCGGGACTACGTGATCCCCGACGACCTGCACGCGGTGGCCACCCCGGTGCTGGCGCACCGCCTGGTGCTCACCGCGGAGTCGCTCACCGCCCGGCGCACCGCTCAGGACCTGGTCCGCACGCTGCTCGGCCGGGTGCCGGTACCCCAGGGGCCGGGCGCCGCCCGTGCCTGACCCGGCCGGAACCACCTCGGCCGGGCTGACCACGCTGGGCCGGTGCCTGATAGCGGCCGGGGTGGCCGCCTCGGTCTGCGCGGTCGCGCTGGACGAGCGGGACCTGCTGCGGATCGGCCTGCTGGTGCTGGTGCTGCCGCTGCTGGCGGCGCTGCTCGCGGCGCGGACCCGACTGGTGATCAAGGCCGAGCGCGAGGTGCTGCCGGCGCGGGTGTCGGCCGGCTCGGAGGTGGAGGCCCGGCTGATCGTGCACCGGCCCAGCCGGCTGATCGACACCGGGATGATGCTCACCGACGCGCTGCCCGACGCGCTGGGCGGCTCGCCCCGGTTCATCAGCCGGCCGTCCAAGAAGTCCGACCCGGCGATGGACCTGCGCTACCCGATCCCGGCCACGGTGCGCGGCGTGCACCTGATCGGCCCGCTCACCGTGCGCGTCGGCGACCCGCTCGGGCTGGCCGAGTACGAGCGCGAGCTGGCCGGGCGCAGCACGCTGACGGTGCTGCCCCGGGTCACCCCGCTGTCCGGGCTGCCCGACGGGTTCGGCAGGGGCGAGGGCGACGCCGGCAACACCGGGCTGCGCCGGGGCCTCGGCGAGCACGACGCGATGGTGCGCGAGTACCAGCCCGGCGACGCGCTGCGCATGGTGCACTGGCGCTCCACCGCGCGCCGCGACGAGCTGATGGTGCGGCTGGAGGAACGGCCGTGGCACGGCGGCGTCACCGTGCTGCTGGACCGGCGCGCCCACGCGCACCGGGGGGTCGGCGCGCAGGCCAGCCTGGAGTGGGCCATCGAGCTGGCCGCCAGCGTCTGCCAGCACCTGATCTACGCGGGCCGCCGGGTCAACCTGGTCGCGGAGAACGGGGTGATGCTCTCCACCGGCCGCGACCCCGAGGAGCTGCTGGACACCCTCGCCACGCTGCGCCCGTCCACCCAGCAGGGGCTGATCCCGCCGCCGCCCAACGGCGGTGAGCTGTTCGCGATCCTGGGCGCGGTGGACACCGATGCCGTGCAACCGCTGCTGCGCGGGGCGAACGGCGGGCACGGCCACGCCGTGTTGATGGACGTGAGCGCCTGGATCGCCCCGAACGAGACCCCGCCGCCGACCGGCATCGCCGCGCCGGCCAGGGTGCTGGCGGACGCCGGCTGGACGGCGCTGGTCGGGCGCCCGGAGCGGGACCCGGACCGGGTCTGGAACGAGTTCTGCAAGCGGCTGCCGGTGCGGCTGGGGCTCGGCCGGTGAACGGATACGATCGCCCGCCCCGGACGCCCCGGTTCGCCAGCATGCCGCGATCGTCCTGGTGGGATCGCTGGCGCGAGCGGGCGCGGGTCAGGCGGCGGTTCGCCCGCACGGCGCTGGCCTCCCCGATCGCCGCCGGGATCGCCGTGACGCTCAGCTCGACGGCGCTGGCCGGCGTGCTGGAGGGCGTGCGGTGGCTGTGGGCTGTGCTGTCCGCGGTCACCGTCGTGGTGGTGCTCGGGCTGGTGCTGCGGCGCTGCCGGGTGCCCACGGTGGCGGTGGTCGCCGGGCAGCTCGGCGGGCTGGTGCTGCTGGTCACCGGCTTGTACAGCTCGGAGCCCGTGCTGGGCGTGCTGCCCGGCCCGTACACCCTGCCCGAGCTGGGCGACAAGCTCTCCTCGGCGATCGGCGTGATCGAGGGCGGGGTGCCCCCGGTGGCCACATCCTCGGCGATGATGCTGCTGGTCGCGGCCTGTTTCGGGATCATGGCGGTGGCCACCGACGCGCTCGCGGTGGCCGGCGACGGCCCGGCGGCGGCCGGGCTGGTGCTGCTGGGCTCGTTCACGGTGTCCACGGCGCTGACGCCGGAGGCGCTGCCGGACTGGTCGCTGGCCGCCGGGGCCACCGGGTTCGCGCTGGTGCTGATGACGGAGTACCGGCGCCGGCAGGCCCGGCTCGGGATCACCCAGCCGCCGCCGCACGGGCGCCCGGACGGCCCGCTCATGCGCCGGGTCCGCGCGGTGCGGGCGGCGGGCGCGGGCGTGCCGCTCGCCGTGGTGCTCACGGCCGTGGCGCTGGTGGTGTCGCTGGGGTTGGGCGCGCTGGCCACCGTGATCGGCACCGTGGGCCGGTTCCCCGGCAACGGCGAGGGCAAGTCGGACGGCTCGGACGGCCAGTTCGGGCTCAACCCGTTCACCGCCGTGCGCGGCCAGCTCGACCGCGAGGAGCCGCGCGAGCTGTTCCGGGTGCGCGGGCTGCCCGACCGGGAGTACCTGCGCGCGCTCACCCTGAGCCGGTTCGTGCCGCAGCGGGGCTGGGAGCTGCCCGAGCGCTACAGCGGCGTCAACCTGGACAAGACCGTGCCGTCCGGGCTGCCGCAGCCGGTGCGCAACCCCACCGCCACCGTGCAGGTGGAGAACATCAAGTACCGGGACAAGTGGCTGCCGCTGATCGGCCAGCCGATGGGCGTGACCGGCGTGCTGCCCGGCCGCTGGCGCTACGACGTGAGCAGCGGCACCGCCTACGCCGACGGCCTGGTGTCCGAACCGGGCTGGACCGAGCGCGCCGCGCTGCCCGACCCCTCCGTGCGCACCCTGCAGGACACCGGCCCGAACAGCGACGTCAACCCGACCTACCTGAGCACCGGCGGCGTGGACCAGCGGATCGTGGCGCTGGCCCAGGCGATCACCCGCAACGCCCGCACGCCGTTCGAGCGCGCGGTCGTGCTCAACCGCTACTTCCTGGACCCGGCCAACGGCTTCCGCTACGACACCCGGACCCGGCCAGGGAACACCGGTGACCTGCTGCTGGACTTCCTGACCAGGGGGAAGGCCGGATACTGCGAGCAGTACGCGTCGGCGATGGCGGTGATGCTGCGGGCGGTGGGCGTGCCGTCCCGGGTGGCCGTCGGGTTCACCGGCGGCGTGCAGGTCGAGGACTACCGCTCGGTGGGCACCGCCGACGCGCACGCCTGGGTGGAGGCCAACTTCACCGGCCTGGGCTGGCTCACGTTCGACCCCACGCCGCTGCGCGACGGCCGCAACATCACGCCGAACTACGTGGCCGACGCGCCGAACGTGCCGCAGGGCCCGACGCCGCCCTCGCTGCTGGCCGCCGCCCCGGGGCCGGGCTCCGCGCAGCAGCCCCCGCCGCCCTCGCCCAACGGAAGCATCCCGCCGCCGCCCGCGCCCGGCCAGGGCCCGCAGCCCCAGGACCAGCCCAAGCCCTCGCCGAACGGACCCGAGGCGCCGCACTCGGACGGCACCGGCGGGCCGAACCAGTCGGGTCAGGGCAACCGCCCGAACGACCAGGCCGGCGCCGGCCCCGGGGGCAACCAGTCCGGCCCCGGAGCCGGCGGCAACCAGTCCGGTGCGGCCGCCGGGCCCGGCGGCGACCAGGCCGGCGGCGGCTCGAGCGGCGGCAACGACGGCACCGGCGGCGGCAAGGACGGGTCCGACGGTTCCGGTGGCGGTGGTTCCGGCGACAAGGACGGCCCTGGCAACCCGCTCGGCCTGCGGCTCAGCACCGCGCTCTGGATCCTGCTGTGGATGATGCTCGGGCTGCTGGTGCTGGTGGGACTGCTGGCCACGCCCGCCGGGCTCCGCTCGCTGGCCCGCCGGCGGCGGCTCGCCAAGGCGGCGGCCGGTGGCGCGGGCGGTGCCGATGCCGCCTGGCGGGAGCTGCTCGCCGAGTTCCAGGACCGGGGCGGCACCCCGCCCAAGAACTCCACGGTCCGCCGCACCGCCCGCCGGCTCGCGCGGACACACCGGCTCGACTCCGAGGCCGTCACCGGGATGCGCACGGTGGTCGGCGCCGTCGAACACGGCTGGTACGCCCCCCGCGCCGATCCCCGGCTGGGGCCGACGCTGGTCAAGGCGGTCGCATCGGTCCGCGCCGGCCTGGACCGCAGCACGCCGCTGACGATGTCGGGACGGCTCTGGCCCCGCTCGGTCCGCCCGAAACGGACCGGCTCACCGAGGTGATCCCGGCGGCGGTTCCGGCGTCCGTGAGCGCCGCGCTACCCGCCTCGCCGCCCGCGACGGGGTGTGCCGAAACGCGCGACTCGATGTGCTGAAACGCCCGACTCGCGGGAACTACTCCTGGTCGAAGCGGCGGCGGAAGCGCTCTTCCATCTTGCCGCCGAACTTGTTGCGCTCCGGCTCGGCGGCCTTGCCGCCCTGGGTCTTCTTGCTGGCCCCGATCGAGGTGATGGCCAGCACCGCGCCGGTCAGCATGACCATGAAGCCGACCACGCTGACCACCGGCACGTTCTGCAGCCAGATGGAGCGGATGGCCACGCCCACGACCAGCAGCACCAAGCCAAGCAGGAACAGCACCAAGCCCTGCAGGCGACGCCGCCGGGTCGGCCGACGCAGCCGGCCCGCGCGCACGGTCGACGCGAACTTGGGGTCCTCCGCGATGAGCGCGCGCTCAATCTGGTCGAGCAGCCGCTGCTCGTGCTCGGAGAGGGGCATGTCTTCGCCTCCGGCACAGGGTCGGGCGTCGGGTGCCACCCCGTGCCAGCAGCACCCAACGAGCGCCCAGAAGCGGGCGGTACTGTCGAGGATACGAGCCTCGGCAAGTTGGTACTACCCGGACCGGCAAAGTGCCGTCGAAGATACGCCACAAGGTGCTCGGCCCGACGCGGCGCCCGCCCGGATCGACGACCCGCCCCGACCTGTGCCAGAACCCCGCCGACCGGCGCCAAGTCCAGCTCAACAACGCGCGTCCGCTCCGTCCGCACCCCCCGCCACCGGCGAACCGGCACAGCACAAAGTCGCCGGATCGTGTGACAGCCGAACGGGAGCGCCCAAACCCGTGACCGGTGACGGGTCAGGCCCCCGGCGCGCGGGCCAGCACGTGCAGCCGCGCGGCCAGCACCAGCAGCTCGGGGATCCCGGCCGCCAGCTCCTCCAGCTCGCCGAGGCCGTCCGGCCCGCCCGACTCGGCATCCGACACCGCGGCCGGCGGCCAGCCCTCGAACACGCCGTCGCCCTGCACCAGCTCGACCGTCAGCCGGCCCTCGTACTCCAGCAGCCCGCGCAGCGCGGACAGGTCCAGCCGGCGCTGCAACGCGTCCGTGGGCCCGGACCGCCCCGCCGGGTCGGTGAGCATCGCCCTGGCCTGCGCCAGCCGGCCGGCGTGCACCTGCCCGAGCGCCGCCCCGTACCGGCCGGAGACCAGCACCGACACCGCGCCGCCGGGCGCCGTGGCCTCGGCGAGCTGGCGCACCGTCGCGGCCAGGTCGTCCACCACCTCGAGCAGCCCGTGCCCGAGCACCAGCTCGGCGCCCCCGGCCGGGACGGCGTCGGTGAGGGCCTGGACGTCCCCCTGGACCGCGGTCACCCGGTCCTCGACGCCGGCGTCCCTGGCCCGGCCGCGCAGCGCGGCCAGCGCGTTCGGGCTGGTGTCGACCACGGTGACCTGGCAGCCGGCGACCGCCATCGGGACCGCCCATGCGCCGCTCCCGCCGCCGGCGTCGAGCACCCGCACGGGTCGGTCACCTCGCCGCTCCCGAGCCCTGGCCAGCTCGGCGCGCAACGCCGACCGGACGGCGCTGCTCGACGCCGGCAGGCCGGACTCGGTCGACATGCCGGCGACATCGCCGTCATCGGCATGGGCCGTTCTCATCGGGCCGTCACGCGGCGGGCCAAGCACGGCCGCAGCTTAGAGCGTGTCCGGTGGAATCGCTCCAGTGATCCGGCGATCGTGATCCGGCGATGGGATGTCGGGTAGATGTCGGCCGTGGCCGGATCTGGCGGTCCCACCGGTCACACCCACGGTAGGTTGTCCACCGTGCAGGTGATCGCCGTGCTCAGCCTCAAGGGGGGCGTGGGCAAGACGACGGTGGCGCTCGGCCTGGCCGGCGCCGCCATGCAGCGCGGGCTGCGGACCCTCGTCGTCGACCTCGACCCGCAGGCCAACGCCACGGTCGCGCTGCAACCCGGCCCCACCTCGACCACCATCGCCGAGCTGCTCGACGAGCCCCGCAGGCTGGTCCTGCGCCGCGCCATCACCGCCAGCACCTGGGGCGACGACCTGGACGTCCTGGTCGGTTCGGAGGGCAACGAGCGGCACAACAACCCGAGCCCGACCGCCAAGCAGCTGCTCCGCCTGGACCGGGCGCTGAGCAGGCTGGCCCAGCAGGACGACACCGGCGACTACCCGGTCGAGGACGACTACGGCCTGGTCATCATCGACTGCCCTCCCTCCCTGGGCCAGCTGACCCGATCCGCGCTGGTCGCGGCCGACCGGGCGGTGTTGGTCACCGATCCGACGATCTTCGCCGTGGCGGGCGTGCAGCGCGCCTTCGAGGCCGTCCAGACCGAGCGGGTGCAGCACAACCCTCGGCTGCAGCCGCTCGGCGTGCTCATCAACCGGGTCCGTTCCCGCTCGGCCGAGCACGCCTTCCGCATCGCCGAGCTGCGCGAGCTGTTCGGCCCGCTGGTGTTACCGGGAGCGGTGCCGGACCGCTCCGCGATACAGCAGGCCCAGGGGGCCTGCGTGCCCATCCAGCACTGGGACACCCCGGGCGCCCGGGAGGTCTCCGCCGTGTTCAACACGCTGCTCGGGCGCATCATCCGCACCGCTCACCGACCCGGCCCGGACGCCGACATCGCCGACCCGGCCGACCCGGCCGACCGGGCCGCGGTCAGCGGGGGCAGACAAGCGAACGGCTGACCTCGATGAACTGGCCGGCCTGCCGGACCAGGTCGTCCGCCGACCGCTCGGTCACCAGGCGGGTGATGCCGGCCTCGGCGGCGGCCCTGGTCGCCGAGCCGGCCGCGAAGAAGGCCGCCCACTCGGCCAGCTCCGGCGCCACCCCGGTCAGCAGGTGCCACACGCTGCGCCCGCCCCGGCGGCGACCACCGTCGGGCTGTGCCCGCACCGCCAGCACCGCCGCGCCGGCCCGCAGCGCCGCCAGGTGCGCCTCCGCGTAGCGCCGGGACGGGTCGGCCAGCCGCTCCGCCTCGGCCAGCCCCGCCTCGGCATGGCGCAGCAGCGCCAGCGCGGCGGGGGGCGGGGGTGGATGGGCCATCGTCGGCATCCGTAGCGGCAACGTCGCAGTCATCTAGCCCTCCCTAGTCGGCGACTCGGATCAGGTCCCACACGCCGGGGCCGGCGCGCATGCGCAGCACGAACTCCTGGGCGGGGCGTCGAGGGTCCGTCGCCGACTGGGCCAGCACCCGCCAGCAGCGCAGCCGATCCCCGCCCACCGGCATCGGCGACGGGAACGGCCACGGCGACTCCTCGATCCACCGCTCCCGCACGTCGGTCACCAGGAACCGGACGCTGCCGCGCACCGGACGCCGCTGGAACTCCACGGGCTCCCCGTCCTGCCACCGCACCTGCACCGGCGTCGGATGCCTCGAACTGAAGCCGCGAGTCAGCACACCCACAGACGCCACACCTCCTCCGGCTCCGGTACGCCTGGTCCGCCACCCGGCCAGACCCACCGACATCGAACACATGTTCGACGATACCAGCGCGGCCCGCCGAATGTCACGCGCATCCCCACATCAGACGGCCCCACATCAGACGGCGCCGCGCGGACGACCCGCTTACCTGTCACGTCATCGACCCCACCGCGCCGACCTGCCACGATCGAGCAAGACATCGAGCAGGACATCGAGCAAGACCACGAACCGGACCGACCAGAAGGACGCCATGCCCGCCTACGTCATCGCCAACCTGCAAGCGGCCGACCCGCACCCGGAGATCGCCGAGTACATGGAGCGCATCACGGCCACCTTCGAGCCGTACGGCGGCCGCTTCCTGGTGCACGGCCCCGGGCGGCACGAGGTGAAGGAGGGCGGCTGGACCGGGGACATCGTCATGATCGGCTTCCCCGGGCTGGCCGAGGCGCGGGCCTGGTGGGACTCGCCCGCCTACCAGGAGATCGCGCCGCTGCGCTCCCGGCACATCGAGGGCGACATCATCCTGGTCGAAGGCGTGGCCGAGGACTACGACCCGACCCACCTCGCCGGGAAGATCCGAGCGGCCGCGCCCGCCGAGTAGCAGCGGGGACCGCCAGCCGATCTTCGTGCGGCCGGCTGGAGCGCCGAGCGGACTGCTCGCGATCGGCACGAATGTGATGTCATGGTGGCATGCCCGCCGCGCTCACCGCAGCGCCCGCCCAGCCACCGGACGCTCCACACCGGAGCGCCCAGAGGTGCCATCCGGCGGCCGCCGGATGACCGCCGCGCCACCGAGGATCCGGGTCGTCCGGTTCACCCCCAGCGAGCTCGTCGACCGGCTCGCCGAGGCGCTCGGCGTGTACGTCACGGCGATGCGCTACCCGCGCTCGGCGATCCGCCAGCGTGCCCCGCTGTGGCGCGAGCACACCTTCCGCCCCGGCTGGCGCGCGGTCGGCGCGCTGGACGAGCGCAATGTCCTGGTCGGGCTCGGGTACGGCTACCGGGGCGCGCGCGGCCAGTGGTGGCACGAGGAGGTCAGGCGCGGGCTGCTCGACGCCAGCCCCAACGGCCTGCCCTGGCTGGCCGACTACTTCGAGCTCACCGAGCTGCACGTACTCCCCCGCTCGCAGGGCGCCGGCCTCGGCGAGCAGCTGTTGCGCACCCTGCTCGCCGGCTGCGAGCAGGCCTCGGTGCTGCTCTCCACCCCCGAGCTGGACCCGGCGCGCCCGGCCCGCGCCTGGCGGCTCTACCGCAGGCTGGGCTTCGTCGACGTGCTGCGCGAGCACCGGTTCGCCGGCGACCCCCGTCCGTTCGCGGTGCTCGGCAGGTCGCTGCCGCTGCCCGGACCCGACCTCCCCCCGCTCGGCCACCCCTGAGGCAACCCACCCCCGCGTGCCGCGACACGACCTCGGGCCGGCTGCTGGCAGGATGACGGGGTGCCGCTCCCGCCCCGAAACCGTCCGCGCCGGACGGCGGCCGCGCTGATACTCATGGTGCTCGGGGTGCTGATGGTGCTCGGCGGTTGCACCCGGGTGCGGACCGCGCTGGCCGTTCAGGGCGACGACACGGTGGCCGGCGAGATCGTGATCGCCACCGCCGACGCGCCACCGCCGACCGTCACGATCCCCCCGCAGATGGCCAGCAGGGTCACCGTCACCCCCTACCACGCCGAGGGCTACCAGGGTTCGCAGCTGCAGTTCAGCGGGCTGCGGTTCGACGAGGTGAACGCGCTGGCCTCGGTGGCGCCGCAGGCCAAGGGCAGGTTCAAGTTCAACCTGCGCCGGTCCGGCAACACGGTGATGCTGAACGGGCACGTGGACCTCACCGCGCTCCCGGTCGACCGGGCCGACATCCAGCTCAAGATCGCCTTCCCCGGCGAGGTGACCAGCTCGGACGGCGAGCTGGACTCCGACGCGGTGAGCTGGGTGTTCTCCCCCGGCGAGGTCAGCGAGTTCCACGCGGTGGTCAACGCCAACGATCCGAACACGCCGTCGGTGGGTCGCTGGACGCTGCTGCTCGGCGCCGTGGTGGCCGCCGCCGCGGTCGGCGTCGTGCTGCTCGCGAAGGCGCATCGGAACCCACCCGTACGCTCCAACGGACGGGGACCCTGAGCCCCCGACCGAGGAGCGACGACATGAACACCGGGCCGATCGACGATCACCTCGTCGAGCGGGTGGACGCCACGCTGGCCGACTACCTCGCCCGCCGCCGCGAGCTGACCGAGGCGATCCACCCGGTCGTCGACGACGCCGCCGCCACGCTCGCCGGGTTCGTCAAAGGCGGCAAGCGGGTCAGGCCCACGTTCGCCTGGTGGGGCTGGCGCGGCGCCGGCGGCGACCCCGGCGGGCAGCGAGCCGAGGCCGTGCTCACCGCGATCAGCCCGCTGGAGCTGGTGCAGGCCAACGCGCTCATCCACGACGACCTGATGGACGCCTCCGCCACCCGCCGGGGCCGGCCGACCGTGCACGTGGACTTCGCCGGGCGGCACCGCGAGCACGGCTGGCTCGGGGACCCCGAGCGGTTCGGCGCGGCCGCCGCGATCCTGCTCGGCGACCTCGCGCTGGCCTGGGCCGACGACATGTTCGACTCGGCGGCGCTGCCCGAGCGGGCGCTGCGCAGGGCCCGTCCGGTGTGGGCCGGCATGCGCACCGAGATGATCGGCGGCCAGTTCCTGGACGTGTGGGGCCAGGCCACCGGGAACGGATCGGCCGAGGCGGCGCTGCGGGTGAACCGTTTCAAGACGGCCGCCTACACGGTCGAGCGCCCGCTGGAGCTGGGCGCCGCGCTGGCCGGCGCCGGCCCCGAGCTGGTCGCGGCGTACCGGCGGTTCGGCTCGGACATCGGCATCGCGTTCCAGCTCCGCGACGACCTGCTCGGCGTGCTCGGCGACCCGGCCGTCACCGGCAAGCCGGCCGGCGACGACCTGCGGGAGGGCAAGCGGACGGTGCTGATGGCGCTGGCCGGGCAGGCCGCGCGCGAGCGGCGCAACCAGACGGCGGCGGCCACCCTGGAGCGCGCCCTCGGCGACCCGGAGCTGGACGAGTCGGGCGTGGCGCGGGTCCGCGAGGTGCTGCACGAGCTGGGCACCCCGGAGGAGCTGGAGCGGCGGATCGAGCGGCTCACCGACTCGGCGCTGGCCGCCCTGGACGCCGTCGAGCTGACCCCGCCCTCGGACACCCGGCTGCCCGAGCTGGCCAGGGCGGCCGCAAGACGCTTGTCGTGAGTGAGCCCACAACGAGAAGCACCCAGCACGACCAGCGCGAACGCGCGTCAAGCCGAGCGGAGTGAGGCGCGTGTGACAGCATGGGTCACAATCCCGCCATGCGGACGATCCGGGGACCTGCCAACCATGTGGTGGTGGTCGGCGCCGGGTTGGCCGGGCTGGCCACCACGCTGCACCTGCTCGGCGCCGGCCGCTCGGTGACCGTGCTGGAGCGCGCCGACCACCCCGGCGGCCGCGCCGGCCGGCTGGACCTGCACGGACCCGCCGGCCGCTACCTGGCCGACACCGGCCCGACCGTGCTGACCATGCCCGACCTGGTGGACGCCACGCTGGCGCCGGTCGGCGAGAAGCTGGCCGACCGCGTCGAGCTGGTCAGGCTGGACCCCGCCTACCGGGCGAGCTTCGCCGACGGCTCCACGATCGACGTGCACACCGACCCGGACGCGATGGAGGCCGAGATCGCGGACAAGGTCGGCCCCCGCGACGCGGCCGGCTACCAGCGGCTGCGGCACTGGCTCACCGCCCTGTACCGCGCCGAGATCGACACCTTCATCGGCTCGAACTTCGACTCCCCGCTCGGGCTGCTCACGCCCGACCTGGCCCGGCTCGCCGCGCTGGGCGGGTTCGGCCGCTGGGGCCGGCGGATCGGGCGGTTCGTGCGCGACCCGAGGCTGCGGCGGCTGTTCTCCTTCCAGGCGCTCTACGCCGGCGTCGCCCCGCACCGCGCGCTGGCCGCGTACGGGGTCATCGCGTACATGGACACCGTGGCCGGGGTGTACTTCCCGCGCGGCGGCATGCGCGCGCTGCCCACCGCGCTGGCCGACGCGGCCACCGAGGCCGGCGCGAGGATCCACTACAACTCCCGGGTCACCGGCCTGGCCCGCCGGGGCGACCGGGCGGTCGCCGTGCGCTACCTCGACGCCGCCGGCGAACCGGCCAGGCTGGACGCCGACGCCGTGGTCCTGACCACCGACCTGCCCGCCGCGTACGCCCTGCTGCGGCGCACCCCCCGGCGGCCGGTGCGGCTGCGCTGGGCGCCGTCCGCGCTGGTCTACCACGCCGGCGGCCCGCACGGCGCCGTCAAGACCGACGACAAAGCGCACCACACCCTGTCCTTCGGCACCGCCTGGCGCTCCACGTTCGACCAGATCCAACGCCGGGGCCAGCTGATGTCCGACCCGTCCGTCCTGCTCACCCGCCCGACCGCCACCGACGCCTCGCTCGCGCCGCCCGGCCACGACCTGAACTACCTGCTCGCACCCTGCCCGAACACCACCCGCGCCGCGTTCGACTGGCCCCGGCTGGGTCCCGCCTACGTCGAGGAGCTGCTGACGGTGCTGGCCGCGCGCGGGATCAACGGCTTCGACGGCCGCGCCGAGGCCGCCCGGCTGTCCACCCCGGCCGACTGGACCGAGCAGGGCATGGCCGCCGGCACCCCGTTCTCCGCCGCGCACACCTTCGCCCAAACCGGCCCGTTCCGTCCGGCCAACCTGGTCCGGGGCTGGTCGAACGTGGTGCTCGCCGGCTGCGGCACCACCCCGGGCGTCGGGATCCCCCCGGTGCTCATCTCCGGGCGGCTGGCCGCGCAGCGCATCACCGGTCGGTAACCGAACGATCTCGCGGGTGCCCCTGGCACAACCCGCCGAAACGCCCCGTGCGAGCATAGGGCTCAAGATGACGTCCCAGCCGCAGCTGTCGACACCAGCCACCGCCGAGGATACGGAGGCGGCGCTTCGCGCTACTCCCGTCCAGGACAGTGGGGTCGGCACCACGACCGACCTGATCGAGCGCGAGCTCACCGCTACGCCGCCGTCAGAGCCCGCCCCGCCGGGCTGGTGGCCGCGGCTGGGCAGGCCCGCGCGCAAGCCGCTGCTGCTGGGGTTCCTCGGCAGCGTGGTGATGGCCGTCGGCGGCCTCGGGGCCGGCGGGGTGCTGATCCACGACCCGGTCCTGGAGGGGACGCCGCTGGTCGCGTGGCGGTTCGGGCACGGCTACGACCTCGCGGTGACGGTCACCTACATCGGACTGGCGCTGGCCGTCTGGGCCTGGGTGCTGCTCGGCCGCGACGTGCTGGCGCGCCGCGCCGGCGGGCGGGCGGTGTTGAGCAGCGCCGTGCTGTGGATGCTGCCGATGCTGGTCGCGCCGCCGCTGTTCAGCCGCGACCCGTACAGCTACCTCGCCGACGGCGCCATGGCGCTGCGCGGGATCGACCCGTACGCGGCCGGCCCCAACGTGCTGACCGGGCCGATCCCGGACAACGTGCACTGGTTCTGGCAGGACACCCCGGCGCCGTACGGGCCGCTGTTCGTCGCGCTCGCCAAGGCGGTCGTCTCGGTCACCGGCGAGAACCTGATCGTCGGCGTGATCCTGATCCGGCTGGCCATGCTGGCCGGGCTGGTGCTGTTCGTCGCCGCGCTGCCCGGGCTGTGCCGCCACCTGGGCGGACGGATGCCGGTGGCGCTGTGGCTGGCGGTGGCCAACCCGGTGATGGTCGTGCTCATGATCGGCGGTCCGCACAACGACCTGTTGGTGGTCGGCTGCATCGCGATGGGCAGCCTGCTGGTGCTCAACCGCCGGCACGCCGCCGGGATCGCGCTGGTCACGTGCGCGGCGGCGGTCAAGGCGACGGCCGGCATCGCGCTGCCGTTCCTGGTGCTGGTGTGGGCGGCCCGGCTCAGCGGCACCGAGCGCGCCCGGATCGTCAAGGCGGCCACCGCCGGCATCGCGGCCTTCCTGGCCACGTTCGCGGTCACCTCGGTGGTGGCCGGCGTCGGGCTGGGCTGGATTCCGGCCGTGCTGGCGCCGACCAACATCGTCAACTGGCTGTCGCTGCCGACCGGGGTCGGCCAGCTCACCTACACGGTGTGGAGCTGGATGTTCGGCGCCGGGAACATGACGGTGTTCATCAGCGTCGCGCGGGCCATCGGCGTGATCATCTTCCTGACGGTCGCGGTGAAGCAGTGGCTGGCCGCCCGCGGCGGTGGGCCGGACGCGGTGCGCCGGGGCGGCGTGGTGCTGATGGTGTTCGTGCTGCTCTCGCCGGCGGTGCTGCCCTGGTACTTCACCTGGGGCATGGCGATCCTGGCCGCCACCACCTGGTCCGAGAAGGGCATGACCAGGGCGATCTTCTACTCGATCTTCCTGATCATCGCGGCCTTCCCGTCCGGCGAGGTGTCGCTGTACGCGTTCGGCTACCTGATCATCGTGATGGCCGGCGCGGCGGTGGCCGCCAAGTCGCTGCGCTCGCCGGACCCGCTGCGGCTGCGTTCGCTGTGGCGGACCCGACGGGTGCCCACGGCCGGTGGCTGACCGGGCGTCCCGCGAGCTCGACGCCGCCGGCGTCGACGATCCCTCGCTGCGGGACGCCTACACCCAGGTCCGGACGCTGCACGCCGCGCACGGGCGCAGCTACTTCCGGGCGACCGGACTGCTGGCGCCGGCCCAGCGCCCGGCCGTGCACGCCCTGTACGGCTTCGCCCGGCACGCCGACGAGATCGTCGACTCGGTCACCGACGGCCGCTCCCCCGCCGAGAAGGCGGCGGCGCTGGACGAGCTGGAGACGGGCCTCAAGCGCGCGCTGGCCGGCGAGCCGGAGCCGAACCCGGTGCTGCTCGCGGTGGCCGACACCGCGCGGCGCTACCGGCTGGACCCGGGGCTGTTCACCGCGTTCCTGACGTCCATGCGGATGGACACCCACGTCACCGAGTACGCCACGTTCGCCGACCTGGACGGGTACATGCACGGCTCGGCGGCCGTCATCGGGCTGCAGATGCTGCCCGTGCTGGGCACCGTCGGTCCCCCGGCGACCGCCGAGCCCACCGCCGCCGCGCTGGGCGTCGCGTTCCAGCTCACGAACTTCCTGCGCGACGTCGGCGAGGACCTGGACCGGGGCCGGCTGTACCTGCCCGCCGACGAGCTGTCCGCGTTCGGCGTGGACCGCGAGCTGCTGCGCTGGTGCCGCCGGCGCCGCCGCCAGGACTCCCGGGTGCGCCGGGCATTGGCCCATCTGGTGGCGCGCACCTGTGCGGTCTACCGCCGCGCGGCGCCCGGCATCGAGCTGCTGGCGCCGGTCTCCCGGCCGTGCATCGCCACCGCGTACGCCCTCTACGCCGCCATCCTGGACCGGATCGCGGACGCCGACTACGACGTGCTGTATCGCCGGGTGACGGTGCCGCCCCGCCGGCGGGCCGCCGTGGCGCTGCGCGCGCTACCCGCCGCGTACACGGCCCAGCGACGGCACGGCCGCCACGGAACGGCCCGAGGACGCTCTCAGGCCGCCTAGAACGCCATCGCTTGGGCGCGCCGCTTCACCTCGCGGCCCCGGTTCGACCGCAGCGCGGCGATCGGCGTGCCGGGCAGCGAGGAGTCCTCGGCGAACAGCCAGCGCAGGATCTCCTCGTCGGCGTACCCACCGTCCCGCAGCACGGTGATCGTGCCGGGCAGGCCCTTCACCACGGCCTTGTCGACGAGGAAGTCCTCCGGGACGGCCAGCGCGCCGTCCCGCGACATCGCCAGCAGGTGACCGTCCCTGACCAGCTGGTGGACCCGGCTGACCGGCACCCCCAACCGCTGGGCGACCTCCGGGATGGACAACGCCTTCACATCGTCGGCCAGCATCACGGGCGCGACGCTTCTTTCGCTCACGCGGCACACCATGCCACAGCTCACCCATGAAATGGCAGCCTTCGTCGTGGCTCAAACTAACCGGCTGACACTCACCTCGTACCATCGCCCGCGTGGTCGCCGCGGAGCATGAGCTGACCGGGACGCTCCTGGAGGGGCGTTACCGCATCGACGAGCTGCTCGCCATCGGCGGCATGTCCAAGGTCTACCGGGGCACCGACACCCGGCTGGACAGGGCTGTCGCGATCAAGGTGATGGACGCCCAGCTCGCCTCCGACCCGTCCTTCCGGGGCCGGTTCGAGCGCGAGGCGCGGGCGATCGCGCGCATCGACCACCCGGGCGTGATCGGGGTCTACGACCAGGGCGAGCACGGCGAGCCGCCCGAGCCGCTGGTGTTCCTGGTGATGGAGCTGGTCACCGGCGGGACGCTGCGCGACGTGCTGGTGGAGCGCGGCGCCCTGGACGTCCCCTCGGCGCTGGCCGTGCTCGAACCGGTGCTCGGCGCGCTGGCGGCGGCCCACTCGCAGGGGCTGACCCACCGCGACGTCAAGCCGGAGAACGTGCTGATCAGCGACTCCGGGGCGGTCAAGGTGGCCGACTTCGGGCTGGTCACGGCGGTCGCGCACTCGCGGGCGAGCGCGGCGGGGGTGATCCTGGGGACGGTCGCCTACCTGTCCCCCGAGCAGGTCACCGGGTCCTCGGTGGACGCCCGCAGCGACGTCTACGCGGCCGGCGTGCTGCTCTACGAACTGCTCACCGGCCGGCCGCCGTACGGCGGCGAGCACGCCCTGTCCGTGGCCTACCAGCACGTGAACGAGGACGTGCCACCCCCGTCCGAGCTGGTCCCCGGCCTGCCGCCGGACCTGGACGCGCTGGTGGCCTCCGCGACCCGGCGGGACCGCGACGCCCGCCCCCGCGACGCCGAGACCCTGCTGCACGCGGTGCGGGGCGTGCGCGCCGCGCTCGGCATACCGAGGGTGGCCGTTCCGCTGCCGCACTACGGGGACGCCGCCACCGTCCCGGTCGCCGCCCGGGACCTCGAGGCCACCGAGCCCGTCTCGGCGCGGCCCCAGCACCGCCCCGGCCACCGCCCGACCCGGGCGCTGACCGCCATGACCCCCCTCGACGAGGACGAGGCCTGGGCGCCGGACACCGGCCCGGCCGACCACCAGCTGCGCCGCCGCCGGGGCCGCCGGGTGCTGGCCGCCTGGATCACCGGCGTGCTGCTGCTGGGCGTGCTGGTGGGGATCCTGGCCTGGACGGCCGGCGCGAAGGCCTGGACCGCGACGCCCGCCCTGGCCGGGCTGAAGCGGGCGGCCGCGGAGCGGGCGGTCACCGACGCGGGCCTGGTCCCGGCCGCCAGGGAGCTGCCCAACGACACGGTCCCGGTCGGCACCGTGATCGACTCCGTGCCGAAGGCGGGCTCGGAGGTCAAGCGCGGCAGCACCGTCACGCTGATGGTCTCCACCGGCCGGCCCCGGGTGCCGTTCATCCAGCCCGGCACGACGGTGCCGGAGGCCGAGCGGCTGATCAGGGCGGCCGAGCTGGTGCCCCGGTCCAGCGGCTCCACCCGCAGGTACCACCCGACCGTGCCGGCCGGCGCGGTGATCGGCACCAGCCCGGCCGCCGGCACCGAGCTGGCCTCGGGCAGCACCGTGACCGTGGTGATCAGCTCCGGCCCGCCGCCGCGCCGCGAGTTCAACCCGCGCGACATCGGCCGGGGCTGGGCGGACGAGATCGAGCGCCAGCTCGAGGACGTCCTCGGCGGCCTCCCCGGCTGACCGGGCCGCCGCCGTGATCGAGATCGGTTCGCGGGCACGCACGTTGCCCGCGCCCCCGTTCGTTGTCTGGGAGTCGCTCACGCAACCTCGTCGACCGGGGGCACGGCCTTGGCTGAAGCTGCTATCCGACGAGGTCGAACCCGAGGTCCTGGAGGCAGAGCAGCCCCATCGAGTCGTGTGGTCATCGCTGTGGCCGAGCAGACCCCATGACCAGGTGCACTTCGAGCTGACCGAGGGCCAGCGCGGGGAGACCTCGCTGAGGTTCACCTTGCTCACTCCCGATGAGGCCCCCGACCAGAGCAAGACCGGACACCTGCGGCGGCGGCTCAACCAACTGCTCTTTGCCGACCTCCGGTTCTCCTACGGCCAGTGACTCACGTCAGGTGCCGGGAGAGGAACCGGGCCGCGTCGTCGCCCTCGAACCGAGGGACGCCGGTGTGCCCGCCCATGTTGGCGTGCAGCGTCTTCTCCGTGGAGCCGAAGGCGTCGAACAGGTCCAGGGCGGACTGCCGGTCGTTGCCTTCGTCGTCCCACTGCAGCAGGACCAGCAGCGGGATGGCGACCCGCCGGGCCTCCTCGAACAGGGCGCGGGGCACGAAGCTCCCGGCGAACAGGATGGCGGCCGCGATGCGCGGCTCGAACACCGCCAGCCGGACCCCGATGGCGATCACCCCGCCCGAGTACCCGACCGGGCCGCCGATCTCGGGCAGCGACAGCAGGGCGTCCAGGGTGGCCCGCCATTCCGGGACCGCCCGCTCGACCAGCGGGAGGACCAGCCGGTCGACGATCTCGCCGTCGACCGGCTCACCGGCCGCCACCGCCCGGCGCAGGTCGGCGCGTGCCTCCTCGGCGGCCGCCGAACGGGGCCGGTCACCACACCCGGGGAGCTCGATGGTGGCCGAGGCGTAGCCGTCCGCCGCCGCATGCCGGGCACGGGCCTCCACGCGGGCGTACATCGTGGTCAGCCCGCCGGGGTGGCCGAGCAGGATCAGCGGGGCGGGCGCGGCGCCGGGCGTCCAGAGGATCCCGGGGATCTCGCCGAGGGTGAACTTGCGTTCGAGTACGCCGTCGTCGAGGCGCCGTTCGGACGTGAAGCGCATGGGTCGTGCCTTTCGGGAGTGCTCGTGAACGGCGCTCCCGGACGACCTATCGTCCGACCGTGACCCCTGAGGGGAGCACCCATGTCGAAACGTTCACGGGTACCACCTCCTCGTTGCCTCGCACGGCCTGGCGGAAAGGTATCAGTCGCGCAGCATCTCCGCGATCAGGAACGCCAGCTCCAGGGACTGCTGGGTGTTCAGCCGGGGGTCGCAGGCCGTCTCGTAGCGGCCGTGCAGGTCGGCGTCGGAGATCTCCTGGGAGCCGCCCAGGCACTCCGTGACGTCCTCACCGGTGATCTCCACGTGCAGCCCGCCGGGGTGGGTGCCCAGCGCGTGGTGCACCTCGAAGAAGCCCTGCACCTCGTCCACGATCCGGTCGAAGTGGCGGGTCTTGTAGCCGGTGGTGGACTCGTGGGTATTGCCGTGCATCGGGTCGCACTGCCAGACCACCTTGTGCCCGGACGCGGTGACCTTCTCCACGATCGGCGGCAGCACGTCGCGCACCTTGCCGTTGCCCATCCGGCTGACCAGCGTGAGCCGCCCCGGCACGCCGTGCGGGTCGAGCCGCTCGACGTACTCCACCGCCAGCTCGGGGCTGGTGCCCGGGCCGATCTTCAGGCCGATCGGGTTGGCCAGCCCTTCGGCGAACGCGATGTGCGCGCCGTCGAGCTGGCGGGTCCGCTCCCCCACCCACAGGAAGTGCGAGGACAGGTCGTAGAGCTTGGGCTCGGCCGGGTCGCGGGTGTCCAGCCGGAGCATGGACCGCTCGTAGTCCAGCAGCAGCGCCTCGTGGCTGGCGTAGAACTCCACGCTGTGCAGGCTGGGGTCGTCCACCCCGCAGGCCTCCATGAAGCGCATGCCCCTGTCGATCTCGGTGGCCAGCGCCTCGTACCGCTCGGCGGCCCGGGAGTTGCGGATGAAGTCCTTGTTCCAGTCGTGCACAGAGGACAGCCCGGCCATCCCGGCCGCGGTCAGCGCCCTGACCATGTTCATCGCCGCGCTGGCGTTGGCGTAGGCGCGGATCATCCTGGTCGGGTCGGGGACGCGGGCCTCCGGCGTGGCCTTGATCGAGTTGACGATGTCGCCCCGGTAGGACGGCAGCCCGAGCGCGTCGAGTGGCGACGAGCGCGGCTTGGCGTACTGCCCGGCGATCCGGCCGAGCTTGACCACCGGCATGCTCGCCGCGTAGGTCAGCACCACGGCCATCTGCAGCAGCGTGCGGATGTTGCCCCTGATGTGCGGCTCGGTGTTGTCCGCGAACGTCTCCGCGCAGTCCCCGCCCTGCAGCAGGAACGCCTCCCCGCGGGCCACGGCGGCCAGCCGCCCGCGCAGCCGGTCCACCTCCTCGGGCACGGTGACCGGCGGCACGCTCTCCAGCACCGTCCGTACCTGGCGCACCACCGCCTGGTCGGGCCACTCGGGCTGTTGCGCGGCGGGCAGCGCCAGCGCGGCGTCCAGCCGGGAGCGCAGCTCGGGCGGCAGCGGCGGCAGTTCGGGCAGGTCGTCCAGCGGTGCGTCCACTGACCAGTTCACGATCGCCAAGGGTAGAGCAGTGCCCGTGAGTGGTTAGCGTTGCCATAACAACGCTAACCACTCACGGGTCTGGTCAGCCGAAGAAGACTTCGGCCTCGGCGTAGAGGGACGGGTCCACGGTCTTGATCTTCTCGGTGGCCTCGGACAGCGGCACGCGGACGATGTCGGTGCCGCGCAGGGCCACCATCGAGCCCCAGGCGGCGTCGTGCACGGCGTCGATGGCGTGCAGGCCGAAGCGGGTGGCCAGCCAGCGGTCCCGGCTGCTGGGGGTGCCGCCGCGCTGGACATGGCCGAGGACTGTGGTGCGCGCCTCCTTGCCGGTGCGCTGCTCGATCTCGCGGGCGATGGACTCGCCGATGCCACCCAGCCGGGGGTGGCCGAACGCGTCGGTCTCCCTGGTGACCAGCTCCATGGTGCCGTTGATCGGGGTCGCGCCCTCGGCCACCACGATGATCGGCGAGTACTGGGTGCGGAACCGGCTGTTCACCCAGTCGCAGACCTTCTCGATGCTGAACGGGATCTCCGGGATGAGGATGACGTTCGCGCCGCCGGCCAACCCGGAGTGCAGCGCGATCCAGCCGGCGTGCCGGCCCATCACCTCCACGATCAGCGCCCGGTGGTGCGACTCCGCGGTGGTGTGCAGCCGGTCGATCGCCTCGGTGGCGATGCCCACGGCGGTGTCGAACCCGAACGTGTAGTCGGTGCCGGACAGGTCGTTGTCGATCGTCTTTGGGACGCCGATCACCTGCACGCCCAGCTCGTGCAGCTTGGTGGCCACCCCGAGGGTGTCCTCGCCGCCGATCGCGATGAGCGCGTCGACCCCGAGGTTCATCAGCGTCTGGCGGATCCGCTCGACGCCGTTATCGATCTTGAACGGGTTGGTTCGGGACGAACCGAGGATGGTCCCTCCCCGGGGCAGGATGCCCCGCACGGCCGGGATGTCCAGCGTCCTGGTGTGGCCCTCCAGGGGGCCGCGCCAGCCGTCCCGGAACCCGACGAACTGGTAGTTGTACTCCGGTATCCCCTTGCGCACGATGGCCCGGATCACGGCGTTCAGCCCTGGACAGTCACCACCGCCGGTCAGCACTCCGATTCGCACGGCCTGAAGGTTCTCACGGACTGAATCGGTGCACCAAGCCGCCCCGTCTCGCCAGATGCGCCTCGATCGCGCGCCAGCGGGAGGCGTTGTGGCGGGCGTCGGCGAGGGCGTCGTGGGCGTCCTCAGGGGGCGCGGGCAGCGGCGGGCGGCCGGCGTCCTCCCAGCGCTGGCGCAGCTCCCGGGTGAACCGGGGCAGCGGCCGGGGCAGCGCCGGCATCGCGCCCCACAGCTGGCACAGCGCCACGTGGTCGTACGCCGCGATCCAGGCCCACAGCTCGATCTCCTCGCCGGGGGCGGTCAGGAAGTCGAGCAGCTCGTCGCGGATCGCCCGGCGCGAGCGCCACGCCGGGTCGGCCGGGGACGGCAGCTTGGGCAGCACGTTGGCGCGCACCCACGGCCCGGCGCGGCGGTCGTCGAACTCGGTGGACACGGCGTAGAACTCGCGGCCGTCCAGGTCGACCACGCCGATCGAGACCAGGTCGATCGTGGTGCCGTCCTCGATGAACTCGCAGTCGTAGAAGAAGCGCGCGGGCACTGGTCAGCTTGCCTTGGCCGACGGGATCCGGGCCGCCGGCCGGCCGTCACCGGACCGCGCCGCCGAGGCCATGTCCTCCTTGACCTTGGCCGCGTAGACGTCGACGTACTCCTGCCCGGACAGCTCCATCAGCGCGTACATGATCTCGTCGGTCATCGAGCGCTGGATGAACCTGTCGTTGGCCATCCCGTAGTAGCGGGAGAAGTCGATGGGTGCACCGATCTTGATCCGGACCTTGGCGGGGCGCCACATCCGGGAGCCGATCGGGTTGACCTTGAGCGTGCCGATCATGACCACCGGGATGACCTTGACCTCGGACTCCAGCGCCATCCGGGCCACGCCCGTCTTGCCCTTGTACAGCCGCCCGTCCGGCGAGCGGGTGCCCTCCGGGTAGATCCCGACCAGCCAGCCCTCGCCGAGCAGCCGGTTGCCGGTGTCCAGCGCGGCCCTGGCCGCCGAGCCGCTGCCCCTGTCGATCGGCACCTGCCCGACCGCGGTGAAGAACTGCTTCTTGCACCAGCCGACGAAGCCGGGCTGGGTGAAGTACTCCCGCTTGGCCATGAACGCGATCCGGCGGCGCACCAGCAGCGGCAGGAAGAACGAGTCGGCCACGGCGACGTGGTTACTGGCCAGCAAGGCGCCACCCCGCTCGGGGATGTTCTCCTCGCCCTCGATCGTCGGCCGGCACCACATCCGCATCAGTGGCCCCAGCAGCACGAACTTGAGCACCCAGTAGAGCACGTGGAAGCCGCCTCTCCTCCGCAGACCGCGTCCCAAGCCTACGGAGCCGTCCATACCCCGGACAACGCGGGACAAACAGATCGCGGGAAGGTCACCACTCCCGCTCGGGGGGTCGTTCATGTCACGATGGGCGTCGTGAGCCAGGCGGACCACGAGGACGACGGCCGGGCGGCCGACTCGTCCGCACGCGCGACCGCCTTCGACGAGATCGTCGCCGGGTGGGTGGCCGAGGGATCGGTGCCGAAGTGGCCGGACGGGCTGACCGACGACGACGCGGCTCCCGCCGCCCCCGCCCAACGGCCCGCGCCGACCGAGCCGCTGGCCGCGGTCGACCGAGACCGAGGCGCCGGGGCGGACGACGAGGAGCACTACGTCCCGCCCGAGCCGCCCCCGCTGCCCCGCCTGCGCGCCAGCACCTCGATCGGCCTTGCGCTGCTCGGGCTGGGCCTGGTGCTGCTGGTCGTGCCCGGCCTGCTCGGCAGCAGCGCGTCCCTGGCCTTCCCCCTGGGCCTGGTGTCCCTGGCCATGGGCCTGGGCTGGCTGGTCCTGCGCGCCTGGCCGTCCAAACCCGACGACGACGGCCACGACGACGGCGCCGTGCTGTAACCGCTAGCGGCGGGAGCGGGCTTCCCTGGCCAGTTCGGCGGCACCGATCACGCCGCCCTCCTCGCCGAGCTGCGCGGTGCGGATGCGGGCCAGCGGGCGGTGTTGTCCCCCGGTGACCACGCGGGCGTAGTGCTCGCGGGCGTCGTCCAGGAACAGCGTCGCGGAGCCGGACACCCCGCCGCCGATCACCACCAGCTCCGGGTCGTAGACGTCCGCGACCAGCGCCAGCCCCTCGCCGAGCCAGCGGGCCAGCTCGGCCATCGCGCGCCGGCCCAGCGGGTCGCCGTCCCGCGCGGCGGTGGCCACCTGCCGGCCGGTGATGCCGCGCGCCTCCAGCTTGGCCATCCGGGCCAGCGTCGGGGACGCGGACGGGTCGGCGGCGAGCAGCTCGACCAGCGTGGTGACCAGCGCGGTGCCGCTGCAGTAGCGCTCCCAGCAGCCGCGCTTGCCGCACGGGCAGGGCCGCCCGTCGGGGACGACCCGCAGGTGCCCCAGCTCGGGCGCCACGCCGTGCGCGCCCCGGTAGAGGCGGCCGTCGATCAGCAGCGCGGCGCCGATGCCGGTGCCGAGCGCGATGAACAGGATGGAGCGGGCCCGGGCGCCGGAGCCGGACGCGGCGCCGAACCGGCGCTCGGCCAGGGCGGCGGCGTTGGCGTCGTGCTCGATTACCACGGGCAGGGCGCAGCGCTCGGCGATGCGGTCGGCCACCGGGACGCCGCGCCAGGGCAGGTGCGGGGCGAACCTGACCACCCGCCGGTCCGGGGTGACGAACCCGGCCAGCGCGAGGCCGACGGCGCAGACGGGGTGGCGGGCGGCCAGTTCGGCGATCACGCCGACGATCGCGGACTCCAGGGCGGTGTCCTGGCCGGGGGTGGCCGCTCGCGCGGTGTCCAGCACGGTGCCGTCGGCGTCCACCACTCCGGCCCGCACGCTGGTCCCACCGACGTCGACCCCGACGGTCAGCACGGGCCGGTGCGCGGCCCGACCGGCTGGTCGTCGCGGGCCACCGCTATCCGCTGCACCCTCGGCGGGTGGGAGGTGCCGGGCGGGCGGGGCTCGCGCTCGGGCGCCCCGACGCCCTCGTCCAGCGCCGTGCGCAGCACCGCGAGCAGCTCGGCCGCCTGGTCGGCCAGCCGCACCGCCAGCTCGGAGCGCCCGCCGCGCAGCACCGTGATCACCGCGCACACCGGGCAGTCCGCGCAGCTGCTCGGCTCCGGGTGGTCCGGGTCGGGCGGCTGGGTGCGGACGCGTTCGACCAGCGGCTCCAGCAGCCGCAGCGCGTCACCGGCGTAGCCGCGCCACTCGTCGGCCAGCGTGGCGTGCCCGGAACAGTCCGTCATCGCTCTCGCCTCACTCGCCGGCGGGCTGGACAGGCGCTCTTCACGGGGTTGCTTTCGGTCCGGTGCGGGTCGCGCCGCGCGTTTTCCAGACCGAGGGGTCCGGACGGAACATCACCGCGAGCCGGTCGGTGCCGACCCGGGCGCCGAGCACCTCGCAGCGGCACAGCACCGAGGGCAGCGCGACCAGCCGGCGCACCCCGCCGACGGTGACCGCCAGGTCGTCGTCGATGCGGGTCAGCTCCAGCGGCGTGCGCCGGTCCAGCCCTGGCAGTCGCAGCGCCAGCTCGAACTCCGAGTCCAGCGCGATACCGTCACCGCCGGTCCGGCGCACGGACAGCAACGGCGGCGCGTCCGCCCCGGCCAGCGGCTCGTCCTCGCCGTACACTTCGTCGCCCAGCTCGGCCAGGGCGGTCAGCCCGATCGGCTCGGCGGCGGTGTACGGCACCACCCGAACGGCACCACCGTCACAACCGCTCCACAGCGCGGACAGCTCGCCCAGCACCTCCTGCTGCTCGGCGTGCCGGGCGCGCACCCAGCGGGCGGCCGGCCCCCAGGTGGACGGCGCGATGGGCGGCACCATTCGGTTGGCGATGATCCCGTCCACCCGCAGCCCGTGCAGCGCCAGCGCGGTCATGGTCCGCCTGCTCTCGGCGGCGACCAGCCGCTCCGGCGTCAACACCAGGCGGATGCTGGTGCTGTCGTGGTCGGCGAGCATGGCGCGCAGCGCGGCCACCTGCTCGGCCAGCCGTCCCAGCGCATCGGCGGCGCCGTCCCAGTCCAGCGACCCGTTGGGGGCGCCCGTCTTACCGGACGCAATGCCCGCCAGCAGCCCGCGCACCGCGCGCCGATGCGCCGGGTACAGCCGCTCCAGGTACCCGCCGATCGCCTCCGGCAGGCCGAGCAGCCGCAGCGTCTCAGCCGTCGGCCCGCAGTCCACGATCACCACGTCCCACAGGCCGGTGCCGGCCAGCCGCTGCACCTCGCCGAGCGCGAGCAGCTCCTCCACGCCGGGCAGCCAGGTCAGCTCGTCGGCCACCAGCTCGTCCACCCCGGCGCCGGCCAGCACGGTCCGTAGGTGCCCGCGCAGCTCGCCCCAGGCGCCTTCCAGCAGCGCCCGGTTGTCCAGGTGCGCGGCGAACAGGCCCGGCCCCACCTCGGTCGGCTCGGCGTCCAGCGGGGCGTCCAGGGCGTCGCCGAGCGAGTGCGCGGGGTCGGCGGAGACCACCAGCGCCTTGCGGCCGGCGCGGGCCACCCTGGCGGCGGTGGCGGCGGCCAGCGTGGTCTTACCGACGCCGCCCTTTCCGGTGAACAGCAGGATGCGCACCGCGTCCCCACCTTCGCTGTGTTTCGACGAAAGACCCCCGCGCGCCGGTCAGCCCTCGACCCGACGCTTCAACTCCTTCAGCGCGGTGTCGATGATGATCTTCTCGGCCTTCCGGCGAAGCATGCCGATCATCGGAATGCTCAGCTCGACGCTCAGCGAGTAAGTCACCCTGGTACCCACGCCCGACGGTTCCAACACGTAGGAGCCCTGCTGAGCCCGTTGGATCTGTCCCTTGGTGAGCCGCCAGCGCACCGACAACCCATCTTCCGCCCAGTCGTAGGCCAGCGTGTAGGTGTCCTTGAACACACCGGCGTCCAGGCCGAACCGCACCTCGGCCGCCCTGCCACCCGGCCCCTCGGCGACCACCTCGACGCTCTGCACCGCCCCCGCCCACTCCGGGTAGGCCGGGAAGTCCGCGATCACCGCCATGATCCGCTCCGGCGCGGCGTCGATCGTGATGGACTGCGTCGTGGAGTCGGCCATGGCGGCAGGTTACCGGCGCGGCAAGCCCGGCTCGCTCACCAGGTGAGCACGTACGGGCGCTCGGTGCGGCGGAAGTGGCCGACGTTCACGCACTCGGTCCGTCCCACCCGCGCCCTGGCGGCCATCGGCTGGTGCACGTGCCCGAACAGCGCGGCCCGTGGCCGCTCGCGCTCGATCACGCCCAGCAGCGCGTCGCTGCCCACCTCGGTGCGCCGGGAGACGACGTCGTAGGCCAGCTCGGGCACCCGGGGCGGCACGTGGCTGCACAGCACGTCCACGCTGCCCAGCGCGGCGCAGGCGGCGTCGTACTCGTCCTGGTGGCGCACGTACGGCCGCCAGGGACCGCCGCGCGCGGAGTCCCTCGGCCGCGCCCACGGCAGCCCGCCGACGAAGCCGAACCGCAGCCCGTCCAGCTCGACCACGTCGCCGTCCAGCACCCGCACGCCGGGCCTGAGGAACTCCGGCCACAGGTGCGGCAGGTCGACGTTGCCCGGGGTCAGGAACGTCGGCACCGGCAGCGCGTCGAACAGCCGCCGGTACTGCTCGCGGGCGGCGTCCTCCAGGGTGGCCTTCGGGTCGGGCAGGCCGGCCCACAGCGACTGGGCGTAGGCGCCCAGCTCGCCGGGCTCCCCGTTGATCCGCAGCCAGGCGAACCGGGCCACCGCCTCCGGCCCGAACACCTGCGCGAGGATGCCCTTCGAGTGGTCGTCGTAGTCCACGAAGTTGAGCAGGTCGCCGAGCACGAGCAGGGCGTCCGCCCCTTCCCCGGCCCGCGCCAGCGCGGCGCTGTTGCCATGCACGTCCGCCACCACGTGGACCCGCGTCACGGCGGCGGCTCGCCGGCGGGGCGGCCCTGCTCCAGCAGGTCCTTCAGGCCGAGCGCTATCGACTTGGCCGCGCGCTGGCGCCGGGAGATCTCGGCCATCGCCCGCCGGGGGCGCAGCGGGCTGGGGCGCCCGGCCTGGTCGGGCGGGTCGGCGCGCAGGTAGTAGTGCAGCACCGTGCCGTCCAGCACCGGCTCCAGCCAGACCTCCATGCTGCCGACCAGCGCGCCGTGCACCGTCCACCGAAAGCCCCGCTCGCCCCGGTCGGTGACCACGCTCAACCGCAGGTCGGGCCAGTACCGCCGCCAGCTCGCCGGGTCGGCGAACTCGGCCGCCACCCGGGGCGGCGGGACGGCGAGGAACGTCTCGTCCACCACGTCCACCGTGCCCACGGCCCCGACCGTATCCGGGCCCGGCGCGGCGCGGTGCGGCGGCTCGCCCGTCGATCTGTGATCAAGCCCTCCCCTACTGGCGGGTAGCCGTTATAGGTTGGGCGCCACGCGATGACGGACACAGGGGTCGGGAGGCTTCGGATGCGGGAGTACGTGGTGCCGACGGTGGAGGAGGTGTCCGACAACGAGAGCCTTGCCGACACCGTCTTCGACAACGCCGACCGCTTCCCCGAGGCGGTCAGTTTCCGCCGCAAGGTCGGCGACGGCTGGGTGGACGTCACCGCCAAGGAATTCGCCGACCAGGTCGGCGAGGTGGCCCGGGGCCTGATCGCCTCGGGCATCGAGCCGGGCGACCGGGTGGCGATCCTGTCCCGCACCCGGTTCGAGTGGACGCTGGTGGACTACGCCATCGCGGCGGTCGGCGCCACCACCGTGCCGATCTACCACAGCTCCTCCGACGAGCAGATCTCCTGGATCCTGTCCGACTCCGGGGCGGTCGCCGTCTTCGTGGAGTCCGAGGCGAACGGCGCGTCCGTGGCCGAGCTGCGCGACCGGCTGCCGGCGCTGCGCCACGTCTGGCAGATCGAGCCGGACGTCGAGCGGCTGGCCGCCGACAGCGCGTCGGTGACGGCCTCGCAGCTGGACGAGCGACGCGCCGGGATACGGGCCGACGACCTGTCCACGCTCATCTACACCTCGGGCACGACCGGGCGCCCGAAGGGCTGCGAGGTGACGCACCGCAACCTGCTCGCCGAGCTGAAGGCGGCCACCCGCGCGTTCCCCGAGCTGCTCGCCTCGGACGGCTCGGTGCTGCTGTTCCTGCCGCTCGCGCACGTGCTCGCCAAGATCATCCAGTGCGGCGGGGTGTACAGCCGGACCACCATCGGGCACGTCGCCGACACATCGAACCTGGTCGACGAGCTGGCCTCGTTCCAGCCGACGTTCGTGCTGTCCGTGCCCAGGGTCTTCGAGAAGGTCTTCAACGGCGCGCAGCAGCGCGCGCACTCGTCGGGGAAGGGGGCCATCTTCGACGCGGCCGCCGCGACGGCCGAGGAGTGGAGCCGGGCGCAGCCGTCGCCCGGGCTGCCGTTACGGCTGCGGCACGCGTTGTTCGACAAGCTCGTGTACGGGAAGCTGCGTGCCGCGCTGGGTGGGCGGTGCGTGGCCGCGGTGTCGGGCGGCGCGCCGCTGGGCGAGCGGCTGGGGCACTTCTTCCGGGGTGTCGGGCTGCCGGTGTACGAGGGGTACGGGCTGACCGAGACGACGGCGGCGGCCACGCTGAACACCCCGGCCGCGCAGCGCATCGGCACCGTCGGGCGGCCGATCGCCGGCACGGGGGTGCGGATCGGCGACGACGGGGAGGTGCTGATCCGGGGCGACGTGGTGTTCCGCGGGTACTGGCACAACCGGGAGGCCACCGAGGACGCCATCGCGGACGGCTGGTTCCACACGGGTGATCTCGGTGAGCTGGACGATGCCGGGTTCTTGCGGATTACCGGCCGGAAGAAGGAGCTGATCGTCACTGCGGCCGGCAAGAACGTCGCCCCGGCCGCGCTGGAGGATCGGCTGCGGGCGCATCCGCTGATCAGCCAGTGCATGGTGGTCGGGGACCGGCAGCCGTTCATCGGGGCGCTCATCACGCTTGATCCGGAGGCGTTGCCTGGCTGGCGGGAACGTCACGGCAAGCCGGTGCCCGCCGATCCGGCCGATCCGTCCGACGTGGTGAACGATCCGGAGCTGCTCGCGGAGATCGACCAGGCTGTGGCGGAGGCGAACCAGGCGGTCTCGCACGCGGAGGCGATCAAGAAGTACCGGGTGCTGACGGTGGACTTCACCGAGGCGGGTGGGGAGCTCACGCCGACGCTCAAGCTCAAGCGCGGCGTGGTGGCCAAGTCATACGCCGACCAGATCGACGCGTTGTACCGGGACGCGGCCGCCGGCCGGAGCTAGACCGACGGTCGGTCGGTTTTGGTCGTGGTTGGCGGTTGGTGCGGGGTCGTTTACGGAGTGTGACTTCGGAGGTTGCGGCCGTTTCGTCGACATCGACGCCGGTGGTGGTATAGCGGCTGGACACCGCCGCTCCTGTCGATCTCCATGGGCCGGGTGCGGCCGGCGGGCGGGCAACGCCGTGGTGAACGGTCACACGGGGTTACGCCCCGGCCGCGAGCTAGACCGACCGTCGGTCGGTTCGCATCGACGCCGGACACGAGCTAGACCGACCGTCGGTCGGTTCGCGCCGACGCCGCACACGAACTAGACCGACCGTCGGTCGGTCCCCGCCGGTGCCGCACACGAACTAGACAAACCGCCCGCCCACTACGGACCGGCGCCGCACCCACGAACTAAACAGACCGACGGTCGGTCTGTCTCGGAACGGTCGGCCACGCACCCCCGGACAAAAACCCGGCGAGCCGCCCGGCGGACCGCTCCCACCCCCACTCCCGGCGCATCCACGCACGCCCGGCCGCACCCATCGCCCGCGCGCGATCCCCATCCCCCAACAGCCCCGCCAGCACCCCGGCCACCCCGGCCACATCCCGCCCGTCGACCACCTCACCGGTCTCCCCGGGACGAACCGTCTCCGGCGCCCCTCCAGACCCGCCGGCCACCACCGGCAGCCCGCACGCCGCCGCCTCCAACAGCGCGATGCCAAGTCCCTCCACATCCAGCCCCCGCCCCCGGGTGCGACAAGGCATCGCGAACACATCCCCAACCGCATGGTGCGCAGGCAACTCGCCCCACCGCACCGCCCCGGTGAACACGACGTCCTCACCCACCCCGTACGAAGCCGCCAGCCGCCGCAACCGCCCGGCATCCGGCCCGTCCCCGACCAGCACCAACGCCGCCCCCGGCACCTCCCGCCGAACCAACGGCAGCGCGGCGACCAACGCATCCTGCCCCTTACGAGCGACCAGCCGAGACACGCAGCTGATCACCGGCCGTCCCCCCAGCCGATACCGAGCACGCAGCTCGGCGCGCGCACCCGGATCCGGGCGGAAGCGGTCGCTGTCGATCCCGGGCGGCAGGTGTTCGAGCGCGGCCATCGGCCCGAACGCGGCGGCGAGCCGGCGCCTGGTGTACCGCGACACCACCGTGACCACGTCCGCGTCCGCACCGATCCGCCGCAGCGCCTGCCGAGCCCCCGGCAGCATCGACCACCCGACCTCGTGACCGTGCGTGCTGGCCACCACCCGGTCCGCCCGCAACCCCCGCCCGAGCAACGCCAGCGGGGCGGCCGCGCCGAACCACACCGCGTCACACCCGTAATACCCGGCCAGCTCCGCCGCCCGGCGCGCGACGGCGGGCACCGGCAGCATCAGCGAACCGGGATGCCGGTGCACCGGGAACGGCGCCGCGGCGTCGAACTCCTCCGCCCCCGGCCACGCCGGCGCATAGACCACGACCTCGCCGGCCGGAAGCCGCGCCACCAGCTCGGCCAGATACCCCTGGATCCCTCCTACCCGAGGCGGGAAGTCGTTGGTCACCAGCAGGGTCGGCATCGCCCGGTCAGGCTAACCCAGCCCGGAGACAGAAAAGGCGGCGGCCGGGTTCGAACAACACCGGCCGCCGCCCGCTGCTGGGGAGCGGAGAAATCCGAGGGCAGCTAGAGTCGCCGGGCGCCGGCGTAACTCTTCATCCTGGACAGGTCCGAGTACCGCACCGTGTCGCCGGTCTGGACCGCGTTGAGCACCTTGCCGTTGCCGGCGTAGATGCCGACGTGCGTGATCGGGCTGTAGAAGAAGATCAGGTCACCGGGCTGTAGGTCGCTCTTCTGCACCGGCTTGCCGACGCTGGCCTGCGAGGCCGCCGATCTCGGCATGGTGATCCCGACCCGCTTGAACGCCCAGTAGACCAGGCCGGAGCAGTCGAAGCCTCTCGGCCCGGTGCCGCCCCAGACGTAGGGGCCGCCCATCCGGCTCATGGCCGCCTTGAGGGCCAGCGCGCCCTTGCTGGTGCCCAGCACGACGCCGAGGGGCGAACCCTCGTCGGCGGTCCGCGCGGCCTTCTCGGCGGGGCTGAGCCGGCCGAGCAGCTGCTGCGCCTGTGCGATGCGGGTGTCGGCCTGCTGCTTGCGCACGCCGATCTCGTCCAGCGCCGTGCGCGCCTGCGCGGCGGCCTCCTGGGCGCGGGTGACGGCGTTGCCGGCCTCGGTCCGGGCCTCGGTCGCGGCGGCCACCAGGGCCTGCGCCTGGTCCAACATCGCCTTCTGGTCGGACGTGAACGACTCGAGCGTCGTCATCTGGTCCAGGAAGTCGCTCGGCGAGTCGCTGAGCACCAGCGCGTTGAGCTCGTCCAGCCGGCCGCTCTCCATGGCCTCGCTGGTGACCTTGTCGACGACCTGGACGCGGAACTTCTCCTCGGCGGCCTGCGCGCGCTCGGCGGCCTGGCGCGACGGCTCGACGGCGGCCTGTGCCCGCTGCGCCTGCTCGTTGCGCGCATCCAGCTGGTCCTTGGCGGCGTGCCACTGCTCGGTGAGCGCTTCCGCCTCGTGCTGCGCGGACGCGAGCTGGGCGGCGGCGTCCGAGGGCTTCGGAGCGCCGGGAGGCGGCGGCGGGTCGGCGTATGCGGGGCCCACCAGTACGACGCCGAGGATCAGTGCCATCACGGTCGCGGAGAGTGCGCCTACGAACGAACGCAGGTGTCCTCTGGACGCCACGACACCAATCTCCTTCCCTGAGACCGTCCAGGGCGGCGCGCGCAGCCAGGGTGCGGAGCCGGACTGGACGCACCCGACTCGACTCGCGCGGCCGCCGTATGGCGGCGACCTCACGGCGCCAATCGGGGAGCGAAAGGCAGACGCCCCGCAAGGTCTCGGGGAGATTACGGAGGTGGGGCGGCAAGGTCCAGAAGCACCCCCCTCCGGCGTGGCGCGGTCACAACGAAAACTCAATCGTCACTGGAGGTGTCCGATCGTCGTTTTGTAACAGCATCTGGTTACCCTGCGTTGCTCAAATCGTCGTTCGTAGGCGACGTGGGTGATGCTCGCCGCAGGTCGGTGGCCACCAGTCGCAACCTCGGAACCAACCCCTGGTCCGCGAGCACGCTGAGCGCGCGGCACTCCGGTGCGTCGAGCTGCAGTGTTCGAGCGCCGGACGGCAGGTTCGGTTCGTCGGCGGCACCCGGCATGCCGAGGAACACCCCCACCACGCAGTCCTCGCAGGCGTCCCCTCGCACCGCGCATCCGTCGCAGTCGATGATCATTTCGTGGTCTCCCGTCTGTCGGTTCGGTAGCGACACGACGGACGGTAGGGCGACCCCCCGACAATCTTCGGGCGGGAACGGGCTCAGCCCCGGGACAACAGGTCCAACAGCACCGAGGACGCCAGCGGGTGCGCCCCGCCCCGGTGCACCGACTCCGCCACCGCCCGGTCCGAGCTGACCACCAGGACCGGCCGCCCGAACGGCTCGGACCCGACCAGCTCCCGGATCACGTCGTCGGCCGTCACCCCGGGGTCGCTGAACAGCACCCGCACGCCACGGGGCTGCCGGCTCGGCCCGCCCGCCACCGCCGCCCCGTCGAACACCACGGTGATCTCGGCGCCGGTCCGCGCGGCCAGCGCTCCCAGCGCGCCGACCAGCCGGGTCCGCTGGTCGAACAGGGTCAGCTCGGGGTAGCCGGTCTTGCTCACGTTGTAGCCGTCCACGATCAGGTGTACGGACGGCAGCGCGAGCAGCCGGTCCAGCCCGGACGGGTCGCTCACCCTGGCCGCCTCGGGCCGCAGCGGCCGGGCGCCGCGCACCAGGTCGGCCGGGCGCGGACCGCCACGGCCGCCGCCACCCAGCGCCAGCTCCCCCCGGATGCCGGCCACCGCCCCGGCGAGCGTGTCCAGCAGCAGCTCCAGCCGTGCCTCGTCGGCCTTGCGCGCCTCCCTGGCGGCCGCCCGCGCGCCGCTGGCCTGCTCACCGGCCCGCGCCGCGCGCGCCCGCTCGGCGTTGGCCCGCTCCCGCGCCCTGTCCCGCTCCGACACCGCCACCGCCAGCTCCTCGGCGCTGGTCCGGCGCAGCTCGGCCAGCTCGCTCTCGGCGGCCCGGGTGCGGTCCTCCGCGGCGCGCACCCGCATGCCCTGCTCGCGGATCCGGCGCCGCAGCTTCTCCAGCTCCCGCTCCATCTCCGGCACCACCTGGCGGGCGCCGGAACGCGCCTCGGCCAGCTCGGCTCGCAGCCGCTCCAGCTCGGCGGTGAGCTTGTCGACCCTGGCCAGCGCGGCGTCCCGTTCGGCGCGCAGCGCCCCCACGTCCACCCGTTCGGCCACCGAGGCGACCAGCTCGGTGGCGTCCTCGGCGCCGGTCAGCACCGCGACGGCGGCCGCCGTGACCCGGTCCGTCCCGGGTTCGTCGCCGGCGCGGTGCTCGGTCCACCAGGCGACCACCGCGGACCGGAACGCCGACGACTCGCGCAGCTCGCCGAGCAGCGCCCGAGCGCCCAACCGTGCCCGCTTGCCGGGGGTGAACCGCGCCAGCCGGCGCAGCGCGGAGGGCACGTCCGAGGGCGGCAGCTCGCCGACCGCGACCGACGCGATCTCGGCGAGCCGTACGCGCACCGGCTCCGGTAGCGCGGCCCAGCCCTGGTCACCCATTAATACAGGCTAGTAGTCAAGTCGCCGGCGGGCCGGCCCTGTCATCCGAAATCGTCGGTCCCGGGCCCTACCGTCCCCAAAATGCCACAGTTGTCATTCGACGAGCTCGGAACGCCGCTGCGCGAGGTGACCTTCGTGGTGCTCGACCTGGAGACCACCGGTGGCAGCGCGGGCGCCGACGCGATCACCGAGGTCGGCGCGGTGAAGGTGCGCGGCGGCGAACGGCTGGGCGAGCTGGCCACGCTGGTCGATCCGGGCGGACCGATCGCGCCGGCCGTGGTGGCGCTGACCGGCATCACCCAGGCCATGGTCACCAGCGCGCCCCGGATCGCCACCGTGCTGCCCAGCGTGCTGGAGTTCTGCGCCGGCGCCGTGCTGGTCGCGCACAACGCGCCGTTCGACACCGGGTTCCTGCGCGCCGCCTGCCGCGACCAGGGCCTGGCCTGGCCGCGCCCGGCCGTGCTGTGCACCGCGCGGCTAGCAAGAGCGGTCCTGAGCCGAGACGAGGCGCCGTCGGTGCGGCTGGGCGCGCTGGCCGAGCTGTTCGGCACCTCGGTACGTCCCACGCACCGCGCACTGGACGACGCGCGCGCCACCGTGGAGGTGCTGCACAGGCTCCTGGAACGGGTCGGGAACCTGGGCGTGCAGAGCCTGGAGGAGCTGCTCGCGCTGGCCGCCAGCGCCGCCGGCACCCGCCCCACCGACGCGCAGCGGCGCAAGCGCGGCCTGGCCGAGCGGCTGCCGAACACTCCGGGCGTCTACCTGTTCCGAGGCGCCCGCGACGAGGTGCTCTACGTCGGAACCAGCGGCGACCTGCGCAAACGTGTCCGTTCCTACTTCACGGCCGCCGAGCGCAGGCGCCGGGTGCGGGACATGGTCGCCCTGGCCCAGCGGGTCGACGTGGTGGAGTGCGCGCACGCCCTGGAAGCGCAGGTCCGCGAGCTGCGGCTGCTCGGCGCGCACCGCCCCCGGTTCAACCGCCGCTCGCGCACCCCGTACCTGGCCTGGTGGCTGACCCTGACCGACGAGCCGTTCCCCCGGCTGTCGGTGGTCCGGACCGCGCGGGACGGCGCGTTCGGCCCGTTCCGGTCCCGGCAGGACGCGGTGTCCGCGATGGAGTCGGTGCAGGACGCGGTGCCGGTACGGCGCTGCACGCAGCGGATCCCGGCGCGCGACCCGAAGGCCACCCCGTGCGTGCTCGCCGAGCTGGGCCGCTGCGGCGCCCCGTGCGCCGGCCGGCAGAGCGTGGCGGAGTACGCGCCCTCGGTCCACGCCGTGCTCGACCTGCTCGCCGGGCACGCCGACCAGCCGCTGCGGTCGCTGGCCGCCGAGGTGGACCGGCTGGGCGCGGCCGGGCGCTACGAGTCGGCGGCCACCCGCCGCGACCGGCTGGCCGGGCTGATCGCCGCGCTGCGGACGGGCCAGCGGCTGGCGGCGCTGGCCGCGCTGCCCGAGCTGGTGGCGGCCCGCCCGGACGGCTCGGGCGGCTGGGAGTTCGCGGTGGTGCGGCACGGACGGCTGGCCTCGGCCGGGGTGGCCAGGCGCGGGGTGGCGCCGATGCCGGTGGTGGAGGCGCTGCGGGCGGGCGCGGAGACCGTCCGCCCCGGCCCGGGTCCGCTGCGCGGCGCGCCGGCCGAGGAGATCGGCGTGCTGCTGCGCTGGCTGGAGCGCCCGGGCACCCGGCTGGTGCGCGCCAGCGGCGGCTGGGCGGAGCCCGCGTTCGGCGCCGGCCGCTGGGGCGGCTGGCTGGCCAAGGCCCGCGCGGCGCCCGCGTCTAAGATCGGGGCCCACTAGTCAGCGAAGGAGCTACCGTGATCACCGCGTTCGTCATGGTCCACACCGTCGCGGACCACATTCCCGAGGCCGCGCAGGCGATCGCCGACCTGGACGGGGTGGACGCCGTGTACTCCTGCGCCGGCGACGTGGACCTGATCGCCGTGGTCAAGGTCCGCGAGCACGAGCAGCTCGCCGACGTCATCGCGGGCGGCCTGAGCAAGGTGCCCGGCGTCCTGGAGACCGACACCCACATCGCGTTCCGCTCGTACCGCAGCCGGGACGTCGAGGAGGGCTTCGCCGTCGGCCAAGGCTAGCCAGGCCACCAGAACTGTCGGTGGGCCGCGCCATGATGGAAGGCGTGGACGAGAACAGCGCGCTCACCGGCTTCTCCCCCGCCACGAGGAGCTGGTTCACCGGCGCCTTCGCCGCGCCCACCGCCGCACAGGCCGGGGCGTGGGCCGCCGCGCGCGCGGGTAAGCACGCGCTGGTCGTGGCGCCCACCGGCTCCGGCAAGACGCTCGCGGCGTTCCTCTGGGCGCTGGACCGGCTGGCCACCGAGCCGCCCCCCGAGGACCCGAAGCGCCGCTGCCGGGTGCTCTACGTGTCCCCGCTCAAGGCCCTCGCCGTCGACGTGGAGCGCAACCTCCGCTCCCCGCTGGCCGGCATCCGCCAGGCCGCGCACCGCCTCGGCCGGCCAGAACCGGACATCACCATCGGCATGCGCACCGGCGACACTCCCGCCGAGGACCGCCGCCGCTTCGGCCGCACCCCGCCCGACGTCCTGGTCACCACCCCGGAGTCGCTGTTCCTGCTGCTCACCTCGTCCGCGCGGGACTCGCTGCGCGGCGTCCGGACGGTCATCGTGGACGAGGTGCACGCCGTGGCCGGCACCAAGCGCGGCGCCCACCTGGCCCTGTCCCTGGAACGCCTGGACGACATCCTCGCCGACGGCCCCGCCCAGCGCATCGGCCTGTCCGCGACGGTCCGCCCGGTCGACGAGGTCAGCGCGTTCCTCGCCGGCAACCGCCCGGTCGAGGTGATCCGCCCCAAGATCCCCAAGACGATCGAGGTGAAGGTCGAGGTCCCGGTCCCCGACCTGGGCGCTTTGGACGTCACGCCCGATCCCGGCAGCTCCGACGAGGAGGTCATCGGCTCGGCGGCCGGCCACGCCCAGCGCCCCTCGATCTGGCCGGCGGTGGAACGCCGGGTGCTGGAGCTGATCACCGCACACCGCTCGACGATCGTGTTCGCCAACTCCAGAAGGCTGGCCGAGCGCCTGACCGCCCGGCTCAACGAGCTGGTCGCGGAGAAGACCGATCTCGAACCCGGCGACCAGTACCCCGCCGAGCTGATCGCCGAGTCCGGGCTGACCACCGGCGTCCCGGCCGTGGTGGCCAAGGCGCACCACGGCTCGATGTCCCGCGAGCAGCGCACGACGGTGGAAGAGGAGCTGAAGGCCGGCAAGCTGCCCTGCGTGGTGGCCACCTCCAGCCTGGAGCTGGGCATCGACATGGGCGCGGTCGACCTGGTGGTCCAGGTGGAGGCGCCGCCCAGCGTGGCGTCCGGCCTGCAGCGGGTGGGCCGGGCCGGCCACCAGGTCGGGGCGATCTCCCGGGGCGTGGTGTTCCCCAAGTACCGGGGCGACCTGGTGTCCTGCGCGGTGGTGGCCGAGCGGATGGCCGAGGGCGCCATCGAGAAGCTGCGCTACCCCCGCAACCCGCTGGACGTGCTGGCCCAGCACGTCGTCGCCATGGTGGCCATGGAGCCGTGGACCGTCCAACAGGTCGCCGACCTGGTACGCAGGGCCGCCCCGTTCACCGCCCTGCCCGACTCCGCGCTGAACGCCACCCTCGACATGCTGGCCGGCCGCTACCCCAGCGAGGACTTCGGCGAGCTGCGCGCCCGCATCACCTGGGACCGGGTGACCGACGAGCTGCGCGGCCGGCCCGGTGCGCAGCGGCTGGCGGTCACCTCGGGCGGCACCATCCCGGACCGGGGCCTGTTCACCGTCATGACCCCGGGCGGCGCCGACGGCCGAGGCTCCCGGGTCGGCGAGCTGGACGAGGAGATGGTCTACGAGTCCCGGGTGGGCGACACCTTCCTGCTCGGCACGTCGTCGTGGCGGGTGGAGGACATCACGCACGACCGGGTCATCGTCACCCCCGCGCCCGGCCAGCCCGCCCGGATGCCGTTCTGGAAGGGCGACGCGGTGGGCCGGCCGCTGGAGCTGGGGCGGGCCATCGGGGCGTTCGTGCGCGAGCTGTCCGCGCTGGACGCCGACGCCGCCCGCCAACGGATCACCGCCGCCGGCCTGGACGAGTGGGCGGCCGACAACCTGCTCGGCTACCTGGACGAACAGCGCGACGCGACCCGGCACGTGCCCAGCGACCGGACGGTCGTGGTGGAGCGGTTCCGCGACGAGCTGGGCGACTGGCGGCTGGTGGTGCACTCGCCGTTCGGCGCCCAGGTCAACGGCCCGTGGGCGCTGGCCATCGCGGCCCGGCTGCGCGAGCGGCGCGGCGTGGAGGTCAGCGCGGCCAGCGCCGACGACGGGATCGTGCTGCGGCTGCCCGACGCCCTGGACGAGGCCGGCGCCGAGGTACAGCCCACCGCCGAGGACGTGCTGCTCGACCCCGACGAGGTGGAGCGCATAGTCGTCGACGAGCTCGGCAACTCCGCGCTGTTCGCCGCCCGGTTCCGGGAGTGCGCCGCCCGCTCGCTGCTGCTGCCCCGCCGTGACCCGCGCCGGCGCACCCCCCTGTGGCAGCAGCGGCAACGATCCGCCCAGCTGCTCACCGTGGCCAGCCGCTACGAACAGTTCCCGGTCTCCCTGGAGGCCATGCGGGAGTGCGTGCAGGACGTCTACGACCTGCCCGGCCTGCGCGAGCTGATGTCCGACGTGGCCGGCCGCCGCGTCAAGGTCGTCGAGGTCACCACCCCGTCCCCGTCGCCGTTCGCGCGCAGCCTGCTGTTCGGCTACGTCGGCATGTTCCTCTACGAGCTGGACGCCCCGCTGGCCGAACGCCGCGCCGCCGCGCTCTCGCTGGACTCCACGCTGCTCGCCGAGCTGCTCGGCTCCGAGGCGATGCGCGAGCTGCTCGACCCCGAGGTCCTCGCCGAGGTGGAGTCTGAGCTGCAGCGCCTGGCCCCCGGACGGCACGCCCGCACCGCCGAACAGGCCGCCGACCTGCTCCGCTTCCTCGGCGACCTGACAACGGACGAGGCCGCCCAGCGCGGCGTCCAGGAGGAATGGCTGGCCGAGCTGGAGGCGGCCCGGCGGCTGATCCGGGTGCGGATCGCGGGCGAACAGCGCTGGCTGGCCATCGAGGACGCCGGCAAGGTGCGCGACGCGCTCGGGGCCGCGCTGCCGGTCGGGGTGCCCGAAGTGTTCACCGAGCCGGTGGCCGACCCGCTGGGCGAGCTGCTGGTCCGCTACGCCCGCACCCACGGCCCGTTCGACGCGGCCGACACGGCGGCCAGGTTCGGGCTCGGCGTGGCGGTGGTGCGCGGCGTGCTGGACCGGCTGGTGGGCTCCGGACGGCTGGTCAAGGGCGAGCTGCGCCCGGTGCGCGAGCAGCACACCGGGGGCGTCGAGTACTGCGACGGGGAGGTGCTGCGGCGGCTGCGGCGGGCGTCGCTGGCCCGGCTGCGCGCCGAGGTGGAGCCGGTGGAGCCGGCCGCGCTCGGGCGGTTCCTGCCGGCCTGGCACGGTATCGGTGCCCGCATCCGGCGCGCGCCCGGCCCCGACGACGTGCTGTCCGTGGTCGAACAGCTGGCCGGCGCGCCGATCCCGGCCAGCGCGCTGGAGTCGCTGGTGCTGCCCGCCCGGCTGCCCGGCTACAACCCCGCGCTGCTCGACGAGCTGACCGCCGCCGGCGAGGTCACCTGGACCGGCTGCGGCACGCTGCCCGGTTCGGACGGATGGCTCGCGCTCGCGCCCGCCGACGTCGCCGACCTGCTCCTCCCCGACGCCGACCCCGAACCGCCCGCCACCCCCCTGCACGCCGCCATCCTGGCCACCCTCGACGGCGGCGGCGCCCTGTTCTTCCGCCAGCTCGGTGCCGCCGTGACCGAGGCCGGCCAGCCCAACCCCGACGACTCCGCGCTCATCGCCGCCCTCTGGGACCTGACCTGGGCGGGCCTGCTGACCAACGACACGCTCGGCCCCGTCCGCGCCCTCACCACCGGCAAGGGCGCCGCGCACAAACCCCGCCGCTCGGCACCCCGAGGCCGATACGCCCGCCTGCGCGCCGGCCGCCCCGCCATGCCCTCCCGCACCGGCCCGCCCACCGTCGCCGGCCGCTGGTCCCTGGCCGCCCCCCGGGAACCCGACACCACCCGCCGCGCGCACGCCCGCGCCGAGGCCTTCCTGGAACGCCACGGCGTCCTGACCAGGGGCGCCCTGGCCACCGAGCGCGTCGACGGCGGCTTCGCCGCGACCTACCGCGTGCTGCGCGCCATGGAGGAGTCCGGCCGCTGCCGCCGCGGCTACGTCGTCGAAGGCCTCGGCGCCGCCCAGTTCGCCGTCCCCGGCGCGATCGACCGCCTCCGAGCCCTAGCCCGCGACGACCACCCCACCGGCCCGCCAACCTCCGTCGTACTAGCCGCCGCCGACCCCGCCCAACCGTGGGGCGCCGCCCTCCCCTGGCCGGCCACCGTCGGCGACTCCAAACACCGCCCCGCCCGCAAAGCAGGCGCACTGGCCGTCCTCGTAGACGGCTCACCCGCCCTCTACGTAGAACGCGGCGGCCGCTCGCTCCTCAGCTTCACCGAGGACGACGCCGCCCTCCGCCCCGCCGCCCAAGCCCTGGCCACCGCCGTCCGCGAAGGCTGGCTGGGCACCCTGGCCGTCGAACGCGCCGACGGCATCGGCTCCCTGGCCAGCCACCTCACCGAAGTCCTCACCGAAGCCGGCTTCCGCGCCACCCCCAAAGGCCTCCGCCTGCGCGCCTAAAACCACCCGCGAGTCGGGGATTTTGTCAGGGTGAGTCGCGGATTTCAGCACACCGCGGGAAGGAGAATCACATGCGGATCACCCGCAAAGGCCAGATCACCATCCCGCTGCGGGTACGTCAACAGCTCGGCCTGGAGCCGGGCGATGAAGTGGACGTCATCGTCGGAGATGACGGCATGGCAACGATCGTGCCCTTGGGCTCCCGCACCCGAGGCGAACGGATCGTCGAGGCGCTGACCGGCAAGGGCGAGGTCCCCCTGACCACTGACGAGATCATGGCGCTCACGCGAGGCGAGTAGCGGATTCATTGTCGCCAGACGCGATTTCACCGGAGTGATTACCGCTCTTTCGTTTCGCGGGCGGGTGGAACCGGTCGCTGGCCGGGCGGTGAACGGGCAATCCGGCCAGCGACCGGAGCTTGTCGGATCTTCGGAAACGATTGTCGAGCGCGTTGCGGCGTGCGCGCGAGACGGTACGGCTGCCGCGCCAGCGGGCGAGGTAGTAGGCGGCGAGATCGTGCCAGCTGAGTTGACCGTAGTCGCGTGGTCGGGCGGCCGACATCGCTATTCTCCCGGTGTGAAGAGTTGGTGCGGACGGCTCAGCCCCCGGGGGAGCGGGGAGAAAGCCCGGGGGCTGAGCCGCCGAATCGATGCGACCCGTCGAAGGACCAGGCGCCGAGGGGTCCAGCCGTAAGCGCCCGGTTCTTTCGCAGGGGGAAGGGCCACATCAGGGACCGCGAAGTGGCGGATCGCTGTCCCGGAAAAGATCCTGGTCCGCCGGAACGTCGGCGGGAAGGGATTCGTCACTGTCCGCGTACAGCGGCCAGGCCGACGGCCTGGACCGACCTGTACGGGCATAAGTACAAGAGGAGTTCACTCAATGCCGCCGTCCAGTCCTCCCACGGTGTGGGGCGCCCTGCTCAAGCACTACCGCGAACGCATCGGTCTCAGCCAGGAGAAGCTCGCGCAGCGAATCAATTACAGCTCGGCGCAAATCGCTTCGGTGGAGACCGGACGGCGCAAGCCGAGCGAAGAACTCGCCCGACTCTGCGACAGAGCCACAGGCGCCGAGGGCACCCTGACGATCCTCTTCACGATGTTCCTCGGACACAGCGGCTTCATGCCGGGCTTCGAGGAGTGGTCCAAGCTGGAGCATGAAGCGACCATGATTCGTGGCTGGGAGTCGAGGTTGGTACCCGGGCTGCTCCAGACGCCCAGCTACATGGCGGAGATCCTGCGCGTGGACGGCCCGGAGGCCGTTGACTCCCGACGCACCCGGCAGGGGATCCTCACCAAGGAACTACCCCCAGTAGTTCGCTTCGTGATCGACGAGTACGTACTACGGCACCCAGTCGGCGACCCGAGCACGATGGATGGCCAGTTGGAGTATCTCGAACAAGTCGTGGCCGATGGGCTGGCGCACGTGCAGGTAGTCCCGACGGGCGCTCTGCCCGGCGTCGGCGGCGCGTTCGCCTTGGCCAGCGTCAACGGACGAACGGTGGCCTATGAGGAATCGACCATCCGAACGAGAGTCCTCACGGACGAGTGGGATCTGCACCAGTTGGAGGTCGTCTACGATCGTCTCTTGGGTGAAGCGGACGCGCCAGCCCGCTCGCTGGAGCGAATACAGACAGTAAGGAACGAGCTATGGAGGAGCTGACCGGGCTCCGCTGGTTCAAGTCGAGCCACAGCGGCAGCGGCAGTGGGACCGGCGGCGGTGGCTGCGTCGAGGCCGCCGGGCTGGGTGACCGTCGGGCCGTGCGCGATTCCACGGACCCCGACGGTCCGGCGTTCGTGTTCTCGAACGCGTCCTGGTGCGGGTTCGTCGCGGCCGTGAAGCGCGGCGCGTTCGACCGCCCCGGGAGCTGAGGCGACCCGATGGCCGACCACCCGCTCAAAGGTCACTTCGACGAGTCCCGGGCCACCTGGCAACGTGCCGAAGGCTCCACCATCGAGATCGCGTTCGTCGACGATCTCATCGGCATGCGCAACGGCGAGGACCCCGACGGCGACATCCTGATCTTCACCGAGGCCGAATGGAACGCGTTCGTGCTCGGCGCCAAGGACGGCGAGTTCGACGTCGAAGCCTTCCAGGACGACCCCGACCAATGACGCCGATGCCGCCCCCGGGCGAGACGACCACCGCATAGCCGCGCCCGCGTCCACACCCGGACCGAACCGACCGTCGTCCGCGCCCGGCCGATCCCACCGCGCAGGCGGCCCGCGTGCCAGCTCTCGTCTGGCCGTTCGTAGTGGCCGCCGCCCGCCGCCCGCCGTCGCCAATAGAACGATCTATCAAGAGCTAGAACGATCTATCAAGGATTTGGCCGGGCCGCCGACCCGATCAGGTTGGCCGGCCTGCCGACCCGATCAAGTTGACCGGGCCGCCGCCGGCCCGATCATCAGATACTCACGGTTGCTACAGCCCTGACGACCTGATGACCTTGACGATGCCGTCCTCGCACATCACACCACCACCTCGCAGACGCCGCGCCACCTGCGAGGTGCACGCCCCGCCTGCGAGGTCGGCCCGGCAAGGGGTGCGGACGAGCGCTCCTACCGCGGCCGCGCCTCGGCCAGGAAGTCCCCGACCCTGGCCAGCGCCTTGCGGATGTTGTCCTCGGAGTTCGCGTAGGACACCCGCAGGTACCCCTCGCCCAGGGTGCCAAAATCCGGGCCGCCGATCAGCGCCACGCCGGCCCGCTCCAACAACGCCGACGCCAGCGACTTCGCCGCCCAGCCCGTCTCGGCAATGTTCGGGAAGGCGTAGAACGCACCCCGAGGCGCCACACAGGACACCCCGGGCAGCCGGTTGAGCAGGTCCACGGTCACCTGCCGGCGGCTGTCGAACTCCGACACCATGGTGTCCACAGCATCCTGCGGCCCCTCCAGCGCGGCGATCCCCGCGTACTGGGCGGCGGCGTTCACGCAGCTCCACCCGTTCACCGCGAACTTCCGGAACCGTTCCACCAGCGTGGTCGGCCACACCGACCAGCCCAGCCGCCACCCCGTCATCGCGTACGTCTTGGACCAGCCGTTGAGCAGGATCAGCCGGTTGCGGATCTCCGGGTACCCGAGCAGCGACACGTGCTCGGCGCCGCCGTAGATGATCCGGTCGTAGATCTCGTCCGACAGCACCGCCACGTTCGGATGCTCCAACAGCCCGGCGACCAGCCGGTTCACCTCGGGCCGAGGGGTCACCCCCGCAGTCGGGTTGGCCGGTGAGTTCAGAATCACCAACCGGGTCGCCGGGGTGATCAGCGACAGCAGCTCCTCGGCGGAGAACGCGAAGTCGTTGCTCTCCCGGATCGGCACCGGCACCGGCCGCGCCCCGGTGAACTCGATCATCGAGCGGTAGATCGGGAACCCCGGGTCCGGGTAGAGGATCTCCGCGCCCGGCTCGCCGAACATCATGATCGCGGCGAACATCGTCACCTTGCCGCCCGGCACGATCATCACGCGGTCGGCCGGGATGGTCACGCCGGTGCGGGCGGCCAGGTACCCGGCCACGGTCTCGCGCAGCGGCAGGATGCCGGTGGTCTCGGTGTAGCCGTGATGGCCGTCGCGCAGCGCCTGGACCGCCGCCTCCACGACATGCTCCGGGGTGCGGAAGTCCGGTTGCCCGATGCCCAGGTTGATCACATCGCGGCCCTGGGCGGACAGCTCGGCCGCCCTGGCCAGGACGGTGAAGGCGTTCTCCTCACCGAGCCGGTCGAACCCGGCCACCGTACGAAGCAATGTGCACTCCCCTCTTTCCCTGGCACGATCGTGCACTATGACGAGCATCCCGCCCGCCCCCGTGCCAGGAGCGTGACCAACCTTCCATGCCCGAAGGCGACACCGTCTACCTGACCGCCAAGCGCCTGCACGCCGCGCTCGCCGGCCACCGCCTCGAGACCGGCGAGCTGCGCCACCCGCGCTGGGCCGAGCACGACCTCGCCGGGCGGACCGTGGTCGAGGTGCGCAGCGTGGGCAAGCACCTGTTCACCCGGTTCGACGCCGGCCTGAGCATGCACAGCCACCTGCGGATGGACGGCAGCTGGCACCTGTACCGCCCCGGTGACCGCTGGCGGCTGCCCGGCCACGACGCCCGGGCGGTGCTGGCCACCGAGGCGCGGGCGGCCGTCGGGTTCCGGCTGCACGACCTGGCGCTGCTGCCGACCGACGACGAGCACGAGCTGGTCGGCCACCTCGGCCCGGACCTACTCGGCCCGGAGTGGGGCGAGCGGCACCAGGCCGACGCGGTGCGCCGGCTCACCGCGCGGGCGCGGGCAGAACTCGGGCTGGCCCTGCTCGAACAGCGCGTGGTGGCCGGCATCGGCAACCTCTACAAGACGGAGGTGTGTTTCCTGCTCGGGCTCTCGCCGTGGACCCCGGTGCGGGACGTGCCCGACCCGGAGCGGGCGATCGTGCTGGCCCGCAAGCTGCTGCTGCGCAACGCCGACCACCCCGAGCAGTCCACCACCGGTGAAACCGCCCGGGGCCGCCAGCACTGGGTGTACCAGCGGACCGGGCGAGCCTGCCGCCGCTGCGGCACCACGATCCGGACCGGCGAGCAGGGCGACGGCGTGTACGCCCGCGTCGCGTACTACTGCCCGCACTGCCAACCCGGTCCGACCCCGCGCTGACCCGTCAGCCCTGGTTCGGCTGCTGCGCCTGCTGGCCGGTCTGCTGCTCCTGGCCCGACCCGGTGTTGCCCGAGGTGACCTCCTTGGGCGCGTTGGCACCGAGCTGCTGCTGGCCGGTGCCGCCGCCACCCATGGACGCCCGGATCTGCTCGAGACGCGACGCGCCGGCCATGTCGATGCTGGCCTGCTGCACCTCCAGCATCCGACCCTGCACCGAGTTCTGCGCCAGCTCGGCGGCGCCGAGCGCGTTCGAGTACCGCTTCTCGATCTTGTCCCGCACCTCGTCCAGGGACGGGGTGGAACCGGGGGCGGCGATCTCGGTCATCTGCTGCAGCGACTTGGCGGCCTGCTCCTGCATCTTCGCCTGCTCCAGCTGGCTGAGCAGCTTGGTGCGCTCGGCGATCTTCTGCTGGAGCATCATCGAGTTGCGCTCGACCGCCTGCTTGGCCTGCTCGGCCGCGCCCAGCGACTGGTCGTGCAGCACCTTGAGGTCCTCGACGGACTGCTCCGCGCTGACCAGCTGGGTGGCCGTGACCTGCGCGGCCTGCTCGTACTGCTGGGCCTTCTGCACGTCGCCCTTGGAGCGGGCGTCGTCGGCGAGCACCAGGGCCTGGCGGGCCGAGGACTGCAGCCGCTCGATCTCGCCGAGCTGCCGGTTGAGCTTCATCTCCAGCTGCCGCTGGTTGCCGATCACCGCGGCGGCCTGCTGCGAGAGGGACTGGTGCTGCCGCTGAGCGTCCTCGATGGCCTGCTGGATCTGGACCTTCGGATCGGCATATTCGTCGACCTTCGACGAGAACAGCGCCCCTAGGTACTTAAAGGCCTTCACGAAACCGTTGGCCATCTCCTCCGCCTGCCTGTCATCGAACCGAGTCTGCGCCGGGAACGGTGCACGCGATGCACCGGCCCTGGATCCATGGTGTCAGTTGCGGTGCGTCGCATCCACTGAACTTGAACGATATCGGGGAACCCCCTGACCGGCTTCCCCCGGGCCTACCCTGACGGTACCGGTCACGCAGCGATGTCGACGGCGGCACGAACGGGGCTCAGGCGGCCATCCGGACGAGCGCTGTGGCGGGCGACGGCGAGGGTCCGGCCGGCTGGCGGGTGACGACGGCGCGGCGGATGTCGGCGTGCCGGGTGCCGATCGGGACCAGCGGCTGCGCGGCCGGAACCGGGCGCATCGACTCGGCCACCTCGTCGAGCAGCTCCGACAGCGGCAGGTCGAGCGCCTCGCAGATGGCGGCCAGCAGCTCGCTGGAGGCCTCCTTGCGCCCGCGCTCCACCTCGGAGAGGTAGCCCAGGCTGACCCGCGCCTGGTGGGAAACCTCGCGCAGGGTGCGGTGGCGGCTGGTGCGGGCACGGCGAAGGCTGTCGCCGATGGCCTCACGTAGCAACAGGGTCATCGGCCTTATACCTCCCCAGCCCGCGGCAGCGAGCACTTTCGTGACAGCGTGTTCGGTTCCCTCACGTTACCGATTCCGGCCGGTGCTTGGCCGGTGGCGCCGCCGGGAGCCTGTTCGCTCACGGCGAACACGCGCGGGCACCGCGCTCAGCCCGCTCCGGTGACCGTCCGCGCGGCGGCCAGCCCCCGGGCTCGCAGCCGCAACGCTCGCAGCACGTAGTCCGCGCCCGTGACCAGCGTCAACGCCACCGCCAGCATCATCAGCCACCAGCGGGCGTCGACCAGAATCGCCGAGTTTCCCAGCTGCGCCAGCGGCAGCACGTACAGCCCGATCGCCACCGCCTGCGCCAGCGTCTTGAGCTTGCCGCCCCGGGAGGCGGCGATCACACCGTGACGAATCACCCAGAACCGCAGCAGCGTCACGCCCACCTCGCGGGCCGCGATCACGATCGTGACCCACCACGGCAGCAGGCCCAGCGCGCTCAGGCCGACCAGCGCGCCGCCGGTGAGCGCCTTGTCCGCGATCGGGTCGGCGATCATGCCGAACCGGGTCACCAGGCCTCGGCGGCGGGCGATCTCGCCGTCGAACCGGTCGGTCAGCGAGGCCACCACGAACACCGCCGTCGCCGCCAGCCGCCAGCCGGTGTGCTGCCCCTCCTGGACGAACAGCGCGCCGAGGAAGACGGGCACCAGCGCGAGCCGCAGCACGGTGAGGAAGTTCGCGGCGTTGAGCAGTGACGGCTCGGGCTTGCGCTCGGGCTCGTCCGGGGGCCTGGTCGGCTTCTCCTCGGTGCTCATGTGTGCCCCGCGCGCGCCACCACCAGGTCGACGCCCTCGGTGTCCAGCACCACCGCGTCGACGAGCTCGCCCCGCACCCAGCCGCCACCGGTCAGCACGCACTCGCCGTCGGACTCCGGGGCCTGGTGCGCCGCCCGGCCCAGCCCGACGGCCTCGCCCTCGTCCGCTCTGTCGTCGCAGCCGTCGGCCAGCTCCTCGACCAGGACGCGGACCCGGGAACCGATCCGGTCCTCGGCGCGTTGGTTGGTCAGCTCCTCCGCGAGCGTCGAGATGCGCTCCACCCGCGCGGCGATCTCGGCGTCCGGCACCTTGTCCGGGTACCCGGCCGCCTCGGTGCCGTCCTCGTCGGAGTAGCCGAACACGCCGACCGCGTCCAGCCGCGCCTCGGTGAGGAACCGCTCCAGCTCCGCGACGTCGTCCTCGGTCTCGCCGGGGAAGCCGACGATCACGTTGCTGCGGATGCCGGCGTCCGGGGCCAGCGCGCGGATCCGGGCGCACAGGTCCAGGAACGACTCGGTCGAGCCGAACCGCCGCATCCGGCGCAGCACCGGCTCGCTGGCGTGCTGGAAGGACAGGTCGAAGTACGGCGCCACGCCGTCGGTGCGCGCGATCGCCTCGATCAGCCCGGGGCGGGTCTCGGCCGGCTGCAGGTAGCTGACCCGGATCCGCTCGATGCCCTCCACCTCGGCCAGCCGGGGCAGCAGCGCCTCCAGCGCCCGCAGGTCGCCGAGGTCCTTGCCGTACGACGTCGAGTTCTCGCTGACCAGCACCAGCTCGCGCACGCCCTGACCGGCCAGCCACGCCGCCTCGCCGAGGATCTCCGCCTGCGGCCGGGAGACGAACGCGCCCCGGAACGACGGGATCGCGCAGAACGCGCAGCGCCGGTCGCACCCGGAGGCGAGCTTGAGCGAGGCGACCGGGCTGTCGTGCAGCCGGCGGCGGGTGATGTCGGGCACCCAGCCGTGGCCCGGGACCGCCACCTCGGCCGCGGCGGCGGGGCGCTGGACCGGGCTGAGCGGCAGCAGGGTCCGCCGGTCCACCGGCTTGTGCGACTCCACGTGCTTGCCCGCGACCACCTCGGCGAGCCGGTCCCCCAGCTCGGGGTACTGGTCGAAACCGAGCACGGCGTCGGCCTCGGGCAGCTCGTCGGCCAGCTCGGCGCCGTAGCGCTCGGCCAGGCAGCCGACGGCCACCACCTTGGCGCCGGTCTCGCGCGCGGTGTCCGAGGCGGCCAGCAGGGTGTCGATCGAGTCCTTCTTCGCCTGGGCGACGAAACCGCAGGTGTTGACGACGATGACGTCCGGCGCCGGACCGCCCTCGGTGTCGACCAGCGACCAGCCCTGCGCGGTCAGCCGGCCGGCCAGCTCCTCGGAGTCCAGGTCGTTGCGCGCACACCCCAAGGTGACCAGCGCGGCCCGGCGCGTCTCCGCCCGGCTCGGTTCCGTCTCGTCCGCTGGTCTACCCGATAGCACGGACCCAGGGTATCGGCGCCAGATGACATAAGGTGATGCGACGTGACGGCCACTCCGGCAAGCACTGTCGCGCGGCGGGCGCGCACCGCCGACGTGGAGGGCATCAAGGCCCTGGTCGACCAGTACGCCGGGCGCGTGCTGCTGGCCAAGGACCTGATCACGCTCTACGAGGACGTGCAGGAGTTCTGGGTCGTCGAGCACGACGGGCGAGTCGTCGGCTGCGGCGCCCTGCACGTGCTCTGGCAGGACCTGGCCGAGATCCGCACCATCGCGGTGCACCCGCGCATGGCCGGCCGGGGCATCGGGCACCGGCTGGTGGAGGCGCTGCTGCGGACCGCGCGCGAGCTCGGCGTGCGCCGGGTGTTCGTGCTCACCTTCGAGAAGAACTTCTTCGGCCGGCACGGGTTCGTGGAGATCGACGGCACCCCGGTCTCCCCCGGCGTCTACGAGCAGATGCGCCGCTCCTACGACGCCGGCGTCGCGGAGTTCCTCGACCTCGCCTACGTCCGGCCGAACACCCTCGGCAATGTGCGGATGCTGCTCGAACTGTGACGGCGCTCTCCGCGCCGATGCCTCACGACCGCGCCCTGGCCCACGACTTTCACATTCGCCTCGTTCTTCGCGTGTGCATCGTGTGTCCACCGAAGCCCGTCTACCTCTATCAGGCGCACACGGATGAGCGATGAGATATACTTTACGATAAATTCCTTAATGGACACATCGCCTCTTGACGACTGTTCGGCATACGGATTCTGATTTGTCAAGGGGTAACTTCATCCAGCGGTACAGCGAAGCAAACTCGCAGCTCAGACCGAACGTGATAATGTCAACACAGTGTCCGAGATCATCCCATCGGGTGGTCGTGATTGCATCGTGATGTGGACGTACCGGTAGTCTGCGGGCGCTCTCGGGGGTTCACTCGAACGAGGTTAGAATCGAACTCTCCGTTGGGCTGAAGCTGAGCCGTACATCTACTACGGACCGTGAACAAAGGGGAGTCCTTGTGTCCCGCCAACAGCAGTACCCCGCTGGCCGTGTCTGAGTCGCCGGCGGAGCCGCCCCAGGGCAATGTCTTCGACCTCGCGCGTCGTGGTTACGACCGCCAGCAGGTCGATGAGCACATACGGACCCTGCACGCCGCGCTCGCCGACGCGCAGAACGCGCATCAGCGCGAGCGCCGGCGGGCCGACTGGGCCGAAGGAGAACTGAGGAACGTCCAGACGCAGCTCGAGCAACAGAGCGCCGAGCTGGCCGACGGTCGTGACGGTGGCGGTGCCGCGCAGGGCTTCGGATACCGGGTGGAGAAGCTGCTCCGCACGGCGGAACAAGAAGCCGCCGAGGTCCGTTCCAGCGCGACCCGCGAGGCAACGGCACTGCTCGAGCGCGCCCGCGAGGACGCCGAGGCACACCGCCACGAGGTGGAGCAGTCGCTGATCGCGCGCACCGCGATGCTCGAGCAGGAGGCGACCCACCGCAAGGTCGAGCTGGACGAGCGCGAGCGCCAGATCGCCGAGCAGGCCGACGCCGCCCGGGAAGACGCCGAGCGGATGCTCTCCGAGGTCAGTCGCCAGTCCGAACAGCTCCGGCAGGATGCTCGGGCACGTGCCGAGCAGGAGCTGTTGAAAGCCGAGAAAGCGATCCGCGAGCGCCACGAGGCCGCCGAGCAGGAGCTCGGTCGGCTGCGCTCGCTGCACGACGAGGTGCGCGGCCAGCTCGCCAGGCTGCTCGACTCCCTTGCCGGGGAGTTCGGCGAGCGTCCGATGCGCACGCAGTCGCAACAGTCCGGTCAGGCGCGGCCCCAACCCCGGCCGCACCCTCGGAACCCCGTCTCACACCGCCTCACCGAACAAGAGTCGCTCCCCCAGGAACAGCGCGAGGCGGGCTGAGCAGCGCTCGGGCCGGCACCAACCCAACCGGCCCGAGCACCTGACCTCTTGCTCACCGACCCGGTGAGCAAGAGGTCGAAGTGTGAACTCGTCACCCAGGCGAGATACGGCGGAGCAAGGAGAGTCACCGGGCATGCTCCACGGACTGGAACGCAACGGTCTCACCGTCCCGCTGGGTCACCGCCACGCGGCGACCGACCCGGCGGCACATTCGGCATCCCGGAAAATGGCGCGATCGAGCAGGCAGGCGGAGTTCGACAGGTACTACCGCTCGACCTATCCCCGGCTGGTCGCGCAGCAGCACGCCGTACTGGGCAGCCGCGAGCAGGCCCACCTCGCCGCCCTGGACGCCTTCACCCGCGCCTGGTTGCACTGGAAGACCGTCCGCTCCCTACCCGACCCGACCAGCTGGCTGCGCCAGGCCGCCAGGCGCGCGGCCAGCCCGCGCCGGCAGCGGGAATGGGTCGGCAACCCCGACCTCGAACCCGTGCCGCAGCCCGCGCTCAACCCGTCCAACCTGGCGGTGCTCACCGCTCTGGGCAGGCTCCCCGAGGTGCAGCGGCGCACGCTGGTGCTGCGGCACATGGCCGGCCTCGGCCCTGTCGAGCTGGCCGCCGAGGAGCAGGTGTCGGTCGGCACCGTGCGGACCCGGTTGGCGCACGGGCACCTGGCGCTGGCCCGCTGGCTCGGGGCGGACCGTCGCGGCGACATGGACGGCATCCCGGACAACGTGCGGTGGACCAGCGGCGGGATCGAGGAGTGGGCCGGGCGCGAGCTGGCATATCTCGCGTACGGCCTGACTCCGGCGTCGGACATCCAGCCGATCTCGGTCATCTTCACCGAGGCGCTGCGGCGCCAGCGCGCGACCACCCTGGCGGCGGCCGCCGTGGTGCTGGTCGGAGGGTTGGGCGCGTCCATCGCGGGCGCGCTGTCCATCGGCTCGGCGGGGGGCGGGCAGGCCGCGGTGTCCACCAACCGGCCGTCGTCGACGCTGCCGGGCACCGGATCCGGGCAGGCGGGGCCGGAGCCGGGCGCGCTGCCGCCGCCCACTCCCCCGGCCGCCGTTCCCGGAAACCAGACGGTGGGGTCTGTGGTGGCGCCCTCGCCTTTGATCGGTCCGCAGCCGTCGGTGCTGGTGCCGCCGGGTGTCGGGCGTTCCGAGGCGGACGATCCCGGCGGAGGGTCCGACGAGGACTCGGGAGATGACGACGACGGTGGGGGTGGCCATGGCCACCCCCACCGTCACAGGTCGGACCACCATCCCGGCCGGCCCGATCCCGGTCAGCACGAGCCGCCCAGCCCGCCAGGCTCGTGGCCGTGGCCGCACTGGCCGTGGGACCCGCCCCTGCCGCCACCGAACAACGGCGGGAACCCAGCTCCGGCTCCCGCTCCGGCCCCAGCGCCGGGTAACGGGGCACCGCAACCGGTTGCCAATTGGGAGCAGCTCCGTAACGTCGGCCCTGGTGAGCAGCCACGGCAACCCGGGCAGCCGGGTCAGGCCGGTCAGCCGAACCAATCCGGTCAGCCTGGGCAGCCAGGCCAGCCGAATCAGCCAGGCCAGCCCGGTCAGCCGAGCCAGCCAGGTCAGACGAGCCGGCCAGGTCAGTCCGGTCAGCCGGACCAGGCCGGTCAGCCAGATCGCCCTGGTCAGCCGAGCCAGCCCGGTCAGTCAGGCCAGCCAGGCCGGGAGAATCAGCCAGGTCAGTCGGGTCAGTCGGGTCAGTCCGGCCAGCCGAGTCAGCCCGGTCAGTCTGGTCAGCCCGGTCAGTCTGGCCGGAGTGAGCAGGGACAGCAGGGCGGCGGTCCTGGTTCGGGCGGTGGGGGCGGCGAGCGCCGTCCCGGGCCGGGTGCGGGCGGAACGGGCTCCGGCGGCTCCAGTCAGGGGCGTGGTTCGGACGGCGGTTCGGGTACGAGCGGTCGCGGCTCGGGTTCCGGTGGTTCCGGCTCGGACGGCTCCGGCTCGGGTTCCCGCGGCGGCGGATCGAACTCGGGCGGCGGCAGCAGCAGCGGCCGAGGCTCCAGCGGTGGCGATCACGGCGGCTCGGGCGGCGGCGGCAGTCACAGCGGCGGTTCCGGCGGCGGCGGTGGAAGCAGTCACGGCGGCGGCTCGGGTGGCGGGTCCGGCGGCGGCAGCAGCCATGGCGGCGGGTCCGGCGGCGGTGGAGGCAGTCACGGCGGCGGTTCCGGCGGCGGCGGTGGCGGTGGCCACGGCGGTGGTTCTGGCGGCGGCGGTCGCGGCTGACCAGCATCGCGGCTGACCGGCGTCACCGCTGATCATCCTGACGGGCACGCCCACGTTCGCCAGCCTCCACGACGATGGCCATCCCGGGTCGGACCCGGTTACCGGCATGACCGAGACCAGCTCCCACGTCCCGCCCCTGTGGCCGTGCGTGCCACGCCGGGGTGCAACCGCCGCGCTTTCGTAGATCATCAGGTCCTCACGGTTGTTCAGAGTGTGCTATAGCAACCGTGACGGCCTGATGACCTTGAGCAGGGCGGGCGCGCCACGCTGGGGCGCGGTGTTCGTGGCGCCGGTCGCGGCTGCCCCGCGTCGCCGCTGATCCTCTGGACCGGCGCCCAACCGGTGACCATCGTGCCTGGTCAGAGGCCGTGAGTGGTTAGCGGTGCTATGACACCCCTAACCACTCACGGGCGGTGACCTGGGGTTTTGGGGCGGCGGGGGAGGCGGCCGCTAGGGCTCCTCGGGATCGTCGTCGTCCTCGGCGGGGCCGCCGCCGCGCAGGGACCAGAGCAGGCCGTCCAGCTCCTCGGGCTTGACCAGCACGTCGCGCGCCTTCGAACCCTCGGACGGCCCGACGACCCCCCGGTTCTCCAGCAGGTCCATCAGCCGGCCGGCCTTGGCGAACCCGACCCGCAGCTTGCGCTGCAGCATCGACGTGGAGCCGAACTGGGAGGTGACCACCAGCTCGGCGGCCTGCAGCAGGACGTCCAGGTCGTCGCCGATGTCGGGGTCGATCTCGCGCTGCTCGCCGGCCTTCTGGACGGTGACGCCCTCGGTGTACTCGGGCTGCGCCTGGTCCTTGGTGAAGCCGACGACGGCGGAGATCTCCTCGTCGCTGACGAAAGCGCCCTGCATGCGGACCGGCTTGGACGCGCCCATCGGCAGGTACAGCCCGTCGCCCATGCCGATCAGCTTCTCGGCGCCGGGCTGGTCCAGGATGACGCGGCTGTCGGTCAGCGAGGAGGTGGCGAACGCCAGGCGGGACGGGACGTTGGTCTTGATCAGGCCGGTGACCACGTCCACCGAGGGGCGCTGGGTGGCCAGCACCAGGTGGATGCCGGCGGCGCGGGCCTTCTGGGTGATCCGCACCACGGCGTCCTCGACGTCACGGGGAGCGGTCATCATCAGGTCGGCCAGCTCGTCGACGATGGCCAGGATGTACGGGTAGGGGCGGTACTCGCGCTCGCTGCCCAGCGGCGCGGTGATCTCCCCCGACTTCACCTTCCGGTTGAAGTCGTCGATGTGGCGGACCTTGCTGGCCTGCATGTCCTGGTAGCGCTGCTCCATCTCCTCGACCAGCCAGGCCAGCGCGGCGGCGGCCTTCTTGGGCTGGGTGATGATGGGCGTGATCAGGTGCGGGATGCCCTCGTACGGGGTCAGCTCCACCATCTTCGGGTCGACCAGGATCATCCGGACCTCGTCCGGGGTGGCCCGCGAGAGCAGCGAGACCAGCATCGAGTTGACGAAGCTGGACTTACCGGAGCCGGTCGAGCCGGCCACCAGCAGGTGCGGCATCTTGGCCAGGTTCGCGGTGAGGAAGTGGCCCTCGATGTCCTTGCCCAGCCCGATCACCATCGGGTGCTGTTCCTTGAGGGCGTTCGACGAGCGCAGCACGTCGCCGAGGCGGACCATCTCGCGGTCGGTGTTGGGCACCTCGATGCCGACGGCCGACTTGCCGGGGATCGGGGCGAGCAGCCTGACGTTGTCGGTGGCCACCGCGTAGGCGATGTTGCGGGTGAGCTGGGTGATCTTCTCGACCTTCACGGCGGGGCCGAGCTCGATCTCGTACCGGGTCACCGTCGGGCCCCGGGTGAAGCCGGTGACCTGGGCGTCGACGTTGAACTGCTCCAGCACGCCGGTGATCGCCTCGATCATGGCGTCGTTCGCGGCGCTGCGGGTCTTGGGCGGGGCGCCGGTCGGGAGCAGGTCGGCCGGCGGCAGCTCGTAGTCGCCGTCGATCACGCGGGAGACCACCGGCTTGTCCCCGGCCGGCGCGGACTTGTCCTTGTCCGGCTTCTCCGGGGTCGTGGTCGGGCGCGCCGCGGCGGCCGCCTTGCCGGCGCGCTCGCCGACCGGCAGGGCCAGCTGGCCACCCTGCGCCGGCTTCTTGGCCTCGTCGTCGAACGCCTCGGCCACCGCGTCGGCGAGGCTGGATGCCTGGCGGCGGCGGGACGGGCGGCGCAACCGCACGTCCGCCGGCTTCTCCTCGGCGGGCTTGCCGGCCTCGGACTCGGGCTGCTCCGCCTCGTCCGGGGCGGCGCCGAACAGCTTGCGCACCCGCGCCGGCACCTGGCGCACCGGCGTGCCGGTGAGCACCAGGAACCCGTACAGCGAGACCAGGCCGAGCACCGGGGCCGCCACCCAGCCGGTCAGGCCGGCCTTCAGCGGCGCACCGGCCAGGTACCCGAGGGCGCCGCCGGCGTCGCGCCAGCCGACCAGCTCCATCGGCGCGCCCAGCAGCACGTGGGCCAGCCCGAGCCCGCCGACGACCAGCAGCAGCGCGCCCAACGCCAGCCGGGGCCGCACCTCCGGCCGCGTCGGCGTGCACATCAGGTACACCCCGAGCGCCACCAGCAACAGCGGCAACGGCAACGAGCCGACCCCCATCACCGTGGTCAGCCCGATCGTGACCCAGGCACCGACCGGGCCGCCCGCGCTCCACCACACCCCGGCCGCGATCACCACCGCGAGCACCAGCAGCACGATGCCCAGGCCGTCGCGCCGGTGGGCCGGATCCAGGTCCCGGGTGCGGCCGACGGCCTTGCGCAACGCCGCGAAGCCCATGCCGATGACCGTGATGATGTCCGTCTTGGGAGGCCTGCGGGCCGGCGCGCGGCGGGCCGGTGAACGGCGCGCGGCACCCCCCGAGGAGGCCTGCCGGCCCCGGGGTATGGCTCCGCGTCTGCCCGTGGTCGACCGTCCCGCCATGCCCGTTACGTTAGTCGGCCGGCCCGACGAAACGGCGTAGCGCCGCGCGCGTCAGCCCCCGGAGACCAGCACCCGGTTGAACGCCAGCTCGGCGGCGCCGACCAGGTGGGCGTCCAGCCCGAGCACCGAGCGGACCACCCTGGTGTGCCCGACCGCCCTGCTGACCACGCTGCGCGTGCGTACCCGCTCGGCCACCTCGTCCAGGATCACCGGCGGCACCGAGGCCAGCAGGTCACCCAGCACGACCAGCTCGGGCGCGAGCATGTTCACGGTGTTGATCAGGCCGAGCTCGAGCCAGCCGGCGAAGTCCGCGAGCCGGTCCCACGCCGCCGCCGGGTCGCCCGCCAGCTCGCGCAGCTCGGCGATGAGCTGGCCGCGCCCGGCCCGCCGGGAGATGCCCAGCGCGCGGCCCAGCGCGTCCGCGCCCACCAGCGTCTCCCAGCAGCCCCGGCAGCCACAGTGACACTCGGCACCGTCCGGGCGGACCACCATGTGCCCCAGCTCGCCCAGGTAGCCGCCCGCGCCCCGCAGCGCGCCGCCGCCGGAGATCACCCCGGCGCCCACCCCGACGTCGCCGGCCACGAACACCAGGTCGGAGACCTCCGTCGCGACGCCGCGGGTGTGCTCGGCCAGCGCGCCCAGCTCGGCGTCGTTGGACACCGCGACCGGCATCCGCAGACCGGCGGTGAGCTGCTCCCCCAGCGGCACGTCCGTCCACTCCAGGTGCGGCGCCTCGCGGACCAGCCCGTCCTCCTGCCGGATCACCCCGGGCACCGAGACGCCGGCGGCCACCAGCGGCGAGCCCAGCTCGGCGGCCAGCATCCGGGCCGACTCGATCACCCGGGTGACCACCTCGACCGGCCTCGAGGTCTTCGCCCGCAGCGGCCAGCTGCACCGCCCGAGGATCTCCCCGCCCAACCCGACGACGGCCATCGCGGCCCGGTCCACCCGGATGTCGGCGGCCAGCACCACGGCGGCCTCCGCCCGGGGAAGCACCAGCAGCGACGGCCGGCCCGCCCCCGAGCGCTGGGTCGGCAACCGCTCGCTGACCAGCCCGGACTCGGCCAGCTCGTCCACCACGGCCTTGATCGTGCTGCGGTTGAGGCCCAGCTCCGCGGCCAGCACCGCGCGCGTGCACGGGCCGTCCACGTGCAGCCGCCGCAGCACGGCCCCCCGATTGTGCCGACGGGCGTCGTCCGGCCTGGCGCCCTCGGTGACCGTGCTGCTCACGGCCACCACACTTGCATGCGGGCCCTCACCCGCTGGTTCTGGCTCGCCGCCGGGACAGCGCATCCACGCTGGCCGCGAGCAGCAGCACCAGGCCGGTGACCACGAGCACCACCGACGCCGGCTGTTTGAGCAGCCCCAGTCCGTTGCCCACGATCGCGATCACCGCGCCGCCGATGACGGCGTTGCTCACCCGCCCGCGCCCGCCGAACAGCGAGGTCCCGCCGATCACCGCCGACCCGACGGCGAACAGCAGCGTGGTGCCGCCGCCGGCGTTCGGGTCCACCGAGCCGACCTTCGAGGAGTAGACGATCGCGCCCACCGCCGCCAGCGACGCCGACACCACGAACACGCTGCCCCGGACCCGGGGCACGTTGATGCCGGCCCGCCGCGCCGCCTCGGCGTTGCCGCCGACCGCGTAGATGTGCCTGCCGTAGCTGGTCCGGTCGAGCACGTAGGTGCCGATCACGAGCAGCACCAGCACGATCGGCACCACGTACGGCACGCCGGTGATCTCGATCAGCGAGGTCTGCGAGCGGTTGCGGGTGAGCAGGTAGGTGCCGATCGCGGCCAGCACCACCGTGACGCCCACCTTGGTGAGCACCAGCGGGGTGGGCTGGGTGACCAGGCCCTTGCGCATCCGCCGGAAGTGCCGGCCGAGCACCACCGCCGCGTAGCCGCCGGCCGCGACCACGAACAGCACCCAGCTCCCGACCGCCGGCAGGTTCCCGTTGGCCACCGCGAACAGCGTCTCGTCCTGCAGCGCCAGCGTCCCGCCGGCGCCGATGAACTGCAGGATCACCCCCTGCCAGGCCAGGAACAGCGCCAGCGTCACGACGAAGGACGGGATGCCGATCCGGGACACCAGGAACCCGGTGAGCAGGCCGATCGATGCGCCGACGCAGACCGCGAGCAGCATCTCCAGCCACGGGTTCGGGCCGAACCCGGCCAGCGCGACGACCAGCGCGAACACCGGTGCCGCCGCGACCGGCCAGATCCGCAGCTGGACAGCGACCACGGCGGCCAGCGCCATCAGCACGCAGAACGTCAGGAAGACGAACAGCCCCATCCGGCCGAGCAGGTTGCCGCCGGACACCAGGTGCAGCGCGAGCACGGCGGCGGTCACTCCGGACGCGGTGCCGGCGGAGAGGTCGATCTCGCCGAGCAGCAGCACGAACACCAGGCCCATCGCGATCAACGTCACGCCCGCGCCCTGGGCCAGCAGGTTGGCCAGGTTGCCCAGGGTCAGGAAGGTGTCCGAGGCCAGCGAGAACAGGACCACCAGCGCAACCAGGCCGAGCAGCGCCGGCAGCGAACCCAGCTCGCCGCCGCGCACCCTGGCCACGTAGTCGCGCAGCGCCTCGGCGGTGGTGCGTGCCGTGGTGTCGATGCCGAAGTCGCCGACCGCCTCGGTGTTCGCGTTCGTCCTGCTGTTGGTGTTGGTGGCCGGGGTGGTGTCGGTCATGGCGGCCCCCTTCAGATCGTGACGGCGTCGGGTCGGGCCAGGCCGAGCTCGCCGGAGCGACCGGCGGTGATCAGCTCGACCACCTGGCTGTGGGTGAGGTCGCGGGCCGGGCGGTCGGCGACCAGCCGGCCCAGGTAGAGCGTGGCGATCCGGTCAGCGACCTCGAAAACGTCGGCCATGTTGTGGCTGATCAGGACCACGCCGAGGCCCTGTTCGGCGAGCCTGCGGACCAGGTCGAGCACCTGGCGGGTCTGCGCGACGCCGAGCGCGGCGGTCGGCTCGTCGAGCAGCACCACCTTGCTGTCCCAGAGCACGGACTTGGCGATGGCCACGGTCTGTCGCTGGCCGCCGGAGAGGGCGGCGACCGGGGTGCGGACCGACTTCACGGTGCGCACCGACAGCGTGGCCAGTGTCTCGCGGGCGGCGCGCTCCATGCTGGCCTCGTCCAGCGCCCAGGCATGCCCGCGCTCCCGGCCGAGGAACATGTTCTGCACGATGTCCAAATTGTCGGCCAGCGCCAGGTCCTGGTAGACGACCTCGATGCCCAGCGCGGCGGCGTCCCTCGGGCCGTGGATCCTGACGGGCTCGCCGGCGAAGAACACCTCGCCGGAGTCGGCGGGGTAGATCCCGGTGATGCACTTGATCAGCGTGGTCTTCCCCGCGCCGTTGTCCCCGACCAGCGCCGTCACCTCGCCGGGCCGGACCGCGAAGTCGACGTCGTGCAGCACGTGCACCGGGCCGAAGCTCTTGTTGACGCCCCTGAGTTCCAGGATCGGCTTGGTCATCCCGCTATCCCCTGTGTGTCGTCCGTCGCCCCGATACCGCCGGCGGGGTGCCCGGTGATGGCCGGGCACCCCGCCGAGAGGAGCGGATCGAGCATGCGTTTACTTGATGCCGAGCTGGTCGCAGGCCGCCTTGGTGTCGGCGACGCAGATCTCCGAGGCCTTCACGCCTCCCGCGTCCACCACCTGCTTGACCTTGTCCTTGGTGATCAGCACGGTGTTGAGCAGCACCGACTTGACCTTGCGGCCGTTCTTGGTGTCGTCGGCGGTGGCGGTGGCCAGCTTGTCGGCGCCCGCCTTGTCGCCCTTGGCCAGCGCGGCGGCCACCTTGGCGGTGGCGTTGGCCTCCTCGGTGATCGGCTTGAACACCGTCATGAACATCTCGCCGCGCAGGATCGCCTGCAGGCCGTCCGGGGTGGCGTCCTGCCCGGTCACCGGGACCTTGCCGGCCAGGCCGGTCTTCTTCAGCACGGTCACCACGGCGCCGGCCATGCCGTCGTTGGCCACCAGCACCCCGTCGACCTTCCCGCCGTTGGCGGTGAGCAGCTGCTCGAAGGTGGTGCCGGCCTGCTGGTTGTTCCACTCCGGGATCTGCTGGCTGCCCACCACCTTGTAGGCGCCCGAGTCGTACTTGGACTTGAGCACGTTCTTCTGGCCGTTGATGACCAGCGTCGCGTTGTTGTCGGTGGCCGCGCCCTCGATCTCGATGATGTTCGCGCCCTGCTTCTCCCCGACCCCGAGCAGCAGCCCCTGCCCCTGCACTTCGCCGATCTTGGTCGCGTCGAACGAGACGTAGTAGTCCGAGCTGCCGCCCAGGTTGAGCCGGTCATAGTCGATCACAGGGATGCCGGAGGCCTGCGCCTTCTTGGCCACCGCGGCGCCCGACTCGCTGTTCAGGCTGTCGATGATCAGGACCTTGACGCCGCTGTTGATCATCCCGTCCGCGAGCTGGGAGAACTTCTGCACGTCCCCCTGCGCGTTCTGGATGTCCGGATCGAGGCCCTCCGCCCGCAGCGCCTTGTCCAGCAGCGGCCGGTCGAAGCTCTCGTAACGAGCCGACGAGGCGGTGTCCGGCAAAATGACGCCGACCTTGACACCTGCCCCGCCGGCCCCGCCGCTGGTGGCCCCGCCTCCGCCACCACCGCCGCCCTGGGTGTTCGCCCCGCACGCGCTGAGCGCGAGCATCAAGCCCGCGCCGGCGGCGATCAGGGCCACGCTGGTCCTGCCCATATGTAGCTCCTCCCCTCAGCAGGCGCCCCTGGGCCGCTCCCTCCACGGTGAGCCCAGCGTGTCCGGCGATCGTCGTCGAGCTCGGGGACCCGCGCCCTCACGCCGTCGAACCCTCGCCCTTGAGAGCCCTGCGCTGAATATGTTGTGACGCACAACGTACTTCCCGCCCCCCGGTCGGCCAAGACCCCTCAATCGATTCAGAATCACGAATGAGCAACAAACCCACCCCCGGCCGCCCCAGAAACAACCCGCGACGGCGTGTCAGGCCGGGGGCTCGGGTGCCGAGCCGTTGCGGGTGTGGTCGTGCAGGGCGGCGCGTTGGAGTGCCCGCGCGGCCCAGCGCATGGTCTCCTTGGCCTCGGCGGGCTCCAGGCCGCAGGCGTCGCGCGCGGCGACCATCGCCTCGACACCGCAGACGAGCATGGTGGCCATGGTGAGGCGGCGCAGTTCCTCCGACGGCAGGGTGTCGCGCAGGGGGGCCAGGGCGGCGGTGACCGCGTCCAGGCGCTGGCTGCCGCGCACCGGGACCCGCTCGGACTCAGCCACCTCGGCCTCCGCGAACCAGCGTTCCAGGGTGGCGCCGAGCACCGCGCGCCACAGCGGCTCGCTCTCCAGCTGGAACTCGGCGATCCGGGCGACCAGGACGTCGATGCGTTCCTCGGGGCCGGCGGGCAGCGCTTCGACCAGGTCCTCGATCCGGGGCTGCGCCTGCCGGGCGGCCACCTCGAACATCAGCTCACGGGTGTTCGAGAAGTACCTGTAGGCCGTCGCCGTCGAGACCAGGGCCTCCTCGGCGACCTCGGGGATCGTCGGCGACCGCCCCTCGGTGGCCAGTCGGACCGCCGCGTCGATGAGGGCGCGGCGGGTTCGTTGCTTCTGGTTGTCCCGGGTTGCCATGCGTCAATCCTATTGACATGAGAAGTGTGTCTCACGACGATACGTTCATCTCATCGAGAACGGGGAGGAACGGGACATGTTGCCCAGCGAGATGGACGAGATCCTCGGGCGGCACTTCGCCGCCGAGGCGGCGCACGACCTGGACGCGGCGCTGGACACCCTGACCGGGGACGTGGTGCACGATTTCGTCGGCGACCCGCTCGGCGAGCTGCGGGGGCATGAGGCCGTCAAGCAGCGCTACGCCCAGCTGTTCGCCGACTTCTCCGACGAGCGGGTCACGCCGATCCGCCGGATGTACGGGGAGAACTTCCTGGTCGACGAGTCGATGGTCAGCGCGCGTGCGGTCGGTAGCCCACTCGGTGTCCCCGGCCACGGCCGGCCGGTGACGTTCCGGCTGATGCACGTGTGCGAGTTCGCGGACGGGCGGATCAGCCGTGAGCAGGCGTGGCTGGACGTCGCCGCGTTGATGCGTCAGCTCACCGACGCCGACGCTCAGGCGGTGCCGGCGGCACCGTGAGCGGTCAGTGGCTGAGCCGGTTGGCCGCGGCGGTGAGGTAGGCGCGCAGGTTGCGGACGGTCTCCGGCAGTGAGTCGCCGCCGAACTTCTCCAGCGCCGCGTCGGCGAGGACCAGGGCCACCATGGCCTCGGCGACCACCCCGGCGGCCGGCACCGCGCACACGTCGGAGCGCTGGTGGATGGCCTGCGCCGGTTCGCCGGTGGAGACGTCCACGGTGGCCAGCGCGCGGGGCACCGTGGAGATCGGCTTCATGGCCACCCTGACCCGGACCGGCTCGCCGTTGGTCATGCCGCCCTCGATGCCGCCGGCGCGGTTGCTGAGCCGGTGCACCGGGGCGCCGGGGACCATCTCGTCGTGCGCGGCGCTGCCCCGCCGCCGCGCGGTCCGGAACCCGTCGCCGATCTCGACGCCCTTCATGGCCTGGATGCCCATCAGGGCGCCGGCCAGCCGGGCGTCCAGCCGCCGGTCGGACTGCACGTAGTTGCCGACGCCGACCGGCATGCCGTACGCGATGACCTCGACGACGCCGCCGAGGGTGTCGCCGTCCTTCTGGGCGGCGTCCACCTCGGCCACCATCGCCTCGGTGGTCGCCTCCGAGTACGCCCGCACCGGGCTGGCGTCCACCCGCTCCAGGTCGCGCGGGCCGGGCAGCTCGTCGTCGGCCGCCTCCACCGAGCCGAGCGCGACCACGTGCGAGACGATCTCCACGCCGAGCCCCTGGCGCAGGAACGCCTTGGCCACGGTGCCGAGCACCACCCGCGACGCGGTCTCGCGGGCGCTGGCCCGCTCCAGCACCGGCCGGGCATCGTCGAAGCCGAACTTGGTCATGCCGGCCAGGTCGGCGTGGCCGGGGCGCGGCCGGGTCAGCGGGGCGTTGCGCGCCCGGTTGGCGATCAGCTCGGGGTCCACCGGGTCGGCCGCCATCACGGTCTCCCACTTGGGCCACTCGGTGTTGCCGATCCGCACGGCGACCGGCCCGCCCTGGGTGACCCCGTGCCGGACCCCGCCGATGACCTCGAGCTCGTCGGCCTCGAACTTCATCCGGGCACCCCGGCCGTAGCCGAGGCGGCGGCGGGCCAGCTCGGCGGCCAGCTCCTTGGTGGTGACCTCGACCCCGGCCACCATGCCTTCCAGCACGGCCACCAGCGCGGGGCCGTGCGACTCACCAGCGGTGATCCAACGCAACACATACGAATCTTCTCACGCACCGGTGCCCACCCCGCCGGTGGCGGCCACCGCGACGACCAGCCAGCCGGCCGCGAGCATCGCCGGGCCGTGCGGCACCCCGCCGGCACCGCCGGGTTCCGCTGGCCGGAAACGGCGGGCCAACAGCTCGGCGAGCGCGACCATCGAGGTGAGCGCCGAGGCCAGCAGCGTGCCCACCAGCAACGCCGGCCACGACACCGCGCCCAGCACCGCGCCAAGCGCCGCCGCCAGCTTCACGTCCCCCGCGCCCAACGCGGCCGGCGCGGTCAGGCGCACCGCCAGGTGGGCGCCGAGGAGCACCGCCGCGCCCGCCAGCGCGCGCCCGACCGCCGCGCCGCCCAGCGGGACGGCCAGCAGCACCGCCGCCGGCAGCGCGGGCAGGGTCAGCGCGTCCGGCAACCGGCGACACGCGATGTCCACCGCGCCCGCCGCCACCGCCAGCCACCCCACCCCGAGCAGCAGCGGCAACCACGCCGCGGCCAACCCGCCGACGGACCACCACCCACCGGCCCCGGCCCACACGGACCCGACCGCCAGCTCCAGGTACGGCGGCGGCACCCGGGCACCCCGACGCAGCCGGCCGAGCAGCACCCGCGCCGCCGAGCCCGCGAGCATCCCGAGACCACCGAAGACGACCACGTACGCCATGACGACAACGCTGCCCTGCCCCAACAGGAACCGCCGCCGTGAAGAGCCCGGCTGTGGACAACCACCGGCGGTGTGGACAACCCGGCGCCTTGCGGGCTCGGCACGCCGAAACCGTCGGGCCGACCGCTACGATGCCGCGACCGGCGCGTTCCCGGCCACAGCACGCGGCGCCCGCCCACTGGTCAACAACGCGGTGACCACGAACGCGACCAGCGACAGGGCGGCCGCGACGAACGTCGGCCACCCGTCGAACCCCGCCCCGACCAGCCCATTGGGCACGTACAGCAAGGTGTTGCCCACCCCGTAGATGGTCGGCGTCAGCACGAACAACACCAACCTGGTCGTCAGCCCGGCGACGATCGACGCGACGGCGGCCGCCGGCGTGATCCGCGACCAGAAGTGGCCGAACACGAACGGAACGACCAGCGCGGCGAGCATCAGGTCGAACGCCAGGGTGAGCAGGATGCCGGTCTGCGGCACCCGCAGCGCGAACAGGATGGCCAGCCCCACCATCGGCACCATGGTGATCCGCACCATCCGCAACAACGGGTCACGGCCCTCCCCGGGCGGGGGTTGCGCCATGCCGCCGATGTTGCGCACCGCCACCGCCGCCGTGCCCAGCACCACTCCGTTCGCCGTCGAACAGGACGCCGCGATGATCGCGGACAGCACCAGGATCGCCAGGCCCACCGGCGCCAGCTCACCGAGCACCGTGAACAACACCGGCGTCCGGGCCGACTCCCCGAGCACCCGGTGCATGGACAGCGCGACCAGCGCGTACGGCACGCCGACGATCGCCGTCCCGGCCGCACCCACGAAGCAGGCCCGCCGCGCGACCTCGGGAGACCGCGCCGAGAAGATCCGCTGCATGAAGTCGATCGCGACGATGTCGCCGATCCCGAGCGAGACCAGCGTCGCCCAGTTCGTCACCGCACCCCGCCCGGGATCGCCGAGCTGACCGAGGTCGAACGGCCCCATGCCGTCCGGCACGCCGATCCCGTACCGCACCCCCACCCACACCAGCAGCGCGGCGGAGCCGACCACCGTGATCACCATCTGCAGGAACGCGGTGTAGGCGTCGGAGAACATCCCGCCGGCCAGCGTGTAGGCGAGCACCACCGCGACGATGGTCAGCACGCCGACCGTGTAGCTGGTGCCGAGGAACCGTTCGAACAGGAACCCGCCGGCGACCAGGTTCCCGGCCAGCAGGATCGCGAAGCTCAGGATCATCAGCACCGAGGCGGCCAGCTCCACGCCCCGCCCGTACCTGCGCCGGTAGAAGTCCGGCAGCGTCAGCAGCCCCATCCGGTTCATCGGCTTGGCGAAGAAGACGCCGGTCAGCAGCAGGCACAACCCCAGCCCGAGCGGCAGGCTCGCCCCCGCCCAGAACCCGGCGGAGTAGGACAGGTCGCTGTTGCCCAGCGTCGCGTTCGAGTCCACCGCCTGCCCCATCAGGCCGGCAGCGGACAGCGGCAGCGCCAGCGACCGGCCCGCCACCAGGAAGTTCGTACTGTCACCGTCCACCTTGCGGGCCACCAGCAGGCCCACCACGACGATGACGAAAACCCCGCCCGCAACCCCGGCGATGATCACGGCTCACCCCCGCGAAACCGGCAGGTGCCCGGACCGCACCAGGCAGCCGAGCGTGTCGCAGATGACCCGGGTGGCGATCAGCGCGGTGATCTCCGCGTTGTCGTACGGCGGCGAGCACTCCACGACCTCGATGCCGGCCAGCGGCGCCGCGCCGGCGACGATCTGGATGAACTTGAGCACCTCGCGGGGCAGGAAGCCGCCCGGTTCCGGCCAGCCGGTGCCGGGCACGAACGCCGCGTCCAGGCAGTCCACGTCGAAGGACAGCCACACCGCGGCCGCGCCGTCCCAGGCCACGTCCAACGCCCGCCGCGCGGCGTCCTCGATGCCCATCTCCACGCAGTCGGTGACCGTCATGATCGTCGTACCGCGCTCGCGGCCGACCTTCACCCCCGGCCGGGGCGCCTGCCAGCCGCCGATGCCGATCTGCACCAGGTTCTTGGCCGGCACGTTCGGGATGTCGGTGGCGTGGAACCACGGCGTGGTGTGCATCCGCTCGTCGAGGTCGGTCTCCTGGGTGTCCACGTGCCGGTCGAAGTGGATGATCCCCAGGTTGCCGCCGTTCAGGTGCGGCGCGACGGCCCTGGTCGTCGGGTAGCCGATGGAGTGGTCGCCGCCGAGCACCACCGGGAACGCGCCGGAGGCGTAGACGTGCGAGACCGCCTTGCTGATCTGGTCGAAGGTCTTCTCGATGTTGCCGGGGATGGTGAAGACGTCCCCCAGGTCCGCGATCGTGATCGACTCCCGCAGGTCGACGCCCAGCTCGAAGCTGTACGGCCCGTACAACGCGGAGATCTTGCGGATGCCCTGCGGGCCGAACCGGGTGCCGGAGCGGTACGTGGTGCCGCCGTCGAACGGCGCGCCGAGCACCGCCACGTCGTACTCCCCGCAGCGCCGCACGTCCTCCAGGTAGGGCGCCTTGAGGAAGGTGTTGATGCCGGCGAAGTGCGGCAGCTCGCCCCTGGAGAACGTGGGAATGCGCCTGTCCACGATGGAGTCGGCGCCGGGAAGGCCGTACTCCAGGCCGCGCGCCACCTCCTCGTCCCATTTCGTGGACGGCAACGCGGCCTCGGCCTCGACGGCGAACCGTGCCTCCGGGCCGTAGTTGTCGTGCGGTGGATGGCTGTCCGACACGGCTGCCTCCCTGGGCCTCTCGGGGATTGTCCCGACGGCTACCGGTGCATGTCCCGGCCCGTTTCGCTTTCGTGACACACCGAACGGCAGCCGACGGCGAGCAGCAGCCAGCCATCGCCCGCCAGCTCGTGCCGCGCCCAGCGCAGCCCGTCGCGTTCCCCCACCGGGTCGATCCCGGGCGCCGGCTCGGTGCCCGCCCCGAGCACGCTGGCCACCGTCCGCCCGCCGGCCGTCCCCGCCGGGCCGCACAGGCCCGGGTCCGCACCGTCCAGCACGGTGCTGTGCCGGACCAGCGGCTCGCCGGCGTGGTCGGCCGTCAAGGTCCCCCGATACCGCCCGCCGCGCTGGCCGTGCCGACCGAGCCGGACCTCCTCGCGGACCAGCGCGCCCGCTCCCCCTGCCACCCGCAACCGGACCGAAGCGTGCAGCTCGGCGCCGTCGCACACCACCGTGGGCTCCGGCCACCAGCGCAGCCGGGCACCGGGGGCCAGCTCGGCGGTCACGGTCCAGCGGACCGGCCCGGATCCAGGTTGGACCACGGTGGCGGCCGCCGAGGCCACCTCCAGCCGGGTGCCCGCCGCGAGCCGGAGGTTGAGCGCGAGGTCGTCACCGCCCAGCGGGCCGCCGGCGGCCTGGACCAGGTGCACCCTGGACGGCCCGGTGCGGCGCAGCACCACCGGCGGCTCGGCCCGCCAGCGGATCCGCTGCCCCGGCTCGACGTCCAGCTCGGCGACCGCCCTCACAACACGGCCATGTTCTCGCCTCACTCGCCGGCGGGGCTGAGTTGGCGCTCTTCACGGGGTTGCTTCGGTCCCGGTGCGGGTCGCGCCATGGAGAGCTTCCCGCGCACCCAGCTCACCACCTCGGGGGCGTCCGGACGCTCGCGCAGCGAGGTGAACACGGTCGGCCGGCCGTCCCTGACCCGCTCGGCGTCCGCGCGCATCACCGCGAGGTCCGCCCCGACCAGCGGCGCCAGGTCCACCTTGTTGATCACGAGCAGGTCGGACCGGACGACGCCGGGGCCGCCCTTGCGCGGCACCTTGTCCCCGCCGGCCACGTCCACCACGAAGATCTGGGCGTCCACCAGCCCGTAGCTGAAGGTGGCGGTCAGGTTGTCCCCGCCGCTCTCCACCAGCACCAGCTCGGGGTCGTGCCGGCGCACCAGGTCCTCCACGGCCGCGAGGTTCGCGGTGATGTCGTCGCGGATGGCGGTGTGCGGGCAGCAGCCGGTGCGCACCGCCGCGATCCGGTCGTCGGGCAGCACGGCGTGGCGGCGCAGGAACTCCGCGTCCTCCTCGGTGTAGATGTCGTTGGTCACCACCACCACGGACAGCTCGTCGCGCAGCCGCGCGCACAGCGCCGCGACCAGCGCCGTCTTGCCGCCGCCGACCGGCCCGCCGATGCCGATCCGGACCTCCCGGCGGGACGCGGCGGGCAGCGTGGCCGCCGGCGCGTGCTCCAGGTCGTCACGATGCAAAGAGGGTCACCTCCGAGGTGCTGTGCAGTTCGGCCATGATCTCCGGCAACGGACAGGAGTCCGCCGGGAGCAGGTCGGGGTCACGGGCGGCCCGAGCAGCCGTAGCGGCGGCCGCCGCGCGCGCGGACACCTGGTCGGCCAGCGGGGCCAGGCCGGCCTGGACGGCGGCCACCCGCAGCGGGTCCAGCCCGAGCAGCCGCACCGCGGCGGTGGCGGCCGCACCGACCAGCTGGTGCACCGCCAGCGCGGCGGCCGTGCCAGGGTCCGCGCCACCGGCCGCCGCCGCCGCGCCGAGCACCAGCGGGTGGTGCGGGCGGCCCAGCTCGCCGCCGAGCGCACGCAGGCCGTCCGAGCCTGGCCACGCCCCCGCCACCGTCCGCAGCAACGCCGCGCCCTGTGCCCGCGACGCCTCCCGCAGCGCCGCCGACGGGGTCCGCGCGTCCAGCGCCCCGTCCAACGGTGCCCATTCGCCCTCCCAGCCGAGGGCGGTGGCGGCGAACGAGGCGGCGACCAGGCCGGCGGTGCGGATACGGGCGTCCAGGAACAGCGCGAGGTCGTCCACATCGCGCAGCAGCCCCCGGTCCACCAGCGCCTCCACGCCGCCGGAGTGCCCGTGCCCGCCCGACGGCAGCCGCGAGTCGGCCAGCAGCAGCACCCCGGCGAGGGCAGGGACGGCGACGTCCATGGTCAGAACAGGAAGTAGCGCTGGGCCATGGGCAGCTCGACGGCCGGCGCCTGCTCCACCACGGAGCCGTCCACCCGGACCGTGAACGTCTCCGGATCCACCTCGATGCGGGGCAGGACGTCGTTGCCCGGCAGGTCCGCCTTGCGCACCGACCGGGTGTCCTTGGTCGGCACCAGCCGCCGTCGCACCGCGAGCCGCTCGGCCAGCCCGCCGCCGTCGAGCGCCCCGGGGGCGACGAAGTGCACCGAGGTGTCCGCCGCTGCGTCCGGGGAGGCGCCGAACATCGGCCGGGGCAGCACCGGCTGCGGGGTCGGGATGGATGCGTTCGCGTCGCCCATCGCCGCCCACGCGATGAACCCGCCCTTGATGACCAGCGACGGTCGTACCCCGAAGAACGCGGGCGCCCAGAGCACCAGGTCGGCCAGCTTGCCCACCTCGACCGAGCCGATCTCGTCGTCCAGGCCGTGCGCCACCGCCGGGCAGATCGTGTACTTGGCCACGTAGCGGCGGGCGCGTGCGTTGTCCGCCTGGCCGTCGCCGGGCAGCGACCCCCAGCGGCGCTTGCCCACGTGCGCGGTCTGCCAGGTACGGATGATCACCTCGCCGACCCGGCCCATGGCCTGGCTGTCCGAGCCGATCATGGAGATGGCGCCGAGGTCGTGCAGCAGGTCCTCGGCGGCGATGGTGGACGGGCGGATCCGGCTCTCCGCGAACGCCAGGTCCTCGGGCACCGACGGCTTGAGGTGGTGGCAGACCATCAGCATGTCGAGGTGCTCGTCGAGGGTGTTGACGGTGTGCGGGCGGGTCGGGTTGGTGGAGCTGGGCAGCACGTGCGGCTCGGACGCCACGGTGATGATGTCCGGCGCGTGCCCGCCGCCGGCGCCCTCGGTGTGGTAGGCGTGGATGCCCCGGCCGGCGATCGCGGCCAGGGTGTCGGCCACGTAGCCGGCCTCGTTGAGCGTGTCGGTGTGGATGGCCACCTGCACGCCCGTCTCGTCGGCCACCCGCAGGCAGGCGTCGATGGCGGCGGGCGTGGAGCCCCAGTCCTCGTGCAACTTGAAACCGGCGGCTCCGCTGTTGATCTGTTCGCGCAGCGCCTCGGCCCCGACGGTGTTGCCCTTGCCGAGCAGCGCCACGTTCAGCGGCAGCGAGTCCATCGCGCGCAGCATCCGGGTCAGGTACCACTCGCCGGGGGTGACGGTGGTGGCCTTGGTGCCCTCGGCCGGGCCGGTGCCGCCGCCGATCCAGGTGGTCACCCCGGAGCCGAGCGCCTCGGGCGCCTGGGTGGGGCTGATCAGGTGCACGTGGCAGTCCACCGCGCCGGCGGTCAGGATCAGCCCGTTGCCGGCGATCACCTCGGTGCCCGGGCCGATCACCAGCTCCGGGGAGACGCCGTCCATGGTGTCCGGGTTGCCCGCCTTGCCCAGCCCGACGATCCGCCCGTCGCGCACCCCGACGTCGGCCTTCACCACGCCCCAGTGGTCCAGCACCAGCGCGCCGGTGATCACCAGGTCCGGGGCGCCCTCGGCCCGGGAGGCCCGCGCCTGGCCCATCGACTCGCGGATCACCTTGCCGCCGCCGAACACCACCTCGTCGCCGCCGCGCGGACCCCGGCAGCGGTCCTCGGTGACCTCGACCAACAGGTCGGTGTCGGCCAGCCGGACCCGGTCGCCGACCGTGGGTCCGTACAGCTCGGCGTACCGCTCGCGCTCGATGCTCCAGCTCATGGCGTCATCCGAAGGCCCGGTACCGTCGCCGTCCCGCCCAGCGGGGTCAGCCGGACCACCCGCTCCAGCCCCGGCTCGAACCGCACGGCGGTGCCGGCCGGGATGGCCAGCCGGCAACCCCGGGCCGCCACCCGGTCGAAGTCCAGCGCGGGGTTGGCCGCCGCGAAGTGGTAGTGCGAGCCCACCTGGATCGGCCGGTCGCCGGTGTTCACCACGACCAGCTCCACACTGTCGCCCTCCGCCCGCACCGGCTCCTCGGCCAGCAGGTACTCCCCCGGGATCACGCGACGGGCCGATGCACGGTGACGAGCTTGGTGCCGTCCGGGAAGGTGGCCTCGACCTGCACGGAGGTGAGCATCTCGGGCACCCCGTCCATGACGTCCGCGCTGGTCAGCACGCGCTGGCCGGCCGCCATCAGGTCCGCGACCGAGCGGCCGTCCCGCGCCCCTTCCAGCACGAACGAGCTGATCACCGCCACCGCCTCGGGGTAGTTCAGCCTGAGGCCGCGCTCCCGGCGTTCCTGGGCCAGCCTGGCGGCCAGGTGCACCAGCAGCCGCTCCTGCTCATGCGGGGACAACAACACGGGCGATCTCCCTGTGATCTCGCCTTGCTCGCCGGCGGGGCTCGAACCGCGTTCTCTTCGTGGTAGCTCTCTGATCGGTGCGGGTCGCGCTCCGGTGCGGACGACATTAGGGAGATCGTGTTACCGCCATGTCTCCACCGAGTTACATGCCGTGCGACACGGTGACCAGCCGCCTCGCACTACGTCCCTGCCGTTCGCCCGCCGGCGGTCGGTATACGCTCCGCCGCGTCATGGTCGCGCCAAGCCCCGCGCGCGGTCTCCCGTCTTGCCGGTACGAGGAGCGCCTCGATGGCCGTAGACAGCGACCATTCCCGCATCGAGCGGCTGCTGGCTCTCATGGTGGTGTGCGTAGGTGTGATGGGCTGGAGCGTGGCGCTGACGTTCGGCCAGCCGCTCACCGAGCCGTCGCCGGAACGTGACACGTACTGGGCACGTGACGTGCGGCTGGCGCTGATCGTGCTGGTGGCGGCCGCGTTCGTCTGGGCCGGTCGGGGTCGTCGGCTGGTGGGCTGGTTCGCGGTGGCGGGTGTGGCGGGTTGGGTCACCCTCGATGTGGTCCTCGACCGCGACAACGTCGTCGGTCCGTTCGCGTGCGCGCTGCTGGCGGTCGGGTGCAGCACCGTGCTGGGGGGCCTGTGCTGGCTGGCCGGGCGTGGCACACCGGCGCGATCGTCGCGCGGCCTGCTGGTCGCGGCCGGGGCCATCGCCGCCACCGTCGCCGGATCCGGACCCTGGACCGAGGTGGCGGCCGAGGTGCCCGAACCATGGTCGACGCTGTGCCCACTGGTCATCGGTGGCCTGGGCATCCTCACCACGCTGGGCTGCGCGTCGGCCATCCCGGGGGGTCCGGTGCGGCGGCCGCTCGGTCTGTGCGGGCTGGTGGCCGCCCTTGCGCTTGGCCTCGCGGTGACCGTGATGCCATCCGCTCTCATGAGCCCGGTCATCATGGTGTCGATGTTGACGGCGGTGGCCATGCCCGTTCGGGTACCGGTCGGTCTGTGTGTCCTGGTCGCGGCCGGTGCCGTTGGCCTCGCGATGACCGTGAAGTCGGACTTTCTCATGATCCCGGTCATCGTGGTGGCGCTGGTGACCGGGGCCGTGGGCGTGTGGGACATCGCCTCGGAGGAGCCGCCTCGGCTCGCGGTGGCCATACTCGGTCAGGTACCGCGCCGAGTAGGCCCCTATCGGGGCACCGTCTTGGCGGTGATGCTCGGCTGGTTCGCGCTGGCGGCCGTGCTCGAGTGGGTTTGGGCGGATTACCTCGCTCGGTACAACGAGTGGGTCCTGGGAGATTGGCTTACCGCGCTCGCCGGCAACCCGCCGGCGTACGACCCCCAGGCCTACTCACCGAGCATCTTCATGGCGTTGGCGATCGGACTCGTCCTGGGCCTGCTCATACCGTGCGCCCCGAGCGCCGGAGGGCAGGCCGCCCGCGCCGATGTCGAGGAGGCCAACGCCCCGGCCGCCTGACGCGGCCAGTGGCGATCACGACCGCCACCCGGTCACCGGGGCGGGCGCGGGCGAACCCGACGGCGGCATCGCCAGGTCGACGGTGCCGCCGGCCGGTTTCCGGCACGCGTCCCCGCACCCCGTCTCCAGGCTGCAGCACAGCGAGCACACCACCCCGCCCCGGTGGTACGGGCAGCCGGCCAGGTCCGGACGCTCGTACGAGCCCCCGCAGGCGCCGCAGGTCAGCGACTCGATGGACAGCGCACCCGTGTGGTCGCGCAGCGGTGGGCGCAGCTCGTCGGCGCGCGCCAGGTAGTAGCGGCCCCGGGTGGCCAGGCAGAGCACCGGGGACAGCACGAACGCGATGGCCAGCGCCAGGAACGGGGAGAACGCCGCGAGCAGCGCACCGAATGCGCCGAAGAACGCGAGGATGGAGAACACCGAGGCGATCACCATCGAGCCGAAGCCGACCGGGTTCACCGCGTGCAGGTGCGCCCGCTTGAACTCGATGTAGGACGGGCTCAGCCGCAGGATCGGCTTGTTGATCACCAGGTCGGCCACCACGGCCCCGATCCAGGCGATCGCCACGTTGGAGTAGAAGCCGAGCACCGCGTTCAGGAAGCCGAACACCCCCAGCTCCATCAGGGCCAGCGCGATCCCCACGTTCAGGAAGATCCACACCACCCGGCCGGGGTGGGCGTGCAGCACCCGGGAGAAGAAGTTGGACCAGGACAGCGACCCGGAGTAGGCGTTCGTGACGTTGATCTTGATCTGGGACAGCACCACGAAGAACACCGCCACCGGCAGCACCGCCCAGGTAGGCAGCACCAGGCCGAGCCCGTGCACGAACTGCTGGATCGGCTCGACGGCGGCCGCCTGGCCGACCTGGTCCAGGATCCAGACCGCCAGCAGCCCGCCGGCGAGCTGCTTGACCGCGCCCAGGATCACCCAACCCGGCCCGGCGGCCAGCACCGCGCTCCACCAGCGCAGCCGGTTCTGGCCGGTGAGCGGTGGCATGAACCGCAGGTAGTCCACCTGCTCGCCGATCTGCGCGATCAGCGACAGCGCCACGCCGGCGGCCAGGCCCACCCCGAGCAGGTGTACCCCGTCGCCGGACGGACCGGCGAACGCGAGGAACCTCGAGTACGCCTCGGGCTGTTGCAGACCCAGCGCCACCAGCGGCGCCACGAAGATCAGCAGCCAGATCGGCTGGGTCCAGGCCTGCAGCTTGGCCAGGGCCTTCATCCCGTAGACCACGATCGGGATCACGACCAACGACGTGATCAGGTAGCCGACCGGAAGTGGGATGCCCAGGCCGAGCTCGAAGGCCTGGGCCATGATCGAGCCTTCCAGCGCGAAGAAGATGAAGGTGAAGCTCGCGTAGATCAGCGAAGTGATGGTGGAGCCCAGGTAGCCGAAGCCCGCACCCCGGGTCAGCAGGTCCATGTCCACCGCGTAGCGTGCCGAGTAGTAGGCGATCGGAATGCCGGTGACGAAGATGACGACGGCGGCCAGCAGGATGCCGACCAGGGCGCTGGGGGTGCCGTTGGCCAGCACCACCGAGGCGCCGATCGCGTAGTCCGCCAGGTAGGCGATGCCGCCCAGGGCGGTGGACGCCACCACGACCGGCGCCCAGCGGCGGAACGTGGTCGGCGCGTACCGCAGGGAGTAGTCCTCGATGGACTCGCGTGCGGCCCAGCGGCGCCACCGGCCCCCGCCGGCGGTCGAGCGTGGAACTGTCACGTCCGAGGTCTGCGTCATGCCGGCAGACGCTAGGAAGCCGCCGTAACGTCGAGATGACCGTGTGTAACAGCCGGTGGCCGAGTTAGTTACCTCCGGTGAGGCGGCGGTGGGCGGCGAGGACGTCGGCCAGGTCGAGCACCGGGCCGTCCGGGTCCTTGGCGGCGTCATCCCAGCGCCGGACCGCGACGGCGTCGGCGGCCCACGGGCGGGCGTCGAACTCGGCCACCTCGCTGGCGTCCATCGGGCCGCCCTGGCGGCGCAGCGACGCCACCGAAGCGGGGCTGAGCAGCGCGTTGTAGGCCGGGTCGGTGGCCACCAGGTAGCGCTTGGCGGGGACGTGCAGGGCGATCACGGCGGCTACCCGGTCACCGAGGCGAGCGCGGGCGAACTCGGCGCCGGCGTCCTCGTGCGGCAGGCCGGGGTGGGCGGCGCGGACCGGTTCGGCGCGCCCGATGTCGTGCAGGGTGGCGGCGAGCAGCAGCTCGTCGTCGGCGCCGGCGCGCGCGGCCAGCCAGCCGGCCTGCAGCGCGTGGGTGCGCTGGTCGACGGCCTCCCCGCCGTAGGGCAGGCCGGCCAGGCCGTCGATCAGGTCGGCCAGCTCGTGCGAGGTCAGTGTCGTCATGACGTCTCCTTGATGACACATGCGATCTCCTCGGCGAGCCGGGGGGTCGCGGCCACCACGCCCGACCATCGGCGGGTCAGGTCGGTGTCGATCTCCAGCGGGCGGCCGAAGGCGTCGATGACGGCGCCGCCGGCGGCGGGGACGGTGACCATGGCGGCGGCCAGGTCCATGATCCGGTGGGTGTCGGAGCCGGCGTCGGCGAACGCGTCGGTCGAGCCCTCGGCCACCAGCGCGGCCTCCAGGCAGCTGGTGGACAGGATCCGGACCCGGCCGGCGCGCCGGGTCACCCGCCACCACGCCTCGTGGTCGTTCTCGTGCGGGCGCAGCAGGCTCACCGCGGCACCGGACAGCTCGCGCCGGCCGCTGGTCCGGTAGCGGGACGGTTGCCCGGCCACCGCGTGCCAGCAGCGGCCGGTGTCCAGCCAGCAGGTCAGGGCCTCGACGGGGACGCCGTCGCGGGCGAGGACGCCGGCGAAGCTGGCCAGCGGCACCCCGGCGACGGCGTTCGCGGTGCCGTCCACCGGGTCGATCACCAGGGTGAGCGCCGAGCCGTTGTCGATCACGCCCAGCTCCTCGCTGAGCAGGTTCACCCGGTGCCGTTCGATGACGGCGGCGACGGCGGTGTCCACCAGGATGTCCAGCCGGGTGGTCGGGGTGCCGTCCGCGCCGGTCTGGACGTACTCGGCCAGCGAGGCCTTGGCGTGGCGCCGGCGGGCCTCGGCGAAGGCGGCGGCCGCCGCGCGGGCGACCTCGGCGAGCACGGGGTCGGTGCCGTCCGGGATCCGGGGCTCGGGCAGCTGCCAGCTCAGGCCGTCGACGATCGTCACGACGACACCGCCGCGCGCAGTACCGTCCGCACCACCGGCCACTGTGACCCCGCCGCCGACCCCGGCGCGACCAACGCCAGGTCCGCGCGCCGCCCCGGGTCCAGCAGGCCCCGGTCGCTGAGACCGGCGGCGGCGGAAGGACCCGAGGTGACCAGCCCGACCGCCGCCGGCAGCCCGACCAGCCCGGCCTCGGCCAGCGCGAACGCCGAGGCCAGCAGCCCGGACGGCAGGTAGTCCGAGGCCAGCGCGGTCACCAGGCCCTGGGCCACCAGCTCGCGCGCGGACGCGTTGCCGTTGTGCGAGCCGCCGCGCAGCACGTTCGGGGCGCCCATCACCACCGGCAGCCCGCGCTCCCGCGCCGCCCGCGCCGCCGCCACCGTGGTCGGGAACTCCGCGACCGAGACGCCCCGCGCGACCAGCTCGCCGATCTCCTCCGCCGAGCTGGGGTCGTGGCCGACCAGCCGGATCCGCCCGGCCCGGGCCCGCTCCCCCAGCCAGTCCAGCGCCTCCTCCCGCACGTCCAGCCGCCCGTCGCGCTCCGCGATCAGCTCGTCGACGTGCTCGGCGGCCTGCCGCTCGGACATCTGCCTGGCGCCGACCAGGTAGCGCTCGTAGTAGCGGCGGTCGGCGTACTGGCCCTGGCCGGGCGTGTGGTCCTCGTGGGAGACCAGCGCCCGCCCGCCCCCTGAAGCGAGCCGGCGGCGCAGCGCGGCCAGCCCCTCCGGGCAGCGGACGTCGAGCCGGTAGAGGATGTGGTGGTCCACCAGGTCGTCGGTGCGCGCTTCGACGACGTCGCACACCCGCTCGGCCTCCGCCACCGAGCGTTGGATGCCCCGGCCGCGGCTCTCCTCGAAGCCGGCGCCGTGGAAGGCGGTGGTCACGGCGGCGGCGCGCAGCTTGCCCTCGAAGGAGAGCATGGCGAACTCCAGCGGCAGCTCGGCGCCCGGGCGGGGCAGCCGCTCCTTCTCCAGCCCGTCGCTGTGCACGTCCACCAGCCCGGGCAGGCACAGCAGGCCCTGGCCGTCCACGTCCGCGCCGACCCCGGGCGGGTGCCGCTCCACCGAGTCGATCCGGCCACCGCGCACCGCGACCAGCGCGTCGTCCAGGATCCGGTCGGACAGCACGGCGCGCACGTGCCCGAGCACGTAGTCCCCCGGCGGCGCGCCCAGGGTCCACCGTTCAGTGCTGACAGTCACGCCGCCTCCTGAAGGATCTCCGACGGCGTGCCCTGCCGGGCGATCCGGCCGTCGGCGAGCAGCACCACGCGGCTGGCCAGCCGGCGCAGCGCGTCCAGGTCGTGGAACACCGCCAGCACCGCGACGCCGGAGTGCGCCAGCGAGTCGACCAGCTCCAGCGCCACCTCGCGGTTCGCCGGGTCGAGCGCGGACACCGGCTCGTCGAGCAGCAGCAGCCGGGGCGGGCTGACCGTCCCGGCCGCGAGGTTCACCCGCTGCCGCTCGCCGCCGGAGAGCACCGAGCAGTCGACGTCCCACAGCGCCTCCTCCAGCCGCAGCCGCCGCAGCGACTCGGCGGCGGCGTCGCGCGCCTCGGAACGGTCCAGCCCACGCCGCCGCGCCGAGGCCGCCACCACCTCCATCGGCCCGGTGCGCGGCGGCGCGGCCAGGAACTGCGAGACGTAGCCCAGCTCGCGCCCGCGCAGCCTGGCCATCTCCCGGTCCGGCAGCGCCGTCAGCTCCACCGGCTCGGCATCGCCGTCGCGGCGCAGGAACACCGACCCCGAGTCCGGCAGGTAGGTGCGGTAGACGCAGCGCAGCAGCGACGACTTGCCGGCGCCGCTGGGGCCGGCCAGCCCGACGTGCTCGCCGGCGTGCACGTCCAGGTCGATGCCGTGCAGCGAGCTGACCGTCCGGCCGTCGATGGTGTGCAGGGTGAACGACTTGCGCAGGTCCCGAACCTGTATTCTCGCCTCACACGCCGGCGGGGCTGAATGAGCGCTCTTCATTGGCTTGCTCCGATCTCGGTGCGGGTCGCGCCTAACACCCGACTCACCTCCTTGCCGCGGCGACCAGCCGCTGGGTGTAGGGATGGTGCGGGTCGTGGAACAGCTGGTCGGTCAGGCCGCGCTCGACGATCCGGCCCAGCTGCATCACCAGGCAGCGGTCGGTGAGCGCCTCGATGACCGCGAAGTCGTGGCTGACCACCACCGCCGCGATGTCCCGCTCGGCGAGCAGGCCGCGCAGCAGGTCCAGCACGCCGGCGGCGACCGACGCGTCCAGGCCGGTGGTGGGCTCGTCCAGCAGCAGCACCGGCGGCTCGGTGGCCAGCGCCTTGGCGATCTGCACGCGCTGGCGCATGCCGCCGGAGAACGTCCGCACCGGGTCGTCCATCCGGGCCAGCGGCACCTCGACGCGGTCCAGCAGCTCGCTGGCCCGGCGGCGGATGTCGTGGTAGCCGCGCCAGCCGGCGGCGGTCAGGCGCTCGGCGATGTTCCCGCCGGCGCTGACGCCGAGGTCCAGCCCGGCCGCCGGGTCCTGGTGCACCACCGCCATGGAGTCCACCCGCAGCCGGCGGCGCTCGGCGTCCGGCAGCGACAGCACGTCGGTGCGGCCGTCCGCCACGGTGGCCAGCCGCACCTCGCCTGCCGTGGCGGGCTCGTCGCCGACCACGCAGGACAGCACCGTGGACTTGCCGGAGCCGGACTCGCCGATCACGCCGAGCGCCTCGCCGGGGGCGACGTCGAACGAGACGTCCCAGGCGGCCACCACCGCGCCGGTGGAGGGGCTGATCGCCGTGGCGTGCTCCGGGCCGGTGCCGTCCACCGCGCCGGCGCCCCCCAGTCCGTGCACCTTGCCGATCCCGTCCACTTTCAAAGCCCAGTCGCGTCCGCCGGCCTTCGTGCGCCGGTGCGGCCGGGGCTCGGTCGTGGTCGCCGAGGTGGCCCGCGCCCGGCGGGCGGGGTCGGGCAGCAGGTGCAGCGGTGCGCGCTCGCGGTGCGCGGTGAGGTCGGCGTCTCCGGCGCGGACGCGCGCGCACCACTCGGTGTCGCTGCACAGGTAACCGCCGGACGATCCGGCCTCGACCAGGTAGACGTCGTCGCTTCCGCACAGCCGGCAGCGGGCGCCGGGGGCGTGCTCGACCTCGAACGGCACGTCGTCGAAGGCCAGCGGGGCCACGTCGGTGTGCGGCGGGATGGCGTAGATCCGCTTCTCCCGGCCGGCGCCGTAGAGGTTCAGGTGCTCGCACCGGTCCAGCCGGGGGATGTCCCAGCGCGGGACCGGCGAGGTGGCCATCACGTAGCGGCCGTCCACGAGCACGGGGTAACCGGTGGTCTGGGTGATCATCCCGTTGCGGACGATGTCCTCGTAGAGGCTGACCCAGATCGCGGAGTAGTCGTCCTCGGCGTGCATCCGGGCACACTCGACGACTGACTTCTGCACGCCGCGCAGCGGTTCGGGCACCGGCACCTGGTAGACCAGCACGTGCTCGGCGGACATCGCCTCCTCGGGGATCCGGTGCCGGGTCTGGACGACGGTCGCCTCCCGGGTGTCGGCGGACTCCGCGCAGCCGGTGCTGGCCGCGATCATCCGCCGCAGGTTGGTGGCGTTCACGCCGCCGTCGTCGCCCTGGTCGATCACCTTGACGGTGTCCCGATCGCCGATCACCGCGAGCGTGACCTGCAGCCCGCCGGACCCCCAGCCCCTGGCCACCGGCATCTCCCGGGAACCGAACGGCACCTGGTAGCCGGGCACGCACACCGCCGTCAGCGTGGCGCGGCGGATCTCCCGCTTGGCGCCTTCGTCGAGGATGCCGGCCGGCATCGAAATCGCCGCGTCGGCGGCGTCGATCAGCTCCATCGTGGACGTCATCAGCAGGCCCTCCCGATCGGCTCGCTCTGGCGCACCGGGCCTGGATCCCCGGCGGCCTGCAGCGACTGCTTGCGTTCGACCATCGAGCGGAACGTCACGTAGTGCGGCAGCTTCAGGTGCTCCAGGAAGCCTCCGGAGTCCAGCCCGTCCGTGGTGAGCAGCAGCAGCTGCTCCAGCGGCCCGGAGCGGCCGAACCGGCGGTTGGCGATGTCCAGGTTCGCCATCGCGATGGCCTTGCGCTCGTTGTGCCCGAAGCACAGCCCGTACCCGACGTCGAACCGGCCGCGGTCCTCGTCGGCGCCGTCCAGGTCCTCGATCGCCTCGGTCTCGGTGACCCGGAACTCCCCGACGGTGACCGGGTTGCCGGTGTGCGGATGGACGACCCGCAGCGGCAGCCGCCCGTGCCGCACCTCGCCGAGGGTGACCTCGTGCAGGTTGCCGTCCGGACCGAGGATCGAGCGGTACCAGAGTGCCACCAGCGCGCCGGTCTCGGCGCGGGCCATCGCGGCCAGGGTGGCCGAGCGGGGCGCCGGCGGGCGGGCGGCGGTACGGGTGACGTCCACCGGGTCGGGGTCGTCGGTCGTGTCGCGGCGGTGGTCCACCGCGAGGTCCAGCTCGCGCAGCAGGTCCAGGAACCGGCGCGGGCGCCGGCCCTGTTCGTTGCCGGGTCCGGAGCCGTTGCGTTCGACGGCCGGCGGGTGGGACCCGTTCGACAGCTCGCTCGCCGGAGGTCGGTCGCTCCGCTCCCTCTCGGACTTGTCCAGCAGCCGACCTGTGTAGTCGGTGGTGCGGCCGAGCAGCTGGGGGCCGTCGGGCTGGCGGAACGCGGGCACGATGCGCCGCAGGATCAGCAGCTCGTCCGGGTCGACGGGCTCGCTCACCGCCAGCCTGGGCAGCGTCGAGCGGTACGCCCGCACCAGGTGCGCCGCCTCCAGCGCGTCACCCTCGGCCTGGCGGAACGCCGCCGCCGAGGTCGCCTCGTCGTAGAGCCCGGCCTCGCCCATCACCCGGTCCACCGCCAGCCGGAACCGGCCGGTGATCTGTTCGGTCGAGGCCCACGGCACCGGCGCGTGATCGCGCGCGGTCCGAACCAGCTCCTCGGCGGCCACGATCGCGTCCAGGCCGCCCCGAGCGCCCGAGTACCCCATCAGCCGTCCTCCTCGATACGAGTGGTGCGCGGCAGCCCGAGCACCGCGCCGTCCGGCGCCACCAGCAGCACGTCGATGCCCGCCGGGAAGCCGGCCACCGCGTCCCGCCGGGCCGTGACCAGGTCGTCGGGCACACCCGCTGGGGCGATCTTCTTAACGCCGGGCACGCCGGGTCCGCTGAGCAGCCACGTCCGGGGGCCGCCGTCGATGGACTCCACCGCCACCGACAGCAGCGCGGCCCGCTCCGGCGCGCCGGCGCTGCCCCGGTGCAGGGCACGGACCTCGTCACCGGTGATCGGGCGCAGCGCGGCCACCAGCCGGGCCCGCTCCAGCGGGACGGCCGGCGCGGACGTCGCGGTCCGCACGGACTCCGCCCACCGGCGGTCCGGGTCGAGCAGGCAGACGCCGGTGCCCAGGTCGGCGAGCGCGAGCGTCGGCCACAACGCGGCGGGCAGCCGGTGATCAACCGGCAGCCGGAACACCTGACCGGGGCGGGCCAGCGCGTCCAGTACCGCCCGGAAGGTCTGTTGCGCGTCGGCGGGGCGCAGGGCCGCAGTCGGGGGCGCGGCGGGTTCGACGACGGTCACGCCAGCTCCTCGAACTCGACGACGGTGGGGGCGAGCTGCGCCCACTCCCGGTCCAGGGCCTCGGCGCGCCGGTGCGCGACCCGCCTGCACAGCGCGTCCACGGCTTCGGCGTTCGGCCGGCCGGCGGTGGCCTCCGCGTCCAGCACGGCGGCGGCCAGCGTGGCCGCGCGGTCGTCCCCGAGGCGCATCGCCCAGCCCCGGTGCCCGTCCAGCTCGACCTCGGCGTGGCAGGCCAGCACGTCGCCGAGCAGGAACCGCTGGGCGGCCACCGGCTCGCGCACCTGGGTGGACACGCAGCCCACCTCCGGCGGCCGCGGCACCGACACCGGCGACCCGTCGGCAAGACACCGGTCGGCCAGCTCGCGCAGCTCCTCCGGTTGCGCCACGGCCAGCAGGCCGCACCGCTCCTCCCTGTTGAACAGGGTCACTTCGTCTCCTCCTGTAGTTCCACCACGACACGCACCGCGTCCGCGCGGGTCCACGCGCTGCTGGACATGAGCACCCGGCCGTCCTCGGCGTCCCGGTTCACGCTGTCCACCAGCCACACCGGCACGCTCGCCTCGACGCCCAACCCGCGCAGCACCTCGGCCGGCGGCACCTCGAAGCTGACCCGGCACCACGCCCGCACCGGGTGCGCCCGGCCCATCTGGCGCAGCACCAGGTCGATGGACTCGACGGCGTGCAGCGCCAGGTCCAGGTCCGGCGCCACGTCCACCGGGACCCACTCCTCGGTCCAGGTGGCGAGCAGGTCGTCGATGTAGAAGTTGCGCACGATCCGGTGCACCGGCGAGCCGGCCGGCCGTTCCAGCCGCTCGGCCAGCTCCGCCGGCAGCTCCACCCGCTGCACCGACTTGACCTGCGAGCGCGGCGTCGCCCCCGCCGCCTCGACGGTCGCGTGCCAGGACGGCGGCCGGCTGTGCGAGATCACGTAGTCGATGCGCCGGTTCACGAACGTCCCGGCGCCCTGCACCCGCCGGACCAGCAGCCGCCGCTCCAGCTCCTGCAGCGCCGACCGCGCCGCGGCCCGCCCCACCCCGAACCGCTCCGCCAGCTCTGGCTCGCTGGCCACCCTGCTCCCGGGCGGGCGGCCGGCCAGCTCGGTGGCCAGCCGCTCGGCGATCTTCAGGTACCTCGTCGAGGTCATGTCCCCGACTCTTGCCGGTGAGCTTGTCCGGACAACTTCGCACGAGCCAACGCGCAGGTCCCCGAAGGTGAACTCCGGAGACAGTTGTTCCGGTTACGACTCCCGCTTCTGCAGTGCGAACAGGCTGGTGTAGCCGCCGGACCAGTCCGGGGGCAGCAGGCACGGGCGGGGGTCGTGCCTGGCCCAGCGGGCGGGGCGGCCGCGCACGATCTCGCCGGCGTGGCTGCTGTTCAGCGGGTTCGCGGTGTAGGTCATCGCGTCGGCGGCGCTGTAGACGTTGAGCAGCAGCGGGCGGCCCAGGTCGGAGTCGTTCTTGGCCGAGCAGTGCAGCGTGCGGCAGTTGTGGACGGTCAGCGAGCCGGCCGGGCCGGGCAGGTAGACGGCCTGGTCGGCGGGCACCGAGGCGGCGTCGGCCTCGGACAGCGAGCCGGTCCACACGCCGTCGGCGCCGTAGAGGTCGTACAGCTCGCCGTCGTGGCTGCCGGGCAGCACGCCCAGCGGGGCCTGGTCCATGCCGCAGTCGTAGAGGTAGGTGCCGATGGTGAGCGGGCTGTAGTTCGTGTGCGGCCAGTACTGAATGTCTTGGTGCCACTTGACCTCGGCGCCGCCGCGCGCCCACTTGAAGTTCAGCTTCGAGTGATGAAACTTCACGTCCGGGCCGACCAGGTCGGCGGCGACGTCGGCGAGCAGCGAGTCGCGGGCGTAGGCCCAGTAGTCCGGATGCTGGTCGACCGGGCTGGTCACCCGGCGCAGCCGGGGCTCGGCGGCGGTGTGGTCGGGCTCGATGTCGAACACCGCGTCGGACGCCGCGACCGCGCGGCTGCGCTCGATCATCTCTTCGGTGGCCGCGCGCAGCCGGGCCAGCCAGTCCGCCGGCACGACCTCCTCCAGCAGCAGGTAGCCGTTGGCGACGTAGAACTCCCGCTGCTCCTCGGTCAGCATGGCGGGTCCACCTCCAGGGGGGTTGCCGACAACTCATATACCAGTTTGTAAGCTAGGTCACGTGACTGTGAACGACAACCCTGTGGAGCTGGATTCAGGGCCGCCGGCCTCGATGGCGCAGCGGGCGTACCAGGAGATCAGGGACCTGCTCGTCACCGTGCGCATCCGCCCGGGCGCCCCGCTGTCCGAGGAGCGGCTGACCCGGCACCTGGGTGTCGGGCGGACGCCGGTCCGGGAGGCGATCAAGCGCCTGGAGACCGAGCGGCTGGTGGTCGTCTACCCGCGCCGGGGCGCGTTCGCCACCGCCGTGCACGTCGCCGACCTGGAGCTGCTCGGCGCGGTGCGCGCCCCGCTGGAGGGCGAGGCCGCCTACCACGCCGCCCGCCGGGCCTCCCGCACCGACCGCGAGCTGCTGCGCGAGCTGATGGCACGCGCCCAGGACTGCGAGCCCGGCGCGGCCGCCGAGATCGACTTCGACAGCCGGGTGCACCGGGCGATCTACCGCGCGGCGCACAACCCGTACCTGGAGGCCACCCTGGAGCAGTACTACAACCTGATCCTGCGCATCTGGCACGTCGCCCTGGACCGGCTGCCCCCGGTCACCACCCACATCGCCGAGCTGGTGCCGCTGCTCGACGCCGTGCTGGCCGGCGATGCCGACCAGGCCCGCGCCCTCGCCATCGACCACGTGGCCACCTTCCAGCGCGAGGTAGCCGCCGTCCTCTAGCTCAGCACGCGGCGCCACCAGACGGCGAGGAGTTCGACGAGGAGCACGGTGGCGAAGATGAGCAGGAGGACGGTGGTGACCATGCCGAACTCCAGGATGCGGGACGCGGAGAGCAGGTCGAAGCCGATGCCGCCGGCGCCGACGATGCCGAGCAGCGTGGCCGAGCGGATGTTGACGTCGAGCTGGTAGAGCAGGTGGGCGACGAACGCGGGGGCGGCCTGGGGCACGGTGGCCGCGAACAGCACCTGCCAGCGGCCGGCTCCGGTGGCGCGGACGGCCTGTTCGACGCCGGGGTCGACCTCCTCCACCGAGTCGGCGATCAGCTTGCCGAGCAGCCCGATCGCGCCCACGCCCAGGGCCAGCGCGCCGGCCACCGCGCCCAGCCCGGTGACCACCACGAACACCACCGCCAGCACCAGCTCGGGCACGCCCCGGATCAGCACGATGACCAGCCGGAACGCCCGCGCCACCGCCGGCGAGGGCGCCACGTTGCGGGCGGCCAGCACGCCGATCGGCAACGCCATCGCGGCGCCCAGCACGGTGGCCGCCAGCGCGATCTTGACGGTGATCCAGAGGTCGGCGAGCAGGGTGTCGAACTGGCCGCCCGCCGACGGCGGCCAGAACAGCCCGAGCGTGTTCCCCAGGTCGCCCAGTGCCGCGAGGAAACGCACCGGCGAGAGGTCCGCGCCCCAGACCGACGCCGCCACCACCAGCCCGGTCACCACGACGTACCCGGCGCGGCGCACCCTCGCCGGCGTCCAGTCCGGGCTGATCGCCCCCGGCCGCGCCCGCCCGGCCACCGCAGCCCCGGACCCCGAGCCGCGCAGCAGCGCCACCCGGATCGACCCGGACACCATCTCGACGGCCACGCAGAGCAGCAGCACGACCAGCGCGAGCGCCATCCCCCGCCGGTAGTCCAGCCGCCCGAACGCGTTGGCGATGCCGTACCCGAGGCCGTCCACCCCGACGAACCCGAGCACCACCGAGATCCGCAGGTTGATGTCCAGCCGGTGCAGCGCGGTGGCCACGAACGCCGGCAGCACCTGCGGCATCACCCCGCTGACCAGCTCCTGCCCGCGCGCCGCCCCGCCGGCCCGCACGGCCGTGCGCGGCCCCTCGTCGATCTGCTCGACCGCGTCGGCGTAGAGCTTGGCCACCATGCCGACCGAGTGCAGCCCCATCGCGAGCACGCCGGTCATCGCGCCCAGCCCGAACAGCCGGAAGAAGATGATCGCCAGCACCACGTCCGGGACGGCCCTGGTCAGCACGATCACCGTCCGCGCGCCGAACCGGGCGCCCGGGTGCGGCGTGGTGTTGCCGGCGGCGAGGACCGCGAGCGGGACGCTGATCAGCACCGAGAGCACCGTCGCGGACACCACGATGGCCAGCGTCCGGCCGCTGAGCGCGAGCAGCTCGTCGAGCGGCGGGAAGTCCAGCGGGAACATCCGCCCGGCGAAGTCCACCGCGTTGTGCCAGCTGTCGACCAGGGTGGCCAGGTTGATCCGCAGGTCCCCGACCGCCCAGCAGCCCAGCCCGAGCAGCGCCGCGATGGCCAGCCAGGCCGCCACCCCGGCAGGCCTGGGCCGCGCCAACGTCCGTGCCGCCCGCTCGACGGGCAGGTAGGTAGCCGTCACGTCAGACCGCGGCCGCCACCGGCAGCGCGCCGACCCGGGAGTACAGCGACATCGCCTCGTCGCGGCCGAGCCCGGCCACCGGGGTGTCCAGCACCACGCACCCGGCGCGCAGCCCGATCACCCGATCCCCCCAGCTCAGCGCCAGGTCGACCTGGTGCAGGCTGCACAGCACGGTGAGCTTGCGCTCCGCGCTGATCTCCCGGATCAGGCTCATCACCTGCGCGGAGGTCTCCGGGTCGAGGGAGGCCACCGGCTCGTCGGCGAGCAGGATCTCGGGGTTCTGCATCAGCGCCCTGGCCACCGCCACCCGCTGCTGCTGTCCGCCGGACAGCGTGTCGGCGCGCTGGAACGCCCGGTCGGCCAGCCCCACCCGCTCCAGGTGCCCCAGCGCCTCGTGCCGCACGGCCTTCGGATAGCTGAACAGGCCCAGCCGGGGCCCGCGCAGCCCGCCGAGCGCGCCGGTGCACACGTTCTCCAGCACGGTCAGGCTGCCCACCAGGTGGAACTGCTGGAACACGAACCCGATCCGCCGACGCAGCCGTCGCAGCTCGGAGCCGCCGCGGCGGCCCACGTCCGTCCCCAGCACCGTCACCGAGCCCGAACTGGGCCGCTGCAGCCCGTCGACGTGGCGCAGCAGCGTGGACTTGCCCGACCCGGACAGCCCCAGCAGCACCGCCACCTCGCCGGCCCGCACGCTCAGCGACACCTCGTTGAGCGCCAGCAGCTCCGGCCCGAACCGCTTGCTGACCCGCTCGAACCGCACCACCTCGTCCGGCGCCGACCCCTCGACGCTCAGGAGGCGCTGCACTGCTTCGCCTTCGTGACGTCGCAGACCTTGCGGACGCTGTTGTAGAACGCGTCGTCCACCTTCGCGTAGCCCCAGTCGCCGGAGTCGTCGGCGGCCTTGCAGGCGGTGGCGCAGAAGCCGTTGGCGTTGAGGTAGTCCACGTTGGCCTTGTTCTGGAACGCGTCGGTCAGGGTGGCGCGCAGCGCCGGGTCCAGGTCGTCGCTGATCGCCACCGGGGAGCCGGCGATCACCTCGGACTTCCACACCGTGTCCAGCTGGCCGGGCTTGAGCTGGCCCTTCTCGATCAGGACCTTGTCCACGATGACGTCCTGGGCGAAGCCGACGTCGCACTGCCCGCTGGCCACCGCGAGCGCCGAGGCGTCATGCCCGCCGGCCATCACCGGGGTCACGTCCCGGTCCGGGTTGATGCCGGCCTCGATCAGCGCGGCCGACGGGTACAGGTGCCCCGAGGTGGAGTTCGGGTCCACGTAGCAGACCTTCTTGCCCCTGAACCCGGCCAGGTCATGGACCTGCGACCCGGCCCTGGCGATGGCGTAGGACTGGTAGCCGGGCTGCGCGCCCTTGGTCTTGGTCTGCGCGGCGACCGGCGTGGCCTTCACCCCGGTGCCGCGCGCCAGCACGTAGGACAGCGGCCCGTACTGGGCGATGTCCACCTTGCCGGTGCGCTGCGCCTCGATCACGGCCGCGTAGTTGGTGGCGCTCTGGAACCGGATCTTCTTGCCGGTCGCCTTGCCCAGCATCGCCATCAGCGGCTGGTACGCCTGCTGCATGGTCTGTGCGTTCTCCGACGGGATGGCGGCGAACACCAGCTCGTCGGGGTTGCGCGGGCCGGCGCCGGCGCCGCCGTCCTTCGCGCTCTGCCCGCAACCGGTCAGGGCCAGCGCGGACGCGGTGACCACGGCGACCAGCGCTCCGAGCGCGCGCCGGGGGATCAAGCTCATCGGGGGCCTTCCTCGAGTCCGTTCGACGGCACAGAGCGTGCGGGCGGCCGATGCCGTCAAGGCGACGGCATGGTTACCGGAGGAGGAACACCCCGAGTCGCGTGTCACCACCCGACCGAAGAACCCGTGAGTGGTTAGCGTTGCTATGACAACGCTAACCACTCACGGGTTCAGGGCGGCGGCCATCGCGTCGCGGGGGGCCGGGCGGCCGGTGAACTGTTCGACCTGGCCGAACGCCTGGTGCAGCAGCATGTCCAGGCCGGTGGCGAGTCGGCCGCCGGCGGCCTGCACGGCGCTGGCCATCGGCGTGGGCCACGGGTGGTAGATGACGTCGAGCACGAACGGGGCGGCGGCCGCGGCGGGCGCGCAGTCGTCGGCCACGCCGGCCGGGACGGTGCTGACCAGGATGTCGACGGACGACGCGCCGGGCAGCGCCGGGTCCCAGGTCACCACCGTGGCGTCAAGGCCGAAGTGCTCGGCGACGGCCACCGTGCCGGCCGCCCGTGCCGGGGTGCGCACCATGATCTCCAGCCGCTGAATGCCCAGCTCGGCGAGGCCGGCGACGGCGGCGGCCGCCGTGGCCCCGGCGCCGAGCAGCAGCGCCCGGCCGGTTCGCGGTGCCGTCCAGCCCACGGATTTAAGAGCTCCGGTCACCCCGTCGATATCCGTGCAGTCCGCGCGCCACCCGCCGTCCTTCAACCTGACCAGGGTGTTCGCCGAGTCCACGGCCACCGCCCGGTCGGTCCGCTCGTCCGCGCGGGCCAGCGCGGCCCGCTTGCCGGGCATGGTGACCGACAGCCCCACCCACTCCGGGCCCAGCGAGTCCACCAGGCCGGGCAGCCGGGCCTCGTCGCACTCGATCGCGTCGTAGCGCCAGCCGGTCAGCCCGAGCGCGGCGTAGGCAGCCCGGTGCAGCGCGGGCGAACGGGAGTGTCCTACCGGCGAGCCCAGCACGGCCGCCCGCCTGACCGTCTGATCAGAAGGCACCGGCCGCCAACGCCTCTTTCACGTTCTTCTGGTGCTCGGGCAGCGAGGTGGCGAAGCACGAGGTGCCGTCCTTGTGGCAGCGCACGAAGAACATCCACGGGCCGTCCTCGGGGTTCAGCGCGGACTGGATGGCCTCCCTGCCCGGCGCGCCGATCGGGGTGGGCGGCAGGCCGTAGTTGAGGTAGCTGTTGTACGGGCCGGGGCGGTTGCGGTCCTCCGTGCTGGTCCGCACCTCCTGCAGGTCCAGCGGGTAGTTCACGGTGGAGTCCAGCCCGAGCCGGACCCGGTCCTTGAGCCGGTTGTAGATCACCCTGGAGATCTTGTTGAAGTCCGGGGTGAGGCCTTCCCGCTCCACCAGCGAGGCGATCACCAGCAGTTGGTACGCGCTGTACTTGCTCTTCTCGGCCGTCGTGAGCAGCCCCAGCGACTCGTACTGCGCCGCCGACGCGCTGACCAGGGTGCGCAGCACCTCGACCGGCGAGCTGCCCGGCCGCACGTCGTAGCGCCCGGGCGCCAACCAGCCCTCCAGCCGGCGCTTGGGCTCGGCCTTGCCGACCTCGGCCACCGCCCAGCCGGGCACCCCGAGCTGCGACGGCGGGGTGCTCATCATGGTCGCGCGCAGCTGTTCGGGCGTGATGCAGGTGTCCGAGCCGTTGATGTCGACGCAGGTCGCCTTGGAGATCATCGACAGCACCCCGGGAGCGACCTTGCCGTCGGGCAGCCTGGTGTCGTCCAGCTGGACGCCGCCCTTGATCTCCAGCTGGCCCACCCGCGAGGTCGGGTCGAGCAGCAGCTCGACGGCCTTCTGCCCGGACATGCCCAACCGCAGCCGGTAGTACCCGGGCTGCAGGGAGCGGGCCTTGGCGTCGTCCAGCGCGGCGGCGGTGGTGAACGCCTTGGCGCTCTGCACTACGCCCTGCCTGGCCAGCTCGGTGCCCATGGCGCTGATCAGGTCGCCCTGCTTGATCCGGACGATCACGTCGCCGTTGCCGTCGCCCTCGAAGTCGGGCACCCCGAACATCTTCTTGTACCCGAGGTAGCCGCCCGCCCCGATGGCCGCGACCAGCACCACCAGCACCAGCAGCAGCGGCCCGCGACGACGGCGCCGAGGACGGCGGCGGGACGGCCGCTCGACACGCTCCGTCCGCTCGACGGGGGCGGACGGCCGTTTCCCCGGTGGGCGCTCCATGGCCGGTCGTCCTCCGCGTGCTCGGGCGCGGTCGTCGTCAGCCCGCGCGCGTTCGTGCCAGCTCCGGCCGAAGTCGGCACCGGCCCGCGCCGGGCGCCCGCCCCCGAGGCGGGGTCCGATGACGCGCAGCGGCTGGGTGTCGTCCCTGCTCCTCGGCCCGGTCACGCCTCGATCCCGCCTCCGGCGGAACGACGCGTGTCCAACCAACCTTGCAGGATCGCGACGGCGGCCGCCTGGTCGACCACGGCGCGCTGCTTGCGGCCGGCCACCCCGCTGCCGCGCAGCGCGCGGGTGGCCACCACGGTGGACAGCCGTTCGTCGACCATCCGCACCGGCACCGGCAGCAGCGGGGTGAGGGCGTCCGCATAGCGGCGCGCGGCCTCGGCGGCCGGGCCTTCCCGGCCCGCGAGCGTGCGGGGCAGACCGACCACCACCTCTACTACCTCGTACTCGGCCACGAGCTCGGCCAGCCGGCGGAGGTCCGTGCCGTCCCGCTCGTCTCGTCGGAGGGTAACCAGGGGTGTGGCGAGCAGGCCGCCGGGGTCACTGACGGCGACCCCGACCCGGACCGAACCGACGTCGACGCCCAACAGCCGGCCGGATTCACTCACTCTCCGCTCACCCCAGTCACTCTCAGTGAGCGCGTACGGCTGTTCGCAGCGCGGCCACCGCGTCCGGCACGCCGGCCGGGTTGGTGCCGCCGCCCTGGGCCAGGTCGGCCTTGCCGCCGCCGCGCCCGCCCACGGACCCGGCGAACGTCGGGATCAGCTTCCCGGCGGCCAGCCCCCGGGTGCGGGCGGCCTCGGTGGTGGCCACCACGAACGTCACCCGGTCGGAGTCCGTGCCGAACAGCGCGACCACCCCGGGCCGGGCGCCCAGCCTGCCCCGGACGTCGGCGGTCAGCGCGCGCAGGTCGTTGGCGCCGACCCCGCCGGGCACCTCGACGGCCACCAGCGCGGTGCCGTCGACGTCCTCGGCGGCATCGGCCAGCGACCCGGCCGAGGACAGCACGGCCTCGGCGCGCTGCTTCTCCAGGTCCCGCTCGACCACGCGCAGCCGCTCCACCAGGCCGGCCACCCGGTCGGGCAGCTCCTCGGGGCGGGCCTTGAGCTGGTCGGAGAGCTGGGTGAGCAGCAGGTGCTCCTTGGACATGTGCCGGAACGCGTCCAGCCCGACCAGGGCCTCGACCCGGCGCACGCCCGAGCCGATCGACCCCTCGGAGAGCACCTTGACCATGCCCAGCTCGCCGGTGCGGTGCACGTGCGTGCCGCCGCACAGCTCGCGGGAGTACTCCCCCATGTCCACGACCCGCACCCGGTCGCCGTACTTCTCGCCGAAGAACATCAGCGCCCCCAGCTTGCGGGCCTCGTCCATCGACGTCTCGTACGCCTCGACCTCCCGGTTCTGCTGCAGCACGGTGTTGACCTCGTCCTCGATCTCGCCCAGCGCGGCCGGCGAGACGGCCCCGGACGGGGAGGTGAAGTCGAACCGCAGCCGGCCGGGGGCGTTCAGCGAGCCGGCCTGGCGCGCCGAGGTGCCCAGGGCGTTGCGCACGCCGGCGTGCACCAGGTGGGTGGCGGTGTGCGCGCGGGACACGCCGGACCGCCGCGCCGGGTCGATCTCGGCGATCACCTGGGCGTCCAGCGTGACGGTGCCGGCGGTGACCTCGCCCCGGTGCACCCGCAGGCCGGCCACCGGGGACTGCACGTCGTCCACCCGGACCACGAACCCGTCGCCGCGCAGGTAGCCCGTGTCGGCCTGCTGGCCGCCGGCCTCGGCGTAGAACGGCGTGCGGTCGAGCATCACCTCGACGGCGTCGCCCTCGGAGGCGGCGGCCACGCTCTGCCCGTCGCGCAGCAGCCCGACCACCCGGCCCTCGCTGGCCAGCTCGGTGTAGCCGAGGAACACGGTGTTGCCGTGGTTGTCCAGCACGGCCCGGTACAGCGAGGCGTCCACGTGGCCGGTCTTGCGGGCGGCGGCGTCGGCCTTGGCCCGGGAGCGCTGCTCGTTCATCAGCCGGCGGAAGCCGTCCTCGTCGACGCTGAGCCCGGCCTCGGCGGCCATCTCCAGGGTCAGGTCGATCGGGAACCCGTACGTGTCGTGCAGCTGGAACGCCTGGTCACCGGCGAGCTGGGTGCCGCCCTGGTTCTTCACGGCGGTGACCGCCGTGTCGAAGATCCGCGACCCGGACGACAACGTCTGCAGGAAGGCGTCCTCCTCGGCGCGCACCACGGCGTTGATCCGCTCGAAGTCGGTGACCAGCTCCGGGTAGGACGGGGCCATGGCGTCGCGCACCACCTCGGCGAACGAGCCGAGCACCGGCTCGCGCACGCCCAGCAGCCGGGCCGAGCGCACGATCCGGCGCAGCAGCCGGCGCAGCACGTATCCCCTGGCCTCGTTGGACGGCGTCACGCCGTCGCCGATGATCATCACGCCGGACCGGGCGTGGTCGGCGATCACCCGGAACCGCACGTCGTCGGTGGGGTCCGCGCCGTAGCGCCGCCCGGACAGCTCCTCGGCGCGGGCGATCACCGGGCGGACCAGGTCGGTCTCGTAGACGTTGGCCACGCCCTGGAGCAGGTAGGCGACCCGCTCCACGCCCATGCCGGTGTCGATGTTCTTGCTGGGCAGCTCGCCGATCGGCTTGTGCCCCTGCTTGGGGCTGCGCTCACCGCGCTCGTCCTGCATGAAGACGAGGTTCCACAGCTCCAGGTAGCGGTCCTCGTCCGCGACGGGCCCGCCCTCGCGGCCGTGCTCCGGGCCCCGGTCGTAGAAGATCTCCGAGCAGGGCCCACCCGGGCCGGGCACGCCCATGTCCCAGTAGTTGTCCTTGCCGCCCCGGCGCTGGATCCGCTCCTCGGGCAGGCCGGTGATCTTTCGCCAGAGCTCGAAGGCCTCGTCGTCATCGTGGTAGACGGTCGGCCAGATGCGGTCCGGGTCGAAGCCGTAGCCGCCGGCGTCCTGGGAGCCGGTGACCAGGTTCCAGGCGTACTCGATGGCGCCGGCCTTGAAGTAGTCGCCGAAGCTGAAGTTCCCGGCCATCTGGAAGAACGTGTTGTGCCGGGTGGTCTTGCCGACCTCGTCGATGTCCCCGGTGCGCACGCACTTCTGGATGGAGGTGGCGCGCGGGTAGGGCGGCGGGACCTCGCCGAGGAAGTACGGCTTGAACTGCACCATGCCGGCGTTGACGAACAGCAGGGTCGGGTCGTCGAGGATCAGCGAGGCGCTGGGCACCTTCGTGTGTCCGGCGTTGACGAAATGGTCGGTGAAACGTCGATTGATCTCGTGGGTTTCCACGGTGGCACTCTCTTACGCGGTCGTGAGCCTGTGTTGCGGACGCGAGGACGGCGGGGACGAGGCCGGTCAGGCCCGGTCGCCCGCCCCGCGCGCTCGCCCGGCCTCGGTCGGGAAGATCGTGTCGGCCAGCCCGGGCAGCGGCTGGCCGGTGCGGTGCTCGACCATGTCGGTGAGCTGGTGCTCGCGCTCGGCCATGCCGGCGCGCACCTCGGCCCCGAACGCGCCGAGCGCCGAGGCCAGCTCGCGCAGCCCGTCGCCGATCTGCTCACCCACCCCGGCCGGGGTCAGCCGCTGGGCGGCGTCGGCGGCCTTGCGGGTGGCCACCACGCCGGCCGCGATCCCCAGGCCTAGCCAGAACAACCGTTTCATCGCCGCCGTTCCTTGCGGGCACGCCTCGCCTTGATCGCTTTCGACACGCCGTACGAGAACGCGGCCGCCCGTACCAGCGGCCCTCCCATGGTAGCGGTGAACAGCGAGGTCAGGGCCGAGACGTTGCTGGTCACGGCGCGCGCGTTGGTGGTGATCCCGTCCACCCGCCGCAGCTGGGTGTTCACCTGCGTGATCGTGGTGTTGGTGTTGTCCAGCATCGGGCCGCCGCGCTGGTGCGCCTCACGGATCGCGATGGTGGCCTCGTCCAGCGTGCGGCCCAGCTTGATCAGCGGAATGGCGAGCAGCACGACCAGCACCACGAAGGCACCGGCGGCGACCACCGCGGCGATCTGCTCGGCCGTCATGGCGCGCCTCCCGGAGTTGTGTCATCGGTGATCAGATCAAGGCTACCGCCCCCGTGCGCCGCCTCGGTGACCGCCCGGTTTCGCTCGGTTCAGCCACCCGAACGGGCGGAGCGGGTGCACCGACGTGGGTCCGCCCGGCCTGTGCGCTTGTACCGCGACCGGCGCGCTCGCACCCTCTGGCGGCATGAGACCAGGGATCGGCGCGGTGGTGGGCGTGACGCTGTCGCTGGTCACCTGGTTCCCGCCGGCGGCACCGCCGTCGGCCCCGCCGGGCGAGCCCGCGCCGCCGCCGGCCTCGGGGCCCGTCGAGGTCACCGAACAGCGCAGCGAGACGTCGACGACGTACCGGCATCCCAACGGGGCTCGTACCGTGGTGCTCACCACCGGCCCGGTCCGGGTGCAGCGCGGGAACGGCTGGGCGCCGCTCGACCTCGCGCTGCACCGCGAGCCGGACGGGGCCGTGCGGGCGGGCGCGCATCCGTACCTGCTGTGGCTCTCCGGCGGCGGCGCGGCGGCGGACGCGGCCTCGGTGCGCGCGCCGGACGGCACGAACACCGCGCTGGCCTGGGACGGTCCGCTGCCCGCACCCCAGGTGGACGGCACCAGGGCGACCTATCCTGGCGCGCGGCCCGGCGCCGACCTGGTCGTGGAGGCCACCCGCACCGGGTTCGTCGCCTCGCTGCGCCGGTCGCTGGCCCCACCGGCCGCTCCCCCCGACCACATCGCGACGGCCTCCGGCCTGGGCGCGCCGGCCGCGCCGCCGGCGCCGCTGGTCCTGCGGGTCACCCGGCCCGGCGCCGCCTCGTCACTGCACCCGGCCACCGCGCCGGTTCCTGGCGGAGGTCCGTCGGACATGTTCGCCGCCGCGCCCGCGCTCAGCCAGGTGGCGGCCAACGGCGGGGCCACGCTGCCCTTCGACACCTCGGTGCTGAGCACGGCGGCGGGCAGCGACCTGTCCAGCGAGCCGGAGCTGCGGGTGGGTAGTTCGGAGGGCGGCTCGGTGGCGCGCGGGTTCCTGTCCTGGGACCTGTCGCGGCTGGGCGGGGAGCGGGTCTCGTCGGCGACGCTGCGGCTGTATTCGGACTGGTCGGCGACGTGTGAGGCGCGGGGGTGGGAGGTCTGGTCCAGCCCTGGGGTCGGGCCGGCCACCCGATGGGGCAACCAGCCGGCCGGTGAACGGGCGTGGGCCAGCAGCACGGAGACCAGGGGGCACGACCCGGCCTGCGGGGCCGGCTGGGTCAGCATCGACCTCACGGACCTGGTCCGTTCGTGGATCCAGGCCGGCGTGGGTGTCGGCACGATCATGGTGCGCGCCACCGACGAGGGCGACCCGCTGAGTTCGAAACGGTTCGGGTCCGGCGACGGGCTGCATGTGCCCGCTCTGGGCATCACGCTCGAACCGTGAGCCCGGTATGTCCATGCTCCATACGGGCGCTGGCGTCCCGTTCGCGGTAGATAGATCGTTCTACAAGTGGATAGATCGTTCTAGCAATAGATAGATCGTTCTACTTGGACGTCGACGTGAGCGTGGACGTGGGGGTGCTCCCGAGCCACGCACGGTGGCCACGACAAGCCGGGCTAACGGTGTGAAGCGCTCCAGTTCGGACCGAGGACCAGGTCGCTCACCCGCTCCAACGAGGCGACGAACGCCGCGCGCTCCGGCTCGGGGAGATCGGCCAGCATCCGCGCCTCCATCCGCCGGATGGCCGAGCGACACGACGCCACCAGCTCCTCGCCCGCCTCAGTGAGCTCGACTATGCGGTTGCGGCGGTCGGCGGGGTCGGGGGTGCGGCGCACCAGGCCGCGCCGCTCCAGCCTGTCCAGGATCGGGATCAGCCGGGTCTTGTCCCGGCCGGCGGTCTCGGCCAGCCGCGCCTGCGAGCGGGCGGGTGCGCGGCGCAGCGCGGCCAGCACGACGTAGTCCCACATCTCGACGCCGAGGCCGGACAGGACCGGACGCTCGGCCTCCACCATGGCATGGCCCAGACGGACGAACATCGCCCCGAGGTCGTGCCTCTGCGCACCCATCCCCGGGACGATAAACCCCTGGACAAATCGTCCACCTTCGTAGATGGTCTACATATGCACATCAATGACGCACGACCGCTGCACCGCCGGGCGCTCGCCCTCGCCGGCTCCGTGATCGACAAGGTCACCCCGCCCGACCTCGGCAAAAGCACACCATGCGCGGACTGGGACCTCGACGCGCTGCTCGCGCACATGATCGGCCAGAACCACGGTTTCGCCGCCGCCGTGCGCGGACCTGGCGACGCGCCACTCTCCGCGTTCGATTCGAGACCCCCGGGCTCCCAGCCGTCCACACGGTGGCAGGCCTCCGCCGACGACGTCGCCGACGCCTTCGTGAAAGCCGACCTGGACCGGCCCGTACTGCTGGCCGAGCTGAGCGCCGAACAGCGGTTCCCGACCGCGCTGGTGATCGGCTTTCAGCTGCTGGACACCGTCGTGCACGGCTGGGACGTCGCCACCGCGCTCGCCCTGCCGTTCGACCCCGAACCGGATCTGGTCGCCGCCACCCTCCGAGTCGCCGAGGCGGTCCCGACCGGCGCGTACCGGGAACGGCCCGGGGCCACGTTCGCGCCCGTACTCCCCACCGCCGACGGCGCCGGCGACTGGCACCGCGCGCTCGCCCTACTGGGCCGCCGGCCCTCCTGAGCCGCGAATCGCCCGGCGCAGCTTCGGCACGCGCTCGGACAGCGCGCGCTCGCCTCCGTGCGGGGTCGGCCGGTAGTAGTCGCGGCCGACCAGCTCGTCCGGCGGGTACTGCTGGGCGAGCACGGCCTCGGGCACGTTGTGGGGATACCGGTAGCCCACCGCGTTGCCCAGCCGCGCGGCCCCGGCGTAGTGGCCGTCGCGCAGGTGCGGCGGGACGGCCCCGGCGTGGCCGGCGCGCACGTCGGCGATCGCCTCGTCCACCGCCGTGATCACCGCGTTGGACTTCGGCGCGGTGGCCAGGTGCACGGTGGCCTGGGCCAGCGCGAGCCGGGCCTCGGGCAGGCCCACGAGCTGGACGGTCTGCGCGGCGGCCACCGCGACCGGGAGCGCCGTCGGGTCGGCCATGCCGACGTCCTCGCTGGCGTGCACCATCAGCCGGCGGGCGATGAACCGGGGGTCCTCGCCGGCCACGATCATCCGCGCCAGGTAGTGCAGCGCGGCGTCCACGTCCGAGCCCCTGATCGACTTGATGAACGCGCTGATCACGTCGTAGTGCTGGTCGCCGGCGCGGTCGTAGGCCACCGAGGCCTCTTCAACCACCTTCCGCACGATCTCGATGTCGATCGAGGCAGAGTCCGTGCCGGCGGCCGCGTCGGCGGCGGCCTCGAGCACGGTCAGCGCCCGCCTTGCGTCGCCGGCGGACAGCCGCACCAACTGCTCGCGCGCCGCGTCGGCCAGCTCGAACTCGCCGTTCAGGCCGCGCTGGTCGGCCAGCGCGCGGTCCAGCAGGGTGCCGATCTCCGCGTCGGTCAGCGACTCCAGCCGCAGCACCAGCGACCGCGACAGCAGCGGCGTGACCACCGAGAACGACGGGTTCTCCGTGGTCGCCCCGACGAGCAGCACCAGCCGGTCCTCCACCGCGCCGAGCAGCGCGTCCTGCTGGGTCTTGGAGAACCTGTGCACCTCGTCGATGAACAGCACGGTGGTCTGCCCGGTGTAGTCCAGCCGCTTGCGCGCGTCCTCGATCACCGCGCGCAGCTCCTTGACCCCGGACGACAACGCGGACAGCGCGACGAAATGACGCGAGCCCTGTCCGGCCATCAGCCGCGCGATGGTCGTCTTGCCGGTGCCCGGCGGGCCGTAGAGCAGCACCGACGCCGGCGCCGCCCCCTCCACCAGACGGCGCAGCGGCGCCCCGGCGGCGAGCAGGTGGGACTGCCCGACCACCTCGTCCAGCGTGCGCGGGCGCATCCGGACCGCCAGCGGGGCAACCGAGGACACCGGTTCCCCGCCGGCGGACCGGTCGCTGCCAGCGTCCAGTTGGACAGAGTCGACCGAGAACAGACCGTCGCTCACCCACATGACGCTACGCCGCGAGGGGCGGGTTGCCACCGGGTGGCCGCTCGTCGCCACCGGTGCGGATCCGCTCACGCGTCTCGCGCCGCCACTCCTCCACCGCCGCGAGGTAGCGCTCCCGCTCGGCGGCCAGCCACTCACGCTCCTGCCTGAGCCGCGCGACCTCGGCCGCGGTCTGCTGGCGCAGTGCCCGCTCCCGGGATGCGTCGGCCGACCGGCCGGCCTGGAAGGCGAGGAATATCAGAAAGCCGTACCCAAGGATCATCCAGAAGGTCATCATCGTTGCGCCCCTCTCCTCTATAGGGACTGTGTACCCAGAATCCAAGTCCCCCTAAACAGGCACAACCAGCCGTACAGGTGAAATCACCTGAACGGAGAGTTACTCTTGTCCAGCCGACAGGGGTCGGCCAGATGCTTGCTCTTGGGCCTCGACATGCCCACACTCATCTCGTTGCGACCGTTAGGGGCTCCGTCCATGCACCTTGCCGCCCAGATGCCGCCGGCGAAGATCGGTTCGCGCGGCCTCATGGAGCTGCGGATCGCGCGCAAGGTCGCCGCCCTCAGCGGTGTCGCCGGTGATCCGTGGAGCTCAGACGACGCCGGCCGCGGGCGCGCCTGGCTGGTCGACTACCGGGAGCTGACCACCACCGAGCTCACCCTCGGCGGCCCGGTCATCCCGCACCGGGACGACCCGGACGGCGGCGTGTTCTACCGCCCGGAGAAGTCCACCCGCCAGTTCCGGCACGTGGACGGCGAGGACGTCGACTTCGCCCCGATCCCCAACGTCGCGGTGCAGGCCTACGGCCCGGACACCAAGGCCGCGCTGGTCCTGACCGGGGCGAACCACGTGCTGGCCCCGGTGGCCAGGGCCGTGCGGCGGGCGCTGGCCGACATCAGCGGGATGGTCGACTCCCCCAGCCTGGCGGTTGCCGTCGGGCTGTGCCTGCTCCAGGAGGTGTTCGCGTCCCAGCCGATCCTGGTGCGCAACGGCGTGCAGGCCGCCCAGATCCAGCGGGCGTTCCTGCAGCCCCGCCCCGAGCCCACCCGCCCGAACCGGACCGGGCGCGCGCTGTCGCGCATCGAGTACGGCGGGCAGGCCGAGCCGAAGATCAAGCACAGCCCCCGGCACCTGGAGGTCATCCACTCCACCTGGGACAGCATCTTCGAGCACGACCAGTACGACGAACAGGGCCAGGTGCAGGGCAGCCAGGCCGGGCTGCGGTTCAACCCACTGTTCGGGTGGGAGCAGAGCGACACGGTGGCCGCGACCGGGCGCCCCGAGCACCGCGAGCTGCTGATCGCCATGCTCGAGGACATGAGCGAGGCGCTGCTCATCGGCAGCATGGCCGGCGCGCCGCTGTCCACCATCCAGATCGAGGACCCCGCCGACGGCCCGCCCTACGCGGAGGTCCTGGTGCCGCGCCAGCGCCAGGTGGAGCTGATCGTGGCCAGCATGGCCCGCCAGCTCGCGCCGCTGCCCGGCCGCCCGATCCGCAAGGGGCAGGTGCTGGCCCTGCCCGAGCTGGACATCGACGGCTGGCGGGACGAGGACACCCTGACCCGCCGCGCGGTGCTGCTGGCGCACTACTACGCGCTGCGCGCCGCCGGCTGGTTCGCCGGGATGATCAAGCTCGACCACCGCCGCAGCCGCGAGGACACCGCCGCCCGGTGCCGCCGCCTGATCGAGGCCGCCGAGGCGCTGCTCGACGCGGAGGACCCGCTGCGCGACCAGGTCAGCGCGTACGCGCGCGGGTACGTGATGCAGTACGAGGCGACCTTCGGCCGGGCCACCGAGGACTACCCGGCGCTGATCGACGCGCTGGAGCGGCTGGTCAAGCGGGCCGAGCGCGGGATGGGCAAGGCGGTGCTGGTCGAGCTGCTGCCGCTGGTGCTGGACAACCTGCGCGCGGTGCGCCGGTCGGTGTCCACCGGCATGTGCAAGGGGCCCAGCGTGCGGCGGCTGACCGCGGCGCTGGAGCGGTGGTGGGGCACCGCGCGCCGGCTGCGCGACGACCTGATCGACGACCCGGCCGAGCGCAGCCACCTCGACCACGGGTACGCGCGGTTCCTGCTCGACCCGGTCAGCGACGACACCAGCCTGCGCCGGGGGCTGGAGCTGATGACCGAGGTGAGCGCGAGCCGGGAGCACTCGGCGGCCAGGGAGGGCCGCTGGATCGCGCTGCGGATGAGCTACCTGGCGCAGCTGCAGGGCCACGTCGAGGCGCTGCGGCGCTGGAACGACGCCGACGAGGTGGCCGAGCACGCGGGCCGGGCGTTCGCGGTGGCCAAGGCGCTCAACGACCACGAGGCGACCTGGACGTACCTGGACCAGCGGGTGGACCCCGCCAGGCCGGGGCGCGCCAGCTACGACGGCGCGGCGGTGCTGCTGCTGGTGACGCTGGTGCAGGGGTGGCTGTCCGCGCTGCGCACCGGCGTGCTGGACTCCGACCAGGCCAAGGAGGCCGAGCAGGGGGCGAAACGGGCCGTCGATGCGCTGCGCGGCTACCTCGACGCGCTGCGGGGCGACCACCAGGACCCGCCGGGCCGGCCGGGCTCGCGGCTCGACCCGTTGCGCACCCGGTTCGCCGAGGACGCCCTCGCGGCGTGGGAGGACTGGTCGACCAGCCGGAACGGGTGAGCGGTTCCGGCCCGGTTAAGGTCGCGAGGTGCGTGAGATCCTGGAGATCCTGGCCCGTGACGGGCGGGCGACCGCCGAGCGGATCGCCACCATGACCGACATCCCGGAGCAGACCGTCCGCGAGCGGATCGGCGAGTGGGAGGCGGCCGGGATCATTCGCCGGTACAAGGCGGTGGTGGACTGGGACCGGTTCAACCGCGCGGTCCAGCCCGACCTGCCCGAGACGATCACCGCGTTCATCGACGTGTCGCTGGCCCCGGCCAGGGGCGTCGGGTTCGACGACGTGGCCGAGCGGATCTCCCGGTTCCCCGAGGTGCGCTCGGTGTACCTGGTCTCCGGCACCCAGGACCTGCGCTGCACGATCACCGGCGGCAGCCTGCGCGAGGTCAGCGAGTTCGTGGCGCAGAAGCTGTCCACCATCGACCGGGTGCAGGCCACGGCCACCCACTTCGTGCTCAAGACCTACAAGCGCGACGGCGACGCGTTCGTCGAACCGGAGCCGGACCACCGCCTGCCCGTCATGCCATGAAACCGCTCAACAGCGTCATATCGGCCTGTCCCCCGTCCGGAATCCGCAGGTTCTTCGACATCGCGGCCCAGCGCGCCGACGTGATCTCGCTCGGCGTCGGCGAGCCGGACTTCGTCACCCCGTGGCGGGTCAGGGAGGCCGGGATCTACGCGCTGGAGCACGGCGCCACCACGTACACCTCCAACGCCGGCCTGCCCCGGCTGCGCGAGCTGATCTGCGCCGAGCTGTCCTCCCGGTACCAGGTCGACTACGCCCCCGACGGCGAGTGCGTGATCACCGCCGGCGTCTCGGAGGGGCTGGACCTGGCGCTGCGGGTGCTGCTGGAGCCCGGCGAGGAGGTGATCGTCCCGGAGCCCTGCTACGTGGCGTACCAGCCGTGCGTGTCGTTCGCGGGCGGCGTGCCGGTGCCGGTGGCCACGCACGCCGAGGACGGCTTCCGGCTTCGGGCGCAGGCCATCGAGGCGGCGGTCACCGAGCGGACCAAGGCGGTGCTGATCGGCTCGCCGGCCAACCCGACGGGCGCGGTGCAGAGCCGCGAGGACCTCGCCGCGCTGGTCGAGCTGGCCCGGCGGCACGACCTGTACCTGGTCTCGGACGAGATCTACGACCGGCTCAGCTACACCGCCGCGCACACCTGCCTGCCCTCGCTGCCCGGCGCTCGGGAGCGGACGGTGCTGCTCGGCGGGTTCTCCAAGGCGCACGCCATGACCGGCTGGCGGGTCGGCTACCTGTGCGCGCCGGCGCCGGTGGCCGAGCTGTGCCTGCGGATGCACCAGTACACGATGCTGTGCGCGCCGCACGTGTCCCAGCTCGCGGCCGTGGAGGCGCTGTCCGCGGGCGGCGAGGACGTCGCCCAGATGGTCGCGGACTACGACCGGCGGCGCCGGGTGTTCGTCAAGGGGCTGCGCGAGATCGGGCTGGACTGCCCGGAGCCCGGCGGGGCGTTCTACGCCTTTCCCTCCATCCGCTCCAGCGGCCTGGACTCCGAGGCGTTCGCCGAGCGGCTGCTGCACGCCGAGGGCGTCGCGGTGGTGCCGGGGAACGTGTTCGGCGCGCCCGGCGAGGGCCACATCAGGTGCTCCTACGCGACGGCGCTGCCGCTGTTGGAGGAGGCGCTGGAACGGATGGCACGATTCCTGCGAAAGGGTGGGTGACGGCACCGGCGGCGGTCATAATCGCGGTCGAGTAGAGAACCACCCTGTCACGCCCTACAGTGACAGCACCGACCGCCCGACGACCGTCGCGGCGGGAGACATGAGGGGGATCTCCATGTCGGACCCTGACGCGGCGTGGAACCGCCGGCCGTCAGCGGGAAACGGGTACTGGCGCCGGCTGGGCGCCGCCCTGCCGATGCGCACGGCGCTGTTCGCCGTCGCCTCCGTGTGGATCTTGGGCTGTGTGTGGTCGTTCCAGGAACAGAGCAACTTCGCCGCCTCCAAGGGCTTCGTCTTCCCCCACCTGCTGCCGCTGGTGATCGACGGCTTCGCGGTGTCCATGGCCGGCGTGGCCTGGGCGGCCTCGCTGGACGCCCGCCCGGCGGTGCCGGCCCGGCTGGCCACCGTGGTCGCGGTCGCCGCGTCGTCGGCGAGCAACGGCGTCTGGGCCTACCTGCGGGCCAACCAGGACATGGTCACCGTGACGCTCGGCGTGGCCGTGCCCGTCGCGGCCAACCTGGCCTTCGAGGTGCTGCTGGCCGAGCTGCGCCGGCAGGTGCAGCGGCGCCGGGGCCTGCCGCCGCCGGTCGCGGTGCCCTACCCCCGGTTGATCCGGTTCGTGCTGGCGCCGTGGGCCACGTTCTTCGCCTGGCGCACCATGGTCCTGGAGATCACCGCGATGGAGCACACCATCGCGCCGTCGGCCAGGACGCCTCGGAACCGGCCGGCCGACGACGAGCCGGATCCGGTGCCGGCCACCGCGTCGGTGTCCCGGGTCGACGCCACGACACCTGTCCAGCCCGTACCACCCCCGCCCGCCGCCCGGCACGCCGCACCGGCCCCGGCGCTCGCGCCCTCGTTCAGCGCGCCGCTGGCGAACGCCCCGGCGCCCCCGAGTGAACCCGCGCACGCCGCGCCGAACCCGCCGAACTCCCAGCCCGCGCCCTCGGAGCCAACGATGGCCGAGGCTCCCCCGGCGCCCGCGCACCCCGAGCCGCCGCCACCGCCCTCGGCCCCGGCGCCGGCTCGCCACGTCCGGCCCGTGCCACCGCCCACCGAGGTGGCCCGCCAGGCCGACGCGGGCTCCGTCGCGACCCGCCAGCGGACCCGCTACGAGCCCGAGCCGTCGCGCAACGGTGAGCAGCTGACCAACGGAACGGCCCCCGACAACGAGACCGACCTCGACCCGGACAACGACAACGAGACCGAGAACGGCTTCGACCCGAACCGGCCCGTCGACCCCCGCGTCGAGCAGCTCGCCCGGCACCTGGCGGCCACCGACGACTCCGAGGACCTCACCGGCGAGCGGGTCAGCGAGCTGCTCAACATCAACGCCTCACCGCGCACCGGCCGGCGGCTGCTCGGTCAGGCGCGCGAGCTGCTCCACCGGCGCCGCGCCCAGGCGGAGTACGACGGGCAGGGCTTCGACTCGGGCCTCAGTGTGATTGGCGGGCGCTGAGCGCCGGCGCGCCGGCCAGCTCGCGCAGCGCGATCGACGCCGCGTACGGCACCAGGTCGCGCCCGCGCCGCCACACCCACGGCAGCCCCTTGAGCACCAGCCACAGCAGGTGGTGCGCCGCGGTGATCTCGCGGCCGCCGCCGCGCGCCAGGCTCACCGGATGCGGCACCGCGAACCCGGCGTCGGAGAGCAGCTCCCCGAACCCGCGCGCCAGCATCCGGTGCCCCAGCTCCGAGGGGTGCAGCCGGTCCACGCTCCACGCCGCGCGGTGGTAGCCGCCCGGCAGGGTGTCCAGGTCGAGGCGGCCGATCCGGTGCCGCGCCACCACCGCGTCGGTCACCGCGTTCAGCTCGTTGATCCGTACCCGCAGCGCACGCCGCAGCGGCCCCGGCAGCCAGAACACCCGGCTGTGGTCGTGGAACCTGACGGTGAGCACCGTGGCACCGGCCGCCCGCAGCGCCGCCACCACCGCGTCGTAGTCCTCGGTCAGCGCCACCGGGTCGAAGTCCGAGCGCAGCGTGTCGTTCATCCCGACGACCAGCACCGCGACGTCAGGGCGCACCCGCACGGCGGCGCCGAGCTGGCGGCGGCGCACGTCGGCCATCCTGGCCCCGGGGAACGACACGTTGGCGTAGCGCACGGCGCCCGGAGCGCCCAGCGAGCCCAGCAGCAGCGGCCCGAACCCACGCCAGCCACCGCCGGGCAGCGGGTCGCCGATGCCGACCGGCGTGGAGTCGCCGAGGACGACCAGCCCTCGTACCACCCGTGCCGGCTCGGCGCCCGGCAGGGGTGCAATGGTCTCAGCGGTCACAGCTGAACACGATCACGAACCAGGACTCACCCACGGTGAGAACGGAGTGACGGGCCGTGGACCTGTTGCGGAACGGTCGGTGCGGCGGGTGTTGCTAGTCGGTTGTACGCGCCCGGAACGCCGGGAACAGCGGGAGCTCGGGCTGTCCGTCACCGAGCTTCGGGCGCAGCGCGGCCACCATGGCCTCGGCCAGCTCCGCGCTCGCCGGCCGTCCCCCGCCGGCGGCGTCGCGGGCCAGCGCGCCCCAGTAGTGCGCCAGCGCGAGCAGCGCCCGGGGCGAGCGGGTGGTGTCCCTGCCGATCAGGGAGTTCTCCGCGAGCCCCGCCGGCAACAGCAGCAACGTGCACAGCCACACCCACAGCAGCTGCGCGTCCAGCAGCCGGGCCCGCAGCCTGGCCGGTTCGTCCAGGTCGGGCCACACGGAGACGACCTCAGCGCGCCACGCCGCGAGCATCGCGTCGGCCATCCCGGCCGGCAGCGCGAAGCTGCTCTCGCACGCCGGGAACGGCACCCGGGTGTACGCCGCGTCCAGCATCACGTCCCGGAAACAGCCCCACTCGAAGTCGACGAACCGCACGCCCTTCCTGGTCACCAGGTTGTTGTCCGGGCAGGTGTCCGACGGGCTGAACGCGCGGTATCGCGTGCCGCCGAGCAGCCGGGCGGTGGCCCTGGCCTCCTCGGCCGCCGCCGGCCCGACCCGCACCCCCAGCTTGGCCTCGATCAGCTCGGGCAGGGTGGCCAGCGCGGAGCGCGCCTCGTCGGCCATCGGGTCGCGCCAGGACCGCTCGCCCAGCCGGCGCAGCAGCGCGTCGAAGTCGTGCTCGCGCCCGGCCGTCAGCGCGTGCAGCCGCCCCAGCGCCCGCGCCCAGCTGAGCAGGCACCGCTCGGCCGCGCCCGCGTCGCTGCCGAACAGCTTGTCCGCCAGGGTGGACGAGCGCCCCAGGTCCTCCAGCACCAGCAGCCGGTTCGCCGCGTCGTACCCGAACAGCTCCGAGCTGGGCCGCGAGTCCCCCTGCATGGCGGTGAACAGCTGGCAGCTGGCCGCCTCGTGGCGGAACCGGTCAGCCCGGCCCGGGGTGGGGTTGCGCTGGTAGTGCTTGATCACCAGGCTGCGCGGCAGCCCGAACGGGTTCTCCGTCACCTTGGTGCGCAACACCAGCGACCGGGCGCTGCCGCCGAGGTCCTCCGGGTCGGCCAGCCTCACGGTCGCGCCGTACCGTCGGGTGAGCAGCTGCTCGGCCAGGCCGAGCGCTCGCTCCACTGCCACGGCCGTCGACGAGTCGGCCGACCGGCGGCCGGCGGCGGGACGGATCATCGTCCCTGACCCTACCGCCGGGGTAGGCGTCCCCGCTGGCCTTTGCCCGCTACCGCCCACACACCCAGTCCGTACCTTGCACACCTGCTTCAGCACGTGTGCGAGCTACGAAGTGGTTGTGCGGGCGGATAACTTGCGGCGGCGCGGGGAGAGCCAGAGGACGGCGGCGCCGGCCGCGACGATGCCGAGGAGGTTGACCAGGAGCTGGGCGGCGGAGGACGCGGCGCGGTCCCAGCTGCCCTCCAGGGCGGCCACCGCGGCGAACGCGGCGGCGGGGACGGTGGTGACCGAGATGAACACGCCGACCAGCGCGCCCGACTTCGCCGAGGTCAGCGACAGCATCCCGGCCGCGCCCGCGAGCAGCGCGACGATCAGCGAGAACGGGCCGACCTCGTAGATGAAGTCCACCTGCGGGATGTTGGCGATGGTGGTGCGGTCGAGCAGGCCGGTGAGGTGGAACAGCACGCTGGCCACCCCGGTGATCGCCATGGCCACCGGGAACCCCACCCCGAGCGCCAGGCCCGCGCGCCTGACCAGGTCGCGCCGGCGCAGCACCACGCCGACCGCGAGCGCAGCCAGCGGCCCGAACTCAGGGCCGAGCACCATCGCGCCGACCACGGTGACCGGCGAGTCGGTGATCGCGCCGATCGCGGCGAGCACGCAGGCGATGGTCAGGAACGCCAGGAAGCTGACGGTGAGCCGGGACTCCTCGCCGGTGTTCTCGATCAGCTCGTCCCAGATCACCGCGTCGGCCGGGTCGCCGGGCACGGCCGCCTCGGCGGCGTCCGCGGCGTCGGAGAGCACGGTGTCGAGGTGCTCCAGGGTGATCCCGCCGGTGCGCTCCAGCCCGAGATCCTGCAGCGCGGACAGCAGGCCGTCGGCGCACTCCCTGGTCAGCACCGCCTCGATCACGTCACCCTCCGGCCGCAGCGCCGCGCCGGGGAACACCGTCACGTGGGTGGCCCCCGGCTCGTCGAGCAGCAGCCGCCGCGCCCGCTCGGAGTACTCCGGCGGCGAGAGCACCCGAATGCGCAGCACCGTCGCGCCCTATCCGGCCGAAGTGCCCGAGTCCGGCTTGGGTGGCACCGCGTCCACGCCGGCCTCCTTGCGCTGCTCGGCGCTGATCGGGGCGGGCGCGGCGGTCAGCGGGTCGTACCCGCCGCCGGTCTTCGGGAACGCGATCACGTCCCGCAGCGACTCCGCCCGCGCCAGCAGCATGCAGATCCGGTCCCAGCCGAACGCGATGCCACCGTGCGGCGGCGGCCCGTAGGCGAACGCGTCGAGCAGGAAGCCGAACTTCTCCCGCTGCTCCGCCTCGTCCATGCCGAGCAGCGCGAACACCCGCTGCTGCACGTCCGAGCGGTGGATACGGATGGAGCCGCCGCCGATCTCGTTGCCGTTGCACACGATGTCGTAGGCGTAGGCCAGCGCCTGGTCCGGCGCCTGCTCGAAGCGGTCCGTCCAGTCCGCGTTCGGCGCGGTGAACGGGTGGTGCACCGCGGTCCAGCCCAGCTCGCGGCCGCTGTCGTCGCGGACCCGCTCGAACATCGGCGCGTCCACCACCCACACGAACGACCAGGCGTCCTCGTCGACCAGCTCGCAGCGGCGGGCGATCTCGTCGCGCGCGGCGCCGAGCAGCGCCCGGGCGTCGCCGGTCTGGCCGGCGGCGAAGAACACGCAGTCCCCCGGCTCGGCGCCGACCGCCTTGGCCAGCCCGTCGCGCTCCGACTCGGACAGGTTCTTGACGACCGGGCCGCGGTCGCTGACGGTGCCGTCGTCGTCGATGAGCACGTAGGCCAGGCCCCGCGCCCCGCGCTGCTTGGCCCACTCCTGCCAGGCGTCGAGCTGCCGGCGAGGTTGGGCGGCGCCGCCGGGCATCACGACCGCGCCCACGTACGGCGCCTGGAACACCCGGAAGCCGGTCTCGGCGAAGTACTCGGTCAGCTCGGTGAGCTCGACCCCGTAGCGCAGGTCGGGCTTGTCGGTGCCGTAGCGGGCCATCGCGTCGGCGTAGGTCAGCCTCGGGATCGGGCGCGGGACCTCGTAACCGGCCAGCCCGCGCCACAGCTCGGCGACGATCAGCTCGCCCAGCTCGATGACGTCGTCCTCGGTGACGAAGCTGGCCTCGACGTCGAGCTGGGTGAACTCCGGCTGGCGGTCGGCGCGGAAGTCCTCGTCGCGGTAGCAGCGGGCGATCTGGTAGTACCGCTCCAGGCCGGCCACCATGAGCAGCTGCTTGAACAGCTGCGGGCTCTGCGGCAGCGCGTACCAGGACCCCGGCCGCAGCCGCGCCGGCACCAGGAAGTCGCGCGCGCCCTCGGGGGTGGACCTGGTCAGCGTCGGGGTCTCGACCTCTACGAAGTCGCGCGCGTGCAGCACCTCGCGGGCGATCCGGTTGGCCTCGCTGCGCAGCTTGAGCGCGGCGGCCGGGCCGGCGCGGCGCAGGTCCAGGTAGCGGTGCTTGAGCCTGACCTCCTCGCCGACCTCGGTGTGCTCGTCCAGCGGGAACGGCAGCGCGGCGGACTCGCTGAGCACGGTCAGCTCGGTGGCGGTGACCTCGATGTCCCCGGTGGGCAGCTCCGGGTTCTCGTTGCCCTCCGGACGGATGGACACCTCACCGGTGACCGCGACGCAGAACTCGGCCCGCAGCCGGTGCGCGCGCTCGGCCATCTCGCCCTCGCGGAACACCACCTGCGCCACCCCGGACGCGTCCCGGAGATCAATGAAGATCACTCCACCGTGATCGCGGCGGCGGGCGACCCATCCGGCGAGGGTCACGGTGCTACCAGCGTCTTCGGCGCGCAGCGCGCCGGCGGAGTGGGTTCGAATCACGGAACGTGAGGTTAGCCGCCCGCCCCGGGTGCCCGGCCAGCAGGTTTCGGTTCACCCGCGGGGCGCGCGGCGCGGCGTCCGTGTCAGGCGCCCGCGGGTGTCCAGGCTCACGACGCGCGGTCCTGCATCTCCCACAGGTGATCGAGCACGTGCCAGACGATCCGGCGGACGGCGTACCGTGCCGGCCAGCCCCGTTCGACCGGCGGCGCCCCGTCGGACGGCCGCCCGAGCACCTCGACCAGCTCGTCGCGCAACGCCGCCAGCGGCCCCGGGTCGGCGACGTCGAACGGACGGTGCCGCACACCGACCTTGCGCGCGTAGGACCGCTCGGCCTCGACCACGTGCGCGACCATCTTGTCCCGGTCGCGCCCGCCGCCCCGGGGACCCTTGCGCAGCTCGGCCGGCGACTCGGCCGCCGCCTCCGCGAACGCCGCCCACGCCGCCCGCATCAACGCGACCGCGCGCCCGGCCTCCTCGGCGCCGACCGGGGCGGCATCCAGCTCGGGGATCGCGCCGGGCGCGCCGAAGTCCGTGCTGGAGCCGCCCCGCGCGCGCTCCACCACGGTGAGCTCACCAAGCCGGAAGCCGCCCAGCCCGGCACGTTCGGCGATCGGCCGGTACCTCGGCTCGTACTCGCGCAGCGCGTCGAGCGCCGGCTCCTCGCCGCTCCGGACCCGGCACAGCCCCGGCCAGTCGACCGAGCACGCGAACACCTTCTTCGGCCCGAGCTCCAGGTACACGCGTGACGCCGCGGCTGACCCGGCCGCGGTTGACCCGGCCGCGGTTGACGTGGCCGCAGTTGACGTGGCCGTTGCTGACATGGCCGCAGCCTGGCACCCGTACCTGACAGCCCGTGTCAGGTACGCCACGCCACTCAAGCTCGCAAGCCCCGGCGACCCAAGCTCGCAAGCCCGGCGACGGTGGCCGACGCTCAGCCCGAGCGGTCGGGACCGGCGTGCTCCAGGTCGATGTGGACCAGGACCCGCCGCTCGCGGACCATGGCGGCCCGGTAGTCGGCCCAATCCGGGTGCTCACCGGAGATCCCCCGGTAGTACTCCTCCAGCCCCGGCATCGCGTCCGGCAGCGAGACGATCTCCGCGCGGCCCCCGACCTGGATCCACCGCCCGAAAAACTCGTCCGGGAAGACGCACAACCACACCCGGGGATCGCGGCGCAGGTTCCGCACCTTGTACGCGGTCTCCCGGCTGCTCACCAGCACGCGCCCGCTCTCGTGCAAGCCGACGCTGACCGGCGACATCTGCGGCGTCCCGTCCGCCCTGAGCGTGGTGAGCACCGCCCGGTGGTGGGTGCGCACGTACTCGCGGGCCTCGTCCAGCTCCATCTCGCCAACCTAGCCGGTTCGCGCCCGCCGATCCGCCCTCCGGCGACCCGACACTCCCCCCGGGCGACCCCGTTCACAGCAGTGACAGTTGCTCGCCATCCACCTCCTCCCCGTCTCGGGACCGGGACCGGCGCGCCTCCGGCAGGCTCCCCCTGGGCCAGGTCCCCTCGTCATCCCCCGGCAACCCGCGCGGCGCGGCCGAGCGGGCCAGCCCGTGCCTGCGCAGCAGCGGCGCCACCCGCCTGCCCAGCTCCTCCCGGTAGCGCCGGTCGACGTAGGCGCCCCGGGAGTAGAGCCGTTGGTAAGGAGCCACCAGGCCCGGATGCTCGCGGGCCAGCCAGCTCAGGAACCACTCCCGGGTGCCTCGGCGCAGGTGCAGCGCCAAGACGGTCGCCCCGCTCGCACCCGCCGCCGCCACCTGGGCCAGCAGCGCGTCGAGAGCCTGTTCGGAGTCGGTGAGCAACGGGAGCACCGGCGCCACCATCACCCCGCAGGACAACCCCGCATCGCTGATCCGGCGCACCAGGTCCAGCCGGGCGGCCGGCGTGGGCGTGCCCGGCTCCAGGCTGGCCTGCAGCGCGCGGTCGGTCAGCGCGACGGATACGCCGAGGCCCACCGAGACCTCCGATGAGGCGGCCGCCAGCAACGGCAGGTCCCTGGCCAGCAGGGTGCCCTTGGTGAGCACCGAGAACGGCGTGCCGGACCGGGCCAGCGCGTCGATCACACCGGGCATCAGCCGGTACCGCCCCTCGGCGCGCTGGTACGGGTCGGTGTTCGTGCCCATCGCGACGTGCTCGCGCCGCCACCGCGACGAGCGCAGCTCACGCCGCAGCACCCCCGCCACGTTCACCTTCACCACGACCTGGCGGTTGAAGTCCTCGCCGGCGTCGAGCTCCAGGTAGGTGTGCGAGTTGCGGGCGAAGCAGTAGGCGCACGCATGGCTGCAGCCCCGGTAGGGGTTGACGGTCCAGCCGAACGGCATCGAGCCGCCGGGCACCTTGTTCAGCGCGGACCTGGCTTCGACCTCGTGAAACACCATGCCGGCAAACTCGGGCGTGCGCACCGACCGCAGCAGCCCGCGCATGCCCGGCAGCACGGCATCGCTCCCGACACCGTCCGCAACGACCTCTTGACCTCCCCAACGCACGTGGTACATTCGAACACATGTTCGATGCAATGGCAAGCCCGATGTCCCCGCGTTTCGGGCTTGCCGTGACGACAGGGAGGAGGCGGTGAGCATCACGGGTGAGTACGTCACCGAGACGCTGGACTACGACGGTGGTCGGCAGGTGACGGCGTACGTTCCATCGGTTCCGCCCGAGGCGGTGGTGTTCGCCGGTGACGGCCAGTTGATCTCGCAGTGGGGCGCAACCCTCGAGGGCGTCGACGTACCGCCAACCATGATCGTCGGTACGCATCGGCCGGACGACGAGATGCCCAGGCTCCACGAGTACTCGCCGGTCTTTGACGCGGAACGGTTCGCGGCGCACGAGAAGTTCTTCGTCGAGGACGTCCCCCGATGGGTGCTGTCACGTTTCGGAGTCGCGCTGGCCGCCGAGCGCACGGCGGTGTGTGGCGTCTCCGCGAGTGGAGAGCTCTCGCTCGCCATGGGGCTTCGCCATCCCGACATCTACGGCGCGGTCTTCTGCGCGTCGCCGGGGGCGGGCTACCGGCCGCCCGCCCCGATGCCGGATTCGCTCCCGCGCGCGTACATCGTCGCCGGCACGCTGGAGCCGTTCTTCCTCGAGAACGCGACCCGGTGGGCGGACGCGCTGCGCGACGCGGGCACGGACGTAGTCATGACCGAGCGGGTCGGGTCGCACGGCGACGCGTTCTGGCGAGAAGAGTTCCCGCTGATGGTGGGGTGGGCGTTTGGACGCTGACCACCTGCGAGTGAGGATGATTGCGGTATGGAGATCCGGATCGAGGCCACGGGGCTGCCCGGTCGCGCCTGTGGCCCCGGCCCGAACTTCCCGGGCTACGCCAACATCCACGTAGGGCTGCAACGGCGAAATCGCCCCGCCGAGCTGCTCGACCCGCACCCGGGCGATGCTCCCACCGCGACATGGTCCATCGACTGCGCCGCCACCAACACGCCGACCGGCATCGACGTCACGGGGCGATACGTCCAGGGCCGTCCCACGGACCGGTTCATCTACCTGTCGTGGGGAACGATCGGCGAGACCGGCGAGTTCAGCATGTTCCGCAGGGCCAAGCTCATGCTGGACGCGATCGACCCGGACGTCCTGCGCGCGGCCACCCGGTCCGGACGCCTCGTCGCCCGCCTTCGGCTCACCGACGCCAGTGGCCAACCCCTGTGCGCCCAGGTGCGGCCGCCACAGCTCGAGTGGATCGCCGGCTGACCGGGCGCACCCCGAGCCAAGAAAGGAGGTTCGTCAGCGGGTCCAGGCATCCTTGACGTAGTTCTCGAAGGTGCGCGGCGGGTTACCGGTGAGCCGCCGGTAGTCGTCGCTGACGGCGGCCTGAACGCCGGTTCTGACCACCTCGAACAGGTGGTTGATGTGGTTGACGTAGCCGGCGGGGCGGTCGGGTCGGCGCATGTGCTCGCGGTGTTCGGGCAAGGTCGCGTCGACGTGCCGAACGGTGCGCCCGGTTGCGCGGCCGATTGCGTCCGCCACCTGGCCGAACGTGAGGGAATCCGGGCCGGTCAGGGTAAAGGCGTGGCCGCCGGCGCGGTCCTCGGTCAGGCCGGCGACGGTGGCGTCGGCGACGTCGCGGGTGTCGACGAAACTGACCCTGGCCCGGCCTGTCGGCGCGTGCAGCTCGCCACGGGTGCGCAGTGCCTCGGCGAAGACGCGCTCGTCCTCGTCGAAGTTCTGCATGAACCAGTTCGCCCGCAGGATGACCCAGTCCCTGCCGTGGTCCCGCACGGTCAGCTCGAGGGCGCGTCGGGGCTGGTCATCGGGCAACCGCTCGACACCCGGCGCGGACAGCAGGACCACCCGCCGCACCCGCGGAGCCGCGGCGATCAGCTGGGAGACCGTCTCGTGGGCGTAGTGGTCCAGGTCCAGGCCCTTGACGACCACGCCCTCGGCCTCCCCCAGCGCCGGCGCCCAGGTCGACCTGTCGTACCAGTCGAACACGACGGGCGTGACATGGGGCGAGGTCGCCGCGCCGGGGTGGCGGCTGCCGGCCCGCACCTCGACGCCGGCCGCCGCCAGGCGCGCGACCATCCGCCGCCCCACCTTGCCGGTCGCGCCTGTCACCAGAACGTTCATCATCCGCCTCCGTTCGCGTCGGGTCGCCCTAGGAGCGCCACGCTATGTCCGGACAGGGAGACGAAAAATGGCTGAGAGGCTCGATCTTTTGTCCAAGCATCTCGCTCTCGCAGACGACTAGCCTGCACGGCATGGACGTGATGGCGGACATCCTGGCCGCGATGCGCATCGGCCGGCCCGTCGCCGCGCGCACCGAGACGCATGCACCGTGGGGTCTGCGGTTCACGCACATCACCGGCGCCGCGTTTCATGTCGTGCTCCAGGGCTCCTGCTGGCTCCTCCCGCCGTCGGAGGACTCGGCAACGTTCGAGCCCGTCGAGCTGGCCCCCGGCGACGTCGTCCTGCTCGGGCGAGGAACCGCACACGCCATGGCGTCCGCGCCGGACGTGCCGCTCATCGACTTCGCACCCACGCGCGACACCCCCTCCGCGCCGTTCGGACAGATGTCGATACCCGGCGCCGGCGCCCGCGCCGTCACGCTGTGCGGCGCCTACCTGCTGCAGCGCCACCGGCCACACCCGCTGCTGACGGGTTTGCCCGATGTGCTGCACCTGCCCGCCAGGCCGGGCCGCGATCCCGGCCTGCACGCCCTGACCACGCTGCTCGGCGACGAGCTGGAGAACCGACCACCGGGATCGACCGCCGTCACACCGACGCTCGTCGACGCGCTGCTGGTGTACATGCTGCGCGCCTGGTTGCGGGACGCCAGCCCGGCGGACGGGTGGTCGGCGGCCCTGGCCGACCCCGTGACCGCCCGAGCCCTGGCCGCCATCCACGAGCACCCGGAACGCACCTGGACGGTCGGCCAGCTCGGCGCCGTCGCGGGCCTCTCACGCGCCGCCTTCGCGCGCCGGTTCACCGCCCTGGTCGGCGAACCGCCGCTGACCTACCTCACCCGCTGGCGCATGACCACGGCCGCCCGCCTGCTCCGCGACACCGACAAGCCGCTGGCCCAACTCGCCGACGCCGCCGGCTACGGATCCGCGTTCGCTTTCGCCAAGGCATTCCGCCGCGAGTACCACATGACCCCCGGCCACTACCGGGCCGACGCACGCCTCACCGAGTAGTAGGTGAGGAACATGTCCACGCCGCGGTCGATGAGCTCGTTGGCGCGTTTTTTGTCGATTCGTTCGCCGTATGCGAGGTGGGCGAAGTGTGGGTAGAGGACGAGTGCGTAGAGCTGGACCAGTGCCAGGTCGATGTCGGGGATGTCGAGCTCGCCGGCGTCGATGCGTGCGCGGAACTCCTCGACGAGGATGGCGGACGTTGGGCCGGGGCCGTTGGCCTTCCATGCCTGGCCGAGCTCGGGGAATCGCTCCACCTCGCTGGCGACGAGGGTGCGTAGCGCAAGTACCTGTGGCTGCGCCATTCCGGCCACCCATCCTCGCGCCGCCCGCATGAGGATCTCGCGCATGTCGCTGGACTCCGCCAGGCTCTTTTCCAGGGCCGACTTCGGTTGCTGGAGCGCGTCTTCGAGGGCGTCGTGGATCACCGCGAGGAACAGCTCTCGCTTGCTCCCGAAGTGGTTGTAGATCGTCACCTTGGACACGTCGGCGCGCTGGGCGATGAGGTCGATGCCGGCTTCGTAGCCGCGGGTGAGGAACACCTCGCGGGCGGCGTGGACGATGGCCCGGCGCTTGAGGTCGGCGCGCTCGCCGGTGGGCGTGCGCCGGGGTGGTTCGGCCATGCCCCGCATGCTACCAACCCGCTGAACTGTCCCGTCCAGTTCATCTGGACTGAACTGTTGCGTTCACATGTACTGAAG
>NZ_JIAI01000008.1 GCF_000620785.1 Actinospineispora acaciae DSM 45401 | reverse complement strand
GGTCAAGCCGAACCAGAAGGTGCAGGTCAGCTTCGACGCGATCCCGGACCTGACGCGGGAGGGCACCGTGCTGTCCATCGCCCCGTCCGGTACGGCGATCTCGGGTGTGACGAACTACTACGCCACGGTGCTGCTCACCGAGACCGACCCACGGTTGAAGACGGGCCAGACCGCCGAGGCCGGGGTGTTGGTCAACTCGATGGAGAACGTCCTGGTGGTGCCGAACGCGGCGGTGGTCCGTCAAGGCGGCCGCTCGTTCGTCAACGCCCCGGGGCCGGACGGCAAGCCGATGCAGCTGCCGTTCCAGCCCGGTGCGGTCGGTGACGACACCACCCAGGTGCTCTCGGGGCTGCGCGAGGGGCAGGAGATCCTGCTGCCCCAGGCTCAGGTCCAGGGCACCGGACCGAAGCAGGGCGGCGGAGGCTGACGCCCTAACCGCTCAGTAGCGCCGATGGCCCGCGCTCCTCGACAACGAGGGGTGCGGGCCATCGGCGTTTCACCGGCCAGCCGCCGCCATACAGCCCGAGAACGCGGCGGCGTAGCGGCGGTGCCCGGGATCACCGGGATGCACCAGGTCCGTACCCAGCTCCCAGGGCCGAAACCCCGTGGTCGCCCGCTCGATCGGCACCGCGACCAGCGCCGGGAACCCGGCGAGCACCTCCCGGCAGATCGCCGAGTACGCCGCCGCTGCCGCCCGGTGCGGCCCGAACGGGAAGTACGGGATGTCCGCGACCAGCGCGCCCGCCGGCAGCCCGGAGCACAGCGCCCGGAAGTCCGCCCGGAACCGCTCCGGATCCGTCCGCGCCACATCATTCGTGCCCACGCACACCGTGACCAGATCGGGCGCGGCCCCACCCTGCCGGACGAGCATCGGCAGCTGCGAGCGCACCACGTCGGCCACCGTCGCCCCGGTCACCGACAGGTTCAGCACGGCCACCGTGCTCCCCGACGACCGGGCCAACCGCGAGGCGAGCAACCCGACGAACCCCCGCTCCGGCCGCCGCGCGGTCAACCCCTGCGCCAACGAGTCGCCCAGCGCCACGTATCGCAGCTCGCCCGGACGGCGCGCGCGCCGGCGCCAGTACGCGCTGAAGTCCTCCTCCAGCCCGGCCAGCCGCGCCCGCCGCCGCATCCACCACCCCAGCCCGGCCGCCGCCAGCACCAACGTCCGTCCCGCCGCTCCCGCGATGCCCACGCCTGCGCAGCGTAGAGCGAGCCGAGCCAACCGGAGCCCGTTCTAGGCTGAACACCGTGCCCAACCGACCCATCGATGCCGCCCAGCTACGGACCGCGCTGGCCCCCGTCCACGCCTGGCTCGACGGCACCGAGGAACCACCCCCGAGGCCCGTGATCGCCGCCGCCGTCCGCACCTCGCTGCGCGCGTTCGCCCAGCGGTACCCGGGCAAGGCCGTCGAGGTCAGGGTCCCCCCGTTCGCGGCCGTGCAATGCCTGGAGGGCGGCGCACACACCCGGGGCACCCCGCCGCACGTAGTAGAGACCGACCCCCGCGACTGGCTACGGCTGGCGACCGGCCGGCTGGCCTGGGCGGCCGCCGTGGACAGCGCCGCCGTCCGGGCCTCGGGCCACCGCGCCGCCGAGATCGGAGCGCTGCTCCCGTTGGTCCACACTGCGCAAAGTCGCGACTCAGAGTAATTTCTACGGTACCCGATTCGAGTGATGACTCGCTCGTAACGGTAGCGCGCCGTGCCGGCGCATCGCAGGATTAGGCCAATTGGCACGCCAGTCGGCCGAAAGGGGCTTAGCAGTGCCGCAGGTCGGGGGGCGCCGATCACACGGTGTACTGGCCATTGGGATATTCGCGCAGGAGTGGGCCGACGCACTGGATCGGGCCAGATATAACGTTCACGGAACGCTTGTGCCCGGGCCGAGGCTGTCCCGGACCTCCACCGGGCTGACGACCGAGCTGGCCACCGAGCTGGTCGAGCTGCTGCGCGCCGACCGGCTGGCCTCGGGCGAGGCCCGTCGGCTGGGCGCCCGGCTCGCCGAGCCGCCGTTCCGGGGGCCGAACGCCCTGCGCACCACCCTGCGACTGCTCCGCACCAGGGCACCCGAGCTGTTCGACGTGGCCGGCCACCCGGCCGAGCGGATCGGCGAGCTGGCCGACGAGCTGGCCACCGGCTACGCCGAGGGCATGCGCGCCCGCACCCGGCGCGAGCAGCAGGCGGTGCTCGGCGCGGTGCTGCGCACCCGGCGGGAGGCCGAGCACGCGCTGCGGGCCAGCGAGAAGCGGTTCCGGACGATCTTCACCGAGGCCGGCGTCGGCATCGCGATCGCGGCGCTGGACGGCCGCGTGCTGGACGTCAACCCGGCGCTGCTGCGGCTGTTCGGCGGGGCCGACCCGCGCTCGTCGCCGCGCCCCATCACCGACCACGTGCACCCCGAGGACGCCCCCGGGCTGGTCACCGAGCTCGGCGAGCTGGCCGGCGGCGTGCGCGACTCGCTGCGCAGCGAGGTGCGGTTCGTCAGGCCGGACGGCGTGGTGGTCTGGACGTACCTGACCGTCTCGCTGGTGCGCGACGACGCCGGCCAGCCGGACTACCTGATCGGCGTCATCGAGGACGTCACCGAGCGTCATCGACTGCGCTCGCGGTTACGCCACCAGACGTACCACGATCAGCTCACCCGGCTGCCGAACCGCTCGCTGATGGACGCGCAGTTGCGGTGGGCGTTCTCCGAGGGCTCCCCGGTGCAGCGGGTCGGGCTGTGCCACCTCGACCTGGACGGGTTCCGCTCGATCAACGACACGCTCGGGCACCAGATCGGCGACCAGCTGCTGCTGGCGGTGGCGCACCGGTTGCAGCTGCTGGCCGGCGAGCACCTGGTCACCAGGGCCGGCGGGGACGAGTTCGCGATCCTGGTCGCCGACCCGCCCGGCGTGGAGTACCTGTGCGAGCTGGCCCAGCGGGTGCTGGCCGGGCTGCGGCCGCCATTCGTGATCGGCTCCCAGCGGCTGTCCATCACCGCCTGCATGGGCATCGCCGAGGACGCGGTCACCGACACCTGGCCCGGTGAGCTGCAGCGCGCCGCCGACGCCGCCCGGTCCTGGGCGAAGGCCGAGGGCGGCGGCCGGTGGGCGGTGTTCGACGCGGTCCGCGACGCCGGCGAGACCAGCCGGTTCACCCTGGCCGCGAGCGTGTCCGGCGCGGTGGACCGCGACGAGTTCCACCTGCTCTACCAGCCGCTGATGGACCTGGCCAGCGGCGAGCTGACCGGGGTGGAGGCGCTGGTGCGCTGGCGGCACCCGGAGTACGGGGTGCTCGGCCCGGCCCGGTTCATCGAGCTGGCCGAGCGCAACGGCGCGATCGTCCCGCTGGGCCGCTGGGTGCTCACCGAGGCGTGCCGCCAGGCCCGGCGCTGGGCGGACCGGTTCGGGTCCGCCGCGCCGTACGTGAGCGTCAACGTGGCCCCCCGCCAGCTGATCGAACCAAGCTGGCTCGCCGAGGTGTCCACCGTCCTGGAAGACTCCGGCCTCGACCCCGGCCGCCTGCAGCTCGAGATCACCGAACGCGCCGTGCTCGTCGACGAGCCGGCCGCCTCGGAGACCCTGCGCACGCTGCGAGAGATGGGCGTCCAACTGGCCATCGACGACTTCGGCACCGGCTACTCCAGCCTGTCCTACCTGCGCCGGCTGCCGGTGCACGGCCTGAAGATCGACGGCTCGTTCATCCAGGGCCTGTGCGCCGCCGGCTCCGAGGAGTCCCGCGAGTCCAAGATCGTCGAAGCCCTGATCCGGATGGCGCACGCGCTGGGCCTGGTGGTGACCGCCGAGTGGGTCGAAACCGCCGGCCAAGCCCGCTGGCTGACCGCCCTGGGCTGCGACATCGGCCAGGGCAACTGGTACGGCGACCCGGTCCCACCGTCCGAGCTGGACGCCCTCCTCCGCCGCCCCCTCGCCGGCTAAACCCCCCGCGAGTCGGGGATCTCAGCACACTGAGTCGCGCGTTTCGGCACACATCACGGCCGGCCACACCGACGATCATGCGCCGGTCCGGGGCGGTGGTACGGCGCCGGCGGGAGGGTCCGGCCGGTTTTCGTCGCTCGTGGGAGGTACCCATCCGCTGAGCAGCAGCGCCTCCACGACCTCGACGACGGGAGCGGTCACCCAGTCGGTCTCGCGGTGGTGGGACGCGAGCGGGGCATCGAGGTGGGTGTCGAGCGCGTCGTGGAACGCGGCGGCCGCCTTGTCGACGGCGTCCTCGGGGATCATCGCCGCCGGTCCTCCTCGATCCAGACGGTGAGGCGCTGCCCGATGCCCGGCACCACGTTGCCCGCGCGCAACAGCCGTACCACGTGACCGAGGTTGACCAGGCTGCCCAGGAACGCGGAGTCCGTGGGGTGCTCTCCGGAGGCCACGATCGGTCCGTGCGGTTCGGTGAGTACGAAGTGAACCTTCATTCCTGTCCTCCTCAGGCGAGCGTGGGTGACGAGCGGCCGGCGGCCGGGGCTAATCGACGCCGGCCGCGCACCCACCGCCGGACGATGAGCAGCCATGACGTGGTCGGGGCGGGGGCGGGTACGGGCGCGAGCAACGACACGCAGTGGGCGCAAGGATCGCCCGGCGGGTCGGCGAGCGAACCCGGTACGACGACGTGGCCGCACACCGCGCGGTAAAGGCCGGTACGGCCGGCGCGGGCGAACTCGACGTCGGTCACCCCATGCTCGGCGTGGTCGATCGTGCAGGTCATCGGCGCCACGCCCACGTTGTCCAGGCCGTCGAGGTGGGCGTGTACGCGCAGGGTGACGCGCGCCGGCGTCCCGGTCGGCGGACGTCGTCTACGCCTCATGGTGGGTTCACCTCGCGTGGCCCGGGCCGTGTCGCTCATGGGGCCAAGTTCGTTGTGCTGAAGAAGGTGAAGCGGAGTGTGGTTGATACAACTCAGTTGTGACAACAATGTCAACGTGCGACGGCCACTCATACGGGTGACGCCTGTCGCGTGGTGCAGGGTGGGCAACCACGGAACCCGAGGAGGCACAGCGTGGTCACGTCGTCGAGTCCGGCCGTACTCAAGCGTTGGATCGCGCTGGAGCTGCGACGGCTGCGCAAGGAAGCCAGGCTCACGCAGAAGGACGCGGCCAACCGGATCGGCCGGTCCCAGCAGCACATCGGCTACCTGGAGAGCGCGCGGAACCTGCCGTCCGTCGGCGACCTGGAGTTACTGCTCGGCCTCTACGGCACGCCCGAGCGCAACGACTTCATGCGCGAACTGCTCACCGCCGCCCGCAAGGGCAAGAACTGGTGGGCCAACCTGAGCGACGCGGTGCCCGACGGCTTCGAGTTCTTCCTCGGTCTCGAAGTCGGCGCGGCGGAGCTGTCCTCGTTCGATCCGCTCCTGGTCAACGGGCTACTGCAGACACGAAGCTATGCCGAGGCTGTGATCGGTGGGGATACCGACATCACGACCGAGGAGATCCAACGGCGCGCCGAGCTGCGAATGGGGCGCCAGCGCATCCTGGATCGGGTCGAGGACCCTGTGCGCCTGTGGACGGTGATGGACGAGTCTGTGCTTCACCGCAAGCGAGGCGACTCGACGGTGATGCGTGAGCAACTTGCTCACCTGTTGGAGATGTCCGAACGTCCGCGCATCGACATCCAGGTGCTCACGCTGGACGCAGGTGCGCACACCGCGCAGCAGGGTGGCTACTTCACCGTGATGAAGTTTCCGCCGGACATGGTGGGCGACCCCGGTGTCGTCTACCAAGAGGTGATCAGCGCCGGGCTCTTTGTCGAGAACCCGGAAGAGATAGCTCTTTACGAGCGTGCGCTGGCCCGGGTGCGCTCGCTAGCAGCGACGACCGAGGAATCGAGGCGCATAATTGGGCGTGTCATGAAGGAGGTGTAGCCGTGAACGACACGGTCGACGCGCCAGTGTCCGAGTACCGCAAGTCGAGTTACAGCAGGGCGAACGGCCAGTGCGTCGAGATTGCCGTGGCGGCCGGCGGTGGTCGGTGGGTGCGCGACAGCAAGCATCGGGAGCGGCCGCCGTTGGAGGTCACCGCCCGCGGATGGGCTGCCTTTGTCCGAGGCGTGAAGAACGGCGAGTTCGGCAACCCGTGAGTGGTTAGCGTGGCTATAGCAACGCTAACCACTCACGGCTCGGAAGCTCGACGGTTCGGGTGGGCGGACATGGGGTACTCGGTCGGCGGTGCGCATGGCCACTGCCGGCGCCGAGGTCGACAGGAGGCGCTTGGTGGCGATCGGTCACGTTGAGTAGCCGACTGGATGGCGTGAACCGCCGCACTGCGCAAACCGGATTCGCGGCTCAGGCGGCTAGACTGGGGTGTACGTCAGATCACCGCAACCGTGCCGGGAGCGTGCGTTGGAACTGACAGTGACCGCCGAAGACCCCAACTGTTCCCCGAGCGATGACGGTCCGCACGAGGAGTGCGGCGTGTTCGGCGTGTGGGCGCCGGGCGAGGAGGTCGCCAAGCTCACCTACTTCGGCCTGTTCGCGCTGCAGCACCGGGGCCAGGAGGCCGCCGGGATCGCCGTCAGTGACGGCCGGCAGGTCGTGGTGTTCAAGGACCTCGGCCTGGTCAGCCAGGTGTTCGACGAGCAGACGCTCAGCTCGCTGCGCGGGCACCTCGCCGTCGGCCACACCCGCTACTCCACGACCGGGTCGACGACCTGGGAGAACGCCCAGCCGACGTTTCGGACGACGGCCACCGGGAGCGGGCTGGCGCTCGGCCACAACGGCAACCTGGTCAACACCGCCGAGCTGCGCGACGAGGTGAACGCGCTGGTCGGCAGGGGTGGCCACGGGGCGGTGACGGCGACCACGGACTCCGACCTGATCACCGAGCTGCTCGCGGCCACCTCGGCGGACGTCGGGCTGGAGGAGGCGGCGGTGCGGCTGCTGCCCCGGGTGCGCGGGGCGTTCTCGCTGGCGTTCTCCGACGAGCAGACGCTCTACGCCGCGCGCGACCCGCACGGGGTGCGCCCCCTGGTGCTCGGGCGGCTGGAGCGCGGCTGGGTGGTGGCCAGCGAGACCGCGGCGCTGGACATCGTGGGCGCGAGCTTCGTGCGCGAGGTGGAGCCCGGCGAGCTGCTCGCCATCGACGGCAACGGGCTGCGGTCCAGCCGGTTCGCCGCGCCGGAGCCGAAGGGCTGCGTCTTCGAGTACGTCTACCTGGCCCGCCCGGACACCACCATCGCCGGCCGTTCGGTGAACGCGGCGCGGGTGAGCATCGGGCGCCGGCTGGCCGCCGAGTACCCGGCCGAGGCCGACCTGGTGATCCCGGTGCCGGAGTCGGGCACGCCGGCGGCCATCGGGTTCGCCCAGGGCTCCGGGATCCCGTACGGGCAGGGCCTGGTCAAGAACGCCTACGTGGGCCGCACCTTCATCCAGCCGTCGCAGACGATCCGCCAGCTCGGCATCCGGCTCAAGCTGAACCCGCTGCGCGAGGTCATCAGGGGCAAGCGGCTGGTCGTGGTGGACGACTCCATCGTGCGCGGCAACACCCAGCGCGCGCTGGTCAGGATGCTGCGCGAGGCCGGCGCGCTGGAGGTGCACGTGCGGATCGCCTCGCCGCCGGTGCGCTGGCCGTGCTTCTACGGCATCGACTTCGCCTCCCGCGCCGAGCTGGTGGCCGGGGACCTGGACCTGGACGGGGTGCGCCGCTCGATCGGCGCGGACTCGCTGGGCTACGTGTCCATCGACGGGCTGGTGCAGGCCACCGAGCAGCCGGCGAGCCGGCTGTGCGCGGCCTGTTTCGACGGGAACTACCCGATCCCGCTGCCGGAGGACGCGCAGCTCGGCAAGCACCTGCTCGAAGAGATCATTTCTGACGAGGGAGCCCTCGCCGCCGGATACGGGGCGGCCGGCGCCATGCATCAACCCTGAGCGCCGCTGCCCCGAGAGACAGCTACCCACCGCCGACCATCGGAGCCACCCGGTCATGCCCGTGCCATCCGCCAGCCCCGAGGAAGTCTCCCCCTCCGCTCCCCGCCCGGCCAGCTACGCGGCGGCCGGGGTGGACATCGAGGCCGGCGAACGCGCCGTCGAGCAGTTCCGGCAGTGGACCGAGAAGGCCACCCGCCCGGAGGTGCTGGGCGGGCTCGGCGGGTTCGCCGGGCTGTTCAAGCTCAAGATCGGCAAGTACACCGAGCCGGTGCTGGCCGCCTCCACCGACGGCGTCGGCACCAAGATCGCGGTCGCGCAGGCGCTGGACAAGCACGACACGATCGGGCTGGACCTGGTCGCGATGGTCGTCGACGACCTGGTGGTGTGCGGCGCCGAGCCGCTGTTCCTGCAGGACTACATCGCCGTCGGCGCGCTGGTGCCCGAGCGGGTGGCCTCGATCGTCAAGGGCATCGCGGACGGCTGCCAGCGGGCCGGCTGCGCGCTGCTGGGCGGCGAGACCGCCGAGCACCCCGGGCTGATGCAGCCGGGCGACTACGACCTGTCCGCGTCCGGGGTGGGCATCGTGGAGGCCGACGCGATGCTCTCCCCGGAGCGGGTCCGGCCGGGGGACGTGGTGGTCGCGCTGGGCTCGTCCGGGCTGCACTCCAACGGCTACTCGCTGGCCCGGCACGTGCTGCTGGACCTGGCCAGGATGCCGCTGACCGGGCAGGTGGAGGAGTTCGGCCGCACGCTGGGCGAGGAGCTGCTGGAGCCGACCCGGATCTACGCCCCGGACTGCATGGCGCTGGCCGCCGAGACCGACATCCGCACGTTCGCGCACATCACCGGCGGCGGGTTGGCCCGCAACCTGTCCAGGGTGCTGCCGCGCGGGCTGGTCGCGGTGTGCGATCGGGGCAGCTGGACGCCGGCGCCGGTGTTCAAGCTGATCGCCTCTCGCGGCCGGGTGGAGCGCGCGGAGATGGAGCAGGCGTTCAACATGGGCGTCGGCATGGTCGCGGTGCTCGACCCGGAGGACGTGGACCGCGCGCTGGCCGTGCTCACCGCCCGGCACGTGCCGGCGTGGGTGCTCGGCGACGTGCGCCGCGCCCGCGAGGTGGACGCGGACGCCGACGGCCCGCGCGTGCTGCTGCGCGGCGAGCACCCACGGTTCTAACCAGTCAACCCCCAGCACTGACCGTCCGTACCTCGGTACGGACGGTCAGTGCTACGGGTGAATTGCCGAGGAGACCACCGCGCGCTCAACGGCGGCGGTAGTCGTCTTCCTCGTACTCGTCCTCGAGCTCGGCGTCCTCCGGCTCGGGCCGAGAGGAGATGCCGGCGAGCTCTCGTTGCAAGGCGTCGACGTCCATCCCTGGGGAGCTGTACTTGAGCTCTCGGGCCTTCTTCGTCTGCTTGGCCTTGGCACGGCCGCGCCCCATGGCTCGACCCCCCTCACAGCAGGGACGGGGCGGCCGGGGGAAAGCGGCGGCCCCGTTCATCTCGTTTGAATGTCCTGCCCTCTACCGTACCTTGCGCGCGCCGCTCTGTGCGACGTGGCACTCCCCGCACCGGGTGGCTTTCACGTCACGACGTGGTCTCGTCGCCGAGTACCCGCGTTCGGGCGGGACCGGTGTCCTCAGCGGCCCCTGGCGCGGGCCTGGGCCTGCCGTCCGGGCGGTTCCGCCCCGTCCTCCGGCGGCACCGAGTCTGGATCGATACGGACCGGGACGTCGCCGACCGTCAGCTCGGCGTCCACCGGGGTCGAACGCTTGACCAGAGCCAGCGCGACCGGCCCGAGCTCGTGGTGCTGCACGGCCGTGCCCACCCGGCCGACCGTGCGGGCGCCGAGCATGACCTGGTCGCCGGTCTGTGGCGGCTCGTCGTCGCCGGTGTGCAGGAGCACCAGCCGCCGGGGCGGGCGGCCCAGGTTGGCCACTCGGGCCACGGTTTCCTGGCCGCGGTAGCAGCCCTTGTCCAGGTGCACGGCGGAACCGATCCAGCCGACCTCGTGCGGGATGGTCCGCTCGTCGGTGTCGGCGCCGAGGCGGGGGCGCAGCGCGGCCACTCGCAGCGCCTCGTAGGCCATGATCCCGGCCGCCGCGGCACCGGCGTCCCGCAGCCGCCGCCACCAGTTCGCCACCTCGGCGCGCGGCACCAACAGGTCGACCGCGCCGCCCGTTCCCGTGCCTGTGACGCCGATCGCGGTGAGTGCGGGCATCCGCCGGACGAACCCACCGTCCGCGCCCAGTGACGCCGCGCCGTACGCCTGGTCCGGCACGGCCACGCCGGCCGCCGCGAGCACCTCGTCGGTGGCCGGGCCGACGACGCTGAGCAGCGCCAGCTCGTCGGTGGCCGAGCGCGGCTCCACCTTGGACCAGAACCGCATCTTCTCCAGGTAGTCCAGGAGCGTGGCCGAGGTGTTGGGTTCGACGTCGAGCCAGACGGTGTCGTCGACGTGGGCGAGCACGGCGTGGTGTTCGACACGGCCGTTGATGTCCAGCACCAGCGACTCGGTGCCGGTGCCGGGCGTCAGCTCGCTGACGTGCTGGGTGAGCAGCAGGTGCAGCCAGGACAGCCGGTCCTCGCCGGGCACCGCGATGACCTCGCGGTGCGAGCGGTCCACCACGGCGGCGGAGCGGTCCATGGCGCGCTGCTCGGCCAGCGGGTCGCCGTGGTGCGCGGCCACGCCGGCGTCCGGGCCGTCCTCGACGGCGACCGCACCCGGCAGGGTGAGTAGCGGGTTCACCGGTCCTCCTCGGTCGCGTCGGTTGCATCGGCTTCGTCGGCGCAGTTCGAGCAGGCCCCTGATAGCGCCACATGGGTGGCGTCCAGCCGGAAGCCGTACTCGGCGCGCAGCCGGCGGGCGACGTCGTCCAGCAACTCGGTCGGCACCTCGGCCACCTCGCCGCAGCGGTGGCAGACCAGGTGGACGTGTTCGTGCTCGTGCGCGGAGTAGGTGGGCGCGCCGTGGCCGAGGTGCGTGTGGCGCACCACGCCGAGGCGTTCGAGCAGGTCAAGCGTGCGGTACACGGTGGTGATGTTGACCGCCGGGGCCTGCCGCTGGACCGCGCCGCAGATCTGTTCGGGGGTGGCGTGGCCGAGCCGCTGAACGGCGTCCAGCACCAACTGCCGTTGCGGGGTCATCCGGAACCCGCGCTCGTGCAACGTCCGCCGCAGCGTCTCCATTGCCTCGATGGTAGCCCCGCCCCGGACGGCGTCGACGACCCTGACCGGGGGCGATCGGGTGAGCGCTATCCCCCAAGTGGGCTCACGACCGCTCACACCCTAGAGTGAACGCCACGACCGGCCGGCGCGGTAACCCTACGCTCGGCGCTGACCACACAGGGTCGGGGCGCATCCGGTTCCTCGGCCCAGCACCATCTTCTGGGGGCGACCGATGACCGCTGATCAAGACGAAAGCTCCGGCGTGGACCGCGAGTCGGACGGCGGTGACGAAGCACCCCTGTTCGACCTGGTGGTTCGCGGGTACGACCGTCGGCAGGTGGACGAGTACGTCTCCGGCCTGGAGTCGACGATCGCGTGCCAGCGCGCCGAGCTGGAGGCCGCCGGCGCCTCGAAGTCCGCTGCCGCCGTGGCGGCCGCCGCCGCGGTCGGGGACGGCGGCAAGATGGCCGGGCTGGAGGGCGCGAAGGGCCTCAACCCGGAGATGATCGGCGCGTTCACCTCCCGGCTCCAGTCCATCCTGCAGGCCGCCGAGGAGGAGGCCGACGAGGTCCGGACGGCCGCCAAGAAGTTCGCCCGCCAGGAGGAGGAGACCGGCCGGGCTCGCCTGGCCGACCTGGAGCAGCGCCGCGACGGGGTGCTCGAGGACCTGCTGCGGGTGCGGGGTCATCTCGACGCGCTGCTCGTGCAGGAGGGTGTCGCGGGCGGTGGTTCGCGGGCGTACGCGGCGCGGGCGCCCCAGCCCCCGGCCCGCCCGGATCCCGGCACCGAGCGCCGCACCGAGCGCATGGAGGCGCGTTCGGAGTCCCGTGGGGAGCCGAGGCCGGCCCCGCGCAAGGAGGCCGGCGCGGAGGCGCGCGAGCCCCGCCCCGAACCTCGTCCCGAGTCCCGTCCGGAGCCTCGTCCGGAGCCCCGCCCCGAACCTCGACGCGAGCCCCGCCCGGAGCCTCGCGGTGAGCAGCGTCCCGAGCCGCGCCCCGAGCCCCGTGGGGAGGCGCGCCCGTCGCCGCGTCCCGAGCCGCGTCCCCGTGCCGAGGGCCGTCCGGAGCCGGAGCGGCGGCCGTCGCCGTCGCCCTCCCGTCCCGAGCCCGCGCAGCGCGCCGAGCCGAGGACGAGCACGCCACCCGCCGACGGCAACCGGCCGAAGCCGTCGCCGTCCCCGCGTCCGGAGCCGTCGCCGCGCCCTGAGCCGCAGCCCGCCCAGGAGGCCGCGCCGCCCAGGCCCCGGCCGACCCCGTCGCCCGCGCCGAAGGCACCGAGCCCGTCGCCGAGGCCGTCGGGTGCCGCGCCCAGCCCCACCCCGCACGGGCCCCCGGCGCAGGGCAAGCCCGCCCGGCCGGGCATCCCGACCCCGCAGCCCAAGCCCCGGCCCACGCCGTCACCTCGGCCCCGGCCGACCCCCAGCGTCCCGGACCCGGTCGGCCAGCAGGCCCGCAACGGCCTGTTCAACCGGGAGAACGGCGCCGTCCGCGGTGATGAGCCGGACGGCGGCTTCGGGACCGGCGCACGCTGACCCGCGAGGGGCCGCGGCGCCGCGCTTCTGGTTGAAAGATCCGTCCGTGACACGCGTGAGCGGGCGGAGTTTTGGGAAAGCTCGGCCTCGGCCGCGTACGGTGCACTTCTATGAGGCTGCCGTTCTCCCCGACGCAGACGGCGGTAGGCGTCGGGGTCCTGGTCGTCCTGGTGCTGGTGGTGCTAATCGTGATACTGATTCGTCGAGCCAGGGCGAGGGCCAGGCGCCGAGCGCGTACCGAGGCCGCGTTAGGGGCACCGAACCCGAGCGACACGCTGCCGGCCCCTGAGCCGCCGACGATCAAGGCGTCGCCGCCCCGGTACCCGCCGGGGCCGAGGACGGTGGCCCAGCTGGTCGAGCGCAGCCCCACCGAACCCATCCCGACCAGCGAACCAACGTCCACGGAGGCGGAACACAACGGGGCCGCGCCGTCGTCCTCCAGCGCCCAGCTCGCCGACGAACGCGAGCCCGCCGACACGGACGACGCCGAGACCGAGACCGCCGCTCGGCCCGCGCCGTTCATCGGCCCGTTGGCGCCCGCCCCGTCCGAACCCGTCGACGAGTCCGCCCCGACCGACGAGCCCGAACCGAAGCCCGAGCCCGAGCCGACCGCCGGGCCCGACGACTCCGAGCCGACCGAAGACTCCGAGCCCACCGCCGAGCCCGAGGCGAGCGACGAGGAGCCCGAGCCCTCGGCGCCGTCCAGGCCGACCGAGCGGCCGGACCCCTTCGCGCGGCGGCCCCGGCCCAGCGCGCCGACCACGGCCACCGCCGACATCGTCCGCCGGGCCGACGCCGCGCCCGCCGCGGTGAACTCGACCCGGTTCGCCGACGCGGCCCCCACCGCCGACGCCAAGGACCGGCTGCTGCGGGTGCTGCTCACCGACCCGGACCGGGCACTGCACGCCGTCGGCGACCTCGAAACCTGCCGCGAACAGCTGGACGAGCTGCACCAGTCGATGCACCAGCAGCGCCGGCAGCTCGCGGACGCGGCCCGTCGGCTCCGGGGCGCGGGCCTGACCCCGGCGCAGGTGGCCCGGCTGGCCGGGTTCGGCGAAGGCGAGCTGGTCAGCCTGCTCGCCGAGCACGCGCCGTCGCCGGTCCCCCGGGACGCCCGGCCCGGCGACGCCAACGGATCCGCCAACCCGAGCTGACCGAAGCCCGACCCGCCCGGCTACGAAAGTCGACGGTGGGCGAACCGCGAGACCGACGCGCCCGCCGGCCGCCCGCTCAGATCATGACCGGCATGGCCACACAGAACACCGCAACGGCCCAGGCGCCGTACATCGGCGCGACCACCGACGAGCTCGCGCGCAAGTCCAGCGGCGACCAGGTCGCCGGCATGCTGACCCAGAAGGCCCTGTTCCGCCGCCGGGGCGAGATCGTGCTCTACCCCGACCGCCTCGTGCTCTCCGCCTGGAACGACGCCGGCGACCTGACCTTCCGCCGGACCGACATCCGGTCGGTCGAGACCAGGTTCACCGAGCACTACGGCCGCTTCGTCGGCGGCCTGCTCGGCGCGTGCAAGCCGCTGGTCATCGACACCGCGCCGGTCGGAGAGATCTACCTGCTGGTCAACCGCAAGGAGATCATGGAGACCACGGACGACAAGAAGTGGGAGAAGCTGATCAAAGCCTGGCTGGCCGAGCAGGGCTGAGGCGGGCTCAGCCGACGATGCGCTTCAGGCGGGCGGACAGGTGCGGCTGCAGCGGTTGGCCGACCATCGCGCGCTCGTCCACGTACGCGAGGTCCCGGCCGGCGTCCGTGCCGTCCACCAGCCCGTAGAGGCGCTGCGCGGTGTTGACCTCCTTCGCGGTCTGGGTGCGGACCACCGCGTCGGTGACCAGCTCCCAGGACGTCGTGGTCCGGGGCTGGCCGTAGTAGACCTCCACGATCCCGGTGGCGTGCGCGATGAGGACCTCGATGGTGTCGTCCTCCTGGGGACGCCACCAGCCGGTCTCCCTGGCCGCCGGCCGCACCACCGCCCCGCCCGGCCCGTCGAGCAGCCAGGCCCGCGCGCTGTAGGTCAGGAACGGCCGGCCGTCGTGCGCGAACTCGATCTGCTGGCCGAAGTGCAGCGGGCCGTCGATGGTCGGGTAGACCACCTCACCCTCGCCGCGCCACACCCCGACCAGCGGCAGCAGCGCGGTGCACAGCGGGTGCAGGTCGGGGCCCTCGCGCAGGTTCGCGGTGTCCGGTGGGATCGGCAGGTCGGGCAGGTCGGCGACGTCGTTGAACGTCGGGACGTTGAGGCGGCCGGGCGGGACCGGCTGGGGCTCGGGCTCGGGAGAGGTGTCCGGCGAGGTCATGACCGCCCGCTCCGATCCGAAGCCCGGTACAGCCAGGCCGCGCACAGCCACAGCAGCGCCGCGCAGGCCGCCAGCAGCACGCCGGTGAACAACCACGACATGAAGGTCACGGCAACGCAGCGTAGCCGCTGCCCCCGACCGGCCGACGGCCACGCGCCCGGACTCACGCCAGCGGATGACCGGACGCCGTCCGACGCCTACCGTGACCGGCTATGACGGCCATCGGCTCGAACCCCGCGGCGCACCGGGACCCGGCGACCGCGCTGCTGCACGACCCGTCGACCTACCAGGTCGGACCGCCGCTGGCCGAGCTGGACAGGCTGCGCCGCGAGCACGGGGTGGTCTGGGTGGACGAACCCGAGGGGCCCGGCTACTGGCTGGTGCTGCGCCACGCCGACGTGACCAGGGTGCTGCGCGAGCCGGCCAGGTTCTCCTCCGCGCTGGGCGGCACCCAGATCCGCGACCCCGCCAGCCCCGAGGACCTGGGCTACGTGCGGCGGATGATGCTCAACATGGACCCGCCGGAGCACTCCCGGCTGCGCCGGCTGGTGTCCAGGTCGTTCACCCCGCGCGCGGTGGCCGCGCTCACCGACCGGATCACCGGGCACGCCCGCGCGCTGGTCGACCGGATGCTCGCCGGCGGCGCGGCCCGAGGCGAGTGCGACTTCGCCAAGGACGTCGCCGCCGACCTGCCGCTGTTCACCCTGGCCGAGGTGCTCGGGGTGCCGCCCGAGGACCGCTGGCTGCTGTTCGACTGGTCGAACCGGGTGATCGGCTGGCAGGACCGGGACTACGCGACCAGCGCGGCGTTCGACCCCCAGGGCGGCACCGAGATGGCCCGCAGGGCGCTCGCGCTGCGGCCGGAGCCGGACGCGAACGGCCGGATGCCCGACCCGCGCACCCGCGCCGGCATGGCCGACCTGTACGCCTACGCGCACCTGCTGGCCGAGCACAAGCGCCGCACGCCCGCCGACGACGTGATGTCCGTCCTGCTCGCCCAGCCGCACGACACGGTCTCCGTGGAGGAGTTCGAGAACCTGTTCTGGCTGTTCGCGGTGGCCGGCAACGAGACGCTGCGCAACGGCATCCCGGGCGGGATGATCGCGCTGCTGGGCCACCCCGCGCAGCAACGCGCGCTGCGGGCCAACCCCGGCCTGCTCAACGGCGCGGTGGAGGAGATGCTGCGCTGGTGGACGCCGGTCATGGTGTTCCGCCGCACCGCCGCCGCCCCGGTCAGGCTGGCCGGCGTGGACATCCAGCCCGGCCAGAAGGTGGTGGTGTCGTTCCTGTCCGCGAACCGGGACGAGACGGTGTTCGCCGACCCGGACGCCTTCGACGTGCACCGCGAGCCGGGCGCGCACCTGGTGTTCGGGCACGGGCCGCACTTCTGCCTCGGCGCGGTGGCCGCCCGTACCCAGATCCGCGCGCTGTTCGGCGAGCTGATGGCCCGGACCTCGTGGCTCGAACCGGCGGGCGAGCCGGCGCTGCTGCGGTCCAACTTCCAGCGCGGCGTCAAACGGCTGCCGCTGCGCTGGACCCGGGCCTAGGCGGGGTTGCTGATCTCGATCAGGTTGCCGTCCGGGTCGCGCAGGTAGACGCTGCGCAGCGGCCCGGTGGCACCGGTCCGCTCCACCGGTCCCTCCTCGACGGCCACGCCGTACTCGGCCAGCCGGGCCAGCACGTCCTCCAACGGGTCGGCCGCGAGGAAGCACAGGTCCGCGCTGCCGGCCACCGGGCGGCGTGCCTTGGGCTCGAACTCCCGGCCGACCTGGTGCAGGTTGATCTTGCTCTGGCCGAAGTGCAGCGCCGTGCGCCCGTCGCCGAAGCTCACCGCCCGCATCCCGAGCACGCCTTCGTAGAACGCCACGGTGCGCCCGATGTCCGCGACCGTCAACACCAGGTGATCCAACCGCTCGATCCGCATACCGCCCATCCTGACCCGTGAGTGGTTAGCGTTGCTATGACAACGCTAACCACTCACGGGTTCGGGTGCGGACGCGGATGCGGGCGCCGTGGTGCGGCACCAGGGTGATGGCCTTGACCCGCTGGCGTTCGGCGGGCGCGGTGGTGGGTTCGAGGTGGACGCGGCGGAGGATCTCGCGGAGCACGACACGCATCTCGATCAGCGCGAACGTGGCGCCGAGGCAGCGGCGGCCACCGCCGCCGAAGGGCAGCCAGACGGTCGGCGGGGGCGTGGTGCGCAGCATGCGGTCGGGGTCGAACCGCTCCGGGGTCGGGTACCTGTCGGCGGACTCGTGCACCAGGCCGATCCCTGGCATCACGAGCGTGCCGGCCGGCAGGCGGTAGCCGGCCACCTCGGCGGGCGCGGTCAGCTTGCGGGCGACGTCGTAGACCACCGGGCGAATCCGCAGCGACTCCTTGACGATCGCGTCCAGGTAGTCGTCGTCGCCGGAGTCGGCGGCCTCGACGGCCCTGCGCAGGATCTCGGGGTGGCGGACCAGCCGTTCCAGCGTCCAGCTCAGGCCGGTCGCGGTGGTCTCGTGACCGGCGGCGAGCAGGGTCACGAGCTGGTCGCGCAGCTCGTCGTCGGTCATCCCCCTGCCGTCCTCGTCGGCGGCCCGGACCAGCATGGACAGCACGTCGGGGCGCTCGGCCAGCTCCGGGTCGGCGCGGCGGGCGGTGATCTCGGCGCGCAGCAGCCGGTCGGCCTCCTCGCGGCGGCGGCGCACCCCGTGCCACGGCCGGTGGCGCAGCAGCTCGGGGTAGATCATCGAGGTCACGTCGAGCAGGCCCATGTTCACCACCGGCGGCAGCGCGCGGCGCAGGGCGGCCAGCCGCTCCGGCTCCCGGGTGCCGATCACCGTGCGCAGGATGACCTCGAGGGTGATCGCGGCCATCCTCGGCGCGACAGGGAACGCCCGCCCGACCGGCCAGCGGGCCACGTCCTCGGCGGCGATCTCGGCCATCAGGTCGGCCTGGCGGCGCACCGCGTCGCGGTGGAACGGCGGCAGCATCAGCCGGCGCCGGTCGCGGTGCCTGTCCTCGTCCAGCAGCAGCACCGAGCTGTCGCCGAGCACGCCGCGCAGCACCGAGTTGGCCTCGCCGGCGTGGTAGACGGCCGGGTCGCCGGCGAACACCGTCTTGATGTCGGCGGGGTTGGTCAGGTAGACGATCGTGCCCGAGGGCGCGGCGTACACGGTGAACGTGTCGCCGTAGCGGCGGCGGCAGCGCCGCAGCCAGTGGTGCGCGAACCGCCACATGAGGACGGTCTGCGCCGCGTGCGGCATCCGAGGCCCTGGTGGAAGTCCATCCCGCATGATCAACATCATACGCTTGTATAAAACGGTCGTCTAGCTTCTTTCGTCGTAGGACGCGCGCGCGACGCTGACCGCGGGCATCTGCTCCTCGATCCAGTACGCCAGCCCCGCCACCTGTCGGGCCGCCGGCTCGCCGAGCTCGGTGAGCGAGTAGTCCACGTGCGGCGGGATCACCGGGTGTGCGACCCGGCGTACGAAGCCGTCGCGTTCCAGGCGTCGCAGGGTCTGTGCGAGCATCTTCTCGCTCACGCCGCCGATCCGGCGGCGCAGCTCGCTGAACCGGCAGGTGCCGTCCAGCAGGATCGCCAGCACCAGCACTGCCCAGCGGCTGGTGACGTGCTCCAGGACGGCCCGGGATGGACACTTCGCGTCGTAGACATCCACCACATGCCCGTCAACCTCGACACTTACCCGCATGCAATTACCGTACTTCAAAGTGGGTACTTACGAAAAGATAGTGTCCCGACCTAACGTGCTCCGCGAACCTCAGAGAGATCGGAGCACGCATGATCGTCATCACCGGAGCCACCGGACGCCTGGGCCGGCTCGTGATCGCCAAGCTGCTGGCCGCCGGCGTCCCGGCCGACGACGTGGTCGCCGCCGCCCGCACCCCGGAGCGGGCGGCCGACCTTGCCGAGCGCGGTGTACGGGTGCGCCACGCCGACTACGACAAGCCCGAGTCGGTGGCCACCGCGCTGGCCGGGGCCGACGCCGTGCTGCTGGTCTCCGCGCCAGACCCCACCCGGGCGCGCGAGGAGCAGCACCGGGCGGTGATCGACGCGGCGGTGGACGCCAAGGTCGGGCTGCTGGCGTACACGAGCATCCTCGGCGGCGACCGGGCCACGTTGCGGCTGGCCGACGCGCACCGGGCCACCGAGGCGCTGGTCCGCGAGTCCGGGCTGGACCACGTGATGCTGCGCAACGGCTGGTACACCGAGAACTACACCGAGCACCTGGCGGTGGCGCTGGAACACGGCGCGATCGTCCGCTCCGCGAGCCCGGAGGCCCGGGTGGCGTCCGCGGCCATCGAGGAGTACGCCGAGGCCGCCGCCGCCGTCCTCACCGCGAAAGAGACCGACCGACGGTCGGTCTACGAGTTGAGCGGCGACACCGCGTGGACCATGGCCGGCCTGGCCGAGGAGGTGTCCCGGCAGGCCGGCCGCACGGTGGAGTACCGCCAGGTGAGCCCGGAGGAGCACCGGGCGATCCTGGTCGGCGCCGGCGTACCCGGCGCGGTCGCGGACCTCCTGGTCGACTCCGACGCCGCCACCGACCGAGGCGAGCTGGCCGCCACCCCCGGCGAGCTGAGCCGACTGATCGGGCGCGCGACCGCACCGCTGGCCGACGCGGTGGCCGCCGCGATCAGGCCGTGACCGGCCGCTCCGGCAACGGGTAGTACGGCAGCTCCAGGTCGTTGATCGCGCGCATCATCCGCCGCATGATCAGCGAGGACCCCGGCAGGTGGGTCATCGCCAGCACGCCGAGCAGCTGCAGCGCGACGCCGAGCCGGCTGGTCGGGGCGACCCGCTTGGCGTTGTCCGAGCCGAACTTCTGGTTGGCCAGTACGAACCCGCGCATCCTCCGCTCGTACTCCGCGAACGCGGCGCGGTGGTCGCCCGGGTGCGCCGCCAGCTCTCCGGCCAGCAGGTAGGCCCCGACGATGGCCAGGCTGGTGCCCTGGCCGGAGAGCGGCGACGGGCAGTACCCGGCGTCGCCGAGCAGCGCCACCCTGCCCTTCGTCCAGGAGTCCATCCGGATCTGGGCGCAGGAGTCGAAGTAGAAGTCCGGCGAGTCGTCCATCTGGTCGAGCAGCCAGGGCACCTGCCAGGACATCCCGGACATCCGCCCGCGCAGGATGGCCTTCTGCTGCTCGACGTCGCGGTAGTCGTACTCCAACGGCCCGGAGCGGAAGCTCAGGAAGGCCATCGCGTCGCGGTTGTCGTGGATGCTGCGGATGCCCGCGGTGAGCCCGCCCGCCTCGCCGTAGCCGAGCATCCACCTGTCCAGACCGAGGTGGTTGGGCACGGTGAAGAACGACACGTAGTGACCGAGGTGGTGCGGCGGCTCCGGCCCGAACGCCAGCGAGCGAACCCCGGAGTGCAGCCCGTCCGCGCCGACGACCAGGTCGAACCGGCGCTCGGCCCCGCCGGCGAACCGCACGTCCACCCCGTCGGCGTCCTCGCTGAGCCCCTCGACGCGGTCGCCGAACAGGTACTCGGTGTGCTCGTTGGTGGCGTCGTAGAAGACCTCGGCCAGGTCGCCGCGCAGGATCTCGATCTCGGCGACCAGGCCGTCGCCGTCGTACATGTCCGAGCGCATGGTGACGATCCGGCGGTTGCTCCTGGTCACGTAGGAGACGCCGCGGGTCTCGGTGCAGGCGGCGCGGACCTGTTCGTCCAGCCCCATCCGGCGCACCACCTCCTTGGCGACGCCCCGCACGTCGATGGCCTGGCCGCCGGGGCGCAACGCCGGTGCCCGCTCGACGACCGTCGCCCGCAGCCCGAACCTGTGCAGCCAGTGCGCGAGCGCCGGCCCCGCGATGCTTGCGCCCGAGATCAGGATGTGTGTCACGCCGCCCCCTTCGAAACCCGGGCGGACTGTACGGCCAGCGCGAACGCACCGGCAACGGAGTTGCGCAACCCCTGATCGACATCAGACGGACGTCTGAAGTGGACGGCTACGCTGTGCGCATGGGACACCGCGAGGACCTGCTGGCCGCCGCGCGCCGGTGCCTGGAGGAACGCGGGTACGCCCACACCACCGCCCGCGACCTGGTCGCCGCCTCCGGCACCAACCTGGCGTCCATCGGGTACCACTTCGGCTCCAAGGATGCGCTGCTCACCGCCGCGATGAGCGAGTCGTTCCGGGAGTGGGCGGAGCGGGTGCGCGCGCTGGCGCTGGCCGCCGAGCCGGACGCGGACCCGGTCCGCATGCTGGTCGCGTCCTGGGGCGCCATGCTCACCTCGTTCACCGAGTACCGGGGCCTGGCGGTGGCGTTCATCGAGGCCATGGCCCAGGCCGAACGCAGCCCCCAACTCCGCGCCGAACTCGCCGACCTCTACGCAACCAGCCGTGCCCAGGTCGCCCACATGATCACCGAACTGAGCGACCTCACCGAGCCCCAGGCCAGCACCCTCGCCGCCTTCCAAATAGCCCTCTGCGACGGCCTACTCGTCCAATGGCTGGTAAACCCCGACGCCACCCCGTCCCCCGGAGACCTCGTATCCGCCCTGCACGCCGCCCTAACCCCCCGCGAGTCGGGACATTTGTCAGGGTGAGTCGGGATATTTGTCAGACCGCCTCGACCAGCGCCCGGGCGCCCGGATGCCACGGCCGGTGCACCGGGCCGGTGAGTACGAGCGTGCGCGCCAGCTCCGGCAGGAGCGGCACCAGAGCCAGGCCCGGCCCCTGCATGCCGGCGGCCAGCCCGGGCACCACGCTCACCCCGACCCCGGCCCGCACCATGGCGAACAGCGTGCTCATCTGCCGCACCCGGTGTGTCGGCGTGAACGGGCTGCGCGAGCGCCGGTGCAGCTCGCGGACCTGTGGCTCGCACCCGCCGACGGAGAGCAGGAAGTCGTCGTCGGCCAGGTCGGCGAGGTCGACGGCGGCCTGACCGGCCAGCGGGTGGTCGGCCCGCAGCACGGCGTGGAACCGGTCGGTGCCCAACACCGCGCCCCGCTCCGGCGCCGGCCGGGGGTCGACCAGCACCGCGAGGTCCGCCGAGCCGCCCTCCAGCCAGCCGGCCACCTCGTCGTCCTCGCCCTCGAACAGCGTGACCGTCAGGTCCGGGAAGTCCGCCCGCCACCGCGTCAGCAGCCCGGGGAGCAGCCCGTGGCACACCGTCGGCGGCGCGGCGACGGTCAGCTCGCCGCGCGGGCGGGCGTCCGGGTCGGCCGCGAGCACGGTGATCGCCGCGACGGCGGCCACCGCGGCACGGGCGTGGTCCAGGATCCGCTCGCCGAACAGGGTGGGCACCGGGCGGGGCTGGCGGGTCAGCACCGGGCGGTCGGTGGCGCGCTCCAGGGCGGCGATCGCGTGCGACACGGCCGACTGGCTGATGCCGAGACGGTCGGCGGCCGCGCCGAACCCACCGGTGTCGGCGACCGCCACGAACGCCCGGAGCTGGGTGACCCCGATGGCCATGAGCATCCCTCATGAGGAGATACGAATGACTTGTTGGACTCATGATGGCCGGTCACCCACGATCCTGTCCATGCACACAAACCGGTGGTGGCCCGGGTTCGTGGCGCTCTCCGCGATCTGGGGTTCGAGCTTCGCGCTGATCAAGGTGGCGGTGGAGGCCGGGGTGCCGCCGGCCTGGGTGGCGCTGTGGCGCTGCTGCTTCGGTGCGTGCGCGCTGTTGGCGGCCTGCGCGGTGCGCCGCGCGCCGCTGCCCCGCGACCCGGTGACCTGGGCGCACGCCGCCGTGGTCGCGGCGCTGTTGAACGCCGTCCCTTTCGCGCTGCTCGCGCACGGCGAGTTGCTGGTCAGCTCGGTGCTGGCCGGTGCGCTCAACGCGACCACGCCGCTGGCCACGCTGGTGTTCGCGGTGCTGCTGGTGCCCTCGGAGCGGCTGAGCAAACGGCGGGTGTTCGGGCTGCTGGTCGGGCTCGGCGGGGTGCTGGTGCTGCTCGGCGTCGGCCCCGGGCAAACCGCCGGGCAAGGCGCCGGAGAAGGCGCGCTGGCCTGCCTGGCGGCCACGCTGTGTTACGGCGCCGGGTTCGCCTACACGCGGCGGTTCTTCTCCGGCCGGGGCGGGTCGGCGGTGGCATTGTCGGCCGCGCAGATCGGCACCGCCACGGTGGAGCTGGCGCTGGTCACGCCGTGGCTGGCCGGCCCTCCGAGCTGGCCGGGGGCGACCGCGGCGGTCGCACTAACGCTGCTCGGGGCGGTGGGCACCGGCTACGCCTACATCCTGAACCTGCGGGTGATCAGGGCGGCCGGCGCGGCGGTGGCGGCCACCGTGACGTACCTGACCCCGGTCTGGTCGACGGCGCTCGGCGCGCTGCTGCTGGCCGAACCCGTCGGCTGGCACACGGTGGCCGGCGCCGCGCTGGTGATCGCCGGGATCCTGGTGGCAACGCGACGTCTCCCCGGCGCCGGCACGAGCGCGGCACCGGGGAGACGACCCCGCGGCGGTAGGTCAGGCGACGGCGACCTGGGCGCGGTGCAGGCCCGGCCCCGACGCCGTTAGGCGGGTCTCGCCGTTGCCCGAGCGGGACAGCGCGCGCACCGTCCACGTCCCTGGCCCGGCGAAGAACCGGAAGTCACCGGACGCCGAGGAGACCACCTCGGCGGTGAACTCGCCACCGCCGTCGAGCAGCCGGACGAACGCCCCGGCCACCGGCTGCTCGTCCGCGCCGACCACGCGGCCGACGAACACCGTCTCCTTGGTCAGGTCCGTGCCGGCCGGCAGCTGCTGCGCCTGGTCCGGAGCTCCGCACATCAGGAACCACTCCCCAGCTCGATCGGCGCGCCGACCAGCGAGCCGTACTCGGTCCACGACCCGTCGTAGTTCTTCACGTCCGAGTGCCCGAGCAGCTCGCGCAGCACGAACCAGGTGTGGCTGGAGCGCTCGCCGATCCTGCAGTACGCGATGGTCGCCTTGGAGCCGTCCAGCCCCGCCTCGCCGTACAGCTCGCGCAGCTCGTCGTCGGAGCGGAACGTGCCGTCCTCGTTGGCCGCCTTGCTCCACGGCACGTTGATCGCGGTCGGGATGTGCCCCGGCCGCTGGGACTGCTCCTGCGGCAGGTGCGCGGGCGCCAGGATCTTGCCGGAGAACTCGTCGGGCGAGCGGACGTCGACCAGGTTCTTGGTGCCGATCGCGTCGATGGCCTCCTGGCGGAACGCCCGGATGGACAGGTCCGGCTCCTTGGCCGAGTAGCTGGTCTGCGCGCGCGACGGCACGTCCTTGGTCAGCGTGCGGCCGTCCAGCTCCCACTTCTTGCGGCCGCCGTCGAGCAGCTGCACCTTGTCGTGTCCGTACAACTTGAAGTACCAGTAGGCGTACGCGGCGAACCAGTTGTTGTTCCCGCCGTACAACACCACCGTGTTGTCGTTCGAGATGCCCTTCTCGGAGAGCAGCTTCTCGAAGCCGGCCTTGTCCACGAAGTCGCGGACCACCGGGTCCTGCAGCTCCGTCTTCCAGTCGATCCGGACCGCGCCCGGGATGTGCCCGCCCTCGTAGGCGGTGGTGTCCTCGTCGACCTCGACGAACACGACCCCGTCTGCGTCGAGGTTCTGTTCGGCCCAGTCCGCGGAGACCAGGGCTTGCTCGCGGCTCATGTGTGTTTCGCTCCTCGGTGTGGCACTGCGCATCTGTGTGGGACGGGTTCGAGCACGGACGTCCGCGAACCGGGTGCGAGCATGGCTCCGAGAAGGAGTTGACGGCCCGTCAGCCGGACGCGAAGGCTCGACCGATGGCCGAGCGCGGTCGGTCCGTGCTCAGCGGGCCGGACACAGGCAGCTGCCGACGCGGCACAGGTCGACTGCGCGGCGACGGGTCAGCGGCCAATACACGGCGTACAGGGTAACCCGTTCCAGCCGGGTGTGGTTAGACCTGAGACTGGCCACTCACGGGGTTCCGGCGCGGCGGCCGGAGGAGCCCGAGCTGATCACGAGGTCGTGCGCCACGCCGGAGACCTCCAGCGCGCTGTCCACCGCGCGCAGCGAGGTCGGCCTGACCTCGAACGGCAGCGTGCCGGGGTCCAGCTTCACGGTGAACATGCCGCGCAGCGCGGACTGGGCCGCCGCCGGGAGCTGCTTGGCCTGCGAGCCGGTGCCGATCCGGACGTCCCTCGGGCTGATCTGGACCTGCCGGCCGACCAGCTGCAGCACCGCGATCGCCGAGACCTCGGTCTTCTGCCCGAGCACCGACGTGGTGGCCACCATCCGCACCGCCTGGTCGGGGGTGATGCCGTCCACCGAGGAACCGGGCGCGGCGGCCGAGGAGTTGGCCAGCGCGGCGTCCAGTGCGCCCTGGTCGACCGGGCCCACTACCAGCTTGGTCACCCCGGGCATCTGGCGCATCAGGTCGTCCTTGGTGATCTGCACGGTGCCCTTGGCGTCGTCCACCCTGATGCTGCGCAGCGAGCCGCCGAGCAGCTCGCCCAGCGGCGCCCGCACGTGGTACAGCTCGGTGCGCACGCCGACCGCGCGCAGCGGGCCGACGGTCAGCCGCTCGGCGGAGACGTCGATCTGGCGGTAGTCGCCGGCCAGCGCCTGGGTGATGAACGGGAAGCCGTTGATCTTCACGGCCGGGGTGTCCGGCAGCGCCAGCTGCTCACGCATCCGGGTGGCCACCTGGTATTCGGCGGCGGACGCGGAGGCGAAGTCGGCGGCGACCAACAACACGATCGCCACGACAAGTCCGATCACGATTCGCTTCATCCAGTATCTCCCGTACGGGTATGGCCCACCCGAACCCCGTCGCGCGACGGCGTGACCTGCGACGCGCGGGGGTCACCGGTGGTGCTTACCCCGGTATCCTCCCCGTTACGACGAATTCAGGGCCCACCGGGTGTCCGTGCCGTGCGGAGGAGGCAACGAATGGAGTTGCTACTGCTCACCGCAGATCCGAGCCCCGAGGCGGTGCTGCCGGCGCTGTCGCTGCTGCCGCACGGGGTGCGCACCGGCGCGCCCGAGGTCGCCGCGCTGCTCGACGCGCGCCCGCACGACGTGGTGCTGGTGGACGCCCGGAGCGACCTGGTCGCCGCGCGCGGGCTGTGCCGGCTGCTGGGCACCACCGGCATGGAGGTGCCGATCGTCGCGGTGCTCAACGAGGGCGGGCTGGTCGCGGTCTCCGGGGAGTGGGGGGTGGACGACATCCTGCTGCCCGGCGCGGGCCCGGCCGAGATCGACGCCCGGCTGCGGCTGCTGCGGACCCGGCCCGGGGTTGAGTCCGGGGACGGCGGCGCGCTGGTGCTCGGCGAGCTGGTCATCGACGAGGCGACCTACACCGCGCGGCTGCGCGGGCGGGTGCTGGAGCTGACGTACAAGGAGTTCGAGCTGCTCAAGTACCTGGCCCAGCACGCCGGGCGGGTGTTCACCAGGGCCCAGCTGCTGCAGGAGGTCTGGGGGTACGACTTCTTCGGCGGGACGCGGACGGTGGACGTGCACGTGCGGCGGCTGCGCGCGAAGCTCGGCCCCGACCAGGAACAGCTGATCGGCACCGTGCGCAACGTCGGCTACAAGTTCGTCCGTCCCGGGCGGGGCGGGGCGAACGCGAAGAACGCCAATAGCGGCACCGCGGAGGTCGATCCGCTGGCAAACCCTCCGAGTAGCACCGAGGAGGAGGCGAGGGTCGGCCAGCGCGGGTAGCCTCGGGCCGTGTGAGCGTTGATCTGATCTGGCGCTCGGCCCCGGACGGCGCCGAGGTGACGGCCCTGCTGGACGCCGCCACCGCCGCCGACCACACCGCCCCGATCTCGGAGAACGCGCTGCTGAACCTGCGCGGGCGGGGCGGCGCGCACCTGCTGGCCCGAGCCGGCTCCGAGCTGGTCGGATACGCGGGCATCGACCTCAGCGACGCCGACGAGGTCGTCGGGGAGCTGGCCGTGCATCCCGAGCACCGCCGGCACGGCGTGGGCACCGCGTTGGTCACCGCCATGCTGGAGCGCGCGGACGGCACCCCGCTGCGGCTGTGGGCGCACGGCGAGCACCCCGGCGCGCTGCGCATTGCGGAGAAGCTGGGGTTCCGGCGGGTGCGGACGCTGTGGCAGATGCGGCGGAGCCTGGACACCCCGGAGATCCCGGAGCCGGAGCTCCAGCCCGGCGTGCGGCTGCGGACGTTCGTCGTCGGCGCCGACGAGGCGGAGTTCCTGCGGGTCAACAACGCCGCGTTCGACTGGCACCCGGAGCAGGGCGGCTGGGACATCGAGCAGGTCAAGGTGCGCGAGGCCGAGCCGTGGTTCGACCCGGCCGGCTTCCTGCTCGCGGTGGACGAGAACGACAGGCTGCTGGGCTACCACTGGACGAAGGTGCACCCCGAGGGGATCGGCGAGGTGTACGTGCTCGGCGTCGACCCGGCGGCGCAGGGCGGCGGCCTCGGCGCCGCGCTGACCCTGGCCGGGCTGCGGCACCTGCGCGGGCTGGGCCTGCGCGACGTGATGCTCTACACCGAGGCCGACAACCACGCCGCGGTGCGCGTCTATCAGAAACTGGGGTTTACCCGCTGGCACGCCGATGCCGCGTTCCTTCGTTGACCTAACGATATACCGGGGACCATCGCCGGGCGGAGAACGTCACAGCAGGTCACGGCCCGTCAACGGGGAGGTCACGTCCGGGTGGCCAAACCGCTTCGGCGGCCGTGGGGTCGATCACGAAGAGCCCTCTGTTCACTCTCCGTTTACCTTTTCGGCGGATGACGTCCACCCTGCGTCCCTACCGTCCTGCGGTGAAGCGGCCGCCCCGAGCCGCACGATCCAATCCCGGAGGACCTTCGTGAAGCTCAAGCGGCACGGTGCCGTGCTCGCGCTGGCTGCGGCCGGCGCGATGGCCCTGGCGGCCTGTGGTAGCAACCCGACCCCCAGCGGCGGCGGTGGTGGTGGCGCCGGCGGGGCCGCCCCGGGGGTGAACTGCGGTGGCAAGCAGAACCTGTCCGCCGAAGGCTCCTCGGCGCAGAAGAACGCCGTGGACGTGTTCATCCAGGCCTACCAGCAGCAGTGCGGGGGCAAGAACCTGGCCTACAACCCGACCGGCTCCGGCGCCGGGGTGAAGCAGTTCAACGCCGGCCTGGTCGACTTCGGCGGCTCGGACTCCGCGCTCAAGGACGCCGAGGTGGCCGCCGCGCAGCAGCGCTGCAAGGGCAACCCGGCGTGGAACCTGCCGCTGGTGTTCGGCCCGGTGGCCATCGCCTACAAGCTCGACGGCGTCACCGGCCTGACGCTCAACGGCGAGACCGCCGCCAAGATTTTCAACGGCCAGATCAAGACCTGGAACGACCCGGCGATCGCGGCGCTGAACAGCGGCGCCCAGCTGCCCAACACGCCGATCAGCGTGGTGTTCCGGTCCGACGAGTCGGGCACCACCGACAACTTCCAGCAGTACCTGCAGGCCGCCGGCAAGGGCGCCTGGACGCAGGGTGCGGGCAAGAAGTTCAACGGCGGTGTCGGCTCCGGTGCCAACCAGTCCGCCGGCGTCGCCCAGTCCGTGTCCGGCGCGAACGGCTCGATCACCTACGTCGAGCTGTCCTACGCCCAGGACAACAAGCTGAGCATGGCCAAGCTGGACAGCGGCTCCGGCCCGGTCGAGCTGAACTCCGCCGCGGTCGGCAAGGCCATCGAGACCGCCAAGGTGACCGGCCAGGGCAACGACCTGAAGCTGGACCTCAAGTCCGTCTACGGCGGCAACACCGCGGGCGCCTACCCGCTGATCCTGGCCACCTACGAGATCGTCTGCTCGAAGGGCTACGACCCGGACGTGGCGCAGGCCGTCAAGGCGTTCCTGACCACCGCCGCGACCAGCGGCCAGGCGCAGCTCCCCGATGCCGGCTACGCCCCGCTGCCCGAGTCGTTCAAGGCCAAGCTGCTCACCGCCATCCAGGCCATCGCCTAACCCGCCGATCGGCCCGGGCCGTACCTGGGAGGGTGTGGAGAAATTAGATGAGCGATCCGCTCGGCCCTGGCAGCCCCGCCGCCACCGGTGACCCCGGTGAGCGCGCGGGGCTGCCCGCCGCTCAGACAGCCACAGAGACCAGCACAACAGCGGAGACCAGCACAACCACGGAGGCCGGCATCTCCAGCACATCGCCACCGACCGGCACCCCTCGGCAGCCCGCCGAACCACCCCACCCGCCCGGCGACGCCGGCGGCGGCTTCGTCCAGCGCGGCGACCGGATCTTCGCCGGCCTGGCCACCGGCTCCGGCTGGTTCATCGTCCTGCTGATCGGCGCGATCGGGCTGTTCCTGCTCATCCAGGCCGTACCGTCGCTGCTCGCCGACCAGGCCAACTTCCTGACCAGCCGGGAGTTCAACGCCGGCGACCCCAACGCCCTGCGCTTCGGCATCCTCGAGTTGCTGATGGTCACCGTCGAGGTGTCGGTGTTCGCGTTGGTGCTGGCGATGCCGGTGGGCCTGGGCATCGCGCTGTTCCTGACCCAGTACGCGCCGCGCAAGCTGGCCCGCCCGTTCGCCTACCTGGTGGACCTGCTGGCCGCGGTGCCGTCGATCATCTTCGGCCTCTGGGGGCTGCTGGTGCTGGCGCCGGTGATCTACCCGGTCGCCGAGTGGCTGAGTGGCAGCCTCGGCTGGCTGTTCCTGTTCCAGGCCCACCCGGACAACGTGCCGCTCAACCGGGGCGCCAACCTGTTCACCGCAGGCATCGTGCTGGCCGTGATGATCCTGCCGATCATCACCTCGATCACCCGTGAGGTGTTCGAGCGGACCCCCCGGATGCAGATCGAGGGCGCGCTGGCGCTGGGCGCGACCCGCTGGGAGGTCATCAGGACCACCGTGCTGCCGTTCGGCCGGGCCGGCTACGTCAGCGCGTCCATGCTCGGGCTGGGGCGGGCGCTGGGCGAGACGATCGCACTGATGATCATCCTCGCGGCCGTGAACGCGCCGTTCCGGGGCAGCCTGTTCGACGGCGGCGCCACCTTCGCTTCCAAGATCGCACTGTCCTTCGCGGAGCTGAACAACGCCCTGTCCGCCGGCGCGTACATCGCCGCCGGCCTGGTGCTGTTCGTGCTCACCTTCGTGGTGAACGCGCTGGCCCGCTCCATCGTGAACCGAAAGGCCGGTGGGTCGTGACCACCTCTCCACCCATCGACGCGCCGGCGATCCGTCCGGCCTTCACCAGCATCAGCACCGGCCGCAAGGTCCGCAACGGGGTCGCGACGGGGCTGGTCACGCTGGCCTTCGCGCTCGCCGTGGTACCCCTTGTGTGGGTGATCTACACGGTGCTGGCCAAGGGCGCCGGGGTCATCGTCAACATCAACTGGTGGTTCCAGTCGCTGAACGGGTTGCTGGCCCGGCAGATGGGCGGCGGGGTGTACCACGCGATCTACGGCACCCTGGTGCAAGGCCTGGTGTGCGCGGTGATCGCCACCCCGATCGGCGTCATGGTGGCCATCTACCTCGTCGAGTACGGCGGAGTGGGGAAGGCGCAGACCAGGCTCTCCCGGGCGACCACGTTCATGGTCGACATCCTCACCGGCGTCCCGTCCATCGTGGCCGCCTTGTTCGTCTATGCAGTGTGGATCTCCATACTCGGGCTGCCGCGTAGCGCGCTCGCGGTGTCGCTGGCCCTGGTGCTTCTCATGATCCCGGTGGTGGTGCGCTCCACCGAGGAGATGCTCAAGATCGTGCCGCACGACCTGCGCGAGGCGTCCTACGCGCTGGGCGTGCCGAAATGGCGCACCATCGTCAAGGTGGTCGTCCCGACGGCGTTGTCCGGCATGCTGACCGGCATCGTGCTGGCGCTGGCCAGGGTGATGGGCGAGACCGCTCCGGTGCTGATCCTGGTGGCCTACGCGCCGTACATCAACTTCGACATCTTCGGCGGCAACATGGCGTCGCTGCCGCTGGTCATGACCGTCGAGCGGAGCAACCCGACGGACGCGGGAGCGGCTCGTATCTGGGGCTCCGCCCTGACTCTCATCCTGATCATCACCATCTTCCAGCTGATCGCGGCCGCGCTGTCCAAGCTGACCGCGCCGAAGACGAAATGAGGATCTGATGGCCAAGCGGCTGGACCTCAAGGACGTGGACATCTACTACGGCACGTTCCACGCGGTGAGCAGCGTGAGCCTGACCGTGCCGCCGCGCAGCGTGACGGCGTTCATCGGGCCGTCGGGCTGCGGCAAGTCCACCGTGTTGCGCACCCTGAACCGGATGCACGAGGTCATCCCGGGCGCGCGGGTGGAGGGCCAGGTGCTGCTGGACGGCGAGGACATCTACGCCGGCGCGGTGGACCCGGTGGCGGTGCGGCGCACCATCGGCATGGTGTTCCAGCGACCCAACCCGTTCCCCACCATGTCCATCAGGGACAACGTGGTGGCCGGCATGAAGCTGCAGGGCGTGCGGGACAAGAAGAAGCTGGACGAGATCGCGGAGCGCTCGCTGCGCGGCGCGAACCTGTGGAACGAGGTCAAGGACCGGCTGGGCAAGCCCGGTGGCGGCCTGTCCGGCGGTCAGCAGCAGCGGCTGTGCATCGCCCGCGCCATCGCGGTGCAGCCGGACGTGCTGCTGATGGACGAGCCCTGCTCCGCGCTGGACCCGATCTCCACCCTGGCCATCGAGGACCTGATCGGCGAACTGAAGAAGTCCTACACGATCGTCATCGTGACGCACAACATGCAGCAGGCCGCCCGGGTCAGCGACCAGACCGCGTTCTTCAACCTGCGCGCCACCGGCGAGCCGGGCCGCCTCGTCGAGATCGACGACACCGAGAAAATCTTCTCCAACCCCACTGAGCGGGCCACCGAGGATTACATCTCCGGCCGCTTCGGATAAAATAATGCACCGCGCGGCTTGAGTACTTCTACTCAAGCCGCGCGGTTATCGCCCTGTGCTCCAGTTTTCCCGGATATTATCTTTGCGACCGCAAGACTATTCGAAACTGGTGGCACATGAAGCGTCAAGCACTCCTGGTCGGCGTGCCGGCGGTAGCCATTACCGTCCTCTGTATCCCGCAGGCGAGCGCGCGAGAGAACAGCACGCCCGGCCCGGACGGCATCACGGTCTCGGAAATTGAAAACTGCTCGTACGGCGTCCAGGGGATACCTATGGGGGGTACGTCGAGCGGCGGCGGGACGCCGGTTCTGGGCATCAAGTTCAACGGGTACATGACCGGTTCCGATGCGCAACAGGACTGCAATGCGTACGCGCAGGTAGCCGTTGCCTGGGGTGACAACAAGGAGCGCGTGATGCCCGCGCGAATCAATGGCCCATTTGATCGCGACAACTACGTCACCGCGGTCTCTTCGCCCGACGGCAGTGGAATACACGTGTTGGGCAGGAAGATCCGGACGTGCAAAGGCGACCGATGCGCGGATTGGTCAACCTGGCACAAGTGACCCGGTTGGTCGTGAGTGGCTAGGGTCGCTATGGCGGCCCTAGCCACTCACGGGTCAGGGGGTTTCGGGGGACGGCATTTCGCCGGTGATGACGTAGACCATGCGGCGGGCCACGGCGACGGCGTGGTCGCCGTAGCGCTCGTAGAAGCGGGCCAGCAGGGTGACGTCGACGGCGGCGGCCACGCCGTGCGTCCAGTCCCGGCCCATCAGCACGGTGAACATGTGCCGGTGCAGGTCGTCCATGGCGTCGTCGTCGGACTCGAGCTGCTTGGCGCGTTCCACGTCGGGGTGGCGGATCACGTCGGCGGCCTTGCGGGCCAGCTCGAAGGCGACCTTGCCCATCTCGGCGAAGTACGGTTTGACCTCCTCGGGGACCACGTCGGCGGGGTGGCGGCGGCGGGCGGCGCGGGCCACGTGCAGCGCGAGGTCGCCCATCCGCTCCAGGTCGCCGGCGGCGTGGATGGTGCTCACCACCACGCGCAGGTCGCCCGCGACCGGGGCCTGCAGCGCGAGCAGCGCGAACGCATCCTCCTCGGCCTGGTTGCGCAGCTCGTCGACCCTCAGGTCCTCGGAGATGACCTCTTCGGCCAGCGGCAGGTCGGCGTTCAGGAGAGCGTCGGTGGCCTTGCGCATGGCGCTGGCCACGGTCTCAGTCATGATCGCCAGCTGCTCGGCGAGCCCGTCAAGCTTGGACTGGTAAGCGTCACGCATGGCACGAGCGTATGCGTAGCGAGTCACCCGATCAGCAGCGCAAGGTGAACGGAAGGTGAACGTCGAGTGGCGTACGGTCGATTAGGCCGGTCAGTCGCATGACATGGCGGCCGCGGTGAGTATCTGCGGTCCGCTCGGGGCGGTCGCGATCCCGGCCATCGGCGCGGCCCTGACCTGACCGTCGAACCCGTCGCCGAGCACCAGGTCGAGCTGGCCGACGGTGCCGGGGGCGGGCTCGGTGAGCGCGGACGGCACGGCGGCGGCGAGCGCGGCGGCCTGCTCGGCGCGGTCCGGGGAGTGCCTGATCACGGTGCGGCCGCCGGGCGCGGGCGGGGCGTTGCCGACCGAGGCCACGGTGAACCCGAGCGTGCGCAGCGAGTCGGCGGCCTGGTTGCCCAGCCCCTTGCGGGCGGAGGCGTTGCGGATGTTCACCGTGACGGCCCTGGGCGGGAGCTGGTTGGCGATCAGGCGGTTCGGGGTGCGGCCGTCCGCGTTGTCGCCGGTCGGCAGCGGCCGCTTGGTGCGGACCGCGTCGAACAGCGCGAGCGCCGGCTCCACCTGCAGCAGCTCGTTGCCCTGCAGGTCGGGCTGGCCGGAGGTGGGCACCGTGACGAAGGAGACCTGGCTCGGGTCCACCGTGCGGATCGACCCGGCCAGCGCGCCCAGCGCCTCCAGCCCGGAGTTGTCGCTGTGGGTGCTGGTCCCGAACGCGGTCACCAGGCCGTCCAGCCCGTTGAAGTCGGCCAGCACCTGGTCGGATCCGGCCTTGTCGAGCAGCGCGGCGAGCAGCATCTGCTGGCGCTGGAGCTGTCCCACGGTCGGGCTGGGGTCGCCCTGCACGTGCCGTGCACGGGCGAAGGCGAGCGCCCGGTCGCCGGTCAGCACCGCGCCGCCCGGGCTCGGCACCACCGGCCCGAGCTGGCCGTCCAGCACCGGCTTCGGCAGGCAGATCGGCACCCCGTGCACCGCGTCGGCCATGTCCTTGATGCCGGCGAGGTCGACGTCGGTGTAGTGGTTGACGGCCATGCCGGTGAGCTTCTGGATCGTCTTGGTCATGCAGCGCGGCCCGCCGATGGTGTACGCGCTGGCCAGCTGCACGCCGGACTGGGCCGGCGAGGTGCCGCCGGGGTAGCCGCCGCTGGCCTGGCTCCACCTGTCGCAGCTCGGCCGGTCCACCGCGAGGTCGCCGGGGAAGGCCAGCATGACGACCCGGTCGCGCTTGGCCGGCACGTGCGCCAGCAGGATCGTGCCGGGGCCGCCGGGGTGGGTGCCGGGTGCGAGCGCGGGCGCCGGGACGGCCGTCGGGAGCACGCCGGGCAGCGGGCCGCCGCGCGCGCCGGCCTGGGGGTTGCTCGGGTCCAGGCCGACCAGCAGGTAGTTCTGGTCGCCGGCCTGCGAGGCGGGGTCGACGATCGCCTCCGAGCCCGGGTCCAGGGCGGCCACCGTGCGCAGCTTGCCGTCCAGCCAGGCCCGGGTGCCCCAGCCGGCCGCCGTGGCCAGGAACAGCGACAGGGCGGCGGCCAGCGTGATGCCCTTGGCGGTGCGGCGCAGCCAGCGCGGGGTCCGGGGCGGCTTGTCGTCCTCGGTGTCCGGGGCGGCGTCGGCGGTGCGGTCGACCACCGGCAGCCCTCGGGTCCGGCTGACCCGCTCGGTCATCTCCCTGCCCAGCCCGGCGTGGATGGCGGTCAGCCTGGTGAGGCTCTCGTCGATCCGTTGGGTGCGCAGCTCGAAGCCGCGCTCATCGTCGCCCGGGGTGTCGGGGGGTGCGGGGGGCACCGGGGGTACGGGCGGTTCGGGTTCCGCCGGGGGCTCCGGTTCGACGGTGTGCTGAACGTCCCGACTCGGTGTGCCAGGAGCCCCGACTCGCGGAGGTTCGGCCGGCGGTGGTGGGACGTCGGCGGGGACCTTGGGCACGATGTCGGTGGGCGAGTCGTCCGGTGGGGCCTTGCCCAGCTGGGCGAACAGGTTCGCGGACAGGTCGGACGGCAGCATGACGCGGCGGGCGAAGCCGATTTCGGCCGGCGGCTCGGGCTGGCTCCGGACGGGCTGGCTCTGGACGGACTGGACGGGCTCGGCGGGCGCGGGCGGCTCCGGCGGTTCGGGTACGAACTGGTCGGCGTCCTCCGGCTCGGAGATCGGCACTGGCGGCTCGTCGGCCACCGGTGGCTCGTCGTCCAAGCCGTGCCGCCTGGACGCACCGCCGTCGGCCGACTCGTTCGCCACCCCGTGCCGGGCCAGCAGGTCGGCGACGCTCAGGCCTTCGGGGGCGTCGGTGTCGTGGCGGTGGCGACGCGAGCGGGGACCCGCTTCGTCCTCCTCGCCGCCGTGGTTCACCGCCGCCTCCCCGCCGCGAGCTGATTGTTGCGGAATGCTAACCGCTGCCGCCCCGCGCCGATCGCACGGGGTCTGCCTGATAAGTCCTGGTCACGCGCCGCTTCGGCGGCCGCCTCAGTAGTCCAGGGACGCCGGCTGGGGTATGTCCCGGCGGGCTCCCGCCGCGCCGGCCAGGGCCACCGTGCCGCTCTCCTCGCGGAACGCCACCGCGTTGCGGCCGGCGCCCTTGGCCGCGTAGAGCAGCACGTCGGCCCCGACTAACAGCTGCTCCACATCGGGCGGCTGGGCGACCGTGTGCGCCACACCGGCGCTCACCGTCACCCGCAGCTCCGGGTCCAGCTCCAGCCAGCGGTGCCTGTCGATCCGGATCCGCGCCCGCTCGCATACCGCGACCGCCTCGGTCGGGTCGCACCCTGGCAGCACCAGCGCGAACTCCTCGCCGCCGTAGCGGGCGCAGAACGCGCCCTCCGGCAGCGCGGCGCCCAGCTCGGCCACCACCCGCTGCAGCACCCGGTCGCCGAACGGGTGCCCGTACCTGTCGTTGACCTTCTTGAAGTGGTCGATGTCCACCATGGCCAGGCCCATCCCGGACCTGGCCACCGACGGGTCGTCCAGCAGGGTGGCCAGCCGGTCGTCCAGGTAGCGGCGGTTGTAGCTGGCGGTGAGGAAGTCGCGCCGGGCCTGCTCGTGGACCATCGCGTGCTCGCGGCGCAGCCGGTCCAGCTCGGCGCGCACCAGGTGCGGGCGGTGCTCGGGGCCGGCCATCAGCTCGACGGCGCTGCGCAGCCGCTGGTAGGCGTCCTCCCAGTAGCCGAGGCTGGCCAGCTCCTCGGACGCGGTGATGTGCGCCTGCACCGGATCGGAGTCCAGGTGCGCCTCCGGCACCTCGACCGGCGCGTCGAAGCGCACGTCCAAGTGGGGCTGCAACGAGGCACCCGGGTGCGAGGCGGCGATGCGCGCAGCCCCGGCCGGACCCTCCTTACGGGGAGAGGGTCGCTCGGCCGTGTGGCCGCGCCGCTGTGCACTCACGTGGCATCCACCTCCTCACGGCCCATCGTCCGTGCTGTCCCGTCCGTTTACCGGTGATCACACTCGTTGTCCTGAGCATTTCGCCCGTGTGAGCGATGAAGCCTGTGAATGTGCCCAACACGCGCTAACCCCCGGAGTCGGCGAGCTCGGCTCCGCCGGGCACGGTGAGGTCGTCGGGGTCGTCCAGCCAGCCCTCCGGCAGCACCACCCGCCCCGGCGAGCCCTGGCGCCCGCGCGGGCCGTCCACGTCCTCGGCCACCGCCGAAGGGTCCAGCCCGCCGAGCAGCTCGTCCAGCTCGTCCAGGGACGAGACCATGCCCAGCCGGCGCCTCGGCCCGGAGCCGACGGGGAAGCCCTTGAGGTACCAGGCCACGTGCTTGCGCAGGTCGCGGATGCCCTTGTCCGGGCCGTGCAGCTCGGTGAGCAGCCGCGCGTGGCGGGCCAGCGTGGCGGCCACCTGGCCCAGCCTGGGCGCCGGCGGGGGCGGCTGGCCGCGCAGCGCCGCCTCCAGCTCGCCGAACAGCCACGGCCGGCCGAGGCAACCCCGGCCGATCACCACCCCGTCGCACCCGGTGGCCGCCATCAGCGCCAGCGCGTCGGCCGCGCTGAACACGTCGCCGTTGCCGAACACCGGCAGCTCGGCGGGCAGCTCGGCGCGCAGCCGCGCGATCGCCGACCAGTCGGCCCGCCCGGAGTAGCGCTGGGCGGCGGTGCGGGCGTGCAGGGACACGGCGGCCACTCCGGCGTCGGCGGCGGCGCGCGCGGCCCTCAGGTAGGTCTGGTGCTGCTCGTCGATGCCGATGCGCATCTTCACGGTGACCGGCACCCCGGCCGGTGCGGCCGCGTGCACGGCGGCCGCCACGATCCGCTCGAACAGCCGGCGCTTGTACGGCAGCGCCGCGCCGCCGCCGCGCCTGGTCACCTTGGGCACCGGGCAGCCGAAGTTGAGGTCCACGTGGTCGGCGAGGTCCTCGTCGGCCACCATCCGCACGGCGGCCGCCACGGTCGCCGGGTCCACGCCGTAGAGCTGCAGCGACCGGGGCCGCTCCTCGGGCGCGAACCGGATCATCCGCAGCGTCTCGGCGTTCCGCTCGACCAGCGCCCGCGAGGTGATCATCTCGCACACGTACAGCCCGGCGCCGTACTCCCGGCACAGCCGGCGGAACGCCAGGTTCGTGATGCCCGCCATCGGGGCGAGAACGACCGGCGGATCAACCTGGAACGGTCCGATCCGCGGCGTCGCCCGCGTGGGGGCGGGCGCGGTCAGCTGCGCCACCCGCCCGGCCACCCGCCGGCCACCAACCCGGTCACGAGCCCGACGGTACCGGGCCGGGTGAACCCGCCCGACGTCCACTCCACGGGAGGCCAGCGGGGCGCGGTCAACGGTGACCCAAGGCCACCACCCTGCCGCCCGAAGCGGTGAAGGCCCGGTTCAACGCGGTGACCGGTGATATCAAGCAATATGAAGATCTGTCACCGGGGCCTCAGGTGGCCTCGGGAGCGGCCGCGGAGGGCGCGCGGGCGCGGCCGGGGCGCCCGCACGGCCAACCCGACGGGTCGGCGCGCCTGATGGAACGCGGGCGCGTTGTGCGGTGAACTCAGTGTTTCTGGACGGGTGCTGGGCCATACTGTCACCCGATCAGGGAGGACAGCTCTCGACAGCAGGAGAAGAAGTCCGCAGATGCCGCAGCGTCCCACCCCGTACCCGCGCACCGAACTGCCCTCGGTGGTGCCCGGCGAGGTGGTCGAGATCCCGCGCCCCCGGCCGGAGCGCCCGGACACCACCGAGCCGGAGGCCGGCCCGAGGGTGACCATCCTGAGCCTGCGCGAGGTGCGCCCGGTCGCGGACTTCGGCGGGCTGCTGGAGGCCGAGGACGTGCTGCGCGACGCCCTGTCCGCCGGGCTGTACCGGGTCATGGTGTCCTCGCCGAGGTACACCCGCCCGCCGCTGGACCGCCGGGAGGTGCGCCGCCTGCTGGCCAGCACCCGGCTGGCCCGCCCGTACCGGATCGAGCACCACCAGTGGCTGGGCGAGCCGGCCGACGTGCTGGTCGTGCTCGCGCGCGACCTGGCGGACGCCTCGGTGCTGGTCGGCGTGCCGGACTGGCACCGGCTCGCGGAGTACGTGATCGTGCACGTCTCGGTGGTCACCGAGTACGAGCTGCGCCGCTACCCGGAGCTGGTCGGGCAGCTGCGCCGGCGGGTGGACGCGCTGTTCAGCGGCAGCGAGATGCCGCCGCTCGGGCACCTGCTCTCGGACCGATTACGCACCGTCGGGGTGGTGCCGCCGCTGCTCGACGTGCTGGCGTTCCCGGCCAGGGAGCAGTCCGAGCGCAACATCGACATCTTCAGCCCCGGTGTCGACCCGCCCGGCCAGCACCTGCTGCTGCGCCAGTGGGCCAGCGCGCACGACGGCAAGTACCAGCAGGACATCGGCCAGCTCGGGCTGATCACCTCGCTGGCCCAGCACCGCCGGATCTTCACCACGATGGCCACCCGGTCGCGGCTGTTCCTGACCAACTACGACCAGTTCGGCCACCGCAAGCACGCCGGCGCGCACCGCGAGGTCGGGCCCCGGTTCTACGAGGCGATGGCCGCCGGCTGCGCGCTGGCCGGTGACCTGCCGATCTCGTCGCGCCAGTTCGGCGAGTACGTGTCGGCCGCGGCGCCGATGCACTTCCCGATGACCGCCGACCGGCTGCCGGCCGAGGTGGCCGCCGCGCTGGCCGACCCGGCGGAGAGCGAGCGGCTGGGCACCACCGCCAGGGAGGCCGCGCTGCGCTACAACGACGTCGCGCACCGCTGGCGGGAGATGGCCGCGCTCGCCGGCATCCCGCTCTCGCCCGGCATCGAGACCCGCATCAACCACCTGGACAAGCTCGCCGACGAGCTGTGGTCGTGACTCACTGGCGCTTGAGCGCGATGTCCGAGCGGTAGTGCGAGCCGGGCAGGCGGATCTTGGCCACCCGGCGGTAGGCGTCCTCGCGCGCGGCCGTCAGGTCCGAGCCGGTGCCGACCACGGACAGCACCCGCCCGCCCGAGCTGACCACCGCGCCGTCGTCGCGCCGGCGGGTGCCCGCGTGCAGCACGCCGTCCGCGTCCGCGCCGACGATCACGTCGCCGATCCGGGGCGTGCCCGGGTAGCCCTCGGCGGCCAGCACCACGACGACCGCCGCGCCCGGCGCCCAGTCCAGCGCGAGCTGTTCGGCCAGCCGGCCGGTGGCGGTGGCGTGCAGCAGCCCGGCCAGCGGGGTGCGCAGCAGCGGCAGGATCGCCTGGGTCTCCGGGTCGCCGAAGCGGCAGTTGAACTCCACCACTGCCGGGCCGGTCGAGGTCAGCGCCAGCCCGGCGTAGAGCAGCCCGGAGAACGGCGTGCCGCGCGCGTCCAGCTCGGCCACCACCGGCTCGACGATCGTGCTCACCACGTCGTCGGCCAGCGACGCCTCGGCCCACGGCAGCGGCGCGTAGGAGCCCATCCCGCCGGTGTTCGGGCCGGTGTCGTCGTCGCCCACCCGCTTGAAGTCCTGCGCGGGCAGCAGCGGGCGCACGGTGCGGCCGTCCACCAGGCAGAACAGCGAGACCTCCGGCCCGTCCAGGAACGACTCCAGCAGCACCGGGTGGCCGGCGTCGAGCAGCGTCATGGCGTGCGCCCTGGCCTCGTCGAGGTCGGAGCTGACGACCACGCCCTTGCCGGCGGCCAGCCCGTCGTCCTTGACCACGTACGGCGGCTCGAACCGGGCCAGCGCCGCGTCCAGGTGCGCCGGGTTGTCCACCGTCTCGGCGTGCGCGGTGGGCACCTTCGCGGCGGACATGACGTCCTTGGCGAACGCCTTGGAGCCCTCGATGGCGGCGGCCGCCGCGCTCGGGCCGAAGCAGGCCACGCCGGCCGCGCGCACCGCGTCGGCCACCCCGGCCACCAGCGGCATCTCCGGCCCGATCACCACAAGGTCGGCGTGCCACTGGCGGGCCAGCCCGGCGACCTGCTCGCCGTCGGTCGGGTCGGGCAGCCCCAGCCGCTCGGCCACGGAATGGACGCCGGCGTTGCCGGGGGCGCAGGCCAGCGCCGTGACGGCCGGATCCTGCGCCATGGCCAACACCAGGGCGTGCTCGCGGGCTCCAGCCCCTATCACCAGGACTCGCACGGGCGCGAGCCTAGGCCGTGCGCCGTTTCGCGTGTTCCCCGGCCGTCCCGTACGTTACGTTCAGCACACCTGACGGCGCAGGTCAGGCAATGTTCACCCGGTGTTAACGCGGCCGCCGGTCGTTCACCTGACCGACCGGCTCCGGCACCCCCGCCGTCGCGGCGTCGTCGAGTCCACGCACAATCGTGGCCGACATGGCCTCCCTCGTAGCGACCGAGCCGGCCGCGCTCGAGCTCTCGCTGACCACGCAGCTGCCGCTGATCATCGGCCACCGGGGCGCCAGCGGCTACCGCCCCGAGCACACCCTGGCCGGCTACGAGCTGGCCGCCCGGCTCGGCGCCGACTTCCTGGAGCCCGACCTGGTGAGCACCGCCGACGGCGTGCTGGTGGCCAGGCACGAGCCGGAGATCGGCGGCACCACCGACGTGTCCGCGCACCCGGAGTTCGCCGACCGGCGGTGCACCAAGCTCATCGACGGGCAGCTGCGCCACGGCTGGTTCGCCGAGGACTTCACGCTGGCCGAGCTGCGCACGCTGCGCGCCATGGAGCGGATCCCGGACACCCGGGGCCGCAACACCCGCTTCGACGGGCGCTACACAGTGCCCACCTTCGCCGAGGTGCTCGCGCTCGCGGTCCGGCTGTCCGAGGAGCTGGGCCGCACCGTCGGCGTCTACCCGGAGACCAAGCACCCCGGCTACCACGCCTCGATCGGCCTGCCGCTGGAGCCGACCCTGGTCCGCCAGCTCCGCGACGCCGGCCTGGACCGCCCGGACGCGGCGGTGTTCGTCCAGTCCTTCGAGACGGCCAACCTGCGCGAGCTGGCCGCCGTGCTCAAGGTGCCGCTGGTGCAGCTGGTCGACCCGGACGACCCGCCCGCCGACCTGGTCGCCGCCGGCCTGCCCGCCGACCACCGCACGATGCTCTGCCCGGACGGGCTGCGCGAGATCGCCGAGTACGCCACGGTGCTCGCGCCGGACAAGAACCTGGTCGTGACCCCGGACGGGGTGCCGACCACGCTGCTGGCCCACGCGCACGCCGCCGGCCTGCGCGTGCACCCGTACACCTTCCGCAACGAGAACCGCTTCCTGCCGGCGTCACTGCGCTCGGCGACCGGCCCGAACGGCCACGGCGACGCGGTGGCCGAGCTGGCCCGCTTCCTCACCCTCGGCGTGGACGCCGTCTTCGCCGACCACCCCGACACGGCCGTCTTCGCCCGCGCCGAACACCTGACCGGCTAGACCAGGCGTTCGTCGAGGTAGCACCAGCGCCAGGTCTCGCCGGGTTCGAACGAGCGCATGACCGGGTGGTGGTCGGCGCGGGCGTGCGCGGCGGCGTGGCGGTGCGGGCTGGAGTCACAGCAGGCGACGTGGCCGCACTCCAGGCAGATGCGCAGGTGCGCCCAGACGTGCTCGTCGGCCGCCAGGCAGTCGTAGCAGCCCTCGGTGGTGTCCGGCGCCGGCTCGGTCCAGCCCGGCGCGTCGATTTTCTCGGTGTGCTGGCAGCTCACTGGTCTGGCCTTCCTTGCTTCGAGCGCATCGATCGTGCTCACCGGGGTGCATAGCGGCCCGGCACGGTCCATCCTTCCCGATGTGGAAGGTGTACCGCTGATTGCGCTGCTGATCGGGTCGCTCGCGGTGACCGCCGTGTGCCGGCGGCTCCGGGTGGCCCCGCCGCTGGTGCTGGTGGTGGTCGGCATCGCCGTGTCGTTCCTGCCGTTCGTGCCCGACTTCCGGATCAACCCGGACATCGTGCTGCTGCTGGTGCTCACGCCGCTGCTCTACTCCGCCGCCCTGGACTCCTCGTACCTGGGCTTTCGGGCCAACCTGCGCCCGATCGGGCTGCTCGCGGTCGGGCTGGTGATCTTCACCACGGCCGCGGTCGGGGTGGCCGCGTGGTGGCTCATCCCGGGGTTGCCGCTGCCGGCCGCGCTGGTGCTCGGCGCGGTGGTGGCGCCGCCGGACGCGGTGGCCGCCGTCACGGTCGGCCGCCAGCTCGGGCTCCCCAGACGGGTGATGACGGTGCTGGCCGGCGAGAGCCTGGTCAACGACGCCACCGCGCTGACCCTGTTCCGGGTCGCGGTGGCGGCGGCAGCGGGCGCGAGCTTCTCGCTGCTGTCCGGGGTGGGCATGTTCCTGGTCGCCGGCGTGGGCGGGGTGGCGATCGGGCTGGCCATGGCCTGGGTGGTGCACCGGATCCGGGTGCGGCTGAACGACCCGCCGATCGAGAGCGCGCTCGGGCTGGTGGTGCCCTTCGCCGTCTACCTGGTCGCCGAGGAGGTGCACGCGTCCGGCCTGCTCGCGGTCGTGGTGGCCGGCCTCTACCTGGGCCACCGCGCCCCGCAGACCGGCTACGCCACCCGGCTGCAGGACGACGCGGTGTGGCGGGCCTCGGACACCGTGCTGGAGTCGATCGTGTTCGCGCTGATCGGCCTGCAGCTGACCACGGTGGTCCGCGAGGTCGGCGCGGTCGGCCCGCTGGTGGTGGTCGGGCTGGCGCTGACCGGGGTGGCCGTGCTGGCCCGGATCGTCTGGGTGTACCCGGCGACCTACGTGCCCCGGCTGCTGATGCCCAAGCTGCGCGCCCGCGACCCGTACCCGAACTGGCGGACCCCGGCGGTGCTCTCCTGGGCGGGCATGCGGGGCGTGGTGTCGCTGGCCGCCGCGTTCGCCATCACCGCGCAGGTGCCGCAGCGGGAGAAGCTCATCTTCCTGGCGTTCGTGGTCACGGTGGCCACTTTGCTCCTGCACGGCACCACGCTGCCCTGGCTGATCCGCCGCCTCGGCGTGCACGGCGCGGAGTCCGCCTCCGACGCGCTCGCCGAGGCCGAGGCCCAGCACGCCGCCGGCCGCGCCGCCGTGGCCAGGCTCGACGACCTGGCCGAGGACGGCGACGCCGCGATCGAACGCACCGTCCAGAAGCTGCGCTACCTGGCCCAGATGCGCACCAACTCGTCCTGGGAACGCCTGGGCCGCGACGCCTCGGAGACCGGCGAGAGCCCGAGCGCGGCCCACCGCCGCCTACGCCGCGCCATGGTGGCCGCCGAACGCGAAACCTTCGTCAGGTTCCGCGACGAACGCCGCATCGACGACGAGGTCCTCCGCAGGGTCCTGCGCGAGCTGGACCTCGAAGAAGCCATGCTCAGCAGGGACGACTGACCAGCCGTGAGTGGCTAGGGGTGCCATAGCCCCCTTAGCCACTCACGGCCTTTCGATGGTCTGGTCGCGCCCGGGCCCGACGCCGATCGCGGACACCTTCGCGCCGATCATCTCCTCCAGCCGCAGCACGTACGAGCGCGCGTTCGCGGGCAGCTCGTCGAACGTCTGGCACCGCGAGATGTCCTCCCACCAACCGGGGAACTCCTCGTATACGGGCACGGCGTGGTGCACGTCCGTCTGCGTCATCGGCATCTCGTCGCAGCGGCGCCCGTCCACCTCGTACGCCACGCACACCGGCACCTTCTCCAGCCCGGACAGCACGTCCAGCTTGGTCAGGAAGTAGTCGGTGATGCCGTTCACCCTGGTCGCATACCGCCCGATCACCGCGTCGAACCACCCGCACCGGCGCGGCCGGCGGGTGTTCACCCCGACCTCGCCGCCGACCTTGCGCAGGTGCTCGCCCATCGCGTCGTGCAGCTCCGTCGGGAACGGGCCGGAGCCCACCCGCGTGGTGTACGCCTTGAGGATGCCGATCACGCGGTCGATCCGCATCGGCCCGATCCCGGCGCCGACCGCCGCGCCCCCCGCCGTGGGGTTGGACGAGGTCACGAACGGGTAGGTGCCGTGGTCGACGTCCAGCAGGGTGCCCTGCGAGCCTTCCAGCAGGACGGTTTCGCCCGCGTCCAGCGCCTGGTTGAGTAGCAGGCGGGTGTCCGCGATCAGGTGCTCGATGCGGCGGCCGGCGGCCTGCACGGTGTCCAGCACCTCGTCCAGGTCCAGCGCGCGCCGGTTGTACACCTTGACCAGCACCTGGTTCTTGTACTCCAGCGCGGCCTCGACCTTCTGGCGCAGGATCTTGGCGTCCAGCAGGTCGGCGGCGCGGACGCCGACGCGGGCGATCTTGTCCTGGTACGCGGGGCCGATGCCCCGGCCGGTGGTGCCGATCTTGGCCTTGCCCAGGTACCGCTCGCTGACCCGGTCGATCGCTGTGTGGTACGGCATGATCAGGTGGGCGTCCGCCGAGAGCAGCAGGCCGGAGGTGTCCACCCCGCGCTCCTGCAGGCCGCCCAGCTCGTCGATCAGCGCGCCGGGGTCGACCACCACCCCGTTGCCGATCACGTTGCGAACCCCCGGGGTGAGGATCCCGGACGGGATGAGCTTGAGCGCGTAGTCCTGCCCGTCAGGGAGCACCACCGTGTGCCCGGCGTTGTTGCCGCCCTGGTAACGCACCACCCACTGGACCTGGCCGCCGAGCAGGTCGGTGGCCTTCCCTTTGCCCTCGTCGCCCCACTGGGCGCCGATCAACACAATCGCGGGCATGTCAGTCCGACCCCAATCCCGGTTTCGGCTCGTTTCTCGGTATCACGCACTACCGGGGCCGTCATGGGGCCCCTGAGAGCCTAACTCAACGAGCCCGGGACGGCGGTACCCAAGCAGCGTGCTATCACACACGCCGGCCCCGGCCGTGTGCGAAGCTGCCGAGCATTATGACGATCCTGGCGCTGCGCTGCAGTTCCTGGCCGGGCGGCGAGCTGCCCGTGCCGGACGACGTGGTGGTCCGCGAGCTGGCCGGCCGGCCGGAGCGCGCCGACGTGGACCCGCTGCTGGCCGAGCTGGCACCGGACCGCGTCGTGGTGGCGGGTACGGACGGTGACCTCGCCGCGGTGGTCCTGCGCCTGCTGCGTACCGAGCGGCTGGCGTCCGTGGCGGTGGCCTACCTCCCCGCGTCGGCGGACTCGGCGGTGGCCGCCACCTGGGGCCTGCCCACCGACCCAACGCAGGCGGTCACCCTGGCGCTACACGGCGAGCCGGACCGGGTGCCGCTGATCAGGGACGACGCCGGCGGAATCCTGCTCGGCCGGGGCGAGGTGCGCCCGGCGCGCGGCGTCGTCTACTGCGACGACGAGCTTGTCCTGCGCGGCCAGGCGAACCGCCTGGAGGTCACCCCAATCGCCCCGGTCGGCGTGGACGTCCGAGCGGTACGCGTAGGCCTACTAGGACGAAAGGTGCGCGCCGCCACGGGCCGAGCCGTCCAAATCGGCTGCCTACCGGCCACCGTCCTCCACGACGGCGCCCCCCACCCCCGCCCCGTAACCCGCTGGACCTGGTACAAGCACACCGAGGACCTCCGCCTAGTCCGCGGCCAGCCCTGACATCGGCTCGCACACCCAGTTCGTACCCCGCACACCCGCTGCAGCGCGTGTGCCACGTACACACCGGATGTGCGAGCCCCTAGTCGTTGGCCGGCGCGTCGCGGGGCGCGGGCGTGGCGGCGGTGGCGGCCGGCGTGTGGACCTCGTCGACCGCGCCGGTGGTGAGGTCGAACACGAACCCCCGGACCTCGGTGTCCGCGCGCAGGAACGGGCTGGTGCGCAGCTGCTGCATGCCGTGGCGGACGTGTTGGGCCGGGTCGGGGAAGGTGCCGGGGCGCCAGGTCGGCGGCTGGCCGGTCTCGTGGGCCAGCTCGGCGACGAACTCGTCGTCGGTGAACGAGAGCATGCCGCAGCCGGTGTGCGCGATGAGGATGACGTAGCGGGTGGCGAGCTTGCGCTGGCTGATGGCCAGCGAGCGGATCACGTCGTCGGTCACCACGCCGCCCGCGTTGCGGATCACGTGCGCGTCGCCGATCCGCAGCCCGAGCACACCGAACGTGTCGATGCGAGCGTCCATGCAGGTCACGACCGCGAGCCGTTCCAGCGGCGTGGCGGCAAGGTTCCGCACCACCCCGGCCGGGTTGGGTCGGCGGGACAGCAGCTCTTCCATGCTCATGGTGCGAAACCTCTCAGCGCGTCGTTATCGGTGGCTCAGACTCGGGCACATCGGTAACCGGCGCGTCCGCCGGCGGCGGCTAACCGGAAGCGACCACCGCCTCGGCGATCTCGTAGGTGTTCAGCGCGGCGCCCTTGCGCAGGTTGTCGCCGCAGAGGAACAGCTCCAGGGTGTTCGGGAAGTCCAGCGCCTGACGGATCCGGCCCACCCAGGTCGGGTCGCCGCCCACGGTGTCGGCCGGCGTGGGCCACTGGCCGGCGGCTGGGTCATCGCGCAGCACGATCGAGGGCTGGGCGGCGAGCACGGCGCGCGCCTTGTCCACGGACACCTCCGAGCCGAACGTGGCGTGCACGGCCAGCGCGTGCGTGGTCACCACCGGCACCCGCACGCACGTCGCGGACACCTTCAGGGACGGGATGCCCAGGATCTTGCGCGACTCGTTGCGGACCTTCAGCTCCTCGGACGACCAGCCGTCGTCCTTCAACGAACCGGCCCACGGCACCACGTTCATGGCCAGCGGCGCCGGGAACGGCGAGTCCGACCCGAGCCCGGCCTCGGCCAGCGCCTCGGCCACGTCCCCGGCGCGCACCCCGACCTCCTTGCCGCCCACGGCGGCCAGCTCGGCGTAGAGCCGATCCACGCCGACCTGCCCCGCCCCGGACGCGGCCTGGTACGAGGCCACCACCAGCTCGCGCAGCTCGAACGCCCGGTGCAGCGCGCCCATCGCGGCCATCATGGACAGCGTCGTGCAGTTCGGGTTGGCGATGATGCCCTTCGGCCGCTCCGCCACCTGGTGGGCGTTCACCTCGGGGACGACCAGCGGCACGTCCGGATCCATCCGGAACGCCCCGGAGTTGTCCACCGCGACCGCCCCGCGCGCCGCCGCGACCGGCGCCCACTCGGCGCTGACCTCGTCCGGCACGTCGAACAGCGCGACGTCCACCCCGTCGAACACCTCGGGCGCCAGCTCCCGCACGGTGACCTGCTCACCGCGAACTGTCAGCACCTTGCCCGCCGACCGGGCCGAGGCCACCAGCCGGATCTCCGACCACGGCACGCTCTCCCGCGCATCGATGATGTCGATCATTGTGGAACCCACCGCCCCGGTGGCGCCCACGATTGCCAATACGGTCACGAGATCACCGACCCGATCCAGCGTGCACGACAGCCTCCTCCTCGCCGCCCAGCTCGAACGCGTCGTGCAGCGCGCGCACCGCGTCGTCGAGCTGATCCTCCCGGCAGAGCACCGAGATGCGAATCTCCGAGGTGTTCATCGTCTCGATATTGATACCCGCCCGCGACAGAGATTCGCAGAACGTGGCGGTGACCCCCGGGTGCGAGCGCATCCCCGCGCCGACCAGCGACACCTTGCCCACGTTGTCGTCGTAGATGACCTCGTCGAAGCCGATCTCGTGGCGTGCCTTCGTCAGCGCCGAGACCGCCGTAGGCCCGTCCGAGCGGGGCAGCGTGAACGTGATGTCGGTGCGCTTGTCGGACTCGTGCGAGATGTTCTGCAGCACCATGTCGATGTTGATGTCCGCGTCCGCCACCGTCCGGAAGATCTTCGCGGCGTGACCGGGCGTGTCCGGAACGCCGGTGACCGTGACCTTTCCCTCGGAACGGTCGTGCGCGACGCCCGTCAAGATGGCCTGTTCCATCGGGATGTCCTCCAGCGAGCCGGTGATCAGCGTGCCTGGCTTGTCGTTGTATGAAGAGCGCACCCGCAGCGGCACCTGATACCTCCGCGCGTACTCCACCGCGCGCAGGTGCAGCACCTTCGCCCCGCACGCGGCCAGCTCCAGCATCTCCTCGTAGCAGACGGTGTCCAGGTGGTGCGCGTTGCGCACGATGCGCGGGTCGGCGGAGAAGACGCCGTCCACGTCGGTGTAGATCTCGCAGACGTCGGCCTGCAGGGCGGCGGCCAGCGCGACCGCTGTGGTGTCCGAGCCGCCCCGGCCGAGCGTGGTGATCTCCTTGGAGTCCCCGCTCATGCCCTGGAAGCCGGCCACCAGGACCACGGCGCCCTCGTTCAGCGCGGCCTTGAGCCGGCCGGGGTTGACCTCCAGGATCCGGGCGTCGCCGTGCTTGGACGTCGTGATCATGCCGGCCTGCGAGCCGGTGAACGAGCGCGCCTCGGCGCCCAGCGCGTGGATCGCCATGGCCAGCAGCGCGTTGGAGATCCGCTCGCCCGAGGTGAGCAGCATGTCCAGCTCGCGCGGCGGCGGGGCCGGGCTGACCTGCTCGGCCAGGTCGATCAGCTCGTCGGTGGTGTCGCCCATCGCGGACGCGACCACCACCACGTCGTGGCCTTCCTTGCGGGCGCGGACGATCCGTTCCGCCACCCGCTTGATTCGCTCGGCATCCTGCACGGAGGATCCGCCGTACTTCTGTACGACAAGAGCCACCTGCGATCGCCTCCAGTCACCGTTGGGGGTCTGCCGGCCCTCGCCCAACCGGGTGACCAGGCGCGCCGTGCGTCTGTTTAGTTCAGTTTCGCGAACCCACCCTACCGACGCTGGTACGCATCACTAGCCTTCATGGTTCAGCCCACACAGTCGAAGGACAGGCGCCAGGGGGTTGTCTCAGTGGCAGTGACCGAGCCGGCGGTGGACGCCAACCGGACCGACGCTCCCGACCCCACCCCCGACCCGGAACTGCTCGCCCGCGCCTCCCGGCTGCTCGAGGTGACCGCTCCCGCACTGGTCTTCCTGGGGGTACGGCTGGTCGGGGTGCTCATCCTGGGCTGGCAGACCGAGGTGAACGGCGGCCTGCTGCTGTCCAGGCTCTCGGTCTGGGACGGCCAGTGGATGCTGGCCATCGCCGGCGGCGGGTACTCCGGCGTGCCGCACGGGCTGGTGGACGCGTTCGGCCACCGCGACCCGACCACCCCGCTGGCGTTCTTCCCCGGCTACCCGGCCGCCGTGGCGGTGGTGCGGTTCGTGACCGGGGCCAACCTGGTGGTCGCCGGGCTGATGGTGTCGCTGGTCGCCGGCGTGGTGCTGGCGTACGGGCTGGCGCGGCTGGGCGAGCTGGTGCCCGGCGGCTCGCGGCGGGTCGGGCTGCTGCTGGTCGCGCTGGTGGCGGCGGCGCCGATGGGCGTGGTCTGGAGCATGACGTACTCGGAGGGGCTGTTCTGCGCCTTCGTGGTCTGGGCGCTGGTCGCGGTGCTGCGGCGCAACTGGGTGCTCGCGGGCTGCTGCACGGCGCTGGCCGGGACGATCCGGCCGACCGGGGCCGCGCTGCTGCTCGCGGTCGGGCTGGCCGCTTTGGTCACGGTGTTCAGGCGCGAGGACGGCTGGCGGCCCTGGGTGGGCGGGATGATCGCCCCGCTCGGGCTGGTCGGCTACCTGGGGTTCGTGGCGTCCCGGACGGGGTCGCTCGGCGGCTGGTTCGAGCTGCAGGAACGCGGCTGGAGCTCGGGCTTCGACGGCGGCGCGGCGACCTGGGCGTTCACCGAGGAGGTGCTGGCCAGCGGGCGGTCGGTGCTGGAGGTGGTCACGGTCGGCGTGCTGGTCGGCGCCGTGGTGTTGCTGGCGGTCTGCTGGGCGCGGCGGGTGCCGTGGCCGCTGATCGCCTACGCGGCCGGGGTGCTGGCGATGACGCTGGCCTCGAACGGCCTGATGAACTCCAAGGCCCGGCTGGCGCTGCCGGCGGTGACGCTGCTGGTGCCGGTCGCGCTGGCGCTGGCGAAGCGGCGGCGGGCCACCGCGATGGCGGTGCTCACGGCGGTCACGCTGGCCTCGGCGTGGTTCGGCGGTTACGCGCTCACCGGCTGGTCGTACGCGATTTAATTCATAGGGAACTCACAGGCTTATTTCGAGAACGGCCCATCGAGGCACCCCCTCGGCCGTTTGATACGATCCTGAGAGTTTATAAGTAGTGTGAGGGGGTGCCTCCAATGTGCGCGAACCGCGTCTATGTGCACGTTGGGGCGCCGAAAACCGGCACCACGTTCGTCCAGGAAGTATTGTGGGCCAATAGGGACGCGCTGCGGCGGTCCGGCGTGCTTTATCCGGGCCTGAGCAAGGACGCCCAGTTCCACGCCGTCATGGACCTGCGGAAGGCGCATTACCAGGAGCACGCCAACCCGGCGGTGGCCGGCGCCTGGCGGCGGCTGGCGGACCAGGCCCGGTCCTGGCGCGGCGACGTGGTCCTCTCCCACGAGCTGTTCAGCATGCTCGACCAGCGGGAGGTCCGTGCCGCGCTGGCCGACCTGGCCTGGGCGGACGTACACGTGGTGCTCACCGCCCGGGACCTGGCCCGGCAGGTGCCCGCGGTCTGGCAGGAGGACGTCAAGAACCGGCAGACGCTCACGTTCGCGGAGTTCGCCCGCGAGCTGTCCGCGCCCGGTGAGCGGCCGCACTACCTGGTCGACCTGTTCTGGCGGCTGCAGGACATCCCGCGCGTGCTCGACGCCTGGGCCGAGAGCGCCGGCCGAGTGCACCTGGTCACCGTTCCGCCACCCGGAAGTAGGCCGAGCGAGCTGTGGACGCGGTTCAGTCGGGCGATCGATATCGCCCCGGACACCTGTGACATCGATCTCGTCGATAAGGCGAACCATTCGATGGGAATTGTCGAGACCAATGTGGTGCGCCGCCTCAACATCGCAATGGCGGACGGCCTCGACTGGCCCTCCTACGACGAGCTGGTGAAAGATTACCTGGCCGTCACCGTCCTGGCCCGCCGCGAATCCAGCGTCCCACTGCGGCTGCCCGCCACCGACCAGGAGTGGGTAACCCGCCGTTCCAAAGAGATGGTGGACACCCTCCGCGAACGTGACTACCCGGTCATCGGCGACCTGAACGACCTGATCCCCGCCGCGCCCGACCCCGAGCACCGCCACCCCGACGACGCCACCGACGCCGAGCTCCTGGACGCCGCGATCCACGCGCTCGCCGGCATGCTGCGGTGGTCGGCCGATCACACGCCGCCGAAGCAACCCGGATGGCGCCGCACGGCCGTCGAGCTGAGCCAACGCAACGCCGCCCTCGGCCAGCTCCGCCGCCGCTACCTGGTGGCGAAGGCGCGGCGCCGCGGGGGCCGATGACTTTCGCGGCCCTCCCCGGTCAACACCTCGGAGCACAACCATCCGAGCCCGGGAGGAACCGTGACCGAACACACCGCCCTACCCACCATCGTCGACCGGCAGACCTGGCAGGCCGCGCTCGACGACCTGCGCGCACGGGAGAAGGCCGCCACCCGTGAGCTGGACGCCATCGCCGCCCAACGCCGCCGGCTGCCGATGGTCGAGCTGCCGGACTACACGCTGATCGGCGAGGACGGCCCGATCCGGCTGGTCGACGTGTTCGACGGGCGCTCGCAGCTCATCGTCTACAACCACATGTGGTCCGACGGCGCCGAGTGGCAGTGCGGCGGCTGCACGGGCCTGACCTCGCAGTACGCCCGGCTGGGCGTACTGGACAACTACGACGCCCGCTTCGTCATCGTCACCAACGGGCCTATCGAGGAAGCGCTGGCCTACAAGGCCAAGGTCGGCAACACGATGGACTGGTACTCGTCCTCGGAAAGCTCGTTCGGCGCCGACGTCGACGCGCCTCCCGGCGGCGGCTTCGCGGTGAACGTGTTCCTCCGCGACGGCGACACGGTCTACCGCACCTGGCACACCAACGGCCGGGGCACCGAACAGCTCAGCTACACCTTCGCGTTGGTCGACATCCTGCCGTGGGGCCGCCAGGAGGAATGGCAGGACTCACCCGAGGGCTGGCCGAAGTCGCCCACCTACTCCAAGTGGCTCGACTCTCCCGATGTCGCCAGGCTCTACGGCCCGAAGTCGTGAGGCCGTCGAGCAGCGGCCACCTGCCGATCAACGGCCTGAGCCTCTACCACGAGGTGTACGGCGGGTCGACGGCGTCGCCGCTGCTGCTCATCCCCGGCGCGTTCATGTCCACCGAGTCGATGACGCCGTGGGTGTCCGCCTTCGCGCGCGACCGCACCGTGATCGTCTTCGACCAGCAGGGGCACGGCCGCACCCCCGACACGTCGCGCGCGATGTCCTACGAGCGGTTCGCCGACGACGCCGCCGCGTTGCTGCGCGCGTTGAACATCGAGCGCGCGGACGTGATGGGCTACTCGCAGGGTGGCGGGGTCGCGCTGCAGCTCGCGCTGCGCCACCCGGGGCTGGTCGACAAGCTGGTCACGCTGTCCGCCACCTACCGCAGGGACGGCTGGTACCCGTCGGTGCTGGAGGGCATCGAGGGTTCCAACGCCTCGGCGTTCGCCGGCACGTCCGTCGAGAGGGCGTTCAAGGAGCACACACCGGACGCCGCCGCGTTCGACGCCTACCTCGAGAAGGTGACGGTCCTGAACAACAACGACCAGCAGATCAGCGACGAGCAGATGCGTTCGATCTCCGCGAAGACGATGGTCATCGTCGGTGACGCGGACGCGGTGAAGCCGGAGCACGCGCTGGCGATGTTCAGGCTGCGCGGTGGCGGCGACGAGGCGGCGGCGGCCTCGGGCGCGCTGCCGGAGGCTCTCTCGGCGCGCCTGGTGATCCTCCCGGCGACGTCGCATGTCGGCATCTTCGGGGAGTCCGCGGTCCTGGTGCCGATGGTGAGCGCGTTCCTCGACGATGTGACGCCGGCGACCCCGGCTCTCTTTTAAGGAGCCCGGGCGGCGGCCGCGCACTCGGCCTGGCCGTGGCAGCTGCGCATGCGGACCAGGGTGTCGTGCAGCCGGGCGGCGGTGTCCGGGGGCAGCGTGGCGGCGATGTTGTTCAGTTGGCCGGGGTCGGTGGTGCGGTCGTAGTACTCGCGCTCGCCGTTGGCGTACTCGACGTAGGTGTAGCGGGCGGTGCGCAGGGCCTCGTAGCTGGGGGGATTGCCGCCGTACTTGCCGGGGAGGTCCGGGTCCGCCGGGTTGAGGACCGGCCCGTGGTGTTCGACCAGCGCGCCGGTCGGCCAGTCCGGCGGGTTCTGCCCGCGCAGGAGCGGGACCAGGCTGCGGCCGTCCACGTCGGGCGGCGGAGTGAGCCCGGCCAGCTCCTCGAACGTGGGGCGCAGGTCGATGTTCTGCGCGACGGCCGGGGTGGTGGTGTTGGGCGGGATGCCGGGGCCGGCCACCACGAGCGGCACCAGGACGTCGGTGTCGAACGCCGTGAGCTTGTCCGCGGTGAGCCGGTACTCGCCCATGTGGAAGCCGTTGTCCGAGTTGAAGATCAAGATCGTGTTGTTCGCCTGGCCGGTCGCCGCCAGCGTGTCCTGGATCGCGGCGACCAGGCGGTCCACCGCCTGCATGGACTGCACCCGCTTGCGGTACGCGTGGTCGATCTTGGCGATCTGCGGCGGGGTCAGCGGCGTGCGGGGGGCCAGCCAGCTCGGCGGGTTCGCGGGCAGGGTGTCGAAGGTCGGCCCGCGCGGGGCGATGAGCCCGGGGAACGCGCCGGCGTCCCGAGGCGCCGGGGTGTACGGGAAGTGCGGCGCGAAGGTGGCGACCTCGAGCATGAACGGGTTGCGTGCAGCGGCGGCGTCCCGGATGAACGCGGTGGCCTTGTTGGAGACCACGTCGGTCAGGTAGTCCGCCGGCTGGTGCCCGTAGTGCACCACTCGACGGTTCTCGTTCATGTCGTAGTTGAACTCGTTGTAGCCGTTGTCCGAGCCGTTCCAGTCCGACCATCCCGGCGGCACGTACGGCCCGTTGCTGCCCGGGAAGCCCCGGGTCGGATACCGGTTGAGGTACTTGCCCATGAACCCGGTGCGGTAGCCCGCCTTCTGCAGCGAGACGGCGAACGTCCTGTCCTCCTGGCCCCGTGCGTGGAACACGTCCCAGCCGCCGTCGGGGGCCTCATTGGTGAACACGCCGGTGTTGTGCGGGTAGCGGCCGGTGAGGATCGAGGACCGGGACGGGCAGCACAGCGAGTCGGTCACCGTGTAGTTCGTGAACGACATGCCCGCCTTCTGCAGGGCCTGCACGCGCGGCATGTGTTGCAGCAGGTTGCTGGACATGTCGTCGGTCAGCACGAACACGATGTTCGGCCGGGGGCCGGCGGGCGGCGCGGGCGGCGCAGCGGTCGGTGGAGGGGGCGCCGGGTTCGCCGGTGGGCTCGGCGGCGGGGCGGCGGCCGAACACCCGGCGATCAACGCCGACACGGCCAGCAACCCCGCAGTGAGCCGGATCCGCCAGTACACGGCCTGTTTGCGACCGTTGTTCAAAACGCCGTTCCTCCTCACCCGCCCGCGTACATCAACTACGCGGCGTGGCGAGGGTAGCCGGCCGGTCGTGTTACCGAAGTGTGGGTGCCGCGTCCTCGATCAACTCGGTGAGGTGGGCCAGCAGCCGCGGGGTGGTGAGGGGGGCGATGGTCACTTCGCCGTGGCGTCGAAGTTGGACGCAGTGGCCGGCGGAGCCGTGGTGGAAGCCGATCACCCAGCGGCCACGGCGCTCGCGGCCGTCCGGGTCGCGGGCGGTGACGCCGAGCTGGCCGACGCGCGTGATGTCGGAGCACATGACGACCAGCGCGCGCGTGTCGATCACCGCGACGCCGTAGTCGACCAGGCGGTCCGCGAGCGTCCACAGCTCGCCGTCGGTGGCTTCGCGTCGGGCGCGGTCGAGCAGGTCGGCGGGGACGTTCACCGGGCGCGCCCTGGCCGGGGTCAGCGGCCCGACCATCTCGACCAGCGCGGACGGCAGCCGCGGTCCCGGCACCGGGCCGAGCGCGATCCGGCCGTGGGGAGCGCCGGCGAGGACGGCCAGCACGCCGTGCTCCCGGTCCGCCGCGCCGAGCGCGACCAGCTCGCCGCGCGGGTCGGCCAGGCGCAGGTCGTAGAGCTTGGGTGCGGTGGCCAGTAGGCGAAGGGCGCCGGCGAGTGCGGGCGTCGGGCCGCGAGCGTCGGCGAGGCCCCGGTCGGCGAGCTCGGCGAGGGCGTCGCGGTGCAGGCGGCTGCGTTCGGTGGGGGTGCGGCCGGGGGGTCGCAGCGCGAACGCCAGCGGCGTGTCACCGAGCCCGAGCGCGTCCCAGCAGGCCAGGAACTCGACCACGCGCAGCCCGTCAGCGAACATCGCCCGGCCCGATCACCGGCGTGATGACGTCGTCGAACACGACCCGGAACGGCTCGTCGTCCAGGATGAACACGTTGTTGCGGTGCTCGCGCTCCTCGCGGTTGGGCACGCCGCCCATGCCGCCGAGCGGGCCGGGCTGCATGCCGCCGGGTCCTCCCGGGCGCCCGCCCACGCCGGCCTCCGCGCCGCCCGCCGCCGCGGTGCCTCCCGGGAAGCGCCCGCCCGCCTCGGCGAGGCCGCCTGGCCGTGCGGGGAGCGGGCTCAGGCCGGAGCCGGGCGCGTGGCCGGGGCCCGGGTACCCGCCGATGAACGGTGCTGGCACGGCCGGTGCGGCGGCGGGCGGCGCGGGAGCGGACGGGGAGGGCACGTACCCGCCGCCTGGGACGGGCGCGAGCCCCGGCGTCCCACTCGGGGGCGGGGGCAGCGGCGAGAAGGTGTTGTTCTGCGGCGTGGTCGTCGAGTCGCCGCCGGGCGGTGGCGCGCCGGGCGTGTCCGTCCCGCCTGTTGAACCGGTTCCACCGCCGGACGCGGGCGGTGACATCGCACCCGTGCCGCCGCCCGTGCCAGTCCCCGCCGCGGTGCCCCACCGTCCGCGCCGGAGCGACCGGACGCCGCCGGCACGGTGATCGCACCCTGGTAAGCGGTGAGCGCGGTGCGAGCTGTGTCTTCGTGGCGGCGCAGCGCGTCGTTCGCGGCCTGGTCGGCGGCGCGGTGGGCGGCCAGCCGCTTGCTGTAGTCGGACTGCACGCCGAACGTCGACCCGAACATGTCGTTGAACTCGCGGCCGAGCTCGTCGGCGGCCCTGCCCCAGAAGCCGTTCTCCCCGACGCTCGGCGCGGTCGGAATGGCGTTCTTCGTGACGTTGAACGACTCGCCGTACTGCTGCGAGGAGTCCCCGCCCCTCCTGCCGGGGACGGACGTGCCCGCGAGCGAGGCCGCCGCCTGGTTGACGGCGTCGCCGGCCGCGCTGCTGGCGCTGCCCTGCCAGTCGTCGGCCAGCTTGCGTTGGATGAGGTTCTGGCCCACGTTCGCGTCGGACGCGGCAAAGTCCGCGCCAAGCTGCGCCAGCCCGCCCCCGAACCCGATCGCCGCCGCCCCACCCGGCCCGCTCTGCATCCACTGGTGCTTCTGCTCCAGCGGGAAGGCGTCATAGTTGAAGCACGGTATGGGCTCCATCGGCTACCGCTTCATCGTCCGCAACGTCGAGAGCATCGCCCCCGCGAGCCGCATGGCGTTGTCACACGCCATCTTCCGATTCATCCCCGGCACGTCGTGAGACTCGTTGGAGTAGGTAGCGTGCAATGCCTGGCCGGGCGCAACGTCGACCATCACCCCGCAGAAGTAGTCCGGGTCCGAGCCCGGTGCGGTTGTAGTGGTCGCGGCGAATCCGTCAACCGACCGCGGTCGTTCGGCGCCCAACGCTTGGTCGGCGCCATGGTTGAGTACGGCACCGCTGGTCCAGCCGTTATCCGGATGGAAACCAAAGGCCCGCCAAAGACAGGACGGACCCTGGTTCGGACCTGAGGACTGCACCACCGGGCTGCCTGATGCGATGTTGAACTGGCGTTTCTGGTCGTTAGTGAGCAACGAGCAGGGGTTCACGTCGTCCAGGCGCAGCTCAATCGGACGTGGCGGCAACGCTGGTCGAGCCGGCGGTGGTGGCGTGGCCGGTGGCGGCGCTGGGCTACCACAGCCAGCGGCACCGGCCATCATCAGCGCCCCGACCAGCGCCATCAGCTTGAACGTCCTCACCGCATGCCCTTCGGGAACGTGTCGCTCGGTATTACGGCCGGCATCCGTTGTGCGGATGCCGGCCTCGCAGGTGGTGGCGCGGCTTGCGGCTCGGCTCGTGGGATCGGGGTCGGCTGGTAGACGAACTTCGAGAAATCGAACGCGGCACTGATCTCTGCCTCCGACTTGCCGTACGCCCGCGCAGCGTCGGTGAGCCGTTGTGCGACCCGGTCCAGGTTCTCGACCTCAGCCTTGCATCTGGCTAGCAACCGCTGGGTAGCGTCGGTGAAGCCACCTGCGGCATGTGGTGACACCGGATCTCCGCCGAGCTTCGGCATGGTGCCGCCGCTGGTGTTGTTCCGGAAGTTGGCAATCGAGGCTTGTAGGCGGGCGACTTCTTCGGCGATCACGGAGTAGATGGACAGGACGTTCGCGGGCGTGACTTTCAGGCCCAGGTTGTCGTACTTCGCTGCCCACGCTGATGCGTCCGGTCCCTGCTGGCCGGCCAGCGCTCGCGTGCCAAGGCCGTCGATCCCCGCCACAGGGCATGACGATAGGACGTCTAAGCGACGGGGCGTGGGCGAACGTCAGATATTCGTCGCGATCGTAAACTCGCCGTGGCGGACAGCGGTCACGAACGCCTGCCACTCGGTGGCGGAGAAGCGGAGGATCGGCCCGGCGACGGCTTTGGTGTCACGGACCAGCACGGAGCGGTTCGGCGGGACTGCCACTTCGACGCAGCTGTCGTTCCCGCCGCTGTGGCTGCTCTTGAACCACCGGTGCAAGGCCCGGGCTCCCTCCGCCCCTCATGATCAGCGCCCCATGGCGGCCTCCTTGATGATACGCAAGGATCGCTCGGGGCTCTCTGCTGCTGCGCGCAGGAAGTCGAAGGCGTCCAGCATGCGCTGCTTCTCGACGGGGTCTTCGATCTCCGGGTTCGTGGTGAGCCCGTTCCCAAACACCAGCGGCTCGGCGTCGTCAAAGCGCAGGATGGTGAATAGACAGGTCACAGCCGGGTGCGCGCCGGCATCGAACGGCAACACCTGGACGTCGATGTTCGGCCGCTCGGTCAGTTCGGCGAGGTGCTTGAGCTGCGCGCGGAGCACGTCACCGCCGCCTATCTCGCGGCGCAGTGCACCCTCGCTCATGATCGACCACAGCCGCAGCGGCTCCTCCTCGGCCAGTGCTTCCTGCCGATCCAGTCGCATCTGCACGCGGCGCTCGATCTCCTCATCGTCAGCGTCAAGCCTTGCCCCGCGCATGATCGCTCGGGCGTATGCCGAGGTCTGGAGCAGTCCGCACACCACCTCCATCTGGAACTCGTTGACCTCGTCGGCCTCCGCCTCGAACGGGATGTAGTTGCCGCCGAGGACGTCGCGGTACGGCTCCCACCAGCCCTTCACCTTTGCCGCCTTCACCAGGTCGACCAGTGCGTCGGACACCTCGGGCTCGGCGCCGAGCAAATAGCTGAGCAACTGCACGTCCCTGACCAGGATCGGACTCTCACCCGTCTCCACCCGGCTGACCTTGCTGGGCGACCACTCCATCACGGTCCCCACGTCTTCGAGCGTCTTGCCGGCCTCAGTCCGCAACCGCCGCAACTCCAGCCCAACCCGCCGCTGAGCAATAGACAACCGTGGCTTCGGCACCGGCTCTCCTAGATCGTGAGACGCAGACCACAATCATGTCCCAAGCAAACCCCCAACAGCAAACCAAAACCCCGCAAGTTGCAAAATCTTGATTTGCGCGAACGGTTCCGCCGAACCACCCTCAGCCAGCCACCCACCCGCCCTCACGAACCGCGAACGTCACCGCAGTCGGCCGCCCCTACCCGTCCAGCTCCTCCAACCACCGTTGGACCTCCGATGCGGCCTCGTCATCCCCGGCCTGTATGTAAAGGTCGATGGCTGACAGCCACACATGCCGAGCCAGGTCCCGATGGTCAAGCACCGCATACGCGATCCCGAGGTGTTGCCGCGCCATTGCTTCGCTGTGCCGGTCCCCTGTCTCGGCGAAGAGGTCGATAGCTCGTTCGTGGGCGGTGATGGCGTCATCGAACCGGTGCACGTCCTGCAGTGTTTGCCCGAGGCTGCCCCACGCTTGCCCTTCGCCGTGCCGGTCACCGATTTCGGTGAGGAGGTCGCGAGCATGTGTGTGGGCGGCGATGGCGTCGTCGAACCGGCGTGCCTGCCGTAGCGCGTTCCCGAGGTTGTTCGACGCCTGCGCTTCGCTGTGCCGGTCACCGGTCTCAGCTAGGAGATCGCGAGCATGTGCGTGGGTGATGATGGCCTCGTCGAACCGACGCACCTTCCGGAGTGCGAGCCCCAGGTTGTTCCATGCCTGCGCTTCACCCCGCCGGTCACCGACTTCGGCGTGGAGGTCGCGAGCGCGTTCGTGGGCGGCGATGGCGTCATCGAACCGGCGTACCTCCTGCAAGGCGTTCCCGAGGTTGTTCCACGCTACGGGGGCGAAGATTGTGTGAGTGGCAAGGTGGCTGGCCTGCACAGCCGCCGTGGCTATGGTGACCAGATCTTCGAGCGCCCGCGTTCGGTGAAGGACCGGGGCCAGGTTGGAGGCGAGGCGGATTGCGTCGTCGGGGTGGGTATCGGCGGCCTGGACCACGGTGGCTACCAGTCCGGCTCTTTCGTCCAGCACCCAGCCCATCGCCTCGCGCGCGGTATCGAATCCATAGGGCACCTGCTGCCCGGGTAGGGCGATGAACCGTTGTCCGGCGAGGTCGGCGGTGTGCCCGTAATAGGCCAGGATCCGGGCGAACCCGGTGGCTCGCTCCTGTCGGTCGAGGTGACCTTGGGCGTAGAGCCGGATCAGGTCGTGCATTCCCCATCGGCCCGGTTTCCCCGGGTGTGTGGGTTGTGGGGTGAGCAGGTGCGCTCGGCACAGCGCCCGCAATCCCGCGCGCACCGCTGGCGGTGGTCGGTCGGTGACTGCGGCGGCGACCGCGAGGCTGACGTCGGTGCCGGGTACTGCTGCCAGCAGGCGGAACAGCCGTGCCTGGGGTTGGTCGAGCCGGCGGTGGGACAGGTCGAACGCTGCCCGCACAGCCCACCGCGGGCCGTAGTCGAGCGCGGCCAGCCGGTGCTTCTCGTCGGCCAGTTCGTCCGCCAGCTCGGACAGCGGGCGGTCGGGCTCGTCGGCGGCCAGCGCGGCCACGATCCGCACTGCCAACGGCAACCCGCCACACAATCGCATCAGGCGGTCCGCTGCTGCGGGGTCGGCGGCCACCCGCTCATCGTGTGGGAGCCGAACGGCAACTGCCACCGCCAGCAGTTGTACCGCCGCCGGCGGGTCCAGCACATCCAGGTCGACCCAGTGCGTCCTGGGCAGCTCGCCCAAGGTGTCCCGGGAGGTGATCAGCACACGGTGTGGTCCCGGGCCGCGCGGCAGCACCATCTCCGCCTGTCGGGGATCGGCAACGTTGTCCAGCACCAGCAGTACTGGTCGGCCAGCGTCGGAGAGGTGGTCGAGCAGTTGGTGGTAGACGGTGGCCTGCTCAGACTCGCTGGCCGGAACCTGCTCGGCGGCCACACCCAGGCCGCGCAGCAGCGGTGCCCACAACTGCGCGGGTGACACCGCTTCGTCGGGGTCATAGCCATGCAAATCCGTCAACAGCACTCGGCCCGGGAACCACCCGCGCGCCACGGCCGTTCGCGCCGCGGCCTGCGCCAACGCCGATTTCCCCACCCCGGGCAACCCGGCCACCGCCACCACCGACGCCGCATCGAGCAGGTCGAGCACGGTGGTCAGTTCGTCAGTGCGGCCGACGAAGGCTTCATCGGCATCGGAGTCGGTCCGTACGGTGTGCACCACAGCCGTGGCGCGTCGCGTGGCCATATTGATGTTTGCCGTGACGCTGATGTCACCACCAGCCGTGACGTTCGACAAGCTCACGCCCGGATCGGTCGCGGTAGGAGCGGGCTGGCCTACCGCACCGAAGGGTCCGATCCGCCCGCGCTTACCTCGCCGATCACGATCCCGCCCGCAACATCGAGATCCTCGCCCCGCACACCGGTACCGGCGGACTCGACCTTCCGGATCTCCACGAACCTGGCCTTCACCCGCCGCAGATCAACCCCGACGACACCCGCCGCGTCCGGCGCATGCTCGGCAACCGCATCCGCCACCGCCCGCGCGGCGGCAAGCACCTCGTCATCCACCACGCCCGAACTCAGAGTCTCCTCCAACGCCGCGCGCTGGATCGACGACTCAGGCTTCGCCTCCACCCCGGACACGTCCACCTGGCGCCGGGCCAACAACGCCTTCAGCCCCGTATATGCGTCCTTCACCGCCTGCGACGCGACGTCCTTCATCCCCGCCGACGCGCCCAACACCACCGTGTCGACGACCAGCGACACCGGATCCACGGCGTTAGCCGATGCGGCGGACGATGCCCACCACGATGCCCGTGATGACCAACCAGGCGATCGCCGCGATGCCGTAGTTGACCGCGGTGGTCAGCTTCGGTGAGAGCTGTGTGAACAGGTCGGTAAGGCCCAGCGAGAACATGTTCGCGCCGTCCCTGATGAAGGTGGCGAACGAGTTCGACGCGTTGGCGTCGAAGGCGGTGAGCAGGATGTGGATCACCAAGATCGCCACGATGACCAGGCCGATAACGCGTAGCACCGTTGCCACCACGCCGAATGCCCTGCGTGTCCCGGCAGTTGCCACGAGTCGGTCCTCCTCGGCTCAAGACATAGCACCGGCGAGCCACCGGATGGCAGCCATCGTGGCATGTTGTTGATCGCTCCGAAAGGTCATTGGAGGGCACGGTCGGGTCACGTCATCGTGTTGCGCCCAACACCCGGCCCGGGGGCGTGCCTTGCCGGCACCGGGCACGGCGGCTAGTGTCGGCGTCCGTGGCACGCCTGCTCCTTCGCCGCCGCGGCGGGGTCTGACCGACCGGCCCCTCGTCGCGGGTCCTGGCGCGTGCCGGTCGAGTCCGTATCAGTGACCACCGGTAACCAGGAGTAACCCACGATGACGTCCGTGCCCACCAACGACGCCGGCCATGTAGGCAGCCGCCTGCGCCAACCCACCGGCCCGATCCCGTCCGGCCAAGCGCCGTGGAACCCGCAGCGCACCAGCCAGATGCCCTACGGCAGGTACAAGCCGTTCCACGAGTTCGTCGAGCCCGTCTCCCTGCCCGACCGCACCTGGCCGGACACCCGGATCACCAAGGCCCCGCTGTGGTGCGCGGTCGACCTGCGCGACGGCAACCAGGCGCTGATCGACCCGATGTCCCCGGCCCGCAAGCGGCGGATGTTCGAGCTGCTGGTGCGCATGGGCTACAAGGAGATCGAGGTCGGCTTCCCGGCCGCGAGCCAGACCGACTTCGACTTCGTCCGCGAGATCATCGAGCAGGACCTCATCCCGGACGACGTCACCATCCAGGTCCTGACCCAGGCCCGCACCGAGCTGATCGAGCGCACCTTCGAGGCGTGCGAGGGCGCGCCGCGCGCGGTCATGCACCTGTACAACTCCACGTCGATCCTGCAGCGGCGGGTGGTGTTCCGCGCGGACCGCGCCGGCGTGCAGCGGATCGCCACCGACGGCGCCGAGGACGTCGAGCGGTTCAGCGAGAAGTACCCGGACACGGACTGGCGGTTCCAGTACTCGCCGGAGTCGTACACCGGCACCGAGCTGCAGTACGCCGTGGACGTGTGCAACGCCGTGTCCGCGATCTGGCAGCCGACGCCGGACAACCCGATGATCGTGAACCTGCCGGCCACCGTGGAGATGGCCACCCCGAACGTCTACGCCGACTCCATCGAGTGGATGCACCGGCACCTGGACCGCCGCGACGGGATCATCCTGTCGCTGCACCCGCACAACGACCGGGGCACCGCCGTGGCCGCCGCCGAGCTGGGCTACCAGGCCGGCGCGGACCGGATCGAGGGCTGCCTGTTCGGCAATGGCGAGCGGACCGGGAACGTCGACCTGGTCACGCTGGGCATGAACCTGTTCAGCCAGGGCATCGACCCGCAGATCGACTTCTCGGACATCGACGAGATCCGCCGCACCGTGGAGTACTGCAACCAGCTGCCGGTGCACGAGCGGCACCCGTGGGGCGGCGACCTGGTGTACACGGCGTTCTCCGGCTCGCACCAGGACGCGATCAACAAGGGCTTCGACGCCATGAAGGTGGACGCCGCCGAGGCCGGGGTCGACGTGGACGACTTCCGCTGGGAGGTGCCGTACCTGCCGATCGACCCGAAGGACATCGGGCGCAACTACGAGGCCGTGATCAGGGTCAACTCGCAGTCCGGCAAGGGCGGCGTGGCGTACGTGATGAAGGCCGAGCACGGGCTGGACCTGCCGCGCCGGCTGCAGATCGAGTTCTCCCGGGTGGTGCAGCAGCGCACCGACTCCGAGGGCGGCGAGGTCAGCCCGACGGTCATGGGCGAGATCTTCGAGACCGAGTACTTCATGCCGGCCACGCCGCTGCTGCTGGCCCGGCACCGGCTGACCAACGACGGCGAGGGCCGGGACGAGATCGTCGCGGTGGTTCGGGTCGAGGACACCGAGCACGAGATCACCGGGTCTGGGAACGGGCCGATCGCCGCGTTCGTGGACGCGCTGGCCGGGGTGGGGTTCGACGTGCGTGTCCTGGACTACCACGAGCACGCCATGTCCGCCGGCGACGACGCCAGGGCCGCCGCGTACGTGGAGTGCGCGATCGGCGAGCACACGCTGTGGGGTGTGGGCGTGGACAGCTCCATCGTCACGGCGTCACTTCGCGCCGTAGTGTCCGCCGTGAACCGCGCCATGCGCTGACGTACCCGTGAGTGGTTAGCGTTGTCATAGCAACGCTAACCACTCACGGGTTCGCGCCATGGGGGCAGCCCTACGGTTGGTGGGCCGGCCAGCTCCAGTGACGACCCGGTGGTTGTCGGCGATGCTGGCCGGGTGGTGATCTTCGGTCGGGTTGTCGCCGCGGGTGCGGTGGTTGTTCTGTGCGCGCTGTCCGTGGCGTGCGCGGGGCCGGAGCGCGGTGAGGTCGTGTCCGTGACCAGGGTCGACGAGATCGGCGCGGACAAGGTGGCCGGTTATCTGCGGGCGGCCCGGCTGGATCCGTCGCGCGCGAGGTACGGCGTGGTCGCGGAACGCATCGAGTACCGGACGGTCGGTCCGCGCGGCGAGGCGACGACCGCGAGCGCGTTGGTCGCGTACCCGGTCGGCGCCCGCGACCCGGTCGGGACGGTGTCGTGGACGCACGGCACCACGATCTTTCGCGGGAACGTCGCGTCGGTCAGCGCGACGGACTCCACGCGCGCGCTGGCGGCGCTGTTCGCTTCGGCCGGGTATCTCACTTCCGCGCCGGACTATCTGGGGATGGGCACCGGTCCTGGCCAGCATCCCTATCTCGACGTCGACTCCGAGGCCTCGGCGTCGCTGGACGCGCTGCGTGCCGCTCGGGCGGTGGCCCGCCGCGACGGGATCCGGGTCGGGAACAAGGTGATGGTCAGCGGGTTCTCCCAGGGTGGGCCGGCGGCGATGGCGCTGGCCCGCGACATCCAGGCGCGCTGGGATCCGGACATCGAGCTTGCCGCGCTGGCCCCGGTCAGCGGGCCGTACCAGCTCAGCGCCACGTTGGCCACGGCGCTCGACGGGCGAATCGAGTACGCGACGGCGTACCTGTCGTACTTCACGGTGGCCTGGAACCGCCTGCACCACCTCTACGACGCGCCCGCCGAGGCCTTCCGCGACCCGGCGACCGCCGAGCTGTTCGACGGCAACCACCCCGACAAGGAGGTGTTCGGCAGGCTGTCGCCGGCGGTCTCCGACGTCCTGACCCCCGCGTACATCGAGCGGCTGCGGCGGCCCACCGGCGGGTTGCGGGACGCGCTCGCCCAGGCGGACTCGACGTGTCACTGGCGTCCGCGGGTTCCGGTGCACCTGTTCGTGACCAACGCCGACCGGGCCGTCCCGCCGTCGAACTCGACCGAGTGCGCGCGGCAACTGACCGGCCTGCAGGCCCGCGCCGAGGTCACCGACATCGGCGCCGCCGGGCACCTCGACTCCGCGGGCCTCAGCGCGCCCAGGGTCCTGGCGGTGTTCGACGCCGCCGCATGAGCTTTCTCGGACCCAACCCCTGGCGCTTGTGCGCGGTCGTTCGTCACGACGCCTTCGACCTTGGGGGAAGCTGTGACGGGTTTGATCATCGCGCTGGTTGTGGTGCTGGTGCTGGTTGTCGTGGTGGTCGGGATCTACAACGGGCTGGTCAGGTCGCGCAACGCGTACCAGAACGCGTTCGCGCAGATCGACGTGCAGCTCACCCGGCGCCACGACCTGGTGCCGAACCTGGTGGAGACCGCGAAGGGGTACCTCAAGCACGAGCGGGAGACGCTGGAGGCGGTGATCCAGGCGCGCAACGCGGCGGTCACCGCGCAGGGCCGGGCCACCGAGAACCCCGGCGAGCCGGGGGCGATGCGCGAGCTGTCCGGGGCGGAGGGGGCGCTGACGCAGACGCTGGGGCGGCTGTTCGCGTTGACCGAGTCGTATCCGGAGCTGAAGGCGAACCAGAACATGATGCAGCTCTCCGAGGAGCTGACGTCGACGGAGAACCGGGTCGCCTTCGCCAGGCAGGGCTACAACGACTCGGTGATGGGCTACAACAACAAGCGCGAGGTGTTCCCGTCCAACGTCTTCGCCGGCATGTTCGGGTTCGCGCGGGCGGCGCAGTGGGAAGTGGAGTCGCCCGAGCAGCGCGACGCGCCCCGGTTCTCCTTCTAGCCCGATGGACTTCTTCGAGCGGCAGCGGCGGGTGCGGGCGGCCTCCCGCCGGCTGGTGTGGCTGTTCCTGCTGGCCGTGTTGGCGATCATCGCGGTGGTGGACGCGGCGGTCTACTACGGGCTCTCGCTCGGGGGTCAGCGGCCGGGGACCGTCGTGGTGCTGCTCGGGATGGTCAGCGTGGCCACCGGGCTGGTGATCGGGGTGACCTCGTGCGTGCGGACGTGGATGCTGCGCAGGGCCGGCGGCGGCAAGATCGCCAGGAACCTCGGCGGGGTGTACGTGCCGGAGGACACCACCGACCCGAAGCTGCGGCGGCTGCGCAACGTGGTGGAGGAGATCGCCATCGCGTCCGGGACGCCGGTGCCGGAGCTGTACGTGCTGCGCTACGAGCGGGGGATCAACGCGTTCGCCGCCGGGTGGTCGGCGTCGGATGCGGCGGTGGCTGTGACGCAGGGCGCGTTGGATCGGTTGAACAGGGACGAGCTGCAGGGGGTCGTCGCGCACGAGTTCAGCCACGTGGTGAACGGGGACATGCGGCTGAACACCCGGCTGATCGGGATCGTGTTCGGGATCCTGGCGTTGGCGGTGGTCGGGCGGGTCCTGATGTACGGCGGGCGGGGCGATCGGAAGGGGAACAACCCGATCGCGCTGGTGGCGCTGGCGGTGCTGATGGCCGGCTACGTCGGGGTGTTCTTCGGGCGGCTGATCAAGGCGGCGGTGGCCAGGCAGCGGGAGTACCTGGCGGACGCCTCGGCGGTGCAGTTCACCAGGCAGACGGCGGGGATCGCGGGGGCGTTGAAGAAGATCGGCGGGCTGGAGGAGGGGTCGAAGCTGCGGCACGGCAAGGCCGAGGACGTCAGCCACATGCTGTTCGGGGACGGGAGCCGGGGGGTCTCCTGGTTCGCGACGCACCCGCCGCTGGCGGAGCGGATCAAGGTCCTGGAGCCGTCGTTCGACCCGGCCGAGCTGGAGGAGCTGCGCACGCGTTGGGCGCGGCGGGTTCCGTCCGGGATGGACGAGGACCGGGTGCTGGGGATCCGGCCGGAGGCGGTGGTCTCTGCGGTGGGCGATCCGGGCGTCGAGGCGTACCGGCGGGCGGAGGAGATCCTCGCGGAGATCCCCGAGCCGTTGTTGGAGCGGGCGCGGCGGGTGGACACGGTGGTGCCGTTGTTGTTCGGGCTGCTGGTGTCCTCGGACGGGCAGCGCGCGGTGATCGCGGACCGGCATGGCGCGCCCCTTGCGTCGGCGGCCGGCGGTGAGGCCGATGCGGTGGCCCGGCTGGATCCGGCGCTTCGGTTGCCGCTGGCGCAGGTGGCGTTCTCCGCGCTGCGCCGGGTGGAGCGGGCGGAGCTGGAGCGGGTGCTCGGCACCGTGTCCGCGTTGATCCACGCCGACGGGACGGTGGACGTGTTCGAGTACTGCCTGTCCACGCTGTTGCACACGGAGCTGCATGAGCTGCTGTATCACCGGCCGCCGTGGGGCGCCCGGCCACAGCGCCTGGGGAGCGCGCGTCACAAGGTCGCGGCGCTGTTGGCGGCGTTGGCGGGGGTCGGCGGTCGGGACCGGGCGGCGGCCGAGGCGGCGTACCGCGCCGGGTTGGAGCGGGCGCACCCGGGGCATTGGATCCCGTACCGTCCGCCCGTTCCGGACATCGGCGTGCTGGACTCGGTGTGGGCGGTCCTGGACGGGCTGGACGTGCGGGACAAGGCGGTGCTGGTCCAGAGCGTGGTGCTGGTGATCGCGCACGACGGGGCGGTCACCGTGCGGGAGGCCGAGCTGCTGCGGACGGTGTGCGCGGTGCTGCACTGCCCGCTGCCGCCGATGGCGGCCGTGTCCGTCTAGACGCGGCGGGCGTTGTGGAACGGGAAGCTGGACATGTTGGAGATCTTGACCGGCTGGCCAGGCTCGGAGGCGTGCAGGATCTTGTTGTCGCCGATGTAGATGCCGACGTGGCTGACCGGGCTGTAGAAGAAGACCAGGTCGCCGGGCTTGAGGTCCTTGCGGTCCACCGGGGTGCCGAAGGTGGACTGGGCGGCCGCGACCCTCGGCGTGTTGATGCCCACCTGCTTGAACGCCCACTGGACCAGGCCCGAGCAGTCGAACGCGGACGGGCCGGTGGCGCCCCAGACGTACGGCACGCCGAGCTTCGTCCTGGCCTTCTCCAGCGCGGACTGGGCGGTCGGGCTGCCGCGCAGGATGAACGCCTCCTTGCGCGCGGCCTCCGCGGCGGCCGCTGCCTGGGCGGCGGCCATGTCCACGGACCGGGACAGGGCGGCGATCTGGGTGGCGTCGGTCTGGTGCAGGTCGGCGGCGATCACGGTGCCGCCCTTGGACGCCGCCTTCTCGACGGCGGGGACGACGGCGGTGGCCTCCGCCGGTTGCGCGGCGGGCGCGGCGGGCACGGCGGCGGGTTGGGCGGCTGGCACGGGGGCGGACGCGGGCCGGGCGGCGGGTGCGGACGGGGAGGCGGTCAGCGCGACCGGCTGCACCGGCGGGCTGACCATCGGCTGGGTGTCGCTCGGCTTGGCCGGGGCCGCGGTGTTGGCGGCCGGGATCGCGGCGAACGCGCCGGTCATGCTCGCGGCCGCTCCCGCGCCCACGGCGGTGGCCGCGACCAGGGAGAACGCCGAGAACGGGCGGTCCGACGGGGTCCGGGGCGACGGGATCGTGGGTGCCGAGGACGGCCGAGATGGCCGAGTCGGCCGGCTCGGGCGGCCGGAACGCGCCCGGGACGCCCGCTCGAGCAGCTCGCTGACCGGTCGCCCGGTCGAACGCCCACCACGACCTGCGCTATGTGCGCCCATCTGTTGTAACCTCCGCGCCCGCACACCGGCCGCTGGGGAGACCGGCACGCGCCCGCCCCTCGTGCTGAACGGGCGCCAGGGGGAAAGCCGGCGGGCGGGGGATCGGACCGGCCAGGCGCACCAGCCGGCGAGACGCCGACCAGCCGGGTATGACCGTAACCATTTCGAGACGGGCGATGGTTGCTCTCTGCGCCGACCGGTCGCCTGATAACGGCGGATGCCCGACTCATCCGTTTGCCAGTCGTCCCTCTAACGAGTGATGCGACGAATGCAGGACAACTCTCGGTGAGTGGTTCTCAGACCCGTCCGCCCCGGCAGGCGTTGGCCAGCCGGTCGTACTCCTGGCGTTGCCAGCCCTCGCCGGCCGGCCGCCGGCCGAGCGCGAGTATCTGGTCGTCGACGCCGGCCACCAGGCGGTAGGTGACCACGTCGACGGCGGTCTCCAGCCAGGACTCCGTGTTCGTGGACGGCGCGCCGGGGCCCAGCGCGGTCTCGAACCAGGCCGGGAACAGCAGGTCGTCGCGGACCGCCGCGTCCAGCCGCGCGCGGATGGTGGCCACCAGGTCGGCGCGCGCCCGCTCGCCGTGCTGGACCTTCGGCAGCGCGCCGTCGTTGCGTTCGGTCGCCGCGTCCAGCTCGGTGCGGGCCTGGCCGGCGGCGGCGAGCGCTTCGGGGAGCTCCGCCCCGGCCCGCTTGCGGGCGGACACCGCCGCGTTCCACGCCTCGACGGCCCCCTTCCAGGCGTCGGCGTCGGCGGGGTCCAGCTCGGTTACCGACCGGGCGGCGGCCAGCGCGGCGGCCCGCTGCTCGCTCATGGTCGCGCGCAGCTCGTCCGGCCGCCCGATCACGGCCAGCCACTCGTCGCGGCGCCGCTCGTCCAGGAGGCCGGCGCGGGCGTCCTGGCCGGTGCGGACCTCCTCGGCCCGCTCGGCGCAGCCCGCCGGCCAGTGGTCGAAGTCCGCCACCGCGATCGTCCCGCCGGTGCGGAACCGCCGCTCCAGCAGCCGGATCCGGTCCGCGAGGCCGTCCACCGCGTACCCCACGTCGTCGGTCTCCGAGGCGACCTCGTCCAGCGCCACCCGCAGCCGGCGCACCTCCTCGGCCAGCGCCTCCGGGTGCTGGCCCTCCAGGGCGTCCAGCCGGCCGGTGACCTCCTTGAGCTGCGTCGCGAGCGGCTTACGCATCGGTGACCTCGCCGCTGGTCAGGTCCGGTACCGGGCCGGTCAGCGTGGACAGCGCGATGGCCGCGAGCGCTGCCGGGATCGCCCCGAGCAGGAACCAGCCGGAGACCAGCGCGGCGGCCACCACCAGCGCCAGCGCCGCCAGCCCGACCACCCCGGCGGTGAACCGCTCGGGCGGGGTGCCGCCGCTGTCCGGACGGTTCCGGTCACCCGCCGCCCGCACCGCCAGCCACCCGCCGAGGACCAGCAACGGCAGCACCATCAGCGTCAGCCAGGGGTCGATCCACCCGACCACCACCCCGGCCAGGGCCACCACGGCCGCGGAAGTGAGGCCGATGCCGAGCCAGCGGATGCGCGGCGCGTACCTGTCGTGCACCACGTGGTACTGGTGCAGCCGGATCGCGTCGCGGCCCTCCACGGCCACCCGCATCAGGCCGTTGACCTCGGCGAACGCGTTGTCCTGCCGCTGTGAACGATCGATCCGGTCCAGCGCGGCCGCCAGGCGCCGCTGCCGATCGCGCAGCTCGGTGAGGAGGGGAGAAGAATCGTCCACGTGGCTCCTCCGGGACGCGTAGGCGCCGCCGGGTCAATACCGGCAACGAATACGGACTGTGTCCGGAGCGTAACCACGTGCACCGGCCAGTCCGTGGGAAATGAGTATCAGGTCACCGATACGGCTTAGTCGCCGGGGGTTCCTGCCGTCACGACCCGCAACCGTCCGCGTCCTTGCCCTCACCGTCCGTAGCACAATGACCGGGTGGCCGACGACGACTTTTACGCGGTCTGGCTGGACAACGTCGCCCGGGTCAGCCGGCCGAAGTTCTTCGCGATGCTGCTGCGCCGGGCGGGGGTGGAGCTGGACGGTGCGCTGCTGCCGCTGCTCGTCCTGGTGGAGATGCTCGGGCCGATCGGCGTGACCGAGCTGGCCGAGCGCGTCGGGCTGACCCATTCGACGGTCAGCCGCGAGCTGGCGAAGCTGGAGCGGCAGGGCCTGATCAGCCGCCGGCCCGCACCGCACGACCAGCGGAGCAGCCACGCGGTGGTGACTGAAGCCGGCGAGCGGACGGTCGCGGCCATCAACGCCGCACGGCGGGCGCTGCTCGACGACGTGTTCGACGGCTGGACGGCGCAGGAGCGGGCGGTGTTCGCCCGCCTGTACCGCCGCTTCGCCGACTCCGTGTACGAGCAACTGGAGCGCTGACCGCTCCTGTCACGCGCGCGGCTTTGGCCCGCACACCCGGTTCGTGCCCCGCACACCTGCTCCAGCGCGTGTGCGGCGTACGAAGTGGGTGTGCGAGCACGTCAGCGGCCCGCGCGAGCTGGGCGGCGTGACTGGGCGGCCAGGACGAGGAGGCCGGCTAGGAGCCAGGTCAGGGCTACTAGTTGGGCGGTGTGGTGGGCGCCGGCTAGGACGGCGAGGATTACGGCTGCGCCTAGGAGCGGCACGATCAGGTGCCACGCCGACGCCGCGGCACGCTTGCGTACCACGAAGTAGCCGATGACCGACGCGTGCAGCAGCGTGAACGCCGACAGCGCGCCGACGTTGACCACCGAGGAGAGCAGGTTCAGCCCGTCCGGCATGGCCGCCGCGCCCGCGCCCACCACCACGGTGAACCCGGCGATCACCAGCGTGGCCCGGCCGGGGCTGCCGCTGCGCTCGGAGACGGCGGCCAGCCCGCGCGGCAGCCGGCCGTCGCGCGCCATGCCGAACAGCAACCGGCTGGCCGCGGCCTGCGCCACCATCGCCGCGAACGCCGCGCCGGTGCCCTTCGCCGTGGCCAGCGCCGTGGACAGCAGCCAGGACACCTCGGTACGGACCAGGTCGTAGTACGCGGTGCCCTGCGACTCGGAGTTGGCGGCGTACTCGGCCGGCGTGACCGGCGTGACCAGCGCCCCCAGGTACGCCAGCGCCACCAGCAGCGCGCCGCAGACCAGCAGGCAGACCAGCGTGGCCCTGCCGACCAGCTTGGGGTCGCCGGCGTTGTCCTCGGCGAACGACGCGATCCCGTCGAACCCCAGGAACGACAGCACCGCCACCGAGGCCGCCGTGATCACCCCGCCGACCGCGAACCCGCCGTACCCGACCAGCGGGGACAGCGCGGGGCGGCTGGCGCCGTGGGTGGCCAGCACGGTGATCAGGCTGACGATCACGGCGGCCATCACGACCAGCTCGATGCAGAGCACCACGATCGTCACCTTCGCGGCGATCCGGACGCCGGCCAGGTTGAGCGCGGTCGTGATCGTCACCGACAGGACGGTGAACACCCATGCGGGCACCGGCTGGAAGATGGAGTGCAGCGCGATGCCCACGAACAGGTGCGCGAGCGCGGGTATCAGCAGGTAGTCGAGCATGAGCATCCAGCCGGCGATGAAGCCGGTGCGCGGCCCGATGCCCGCTCCCGCGTAGGCGAACACCGACCCGGCGTGCGGCACCGCCTTCGACATCCATACGTACGCCATGGCGGTGAACGCGATCGCCACCGTAGCCACGATGTAGACCAGCGGTACCGTGCCGCCGCTCAGCGCGTCCAGCGTGCCGAACACGACGACGACGGCGCCGGGGCCGACGAAGATCATGCCGTAGGCCACCAGCTCGCGCAGGCCCATGGTGCGGCCAAGCCGTTCGGTTCCGGTTCCGGTTCCCGGTGATGTGGCCATCCGTCCCCCTCGGTTCACCCGTGCACATCGTGCGAGATGCGGGCGTCGGCGACAAGGTCAGCTTTCGGCGACCTCGGCGGGGAGCCAGCCTCGGCGGGTCAGCTCGGCGATCAGCTCGTGGTACGGCTGGTCGAACCGGCCGGCGGTGGTGGGGCGCGGGTCGATGGTCGCGCGGATGCGGACCATCTCGGCGGCCACCTCCGCCGGCGCGCGGCCCGGGGTGGCGGCCAGCACCGCCATGCCCAGCGCGGGCTCGGCGCTGGCCGGCAGCTTCACCGGGCGGCCCAGGATGTCCGCGCGCAGTTGGCACCAGTATTCGCTGCTCGCGCCGCCACCGGTGAGCAGCAGGTCGCCGTCGGTCGGGGCGCCCAGCGAGGCCAGGTAGGCGAAGCACAGCCGTTCGATGTATCCGACGCCGTGCAGCATCGCCGCGTACAGCTCGGCGTCCTCGCGCGGGTCGCCCAGCACGAACGCCTCCGCGTCCGGGGCGACGAACGGGAAGCGCTCGCCGCGCGCCGAGGCCAGGGGGTAGGCGCGTACGTCCGTGTGTTCGTACATTTGCGCCCCGGCGGCCAGTCGGGAGAGGTCGGCGCCCGGGAAACGGCGGGCGATCGCGCCGGCACCGGTGCTGGACGCGCCGCCGGGCAGCCAGCGCCCGTCCGGCGCCTTGTGCGAGTAGACGACGCCGAGCGGGTCGGCCAGCAGCTCGCCGGTGACGCCCTTGAGCACGAGCGTGGTGCCCAGCACGGAGTTCCAGCTGCCCTCGGCCAGCGCGCCGGCGCCGAGCTGGGCGGCACAGCCGTCGGTGCAGCCGGCGACCACCGGGGTGCCCGCCGGCAGGCCCGTCGCCTCGGCCGCCTCGGGGCAGACGGTGCCGATCGGGGTGCCCGGCCTGACCAGCTCCGGCAGCAGTCCTGGCGGCACGTCGAGCTCATCGAGCACATCGGATGGCCAGCGCTCGTCGATCAGGTCGGCGCCGGTCTTGAGCGCGTTGGACAGGTCGGTCGGGACGGGTCCGCCGACCAGCGCGCGGTTGATCACGTCGGCCTGGTGGGCGAGGCGGGCGCCTTGGGCTGGCTCGGGATGCTCGCGCAGCAGCCAGAGCAGCTTGGGCAGCGCCCAGGCCGGCTGCATGCGGCGGTATCCGAGCGCGGACCAGAGCCGGGCGCCGGCCTCGTTGACCCGATCCAGCTCGCCGGTCGCCCGGGTGTCGTCGTACATCAGCCCGGGCGTGAGCGGGTGGCCATCCGCCTCGCTGACCAGCAGAACCGTGCCCGACGTACCGTCCACCGCAACGCCACAGACCGACCGTCGGTCTAGCTTTGAGAGCGCCGATCGGCACGCCGCCCGTACCGCCGGCCACCACGAACCCGGGTCCTGCTCGTGGCGGGCGCCGTCGCGGTGGCTGGCCAGCGGCGCCGTCCCGGACCCGAGCACGGCGCCGTCGTCGGACACGGCGAGCACCCGCACGCTCTGCGTGCCCAGGTCGATGCCCACCCAGACCCGCGAGCTCATGCTCATGCCGTCCTCCCGAGTGGCCACCGCGAACGGGCCACCCACCCGTCCGGCCCGGACACCACGAGCACCAGCTCGTCGAGCGTGTCAGCGACCGGCAGCAGCGGATCGACCCGGCGCAGGATATCGGCGTGGTCGGCCGGCGGCGCGTCGAGCGCGAGCGTGACGTGGGCCGGGGCGTCCGGGAACCTGCCGCCGTACGGGACCAGCTCCGGCCACCGCTGCCGCACCGCGCCGACCAGCGCGTCCACCGGTTCGACCGGCTCCGGCGCGATGTACACCAGGTTGCCGCGCACCCGACACGCGGTGAACCGGACGGCGATGGGTACGGCCCGCTCGGCGATCCGGGCGCAGGCGTTCAGTGTCGCGGGACCGAGCTGTGCGGCCGGGACGAACGGGTAGAGCACCGTGAGATGGGCGGGCAGGCCGGCCCGAACGGTGGCCGGATGACCCTCGGCAACCCTGCTGAGCAGCGGATCCGCGGCGGGGACCGGCAGCAGCAGGGCGGTTCGGTCGGGGCGGGACACCCGCATGTGATAGCAGATACGGTGCGCCTCGTGCTCGCTATCAAGATCCTGGGCCGGTATCCCCTTGCAGTAACGTGACGGATGCGATGGCTGAGGCAACGGCGCAGGCGACGGCGCAAGCGGTGGATCTTGCTGCCGTCGTCGCCCGCGAGATAGAGCCCCATCTCGGCGCGCTGACCACCGAGATGGTGAACATCTTCTTCCAGGTGATCCCCGCGCTGCGCAGCGAGGACGAGGACATCCGCGAGCTGCTCTACGCCAGCTCGTTCTCCAACGTGGCCACCGCCACCAACGTCTTCGTGCACAGCATCCCGATCGACCAGATCGACCTGCCGGCGGCCGCCGCGCACTACACCAGGCGGCTGGCGCAGCGGGACGTGCCGGTGGAGGCCCTGCTGCGGGCGTACCGGCTGGGCGAGGGCGTCTACCTGCAGTGGTGGTTCCGGCTGGTGGAGCGGCACCAGCCGGACGCGAAGCTGCTGATGGAGGTCGTGTACTACACGGCGCACATCGCGACCGCCTACATCGACCGGGTCTGCGAGCACCTGGTCGCGGTCTACGACGACGAGCGCAAGCTGTGGACGCAGCGGGCCGCCGCCACCCGCGCGGTCCAGGTGCGCACCGCGCTGTTCGACGAGGACCTGAGCGCGTCGACCGCCGAGGCGATCACCGGCTACCGGATGCAGGGCGAGCACATCGGGCTGGTGGCCTGGTCCTCGGCCTCGCACAGCGGCCGGGAGCTGGAGTCCACCGCGCAGGTCATCGCCACTGCGTCCGGTCAGCAGCCGCTGGCCGTGCTGGCCGACGACCGCACGCTGTGGGCCTGGGTGTCCGGGCCGACCACCGCCAAGGTGGACCCCGCCGCGCTGGCCGACGAGCTGGCGCGGCGCGGCTCCGGGGTGCGGATCGCGCTGGGCAGCCCCGCGGTCGGCCTGACCGGGTTCCGCGCCTCCCACCACGAGGCGCTCAACGCCCAGCGGGTGGCCACCATCCGGGGCGAGGCGGCCCCGTCGGTGACCGCGTTCGCCGAGGTGGCCGCGTCCGCGTTCCTGGCCAAGGACCTGCGCTCGGCGCGCCGCTGGGTGTCCGACGTGCTGGGCGGGCTCGCGGTGGACGACCCCGGGATGGCCGAGCTGCGCAAGACCGTGCTGTCCTTCCTGCGCACCGGCGCCAGCCTCACCGAGGCCGCGACCGAGCTGCACCTGCACAAGAACACGGTGCGCTACCGGCTGCGCAAGGCCGAGGACATCAGGGGCCGGCCCACCGCCGAGGGGCGGGTGGACCTGGAGATCGCCCTGTTGGCCTGCGAGCAGCTCGGCCAAGGCGTGCTGATCCAGACCGGCCTGTAGCGGCTCAGGCGGCGTCGACCCGGGTGGCCTCCGGCACCCGCTGCTCGGGTTCCGGCTCGGCCGGCGGGCCCAGCGGGTTGGACGAGTAGACGGGCAGGTCCGCGACCTCCCACGGCTGGCGTTCGACCAGGTCGGAGACCATCAGGAAGCCCCTGTCGAACTCGCCGGTCGCCGCGTCCACCAGCCGGTACTCCTGGCGGTCCGACCCGGCCGGGCGTGCCTCCAGCAGCACCACCCGCACCTCCCCCGGCTCGAAATGGCAGCGCTCCTGCAGGGCGGCGATGAGCTGCTCGTTGTGCAGGTGCCCCTCGCCGAAGTTCCAGCCCAGCAGCCCGCCGGCGACCAGCTCGCCCTCCAGCACCAGATGGTCGTCGTTCTCGGCGCCGGCGGCCAGCGGCAGCAGCGCGAACAGGCCCCGGCCGTGGTGGTGCATGGCCCGGAACGTCAGGACCTTGTGCGCCAGCACCTCGGCGACCTGCTCGCCGTAGATCTTCCGCAGCTGGCTCTTGGCGAACCCGCACCACTTCGCCACGTTCTTGTCGATCTTCTCGATGGCCGAGGGCTGCAGCGACCACATCGAGGTGGCCCAGTTGCCCGCGTAGTAGCGCATCGCGAGCAGGAACGACACCTTGTCCGGGCGCAGGTTGCCCCAGGCCACCATCGCCAGCACCGGCACCGCCAGCACCGCGAGGAACCACGGGTGCGCCGCCGTGGCCGGCTGGTACGGGAAGTACCCCCAGAACAGGTAGACCAGCGAGAACAGCATGAAGACGTTCCACTCCAGCGGCACCCCGAGCGGCAGCGAGGCCAGGATGTGCAGGTGGAACAGGACCATGGCGACCACCGCCGCCAGGGTCAGCCAGCGGTCGGTGGAGACCAGCAGCACCAGCGGGGCCACGAACTCGACGGTGGTGCCGCCGTGCGCGATCGTCTTGGCCAGCGCGGACGGGCGCATGTCGCGGGGGAACCGGCGGTAGAGCCGGCGCTTGAGCGGCTTGGGGAACAGCGGGCTGTTGCTGAGCATGACCGACACCGCGAACGGGAACAGCCGGTTCATCTTCGAGATCGCGGCGCCCAGCCAGATCAGCACGGTGAGCACCTTGACCGCGACGATCATGTCGAGGAACGGCAGCAGCAGCGCGAGCAGCGCGACCCAGGTGTGCTCGGCGCGGGCCGCCAGGAAGATCGTCTTGTCCCGCAGCCCGACCAGTGGCACCAGTACGGCCAGCGGGATCAGCCGGGCCGGGTCCAGGATGTAGGCCGGGCCGAACAGGCCGGTGTCCATCACCGAGGTCGGGGACAGCAGCGCCCAGACCGCCGCCGCGAGCAGTCCCAGGTAGAGCAGCCCGTCCACCACCGTGCGGTGGGTGCCCCTGGTCAGCGGCACCCGACCCGGAAACGGCGGCAGCCGGATGGTGCCGGGGCGCAGCCAGTACAGCGGCCCGCCGACCGGGGGCAGGAACCGCAGCGTGAGCGGGCCGAAGCCGCAGCCGAAGCCGACGACCTCGAACAACAGCGTCCAGATGACCGCCTTTTGTAATACGACGGGCTCGGTCCACCAATGTGCGATATCGGATAGCGGGCCGATTCCTGGGGTTGCCCTAATGAACAATAATGCGCCGCCGATATAGCCGGCGATCTTTGCCAGATATACCAGATAGGCGCTCCACGGGGTGCCGAATCCGCTTTCCGCCCAGTGCTTGACCAGCGGCTTGATGCGTTCCATGCGAGGGTTGAGGTGCCACAGCTGCACGTCGAAACGTCGGGGCAGCTTCGGTGCCAGAAACCCCATGGACTTCTCCTCGCCTGGGTCACCCGGCCGGGCGACCAGTTACCGCTGGTGGCCGGCGTTCGCACCGCCCGGTGACCGGGACGAGTGGGGGAGCTGGACCTTGTCGGGGCACGAGTCGAGCAGGCCAGGGCGCGGGTGGCCGAGGTCCACTGTGACTCCCGAGTGCGGTTTCCGCCGGTGGCGGCAGCCTATTCTCTCGCGCGCCGGTCGACGATGGCCGTTCGCGCCGAAGCTCGGGTGCTCGGTTGTGCGTTTGCTACAAAGCCGCCGGGAATGGCCGGTCATTCACCCCGTTGGCGGTCGATCAGCTCCCTGACGATGTCCAGCTGGCCGACGTGCCGCGCGTATTCTTGAACCAGGTGGAACAGAATACGGGCGAGGCTCGGGGCCCGCTCCTCGGTGGGGAATCGGCCGCCGACCTCGGCTCGCTGGTCCAGCGCCGCGTCGGCGATGATGCTGTCGGTCCGGCGCGTGGTGGCTCGCCAGTCCGCGAGCAGTCCTTCCAGGGTCTCGCCGGGTTCGAGTGACCATTCGGCGGGGACTCCGCCCGGCGGCCAGGACATGACGTCCTCGGCGGCGAACCCCCAGCTCAGCCAGCGCCGCTCCACCCCGGTCAGGTGCTTGACCAGGCCGGCCGGGGCCCAGCCCATCGGCTCCAGCGGGGTGTTCGCCTGCTCGTCGGAGAGTCCGTCCAGCTTGCGGAGCAGCGCGGCGCGGTACCAGTCCAGGTACTCCAGCAGGAGCGCGCGGGCGTCGGCCAGGCCGAGGTCGGGGCCGTCGATCGGGGTGTTCTGCACAGGCGGTCACTCTAAGACGCGCGCGTATGCCTTTGGGTGAGCGGGTGATGGACTGTGTCGGGCGGTCGCGGTTTGCTGTGCGGTGTCGGGCGAACCGTGGAGGGAGCGGGCGATGGGCTCGGTAGTGGTGGTGCTGACCGTGCTTGGCGTGTTGGGCACGGGGATCAACGCGGGGATCTTCTACGCGTTCTCCGGGTTCGTGATGCCCGCGCTGAAACGGATACCCCCGTCGCAGGGCATGACGGCCATGCAGTCGATCAACGTCACGGCGTTGCGGCCGCCGCTGATGATCGCGATGTTCGGTACGGCGGCGCTGTGCGTGGCGCTGGTCGTGAGCGCGGTGCGCGGGTGGAGTGAGCCGTTTGCGGCGCCGTTGCTGGCCGGCGCGGTGCTGTTCCTGGCCGGCGTGATCGTGTTGACCATCGTGTTCCACGTGCCGCTGAACAACGCGCTGGACAAGGCGGATCCGTCCGCCGGTCGTTCGGTCGAGGTGTGGACCGACTACCTGCGCCGTTGGGGCGCCGGCAACCAGGCGCGCTGGGTCACGCCGCTCGCGTCGTCCGCCCTGTTCACCTGGGCGCTCATCCGGTAGTGGCGCGTTCGGCGGCGGTGATGGCGTTGCGGTAGAGCATGGCGACGGTGGTGGGGCCGACGCCGCCGACGCGGGGGGTGATCGCGCCGGCCACCTCGGCGCAGCGCTCGTCCACGTCGGGCAGCAGCTTGCGGCCGGAGTAGCGGACGCCGCCGCCGACCACGACGCCGCCCGGGCGGACGTGCTCGGGCTGGATGATGCCGGGGACGCCGGCCGCCGCGACCAGGATGTCGGCCCTGCGGGTGTAGCGGTCCCAGTCCGGCACGCCGGTGTGCACGACGGTCACCGCCGCGTTCGCGGTCGGGCGCTTCTGGGCCAGCAGCATGGCCAGCGGCCGGCCCAGGGTGGCGCCCCGGCCCAGGATCACCACCTCGCGCCCGGACACCGGGACCTGGTGGAACGCCAGCAGCTCCTCGATCCCGGCCGGCGTGCACGGCAGCGGCCCCGGCATGCCGGCGGCCAGCTTGCCCAGGTTGAGCGGGTGCATGCCGTCGACGTCCTTGGCCGGGTCGATGGTGAGCAGCGCGGCGTCGTAGTCCAGGCCGTCCGGCACCGGGTACTGCACGAGCATGCCGTGCACCCCGGGGTCGGAGTTGTAGCCCGCGATCACCGCGAGCAGGTCGTCCTGGGTGGCCGAGGCCGGCAGGTGGGTGTGCGGCGAGTCGAACCCGAGCTCGGCAGCCTTGCGCTGCTTGATCCGGATGTAGCCGGCGCTGGCGTCGTCGTCGCCGACCAGGATGGTGGCCAGGCTGGGCGCCACCCCCCGCTCGCGCAGCGCGGCGACCCGCTCGGTGATCTCGGCGAAGATGCTCTCGGCGACCGGGGCGCCCGGCAGCAGGCGGGCGGTCGGGCGATCGGTGGTGCTCTGAGTCGACATCGGCGCCAAGCATGCCCCTCGGGCTGGGGCGATGTCGAACCGGCGCGCTGTGGATAATTCGGGGCGGCGTTGTTGACGGCGTGTCTATGATGACAACATGTCTCATAAGCGGGTCACCGCCAGCGACGGCGTGTCACTGGCCGTCCATGAGTCCGGCGACCCGGCGGCGCCCACCGTGCTCGCCGTGCACGGCTATCCGGACGACCACACCGTGTGGGACGGCGTGGTGGCCGAGCTGGCCGACCGGTTCCACGTGGTCAGCTACGACGTGCGCGGCGCCGGCGAGTCCACCGCGCCGGCCAGCCGGGCCGGCTACCGGCTCGACCAGCTGGCCGCCGACCTCGCCGCCGTGGCCGCCGCCGTGAGCCCTCGGCGCCCGGTGCACCTGCTCGCCCACGACTGGGGCTCGATCCAGGCCTGGCATGCCGTCACCGGCGGCGCGCTGGACGGCGGGGTCGCCTCGTTCACCTCGATCTCCGGCCCCGATCTCGACCACGCCGGCGCCTGGTTCCGCTCCCGGCTGCGCCGCCCGACCCCGCGCCGGCTGCGCGAGCTGTTCACCCAGCTCGCCGCGTCCGGGTACATCGGGTTCTTCCAGCTTCCGGGGTTGCCGGAGCTGGCCTGGCGCAGCGGCCTGCTGCCGCGCGCGATGTCGCTGCTGACCAGGGGCGACGCCGGCCTGCGGCGGCCGGCCACCTCGGACGCGGTGCGCGGGCTCGGCCTGTACCGGGAGAACATGCTCTCGCACCTGACCAGGCCGAGGCCGGCGCGCGCCGAGGTGCCCGTCCAGGTGCTCGCGCCGACCAGGGACCCGTTCGTCACCGCGCCGCTGCAGTCCGACCTGGCCGGCTGGGTGCCCGAGCCGAGGGTGCGCCGCATCCCCGGCGGCCACTGGCTGCCCCGCAGCCATCCCGGCGTGGTCGCCCGCTGCGTCACCGAGCTGGTGGAGCACGTGGAGGGCGGCGGCGAGCCGGCACCGGCGCTGCGCAGGGCGCGTGAGCGGGCGGCCGCCCGTGACCGGCACGGAGGTTCGCTGGTGGTGATCACCGGGGCGGGCAGCGGCATCGGCCGGGCCACCGCGCTGGCATTCGCCGACCGGGGCGCCCGCGTGGTCGTCGCCGACCGGGACGAGCCGTCGGCCGTCGACACCTGCCGCCAGGTCGCCGGGCGCGGCGCCGGGGTGGGCATCCCGTACCGGGTGGACGTCGCAGACGCCGAGGCGATGGCCGGGTTCGCCAAGTGGGTGCTGGCCGAGCACGGCGTGCCGGACGTGGTGGTGAACAACGCCGGCATCGGCATGGCCGGCCCGTTCGCGGAGACCACGCTGGACGAATGGCGGCGGATCATCGACGTGAACCTCTGGGGCGTGATCCACGGCTGCCGGGTGTTCGGCGCGCCGATGGTCGCCCACGGCGAGGGCGGGCGGATCGTGAACATCGCCTCGGCGGCGGCGTACCTGCCGTCCCGCGCGCTGCCCGCGTACTCCACCACCAAGTCCGCCGTGCTCATGCTCAGCGAGTGCCTGCGCGGTGAGCTGGCCGAGCACGGCATCGGCGTGGTGGCCGTCTGCCCCGGTTTCGTGCACACCAACATCACCGCCACCACCCGGTTCGTCGGCACCGACGACACCGAGCAGGACCGCCGCCAGCGCGCCACCTACGCCGCATACGGCCGGCGCAACTACACCCCCGAGCGCGCCGCGAGGGAGATCGTGCGCGCGGTGGAGCGGAACACCGCGCTGGCCCCGGTGACGCCGGAGGCCCGGCTGGGGCTGGCGCTGTCCCGGCTCACGCCCGCCGTGCTGCGAGCGGCGGCCCGCCGAGAGATCAACCTCTAGGAAGGCGCCCGGCATGGACGAACTGGAGGAACCGGATCGCGTCTCGCTGCGCCCCCGGGACGTCGAGTTCGACTGGTCGGCGCTGCCCATGCACTGGATCCCGGGCGACCCGTACACCACGCACCTGCTCAACGTGTTGCACCTGCTCCTCCCGGAGGGCGAGCGGTGGTTCGTGCGGCTGTTCACCCAGGCGCTGCCGATGATCCGCGACGAGCGGCTGGCCGAGGAGGTGCGCGGGTTCATCGGCCAGGAGGCGGTGCACGCCGAGTCGCACCAGGGCGTGCTCGACCACTTCACCGCGCACGGCCTGGACCCCGAGCCCTACGTCGGCCAGGTGCGCTGGCTGTTCCGGCACGCGCTCGGCGAGCGTGACTTCACCGGCCGGCGCAACCCGGAGCGCCGCCGCGAGGAACGGCTGATCGAGCAGGTGGCGGGCGTAGCGGCGATCGAGCACTTCACCGCCGTGCTCGGTGACATGATCCTGAACTCGCCCGGTCTGGACGCCGCCGGGGCCGACCCGACCATGCTCGACCTGCTGCGCTGGCACGGCGCCGAGGAGGTCGAGCACCGCGCGGTGGCCTTCGACCTGTACATGCACCTGGACGGTCGGTACTGGCGGCGGGCCAAGCTGATGCTGGTGGTGGCGCCCGGGATGCTGGCGCTGTGGATCAAGGGCGTGCGGTTCCTGATGGCCAACGACCCGACCGGCCGGCGTCGCCCCCGGCTCACCGACCCGCTGCGGGCCACGCGGAGGTACGGCCTGCCCGGCCCGGGGCGGCTGCTGAGGTCGTTCCTGCCCTACCTGCGGCGCGACTACCACCCCAGCCAGCACGGCTCGACCAGCCAGGCGGTGGCATACCTGGCCAGCTCGCCCGCGGCCAAGGCGGCCGATGAACGGGGCGGCCGGTGAGCGCTGGTTCTCCGCCGGCGTTTCCTCGGCCGAGCCCGGTGTTCCGGGCGGTCGGGGCGGCCATCGCGCTCGCCGGCGAGCTGAGCCTGCTGGGCCGGCGCCCGCCGGTGGTGGCCGTGCGGCGCGAGCTGGAGCTGGTCGTGCGGCGGGTGCGCGCGGAGGCGAGCGACGTGGTCAGCCTGCTGTTGACCAGGGCGGACGGCGACCCGGCCGGCCCGGAGCTGCCTCGGTGGTGGCCCGGCGCGCACCTGGACGTGGTGCTGCCGTCCGGCCGGGTCCGGCAGTACTCGCTGTGCGGTGACCCGGCACGGCGCGACGGCTACCGGATCGCGGTGCGGCGGATCCGGGACGGCGCCGGCGGCTCCCGCGAGGTGCACGGGCTGGGCGAGGGCGCACGGGTGCGGGTGCGCGGGCCGCGCTCGGGGTTCCCGCTGATCCGGGCGCCTCGGTATCTCTTCATGGCGGGCGGCATCGGGATCACCCCGATCCTGCCGATGGTGCGCGCGGTGGCGGCCGCCGGCGCGGACTGGCGGTTCGTCTACGCCGGCCGCGGGCGCGACTCCATGCCGTTCCTGGACGAGATCGGCGGGCTGGATCCGTCCCGGGTGGTGATCTGGGCGGACGACGAGCGGGGCGGCCCGCCCAGCGGCGAGGCGCTGGTGGCCAACGCCCCGGGCGGGGGCACGGTCGGCTACCTGTGCGGTCCGCCGCCGATGCTGGCCGCCGTGCGCTCCGCCGGCGCATCCCTGGCCGCGCTGCACGTCGAGCGGTTCGCGGCGCCGCCGGTGTCGGGCGGGCGGGCGTTCACCGTCGAGCTGGCCCGGGCTGGCGTCAGCCTCGAGGTCCCGGCCGACAGGTCCGCGCTGGAGGTCATCACGGAGCGGCTGCCGGACGTGGCGTACTCCTGCCGGCAGGGTTTCTGCGGCACCTGCCGGACCCGGGTGCTGGCCGGCGCGGTCGAGCACCGGGACCGGGCGCTGACCGCGCCGGAGCGAGCCGGCACGATGACCATCTGCGTGTCGCGGGCGGAGGGGGAACGGCTGGTGCTCGACCTGTGACGGCGGACCGCGTCCGGCCGAGGCTGCGGGTGGGCCTGGAGTACCCGTCGGCCCGGCGGATGAGCCCGCAGCGACGGCGCGAGCACCTGGTGAGCACGGCGCTCACGCTGTTCGCCGACCGGCCGCCCGAGCTGGTCACCGTCGACGACGTGGCCAGGGCGGCGGACGTGTCGCGCGCGCTGTTCTACAGGTACTTCCCGAACATCCACGAGCTGCGGGTCGCGGCGCTGCGCGCGGTGGTCGACGAAGTGATCGCCGCGATCACCCCGCCCGAGGAGTACCCGCTGCTCGACCAGGTCCGCTACTCGTTGAACGCCTTCCTCGGCTCCGCCCAGACCTACGCCAGCGCCTACGTGGCACTGATGCGCACCGGCTCGCTGATCGCGACCGAGGCGACGAACGAGCTGGTGGACAGCGTGCGCGAGCACGTCGTGCGCATCGTCGGCGAGCGCCTGGCCCCAGGGGAACCGGTCACACCGATGCTGGAGCTGACCCTGCGCAGCTGGTTCGCCGTGGTGGAGGGCGCGAGCGTGACCTGGCTGCGCGAGGGCACGCCGGCGCGCGAGCGGCTGGAGGACTGGCTGGTCGACCAGCTCGTCGCGATGCTGACCACGACCGCCCGGCACGACCCGGCCACCGCAACCCAACTGACCGCCGCCCTCACCTGACCGCCGCCCCGGCCGCATACCAACCTGGGCCGCCGCACAGCCCGCACCATGCGCGACACCCCAGCAAGCTGTGCGGCGCCCCGACAGCGCGTCACGGTGACCTGCGGGGACACGACCTCATCAATCTATTGGGTGTCGATCCCGCGAGATCAATGTGACGGTTGGTAACTTTCTGCGAGAAGTGATCATCAACCGATTGTTGAGGGATGCCGTGTCCCGGGTCCGTGCTTTGGTCGTCGTGATCGCGTGCGCGGTCGGGGCGGTGCTCGGGCTTGGCGCGTTCGCGCTGGCCCAGGCGGCGTCCGCGTGTGCCGGATCGAGCGGGTCGGGGCTCGCGGCGGGGTGTGAGGAACGGTTGGGGGCGGCGGTGGCGCCGGGGGTCGTTGGGGACGCCTCGGTGCGGGGGGTGCCGGCCTCGACGGCCACCAGGCATGTTCCGGAGGTTGGTGAACCGGGCGCCCGGCGGGGGCCGAGCCCGGCCACGGATCGGGCGATGGCGCTGCTGGTCGGCTGGGGCGTGCTGGTGCTGATCGGCGGCGGGTTCTGTTGCGGGCGTAGGCGGCGTGAGCCCGAGCCGGAGGTCGAGGGTCAGAGGCTGGAGCTGCGGGTACGGGTGCCTCGGCAGCGGTCGGGGTCTCCCCGGCATCTGTTGGGCGCGCCGCCGCGCGGTCCTCGGGGGGTGTCGGTGCGGACGGTCGGCCGGGAGCGGCGTGCGCCGCTGGTCGGGGACGTGGAGGTCGTGGGGCGTGCCGCGGGCATCGGGCGGGCGGTCGCCGCCGCGCTCGCCTGCCGGGGCGTGGGCGGTCAGCGGCAGCCGGACGTCACGGTGACCGGGCGGGTGGGGTCGAAGTAGGCGTCCAGCGAGTCGGACTCGCGGTAGTCGGGGTCGGTGCCCCGGCTGCGTGCGGTGGCGGGCGCGGTGCGGCCGGTGGCGGCGAACGTGCAGTCCATGCCGTGCCAGTAGCCGTTCGTCCGGCCTAGGTACATGCCACGCGAGGACGGTCGGATGTCACTTCCCAGCGGGAACATCCAATGCGTCTCGGTGTGAATCACAACCACGCCCGATGGCCTGGCGAAGGCGTACGCGAACACGTAGTTGCTCGTCACGTCGAGCGCCGGCCGGCCGTTCCAGTCCACGCGTTCGTAGCGCATCCGCCCGCTGGAGCGTGGTTCGGCGGCCAGCTTGGTGCCGGAGGCCAACTGGACGAGCGCGGTGCCGTACTCGCCGGCCGCGAACCGCTGCCGCACGGTCGCCGCGCTGTCCGGGGCGAGCAGGTTGAGCACCGGGGTCGGGTCGTGCTCGACCAGCAGGCGGGGGTCCAGGTAGGCGGCCTCCAGGGCGCGCTTGACGCGGTTCAGCGCGTCGGCGACCTGGTCGGCGGTCATGCCGTCCACCGCGGCCGCGTCCGGCGTCACGATGCCCTCGGCGCCGACCGGGAAGTTCGCAGCCGGGCTGGTCTGGTACGGGTTCGTCGAGGTCACCGCCGGCCACCAGGCGCCTCGGCCGAACCACAGCGCGGTGAGCGCCGCCAGCAGCACGATCACCGCCAGGATCCGGCGAGACCGGGAGCCGCGCCCGAGGAGCCGACCCCCGCGAGCGGCCTCGGTCCGGTCGCCGCGACCGGCGTCGTTGCGGCGCTCGGACCGGGGGTTGGCTCGGGCGCCGTTGCGGGGTTCGGCTCGGGCGTCCTTGCGGGGATCGGCCCGGGGATCGGCCCGGGGATCGGCCCGGGCGCCTCGGGTCGTGCGGCCATGGCGTCTGGCTCGGTTGTGGCGGCTCACTCGGTCCTTGCGGCCGGCGTCGCCGTTGGCGTCGGCGTGGTTGTTGTGGCTGGCGTGTCCATCGAGGTTTCGGCCAGCTCCGTTGCCGATGCTCGTCCCGTTGCCGGCATGACCGATGTGGTTGGCGCGGACCGCCGGGCGCGGGTCGCGCGTGACTCGGACGCGATGGGCCGTGCGTTCCGGCCGGTCCGGGCGGTCGGGGTGGACGCGTCGAGCCCGGGCGGCCTGTCGTGCCGCCAGGGTCAGCTCGTCGGGCATTGCGGGCTCATCGGCATGCTGTTGTTGCGGTGGTCGGTCCAGGGGGAGCGGATGTCACTCATGGTGACAGGCGTGGGCGTCCGGTATGACCGCCGTTTAGCCGCATCTACGTCGGCTTTTCGGTGTCACGAGTCGACGAGCGGTGCCCGCCCGACTACCCACCGTGGCGTGCCACACCCGGACGCGCCGACAACCCCGCCTACTCTTGACTAAGTCCAGAAAAGGTGGTGTGGTCGGGGACGTGCCGAACTTCGGTCCCGAGCGCTCGCGCGTATCGTCCGCCGCGGCCATGCCGGGCGATACGAGCGAGCGGCTGCGCACCGCCGGCATGCGGGTGACCGCATCGCGGGTCGCGGTGCTGGAGGTGCTGGGCGAGCACCCGCACGCCACCGCGGACACGGTGGCCCGGTTGGTCGCCGCCCGCCTCGGTTCGGTGTCCAAGCAGGCCGTGTACGACGTGCTCGCGGCCTGTACCCATGCCGGCCTGGTCCGTCGGATCGAGCCAGCCGGCTCGGCGGCCCTGTTCGAGACCCGCACCGGGGACAACCATCACCACCTGGTGTGCCGGCGCTGCGGGCGGACCGAGGACGTCGACTGCACGGTCGGCGAGCGGCCGTGCCTGGCCCCCGGCGAGGACGCCGGTTTCACAGTTGACGAAGCCGAGGTCGTGTTCTGGGGGCTGTGCCCGGACTGCCAGGACCGGCCCGTATCCCACCACAACACGAAGGAGCTGCAGCCGTGACCTCCACGCGGCCAACCACGACGGACGCCGGCATCCCGGTGGCGAGCGACGAGCATTCGCTCACCATCGGACCGGACGGTCCCATCGTTCTGCACGATCACTACCTCATCGAGCAGATGGCGAACTTCAACCGGGAGCGCATCCCGGAGCGCCAGCCGCACGCCAAGGGCGGTGGCGCGTTCGGCCACTTCGAGGTGACCAACGACGTCAGCGCCTACACCAAGGCGGCGGTGTTCCAGCCCGGCGCCAAGACCGAGTCGCTGGTCAGGTTCTCCACCGTCGCCGGCGAGCGGGGCAGCCCCGACACCTGGCGCGACCCGCGCGGGTTCGCCGTCAAGCTCTACACCTCCGAGGGCAACCTGGACATCGTCGGGAACAACGTCCCGATCTTCTTCATCCGGGACCCCCTGAAGTTCCAGCACTTCATCCGCTCGCAGAAGCGCAGGCTGTCGAACAACCTGCGGGACAACGACATGCAGTGGGACTTCTGGACGCTGTCCCCGGAGTCGGCGCACATGCTGAGCTGGCTGATGGGCGACCGGGGCATCCCGAAGACCTGGCGGCACATGAACGGCTACTCCAGCCACACCTACAGCTGGGTCAACGCCGCCGGCGAGATCTTCTGGGTCAAGTACCACTGGAAGACCGACCAGGGCATCGACTACCTCACCCAGGCCGAGGCGGACGAGCTGGCCGGCAAGGACGGCGACTACCACCAGCGCGACCTGTACGACGCGATCGAGCGCGGCGAGCACCCGAGCTGGACGCTGAAGATGCAGATCATGCCGTTCGAGGACGCCAAGACCTACCGGTTCAACCCGTTCGACCTGACCAAGGTCTGGCCGCACGGCGACTACCCGCTGATCGACGTCGGCAGGCTGACGCTGAACCGCAACGTCACCGACTACCACACCGAGATGGAGCAGGCCGCGTTCGAACCGAACAACATGGTGGCCGGCACCGGCCTGAGCCCGGACAAGATGCTGCTCGCCCGTGGCTTCTCCTACGCCGACGCGCACCGGCACCGCCTCGGGGTGAACTACAAGCAGATCCCGGTGAACTCGCCCAAGGTCGAGGTCAACAGCTACTCCAAGGACGGCGCGATGAGGGTGCGCAACGCGTCCGACCCGGTGTACGCGCCGAACTCCTACGAGGGCCCGAAGGCCGACCCGGCACGGACCGCCGAGGCGCTCTGGCACGCCGACGGCGAGATGGTCCGCTCGGCCTACACGCTGCGCCGCGACGACGACGACTGGGGCCAGGCCGGCACCATGGTCCGCGAGGTGCTCGACGACGCGGCCCGCGACCGGATGGTGTCCAACGTGTCCGGGCACCTGCTCGGCGGCGTGAGCGAGCCGGTGCTGGCGCGCGCGTTCGAGTACTGGAAGAACATCGACAAGCAGCTCGGTGACCGCATCGAGCAGGCCGTCCGCAACGGCGGCTGACAGGGCTGGCCGGCCCCCGCTTCGCGGGTGGTCGCGGGGGCCGGCCTTACCATTGCTGACCGTGACCGTTCAGCGGAACGTGACGATCTGGCACAACCCGCGCTGTTCGAAGAGCCGGGGCGCGCTGGCCCTGCTCGCCGAGCGCGGCGTCGACCCGACGGTGGTCCGCTACCTGGAGGACGCGCCGACCCGTGCCGAGCTGGAGGACGTGCTGCGCCGGCTAGGCACCGACGACCCGCGCGCGATCACCCGCACCGGCGAGGCGCGCTACCGCGAGCTGGGGCTGGCCGGCGCCGACCGGGACGCCCTGCTGGACGCGCTGGCCGCCAACCCGATCCTGATCGAGCGGCCGATCGTGCTGCTCGGCGACCGCGCGGTGGTGGCCCGCCCGCCGGAGCGCGCCCTGGAGCTGCTCTAGTTGTTCAGGCCCCGCAGTCGTGCGGGTAGCGGGTGCACCACGGGGTGACGCCGGGCAGCCGGTGCCGGTTCTCCGAGACCCAGCCGTAGAGCTTGCCCTGCGCGCGCGAGGTGCGCTGGTAGAGCCGCTGGGGCCAGGTCGAGTCCAGGGCCACCGACAGCGCGGCGCTGATCGCGGCGGCGCCCTCGGCCCTGGTGCCGTCGGCGTCGCGCCACTGCACGGCGGCGGCGCACTGCTCCCGGCTCGCGCCGACCAGCTCCGGCACGCCGGGGCGCTGGTAGGGCGCGGTCTCGATCACTCGGTGGCGGTCCGCCAGGCGCAGCCAGCCCAGGGTGCGGGTACAGAAGCCGCACTCGCCGTCGAACACCAGCAGCGGGGTCATGCGTCAAGTCTCTCGCGCGGCCCGCCGCGCCCGGTGGGCAGCCCGGCGATCCCGGCGGTGCCGAGCACGGCGGCCAGCGCGGCCAGCCCGACCAGCGCCGACGCCAGTCCGACAAGATCGGTACCGGCGCCGGCGAGCAGCGGGCCGAGCATCAGCCCGGCGGCGTAGGCCAGGTTGAACAGCGCGTACCCGCCGCCGAGCGCGGGCGGGTCGAGCGCGGCGCCCTGGAAGCCGATCAGAGTGGTGGCCGGCGCGAGCACGCAGGCGGTCGCCGCGCCGAGCACCGCCATGGCCGTCCACACCTGCCAGGCCTGCCCGGCCAGCGCGAGCCCGACCAGCGCCAGCACCGTGCCGGCCACCCCGACGCCGACAAGCACCCGGGCGTCGCGCCGCCCGACCAGGCCGCCGACCAGCGGGTTCACCACCGCACCCGCCAACACGGCCGCCGCGAACACCAACCCGAGGTCCAGCGCGCTCATGCCGAACCGCTCGGTGAGGTGCAGCGGCAGCACGGGCTCGACGGCCGCGATGGCGCCGGCACCGACGACCACCGCGCCGACCACCGACCACGACCCCCTGACCCGCAGCACGTCCAGCGGTCCGGCCGGGTCGTCGGTGGTCACCGGGGTGTGCCCGCGCACCAGCAGCACCTGGGCCACCCCGTTGGCCAGCGCGAGCCCGGCGGCGAGCAGGAACGGCGCGGTGGTGTTGAACCGCTCGACCAGCAGGCCGGCCAGCGGCGGACCGGCCAGCACGCCCAGCGACACCATGCTCATCGCCAGCCCCATCGACCGGCCCCGCGTCGCCATCGGGGTGGCCGCCGCGATCAGCGCCAGCCCGGCCACCCAGGACATCCCGCCCGCCACGCCCTGCAGCACCCGGGCCAGCACCAGCAGCCAGTACGGCTCGCCGGCCGCGAACAGCACGGTGGTGGCGGCCAGCCCGACCATCCCGATCAGCAGCGGCCGGCGCGGGCCGTACCTGTCGACCAGCCGGCCGCCGATCGGCGTGACCAGCAGGACGGCGGCCGGGTAGCCGGCGAACATCGCGCCGGTGGCCGTCGGGCCGGCCGCGACCACGGCGGGCAGCAGCGGCAGCACCGGGATGGCCAGCCCGTACACCAGCATGTCCGCGAACAGCGCGATGCACGCGACGGCCACCGCCGCGGCCGGCTTGATGCCCTGGCTCATCTCAGCAACCCCCGGAACGCGGCGGTCGCGCTGGCCGGGCCGATGAGTGACGGATCCGCGCCGGCCAGCATCGCGGTGCCGCACAGCCAGGCCAGCAGGTGCGCGGCGGCCGCCTCCGGCGTCACCCCGTCGGCAAGCTCCGCGCGGGCCGCCCGAAACGTCGTAGCCAGCCGGTCCCGCCATTCGACGAGCGCGTGCGCCTTCGCCCCCGGCGCCGGATCGCGGCCGCCCGCGTCCATGCCGACCGCCATCAGCGCCTGGAACCGGGCGTCCTCGCGCAGCGCGCCCAGCCAGGCGGCGGCGAACGCCGGCAACCGCTCGCGCAACGGCAGCCCCCGCACCCCCGGCCCGTCCAGCTCCGCCCACGCCGGTCCGGCCACCGCGTCCCACGGCTCGCCGAGCACGGCCGCGAGCAGCGCCGACTTGTCCGCGAAGTGGTGATACACCGCGCCCCTGGTCACCCCCGCCCGGCCGGCCACATCGGCGAGCGTGGCCGAGGCATACCCGCGCTCGGCGAACACGAACAACGCCGCATCCAACACCGCCGCCCGGGTGGCTGCGGTCTCCTCGGCGGTCCGTCGCACGGTTTACATACATACACGAACGTATGTAACGGCGTCAAGCCTGGTCAGAGCCCGTGAGTGGTTAGAGGTGCTATGGCACCGCTAACCACTCACGGGTTGGTCAGGGCGACGTCACCGCGTGTTGCGGGAGGGCGACGTGGACCTCGAGGAGGCCGTCGACCAGGCGGGCGGTCGGGCGCAGGCCGGAGCGGCGCAGCAGGCGGGTGATGCGCAGGTTGCCGGGGTGCGCGAACGCGGACAGCTCGGACCAGCCGGACTCGGTGGCCAGCTCGACGGCCCGGCGGACCAGCGCGGTGCCCACCCCGCGCGCCTGCCAGGCGTCCTCGACGAGCACCCCGAGCGCGGCGCCGCCGGCACCGTCCGGGTCCAGGGTGGCCAGCCCGACCGCGTGCCCGCCGTCCGGGGTCAGCGCGAGCAGCGCGACCCCGTCACCGGAGGCGCCGACCAGCAGCTCGGCCAGCTCGTCCGAGGACAGCGCCGGGCTGGGGTTGAGGAACCGGCCGTGCCGGGTGCTCGGCGTGCAGCGGGCATGCAACGCGGCCACCAGCGGCCCGTCGGACAGGGTGGCCACCCGCAGCTCCACCTCCGAGCCGTTGCCGAGCAGCACCAGGCCCAGGCTGCCCGGTTCGTCGGCGGGGTCGGGCCGGTCCGAGGCCGCCGCGCACAGCTCCGCCAGCTCGACCAGCACGGCGGCCCGCGACACCTCGGTCGCGGTGAACGGCCACCCCCGGCACAGCCTGACGTCCTGGCCGAAGACCCGCATCTGGTGCGCGTGCGCGTCCGCGTCCAGCGGCGGCGTGTCCTGCAGCGTGGCGTGCAGCAGGCTGGCCATCGCGCGCGGCGCCGCGTCCGGGTCGCCGGCCACCCTGCGGGCCAGCGCGAGCGCGGTGGTCACCGGGTCGCGCAGCTCGTCCGCGTCGGCCCGCACCGCCAGGGTGCAGCCCATCCCGGCGGCCCGGATCTGGTCCGCGAGCGACGTGGCCGTCGCCTGGTCGGCGGCGTCGACCAGCAGCTCGTCGGTCACCGAGCCGTCCGGGCCGCGCTCGCCGAGCACGGTCAGCGAGACGATGTTGCAGCCCGCGCCGGCCACCGCCGCCGCCAGCTCCGCCAGCCGCCCCGGCCGGTCCTCGATCTGTACGTGCAGTCGAAAGAGTCCCACGTCGTGCCTCCTCGGCACACCATGATCTCCACCGGTTATTTCCAGGGTGATAACAGTGCGCTACGGGATGCTGTGACTTAGACGATATGGAAGGTTCGGCTGCAGGCAAGGGTCCGTGAGTGGGAATCAGAGCTACCCGATCGGGCGCGGATCCGACGAAGGAAGGACACCGAGATGGACGTGAAGTACACCGCGCATGCCGTCTCCTCGGGCGGCGGCCGGGATGGCGCCGTCCGTTCCGACGACGGCTTCATCGACCTCGAGCTGAAGCTGCCGCCCGCGCTCGGCGGCCCCGGCGGGGCGACGAACCCCGAGCAGTTGTTCGCGGCGGCCTACGCGTCGTGCTTCCACGGGGCGCTGCGGCTGGTCGGCCGCAACGAGAAGGTCACCATCCCGGACGGCGCGACGGTGGGCGCGGACGTCGGCATCGGACCGGACGAGACCAGCTTCGCGATCGCGGTGACGATCACCGCCACGGTGCCGGGGCTGGACCAGGCGACCGCCGACGACCTGGTGGCGAAGGCGCACCAGGTGTGCCCGTACTCCAAGGCCACCCGGGGCAACGTGGACGTCACCCTGGTCGCCAAGGTCTAGGTCCGCTCGCGGGCGAAGGCGATCTCCACGGCAGTGTGGCGGATGGACTCGTCGACCACGAGCGAGCCGTGGCCGGCGTCGAAGCGCAGCACCCGGTAGGGCAGGTCGCCGCGCGCGGCCAGGGCGTCGAGGTAGTTGTCCACCTGGCGGATCGGGCAGCGGGGGTCGTTCTCGCCGGCGAGGACCAGGACCGGCGCGCGGACCTTGTCGACGTAGGTGAGCGGTGAGGCGGCGCGGTAGAGCTCGGGCAGCTGCGCGGGCGAGCCGCCGAACAGCGCCCTGTCGAACGCGCGCAACTGCTCCATCTCGTCGGCGTACGCGGTGAGGTAGTCGGCCACCGGCAGCCCGGCGATGCCGGCGGCCCAGCGCTCGGGCTGGGTGCCCAGCGCGAGCAGCGCCAGGTAGCCGCCCCAGGACCAGCCGTCCACCACGCAGCGCGCCGGGTCGGCCAGGCCGGTGCGGACGGCCCAGTCGTGCACGGCGGCCACGTCCGCGAGCTCGGTGTGGCCGGGGTTGCCCTCGATCGCGTCCCGCCAGTGGCTGCCGTACCCGGTGGAGCCGCGGTAGTTGACCTCGATGACGGCGAACCCGGCGTCCACCCAGGCGGCCCGCACGCCGGAGAACCTGTCCTCGTCGGCCGCGTGCGGTCCGCCGTGCAGGATGAACGCGGCGGGCAGCGGCCGGGCCTCGTCGGGGGGCACGGAGACCAGCGCGTGGATCTCCCCGACCCAGGCGTCGGTGACCGGCACCGAGCTGGGCGCGCGCTCGCCGGGCGGCACGAACAGCTCGCGGTCGGTGCCGTCCGGGTGCAGCGCGCGCACCGAGGGCGGGGTGGCCGCCGACGAGCAGCCGTACTCCACCGCGCCGTCCGGGCGCACGGCGGCCGAGCCGACGCAGCCGGGCGCGGTGTCCAGCGCGGTCAGCGTGCCGCTGGCCAGCTCGTAGCGGTGCAGCGTGGCGCGGGCGGCGTGGGTGTGCACGACCAGCAGCGCGGTGCCGTCCGGGTAGAAGCCGCCGACCAGGTCGCCGGGCAGGTCGATGTCCAGCTCGGTCTGCTCGCCGGTCGCCACGTCCCAGATGAGCAGCTCGTCGCGGCCCCGCCGCTCGTGCCCGACCAGCAGCCGGGTGTCCCCGGCCAGCTCGGGGAACTCCAGCGGCATCAGCCCGCGCCCCGGCCCGTCCGCCAGCTCCCCGGCCACGTCGCCGGTCTCGGTCGACAGCACCCGCAGCGCCGGGTGCCGCGAGTCGCCGTGCTCGGAGTGCGAGATCGCCAGCAGCGTCTCGTCGTGGGACAGCGCGCCCACCCCGGCGTCCTCGGCGTGCTCGTAGACCAGCTCGGCCGGCTTGCCGTCCCGGGACAGCCAGATCCGGCTGCCGTCGTCGGTGGCGGTGCCCAACGCGACCACCCGGTGGCCGATCGCCAGCCCGGCGGAGTAGCCGGTCAGCGCGTCCGGTTCCCCGTCCGGAGGCGCCACGGCGTCGCGCGCGCTCCCGCCGCCCCCGTGGAACGGCTCGCTCACCCACCGTCCGTACTCATCACCGTCCGTGTCCGCGAACCACCACAGCCGCTCGCCGTCCGGGGCGATGCTCGCGGTGTGCGTCCCGCCGCGCCGGTCGGTGACCTGACGGTGCTCGCCGCTGGCCCGGTCCCAGGCGTAGATCTCCCAGGTGCCGCTCGCGTTCGACTCGTACACGCACCGGTCCGGGGCGTCGTGCGCCCACTCCGGCAGCGACACCCTCGGCGCGGTGAACCGGGCCCGCCAGCGGCGTTCCGACTCGGGGTCGTCGAAGAGGCGGTCCGGAACGTCCGCCAACGGATGGTCAACCACCCGCCCGATCCTGCCGCACGCGGGTCACTCCAAACATAACGGGCGTACCGGCTGGAAGTAGGTAGGCGGGTTACCGGCGGTAGATTAGATTGTGAGCATGACGGAGCCGCCCCGGGGCACCATGCAGCGCACCGCCCGGCTGGGCTCGCTCCCCGTCGGATTCGCCGGCCGCACCGCCGCCGGCTGGGCGCGCAGGCTGACCGGCGCCGACCGCGCCGAGGTCGCCGCCGAGCTGGCCAACCGCAACGCCGACCAGCTCTTCGCCGTGCTCGGCGAGCTCAAGGGCGGCGCGATGAAGCTCGGCCAGGCGCTGTCCGTCTACGAGGCCATGATCCCCTCCGAGCTGGCCGAGCCGTACCAGCGCGCGCTCACCAAGCTGCAGTCCAACGCCCCCGCGATGCCCGCGTCCGAGGTGCACCGGGTGCTGGCCGAGCAGCTCGGCCGGCGCTGGCCCGAGCGGTTCGCCGAGTTCGACGACGAGCGCCCGTTCGCCGCGAGCATCGGCCAGGTGCACCGGGCGGTCTGGCACGACGGCCGCGAGGTGGCCGTCAAGGTGCAGTACCCCGGCGCCGACCAGGCGCTGATGTCCGACCTGCGCCAGCTTCGCCGGTTCGCCAGGGTGATCCAGGTGATCGTGCCGGGGGCGGACGTGCGCGGGCTGCTCCAGGAGCTGATGGACCGGATGTCCGAGGAGCTGGACTACCGGCTGGAGGCCGACCACCAGCGCGCGTTCGCCGCCGCGCTGGCCGACGACGAGCAGGTCAGGGTGCCGAGGGTGCTGGCGTCCGCGCCCAAGGTGATCGTCTCCGAGTGGCTGGAGGGCACCCCGCTGTCCGAGTTCGTGCACCGGCGCGCCGCCGACGCCGCCGAACAGCGGGTCCGCGACCGGGTCGGCCGCCAGGTGATCGAGCTGAGCTTCTCCTCGCCGGCCAGGGTCGGCCTGCTGCACGCCGACCCGCACCCCGGCAACTACCGGGTGCTCGGCGACGGCCGGCTCGGCGTGCTCGACTTCGGCGCGGTGTCGCGGCTCCCGGACGGCATCCCCCGCCCGCTGGGCCGGCTGCTGCGGCTGGCCGCCGACCAGCGCGGCGAGGAGCTGCTCGAGCTGCTGCACGCCGAGGGGTTCGTGGGCATGGCCGACCGCGTCACCCCCGAGGACGTGCTGCACTACATCGGCGGCCTGGGCAACCCGGTGCGCGAGGACGAGTTCCACTACCACCGCGCGTTCATGCAGGCCGAGGGCGGCCGGGTGATCGACTTCGCGGGCGCGGACTTCCGCACCGGCCGGGCCATGAGCCTGCCGCCGCAGTACCTGATGCTGCTGCGCGTCGTGGCCGGCTGGATGAACATCCTGTCCCAGATCGACTGCACGGTCCGCTCCCGCGAGATCGTCACCCACTGGGTCCCGGGGTTCGCGGACGCCTGAACGCCGTACCCCGCCCCGCGAGTCGGGGATTTCGGCAGGGTGAGTCGCGGATTTTGTCAGCCCCCGGCGTCCAGACCGGCGATGTGCGGCGATACATTTGTATCGAACAGGTACTGAGGGCCGGCGGACGGGCGCAACGGAAAATGAGGCGTGGACGAAGACGGCGCGCTGACCGACCGTGACTCCCAGGCGATCGCCGACGCGGTGCTGCGGATCACCGCCAGGGACGGGCTGCACGCGGTCAGCATCCGCACGGTGGCGGCCGAGGCGGGGCGCTCGGTGGGCATGGTGCAGCGCCGGTTCGGCAGCAAGGACCACCTGTTGCGATGCGCCATGCGCAGGGTGGTGGAGCTGGTGGCCAGCCGGATCCGGGGGCGGTTGGCGGCGCTCGGCCCGGCGCCGGACCCGCGTGAGTTCGTCGAGGAGCTCTCCGTCGAGCTGATCACCGCCGGTCCGGTCCACCACGACGAGGGCATGATCTGGCTGGCGTTCCTGGCCAGGGCGGTGGTGGTGCCCGAGCTCGCGGAGGAGCTGCGCGAGCAGTACCGGCCGGGGGAGGCGGCCATCGCCAACGCGCTGCGCGACGCGGGCGTGGCCGGCATCGACCCGGGCCTGGAGGCCACCGCGCTGATCGCGATGCTGGACGGGCTGACCGCGCACGTGCTGCTCGGCCGCATCGAGCGGGCCACCGCCGTGCGCGCCCTGCGAGCCCAGCTTGACCGGCTGCTCCCCGGCCGGTGACCGGCCGGTCAGATGATCACGGTAGACTCGTGCACGTGCGGCGTTATTTCTGGTTTAGCCGGCCGGCCCCGGGTGGGCCCGCCAGCGGCCGCACGCGCTGACACCCACCCCGAGCCGGATCGTTGACGAGCCGGCTCGGCGCATCTTCCGGGGGCGGCTCGTAGAGAGGACGCCCACCATCATGACCGTCACGACCGATGCCGTCGCGCTGGACGGTAGACATACCAAGGGCATCAGCCCGCTGATCTCGCCGGCGCTGCTGCGCCAGGAACATCCGATGGATCCGCACGTCGCCGGCTGCGTCCAGCGCGCCCGCGCCGAGATCACCGACATCGTGCACGGCGCCGACGACCGCCTGCTGGTCGTGGTCGGCCCGTGCTCGATCCACGACCCGGCGGCCGCGCTGGAGTACGCCTCGCTGCTGGCCGCCGACGCCGAGCGGTTCTCCGGGCAGCTGCGGATCGTGATGCGGGCCTACTTCGAGAAGCCGAGGACGACGCTGGGCTGGAAGGGCCTGATCAACGACCCGGACCTGGACGGCAGCTACGCGGTCAACAAGGGGCTGCGGCTGGCTCGCGGGCTGCTGTTGGAGGTGTCCGGGCTCGGGCTGCCGGTGGGGTGCGAGTTCCTGGACCCGATCATCCCGCAGTTCCTGGCCGACACCGTGTCCTGGGGCGCGATCGGGGCGCGCACGGCGGCCAGCCAGGTGCACCGGCAGCTGTGCAGCGCGCTGTCCATGCCGGTCGGGATCAAGAACTCCACCGAGGGCGACGTGCAGGTCGCGGTGGACGGGGTGCGCGCGGCGGCCGCCGAGCACGTCTTCCCCGGGATCAACGCCGACGGCCTGGCCGCGCTGATCAGCACCACCGGCAACCCGGACTGCCACGTCATCCTGCGCGGCGGCGCGGCGGGGCCGAACTTCTCGGCGGCCGACGTGGCCGACGCGCTGCGCCGGCTGGACTCCGCCGGCCTGCCGCCGAGGGTGATCGTGGACGCCAGCCACGGCAACAGCGGCAAGAACCACCTGCGCCAGGCCGAGGTGGTCGCCGAGCTGGCCGACCGGATCGGCGCCGGCGAGCCCGGGATCATGGGCCTGATGCTGGAGAGCTTCCTCGTCGCCGGCCGCCAGGACCTCACCCTCGGCCGGGCCGGCGAGCTCTGTCACGGGCAGAGCATCACCGACGCCTGCATGGACTGGACGACCACGTCCGCGCTGCTCGAACGGCTGGCGACGGCGGTCGACGCCCGGCGCTGAGTGTCAGCGGCGCAGCGACCTGGGAGCCCTGCCGCCGACGCCGGCCAGGGACAGCGCCAGGCACAGCAGCCCGGCGGTGACCAGCACGTTTGCGGTGAGCACGCTGATGGAGATACCGACGAGCTCGAAGATCAGGGCGATCAGGAACAGCACAGCGGCGATGGTGGCGAGCATGGCTGACCTTCCTCGTTGACCGGCCGGGCGGACGATCTTGATTGTCCGCCCGGCCGGGGTGTGATGGATCACCAACCACCCAGACGTGTCTGTCGACACGACGGCCGGCGAGCTTGCGTTGCCCCTGAGGGTCATGTTTAGCGTCGAACGCATGGAAAACGTCAGCGATGCCACGTTCGAACGGGATGTGCTCCGGCACGACAAGCCGGTGCTGGTCGAGTTCTGGGCGCCCTGGTGCGGCCCGTGCCGGATGGTGGCACCGGTGCTGGCCGAGATCGCCGAGGAACGCTCCGACTCGCTCACCATCCGCAAGCTCAACACCGACGAGAACCCGGTGACCATGCGCGACTACCGGGTGATGTCGGTGCCGACGCTGATGCTGTTCCGCGACGGCGAGCCGGTGTGGGCCGGGATCGGCGCACGGCCCAAGGCCCGGCTGACGGCGGAGCTGGACGCCGCGCTCGGCGTGTCCGCGTAGACGTGCGGCTCGGGTTCGTCCTGTAGTAGCCTGTGGTCATCCCCCCAGGAGCTTCGGCTGCTGGGTGCGAGGCCCCGCTCCGGCGGGGCCTTTGCTTTACCGGTGCTTTACCAGCCCCTCGGTTTGCGGATGGTGCCGACCGCGTCGGTCAGGGTGGGCGGGAACTGGCTGGCCGCGAGCACCCCCGGGCGGATCTGCTTGAAGAAGTTCGGCTTGCAGCTGAGCAGGGCGTGGCTGCGCTTGCGGGCCGGGTGCGGGTTGAGGATCCCGACCACCTTGCCCAGCTCGTGGCGGACGATGCGCATCGGCTCGGTCAGGTCGCTGTCGTTGCTGACGATCACGAACGCGTCGGCGTCGTCCCGGAACGCGTCGGCCAGCAGGTGGGTGGCGAGGTTGACGTCCGAGCCCTTCTCCTCGGTGCGCAGTACCTCGACGACCTGAGGGCGGGCGGGCGGGCGGCGGATGGGCGAGCGGCATGCGCGCCGGGGCGGTCAGGAAGTGGCCCAGGTGCACCGACACGCGCGGGAGGGTGCCGAGCGCGCGCAGGTACGCGCCCTGGTGCACCGGGTCGTGCCGGCGGCCCGGGCGCGCGGAGACCCGGGCGGTGAAGTAGCGGACGCGGCGGACGTCGTTGCTGGGCAGCAGGCGCGCGCACAGCGCCTCGAGGTCCAACCAGCGGTACGGCGTGCCCTTGAGGCAGCCGTAGTACAGGTTGAACCCGTCGACGTAGACGTTCGTCCGCACCACCGCAGGCTAGCCGCGACCCCCGACATTACCTGGGCAAACGGCATTCGGCGTTCAGTCGGCGAGCGGGCGGAGCCGGAGCGGGGGTTCGGCGTACTCCTCGATCGCGTGCGCCACCCAGCCGACGGTGCGGGCCACCGCGAAGATCGTCTCGCCGGCGTCGGCGGGCATGCCGTAGGCGTGCATCAGCGCGGCCAGCGCCAGGTCCGCATTCGGGAACTGGCCTCGGTCCGGGTCCAGGTTGTCGAGCACGGCGTCGACGGTGGCCATGATCGGCGCGGCCTCCGGGCGTTCGCGGAGCAGGGCGAGCAGCACCGAGGCCCGGGGGTCGCGGCGCCGGTAGATCCGGTGGCCGAAGCCGGGCAGGCCCTCCCCGGCGCGCATCCGCTCGGACATCGCGCCGACCGGGTCGCGGCGGGCGTCGGCCAGGAACCGGTACGCCAGGCCGCTGGCCGCGCCGTGATAGTGCCCATCCAGCGCGCCGAGCGCGGCCGAGACCACCGCGTACGGGTGCGCCCGCGCGCTCGCCGCGACCCGGGCGGCCACCGTGGACACCGCCAGCCCGTGGTCGGCGAGCAGCACCAGCGCGGCGTCGAGCAGGCCGGGCGGTTCGGGGTACGGGCTCAGCGCCGGCCACAGCCGCCGCCCCAGCCCGCCGCCCGCCGCGTTCGACAGCGCCGACAGCGCCGACGGCGGGGCGAGCGCGTCGACGAGCACGCCCATCAACTGCTCCGCGGTGCGCACCACCGCGCCGGTGGACAGGTCGAACCGCAACGGGTCCGCCGCGCCCATGGCCACCACCGCGACCCGTACCCGGTCGGTGAGCCGCGCGGAGTCCGGCAACGCCGAGGTGACCGCCCGCGCCAGCGCCACCCGCTCGGCCGGCGCCGGGAACGGTGACCGCTCGCCCTCCTCACCGGTCCAGAGCAGGTGCGCCACGGCCTCCGGCGTCATCGTGGCGGCCAGCCCGGCGACGTCACGGCCCCGGTAGAACAGCCCATCGTCGCCCAGCCTGGTCAGCTCGGTGTGGATGTCACCACCGGACCGCCGCCGATGCGGCCCGCGCTCGGCCACCGCGGCCACCTCGTCCTCGGCGAACAGGCTGCCCCGCCGCCCGTCCCGCCGCGGCACGCTGGTCAGCAACCCCCTGCTGACGTACGCGTACACCGTCTCCGGCTTGACCCCGAGCCGCCGCGCCACCTCGCCCGTACTCAGATAAGCCACCGTTCTCCCAGCTCAGAACCCGTGAGTGGCTAGGGGTGCCATAGCACCCCTAGCCACTCACGGCCATCTACCAGCGCGTTCGCCAACATTGACTGGATCAATATTGACATGACTTTACGGCACGGCGCACGCTGCCGATACCGAAGACGAGGAGGTATGCCGTGATCGAGGTGCCGGCCGGGCTGCGGGACGTGGTGGTCACCACGACGGAGCTCGGTGATGTGCGCGGGCGGGAGGGCTTCTACCACTACCGCGAGTACTCGGCGATCGAGCTGGCCGAGACCCGGTCGTTCGAGGACGTCTGGTTTCTGTTCGTGCACGGGCGGTTGCCGTCCGTGCAGGAGCGTGCCCGGTTCGCCGAGGAGGTGGCCGCGTTGCGGTCGCTGCCCCAGGAGCTGGAACCGCTGCTGCCGGCGATCGCAAGCGTGGGTCCGACGTTCAACCCGCTCGCCGGCCTGCGCACCGCGTTGTCGCTGTGGGGCGCCGCGCGCGGCCTGCCGCCGCTGTGGGACGCCGACCCGGAACGGGCCATGGCGGACACGCTCGCGGTGTGCGCGGTGACCCCGACGATCCTGGCCGCCCTGCACCGGCTGCGCTCCGGAAAGCCGCCCTTGGCCCCGCGCGCGGAGCTGTCCAGCGCCGCCAACTGGCTCTACATGGTCACCGGCGAGGTGCCCGACGACGTGCTGGCCAGCGCGATCGAGCGGTACCTGATCTGCACCGCCGACCACGGGTTCAGCGCCTCGACGTTCACCGCCAGGGTGATCGCGTCGGCCGGCGCGGACGTGGCATCCGCCGTGACCGGGGCGATCGGGGCGTTCTCCGGGCCGCTGCACGGCGGCGCGCCGGACCGCGCGCTGGACTCGCTCGACGCCATCGGCAGCCCGGATCGGATCGACCGGTGGGTGGGCGAGCGGGTGCTGGCCGGCGACCGGATCATGGGATTCGGGCACGCGGTGTACCGGGTGGAGGACCCGAGGGCGCGGATGCTGCGCGAGACCGCCCGCGGCCTCGCGGACCGCCCCGGCGGCGAGCTGGTCGACTTCGCGGTCACCGTGGAGCGGCGGGTGATCGAGATACTGGCCGAGCTCAAGCCGGGGCGCACGCTGCCGGTGAACGTGGAGTTCTACGCCGGCGTGGTGATGGAGCTGTGCGGCATCCCGCGCTCGATGTTCACCCCGACCTTCGCGGTCAGCCGGGTCATCGGCTGGTGCGCCAACATCCTGGAGCAGACCCGGAGCGGCAAGATCATCCGTCCGGTGGCGCGGTACGCCGGCGCGGATGCTCCCCAACCGGTACCACAAGCCTGATCAGCCGCCGCCGTGGTGCTCCAGCACCCGGGTGAGCAGCCGGACCAGCTGCTCGCGCTCGGCAGGGGACAGCGGCGCGAGCAGCTCGTCCTGGATGCCGGCGAGCAGCTCGTCCAGCAGTCGTAGCTGATGCTCGCCCGAGCGCGTGATCGTGATGACGTTGCGCCTGCGATCGTCGTGATCGGGCGCGCGCCGCACCCACCCCAGCCCGCACATCTCGTTGACCAACGCCACCAGGTCGCTGCGGTAGATGCCGCAGCGCCGGCTCAGCTCCGCCTGGCTGGCCGGCCCGAACTCGTCCAGCGCGGCCAGCACCGAGTAGTGCGCCCGGCGCGCCCGCTGCGCCCCGAGCCCCTCGCCGACCAGCCGCCCCGCCGGCACCGCCGTCTGCGTGATCAACCAACTGGGCAGCCGGCGCAGCCGTCCCGGTGCGCCCGCCATCTCCATTCGGGCAGCATAGACGCTATCGTTAGTGTGACAAACGTTCGTCCGACTAACGGAGGACAGCCATGATCGAGCCGTTCCGGATTGAGATCCCCCAGGCCGACCTCGACGACCTGGCCGCCCGGCTGGACCGAACCCGTTGGCCCGATGAGCTGCCTGACGCCGGCTGGGGGTACGGCATCCCGATCCAGCGGGTCCGCGAGCTGGCCACCCGCTGGCGCGACGGCTACGACTGGCGCGTCCACGAGGCGGCGCTCAACGCGTTTCCGCAGTTCACCACCGTGATCGACGGCGCGAAGGTGCACTTCCTGCACGTCCGGTCGCCCGAGCCCGGCGCGCTGCCGCTGGTGCTCACGCACGGCTGGCCGGGCTCGATCGTGGAGTTCCTGGACGTGATCGGCCCGCTCACCGACCCGGCCCGGCACGGCGGCGACCCGGCCGACGCGTTCCACCTGGTCGTCCCGTCCATCCCCGGCTTCGGGTTCTCCGGCCCGACCACCGAGGCCGGCTGGCACTTCGAGCGGGTGGGGTGGGCGTGGGTCGAGCTGATGAGCCGGTTGGGGTACGAGCGGTACGGGGCGCAGGGCGGCGACTGGGGGACGGCGATCTCGCTCGCCGCGGGAGCGGCCGCGCCCGAGCGGGTCGTCGGCGTGCACGTCAACTTCCTGCCCACCCCGCCGTCGTCCCAACCGGTCGCGCTGGCCGACCCGGAGGACCGCGAGCGGCTGGAGCGGACCCGTCACTACCTGGCCAACGTGCCCGGCTACATGCGCATCCAGGGCACCCGGCCGCAGACGCTCGCCTACGGGCTGGCCGACTCGCCGGTCGGGCAGCTGGCCTGGATCGCCGACAAGTTCACCGAGTGGGTCGACCCGGCCAGCACGATCGACGACGACCGGGTGCTCACCAACGTGATGCTGTACTGGCTGACCGGCACGGCCGGCTCGTCCGCCCGGATCTACGCCGAGTCGCAGGGGCGGCACCGGCCGGCCGGCGACTCGGTGCCGCTCGGGGTGGCGGTGTTCCCGCACGACATCGTGCTGCCGGTGCGGGAGCTGGCGCGGTCGCGGTTCCACGTCACGCACTGGACCGAGTTCGATCACGGTGGTCACTTCGCGGCGATGGAGGCACCGGACTCGCTGGTCGCGGACGTGCGGGAGTTCTTCCGGTCGGTGCGGGCGGCGTCCTAGGCGTCGTAGTCCACGGTGAGGTGGTCGGTGACCGGGAGGGACTGGCAGGTCAGGACGTAGCCGGCGGCCAGCTCGTCGTCCTCCAGGGCGAAGTTGCGGCGCATCCGGACCTCGCCCGCGGTGACCCGGGCCCGGCAGGTGCCGCAGACGCCGCCCTTGCAGGCGAACGGCAGGTCGCCCCGGGTCCGTTGGGCGGCGTCGAGGACGGGCGTCGCGCGGGGCAGGGTCAGCGTGGTGGAGCGGCCGTTGAGGATCACGGTGACCTCGGCGGTCTCGCCGGTGGCCGGCTCGGAGTCCGGGTGGTGCAGCTCGGGCGGCGGTTCGTCGACGTAGAACAGCTCGCGGTGCACCCGTTCCCGGCTCACGCCCAGCTCGCCGAGCACGGCGAGCGCGGACTCCGTCATGCCCAGCGGGCCGCACAGCCACCACTGGTCCACGCCGTCGACGTCGACCAGCCGGGTCAGCAGCTCGCGCAGCTTGTCCCCGTCGAGGCGGCCGGCGAAGATCTCCGCCTCCATCGGCTCGCGGGACAGCACGTGCACCAGGTGCAGCCTCGGGCCGTACAGGTTCTTCAGGTCGGCCAGCTCCTCGGTGAACATCACCGTGTCGGTGCGCCGGTTGCCGTAGAGCAGCGTGACGGTGGTGTCCGGGTGCGCGGCCAGCACGGACGCCGCGATGGACAGCACCGGCGTGATCCCCGAGCCGGCCGCGACCAGCCCGTGGTGCTCGCCGGCCTTCGGCGTCGGGGTGAACGACCCGGCCGGCGGCCCGACCTCCACCTCGTCGCCGGCGCGCACGCCGTCCACCAGCCACTCGGAGAACAGCCCGGACTCGATCCGCCGCACCCCCACCCGGGGCGCGGCGCCGGCCGGCGCGCAGATCGAGTACGAACGGCGCTCCTCCACGCCGTCGCGGAACAGCCGCAGCGTCAGGTACTGCCCCGGCCGGAACGCGAACCGCTCGCGCAGCGGCTCCGGCACCTCGAAGGTCACCGCCGCCGCGTCCGCGCACAGCCGCTCCACCCCCGCCACCCGCAGCCGGTAGAAACCGGCGGTGGCCGTCACCGTCAGATCTCCTTCACGTGCTCGAACGGCTCCAAACAGGCCGGGCAGCGGCGCAGCTCGGTGCACGGCGTCGGGCCGAACCTCGACAGCTCCTCGGTGGCCGGCTCACCACACCGAGGACAGGCCACCCGCGCGGCGGCCGGCGGATCCAAACTGAGCGCCACCGGCCCAGCACGACCGCGCACCGAAGGCGGCGCAATGCCGGCCTCGGCGAGCTTGCGCCGGCCGTCCTCGGTGATCCAGTCCGTGCTCCACGGCGGCGACAACACCGTGCGCACCTCCACCCGCTCGTACCCCGCCTCGGCCAGTGCCCGCCGCAAATCCGCCCGCATCTCCGCGAGCGCGGGACACCCCGTGTACGTCGGTGTGATCGTCACCGACACCGTGTCCCCGTCCACCCGCACCTCCCTGACCACCCCGAGATCCGCCAACGTCAAGGCCGGCAGCTCCGGATCCCGCACCCCCGCGACCGCCCGCACAACCCGTGAGTGGCCAGGGCCGTCATAGCGCACGGCTCGCCTCCTCCGACCGAATGTTCGTTCGTTTCCGAGCATGGCGCACCCCAGCCCCCCGCGCAACCCCAGGTCACCACCCGTGAGTGGTTAGCGTTGCTATGACAACGCTAACCACTCACGGGTCCTGACCAGCGCTGATTCGAATGAGAGATCGATTCAGGCGGGCGGGAGGGGCCAGGTGTGGACGGGGACGTTGCTGGTCATGCCGTCGAGGTAGCGCTCGAGCATGCCCCGGATGGCGGTGAGGCGGTCGGCGCCTCGGTGTTCCAGGGCGTCGACGGCGCGCAGTTGCCAGTTGGAGCCGGTGCGGCCGGTCAGGCAGCGCTGTTCGATCACGTCCAGGTAGCGGCCGGAGATGGCGTCGTCGACGCCCCAGCGGGCCAGGCCCTCGGCGGCCAGCGGCAGCAGGTGGCGCAGCACCAGCACGTCCGGGCTGACCCAGCCGTGGTCGGGCCAGTACAGGGTGGCCTCCAGCCCGTCGCGGGCGGCGAGCGAGAAGTTCTGCTCGGCGGCGGCGAACGGGAGCTGCGACCACACCGGCCGGTCCTGGTCGGTGAGCATCCGCAGCAGGCCGTAGAAGAACATCGCGTTGGCGATCATGTCGACCACCGTGGGCCCGGCCGGCAGCACCCGGTTCTCCACCCGCAGGTGCGGCATGCCGTCGGCGATGTCGTAGATCGGCCGGTTCCACCGCCAGATGGTGCCGTTGTGCAGCCGCAGCTCCTCCAGCGCCGGCACCCGCCCGGCGGCCAGCTCGGCCTGCGGGTCCTGCTCCTCGGCCACCGGGAGCAGCCCGGGGAAGTACCGGACGTTCTCCTCGAACAGCTCGAAGATGGAGTTGATCCACCGCTCCCCGAACCAGACCCTGGGCCGCACCCCCTGGTTGCGCAGCTCTTCCGAGCGCACGTCGGTGGCCTGCAGGAACAGCGGCACCCTGGTCTCCGCCCAGAGCTTGCGCCCGAGCAGCAGCGGCGAGTTCGCGCCAACCGCCACCTGCACGCCGGCCAGGCACTGCGCGGCGTTCCAGTGCGCCGCGAACGCGTCCGGCGGCACCTGCAGGTGTAGCTGCAGCGACGTGCAGGCGGCCTCCGGGGTGATCGAGTCGAAGTCCATGTGCAGCCGCTCGGTGGCGTCCTCGCCGTCGTCGCGCGCCGGGGCGTCGATGTCCAGCCGGAACGGCTCGCCCCGCGCGGCGAGCATCTGCTCGTTGAGTGCGGTGTAGCGGGCCATCGGGGAGATCCGGTCGGCCACCAGGTGGACCTCGGTGACGGTGGGCAGTATCCCGATGGTGAGCACCCTGGCGCCGACCGCCTCGGCCTGCTTCTCGATCTCGGCCAGCATGTCGAGCAGGTGGTGTTCGAGGTAGCGGCCCTGCTCGCCCATCAGCGGGCGCGGCGGGAGGTTCAGCTCGACGGTCCAGCGGCCCAGCTCGGACTGCAGCTCGGGCGAGTCCACCCCGTCCAGCACGGCCAGGTTGCGCATGGCCGGGTCGAGCTGCTGGTCCACCAGGTTGAGCTCAACCTCGAGGCCGGTGGTCGCCTCGGTGTCGGCGGCGAACGCTCCCTCTCGGAGCATGGAGGCGAGCGCGTTCAAGCACCGATGCACCTTGCCCCGATACTGCTGGCGCTCGCGGCGGGTGAACGAACTTCGGGCCAATTCACGGCCCACACGGCCCTCCCTCGGTCGGGGTACCTGGCGGAATCCGGGCGGGCCTACCACCGTGACACAGTGAGCGGGTCAACGCTACGGCTGTCCGGATGACGGAACGCTGTGACCGGCGCATTTGTGCCGTTCTCGGCCGTGTCAGCCACCACTGTGTGGACAACCACACCACCAGCCCCAAGATGGTGCGGTGGCACGCATGATCACCGTGGACGACCCGTCCGACCCCCGGCTCGACGACTTTCGCGACCTGACCACCGCGGACCGCCGCCCTGACCGCCCCGGCGGGCGCGGCCTGGTGATCGCCGAGGGGGTCGTCGTGGTGCGCCGGCTGCTGGACTCGCCGTACCCGGTGCGCGCGCTGCTCGGGGTGTCCGCCCGGCTCGCCGACCTGGCCGACGACCTGGCCGGCCACGACGTGCCCGCCTACGTCTGTGGCGTGGACGTGATGGCGCGCGTGGTCGGCTTCCACCTCAACCGGGGCGTGCTCGCGGTGGCCGACCGTGCCGCGCCGGTGGACGTCGAGGAGCTGGCGTCGTCCGCACGGGTGCTGGCCGTGCTGGAGGGCGTGAACGATCATGAGAACCTGGGCTCGCTGTTCCGTAATGCCGCCGCGCTCGGCGTGGACGGGGTGCTGCTCGGGCCGCGCTGCGCCGACCCGTTGTACCGGCGCAGCGTGCGGGTGTCCATGGGGCATGTACTACGAGTTCCGTTCGGCGAGCTGCCCGGGCCGTGGCCGGCGTCGCTGGAGTCGTTGCGCGCGGGCGGCCGGCGGATCGTGGCACTGACCCCGCGCGCGTCCGCGACCTCGCTGGCCGCCGCCGGGTTGGCCGGCTCGCGGGTCGCGGTGGTGCTGGGGGCGGAGGGGCCGGGGTTGAGCGAGCCCGCGCTGGCCGCCGCCGACGAGTGGGTCCGTATTCCGATGGCGGATGGGGTGGACTCCCTGAACGTGGCCACCGCCGCCGCTGTGACCTTCTACGCAACCGGGGCACCCGAGCGCGCCCACTAGGGTGAACGGGATGCGCGTGGTCGACGGGGAGCTGGACGAACCCACGCCGTGGGCGACGGGCCTGACCGCGTCGGCGATCATCGCGGTGCTGATCGCGACGATCGACATGATCCTGAGCCGGGCGCTGCAGATCTCGTTCGGGTGGGTGTGGATCCCGGCGAACGTGCTCATCGGTGCCGGGCTGGCGCCGTCGATCCTGCTGCTGCGGCGGATGCCGTTCTGGCGGTGGATCGCTTACGGGGTCGCCGCGGGGCTGGTCGCCGCCTGGTTCATCCTGATCGTGACCGCAGTCCTCTAGTTCCGCTTGACGCCGAGCAGGACGTCTTCCCAGGACGGCATGACCGGCTTGCCCTTGCGGCCGCCGCCGCGCTTGGCGCCGCCCGACTGGGTGGGCTCGGCGTCGTCCTTGGCGGGCTGGGCGGGCTTGGACGAGCGGGCGGAGCGGGCGCCGGAGCCGGTGGTGGTCTTGGTGGCACGGCGGCCGGCGGACTGGTCGGTGCCGGTCGCGCGCTCGGCGGTCACCCTGGTGTTGGGGGCGGACGCGGTCACCTCGTCGGACTCGGTGCCGGGCTCGGCGGTCTCGTCGGCCTCGGGGTGCGCGGAGTCCGGCTTGCTGAAGTCGATCACGGGGCCGACCCGGCGCGGCGGGCGGGCGAGCTGGCCGTCGATCAGGTCGGTGGCGTGCTCGTCCAGGGCGGTCACGGTGCCGCCGTGCGCGCCGGGGTTGTACTGCCAGCGGGCGGTGATGTCCGAGCGGCCGACCCGCCAGCCCAGCGTGACCACCCACTTGTGGTCCTCGCCGCGCCATGCGTCCCACTCGGCCTGCTCGAACTCCTGGCCGCGCAGGGTGAACGTGCTGGCCACGACCTCGTTGAGGGTGCGGACATCCGGCCCGTCGTCGCGCACCGGGTGCGCCTGCTGGGCCATCTCCGCGATGCGCGAGCGCTCCAACAGGACCGGGTAGGCGAACCGCTCGATGCGCTGCAGCGGAACACCGGCGGCGGCCGCCACCTGCTCCACGGACGCGCCCGCGCGGATGCGGGCCTGGATCTCACGTGGTCGCAACTGGCTCTCCAACTCCATCGACATCTGCCCGAGTCGTTGGACGTCGCCGCGCGCCGCTGCGCGAAGCCGTTCATCGGCCGGAACGGCGAACCGCTCATGCCGGTCGGGGTCTTCGAGGATGACGCACGGGTTGCCCGAGCCATCCTCTCCGTACCCCACGACCCGCAGTGCGCGCATCAGCCCTCCGCTCGCCCCTACGCTCGTCCGAGTGACATTAGTTGCCAGCGTCGCACCCGTCCCGTAGGCGCGCCGCTCGGGTCAACCCGGCTCGCCTGGCAGAGTGTAGTCATCCGACTCCCGAGCGCTGTCGATGAAGGTCACCCATCTCGCCCGCCCGCCCGCGCCAGGGGCCGGGCGCGCTCAGAGGCGCTCGACGACCCAGTCGATGCAGGCGGTGAGCGCGGAGACGTCCTCGGGGTCGATGGCCGGGAACATGCCGATGCGGAGTTGGTTGCGGCCGAGCTTGCGGTACGGCTCGGTGTCGACGATGCCGTTGGCGCGCAGGGTGCGCGCGACGGCGGCCGCGTCCACCGACTCGTCGAAGTCGATGGTGCCGACGACCTGGGAGCGGTGGGCGGGGTCGGTCACGAACGGGGTGGCGTACGAGGACCTCTCCGCCCAGGAGTACAGCCGCGTCGAGGAGTCCAGCGTTCGGGCCACGCACGCGGAGAGGCCGCCGAGGCCGAGCATCCAGTCGATCTGGTCGGCCAGCAGGAACAGGGTGGCCACCGCGGGGGTGTTGTACGTCTGGTCCTTCGCGGAGTTGTCCACCGCCGTGGCCAGCGACAGGAACTCGGGGATCCACCGGTCGGAGCCCGCGATCGCCGCGACCCGGTCCAGTGCGGCGGGGCTCATCAGCGCGATCCACAGCCCGCCGTCGGCGGCGAAGCACTTCTGTGGGGCGAAGTAGTAGACGTCCGCGTCCCGCACGTCCACCGGCAGGCCGCCGGCGCCCGAGGTGGCGTCGATGGCGACCAACTGGCCGTCCGCCCAACCGGCCGGCCGCGCCACCGGCACCGCCACGCCGGTGGACGTCTCGTTGTGCGCCCAGGCCAGCACGTCGACCGACGGGTCCGACGCCGGCGCCGGGGCGCTGCCCGGGTCGGCGGCCACCACGATCGGGTCGGCCAGGAACGGCGCCCCGGCCGTCACCTTCGCGAACTTGGACGAGAACTCGCCGTAGGTCAGGTGCAGCGCGCGCTCGCGCACCAGACCGAACGCGGCGGCGTCCCAGAACGCGGTGGTGCCGCCGTTGCCGAGCACCACCGCGTAGTCCTCGGGCAGCGAGAACAGCTCGCGCAGCCCCGCCCGCACCCGCCCGACGAGGGACTTGACCGGCTTCTGCCGGTGCGAGGTGCCCATCACCTCGGCCCCGTCCCGAGCCAGCGCGGCGAGCTGTTCGGGGCGCACCTTGGACGGGCCGCAGCCGAAGCGGCCGTCGGAGGGCTTGAGGTCGGCGGGGATCTCCAGCGCGGTCTGGGTGGGCGAAGTCGTCACGTGCGCCAGTGTCTCAACCCCGGACCTGCCGGAACCGCTCGGGTGAGGAGCTTCTCAGCGCCGGCTCATGTCGCAGCTGGGTGGCCGCGGCATGCCGGCGGTCAGCTCCCACGCCGCCGAACGCGCGGGGTTCCAGCTCCGCCAGCCCACCGGATCGTCGACATCGAGAGAGAGCGGCCACAACGCGCAGCCGCGCATCGGCTCGGGCAGCACGGCCAGGGCAGGGGCCGCGTCGGGGGACAGCTCGGACAGGTACTTCAGGTCGATCTTGCCGGTGTCCCGCCAGCGCTGGATGTTGTGCTCGGCGATGAACCGGTCCGGGTTCAGCGCGGCCAGCGCCAGCAGCGCGGCCAGCCCGCTTCCGGCGATCGCCCTGGCCAGCCAGGTCGCCCGGTCCCGGACGCCGGACGCGAGCAGCAGCAGGTACACCAGGCCCAGCCACAGCTCGCAGCCGAACACCAGCAGCCGCAGCACGGTGAAGCCGTAGGCCTGCTGGTAGGCCCACATCCGGGTCAGCGCGGACGCCACGATCACGAGCGTCAGGACGGCCAGCGCGCCGAGCAGGGCGCGCTGCCAGCGCCGGTCGGCGGCGGTGGACACCTTCCCGTAGCGGGCCGCCGTCATGATCACGGCCAGGGTCAGCACGGTGACGGCGAGCAGCTGCCAGAAGCCGCTGCGCGCGTACTCGGCGTAGCTGAGGCCGGTGGTGCGCTGGACGTACTCGGCGCCGCCGAACAGCGCGGCGAGCTGCACCGCGACGAACACGCCGAACAGCGCGACCAGCACGCCGACCGGCAGCGCCCACTCGATCAGGCGCAGCCGCTGGGGGCGTTCGGCGTCCAGCTTGTCCGGCCGGGGCGGGGCGGAGAGCAGGTAGCCGGCCGCGATCATGGCGGCGCCGAAGAGCAGGAACACCGATGCCCAGCGGAGCACGGTCAGCACGTCGATGTCCGGCAGCAGCGCGGCGAACCCGGCGTCCGCGCCGGCCAGCAGGGCGGTGAACACGGCCAGCAGCGCCAGCGAGACGACCGCCGCGCCGGCGGTGCGCAGCAGGTTGCGGTCCCGGCTGCTGGCGGCGGTGATCCCGCGCCGGGCCCAGGGCAGCGCGCCGAAGCTCAGGCCGAGCACGGCGACCGTGCCCAGCAGCAGCCCGCGCACCGAACGCCCGCCGGCCACCGCGATCGAGCCGGCGAGCGCGGCGCCGAACACGCACATCGGCAGCAGCCATTCGGCGCTGCGTAACGCGGTCATGGCGAGCAGCCCGAGCGCGCCGGCGATCCACAGCGCCCCGGCCCGCCTGGTCCGTTCCGGGCCGGCGGGCGCGGTCCGGGCCAGCGCCACGACCAACCCGGCGAGCGCCAGCCCGGCCAGCGGCCAGCCGAGCCCGTACCAGGTCGTCGGCACGAAGATCGCCGCCGCCAGCCCGGCCAGGCCCGCGACGCGCAGGACCGTCGAGCTGGCCGGAGCTTCCGGCCTGGGCCAGACCGGCGGCGGAGGCGGCGGCAGCGGCGGCCTCGGTGCAACAGCGGGCGGCGGGGCGTATGGGCTGGCGGAGGGCTGGGTCATCGGTCACGCTCCATGCTGTTCGGAAGGATCACCCGGACGACACATCCGGCTCGGGTGGTGACCCCGGGCTCGGGCTCACCGTTGGGGTCGGCGATGGTGATCCGCCCGCCGTGCAGGTCGATCACCCAGCGCGCGATCGCCAGCCCGAGCCCGGTGCCGCCACCGCCGGCCCGCTCGCCCCTGGTGAACCGCTGGAACACCCGGTGTCGCTGCTCGGCGGGGATGCCGGGGCCTTCGTCGCGGACCTCCAGCACCTGCTGGCCCCGGTCCTGCCGGGCGGCGACGACCACGGTGCCGTCGGCCGGGCCGTGGCGGACGGCGTTGTCGAGCAGGTTGACCACCACCTGGCGCAGCCGGGTGCGGTCGGCGTGCACCGCCAGGGTCGGCGGGGTGAGCCGCAGGTCGAACCGGATGCGGCGGTCGGCGGCGGCGGCCACCGTCTCGGCCTCGGTGACCGCCTCGGCCAGCAGCGGCTCCAGCTCGAACACCTCCTTGCGCAGGGCCAGCGCGCCGGCGTCGATCCGGGACAGGTCCAGGAAGTCCTCGACCAGCCGGCCCAGCCGCTCGGCGTGGGCCAGCGCGGTGGGCAGCACGTCGGTGTCCGGCTCGGTCACGCCGTCGACGGCGTTCTCCAGCATCGCCCGCAGTGCGGTGACCGGGGTGCGCAGCTCGTGTGACACGTTGGCGATCAGCTCGCGGCGCTGGCGGTCGGCGGCGGCCAGGTCGGCGGCCATCTGGTTGAACGCCTCGGCGAGCTGGCCGACCTCGTCGCGGGTGGTGGCGCGGACCTGGCGGGTGTAGTCGCCCTGGGCCATGGCGCGCGCGGCCGAGGTCATCTCGCGCAGCGGCCGGGTCATGCCCAGCGCCAGCAACTGCGCGGTGAGCAGTACGAGCACGACGGTGACGAACGTCGTGGTGTACGGCGGCATCCAGCGGTACTGGTACCAGAGGTACGCGATGCCCACGGCGCCCGAGCCGAGCAGCACGATGCTCAGCTTCAGCTTGATCGACCGCACCGGGTCGAGCGGGCGGGGCAGGAGGTTGACAGTCCGCTGCCAGGCCGTCACCGGGGCACCTCCAGCGCGTAGCCGACTCCGTGCACGGTCCGGATCAGGTCGGTGCCGAGCTTGCCGCGCAGCGCCTTGACGTGGCTGTCCACCGTGCGCGTCGCGGCGTGGCCGGGGAACCCCCACACCTCGCTGAGCAGCCGCTCCCTGGGCAGCACGGCTCGCGGCCTTCCCGCCAGATAGACGAGCAGCTCGAACTCGGTCGGGGTGAGGTGCACCTCCGCGCCCGCCCGGTGCACCCGCCGCTCCACCGGGTCGATCTCCACGTCGCCGAGCACTATCCGCTCGTGGGTCTCGGGCGTGGCGCTCAGCTCGGCGGCCCGCTCCACCCGCCGCAGCAGCGCGTGCACCCGGGCCGCCAGCTCGCGGATGGAGAACGGCTTGGTCAGGTAGTCGTCCGCGCCAACCCCCAGGCCGACCAGCAGATCCGTCTCGTCGTCGCGCGCCGTGACCATCAGCACCGGCACCGGCCGCCGGGCCTGGATCCGCCGGCACACCTCGATGCCGTCGAACCCGGGCAGCATGACGTCGAGCACCACAAGGTCGGGCTCGTTGGCCTCCGCGCTAGCCACCGCCCGAGGCCCGTCGTGCGCGATGTCCACCGCGAACCCCTCGGCGCGCAGCCGCGCCGCTATGGCGTCCGCGATCGTCGCCTCGTCCTCGACCACCAGTACCCGCCGCTGGCCAGCGCTCATGAGCACTGACCCTAAGGCCGGCAGGTGCAGACCCTTAGCCCACGATGTGAAGGATCTGTGCAGGTCACGACCCGTGAGTGGCTAGGGCCGCTATAGCGACCCTAGCCACTCACGGCTTCCCAGCCGTCGACGTCCGAAGGGCGGCGGGGGCCGGGGCCGATGTACTGGGCGGAGGGGCGGACGAGCTTGCCCTCGCGCTTCTGCTCCAGGATGTGCGCGGACCAGCCGGCGGTGCGGGCGCTGGTGAACATGGCCGGCATCATGTGCGGCGGGACCTCGGCGAAGTCCAGGATCACGGCGGCCCAGAACTCCACGTTCGTCTCGATCGGGTGGTCGGGGCGGCGCTCGCGGAGCTGGGCCAGCGCGGCCTGCTCCAGCGCGCAGGCCACCTCGTAGCGCGGTGCCTTCAGCTCAGCGCAGGTGCGGCGCAGGACGCGGGCGCGCGGGTCCTCGGCGCGGTACACGCGGTGGCCGAAGCCCATCAGCTTCTCGCGGCGGTCCAGGATCCCGCGAACCAGCCCGTCCGGGTCTCCGGTCTTCTCCACCTCGGCGATCATCGGCAGCACCCGGGCCGGCGCGCCGCCGTGCAGCGGGCCGGACATGGCGCCGATCGCGCCGGACAGCGAGGCGGCCACGTCGGCGCCGGTGGAGGCGATCACGCGCGCGGTGAAGGTGGAGGCGTTCATGCCGTGCTCGGCCGCGGACACCCAGTAGGCGTCCACCGCCTTCACGTGGGCCGGGTCCGGCTCGCCGCGCCAGCGGGTCATGAACCGCTCGGTGATCGTCCGGCACTGGTCGATGCGGGACTGCGGCACGGCGGGCTGGCCGATGCCGCGCGCGGACTGGGCGACGTAGGACAGCGCCATCACCGACGCGCGGGCCAGCTGCTCGCGGGCCTCCGGCTCGTCGATGTCCAGCAGCGGGCGGTAGCCCCAGTACGGCGCGAGCATGGCCAGCGCGGCCTGCACGTCCACCCGGACGTCGCCGGTGTGCACCGGGATCGGGAACGGCTCGGCGGGCGGCAGGCCGGGGCCGAAGCGGCCGTCCACCAGCAGCGCCCAGACGTTGCCGAAGGTCACGTGGCCGACCAGGTCCTCGATGTCGACGCCCCGGTAGCGCAGCGCGCCGCCGTCCTTGTCCGGCTCGGCGATCTCGGTGCGGAAGGCCACGTGGCCCTCCAGCCCGGAGCGGAAACCGGGCGGCGGTGGCGGTACCTCGCCGGTGGCGGGGGCGGCGCTGGCGGTTGTAGACACGGGTCCTCCTGTCAACTCCCAACGGCGGTGTGGGGAACCGCTACGCCGCGCTGGGCGGGTGGGCCATGGCGCGTGTCACACGGTTGTGCATACGGTGCTCCGGTCGCGCCGGCCCCGCAATTCCGAGTGCCAGGGATCACGAGCACGGGCGATCGGGTATGCCCAACGTTCATGACAGCGCCACCTCGGCGCGGGCCAGGAAGACGTTGTAGGGGTCCCAGCGGGACACGGTGAAGTAGATGTGGTCGGCGTCCAGTGCGTGCGGGTGCAGGTAGCCGCCGTACAGCCCGGGGTGCTCCCGGCCGGTGAGCAGCGGCTCGCCGTCGCTCCACGGCCCGGTGACGTCGTGCGCGCCGCGCAGCAGCAGCCGCCCGCCGGGGTCGTCCAGGTGCACCATCAGCCACACCCCGAGCCCGGAGTGGTACGCCACGGACAGCTCCCCGGCCGGTCCGTTCGCGACCGGCCGAGAGCGCCGCATGCGGCCCGACCAGCCCGAGCCCGTCCAGTACTCGTACCGCCCGGGCTCGCCGACGCCGGCCGGCTCCACCCTGGCCAGGTACACCGGGCCGTAGCGGCCGTTGCGGGTGCCGAACAGGTACACGTGCGTCTCGTCCCGCGCGAAGCCGCCCATCTGGAACGGGCGCCCGCCGAACAGCGAGTTCCGCCAGCGGGCGCGGCGGTCCTTCGTCCAGGTCCGGCCGCCGTCCTCCGAGCGGGCGATGCCGCCGTAGTTCGTGCGCCACCGTCCCGGCCGGCCCCAGCGGCGCACGGACATGTAATGCATGTACTGCACGCCGTCCACCGCGATGCCGGCCGTCGGGATCACCGTCGACTCGATGCACCAGCGACGGGGGTCGGCGGGCAGGATCTCGGCGGCGTGGCCGGGGGCGTCCTCGATCACCTCGTCGAGGGCCAGCCCGTGGGCCGCGGATGTGCACCGAGCCAGCACGTTGCGGCGGTGGTCCTCGGTGCGGGCGCCGGCCCCCGGCTCGCGCCAGCCCTCGCCGTAGGTGTCGCCGAACGCGGCCAGCACGCCGCCCGCGCCGTCGTCCCACAGGATGCCGAGGTCGGTGGCGAGGAAGCCGAACCGGGTGCCGGTGCGGTTCGGCGAGCCCTCGCCGGTCACCGCCGCGACCACCTCGACCCGTCCGGGCACCACCAACGGAGCAAAACCCATAGTCACAGCCGTACCACACGCACGGATGAGACACATCGGGCTCTGGCGCCGCGACCGCCGCGCGGCCTACGGTCAAAGGTCCGGGTAAAGGGCGGAGGGCGCATGTCGGTGGACCGAGCGGAACGGGTGGGGGCCACCCTCGACGTGGTGGACCTGGCCGAGGGCTGGGACACGCAACTGGTGAACTGGCTGGCCGAGGCCGCCGAGGCCGGTCTGCCCGAACCGAACGGGATGGTGCTGGCCACGGTCGACCCGGACGGGGTACCGTCCACCCGCAGCGTGCTGTGCAAGGGCATCGACGCGCGCGGCATCGTCTTCTTCACCAACTACACCTCGGCGAAGAGCCGCGACCTGCGCTCCAGCCGCCAGGCCTCGGTGACCTTCCCGTGGTACGCGATGCACCGCCAGGTCAACGCGCGCGGCACCGTGGAGGAGGTCAGCCGCGCCGAGACCGCCGCGTACTGGGCCACCCGCCCCCGAGGCTCGCAGCTCGGCGCGTGGGCCTCACCGCAGTCCGCGGTGCTGTCCAGCCGGCAGTCGCTGGACCACTCGCTGGAGGCGACCCGCCGCCGCTTCGCCGACACCGACCAGGTCCCGGTCCCGCCGCACTGGGGCGGCTGGCGGCTGCGCCCGGATCGGGTGGAGTTCTGGCAGGGCCGCCAGGACCGGCTGCACGACAGGTTGGTGTTCGACCGCAACCCCGACCAGCGCTGGACGATCCGCCGCCTCGCGCCGTAGGAAAGTGTCGGATCGGGGCTGAGCCGTTCGTAGCAGGGGTGAGGGGCGCCCACGAGGGCGCGTTCCACACCACCGCAAGGGAGCTACGACCATGAAGTTGACGACCGTCACGCACGTCTCTGTGGACGGCGTGATGCAGGGACTCGGCGGGCGTGACGAGGACCGCGAGGGAGGGTTCGAGCGCGGCGGATGGGCCTTGCCGCTGTTCGACGAGGACGGCGAGACGTTCCTCGGCCAGGTTTTCCAGCGCGCCGACGCGTTCCTGTTCGGCCGGCGGACCTACGAGATCTTCGCCGGCTCCTGGGGAACCGGCTCCTGGGGAACGGACCAGGGCGACAACCCGATCTCGGTGGCGCTGAACACGCGGCCCAAGTACGTGGCATCGACCACCCTCACCGACCCGGGGTGGGCGGACACGACGGCCCTGTCCGGTGACGTCGCGGCCGCCGTCCGCGAGCTGAAGGCCAAGCCGGCGGGCGAGCTGCAGGTGCACGGCAGCGGTGCCCTGGTCCGCTGGCTGTTCGACAACCGGCTCGTCGACGAGATGATCCTGCTCACCTATCCCGTGGTCGTCGGCCAGGGCACGCGGTTGTTTCCCGCCAGCGGCCCGGACGCGGCACTCTCACTCGTCGACTCACGGGCACTGTCGAGCGGCGTGACGATCCAGGTCTACCGGCCGAGTGGGCGCCCTCGGTACGCGAGCTAGACAAGGGATGATCACCAGATGCAGTACCTGGTTTCCGTGATCGACGACAGGACCGGCTCGGCCACGGCGGACGAGATGGCCGCCATCGAGGCGTTCAACGAGCGCCTGCGGGCCGAGGGCCACTGGGTGTTCGCCGGCGGCCTCGCCTCGCCCAGCACCGCCACCGTGATCGACAACCGGGGCGGCGAGGCGCTGTTCACCGACGGGCCGTTCCTGGAGTCCAAGGAGCACATGGCCGGCTTCTGGATCATCGATGCGCCCGACCTCGACGTGGCGCTGCAGCTGGCCTCGGAGGGGTCGAAGCACTGCAACCGGAAGGTCGAGGTGCGGCCGTTCCTGTGAGCGCGGCCGAGGCGGTCACCCGGGCCCACCGCGAGCAGTGGGCCCGGGTGGTCGCCGCCCTGACCAGGCGCTTCGGTGACCTCGACATCGCCGAGGAGGCGGCGGCCGAGGCGTTCGCGACGGCCGTCGAGCGGTGGCCGGCCGACGGCGTACCCCCGAACCCCGGCGCCTGGCTGACCACCACCGCCACCCGCAAGGCCATCGACCGGATCCGGCGCGAGAACAAGCGCGACGACAAGCAGAGGGAGGCCCGGATGGTCCACGACGACGACCCGCCCGAGCCCCTCGGCGCCCTTGATGACGAGCGGCTTCGGCTGATCTTCACCTGCTGTCACCCGGCGCTCGCGATGCAGACCAGGGTGGCGCTGACGCTGCGCATGGTGGGCGGCCTGACCATGCCCGAGATCGCCCGTGCCTTCCTGGTGACCGAGGCCGCCATGGGGCAGCGGATCACCCGCGCGAAGTCCAAGATCAAGGCGGCTCGCATCCCGTATCGGGTGCCGGCCCCGGAGGATCTCCCGGCACGCGTGCGCGGCGTGCTCGCCGTCCTCTACCTGGTCTTCAACGAGGGCTACCTGGCGACCGGCCCGGACACCGATCCGGTACGCCACGACCTGACTGCCGAGGCGATCCGCCTGACCCGCCTGGTCCGAGCCCTCATGCCGACCGACGGCGAGGTGGCCGGCCTGCTCGCGCTGATGCTGCTCACCGAGGCCCGCCGCACCGCCCGGGTCTCGGCCGCCGGCGAGCTGGTCCCCCTCGGCGAGCAGGACCGTTCGGCCTGGGACGCGGGCCTGATTGCCGAGGGCCACCAACTGATGCACGAGCGGCTGGCCTCCGGGGAGGCTCCCGGCCGCTACCAGATCCTGGCCGCGATCAACGCCGTGCACACCTCGGCCCGCGACGTGCGCGACACCGACTGGTCGCAGGTCGTCGCCCTCTACGACCAGCTCGTCCGCCTCGACCCCTCGCCGATCATCGCGCTCAACCGGGCCATCGCGGTCGCCGAGCGCGACGGCCCGGAGGTGGGGCTGGCCGCCGTCGACACTCTCGGGGACAACCTGGCCGGTTACCACGCCTACCACGCCACCCGCGCCGAGCTGCTGCGCCGGCTGGGCGTCGGTCGGGAGTCCCGCGCGGCCTACGACAGGGCCATCGAGCTGGCCGGCAACACCGCCGAGACCGCCTACCTGTCGCGCCGCCGTGCGGCTTTGGGAGATGGGTAGTTTGGCGTGTTAACTAGTTGTCCGTGACGTCAGAGCCGGAGGAGCCTCCAAGTCCCACGACCCCCGCCCGGCAGGCCGGCGCCGGTCGGAGGGTCGGCGTTCGCAACCTGGCCGGCATGCTGCGCGGCGCGTTCGCGGACACCACGCCGCTGCGGACCCTGGAGTTCCGCCGGCTGTGGCTGGCCGGGGTGGTCACGCTGATCGGCGCCCAGCTCACCGCCGTCGCGGTGCCCAAGCAGATCTACGACCTCACCGGGTCGTCCGCCTATGTCGGGCTCACCGGGCTGTTCGGGCTGGTGCCGCTGGTGGTGTTCGGGCTGTGGGGCGGTGCGATCGCGGACGCCATGGATCGCCGGCTGCTGTTGCTGATCACCGGCGCGGGCATCTCGCTGACCTCGGTGGTGCTCTGGATCGTGGCGGCGACCGGGATGCGGTCGGTGTGGCTGGTGCTGGTGGTGTTCGCCGTGCAGCAGGGCCTGCTCGCCATCAACCAGCCGACCCGCAGCGCGGTGCTGCCCCGGATCCTGCCGCCACAGGAGCTGGCCGCCGCGAACGCGCTGGGCATGACGGTGTTCCACTTCGGCGCCATCGTCGGGCCGACCATGGCCGGCGCGCTGCTGCCGCTGTTCGGCCTGCCCACGCTGTACCTGATCGACGCCATCGCGCTGCTGGCCACGCTGTGGGCGGCCTGGAAGCTGCCGCCGATCCCGCCCCAGGACAACGGCGACGGCTCGCGGCGCACCGCCGGGCTGCGCGACGTCATGGCCGGGTTCCGGTACGTGGCCACCCAGAAGGTGCTGCTGGTGTCGTTCCTGGTGGACGTCATCGCGATGGCGTTCGGCATGCCGCGCGCGGTGTTCCCTGAGATGGCCGAGCGGACCTTCCACGACCCGCCCGGCGGCGGCATCGCGCTCGGGCTGCTGTTCGCCTCCATCGCGATCGGGTCGGTGGCCGGCGGGGTGTTCTCCGGCTGGCTGCACCGGACCCGGCGCCAAGGCGTGGCGGTCACCGTGGCGGTCTGCGTCTGGGGGCTCGGGGTGATCGCGTTCGGGCTGTCCTCCGCACTGTGGCTGGCGGTGCTCTGCCTCGCGGTGGCCGGCGCGGCGGACCTGGTCAGCGCGGTGTACCGGTCGACGATGCTGCAGGTTGTGGCCACCGACGAGATGCGCGGGCGGATGCAGGGCGTGTTCGTCGTCGTGGTGGCCGGCGGACCCCGGGTGGCCGACATCTGGCACGGCCCGGCCGCCAGCGGCATCGGCACCGGTCCGGCGTCGGCCTGGGGCGGCGTCGGCGTGGTGGTGTTCACCCTGCTGGTGGTGGCGTTGTTCCCGGCGTTCTGGCGCTACCGCGCGCCGTGAGCGCCCGGCGAACCTCAAGTTCAGCTCAAGCCCCCTCGACACCAAGAGTGACCCTTGCCACACTCTGCGGATGGCGGAGCAAGCGACTGTCCCCGCGCAGCCGGAGCTGAAGCGGGCCATCGGCCCCAAGCTGCTGCTGTTCTTCGTGGTCGGCGACATCCTGGGTACCGGCATCTACGCGCTGACCGGCGACGTGGCCGCCGTGATCGGGGGCGCGCTGTGGATACCGTTCCTGGTCGCGTTCGTGGTGGCGTTCCTCACCGCGTTCAGCTACCTGGAGCTGGTCGGGAAGTACCCGGGCGCGGGCGGCGCGGCGCTGTTCACGCACCGGGCGTTCGGGGTGCAGTTCCTGACCTTCATGGTCACGTTCACGGTGATGAGCTCGGGGGTGACCTCGGCGGCCTCGGCGGCCAAGGCGTTCGGCGACACCTACCTCAAGCAGTTCCTCACCCTGCCGCTGTGGCTGGTGGCGTTCGTGTTCGTGGTCGGGCTCGCGGCCATCAACTTCCGGGGCGTCGGCGAGTCGGTGAAGGCGAACGTGCTGCTCACCTGCGTCGAGGTCAGCGGCCTGGCGATCATCGTCATCGCCGGCTTCTACGCCATCTCCCAGGGCAAGGGCGACGCCAGCCGGCTGGTGCACGTGGACACCTCGGAGAACTCATTCCTGCTGGCCATCACCGCCGCCACCTCGCTGGCGTTCTTCGCCATGGTCGGCTTCGAGGACTCGGTGAACATGGCCGAGGAGACCAAGGACCCGGTCAAGATCTTCCCGAAGGCGATGCTGATCGGCATGGGGGTGGCGGGGTCCATCTACGTGCTGGTCGCGGTCGTGTCCTCGATGGTGCTGCCCACCGCCGAGCTGGCCGGGGCCAAGAGCGGCGCGCTGCTGCGGGTGCTGCAGGTCGGCGCGCCCGGGTTCCCGCTGCAGCTGTTCGGCGCGATCGGGCTGATCGCCGTGATCAACTCCGCCCTGATCAACATGCTGATGGCCAGCCGGCTGCTCTACGGCATGGCCAACGAGCGGGTGCTGCCCAGCGTGTTCGGCACCGTGCACCCGACCCGGCGCACGCCGTGGGTCTCCATCCTGTTCACCAGCGCGATCGCCTACGTGCTGGTGGTCAGCGTGGACCTGAGCGTGCTCGGCGGCACCACCGCGCTGCTGCTGCTCGCGGTGTTCACCATCGTCAACATCGCGGTGCTGGTGCTGCGCAAGGACAAGGTGGCCCACGAGCACTTCAAGGCCCCGACCTGGGCTCCGATCCTCGGCATCGTGTTCTGCGGCTTCCTGGCGACGCCGCTGTCCGGCCGGCCGCTGGTCCAGTTCCTGGTGGCCGGCGCGCTGCTCGCGGTCGGCGTGCTGTTCTGGCTGGTCAACTACCTCGCCGTGGGCCGGGTCAGCTTCGACCCCTCGCACCTGGACGACAGCCGCGACCACCCGCACCCCATCGAGTCCGACGAGCGCCGGGACTGAGGCACCATCCCGGTCAGTACCGGCTCGGGTGCCAGCGGTTCCAGCACTGCTGGAACTTCATGCTCTGCTCGATGAGGAAGGGCGCTCCGGCGGTCGCCTTCCGAGCCAACTCGCCCAGCTCGTAGGCGATGATGTCGCAGGTGTCGTGGTGTGGGTCGCCGAGCGGGTCGGTGTGCCGCTGGAGCGCGGAGATCAGGCGAGTGGGCACCATGAGATCGGTGTCTCCGGGCACGCTGAGCCGGTCACGTGTGGTGGTCCCTTGGTCAGGGCGGGCCAACGGCGCCGCGGTCACCTGAAGCAGCAGCTCGTACCAGCGCTTGGGGTCGGCCGGGTCGAACAGCGCGGTGAGTCGGGTTGCTACCTCGCGCACTCGGCCCAGCGCCAGGTCGTGGTACAGGGTCGCGGTGACGTCGTCGCTGACGGCGGCGGCGTTGCGCAGCAGCTCGTGCGCGCGAGTCCAATCCAAACCGGCCCCGGCGAGGCCGCCGGGGCGAGCCAGCCGGTGGGCGATGGCCCGGCGCGCGAACGGGTGCATCCTCGGCGGCCGCGGCACCCCGTCGTCGAACCGGTGCGTGACCCACAGGTCGCGCTCCCGATATCGGCTGAGCAGTGACCCGCTCGATGGGCTCGCGCCCGCGAGGATCTGGGCGAACCTGGCGTCGGACAGGTCGAGGGCCAGCGCCATCAGCACCACGCCACGGAGCATCGTGTCCGCCCGAGGGCCGAGCACCAAGCCGAGAACGCGGTCGTCGAGGCCCTGCCCGTCCGGACCTGACAGGCCCAGGGTGGCGCGCGGGTCGAGGTCGGGGCTCAGCGTCCCGTCGGGGCCGCGCAGCGCGTCGAGAACCATGCTCAGGCCGGTCGGATGACCGGCGGTGAGCCGGTGCGCGAAGGCCACCGTCGGGAACAGGCCCGGGTCCAGGCCGAGCCGGTCGGCGATAGCCCGCACCTCCGGGCGGTCGGGCTCGGCGGTCGGCGCCACCTCCTCGATCGGGTCCACCCGTACCGGGTAGTAGCGGCTTCCGCCCCGGGCGGCTCGCTGCGCTGACCAGCGGCTGATTGACGCCTCGCCGAGTGCGTCCGGCCGCCAGCTCGTCGGGTGCTCGGCCGCGGCCGGCGGGAACCGCTGATGCGACGCGGCCACCACCAGGAGCGGTCCCGAGTTGTCCTCCAACCCGGAAAGCGTGCCGAGGAAGCGGCTGAGCGACGGCGTACCGACGTTGTCCAGCAGCACGACCGCGTTGGTCCGACGCGCATTCCAGCCCAGCGTGGCTTCGAACTCGTGCCGCAGGTCCGCGACGAAGGCCCGACACAGCACCTCGTCGACCGAATCGCGGTTGCCCAGAAACTCCTGAATCGACAGTTCCACCAGGCCATCGGCCGGATCCTGGAAGTGCAGGTCAAGGATGTCTCGGTACCACGTCATGGCGGTACCCCGCAGCAATCGCTGCGTACGGGTGATTTCCATCAGGCCATCCACGGCCAGACCGACGGCGCCCGTCACTGGGGCGTCCAGGTCGGCGACGTCGGCGATCGCCGCCGCCGACTCCCGCAACCAGTGTCGGCCCTCGCTCCGGTTCCGCAGCCTCTGGTTGAACAAGTCCCGGCGGACGTCTCGAGCAGCGGCGCCCGAGTCGAGGTCGAGTGGCTCTCGAACCGCCGCCATGCCGAGGAAGAAGCGCGGAAAGCGGGCCCGACCGAATCCTTCGGCCTTATACGCCAGTTGGAATGCGAGCCGGCTCGCCACCTGATGCGGCCGGAGCCTGGCCGGGAGTCGCTCGCCATCGAGGAAGGCACGTGGTCCTGGCCAGTCGTCGACGGTTCGCAGGTGCCGGAGCAGCTCGGAGTTCCCCGAGCCGCGAGACCCCCACAAGACGACGATCGGCAGGTCATTGGGATCGCCCTCGGGTCGGTGACGGGTCGCGAAGGCACGAACCAGTCGGTCCAACTCCGCCGTCGGGCCGTTCCGTCCTGCCGTTGGCACGGGCTGCGCAGATCGTCTCGGCCTGGGCGGACGCAGCTCAGGGCCGGACGCCGAGGCGGTTCGTGTTCGGATGCGAAACGTTCCATCCGGGCGCATCTCGGACCGCCGTCTGATCTCGGCGGCGCGGTCGTTCGGCCACTTTGTCTCGGTGTTCCACCTGACCCCGTCCAGCACCGCGTCGGCGAGACTCGTCCAGGTGAGATCGGCGCCCATCAGGTTGGCGCGCGTGAGGCTGGCCCTCGCCAGATGGGCACGAGCGAGATCGGCACGAGCGAGATTGGCTCGGCTGAAGTTCGCGCGTGCCAGGTCGGCATCGTGGAGCCGGGCGCCGGTGAGGTCGGCGCCCGCGAAGGTGGCGCCACGCAGCGACGCACCGGCGAGGTTGGCGTTGACGAGGCGCCTGCCCGCGAAGTTGGTGCGATCCAGGTCGGCGTCGGAGAGGTTGGCGCCGGTGAAGTCGTCCCGGGTCAGGTCCGGGACACGGCGCGGTGTGTCGGGATCATCCGGCCCCGGTGAGGCTGCCGAAGAACCGTTGAACGCCGGGCTGTTTCGCGCCAGCGCCGCCAGGAGCTGTTGGGTGAAGCTGGCGTCGCTCTTCACGGGCTTCGGCGGGTATGGCCGGGTCAGCGCCGCCCACAGCTGAGAGCCGAAGCTACGCCCGTTCACTTCTTCGAGCCCGCCGTTTCGTTCGAGTCCGGTGGGGATCGCCTGGCCATCTGCTCGATCACCAGCGGCGCGGCGACGCCCAACGCGATCGCGCCCAGCGGACCGCTGACCTGGTTGGAGTACGACGCCGCCAACGCTAGTCCGAAACCGAGACCGATGCGGATCAGTACCGAGACGAGCAGCGGAAACGCGGCCGGCTCGCCCTTGACCCGCCATGGGAAGTCCTTGCAGCGCTTGATGGCCCCGTGGAACTGGACAGCCTCGATCATCAGCCCACCGCCGGCTCCCCAGAGCGCGGCTATCCAGTGGTTCATCGAACCCCCCACGCGATACCGGCCGATCAGCGCCGGCGCGGACGGGCGATTGCGCTGCCGGTGGTCGACACGGTGCCGGACAGCTTGCCAGACTGCCGGTCGTGGTGAGACTGGATCTAGTCGACTGCTCAACAAGGTCCGCATCGGACGGACATTCGTGATCGTCGTGGGTGGGGAGGCGCTGGTTGACCTGGTGCCGGCCCCGGGGACCCGCGACGCCGGCGGGCCGTTGCTGCCGCGCTGGGGCGGCGGGCCGTACAACGTGGCGGTGGCGCTCGGGCGGTTGGGCGTGCCGGCGGCGTTCCTGTCGCGGGTGTCGACCGACCCGTTCGGCGAGGCGATGGTGGAGCGGCTGCGGCTGGCCGGGGTGAGCACGGACCTGCTGCAGCGCGGGCCGGAGCCGTCCACCCTGGCGGTGGTCGGGCTGGATCCGTCCGGGGCGGCGCGGTACGGGTTCTACACCGACGGCACCGCCGACCGGCTGGTGACCGACCCCGGGCCGCTGCCGGCGGGCACCGAGGCGGTGGCGCTGGGCACGTTGTCGCTGGTGCTCGAACCGGGGGCCAGCGCGTACGAGGCGGTGCTGCGCCGCGAGGCCGAGGCCGGGCGGTTGGTCAGCCTTGACCCGAACATCCGGCGCGACCTGATCGCCGACCCGGACGCCTACCGGGCGCGGTTCCGCTCGTGGCTGCCGTCGGTCGGGCTGCTCAAGCTGTCCGACGAGGACGCCGCCTGGCTGGACATGCGCCGCCCGGAGGAGTGGCTGCGGGCCGGGGTCGGCGCGGTGGTGATCACCCGGGGCGCCGAGGGGCTGACCGCCGTGACACCGGCCGGGACGATCAACGTGCCCGGTATCTCCACAGTGGTGGTGGACACAATCGGCGCGGGTGACAGCGCGCACGCCGCGTTGCTGGCCAGGCTGCACGCGCACCGGGCGCTGGACCGGGGCAGGCTCGCTGACCTGGACTCCCAGGCCTGGCGCGACGTGCTGGAGTTCGCCGCCGAGGCCGCCGCCCGTACCTGCGCCCGCCCGGGGGCCGAGCCACCGACCTCCGCCGAGCTGAGACCGGGCGTTCGTGCGGTTCCTCTCACCAAGCCGAATGGGGCCAACAGGCACTAGTTTGGGCCTTGAACCCTAAAGCGTCATCCGAGTGTGAGAGGGAACCTCCACATGAGTTCTTCCGATGCCCCCGACACCGCTGTCCTGACGTACCCGGGTGGCGAGTACGAGATGTCGATCGCCGGAGCGACAGAGGGCTCTCCGGCCGTCGAGCTGGGCAAACTGCTGAGTACCACCGGGCTGGTGACCCTGGACAACGGCTACGGCAACACCGCCGCCTGTGCGTCACAGATCACGTACATCGATGGGGACGCGGGTATCCTGCGTTACCGCGGTTACCCCATTGAACAGCTCGCCGAGCACTCCACTTTCGCCGAGACCAGCTACCTTCTCATTTACGGTGAGCTGCCCACTCAGGCCGAGCTCGACTCGTTCAAAAGAAAGATCAGCCGCCACACCCTGCTGCACGAGGACCTCAAGCGGTTCTTCGACGGCTTCCCGCGCGACGCGCACCCCATGCCGGTGCTGTCCAGCGCGGTCTCCGCCCTGTCCACGTTCTACCAGGACAGCCTGGACCCGTTCGACGCCGACGCCGTGGAGCTGTCCACCGTGCGGCTGCTGGCCAAGGTGCCCACCATCGCCGCGTACGCCTACAAGAAGTCGATGGGCCAGCCGTTCCTCTACCCGGACAACTCGCTGGGCGCGGTGGAGAACTTCCTGCGCCTGACCTTCGGTTTCCCCGCCGAGCCCTACGAGGTCGACCCCGAGCTGGCCAGGGCGCTGGACGTGCTGTTCATCCTGCACGCCGACCACGAGCAGAACTGTTCGACGTCCACCGTCCGGATGGTGGGATCGTCGCAGGCCAACCTGTTCGCGTCCGTCTCGGCGGGCATCAACGCGCTGTTCGGGCCGCTGCACGGCGGGGCCAACCAGGCCGTGCTGGAGATGCTCGAGCGCATCCGCACGGTGGAGAACGGCGACATCGACACGTTCATCGAGCGGGTCAAGAAGCGCGAGCACGGCGCCCGGCTGATGGGCTTCGGCCACCGGGTGTACAAGAACTACGACCCGCGCGCGAAGATCGTCAAGCAGAGCGCGGACGAGGTGCTCAAGAAGCTCGGCGTGTCGGACCCGCTGCTGGACATCGCGAAGGCGCTGGAGGAGCGGGCGCTGGCCGACGAGTACTTCATCGAGCGCAAGCTCTACCCGAACGTGGACTTCTACACGGGCCTGATCTACCGGGCGATGGGCTTCCCGACCAGGTTCTTCACCGTGCTGTTCGCGCTCGGGCGGGTGCCGGGCTGGATCGCGCACTGGCGGGAGATGATGACCGACCCGCAGACCAAGATCGGCCGCCCGCGCCAGCTCTACACCGGGCACGGCGAGCGCCCGTACGTTCCGGTCACCCAGCGCTAGTCACGTGGGTGGCGAGTGCGGTGACAACCCGCACTCGCCATTCACGGGTTCGCGGCGGCCGGTAGCGGGGTCCGTTCGCGGGCCTGCCACCAGCGGTGGACGAGCAGGCCGGCGCCGACGCCGACCAGGCCGCCGAGCGCGTTGGCCATCCAGTCGGCGGGCGTGCACTGGCGGCCGTTGATCGACGTCTGGGCCAGCTCGATCGCGGCCGGGAGCAGCAGCATCAGCGCGGCCGGCCACGCCACCCGGCGACAGGCCAGCACCAGCGTGAAACCGAGCGGGACCAGCAGGCCGACGTTCAGCAGGCTCTCCACGCTGTCGCCGACCTTGCCGGCGGAGCGCCCGAGGTCGGCCCAGTCGGCCGGCAGGCATTCGGCGAGCGTGCGGCGGTTGCGCGAGCGGCCGCCCCGGGGCGAGACGGTCAGGGCGAGCGCGGCGGCCAGCGACAGCAGCGCGCCCAGGGTGGGCCACCGCCGCCAGCCGGTGCGCCGGGCCAGCCACCGCCAGCTCAGCAGGCACACGCCGATCCCGAGCACGGTGAATACGGCCGTCCACTTGGTGATCGGGATGGTTCCGCGCAGGCGGGCGGCTTCCACGAGCTCGTACATCACTACCTAGTTTGCTGGGTACCGGCCGGGGCCTTGAGTGAGTGTGCTCACAAGGTGCGGCCGTGGACCAGGCGGGTGAGCGGGTCTCCGAGGGCGATGCGGTGCTCGTCCAGCTCGATCCACAACGGCCCGCCGAACGGCGCGCGCTCCAGCACGGTGATCGTCACGCCGGGCCGTACCCCCAGCTCGGCCAGGTAGCGCAGCGCGTCGCTGTCCCGGTCGTAGACCCGCTCGACCTGGAACCGCGCGCCCTGGCCGGCGCTGTCCAGCCGCTGCCCCCAGCGCTCCTCGTGCCCGCCCCTGCTGGGCGGGATCGGGTCGCCGTGCGGGTCGGAGGTGGGGTGTTCGAGCAGGTTGTCCAGCCGTGACATCAGCCGGTCGGACAGCGCGTGTTCGAGCAGGTCCGCCTCGTCGTGCACCTCGTCCCAGGACATGCCGAGCTGGCGGACCAGGAACGTCTCCAGCAGCCGGTGCGCCCTGACCACCCGCTGGGCATGCTCGCGCCCGTGCTCGGTGAGGAGCACGCCGTGGTCGCCGGTGCGTTCCACCAGCCCGTGCTCGACCAGCCGCTTCAGCATGGTGGACACCGTCGGCGCGGTGACCTGCAGTTCTTCGGCCACGGCGGAGGTACTCGCCGGCTCGCCCCGCCCGGACAGCACGAAGATCGTCCGCAGGGTGTCCTCGACCGCGTCGGTGTGAGTGAGCTGACAACAGCTCGGCGACCTGTGGTCGCGGCGTTTGGTAGCTCTACCCTGGGACATTAGATACGCCTAACATGCTGTCTAAGTGACGCCGAGGTCCGGGCGCTTTCGCGAACCGTACTGGTCAATGATCGCACCGCGTCGGCCGGAGCCGAGGAGGTACACGGCAGGTGGACGACACCCGGGCGGCCGCTGCCGCCGATGCGCGCCCGCTGCTGCACGAGCTGCGCGGCCGGGGCAGGGTCCGTGGCGTCGTGGCGCTGCTCGGGCCCGCGTTCGTGGCCGCCGTCGCCTACATCGACCCCGGCAACTTCGCCACCAACTTCACCGCCGGCGCGCACTACGGCTACACCCTGGTCTGGGTGATCGTGGCGGCCAACCTGATGGCCATGCTGGTGCAGTACCTGTCCGCCAAGACCGGGGTGGCCACCGGGCGCGACCTGCCCGAGCTGTGCCGCGAGCACCTGCCGCGACCGGTCTCCCGTGGGCTGTGGGTGCAGGCCGAGCTGATCGCGATGGCCACCGACCTCGCCGAGTTCGTCGGCGCGGCGGTCGGGCTTAACCTGCTGTTCGGCGTGCCGTTGTTCACCGCCGGACTGATGACCGCCGTGGTCGCGTTCGCCATCCTGGCCCTGGAGCAGCGCGGCTACCGGCGCTTCGAGCTGGCCATCACCGGGCTGCTGGGCATCGTGTTCCTCGGGTTCGCGTACGACCTGCTGGTGGTCGGCGCGTCCGCGCGGGAGGCCGCGGCCGGGCTGGTGCCGGGGTTCGCCGGCTCGGACAGCGTGCTGCTGGCCGCCGGGATCATCGGCGCCACCGTGATGCCGCACGTGGTGTACCTGCACTCGGCGTTGACCAAGAACCGGGTCCACGTCCGCGACGACGACGAGCGGCGGGAGATGCTGCGCTTCGCCCGGCTGGACGTGTTCGTGGGCCTCGGCGCGGCCGGCGTGATCAACCTGTCGATGCTGTTCATCGCGGCCTCGCTGTTCTCCGGCACGCCGCACGCCGACGTGGACTCCATCGAGGCCGCGCACGCCGGGCTCGGCCAGCTGGTCGGCGGCGCCGCGGCGCTGGCGTTCGCGATGGCGCTGCTCGCCTCCGGGCTGTCGTCCTCGTCGGTAGGGACGTACGCCGGCCAGGTCGTCATGCAGGGCTTCATCCGCCGTCGCATCCCGCTGTTCCTGCGTCGCGGCCTGACCATGCTGCCCGCGCTGATCGTGCTCGGGCTGGGCCTGCCGACCACCGACAGCCTGGTCGTCTCCCAGGTCGTGCTGTCGTTCGGCATCCCGTTCGCGCTGGTACCGATGGTGCTGCTGACGCGGCGCCGGGACGTGATGGGCGCGCTGGTCAACCGCCCGATCACCACGGCCGCCGCCACCCTCATCGCCGCCGTGATCATCACCCTGAACGTCTACCTGCTCTGGGACCTGTTCGCCGGCGTCGGCGGCTGAGCGGCCGCCGGCGCCGGCACACGAGGTCAGCTAGCACTCATAGCTCACGATGTCGATCGTCTGGTTGTTGTCGATCTTCTTCCAGCCGGATCCCTTGGACGTTGTCGTTCCCGGGACGCGAACCCCCGGTGTTCTCTCGGCGACATTGGGCGAGGTGGTGTAGGAGTATCGACAGCCTGGTTCGATGTAGAAGCCGTCTGTGTCCGCGTAAGGAGACTTCTGGCCCGGCGGAACGTTCGTCATGGGCCCGCAACCCTTGTACCCGTCCTCGCAGAAGCTGTCGGAGACTCGGACCGGCCTGTTGCTCGAGTTCTTCAGCGCGCCACACAGCAACCCTGTGTCAAGCGCACACTCATCCGCGTACGCCTTCCCGGGAGTCGCATAAACGCACAGCGCCGTGGTAAGCACGGCGAGCGCCAACAGACCGCCCACCCGATGGCTTCGGTGTGTCATTATGAACGTTTCCTTATCATTCCTGTAAGTTCGTATAACGAACGCGTCGGTTGGAATCAGAATTGCCACCCGCTGGAACGAGCTCGCCATGGGAAGGTTACGTACTTTCGGCGGTTCCGTTGTGGATGATGCCAATGCGGCAAATGGGAACGACGCTATTGTTGTTAGCATTGATTACGGTCGTGCGGCGGCATTCGGCCCTGGCCGCGGTGATCGCCCGGCCCTGCCGACGGTGCGCGGTCGGGCCCGCGTCGGACGCCGAGGCGCCCGGCGCGTTATCAGGCAGGGCCGCCAGCGGTTGCGTGCGTCCGATCGATCGCCTAGCGTGCCTCCCACCTGCGGGGGAGGGGTGGGAGGCATGGCTAGTTCCGAATCTACGGCGTCATCATCGGGTCAGTCGACACAGGTCGACGAGGCCACGGTCCGCAAGGCGGTCGGTGCCGCCGCGATGGGAAACCTTGTCGAGTGGTTCGACTACGGCATCTACAGCTACGTGGCGGTCATTATCGCCACCCAGTTCTTCCCGGGTGGCGACCCGAAGTCGAACCTGCCGCTCACGTTCGCGCTGTTCATGGTGGCGTACCTGGTCCGTCCGCTCGGCGGCACGATTCTCGGCCCGCTCGGTGACCGCATCGGTCGCAAGCGCGTGCTTGCCCTGACGATCGTGGTGATGTCGGCGGCGAGCTTCGTCATCGGGTTCCTGCCGACCTTCCAGATGGTTGGGTGGCTGGCGCCGTCGTTGCTGGTCGTGGCAAGGCTCGTGCAGGGCTTCGCCACCGGGGGTGAGTACGGCGGCGCCGCCGCGTTCATCGCCGAGTATGCGCCGGACCGCAAGCGCGGCTTCTACTGCAGCTTCCTCGAGTTCGGCACGACCGGCGGGTTCGTGCTCGCCGCCGGCATGGTCACCACCCTGCAGTTCGCGCTCCCGCCCGAGGCAATGAGCGCCTGGGGGTGGCGGATTCCGTTCCTGATCGCCGGGCCGCTCGGCCTGGTGGGCCTCTACCTACGGTCCAAGCTGGAGGACACTCCGGCTTTCCAGCAGCTCGAGCAGGAGGCGCACATCGCCGAGTCTCCGCTCAAGGAACTGCTGACCCACCACTGGCGCCCGGTTCTCCAGTGCATGGGCCTGGTGCTTTTCTACAACGTGGCGGTCTACGCCGTGCTGTTCTACATGCCGTCGTATCTCCAGGTGACCCTGAAGCTGCCGGAGACGGAGGCGTTGCTGTACGTCCTGGCGATGATGCTGCTCATCATGTTCGTCATCGTCCCGGTCGGTTCGCTTTCCGACCGGATCGGCCGGAAGCCACTGATCCTCGCGTCCGCCATTGGCTTCATCGTGCTCTCGTACCCGGCGTTCCTGCTGCTCGGCCAGGGCACTGTCGGCTCGACGGTCGGCGGGCTGGTCATCCTCGGGCTGCTGCTGGTGATGTTGCTGGGCACGATGTCGGCGACGTTGCCGGCGCTGTTCGAGACCGAGGTCCGGTACGGCGGCTTCTCGATCGGCTACAACTTCTCCACCTCGCTCTTCGGTGGCACCGCGCCGTTCATGATGTCGCTGCTGGTGGAGGAGATGGGAAGCGTGACGCTGCCCGGCGTCTACATCGCCGTGGCAACCGTCATCTCGTTCGCCTCGGTGCTGATGTTGCGAGAGAGCGCCCGGCGGCCGCTGCCGGGGGCGAAGGCCAACGTCATGAGCCCGCACGTGGCGCCGGCCTAGAACGAAGGTCACACCTCGTCGGCGTCCAGCCCGTCGTGGGGCGCCGGGACGCCGCCGAGGGCGCGGGCGGCGAGCTGGTCGACGTCGGCGCAGCGCACGGGCGCGCCGTCGACCAGGAGGGGCGCGCGGATCTCGGCGGCGCCGAGGTAGCACAGCGGGCGGTCCACGACCGCGCCGTCGGAGGTCCGCACCCGGCCGGTGCGCAGCCTGGCCAGCCGGTAGCGGACGCCGCGTCCCTCGCAGCGGTCCAGCACGGCGAGCTGGTCCTCGGTGGCCAGCCACACACAGTGCCGTTCGGTCACGCCCGGCGCGGCGGCCAGCACCGCCGGGCGCTGGCCGTCACGGGCGCGCAGGCCGGCCGCCCAGACCGCCGCGACGCCCTCGGTCACCGCGTCGAGCACCACCACCGGGCCGGCCAGCCCCAGCTCCGCGCGCAGCCAACTGATCTTCGAGGGGCAGCGGTTGGAGCCGTACGCGAGCACCGGCAGCCGCCCGGCCAGCGGCGCCGCGCCGCGGGCGACCAGCCATTCGTCCAGGCCGTTCGGGCCGACGAGCCAGCCGGCCGGCCCGGAGCGCAGGACGTGCCCGACCGCGTCGAGGTGCACGAACGAGCGATTGGGCACGGCGCCGGGGTAGGGGTCCGCCGGGTACTCGGCGTCGGTGAAACTCTCGATCTCGGACGACACGCCCAACTACGCTAGCCGGATGGGCGCGATGACGGTGGGGGCCGAGTTGTCGCCGCGTGCTGAATGACGCGCGCCGCGGGGATCCGCAGCGCGTCGTTCCGGCTGTTGTTGGTCGCATCGGTGATCGGTATCGGCGGCTACGCGATGCTGCTGCCGGTGGTGCCGCTGTGGGCCGCGCGCGGGGGTTCGGGGACGTTCGGGGCCGGCGCGAGCACCGGGGTGTTCATGCTGGTCACGGTGTTGACCCAGCTCGCGGTGCCGTGGGTGCTGCGCCGGGTCGGGCACGGGTGGGCGCAGGCCGTCGGGCTGGTGCTGCTGGGCGGGCCGGCGCCGTTGTTCGCCCTGTCCCCCGGGTTGGCGCCGGTGCTCGCGCTGAGCGCGGTGCGGGGCGTCGGGTTCGGGCTGGTCACGGTGGTCGGTGTGGCGCTGGTGGCGGAGCTGACGCCGCCGGCCGAGCGAGGTCGGGCGTCCGCGTTGCAGGGCATGGCGGTCGGGCTGCCGCAGCTGGCCTGGATGCCGGTCGGGGTCGGCATGGTGGACGCGTTCGGGTTCGAGCTGGTGTTCCTGCTGGCGGCGGCCCCGGTGCTGGCCGCGCTGCTGGTGCCGTTCATCCGGGTCCGCCCGGGTGCCGGGAGGCCCGCCGAGCCGTCGGCGGGGGCGGCACGGCCCGAGCAGCGGTCGGAGTCCTCGCTGCGGGGCACGGTCGGTCCGGTGCTGGCCATGCTGGCCTGCGCGGTCGCTCAGGGCGGGCTGATCACGTTCCTGCCGTTGGCCATCGGCGGTGCCGGGTTGGTGGTGCCGCTCGCGTTGTTCGGCACCACCGGCGGGGTGCTGGTCGGGCGGTTGGTGGCCGGTGAGCTGGTGGACCGGCGCGGGCTGGGCGGGCGGTTGCTCGGCCCCGGGGTGCTGATCGCGCTGGTCGGCATGCTCGCCGAGGTGTGCGCGGCCGGTGCGGGTACGGCGGTGTTGGTGATCGCCGGGGCCACGGTGGTCGGCATCGGGTTCGGGCTGGTGCAGAACGACTCGCTGGTGGCCATGTTCGCGGCCGCCGGCCCGGCCCGGTACGGCGCCGCCAGTGCGCTGTGGAACATCGCCTACGACGGCGGTACCGGGATGGGTGCGGTGGGGCTGGGCGCGGTGGCCGAGCCGTTCGGGTTCCGGGCCGCCTTCGGGGTGGCCGCGCTGGCGCTCGCGCTCGTCGCACCGGCCGCCTTCCGGCGGCGGCGTTCAGGCCGGGCTCACAACCGGAAGGCCGTGTGACGCGGCGGCGGCCAGCAGCCGGTCGTCGTAGCTGAGCAGGCTGTCGATGTCGTCGCGGAGCAGCAGCGCGGTGGCCAGGTGGATGGCGTCAAGCGAGCGGAGCAGCGGATCCGGCAACCGGCTGGCAGACTCGATCACGGTGTCGGAGATCTCGATCTGGGTGACGTCACGCAGCATCAGATCGAGCCGAGGCAGGCGCCTCGGTACCTGCCGGAGAGCGGCGCGCCGAGCCTCCACCGAGAGCAACTTGCTGGACGCAAACTCCGGCCGGCCGAGGTCGCGCAGATAGTCGGTGAGCGGTCGCGACTCGTCCTCATCCTTGACGAGCTTCATGAACGCCGAGGTATCGATGTAGATCAATACCTCTCCTCGTCGCGCATCTCGAGCAGCGTCTCCGACAGCGACTTCTCGCCAGGTTCGCTCGGAGGCGGTGGCAGGTGATCCATCAAGTTGCCGGCAGCCATCCTGACCTGGCCGGCCGCCTTGAGACGCTCGAACATCGAGGTCGGCTCGTCCGCCGGCACGAGGTAGGCGACCAGCTTGCCCCGCTCGGTGACGGGGACACGCTGGCCCGCCTTGGCCATCGCAACGTACCGCGAGGCGTGTTGGCGCAGCTCGCGGATGCCGATGGTCTGGGCGTTCGGCGCCGGCTCGTGCATGGCGCCCAAGGTAGCACTTCAGGTGCTACATTGGCGTCGGATTACGAGCCCCGGGCTATCCACTCCTCCAGGTGCGGGGCCTCCGCGCCGATGCTCGTCGAGTCGCCGTGGCCGGTGTGCACCTCGGTGGTGCCGGGCAGCGTGAGCAGCCGTTCCCGGATCGACGAGATGATCGTGTCGAACGAGGAGAACGACCGGCCGGTCGCGCCGGGGCCACCGTGGAACAGCGTGTCGCCGGAGAACAGCACGCCGAGCGCCGGCTCGTACAGGCAGCACGAGCCGGGCGAGTGCCCGGGGGTGTGCAGCACGTGCAGCTCCAGGCCACCGGCGCGCAGCACGTCGCCGTCCGCCAGCTCGCGGTCCGGCCGCCGGTCCGGCCAGGTCATCTCCCACAGCGGCGCCTCGGCCGGGTGCAGCAGGATCGGCGCGCCGAAACGGTCGGCCAGTGCGGGCGCGGAGTTGACGTGGTCGTCGTGCGCGTGCGTGCACACCACCGCGACCACCCGCCGGTCACCGACGGCATCGGCGATCGTGGAAGCGGAGTGCGCGGCGTCGATCACCAGCACCTCGGACGAGTCGCCGACGATCCAGACGTTGTTGTCGACCTCCCAGGTGCCGCCGTCCAGCGAGAACGTCCCGGACGTGACGACGTGCTCGATCCCGGTCACAGGACCACCACGGAGCGCAGCACCTCGCCCCGCTCCATCCGGTGGAACGCCTCCTCCACCTCGGCCAGGCCGATGGTCTCGCTGACGAACTTGTCCAGCGGCAGCCGGCCCTGCAGGTGCAGGTCGATCAGCATCGGGAAGTCCCGGCTGGGCAGGCAGTCGCCGTACCAGGAGGACTTGGTGGCCCCGCCCCGGCCGAACACGTCGATCAGCGGCAGCTCGAAGGTCATGTCCGGGGTGGGCACGCCGACCAGCACGGCGGTGCCGGCCAGGTCGCGGGCGTAGAACGCCTGCTTGAACGTCTCCGGCCGGCCCACCGCGTCCACCACCACGTTGGCGCCGTTGCCGTCGGTCAGCTCCTGGATGGCCTCCACCGCGTCGGTCTGCGCCGAGTTCACGGTGTGGGTGGCGCCGAACTCCTTGGCCCACTCCAGCTTCCGGGGGTCGATGTCCACGCCGATGATCGTGGTCGCGCCGGCCAGCCGGGCCCCGGCGATGGCCGCGTTGCCCACCCCGCCGCAGCCGATCACCGCTATCGAGTCGCCGCGCCCGACGCCGCCGGTGTTGATCGCCGCGCCCAGCCCGGCCATCACCCCGCAGCCGAGCAGCCCGGCCACCTCCGGCTTGGCCGCCGGGTCGACCTTCGTGCACTGCCCGGCGTGCACCAGCGTCTTCTCGATGAACGCGCCGATGCCCAGCGCGGGCGACAGCGGCTGGCCGGACGCCAGGGTCATCGGCTGCGAGGCGTTGAACGTGGAGAAGCAGTACCACGGCTGCCCGCGCTTGCAGGCCCGGCAGGTGCCGCAGACCGCGCGCCAGTTCAGGATCACGAAGTCGCCGGGTTCGACGTCGGTGACGCCGGCGCCCACGGACTCCACCCGGCCGGCCGCCTCGTGGCCGAGCAGGAACGGGAACTCGTCGTTGATCCCGCCCTCGCGGTAGTGCAGGTCGGTGTGGCAGACCCCGCAGGCCTGCACCGCCACCACCGCCTCGCCGGGCCCGGGATCCGGCACCGTGATCGTCTCCACCGACACCGGCTTGCCCTTGGTGTGGGCGACGACCCCGCGTACCTCCTGCGCCATTGCTAACTCCCCTGTGTGAAATAAGGATCCAACGATGTGTCCGCCTGGGCAGCGTGCCATGGTTGGCCGGCGGGCGCGTCCCCTGACCGGTAGGTTCCGCAACGTGATCGAACGGACCGACGTCGGCCCGGTGGCGGTGCTGACCATGGCGCACGGCCCGGTGAACGCGCTGGACACCACCCTGCTGCGGGCCATCACCGAGACCTTCACCTCGCTGGCCTCCGGGCCTCGAGCACCGTCCGCCGTGGTGCTCACCGGGTCCGGCCGGGCGTTCTCCGCCGGGGCCGACCTGCGCCGGATGCTGGACGGCGGGGCGGAGTACCTGGCCGGGTTCCTGCCGGCGCTGAGCGAGGCGTTCCTGGCGGTGTTCACCTTCGACCGGCCGGTCGTCGCGGCGGTGAACGGCCACGCGATCGCCGGCGGCGCGGTGCTGGCCTGTTGCGCGGACGCGCGGCTGATGGCGGACGGCAACGGGCGCATCGGCGTGCCCGAGATCAAGGTCGGGGTGCCGTTCCCCCGAGCGGCGCTGGAGGTGGTGGCGCACGCCGTCGGGCCGAAGGTGGCCGGGCGGCTGGTGATCGGCGCGGACACCGTGCCGGCGGCCGAGGCGCTGGCGCTGGGCCTGATGGACGAGGTGGTCGAGCCCGGCGAGCTGCAGGAGCGGGCCGTGGCCAGGGCCGCCGAACTGGCCACCGCGATCCCGCCGGACACCTTCGCGCTGACCAAGGCGCAGCTGCGGCGGGAGTCCGTGGAGCGGATCGCCCGGTACCGCGCGGACGAGGACGCCGCGGTCGCCGAGCTGTGGGACCGGCGCCAGGACGACGGCTGGACCGCCCGCTACCTGGCGGCCGCGACCGGCAAGAAGTCCTGATCCGTTCGGGTGCCCGCCCGAGTCGCGGACTTTGCCCAGGTCGTTGCCAGTGTTATGCGATCTATCATTGAGACCGGCCGGCCGATCGTGATCATCGTGGAGTCGCCGGGCGGGCAGCGCGCCCGGCTGGTCGGCTACATCAGGTCGATCTCCCGGGAGTCCGGCGGCGTCGCCGACGAGCTGGTCGTCCACGGCGAGGCGAAGCCGCTCACGGACTCGTAGAACGGCGGAGGGTGGTGCGGACGAGCAGGTAGAGCACGGTGGCGTTGAGCACGTGCCAGCCGAAGTGGGTGCCCAGCGGCCAGTGCGGGCACAGCGGGCCGTCGAGCTGGCGCAGCGTCAGCGACGCCGCGAACAGCGCGGTGGCCACGGCGAACGGCCGGCGGCCGGGGTCGCGGCGGACCGCCAGCCAGGCGGTGATCAGCGCGAGCGCGAGCAACGCCGGCGCGTAGAGGCCGGGCAGGCGCATCGCCGCGGTGGCGCCCGCCACCACCGCGGCGAAGAGCACGAACGCCGGCGCCGCCAGCCAGGCCCGCGCCGGGCGCACGCCCGCGAACCGGTGCACGAACACCACCACGAACCCCAGCATGAACAGCGCGATCGGCAGCGTGTCGGCCAGCGCGGCCCAGCCGGTGGCCAGGGTGTGGAACAGGAAGCTGCCGACCCCGATCACGGCGAGGATCACCACCAGCGCGGACACATCGCGCGGTGCCCGGTCGCGACCGCGCCGCAGCCCGCGCGCCAGCAGCACCGCCGCGACCAGGAACGCCGCGTTGGTCAGCGCGTTCACCGGCTCGGCCCAGAACGACGGGTCGTGCCGCTCGCAGTAGCCGTCCACGGACCCAGCGTGACGGTCCCGCGTGACCGGAACATGAACACGGTGTCGTCCTCGAAGTTCGGGCTATCCATCGAGACCGCCTCCGGCGGTCGCGCGTCCTCGCGTCCCTCGTTCAAGGCGCGTCGGTCCGACGCGGAGTCCGGCGCTCGGGCGGACTGAGTTCATCCACCACCTCCCCCACCGCCTCTGGCCCGCCGTCGCTCGCCGGACCATGAATAGCCCTCACAGGGTGTGACGGCTCATCACGCGCGCGCGGCGATCATGGGGCAGGCTGACGCGGTGCGCTATGGCAGTTTCGTCCTGGGCGGTGAACCGCCGGCCTCGGCCCGGCTCGGCGTGTTGACCGATGACGACCTGGTCCTGGACCTGACCGCGCTGGCCGCGCGGCTGACGCTGCCGTGGCCGGAGCTGCTGGTGGCGTCCTCGCTGGACCCGTTGCTGGCCGCCGGGCGGCGTGCCTGGCGGGAGGTGTCGGACTGGCTGTCCGACCTGGTCGCCGGCGAGGACCCGGAGCTGCTGGCGGCGTTCCGGCATCCGGTGGCGGCGGTCAGCCCGCTGCTGCCGTTCACCGTCGCGGACTACGTGGACTTCTTCGCCTGCGAACAGCACGCGGTGAACGCGGCCCGGATCCTGGGCGCGCGTGAGGACCCGCTGGCGCCGAACTGGCGGCACCTGCCGGTCGGCTACCACGGCCGGTCCAGCACCGTGCGCGGCTCCGGCGCCCCGATCCGCCGGCCCAACGGCCAGCGCGGACCCGGCGACTTCGGCCCGACCCACGCGCTGGACTTCGAGGCCGAGCTGGGCTTCGTGATCGGCGGCGCCAGCGTCCCCGGCGAGCCGGTGCACCTGGCCGCGGCCGAGGACCACCTGTTCGGCGTGGTGCTGCTCAACGATTGGTCCGCGCGCGACATCCAGTTCTGGGAGAGCCGCCCGCTGGGGCCGATGCTGGGCAAGGCGTTCGGCACCTCGGTCTCGTGCTGGGTCACGCCGTGGGACGCGCTGGCCGCCGCCCGCCTGCCCCCGCCGCCGCGTGACCCGGAGCCGCTGCCCTACTTGCGCGGACCCGCCGACCGGGGGCTGGACGTGGCGGTGCAGGTGCGGCTGAACGGGGAGCTGATCTGCGCGCCGCCCGGCGACTCGCTGTACTGGACGGCGCCACAGATGATCGCCCACCTCACCTCGGGCGGTGCCGCGTTGCGGCCGGGTGACCTGCTCGGCTCCGGCACGCTCAGCGGCCCGGAGCGGTCCCAGCGCGGCTGCCTGCTGGAGCTGAGCTGGGGCGGGCGCGAGCCGTTGACCTTGCGCGACGGCTCCGAGCTGACCTACCTGCGCGACGGCGACGAGCTGCTGGTCACGGCCAGCGCGCCGGCGGTGGGCGGCGGGCGGCTGGAGCTCGGCGAGGTCCGCGCCAGGGTGCTGCCCGCGTTCGACTGACGCGTCTCGCGATGAGTTTCGCGCCCGCCGCGCCTCTGTATCTGTAGCCGTCACAGATACCCGAGGAGCAGAAATGATCAATGCGGCCGTGGTGCGGTACGAGACGAGGTCGGACGCCGCCGCCGAGGAGAACGAGAAGCTGGTACGACAGGTGTTCGAGGAGCTGAACCGGGAACGGCCGGAGGGCCTGCGCTACGCGGCGCTGCGGCTGGCCGATGGGGTCGGGTTCGTGCACCTGGTGATCGTCGAGGGCGACGCCGACCCGCTGTCGGCCTCGGCCGCGTTCGCCGAGTTCCGAGGCCGCCTCTCGGAGCGAGTGGTCGGGTCGCCGGAGCGCACGCCCGCCACCGTCGTCGGCTCGTACCGGTTCTGAAGGGAGTTCGCCATGAAGACACCGTCGATCGTGTCCCCGGAGGAATGGGAAGCGCAGCGCCAGCGGCTGCTGGCGCGGGAGAAGGAGGTGACCCGCGCCAGGGACGCGCTCGCCGCCGAGCGCCGGCGGATGTCCTGGCAGGAGGTCGGGAACTACACGTTCGAGGGGCCGAAGGGCACCGCGAGCCTGCTGGACCTGTTCGAAGGGCGTCGGCAGCTCATCGTCTACCGCGCGTTCTTCGAGCCCGGCGTGCACGGCTGGCCCGAGCACGCCTGCCGGGGCTGCTCGCTGATGGCCGACCAGGTCGGTCACCTCGCGCACCTGAACGCCCGCAACACCACCCTGGTCTTCGCCTCGCGCGCGCCACAGCCGGACATCGAGCGGGTCAAGGCGCGGATGGGCTGGCGGATGCCCTGGTACACCATCACCGACGGGTTCGACGTCGACTTCGGGGTGGACCAGTGGCACGGCACCAACGCGTTCATCCGCGACGGCGACCGGGTGTTCCGCACCTACTTCATCAACAACCGGGGTGATGAGGGCCTGGGCACCACCTGGGCCTACCTCGACATGACGGCGCTCGGACGCCAGGAGGCGTGGGAGGACTCGCCCGAGGGCTACCCCCAGTCCCCGCCGTACGAGTGGTGGAACTGGCACGACGAGTACGGCGACGAGCCGGCCCAGTGGTGGAGCGACCCGGACGAGGGCACCCACGACCCCGCCGACCCCCGCCCCCAGACCGGCACCGGCATCGGCACCGGCTGAACGGCGCATGCGGTGGCATCGACGACCCATGAGCTGCCGGAGCGCGCGGACTTCGCCCGGCTCACCGCCCCGTACCGGCGCGAGCTGGTCGCGCTGTGCTACCGCATGCTCGGCTCGGCCGAGGACGCCGAAGACGTGGTGCAGGAGACCTACCTGAACGCGTGGCGCGCGTTCGACTCGTTCCAGGGGCGGGCGTCGCTGCGCACCTGGCTGTACCGCATCGCCACAAGGGCCTGCCTCAAGGCGCTGGAGGGCGGCGTCCGCCGGCCGCTGCCCTCCGGCCTGGCCGGCCCCGGCGAGATCCCGGACGGCCCGATGCCGCGCCAGCCCGAGATCGCCTGGCTGCGGCCCATCCCCGACGACCCGGCCGAGACCGTCGAGTCCCGGCAGAGCATGCGGCTGGCCTTCGTCGCCGCGCTGCAGCACCTGCCGCCGCGCCAGCGCGCGGTGCTCATCCTGCGCGATGTGCTGTCCTGGCGGACCGCCGAGGTCGCCGAGCTGATCGGCACCACCGACGCCGCCGTGACCAGCGCGCTCCAGCGCGCCCGCGCCCAGCTCAGGCGGGTGTCGCCGCGCGAGGACACGCTCATGGAGCCGTCCGAGGCGCAGCAGCGCGAGCTGCTGGACGGCTACGCCATGGCCTTCCAGAACGCGGATGTCGACACGCTCACCCGCCTGCTCGCCGAGGACGCGGTCTGGGAGATGCCGCCGATACCGGTCTGGTTCGCCGGCGCGGACAGGATCGCCCGGTTCCTCGCCGGCCGGGTGCTGGTGTCCGGCCCGGGGCACTTCCGCCTGCTGCCCACCACGGCGAACGGCCAGCCCGCGTTCGGGCTGTACACCCGCGACGCCGGGGGCGTGCACCGCCCGCACGGCCTGCAGGTCCTCAGCCTCGCGCCGACCGGCATCACGCGCGTCGTCACCTTCCACGACGCCGGCCTACCAGCCGCGTTCGCCCTGCCCGCCGTGGTCAGCGCAGCGGGTTGAGCCAGCGCAGCCCGGGGAAGCGGGAGAAGTCCGCGTCCGCGGAGCACAGTTGCGCGCCGTGCTCGATGGCCAGCGCGGCGAGGTGCGCATCCGTCGTCAGGTTGCCCGCTGTACCGACCTCGTTGATCAAGTCGCGCAGTACGGCCGCGTGTCGCTCGGTCGGATGCACGATCGTCGCACACGGTTGGGCAAGCCAGCGGTCGACCAGATCCAACGCCTCGGCCGGGGAGAGCGGCTCGGGGAAGAGCCCGCGCTTGGTGCTGATTCGGACGAACCCCAGCAGCACAACCCAGGCGAACCCGACGGTCTCGGTGCCGGACAGGGCCTCCTCGATCCACCTCACCGCCCTCTGGTGATGCCGGTCCGCCTCATTTCGGGCATACAGCAGCAGGTTGACATCCGGCAGCTTCACTTGCCGAGCTCGAGCTTGCGGATGATCTCCTCGTCCTCGAGTTCGGCGGCGAGCTGGAGCGCCTTGTCCAGGTTGACGCCCGGTACGACGCCCATGTTGCTGGTCTGCATGCGGAATCGACGAGGCTGGGGCACACCCGCGGTGAGGCCGGCCCGCAACGCGGTGTTCACGGCTTCCTTGAAGGAGATGCCCCGCTCCTTCGCAACCCTGTGCAACATTGCGGCGACGTCGTCGTCCAAGGTCAGCGTGGTTCGCATCAACACATCATACGTTGAGGCATCATGATGCCTCAACGTCGCATCAGTGCAGCGGGTGGGCCTCGCCGAGGGCGGCGCGCATGGGCGGCGGGATCTCGCGCTTGGTGTGGTCGGCGGTGTTGACCACCACGTAGGTGATGCGGCCCTCGGTGGTCACCTCGGTGTCCTGGCCGGTGCCGCGGCGCACCTGGAAGTCCAGGGCGAAGCTGGTGCGGCCGTAGCGCGACGGGGAGACCGCGACCACGATCGGGTCGGCCCAGCGGACGCCCGCCCGGTAGTTGATCTCCGTGCGGACGGTCTGGACCTCGTACCCGCTGGCCTGCATGGTCTGGTACGTCAGGCCCCGGTGGGCGAAGAACGCGGTCATCGCCTCGTCGAAGTAGGTCAGGTACCAGCCGTTGAAGACGACGCCCTGGCCGTCGACCTCCATGTAGCGGACGGTGATCGGGAAGAGGAACACCTCCGGCTCGGCGGAGGTGTCTGTGCCTGACGATGCCGACGCGGGGAGTGCTGTCATGCGGCCGACTCTAGTTACCGGGTCCGGATTCCGGGGTTGACGAACCGGGTGGTGGCGATGTCCCCAGCCTTCAGGCCGGGGCGGACGCCGGCGCCGTCGCGGGCCAGGGTGGGCGCGAGCGTCTCGATGGTGGCCTGGACGCGGGTGGGGTCCATGCCGCCGAGTGGGCCGCTGGTGTCGTTGGCGATCACGCCGAGGCGTGTCATGGTGGCCGCCGCGTAGTCCGCTACCCCGGGCGAGTACGTCCAGCCGGTGTTGAACGCGGCGACGGCGTCGACGATCAGCTTGTTGGTCGGGCCGGGGTTGGCCAGGTAGTCGAGCTGCGCGCGTTGGATGAGCGGCACCAGCCTGGTCAGGCAGGCGGACAGCGGCCCGAGGTCGGCGGTGCGCACGGACAGTGCCTCGGGGTAGACGCTGAAGCCGACGTCGGCGATCAGCTGGTAGCGCACCGGCTTGCGCCACGCCGTGACCTCGTGCTGGTAGACGAACGGCTCGTTGGTGGCGAAGGCCTGTTGGGCGATGGTCGGGTCGGTCACGAACCGGACGGGCGAGCCGGTGTAGCCGGTGTCGACCTGCTCGGGCCTGATCAGGCCCTTGCCGGTCAGCAGCGCGGTGGCGGCGTTGCCCTGGGACATCAGCACCCTGGCCCCGGAGCGGCGGATGTCGTCGACGGTGTTCCAGTCCGGATGGGTGGCCGGGTCCCACATCAGCGCCATCGGGCTCTTGGCCAGCGGCGCGACGACCGCGGTGACCGGCTGGCTGGCCGAGGTGCTGATCGCCAGGTCGGTGGGGACGGCGCCGAGCGTGATCGAGCGGTCCAGGTACATCTGGGCGGGCACGGTGCCGAAGCCGATGGCGGCGCCGCCGGGCCGGATCTCGATGCGGACCCCGGTGTCCTTGCCGCCGGCCACCAGCGGTCCGCTGATCCGCTTGCGGGCGGCGTCGATGCTGTAGCCGGGGCCGACCAGTTGGTACGTCGCGGCGTGGTCGGCCTCGGGCTCCCAGGCCTGCTGGACGACCACCGTCGCGGGGCAGACGTACGAGAGCCGTTCGGCCCCGGTGGCGGCCGGCAGTCGCGGGGCGGCCTGCGCGGGCTGTTCGGGTGCGCCCGAACAGCCGGCCACGGCGGCGCAGAGCAGTGCCGCCAGCGCGGCCGCGACCCGACTCATGGCTTGCGCGCCGCGGCGCTCGGCCCGCCGGGACCTGGGTCACTCACCGACGTTCCGCTCGGGCGCCCACGGCACAGATGGTGGCACAGGGTTCCAGGACCGGCGCCACGGATTTGCCACCCGAGCGCCGAGGGTCATGGCGGCGGCAGGTTGGGGATGACCTTGGCGGCGAGCTCGCGGACCATCTGGCACTGTTGGTTGTACGGAATCGGGGCATACACGCCGACATAGACCACTTCGTCGAATGGTGGAGCGCCGACCCCATCTTTGGTGTGGCGATGCACCACCTTCGCCAGGCATCCGACCTGGTCGTTTATTCCGATTCGTTGGTTGATGAAGACGTCTCGACCGGCGATCTTCTCCTGTGCGCCGTCGCGTTCTTTGGACAATGGCGGCTCTAGTATGAAGTGGACCCGCGCGTAGGGTGCCCTGGGGTTTGAACGAGGTGAGTTCATGCCTCTGACGCAGTCCCATTCGCCGAACTCCGTATATGACTTTGTCGGGTCTACGTGAGGTGCTATGCTCAAAAACTGACTGTCGAATATTTGGCAGGCAATCTGGCGACGTAGCGAGTTTGGATCACCGATTGTGCCCAGCATCGGTAGTGGCGGTGTAGCGAGCGCTCGGAGCGCGTTCGCGGTGACCATATCGGCCAGTTCGCACGGGTTCAGTCCGCTGTCCCAGACGTATACTATATTGGCGATCGTGGTGCGACTCGGCAGCGCAATGAATCTGCGACAAGAGCCGTCGGCGGCTCGATCGGGGCGAAAGATGGTGAGGTCACCTCTTTTTTCGGTGGGGCCGTAGCGTTCCTCTTGTTCGAGAAAGTTCGCCGACACTATGGCCGAGTCGCCACCGTTCAGCTTTCTAATCGATATATAACAAGTATTGTAAAAGGATCCGCCGAACGTTTCCCCGTGACCGAACCTCTCGAAATCCGGAGTGTTCAAGAACGCGCACGGGTTGGCGCGGCGCGGCTCTGGGATGTATGTCCGGTCGGTCGCGACCTGTGATGGAGGGTCGGGTGTGCGGGCGAACAGGAGGTAGGCCGCGGCCAGCGCGCCGGCGGTGATGAGGAGCACCGCGATGGCGACGATCAGTCGTCGGGGCGCCCGGTGTGGGCGTGGCGGCCGGAGGTCGAGCAGGGTGGGTGTGGGTGCGGGTGCGGCGGGTGGCGGTGCGACACTCGGTCCCGACGCGGCGGCGAGAAGGTCGCGGGCGACGGTGGCGGCCGGGCGGCGGTCGGGGTCTTGGTCGATCAGCTGGGTCAGGGCGGGGGTGAGCGGTCCGGCCTGGCTCGGTGGTGGGACGGTTCCGGTGGCGATCTGGCGAAGCAGGCGCAGCGGGTTGTGTGGGTGTCCCCTTCCGAACGGCGGCGCACCTTCCACCAGTGCGTACAGCGTGGCGCCGAGGCTGTAGATGTCGGCGGCACCGGTGTAGTCCTCGCCTCGGGCGATTTCGGGAGCGAGGTAGGCGGGAGTTCCGGGTATCAGTCCGGCGCTGGTGAGCTGGAGCTCGTTGACGGCCCGGGAGATACCGAAGTCGGTGAGCTTGGCCTGCCCGTGGGGGTCGATGAGGATGTTGCCGGGTTTGATGTCGCGGTGCCAGATGCCGGCCGCGTGCGCGGCGGCCAGCGCCTCGGCGATCTGGGCGCCGATGTGGGCGACCCGGTCGTAGGGAAGGGGGCCTTCGGCGGCGAGCAGCTTGTCCGCGCTGCGGGACGGGACGTATTCCAGCACCAGCCAGAGCTGATCATCGGAGATGATGACGTCGAAGACCGTGACCACGTTGGGATGGTGTAGTCGGGCGGCGATGCGCCCTTCGCGCAGGGCGCGTTGACGCATCTCCTCGACCTCGGCGCGGTCGAGGTCGGCGGTGCGCACCTGCTTGAGCGCGACGGCTCGATGTAGAAGGGTATCGGTGGCCCGCCAGACCTCGCCCATTCCGCCGGAGCCGAGAGGGGTGTCGCCCTCGAGTCGGTACCGGTCGCCCACCAACTGACGCTCCGGCGTCGTGGGACTCCCCGGATCGGCGTGCCCCTCGGGGTCGAGCGACTTCATTCTCCGCATGCTAGCCCGGCCGTACGCAATTGCCGAATGCATGGCTCACCGGTGATCGGCGTCGAACCTAATGGCGGTCCGCGCCGGGAAACCTTTCACGCGATTGCCCTCCAGCGAGCCGGTACTCGTCCAGAACTATCCAGGCTGAATGCGCCGGCTTCACCAGTCCTCGGAGTCGCCGAGCAACCGCAGATCCGGCGGCACCAGCGTGGTGGACAGCAGCAGCTCGGTGACGAGGTTGTGGTTGAGCGCGTTTCCGACCGGCTCGCCCACCTCGTCGCGGGTCAGGCCGGCCACCCCGGCGCGCACGAGCCGGCCTCGGACCCGCTCGACGACCTTCTCGGCCCGTTTCGCGGTCCATGACGGATCGCCCGTGGCGGCCCGTAGCTGCTGGCCGACCAGGTTCCACGACACCGGCTGGGGATACGCCTCGTGCCGCAGGTAGCGCTGACCCATCGCGGTCAGGACCAGCCGCTCGGTCTCGTCGATGGTCCACATCGTGGGCAACTGGGTGTCCTGATCTCCAGAAGCCTCCGGCTCCGGTGGCCGATGACCGGTGACGAGAACCTCCAACAGATGCTCGCGCCGTGTCGAGCTGCGGATGAACAGCGGTGTGTAGCCCTCGGCCAGCTCCCGCTGCTCGCCGCTGAGCAGCAACGACGCCCCGGGGAACACGATCGGCAGCCGGCCCTCGTTGCGCAGTGTCCAGCGCGTGCCGTCGCAGCTCACGCTGCCGTGGCGGCGGCTGACGAGCTGGTCGTTCGCGCCGACGCAGACGTGTACCTCGTCCGCGTTGCGGCCGAACAGCAGGACGAATCCGGGGCGGGCGGTGGAGCTGATACCGCCCCGGGCCGACAACAGGTGGATGGTGCCCAGTGGAGCCGGTGGCATGTCGATGGCCAGGCTTCCGAGCGAGGCGGGGAGCAGCCGGACCGCGTGTTGTTGGCTCATGTTGTGACACCTGCCCTGGGTGCGTCGCATTGTGGGCTCATGGCGCTGGCAGCCTGGGGATGACCTTGGTGATGAGGCTGCGGGCCATTTGGCACTGTTGGTTGTAAGGGACAGCGGCGGACACCCCGACCTCGACCTTCTCTTCCAGCAGCGCGCCGTCGTTGTCGACGATCCGACGATATGCCACACCGGCCGTGCACATTGCCTGGTCGTTCCTCGTGTTCTCCAGCCGGAGGAAGACATCCCGGTCGGCAAGCCGTTCCATCGTGTAGCCGGATTTTCCGGCGGACATCGGAACCACTCGTTTGAAGAAGATCTGCACTACCGGCGGCCCAAAGTTGGGGACGAAAAGAGATTTTCCCCACACGCACCGCCAGTTCGCGAACTCCGGGTACACCTTGGTTGAGTCGACGTCCGGCACAACGGCGCGTACTTCGGTGCTGTCGAGCAGCTGACAGGCGTTTCGGCGGCGCAATGAATTCTGGTCGGCCGCGAAGCTGGAGTCGGCTAATGGCGGCGATGAGAGGTGGCGGAGTAGGATGTTGGTGGCAACATCGGCCGGCGCGCACGGATCGATCTGACTGTCTCTGAGCACGTTCACGATTTCGAAAGTGGTGGATCCGGGTAAGGCTACGAATCGGGAGCACCTAGATTTGGTGCCAGTCGGATTGGGTCGGTAAACAGTGAGGTCACCGCGTTGCTCGGCATCGCCGTACCCCTTCTGGGCGAGAAATACATTTATCGAGACCGAGGAGCGGCCGCCGCCGTTCAGTGCGGTTATCACATAACAGTTGTGGAAGCCGTCACCGTCCCATTCCTTGGGAGAACCGAACATGGTGTACTCAGAGGCATCCATGAGGTCGCACGGCTCGAAGCGGTGGACGTCGGGAATGTACTTCTGTTCCGCCGCGGTCAGTATCGCGGTCGGCGGCGCGGTTGCGGTCGCGGGCGAGTCGTGGGCGCGGGGCAGCAGTGTGAAGGACGCGACCAGCGCGGTGGTGGTGATGAGCAGGAGCGCCGTGGTGGCCAGAATCCGCGGTCGGGTGAACCGGCGTGAGCGGGGGGCGACCAGGGTGGGTGCCGGTAGTGGTGGGTCGCCCGAGCCGGGGGCGACCGCGGCGAGGAGGTCGCGGGCGGTGGCGGCGTCCGGGCGGCGCCCCGGGTTGGGATCGGTCAGCCGGGTGAGGGTGGCGGCGAGCGGTCCGGCGCGGATAGGCGCCGGGACCTCACCGGTGGCGATCTGATGCAGCAGCCGCATCGGGTTCCGCGGGTCACCGGAGCCGAATGGTGGGGTGCCTTCGATGAGGGCGTAGAGCGTGGCGCCGAGTCCGTATACGTCGGCCGCGTTGGTGAACTCATCGCCTTGGGCGACTTCGGGCGCCAGGTACGCGGGTGTTCCGGGGACCGTGCCGCTGCCGGTGAGCCGCAGGTCGTTGACGGCCCGGGAGATCCCGAAGTCGGCGAGCTTGGCGCCGCCGTCCGAGTCGACCAGGACATTTCCGGGTTTGACGTCCCGGTGCCGAATTCCAACGGCGTGCGCGGCGGCCAGCGCCTCGGCGACCTGGGCGCCGATCCGCGCGACCCGGTGGTACGGCAGGGGGCCTTCGGCGGCGAGCAGCTTGTCCGCGCTGAGGGACGGGACGTATTCCAACACCAGCCAGAGCCGGTTGTCCGCGACGAGGGCGTCGAAGACCATCACCACGTTGGGATGGTGAAGCCGGGCGGCGATGCGCCCTTCACGCAGTGCCCGCTCGCGCATTTCCTCGACCCGGCCGCGACCGAGGCCGGTGATTCGCACCTTTTTGAGCGCGACGGTTCGGTTCAGGAGCGTGTCGGTGGCCCGCCAGACCTCGCCCATTCCGCCGGAGCCGAGTGGCGAATTGTCGTCGATTCGGTAACGGCCGCCCACCAACGGACGGTCCTGTAGGTCGGTGTAGCGCGGCTCGGACTGCCCGTCAGGGTCGAGCGGGTTCGCTCCCCGGCTCATGGCTTGCGCGCTACGCCGCCGTGCGGGTCGACCGGCCGGATGGTGCCGACGTCGACCGCCCCCGGCCGCCACGCGGTGATCGTCACCAACCCGGGCTCGACCAGCTCCCAGCCCTCGAAGTAGCCGTGCATCTGGTCCAGGGTGCGCAGCTCGTAGCGGTCCACCCCGGACTGGTGGCGCCGGGTGATGCCCGCCTGGGAGACCCGGCCGGTGTCCACGCCGTCCTCCACCACCAGGTAGCTGCCCGACGGCACGGCGGCGGTGACCCGCTCCAGAACCGCGAGCGCCTGGTCGTACTCCAGGGCGCCGAGGATGCCGAGCATGAGCACCCCGACCGGCTCGGTGAGGTCGAGCGTGCGGCCGGCCTCGGCCAGGATGGCGTCGATCTCGCGCACGTCGGAGTCGATGTAGGCGCATTTGACCAGGTCGGTCGCGGGGGTCAGCAGCGCGCGGGCGTGCGCGAGCACCACCTTGTCGTTGTCGACGTACACGATCCGGGCGGCCGGGTGGACGCTCTGGGCGATCTCGCAGGTGTTCGGGGCGTCGACCGGGGCGGGCAGGCCGCAGCCGAGGTCCAGGAACTGCCGCACGCCGGCCTCGGCCGCCACCCAGCGGACGGTCCTGGCGAAGAACTGCCGGACCTGCCGGGCCAGGTAGAACATGTCGGGGTTGGCCTCGGCCATGGCGTCGCCGGCGTCCCTGTCGACCTGGTAGTGGTCCTTCCCGCCCTGCAGGTAGTTCCACATACGTGCCGGGGACGGCCGCTGTGCGGTCACGACGCAGATGGTGCCACAGCGGGGTGACGTCCGGTGGCGTCAAGTCACATCCGGTTCGAGGCCGGCGTCGGCGTCGGCGATCGCGGCCCGTTCGGCGGCCAGGTCCAGGCCCCGGCAGAACAGCAGGTACGCCCCGCCGGAGACGATCAGGCCGGGGATCATCCCGATGTCGGTGCCCAGCGCGGCGGCCACCGGGCCGACGAACAGGCCGGTCTTGGCGAACGGCACCATCACCAGGAACCCGAGCAGGTACGCCACCAGCCCGCGCCAGCCCCACCGCCCGTAGATGCCGTTCGGGTTGAAGATCTCGCGGATCGAGTAGTGCGTGTGCCTGACCAGGAAGAAGTCCACCAGGTTGATCGCCGTCCACGGGGTGAACAGCAGCAACAGCACGCCCAGGAACCCCTCGAACATGTGCAGGAAGTTCCCGGACGCGGACAGCGCGACCGCCGTGGCCACCACCCCGCAGCACAGCAGCGCCACCACCCGCTCGGCCCTGCTCCGGCGGATCGGGCGCACCGAGTCCGCGATGGACAGCAGCGTCAGCGAACCGCCGTAGAAGTTCAGGCCGGTGATCGTGATCAGGCCGGCCAGCGCGAGCACCAGCAGGACCGCGCCGAAGCCGGGGGCTATCGCGTCGCCGGCCTGGCGGATCTGCTCGGAGACGTTCAGCTTGCCGTTCGCCGCCGCGGCCACCGCACCGACGGCCATCATCCACGCGCCGCCGATGGTCGCGCCCAGGTAGGTCCACCAGAACGTGGCGCCGACCCCGATCGTGCGGGGCAGGTAGCGGGAGTAGTCGGACACGTAGATCGCCCAGCTGAGCTGGTAGGCGGCCGCGACGAAGAACTGGGACGCGAACGCGGTGCCGCTGAACCCGGCCGGGTCGAACTGGCCGGCCGGGATCTCGCCGGTGAACCCGATGCCCACGGTGAACACCGCCAGCGCGGCGGTCAGCCCGTAGGCCAGCCAGCGCTGCGCCTTGTGGATCCAGTCGTAGCCGAACAGCGCCAGCCCGAGCGCGATCACCGTGAACACCAGGTACGCCGCCGTGGCGTCCACCCCGACCAGCAGGTGCGCGGCCTCGCCGGCGAGCAGCTGGTTGAACGCGTTGTAGCCGACGTAGGTGACCAGCGCGACCACCCACACCAGCAGCGCGCCCAGGTAGCCGAACTGCGGGCGGGACTGGATCATCTGCGGCAGCCCGAGCTGGGGCCCCTGCGAGGAGTGGAACGCCATGAAGAACGTCCCGAACGCGGACCCGGCGACGATGGCCACCATTGTCCACAGCAGGTTCGCGCCGAGGCCGATGCCGATCGCGCCGGTGGCCACGGTGGCCAGGTGGGCGTCGCCGGTGAACCACACCGGCCACAGGTGCCAGGCCTTTCCGTGCCGTTCGCGCAGCGGCACGTAGTCGATCGAGCGGGCCTCGATGCCGGCGGTTCGGGAGTTGACGACGGTGTCCATGACTCCTCCGGGCGGGTTTCAGGTGGTGCGATGGAGCGCGGTGTAGGCGAGCCGTTCGAGCAGCAGCGCGGTGTGGTGCGAGGACTCGGCGGCGGCGTCGATGACCTGCTTGGTGACGGCCAGGGCGGGCGGGGGTAGGGCGGTCAGTTCGTGCGCGAGCGCCAGCGCGCGAGCCAGGTGTTCGCCGGTCTCGGTGACCTCGGTGAGCAGGCCCCAGCGCTCGGCCTGGTCGGGGCCGAAGCGGCGGGCGCGCAGCACCAGGTCGCGGGTGCGGGCCGGGCCGAGGGCGCGGACCAGGCGCGCGATCCCGCCGGAGGACGGCAGGATGCCCAGCCCCACCTCGGGCAGGCCGAACACCGCGCGCGGGTCGGCCACCCGCAGGTCGGCGGCCAGCGCGAGCTCCAGGCCGCCGCCGAGGCAGTAGCCGGTGATCGCGGCCACCGTGGGCTGGGGCAGGCCGGCCAGCCGCTCGTACACCCGCCCGGAGCCCCGGTAGTACTCCGCGATCGCCTCCGGGGTCATGTCCCGCAGTTCGTCGACGTCCGCGCCGGCGGAGAACACCGTGCCCCCGCCGGTGACCACCACCGCCCGGCTGGTCGTCACCCGGGCCGAGCCGAGCGCGGCCAGCAGCTCGTGCTCCAGGCCGGTGGACAGCGCGTTGAGCTTGCGTTCGCGGCGCAGCGTGACCACCGCGACCTCGCCGTCGGCCGCGACCTCGACGCCGACCTCGACGGCGGTCATCCGGCGGTACGGAACGAGAGCAGGCCGTCCAGGCCGCGCTTGTCGGCCTCGTTCGCGATCACCAGCCGTTGGATCTCCGAGGTGCCCTCCCAGATCCGGTCCACCCGCAGCTCGCGCCACAGCCGCTCCACGGCGTACTCGCGGATGTAGCCGCGGCCGCCGAAGATCTGCACGCACCTGTCGGCGACCCGGTTGGACGCCTCGGACGCGGCCAGCTTCACCGTGGCTGCCTTGGCGTGCAGCGTCTTTCTGGTGTCGGCGTCGGACTGGGAGGCGGTGTCGAACTCCCAGGCCACCTGGTGGGTGAGCGCCCGGTTGGTGGCGATGTCCACCACCGAGTCGGCGATCATGGCCTGGATGAGCTGGCGGTCGATCAGCCTGGTGCCACCCTGGGTGCGCGCCTTGGCCCAGTCGGTGGCCAGGGTCAGCGCGCGTTCGGCGGCGCCGATGGTGCGGGCGCCGATCATCAGCCGCTCCTCGGTGAACCAGTCCCTGGTCAGCTCGTAGCCCCGGCCGACGCCGCCGAGGACGGCGTCCTCGCCGACCCGGACGTCGTCGAACACGAACTCGGGGTGTTCGTAGACGAACGTGTGGGTGTAGCGGGGCACGTGCTTGATCCGTACCCCGGGGGTGTCGGTGTCGACCAGGAACATGGTGGGCCCGCCCTCGGGGACGTTCGCGAGCACGAGCAGGAAGTCGGCCGCGTCGCCGACGGTGACGAACCACTTCTCGCCGTTGATCACGTAGCCGTTCCCGTCGCGGGCGGCGGTGGTGGCGATCGCGGACGGGTCGGAGCCGGCCTCCGGTTCGGTGATGGCCACCGCGTCGCGGCGCTCGCCGCGCGCGTCCGGGACCAGGTAGCGCTCGCGCTGCGCCTGTGTGGCGTGCACCAGCGGGTTGGCCGGGCGCCACACGGTGTCCCACAGCGCGTTGGTGAGCTTGCCCAGCTCGTCCTGGACGACCACCTGTTCGAGCACGGTCAGCCCGGCGCCGCCCCACTCGACCGGCGTGTTGATCGCCTGCAGGCCGCTGGCCAGCACCTCCTGGCGGATCGCGGCGTGCGCGTCCGGCGAGAGGCCGTTGTTGCGCTCGCACTCGGCCTCGTACGGGATGATCTTGGCGGTGAGGTCGGCGGCGCGCTGTTTGAGCTCGGCCAACCGTGGGGTGAGGGCGAAGTCCATCGTGTCGTTCCTTCCGTGGGTCAGGCGAGCGCGATGCGGGCGTCCAGGCCGACCGCGCCGTTCGGCGTGACCAGCAGCGGGTTGACCTCCAGTTCGGCGATCTCCGGGTGTGCGGCGGCGACCTGAGTGATCGCGGCGACGGCGCGGGCGGCGGCGTCCAGGTCGACCGGGCGACGGCCGCGCGCCCCGCGCAGCAGCGCCGCGCCGCGCAGTCCGGTGAGCAGCCCGTGGGCCGTCTCGGCGGTGACCGGCGCGAGCGCGAACGCCACGTCGCGCAGCACCTCGGTGAACACCCCGCCCAGGCCGACCATCGCGACCGGGCCGAAGCGCGGGTCGGTGTGCACGCCGGCGATAAGCTCGACGCCGCCGGCGGTGTCGGCCATCGCCTCTACGCTGTAGCCGGACAACTTGTAGATGTCTCGGAATGCGGCGCGCAGCTCGTCGGCGCAGCGCAGGCCGAGCGCCACGCCGCCGAGGTCGGACTTGTGCACCGGGCCGAGCGCCTTGAGCACCACCGGGTAGCCGATCCGCTCCGCCGCGTCCACGGCCTGCTCTTCGGTGTGGACGACCGACGCCGGCGGGTACCGGACGCCGCCGGCCGCGAGCAGCGCGCGGGCTTCGGCGTATCCGTCGCCGGTCACCGGAGGCGCCGCGGCGGTCGGGGTTGCGGCGGGGCGTACGGTGCCGCCGGTGCCGAGCAGCGCCAGCGTGCGCAGGGCGTCCTCGACCGCGGCGAACACCGGCACGCCGTGCTCGGCCAGCACCCGGGCGGCCGGGCTGTCCGGGTGCATGGTGTGCACCGCGACCGGCTTGCCGTGCGCCCGCACGTGCCCGGCCAGGGTGTGCGCCTCGGCCACCTCGGCGGCGGCCAGCGCCGGTCCGTACTCGCGGTAGCCGCCGAAGTAGCCGGTCACCAGCACGCCGTCCACCTCCTCGTCGGCCAGTGCGGCGGCCAGCACCCGCCCGAACGAGGAGATGTCCCGCTCGCCGGCGCCGGCCAGGTCGACGGGGTTGGTCACGTTCGCCGACGGCGGCAGCTCCGCGCGCAGGCCCGCGACCAGGGCCGGCGAGAACTCCGGCACCGCCAGGCCGGCCGCCTCGGCAAGATCCGAGGCGACGGCGCCGTGCCCGCCACCGTCCGCGATCACCCCCACCCGCCGCACCGGCCCGGCGCACCCGCGCAGCGCCGAGGCCAGGTCCGCCAGCTCGCGCGGCGACGCCACCCGGTACACCCCGCCGGCCCGGCAGGCCGCGTCGATCACCGCACCGTCCGTGGTCATCGACCCGGTGTGCGACCGCGCGCCGCGCACCGACGCCGCGCTGGCGCCGACGGTGAGGAGCAGCACCGGCTTGCCCGCCGAGGTGGCCTCGGCGGCGGCGGTCACGAACGCGCGCCCGTCGCCGAAGTCCTCGCAGTACACCGCCACGATCTCGGTGCCGTGGTGCGTGGTGCAGGCCCGGATCAGGTCGGCGGCGCCGAGGTCGGCCTGGTTGCCCAGGGAGGCGAACCGGGCGAACCCGAGCCCGCGCCCGGCCAGGAACCGGCTCAGCTCCAGCGCCATGTTCCCGCTCTGCGACAGCAGGCTCACCGGGCCGGCCGGCAGCGGGTTCGACGCCAGCGTGAGCCCGGTCGTGGAGTCGGCCACGCCCAGGCAGTTCGGCCCGAGCAGCACCGCGCCGGCCGCCCGCACCCGCTTCGCCACCCGGTCCTGCAGCGCGCGCCCCTCCGGCCCCAGCTCGGCGAACCCGGCGCTGATCCCCACGATCGCCCGCGCGCCGGCGTCCAGCGCCTCGTCCACCGCCGCCTCGAACCCGGCCGCCGGCACCGCGATCACCACCAGCTCCGCCGGACCCGGCGCACCGGCCAGCGACGGGTACGCCGCCCGCCCGAGCACCGTCGCCGCCCGCCGGTTGACCAGGTACACCGGGCGCTCCGGCGCCATCCGCAGCGCCTGCGCGCCGATCCAGTTGCCGTACTTCGACTCGTCGTCGCTGGCCCCGACCACCGCGACCGACGCCGGGTCGAACAACGCCCGGAGATCCCGGCCGGTCACCGCTCGGCCCGGGGCTCGGGGTCCGGCGCCGGATAGCCCATGCCCCAGGCGTCCGCGCCGCCGTCCACCACCACCGTCGTGCCGGTGACGTACCCGCCCGCCGGGCTGGCCAGGAACGCGACCATCCCGGCCACCTCGCCGGGCTCGCCCAGCCGTCCCAGCGGTACCGCCCGCGCCCACCGCTCCCGGTCCGCCTCGGAGTAGTTCGCGGCCAGCCCGTCCGTGCGGATCGTGCCCGGCGCCACGCACACCGTCCGGATGCCGTAGCGACCCCACTCCAGCGACAGCCCGGCGGCCAGGTTCTCCAGCGCGGCGCGCGCGGACGTGGCGTGCACCATGGACGGAATCCCCCGGCGCGGCGAGAACGCCAGGAAGAAGATCACGCCGCCCCGGTTCGGGATCATGGCGCGGTCCGCCACCTCGCGGGTCAGCACCCACGCCGCGTCCACCGCCAGCCGGTGCACCGCCCGCCAGCCCTTGGGGGTGATCCGCTCGGCGGGCGCGGCGAACTGACCGCCCGCGTTGTTCACCAGCACGTCGACCCGGCCGAACCCGGCCAGCGCGGCGTCCACCAGCGCGCCGACCTGAGCCTCCTCCCGCACGTCAGTGGGCACCACCAGCGCGCGCCGGCCCAGCTCGGCGACCTCCGCCCGCACCTTCTCCAGCGGCTGCGCCCGGCGCCCGGCCAGCACCAGGTCCGCGCCGGCCCCCGCCAGCTCCAGCGCGGTCGCCCGGCCCAGCCCGGTGCCGCCGCCGGTCACCAGCGCCACCCGGCCGGCCAGCGCATCGGCCCGCAGCACGCTCCCCGTCCGGTCACCCGCCATCGCCGGCCCTCCCGCCCCGGATCCGCGATCTGACTGACGCGTCAGTCACTCCTGACGGTAAGGCCTTTGTCAAGGGATGTTGCTATCTGATGATCGAGTCAGTCCGCGCTATGATCGGACGGTGCCCGTCCAGACCGACCTCGAGGAGCGCCGGCGCGTCGCGATCCTGGACGCCGCCGGGGCGCTGATCGCCGAGCGCGGCTACCACGCGGTCCGGATCGCGGACATCGCCCGCGCGGTGGGCACCAGCACCGGCGCCGTGCACTACTACTTCCCCGGCAAGAACGACGTGCTCACCGCCGCGCTGCAGCACACGGTGGACCGCGCGTTCGAGCGCCAGACCGCCGAGCTGCGCCGCATCGACGACGCGCACCAGCGGCTGCTCAAGCTCATCGACATGCAGCTGCCCGCCGTCGGCCGGGTCCGTGACGAGTGGTCGGTGTGGATGCAGTTCTGGGCCGAGGCGACCATCCGCCCCGAGCTGCGCCCGGTGCACAACCGGTTCTACGCGCGCTGGCAGGAGGCGGTGGCCCGGATCGTCCGTCGCGGCCAGCGGCAGGGGGTGTTCCGCGCCGAGGTGGACGTCGACGACGTGACCCGCCGCCTGACCGCGCTCACCGACGGCGCCGCGATCCAGGTGCTCACCGGCGTGCCCGGCATGACCGTCACGGTGATGCGCGAACTCCTCGTCGACTTCGTCCGCCGCGAGCTGGTCGGTTAGGCGACCGCACACCCACTTCGTGTGCCGCACACGTGCTGGAGCGGGTGTGCCGGGTACGAACCGGGTGTGCGGCCGCCTACTCGCCGCCGCTGCCGACCCCGCCGAGCCCCTCGGCGGACACGTCCTCGGACGGCTGCACCACCACGAACCCGTCCCCGGCGAAGCTCATGGTGAACCCCTCGCCGGTGCTGCGCCCGAACAGCGTGCCCACCCCGATCTGGTCCGCGCGGTGGAACCCGGTGCGCAGCCCGGCCGACCAGCACACGGCGGCCTGCGGGTCGGCGTAGGTCGGCTGGTCCACGCTCAGGACCACCGGCGTGCCCTCGCAGGTGATCGCGATCCGCCCCTTGCCGGTGAACACGCAGTTGAAAAGGCCGGACGTGGACAGCGCGCCGACGCCCTTCACCCGCTTCAGGTCCCAGCTCAGGCCCGGATCGAAGGCCAGCACGTTCGCGCCGTTGATGGTCAGCCCGTCGTCCGGGCCGTCCAGGTCGATGACGAACACGTCGCGGGCGCGCTCGGCCAGGAAGAGGTCGCCCTTGCCGCTGACCCGCATCAGCGGGATGCCCTCGCCGGTCAGCCGCTTCTTGATGAACTTCCCCAGCCCGCCCGAGCCGAGCGCCTGGAACTTCATCTTCCCCTGGTAGGCGACCATGGCGCCCTGCCGGGCGATCACCTCGCCGTCCAGCGCTACCTTGAGCATCTTGGAGTTCTGCGGGGTCAGCCCGGAGCCGGTCGTCTGGGCCTCGACGTGCGTCGGGCCGAACAGGTCGCTGCGCACGCGGCCACCATAAGGCGCACCCGACAGGGTTGTTCAGCACAAATTGCCGACGAACGGCGTTGACACCAGCACGGGCGGTTCACGATCCTGAAGGCCGCTCCCGTTGGCCGCTCACGGGGTTAAAGGGGGACGGTGGTTCGATCTCGGGTTCGTGGCCGGCCGTCCTCGGTCGCGTCCTTGCTGGTCGGGGCGGTGTTGCTGGGTGTTGTCGCCGGCTGTGGGGGCGCCCCGCCGGAGCCGCCGCCCGCGCCGGCCAGGGTGACGCCCGAGGCGTACCAGCAACTGTTGAACACGACGAACGCCTCGCTGGCCGGGTCCTGGCGCTCGGTGGCCTCGGCCGGCCCGTACGACGCGGTCGGCGGGACCGTCGCGACCGCCGGCGTCTCGACCGGCCGGGCCGCCGACCAGCTCGCCGCGATCAACCCGCCCGCCGGCCTCGACGAGCCGCACGCCGCGCTGCTGGCCGGGCTGCGCCAGCTCGCCGACGACATGTCCGGCGTGTCCGGCCGGGTGCGGACGTTCGAGCTGTGCGCCACGCCGTCGGTGATGAGCACGCTCAGCGCCGGCCCCGGCGCGGACCGGATGCGCGAGGCAGCCGTGAAGCTGCGCGCCGCCGGCATCCAGTGGGCCGACTTCACCGGCGACAAGATCCCGATGCCGGAGACCCGGCTGGACAACGGCGCGATCGTCAACGGCGCCGGGCGCGGTGGCCTCGGCAGGCTGGCGATCACGAACGGCAACGCGACGGACGCCGTGCTGACCCTGGCCCAGAACGGCGCCCCGGTGGTGTCGATCTACATCCAGCAGGGCGCCAAGGCCGAGCTGGCCCAGATCTCCGACGGCAGCTACCAGGTCTTCTACACCCTCGGCGTGGACTGGAGCGGCGCCGACCGGCTGTTCACCCGCGCCTGCCGCTTCTCCCAGTTCGACCAGGCCCTGGCGTTCACCACCACCGAGCAGCCCGACGGCACCCACTACACGGCCTACGACGTGACACTCCAACCGGTCGCCGGCGGCAAGGCCCGCACCAGCCCCGTCGACGCCCGCAGCTTCCCCCGCTGATGCCGTGAGTGGCTAGGGCCGCTATGACGGCCCTAGCCACTCACGGGTCACGAGCCCTGGCTGTGGCGCTCCCGGATGGCGCGGTTCACGGCGCGGCCGAAGGCGGTCATCACGCCGCGGATGGTGATCGGCTTGAGCCGGGTGTACAGCTCGCGCAGGCGGGCGCGTTCGGCGGCGGGGCGGCCCCGGTCCCGGTAGGGCTGCAGCACCTCGTCCTGGAACAGCTGCATCAGGTCCTCGGCCAGCGCGGCGGTGTGCTTGGCGATCAGCGCGTGCGAGCGGCGCAGCAGGTCGGGGGGCAGGTCGATGGCCAGGCTCTCCAGCGCGGTGGCCAGCCCGGCGGCGCCGTGCAGCAGGATGGTGCCGTTCGGGTGGCGCTCCAGCACGCCCAGCGCCTCCAGCGCGTCCACCTCGTCCTCGCGCAGCGTCCGCCCGGCCCGCCGGTTCAGCTCCTCGGCGTCGATCTCCTCCAGCCGCTCGGGCACCCACGGCACCAGCAGCGCGCGCTGCAGCACCAGGTCCTCGGCGCCGATCTCGTCGGGCAGCTTCTCCAGGAAGCCCTCGATGGCGGCCAGCGTGAAGCCCAGGCCGGTCAGCTCGGAGATCAGGTCGAGGCGGGCAAGGTGGTCCTGCCCGTACAGGCCCAGCCGGCCGCGCAGCTGGGGCGGGGGGAGCAGTCCCTTGCCGGCGTAGAACCGGATGGTGCGCACGCTGATCCCACTGCGGTCGGCCAGCTGGTCGATGGTGAGCAGGTCGGCGTCGGTGGATGCGGCGGCGGTCACGGTTGAGCAGCCTACCGAGTGCTTGACCAATGTGACAGTGCTGCTGTAACAAAGGGGTAGACGCAGTGTGGCACCCGAGCCGGGAGAAGGTTCCCATGAGCAGCCCCACCGGGGGTATCCCCGAGGCCTACATCTACGACGCCATCCGAACACCGCGCGGCCGGGGCAAGGCGTCCGGCTCGCTGTACGAGGTGAAGCCGATCTCGCTGGTCGTCGGCCTGATCGACGAGGTACGCCGCCGGTTCCCGGAGCTGGACCCGGCGACCATCGACGACATCGTGCTCGGCGTGGTCTCGCCGATCGGCGACCAGGGCGGCGACATCGCCAAGACCGCCGCGATCGCGGCCGGCCTGCCCGAGACGGTGGCCGGCGTGCAGCTCAACAGGTTCTGCGCGTCCGGGCTGGAGGCGGTCAACCAGGCCGCGCTGCGGGTCCGCTCCGGCATGGAGGAGATGCTGCTGGCCGGCGGCGTGGAGGCGATGTCCCGGGTGCCGATGGGCTCGGACGGCGGCGCCTGGGCGATGGACCCGGACACCTCGTACCAGACCGGGTTCGTGCCGCAGGGCATCGGCGCCGACCTGATCGCCACCATGGACGGCTTCTCCCGCACCGACGTCGACACCTACGCGGTGGAGTCGCAGACCCGCGCGGCGAAGGCATGGGCGAACGGCTACTTCGCCCGGTCCGTCGTTCCGGTGCGCGACCGCAACGGGCTGACCGTGCTGGACCGTGACGAGCACGTGCGGGCCAACTCCACCCTGGAGACGATGGGCTCGCTCAAGCCATCCTTCGCCGCCATCGGCGAGCAGGGCGGGTTCGACGCGGTGGCGCTGCAGCGCTACCACTGGGTGGAGAAGATCGACCACGTGCACCACGCCGGCAACTCGTCGGGCATCGTGGACGGCGCCGCGCTGTGCCTGATCGGCACCGAGGCCGCCGGCAAGGCCGCCGGGCTCACCCCGCGCGCCCGCATCGTGTCCACCGCGGTGTCCGGCTCCGAACCCACGATCATGCTCACCGGCCCCGCCCCGGCCACCCGCAAGGCGCTGGCCAAGGCCGGCCTGACCGTCGACGACATCGACCTGTTCGAGCTGAACGAGGCGTTCGCCGCGGTGGTCCTGCACTGGATGCGCGACATGGGCATCCCGCACGAGAAGACGAACGTCAACGGCGGCGCGATAGCGATGGGCCACCCGCTGGGCGCGACCGGGGCGATGATCCTGGGCACCCTGCTGGACGAGCTGGAGCGCCGGGACCTGCGCCGGGGCCTGGCCACGCTGTGTGTCGGCGGCGGCATGGGCATCGCGACGATCATCGAGAGGGTTTGACGTGGCAGAGAAAGCCGTCCGCTGGGAGAAGGGCGAGGACGGCATCGTCGTCGTCACCCTGGACGACCCGGGCCGCAGCGCCAACACCATGAACGAGCGGTACAAGGCCGCCATGGACGAGTGCCTGGACGCGCTGTACAAGGACAAGGACAACATCACCGGCGTGATCATCACGTCCGCGAAGAAGACGTTCTTCGCCGGCGGCGACCTGGACCGGCTGATCCAGGCCCGCCCGTCCGATGCGCCGGACGTGTTCGCCGGCGTCGCCGAGGTGAAGGCGCAGCTGCGCAAGCTGGAGACGCTCGGCCGCCCGGTGGTCGCGGCGATGAACGGCACCGCGCTGGGCGGCGGCCTGGAGATCGGGCTGGCCTGTCACCACCGCATCGGGCTGGACGCCTCCGGGGTGGTGTACGGACTCCCGGAGGTCACCCTGGGCCTGCTGCCCGGCGGCAGCGGGGTCACCAGGATCACCCGGATGCTCGGCATCGCCAACGGCGTGCTCAACGTGCTCGGCCAGGGCCAGCGGCACAAGCCGGCCAAGGCGCTCGAAGTCGGCATCCTGGACGAGCTAGCCGAGACGTCCGAAGAGATGCTGGACAAGGCGCGCGCCTGGATCAAGGCCAACCCGGACGCCGCGCAGCCGTGGGACAAGCCCGGCTACAAGATCCCCGGCGGCGCGCCGAGCAACCCGAAGCTGGCCGCCATCCTGCCGGCGTTCCCGGCCAACCTGCGCAAGCAGCTCAAGGGCGCGCCGATGCCGGCGCCGCGCAACATCCTGGCCGCCGCCGTCGAGGGCGCCCAGGTGGACTTCGAGACCGCGCAGCGCATCGAGGGCCGCTACTTCACCGAGCTGGTGTGCGGCCAGGTCTCGACGAACATGACCAAGGCGTTCTTCTTCGACCTGCAGGCCATCAACAACGGCGAGTCCCGCCCGGACGGCTACGAGAAGTGGCAGCCGCGCAAGGTGGCGGTGCTCGGCGCCGGGATGATGGGCGCGGGCATCGCGTACGTGTGCGCGCTGGCCGGCTGGGAGGTCGTGCTCAAGGACGTCTCGCTGGAGGCGGCCGAGAAGGGCAAGGGGTACTCCGAGGGCCTGGTCGCCAAGGGCGTCAAGCGCGGCAGGACCACCGTCGAGAAGGGCGAGGCGCTGCTGGAGCGCATCACGCCGACCGCCGACTACAACGACCTGGCCGGCGCGGACATCATCATCGAGGCGGTGTTCGAGTCGGTCGAGCTCAAGCAGGAGGTGTTCCGGGAGGCGATGAAGGTCGTCGAGCCGGACGCGCTGCTGTGCTCCAACACCTCGACGCTGCCGATCACCGAGCTGGCCGCCGGCCTGGACCGCCAGGGCGACTTCATCGGCCTGCACTTCTTCTCGCCGGTCGACAAGATGCCGCTGGTGGAGATCATCCGGGGCGAGCGGACGTCCGACGCGGCGCTGGCCAAGGCGTTCGACGTCACGCTCGGCATTCGCAAGACGCCGATCGTCGTCAACGACAGCCGGGGCTTCTTCACCAGCCGCGTGATCGGCACCTTCCTCAACGAGGGCATCGCCATGCTCGCCGAGGGCATCGACCCGCAGACCATCGAGCAGGCCTCCTCCCAGGCCGGCTACCCGGCGCCGGTGCTGCAGCTGATGGACGAGCTGACCCTCACGCTGCCGCAGAAGATCCGCAAGGAGACCCGCGCGGCGGTGGAGGCGTCCGGCCAGAAGTGGGTGGTGCACCCGTCCGAGCCGATCATCGACCGGATGGTGGACGAGTTCAAACGCCCCGGACGCTCCGGCGGCGCCGGGTTCTACGAGTACGTGGACGGCCAGCGCGCCGGGTTGTGGCCGGGGTTGCGGACCGAGCTGGGTGCCACGAACCACGACGTGGACCTGCACGAACTGTCCGAACGGATGCTGTTCGTGGAGTCGATCGAGACCTGGAAGTGCGTGGACGAGGGCGTGCTGACCACGGTCCCGGACGCGAACATCGGCTCCATCTTCGGCATCGGCTTCCCGCCGTGGACCGGCGGCGTCCTGCAGTACATCGACGGCTACGCCGGCGGCAAGGCCGGCTTCGTGGCCCGCGCCGACGAGCTGGCCGCCAAGTACGGCGAGCGCTTCACCGTGCCGGACAGCCTGCGCGCGGCCGCCGCGAAGGAGGCCACCGCCGCCGCATAGCCTGACCCGGGTGAGCGATGTGGTGATCCGGCGGGTCGCGCAGGCGGACCTGGCCGCGGTGGTGGCCATGGTGTACGAGCTGGCCGAGTACGAGCGCGCGCCCGAGCAGTGCCACCTGACCGTCGAACAGCTGCGGACCGCGCTGTTCGGCGAGCGGGCGGCGCTGTTCGGGCACGTGGCCGAGCTGCCCGGCGGCGAGCTGGCCGGGATGGCGCTGTGGTTCCTGAACTTCAGCACCTGGAACGGCGTGCACGGCCTCTACCTGGAAGATCTTTACGTCCGCCCTGAGCACCGGGGCGGCGGGCACGGCCGCGCGCTGCTGGCCGAGCTGGCCGCCGAGTGCGCGCGCCACGGCTACAGCCGCCTGGAGTGGTCAGTCCTGGACTGGAACGAGCCCTCCATCAACTTCTACCGCGCCCTGGGCGCCGAGCACATGTCCGAGTGGCACGGCTACCGCCTCACCGGCCCCGCGCTCGCGCGCCTCGCCGCCGAGCGTTAGTTATCGGCCCGCACACCCACTTCGTACCCCGCACACGTGCTGCGACGCATGTGCGAGCGCCGAAGTGGGTGTGCGGGCGGATCTAGCGGCGGGGGGCGGGGGCGTCGGTCTGTTCGGGGTGGGTGGCGCCGCCTTGTTCGGGGACGGGGGTGGCGGCCTTGTAGGAGGCGGCGACCTGTTCGGCGGCGACCGCGTGCACCGTCATGTTCCGGCGGCGGGCCTGTTCGCGCAGCATTCGGTAGGCGGCGTCCAGGTCGATCTGGTGGCGCTCGGTGAGCATGCCCTTGGCCTGCTCGATCGGGCGCTGGTCGTCCAGGGCGGCGGTCAGGTGGGCGACGAGGCCGGCGGAGTGCTGGTAGGCCTCGGCGTTGTCCAGCGCGGTGCCGAGCACCTCGGCGAACGGGGCCAGGTCGGCGAGCAGGCGCTCGGTCAGCGCGTGCGGGCCGGAGCCGAACAGCTGCAGGCAGCCGATCAGCCCGCCGCTGCCGCGCAGCGCCACCGCGGCGGTCACCGGCAGCCCGACCCGGCCGGCGGCCTCGGCGAGGTCGACCCTGGCGGACGTCGTCAGGTCCTCGATCGCGGTGTCCCGCCCTGACCAGATGGCGGCGGAGCCGATGCCCTCGCCGAGCTGCTGCAACAGGCGGGTCAGCTGGCCGGCGGCGGGGTGGGAGGCGACCAGGGCGCGGACCGAGCCGGTCGAGGAGGCGAACAGCACGCCGGCGCAGCCGGCAAGGCCGCCCAGCTCGGTCAGGTCGATGCAGGTCCGGCGCAGCAGCTCCTCGGCGTCCAGCTCGGCGACCGAGGTGCGGGCGATGTCGAGTGCGAGTTCGGCGAGCCCGGGGCGGTCCTGCTCCAGCCCGGTGTGCCACGCGGGCTCGGGTGACGCGGATGTCTGACGGGCGGACATGCCGACGGTCCTTTCCGGTGACGCGGGTCGGCGCGTTGCAAGAGTCGGCCGAGCGGAGAGCATGACGGACTGTGACCGCTTCGTACCGTAGCGCATCGCGCGACACGCCTGTAGACCATCCGGTCGAGTTACTTGATGGTTTGGCAGGGTGCTGCCCGGGGCATTTCGGAACAACCCGCGCCCGGGGCTGCGGCAATGATCTATTAGGTGTTGGATCACCGGGCACCACACGTTTCCGCCGTCGTCGTCGAACATGTGACAGGGGCGCAGAATGCCGACTTCACCCCGGCGCAGGCCGGGTCGCCCGCGCAAGATGCCGGTGGCCGAGCAGCGCGCCGCCGTGCTGGCCGCGGCGGCCCGGGTGTTCGCGCGGGTGGGGTTGCTGGCGGCCACCATCGAGCAGATCGCGCAGGAGGGCGGCGTCACCCGGCAGGCGGTCTACGAGCTGTTCGGGGACAAGAACGCGCTGTTCGACGCGGTGGTCGCGGAGATGGGCTCGCAGATGCTGGCGGCCTTCGGCACCCCGGACGCGGTGGACCAGGAGATCGACGACGTGACCTGGTTACGCAGGTGCAACGTGCCGGTGCACACCTACTTCGCCCAGCACCCGGAGGCGGTGGCGCTGTTCCGGGAGGCCGAACGGGTGCGCAACCCGGCGTTCGTCGCGTACCGCGCCCGGTTGACCGAGGCCTACACCGAGGCGGTGCGCGCCCGGCTGGCCCGGCTCGGGCGCGGGCCGGAGGGCCGGCTCCCCGACGTGCTGGTGGCCCTGTTCCTGGCCATGAGCAGCACGCTGCTGATGATGCCCTGGGAGGACCGGCCGCCGGACAGCGACACGCTGCTCGACCTGCTCAGCGAGTTCACCATCGGAGGACTTGAACGGCTGTTGACGCAACGGCCGGACGTGCTCGATCGACTGGGCTGAACTCCGGGGCCCGGCACACCGGCGGCGGGACGTCACGGCCGGCGAGGATGTGCCGCACGAAGCTCTCGGCGTGTTCGAGGTAGCGCTGGCTGGCCGCGTACGCGGTCTTCGGGTCGCGGGAGCGGTAGCCGGCGAGCAGCGCGCGGCAGGAGCAGGCGGTGAGGATGACGTCGCAGCTGGTGCGGCCCTCCGGCCCGAAGACGGCCCGGACCAGGCCGTCGGCCTCGGCCCAGAGCGGGCGCAGCACCCGCAGGTCCCAGCGGGACGCGGCCGGGCGCAGCAGCTCCAGGTGGAACGCCCGGTGCGCGGCGTAGACCTGCTCGGAGTCGGAGGCGAAGAACGGGATGTGCGCCTCCAGCCGGTCCAGCTCGCGCGACGGGATGCGCAGGCAGGACTCGGCGGCCAGCGCCGGCTCGATCATCCGGCGTAACCGGTAGAGCCCGAGCACGTCGTCGGCCGAGCGGTGCCGAGGGCTCACCCGCCGGGCGCCACCCGCGACGAGCACCAGGTCCGGCTTCGGCATGGCGCTCCCCCAACTCCATCCGGGCCACGCGGCCGTGAGCACGTATTACAGCCGTGCGTCCGGCCGCCCAACTTGACGCAACGATTTTCGTCACTCTCGTCGAAAATACGGGACGCGGGCACCGGGGTGCCAACACCACCCCCGGGCGTGGGCCTAGTTCGTGGGTAAGACCAGCCGCTCGACGATGCGTTCGGCGCGGTTCAGGTAGCGGACGCAGGCCGCGCGCGCCAGGGCGGGGTTGCGCGTCGAGTACGCGTCGAGCAGGTCGTGGCACCCCGCGACGCAGGCCGTGACGTCGTCGGGCGAACGGCCGTGCCGGCCGAACCCGGCCTGGGCGAGGCTGTCGGTGTTCTCCCACAGCGGGCGCAGGACGTTCAGGTCCCAGCGCGAGGCGGCCGGGCGCAGCAGCTCGATCTGGAAGCCCCGGTGCGCGGCGTAGAGGTTGTCGGAGTCGTCGGCGAACTCCGGGATGCGCCGGCGCAGCTCGTCGAGGTGGGTGGGCTGGAGCAGCAGGCACGACTCGGCGGCCAGCTCCGGTTCGATGAGCCGGCGCAACCGGTACCAGCCGCGGACGTCGTCGGGCGCGGCGGGACGCGGAGAGTCCCGCCGCGGGTTGTCGTCGACGAGCCGCAGGCTGGGCCAGGGCATGGCCGTCTCCTGTTCGGGCGACCGCCCTGGACGGGCGTGTGGGCTAGCGGCGGCGACATTCCACAGATACATACTCCCTCCGTCGCCAATCTGGCATATATTTCCGTCACTATTGTCGGAAATCGTTCACGCCGACGATCAGGAATGTCAACTACTCGGCCACCCTGTGGCCCATCCGACGTACGGTGACGTAGCCCGGAGGGGTCTGTCTGTTCAGGCGGCCGGTCCGTCGGTCTCGTCCGGGTCGTCGGACTCGCCGGCCTCGGCGGAGCGGACCCCGGGCAGCTCGGCCAGGTCGCCGGCCAGCTCGTGCAGGTACCCCTTGCCGGCCAGCCGCAGGGTCACCGTGGCCAGCCGCTCGCCGGCGTCCCCGGTGGCCTCCCGGTTCACCAGCACCCGGTGCACCGCCCAGCCGCGCTCGGTGCACGCGGTGAGCACGGCGCGCAGCACGCCGTGCCCGTCCTGGTAGGTCAGCCGCAGCGTGGGCGGGGTGCGGCGGAGCCGGCCGACCGCCCTGGACAGCGGCGGGAACCCCCGGGTGATCAGGAAGTGCCCGACGGTGGCGGCCACGGCGAGCACCGGCAGCCCGCCACCGCAGGCCATCCCGATCCCGGCGACCAGCCACACGGTGGCCGCCGTGGTCAGCCCGCGCACCGCGTCCTTGCGCACGAAGATCAGCCCGCCGCCGATGAAGCCGATGCCGGACACGATCTGCGCGGCCACCCTGGACGGGTCCAGCGCCACGTGGTCGGTGCTCAGCAGGTCGGTGAAGCCGTACTTGGACACCTCCATGAACACCGCCGCGCCGACCCCGACCAGGGTGTGGGTGCGCAGCCCCGCGCTCTTCGCGCCGATCTCGCGCTCCAGCCCGACCGCCGCGGACAGCACCAGCGCGAGCAGCAGCGGCAGCAGCAGCGCCCACTGCGCGTTGGTGGAGTAGAACGGCTCGAGCCCCATGCCCCCGACGTTAGAGCACGTCGGCGACCACGCACGCGACGTTGTCCGGGGCGCCGGCGCTGTGCACCAGCTCGACCAGCCCGCGCACCGCCGTGTCCGGCTCCCGGTGCGTGGTCAGCGCGTCCCGGATGGCCGTGGGCGAGAGCACGCCGTGCAGGCCGTCCGAGCAGAGCAGGTAGCGGTCGCCCGGGCGGGCCTGGTGGGTGCGCACGTCCGGCGGTTCGGTCGCGGCGCCGTGCAGGGCGCGCACCAGGATCGCGCGCTGCGGGTGCGACTCGGCCTCCTCGGCCGTCAGCTTGCCCTCGTCGATGAGGTGCTGGACGAGGGTGTCGTCGTGGGTCAACTGGAGCAGCTCGCCGTCGCGCAGCAGGTAGGCCCGTGAGTCACCCACGTGGACCAGGGCCAGCTCGGAGTCCGACCAGGCCAGCGCGGTCAGCGTGGTGCCGGCCTCGTCTTCGTTCACGGCCTGGCGGACCGCGTCGGCGGCGTCCTGGGCGGCGGCGCGCAGGGCGTCCAGCAGTGCGCCGGGTGAGCCCGAGGTGCGGGTGGCCAGCGCGCGGATCGCGGTGTCGGCGGTGTCCGCGGCCGCGCCGAAGCCGTCCGCGACCGCGAGCAGGCCGTGGTCGGCCCAGGCGGCGTCCTGGTTCTGGTCGCGGACCAGGCCTCGGTCGGTGGTTGCGGCGTAGCGCAGGGTCAGCTGGGTGGGGGCCATCGGCTCGTCCTTCCCTGACAGGTGGTGGACGAGGAACTCGGCCAGCTCGCGGCGTGCTTCGGTGTCCGCCTCGACCTCGCGCCAGTACGCCGCGACCTCGTCGGCGGCCCGTGCCGGCGGCAGCGCGCAGACCACCTTGATCCGGGCCAGCGGCATGCCCAGCCGGCGCAGCCAGGCCACCAGCCGGGCGTGCTCCACCTGCTCGGGCGCGTACCGCCGGTACCCGTTGTGCGGGTCGACGTGCGCCGGACGCAGCAGTCCGAGCTCGTCGTAGCGGCGCAGGGCCTTGGGCGACAGGCGCGACGCCCGTGCGAACGCCCCGATCGTCAGGAGCCCCATAGCGGCCGATCCTCCTCGTCACCGGACACGGTGCCCGGCGAGGGCCACCCTGTGGCTTCCCTGATGGGGAAGGTCAAGCTCAGTGCCGGCCGATCAGGTGGTCGGAGACCCGAGCCAGGTGCTCGCGCATCCGGTCGGCGGCGGCTTCGCCATCCCGCTCGCGCAGCGCGGACACGATCGCGGTGTGGTCGGCGTGGTAGCAGCGGCGGCGTTCCGGGGTGGACGAGCGCCGCTTGAGGCTGCCCCACACCGGCAGCGTGCGCGCCGCGTTCATGGTGTCGAACAGCGTGACCAGCAGGCCGTTGTGGGTGGCCAGCGCGATCGCCCGGTGCAGCACGGAGTCCCAGGCCTCGAACCCCGCTGCGTCCGCCGAGGCGGCACCGCGCTGCAGGCAGGCCTCGATCCGCTCCAGGTCGCCCTGGGTGGCCGAGCGGGCGGCCAGCCGTGCCAGCTGCGGTTCGAGCACCTGGCGGGTGACCATGATCTCGGCCGGGCTGGTGTCGGCGGGGGCGGCCACCTCGGCGGGGTGCAGCTGGTCGGCCAGGAAGGTGCCCCGGCCCACGTGCCTGACCACCAGGCCGTCCTGCTCCAGCGCGTCCAGCGCCCTGCGCACGGCGCTGCGCGGCGCGCCGAGCTGCTCGACCAGCTCGCGCTCGGTGGGCAGCCGGGCGCCGGGGCCGAGCATGCCGTGGGTGACGCCGTCGGCCACCAGGCGACGCAGCGCCCGCTCGGCCGGTACTCTCATTGTCACTTTCGTCACAACCAATCCGAACCAATGGCCTCGCGCCCGGTGACCTACCACCTGGTAGCGCGTAGCGTCCAGTGCACACGCTTTGGTCACATTGGTCAAGATTGGTGCACAGATGCGGCTGGCCACGTTCGAGATGGGCACCCGGCGAAGGGTCGGCGTGGTCCACCCCGACGACGGGACGATCCGGGACGTCACCGACCGGCTGCCCGCCGGCACCGGGGTGACCGAGCTGATCGAGGCGTGGGCCTCCTACGCGCCGGCGCTGGCCGCCGTGCTCGACGACTCCCCGGCGCTGGCCCGCGACCAGGTCACGCTGTGCGCGCCGATCCCGGAGCCACGGCGCAACATCTTCTGCGTCGGCAAGAACTACGCCGAGCACGCCAGGGAGTTCAACGACTCCGGCTTCGACGCCAGCGCCAGCGAGGCCCGCCCGGACCGCCCGGTGTTCTTCACCAAGGCGACCAGCTCGGTGACCGGCCCGTACTCGCCGGTCGAGCTGCACCCGTCGATCACCGGGCAGGTGGACTACGAGGTCGAGCTGGTGGCGATCATCGGCCGGGGCGGGCGGGGCATCCCGCGCGCCGAGGCGTTGCGGCACGTCTGGGGCTACACGGTCATCAACGACGTCACCGCCCGCGACCTGCAGCGCGACCACCGGCAGTGGTTCCTCGGCAAGTCGCTGGACACGCACTGCCCGATGGGGCCGTACGCGGTCAGCGCCGACGAGGTGGAGCTGGACGCGCTGGAGGTGGCCGCCCGGGTGAACGGCGAGCCCCGGCAGAAGGCGTCCGTGCGCGACCTGATCTTCGACATCCCGGACCTGATCGCCACCCTGTCCGCCGGGATCACCCTGCGGCCGGGCGACCTGATCGCCACCGGCACGCCGGCCGGCGTGGGCATCGGCTTCGACCCACCTCGGTTCCTGGCGCACGGGGACGTGGTGGAGGTCTCCGTCAGCGGCATCGGCTCGCTGCGCAACGAGTTCCTGGAGGGTCTTCTGTGATCGTGAACGGCGCCGAGTTGGCTGTCGACGTAACCGGGGAAGGGCCGGCTGTGGTGCTGGTGCACGGGCTGGGCGGTACCGGGAACTTCTACCAGCCGCAGGTGCCGGCGCTGGCCGAGCGGTTCACGGTGGTCCGGCCGGACCTGCGCGGGCACGGGCGGTCAAGGCTGTCCGGCTCTGTCTCCATCGACGCATACGTGCATGACCTGGCCGGGGTGTGTGACGCGCTCGGGCTGGAGGAGATCCGGCTGGTCGGGCATTCCATGAGCACGCTCACCGCGCAGCACTTCGCGCTGGCGTATCCCGACCGGGTCGCTGCGTTGGCGCTGCTGGGTGCGGTGCACGCCCCTGGGGCCGCCGGCCAGGACGCGCAGCGCTCCCGGGCCGCGCTGGTCCGCGCGGAGGGGATGGCGGCGGTGGCGGACACGGTGGTGGCCAACGCGACCTCGCCGGCCACCCGCCGCGACCACCCGGTGACGGCCGCGTTCATCCGCGAGCTGCTGATGCGCCAGGACCCGGCGGGCTACGCGGCCGGCTGCGAGGCGCTGGCCGGCGCTTCCGAGCCGGACACCGCCGCGATCTCGGTGCCGGTGCTGCTGGCCACCGGCACCGACGACGGCGTCGGCACCCCGTCCACGAGCGCGGAGCTGGCCGGGTTGCTGGCCGACGCGCGGACCGTGGTCTATCCCGACTGCGGGCACTGGACGGCGCTGGAGGCGGCCGGGCCGGTCACTGACGATCTTCTGAAGTTCTTCACCTGAGTCCGTTCAGAACGCGAGGAGCCCACCACCATGTCACTCACCGCCGAGTCGATGCTCCTGGTACACGGCCGGATCTTCGACGGGACCGGCAACGACGAGATCCCGGACGGCTCGATCTGGGTCGAGGGCGAGGAGATCCGCCGCGTCGGCTCGGCCGACCAGTTCGACGACGTCGACTCGTCGGTGCCCCGGATCGACCTCGGCGGGCGGTTCGTGATGCCCGGCATGACCGAGGCGCACAGCCACCTGTCCTACTTCAACGCGTCCAGCCTTCAGGACCTGGACATGAACTGCACCGCCGAGACGACCACCATCTACGCCGTGCTCAACGCGCGCACCATGCTGCGCTGCGGATACACCTCGGCGCACAGCTTCGGCTCCCTGCACGCGGTGGACGTCTCGGTACGCAACGCGATCAACTCCGGCATGGTGCCCGGGCCCCGGTACGTGGCCTGCGGGCGTGACGTGCTCGGCACCGCCGGCATGATCGACTGGAACCCCGACCACCTGCAGCTGGGCATGGACGGGCTGGCCATGCTCGCCGACGACCCGTGGCAGGTGCGCAAGGCCATCCGGTCCATCCGCAAGTCCGGCGCGGACACCGTCAAGGTCTACCTGGACGGCGAGGGCATGATCGAGTCCGACCTGCCCGGCGAGCTGTCCTACACCCAGGAGGAGGCGTCCGCCGCCGCCGACGAGGGCCACCGCCGCAACCTGCGGATGATCAGCCACGCCCGCTCGGCGGACGCAGTGATCATGGCGCTGGAGGCCGGCTTCGACGTGATCGGGCACGCCAACTACCTCAACGACGAGGCGCTGGCCCGGCTGCGCGAGCAGCGGCACCGGATCTTCGTCACGCCGGCCATCCACTGGCAGGTCGGGCTGTACGCGAACGGCGCGGAGTGGGGCTTCTCGCATTCGGTGCTCGACTCCATGGGCTACAAGGAGGAGATCGCCGAGACGATCAACAGTGTGGCCCGGATGAAGGCGGCCGGGGTGCGGGTGCTGCCCGGCGGCGACTTCGGCCTGGCCTGGACGCCGCACGGCACCTACGCCAAGGACCTGCAGAACTTCGTCGAGCTGTTCGACTACACCCCGCGCGAGACGCTGCTCGCCGCGACCCGCGACGCCGGCGCGCTGGTGGACTTCGGCGGCAAGGTGGGCACCCTGGAGGCCGGCAAGTTCGCCGACATCGTGGTGGTCGACGGCGACCCGCTGTCCGACGTCACCGTCATGCAGGACATGGACAAGATCGTCACGGTGATCAAGGGCGGCAAGATCTACCACAACGCGCTGCCGTCCGGCCCCGCATTCGACCTGTCCGCCACGCCGGGGCTGCGGGCGGAGGTGGAACGCCGGTTCGAGGCCGCCGCCGAATGACCTTTGACCCGGCCGTGTTCAAGGCGCTCGCCGCGGAGCGCCGGGACCTGATCGGGCCGTGCAACAGGCGGTGCGAGCGGCGGGGGGCGTGCGCGTTCGGCCGCGCGGACGACCCCGGCCGCTGGTGCCGCGAACGCCGGCCGCCCAGCCGTGCCGATAAACCTTGACGCCACACATTCCGGAGGTCTACGAACATACTGACGGTACGTCGAGGGATGGGGAGCCGCGATGCAGGTCGACGAGGGCTACGTGTTCAACCCGTTCCAGCCGGGGTTCTCCGACGACCCGTACCCGCACTACGCCGAGCTGCGGGCCAAGGACCCGGTGCACGAGCACCCGCTGGGGTTTTGGATCCTGTCCCGCCACGCCGACGTGAACGACCTGCTGCGCTCCAGGCACTCGGTGGAGGAGCGCAACGTCGCGCCCAGCCCGCTGAGCGAGCTGCAGGCCCAGGCGGCCGGCCCGCGCGATCACGACCCCAGGGCCTCGTCCATGCTGGACCGGGACCCGCCCGACCACACCCGGCTGCGCAAGCTGGTGACCAAGGCGTTCACCAAGCGGGCCATCGACGCGCTGGAACCGCTGGTGGTCGAGCTGGTGGACGCCGCGCTGGACCGGATGGAGCGCGCGATCGCGGACACCGGCCGGGCCGACGTGGTCGAGGAGCTGGCCTACCCGCTGCCGTTCACGGTGATCTGCGAGATGCTCGGCATGCCGGACACCGACCATGCCCGGCTGCGCGAGCTGGCCGGCACCGTGGTCCGCTCGCTGGAGCCGGTGACCGACCCCGAGCTGATCCAGGCCATCATGGCGGCCGACCGGGAGCTGGCCGAGCGGATCGCCGGCGTGATCGCCGACAAGCGCCGCGCCCCCGGTGACGACCTGCTCACCGCGCTGATCCAGGCCGAGGACGAGGGCGACATGCTCACCGACGAGGAGCTGGTCGCCCAGGTCCTGCTCCTCTACGTCGCCGGCCACGAGACCACCGTGAACCTGATCGCCAACGGCACCATCGCGCTGCTGCGCAACCCCGACCAGTTCGCGCTCCTGACCGCCCGCCCCGACCTGGACGCCAACGCCGTCGAGGAGCTGCTGCGCTACGACAGCCCGGTCCAGCAGTCCCGCCGCATCACGCTCTCGCCGTACCCTGTGGGCGGCCGGGAGATTCCGACCGGCTCGTTCGTGCTCGCCGGCCTGGCCTCGGCCAACCGCGACGAGGACTTCTGGGGTCCGGACGCCGCCGAGCTGCACCTGGACCGCCCCAACGCCCGCGCGCACCTGTCCTTCGGCGGCGGCCCGCACCACTGCCTCGGCGCCTCGCTGGCCAGGCTGGAGGGCCGGGTCGCGCTCGGCCGCCTGGTCCGCCGGTTCCCCAAGCTCGCCTTCGCCGACACCGTGACCTGGAACGGCCGCCTCAACCTGCGCGGCCCGGAGTCCGTACCCATCACCGCCTGACCCAACCGCCCGCGAGTCGGGGATTTTGTCAGGGTGAGTCGGGGAATTTGTCAGGGCGAGTGGAGCGGTTTGGGCGACGGCCGCGCGCCTTGACGCCACATGTCCGCCGGGTCTAGGAACGTGATGTGCGCTGCGTCACAGTTCATGGGGGCGCCGGATGACGGCGTACGTGTTCGATCCGTCCAGGCCGGGGTTCGCCGAGGACCCGTATCCGTTCTACGCCGAGCTGCGGGCGAAAGACCCCGTGCACGAGCACCCGCTGGGGTACTGGATCCTGTCCCGCCACGCGGACGTGTTCGAGCTGCTGCGCTCCCGCCACTCGGTGGAGGACCGCCACGCCCGGGCGACCCCGCTGCGGCGGCTGCGGGAGGACGCCGTCGGCGGCGAGTACCGCGCCGTGGCCCCGACCATGCTGGACCGGGACCCGCCCGACCACACCCGGCTGCGCAAGCTGGTGACCAAGGCGTTCACCAAGCGGGCCATCGACGCGCTGGAACCCAGGGTGACCGAGCTGGTGGACACCGCGCTGGACCGGATGGAACACCGGATCGCGGACACCGGCCGGGCCGACGTGGTCGAGGAGCTGGCCTACCCGCTGCCGATGACGGTGATCTCCGAGCTGCTCGGCATGCCGGACACCGACCACACCAGGCTGCGCGAGCTGGCGTCCATGGTGGTGCGCCGCCTTGACCAGGTCACCGACCCCGAGCTGATCCAGTCCATCGCGGCGGCCGGCGCCGAGCTGTCCGCCCGGATCGACGAGGTGGTCACCGAGAAGCGCCGGTCGCCCGGTGACGACGTGCTCACCGCGCTGATCCAGGCCGAGGACGACGGCGACGTCCTCACCGACGAGGAGCTGGTCGCCCAGGTCGTGCTCCTCTACGTCGCGGGACACGAGACCACCGTGAATCTGATCGCGAACGGGACGCTCGCGCTGTTGCGCAACCCCGACCAGTTCGCGCTTCTGACCGCCCGCCCCGACCTGGACGCCAACACCGTCGAGGAGGTGCTGCGCTACGAGAGCCCGGTGCACCAGTCCCGCCGGATCACCCTGTCGCAGTACCGGGTCGGTGGCCGGGTGATCCCGGCCGGCTCGTTCGTGCTGGCCGCGCTGGCCTCGGCGAACCGGGACCCGGAGTTCTGGGGACCGGACGCCGACGCGCTGCGGCTGGACCGGGCGAACGCGCGCTCCCACGTGTGTTTCGGCAGCGGCGGCGCGCACCATTGCCTCGGCGCCTCGCTGGCCAGACTGGAGGGCCGGGTCGCGCTCGGCCGCCTGGTCCGCCGATTCCCGAAGCTCGCGCTGGCCGACACCGTGACCTGGAACGGCCGGATCAACGTCCGAGGCCCGGTGTCCGTGCCCGTCACCACCTGACCAAACCGCCCGCGAGTCCCTACCGACGGCACACCGAGTCCCGCGTTTCAGCACGCTGCCGATGTGCCGAAACGCGGGACTCAATGTGCTGTGACGCGGGACTCGCGGAGGTTTTTCGCGGACGTGTCGATGTGCGGGGTCGGCGTTCGACGCGTTGGCAACGGACGGTCGATACGGGAGGACGAGAACCATGACCACGGTGACGATCAACGCGAGGGCGACGGGGCAGCGGCGGCGGGGGCGGGCGGCGAACCGCGCGGTGTGGGTGTTGCAGGTGTTGACCTCGGCGCTGTTCGTGTTCGCGTCGGTGCCGAAGCTGACGGCCGACCCGATGGCGGTCGCGGGGTTCGACGTGATGGGGCTGGGGACGGCCGGGATGTATGTCGTCGGCGGGCTGGAGCTGCTGGGTGCGGTGGCGTTGTTGGTTCCGGTGCTTTGCGGGCTGGCGGCGGCGGCTCAGGTGGCGTTGATGGTCGGCGCCGTGGTGCTGTCGCTGGTGTTCGTCGGCGGCGGGGCGGCGCTGGCGCTGCCGGTCGGGACGCTGGTCGTGGTGTCGGTCATCGCCTGGGCGCGGCGGCGGCGGACCGTCGAGCTGGTCGGCCTGGTGCGGCGGTATGCGCGGCGGTAGTTAGTTGTCACGAGATGCACACGGCCGGGCCTTTGAGGTCCGGCCGTGTGCGTTTCATGGATACGATCCTTGGCGTGGAGCCCAACTCGCGGCGGCCCAGCCCCGGCTCGCCCACCTCGCTCAAGGAGGCGAACCAGGAGCGGCTGCTGGAGGCGCTGCGGTTCGCCGGCACCATGACCCAGGCCGAGCTGGCCCGGTTCACCGGCCTGGCGCCGTCCACGGTGTCCAACATCGTCCGCGAGCTCACCGCGTCCGGGCTGCTGCGGGTATCGCCGACGGTCAGCCACGGGCGGACGGCGCAGGCGGTGCGGCTGTCCCGGGGCGCGGGCGTGCTGGTCGCCGCCGACTTCGGGCATCGGCACCTCACGGTGGCGATCGCCGACCTGGCCTACGAGGTGCTCGGGCTGGAGCGGATCGAGCTGGACTGGAACCACCGGGTGCACGACGGCCTGGCCGAGGTGGACCGGATGGTCGACGCGCTGCTCGCGTCGCTGGGCATCGGGCGCGAGCTGGTGGTCGGCGCCGGGATGGGGCTGCCGGCGCCGATCGACGTGCGCACCGGCCAGGTCGGGGCCCCGTCCCAGCTGCCGGGGTGGGTGGGCGTGGACGCCGCCGCGCTGGCCGCCGAGCGGCTCGGCGTTCCGGTCCGGGTGGACAACGACGCCAACCTGGGCGCGCTGGCCGAGGACCGCTGGGGCGCCGGCCGGGGCGCGCGCAACCTGGCGTATCTCAAGCTCTCCGACGGGGTGGGCGCCGGGCTGGTGATCAGGGGCGAGCTGTACCAGGGCTCGGTGGGCACCGCGGGCGAGATCGGGCACGCCACCATGAACGAGTTCGGCGCGCTGTGCCGGTGCGGCAACCGGGGCTGCCTGGAGACCATGGTGGCCACCTCCGCGCTGTTGGCCCAGCTCGCGCCGCACCACGGCGACGAGCTGAGCATCGCCGACGTGGTGCGGCTGGCCCGATCCGGGGATGTGGCGTGCCGGCGGGTGCTCGAAGACGCGGGGCACCACGTGGGTGTTGCCGTGGCCAACCTGTGCAACGTGTTCAACCCGGACCGGATCATCGTCGGCGGCGAGCTGGCGCAGGCCGAGGAGCTGGTCACCGACGCGGTGCGGCGGGCCGTGCACCGCCAGGGCATCCCGAGCGCCGCGCAGGCCGTCGAGCTGGTGACGGCCGAGTTGGGGGCGCGGTCACAGCTGTTGGGCGCCCTCGTGATCGCCTCCGACGGGGCGTCCTCGGCGCTGCTGGCCGCGGCCCGTACCGCTGAGCCCGCTGAGCCCGCCGACGCCGCGGTGGCACCGCTCGGGACGTAACACGACCTCGAACGGTCGAATGCTAGAAGCCACATATACGTCTTTAGTGTTCAACTCTTGATTTCAAGACACCGACGGGCACACACTGGGCGACACAACCGGCCGGCCTCGATCAAGGGGGATCACCATGGCCACGGCTTCGGACGGCACGCCCCGGCAACTGGAGGAACCGGGCCCGCACGTGGCGAGGACCATCCTGGTGGCGGCCACGGCGGCGCTCGGCGGGTTCCTGTTCGGCTACGACACGGCGGTGATCAACGGCGCGGTCAAGGCCGTCGGAGAGCAGTTCCACGCCAACCCGTTCCTGCTCGGCCTCGCGGTGGCCATCGCGCTGATCGGCGCCGCCCTCGGGGCCTGGAACGCCGGCGCGCTGGCCGACCGGCTCGGCCGGATCCAGGTGATGCTGATCGCCGCCGCATTGTTCCTGGTCAGCGCGTTCGGCTCCGGGTTCGCGGTGAGCATCTACGACCTGGCGTTCTGGCGGCTGGTCGGCGGCGCCGGGGTGGGCGCGGCGTCGGTGATCGCGCCGGCGTACATCGCCGAGATCTCCCCGGCCGCGCTGCGCGGGCGGCTCGGTTCGCTGCAGCAGATGGCCATCGTGGTCGGCATCTTCGTCTCGCTGCTGGTGGACTGGGCGCTGGTCGCGGCGTCCGGCTCGGCGACCGCGCCGCTGTGGTTCGGGCTGGAGACCTGGCGGTGGATGTTCCTCTCGCTGGCGGTGCCGGCGCTGGCCTACGGCACGCTGTCGCTGACCATCCCGGAGTCGCCCCGGTTCCTGGTAGCCCGCCACGAGCTGGCCCGCGCGGCCGCCGTGCTGCGCCGGTTCGTCGGCGGCGACGTGGACGCCAAGATCGCCGAGATCGGCCACACCCTGGCCGGCCGGGCCGAGCGGCCGAGCATGTCGGTGCTGCGCAAGCCCGGCGGCGGGCTGCTGCCGATCGTCTGGGTCGGCATCCTGCTGTCGGTGTTCCAGCAGTTCACCGGCATCAACGTGATCTTCTACTACTCCTCGGTGCTCTGGCAGGCCGTCGGCTTCACCGAGCGCGACGCGCTGACCACGAGCGTGATCACCTCGGTGACGAACATCCTCACCACGCTGATCGCGATAGCGCTTGTCGACCGCGTCGGTCGCAAGCCGCTGCTGCTGGTGGGCGCGGCCGGCCAGGCGGTGTGCCTGCTGACCATGGCCATCGTGTTCGGCACCGCCCCGGTGGTCGGCGGGGTGCCGCACCTGGGCGGGGCGGCGCCGGTCGCGCTGGTCGCGGCGAACCTGTACGTGGTGTTCTTCGGCTGCTCGTGGGGGCCGGTGGTGTGGGTGATGCTCGGCGAGATGTTCAACAACAAGATCCGCGCGCTGGCCCTCGCGGTCGCGGCGGCCGCCCAGTGGGTCGCCAACTTCGTCATCTCCACCACGTTCCCGCCGCTGGCCCAGGCCGGCCTCGGGCTCGCTTACGGCGTGTATACGCTGTTCGCCCTGCTCGCGGTGATCTTCGTCGTGCGGTTCGTGCGGGAGACCAAGGGCATGGAGCTCGAGGAGATGGCCTGACCTGAGGTTCGGGCCATACTTGGGGCGCGCGGGCGGGATGGGGAGGGGCCATGGGGCTGGTCATCGGCGTGGACATCGGCGGTTCGAAGGTCGCGGCCGCGGTCGTGGACGACCACGGCACCATGATCGAGAAGATGCGGGTGGAGACGCCGGCCAAGACCGCCGGGACCGTCAACGACGCCATCGCCGAGCTGGTCTGGAAGCTGCGCGAGCGCCACCAGGTGGACGCGGTCGGCATGGGCGCGCCCGGGTTCGTCGCCGAGGACCGCTCGCTGGTGCGGTTCACCCCGAACCTGCCGTGGCGTGCCGAGCCGCTGGGCACCGAGATGACCGAGCGGCTGAACCTGCCGGTGGTGGTGGAGAACGACGCGAACTGCGCGGCCTGGGCGGAGGTGCGCTACGGCGCGGCGCGCGGGGAACGCAACGTCGTGGTGCTCACCATCGGCACCGGGCTCGGCGGCGGGGTGGTGCTCGGCGGGCAGCTGCTGCGCGGCGAGTACGGCATCGCGGCCGAGGTCGGGCACATGAACGTGGTGATCGAGGGCGGGCTGCGCTGCGGCTGCGGCAACCGGGGCTGCTGGGAGATGTACGGCAGCGGCCGGGCGCTGGTCCGCGAGGCGCGCGAGCTGGCCCAGATCTCCCCGGCGCTGGCCGCGCGGATGCTGGAGCTGGCCGGCGGCGAACCGGAGAAGATCACCGGCCCGGAGGTCACCCAGGCCGCCCAGGAGGGCGACGCGGCCGCGCTGGAGATCTTCCGGGTGGTGGCCGGGTCGATCGGCTTCGGCATGGCCGACCTGGCCGCGATCCTGGACCCGGCGGTGTTCGTGATCGGCGGTGGGGTGGCCGATGCGGGCGAGCTGCTGCGCGGGCCGGCGGAGCAGGCGTTCCGGGAGCGGCTCACCGGGCGCGGGCAGCGCCCGGCCGCCCGGGTCGTGCTGGCCGAGCTCGGCGGCGAGGCCGGCATCGTGGGCGCCGCCGACCTGGCCCGCCAACCCCGCCACCTCTGACGCTCGCCGCGTCGGGGGGCGGTACCGTCATCGCGCTGGTCGAGGGTAGCGCGGTGAGGAGCTGTCGAATGACCACGAGCGCACGCCGGGCGGGGTTATCCACATGAACCGCCGCCTGTGGATAACCGGCCGCACGAATGACCGCACCCTGCATAGCGTTATCTGCATGGCCTCCCAGGACCTCGAACGCCGCGTCACCGAACAGCACGACGACATCGCGCGACTCCTTGCGCTCAGCCGTGAACAGTCCCGACGAATGTCACGCCTCGACACCCGGCTCAACCTGGTCCAGGAGGACGTGCGCGCGCTCATCGGCGTGACCCTGCAGGACCAGATGGAGATCAACTCTGAGGTGTCCGGCAAGCAGGCCGAGCACGACACCCGGTTCGACCGCCTCGACATCAGGCTCGGGCATCACGGTGTCGTCCTCGCCGAGCAGAGCGTCTCCCTCGCCGAGCACGATGCCCGGTTCGATCGGATCGATGCGACGTTGGCTGAGCATGGCGCGACGCTGGCCGAGCACGGCGCAATGCTGGCTGAGCACGGGGCGAAGCTGGCGGAGCACAGTGCGAAGCTGGCCGAGCATGATGCCCGGTTCGACCGGATCGATGCCACGCTCGCCGAGCTGCTCGGGCTGGTACGCACGCTCGCCGGCGGTCCGGGCAGCTAGGCCCGAGGGCTGGCCTCCGCGAACCTGAGCCGTGCGGTGGCGAGGGGGAGCGCGGCTCGCGCGAACATGTCTCCCCGCGCGGTGCGGGCGCGCAGCTCGGCGACGTTGCCCTCGGCCAGCAGGTGCTGAGCCAGCGCGATCAACGCCTGGGTGCCCCCGCCGTCGGCCAGCCGGGTCAGGCCCTCGGTGTCGCCGCTGTGCAGGCACTCGCACGCGCTCAGTGCGTCCGCCGCCTTGTCGTCACCGGCCTCCACGCGCGCCGCCAGCGTGTCGGTGTCGCCGCGCTCGACCAGGTGGGTCAGCAGCCGACGGTGGGCCAGGCTGTCGCCGGCGTCGGCGCGGGCGGCCAGCGCATCCAGGTCGCCGCGCTCGACCAGCAGGCTGCACAGCTGGACCTTGGCCGCATAGTCGCCGTTGTCGGCCAGCCGCGCCAGCTCGTCGGTGTTGCCGCCTTCGACGAGCCAGCTCAGCCACGCGAACTTGGCGTAGTGATCACCGTTCGCGGCCCGCATCCTGAGCTGGTCGATCTCGCCGCGGTCGACCAGCAGCTGGGACAGCGCGCACGCCGCGTCGCGGTCTCCGCTGTCCGCTCGCCGGGTCAGCTCCACGGGATCGCCACGTTCGACCAACATGTTGATCGCGTAGCCGTTGTGCTCCCGCGCCATCGCCATCCTCCGATCGCCGAGGCGGATCACCGTACTCCGCCTCAAGCATCACAAAGCACTAACCTCGGCGCTTGTGCACGAAGTTCACGATATCGATCTAGCCGGCGTGGTATGGCGCAAGAGCACGGTGGCCGCCGACGACAGCTACGTCGAGACCGCCGGCCTGCCGGACGGCCGGATCGCGGTACGCCACAGCGCGGGTAGGGACGGGGACGACATCGTCCTGCTGTTCACCAAGGCCGAGTGGCGCGCCTGGCTCAAGGGGTGCAAGGCCGGCGAGTTCGACGACCTGATCGAGCCGTAGCCGGCCGGCGGACGAGCGCGCCCGGCAACCCGGGTACGCCGTAGGCTCGCGACCGTGGCCGAGGCGCTTGACTTCTTCCTGGACGACGCATCGGCGGCAAGCATCATGGAGTTGCGCGCGCGGCTGGCGCTGGCCGGCGTGCCGGTGCCGTCCTCGGCGCCATCCGTGCGGTTCGCCAGGGGCGCGGCCATCCCGGCCAAGATCCGCCACAAGCTCGCCGAGGACCTGCGCCTGCTGGTGCTGCCCGAGCTCTGGCTGGCCGTGCTGGGCACCATCCTGGTCGCTGAACCGCGCCTGGTGCTGACCGCCGTGACCGACACCGAGCTGCTGGCCACCCACAGCAGCGTGCACGACGCGCTGGCCGGCCGGGTCCGCGAGCCGTCCAGCCGCTACCTGCCGGGGTCCTGGCTGCCGCACTGCGCGCTGAGCCGCGAGCTGGACGCCGACGCGATCCCGGACGCGATCAGGTCGATGCACCCGGTGCGGCCGATCCGGGCGAAGGTCACCGCGATCGGCATCACCAACACCAGGACCGGCGAGGTCACCCCGCTGCGGTGAGCACCTCGGCGAGGAACCCGGTGACCAGCTCGCGGTAGCGGCCCGGGGCGTCGTCGTGCAGCAGGTGCCCGGTCCCGGGGACCCGGACGTGACGGGCCCGCGGCATCGCCCGCGCCATCGCGGCCATCTGCTCGGACGCGATCGGCGATTCCTCGGCCTCCAACAGCAGCGCCGGGCACCGCACCCCGCGCACGCCGTCCCAGAAGTCCCGCTCGCCCCACTCACCGGCGATCCGGGCGGCCAGCGCGTGCCCGGTGAGCAGCCGGTACCCGTCCGGCCCCTCCCGGACGCACTCCGCGACGTAGTCGCCCACGCTCGGGCGGGGCCAGCCGAACGCGTCGCGCACGGCCGCGATCGACTCGAACACCTCGGGCATCGCCTCGAACCAGGACACCCACGGCGCGGCGGTGCGCCCCCGGTGATCGGCCGCCATGTCCTCCACGACCAGCGCGCGCACCAGGTCGGGCCGGGCGGCGGCCAGCTCCCAGCCGTGCAGCCCGCCCATGGAGTGCCCGATCACCACCGCCGGCGCGAGTCCGAGCGCCTCGATCAGCTCGACGACGTCGGCCACGAACCGCTCGGTGCGCCAGCCACCGGACGCCACCGAGTCGCCGTGCCCGCGCGCGTCCGGCGCGATCACCCGGCCGTGGTCGGCCAGCCACCGCGCGGTGCGCCACCAGGTGCTTGCCCGGCCCATCAGCCCGTGCAGCAGCAGGATCGTCGGCCCCTGACCGCCGTACCCACGCACCGCGATGCGCGCCCCGTCCGACACGGTGACCACACCGCGACCGGTGGCGTCGGAAACGTGCATCGTGACATTAAACGCCGCTCGCCGGGGCGTGCCGTAGCCTAGGCGCATGGCCGTAGTCAAGATCAACGCAATCGAGGTCCCCGAGGGCGCCGGCCCCGAGCTGGAGAAGCGCTTCGCCCACCGCAAGCACGCGGTGGACAACCAGCCCGGCTTCATCTCGTTCGAGCTGCTGCGCCCGGTCGGCGGCGAGAACCGCTACTACGTGGTCACCCGCTGGGAGGACGACGAGTCGTTCCAGGCCTGGCGCAACGGGCCGGCCGTCGAGGCGCACGCGGGCGAGCGGGCGAAACCGGTGGCCACCGGCGCCACCCTCCTCGAGTTCGAGGTCGTCCAGCTCAACGACTGAGTCGACGGCGCATCCCGGCGATCACGGTGGCCACTCCGGCGCCGAGCGTGAGCAGGCCACCGAAGACGCCGGTCATGACCAGCATCAGCGGCCCGGTGAGGCCGCCGTCGGTGACCGCGAGCTCGCCGGGCACCGGCCTGGAGGTATCGACGGCGAGCCGGTACAGGCCGGTCGTGGGCGCCTGGAAGGTGGCCACCTCCCGCCCCTCCCGGCCGCCCAGCGCGTAGGCCCCGCCGCCGCCCGGCCGCAGCTCCACCTTGCTCCCGCCCGGTCCGAGCAGCAGCGCCCGGGTGCCGGCCAGCGCGGACCTCCCCCGGTACACCCCGGGCGCCTCGTGGAACACGTGATAGACACCCGGCCGCTCGACCCGGATCACGCCGCCGCCGGAGACCAGCGACAACCGCTGGTACCCGTCCAGGGTCGACCGCATGGAACCGACCCCGAGCGCGACGAACAACATCCCGAGCAGCACGCCGAGCGCGACCAGCCCGCACCCGATCCACACCACCGTGGGCATCGGACGTGCCACCGGCGGACGATGAGCCCAGGCGGGCGCGACCGGGCGCACCGGCCGCCCATCGAACGCCCCCGGCGGCCGGCCAGGGATTCCCGCGTGCCACGGACCGGGTGAGATGCTCATGGTGGCCTCCGCTCGCCGGAGTCGAGGAACCGTTCGCCCTCCTCGACCACCCCGGCCACCGCCACGATGGGCACACCCGGCAGATGTGACGTAGACCACGCGGACGTGCGAACGGCCGGCGTCCGTACGGACGCCGGCCGTTCGCGGTACTGAGCCGGGTTTACTCCTCGCCCACCCCGGCGGGGATGGTGTCGGGGACGTTGACCGCGGGCTTCGGCTCGCCACGGAAGACGAACCGGGCCTGGTCCTGTGCGGTGCGGCTGGTGTCCTCGGGGTCGAAGCCCTCGACGTCGATGACCACGATCTGGCCGGACTCCACCTCGCCGAACAGGATCTTCTCCGACAGCTGGTCCTCGATCTCGCGCTGGATGGTGCGGCGCAGCGGCCGCGCCCCCAGCACCGGGTCGAAGCCGCGGCGGGCGAGCAAGGTGCGGGCGTTCGGCGTGAGCTCGATCGCCATGTCCTTGTTGCGCAGCTGCGACTCCACGCGGGTGATCATCAGGTCCACCATCTCGACGATCTGAGCCTCGGTGAGCTGGTGGAACACGATGATGTCGTCGATGCGGTTGAGGAACTCCGGGCGGAAGTGCTTCTTCAGCTCGTCGTTGACCTTGGTCTTCATCCGCTCGTAGTTCGACTCCGCGTCGTTGCCCTGCGAGAAGCCCAGGCCGACCGCCTTGGAGATGTCCTGCGTGCCCAGGTTCGAGGTGAAGATGATCACGGTGTTCTTGAAGTCCACCGTGCGGCCCTGGCCGTCGGTCAGGCGGCCGTCCTCCAGCACCTGCAACAGGGTGTTGTACACCTCCTGGTGCGCCTTCTCGATCTCGTCGAAGAGCACCACGGAGAACGGCTTGCGGCGCACCTTCTCGGTGAGCTGGCCGCCCTCCTCGTAGCCGACGTAGCCCGGAGGGGCACCGAACAGCCGGGAGGCGGTGTAGCGGTCGTGGAACTCGCCCATGTCGATCTGGATGAGCGCGTCGTCCTCGCCGAACAGGAAGTTCGCCAGCGCCTTGGACAGCTCGGTCTTACCCACACCGGACGGGCCGGCGAAGATGAACGAGCCGGACGGGCGCTTGGGGTCCTTCAGGCCGGCGCGGGTGCGGCGGATCGCCTGGGACACGGCCTTGACCGCGTCCTCCTGGCCGATGATCCGCTTGTGCAGCTCGTCCTCCATGCGGAGCAGACGGGTGGTCTCCTCCTCGGTGAGCTTGAACACCGGGATGCCCGTCCAGTTCGCCAGCACCTCGGCGATCTGCTCGTCGTCGACCTCGGCGACCACGTCCAGGTCGCCGGACTTCCACTGCTTCTCCCGCTCGGACTTCTGCGCGAGCAGCTGCTTCTCCGAGTCGCGCAGGTGCGCGGCCCGCTCGAAGTCCTGCGCGTCGATGGCCGACTCCTTGTCCCGGCGCACGTTCGCGATCTTCTCGTCGAACTCGCGCAGGTCCGGCGGTGCGGTCATGCGGCGGATGCGCATCCGGGCGCCGGCCTCGTCGATCAGGTCGATCGCCTTGTCCGGCAGGTAGCGGTCGTTGATGTACCGGTCCGCCAGGGTGGCGGCCGCGACCAGCGCCGGGTCGGTGATGGTGACCCGGTGGTGCGCCTCGTAGCGGTCGCGCAGGCCCTTGAGGATCTCGATGGTGTGGCTCACCGACGGCTCGCCCACCTGGATGGGCTGGAACCGGCGCTCCAGGGCCGGGTCCTTCTCCACGTACTTGCGGTACTCGTCGAGCGTGGTGGCGCCGATGGTCTGCAGCTCGCCTCGGGCCAGCATCGGCTTGAGGATGCTCGCCGCGTCGATCGCGCCCTCGGCGGCGCCGGCGCCGACCAGGGTGTGGATCTCGTCGATGAACAGGATGATGTCGCCCCGGGTGCGGATCTCCTTGAGCACCTTCTTCAGGCGCTCCTCGAAGTCACCCCGGTAGCGGGAGCCGGCCACCAGCGAGCCGAGGTCCAGCGTGTAGAGCTGCTTGTCCTTGAGCGTCTCGGGCACCTCGCCCTTGACCACCATCTGGGCCAGGCCCTCGACGACGGCGGTCTTGCCCACGCCTGGCTCGCCGATCAGCACCGGGTTGTTCTTGGTGCGCCGGGAGAGCACCTGCATGACCCGCTCGATCTCCTTGGAGCGGCCGATCACCGGGTCGAGCTTGCCCTCGCGGGCGGACTGGGTGAGGTTGCGGCCGAACTGGTCGAGCACCAGCGAGCTGGACGGGGTGCCCTCACCGCGACCGCCGCTGGCCTCCGCCGGCTCCTTGCCCTGGTAGCCGGACAGCAGCTGCAGCACCTGCTGGCGCACCCGGTTCAGGTCGGCGCCCAGCTTGACCAGCACCTGGGCCGCGACGCCCTCACCCTCGCGGATGAGGCCGAGCAGGATGTGCTCGGTGCCGATGTAGTTGTGCCCGAGCTGCAGCGCCTCCCGCAGGGAGAGCTCCAGCACCTTCTTCGCCCTCGGCGTGAAGGGGATGTGGCCACTCGGCGCCTGCTGACCCTGGCCGATGATCTCCTCGACCTGCTGCCGGACCCCCTCGAGGGCGATCCCCAGCGACTCCAGCGCCTTGGCGGCGACGCCTTCTCCCTCGTGGATCAGGCCCAGCAGGATGTGCTCGGTGCCGATGTAGTTGTGGTTGAGCATCCTGGCCTCCTCCTGGGCCAGGACGACCACCCGCCTCGCGCGGTCGGTAAACCTCTCGAACATTCGCACTCCCTGACGGCTGAGCTGTGCCGGTCCGCTCCCGGGCGTACCGGCACCGTATGTCCACTGTATCGGCCGAACCGGCTTCGTCGCTTCGTACGCACGGCTGGCAACCGTTCCCAGTGGCCTCGCCGGTTGCAACGGACGGTCACGGCCGGGCATTCCACACACCGAACGGGTGCGTCCGCCCACAGCGAACACACCCGTTCGGCCGCCTCCACCGGCGGCCCGGCGATCCAGTTGGATGCATCGCAAGGCGGAGGGGCGGGCCGATACCGGGTTTGTATCGGCCCGCCCCGACAACGCCGCGAGGCGCCAACTGGGCGCCGGGACGGTCAGTTTTCCTGGTGGTAGGCCTCTAGCACATCGGCCGGGATGCGGCCTCGGTCGGAGACCTTCATGCCGCGCTTGCGCGCCCAGTCCCGGATCGCCTGGTTCTGTTCCCGGTCGACCGAGGGGCGCCGGGTCGCGGCGGCGGCCGCCGCGGTGGCGCCGCCGGAGCGCCGCCGGCCGCCGGGCTTCCGGGCCGCCGCCACGTAATCGGCCAGCGCGTCGCGCAGCTTGCCGGCATTGCCGCTCGACAGGTCGATCTCGTAGCTCTTGCCGTCCAGGCCGAACTCGACTGTCTCGTCGGCCTTGTCACCGTCCAGGTCGTCAATCAGCGAAACCGTGACCTTCTGTGCCACTTTGGCAGCCCTCCAGATGCTTTCCAACGATAGGAGATGCCTCGGCCGGTTCCCCCGCACGGAGCCGCCGGGTCTCGGTCGCAAGATTAGACCCAATTACATCGCTATGTCGAGCCGACTTGCTGAGGCGTTGGTCATTCTGGGCGAACCAGAGGGAAAAGGATGGTCTCCCGGATACCGAGGCCGGTCAGGGTCATCAGCAGTCGGTCGATCCCCATTCCCATGCCGCCGCTCGGTGGCATTCCATATTCCAGGGCGCGCAGGAAGTCCTCGTCCAGCCGCATGGCCTCCTCGTCGCCGGCGGCACCGAGCCGGGACTGTGCCTCGAGGCGTTCGCGCTGTACCACCGGATCGACCAGCTCGGAATACGCGGTGGCCAGCTCGACGCCGAAGACATAGAGATCCCATGACTCGGCCAGCGCCGGATTGTCCCTGTGTTCCCTGGTCAGAGGGCGTACGTCGATCGGGTAGTCGCGTACGAATGTGGGCTCGATCAGGGTGTGCTCGGCGAGCTTCTCGAACAGCTCGAGCGCGATGTCGCCGGCCCCGGCGGAGTCCTTGATCGGCACCTGGTGCTCGGCCGCGAGCCGGCGCAGTTCGGCGATCGGGGTCTGCCCGGTGACCTCCGTGCCGACCGCCTCCGACACCGCGTCGAAGAACGCCAACTCCCGCCACTTCCCGCCAAGTTCATGTTCGCTACCGTCCACGTGCCGGACGACTGTGGAACCGAACACCGCACGGGCACAGGAAGTGACGAGACCCTGGGTCAGTTCGGCCATGGTGTCGTAGCTTCCGTATGCCTGGTACGCCTCGAGCATCGCGAACTCGGGGGAGTGCGTGGAGTCAATGCCCTCGTTGCGGAAGTTCCGGTTGATCTCGAAGACACGATCGATGCCCCCGACGACCGCCCGTTTGAGGTACAGCTCGGGCGCGATCCGCAGGTACAGATCGGTGTCCAGCGCGTTCGAGTGGGTGACAAAAGGACGCGCGGTGCCGCCACCGGGCATCAGCTGCAGCATCGGAGTCTCGACTTCGGTGAATCCTTGATTGTACAAGCTCTGTCGGATCGTTCGTATGACGTCCGCTCTCATACGAACCGTGTCGCGCGCTTGCGGCCGCATGATGAGATCGACATAACGCTGCCGGACCCTGGTCTCTTCGGACAGCTCCTTGTGCGCGACCGGCAGCGGGCGCAGTGTCTTGGCGGCCATCACCCATTCGTCGGCCAGGACCGAGAGTTCCCCCCGGCGCGAGGTGATGACCTCGCCGCGCACGAAAATGTGATCGCCGAGGTCGACTTGTGCCTTCCAGCGCGCCAACTCCTCGTCGCCGACGCTGGCCAGGCTGACCATTGCCTGCAGCTCCGTGCCGTCACCGGACCGCAATGTGGCGAAGCACAGCTTGCCGGTATTGCGCAAGTTGACGACCCGGCCGGCCACGCCGACCCGTTCGCCGGTCGCGGTGTCCGACGGCAGGCCCTGGTGGGTGTCGCGGACCTCGCGGAGGGAGTGGGTGATCGGCAGCACCACCGGGTACGGCTCGACGCCCGCGTCGAGCATGGCCGTCCGCTTGGCCCTGCGCACCCGCATCTGCTCGGGGAGGTCGTCTTCGCTGGGTGCCGGCCGGTTCTGCTCGGCGTTCTCGTCGGTCACGCCACGTAACGGTACCGCCAGGAGGGTTGCGTACGGTCGGCGCATGGCCAACTACCAGGACAGCTCGTCCGCGCCCGTGGTCAACGAGAACGACCGGGCGCTCAGCTTCGGCACCGTCGCGCAGGCGTACTCCGAGTACCGCCCGAACTACCCGGACACCGCGATCGACTGGGCGCTCGCCCCGCTGGCCGCGCCGATGCACGTGCTCGACCTGGCGGCCGGGACCGGCAAGCTGACCGCCTCGCTGGTCCGCCGCCCCGGCACCACCGTCACGGCGGTGGAGCCGGACCCGAACATGCTCGCCGTGCTCCGCGCCGAGCTGCCCGAGGTGGCCGCCGTGCCCGGCACCGCCGAGCAGATCCCGCTGCCCGACGACTCGGTGCACGCGGTGCTGGTCGGCCAGGCGTTCCACTGGTTCGACCACGAGCGGGCGCTCACCGAGATCGCCAGGGTGCTGCGGCCGGGCGGGGTGGTGGGCGCGCTGTGGAACCACGAGGACAACACGGTCGGCTGGGTGGCCGGCTACCACGAGGCGGAGAACAGGGAGCGCCGGGTGGCCGGCATGAAGACCGGCGGCGACGCCCCGGAGCCGCTGGTGCACCCGGCGTTCGAGCCGGTCGAGCGGTCCGACTTCGACCACTCCATGCGGACCACGGTGAACCGGCTGATCGGCACGTTGAGCACGCACTCCTGGTCGTTGGTCAGCACGCCGGAGGAGCGGGAGGCGGCGTACCGGCGGATCCGGGTCTACCTGGCGGGGGTGCCGGAGCTGGGCCTGTCCGGCGCCGGGGCCGAGGACCGGGAGTTCGAGCTGCCGCTGCGCACCATCGTGCTGCGCGCGGTGCTGCGGGCCGAGCGCAGGTAGACCAGCCGCAGCCCGAGCAGGGTGAGGTCCTCCACGTGCTCGGTGATGGTCTCGGACTCGTCGATGACCAGCGGCGCCAGGCCCCCGGTGGCGATCACGGTGACCGGCGGGTGGTCGAGCTCGGCCAGGATGCGGCGGACCAGGCCGTCGACCTGGCCGGCGAAGCCGAACAGGATGCCGGCCTGCAGGCATTCGACGGTGTTCTTGCCGATCACCGAGCGCGGGCGGAGCAGCTCCACGGTGGTCAGCTGGGCGGCCCTGGACACCAGTGCGTCCAGCGAGATCTCGATGCCGGGCGCGAGCGCGCCGCCGAGGAACTCCCCGCGCGCGGACACCACGTCGATGTTGGTCGAGGTGCCGAAGTCCACCACCACGCACGCGGTGCCGTACAGCCGGTGCGCGGCCAGGGTGTTCACCACCCGGTCGGCGCCGACCTCCTTGGGGTTGTCCACCAGGATCGGCACCCCGGTGCGCACCCTGGGCCCGACGATCACCATCGGCGTGCGGCCCTTGTGCCGGTCGGCCAGGATGCGCAGCTCGCGCAGGATGGACGGCACGGTGGACAGCGCGGCCACGCCGGTCACCTGGTCGGCGTGGCGCCCGAGCATGGCGTCCAGGGCCATCTGCATCTCGTCGGCGGTCATCCGGGGGTCGGTGCGCATCCGCCACTGGTGCACCAGCGGCGGGCGGATGACGTCCTCGGAGTCGGCGCTCGGGGTGCCGCTGGCGTAGAGACCGAGCGAGATCTGGGTGTTGCCGACGTCCACGCAGAGCAGCACGGCGGTGCCCCCTTTGTCTGGGTCAGGGGCCGGGTTTCTCGGCGCCGAGCGTGAGCGGACAGTTGTCGATCAGGCGGGTGGAGCCGACCCTGGCCGCCACCAGCAGCCTGGCCGGGCCGCGTTCGGGGGCCGGCCCCAGCTCGGGGTCGCGCAGCGCGAGGTAGTCCACGTCGACGCCGGAGGCGGCGGCCAGGGTGGCGGACGCGGCGGCGAGCACGGCGTCGGCCCCGTGCGGCGCGGCGTGCCGGCCGGCGGCCAGCGCGGCGGACAGTGCCAGCGCCCGTTCGCGTTCCTCCGGGGACAGGTACGCGTTGCGCGAGGACATCGCCAGGCCGCCCGGCTCGCGGACGGTGGGCACCGCGACCACGTCGACGCCCAGGTCCAGCTCGCGGGCCATCCGCCGGACCAGCACCTGCTGCTGGTAGTCCTTCTCGCCGAAGTACGCCAGCTGGGGGCGGACGATGCCGAAAAGCTTGGCCACCACGGTGAGCACCCCGGCGAAGTGGCCCGGCCGGCTGGCGCCCTCCAGCTCGCTGCCGAGCGGTCCGGGGTGCACCGCGATGCCGGTGGACTCGCCGTACATCGCCTCCGCGGTGGGCGTGAACACCAGCTCGACGCCCTCGGCGCGGCAGGTCTCCAGGTCGGTGGCCAGCGTGCGGGGGTAGCTGTCCAGGTCCTCGCCGACGCCGAACTGCAGCGGGTTGACGAAGATCGATACGGCCACGACCGTGGAGCCGGGCGCGCGGCGGGCGTGGCGGATGAGCTCGATGTGGCCGGCGTGCAGCGCGCCCATGGTGGGCACCAGGGCGACCCTGCGCCCGGCCGCCCGCAGCGTCGTGCTGACCTGGGTGAGCCGGCCCGGCTCGGCGTGCACCGTCAGCTCGCCGGCGGTGTAGGCGGGCGCGCTCACCGGGCGTCCTTGAGCGCGGCGCGTACCTCGGCGCCGGCCTGCTCGGACAGCAGACCGGCGGCGACGGCCCGTTCGGCGGTGCGTTCGGCCAGCTCGCGGTAGCTGGCGGTGACCTCGGGGGCGGCGCGGCCCAGCTCGTGCAGGTGCTTGCGCAGGGTGCCGACGTCGCCCCTGGCCACCGGGCCGGTGAGCGCCCGGTCGCCGTGGCGCAGGGAGTTGTCCAGCGCGGCGGACAGCAGCGGCGCCACCAGCCGTTCGGCCGGGCGCACGCCGGCGCGTTCCAGCACGTCGACGCAGTCGCGGACCAGGGTGGCCAGGTGGTTGGCGCCGTGCGCAAGGGCGGCGTGGTAGAGCGGGCGGACCGCCTCCGGCACCCGCACCGGCTCGGCGCCCATCTCCACCACCAGCGCCTCGCCGACGCTCCAGGCGGCCTCGTCGGCGCCTTCGGTCCCGTCGATGCCGCCGGCGGTGACCCCGACCGAGCACGCGGCCAGCCGTTGGACGTCCTCGGGGCGGCCGGTGAAGGTCATCACCGGGTGCAGCGCCAGCGGCAGCACGCCGTGCTCGGCGGCCGGGGCCAGCACGCCCACGCCGTGCGCGCCCGACGTGTGCGCCACGATCTGCCCCGCGCGGAAGCTGCCCGCCCTGCTCAGGCCGGTGACCAGGCCGGGCAGCATGTCGTCCGGGACGGCAAGCAGCACCAGGTCGGCGCGTTGGGCGACCTGGTCGGGCGGTTCGAGGGGGACGTCGGGCAGCAGCGCGGCGGCCCTGGACACCGACGCCCTGGACACCCCGGAGGTGGCGATGACCTGGTGGCCGGCGGCGGCCAGCGCGGCGCCGAGCACGACGCCCACCCGGCCCGCCGAGACCACCCCGACCGCGAGCCGCGCGGGCCTTGCGGCGCCGTCCGCGCCCGGTGCTGGGGGGTGCATCTCGCTGCGTTCTCCCTGCTCGTTCCAGTCCCGCTCGGTACACGGGTACCAGACGTCGGAACCGTAGATCCGACCGCCCTCGGTGCGCCACCCCCGGTGACCGGGTTCACGCGGCCGCTAGCGCGGCGGATACGGCGGCCGTGACGGCGGGGGGTGGTGCGGGCGCCAGCCTGGGGGTGGTGGGCTCCAGGCGGGTGGTGGGCGGCGGCCCCAGGCGGCGTGCAGGGCGTCGGGGGCTCCCACCGCTCGGGCGCGGCTGGCCAGGACCTCGGCGAGCAGCTCGTCGTGCCAGCGCATGGCGACCGGGCCGAGCGAGCCCCTGGCCATGCGGTGGCGCAGGATGGCCAGTTCGGTGACGGCGCGCTGGTACTCCGCGACCGCCTTGGCCACCGTCGGCCCGGACCGCCGTTTGACCGCGCGCAGCCAGCCGCTGCGCCCGGCCAGGCTCTGCAGCAGCCGCACCTCGCTGGGCGCGATCCAGCCGGCCTGGGCGAAGCCGGGCAGCTCGGCGGCGATCACCCGCTGCTCGCGGCGGCGCTGGTAGAGCATCAGGCAGATCACGAAGAAGAACATCGGCAGCATGATCATCAGGTACACCGGGACCAGCGCGGCGCCGTCCAGGAAGGACGCCGACGCGTTCCAGCAGGCGTGCAGGAACACCGCGGCCAGGAAGCCGCCGATGGGGGCGGCCAGTCGGACCAGCACCGTGCGCGCGTTCGCCGCCACGCCCAGCCCGATGCCGATCATGGACGTGAACAGCGGATGGGCGAACGGGGAGAACACCCCGCGCATGATCAGCACGGCCAGCAGCTCGCCGCTCTGCCCGCTGGCCGCGCCGGACGCGAAGGCCCGGCCCAGGTAGAGGATGTTCTCGGCGAACGCGAACCCGGCCGCCACCACGCCGGCGTACACCACGCCGTCGAGCACCCCGTCGAACTCGCGGCGCCGGAACAGCAGCAGCCCGAGCACGAACGCGCCCTTCAGGAACTCCTCCACCCACGGCGCGACGAACACCGCGCTGAACGTCTCGCTGGCGTCGCCGAGCGCCATGGAGCTGGCCATCTCGGCGCTGGTGTTCAGGATCGAGGCGGCCAGCGTCGCGAAGCAGGCGCCCCAGAGGAACGCCACCAGCAGCATCCGGGGCGGCTCGGGCTCCCAGCGGTCCAGCCACAGGAACGCGGCGACCACCGGGCCGACCGGCAGCAGGGCGCCCAGGGTGCCCACGATCACGCCGGCCGAGCCGACCTCGGAGACCAGGATGCCCAGCAGCAGCAACCCGCAGATGCCGAGGAACACCAGGGCGAGCACGGTGGCGAGCACGCCACGGCGCTCCCGGCGGATCCGGTGCCGGTACGCCGGGTGCCCGCCCAGCGGCCCGGCCGGCACGAGCGGCGGCTGGTTGAACGACATCAGGGCTTGTTCACGCTCCCGAGGTGAGAAACATCGCGTGCAGCGTATCGACCGTTCGGATTCGTTCGCGCGCGTTCTCACCCGTCCGGGCCGCGGGGTCAGCGAACCTTCAGGCGTGCCGGTCGCGGCCCGGGTCGTCGCGGGGTCGGTCGTCGTCTCGGTCGGTCGGGGCACGGCAGCAGCGCTGCAGCCACAGCGCGGCGGCCACCAGGGCGAGCGCGCAGGCCAGGCCGATGGCCGCGCCCGGGGTGTCGCCGGCCGCGGCGGCCAGCTCGCCCCGGCGGGGCAGCAGGTAGCCGAGCAGGCCCAGCCACACCCCGGCCATCACCGCGCCGGCCACCGCGGACGCCTTGGCCAGCGCCACCGCCCGCGCGGCCACCAGCGGCTCCACCGGCTTGGTGCCCGGGCGCCGCTCGATGCGGGCCTTGAGCGCGAAGCCGAGCACGACCTCGATCGCACCCAGCACCAGCAGCGTCACCCCGGCCAGCGGGGGCAGCGCGGGCAGCGTCGAGTAGGCCAGCCTGACCACGAGGTAGGCCACCACGGCCACCACCACGAGGGTGGCGAGCAGCTCCTGCACCCTGGTCGGCTTCATCGCCGCGGCACCAGGTCGAGGTCGTCGCGGCGGCGCAGCCCGTCCTCGCCGAGCGCGGCCAGCAGCGCATCCACCCGCCCGTGCCCGGGCAGCACCGCGTCCGGCTCGATGTCCAGCCACGGGCGCAGCACGGTGTTGCGCTCGGCGGTGCCGGGGTGCGGCAGCAGCAGCTCCGGGTGCTCGCTGCGCACCGGGCTCCCGTCGGGCTTGGAGACGGTGACCACGTCCACGTCCAGCGTCCTGGGCCCCCAGTGCACGGTCCGCACCCGGCCGGCGGCGTTCTCCAGCTCCTGGCCTCGGCGCAGCCAGCCCCATTCGTCCAGCTCGTCGGACGCCACGATCAGCACCGCGTTGAGGAAGTCGTCCTGCGGCACGCCGCCCCAGGCCGCCGTCTCGTACACCGGGGAGGCGGCGACCAGCTCGGCGGCGAACCCGGCCACGGCGCCGCGCAGGTGGGCCAGCCGGTCGCCCTGGTTGGAGCCCAGCGACAGCACGGCCCGGCTCATGGCGCCGGCTCCCGGTCCCGGCGCACTACCACGGCGACGTCGGCGAAGGTCAGTGGGATCGGCGCGTCGGGCTTGTGGACGGTCACCTCGACGGCCTGTACGGGGTGGTCGGCGAGGACGGCGTCGGCGATGCGCGCGGCCACCGCCTCGATCAGGTCGTACGGCGGGCCGGTGATGATCTCGGCGGCGGTGGCGGCCAGCTTGCCGTAGTCCAGCGTGTCGGCCAGGTCGTCGGAGCGCCCGGCCGGGGCCAGGTCCAGCCAGACGGTGAGGTCGACGACGAACTCCTGGCCGTCGCGGCGCTCGTGGGCGTGCACCCCGTGCCGGCCGCGCGCCCGCAGGCCGGTCAGCACTATCCGGTCCGTCACGACGGCCCCGGCCCGTGGTGCCAGGGTGCGTCGACGGAGCCGTAGCGCCACGCCGCGCCGACCGTCACCGCGTCCACCGAGGCCGCCACGTCGTGCACCCGCACCCCCCAGGCGCCGGCCGCCGCGGCCAGCGCGGAGATCGCCGCGGTGGCCACCTCGCGGCCGCCGGCCGGGCGGCGCTTGCCGTCCTCGCCGGCCAGCAGGGTGCCCAGGAAGCCCTTCCGGGACACCCCGACCAGCACCGGCAGGCCGAGCTCGAGCAGCGCGTCCAGGTGGTGCAGCAGCAGCCAGTTGTGCTCGGCGCGCTTGGCGAAGCCGATGCCCGGGTCGATCACCAGCCGGGCCGGGTCCACCCCGGCGGCCACCGCCGCGTCCACCCTGGCCCGCAGCTCGGCGCGGACCTCGGCGACCACGTCGGTGTAGCGGGCCAGCTCGTCCATCCGGTCGCTGTGCCCGCGCCAGTGCATCAGGATCCACGGGACGCGGGCGTCGGCCACGACCTGCGCCATCGCCGGGTCGGCCAGCCCGCCGGACACGTCGTTGACCACCACGGCGCCGGCTGCCAGGGCGGCCGCCGCGATGTGCGCCCTGGTGGTGTCCACGCTGCACGGCACGCCGGCGGCGGCCAGCGCGGAAATCACCGGCAGCACCCGGGTGGCCTCGGTGGGCGCCGGGGTGCGGTGCGCGCCGGGGCGGGTGGACTCGCCGCCCACGTCGACCAGGTCGGCGCCCTGCTCGCGCATCCGCAGGCCGTGCGCGACGGCGTCGTCGGAGTCCACGAAGCGGCCGCCGTCGGAGAACGAGTCGGGGGTCACGTTGAGCACGCCCACCACCACGCACCGGCCCGGCCGGGGCAGGGTGCCGGCCGGGGTGTTCATCGCCCTCGGATCAGGGCCAGCGCCTCCGCGCGCGACGAGGCATTCCCCTTGAACAACCCGCGCACCGCCGAGGTGGAGGTCCGCGACCCGGGCTTGCGCACGCCGCGCATGGCCATGCACAGGTGCTCGGCCTCGATCACGACGATCACCCCGCGCGGCGACAGCCTGCGCACCAGCGCGTCCGCGACCTGCGCGGTCAGCCGTTCCTGGACCTGCGGGCGCTTGGCGTACATGTCGACCAGGCGGGCGATCTTGCTCAGCCCGGTGACCCTGCCGTCGGTGTTCGGGATGTAGCCGACGTGCGCCATGCCGTGGAACGGGGCCAGGTGGTGTTCGCAGACGCTGTACAGCGGGATGTCCCTGACCAGGATCAGCTCGTCGTGGTCCTCTGCGAACGTCTTGGCCAGCTGCTCGTCCGGGTCCTCGTACAGGCCGGCGAACATCTCCTGGTACGCGCTGGCCACCCGGCGCGGGGTCTCCCGCAGGCCCTCCCGGTCCGGGTCCTCGCCGATCGCGTACAGCAGCTCGCGCACCGCCGCCTCGGCCCGTTCCCGGTCGAACGTGCCCGCAACGGGAACGGCCGGCCCCCGCTGCGGCACCGCCCTCAGGCCGTGGGTCTGACTACTCACCACAAGCTCACCAAACGATCTCTCCGGCCGCCGGCGTCAGCGCGCGTTGCCCGACCCGCCGCGGTCATCCTCGGTACCGCCAGACCCGTCCCGCTCGCCGTCCCGGCCGGTCCACCGGTTCGGCGGCGGCCAGTCCTGGCCGCGCGGCATGGTCGCCGGGCGCCAGTTCGGCGGGGCGCCGTAGTTGGGTGGCACGGCGCCGCCCTCCGGGTGCTCGCGCTGCTCGTCGCGCGGCCGGTACGAGCCCGGCGGGTAGCTGGGCCCGGACTGGTAGCCGGGTTCGGGCGCGCGGCCGTAGTTGGGCGGGGCGGCCCGGCCCGGCTGCCCGCCGTTCGGGCTGGGCTGGCCGCCGTTCGGGGCGGGCTGGCCGGTGTACCCGCTGGGGCCCACCGGGGCGGGCTCCCTGGACGGCTCCGGCTCGGGCGCCGGCTCCCGCGACGGGGGCGGCCACGGCTCGCCGCGCTCCTTGGCCCGCTCGGCGGGGGTCAGGATCGGCGGCTTGTCCGACGGGGTTCGCCCGCCGAAGTCGTTGAACGCGGTGATGCGCGGGCGCTTCTCCACCGTGGAGAAGATCCGCTCCAGGTCCTTGCGGACCAGCGTCTCCTTCTCCAGCAGCTCGAACACCAGGTTGTCCAGCACGTCCCGGTAGGTGTTCAGGATCTCCCAGGCCTCGGTGTGCGCCGCCTCGATGAGCTTGCGCACCTCCTCGTCGATCTCGGTGGCGACCTGGATCGAGTAGTCCGGCTGGGTGCCCATGGTGCGGCCCAGGAACGGGTCGCCGTGCTCCTGGCCGTAGCGGACCGCGCCGAGCCGCGCGCTCATGCCGTACTCGGTGACCATCGCCTTGGCGATCTTCGTGGCCTGGTCGATGTCGCTGGACGCGCCGGTGGTCGGCTCGTGGAAGACCAGCTCCTCCGCGCTGCGCCCGCCCATCGCGAACACCAGCCGGGCGATCATCTCGGAGCGGGTCATCAAGCTCTTGTCGTCCTCCGGGACGACCAGCGCGTGCCCGCCGGTGCGCCCGCGCGGCAGGATCGTCAGCTTGTACACCGGCTCCAGGTCGGGCATGGCCCAGGCGGCCAGCGCGTGCCCGCCCTCGTGGTACGCGGTGAGCTTGCGCTCCTCCTCGGAGATGATCCGGCTCTTGCGGCGCGGGCCGCCGATCACCCGGTCCACCGCCTCCTCCAGGGACGCGGCGTTGATCAGCTGGCCGTTCTCCCTGGCGGTGAGCAGGGCGGCCTCGTTGATCACGTTGGCCAGGTCGGCGCCGGACATGCCGACGGTGCGCTTGGCCAGCGAGTCCAGGTCGGCGTCCTTGGCCAGCGGCTTGCCCTTGGCGTGCACCTTGAGGATGGCGCGCCGGCCGGCCAGGTCGGGCGCGCCGACCGGGATCTGCCTGTCGAACCGGCCCGGCCGCAGCAGCGCGGGATCGAGAATGTCCGGCCGGTTGGTGGCCGCGATCAGGATGATCCCGCCGCGCGCGTCGAAGCCGTCCATCTCGACCAGCAGCTGGTTCAGCGTCTGCTCGCGCTCGTCGTGGCCACCGCCCAGGCCGGCGCCGCGCTGGCGGCCGACCGCGTCGATCTCGTCCACGAAGATGATGCACGGGGCGTTCGGCTTGGCCTGCTCGAACAGGTCACGCACCCGGCTGGCGCCGACGCCGACGAACATCTCCACGAAGTCCGAACCGGAGATGGAGTAGAACGGCACCCCGGCCTCGCCGGCGACCGCGCGGGCCAGCAGCGTCTTACCGGTGCCGGGCGGGCCGTAGAGCAGCACGCCCTTCGGGATCTTCGCGCCCAGCGCCTGGTAGCGCGCCGGGTTCTGCAGGAAGTCCTTGATCTCGTGCAGCTCCTCGACCGCCTCGTCGGCGCCCGCCACGTCGGCGAAGGTGGTCTTGGGCATGTCCTTGGACAGCTGCTTGGCCTTGGACTTGCCGAACGAGAGCACCCGGTTCCCGCCGCCCTGGGCGCTGTTCATCATCCAGAACAGCAGCAACAGCACCAGGCCGAGCGGCACCAGGTAGATGAGCAGCTGGGTGAGGAAGGACTCCTGGCGGACCTCGGTGTTGAACGCCGTCTTCGCATCGGTCAGCGCGGTGAACACCCGCTCGCTGCCACCGATCGGGTACTGCGTGATGACCTTGGTGGTCTGTACCTGGTCCCGGTTGCCGTTGTCCGCCGTGATCGGCGCCTTCAGGTCGAGGCGGAGCCGTTGCTCCTTGTCCTCGATCGTGGCGTTGGCGACGTTGTTGCTCGTCACCTGCGTGAGCGCCTGCGACGTCGGGACCTGCGTATAGCCCCGAGAATCGTCGAAGAACTGGCTGAACACGACATAGAGCAGCAACGCCGCCAAGATCCAAGTCAGCGGGTTACGGATCAGACGCTTGCGGTCCATGCAGCTGCGGCCTCCGGGGCCTCGACCCTCCCTGAACGTGTCGAGCGGACCCCACCGGCACGATGCCTTCCAACCGCGCTAAACCACGTGTCGAAACCATCTCGTCGCGCCGAGCGGCGAACACCCGAGAGTACCCAGCGTACCGGCCCAATCTCCAGCTCGTGTGTCGGTCTGCTCACCGGCCTAACGTGATCGCCGTCGACCGAGTTCCAGGCGTTCGCGCACGGTGGAATCGGGCGGGTCGGAAGATGCCCCTTCCGGTCCGGAGGATCACCGGATCGTGGCCGGTACCGAGTGACGTGCGCCTCGTTAGCGCAGTAAGCCACCCCGGGGTGAACCATGCGCTTGTCGGCAGGAGTACAGATGACCGTCCGTTCCCTGATCAATCGAGGCCGCCTGCTGCGCTGCGTCGCCGCCGCCGGACTGGTGATCGGTGCCACCGCCGTCGCGATGCCCGGCAGCGCGCAGGCCGCCGAGCTCGCGTCGGGCAGGGACGGCACCATCCACCCCGGGGTGAAGATGCAGAGCCCCGAGGGGCAGTGCACGGCGAACTTCGTGTTCAAGGGCGACGGCAAGGTGTACATCGGCCAGGCCGCGCACTGCACCGGAACGGGCAACGCCAACGAGACGGACGGCTGCACGTCGAAGTCGCTGCCGCTGGGCACCGAGATCAAGATCCAGGGCGCGAGCAAGCCCGGCAAGCTGGCCTACAACTCCTGGCTGACCATGCAGAAGAACGGCGAGAAGGACAAGAACACCTGCTCGTACAACGACTTCGCGCTGGTGCAGGTCGACGAGGACGACGTGTCGAAGGTGAACCCGGCGGTGCCCACCTTCGGCGGCCCGACCGGGGTGCGCGAGCGCGGCCTGCCGGCCGGGGCGACGGTGTACAGCTACCAGCAGTCCGGGCTGCGGCAGGGGCAGCTGTCCGAGAAGCAGGGCATCAACCTCGGCGACAACGGCGGCGGGTGGACGCACGAGGTGGCCACCCTGACCCCGGGCGTGCCCGGTGACTCCGGCAGCGGCTTCCTGGACTCCGACGGGCGCGCGTTCGGCCTGCTCAGCACGCTGAACCTGGCCCCGGCGCCGGGTACGAACGGGGTGTCCGACCTCGGCAAGGTGCTGGCGTACGCGAACAAGAACGGCGCCAAGGTCAGCCTGGTCAACGGCGGGCCGTTCCACGGCAGCCCGCTGCCGGAGCTGCCGCTGGCCGGTGCGCCGGTGGTGGACGGCGCGCAGGGGGTCCCGAACGCGGCGCAGGCCCAGGAGGCGGCGCCGGGTGACGTCACGGTCCGGCCCCGGCGCAACAACGCCCCGGAGCCGAACGCGGACAAGCCGGAGCCGAAGGGCCTGCTCGGCGGGTTCTAGCCCGACTCAGGCGTACACGCTCGGGTCCAGGGTGCCGATGTAGGGCAGGTCGCGGTAGCGCTCGGCGTAGTCCAGCCCGTACCCGATGACGAACTCGTTCGGGATGTCGAAGCCCACGTAGCGCACCGACACGTCCACCTTGACCGCGTCCGGCTTGCGCAGCAGCGTGCAGACCTCCAGCGACGCCGGCCCGCGCGCCTCCAGGTTCTTCAACAGCCAGGACAGCGTGCGGCCGGAGTCGATGATGTCCTCGACGATCAGCACGTGCCGGCCGGCGATGTCGCGGTCCAGGTCCTTGAGGATGCGCACCACCCCGGACGAGGAGGTGGCCGAGCCGTACGAGCTGACCGCCATGAACTCCAGCTGCACCGGCAGCGGCAGCGCCCTGGCCAGGTCGGTCATGAACATCACGGCGCCCTTGAGCACGCCGACCAGCAGCAGGTCGGTGGCTCGGCCGGTGCCGGGGCAGCGCTCGACGTAGTCCTGGGCCAGCTGCTTGGCCAGCTCGGTGACCTTGTCCCTGATCTGCTCCTCGGTGACCAGAACGGAAGCGACGTCGCCGTCGTACAAGGCTCAGGGCCTCCTTATGCCTTACGCCCGCCGGTATACCTAATCACGCAGCCGGTCTTCGAGCATGAGCCTCCCATGCCGGCGGTGCAGCACCAAGCCGCCGGGCAGTGAGATCCCCCCTTGTCCGCGCCAGCGGTCGAGCAACGCGTCGGCGCGCCGCAGCTGCGGGTCGGTCAGCTCGGGCACGCCGGCATCGAGCAACCAGCCGCGCAGCACCCGCCGCCGCACCGCCGCCGGACAACCGGCCAGCGCCTTGGCGTCGAGCCCTGTGTCCGTCGTCGACTCGGCCCGGGCCTGCGCGGCCCATTCGTCGAGCGCGGTGCCGTCCTCGCGCAGCTGCTCCGCCGTGCGCGCCAGCGCCTCCGCCACCCCGCCGGCCAGCACCTCCTCCAGCAGCGGCAACGCCTCGGTGCGCAGCCGGACCCGGGTGAACCGTGGGTCGACGTTGTGCGGGTCGTCCCACACCTCGATGCCGGCCGCCGCGCACGCCGCCCGGGTGGTCCGGCGCCTGATCGCCAGCAGCGGGCGCAGCCACGGTGGTTGGTACGGGCTCATGCCGGCCAGCGAGCGCGCGCCGGAGCCCCGCCCGAGCCCGAGCAGCACGGTCTCCGCCTGGTCGTCCAGGGTGTGCCCGAGCAGCACCGGGCTGTCCTCGGTCGGCCGGGCGGCCCGCAGCGCGGCATACCTCGCGCGCCTGGCCGCCGCCTCCATCCCGCCGGGTCCGCTCACGTCGACGGTCAGCACCTCGGCCTCGACGCCCATCCCGGCCAGGCGCGCGGCCGTGGCCTCGGCGCGCTCGGCGGAGCCGTCCTGCAGGCCGTGGTCCACCACGGCGGCCCTGGCCGGCCAGATGCGACCCAGGTGCGCGGCCGCCTCGGCGAGCGCCATCGAGTCCGCCCCACCGGAGCACGCCACCAGCACCGGCGTCCCCGCCACGCACCCCGCCGCCTCCAGCGCCCCCCGCACCGCGCGCCGCACCTCCGCCACCTCGCCCGGCGGCCCGCTCACCGTCGGCGCCCCCGTCATCGCCCGCACACCCGGTTCGTACCCCACACACCCGCTGCAGTGCATGTGCGGCGCACGGAGTGGTTGTGCGAGCACATCAGACGCGGCGGAGCCAGGCGTCGGGGTCCGTGAGTTCGGCGCGGGTGGGGAGGGTGGCGGGGGAGGTCCAGACCTTGTTGAAGCCGGTCATGCCTACGGAGTCGACTACGTGTTTGGTGAAGGCAGAGCCGACCGCGTACTGGCGGACCTTCGCCTCCACGCCGAGCAGGGCGCGGAGCAGGCGGTCCAGCAGGCCGCCGCCTCGGCGGCGCGCGGTGAACCGGCCTCGGATGGTGGCCACCGAGGGGACGACGGCCGGGCCCACGGCGTCCATCACGTGGTCGGCGTGGCCCTCCAGCAGCGTGGTCAGCGCCAGCAGGCGGTCCAGCATGGCGCGCTGCTCGGGGCCCTGCAGCAGCTCGATCAGGCCCATGCCGCCCTTGCCCTCGCGCGCGGAGGAGATCACCCCGGGCAGCCGCTCCAGTATCCCGGCGGCGGTGGTCTCGGCGGCGGACAGGAAGCCGGTCACCTCGCCGGAGAAGTAGTCGCGCAGCCAGGGCACGGCGGTGAACTGCAGCCGGTGGGTGGCCTCGTGCAGGCACACCCACAGCGCGAAGTCGTCCATCGGCACGTCCAGCGCCTGCTGGGCGGCCACCACGTTCGGCGCGACCAGCAGCAGCCGGCCCTCGCCGTCCGCCCCGCCGTACGGGTCGTACTGGCCGAGCACCCTGCTGCCCAGGTAGGACAGCACCGCGCCGGCCTGCAGCCCGGCGGTGGTGGAGGTCAGCTTGCGGGCGGTGGCGGGCACGGCGGGCAGCTTGGCGTCGCGGGTCAGCGCGGCCATCCCGGCCACGGCGGCCGATGCCCAGCTCGGGCGGTCGACCACGTCGGCTGGCAGCAGCGGCAGGCCGGCGCCCAGGCCGGTGACCTCCCGGACGTGCCCCTCCGCGGTCACCGCGTCGGCCCGCAGCAGCTCCACGATCCGCAGCGCCTCGGCCTGGCTCACGGTCGGGCCGGGCTGCATCAGGCGGGTGGCGGTGCGGGCGGCCAGCCCCCAGTCCACCGGCAGGCCCCTTGGCGCCTCCTCCGCCGACTCGTCGGGCGGGTCGGACGTGGTGGCAGGCTCTGGCGGCACCCCACCACGGTACGCATAGTGCTGGGCTAGTGCCGTGACATGGAAGGTTGGTGCGTTTATTCGGTGGATCCAGGCGTCGGCTGGCAAGGCTGCGTCTGATTCGGAGCCCCAGATACCGGGGTTGTATCTGGGGCGACGACAACGCCGCCAGGCGGCGTCTGGGCCGCCGAGAAACGTGCCGAACCTTTCGTGTCGCGGCACTAACGGCAGCCGCAGGCGCGCAGGGCGGCGGCGATCGCGTCCAGGCGCGGGCGGGACTCCGCCGGGTTGGTGCCGTTGGACATCAGCGCGAACGTCAACAGCCGGCCGTCGGTGTCGGTGACCACCCCGGCCAGCGAGCTCACCCCGGTCAGGGTGCCGGTCTTGGCCCGCACGAACCCCTTGCCGGGCGCCGAGTCGCCGACGTCGAACCGGCTGCTGAGCGTCCCGGAACCGCCGGCCACCGGCAGCCCGGACAGCAGCGGCCGCAGCCGGGCCGACCGGGGGTCCGAGGCCGGACCGCTGGCCGCCGTCATGATCTCGCCGAGCAGCCGGGCCGGCACCTGGTCGGCGGTGGACAGCCCGCTGCCGTCGATGATCCGCGCGCCGCCGACGTCGAAGCCGGCCTCGGTGAGCGTCTCGCGCACCGCCCGCGCGGCGCCGGCGAACGACGGCTCGGCGCCCCTGGCCAGGGCGACCTGCCTGGCCAGCGCCTCGGCGAGCACGTTGTCGGAGATCCGCAGGGCGTTCTCGACCAGGTCGCCGATGGTCGGCGAGCTGACCTCGGCGAGCACCTTCGCGCCCGGCCGCGCGGTCTTGACGGTGACCGTCGCCGGGTCCGCGCCGATCCGCTTGGCCAGCGCCTTGCCCGCGTCGGCGGCCGGGGTCGGGGTGCGCGGCGGGTCCAGCTCGTCCGGCTTGCTGCGACCGCCGTCCATGATCAGCGGCTCGATCGGGGTCAGGTAGCCGCCGGCGATGTCCGCGGGATCCCAGCCCGGCGCCAGCCCCGGGCCGGAGAACAGGCTGGTGTCCACGGCCACCGAGCGGACCGGCCCCGGGAGCGCGTCACGGACCGCGGCGGCCAGGGTGTCCAGCTTGGCCGCGCCCGGGTACACCGATTCGGTCGGCGTGGTGCCCGCGGAGTTTCGGGTGGCCGAGGGGAGCACGGACAGCGTGGGGTCGCCGCCGCCGACCAGCACCACCGAGTCCGGGCTGTCGCCGGCCACCACCCGGGTGGTCAGCCGCGCGGTCGGGGACATGGTCAGCAGCACGGCGGCGACGGTGAGCAGCTTGCCGGTGGAGCCCGGCGTCATCGCCCGGTCCGGGTTGCGCGACCACAGCGCCTGCCCGGTGGCCGGGTTGAGCACCACGCCGGTGAGGCTCCCCAGCGCGGCGGCGCTGGTCGGCTTGCCCAGCGCGGCGGCCAGCCCGCCGCTGGTCGGGGCCGGTGCGTCGGCCGCCAGCGGCCCCATCGCGAGCCTCGGCGGCGGCGGCGCCGGTTTCGCCCGGTGCAGCAGCCCGACCCGCTCCAGCAGCTCCGGCCCGGCCAGCGCGGACCCGGCGCCGAGCGCGGCCACCAACACCAGCGACAACGAGGTGATCACGGTCCGCCGACGTGACCAGGGCAACCGCAGCCAGCCCGCGATACGGCGTAGCAGTGCGCGCACCCACCCACCCTCCCCGGCCGGTATCCGGTGCCCCACACTAGACGGGCCCAAACGGACCCGACCACCGGTGAAAGGACCAGCGAGTCACGTGGAGTTCGACGTCACGATCGAGATCCCCAAGGGCGTCCGCAACAAGTACGAGATGGACCACGAGACCGGTCGCATCAAGCTCGACCGGACGCTGTTCACCGCCACCCAGTACCCCGCCGACTACGGCTTCATCGACGACAGCCTGGGCGAGGACGGCGACCCGCTGGACGCGCTGGTGCTCGTCCAGGAACCCACGTTCCCCGGCTGCCTGATCCGCTGCCGGGCCATCGGCATGTTCCGGATGCGCGACGAGAAGGGCGGCGACGACAAGGTGCTGTGCGTACCCACCGCCGACCCGCGCCTGGAACACCTGCGTGACATTCACCACCTGGCCGAGTTCGACCGGCTGGAGATCGAGCACTTCTTCCAGGTCTACAAGGACCTGGAGCCGGGCAAGAGCGTCGAGGGCGCCAAGTGGGTCGGCCGCACCGAGGCCGAGCACGAGATAGAGCGCTCCTGGGCCCGCGCCAAGGAGCAGCTCAACCCGTGAGTGGTTAGCGTTGCTATAGCCACGCTAACCACTCACGGGTTCTGATCAGGCCTTTCGCGAGGACTCGGCCGGCGAGAGGTCGAGCAGCTCGTTGACCTGGTCGGTGGTCAGGCCCTGGCGGGCCAGGTCGCGGCGGGCGTCGAACAGCGTCTTGGTGTGCTCGTTGAGCTCACGGCGCACCCGGCGCGCGTCGTCCCTGGCCCGCTCGGCGACCTTGAGGGTGGCCAGCGTGCCGTCCAGGTCGGTGACCAGGTTGGCCAGCAGCTTGTCCCGCAGTCCCTCGTCGACCTCGTTGATGGCGACCGCCGCGGCCGGCAGCGGCGCCTCGTCGGACTTGCCGTCCACCTTGACGTCCGCCTTCGCCGCCGCGACAGTCGCCGCCGCGGCCGCCGAGCGCTGCGCCTCGATGCCGGACTCCTGGCGCAGCGGCACGTCCGGCAGGAAGATCACCAGCGCCAGCGCCGCGATCAGCAGCACGGCGCCGACCAGCAGCGTCAGCGACATCGAGGACGAGAAGCCCTCCAGGAACGGAAGCGCCAGCCGCCCATCGATCCGGCCGAGGAACGACGAGTCCTCCAGCGAGAACCCGCCGAGCCCGCCGCCCGAGACCGCCGAGAGCACCGGCTCGTTGGCCGGGTTCGCCCGCACCGCCGGGTCGACCAGCGCGGCCTGGAACGCCGGCGTCGGCGCGACCGCCCGGAACGCCGAACCGATCTTGTCGGGCAGCGAGCTGAACAGGATGGACAGGAACACCGCCGTGCCCATGGTGCCGCCCATCTGCCGGAAGAACGTGGCCGACGCGGTGGCCACGCCCATGTCCTTGGCCGGCATCGCGTTCTGCACCGACAGCGTCAGCGTCTGCATGCACGAGCCCAGGCCCCAGCCGAAGATCAGCATGAACGTTCCGGTCCACCAGAACGAGGTGTCCACGCCCACCCGCGACAGCAGGAACAGCCCGGTGATCATCAGCGACACGCCGAGCACCGGCCAGCGCCGCAGCGTCCCGGTGCGGGAGATGACCTGGCCGGAGAACGTCGACATGGACATGATCCCGAGCATCAGCGGCAGCGTGAGCAGGCCGGCCTCGGTCGGGGTGGCGCCCTTGACGATCTGCAGGTAGAGCGGCAGCGAGGAGACGCCGCCGAACATGCCCATGCCCACGATCAGGCAGGCCGCCGTGCCCAGCCCGAACGTCCGGTTCCGGAAGAACCGCAGCGGCAGCAGCGCGTCCTCGCCGTAGCGCCACTCGTTGGCGATGAACAGCGCGAGCCCGATCGCCGCGATGGCGAAGCACACCACCGAGCTGGTCGACCCCCAGCCCCAGGCCCGGCCCTGCTCGGCGACCAGCAGCAGCGGCACCAGCCCGATGGCCAGCGCGATCGCGCCCGGCCAGTCCACCCTGCGGTGGCGCTTGGCGTGCGGCAGGTTCAGCACCTTGGTGACGACGAACAGCGCGACGATTCCGATCGGCACGTTGACCAGGAACACCCAGCGCCAGCCGGTGATGCCGAGGATCGACGCCTGGCCGGCCAGCAGGCCCCCGGCCAGCGGCCCGAGCACGCTCGCGGTGGCGAACACCGCCACGAAGTAGCCCTGGTACTTCGCCCGCTCCCGGGGCGAGACGATGTCGCCGATGATCGTCAGGGCCAGCGAGAACAGCCCGCCCGCGCCGATCCCCTGCAGCGCCCGGAACGCCGCGAGCTGGTACATCGAGCCGGAGAACGTACAGGCCACCGAGCCGACCACGAACACCGCGATGGCGAACAGGAACAGCGGCTTGCGCCCGTAGAGGTCGGACAGCTTGCCGTACAGCGGGGTGGTGAGCGTGGAGGTGATCAGGTACGCGGTGGTCACCCAGGCCTGCAGGCTCAGCCCGCTCAGGTCGTCGGCGATGGTCCGGATCGCGGTGGCCACGATCGTCTGGTCCAGGGCGGCCAGGAACATCCCGGCCATCAGCCCGCCGATGATCGTCAGGATCTGCCGTTGGGTGAGTAACGGCTGTTGCGCCGGTATCGTCGGCGCGGTCGTGGTCATCGTGATTCCCCCTCGTGCTGGTGACCAGGCGCTTGTGGCGCCTCAGGGCCCAGGAAGTACCGTTCGTAGTCCTCGTTGAACCTGGCGAGCAGCTCGCCGAGCCGGCGCCGGTCCTCGTCCGGCCAGGCCGCGAGCATCTCGGCGAACATCTCGTTGCGCCGCCGCCGCTTGTCCTGGAAGACCCGCTCGCCGGCCTCGGTCGCCGCCAGCAGGCTGGCCCGGCCGTCGCTCTGGTCGGCGCGCCGCTCGACCAGGCCGAGCTTCACCAGGGTGGCGGCCTGCCGGCTCACCGTGGACGCGTCCGAGTGCACCGCCTCGGCCAGCGCCCCCAGCCGCCGAGGCCCGCCCTTGACCAGGTGAACCAGCAGCAGGTACGTGGCCCGCTCCAGGCCGTCGCCCTGCCGCGCGGCCTGGCGAGCTTGCACCCGCTCCATCTGCCGCAGCAACCGATATAGCTCGCCGCCGATCCGGTCGAGCTCCTGCTCGCGCGTGGTGACCTCGCTGCTGCGCACGGATCTCTCCCCGTCCGTCGATTACTCTCCGTCGAACTATTTGTCGAGTACACGTAGTTGTGCGTTACAACCATGCATCGGCCGTCGGTATTCCGACAACCGACTTATGGGCCGGGTGCCGCCTACGCTGACCGTCATGGACGAGTCCGACTTCCGGGACGTGCTGGCGGCGACGCGCGAGTTCGTGCGCGAGCGGGTGGTGCCGGTCGAGGCGGAGATCGACGAGAAGGACGAGGTCCCGGCGGCGCTGCGGGACGCGTGCAAGTCGATGGGGCTCTACGGGTTCGCAATCCCGGAGCGGTTCGGCGGGCTCGGGCTGCCGCTGGCCCAGGAGGTGCGGCTGGTCTTCGAGCTCGGCTACACCACGCCGGCGCTGCGCTCGATGTTCGGTACGAACAACGGCATCGCCGGGCACGTGCTGATCGAGGGCGGCACCGACGAGCAGCGCGCCGACTGGCTGCCCAGGCTGGCCGGCGGCGAGGTGACCGCCTCGTTCGCGCTGACCGAGGCGGACGCCGGCTCCGACCCGTCCGGACTGGCGACCACCGCCCGTCGCGAGCCGGACGGCTCCTGGGTGCTCAACGGCGCGAAGCGGTACATCACGAACGCGCCGCTGGCGGACGTGTTCATGGTGTTCGCCCGCACCAACCCGGACGCTCCGGCGAACCGGGGGATCTCCACGTTCCTGGTGCCGCGCGCGGCGGCCGGGCTGTCGGTCGGGCCGAAGGACCAGAAGATGGGCCAGTTCGGCGCCTGGACCGCGGACGTGTACCTGGACGACGTGCGGGTGCCCGGCGACGCGCTGGTCGGCGGCGAGGCCGGGGTGGACACGGGGTTTGTGACGGCGATGCGTTGTTTGGCGCACGGGCGGCTGCACATCGCGGCGCTGTGTGTCGGGATGGCCGAGCGGCTGGTGGACGAGACGGTCGCGTTCGCCCGCACGCGCGAGCAGGGCGGGCGCGCGATCGGTGCGTACCAGTTGGTCCAGGGCATGGTCGCGGACTTGGTGACGGACTACCGGGCCGGGCGCGCGCTGGTCGGTTCGGTGGCGGCGGACTTCGATGCGGGTACGGACACGAACGTCGGGCCGGCCACGGCGAAGTACTTCTGCAGCGAGATGGTCGGGCGGGTGGCGGACCGGGCGGTGCAGGTGCACGGCGGCGCCGGCTACATGCGCGGGGTCCCGGTGGAGCGCTTCTACCGCGACGCGCGGCTGTTCCGCATCTACGAGGGCACCAGCCAGATCCAGCAGCTGATCATCGCGCGCGGCGTCCTGCGCTCTTGAGCCGGTCGTGGTTCCACCGGCGCTCCTCGGCGATGCGTTTCCAGGCCGCTGCCTGGGCGCCTCGGTCGGCCATCACGGCGAGCGCGACGAGCAGCGCGATGACGAGGACACCCGAGGCGATGACGTAACCGAGCATCTGCCGTTCCTCCCTCTGTTCGGAGGCGCTCAGGCTTTTGCGCAAGTGACCGGCGGGTCAATCACGGGGTTGGCGTTCGTTCCCGGCGCCCGCCAAGCGGTGGCTTGAGTACGGGCATTCGCTCATCGCAACGCATTACGAAACGCCCGTCAGGACAACGTTACTTCTTGGTACGGTCATTCCTCACACATGAGTCCGTCGGGGAGCGTGCCATGGTTATCCGGGCGACCGGCCGTCAACCTCGTGATGTCGCTGGTCAACGCCTGGCTGCGCGGCTCAGGCAGGCGCGCGAGCGGGCTCGTCCCTCGGACGGCGGGCCGCCGACGCAGAAATGGTTGGCGCACCAATTCTCGCCGGCCCGCCATCCGCAGCAGATCAGCAGCTTCGAAAAGGGACGGGAAATACCCGGGCTCACGGTGCTGGTCGAACTGTTCGAGATCCTGCGCGACCCGGCCGACGCCGACGAGTTCGCGGAGTGGCTGACCGACTGGATGATCGCCAGGGCGGAGCACGACGGGCCGGCGGAGTCGCGGCTGCTGGACGCCGCTCTCGAACGCCTCGGGCGGTCGACGACCAGGGCGAGCCGAGGCACCAAGGGTCCGCTGCGCTCGCTGGCGGACTTCCCCGGCGACGACCCGTTGACGGTCATCCTCGGCGACCGCCGCGAGCTGCGCGCGAAGAGCGCCGCCGACTGCCTGATCTACTCGGGCTCGACCACCGACGCCATGTACCTCAGCGCGCTGGGGTGCCACATGGAGAACGCCGTCATCCGCTCGGACAAGCTGCTGCTGCGGATGCCGACCGACTACCTGGAGTCCATGCCGGAGGTGGCCAACCGGAACCTGCTCGTCATCGGCAGCCCGGCGGTGAACTGGGGTGCCCGGATCCTGAACGAGAGCGACGCGGTCTTCCCGTTCCGTATCGACGAGGACGTGGCGCGCCGCGACGAGGAGTTCCGCGCCGACGATCGGATGCAGGACGAGACGTTCGCGTCCATCTTCTGGGACCTGGCCCGCGAGGCGGGCAGCGTCGAGGGCGTCACCCGGCTCGACGAGCTGGCCGTGCTGGAGCGGCTGGACGAGAACCTGCGCCCGCTGGTGCCCACCGCCGCCGCCCTCGCGCACCGGGTGCTCGCCGGGTCCACCGCGAAGGCGATGATGAACAAGTTCCGCAGCCTGGGCATCCTCGACCCGGCCGACCAGGAGCACCACGCCCAGATCACCTACGGCTCCAACGACTTCGCCGTGGTCACGCTGGCCCGCAACCCGTGGAGCGTCGACGGCCGGCACCGGGCGGTGGTGTGCGGCGGCATCCACGGCCCGGGCACGGCGGCCGCTTTGCGCGAGCTGCTGGTGCGGCCGGAGCGGTTCGAGAACCACCCGCTCGGCGCCGTGCTCGAGGTCAAGCTGCGGCTCGACCTCGACTGGCCCACCCGGTTCGAGAACGCCAGCGTCTCGTTCCAGACCCAGGAGTACGCCGCGTCCGGCGTGCTGGAGCACCTGGAGACCGCCCTCGCGACGCCCCCGGAGCGGCGGACGTCGATCTTCCGGCTGATGGGTGAGGAGTCCCTGCGGGCGCGCGCGGAGTTCGTCAGGAGCGTCCTCTCGCAGCCCTAGGAGGGCCGGATGTTGACGTTGTGCCGGAACACGTTGTCCGGGTCGTAGCGGGTCTTCAGGGCCACCAGCCGGTCGTGGTTGGCGTGGCCGTAGCTGGCGCGCACCAGCTCCGGCGCGCGCTCGACCAGCTGGTTCGCGTACGGGCCCAGCGAGGTGGGCGACAGCGGGCTGATCAGGCGCCATGCGGCGTGCAGGTACCGGGCGGGATCCTCGTCGGGGCGCCATCGGGCGTCGACCTCGACCATCCAGCGGGCGGCGCGGTGCCCGAACGCGGTGTCCGACCCGTCCACCCGGCCGAACGCCCCGCCGAGGCCGTTCAGCACCACCGTCACGCCGGCCGGTGAGGACAGCCACTCCTCGACGAGCTTGTCGATCACGCCGGGGTCCAGCTCGGGCATCAGCTCGATCCGGGTGTACTGGTGCAGCTGCCTGACGTGCGGCGGCTCGGTGATCAGGCCCTGGTACTCCAGGTAGCTCATCGGGCCGACCCGGTCGGACAGCGGCGCGCCGAACCGACGCACCTCGGCCAGCGCCGCATCCGCCGCGGCCGGTGCGCCGAACCAGGTCGGCAGGGCCAGCACCGAAGGAACGCCGTGGACCGCCTCGGGCAGGAACGGCAGCGGCGGCGTGGTCCACAGCACCACCGACATCGCCGCCGTGTCGGGCGCCCGCGCCAGCCAGTCGGCCACCGCGCGGAGGAAGCCGGCCGCGGCCTCGGCGGCGTGCACCAGCGGGCCGCCCACCAGCCGGTCGACCGGGTGCAGCCGGTTGGTCAACGCGGTGACCACGCCGAAGTTCGCCCCCGCGCCGCGCAGGCCCCAGAGCAGGTCGGGGCGCTCGGTCCGGCTGGCCGTCAGCACCTCGCCCTCGGCGGTGACCACCTCGGCGGCGACCAGGTTGTCGCAGGCCAGACCGTACTGCCGGGTCAGCTCGCCGATCCCGCCGCCGAGGGTGAAGCCGGCGATGCCGACCCCGCCGAGGTGCGCCGACGGGCTGGCCAGCCCGAACCGCTGGGTCCGCCGGTCGTACTCGGCGGTGGTCAGGCCCGGCTCGGCGGTCACGGTGCGCGCCGCCGGGTCGACCCGGGCGCGCTTCATCGCGGACAGGTCGATGAGCAGCCCGCCGTCGATGGTGCCCCAACCGGCCACGTGGTGTCCGCCGGAGCGCACGGCCAGCGGGAGCTCGGCCTCCCGCGCGTACCGCACGGCGGCGACCACGTCGTCGGTGCCTTCGCAGCGCGCGATGACCGCCGGGCTCTTGTCGACGCGCCCGTTCGCCACCCGCCGGGCCTGCTCGAACTCCGCCGAGCCGGGCAGGATCAGCCGCCCTCGAAACTCCCGGCGCAGCGCATCCGTCAGGGGGCCGATCCGCATGGCCGCCAGCGTATGGCGGCCGCCCGCGCGCGAACCCGATCCGACCATGCCGGTTCGCACTGCCACGGTGGCGTGCCCGGCATAGCGCGTCCGTCGGTCTTGGGCCTAGGGCAGCGGGGTGAAGGGGCGCTCGTCCCACCAGGGGTAGAAGTCCGGCAGGTCGCTGGGCACCCGGCCGGGGTAGCGCGGTGGGCGCTTCTCCAGGAACGACTCGACGCCCTCGCGCGCGTCCGGGCCGCGCCCGACGTGCTCCAGCGTGCGCGACTCCACCTCGTGCGCGGCCATCGGGTGGTCGGCGCCGAGCATCCGCCACATCAGCTGGCGGTTCAGCGTGACCGACACCGCCGAGGTGTTCTCCGCGATCTCCCTGGCCAGGTCCAGGGCGGCGGGCAGCAGTTCGTCCGCCGGGTGCACGCTGCGCACCAGGCCGGCGGCGTGGGCCTCGGCGGCGTCGAACACCCGGCCGGTGAGCGTCCACTCCAGCGCCTTGGCGATGCCGACCACCCTGGGCAGGAACCAACTCGCGCAGCCGTCGGCCACGATGCCCCGGCGGGCGAACACGAAGCCGATCTTCGCGGTGTCGGCGGCCAGCCGGATGTCCATCGGGAGGGTCATGGTGGCGCCGACGCCCACGGCCGGGCCGTTGATCGCGGCGATCAGCGGCTTCGTGCACTGGTAGGTGCGCAGGTTGAGCATGCCGCCGGTGTCGCGGTGCGGCTCGTCTTTGTGTTCGCGGGCGAAGGTGGCGCCGCCCCGGCCCAGGTCGGCGCCCGCGCAGAAGGCCCGCCCGGCGCCGGTGACCACTATCGCGCGGACCTCGTCGTCGGCGTCCGCCTTGTCGTAGACGTCGATCAGCTCGTCGTGCATGACGTTGGTGTAGGCGTTGAGCCGGTCCGGTCGGTTGAGCCTGACCAGCAGGATCGAGCCGTCGCGCTCGGTTTCGACTGTGGAGTAGGTCACGTCCGGCACCGTACTTGCGGTGTGGGCGTCCCGCTCGGTCGTCGAGCTACCCGCCGCTGCCGTACGGGCGGGTGAGGATCTCCAGGTAGTGGCCGTCCGGGCTGTCGAAGTAGACGCCCCGGCCGCCGTCCCTGGTGTTGATCTCGTTCGGCTGGTGGTGCATCGGATCGGCCCAGTAGTCCAGGTTGCGCTCCTTGATCCGCCCGAACACCTCGTCGAACTCGGCCTCGGTGAGCAGGAACGCGTAGTGCTGCGGGTGGACCTCGTCGGCGTCCATGAAGTCCAGGCTGACCCCGTTGGACGCCTGCACCACCTCGAACGGCCCGAACCGGGTCGGTGCGGGCAGGCCCAGCAGGTCGGCCAGGAAGGTCGCGGAGGACGCCTTGTCCCGGCTGGCCACGATCGTGTGGTTCAGCTCGACAGCCATGCCTCGACGCTACGCCGTGACGGCCGCCACGTCTCAAGCGTTTTGCCGCCCGGTTAACCCTGTTGGGTGCCGTGGCCGTAGGTGATGGTGACCAGGGTGCCCGCTTCCCGGCCGCGCAGCCGGTGCCAGGTGCCCTTGGGGACCCGGAACGTCTGGCCGGCGTGCAGCGTGACGGTGCGCTCGCCGCCTGCCGCGTCGTCGGAGAGGAGCACGTCGGTCGCGCCGGCGGTCACGTGCAGCAGCTCGTCGCCGTTCGGGTGCATCTCGCGGTGGCCCGGTCCGTCGCTCGGCTCGATCGGGAAGCTCGCGACCAGCCAGCCGGTCAGCATGGCGTCCAGCTCGGCCGGCGGGCGACGCCACAGCTCGGGGCCGTCGAGGAGCGCGGTGGCGCCGTCCGCGTTCAGGTGCACGTACGTACGGGGTAGCTCGAACTGATCCATGCCGTTCATTTCAGCGGCCGTCGGTGGCGGTTGGCTTGGAACTTTGGGAGCCGGGGTGGCCCGATGGGGGGCGCGGGCCCAGGATGGTGCGGCCGGCCGATCACCGGCATCCGCTCGCGCGAAGGGACTGACCATGACCGACCGGTATGCCGGGTTCTCCAGCCTGCGGTTCTCGCGGCCCGCCGACGGGGTGCTGGAGCTGGTGCTGGACGGCCCGAACCTGAACGCGGTGAGCGAGGCGATGCACGCCGAGCTGGCCGACGTCTGGCCGGTGATCCACCGTGACCGGAGCGTGCGGGCGGTGCTGGTGCGCGGCGAGGGGAAGGCGTTCTCGGCCGGCGGTTCGTTCGACATGGTGACCGAGATGGCCGCCGACCCGGTGGTGCGTACCCGGGTGTTCCAGGAGGCCAAGGACCTGGTCTACAACCTGGTGAACTGCGACACCCCGATCGTGTCGGCGATCAACGGGCCCGCGGTGGGTGCCGGGCTGGCGGTGGCGCTGCTCTCCGACGTGTCCATAGCCGGCCGCCGCGCCAAGATCGTCGACGGGCACACCCGGCTTGGCGTGGCGGCCGGCGACCACTCCGCGATCTGCTGGCCGTTGCTGTGCGGCATGGCCAAGGCCAAGTACTACCTGCTCACCTGCGAGGCACTGACCGGCGAGGAGGCCGAGCGGATCGGGCTGGTCTCGCTGTGCGTGGACGACGACGAGCTGACCGCTCGCGCGCTGGAGGTCGCCCAGCGGCTGGCCGCCGGCTCGGTGACCGCCACCCGCTGGACCAAGAACGCGCTGAACCACTGGTACCGGCAGGCCGGGCCGACGTTCGACGCCTCGCTGGCCATGGAGTTCTACGGCTTCGGTCTGGCCGACGTCCAGGAGGGCGTCGCAGCGCTCCGGGAGAAGCGCGCGCCCCGGTTCGACGCCGGCTGACGCGCCCCGCCGCGATGCCGTGGCGGGCCGCCGTGGTGGACAGCCGTGGTGGGCCGCCGTCGTGCGCGGCCGTGTGCCCGGACGCACGACTCGGTGTGCCCGCGCGCCCGACTCGCGGAACGTTCCTAGCGGGTGCCCGCGCGGGCGAGCTCGGCCTGGCCGGCTTCGGTCAGGCGCGCGGGCCAGCGCCCGGTGCCCAGGCCCGGCTGGGCCACCAGCCCGGCCGACACCAGCCGCCGCCCGGCGTCGGCGTCGCAGAACAGCCGGCCGTCGACGAACATCACTGGCTCCGGTCCACGCACGAGCTCGCAGCGGTGGTCGGCCACCGCGTGCAGCAGTGCCAGCTCCCGGCGATTGAGTAGTTCGGTCATCCCTCGGTTCACCTTGCGCCCCCTCCCCGACTACTTACATGGGGATTAACGTCAGGCGACCGTAGAGTGTTTCAGGTCACCCGACCGTTCGGCGCTCCTGGGTGACCGTTCACCGCAGTGGTTGTGGAAGCATGTTTAGCCGGGGTTCAGCTCGTCCGCTCGAACACGGCGGCCAGGCCCTGTCCGCCGCCGATGCACATGGTCTCCAATCCGTAGCGTGCCTCACGGCGGTGCAGCTCGCGGACCAGGGTGGTGAGGATGCGGCAGCCGGTGGCGCCGACCGGGTGGCCCAGCGAGATCCCCGAGCCGTGCACGTTGAACCGGTCGTCCTGCAGCGGCTTGAGGCCCCACTCCCTGGTGCAGGCCAGGACCTGGGCGGCGAACGCCTCGTTGAGCTCGATCAGGTCCATGTCGGCGAGGCTCAGCCCGGCGCGGGCCAGCGCGCGCTCGGTGGCGGGGACCGGCCCGATGCCCATGGTGGCCGGCGGCACCCCGGCCACCGCCCAGGACACCAGCCGGGCCAGCGGCCGCAGCCCGAGCTCGGCGGCCCGGTCCGGGGAGGTGACCACGCACAGGGCGGCGCCGTCGTTCTGCCCGGAGGCGTTGCCGGCGGTGACGGTGGCGTCGGGGTCGTTGCGGCCGAGCACCGCCCGCAGCTTCCCCAGCGACTCCAGGGACGCGTCCGGGCGGATGTGCTCGTCGGAGTCGACGACCGTGTCGCCGCGCCGCCCGCGCACCGTGACCGGCACGATCTCCTCGGCGAACACCCCGACCGCCGCCGCGGCCGCCGCCTTCTGGTGGCTGCGCAGCGCGAGCTCGTCCTGCTCGTCGCGGGGGATGTTGTACTCCCGGCGCAGGTTCTCGGCGGTCTCCAGCATGCCGCCGGGCACCGGGTGGTTCACCCCACCGGCCGTGACCCGGCCCCTGGCCAGCGCGTCGTGCAGCTCGACGCTGGGAACGCCCTTGACGCCCCAGCGCATGGAGCTGGAGTAGAACGGCGCCGAGGACATCGACTCCGCCCCGCCGGCCAGCACCACGTCGGCGGCGCCCGTCTGCACCTGCATGGCGGCGACCAGCACGGACTGCAGCCCGGAGCCGCAGCGGCGATCCAGCTGCAGGCCGGTGGCGGTGACCGGCAGCCCGGCGTCCAGCGCCACCACCCGGCCGAACGCCGGCGCGTCCATGGTCGGGTAGCAGTTGCCCATGATCACGTCGTCCACCGCGTCGCCGGGCAGCCCGGTGCGGGACAGCAGCTCGCGCGCCACCGTCACCGCCAGCTGGTGCGCCGGCACATCGCGCAGCGAGCCGCCGAACCCACCGACAGGGGTCCGCAACGGCTCACAGATCACCGCATCCCGCATATTCGTTCCCGCTCCTTACAGGTAGTACCGGACCAGCGTCTCGGCGACGCACGCCGGACGGTCCGAGCCCTCGATCTCGATGGTGACCTTGTTCGCGACCTGCACGCCGCCCTGCACGTCGTCCACCGAGAGCAGTTCGTAGCTGCCGCGCAGCCGGCTCCCGACGGGCACCGGAGAGGTGAACCGCACCTTGTTCAGCCCGTAGTTGATCGCCATCTTGACGTTCTCCACCCGGTAGGTCTGGGAACCGAAGATCGGTGTCATGGACAGGGTGAGGAAGCCGTGCGCGATGGTGGTGCCGAACGGGCCTGCCTTGGCCTTCTCCGCGTCGACGTGGATCCACTGGTGGTCGCCGGTGGCGTCGGCGAAGCCGTCGATCTGCTTCTGGTCCACCGTCACCCAGTCGCTGGTGCCCACGTGGCTGCCGACGGCGGCCTTGAGCTCGTCAACCCCGTTGAAGACCCGCATCCGCTGATGTCCCTCCCTCGGCTCGCTCGGCGTCCGCACGGTCGTGCGGCTCGTGGCGTCAAGCCAACCACGGTTCGGCCGGCGGCGCCGGGGGTTGTCCACAGGCCGGGCGAACTAGGCCCCCTCGGCGAGCAGCTCACCGGCCAACCTGGCCAGTCCCGGCGCGTCCAGCGGGCACACCGTGACCGTCTCGCCGCCCGGTCCCGGCCGGCGAAGCTGCAGGAAATGGCCGGCCTCGGTGCCGTGGAAGCCGATCACCCACGGCCCGAACCGGGGCACCCCGTCGGTCCAGAACGCGGAGCCGAGCCGGCCGACGGAGACGATCCCGGTGCACATCCGTACCCAGGCCGCCGCGTCCAGCCGGGGTATGCCGCGCGCTACCAGCTGGTCGGCCATGGTCCACAGCTTGCCGTCAGTGGTGGCCTCCCTGGCCGCGTCGAACACCTCGGCCGGCATGTTCACCACGCGCCCGGCCGCGGCCGTCATCGGCCCGGCCAGCCCGACCACCGAAGGAACCAGTTGCGCAGGCCGCACCGGGCGCAGCCGTATCTCGTCACGATGCTGGGCGAGCAGCACGCCGTACCCGCCGGCGGCCGCGGCGATGGCCGTCATGGCGCCGGCCCGCGAGTCCTGCCCGCCGCGCCGGTCCAGCCGCAGGTCGAGCTGGTAGTCCGGGCGGGCGAGCAGTCGCAGCGGGCCGGCCACCATGTTGCCGGGCGCGGACCGGTCGGCCAGGCCGCGCCCGCGCAGCGCAGCCAGCACGGAGGAGAGGACCTTGCGGCGTTCCCGCCAGGTCCGGCCCGGGCTGGGCAGGTCGAGGGTGAGCGGGGTGTTCCCGAGCCCGAGCAGCTCCCAGCAGGCATCGAACTCGACGGTCGAGAGCCGCACGTCGGGAAGGTGGACCGGGCGGGCCATGGCGCCGGCCGGCGCGCTCACCGGTGGACGCGTTCGGCCGACCCGCCGCGGACGGGGGTGGAGACGGCGCCGTCCGCGTTCATGCCGAGCACCGTAGCGCCCGGCCGTGATCGAAGAGGCTGGTTCGGGGAAATGCCGGGAACGGGGGGACCGGCGGGGCGAATGTGGATAACACCGAGAAGATCGGCCTACCGGCGCATTTTACGCGCTATACCAGGCATTCGCCCGGTGCAATGCGCCTAATGGGGCGGCATCCGCTCAACCTGTGGATAGCGTCAAGCCGGATCTTCCGATCAGCATTAGGCTCGACTTCATGGCTGGTTCTTTGTTGGGTACCGAGGTCCGCCGCGTCGAGGATCCCGAGCTGATGCGCGGCGAGGGCACCTATGTCGACAACCTCGAGCTGGGTGCCGACGTGCTGCACCTGGCCTTCGTGCGCTCCCCCCTGCCGCACGCCACAATCTCCGGGGTCGACGTCACCGAGGCCGCCGCCGCGCCCGGTGTCGTCGCCGTATTCACCGCCGACGACCTGAACATCCCCGCCCACCACTCGTTCATACCCGTCAACGAGACGTGCGCCCGCCCGCCACTGGCGCGCGGCAAGGTCCGTTTCGTCGGCGACATCGTGGCGGTGGTGGTCGCCGAGTCCAAGACGGCCGCCGTCGACGCGGTGGAGCTGGTCGAGGTCGACTACGACCCGCTGCCCGCCGCGATCGACCCGGAGGAGGCGCTGGCCGAGGGCGCGCCCGCCCAGTTCGAGGAGCTGGGCGGCAACCTGGCGGCCGGCATCCGCTCCTCGCCGAAGGACGATCCGCTGGCCGACGCCGAGGTGGTGGTGCGCGCCCGCATCGAGAACCAGCGCCTCGCGGTGGTCCCGATGGAGGGCAACGCGATCGCCGTGATCCCCGGCAAGCCCGGTGAGGAACACGAGCTCACCGTGTACGTGTCCACGCAGATGCCGCACGCCTGGCGCCGGCTGGCCGGTGTCCTGTTCGGCATCGAGCAGGAGCGGATCCGGGTGATCGCGCCGCACGTCGGCGGCGGGTTCGGCGGCAAGGCCGGCATCGTCTCCGAGCACAGCATCGCGGTGGCGGCGGCACAGAAGTTGAGCCGTCCGGTGAAGTGGGTGGAGACCCGCTCGGAGAACCTGGTCGGCATGCCGCACGGGCGAGCCCAGGTGCAGTACGCCGAGCTGGGCCTGCGCCGCGACGGCACCATCACCGGCCTGCGCATCCGGCTGATCGGCGACGCCGGGGCGTACGCGGGCTTCGGCGGCGCGCTGGCCATGGGTCCGAGCTACGCCATGGCGCAGGGCGTCTACCGCATTCCCAAGGTCGGGTTCGACGTGGCGGTCGCGGTGACCAACACCACGCCGGTCGGCGCGTTCCGCGGCGCCGGCCGCCCGGAGGCCAGCGCGCTGCTGGAGCGGGTGATCGACCTGGCGGCCACCGAGCTGGACATCGACCCGGTCGAGATCCGCCGGCGCAACTTCCTGCGCGCCGAGGACTTCCCGCTCACCACCGAGGTCGGCACCCGCTACGACAGCGGTGACTACCAGATGACCCTGTCCGAGGCGCTGCGCATCGCCGACTACGACACGCTGCGCGCCGAGCAGGCCCGCCGCCGGGAGTCGGGCGACCGCCGTCAGCTCGGCATCGGGCTGGCCAGCTACGTGGAGATCACGGCCGGCGGTGGCTCCGAGGAGTGGGGCTCGGTCACCGTGCACGAGGACGGCACCGCCACGGCCGCCGTGGGCACCTCCGCGCACGGCCAGGGGCACGCGACCTCGTTCGCGATGCTGGTGTCCGACCGGTTGGGCATCCCGATCGAGCAGATCAAGTTCGTGCAGGCGGACACGGCGGTGGTGCCGCGCGGCGGCGGGACCGGCGGGTCACGGTCGCTGCAGCTGGGCGGCAGCGCGGTGTACGGCGCGGCCGCCAAGGTGCTCGAGCAGGCCCGCGAGCTGGCCGCCGAGCTGCTGGAGGCCTCGGCCGACGACATTGAGGTGACGGACGACGGACAGGTGGGCGTGGCCGGCGTGCCGGACCGGACGGTGAGCTGGGCGCGGCTGGCCACCGCCGCGGCCGAGGCCGGCAAGCCGCTCGCCGCCGAGCTGGACGTCGATCAGGGCGGGCCCACGTTCCCGTTCGGCTGCCATGTCGCGGTGGTCGAGGTGGACACCGACACCGGGTTCGTCACGCCGCTGCGGCACTTCGCGGTGGACGACTGCGGCCGGGTGCTCAACCCGCTGCTCGTGCGCGGACAGCAACACGGCGGCATCGCCCAGGGCATCGCGCAGGCGCTGTGGGAACACGTCAGGTTCGACGCCGACGGCAACCCGACCACCGGCACGCTCGCCGACTACACCGTGCCCACCGCCGCCGACCTGCCCAACTACGACGTCGCCAGCACGGAGACGCCGACCCCGCTCAACGAGCTGGGCGCCAAGGGCATCGGTGAGGCCGCCACCATCGGGGCCACCCCGGCGGTGCAGAACGCGGTGGTCGACGCGCTGGCCCACCTCGGCGTGCGGCACGTCGACATGCCGTGCACGCCGGAACGGGTATGGCGGGCCATCGAGACCGCGCGCAACGGCCAGGCCGACCTGTGGCGCGAACCCCCCGCCATCTTCGCCACCCTGCCCATCCGAGGAGAAACGGAGGACCTCGAAACCGCCGACATCTAACCGACCGCCGTACCCACCGCTCCGCGAGTCGGGCGTCTGAGCACACCGAGTCGGGCGTTTCAGCACACCAGCGCGGACGCCCGGGGTCGGCCGGCAGGGGGCGCGTCCGTGACCGGATCGTTCCGGTCGCGGCCTCGATCGGCCCTGCCGGACGTCGACGCGCCCCGGCAGGATCGGGGCCATGGCCACAGCGCTTCTCGTGATCGACGTCCAGGAGTCCTTCCGGCAGCGGGAGGACTGGGCGCGCATCTCGGCCCCGGACATCGCCGACCGCGTCGCCCGGCTGGTCGAGCACGCCCGCGACCACGGTGACCAGGTCGTCTGGATCCTGCACAGCGAGCCGGGCACCGGCACGGAGTTCGACCCGGAGCTGGGGCACGTACGGCTGCTGCCCGGGCTCGCGCCGAGCGGTGGCGAGCCGGTGCTGTACAAGACCAGCCACAACGCGTTCACCACGACCGACCTCGGCGAACAGCTCACCGCGCGCGGCATCACCGACGTCCTGGTCACCGGGATCCGCACCGAGCAGTGCTGCGAGACCACCGCCCGGCTGGCCAGCGACCTCGGCTACCGGGTGCGGTTCGTGCTCGACGCCACCGCCACCCAGCCCCTGGAGCGGTTCGACGGCGCCGGCGAGCTCAGCGCCGAGGATGTCCAGCGGCACACCGCGAGCGCCCTGCAGGACCGGTTCGCCGAGGTCGTCAGCGTCGACCAGGTGCTCGGAGCACAGGCGCGGGCGTCCTGACCGGATCATGACGGCCGAGCCGAGGACCGTGGTGTTCGCCCTGTCCGAGGGCGTGCACCTGCTCGACCTCGCCGGCCCGGCGCAGGTGTTCTCGACGGCCGGCGAGCTGGGCGGCGCCTACCGGCTGGCGTACACCTCGACCAGCGGGGTCGTGCACAGCCACCAGGGCCTGGGCCTGGTCGTGGACGAACGCTGGCCACCGACCCGCCCGCGCGACATCGTGATCGTGCCGGGCTGGCAGGTCGGCGCCGGGCGGGCGGCCAGGCCGACGCCGAGGGACACCCTGGACCGGATCGTCGCGCACCACGCCAGGGGCGGCCGGGTGGTCAGCGTCTGCGCCGGTTCGTTCGCGCTCGCCGACGCCGGGCTGCTCGACGGGCGGCGGGCCACCACGCACCACGAGGTGCAGGACGAGATGGAGCGGCGCTACCCGGCCGTGAAGGTCGTGCGGGACGTCCTGTTCGTCGCGGATGGGCGGGTGTTCACCTCCGCGGGGATCGCCAGCGGCATCGACCTCGCGCTGCACCTGGTGGCCACCGACCACGGGCCCGCCGTCGCCGCCCGCACGGCCCGCTCCCTCGTCGTCTCCGCGCGCCGCAACGGGGCCGCGCCGCAGGCCAGCGCCATGCTGCGGCACCGAGACCACCTCGCCGACGTGGTCCACCGCGCCCAGGACGTGCTCGACGCGCGGTTCGCCGAGCCGCTCCCGCTGGACGAGCTGGCCGGCCTGCTCGGCGTCAGCTCGCGCACCCTGACCAGGCACTTCCGGGCGGCCACCGGGATCACCCCGCTGCGCTACCAGCACGAGCTGCGGTTGGAGCGGGCGGGCGCGCTGCTGGAGCAGGGCTGGTCGCAGGACTCCGCCGCCCACGAGGTCGGGTTCACCGACGCCCGGATGCTGCGCCGGCTGCGCGCGAGCCGGCGGGAGCGCGACGCCGTCATCTGAGCCGCGGCGGTGCCCGGCGTGCCTGATCCGGTGTCGCCCGGTCGGGCGTGCCGAATCGGCATGAGGGTTCACACACCGGCCGCGACCCTGGCACCGGGATACCGCCGGGACTATGTTGCAATCGTCTTGCAAATACCAGAGTCAGGCACTGAGGAGCACACACCGATGGCGGAGTACGTCCTGCCAGAGCTGGACTACGACTACGCGGCCCTGGAGCCCGCGATCAGCGGCGAGATCATGGAGCTGCACCACAGCAAGCACCACGCGGCCTACGTGAAGGGCGCGAACGACACGCTGGAGAAGCTGGCCACCGCCCGGGAGAACGGCGACTTCGGCGCGATCGTCGGGCTGGAGAAGACGCTGGCGTTCAACCTCGCCGGGCACGCCATGCACACGGTGTTCTGGAAGAACCTCACCTCGCCGTCCAGCGCCGCCGCCAACCCCGACGGCGAGCTGGCCGCCGCCGTGGACGAGTTCTTCGGCTCGGCGGACAAGCTGCGCGCGCACATGACCGCCGTGTCCACCACGATCCAGGGCTCGGGCTGGGGCGTGCTGGCCTGGGAGCCGATCGGCCAGCGGCTGATCGTGCACCAGCTCTACGACCACCAGGCGAACATGTCGATGTCGGCGGTGCCGCTGCTCGTGTTCGACATGTGGGAGCACGCGTTCTACCTGCAGTACCGCAACGTCAAGGCGGACTACGTGAAGGGCCTGTGGACGATCGTGAACTGGGGCGACGTGGCCGAGCGGTTCGCCGCCGCCCGCGCCGCGCGGACCCCGGTCGCCGCCTGACCGCTCCCCCTCAGACCCGCGCTTGGTGATCGTTTCCGACAACTCGAACGCCAGCGCGGCGCGGGGGCCTCGCCGCTGCCCCGCCCGGGGCTCGACACGGCGGCGAGGCCCCCGCGACCCTCCACCCGACGCGGTGTGCCGAAACGCGCGACTCGATGTGCTGAAACGCCCGACTCGCGGGAACTTGGGCGGGCGGGGGCGCGACGGGAGGGTTGCCTGCGGCGGCCGGGCCCGCTTGGGTGATACCCATGCCCGCGGTGCTCGTACGGCGACTGTATGTCGACCTGCTCAGGGTGTGCGCCAGTTCCTGTCGTCCTTGCCGGTAGCCATCAGCCCATCGACGACAGGAGCCCGAGCGCATGACCACGCACACCGACCCGACCTTCTACCGCACCCCAGGTGAGGCCGCCGCCGCGCCCGCCGAGAAGCTCGCCTACGTGGTCGCGTTCGACCGCGCCGGTGAGAAGCCCGACGCGCTGACCGTGCTCGACGTCGATCCCGAGTCCTCCGGCTACGGACGGATCGTGGGCTGGACCGACCTGCCGACCAGGGGCGACGAGCTGCACCACTTCGGCTGGAACGCCTGCTCCAGCGCGCTGCTGCACGAGGGCCACGACCACGGCGCCGACGGCCTGCAGCGCCGCTACCTGCTGCTGCCCGGGCTGCGCAGCTCGAACATCCACGTCTACGACACCCAGCCGGACCCGGCGCAGCCCAAGCTGGTCAAGACGATCACCGCCGAGGAGCTGGCCAGCAAGGCCGGCTACTCGCGCCCGCACACCCTGCACTGCGGCCCGGACGGGCTGTTTCTGTCCTGCCTCGGGTCTGGCGGCGCCTCAAGCAACGGCGACGGCCCCGGCGGGATCGCGCTGCTCGACCACAACACGTTCGACGTGCTGCGCGCCTGGGAGACCGACCGAGGCCCGCAGTACCTGGCCTACGACGCCTGGTGGCACCTGCGGCGCAACACGCTGGTCACCAGCGAGTGGGGCACCCCGTCGATGATCGAGGACGGGATCAACCCGGAACTGCTGCTCGGCAACAAGTACGGCCACAAGCTGCACTTCTGGGACCTGGCCAAGGGCGTGCACCAGCAGGAGATCGACTTCGGCGCCGAGCACCAGATGGTGCTGGAGCTGCGCCCGGCGCACGACCCGGAGGGCAGCCACGGGTTCGCCGGCGTGGTGATCTCCACCGCCGACCTGTCCGCCTCGGTGTGGCGCTGGTACCTCGACGGCGACCGGTGGGCGGCGGACAAGGTGATCACGATCCCGGCCGAGCCCGCCGAGGAGGACGACCTGCCGCCCGCGCTCAAGCCGTTCAAGGCGGTCCCGCCGCTGGTCACGGACATCAACCTGTCCGTGGACGACCAGCGGCTCTACGTCTCCTGCTGGGGCACCGGCGAGCTCAAGCAGTACGACGTGTCCGACCCGGCGCACCCGCGCGAGATCGGCTCGGTGCACCTGGGCGGCATCGTGCGCCGCGCCGCGCACCCGGGCGCGCCCGAGCTGCCGCTGGCCGGCGGGCCGCAGATGGTCGAGGTCAGCAGGGACGGCCGGCGGGTGTACCTGACCAACTCGCTGTACGGCTCCTGGGACGACCAGTTCTACCCGGACGGCGTCGGCGCCTGGGCCGCCAAGCTGGACGTCGACCCGGCCGGCGGGATCTCGGTAGACCCGAGGTTCTTCCCGCACGGCGACGAGTTCCGAGGCCTGCGCGCGCACCAGGTCCGCCTCCAGGGCGGCGACGCCTCTTCCGACTCCTACTGTTACCGCTGATCAGAACCCGTGAGTGGCTAGGGCCGTCATAGCGGCCCTAGCCACTCACGGGTTGTTCGGCGGGCGGGGTTCGGCGGGCGGAGGCATGCTGGACGGCGTGCCGCCTGACGACAGCGTGACCCCGTTCGCTGGTTACGGGTGGGGCGCGTACACGAGCGAGGACGGCACCCCGGTCGGCGTGGGGTTGGACGCGCTGGCCGCCGTTGATCCGGACGCGCCGGCGGTGAGCTGCGCGGGCGTCACGGTGAGTCGTGCGGAGCTGGCGCGGCGGTCGAATCGGTTGGCCCGCGAGCTGGCCGGGCGCGGGGTGCGCGAGGGCGACCTGGTCACCATCGGGCTGCCCAACGGCGTGGCGTTCTATGTCGCGGCGGTGGCGGCGTGGAAGCTCGGCGCCGTCCCGCAGCCGGTGTCCGCGCGGCTGCCGGCGGCGGAGTTGGCAGCGCTGGTGGAGATCGCCGATCCCGCCATCGTGATCGGGCTCGACGCCGGTGCCGCGCGCGCCTGGCTGCCGGCCGGGTTCGAGCCCGATCCCAGGCTCTCCGACGCGCCGCTGCCGCCGGCCACCCCGCCGTCGTGGAAGGCGCCGACCTCGGGCGGCAGCACCGGCCGTCCGAAGATCATCGTCGCCGGTGGCGCCGGCACCACCGAGGTGATCACTGCCCGGGCCGGCGCGCTGCGGATCGCGCCGGACGAGGTGTTCCTGGTCACCGCGCCGCTCTACCACAACGCGCCGTTCATGTTCTCGCTGATCGCGCTGGTCGCGGGCGGGCACGTGGTGGTCATGGAGCGGTTCGACGCCGCCGACGTGCTGCGGCACGTGGCCGAGCACCGGGTCACCTGGCTGTACGCGGTGCCCACCCTGATGGGGCGGATGCTCCGGCTTCCGGACGAGGTGCGCGCGGGCGCCGACCTGTCGTCGGTGCGGACATTGCTGCACGTCGGCGCGCCGTGCCCGGAGCACGTCAAGCGCGGCTGGCTGGACTGGCTCGGCCCTTCGAAGATCCTGGAGCTCTATGCCGGCACCGAGTCGATCGCCGTGTGCATGATCGACGGCGAGGACTGGCTGCGGCATCCCGGCTCGGTCGGGCGCCCCAGCTCCGGCGAGCTGCTGATCACCGATGACGACTTCCGGCCGCTGCCGGCCGGCCAGGTCGGCGAGGTGTGGATGCGCCCGCCGGACGGGGTGCGCACCTACCGCTACCTGGGCGCGCGGGCGCGCGAGCGGGACGGCTGGCAGTCCATCGGCGACATGGGCCGGCTCGATGCCGAGGGCTACCTGTACCTGGCCGACCGGCGCGAGGACATGATCCTGGTCGGGGGCGCGAACGTGTACCCGGCCGAGGTAGAGGCCGCGCTGGAGGAGCACCCGGCGGTGGCGTCCTCGGCGGTGATCGGGCTGCCGGACGATGACCTGGGCAACTCCGTGCACGCCATCGTCCAGGCCAGCGCCGAGGTCACCGACGCCGAGCTGTCCGCTCACCTCCGTACCAAGCTCGCGCCGCACAAGCTCCCGCGCACGTTCGAGCGCACCCCCGAACCGCTGCGCGACCCCGCCGGCAAGATCCGCCGCTCCGCCCTGCGCGCCGCCCGCCTCCCGGAGCGCTGAGTTTGCGCGATACGGCCCACTGACGGCCGGCGGGCGGGCAGAATGTTCGACTCGTGGGGGTTGTGTGGCTGGTTGTGCCCGGTGTGGTGGTCGCGGTGGCGGCCCTCGGAGTGGCGGCGTCGGTGGCGGTGGCGGCGCGGCCGCAGTGGTTGCTGATCGCGAGCCTGCTCGGTTCGGTAGGGGCGTTGTTGCTGGTCACCGGGTGGTTGCTGGCCGATCCGGGCAGCTCTCGGGTGGAGGCGCTCAAGACCGGAGGGCTGGCCGGCGGCGCGGTGCTGGCGCTGTACGCGTTGTGGATCAACGATCGGCGGCGGCGGACGGAGGAGGCTCGGCAGCAGGTCGAGCGGGACCGGGTGGAGCAGGACCGGGAGCGGACCGCGAACGAGCGGTTCGCCAAGGCGGTCGAGCTGCTCGGGCACGATGCCGACCAGGTGCGGGTCGGGGCGTTGCATGCGCTGGCCGGGGTGGCTCGCGACAGGCCCGACCGGACACAGACGGTGCTCGACGTGCTGTGTTCCTACCTGCGCCGACCGTTCAACCACCCCAACTATATGGCCATGCCCCGCGATCCTGACCTGGCCGAGGCCACGTCCGATGGGTCCTGGCCCGTCGAGCAGATGGCCGATGCTGACCGGGAACGCGTCGTGCGGTTGACCGCACAGGACCTGATCATCGAGCTGTTGCCGAGTGCGTCGGCGTCCGAGCCGAACCGGTACGACCTCGACCTGACCGAGGCGAGTGTGGAGTATCTCGACCTGCGCGGACGTGCGATCGGCCGGTTAACCGCGCGACGGGCGCGATTCTTCGGGACCAGCCGGTTGCGTGGCGTCCATGCGTACAAGCGGGTGCTGTTCAGCGGGGCGACGTTTCTCGGGCGTGTGGAACTCGACTCCGCGCGCTTCGATGGCGGCCTGTCGTTGCTCCGTGTCCGGTTCGGTGGGCAGGTGCAGGTGTCCGATACGACCGTGCGGATCTTCGCAAACCTCCGTACGAAGGCGCCGGTGGATCAAGTCGGCTCGTTGACGATCGACACCGACGCAGAGGTCAAGACCGACGGATTCGACGGCTGGGCGATCCGGGTCGACACGGTCAGCGGGGGCGGGCCAGTGGCATCGCGGTGAGCAGCATGCGGACGCAGTAGTCGGTCAGTTCGGGCTCGGAGGCGGCCAGGGTGCCGTCCAGCCAGCGGATGAACAGGTTGGACAGCGCGCCGATCAGGGCGGTCGCGGTCATGCGTTCCTCGAGCGGGGCATCCGGGACGGCGGAGCCGTTGGCGGCGAGCTGGACCCTGATCAGCTCGGCGAACATCGGCATCAGCTCGACGGCGCGGGCGCTCAGGGCGGCGTCGGTCATCGGGACCAGGAGCAGCACGCGGCCCTTGCGCGGGTCGCCGGTGATCAGGCCGAGGAAGGACTCCACGGCGGCCCTGGCGATCGCCTCCGGTTCGCCGCGGCCGGTGACCGCGTTCGCGACCGCGCCGGCGAGCACGTCCCTGGCCTCCTCGGCGACCTGGTCGTACACCGCGACCAGCAGCTCTTCCCGGTCGGCGAAGCTCTCGTAGAAGTACCTGTCGGTGAGCTTGGCGTGCCGGCACACCGAGCGGACCGTGACCGCCGCGCTGCCCCGCCCGCCGAGCAGCTCGAACCCGACCTCCATCAGCCGGCGCCGGCGCGCGTCCCGGCGCACGTCCAGGGTGGTGCCGCCCCACACCTTGGGCGCCCCCTGGGCCACGCCGAACCTCCACGAACGATCAGTGATTGACGACAGGTGTCGTCGATCGTACGCTGATGACACCCGTCATCAGTTGGAGCCGCGATGACCCAGGACGTGACCCGCCAGCCGGATCAGCCCGTTGACGACGCGCCGGGCTACCCACCGCTCGGGCCGGAGTCGTTGACCTGGCGGCTGTTCGGGGACTGGCGCGGGCTGTTGCAGGGTCCGTGGGCCGGGTCGATGCAGAACATGCACCCGCAGCTCGGCGCCGCGGTCGAGCAGCACTCCATCTTCTTCACCGAGCGATGGGAGCGGCTGTTCCGCTCGCTCTACCCGATCGGCGGCGTGGTGTTCGACGGCGACCGGGCGCCGAGCACCGGCCGGCAGGTCCGCAACTACCACCGGGGGATCTCCGGGACGGACTCGAAGGGCCGGCGGTACAACGCGCTCAACCCGGAGGTGTTCTTCTGGGCGCACGCCACGTTCGTGATGGGCACCGCCCGGGTGAGCGACTACCTCGGCTACCCGCTGACCGACGCGCAGCGCGAGCAGCTCTGGGCCGAGGGCATCCGCTGGTACGCCATGTACGGCATGCCGATGCGCGACATCCCGCCGGACTGGGCCTCGTTCCAGGCCTACTGGGACCGGATGTGCACCGAGGTGCTGGAGGACAACAAGGCCACCAGGGACGTGCTGGACCTCTCCGAGCTGGCCAAACCGCCGCACGCGAGCTGGCTGCCGGACGCGGTGTGGCGGGTGCTGCGCGTCCCGATCGCCAAGGGGTTCGTCTGGCTGACCGTCGGCATGTACGACCCGCCGATCCGCGAGCTGCTCGGCTACCGCTGGACCGCGCGGGACGAACGGCTGCTCCGGTTGTTCAGGCTGGTGATACGCAACGTGTGGAAGCTGGTGCCGTTCGAGCGGCGCTACCACCCGCGCGCCCGGGCGGCCTGGCGACGCGCGCGCGGCAAGCTGCCTCCGGACGCGCCATTGGTCGAAACCCCCGCCCGCAACCTCCCCCCGCCGGAGTACCGCGACTCCCCCCACCACTACCAGGGCGGGCATTAGCGGCGGCCGGCCGAGGGAGACCGTACGGTGTCCGGGTGGGCGAGTCGGTCGAGCCGCTGAGCCGGGAGCGGATAGTGCGCGCCGCCGTGCGGCTGATCGAGCGCGACGGGGCGGACTCGGTGTCCATGCGCAGGGTGGCCGCCGAGCTCGGCGTCGGCACCATGTCGCTGTACAACCACGTGCCGAACAAGGCCGCGCTGCTGGACGGGGTGGCCGAGCACATCATGGCCGACATGGCCTTCGCGGCCGACCCGGACGACGACTGGCGCGACCAGGCCCGCGGGCTGGCCCGCCGGTTCCGGGAGATCGCCGGCCGCTACCCGCGCAGCGTGCTGGTGGTCATCACCCGCCAGCCTCGGTCCAGCGTCGGGCTGCTGCCGGTGGAGCTGGCGCTGGCCGCCGTGCGCAAGGCCGGCTTCGACGACCGGGTGGCGGTACGGCTGGTGCGCACGTTCGTCTCGTTCGTCCTGGGACACCTGATGCACCAGGCCGGCGTGGCGCAGCGGCCCGAGCCGGACGACCCCGCCGAGCTGGCCGCGGCGCTGGAGCGGGCGCACTACACGAACGTGCGCGACCTGCTGCCGGTGCTGGCCGAGCACGATCACGACGGCGACTTCGAGTTCGGGCTGGAGCTGCTGATCGGCGCCATGGAGGCGCTGCCCCGACGTGGGCCGATGTGAGGTAGAAGCGAGGAGGAGCGCGGATGTCCGATGAGGTGCTGACCGAGCGCCGGGGCCAGGTCCTGGTCGTCACGATCAACCGGCCGCAGGCCCGCAACGCGGTGAACCGGGCGGTGTCGGTGGGCATCGCGGAGGCCATGGACGAGCTGGACTCGGATCCCGGGCTGGCGTTGGGGGTGCTGACCGGGGCCGGCGGGTCGTTCAGCGCGGGCATGGACCTCAAGGCGTTCGTGACGGGCGAGCTGCCGACGCTGCCGGAGCGCGGGTTCGGCGGGATCACGCAGGCGCCGCCGCGCAAGCCGTTGATCGCGGCGGTGGAGGGGTACGCGCTGGCCGGCGGGTGTGAGCTGGCGTTGGCGTGTGACCTGGTGGTGGCGGCGGAGTCGGCGAAGTTCGGGATTCCGGAGGTCAAGCGCGGGTTGGTGGCCGCGGCGGGTGGGTTGATGCGGCTGCCCCGGTTGGTTCCGCCGGTTGTCGCGATGGAGATGGCGTTGACCGGGGACTTCATGTCGGCGGCGGATGCGTACCGGTACGGGCTGGTGAACCGGGTGGTGCCGGAGGGTGGGGCGTTGGACGGCGCGTTGGAGCTGGCGGCTCGGATCACGCCGAACGGGCCGTTGGCGGTGGTGGCGTCGAAGCGGATCATGCGGGAGTCGGCGGACTGGTCGAGCGAGCAGATGTGGGAGCGGCAGGGCGCGATCGCGGAGCCGGTGATGAGGTCGGCCGATGCGGTGGAGGGCGCTCGGGCGTTCGCGGAGAAGCGCGCGCCGGTGTGGCGGGGCGAGTAGCGCGCGTCGGTGGTGGGCGGTGGGTGTGCCTCCGTCCGATTCCGAGCTAGACCGACGGTCGGTCTAACGGCGTAGGGGAGATCATCAGGCCACTACGGTTGTTTGGCCGGTGCTATAGCAACCGTAGTGGCCTGATGATCACCGGCTTGGGCGGCCGGCCGCTGAGACGGAGGTCAGCGGTTGCGGCGGAGGAAGCCCAGTGGGGGCATGTCGCTGGCCACGTCGTCCATGGTGCTCTCCAGGCGGGGGAGGCCGGCGGCCAGCTCGGCGACGTGGTCGGTCACCGTCAGGACGGCGAGGGTGAGCTCGGCGCCGATGCGGGCCAGCACGATCGTGCCGAGCACCAGCGGCGGGGCGACGAGCACGGCGAGCAGGCCCAGCCACCAGGCGGTGACGGCGGCGAGGACGATGCCGGCCAGGCCGGCGAGCACGGCGGTCACGATCACCGCGCGGTAGACGACGGGGAGCAGCACGGGCGTCAGGCGGGTCCGCCCCAGGCCGCGCGGCAGCGCGCTCACCATGCTCACCGCGGCCGCCGCGCGCCAGGGACTTCGGGGCACGTCCATGGGTGCTAACTCTAGCAAGCGCCTAGCTAGCTCCCGGAGGCGAGCGCGGACCTGAGGAACTCCACCTGCAGGAGCAGCAGGTTCTCCGCGACCTCCTCCTGCGGTGTCATGTGCGTCACGCCGGACAGCGGCAGCACGCTGTGCGGGCGGCCGGCGGCGAGCAGCGCGGCGGACAGCCGCAGCGTGTGCGCGGCCACCACGTTGTCGTCGGCCAGGCCGTGGATGAGCAGCAGCGGGCGGGTCAGCTTGGGCGCGTCGGCCAGCAGCGAGGACCGCTCGTACGCCTCCGGCTGCAGGGCCGGATCGCCCAGGTAGCGCTCGGTGTAGTGGGTGTCGTAGAGCCGCCAGTCGGTCACCGGCGCGCCGGCCACCGCGGCGTGGAACACGTCAGGGCGGCGCAGCACCGCCAGCGCGGCCAGGTACCCGCCGAACGACCAGCCCCTGATCGCCACCCGGGACAGGTCCAGCTCGGGATGCGCGGCCGCGGCCGCGTGCAGCGCGGTGACCTGGTCCTCCAGCGCCGGGGTGGCCAGGTCCCCGGCCACCGCCCGCTCGTACGAGGGCCCGCGCCCCGGCGTGCCCCGCCCGTCCGCGACCACCACCGCGAAGCCCTGGTCGGCGAACCACTGCGAGGTCAGGTACGCGCCCCGGGCCGCGAGGACCCGCTGCGCGTGCGGCCCGCCGTACGGATCCATCAGCACCGGCAGCGGCGCACCGGCCCGGTGCCCGGTGGGCAGCAGCACGGCGGTGCGCGGCGCCCTCGGCTCGGCGTGCGCGTGGGCGTGTCCGTTGCCGCCCGCCGAGGGGAGCAGGGACAGCCGGGGGGTCAGTTCCGGCGCGGCGGCCAGCGACGCGATCGGCACCGAGCCGCCGCCGGCCCGGTGCACCCGCACGCTCACCCCGTCCGTGTCCAGCGTCCGTTCGGTGATCACGGTGGTGCCGCCACGGCGGCGGCCGCCGAACACGCCCGGTCGCGGCGTCAGGCAGTTCAGGCCGTCTCCGGGGCGGTAGGTCCAGACCCGGATCTCGATCGGGTCGTCGCTGGCGGTGAACAGCACGGTGTCGCCGTCGACGTCGAGCACGTCGCGCACCCGCAGGCTCGGCGGGGTCACCGGCTCGCCGCCGACCAGCAGCCGCCGCGCGTCGTCCGAGTCGGCGGTCCACACCAGCGCGCCGCTGGACAGCACGGCCGGCACCCCGGGCACGATGTCCACCCAGCGCGGGTCGGTGTTCTCGGTGACCGGCGCGAGCGCCCCGGTGGCCAGGTCCACCCGCAACACCCGCAGCGCCCGCTGGTCCCTGGGCTGGACGGTGAGCAGCGGGCCGGACTCGGCGGTGGCCGGCCAGGACACGGCGGCCAGGTACTCCGCGTCGTTGCCGGACCACGGCACCGGGGTGCGGCCGCCGTTGTCGCGCAGCAGGTACAGCTCGGTGCGGGCGTTCGCGGTGCCGGCGGCCGGGTAGGCCAGCTCGGTGGCCGGGCGCTCCGGGTTGGCCGGGTCGGCCAGGTGCCAGCGGCGCACCGGGGCGTCGTCCACCCGGGCGACCAGCAGCGCGGAGCCGTCCGGCGACCACCAGTGGCCGCGCATCCGGCCCATCTCCTCGGCCGCTATGAAGTCGGCCAGCCCGTAGCGGACGGTGTCGGACTCGGGCTCGGCGAGCGCGGTCGAGGTGCCGGTGGCGCGGTCGTAGCACCACAGCGCGCCGCCGCTGACGTAGGCCACCCGGTGCCCGGCCGGGTCGGGCCGAGGGTCGATCACCCCGGGCGGGGTGCTGACCGGGCGCGGCGCGCCGCCGGAGAGGTCGGCGAGGTAGAGCGTGCCGCCCAGGGCGAAGGCGGCCACGGTGACCTCGCTGTCGGTGGCGTAGCCGACGATCCCGCCGGCCTGCTCGCGGGTGCGCTCCCGGCGGGCCCGCTCCTCGGCGGGCAGGTCCTCGTCCGAGCCGAGCTCCCGGGGGTCGGCGACCAGCCGCTCCTCGCCGGTGTCGGTGTCCACCGACCACAGGCAGGTGATCGGGTCGGTGCCGTCCCGGCTGCGCAGGAACAGCACCCGCGCGCCGTCCGGGGAGATGGTGAACCCGCGCGGGGCGCCGAGGGTGAACCTCCGGGTACGGGCCTGCCGCCGTGGAAAGCTCTGGGTCACGGAGCGCCATCTTGCCTCAGCCGTCGGAACGACCGCCGGGTGGATCATTCGACGTTCGCAATCGGTTCTCACATACTAGGAGTGACGTACCAGTTCGTGGACACGACTGCCTAGCATCGGCATGTGCCGAGTCGACGCTGGATGGTCCTGGTGGCCGGGTTGGTGGCGGTCGCCGCCGGGTGCACCGTGCAGTACGGGACGCCGTTCCTCATCCCCGCGCTGCTGGCCGACGGCCTGACGCTGGCCCAGGCCGGGCTGCTCGCCGGCTGCCCGGTGGCCGGGCTGCTGGGCACGCTGCTGCTCTGGGGCGTGGCGGCCGACCGGTGGGGCGAGCGGCTGGTGCTGAGCTGCGGGCTGGGCCTGGGCGGGGCGACGCTGCTGGTCGGGGCGCTGACGCTGGACGGCCCTCGGCATGCCATGACCGGCCTGGCGGTGACGCTGGTGCTGGCCGGTGCCGCGACGGCGGCGGTGCACGCGGCCAGCGGACGGCTGGTGCTCGGCTGGTTCGACGCCCGCGAGCGCGGCCGGGCGATGGCGGTGCGGCAGTGCGCGCAGCCGCTCGGGGTGGCCGCCGCCGCGCTGGCGCTGCCCCCGCTCGCCGGCCTGGGCCTGCCCGCCGCGCTGGTCGCCCTGGGCGGCGGCTGCCTGGTCGCGACCGCGCTCGTGATCGTCATCGTCCGCGATCCGGAACGTCCCGCCCACGGTGACGGCCAGCGCGCCGGCTCGCCCTACCGCGAGCCGACCCTGTGGCGCATCCACGGGGCCAGCTCGCTGCTGGTCGTGCCGCAGTTCGTGATCGCCACCTACTCGCTGGTCTTCCTGGTCGACGGGCTGGGCTGGGCGCCGGTGCCGGCCGGGCGGCTGCTCGCGCTCGCGCAGGTCGGCGGCGCGGCGACCAGGCTGGCGGCCGGGTTCTGGTCGGACCGGGTGGGCAGCCGGCTCGGGCCGATGCGGCTGCTCGCGGCGGCCACCGGGCTGTCGCTGCTGGCGCTGGCCGCCGCGAGCCTGGCCGGCTGGTCGGCGGTGGCGCTCGCCGCGCTGCTGGCCAGCACCATGCTCGCGGTCAGCACGAACGGGCTGGCGTTCACCGCCGTGGCCGAGCGCGCCGGCAGCGCCTGGGCGGGCCGGGCGCTGGGCGTGCAGAACACCGCGCAGAACGCGCTGGCCGCCGCCACTCCGCCGGTGTTCGGGGTGCTGATCGCCGCGCTGAGCTACGGCGGCGGGTTCGCCGTGTCGATCGCGTTCCCGGTGGTGGCCGGGCTGCTGGTGCCGGTCCAGGATGAGGTCAGCGGCCGCCGCGCAGGGTCTCGCGGACCATGCTGAGCAGCCGGCGCCCGCCCTCGCCCCGCCGCGCCAGGTCGTAACCCAGCCGGATGGTGCGCGACTTGATCAGCTCGACGGCCGGCGGGTAGGTGTGCACCTCGCCGCCGAACTTGGTCTTGAACTGGTCGGGCCCGGCCAGCCCGTCCGGGTCGCTCGGGCCGGCCGCGCGCAGCGCGCCCACCGACTCCGGGCGCAGCCCGCCGAAGTCGTACCAGCGGTAGCCGTTGGCCTTGCCCCAGGAGATGGCCTCCCAGATCATCGCGCTGGCCACGTTCAGCTTGCCGGCCTGCTCCGAGGACCTGTCCAGCCCGGTGATGCGGCTCTTCAGCACGCCGCCGGACCCGGTGAGCAGCTCGGCGGCGACCGGCGTGCCGTCCAGCTCGCCGATCAGCAGCACCGCGTGGCCCTCCCCGGCCAGCCCGGCGTAGGTGGCCTCCAGGTAGTCCTCCGGGAACGGGGTGAAGCCCTGGTAGCTCGCGGTGCTGGCGGCCAGCCGGGCGAGCAGCGGGACGTCGCGCTCGTCGCCGACCCGCACCTTCACCCCGCGCTGCGGCCACTGCCTGGTCCAGGTGCGCAGCCGCCGGCTCAGCCGGGAGCGCAGCTCCGCCTCGGACTGGGTGAGGTCGACCCGCATGGTCGCGGCCGGCGCGATGCCGGCCTGGGAGAACCGGAAGCCCCGGTGCAGCAGGTCGAGCGTCATGTCGTCCCCGCCGTCCGGCGGCTGGACGAACAGCGCGACGTGCGAGCGGGCCACCTTGGTGAGCGCGTCGGCCAGCTCCTGGCGCACCGAGGCGCGCAGCCCGCCCAGGTCCTCGGCCAGCACCGGGCCGTAGGGCAGGTAGCCGATCCAGCCCAGCCCGCGCAGCCGCCGACGCAGCAGCGCGGCCCCGCCCAGCAGCGTGTCCTCGGAGGTGGCCAGCAGGTACAGCGGCTCGTAGCCGGCTCGGCGGCGGATCGTGGCCCACGCGGACAGCTGGGCGACGTCGCTGTTCACCGCCCCGGAGACCAGCCGGTCCCAGGCCGCGAGGCGCCGCTGGTCCGGCTCCGGCTCGACGGTCACGGTCAGCCTCTCCAGCAACCGCTTCGCCCGCGCCCGATCGGCCGCGCTCGCGCCGGCGCGCGCGAGCCCGCCGGAGGCACTGGCGCCCGCCGGCCGGTCGGCCTCGGCTGGTTCCGCCGCTGGGTGGACCTGCATGGTTGAGCGAAACCTCCGTGCCAGGAACGTTGACGTCGGGACGACCCTTCTCAGGTTAGGTCGATGGGCCGGTTGCCAATATTGATTACTTTCCGGTCTCCTCGGTTGGGGTTGATGTTCGGCCGAATGGACCAACGTCGTCGGGAGCCCAGGGTGCCCGATCTCGGGCGGCCGGCACGAACCGAGCTGAGATCGGCTCAGCTCTGTGATCAATCCACCGTCGGGCCATGGCCGGCGACGTCACCGTCCGCCACACCGGCACTGGTGGGCAGGCCCATATATCACTCAACCGAGGCTACCTGAGGATCACCGAGGGTGGCCGTGAATGCCGAATAGGCATAGTGAACCGTGACCGACGCGGGCGGCGTCGGCCTATCGGGTGTGCCGGTCAGGCCAGGCCGAGGGCGGTCGCCGCCTCCGGATCGGAGTCCGCCAGGAAGTCCCGGCAGCGGGTGGCCTCGTCGTCCTCGGAGATGGCGTCGGCGGCCTTGGCCAGCGCGGCCAGCGCGCGCAGGAACCCCCGGTTCGGCGGGTGCGCCCACGGGATCGGGCCGAAGCCCTTCCAGCCGGCGCGGCGCAGTTGGTCCAGGCCCCGGTGGTAGCCGGTGCGGGCGTACGCGTACGCGGCCACCGGTTCGCCGTCGGCCAGCGCGCGCTCGGCCAGCGCCGCCCAGGCCGCGCTGGACGACGGGTGCGCGGCGGCCACCGCCGTCGGGTCCTTGCCGCCGTCCAGCTCGCCGTCGGCGACCTCGTCGGCGGGCAGCAGCGTGGGCTCGGGGCCGAGCAGGTTGCCGTGCATGCTCATCACTTCAGCCGGCGGCCGGCGGAGTTGAGGTTCTGGCAGGCCTGCACGATGCGGTCGGCCATGTTCGTCTCGGCGGCCTTGAGGTAGGAGCGCGGGTCGTAGGCCTTCTTGTTGCCCACCTCACCGTCGACCTTGAGCACGCCGTCGTAGTTGCCGAACATGTGTGCGGCGATCGGGCGGGTGAACGCGTACTGGGTGTCGGTGTCGATGTTCATCTTCACCACGCCGTAGCCGACCGCCTCTGCGATCTCCTCCGGCAGCGATCCGGACCCGCCGTGGAACACCAGGTCGAACGGCTTGGAGCCGGCCGGCAGCCCGAGCTTGGCCGACGCCACCTCCTGGCCTTCCTTGAGGATCTCCGGGCGCAGCTTGACGTTGCCCGGCTTGTACACCCCGTGCACGTTGCCGAACGTCGCCGCCAGCAGGTACCGCCCGCGCTCCCCGCCGCCCAGCGCGTCCACGGTGAGCTCGTAGTCGCCGCGCGCCGTGTAGAGCTTCTCGTTGATGTCGGCCGCGACGCCGTCCTCCTCGCCGCCGACCACGCCGATCTCCACCTCAAGGATGATCTTGGCCTTGCTCGCGACCTCGAGCAGCTGCTCGGCGATGGCCAGGTTCTCGTGCAGCTCGACGGCCGAGCCGTCCCACATGTGCGACTGGAACAGCGGGTTCTCCCCGCGCGCCACCCGCTCGGTGGACACCGCGAGCAGCGGGCGGACGAAGCCGTCCAGCTTGTCCTTGGGGCAGTGGTCGGTGTGCAGCGCCACGTTCACCGGGTACTTGGGGGCGACCACGTGCGCGAACTCGGCCAGCGCCACCGCGCCGGTGGCCATCTCCTTGACCTTGGTGCCGGAGAGGAACTCCGCGCCGCCGGTGGAGACCTGGATGATGCCGTCGCTCTCCGCCTCGGCGAACCCGCGCAGGGCTGCGTTCAGCGTCTCCGAGGACGTCACGTTGATCGCCGGGAACGCGTACTGGCCCTCCTTCGCGGCGTCCAGCATCTGGTTGTAGACCTCGGGGGTCGCGATCGGCATAGCTGTCCACTCGTCTCTCTGGCTGCCGGGCTGGTAGGGCCCAGTATCTCGTACCTGAGCGCACGGGCAACGTCCAGCTGGCTACCCTCGTCGGGTGAGCTCCCAAACCGACAGTGGCACGGAGCCCGTCTCCGGGGTGGTGGAGCGCACCCTCTCCCAGCTGCGCCGGATCGACACCACCGCCCCCGGGGCGGCAGCCCCGGCGATGACGCTGGCCGACCTCTACGCCGAACACCGGATGCGGCTGGTCCGGCTGGCCATGTTCCTGGTCGACGAACAGGCGACGGCCGAGGACGTGGTGCAGGAGGCGTTCGCCGGGCTGCACCGGCACTGGTCCGGGCTGCGCGACGAGTACGCCGCGCTCGGCTACCTGCGTACCGCCGTGGTCAACGGCTCCCGCTCGGTGCTGCGGCGCCGGCGCACGGCCAGGGAGTACGTTCCCCCGCACATGGTGAACGCCCGCTCCGCGGAGTCCATGGCGATCCTGTCCGCCGAGCACCAGGCGGTGGTGGAGGCGCTGCGCGAGCTGCCGCCCCGGCAGCGTGAGGTGCTGGTGCTGCGCTACTACGGCGGGCTGTCCGAGGCCGAGATCGCCGAGGCGGCCGGGATCAGCCGGGGCGCGGTGAAGTCCACCGCGAGCCGGGCGTTGGGGTCGGTGGCCAAGCTGATGGCGGACGGACGGCGGTAGATGGACCCGGAGCGGATGATGTCCGAGGCGATGCGCGCACAGGGCGGCGCCGGCCGACCCATGGCGACCGGCTCCCGGCGGCCGATGCCGCCGCCGCGCCCGTTCCCGGTCGGCTGGGTGCTCATGATCGCGCTGCTGGTCGGCGCGGTGGTGGGCGTCGCGCTGGCCCTGATCTCGATCTTCATGCCGGGTTCGCTCCCGGCGTTCGGCGGCGGTTAGCGCGCGGCCGGTACCGTGGTGCGTTGTGAGCGTCCTCGCATCCGCCCCCGTACTGGCAGTCGGCGGCCTGAAGTGGCTCGACCCGAACTACATCATCCCCGCGCTCGGGCCGTTCGTGATCATCGGCCTCTGCCTGATCATCTTTGCCGAATGCGGGCTGCTGGTCGGGTTCTTCCTGCCCGGCGACTCGCTGCTGTTCACCGCCGGCATGTTCGTGGCCACCGGCGCCATCGACACGCCGCTGTGGCTGCTCTGCACGCTGCTGGTGGTGTGCGCGCTGGCCGGCAACGTGTCCGGCTACTGGATCGGCCGCGCGGCGGGGCCGGCCATCTTCGACCGGCCTGACTCGCGGCTGTTCAAGCGCGAGTACGTGGACAAGACGCACGAGTTCTTCGAGAAGTACGGCAACCGGGCGATCGTGATGGCCAGGTTCGTGCCGATCGTGCGCACCTTCATCACCGTGATGGCCGGCGTCGGGAAGATGGAACCCAAGCGCTACCTGACGTACTCCTTCATCGGCGGCGTCGCATGGGCCGCGGGCGTCACACTTTTGGGATACTGGTTGGGCAGCTTCGCGTTCGTCCGCGACCACATCGAGCTGATCCTGGTGGGCGTGGTGCTGCTGTCCGTGCTCCCGATCGTCGTGGAGTTCCTGAAGGCACGCCGGGAGCGCCGCGAGAACGAGGTACCCGAGCTCGGCTGAATTTAGCTGACGGGCCCGCGCGCCCCCGACCTTATCCTGGAGCACCGTGAGCAGCCTGCTGACCTCGATGACCGGCCTGGCCGGGGGTCAGCTGTCCGCGTCCGGGATGCTGACCGACGCCACTCCGACCATGGTGTGGGTGGTCGTGCTCTCCTTCGTGTTCCTGGAGTGCGCGTTCATCGTCGGGCTGTTCCTGCCGGGGGACTCGCTGCTGTTCGCGGCCGGGGTGGTGCTCGCCACGCACGAGCAGCACCTCAGCGCCTGGCTGCTGGCCGGGCTGGCCACCGTGATGGCGGTCGGCGGCAACCAGGTCGGCTTCCTGATCGGCCGGCGCACCGGCGCCCGGATCCTGGCCCGCAAGGACGGACGGATCCTGAACAGGGCGAACCTGGCCAGGGCGCGCGCGTTCTTCGACAAGTGGGGGTTCTGGTCGGTGGTGGTGGCGCGGTGGCTGCCCTGGGTGCGCACGCTCGCCCCCATGATCGCCGGCGCGGCCGGGATGAACAACCGCCGCTACATCACCGCCAACACCCTCGGCGCCCTCGCTTGGGTCCCCACCCTGCTCCTGGCCGGCTACTACGGCTCCGGCCTGCTCAACGCCCTCCCCTGGCTCCGCCAGGCCGCAACCATCGGCTCCGTGGCCTTCTTCGTCCTAGGTACCGGCTACGGCCTGTACCGCTACCGCCAGGAGATGCGCAAGCCCATCGACGAGGACCCCATCCCCGCCGAGTCCCACTAGCTCACGCCCGTACCCACCCGTCCGCGAGTCGGGGATTTCGTCAGGGTGAGTCGCGAGTTCTGTCAGGCCGCGCTGAGCACCGTCTTGATGTCGCTGCTGCGGTAGTGCCTGGCCAGGAGCCGGGGCGCGTCGTCCAGCGCGCCGTGGGTGCTGATCACTCGCTCGGGGTGGAACCGGCCGGCGGCCATCAGGTCCAGCACCCCGGGCATCAGTGCCCGCGCGTTCGTCCGCCCGACGTGGAACGAGGCGTTGTGCGTGTACATCCCGATGGCGGGGATCCGGGCGGTGCGGTGCAGGCCGCCGACGCTGCTGCACACGCCGTCCGGAGCGGTCAGCGATAGCGCCGTCCACACCCCGCGCGAGGACACGGTGGCCGCGACCACGAGCGGGGCGGGCGTGGCGTGGCGCAGGTCGCGCGGGCGCAGCGGTTCGAGGCCGAGGCGCTCGGCGGCCGCGCGCACCTCGGGGCGGCCGTCGGCCAGCCGCACCCGGCGGGCGCCCAGCGCGAGCGCGAGCTGGCCGGCGTAGAGGGTGACGCTCGGGCTGTAGATCGTGCGCCGGCCGAGGCAGCCGATCAGGAGCACGTCGGCGTCCGGGTCGCGGCGCAGCAGGCCGGGCAGGTGCGGCGCGATGTGGCGGTAGCCGTCACAGATGGTGTCCGACACGCTGGCCGCCGCGACCGGGTCCACCCCGTCCGGCAGCGGGACCAGCATGGCGTCCGCGTACGGCACCGCCAGCTGGTCGGCCAGCGCCCCGCCCCAGTGGCCGCCGCCCATCCCGAAGCCGTACATCGACAGCGGTGGGACCTCGGCGCAGTTGCTGGTCAGGCCGGCGCGGCAGGGCAGGCAGCGGCCGCAGTTGATCTGGAAGGGGACGCAGACGCGCTGGCCGGGTGCCACGGTGGTGACGCGTTCGCCGACGGTGAGGACCTCGGCGGCGCATTCGTGGCCGATGCTCAGCGACAGCGGGAACGGGGTGGCGCCGAGCGCGAGCGCGCGGTCGAGGTCGCAGGTGGCCACCGCGATCGGGCGGACCATCGCGCCGTCCGGGCCCGGGTCCTGGGGTACCGGGATGTCTTGCCAGGCCAGGCGGGCGCCGCCGGAGGCGATCAGGGCGCGCATCCTCGGCCGAGTGGGGTGGCGGCGTTGGTGGATGCGGTCGGTCGCGGCGGTGATCAGGCGTTCGACGCGGTCGCCGGCGTCGCGTTCCAGGGCGGCCTTGTTGGCGACCGCCGCGGCCGGGGACAGCATGGTCGCGGCCCGTCGGAGGGTGCCTCGCGGGCGGAAGCGAGCATCGGATTCGGGCCGCGTGGTGTCGGTGCGTGGATGGGTGACCGCCATCGGTGTGCCCCCTGTGGGTGGTGTGAGGTGCCGTCGTTCTCTCTCTTGATAGATCGTTCTAGCGTGACATCGTACGCAGAGATCGACCGGGGGCGCCTGATTCGCAGCTGATGAAATCCGCGACTCACCCTGACGAAATCCCCGACTCGCGTAAGCGGGGTACGGGCGCGGGCGGGGTTTACCAGGCGGCGGTGAGGGTGGCGTGTTGGCGGATCCAGGTGTGCATGGCGATGCCGGCCGCCACGCCGGCGTTGATGGAGCGGGTGGAGCCGAACTGGGCTATGGACACGGTGAGGGTGGCGGCCGCGATCGCGGACTTCGACACGCCAGGACCCTCCTGGCCGAACAGGAGGACGCACTCGCGGGGGAGGGTCGCCTGTTCGAGGCGGGTGGAGCCGGGGGAGTTGTCGACGGCGACCACGGCCAGCCCGTGCGAGGACGCGAACGCGAGCAGTGACGCGACGTCCGGATGGTGGTGCAGGTGCTGGTAGCGGTCGGTCACCATGGCGCCCCGGCGGTTCCAGCGGGCCTTGCCGACGATGTGCACGGCGGCGGCGGCGAACGCGTTGGCGGTGCGGACCACGGTGCCGATGTTGTGGTCGTGCCCGAAGTTCTCGATGGCCACGTGGAACGGATGCCGGCGGGCGTCGATATCGGCGATGATCGCGTCGCGGCGCCAGTACCGGTACGCATCGACGACGTTGCGACGGTCACCCTCGCGCAGCAGCTCGGGGTCGTAGCGCGGGTCGTCCGGCCACTCGCCCTGCCACGGGCCGACGCCGACCGGCTCGCCGGCCGTCCACTCGGTGGGGCCCGGCGCGGTCAGGACGACAACCCCAGGTCGTCGAGGCCGAGCACGGCGCGGTACGGAAAACCCTCGGCCTCGATGGCCTCGCGGGCGCCGGTGTCGCGGTCCACCACGGTGGCCACCCCGGCGACGGTCGCCCCGGCGGCGATCACGCCGCGCACGGCGGTCAGCACCGAGGCGCCGGTGGTGGACGTGTCCTCCACCACGAGCACCCGCCGCCCGGCCACGTCCGGCCCCTCGACGAGGCGCTGCATGCCGTGCCGCTTGGTCTCCTTGCGCACCACGAACGCGTCCACCCGCGCGCCGTCCGCCGACGCCGCGTGCAGCACGGCGGTGGCGACCGGGTCGGCGCCCAGCGTCAGCCCGCCCACCGCGTCGTAGGTCCAGTCGGCGGTCAGCGCCCGCACCAGCCGGCCGATCAGCGGCGCCGCCAGGTGGTGCAGCGTGGCCCGGCGCAGGTCGACGTAGTAGTCGGCCTCCGCGCCCGAAGACAGCGTGACCCGCCCGTGCACCACCGCCAGCTCGCCGATCAGCGTGGCCAGCCGTTCCCGGTCGGTCACCGCCGCATCCTCCGTTCGCCGCGCCTGATCAGGGTGCGCACCAGCGGCCGGGGCAGCACGTCGAACAGCCCGACCAGCGCCTTGTACGGCAGGCTCGGCACCGACACCACCCGGCCGCGCGCCAGGTCGGCCATGCCGTCGGCCACCACCCGGTCGGCGTCCAGCCAGAACGGTCCGGTGCGGGCGCCCACGTCGATCCCGGCCCGCTGGTGGAACTCGGTGCGGACGAACCCGGGGCACAGCGCCATGACCCGCACGCCGGTGCCGGCCAGCGCCGCGGCCAGGCCCTCGCTGAACGTCGTCACCCAGGCCTTGCCGGCGCTGTACGTCGCGCTGCGGCCGGGAAAGAAGCCGGCCACGCTGGAGACGTTGATCACCGTGCCGGAGCCGCGTTCGACCATGGCCGGGATCGCGGCGCGGGTCAGCCGCAGCACGCTCGTGACGTTGATGTCCAGCTGGGCCTGCTCGGCCTCGATCGGCTCGTTGATGAACTCGTCGCGCAGGCCGATGCCGGCGTTGTTCACCAGCAGGTCCACCCCGGGGTCGGCGAGCCTGGCCTCCACGGCGGCCCGGCCGGCCTCGGTGGCCAGGTCGGCGGTGAGCACCTCGACCTCGACGCGATGCCGCCCCCGCAGCTCGGCGGCGGCGGCCTCCAGGCGGGCGGTGTCGCGGGCGACCAGCACCAGCCGGTCGTGCTCGGCGGCCAGCCTGCGGACGAACGCGGCCCCGATGCCGGCGGTGGCACCGGTGATGAGGGCGGTGGTCACGACCGGCTGGAGTTGTTGTCCGGGAACTGCCGGTCGACCTCGTCGGTCACCTCCGGCTCCGGCTGCTCACGCGAACGCCGGCCGGCGCCGAACGTCGGGCGCGCGGAGAACGAGCGCGCCCAGGACGCCGCCGAGGACGACGAGGGGTGCGCGGGGTGCGGCTCGGACAGCTCCGGCTCGGGCTCCGCCGGTTCGTCCCTCGGCGGCTGGGACGGGCGGCCGCCGCCCCTGACGGCCTCCTCCAACGCGGCGGCCACCTCGATGAGCTGGTCGAGCAGCTCCTGCAGGTGCTCGGGCGCGGAGTCCAGCGGCGCGGTGCACAGCACCCAGGAGTCCTCCGCCCAGAGCAGCTCGACCTCCTCGCCGATGGCGTCGGCCGCGCGCACCAGCCGGGGCGTGATCAGCGGGCGGATCGCGGCGGCGTCGGACACGAAGGCGTACCGCTCGCCGACCGGTTCGAGCAGGTCGAGGCCGGCGTCGTCGGGCAGCGGGGCGGACGGCAGCCGCAGCTCGAACGCGCCGCCGATGGAGCTGCGCCGCTGCACGGCCACCACCACCGAGCTGAGCCGTCCGGCCTGCTCGTGGTCGAACACGTACACCAGCCGGCGGCCCTCCGAGGTGGGCACCGAGCCGGTCACCAGGTTGCGCGCGACGCCGGGTCCGCCCTGGTGGATGGTGCCGTAGCGCCAGCGGCTGGGCAGCACCGGATCGTTGTCCAGGTACTCCCATTCCTTCTGGGCCGCCCAGCGCCGGCGGTCACGGGACTGGCCGCTGCCGGCCCGCTGCGCCGCCCGCAGCATGAGCAGGCCGAGCACGAGCGCGACCGCGGCGATGATGAACCACACCGAAGTCGGAATGCCCATCGGACCACCCTAGCGGGCGACCGGAAGTCGATCTGTGCCGCCGCACGCACACTCAGCCGACCGGAGGAACCTCACCGAAGGAACGGGCCGGCGTGCGGGCTCGGGGGCGGCCGGGCCTCGCGGGCCGGCGGGTGCTCCCAGTTGCGACCGGCCTGGTGGGTGAGCCAGGCGCCGGCCACCGCGAGCGCGAGCCCCGGCAGCACGGACAGCATGCTTTCCCACACCGGCCACCGCCAGCTCAGTATCAGGCCCCCCATGAAGCCCGAGGCGAGCCCCAGGAAGGCGCCGGCCTCCCACCATTTCGTGGGCGACCTGGTGAGGGTCCACACCGCCGCCAGCGGCACCAGGCAGGCGGCGGGCAGAACCAACGCCCACCAGCTGAGCCCGTGCGCGGCGACGAAAGCGGCCGCATCGACCAGGACCGCGCCGGCGACGGCCAGCACGAGCATCGGCGCCGCGCAGCGCCACCGCTCGGCCGCACTCGGTGCCGGCCGCACCGGGCTCACAGCGGCGTCCATTTCTCCCGATCCCGCGCCGTGGTGCCGATCTGCTTCGGCGTCTCCACCGCCGCGGCGGCCGCCCGGTCCTCGGAGAGCTGGCTCTGGACGAACCGGTCCAGCGCCTCGCGCGCCTGGCCCGGGGCCGGGGCGACGTCCTTGGCGACCCGCCGCAGGCCCTCGGCCACCGCCTCACCGCTCGGCCGCACCCCGTTCGCCCCCGTGGCCAGCCCGGACGCCAGCTTCTCGGCGGAGCCGGCCAGCTTGCCCAGCGCCGCGCCCGCCTCCTCCAGGTGCCTGAGCAGCTTGGAGACCAGCTCCGCGATCTTGGACGCGGTCTTCACCGCCGACGCCACCGCACCCGCGATGATCGGGGCGAGCGAGGCGCCCGCCGTGGCGGCGGCGCTGGCCAGCGCGGCGATCGCCCATTCCGCCAGCTTGACGACGAAGTCGGCGATCGTGTCCCGGACCAGCGAGCGGACCGTCGCGACGACCGTGCCGTTGGTCATGATCCGTCCGGACAGCTCCTCGGCGGACGCGGCGCCCTGGCGCATCACCTCGTTCTGGCGTGCCGCCGCCCGCCGGTAGCCGTCGGCCGCCGCGCCCTGCCAGCCGCCGAGCTGGCCGAGCTGGCTCTCGTGCTCGTCGGCGATCCGTCCGAGCTCCAGCCCGACGTTGTGCCAGGTCTGAGCGTGTGCCTTGATCTCGTTCGGGTTGCCGGCGAGCTGGTCGAGCGGCTCGCGCAGGAACCACACGTGCTCGATGACCCAACCGAGCCCGGCGCCGGCCAGCGCTTCGAGCGGGTCGGCGATGGCGGCGAGCCCGGCCAGCCCGGCCCCGCCCAGCGCGATCGTCGCCTGCGGGGCGGAGACCTTGGACGGGTCCACGCCGCCACCCTCGAAGGCCTTGCCGCCGATCTTGTACAGGTCGGCCATGTCGGAGAGCAGGCCGGCGCCCTCCAACCACTCCGGTCCCTCCGGCTCGGCGACCAGCGTGCTCATCGCGCGCCGCCGCCGAACCTGGTGGCCACCTGGGTCTCCTGGCGCTGGTAGTCGTCCGCGCAGCCGGCCAGCCCGGCCGCGTGCGAGCCGGCCAGCGCGGCCAACGTGCCGATCGAGCCCCGCAGCCGGCCCTCCGCCTCGTTGGTCATCCCGCTGAGGAAGCCGCAGATCAGCCCGTAGGCGTTCGGCGCGAGCGGATGGTCGGCCGCAGCCGCCACCTCGCCGAGCCGGTCGCCGTGGTCCCGGACGGCCTTGGCGTGGCGTTGCAGCGCCGGCACGTCGGCCCGGTAGCCGTCCATCAGCCGCCGTCCTCGCGGGCCTGCGGCGGCAGGTGGCTGGCCAGGTAGCGGCTCGCCTCGGACTCGCCGATCAGCGGTTCGAGCGCCTCGGCCGAGCGGCGCACGGCGTCCAGGTGCGCCTTGCGCGCGGCGTCCAGCACCGCCTCGGCCAGCTTCGGGCGGCTCAGCTCGTCGGCGCGCTCGCCGAAGCTCACCTGCTGCAGCGCGCCGGCCGGGTTCACCGTCACGGTCACCGCCCCGGACGCGCTGCTGGCCGTCGCGGTCAGGCCGTCCAGCTCGGCGCGGGCCCGTTGCGCCCGGTCGCCGATCTCGGCCAGCCGCCGCTGGTAGTCCTCGAGCCAGGTGGTCGCGGTCATGGGTCGAGGGTAGGAACGGGCACCGCCCGCCCGTGGCGAAACGGCGAAATCAACCCGTCAGTTCGGACGGCACCGCGATGACGTCCACCATCGCGCCGTTGCGCAGCACGGTGACCGGCAGCGCCGTCCCGATCGAGTCGGCGAAGAGCTGGCTCTGGATACCCTGCGCGTCCTGCACCGGCTGGCGGCCGACGGACAGCACCAGGTCGCCGGGGCGCAGGCCGGCCCTGGCGGCGGGGCTGCCCGGCACCACCTCGACCAGCCGCAGCCCCTTCGTGCGCTGGTAGCGCTGCGCCACCGAGGCCGGCACCGGCGCGGGCGTGCCGACCAGGCCCAGGTAGCCGCGCCGCACCCGGCCGTCGGCGAGCAGGGTGGCCACGATCCGGCGGGTGGTGGCGTTCACCGGCACCGCCAGCCCGAGCCCGACCCCGGCCACCGCGGTGTTGATCCCGACCACCTCGCCGCGCGCGTTGGCCAGCGCGCCGCCGGAGTTGCCGGGGTTGAGCGCGGCGTCGGTCTGGATGACGTTCTCCACCACCCGGCCGGCCTGGCCGCTGCGCGTCGGCAGCGACCGGCCCAGCGCGCTGACCACCCCGGCGGTCACCGACCCGGCCAGCCCCAGCGGGTTGCCCACGGCGACCACGAGCTGGCCGACGACCAGCGTGTCCGCGTCGCCGAGCGTGACGGCCGGCGGCACCTCGCCCCGGGCGCGCAGCACCGCCAGGTCGGACAGCGGGTCGGCGCCGACCACGTCGAAGTCCGTCTCGGTGCCGTCGGCGAACTCCGCCTCGCCGCGGCTGGCCTGGCCGACCACGTGCGCGTTGGTGAGCATCAGCCCGTCGTCGGTGAACACCACCCCGGACCCGCCGCTGGTGGACCGCCCGCGCCCGATCCGCAGGCTCGCCACGAGCGGCGTGACGGCCGCCGCGACCGCGCTGACCGTTCGTGAGTAGGCGTCCAGCTCGTCCACACCGCCCACCGCCCTCCACGGATTACACCATTACTCCGCAAACGCAGCCGCGCCGCGTGGTGTTCCGCCCCGGGACGCCGGCACACCCAGTTCGTACTCCGCACACCTGCTGCAGCGCATGTGCCAGGGCGGAAGTGGGTGTGCGAGCGGCTAGTCGGTGGCGGGCTCGGCAGATTCGGTGGCGGGGTCCCAGGAGAGGCCGGGGACGCCCCAGCCGTGGCGCTTGAGGGTTTTGCGGGCGGCGCGGTCGTGGCGGCCGACCAGGCGGTCGGTGTAGATGATGCCGTCGAGGTGGTCGGTCTCGTGTTGGAGGCAGCGGGCGAAGAAGCCGCGGCCGGCCACCTCGACGGGGTTTCCGTCCAGGTCGACGCCGGTGACCTTGGCCCAGTCCGCGCGGCCGGTGGGGAACTGCTCGCCGGGCACCGACAGGCAGCCCTCCCAGTCCTCGTCGGGGTCCGGCATGGTCTCGGGGCGCTCGGAGGTCTCCAGGACCGGGTTGACCACCACCCCGCGCCGGTTCGCGCGCAGCTCCTCGTCCGGGCAGTCGTAGACGAAAACACGCAGGTCGACGCCCACCTGGTTGGCGGCAAGGCCCACCCCCTGAGCGGCCGCCATGGTCTCGAACATGTCCTCGACCAGGGTGCGCAGCTCGTCGTCGAACTCCGTGACCGGGCGGGTGGGTGCGTGCAGCACCGGGTCGCCGATGATGCGGATAGGGCGGACGGCCATGCGTCGGACCCTATCGATACTGTGCGCCGTCGCCCGGGGGTGCGTCGGTCCCACGGGCCGTCGGGCAGCCGTGATCTAATGGCCGACGAATTACATCAGTGTTGTTCTAGCCGTTCGTAACCGACCGGTCGAGGTGCGTGCATGGACTCCGTCAGGATGCTCCCGGGATTGTCGAACTCCGGCGCTGAGCTGGAGCTGCGGGAGCGTGAGATCCTCGCCTTCGAAGGGCAGTGGTGGAAGTATGCGGGTGCCAAGGAACAGGCGATCCGCGAGCTGTTCGACATGTCAGCCACCCGGTACTACCAGGTACTCAATGCCCTGATCGACAAGCCCGCCGCGATGGCCGCCGACCCGATGCTGGTCAAGCGGCTGCGCCGGCTCAGGACCAGCCGCCAGCGGACCCGCGCGGCCCGCCGCCTCGGGGTGGATGCGCGCTGAACGGCGCCGGTATGGACCAGGACCCGGAGACCGAGGTGCTCGAGCCGGAGCCGCCGCCCGGGGGCGGTGGCCCGTCGCCGCTGCGCCTCGGTGGGTTCGTGCTGCTCGGCGTGGCCGCGGTGTCCGCCGTGGTCGGCCTGGTCTCGCTGGCCGGCGGCGGTGAGAACGCCGCGGCCGCCCCGCCGGTGAGGCCCGCCCCGACCTCGTCGCCGACGCCCGCGCCCCCTCCGCCCCTGGCCGCGCCGCCCGTCGCCCCGGCCCCCGCGCCGACCACGCCGCCGCCCGCAGCGCCGCCCACCGCGCCGCCCACCGGACAGCCGCAAGCGGGCCAGGCGCCGACCGGGCAACCGCAGCCGGGCCAGCCGTCGACCGGACAGCCGCCCGCCGCGGCACCGACCACGCCGGCGCCGACCACGCCCGTACCGGCCACACCGGCCCCGGGCATGGGGTCCACCCAGGCGCCCGGCGTCCCCACCCACTCCCCGGGGCCGCTCGCCGCGCCCCCGACCACGCCCGCTCCGCACGCGCAGAAGCCGCTGCCCGGCGCCGGCCTGCCGGACGACAGCAGCGGCACCGGCGGCATCGGCGGCGGCAAGGGCGTGGCGGCCGCCAAGGCGCCCGTGCGGGTGTACAACAACAGCCTGATCAGGGAGCTGGCGCAGCACGCGGCCGCCGACTTCCGGGCCTCCGGCTGGAAGGTCACCGACGTCGGCAACTACCCGTCCGGCATCATCCCGACCAGCACGGTCTACTACCGCCCCGGCACCGAGGAGCAGGCAGCCGCGCAGTCGCTGGCCAACGCCTTCGGCCTGCAGGCGCAGCCCAGGTTCCCCGGCATCGCGGACGCGGACCCCGGCCTGATCGTCATCGTGACCAAGGACTACCAACGACGCTAGCCGGGGGGCACGCGTGACCGACCACGGACCGAGCCGCGTCGGAATCCCGTGGATCAGGCGGATGCTGGCCAGGGACGCCGCCCAGCCGCACCGCGCGTCCACCCCGCTGGAGCTGTTCTTCGACCTGTGCTTCGTGGTCGCTGTCTCCCAGGCGGCCGGGCGGCTGCACCACGCGCTGGTCGAGCAGCACGTCGGCGCGGGCGTGCTCGGCTACCTGATGGTGTTCTTCGCGATCTGGTGGGCGTGGGTCAACTTCAGCGCGTTCGCCTCGGCGTACGACACCGACGACGGGCTGTACCGGGTCACCACGATGGTGCAGATCGCCGGCGCGCTGGTGCTCGCGTCCGGGGTGCCGGCCGCGCTGGACAGCCGCGACTTCACGGTCATCACCGCCGGCTACGTGATCATGCGGCTGGCCCTGGTGGCGCAGTGGCTGCGGGCGGCCAGGTCGGACCCACCGAGGCGGACCTGCGCGCAGCGGTTCGCGGTCGGGATCACGCTCGTGCAGGTGGGCTGGGTGGTCCGGCTGCTGCTTCCCGGCGCGTGGGGGATGGTCGGGTTCGCGGTGCTGGTCGTCGCGGAGGTGGCGATCCCGGTCTGGGCCGAGCGCGCCGGCCCGACCACCTGGCACCCCGAGCACCTCGCCGAACGCTTCGGCCTGTTCACCCTGATCGTGCTCGGCGAGGTGGTGCTGGCCGCGACCACCGCGATCCAGGAAGGTCTGGCAGAAGGCGAGCACGTGGGAGCGCTGCTCGGGCTGGCGGCGGCCGGCATCGTGATCGTGTTCTCCATGTGGTGGCTGTACTTCGACGACCCCACCCCGCGCCCGCTGACCTCGCTGGGCCTGACCCTGACCTGGGCGTACGGGCACTACCCGATCTTCGCCTCGGTGGCCGCCGTGGGCGCCGGCCTGGAGGTGGCGGTCGCCTTCGACACCCGCCGCACCGGGCTGGACCCGCTGACAGCCGGCTGGGCGACCGCCGTGCCCGTCGCCGTCTTCGTCCTCGTCGTCTGGCTGCTCGAGATCCGCCCCCGCCCCGGCGTCGCGCCCCTGAACTTGGCCTACCCGCTGGTGGCGCTGGCCGTGCTGGTCTCACCGTGGACCCACGCCCCGATCCACGTGACCGCCGTGCTCCTGGCCGCCCTCGTGATCACCAGCACCGTCGTCAAGGGCCGGTCAGCGCGGGCGGCGGATCTTGCGTAGGCCCAGCCGGCGGAAGCGCCGGTCGCGGGGCGTTCCCGTGCCGTCGGCCTGGCCGTTCACGCCGGCGGCGTCGACCTGGCCGTTCGCCTCGCCGTTGCCGTTCTGCTCGCGGCGGCGGCGGGGGTAGTTGAGGGCGGCGGCCCTGGCACGGGCGGCGCCCGCGACCCGGCGGCGCAGCGGCGGGCGGATGCCGGGCGGGCGGGTGCCGCGCAGGGCGCGCACGGCGGCCCGCCGTTGGCGCGGCGCGATGAACCAGGCCTCCGGGTGGCGGCCCAGCCAGCGGTACCGGTACACGGCGTAGGGCAGGTGCGCGAGGTAGACCAGCACGGCCAGCGCGAGCGCCAGGAACGGCACGGTGATCAGGGCCGCGCCGGCCAGCCCGACCAGGACCAGCAGCGGCGCGATGAACTGCGCGGGCACCCGGACGGTCTTCATGGACAGCGTGCGCAGCCGGCTGACCATCAGCGCGGCCACCAGCAGCGCCCAGGCCCCGACCAGCGCCGGCGAGGACCAGAAGCCCTGCCCGAACTGCAGCTCCAGCAGCAGCGGCGTAACCGCCAGCAGCGCGGCGGCCGGGGCCGGGACGCCGACGAAGAACTCCTTGTCGTACGGCGGCTGCTCGGTGTCGTCCAACAGCGTGTTGAACCTGGCCAGCCGCAGCGCCGCGCACACCGCGAACACCAGCGCCACGATCCAGCCGAGCTGGTTGCCCTCCAGCCGCCAGACGAACAGCACCAGCGCGGGCGCCACCCCGAAGGACACGCAGTCGGCCAGCGAGTCCAGCTCGGCGCCCATCTTGCTGGTGGCGTCCAGCATCCGGGCGATCCGGCCGTCCAGGGCGTCGAAGATGGCCGCGACGGTGAGCGCGGCCACGGCCAGCTCGTAGCGGGCGGCCAGGGCGTACTGCACGGCGGACAGCCCGGCGCACAGCGCCAGCACGGTGATCGCGTTCGGCAGCAGCCGGATGCCTCGGTAGGCGGTGACGGGCATCGGCTACGCCCCTCCCGGGCTCGTTTCTGGAAGCTCGGCCAGCACCGTCTCGCCGCCGATGGTGCGCTGTCCGGGCGCGAGCAGCACGCGGCTGCCGGCCGGCAGGTAAGTGTCCACGCGAGACCCGAACCGGATCAACCCGTAGGTCTCCCCGGCGGCGACCTCGGCGCCCTCGGTGACGTCGCAGACGATCCGCCGCGCCAGCAGGCCGGCGATCTGCACCACGCCGATCCGGTGCCCGTCGGTGCCGCGCAGCAGCATGGACGAGCGCTCGTTGTCGTCGCTGGCCTTGTCCAGGTCGGCGGACAGGAACTTGCCGGGCCGGTAGACCACCCGCTCCACCCGGCCGTCGCACGGGATGCGCTGGACGTGCACGTCGAGCACGGACAGGAACACGCTGACCCTGGGCACCGGCGCGGCCGGCAGGCCGAGCTCCTCGGGCGGGCTGGCGTCCTCGACGGTGGCCACCGTGCCGTCCGCGGGTGCCACCACGATGCCGGCGCGGTCCGGGGTGACCCTGGCGGGCTCCCGGAAGAACGCGGCGGTCGCGGCGGTGGCGGCCAGGCCGAGCAGGGTGCCTCGGCCGGTGATCGCCCTGGCCAGCACGGCGGCCACGCCGACGCCGGCCACCACGGGCCGGCCGCCGGGGTGCATGGGCGGGATCGCGGCGCGTACCAGGCTCACGAAGTGGCCGAGCCCGGCCGGGGTGGGAGGTTCGGGGTCTACGGAAACCATCGGGCTGTGTCGAGTCCTCCTGCGAGGGCGACCCTGCGCGGCCACCCGGCGCCCACGGTACGCCGGGCCGGCCGCCGGACCGGCGGGGGCGGGAAAGGTGATCACCTTAACGTTGGGGGCAACCCGGGCGGCGACATAAAAAGGCCGGGGCCGCCATCCCCCGAGACAGCGACCCCGGCCGTGGAACCGCTCGTCCGCTCCCCAGCGACAAGCGGTAGGTCCTTCGTGAGTTGGGGTTACCCACCGTGCGTCAAATTATTCCCGAGCGCCCGCTCGGTGGTCCAGAGCAAACAGAGGAAACCCTCTCTACATGGACCGTTCGGACGAACGCTGTACTGATATCGACGCGCGAGAGGGTGTAAATGTTGCCACGAAGAGGTGTGTCCTTCGTCACACTCTAGGGAGCGAACGGCCGTAACGCTGCGTGTAACTCAGAGTTACATCGGTGGCATTTGACACTAGATCAGCGCTCAAGCAGCCAAACGTCGACTTCGGAGCCCTCCTCGTGGAGCTGGTCGTCCTCGCCGAGCACGATCAGACAGTTCGCCCTGGCCAATGCCGACAGCAGGTGCGAGCCGGGGCCGCCCACGGTCCGCACTGTGCCGGCCGTCGTATCGAGCTCCCCCCGACGGAACTGTCGCCTACCGGCCGGTGAGCGCAGCGTCTCGGCCAGCCGCGCTCGCACGATCGGCCTATACGGTGCCGGATGGCCCATCGCGCTCCGTAGCGCCGGGCGGACGAACACCTCGAAGGACACCTGTGAGCTGACCGGGTTACCGGGAAGTGTCACAACGGGTGTCTCGTCACCGGGTGTGATCACCGAACTGTCCGCTCGGGCAGCGCCGCTCGCCGCACCGGCCAGGCCGCTCACCCTTCCCGCCCCCTGCGGGCCGCCCGGCTGCATGCCGACCCTGACGAACTCCACGCCCCGGCTCGCCAACGCGTCCTTGACGACCTCGTAGGCGCCCGCGCTCACGCCGCCGGAGGTGAGCACCAGGTCAACCCCGTCGCCGCGAGAGATCCGGTCGGCGAGCACGGCCAGGAACTCCTCGACGTCGTCCGGCACGAACCGCAGCTGTTCGGCGATCCCGCCGGCCTCGGTCACGGCGGCCGCGAGCATGACGCCGTTCGACTCGTAGATCTGCCCGTGCGCGAGCGGCTCGCCCGGCGCGACCAGCTCCGAGCCGGTGGACAGCACGAGCACCCTCGGCGGGCGGCGGACGCGGACGGTCGCGGTGCCCACGGCGGCGGCGAGCCCGAGCTGCGCGGCGCCGAGCACGGTGCCGGCGCGGAGCACGAGCGTGCCGGCCTCGGCGTCCTCTCCGGCCCGGCGCACGTGCGTGCCCTCGGACACGGACCTGTCGATGCGGACGGTCTCGGTGCCGCCGTCGGTGTGCTCGACCTGCACCACGGCGTCCGCGCCCGGCGGCATCGGCGCGCCGGTCATGATCCGGTGCGCGGTGCCGGGCTCCAGCCTCGGCGCGTCGGTGCGCCCGGCCGGGATGTCCTCGGCCACCGGCAGCCGCACCGGGGCGTCCGCCACGTCCTGCGCGCGGACCGCGTAGCCGTCCATCGCGGAGTTGTCGAACGGGGGCAGCGCCACCGCCGCGCGCAGGTCCTCGGCCAGCACCAGGCCGAGCGCGTCGGCCAGCGGGCGGGCCTCGACAGGGGTAGGCGGGAGCAGCGCGGCGACCACCGCGCGATGTTCGTCAACAGTGCGCACGACAGGCATCCTGCCCTCCCGGAACGTGAGATGGTCACCTCGGGAGGGGGCCGAATCTGTTGTAGCGTCGGGGTGTTCGTCCGCAACAACAGGAGGATGCCGTGGCCCAGGGCACGGTCAAGTGGTTCAACTCGGAGAAGGGCTACGGCTTCATCGCGACAGATGGTGGCCCCGACGTCTTCGTCCACTACAGCGCCATCCAGATGGACGGCTTCCGGACCCTCGAAGAGGGCGACCGGGTGGAGTTCGAGACGACGGCCGGTCGCGATGGCCGTAGCCAGGCGGAGGGTGTGCGCCGGCTCTAGGGTCACGAAGTTGGCCGAGTACGCGCGAGGGGCCCGCCACCGGGCCCCTCGCTCGCGACCGGACCCAGCCCGTCCGCGAGAACCGCCCGCGAGTCGCGGGTTTCAGCACACCGAGTCGCGGATTTCAGCACACCCGACCGGTCCCCGGCGGAGCCTGTCGCCTTGCACTCGCAGGGGGAGAGTGCTAAACACGGCAGTGGCACTTGCTGGCACTCGTCAGCGCCGAGTGCCAACTCAGGTCGGGTCGGTGAGATCGAGCGCAGGGTTGCCGATCGTCCGTCGCGGGCGCCGTCGCCGGCCGTCGTGTCATCCCTACCGGAGGACCACACCGCAATGGCCAAGATGATCGCGTTCGACGAGGATGCGCGCCGCGGGCTCGAGCGCGGCATGAACACCCTCGCCGACGCCGTCAAGGTGACGCTCGGCCCGAGGGGCCGCAACGTCGTGCTCGAGAAGAAGTGGGGCGCGCCGACCATCACCAACGACGGCGTCTCCATCGCGAAGGAGATCGAGCTCGAGGACCCGTGGGAGAAGGTCGGGGCCGAGCTCGTCAAGGAAGTTGCCAAGAAGACCGACGACATCGCCGGTGACGGCACCACCACCGCCACCGTGCTGGCCCAGGCGCTGGTGCGGGAGGGGCTGCGCAACGTCGCCGCCGGTGCGAACCCGATGGCGCTGAAGCGCGGCATCGAGAAGGCCACCGAGGCGGTCGCGCAGGAGCTGCTCAAGACCGCCAAGGAGGTCGAGACCAAGGAACAGATCGCGGCCACCGCGTCGATCTCCGCGGCCGACAAGGCGATCGGTGACCTGATCGCCGAGGCCATGGACAAGGTCGGCAAGGAAGGCGTCATCACCGTCGAGGAGTCGCAGACCTTCGGGCTGGAGCTGGAGCTCACCGAGGGCATGCGCTTCGACAAGGGCTACATCTCGCCCTACTTCGTCACCGACGCCGAGCGCATGGAGGCCGAGCTGGAGGACCCGTACATCCTCCTGGTCAGCTCCAAGATCTCCACGGTGAAGGACCTGCTCCCGCTGCTGGAGAAGGTCATGCAGGGCGGCAAGCCGCTGGTCATCATCGCCGAGGACGTCGAGGGCGAGGCCCTGGCCACCCTCATCGTCAACAAGGTGCGCGGCACCTTCAAGTCGGTCGCCGTGAAGGCGCCGGGCTTCGGTGACCGCCGCGAGGCGATGCTGGCCGACATGGCCATCCTCACCGGCGGCGAGGTGATCAGCGAGAAGATCGGCCTCAAGCTGGAGAACACCGACCTGTCGCTGCTGGGCCAGGCCCGCAAGGTCGTCGTCACCAAGGACGAGACCACCATCGTCGACGGTGCCGGCGACGCCGACCAGATCGCCGGCCGGGTCAACCAGATCCGCGCCGAGATCGAGAAGAGCGACTCCGACTACGACCGCGAGAAGCTGCAGGAGCGCCTGGCCAAGCTGGCCGGCGGTGTTGCGGTGATCAAGGCCGGTGCCGCCACCGAGGTGGAGCTCAAGGAGCGCAAGCACCGCATCGAGGACGCGGTCCGCAACGCGAAGGCCGCCGTCGAGGAGGGCATCGTCGCCGGTGGCGGCGTGGCCCTGCTGCAGGCGGGCGCCAACGTGTTCGACGGCCTCGGCCTGGACGGTGACGAGGCGACCGGGGCGAACATCGTCAAGGTCGCGCTGGAGGCTCCGCTCAAGCAGATCGCCGTCAACGCCGGCCTCGAAGGTGGCGTTGTGGCGGAGAAGGTGCGCAACCTTCCCGCCGGCGAGGGCCTGGACGCGGCCACCGGCGAGTACAAGGACCTGGTCAAGGCCGGCATCATCGACCCGGCCAAGGTCACCCGGTCCGCGCTGCAGAACGCGGCTTCGATCGCGGCGCTGTTCCTCACCACCGAGGCAGTGATCGCGGACAAGCCGGAGAAGGAGAAGGCTCCGGCCGGTGCTCCAGACATGGGCGGCGGCATGGACTTCTAAAATCGCGCCCAGGCACGCCCCTCGCGGCGTTCTCGCTCCCTCGCGTGCTGTGTCGCCGCGGCCCGGCTAACTGGCCGGGCCGCCCGATCCGCGCCAAGGCGCGGCACGCGTCGGTCGCTGCGGCCTTGCGATGGACGCACCTGGACACGATTTCCGCTGTGCTAAAGGGGGCGGTACCGGTTTTGCCGGTACCGCCCCTTTTGGCGTGCGTCAGGCCGTCAGGATGCTGATCACGAGGATGAGTACGGGCGGCAGGTAGAAGAGCAGGCAGATGGCGAGCCTGTTGCGGACGCCGGTGGGGGTGGGGGCGCGGCGGGTCCAGGTGGCGATGGCTACGGGGATGAGCAGGGTGGCGGCGCACATGGCGGTGAACAGGTAGGCGTCTTGGGCGCAGGCGGTCGCTTGAGGGCTTGGGCCGGGGTCGTAGCACATGGCGGAGAGGGCGAGCGCGAGCAGGCCGCAGTAGGTCAGTGCCAGGGACAGGGCGGTGGCGGCTAGTAGGGCGAGCGCCCAGGTCGCGGTGTGTCGGACGGTTGGCTCGCGCATGGTGATCGAGCGTATGAGCGGTTGAGCTGGGACGAATCCGTAGGACTACGTGTGTGCGGTCATGACTTGGGTGGCGCGGGCGGCCAGGGCGGCGCGGAGTTCGGGTGGGGAGAGGGCTTCGGCGTGGGGGGCGAGGGTCCAGAGGGCGGACTCGGCGTGTTGGAGGTCGCCGAACTCGGCGTCGAAGGTGAGCCAGGTGGGGTCTTTGGTGGGGACGGGGGTCAGGGTGAGGGCGGCGTTGGCCAGGTGGGGGTGGCGGGTGGGGCGGATTCGGGTGCGGACGGTGAGGCGGGCTCGGGCGGAGCGGAACTCGGTGCGGCGGCGGTGCCAGAGGGCTTCCAGGTCTACGTCGTTGGGGCGGTGGGCGGGTTCGTCCAGTTCGACGGCTTCGGTGATGCGGGATACGCGGTAGGTGCGGTCCTGGCCGTTGCGCAGGGCCAGGAGGTACCAGCGGCCGGCGGCGCTGACCAGGCCTATGGGGTCGACTGTTCGCCAGGTTGGGGCGCCTTTGGGCGGCGGGGAGCCGGGGGGTTCGGCGGGGCGGTAGCGCAGGCGCAGGCGGCGGGCGGTGAAGACGGCGTGTTGGAGGGCGGGTAGGGCTGGTTCGGGGGTGGGGTCGGCCAGCCAGCCGCCGGGGCGGACCAGGACGCGGTCGGCGGCGGTGGTGGCGTTGGGCCTGGTGGTGGCGGGGATTGCGGCGATCACTTTGCGCATGGCGGAGGCGAACGCGGGGCCTAGGCCTAGGGCGTCGGAGGTGGCTTGGGAGCGGGCGGTGAGCAGGGCGACGGCCTCGTCGGGGGTGAGGCCGGTGAGGTCGGTGGAGAAGCCGGCGAGCAGGGCGTAGCCGCCGTCGCGGCCTCGGTCGGCGTAGACCGGGATGCCGGCGGCGGACAGGGCGTCGACGTCGCGTTGGACGGTGCGGGTGGAGACCTCCAGCTCGCGGGCCAGGGCGGCGGCGGTCATGCGGCCTCGGTTGCGCAGCAGTAGGACCAGGGAGAGCAGTCGGTCGGCGCGCATGGGTGGAAGGGTTTCATGGATATACGACAGGGGGTGTCGTATTTAGGGGGGCAGGGTGGCGGGCATGACGAACACAGAGCTGACAGATCCCCGTCCGTACTACCGGCGGGCGCTGGCTTGGACGCACGGGTTGATGAGCGGGGTACGGGCTGAGCGGCTCGGTGATCCGACGCCGTGTACGGAGTTCGATGTGCGCGCGCTGCTCGGGCATCTGGTCACCACGGTGCGGCGGGCGAAGGTGATCGGTGAGGGCGGGGATCCGTTCACGGTGCCGGTGGTGGTGACGGGGGTGGCGGACGATGGGTGGGCGGACGCTTATGCGGAAGGCGCCGCGAAGCTGTGGACGGTGTGGGATGACGACCGGATGCTGGACGTTCAGGTCACGGCGCCGTGGGCGACCATTCCGGGGCGGGTGGCGGTGTGGGCGTATCTGAACGAGACGCTGGTGCACGGGTGGGACCTTGCGGTGGCCACCGGGCAGGGCTCGGAGGCGGATGCCGATCTTGCCTTGGCCACGCTGGAGGCGGCGGCCGGCTTCCTGCCCGCCGAGCCGCGCGGGGGGCACGTCCCGTTCGCGCCGGTGGTGGAGCCGGCGCCGGGTGCGGGACCGACCGAGCGGCTGGCGAACTGGTCGGGCCGCCGGCTCGTCAGTCCTCTTCGGGCATGAGGATCCAGCAGGCGATGTAGAGCACCACGCCGGCGCCGAAACCGAGGACGGTGGCCAGCACCAGGGCGAGCCGGATGATCGTCACGTCGACGTTGAGCAGGTCGGCGAACCCGCCACAGACGCCGGCGATCATCCGGTTCGACTTGCTGCGCCGCAGGCGGGTCGGGGTGCTCGGTTCGGGAGTTGGGGTGGGGGCCGGGGGTGGCGGGGTGTCGGTTCCCGGCGGCGGGGTGGTGGCGTCTACGGGCGGTGTCGACGCGTCCGCCGGTGGCGTGGTGTCGGGTCCCGGTGTGGTGTCGGGTTTTGGCGTGGTGGCCGGGGTTTCGGTGGTTGGGGATTCGGTGGTCTCGGTTGGTGCGGTGTCCTGCTGGGGGGTGGACTTCTGGTTCGAGGCGGTCTCGTTCATGGGATCGAGGGTGCCGGTGACGGGGCGCGCGGGCCTCAGGGCGGCACCCGGATCCGTCCCTGATCGCCAACCCTCAGTCGGTCGGGTGGAGACCCTGGGCGTGGGCGCGGATGAGGTCGGCGAACGCCCGGGGGTGGCTCAGGTGTGGGGCGTGGCCGGCGCCGGGGACGACGTGTCGGCGAGCGGTGGGGATGGCGGCGGCCACCAGCTCGGCGACCGGGGCGTAGGCGGGCGGGCTGGCGTCGCCGTGGCTGATCCCGATGCGGTGCGGGTAGGAGGCGAGCAGCTCGGGGCGGACCGAGAGGCGGTCGGGGTCGCGGGACTGGTCGAGCCAGGTGTCGGCGTGCGCCACGCAGGTCTCGCGGATCTCTGGGGTGAACAGGTTCTCCCAGGTGTCCGGGCCGAACGCGGCGGTGTTCACGAAGTGTCGGACGCCCTCCTCGACAGCACCGGAGGTGATCAGGGCGGCGGCCCGCGCGAGCTGTTCGGCGGCCCGCTCGGCCAGCGGCAGCGTCGCCGGGTCGTCGCGGAGCAGGGCGAACAGCGGCGGTTCGTGGACCAGCAGGCCGCCGGTCAGCTCGGGGTGGCGGGCGCCGAGCAGCAGCGTGGTGGCCGAGCCGTAGGAGTGGCCGACCACCAGCGGTTTCGTCAGCCCCAGCGCGGAGATCAGGCCGGCCAGGTCGTCGCGGTCCTCGCCGATCCGGCCCTGGCCGGGCGGGCAGGTGCTGGCGCCGTGGCCTCGGCGGTCGTAGGTCACGACCTGGTACGAGTCGGCCAGCAGCGGCACCACCCGGTCCCAGGCGCGGTGGGTGTCCAGCGAGCCGTGCACCATCACGATCGGCGGCCCGGAGCCGGTGACCTGGACCGCGAGCTCCACGCCGTTCGTCGCGATGCGGGTCACACCAGCACCTGCCCGCCGTCGACGACGATGGTCTGGCCGGTCACGAACGAGCTGGCCGGCGAGCACAGCCACAGCAGCGCGCCGAGCAGGTCGTCGGGGGCCATCTCGCGCTTGATAGAACGTCCTAGCGCGGCGTTCGCGACGTACTCCCGGCCGCTGACCCGGTAGGACGCCTCGTCGCTGACCAGGCCGGGGGCCAGGCAGTTCACCGTGATCCCGAACTCGCCGAGCTCCTTCGCCGCCGCGCGGGTGAGCCCCTCGACGGCCGCCTTGGACGTCACGTAGTGCAGGAAACCCGGGGTGCCGGCGCGCGCCGTGGACGAGGAGACGTTCACGATCCGCCCGCCGCCGCCCGCGCGCATGGCCGGCAGGACCGCCCGGATCGCCTGCCAGACGGCGCGCACGTTGACGGTCAGCACCCGGTCCCAGTCGGAGTTGTCCAGCTCCCACAGCGGGCGCTTGTGGCCGAGGTCCGCGTAGACCGCCGCGTTGTTGACCAGCGCGTCCAGGCCGCCGAACCGGTCGCGGGCGGTCGACACCATCCGGGCGAGATCGTCGTCGTCGGTGATGTCGGCCTCGGTGAACACCGCCCGCCCGGGTCCGGCGGCGGTGGCGCGCTCGGCGGCCGCGATGCCCGCCGGGGCGGCCACCGGAAGGTCGACGGCCAGCACGGACGCCCCGGCCGCACTCAACGCCGCCACATACGCCGCCCCGATCCCCCCGCCCGCACCCGTGACCACCGCAACCGAACCGGACACCGAACTCATGAAGGCTCCTCACCGTCGAGGTTACGCAGAGCAAAGCGCGTTCTCACCGGCCCGGGCTATGGGCAAGGTGCACATTAACCCGCCCACGACCAGTGCGCTTGCTCCAGTTCTCGCAAGCTCAGGCACCCCTACCGTTCCAAGAATCTCAACGGGGAGGTATCGCGTGGGACTGACCTGGGCGCACTGGATCTACCTCGCCGGCATCGCCCTGCTGATCGGGCTGGTGCTGTTCAAGAAGAACGTGGTCGGTCCGGCGATCGTGGCCACGTTCCTCACCGCCGCCGTCGCGACCGGCAGCGCGGTCACCGGGATCGGCGCGGTGTTCCGGGCGGCGATCGCGGCCACCACCGAGCTGCTGCCCATATTCTTGATCATCGCGATCATGACGTCGCTGATGCGGGCGCTGCGGGCGGCCGGCGCGGACGAGCGGATGGTGTTGCCGTTCCAGCGGTTGATGCGCGGCGGCCGCACCGCCTACCTGGTGCTCGCCGCGTTGACGTTCGCGCTCTCGCTGGTGTTCTGGCCGACCCCGGTGCTGCCGCTGCTGGCCGCGATCCTGGTCCCGGCGGCGCTGCGCGCGGGGCTGAGCCCGATGGGCGCGGCGGTCGCCATCGCGGTGGCCGGGCAGGGCATGGCGCTGTCCTCGGACTACATCCTGGGCGTGGCGCCGGGGCTGTCCGCCAGGGGCGCCGGGGTGCCGGCCGGCGTGATCGCGGACCGGGCGATGGTGATCTCGCTGGTGGTCGGGGCGGTGGCGCTGGGCGCGGCGTACGCGTTGACGGTCCGCCGCACGCTGGTCCGCGACGCGCAACGGGCTCCCGAGGTGCCGGTCGCCGCGAGCCCCGGATCCGGCGGCGGTGACCTCGGCGACCTCGGCGACGACCCGCCGATCAGCGGGCGGCGGTCGCGCGCGCTTGCGGTCGCGGTGCCCGGCTGTTTCGGCGCGCTGCTGGCGTTCATCCTGCTCGGCCGGTTCACGTCGCTGGTGCCCAGGCTCGACGACGGTGCCGCCGCGCCGCTGGTGGGCGGGACGGCGGCGCTGTTGCTGGTCGCCACGGCGGCGGTGACGAACCGCTCGGACTGGCACGAGCGGGCCTGCGAGCATTTCGTGGACGGGACGTCGTTCGCGTTCCGGGTGATGGGCATGGTGATCCCGGTGGCCGGGTTCATCTACGTCGGCCTCGACGACTTCTCCGGCAAGATCCTCGACCTGCCCGAAGGCCCGCACCTGCTGCGCGACGCGGTTGCCGTCGTGTCCAGCGGGATCCCGCACGACCGGCTGGTCGCCCCGTTCGTCATGCTCGTGGTCGGCATGATCCTGGGCCTGGACGGGAACGGCTGGCCGGGGCTGCCGTTCACCGGGACGCTGGCCGCCGCCCTGGGCGGCGCGAGCGGTGCCGACCCGGCCACCCTGGCTGCGGTGGCGCAGAACGGCGCGACCTGGGTGGGCGGCGGCACCCTGGTGGTCTGGTCGACGCTGATCGCGGTGGCCGGGATCACCGGCGTGTCCGTGATCGACCTGGCCCGCAGGCTGTTCGTCCCGGTCGTGGCCGGCCTGCTGGTCGCCACCACGGCGGCCGCCGTGCTCTGGTGACCCGACCCGCGGACCTGACGAAATCCGCGACTCACCCTGGCAAAATCCCCGACTCGCGGGCGGTTAGACCACAGGCGGGCCGAGCAGGTCGTCGGCGTCCATGATGCGGTAGGCGTAGCCCTGTTCGGCCAGGAAGCGCTGGCGGTGTGCGGCGTACTCGGTGTCCAGGGTGTCGCGGGAGATCACCGAGTAGAAGTGGGCCTGGCGGTGGTCGCCTTTGGGGCGGAGTAGACGGCCCAGGCGTTGGGCCTCCTCCTGCCGGGAGCCGAAGGTGCCGGAGACCTGCACGGCCACCGACGCCTCGGGCAGGTCGATGGAGAAGTTGGCCACCTTGGACACGACCAGCCTGGGGACCTCGCCCCGGCGGAACGCGTCGAACAGCGCCTCGCGCTCCTTGTTCTTGGTCGAGCCCTCCACCACCGGGCAGTCCAGGTCCTCGGCCAGCTCGTGCAGCTGCTCCAGGTAGGCGCCGATGACCAGCGCGGGCTCGCCGGGGTGCTGGTCCAGGATGGCGCGCACCACGGGGACCTTGGTACGGGCGGTGGCGCACAGCTTGTACCGCTCGTCGGCCTCCGCCGTGGCGTAACCCAGGCGCTCGGCGTCGGTCAGGGTGACCCGGACCTCGACGCAGTCGGCCGGCGCGATCCAGCCCTGCTGCTCGATGTCGCGCCACGGGGCGTCGTAGCGCTTCGGTCCGATCAGGGAGAACACGTCGCCCTCCCGGCCGTCCTCGCGGACCAGGGTGGCGGTCAGCCCGAGGCGGCGGCGCGACTGCAGGTCCGCGGTCATCCGGAACACCGGCGCGGGCAGCAGGTGCACCTCGTCGTAGACGATCAGGCCCCAGTCCCGGGAGTCGAACAGCTCCAGGTGCCTGTATTCCCCGCGAGACTTGCGGGTCATCACCTGGTAGGTGGCGATGGTGACCGGGCGGATCTCCTTGCGCTCGCCGGAGTACTCGCCGATCTCGTCCTCGGTCAGGCTGGTGCGGGCGACCAGCTCGCGCTTCCACTGCCGGCCGGCCACCGTGTTCGTGACCAGGATCAGCGTGGTCGCCTGCGCCTCGGCCATCGCCGCCGCTCCGACCAGCGTCTTGCCGGCGCCGCAGGGCAGCACCACCACCCCGGAGCCGCCGGCCCAGAACCCGGACACCGCGTCGCGCTGGTAGTCGCGCAGCGTCCAGCCGTTCTCGCGCAGCTCGATCGGGTGGTGTTCGCCGTCCACGTAGCCGGCCAGGTCCTCGGCGGGCCAGCCGACCTTGAGCAGCGCCTGCTTGAGCCGCCCGCGCTCGGACGGGTGCACCAGAACCGTGTCGTCGTCGAGCCGGGTGCCGAGCAGCGGGGCGATCTTCTTCTGCCTGAGGATCTCCTCAAGCACCGCGCGGTCCAGCGAGACCAGCACCAGGCCGTGCACCGGGGACTTGACCAGCTGCAGCCGGCCGTAGCGGCCCATGGTGTCCACCACGTCGACCAGCAGCGGCTGCGGCACGGCGTAGCGGGAGAAGCGGACCAGCGCGTCCACCACCTGCTCGGCGTCGTGCCCGGCGGCGCGCGCGTTCCACAGCGCCAGCGGGGTGACCCGGTAGGTGTGCACGTGCTCGGGCGCGCGCTCCAGCTCGGCGAAGGGCGCGATCGCGGCGCGGGCCTCGGCGGCGGCCGGGTGCTCCACCTCGAGCAGCAGCGTCTTGTCGGACTGGACGATCAGCGGTCCGTCGGTCACGGACGTTCCTTTCCGCCGGGATGACGGCGGTAGTAGTTCATGGACATGCCGAAGGATGCAAACGCGAAGCGGCTGTCACGTCTTCCCCACGGGTAGAGTAGGAGACTCTTTACACCCCGCTATACTTTGCGCCCTCAAGACGCACTACCGCCAGCAAGATCATACTCCCGTTGATCTTGGGCTCCCCGTTTCTGCTCGGTGGGCGTGTCGAAGATCGACGGGAGGTGTCGGTTCGGGGGAACCTACGGGTGAACCGGCGCACTGCGGAGCGCCGAGGGTTGTCTGGCGGTGTGCGGGGGAGGCGCTGAGGTGACAGATGTGACGGCACCCGTTCGCTCTGGGCGGTTACAACCGCGTAACTGGCCTTTGCCGATCAAGCTTGCGGCGGTGCTGTTGGTGCCGACGTTGCTCGGCCTGACGCTGGGCGGACTACGGATCGCCGACCGCACCCACGACGCGGGTTCGCTGGCCGCGCTGGACAGGTATGTCCTGCTGCGGGACAAGGCGTCCACGGTGATCGCCCAGCTGCAGAAGGAACGTGATCAGGCCTCTGTATTCGTCCAGGAGAACCGGGTGGGCGATCGCGGGGCGATCCGCGACGTGGCCGCCGCGACCGACGGCGCGCTCGGCGACCTGGCCCTCTCCGTGGGCGACCCGACCAGCATGGCCGGCGCCCCCGCCACCGCCTACCAACAGGCCAAGCAGAACCTGGACGGGCTGGAGCCGGTGCGTGGTCAGGTGGCCGGCGGCGGGATCGACGCTCCCGCGGTGATCGCCCGCTACACCGGCCTGATCGAGCCGATGACGGTGTTCGCTACCTCGCTGGGCCGCCAGCTCGCCACGCCCGCGCTGGCCGGGCTGTCCGCCGCGCTCGCCGAGCTGGACGTGGCCCGCGAGCAGGTCGCGCTGGAGCATGCGGTGCTCGCGGTGGCCGTCGCACGCTCCGAGATGCTGCCCTCCGACGCGGACGCGGTGCGGGCCACCGACGCCAGGCTGAACTCCGCGCTCGGCCAGCTGCGGGCCAGCCTGGACGCCGACCAGCAGGCCCGCTTCGCCGGCTTCGCCACCGACACCGCCAACGGCGAGCGCCAGCGGCTCAAGCAGTCGGCGCTGAGCCGGGTGAACAGCCGGGGCCAGCTCGGGCTGGGCGCGAAGGAATGGGACGACGCGTCCAACTCCGTACTTGAGCAGATGCGGACCGCCGAGACCGCGCTGCGCGACGAGATCAAGGCCACCAGCGCCGCCCAGCAGGAGGACGCGCGCAACGCCGCCGGCATCGACTCGGTGATCCTGCTGCTGACCATGCTGGCCGCCGCGACGGTGGTGTACCTGATCGGTAAGTCGCTGCTCAAGCCGCTGCGGCTGCTGCGGCGCACCGCGCTGGACGTGGCCGACCGCCGGCTGCCCAAGGCGGTGGACAGCATGCGCGCCGGCGAGGTGCCCAACGTCAACATCAAGCCGGTCCCGGTGACCAGCACGGAGGAGATCGGTCAGGTGGCACGGGCGTTCGACGCGGTGCACGGGCAGGCGGTCCGGCTGGCCGCCGAGCAGGCCACCCTGCAGACCAGCGTCAGCGGCATGTTCGTCAACCTCTCGCGGCGCAGCCAGGGCCTTGTCGAGCGCCAGCTACGGCTGATCGAGCGGCTGGAGCGCAACGAGCAGGACGCCGAGCAGCTCGACAACCTGTTCCAGCTCGACCACCTGGCCACCCGCATGCGGCGCAACAGCGAGAACCTGCTGGTGCTGGCCGGCAGCGAGCTGACCAAGCGCGGCGGCGCCTCGGTGCCGGTGGTGGACGTGCTGCGCGCCGCGGTGTCCGAGATCGAGCAGTACAAGCGGTGCGTCGTGCAGCAGCCGCCGAGCGGGCAGGTCAGCGGCCGCGCCGCCAGCGACCTGGTGCACCTGATCGCCGAGCTGCTGGACAACGCCACCAGCTTCTCCCCGCCGGAGACCTCGGTGGTGATCACCAGCAGGTTCCTGGACGACGGCGCGATCCGGGTGGAGATCGTGGACAGGGGCGTCGGCATGGCCGGCGAGGAGCTGATCACCGCGAACAACCGGCTGGCCGGGCCGAGCGTGGTGGACGTCTCGGCGTCGCGCCGGATGGGCCTGTTCGTGGTCGGCCGGCTGGCCCACCGGCACGGTGTGAGCGTGCAGTTGGCCAGCACCGAGTCCGAGCGTTCGGCCGTCGGCGGCAGCGGGGTGACCGCGTCGGTGACGGTGCCCGCCGAGCTGATCACCGCGGCCGCGCCGGGCCGGGGCGGCGACGGCTCGGGCCTGGCCGGCGCCGGTGGCGGTGCCGGTGCCGGGATGGCCAGCCGGGGCGCCGCCGCGACGGTGGCCGTCCAGGTCGCCGAGCGGACCGCGCTGGTCGGAGCGGCCGCCGGCCGGGTGAACGGGGCGTCCCGCAACGGGCACGGCCCGGAACCGACCCACCTCGAGCCCGGCCCGACCGAGCCCGCCCCGCCGGACACCGTTTCGGCGGACACCGGCTGGGCCGACGCGGTGCGGGCCGACGCCGGCTGGGCCGACGCGGTTCCCTCCGACGGCGGGCTCGGCGACTCCGGCTCCGGCTCCGACGCCCCGCCGTCGGATGCGCCCCCGCTGCCCCGGCGCACGGCGGGCGCCTCGCTGGCCGGCCGCTTCGACCAGTCCGGACAGCCGAGGCAGTCGCAGCAGCCACAGCAACAGCCGCCGCCCCCGCCGCCCGCGCAGCCACCACCCGCGCAGCCACCACCGCCCGCGCAACCACCGCGCGGGCAGACGCCGCCCCCGCCCACCCGGGGCTCGCAGCAACCGCGCCAGCCCGGCCCGCCACCGCCGCCACCTCCGCCCCCACCCTCGTCGCTGGACGGCGGCAGCGGGCCGGCGCGCGGGCTGGACGACTCGCCGATCTTCGAACAGATGGCCTCGGCGTGGTTCCGGGACAACTGGCAGACCCCGGGCAACGGACCCGACCAGGCCGAGGACGGCCCCGAGCAGGCGGTCGCCGACTCCGGGTGGAGCGCCCCCGACGGGTCGCTGCTGAGCCCGATGCCGGAGGAGGAGCAGAACACCGCGACGACCCGCGCCGGCCTGCCCAAGCGCAAGCCCAAGTCGCACCTCATGCCCGGCGGGTCCGTCGAGGGCGGCGCGGTGCCGGCCTCCGCGGTGCCGGCCCGCAGCGCCGAGCAGATCAGGGGCCGGCTGGCCAGCTACCAGCGCGGCGTTCAGCAGGGCAGGCAGGCCCGGCATCGCGCCAAGGAGCCGGGTGAGGAGTCCAACGGCCGCGACGGCGGGGGCGACCCGTGAGCGCGCCGATGGGTTCATGGCTGACGAGAGACAGCGAGGAGTACGCGTGACCGAGCAGGCCCATCCGAACCAGTTCGGTTGGTTGGTCAACGGCTTTGCCGAGCGGGTGCCCGGCGTGGCGCACGCGGTAGTGGTGTCGGCGGACGGCCTGCTGCTCACCGCGTCGGCCCGGCTGCCGCGCGACCGCGCCGACCAGCTCGCCGCCGTGGCATCCGGCCTGGTCAGCCTGACCCATGGGGCCGCGCGCTGCTTCGAGGCGGGCGGCGTGGTGCAGACGGTCGTCGAGATGGAGCGCGGCATCGTCCTGCTGATGTCCATCAGCGACGGTTCCTGTCTGGCGGTACTCGCCTCGCCCACCTGCGACATCGGGCAGATCGGGTACGAGATGACGCTGTTGGTCGACAAGGTCGGTAGGGTCCTGACCCCCGAGCTGCGAGCAGGGCTGCAGGGTTCCCTGGGGCGGTGAGACGCGGTGACGAACGATCCTGACGGCGACGAGCGGTGGCCTCCCGAACCCACCTTCGCCGACGTGATGAACGGCTTCAGCTTCGGCAGCAGCCGGGGCAGGCGCCGGCGGCGCGGGCGGGACCGCGACGAGCCTGAGGAGGGCGAGGAGGCCGAGCCGGTGGGCGAGGTGTCCATCCCGGTGCGCGCCGAGCTGCCGTTCCCGGAGCTCGCGCGCTCGGAGCCGGAGGAGCCGGCCTCCGGGGGTCTGGTGCGGCACGAGGAGGTCCCGCTGCCGCCGCTCGAGTCCGGTTCCTCGGCGGTCCGCCCGTACGCCTGGACCGGCGGCCGGACCAGGTCCGGCTACCACCTGGAGATCGAGACCCTGGTGTCGACCAGCCCGAAGGGCCTCGAACACCTGGACATGCTGCAGTACGAGCACCGGTCGGTCGCCGAGCTGTGCGAGCATGCCCGTTCGGTCGCCGAGGTGGCCGCGCTGCTGTCGGTGCCGTTGGGGGTGGCGAAGGTGCTGCTCGGTGACATGGCGGGGCTCGGGTTGGTCTCGGTGCATCAGTCGGTCAGCGGGAACGGGAACGCTCCAGACTTGGGTGTGATGGAAAGGGTGCTCAGTGGACTCCGCCGTCTCTAGCTCGTCCCGGCCGTCCCGGCCCACGGCCACGACGGCGACCACGTCGGCGAAGATCGTCGTCGCCGGCGGCTTCGGCGTCGGGAAGACGACGTTCGTCGGCTCGGTCTCCGAGATCGTGCCGCTGACCACCGAGGCGGTGATGACCGAGGCGAGCGCGGGCGTGGACGACCTGCGCCAGACGCCCAACAAGCGGACCACCACCGTCGCGATGGACTTCGGCCGGGTGTCGCTGGACTCCGACCTGATCCTCTACCTGTTCGGCACGCCCGGCCAGCACAGGTTCTGGTTCATGTGGGACGACCTGGTGCGCGGCGCGATCGGCGCCGTGGTGCTGGTGGACACCCGACGGCTGGCCGACTGCTTCGCAGCCGTGGACTTCTTCGAGGACCGGGGCCTGCCCTACCTGGTGGCGCTGAACCGCTTCGACGGCGTGCTCGCGCACCGCCGCGACGACGTGCGGGACGCGATGTCGATCGACCCCATGGTGCCCATGGTCGACTGCGACGCCCGCGACCGCACGTCGGTCAAGCTCACCCTCATCGCCCTGGTCGAGCACGCCATGCGGCGGTGGGTGACGCACGCACGGTCCTAAGGCTGTTCCTCGGGCGCCGGCTCGCCGTCGACGACCACGGCGGACGTGATGCGGTGCAGCATGAACCGGCGCAGGTCGCCCTGGGCGCGGTCGTATCCCTCCAGCACGCCGCCGCCGACGCTGACCGGTTCCACGATCCGCCGGCTGGCCACCCCGAGCGAGTTGACGTAACCGATCCACACGCTGCGCCGCTGTCGCGCGGCCTCCTGCAGCAGCTCCAGGGTGCGGTGGTTGCCCGCGTCGGCGCCCGAGCGGCGCAGCTGGTCCGCCGAGGGCGCCATGGTCGCGGCGTGGTCACCGGCGCGGATCGCGGCGACCAGCGCCGCCAGCCGGTCCTCGTCGGGCGTGGGCAGGGCGGCCGACCTGGAGCCGGACGCGCGGGGCTTGGCCGCGATCCGCCGCCCGCGCGGGCGCAGGTCGAGCACCGTGCCGTCGCCGGCCTCGGCGGCCGGGCTGAACCCCTCGGCCCGCAGCCCGTCCAGCAGCTGCGCCAGCGGCAGCTCGCTGACCAGCACGGTCGGCGCGATCCGGCGCAGCTCCCAGTTCTCGGCGGACGGGTGCGCGAGCACCTCGGAGAGCAGCACCTCGTCGTCAGCGCGCAGGAACGACCGGGCGGTGCCGCCGCGCAGCCGCCCGTGCCGGCGGGCCACGTCGTCGATCAGGTACGTCAGCCCCTGCGGCACCGGGGTGGCCGAGCGGGTGGCGAACAGCTCGTGCAGCTCGGCCGGGGCGCGCCCGGTGTCCAGCGCGCGCAGGATGCTGGCCTCGGTGATCCGGTAGACGGTGGCGCCGCCGGCCGACTCCACGTCGGCGACCAGCGACATCTCCTCGGCCACGTCGGCGCGCAGCGGGCCGGGCGCGACGGCCGTCAGGTCGGCCTGCAGCAGCACCTTGTCCACCGGCTCGGGCAGCGCGGCGCGCAGCGCGGCCAGCACCGGGGCCGGGTCAGCGCTGGTCAGCAGCGCGCGGCCGGGCGTGGACAGCGCGCCGAGGGCGACCACGCCGAGCAGCGTCGCCTCCGCGATCGTCCAGGTCACCAGGTCGTCGCGGATCCGGCCGCCGCGCCGGGGCGCGCGCCAGGCCAGCACGGCGGCCAGCTCGGTCTCGGCCTTGATGCCGCGCCCGGCGGGCAGCTCGGACGCCGCGTCGAGCACCCGGCGGCGGTCCCTCGGCGCGAGCGGGCGGCGCAGCTCGTCGGACAGCGGCCCGAGCACCCGGTCCGCGTCGTCGCGCTGGCCGATCAGGCCGGGCAGCCGTGGCAGCTCCAGCCACGCCCTGGCCAGCGCCAGCCAGCGCTGCTCCGGCCCGCCGGCGGCCCACAGGTCGACCTGCGTGGTCGGCACCCACTCCGAGCCGCTGGCGCTCTCCGAGTCCGCGATCAGCCCGGCGGCCACCACCACCTCGATGACCAGGCCGGCCTCGCTCTCGGTGAGCCCCAGCTCGCGGGCCGCCTTGCGCAGCTCGCGCACGCCCAGCCCGCCGGAGCGCAGCACCGGTGGCGGCTCCGCCGACCAGGCCGCGACCAACACGTCGACCTGGCGCAGCAGCTCCAGGACCGCGCCGGACGCGGTGCCGTCCACCCGTTCGGGGCCGTGGTCCACGGTGGCCAGCTCCGGCGTGGCGGGCACCAGCCGACCCAGTGGCGCCGGCCCGCGCAGCGCGAGCCCGACCTGGCGCGGCAGCTCGACGGTCTCCGGGTCGACCCGCAGCAGCAGGCCCCTGCCGATCAGCCGCTGCACCACCCCGGCGCCGGACGCGCGGCTGCGCCCGATCGGCGGGCCGGCGGCCAGCGCCTCGAGCACCCGCAGCTCCTGCTCGGGGGTGTCGGCCAGCATCCGCGCCAGCTCGTCGGGGTCGGCCACCGCCTCGGCGGGCCGGCCCAGCCCTCCCGGGTAGCGGGACACCACCTCCAGCGCGGCCGGCACCAGCCTGACCCCGTTCTCGTCGCGGTCGTCCCAGGCCAGCGCGCGGTAGCGCAGCGCGTCCAGGGCCTCGTCGAGCCGGGGGCCGGTCAGCTCGGCGGACGGGTCCTCCGGCGCGGAGCGGTCGATGCCGAACAGCGCGTCCAGCCGTTCGACCGGCACCGGCCCGGTGTCCGCGCCCGCCACCACCAGCGCTTCGAGCACGGCCAGCGTCCGGGTGTCGAGGTCCTCGCAGGCGCGGTTCACCGATGCGCGGATGCCGGCCCTGGTCGCGAGCACGGTCATATCGGCGGGTGGCGGCACCGCGAGGTCGGGGCGCAGCCGGAGCAGGGTCGCAAGCGTTGCGTCGTCCCTGGCGCGCAGCCAGTCGAGCAGGGAGATGCCGGCCATCATGTCCACGGTAGCCTTTGCCTCGAAGACCCGACCCAGGAGGAGACCGGTGGCGAAGGCTCGTCCCGAACGTATCGACCCGGAGTGGCCGGAGGCCGAGGACGGTGGCCATCCGGTCAGCGAGCTTGCCGCCGCGACGCAGGGCTCGTCCTCGCCGTTCGGCGACGTGGAGTTCCCGCTGCCCTCGGTGCCGTACGAGCACCCCGAGACCGAGATCAACCGCTGAGCCCACCTACCGGGTTACTGCTCGCCGCCGGGGCCGGGCGCCGGATGGGCCGGCCGAAGGCGCTGGTCGAGCTGCACGGGCGGCCGTTGCTGGTGCGTGCGCTGGAGGCGTTGCGGGCGGGCGGGTGCGATCCGCTGGTCGTGGTGCTCGGTGCTGCCGCGGAGGAGGCGGCCGCGCTGGTGCCTGACGGCGTGCGGGTCGTGGTCGCGGCGGACTGGGCGGAGGGCATGGGCGCGTCACTGCGTGCCGGCCTGGCCGCCCTCTCCGGGGCCGCGACGGCCGCCCTGGTGCACCTGGTGGACCTGCCAGGAATCGGCGCGCCCGTGATCGCCCGGCTGGTCGAGGCGGCCGCTCACGTGCCCGACGTACTCGCCCGCGCGGCGTACGGAGGCGTGCCCGGCCACCCCGTCCTGCTCGGGCGGGCGCACTGGGACGCCGTGCGGGCCGCCGCCGTCGGCGACGCCGGCGCCCGTACCTACCTGGCCGGTCACCCCGCGCTGCGGCTGGTCGAATGCGGCGACCTGGCCACCCCCGACGACGTGGACACCCCGGAGGCGCTGAGCCGCTTCGACGATCCCCGGTAGATCACGTCGTCCGATCTGTCGCATGCCCACCGCCGCTGACGCGTACATGGCTGCCTCCCGGTCTCACGGCTCCTCCCAGGAGATCGGTTCGTCCGGTCCACGCAGGTACGCGGTTGCCGTGCTGCCTCGCTCCTCGACCGGTCGCCAGCCGCCCAGCAAGACCACCGTCCCGTCGTCCTCGACCTGTTCGGCTGCGAACTCCCCAGCGGTCACCTCGCCCCAGAAGACGTCCTCAGCGTGGGGATGCGAGTGGTGCCGTAGCGTTTCCAGCATGAGCGCCAGCCACCATCGCGCCTTCTTCGCATCCGGGTAGTCCGCTCGCCCGAGCCACTCGGCGCGGGGTCGCACGCCGTCGCCGCGGAAGGTTTCGCCGCGCCATACGGTGATCTTGTTGGTCGCGGTGTGGCACCGGCCACTCGATGGCGGTAGATCCGGTTGAAGCGTGAGCGACTCCTCGGCGCGCCGGCGCATCGCGCACGGCCACACCCGTCCGCACGACCGGCAGGTTCCATCGTCCCCGTGGGCGTGTTCACGGATGATCTCCGCGCCGTCTCCTCGCTGGGCAATCCAATGGACGAAGTCGTTGGCTGTCCCTGCCTGGGCAGGAGGGGAGATCAACACGAGCGCGGCTCCGATCGAACGACTGCGACATCAGCCTGCGGCGGCGACATACCCATGGTGAGACGATCGACCGAGGACCCGGCTGCGACCCATCCAGCGCGGGTATCCCCCCAAGGGATGGGTGTAGTGCGGTGCCGGACCGCGACAACGGCAACTAGGCTCCTGGCACGAGGAAGGCCTGGACGGGAAGCGGTGAAACGACCGGTGGCGAGCCGAGCCTTTGACGCGATCCAGCTACCTGCCGGGTTTTGGGAGCGAAGCGACACGCGTGAGGCTCTTCGTACTCGCGATGTTGGGATGCTGTTTCGCCTCGTGAGTCGTTACGCCGGCGCCAGCCAAACGCGCATTGGCGTAACTTCTGGGATCCCACAGGGCAAGGTCAGCGAGATCATGAAGGGCAAGCGGCGCGTCGAGAGCTTCGCTGTGCTGGGCCGCATAGCCGATGGCCTGGATATGCCAGATCGGGCCAGGGCGGAATTCGGGCTCGCGTCAAGAGTTGTTCCGCAATCCAGTGCCAGCACTGGCCCGGGATATCAAGATATCGATACCGGAGTCCTGGTCGCCGAGCTGGCCGACTCAAGCGTGAGTGATGAGGTCATTGGTCGACTGTCAACCGCTACGGCATCGCTCGCGGAGGCTCATACGCAAGCGCCGGCAACGCGCGTTCTGGCCCAGGTTCTCCGACTGCACCGCGAGATCCAAACACTTCTCCGGTGTCGGCAGCGTCTTAGTCAGAAACGTGAACTGTTTCGGATCGAGTCGGAACTTCTAGCGCATGCCTGCCTGCTGTTCGGAGATCTCAAGCAGGATTATCGAGCCGAGAAGTGCGGTGCTGCTGCACTGGAATATGCGCGCGAAGCCGGCACGAATCAGGCGCTCGCATGGACGGCGTTGGCGAAAACACTGAGGTGGGAGGAGCGGCTAGTCGAGTCGGCTGACGTTGCTCGGAAAGGCTTCGAGTGCAGCCCGCACGCGCCGGTGAGGATCCAGCTTGCCAGTCAGGAAGCAAACGCTGCGGCCCTGCTTGGGGATTGTGGCAGAGCCCGTGAAGCACTCAAGCGCGCCGAGCATGCCGCTGAAACTGTTCCAGACGATTCTGGTATGTCCGCCTGGTCCTTTCCGGTTGCCCGTCAGGCACTTTTCGCGCTCTCCGTTGCGGCCGGGACAGGAGATCCACAAACCGCGCTGCGAGCCGCGTCGACGGCCGAAGCGGAGTGGCGCTCTGGCGGGCCAAGGGTTCGGGCGACGTGGGCACAGGTAAGGATGGGAGCGGGCATAGCCCACTTGATGAACGGTTCTCTCGACGAGGTTGTCGAGGAGGTCACCCCTGTCCTGACATTGCCTCCTGAACTGCGCGTAGCCACTGTGACCGCCTATGTTGATCGACTGGACCGCTCTTTGGGGCGGAACCAATTCCGAGGCAGCAAGATGGTACTCGAGCTCCGGAAGGGCCTCCGCGAGTTCAGCGCCCGCGCGGTGTCGACGGGCTGGCACCCGGAGACCGAATGAGTCCCTTTCCTGATCGGATGCGCGATCGTTGGAAGCACCGTCCCGAACCTCGGCACGGGCACGGCACCGTCTACTGGCATATGCTTCTGCGGGAGCATCCCGAGGCGCGTGCCGCCGCCGCGGAAGTTGCGGAGCGCCTTACAGCATTTGCTGGCTTGCATATGACGCCACACGAGTGGCTGCATGTGACGACGCTAACCGCCGGGACAACGGCGGAGGTCAGCCGCGAGGACATGTCGGCAATGCTGGCGGCCGCTCGCCATAGGTTGTCCAAGGTGTCGCCCATAGCTGTATCGCTAAGGCGCATCCTGTATCACCCTGAAGCGATCGTGCTGGGCATTCAACCGCCGGAAGCGCTGTTCCCCGTTCTGAATGCGACGCGTGCGGCGACGTTTGCGGTGACCGGGCGATCTGGGCAACTTGACGGTCCTGAGACTTGCTGGATGCCGCATATGACTGTCGCGTACAGTACCGCCGATCAGCCAGCCGAACCGCTGATCTCCGCGCTTGGCAAGGTGGTTCGTCGCCGTGATCTCACCATCGGATCAGTAAGTCTCATCATCCAGTGGGGACCGGAACGCTTGTGGAATTGGGAGGTTGTCGGGACCGTTTCGCTTGCAGACGACTGATCGGCTATATGGTGCACCGGGTCGTCGCCTGTGGCAGGGCGGAGTGGGATCGGCCGGAGCGACCATCGCCCGCTCGGCGAACTCCGCACCGCGGTCGCGCGGCGCCAGGCTGGCGGTGCCAAGCTGAGCGTCTGACCGGCGGGACGTAAGCTGATCAGGTGGCTGTGCCTGGTCCTGGATACACGATCACGGCCCGGGTGTCCGCTCCCCCCTCGGTCAGTGCGGCCGGCGACCTCGCCGCCGCCATCGGCCGGGTCGGCGGGGTGGTGACCGCGTTCGACGTGGTGGACGCGGGCCCGGACAGCATCGTGATCGACATCAGCTGTAACGCGCTGAACGAAGAACACGCCCAAGAGATCACCGCCGCGCTCGGCGCGCTGCCCGGGGTCGCCGTCCGCAAGGTCTCCGACCGCACGTTCCTGGTGCACCTCGGCGGCAAGCTGGAGGTCACCCCGAAGGTCAGCCTGCGCACCCGCGACGACCTGTCCAGGGCGTACACCCCGGGGGTGGCCCGGATCTGCCGGGCGATCGCCGCCAACCCGGAGGACGCCCGGCGGCTGACCATCAAGCGCAACACGGTAGCGGTGGTCACCGACGGCTCGGCCGTGCTCGGGCTGGGCAACATCGGGGCCGCCGCCGCGATGCCGGTGATGGAGGGCAAGGCGGCGCTGTTCAAGCGGTTCGCCGGGGTGGACGCCTGGCCGGTGGTGCTGGACACCCAGGACACCGAGGAGATCATCCGTACCGTGCAGGCCATCGCGCCCGCGTACGGTGGGATCAACCTGGAGGACATCGCGGCGCCGCGCTGCTTCGAGATCGAGGCCAGGCTGCGCGAGGCGCTGGACATCCCGGTCTTCCACGACGACCAGCACGGCACCGCGATCGTGGTGCTGGCGGCGCTGCGCAACGCGCTGCGGGTGACCGGCAAGCCGCTGTCCGACTGCAAGATCGTGGTGTGCGGGGTCGGCGCGGCCGGCTCGGCGATCATCCGGCTGATGCTGCCGGAGCGCCCCGGCGACGTGCTCGCGGTGGACGTGGCCGGCATCGTGCACCCGGAGCGCGACGACCTGGACCCGAACCTGGCCTGGATCGCCGAGCACACCAACTCCGCGCGCAAGACCGGCACGCTGGCCGACGCCATGGTCGGCGCCGACGTGTTCATCGGGGTGTCGGCGCCGAACCTGTTCGGGGCCGACGAGCTGGCCACCATGGCCCCGAACCCGGTGGTGTTCGCGCTGGCCAACCCCGACCCCGAGGTCGACCCGATGATCGCGCAGCGGTACGCCTCCGTGATCGCGACCGGCCGCTCGGACTACCCGAACCAGATCAACAACGTGCTGGCCTTCCCGGGTGTGTTCCGGGGGCTGCTGGACGCCCAGGCGCGCATCATCACCGACGAGATGCTGCGCGCCGCCGCGGCCGCCATCGCCTCCGTGGTCACCGACCCCAACCCGTCGTTCATCGTCCCCAGCGTGTTCGACCTGTCGGTGGCCACCGAGGTGGCCAGGGCCGTCCGCGAAGCCGCCCGCGCCCAGGGCGTGTAACGGGGCTTCTCAGGGGGCGAGGTTGAGCTGCTGGCCGGGGCGGATGAGGTTCGCGTCGCCGACGCTGCCCCGGTTGGCCTGGTAGATCGCCTGCCAGCCGCCGGACACGCCCTGCGCGGTGGCGATGCCGGAGAGCGTGTCGCCCGGCCGCACCTGGTACGTGCGCGGCCCGGTCGGCGCCGGGGCTTCCTTGGCGCCCGGGGTCGGGACGGTGACGGCGGCCGGGGTCGGCCCGGTGGCGGGCTTCTCCGGTGCGGCCAGCACGGCCGGAGGCTTCGCGGCCTCCTCGGCCGGCGCAGCGGGAGCGGCGGCGGGGGCCGGGGCTGTACCGGGAGCCGGGGCGGCGGCCTCGGCGGGGGCTGGCGCGGCCGCCGAGGGGGGCGGGGCGGCGAGCGCCGTGAGCAACGGCTCGGTGGGCTTCTCGGCGGGCGCGGGCGCGGGCTTTTCGGGCGCCGGTGTGGCGGCGGCGAGCGCGGTGCCCGGGGCCTCGGTCGGCGCCGGTGCGGGGGTCGTCGAACTGCCGGACGCGGGCTGGGAGCCGAGCGGCATGGCGGTGAGCGCCGTCGGCCCGGTGGCCGCCTGCAACGGCGCGAGCCGGCCCGCCTCGGGCACCACCGGCGCGGGCACGGGCGCCGGCAGCGGGACGGCCGGGGTGCCGGGGGCGAGCGCGTGCTTGCCCCGGCCGGAGTCGGGTGCGGGCTTGGTGGCCTTCTCGGTCTTCTTGGCCGGGGCCTTGACGGTGATCACGCGGGGGGTCGGCTTGGAGCCGGTGGCGCCGGCCTTGCGCGAGCAGACCGGCCATGCGCCCCAGCCCTGCCCGGCGAGCACCTTCTCCGCGACGGCGATCTGCTGTTCCCGGGTGGCCTTGTGCGCGGATGCGGCGTACTGGGTGCCGCCGAAGCTGCGCCAGGTGGACGGGGTGAACTGCAGCCCGCCCTGGAACCCGTTCCCGGTGTTGATCGCCCAGTTGTTGCCGCTCTCGCACTTCGCCACCCGGTCCCACACCTCGTCCGGGGCGGCGTGGGCCTGGCCGGCGGTGGCCAGCGGGACGCCCATGACGGCCCCGGCGATCGCGGTCTTGGCGATGTTCTTGCCGGCGTTCGACGGCTTACGGTGACGGCCGCGTGATCTAGGCATGCGCGATGTCTCCGAATCGGTCGCGCGCGACGGGAGGCCGCTGGGGAGCAGCGCGGCTGCCTCGGTCGGGGGGTTCGAGGCCCTCCCGTCCCTGTCCGACGCTTTGGTTCGGGGGCCGGAGACCGCTGGACAGGGGAGCGCGCGGCGGACACCGGGGTTCGCCTGATGAAGGCTGGGGATCAGCGAACCGACGGTGACGCTAGGCGACCAAACGCGCCGAGGGAAGGGGGGTCGAGTAACCCATTAGAGATCATCAGTGCCGTTCGACGGCGGAAGAGACTACCGTCGGTCCAGCTCAACGGGCATCTACATAACGAACGAGACACGGCGAGGACACAAAACGTGTCGAAGGCAAAAGTGACGCAGATCACAGGCTGGCGGGCCGTGGCGGCGGCCTCCGCGCGGGCACGTAGGGTCGATCGGGTGGAGCTGACCCACGTCGACAGCGCCGGCGCGGCCCGCATGGTCGATGTCTCGGACAAGGCCGCGAGCGCCCGCGTCGCGGTGGCCACCGGCGTGCTGCGCACCACCGAGGCCGTGGTCGAGCTGTTGCGCCGCGACGGGCTGCCCAAGGGCGACGCACTGGCCACCGCTCGCATCGCCGGCATCATGGGCGCCAAGCGAACCCCCGACCTGGTGCCGCTGTGCCACCCGATCGTGCTCACCGGCGTCACGGTGGACCTCGAGCTCGAAGCGAGCGCCGTACACATCACCGCCACCGCCAAGACCACCGACCGCACCGGCGTGGAGATGGAGGCGCTGACCGCCGTCGCGGTGGCCGGCCTGACGCTGCACGACATGATCAAGGCGGTGGACCCGGCCGCCGTGCTGGACGGGGTCCGGGTGGAGCGCAAGGACGGCGGCAAGACCGGCACCTGGACCCGCCCGGAGGATCGGGCGTGACCGAGCGGACCGCGCGGGTGGTCACCGCGTCCAACCGGGCCGCCGCCGGCGTCTACCCCGACCGGGGCGGCCCGCTGATCGTGAGCTGGCTGCGCGAACAGGGTTTCGAATGCCCCGACGCCGACGTCGTACCGGACGGCGACCCGGTGGCCGACGCGCTGCGCGCCGCCGTGACCGCCGAGGTGGACGTCGTCATCACCACCGGCGGCACCGGCATCTCACCGACCGACGCCACCCCCGAGGCGACCAGGTCGGTCCTGGACTACGAGGTGCCGGGCCTGGCCGACGCGATCCGGGCCGCCGGCGCGCCGACGGTCCCGACCGCCGTGCTGTCACGTGGCGTGGCGGGCGTGGCCGGGCGCACCCTGGTGGTGAACCTGCCGGGGTCGACGGGCGGGGTGCGAGACGGGCTGGGCGTACTGGCCACCGTCCTCACCCACGCCGTCGACCAGCTACGAGGAGGCGATCACAAGTGACCCAGGCCCCGGTGAAGACGGTGGTGACCCGCGCGGCGGTCGTCGAGGAACCGCTGAGCGTGGACGAGCACGCCGAGCTGGTCGCGCACGTGGCCGCCGGCGCCGTGGTGACCTTCGCCGGCGTGGTGCGCAATCACGACGGCGGCCGGGATGTTCAGGCGTTGGAGTACAGCGGCCACCCCACCGCCGAGCGCGTCATCCGCGAGGTGGCCGACGAGGTAGCCGCCCGCTCCGAAGGCGTACGGGCACTAGCCGTCACCCACCGCATCGGCCCCCTCCGCATAGGCGACGTAGCCCTGGCCGTCGCCGTAGCGGCGGATCACCGCCGCCAAGCCTTCACCACCTGCGCCGACCTCGTTGACGAGGTCAAGGCCCGCCTCCCCATCTGGAAACACCAGCACTTCGCCGACGGCACCGACGAGTGGGTCAACTGCCCGTAACGCCCAAGCCCCCGCCCGCACACCCACTCTTGACGCCGCACACCTGCTAGAGCGCAGGTGTGAAGCCCAAAGCGGTTGTGCGAGCGGGGGCCGGACGGCGACGGGCGGGCGGGTCAGCCGAGGTTGAGTTGTTGGCCGACGCGGAGCATGCCGGGGTCGGTGAGGACGTCGCGGTTGCGCTCGTAGACGGCCTGCCAGCCGCCGGGGATGTTGCGGGCGATGGCGATCGCGGACAGGGTGTCGCCCGCCGCGACCGTGTAGTTGGCGCCCGCCTTGGTCAGCGAGCCGGCCGGGGCGGACGGCTTGACCTCGGTGCGGCCGCTCTGAGTCGAGGAGCCGCCGCCCGACGAGCCGGAGAGGGGACGCGGGGTGGACTTGCCTTTCGCGCCGATCTTCTTCGAGCAGGCCGGCCAGGCGCCCCAGCCTTGCCCGGCGAGCACCCGTTCGGCGACGGCGATCTGCTCCTCGCGGCTGGCGTTGTGGGCGCTGCCCTTGCCGCCGTACGCACGCCAGGTCGAGGCGGTGAACTGGAGGCCACCGGAGAAGCCATTTCCGGTGTTGGTGTTCCATTTACCGCTGCTCTCGCATTTCGCGAGCTGGTCCCAGACTTCGTCTGGAGCGGCGTTTGCGGTTCCGGCAAGGACGAGCGGGGTGCCGGCGAGAACAACGCCGGCGACGACGACACGAGCCAGATTTCGCGCGCCGAAGATTCGTGCGCGAGAGGTGCCTCGGGACGGGGTCATGTTTCTCTCCGCACCGCGCATGCAGGTCATACGTGTTCCTACCCTGCCCGGTGCACATTCGGTGTCGGGGGTTCTGACGCACCGGGCAGGGTGTGGCGCAGTGCGTCAGCGATCATTTCCGGTTCGACTGGCTGCCGACCGACGCAGGACGCTACGCACCAATGGCGGGGATTCGTCAAGCAGCGCTAATGCGAGCCGCGTCACGCAGGTGTCACCAATTGCACGCTTGTAATATCCGGTTTACCTGCGTTATCCCAGGTCATAACGGGTGTATCACGGTACGAACACGGCATGGCCAAGTTATTTCGAATCTGAAAGCTGTGATCCAGATCACGCCCGTGAATGAGAGAATTCACTGGCGTCCGGCCCCGGCTCAAGTGGCACATCGTGGGTCGCAGCAGTCATGCTGGAGCCGTGAGCAACACCCACGAACCGCCCGACACGCCCGCCGAGCTGGCCAAGGCGCTGGAGGACACCGGGTACCTGGCCGACGACGGGCTGGCCACCGCCGCCTTCCTGGCGCTGCGGATGAACCGCCCGCTGTTCTGCGAGGGCGAGCCGGGCACCGGCAAGACCGCGCTGGCGCAGGCGCTGGCCGAGGTGCTCGGCGCGGAGCTGATCCGTCTGCAGTGCCACGAGGGGATCGACGCCAGCCAGGCGCTCTACGACTGGGACTTCCCGCGCCAGCTGCTGCACCTGCGCGCGCTGGAGGCCGCCGCCGGCGCGTCCGCCGAGCGGCTGGACGCCGACGCGGTGGAGGCCTCCCTCTACGACAGGCGGTTCCTGATCGCCCGCCCGGTGCTGCGCGCGCTGCAGACCGCGCCCAGCGTGCTGCTGGTCGACGAGGTGGACCGGGCCGACGACGAGTTCGAGGCGTTCCTGCTGGAGGTGCTCACCGAGCACGCCGTGACCATCCCCGAGGTCGGTGAGGTCCGCGCGCAGACGCCGCCGCTGGTGGTGCTGACCTCCAACCGCACCCGCGAGGTGCACGACGCGCTCAAGCGCCGCTGCCTCTACCTCTGGCTGGACCACCCGGACGTCACGCGCGAGATCGCGATCCTGCGCAGCCGGCTGCCCGGGCTGCCCGAGCGGCTGGCCGGCCAGGTCGCGGCCGCCGTGCGCCGGATGCGCCAGCTGGAGCTGCTCAAGCCGCCCGGGGTCGCGGAGTCCCTGGACTGGGCGCAGGCGCTGCAGCTGCTGGGCGCACGCGAGCTCGACATGGATTCCGCCGCTGCCTCCCTGGGCGCCGTGCTGAAGTACCGCGAGGACGCCGACCGGGTGCGCGACCAGCTCGACGCGGTATTGGTGTAATGGTCCAGCTGGGTGTCCCGGTCGACGACGGGGTGGACCCACTGCCCGGCCTGGTCGGGTTCACCGCCGCGCTGCGCCACGCCGGGTTGTCCATCACCACCGACCGGGTGTCCGCGTTCCTGACCGCCCTCGACGAGCTGGACGTCACCAGCAAGCCGCAGACCTACTGGGCCGGCCGGCTCACGCTGTGCGCCGACCCCGACGACGTGGGCCGCTACGACGCCGCGTTCGAGGCCTGGTTCGAGCCGAAGCGCGGCGGTCCCAAGGTCCCCATCCAGGACCAGCGCCGCCCGCCGCCGTCCCAGCTCGCCGCGCTCACCGACGGCGCCGACGCCCAGGACACCGAGGACGGCCCCGAGCTGCCCCGGCTGCGGGTGGCGGCCAGCGCGGCCGAGGTGCTGCGCCACCGCGACCTCGCCGAGCTGTCCCCGGCCGAGCGCGAGCACCTGCGCGCGCTGTTCGCCCTGCTGCGCGCGGAGCCGCCGCTGCGCACGTCCAGGCGCCGCCGCCCGTCCGACCGCGGCTACCCCGACCCCGGCCGCACCCTGCGCGCCGCCCTGCGCAACCACGGTGAGCTGCGCGAGCTGCGCCGCCGCTCGCCGGGCCGCCGCCCGCGCAAGGTGGTGCTGCTGATCGACGTGTCCGGCTCGATGGCGCCGTACGCCGACTCGCTCATGCGGTTCGCGCACGTCGTGACCCGCCGCATGCCCGCCGCCGTGGAGACGTTCACCATCGGCACCAGGCTGACCAGGGTCACCCGCGAGCTGCGCCACCGCGACCCCGAACAGGCCATGTCCGCCGCCGGCAAGGCCATCCCCGACTGGTCCGGCGGCACCCGCCTCGGCGACGCGCTGCGGGCCTTCACCGACCGCTGGGGCCAGCGCGGGGTGGCCAGGCGCGCGGTGGTGGTGATCTTCTCCGACGGCTGGGAGCGCGGCGAGCCGACCCTGCTGGCCGAGCAGCTGGCCCGGCTGCGCCGGCTGGCGCACCGGCTGGTCTGGGTCAACCCGCATGCCGGCAAGGACGGCTACGCGCCGGTACAAGGGGGAATAGTCGCGGCGCTTCCGCACTTGGACGATCTGCTGGCCGGGCACAGCCTGGCCACCCTGGAGCGGTTGCTGGAGGTGATGGCCGATGCGTGACGTACTGGACTCGCTGGCCTCGTGGTGGGATGACGGCAAGTCGGTGGCGCTGGCCACCGTGGTGGGAACGTTCCGCTCGGCGCCCCGGCAACCCGGCGCGTCCATGCTGGTCGGCCCCGGCGGCGAGGCGGTGGGCAGCGTCTCCGGCGGCTGCGTCGAGGGCGCGGTCTACGAGCTGGGCAACCAGGTCCTCGGCGACGCCCGCCCGGTCCTGCAGCGCTACGGCGTGTCCGACGACGACGCGTTCGCCGTCGGCCTGACCTGCGGCGGCATCCTGGACGTCTTCGTGGAGAAGATCGACCAGGAGACGTTCCCGCAGCTGCGCGAGGTGGCCGAGGCGATCCGTTCCGAGAACCCGGTAGCGGTGGCCACAGTCGTCTCCGGCCCCGCCGACCGCACCGGAAAACGCCTGGTCATCTGGCCCGACCGGGTGGACGGCAGCACCGGCTCCACCCGCCTGGACGACGCGCTGCGCGACGACGCGCGCGGCCTGCTCGACTCCGGCCGCAACGGCACCCTGCACTACGGCGTCGACGGCCAGCGCCGGGGCGAGGGCCTGGACGTGTTCGTCGAGTCGTTCGCCCCGCCGCCCCGGATGATCGTGTTCGGCGCCATCGACTTCGCCGCCGCCGTGGCCCAGATGGGCACCTTCCTGGGCTACCGGGTCACCGTCTGCGACGCCCGCCCGGTGTTCGCCACGGCGTCCCGCTTCCCCGGCGCGAACGAGGTCGTCGTCGAATGGCCGCACCGCTACCTGAAGGCGGAGGCCGAGGCCGGCCGGATCGACGGCCGCACCGCGATCTGCGTGCTCACCCACGACCCGAAGTTCGACGTGCCCGTGCTGGAGGTGGCCCTGCGGCTGCCCGAGGTCGGCTACATCGGCGCGATGGGATCCCGCCGCACCCACACCGACCGGCTGGAGCGGCTGCGCGAGGCCGGCGTGACCGAGGCCGAGCTCGCCCGCATGGCCAGCCCGATCGGCCTGGACCTCGGAGCCCGTACCCCAGAAGAAACCGCCGTGTCCATCGCCGCCGAGATGATCGCCCTGCACTGGGGCGGCGCCGGCAACCGCCTCGCCGATCGCGAAGGCCCCATCCACGTCGGCGCCGACCGCGGCTGATTCCGAGAGGTACGAATACCTGCCGAGATCTTTGCGTTGTGGCTCGGTGAATGTGCGCCATCGGCACATATCGAGGTCCGCATCAAGTATGGTGTGGCCGGATTAACCCATTAGCGGGGGTCCGATATTCGATATAAAAGTGTGCCTTATGGGGGTTTACGTTGCCCAACGGTCGTGCAGCGGCGCTGGAACGACTCATTCGCGACTGTGCCGACCGCGAAGGGCCGAATCAGGATCCCGACGACCTGCCCATAGTCGTCGTGTGGGGCGCTCGCGGCTCGGAGAACTCCGAGTTGCTCAGGCACCTGCGATCCGTCGACCGTTGGCCGGGACCGCGCGCCTTCCTCGACGGCGAGCAGCTCCCGGCCAGGCTTCGGCCACATCAGGTGGCGAGTCGGCTCGCGTTCCAGCTGGGGTATGAGGCCGAAGGATTCGGTCGAGCCCGCTTTCCGCGCTTCTTCCTCGGCTTGGCGGCGGTCCGAGAGCCACTCAACCCCGACGCGGGCGCGGGTGCCCGAGAGGCCCGCCGGGACCTGCTCAACCAGAGGCTGCGGAACCGGAGCGAGGGCCGGACCTGGTTACGGGACTCGGCGGCGGCGATCGCCGGTCTGGCCGGGCTGGACGGCGCGGTGACGAGCGCGGTCGGTCTGGCCGTGGATGGCCTGGTGGAGATCACCCGCACCCTGCGGCTGCTGCGAGGTCCCGCCATGACGTGGTACCGAGATATCCTCGACGTCCATTTCCAGGACCCGGTGGACGGCGTGGTGGAACTGTCGGTTCAGGAGTTTCTGGGCAACCACAATTCGGTCGACGAGGTGCTGTGTCGGGCCTTCGTCGCGGACCTACGGCACGAGTTCGATGCCAGCCATGGCTGGAATGCACGTGAGACCAGCGCTGTTGCGCTGCTGGACAACGTCGGCAGACCGGCGGCCAGCCGCTTTCTCGCGATGCTCGCCGAGCTGGAGGACAACTCGGGGCCGCTCTTGGTGGTCGCCGCCTCGCACCTGCGGTTCCCACCGGCCGCGGCCGAGGATCCGGCGAGTTGGCAACCGGACGCCCTCAGCGAGGTGTCGATCAGTCGCTGGGCAGCGCAGCGAGCCGCCCGGGGCGGGAGTCGCTACTACCCGGTGTGGGTGGATCCGGTGGACGAGGTGCCCGCGACCGCCGAGCCGGACCGGCAGGAGGTTGAAACGATTCTCAGAGGGTTGGAACCCGGCGAGACGCGGCGCGCGGCGGTTTCCCTTGCCCATCGATTGACCGCAGGCCATCCGGCGGGCCTGGAAATGGTTATCGAGACCCTGCGCCGTGGCGGCGGACTATCCAGTGCGGTCGCCGAGCCCCAGGGTTTCGACCTGCGCGGCACCCTCGACCTGGAACACCTGGATGACACGGTATTCGACCTGGTATTGGGCCCGTGGACCGAGGACATGCGCGGTGGACTGGCGCTGATGGCGATAGCCGTCGACCTGTCCGACCACAGGATCGCCCCAATCCTGGGGAGGGAGCCCACACTGGTGGCCGAACTGATCACAGATTTCCGAGCGCGTGACCTGTGGGTGACACATCGGGTCGTGGGGGGAGCGATGGATCCGCCGCGACTGCACCCGTTCGCCCGACGCGCAATCGCTCATCGGCTGGGTCGTCCGGGGGGAATCGCGGCGCTGGACCTGCGATGGGACCAGGCACACGAAGTCCTGCGAAATGCCGCCGCCGAGAACGGGGATGACCTCGCCCTTCTGTACCACGAGCTGGCGCTGGGTCGGTTCTCAGAGGTGGCACAGCGGCTCAGCGACATGTTCGACTCGATGGGCCCGGAGCGCTGGTACGAGCTGCTCCTCCAGGTCACGGCGGCGCCGTTGGCGCGCCCGTACGACTGGCACGACGCCGGCACCCACCTCGACAAGCTCAGCGAGGGACCCGCACCGGAACCGAAGGTGACCCGGAAGCTCCTCGCGGCGCTGCTGCTCCACTCCGATCCGCTCGGTGATCCGCACCACGACATGTGCGGCATCGTCGCCGCGGAGCTCGGCGAGCTGCGTCGACATGGGGGACAGAGAGAACCGTTCTTGGTGGCACAGGGTCAGAGGTTCCGGCAGTGCTGGAGCCGCTGGCACGCCGGTTTGGGGGCATCGTGACAGTCAGGTCGACCCAACGACCCGGACGGCTGCGGCGGTGGTGGGGCAACCGCAGCAGGAGGGTGCGCAAGATACTGGTGGCGCTGCTGGTGTTCATCCTGGTCGCGGCGCTCGTGGCCATCTCCATCACCATCTGGATCAATCGGACGTACTGCGACTACCCGGATCTCAAGCGGGCCGAAGGCCCCTGTGTCGGCATCAGCGATGGCACAGACAGCCAGGTCTTCGGGCCTGGCGCGGCGAACGCGCTCCGGGTGATCGGTGAAGAGAACACGCGGCTGGCCAACGAGCATCCCGCGGAGCCCACTGTCAGCGTCGCCTACGTCGTGCCGCTCCCTCCGCCAGGGGTCGACGACTCGTACGCGGCCCGCCTGGCCGGCGACCTGATGGGGGTGGCCGTCGCCCAGCGGCAGGCGAACCGGACGAACACGGCGGGCGGCCGTCCGCTGATCCGGGTGTTGGTCGTGAACGTCGGTGACTCCGCCAACCCGTCGGCGGAGCCGATCGCCAGGCTGATCGAGATGGCGCACGCCGAGTTCGCGAAGCACCACCTGATGGCCGTCGCGGTGACCGGCAAGTCGTTGCGACCGCTCACCGCATTGATCGAGACGATGGTCACCGCCGAGATACCGGTGGTCATCTCCCACCTGACCGCGGACCAGCTGCTCCCCGCCCCCGCGACGCCGAACACCTCGCTCGCGCGGATCGCACCGACCACCGAGGACGAGGCCGCGGCGGCCGCCGCGTACCTCCGGTCGTCCAGCAAGCGGGCGCTGATCGTGCAGAACACCGATCCGGACGACCGCTACTCGCTGAGCCTCGGCGCCGCCTTCCGCGCCCGATACGTGGACGCCGGGCATGCGGTCGTGGAGCCGGACGAGACATACAACGGCCAGCGCAACCCCGTGGGCGCCATGAAGGGCATCGTGCTCAACATCTGTCAGCAGCGGCCGGACGTGGTGTTCTTTGCCGGCCGGGCACCCGAGCTGGCGGCATTGGCCTCGGCCTTGCCGACCCGACCTTGCCTGGACCTCCCGGTCCGGGTGGTGACCGGCGACGACGGTGCCCAGTTCGTGGCGATGCTCGCCGGCGGCGTGCCCGAGCTGCGCAGGGGCATGGAGGCGAACGCGTCCGTCGAGTTCACCGCGCTGGCACACCCCGAGGCGTGGGGCAAGGCGCCCTGGGCGTTCACGGCCGGCTCGACCGAGTACCTGACCGGCCGGTGCGCGGAGTGCTTCCCGACCCTGTTCCCGAACCAGACGCTGGACGACAGCTACGCGATCATGGCGTACGACGCGATGATGGCCACGATCGGCGGGATTCGTTCGCCCTATGGCGAAGTCCGCTCACCGCGAGATCTGATCGGGCAGTTCAAACTGATGCACGGCGCCGGCTTGGTCGCCGGGGCCAGCGGGTGGATCTCGCTCACTTCGACCGGGAGCGCGGTCAACAAGGCGGTTGCCATCCTGCGCGCCGCCCCGGACGGCCGCACACAGTTCGTCCAGCTCAGCTCGCCGTCCGGGACGCCGTGCACGCCAGGAATGCCAGGGTGCTGAACCGGTCGTTCGGTCAAGGCACAGGCTCCCGGTCGCGGGTCGCGGGTCGCGGGTCGCGGGTCGCGGGTCGCGGGTCGCGGGTCGCGGGTCGCGGGTCGCGGGTCGCGGGTCGCGGGTCGCGGGTTGCGCCGTCGTCGGAGGTGGGAGTGGCGGTGGCGCTGTGCGGTGTGGCTTCGGTGAGCTCGGCGTCGACGGGTTGGCCGGCGGCTTCGTCCCGGATCGGCGGCTTGACGTCGCCCTCGGTCATGTCCGGACTGATCCCGCATAGCAGGGAGCCGCCCAGGCTGACAAATCGGCGTCGAGCGGCGAGTACGGTGTTGCGAAATTGCCGATAGCGCGGTCCCGAAAGCAAACGGCACTCGCGTCACATGGGGGGTGGCGGTGCCCGACGGTCGTCAAATCCTTCTGGAACAGCTCGTTCGTACCTGCGCGACTCGCGACCGTCCGGGCGCCGATGACCTGCCGATCGTCGTGCTCTGGGGATCACGCGGCTCGGAGTGCTCGGACCTGCTCAAGAGCCTGAACGAAATTTACGACTGGCCCGGGCCGCGCGCCTTTCTGGACGGCGAGCGGCTGCCGCCCGGCCTGCGCCCGCACCAGGTCGCGAACCGGCTCGCCTTCCAGTTCGGACGGCGGGTCGCCCGATTCGGGCGGGTCGGATTCCCGCGTTTCTTTCTCGGGATGTGGGCAGTCGGCGAACCACTCGACCCCGACGCGATGGCCGGCGCCAGGGACGCCCGCCGGACGCTGATCCAGCGGAGGCTCCGGAACACATCCGAGGGGCGCACCTGGGTGCGGAACGCCGGGATGGCGATCGCGGGGCTCGCCGGTGTGGACGTATCGGTGACCAGCGCGGTCGGCCTGGCGGTGGACGGCGGGTGGGAGATCAGCCGGACCATCAAGATGCTGCGCGGCGTCGGCATGCGCTGGTACCGGGACGGACTCGGCGGAGGCAAGCACTTCCCCGATCCGGTGGACGCATTGGTCGAGCTGTCGGTTCGGGAGTTCCAGGAGGACCACGAGGGGGTCGACGAGGTGCTCTGCCGGGCCTTCGTGGCCGACGTGCGCGGCGCGTTCGATGCAGGGTTCACCCCGTTCGACCGTGGGACCAGCGCCGTTGTGTTGCTCGACAACGTGGGCGCGCCCGAGCTCCGCGACTTCGTCACCATGGTCTCCGAACAGCGGGCCGGATCGGGTCCGTTGCTCGTCGTGGCCGCCTCGCACCAGCGCTACCCTCCGGCAGCCGCGGCGGCGCCGCCGGACTGGCAGCCGGACGCCCTGGAGGACGCCTCGATCACGCTCTGGCGGAACGAGCGAGACAGGCGTGACGGCAGCCGGTACTACCCGGTGTCGGTCGATCCGGTCGACGAGGTGGCGCCGACCGCGGGGCCGACCCGCGAGGAGGTGCGGACGATCGCGGCCAGGCTGGACGTCGGCCCGCCGTTGTTCCATACCGTTGCCTTCACCCACCGGCTGACCGCGGCCCATCCGACCGGCCTGGAGATGGTCGTCGACGTGCTGGGGGGTCCCGACGGGAGGCTCAGCCCCGGCCGCCGGGTCGATCTCCGGGGCACCTTGGGACAGCAGGATCGTGACGGTCGGAGCCTTGACGACCGGGTCTTCGACCTGGTGCTCGGCCCGTGGGCCGAGGAGATACGCCGAGGGCTGGTGTTGATGGCGATCGCCGTCGACCTCTCCGACGGCAGGATCGCCCCGATACTGCGGCAAGAGACCCGTCGGGGTCGAAGGTTGATCACGGCGTTCCGCTCCCGCGACCTGTGGGTCACCCACGGGATCACGGACGGGGTGCCGGAACCGCCGCGACTACACCCGCTCGCCCGCCGGGCCATCGCTCACCGGCTGGCCCGCCCTGGCGGCATCGCGTCGCTGGACCTGGTCTGGGACCACGCGCACGAGCTGCTCCGAGACAGCGCGGTGGCGAGCAAGGATGAGGTGGCCGCGCTGTACCACGGCCTCGCGCTCGGCCGGCTCCACGAGGTGGCGACCCGGCTCACCGAGCTGTTCGACCCGGTCCACCCACAGGCCTGGTACGAGTTGCTGCTGCGGGTCACGGCGGCTCCACTGGCCCACCCGGACAGGGGCGAGACCACCGGTGCCCACTTCGGCGAGCTCTGCGCGGACGAGGCGCCGGCGCCGTTGGTGTCGCCCCGGCTGCTCGCCGCGCTGCAACTGCACACCGACCCGCTCGGCGATCCACACCATGACATGTGCGGCATCGTCGAAATGGAGCTCGACACCCTCGCCCAGAACGCGGCCGAGGGGGCGGCCTTCCTGGTCGAGCGGTGCAGGACGTTCAGCCAATGCTGGGACCGTTGGCATCAGCACGGGGGACACCATGGTTGACACCTCCAGCCGGCCCGGCCATCCCTTGCGCCGGTTCTTCAGGGTTGCCAGCTTGTACTGGCGGGCACTCAGGAGCTCGGTGCGCCTGGCCATCCTGGCGGTGCTCGCCCTCGCGCTTGTCGGGCTCGGCATCCCCACGTGGTACGGGCTGACGCACTGCGCGGGAGGGCTGGCGAAGGTCGACGGGCAGTGCATAGGCATCACCGATGGCAACCAAGGTCCCGTTTTCGGCGACCGGACGGCTGCAGCGTTGCGGCTCATCGGGGAGGAGAACGCCCGGGTGGCCGGGGACCCATCCGCGGTGAGCATCGCCTACGTCGTCCCCATCCCGCCGCCCGGAACCGACGACGACTACGCGGCCCGGGTGGCCGAAGATGTCATGGGGGCCGCGATCGCACAGCGACAGGCCAATCGGACGAAGACCGCCGGCCGCCCCGATCGGCCGCCGATCCGGGTGCTGATCGCCAACATCGGCAAGGCCGAGCAGCCCGCGAACGGACCCATCGGTGCGCTGCGAGAGATGGCCACCACCGGCTTTGCCGAGCACCATCTGATGGCCGTCGTGATCAGCGGCAAGTCGTCGGGCACGCCCCGCGAGGCGATCGACCCGTTGCTCGCCGCCCACGTGCCGCTGATCATCGCCGGCCTAACGGACGACCAGCTCACCTCGGCCCCTGTGACGGCGAACTCCTCGATTGCCCGCATCGCGCCGACCACCTCGGACGAGGCGGCCGCCGCGGCGGCGTATCTGCGGTCGACGGGTGCGAGGAAGACGCTGATCGTGCAGAACACCGACCCGAGGGACGCCTACTCGCGGGACCTGGGCAGGGCGTTCCGGGAGCACTACCCAGGCGACGGCTATGAGATCGTCGTGCCGGACGAGGTGTACGCCGGTGAACGGTCGGGCGCCGCGAACACCATGAACGCCATCGTGACCAACCTCTGCCAACAACAACCCGACGCGCTGTTCTTCGCCGGCCGTTCACCCGAGCTGGCGGCGCTTGTCGCCGCGCTGTCGCATCGGCCCTGCCTCAACCGCCCTATCAAGGTGGTGACGGGTCACGACGGCGCCACCTTTGCGGCGGCGGCTGCGTCCGGCGCGCCGGAGCTGCGCAACGGGCTGTCGGCGAACGTGTCAGTCGCTTACACGGCGCTGGCGCACCCAGAGTCATGGCGGAACGCGCCCGGCGCCTTCCAGCCGAACGCGGCCGAGTACCTCACCTGCACTGGCCCGGACTGTTTTCCGACCCTGTTCCCCGGCCAGAGCCTGGACGACGGCGACACCATCATGGCCTATGACGCGATCATGACGGCGGTTCGCGCCATCCGGTCGTCCGACCCTCCGCTCGGCTCACCGGCGGAGCTGATCCAGCAGTTCAAGCGCATTCACGGCGTCGGCCTGCTACCCGGGGCCAGCGGTTGGATCTCGCTCGCCCCCAACGGCAACGCGCAGAACAAGGCGGTCCCCATCCTGGGCATCGGGCCGGACGGCCGCACACAGTTCGTCCAGCTCAGCTCGCCGTCCGGGACGCCGTGCGTGCCCGGAATGTCGGGGTGCTGAGGGGCTAAGGCACCGGCTCGCGGTCGCGGACGGTGCCGTCGGCGGGAGGTGTCGCCTCGGCGGACCGTTCGGTGGGCTCGGCGCCGGCGGCGGGCTCGGCGGGTTGGGCGGCGGGTTCGTCGGGGATCGGCGGCTTTTTCATGAACATGGCCAGGACGATGCCGATGGTGGTCAGGATGGCGGCGACCAGGAAGACGTCGCTGTAGGCCTGGGCGGTCACCTCGACCTGGAGTTTCTGGTAGTAGCCGTACAGGCCGGTGAGGTCCTGCTGGGAGATGCCGTGCGCGCTCAGCCTGGGGTCGTTGGCGGGCATCAGCGCGGACCTGTCGGACATCAGCTGGCTCGACTGGCTGCTGGCGATCACCGTGAGCGCCGCCAGTCCGAGCGCGGAGGCCACCCGCTGGGCCACGTTGTTCATCAGGCTGGCGGAGGTGGTCAGGCCGGGCGGGACCGCGGACATCCCGGCCGTCATGATCGGCATCATGGCCAGCCCATTGCCGAAGGCCCTGATGCAGGTCCAGAGGATGACGTCCTCGTCGGTCATGTCCGGGTTGATCCCGCACAGCAGGAAGCCACCCCAGGCCGCGATGGCCAGCCCGATGACCGCCGGCCAGCGCGGGCCGATGAGGTCGTAGAGCCTCCCGGCGATCGGCATCAGCACGCCCATCACCAGCGCCTCGGGGAGCAGGATCAGCCCGGTGCGCAGCGGCTGGGTGCCCTGGTCGGCCTGCATGAACAGCGGCAGGTAGAACAGCACCCCGAACAGGCCGACGATCAGCACCATGATCAGCAGCAGCGAGTTCGTGAACATCCAGTTCTTGAACACCCGCAGGTCGATCAGCGGCTCGTCCAGCTCCAGCTCGATCACCACGAATAGCGCGAGCAGCAGCAGCGCGCCCACGATCAGCATCAGGATCCGGTAGGAGCCCCAGCCCCAGGACTCGCCCTCGGAGAACGCCAGCAGCAGCGCGAACAGCCCGGTGGCCGACGTGATGAACCCCCACCAGTCGAACCGCCGGGACGTGGTGGGCGCCATCTTCGGGATCAGGAACCAGGCGGCCACCGTGGCCAGCACCGCCACCGGCACGTTGATGTAGAAGATCAGCCGCCAGTCGAGGTACTCCACGAGGTAGCCGCCGAGGGTCGGGCCCGCGGCCGGCCCGAACACCACGCCGAGGCCGAACAGCCCCATCGCGCTGCCCATCTTCTCCCTGGGCACGATCACGTAGATCATCGACATGGTGATGACCGGCAGGATCCCGCCCGGCACCGCCTGCAGGATCCGGAACGCGACCATGCTGCCCAGGTTCCAGGCCAGCCCGCACAGGGCGGAGGCGACAGCGAAGCCGACCAGGCAGGCCAGATAGACCTTGGTCAGCCCGAGCCGGTCGCCCAGCCAGCCCGACAACGGCACCACGACGCCCAGCCCCAGGGTGAACGCGGTGCTGATCCACTCGACGTCGTCGGTGGCGACCCCGAAATCCCGTTGCATGGTCGGGATCGCGACGTTGACGATGGTCATGTCCAACAGCGACATGAACATGCCGCCGATCAACACCAGCATGGGGATCAGCCAGCCGTTGCTCGACTCATCCGCCGGTGCCGAAGGTGGTGGTGGCGCGGTCGCGACCTCCATGTCGACGCCCTCCCGGTGCCGACCCAAAAACGTGGGTCACTCACCTTTCCAAGGCTTATTGTCCAGGGTTGGCAACCTGATTGCCCCCGCTAGCCTGATTCGGTGACGTGCGACGACGCCGACACGGGTGGGCTGGGGCTGCGCGAGCGGAAGAAGCGGGCGACCCGGCGCGCCATCCTCGACGCCGCCCACGCGCTGTTCGCCGAGCGCGGCTACGACAACGTCACGGTCACCGAGATCGCCCGCGCGGTGCGGCTGTCCGCCAAGACCGTGTTCGTCTACTTCCCGTCCAAGCTGGACCTCGTCTTCGACCACGAGGACGAGGTGCGCGCCATGCTCCAGGAGCGCATCCGGGACCGCCCGCCCGGCCGCACCCCGCTGGACGCGATGGCCGCCACCGTGCGCGAGTGGATCTCCGGGTCGTGCGCGGTCGCGGACCTGGACCGGCTGCACCGCATGGTCGCCGACAGCGAGACGCTGCGGTCGCGGATGCGGCTGATGTGGGAGCGGCTCGAGCAGGCGCTGGCCGAGGTCCTCGCCGAGGAGTCCGGCGAGGACCGGCACGCGCCGGGGCCGAGGGTGGTCGCCGCCCAGCTACTGTTGCTGTTCCGGCTGATGTCCTCGGAGCACCTGCTCGGCTACCTGCGCGCCCGCGCCGAGCCCGAGCGGCGGGCCGCGATGGCGGACTGGCTGGACGGATGCCTGGAGCTGATCGGCGACGGCATCGCGGACTACGCCCGCCGGCCGGCTACGGGGGTCAAGGTCAGCGCGGACGGCGCCGTCCGAGAAGATAGGCACAGCGGCGGTAACCAGAACCACAACACGGAACGGAAACCCGGATGAAGATCGTCTGCGTAGGTGCCGGCCCGGCCGGCCTCTACTTCGCCATCCTGAGCAAGCTGCGTGACCCGGCCGCCGAGGTCACCGTGCTGGAGCGCAACCCGCGCGGGGTGACCTACGGCTGGGGCGTCGTGTTCTGGGACGACATGGTGCACGGCCTGCGCGGCAGCGACCCGGAGACCGCCCGGATGGTGCTCGCCGACGCGAACCAGTGGCACGACCAGGAAGTGCACATCGGCGGCGAGCGGCCGGCGCACATGGGCGGCTACGGCTACAGCATCGGCCGCACCCACCTGCTGAACCTGCTCACCGCGCGCGCCGAGGCGCTCGGGGTGGACGTGCGCTTCGACACCGAGGTCGACCCCGCCGCGCTCCCGGACGCCGACCTGCTGGTGGCCGCCGACGGCGTCAACAGCCGGATCCGCTCCCGGTACACCGACGAGTTCAAGCCCACCGTCGAGTCCGGGCGGAACTACTACATCTGGCTGGGCACCCGCAAGCTGTTCAACGTCTTCACCTTCGCCTTCGAGCGCACCCCCGCCGGCTGGGTCTGGCTGCACGGCTACCGGTTCAACGACGAGCACAGCACCTGCATCTTCGAGTGCACCCCGGAGACCTGGAAGGGCCTGGGCCTGGACACCCTGGACACCGACGCCGGCCTGGCCAAGATCCAGGACGTGTTCGCCCGCGAGCTGGGAGGCCACGAGCTGATCAGCCAGTCCGGGGGCACCAAGACGCCGTGGCTGAACTTCGCCGACGTCACCAACCAGAACTGGCATCACGAGAACATGGTGCTGATGGGCGACGCCGCGCACACCACGCACTTCTCCATCGGCTCCGGGACGAAGCTGGCGGTCGAGGATGCGATCGGGCTGGACCAGGCGATGAAGGCGCACTCCGCGCTCCCCGACGCCCTGGCCGCCTACCAGCGCGACAGGTCCGCCGCCGTGGCCGTCCGCCAGGGCTCGGCCAGGGCCAGCTCCGCCTGGTTCGAGAACGTGGCCCAGCACATCGACACCGACCCGGTCCGCTTCGCCTACGCGCTGCGCACCCGCCGCGAGCAGCCCGCCGGCCTGTCCTGGATGCTGCACCGCGCCACCCAGTACAAGGCCGGCCAGGTCGGCCGCCGCCTGATCAGCACCGCCAAGCGCCGCCTCAAGTCCGCCTGACCCCGTGAGTGGCTAGGGCCGTCATAGCGACCCTAGCCACTCACGGGTCGCGACGGCGGCGTCATCACCCGCGGGCCGAGGTGCTTGACAGGGTAGTGATAGTGAGTGTTCACTATCAAACGTGACGACGGCACGGCGGCGCCCGAGGGTGGGGGCACAGCAGCGGCGTGAGGACGTGCTGGAGGCCGCGTTGGCGGAGTTCAGTCACAGGGGGCTGCACGGTGGGTCGACGATCACGATCGCGCGCGAGGCCGGGCTGTCGCACCCGAACCTGTTCCGGCTGTTCGCCACGAAGAAGGAGCTGTTCCTGGCGGTGCTCGCGCGGTTGTGGGAGACCGTCGAGCGGGAGATGTTGCGGCGCGAGCCCGTGGGCGGGCCGAACCCGACGGCGGCGATGGAGGACGCGTGGGGCGAGCTGATGGCCCGGCGTGAGGTGATGCTGATGATGTTGCAGGGGTACGCGGCGAGCCACGACGCGGACATCCGCGACCTGATGCACCGCGAGACGAAGCGGGTCTTCGAGCACGTCGAGGCGATCCCCGGGGCCGGCACCGACAAGGCGCACGACTTCGTGGCGAACGGGATGTACTACATGGTCGCCGTGGCGATGGACCTGCCGGCGCGGGCCGCCGACGACCCGTGGGCCGATCGCTTCCTGAGCTCCGAGTGATTTTTTTTGCGGCTTTGATAGTGACTACTCACTAGCAGAAGAAGGAGAACGACCATGACGGTGTCCAGGGCCACCCGCCGCCGCTGGCTGTGGGGACTGATGGCGGTGTGCGCGCTCGGGATCGCCGGGTTCGCGGTGCCGCCGTACCTGACCGGCGACCCGGCCGACAGCGCGCTGCCGCTCAACCCGGAGGTGGCGCTGCATTACCTGGTCCTCGCGGTGCACGCCGTCCCCGGCGGGCTGGCGATGATCATCGGCCCGTTCCAGTTCTCGGCCAGGCTGCGCGCCCGCTACCCCAGGCTGCACCGCGCCGCCGGCCGGGTCTACCTGTGCGCCGTGGTCGCCGCCTCGGTCTCGGCGCTGTTCGCGGCCACGTTCTCGATCAACGGGTTCTCGGTTCAGGTCGCGTTCTACCTGCTGGTGGCGGCCTGGCTGTACACCGCGACGCAGGCATACCGGACGATCCGCCGTGGCCAGGTATCGCAGCACCGGGTCTGGATGATCCGCAACTACGCACTTACGTTCGCGGCGGTGACGCTGCGGGTCTACTTTCTCGTCGGCATGTTGCTGCTGCGGCCGCGCGGCGTGCCGCTGGACGAGATCTACAACGCCAGCGTGTGGGCGTCCATCCTGGTCAACGCGGTGGTGGCGGAGTACTTCATCGTGCGGGTCAGCGCATCGACGCGCGGGCGCGAACCCGCCGTGAGCGGCGCATCGCTGTCAGCTTGAGCCGCAGCGAGCGCAGGGCGCGGACCTGGGTGGCCAGGTGCAGGTAGTAGCGCCACTTCGCGCCGCGGCTGCCCAGGCGGGTGGAGATGGCGTAGGCGAACTGGACGCTGTCCAGCTCCATGTTCTCCGGCACCTTCTCCAGGAACCGCATGCTGGCCAGCGCCTGGCGCTGGACGTCCTCGAGCACCGGGCGGCGCTCGGCGTCGTAGGCCTTGAGCGCGAGCGTGACGTCAGCGCCGTACTCGTCGACCTTCTCGGCCAGCGCCACCGAGTCGCCGATGGCCAGCCGGGTGCCGGACCCGACGGAGAAGTGCGTGGAGTGCGCCGCGTCGCCGAGCAGCACCACGTTGTCCTTGTACCAGGTGGTGTTGCTGACCTGCTTGCCCTGCAGCCAGGACGCGGTGTCCACGTCGTGCATCTGGCTGATCAGCTCGTGGCCGTCCAGGTGCTTGGAGAAGATCCGCTCCAGCTCGGCGAGGCACTCCTTGGGGCCCAGCTCGTCGAAGCCGAGCCCGCGCCAGGTCTCCGGGGGGCACTCCACGATGCAGGTGCTGCGCCCGGCGTCCAGGTAGTAGCAGTGCAGCCAGATCCAGCCGGCGGGGGTCTGCTCGAAGATGTAGCGGAAGGCGTCGAACACCTTGTAGGTGCCCAGCCAGAGGTACTTGTTGCGGCCGGACTCGACGGTGGTGCCGAAGTCGTCGGCCCACCGGGTGCGCAGCCCGCTGTTGATGCCGTCGCCGGACACGATCAGGTCGGCGTCGGCGAACTCGGAGAGGTCGTTCACGGTGCGCTCGAACTGCAGCTCGATGTCGAGCTCGCGGGCCCGCGCGACCAGGATGTCCAGCAGCCGCTGGCGGCCCATGCTCAGCCCGTACCCGCCCAGGTACGCGGTGGGCCGGCCGCCGATGTGCACCTCGATGCCGTCCCAGAGCCCGGTGGCCGCCTCGACCTGGCGGGCGGTGACCGGGTCGTTGGCGTAGAGCATGTCCAGCACGTCGTCCCAGAAGCCGAAGCCCCACCCGAAGCTCACGCCCTCGCGGTTGCGCTCCACGATCGTGATGCGGTGCGCGGGGTTGCGCAGCTTGGTGCAGATCGCGAAGTACAGGCCGGCCGGTCCCGCGCCGACGCAGACGATGTTCAACCCTGGCCGCTGCTGTTCTGACACGACATCACCGCTTCCGGAACTGTCCGCGCAGCTTCATCTTGGCGGCGGCGATGATCTTCGCGCCGCGTTCGTTACGCCGGAGCACGTCGTAGGCGGCGCGGATGGGCGCCGGGCGGATGAGCTCCACGGCCGTGGGGTAGCGGAACGGGGTGCCGTTGAACGACAGCTTGGACCGCTGCGCGCTGGGCCACTCCTCGCTGCTGTGGATGCCCTTGTCGATCATGTCGACGAGCATCTTCTCGGGCAGCCCGCCGAAGTCCAGCCAGCGGTAGCCGCGCGCCTTGGCCCACTTCACGATCTCCCAGCGCACCGCCGCGGGGACGGACAGCTTGCCGGTCGGCCCGGAGCCGTCGAAGCCGCCCAGGCGCCCGCGCACCATGCCGCCGACCACGGTGACCAGGTCCGCCGACACCGGCCGCCCGTCCACCTCGCCGATGAACAGCGCGGCGTGGTCGTTCGCGGCCAGCTCGCGGTAGAGGGTCCGCACGTAGTCCAGCGGGGGCGGGGCGAAGCCCTGCCGGGCGCCGGTGTGCTCCATCAGCCGCAGCAGCAGCGGCAGCTCGCTCTCGTCGGAGAGCCGCACGGTCACGCCCTTGGACTGCCATCGGTTGGTCCACGACTTGAGCCGCTTGGAGAACCCGGAGCGGATCTCCTCCAGCGGCGGGGTCAGGTCCAGCCGGTACGAGCCGGTCGGGGCGATGCCCGCGCGGGAGGGGCGGAACCCGCGCGCGAGCAGCCCGGCGCTGATCTCGTGCGCGCCCTCGGGGGGCTGCACGAAGGTCACCGTCAACGACTGCGCGATCTGGGTCAGCTCCTCGACCAGCGCCAGTGCGACCGCGCTCGGGTAGGGGGCCTGCGGGTCCACGACGGGGCCGTACGGCAGGTAGCCGATGTCCAGCAGCCCGAACAACCGACGGCGCAGCAGCAGCGCGCCACCGACCACCCGGTCGTCCTGGAAGGCCATCACGTAGACGGGTGAGTAGCCGGCCATGGAGCGGATGCGGGCCCACGCGGACAGCTGGGTCACGTCGGTGCCGACCGTGCGGTCCACGAGACGGTCCCACTGATGCAGCGCCGACGGCGGAGGGTCAACGGCCGTGATCGTGGTCACCGGTCCGGCCAATGTCTCGATCTCTGGTTCCGGGCGCTTCCCGGGGCTTGTGCCTGTGCTCATGCCCATCTTCATGCGTTCGACCCGTTCCCCCTCACGGTCCGTCGGCCCCGGCACCACAGCCTGTAGCGGTGCCCGCGTGTGTCTGGCTCACTGAACTTCCCCCGTGCTCAACGACGCCGCGACGGATCGGCGACGGGATGAAAGCAAGTCCATCCTCTCGTGATGTCGACGTCACATGGAGCTTCGTTACGGGCGCGGGGCGTAGGCAAGGCCTTTTCGATCTCTGTGACTTGAGACCCGGCCGACCCGGCGAGGGCGGGGCGGACCGCTTGTCTTGCCGAGTCCTCCGTCCGTCTTTAACGTGCGGGGCAGAACGTACCGCGCCGGGCGAGAGGAAGATCAATGACCCCGAACGAGCAGGACGAGCAGGTAGAGCAGCCGGTCGCGGAGGAGGCCCTGGTCGAGGAGGTCTCGATCGACGGCATGTGCGGGGTCTACTAGGTCCGGGCGTGACGTCGGAGTTCGACCCCGACCGGCCCTACCGCCGCAGCCCGTCGGTGGCGCTTCGGCCGGAGCCGTTCGGGGCACTGGTGTACCACTTCGGCACCAGGAAGCTGTCGTTCCTGAAGACGCCCGAGCTGGTCGAGGTGGTGACCGGGCTGGAGCGGCACTCGTCAGTGCACGGCGCCATGGAGGCGGCCGGGGTGGACGCCGCGCAGCGACCGGCGTACCTGAAGGCGCTGGCCGGGCTCGCGGAGGCCGGCACGATCGAACCCGTCGAGGATGCGTGATGAAGCTCACCGAGCACTTTCAGTACGGGCTCAACTCGCCGATCTGCCTGACCTGGGAGCTGACCTACGCCTGCAACCTGGCGTGCGTGCACTGCCTGTCCTCGTCCGGGCGGCGCGACCCGCGCGAGCTGTCCACGGCCGAGTGCAAGGCGGTGATCGACGAGCTGCAGCGGATGCAGGTCTTCTACGTCAACGTGGGCGGCGGCGAGCCGACGGTGCGGCCGGACTTCTGGGAGCTGCTGGACTACGCGGTCGAGCACGACGTGGGCGTCAAGTTCTCCACCAACGGGGTGAAGCTGGACCCGGCGCGGGCCCGGCGGCTGGCGGGTACGGACTACGTGGACGTGCAGATCTCCCTGGACGGGGCCACCGCCCCGGTGAACGACGCGGTGCGCGGGCCGGGCTCGTACGCGACGGCGATGCGCGCGCTGGAGAACCTGGCCTCGGCGGGGTTCGGGCAGCCGAAGATCAGCGTGGTGATGACGCGGCAGAACGTCGAGCAGCTCGACGAGTTCAAGGCGATCGCTGACAAGTTCGGTGCGCAGCTGCGGATCACCCGGCTGCGTCCGTCCGGTCGGGGTGCCGATGTCTGGGACGAGCTGCACCCGACGGCGGAGCAGCAGCGTCAGCTCTACGACTGGCTGGTTGCGCGTGGGGCCGACGTGCTGACCGGCGACTCGTTCTTTCACCTGTCCGCGTACGGCTCGGCGCTGCCGGGGCTGAACCTGTGCGGGGCGGGGCGGGTGGTGTGCCTGATCGACCCGGTCGGGGACGTGTACGCGTGCCCGTTCGCGATCCACGAGAACTTCCTGGCCGGGAACGTGCGCTCGCCGGGCGGGTTCGCCTCGGTGTGGCGGGACTCGGAGTTGTTCGCCGAGCTGCGGGAGCCACAGACGGGTGGGGCGTGCCGCTCGTGCGGTCACTACGACGCGTGTCAGGGCGGGTGCATGGCCGCGAAGTTCTTCACCGGCCTGCCGCTGGACGGCCCCGACCCGGAGTGCGTGCGCGGACTCGGCGAGCAGGCCCTGGCCGCCCGTACCCCGTCCACCGCGATCCCGCGCTCGGACGTGGACCACTCCCGGTCCGCGCCCCGCAACTCCCGGTCCGCGGTCGCGCTCACGCTCGCGCCACCCCCGCGCCGGCCGGACCGCGCCTGCGACGCCAGCCCGCTCGCGGGGATGCCCTCGTACCCGTAGCCGCATGCTGGGCGAGCGGGTGTGGCCGGAGGTGGGCGAGGGCGTCACGGTGCTGGTGCCGGTGGGGTCGGTGGAGCAGCACGGGCCGCACCTGCCGCTGGACACCGATACTCGGATCGCGGAGGCGGTGGCGCGCGGCGCGGCGGCGCGAGCGCGAGCGCAGGCGGGCGCGGACGTGCTGGTGGCGCCGGCGGTGGCGTTCGGGGCGTCCGGGGAGCACGAGGGGTTCGCGGGCACGGTGTCGATCGGTACGGACGCGGTGCGGACGGTGCTGGTGGAGCTGGGGCGCTCGGCCGGGAGGTGGGCGCGGCGGCTGGTGTTCGTCAACGGGCACGGCGGCAACGTCGACGCGCTGCGGGGCGCGGTGGCGCTGCTGCGGGCAGAGGGGCGCGACGTGCGGTGGTACGGCTGCGCGCCACCGCCCGACGTCACCCCGGTGCGGGACGCGCACGCCGGCCGGGTGGAGACGTCGCTGATGCTCGCGCTGGCCCCGGACACCGTGCGGCTGGACCTCGTCGAGGCCGGCAACACCACGCCGCTGCCCGAGCTGATGCCCGCGCTGCGCGCCCACGGGGTCGCCCCGGTGGCGGAGAACGGCGTGCTCGGCGACCCGGCCGGGGCCAGCGCTTCCGAAGGTGAGGCGATGCTGGCCGCGATGGTGGACCAGTTGTGTAGGTTGACGCTTACGTAAGTTCTCGCCTACGTTAGCTCGTATGCAGGCAGTGCTGGAAGCCGTTGTCGAGCCGCGCCGGCGGGAGATCCTGCGCCTGGTGCGCACGGCCGAGTCCACGGCGGGTTCCATCGCCGCGCACTTCCCCGACGTGTCCCGGCCGACCGTGTCGCAACACCTGCGGGTGCTGCGCGACGCCGGGCTGCTGCACGAGCGGCGGGACGGGACCCGTCGGCTCTACCGCGCCCGGCCGGAGGGGTTCGCCGAGGCGCGGGCGTTCTTCGAGGAGTTCTGGGACAGCCGGCTGTCGACGTTGAAGGTCGAGGCCGAGCGCGAGCAGCGGAGGCGTGATGCCCACCGAAACGACTGAGACCATCGTCCGCGAGATCGACATCGAGGCGTCCGCGGAGACGATCTTCGAGTTCTTCGTGGATCCGGAGAAGATCACCAGGTGGCTCGCGCTGGAGGCCGAGCTGGACCCCCGGCCCGGCGGCGTCTGCTACCAGGTGCACGAGGGCGCGCCGCCCGACCGGGGGCGGTTCCACATGCGCGGTGAGTTCATCGAGGTCGACCCGCCCAAGCGGGTGATCTTCAGCTGGGGCTTCGAGAACTCGGACGTGGGCGTGGCGCCCGGCACGAGCACCGTCGAGGTGACCCTGTCGCCGAACGAGTCGGGCACCGGCACCCGGGTGATGCTGGTGCACCGGGGCCTGCCGCCGGCCACGATCTCCGACCACAGCGGTGGCTGGACCACCATGCTGGACAGGCTGGCGAAGGCCGTCCGCGAGAGCGGGGGCGAGCGATGACGGAGCTGACCGGGTCGAAGCTCGGCGCCGAGTGGTGGACCGAGCTGAAGAGCATCACCCTGCACGTGGAGGGCGACCAGCCGCCGATGTGGGCGGCCGGCGCCAGCGAGGAGTACAAGCGTGCCCGCCGCGAGCTGGCCGAGGCCGAGATGGCGCTGCGCGACCAGGTCGAGGCGGTGGCCGCCCAGCGCCGCGAGCTGCCGCCCGGCCCGGTGCTGCCGGAGTACCGGCTGGTCGAGGGGCCGCTCGAGCTGGCGGCCGACGGGCCGGAGATGCCGGTCACGCTGGCCGACCTGTTCGGGCCGCACGACCAGCTGTTCGTCTACCACCTGATGTTCCACGCCGACGACGACGAGGCGTGCCCGATGTGCTCGCTGTGGGTGGACGGCTTCCGCGGCGTCGCGCACCACATCCAGCGCCGGGCCGGGCTGGCGGTCGTCGCCGCCGCGCCGCTGGCCACGCTGCGCCGCTACGCCCGCTACCGGCGCTGGTCCGGGCTGCGGCTGGTCTCCGCGGCCGGCTCGCAGCTGCTCACCGACCTGGGCATGCAGGGCTCGCGCGGCGGGCAGTTCCCCGCGTTCAGCGTGTTCACCCGCGAGGGCGACCGGGTGCGGCACGCGTACACCAGCTGCGCCGACTTCCCAGACCGCACCGGCCGGGGGATGGACCTGCTCTCACCGGTGTGGAACGTACTGGACGTGCTGCCGTCCGGCCGGGGCGACTGGCTGCCGGACAACGAGGTGACGAGCTAGCGTCTCGTCCATGACGCAGGTCGATGCCGCGCGGGCGTGGGTGGAGGCGTTTGCCGAGGGCTGGCGGGCGCCGGCCGGCGCGGACGCGTTCGCCGACCACTTCGAGCCGTTGTTCACCCCGGACTGCCGGCTGATCCAGCCGCTGTCCACCCCGATGGTCGGGCACCGGGGGCTGCGCGAGCGGTTCGCCCGGCCACTGTTCGCGCTGGTCTCGGACCTGCACGGCACGGTGGAGGGCTGGGCGTCGCGGGGCGAGGTGATCTACATCGAGGTACGGCTGGACGGGCGGATCGGCCACCGGGCGGTGACCTTCCGCTCCTGCGACCGGGTGACGCTGCGCGACGGGCTGGCGGTCGAGCGGTTCGCCTACCCCGACCTGACGCCGCTGCTGTGGACCGCCGCCCGGACGCCGCGCGCCTGGCCGCACACCTGGCGCCTGCTGTCCAGCGCCCGGAGCTAGCCCCGCCGGGCCTGCAGCAGCGGGATGTGCTGCTCGGTGGCGGTCAGCGAGCCGTGCTGGCCGATCAGCCTGGTCAGGAACGGTTCGGCCCGCGAGCGGGTGACCCCCGTCGTGCCGCGCGCGGCGACCACCACGTCGCCGATCCGGGCGCGCACCTGGTCGGAGCCGACCGGGCCGAACCAGCCCTCCGCGATCGCCCGCTCCCGGGGCAGCACCCAGGCGCGCTCGCCCAGGCGTGCGGTCCAGGTCGCCAGCACGTCGGCGGCCGCGCCCGGCTCGGCGTACACGTGCCGGGACCGGGGGTCGCCGCCGATCAGCCGCACCCCGGCGCGCAGCTCGTCGTCCGTGTCCGCGTCCAGGCGCGCCTCGGCGGGCACCGTGACCATGCCGTGGTCGGCGGTCACCACCAGCAGCCCGTCCGGCGGCAGCCCCTCGGCGACCAGCGCGGCCACCCGGTCCACCACCGCCAGCTCCAGGCGCCACGGCAGCGAGCCGGGGCCGTAGACGTGGCCGAGCGCGTCCAGGTGCGCGTGGTAGCCGTAGCAGAACACCGGGGCGGGCGCGGCCAGCGCGGTGACCAGCTCGGCGGCCAGGTCGCCCAGGGCGTGCACCCCCCGGTACTGCCCGCCGCGCAGCGCCGCCCTGGTCAGCCCGGAGCCCTCGAAGACCGCCGACGACACCACCCGCACGTCCACCCCGCCGGCCGCCGCCCCGGCCAGCGCCGTGTCCAGCGGCTGGACCGTCTCCGGCGGCAGCGCCTCGCGCTGGTCCACCGACCGCCCGTCCCGGCGCGTCGTCCATCTCAGCGTGTCCAGCAGCTCGCCGTGATCGGCCTCGAAGCTGACCCCGAGCATGCCGTGCGCGCCCGGCGGCGCCCCGGTGCCCAGCGAGCTGAGGCTGACCGGGGTGCTGGACGGGAATCCGGCGGTGAGCGGATCTCCGGGGCCGAGCAGTGAGGACAGGAACGGCGCCTCGGCGGCGTGCGCCGCGAGCTGGTGCGCGCCCAGGCCGTCCACCAGCAGCAGGCAGATTCGCCGCGCCGGCTCGATGCCGAGCGGGTTGGCGCCGCCGTTCAGGGCGGTGAGCAGGGACGGGACGAGCTCGGCCAGCGAGCGCCGGCCGTAGGCGGGGAGTACGGGCGCCGAGTCCAGCATCCGTCCAGCGTGGCACGATCTCGTCATGTCGGGTGCTGGGTTTCGGGTTGCCCTGGTCACCGGGGCGGCGCGGGGCATCGGCGCGGCCGTGGTGCACCGGCTGGCCGCCGACGGCTGGCGGGTGGTCGCGGTGGACGCGTGCGCGGGCACGGACGTCGAGCCGGTCGTGGGCTATCCGCTGGCCACCCGCGACGAACTGGACGCGGTGGTGGCCGCCCACCCGGACACGGTCCGGCCGATGGTGGCGGACGTGCGCGACCAGCCGGCGATGCTGCACGCGGTGCGCCTGGCCGAGGAGGAGTTCGGCGGGCTGGACGCGGCGGTCGCGGCGGCGGCGGTGATGATCGGCGGGCGCCCGCTGTGGGAGGTCGCCGACGCGGAGTGGGACACGATCTACCAGGTGGGGCTGCGCGGGGTGCTGCACCTGGCCAGGGCGGCGGTGCCGGCGCTGCTGGCCCGCCCGGAGCCGAGGTCCGGGCGGTTCGTGGCGCTCACCTCGGCCGCCGCGCACCGCGGCCTGTGGCACCTGGCGCCGTACTGCGCGGTGAAGCACGGCGTGCTCGGGCTGGTCCGGGGGCTGGCCGCCGACCTGCGCGGCACCGGGGTGAGCGCGACCGCCGTGTCCCCCGGGTCCACCGACACCGCGATGCTGGCCGCCACCGCCGAGGTGTACGGGCTGGACTCGCCGGAGCGGTTCGCCGGGCAGCAGTTGGTGGAGCGGTTGTTGTCCGCCGACGAGGTGGCGGCCTCGGTGTGCTGGTTGTGCTCGGCGGAGTCGTCGGCGGTGATGGGTACGGTCGTGCACGCCGACGGCGGGTTCGTTGGATGAGCAGGCTGCCGGACGGCTTTGCGGTGGCGCTGGACGGGCGGGCGCGCGTGTTGTCCGGCGGGGCGGTGGTGCTGGGCGGGTCGCCGATGCGGCTGCTCCGGCTGGCGCCGGCGGCGCGGCGGCTGCTTGCCGGGCGTCGTGAGCTGACCGTCCGCGATCCGACCTCCGCGGCGCTCGCGCGTCGGCTGCTGGATGCGGGGGTGGCGCATCCGGTCGTGTCCGGTCTCGGCGGCCCTTCGGAGGCGGACGTGACGGTGGTGGTGCCGGTCAGGGACCGCCCGGACGGGCTGCGCCGGCTGCTCGCCGCGCTGGACGAGACCGCGCCGGGGCTGGCCGAGGTGATCGTGGTGGACGACGGCTCCGCCTCCGACGCTCGCCCGGTCGACTCCGGCGCCGTGCGGGTGCGCTGGATCAGGCATCCGCGCTCGCTCGGGCCGGCCGCCGCCCGCAACACCGGGCTGGCCGCCGCCCGCACCGAGTACGTGGCGTTCCTGGACTCCGACGTGGTGCCGCTGCCCGGCTGGCTGGCCCCGCTGCGCGCCCACCTGGCCGACCGGTCGGTGGCGCTGGTCGCGCCCCGGATCGTGGCGCTGCCGGGCGACGGCGGTTGGCTGGATCGCTATGAGCGGGCGCGTTCCTCCTTGGACCTCGGCCCGGACCCGGCCCCGATCGTGCCCCGGACCCGGGTGGCGTACGTGCCCAGCGCCGCGCTGCTAGCCCGCCGCGACGCCCTCGGCGACGGCTTCGACCCGGATCTCCCGGTGGCCGAGGACGTCGACCTGGTGCTGCGGCTGCACGCGGCCGGCCGGCGGCTGCGCTACGAACCGTCCGCCCTGGTCGCGCATTGCCACCGCACCGCGCCGCTGGACTGGTGGACCCGCAAGGCGTTCTACGGCACCGGGGCCGCGCCGCTCGCGCTGCGCCACCCCGGCTCGGTGCCGCCGGCGGTGTTCGCGCCGTGGGCGGTGGCCGCGTGCCTGCTGCTCGGCACGGGGCGCCGGCCGGGGATGCTGGCCGCCGCCGGGCTGACCGCCGCGTCGGCGCTGCGGCTGCGCCGCACGCTCGGCGGCTGGCTGCCCCGGCCGTGGCCGACCGCCGCCCGGCTGACCGGGCACGGCCTGCGCGCCACCGCCGCTCAGGTGGCCGGCCTGCTCGTCCGGCACTGGTGGCCGCTCGCCGTGCCGGCCTGCCTGATATCGCGCCGGATCCGCCGCGCCGCGCTCGCCGCCGCGCTCGCCGAGGGGCTGGTCGACTGGTACACCCACCGGCGGGACTCCGGCCTCGACCCCGTCCGCTACCTGCTCGCCCACCGCGCCGACGACCTGGCCTACGGCGCCGGACTCTGGTGGGGCGCGTGGCGCGGGCGCACGCTCGCGCCGCTGCTGCCCGTGATCACCCGCCCGGCCCGCGAACCTCGGCCTCCACGACGTTTCCCCAGCTCAGGACCCGTGAGTGGCTAGGGGTGCTATGACGCCCCTAGCCACTCACGGGTCCTGACCAGCGGCTATGGTGAGGAACGCGGGCTCAGGTCATCGCGACGAGCATGATCACGGTGCCGAGCGCCATCACGGCCTCGCCGAGCACGGCCGGACGGGGCAGCGCGAGCGTGCCGTCGCCGCCGCGCCTGGTCAGCGTGGACACGGTGGCGAGCAGGAAGTAGCAGGCCAGCGCCCACCCGACCAGCGCGAGCGCGCCGTTGAGCGGGGTGTCCGCCGGGCTCGCGGGCACCACCCCGATGGCGACCGTCGAACCGTGGTGCCCGCCGTGCCCGGACCCCACTGTTACTGCCTGCACGGGATCCGGACCGTGCGGCATCGGCGCCAGCGCGCACATGTAGATCATGGCCAGCCCGCCGACCAGGTGCGATGCCGGTCCGCCGCACACCCGACCGGCCCGCGCCCTGCTGACCAGCGGCCACAGCGCGAGCGCCGCGAACGCGCCCGCCCACCACGGCCCGTGCGGCGTCAGCGGCCCGAGCTCGGCCCCGACCGCCGGCCCGGCATACCCCGCCGGGACCGCCCAGGCGGCGTTCTCCGCCATGGCCAGCGACATGATCGCCATGCCCAGCGCCATCAGCATGCCCGGCAGGTCCCTTCGCACCCCCCGGTGCCCCGCGACCAGCGCGAACGCCGCCGCCAGCGTCATGCCAAGCCAGCCCGGCATCACGGACCTCCCCCATTCGCTCGCCGTTTCGGTGTCTCCCGAGATACCGACCTGTGGATCATGACCCGTTGATCGCGCAGGCCTCGATATAGCGACGAGCGGTCGGGTGCAAACGCTAGGCGGTCGTCCAGGCCTCGGCGACCGGCATAAGGGTGACCGATCCGTGGCATCGCGAAGCGGGACATGCCGTCCAACTACCGCTAGCGTGTGCGCATGGCCTCTCCCGCGCGCTTGTCCCACGACGAGCCATTGCCGCCGGCGGCCGACCCGGTCGCGATCCGACGCTGCCTGACCCCGGACGTGGCGGCGGAGTTCGACCGGGAGTGGGAGACCGTCCTGGATCGCGCGAAACAGACCAAGGATCTTTCCGACATCCACGACCTGCTGGCGAAATGGCGGCTGTTCGCCCACGCCGAGCTGAAGGAACCGGGCAGCTACTTCCGCGTGCTCGCAACCGCCGCGCACACGGCGGCCACCGGCCGGGCGCCCGCCGGCAGCGTGTCCGGAGATGAGATCAAGGAGCTGATCCGCGCCCGGCTGGGGCGGTAGGTGTACCGGGTCGTCGTCTATCCCGACGCCCAGGAACAGATCGCGGCGCTACCCGACGAGGCCCTTGCCGGCTACGCCGATGCGTTGGGCGCGATCGAACTAGCGCCGTGGAATGGCCCCCCGCACCACAAAGGCAACCCGAACGGCGCGGTCCGACGCTGGCCGTTCGGTCCCAGGGCTGCTGGCCATGTCGTCTATCTGATCTTGGACGACCATGATCGGCGGGAGGTTCACGTCCTGCTCGTCCAGTACCTGGATTGATCACCCGGCCGGCACTGGTCCGAACGGGTGGAATCGACGCGAGTGTGGACCCGCGTGAGCGGAGGCTTTCGGGGGTTTGTGCCGCGGCTGCGGCAGCCGTTGCGCGCATCCGCGAATAGACGAGACTGTGGGGGTCTCCCTGCGGGTTATCGGGCATCGCCTGATCTTGCGGCGCCCGATCATCCGGAGTTGCATGTGTTGGCTGCCACAAGAATGTGCGCGGCAGTGAGGAGTAGAAGGTCATGGCACAGGTTCGGGTCACCGTCGACGGCGTCGAGTACGCCGACGATGTCGAGCCCCGCATGCTGCTCGTCCAGTACCTGCGTGAACGACTTGGCAAGACCGGGACCGTCGTCGGCTGCGACACCAGCAACTGCGGTGCGTGCACGGTCCACCTCAACGGGCAGAGCGTCAAGTCGTGTTCGGTGCTGGCGGTGCAGGCGGACGGCAGCGAGGTCACCACCATCGAGGGGCTGGCCAGGGACGGCCAGCTGCACCCGATGCAGCAGGCGTTCAACGACAACCATGCCCTGCAGTGCGGCTACTGCACGCCAGGGATGATCATGCAGGCGATCGACCTGCTCGGGGACAACCCGGACCCGAGCGAGCACGAGGTCAGGCACGGGCTGGAAGGCAACCTGTGCCGGTGCACCGGGTACCAGAACATCGTCCGCGCGGTGCGCGACGCCGCGCAGAAGATGAAGCCGGGCGCGGCCGCCAGCCCTGAGTCGGCCCAGTCCTCGGCGTCTGTCGCGGGAGGCGGCGGCTGACATGACCACCACCGAACCGGCGCCAGCCCCCACCACCGAAGTTGGCCGCGCGCGTACCCGCAAGGAGGACGCCAGGCTGATCACCGGTCGGACCAGATGGACCGACAACATCACGCTCAACGGGATGCTGCACGTCTCCATGGTGCGCAGCCCGGTGGCCCACGCGAAGATCAGCGGCATCACCGTGGATGCCGCCAGGCAGGTGCCAGGGGTGGTCGCCGTGTTCACCGGCGCCGACCTGGACGCCGAGCAGTCCGCCCTGCCGTGCGCGTGGCCGATCAACGCCGACGACCCGCTGCCCCGGCACGTCTCCATCGCCACCGACACCGTGCGGTTCGCCGGTGAGATCGTGGCGATCGTGGTGGCCCGCGACGCCGCCACCGCGCGCGACGCCGCCGAGGCGGTCGAGGTGGACTACGACCCGCTGCCCCCGGTGCTGGACATGGAGGCCGCGCTGGCCGACGGCTCCACGCTGGTGCACCCCGAGCACGGCAGCAACAAGTGGGCGTTCTTCCCGTTCGACTCGGTGGCGGCCGGCGCCACCAGCGGGCCGACCGCGGACGACGCGATAGCGGCCGCCGAGGCCGACCCGGACTCGGTGGTGGTCAAGCGGCGGTGGCGCCAGCAGCGGCTGATCCCGTCGTTCATGGAGCCCCGCTCGGTCGTGGTCGACCCGACCGGCGAGCAGCTGACCATGTGGTCGGCGACCCAGATCCCGCACGTGCTGCGCACCATGCTCGGGCTCACCCTCGGGCTGCCCGAGCACAAGCTGCGGGTGATCGCCCCCGACGTGGGCGGCGGGTTCGGCGGCAAGCTGCAGCTGATCCCGGAGGAGATCCTGGCCACCCTGGTGGCGCGGCGGTTGTCCAAGCCTGTGAAGTGGACCGAGACCCGCTCGGAGTCACTGCTCTCCGCCCACCACGGCCGCGACCAGATCCAGGACGTCACGGTGGCCGCGAAGAAGGACGGCACGCTCACCGCGCTCAAGATCGAGCTGATCGCGGACATGGGCGCCTACTTCGGGCTGTTCACGCCCGCGGTGCCGGTGTTCGGCTGCTTCATCGGCCCGGCCGTGTACAAGGTGCCGTCGTACGGGTTCACCTGCACGGACGTGTTCACCAACAAGACGCCCACGGACGCCTACCGGGGCGCCGGCCGCCCGGAGGCCACCTTCGCCGTCGAGCGGATCATGGACGAGCTGGCCGCCGAGCTGGGCCGCGACCCGCTGGAGCTGCGCGAGCAGAACTGGATCAAGCACGAGGAGTTCCCGTACACCAACGCCGGCGGGCTCACCTACGACTCGGGCAACTACGAGGCGGCCACCGCCAAGGCCATGCAGATGTTCGACTACGCCGGCCTGCGCCAGGAGCAGGAGCGCCGTCGGGCGGCCGGTGACCGGACCCAGCTCGGCATCGGGATCTCGGTGTTCACCGAGATGTGCGGGCTTGCCCCGTCCCGGCTGCTCGGCTCGCTGGGCGCGGGCGCCGGCGGCTGGGAGCACGCGGCGATCCGGGTGCTGCCCACCGGAAAGGTCGAGGTGGTCACCGGCTCGTCCGCGCACGGCCAGGGGCACGAGACGGCGTGGAGCCAGATCGTGGCCGACCAGCTGGGTGTGCCGTTCGAGGACGTCGAGGTGCTGCACGGCGACACCCAGGTGTCCCCGAAGGGCCTGGACACCTACGGCTCGCGCTCGCTGCCGGTCGGTGGCACGGCCGTGGTCAAGTGCGCGGAGAAGGTCGTGGACAAGGCCAAGAAGGTCGCCGCGCACCTGCTGGAGGCGTCCGAGGACGACCTCGAGTTCGGCGGCGGGAAGTTCTCGGTCAAGGGCACCGACAAGGGCGTGACCATCCAGGAGGTCGCGCTGGCCACGTTCACCTCGCACAACTTCCCGGAGGGGATGGAGCCCTCGCTGGACTCGGAGTACACCTTCGACCCGGAGAACTTCTCCTTCCCGCACGGCACGCACCTGGCCGCCGTGGAGGTCGACACCGAGACCGGACGGGTGCGGCTGCGCAGCTACGTCAGCGTGGACGACGTGGGCAAGGTGGTGAACCCGCTGATCGTGGACGGCCAGGTGCACGGCGGGCTGGCCCAGGGCATCGCGCAGGCGCTGTTCGAGGAGGCCAACTACGACGAGCAGGGCACCCTGGTGACCGGCACGTTCGTCGACTACACGCTGCCGTCCGCGGCCGACCTGCCCAGCTTCACCACCGACCGCACCGAGACGCCGGCGACCACGAACCCGCTGGGCGTCAAGGGCGTCGGGGAGGCCGGCACCATCGCCTCCACCCCGGCCATCGTGAACGGCGTGATCGACGCCGTGCGGCACCTCGGCGTGCGCCAGGTCGAGATGCCGTGCACCCCGCAACGCGTGTGGCGCGCCATCCATGACGCGAACGAGACAGGAGCAGCTCAGTGATCCCGGCCCAGTTCGACTACGTCCGCCCCACGTCGGTGGACGAGGCGGTTCGCGCGCTGTCCGAGGGAGGTGATGACGTCAAGATCCTCGCCGGCGGGCAGAGCCTGCTGCCGGTGCTGCGGCTGCGGATGGCCGCGCCGGAGCTGATCGTGGACCTCGGCGGCATCGCCGAGCTGCGCGGCGTGCGCGAGGACGGCAACGAGATAGTGGTGGGCGCGATGACCACCCACCACGACGTGGTGAACGACGAGCTGCTGCGCGAGCACGTCGGCCTGCTCCCGGACGCGGCGGCCACCGTGGCCGACCCGCAGGTGCGCCACCGGGGCACCCTGGGCGGCTCGCTCTCGCACGCCGACCCGGCCGGTGACCTGGGCGCGGTGGCGCTGGCGCTGGACGCGTCGTTCGTGATCGCCGGTCCTTCGGGCCGGCGGACGGTCCCGGCGAGTGAGTTCTTCCAGGACTACTTCACGACCGCGACCGGCGAGGACGAGATCCTCACCGAGATCCGCTTCCCGCGCTACACCGGCTGGAAGCACCACTACGAGAAGTTCAACCGCACCGCGCAGGCCTGGTCGATGGTGGCCGTCGCGGTGGCCCTCAAGGTGGACGGCGGGACGATCTCCGAGGCCAGGATCGGGCTGACCAACATGGGCTCGACGCCGATCCGGGCCTCCGGGGTGGAGCAGGCCCTGGTCGGCCAGCCGGCCACCGAGGACGCCGCCCGCGCGGCCGCCGAGCACGCCACCGAGGGCACGTCCGCGCCGAGTGACGCGGATGCGGCTTCGGACTACCGTGAGCATCTGGCCAGGGTGCTCACCGGACGAGCGGTGCTCACCGCCGCCGGCTGACGCCGATACAGGACACGCGGACGCCCGCCCTGGCCGGTTGGCAGGGCGGGCGTCCGTATGCTCAAACGGGGTTTTGTAGAACGGAGACTTGAAGCCAATGCAGCTGGAGAACACGTTCACCGTGCCGGCCGGGATCGACGAGGCCTGGGCGGCGTTCAACGACCCGCGCCGGGTAGCGCCGTGTTTCCCCGGCGCCACCTTGGACAACTACGAGGGCGACTCGTTCACCGGGACGGTCAAGGTCAAGCTGGGTCCGATCTCGCTGACCTACAAGGGCAAGGGCACGTTCGTCGAGCGTGACGAGAAGGCCCGCAAGGTCGTGATCGAGGCGTCCGGGCGGGACTCGCGGGGCAACGGCACCGCCAGCGCCACCGTGACCGGCACCCTGCACGCCGACGGCGACAACCAGACCACCGTGAAGATGGTCACCGACATGACGGTCACCGGGCGGCCGGCGCAGTTCGGCCGGGGCGTGATGGCCGACGTCAGCGACAAGATCGTCGGACAGTTCTCGTCCTGCCTGGCCAACAAGCTGGGCAAGTCGGACGAGGCCGCCGCGCCCGAGACCGCCGCCGCGTCATCGCCCGCCGCCGCGGAAGCCGGCGCCGAGGGGTCCGCGGCAAAGCCGGCCGCCGCCACCAAGACCGCCCCTGCCCCGGCCGCGAGCACGGCCAGCGCCAACGGCGTCGCGCCCAAGCTGGCCGCCGCTCCCGAACCCAGCACCCGCAGCGAGGTCGACGCCATCGACCTGCTGGACACCGCCGGCGCGCCCGTGCTCAAGCGCCTCGGCCCGCTCCTGATCGGCCTGCTGGTCGTTTTCGTCGTCATCCGCCGCTCCCGCCGCCGTCGCCGCAGCTCATGACCCGTGAGTGGTTAGCGTTGCCATAGCAACGCTAACCACTCACGGGCTCTGACCAGCGCTGATGCGAGCGGGAGAGACGAACGGGCTGACGGACGTGCCCGGGCTGCGGGTGGGGCATGCCACGCTGCGTGGCCCGGGGGCGTTGACCGGGACGACTGTCGTGCTCACGCCGGCGGGCGGGGCGGTTGCGGGCGTCGACGTGCGCGGCGCCGCGCCGGGCACCAGGGAGACGGACCTGCTCGACCCACGGCGGTTGGTGGATCGGGTGCACGCCGTGGTGTTCAGCGGCGGTAGTGCGTACGGGCTGGCGGCGGCCGACGGGGTGATGCGGCGGCTGGAGGCGGACGGGGTCGGCTTTCCGGTCGGGCGCGAGCCTGGACACGTGGTGCCGATCGTGCCCGCCGCCGTGGTGTTCGACCTGCTGCGCGGCGGTGACTTCGGGGCGCGGCCGGACGCGTCGACCGGGGCGGCGGCGTACGACGACGCGCGCGCGCCGGCCGGGTCGGCGGCGGTGCGGCAGGGCGTGATCGGCGCCGGGACCGGGGCGGTGGCCGGCGGGCTGAAGGGCGGCGTGGGCAGCGCCAGCGCGGTGCTCAGCGGTGGGGGCACGGTGGCCGCGCTGGTCGTACTCAACGCGGCCGGCTCGGCGGTGCACCCGGAGACGGGCGAACCCTACGGCGCGCGGTACGGGCTGCCCGGCGAGTTCGCAACGCTACAAAGACCGGACCCCGAGGAGCTGGCCGCCGTGCGAGCGGCCGGCACGCTGCGGACCGCCGTCGAGGGCCCGCTGCGGGCGACCACGCTGGCCCTGCTCGGCACCGACCTGACGCTGACCAAGTCGCAGTGCACGCTGCTGGCGGGGATGGGCGCGGACGGCCTGGCTCGCGCGGTCCGCCCGGTGCACACCATGCACGACGGCGACACCACGTTCGCCCTGTCCACCACCGCGCGCCCCGCCCCCGACGGCGACGACCTGCACGAGCTGCTGGCCGCCGGCGCGGACTGCGTGTCCCGAGCCATAGTCCACGCCCTCCTCGCCGCCGACCCGGTAGGCCCGTACCCCTCGTACACGTCCGCACTCCCCACCGCCGTGCCGTAAACCGCCCGCGAGTCGGGGATTTTGTCAGGGTGAGTCGGGGTTTTTGTCAGCGTTCCCGGCTGTCGAGGGCCACCGCCGGCGCCAGCCGGGCCACGTCCGCCGGGGTCCACGGCCGGTTCTGGATCACCACCACGTGCTCGATCCCGATCTCGGCCAGCGCCGCGCACCGCTTCGCGAACTCCTCGCCGGGCTCGCCGTCCTCCAGCCGGGTGCTCACCGTCTTCTCGATCGCGTCGAACGGCCGGCCCAGCCGTTCACAGTGCTCGGCCAGCACCGCGAGCTTGTGCCGCAGCGTCCGCCCGCCGTCGGGGATGTCGAACAGGTTGCACGCGTCGGCGTACTCCGCGACCAGTGGCAGCGTCCGCCGCTCGCCCATGCCGCCGATCAGGACCGGCGGATGCGGCCGGCTCAGCGGCGCCGGGTGGGCCAGCGGCCGGTCCAGCCGGTAGTGCTCGCTGTGCACCGGGCTCTCGTCGCCCGACCACATCCGGCGCGCGATGCGCAGCGTCTCGGCCAGCCGCTCGAAGCGCTCGGCGACCGGCGGCAGCGGCAGGCCCATCATGTCCGCCTCGACCCGGTGGTAGCCGGCGCCGACGCCCAGCCAGGCCCGCCCGCCGGACAGCACGTCCAGCGTGGTGACCGCCTTGACCAGCAGCGCGGGCGGCCGGAACGTCACGCCGGTGACCATCGTCCCCAGCCTGACCCGCTCGGTGCGCGCGGCCAGGAACCCGAGCGTGACGTACGCCTCCAGGGTGTCGTCCTCCAGCCGCTGGTTGGGGTCGACCGCGAGCAGGTGGTCGCCGATCCACACGGTGTCCACGCCGACCTCGTCGGCCGCGCCCACCGCCCGGCCCAGCCCGTCGCGGACCGGCGCCGGCCAGGCGTGGTTGTTGATGTTGATGTTGATGCTGACGCGCATGATCAGTTCCCTTCTCGGCGGGCGGCGCGTTCCCGGGGGATCAGGAAGCTGATCGCGACCAGCCAGGCCATCCCGGTGAACCGGCCCAGCGGGATCAGCGGCGCGGCCGGCGTGACCACCAGCGACACGCTGGACAGCACCGATACGGCCGCGATCACGAACCCGACCACGCACAGCCACCGGGGCGCCCGGCGCAGGAACCACGACGTGATCGCCAGCCCGAAGACCAGCAGCCCGAGCGCGGCCACGTGCCCGGGACCGCCCAGGACGAACGACAGGAAGTGCAGGACGTGGGTGAGCCCGGGCTGCTCCACCGCCACCGGCTGGCCGAGCACCCAGCCCACCAGCGCGCTCACCGCCAGCAGCACGCCGGCCACCACGCCGCCGACGCCGGCGATGGTCGGCCCCGGGGCGTTCGGCGCCAGGTAGGTCAGCCGGGACAGCGCCAGCGCGCTGAACAACACCAGGAACACCGCCGAGAGGAACATCATGAAGCCGTTGAGCTGCGAGGACATCAGGTTCGCCGCGAAGTGGGCGTGCACCGTCGCGGTCGGGCCGAACGGCGAGGGGATGCCGCCAGCGCCGCCGAAGAACCCCGGCGCGATGAACAGCACCACGAACGCGATGGCCGGCGCCGCCAGCGGCGGCCCGGGATGGGCGGGACGGGTCTTGAGTGGGGTCGTCATGGTCGCTCTCCTTTGTGTCTCACGAACTTTAGAGTGACCATAATTTTAGAGTGACAAGACGTCAAGGTGTTAACGTCGTCCGATGCGAACCTCCGGGCCGGGTCTGCGTGAGCTCAAGAAGCGCCGGACTCGTCGGCGCATCGCCGACGTCGCCCTCGCGCTGTTCGCCGAGCGTGGCTTCGAGCGGGTGCCGGTGGCCGAGGTGGCCAGGCGCGCCGAGGTGTCCGAGGCGACCGTGTTCAACTACTTCCGCACCAAGGAGGACCTGATCTACGGCGACATGACGGCCTTCGGCGACGCCCTGCTCACCGCGCTGCGCACCCGCCCGCCCGGCCAGCCCGTGCTGGCCGCCTTCCGCGCGGTCATGCTCGGCCCGCACGGCCTGCTCGACGCCGCCGCGCCCGCCGACCAGGAGCGCATCGCCACCATCGCCCGCCTGATCAGCACCAGCCCGTCACTGCGCGCCCGCGAACGCCAGGCCGACGACGACTACGCGCGCTCGGTGGCCACCCTCCTCGCCGAGGAAACCGGCGACGACGTCCAACCATGGGCGGTTGCGCACGCCCTGGTAGGAACCCACCGCGCCCTCATCCACTACGCCCGCTCCCAACTCCTCTCCGGCCAGGCCGGACCCACCCTCCCGCACCGAGTCCGCGCCCAAGCCACCCGCACCCTCACCCTCCTGGACGCCGGCCTCCGCACCTACGGCACCCGCCCGTACCCCCCGTCCGCGAGTCCGGCGTCAGAGAGGGAGCGCAGCGACCGACTTCAGGTGAGCGAGCTTGCGAGCGAGCCAATGTCACAGCACACCGAGTCCGGCGTCTCAGCACACGGCGTCAGTTCGCCACCCGGACCGCCGCCCGCACCGTCGCCGGGTCATCCAGGACCGCCAGCATCGAGCGGGCCAGGTCCGCGCGGGTGATCGACCAGGCCCCGTCCAGCCGGGAGTCCACCGCCGAGCGGTACCGCCCGGTGGCCGGCTTGTCGGTCAGCCTCGGCGGGCGGATGACCGTCCAGTCCAGGTCGCCGGCGCGGGTGCGCAGCAGCTCCTCCATCCGCGCCATGTCGTCGTACCCGCCGCCGAACGCCAGGTACAGCCCCTTGACCAGCAGCCGCTCGAACGGGCTGCGCTGCTCGCGCGGACCCATCGGGCCGGCGGTCAGCGCGACCAGGCGCCGGACGCCGGCGGCGCGCATGGCGTCGAGGATGTGCGCGGTCCCGGCGGAGTACACGGTGGTCGGCGCCCGCCCGGTTCGGCTGCCCAGCGCGGACAGCACCGCGTCCGCCCCGTCCACGGTGCCGGCCAGCGTCGCGGCGTCCAGCACGTCGCCCGCGCGGACGGTGAGCCCGGTGTTCTGGAGGTCCGCGAGTGCGGCGGGGTTGCGCGCCACCGCCGTGACCTTGTGTCCGTCGGCGAGCGCGAGCCGGATCAGCTCGCGGCCGGTCGGCCCGGTGCCGCCGAAGACCGTGATGTTCATGTCGGCTCCTCCACTATGGTGGGTGAGCATTTACTCACCACTTCACCTACGGTAGTGAGCATTTACTCACCGCGCCAGGAGGATTTCGTTGCCGGCGAGAGACACAGAGACCGCCCGCTCGACCAGGGACCGGCTGCTGGACGGCGCCGCCGAGGTGATGCGCGCCCGCGGCCTGGCGCACACCACGACCAAGGAGATCGCCAAGGCGGCCGGCTACTCGGAGGCGACGCTGTACAAGACGTTCGCCGACAAGGTCGACCTGTTCCTGTGCGTGCTCACCGAGCGGCTCCCCCGGGTCGACCTGGTCTCCGAGGACCTGACCGAGCGGGTCGGTCGCGGCACGGTCGCGGGCACCTTGCGGCAGGCCGGTGAGCAGATGCTCGCGTTCTACACCGAGTCGTTCCCGATCTCCGCGTCGGTGTTCGCCGACGCCGCGCTGCTGGTCCGCCACCGTGACGGAGTGCTGGCCAGGGGGCCGGGGCCGGCGAGGGCCAACCAGGCGGTCGCGGAGTACCTGCGGGCCGAGCAGGCGGCCGGGCGGGTCTCCGACGATGCCCGGCCGGACGCGGTGGCGGCCGCGTTGGTCGGTGGTTGTTTCCAGCGGGCGTTCCTGGTGGCGTTCACCGGCGAGGCGTTGAGCGAGGCCGGGCGGTCGGAGTTCGTCACGGACCTGGTGGCGACCCTGCTCCCGGCGCTGGAGCGGACCTGACAGAAATCCCGACTCACCCTGACAAAATCCGCGACTCGCGGACAGACAGGGACCCGGGGGACGGGCGGGCGCTTAGCCGCCGGCGAAGGGGGGGAGGACGTCGAGGGTGGCGTTGGGGTGCGGGCGGAGGGTTTGGTCACGGACCGCTACTTCGTCCAGGAGGAGGCTTGACGCCTTGAGTACGCGGGCCAGTGGGGCGCCGTGGCGGGCTTCTAGCTGTGACAATATGTCCGCTACGGTGGCGCCCTCTGGGAGCGTGACGGCCTCGGAGGAGACACCGCCGGCCGCGGCTCGGGCGCCGGCGAAGTAACGGACGGTCACGGACACGGGGTTAGCCTCCGATTGCGCTCATCGGGCGGTCGGGCTGCAGGAAGTTGGGGTCGTCGATGCCGTGGCCGGCGAGCTTGGCCCACATCGCGCCGCGCCAGGCGTCCGCGATCTCCTCGTCCGTCGAGCCGCCGCGCAGCAGGGCGCGCAGGTCGGTCTCGGTGCGGGCGAACAGGCAGGAGCGTAGCTGGCCGTCGCCGGTGAGCCGGGTACGGTCGCACGCGCCGCAGAACGGCCTGGTCACCGACGCGATCACGCCGACGACGGAAGGGCCCCCGTCCACCAGCCAGCGCTCGGCCGGCGCGCCGGCGCGCTCGGTCGGGTCCGGGGTGAGCACGAACGCCTCGCGCAGCCGGGACAGGATCTCCGCCGCCGTGACCATCTCGGTGCGCTGCCAGCCGTGCTGGGCGTCCAGCGGCATCTGCTCGATGAACCGCAGCTCGTAGCCCGCGTCCAGGCAGTAGCGCAGCAGCGGCACCGCCTCGTCGTCGTTGACCCCGCGCAGCAGGACCGTGTTCACCTTGACCGGGTCCAGCCCGGCGGCGCGGGCGGCGGCCATGCCGTCCAGCACGTCGGTGATCCGGTCCCGGCGGGTGATGGTGGCGAACCGCTCGGGCCGCAGGGTGTCCAGCGACACGTTCAAACGGTCGACGCCGGCGTCGGCCAGCCCGCGCGCCCTGCGGGCCAGGCCGATGGCGTTGGTGGTCAGCGAGATCTCCGGGCGCGGGCGCAGCGCGGATACCCGGGCGAGGATCGACTCCAGCCCGCGCCGCAGCAACGGCTCGCCGCCGGTGAACCGCACCTCCTCCACGCCCAGCCGGCGCACCGCGATGGTGACCAGCCGGACGATCTCGTCGTCGCTGAGCAGCTCGTCGCGGGGCGTCCAGTCCAGGCCTTCGGCCGGCATGCAGTACGTGCAGCGCAGGTTGCATCGGTCGGTCAGCGACACCCGCAGGTCGGTGGCGACCCGGCCGAACCTGTCGATCAGCCTCGGGTCGTCGGGCCGGGCGGGATCGCGGACGCCGAGTGGCTTGGCGCCTCGGATGCCGGGCAGGCCGAGTTCGGTGGCTGACATACCACGAGCCTAACCGCGAGTGAGTCTCCTTACCGGATCAACAACGTCACCCCTGACCTGCGAGAACGTTCATAACAGCAGGTGCGGAACGAATCAGGCGACAATCCCGCGAACGCGGAGTCGGGACGGGTACGGCCCTAGTTGTCGGCCCGGCGAGCGACGAGCTCCCGCACCTGCGCGTAGCGCTCGCGGACGGCGGGCACCGGCCGCGCGTTATGCACCTCGGCGGCACCCAACCGCCAGGCCGGTGGCGCGTCCCCGCCGCCGAGCGTCCAGGCGGCCTGTCGGGCCGCGCCGTCGGCGACGTACTCGCCCGGCGGCGGCACGTGCACCGGGACGCCGAGCACGGTGGGCGCGATCCGCCGCACCGCCTCCGACCGGGCACCGCCGCCCACCAGCAGCACCCGCTCCACCCGCGCGCCGTGCGCGACCAGCGCCTCGAGCCCGTCCGCGAGCCCGCAGAGCAGGCCTTCGACGGCGGCGCGGGCCAGGTGGGCCGGGGTGGTGGTCTCCAGCCGCAGGCCGTGGATCGCGCCGGTGGCATCGGGCCGGTTGGGGGTGCGCTCCCCCTCCAGGTAGGGCACCACCACCAGCCCGTCGCTGCCCGCGGGCGCGGAGAGCGCGAGCCGGGACAGGGCCTCGTGGTCGACGCCGAGCATCCGGGCGGCGGAGTCCAGCACCCGGGCGGCGTTGAGGGTGCACACCAGCGGCAGGAACCGGCCGGTGGCGTCGGCGAACCCGGCCACCGTCCCGGTGGGATCGGCGGTGGGATTGCCCGCGACGGCGGACACCACCCCGGACGTGCCGATGGACAGCACGACGTCCCCCGGCCCGGCGCCCAGCCCGAGCGCGGCGGCGGCGTTGTCGCCGGTGCCCGGGGCGAGCACGGCGGCGGCGTGCCGACCGGCCTGCTCGGCCGGGCCCAGCACCCGGGGAAGCACGGCGTCGTGGCCCAGCGCCCGTTCCAGCAGGTCACGCCGGTACTCGCCGGTCGCCGCCGAGTAGTAACCGGTTCCGCTGGCGTCCCCTCGGTCGGTGGTCAGCGAGTCGAGGCCGGTGCCGCCGAGCCGCCAGGTCAACCAGTCGTGCGGCAGGCAGACCGCCCGGGTGCGCGCGGCGTTGTCCGGCTCGTGCTCGGCCAGCCAGCGCAGCTTCGTCACGGTGAACGACGCGACCGGGACCAGGCCGACCGCGTCCGCCCACGCCCGCCGGCCGGCGTCGAGGCCGCCCAACTCGGCGATGAGGTCGGTGGCGGCCCGGGCGGAGCGGGTGTCGTTCCACAGCAGCGCGGGCCGCACCACCTCGCCGCGCTCGTCGAGGCACACCATGCCGTGCTGCTGGCCGGCCACCGAGATCGCGGCCACGTCGTCCAGCCCGCCGGCCTGCCGGGCGGCCTCGGCCAGCGCCGTCCACCACGCCTCGGGATGGACCTCGGTCCCGTCCGGATGGGACGCGCGCCCCTCGCGCGCCAGCCGGCCGGTCTCCGCGTCCCGGATGACGATCTTGCACGACTGGGTGGACGAGTCGACCCCCGCCACCAGCGCTGTTTTATCCACCACCGCCCCCGCCACCACTAGCGCGCACCCAACGCGTGCTCGACGGCGAGCTGGTCGAGGTGGGCGTAGCCGTAACCCCGGGTGGCGGCGGCCTCGACGTCGAACTCCTCGAACGCGCCCCGGTCGGCGAGCAGCTCCCGGTGGCTCTCGCCGGGGGCGAGGGTGGGCATCGCCAGCTCGCCCACCCGGCTGGCGGCCAGGGCCTCGGCCACCTCCGGGTCCGCCCGGAAGGCCCGCGCCCGCTGCCTGAGCAACAGGTAGGTCCGCATGTTCGCGGCCGCCGAGGCCCACACCCCCGCGCTGTCCTCGGTGCGCATCGGCTTGTAGTCGAAGTGCCGGGGACCCTGGTAGCCGGGGCCGCCGCTGGGCGGGCCGTGCTCCAGCAGGTCGACCAGGAAGAAGGCGCCGAGCAGGTCACCGTGCCCGAACACCAGGTCCTGGTCGAACTTGGGCCCGTGCTGCCCGTTCAGGTCGATGTGGAACAGCTTGCCCTGCCACAGCGCCTGCGCCACGCCGTGCACGTAGTTGAGGTTGCTCATCTGCTCGTGGCCCACCTCGGGGTTCACCCCGACCATCTCGGCGTGTTCCAGGGTGGAGATGAACGCCAGCGCGTGCCCGATGGTGGGCAGCAGGATGTCGCCCCTCGGCTCGTTGGGCTTGGGCTCCAGCGCGAACCGCAGCCCGAGGCCCCGATCCAGGACGTACTGGGCGAGCAGGTCCAGCGCCTCCCGGTAGCGGTCCAGCGCGGCGGCCACGTCCTTGCCCGCGTCCACCTCCGAGCCTTCCCGGCCGCCCCAGAACACGTAGGTGGACGCGCCCAGCTCGGCGGCGAGGTCCAGGTTGCGCAGTGTCTTGCGCAGCGCGAAGCGCCGGATGTCCCGATCGTTGCTGGTGAACGCCCCGTCCTTGAACACCGGATGGGTGAACAGGTTGGTTGTCACCATCGGCACCACCAGCCCGGTCTCGTCCAGCGCGGCCCGGAACCGCTTGATGTGGCCGTCCCGGACGGGATCGGCACTGCCGAACGGGATCAGGTCGTCGTCGTGGAAGGACACGCCGTAGGCGCCCAGCTCGGCCAGCCGGTGCACGGACTCCACCGGATCGCGCGCAGGCCGGGTGGCATCGCCGAAGGGGTCACGGGCCTGCCAGCCCACCGTCCAGAGCCCGAAGCTGAACCGGTCCTCCCGGGTGGGTGTGGTGCTCATCAGGAAACCTCCTTGCTCCCGCGTGGCATGAGGTACGGATCGGCCAGGATGTCGCGCAGCGCGGACGAGGCCGCTCCGCGCACCGCCGCCTCCGGGCCGAGCTCGGAGACCTCGACCCGGGGCGCCTGCCACCGGGTGGCCAGGGAGCATCGGCGCAGCCCGTCCCGGAACGGCTCGAGGATCCACGGCGCCAGCGGCGCGAAGATGCCGCCCAGCACGATCGTGGCGGGGTTGAGCAGGTTGACCAGGGTGCCGCAGGCCGCGCCGAGCACGTCACCGGCCTCGGCCAGCGCCGCGAGGGTCCGGCCGTCCCCGGCGCGGGCCCGCGCGACCAGCGCGGCGGCGCCGCCGTCCTTCGGGTCGCCGATGCTGGTGGCCAGCTCGGCGTCGATGCCGGCGGTCGCGAGCAGCGCCTCCTGGCCCACCAGCCGTTCCAGGCAGCCCAGCGAGCCGCACGGACAGCGCGGCCCGTCGCGGTCCACCTGGATGTGCCCGAACTCGCCGGCCAGGCCGCCGGAGCCTCGCAGCAGCGCGCCGCCCATCACGATCCCGAGCCCCACCCCGATCTCGCCGGAGATGTGGCAGAAGTCCCCCCAGGCCCGCCCCCGGCCTTCCCACAGCTCGCCGAGCGCGCCGAGGTTGGCCTCGTTCTCGATGCGCACCCTCGGCTGGTGCTCGATGCGTGCCTTCGGCGCCGGCCGCCGCATCCGCTCGGCCAGGATGGCGGCCAGCGGCATCCGCCGCCAGCCCAGGTTCGGGGCGGTGAGCAGCGTGCCCTCGCCGAGCTCGACCAGTCCGGGCACCGCGACGGTGACCCCGCCCGGCAGCATGCCCTGCTGCTCGGCCTTGCCGATGGCCTGGCGGCCCAGGCGCGCCACGGCGTTGATCACCTCGTCCGGCGGGGACAGCCGGTTGTCGGTGCGTACCACGCGGCGGTGCCGCACCCGGCCGAGCAGGTCGAGCACGCACACCGCGAGGTAGTCGACGTTGATCTCCAGGCCGATGCCGGCCACGCTGTCGCCGTTCAGCGACAGCATCAGGCCGGGGCGTCCGATCCGGCCGGCGGTGTCCTGCCCGCCCTCCACCAGCAGCCCGGCCTCGATCAGCTCGCTGACCAGGCTGGACACCGTCGCCTTGGTCAGCCCGGTGGCCTCGGCGAGGTTGGCTCGTGAGCTCGCCTCGGCCGCGACCACCTCCCGCAGCACCAGGCTCAGGTTGTGCCGGCGGGTGTCTCGCGGCCCGGCCGGCCCGGTGACCCGGCGTGACTTGTCGATCAACTGCTCTCCCTCAGGATCCCGGCCAACCGCTCGCGCCGGGCGCAGTGCTCGAAACGGAACGAGTCGGCCAGCCGCTCCGCCTCGGCCGGGCCGACGCCCGCGAAGCAGCGCTCGAAGTCGGCGACCAGCGGCTCGGCCAGCAGGATGTGACGGACCAGCACGTTAACCCACGAACGCTGGCCGAACGGGAACGGCGCGAAGTCGGGGAACTCCTCGGCGAAGGTGCGCTCGATGGGGTCGAGGATGTGCCGGACGCCGGTGTCCAGCGACCCCCACGCGTCGACGCCGAGGCGGGCCTTCTTGTCCAGCACCGGCTTGATCAGCCGCAGGTACGACGAGTCCGCCGTGGCGTGCACCAGGCCCTGTAGACCGATGTCCTTGTAGGTCCAGAGGCTCCAGCTCGCCCGGTGCTCGCGGTAGATCTCGAGCTGGTCCTCCAGGAGCCGGTAGCGCCGCTCGTCCCGCGCCGGGTCGCCGGTGTACACCGGGCCGAACTCGCCGACCCAGATCGGCGTGCCGGTGCGCCGCATGTACTCGGTGCGCTCCAGGAAGGTCCGCTCGACGACGCCGCGGTCGACGTACACGCCCCGGCTCACCCCCGGGTAGTCGCCCCCGTCGACGAAGCCCGGCAGCGCGTAGTCGTGCACGGTGAACACCGTGTTCGGCCACGGCTCGGACGGGTCGCCGAACATGTCGAACTGCGTGCTGTACCGGTTGCCGTCCAGGAACAGCACGTGCCGCCGGTCCACCGCGCGGATCGCCTCGTGCAGGCGTCGGTAGAACGGTCCGATCGCCGTCCCGCCCGCGTCCCCCGGCTCGTTGAGCGGGTTGTACCCGGCCACCCAGGGGTTGTCCCGGTAGCGGTCGGCGATCGCCTCCCACAGGTGGACCACCCGGTCCTGGAAGTGCCGGTGCGTCCAGAAGAACGCCCAGTGGGTCGGGTTGTCGCTGTGCCAGTGCTGGTTCTGGCAGCCGGGCGCGGCGTGCAGGTCCAGGATTGTGTAAAGCCCGTGTCGTGCGCACGCGTCCACCGCCCGGTCCAGCAGCCGGAAGCCGTCGTCCTTCAGCTCGAACGGCCGGTCGTCGTCCTCGAAATGCCGGTAGTTGAACGGCAGCCGGACGCAGTTCAGGCCCAACGAGGCGAGGTACTCGGCGTCCGCGTCGGCGAAGAACGCCTCGAAGAAGCGGGCGAAGAACCGCTCGTACCCCTGTTCGCCGAGCGCCCTGCGCAGCGCGTTGCGCTGCAACGACTCGGTTGCCGGGTAGCCGGTGACGAAGTTCTCCATGTTCATCCAGCCACCGAGGCCGACGCCGCGCAGCAGCACGGGCTCGCCGTTCGCGGTGGCCAGCCGAGGCCCGTCGACCTGGATCAGCACGTTGTCGTCCACACCCACTCCTGTTTTCTCCGCCGCCTCATCGCCCGAAGCCCGCCGTGAGGCCGCTCACCAAATACCGGCGCCCCACCACGTACAAGGTCAGGATCGGCAGCGTGGCCAGCACGACCGCGGCGAGGATCGCCGGGGTGTTGACCCTGAACTCGCCTTGGAAGGCCCACAAACTCAATGGGAGAACACGTTGCGCGGGGCTCTGGGTGAGGATCAGCGGGAAGAGGAAACCGTTCCATACCTGGAGTGCGTCGTAGACCATGACGGTGACGACGGCGGGCCGGGCCAGGGGCAACACCAGGCTCCAGAGCATGCGCCAGTCTCCGGCACCGTCCACTCGCATCGCGTCGAACAGCTCGACGGGCACATCGCGGAGGAAGTTCACCAGGATGAGGACGGTGAGTGGAATCGCGAACGCCACCGACGGCAGCACAATGGCGGTGAGCGAGTCATAGAGCCGCATCCTGGTGATGAGGTAGTAGATCGGGATGATGGTCGCCTGTTGCGGTATCGCCAGGCCCAGCAGGAAGAACTGGAACGTCAGCCGCACCGGGCGGCCGGTTCCTCGAACAATGGCGTATGCCGCGAGAACCGACACCGCGAGGGTCAGGCCGACCGCCGCGACGGTGACGATCGCGCTGTTCACCAGGTAGCGAACGAACCCCCCTTCCCACACCAGCCGATAGTTGTGCAGCGTCGGCTCCGTCGGCGGGGCCAGCGGATTGGCGTCGAAGAAGCCGGCCAGGTTACGCAGGCTCGTGACCACCACCCAGTACAGCGGGACGACGACGATCAGGAGCCATATCGCGCCGGCCAGCGCGCCGAGCGGGTTGCCGCGCCGCGAGCGCCGAGGTGATGGGCCCGTGACACCCGTCCCGACCTGGGCCTCGGTCGCCGGCGAGGCAGGGGCGGTCGACGCGGTCGGCATCACATGCCCTCCTGCTGGCTGCGCATGCGCCCGAAGCCCGAATATCGCACCACGCCGAGCGCGAGGAGCAGGCCGGCCAGCACGAGAACCATTGCGGTGGCGCTCGCCTTGCCCATGTCGCCGGTGGTGAAGCCGGTGATGTACATGTCCAGCGGCAGTATTCGGGTGGCGAAGCCGGGCCCGCCGCCGGTCATGACGAAGACGAGGTCGAAATAGGTGAGCGAACCAACCAGAATGAGCGTCGACGACGTCACGATCGTGTACCGCAACTGCGGCAGCGTGATGTGCCAGAACTGGTTGAGCCGTCCCGCCCCATCGATCTCGGCGGCCTCGTACAGCGCGGCGGGGATCTGCCGGGTACCGGCCTGGTACAGCAATGTGTGGAAGGGCACGAACTGCCATGCGATCACCAGGACGACGGCGTACAGGGCGGTGTCCTGGTCGCCGAGCCAGTCGCCGGAGATCCAGCCGAGGCCCGGGGCGCTGCCGAGGCCGAAGTTCGGGTCGAGCAGGTCCTTCCAGGTAATCGCGATCGCGGCGGTGGACAGCAGCAGGGGCACGAAGTAGAGCACCGCGAACACCGCGCGATAGCGCTGGCGGCCCGCGATGAAGACCCCGAGCAACAGGCTCAACGGCGTCTGGACCAGCCAGCTCAGGATCGTGACCTTGACACTGAGCCAGACCGCGCCGCGCACCACGGGATCCGCCGCGATCTCCCGCCAGTTCACCAGGCCCGCCAGGGTCGGAGCGCCCAGACCGTCCCACTCCGTGAGGCTCAGCACCCCGACGATCAGCAGCGGAGCCGCCGCGAACAGCACGAAGAAGGCCAGCGCCGGCACCACCATGACAAAGCTCGGCCCGCCGCGAGCACGCGTGCGGCCGGAAACCGCCCGGGGCCGGGTCGGGCCGGCTGTCACCTGGCCGCCTCCCCGTTCATGTTCTCGGAGAACTGTTGCGGCGTGATCTGCTTGAGGAAGAGCCGGTCCATGTTCGTGAGCAGCGCATCGGCGTGCTTCGTCGACAGCGCCTGGTCCCAGGACAGCTGGAAGTTCGGCGCACGCTGGGTCAGGTCGTACACGAAGTGCAGCCACTCGGGGTTCTCGTGGCGGTCCAGCTTGGCGGCTATTCCGTTCAGCGGCGGCACCCCGCCCCGGTCGAGCAGGCCGTCCACATAGGTGTCGGAGAAGACCCCGTTCTTGAGGTAGTCGATCGCGGTGTCCTTGTGCTTGCTGTTGGCCGCGACCGAGTAGAACACGGCAGGGTTCCCGACGACGTTGGTCGGGTCCCCCTTCCCCCCGGCGACGGTCGGGAACGGCACCCAGCCGAGGCTGCCGTTCCGGATGAACTCCGGCGCCGACTCCCGCATGGACCCGAAATCCCAACTGCCCATGAGGTACATCGCCGCCTTGTCGGTGTACAACAGGGCCGAGGCCTGCCCGGTGTCGTACGAGATGGCGGAGAATCCGTCAGGGAACGCGCCCGCGTCCACCAGTTGCTGGATCATGGTGTTGGCCTGGATGAACGCCGGGTGCATCCAGGCGTTCGGCTTGCCGGCGGCGACGGCGTTGAACACCTCGGGACCACCGAGGCGATCCACGAGGTACTGCTCGTACATCAGGTAGGTCCACTTGTTCGCGCCGCCGAGCGCAATCGGCGTTTTGCCCCTGCTCTTGAACGTGCCCACCAATGAGAGCAGTTCGTCCCAGGTCTTCGGTGGCTGTACACCCGCCTCGTCGAACACCCGCTTGTTGTAGTAGAGCAGCACCGGCTCCATGCTGTTGAGCGGCACCCCGTATGTCTTCCCTTCGAACGTCGTCGCGTTCATGACATTCGGGAAGTACTTCGCTTTCCAGGCCGGATCCTGGCCGAGCTCGTCGGTGAGGTCCTCCACGTTGCCGGTGTTGACGTAGTCCTTGAGCACCCCGCCGCCCCAGTTCGAGAAGAGATCGGCCGCACTCCCGGCGCCCATCGCCACCCGCAGCTTCTGCTTGTACGGGTCGTTCTGGAACTGCTGCAGGTCGAGCTGATGATCCGGGTGCGCCGCGCCGTAGTCCGCGACCGAGCGCTGGTACACCGCGTCGAAGCCACCGTGCACGAGCCACACGACCGTCTTGTCGCCACCGACCGCGCCCGCGCCCGCCGGCCCGCTGGTGCCACACCCCGCGATACCGGCCAGAAGTGCCGCGGCACCGGCCGCGACGATTCGCCGAAGTCTGTTGGTGCTCACAGGCCTTCCTCCCTGCCGGCGGACCTACCGGGCCGCCGCGGCCACGTTGCCGCTCTGGTTCCTCAGCGAGCGGAAGGGGAACTGGAGTTCAACGCCGAGGACCGACCAGCCCGGCTGGCCGACCCATCAACTTTGTTCGTATAGATTCCGATCTAACTAAGGCCGTGTCAAGCCGCACGTGCCCTGTCAAGTTCGTGCTTGAGTCGAGTCTCCGGTCAGGCGTGACGGTTGAGCTCTTCGCGGGCCACCGAGCGCAGGTGCACCTCGTCGGGGCCGTCGGCCATCCGCAGCGCGCGGGCCCAGGCGTAGAAGTAGGCCAGCGGGAAGTCGTCGCTCATGCCGCCGGCGCCGTGCACCTGGATCGCCCGGTCCATGATGGCGCACGCGATCCGGGGCACCACGACCTTGATGCCGGCGATCTCGGTACGGGCGCCCTTGGTGCCGACGTTGTCGATCAGCCACGCGGTCTTGAGCACCAGCAGCCGGGCCTGCTCGATCTCCAGGCGGCTGTTCGCGATCTGCTCGCGCACCACGCCCTGCTCGGCCAGCGCCCGCCCGAACGCCACCCGCGACTTCGCCCGCTTCGCCATCGCCTCGACCGCGCGCTCGGCCATCCCGATCAGCCGCATGCAGTGGTGGATGCGCCCGGGGCCGAGCCTGGCCTGCGCGATGGCGAACCCGCCGCCCTCCTCGCCGAGCAGGTTGGACACCGGCACCCGCACGTCGTGGAACTCGATCTCGGAGTGGCCGTGCTGGTCCTGGTAGCCGAACACCGGCAGGTGCCGCTTGATCTCCAGGCCCGGTGTGTCCCTGGGCACCAGCACCATGGACTGTTGGCGGTGCTTCGGTCCGTCCGGGTCGGTCTTGCCCATCACGATGAACACCGCGCAGCGCGGGTCGGCGGTGCCGGAGATCCACCACTTCTTGCCGCTGATCACGTACTCGTCCCCGTCGCGGCGGATCGAGGTCTGCACGTTGGTGGCGTCCGAGGAGGCCACGTCCGGCTCGGTCATGGCGAACGCGGAGCGGATCTCGCCGGCCAGCAGCGGGTCCAGCCATTGCTGTTTCTGCTCAGGGGTGGCGAACAGGTGCAGCGTCTCCATGTTCCCGGTGTCCGGGGCCTGGCAGTTGATCGCCTCGGGGGCGATCACGGGCGACCAGCCGGACACCTCGGCGATCGGCGCGTAGTCCAGGTTGGACAGCCCGGACACGGACGGCAGGAACAGGTTCCACAGGCCGCGCTCGCGGGCCTCGGCCTTCAGATCCTCCAGGACCGGCGGGGTGTCCCACTCGTGCGGGGTGCCCCGGCGTTCGGCGCGCCAGGCGTCGTACACCGGCTCGGCGGGCAGCACCGCCTCGTCCAGGAACGTACGCATCCGGGTGGTGAGCTCGACGGCGGTGTCGCTGGGCTGGAAGTCCACCGGGGCAGCATAAGCACCGCGCTGGCTGGTTCCGCACTATCGGATGTAATGTCGCGTTCGTGCCGCAGTTCCGGATTGCCGAGGCCGCCCGCCTGCTCGGCGTGAGCGATGACACCGTCCGCCGCTGGGTGGAGGCGGGCACCCTGCCGGTGCAGACCGACGCGTCGAACCGCAAGGTGATCGACGGCGCCCGGCTGGCCGAGTTCGCCCGCGCCCAGGCGCACGCGGCGCCCGACCCGTCGACGGTGGCCCGCTCCGCGCGCAACCGGTTCGTCGGCCTGGTCACCGAGATCGTCTCGGACCGGGTCATGTCGCAGGTGGAGCTGCAGTGCGGGCCGCACCGGGTGGTGTCGCTGATGAGCACCGAGGCGGTCAAGGACCTCGGGCTGCAGCCGGGCTCGCTGGCCGTGGCCGTGATCAAGTCGACGCACGTGGTGGTGGAGACGCCGGGAGGAAACCAGTGAGCCTCCGGGCGGTGGTCGGTGGGCTCCTGGTCGCGGTGATGGCGGCCGGCTGCGGCGGCGGGGGGTCGTCGCAGCCGGCGGGCGGGTCGAAGACGCTCACGGTGTCCGCGGCCGCCTCGCTGACCGACGTGTTCGGCAGGCTGGGCAAGGCGTTCGAACAGCAGAACCCCGGCACGAGCGTGCGGTTCAACTACGGCGGCTCGTCCGACCTGGCGCAGCAGATCGTCAACGGCGCGCCGGTCGACGTGTTCGCCGCCGCCAACACCTCCACCATGGACACCGTGACCAAGGCGGGGCAGGCGGCCGGCCAGCCGTCCGTGTTCGTGACCAACAAGCTGCAGATCGCGGTCCCGCCGGGCAACCCGAAGGGCGTGCACTCGTTCGCGGACCTGACCAAGCCCGACCTCAAGGTCGTGGTGTGCGCCGCGCAGGTGCCGTGCGGCTCGGCGACCAAGAGCGTGGAGAAGGCCACCGGGCTTACGCCGAAGCCGGTCAGCGAGGAGGCCGACGTCCGCTCGGTGCTCAGCAAGGTCAGCACCGGGGACGCCGACGCCGGGCTGGTGTATGTCACGGACGTGCGCTCCACCGGTGGGAAGGTCACCGGGGTGGACTTCCCGGAGGCCGCGCAGGCGATCAACAAGTACCCGATCGCGGCGCTCAAGAACGCGGCGCAGCCGGACCTCGCGGCGAAGTTCGTGGCGCTGGTGCGCGGGCCGGAGGGCCAGCGGGCGCTACAGGACGCCGGCTTCGGCAGTCCGTAACAGCTCGTGAGCCAAGAGCGGGCGACCGACCGGCATTCGGTCGGGGTGGCGTTGCCGGCCACGCTGTGGGTGCCCGCGATCCTTGGGTTCGGGCTGATCGTAGTGCCGGTGCTCGGCATGATCCTGCGCGCCGACCTGGTCCGGCTGCCGCAACTGGTGACGAGTCCGGCCGCGCTGGACGCGCTGTGGCTGTCGTTGAAGACCTCGGCGCTGGCGACCGTGCTCTGCGCGGTGTTGGGCGGTCCGCTGGCGGCGGTGCTGGCCCGCTCGCGCTCGCCGGTGGTGCGGCTGGCCCGGCCGGTGGTGCTGTTGCCGCTGGTGTTGCCGCCGGTGGTGGGCGGGCTGGCGCTGCTGTACACGCTGGGGCGCACCGGGCCGGTCGGGCGGCTGCTGGACCTCGGGTTCGGCATCACCGTGCCGTTCACCACGGCCGCCGTCGTACTGGCGCAGACGTTCGTGTCGATGCCGTTCCTGGTGGTCAGCCTGGAGGGGGCGCTGCGGACCGCCGGCGAGCGGTACGAGGCGGTGGCGGCCACCCTGGGTGCGGCGCCGGGCACCGTGTTTCGTCGGGTCAGCGTGCCGCTGGTGCTGCCGGGGCTGGGGTCCGGCTTGGTGCTGGCGTTCGCGCGGGCGCTCGGTGAGTTCGGGGCGACCGTGGCGTTCGCGGGCAGCCTGCAGGGGACGACGCGGACGCTGCCGCTGCTGGTCTACCAGGAGCGGGAGGTGGACGCGGACGGCGCGATCGCGCTGTCGCTGGTGCTGGTGGTGGTCGCGGTGCTGGTGATCGCGGTGGCCAGGCCGCGCGCGGCCGAGGGGCTGCGGTGACTTTCCTGGACGTACGGGCGACGGTGCGCCGGCGGGAGTTCACCCTGGACGTGGCGCTGTCCGTGGCCCGGGGCGAGGTGCTTGCGGTGCTCGGGCCGAACGGCGCCGGCAAGTCCACGCTGCTCGGCGTGCTCGCCGGGTTGCTGCGCCCGGATGACGGAGTGGTGCGCCTCGGCTCGCGGACGCTCACGGACACGGGCGCCGGCGTGCACGTGCCGGCGCACCGCCGAGGCGTCGGGCTGCTCGCCCAGCAGGCGCTGCTGTTCCCGCACCTGAGCGCGCTGGCCAACGTGGCGTTCGGGCCGCGCTGCGGGGGTGCGAGCCGCGCCGAGGCGTCGGAGGTGGCGCGGGGGTGGCTTGCGGACGTGGACGCCGAGGAGTTGGCCGGTCGGCGCCCGTCGCGGTTGTCCGGCGGGCAGGCGCAGCGGGTGGCGCTGGCCCGTGCGTTGGCCGGGAGCCCGGAGCTGTTGTTGTTGGACGAGCCGCTGGCCGCGCTGGACGTGGACTCCGCGCCGGTGCTGCGCGCGCTGCTGCGCCGAGTGGTGCGCGGCGCCGGGACGACGGCGGTGCTGGTCACGCACGACATGCTGGACGCGCTGGTGCTGGCCGACCGGGTGGCCGTGCTGTCCGGCGGGGTGGTGGTGGAGCAGGGGGCGACGCGGGAGGTGTTGACCCGTCCGCGTAGTTCGTTCGCGGCCAGGATCGCGGGGTTGAACCTGGTTCCGGGGGTGGGTGTGGACGGTGGGTTGCGGACGGCGGACGGGTTGGTGGTGTCCGGGCGGGCGCCGGACGGGGCGGCGTCGGGGGCGCATGCGGGGGAGCCGGCGGTTGCGGTGTTCCCGCCGAGCGCGGTGTCGGTGTTCCGGGAGCGGCCGGACGGGAGCCCGCGCAACGTGATCCGGGTGCGGCTGGCCGGGTTGGAGCCGCGCGGGGAGTTGGTGCGGTTGCGGGCGGGCGCGGTCGACGGTGGGCCGGAGTGGGTGGACGGGTTGGCCGCCGACGTGACCCCGGCCGCCGTGGCTGATCTGGGTGCGGGTGCAGCGCTCGCGCCGGGTGCCTTGCTGTGGTTCGCGGTCAAGGCGACCGAGGTGCTGGTCCATCCCGCCGGGGGTTCGTGACGTCGGGGTCGGCGGTTGCGGTGGCCGCCCGGTTCGTGGACAGACCGGCCGGTTGGTGGAGAGACCGACCGACGGTCGGTCTAGACCCGCAGGCGGACCGGACGAGCTCCCACGTTTCCAGACGAACGGGACATGACCGCGCCATCACCGGGCCACAAACGCGGCCAAGTCCCGTTGATCTCCGCACACACCGGGGGCCTCGAGCCGGCCGTGACACGCCGCGCCAGATTCCCGCAAACGGCCACGAACACGACCTTGATCAACGTAATATCGCTGTTCGATGGGGGACTCCGTGGTCAACTTCCGGTGCGGGCGCGCGCTGCCCGTCCTCACCGGGTTGCTGCTCGCGGCCCTGGCCCTCCCACCCCCCGCGAGCGCCGCCGCCGAACCGCCACCCACGCTAGGGCGCTACGTGGTGCGGATCGCCGCCGAGCAGTCCGTGGACGGCGTGGCCGCCGAGACCGGAACCGCCCCCACCGCCCGGTTCAGCCGCGCCGTGACCGGGTTCGTCGCCGCCATGACCGCCGCGCAGGTCGACCGGCTGCGGGCGCGCAAGGGCGTGCTGTCCATCGAGCCGGACGGCGCCGGCCCGGCGATCGACGACGCCCGGCCGCTAACGCCGTCCGCCCCGCTCGCCGACGGCCAGCAGCTCGACCCGCCGAACTGGGGCCTGGACCGGATCGACCAGCGCCAACTGCCGCTGGACCGCTCCTACGCCACCACCGGCACCGGCGCGGGCGTGAACATCTACGTGCTGGACAGCGGGATCGACACCCGCCACCCGGACTTCGGTGGCCGGGCCGTGTACGACAAGAACATCGCGGGCGGCCCGAACGGTGACTGCGGGCAGCATGGCACGGTGGTCGCCGGGATCGCGGGCTCCGGCACCTACGGCGTCGCCAAGCAGGCCACCCTGCACGCGGTCAAGGTGCTGGACTGCGACGGGGCCGGCAAGCTCTCCGACCTGGTCGCAGGCGTGGACTGGGTGGCCGAGCACGCCCAGCGCCCGGCGGTGGCCGTGCTGTCCTGGCGCTACGCCCAGGCGCCCTCGGAGACGCTCACCGCCGCGGTCCAGCGCCTGGTGGAGTCGGGCGTCTTCGTCGCCGCGTCGGCGGGCAACACCGGCAGCGACTCCTGCGAGCTGGCGCCCAGGCACGCGCCGGGCGTGCTGGTGGTGGCCAACTCCACGATCGACGACCAGCGCGCCAGCACGTCCAGCACCGGCACCTGCGTGTCGCTCTACGCCCCCGGCAGCGGGATCGTCTCCACCGTGCCGGGCGGTGGCACCGAGTCGTACACCGGCACCTCCATGTCGGCGCCCTTCGCCGCCGGCCTGGCCGCGCTCTACAAGCAGCGCTTCGGCGACGCCCCCTCGGCGACCATCAAGGACTGGCTGGTCCAGCAGGCCACCCCCGGAGTGATCCGCGACGGCGACGCGAACGGCACCGCCAACCGCCTCCTCTACACCGCCGGCCTCTAACCGGACCGCGCACAAGAAGATGTGCTCAAACGCGCGACTCAGTGTGCCCGCACGCCCGACTCGCGGAAGGGCGTCACCGGTTATCGGGGATTGTGGCCGGATATAGCGCAAACCTTGCTCGAGGGGGCATGATGCTGGGTGCCGCTCGTCGAGGAGGACGGCGGCCGGGCCTCATCCGGGAGTACAGATGACCTCAGACGCCGCCGTCTCCGCGACCGCCGCCTCCGACCCCCGCCAACTGCGCCGGGTGGGGCTGGCCAGCGCGGTGGGCACGACCATCGAGTGGTACGACTACTTCATCTACGCCACGGCGGCCGCGCTGATCTTCGGCTCGCAGTTCTTCTCGCCGCTGTCCGACGCGTCCGGCACGCTGGCCGCGTTCGCCACGCTCGGGGTGGGGTTCCTGGCGCGGCCGTTGGGCGGCGTGCTGTGGGGGCATTACGGTGACCGGCTCGGGCGCAAGGGCATGCTGGTGGCGTCGTTGCTGGTCATGGGGCTGGCGACGGTCGGCGTCGGGGTGCTGCCGACGTACGGGCAGATCGGGGTGTGGGCGCCGGTGCTGCTGGTGGTGTGCCGGCTGCTGCAGGGGTTGTCCGCCGGCGGCGAGTGGGGCGGCGCCGCGCTGATGGCCGTCGAGCACGCGCCGGACGGCAAGCGCGGGCGGTACGGGTCGTTCTCGCAGGTCGGCGTGCCGGCCGGGCTGATCCTGGCGCAGCTGATGTTCTTCGTGATCAACAACGCGATGAGCCCGGCGGCGTTCAACGCCTGGGGCTGGCGGCTGCCGTTCCTGTTCAGCATCGTGCTGGTCGGGCTGGGGCTGTTCATCCGGCTGCGGGTGGAGGAGAGCCCGGTGTTCCGCGCGCTGCGCGACGAGCAGGCGCGCAGCCGGCTGCCGTTGATCGAGGTGTGCCGGCAGCGGCCGAAGGAGCTGGTGCTCGCGTCGGTGAGCTTCATCGCGAACACCGCGATCGGCTACGTGTTCCTGGCCTACCTGCTCAGCTACGGCACCTCGGTGCTCAAGGTCAGCCGGAACCTGATGCTGGTGGTGGTGATCGTGGGCAGCGTGAGCTGGGCGACGTTCATCGTGGCCAGCGCGATCTGGTCGGACCGCATCGGGCGCAAGCCGGTGTACCTGGTCGGCTCGATCGTGCTGGTGGCGTGGCCGATCCCGTTCTTCCTGCTGATCGACACCCGGTCCGCGGCGTGGATGATCATCGCGGTGATCGTGCTGACGCTCGGGCTCGGCGCGTCCTACGGGCCGCAGTCCGCGCTGTTCGCCGGCATGTTCGAGCCGCGCTTCCGGTACAGCGGGGCGTCCATCGCCTACGCGGTCGGTGCGGTGGTCGGCGGCGGGTTCGCCCCGCTCATCGCCACCTGGCTGCAGACGAACACGGGCACCTCGCTGTCCGTCTCGGCGTACATGATCGTGGTCGGCGTGATCAGCCTGGCCGCCGTCCTGGCCATCCGTGAGCCCGTCCGGACGTAACGGCATCTGGCGCGAACGGGCTGGTTGACGCAGGATATGGCGCAGCGCACACCGTCGTGAGCCACGAGGAGCCCATGATGAGCCCGCCCGTCCCTTCGTACAGCTCCGGCACGTCCGACCTGCCGCTGCTCGGTGACACCATCGGCGACAACCTGGACCGGACCGCAGCCAGGTTCGGCGACCGGGACGCGATGGTCGAGGTGAGCACCGGACGCCGCTGGAGTTACCGCGAACTGGTCGAGCAGGTGGATGCGCTCGCGCTCGGGCTGCTCGACTCCGGGCTGGTCAAGGGTGACCGGCTGGGCATCTGGGCGCCGAACCGCGCGGAGTGGACGCTCACCCAGTACGCCACCGCCAAGATCGGCGTCATCCTGGTCAACATCAACCCGGCGTACCGCACGCACGAGCTGGAGTACGTGCTGAACCAGGCCGGCATCCGGACCCTGGTGGCCGCCCGGGAGTTCAAGACGTCCGACTACGCCGCGATGATCGACGAGGTGCGGCCGAGGTGCCCGGACCTGGAACGGGTGGTGCTGCTGGACACCCCGGACTGGGACGCGCTGGCCACCGGGTCGACCACCGACCGCGCCGAGCTGGCCGCCGCCCAGGCCGGCCTGAGCCCGGACGACCCGATCAACATCCAGTACACCTCGGGCACCACCGGCTTCCCCAAGGGCGCCACGCTCAGCCACCACAACATCCTGAACAACGGCTACTTCGTGGGCGAGCTGTGCGGCTACACCGAGCACGACAGGGTGTGCATCCCGGTGCCCTTCTACCACTGCTTCGGCATGGTGATGGGCAACCTGGGCGCGACCACGCACGGCTCCGCCATGATCATTCCGGCGCCGGCGTTCGACCCGAAGGCCACCCTGGCGGCGGTCTCACGCGAGCGGTGCACCTCGCTGTACGGGGTGCCGACCATGTTCATCGCCGAGATCGCGGCCCTGGACGAGGACGGCTCGTACGACCTGTCCAGCCTGCGCACCGGGATCATGGCCGGCTCGCCGTGCCCGGTCGAGGTGATGAAGCAGGTGGTCTCCCGGATGGGCATGACCGAGGTGCAGATCTGCTACGGCATGACCGAAACCTCCCCGGTGTCCACCCAGACCCGCGCCGACGACTCGCTGGAGCGCCGGGTGTCCACCGTGGGCCGGGTGCACCCGCACGTCGAGGTCAAGGTGATCGACCCGGCCACCGGGCTGACCCAGCCCAGGGGCACCCCCGGCGAGCTGTGCACCAGGGGCTACTCGGTGATGCTCGGCTACTGGGAGGAGGCCGAGAAGTCCGCCGAGGCCATCGACGCCGCCCGCTGGATGCACACCGGCGACCTGGCCGTGATGGACTCCGACGGCTACCTGAACATCACCGGCCGGATCAAGGACATGGTGATCAGGGGCGGCGAGAACATCTACCCGCGCGAGATCGAGGAGTTCCTCTACACCCACCCGGACGTGCTGGACGCCCAGGTGATCGGGGTGCCCGACCAGAGGTACGGCGAGGAGCTGTGCGCATGGGTGCGGCTGCGGGAGGGCGCCGAGCCGCTGACCGCCGAGGGCCTGCGCGCGTTCGCGGCCGGAAAGCTGGCACACTACAAGATCCCGCGCTATGTACAGATCGTCGACGAGTTCCCCATGACGGTGACCGGCAAGGTCCGCAAGGTCGAGATGCGCGAACGATCCGTTGAGCTACTTGGGCTAAGGGCGGCCGCCCGGGTGAAGCACGCATAACTAACGCGCGCGTGGGCCATCGAGGGATAGGCTTGTGGTGCGCGTCCCGACGTCGCTCGGGGCGCGTTCGTCGTGATATGAGCAAGGGACGGGTGAGCAGGGTGCCGACCGGCAGGGTCAAGTGGTACGACGCTGAAAAGGGCTTCGGCTTTCTCTCCCAAGACGGGGGGCAGGACGTCTACGTCCGCAAGGCGGCGTTGCCGTCCGGCGTAGAAGGCCTGAAGTCGGGCCAGCGGGTCGAGTTCGGCATGGCCGAGGGCCGGCGCGGGCCGCAGGCGCTGTCCGTCCGTCTTGTCGACACGCCGCCGTCGGTGGTCGAGGCGCGCCGCCGCCCCGCCGAGGAGCTGCACGGCCTGATCGAGGACATGATCAAGCTGCTCGAGGCGAAGGTGCAGCCGGACCTCCGTCGCGGCCGCTACCCGGACCGGCGCACCTCCAAGCTGGCCGCCGAGGTGGTCCGCGCGGTCGCTCGCGACCTCGACGGCTGAGCTCGCGCCCGTATCCCCACCCGTCCCTGCGCGAGGCGGGTGCCTGACTCGCGAACTCATCGAGGCCGACCTTTCGTTCGTGCCCGCGCGCACACCGCTCCGAAGACAGACCGACGGTCGGTCTAGTCGAGGCACGGTCGGCACGGCGGATTCGGCGGGGACGTGCGGACTTCTGTGGGACAGGTGGGACGTGTGGTGCGCCTGCGCGCGCGTGGTAACGCAAGAGTGAGGACTGGCGTTATCAGTTATGTAGGCAACTCTTCTGTGGGGGTCCGTTGAGGGTGGCCTTCCTTTCAGCGGTACTGTCACGTGTGCCTCTCTCGGTGCCCTTTCAGCGTTTGAGCAGCAGGAGGTCGATTGGTCAGGTGGCTTACCTTCTGGTCGTAGAGGACCGCTCGCACGCCCGGCTGAGGTTGATTGACATCCTTATCTCGGCCGGGTACACCGCGACCTCTGTTCGGAACGCTCGGTCGGCGCTGCGTGCCGTGGTCGACCGCCGGCCCGGGCTGGCACTGCTCGACGTCTCCTCGGCGAGCGGCAACGACCTGACGCTGCTGCCCAAGCTGCGCGAGGCGGAGCCCGACCTTCCGGTGATCGTGGTCGCCGGCAGCGACGACGAGACCAAGATGATCGCCGCGCTGGACGCCGGCGCCGACGACTACCTGGTCCGGCCGTTCGGTCCGGGCGCGCTGCTGGCGCGGGTGCGGGCGGTGCTGCGGCGGACCGCCGGGTCGGACGCGCTACAGCCCAACCTGGTGCTCGGCGGCCTGGCCATCGACCGCAAGACCCGCACCGCCGAGCTGGAGGGCCGGCCGCTGTCGCTCTCGCCCAAGGAGTTCGACCTGCTGAGCTACCTGGCCAGCCGCCCGGGCCAGGTGGTGAGCCGGCGCGAGCTGCTCAGCGAGGTGTGGCGGATGCCGTACAGCCAGGCGGACCGCACGGTCGACGTGCACGTGTCCTGGCTGCGCCGCAAGCTGCGCGAGAGCGGCAAGGCGCCGCGCTACCTGCACACCGTGCGCGGTGCCGGCCTTCGCCTCGAGGTCCCCCAGATGCAGGACTCGGTCAACTAGCCCGCGTCGACGACCCAGCTGCCCCGGATCGGGAACGACATCTCACCGCCGGGACCGGTCGTCGGGTTGCCGCCGCCGAACTGCTGGACCTGGGCGGTCACCAGCTGGTCGGTGGGCGCCGGAAGCTTCAGCTCGTACTCGTGCCGTTGTTTCGGCGGGAAGACGGGGCTGCGCGCGTCCATCGTGCCGTTCCCGGTGCGGTAGCTGAACACGACGTGCCACGGGCCGTCCGCCACCTCGTCCGGGACCGTGACCCGCAGCGGCTGCCCGGCCGGCACGACCAGCCGCGCCACCGCGTCCGGCCGGTTGTCGCACTTCGTGACCTCGACGTCGCAGTACTGCGCCGGCGAAGCGCGCACCGTACCCCCCACCGAGCTGAACTCCACCGTCGGCGGCCCACCCGACCCGCACCCGGCCACCCCAAACCCAACCCCGACGACCAACACCCACGCCGGCCCCCACGCCACGCCCACACCTAACTCCGTTTCCGCTGGTCACAACCCGTGAGTGGTTAGCGTTGCTATGACAACGCTAACCACTCACGGGTGCTGACCAGGCCATTCGGCGGCCGGCTCGCGGTGGCGGAGCCAGGGCAGCAGGGAGGTGCCTCGGCTGATGAGTACGGACTGCGCGCCGACCAGGGCGGTCACGGCGGCCGCCGAGGCGAACCCGATCCAGTAGACGGGCGGCAGCAGCACGCCCATCGCGCCACCGAACACCCAGGCCAGCTGCAGGACGGTCTCCGAGCGGCCGAACGCCGACGCCCTGGACCGCTCCGGCAGGTCGCGTTGGATCACCGCGTCCAGGCAGACCTTGGCCAGCGCGCTGGCCGTCGAGGCGAGCAGCGCGACCACCGCCGAGAGCGTGATCCCCGGCATCGCGGCCGCCGCGATCGCGCTGGCCACCGACACCCCCACGCAGCCGAAGACGACCAGGTCCGAGCGGTCGAAGTGCTGGCGCGAGCCGACCGCGTTGCCGACGAAGCTGCCCAGCCCGGCCGCCGCGCCGACGATCCCGAGCAGGATCAGTTGACGCGCCGGCTCGCGCTCGGTCTCGGCCTTCACCGCGAACGCCACGAACAGCGTCAGGAACCCGGTGAGCAGCCGGATCGAGCAGTTGGCCCACAGCGCGACGGCCACCCGGCGGCCCATCGGCTGCCGGCCGTTGCCGCGCGCGCGGCGGTCGGCGTGCTCGCGCAGCGCCGCCGGCACCTCGCCCTCGGTGACCTCGACCCAGCTCGGGATGCGGATGCACAGCCAGGCGCCGAGCAGGCACAGCGCGGCGGTGTAGACCAGGGCGCCGGGGGAGCCGGTCAGCTGGGCGATGCCGGCCGCGCCCGCGCCGAACACCGCGCCCGCGACCAGCCCGAACACCGTCAGCCGGGAGTTCGTGGTGACCAGCGTGATCTTCTCGGGCAGCACCCGGGGTGTGACGGCGGCGCGCAGCACGGTGAACGACTTGGACAGCACCATGACGCCCAGCGCGGCCGGGTAGAGCCCCCAGTCGTCGAAGTGCAGCGCCATCACCACGCCGAGCACCGCGCGCCCGACGAAGCTGGCCGCCAGCGCCACCCGTCGGCCCCGCTGCACCCGGTCCAGCAGCGGGCCGATGACCGGGGCGACCAGCGCGAACGGTGCCACCGTGATCAACAGGTAGAGCGCCACCTTGGTCTTGCTCTCGGCCGTGGCGGCGGAGAAGAACAGCGTGTTGGCCAGCGCCACCGCGATCGCGGCGTCGTTGGCGTAGTTCAGCATGGTGGCGTAGGTCAGCGCGCGCAGCCCGGAGCGGTCCGCGCCGTCGGCCCCGGCCGCGCGCTGGAACGCCCGGATGCCCTGGCCGGTCAGCTGGCGCCCGCGCCAGGCCATCACCCGGGTGACGGTCAGCTTGCGCGGCGGCCGGGGATCGCGGGGTTCCGGCTCGGGCTCGTCGGCCCCGGCCCGGTCGTCGGCCCCGGCCCGGTCGTCGGCCCTGTCGTCGGCCCGGTCGTCCCGGTACGCGTCGCGCGGTGGCAGCGGCCGGCGTGGCGCGTCCAGCCAGGGCGGCGGGCTCGGCGGTTCGCCCTGGTACGGCGGGCCGGCCTGGAAGGGCAGGTCGGCCCGGTAGGGAGCGTCGGGCGCGTACGGCGGGTCGGGCCGCCGGTGCGGGTCGTCGGGCGGGCGGTGGGCGTCTCGTACCGGCGGCCGGGTGTGCCCGCCGTCCATGGTGATCCACATCTTGCGGCGCCTGCCCCCGGAGGACCAGCCCGCGCGGGCGGCTCGCCCGGGCGGCTCGTGGGACTCCGATCGCGACACGTCCTCATTGTTCCGCATTCGGCGGCCGCGGCGGTGGAACCGGCGATGCCCCGCACGGGGGTCACTGGCGCTCGCGCCCGGCGAGGACCGATGACTCTCGGCGTCGGCGGCGGTCTGATCCCATGAGACCCGGCAACCCGAGCGAAAGGCCACAGCGGACATGAGCACCGTCACCTCCCCCGACGGCACGGTCATCGACTACGACAGCCACGGCGACGGGCCGGCCGTCATCCTGATCGGCGGCGCCACCCAGCACCGCGCCATCGACGAGCGCACCACCCGGGCCGCCAGGCTGCTCGCGGCCGAGGGTTTCACCGCCGTCGACTACGACAGGCGCGGGCGCGGGCGCTCCGGCGACACCGCGCCGTGGGCGTTGGAGCGGGAGGTCGAGGACGTCGCCGCGCTGGTCGAGGCGGCCGGCGGCAGCGCCGGCCTCTACTCCAGCTCGTCGGGGGCGACAGTCGCGCTGGCCGCCGCCTCCGCCGGCATCGGCGTCACCTCGCTGGCGCTGTACGAGCCGCCGCTGTTCCCCGGCGCCGACCACACCGAGCACCTGGCCGAGCTGCGCGCGCTGCTCGCGGCCGACAAGCTCGACGACGCGATGCGCTACAACATGACGGCCGTGATCGGCCTGCCCGCCGAGGCCGTCGCCGGGATGGCGCACTCCCCGGGCTGGCCCGCGATGGTCGCCGTCGCGCGGACGCTCGTCTACGACCTGGCCGCCGTGCACGACGTCAACCTCGACCCGGACTGGCGCCGGCGCTGGGCCGGGGTCACGGTGCCGACCATCGTGTACTCCGGCGACCGCACGTTCCCCGGCCTGCCCGAGGCCGCCGACACGGTGGTCGCCGCGATCCCCCACTCGCGGCGCCGCATCCTGCCCGGCCAGGACCACGGCCCGGCGCCCGAGGCGATCGTGCCGGTGCTGCTGGAGTTCCTGCGCGGGTGACGCTCAGTCGGGCCGGTCGGTGATCCCCAGCCGCAGGTGCTCGACGTGGTACACGGCCTCGTCCAGCAGCTGGGTGACGTGGTTGTCGTAGAGGCTGTAGACGATGCTGCGGCCGTGCCGGGTGCCGGTGACCAGGCCGAGCGTGCGCAGCAGCCGCAGCTGGTGGGACACCGCGGACTGCTCCATCCCGACCGCCCTGGCCAGCTCGCTGACCGGCAGCGGCGCCTGGCGCAGCGCGGTGAGGATGAGCAGCCGGCTGGGCGTGGCCAGGGCCTGCAGGGTGGCCGCCACGGTGGCCGCGCTCTCCGGGTCCAGCCGTGCCGGCGGCCGGTCCGGTCCGTCCACCCCGTGTCCCACGGAGTGAGCCTACCGTCGTCAATAAATGAAGACGTCTTCATTTGTTCTGTTATCGTCGGCCATGTCGTCGACGGAGGGCATGGTCGGGGTGAGCGTCGTCGCGGTGCGCCCGGATCGCGGGGCGGTCGGGTCCACTGCGACAGGGTGGTTCGCGTTGTCCGAGGTCCGCTGGGCGGCGGGTGCGCTGGTGCTGTTCCTCGGCGGGCTGGCCGGGTGGCTGTCGGGGGCGCCTGCGTGGCTGTGGTGGACGTTCTACCTGGGGTGTTACGCGGCGGGCGGGTGGCGGCCCGGGCTGGACGGCGTGCGGGCGCTGCGCGGGCGGTCGCTGGACGTGGACCTGCTGATGGTGCTCGCGGCGGTCGGGGCGGCGGCGATCGGGCAGGTCACGGACGGGGCGTTGCTGATCGTCATCTTCGCCACGTCCGGCGCGTTGGAGGCGCTGGCCACCGCGCGCACCGAGGCGTCGGTGCGCGGGTTGCTGGAGCTGGCCCCCGAGACGGCCGTGCGGCTGGGTCCGGACGGCGAGGAGGAGCGGGTCGCGGCGGCCGACCTGGGCGTCGGTGACGTGATGCTGGTGCGGCCGGGCGCGCGGCTCGGGGCGGACGGCACGGTGCTCGCCGGGGCCAGCGAGGTGGACCAGGCCAGCGTCACCGGCGAGTCGGTGCCGGCCGAGAAGGCACCCGGCGACCGGGTGTTCGCCGGCACGCTGAACGGCACCGGTGCGTTGCGGGTGCGGGTGGACCGGGCGGCCGGGGAGTCGGTGCTGGCCCGGATCGGTGCGCTGGTCGGCGAGGCGATCCGGACCAAGGCGGCTACCCAGCTGTTCATCGAGAAGGTGGAGCGGCGGTACTCGATCGGTATGGTGGCGGCCACCCTGGCGCTGTTCGCGGTGCCGCTGCTGTTCGGGGCGGCGTTGCGGGAGTTGCTGCTGCGCGCGATGACGTTCATGATCGTGGCGTCGCCGTGCGCCGTGGTGCTGGCCACCATGCCGCCGCTGCTGGCCGCCATCGCGAACGCCGGACGCAACGGCGTGCTGGTCAAGTCCGCCGTGGTCATGGAGCGCCTCGGCGCTACCGACCGGGTCGCGTTCGACAAGACGGGCACGTTGACCACGGGCACGCCCGAGCTCGTCACCGTCCGCCCGCTGCCCGGTTCCGGGTTGACCGAGCGCGAGCTGTTGGCGCTGGCGGCCTCGGTGGAACGGCCCAGCGAGCATCCGCTGGCGCGGGCGGTCGTGCGCGCCGCGCGGCATGCCGGGGTCCGGCTCGCCGACGCCGAGGGGTTCGTGGCGCGTCCCGGGGTCGGCGTGGTGGCCAGGGTGGACGGCCGGTTGGTCGGGGCCGGGGCGCCGGCCGAACCGCCGTCGGCCCGGGTCGAGGTCGACGTTCCCGCAAACAGACCGACCGTCGGTCTATCTATGGAAGGGCAGGTCAGGGACGTGCGCGAGCGCGGGCAGACGGTCGTCGTGGTGCGGCGCGACGGCCGGCCGGTGGGCGTGCTCGGGCTGGCCGACCAACCGCGTGCCGGGGCCGCATCGGCGGTCGCCGCGCTGACCCGGCTGACCGGCGCACAACCCGCCCTGCTCACCGGCGACCACGCCGGCGTCGCCGCGCGACTGGCCGAGCGGCTGGGCATCGCGGACGTGCGCTCCGGCCTGCTGCCCGAGGACAAGGTCGCCGCGGTGCGCGAGCTTCAGGCCGGCGGCCGGCGGGTCACGGTGGTCGGTGACGGCGTGAACGACGCGCCGGCGCTGGCGGTCGCGGACGTCGGCGTGGCGATGGGCGGTGCCGGCGCCGACCTCACCCTGAGCGCCGCCGACGCGGTTGTGGTCCGCGACGAGCTGGCCAGCATCCCGGCCGTGATCGCGCTGTCCCGCCGCGCCCGCCGGGTGGTGATCGCCAACCTGGTCGTCGCCGCCACGTTCATCGCCGGGCTGGTCTGCTGGGACCTGCTCGGCACGCTGCCGCTGCCGCTCGGGGTGGCCGGCCACGAGGGCTCCACGGTGCTGGTCGGGCTCAACGGCCTGCGCCTGCTCCGCCAGTCCGCCTGGCACCGTGCCGGACGGGAGGCCTAGTGTCGTGTAAACAAGGTCGTCTTACCCGTCTTCGGCGCCCAGGCGGCGCCCCGCCGCGTTGTCGTCGCCCCCGATACAACCCCGGTATCGGGGACTCCTCCGCCTTGCGGTGCATCCACCTGGATCACCGAATCCGGGCAAGGAACCTCGTTTACACGACACTAGCCCGCCGCTGGCCAGGCCGACACGCTTGCCGTCCATCGGCCGAACTTGCCGTCGCGTACGGTCAGGAGTTCGAGCCCGAACAGTTCCATGCGCTTGTTCGTGCGGATGTCGATCCAGCTCCCGGTCCACGATGACACGAAATGGGGTGGGCAGAGGACCTCCAGTCGCTTCGACAGTTGGTAGTCGCGCATCTCGGCGAACCGCCGTTGCAACATCTCGCGCAGCTTGTCCTTTCCGGTGAACGGAGGGAACGAAGCGTAGTGAACCTCGACGTCCTCGGCGAAGCCTTCGAGAATCGACTCGACCTCGCCGTTGGCGAACAGCTTCTCGTAGTCCTCGAGCGCGGCGCCGACCGCGGCTTCGGTGAGCTTGTCCAGTGCTGTCATGGCCAGATCTCCCATCAGTCGCGCAGTTGCGAACGTGTCGTCGGCGCCAGCCGCAGGGTTCGAGGGGGCATCAGGAGCTGGCCGGTGAGCTCCGGGTACACCCGCTCCTTCCATGTCTTCCTGTTCCGCCCCAAGGCGGTCATGAACTCGTGGTACTTCTCCACGTTCTTGAAGCCGGTAAATGTGACGAAGACATTTTCGCCTTCGCGGATCGGTAGGCGTGGAAAGTTGTTCGGGCTGTGCTTCGTCTCGAACATGCCGAGGAGGCGGTGGGCGCCGGAGTCTCGGAGAACGGGGAGGACCACCGTCTCGTAGAAGTCGACGAATGCCGTGCTCACCGGTTTCTCGAAATGGTGGATCGTCGCGATCACGACACCGTCCGGGGCGTCCGAGTCGATGGGTGGCCGCTGGGCGGGATCGTCGAGCGCGAAGCCCGAGTCCGGCCGAACCGGCTTCAGGAGCAGCGCGTCGGTGCTGTCGATCAGCATCGACCGCGCGGTTTCGCCGTGCGCCGCCCAGGCAGGTCCTCCGTTGTAGAACGCGTTCAGCGCCCGCTCGCGCCCCGGCATGTCGGGAAAGCCGCGCATCCAGACGAACCGGTTCGGGTCGCCGAGATCCCGGAACTGGCCGATGGCCCTCGACCCGAGCGCCTCGTGGGCCTCGACGAACTCGCCGTCGAACAGCGCGACGAACCTGTCCCTCGTCCCCGGGAACAGGGTGTACTGCCGCAGGTCGACGACGGGGCTGCTCAGTTCGTCGGCCGGCGGCGGACGGTCGGCGGGGGGATCTTGGGGAGTCGTCATGCTGAACCACCCTTCACTACAGACCGTTTGACCTGTTTGTAGTACAGACCGGTCGGTCGGTCTTGTCAAGGTGCTAGGCTCGTGCCGTGAGTGGATCGACGGAGCCGGTGCGGCGGCGCACCAGGGATCCGGTGGCGGTGCGGCGGAAGATCGTCGACGTGGCCATGGACGCGTTCCAGGCGCGCGGCTACCACTCGACCTCCACGCACGAGATCATGCGGCTGGCGAACGTGACGAGCGGCGCCTTCCACCATCACTTCCCGACGAAGAAGTCGCTCGGGCTGGCCGTCATCCGTGACCGGGTCTCGCGGACGATCGAGGACACCTGGATCCAGCCGCTGGTGTCGGCCCGCACGGCCGCGGCTGGGATCCAGGCGGTCCTCGATCGGATCGCCGGCTCGATAGAGGCGAACGGGAAGGTTCTCGGCTGCCCGTTGAACAACCTCTCGCTCGAACTCGCGGCGGCGCCCGACCCCGATTTTCGGACCGAGCTACATGCGGTGTTCGAGCGCTGGCAGTCGGCGATCGAGGAGAAACTACGGACCGACCAGGACGATGGATATCTGGAGCGAGTGGATCCTCATTCGCTGGCGGTTCTCGTCGTCGGTGGCTACTCGGGCGCGATGACGATGGCGAAGGCCAGCCAGGGCTCGGCCCCACTGAGGGCGTGTGCGCAACAGTTGAAAGAGCTCCTCGACTCGTACACACCCACGCCCGTCATCGCGCGGCGAAGAGTTTCCGCATCTTCTCCGTCATCCACTCCCCGGCGGTGATCGACCCGTCCGAGGGGGCGTCGTGGTTGGGCTGGTAGAAGAACGGAATGGACAGTCGAGAGGACGTGTTCCCGCGTTCCGGGTTGACCACGCGGTGCATTGTCGACACCCAGCGGCCGCCGGTCCACAGCGACATCAGGTCACCGATGTTCACCACGAAACTGCCCGGGATGGCGCGGACATCGCGCCATTCGTCCTCACCCGCCATGACCTGCAGCCCGCCGAGGTTGTCTTCCTGGTAGAGAACGGTCAGGCCGCCGAAGTCGGTGTGCGCGCCCCTGCGTAGCTGGCCGGGGAGCGGCGCGGTGAGCTGCGGATAGTAGTAGTTGGCCACCAGCGAGGACACGTGCCTGTCGAACCTGTTGTCGAAATGGTGCTCGTCGTGCCCGAGCGCGAGGGCGGACAGCCGCATGAGGTCGGCCGACAAAGTCGTCATGGTTTCCATGTATTCCTGCCAGGTCCGCTTGAAGCCGGCCGGGACCTCGGGCCAGAGGTTGGCCAGCTTCCAGGTCGCCCAGTAGTCGCCGAGCCCGGCGCGTTCCGCCTCGTCGAGCTCGCCGGTCACGTGCACGCCGAAGGACTCGCACAGGTCGGGCGGGGTCTCGCGGTCGAGGCTGCGCGCGGTGCTCTCGCCCGACGAGCGGAACCCGGAGGTTCCGGGGCGGCTGGCGACGGCGTTCTTCTCCGATTCGGGCAGGGTGAAGAACGCGTTCGTGACCGTGTACATGCGGTCGACCAGATCCGACGGCACCCCGTGGCCGACAATGACGAAGAAGCCCGAGCGTTCGCACGCCGCGCCGATCGTCCGGGCCAGCTCCGCCCGCTTTCCGGTGTCGATCCTGGACGAGATGTCGATGACGGGGACGTAACCGTTTTCCATGTTCAGTGTTTCCTTTCCGGGACTGTACGGAAAACCGTGGCGACCAGCGCGGCGGCGAGCAGGATCGCGAACGCGGCGGTCAGCGCGGTGGTGTAGCCGTGCACGGCGGTCGAGGTGGCGGCGGTGCTGGTCGCGATGGTGTTGAACAGGGCGGTGCCGAGCGCGGCGCCGAGCTGCTGGGCGGCGTTGTAGGTCGCCGACGCGGCGCCGGTGTCGTGCCCGTGCACGCCGGTGGTGGCCAGGCTGGCCGTCGGCGAGATGACGCAGCCCATCCCGATGCCGGTCAGCAGCATCGCGGGCGTCAGGTAGAGCGGCAGGATGCCGGTGCTCAGCGGGGTCAGCCTGGTCAGGACGAACACGCCGGCGGCCGAGGCGACCAGGCCGGGCACGATCACCGCCCACGGCGGCACCCGGCCGTGCAGCCTGCCGGCGATGAGCATCGAGCCGACCACGGCGGCCGCCGCGTGCACGAGCAGGACCAGGCCGGCCTGGATCGGTGAGTAGCCGAGGGTGGTCTGCAGGTAGTACGTCATGAACAGGTAGCAGCCGAACATCGCCACGAACGTCAGGCCGATCGTGGCGAACGCCCCGGCGCGGGCGCGGTGGCGCAGCAGGCGCGGCGGCAGCAGCGGGTGCGGCGCCCGGGCCTCGACGGCCGCGAACCCGGCCAGCAGCGCCACCCCCGCCCCGAGCAGCGCGAGCACCAGCGGCGAACCCCAGCCGGCCGACTCGGCCCGGTTGAACGCGTAGACCACCGCCACGAACCCGGTCGCGCTGAGCAGCGCGCCGGTGACGTCGAGCCGTCCCTCACCCCGAGCCGGAGCCTGGCGAGGCACGAGCACCACACCGGCCGCGGCGAGCAGCGCGACCGGGGCGTTGACGTAGAGGCACCAGCGCCAGCTCGCGTACTCGGTGAGCAGCCCGCCCGCGACCAGGCCCACCGCCGACCCGGCCGCGCCGACCGCCGCGAACACCCCGAACGCCCGCCCCCGCTCCTCTGGCCGGGTGAACGTGGTGGCCAGCAGCGACAACCCGGCGGGCGCGAGCAACGCGGCGAACACGCCCTGCAGCGCCCGCGCGGCGAACAGCGTGCCGGGGCTCGCGGCGGCCCCGCCGAGCGCGGACGAGACGGCGAACCCGACCAGCCCGACGATGAACGCGCGCCGGTGGCCGAGCTGCCCGCTGACCCGGCCGCCGATCAGCAGCAACCCGCCGAAGGCCAGCGCGTACGCGGTGATCACCCACTGCCGGGCGCCGTCGGACATGCCGAGCTCGTGCTGCGCGGACGGCAGCGCGATGTTCACGATCGTCCCGTCCAGGACGACCAGCAGCTGCGCCGCGCTCACCATCCCGAGCGCCCACCATCGCCGCCGCCCGGTCACACCGTCCGCCATCCGCGGTCACCGCCCCTGTTCCGGACCTTCGTTCTATAGCTAGAACGTTGTTCGAGTAGGCGATCAGCGTACTACGGCCGGCGGCCGCGGTCGGCGGTGTGAGGTGGCGCACACCTCGTGCGCGAGCGGTGCCTAGCGGTGCGAGGGGGTGAGGCGGACCCGGAACATGTGTGGCCAGAACTTGCCGGTGAGCAGGAACTCGTCGGTGCCGGGCACCTGGGCGATGCCGTTGAGCACGTCGGTGCCGGCGCGCTGGTCGTCCGGGAGCAGGCCGGTGGCGTCGAGGACGGCGGTCACCTCGCCGGATGTCGGGTCGATACGGACCAGTCGGTCGGTCTGGTAGACGTTCGCCCAGACGCCCTCGGCCGTGCACTCCAGCTCGTTGAGCCCGAACACCGGCCGCCCGGCGATCCGCACCGCGCGGCCGTCGCCCAGCGGTGCCAGGTCGGTGCCGGACAACACGCGCAGCCGGTCGCTGCCGTCGCTGGCCAGCACCCGTCCGCCCAGGTGGCACAGCCCCCAGCCCTCGCCGGTCCACGGCACCCGGCCGTCCGGGACCAAGCTGGCCCGGTCCCATCGCAGCGCCACGCCGTCCTGCCAGGTCAGCTGCCAGATCCGGGGGCCGAGCACGGTGACACCCTCGCCGTAGAGGCGCTCGGGCAGCGGCGTCGAGCGCAGCACCGCGCCGGTGGCCGGGTCCAGCTCGGTGAGCCGGGACCGGCCGGGCAGCCCGGTGCTCTCGAACAGCACGCCGCCGTCGATCTCCAGGCCCTCGGTCCAGGCCCCGGTGTCGTGCGGCAGCGTGCCGAGCACCACCGGCCGCAGCGACGGCACGCCGGCGGCCAGCCCGGCGGAGATCACCGCGTTCGGGTCGACGGCCGGCTCGGCGGCGGGCGCGGGCTTGCCGGCGCCGCAACCGGCCGTCAGCAGCGCCAGCGTCACGAGCAGTCGTACGGCCGGCGCACGGGTCATGTCGGGAAGGGTGGCACAATCGGGCGCGTGAATCCCGCAACGCCCGACGACACCGACCAGCCTGCCGAGCCAGCGCCGGCGGACGAGGGCGTTGCGCCGGTGGACGCAGCGCAGCCGCGGCCGACCGGAGCCCGGTTGCTGGAGGCCGTCGAGCTGGCCAGGGCGGCGGCCGTCGAGCTGGCGGGTGCGGACGCGGTCGGCGGGCACGAGCAGGCGCAGGGCGACGACGAGCACGCCGCCACCCACTTCTTCGCCGCCAACCAGCCCGGTTACCGGGGCTGGCGCTGGGCGGTCACGGTCGCGGACGGCGGGCCCGACACCCCGGTCACGGTGAGCGAGACGGTACTGCTGCCCGGGCCGGACGCGCTGGTCGCGCCGCCGTGGGTGCCCTGGCAGGACCGGGTGCGCGCCGGCGACCTGGGCGTCGGCGACCTGCTGCCGCCCGACCCGGATGACGAGCGGCTGGTGCCCGGCTACCTGGCCTCGGACGACCCCGCCGTCGAAGAGGTGGCGCACGAGGTGGGGCTCGGCCGGCCCAGGGTGCTCAGCCGCTACGGGCGCGACCTGGCCACCGAGCGCTGGCGCGCCGGCGACCGAGGGCCGAGGGCCGAGATGGCCAAGGCCGCCCCGTCGACGTGCGTGACCTGCGCGTTCTACCTCCCGATCGCCGGATCGCTGCGGGCCGCGTTCGGGGTCTGCGCGAACGAGTTCGCCCCCGCCGACGGCGCGGTGGTGCATGCCGAGTACGGCTGCGGCGCGCACTCGGACGTCGAGCCGGACACCGGCCCGATCACCCCGGTCGCCGAGGTCGTCTACGACGACGGCGTCGAGCTGGAGGCTCGCTAGCGGCACTCGCGCGAGAGACTGGTCCGGTGACGATCGAGCGCGCGAACCATTGGGAAGAGAAGTCCGGCGAGTGGATCACCTGGGCACGTACGCCGGGGCATGACGCGTTCTGGGCCTACCGCGAGCAGTTCCGGGAGTTCGTGCCGGCGCCGGGCGCCGCGACCCTGGACGTCGGCTGCGGCGAGGGCCGGATCAGCCGCGAGCTGACCGACCTGGGCCACCACGTCACCGCCAGCGACCTGTCGCCGAGCCTGTTGGCGGCCGCCGAGGAGGCCGGGTCGGCGCGGCGGTACCGGCTCGCGGACGCCACGGCGCTGCCGTTCGCGGACGGCGAGTTCGACCGGGTGGTGGCCTACAACATGCTGATGGACGTGCCGGACATGCCGGCCGCGGTTTCCGAGGCGGCCAGGGTGCTCACCCCCGGCGGCCTGCTGACCGTGTCGGTCGTGCACCCGTTCGTCGACCGGGGCCGGTTCGACGGCGACGCCGGTGATGCCCCGTTCGTGGTGACCGGCGGCTACTTCGAGTCCGAGCACTTCAGCGGCAGCGAGAGCCGGGACGGGCTGGTCATGCACTACGACGGCTGGAGCCACCCGCTGGGTGCGTACACCGCCGCGCTGGCCGACGCCGGGTTCGTCATCACCGAGCTGCGCGAGCCCCGCCCGGCGCGGGCCGACATGACGTGGTGGCGGCGGCTGCCGCTGTTCCTCTGGATCAACGCCCGGCGCGATGGCTGACCAGGCCGCTGCGGACCCGTTCCGGACCGACGAGCTGCGCGCCTCGGTGCTCGCGTCCTGGGCCGGCTCGCCCACCCGGTTCCGGGAGGACGCGAACGCCGAGGAGGACCTGCTGCTCGGCGGGTACGCGGACCGCTGGCTGGTCGAGCTGGCGCAGAACGCGGCCGACGCGGCGCACCGGGCGGGCGAGCCGGGTCGGCTGTTGGTGCGGGTGGCCGGCGGAGAGCTGCGGGTGGCCAACACCGGCGCGGCGCTGGACCGGGACGGGGTCGCCGCGCTGGCCTCGTTGCGCGCGTCCAGCAAGCGCGACGACGACACGGTCGGCAGGTTCGGCGTCGGGTTCGCCGCCGTGCTCGGGGTGACCGGCGAGCCGCGCATCGTGTCCCGCACGGGCGGGGTGGCGTTCTCGCTGTCCCGGACCGCCGGGGAGGTGGCCGCGCTGGGTGGCGCGGCGGCCGAGGAGCTGCGCCGCCGCGACGGGCGCGCGCCGGTGCTGCGGCTGTGCTGGCCGGTCGGGGCGGACGAGGCGCCGGTGCCGGACGGGTACGACACCGAGGTGCGGCTGCCCGCGTCCGATCCGTACGGGCTGGTCGACGGCGCGCGGGAGGCGGTGCCCGACCTGCTGCTGGCGCTGCCGTGGCTGGTCGAGATCACGGTGGTCGGTGAGGACGGCGTGGCGGTGGCGCACCGGCGCACGGACGGCCCGGACGGCACGGTGACGCTGGCCCCGGACGGGGCGCGGTGGCTGCTGGCGCGGCGGTCCGGGCGGGTCGCCGACGCGCTGGCCGGCCGGGCGGTGGAGGACCGGACCGACTGGTCGGTGTGCTGGGCGGTCCCGGTGGACGCCGAGGGGCGGCCGCGGCCGCTGGGCGAGGACGTGCTGCACGCGCCGACGCCCAGCGACGAGCGGCTGGCGCTGCCCGCGCGGCTGTTCGCCAGCCTGCCGATGCAGCCGTCGCGGCGGCGGGTGCGGACCGGGCCGGCGACCGACGCGGTGCTGGCCGAGGCCGCGCGGGCGTACCTGGACCTGGTGCTGGCGGTGTCGCCGGGGCGGCGGGCGGCGCTGGCGCCGGTGCCGGGCTTCCCGCGCTCCGAGCTGGACGCCACGCTCACGGCCGCCCTGACGGCGGAGCTGCGCGACGCCGCCTGGCTGCCCGCCGCGTTGCCGGACGCGACGCTGGCCCCCCGCGACGCCGTGCTGCTGGACGACTCCGTACCCGGGCTGGCCGAGCCGCTCGCGGACGTGGTCCCCGGCCTGCTCGCCGAGGAGGTCGCCGGCGCGCCCCGGGCCGCGCTCACCGCGCTCGGGGTGCGCGCGGTGTCGCTCGGCGAAGTGGTCGGAATGCTCGCCGGGCTGGACCGGCCGCCGGAGTGGTGGCACCGCGTCTACACCGCCCTGACCCCGGCGCTGGACGCGCTGCCGGCGGCCCGCGAGGAGCTGGCCGCGCTGCCGGTGCCGCTGGCCGACGGCCGGACGGTGACCGGCCCACGCACCGTGATCGCGCTGACGTCCGAGCTGCCTCTCGGGGACGTCGAGCTGCCCGGCCTGAGGATCGCGCACCCGGCCGCCGCCCACCCGCTGCTGCACCGGCTCGGCGCCACCGAGGCCGGCCCCGCCGAGCTGCTCGACCACCCCAGCGTGGCCGAGGCGGTGTCGCGCTCGGTGGCCGACGCCGAGGACGGCGCCGACCCGCTGCCGCTGGCCAGGTTCGTGCTCGGCCTGCTCGCCGAGATCGACCCGGGCACCGGCGCGGCCCCCCGCCCGTGGCTGGCAGCGTTGGCGCTGCCGGACGCCGACGGCGAGCCGTGCCGGGCCGACGAGCTGATGCTCCCGGACGCGGCGATCGCGCCGCTGCTGGCCCCGGACGCCCCGCTGCGGGTGCTGGCCGCCGAGCTCGCCGCCGCCTGGCCGCGCCGGGTGCTGACCGCCGTCGGCGTGCTCGACGCGTTCGGCCTGCTGGTCGACGAGGACCCCACCGGCCCGGACCACGACCTCGACGACGAGGAGGCCTGGTGGGCCGATACCGAGCCCGAGCCCGGCTCGCCGCGCCCGCCCGGCCCGCTGCTCGCCGTGCGCGACCTGGACCTGGTGGACGACGCGGCCTGGCCGTCCGCGCTGACCCTGCTCGCCGCCGACCCCGCCTATCGCCGCGCGATCACCGCTGACCACTCGTACACCGCCTGGTGGCTGGCCCGGCACGCCCGGCTGGCCGGCCACCGCCCGCCACACTGGCGGCTGGCGTCCGCGACCGCGCTGGCCGGCCTGTTCGACCCGGTCCCGGACGGGCTGGACGAAGAACTGCTGGCCGCCATCGGCGTGCGCCGCGACGCGTCCGTGCGCGACACCGACGACGCCGCCGGCCTGCTGGCCCGCCTCGGCGACCCGGCGCGGTCCCCGGACGCCGCCCTGACCTGGACGGCACACGCCTCGCTGGCCGCCGCCGTCCTGGCCGGCCGGGTCGACCCCGACGGCCTCGACCCGCCGGAATGGTTACGCTCCGTGAACGGCACCGTGGTGGACTCCGGTCGCGCTGTGTTGCTCGACACGCCGTGGCTCGCGCCCGCCCTCCCCGAGGCGGAGACGGTCGCCGGGAGCTTCGACCCGGACGACGTCGACGCGCTGGCCGAGCTGCTCGACCTCCCGCTGGCCTCCGAGATCGTCTCCGGCTGGCTGCTCGACGCAGGCTCCGGCGCCGACGGCGAAACCGCCGGCGACGAGCTGTCCTGGACGGCGTTTCCCGAGGTCGTCGCCGCCTGCGCGGCGTTCGGGACGGATCTTCCGGACGGCACGGTGTGGCGCCACGACCAACTCACCGTCGAGCTGACCCGCCCCGAGCGGCGCCGGGTGGACGTCCCGGTCTGGCGACAGGACGGCCGCTGGCACGTCGTCGACCCAATCCGTGCACTCGTCGCAGCCAGAGTGGATCTCACCCGGTTGATTCCGCAAAACGGCTCCGGATGAGCGCTCCGTAGCGCAATATGTTCGCCATGACGGCTGCGCGGCGATGCCTTCGGATGGCAATTGCGGTTGTGGTGCTAGCGGTGTTACTCACAGTGACACCCGCTTCGACGGGAACCGCCTCCGCGCGCCCCGGCCCCGGCCCGCTGCTGACCGCCAGCATGGCCGACGACGAGCGCACCGCCGTGGCCGCCGTGGACGGCTTCTGGAAACGGCACTTCACCGAGTTCTTCGACAAGCCGTACACCAGCCCGACGGTGCGCGGCGGCTACACCGGCTCCAGCGGCCCGAGCTGCGGCGGCAGCCGGGCGCAGCCGCTGAACGCCTACTACTGCCCGCCCGGTGACTTCCTGGCCTGGGACGAGAACCTGATGTCCGCCGGCTACCAGAAGGTCGGCAACGCCTGGGTCTACCTGATCATCGCGCACGAGTGGGGCCACGCCATCCAGGCCAGGCTGAGCAAGCGCCTGGTCTCGCAGGCCGACGAGCTGCAGGCCGACTGCCTGGCCGGCGCCGAGCTGTCCGGCGCCGTGCGCGACGGCGTGATCCGGATGGAACCAGGGGACAGCCAGGCGCTCAGCGACACGCTCAGGGTGCTCGCCGACGACACGCCGTGGACAAACGGGCGCGACCACGGCGACGCCCAGCAGCGCACCTCGGCCTTCAACAAGGGCGCGCAGGGCGGCGTCCGCGCCTGTATCTAGGCGCCAACGCCGCCAATGCTGCCGCTCCCGCGCTATCGGCAGCGCGAGTCGTACCGCAGATCCGGTGAAACGTACTGGCGCCACTTCTCCGGAGTGAGGGTGTTGGAGGTGGCAGCACAGATGCGCCTTATTGCCTGGTCGAGGTGCACCTCCCAGAGCCATGTCATCTGATCCTCGCCGGCGCTCGCCAAGACGGCCCCGTCTGGACTGAATGCCAACGCGTATGTCGTGTTTGCAGGACCGAGGGGCCGGCCAACCAACGTGGGGTGTGCGGGGTCGGTGACGTCCCACAGCCGCACCGGCTGTTCGAGTCCGGCGCTGGCGAGGGTGCGTCCGTCCGGGCTGAATGCGACCGCGTTGATGATGTTGGTGTGTTCGAGGGGTTGGCCGATGGGTGCGGGGTGTGCGGGGTCGGTGACGTCCCACAGCCGTACCGTCTTGTCGTCGTCGGCGCTGGCCAGGGTGTGTCCGTCTGGGCTGAATGCGACCGCGTTGATGATGTTGGTGTGTTCGAGGGGTTGGCCGATGGGTGCGGGGTGTGCGGGGTCGGTGACGTCCCACAGCCGTACCGTCTTGTCGTTGCCGGCGCTGGCCAGGGTGTGTCCGTCTGCGCTGAACGCCACCGCCGTGACGACGAACTGGGAATGTTGAAGGGGTTGGCCCAGTGATGCGGGATGGGCGGGATCGGCCACATCGGATAACTGCACAATCCCGACGGCTCCGGCGCTGGCCAGGGTCCGCCGGTCCGGGCTGAACGCCACCGCCGAGACGATGCTGTGATCACCGAGCGTTTGACCCAGTGGCGCGGGGTGTGCTGGGTCGACGACGTTCCACAGCCGCACCGGCTGGTCCCACCCGGCGCTGGCGAGAGTGTGCCCGTCCGGGCTGAAGGCCAGTGTGTTGACGGTGTTGGTGTGTTCGAGGGCCTGGCCCAGTGGTACGGGGCGTGCGGGTTCGGCCACGTTCCACAGGCGTACCGTCCTGTCGGTGCCGGCGCTGGCCAGCGTGCGTCCATCCGGGCTGAATGCCACCGCCGTGATGGGCCGGGAGTGCCCGATGAGCCGAACATAGGGGACGCTCCACATCTGTACCGGCTGGCCGGGTCCGGCGCTGACGAGGGTGTGTCCGTCTGGGCTGAAAGCGACCGCGTTGACGGCGTTGGCGTGTTCGAGGGGTCGGCCAAGTAGTGTCGGGTGGACGGCGTCGGCCACGTTCCACACCCGTACCGTTCTGTCGTTGCCGGCGCTGGCCAGGGTGTGTCCGTCTGGGCTGAACGCCACAGCGTTGACGGTGTCGGCGTGTTCGAGGGGCCGACCGATCGGTATGGGATGTGCGGGGCCGCTGACGTCCCACAGCCGTACCGTTTGGTCGGTGCTGGCGCTGGCCAGAGTGCGACCGTCCGGGCTGAGCGCTACGGCCCTCACCGCGCCAGTGCCGAAATCTTCGGGGGTTAGCGGTGTGGGATGGGCCGGGTCGGTTGTATTCGACAGCCGCGCCCCACGGACGCCAGCAGTGACCAGGGTGTGTCGGCCTGAACTGAACTCCACTGTGGAAACGATGTCGCCGGGGCCGGAGGGCAGGACGGCTAGCGGTGTGGGATGGGCGACGTTCGTCAGATCCCACAACCGCACCTCTTTTTGCAGGTTGTCGGCGCTGGCCAGGGTGTGCCCGTCCGGGCTAAACGCTACGGCCTGAACAGCGACGGTGCCGAAGCTTTCCGCGGTTAGTGGTACAGGGTGAACCGGATCCGTTATATTCCACAGCCGCATTCCACGGATGCCGGCGGTGACCATGGTGCGTCCGTCCGGGCCGAACGCACTCGTCTTGACGATGTCATCCAAGTCAGGCGGTAACTGGGCCAGAGGTCTTGGGTGGGTCGGATCGGCGATGTCCCAGAGCCGCATTACGTTAGAACCGCTGGTGGTCAGTAGTTGTCTGTCTCGGCTGATGGTCACTTCTCTCACGGTCTCCTCCTCCGTGCCGGGGATGGAGGAGGACAACGCGCGGTTGGCTGCGCTGATCACAGCGTTGTCGAGGTCGTGGCTATCGGGTTGCCTGTCGTGGGCCGCAAGGTAGAGCTGAGCCGATACGGAGACGTCGGTGTCAGCGAGCCGGTCGGCTTGGGCCACAATCTGGCTGACAACAGCGTTGTCGCGTTCCCTGAATGCGATGCCAGCAGCACCCATGGCGAGGAGGGTGAGCGTGCTCAAGGTGGCGAGCACGAGTTGCCGCAACCGCTTCGAACGATTCTCCTGACGTACGGCTGCCGCGAGGAATTCGGTGGTAATGAGGCTGAGCTGATCTGGATGTGTGGCGGCCCATTCGCGAGCACTATGGAGACGGCTTCCGCGGTAGAGCAGGTTGGGGTCACGATCATCGCCGTCCCACGTTTTGGCGGCATCTTCCAGGCGTTGCCGGGCGAGGTGACCGGCACGGTCGGTCTCGATCCATTCTCCCAGCCTGGGCCACGCCCGTAGCAGAGCCTCATGAGTTATCTCGACGGTGTCCTGGTCGACGCTGATCAGCCGAGCCTCGGCAAAGACGTTCAGCACCCGCTGGGCGTCTTCCCCGGTGGGGAATTCCGAGCGGGAAACCTGCCGACAGGCGTCCTCTACGCCGGCCTCGCCGAGACGGATCATTCGCAGCAGAATCTTCTGGGCGATCTCACGCTGGTTCTTGGTGAGCCGGCTGTGGCATTGTTCCGCGCCTTGGGAGACCGCCTCCCAGACCCCACCGGTGGCTTCGTATCCGGCTAGGGTCAGCAATTCGCCTTGACGACGGCGCCAGGTTTCGAACAGTACGTAAGAAAGAAGCGGTAGCCCACTGCTCTTGCGGCGCTGGTCTTCGTTGCGGCTCGCACCCAGATCCTGAAGGATACGTTCGACTAGTCCGGGCTCGAGTCGCAGGCCGGCTTTGTGGGCGGGTTCTTCTATCGCGGCTCGCAGCTCGTCGGCCTTCATCGGGGTGACGAGGAGCTGGCTCTGCTGCAGCGCGTCGGCCAACTGGGGTTCTTCGGCGCAGCGGGCATAGAAATCAGCTCGCAGCCCCAGTATCACCAGGGCGACCGAAGGGGCGACCTCTGTGAGCCCGTCGAGAAATATCCGGCGTTCGTGGTCGTCGTCGCAGTTGGTGAAAACTTCTTCGAATTGGTCGACTATAATCAGGAGTCGTCGCTCAGCAACGCGCGCGCGGTGTTCATGCGAAATGTGGCGGGTCAGCACCGTTTCGACCGTTGCGCGCAGTTCGGCTGGGTCGTCGCGCAGTCGACTACCTAGCTGGTCTGGTGTTTCGTCCGTGTGGGCGGCGAGTTGGCGGGCCAGTGCAAGCAGTGGGTGGGTGCCTGGCGTGAGCACTACCTTGGGCCAGGTCCATGATTCCGGTACGTCGGGCAGGCCAGCGCTTTCCAGTGCGGGGACGAGCCCGGCGCGCAGTAGCGAGGACTTCCCCGCCCCGGACGCACCGACTACCAGCAGCATCCCGGCGCCTCGCAGGCGTTCGCCTAACTGGGCTACGAGAAGCTCGGTGAGGGCTTCGCGACCAAAAAGTAGTCGGCGTCAACGACGTCATACGCGGCCAGACCTCGATATGGGCAGACGCCGTCACTCCTCACCGACGGCGGCGGTGGTGAACGGGGTGGCCGGTAGGCCGGGTTAGAAGCGAGCACCAGATCCCCAGCTTGGCCGGTGACGTATCGGCGCGGTCGTGGCCCACGTCGGCTGGTGAGTGCGCGGTCCAGGCATCGGTACAGGTGGTCAAGGGTCAGGGCCGGTGGGCCGGTCGGGTCGCCCTCGCGCAGTAGCCGGATCAGCTCACCAGTGAACATCGTGTGCGGCTGATCGGGCGGGGAAAGGGCGGACTCTTCTGGCGCCGCCGAGGCCAGTACATATCCACCGGGGGCACGGCTGGTGACCAACCCGTCCGGCCAGTGCAAGGTGGCCAGGCCGCCCGCTTGTCCGGAGAAGCAGCAGTCAAGCACCACGATGCGTTGGCGGGCCGGGGACCGGTCCAGTTCTTTGCGGAGCACCGCGTAGGGCACGGCGGTGAACTCCAGCCGGTCCCGTACATGGTCGGTGGCCCCGGTCGCCAGATATAGCTCACCGTCCGCGTCGAGCAGTCCGTGCCCCACGAAACACACGAGTAGCACGTCCTGGGCATTCGTTGCGGCCTCGTGCAGCGCCTCGCCGAACACCAGTGGACTGGCCGGGTCAGCCACCGTGTGTATCCGCCCCGATGGTGCTCCGCAACATTCCACCAATACGGCGGCCAGGTCGCTGACGGTAGCCGACACCGACCCCAGTGTCGGGAGTTGCGAAGTCGGGGGATGCTGACCCATACCGACCAGCAGCACGCGAGCGCCCGGTCCGCTCAGCACTCCCACCCGCGGACTAGGTTGCGGTGCCGCCATTGGCCTTCGCCTCGCCGCGCAAGTTGCCGAGCTCACCGCCGTCCAGCGCCTCGGCGAGCCGGCCTACCAGAGGTTGTATGTCCTCCTGAGCCAGCCCACGTACATGATCGGCGGTCAAAGTGATTTCGGCACCATCAGGGCGTTTGGCAGTCACCGATATCTTTCCGCGCTGGCGCCGAATCCACGAGATGAGCACGCTGGCTGTCGCCGTCGCCGCTCCGCCGTGGCCTAGAGCGACTACAAGCATATCGGCCGTGGAGCCCATCGCGCCCGGCACCGGTGCTCTCACGACCGGTCGCACTCGCCCCTGAAGCTCCTCCCGACCGACCAACCACTCCTGCAGTGAACGCACCGCTCCAGACGTATCGAAGCCAGTGATTCTCAGGCCCACTTCCGCCGCTTCGCCGAGAGAATCGCCGCCGTTTCGGCCTGCCTCGGGCTGCACGTGATCCACCTCCACAACCTGCCGGACCTGCAACGGCTACCAGATATTGCAGTCACAAGTGGCCAAACGGCCCAATCTCGTCCGAAACGTGCCGATTGTGCTGCTGCATGACTAAGGCATGCGCGGGCTCGGCATCGTGCTCGCGGTCGCGGCGATGACCTCATAGACGGGGGACGGGTTGGGCAGCCGCCAGTCGAGGCGGTCCGGTGACAGGCCGGGTACCCAGTGGTAGCCGGCGACGCCCAGGCCCCCGCGCTGCGCGGTGGGTGGGAGACCGACCCAGGTGCCGAGCGTGCACAGGGTGGCGGACACCAGCGTGGTGTACGGGCGGTGGTCGGTGCGGACGAACAGGGTCAGCTGGCCGGTCGGGGTGCGCATAGCCGGCGGGTAGAGGTTCGCGGCGGCCAGGGCGGCGAGCATGCGCGCTCCGTATACGCCCGGGACTTCGAGGCAGTCCACGGCTTCCCCACAGACCAGTAGCGGGCTGTAGGGCTCGGTGGCCCACCAGCGTTCGACCTGGGCGGGTTCGGTGGTCCAGGTGGCGGTCCAGTCGTCGTCCACCGGCCGCAAACCTTCCGAGCCCCGCCGTCCCCGCCACTCGTAGCCGTCGAAGTAGGTACCGCGTGCCACCGGCCATCCGTGATCGGCGAACACCATCGCGGCGCACCGCACCTCGTCCAGATCGTCGGAGCCGGTCACGACCCCACACCGTTCATCGGTGGCAGCCGGACCACCGACAAGGCCGCCGCCGGGACGCCCTGTTCGGTCATGAGGTCGCGGTAGAGGAACGCGTTGTGCGTGTTCACGACCTCGACGTAGGCGAAATCCGGATCTTGGCGACAGCGCCAGTCGTTGCACACCACGTCGTGACCGGGCGGCGGCCGCCACGTCCCCGCCGTTCGGGTCTCGACCCGAATATGCACCGGCCCGTCACCATAACCGCCGGGCGGCACCAACACTTCCGGTTCGACTTGCCACGGCCCTCGAAGATGTCGCACGCGCACATACTTGGGAAATGCGTGTCGCATTGCCACTCCGTCTGGTGCTCTTCCGTGCTCACGTTGGGTATAGCCGTCTCGTCTTGTGCTCGTCCGGTGCTAGACTCCCGACGACAGGAAGGGGAACCGCCGTGGCTGCGCTGGCGACCACGCTGCTCAAGACTCTGCTGACTCAGCGGCATCTGCAAAATCATCGCGCCTTCTGTCGTGAGTACGACAAGCAGGCGATGAGAATCGACGCCAGCTTGGTGGGCACGTACCCCAGCCGGGCGCAGTTCTATCGATGGATCTCCGGTGAGCTTGCCGGGTTGCCATATCCGGATCATTGCCGTGTGCTCGAAGCGCTGTTTCCAGGGCATAGCGCGTCGGAGCTTTTCGGTACACCGATAGCTGAGGGAATGGCCGAGGCAACGGTTCGAGGTCGAGCGGAACGACCCGTCGACCTACGGCCCCACATCGAACGGATCTTTGAAAAGTCGACGGTGACGATTGACTTTGCGGGTTTCTCCGGTGAGACTCTTTACGGCGCTATCCAGGAGCCAGTCGACCGAATCCGTATTGGTGGACTCGCCCCAAAAGAGATCAGCATCCGGATCCTAGTCCCTGACCTGTCGGTGCCGGCCGGAGTTCCTGCGTTGGCCAGCACTCGGGGAGATGCCCCCGCTGTCCGTGCCCGGTCAGAGCAGATCGCCCGACGGTCTAACCAGGCAATTCTTGCGGCGGTGAACGAGCTTGCAGACCTTGGCCTGGTGAGGGCTGCGTCAGCGCAGGTTCGTGTCTACCGGACAAGCCCGGTCTTCAAGCTATACATCTTGAACCGAGTCGAGGCATTCTTTGGGTTCTATCCGATTGTTGATCATACCGTGAGCGTGGCCGGCAAACCGACGGAGATTTTCGACGCGATGGGCAAAGATGCCACGCTCTTTCATTACGAGTCGAATAACGATTCAGCCTCGCTCGGCAGTCAGTACATGCTGCAGGCGCAGGGGTGGTTCGACAGCGTGTGGGGGACAATTTCCCGGGATTTCTCGCCGTGAAGAAGGGGAACCTTCATTACATTGTCGCCGCATCGCGCGTTATCTTGTTTGACTTCGACGGGCCGATTTGTTCCCTGTTTGCCGGCGTGTCAGCGGGTGAAATCGCGGAGTTGTTGATCGGTGTGCTTCGAAGTCGTTCGGCGGTCGTGGACAGGGACGCGTTCGATGCGAGCGATCCGCTCGATGTGCTTCAGTACTCCGCGCGGTTCGGACCTTCTGTCGTCGCCGACGTCGAGGATGAGCTCATTCGCGCCGAACTTGAAGTTGTTCGTTCCGCGGCGCCGACTCCGGCCGGAGCCGAGGCGATCCGGAGCTGTGTTGAAAGTGGCCGGCGGGCCGCCGTGGTATCCAACAACGCGGCCAGCGCCGTGGTCGACTACCTGTCAAATCGTGGGCTCGACACCTTTGTCCACACCGTCGTGGGGCGAACCTACGGCGCGCCGCAGCGCATGAAGCCCAGCGCCGAGCCTGTGGAGCGGGCGCTGGAGGCGCTTTCCGCCAAGCCGTCGGCCGCCGTGCTGGTCGGCGACTCCCCGGGTGACATCCTCGCCGCTCAAGCCGCCGCGACGGCGTCCATCGGTTTCGCCAACAGGCCGTCGAAGTGGCGCCGTCTGGCGGCGGCCGACGTGATCATCGACGACATGGCCGAACTCGCCGCCGCGCTCGACTCCGCGCCCGTCGAATGAGGCCGTGAGCGCCGGGCAAAGTCCTAGCCCGGCGGGCAGCAGCGGTCCGCCAGCTCGATGACCGCCCCGACGAGTTCGTCGCCGGTCAGCAGCGCTTCGTCGTTGTGGTCCGCGCCGGGCACCGCGACGGCCCGGACCAGCCCCGGGGCGGCGGCGGCCACCCGCGCGCTCTGCTCGGGCGGGACGATCCCGTCCCGGTCGCCGTAGACGACCACGGTCGGTGCCCGCACCCGCCCGATCGTCCCGAGGACATCGAACCTGTCCCAGAGCATCAGCCGCACCGGCAGCACCGGGTAGGCCCGCTGCCCGACGGCGGCGAGATCGGTGAACGGCGAGCGCAGCAGCATCCCGGCCGGTGGCTGGTCCACCGCGAGCCCGGTGACCACCGCCGCGCCCAGGCTCTCGCCGACATACAGCAGCCGCTCCGCCCTGGCGCCGGCGTGGTCGAGGAGGAACCGCAACCCGGCGCGGGCGTCGGCGGCCAGCCCGGGCTCGGACGGCCGGCCGGGGTTGCCGCCGAACCCCCGATAGTCCAGCAGCAGCACGGTGAACCCGGCCGCCGCGAGCAGGCGCGCCAGCGGTGCCCGCTCCACCCGGCTCCCGGCGTTGCCGGCGGCGAACAGCACGTGCACCCGCCGGTCCGCCCCGCTCGGACCGACCAGCCAGGCGCCCAGCTCCAGCCCGTCCTCGGTGACCACCGTGACATCCCGCGCCGTCGGCCCGGCCACCGCGGCCGCCGCCGGCACCGGCCCCGCCCCGGGTAGGTAGATCAACCGCCGCTGAAACACCCACAACAGCGCGACCCCGACCGCCACCACCAGCACGACCACGAGCACCGCCCGCATGCGCTCTCGGCCCTATTCCACGGCGTTCTGGGCGGTTCGGGCACCCCGGCGAGCGGCGGAGCGCTGCCAGCGGAAGATCGCGTAGCCGACCAGGCCGAGCACCCAGCCGGCCAGCGTGGCGCCGAACCAGACGTCCAGCGGGCGGCCACCGGCCAGGTGCGCGACCAGCAGCGCGGCCCAGGCGATGAACCAGAGCGCGGTGCCGGCCCCGACCACCCAGGTGATGTCGGTGAGCCGGCGCGGTGGCGGCGGCGGATCCTGCACCCGACCAGCCTACGGCCCGTTAGGTCTAGCGATATCCGCCCGGCCAAGAGAGACTGCGCGCGACGACGGTGATCAGCACGGCCGGAGGTGACGATGACGGACGTGTCGCTGGCCGGGGTATCGATCTCCTACCGGGGGCCGGACGGCTCGGACTATCCGGCGGTGCGCGATGTCGAGCTGCACGTGCCGTCCGGGCGGTTCGTCTCGGTGGTCGGGCCGACCGGCTGCGGCAAGTCGACGCTGCTCAACGCGGTGGCCGGGCTGCTGGCCCCGACGGCCGGCGAGGTTCGGGTGGACGGCGCCCCGCTGCGCGGGCTCAACGAGCGCGCCGGGTACCTGTTCCAGAATGACGGGCTGTTGCCGTGGAAGACGGTGCTGGACAACGTGGCGCTCGGGCTGCGGCTGCGCGGGGTGCCGGCGGCCGAGCGCAACGAGCGGGCGCAGGCCTGGCTGCGCCGGGTCGGGCTGGCCGGGTTCGAGCGGTCGTACCCGCACCAGCTCTCCGGCGGCATGCGCCGGCGCACCTCGGTGGCCCAGACCTGGATCGTGGACCCGGACATCCTGCTGATGGACGAGCCGTTCGGCGCGCTGGACGTGCAGACCCGCCAGATCATGGAGAACGAGCTGCTCGGGCTGTGGACCGGCTCCGGCAAGACCGTGCTGTTCGTGACCCACGACCTGGACGAGGCGATCGCGCTGTCCGACGAGGTGGTGCTGCTGTCCGCCGGCCCGGCCAGCCACGTGGTCGGCCGCTACCCGATCGAGCTGCCCCGCCCGCGCGACCTGCTGAACATCCGTACCCAGCCGGCGTTCACCGAGACCTACGCCCGCATCTGGTCGGACCTGCGCGAGGAGGTGATGACCAGCTATGAGCGTGCAAACCAGCCCGGCTGAGCGCACCCGGCGCAACCGCACCCGGCGACGCGCGGTGAGCGTCCGGCTGGCCCAGGTGGCGCTCGGGGTGGTGCTGCTGGCGCTGTGGGAGCTGGGCGCGGCCGGCGGCGTGCTGGACCCGTTCTTCTTCAGCCGGCCCTCCGAGATCGTCGCCAAGGTGGTCGACTGGGTGGTCGACGGCGGGGTGTTCCGGCACCTGCGGGTCACGCTGGTGGAGGCGCTGCTGGCGTTGGTGATCGGCACGGCGGCCGGGCTCGGCGTCGGCTTCCTGCTGGCCAGGGTGCGGGTGCTGGCCGAGATCCTGGACCCGTACATCAAGGTGCTCAACTCGCTGCCCCGGGTGGTGCTGGCGCCGATCTTCCTGCTCTGGTTCGGGCTGGGCATCTGGTCCAAGGTGGCGTTCGGGTTCACCCTGGTGTTCTTCATCGTCTTCTTCAACACCTACCAGGGCGTGCGCGAGGTGAACCAGGTGCTGGTGGACAACGCCAGGATGCTCGGCGCCCGCGAGGGCCAGCTGCTCCGGCACGTGTTCCTGCCCAGCGCGCTGACCTGGATCTTCTCCAGCCTGCACGTGAGCGTCGGGTTCGCCATCGTGGGCGCCGTGGTCGGGGAGTACCTCGGCGCCTCGGAGGGCATCGGGTTCCTGATCTCGCAGGCGGAGGGCGTTTTCGACACCACGGCGGTGTTCGCCGGGATGGTGGTGCTCTCGATAGTGGTGCTGCTCATCGACGTGGTGGTGCATCGGGTGGAGCGGTACCTGCTGCGGTGGCGGCCGGCGGTCGACACGGGCGCGAACTGATCTAAAGGGGAGGTCGGGATGAGACGGCGGCTGGTACTGGCCCTCACGCTGACGGTGGCGCTCGCGCTCGCCGGGTGTGGCGGCTCCGGGGGCGGCGACCAGGGCGGCACGGTGCGGCTCGGGGTCGGCGGGCAGCCGTTGCTGGTGTACCTGCCGACCACGCTGGCCGACCGGCTCGGCTACTTCCGGGAGGAGGGCGTGGACGTCAAGATCGAGGACCTGCAGGGCGGCTCCAAGGCGCTGCAGGCGCTGCAGGGCGGCAGCGTGGACGTGGTCAGCGGCTACTACGACCACACCATCCAGATGCAGGCCAAGAACCGGAACGTGACCGCGTTCGTGAACATGCTGCGCTACCCGTCGCTGGTGCTCGCCGTCTCGCCGCGCTCGTCCAAGCGGATCGGCGGCATCGCCGACCTCAAGGGCACCAAGGTCGGGGTGACCGCGCCCGGCTCGTCCACCGACTTCTTCCTGAAGTACCTGCTGGTCCAGCACGGGCTGGCGCCGACGGACGCGGCGCCGCAGGCGGTCGGCGGGGACACCTCGGCGGTGGCGGCGATGGAGACCGGGCAGGTGGACGCGGCGGTCATGATCGACCCGGCGTTCTCCCAGCTGCAGAAGCGGGCCGGCGCGCAGAACGTGCGGACGCTGGCCGACACCCGTACCCAGGCCGGGGTGCGGCGCGAGCTGAAGGTGTCCAGCTACCCGGCCGCCGTGCTGTACTCCGACTCGGACTGGCTGAAGAACAACCCGCAGACCGCGCGCAAGCTGGCCAGGGCGATCAAGCGCGCGCTGGACTACGTCCACACCCACTCCGGCTCGGACATCGCGGCCAAGATGCCGCCCGAGTACTCCGGCGGCGACGCGCAGGTCTACGCCCAGGCCATCGACAAGGCCAAGGACGCGTTCTCCCCGGACGGACGGATGGACTCGGCCGGCGCGATCGCCGTGTTCGGCGTGCTGCGCCAGTTCGACCCGGACATCGGGAAGGCGTCGGTCGACCTGAACAAGACCTACACGAACGACTACCTCGGCGGCTGACGGTGTCCGACCCACGCATCCCGAAGATCAACTTTGACGTCCCGCAGTCCGCGCGGATCTGGAACTACTGGATGGGCGGCAAGGACAACTACCCGGTGGACCGGGCGGCCGGGGACGCGGTGGCCGCCGTGTTCCCGGACATCACCCGGCTGGCCAGGGAGTGCCGGCAGTTCATCATCCGGTCGGTGCGGTTCCTGGCCGGGGAGGCCGGGATCCGCCAGTTCCTGGACATCGGCACCGGGCTGCCCACCATGCAGAACACCCACGAGGTGGCGCAGTCCGTGGCGCCGGAGTCGCGCGTGGTCTACGTGGACAACGACCCGATGGTGCTCGCGCATGCCCGCGCGCTGCTGACCAACACCACGCCGGAGGGCGTCACCACCTATGTCGATGCCGACTACAACGACACCGACCTGGTCATCGCCGACGCGCGCAACGTGCTCAACTTCACCAAGCCGATCGCGGTGATGTTCATGGGCGTGCTCGGCCACACCGAGGACATCGACGAGGCGCACGCGATCGTCAGGCGGGTGATGGACGCCGTCCCGCCCGGCAGCTACCTGGGCCACTACGAGGGCACCAACACCAGCGACGCCCACCGGGAGGGCACCGAGGTGGAGCAGGACCAGGGCGTGGCCTACCACGGCCGCACGCCCGAGCAGGTCGCCGCGACCTTCGACGGCCTGGAGCTGGTCGACCCCGGCGTCGTCCCGGTCACCAGGTGGCGGCCGGCGCTGGTCGGGGACGGCCCGCCACGACACATCGACGCGTACGGCGGAGTGGCGCGCAAGCCGTGAATGACCGCTAGGCTGATCACCTCGCCCGCGTCACCCGGGAGGTCCGCGTGCCCGACCACGAGCCTGCCGTCACGATCAGGTACGACGTCGCGCAGTCCGCGCGGATCTGGAACTACTGGATGGGCGGCAAGGACAACTACCCGGCGGACCGGGCCGCCGGCGAGGCCGTGCTGGAGCAGTACCCGGAGATGGCCGAACTGGCGAAGGCCTGCCGGCAGTTCATCATCCGAACCGTGCGCTACCTGGCCGGCGAGGCCGGGGTGCGGCAGTTCCTGGACATCGGCACCGGGCTGCCGACCATGCAGAACACCCACGAGGTGGCGCAGGGGCTCGCGCCGGACTCCCGGGTCGTCTACGTGGACAACGACCCCGTGGTGCTCGCGCACGCCCGCGCGCTGCTGACCAACACCACGCCCGAGGGCGTCACCACCTACGTCGACGCGGACTACAACGACACCTCGCTGTTGATCGCCGACGCGCGCAACGTGCTGAACTTCAACGAGCCGATCGCGGTGATGTTCATGGGGGTGCTCGGCCACACCGAGGACTTCGAGCGGGCGTTGGGCATCGCCCGGCGGGTGATGGACGCCGTGCCGTCCGGCAGCTACCTGGCGCAGTACGAGGGCACCGACACCAGCCGGGCCTACGTCGAGGCGTGCGCGACGGAGAAGGACCTCGGCGTGGCCTACTACCCGCGCAGCCCAGAGCAGGTCGCCGCGTACTTCGAGGGCCTGAAGCTGGTCGAGCCCGGCGTGGTGGAGATCAACGCGTGGCGCCCGGCCGTGGTCGGGGACGGCCCGCCACGGGCGGTGCCCGCGTACGGCGGCGTGGCGCGCAAGCCGTGACGGCGGGCGGCCCGGGGCCGGGGCGGGATTCGGTCCTCGACAGGTACTTCCTGATCTCCGAGCGCGGCTCCACGGTGGGCCGCGAGCTGCGCGGCGGGCTGGTCACCTTCGTGACGATGTCCTACATCGTGGTGCTCAACCCGCTGATCCTGGGCAGCTTCAACGCCTCGGACCCCAGCGCCAAGCGGGACGCGCTCGGCGCCATCCTGCCGGTGCCCCAGGTGGCCGCCGTGACCGCGCTGGTCGCCGGGGTGATGACGCTGCTGTTCGGCCTGATCGCGAAGTACCCGTTCGCGATCGCCACCGGGCTGGGCATCAACACGCTGGTGGCCGTCACCATCGCGCCGAAGGTCAGCTGGCCGGAGGCGATGGGCCTGGTGCTGATCGACGGCGTGATCATCGTGATACTCGCCGTCACCGGGTTCCGCACCGCCGTGTTCAACGCGGTGCCGGCCGAGCTCAAGGCCGCGATCGCGGCCGGCATCGGCCTGTTCATCTGCTTCATCGGGCTGGTCGACGCCGGCTTCGTGCGCCGCATCCCGGACGCGGCGAACACCACCGTGCCGGTCGGGCTGGGCATCGACGGCTCGATCGCGTCCTGGCCGACGCTGGTGTTCGTGATCGGGGTGGTGCTGACCGGCGTCCTGATGGCGCGCCGGGTCCGCGCCGCGATCCTGCTCGGCGTGCTGGGCAGCACCGTGCTGGCCATCGTGGTCGAGGCGATCGTGCACGTCGGGCCGTCGATGGGCACCAACCCCAAGGGCTGGAGCCTCGGCTACCCCGGGCTGCCCTCGCACGTCGTCGGGCTGCCGGACCTGTCGCTGGTCGGCGACGTGTCGATGGGCGCGTTCGTGCGGCTGCCGGCGATCGCGGCGACGCTGTTGGTGTTCACCCTGGTGCTGGCCAACTTCTTCGACGCGATGGGCGCCATGTCCGCGATGGGCAACCAGGCCGGCCTGATCGGGCGCGACGGCCAGCTGCCCCGCGTCGGGCGCGCGCTGGTCGTGGAGGGGCTCGGCGCGGTGGCCGGCGGCGCGGCGTCCAGCTCGTCGAACACGGTGTACATCGAGTCCGCGTCCGGCATCGCCGAGGGCGCCCGCACCGGGCTGGCCAACGTGGTGACCGGACTGCTGTTCCTGGCCGCCATGTTCTTCACCCCGCTCTACGAGGTGGTGCCGATCGAGGCGGCCGCCCCCGCGCTGGTGGTGGTCGGCGCGCTGATGGTGCGGCAGGTCCGCGAGATCGACTTCACCGACTTCTCGATCGCGCTGCCCGCGTTCCTGACCATCGTGGTCATGCCGTTCACCTACTCGATCGCGAACGGCATCGGCGCCGGGTTCGTCAGCTACGCGGTGCTGCGGCTGGCCACCGGGAAGGCCCGAGGGGTGCACCCGCTGATGTGGGTGGTGGCCGCCGCGTTCGTGGCCTACTTCGCGGTCGGGCCGATCCAGGCGGCCTTCGGCGCGTAACGTCCGAGGGCGGTGCGGACTCGGTATCTCCATACGGTCGTTTCGCCGGCGTTGGAGGAGTCATGCGCGGGTTCGTTGCCAGTCGGGTCAGCGGGGGTGCCGCCGCCGCGACGGCGGTGATCAGGGTGTTGTTCGGGCTGTTCTTCGTGTTCTTCGGGCTGCTGAAGTTCATTGCGCACGAGCTGGAGCTGGCCGAGTTCGTCAGGTACGGGTTCCCGGACTCCGGGCTGGTGGTGTACCTGGTCGGGCTGCTGGAGATGGGCGCGGGGCTGATGCTGGTGCTCGGGCTGGGCACCCGGCTGGCCGCCGCCGGCCTGGCCGTGGTGATGGCCGGCGCGATCCTCACCGCCGGGGTGCGGGTGGGCGGCTGGTTCCATCTGGGCGTGGCGCCCACCGCGCTGGCCGCGATGCTGTACCTGCTGTGGGCCGGGGCGGGCAGCCGGGCGCTGGACGGACGGCTGGCGGGGCGCGCGCACCCCGTGAGTGGTTAGCGTTGCTATGACAACGCTAACCACTCACGGGTGTGGTTACGCTCGGTCGGTGCGCGGGGTGTTGCCGGCCGACGCGGAGTTGGTCGCGCGGCTGCGGGCGCGCGACGAGGCGGCGTTCGCGCTGGTGGTGGACGCGTGGTCGGGCGGGATGCTGCGGCTGGCGCGCTCGTTCGTGTCCAGCCAGGACACGGCGGCCGAGGTGGTGCAGGACGCCTGGCTGGCGGTGGTGCGCAACATCGGGCGGTTCGAGGGCCGCGCGGCGTTGAAGACGTGGGTGTACCGGATCCTGGTCAACAACGCCAAGCGGCGCGCGGCCAGGGACGGGCGCGGCGGGCCGATGAGCAGCCTGGAGCAGGACCGGGGGCCGACGGTGGACCCGGATCGGTTCCAGGGTCCGGACGAGGCGTACCCGGGGCACTGGCGCGAGCCGCCTGCGCCGTGGCCGTCGCCGGAGCGGCGGGCGCTGGACGGCGAGCTGCGCGCCCGGCTGCGGGAGGCGCTCGACGGCCTGCCCGAACGGCAGCGGATCGTGATCACGCTGCGGGACGTGGAGGGATACACGGCCGACGAGGTGTGCTCGATACTGGAGATCTCGGCGGCCAACCAGCGGGTGCTGCTGCACCGGGCACGGGCGTTCGTGCGAGCCCGGCTGGAGGAGTACTTCGCGGGAGGGGCGGTGACGGGGTGACCGGGGACCTGGACTGCGACCGGCTGGTCGAGCTGGTCACCGACTTCCTGGACGGGGCGCTGGACGCGGACACCGAGCGCCGGGTGGTCGACCACCTTGCCCTGTGCGACGGCTGCGGCGAGTACCTGGACCAGATCCGGGACACCGCGCGCGGGCTCGGCGAGCTGCCGCCGGACCGGCTGCCCGAGCGGGCCCGCGCCGCGCTGCTGGCGGCGTTTCGCGCCCTGCCCGAGTAGGACTGCGTGTCGGCGACTCGGCGCGCGACACGGCGTGGCGGTGGTAGCGCGGCGGGCGGGCGGTACTACGGTGCTGCCCGGCCCGCTGGTCCTCGGCGGTCGGAAGCGTAAGGTTCACCGATTCGTAAGGTATGCTAAGTAGATGAAGCTCGAACACGGCGTCGGGACCGACCTGGCGGGTCGGCTGCGGCTGTCCGTGGTCCGGTTGAACCGGCGGCTGCGCTCGCAGCGCACCGACGAGACGATCTCGCTCACCCAGATCTCGGCGATGGCCACCCTGCACCGCTGCGGCTCGATGACGCCCAGCGAGCTGGCCGCCACCGAGCGGGTCCGGCCGCCGTCGATGACCAGGGTGATCGCGGCGCTGGAGGAGGACGGCCTGGTCTCCCGGCGGGACCACCCGACCGACGGCCGCCAGTCGATCATCGAGCTGACCCAGGCCGGCGTCGACCTGCTGGCCGCCGAGGCGTCGGCCAAGGAGCGCTGGCTGGACAAGCGGCTGGCCGAGCTGACCGAGGACGAACGGGCCGCGCTGGCCAGGGCGATCGAGATCATCGACAGGATGGCGGGCGCCTGAGAGCGTGAGCGAACCCGGGCAGCGTTCAACCGATCGCGGCCCGGTCGTACCCGAAGCCCGGGCGCCGGAGCCCAGCGGCGGGATGTTCGCCTCGCTGCGGGTGCGCAACTACCGGTACTTCGCGGGCGGCCAGGTGGTGTCGCTGGTCGGTACCTGGATGCAGCGCATCGCGCAGGACTGGCTGGTGCTCGACCTCACGCACGGCAGCCCGGTGGCGCTGGGGGTGGCCAGCGCGCTGCAGTTCACCCCGACGCTGGCGCTCTCGCTGTGGGGCGGGGTGCTCGCCGACCGGTACGACAAGCGGCGGATGCTGGTGGCGATCCAGTCCGGGATGGGGCTGTGCGCGCTGGTGCTCGGGCTGCTCGACGTCACCCGGCTGGTGCAGCTCTGGCACGTCTACCTGCTGTGCTTCCTGCTGGGCTGCTGCTCGGCGCTGGACGTGCCGACCCGGCAGGCGTTCGCCTCCGAGCTGGTCGGCCCGGACCAGGTGGCCAACGCGGTCGGGCTGAACGCGATGAACTTCAACGCGGCCCGGATCGTGGGGCCGTCGGTGGCCGGGCTGCTGATCGTCGGCGTGGGCACCGGGTGGGTGTTCCTGATCAACGCCGCGAGCTTCGCCGGGGTGATCGGCGGGCTGCTCGCGATGGACCCGGGGCGGCTGTTCCGCAGCCGGCGGGTGCCCAGGCGGCGCGGCCAGCTCCGCGAGGGGCTGCGGTACGTGCGCGGGCGGCCGGTGCTGATCGGCGTGCTGGCGCTGGTGTTCGTGGTGTCCACCTTCGGCATCAACTTCTACCTGACGCTGCCGCTGCTCGCGCGCAACGTGTTCGGTGGCGGGCCGCGGGCCTACGGGTTGCTGACCACGGTGATCGCGGTGGGCTCGCTGCTCGGGGCGAGCGTGGGGGCGCGCCGGGCCGGGCGGCCTCGGCTGCGCACGGTGGTCGGGGCGGCGCTGGCGTTCGGCGTGCTGGAGACGGTGGCCGGGCTGATGCCCACGCTGGCGGCCACGGCGGTGGTGCTGGTGCCGACCGGGTTCGCCGCGCTGGCGTTCACCACGGCGGCGAACGCGAGCGTGCAGCTGACCGTCTCGCCGTCCATGCGCGGGCGGGTGATGGGGCTGTACATGCTGCTGTTCCTGGGCGGCACGCCGCTGGGTGCCCCGCTGCTCGGGCTGCTCGGGGAGAAGCTGGGCGGGCGGGCTCCGACGGTGGTCGGGGGCGCGGCGTCGGTGCTGGCGGTGCTCGTTGTGGTGGTCGTGCTCCGCCGTGGCCTGCGCCGCCGCTCGCTTGAGGGGTTGCATTCCTAGGAAGGGTAGGCTAACTTAAGTCACGTCGCTTCGTGGTGGGAGCGGCGCGTCAGTTCGGGAACGTATCGGGGCCTCGTCCGCACATCCTCGTCGGGCGGGGCCCCGATGCATGTCCGGGCTCAGCGGCCCGCCGGGAGCGCCAGCCGAGGCGCCGGCGCGACGAAGCCGTCCGCGACCACGGCCGCCAGGTGCAGGAAGGCCGCGGTGGTGGCGGGCATCAGCCGCTCGGGGTTGATCACGCCGCCGGAGTACAGGTGCGGGTCGGCGGGGATCTCCAGCACGTGCTTGCAGCGCGCGTGGAAGTGCCTGCGGATCTGCTTGTTGTTCACCTTGCGGCTGCTCCGGTCGCGGCAGAGCACCAGGATGGCCTCCTCGGCGAGCCGTTCGTAGCCGTGCGCGAGCAGCCAGTCGAGGGTCTTGCTGGCCCGGCTGGCGCCGTCCACGGTGGGGGTGCCGACCACGATCAGCGTGTCGGCCAGCTCGAGGGTGCCCTTCATCGCGGAGTGCACCAGGCCGGTCCCGGAGTCGGTGATCACGATGTCGAAGAACCGGGCCAGCGCGCGGCACACCCGCTGGTACTCCTCGCGGCGGAACGCCTCGCCCATCGCCGGGTCCTGGTCGCCGGCCAGCACCCGCAGCCGGCCGGCCAGCGTGGTGTAGTCGCCGAACTGGCCCAGCGCCTTGATCTTGTCGAGGTCGGAGAGGAGGTCGCGGACGGTGACCGTGGCGGCGCCGCTGAGCCGGTCGGCCAGGGTGCCGGCGTCCGGGTCGGCGTCCACCGCGACGACGCCCTCGCCGCGGTAGTCGGCCAGGGTCAGCCCGAGGCAGGCGGCCACCGTGGTCTTGCCGACCCCGCCCTTGATCGACGTCACCGCGATGTGGCGGGCCCCGTCCAGCGGCGCGCGCACCCGCTCCATCAGCCGCAGGTGCGCGCGCTCGGCACCGCCGAGGCCGAGGTTGACCCGCCCGCCGGTGGCCGCGTAGAGCGCCGCGCGCCAGCCCACCTGGGGGATGTCGGCGCGGGCGCGGACCACGTACTCGTGGCTGATCGCGTCCGCGGTGAGGGCGGACTCCGTGACCGGGGCGACCCGGGGCGGGGGCGGCTTGGGGGTGACGGCGGGCACCGGGGCGGCGGCCGGCTTGCGCGGGGTGGCGAGGTCGGCCGGGGAGGGGCGGCGGGGTGGGGGCGCCGTGCCGAACGGTGGCAGGCCGGGCTCGGGGTTCGGCGGTGGTTCGGGCGCCTCGACCGGGGGTTTCGACGGGGGCGGGCCGGGGACGAGCGCGGTCCACGCCGCGTCCGGTGCCGGTTCCGGGCGCGGCGGCGACCAGGGAAGGCTCGGGTGGTGGGCGGCGGTCGGTGGCGTGGGGATGCTCGGAGCGTCCGTGCGGTCGATCGAGCCTCGGTAGCGGCGGTCGGGCAGCGGCGGGTCGGTGCGGGGGCCTTTCTGGTGTGGGATGCGCGGGGGTGCGGGCGGCCGGGTGTGCAGGTCGGGCGGTGGTCCGGGGCGGTGGCGTGGCGCGGGCGGTCGGGCGGGCGGTTGGCTCGGCCCGGGGGGCAGTGCCGGGCGCGCGCCGGTGCGCGGTGCCTGTCCCCGGGGGCGGTGGGGGTTGGGTGGTTGCCGGCGGACCGGCGGGAGCCACGGTGGCAGCGCGGCGAGCGGGTCCTCCACGCCACCGGGGCCGGGGTCGGCGACCAGGCCGCTCGGGGGGACGGGGGCGCGCCGGGGTCGGTTCGGCCTGCCGGGCGGCGGCTCGGCGGGGCCGTCGGCGGCCGCCCACGGCAGGATGCTCACCTGGCGCCGGGGGCGGGCGGTGCGCGGCGACACCGGTTCGCCGTCCGCCTCGGCGGCGGTGGAACCGACCTCGGGTTCGCTCATCGGCTCGACTCCTTCCGGGTCACGGCTCACGGCTCACGGCTCACCGAACTGGGCATCGGGGGTGTCGCCGGCCACCAGCCAGCGGCCGTCGAACTGGCGGGCCAGCACCAGGTACCGGCTTTGCGCGCCGGCCTGGGTGGTCAGGTAGTCGACCCGGTAGCCCCGGCGGGTGTCGGTGGGCTCGCCGGCGAGCTGGGTCAGGCCGGTCACGGTGGCGGTGCTGGTCTCGCCGGGCGCGGGTGGCGTCACCACCAGGACGCCGACCGTGTGCGGCGGGGTGTTCGGCGCGGCGTACGGGGTGGCACGGCGGTTGGTGTGGCCGGCGTCGGCGCCGGTGAGGCTGTAGCCGGCGACGACGTAGGCCCTGGCCACCTCGGTCGGGTCGGTGAAGTCGACGGCCGGGTCCGGGTCGGTGGGCGCGGTGCCGGCGTCGACCGGCGCGGCGGCCAGCGCGTCCCGGTCGGCCGGGCTCAGCGCCACGCCCTCGGTCGCCGACGCGGGGTCGTCCGCCCGGTGGCCTGGTCCGGCGAGCAGCAGCCAGCCGCCGGCGAGCAGCGCGGTGACGACCACGCCGAGGACCAGGGGCATCCGTGTCGTCGACATGATCAGTCCGCGAAGCTCACGTGGACGTGGTCGAAGTGGCCGCCGGTCGGGTCCTTGACGTTGTAGACGCCGGCGCCGTCGTAGCGGTCGCCCCAGCCGCCCTGGTCCTTGGAGCGCACGTCCCAGTACCGGCCCTGCCAGATCAGGTACTTGACGTGCAGCGCGGCCGCGTTGGTGCGGTACCAGTTGGCCACCCGCCAGCCCTGCTCCAGGGCGTCGCCCTTGGCGAACTTGCCGCCGGCGCCGGGGAACAGGTCGCAGGCCTTGCCCTTGGCGTGGTCGCTGCTCGGGTTCCAGGCGTGCGGGTCCCAGCAGGACGCCCGGATGATGGACGGCGGCCGCGACCCGCCGCCGTTGAACGCGGCGACCTGGGCCTCGTACCCGTACTTGGCGGCCGCGGTGAGGCAGCCCTTGGTGGTCGGGTCGGGTTGGGTGCAGCCGGTCTTCGGACCGGTGAACGCGGCGGGGGCGGCGGGAAGCGCGGCGGTGGTGATCCCCCCGACGGTGACCACCCCGGCCACGCCGCCAGGGGCGCCGAGCGCCGCCGGTTGCGCCTGGCCGGCCGCCGGTGGTCCGCCCGCCGCCTTGGCGTCGGCCGCCGCGGGAGGTGCCGGCTGGGCGGCCGCGGCGGGAACGGGGACGGGTGCGGGGGCGGCGAGCACGGCCGGCGGCGGTGGCGGCGGTGCCTTTGGTGGCCCGACCGGCGCGCTGAACTGCTCCACATAACGGTGGATGTTCGCCAGGTACCTGTTGATCAGCCCGACGCAGGTGCCGCCGCAGCTCGCCTCGCCCGGTTTCGGGACGCCGGTGGCGCTGCCGGTCACCCGGCCGCAGCCGGCGATGTGGCAGACCAGCATGGCGTCCAGCGGCGAGGTCGGCTTCCCGGTGGCCTTGACGTGCCCGGTGACCGCCCGCAGGTTCGCACACACCCACGGGATGCCGACGCGCAGGTGGGTCTCCGGCACGTAGATGTCGCCCGGCCGCCCGCCGGCGGCCGCCCAGTTGCGGGCGTTGATCTGATAGAGCCCGAACGCGCCGCCGTTGCTGTCGCTGCTGCGCGCGTTGGGGTTCCAGCTCGACTCGGCCATGATCTCAGCCACCACCCAGACCGGCGGCAGCTCCGGGCACTGGCTGCTGACCACGTCGTCGATCACCGGCAGCATCTGCCTGGCCAGCGGCGGGATCTTGGCCGGGTCCACGCCGGTGAGCGGCGGGCCGGTGTCGTCCTCGGCCGCGCCGATGATCAGCAGCACCAGCAGCGCGACCAGGCCGGCCGCGATCGCGCCCAGGCCCCGGTACCAGCGAGCGCCGCCCCGCACCGGTCACCGGGCCACGGCCGTGGGCATGGCGCGCACCCGCGCCCCGTTGACCTCCGGGCGGGCGGTGAACGCGACGTCGGTGTCGTAGAGCGCCAGCTCGCCGGGGGTCAGCCGCAGCGAGACCGGCAGCCCGATCCGCTCGCCGGACTTGATCAGGTACTTCCCCCGACCGGGATGCAGCGCGCCGCCCACCCAGGTCGGCGAGGCCGCCCACGAGGTGACCAGCGCCGCCTCGCCCTCGGACAGCGGGGTGATCCGGCGCAGCGCGTCCAGCTCCTGCTCGGCCATGCCGCCGAGCACCAGGGTGGCGTTACGGGCCACCATCCCGCGCGCCTTGGCCCGGTCCGACGAGGTGGCCAGCGCCTCCAGGTCGTCCAGCGAGTGCGTGACCTGGAAGGAGATCACGCCCCGGTGCCGGTTCAGCCGGGTGATCCGGTCGGACCGCTCCACCAGCCCGGGCGCCACCCGCAGCGCGCGCCACAGCTCGTCCTGCACCACCGCGACGGTCCGGGAGCCGGCGGCGCCCTCGGTCACGGCGGTGGACCAGGCCCACGAGCAGAGCATGCCGGCGGCCAGCGCGTCGTCGTCATCGTTGTCCAGGGCGGACAAATCCAGCGACAGCGACGTCGTCGCCGGGCCGGAGGCGACGGTGGACGGCCGGTCGAAGATGCCCCGGATGGTGCCGTCGCAGAGCAGCGCCAGGGTGTTCACCAGCTCGCGGACCCCGCGCCGGTAGCCGGCCGCGTCCCGGCTGGCCACGATGGCGCGCAGCTCGTCACCGCCCTGCGCCAGCGCGCGCAGCACGTCCGGCACCACCGGCTCGCGCCGCCCGGCCGCATGCACCGACGCGTCCAGCGCCGCGCCCAGCAGTCGCCGCTCGGTGACGTCCACCTCGCCCCGGCGCACGATCGAGACCAGCGCCTCCAGCAGCGACAGCCGCCGCACCCGGACCGCCTCGGCCAGCCGCTCCCGCTCGCTGCCCACCGCCGCCGCCAGCGAGGCCCGCAGCGGGCCGGCGTCCAGCGGGTTCAGCGCGTGCAGCCCGCGCCCGACCCGCCACACCGAACCGCCCAGCGTCTCCACCAACCGGCTGTACTCGCCCTTGACGTCGCCGGGCACCACCGCCACGCCACCGAACGCGACCAGCCCGGTGATCATCCGCTTGATGATCGCGGACTTGCCGATGCCGGGCTGGCCCTGCACCCACACCCCGGTGTTGGACACCAGCCCCTGGCGCAGCCACTCCGCCGGGTCCAGCCCGACCGGCTCGGCGGTGAGCAGGTGCCGCCCGATCGGCACGCCGCGCACCGAGGTGCCGGAGCTGACCGCGAACGGGAACAGCCCGCAGAGCTGGCTGCTGGTGCCGGCGTAGAGCGTGCCGCCCTCCACGTGCGCCGCGCGCCCGCCGCCCCGGACCGGCCACCCCCACGCCCTGGGCGCGGGTCTGTCGAGCGCGTCCCCCTGCATCGGGCTCACCGCCCCCGGCTCCTGGTGGCCAGCTCGGTGGGGTTGAGCCCGAGCCCGAGGCTGGCCGCGAACCCGGTGGACTGCGCGCCCCACAGCCGGCGCAGCCGCAGCTTGGCCGCGCCGGCCCGCTGCTCCACGTCGGCGACCGCGCCGGGCAGCTCCTCCGGGTCGGTGACGGTGGTGGTGACGTACATGGTCAGCCGGCCCACCCCGGCGCCCTCGGCCTCCTCGCGGGCGGCCTGCACGGCGCGGTCCCGGTCGTCGCGCTCGCGCTGGGTCTCGTCCCGGCGGGTGCGCTGCGACCAGGCCTTGCGCATCTGGCCGGCGGTGATCTCGCTCTCCACCCGGGCCGCGGCCTGGTCGGCGGGGTAGGGCAGGTACAGCAGGCTGACCCGGCGCGGGTACGGGCCCGGGGCGAGCAGCGGGACGAGCACCCGGGCGCTCACCGCCTGCCGGGGCGCCTCGCGCAGCGCCCAGGACACCGACAGCCCGGAGTCGTGCTGGTAGCTCTCCCAGGTCTCGCTGGCGGCCACCGGCGCGGCCTGCGCCCAGTGCCGCAGCTGGTGCCGCTCGCCGAGGCGGGCGATCTCGTCGCGGCTGCCCGGATCGAAGGCGGCGCGGACGCGGGCGGTCAGTCCGGACACGGACTCCCGGCCGAGCACCGCCACCCCGCAGGAGGACAGGCCGGCCTCCAGCCCGGGCAGCCATCTCGTCACCTCGGCGACGGAGGCGAGCAGGTCGGCGGGGCGGGGCGCGGCGCGGGCCGGGTCCAGCGTCACGGTGACCCTGGCGTCGGTCTGCGCGGACGTCGACGGGGCCAGCTCGATCAGCTCGTTCATCAGGCCGACGGCGGCGTCCGGGGCGTCCGGGTCGATCCGGCGGCGCAGGTAGTCGGTGTCGGCCAGCCCGCCGGGGGAGGTGTCCACCGTGACCGCGACGTGCCTGATCACCGGGCGGTGCCCGAGGTCGGCCAGCCAGGCGCCCCAGCAGGCCACCCACTCGTCCGCGCTGGCCCGATCCGCCAGGTCCAGCCCGACGGGCGCGCAGCGCAGCACCGCGGACAGCGTGCCGGTGTGCCGGTCCAGCACCAGCGCCTGCCGGCCGCCGCGCCCGTCGTCGGTGTCCAGCGCGACCAGCGGCGCCAGCGGGCCGGGCAGGTCGTGGCGGCGCGGATGCTCCACGATCAGGCCGCCGGACAGCTCGGTCCAGCCCTTCGCCCCGGCGCTGGCGAACCGGAACCGCCGGATCATGGCCTCGGCCGCGGTGGAACCCCCGACCCTGACCGTCAGCGCGAGCACCACCACCGTGGACACCAGCGCCAGCCCGAGCGCCGCCTTCGGGGCGAACGAGGCGGCCAGCACCGGGGCCAGCACGGCGACGAACACGGTGATCGTCTGCGCCGGGCCGAGCGAGCCGATCCCCCATCCCCGCTCGGCGCGCCAGTGCCCGTACAGCCTCGGCTCGTCCCGTCGATGGGACTCGACGCTCATCGCCGGCCTCCTCGGGTCGTGCGCTGGCCGTCGACCACCCGCGCCAGCGGGCGGGTCAGCTCCGGCTCGGGAACCGTGGGCTCCGGTGTGCGCGGACCGGACGGGACGGGGACCGCCGTCCTGGCGCCGACGCCGACCAGCGCCCCGGCGGCCACCGTGCCGGCGCCGCCAGCCAGCCGGCCGGCGCTGCCAGGGCCGGCGTTCTCCATGAAGGTGGCCAGCTGCACGGACGGCGAGGTGGAGCTGCGCGAGCTGAGCCGGACCGCGCCGACCGCGCCGTCCATCGCCCGCTCGGGCACCCCGGCGCCGGAGATCCGCACCGACGACCAGGACAGCAGCCGCAGCGACACCGGCAGCGCCGCCACCCCCAGCGCCAGCACCACGATCCCGGCCAGCACCGTGCTCACCCCCGACCCGCCGGGCTCGGCCGTTTGCTGCAGGTACTGCTGCCCGACGGCGTGGATCAGCGCGGCGGCCGGTTTGTAGAGCACGAGCGCGAGCGCCCACGGCATCAGCCGGGACAGCCAGGTGCGGGTGGTCGCGGTCAGCGAGCCGGCGGCGGCCAGCGGCAGGGTGGCCGCCACCGCGAGCAGCGCCACCTGACGCAGTGCCATGGCCATCCACTGCGCGGCGGCCAGCAGCAGCACCACCACCGAGAGCAGCAGCAACAGGAACGGCTCGGCCAGCCCACCCCGCCGCGCGGTCAGCGCCTCGCGCATGGTCACGCCGAACTGGCCGGCCGCGCCCCCGACGCCGGGGCCGCCGGTGCCGAGCAGGGTGGTGGCCAGCACGTCGCCGGCCCACAGCGCCCCCTGCAGCACCGTGATGCCCAGCGCGGCGGCCACCGCGAACCGGAACAGCCCGCCGAACACCGCGACCAGCGGCTCCCCCCGGCGCAGCAGGATGATCCGGATCGACTGCACCAGCACGGACGCGGTGAGCACCAGCAGCAGCAGCGGGCGCAGCGCGTCGTGCGCGCCGAGCACCGCCGGGGCCAGCAGGCTCGTGCTCGGCACCTGCCACCAGCTGCCGGCGTCCCCGACCAGCGCGGCGGCCGCGCGGGCGGCGGACTCCACGATGGCGACGAAGGACGGCCCGGCCTCGCCGGCGGCGAGCACCAACCCTGGCCCGGTCACCGGGCGCCCACCCCGGCGAAGGCGCCGACCAGCACCGCCGCGACCGAGGCCAACGCCAGCCCGCCGAGCACCCAGACCGAGCCGATCAGGCCCTCCTGGGCCAGCCCGCCGCGCCGCCGTCGGCCGATGATGATCATCCCGGCGCAGACCAGGATGCCAATCATGCCGGCGGCCAGCACGCCCCACTTGAGCCAGGCGATGACCTGCTCGGCGAGCTCGCCGATGCCGGGCGGCGCCTGTGGCGGCGGGTTCGGCGGCGGCTCCGAGGCGATCCTGTGGACGATCATGGGTTCCCTCCGTGGGCGGTGGCCTGGAACGGGAGATCGTGGAGCGCGCCCGGCGGGACGCCGGGCACCGTGCGGTTCGACATGGACGGCAGCGGCACGGCGTTGGTCGGGATCGTGCGGTTGGCGGGTCCGTCCATCGCGGTGCGCGGGGGCGCCCCGGACGGGGTCAGCAGCCCGGAGCGCAGCACCGCCTCGGCCACCCGGACCAGCGCCTCGCCGTACGGGCGCAGCGGCCTTGGCAGTTGTTCGGACGGGATCTCGGACAGCCGGGCGGCCTCGGTGAGCGGGTCGGTCAGCTCGCGCCAGTGCGCCACGTACGGCAGCACGACCAGCCCGCCGACCTGCGGCTCGATCATCCGCAGCCGAGCCCGCAGCGGCCCCCGGATCGGCATCGGGCCGTCCGAGGTCACCGCCAGCACCGGGCGCGCGCGGGCGTTCGAGCCCAGCCAGGCGATCAGCGACGCGGCGGCGTGCAGCGAGTCGCCGGTGGACCGGCAGACCAGCACGTCGATGTCCAGCTCGGTGCTCATCCTGCCCCGGTCGTAGGCCCGCAGCGCGGTGGCCAGCGTGGTGGTCCCCACGCCGCCGGCCACCCCGCCCAGCCTCGGTGCGCGCAACGGGCTCATCGGCTACCTCCGGTGGGTGCGGTGGGCGCCCCGGGCCGGCCGCGCTCCCCAGAACGGCCGGGCTTCCCGGGGCGCGAGGACGCCGGGGGCGATGCTGCGGCGGCCGTCTCCTCGGCCGGTTCGGCGGGCGGCGCCTGCCCGTTCGTGTCGTTGTCGTCGGCGTCGTCGAGGTCCTCGGCGGTGGCCGGGTCGGCGTCCCGTTCGGTCGGGGCGGGCGGCTTCGATGCCGGATCCGGCGCCGGCTCCTCGCCGAGCTGTTCGTCCCAGGTGTCCACCACCAGCCGGCCCTGGTCGCGGTTGACCGGGACGGACAGGCGCACCCAGTAGGAGTCCAGGCTCTTCCAGCCGCGCGCGGTGGGCGCCGGGGCGACGGCGGGCACCCCGGCCACCTCCAGGTCGCCGGCGGGCGCCGGCGCGGACGGCTGGCCGACCGCCCGGTACGGCGTGACCCGCACCCGCACGTCGACCACCACCCGGCCGTCCCCGTCCGGGCGAACCGCGCCGGGCAGGGCGAACTCGGCGCGCTGGCGGCCCTTCCCCGACCAGCCCAGCAGCGCCGCGTTGCCGACGACGTCCGAGGGCAGGTACTGGGCGAGCACCTGGCCCCGGCGCTCCGGGGCCTGTTCGTCCCAGGACAGGTAGTCGGCGGCGAACGCGCCGGCCAGCGCGGCCGCCTCCATCGGGTGCGGCGGGCCGACCGGGTCCAGCCAGGTGGTGGCGGCCACCGAGGTGGCGTCCGGGACCGGGTCGGGTCGCGGCGCGGGTGGGGGCGGGGGCGGCTCGGGGCGGCGGTCACGGGGGGCGCGAGCGGTACGGGCCGCCCGCCGTTTGGTGCGCGGGCGCCCGTTGCGCGGTGGGGCGGCGGCCTGCTCGCGCTGGTCCGCCCCGGCCTGGAACCGCTGGTCGTCGTCGGCGTGGGTGAGCAGCGGCAGCCACTCGGAGCCGGACTGGCCGGTGCCGCCGGGTCCGGCCGGCGGCGGGGCCGTGGGTTCCCGTTCGCCGGGTGCCGAACGGGTCCGAGGGGCGGCCGGTCTCCCCGCGCCCGGACCTGCGCCCGGATTCGCGCCTGGACCGCCGGGTGGGCCGTGGCCGGTGGGCGGGCCGTGGGTGGTTGTCGAGCCCGGAGCCCCGGCCGGCGCGGGCCCGCGGGCCGTGCCGTTCGGGGCGGCCCATGCCGACATCGGGTCGGGCTGGCCGAGCACGGCCTCGGTCGGGTCGCCGGGGCCGAACGCCGGCCAGCCGCCGAACGGGTCGTCGGCGGGCAGCGGCGGGGCCTGGTCCGGCCTGCCCGAACCCGTCCGGTCCGAGTCCGGCCGGGACGGCCGCCTGTGCTCGGCCCGAACGTCGGGCTCGGACGGCTCGGACGGCTCGGGCTCGGGCTCGCGCTCGGGCGAGACGGGCCACCACGCACTGGCCGCCGGCGGGCGGGAGGAGCCACGCCTGCGTCGGAACATTCGCCGGGCTCCTCCTCGCGTCCGTTGGCAGGTCAGGTCCGCCCGGGCGGGCGGGACCGGTGGGTCGGGTACGCCGGCCCGGGGTACGGGGTCGCGGGGGCTGCGCCTGGGCACCCCGGACCGGCGGCTCGACGAGGGCCGCTGAGCGACCCTTGTAGGGTGTCGGCAGTGCCGTGCCGACCGACGGAGATGTAACTCTCCGCGACCAATCCCGGTGCGGCCGACACACTCCGTCACCAAGACCGGCGAATCGACTATAAGAACGGCCGTCCAGCGTTCGGAGCCGATTCGTCCAGGCGATTTGCAATCGCGAACGAATCCACGACCCGGCGCGCGGGCGCGCTCATTCTGTGCTCAGCGCAGGCGGTACGGCAGGTACCGGCGGAAGCTGGTGCGCACCAGGCCGGGCGCGGACTCCGCGGCCCGCCACTCCGGCTTGTCCTCCCGGGCGGAGGCGAGCTCCTCGACGGCCGCCGACGAGACCCGCCGGTGCGCCCGCTCGGTGGTCCACTGCGCGAAGTTGAACGCGCGGGCGCCGTCGGTGCTCAGGTGGAAATGCGCGGCGATCGCGCCGGGCATGGGCGCGTCCGGTTCGGGCAGCGCGAACATGGAGTCGACCCAGCGCCGGGCCCGCTCGCGGTCCGGCCGGTCGAACAGCCGGTCCACCACGACCACACACCCGGTCCGCACCGCCTCGCCGGCGAACCGGCGGCCTCGGTACACCTCGTACCCGCGCGCCGGCCCGCGCACGGTGCCCGGCACGACCTCGTCCACGGCACCGTGCCAGTCGAGCTGACCGTCCGCGCCGAACTCGCGCGCCGAGGCCTCGTCGCTCCACTGCTGGTAGTGCAGCAGCGTCGTGCCGTCGGTGCCGAGCATGCAGGCGTGCGAGACCAGCCCTTCGCGCGGCCCGAGGGTGTCCACGGCGAGGTCGGCCAGCCGGCGCTGCAGGTCGGGTATGGCCAACTCCCAGACGCTCACCACGACGAGCGCCACCCCGGCACGATCCAGATCCGGCACGTTCGACGTCATCTTGCGCAGCTTGCCACTCAGTGGCGTTTGGCGTCCAGTGGTTTTCGCTTCTCAGGGCGGTAAGCTCGGTTCGTGACGAGCCTGCGCGAGCGCAAGAAGGCGCGCACCCGCGAGGACCTGGCGCGGGTCGCGCTGCGGATGTTCCTGGAGCGGGGCTTCGAGTCCACCACGTTGGACGAGCTGGTCGACGCCGTCGAGGTCTCGAAACGGACCTTCTTCCGGACCTACCGCTCCAAGGAGGACGTCGGCATCGCGGCCGAGACTGAGCTCTGGGAGGCCTACCTCGACCGGCTGGAGCGCCGTGAACCGCACGGCACGGTGCTCACCGAGCTATGCGCCACGCTCACCGAGACGATCGCCGCCATGGGCGAGGAGTGGAGCTGGCGGTTCCTCGCCACCCGAGGCCTGGCCGCCCGCACCCCCGCCCTGCGCGACCACAGCGACCTGACCTCGCTCATCGTCCAGCGGCGCCTGGTCGAGATCCTTGAGGCCAAGCTCGACATCGACGGCCGCGAGGATGTCAGGCTGCGGCTGCTCGGCGAGCTCGCGCTCGGCGCCTGGCGGTGCGCCGCCAAGAACTGGATCCGCACCGAACCGGCCTCGAACAAGCGCGGCCAACCCGGCCTGACCACCCTCATCACCCACGTAACCGACGCCTACGAGGCAATCCCCACCACCCTAGCCCTGGCGTATCCGGGCGTCGCATAACTCGTGGGGGCGTCGCGCGTGGTGCGGGGTGTGCGGCGGGCGGGGACCAAACTTCGGGCGGCCGATTTGTGGGGGATGTCGATTGGCGGGGGGTGCGGTGATCACCGAGGCTGGGCCGGTGACGGACTTCTTGAACGATCTTGCCGACCGGGCCATCCGCTGCGAGCCGCCGACCAGGGACGATGCCCTGCGGGTGCTGGACGGGGCGGACGAGCTGATCGACGTCGTGGCGGCGGCGGCCAAGGTGCGGCGACACTACTTCGGCCGCAGGGTGAAGCTGAACACGATCATCAACATGAAGAGCGGGCTGTGCCCGGAGGACTGTGGTTACTGCTCGCAGCGGCTGGGCTCGGAGTCGGAGATCCTCAAGTACTCCTGGATCGACCCCGGTGAGGCCGCCGCGCACGCCGACCGCGCGGTGCAGGCGGGCGCCAAGCGGGTCTGCCTGGTGGCCAGCGGGCGCGGGCCGGGAGACCGGGACATCCGCCGCATCGAGACCACCATCGACAAGATCAAGGCCGACCAGCCGGACGTGGAGGTGTGCGTCTGCCTGGGGCTGCTCTCCGACGGCCAGGCCGACCGGCTGCGCGAGGCCGGCGCGCACGCGTACAGCCACAACCTCAACACCAGCGAGGCGCACTACCGGGAGATCTGCTCCACGCACACGTTCGCCGACCGGGTGGACACGCTGCAACGCGCCGAGCGGGCCGGGCTGTCCCCGTGCTCGGGCGCGATCTTCGGCATGGGTGAGACCAGCACGGACATCGTGGACCTGGCGTTCGCGCTGCGCGAGCTGGACCCGGACTCGGTGCCTGTCAACTTCCTCATCCCGTTCCAGGGCACCCCGCTGGGCGGCAACTGGGAGCTGACTCCGGACCGGTGCCTGCGCATCCTCGCGCTGTTCCGGCTGGTGTTCCCCAACGTGGAGGTGCGGCTCGCCGGCGGGCGGGAGATCCACCTGCGCGGGCAGCAGCCGCTGGCCCTTCACCTGGCGAACTCGATCTTCCTCGGCGACTACCTGACCAGCGAGGGCCAGCCCGGCGCCGACGACCGGCAGATGATCACGGACGCCGGGTTCGTCGTCGAGGGGCTGGACGAGCGGTCGCTACCGGACGCCCGGCACGACCTGGTCGCGTTGCGCAGGCGGGGAGCGGGCACGGACGTGCCGTCCAACGCCTAGCGACACACCGACGGCCGGCGCCGTCCGTGTCACCAGTTTGATCGATTTTGCCCCCGCGCGGGGGTGTCGACCGCCACAATGAGTGACGGCGTCTAACCGGTGCGCGACGAGGGGGACCAGGATGGATCAGCCGACATGGACGGGGCACGGCTCCAGCCCGCCGCCGCCCGACCCGGTGGCGGTCGCCATCGGGAACGCGTCCCTGTTCGGCCTGGGCTACGTCATGCTCGGGCGGCGCTGGCTCGCCGTGCTCTCCGTCCTGGTCACCGCCGGGTTGGTCACGCTCCTCGGCACCGTGGCCCGGTCGCTGCTGCTCGAGATCGTCGTGGTCCTCTGGTGGGTGGCGCTGGTCGTGCACGGCTGGCGGCTGGCCGGCGGGCGGCCCCGGCCGGGGGCGGGGGCGGGGGTGCTCGGGCAGCGGGTGATCGCGCTGGCGGTGACGGTCCCGGTGCTGCTGGCCGTGGGGCTGGTGCGGTTCGACGCGGCCACCATCGAGCGGACCGTGACCGAGGCCAAGCAGAGCGGCGACTGCGGCAAGGCGTCGGAGGCGCTGGCCCAGGTGCGCACGACCCACCGGGTGGCCGACGCCCCGCTGACCGCGCGCGGCGACGAGACGACCGAGGCCTGCGCCCGGCTGCGGACGGCCAGGGACAAGCTCGCCACCGCGCTGACCGGTGACATGGCCGCGCTACAGGCCGGGTTCGACGGCCTGGCCGGCGTCCTCGCGGACCTGCCCGGCCACGAGAAGATGGTCGACGTGACCCTGGACGGGTTCCTCGCCGGCCTGCCCGCCAAGAACCCCTGCCACACCGCCGCGGTCGCCGACTGGCTGCGCCAGCGCCCGCCCAACCACACCGTGCTGGACCGCGCCGCCCAGGTCGTGCCCGCCACCGCCCCCGCCGCGCTGGTGGGATGCGGCGACGACCGGATGGCCGGCAGCGACTTCGAGACCGCGCGCTCCCGCTACCAGCAGCTGCTCGACCAGTACCCCGGCCACGAGCTCACCGCCAGGGCGCAGGAGGGCGTCCGGCGGGCGGTGCTGGCCATCGAACTGGCGCGGGTGCGCTCGCTGCTGGTGGCCGCGCCGGGCGGGCTGCCCCGGTACTGCTCGTCCCCGGCGCAGTACAGCGGTGCCGCCCCGTTCGCGCCGGGCACCAACCGCGCGCTGATCTACGGCACCCCGGAGTACCTGGACAGGCTCCCGCCCGACTGGCGTTCCACCGACGCCGCCGACGCGGTGCTGGTGGTCTGCGTCGGCGAGAAGGAGTACGGGGCCGCCGTCCAGACCTGCCCGTACATTCGCCGCACGCCCGGCGGCACGCCGAAGAACGTGACGTTCCACAAGATCGCGGTCCCGGTGAAGGCGTACGAGCTGCGGACCGGGCGGCTGGTGAAGGACATGAGGGTGGAGATCGGCGGCGCGAGCTGCCCAGGGACCATCGAGTACTTCGGCCTCATCGACGCCGACCCGCCGCCCGACGACTACGTCGCCGCATCCGACGCCGACCTCCGCGCCGGCTTCGCCCCGGTGATCACTCCCTGACCCGTGAGTGGCTAGGGCCGCTATGACGGCTGTCATGTCTCAGCTGATCTGTCAGGGGTTTGTCTCGGGACATGTGACGCTGTTTGTGATCTTGTTGGTCAGACTGCTGGGGTGCGGAGTGTGCCTTGGTAGCGGCGTGTGGGGTTGATCATGAGTTGGCCCAGGGGTTCGCCTTGGGGGGCGTAGGCGGTGATGTGGTCACCATGGCGTAGCAGGGTGACGGTGGTGCCGGCGTGGGTGCGGCCGATGGACAGGATGTGGTTGCCGAGGGCGACGGTGCCGTTGGCGACCACGGTCAGCACGTGGACGGTGGCGTCGGTTTGGCGGGGCAGGTCGGCTGGTCCGCCGTGGGCGGCG
>NZ_JIAI01000007.1 GCF_000620785.1 Actinospineispora acaciae DSM 45401 | reverse complement strand
CGACGGTTGCTCTGCGACGCCTGCGTCGTGCCGGTGGTGTTGGGCGGCAACAGCGAAGTCCTCGACGTCGGCCGCACACAGCGCACGGCCACCAAACCACAACGCGACGGGCTCACCGCACGAGACCGCGGCTGCGCCTACCCCGGCTGCGACGCCAAGGCATACCGATGCCAAGTTCATCACGTCGTGCACTGGGCTCACCGAGGCCGCACGGCCGTCCATTCGATGGTGCTGTTGTGCGTCACCCACCACCGGATGGTTCACCGCGCCGGCTGGACGATCAGAATGGTCGACGGGTGGCCAGAGTTCATCCCGCCGAAGTGGCTGGACTACACCCAAACGCCACGACGAAAACCCAAACCATACGAACACGTACGCGCCGGCTAGATCTTGAGGGTCGTGTGCTCGGACGGCGGCGTCGGAGGTCACGGTGTTCAGGCCGCGGCGACCTGCCGGTATTTCTTGGCGGCGGCGGTCTCGGTGGTGTCAGGCTCGGCGGCTATGGATACGAACCCTGCGCTGCCGTCCCGGCTCACCGGTGCGGCGCTGGTGCTCGGGCCGGTGGTGTTCGCGGTGTCGACGTTCTTCTGGGTGGGCGGGAAGTACGGGGTCACCGGGGGGATGCTGGTCGCGGTCGGGACGATGGTGTGGGCGTACGGGCTGGTGGGGCTGCGCGAGCCGCTGGCCAGGTGGGCGCCTTCGGTGGTCTCGGTCTGGATGTTGGTCATGCTGGCGGGGGCGTTCTCCGGGGCGTTGTTCGGCGGGCGGGACTTCTTCGAGGCGGCGTTCGCGGTGCCGCGCGAGGTTGCGCTGGAGAGGTTTGCGGAGCATCCGGTGGAGTCCGGGGTGTTGTTGTTCTGGTCGGGGCCGTTGTTTCCGTTGAGTCTGTTGATGTTGGGGGGAATGCTGGTCAGGGGGCGTGCGGCGCCCACGTGGGTGGGGGTGTTGGTCTGTGTGGGGGCGGTGGCGTTTCCGGTCAGCAGGATCACTCGGGAGGCCGGCGTGGCGCACCTGGTTGATGTGCTGCTGGTGGTGCCGTTCCTGTATCTGGGGTGGCGGTACTGGCGCGGTGGTTACGAGCCGGTTGGGCCGGAGGTGAGCCGGCGGATCGCGTCCTCGTCGTAGCCCAGCTCGGTGAGGACCTCGTGGTTGTGTTGGCCGAGGGTGGGCGGGGCGGAGCGGGGGACCGGGCGCGCGCCCCGGTAGGAGACCGGGAAACCGACCTGGCGCAGCGGGCCGACCTCGGGGTGCGCGACGTTCTGGACGATGCCCAGCGCGTCGGTCTGGGGGCAGGCGTAGACCTCGGCGAGGTCGCGGATGGGGGCGGCGGGCACTCCGGCGGCGCCCAGTAGGTCGGTCCAGTGTGCGGTGGTCGCGGTGGCGAGCGTTTGTTCCAGGGCGGTGGTCAGCTCGGCGCGGTGTTGGACTCGGCCGGAGTTCGTGGACAGGCGCTGGTCGGCGGCCAGGTCGGGGCGGTTCAGGACGGTGCACAGGCGTTGCCACAGGGCGTCGTTGCCGACGGCGATGACGAGGTGGCCGTCCTTGGTGGGGTAGGCCTGGTAGGGGACCAGGTTGGGGTGGCCGGAGCCGAGGCGGTGCGGGGTCTCGCCGGTGGCGAACATGCCGGTTGCCCAGTTGATGTGCAGGGCTAGCTGGGATTCGTACAGGGATGTGGTGACGTACTGGCCTCGGCCGGTGCGGTCGCGCTCGACCAGGGCGGACAGCACGCCGATGGTGCCGAACAGGGCGGCGCCGAGGTCGCCCATGGCGTAGCCGGCCTTGACCGGGGGGCCGTCGGCCTCGCCGGTCAGGGACATCAGGCCGGCCATCGCCTGGGCGATCATGTCGTAGCCCGGTTCGCCGGCGAGCGGGCCGGCCTCGCCGTAGGCGGAGATGTGCAGCACCACCAGGCGGGGGTGGGCGCGGGACAGCTCGTCGTAGCGGAACGCCCGCTGCAGCGAGCTGCCCGGGCGGAAGTTCTCCACGACCACGTCGGCGCCGGCGATCAGCTTGTGGGCGGCCTCCTGGCCTTCCGGGGACTTCAGGTCCAGGGTGACCGAGCGTTTGCCCCGGTTCGCGGCCAGGTAGTAGGTGGCGTCCGGGCCCTGGAACGGCGGGCCCCAGCGGCGGGTGGGGTCGCCGCCGTCCGGATGCTCGACCTTGATCACGTCGGCGCCCAGGTCGGCCAGCGACATGGTGGCGTACGGGCCGGCGAGGATCTTGGACAGGTCGACGACGCGGACTCCGGCCAGCGGGCTCGGACGGTCAGGTTCGGGCATGGCTCCGGCTCAGCTCCTCGGCGGACTCGACGGACTCGGCGGGCTCGGCGGACTCGACGGGCAGGGCGGCGAGGGCGGCGTCCCGGGGCACGGCGGTGCCGTCCGCGAGCGCGTCCAGGTGGGCCAGCGCCCCGCGGTTCGGGGCGTCGCCATCACCGAGCACACGACCAAGGTAAGCGTGCGCGACCAGCAGCGCCCGGTGGCCGTGACCCTGAGAGATCTCGTGCTCGGCGTGCTCGACCAGCAGGGTGGCCATCACGGCCGCGCTGAGCGACGACGCATAGCGGGCGATCCCGACCTCCTGCTCGTCCAGCGGCAGCTCCAGCAGCCGGTCGCCACGCGCGCGCAGCTCGTCCCAGTGCCGGGTGAGCAGCGCCGAGGCCGTACCGCCCACCGACGACGCGCGCGATCCGTACACCCCCGCAACCAGCCGGTGCGCCCCGTCGCGGCGCATGCAGCGCAGCACGTCCAGGGCTATCACGTTGGACGAGCCCTCCCAGATCGACCCGAGGTGGGCGTCGCGCAGCAGCCGGGGGTTCACCCAGTCCTCGATGTAACCGTTCCCGCCCCGGATCTCCATCGCCTCGCCGGTCACCGAGCGGGCCCGCTTGCACAGCGTGTACTTGGCCAGCGGCGTGAGCACCCGCACCAGCCCGCGCGCCTCGTCGTCGCCCGCGTCCGCCCGGTCCAGCACGCCCGCGCAGTCCAGCACCATCGCCAGGCCCGCCTCGGTGTCCAGCATCAGCGGCAGCAGCGTCGCGCGCATCAGCGGCTGCTCGAACAGCGGCCGGCCGAACACCTCCCGCGCCCTGGTGTGCCGGACCGACTCGGACACCGCGCGGCGCATCAGCGCGGTGGCCCGCATCGCGTTGGACAGCCGCGAGGCGTTGACCATCTCGGCCATCTGCCGGAAGCCGTTCGTCAGCGAGCCGACCGGCCGCGCCCAGGCGTCCTCCAGGGTGACCTCGCCGCTGGCCATCGAGCGGGTGCCGAGCTTGTCCTTGAGCCGGTCGATGCGCACCGCGTTGCGGGTGCCGTCCGGCCGCACCCTCGGCACCAGGAACATCCCCAGCCCCCGGGTGCCCTCGCCCTGGCCGGGCACCCGGGCCAGGGTCAGGATCACCTCGGCGGAGACGTTCGAGCAGAACCACTTGCGCCCGCGCAGCGTCCAGTGGGTGCCGTGGCCGGTCGCCTCGGTGGCGGTCAGGCCGACGTCCGTACCGCCCTGTCGCTCGGTCATGAACATGGCGCCGGTCGCATGGCCCGGCGACGTGGAGGTGAGCGCGGCGATCTCGGCGGCGGAGCGGTCGGCGTCGAACAACCGCAGCACCCGCGCCGCCGAGTCGGTCATGTTCACCGGGCAGGCCAGCCCGAACTCGGCCTGCACGAACAGGTAGGACAGCGCGTACTTGACCACGTGCGGCACCGGGGTCGGCCAGCCGAGCACCCCGGGCCGGTGCGACATCGCGGCCAGCCCGAACCGCTCGAACGCCAGCTCGGCCATCCGCTGGTACGCCGGGTGGAACTCCACCTCGTCGATCCGCTCGCCGGTCGGGTCGTACTGGCGCAGCCGGGGCGGGTTGGCGTCGGCGGTCGCGGCCAGCCGGTCCAGCTCGCCGGCCGCGAGCCCGCCCAGCTCGTCCAGCACCGGCTCCAGCCGGGCCAGGTCGTCCGCCGGGAGCAGCCGGGCCAGGAAAGGCCGCAGCGCGGGGTCGTCAGACGCGAAGTTCATCGTTTCCTCCCGGGGTCCACGTGCGCGCGACCAGCGCGAGCACGGAGACGATCGAGATGAGCACGTACCCGACGCCCACCGCGACCACCGGCCAGATGGACCCGGTCGCGGTGAGCAGCGACTGGCAGAGCACGGGCGCGGTGCCGGCGAACAGCGTGGTGCTCAGCTGGTAGCACATGGACATCCCGGTGTAGCGGATCGCGACCGGGAAGACCTGGGCGAGGATGCCGGCCAGCGCGGCGTAGTACATGGCGTGCGGGAACGTCGCCACCGCCATCCCGATCATGGCAAGAGGGAACGAGCCGGTCTGGATGAGCATGAACATCGCGGGCAGCAGCACCAGCTCGGGCAGCAGCATCCACAGGATGGCGCGGCGCAGGTCGATCTTGCTGGCCAGCACAGCGCCGAACGGCTGGACGATCACCTGGACGACCAGCGCCACCGTGATGATCGTCAGGAACGAGGACTTGTCGAAGCGCAGCTCGGTGGTCGCCCAGGACAGCGCGAACGTGGTCTTCACGTACGTGATCGCCACCCCGGCGGTGCCGGCGCCCACGCCCAGCGCGACCAGCAGCGGGTAGCGGGAGAGCACGTCGCGGATCGGCAGCCGGGACACCGTGCGGGCGGCCAGCACCCGGTTCATCTCCGGCGTCTCGGCCAGCCGCAGCCGGATGAACAGCCCGACGAATACCAGCACCGCCGACGCCAGGAACGGCACCCGCCAGCCCCAGCTGGAGAACGCCGGCTCGGACAGCTGGGCGATGGCCAGGAACGCGAGCGTGGCCAGCAGGTTCCCGGCCGGTGAGCCCTGCTGGGCGAACGCGCCGTAGAGGATCTTGCGCCCGGGCGGGGCGTACTCGGTGGCGATGAGCACCGCGCCGCCCCACTCGCCGCCCATGGCCACGCCCTGCAGCATCCGCAGCGCGATCAGTGTGATCGGGGCCGCCGCGCCGATCTGCGCGTACCCGGGCAGCAGGCCCACGCAGAACGTGGCCGCGCCCATCATCACCAGCGTGACCACCAGCGCCCGCTTGCGCCCGAACCGGTCGCCGAAGTGCCCGAACACCAGCCCGCCGAGCGGCCGGGCCAGGAACCCGACCCAGAACGTGCCGAACGCGGCCAGCGTGCCCAGCGCCGGCGACATGGCCGGGAAGAAGATCTTGCCGAGGACCAGCGCGGACGCCGAGCCGTAGATGTAGAAGTCGAACCACTCGATGGTAGTGCCGATGAACGCCGCGATCCCGGCCCGCCGCGCCTCGCCCCTGGTCGGCTGGCCGGCCGGGGTGTCGGCGTCCTCGCCGACCTGTTGCGTCATCGCGGGCTCCTCCCCATCGGCGGTCGCCGCCGTGGTGGGCGCCCCCGTCGTCACCCTGACAGCCGCCGCTGAGACCTGTCCAGGACCGATTCCGGCCTCCGGTGAGACCTGTTCGATCTCGATCAGGTCGGGATCCGGGCCGCGATCGAGTCCAGCACGAGGTCGAGCCCGAAGGCGAAACGGTCCAGCGCCCGTTGCAGCGTGTAGGGCAGCGCGGAGCTGGACACCGAGAATGCCCCGGCCGCGTCGAGCGCGGCGAGCCGGGGAAAGCGCCCGTTCATGCGTTCCTCCAGCAGCGGGACGAGGCCCTGCCACCACTCGTCGTCGCTGCTCCCGGTCTGCACCGGAGCCTGCTCGGCCTCGACGACCGCCGCCGCGGCGCCCCGGGTGTACGACTCGACGGCGCCGACGCAGCCGACCACCTCGATCGCCGCCAGCCCCCGCCCGTCGAGCAGGGCCAGCGCGGCGTCGTACCGGGCCAGCACGTGCGGGCCGAACACCGTGCGCGAGGTCGCCACCCGCAACAGCCAGGGGTGGGCGCGAAAGGCGGCCAGGTCGGACAGGGCCAGCTCGCGCAGGCCGGCCCGCCAGCCGTCGTCGGCGGTGGGCAGGTCCTGGGTGCCGACCACCCGGTCCACCATCAGCTCCAGCAGCTCCGCCTTGCCCGGCACGTAGGTGTACAGCGACGCGGCGCCGATGCCGAGCGCCTGGGCGAGCCCCCGGATCGAGAGCGCGGCCGGCCCGGCCCGGTCCGCCTCGGCGATCGCGGCGTCGACGATGTCGTGCAGGTCGAGCCGTTGCCGAGGCCCCCGTCGCGGCGTGGGCAGCCCGTCCCAGAGCAGCGCCATCGTGCGCGCCGGGTCACCGCGTCCGGCGTACTCCACCGCCGACCTCCACATCGTTTCACCAAATACGTCGAACAGCGTACGTTATTTTGGTGCCCACCGAGCTGACCATCCCGATGCTGCCCTGCCGCGACCTCGACGACGTGCTGCCGTTCTACGCCGCGCTCGGGTTCGACCAGACCTACCGGCAGCGGCGCCCCAACCCCTATGCGGTGGTCCGCCGAGGCGGCATCGAGCTGCACTTCTTCTCGGTGCCGGGGTTCGACCCCGGCGGGTCGCTGGGGAACGTGGGCGTGCTCGTCCCGGACACGGGGGAGCTGCACGCGGCGTTCAGCGCCGGGCTGCGGGCGGCGTTCGGGAAGGTGCCGGTGTCCGGGATCCCGAGGATGACCCGGCCACGGCGCCGGCAGGGCACCACGGCCGGCTTCACGGTCGTCGACCCGGGCGGGAACTGGCTGCGGATCAGCAGGCTCGGCGACACCGAGGAGGACCCGGCCGAGACCAGGGACGACGACAGGCTCGCGCGGGTGGTGGCCGCCGCGGCCCGCCAGGCCGACTCGCACGGCGACGAGCACGCCGGCATCCGGGTGCTGGTGAACGGGCTGGCCAGGCACGCCGACGCCGCGCCGCCGAGGCGGCTGCCCGCGCTGGTCTACCTCGCCGAGCTGCGGATGCGCACCGGCGACCGGGACGCGGCGGCCGCGCTGCTCGCCGAGGTCGGCGCGATCGAGCTGTCGGACGCCGACCGCGCCACCCTCGCCACCGACCTGGCCACCGCCGCCGAACTGGCCGCCGAGCTGGCCGACCGGCGGTAGCCTGGCGGCTCACGATCACCGGAGGTAGCTCATGACCGAGACCTCGCTCGACGGCCGGCGGTTCGGGTCGGTCGGGGACGTCGAGGCGGGCGAGGTCGGGGTGGGCACCGTCTTCGAGTATCACGAGGACGACGGCGAGGTCTGGGCGCACTACTCGGGCGGCGCGGTGCGGCGCGGATACCTGGTCGGCACCCGGGTCGGCGACCGGCTGGACTTCCGGTACTCCCAGCTCAACGACCGCAACGAGACGTCCAGCGGGCACTGCGTGTCCACCGTCCGGGTGCTGGCGGACGGCCGGCTGCGGATGGACGAGACCTGGGAGTGGGAGTCGCGACCCGGCGCGGGCACCAGCGCCGTGGAGGAGATCCGCGACTGAGCCCGGTCACCCGGCGGTCGGCCCGGCCGTGGGCAGGGCCTCCTCAGCCACCCTGAGCACCGCGCGCAGTGCCGCGGACGGGTTGGTCGCGCGCCAGGCCAGCGCGATGTCCAGCGCCGGCACCCGGTTGCGGATCGGGCGGAACACCACGTGGTCGAGCTGGATGTTGCGCGCCGAGCGGACCACGATCCCGACCCCGACACCGGCGCCGACCAGCGTCAGCAGGCTGTACACGTCCGGTGCCTCCTGGGTGATGGACGGGGTGAACCCGGCCTGGAAGCAGGCCCGCATCGCCGCGTCCCGGACCGCCGAGCCGCGCGCCGCCGGGAACGTGACGAACGGCTCGCCGGACAGCTCGGCCAGGTCGATCTCGTCCCGGCCGGCCAGCGGGTGGGTGTCCGGCAGCGCCACCTCCAGCCGTTCCACCCGCACCACCCTGGCCGCGATGCCCTCCCGCACCGGCAGCGCCACGAACCCGAGGTCCAGCGAGCCGTCCGCGACCCTGGCCAGCGCCTCCCCGGAGTACATGTGCCCGCGCAGCACCAGCTCCACCCCGGGCAGCGCCGAGGTCACCGCCCGGGTCAGCGGGGGAACGGCGCTGTAGCCGCTGGCCCCGGCGAACCCCACGGTGATCCGGCCGACCTCGCCCCGGCCGGCCGCCGCGACCGCCCGCCGGGCCACCGCCGCCTCGCCGAGCACGCGGCGCGCCGGCTCCAGCAGCGCCCGGCCCTCGGCGGTCAGGCCCACCGATCGGGTGTTGCGCTCGAACAGCGCCGTCCCGAGGTCGCGCTCCAGCAGCCGGATCTGCCGGCTCAGCGGCGACTGGGCCATGTGCAGCCGCGCCGCGGCCCTTCCGAAGTGCAGCTCCTCGGCGACCGCGACGAACGCGGCGAGATGACGCAGCTCCATGGCCGACGATCCTGCCCGGTGCGAGCGGTGCTCGTGTTTTTGCCCGCGCAATTAGATATGCCGGTTCCCGCTGGTCGGCAACGTCAAACATCGTCACTGAATTGGGCGACAGTGACGTTCCCGATTCGACATCGTGATTGTCCTGTAACTAGCGTGTGCGCCTTCGCTCCCCGTAATGGAAGGGATCTGTTTCGCATGTCACGTACCGCACGCGTGGTCATTGCCGGAATCGTCACCGCCGGGGCACTGGTGGCGGGCGCCGGAGCGGCGTTCGCCGACGAGCCGGGCGACGGCCGCCACGACGACGGTTCGAAGGGCACCAGCTCGGAGAAGAAGGCGCCGAGCTCGGACACCAGCTCGGAGGGCGCCGGCTCCGAGGAGGCCGGCGGCGCCGGGGGTGGCGACATGCTCGGCGGGCTGCTGGGAAGTCTCCCCATCGGACTCTAATTGGCGTGCCACCCGTCCGGGTGAGAGGCCAAGGTGGGCGCCATGACCAACCCCGCGCCCGACGAGCGCATGCTGCCGGTGAACGGCATCGACATCTGCGCGCAGGCCTTCGGTGACCCGGCCGCCCCGCCGATCCTTCTCATCGGCGGGGCGGAGGCGTCCATGGACTGGTGGGAGGACGAGCTCTGCACGCGGCTCGCCTCCGCCGGTCGTTACGTCATCCGCTACGACAGCCGCGACACCGGCCGTTCCACCACGTTCCCGGTCGGCGCTCCGCCGTACACCGGGCCGGACATGGTGGCCGACGCCGTGGGCGTGCTGGACGCGCTCGGGCTGCGCTCGGCGCACGTCGTGGGCATGTCCGGGGGCGGCATGGTCGCCCAGACGCTGGCCGTGCACCACCCAGCCAGGGTGGCCACGCTGACCCTGATCTCCACCTCGCCCGGCGGCGACGGCCTGCCGTCGATGAGCCCGGAGCTGGCGCGGCGGTTCCAGGAGCCCGGCCCTGGCCCGGACTGGGCCGACCGCGAGTCGGTCATCGCGTACTTCATCGACGGGGAACGCGGCTTCGCCGGCACCATCCCGGTGGACGAGCCGCGCATCCGCCGGATCGCGGGCCGCGCCTTCGACCGCTCCCCGAACCTGGCCGCCGCGGCGAACCACTGGATGGTCGGGGGCGGCGAACCGGTCCGCCCGCGCCTCGGCGAGATCACCGCGCCGACGCTGGTCATGCACGGCACCGAGGACCCGCTGTTCCCCTACGGCCACGGGGAGGCGCTGGCCCGCGAGATCCCGGACGCCAAGCTGGTCCCGCTGCCCGGCGTCGGCCACCAGATGCCACCGCCCGAGGTCTGGGACATCGTCATCCCGGCGCTGGTGGACCACACCGCGTAGTGCGCCGTCCGGGCCCGTGAACTCGCTCATTCATGCTGGTCGCGGGCGAGCGGGCTCGGGCATAGTTGGCCAATGGCCGAGCCGGCGCCGTGGGTTCCACACCCGTGGGTGCCGCGCGATCACGCCGAGGTCGCGGCCGGCTGGCGGCTGTGGCTGGAGCTCAGCGACGCCGCCTGGCCGGGGGCGGACTGGTCGGGGACGCCGGCGGATGCGGTGCGCCGGATCGGTGACGTGCTGTCGGCCTGCTCGGACATCGAGGCGGAGTACCTGGCGGCGTCCGAGGACCCGTCGAAGAGGCTGCTGCGGATGTTGCGGTCGGTCTACTTCGTGGGGTTCGCGCCGATGGAGCTGTGGCGGCACGACGACGGGCCGCTCGACCCCCGGCGGGCCGAGCTGCTGCACCGGGACCTGGCGGTGTTCGCCGACCATGTGGAGGCGGTGCTGGAACGGCTCGCGGAGGGCGGCGGCTGGACGGCGCTCAACGCCGACCGGGGACGGCACTGAGGCTTGGTGTTGGGGCTCGGCATTGAGGCTCGGCGTCGAGGCCGGGTGCATGTGCCCGTGCCGACACGGGATCCGCGCGATAGCGTGCCGGCGATGGGGGGAGCGACATGACGCAGCCTGACCGAATCATCGAACCGCCGCCCGGCGTCGTGCTCATGGGCGACCCGAGGGTGGCGGCGATCCCGATCGTCGAGTCCGGCGAGCCGATGGCCGACCTCGCGCGCATCGAGGCGATCCGGACCGAGTCGCGGCGCCACTCCCAGGCCGGCGTGCGCTGCCTGGTCCGCGAGGAGGTGGCGCGCCGGCTCACCGCCGCCGTCGAGACCCTCCCGGACGGGCTGACCTTCCTGGTCGTGGACGGCTACCGCGCGCCGGCCGTGCAGCAGCGGCTGTTCGACAGGTACGTGGACAAGCTCGCGCTCGCACACCCCGACCGGAGCCCCGACGAGGTCAGGACGCTCGCCTCGCGCTTCACCGCGCCCCCGGAGGGAGCGCCGCCGCACACCACCGGCGGCGCCGTGGACATCACGCTGTGCGACTCCGCGGGCCGGGAGCTCGACATGGGCTCGCCGGTGGACGCCAACCCCGAGGAAAGCCAGGGCAGGTGTTTCACGGCGGCCGCCGACCTGAGCCCCGACCAGCGCCGCAACCGCGACCTGCTCATCGAGACGCTCACCACCGCCGGGTTCGCCAACTACCCGACCGAATGGTGGCACTGGTCGCTGGGCGACCGCTATTGGTGCCTGATGACGAATGGAACCGCCGCCCGCTACGGCACGAGGTACGTCGATTGACCGGCGTCATTCGGGACGTGCCCTACCGGGCGCAGTGGGAGTCGCCCGATCTCATCGCGGACATCCTGGCCGGGACCGTGCGCGCCGGGGACGACCCGCTCTGGTCGCGGTCGGGGGCGCGGGACCCTCGGGAGTACGAGTTCTGGAGCTGGCGGGCCTGCGGCATGGCGTGCCTGAAGATGGCGCTGAGCCACTGGACCGGGCGGGACCGGCCGCTGGTCGTGCTGGCCAAGGAGGCCATGGCGCACGGCGCGTACGTGGTGCGGGAGGACTCCGTCCAGGGGCTGATCTACGAGCCGTTCACCCGGTACGTGGCCGAGCGGTTCGGCCTGGCCGCGCGGTCCCGTCCCGAGCTGGAGCTGGACGAGATCACCGAGCTGGTCGAGGGCGGTGCGCTGGTTATGGCCTCGGTGCACGCGAGCGTCCGGTGGCCGGACTCGGAGCCGCCGGTCCCGCCGGGTACGGGCGGTCACCTGGTGCTCGTGGTGGGCCACACCGGCGACGAGATCGTGATCCACAACCCGTCGGGAGATCGGGCGCACAACCAGTCGTTCGCGCGCATCCGCCGCGCCGACTTCGCGCGGTTCTACGGCGGCCGGGGCGTCACCCTCGGCCCGTACCGGCGCTGACCTGGGTGGCGACCAGGTTCGCGGCGCGCTCGCCGGAGCGGATCGCGCCGTCCATGAAGCCATCCCACGCCTCGGCCTGCTCGGAGCCGGCCCACACGATCGGGCCGGGATGCTCGCGCAGGCTCGGCCCGGCGGAGGTGAGCAGGCCCGGTGGGGTGCGGGGCAGGCAGCCGGAGAGGAAGCGCTCGGTCCGCCAGTCGTGCTCCAGGTAGGCGACCGGGCGACGGGCGCGCTCGCCGAAGTAGCCGGCCAGGCAGTCCAGCACGCCGTCGCGGCGGGCCTCGGGGTCGTCGAGCTGGCGCTGCGTCGGCGCCAGCCGGTTGCCGGCGGTGCCGGTGGCGCCGGCGAGATAGGTGGTGAGGATGCCCACGTGGGCGTCGGGCGGTGAGTTGTCGAAGGTCAGCGGGGCCGGGCCGGTGTCGGCGAGGGCCTGGCCGTTGAGCCCCGCCTCGCGCCAGAACGGCCGGTCGTACACGGCGTTGACCCGCACCGCGCTGAGGCTGCCGGCGCGCCGGTACGCGGTGGCGACCGGCTCCGGCAGCGGCGGGTCGAAGCCGATCCTGGCGCGGTCGGCTGGGGCGAGCGCCACGATCACCCGCCGGGCGCTCACTACGCCGCCGCCGGGCATCAGCAGCCGCGCCCCGCCGTCCCGCCGCTCGATCCCGGCCACCGGGCGGCCCAGCCGCACCCGGTCGCCGAGCTGGGCGGACATCCGCAGCGCGAGCTCGTGCGACCCGCCGGCCAGCCGCCGCTCCTGGGCGCCGCCGCGCACCGCGAGCAGCCGGTACAGCCCGCCGGTCGAGCGGATGTGGGCCAGCGCCGCCAGCAGCGACACCTCGGCCGGCTCCCCGCCGAAGATCACCGCGCTGACCAGCGTGAACAGGTTGCGCGCCGGCTCGGTCCTGGTGGTGCGCCGGACGAAGTCGGCCAGGGTCGCGGCATCCAGCGCGGCCGCGTCCGGCGCCGCCCACGGACGGCGCGGGTCGACCCGCCGCGCGGCCGTCCCCAGCCTGACCGCCGCCCGCAGGAAGTCCGCCATGGCCAGCGGGAACCGGTAGGGCAGCGCGCGGAAGGCGTGCCGGCGCCCGCCGAGCACCAGCACCGTGCGGCCGCGGTCGTAGGTGGGGAAGGTCGGCACCCCGAGCTCGCCGGCCAGCGCGAGCACCCGGTCCTGGCCGGGCCCGACGAACTGACCGCCCGCCTCGACGATCGTGTCCGCGTCCACCCGCTGGTTCAGCACCCGCCCGCCGACCCGGTCGGACGCCTCCAGCACCAGCACCGACCGAACCCCGCGCTGGACCAGCCGCCGCGCCGCCACCAGCCCGGACAGCCCGGCGCCGACCACCGCCACCTCGACCATCTCGACCGCGCCGTGCCCCGGCATGGCTCGCTCCTCCCCGCCGTCCGCCCTGTATATATTGACTGTCGTGACAGTAAACAAAGTCGGCCGTCCGAGCAAGGCCGCCGAGCGCCGGGCGCACATCCTGGAGGCCATGGCCGCCGAGGTCGCCGGCCACGGACTGGCCGAGGTCACCGTCGCCAAGGTCGCGCAGCGGGCCGGCCTGCAGCGCACCCTGGTGTTCCACTACTTCGGCGACCGCGACGCCCTGGTCAGGGCGTTCCTGGACGAGGTGGTCGGCCGCTACGGCGAGACGATGGTGCTGGGCGATCCGGGCGCGCCGTTCCGGGACAGGCTCGACCTCGCCTTCGAACCGGGCTTCTACCAGCAGCGCGAGCACCTCGTGGTGTGGACCGAGCTGGTCGCGCTGGCCGCCCGCGAGCCGTCCGTGCGCGACCGGCTGCTCGCGCTCTGGCGGGACCGCTGGTTGCCCGAGGTCGAGCGGCAGCTCCGCCGCGAACGCCCGCACGCCACCCCGGCCCAGGTCGGCCGCACCGCCTACGGCCTGGCCTGCCTGGTCGAGGGCCACTGGGCGCTGTACCTGCAGGGCCTGGACGATCCCGCGCGCGCCCGAGCCGCCCGGGACGCCGCCCGCACCCTGGTCGACGCACTCCCGGCCGCCCCACCCTGACCGGCCCTGGTCGGCGCCCGCACAGGTCCGGACGGAAGAATGGCCATCCGTGCCGGTCGACCACATCCTCGAACGCCGCCCGCTCGACGGAAGGGCCGGCTCATGACGCGGTCCGTCGCCGCCCCACGGCGGGAGTGGCTGGACGCCGCCTCGATCGATCCCGAGGTCGCCGCGCGCTACCCGGACTACGTCGCCTACCTGGTGGTCGCCGACGACCTCGAGTCCGGCCCCTCCGACGCGGCCAGCGAGCGCGCGCTCGCCGACGCCGAACGGACCGCCCGCGAACGGCTCGACGGCGCCGCCCCGGACACGTTGCCGCAGATCCGCCAGTGGCACGACGCGTTTCGGCTGTTCGGCGCCAAGCCCAACCGGACCCGGTGCAGCGTCGAGGCCCTGCTGCGGCGGCTCGACCAGGGCCTGCCGAGGGTGAACCGGCTGACCGACGCCTACAACGCCGTGTCCATCGGCCACCTGGTCCCGATCGGCGGTGAGGACGTGGACCACTACGCCGGCCCGCTGCGCCTGACCCTGGCCACCGGCGCGGAGGACTTCGACACCGTCGCCCACGGCGAACGCGTGGTCGAGCACCCCGAGCCGGGCGAGGTGGTCTGGCGCGACGACCAGGGCGTCACCTGCCGTCGCTGGAACTGGCGCCAGTGCTACCGCACCCGGATCACCGACCACACCACCCACGCCGTGTTCATCCTGGACGGCCTGCCGGCGCTCGGCCCGACCGGCCTGGAGGACGCCGGAGCCAGGCTTACCGAACTGCTGCTGGAGCTGAACCCCGCCGCGGCCGTCACCACCCGGGTGCTGCGCGCGAGCTAGTCCGGCGGTAGCCGGATGTTCGCGTAGCGGCGGCGTTTGGCCGGCGGGGCGTGCGGCATGGGGCTGCGGCTCTCGAACCCGACCAGGAGCTTGCGCAGCAGGCCGGCGAGGGTGGCCTGCTCGTCGGCGGTGAGCGGGGCGAGCATCCGGCGTTCGTTGGCCATGTGCTCCGGGCCGACGCGGGTGAGCAGCTCACGGCCGGCCTCGGTGAGCTGGACGTGCATGCTGCGGCCGTCCTCGGGGTTCGGCACGCGGCTGATCAGTCCGGCGTACTCCAGGCCGTGCAGCGTGTGGGTGATCGCCCCCGAGGTGCGCATGACCGCCTGGTTGATCTCGGTCGGGGTCAGCCGGTAGGGCTCGCCGACGCGGCGCAGGCAGGCCAGCACGTCCCAGGACTGGCGGGTCAGCCCGAAACGGCCGAACACCTCGTCCAGCTCGCGGTCCACGTACGCGCGCACCCGCCCGAGCCTGGCGACGACGGCGACCGGCGAGGTGTCCAGCCCCGGGGCCTCGCGCGCCCACATCTCGAGCACCTCGTCGACGTGGTCACGGCCGGAAATTGGGGGTTGTGATTGCTGCACGTTAAAGTACTTTAGCGGTGGCCGTGGCGCTTCGCCCGGCGTGGCTGCTGGAGGGACGCTCTCCGATGAAGATCATCGCTTACGACAGGTTCCGGCCCGGTGTGACCATGGAGATGATCACCCCGTACCTGCCGGACGAGGTGTCGAACGTGTGGCGGCTGTGGAAGGCCGGGATCGTGCGGGAGAACTACGCCCGCGCCGACGAGCCCGGCGTGGTGATCGTCTTCGAGCTGGACTCGGTGGAGGAGGCGCGCCGGTACACCGACGACTTCCCGCTGTCGAAGGCGAACATGCTGGAGTGGTTCTTCATCCCGGTGCAGGTGGCGTTGCCGATCGAGAGCCTGTTCCGGCCCGAGATCGACGTCGACGAGCCGTACGACCGCACCACCAAGTCGTCCGTCGCGGGCGGCCGCTGATGAACCCGCGCGCCGCCGACATCCGGGTGCGCCGCTCGCTGGAGGACGCCTGCGACCCCCGGCACCTGGCGCTGCTGGTCTACGACATGCAGGTCGGCGTGGTCGGGCAGATCGCCGACGCGCGGCGGGTGACCGAGCGGGTCACCTCGGTGCTGGCCGCCGCCAGGGCCGCCGGCGTCCGCACCCTGTTCACCCGGCACGTGAGCCTGCCCATGGAGCTCACCGGGGCCGCCGGCCTGCGCACCGCGATGGACTGGCAGCACACCGACGACGTGGACAAGTTGATCTCCGCGTTCCCACCGAACGCGGCGGGCACCCAGCTACTGCCCGAGCTGGACCCGCGCCCGAGCGAGGCGGTGTTCGACAAGCTCGCCATGTCCGCGTTCGTCGGCACCCCGCTGGACTTCGTGCTGCGCGACGCCGGCATCGAGGCGTTCGCCATCGTCGGCGTGGCGCTGGAGGTGGGCATCGAGCCGACCGTCCGGCACGCCCTGGACCTCGGCTACCTGCCCGTCGTGGTGACCGACGCCTGCGGGGCGGGCGACCGCGAGGCGGCGCGGCGGTCACTGGACCAGCTGGCCTGGTTCGGCGGCTCCATCCAGACCGACGCCGCCACGCTCACCGCCCAGCTCGGCGGCTCGCGATGACCTCGACGACCGACGGCAAGCGGCTGGAGGCGTTCAGCGACGGCGTCATGGCGATCGCGATCACGCTGCTGGTGCTGGACCTCAAGGTGCCGCCGCACGCCGAGGCGGCTGGGAACACCACAGCGCACGGCCTGGCCGCCGCGCTCGGCCACGAGTGGCCGTCGTACGCCGCCTACCTGGTCAGCTTCCTGGTCATCGGGATCATCTGGATCAACCACCACGCGATGTTCACCCAGGTGCGGCGGGTGGACCGGGCGGTGCTGTTCACCAACCTCGGCCTGCTCATGGTGGTCTCGCTGATCCCGTTCCCGACCCGGCTGCTGGCCGACTACCTCACCTCGGACGACTCCGATGCGCACGTCGCCGCCGCCGTGTACAGCGCGACCATGCTCGGCATGGCGGTGGCGTTCACCGGTCTGTGGTGGGCGATCACGCGCGACGCCGGCCTGCTGCACGAGCACCTGGACCGGGCGGCCGGCCGCGCCGCGCTGCGCCGGTTCAGCCTCGGGCTTGCCGTCTACGGCGGGTGCATCGGGCTGTCGTTCGTGAACGCCTACGCGACGCTGGCGGTGCACGGAGCGCTCGCCCTCTACTACTGCTTCGACCAGCTCAGCACGTCAGCGGTGTCGGCGTCGGCGGCAGAGGAGCAACCACGATGAGTCAGGAGACAGTTCGGGGCGGCCTGGAGCACCACCGGGCGGTGGACACCGTCGCCAGCCGTCCGAAGCGGGTCCTGATGGTGGTCGCCAACCCGGCGGTCAGCTCGAACAACGGCTGGCCGGTGGGGTTCTGGGCGGCCGAGCTGACCCACCCCTACTACGAGCTGACCGAGCGCGGCGTCGAGGTCACCATCGCCAGCCCGGACGGCGGCAGGGTGGAGTTCGACGCGCTGTCCGACCCGCGCGACGAGTCCCGCTGGTCGTCCGAGGACCTGATCAGCATGGGGTTCGTCCACACCCCGGAGCTGATGGCGCTGCTGGCGGACACCCCCAAGCTGTCCGAGCTGGACCTCGCGGGCTACGACGCGCTGGTGATCTGCGGCGGCCAGTCGCCGATGTTCACCTTCCGGGACAACGCCGACCTGCACCGGGCCATCCGCGCCTGCTACGAGGCGGAGAAGGTCACCGGGGCGTTCTGCCACGGCGTGGCCGCCCTGGTGGACGCGACCCTCTCGGACGGCTCCTACCTGGTCGCCGGCAGGACGGTCACCGGTTTCTCCAACGTCGAGGAGGACTACGTCGATGCCGCCGCCGGCGCCACCGTCATGCCGTGGCGGCTGGAGGACGCGTTGCGCGCGCGGGGCGCGAACTACATCCAGGCCGGCCTGTTCAAGCCGTTCGCGGCCAGGGACGGCCGGCTGGTCACCGGCCAGCAGCAGTACTCAGGACGGGAGGTCGCCAGGCTGGTCATCGAGATGCTCGGCGTCTGAGCGCGCGCCCGCGCGGTCCAGGACCGCCAGGTCGAGCCGGCCGAGGCGGTCCGGGTCGGCCAGCAGCTCGATCTCGACGATCTTCCCGCGCCTGATCGTGATGTCGAAGATGACCCTCGGCCGCCCGCCGGGGGTCCACGCGGCGCCCACCGCGCCGTCCACCAGCGCGGTCCGCGCCCCCCGTGCCCTGCCCCGGAACTGCTCGGCCACCGCCACCGCGCCTCGGACGGTGCCCGGTGCGCCCCAGGACGTGGCCACGGCGTCGGCCCGCAGCACCACGTCGGGGTCGAGCACCGCGAGCAGCGCCTCGAAGTCACCGTCCCGCGACGCCGCGAGGAACGCGTCCACGATGACCCGCTGGCGGGCGATGTCGGTGTCCGTGACCCGCTGCGCCGTCTGCACCCGCCGGCGGGCGCGGCTGGCGAGCTGGCGGGCCGCCGCCGGTGACCGGCCCACGATCGGCGCGATCTCGTCGAACGGCACCGCGAACATGTCGTGCAGCACGAACGCGAGCCGCTCGGCGGGGGCCAGCGTGTCCAGCACCACCAGCAGCGCGGACCCGACCGAGTCGGCCAGCACCGCCTCCCGCTCGGGGTCGACCGCGTCCCCGTCGGCCTCGACCGGCCCGGTCACCCGCTCGTCCCACGGCTGCTCGGGCCGCGACGTGCGCGACCGCAACATGTTCAGGCAGACCCTGGCGACGACGGTGGTCAGCCAGCCGCCCAGGTTCTCGACGTCGCCGGTGTCCGAACGGCTCAGCCGCAGCCAGGCCTCCTGCACCGCGTCGTCCGCCTCGCTGGCCGACCCGAGCATCCGCAAGGCCACCGCCCGCAGGTGTCCCCGGTTCTCCTCGAACCGCCGCGCGAGCCAGTCGTGATCGTCCATGGGTCCCCGACCTCCGTAAGGTGCCGTCCTAGCACTGACCCATCTCGACGGCGCGATGTGACACGTCGGGCCGCGTTCACCGATGAGCGGCCAGCACCGCCGCGAGGCCTTCTCGCAGGTCCTTGACGAAATACTCGGGAACTTCCAGCGACGGGAAATGCCCACCGGTCTCGGGCAGCCCCCACCGGACGATCTGTCGGTACCGCTGCTGTGCCCAGGGGCGCGGGCACTTCTCGACGTCGCGGGGGTACGCGGTGATCGCCGACGGGACGTCGACCCGGAGGTCGGGGTCGAGCGAGTTGTGGCTCTCGTAGTAGATGCGGGCCGCCGATGCGCCGGTCCGCGTCAGCCAGTACAGCGTGACGTCGTCGAGGATCCTGTCCCTGGAGATCCGTTCGAACGGGCTGTCCTCGGTGTCCGACCACTCGGCGAACTTGTCCAGGATCCAGGCGAGGAGCCCGACCGGTGAGTCGACCAGCGAGTAGCCGATGGTCTGCGGCCGGGTCGCCTGCAGCTTCGCGTACGCCGCGCGGCGGGTCCAGAAGTCGCGGGTGTCCTCGGCCCACCCGCGCTCGACCGCCGTCAGCCCGTCCGTCGTCAACCCGGGCGGCCCCTCCGCGAACGTGGTGTGGATGCCGAGGACGTTCGCCGGGAACCTGCCGCCGAGAACCGTCGTGATATTGCCGCCCCAGTCACCGCCGTGCGCCAAGAACCTGCCGTACCCGAGCCTTCCCATCAGTTCCACCCAGGCGGCCGCGATCTTTTCGGTTCCCCACCCGGTGGTGGCCGGCTTGTCGCTGTAACCAAAGCCCGGCAGCGACGGGACCACGACGTGGAATGCCGGAGCGCCCGCGTCTTTCGGATCCGCCAACTCGTCGACTATGTCGATGAACCGGACAATGCTGTCCGGCCAGCCGTGCGTCAGGATCAGGGGAGTGGCGTCCGCGCGCGCGGAGCGGCGGTGCAGGAAGTGGATTCCCAGATCGTCAATGGTCGTGCGGAACTGGCCGATCCGGTTGAGGCGCTTTTCGAACGACCGCCAGTCGTACCCGGTGCGCCAGTAGTTCACGACGTCGACGAGGTCGGCGAGGGGAACGCCCTGCTCCCATCGGCGAGGGTCGGGCGCGGCGCGATGGACCGTCTCGGTTTCCGGCAGCCGGGCGGCGGCCAGTCGCGCGCGCAGGTCGTCGAGGTCGTCGTCGGTCGCGTGGGCTTCGAACGCCTCGACGTCGCTGGTGGTGGGCATCAGACGAACCTCCTGGTCACCGTGGAACCCGCTTCGACCTGGTGCGAACCGGCTTAGATGGTTCTATCATGTCGTGCCGTCCAGGTGCAACCGGCTAAGGTGGTTCCATGCGGGTTGAGTTTCCTGAGTTCCGCCTCGGCAGCGTGCTGGCGACCAGCTTCACGGCGACCCTGACGGAGCGTCAGGGCGAGCCTGTGGAGCGCATTCCCACGCCGGGGCGGCTCGTCGACTGGCTGGCGGTGAGCGGGCTCGCCGTGGACTCCTGCACCACCGCCCAGCTCGAGCTCGCTCGGGAGCTGAGGGAGTCGATTCACGCCGCCGCGACGGCGGCCGCGGTCCACGACCCACTCCCGGCGGCCGCGATCCACATCATCAATGAGCGCAGCATTCAGGGCCGCGCGGCGGCTGTCCTGACGCCCGAGGCAAATCGTGAATGGCGACTCGGCTCGGCGTCCAGCGTCGAAGATGCTCTCGGCGTCATCGCCGCCGACGCGATCAGCATCATCGCGGGTGAACGAGACGGGAGATTGGCGTTGTGTGCCTCGCCGACCTGCCGGGCCGCTTTCTTCGACACTAGTCAGAGTCGCACCCGCAAATGGTGTGAAATGAACACGTGCGGGAATCGCGAGAAGAAGGCGCGCTTCAACGCCAAGCAGCGCAAGAGCGGGACTGCGGCGCGGGATGAAGCCGGCAGGAGCGGCTCCGTCGGGTAGTCTTCGGACACGTTGTCGAGCACCACGAGCAGCCGACGCCGGAGGTCAACGATCGGCACCGCGCCGAGGGTGGACGGCACCTGCCGTATAGGCACGCCCAGTGAGCGCGGGAGCCGGGCCAGATAGCCGGGGCAGGTATCCGCCCCGGCTATCATCTCCACATTACGGGTTCGGGCATTCCCGAGAACACTCGCAGTGTATGATATTATTGACCCAGCAGCAAATCATGGCGTAGCTCGGTGAGCATGGCTGATTCGAGCACCAGCAGCCTGGCGGGGAACCCGCGTTCGCGGTGGTTGTAGGTACGAGAAGGCAGAGTAATCGGTCGCTGAATCTTTCGAGCTGGTTCATCTGTCCTCAAAGAGTTTGTGAGCTGTCAGACCGCTCGCCGTGTCGTTCGTGGCCGCTCTGCTCCCTGCGGAACGGACTCGGCGTGGAACTTGTCGCTGTCGTCGATTATTGGACGGCCCTGGGCGACGTGATCACCGTTGCGGCTTTGGCCTGTGTCCGGCGGCGACAAGAATCATGAGGGCATGGAGTAGTCGGTCGCTGACTTTGCCGAGCTGGTCCATTTTCGTCCTCCAAGAGGTTTTGCGGGCCGTCTGAAGGCTAACCGGACCCTGCACATCCCATGCACATTCGGTGTGTGCTATCCGGCGTGGATCCGACGTAGCACCACTCCTACCACGTATTCCTCGGGGAGATAGCCGAAGCCGCGCGAGTCGGAGCTCATCTCGGGATTGTCACCGAGTACGACGAGTTGGCCCTCGGGAACATGCGTGTGGTCCGGCGGTAACGCCTCGGTGGTGATGGGTAGGGGGTCGCCGGCCGCGGCGGCGACCCGTTTCAGCAGCAGCGGTTCTCCGTCTCGGAAGGCGGGCGGCCTACGCAGGATGATCACGTCGGCCGGCTTGACCCGATGGCCACGGCGCCGGCGCACCAGCACCCGGTCACCCGCGACGAACGTGGGTTCCATGCTCTTGCCGCGCACGGTGACGATCAGCAGCGTGCGTCGCAGGGTGACGAGCGCGGCGCACAGCAGCACGCCGCCAGCGAAAGCCAGCATGGCGGGAATACGTCGCATGGTGCGTGGATAGCCGACCCTCGTACACGGCGCGCATATCGGTTCACGGATGGCGATGTGCAATCGATGTGCGGGCGTCGGCGAGTATCCGGCCCGGGACGACCGCGCAAGCGAGAAGCGGACGCGGTGCTCGTCGCCCGGTTCGACGAGCTGGTCGATCTGGTTCTGCCGCACCGTACCGAGATCGGGAGGGGAGCGCTCCGATGCCGTACATGGTTGCCGCCATCGTGCTGGTGGGTGTGTTGTGCCTGGTGAACCTGCTGGTCTGTTTGGGGGTGGTGCGGCGGCTTCGGGAGTACGCCGCGCGCTTCGACCAGATGTCGGCCGGCTCGCCCGAGATCGGTCTGGCGGAGGGTGCGTCGGTGGGGGCTTTCGAGGCGGTCACCCTCGACGACATCGCCGTCTCCAGGGATGACCTCGTCGGTGACACCGTCGTCGGGTTCCTCACCACCGAGTGCCCACCCTGCCACGAGCGGCTGCCGGAGTTCGTGGAGTACGCGCGCGGTGTCGCCGGGCGGACCCGGGTGCTGGCGGTGGTGATCGGGCCGGCGGACGCGGCGCCGTCGATGGTGCCCTCCCTCGCGGAGGTGGCGCACGTCATCCGGGACGATGGGGGCGGGGCGCTGTCCAAGGCCTTCGCGGTTCGAGGTTTTCCGGCGTTCTTCCGGCTCGCCGGCGCGACGGTGACGGCTCGCGGGACGAGCATCGCGGCCCTGCCCGCTCCCAGCGCGGCGTGAGCGCCGTCGAGACCGTCGACCCCTGCCGACCCGTGAGGTAGGCGAGCGCACGGCGGAGGCTCGGACGGCTTGTCAGCGCGCAGGGGCAACGCCTACGGTTTGGTCCGACCATTTTGGTCAGACCATGTGGGGTGGCGATGCGACGAGGCGGCGACCGGCTGGACTGGGCCGAGGTCAGCGCCACCGTGGACGGGCCGGAGCAACTCACCGCGCTGGTGGAGCGGCTGATCGCCGGTGGTGAGCTGCGTGCGGGGGACAAGCTGCCGTCCGAGCGGGACTTCTCGCTGCTGTTGGGGCTGAGCCGGGCGTCGGTGCGCGAGGCCATCCACGAGCTGGAGCTCAAGCGCGCCGTCGACCGGGTGCCGGGGCGGGGCACCCGGGTGCTCGGGTTTCCGGACAGCGACGCGACGGCCGGGCTGCTCGGCAGGCTCGCGGCCCAGCAGCGCACGCACGCGGAGATGCAGGACCTGCGCACCGCCGTCGAGCCGTCCGTGGCGGCGCGCGCCGCGCTGCGGGCCACCCCGGCCGAGGTGCTCGCGCTCGCGGAGGCGCTGGAGGTCGAGCCGGGCGACCTCACGCCGGAGCTGTCCATCGAGCTGGACCGGCGGTTTCACGCCATGGTGGCCGCGGCGACGCACAACCCGCTGTTCCTGAGCCTGGTGCGGACCACCGACGAGTGGACGGCGGACGTCCGCCGCGAGTCGCACCGCACGGCGTCCGGACGGCGGGACTCGCACGCCGGGCACCTGCGCATCCTGGACGCCATCCGCCTCGGCGACCCGGACGCCGCCCACGCGGCGATGCTCGACCACCTTCGGTCCGTCTCCGAGATCATCCGCGTAGCGACCACAGACCCCACCCCGAAGGGAACCCAGCACGATGGTGCCGCCACAGCCGAGTGAGTTACCCCCCGTGACGCCAGCGAGCGGCACGTTCCTGCACGTCCCGCCGCGTACCGAGGGCGCGCCGGCCGACGTGGTCGTCCTCGGGGTGCCCTACGACGTGGCGACGCATCCGTACCGGGTCGGCTCCCGGATGGGGCCCGACCACATCCGCGCGCTGTCCGCCCAGACCCGCCGCTACCTCGCCGACCGCGACGGCGACCCGCTGTCCGCGCTGGCCGTGGTGGACGCCGGCAACGTGGCGCTCACCCCCGGACGGCCGGAGCCGGCGTACCAGGCGATCGAGGCGGCGGTCCGGGAGATCCTGGACGCCGGAGCGGTGCCGCTGACCTTCGGCGGGGATGGGGCGGTGACGTTGCCGCAGCTGCGCGCGGTCGCGGCCAGGCACCCGGACCTGGTGGTCGTGCACCTGGACGCGCACACCGACGCCTACCCGGTCGACCCCGACGACCCGTACACCAACGCCACGACGTTCACCCACGCCGTGGACGAGAAGCTGCTCGACCCGGCCGCGAGCGTGCACATCGGCACCAGGGGCACCACCAGCGTCGCCGGCGTGGTCGAGTACGCCCGGAGGCTTGGCTACCAGGTGATACCCATGCCCGAGCTGCGCGCGACCGGCATCGCCGAGGTGGCGCGCGGGCTGACCACGGCGCTGGAAGGGCGGCCGGTCTACGTCTGCTGGGACATGGACGTGTTCGACCCGTCGGTGGCGCCGGGGGTGTGCACGCCGGAGTGGGGCGGGCTGACCGCCGCCGAGGGCATCGAGATGCTGCGCGCGCTGTCCGGCCTGCGGGCGGTGGCCGTCGACGTCAACACGGTCAGCCCGCCGCACGACCCGGCCGGGCTCACCGGCAGCCTGGCCGCCCGGATCGCGCTGGAGTTCCTCTACTCCCTGGCCGACGGGCGCTGACCCGATGAGCGACACGAGCCGCCAGCCCCGCACCGCCGCACTGGCCGCGCTGTCCGGACAGACGATCGAGTACTACGACTTCGTCCTCTACGGCACGGCGGCCGCGCTGGTGCTCGGCGACCTGTTCTTCCCGTCCGGCGACCCGGTCGCCTCGAAGGTGGCCGCGTTCGCCACGTTCGCCATCGGGTTCCTGTGCCGGCCGGTCGGTGGGATCCTGTTCGGCCACTTCGGCGACCGGCTCGGGCGGAAGAACACGCTGGTCGTCACGCTGCTGTTGATGGGAGGCGCGACCACGCTGATCGGCGCGCTGCCGACCTACGCCGCCGTCGGGGTGTGGGCGCCGATCATGCTGCTGGTGCTGCGGCTGCTGCAGGGCATCGCGCTGGGCGGGGAGTGGGGCGGCGCCACCCTGCTGGCGGTGGAGCACGCGCCGAAGAGCCGCCGCGCGCTGTACGGCTCGATCCCGCAGCTCGGGTCGCCGGCCGGATTGCTGCTGTCCACCGTGGTGCTGTTGCTGGCCGGGCTGCTGCCCGACGAGGCGTTCCGGACCTGGGGCTGGCGGGTGCCGTTCCTGTTCTCGGCGGTGCTGCTGGTCGTCGGGCTGGTGATCCGGCTGCGGGTGGAGGAGTCGCCGGACTTCACCGCCGCGCGCACGCCCGAGCCGGGCACGCGGGGCACGCAGGGGGAGCGGATACCGCTGGTGCGGGTGCTGAAGGCGGCGCCGAGGGCGGTGGTGTTCGGGATGATGGCGGCGTTGCTCAGCAGCGGCGGGTACTACCTGATCAATACCTACACCGTCAGCTATGTCGTGGACCAGCTCGGGCTGAGCTCGTCGGTCGGACTGGTCGGGCAGGTGGTCAATGCGGTGGTGCAGGCCGCGCTGGTGCTGTTCGTCGGGCAGTGGGGGACCACCCGCTCGCCGCGCATCCTGATCGCGGTGTCGGCCGTGCTGATGGCCGGCTGGGCGTTCCCGCTGTACGCGCTCATGCAGGTGGGCGCGCCGATGGCGATCTGGTTCGGGCTCGCGGTGGCCACCGTGTTCCAGACCGGCGTCTGGGCGCTGCTGCCCACCCTGCTGTCCAGCCAGTTCCCGGTCCGGGTTCGCTACACCGGGATCTCGCTGTGCTTCCAGGGCGCGACGGCGATCGGCGGGTTCTCCCCGCTGGTCGCCACGCTGGTGTCGTCCAGGACCGGCGGGAACCCGTGGGCGGTGGCCACCTTGCTCGCGGCGGTGGCGCTCATCGCCGGCATCGGCGCGTTCGGCCTGCGCGCGACCTGGTCCGACTCGTCGGAGTCCGAGCCCGCCGACGCGTCGGTTACGCCCTGATCCGGGGGCCGAAGGCGAGCGCCGCGAGCGCCAGCAACGGCGCGGCGGCGAAGACCAGGAAGTTCTGCTCCGCCGTCGCGCCGCCGGCCAGCAGCAGCCCGCCGACGACCGGCCCGGCGATTCCGCCGAGGCGCCCCAGGGCCACGGCCAGGCCGAGCCCGCTGCCCCGGCTGTGCGGAGGATAGAACGTGGCGATGTAGGCGAGCAGCAGGTTCTGCGCCCCGTTCGCGCCCGCGCCCATCAGCATGACCAGCGGATACACCAGCGCCGTCGGCGGGTGCGCGGCCAGCCCGGCGAGGCCGACGACGGCGCATCCGAAGCCGGCCAGCACGACGGTCCTGGGCTCGCGGCGGTCGGCGACCAGGGAGCCGAGTATCGACGCGGTGAGCGCGCCGGCCTGGAACACCGCGAGGAAGACCAGCGCGTTCGTGATCCCGTAGCCAGCCTTGATCATCAGTACCGGCAGCCAGGTGAGAGCGCCGAAGATGAGCAGCAGGCTGAGGATGTTCGTCACCCAGAACACCACCGTCGCCCGGGCCTGGCCGGGGGCGAACAGCGACGCCAGCGGCCGTGCCGCGGTCGCCGTGTCCGCCGTGTCCGCCGTGTCCGCCGTGGCCACAGCGGGCGCCGCGGGTTCGGCCGGCAGTTCGACGGGCAGGCGGTAACGGCGGATCTGAGCCCTCGCGTCGTCCACCCGACCCAGGCTCACCAAGAGGATGACGGATTCGGGCACCCGGAGCAGCGCGACCGGCACGATCAGCACCAGCGGCGCCACGCCCAGCCAGAACAGGCCCTGGTACCCGGCGACCGGCGCGACCCAGATCGTGGCGAGCGCGGCCAGCCCGCCACCGACGCCGATCCCGGCGCTGGCCATCGCGGTGGCGAACGTCCGGCGCGCGGCCGGCGAGTACTCCAGCACCATGGCCAGCGACACCGGGATGAACCCGCCGAGCCCCAGGCCCACCACGACCCGGCTGACCAGCAGGAACTCCGGGCTGGACGCCACCGCGCTGAGCGCCGACCCGGCGGAGAAGCAGACGACCGTCGTCAGGTACACCCGTCGGCGCCCGACCAGGTCGGTCAGCGGCCCGGCGACCAGCGAGCCCACCAGCATCCCGACCACCGCGGCCGAGCCGATCAGCCCGGCGAACTGTGGCGTCAGCTGCCAGTCGGCGCGCCTGAGCAGGTACGGGACCACCGCGCCGTAGACGTTGATGTCGTAGCCCTCGAACAGCAGGGCGGCCACGCTCAGGCTCATGATCGCCGCCGGAGTGCGGGTCACCCTGATCTCGGCGGCCACCGGCTCAGGGCTTGCGGCCGACGGCGACGTACGAGGTCATCGGCTCGCGCGCCTCCGCCGCCTCGGCGAACACCGGCCGCCACCGATTGCGCGGCACCAGCCCGGGCTCGACCAGTTCCAGCCCGTCGAAGCAGGCCCGGAACTCGTCGAGGGTGCGGGGGTGGTAGCCGCGCGCGGCCGCCGCCTCCAGGTACGCGCTTTCCCCCGTGTCGACGCCGTCGGCGATCACCAGGTAGCCGCCGGTAGGCAGCGCGTCGACCAGCGCGGCGGTGATGGAGCGCATCTCCTCGAACGTGGCGGCGGCGTGGCCGAGGATGCCCAGCAGCAGCACGGCCAGCGGTTCGCGGAAGTTCAGCACGTTGCGGGCATCGGCGATGATCAGTTCGGGATCGCGCACGTCCGCGTGGACGTAGGTGGTGACACCCTCGTCGGTGGTGTTGGTCAGCAACGCGCGGGCGTGCGCCAGCACCAGCGGGTCGTTGTCCACGTAAACGATCTTGGATTCGGGCGCGATCGCCTGGGCCACCTCGTGGGTGTTCTGCATGGTGGGCAGGCCGGTCCCGATGTCCAGGAACTGCCGGATCCCCGCCTCGCCGGCGAGGTAGCGCACCACTCGGGCGAGCATCTTCCGCGACTGGCGGGCGATGGTCAGGATCTCCGGGTACTTCCGGATGAACTCGTCGCCGGCGGCCCGGTCCGCGGGGTAGTTGTCCTTGCCGCCCAGCCAGTAGTCCCACACCCGCGCGGACGACGGCGTCAGGAAGTACTCCTCCGGGATCCCGGCCAGCGAAGCCCATGGTTGCTGCTCGGCCACGGGGGTGAGCGTATAGCCCCCCTCGATGCGAGGGGTGCCGTTCAGCCGAAGGCGCGGTGGGACAGCGCGCTCTGCACCTCGTAGATGGAGCCCTGCCGGGGATGGGCGGGCAGCGGGATGCGGACCGGGACCGGCTCCAGCCGGGGGGTGGCGACCGGTGAGCCGCACAGCAGCCGGGAGTTGAACTCCGTCCAGTCGGTGAAGTTGACCAGCGGCCAGGCGTCGGCGGCGGCGTACTCGAAGAGCAGGAACCGGCGCGGGCGGGTCGAGGTGTTGGGGGCCGAGCCGTGCAGCAGCCGGGCGTGGTGGATCGAGATGTCCCCGGCGGCCAGCTCGATGGGCGCCGCGTCGTCGATCAAGCCGGCCGGGTTCACGGCGCCGACGAAGTGGCCGTCCTGGTGGTGGTCGTGCACCGGGCCCGTGTGCGAGCCGGGGACGACCATCAGGCAGCCGTTCTCCAGCATCATGTCGTCGATCGCGATGCCGACCGCGAGCACGTCGTCGTTGGTGTGCGGGTAGAACGCCCAGTCCTGGTGCCACTCGACGGGGCTGCCGAACTCCGGGGACTTCATGTTCAGCTTGGTGTTCTGGAACCGGACGCCGTCGCCGAGCAGCTGGCGCAGCAGCCCGAGCAGGGTGTCGTTGCGCAGCGCCCGGTCGTAGGCCCGGTGGCGGCGGTGCGGGGCCTTGAGCCGGCGCAGCCTGGGTTGGTCGAAGCTGTGCCCCGGCTCCAGGTCGAACGCGTCGGTGTGGTCGCTGACGTGGCGGGACTGTTCGACGAACTGGTCGGTCACGGACTGGAGCTCGCGCACCTCGTCGGGCGTGAACACGCTGCGCACGGCCAGGTAGCCCCGGGTGCGGTACTCGTCGAGCTGGTCGCTGGACAGCCTCACGGGCGTTCCCCTTCCTCACGGGTGGTGCGGACGTGGCAGTCGACGTGGGCCTCCATCAGGCGCATGGCTCGCGATCCGTCGGCCCCGCCGTCGTCACCGCGCAGGGCGGCCAGGATCGCGAGGTGCTCGGCGTGCAGGGTGCGGCGGTCACCGGGGGCGCGGCCGTACTCGCCCCACGCCGTGACCCAGGCCTGGTGCACCCACTTCTGGGTCCGTTCCAGCATCGGGTTGCCCGCCGCCCGCGCCAGGATCGCCTCGAAGCGCAGGTCCAGGCTGCCCTGCTCGGTGTCCTGGTCGTCCAGCTCGGCGGCGGCGCGCTCCAGGAACTCGGCGGCCGGCCCGAGGTCGGCGTCCGGGCGGGCGGCCAGCAGTTGGACCACCCTGGTCTCGATGGCGGCGCGCAGGTCGGTCAGCCACTGCAGCGACTCCAGGCTCGGCTCCAGCCCGCCCAGCAGGTGCTCGACGGGCAGGGTTCCCTCCGGGTCGAGCACGAACGCGCCGGCGTTGCGCCTGATCTCGATCTTGCCCATGCTCTCCAGCGCGCGCAGCGCCTCGCGCACCGAGACCCTGCTGACCCCCAGCCGCTCGGCCAGCTCGCGCTCCGAGCTCAGCCGCTCGCCCGGGCGCAGGCCGCTGACCAGCTTGTCCAGCTGGGTGAACACCTCGCGGTAGACGTGCACCTGCTTGATCGGCAGCAGGCGGAAGGAACGGCGTGTGGACGTCATGGTGCTCAGTGTGGCCTCGGCGCGGTCGTGGCGGGTGTGGCCTCGGCTCCCGGCTCGGCCAGGATGTCCGTGCGGTAGGTCTCCGGGCCGCACAGCACGGCCACCGTGGTGATGGCGGCCAGCACCACCATGTACCCGGCGACCGCCCACGGCGCCCCGCCGGCCCAGACCAGCAGCAGGCTGGCCAGGAACGGCGCCGGCCCGCCGGCCAGGATCGACCCCAGCTCGCGGGCGAACGCGAACCCGCTGTAGCGCACCCGGGGGCCGAACAGCTCGGCGAAGTAGGCGGCCTGTGGCCCGAACATCCCGGCCACCCCGATCCCCACCGCGGCGGCCATCGCGAACAGCACCAGCGGCGTGCTCCGGGTGTCCAGCAACAGGAAGTACGGGAACGCGAACAGCGCGCAGAAGATCGCCGCACCGGCGTACACGGGCCGGCGGCCCACCCGGTCGGACAGCACCGACCAGACCGGCACCATCACCAGCTGCGCGCAGGTGGCGATCGTGACCGCCAGCAGCGCCGTGGTGCGGGAATAGCCGAGCTGGCCGGACAGGTAGCTGATGCTCCAGGTCGGGAAGAGATAGCCCAGTCCGTTCTCCGCGAACCGCGCCCCGATCACCACCAGGAAGCTGCGCGGCTGGGTCGTCAGCGCGTGCTTGATCGGTGCCCTGAGCACCTCGCTGCGCCGCCGCGCCCGCTCGAACACCGGCGACTCGGACAGCCGCAGCCGCAGGTACAGCCCGATCCCGACCAGCACCGCGCTGAGCCAGAACGGCACCCGCCAGCCCCAGGACAGGAACTGCTCCTCCGGCATGTTCGAGACGGCGGCGAACACCGCGGCCGCCAGCAAAGTGCCCAGCGAGACCCCCATCGGCGACCAGCTGCCGAACCAGCCCCGTCGCCCCGGCGGCGCATGCTCGACCGCGTAGATCACCGCACCGCCGTACTCCGCGCCCGCCCCGAACCCCTGCGCCAGCCGCAGCGCCACCAGCGCGACCGGCGCCAGGATGCCGATGCTCGCGTAGGACGGCACGCACCCGATCAGGAACGTGGCCCCTCCCACCAGCAGCAGGGTGGTGACCAGCACGTTCTTCCTGCCGATCCGGTCGCCGAAGTGCCCGAAGAACAGCCCGCCCAGCGGCCGGACGAAGAACCCGACGCCGAAGCTGGCGAACGCGACGAGGGTGCCGACCGCAGGCTCGAGATCCGGGAAGAACAGCTTGTTGAACACGACGGCGGCGGCGTTGCCGTAGATGAAGAAGTCGTACCACTCCAGGGCGGAGCCGATCCCGGAGGCGAACGCGACACGGGCCAGCGAGCCCGGCCGCCGAACGGGCGTCGTTGCCATCGGCGCGGCCTTCTCGGTGTGAGTCCCGGCGTGGGATTGGACTGTGGACTAACCACAGCCAGTGAACGCCGTCACAGTGCTGTTCGTCAAGGGTCAGCGGCGGCCGCGGTGACGCCCGAGCGCGGCGGTCAGGCCTGGACGGCCTCGGCGAGCAGGGCGGGGTCGATGTTGCCGCCGGAGACCACGGCGACGGTCGGGCCGGCGGGCAGTTGGTCGGCGCGGTGCAGGTAGGCGGCGGGGGCTACGGCGCCGGACGGCTCAGCGACCAGCCTGGCCCGGCGCGCCAGCAGGCCGATCGTCGAGCGGATCTCGTCCTCCGACACGGTGAGCACGCCGTCCAGCACCGATCGCAGGTGCGCGAAGGTCAGCTCGGAGGGCTCGGCGCGCAGGCCGTCGGCGCTGGTGCGTACGCGCTGCTCGGCGGGCCAGTGGACCAGCTCGCCGGCGGCGAAGCTGTCGCGGGTGTCCGCCGCCAGCTCGGGCTCGACGCCGAACACCGCCGCGTTCGGGCACAGCGCCTTGACCGCGACGCCGATCCCGGAGGCCAGCCCGCCGCCGCTGATCGGCACCAGCACGGCGGCCACCTCGGGCAGGTCCTCGGCGATCTCCAGCCCGATGGTGCCCTGGCCGGCGATGATGTCCGGGTGGTCGAACGGGGGGACCAGGGTGGCGCCGCTCTCGCGGGCCAGCTCGCGGGCCACGGCGGCGCGCTCGGTCAGCGGCACCAGCCGGACCTCGGCGCCCAGCTCCTCGGTGGCCGCCACCTTGATCGGCGGCGCGGTGTCGTCGATGACGATGGTGGCCGGGATCCCGGCGACGCGCGCGGCGTAGGCGACGGCCTGGGCGTGGTTGCCGCTGGAGTAGGCCACCACGCCTCGGGCGCGCGCGTCCGGGGTGAGCCGGGCCAGCATGTGGTGCGCGCCGCGTACCTTGAACGCCCCGATGGCCTGCAGGTTCTCCGGCTTGAGCGACAGCGGCCGGCTCGGGTCCGTCCACGGGCACGCCACCAGCGGGGTGCGCAGCACGGCGTCGCCGATCAGCTTCGCGGCCGCGCGGATGTCCTCGATCGTCACCAGCTCCATGCCCGGAATCATGCCCTGTGGGCGGCCGGCGCGCCGGTAACCTGAAAAGGTAGCCGGAAGGAGCGTCACGACGAGCGTGAAGTGCATCGAGTGCGGCGACGAACTGCTGGCCGAGCGCGCGGAGCTGGGGTTCGAGTACTGCACCAAGAAGGAGTGTCAGGCCGCGCGGCACCGTGGCCTGACGGTGACCGCGATCGGGGTCAACAAGAGCGCGGACGTGTACCTGGTCGCCGACCAGGCGGAGATCACCCGGCGCGGCGAGTCGGGCGAGTTCGGGAAGAAGAACGCCGGCCTCGGGATCGACAGCTGTCGACCCGTCGTCCCGCCCGCGCCGAGGCACCCGCCCGAGCCCCGGACTCGTCCACGCCCGGCAAGGCCGACAAGGCCGGCCTGGACGCCGCAGCAGGCGCGGGTCGTTCGGCTCTACCACGAGATGGGCCTGAGCCCGCGCCAGATCGTCGAACGCGCTCGCGCCAACACACCCCGCCTCGGTCTCACCGAGACCCTGGTCGTGAAGATCCTCTCGTCCCCGCGCTGAGCCGCCCGTGGCCAAACCCGTGAGTGGCTAGGGCCGCTATGACGGCCCTAGCCACTCACGGGTTGTCCACAGGGTCAGCCGCCCACCCGCATCCAGCCCAGCACCGGCGTGGACTGCAGGAACACCAGCACGCACACGCCGAGCAGGAACAGGACGCTCCAGCCGAACACCCGGCGGAACAAAACGCCCTCGGAGCCGACCTCGCCGACCGCGGCGGTGCCGATCGCCAGGTTCTGCGGGGAGATCATCTTGGCCACCACGCCGCCTGACGTGTTCGCCGCGCCGAACAGGATCGGGCTGGCGTGCAGCTGCTCGGCCGCGGTGGTCTGGAGCTTTCCGAACAGCGCGTTGGAGCCGGCGTCCGTACCCGTGACCGCCACCCCGAACCAGCCGACCACCGGCGAGAGGAACGCGAACAACGCGCCGGACTGGGCCAGCCACAGCCCGAGCGTGGAGATCTGGCCGGACAGGTTCATCTCGTAGGACAGCGCGAACACCAGCAGGATCGTCACGATCGCCCAGCCGAACTGGCGCAGCGTCTCCCAGTACGTCCTGGCGGCGACCGTCGGCTTGATTCCGAGCACCAGCGCGGTGACCACCCCGGACAGGAACAGCAGCGTCCCGGTCGCGGACAGCCAGTTCAGCTTGTACGCCACCGACACCGCCTTGCCGGCCTGGGACGTGATGTGCAGCCCCGGCCAGTTGAACGTGACGGTCGGCGCCTCCAGCGCGCGGCTGATGCCGGGCAGCTGGGCCAGCGAGAACAGCAGCACGACCACCCCGTACGGGGCGAACGCCTTGGCCACGTCCGCGCGCGAGTCGCCGGCCGGCGTGCCCACCCGCCGGGTGAACGCGTCGTCGTCGACGGCCCCGCCCGCGGTCACCGGCCGGTTGGGGACGCCGTCGCGGCGCCAGAACCTGTTCAGCGCGACCACGGCACCGGCCGACACCAGCGCGGCGAAGATGTCACAGAGCTTGTAGTTGACGAAGTTCGAGAAGGCGAACTGCGCGAGCGCGAAGGACAGCCCGCAGGTCAGCGCGGCCGGCCACACCTCGCGCAGCCCACGCCGCCCGTCCACGATCCCGACCAGCACGAACGGGACGAACACCGCGAGCACGGACACCTGCCGGCCGGCCATCGCGCCCAGCGTCTCCGGCGGCAGCTCGGTGACCTGCCCGAGGATGGTGACCGGGTTGCCCAGCCCGCCGTACGCGACCGGCGCGGTGTTGGCCACCAGCGCGACGGCGGCCGCCTTGAGCGGGCCGAACCCGATCGCGATGAGCATCACCGCGCAGATGGCGATCGGCGAACCGCCCCCGGCCAGCGCCTCCAACAGCGCGCCGAACGAGAACGCGATGACGATCGACTGGATCCGCCGGTCGTCGCTGATCGCGGTGAACGACCGGCGCAGCACCGCGAAATGGCCCGTCTTGACGGTCAGGTTGTAGATCCAGATGGCGTTGAACGTGATCCAGAGAATGGCCAGCACGCTCAGCGCGGCGCCGAACACCCCGGCGTCCAGCGCCTGCCCGACCGGCATCTTGTACACCCCGAGCGCGATCACGATCGAGATCACCAGGGCCGCGGCGCCCGCCCAGTGCGCCCGCCATTTCAGACCGCCGAGCGCGATCAGCAGGGCCAGCAGGGGTAAGGACGCGAGCAGGGCGGAGAGGGTGAGCGAACCGGTCGGGTTCAGGTTCTGGACGTACACGGTGACCTCCGAAAGAGGACGACACTTCGTTGTGTGCGTTCACGAATGTGAACAGGTGCCATGTATGGGAACCATGGTGACATCGCTGACCCCGTTGAAGAAAGGGGTTCTAGAACTGGCGGGCGAGCGCTTGGCCGAGGACGCGGGCCGCGTCGGGGAAGGCGCCGGGGTTGGGGCCCGCGTAGTTGAGCCGGAGGAAGCGCCCGGTCGGTTCGGCGGGGAACCACTCGTTCCCGGTGCCGAGGACGACGCCCGCCGAGGCGCAGTCCTGGATGACCCGGTCGAGGTCGATGGCGTCGGGCAGGCGGGCCCAGAGGTTCAGCCCGCCCTTCGGTACGGCGTCGAGCCGTGCGTCGGGCGCGTGCTCGCGCAGGCTCTGGACCAGCAGGTCGCGGCGGGTGGTGAGCTCGTGGCGCAGCCGGCGCAGGTGGGTCAGCCAGGCGGGCTGGGCGACGATGTCGAGCGCGACCGCCTGGAGCACGCCGCTGACGTACATCGAGTCCGCCTGGGTGTCGGCGAGGATCCGGGTGCGCGCCGGCCCGCGCGCGACCAGGCCGGCGACCCGGACCGAGGGGGAGACGCTCTTGGACAGCGAGCGGATGTAGACGACGTGCCCGCCGTCGTCGCGGGCGGCGACCGGGCGCGGGTCGGCGGTCATCCCGAAGTCGTACGCGGAGTCGTCCTCGATGAGGAACGCGCCGTGGCGCCGGACGGTGTCCAGCACCCGATCGGCCAGCGCGGGCGTCCACAGCGCCCCGGTCGGGCTGGCGAAGCTCGGCTGGGCGTAGAACGCGCGCGCCCCGGACCGTTCGAAGGCGCGCGCGACCGCGTCGGGGTCGGGGCCGTCGCAGCCGCTGGGGACCGGGACGACAGTCACGCCGACCTGGGCGGCGGCCAGGATCGCGCCCCAGTACGTCGGCGACTCCATGAGCAGCGGCCGGCCCGCCCCGACCAGCGAGCGGAACGCGGTGACCAGCCCGCACTGGCTGCCGGGGATGATCACGACGTCGCTGGGGGCGGCTGGGGTGATGCCGGTCGGTGTCACGGACGCCAGCTCGGCCGCGAACCAGGACTGCAGGTCTGGGAGGCCCGCGGTGGGTGGCCTGGTGATCAGGGCGTCGGTGCGGGCGGCGCGGGTGAACGCGGCGCGGACCAGGCGCCGGGGCAACAGCTCCCGGTCGGGGTAGCCGGAGTGCAGCGCGACCACGTCGTTCGGGACGGACTGCAGGGAGGCCGGCAGGTCCGGGATCCGGTGGTTGGGGGAGCCGAGCGCGGCGGTCTGCCAGCCGTAGTCGTTCGGACGGGCGACCCGGACGGCGCGCACGAAGGTGCCCACGCCCGGGCGGGTCTCGACCAGGCCCTGCGCGGCCAGGCCGTGCAGGGCCTTCTGCACGGTGACCGGGCTCGCCCCGTGCCTGGCGACCAGCGAGCGGGTCGACGGCAGCTTCGCGCCGGGTGCGGCCTCAGCGATCCACCGTCGCAGCTCGGCGGCGATCCTCTCAGGGCTGCTATCGTCGGACATGAAGTATGACGATAGCGCTACTCTCACGAAACCGTCGGTGCTATCCGCCTCGCGGGCCGGCCTCTGGTGGGGGTTGGTCGGGGTCGCGGCGTTCTCCTTCACCGTGCCGTTCACCCGGGTCGCGGTGGCGGACGGCGCGATGTCGCCGCTGTTCGTCGGGTGCGGGCGGGCGGTCATCGCGGCGCTGCTGGCCGCCGCGGCGCTGGCCGTGACGAAGCAGCGCCTGCCCGCCGGCGTCCAGTGGGCCCGGCTGGCCGTCGTCGCGGGCGGCGTGGTCGTGGGGTTCCCCGTGCTGACGTCGTTCGCGCTCACCACGGCGGCGGCCAGCCACGGCGCCGTCGTGATCGCGCTGCTGCCGGCCGCGACCGCCGTGATGGCCGTGCTGCGCGGGCGCGAGCGGCCGCCGGCGTCGTTCTGGGTCATGGCGGGCGTGGGCGCGGCCGCGGCCGTCGTGTTCGCCGCGTTGCAGGGCGGCGGGCTCGGCGGGCTGGAGTGGCCGGACCTGCTGCTGTTCGGCGCTGTCGTCGCGGCCGCGATCGGGTACGCGGAAGGCGGGCTGCTGGCCCGCGAGCTCGGCGCCTGGCAGACCGTGTCCTGGGCGTTGGTCCTCTCCGCGCCGTTGATGATCGCCCTGAGCTGGGTGTCGGTGGCCGAGCGCGCCCCGAGCGGCGGTCCTGTCGAGTGGGCGGCGTTCGGCTACCTGGCGGTGGTGAGCATGTTCCTCGGCTTCTTCGCCTGGTACCGGGGGCTCGCGATCGGGCCGATGGCGCGGGTCAGCCAGGTGCAGTTGGTGCAGCCCGTGATGACCATCGGCTGGGCCGCGCTGCTACTGGGGGAACGGCTGAGCTGGCCGACAGTCCTCGGCGGCATCGCGGTGATCGCCTGCGCCGGAGTCGCCGTCCGCGCCCGGCTCGGGCAGGCCGCGCGCGGGGGTCGCTGAGCGCCGCCATGCCGTGCCGAGCGGCCTGGAGAGCCGGGGGTCGGCCAGCGCCGTCGTGTTGTCCGCGAACTGGTCGATGGCCCCGGTCGGCGGCCGCCGGCGCAGCTCGGGGTTCTCGATGCCCGCCCGCAGCGCCGCGCCGAACCGCTCGGCGTCGAGCACCTGGTAGGGCCGGTCGTGGAACCGTCTGGTGGCGGGGTCGAGCGGTTCGGTGAGGCCGAGCCCGTTGTGCTCGCGCGCGACGGCGCCGTACGCCGCGACCAGGTGCTTCTCCCGGGTGGGCCAGTCGGGCGCGGTCAGCGCGCCGGCAAGGTCGGCGGGCAGCCCGTCCGGCGGGGGCAGCCGGGCGAACGCGGTGCCCAGCCACTTGCTGTACGGCGGGTAGCGCCGGCGCATCAACAGGCACAGCCGCATCAGGTCGCGGACCAGGCGGGCGGCCACCACGCCCGACCCGAGCGGGTCGCCGGCCTCCGCGCACCGCCCGGGGAACGCCTCCTCCTCGGCGATCCGCTGCCACTGGCAGGCCAGCACGTAGCGCCACACGTCCTCCGGGTACCAGGCCAGCGCGGCACGCGCGGCGGTGAGCTCGCCCGGCCCGTCGTGGAACACCGCGCCGCCGGTGACCTCGGCCAGCCGCTGGGTCGGCGTCGCCAGCCAGTCGGCCGTCGTGACGCCCGCGCGCGGGTCGAAGCCGAGCTGGTCGCCGAGGTAGGCGCCCAGGGTCGTGCACTCCACCCGGTGTCGGACCCGAGGGTCGCGGGTGCGGGCGAACGCCGTCGGATGCCCGCGCCAGCTCGCCGGGAGCCGCCGGGTGAGCATCGCGTCGACCTCGCCGGCGCGGCGCGCGTCCTCGTCGGTCAGGAAGATCTGCAGGCGCGCTCCCCAGTCGTGGTCGGTGGACCGCTCGCCGTCGAACCCGAGGACCTCCGAACCCGGCCCGATCAGCGCCGCCGTGTGGCGCAGCCCGGGGAAACACCGCTCCAACAGCGGCCGGACCACCTCGCCGTGGTACCCGCGCGCCAACCGCAACCCCGGCACGAACTCGGACGTCACGCCCGGACGTTAACGGCATCCCCGGATCCGGGGCACGGAGGTTTCCTGCGGTGCTACTCTCTCGTTAGATGAAAACGGATGTCGTTATCAAGAGAGGAGTGAGAGTGTGGCGAGGTCGGAGTTGAGGCCGCTGGTCAAGTTGCGTTCGACGGGGGGTACGGGGTTCACGTACGTGACGCGCAAGAACCGCCGGAACGATCCGGACCGGCTGCGGCTGCGCAAGTACGACCCGGTGCTGCGCCGGCACGTCGAGTTCCGCGAGGAGCGCTGATGGCGCGCACCCCGGCGGCCGCGAACCCCCGCAAGCGCAAGCCGAACCCGCTTCGCGCCCGCCGGCTCGACGCCGTCGACTGGAAGGACACCGCGCTGCTGCGCACCTTCATCTCGGACCGGGGCAAGATCCGCTCCCGCCGCGTCACCGGCCTGAGCCCGCGCCAGCAGCGCCAGGTCGCGGCCGCGATCCGCACCGCCCGCGAGATGGCCCTGCTGCCCTACCCGAACGCCGCCCGGAACTAGGGCGTGTCCCGTGGATCATTCAGCCGGCTGCGCGGCGCCCAGATCGCGCCTCGCGGCGTTCTCGTCGCCGCCGATACAACAGCGGTATCGGCGGCTCCTCGGCCTTGCGAGCCACAATCTGGATCACCGCTCGCTCGGCATAGATCCACGGGACACGCTCTAGGGGCGGGGCGCGGGCTCGACGTCGGTGTGCTCGAAGTCGTCACCCTTGAACAGCAGCGGCTCGTCCACGCAGCGGGCCAGCGCATAGGCGAAGCAGTCGCCGAAGTTGAGCCTGGCCGGGTGGCCGCTGCCCCTGCCGAAGTCCCGGTACGCCGCGCGGGCCACCCGTGCCTGCTCGGCCGTCACCGGTTCGAGCGCCACGCGCGCCCTGGTGACCAGCTTGTCGACCTGGCGGCTGGCCACCGGGTCGCGGGCGGAGTCGATCACGACGGCGGCCTCCAGGTAGTTCGCCACCGACATCCGGGGGGTGCGGGCGGCGGCCAGCGCGAGCGCGAACGACTCGGCGTCCGGCTCGTCGCGGAGTATCGCGACCAGCGCGGACGTGTCGACGATCAACGGGGGAGCCCGCGTTCGTCGTAGAGCAGCTCGCCGTGGTCGACCTCGCGGGTCCGCGCGGGCAGCCGGGACGCGGCCTCCCGGCCGATCGCCAACAGCCCGTCGGCCCGCGCGCGGACCTGGGCCGGCTCGGCCCGCAGCCGCTCCAGCCGCTCCCGGACCGCCGTGGTCACCGCCGCGGTCAGGCTCTCGCCGGTCAGCCGGGCCAGCTCATGGGTGAGCCGCTGCGTCTCATCGCTCTTGATGTTGAGGCTCACGCTTTCCTCCATGGTAGACGGAGTCATCCACCATGGTACCAAGGGACTCGATCAGGCCGGTCAGGCCTTCGGCGCCGCCGGCCAGGGCGATCCGGGCGTCGACCAGCCGGGCGAGCCGCTCGTCGGACTCCGTCTCCAGGCCGAGCCCGCGCCGCATCTCGACGAGGTCGGCCAGCACCCTGGCGTGCTCGGCCAGCGGCGCCGGCCCCGGCGGATACCGGCGGTCGCGCACCTCGCCGGCCACCTCGGCGGCCGCGCCGCGCACGTAGTCGAGCTGGCGGGCCGCGAACGGGGCGAACGCCTCCGGGTCCAGCCCGGCCGAGGTGACCAGCGCCAGTGCGCGCAGGTACCCGAGCTGGGCCTCGTACCAGAGCCCGAGCATGGCCAGGTCGTACAGGCAGGCCAGTCCGGGGTCGGCGCCCAGGTGGGTGGCGGTGCCGAACCGCCTCAGGGTCGCCTCGTGCTCCTCGAACACCGCCCGCTCGCCGCCGTAGAGCAGCAGCGCCTCGGGCGTGCCGACCTGGTGGGGGAACGCCTGGACGACCCCGTCGAGGTAGCGGGCCCGATGCCACTCGGCCCAGCGGGCCAGGTCGCGGGCCTGCTCCGGGGTGCCGGTGGTCAGGTTGACCAGCAGCCGGTCGGAGAGCGCGTTGCCCAGGGCGTCCAGGATCTCGCGCACCGCCGGGTAGCCCGAGACGCAGAGCACCACCACCTCGCTGGCCTCGACGGCCTCGGCGAGGCCAGCGGCCGCCGCGCCCCTGGCGACCAGCGCGTCCGCCCTGCCCGCCGAGCGGTTCCAGACGGTCGTCGGGTGCCCGCCGTCGAGCAGCGCGCCGGCCAGGGCCGTGCCCATGGTGCCGAGCCCGAGCACCGTCACGGGTGTGGGGTCCATCGACGGCTCCCTCCGAGATCCTTCTCCGGCATCCTTCACAAGATTACGTGTCGGAACGTAACAGAAAGGTACGCTGGTGTCATGTCGTTCGACGGTGAGCCCGCCACCGCCCGCCCGGCCCGCGCCGGCCGGCCGCGCGACCAGCGGATCGACTCCTCGGTGCTGGACGCCACCTGTGCCGTGCTCGAGGAGTCCGGCTACGCGCGGCTGACCCTGGAGGAGGTGGCCCGGCGCGCGCACACCACGAAGCCGGCGATCTACCGGCGCTGGACCAACCGCCAGCACCTGGTGCTGGCCGCGCTCGGGGCGCACCTCGGCGACGTGAGCACCCCGGACACCGGCTGCACGCTGTGCGACCTGAACGAGGGGATCAACGTCTTCGTCGCCGCGTTCCGGCGGATCCGCCCGGAGGTGATCGGCCCGCTGCTGGCCGAGTGCGCGACCGACTCCGGCCTGCACGGCGCGTTCATGACCACGCTGTTCGACCCGCCGCGCGCCGCCGTGGCCGCCATGCTGGACCGGGCCGTGGCGCGCGGTGACCTGCGCGCGGACCTGGACCGCGACCTGGTGTTGGACATGCTTGGCTCGCTGGTGCACTACCGCGCGCTGTTCGGCCACGCGCCGACCAGCGAGGACGAGGTGGAGCGCGCGGTGGAGGCGCTGCTGCGCGGCATCGCCACCGACTACCCCGCGCTGGTCGAACACACCCGCCAACTCGCGGCCGGTCACGCTCCACACGCCTGACCCCGGCCGTAGGCTTGGCGGGTGACCCTGTGGCGTGACACCGGCGTGGTGCTGCGGGTGCAGAAGCTCGGCGAGGCGGACCGGATCACCACGCTGCTGACCCGCCGGCACGGCAAGGTGCGCGCGGTCGCCAAGGGCGTGCGGCGGACCCGTTCGCGCTGGGGCGCCCGGCTGGAGCCGTTCAACCACGTCGACGTGCAGTGCTACACCGGCCGCAGCCTGGACATCGTGACCCAGGCGCAGACGGTGGACGCCTTCGGCGCCGGCCTGGTCGGCGACTACGCCCGGTACACCACCGGGTGCGCGGTGCTGGAGACCACCGACCGGCTGGCCGCCGAGGAGGGCGAACCGGCGCTGCGGCTGTACCTGCTGCTGGTGGGCGCGCTGCGGGCGCTGGCCGGGCGGGAGCGGGACGCGCACCTGGTGCTCGACGCGTTCCTGCTGCGCGCCATGGGGTACGCGGGATGGGCGCCGGCGATCGCGGAGTGTGCCCGGTGCGCCGAGCCCGGGCCGCACCGGGCGTACAACGTCGCGGCCGGCGGGGCGGTGTGCGGACGCTGCCGCCCGGCCGGCTCGGTCACCCCGTCACCGGAGACGTTCCAGCTCCTGGACGCCCTGCTGCACGGCGACTGGCCGATCGCGGACGCGGCCACCGCCCCGGTCCGCCGCGACACCAGCGGCCTGGTCGCCGCCCACCTCCAGTGGCACCTGGAACGCCAGCTCCGCTCCCTGCCCCTGGTCGAACGCCGCTGACCCCGTCGCCCCGCTACGGCAAGCTGATCAACAGCACGCCGGCGAGCACCACGGTGGCGGCCACGGCGCGGCGCGGGCCCAGCCGTTCGCCGAGGAAGAACGTGCCGATCAGGGTGCCGAACACGATGCTGCTCTCGCGCAGCGCGGCGATCGGCGCGAGCGCCCCGCTGGTCTGCGCCCAGAGCACGATCCCGTAGGCCAGCAGCGAGATCGTGCCGCCCGCGATGCCGGGGAGCGCGCACCTGCGCACCGCGCCGAGCAGGCGCCGGCCGCGCACCAGCGGCACCACGATCACGTACGGAACGCCCTGCAGCATGAACATCCAGCCGGTGTAGGACAGCAGCGGGGACAGCCCGACGCCCACCCCGTCGATCACCGTGTAGGTGGCGATCATCAGCCCGGTCGCGCCGGCCGCCGCCAGCGCGGGCAGGTGCTTGCGGCCCGGGATCCCGCCGGCCAGCACCAGCCCGAGCAGCCCGGCGGACACCGCGAGCACCCCGGCCAGCTCGCTGCCGGGCAGCGCCTTGCCGAGCACCACCACCGAGACCACCGCGACCACCCACGGCGAGGTGCCCCTGGCCAGCGGGTACATCTGGCTGAACTCGCCGAGCCGGTAGCTGGTCATGAGCAGCGCGTTGTAGATCGCGTGGGTGAGCGCGGAGCCCAGGATGTACGGCCACGCCCCGGCCGGCGGCAGGCCGGCGAACGCGACGAGCGCGCCGCCGCCGACCACGTCCACCACGCCGATCAGCCCGAACCCGACCAGCCGGTCGGGTACGCCGTGGGCCAGCGAGTTCCAGATCGCGTGCAGCAGCGCGGCGGCCAGCACGGCGAACACGATCGCGGGGCCGATGGACTGGGCGGGGGAGTGGCCGGACCACGCGCTCAACACCGTCAAGGAGGCTCCTGGGGTCGGTCCCGGAAATCCGGGCGTGCCGAATGAGGAGCCCTCAGGGCTTTTGTCCCGTCAGGTGTGGGCGGGGCCGGCTGGGTTGCCGGGCCGTCCTGGCGCCGCTCGGTCCAGCCCCGGCCACCCTGATTGTCGATCGGTGTGCGAGCGGGCGACCGGCGGAACCCTAGGCGCAACCACGTGCTGCCACCACGCTAACACCTGGTGACGCACGGGCAACTCGACGCGATCAGGACGGCCCGTCGTCGCCCTGGTTCGGTGGGTCGTCGTCTCGCCCGCCGCCGTTGTCGTCGTTCGTGGGGGTGCGCTGGCCGGCGGGGGGCCGCTCGTCGTCCGGGTTCGGTGTCTCCTCCGAGGACGGCGGGGCGCTCGACGGGGGTTGGCTGGGGGACTGCGTGGGCGTGGGGCGCGCCGCGCAGTCGCCGTAGGTGATGACCCTGGGCGGGCCGGTGGCGGTGTTGCCTCGGGAGTCGGTGGCGGTGACCTGCCAGACGATGTTCGCGCCGGAGCCGGACCCGAGCCGCCCGGTGTAGGTGTCGCCGTTGGCCTGCATCGGCTGGGAGCGCTGGCCGGGGCCGACCAGCACGACCCGGACCGGAGGCGACTCGTCGCGCACGGTGGCGGTGATCACCGACACCGTCGGGCAGCCGTAGCCGCCGATGCGGGTGGCGCTCGCGCCCGCGTTGGTGATCACCGGTGGCCGCTCCTGGCGCAGCGCCACGGTGACGTCGACCTGTCCCTGGCCGTCGGCGGTGCCGACCCCGAGCCGGGTGCGGGCGTCGCCCTCGTGCGGGACGGCGCCCCGGTCGGCCACCACCGTCAGCTCCTGGGTCGTGTTCCCGGCCAGCACGCCGGACGCCGGGGTCACCTTCAGCCAGGGATCCGCCGGGACGGCCCGCCACGCCGAGGGGGTGGCGCCGGTGTTCGACAGGGTGACCGTGGCGGTGGACTCGGCGGCGCCGAGGTCGATCACGGTGGTGGACAGCGTGAGCTCGAACGACGGGCCGAAGGTCACCGCGACCATCGGCTTGCGCTCCATGTTCCGCTGGACGAACAGCGCCGTCCCGGTGACCACGACGAGCACGCAGGCCACCGTCCACGTCCAGGCCGCCCGCGTCCGGGGTCGGGGCAGGCCCTCGTGCGCGCTCATCAGTGCGGTCTCGCGCAGCACCCGGGTCCGCAGCGAGCGCGGCGGGACGGCCAGCGGTACGGCGGCGCGCAGCGGCTCCGGGTGGTCGGCCGCGAGCCGGGCCCGGAGCAGCGGCTCCAGCTTCGGGGCCAGGCGGGTGCCCAGCGTGCGCAACCGGCCCGCCGCCCGCCTGGCCGGCAGGCCCACGATCCGGCCCACTTCCGTCGCGTCCAGCCCGTGCCGCAGGTGCAGGGTCAGCAGCGCGCGATCCAGCCGGCCCAGCTCGCCCACCGCCCGCGCCAGCGCCGCCCTCGGGACGTCGTCCTCCTCATCCTCATCGCGGGTGTCGTCGTCTCCGTCGCCTCCGTGCTCCTCCGTCGTGCGCTGCCGATAGGCCACGCCGTACAACCAGGGCCGCAGCTCGGACGGGTCGCCGAGGTGGTTGAGGCCCGCGACGGCCCGCCGGAACGTCTGGCGGGTGGCCTCGGCGGCCCGATCCGGGTCGTCCAGCAGGGCCAGGTGCAGGTCGTAGACCCCGGCGCCGAACCTGTCGTACAGCGCGGCGAAGCTGGCGCGGTCCCCGGCCAGCGTGCCGAGCACCAGCCCGCCGTCGCTGTCGACCTCCACCAACGTGCTACTGCCGGTAGCCACCGCGATTACCCTCCATGCCACCCGTGGATAACAATCCGACAGCGCATTCTCGAAGGAGTTCCCGAGTCATGAGCTGGCAATTCCAGACGATCGCCGTCTGGCGCAGCTACGACAACAGGCAACGAGACTACCTGTGGGTCATGTCGACCCCGCGCGGGGACATCTCCGGCTGGGAGGAGATTCTTGATCTTCAAGCGGCCGAGGGCTGGGAGCTCGTCTCCGCCTGCGTCGATGGCTACCAGGAGGGCAACACCAGCATGGAGGCGACGGGCTACCGGCTGTTCTTCAAACGCGCGGCGCCGGCGGGCTGAATTCGGGCGATCCTCGGCCCACCAATGGGAGAAATGGGACGGCGTTAAGCTCAGAATTCTCTCAGTATTGTCCGGGCTTTCTCAGAATTGGCCCGGACGGTTCCGGTCGGCCTCGCCGTGCCACCGCTCGCGCGAGGGTGAGCCCGGCGTCGTAGGCTCGCCGGTGTGCCGCCCGTCCAGCCACCCGACCCGCATCCGTCCGGCGCGCGGCCGCCGGACATCCCCCGTGACCTGGTGCCGAAGCACATAGCCCTGGTCATGGACGGCAACGGGCGGTGGGCGAACGCGCGCGGGCTGCCCCGCACGGAGGGTCACCGGCGCGGCGAGGCGGCGCTGATGGACGTCGCGCGCGGCTGCATCGAGCTGGGCGTGCGCTGGCTGTCCGCGTACGCGTTCTCCACCGAGAACTGGAAGCGCAGCCCGGACGAGGTGCGGTTCCTGATGGGGTTCAACCGGGACGTGATCCGGCGCCGGGTGGACGAGATGCACGCCATGGGGGTGCGGGTCCGCTGGGCCGGCCGCCGCCCTCGGCTGTGGCGCAGCGTGATCAAGGAGCTGGAGATCGCCGAGCGCAAGACGCTGCACAACGACGTGCTGACGCTGACCATGTGCGTCAACTACGGTGGCCGGGCGGAGATCGCTGACGCGGCGCGGGAGATCGCCCGGCTGGTCGCGGACGGGCGGATCAAGGCGGACAAGGTGGACGAGCGGATGATCGCCCGCTACCTGGACGAGCCGGACATGCCCGACGTCGACCTGTTCGTGCGCTCCTCCGGCGAGCAGCGCACCTCCAACTTCCTGCTCTGGCAATCGGCATACGCGGAGATGGTCTTCCTGGACACGCTGTTCCCCGACTTCGACCGCAGGGACATCTGGCGGGCGTGCGAGATCTACGCCGGCCGCAACCGCCGCTTCGGCGGTGCCATCGACAAGGCAGACAAGGCGGGAGCCACCACATGACGGCGACGATGCTGGCCACCGCCAAGGACGCGCTGGAACGCTTCCACGAGGTCCGGGAGGACGACGACGGCGCGCTGTCCTTCCTGCACGGCGAGGTGCCCTGCGCGCTGCAGGGCGTCGAGCTGGCCGAGGGACTGCTGGTGCTCAGCCTGACCTGCGTGATCGCCTGGGACGTGGACGCCGACTCGGACATCCCGCTGCGGCTGGCCGAGCGCGCCGGCCAGGGCCTGTTCGGCACCCTCGGCGCGGTGCGTACCGAGCGCGGCTGGGACGTCACGCTGCGCTACGTGTTCCCGGCCTCCGGACTGGACGTGGAGCCGATGGGCACGCTGCTCATGCTGGTGGTGTCGAACGCGTCCCAACTGCGCGGCGAGCTGCTCGGCGACCGCAAACCCGTGAGTGGCTAGGGCCGTCATAGCGGCCCTGGCCACTCACGGGTCTGTGCACGGGCCTGTGCGCGCGGCGTCCAGGACGAGGGCCACCAGCGGGTGCGGCCGAGCAGGGTGAGCACGGAGGGGAGCAGCAGGACGCGCACCACGACGGCGTCCAGCAGCACCCCGAACGCCAGGCTGAAGCCGAGTTCGAGCATCTCCAGGACGTGTCCGAACAGGAACGCCGCGAACACCGACACCATGATCACCGCCGCGCCGGTGACCACCCGCGCCGACGCTCGCACGCCGGCGCGCACGGCGTCGGCGGCCGGCAGCCCGTGCAGCGCGGCCTCCCTGATCCGGCTGACCACGAACACGTGGTAGTCCATGGACAGCCCGATCAGGACCGCGAACACGAACAGCGGGATGCGGGCGGTCACCACCCCGGCGGTGCCCAGCCCGCCGAGCTGGACGGCCAGCACCAGCGCACCGACGGCGGCCGAGGCGGACAGCACGTTGAGCACGCTGGACACCACGCCGACCAGCACCGACCGGAACGCGGCCGCCATCACCACGGTGGTCAGCAGCAGCCCGAACCCGAACACCCAGGCCAGCCGGCGCAGCTCGTGCTCGACGTAGTCGAGGTTCGCCGCCACCGTGCCGCCCACCGCGTAGTCCACCCCGTTCAGGCCGCCGAGCGCGGCCGGCGCCAGGTCGGTCCGCAGCCGACGCAGGGACTGCTCGCCGGCCTCGGAGTTGGCCAGGTGCCGGATCGGCAGCCGCAACACGGCCATGTCGCCGCGCGCGGACACCGCGGTGGTCGCCGGCCCGGCCACGCCGACCGCCGGGTCCGCCGACGCCCGCCGTGCCAGGTCGGTGAGCGCGGCGGCCGGGCCACCCGGGTCGGTGGTACGGACGGCGACGAGGTGGTGCCCGGCCTGGCCGGGGAAGCGGGCGATCACCTCCCGGTAGGACGCGACCGCCGGGATCGCGCGCGGGAACGTCTCGATGCCCTCGGCGCGCAGCTCGGCGGCCAGCACCGGCGCCGCCAGCCCGGCCAGCGCGGCGGTGCTCAGCACCAGCGTGAGCACCGGCCGGCCCAGCGCCGCGGCCAGCAACCGCGACCGCCCGCGTCCCTCCCGCCGAAGACCCCGCCGTGCCAGGAACGCCAGCCGGGACGAGTCGATGCGCGGGCCCAGCGTGGCCAGCAGCGCCGGCAGCGCGGTCAGCGAGCTGACCACGGCGGCCGCCACCACGATGATCGTCCCGGTGGCGATGGACGAGAAGATCACGTCGTCGGCCAGGTACAGCCCGGCGACCGAGACCACCACCGCGCCGCCGGAGACCGCGATGGCCCGCCCGGACGTGGCCGCGGCCGCCCGCACCGCCGCCCGGTGGTCGAGCGCGCCACCGGCCGCCGCCCGCTCCTCCCGGACCCGGCCGAGGTAGAACAGCGAGTAGTCGATCCCGACCGCGAGGCCCATCATCAGGATGACGCTGGTCACGACGCCGCCCGCGTCCGGGAGCAGGTACGAGGCCAGCGCGTACAGGCCCACGGCCGCGGCCACCGAGGACAGCGCCAGCAGCACCGGCACGGCGGCCGCGAGCACGGACCCGAAGAACAGCACCAGGACGATCACGGTGATCGGCAGCGTGATCGCCTCCGCGCGCAGCACGTCCCGTCCGACCTGCGTCTCCACTCCATGGCTGACGGACGCGTCCCCGGCCTGCTCGATGCGCGCGCCCGGGTGGGACGCCCGCGCCGCCTCGGTCTGGGCGAGCACGGTGGGCAGCGCCGCCCGCGCCGCCCGCTCGTCGCCGCGCAGGGTGACCGACACCAGCAACGCCGTCCGGTCCGCCGAGACCGCCGGCGCGTCCACGACCGCGACCTCGGGCAGCCCGCGCATCCGCCCGGCCACGTCCTCGGCGGCCGCCCGCGCCGCGCCGAGCTCCCCCTCCCCGGCCGGCCTGATCAACACCCGCTCCACCCGGGGCATGGCCACACCGCCGGCGGCCGCGATCGCCGACGCCCGCCCGGCCTCCCCGACCTGAAAGTCGGCGGCCACCGCCTGCCTGGTCCCGGACACCCCGCCCGCCGCGACACACGCCGCCACGAACACCAACCACAGCGCGAGCGCGCGCCACGGGTGACCTGCGCTCCAGCCCGCCACCCGCACGATCATCGACCCCATGCCGGTGACGCTAAGTGGACTACCAGGCCCGAGTCGTCACACCGCCGTACCCACCGCGGCGTCATACCGCGGGTTCACGCGCGGGCCGCCTCGATGCGGTGAGCCTCAGCGCGGACGGCGTGCGGGCTCGCGCAGCATCAGCCAGGCCGCGCCCGCGGCGGCGAACAGCAGCACCGCGGCGAACCCGGACGCCGCCCCGAGCCCGTCCACGAACGCCTCCCGCGCCGCCCGCAGCAGTGGGCCGCCGACCTCCGGTGGCAACGTCCCCGCAACGGCATGCGCCCCACCGAGCGAGTCGCGCGCCGAGGCGAGCGCCGGCTCGGGCACGCCGGCCGGCAGCCCGATCCCGGCCCGGTACCACGCCGTGATCACCGACCCGAGCAGCGCGATGCCCAACGCCGTGCCCAGCTCGTACGCCGTCTCCGCGACGCCGGACGCCGCGCCCGCCTTCTCCTTGGGCACGCTGGCCAGCACGATGTCCGCGGTCAAGGTGAACGCCGCGCCAGCACCGAGACCGGCCACCGCCAGCACAACCCCGATCGGGAGAAACCCGGTATCCGCCCGCAGCAACAACACCGCCGCGAGCGCGAGCCCCATCGCCGCCTGCCCGAGCACCACCACCGGCCGCGCCGTCCACCGCGCCGCCAGCACCCCGGCCAACAGCCCGCCGACCACCGCCCCGGCGACCAGCGGCAGCTCCCGCAGCCCGGCCTCCAGCGGCCCGAGCCCCTGCACCAGCTGCAGGAACTGGGAGATGAAGAACGCCAACCCGGACAGCCCGAACATGGCCAGCGCGTCGGTGATCACCGCCCCGGAGAACCGCCGCCGCCCGAACAGCCGAACGTCCACCAGCGGCACCGGCAGCCGCAGCTGGCGCCGCACGAACGCGCCCAGCCCGAGCACCCCGACAACCCCGGCGACCACGACCGCGAGCAACCCACCCCCCGCGGCCAGCTCCTTGACCGCGTACACCACACCGATCACGCCGACCGTCGACAACGCCGCCCCCGGCAGGTCCCACGGCCCCGGGCTCGGGTCGCGCGACTCCGGCAGCGTGACCGCGCCCACCGCGATCAGCACCAGCATCACCGGCACGTTGATCAGGAACACCGACCCCCACCAGAAGTGCTCCAACAGCACGCCGCCGACCAGCGGCCCGATCGCCATGCCCGCCGAGCCCATCGAGCCCCAGACGCCGATCGCCATCGTCCGTTCCCTGGCGTCGGTGAACAGGTTGCGGATGATCGACAGCGTGGACGGCATCAGCGTCGCGCCCGCGACCCCGAGCAGCGCCCGCGCGGCGATCAGCGTGCCGGCGCTGGGCGCGAACGCCGCGAGCACCGAGACCGCCCCGAACACCGCCGCGCCGATCAGCAGCAACCGCTTGCGCCCGATCCGGTCGCCCAGCCCGCCCATGGTGATCAGCAGCCCGGCCAGCACGAACGAGTAGACGTCGCCGATCCAGAGCAGCTCGGTCGCGGACGGCCGCAGGTCCTCGGCGAGGAACGGCACGGCCAGCCCGAGCACGGTGGCGTCCACCGCGATCAGCAGCACCGCCAGCGACAGCGTCGCCAGCGCCACCCACCGCGACCTCGGCGGTGCGGACACCGCGCTCATGACCGCCTCCGCACGCCGTCCACCAGGCACGTCGTCACCACGCGCACCACGTCGCCGGAGGCCAGCCGCCCCATCCGCACCGCGTACCCGGCGCCGACGAGCAGCGCGGACAGGCACTCCGACATCCACTCCGCCGACAGGTCGACCCGGAACGCGCCGGACTCCTGGCCGCGCCGGAACAGCCGCACGATCCGCTCGTCCAGCTCCTCCCACCGCGCGTCGAGCTCGGGGCCGGCCTCGTCGAGCTGGTTCTCGCCGCTGAGGAACGCGTAGAGGTCGGCGATCGGGGCGAGCGCGACGACCACCCGGTGCGCGGCGTCCACGGCCTCGCCCCGCTCCGGCTCGGCGTCCGCGACGGCCTTGATCGCCGCCTCCAGCGCATGCCCGGCCAGCTCGCGGACCAGTTGGTCACGGCCGGGGACCAGCCGGTGCAGGGTGGCCCTGCTGATGCCGGCGGCCTCCGCCACCTCGGCCATGGACGCGGTCGGCCGCCGCGACAGCAGCGTGGCCGCGGCATGCAGCACGTGTTCCCGGCTCGTTGCCATGATACGAAGGTAGCTCATTTGAGACGTTCATGTCTCACCATTACCCGTGTCAGCCCGCCGCGAACGTGGGTGTCCGAGGCCCGGCGCGGGCAATAGCCTCCGCGCATGGTGACGACCAGGGACATCGAGTACGGCGCGGACGGGATGACCATGCGCGGGCGCCTCGCCGTGCCGGACGGGGACGGCCGGCGGCCCGGGGTGCTGATCGCCCACGAGGGCAACGGCCTTGACGACCACCAGCGTGACCGGCCCGAGCGCCTCGCCGAGCTGGGCTACGTCGCGTTCGCGCTGGACTACCACGGTGGGGGCCGCGCGTACACCAACCCCGACGAGATCATCCCCAGGGTCCAGGAGCTCGGCGCCGACCTGGACCGGGTCCGCGCGCTCGGCCAGGCCGGGCTCGACCAGCTCACCGCCGAGCCCCGCACCGATACCTCGAAGCTGGCCGCCATCGGCTACTGCTTCGGCGGCACCATGGTCCTCGAGCTCGCCCGCGCCGGCGCCGACCTGAAGGCGGTCGTCGGCTTCCACCCCGGCCTGGCCTGGTCACGCCCGGAGGACAGCCCTAACATCACCGGCTCGGTCCTGGTCTGCGTCGGCTCCGAGGACCCGCTGGTCACCCCCGAGCACCGCGCCGCCTTCGAGGCCGACATGCGCGCCGCCGGCGTCGACTGGCGGCTGAACCTCTACGGCGGCGCCGAGCACAGCTTCACCCACCCGCGCACGCTCGACCCCGCCACCCCCGTCCTCCCAGGCATCAGATACCACGAGCCCTCCGACCACCGCTCCTGGCGCGCCATGCTCGACCTCTTCGACGAAGTTTTCGCTGCTCAGAACCCGTGAGTGGTTAGCGGTGCCATAGCACCCCTAACCACTCACGGGTGGTGACCAGGGGAAACGCGCGGTCAGTTCAGGGTGCGGATGGCGTCTTCGAGCAGGCGCCAGAAGGCGGCGACGTCGACGTTGGTGGCGACGTGCGCGTTGGGCGGGCGGCGCAGGGTGCCGTGCAGGTCGACGCTGGTGGCGCCGGCGGTCTCGGTGCCGGTCAGTTCCACGTCGAGGCGGGTGTGGACGGTCTGGACCAGGCCGGGGACGGCGGTCAGCGCGACCGTGACGGGGTCGTGCAGCGGCGCGGCGGGCATGCCCTCGGCCACCTCGTAGGTGGAGTTGAAGAACCGCAGCAGTTCCACGCCGAACGCGGACGTCCGGTTGCCGATCGCGGCGATGCGCTCCAGGACCTCGGCGGTGGCCAGCACCTGGTGGGTGACGTTCAGGCCGACCATGGTGAACGGCAGGCCGGCGGCGACGACGGCGGCCGCCGCCTCCGGGTCCGCCCAGGAGTTGAACTCGGCGTACGGGGTGGCGTTGCCCCGGCCGGTGGAGCCGCCCATCCAGACGATCTCCCTGATCTTCCCGGTGCGGTCGGGGAAGGAGCGCAGGAACAGCGCGATGTTGGTCAGCGGCCCGGTGGCGATCACCACGACGGGCTCGGTCGCGGCGTCCAGGGTGTCCCTGATCAGCTCCAGCGCGGGGCGGGGGTCGGTGTCCAGGGTGGGCTCGGGCAGCCGCGGGCCGCCGAGCGCGTTCGCGCCGTGGATGTGCGCCGCCGGGTTGAGCGCGCGCACCAGCGGATGGTCGGCGCCGGCCGCGATCGGCACCCCGGTGATGCCCGCGAGCGAGCACACCACGCGCGCGTTGTGGGTGGTGTGAGCCAGCGTCCCGTTGCCGCCCACGGTGGTGATCGCGCGCAGGTCGATCTCGGGGTGGCCGGCCGCGAGCCAGATAGCGAACACGTCGTCGTGGCCGGGGTCGCAGTCCAGGAGAACCGGGATCGTCATCGGGCCTGCTGGCGGCAGGCGGCGCAGATGCCGAAGATCTCCACGGTGTGGCTGACGTCGGAGAAGCCGTGCTCGTCGGCGACGCGTTGGGCCCAGGTCTCCACGGTGGGGCCCTCCACCTCGACGGTGCGCCCGCAGCGGCGGCAGACCAGGTGGTGATGGTGGTGGGTGGAGCAGCGGCGGTAGACGGCCTCGCCGGAGTCGGTGCGCAGCACGTCCACCTCGCCGGACTCGGACAGGCTCTGCAGCGCCCGGTAGACGGTGGTCAGCCCGATGCCCTCGCCGTCCTTGCGTAGCTCCTCGTGGATCTCCTGCGCGGAGCGGAAGTCGTCGAGCCGGTCCAGCAGCGCGGACACCGCCGCCCGCTGCCGGGTCGCGCGCGGGCGGGCGGCCTGCCTGACGTCGGTCACGAGTCCTCCTCGGCGTGCGCGACCGCGTCCATCACGATGTGTGCCAGGTGCTCGTCCACCAGCCGGTAGACCACCTCGCGGCCGTGGCGTTCGCCCTCCACCACGCCCGCGGCCTTGAGCACCCGCAGGTGCTGGCTGATCAGCGGCTGGGTCACCTCCAGGGCGTCCACCAGCTCGTGCACGCACCGCTCGGACTCCCGCAGCTGCAGCACTATCGCGATGCGCACCGGCGCGGCGAGCGCGCGCAGCAGGTCCCCGGCGGCGGCCAGGGTGCCGGGCTGGCGGGGCGGCGCCGGGGGTGCCACCGCGCGCTCGACCGAGTGCACCTCGGTGCCGACCGTCACCTCGGTACCACCTGTCGCGTGCCGCACAGTGCCACCACTCGCGTGCCGCACAGTGCCACTACTCGCGTGCCGCTCGGCGTCCGAACGAAGCGTGGTCATCGGGTCGCTCCCAGCCCGGGCCGGGGCCCGGCATTCGCGTGCCGTAAGTGTTGCCTCACCCATGGTAGGGCCGCCGTCACCTCAGGCGGACGTGTCGCGCCCGCGCGGAGCGTCCGAAGTGTCGCGAGTGGTCGCGAGTGGTCGCGCGACGGGCGGGGCGTAACTCTGTCGTGTCGGCTCGCTACGCTTGCGGGGTAGTGCATTCTTCCTTCACGTCCGGTTCAGGAGCTCTTCTCGTGCCCAGCAAGCCGTCTCCCAGCACGATCGACACCGTGGTAGCCCTCTGCAAGCGCAGGGGGTTCGTCTTCCCGTGCGGTGAGATCTACGGCGGGACCCGCTCGGCGTGGGACTACGGCCCGCTCGGCGTGGAGCTCAAGGAGAACATCAAGCGCCAGTGGTGGCGGTCCATGGTGACCGGCCGCGACGACATCGTCGGGCTCGACTCGTCGGTGATCCTGCCGCGCCAGGTCTGGGTGGCGTCCGGCCACGTCAACGCCTTCCACGACCCGCTGGTGGAGTGCACCAGCTGCCACAAGCGCTTCCGCGCCGACCAGCTCGCCGAGGAGTACAGCGAGCGCACCGGCAAGGACGCCACCGAGGACGACCTGTCCGACGTCCCCTGTCCGAACTGCGGCACCCGAGGCCAGTACACCGAGCCGCGCGAGTTCAACATGATGCTCAAGACCTACCTCGGCCCGGTGGAGTCCGAGGAGGGGCTGGCCTACCTGCGCCCGGAGACCGCGCAGGGCATCTTCATCAACTTCCTCAACGTGCTGACCAGCTCGCGGCGCAAGCCCCCGTTCGGCATCGGCCAGGTGGGCAAGAGCTTCCGCAACGAGATCACCCCCGGCAACTTCATCTTCCGGACCCGCGAGTTCGAGCAGATGGAGATGGAGTACTTCGTCGAGCCGGGCACGGACGAGGAGCTGCACCAGTACTGGATCGACACCCGCACCGACTGGTACACCGACCTGGGCATCGCCAGGGACAACCTGCGGCACTACGAGCACCCCAAGGAGAAGCTCTCGCACTACTCGAAGCGCACCGTCGACATCGAGTACCGCTTCGGCTTCACCGGCTCGGAGTGGGGCGAGCTGGAGGGTGTGGCCAACCGCACGGACTTCGACCTGACCACGCACTCCAACCACTCCGGCGTGGACCTGTCGTACTACGACCAGGCCAGCGGCACGCGGTACCGCCCGTACGTAATCGAGCCGGCCGCCGGCGTGGGCCGCTCGATGATGGCCTTCCTGGTCGACGCCTACACCGAGGACGAGGCGCCGAACGCCAAGGGCGGGGTGGACAAGCGCGTGGTGCTGCGGCTGGACCGGCGGCTGTCCCCGGTCAAGGTGGCCGTGCTGCCGCTGTCCCGGCACGCCGACCTCTCGCCGAAGGCCCGCGACCTGGCCGCCGCGCTGCGCCGGAACTGGAACGTCGACTTCGACGACGCCGGCGCCATCGGCCGCCGCTACCGCCGCCAGGACGAGATCGGCACCCCGTTCTGCGTGACCGTCGACTTCGACTCCCTGACCGACCACGCCGTGACCGTCCGCGAGCGGGACACCATGTCCCAGGACCGGGTGGCCCTCGACCAGGTGGAGAACTACCTGGCGACCCGGCTGCTGGGGTGCTGACCAGGTAGTTGTCACGGCCCGCCGCGAGCGGTGTCCAACCTGGTGAGGAGCAACCAGCCAGGGAGGACACGATGGCGGAGATCGAGGTACTGGGCTCGCGGATGGCGTTCGTGGAAGCGGGCGCCGGCAGCGCGCCGGTGGTGTTCCTGCACGGCAACCCGACGTCGTCGTACCTGTGGCGGAACGTGATCCCCAGGGTGAGCGGTGACGCGCGCTGCCTGGCGCCGGACCTGATCGGCATGGGCGGGTCCGGGCGGCCGGACATCGAGTACCGGTTCGCCGACCACGCGCGCTACCTGGACGGATGGTTCGACGCGCTGGGGCTGGCCGAGGTAGTGCTGGTCGGGCACGACTGGGGCGGCTCGCTGGCCATGGACTGGGCCGCGCGACATCCCGAGCGGGTGCGCGGGCTGGTGGTGGTCGAGACGTTCCTGCGGCCGATGAGCTGGGCGGAGTACCCGCCGGCCGCCGTCGGGTTCTTCCGGGACATGCGCACGCCGGGGGTGGGCGAGCGGATGGTGCTGGAGGAGAACTGGTTCGTCGAGAAGGCGCTGCCGCTGACGGTTCCCGGTCTGGCCGAGGCGGACCTGGACGTCTACCGGGCGGCGTACCCGGATCCGGAGTCGCGCCGGCCGCTGCTGCGCTGGCCCCGGGAGATCCCGCTGGACGGCGAGCCGGCGGACGTGGCCGAGCGGATGGTGGCCTACGGGCGGTGGCTGGCCACCAGCCCGGGCGTGCCCAAGCTGCTGCTGACCGTCGAGCCGGGGCAGTTGGTGCCCGCCGAGGGCGTGGCGTGGGCGCGCGAGCACATCGCCGGGCTGGAGGTGGAGTCGCTCGGCGAGGCCGGCCACCACGTGCCCGAGGAGCACCCGGAGCGGCTGGGCGACGCGGTCGCCGGCTTCCTGCGACGGCACCGGCCGTGAGCGAGCCGGCCGTGAGCGAGCCGGGCGTGACCGGTCCAGATGCCGCCGACACCGACGATGCCGCCCTGGTGAGCGCGGCGGTGGCCGGCGACGCGGACGCCCTGGAGCGCGTGGTCCGGACCGTGCAGGACGCCGTCTACCGGCTGGCGCTGCGGATGACCGGGCTGCCCGCCGACGCCGAGGACGCCACCCAGGAGATCCTGATCAAGGTGGTGACCCGGCTGGCGTCCTGGCGGGGCGAGGCCTCGCTGACCACCTGGGCGTACCGGATCGCGGTGAACTACCTGCTCAACCAGCGCCGCCGTACCACCATGGAACGCCGCGAGCTGACCTTCGACGAGCTGGGCGCCGAGCTGGTCGAGGGCCTGGCCGACTACTCAGGGCCGGACGCCGAACTGCTCGCCGAGGAGGTCAGGCTGCGCTGCACCCAGGCCATGCTGCAGTGCCTGGACCGGCCCGAACGGCTGGTCTACGTCCTCGGCGAGGTGTTCGAACTGCCCGCTGACCAGGCCGGCTGGATCCTGAAGACCACGCCGGCGGCCTACCGCAAGCGGCTGGAACGCGCGCGCCGGCAGGTCCGGACGTTCGTCCAGGGCAACTGCGGCCTGGTCAACCCGGACGCGGCCTGCCACTGCTCGCGCCGGATCACCTCGGCGAAGGCGCGCGGCCGGCTGGACCCGCGCGGCCCCAGCCTGGTCGGACACCCCACGACCGACGGCGTGCCCTGGGCGGCCAGGCAGATGCACCAACTGCACGACGCCGCGAGCGTGCTGCGCGGCCACCCCGACTACGCCGCGCCGCGCGCCCGCACCGAGGCGGTGCTCACGCTGCTGCGCTCCGGCCGGTTCCCGCTGGTCGAACGGCAAGCACCGCCGTGACCAGCCCGAGCGCCGCGATCAGTACGAACCCGCCGAACAGGTAGTGCGCCGACCGGACGGTGTCCGGCTCGCCGAGGTTGACCGCCACGCCGGTGACCGCCGCACCGAACGCGTTCGCCACCAGCTGCACGGTGTTGATCGCGGCGGACGCCTTGTCGCCCTCACGCTCGTCGGCGACGCTGCTCATCGCGGCGGTGGACAGGTGCGGCCAGGCGATGCCGACGCCGGCGCCGGCGGCGAGGAAGGCGAGCACCCACAGCGCGAGCGTCCCGCCGCCCGGCGCGGACCGCTGGGTGAGGGCGGCCAGCGCCAGGCCGAGCCCGCCCAGCAGTGGGCCGGCGACGATGATGCGTCGGATGGTCGCCGCCCGTGCCGCGCTCGCGCTGGGCAGCTCGCCGATGGTCCAGCCCAGCGCCAGCGCCGCGCCGAGGAACCCGGCGGCCAGCGGCGCCAGCCCGGCCAGCCGCTGCCCGAACAGCGGGATGAAGCCTTCCGTCATCGAGGTCATGGCCAGCAGCCCGATCGTGGCGTAGATCCAGCGCAGCCGCGAGCCGCGCCGGAACGTGTCGGCGGGCAGCACCCGCACCGACGCCCACCGCTCGTAGGAGATGAACGCGGCGATCAGGACCAGCCCGACCAGCACGCCCACCGTGCTCGCCAGCGGCGTGGCGATCACGCTGGCCACGCTCACCACCAGCGCCGCCGAGGCCAGCAGCACCAGCGCGACCAGCGGGAACGGCTCCGGCCGCACGTCATCGCGCCCCCGCGTGCCGGAGCTCGCCAGCACTCGCGGGACCAACGCCGCGACACCGGCCGAGGCCGCCGCCAGCGCCAGGAACGCGCCGCGCCAGCTGCCGAACTCGGCGAACGCGCCGCCGAGCGCGGGGCCGACGAAGGTGCCGACCCCCCACATCGCGGACAGCAGCGCGCTGGCCCGCGCCCACAGCCTCGCGGGCAGCGTGGAGCGGATCAGCGCGTACCCCAGGCCGGCCAGCAGCCCCGCGCCGACACCCTGCACCGCCCGCCCGGCCAGCAACACCGGCATCGACGGGGCAATAGCGCACGCCAGCGTCCCGGCCAGGAACAGCGCGAGCGCCACCAGGTACGCCCGGCGGCTGCCCAGCCCGGCCAGCGCCTTGCTGACCAGCACCGCCGACACCACCGAGGCCAACAGGAACACCGTGGTGCTCCAGGCGTAGAGCCGCTCACCGCCGATCTCGGCGATCGCGGACGGCAACAGGCTGATCGTGACGTACACGTTCGTGGCGTACAGCGCTACGCCGCCGGCCAGCACCACCATCGCGCCCAGGTACCGCCGGCCCAGCAGCTCGGCCCAGGAGCCCACGGAGTCCACGAAGCCCATACTTTCGTCACGGGCCGGATCGGAAGTCGTCATGCGGTCAAACCTGCGACCTCAACAGCGGTTCAGGTCAAGCGGGGGTGACCGACGCGACGCACGCGCGTCGGCGCTCGGGGTTGTCGTGGGGCGCCGTACGCTTGTGCTCGTGGGTATCACGTCGAATCCCGCCGAGAATCCCGCCGACACCCGCGAGCTGGGCAGCGCGCTGCGCCGCTGGGCGCCGCACGGGGTCGGCGTGGTGCGGGTTCTGGACCGGCACGGTTTCGGCACCGTCGAGCCCGGCCAGCTGCTCGCCGCCGGACCCGCCGGGGAGACCCTGGGCCGGCTGTACCTGGGCGCGCTGGACCCGGTGGCGGTGCCGCTGGCCCAGCAGGCGTCCGCGGGCCCGGCCGTCCGCGACGCGCACGTGGCCGAGTCGGACGCCGTGGACGTGGGCCTGGCCTGCGCCGGCGGGGCCACCCTGCTCGGGCACCCGATGCCGGCGGAGCTGGCCGACGCGCTCGGTACCGCCCTCGCCGAGGGCCGCCCCGCCGCGCTCGCCAGCACCGCCGACGGCGCCCGCCAGCTCGTACTCACCGGCCCCGACCTGACCGACCGGCACGGCGGACTGGGCACGCCGGAGGCCGACGACCTGGCCGCCGCCGTGGCGGGCAGGCTACTGCGCCGCGGCGCCACCAGCACCGAGCGGATCACCGAGGCCGGCCTGGACGTCCTGCTCGACCTGTGGGTGCCGGTGCCCACCGTGCTCGTCGTCGGTGCCGGCGCGATCGGCGACGCCCTGCTCGCGCAGTCCGGCCTGCTCGGCTGGACCGGGCGGGTGGTCACCGAGCTGGCCGAGGCGCGCGCCGCACTCGCCGAGTTCACCGACGCCGACGTGCTGGTCCTGCTCGACCACGCGCCCGCGTTCGACGCACTGCTCGTCGACGGGGTCCGGAGCGGGCGCGGGTTCCTCGGCGCGCTGGGCTCGCGGCGCACCCAGGCCGCCCGCCGCGAGCGGCTGACCGCCGCCGGCCTCACCGTCGGCGAGCTGGCCCGGCTGCACGGCCCGGTCGGGCTCGACCTCGGCGCGCGCACCCCGGCGGAGACGGCCGTGTCCATCGTCGCGGAGGTGATCGCCGTGCGGTCCGGGCGGGCCGCGACCGCGCTGGCGGCCACCGAAGGCCGGATCGGCACATGAGCGAGTGCCCGTGAGCGCGCCGGCGCGGCGGGCACTTCGCCCGTTCTTCGCCATCCCCGCCGCGAGTCCCGGCCGCCCGCACTGGGCGCGGCGGCTGGTGGTGGGCGTGCTGCTGGTGGCCGCGCTCATCGTCGGCGGCACCGCCTTCCGGGTCTGGCAGGAGGCCAGGGTGGACGACCGGCGGCCGGTGGACGTGGTGGTGGTGCTCGGCGCCGCCCAGTACGACGGCTCGCCGAGCCCGATCTTCGCCTCCCGGCTGCGGCACGCCCAGGCGCTCTACGAACAGGGCGTGGCGGCGAGCATCGTCACGGTCGGCGGCCGGCGCGCGGGCGACGGGTTCACCGAGGCGGACGCCGGCCGTCGCTACCTGGTCGGGCGCGGCGTGCCGGGGCGGGCGGTGACCTCGGTCGGCGAGGGCTCGGACACCCTCGGCAGCCTGCGCGCGGTGGCGAAGGTGGCCGGCGCGACGGGCTGGCACTCGGCGCTGCTGGTCAGCGACCCGTGGCACTCGCTGCGGGCGCGGACGATGGCCAGGGACGCCGGGCTGCCGTCGTGGACGTCGCCGACGCGCAGCGGTCCCGTCGTGCAGACCAGGGAGACCCAGGCCCGCTACATCGTCCGGGAGACCGGCGCGCTGCTGTTCTACCGGCTGACCCACGCGTCGGTCGAGACAGAGGGTTCCGGGCTCGGGTGAGTCCTGGGTTCGAGGGGTACGGCGAGCACGAGCGGGCTCGGATGTTGCCCGAGCGGGCCAAGCGGTCGGCCGTGAACGGCGCCCGTTCGGAGTACCGCAGTCCGTTCGCCAGGGACCGGGCCAGGGTGCTGCACTCGGCCGCGCTGCGCCGGCTGGCTGGGAAGACGCAGGTGGTCGGCCCGGGGGAGGGCGCGGAGGTCACCGGCATGCCCCGGACCAGGCTCACGCACTCGTTGGAGGTGGCCCAGATCGGCCGTGGCCTGGCCGAGGAGCTGGGCTGTGATCCGGACGTGGTGGACACCGCCGGGCTGGCGCACGACATCGGCCACCCACCGTTCGGGCACAACGGCGAGCGGGCGCTGGACGAGGTCGCGGTGCGGCGGGCCGGGCTGGAAGGCTTCGAAGGCAACGCGCAGACGCTGCGGACCCTGGTTCGCTTGGAGCCGAAGGTGGACGGCGGCGGGCTGAACCTGACCAGGGCCTCGCTGGACGCCTGCTGCAAGTACCCATGGCCGGCGGAGCCGGCGAGATCGGCAGGGCCGGCCAGGCCAGCAGTGGGGCGCAAGTACGGGGTCTACGCCGACGACCTGCCCGCGTTCGAATGGTTGCGCGACGGTGCTCCGGACGGCCGGCGGTGCCTGGAGGCGCAGGTCATGGACTGGTCGGACGACGTGGCGTACTCGGTGCACGACGTGGAGGACGGCATCCTGGCCGGCCGCATCCGGCTGTCCGCGCTGGCCGACCGGCGGGAGCGGGGTGCGCTCGCCGAGCTGGCCGCCACGCACTTCGGCGCCGACCGCGCGGCCTGCGAGGAGGCCGGGCTACGGCTGCTCGCGCTGCCCGTGGTGGCCGCCGTGGCGAACCGGCCCGACCCGTCGGCCGCCGGCCAGGTCGCGCTCAAGCGGCTGACCAGCGAGCTGGTCAGCCGGTTCGCCGGTGCCGCCGCCGACGCCACCCGCGCGGTGTACGGGCACCGCCCGCTGGCCCGCTACGCCGCCGACCTGGTCGTCCCGCCGCTGGTGGCCGCCGAGGTGGCGCTGCTCAAGGCGGTCGCGGTCCGCTACGTGATGGCAGACCCCGCCAGGCTGCGCATGCAGGCCGAGCAGCGCGAGCTGCTGACCGAGCTGACCGAGGCGATCGCCGCCGGCGCCCCGGACACCCTGGCCGCCCCGCTGGCCGAGGCCTGGCTGGCCGCCTCGGACGACGCCGCCCGCTGGCGCGTGGTGATCGACCAGGTCGCCGCCCTGACCGACCAGCAGGCCCACGCCTGGCACCTGCGCCTGCACCCTTGACCTCTAGCTTGCTTGAGGGTCCATGCTGGGACGCATGGCATACGGATATGCCGACCTGCCCGCGTTGATGGCGCGGCTGACCGGCGACGAGAAGCACTCGGTGGCGGCCACCAGCACGATGGACGTGCTCTGGGTGCTCTACGACAGGGTGCTCGACCTGCGCCCGGGCAACGCCGCCGACCCCGACCGGGACAGGTTCCTGCTGTCCAAGGGGCACGGCGCGATGGCGTTCTACGCGACCCTGGTCGTCAAGGGCTTCCTGGACGAGGGCGCGCTCGACGACTGGGGCGCGTTCGGCTCGCCGCTGGGCATGCACCCGGACCGGGTGGTGCTGCCCGGCGCGGAGATCAGCAGCGGCTCGCTCGGGCACGGGCTGCCGCTCGCGCTGGGCATCGCGCTGGGCTGGCGGGCGCAGCGGCGCACGGCGCCCCGGCTGGTGGTGCTGGTCGGGGACGCCGAGCTGGACGAGGGCAGCAACGCCGAGGCGATCCAGCTGGCCGGCCGGCTGGGGCTGGAGCAGCTCACCGCCGTCGTGGTGGACAACGCCTCGTCCAGCCACGGCTGGCCGGGCGGCATCGAGCGCCGGTTCGAGCTGGAGGGCTGGACCGGCCGGGCGGTGGACGGCCGCGACCACGAAGCGCTCTACGGCGCGTTCACCGATCCGCACCCCGGGCGCCCGCTCGCCGTGGTCGCCCAGGTCGAACCGAACGGGGGCTGAACCCATGTCTGTCACCGAGCCAGCCGTCACCACCCAGACGATCGGCATGCGCGACACGTTCGTCGCCGCCGCCACCGAGCTGCTCGACGACGACCCCCGGGTCGCGCTGGTGCTGGCCGAGATCAGCCGCGACCGGTTCACGGTCGCCGAACAGGACCACCCGGACCGCGTGATCAACGTCGGCATCCGGGAGCAGCTGCTGGTCAGCGTGGCCGGCGGGCTCGCGCTCACCGGCATGCGCCCGATCGCGCACACCATCGGCTCGTTCCTGGTCGAGCGCCCGTTCGAGCAGGTCAAGCTGGACCTCGGGCACCAGGACGTGGGCGGCATCCTGGTCAGCGTCGGCGCCTCGTACGACTACCCGTTCACCGGGCGCACCCACATGAGCCCCGGCGACGTGGCGCTGATCGACACCCTGCCCGGCTGGACGATCCAGGTACCCGGCCACCCCGCGGAGGTCCCGCCGCTGCTGCGCGCCGCCGCCGACCGCGACGACCGCGTCTACCTGCGCCTGACCGAGGCCCCCAACGCGACCGCCTACTCCGCCCAGGGCGAGATGTCCGTGCTGCGCACCGGCCGCCGAGGCCTGGCGCTCGCCGTCGGCCCGGTCGCCGACCGGGTGCTGGCCGCCACCGAGGGCCTGGACGTGACAGTCGTCTACACCCCGACCGTCCGCCCGCTGGACACCGCCGTCCTCCGCGCCGCCCTGCCGGACCGGGCCGACGTGCTCCTGGTCGAGCCCTACCTCGCGGGCACCTCGACGCACGTACTAGCCACCGCCCTGGAGGACCGCCCACACCGAATCGCCGCCCTCGGCGTCGCCCGCGACCACGAGATACGCGGCTACGGCACGATCCCCGACCACGACCGCGCCCACCACCTGACCACCGCCGCCCTATCCGCCCGCGCCCGCACCTTCTTCCGCCCGTAGCGGATTGGCCCGCACACCCGCTGTGCACGCCGCACAACGGCTTCAGTGCATGTGCCGGTGAGAAACCGGGTGTGCGGCCGATAGCGGGGGCCGGGGGCGCGAGCGCGTGTTACGCGCGGAGGTAGAGGCCGAGGAGTACGGCGGCTACGCCGCCGGCGAGTGCGAGGTAGGGGCGGAGTCCGGCGCGGCGGGCGGGTGCGGTGGTCGCTTCGGTACCGGCGTCGGCGTACATCGCCGCCGGGAAGCGGCCGCGGTCGCGGACGTAGTGCCGGAACGCGAACACCGGGATGATCAGCGCGGCGAACACCAGGCCGGTGAGCAGCGCGCCGGCGCCCCACACGTTCGCGCCCCAACCCAACAGCACGGCGTTGCCGAACCCGAGCACCCCGCCGATCGCGATCAGCGCGGTCGGCGCCCGCCACGGCCGGGGCCGGTCGGGGGAGTCCACCCGGTGCAGCCAGCCGGCGTTCAGGTTCAGGAAGTTGAAGATCATGTAGCACACCGTGGACGCGGCGAGCACGAACACGTAGTCGCTCATCAGCAGCAGGAGCAGGTTGAAGCACAGGTCCGTCCACATCGCCCGCGCCGGCGCCCCGTGCTTGTTGGCCCTGCCCAGATAACGAGGCAGCCAGCCGTCCACCGAGCCCTGGTACAGGGTCCGCGACGAGCCGGCCATCGTGGTCATGATGGACAGCAGCACGGCCAGGATCAGCATGATCGTGAGCAGGTTGCCCACCAGCGCGCCCCCGCCGACCATGTCGACCATCGCGGCGGCCACCCCGGTGTTGTCCACGATCGGCTTGCTGACCAGCCGGTCCAGCCCCAGCGCGCCCTGGAACGTGAACGGCACCAGCACGTACATCAGCAGGCACACCAGGCCGGAGGCGAAGATCGCCTTCACGGTGTCCCGGCCGGGGTCCTTCAGCTCGCTCGTATAACAGACCGACGTCTCGAACGCGTACGCCGACCACGCCGCGAGGAACAGCCCGCCCGCGAACAGCGTCCAGCCCGCCTGGTCCCAGGCCCCGCTGATCGGGGCGAACGGCTGGAAGTTGCGGGCCACCACGTCACCGGTCAGCAGCGGCACCAGCCCGACGACCAGCAGCGGCACCAGCACCGCCAGCCCGACCACCGTCTGGACCCGAGCCGCGCGCAGGATGCCGTGGTGCTGCAGTGCGAAGACCAGCAACAACAGCGCGGCGGCGATCACGAACTGGGCGTTGAGCCGCAGCTCCAGCCCGTCCTTGAGCGCGCCGAGGTCGACCAGCTTCAGCGACCAAGTGTTGATCACCGCGTCCGGCGGGAACAGCGCGGTCAACAGATAGCCCGCGCCCAGCCCGGCGCCGATGGTGAGCACCGGCGACCAGGCCAGCCAGTTGCACCACACCGACACCGGCGCGACGAACTTGGAGTACGGCACCCAGGCCATCGCGCCGTACACCGACGCCCCGCCCGACTTGTTCGGGAACAGCCCGGCGATCTCCGCGTAGGTGAAGCTCTGGATCAGCCCCAGCGTCACCGACATCGCCCAGACCAGCACCGACACCGTGCCCACCGTGGACGCGATGGACCCGATGGAGAACAGCACCAGCGCCGGCACCCCGCTGGCCACCCAGAACGCGCCGGTCCAGGTGATCGAACGGCGCAGCTTGCCCGCGCCGGCCTGCTGGGTTGGCCTGTCTGACGTCTCTGTCATGACCGCCTCCGGTGGTGGGAGAGGGGCACGGCGCCGTTGCCGTGCCCCCGTGGTCGTGAGTGGCCAGGGTCGCTATGGCGGCCCTGGCCACTCACGGGTCTAGTGCGCGGACGGGGGTTCCCAGCCGGCCAGTTTCGGCGGGGTCCAGCTCTCGCCGACGGTGGCGGAGTTGGACAGCCAGGAGCCCAGCTCGGGCTGGGGGAACTTGGCGTGCGTGTGCTTGAGCCAGATGCCGTACGAGTTGCCCTCCTGGAGGTGTTTGACCAGGACCTTGCGGGCGTACTCGTCCTCGCGGCCGGCCGGGATCTCGAAGTGGATCTTCAGGAAGGCGTTCGTGTACCTGTCGAAGACGGCGGGCACGTCGTCCTCGGTCATCAGGTGCACGTCCTCCAGCCAGTTGAGGTCCTCGCCGGGGGTGGCCGCCATCAGGTCGACGTCGTCCACGAGCGAGCGGTCGAACTGGTAGGGGAAGGTGCGGCCGGTCAGCTCCTCGGTGTCTATCCCCGTGCGGGTGGTCAGTCTTCTCGCGGACGGGTCGAACAGCTGCTCAGGCATCGCGCGCCCCCTGCCCGGCGCCGTTGGTCAGCTGCTTGGCGAGCATGGCCTTGATCTCGGCGAGTGCGTTCTCCTCGGTGATGCCCGGGATGTACGACGTGCCGGCCAGCGGGACGCGGGCCATCGCTGCGGCCTCGGTGGTCAGGGCGCACAGGTCCTCGGGCTCCAGGCTGTGCACGTTGGTCTTGCCGCACGCCCGCGCCAGCATCTGCACCTCCAGCGTCAACGTGTGCAGGAAGTTGTAGACGCGCTCGGCCGCCTCGTCCACGACGAGCCGTTTGCGCAGCTCCGGGTCCTGCGTCGCCACGCCGACCGGGCAGCGGCCGGTGTGGCAGTGGTAGCACCTGCCGGCCGGGACGCCGACGGTGCCCTCGTAGTCGGTGACGCCGGGGATCTCCTTGTTGCAGTTCAGCGCCATCAGCGAGGAGTGGCCGATGGCGATCGCGTCGGCGCCCAGCGCGAGCGCCTTGGCCACGTCGCCGCCGTTGCGGATGCCGCCAGCCACCACCAGGTCGATCTCGTCGGCCAGGCCGACGTCCTCCAGCGCGCGGCGGGCCTCCGGGATCGCGGCCATCAGCGGGATGCCGGTCTCCTCGGCGGCCACGTGCGGGCCGGCGCCGGTGCCGCCCTCCGCGCCGTCCAGGTAGATGATGTCCGGCCCGCACTTGGCGGCCATCCGCACGTCGTCGTAGACCCGCGCGGCGCCCAGCTTGAGCTGGATCGGCACCTGGTAGTCGGTGGCCTCCCGGATCTCCTGGACCTTCAGCGACAGGTCGTCCGGCCCGAGCCAGTCAGGGTGGCGGGCCGGGCTGCGTTGGTCGATGCCCGGCGGCAGCGAGCGCATCTCGGCGACCTGCTCGGTCACCTTCTGGCCCATCAGGTGCCCGCCGAGGCCGACCTTGCAGCCCTGGCCGATGAAGAACTCCACCCCGTCGGCCAGCATCAGGTGGTGCGGGTTGAACCCGTACCGGCTCTGGATCACCTGGTAGTACCACTTGGTGGACAGGTCGCGCTCCGGCGGGATCATGCCGCCCTCGCCGGAGCAGGTCGCGGTGCCGGCCATGGACGCGCCCTTGGCCAGCGCCATCTTGGCCTCCAGCGACAGCGCGCCGAAGCTCATCCCGGTGATGTAGATCGGGATGTCCAGCTCCAGCGGCTTCTTCGCGAACCGCGCGCCGAGAACCGTGCGAGTGTCGCACTTCTCCCGGTAGCCCTCGATCACGAACCGGGTCAGCGTGCCGGGCAGGAACATCAGCTCGTCCCAGTGCGGGATCGGCTTGAACATCGAGAACCCGCGCATCCGGTACCGGCCCAGCTCGGACTTGGTATGGATGTCGTTGATCACTTCGGGCGTGAAGATCCGGCTGTGCCCGAGCACGTGCTTGTCGTCGGACATCACAGCACCAACTTCCGCTCGCTCGGTTCGAGGTTGTCGTAGTTCCACAGCTTCTGGCCGCAGACGAACTTGCGGAACGCGTCGGGTTTCGGCAGGCCGTAGATGCGGAACTTGCGGTCGATCAGCTCCTGGTCGGCGTCGGTGAACTCGGCCTCCACGCAGTCCACCCCGAGGGAGGCGACCTTGCCGGCGACGTAGATCGCGCCGTCGTACATCGAGTCGCCGAGGCCGGGGCCGACGTCGCCGCAGATGATCTGCCGGCCGCGCTGCATCATGAACCCGGTCATCGAGCCGGCGTTGCCGCCCGCGATGATCGTCCCGCCCTTCTGGTCGATGCCGGTGCGCGCGCCGACGTGTCCACGTACGACGACGTCCCCGCCGCGCAGCGCCGCCCCGGTCAGCGAGCCGGCGTTCTTGTCGATCACCACGACGCCGGACATCATGTTCTCCGCCACCGACCAGCCCACCCGGCCGGTAATGTGGATCTCCGGGCCGTCGATCAGCCCGCAGCCGAAGTAGCCGAGGCTGCCGTCGATGGTGATCCGGCAGCGGGTGAGCAGGCCGACCGCGAGCGAGTGCCGCGCGCCGGGGTTTCGGACCGTCACCTCGGCGATGCCCTCGGTGTAGAGCAGCCGCCGCAGCTCCAGGTTGATCAGCCGAGGGGTCAGCTCGGCCGCGTCGAACTCGGCGCTCGTACCCGACACGACAGACGTCTTGGGCGGCTCGGCGTCCGGCTCCGCCAGGCCTCGGTGGTCAACGGCTCGGGTCTTCACCGACTCCACACCAGCACCTCCCGCTCGTACGGGTCGTAGGTGTCGATCTCGCGGTTCACCACCGCGCGGATGGCCACCTCCTCGGACGCCATCGCCACCATGTCGTCGGCCTCGTAGAGCACCAGCGGCTTGGCGGCCATCTCGTCCTTGGCCACGCCGAGCTGGTCCCCGGTCACCACCAGGTAGGTGAACACGCCGTCCAACTCGTCCAGGCTCTGCTTCATCGCCGTCTCCAGCGAGACGCCGTCGGACATCCGCTGCGCGATGTACACGGCGATGATCTCCGAGTCGCACTCGGACTGGAACCGGTGCCCGAGCCGCTCCAGCCGCCGGCGCCACTGGTGGTAGTTGGTGAGCTGGCCGTTGTGCACCACCGCCACGTCGGAGAACGGGTACGCCCAGTACGGATGCGCGCCGGCGATGTCCACATCGGACTCGGTGGCCATCCGCACGTGCCCGATGGCGTGCGTGCCCCGGAACGCGTCTAGCCGGTACTGCTCGGCCACGGTTCGGGCGTCGCCCAGGTCCTTGACGATCTCCAGCGAGTGCCCGAGGGAGAGCACCTCCGCGCCGGGGACGTCCTCCACGAAGTCCGCCAGCGGCTTCAGCTCGCCCTCGTAACGGAACGTGGCCCGGTAGGCGTACTCGGACTCGCCCTGCACCCGGTCGATGCTCGCGCCCAGCTTGGACAGCCTGGCCTCCACCTCGCGGCGGCTGCGCTCCAGCCGTTCGCTGAAGTCGAAGTCGCGGTGGTCGGTCGGGTCGGCGAGCTTGAACCGCATGACGGTCAGCTCACCGGGCGGGCCGTACAGCGCGAAGCCCGTCGAGTCCGGCCCCCGGTGCCGCATGGCGTGCAGCATCCTGGTCATGTCCTTGCCGAGGTCGCCCTCGCGACCCCGGTAGATCACTCCGGCGATTCCACACATGACGAAGCTCCCTCCTACGGCAGGATGTCCAGGTACTCCTTGACGTCCCAGTCGGTGACCGTGGCGCAGAAGCGTTCCCACTCGTCGCGCTTGTAGTGGCTGAACACCGTGTACATCTCGCCGGGCAGCGCGGCGCGGATCACGTCGTCGCGATCCAGCGCGGCCAGCGCGTCGCCGAGCGTCATCGGGATCTTGCGGACCTCCTTGCCGCCGGCCATCGCCTCGTAGATGTTGCGTTCCTCCGGCGGTCCGGGGTCCAGGTTGCGGCGGATCCCGTCGCCCATCGCCTTGAGCAGGCCGGCCATGGACAGGTACGGGTTCACCGAGGAGTCCACCGAGCGGTACTCGAACCGGTCCGGCGAGCTGACCCGCAGCGCGGTGGTGCGGTTCTGGAAGCCCCAGTCCGCGTACAGCGGCGCCCAGAACCCGGTGTCCCACATCCGCCGGTAGGAGTTCACCGTCGGCGAGGTCAGGCAGGTCAGCGCGTCCAGGTGGTGCAGCACGCCGCCGATCGCGGCCAGCCCGAGCTTGCTGGGCATCCGGGGGTTGTCGCCCTCGGGCAGGAACGCGTTCGTCTCGCCCTGCCACAGCGAGATGTTGTGGTGGCAGCCGTTCGCGGACACGCCCATGAACGGCTTGGGCATGAAGCACGGGAACGCGCCCAGCTCACGGCCCACCTGCCGGCAGATCTGCCGGTACGTGGTGAGCCGGTCGGCGGTGTGCTCGGCCCTGTCGAACTCCCAGTTCAGCTCCAGCTGGCCGGGCGCGTCCTCGTGGTCGCCCTGGATCATGTCCAGGCCCATCGCGGTGGCGTACTCCATCACCTTGTGGATCAGCGGCTGGAGCTCGCCGAACTGGTCGATGTGGTAGCAGTACGGCTTGGTCTTGCCCTCCACCGAGGGGGTGCCGTCCGGGTTGAGCTTGAGCCACATCATCTCCGGCTCGGTGCCCGCGCGCAGGTGAAGACCGGTCTCGGACTCGAACTCCTCGTGGATGCGCCTGAGATTGCCCCGGCAGTCCGAGGTGAGGTACTCGCCCGGGTCGTCCTCCTCCTCGCGGCCCCGGAACAGCGTGCAGAACACCCGCGCGGTCTTCGGGTCCCAGGGCAGCACGCAGAAGGTGTCCACGTCCGGCAGCCCGACCAGCTCGCGCGACTCCGGGCCGTAGCCGATGTAGTCGCCGTGCCGGTCGATGAACAGGTTCGCCGTCGAGCCGTACACGAGCTGGAAGCCCTTGCGCGCGAACCGCTCCCAGTGCGCGGCAGGCGCGCCCTTGCCCATGATCCGTCCGGTGACGGAGACGAACTGGTAGTAGATGTACGACACGCCGGACTCGTCGATCTCCCGGCGCACCCGCTCGATGCCGTCCTCGCGGCCGTCCTGGGCGAGGAACCGTTCGAGTGCAGTGGTCATGGCGACTCCGTTGTCCTTCCGACCGTCCGTACAGAAGCTGTGCTGTGCGTCACGTCATCTACGAGCAGTAAACTCTGTGCCGTAGGAATAGACAACACTTCGTTTGCGGATGTGGGTCTGGTGAGTATCGAGCCTGTTACCGACGTGGCGGGCGAGCGCGCGGCCAGTGGGGTCGAGGAGGCGCTCGGCGCCGTCATCGCGGACCGGGTGCGCGAGTTCCGGCTGCGGCACGGCTGGACGGTCGGCACCCTGGCCGAGGAGTGCGGACTCTCCAAGGGCATGCTCTACAAGATCGAGAACGCCCAGACCTCGCCCAGCCTGGCCACCCTCGCCCGGCTCTCCGAGGCGCTGTCGGTGCCGGTCACGGCGTTCTTCCGGGGCCTGTCCGAGGAGCAGGACGTGCTGTTCGTCAAGGCCGGCGGCGGGCTGGACATCCAGCAGCGGCACTCCGAGCTGGGCCGGCGCTACCAGACCCTGGGCACCATGCGCGCGCCGCACGACAACCTGGAGCCGATGCTGGTCACCCTGACCTCGCGCAGCTCCGAGGCGTTCCCGCTCTACCAGCACGCCGGCACCGAGCTGATCTTCATGATCGCCGGAAAGATGGAGTACTGCTGCGGCAGCTCGCGCTACCTGCTCGAACCCGGCGACGCGCTGCAGTTCGTCGGCGAGGTCACCCACGGCCCCGGCGAGCTGATCACGCTCCCGATCCAGTTCCTCGCGGTCAAGTCCGTGACCTCCAGTCGTTAACTGATAGTAGAAAATGTGAACTGCATGTCGTAGCCTCCTGAACCGTCGGGCCCGCGAGGGCCGGCGATCGATCTCCTCAGGAGGCTGGCACCGTGGCGGGACCCTGGCGGAACGGATCGAGCAACGGAGCGCTGCCCCGCTCGGCGCGCTACTCCGCGTGGAGCCTGCTGCGCCAGGGGCTGCGGCGCTACCCGGACTGGCCGCGAGCCTGGCGCGCCCACGAGCTGAAGGACAGCTACGACGTGGTGATCGTCGGCGGCGGCGTGCACGGGCTGGCCTGCGCCTACTACCTGGCGGCCAACCACGGGATCACCAACGTGGCCGTCCTGGACAAGGGCTACCTGGGCGGCGGCGGGTCCGGGCGGAACACCGCGATCCTGCGGTCCAACTACCTGACCCCCGAGGGCGTGCGGTTCTACGACCGCTCCATGGAGCTGTACCGCAACCTGGCCGCCGAGCTGAACTACAACGTGATGTTCTCCCGGCGCGGCCACCTGACCCTGGCGCACAACGACGGCTCGCTGCGCACCATGCACTGGCGCGCCGAGGTGAACAAGCTCCAGGGCGTCGACTCGTCGGTGATCGGCCCTGACGAGATCAAGAAGCTGGTGCCGTACCTGGACACCTCCGCCGAGACCCGCTACCCGATCCTGGGCGCGCTCTACCACCCGCCCGGCGGCATCATCCGGCACGACGCCGTGGTCTGGGGCTACGCCCGCGCCGCCGACGCGCACGGCGTGCACCTGCACCAACAGACCGAGGTGACCGGCATCGACGTCGAGCACGGCCGGGTCACCGGCGTGCAGACCAGCCGAGGCCGCATCGCCACCGGCGCCGTGCTCAACGCCACCGCCGGCTGGTCGACGCTGGTCTCCGACATGGCCGGGGTGCGGATGCCCGTCACCACCTCGCCCCTGCAGGCCGCCGTGACCGAACCCGTCCGCCCGTTCCTGGACGCCGTGGTCGTCTCCGGCACCCTGCACGTCTACGTCAGCCAGACCGACCGGGGCGAGCTGGTCTTCGGCGCCAGCGTGGACCCGTTCACCTCGTACTCCATGCGCGGCTCGCTGGACTTCGTGGAGGGCCTGGCCGGTCACGTGCTCGAGCTCATGCCGGCGCTGTCCAAGATGCGGCTGCTCCGCCAGTGGGCCGGGCTGTGCGACATGACCCCGGACTACTCGCCGATCATGGGCCCGACCCCCGTGGAGGGCTTCTACGTCGACGTCGGCTGGGGCACCTACGGCTTCAAGGCCGGCCCGGTGTCCGGCGAGACCATGGCCGAGACGATCGCCACCGGCCGCCCGGCCGAGCTGATCACCTCGTTCGGCCTGGAGCGGTTCGAGCGCGGCGAGCTCGTGGGGGAGAAGGGCGCCGCCGCCGTGGGGCACTGACAAACCCGTGAGTGGTTAGCGTTGCTATGACAACGCTAACCACTCACGGGTCCTGACCAGGGAGGACGCAGTGGTTGTCTTGCCGTGCCCGTGGTGCGGGCCGCGCAACGTGTCGGAGTTCCGGCACCTCGGCGAGGTGGTGCGGCGGCCGGATCCGGAGGACGTCACGCCCGAGCAGTGGCGCGGGTACCTGTACCTGCGGCGCAATGCGGCGGGGTGGACGCGGGAGAGCTGGTACCACTCGGCGGGGTGCCGGCGGTACTTCCAGGTCAGCCGGCACACGGTGAGCAATGAGGTGCGGGCGGAGGGGGCGCGGTGACGGCGACGGAGACGGTCACGGGGCGGCTGCCCGTCCAGCCGGGCGAGGTGATCGACAGGTCACGGACCGTGCGGTTCAGCTGGAACGGACGGCCGGCGAGCGGGCACCCGGGGGACACGATCGTCTCGGCGCTGGCCGCGAGCGGGCACCGGGTGTTCTCCCGGAGCTTCAAGTACCACCGGCCACGGGGGATTCTCACCGCGAGCGTCCACGACCCGGGCACGATCCTGCAGGTCGACGACGAGCCGAACGTCCGCGCCGGGCACCGGCGGCTGGAAGAGGGCATGCGGGTGCGCTCGCAGAACACCTGGCCGTCGCTGCGGTTCGACGTCAAGGCGGTGAACGGGCTGGCGGGGCGGTTCCTGTCGGCGGGCTTCTACTACAAGACGTTCATGGCGCCGTCCGCGCTGTGGCCGGCCTACGAGCGGGTGCTGCAGCGGTTCGCGCACGGCGGCTCGGTGCCGCCCGACACCCCACATGACTACTACGACAAGCGGTACGCGCACCCGGATGTGCTGGTGGCCGGCGGCGGGCCGGCCGGGATGGCGGCGGCGGTCGCGGCGGCCGGCGCCGGTGCGCACGTGCTGCTGGTGGAGGAGGAGCACGAGCTGGGCGGGCACCTGCGCTGGGGCGGCCCGGAGGAGCTGTCCGCGCTGGCGGCGCTGCGCGCGGTGGTGGACGCCTCCGAGGGCATCGAGGTGCTCACCGACTCCTCGGTGGTCGGGCGCTACGACGACAACTGGGTGGCCGTCGTTCAGCGTGCGCTCCCGGGCGTCCCGGAGCGGCTGGTCAAGGCGCGCGCCGGGGTGCTCGTGGCGGCCCCGGGGCTGATCGAGCGGCCGTACGTGTTCGCCGGCAACGACGTGCCCGGGGTGATGCTGTCCACCGCGGTGCGCCGGCTGGTGAACATGTACGCGGTGCGGCCGGGCGAGCGGGCGGTGGTGTTCACCGCGAACGCCGAAGGCGACGCCGCCGCCGATGACCTGCGCCGGGTCGGCGTCGAGGTGGCCGCCGTCGTGGACGCGCGCGCCGGCGAGGACGTGGCCAGGGTGCACGGGCGCGGCGGCGTACGGGCGGTGGAGCTTTCAGACGGGCGCAAGGTCGAAGCCGACCTGCTGGTCACCGCGACCGGCTGGACGTCACCGACCGCGCTGCTCAACATGGCCGGCGACCGGCCCGTCTACTCCGACAGGGCCGCCCGGTTCCTGCCCGGCGGCCAGCACGGCGAGGACGTCATGGTGGCCGGCGGCCTGGCCGGCGACGGCAGCACCGACGAGCTGGTCGCGCACGCCGACGCGGTCGGCTCCGAGGCGGCCCGCCGGGCGCTGCTGCGCCGCCGCGAACGGCTCTCCCGGCTGCCCACCCGGGCCCGGCCGCCCGCGCTGGACACCGTGCCGGACCCAGTGCCGATCCCGGACCTGCCCGCCGCCGAGCACCCCGAGCTGTTCCGCGGCCGCACCCACGGCATCGTGGACTTCTCCGAGGACGTCTCGTCCAAGGACATCGTGTCCGCCGCCCGCGAAGGCTACGACTCCGTCGAGCTGGTGAAACGTTTCACCACCGCCACGATGGGCCCCGCGCAGGGCAAGCTGGAGACCGTGAACACCGTGGCGGTGCTCGCCGAGGCCACCGGCGCCACGATCGCGGAGACGGGCACCACGACCTGGCGGCCGATGCACGTGCCGGTCACCCTGGGCGCGCTGGCCGGGCGGATCTTCGAGCCGGTGCGGCACTCGCCGATGCAGCCGTGGCACCAGGCGCACGGGGCGAAGCCGCTGGTCGCCGGCCAGTGGATCCGCCCGGACCACTACGGCGACCCGGCCGGCGAGGTGCGCACCGTGCGCGAGCGGGTCGGGATCATCGACGTCACCCCGATCGGCAAGCTGGACCTGCGCGGCCCGGACGTGCCCAAGCTGCTCAACCTGCTCTACGTCAACAAGTGGTCGAAGCTGGCGCTCGGGCGGGTCAGGTACGGGGTGATGTGCGCCGAGGACGGCGTGGTGCTCGACGACGGCGTCACCGGCCGGCTCAGCGAGGACCACTACCTGATGTCCACCACCTCGTCGGGCGCCGGCGCGATCTGGGAGTGGGTGGAGAACTGGCTGCAGACCGAGCGATCGGACTGGAAGGTGCACGTCACGCCGGTCACCACCGGGTACGCCAGCATCAACGTGGCGGGGCCGAACTCCCGCGAGCTGATGGCACGCCTGGTGGACGGTGTTGATCTTTCGGCGGAGGCGTTCCCGTACATGCACGTGCGGACCGGGCGGGTCGCGGGCGTGGACGACTGCGTGCTGTGGCGGATCGGGTTCACCGGCGAGCTGTCCTACGAGCTGCACGTGCCGGCCGGGTACGGGCTGCACGTCTGGGAGGCGCTGCTGGAGCACGGCGCCGACCTGGGGGCCGCGCCGTTCGGCGTGGAGGCGCAGCGCATCCTGCGGCTGGAGAAGGGCCACCTGATCGTCGGCCAGGACACCGACGGGCTGACCAAGGCGTACAACGCCGGCCTGGACTGGGCGGTGAAGCTGGACAAGCCGGACTTCGTCGGCCGCCCCGAGCTGGCCTGGCAGCACGAGCGCGGCGACGGCTCGCGGCTGGTCGGGCTGACGACGCTGGACCCGTCGGTGGTGCCGCCGGAGGCCAGCCAGATCGTCGCGGGCACCCGGATCGTCGGCAGGGTGACGTCCAGCCGGCTGTCCCCGACGCTCGGGCGCGCGGTGTGCCTCGGCCAGCTGGACGCCACGCTGGCCGAGCCGGGCACCCGGGTCACCGTCCGGCTGCCGGGCGGTGGGGACGTGACGGCCGAGGTCGCCGACCACCTGGCCGCCGTCGACCCGGAGGGCAAACGCCAGCAGGCCGACTCCGCGGGCCCGCTCGGCCCGTGCCGCGAGTTCACCACCCCGGCCCCGGCCAGCCCGTTCGCGTCCGTTCCCGCCTCGACCACCGGCGCGGCGCTGACCTTGTCCGACGCCAGCGCGCTGCTCAAGACCCTGGTGCGGGCGACCCCGGACGGGCCGGCGCGGACCACGCTGGGCACCCCGTTCGGCCGGGCCGCCCGGGAGGCCGACGGCTCGCTGGTGATCGGCTCCGGCCCGGGGGAGTGGCTGCTGCTGGGCACCCCGGCCTCGGTGGTGTCGCGGCGGGTGGCCGGCCTGGAAGAGCTGGTCAGCGTCGTCGACCTGACGCACGGCCGTGCGCTACTGAGGCTGACCGGCCAGCGCGCCGCCGACCTCCTGGCCAAGGTGTGCGCGATCGACCTGTCCGACGACGTCACCCCCGACGGCGCCGCGCTGCGCACCTCGGTGGCCAGACTGGTCACCGACCTGGTGCGAAACGACCTGGACGGGACCCCCAGCTACCTGCTGCACTGCGAACGCTCGTCCGGCCGCTACCTGTGGGACGCGGTACTGGACGCCGGCGCGGAGTTCGATATTGCCGTCGAGGGAGTGGGGTAGAGATGGCCTTCCCGAGTGACCTGGAGATCGCCCGCGCCGCCGGGCTCAAGCCGATCGAGGACATCGCCGGCGAGATGGGCGTGGGCGCCCACCTGCTCGAACACTACGGCCGGGACGTGGCCAAGATCCGCCTCGACGCCATCGACGAGCTGGCCGACCGCCCGCCGGCCAAGTACGTGGTGGTCTCCGCGATCACGCCGACCCCGCTCGGCGAGGGAAAGACCACCACCACGGTCGGGCTCGGCCAGGCCATGCGGCACATCGGCAAGAAGGCCACGGTGGCCATCCGCCAGCCGTCCATGGGCCCGACGTTCGGCATCAAGGGCGGCGCGGCCGGCGGCGGGTACAGCCAGGTGGTGCCGATGGAGACCCTCAACCTGCACCTCACCGGCGACTTCCACGCCGTCACCGAGGCGCACAACATGCTCTCCGCCGTGCTGGACAACCACCTCTACCAGGGCAACGCGTCCGGGCTGGACCAGCACCGGATCACCTGGCGGCGGGTGCTGGACGTCAACGACCGGGCGCTGCGCAACGTGATCGTCGGCCTGGGCAACCGGCTGGACGGCATCCCCAGGCAGACCGGCTTCGACATCACCGCGGCCTCCGAGGTGATGGCCATCTTCGCGCTGGCCCGCTCGCTGCCGGAGATGCGCGCCCGGCTGGGCCGGATCGTGGTCGGCTACACCCGCCGGGGCGAGCCGGTGACGGCCGAGGACCTCGGCGGCGCCGGCGCGATGGCCGTCATCATGCGCGACGCGCTCAAGCCGAACCTCATGCAGACGCTGGAGAACACGCCCGTGCTGGTGCACGCCGGGCCGTTCGGCAACATCGCGCACGGCAACTCCTCGGTGGTGGCCGACCTGATCGGCATCCGGGGCGGGGACTTTCTGATCACGGAGGCCGGGTTCGGCGCGGACATGGGCGCCGAGCGGTTCTTCAACATCAAGTGCCGCGCCTCGGGGCTGCGTCCGGACGCCGCGGTGGTGGTGGCCACGGTGCGCGCGCTCAAGGCGCACTCCGGGGCGCACCGGGTGGTGGCCGGCAAGCCGCTGCCGCCGGCGATGCTGGTGGAGAACCCGGACGACGTGCACGCCGGCGGGGCCAACCTGCGCAAGCAGATCGAGAACATCAGGCTGCACGGGGTGTCGCCGGTGGTGGCGATCAACGCCTTCCCGGGCGACCACCCGTCCGAACACGCCGCCATCGCGGAGATCGCCGCCGAGATGGGAGCCCGCTCGGCGGTGTGCCAGCACTTCTCCGAGGGCGGCGCCGGCGCGACCGACCTGGCGCGCGCGGTCGCGGAGGCGGCGGAGGAGCCGACCGACTTCCGCTTCCTCTACCCGGACGAGGCATCGCTGCGGGAGAAGATCGAGACGATCGCGCGCGAGGTGTACGGCGCGGACGGCGTGGACTACGCCCCGACCGCGGCCCGCGAGCTGGACAGCTACGAGCGCAACGGCTTCGGCTCGCTGCCGGTGTGCATCGCCAAGACGCACCTGTCCATCTCGTCCGACCCGGCCCTCAAGGGCGCCCCCACCGGCTGGCGGCTCCCGGTCCGCGAGGTCCGCGCGTCGGTGGGCGCCGGCTTCATCTACCCGATCTGCGGGGACATGCGCACCATGCCCGGCCTGGGCACCGACCCCGCCGCCCACCACATCGACCTCGACGCCAACGGTGAGATAGTCGGCCTGTCCTGACCGCCCGAGCGATGGCTGTGCGCCGTACACGCCGTCCGTACCCCGCACACAAGTTGGGATGTGTGTGCGGGGTACGAGCGGTGTGTGCCGTGGAGGAACCGTGAGCGAGCGATACGGCGATGTGACCGTTGGGGAGTTCCTCGGGGAGCTGGCGGCGCGGCGGCCGGCGCCGTCCGGGGGCGCGGCGGCGGCGCTCACGCTGGCCATGGCGGCCGGGCTGACGGCGATGGCCGCGAGGTTCTCCCGGTCCGACGAGCTGGCCGCGCTGGCCGGCCGGGCGGACGAGCTGCGGGCGCGCGCGCTCGCGCTCGCCGACGCCGACGCGGCCGCCTACGCCGAGGTGCTCGCCGCCGGCCGGGACCGGACCGCGCGCGGCGAGGCGATGCGGGCGGCCACCGAGGTGCCACTGGAGATGGCCCGCCACGGCGCCGAGGTGGCCAAGCTCGCGGCACGGCTGGCCGCCGAGGGCAACCAGAACCTGGCCGGGGACGCGCGGACCGCCGTGCTCCTGGCCGAGGCCGGCGTGCGGGCGGCCGCCGAACTGGTCGGCATCAACGTCCGCCACGGCGAGCTGGACGGCGCCGCCATCGCCGACGCCCGCGCCTACGTCCGCGCCGCCCAATCCGCCGCCAACACCCCGTAACCCCTCCCGCCGCTCGCACACCCACTCCGTACCCCGCACACGCGCTGGAGCAGGTGTGCCGGATACGAAGTGGGTGTGCGAGCGATCGGGTAATTGCCGCAGTGGACATGATCCGTCCGAACGGGGGGCGGTGGTCACTGTGGGCGAGCGTTGTCACCCGGAAGTTCTGGAGACGGTCTCTCCACTGGGGGTTTACAGGGCGGACGTCGGCCAACATGATGGATGTCACACTCGCCCATCGGTCAGCGTCGACCGGCGGCCGATCACGAAGCACCGTGGCCGCCGAGTGCGCCCGGAGCTCCGCGAGGAGTCGCCATGGTGGATTCGGTCAAGATCGAGCAGCTGCGGCTGGACTACCGCAACCGGCAGGTGCGGTGGGGGTTCATCTGGGCGCTGTGGTGCGCGGTGCTGTGGGGGGCGTGGTACGTCCCGGGCACCGTCATCTACCAGGAGAAACCGTTCGTCGACCTGACGGACAACTACCTCCTCGCCGCCATGGTGATCACCACGCTGAACGCGATAGCGGTGCTGATCGCGTTGTTCGTCTGGGTCGCGGTGCTCGGCAAGACCGGCGACTACGTGCGGACGCTGCGCCAGGTCAAGATCTCCCGCTGGTACGGGCCGGCCGGGCTGGCGGGCATGGCGGCGATCTTCGGGTCGATCCTGGCCATCGCATACGTCGGGCCGCAGTTCTCCGCGGTGTCCGCGCTGCTGTACCCGATCATCGGCGCCCTGGTGGCCCGGATCTGGTACCACGAGAACATCACCCAGCGGGCGGCGATCGGCATCCTGGTCATCGTCGCGGGCGGTGTGGTGATCTTCGCGCCGGGCATCGTCGGCGAGCTGACCGGCGCCGGGGGCGGCGGCTGGCTGGGCTACCTGGGCGGCGCGCTGGCGTTCGTGGGCTGGGGCATCGAGGGCGCCATCGCCGGGCGGGCGCTGGACGTGAGCGACCCGGACATCGGCATCACGCTGCGGTTCACCGCCGAGGTGGCGCTGTGGGTCGTGGTGGCGGTCCCGATCGCGGCCGGGCTGGCCGGCGCCCAGTTCTGGAGCACCGTCGGCGCGGCGCTGGCCAACCCGAACAACCTGCTGCTGCTGGCGCTGCTCGGGCTGACGTTCGGTTTCTGCTACGTGTCCTGGTACAAGTCGTTCCCGCTGATCGGCGTCGGGCGCGGGCAGGCGATCGCCGCGCTGTACGGCCCGCTCGCGCTGGTCTGGCTGTACGTGTTCACGCTCAAGCCGCCCGGCATCCAGTTCGTGATCGGCGCCGTCGTGGCGGTGGTCGGCAGCTTCGTGCTGTTCACCGAGAAGCGCGACGTGCTCGAGGTCATCCGCGCGGTCCCCGCCACCCGCTCCAGCACCACCCAGGAGGCGTGATGTCCCAGCTGCACCTGAAGGGGTACCTGCTGGCGCTGCTCGCCGAGCCTGCGGCCCAGGAGAACGGGCGGTGGGACGACGAGCTGTGCGCGGCGGCGTGTACCGAGTACGGGCTGGACGGCGAGTACTGGCGCGGCACCGTCCGGTTGAACCTCACCGACCTGTTCTCCGGCGGCCTGCTCGACGAGGTGGAGACGACGGTGGATCCGGAGCGGACGGGAGGGGTCGAGCAGGTGCTGTTCCGGTTCCGGCTCAACGACTTCGGCCGGGAGCGGATGCGCCAGTCCGGCCTGCTGGAGGTGGCGTCATGAGCGAGTTCTTCGCCTATCCGGGCGGCGCGGTGCTGATGGTGGTGTTGTTCGTGGGGCTGCCGGCGCTGGCGCTCTACCACGCGCGGACCTTCGTCAAGAAGCTGTGACCACCGCGCACTTATCCGAACCCACCAGGTGGCGCGGCGAGCCGTTCTGGGGGGTGGCCTCGGACTGGGACCCGGACTGGCTGCTCACCGACCGGCACCGCGAGCTGCGCGCCACCGTGATCGAGCTGTGCGCGCGGGAGATGCGGGCCAACGCCGAGCGCTCCGACGACGAGCTGCGCTTCCCCCGGCGCAACCTGGAGCTGCTCGGCGAGCACGGCTTCCTCGGGCTGACGGTGCCCGAGGCGTACGGCGGACTGGGCGGCGACCACCTGGCGTTCGCGCTGGTCGCCGAGGCCATCGCGCGCTTCGGCTGCGCGTCCACCGCGATGTGCTACGTGATGCACGTGGCCGCCGTGCAGGCGATCATGCTGCGGCCCACGCCGGCGCTGGTGGACCGCTACATCCGGCCGCTGAACTCCGGGCGGATCGGCACCCTGTCCTACTCCGACCCGCGCACCGGCGGGCACTTCTGGTTCCCGATCTCGTCCGGCGCGGAGCGGGTGAACGGCTCGTTCCGGGTGCGCAAGCGCTCGTCGTGGACCACCTCGGGCGGGTTCGCCGACTTCTACGTCATCCAGACCACCAGCCCGGACTTCACCGGGTACCACGACCTGTCGGTGTTCGTGGTGGACGCCGACGTGGTGCGGGCGCGGCCGTCGATGTGGGACGCGCTGGGGCTGCGGGGCAACCAGTCCGGCGCGGTGGAGGTGGACCGCGCGCTGGTGCCGCCCGAGCAGCTGGTCGGGCCGGTCGGGGACGGCGCGGAGTCCAACGACGAGGTGGTCGACCCGTGGTTCCTGCTCGGTTCGTCGTCGGTGTGGAACGGCATCGCGATGGGCGCGGTGGACATTGCCAAGCGGCACACCACCGGCAAGGTGCACGACGACACCGGCCTGCGGGTGTGCGACTACCCGACCATCCAGGACTACGTGGGCGAGGCGGTCACCGACACGAACTCCGCCCGGCTGGCCGCGTACTCGGTGGCCGGCGCGCTGGACGGCGCCACCGACCACAACCGCCGGCTGCTGACGCCGGGGGAGCGGGCCCGGGCGAACTACCTGCACTGGTGCTGGCAGCTCAAGTTCACCGCCGCGAAGAACGTCACCGCCGTGGTGGACACGATGCTGCACGCCTGCGGCGGCTCGGGCTACCGCCGTGACCTGGAGCTGGAGCGCTACCTGCGCGACGGCAAGGCCGGCTGGGTGATGGGGCCGTCCAACGAGGTGCTGCGCCAGTTCGTGGGCAAGTCGGTGCTGCTCGGCTTCGAGGCCGTCGACTACTGGAACCAGACGGTGGACCAGCGCGCCCTGGCCAACGAGACGAAGAAGCTGGACGCCGCCGGCAAGCGCGCGCTGGCCGCGCGACTGGTTGCCGAAGCGGAGGCCGACGAGAAGGAGGCTCGCGGATGACGCTGACCCCCGACCGGCCACGGCTGTTGCTGCCCGGGCTGTTGCCGAGCGAACCCGACCTGGAGCGCTACCGGGTCCGCCCCGGCGGCTCGACGACCGTGCCGCTGCACCCCGGCGACCGCCTGACCGTGATCGACCCGCAGGGCCGCCAGACCGCCGCACTCACCGTCCAGGGCGCCGACCCCGCCGACACCCGCGCCGAGCGGCTGTTCGGCGAGTGGTCACCGGCCGGCGCGTCCGAGACGATCACCGTCGCCGACGAGGCCGTCGCCCGCATCGACGCCCCCGCCGCCCCGATGAGCGTGCACGACGCCGCCGCGAACCCCCCGTCCGAGCTCCTGCTCGAACTGCGCCGCGCCACGCCCCGCCCGCCGGCTCTCGACCGGGAGCTGCCCCCGCCGCTGGCCGAGCCGGTGGACGAGTTCCGCATCGACGCGGCCACCGCGCTGTCCTACCTGGTCAAGGCAGGCCAGTACATCCAGGTGATCGACGTCGAGGGCCGGCAGTGTTCGGACTTCCTGGCGTTCTCCGCGCACCGCCTCGACGACGGCGTGGAGCGCGGGCTCGACTCGACGACCACCCGGTACTTCATGGGCAACGCCTACCCCCAGCCCGGCCTGCACGGGAAGTTCTACGACGCCGACGCCCAGCCGCTGGTAGAGATCGTCCGCGACACCGTCGGCCGCCACGACACCTTCGGGCTGGCCTGCAACGCCAAGTACTACGAGGACATGGGCTACCCCGGGCACATCAACTGCACCGAGAACTTCAACAACCAGCTCCGGTCCTACGGCGTGGCCCCGCGCGCCGGCTGGCCCGCGCTGAACCTCTTCTACAACACCGCGTTCGACGCCGACAACCTGCTGGTGTTCGACGAGCCGTGGTCGCGGCCGGGGGACTACGTGCTGATGCGCGCGGCCACCGACCTGGTGTGCGCCTCGTCGGCCTGCCCGGACGACATCGACCCGGCCAACGCCTGGGTGCCCACAGACATCCACGTCCGGGTCTATGACACGGAGAGGAAGTTCTCCATGGCCATCGCGCACCGGGTCACCCCTGATGCCGAGCCCGAGCTGACCCGCGACACCGGCTTCGCGCCCCGGATCAAGGCGCTGACCCGCCAGCTCACCGAGTACCGGGGCTACTGGCTGCCGTCCAGCTTCGACGGCCACGGCCCGACCGAGGAGTACTGGGCCTGCCGGGAGCGCGCGGCGGTGATGGACCTGTCCCCGCTGCGCAAGTTCGAGGTGCTCGGGCCGGACGCCGAGGCGCTGCTGCAGGCGACCGTGACCCGCAACATCCGGCGGCTCTCGCACGGGCAGGTCGTCTACTCCGCGATGTGCAACGAGACCGGCGGGATGATCGACGACTGCACGGTGTTCCGGCTGGGGGACACGAACTTCCGGTTCGTCGGCGGCGACGAGTACGACGGGGTGTGGCTGCGCGAGCAGGCGTCTCGCCTGGGCCTGGACCGGGTGTGGGTCAAGCACTCCACCGACCAGCTGCACAACATCGCCGTGCAGGGCCCAGCCAGCCGCGACCTGTTACGGGAGATCATCTGGACGCCGGGCACCCAGCCGGCGTTCGGCGACCTGACCTGGTTCCGGTTCGCCATCGGCCGCCTCGGCGACCACAACGGGGTGCCGCTGCTGGTGTCGCGCACGGGGTACTCCGGCGAGCTGGGCTACGAGCTGTGGGTGCATCCCTCCGACGCGCCCGCGCTGTGGGACGCGGTCGTTCAGGCGGGCGGGCCGTACGGGCTGACGCCGCTCGGCCTGGACGCGCTGGACATGCTGCGCATCGAGTCCGGCCTGGTGTTCGCCGGCTACGACTTCGACGACCAGACCGACCCGTTCGAGGCCGGCATCGGCTTCACCGTCCCGCTCAAGACCAAGCAGGACGACTTCGTCGGCCGCGACGCGCTGCTCGAACGCAAGGCGCATCCGCAGCGGGCACTGGTCGGCCTGGAGCTCGCGGGCAACGAACCCGCCGCGCACGGCGACTGCGTGCACGTGGGCCGCTCCCAGGTCGGCGTGGTCACCAGCGCCACCCGCTCGCCGGTGCTGCGCACGAACATCGCGCTGTGCCGCATGGCCGTCCAGTACGCCGCCCTGGACACCGAGGTCGAGGTCGGCAAGCTCGACGGCCACCAGAAGCGCATCCCCGCCCGGGTGGTGCGGTTCCCGTTCTACGACCCGGAGAAGACCCGTCCGCGCTCGTAAACCCCCGTGAGTGGTTAGCGTTGTCATAGCAACGCTAACCACTCACGGGTCCTGACCAGGGAGGACCATCGTGACACGTGTTGCCGTTATCGGGGCCGGGCCGAGCGGGCTCGCCCAGTTGCAGGCCTTTGCGGCGGCCCGGAAGGCGGGCGGTAATACTTCAGAGATCCCCGAGGTGGTCTGCTTCGAGAAGCAGGCCGACTGGGGCGGGCTGTGGAACTACACCTGGCGGACCGGGCTGGACGAGCGCGGCGACCCGGTGCACGGCAGCATGTACCGGTACCTGTGGTCGAACGGGCCGAAGGAGTGCCTGGAGTTCGCGGACTACCCGTTCGACGAGCACTTCGGCAAGCCGATCCCGTCGTTCCCGCCGCGCGCGGTGCTCTACGACTACATCACCGGGCGGTCCCGGCGCGCGGGCGTGCGCGAGTGGATCAGGTTCGGCACGGCGGTGCGGTGGGTGTCCTATGACGGGCAGCGGTTCACTGTCACGGCGGACGCCCCGAGCGGCCCGAGCACCGAGACGTTCGACCACGTGATCGTCGCGACCGGGCACTTCTCCACGCCGAACGTGCCGGAGTACCCCGGGTTCGAGTCGTTCCCGGGGCGGATCCTGCACTCGCACGACTTCCGCGACGCCGCCGAGTTCGCCGGCAAGGACCTGTTGGTGATGGGCAGCAGCTACTCCGCGGAGGACATCGCGCTGCAGTCCCGCAAGTACGGCGCCAGCTCGGTGACCATCAGCTACCGCACCGCGCCGATGGGCTTCGGCTGGCCGGACGGGATCGCCGAGGTGCCCGGGCTGTCCCGGGTGGAGGGGCGCACGGCGGTGTTCACCGACGGGTCCAGCCGCGAGGTGGACGCGATCGTGCTGTGCACCGGCTACCAGCACAGCTTCCCGTTCCTGGCCGAGGACCTGCGGCTGCGCACCGCGAACCTGCTGTGCACCCCGAACCTCTACAACGGCGTGCTCTGGCTGGACAACCCCAAGCTCATGTACCTGGGCATGCAGGACCAGTACTACACGTTCTCCATGTTCGACCTGCAGGCCTGGTACGCCCGTGACGTCATCCTGGGCCGGCTGCCGGTGCCCACGCGCGAGGAGATGGCCGCGCACATCGACGGCTGGACGGCGCGCCTGCAGACGCTCTCCAACCCGGAGGAGGAGATCGACTTCCAGGCCGACTACCTGCGCGACCTGATGAAGGACACCGACTACCCGGACTTCGACCTGGACCTGACCAGGGAGCACTTCAAGACCTGGGAGCACCACAAGGAGGAGAGCATCACCGGCTACCGCGACCGGGCGTTCTCCAGCCCGTGCACCGGCTCGCAGGCCCCCCTCCACCACACGCCGTGGTGGACCGAGCCCGACGACTCCCTGGCCACCTTCCTCCGCACCGAGTAGCCCGCGCGCCGGGTCAGACGGTCTCGGCGATGAGGGCGGCTCGGGCGGTGAGCGGGTCGACGGCGGCGCGCATGGCGCGGGGGCGGAAGCGGACGGCGGGGCCCTGGATGCCCAGGACCGCGCGCAGCCGGCCGGTGGCGTCGAGCACGGGGGCGGCGATCGCGTTCAGGTCCTCCTCGCGCTCGCCGAGGGCCTGCGCCCAGCCTCGGTCGGAGACCTTGGCGATCTCGGCCTCCAGCGCGGAGCGGTCCACGATGGTCTGCTCGGTGAACGCCTCGAGGTCGCCGTCGGGCAGCGAGCCGCCCCAGGCCAGGAACACCTTGCCGGCGGCGGTGGCGTGCGCGACGCTGTTGCGGCCGATCTCGGCGACGCTGCGCACCGAGCGGTGGCTCTGCACGAAGTCGATGGTGAGCAGGTCGTGCTCGCCGGGCAGCGACAGCGTGCTGGTCTCGCCGGTGAGCTCGGCGAGCTCCTCCAGGTACGGACGGGACACCGCGCGGACGTCCAGGCTGTCCCGGGCCGCGCTGGCCAGCTGCAGGATGCGCACGCCCAGCCGGTAGCGGCCGGTGGACGGCACGTGCTGCACCAGGCCGGCCGAGGCCAGCGTGGAGAGCAGCCGGGAGATGCTGCTGACGTTGATCCCGGTGCGGCGGGCGATCTCGTTGGTGCCCAGCTCGGCGCGCGCCTCGGCCAGCGCGTCGAGTACCTCAACGGCCCGGGCCACCGCTCCTACCTGGCGAGTGGCTGGCCGACCGGTGCGAGCCATAGTAAAGTCCTCTGAAAGTGGATATGGCGTTGCCGTGATGGATATTAAGGGGCTCGTCGATGACTGTCCAGCAGGTTCGGTTCGTAATAGTCGGCGCGGGGATCCACGGGCTGGCCACGGCGTGGCAGCTGGCCAGGCGGCTGCGGGCGAGCGGGCGCGGGGACGGTTCGGACGTGCTGGTCGTCGACAAGTCGGGGGTCGGCGCCGGCGCGTCCGGGGTGGCCTGCGGCGTGATCCGCAACAACTACTTCCAGCCGGCGATGCGCGAGCTGATGGCGCACTCGGTGGGCGTCTGGGAGTCCGACCCGGAGGCGTTCTCCTACCACCCGGTCGGCTACCTGCAGGCCGCGCCGGAGGCGATGCGCGCGGACGTGGAGCGCATCCACGCCGAGCAGCGCGCGATCGGCTACGAGTCCGAGCTGGTCATTGGCGACTCGGAGTGCCGCTCGTACCTGCGCGGGCTGTTCGACGACTGGCGCGCCGAGGGCATCACCAGCGTGCTGCACGAGAAGCGCGGCGGGTACGCCAACAACGTGGCCTCGCTCAAGGGGCTGGCCGCCAAGGCCGAGGCGGAGGGCGTGGAGATCCGGACCGGGGTGCGGGTCACCGGGATCGAGGTGGACGGCGGCGCGGTCACCGCCGTGCGCACCGACGCCGGCGACATCCGATGCGAGCGGCTCGTGCTCGCGGCCGGCCCGTGGATCCGCGACCTGTGGGCGATGCTGGAGCTGCCGGAGCGCATCGACGTCACGGACACGGACGGCAACGTCCACCCGAACCGTCCGATGTGGACGTACTGGGCGCTGCAGGAGGGCACCCTGGAGGTGGATCCGCACACGTTCACCGATAACGCGGGCGGGCTGCCGCCGGTGGTGCACGTCGACTCCGACCGGCCGCTGCGCGACTCCGACGGCCTGGTCACCGAGGACATGTGGGGGATCTACTACAAGCCGGACTTCTCCTTCGGCGGCGTGCAGGGCGGCGCCGCGCCGGTCGAGGTGCCGCGCCCGGCCGCCGAGGTGGCGGTCGACCCGTACGGCACGCAGAGCCCCGAGTTCGTGGTCGGCGAGGAGTTCGTGCGGATGTGGACCGCCGCGCTCGCGCACTGCCACGGCCGCTTCGAAGGCTGCCGCTCGCGCTACCGCCGCGAGCCGTCCGGCGGGATCGGGGCGTTCACCCCGGACAGCTTCCCGGTGTTCGACAACGTCCGTCAGAATGCGTACGTGATCGCCGACTCCAACCACGGGTACAAGATGATCGGGGTCGGCGAGCTGGTCGCCCGCGAGCTGCTGGGCGAGCCGCAGCCGCTGCTGGAGCCGTTCCGCTTCGACCGGTTCCGGACCGGGCGGCTGCACCCTGTCAGCAACTCGCCGTTTCCCTGGAGCTGATGTGAGGGTCTTGTTCGTCCAGCAGGAGCGGGACGACCCGCCGGGGCTGGTGGGGGAGCGGCTGGTCGAGCTCGGCGCCCGCATCGAGGTGGCCGACCCGCGCCGGCCGCTGCCCGACGCCGCCGGGTTCGACCTGGTCGTGCCGCTCGGGTCGGTCGACTCGGCCGCCGACGACTCGGTGCCGTACCTGGCCGGGGAGTGGCGGCTGCTGGACGGCGCGGTGCGCGCGGGGGTGCCGGTGTTCGGCATCTGCTTCGGCGCGCAGCTGCTGTGCCGGGTGCTGGGTGGGTCGGTGTCGCGGGCGCCCGGCGGGCCGGAGATCGGCTGGATGCGGATCGACGTCGACCCGGACGACGGCCTGGACCCGGGGCCGTGGGCGGTCTGGCACGAGGACGTGATGACGCTGCCGCCGGCCGCGCGGGAGTTCGCCCGCACCGCCGTCGGGCCGCACGCGTACACCGTGGGGCCGCACTTCGGCGTGCAGTTCCACCCGGAGGCCACCGCCACCGAGGTCGCCGCCTGGGCGCAGGCACACCCCGGGGCGGTGCCGGACGTGGACGAGCTGCTGGCCCGGATGAGGGCCGACGAGGCGGACGCCCGCCGCCGGGTCGCCGCCCTGGTGGACCGGGTGCTGGCCCACGCCGGCATCGGCGCTACCCGGCGGTGAGCCGGGCCAGCGCGTCGGCGGTGGAGGCGTCGGCGGGGAGGTAGACCAGGAGCTGGTGCTCGGGGTGGTTGACCGGCGCGAGCTTGAGGAAGTTGACGGTGAGCAGGCCCGCCGCCGGGTGGCGGAACTGCTTGCGGGCCGGTTCGAAGCCGCCGATGTCGTGGCGCGGCCACCACTCCCGGAACTCCCGGCTGGCGCGCAGCAGCGCCTCGGTGAGCGCGCCGAAGCGGGCGTCCCCGGCGTGCTCGGCGGCGGCCGCGCGGTACTTGGCCAGCAGGGAGCGGGCCTCGTCCGACCAGTTCACCAGCAGCGAGCGCAGCGCGGGGTCGGCGAACAGCAGCCAGATGTTGTTGCGCTCCGCCCTGGGTAGCTCGTCGTACTCGCGCACCAGCGCGGCCTGCGCCCGGTTGTAGGCCAGCACGTCCCAGCACTGGTTGATCACGTACGCCGGGTTCGGGTCCAGCGCGGCGACCATGTCGTCCAGCGTGGGATGCACCGGGTCCGCGCCCACCGTGGGCGCCGGCACGGCATGGTTGGCCAGGGCGAACAGGTGCGCGCGCTCGGTGCGGTCCAGCCGCAGCGCGCCGGCCAGCGACTCCACCACCGCGCGGCTGGGCGAGACGTCGCGCGCCTGTTCCAGCCAGGTGTAGTACGTGACGCTCATGCTGGCCAGCCCGGCGACCTCCTCGCGGCGCAGCCCGGGCGTGCGGCGCCGGCCGAACTCGGGCAGCCCGACGTCCGGCGGGGTCAGCCGCTCGCGCCGCGACCGCAGGAACGTCGCCAGCTCGCGCCGCCGTGCCACGCCGTCCATCGTTCTCCCCGTTCGTAGCGTGGTGACGTCTTTACCAGTAAAACTGCACCCTGTTAACAGGCTAAGGCGCGGGTGATCGTGGAGCCATGACAGATGTTCGGGCGGTTGACGGCGCCCGCCGGGCGTATCCATGGCCGGCGCTGCTCACGGCGTTCTCCGGCGTGTTCATGGCGATCATGGACGTGTTCATCGTGTTCGTCGCGGCGCCCGCGATCCAGGCCGACCTGCGCGCCTCGGACGCGGCCGTGCAGCTGGTGCTCGCCGGTTACCAGGTGGCGTACGCGATCACCCTGGTCACCGGCGGGCGGTTGGGCGACAGGTACGGCCGGCGGCGGGTGTTCGCGGTCGGGCTCGCGGTGTTCACGGTGGCCTCGGCGGCCTGCGGGCTGGCGCCGGGGGCGGCGAGCCTGATCGGTGCCCGGCTGGTACAGGGGGTGGGCGCGGCGCTGCTGTTCCCGCAGGCGTTCTCGCTGGTCCAGGCGCTGGTGCCGGCCGAGAGCAGGGGCCGCGCGTTCGGCGTGCTCGGCGTGGTGATCGGGTCGTCCACGATCGTCGGCCAGCTGCTCGGCGGGGTGCTGGTGCAGGCCGACCTGGCCGGGCTGTCCTGGCGGCCGGTGTTCCTGATCAACGTGCCGATCGGGGTGCTCGCGCTGTACTGCGCGCGGCGGTTCGTCCCGGAGTCGCGCGCGGAGCACGCCCGCCGGCTGGACCTGGCGGGTGCCCTGGTGCTCGCGAGTGTGCTCGCGCTGCTGGTGGTGCCGCTGGTGCAGGGCCGCGAGCTGGGCTGGCCGCCGTGGTCGGTGCTGTGCCTGCTGGTCGTGCCGGTGGGCGGCGCCGGGTTCGTCGCGTTGCAGCGGCGGACCGCGCGGGCCGGCGGCGAGCCGCTGGTCGACCTGGCGCTGTTCGCCGAGCGCTCGGTCGCGGTGGGACTGTGCCTGGTGCTGGTCTGGTACATGGCGATGAACTCGTTCTTCCTGGTGCTCTCGCTGACCCTGCAGGACGGGCTGGGGCTGTCCGCGCTGGCCGCCGGGCTGAGCTACGCGCCGCTGGCGGTGTGCTTCCTGGTGTCGTCGCTGCTCGCGCCCCGGCTGGCGGCCAGGCTCGGGCGGGGGCCGCGGCGGCTGCTGGCGCTCGGGGCCGGGGTCACGGTGGCCGGGTTCGGCGCGCTGGCCGCCGTGTCCGGGCTCGGCCTGTCGGTCGGACGAATGGTGCCCGTGCTGATGCTGCTCGGCCTGGGCATGGGGCTGTTCCAGTCGCCGCTGCTCGGCGCCGTGCTGGCCAGGGTCGGGCCGAGGCATCACGGCACCGCGTCCGGCCTGCTGGCCACCGCGCAGCAGGTCGGCGGCGCGGTCGGCGTGGCGCTGATCGGCCTGCTCTACTTCGCGGCCCTACCCGGCCACGCCCCCGTGACCGGCTCCGTCACAGGCTCCGTCGCGGGCTCGGCCGCGGGCTCGGCCGCGGGCTCCGTCACGGGCTCCGTCGCGGGCCATGCGCACGCCTTCTCCGTCGCCCTGCTCTTCAACGCCGCCGTGGTCACCGCCTGCCTGGTCCTGCTCACGGCGTTATACCGCAGGTCCCAACCCGTGAGTGGCTAGGGGCGCTATGACGCCCCTAGCCACTCACGGGTGCTGAGCACGGAGTTCGGCGAGCTCGGCGGCGTCCAGGCCCACGCCGAGGTCGCGCAGGGTGGTGTTCAGGTGGTCGGGGGGTACGGGCGTGCGCTTTACCCGGCCGTCGGCGTGCTCGACGGTCAGCTCGTCGCCGACCAGGCGGCGGCTCACGCCCTCGTCCAGGCGCATCACCACCAGCCGGCCGGTGAACGGCGAGGCGGGGTGGGTGGACACGTAGTGGTGCGCGACCTGGTAGTCGATCGGGCGGGCCCGGCTCTCGTCGAACTCGTGCAGCGGCTCCCAGCCGTCGGCGGTGCGCCTGGCCAGCGTCCAGAGGCCGTCGGCGCGGGTCAGCCGGTGCATCCAGCCGGCCTGGTCGACCTGTGCGCCGTCGCGCAGGGGCATCGGGACGAGCATCGCGGCGCCGAACCCGACGTCCACCAGGTGGTCCACCCCGTCGGCGCGCACCCGCAGCGTCATGTGCGTGCGCGGGCCGGAGCGGTGCGGCTGGACCCGGGCGATCAGGCGGCGCACCTCGAACCCGAGCCGCTGCGCGACGGCGGCGAACAGCAACGCGTGCTCGTAGCAGTAGCCGCCGCGCGGGCGGTGCACCAGCTTGTCGGTGATCGCGTCCAGCCCGATGCCTCGGTGGGTGCCCAGCACGACGTCCACGTTCTCGAACGGGATGGCGCGCACGTGCGCCCGGGTCAGGCTGCGCAGCGACTCGGCGGTGGGCGCGACCCGGGGGTGGTCGATGCGGGCCAGGTAGGCGTCGACGTCGAGCAGGTCGACATGCCAGTCGTCGGTGTGCACGGCGGTCATGGCGTCCACGCCGGGTCGCGGCCGCTCAGGCCCAGCGTGCGGTCCAGGTCGGGGGCGTCGGAGGGCACCTCGACGACGTCGTCGAAGAGCCCGGCCCGGCCGGCCGTCCACCGTGGGCTGTTGACCAGCTCGGTGAACTCCAGCGAGGCGCGGACGCTGTCCGGGTCGGCGCGGAACGGCTGGCCGGTGGCGCGGGCCAGGTCCCAGCCGTGCAGCAGCAGCTCGTTCAGCGCGATCGTGCCGGCCAGCGAGGAGGGCAGCTCGACGCCGCCGGCGCCGGTGACGCCCTCCCAGGCGTTCGGGTCCCGCCAGGCCAGGGCCAGCTCGTCGAGCCGGGCGGCCAGCCGCGCGGGCCAGTCGCCGGTGACCAGCGTGCCCGGCTCTTCAGGAGGGGCGGCGGTGTCGCCGGTCCTGGTCGCCGCGTTGCGGAACACGGCGGTCAGCCCGAGCAGGTGGCCGAGCAGGTCGCGGACGGTGTACTCCGCGCACGGGGTGGGGCCGTCCAGGTGCTCGTCGGTGACGCCGTCGATCAAGGTCTTGATCTGCTCGGCGGCCGGCCCGAGGTCGTACTTGGCCGTCATCCTCAACTCCTCGTCCTCATGTGAACGCTCATGTGAACGCTGTCCAGTCCACCACAGAGGGAACCTGGTGGACGGCCGCCGGCCGGTGCGCCACCGTGGCCCGGTGGGAGTAGATGAGTGGACTGTACGGGTGGCGAGGGCGGGTGACGCCGCCGTGATCGGCGCGCTGCACGTGCGGTCCTGGCGGTACGGGTACCGAGGTCTGGTGCCGGACTCGGCGCTGGCCGGGCTGGACCTCGCCGAGCGCACCGAGCGGTGGCGGGAGAAGTTGGAGTCGCCCGGCCCTCGGCGGGTGTTCCTGGCGCTGCGGGTCGGGTTCTTCGGCCCGGAGCTGGGGGCATTCTGCGCGGTGGGGCCGGCCCGCGAGCCGGAACGCGACGGGCGGCCGGGGGTGCCGACCGGTGAGCTGTACGCCCTGTACGCGGACCCGGACGCGTTCGGCCGGGGCGCGGCGCACGCCGCGCACGCCGCCGGGATGGACCACCTGGCGGCGACCGGCCACCGGCACGCGGTGCTCTGGGTGCTCGCCGAGAACCCGAGGGCGCACGCCTTCTACCGAGGCCGAGGCTGGCGCGCGGACGGCCTGGTCGAGGAGCAGGAGTACGTGGGCGTCGAGATGTCGGTGGCGCGCTTCTCGCGCGAGCTGGCCGACGGGGTCACAGCGGCGGAGTCGCCCCCGGCCGCGCCGGCCGGGGAGCCGACGGCCTGAGCCGCTCGGAACGCAGCCGGGTGCGGGGCAGCGCGCCGGCCAGCTTCGCGGGGTTGAGCACGCCGTAGAGGGCGACGATCAGCCCGTCCCGCACGCTGAACACGTTGACCGACTCCGGCACGCCGCCGTGCCCGCCGGACACGTGCCCCTGCTCGCCGTTGACCAGCACCGGTGCCCAGCCCTTGAACATGTTCTCCGGCCCGTACCTGTGCAGCAGGCCCACCAGCAGCCGGGCCACCTTGGTCGCGCCGTGCACCTCGCGCCGGGCGGCCGGGGTCAGCCCGCCGCTGTCGTTGATCAGCACCGCGTCCGGGTGCAGCAGCGAGACCAGCGCGTCGGCGTCGCCCCGGCCGAGCGCGTCGGTGAACGCGCCGAGCAGGCGCCGCTGCTCGGCGGCGTCGGCCCGGGGCGGCGGCTGCGCGTCGGCGAGCACCCGCCTGGCCCGCGAGGCGTGCTGGCGGGCGGCGTCCGGGGAGCAGCCCAGCACCGCGGCGATCTCGCCGAACGGCAGCGCCAGCGCGTCGTGCAGCACGAACGCCACCCGCTGCGGCGGGGTCAGCCGTTCCAGCACCACCATGGCGGCCATCCGGATGCCCTCGTCGCGCACCAGCGAGGCCAGCGGGTCGTCGTCGTGCGGGGCCGAGACCAGCGGCTCGGGCAGCCACGGGCCGACGTAGCTCTCCCGGCGCGCGGTGGCCGAGCGCAGCCGGTCCAGGCACAGCCGGGCGACCACGGTGGTCAGCCAGGCGCGCTGGTCCTCGATCTCGGCCCGCTCGTAGTCGGCGAGCCGGTTCAACCGCAGCCACGCCTCCTGCACCGCGTCCTCGGCGTCGGCGAGGCTGCCGGTCATCCGGTAGCCCACGCCGACCAGGTGGGCGCGGTGCTCCTCGATGTCGGGCGCGATCGACACAAATGTGACGGTAGTGGCGAAGTACGGCCGATACCGGCTGAGCGCGGCTCTCAGCGCGACAATCGCCCCGATCGCGGCGCCAGGCGGGCCGTCGAGGGCGACGAGCGTGCCGGACCCGGCGAACTGTCGGTGAGCGGCGCTACGGTGCGGGCCATGACGACCTCCCCCGCCACCTCGATCGCCCGGTTCAGCCTCGTCGCCCTCGACTGCCCCGACCCGCGCGCCCTCGCCGGCTTCTACTCCGCGATCACCGGCTGGCCGGTCCACCCGGACTCGCGTGACGACTGGGTGGAGCTGCGCGCGGACGGCCCGGTCACGATCGCCTTCCAGCAGGCGCCGGGGCACCGCCCGCCGGCGTGGCCCGACGAGCGGAGCCCGCAGCAGCTGCACATCGACCTCGACGTGCCCGACCTGGACGACGGCGAGCGCGAGGTGCTCGCCCTCGGCGCGCGCAAGGCCGAGGTGCAGCCCAAGCCGGAGCGGTTCCGGGTCTACTTCGACCCGGCCGGCCACCCGTTCTGCCTCGTTCTGGAGGACTGACCGGCCCTGGCCGGCCCTGGTGGCGCCCCGGCATAGACTCACCAGGGTGGCTGGCCGGATCAGGGACGCGGACATCGCGAAGGTCCGTGAACGGGCCCGGATCGACGAGGTGGTGGGCGAGTACGTCGCGCTGCGCCGCGCCGGGGCCGGGTCGCTGAAGGGCCTGTGCCCGTTCCACGACGAGAAGACGCCCTCGTTCAACGTCCGCCCGACGCACGGCACGTTCCACTGCTTCGGCTGCGCCGAGGGCGGCAGCGTGATCGACTTCGTGATGAAGATCGAGCACCTCGGCTTCGTGGAGGCCGTCGAGCGGCTCGCGGACAAGGTCGGCATCCGGCTGACCTACACCGGCGGCGGCTCGTCGGTGCAGCGGGAGAAGGGCACCCGCACCCGGCTGCTGGAGGCCAACCGGCGCGCCGCCGAGTTCTACGCCGAGCGGCTGCGCACCCCGGAGGCGGCGCCTGCCGTCCAGTTCCTCACCGGCAGGGGGTTCGACGCGGCGGCCGCCACGACGTTCGGCTGCGGCTACGCCCCCTCGGAGTGGGACGGGCTGACCAAGCACCTGCTGGCCGCCGGGTTCAGCCTGGACGAGCTGTTCAAGGCCGGGCTGTCCAAGGAGGGCCGGCGCGGGCCGATCGACAGGTTCCGCCGCCGGCTGCTGTGGCCGATCAGGGACCTGGGCGGCGACGTGGTCGGGTTCGGCGCGCGGCGGCTGTTCGACGACGACCCGATCGAGGCGAAGTACCTCAACACCACCGAGACCCCGGTCTACCGCAAGACGCACGTGCTGTTCGGGCTGGACCTGGCCAAGCGGGAGATCGCCCGGCGCCGCCAGGCCGTCGTGGTGGAGGGCTACACCGACGTGATGGCCCTGTACCTGGCCGGGGTGACCACGGCGGTGGCCAGTTGCGGCACCGCGTTCGGCACCGAACACATCGGCGTGCTGCGCCGGCTGATCGGCGATGACTCGTTCGACCTGGGCGAGATGATCTACCTGTTCGACGGGGACGCCGCCGGCCAGGCCGCCGCGCTCAAGGCGTTCGAGGGCGAGCAGCAGTTCGTCGGGCAGACCTTCGTGGCGATCGCGCCGGACGGGCTGGACCCGTGCGAGCTGCGGCAGCGCTCCGGCGACACCGCCGTGCGCGACCTGGTCGCCCGCCGCGAGCCGCTGTTCGAGTTCGCCATCCGCAACCTGCTGCGCGACTACGACCTGGACACCACCGAGGGCCAGGTGGGCGCGCTGCGCCGGACCGTCCCGCTGGTTGCCCGGATCAAGGACCGCTCGCTGCGGGACGGCTACGCCCGGCGGCTGGCCGGCTGGGTGGGCTGGGCGGACGAGGCCACCGTGGTGCAGCGGGTGCGCGAGGAGGCCGACGCGCCGTCCGACCGGCCCCGGGTGGTGCGCGGGCCGGCGAACGGGAACGGCGCCGTCGACCCGGCCGGGAACGGCGGCCTGTCGCGGCCCGCGCCGGACGACCCCCGGCTGCGGCTGCAGCGCGAAGCGATCAAGTCGGCGCTGCAGGTGCCGGCGGTGGCCGGTCCGTCCTACGACGAGCTGCCGGACGGCGCGTTCACCCACCCGTCCTACGTGGCCGTGCACCGGGGCATCCGGGAGGCCGGCGGCGCGGCCGGTGGGCACGAGGGCACCGAGTGGCTGGAGCTGGTCGCCGCCCAGTGCCCGAGCGCGCTGCGTTCGCTGCTCACCGAGCTGGCCGTGGAGCCGCTGCGGATGGCCACCAAGAACGACGGCATGCCCAGGTACGTGGGCAGCCTGCTGGCCGGGCTGCAGGGCGCGATGGTGGAGCGGCAGGTGGCCGAGCTGAAGTCGCGGCTGCAGCGGACCTCGCCGGTCGAGCAGGCCGAGGAGTACCACACGCTGTTCGGCGACCTGGTCGCCCTGGAGCAGTACCGCAAGGCGCTGCGGGAACGTTCGTTGGGCACCGCGTGAGTGGTTGGCGGGCGCGGCTGGTCGGTTTGCTCGGCGGCGAGCGGCTGCCGGAGGGGTTCGCCGGGCGGTTGGACGCGCAGGAGCGGGTGCTGGCCACGGCGACGGTGTCCGGCGGCGGCCCGCTGGTGGTCAGCACGTACGGGCTGTGGCTGCCGGAGGGGCGCCGCGTCGGCTGGCACCTGGTCAGCAAGGCCACCTGGGGCGGCGGCGCGCTCAGCGTGATCGAGGCCGAGGAGTCCGGCGAGGCCGGTGACGCGGTGCTGCTGCGCGACCTGCCGCCGCGCCGGCTGCCGCTGGCCGAGCCCGGTGCCGTGCCCGAGGTGGTGCACAAGCGGGTCACCGGCTCGATCCGGTCCCGGCACCGCCGCGAGCTGCCCGGCGGCGGGGCCTGGTTCGTGCAGCGCGCCGTGCCCGGCCGCGACGGCATGGTGCTGCAGGTGCGGCCGGACCCCGGCGCGGACGTCGACGCGGTCCGGCGGGTGGCCGTCGAGGTGGCGCGCAAGCTGAAGGAGGCGCGAGGGTGACCCGTTCGTCGCTGGGCTGGGACCCGGCCGCGTACCTGACGTTCGACGACGACAGGTCCCGGCCGTTCCACGACCTGCTGGCCAGGGTCGGCGCCACCGAGCCGCGCCGGGTGGTCGACCTGGGCTGCGGCCCCGGCCACCTGACCGGGCTGCTGGCCGCGCGCTGGCCGGACGCCGAGGTGGACGCGCTGGACTCCTCGGCCGAGATGGTGGCCGACGCGCGCGCCCGGGGCGTGCCGGCCAGGCAGGCGGACGTGCGGGACTGGTCGCCGGGGCCGTCCGACGACGTGGTGGTCTGCAACGCCGTCCTGCAGTGGATCCCCGAACACCCGGAGCTGGTGGTGCGCTGGGTCGCCGCGATGCCCGAGGGCGGCTGGTTCGCCATGCAGGTGCCCGGCAACTTCGCCTCGCCGTCGCACGTGCTGATCCGCGAGCTGCTGGACGAGCCGCCGTGGCGCGGGCGGGTCCAGGTCCGCGACGAGCACGCGGTGGCGGGCACCATGGAGTACGCCGACGCGGTGGCCGGCACCGGTGCCCTGGTGGACGCCTGGGAGACCACCTACCTGCACCGGCTGACCGGCCCGGACCCGGTGCTGACCTGGATCACCGGCACCGCGCTGCGCCCGGTCCGCAAGGCGCTGGACGACACCGAGTGGGAACGGTTCCGCGCCGAGCTGGCGCCCCGGCTGGCCCGCGCCTACCCGCTCCGGGCGGACGGCAGCACCTGGTTCCCGTTCCGGCGCATCTTCCTCGTGGCTCGGGCCGGGGGATGAGCGGTCGCGGGACACGGGTCGGGACGGTCGAGGTGTGCGCCCGCTACCCGGTCAAGTCGGTACAGGGCGAGCGGCCGGAGCGGCTGGTGCTCGAGCCCGGCGGGGTGCCCGGCGACCGGGCGTGGGCGCTGCGCACCGAGGACGGCAAGCGCGGGTCCGGCAAGAACACCTGGCGCTGGGCGCGGCTGGACCACATGCTGGAGATGTCCGCCCGGCTCCTCGACGGCGGCCACGGCGGTGACAGTGTTGACGCGGAGGCGCTGCTGCGGCTGCCCGACGGCCGGGAGTTCGACGTGGCCTCCCCGGAGCTGCCGGCCGCGCTGACCGAGGTGGTCGGCCGCCCGGTCACCGTCACCCCGACCGAGGAGGGGCCGCACCACGACGCCGCCCCCGTGCACCTGATCACCTCGGCCACCCTGCGCTGGTGGTCCGCCCAGGCCCCGGACGAGCACGTCGGCTGGCAGCGCGCCCGGCCCAACCTGGTGATCGACGTCGACGGCGAGGACCGGGCCGAGGACGGCTGGATCGGCCGCCAGCTCCGGGTCGGCACCGCGCTGCTCGGCGTGACCGGCCCGACCATCCGCTGCGTGATGGTCACCCAGGACCAGCTCGGCCTGGGCCGCTCGCCCGCGCTGCTGAAGGTGCTCGCGCCGTACGAGCTGGCCCTCGGCGTGTACGCCGCCGTGCTGGAGCCGGGCGCCGCGATGCCCGGCGACGAGGTGTACCTGCTCGACTGACCGCTCAGGACGCCGCGCCACCCCGACCGTTCGTACTGGCCAACGGCTCCCGCCGAGCCCCGGCCGCCGCGCTCACCGCGTCCACCATCTTGGCCTTCGCGATGCCCGCCGCGCCCTGCACCGCCGGGTGGTCGGCCAGCCGCCGATACGTCCGCGCCAACTGCTCATACCGCTCACGGCCGGCCCGGGCACCGAGCACATACCCGACCGCCGCACCGAGCAAGAACGGGATCATGTGCATCCTCCCAGCGTCGACTCGCCCTCCATCCTGCCGCGGCGGCGACGCCCTGCCCACAAGCCGGGGAGGGGCTGTAGCCCCGCCGACGCGGTGGGCTATCCTTTGACACGTCGGCGGCGAGCCCGCCTGGCACCTAAGCGATCCTCCGTAGCTCAATTGGCAGAGCATGCGGCTGTTAACCGCAGGGTTACTGGTTCGAGTCCAGTCGGAGGAGCCACCTTCGCAGGTCAAGCCCCACTTGATCACGCTGGCGGGCGGTGCGGCGCGTACTGCTTGACGATCCACCGGCAGATCACCTCCACCACGTAGGCCCGCTCGGCGTCGTCGAGCGCGTGCCCGGCGGGGATGCCGTGCCAGCGCGCGAGGCAGGTGCGACAGCACGTCGCGGTGGCGTGCTGGGCGACGAAGGTGGGATGCCCTCGATACGGGGTCTGGCGGCCGTCGTTGCGCGGTTCGGCCGGGGCCAGCCTGCGTCCGATCAGATCCTCGGTGTGCTTTCGGACGGTCATGATCCCGCGCAGGTCGACCACCGCGCGATCCCGCCCGCGCAGCCGGAACTTCGCGCGGAAGGGCTGCCGCCCGATCCGGTCCAGCCTCTCGTCCAGCTCGTCCATCAACCCACGAACGTACAGCCGGCCACCGACGGTTCAGCGGCGTTCGGGCGTGAGGTCCTGGGTGCCGAGGACGGAGAGCAGGTCGAGCTGTTCGACGGAGTCGGTGCCGACAGCGGGGGTGAACCAGAGCAGGCGTTGGCGGCCGTCCTCGCTGAACAGGTTGAGGCAGTTGACGTCGATGGTGCCGAGGGTCGGGTGGACTATGCGCTTGCGGTCGGAGCGGCGGACGGCGACGTCGTGGCGGTCCCACAGGGCGGCGAACTCGGCGCTGCGGCGGTGCAGCTCGGTCACGAGCGTGGCGGTCTCGGCGTCGCGGGGGCCTCGGCGGGCGACGGCGGCGCGCAGGTCGGCCACGAAGGTGCGGGAGTGGTGCGGGTGGTCCTCGGGCGGGTAGATGGCGCGCGCGGACGGGGCGGTGAACCAGCGGTGGACGAAGCTGGCGTCGGGGGCGCTCGCGGCGGGGGCGGGGCCCAGCAGGGCGACGGCCAGGCGGTTCTGCACCAGCGTGACGTGCAGGTCGGTGATGACCTGCGCGGGCGTGGTGGTCAGGCGGTCGAGCAGGTCGAGCATGCCGGGGTGGATGTGCGCGGCCGGCCCGCCGGAGGGCGGCAGCGGGCGGCCGGCCAGGTGGTAGAGGTGGTTGCGCTCGTCCAGGGTCAGGCGCAGCGCGCGGGCCAGGGCGGCCACCATCTGTTCGGACGGCTGCGCGCCGCGCCCGCGTTCCAGCTCGATGTAGTAGTCGACGGACGCGCCGGCGAGCTGGGCGACCTCGTCCCGCCGCAGTCCGGGGACCCGGCGGCGGGGGCCGGCCGGCAGGCCGACGTCGGAGGGCCGGATCCGGTCGCGTCGTGACTTCAGGAACGCGCCGAGCTCTGCCAGGTTCACATCGACCAGTGTCCGTGCGCCGGTCGGTCCCAGCCAGGGGGTGACGTCCCCTGGTTGCGGGTGGCTGGCGGGCACAGGGTGTGAGCATGAGCAACGACGAGAGGGTCGCCATCGTGACCGGCGGCTCACGCGGTATCGGCAGTGCGATCGTGACCAGGCTGGCGGCGGACGGTTACGCCGTCGTCGTGGGCTATGCCGGGCGCAAGGACCTGGCCGAGGATGCGGTGCGCGCGGTCGAGAAAACAGGTGGGCGGGCGATCGCCGTACAGGCCGACGTCGCCGACGAGCATGCCGTGGCCGCGCTGTTCGACGCGGCCGAGGCGGCGTTCGGCGGCGTCGACGTGGTGGCGCACGCGGCGGGCAAGGCGTCCTGGTCGACGGTCGCGGACCTGGACCTCGCGGTCCTGGACGACGTGCACCGGACGAACATTCGCGGCGCGTTCGTGGTCGCCCAGCAGGCCGCGCGCCGGCTGCGGCCGGGTGGGGCGCTGGTCACCTTCTCGACCTCGGTGGTCGGGCTGGCGTTCCCCGGGTACGGGGCCTACACCGCGAGCAAGGGCGCGGTGGAGGCGCTGACGATGATCCTGGCGCGCGAGCTGCGCGGCAGGGACGTCACCGTCAACGCCGTCGCCCCGGGGCCGACCGCCACCGACCTGTTCCTCGACGGCAAGGACGAGGAGACGATCGCCCGCCTGGCCGCCCAGCCGCCGCTGGAGCGCCTCGGCACGCCGGCCGACATCGCCGACGTCGTCGCGTTCCTGGCCGGGCCGAGCGGGCACTGGGTCAACGGCCAGGTCATCAGGGCCAACGGCGGAATCATCTGACGACAGCCAAGGAGAACGACATGCCCTACGCCAACTTCAAGGTGCCCGCCGGTTCCCTGACCGCCGAGCAGATGGAGCTGATCGTGCACCGCACCACCGACCTGTACGCCGAGATCTACGGCGAGCGGGCCCGACCGAACACGATGGTCCTCGTCGAGGAGGTCCCCGACGGCGGGTGGGGGATCGGCGACAGCGTCCTGCGGTTCGCCGAGATCGAGGAGCGCTAGCCGGCCTGCCAGTGCGTGAGCTTGTCCGGGTTCGTGACGATCCAGAGCTGGGTGACCAGGCCGCCGGCGACGTCGACGCCCGAGACGGCGACCACCCGACCGTCCTCGTACGCCACGATCCCCGGCAGGCCGTTCACCGTGGTGACCTCGAACGTCGCCGAGCGGTGCAGGGTGGCGATGCCGAGCATGAGCTGGGCCACCCGCGCGGCGCCGGCGACCGGGCGGCGCGCGGACGGGACCTTGCCGCCGCTGTCGGTGGTGGCGACCACGTCGGGGGCGAGCACGGCGGCCAGCGCGTCCAGGTTGCCGTCCGCGCAGGCGCGCACGAACGCCGCGACGATCCGCTCGTGCTCGTCGCGCGAGGTGGCGGCGGTGCGCGCGGCCTTGATCCGCTTGCGCGCGGACGAGGCGAGCTGGCGGCAGGCCTGCGGCGTGCGGCCGACGGTGCGCGCGATCTCCGCGTACGGCATGCCGAACACGTCGTGCAGCACCAGCGCCACCCGCTCGGCCGGAGTCATGGTCTCCAGCAGCACCAGCAGCGCCATCCGCACCGACTCGTCCAGCGTCACCCGGTCGGCGGGGTCGACGACCTGGGCGGGCGGCTCGGACGGGACCGGGTCCGGCAGCCACGAGCCGACGTAGCTCTCCCGGCGCACCCGGGCGGAGCCGAGGTGGTCGTAGCAGATGCGGGTGGCCACCTGCGTCATCCACGCCCTCGGCGACCGGATCTCCCGGCGTGACTGGTCGTCGAGCCGGTGCCAGCGCAGGTAGGTCTCCTGCACCACGTCCTCGGCGTCGTCCACCGAACCCAGCAGGCGGTAGGCGATGTTGCGCAGCCGCCGCCGATCCTCGTCGTCTCCCATGTAGTGAATGACGGTACGCAGGCCCGCGATGTCAGGTGCGGCCACCTGACGTTCGGGCGGCCCACGTCGTCCTACGACGAGTCAGGACGTTCTAACGGGACGCAAGGAGCAGTTTCGATGATTACCCCGTGGTGGCCGTTGGTCGCACTCGCCGTGGTCCAGGTCGGCGATGCCGTGATGTGCGCGAAGCCCGTCGCGTTCATCCGGCAGTGCCTGCTGGACGTGCACTACCCCCAGCGGCTCTGGAAGCTGCTGCCGCCGCTGAAGGTGGCCGCGGCGGCGGGCCTGGTGGCCGGCATCTGGTTCCCGCCGCTGGCCGTGCTGACCTGCGCGGCGCTGGTGGCCTACTTCGTGATCGCGGTGTCGGCGCACGTCAGGGTGCGCGACTTCGGGCGCAACCTGTTCCTCAACGCGACGGGGATGCTCGCGGGGTGCACGGCGGTGCTGGTGTTCGTCATTCAGGCCGCCTGAGCGCATGCGGCGCGACGGCGCCCCGGCGCAGCGCGGCGGCGTCCAGGGTGGCCGGGCGGTAGGGGAGGGTGGGAAGGCGGGTGGTCACCGTTCGTACGGGGTCCTGGACGGGGCGGGGTGAGCCGGTCAGGAAGGACCATTCGTGCTCGTCGGAGCCGTAGTGCAGGACGGTGGGGAAGACCTCGTTGAAACGTTTCACGGACGAGCGGAGCGTGTCGTTGCGCCAGAGCGTGGCGCACCCGGCCTGGCCGGTCAGCACGCCGCCGGGCCGCAGCACCGAGGCGGCGCGGCGCAGGAAGTCCGTGCCGTAGAGCCGGTTGTGCTGGGCGGCGGGGTCGTCGGGCCGCTCGTCGGGCAGGTCGACGACCACGACGTCGTAGTCGTGCGCCGCGCCGGACAGGAACTCCCAGCCGTCGGCGTAGTGCACCGCGATGTGCCCGGAGCCGCGTTCGGCGGCTTCCAACGTGTCAAGCGTGTAGCCGTAGGGCAGGTACCGGGCGCAGGCCCGCACGCACTCGGCGTCGATGTCCACGTGGTCCACCCGGCGGGCGCCGGCGGCCACCGCGATCTCGCTGACCACCCCCTCGCTGGAGCCGATCACCAGCACGTTCTCGACGCGCTCGGCGAGCAGCAGCGCGGGCACCAGCAGCGCCTCGTGGTACACGAGCTGGCTGGCGTGCGCGCTCTGCCGCTCGTCGTCGCAGAACAGCGTGACGCCGTGCGCGGTCCGCCCGATCAGCACGTCCTGGTAGGCGGTCCGGCCGGACCAGAGCACCTCGGTGACGTCCCACACCCGGTGCAGCCCGGCGGACAGCGGCTCGCGCACCCCCGCAGGCGCGCCCCCGCCCCGGCGGACCGTCTCGCGGCGGGCCAGCCGGGCGCCGAGCCGCTTGGCCAGCAGCTCCACCGCGCGCTCCGGGTCCGCGGAGTTTCCGCAGGTGAACACGTCGACGAAGGCGCCGCCGCGCTCCGGCCAGGTGTGCACCGAGGCGTGCGACTCGGCGAGCATGGCCAGCACCGTCAGCCCGCGCGGGTCGAACCGGTGCGACACCACGTCGAGCACCCTGGCGCCGGCCTCACCCAGCGCGCCCGCCAGCGCGGCACGCACCGCCTGCTCGTCGTCCAGCAGCTCCGGGCTCGCCCCGGACAGCTCCGCGAGCACGTGCCGGCCGGCGAAGTCGGGGGCGGTCATGATCCAGGTCCAACGGAGTCCACACAGCGGACGGCCAGCGGCGGCAGCCCGTTGAACCCGACCGAGGCGTAGCTGGCGGTGTACGCCCCGGCGGCGAGCAGCCGCACGGCGTCACCGGAGCGCAGCGCGGCCGGCAGCGCGACCTCCCGGTACAGCACGTCGTCGCCGTCGCAGGTCGGCCCGGCCAGCACCGCCGGCGCCAGCTCGACCCCCGGGCCGTCGTGGTCGGTGGCCAGCCGGTAGCCGATCGCCTCACCCTCCGTCTCGGCCAGACCGCCGTACCTCCCCACGTCCAGGTACACCCACCTGCGCCCGTCGTCCCGCACGCTCACCCGGACCGCCGACGCGTGCAGCACCCCCGCCTCGGCGACCAGCAGCCGCCCCGGCTCCACCGCCAGCTCCGGCGCCCGCCGCCCCGGGAAGTGCCGGCGCACCGCCGCCTCGATCGCCGCGCCGAACTCCGCCACCGGGGGCACCGGCGTCCGATACGGCACCGGGAACCCGCCACCCACGTCCAGAATCCTCACGGCCAGCCCCGCATCGGCCGCCACCGAAGCGGCAACGGCGATCGCATCCGCCCACGCCGCCGGCCGGGACTGCTGCGAGCCGACGTGGAAGCTCAGCCCGGCCGGATCCAGCCCCGAGGACGCCGCCTGCAGCAGCAGCGACACCGCCCTCGCCGGAGAACACCCGAACTTGCCGCCGAACGGCGTCGCCGACCCCGTGTCGTCCACCGCCAGCCGGACCAGCACCGACGCCCCCGGCGCCCCGTCCGCGAGCACCTCCAGGTCCTCGCCGCTGTCGGTGACGAACAGCGACACCCCGTGCCCCGCCGCCGCCGCGACATCCGCCGGCGTCCGCACCGGGTTGGCGTAACACAGCCGCTCCGCCCGCCCCCCGGCCGCGAGCGCCCCCTCGATCTCCCCGGGGGACGCCACGTCGAACCCGCAGCCCGCGTCCGCCAGCGCGCCCAGCACCTCGGCCCGGGGGTTCGCCTTCACCGCGTAGTACACCCGCGCCCCCGGCAGCGCCGCCCGCAGCTCGGCATACCGCGCCCGGACCACCGCGAGGTCCATCACCAGGCACGGCGTCGGCCCGGGCGGGCTCACGGCGGCCGGCGCGCCGGTCAGCGCGGTTTCGGCCAGTGCATCGGCGGTCACGAGCACGAGGTTAGGCGAACGGCGGAAAACGGAGTTCGCCACAGTGCCCGGTTTGGAGAGAGGATGGAACCCATGGGCAAGCCCGTACTGCTGACCGTGGACGACGACCCCGGGGTCTCCCGCTCGGTGGCTCGCGACCTGCGGCGGCGCTACGGCGAGGAGTTCCGGATCGTGCGCGCGGACTCGGCGCTGGACGCGCTGGACGCGCTGCGCGAGCTGAAGCTGCGCGGCGACGTGGTGGCCGCCATGCTCGCGGACTACCGGATGCCGCAGCTCAACGGCATCGAGTTCCTGGAGCAGGCGATGGACCTGTTCCCCCGCGCCCGCCGCGCGCTGCTCACCGCGTACGCCGACACCGACGCCGCGATCCAGGCCATCAACCTGGTGGACGTCGACCACTACCTGCTCAAGCCGTGGGACCCGCCCGAGGAGAAGCTCTACCCGGTGGTCGACGCGCTGGTGGAGACCTGGCGCGCGACCGGCGACACCGCCGTCGAGGAGACCAAGGTCGTCGGCCACCGCTGGTCGGCGCCCTCGTTCAAGGCCCGCGACTTCCTGGCCCGCAACGCCGTGCCGTACCGGTACTTCAGCGTGGACGAGCCGGAGGGCCAGCGGCTGCTGGAGGCGTCCGGCCGGGTCGCCGAGGACGTCCCGGTGGTGATCACCCCGGACGGTGTCTGCCTGTGCCACCCCTCGGACACCGAGATCGCCGCCGCCGTGGGCCTTTCCACCCAGCCGGCCGCCGAGTTCTACGACCTGGTGGTGGTCGGCGCCGGGCCGGCCGGGCTGGGCGCGGCGGTCTACGGCGCCTCCGAAGGCCTGCGCACCGTGCTGGTGGAGCGCCGCGCCACCGGCGGCCAGGCCGGGCAGAGCTCGCGCATCGAGAACTACCTCGGCTTCCCGGACGGTGTCTCCGGCGCTCAGCTCACCGACCGCGCCCGCCGCCAGGCCCGCAAGTTCGGCGCCGAGACGCTGTCCGCGCGCGAGGTCACCCAACTGGAGGCGCGCGGCTCGGCGCGGGTGGTGCACTTCGGCGACGGCTCGGAGATCGCGGCGCACTCGGTGGTGCTGGCCACCGGGGTGTCGTACCGCAAGCTCGACGCCCCCGGCGTGGACGAGCTGACCGGCAGCGGCGTGTTCTACGGCTCCGCGGTGACCGAGGCGCCGGCCTGCGCGGGCCAGGACGTCTACATCGTCGGCGGCGCCAACTCCGCGGGCCAGGCCGCCGTGTTCTTCGCCCGCCACGCCAAGCGCGTGGTCCTGCTGATCAGGGGCGAGTCGCTGCACAGCTCCATGTCGCACTACCTGATCCAGCAGCTCGAAGGGATCGAGAACGTCTCGGTGCGCAACCACACCGAGGTGGCCGAGGCGCACGGCGACGGCCACCTGGAGCGGCTCACCCTGCGGGACAACCGGGACGGCACTGCGTCGAGCCTCGAGACCGTCGACGCCAGCTACCTGTTCGTGTTCATCGGCGCCGCGCCGCGCACCGAGTGGCTGGACGGGGTGCTGGTCCGCGACGAGCGCGGCTTCGTCCGCACCGGCCCCGACCTGCTGCGCGAGAACAAACGCCCGCCCGGCTGGACGCTGGAGCGGGACCCGTACTTCATGGAGTCCAGCGTGCCCGGCGTGTTCGTGGCCGGCGACGTGCGGGCGGAGTCGGTGAAGCGGGTGGCCTCGGCCGTCGGCGAGGGCGCGATGGCCGTCACCCTGGTGCACAGGTACCTGGGGGAGCGATGAGCATCCAGTTGACGAACGAGCGGCTGCGCGAGCTGTTCCTGTTCACCGACCTGACCGACGAGCAGCTGGACTGGGTCAAGCACAACGCCGACGAGGTGGACGTGGCCGCCGACACCGAGGTGTTCGCCGAGGGCGACCCGGCGGAGTGCTTCTGGGTGCTGCTGTCCGGAACGGTCGCGACCAGCCGGATGATCGGCGGCGAGCGGGTGGAGACCTCCCGCACCGACCAGGTCGGGGTGTACTTCGGCGCCGTCACGTTCTACCTGGAGGAGTCGCTGGAGCAGGGCTACGCGCTGTCCGCGCGGGCCATCTCCGACCTGCGGCTGCTGGCGCTGCCGGCGCGCCCGTTCGCCGAGGCGTTCCGGGAGTGGTTCCCGATGGCCGTGCACCTGCTGCAGGGCATGGTGCTGGGCACCCGCCGGGGCCAGGCCATCACCAGCCAGCGCGAGCGCCTGCTCGCCCTCGGCAAGCTCTCCGCCGGCCTGACCCACGAGCTGAACAACCCGGCCGCCGCCGCCGCGCGCGCCACCTCCACCCTGCGCGACCGGGTGGCCGGCATGCGGCACAAGCTGGCCATGCTCGCCGAGGGCAAGCTGGACAAGGACGCGCTGCTGGCGCTGACCGGCATCCAGGAGGACTTCGCCGACCGGGTGCACGAGGCGCCTGAACTGTCCGCCGTGCAGGCCAGCGACCTGGAGGACGAGCTGGCCGACTGGCTCGACGACCACGACGTGGACGGCGGCTGGGACATGGCGCCGGTGTTCGTGGCCGCCGGCCTGCGGGTCGAGGACCTGGAGAAGGTCGCGGTCGCGGCCGGCCCGGAGTCGCTGTCCGGCGCCATGCGCTGGCTGGCCTACACCGTCGAGACCGAGAGCCTGCTGCGCGAGATCACCGACTCCACGAACCGGATCACCGCGCTGGTCGGCGCCGCCAAGCAGTACTCCCAGCTCGACCGCGCCCCGTTCCAGTGGATCGACGTGCACGACGGCCTCAAGGCCACCCTGGTGATGTTCGCCGGCAAGCTCGGGCACGGGGTGAGCGTGGTCAAGGACTTCGATCGCTCGCTGCCGAAGATCCCGGCCTACCCCGCCGAGCTGAACCAGGTCTGGACCAACATCATCGACAACGCGCTGTCCGCGATGGGCGAGTCCGGGACGCTGACGCTGCGCACCGCGCTGGACGGGGAGAACGTGCTGGTCGAGATCGGCGACACCGGCCCCGGCATCCCGCCGGAGAACCGCAAGCGCGTCTTCGAGCCGTTCTTCACCACCAAGGGCGTCGGCGAGGGCACCGGCCTCGGCCTGGACGTCAGCTGGCGCGTCGTGGTGAACCGCCACCACGGCGACCTGCGCGTCCAGTCCGAGCCCGGCGACACCCGCTTCCAGGTCCGCCTCCCCCTCACCGAACAGCCGTAGCCGCGCACCCGCACCCCGCCCGTATCCCACCCGTACCCCACCCGCGAGTCGGGCGTCTCGGCACACTGAGTCGGGCGTTCCAGCACATTGCCGTGTGACATTGCCGTATGCCGAGAGCGCGACTCAGTGTGCTCAGGCGCCCGACTCGCCGATGGGGGGTACGGGCGCCGATGGGGTACGGGTGCGGGCGCGGTGTCAGGTTTGGAGGGGGAGGAGCTCGGTCGTGAGCTGGTCCAGGAAGTCGCGGCGGGAGGTGACGGGGGTGGCCGGGCGGACCACGAACTTGGTCAGGCCGGCGTCCACGAACCGGCGCAGCTCGTCGCGGGCGGCCGCCCAGCCCCGGCAGATCAGCCGGTCCGGGTCCACGTCCTTGCGCCGGCGCAGCGCGGTGGCCAGCGCGGCGTCGAGGTCGGACTCCTGGTAGCCGTCCGGGGCGACCAGCACGTTCGTCCCGTAGTGGTCCTCCTCGACCTCCCGGCCGGCCTCGGCGGCGGCCGCCTCGATCTGCGAGCGGCAGACGGCGGCCTCCTCGGGCGTGACGAAGCTGCCCAGCCAGCCGTCGGCCAGCCGGCCGATGCGGCGCATCCCGACCGGCAGCCGCCCGCCCAGCCACAGGTCCAGCGGCTTGGCCGGCAGCGGGGCCACCGACGCCTCGTCGAACTGGAAGAACTCGCCGTGGTGCGTGACGCTCGGGCGGGTCAGCAGCGCCCGCACCACCACCAGCGCCTCCTCGAACGCCTCGGCCCGCCGCCCGTCCGGCACCGGGAACATGGTGCGGTCCGGGGCCAGCGCCGGGCGCACCCCGAACGCGGGCAGCACCCGGCCGGGGGCCAGCGCGGCCAGGCCGGCGAGCTGCGCGGCGACCAGCGCGGGGTTGCGCCCCGGCAGCACCAGCACGCCGGTGCCGAGCTTGAGCCGCTCGGTGCGACCGGCCGCGTAGGCCAGCCCGATCAGCGGGTCGGTGGTGTGCCGGGCGGAGACGAGGTCGGACAGCCACACCGAGTCGATCCGGTGCGCCTCCAGCTCGTCGACCAGGTCGGCGAGGTCGGGGCCGACCCCCGGACCCTGCACACCGACCGGAACGGACCCGACACCGATTCGCACCTTCATTGTCGCCTCACTCGCCGGCGGGGCTGGACGAGCGCTCTGCGTGTGGTTGCTTTCCGGGCGGTGCGGGTCGCGCTGTATCCCCATGGCCATGACTTTACGTAGAACAGAGCCGGGGTGGGGACCGCTTGGTCAGTGGTCCCCACCCGGCCCCGGCCAGGACCCGGGCTCCCCACCGGGTGGCTGGCCTTCAGGGGAGGGCCTAGTCGGCGGGCACGCTGCCCAGGGTCACCGGCACGGTCCGGGGTTCGCCGGCGCCGCTGGTGACGGTGAGCGTGACGTTGCTGCCGGGGGTCGCGGAGTTGATGGCGGCCACCAGGGCGTCGGCGTCCCCGACGCGCCGGTCGCCGATCTTGGTCACCACGTCGCCCGGCTTGAGCCCGGCCTTGGCGGCCGCCGAGTCGGGCTGCACGCCCATCAGCTGGGCGCCGCTGGGGGTGGAGTCGCGGACCGAGACCCCGAGCTGGGCCTGGTTGGCCTTGCCGTGCGCGACCAGCTCGTCGGCGATCCGCTTGGCCTGGTTGATCGGGATGGCGAAGCCGAGCCCGGTGGAGCCGTTGCGGGCGATCGCGGAGTTGATCCCGACGATCCGGCCCTGCATGTCCACCAGCGGGCCGCCGGAGTTGCCGGGGTTGATCGCGGCGTCGGTCTGGACCGCGTCCATCACCGAGGTCGGGGGCGCCTGCGAGAGCAGCCCGCCGAGATCGCCGCCACCACCGCCGCCCGCGCCGCCGCCCGGGCTCGGCGCGTCGCTGGTCTCCACCGGGCGGTTCAGCGCGCTGACGATGCCGCTGGTCACCGTGCCGGCCAGGCCGAGCGGGGAGCCGACAGCGATCACCTGCTGGCCGACCTTCAGCCCGTCGGAGTTGCCCAGCTCGATCGGGGTCAGCCCGGAGACGTCCTGCGCGCGGACCACCGCGAGGTCGGCCCTGGTGTCCCGGCCCACCTCGCGGACCGGCTTGCTGTCGCCGTTCTGGAACGTCGCGATGAGCTGCCCGCCGCGCGCCACGGAGAGCACGTGCGCGTTGGTCAGGATGAGCCCGTCGGAGGACAGCACCACCCCGGAGCCCTCACCGGCGGCGCCCTGCAGCTGGACGACGCTGGGCAGCACGTGCTGGGCCACCGAGCTGACCGCGCCGGCCGGCAGGTCACCGGCGGGCGGCAACGGCTGGTTCAGCGTCCCGACCGCCGAGCTGCTGGGCGACGATCCCTGGTGGCCGATGGCGCCCCCGACGCCGCCACCGACCGCGGCGGCGACCACCGCGACCGCGACCATCCCGGCGATCCGCCGGCCACGCCTCGGCCGAGGCCCCTCGGGCGGCGCCGGCGGCATTCCCGGCGGCGGCATCCCGGGCGGGGGCATCCCCGGCGGCGGCGAGCCCGAACCCAGCCCCGGCGCGGTCGCCTCGGGCGGGGGGAGCTGACCGTACGGCGTCGTGGTGCCGTACGGCGTGGTCTGGTACGGGTTCCTTCCGTACGGTTCCACCGGCGTGTTGCTCATGCCTCAACTCTGAGCCGGGCACCTGTGACGCTCCTGTGAGCCGTTGGAGAAGTTGCTGAGGTGATACCCGACCGGGTCGCCGTGATGCCTTCCCAACCCGTGGGGAGCCGAGCTAACGTGCCAGGACACGCTCTGATCACATCGGTCCACTGTGGACGATCTCACCCGTGCGGTCTCGACGTCCGTGGGCCAGCCCTACGCCGTACCAGGAGGCCGGCATGCCGACCCCGGGTCCGTCCGCACCCGCTCCGGCCGGCAGGTCACGGGATCCGGAACGGCGGGAGCGGATCCTGCTCTCGGCCACCGAGCTGATCGCCGACCGGGGCTACCACGCGGTCACCATGGCCGACATCGGCTCCGCCGCGGGCATCGTGGGCTCCGGGATCTACCGGCACTTCGACGGCAAGCTCGCGGTGCTGGTGGCGCTGCTGGACCGGGTGATGGAACGGCTGCTGGCCGAGGCGTACGCGGCGGTCGCGGCAGCCCGCGACGACCGGCAGGCGCTGGGCGCGCTGGTCCTCGGCCAGATCGACGTGATCCTGGAGGACGGCCCGTTGGTGCTGCTCTACCAGCGCGAGCTGCTCACCTTGCCGGAGCCGGACCGGCGGCGGCTGCGCCGGATGCAGCGGCACTACATCGAGGAGTGGGTGCACGTGCTGGTCGGGCTGCGGCCGGGGCTGTCCGACGTGGCCGCCCGGGTGGCGGTGCACGCCGCGATCGGGGCCATCCAGTCCGTCGCCCACTTCCGCAGCGGCCTGCCCCGCGCCGAGCTGACCGAGCTGCTCGTCGCCGCCGCGCACGCCGTGCTCGGCGTCCCGGAGCCGTGGTCAGAGCCGGCCATTACTCGCCTCACTCGCCGGCGGGGCTGAGGGGCGCTCGTCGCTGGTTACTTTCGCATCGGTGCGGGTCGCGCCGTCACGCGATCGCTGACCACCAGTCCCGGTCCGGTGGCGAACCGGCACTGAACCGCTCGCCGGGCATCGGCACCGCGAACCGGGCGTCGGACCGCTCGGCCGCCGCGACCAGCCGGCGGATCGGGTCCGCCCAGCCGTGGAAGGCCAGGTTGAACGTGGCCCAGTGCACCGGCATCAGCACCCCGCCGCCCAGGTCGCCGTGGGCGCGGACGGCCTCCTCCGGCGTCATGTGCACGTCCGGCCACTGGTCGTGGTAGGCGCCGACCGGCAGCAGCGTCAGGTTGAAAGGGCCGTACCGGGCGCCGATCTCGGCGAACGCCGGGGTATAGCCGGTGTCGCCGCCGAAGAACACGCCGTGCTGCGGCCCGGCGATCACCCAGGACGCCCACAGCGTGGTGTTGCGGGTCAGCCAGCGCCCGGAGAAGTGCCTGGCCTCGGTGCAGGTCAGGGTCAGCTCGCGGACCTTGGCCTGGCCGCCCCAGTCCAGCTCGACGATCCGGTCCTCGGGCACGCCCCAGGACCGCAGGTGCGCGCCGACCCCCAGCGGGACCAGGAACGGCGCCGAGCCGCGCGCCACCAGCGCGCGGATCGTGGGCAGGTCCAGGTGGTCGTAGTGGTCGTGCGAGATGAGCACGGCGTCGACAGGGGGCAGCGCGTCCAGGCTGGTCGGCACCGGGTGTAATCGTTTCGGGCCGAGCACCGAGGACGGCGACACCCGATCGCTCCAGACCGGGTCCACCAGCACCCGCCGGCCGTCGATCTCGATCAGCGCGCTGGAGTGCCCGTACCAGGTGACCGCGAGCTCGTCGGCGACCGTCGGGAACCGGGGGATCCGCAGCGGCACCACGCCGGACGGGGTGCCGAGCTCGCCCCGGGTGAGCACGGCGGTCAGTATCGCGGCCATGCTCACCGGCGTGACCTCGGTGGGCGGCAGGGTGTTGCGGAAGGCACCGTCCACGTAGCGGGGCGAGCCGTTCGCGGCCCGCTGCAGCATGGCGGGGGAGGCGCCCCTCGCGGTCGGGATGCCCCACGCCGCGCGGGCCAGCAGCCCCATCCCCGCGGTGGTCGCGCCGACCAGGGTGGCGCGCAGCAGGGTGCTGGTCAGTGAGCGGACGGCACGGGCCTGATGAGCTAACGACACCACACCAGCGTAGAGAAATCTGGACGGACCGGTCGCGAGCTGGGCGTTCGCGCGCCCGGGTGGCGCAGTCGGGCGTCCGGCGGGCGGGCGGCGCGCCGTGTGACATCGTGCGGCCGGGCGGCGTAACCGGGCCGCGTCGAGCAAGCTTGGTCGGGCGCGGGCGGGGCGCGGGCGAGCGAGGAGCGTGAGCGGATGGCCGGTGGCCTGGACACGACGGGGCTTGACACGACGAGGCGGACGGCCGCCGAGCGGGTCACCGACCGGCTGCGGGCCATCCCGGTGGAGGGCGGCCTCGGGACGCGGGTGTCGCGGCTGGACGCGGACGGGGGCCAGCTGCGGCTGCCGATCCCGCCCGGCCCCGACGGCGACCCTGACGGCGTAGCCCTGACCGTCGCGCTGAACGTGCTCGCCGACGTCGCGGGCGGGGTGGCGGTGTCGATGTGCGCCGGGCGGGGGCTGGGCAGCCCGACCATCGAGCTGCGGATCGACCACCTCGCGCCGCCGGCCCCGGACGCCGGCTGGCTGATCGCCGACTCGACGGTGCCGCACCACGCGGCCGGCGCCGGCTACGCCGCCGTCGTGGTGCACGACGACCGCGACCGGGCGGTGGCCCACGCGCACGGCCACTTCGCGGTGACCACCCCGGAGACCGCCCTCGGCGAGCCGCCGCCGATGGACCGCACAACCGACGGAACCGACGGGATCGCGCCGCACCGGCCCGACGCGCTGCTGGCCACGCTGGCCGCCGTCGTGACGCCCTCGGGTCCCGGGGACGACCCGGCCGACTGGTCGCTGACCTGCGGCCCGGAGCTGTCCAACCCGCGCGGGCAGGTGCAGGGTGGGGTGGCGATGGCCATCGGCCAGCTCGCCCAGCGCCGGGCGCAGGCGCCCGACCTCAGCGACGGGGCCGAACTGCGCCCGCTCACCGTGCACGCCGAGTACCTGCGCCCCGCTCCCATCGACGGCACCGAGCTGCGCTGCCGGACCGAGTACGTGCGGCGCGGGCGGCGGTTCCGCACCCTGCGCACCGAGCTGGTCCGTGCCGACGGGCGGGTCGCGACGATCGTCACCGGGCTCTGGGCGGCCGCCTCCTGATCACCGTTGGGTGATTCGACGGTGTCGGCGACCAGCGGTTGAAGAAACGCTGTGAACGGCTCGGTGGATCCTCGAAAGAGTGAGTCAACCGTTAGACCGGGCCGGCAAATACTCACCGAAAGATACCCCTGACCCGGATTGCTGAATGACGGGCTACGCACATTCGGGCGTATCGGTTTTGCCTGCGTAACGGCCCCCACTAGCTTTCGCCGGGTCAGAGCGAGCTCCCCGCCGCTCCCTATACCTCGACGCGGGGCTCGGCCGCACAAAGACAAGGAGACCCTTCGTGAAGAAGAAGGCTGGAATCGTCGTCGCCGTTGTACTGGCGGGCGTGCTCTCCGTCAGCCCGTTGGCGTTCGCGACCGATTCCCGCGACCAGGGCGGCGGCAAACCCAAGGTGGTCCACCAGTCCGGCCTGGTCAACGTCAGCGACACGACCCTCCAGATCCCCATCCAGGCCTGCGGCAACGACATCGGGGTGCTCTCGGGCGCGTTCGGCCTGCTGCTCGGCAGCGCACAGAACAGCAAGGAGAGCGACACCGACTGCTCCCAGAACAACAGCAGCGAGTGACGACCTCCACGACCGAGAGTTACCGGTGGGCGCCGAGTCCGGTGGACTCGGCGTCCACCACTCGATCGTGGCACAACGGCCGGTGGTGCGATCCGCACAATCGAGACATGCAGTCCGCGTTCGGCAGCCCGATGACCCGGTTCGTGCTCGCGGCGGTCGCGGCCGCCGTGGTGGTGGCGGACGGGATCGTGCTGGTCGGATTCACCAGCGCCGTCCCGGGGACCGCGATGCCCGTGCACGCGCCCGCGCTCGCCCCGGCGCCGAGCTCGATCGCGCCGAGCAGCGCCGCGGCCCCGACGCCCTCGCAGGCCGCGCCGCCGCCGGCCGGCCAGTCCGGTCAGTCCGGCAAGTCCTCGTCCAGGTCGAGCGAGTCCGGCGCGGGCAACACCTCGGGCCAGCAGGGCGTCCAGCCGAAGATCAAGTCGCCGTTCGCGGAGCGCTGCCGCGGCGGGCAGATCCCGTCCTGGCTGTGCCAGGGGATCCCGGGCGGCTGATCCGGACCGGTCGGTTTACAAGTTTGAATTCAACTGACCATACTGTCGGGTATGCGGCGGTCCGGCTTCAGCTCTGAGCACGACGACTTCCGCCGGATGATCCGGGACTACCTGGCCCGCGAGGTGGCGCCGGAGTTCGACGGCTGGCTGGAGACCGGGCTGGTGCCCCGGGAGCTGTTCCGCGAGCTGGGCAAGCTCGGCGTGATCGGGATGGCGATCCCGGAGGAGTACGGCGGCGGCGGGCTGGCGGACTTCCGCTACAACGCGATCATGAGCGAGGAGGCGGCCCGCGCACTGGTCCAGCTCGGCTCGCTGCGGGTGCACATGGACGTCGTCATCCCGTACTTCCTGGCCTACGCCGACGCCGAGCAGCGCCGTCGCTGGCTGCCCGGCCTGGCCGCTGGCGAGCTGGTCACGTCCATCGCGATGACCGAGCCCGGCACCGGCTCCGACCTGGCCGGGATGAGCACCACCGCCGTGCGCGACGGCGAGGACTACGTGCTCAACGGCGCCAAGACGTTCATCACCGGCGGCGCCCAGGCCGACCTGGTCATCGTGGTGGCGCGCACCTCCCGTGACGAGTCCGACCGCCGAGGTGGGCTGAGCCTGCTGGTCGTCGAGGACGGCATGCCCGGCTTCACCAAGGGCCGCAACCTGGCCAAGATCGGGCTGAAGGTGCAGGACACCGTCGAGCTGTCCTTCGACGACGTCCGGGTGCCGGCGTCCAACCTGCTCGGCGAGGAGGGCCGGGCGTTCGGCTACCTCGGGCACAACCTGCCGCAGGAGCGCCTCACCATCGCGATCGGCGCGCTGGCCGCCGCCCGCGCCGCGCTGGACACCACCGTGGCCTACGTCAAGGACCGGCACGTGTTCGGCAAGCCGGTCAGCCATTTCCAGAACACCAAGTTCGAGCTGGCCGCCGTGGCCGCCGAGATCGAGGCCGGCCAGGCGATGGCGGACCGGGCGCTGGCCGAGCACGTGGCCGGCGAGCTGAGCGCCGTCGACGCGGCCAAGGTCAAGCTGTTCCTGACCGAGCTGCAGGGGCGGGTGGTGGACCGCTGCCTGCAGCTGTTCGGCGGCTACGGCTACATCCTGGAGTACCCGATCGCCCGGCTCTACGCCGACGCCCGGGTCACCCGGATCTACGGCGGGACCAGCGAGGTCATGAAGACGATCATCAGCAAGTCGCTGGGACTGTAAACACACGGGAACTCAACGGGAGGCGCGCGTGCGTATCGACGGGATCTCGGCGGTGGTCACGGGCGGGGCGTCCGGGCTGGGCCTGGCCACGGCTCGGCGGCTGGTGTCGCTGGGCGCGAAGGTGGTGCTGGCCGACCTGAAGGGCTCGCCGGGGGCGGAGGCCGCCGCCGAGCTGGGATCCTCGGCCAGTTTCGTGCCCGCCGACGTCACGGACACCGAGTCCCTCAACGCCGCGCTGGATGCCGCCGAGCGGAACGGCCCGCTGCGCGCCCTGGTGCACTGCGCCGGCCGGGGCGGTGACCGGATGCGCATCCTGAACCGCGACCGGACTCCGGGCGAGCTGGACTCCTTCGCCGAGGTCCTGCGGATCAACCTGGTCGGCACCTACAACGCGCTGCGGCTGGCCGCCGCCCGGATGGCCGCCAACGACGAGCTGGTGGACGGCGACCGGGGCGCCTGCGTGCTCACCGCGTCGGTGGCCGCGTTCGACGGCCAGATCGGGCAGACCTCGTACACCGCCTCCAAGGCCGGCGTGCACGGCATCACGCTGGTCGCCGCCCGCGACCTGGCGAGCTGGCAGATCCGGGTGAACACCATCGCGCCCGGCATCTTCGACACGCCCATGCTCGGCCGCCTGCGCGAGGACATCCGCGAGGGCCTGGCCGCCTCCGTCCCACACCCCAAGCGCCTGGGCGACCCCGCCGAGTTCGCCCACCTGGCCACCGACATCCTGGCCAACCCCTACCTCAACGGCCAGACCATCCGCCTCGACGGCTCCATCCGCATGGCCCCCCGGTAGGCCGCCCGCACACCCACTTCGTACCCCGCACACGCGCTGAAGCAGGTGTGCCGGAGACGGACTGGGTGTGCGGGCGCCTACGAGCGCGGCACCGTAGCCGAGCGGCGGTTGGCGCGCTGTGAGCGGTATGGGGTGGTCCGGGTGGGTGGTCGACCACCCGTCGAGTGTCCTCGGGTGGCGGTCACGGAGGGTGGTCGTGGCGGACACGGATGGACCAGTTCGGCCATGTGCGGTATAGCCACAACCACCGAGATTGACGAACACGCACCTGTAACACCGCGCCTGTTATCAAGAGCGTGGGCAAAGCGTTTGTGAGAGCGATTCCTTCGGATAGTTTGCGGGTGTCAGCGAGGGCTCCCCGGCAAGATCGCTGACCCCCCGGAACGAAAGAACGAGGAGTCTCCCCATGCTCAAGAAGGCCGGAATCGTCCTCGCGGCGACGGCGGCGGGCCTGCTCTCCGTCAGCCCGCTGGCGTTCGCCGGTGACTACAACTCCGACGACGACTACAAGGACAAGGACTGCGGCTCCTGTGGTGGTCACAGCCACGAGCACAAGAAGTACAAGGAGTACCACCGGGACGGCGACAGGACGGTCCAGAGCGGGCTGGTCAACCTGAACAACACAGGCGTGCAGGTCCCGGCCCAGGCGTGCGGAAACTCGGTGAACATCCTTTCCGGGGCATTCGGAATCCTGGGCAGCGCGAAGAACGAGACGAAGAACAACGTCGACTGCAAACAGAGCAACAGCAACGACTGATCGGCGTATTCGTCCGTAATCCGGCACCGCGTACGCCGTCAGGGCGGCCGGCGCACGCGGCGCCCGGAAAACCGACGTCTCCGCACGTCACCACCCGTGAGTGGCTAGGGCCGCTAGAGCGGCCCTAGCCACTCACGGGGTCTGAGCAGCGGAAACGTCAGGCGGCGAGTTCGAGGAGGGTGGCGTTCGCGGTGCCGCCGCCTTCGCACATGGTCTGCAGGCCGTAGCGGAGGCCGTGCGCGCGCATGTGGTGCACCAGGCGGGTCATCAGGATCGCGCCGGAGGCGCCGAGCGGATGGCCGACGGCGATCGCGCCGCCCAGCGGGTTGAGCCGGGCGGGGTCGGCGCCGAGCTCGGTGGCCCAGGCCAGTGGCACGGGCGCGAACGCCTCGTTGACCTCGTAGGCGCCGATCTCGTCGAGGGACACCCCGGTGCGCTCGAGCAGCTTCTCGGTGGCCGGGATCGGGCCGGTCAGCATCATGATCGGGTCCGCGCCGCTCACGGCCCCGGCGCGGTAGCGCACCAGTGGGGTGAGCCCCAGCTCGCGGGCCTTCTCCGGCGTGGTGACCAGCAGCGCCGCCGCCCCGTCCGAGATCTGCGAGGAGTTGCCGGCGTGGATCACGCCGTCCTCGGCGAACGACGGCTTGAGCTTGGCCAGCGTCTCCGGCGAGGTGCCCCGGCGCAGCCCCTCGTCCGTGTGAAACGTTTCACCGTTATCCAGCGGCACCGGAACCAGCTGGTCGTCGAACGCGCCGGAGTCGATGGCCGCCGCCGCCCGCGCGTGCGAGGCCGACGCGTAGGCGTCCAGCGTGTGCCGGGACAGGCCCCACTTGCGGGAGATCAGCTCCGCACCGGTGCCCTGGTTGAACTCGAAGTTGTCGTAGCGGGCGAGCACACGCGGGCCGTACGGCTGGCCGGTGGTGCGGGTGACACCGAGGGGAACCCGGCTCATCGTCTCCACGCCGCCGGCCACCACCAGGTCGTACTGACCCGCGATCACCCCGTGCGCGGCCTGCTCCAGCGCGGCCTGGCTGGACCCGCAGGCCCGGTTGACGGTGATGCCCGGCACCGTCTCCGGCCAGCCGGCGGCCAGCACCGCATACCTGCCGATGTTGCTGGACTGGTCGCCGACCTGGCTCACGCAGCCCCAGATCACGTCGTCGACGGTGGCCGGGTCCACCCCGGTCCGCTCCACCAGCGCGGTCAGCACCAGCGCGGACAGGTCCACCGCGTGCACCCCGGCCAGCGCGCCGTTGCGCTTGCCGATCGGGGTGCGGACGGCCTCGACGATCACTGCCTCGGGCATGTGCGGGTCCTTTCGTTGACGGGACTACTCGTCCGGCTTGTGGTCCTCCGCGTCGTGCCAATCGCTGAACACCGGCGCCCGCCGCTCCATCCGGGCGCGCACCGCCTCGCGCTGGTTGCGGCTGCCGGCGATCTCGGAGATCGCGTTGCGCTCGGCGGCCAGGCCGTCGCCGATGGGCACGTGCCAGGCGCTGTCCAGCAGCGCCTTGGCGGTGCGCACCGCGTCCGGGTTGCGCGCGGCGATGTCGCGCGCCAGGTCCAGCGCGGCCCCCCTGGGGTCGTCCTCGACCCTGGTGGCCAGCCCGATCTGGGCGGCGTCCTCGCCGGTGATCACCTGGCCGGTCAGGGTCAGCTCCATGGCCCTGTCCATGCCCACCAGCCGGGGCAGCATCTGGGTGCCGGCCATGTCCGGGATCAGGCCCCAGCGCACCTCGGCGACGCTGAGGGTGGCCTCCGGGGCGACGATCCGCATGTCGGCGGTGAGCGCGAGCTGCAGCCCGCCGCCGAACGCGGGCCCGTGGATCGCGGCGATCACCGGCGCGGCCACGGTGCCCCAGACGCACGCCGCCCGCTGCCCCCGGCTCAGCTCCATCAGCTGGTCGTCCGGGTCCAGCAGGTCCAGCCGCTCGACGTCCGGGTCGCGCCATTCGGTGTTCTCGGCCATCGCGCTGAGCGCGGTGTAGTCCAGCCCGGCGCAGAACGCCCTGCCCTCGCCGGAGAGCACCACCGCCCGCACCCCGCGCCAGCGCCGCACGGTGAGCCCGACCTCGAGCAGGTCACCGAACATCGCGCTGTTGAGCGCGTTGAGTTTCTCCGGCCGATTCAGCCGGACATCCGCCACCCCGTGGCTGATCTCGGCGCGGACCATGCCGCCCGCGCCCGTGATGGTCTCGCTCATCGGCCCTTCCTTAGGCGCGGCCCGCTCGCTGCCTCGGCCGTGCCCGAATCGGATCTGACTGGGTCGAACACGCCGCGCCGGTACAGCTCCTCGATGACCGTCTCGGCCATCCGAGCCGCCCGGCGCACCACCACGTCGCTGGCTGCCTGGGCGTCGCCCCGCCCGATCGCGTCCACCTCGTCGAGGTACGTCGGGTGCATGTAGCCCTGGCTATCCGCGCAGGCCAACCAGAAAGCGGTGGGCATGAACCCCTGGAAGGTACCGATCGCGGCCCGCAGCCGGGGACCCGCCACCTCCTGGTTGATCGCCCGGCGGAACTCCCACGCCAGGTTCTCGAACTCCTCGGCGTCGGCGCTCGACATGTCCGCGACGATCTCGCCCAGCCGGGCCAGCAGCTCCGGGGACGGTCGGGCCGCCGCCCGGCCCGCCGCGATGGCGCAGAGCATCCCGTAGATCTCGTAGTGCTCGCGCACGACGTCGGCGTCGAAACGCTCCAGGAACACCCCTCGGTGGTAGGGGATGGCCACGATGCCGTCGCGTTCGAGCTGGTTGACGGCCTCCTGCACGGGGACCCGGCTCATGCCCAGCGTCATCGCGATCTCGGTGCGGTCGATCCGGTCGCCGGGGCGCAGGCTGCCGTCGAGCAGTCCGGACACGATGTGCGCGACAGCGACGTCCTTGTCCTTCACCCCGTAGCGCTTCGGCACAGGTCCTCCGAGCCCTCCGAACCGGAACACTTTGAATTCAACAGATGCTGCCACACGCGCCGGACCTGGGACAGTGCGCGCGACCCGGGGGGTAGCGTCGGGCGAATGGCTCGGTGGACTCGGTGGTCCAGCCGGCCGCCGCCGTCGATCACCGACGCGCGGCCGTCGGCGGACGCCGAGCTGCGCCGCCGTCGCCGGATCTACTCGGTGATCATGGGGATCCACCTGGTCGGGTTCGCGGTCGGTGGCGCGCTGTACTACACGGCCTGGTGGGCGGGCCTGATCATCATCATCGTCACCGGCCCGCTGCAGTGGATCGCCGTGATCCTGGCCAACGCCGCCCCGCGCCGCCGCCGACCCCGGACTCCGCCCTGAAGCTTGACGTTTGCGCTGGTCACCGCCCGTGAGTGGCTAGGGGTGCTATGGCGCCCCTAGCCACTCACGGGTTCTGAGCTGGGGGTTTAGGCGCCGGGGTGGGTGAGGTAGCGGGGGTTGGCGACGGTCAGTTTGGACACGGTGAGCGCGCGCACGGCGTCGAGGACTTCGGCCCAGCGGGCGTCGAGGGTGCCGGTGCGGATGGCGGCGACCAGGTCGTGGTCATCGGCGCATCCGAGTGCGGCCAGGCGTTCGGTGTGGGCGGCTCGTTGCTGGTCGCCGACGAGCAGCTCGCGGCGGGCGATGGCCAGGGCGTTGGCCGCGACCCTGGCGTGGAAGCGGACGCGAGGGTCCAGGTCGGGGGCGGTTATCGTCTCGTCGACCAGGAATCCGTGGGCGGCGGCGAGCAGTTCGTCGACGGTGGGGCGGTCGTGCAGGGTCGGCCGGCCGGCGAGCTCGGCGTCGAGCGGGTCGGTCGGTGAGGACGGGGCGGTCAGGTCGAGCGCGAGCAGCACGTCGTGTTCGGACTCGCACAGCCGGCGGCCGAGCACGGCCAGCTCCACCGACCGCTCGGCGCCGCCGAGGTGGCGCTGCGCCTGCTGGCGGCAGATCACCGCCCATCGCGCCGTGCCGTACACCTCCCACCAGCGCAGCGCCGCCTCGCCGGGCCGCCAGCCGGCCACCTCGGCGTAGCCGTCCAGCAGCTCCTCGCGCGCGCCGAACCCACCCACCGGCGCCGGCGCCCCGAACCGCCACGCCTTGACGCACAGCCAGCCGAGGTCGTGCACGGGGTCGCCCCGGTGCACCAGCTCCCAGTCCAGCACCGCGCGCAGCCCGTCCGGGCCGAGCATCAGGTTGCCGTTGCGGAAGTCGCCGTGCACCACGCACGATCGCCCGGCCGGCGGGCGGTGTTCGTCCAGCCACCGAAACGCCACCTCCAGCGCCGGCCGGGGCTCGCCGAACGCGTCGTGGGTGGCGCGCAGCCGGGCCAGCGGGTCGGCGTCGTCGGCCGTGTCGGCGGCGGCGGTCAGGCCGGGCACCCGGTCGGGCGGGATGGCGTGGATGCGCGCCAGCACCCGGCCCAGCTCGGCGGCCAGCCCGGTGCGAGCCCGTTCCCACCTCGGCTCGCGCAGCAGCCGGCGCGGGATCGTCTCGCCGTCCAGGTAGTCCATCAGCAGGTACGGGCTGCCCACCCCGTCCGAGCCGTCGCCGCGCGCGTGCAGCGCGGGCACCGGGACGCCGGCGCGGGCGGCGGCGTCGAGCACGGCGGCCTCCTGGGCCATGTCCCGGGGTCGCGGCGCGTTCGGCGGGTCGCGGCGCAGCACCAGCCGGCGCTCGCCGTCGCCGGTGCGCGCGGTGAACGCCCAGGTTTCCCGGCTGGCGCCGCCGGGTAGCCGGCGCAGGTCGGTGATCTCGGCCGGGGCGGTGTCGAGCACGGCGGCCAGCGCTGTGACCAGTGCGAGGCGCAGCTGTTCGGGCTCGGTCACGGCGGCCCCCGGGTCGCTCGGCTGCCGGCGATCGTAACCACCGCGGGCTCGGCTCGCCGGCCGGCGGCGGTCGACTTAGAGTGCGATCACCTCGAACGAAGGGATGCCGGATGAGCCTGGTCGGAGTCACGCTGCCGATCCCCGGTCTGCCGCTGCGCCAGCATCGGGACGCGGTGGAGCGGCTGGCCGAGGCGGGGATCGGGGAGGTGTCCACCGGGGAGTCCAACGGGTACGACGGGCTAACCCCGCTGGTCCTCGCCTCGTCCTGGCGGCCGGACCTGACCCTGTCCGTCTCGGTGCTCTCCGCGTTCACCCGGGGGCCGTCGATCATGGCGAGCACGGCGGCCGCGCTGGCGGAGGTGGCGCCGGGGCGCGCGCGGTTCGGCATCGGGGCCGGCTCGGACCGGATCGTCCAGGGCTGGAACGGCATCCCGTTCGAGCGGCCGTACTCCCGGGTGGCGCACACGCTGCGGGTGCTGCGCGCCACGCTGTCCGGCCAGCGGGCCTCGGCGGCCGGCGACTCCGCCGCCGCGCTGGGCGTCGAGGACTTCAAGCTGGCCATGCCGCCGCGGCGCCCGCCCGCGCTGGTGGTGGCCGCGCTCGGGCCGCGCATGCAGCGGCTGGCCGCCGCCGAGGCGGACGGCGTCGCGCTGAACTTCCTGGCCGCGACCGACATGCCTCGGGTCCGCGCCGCCGCCGACGGGGTGGAGCGCGCGCTGCCGGAGCCGCTGTCCGTGCAGGCCAGGGTGTTCGTGGTGCCGGGGGAGGGGGACGGCGCCGCGCTGTCCGCCCGCCGGATGATCGCCGCCTATCTCACCGTGCCGGTGTACGCGAACTTCCAGTCCTGGCTCGGACGCGGCGAGCTGCTCGCCGAGATGCAGGCAGCCTGGGAGCGCGGCGACCGGGCCAAGGCCGTCGAGGTGATCCCCGACGAGGTGGTCTCCGACCTGTTCCTGATCGGCTCGCCGAGCACCTGCGCGCGCCGGGTGCGGGCCTACCTGGACGCCGGCGTCGAGATCGCCACGCTGGCCATGGTCCCGCCGCACGGCGCCGCGTTCACCCCGTCCGACCAGGTCGACTTCCTCTGCGAGCTGGCCACGCACGTCTAGCGCCGGCCGGCGCGCATCTCCTCGGCCAGGCTGCTCTGGACGTAGGCCATCGCCTCCTGTGCGGCGGGGTCGGCGAACCGGCGGCCCAGCTCGTCGGGCGCGACGTCCTCGACCCGCTCGTGCAGCCACCACAGGTGCCCCTGCGGGTCGCGCACCCGGGAGACGATCTCGCCGAACGCCAGCCCGGTCGGGCGGGTCACCACGCGCGCGCCGGCCGCGACCGCCCGCTCGACCGTCGCGGCGATGTCGTCGACGTATATTCGCAGGTGGGAAGGCGTGGGCGGCCAGTCAGGCTTGCTGTCGAAGAGCATGATGACGCTGTCGCCGATCTCGACCTCGACGTGCCCGATCCGCCCGTCGGCGTCGAGCACGCGTGAACCCGGCGTCTCCCCGGCCCCGAACGCCTCGGTCAGGAACCGCACCTCCGCGTCGGTGTCAGGGCTGATCACCCAGGCGTTGACCCGCGCGTAGCGCTCCGGAACTCCGTTCGTCATGGCGCACAGCCTGGCAGCACCGCCCGACAACCCGTGAGTGGTTAGCGTTGCTATGACAACGCTAACCACTCACGGGTCTAGCGGAGGCCGGCGAGCGGGGAGGTGCCGCCGTCCACGGTGATCCGCTGGCGGGTGACGTACGGGGTGGAGACCAGGAAGGCCACCGCGTCGGCGACGTCCTCGGGGCGGCAGATGCGGCCCAGCGGGTGGGTCTGGTCCAGGGCGGTGGCGTCGGGCACGCCGGCGAGGGCGTGCGCGAGCCGGTCGCCCATGTCCGTCACGACCAGGCCGGGCGCGACCACGTTCACCCGGATGCCGTGCGCCAGCTCCTCCCCGGCGAGCGAGCCGGCGAGGGCCTCCAGCGCCGCCTTGGCCATCGAGTACGGCGCGCCGTTCGGCATCGGGTTCGCCCCGGCCGTGCTGGAGATCAGCACCACGTCGCCCCTGGGCAGCGCGCGCATCTGGGGGACCAGCAGCCGGCACAGGTGGTGCGCGGCGAAGGCGTGGGTGGACATCAGCTTGAGCGGTTCGCCGGGGTCGGTCTCGGCGACCGGGCGGCCCCGGCTGGCGATCCCGGCGCTGTGCACCAGGATGTCCACCGCGCCGAACTCCGCGAGCACCGCCTCGACCATCGCCCGGTCCGCCTCCGGGTCGTCCACCGAGGCCTGGAACGCCGACGCCTTGCGCCCGGCCGCCCTGATCTCGGCGACCACCGCCTCGGCGGCCTCGGCGTCGCGCCGGTAGTTGACGGCCACGTCCGCGCCCTCGGCGGCCAGCCGCAGCGCGATGCCCCGGCCGATGCCCCTGCTGCCGCCGGTGACCAGCGCCACCCGTCCACTCGCCAGCCCCGTCACGGCGTCCTCCTCGCACTCGACTACCCGGTGACCGCCCGATCGTCCTGCTCGCCGGTCCGTCCCGCCAGTTGGGAGCGGTTGGGCATCATCAGCAGCGCGGTCATCGAGACCACCGCGCAGCCCACGATGTACCAGCTGATCCAGAAGCTGGACCCGGTCGCGTTGAGCAGCCACGCCGCGATCAGCGGGGCCGGGCCGCCGGCGATCACGGACGCGAGCTGGTAGCCGATCCCGGCGCCGCTGTAGCGGACGTTAGTGCCGAACGTCTCGGCGATGAGCGCGGCCTGCGGGCCGTACTGCATGTCGTGGAACACCAGCGAGAGCACGATCGCGAGCAGCACCAGCCCGCCCACCTTGGTGTCCAGCAGCGCGTAGTACGGGAACGCGAACACCCCGACGCCGACGATGCCGATGCCGTAGATCAGCCGCCGCCCGAACCGGTCCGAGAGGTGCCCGAACACCGGGATGGTGACCAGCCCGATCGCGGCGGCGACCATCGTGTAGTTGAGCATCTCGCCGCGCGGGAGCTTGAGCTGGCGGGTGGTGTAGTCCAGCACGAACGTGATGAACAGGTAGAACGGCGCCTGCTCGGACAGCCGCACGAACGCGGAGACGAAGATCTCCTTCGGCTGGGTCCTGAACACCTCCCAGACCGGCTGGCGGGCCACCTTGCGCTCGGCCTTGACCCGCTCGAACGCCGGGCTCTCCAGCACCCGCAGCCGGACGTAGAGCCCGATCCCGATCAGCACCGCGGACAGCAGGAACGGCACCCGCCAACCCCAGGTCAGGAACGCGGGGCCGGTCAGCGCGCTCATCAGGCTGACGATCCCGGTGGACAGCAGCAGCCCCATCGGCACCCCGAACTGCGGCCAGCTCGCGAACAGCCCGCGCCGCTCGCCGTGCCCCCACTCCATGGCCAGCAGCACCGACCCGCCCCACTCGCCGCCGACGCCGAGGCCCTGCCCGATGCGCATCAGCACCAGCAGCACCGGCGCCAGCGCGCCGATCGCCTCGTAGCCGGGGATGAGCCCGATGACGAACGTGCTGATCCCCATCAGCAGCAGGGTGGCGATCAGCGTGGTCTTGCGCCCGACCCGGTCGCCGTAGTGGCCGAAGATCGCGGCGCCGATCGGCCGCGCGGCGAACCCCACGAAGTAGGTGGCGAACGCGGCCAGCACCCCGACGAACTGGTTCTGGCCGGGGAAGTAGAGCTTCGGGAACACCAGCGCGGCGGCGGTTCCGTAGAGGAAGAAGTCGTACCACTCGATGGTCGTGCCCACGGTGCTGGCCACCACCGCCCTGCGGCGCGCTCCTCGTTCGTCGGTCGTCGACAGTGCGGCCACGGCCCACCTCCGGTCACCGCCGCGCGCGGGGGTAGGGCCGGCTGCCCGCCCCGGTGCGGATCGCTGGCCGCATCTTGCCTCACCGGTCACCCGATCGGGCAGTACTCCGAACGGGTGCACCTCCTCAGAGCTGAGAGCTTCCTCCGTCCACCGGAACCTCGGCCCCTGTGGTGAAGGTGGCCTCGAAGGCGAGGAACGCGACGAGCTTGGCGACCTCGAGGGGGTCTCCGAACCGCCGCATCGGGTTCATCTCGATCCACTGCGCCTTGGTCTGCTCGGCCGCCTCCCGGGCAGCGTCCGCTCCAGGACGCCGGTGTCGATGGGGCCCGGGCTGACCGCGTTGACGCGCACCTTGCGCGGGAGCAGCTCGCTGGCGAGGGTGCGGGTCATGGAGCGCAGGGCCGCCTTGGTGGCGGCGTAGGCGCTGAGCATGGGGACGCTCAGCGCGCTCGCGGCCGAGGTGGCGAGCACCACGCCGCTTCCCTCGGCGAGCAGCGGGACGAGCTTCTGGACGGTGAAGTACGGGCCCTTGGCGTTGATCGCGAACAGCTCGTCGTAGGTCTGTTCGGGCATCGACTCGAACGGCGCGAAGCCGGGGATCGCGGCGCTCACGAACAGCGCGTTGATGGTGCCGAACTCGGTTTTGACCTGGGCAGCCAGCGCGTCGATGTCACGCAGCGACGACATGTCGCCGCGGACGGCGACCGCGTTCTCGCCGAGCTTCTCCCGGGCGGTGTCGAGCGTGGCCCGGGTCCGACGGCAGGCGGGACGTCGTGGAAGGGCGGCTGATCTGGACGGCCGTCGAGGCGCTGAAGCTGGACGTCAACGCGGTGCTCGACTTCGGCTTCTGGAACCGGGCGGAGCGGGCGGCGCTGCACTGGCTGGCTCGCTCGGTCGGCGCCACCGCCCGCACCGTCTACCTGCCGGTCGACCCTCAGGACCAGCTCGAACGGGTATCGGCTCGGTGGCAGGCCACCCCGGAGGAGACCTGGGAGATCACCGCGAAGGACCTCACGGACTGGCGGGCGACGTTCGAGGAGCCGGACGAGCCGGAGCAGGCCGGCGCCGCCACGATGTCCCCGCCCGGCCCGTACGCGGACTGGGGACGATGGATCGATGACCGCTGGCCCAGCGCCGGCGTGGGTCGACGCGATGACCGTGAAGGTGTGTGAGGACGGCCGAGTCGTCAACGCTGACGGGCACCGCGAGATCCTCGGGTTGGACGTGGCCTCGGCCGAGGACGGCGCCGGGTGGCTGGCCGTGGCGAGCGGGTCGGTCGCGGTGGGTTGAGCCGAGGCGGTGGACCAGCCAAGTCGGGGTTGACAGCGGGCGGGACGACGCCTTAGCGTCGCCGCACTACATTGAGTATTCGGTTCAATGTTGTGTTGCGACAGTACCTGGTGTCGGCGCTACTACCGCGACATCGTGGACGACGAGGTGGTCATCCCATGGCAAGAGCAGCATCCAAAGGCGCGCTGGCGGTGATCCGGGCACGCATGAACACGCTCTCCAGCTCCGAGCGCCGGGTCGCGGGCTACGTGACCTCGCACCAGGCGGATGCGGCCAGGATGTCGATGCTGCAGGTGGCCAAGGGGGCCGGTGTCAGCGATGCCACTGTGTTGCGGTTCGCCCGCGCGCTTGGCTATGACGGGTTCAACGAGTTCAAGATCGCGCTGGCCGCGGAGTTGCTGATCCCCGGGGAGGAGACGTTCGCGGTCGTCGACCGGCGGGACTCCTACGCACAACTCGTCGGCAAGATCGTGGCGACGAACGTCGAGATCCTGCAGGACACCGAGGAGACCCTGGACGCCTCGGAACTGCGTCGGGCCGTCCTCGCCATTCGCGGTGCCCGCCGGATCTATGTCTTCGCCGCGGGTACCTCGACCCCGGTCGCGGAGTGGATGTACGACCGGCTGTTCCGGCTCGGCCTGCCCGCGATGGTGATCACCGACCCGTACCGGCAGCTCGTGCAGGCCTCGATCTGCGAGGACGACGACGTCATCGTCACCATCTCGCGTTCCGGCTCGCCCAAACACCTCGTCGAGGCCCTGCGGGCGGTCGGTGCCGATCGCCCGGCGGTGCAGCGCATCGCGATCACGGCGGACCCGCACTCGCCGATCGCGACCCTGTCCGGTGTCGTGCTGGTCGCGGCCGCCCGCGAGGTGCGGTCCGACGTCGCGAGTTCGCTGGTCGCGTTCTCGACGATCGTCGAGATCGTCTACACCTGCCTGGAGTTGGAGGACGTGAACGGCACGGTGGCGCGGCAGCGCTCCGCGTGGCAGGCGATCGAACCGCTGCGTGTGCCCTGCGACCCCGACAGCGGTGCCCCGGCCTGAGGCTCCGTGGGCCTGGCGGCCCGCCGCTCGTCGGTCCCCACGCAACAGCTCATCCGGATCGGAGAACAGCTATGACCTCGGTGAAGAGGACCTTGCGGCCCGAGAACATCGCCCCCGCCGAACGTGGCGGAAACGCCGGCGAGTATGACCTGCCCGGGCTTCCGCGCTATGCGCTGCTGCCCGGCGACCCCGGCCGCGTGTCCCTGATGGCCTCGCAGTGGAGGAAGGGCTCGGTCGAGGAGCACACGTTGCGCCGCGGCTACCGGGGTGCGATCGGCGACTACAACGGTGCCCGGATTTCGGCCTTCTCCACAGGCATCGGCGGCGCGAGTGCCGAGGGGGTGCTCACCAGGCTTGCCGGGGCTGGGGTGGACACGGTCATCCGGGTGGGCACGACCGGCGCTGTCCAGGAGCACATCGAGGTCGGTGACCTGATCATCAACGACGCCAGCGTGCGGATGGACGGGACGTCGAACCTCTATGTGCGTCCCGAGTTCCCGGCCGTCGCGTCGTTCGAGGTCACCACCGCGTTGGTCGAGGCGGCCGAGGATCTCGGCGTCCGCTACCACGTCGGGACGGGCTACACCTCCGCATCGTTCTTCACCGGGCAGTTCCGTACCACCCTCGGCGGCTACCGACCCACGCGGCTCGACAGCGAGTTCGAGGACATGCGCCAGGCCGGCGTGACCAACTTCGAGATGGAGGGGGCCACGATCATGACCCTCTCCCGGATCTTTGGTTTACGCGCGGGCATGTGCGCCGCCGTCGTGGCGCACCGCATCACCGGTGAGTGGGACACGACGGCCAAGGGCGAGGCGAACGCGTGCCTCGTTGCCGCCGAGGCGGTCCGGCTGCTCACTGCCTGGGACGAGGCTCGGCAGAAGGCGGGCCGCCGCCACTTCTCCCCGGGCGCGCTCGCCGCGGACCCCCGATGACGTCCGAGATCGCAGTCGACGGCGTGACGTTCCGGTACCGGCGCGCGAAGACGCCGGCGTTGCGGGGCATCGACCTGCACGTCTCGGCCGGTCAGTTCGTCGCCGTCGTCGGCCCGTCCCAGGCGGGCAAGTCCACGCTCTGCCTGGCGCTCAACGGCCTGATCCCGCGGTCGGTGCCCGGCAAGCTGTCCGGGGAGGTCCGTGTCGGTGGCCGCTCGACGCGCAAGACCTCGATGAAGGAGATGTTCACCGAGGCCGCCATCGTGTTCCAGGACTTCGAGAGCCAGCTGTTCGCCACCAGCGCGGCCCTGGACGTTGCCTTCGGGCCGGAGAACCTCGGCCTGCCGCATGACCGGATCGTCGAGCGTGTCACCCGCTACCTCGGGGCCGTCGGACTCGAGGGCTTCGAGCGGCGCGAGCCGAGCTCGCTGTCGGGCGGGCAGAAACAGCGACTCGCGCTGGCCTCGGCGCTGGCGCTCGAGTCGCCTGTGCTGATCTTGGACGAGCCGACCACCGATCTCGACCCGGTCGGCAAGCGGTCGGTGCTGGAGGTCATCGAGCACCTGCGCGCCTCCGGCGAGCACACCATCATCTGTGTCGAGCATGAGATCGAGGAGCTCGTCTCGGCCGACCGCGTGGTGCTGCTCGCCGACGGTGGCGTGGTTCTCGACGGGACGCCCGCCGAGGTGTTCGGCCAGGTCGACGTCATGCGCCGGCACGGTGTGATGCCGGTTGGGGCGTGCGAGTTGTTCGTCGCGCTCGGCCTGCCCCCGACCGCCCTCGGTGTGGATGAGGCGGTGGCCGAGCTGACCGAGCACGGCTACCGACTCGATGGTGCGGTGTTGCGGGAGCAGGCCCGTGGGGACGAGGACCGCCGCAACCGGTATGGCGAGGTCCTGATCGAGGCCGACCACGTCGGCTTCTCCTACGACGAGCGCGCGAAGGTCGTCGACGATGTCAGCCTGCGCATCCGCGCCGGTGAGTTCGTCGCGATCCTCGGCCGGAACGGCAGCGGCAAGACCACTCTGGCAAAGCAGCTCAACGGACTGCTGCGCTACACCGAGGGCAGCATCCGGGTCCGCGGCGAGGAGGCCCTCGCGGCCGGGATCCACCGACTGAGCCGCACGATCGGCTACGTCTTCCAGAACCCGGACAGCCAGATCTTCGCTGACGACGTGTTCAGCGAGGTCGCCTTCGGACCGCGCAACCACGGCTTCTCCGAGGACCAGGTCCGCGCCTCGGTGACCGAGGCGCTGCACGCCGTTGGCATGACCGGCCGGGAGAAGGACGACCCGTTCAGCCTCACCAAGGGCGAGCGGCAGCGGGTGGCGGTCGCCTCGGTCCTGGCCACCCGCCCCGACGTGCTGATCCTGGACGAGCCGACCACGGGACTGGACCACACCGAGCAGCTCGGCATGATGCGGCTGCTCCGCGAGCTGAACGAGGCCGGCGCGACGATCGTCATCGTCACCCACACGATGTGGGTTGTCGGCGCCTACGCCCACCGCGCCGTGGTGATGAGCGGCGGCCGGGTCGTGCGTGACGGCCCGGTCCGCGAGGTCTTCGCCCACGAGTCCGAGCTCACCGAGCTCTCCCTCATCCCCCCGCAGATCACCCGCATCGGGAACCGGCTCGGGGCGCCGCTGCTGACCGTCGAGGAGGCCTGCGCCTGCCTTGCCCCGGCCGGCTCCGCCGTCCGCTGAGCCTGCGCTGCCGGTCAACTTCCCTCCCGAGCGAAGAAGCGAGGTCTACGTGGCGAACGCCGCTCCTGTTCCCGACGACAGCACCGACCTGCACGGCCCGCTGTTCGACGGCCTGCCGTTCCTCGTCCGGCCGGAGAACGTGGTCCGGTACGAGCAGGGCCGAGTACACGTCCTCGACCGGCGCGTCTACCCCTTCCACACGCGCTTCGTGACCTGCGAGACCTACGAGGAGGTCGCCACCGCGATCACCGACATGGTCACCCAGAGCGGCGGGCCCGCGCACACCGCCGCGTACGGCATGGTGCTCGCGGCGCATTCGGTCCGCGGCGCGTCCTCGGCGGTCGCGCGGGACACCCTGGAGAAGGCGGCCGCCGTGCTGGGCTACGCGCGCCCCACCAACCGGGGCATCCTCTACACCGCCACCGCGCTGCTCGAGGTGGGCGTGGCCGCGATCGCTGAGGGCGCCGACCTCGAGCGGGCGATGCTCGAGGCCGCCCGGCGGCGGATCGCCCGCGACTACGAGCTCGCGCGGGCCCGCGGCGGCTACGCAGCCGAGCTCATCCCCGACGGCGGTACGTTCCTGTGCCACTGCTGGCCCGAGACCGCGCTGGTCTACGCGGCGCTGCTCGCCCGCCGACAGGGCAAGGACATCTCCGCGTTCTGCAGCGAGACCCGCCCCTACCTGCAGGGCGCACGCCTGACCGCCGACGCGATGGTCGGTGTCGGCCTGCCCACGACCGTGCTCACCGACGGCATGCAGGCGCACGCCATGAGCCGGGGGCGGATCTCGCTGGTCCTCACCGGCGCAGACCGCGTGACGATGGAAGGCCACGTCGTCAACAAGATCGGGACGTTGCAGGCGGCGCTGTCCGCGCGGCACTTCGAGGTCCCGTTCTACTCCTTCACCCGCGGCCCGGATCCGACCTCACGCACCGGCGCCGATGTCGAGATCGAGGAGCGCCCCGGCGAGGAGGTCCTGACCTGCCTGGGTGTGCGGACAGCGGCCGCCGACGTGCGGGGCTACTACCCGGCCTTCGACGTCACGCCGCCCGAACTGGTCACGGGCCTGATCACCAACGACGGCGTCGTCGTCCCCGCCGACCTGGGCGGCCGCTTCCCGGCCGCCCGCGAGGGACAACCATGATCAAGTATCTGTATCTGGACGGTGACTCGTTCTACCACCGGATCGACCCGCGAGCGAAGATGCTGTTCACGCTGGCGCATTTCGTCGCCTGCGTGGTGCTCATCGAGCAGGTGTGGCTGGTCGCGCTCCTGCTGGTCGAATCGGTGGTGATCACCCTGCTGGCCCGGGCCGGCCGCAACCTGTGGCGGCTGCGTCCGCTGGTCATCGCGATCTTCGTCCTCGGCGTGCTGTCGTGGATCTTCCTCGGCGCCCGGGTGAATCATCTGTGGTGGATCTTCTACGAGGAGAACCTCGGCATGGGTGCGTCCGCCGGCATCCGTTCGGTGATCGCGGTCGTGATCTCGATCCTGCTGCTGAGCACCACCCGCAACGAGGAACTGGGGGCTGGCCTGCGGCGGCTGGGAGTTCCCTACGGCGCTGTCTTCGCCTTCACCAGCGCGCTGCGGATGGCGCCGGTGCTCATCGGTTCCTCGCGCAGCGTCATGGAGGCGCAGCGTTCGCGTGGTCTTGATCTCGACAGCGGCAACGCGGTGAGCCGGCTGCGCCGGTCGTTGCCGCTGCTCGTGCCCGCGTTCCTGCTCACCATGCGTTCGACCAGCACGTTCTCCATGGCGATCGAAGCCAAGGGATACGGCCACAATCCTCGCTCGCGCGGCAGCTACCTGATGCTGCGCATGCGCGCGGCCGACCTTGCCTGGTGCGCCGCTGCCCTTCTCCTCATCGCCGGTTCGATCGTGATCGGCGTCCACGAATGGTTCGGGGTGTTCACCAATCCCTCCTGAGCACGATTCCTCGTCCCGCACCCGGATAGGGAGATGTCATGAACGACATCCTGACGATGTGGCGCTATCCCAAGATGGTGGCGATCACCGCGCTGTCCGCCGCGCTCTACGCCGCCGTCCTGATCCCCTTCAAAGGGATCATGATCCTGCCTCACATCGACATGCGCATCGCGACGGCAATGGTGCCGGCGATGGGCATCATGTTCGGCCCGGCCGGCGCCTTCGGCGCCGCCATTGGCAATCTGATCGGTGACTTCTTCGGTGGGATCACCCTCGCATCCACCTTCGGAATGATCAGCAACTTCTTCTTCGCCTACGTCCCGTACAAGGTCTGGTACGCGACCCGCGGCGACAACAGCCCGAGGACCGACAGCCCGCGCAAGCTCCTGAAGTACGTCGCCGCCAGCCTCGCCGCCATGCTTGCCGAGATCTCGATCCTGTGCACCGGCGTCGCGGGCGTCACCCAGTCCCTGCCCTACACGGTCTTGCCGCCGGTCCTGGCCATCACCAACGGGCTGGTCCCGCTGGTGCTGGGCGGCGCACTGATCCAGCTCTTCGGCCCTCGGCTGGAGAAATGGGGGCTGCTCTTCACCCAGATCATGTCGCCGGACGACGTGCCGCGACGGCGGCGGACCAACATGCTCGGCGTCCTGCTGATCGTGGCCGGCTCCGCCGCCTCGATCATCGGCGGCCTCTACATGAGCCTGGTGGTCGGCGTGCAGGTCGGTCCGCCGCTGCTGTCGATCACCGGCCCGTTCCTGCTGATCTTTCTGCTCGGCCATGTGCTGGTCGGGATCGACCGCAAGGAGTTCGAGGACTGGGCACTCGACGAGTCCGACGAGGACCTCGATGACATGGACAGTGCGCGCAGCCACGCGGACGCCACGCGAGAAGAGGAGGAATCGTGAGATCCACCGTGGACGAGTTGCTCACGCGGCTGATCGATGCCGGCAGAACCGCGGTGCGCACCGGGCTGGTGATTGCCAGCGGCGGCAACCTGTCGGTCCGGCTGCCCGATGACACCATCGCGGTGACAGCTCGAGGGACGTGGCTGGACCGTCTGGAGATGGACTCGTTCAGCATCCTGGATCCGGACGGGAACGTGGTGGACGGCAACCCGACCCCGTCCAGCGAGTGGAAGCTGCACCAGCGCACCTACCGGGTCCGCCCTGACGTGGGATCGGTGATCCACCTGCACCCGCGGACCGCAGTGCTGCTGGACGCGATGGGTGAGCAGATCCGCCTCATGACCCTCGACCACGCGCACTGGGTGCGCTCGATCGGGCGGGTGCCGTACCACCCGAACGGCTCCGACGAACTCGCCGACACCAGCGCCGAGCAGTCCCGCACCCACAACTGCGTCATCCAGGCGCACCACGGCTGCTCCTGCATCGGTGGTGACATCGCAATGGCACTGCGCCGGGCGATGAGCCTCGAGCAGGCCGCCGTGCTGACCTACCAGGCGCTGGTCCTGGGGGACAGGCACACCTCGTTTCCACGCGCGGCGTTGGCCGGCCTCGGCCACGCCTGACCACACCTCGTCCCGGCCACCTGCCTCGGAGACGCTCGCCGTTGCGACCCATCCCGACGAAAGGGACCAGTAATGATCGACTTCGAGGCCCTTCGTGCCGAGGCGACCGCCGCGATGCGCCACGCCTACGCGCACTACTCCGGATTTCCCGTCGGCGCGGCCGCGCTCGTCGACGACGGGCGTGTGGTTACCGGCTGCAACGTGGAGATTCAGCTACGTGGCCTCACCATGTGCGCCGAGAACACATTGGTCGGTCAGCTCGCGCTCACCGGTGGTGGCCGATTGGTGGCCTTTTCCTGCGTGGACCCCGAGGGCGAGCCGCTGCTCCCGTGCGGGCGCTGCCGGGAACTGCTCCACGAGTTCGGCGGCCCGCATCTGCGGGTGGAGACTACGACCGGGGTCCGGCCGCTGTCCGAACTGCTCCCCGGCGGCTGGGGTCCGGACTCCTCGCCCCGGGTGAACAGCCGGCCCGCCGGAACCGTCCTCTTCGGCATGCAGGCTCGGACCGATCCGGCCGGATGAGCAACCAGGTCGGACTTGGTCGCGTTGCGGGGCACGACCCGGTCCGGCGCAACATCATCGCCGAGCGCGTCCCAGGCGTGCCGGAGTGGGGGTGCCCGCCGGTGGCCGGCCCGCGAGCAGGCTGGCCAGGGCGGCGAGGATGCTGGTCACGCCCATGAACAACCAGCCGGCCGGGTAGCCGCCGGCGGGCACGATCAGCCCGAACGCCCAGGGTACGGCGAAGCCGCCGACCGCGGAGATGGTCAGCATCAGCCCGACCGCGGTGCCGATGTGCTCCGGCGCGATCCGTGCCAACCCACCGGGGATCGTCTGCCAGATCGCGAACGTGCCGTTGAACATGAAACCGATGCCGAGCGCCGGGATCCAGAACGTCCCCGGGCCGGACACCGGCAGGACCAGCAGGAACACGCCCTCCAGCACCGCGCCGACCAGGAACAGCACGCGCGGCGACAGGTAGCGGTCGGCGACCCAGCCGGACAGCACGCTGCCGGGTACGCCCGCGATGCCGACCAGGAACGCCGCCACCGCCACCTCGGTGGCTCCGAAGCCCCGGTGCTCGCCGTACCCGGCGATCAGCTGCGACGCCCCGAGGTAGGCCCCGTAGGCGCCGAGGAAACCGCAGCCGAAGAGCCAGATGTCCCTGTTGCCCAGGGTGTGGCGCAGGCCCTGCCTGGTCAGCCGTGCGCCGCGCAGCGCGTCCAGGCCCCCGGGCACCCGGTAGCCGATCGCGGTGATCACCGCGACCGCCAGCTGGAGCGCGCCGCCGAGCAGCAGCGAGGTCCGCCACGAGGTGGCGGCGGTCAGGTCGGCCCAGAGGTAGAGCCCGACGGCGGTGCCCACGCTGAACCCGGCCGAGGAGACGCCCAGCGCCAGCGCGTGGTGGCGGTGCCGGAACCAGACGCTGACCGCGGCGATGCCGACCGCGGCGAACACCGAAGCGCCCACCCCGCACAATGCGCGGAACGACGCCAGTTGGGCGAAGGACCCCGCGGCCGCCGAGAGCATCGAGCCGATCCCCTCGATCCCGAGGCCGAGCGCGAGTATCGGACGCAGGCCCCAGCGGGTGGCCAGGAACCCGCCGGGGATGTGCAGCAGCCCGTAGGCGAACACGAAGATCGAGATGAGGAAGGCGACGTCGGGGATGTCCAGCCCGAACTCGCGGGCGATCGGGCCGAAGCCGGTGGACACGTTGAACCAGTTCGCCGACATCGTGACGAAGCCGAGCGAGACGATCGCGAGCATGAACCACTTCGTGGTGGGGGCGTCCTGGTTGGGGCTGCCGGTCATCGGGTGTCCTTCGGAGGGTGTGGGTGCGGACGTCGTTGTTCGCGTGCCACGCGCCGGCCGGAGCCTGACGTGACCGATCAGCCGGGCAGCGGCTCGGCGTACTCGGCGATCTCGGCGGCGACCCGCGCCGGCGAGTCGAGCGAGGGAAAGTGGGTCGGTCCGCCGAGCATCCGGTAGTCGAACCAGGGGTGGTGGCGGCCGAACTCGTGCTGGGCGCGTTCGTAGGCCGGGTCGGTGGGCTGGGAGAACAGGTGCTTGACGGTCCGGGGCTCGGCCATGGCGGCCATCCGGTTCAGCGGTGAGCCGAACTCCGCGTAGGCATCCGCGATGACGCGGCACGACAACGCCCACATGGGGTAGCCGAATCCGGACATCTCCTCGTCCAGGTGGCGGCGCACCCTGGGCTGGTCCTGCCCGTTCAGCCACACGTCGAACAGCCGCCGCCGGCCCTCGACCCAGGTGTCCGGGTTCTGGATCGCGGCCAGGCTGTCCGCGAAACCCGGCGCCGGCGGGGTCATCAGCCAGTCCAGCAGGATCAGCCGAGGCACCCGTGCCGTTCCGGCCCGGTCGGCGATGAGCAGGTTCGCCCAGCCGCCGTGCGAGTGCGACACCGGCAGGAATCGCTCGATCCCGAGCGCGTCGAGCACGGCGAGGGTATCGGCGGCCTGTTCGGGACAGCCGAAGTCGGGCACCGGGCCGCGGTCGGCGCCGTGGCCCCGCCAGTCCACGCACAGCGTGCGGTAGTGGGCTCGCAGCAGCGGCACCAGTTGGTCGAACAGCCGGTGGTCGTGGCACCAGCCGCTCATCAGCAGCACGACCGGCGCGTGCCGAGGACCGTGGTCGAGATAGCTGATCACGTGGCCGCCGACGTCGAGCGAGCCCAGCCCTGGTTCGGTCATCGCGGATCACTCCCTCGGACGGGGCCGGCCGGCGACGAGGTGGGGACCGTCATCGCGGCGCGCAGCCGGGACCGGCCCAGCGCCGGGATCCGCCCGGCCAGCCGCAGGAGCGGGGCGCGCACCGGGTTCGGCATTGGGTTGACCAGGCGCAGCCGGTAGGCCCAGCGTTGGGTGTGCTCGATGGTCGGGCGTTGGGCGGCCTCCCAGGCCGGCAGCAGCGGCTCGACCGACCGGGGCACGTCGCCGAGCGAGTTGACCAGCCCGAGGGCGTTCATCATCGCGCAGCCGCCGCCCTGACCCAGGTACGGCGGCTGGGCGTGTGCGGCGTCGCCGACGAACGCGATCCGGCCCACCGACCAGCGCCGCAGGGTGAGGAACTCGAAGGTGTCCCACCGAGCCGGCACATCGGCCAGCGCCCGCAGCAGCGTCGCCAGCTCGGGGAAATCCGCGGCCCAGGCGTCCGGGTCGACCGGGATGCGGCCGGCCGGGGCGTCGTCCTCATCCGCGACCAACGCCACGTACAGGCTGGTCGCGCTGCTCGGGGTGTACAGCACCCGCCGGCGTCCGCTGAAGTACTCGATGTACTTGCCCCGGTCCTCGGCGGGCACGAAGCCGTCGGACATCGCCACGGTCAGCCGGCTGGCGCCCTGCTTGAGCCGCACCCGGCGGCGGACCAGGGCGAACCTGTCCCGGATCTTGGAGTTCACCCCGTCCGCCGCGACCACCAGGTCGGCCCGCTCGGCCCGGCCTCCAGGGGAGTGGACCGTCCCGTCGGGGTCGACCTCGGTCACCTCCGAGCCGGTGTGGATCTCGACCCCGGCCGCGTCGGCGCCCCGCAACAGCGTGTCGATCAGCCGTTCCCTGGTGATGGTGTAGACCCTCGGCTGGCCCGGCCCGTTGATCCGGACGGCCTCCACCGTCCGGTTGCGGTGATCACGGCTCTCCAGCACCGGCCCGACGTGGGCGCCCACCACCGCCTCCTGGTACAGGCCGAGCGTCTCCAGCACCGACAGCCCGTTTCCCCACAGGTAGATGCCGGCGCCGATCGCCCTGATCTCGCGGTCGCGCTCGTGCAGCCGCACCGCCCAGCCCCGGCGAGCCAGCGCGATCGCGGCCGTCAGACCCGCGATGCCCGCACCGACCACCTCGGCCCGCTTCTTCGATGCCACGATCGACCTCCCTGGCGACCCCCGACCAGGGTGAGGTCGACCTCACATATCCGTCGAATGCATTTTCCTGCCAGCCGTATGGCCAAATAGGCATACGTCGCGCCGCGTCGTTCGCGTAGTCCCGCAAGGGAGCGCCAGGCGCCGGTGAGGCGGGCCAGGGTTCACGACCGGGTGTCAACTCGACGTGACGGACTGTTTCCACGGCGGGCTCGGTGCGCGATGATGGGCGGCGATGAGCGCGAACGAGCAGGGTGGCAACCGCCGGTTGGGCGAGCGTCCGGTGGTCGGGGTGCTGCATCCGGGGGCGATGGGCGCGGCGTTGGGGTCGGCGCTCAAGGCGCGGGCCGGGGTGGTGATCTGGGCCGCGGGCGGCCGCTCCCAGGCCACGTCCAAGCGGGCCGAGCTGGCCGACCTGGTGGCGGTGCCGGACATCGCCACGCTCGCGCCGCGCTGCGACCTGATCGTGTCGATCTGCCCGCCGCACGCCGCGCTCAAGCTGGCCGAGCAGGTGGCCAACGCGCTGCACGGGCAGGACCCGGCGAGCTGGCCGCTGTACCTGGACGCCAACGCGGTCGCGCCGGGCACCGTGCGCCGGATCGCCGAGCTGTTCGGGGAGCGCAACGTGGTGGACGGCGCGGTGATCGGCCCGCCGGCCTGGGACCACGGGCAGAGCGTGCTGTGGCTGGCCGGCGCGGCCGCGAGCGAGGTGGCCGGGCTGTTCGAGGGCTCGCCGTTCGAAGCCAAGGCGCTCGACGGCGAGCTGGGCAAGGCCAGCGCGCTCAAGGCCTGCTTCGCGCTGCAGAGCAAGGCGATGCCGGCGATCTGGCTGCAGATCGCGGAGGCCGCCGAGGAGGCGGGCGTGACCGAGGCGCTGTGCGACGAGCTGGCGCACCGGGGCATCGACCTGACCGCCCAGCTCACCGCGCTCACCGCGCGGGCCAGCACCAAGGCGTGGCGCTGGGCCGGCGAGATGGACGAGGCCGCCGACACCATGGCCGAGCTGGGCATGCCCGAGGGCTTCTCCCGCGCGGCCGCCGAGGTCTACCGGCGCTGGGGCGACCGCGCCACCGATCCCGGTTCAGAGGGTTCAGAGGAGCCGGCGCAGTAGCTTCTTGGCCGCCTCGGAGTAGGGCGGGTACATCAGCTTCGGGTCCGGCTTGGTGCGCAGCGACAGCACCGACTTGCGGTGGCTGAACGTCTGGAACCCCCACTCGCCGTGGTAGGCGCCCATGCCGCTGCTGCCGACCCCGCCGAACGGCAGCTGCGGCACCAGGCAGTGCATGGCCAGGTGGTTGATCACTATCCCGCCCGTGCTCACCTCGTTGACCAGCCGTTCGATGGTGTCGCGTGAGGTGCTGAACAGGTAGGTGGCCAGCGGTTTCGGTCGCTCGTTGACGAACGCGAGCGCCTCGGTGACCGAGTCGAAGGTGAGCACCGGCAGGATCGGCCCGAAGATCTCCTCGGTCATCACCGGCCCTTCCGGGTCCGGGTCGATGAGCAGCGTCGGCTCGACGGTCAGCGCGGCGCCGTCGCTGCCGCCGCCCATCGCGACCCGGCCGCTCGGGTCCTGGAGCAGGCCGGTCAGCCGGTCGAACTGGCGCCGGTTGACCACCCGCAGGCCGGCCACCTCGCCGTCGCGGAACCGGCGCACGTTCGCGGCGATCAGGTCCACCAGCTCGTCGCGTACCGGTTTCTCGGCCAGCACGTAGTCCGGCGCGATGCAGGTCTGGCCGGCGTTGAGCAGCTTGGTCCAGGCGATCCGGCGGGCCGCGACCTCCAGGTCGGCGTCCTTGGTGACGATCACCGGGCTCTTGCCGCCCAGCTCCAGGGTGACCGGGGTGAGGTGGCGGGCGGCGGCCGCCATCACCTTCCTGCCGATCGCGCCGCCGCCGGTGAAGAACGCGTGGTCGAGGTTCTGGTCGAGCAGCACCTGGGTGACCGCGCCGGCCCCCTCCACGACGGCGATCGCCTCCGGGTCGAGGTACCGCGGGATCAGCCTGGCCAGCAGCGCGGACGTCTCCGGGGCCTGCTCGGACGGCTTGAGCACGACGCAGTTGCCGGCCGCGAGCGCCCCGATCACCGGGCCGAGGCTGAGGAAGACCGGGTAGTTCCAGGCGCCCACGACCAGCACCACGCCCAGCGGCTCGTACTGGTAGAACGCCCGCCCGGGCCGCAGCCAGAGCGGCATTCCGGTGGAGCGCCTGCGCATCCAGCGCTTCACGTGCTTGCGGGCGTAGCGGGCCTCGGCCTTGGTGCCGAGGATGTCGCCGAGCCAGGCCTCGTGCGCGGACCTGCCGAGGTCGGCGGCCAGCGCGGCGGCGATCTCCGACTCGCGCTCGGTGAGCAGCCGCTCCACCGCCGCGAGCTGGTCGCGGCGCCACTGCATCTCGCGGCCCCGGCCTCGGTCGTGGGCGGCGCGCAGCCTGGCGACGGTCTCGGCGATCTGGTCGATGTGGTCCTGGGAGAGCCGGGGTTCCGGTGGTTCGGACGGCTCCGCTGAGTGGGAAGGCGATGCGGTGAGCGCCCCTGACGGTTGCGGACGATCTGCCACGGAGGTCATGGTGCCTCGCTGTTCAGGTGTCGTTCCAACGGTTCCAGGTCGGATTGACGCGTTCTTCACACGGATCCGACAGTAAGTGCCGGCACCCGCTGATCACAATAACTGGTGACCCGTGCCGTCAGATCGGGCGTTACCAGGCATGAGGTAACGATGGGGCTTATGTGACGTCGATTCGGGGTATAGACCGAGAGTGCTTGCCGAACTACTGACGGTTCACCTACCGTCTTTGGTATATCGCTCGACGACCGGGGTCGGGCCCCTTCGCCGGGCGGCGGGCGCGGAGGGCAGCGGCGCGATGAGGTCTTGGTCGATGTGGTCGTACGCCGACCCGGCGGAGCGGGTCACGCCGTACCATCGCGCCGGCGTCGGCTCCCCGTTGGTGTTGCTGCACGGGGCCACCATGTCCTGGCGGGCCTGGGAGCCGGTGCTCCCGTTCCTGGTCCGGCGGCACGACGTGTTCGCGCCCACGCTGGCCGGGCATCGCGGCGGGCCGCCGTTGCGCGACGGCGCCCCGGCCGGGCTGGACTCGGTGGTGGACGTGCTGTGCGACCAGCTCGACGAGGCCGGCATCGAGACCGCCCATCTGGTCGGGAACTCCCTGGGCGGCTGGCTGGCGTTCGAACTGGCGCGCCGGGGCCGGGCCCGGTCGGTGCTGGGGTTGTCTCCGGCCGGCACCTGGCGGGCGCGGCGCGACGTGCTGCGGCTGCTGTGGATGTTCCGCCTGGGGTACCTGGCGGTGGGCAACCCGGTGCTGACCACGGTGGCCGAGAACCTCACGCGCAACGCGGTGCTGCGCCGGGCGGTGCTGGGGCGGGTGGTGGCCCGGCCGGGGCGGGTCTCCGCCGAGCGGTTGCGGGACATGCTGGCCGACATGGCCGGCTGCGACCTGCTGCCCGCGATGCTGGCCGGGCGCGAGCCGGCCGAGCCGATGGCCGAGTTCGACGTGGCGCTGTGCCCGGTGCGGATCGCCTGGGCGCAGCGGGACCGGGTCATCCCCTTCCGGCGCTACGGTCGGCCGATGCGCGAGGTGGTGCGGGGCGCGGAGTTCGGCCTGCTGCGCGGGGTGGGCCACGTGCCGATGTACGACGACCCGAGGCTGGTCGCGCGCACCATCCTGGAGCTGACCAGCGCGGTCGACGCGGGCTTCGCGGACGCCGAACCGGACGCCGAACCGGACGCCGGCCGGCTGCGCAGCGCCTAGCGGGCGGCCAGGCCGTTGCGGGTGAGCAGCTGGGCAGTGTGGATCACCGAGCGCAGCGAGCCCCGGTCCGGGTCCCACCACTCGGTGGCCCAGTTCAGCCCGCCCAGGATGAGCATCCTGGCCACGCTCGGGTCCAGGTCCGGGTGGACCTCGCCGTCGGCGCGGGCCTGTTCGATCAGCCCGCGCCAGATGTCGCCGTACCTGCGCTGCTCGGCCAGCTGCCGCTCGCGCATGTCGGCCGGCAGCTGGGCGCCGTTGCGGATGGCCGCCGAGGCGTAGTCGGACAGCCGCAGCACCACCTCCAGGTGCGCGGCCACCGCGGCGCAGATCCGGTCCATGCCGCTCGCCTCCGGCGCCACCGAGGCCACCGCGTCCGAGACGTGGGCCATCGCGCGCGCCATGCCCAGCGCGATGACCTCCTCGATGAGCTCCTCGCGGGAGGCGAAGTAGTAGTACAGCGCGGGCGGCTGCACCTGGGCGCGCTCGGCGATGTCGGACAGCCGGGTGCCGGCGTAGCCGTTCTGGCTCAGCACCGAGGCGGCCGCGTCCAAGATCCGTTCCCGGGTGCGCGCCGACTTGGATGCCTCCGCCCCCACGCGCCGATGGGCGTGTCCGGGGCGCTGTCTCGGCACCCGGGCATTCTAGGTGTTCAGGGCGCGGTTTCCCGGTAGCTCGATGGGTGCGTGAGGCCTGTCGGGGGTGCCGGCCATACTCCGGGCGTGTCGCCGACTACTCAGGTCGCCAGGGGCGAGTTGGCCTTCAACGTCACCGAGGCCGGGCCGGCCGACGGCGAGCCGGTCCTGCTGCTGCACGGCTTCCCGCAGCGCTCGGACAGCTGGGACGCCCTGGTCCCGCTGCTCACCGACGCCGGCTGTCGGACGATCGCGATGGACCAGCGCGGCTACTCGCCCGGGGCACGACCCGCCGGGCGGGGCGCCTACCGGATCAGCGAGCTGGCAGCCGACGCGGCCGCGGTCATCGACCACTACGGCGGGCGGGCGCACGTGGTCGGGCACGACTGGGGCGCGGCGGTCGCCTGGACGCTGGCCGCCGCCCAGCCGGACAGGGTGCGCAGCCTGACAGCGCTGTCGGTGCCGCACCCCGGCGCCTTCCTCCGGTCGCTCGTCACCAGCCGCCAGGGCCTGCGGTCCTGGTACTTCGTCCTGTTCCAGCTGCCGTGGCTGCCCGAGGCGTTGCTGCGCCGGGGGCTGGTCGCGGCGCTGGTCCGCTCCGGGCAGTCCGGCGAACGCGCCGAACGCGACGCCGCCGGGCTCACCGCGCGCGGCGCGCTGACCGCCGCGTTGAACTGGCACCGGGCCATGCCGCTGCTCAACCCTCGGCGGGCCGGCGAGCCGGTGCGCCGCCCCACGCTGTTCGTCTGGAGCGACGGCGACGTCTTTGTCGACCGCGCGGGCGTCGAGCGGACCGAGAGGTACGTCAGGGCGCCCTATCGGTTCGAGACGCTGCGCGGGGTCAGCCACTGGATCCCCGAGGAGGCGCCGCGCGAGCTGGCCGCCGTCCTGGTTCCTCACCTGCGGCGCTGGTCCACCGGTTGCGCAGGCCGCGCCGAAGCCGGGCCGCCGACGTAGGGTGGCCTGGTGAGTGCGGCGAATGCCCTGTTCGGGGCGATCGAGAGGTCCGATGACCGGCCGGCGGTGACGGTGGACGGCGCGAGCCTGCGCCGCGACGAGCTGTTCGCGGCGGCGGGAGCGGTGGCCGAGCGGGTCCGGGGCGCCGGCGCGGTCGCGGTGCACGCCGATGCCAGCCTGTCGACGGTGGTCGCGGTGGTGGGCTGCCTGCTGGCCGGGGCGCCGGTGGTGCCGGTCCCGCCGGACTCCGGGCCGAGGGAGCGCGAGCACGTGCTGCGTGACTCGGGCGCGGCTCTGTGGCTGGGCACGCCCTCGGCGGAGGACATCGGGCTGGACGTGGTGCCGGTGGACCCGACCGCCCGGTCCACGTTCCACGCCGCGCCGGCGTCCGACGCCGACACCGCGATGATCATGTACACGTCCGGCACCACGGGCAGCCCGAAGGGCGCGGTGCTGCCGTACCGGGCGCTGGCGGCCAGCCTGGACGGGCTCGCCGACGCCTGGGCGTGGACCCCGGACGACGTGCTGGTGCACGGGCTGCCGCTGTTCCACGTGCACGGGCTGATCCTGGGCGTGCTCGGCGCGCTGCGGGTGGGCAGCCCGCTGGTGCACACCCGCAGGCCCAGGCCCGAGGCCTACGCGGCCGCGGCCACCGAGCGCGGCGGCTCGCTGTACTTCGGGGTGCCCACCGTGTGGTCCCGGGTCGCCGCCGACCCGGCCAGCGCGCGGGCGCTGGGCTCGGCGCGGCTGCTGGTCTCCGGCAGCGCGGCGCTGCCGCCCTCGGTGTTCCGGGACGTGGCGGCGCTGGCCGGCCAGCCGCCGGTGGAGCGCTACGGCATGACCGAGACGGTGATCACGATCGCGGTGCGGGCGGACGGCGAGCGCCGGCCCGGCTGGGTGGGCGTGCCCATCGCCGGAGTCGAGAGCCGGATCGTCGATGATTCCGGCCAGCCCGTCACCCCGGACGGCGAGACCATCGGTGACCTGCAGATACGCGGCGACACCGTGTTCGAGGGCTACCTCGGGCGCCCGGAGGCCACCGCCGCCAGCACGACCGAGGACGGCTGGTTCCGCACCGGCGACGCGGCGGTGCTGGACGCGGCCGGCTACCACCGCATCGTCGGCCGCCGCTCCTCCGACCTGATCAAGACCGGCGGCTACCGGGTCGGCGCCGGCGAGGTGGAGGCGGCGTTGCTGGACCATCCGTCGGTGTCCGAGGCCGCCGTGGTCGGCCTGCCGGACCCGGACCTGGGCCAGCGGCTGGTGGCGTTCGTGGTCGCGGACGGGGCCAGGGCCGAGGACCTCATCCAGCACGTGGCCGGCCAGCTCTCGGTGCACAAGCGCCCGCGCGAGGTCCGCCTGGTGGACAGCCTGCCGCGCAACGCCATGGGCAAGGTCCGCAAAGCCCTGCTCACCGACTAGCGCCCGCACACCCACCTCGTACCCCGCACATCCACCGCGGTGCGTGTGCGGGGCACGAAGTGGGTGTGTGGCCGATACTGGGGCACGTGCTCGATCACATTGTGTTTGCGGCGCCTGAGTTGGGCGAGGGTGTCCGGGTGTTCGAAGAGCTGACCGGGGTGGCGCCGGTGCCGGGCGGGCAGCACGTCGGGATGGGAACGGCGAACTACCTGGTCGGCGTGGGCGACGACGCCTTCCTGGAGATCATCGGCCCGGACCCGGAGCAGCCGGACCCCGGGCGCGCCCGCCCGTTCGGCGTCGACCGGCTCACCGAGCCACGGGTGGTGACCTGGGCCATCGGCACCAGCGACCTGGACGGCCAGATCGCGGCGGCCAGGGCCGAGGGCTTCGACCCCGGCGACGCTCACCCGATGGCCCGCGCCACCCCCGACGGCGAGACCCTGCGCTGGCGGCTCACCGTGCCCGACCTGGACGCCGGCACCGGCCTGGTGCCCTTCCTGATCGACTGGGGCGACACCCCGCCGCCGCCCAGCCGCGGCCTTCCCACGGTGCCGCTGCTCGGCTTCGAGGCCACCCACCCCACCCCCGACCGGGTGCGCCCGGCCCTCAAGGCGCTGGGCGTACGGCTGCGCGTGCGGGCCGGCAACCGAGCGGGCCTGACCGTCGTGCTGGACGGCCGGCACGGCGAGGTCGTACTCACCTAGGGCACGGTCCAGATATAGCGGATCATGAGCGTGCCGTCGTCGGTGAACCGGGACTCCTCGGTGTAGCCGGCGGCCAGCGCGACCGCCTGGGACGCCGGGTTGTCGGCCTCGATGTGGGCCTCCAGCCGGGTCAGCCCCTCCCCGCACGCGTGCCGGGTGAGCAGCGTCAGCGCCCGGCGGGCGTAGCCTCGGCCGCGCTGCCCGGCCCCCGTCCAGTACGACACCTCGCCGCCCAGGTCGTCCTGCTTGCGCAGCTGGCACCCGCCGAGCAGCTCGCCGGTGTCCTGCCGGCGCACCGCGAAGGTGTGGATCGGGCCGCCGTTCGCCCAGCTCTTGGCCCAGTCGTCGAAGCTGCGCAGCACCGTCTCCTCGGTGGACGACTCCGGCCACCAGCCGAAGCGGCGGGCGGTCTCGTCGTCCTCGCCGGCGAGGTGGCTCGCCACGTCGTCCGGGGTGAAGGCGGAGAGCAGGACGGTTCCGTCGCGATAGGTCGGCACCATGACATCCGGCGGGGCCTCGTGCCAGGAGCGCGGACAACAACGCTGCACGCCCGGGATCTTGAACCTCAACCCGAACGATCGTCCAGTGACTTGCCGATCGTGTGGGCCGCCGCGAGCGCGATGTCGAGGAAACGTCGCACGTCGGCGCCGGTGCAGGGGTGCGGTAAGCCCCACAATGTGAGCGTGAGCACCACCGCGCCGTCCGGTCCGAACACCGGAACGCTGGCCAGCCGCACGTCGTACTCGGCGTCGGGTTCCAGCTCGTGCTCCGGCTCGAACCGGTGCGCCAGCTCGACGCCGAGGCGCTGCACCCGCTCCCGGCCGTCCGCCTCGCCCTCGTCGTAGCTGTCGATGGCGTCCAGCAGCTCGCCCTGGGTGCCGGACCCGGTCTCGCCGCCGCCGAGGCTGATCGACCAGCCCCGGGCGCGGACCCGGGTCAGCAGTGCGAGGTGCCGCTCGCGCTCGGCGTCGGTGAACGGGCGGCCGGCGCGGGTCAGCCAGGCGCGCACCGCGTCGTCGTCGGCCCAGGCCACGAACGGCGCGCCGATCGGCGGCACGAACGGCATCCGCTGCCCGACCCGGGTGTACTCCGCGCCCCGCGACGGCGTGCCGGCGCTGGCCAGCACCACCAGCTGGTCGTCCACCGCGGCGATGGCCAGGCACTCGGTGCCGACCTCGGCGGCCACCCGCTCCAGCTCCGTCCGGGACAGGTCGGCCAGCCGCAGGTGGCTGATGAAGTCCGGCTCGGGCACGGCGACCAGCGAGGCGGGCGAGAACCGCCCGTACCCACCCTGGAAGAACACCAGCGGCAGCCGCTCGCCGTCCGAGTCCAGGTGCCGGACCCGGCCGATCACCAGGTAGTGGTCGCCGGCCTCCTGGACGGACTCGAACTCGCAGTCGATCCAGGCCGCCGCCCCGTCAAGGCGCGGCGCCCCGGACGGGGTGCGCGACCAGCTCACGCCGGCGAACTTGTCACCACCCCTGGCGGCGAAGCCCCGGGACAGCGGCTCCTGGTCGGCGGCCAGCACGTTGACGCAGAAGCTGCTCGCGGTGCGGATCTTGGGGAAGCTGGTGGACGACTTGGTGGGCAGGAACGCGACCAGCGGCGGGTCCAGCGACACCGAGGTGAACGACCCGACCGCCATGCCCGCCGGGTTCCCGTCGTCCCCGATCGCGGTGACCACCGTGACCCCTGTCGGGTAGTTGCCCAACACCCGCCGGAACCGCTGGCCGTCGATGCTGGCCGCCCCTAAGGCCATCCCGCCTCCCGTCAACCGAACCGGCGTCCCCGCTCAGCATGACGCATCCGTGCTGCTCCCGCCCCGTGAGTGGTTGGGGCCGCTATTGCGACCCTCATCACTCACGGGTCATGACCTGGGGATTTCCTTCCACGGCAGGTCGCGGTCGGTGCGGGGCTCGCCGGGCAGGCCCAGCACGCGCTCGCCGAGGATGTTGCGCATGACCTCGGAGGTGCCGCCCTCGATGGAGTTGGCCAGCGAGCGGAGGAAGGCCTTGCGGACGTCCAGGGCGCCGCCGACGGCCGAGCGGTCCGGGCGGGTCTCGGTGTAGTCGTCGATGAGCATGCCGTCGGTGCCGCGCAGGTCCACGCACAGCTCGTAGACGGCCTTGTTCAGCTCGGCCATCTGCAGCTTGGCGATCGAGCCCTCCGGGCCGGGCGCCCTGCCGGCCTGCGCGGCGGAGGCGCGGACGTTGGTCAGTCGGGCGGCCTCGGCGCGGGTCCACAGCCGCATCAGCCGGTCGCGTTCGGAGGCGTCGGCGCGGCCGGTCGCGGCGGCGGCGCGGAACTCGGCGACGGCCGCCGCGATCGAGCCCTCGCCGCGCCGCGACACCCGCCGGCCGATGGCGACGCGCTCGTTCATCAGCGTGGTCATGGCCACCCGCCAGCCCTCGCCGTCGGCGCCGAGGCGGTCCGAGGCCGGTACCAGGACGTCGGTCAGGTACACCTCGTTGAACTCGGCCTGGCCGGTGATCTGGCGCAGCGGGCGGACCTCGACGCCGGGGCTGGTCATGTCGAGGGCGAAGTAGCTCAGGCCCCGGTGCTTGGGCAGGTCGGGGTCGGTGCGGGCGACCAGCAGGCCGCGCCGGGCCACGTGCGCCAGCGAGGTCCAGATCTTCTGGCCGTTGATTACGTAGTTCTCGCCGTCGGGCACCGCGCGGGTGGCCAGCGAGGCCAGGTCGGAGCCCGCGCCCGGCTCGGAGAACAGCTGGCACCAGATCTCCTCGCCGGTGAACAGCGGGCGCAGCAGCCGGCGGCGCTGCTCGTCGGTGCCGTGCGCGTGCACGGTCTGGGCCGCCATGCCCAGCCCGATCACGTTGCGGGCCATCCAGTCCTCGGCGCCGGCGTCGGTGAACAGCCGCTCCACCAGCGGCTGCAGCGAGGACGACAGCCCGAGCCCGCCGAAGCCCACGTCGAAGTGCACGAACGCGAGCCCGGCGTCGAACCGGGCGCCCCGCAGCTCGCGGTCCGGCGTGGCGTCGACAGGGTGCTCGTCCAGGAAGTCCTTGACCAGCCGCTCGACGTCTTCCTGGGTCCGTGTCGATGATTCGTTCGCAAGCTCACTCATGCCGCCACCTCCGGGATGTCGAGCAGGGTGGCCAGCCGGGACCGGTGCTTGGCCGGCGAGCCGAGGAACGCCTGCGAGGCCTTGGCCCGCTTGAGGTACAGGTGCGCGGAGTGCTCCCAGGTGAACCCGATGCCGCCGTGGTTCTGCACGTTGTCCAGCGCGACCCTGGTGTACGCCTCGGAGCAGACCGAGCCGGCCAGGCAGGCGGCGAACGCCAGCTCGTCCGGTTCGTGCACCGCCGTCCAGACGCCGTGGTAGGCGGCCGAGCGCGCGGACTCCACCTCGATCAGCATGTCCGCGCAGCGGTGCTTGATGGCCTGGAACGAGCCGATCTTCCGCCCGAACTGCACGCGGGTGTTGGCGTAGTTCACCGACGCCTCCAGCACCCGGGCGGCGCCGCCGAGCTGCTCGCAGGCCAGCAGCAGCACCGCGCGGTCGTAGGCGTTGACCAGATGGCCGAGCACCGTGCCGGGGGTGCCGATGGCGCGGGCTTCGGCGCCGTCGAACCGGCACGCGGCCAGCTTGCGGGTCAGGTCCAGCGGGGTGAGCGGGGTGCGGACCAGGCCGTCCGCGTCCCCGGCCACCGCGAACGCGCCCAGCCCGTCGGGTGTATGGGCGGCCACCAGGATCAGATCGGCGGCGGCCGCGTCCACCACCACGTCCGCCGTCCCGTGCAGCCGCCAGCCGCCGTCCCCGCCCGGCCCGTGCTCAGCGGTGATCGCGCTGGTCAGCGGGTGGGTGGTGCCCCAGGTCGCGGTGGCCACCGTGCTCCCGTCCGCGATGGCCGGCAGGTAGCGCTCGTTCGCCGCCTCGTCGTCCAGGCAGAGCAGGGCGTTCGCGGCCAGCGCGGCCGTACCGAAGAACGGCGCGCCGAACAGCACCCGTCCCATCTCCTCGAACACCACGCCCAGCTCCACCAGCGTGGCCCCGGAGCCGCCCCAGCGCTCGGGCACCAGCAGCCCGGTCAGGCCCAGCTCCTCGGCGGCCCGCCGCCACACCGCCGGGTCGTAGCCGGCGTCGGTGTCCATCCACCGCCGCACGTCCGCCTCACCGGAGCGTTTCTCCAGGAACCCGCGCACCACCGTGCGCAGCTCCTCGGCCTCGGGACCTGGGGTGAACGTCACGCCTCGCCTCCTTGCGCCCGGCGGCCGGCCGGTGTCGGCCCGCTGGGAGCCTAATCGGGGAAACGAGTGCCTGGGTGTTGATCAGGGGTCAACCGTCGGTCCTGGTGTTCTGGGCCGCGCGGATCAGCCAGTTGCCGCCGCGCCTGACCATCACGAGCGTGACGAGCCCGCCGCGGTCCTCGGGGGCGTCCGCCGGCGGCACCACGAGGCCCGGCCAGCTCCAGGCGGTGTGCACCAGCGCGACGTCCGACGTGACGGCCCGGATGCTCACGATCTCCTGGGTGTAGTTCTTCTTCTGGGCGAGCACCGAGTCGGGGACGTCCTTGTGCCCGGTGACGTTCTCCCGCCGCGACCGCCACCAGATGCCCCGATGGGTGATGAAGTCGGAGTCCTCGGTGAACAGCTCGCCCCAGCCGTCCATCTCGTGCCGCACCCACAGGTCGGTGTACGTGGCCAGCGTGTTCCTGATGTCCCGCTCGTCAACCTCGTCCATGGTTGGTCAGCTTGAAACATAAACAATAGTTCAGGTCAAGAGCCGGATCGGCGCACGCCTATCTCGTCCAAATGCGCCAGCAGGTCGGCCGGGTCGGCGTACACCCGGTACGCCCCGGCGCGCTCCAGCTCCTCGCGTCCGTACCCGCCGGAGAGCAGGCCGACGCCGAGCGCCCCGGCCCGCCGCGCGGCCAGCAGGTCCCACACGCTGTCGCCGACCACCACCGCGTGCCGGACGTCCACGCCCACCCGGGCGGCCGCGGTCAGGAACAGGTCGGGGTCGGGCTTGGCGTAGCGGACCTGGTCGCGGGTGACCATCGGGGTGTCCTCGGGCAGGCCGAGCAGCGCCAGCGCCGAGCGGGCCGACGCGGCCAGCCCGCTGGTGGCGATCGCCCAGGTCACGCCCTGGTCGGTGAGGGCGGTGAGCAGCTCGCGGGCGCCGGGCAGCGGGCGCACCGACTCGCGCAGCCGGGAGTAGGCGCGCACGTGCGCCTCGGTCAGCTCGCGGACCTGCTCGTCGGAGAGCGGGCGGCCGGTCTCGCGGCTCAGCGCCGACACGAACAGCCCGCCGCTCATGCCGATCCGCCGGTGGATGCGCCAGATCGCCAGGTCCAGCCCGAACTCGTTGAGCGCCTCCCTCCAGGCCAGCACGTGCTGGTACACGCTGTCGATCAAGGTGCCGTCCAGGTCGAACAGCAGCGTGGGCGCGGGGCTGGATACCGGCTCCTCGTTCATGGGCCCAAGCCTGCCCTACTACCACGTGATGTTCCGAGCATTGCCACCCGCCCCGGGGTTGTGCTCACACCGGATGGCGCCACCATTGAAGACGTGAGTGACGCAGTCGCGCGCAAGATTCATCTGCGTATCGCCGAGGAGCTCGGGGTGCGTGCCGGCCAGGTCGACGCCACCGTCGGGCTGCTGGACGGCGGCTCCACGGTGCCGTTCGTGGCCAGGTACCGCAAGGAGGCGACCGGCGGGCTGGACGACACCCAGTTGCGCACGCTGGAGGAACGCCTTCGCTACCTGCGTGAGCTGGAGGAACGCAGGGCCGCCGTGCTGGAGTCCATCGAGTCCCAGGGCAAGCTGGACGACGAGCTCAAGGCGCGCATCCTGGAGGCCGACTCGAAGGCCCGCCTCGAGGACATCTACCTGCCGTACAAGCCCAAGCGGCGGACCAAGGCGCAGGTCGCGCGGGAGAACGGGCTGGAGCCGCTGGCCGAGACGCTGCTCGCCGACCCCTCCCAGGATCCGGCCACGCTCGCGGCGGACTACATCACCGAGAACGTGGCCGACGCCGCCGCCGCGCTGGACGGGGCCAGGGCGATCCTGGTCGAGCGGTTCGCCGAGGACGCCGACCTGATCGGCGAGCTGCGCGAGCGGATGTGGGAGCGCGGCCGGCTGATCGCCAAGGTGCGCGAGGGCAAGGAGGAGGCCGGCGCCAAGTTCGCCGACTACTTCGACTTCTCCGAGCCGTTCACCAAGCTCCCCTCGCACCGCATCCTGGCGATGTTCCGGGGCGAGAAGGAGGAGGCGCTCGACCTCGTACTCGAACCCGAGGAAGAACCGACCGACGGTCGGTCTAGTTACGAGCGGAGCATCGCCGCGCGGTTCGACGTCGTCGACCAGGGCCGGCCCGCCGACAAGTGGCTGTCCGACACCGTCCGCTGGGCCTGGCGGACCCGGATCCAGGTGCACCTGGGCATCGACGTGCGCGGCCGGCTCTTCCAGGCCGCCGAGGACGGCGCCGTCGGGGTGTTCGCCGCGAACCTGCGCGACCTGCTGCTGGCCGCGCCCGCCGGCGAGCGCGTCACCATGGGCCTCGACCCCGGCCTGCGCACCGGCGTCAAGGTCGCGGTGGTCGACAGCACCGGCAAGGTGCTGGCCACCGACACGATCTACCCGCACGAGCCGCGCCGGCAGTGGGACGACGCGCTGATCAAGCTCGCCGGGCTGGCCAAGGCGCACGACGTGGAGCTCATCGCGATCGGCAACGGCACCGCGTCCCGGGAGACCGACAAGCTGGCCGGCGAGCTGGTGTCCAAGATGGTCGGGCACAAGCTGACCAAGGTGATGGTGTCCGAGGCGGGCGCCTCGGTGTACTCGGCGTCCGCGTACGCCGCCGCCGAGCTGCCCGAGCTGGACGTCTCGCTGCGCGGCGCGGTGTCCATCGCAAGGCGGCTGCAGGACCCGCTCGCCGAGCTTGTCAAGATCGACCCGAAGTCCATCGGCGTCGGGCAGTACCAGCATGACGTGGCCGAGGTGAAGCTGTCCCGCTCGCTCGACGCGGTGGTGGAGGACGCGGTGAACGCCGTCGGCGTGGACGTCAACACCGCGTCCGCGCCGCTGCTGCGCCGGGTCTCCGGGATCACCGAGGGGCTGGCGGAGAACATCGTCAAGCACCGCGACGCCAACGGCCCGTTCCGCGCCCGCACCGCGCTGGCCGAGGTGCCCAGGCTCGGGCCGAAGGCGTTCGAGCAGTGCGCCGGCTTCCTGCGCATCCGGGGCGGGGACAACCCGCTGGACTCCTCCGGCGTGCACCCCGAGGCCTACCCGGTGGTCCGGCGCATCCTGGCCAGCGTCGGCACCGAGCTGCCCAAGTTGATCGGTGACACCCGGACGCTGCGCGCGCTGCGCCCGGACGAGTTCACCGACGACACGTTCGGCCTGCCGACCGTCACCGACATCGTCGCCGAGCTGGAGAAACCCGGCCGCGACCCACGGCCGGCGTTCAAGACCGCGACCTTCGCCGAGGGCGTGGAGAAGCTGGCCGACCTCAAGCCCGGCATGGTGCTGGAGGGCGTGGTGACGAACGTGGCCGCGTTCGGCGCGTTCGTGGACGTCGGCGTGCACCAGGACGGGTTGGTGCACGTCTCGGCCATGTCGAACAGGTACGTCTCGGATCCGCGCGAGGTGGTCAAGCCCGGCGACATCGTGCGGGTCAAGGTGCGCGAGGTGGACATCGCCCGCAAGCGGATCTCGCTGACGCTGCGGCTGGACGAGGACGCCTCGGCGGAGCGCCCGCGCGGCGGCAGGAACGGCGGCGGCCGGGGTGACGGCAAGCCCGGCGACAGGAACGGTGCCAAGAACGGCGACAAGGGCGGGGGCCAGCGCGGCGGCGGCAAGCCCGACCGGGACGCCGGTGGCCGTGGCGGCGCCCGCAAGCAGGGCTCGAAACAGGGCTCGAAACAGGGCGCGGACCGCCGCGACCGCCGCCCCGCCCCGGCCGCGAACGGCGCCATGGCCGACGCCCTGCGCCGCGCCGGCCTGGCCTGACGAACCCCGTGAGTGGTTAGCGTTGTCATAGCAACGCTAACCACTCACGGGTTGTCCACAGGTTCCGCACAGGTATAACTGGTTAGCTTCCGCTCGGTCCGCCTCGACCCCGGGCGGCGGGAAGGCCCGTTGCGATGAACCTGGCGGAGACGGTCGTCGTCGCACTGCGAAGCGTGCGGAGCAACCGCCTGCGGTCGCTGCTGACCGCGTTCGGCATCATCATCGGCGTGGCCGCCGTGATCATTCTGGTGGCGTTGGGCAACGGCGTGAAGGCCGGGTTCGACGAGCGGTTCAGCCGGTTGGCGAACCAGATCACGATCATGAAGCTGACCGGGGCGGTGCCCGGCGGCGGCGAGGCGCGCGACCTGACCGACTCCGACGTCGACGCGCTGCGCGACCCGACCAGGGCGCCGCACGTGGCCACCGTGACCCCGACCACCACCGGCAACGCCGTCGTGTACTACAACCAGCGCCAGGACAGGGCCAAGGTGATCGGCTCCACGGCCGACTACCCCGACATCGTGGACAGGCACCCGGTGGCGGGCACCTGGTTCACCCCGGCGCAGGAGCGGACCAGGGCCAAGGTCGCGGTCCTCGGCCAGGACGCGGTCGCGAACCTCTGGGGGCCGGGCACGCAGATGGGGAAGGTGCTCGGCGCGGACATCAGGGTCGGCCGGGTCTCGTTCAAGGTCATCGGCGTGATGGAGAAGGACCGCCAGCAGGACAACGCCATCATGATGCCCATGGGCACCGCGCGGGCGTACCTGCTGGGCAGCGGCAACATCGTCAACCAGATCATCATCAAGGCGCCGGACGCGACGACGGTGCCGGCGACCACCGACGAGGTCACCCGGATCCTGGACGAGCACCACCACATCCGGGAGGCCAACCTGCGCGACTTCAACATCCGCGCGCCGCAGAAGTTCCTGGAGCAGCGCGGCCAGTTCCTCACCTTCCTGACGCTGTTCGTCGCGGCGATCGCGGCGATCTCGCTGATCGTGGGCGGCATAGGTGTGGCGAACATCATGCTGGTGGTGGTGACCGAGCGGACCCGCGAGATCGGCATCCGCAAGGCGATCGGCGCGCCGAGGGGCGCCATCCTGCGGCAGTTCCTGATCGAGGCGATCGTGCTCACCGGGCTCGGCGGGCTGGTCGGGGTGGTCGTCGGGGTGTCCGTCGCGTACGCGGGCGGCCTGCTGTTGCCCCAGCTCGTCCCGCAGTTCCCACCGCCCGTGATCACGGCGTCGCCGATGGTGATCGCGTTCATGGTGAGCCTGATCATCGGCCTGATGGCCGGCGGCTACCCGGCCAACCGCGCCGCTCGGCTCCGCCCGATCGAGGCGCTGCGTTTCGAGTAGCCGCGCGCCCTCGGCTGATAACATCGGGGACAGCGAAGGGGAGTAGCTCCCAACGTCGCGGTCGACACGCTGGTGACGCTCGTGTTGCCCGGCCGCGCGGCCTCCTAGGGGAGGCGAGCGAGACCTTCGATTCGGCACAGCCGGATCGGGGTCGCGCATTTCCTCCGGTCCGGCGGGATCGGAGGACTGATCGTGGACGGGTGGCTGACCGCCTTCCTGTTGAGCTTCGGCGTCATCTTCGTGGCCGAGCTGGGGGACAAGTCCCAGCTCATGGCCCTCACCTTCGCCGCCCGCTACCGGATACCGCCGGTGCTGGCCGGGATCACGCTGGCCACCTCGGTGGTGCACGCGGTGTCGGTGGCCATCGGGTACGGGCTGGGCAGCGCGCTGCCCACGGAGTGGATCCTGCTGGCCAGCGGCCTGGCGTTCCTGGTGTTCGCGGCGTGGACGCTGCGCGGCGACGAGCTGTCCGACGCGGAGAGCGGGATGGCGGGGCGGTCGACCCGCTCGGCGGTGATGGCGGCGTCGTTCGCGTTCTTCCTCGCCGAGCTGGGCGACAAGACGATGCTGGCCACCATCACGCTGGCCACGCAGCACGGCTGGTTCGGCACCTGGCTGGGCTCGACGCTGGGCATGGTGCTCGCGGACGCGCTGGCCATGGTGGTCGGCAGGGTGATCGCGCGGCGGATGCCGGACACGCTGGTGCGCCGGGCGGCGTCCGCGCTGTTCGCCCTGTTCGGGGCCTGGCTGCTGGTGGACGCCACGCACGCGTTCGGCATCGAGTGGTCGGACGCGGCGGCCTCCGCGAGCGGGCTGCTCAACCATCATGTCGCCGGCTGGATCGCGCTGGGCATCGCGCTGCTGGCGGCGCTGGCCGGCTGGGTGGTGCGGCGCCGGGCGCCCGCGCATCCGGGCGGGCGCGGACCGGGTCCGTATCCGGCGCCTCGGCGGGGTCGGCCGACCCGGCGGCTGGCGCGGGTGCTGTACGGGTTGGCGATGCTGTTGGGTCTGGCCGCGCCGCTGCTGGTCGCGGCGGACGTGCTGCAGCCCATCCCGCTGCTGGCCAACCCGGGCGCGGTGGTGGTCGGCGCCGGCGTGATGCTGCTCGGGGTCGCGCTGCTGCTGGCCGCGCAGCTGGAGGTGCGCCAGGTGCGCGGGCGGTGGTGGCGCGGTGAGGCGGGGCCGACGCTGGTCACCAGGGGGGTGTACAAGCTGGTCCGCCATCCGGGGCTGACCGGGATGGTGGTGGCCATGGCCGGCACGCTGCTGATGGTGCCGACGCTGCTCGCGGTGGTGGCCACCGTGCTGCTGGTGGTGGCGGTGCAGATCGAGGTACGGGCGGTCAGGGAGCCGGATCTGGCCAGCCTGTTCGGCCAGGACTACGCCGAGTACCAGGGCCGCACCGGCCGGTTCCTGCCCCGCATCGGCAGCGTTAAGTGACAGGCACGGCCGACCCGGCTCGTTGCCCGTCCCGGTCGGCCGCACGGCGCGGCGCCGGCCCGGTGCTGCTGCTCGGTTCGCTGAGCGCGTTCGCGCCGATGTCCATCGACCTGTACCTGCCGGCGCTGCCCACGCTCGCCGGCCGGTTCGGGGTCGGCGAGTCGGACATCCAGCTGACGCTGACCGCCTGCCTGGCCGGGCTCGCGGTCGGGCAGCTGCTCGCCGGGCCGTGCAGCGACGCGCTGGGCCGGCGCGGGCCGCTGCTGGCCGGGCTCGCGGTGTACGTAGCGGCCTCGCTGGGCTGCGCGGTGGCACCGACGGCGGGGGCGCTCACCGGGTTGCGGCTGGTGCAGGGGCTGGCCGGCGCGGCCGGGGTGGTGATCGCGCGCGCGATCGTCCGCGACCTGTACTCCGGGGTCGAGATGGCCCGGTTCCTGTCGTTGTTGATGCTGGTCAACGGCATGGCGCCGATCCTGGCCCCGGTGCTCGGCGGCCAGTTGCTCCGCGTGCTGCCGTGGCAGGGGCTGTTCGTGGTGCTGGCCGGGTACGGGCTGGCGCTGCTGGTCAGCGCGGCGTTCTGGCTGCGCGAGACGCTGCCGCCCAGCGCCCGGCACCGGGACGGGCTGGGCGCCGCCCTGCGGGCGATGGGCGGGCTGCTGGTGGAGCGGCGGTTCGCCGGCTACGTGCTGGCCGGCAGCCTGTCCGCGGCCACCCTGTTCTGCTACATCGGCGCGTCGCCGTTCGTGCTCCAGGAGATCTACCGGCTCAGCCCGCAGGGGTTCGGGCTGGTGTTCGCGGCGAACGGGCTGGGCATCGTCCTGCTCGGGCAGCTCAACCGCGCGCTGGTGCATCGGGTCTCGCCCAGGCGGATGTGCCTGGCCGGCGCCGGCCTGGCCGTGCTGGGCGGCGCCGAGATGCTGGTCGCCGCGCTGGCCGGGCTGCCGCTGCCGGCCGTGCTGGTCGGGATGTTCGCGGTGGTCGCCAGCGGCGGGCTGCTCGGGCCGAACACCACGGCGCTGGCGTTGTCCGGGCGGCCCCGGGCGGGCAGCGCGTCGGCGGTGCTGGGCACCGTGCAGTTCCTGGGCGGGGCGGCCGCGGCGCCGCTGGCCGGCGCGCTGTACACCGGCACCGCCGTCCCGCTGGCCGCCCTGATGTGCGGCTTCTCGGTCGCCGCCCTGCTGGTGCTGCTTCCGCTCAGCGGGCGACTGGGCGGTTCGCCGACCCCGTGATCACACCGTCGGCGAACCGCCGAGTTAGGGTGGCACGCGTGGATGTCGAGGTCACCAGGTTGCCGGGGGTGGGGACCAAGCAGGAGTTCACCACGATCACCGGCCGGAGGGTGGGCGTGCTCACCCACAAGGACGGACACCGTGAGCTTCTGGTCTCCGACATGACGGACCCTGACGCGTGCAGCGCCACCGTCGCGCTGACCGAGCCGGAGTGCGTGGCGCTGGGCACCCTGCTCGGCGCGCCGAACCTGGTCGCGCAGTTGCGGGCCGAGCAGTCCGAGGTACCGGGGGTGGCCACCGCGCAGTTCCCGATCACCACCGGCTCGCCGTACGTCGGTCGCACGCTGGGGGACACCGCGCTGCGCACCCGCACCGGCGCGTCCATCGTGGCCGTGCTGCGCGCCGGCGAGGTGAGCGCCTCGCCCCGGCCGGACTTCCGCTTCGAGTCCGGCGACCTGGTCGTGATCGTGGGTACCGCCGACGGCCTCAAGCAGGCCGCCCACATCCTTGAGCAGGGCTGACCCGAGTTCGTGCCCCATACAGCATTAGCACTGACCGAGCTGGGCGCACTGTTTTTCGGATTGGGCGTACTCGGGCGGCTCTCCGCCCGGATCGGGTTGTCGCCGGTGCCGCTGTACCTGCTGGGCGGGTTGGCGTTCGGCACCGGCGGGCTGGTCCCGCTCAAGGGCATCGAGCCGTTCACCGAGCTGGCCTCCGAGGTCGGCGTGGTGCTGCTGTTGTTGCTGCTCGGGCTGGAGTACAGCGCCACCGACCTGGTCTCCGGGCTGCGGCGGTCTTGGCTGGCCGGGGTGGTCGACATGGTGCTCAACGCGGCGCCCGGCGCGGTGGCGGCGCTGCTGCTCGGCTGGGGGCCGCTGGGCGCGCTGGCGATGGCCGGGGTCACCTGGGTGTCGTCGTCCGGGATCATCGCCAAGGTGCTCGGCGACCTGGGCCGGCTCGGCAACCGGGAGACGCCGGCGGTGCTGTCCGTCCTGGTCATGGAGGACCTGGCGATGGCGCTGTACCTGCCGATCACCACCGCCGCGCTGGCCGGGGTCGGGTTCCTGGCCGGGCTGCGCACGGTCGGGGTGGCGCTGGCGCTGCTGGCGGTGGTGCTGGTGGTGGCGCTGCGCTACGGGCGGTTCCTGTCCATGATCGTGGAGTCGCCCAGCTCCGAGGTGTTCCTGCTGCGGCTGCTGGGGGTGGCGCTGCTGGTGGCCGGGCTGGCCTCGCAGCTGCAGGTCTCCGCCGGGGTGGGCGCGTTCCTGCTGGGCATCGCGATCTCCGGGGAGACCGCCGAGAACGCCACCAAGGTGCTCACCCCGCTGCGCGACCTGTTCGCCGCGATGTTCTTCGTGGTGTTCGGCTTCAACACCCATCCGGCGGAGATCCCGGCCGTGCTGCCGGTCGCCATCGCGCTGGCCGTGGTCAGCGCGCTCACCAAGATCGCCACCGGGTGGTTCGCGGCGCGCAGGACCACCGTCAGCCCGGTCGGGCGGCTGCGGGCCGGCGCCGCGCTGGTGGCCAGGGGCGAGTTCTCCATCGTGATCGCCGGCCTGGCGCTCACCTCGGGTGCGCTGGACAGCGGGCTGGCGCCGCTGGCGACCACGTACGTGCTGCTGATGGCCGTTCTGGGCCCGGTGCTGGCGCGGGTGGTGGAGCCTGTGGCCAGGAAGTTCGTCACCCGCCACCGGGCGCGCCGGCTCACCCCCGCGCCGTAGCCCTGGTGCCTTCCAGCAAGAACTCGTCGACCTCGGTGCCCAGCGGGGCGGTGGCCGGGCCGAGCCGCAGCACGGACAGCGCCGCCGCCGCGTTCGCCCGCACCGCCGCCGTCTCCAGCTCGACGCCGGCCAGGATCGCCGAGGCGAGCACGCCGCAGTGGGTGTCGCCGGCGCCGTTGGTGTCCACCGGGGTGACGGGGAAGCCGGGGACCGGCCGCGCCGCCCGGCCGGGATGGGCCAGCACGCACCCGGACGCGCCGGTCCGTACCAGCACCGAGGCGTGCCGGCCGACGCGCCCGGTCAGCTCGACGGCCCCGGCGGTGGGGTCGCGCAGCCCGGTCAGCGCGTACGCCTCGGTGGCGTTGCAGCTCAGGATGTCCACCTCCGGCAGCACCCGGTCCAGCACGCCCGGCGGGATCGCGCCGAGCAGCGGCCCCGGGTCGAACAGGACGCGCGCGGGCACCCCGGGCAGCCAGCCCAGCAGCGCCGCCCGGTTCGACTCGTGCAGCAGGCTGTAGCCGGTGAGGTAGACCAGGTCGGCGTCGCGGACGTCGACCTCGGCGAGCTGGCGGGGCCGCAGCCGGCCCTCCGCGCCGGTGCCGGTGACGAAGGTGCGCTCGCCGGTGTCGTCCACCAGCACCACGCACACGCCGGTGTCCGCGCCCGGCTCCGGGCGGTGCGCGACGGCGACGCCCTCGTCGCGCAGCGCGGCGCGCGCCAGGTCGCCGAACCGGCCGGTGCCGTGCGCGCCGGCGTACAGCACCCGCGCCCCGGACCGGGCGGCCGCGGACATCACGTTGAACCCGCCGCCGGGCAGCAGCCTGGTCTGCGAGGCGGCCACGTCGCCACCGGCCGGGGGCAGCGCGCCCACCCGCATGACCAGGTCGATCACGACCTGGCCGGTGTGCACCAGCCGCCCGTTCATCGTCGCTCCGGGCTGCCGAGCAGTGCGTACAACCCCGCCGCCACCGCGAACGTGATCACCCAGCCGAGCCCGTTCGTGCCCGGCCAGGAGTCGGCGAACACCCCGGCGAACCACGCGTGCTCGCCCTCGCCCGCCGTGACGAACTGGTAGCCCACCACGATCGCCAGCCCCCATGCGGTCAGCGCCCTCGGCTCCATCCCGTGGCGGTACCAGTACCCGCTGGAGCGGCCGGTATCCATCAGCGCGTCCGGGTCGTAGCGCGGGCGGCGGGCCAGGTCCACCACGAACACGCCGACCCAGGCGGTGATCGGCACCGCGAGCAGGCTGATGAACGTGATGAACGGGGTGTAGAAGCCGTCCGCGACCAGCATGAAGTAGATCGCCCCGATCGTGGTCACCACCACGTCGAGGACCACCGCGTACACCCGCTTGACCCGGATGCCCAGGGTGAGCGTGGTCAGCCCGGCCGAGTACACCGACAGGTGGTTGGACAACAGCAGCCCGCCGAACGCCGCGACCAGGTACGGCACCGCCATCCAGGCCGGCAGCATCACCCGGATCGCGGCCACCGGGTCGCCGGCCTGAGCCAGCGTCGGGTCGCCGGCGGAGAGCAGCGCGCCCAGCGAGATGAGCAGCACCAGCGGGATGCCGGCGCCAGCCGCCGCCGAGGCCACCAGCGCGCCGGCCCGCACCGTGGGCGCCTGGTAGCGGGACATGTCCGCCGAGGCGTTCGCCCAGCCGATCCCGGTGCCGGCCGCGATGGTGCCCACCCCCGCGATCATGGCACCGACCGAGGCCGGCGGGGCGGAGCCGACCGCGTGCCAGTCCACGATGGCCACCAGGGCCACCGCGACGACGACGTTCAGCGCGCCGAACACCCAGGTTGCCCAGCGCTGCACGGCGACGAGCACCCGGTGGCCCAGCCCGGACACGATCACCGTGCACACCACGAACACCGCGATGCACGCGATGGTCAGGGCGGGCGCGGCCTTCGCCTCGGACGCGGTGCCGAACACGATCGTGCACAGCGACAGCAGCGCGAACGCCGCCGTCGTGGTGTTCACCGTCTCCCAGCCGAGCCGGGAGACCAGCGAGACCAGCGTCGGCCCCGCGTTGCCGCGCACGCCGAACACGGCACGGGACAGCGTCAGACCCGGCGCGCCGCCGCGCCGCCCGGCGATGGACACCGCGCCCACGATCGCGAACGACCCCACCGAGCCGAGCAGCGCCACGATCGCGGCCTGCCAGAACGCCAGGCCCTGGATCGCGACCAGGGTGGCGCCCAGCGGCAGCCCGAGGATCGAGATGTTCGCGGCGAACCACACCCAGAACAGCTGCATCGGATGCCCGCGCCGCTCGACCTCCGGCACCGGCTCGATGCCCCTGGTCTCCAGCGCGCCCTCGAGACCGCTGGTCGTGACGTCGCCGCGGGTCATCCGGGTCTCCTTCGGAGGTGAAGGAGGCCGTCGACCAGTGGTTCCAGCTCCAGCCCGTTCACCTCGCGCACGGTGGCGGTGAGCTCGGCGGGCAGGCCGGACAGCCCGTGCCGGGCGCCCAGCATCGCGCCGCACATCGCGCCGATCGTGTCGGTGTCGCCGCCGAGCCCGGCCGCCAGCATCAGCGCGTCCGCCGGTTCGTCGCCCAGGGCCTCGGCCAGCGCGAACGCCGCGACCACCGACTCCTGCGCGGCCACCGAGGTGCCGACCACCCCGGCCACCGCGTCGGCCAGCGCGGGCGGGTCCATGCCGCGCACCCACGCGCGGACCCAGCGGATACGGGCGGCCACGTCGCCGCCGGCGTACCAGTGCCCGCGCCGCCCGCCGGCCGCCGCCGCGCGCTCGGCGTGGTCCAGCGCGGCGGGCAGGTCGGCGCCGTCGATCCCGGCGGAGATCGCGGCCGCCACCGCCGACGCCGAGGCGATCCCCAGGTTGGTGTTGTGGGTCAGCGCGCTGGCCGCGACCACGGCGTCGACCAGCGTCTCGACCCCGTCTGACGGGGTGGCGATCGCGACAGGGGTGATCCGCATGGCCGCGCCGTTGGTGGTGCCGCTGCGCCCGGCCTCGAACGGGGAGACCCCGCAGCCGAGCCGCTCCAGGGCGCGCTTGGTGGACGGGCCGAGCAGGTCGGACAGCCCCCGCCGGGCCATGTCCGCCTCCCAGTCCAGCAGCGCCTCGGCGTACATCATCGGCTCGATGCGCCCGCCGCCGTCGATGAGCAGGCGCGCGACCAGCACCGCCTGCTGGGTGTCGTCGGTGACCGAGCCCGCGGACAGCCCCGGCGAGATCGGCTGTTCCGCCACCGCCGCGCGCAGCTCCCGGATCGGGCCGCCGTAGTGCTCGGTGATCTGCTCGCGCGACATCGACTGGGTGGGCATGCCCAGCGCGTCCCCCAGCGCCAGGCCGTAGAACGCGCCGAGCGCGCGGTCGCGGGGGCTCACCGGCCACCGAAGGCCAGGTGCAGCCGGAACCGGGCGGGGTCGAGCAGGCTGACCACGCGCTCGACCAACCGGCCCCGGCCGTCCGTGCTGACCCGGATCGCCTTGAGGAACAGCTCGCCCTCGGCCCGCTCCAGCAGCGCCGCCGCGTCCCCGGCCAGCGCCTCGGCGCTGATCCACTGTTCGCCCCGGGCCGCGCGCAGCCCCGCCGAGGCCAGGGTGGCGGTCAGCGAACCGTCGACAAGACCGCGCTCGGGCAGGCTCGCCAGCGTTCCGGTGGCCGGGACCAGCGCGACCTCCAGCGACACCGGCCCCGCCGACGGGTCACGGCGCAGCCGCCGCACCGCCACGAACTCGTCCACCCCGAACCGCTCGGACAGCTCCGGCTCGGTGGTGCGCTCGATGCCGAGCAGCGCGGTGTCGATCCGGATCCCGGAGCTGGCCAGCGCGGCCGCCCAGCCCACCGACTGGTCCAGCCGCACCCCGTCGAACGTGACGAACGACCCGACCCCGGTCTGGGTGGCGATGAAGTCCTGGCGCTGCAGCTCGGCCAGCGCCCCCCGGACGGTGCCCCGGCTGACCCGGTAGCGCCGCGCCAGTTCCTGCTCGCCGGGGAGCTGGACACCGTGGGCCAGGCGCCCGGAGCGGATCTGGTCCCTCAGGTCGGCGGCGAGCCGGTCTCGTTTACCGAGCCGAGCCTGCGCGCTCCTGTACATACCTGTGCATTATGCCGACCCGCCGGTGGGACGTGCGTCACCCGTCGTGCGTGGCGCTCAGCAATCCGTCGACAAAGGCCCGCACGCCGGCCGCGAAGTCGTAGCCGCGGGTGATCTCCAGGTACCCGGGTCCCAGCGCGGCCAGCGTCGGGTGGGTGGCCGGGTCGAGGCCGGCGAGCAGGCCGGCGAAGTAGTGCGGCCGGTCGCTGCTCGCGGACCTGCGTTCGGCCGCGATCGCGGTCATCAGCTCGCCCGCCACGTAGTGCCACAGCGAGCGGTACGCCAGCACGGCGGCCTCGGTGGACAGCCCGCAGGCGACGGCCGAGGAGATGATCGTCTCGGTCATCCACAGCGCGTAGTGGCCGACCAGGTCGCCGGCCAGCAGCACCTCCACCATCCAGGGGCGCTCGGCCAGCCGGTCGTGCATGTAGACGACCACGGCGATGAGCCGTTCCTTTGGCTGCTCGGGCAGTTGCGGGCGCTCCCAGTCGGACGCGAACTCGTAGATGACGCCGAGCAGCAGGTCGTCCTTGTCCTCGACGTGGTTGTACAGCGTCATCGGCGCCACGCCGAGCTCCTTGGCGACCCGCCGCATGCTCAGCGCCGCCAGCCCGTCCTCGGCGAGGATCCGCCTGGCCACGGCCACGATCTCCGGCCGTGACACCCGGCTGGGGCGGCCGGCCCTGGCCCTGGCCCTGGCTTTAGGCGCTGGCGTGCTCATCGGCACAGTCCTATCAGGTTGACCCTCAGGCTAGTTTACGTACATGTACGTAAATAGGTTGGCGCTGCCGGTGACGCTGCTCGGCGCCTTCGTGGCCACGCTGGACTTCTTCATCATCAACACGGTCGCGCCGTCCGCCCAGCGCGAGCTGGACGCGAGCGATGCCCAGGTCCAGCTGTTCGTCGCGGGGTACGCGACGGCCTACGCCGCCGGCCTGATCACGGGCGGGCGGCTGGGGGACAGGTACGGGCGGCGGCGGGTCTACCTGTGCGGGATGGCGCTGTTCGGGCTGACCTCGCTGGCCTGCGGGCTGGCCTCGACGGCGGCGGGCCTGGTCGGCTGGCGGGTCGCGCAGGGGCTGGCGGCGGCGCTGGTCATGCCGCAGGTGCTGGCCCTGATCAGTACGTCGTACCAGGGGCGGCGTCGGGTGCGGGCGTTCACGCTGTACGGGCTGGCGCTGAGCACCGCGGCCATCGGCGGGCAGCTGCTCGGCGGCTGGCTGACCACCGCCGACCTGCTCGGGATGGGCTGGCGGAACGCGTTCCTGATCAACGTGCCGGTCACGGCGCTGGCCCTGCTGGTCGGGCCTCGGGCGCTGCCGGCGTCCCGGTCGGCGCGGCCGGCGGCGCTGGACCCGGTGGGCGCCGTCCTGGTCGGGTCGACGCTGGTGGCGCTGTTGGTGCCGCTGGTGGAGGGGCGGCAGCGCGGCTGGCCGGCGTGGGCGTGGGCCTGCCTGGCGGGCTCGGTGGCGCTGTTCGTCGTCCTTCTCGTCCAGCAGCGCCGGCGTCGTGCCCGGCGGGGTTCGTCGCTGATCGAGCTGTCGACGTTCGCGCGTGCGTCCTACCGCACCGGGGTGCTCACCGCCGCCGCCTTCCACGGCGCCCAGGCCGCGTTCTTCCTGACCTTCGCGGTGTACCTGCAGGACGGCCTGCACCGCTCGGCGCTGGAGTCCGGCCTGCTGTTCGTGCCGCTGGGCGCCGGGTTCGCGGTGTCCTCGGCGCTGGGTGGGCCGCTGGCCAGGGCGCTGGGGCGGCGGGCGCTGACGCTCGGCGCGCTGCTCTGGGCGGTCGGTCAGGCGGGGCTGGCTGCCGCGGTGTTGGCGGGCGCCGGGCCGGCGACCTGGTCACTGGTGGCGACCCTGCTGGTCACCGGCCTCGGCATGGGCATGGTGCTGGCGCCGCTGACCGGGCAGGTGCTCGCCGGCGTGCCCGCCGATCACGTGGGCGCCGCGTCCGGAACGCTGAACACCGTGCAGCAGGCCGCGGGCGCGACCGGGCTGGCCGTGCTCGGCGCCGTCTTCTACCAGGTGCTCGGCACCGGCTCGTACCCGCTCGCGTTCGCCGCCGCGCTGGCCGGCACCGTCCTGCTCGCGCTGGCCACCGCCGCGCTCACCTGGCCGAACCGGTTCTGGCGCGTCAGCGCCGCCCCGGACCGCCCGACACGTAGATCACCTGGCCGGACACGAACCCGGACTCCTCGCTGGTGAGGAAGGACACCGTGTTGGCGATGTCCTCGGGCTGCCCGACCCGGCGCACCGGGATCTGCGCGGCGGCGCCCTGCTGGAAGTCCTCCCAGGACACCCCGACCCGCTCGGCGGTGGCGCGGGTCATCTCGGTGGCGATGAACCCGGGCGCGATGGCGTTCGCGGTGATGCCGAACTGGCCCAGCTCGACCGACAGCGTCCGGGTGAAGCCCTGCAGGCCCGCCTTGGCCGTCGAGTAGTTCGCCTGCCCCCGGTTGCCCAGCGCGGACGTGCTGGACAGGTTCACGATCCGGCCCCACTTGGCCGCGACCATGTGCTTCTGCGCCGCCCTGGTCATCAGGAACGAGCCGCGCAGGTGCACGCCCATCACCGTGTCCCAGTCCGCCTCGGTCATCCTGAAAAGCAGGTTGTCCCTGGTCACGCCGGCGTTGTTGACCAGGATCGTGGGTGGGCCGAGCACCTCGGCGATCCGCTCGACGGCGGCGTTGACCGCGTCGGCGTCGCTCACGTCCGCGCCGACCGCCAGCGCGTGGCCGCCGTCCTTGGTGATCCGGGTGACGGTGTCCGCGCAGCTCGACTCGTCCAGGTCGAGCACGGCCACGGCGTGCCCGTCCTTGGCCAGCCGTTGCGCCGTGGCGGCCCCGATGCCGCGCGCCGCGCCGGTCACGATGGCCACCCTGCTCTCGCCCACTGAACCTCCCGAGGTCTGTGACTGAACGTCCGTTCCGGACATCCTGACGCGTCGTGACACCGGGCGCGAGACGGGGTCCGATCGTATGGTGTATGCCGTGACTCCTCCTCGCCCCGAGTTAGTCGGCCACTTCGGGATGGCCGCCTCCACCCACTACCTGGCCACCGCGACGGCGATGAGCGTGCTGGAGCGCGGCGGCAACGCGTTCGACGCGGCGGCCGCCGGCGGGTTCGTCCTGCAGGTGGTCGAGCCGCACATGAACGGCCCGGCCGGCGAGGTGCCGATGCTGCTCTGGGACGCGGCCGCGGGCGGCGCACAGGTGCTGTGCGGGCAGGGCGTGGCGCCGGCCGCCGCGTCGGTGGCGAAGTTCCGCGAGCTGGGCCTGGAGCTGGTGCCGGGGACCGGGCCGCTGGCCGCGACGGTGCCCGGCTCGTTCGGGGCGTGGACGCTGCTGGTCGAGCGGTGGGGGACCTGGTCGCTGGCCGACGTCCTGGACTACGCGATCGGCTTCTGTGAGTCCGGCTTCCCGGCGCTGCCCAGGATCGTCGACACCATCGCCGAGGTCTCCGAGCTGTTTGTCAAGCACTGGCCGACCTCGGCGGCGGTGTGGCTGTCCGGCGGCGCGCCGCCCCGGGCGGGCGGCCGGCTGCGCAACCCGGCGCTGGGGCGGACGTACCGGCGCATCGTGGAGGAGGCGACCCGCGCCGGCGGCTCCCGGGAGGCACAGCTGCGGGCGGCCAGGGACATCTGGTACCGAGGCTGGGTGGCCGAGGAGATCGGCCGGTTCTGCGCGGACACGCACTGGCTGGACACCTCCGGCCGCGAGCACGGCGGGCTGCTCACCGCCGACGACATGGCCGGTTGGGAGCCGACCGTGGAGGCGCCGGCGGTGTTCGACTACGCCGGGCGCTACCAGGTGCTCAAGACCGGGGTGTGGGGCCAGGGACCGGCGTTCGGCCAGCAGCTCGCGCTGCTCGACGGGCTCGACCTGGACGCCTACGGCACGCCCGACTACCTGCACGCCGTGATCGAGTCCACCAAGCTCGCGTTCGCCGACCGGGAGGCGTGGTACGGCGACTCCGCGCACCCGGACACGCTCGCGCTCCTGCTCGCCCCGGAGTACACCGCCGCGCGGCGCTCGCTGATCGGCCCGGAGGCCAGCCTGGAGCTGCGCCCCGGCCACCTCGGCGACCGAGCGCCCCGGCTGCCCCGGTTCGCGCTCTCTCCGGTGGGGGAGGCGCTGGCCGGCGTGGGCGCGCTGGGCATGGCCGGGCTCGGGATGACCCTGCCCGGCGCCGGGGAGCCGACGCTCGCGTCCTCCGCCGGGGTCGGCGAGCCGGTCACCGGCCCGGACGGCCGGGTCAACGGGGACACCTGCCACCTCGACGTCGTCGACTCGGCAGGGAACATGGTCTCCGCCACGCCGAGCGGCGGCTGGCTGCAGAGCTCGCCGGTGCTGCCGGAGCTGGGCTTCCCGCTGGGCACCCGGGGCCAGATGTTCGCCATCGAGGACGGCCTGCCGAACTCGCTGCGCCCCGGCGCGCGCCCGCGCACCACGCTGTCGCCGAGCATGGCGCTGCGCGACGGCGAGCCGTGGATGGCGTTCGGCACCCCGGGCGGCGACCAGCAGGACCAGTGGAGCCTGCACTTCTTCCTGGCCATGGTGCACGGTGGCCTGGGTCCGCAGGCCGCGATCGAGGCCCCCGCCATGCACTCCGGGCACTTCCCGAGCTCGTTCTACCCGCGCGCGTCGAACCCCGGCCAGCTCACCGTCGAGTCCCGCTTCCCCCCGTCCGTACTCACCGAACTCCGCCGCCGAGGCCACCGCATCGTCGAGTCCGACCCGTGGAGCCTCGGCCGCCTCTCCGCCGTACTCCGCGAGTCCGACCACCTGGTGGCCGCCGCCAACCCCCGAGGCTCCCAGGGCTACGCCGCCGGCCGCTAACCCGTGAGTGGCTAGGGGTGCTCTGGCACCCCTAGCCACTCACGGGTCCTGACCTGGGCATTTCGGGCAGCGTCGGAGCGGGCCGTGCCAACCGTATTCGTGGAGCACGTGCGCGACCTCGTCGGCAACCTGGCACGGGCTTTCGGATAGCTCGCGCCAGCCGAAGACGAGGCGGGAGCGTCCGGCGAGCTCGGCGGCGTTGTCGCGCCGTCGATCCCGGTATGCGACGTCCGGCTCCAGATGTGTACGTCCGTCCAGTCGCACGGTGAGCGGGATGCCGAGGTGGTCGTAGACGGCGTCCTCGACGAGTGTTTTGTCGTCTACGAGCACGGGCTGCTGGCGGCGCGCCTCAGGCAGACCGTGCGCCGCCTCGGTCTCGACCGCGTAGCGCTCCTCGAGCATCGACTGCACGCCCGTCTCCAGCCGGTCCACGGCCTCCAAGATCGGTTGCTTATACCGCCATGGTGGACGTTCGAAAAGCCGCTCCCGTAGTTGGGCGGCCGCGACCCGCCGACCCGTGACCATCTCGGTGATCGTCCGCTGCGCATCGCGGGGAGTCGGCTCCGCGACCGCAAGGTCGATCACGGTGTCCGCGCGATTGGTCAACGGCGGTCGTCCGTCCACCGCAATGTGCCGGAACGCGCGCGAGCGATGCACCATGACCAGCGGAGGCTGCGAGATCGCCGAGCAGTTGTACGGCACCGTGACATGCACCGGCCCGGACGACGGCGGCCGCATCCCCCATTCCTCGGCCGCGGTGCAATGGCTCAGTACCGCCATCGGGCCGGCGTAGAGCAGGGCGGCCGCGATCCGTGACTCCCGGGGAAGCGGCCCGGTGAAGGTGGCATACACCCTCGGCGCGATCGCCCGCCAGCGGCCGGCCCGCACGTTCGCCTTGATGGCGTCGGCGGTGAACATGAACGCCGTCAACTGCCGGACCTCCACGAGCCCGTGCTGATCGGCGATCGTCCGCAGCCACTCCGGACGTCGAGAAGCCACGACTTGACGGGGGATCGGGTGGCGAGGCCTGGACATACCTCAACAGTGACCGATCTACGGACTCCGCGTAGCCACATCACCGGCCGCCTGTGGATAACCCGTGAGTGGCTAGGGGTGCCATAGCACCCCTAGCCACTCACGGGTACGGGCTAGAACCCCGCGACCTGGTGGGGGGTGTACGGCTTTTCTAGTTGGTCGGTTTCGGCGGTGGTCAGGGTCAGGTCGAGGGCGGCGACGGCGTCGGAGATGTGCTCGGGGCGGGTGGCGCCGACGATGGGGGCGGTCACGGTGGGGTTGTTCAGGAGCCAGGCGAGGGCTACCTGGGCGCGGGGTACGCCTCGGGCGGTGGCGATCTCGGCGACCTTGGACACGATGTCGCGGTCGGAGTCCACGTAGAGCGTGCGGCCGAACTCGTCGGTCTCGGTGCGGGCGGTGGCGGCGTCCCAGTCCCTGGTCAGGCGGCCGCGGGCCAGCGGGCTCCACGGGATCACCCCGACGCCGCGGTCGGCGCACAGCGGGAGCATCTCCCGCTCCTCCTCGCGGTAGATCAGGTTGTAGTGGTTCTGCATGGTCACGAACCGCGTCCAGCCGCCCCGCTCGGAGGTGTGCAGCGCAGTGGCGAACTGCCAGGCCCACATCGAGGACGCGCCGATGTAGCGGGCCTTGCCGGCCTTGACCACGTCGTGCAGCGCCTCCAGGGTCTCCTCGATCGGCACCGCCGGGTCCCAGCGGTGGATCTGGTAGAGGTCCACGTAGTCGGTGCCCAGCCGGCGCAGGCTGTGGTCGATCTCGGCGAACACCGCCTTGCGCGACAGCCCGGCCCCGTTCGGACCCGGGCGCATCCGCCCGTTCAGCTTGGTCGCCAGGACGATGTCGTCGCGGTCGGCGAAGTCGCGCAGCGCGCGGCCGACGATCTCCTCGCTGGAGCCGGCGGAGTAGACGTTCGCGGTGTCGAAGAAGTTGATGCCGGCCTCGATGGCCTGGCGGATCAGCGGCCGGCTGCGCTCCTCGTCCAGCGACCAGGGGTGGGTGCCCCGGTCGGGCTGGCCGAAGCTCATGCAGCCCAGGCAGATCCGGGAGACGTCCAGGCCGGTCGAGCCCAGCTTGACGTAGTCCATCCTGGTGTTTCCTCCGGGGCGTTCTGGTGCGGGTCAGGGCTCGGCTACGGCAGCGTGCGCCCGAGTCGTACCCCGACCGTAGTCGCCGCGGCGGTCAGCAGCACCACGCCCACGATCCAGACCAGCGGCAGCCCGGTGCCGGAGGAGCCGCCGGCCGCCGGTTCGGCCGACACCGGTTCGGCCAGGGTGAACGCCACGGCGCCGTGGAACGGGCGGCCCCAGCCGCTCATGCCCTGGTAACGCACCTCGTACCGGCCGGCGGGTTCGAGCGGGCGAAGCACCACGCCGATCGAGCGGTCGGTCACCTCGGCGGTGCCGTGCTGCCACTGCGTCGTCCCGTCCGGCCCGATCACGGTGACCTCGGCCGACTCGGGGCGGACCGGCCACCTGAAGTTCAGCATCACCCGGCTCGGCGGGTGCGACACCGTCGCGCTGGCCGGCGGCTCGCTGCTGGCCAGCGAGTTCTCGTGAGCGGAGGCCGGGGGAGCGTCGAACGCGTCGACCAGGAGCAGCGCGCCGGACAGCAACAGGGTGACCGCCAGCGCGGTCAACGCCCGAACCGTCGACCGCTTCCGGATCGCGTCCAGCACTGCTCTCACCCGGGTCTCTCTCACACGTCTGGCGCAGAGGAACGCCGGCGGCGTTCCCCGGAGAGTCACTCACGGCGCGGTTCCACGGGGCCGTCATGCCACTCCATTGAGCTAACACGCGTGTCGACGGCCGTCGGTTCACTGCGAAGAGTAACTTTCACCCAACCGACGAAACGAGTGAGCGCCCGACAAAACTCCCGTCCGGGCTGTCTCTCGGGCCACAGGGGGATCAGAGTGGGCGTGACCAGTCCTGGCCGACCAGGTCGTGGCCGAAGCCCCGGTACGCGCGCTCCTCGTCCAGGGTGAACCCGGCGCGCTCGTAGATCCGCCGCGCGGCGTGCAGCACCGAGTTCGTCCACAGCGTGATCCGGGAGTACCCGGCGCGGCGGGCGAACCGGATGCACTCCTCCACGAGCCGGTCGCCGATGCCCATCCCGCGCGCGGTCGGCTCGACCAGCAGCAGCCGCAGCCGCGCGGTGCGCCCGGTCGGGTCGTCGGCGTCGGTGACGCAGAACACCGAGCCCGCCGGCCGCCCGTTCACCTCGGCGATCCAGACGGCCTCGCGCGCCGGGTCGTGCTTGTCGGCGTAGTCGGCCACGATGCGCGCCACCAGCGCCTCGAAGGTGGCGTCCCAGCCGAACTCGTCGGCGTAGAGGGCGCCGTGCCTGGCCACCACCCAACCCAGGTCGCCGGGCTCGGGCGCGCGCAGCACGAACGCGCGATCGGCGGGCTTGCCGGTCAGGGTCCGTTCGATGGTCGACATCGCCTCGGCCAGGGTCGCCTGCTGTTCGGTGGACAGCGGTGCGAGCATCTCCCGTACGGACTCGACCTGGCGTTTGTCCAGCGCGGCGAACGCGACGCGGCCGGCCTCGGTGAGCCGGATGAGCTGGCGGCGGGCGTCGCCCCGGTAGGTCTGCCTGCGGACCAGCCCGTTGGTGTCGAACCTGGTCAGGATCCGGCTCAGGTAGCCGGCGTCGAGGTCCAGCAGCCGGCGCAGCTCGCTGCCCTCGATGCCGTTCTCGGGGCGCTGGTCCAGCTCGTAGAGCACCCGCACCTCGGCCAGCGAGTACGGCGAGCCGAGCAGGCCGGCGCGCAGCACGCCGATCACCCGTGTGTAGAAGCGGTTGAACGCGCGGACCTGGGCCACCCGGTCCTCCCTCGGCTCGGCTGAAGGGGTCATCGCGCCTGCTCCTCTCTTTTCGTTGACGATGTCAAAGAGTTTACTGACGAAGTCAATGAATAATCTCCGGCCCCGATGGGAACCCGGTCGACCGAATGAGCGACTATCCGGGGTGATGTCCGAGACGACCTTGACCCTGGTGCAGTTCCTCCGGCATGGGCTCGACCCGGTACCAGAGCTGGCCGCCCTGCGGGCCGAGCAGCCGGTCAGCCCGCTGGTCATCCCGAACGGGCCCACCGCGTGGCTGGTCACCGGCTACCGCGAGGTCCGTTCCGTGCTCGGCGACGCCGAGACGTTCAGCAACGACTTCGCCAACCTGGCCGGGGCCGGCGGCCCGAGCGAGGACCAGGACCCCGGCGGGCTCGGCATGTCCGACCCGCCGAAGCACACCCGGCTGCGCCGGATGCTGATGCCCGAGTTCACCGCCAAGCGGCTGCGCGCGCTGGAGCCCCGGATCACCGAGGTGGTCGAGGGGTGTCTGGACGACATGGTCGCCGCGCGCGGCTCCAGCGACCAGGTCGACCTGGTCGGCACGTTCGCGATGCCGATCCCGGCGCTGGTGATCTGCGAGCTGCTCGGCGTTCCGGACGACGAGCGGGCCGACTTCCAGCGGATCAGCAACAACCGCTTCGAGATCTCCCTCGGCGCGCTGGGCGGCGGGATCGACGCCGTCAACGAGGCCGTTGAGTACCTCGGCGGGCTGGTGGCCCGGCAGCGGGCGCAGCCCGGCGACGGGCTGCTCGGCCACCTGGTGCGCGAGCACGGCGACAACCTGACCGACCGCGAGCTGGCCGGCCTGGCCGACGGGCTGCTCACCGGCGGGCATGACACCACGGCGAGCATGCTCGCGCTGGGCACCGTGATGCTGCTGGAGGACCCGGAGCTGCACGCGGCCGCCCTCGACCCGGACCGGGTCGGCCCGCTGGTCGACGAGCTGCTGCGCTACATCTCGGTGGTGCAGGTGGCGTTCCCCCGGTTCGCCAGGCACGACACCGAGATCGGCGGCCAGAAGGTCGGGGCCGGCGACATGGTGGTGTGCTCGCTGTCCGGGGCGAACCGCGACCCGGAGCTCGGGTCCGAGATGGAGAAGGTCGACCCGGGGCGGTCGGTGGCGCCGCACGTCGCCTTCGGGTACGGCATCCACCACTGTGTCGGCGCGCAGTTGGCCCGCCGCGAGATGGCCATCGCCTACCCCGCGCTGCTGCGCCGGTTCCCGTCGCTGCGGCTCGCGGTGCCGTCCGGCGAGCTGTCCTACCGGCCGTTCTCCATCGTCTACGGGGTGACGACGCTCCCGGTGACCTGGTAGCCGGCCGAAGTCGAGTAACCGCTTGACGGTCACGCTCGCGGACACGGATAGTCTCACTATCGATAGTTTGACTATCCGTTCTCGTGGAGAAGGGCGTGGGTCGTGTCTGTTGAGCGGATGCCCCGGCGGTCGGCCGGGCGGCGGTGGCCGCGGTGGCGGCGGATCGTGCTGGCGGCGGTGCTGGTGGTGTTCGCACTGGTCGGGGCGGTGGCGTACACGGTCACGAACCCGAGCGGGGATCCGCCGGACCCGGCGGGGCTGGGCGCCGACCCGAGGCTCGCGGCGCCGGACGCGCCGCTGATCCCGACCACGAACCCGGCGAACGTGGTGGGGTGGCCACAGGGGCGGACGCCGACCGCGCCACCGGGGTTCGCGGTAACCAGGTTCGCCGGCGGGCTGGACCACCCGCGCTGGCTCCACGCGCTGCCGAACGGCGACGTGCTCGTCGCGGAGTCCGACACGCTGCGCAGTGCCGACGGGTCGCCGATCAGGCGGCTGTTCAACTGGCTGCGGCGCAACGACGGCTCCGGGCGCGGGGCGAGCGCGAACCGGATCACCCTGCTGCGGGACACGAACGGTGACGGCGTCGCCGACGTCCGCACCCCGTTCCTGGAGAACCTGAACCAGCCCTTCGGCATGGCGCTGCTGGGCGAGACGCTCTACGTCGGCAACACCGACGGCGTGTGGCGTTATCCCTACCAACCGGGCCAGACCCGGGTCACGGCCGCCGGGGAGAAGATCCTGCCGCTGCCGGCCGGCGGCTACAACAACCACTGGACCCGCAACATCCTGGCCAGCCGGGACGGTACGAAGCTGTACGTCACGGTGGGATCCGGCAGCAACGTCGGGGAGAACGGGCTGGACAACGAGGTCCGCCGCGCGGGCGTGCTGGAGATCAACCCGGACGGTACGGGGGAGCGGGTGCGCGCGTCCGGGATCAGGAACCCGAACGGGCTGGCTGTCGAGCCGGTGTCCGGGGTGCTGTGGACGGTGGCGAACGAGCGCGACCTGCTCGGCGACGACGTCGCCCCGGACTACCTGACCCGGGCGCGCGACGGGGACTTCTACGGCTGGCCGTGGAGCTACTGGGGGCAGCACGTGGACGACCGGGTGCAGCCGCAACGCCCGGACCTGGTGGCCAGGGCGCAGCGCCCGGACTATGCGCTCGGCGCGCACGTCGCCGCGCTCGGGTTGAGCTTCTACGACGGCACCGCGTTCCCCGAGCGGTACCGGGGCGGGGCGTTCATCGGGGAGCACGGCTCCTGGAACCGGGGCTACTCGGTCGGGTTCAAGGTGGTGTACGTGCCGTTCCGCGACGGCATGCCCGCCGGCCCGCCGGAGGACTTCCTGACCGGCTTCAAGCCCGACGCCGGATCCGGTGAGACGTACGGGCGGCCGGTCGGGGTCATCACGGACCGGGCCGGCGGGCTGCTCGTCGCCGACGACGCCGGGGACGCGGTCTGGCGGGTGGGCGTGCGCTAACCGGGCCTGGCCTCGGCGACCGCGTCGCGCAGGCGGCGCAGCAGGGCGCGGTCGTCGTCGCGGCGCCAGGCCAGCACCAGGTGGCTGGGGCCGATGCCGTTGATCGGCCGGATCGCCACCCCGTCGCGGGCGATCAGCGGGGCGTTGCCGGCGGACAGCAGGCACAGCCCGAGCCCGGCGACGAGCGCCTCCACCGTCTCCTCGATGCCGGCGATCTCCGCGCCGATCACCGGGGTCCGGCCGCCGCGCGCATCGGTGGCCAGCCAGTAGTCGCGCAGCTCGCCGCTGCTGGCCGGCAGCGCCAGGAACGGTTCGTCGAGCACGTCGCGGATGTGCAGGTCGTCGCGGGCGGCCAGCGGGTGCGCGGCGGACATGGCGACCAGCCGGGGCTCGGTGACGACCTCCAGCCAGCGGTAGCGGTCGGGGTCGGGCAGCGGCAGCCAGACGAACGCGGCGTCGACCCGGTCGGGTTGCTCGGCGGCCAGCCCGCCGGTGGGGTCGTCCCAGCCGACCTGGCGCACCCGCAGCTCGGTGCCCGGCGCGGTCTCGGCCAGGTGGGTCCGCACGGACGGCAGCAGCCCGCGCCCCAGCCCGGTGCTGATCCCGACCACCAGCGTCGCCCGCTGCCGCGCCACGGCGGCGGCCATCCCGGCCTCGGCCTCGTTCCAGGCCGCCAGGACGGTACGGGCGTGCGGGACCAGCGCCTCGCCGGCTCCGGTGAGCCGCACGCCGTGCCGGTCCCGCACGAACAGCGGCGTGCGCAGCCGCGCCTCCAGCGCCCTGATCTGCTTGGACAGCGCCGGCTGGCTGACGTAGAGGGCGCGCGCGGCCCTGGTGAAGTGCAGATGGTCGGCGACCGCGAGGAAGTACCGCAGCTCCCGCAGGTGCACGTCCATAACCATTGGTTATCACGGCAGGTCTTGGACGTCGAGCGTCGCCGGCGTGATCGTGGACGGCGGGGCCCGTGAGCGGGCCGGATCCGAAAGGGGAGCCATGCCCGGACAGCTCAGCCGTGCCGACCTGCTGCGCGGACTTTCCGTGGCCGGGGTCGCGACGGCGTTGACGGCGTGCGGTGCCGGTGTCGCGGCCGCCGTGCCAGCCTCGCCGCCCGGTCAGGACCATCCGAACCTGGAGCTGATCCGCCGCTACTACCAGGCGTACGCGTCCGGCGACCTGGGCGCGCTGCGGCGGTTCTTCGCCCCGGACATCAGCTGGACGATCCCCGGCCACCACCCGCTGGCCGGCACCAAGCGCGGCGTCGACGAGGTGCTCGCCTTCTTCGGCCAGCTCGCCCGTGCGGGCTTCAAGGCCGAGACGATCTTCCTGGCAGCCGACCGGGACTGGGTCGTCGACCTGCACCGGGGCTGGAGCACGACCCCGGCCGGCCTGGACATGACCTGGGCGCTGGCCTTCCGCATCAACGCAGGCACCATCGTCGAGGCGGTCAACTTCGCGGGCGACCAGCACGCCGCCGACGCCTTCTTCTGGCGCCAGTACCCGCTCGCCGCCCTGCCCGCCCGCCTGGGCCAGGCCTGAGCGGGAGCCGGTCCTGGGGCCGCCTCGGCCGAAGGGGCCGGTCGCGGGGGCTCGGATGTGTATGGTGGAAGACGCCTTGATACCGAGAGCGCTTCTTCGATGCGCCGGATCGGGATTTTGATGTTCTCGCCGGTCGACCGGCGAAGTCAGGTCGTTGCACATGACCACCGAGCCCGACTCTTACGCGGATGTCGTCGAAAGGCTGTTCCGCGAGTTCGAACCGCTGCACGGGCTGTGGACGATCACCCAGGTCGTGCGCAGGTGCCGCGCCGACCTGCACGGCGCGCCGCGCGCGAGCCTGCCGGCGGCGCTGGAGGAGCTGGCCCGCGAGCGCCTCGCGGCCGTGCCGGTCCTGAACTTTCCCGCCGTCGACCAGGATGGGGACGAGTTCACCACGCTGCCGGTGAGCCGGGCCGGCTAGCCGGGCGTACCGGCCCGAGCACGGTGTCAGCCGTGCAGGGTCACGCCTCGGCAGGCCAGGTGCAGCGCCAGCCGCTCGTCGGGGTCGGTGAGCTCGACGCCGAGCAGGTCACGGACCCGGGCGATACGGGCGGCCACGGTGTTGCGGTGCACGCCGAGCACGGCGGCTGTCTCGGTCAGCGAGGACTCGGCGTCCAGGAACGCGCGCAGCGTCACCAGCAGGTCGCCGGGCTGGCCGCGCAGCGGTTCGAGCAGTGACGTGGCCGCCGGCAGGAACGTGTCGGTGCCGGTCCAGGCCAGCAGCATCTGGCCAAGGCCCATCCGGTCGACGTGCACGAAGTGCCCGCCGGTGGAGCGGCCGGCGGCCAGCCGCGCGGCGTCGCCGGCCTCACCGAGGGTGCGGGCCAGCCCGGACACCCCGTGGTGCGCCCGCCCGACGCCCATCGACGTGGACAGCGACGCGCGCAGCTCCCAGTGCGCCGCCCGCGCCGCCGAGGCGTGCCGCTGCAGCTCGGCCGGCCCGGGCCGCTGGTCGAACGTGGACCACAGCCCCCAGCCGGAGCCCTGCTCCACCACCACCGCCCGCAGCCCGGCCGAGTCCGCGGCGCGCAGCACGTGCGGCCGGGTCGCCACCGGGTCGACCGTGCCGGGCGCGTCGATGCGGACCCCGACGTGCCAGCCCTCCAGCTGCCAGCCCGCGTCGATGGCCCGCCGCCGGGTGCCGGCCGGCAGCTCGCCGCCGTGCGCGACGATCTCGGCCAGCAGCGCCATCCGCAGCCGCGCGTCGCGTTCCACCGCCAGCCGCTGCCCGGCCAGCCGCCGGCCCACCGCCTGCACCGCGACGGCGAGCGCGGCGGTCACCGACGCGGCCTCGGCGGGCACCCCGGTCGGTACCTCGGCCGCCAGCCGCGCGCCCGGCACGTCGGCGCCCACCGGCAGCTGGCGCACGTCGGTCCCGGACGGCCCCGGTTCCGGCCCGGCCACCACCCGGTCCGCCGCGTCGAGCAGCCACACCGGGCGGCGCCACACCCGGGCCAGCTCGGCGACCAGGGCGTCGACGCCGGTGTCCCTCGAGCTCGCGCAGGCGGCCACCGTGCGCGCCACCAGGTCGGCCACCACCAGGTCGGGCTGGTGGATCAGTCGGGCGGCGGCGAGCGTGGCGGCCAGCGGGTCCTCGGCGCCGAGCACGGGCAGCCCGATCCTGGCCGCGAGCGCGTGGCTGGCCGGCTGCAGCGGCGCGGTGCCGGGCAGGAGCACGGCGGCCACCCGCGCCGCGCCGGCCCGCCGCAGCAGCGCGTCCAGGTGCCAGTCCTCCCGGGGCGCGGACAGCACCACGGCGAACAGCGCGCCGGCCATGTCCTTGGGCTCGGCGGCCAGGTCGGGCACCGCGACCACCGCGCGCACCGTCGGATCCACCGGGTCCACCCCGGCCAGCACGCCGACCCGCGACCAGTCCGGGTGCCCGAGCAGCGCGCGCAGCCGCACCCCGCCCTCGCCGGTCACGGCGCCACCGCCACCGGGTCGCCCGCGCCAGCACCGGAGGGCAGCAGCACCGGGTCGCAGCCCAGCCCGAACGCGCGCGGCCCGACCCGCCGCAGCCGCCGCCGCGACTCCCGCCACCACGGCGGGCCCGGCAGCGCCAGCACCATCACGTCGTCGCCGGGACGCAGCGAGTCCACCGCGATCGGCGTGGCCGTCCGCCGGTCCAGCACGCACAGCAGGTCCGGGCAGCTGGCCGCCGGCTCGCCGTCGCACAGCACCAGCAGGTACTCGTTCTCCGCCTCCAGCCGCAGCACCGCGCCGCCCGCTCCGTCCCGGCCGGCCCTGGCCGCGAGCACGGTGATGCTGGCCCGCCCGAACGACGCCGAGCGCTGCCGGCTGATGTCGGCCACCCGACCGGTGCCGAGCAGCCGCCCGCCGAGCACCTCGGCGACGTGCTCCGGCGCGGCCTTCTCGGGCAGCCCCAGGTGCGCCCGCCCCACCCGCAGCGCCCGCCCCAGGGTGCCGACACAGGCCGTGCGCCCGAGCGCCCGCGCCGGCTCCGCCACCATCGCCGTCCCGGCCCAGCCGCCGCCGTGCGCGACGAACGCCCGCGCGGTGCGCTCCAGCCCGACCGGGTCCACGGAGTCGACCAGGACCGTCTGCCCGCCCGGGTCGCACATCGCGAACGGCGTGACGGCGCCGCCCTCCACCGCACGGCTGATCTGGTCCAGCCGGGGCAGCGCGCGGCCCATCAGGTCGGCGTCGACCAGCGGCAACCCGAGCTGCGCGGCGGCCATGGTGGCCAGCGCTCCGTTCAGCCCGGCGCCCTCGTACGGCATCACCGCGACCGGCTCGACCCCCGTCCAGCGGGCCAGCGCCCGCACCGCGCGCGGGATCTCCTGCCCGCCCGGCAGCTTCTCGGCGTACATCCGGGTGGCGCCGATCATGCCCACCGGCAGCACCGGCCCGTCGCCGAGCGCGGCCGGGTCGTGCAGCTCCAGCCCGTCGGCGGGCAGCGCGGTGCGCAGCGCCTGCCGGTAGGGCAGCGCGTCACCGCCACCGCCCGAACCGAGCAGCGCCAGGCCCACGACGAACGCGTCCACGTCCTCGGGCCGCAGCCTCACACTCACCTCCGATGCCGTGAGTGACGAGCTACAGCCACACCCGCCACTCACGAGCCTCGGCCTCGACCGGAAGGAACGGCCGGTCCAGGCCGAAGCACGACGGCCCGAACGTAGCCAACGCCTCCGGCGTGCGCATGATCTCCGGTGTCGAGATCCCGACGACGACCACCCGCTGGCCGTACCGTAACGACTCGGCGGTGATCGGCTCGGCGGACTCGGCCTCGAGCACGCAGATCAGGTCCGGCACGATGCAGACGACCTCGCCGTCCACCTCGGCGACCAGGTTCTCGTTCTGGAACTCGGTGCGCAGCGTGGAGCCGCCGTCGAACGAGGTGAACCGGGCGCGGCCCCGGGCGAAGCCGTCCACCGTGCGCCGCTCCACGTCGGTGACCTTGCCGGCGAACAGCACCCGCAGGTGCGCGTACAGGGTCGGGGCCAGCGCCTCGGCCAGCGCGGAGATCGGGTCGCGCAGCTGCTCGCGGGCCTCCCGGATGGCCCTGCCGAGCGTGAGGCCGAGCGACAGCGTGTTCGGTACGGCCGTCCGTTTGACCTCGGCGCCGCTCATCGCGTACTCGGCGATCAGCGCCGCGCCGCCCATCCGGATGGTCGCCCCGCGCGCCAGCCACTCCATCCGGCGGTTGTCCGCGCCGGTGTCGATCAGCACCGACTCGCCGTGGTCGCCACTGACCACCATCGGCGAGCCGGGCACGCCGTAGACCCCGAACGTCTCCATCTGCAGCTCGGGGAACGCCCGGCCCATGCCGTCCGCGTCCACCACCGGCAGCCCGGTCGTGGCGGCCACCACCAGCGGGATCATCGAGTTGATGCCGCCGCACTCGATCGGCATGGTGGCGTCCGCCGTGCGGCCCAGGTGGCGCTCCAGCGCGCGCAGCGACAGCACCGCCTCGTCGCCGCGCGGGATCTTCTCCACCATGACGGTGGGCGCGCCCATCATGGCGGTCGGGATCACGAACGAGCCGTCCGCCACCTCGTCGGGGTCGAGCACCGTGACCGGCCCGTGCCGCCTCATCGCCTCGGCCACCATCAGCCGGCCGATGTGCGGGTCGCCGCCGCCCCCGGTGCCCAGGAGCGCGGCCCCGCGCGCCAGGTCGGGCAGGTCCTCCGGTCGCAGCATCCAGCTCATCGCGTCCCCCACACCCGTACCGGGTCGATCGAGTAGCCGAAGTACCTCGGCCCGACCAGCTCCAGCCCCTCCGGGGAGTGCCAGCGCTCGTCGGCCGGCGCGCCGATCACGCTGACCCGGTGGCCGAAGCGCAGCGCCTCGGTGGTCACCGGCTCGCCGCTCTCGGTATCCAGGACGATGATCAGGTCCGGCGTGGTGACCAGCGGCTCGCCGTCGCGCAGCGCGACCAGGTGCTCGTTCTGGAAGCGCAGCTCCAGCACCCCGTCCGGGCCGGTGACCATCGCGTCGCCGCGCGCGAAGCCGGTGGTGGTGCGGCGGGCCACGTCGGTCACCTTGCCCACGTGCAGCAGCCGCCCGCCCAGCTCGTCGGCGGCCGCCGCCACCGGGTCGCCGTGTTCGGCCCTGACCGCCGCGATCCGCTCGCCGAGCCGCCGGCACAGGCTCAGCGTGCCGGCCACCAGCGAGTCGCGGGCCTGCGCGCCGGTCAGCATGTAGTTGGAGATGATCGCCGAGCAGCCCATCGTGATCGTCACCGACCGGGCCAGCGCCTCCGACCAGTGGTTGTCGATGGTGTGCAGCATGCCGACGTTGCCCTTCTCGTCGGCGATCGACATCGGCGAGCAGGAGACGCCGACCAGCGTGGGCAGCACCATCTGCAGCTCGGGGAACGCCCGCCCCATGCCGTCCCCGTCCACCAGCGGCAGGTCCAGCTGCGCGGCGGCGACCAGCGGGATCGTCGAGTTGATGCCGCCGGCCTCGATGCAGGCCAGGTGGGTGGGGGTGACGCCGAGGTGGTCGGCGAGGGCGGTCACGGCGGCGCCGATCAGGTGTACGGACGGCGTCTTCTCCACCATGACCGTGGGCGCGCCCATCATGGCGATCGGGAACACGCGGGCGTCGTCGTCCAGCTTCGACGGCGGTACCAGGTGGATCGGGCCGTGCTCGCGCAGCGCCTGCTCGGCGAGCAGCCGGCCCACGTACGGGTCGCCGCCGCCCCCGGTGCCGAGCACCGCCGCGCCCCTGGCCAGGGCCTCGACGTCCTCGGCGGCGATCATGTTCTCCTCGGTCATCGGGCCTGCCCGGAGACGGCCGTGCCCTGTTCGATGCGCAGGTCGCCGACGGCCTTGCAGCGGATCCTGGTGGCGTTGCCCGGCAGGTAGGGGATGGGCACCTCGTCGAAGTCCACGATCTCCACGGTGGCCGGGTCCGCGCCGGCCACCACCGCCCGGTCCACCGCCTCCTGCCGCGCCTGGTCGACGGCGGCGTCGCGGTGCCCCGGCTCGATCGCGAACACCCTGTCCACCTCGCCGCCGACCTGCGCGATCGCGGCGCCGATGGCGTTGGCCACCGCGAAGTGCTCCGGCCGGTTCACCGCGCCGAGCCCGGGGAACTCGTCGGGCAGCAGCACCGACCCGCCGCCCACCGCGACCACCGGCAGCGGGTCGGCGGAGATCCGCATCCGGTCCACCGTGTCCGCCACGTCCGCCGCGATCCGCTCCAGCGCGGCGCGCACCACGTCGGGCGGCAGGTCGCTCACCCGCGCACGATCGCCGATGTCCGCGCGCCCGGCCGCCACCGCGATGTCGGTGGCCGTCAGCGTGTCCCCGCCGAACACCAGCGCCCGCTCGGTGAGCCGATACCCCACCGAGTCCGGCCCCACCGTCAGGTCGGCTTGTGAGCCGCGCACCAGGCTGCCGCCGCCCAACCCGATGCTCAGCACGTCCGGCATCCGGAAGTTCGTGCGGATCCCGGCCACGCTCACCTCCACCGTGGCCTCGCGCGGGAAACCTCCGGTCAGCACGCCCACGTCCGTCGTCGTACCCCCCACGTCGACGACCGCGCAGGTGGACAACCCGGACAGCACCGCCGCGCCGCGCATCGAGTTCGTCGGCCCGGACGCGAACGTCGCGACCGGGTACCGCCGCGCGTAGCCGACGTCCATCAGCGTGCCGTCGTTCTGGCTCAGGTACAGCGGCGCGGTGATGCCGTGCCCGGCCACCGAGGAGGCCAGTGCGTCCACGATGTTCGCCGCCAGCTCGCGCAGCGCGGCGTTGATGATCGTGGCGTTCTCCCGCTCCAGCAGCCCGACCCGGCCGATCTCGTGCGACAGCGACACCGGCAGCTCCGGCCCCAGCTCCTCGGCCAGGATCTCCGCCGCCCGCACCTCGAACTCGTCGTTGACCGGCGAGAACACCGACGACACCGCGACCGAGCGCACCCCGTGCGCGGCCATGTCGGCGGCGTGGCGGCGCAGCTCGCCGGCGTCCAGCGGGGAGATGTGCCGCCCGTCGAACTCGTGCCCGCCGTGCGCCAGGTACGCCCGCCCGTGGATCGCCTCCACCAGCCGCGACGGCCAGTCCACCATCGGCGGCAGCGACGCCGTCGCGGGCAGCCCCAGCCGCAGCGCCGCCGTCGGAGCCAACCGCCGCGCCTCCACCAGCGCGTTGATGAAGTGCGTGGTGCCGATCATCACGGCCCGCACCGCCGCCGGGTCGAACGCATGCTGGCGCTGCAGCCCGTCCAGCGCGGCCACGATGCCGGAGGTGACGTCCGCCGTGGTGGCCGCCTTCACCGCCGCCAGCACCCGATCCGGCTCCGCCGAGTCCATCAGGACGGCGTCGGTGTTGGTACCTCCGACATCGATACCGATGCGCATAAGACTCCTTCAGTCGCGAACAGGTTGCAGCTCACTCGACACCGTGGGGCTGGTCCCGAAGCCGCGCAGCAGCCCCAGCTTCCCGGCCGCGACGTAGGCCACGAACGCCGCGACCAGCGAGTTGATGCTCGGCAGGCCCCAGTCCACCAGCCCGCCCAGCAGCGCCGCGCCCACCCAGATGACCAGCGTGGCCGGCACCCAGGTCGGCGCCGACTCGGGCAGCGTCCCGGCCGCGCGGCTGCGCTCCAGCTCCGGGCGCCAGCGCTTGACCACGAAGTACTCCGCGACCATGATCCCGGCGATCGGCGGGAAGGAGACGCCCAGCAGCGTCAGGAACCCGGTGAACCGCTCCAGGATGCCGCCGGCGGCGAGCAGGCTGCCCACCACGCCGAGCAGCAGCGTGGCCAGCGCCCGGTCCACCCGCCTGCCGAACACGGTGGACACGAAGTTCACCACGCCCAGCCCGGAGCTGTAGAGGTTCCAGTCGTTGATCTTCAACGTGCCCAGGATGATCACCAGCGTGCCGACCCAGCCCACCGACGACGTCACGATCGTGATCACGTCGTCGGACCTGACGGCGTGCGCCAGCAGCACCCCGGACAGCCCGATCAGGTACTCCCCGACGGTGAAGCCCAGCACCGTCTGCTTCACCACGTCGGCGGCGCCGCGGTTGAACCTGGTCATGTCCGGGGTGATCACGGCGCCCACGATGAACCCGCCGGCCACCAGTGTGGTGCCCTCCAGCAGCGACATGGACGGACCCGCCGGGGCGGAGGCCACCAGCTGCCCGATCGGATGTGACAGCAGCCCGCGAGACATGGACCAGCCCACCAGCACCAGGAACGCCGGCACCGTCAGGTACGCCACCCACTTCATGGAGGCGAACCCCCACAGCACGATGAACGTCACCGCCAGCCCGAACACCAGCGCCCACGCCCACACCGGCAGCACCCCGATCAGCCTGACCAGGCCCTCCGCCGACACCGCGGACTGCACGCCGAACCAGCCGATCAGGCTGACCCCGATGGCCACCCCGATCAGCGCGCTGCCGCCCTGCCCGAACCCCGTCCACCGGGTCAGCACCGAGGTCTGCAGCCCCTCGCGCGCGCCGATCACCCCGACCCCGATGGACACCAGCTCCAACACCACCGACCCCAGCGTGAACGCCCAGAACGCACCCCAGAACGTCATGCCGAACCCGACCGTCGAGCCCAACAGGAACTGGCTCAACGCCGACACCTGGCCGAACCGCTGCACAGCGACCGTCCACCAGGAGTACCGCTGCTCCGCCGGCACCCGTGCCAGCGCGTAGTCGTCGACCCCCACGTGCCCGACGCTGCCCATGGCGCGACCTCCTCGTGACGCCGATGTCACCGTTGACGCTGAACGGTAGGCGCTGGTGAGGCGCGGGTCACGAGGCAATCTGTCAGGTGCGCGCGGTAGAACAGTGCAATGTGCATCGCGGGCCGGAATGGCCGCTCGCGGGTCGGCCAAGCTGGTCACTCCCCGTGGCGCCGCCTACTCTGCGTCACTCATGGGCGTTGAGAGACAGGCGGGAGCCTAGAGATTGATCCCGGCCTGTCGGGCCAGCTTGACCAGACGAGGGCTGCTCCGACGGTGCAGCGAGATCAGTACGCGTAGCACCTCCAGGCTCATCGGATGGATGCGCGCCATCTGAGGGGCGACAGCCCATGCATCGAGCAGCGAGTCCTCCGCCCCGTCACGATCACCGAGATCCAACCGGGCACGGGCGGTGTTGATGTGCACCGGCCCCAGCCGGGTAGGGGGCAGTAGCCGGATTTCTCCGCTCGCCAGCTCGTCTGCCAGGCGGACCACCTCACGCGGTCGACCGAGATCGCCCTCGGTGGCCAGAACATGGGTGGCGGTGTTGGCTGGTCCGAAGATCTGGTTGTGCAGCCGCACGTCGTTCGGGAACTCCGTTGCGGCTGCCCACGCCGCACGGATGTGCCGCTGTGCCAAGTGTCGGTCATTGAGCCGTCCCGCGAGGGTCATGCCGCGAAGGTGCAACGTACCGGCGGCGAACGCCTTGTCCGGCCCGGACAGGGTGGACTCGGCGGCCATGATTGCCCTGTCGACCACCGTCAGCCCGCCGTCGAAGTCTCCGCAGTTGAGAAATGTGCCGGCGCGGTCGCGCCCAGCGCAGACGGCGACCAAAGGATTCGGTTGCTGGGCGGCCGCCCATGCTTGCCGTGCGGGGGCGATCTCGACCAGATCCATCCAGCGATGCCGTGCCGCCAGGGCGTAGACGACGCTGTACACATCGGCAAGCATCGCCCATCCCGTCGAGCTGACGACCGCATGCGCATAGGTCGTAGCGCGGGTCAGCAGGCCGGGCAGCATTCGTAGCAGCTCGTCTAGTGCGGCGTGCTCCCGGAGGCTCACCGCACGGTCCAGCTCGCCGCGCAGTCCAGCCTCCTCGGGCACGGCGGTCTGGTCGGGAATGTCGAAGCGACGCACGGCGGTGCGCAGGTGTTCGAGGCGCACGCTCTGGTCCTCGGAGAGTTCGGCTTCTCCGTAGAGCGCCCCGAGCGTCATCCTCAGCGCCTGGGCGATCGCGGCTGCAACCTCCGGGGACAACGTGCGGTCGCCGACCTCGATCTTGCTCAGCAGCGACGTCGAGATTCCGGCCCGGCGCGCCAGCGCGGTTTGCGTCAAGCCACGCGCCTTGCGAAGAACCGCAACCCGTTCCCCGCCTGCGCTACCTGAGGCCATTCCAGAAGTCTCCCAAAAGAGCAGACCGGTCGTACCTGCGACTGAAGTGGTACCGGCTCGACACCCCCGGCGAGCGCCATCCCGAGTCGCTGTTCGTCAAGGGCCAACGCCAGGAGGTGCCGCATCTGTCCGACGACCGGCAGGTCGCCGCGAACGGCTGGCTCAAGTACCCGAGCCTGCGACGACGGCACCGCGACTACTCGTAGATGGCGGCGGCCTGGATCGCCTCCCGCAGGACCTCCCAGCCGTTCCAAGGGACGGGTTCGCCCTGGTTGGCGTAGAAGCCATCACAGCTCCCCAGCCGGGCGGCCAGTGCCTCCAGGTAGCGCGGCACCGAGGCGTTCTCCCAGTGCTCCGGTGGCCCGTCCGACCAGTCGGCCAACAGATCGTGGATCACCGCGATCGTCCGGTCCAGCTCCGCGCTCCGCGAATCCGTCACCGGACAATCGTGCTAGCCGGGAGTACAGCAAGCCCCCCGCGCGCGATTGCCAAAAATGTCGTGACCGGGCCGGTTTCATGACATTTTCGTCAATCGCTGCGTGCGCCCTCACCCACCTCGGCCGTCTCCGGCGCCGCGTAGATCATCTCCGCCGGTGGGTTGGCCGTGCGTTTGGCCCACGGGTAGTAGATGGCCGCGGTCACGAGCAGGCCGACCAGCCAGGAGATGTCGGCGCCGCCGAGCAGTTCGGTGATCGGGCCGGTGTAGAGGCTCTGGGCCAGGAACGGGATCTGGATGCCGATGCCGATCGCGTACGAGACCAGGGCCGGGGCGTTCCAGCGGCCGTAGCGGCCGTCCGGGTCGTAGAGCGCGGGCACGTCCACGCGCTCGGCGGACACCAGGTAGTAGTCGACCAGGTTCACCGCGCTCCACGGGGTGAAGACCATGAGCAGGACCAGCACGAAGTTGCGGAAGTTGGTCAGGAAGTGCTCGGTGGACAGTAGCGCGATGAGGACGGCGACGACGATGAACAGGCCGATGAACGCCACCCGGCCGGCCTGGGAGACGCGGGTGGCGCGGGTGACGGCGGTGACGGTGGTCAGCAGGGACATGAACCCGCCGTAGGCGTTCAGGCAGTTCACCGTGAGCTTGCCGATGATGATCACGAGGTAGATGGCCACCGCGATGGCGCCGCCCCCGCCGAGCTGGCCCAGGAACGGGACCTGCGACTTGAGGAAGTTGCCGCCGGCGGAGGCGGGAATGGCCGCCATGAGCGCGCCGAAGCACATCGACCACTGCGAGCCGAGCACGCTGCCCCACAGCGTGCAGTGGAAGGTGGCGCGCTTGGGGGTGTCGCGGGGCAGGTAGCGGGAGTAGTCGGCGACGTAGGGGCCGTAGGTGAGCTGCCAGCCCGCGCCGAGCGCTATGGCGAGCAGGAAGGTCGGCGCCTCGAACGGCTTGACGCCGATCAGCGAGCCCATGTCGTAGCCGGTGAGCAACCGGACGGCCAGGTAGGCGAAGCCGAGGATGCCGACCACGGTGGCCACCCGGCCCATCACGTGGATGTAGCGGTAGCCGAGGGTGGCCACGATCGCGGTGAGCAGGCCGAACAGCACGATGCCGACCGCGGGCGTGTCGCCGCCGACGATGCCGACGATGGCCTGGCCGCCGAGCACGGTGCCGGTCGCGGCGAAGCCCAGGTACATGAGCACCACCATGACCAGCGGCACCACCGCGCCGTACACCCCGAACTGGGCCCGGCTGGAGATCATCTGCGGCAGCCCGAGGCGCGGCCCCTGGGCGGAGTGCAGCGCCATCACCGCGCCGCCGGCCAGGTTGCCGATCAGCAGCCCGATCATCGCCCACAGCGCGTCGGCGCCGAACGCCACCGCCAGCGCGCCGTCCACGATCGCCGTGATCTGCATGTTCGCCCCGAACCAGAGGGTGAACTGGTTGCGCGGCGAGCCGTGCCGTTCGTCGTCGGGGATGACGTCGATGGACCGTCGCTCGATCCGTTCTCGGCTCACGGCATACGCCTCTCTAGCAGCGGGCGATCAGCTCCCGATACCAGCGGAAGCTAGCTTTGGGGATGCGCCGCTGCGTCGGGTAGTCGACGTATACCAGGCCGAATCGCTTTGTGTAACCGTATGCCCACTCGAAGTTGTCCATGAGCGTCCAGCAGAAGTAGCCGCGCACGTCCACCCCGTCCTCGATCGCGGCCCGCACCGCGCGCAGGTGGCTGTCCAGGTACGCCACCCGGGCCGTGTCGTCGACGCCGGGAGTGTCCGGGTAGGCGCTGCCGTTCTCGGTGATGTGGATCGGCGGCAGCCCCGGGTACTCGTCGCGCAGCCAGCGCAGCAGCCGGCCGAGGCCGTCCGGCTCCACCGGCCAGCCCATCGCGGTGCGGGGCAGCTCGGCGGGCGGGTTCTCCAGCATGTCGATGTCGGTGGCCGCCCGGTGCGCCGGGTCCTCGTCGGCGGTGGGGGCGTGCTTGGCGTAGGACGGGAAGTAGTTGTTCAGGCCCAGGAAGTCCAGCGGCTGGCCGATCAGATCCAGGTCGCCGTCGCGGCGGAACGAGAAGTCGGTGATGGACGACCACAGCTCGCGTTCGCCGTCCGGCCAGCGCGCGGCCAGAACGGGGTCGGTGAACACCCGGTTGTAGAGCAGCTCGGCGCGTCCCGCCGCCGCGACGTCGGCCGGATCGGAGGTGGCCGGCCGCACGTGGTTGAGGTTCAGCGTGAGACCGAGCCGTTCGTCGCCGCGCCGCTGTTCCCGTAGCGCCCGCAGCGCCAGGCCGTGCCCGACCAGGAGGTGGTGTGCGGCGGCCAGTGCGCCGTGCCCCTCCCGGGCGCCGGGGGCGTGACGGCCCTCGGCGTAGCCCACGAACGCCGAGCAGTACGGCTCGTTCAGCGTGATCCACATCGGGACCCGGTCGGCCAGCGCGGCGTGCACCAGCGTCGCGTACTCTGCGAACCGCTCGGCGGTCTCGCGCGCCCGCCAGCCGCCGGCGTCCTCCAGCGCCTGTGGCAGGTCCCAGTGGTAGAGCGTCACGCACGGGGTGATGCCGCCCGCCAGCAGCTCGTCCACCAGGCGCTGGTAGAAGTCCAGGCCGGCGGGGTTCGCCGGGCCCTTGCCGTCCGGCTGGATCCTCGGCCAGGCCACCGAGAACCGGTACGCCCCGAGCCCGAGCTCGCGCATGAGCGCCACGTCCTCGCGGTAGCGGTGGTAGTGGTCGCAGGCCACGTCGCCGGTGTCGCCGCGCGCCGTCCTGCCGGGGGTGTGCGCGAACGTGTCCCAGATGGAGCGGCCGCGTCCGTCCTCGTGCACGGCGCCCTCGATCTGGTACGACGCCGTCGCCGCACCCCACAGGAACCCGTCAGGAAACCTCAGCTCGCTCATGTCGCCTCCCCGAACAGCTCGAACACCCGCACCCCGTACGGCTCCAGCGTCACCGTCCGCTCGGCGTCACCGACCGGGCTCACCGTGACCTCCTCAGCGTGCTGGCTGACCAGCCAGCCGAACCGCCGCCCGTCGGCGTGCACCAGCGTGTCGGTGAACACCCGTGGGTCGTCCACCACCAGCGGGCGCCGCACCCCGGCCTCCCTGGCCAGGGCGTCGTAGATCCGGTACGTCGGCTCCGGGTTCACCGCGGCCCGCGTCGCCGCCAGGTACTCCAGCGGATACGTGCACAACACCGTCTCCCCGTCGCCGGCACGATGCCGCAACAAAGCCGGCCGCCCGTGCCCGTCCACCGCCACCACCTTCGCGCCCCTCGGAGTCACCGGCAAGAACGCCCGTCCGTGCTCGTTACCGCCCGACGCGAACCGCAGCACCTCCCCGGCCGCGATTCCGCCGAAGTCCTCGACGAACTCCAGCTCGATGACGTCCTCGACGATCGGGTCGACCAGCCCGTACGCCAGCTCGTGCTCCACCCCGAACATCTCGTTCAGCCCGGCGTGCCAGAACGCCCGGTGCAGTCCGTGCTCGCCGGAGCAGAACGACAGGTACACCGTCGCCCCGCCGTCCGCGAACTCGCCGAGCCGCTCCCAGGTCGGGGCCAGGAGTTGTCGCACGCACGGCAGCAGGTAAAGGCGCGCATCACCGTCCAGCCCGTCCTCCTCGCGGGAGAACGCCACCGGCAGGCTGGCCTCGCGGGCGGCCACATAACCCTGGCGCAGGGTGCGGACGGCGAGGGCACGGTCGGCGGCGTTGGACACGGGGTAGTCGCGCTCGGCGTACGAGGTGACCACCAGCGCGGCGTCGGCGTCCTCCCTACGGGTGTTGACGAAGTCCACCCGGTCCAGGATGCGGGCGAACTCGCGCAGCTCCAGCAGCGGCGGTTTGGGCTCGCCGGTGTTGGTGGTGATCCCGAAGTGCATCTCGAACGGGTGGTGGCGGTACGGGTCCTGGTGCGCGAGGTTGTCGTAGTCGGTGTTGTTCCAGGCCAGCCAGCCGGTGGCGCCGGCGAGCAGCGAGTTGTGCAGTTGCTGGCGGTAGTGGTGGGCCTGGTTGGTCGCGGACACGAAGTCGCTGGACAGCCCGAACTCCTCCAGGATCACCGGCTTGCCGGCAACCGCCGCCATCTCGCAGGCGAACGCGGCGGCCAGGTGCTGGCGGATCCGGTCGGTCTCCATCTGGTAGACGTGCGGGCCCACGAAGTCCACCAGCTCGGCCGTCTCCCTGATGGAGTATCCGTTGTCCTCGCCGGTCACCTCGATGCCCCAGGCGCCGTCGCCCAGGGACACCGGCTGGTGCCCGCCGCCGGCCCGCACCGCCTGGACCATCAGCGTCGCCCACGCCGTGACCTGCGCCGTCGGGGCCTCCGGCTCGCCGCGCCGCCGCCCGTAGATCGGCATCTCGTTGCTGATCAGCCAGCCGGCCACCGCCGGGTGCTCGTGCAGCGCGCGCACCATCTTCTCGATGAACCAGGCCTGCCGTCCGACCAGCCAGACGTCCGCGTACAGGTCCTTGTCCGCCCGCCACTGTGGATCCCAGTTCTCACCCGACATGTGCCCGACGATGAACGTCGGGATCGAACCCATGCCCAGCTCGCGGTGCGCGTCCAGGAAGTCCCGGAACAGCTCGACCTTCGCGGTGTCCACCCGGCCCGGCTCCGGGTGGAAGTCCGGCCAGTAGAAGAACGAGCGGGTCTGCCGCAGCCCGTGCTCGGCCAGCACCCGCAGCTCGTCCCGGACCACGCCGGGGTCGTAGTTGCGCCACATCAACGGCCCCCCGGTCCGCGACCAGAAGTTCGCCCCGAGCCAGGCGTCCGTGAGCTTCCCTGAACCCCGCCGAACAGGCACGTGCCTCCTTTACCTGACCGCCCCCGCGGTCAACCCTTGGACGAGATAGCGCTGCATGAACAGGAACCCGAGCACCACCGGGACGCTGACCACCAGCGACGCCGCCATGATCTGGTTCCAGTAGACGGCGTTCTGGGTGGAGTACTCCGCCAGGCCCACCGCCAGCGTCTTGGAGCTGTCGTCCGTCAGCACCGAAGCGAACAGCGCCTCGCTCCACGACGTCATGAACGCGTAGACGCCGACCGCCACGATCCCCGGCTTGGCCGCCGGCACCACGATCGACAGCAGCACCCGCACCGGCCCGGCCCCGTCCACCAGCCCGGCCTCGTCCAGATCCCTCGGGATCGAGTTGAAGTAGCCGACCAGCATCCAGATGGAGAACGGCAGCGAGAACGTCAAATAGGTGATGACCAGCCCGGACAGGTTGCCGTTCAGCTTCAGGCCGGTGACCTGGCCGATGTTGACGTAGATCAGGAACAGCGGCAGCAGGAACAGGATCCCGGGGAACATCTGCGTCGACAGCACCGCCATCCGGAACATCTCCCGGCCCCGGAACGTGTACCGGCTGATCGCGTACGCCGCGAACACCGCCAGCGTCACCGACACCGCACTCGCGCACCCCGCCACGATCACGCTGTTCACGAAGTAGCGGGCCAGCGGGACCGTCGACCAGATGTCCACGAACGGCCGGTAGGTGAGCTCGGACGGCCACCACCGGAACGCGTCCCGCACGTCGCCGAGCGGCTTCACCGAGGTGGACAGCATCACGTACAGCGGCAGCACGGTGAACACCAGCAGCCCGCCCAGCCCGACCGCCCTGAGCACCCGGAACGCCCGCGACTCACGCATGCCTGGTCCTTCGTGACGTCATCACGAGGTAGCCGGCCGTGACCACCAGCAGGAACAACAGCAGCAACACGGACATCGCCGAGCCCAGGCCGAAGTTCCAGGTGATGAACGAGCTCTGGTAGACGTGCACCGACACCAGGTCCGCGCTGGCCGGCGTCGAGCTGGCGAACAGCGTGTACGGGATGTTGAAGTCGTTGAACGTCCACAGGAACAACACCAGCACCAGCACCTGGTTCACCGGGCGCAGCATCGGCAGCGTGAGCGTGCGGAACTGCTGCCAGCGGTTCGCCCCGTCCACCTCGGCGGCCTCGTACACCTCGGTCGGGATGGACTGCATGCCCGCCATCAGCGTGAGCAGGGCGAACGGCCAGAACCGCCAGATCCCGACCAGCGCCATGCTGACGAACGCGCTGTCGCCGAGCAGCCAGAAGTGCCGCCCGCTGCCCAGGCCGAGCTGTTCGAGCACGTGGTTCACCATGCCGCTGTCCTGGTTCAGCATGAACTTCCAGACGATCACCGCCGTGAAGATCGGCAGCGCGTACGGGATCAGGAACAGCGTGCGCAGCGCCGACCGGCCGCGCATCGGGCGCTGCAGCAGTGTTGCGCCGAAGATGCCGAGCAACCAGCTGAACGTCACCACCACGGCGCTGTAGCCCATGCTGATCCCGATCGAGCGCAGCAGCCCGAGCCCGATCTCGCTGTTCAGGTTCACCGAGACCCGGTAGTTCTCGATCCCGGCCAGCGGCGCCTGCAGCCAGTGCCGCAGGTAGAACTGGTTGAGCTTGAGGAAGCTGATCGCCACGCCGGTGAGCATCGGGACCACGTGCACCAGCAGTTCGAACAGGAGCGCGGGCGCGAGCAACAGGTACGGCAGGGTCCGCGCGTTCGGCGTCCACCGGCCTCGCTGGCCTCGTGCGCCTCGTGCCGTGGGCAGGGCCATCAGCCGCCGCTGACCAGTTTCTGCTGCGCGGTGGCCAGCGCGGCCTGCACGTCGGCCTCGGACACGGGCTTGCCGCCCACGATCCGCGCCACCATGTCCTTGACCGCCGAGCCCACGGTGGTCTCGAACTGGCTCTCGTTGGTGACCATCGGCATCGGCGCCGAGGTGGTCGCGAGCACGTCCAGGAAGATCTTGGTGGTGGGCCCCTGGAAGGCCGGGTCGGTGGCGGCGTCCTTCGTGACCGGCAGGGAGCCGTACGCCTTGTTCAGCTTGACCTGCTCGTCGCGGCCGGTCATGAAGTCGATGAACTTCAGCGCCGCCTCGGTGTTCTTGTCCTTGAACGCCGCGATGTTGATCCCGGCCACGTGGCTGTTGACCCGTTCCGCGCCGGGCGGCGGCGGGACCTCGAACGGCAGCGGGGCCACGCCGTAGTCGCCGGCCGGCATGCCGGTGGCGGCGATGTACTCGGTGGTGTTCGTCTGGGCCATCATCATCGCGGCCCGGCCGGCGGCGAAGTCGGCGGTGGCGTCCTGGGTGGTGTCGTGCTCGGCGGAGCTGGGGATGGTCACCTTGTGCACGCCGATCAGGTCCAGGTACTGCTTCACGGCCGCCACGTTCTGGGGCGTGGCGAAGCTCGCCTTGCCGGCCGGGTCGAAGAAGTTGCCGCCGTGCTGCTTGCCCAGGATGAACGCGAAGTGGGCGCTCTCGGTGTAGCTGCCGCCGGCCAGGGTCAGTCCGTAGGTGTTCGCCGCCGGGTTGGTCAGCTTCTGGGCGTCGGCGACGAACTCCGCCCAGGTCTTCGGCGGGGTGGTGATGCCGGCGGCGGCGAACGCCTTCTTGTTGTAGAACAGGCCGTAGGAGAGTCCGTAGAGCGGTACGGAGGCCGGGGTCTTGCCCGCCGCGCCGGTCGAGCTCTGGCTGGTGGCCAGGAACTTGTCCCGGCCGCCGATCTTGTCCAGGGTCGGGCCGTCGAAGTCCACGAACGCGCCGGTGGCCTGCAGCGATGCCGACCAGGTGTTGCCTATGTTGACCACGTCGGGGCCGTCGCCGGAGGTGGTCGCGGTGGTGATGCGGTCCAGCAGGTGCGTCCAGTCGATCACTTCGAGCTTGACGTTGATGCCGGTCCGCTTGGTGAACTCGGCCAGCTCGGGGGTGAGGATCTCCTTGTCGCGCTGCAGGCTCGGGCCCTGGTTGCTGGCCCAGTAGGTGATCGTGTTGGGGTCCGAGCCGCTGGTGCCGGAGCATCCGGTCAGGCCGGTCACCGTGAGTACGGGCACCGCGAGCGCGGCCATGAGCGTCCTGAAGCGCACGATCGACTCCTTCGTCGCGGTGCCCGCCGGCGGGTGTGGTTAACCGGTTCAGCTCGTGCGGCATGCTAACCCAAAATCGCGGCGCGCATAACCGGTCGTCCGCTAGTGCCGTGACGCGGAAGGTTGGTGCGTTTATTCGGTGGATCCAGGCGTCGGCTGGCAAGGCGGAGGAGCCCCAGATACCGGGGTTGTATCTGGGGCGACGACAACGCCGCCAGGCGGCGTCTGGGCCGCCGAGAAACGTGCCGAACCTTTCGTGTCACGGCACTAGGTGGCCGGCGGTGCTGGCACGGACGGTCAGGCGGGGCGCGGCGAGCCAGCGGTCCGGGGTGGGGCCGTGCTCGATCCGGGTGAGCAGCAGGTCGGCGGCCTGGCTCGCCTCGGCCATGACGTCGTGGGTGAACGCGGTGACCGCCGGGTGCACCAGCTCGCACAGCGGCGAGTCGTCCCAGGCCAGCACCGCGAGGTCGGCCGGCACCCGGACGCCCTCGCCGGCCAGCGTGGAGACCGAGGCGGCCGCCATCACGTCGTTGTCGTAGATGATCGCGGTCGGCCGCTGGTCTTTCGGCCGTGACAGCAGCTCACGGGTGGCCTGGACGCCCGCCCTGGCCGTGTAGTCCGTCTCCACCTGCGGCTGCGGCTGCGCCTCGCCGAGCAGCTCCTTCGTCACCTCGGCGAAGTGTCGCTCGCGGCGCAGCACGTGCTCCAGCGCGCGCGGCCCGGAGACGCGGGCCAGCCTGCGGTGGCCGAGCTGGACCAGGTGGCTGACCGCCTGCGCCATCGCGTCCTGGTAGCTGACCCGGGTGGCGGAGATGCCCCGGTACGCCCGCTGCGCCCCTATGATCACCGCGGGCGCCCCGGACGCGCGCAGCCAGGCCGGCCTCGGGTCGCGCACGCGCATGTCGAACAGCAGCATGCCGTCCACCTGCCGGCTGCCCCACCAGCGCCGGTAGATGTCCAGCTCGCGCGCCGGATCGGGGACCACGGTGAGCAGCAGCGCCACGCCGTGCTCGGCCAGCGTCCGCTCGACGCCGGCCACCATCCGGATGAAGTACGGCTCGGTGGCGATCAGTTCGGGTTCGCGCACCGCGACCAGCCCGACCACGCCGGCGCGGTCGCTGGACAGCGCGCGGGCCGCGCTGCTGGGCACCCAGCCGATCTCCTCGGCGATGCTCAGGATCCGCGCGCGGGTCTCCGTCGAGACGCCCGGCCGTCCGTTCAGCGCGTACGAGACGGCGCCCTTGGACACCCCGGCGGCGCGCGCGATGTCCTGGATCGTGGGACGCTGCATGGCTCACCGTCGTCGGGAACTTAACCGCTTCAGCGTAGATCACATGCGGCGCGCCGAACCTGACAGAAATCCCGACTCACCCTGACAGAATCCCCGACTCGCGGATGCGTTTACGTGAGTTGGGCGCGGGTCAGGGGGACCGTGGGGTGGGCGGTGACGGTGAGGGGGGTGGGGGTGGCGTGGGCGCGGACCAGGAGGTCGCCTACGGCGGCGATCATGGCGCCGTTGTCGGTGCACAGGCGCATGGGGGGGATTCGGAGGGTGATGCCGGCGTCGGCGGCGCGCTTTTCGGCCAGGGAGCGGACTCGGCTGTTGGCCGCTACGCCGCCGACGATGACCAGCTCGCGCACGTCCTGGCGTTCGCAGGCCAGCAGGGCCTTGGCGGTGAGGGTGTCGGCCACCGCCTCCTGGAAGCTGGCCGCCACGTCCGGCACCGGGACCGGGCGGCCGTCGGACTCGCACCGCTCCACCCAGCGGGCCACCGCGGTCTTCAGGCCGGAGAAGGAGAAGCCCAGCTCCGGGTCGCGCGGGCCGGTCAGCGGGCGGGGGAAGGCGATGGCGTCCGGGTCGCCGTCGCGGGCCGCGCGGTCGATGGACGGGCCGCCGGGGTAGGGCAGGCCGAGGATCCTGGCCACCTTGTCGAACGCCTCGCCGGCCGCGTCGTCGATGGTGTCGGACAGGTGCACGACCTCGTCGCGGGCCAGGTCGCCGACCGCGAGCAGCGAGGTGTGCCCGCCGGAGACGATCAGGATCACACTGCGCTCGGGCAGCGGCCCGTGCTCCAGCGCGTCGGCCGCCGCGTGCCCGGCCAGGTGGTGCACGCCGTAGAGCGGCACGTCCCAGGCCGTCGCGTACGCCTTGGCCGCCGCCACCCCGACGTGCAGCGCGGTGGCCAGCCCCGGCCCGGCGGTGACCGCCACCGCGCCGATGTCCTTCGGCCCGACGCCGGCCTTGCGCATGGCCTCGCGCACGGTCGGGACCAGCGCGGACACGTGCGCGCGCGCCGCGATCTCGGGCACCACGCCGCCGAACCGGACGTGCTCGTCCATCGACGAGGCCAGCGCCTCGCCGAGCAGCTCGCCGTCGCGCACCAACCCCACGCCCGTCTCGTCGCACGAGGTCTCGATGCCCAGGACGATCGTCACGTCTGCGCCGCTCTTTCTGTGTTTTCCCGCTGTTCCGTATCCGATGTTTCCACACCCTTGGATCTGTCCGTCGGGGCCGGGCGGCTGTAACCTGCGTTTGAGCGTTCGCTTAACTCTCGTCAGGGAGGGCGTATGGCGCGACGGATCTACGTGGAGGCGCTGATCCGGTGCGACCTCGACGAGCTGTGGCGGCGGACCCAGGAGCCGGACGTACATCAGCGCTGGGACCTGCGGTTCACCCGGATCGAGCGGCTGGCGGGTGCCGACCCCGGCCGGTTCCGGTACGCCGTGCGGCCGCTGCCGGGTCTGGCCGTGCACGGGGTCGGGGTGAGCGTGGGCGAGCGGTTCGGTCCGGGCGGTTCGCGCACGTCCGCGCTGCGGTTCCGCTCGGAGCATCCGCTCTCGCCGATCCGCTCGGGCTCGGGTTACTGGCGCTACGTGCCGACCGGCGCGGGCGTCCGTTTCCTCACCGGATACGACTACGCGCCCGGCTGGGGGCGGCTGGTCGACCTGCTGTTCCGTCCGCTCATGGGGTGGGGGACGGCCTGGTCGTTCGACAGGCTGCGGCTGTGGCTGGAGGACGGCACGCCGCCGGAGGCCTCGCTGCGGCGGGCGCTGTCGGAGGCGGGCATCCGGGCGGCGGCCTGCGCGGCGGGTTGGCTGGCCGCGCCGCCGGTGGCCGCCGCCGCGCTGACGGTGCTGGCCGTGGCGCTGCCGCCGTTGCCGTCCACGCCGGCCGCCCGGCGGTGCCTGCGCCGGCCACCCGACCCCCGGTCGGCGACCGCGCCGGCCACCCTGCGAACCCTGGAGCGCCCATGACCTCGCTGTTCCAGCGCGTGCTCGGCCGTGACTTCGACCGGCTGCACCCCGAGCTGCGGCGCCGGTTCGGGATCGGCAGCGCGGACGGCGTGGCGTGCATCGGGACCGGCTCCATGGACCGGGTGTGGCACGGTCGCGGCTTCACCCGGCCGTTCCTCGCGCTCGGCGCCACCCGGAACATCCTCGTCCCCGAGGAGGGCACCGACGTCGGGTTCACCATCGAGAACTACGCCTATCTCGACTCCTTCGGCAGGGAGAGCGTCTCGTTCGCGCGCACGTTCCGGTTCGCGGTGCCGCGCCGGTGGAACGCGACCATGATCTACAGCCCGGAGCGGGGGACCGTCGTGGACTACCTGGGCAGCCACCAGCATCTCGCCGTCGACCTGCGGGTGTCCGTGGACGAGCGCGGCGGGCTGCTGATCCGCTCCGGGCAGCAGCGCTTCCACGAGGGGCCGCTGACCTTCCGCGTGCCCCGGATCGTGACCGGGACCGCCGAGGTGCGGGAGTCGTTCGACGACGAGCTCGGGCGGTTCCGCATCGAGGTCGCGGTGACCAACCACCGCTTCGGCCCGCTGTTCGGGTATCACGGTACGTTCAGCGCTCGTTACCCGGAGTGCCGCGACGTGCCGGAGAGGGTGAAGCCGGTCCGTGAGCAGGCGCGAACCTGATCGGCCTGGCACCCGCGCCCGGTTGCTGGAGGCGGCGGTGGCGACCCTGCGCGGGAAGGGCATCGCCGGCGCCTCGGCCCGCGCGATCGCCGCCGAGGCCGGCGTCAACCAGGCCCTGGTCTTCTACCACTTCGGCAGCGTGCACGAGCTGCTCACCGAGGCGTGCGTGCACGGCGCGCGGGAACGGGTGGCCGGCTACGTGGCGGAGTTCGACGCCGTGCGGTCGCTGCCGGAGCTGCTGGAGCTGGGCAGGCGGCTGCACGCGCGCGAGCGGGCCGAGGGCAATGTGATCGTGCTGGCCCAGATGCTGGCCGGCGCGCAGTCCGAGCCGAGCCTGGCGCCCGCGACCGCCGCCGCGCTGGGGCTGTGGACGGATCAGGTCGAGCGGGTGCTCTCCCGTGTACTGGGGTCCTCGCCGCTTGCCGATGTAATCGACGTTTCTGGTCTGGCCAGGGCGTTCTCGGCGGCGTTCGTCGGGTTCGAGCTTTATGACGGGGTGGACGGGGAGGGCGCGGACCGGGCGATGGCGGCGCTGGCGCGGTTGGGCGTGCTCGTCGAGGTGTTCGACGACCTCGGGCCGGCCGCTCGTGGCCTGGTCCGCGCGAAGCTGCGCCGGGCGGTGTGCTGAAACGCGCGACTCAGTGTGCTGAGACGCCCGACTCGCGGGCGGTTTGTGGGCGGGGGTTACTCGGCGGACTCCTCGAGGGTGGCTTCGGTGTCGAGGTAGGCCTGGCGGAGGGCGGCCAGGGTTTCGGCGTCGGGGTGTTGCCACATGCCTCGGTCGGCGGCTTCGAGGAGGCGTTCGGTGATGCCGTGGCGGGCCCAGGGGTTGGATTCTTGGAGGAACTTGGCGGTCTCGGGGTCGAAGACGTAGGCCTGGGCGAGCTTCTCGTACATCCAGTCGGCGACCACGCCGGTGGTGGCGTCGTAGCCGAACAGGTAGTCGACGGTGGCGGCCAGTTCGAACGCGCCCTTGTAGCCGTGGCGGCGCATGGCGTTGATCCAGCGCGGGTTGACCACGCGGGCGCGGAAGACGCGGGCGGTCTCCTCGGACAGGGTTCGGGTGCGGACCGCGTCCGGGCGGGTGCTGTCGCCGACGTACGCGGCGGGGGCGCGGCCGGTCAGTGCGCGTACGGTGGCGATCATCCCGCCGTGGTACTGGTAGTAGTCGTCGGAGTCGGCGATGTCGTGCTCGCGGGTGTCCACGTTCTTCGCGGCCACCGCTATCCGCCGGTACGCGGTCTCCATGTCGCCCCGGGCCTCGCGGCCGTCCAGGCCCCGGCCGTAGGCGAAGCCGCCCCAGGTGGCGTACACCTCGGCGAGGTCGGCGTCGTCGCGCCAGTTGCGGCTCTCCAGCAGCGGCAGGATGCCCGCGCCGTACGCGCCGGGCTTGGAGCCGAAGATCCGGGTGGTGGCGCGGCGTTCGTCGCCGTGTTCGCTCAGGTCGGTCTGAGCGTGGGCGCGGACGAAGTTGCGCTCGTGCGGCTCGTCCAGGCCGGCGACCAGGCGTACCGCGTCGTCGAGCATGGTCACCACGTGCGGGAACGCGTCGCGGAAGAACCCGGAGATGCGGACCGTGACGTCGATGCGCGGCCGGTCGAGCTCGTCGAGCGGGATCGGTTCGAGGCCGTTGACCCGCCGCGACGCCTCGTCCCAGCGCGGGCGCACGCCGAGCAGCGCGAGGATCTCGGCGACGTCGTCGCCCGCGGTGCGCATCGCGGAGGTGCCCCAGGCGGACAGGCCGACCGAGCGCGGCCAGTCGCCGTGCTCCTCGCGGTACTTGGTGAGCAGGGACTCGGCCATGGCCGAGCCGGTTTCCCAGGCCAGGCGGCTGGGGACGGCGCGCGGGTCGATGGAGTAGAAGTTGCGGCCGGTGGGCAGGACGTTGAGCAGGCCGCGCAGCGGGGAGCCGGAAGGGCCGGCGGGGACGTAGCCGCCGTCCAGCGCGTGCAGGACGTTGGTGATCTCGTCTGTGGTGCGGGCCAGGCGGGGGACGACCTCGGTGGCGGCGAACCTCAGCACCGAGCTGACGGAATCCGCGACTCGCCCTGACGGAATCCCCGACTCGCGGATTGCTTGGGGTACGGACGTGGGGGTCCAGGCGTGGGACTCCATGGTGGTGACCAGGGCGCGGGCGCGCGCTTCGAACTCGTCGGTGGTGGTGCGGGCTTCGGCGTTTTCGCGCATGCCCAGGGCTTCGCGGAGGCCGGGGAGGGCGTTCTCTCCTGCCCAGAGTTGGCGGGCTCGGAGCATGGCGAGGACCAGGTTGATGCGGGCCTCGCCGGTGGGGGCCTCGCCGAGGATGTGCAGGCCGTCGCGGATCTGGGCGTCCTTGACCTCGCAGAGCCAGCCGTCGACGTGCAGGAGGAAGTCGTCGAACTCGGCGTCGTGGGGGCGGTCGGTGACGCCGAGGTCGTGGTCGAGCTTGGCGGCCTGGAGGAGCGTCCAGATCTGCTGGCGGATGGCGGGGAGCTTGGCCGGGTCCAGGGCGGCGATGTTGGCGTGCTCGTCGAGCAGGTGCTCCAGGCGGGCGATGTCGCCGTAGCTCTCCGCGCGGGCCATCGGCGGGACCAGGTGGTCGACCAGGGTGGCGTGCACGCGGCGTTTGGCCTGGGTGCCCTCGCCGGGGTCGTTGACCAGGAACGGGTAGACCAGTGGGAGGTCGCCGATGGCCGCGTCGGGGCCGCAGGCGGCCGACATGCCGGCGGTCTTGCCGGGCAGCCATTCGAGGTTGCCGTGCTTGCCCACGTGCACGACGGCGTCGGCGCCGAACCCGCCGTCGGCGGTCGCGCGCGCCAGCCAGTGGTAGGCGGCCAGGTAGTGGTGGGTGGGCGGCAGGTCGGGGTCGTGGTAGATGGCGATCGGATTGTCGCCGAACCCGCGCGGGGGCTGCACCATCACCACCACGTTGCCGGCGCGCAGCGCGGCCAGGACGATCTCGCCGTTGCGGTCGCGCGACCTGTCCACGTACAGCTCGCCGGGCGGCGGGCCCCAGTGCTGTTCGATGCGTTCGCGCAGTTGCGCCGGGAGCGTGTCGTAGTACGAGCGGTAGCTCTGCGCGGCGATCCGCACCGGGTTGCCGGTGAGCTGCTCCTCGGTGAGCCAGTCCGGGTCCTGGCCGCCGGCCGCGATCAGGGCGTGCACCAGCGCGTCGCCGTCCTGGGCGGCCAGGCCGGGCAGCGCGTCCGGGCCTTGCTCGGGGCCCACGTCGTAGCCGGCCTCGCGCAGGGCGGCGAGCAGCCGGACCACGCTGGCCGGGGTGTCCAGGCCGACGGCGTTGCCGATCCTCGAGTGCTTGGTCGGGTACGCGGACAGCATCACCACCAGCCGTCGCTCGGCCGGCGGGATGTGGCGGAGCCGGGCGTGGCGCACCGCGATGCCGGCCACCCGCGCGGCGCGCTCCGGGTCGGCGGCGTAGACGGTCAGGCCGTCCGCGTCGATTTCCTTGAACGAGAACGGCACCGTGATCAGCCGGCCGTCGAACTCCGGGATGGCCACCTGGGTGGCGGCGTCGAGCGGGGACAGCCCGTCGTCGGACTCCTCCCACGTCGCCCTCGGGCTGGTCAGGCACAGGCCCTGCAGGATCGGCACGTCCAGCGCGGCCAGCGCGCCGACGTCCCAGGACCCGTCGTCGCCGCCCGCGCCCGCCGTCGCCGGCGTCGCGCCACCGGCCGCGAGCACCGTCACCACCAGCGCGTCGCACCCGCGCAGGGCGTCCAGCAGCTCCGGGGGAGCGGTCCGCAGCGAGGCGCAGAACAGCGGCAACGCCCGCCCGCCCGCGTTGTCGATGGCATCGCAGAGCGCGTGCACGAACGCCGTGTTCCCGGCCAGGTGATGGGCACGGTAATAGAGCACCCCGACCACCGGCCCGTTCCCCGAGGCCGGCCGCTCCAGCTCGCCCCACACCGGCGTTTCGGCCGGCGGCGCGAACCCGTGTCCGGTCAGCAGCACGGTGTCGGAGAGGAACCTGGCCAGCTCGCCCAGGTTCGCCGGGCCGCCCTGGGCCAGGTAGTTGTGCGCCTGGGCACACACCCCGGCCGGCACGGTGGAGCACTCCATCAGCTCGGGGTCCGGCACCTGCTCGCCGGAGAGCACCACCACCGGGCGCGGGCCGGCGAGCAGCGCGTCCAGCCCGTCCTCCCAGGCCCGCCGGCCGCCGAGCAGCCGCACCACCACCAGGTCGACGCCCTCCACCAGCTCGGGCAGGTCCTCGGCGGCCAGCCGCGCCGGGTTGCCCAGCCGGTAGTCGCCGTCGCTGGCCCTGGCGCTGAGCAGGTCGGTGTCGGACGTGGACAGCAGCAGGATCACGGGCTACTCCGGGGGTGGGCGCTCTTGCCGCAACCCTATGGCACCAAGGCCGGCGGACAGAGCGTTCGAGTCGTCCGTCTCACGCCGGCGGTGTGCGGCGGATCGCCGCGATCGGGTCGGCCGGGCCGTTTACCCTTGGGCTGTGGTCCTGTCGCTGGTCTCCCCACCCACGGCTCGCTCCGGAGCGGACCGTTGCCCGGGCACTGTCGCGCTGCACCAGGCCGAGGACGGCGGGCTGGCCCGCATCCGGGTGCCCGGCGGGACGCTGTCCCGGGACGCGCTCGCCGCGCTGGCCAGGTGGGCGCGCGAGCTGGGCAACGGGCGGCTGGAGCTGACCGCGCGGGGCAACCTGCAGATGCGCGGGCTGGCCCCGGGCGCCGAGGTCGAGCTGTCGGCCCGGCTGGCCGAGTGCGGTCTGCTGCCCTCGCCCGCGCACGACCGGGCGCGCAACGTGCTGGCCTCGACGCTGTCCGGGCGGGACGGGCTGGGCGTGCTGGACGTGCGACCGCTGGTCGCGGAGCTGGACCGGCGGCTGTGTGCGTCGCCGGAGCTGGCCGCGCTGCCGGGGCGGTTCCAGTTCGCGCTGGACGACGGCCGGGGCGACGTGGCGGGGCTGCGGGCCGACGTGGCGGTGCTGGCGTTGCCGGGGCAGCGGGTGGCGGTGCTGTTCGGCGGTCGGGACAGCGGGCTTCGGCTGCCGGTACGGGCCGCGGTGACCGGGCTGCTCGTTGCGGCGTCGGCGTTCCTGCGGCGCCGCGCCGACGAGCGGGTGTGGCGGGTGTCCGAGCTGCCCGACGGCCCGATGGCGCTTGTCGAGGACGTCTCGGCGGCGCTGCCGGAAGCGGAGACCGGCCCGCCGGTGGGGGTGCCCGAGCGGGATCCGATCGGCCCGGTCGGACGGATCGAGCAGACCGACGGCAGGGTCGCGCTCGCGGTGTCGGTGCCGCTCGGCGAGCTGACGCTGGCGCGCTGCGAGGTGCTGGCCGCGGTGGCCGAGCGCGAGCTGGTGCTCACCCCGTGGCGCGGCGTGGTGGTGCCCGACCTGCCGCCGCCGGCGATCGCCCCGGCCACCCGGCGGCTGGCCGGGGCGGGCCTGGTGCTCGACCCGACCTCGCCCGCGCTGGGGGTGTCCGCGTGCATCGGCCGACCCGGCTGCGCGCTGGCGCTGGCCGACGTGCGGGCCGACGCCTCGGTGGCCGCCGACCGCCCGGCCGGGACCGCGGTGCCGCCGTCGGCGTCCGGCGAGGTGCAGCTGCCGGTGCACTGGTCGGGCTGCGAGCGGCGCTGCGGGCGGCCGGTCGGCCCGGTCGTCGACGTCGTCGCCGACGCGGACGGCTACCGCGTGGAGTCCGACGGCGAATGCCACTACACCGGCGCCGAGCTGGCCTCGGTGCGCGCGGCCGCCACCAGGGCCAGGTCCCGCCCGTGACCGAACCTCGGCCGCGCGCCGGCCGGCTGTGGGGTGTCGGCGTGGGTCCCGGCGACCCCGAGCTGGTCACCGTCAAGGCGGCCCGGCTGATCGGCGCGGCGGACGTCATCGCCTACCACTCGGCCCGGCACGGCCGCAGCACCGCGCGCCGCATCGCCGAGCCGTACCTGACCGGCTCGCAGGTGGAGGAGCCGCTGGTCTACCCGGTCACCGTGGAGACGACCGACCACCCGGGCGGCTACCGGGGCGCGCTGGACGACTTCTACGCCGAGGTGACCGAGCGGCTGGCCGCGCACCTGGACGCCGGGCGCGACGTGGTGGTGCTGGCCGAGGGCGACCCGTTCTTCTACGGCTCCTACATGCACCTGCACGAGCGGCTGGCGCACCGCTACCGCGCCGAGGTGGTGCCCGGGGTGACGTCGATGAGCGCCGCGGCCGCCGCGCTGGGCCGCCCGCTGGTCGAGCGCGACGAGGTGCTCACCGTGCTGCCCGGCACGCTGCCCCGCGCGGAGCTGGCCCGCCGCCTCGCCGGGACCGACGCCGCCGCCGTGCTCAAGCTCGGCCGCACCTTCGAGACCGTCAGCGCCGCCGCGGCGGACGCGGACGTGCTCGCCGACCTGCACTACGTGGAGCGCGCCAGCACCGCCGAACAGCGCGTCGCCCGCCTCACCGAGGTGGAGCCGGAGACCGTGCCGTACTTCTCGCTGGCGCTGCTGCCCAGCCCGCTCGCCGCCGCGACCATGACCTCGGTGTCCGAGACGGCCGTACCCGAGGCGCCCGCGATGGGGTCGGTCACGGTCGTCGGCCTTGGCCCGGCCGGCCGCCCGTGGCTGACCCCGGAGGTGCAGGCCGCGCTGTCCGAGGCCAGCGACCTGGTCGGCTACCGCACGTACCTGAAGCGGGTGCCGCCGAACCCCCGCCAGCGCCGCCATCCGTCCGGCAACCGGGTGGAGTCCGAGCGCGCGGAGTTCGCCCTGGACCTGGCCCGCGCCGGCGCCCGGGTCGCGGTGGTCTCCTCCGGCGATCCCGGGGTGTTCGCGATGGCCAGCGCCGTGCTCGAGGTCGCCTGCGAGCCGCGGTGGAAGGACATACCGGTGCGCGTGCTGCCCGGGCTGACCGCCGCCCAGGCGGTGGCCAGTCGGGTCGGCGCGCCGCTGGGCCACGACTACTGCGTGCTCTCGCTGTCCGACCGGCTCAAGCCGTGGGACGTGATCGCCTCGCGACTGGCCGCGGCCGCCGCCGCCGACCTGGTGATCGCCGTCTACAACCCCGGCTCGCACAGCCGCACCTGGCAGGTCGGCGCCGCCCGCGACCTGTTGCTCGAACACCGCTCCCCGGACACCCCCGTCGTGGTCGGCCGCGACGTCGGCGGCCCTGACGAGCGCGTCACCGTGACCCGCCTCGCCGACCTCGACCCGTCGACCGTCGACATGCGCACCATGCTGCTCATCGGCTCCTCGCGGACCAAGGTGGCCGAGCGCGGCGACGGCGACCAGGTCGTCTACACCCCACGCCGCTACTCCTGACGCTCGACCCGGCGGGGAGTAGGAATGGCGGGGCCACTAGTCACGGAGAGATCAGGAGGCTGCATGCCGCGCAACGACGTCGTCATCGACACCGAGGACGGCACCTGTGAGGGAACCCTGCACACGCCGGGTGGTACGGGCGGCTGGCCCGGGGTGATCCTGTACCCGGACGCGGGCGGGGTGCGGGAGACGTTTCGGGTGACGGCGGATCGGCTCGCGGCGGCGGGGTACGCCGTGCTGTTGCCGGACGTGTACTACCGCGCCGGCGGGTACGAGCCGTTCGATGCGGCGACGGTGGCCGACGATCCGGACGAGATGCGGCGGCTGACGGAGCTGGCGCACAGCGTGAGCGCCGAGATGCATGTGCGGGACGCGGGCGCTTTCCTCGGGTTCCTGGAGAGCGACCCTCGGGTGTCCGGCGACAGGGTCGGGACCACCGGGTACTGCATGGGCGGGCGGCTCGCGCTGGTCATGGCCGCGCACTACCCGGAGCGGGTCGCCGCGGCGGCGTCGTTCCACGGCGGCGGGCTGGGTGGCGAGGACGACCCGCACAGCCCGCATCGGCTGGCCGGGCGGATGCGCGCGGCGGTGTACGCGGCGGTGGCGGAGAACGATCCGTTCTGCCCGGCCGAGCAGGTCGAGCGGCTGGAGCGGGCGCTCACCGACGCTCGCGTCGAGCACACGGTCGAGGTGTATCCGGCCGCGCACGGGTTCGCGGTGCCGGACAACCCGACCTACGACGCCGCCGCGGACGAGCGCCATTGGGCGGCGGTCACCGGCTTCTACGCCGCGCACCTGAAGACGGCCGTCAGCGGCTGACGGCGTCGCCCGCGCCGTCGAGCAGGTCCAGCTCGGCCATGGTCGGCGCGCCCTCCCAGTCGCCGGCGACGGTGACCGCGAACGCTCCGGTGGTCGCGGCGGCGTCGAGTCGAGCCGGTGCGTCGGCGCCCCGGCAGCGGCTGGCCAGGTAGCCGGCGGCGAACGCGTCGCCGGCGCCGACCGGGTCGAGCACCGCGACCGGCCGGGGCGGCACCGGGTACGGACGGCCGTCGATGTGCGCGGCGGCGCCCCGCTCGCCGAGCTTGACCAGCACCTCGGCGGGTCCGAGCGCGGCGAGGTCGGCGGCCAGGCGCGCGGGCTCCTCGGCGTCCGCGACCAGGCGGCCCTCGTCCTCGGTGGCCAGCAGGATGTCCGCGCGGCCGGCCAGGTCGCGGAACACGGCCCTGGCCTGGTCGGGAGCCCAGAGCGCCTGCCGGTAGTTCAGGTCCACCGATACCGGGACGTGGTGCTCGCGGGCCAGCTCGATGGCCGCGAACACGGTGTCGCGGGCGGTCGGGCTCAGCGCCGGGGTGATGCCGGTGACGTGCAGGACCTGGGCGTCGGCGATCGGCGCGTGATCCAGGTCGGCGGGCGCCAGCCGGGAGCCGGCGCTGCCCGAGCGGTAGTACCGCACCCTGGTCCGGGTCCCCGTCCGCCGTTCTTTGATCATCAGTCCGGTCGGCGCGTCCGGGTCCACGATCGCCGAGGTCACCACCCGCTGGCCGGCCACCGTGCCCCGGATCAGCTCGCCGAACTCGTCGTCCCCGACGCGCCCCAGCCAGGCCGCCGGGACGCCGAGCCGGCGCACCCCGATGGCCAGGTTGGACTCCGCGCCCGCGATGGTCAGGCGCAGCGAGCGCGCGTGCCGCAGCGGCCCGACCTGCTCGGCGGTCATCAACGCCATGGTCTCGCCGAGCGTGACGACTCCCGCGCCGGTCACCTGTCCCGCACCGGCCATACGTCCCGCACCGGTCACCGGCCGGCCGTCCCGGCGGCGGCGAGCGCCCGCTCGGCCCGCTGGCGCAGCGCCGCGAGGTCGGCGTCGTCGGACACCAGCGCGTCGCCGATCAGCTGGCCGCCCAGGCCCACCGCGAACGCCCCGGCGTCGAGGTAGGCGGCGACGTCGTCGATGCGCACCCCGCCGGTCGGCACCAGCGGGATGTCGTCCAGCGGGGCGCGCACCTCGCGCAGGTAGCCGGGGCCGCCCGCAGACGCCGCCGGGAACACCTTGACCGCGGCCGCACCTAGCGACCAGGCGTGCTCGATCTCGGTCGGGCTCAGCGCGCCCGGGTACCAGGCCAGCCCGAGCTCGCCCGCCCGGCGGCCGACCGCCGCGTTGGTGCCGGGGGCGACGACGAAGCTCGCGCCCGCCTCGGCGGCCCGGTCCACCTGCTCGACGGTGCGCACGGTGCCCACGCCCACCTCGGCGTCCGTGCCGGCGGCGGCGAGCTTGCGCACGGCGTCCAGCCCGCTCGGGGTGTTGGTGGTGATCTCCAGGCAGCGGACCCCGGCGCCGAGCAGCGCCTCGCAGACCGCCTCCAGCCGATCACCCCGGGCCGCCCGCAGGATGGCCACGACGCGGGTCGCCTCCAGCGCTGTGCCAATGCCGATCCGCCCGGTCATGTCAAAGCTCCCATTCGGTGTATGTCCTCTCGGTTCAGGTCGGGGAAAAGGGCGCGCGCCGTGCCGCCGAGCACCCGGGCACGGCCGGCCGCGTCCAGGTCCGGCAGGGCGGCGTCCACCAGCCCGGGCAGCGCGCCGTAGCCGGGAACCCGGCTCGGCCACGGATGGTCCGAACCCCACATGAGCCGCTCCGGCCCGTACACCGCCGCCAGCCGCCTGATCACGGCGAACAGGTCGGCGTACGGGGCAGCGGCCGCCGACAGCGCGTACTGGCCGGAGACCAGCACGTGCACGCCGGGCGCGTCGGCCAGCCGCGCCAGCCGCCGCACCAGCTCGCCGGGGAACGGGTCGTCGAAGCGCGGCCGCAGGTGTTCGTCCACCCGCATGTCGTGCGGGCAGAACCCGAGGTGGTTGAGCACCACCCGCAGCTCGGGCAGCGCGCGGACCAGCTGTTCGAGCAGGCCGAGCTGCTCGGGCGGCAGGTAGCTCCACAGCACCAGCCCGTCGGCGGCCATCGCCCGCAGCATCGGCAGCGCGGGGGAGTCGGTGATCGGGCGGGCCGGGTCGCCCAGCCAGCCGGTCCGTACCGCGCCGAACGGCCACCGGGCCCGCCGCGCGTACAGCGCCCGCACCGGGTCGGCGCCGGAACGGCCCAGCTCGGCGTCGGTGGCCACCGCGACGCCGGCGAACCGGCCGGGATAGCGGGCCAGCGCGTCCGCGACGACGTCGTCGGCGGTGTCGACGGGGACCAGCACCGCCGCCGTCACCCCCGCGCCGGCCATCAGCCCGAGCAGCTCCTCGACGGGCGCGGTCCGCTCGGGCGGCGTCAGCGGGTGCACCGACCGCCCGGTCTCACCCGCCGCGCCGAACACGTGCGCATGCCCGTCCACAACCGACAGCACGTTCACCGCCTGACCTTCGTGACGAACACCGCGGCCGCGATGATGATCACGATGCCCCTGACCAGCTCGGTCAGGGTGGCCGGGAGCTGCAGCAGCGTCATCGAGCTGGCCACCAGCGCCAGCAGCGCCACGCCGCCCATGGTGCCGACCAGGCTGCCCCGCCCGCCCAGCAGCGACGTCCCGCCCAGCACCACCACCGTGATCGCGGACAGCTCCAGCCCCTGCCCGGCGGTCGGCGAGCCGACGGTCGCGCGCGCCGCGAGCAGCACCCCGGCCAGCCCGGCCAGCACGCCGGCCAGCACGTAGCTCGTGACCAGCACCCGGGGCACCCGGATGCCCACCGACCGCGCCGCCCGCGCGTCCCCGCCCACCGCGCGCAGGTGCCGGCCGAACGTGGTGCGCCGCAGCAGGTACGCCACCGCCGCGACCGCGACCACCAGCACGGCCAGCGCGTACGGCAGCGGACCGAACCGGCCCAGCGCGAACCCGGACAGCGCCGAGCTGACCCGTCCCACCGGCGCGGTGCTGACCGTGAACGCCACCCCCTGCAGCAGGTACAGGGTGGCCAGCGTGACGATGAACGGCGGCAACTTCGCCCGCGAGACCAGCAGCCCGTGCCCCAGCCCGACCAGCACCCCGAGCACCACCATGCCGAGCACCACCGGCACCGTCCGTATCGGGTAGCCGTCGATCAGCATCGCGGTGAGCAGCGCGGCCAGCGTCGCCGTCGAACCGACCGCGAGGTCGATCCCGCCGCCGAGCACCACCAGGTGCTGACCCAGCGCCACCAGCCCGAGCACCACGGTGCCGGAGAGCACGGTGGCCAGGTTCGCCGCCGACCAGAAGCCGGGCCCGTCGGCGATCGTCAGCCCGACCAGCGCGGCCGCGACCACAACCCACACGGCGGCACCGCCCCGCACCGCGGTGCCAAATCCAAAGCGGCCGAAACCGAACCGCCTCACCGGCGCCGGGGCCGCCGGCTCGACGGTGGTCACGCCCGCGCCCGTCATGTCCGCGCCCCCTCGCCGGCCCCGAGGAAGTCCGTCCCGAGCGCCAGGTGCATCACCTTCTCCTCGGTGCGGTCCGCGCCGGTCAGCTCGCCCACGACGGCGCCACCCCGGCACACCAGCACCCGGTGCGCCAGCCCGAGCACCTCGGGCAGCTCGCTGGACGCCAGCAGCACCGCCATGCCCTGTTCGGCCAGCCCGGCGATGGTCCGGTAGATCTCGGCCTTGGCGCCGACGTCGACGCCCCGGGTCGGCTCGTCCAGCAGCAGCACCGAGGGCCGCCTGCGCAGCCACTTGGCCAGCACCACCTTCTGCTGGTTGCCGCCGGAGAGCTGGCCGATGTCCTGGTCGGGGCCGGCCGCCCGGATGCCCAGCCGATCTTGCTCGGCGGCGAACGCGGCGCGCTCGCGGCGCGCGGACACCCAGCCGAGCGGGCTCACCTGGCGCAGCGTGGCCAGCGTCGTGTTCGCCCTCGCCGACAGCCCGAGCACCAGCCCGTCCGCCTTGCGCTCCTCGGGCACCAGCACCATCCCGGCCCGCATCGCCCGCCGCGGTGAGCGGCCCACCGAGCCGCCCCGCCGCACCGCCCGCCCCTTGACCCGTACGGTCCCGGCCGCCCGTGGCCGAACCCCGGCCAGGGTGCGCAACAACCGGCTGCGCCCGGACCCCACCAGGCCCGCCAGCCCCACGATCTCCCCGGCGCACACGTCCAGCGACACCGGATCGGGCACCGGACCCCGGGTGCGCGGCACCAGCCCGCGAACCTCCAGCACGGCGTCCGCCGTCGGCGGCGCGAGCACCGGAAACACCGTGTCCACGTCCCGGCCGACCATCTCGCGGACGATCCGGCGCACGTTGTAGCCGTGCGCCAGCCCGGACGACACCGCCGCCCCGTCCCGCAGCACGGTGATGTCGTCGGCCAGCGACCTGACCTCGTCGAGCAGGTGGCTGATGTAGACCACCGCCACGCCGTCGGCGGCCAGCGCGCGCACCACGTCGAACAGGGCGGCCAGCTTGTCCCCGGAGAGCACCGCCGACGGCTCGTCCAGGATCAGCACCCGGCTGCGCCGCACCAGCGCCCTGGCGATCTCCAGCAGCTGCCGGTTGGCCAGCGAGAGCTCGCCGGCCCGCCGCTCCGGGTCCAGCCCGGTCAGCCCGACCCGGTCCAGCGCCCCGGCCACCCACGCGTCGCCGGCGCGGCGGTCCAGCCGGCCCAGCGCCGTCGGTTCCTGGCCGAGCAGCACGTTCTCCGCGACGGTCAGCTCGGGCAGCACCGTCAGCTCCTGGTGCACGGCGGTGATGCCCAGCTCCAGCGCGTGCCGGGGCGTCCGCAGCGTCACCGGCGCGCCGTCGAACAGGATCCGCCCCTGGTCCGGCGCGGTGTTGCCGGTGAGCACCCGCACCAGGGTCGACTTGCCGGCGCCGTTCTCGCCGACCAGCGCGTGCACCCGCCCTGGCCGGCAGGTCAGGTCGACCCCGTCCAGCGCCCGCACCCCGGGGAACGTCTTGGTCAGCCCGGTAGCGGTCAGGGTGGCGACCTCGCTGCCGAACGGCCTCCCGCCGGTCCTGGTCAACACAGCTTCAGCTCGGTCAGCTGCTCGCGCGGCAGGGAGGACGGCACCAGCAGGTTGTCCCCGCAGTCGGGCCTGACGTACTCGGCGAGCCGGGAGTTCGTAAAGCTCGGCGAGTCAATGTAGATCTTGTCGAGAACCGGCTGGCCCTTCAACACGGCCATTGCCGTGTCCAGGCACTGGATGCTCTGTTCCGGCGGGAACGAGGACACCGCGAACGCCGTGTCGGTGCCCTGGACGGCCTTGAGGAAGCCGTTCACCGCGTCGCCGGTCAGCGGCGGGACCGGCTTGCCGGCGTCGCGGTAGGCCTGCACCACGCCCATGTCGCCGTACCCGGAGTCGGACCAGATCCCGTTCAGGTCGGGGTACTGGGTGAGCAGGTTCGCCGCGACTGTCTTGGCCACCGTGGGCGACCACTGGGTGTACTGCTCGGTGACCACGGTGATGCCCGGGTACTTGGCGAACACCTTCTTCGCGGCCGTGCGCTGGTACTCGGCGGTCGGCACGCCGGCCAGCCCGGAGAGCATCGCCACCTTGCCCTGGCCGCCGAGCCGCTGCGCCAGCCACTCGGCGTACATGCCGCCGAGCAGCTCGTACTGGCGGGTCACCGTGGACACCGCACCGCTGCCCGCGCCGAGCCGCCCGGAGCACAGCACCACCGGGATGCCCTGCGCGGCGGCCGCCTGGACCTGACCGGTGATGCTGTCGCCCATCGGGACCACCACCATCGCGTCCGGGTCCCGCGAGGCGAGCTGCGTGATGTTGTCCACCTGGGTGGCGGCGTCGCCGTTCGCCGAGGCGTACAGCGTCTGCACGCCGATCCCGGCCGCGTGTCGCTTGAACGCCTCCTCGCTGGTCAGGCCCCAGGAGTTGGTCGGCCCCTGCGCCGCGAAGGCGATCCGGTAGCCGTCGCCGGTCTTGGGCGGCTTCGCGTAGCGGGCGGTGTCGACCTCGCACACCTGCTCGCTGACGGCGGCCAGCTCCGGAATGCCCAGCTGGGTACGGGCGGTCGCCCAGGCCTGCTGGTACTTCGCCTGCGCCTCCGCCGCGTTGCGACACCCGCCCTCGCCCGCGCCGCCGGCCCCGCCGACCGGTTCCCGCTGGCTGCTGCAGCCCGCGACCAGCGCCGCGCCCAGCAACACCGCCAGCGCCGCGGCCCGCGTCCTCGTGATCACGCCCATGTCACGACGCTCCCTGTTCGGTCATGCGCCGGCGGCGCCAGCCCGTGCTACGCAACCACACCGCCGCCAGGATCACCGCGCCCTCGACGACCAGCTGCGCGCCCGGCCCGGCGCCGAGCCGCACCAGCCAGGTCAACAGCGTGGCCAGCAGCAGCACGCCGGCCACCGTCTGGCCGATCCGGCCCCGCCCGCCAGCCAGCGCGACGCCGCCGATCACCGAGGCGGCGATCGAGTTGAGGTCCAGGTTGCGGGACAGCCGCGCGTCCACGTAGCCGAGGTAGCCGGCGTTGACCAGCCCGGCCAGCACGGCCAGCGCGGCGCAGCCCAGGTAGCAGGTGGCGATCACCCAGCCGGTGCGCACCCCGGCCATCGCGGTGGCGGTCCGGTTCGCGCCGGTGGCGTACACCCGCCGTCCGAACCCCGTCCTGGCCAGCAGCACGCCCAGCGCCAGCGCGAGCCCGGCGAACAGCCACGCCGGCACCGGCACCTCGTAGAGCCGGCCGGTGCCCAGCGGCGCGAGCCGGGGCGGGATGGCGCCGGCCGGGGCGCCCCTGGTCCACGCCGTGATCGCGCCCTGCACCAGCACGAACGTGGCGAACGTGGCCACGAACGGCGGCACCCGCCGCAGCAGCACCAGCCCGGCGTTCACGGACCCGACCAGCAGCCCAGCCGCCAGCGCCAGCCCGGCCGCGACGGCAAGGCGAGCGTCCGCGCCCCCGGCGTAGGACGCCACGATCACGGTGGTCAGCCCGACCACGGCGCCCACCGACAGGTCGATGCCGCCGACCAGCAGCACGGCGGTCTGGCCCAGCGCCGTGATGCCGATCAGCCCGACCTGGAACAGCACCAGGGCGAGCACCTCCGCCCGGAAGAACCCCGGCGTGGTGACCGCCGCGAGCGCCAGCACCAGCACCAACCCCGACGCGGGAGCCACCAGCCCGGCCAGCGCCGTGGCACGACCGCCGCCGGCCCCGCCGCCGGACCTGTCACCGCCCGTACCCACCGTCACGACCGGTACCGCCGCGCCCAGTCCTGGCCCTGCCAGGTCCGCATCGTCCTGGGCTGCAGCCGGAACAGCCAGCGCGGCCGGTCCAGCGTCGGCGCCAGGTACCTCGGGCCGTTCTCGCCCAGGTAGCGGGTGCTCATCCGTTCCGCGATCGGCACCCACCGCCCGCCCACGTTCGGCCGCTCCTCCAGGTGCGCCAGGCAGCGGGCGACCACCTTGCGCTGGGCGCCGTCCTCGTCGACGGTGATCGCGCAGCGCGGCTCGGCGGCCAGGTAGCCGGCCCACTCCGACCGCTCCCTCGGGATCACCCAGAACGCCTCCCCGTCCCACTCCTGCCAGCACGGCACCACGTACGGCCAGCCGTCCCCGTCCAGGCAGGCCAGCCGCGCGATGACCGGCTCGGCCAGGAACGCGGCCAGCTCGTCGCGCTCCAGCCGGCCGACCCTGCCCCGCCAGCTCTCGTCGTTCGGGCTGTTCACCGGCCGCCTCCGTGTCGTGTCGGACTGTGTTGTCGCCTCATTCGCTGGCGAGGCTGGAACAGCGCTCATTGCGGGGTTGCTTGGGTGTCGGTGCGGGTCGCGCTGTGACCGAGCCGCTCGGACACCGTGGCCGCCACCCGCAGCACCTCCGGCGCGAGCCGGAACAGGTCGTCCCGGGAGAACCGGTAGGCCGGCGCGGACACCGACAGCCCCGCGGCCACCGCGCCGGCGTGGTCGCGGATCGGCGCCGCCACGCACCGCACGCCGTCCTCGTTCTCCACGTCGTCGGTGGCGAAGCCCCGTTCGCGCACCGCTGCCAGCTCGGCAACCACCGCGTCGGGGTCGGCCAGCGTGTTCGCGGTGCGCCGCTCCAGCGGGGCGACCAGCGCGCCGCGGATCTCCGGTTCGGGCAGCCAGGCCAGCAGCACCTTGCCGATCGCCGTGCAGTGCAACGGGTTGCGCGAGCCCACCCTGGCGGCCGGCCGGACAGCCTGCGGGCTGTTCACCGCGACCAGGTAGACCACGCTCGCCTCGTCACGCACGCCCAGGAAGCACGTCTCGCCGGACGCCTCGACCAGCCCGGCCATCGGCTCGGCGGCCATCGCGGGCAGGTCCAGCTCGTTCACGAACGCGTGCCCCCACGCCGCGACACGGGGCCCGAGCCGATAGTGCCCGGCGTCGTCGGTGCGCAGCACCCCGGACCGGCAGAGCGCCTCGAGCAGCCGCAGCGCGGTCGGCCGGGGGAGCCCACTGTCGGCGACGAGGTCGACCAGCCGCGTCGGCCCGTCGTGCGCCGCCACCAGGTCGACCAAGGCCAACCCCTTCACCAGCGCCTTCGCCGCCCCCGCCGTGGCGGGCGCCGCATCGGGATTGGACGCCAGGTCCAGTTTGGCATTGGACACGTCGCTCATTTTCCACAGAACGATGACGCTCGCAAGCCTCCCTGTGGAACAAGAGACGCAACGAGCCATGAGTGACACATGATGTTGATGAGCGGGCTAGTGCCCGGATGCGCGCGTCAGCTCCGCACGCGCGCGGCCGAGTACAGGTGGCTGTCGCCGCCCGGCACCCCGAGCACCCGGCCGACGATGATCACGGCGGTCCGCCGCACCCCGGCCTCGTGGACCTGACCGGCGATGTCACTGAGAGTGCCGCGCAGCACCAGCTCGTCGTCCCGGCTGGCCCGCGCCACCACCGCAACCGGGCAGTCGTCGCCGTAGTTCGGCACCAGCTCGGCGACCACCGCGTCGATGCGCTGCACGGCCAGGTGCAGCACCAGCGTGGCCCGAGACGCCCCCAGCGTGGCCAGGTCCTCACCCGGCGGCATCGGCGTGGCGCGGGCGGCGGTCCGGGTGAGCACCACCGTCTGCCCGACGCCGGGCGCGGTGAGCTCCTGGCGCAGCGTGGCCGCCGCCGCCGCGAACGCCGGCACCCCGGGGACGATGTCGTAGGGCACCCCGGCCGCCTCCAGTCGGCGGGCCTGCTCGGCCACCGCGCTGAACACCGACGGGTCGCCCGAGCACAGGCGGGCGATCTCGTGCCCCTCCCGATGCCGGGCGACCAGCTCGTCGACGATCTGGTCCAGCGTCAGGTCCTTGGTGTCCACCAGGCGCGCCCCCGGCGGGCATTCGTCCAACAGCGCGGGCGGTACCAGGCTGCCGGCGTACAGGCACACCGTGCAGGCGGCGAGGAGGTCGCGACCTCGGACGGTGATCAGGTCGGCGGCGCCTGGGCCGGCGCCGATGAAGTACACGGTCACCGGGCCATCATCGCCGAGGTCAGGGCTCCGGGCCTGCACCCGGGGTGGTGGCCTGCTCGGGCGGTGACTCGCGCGGGCTTGGTGTGACCGGTGCGGGGGCTCGGTCCGGCTCGCCGATCCGGGGCGGGTGCCGGGTGAACCGGTGGCCGGTGGGCGCGGTCCAGGTGAGGCTGTCGTCGCTGTTGCGGACGAGGCTCCAGCCCGGGCTGTGCTTGAGCAGGTGGTGTGCCCGGCTGAGCGGCCGGAGGTCGTCGGCGTTGGTGGGGCCGGCGCGCGTCTGTGGGTCGAAGGGGACCGTGTGGTCGAGGCGGCAGCGATGCGCGGGCACGCGGCAACCGGGGAAGCCGCAGGTCTGGTCCCGGGTGATCACGAACTCGGCCAGGTTGGGCGGCGGGCGGTAGCGGGCGGTGCCGAAGTCGAGCAGGCTCCCGGTCACCGGGTCGGTGATCAACCGTCGCCAGGTGCCCTCGGCGGCGAGCTCGCGGGCGACGTCGGCCGGGATCGGGCCATAGCCGGCCAGCTCGGCGGGGAGCTGATCGAGGCCGAGCAGCGTTGTCAGTGAGACGGTGACCAGGATCTGCGCTGACGCCCTGTTGCGGCCGGCGGTCGGTGGCTCGTCGGGGTCGGGCGTGCCCGGGCGGAGGATGAGGTCGACCAGGGCGTCGGCGCGCCGCGCGTCCATCGTTCGTGCGTTGTCGGGGCAGCCGGCGCGGCGGGCGTAGTCGCCGAGCACCTCGTAGGCGGCGACCGCCTCGTGCGCGGGCAGATAGGCCCGAAGGGTGGCCATGCCGTCGGGCTCCGGGTCGAGGCTGACGGATCGTTCGCGGCGGGCCTGCTCGGCCCGGCGGCGGACAGCCTCGGCGTCCAGCCGGGCCACCACCCGTTTCGCGTGCGCGCGCACCTGGCCCGTCGTCTGGCCGGCGGCACGTTCCAGGATCCGGGTCTGTGCCTCGTCGAGGTGCCGGGCGTCCAGCCCCAGGGTCTCCTCCGCGACCGCGCGCGCCGACGGCAGTGTGATCCGGCCCGACGAGAGCGCATCCCAGATCGCGGGTAGCCGCTCGACCAGCACCGATGCGTCGTGCACCCGGTTGGCGGCGGTCCCCGCGGCGACGCGCGTCACCAGCCCGATCGAGGCGCACGCCGAGCGGTGTGCCTGCTCGGCGTCGTCTCCGAACTCGGGATCCGAGCCGGCCTCCGTCACGAAGCCGGCGATCTCACGAAGCTGTGCGGCCTGAGCCCATGCGATCACGCGCTCCCAGGCCGCCACGCGCTCCAGCCGCTCGGCGCAGGAACCACCGGACTGCCCGGACAGCGCCTCGGCCAGCAACCCGTCGGGTGCGCACGCGGACCACCCCGCTCCGGGGCCGCCCGGAGGCTCGACGGTGGGCCATGACTCGAACATATGTTCGATACTACCACCACTCGGGCGCTCCCCGTGGCAATGAGTCCAGCGCTCCACAGGGTGTGGCGGTCGTCCGCCTCGTCGAGGCGAGGGAGGCGGTCATGACCGAGTCGGTTTCAGGACGAGGACGAACGCGACGATTCCGGTGAGTATCACCAGGAGCGAATAGGCCACGACCGTGGCCCACAGTCCCACCATTGTGGCGGCACAGCCGGCGGCGATGGCGGGCAGGCTGAACGTGAGAAAGGCAACCGTGTAGGCCACCGCGAACAGTTCGCCGCGCTGGGTGGGGCCGGCGAGCTTGGAGAGCGCGCCGAAGGTGGCGAGCCCGGAGGCACCGTAGCCGATTCCGGAGACCACCGTGCCGGCGACCGCGGCCGCGAGGGAATGGGCGAGCAGGCCGACCAGCGTCAACGTGGTCCCGGCGGTGAGCAGGGTCAGGCTGGTGCGCAATGCCATTGTGCTCGAACGGTTGCGGAGGGCGAACGCGGTCACCGCGCCGGTGCCGCAGAGCAGGGTCACCACCAGGCCGCCGAGGAAATGGTCGGAAATGCCGAAGACGGTGGCCGCGACGGACGGGCCGAGCGAGAGGTACAGGCCCCCGAGTGCCCAGCCGGAAGCGATGACGGGAAACAACGGATAGACGTCGGCGCGCAGCCCGTGCGGAACGGACAACCGGGGCGGCAGCGACAACGGGACCCGGCGGCGCGGCGCCGACGACGATGGCAACCCGAGGACGGCGAGAAACGCGAGCAGCATCGCGCCGAGCAGCAATGCCCAGACCAGGTGGGTCGGGTCGGGGGCGTACTGGGCCAGGGCGCCGCACGCGAGCGCGCCGATGGCGAGCCCGGCAATCGGGACGACGCCGTTGACAACCGCGGCCCGGCCCGGCGCGCGCGGCGGATCGAAATCGACCAGGGTGGCGCCGAGCGCGGGCAGCACCATTCCCGTCGCCACCCCCTGCACCACCCGGGCGATCAGCAGCGTCGTCACGTCGCGGGCGGTCAGGAACAGCAGCAGGGCGGCCGCGACCAGCGCGATCGAGCCCGCCAGCACAGGCCGGCGCCCGATCCGGTCGGACAGCGGGCCCAGCACCAGCAGCGAGCCGAGCAGGCCGAACGCGAACACCGCGAAGACCAGCGTGAGCGTCGCCGAGGAGAATCCCCACATTCGTTGGTACACGACGTACAAAGGTGCCGGTGCGCTCGACGCCGCCTGGAACAACACCAGGATCACGGTGGCCACGGCAAAGGCGACCGGGCGCGGAAACCTGGGGGGCCGGCCAACAAACGGGGTGGTCAGTACTTCCGAGTCGGGCATGGCGTCCTGTTCGGTCGTTGTCGGGCGATCTACCCACAGCGACGGGCTAGGGCGAGCAAAGGTGACCGCGCGCGGATCAGCCAGACAGGAACAGGCAGAACGGGTGGCCCGCCGGGTCGAGCATGACCCGCACGCCGTCCTGGGGCTGGTACCGCGCGAGCGTCGCGCCGGCTTGTCGCGCCCAGGCGACGGCGGCGGGCAGGTCGTCGACGGCGATGTCGAGGTGGGTCTGGAGCTGCTGTTCGCCCTCGACGGACGGCCACACCGGCGCCACGTAGCCGGCCTCGTACTCGAAGTTCAGCGTCGGGCCGACGGCGCCCTCGGGCGGTCGCAGCTGCGCCCATCCGTCCGACGGCGGCATGCCGGGGCGCGGCGGCTCGGAGGTGGTCACCGGCCAGCCGAGCAGGGCGCTGTAGAACGCGGCGAGCTCGCGCGGGTCGGGCGCGGCGATCGTCACGGACGTCACGCGCAGCGACGGCCGGGTCGACGGAGGTGGCATGCCGGCACGGTATCGAGCACGCGGCAGGGCGGCGGCAGGGCGGCGACCCGCGATTGACATGCAGCCAGACGGCTGCCTATTGTTCAGGCAGCCAAAAGGCTGCATGTCGGAGGCGGTGCGGGTGGACGAGGTGTTCAAGGCGCTGGCCGACCCCAGCCGGCGCCGGCTGCTGGACGGCCTGAACGCCCGCAACGGGCAGAACCTGCGCGAGCTGTGCACCGGGCTGGACATGGCGCGGCAGTCGGTCAGCAAGCACCTGGCGGTGCTGGAGGCCGCGAACCTGGTGACCACCGTGCGCCGAGGCCGGGAAAAGCTGCACTACCTCAACGCCGCGCCGATCAACGCCATCGCCGACCGCTGGATCAACCGCTACGACCGCGAGCGCGCCCGTGCGCTCGCCGACCTGAAGACCGCATTGGAGCAGGAACCGATGGGTAGTACGGAGTTCGTCTACACCACGTACATCAAGACAACACCGGAACGGCTGTGGCGAGCGCTGACCGATCCGGCCTTCACCCGACGCTATTGGCAGGCCACCTTCGAGTCGGACTGGGAGAAGGGCTCGACGATGGTCTGGACGCAGAACGGCGTGCGGATGAGCGACCCGGAGCAGGTCATCCTGGAGTCCGAGCCCTACCGCCGGCTGGCGTACACCTGGCACACGTTCACGCCGGAGTTCGCGGCCGCCGTCGGAATGAGCGACGAGGTGCTCGCCAAGGCGGCCGCCGAGCCCCGCTCACGGGTGAGCTTCGACATCGAACCGCTCGGCGAGACCGTCAAGCTGACGGTCGTCCACGAGGGGTTCGAGCCGGGCAGCACGGTGTTGGAGCTGGTCAGCGGCGGGTGGCCGCACCTGCTGTCGGACCTGAAGACCCTGCTGGAGACCGGCGACACGCTGCCCGTCACAACGGAACAGAAAGGCTCATGACAGTGACCGATGTTCGCAAGGTCAAGGCGGGAATGCTTGTCCGCCGGCCGCAAAGTGAGGTGTTCCAGGCGTTCGCCGACCCGGCCATCACCACGAAGTTCTGGTACACCAAGAGTAGCGGGAAAATGGTCGCCGGTGCGGACCTGACCTGGGAATGGGAGATGTACGGCGCCTCCGCGCGGATCGCGGTGAAAGAGGTCGAGCCGGACAGCCGCATCGTCTTCGAGTGGAACGACGGCATGACCGTCGAGCTGCGTTTCGAGGCGCTGCCGGACGGCACCTACGTCGACGTCACCGAGACCGGGTTCGGCGGCACCGAGGACGAGGTGGCCCGCCATGTCGGCGACTCGACGGGCGGGTTCACCATCGCCCTGTGTGCGCTCAAGGCGCTGCTCGAACACGGCGTCGAGCTCGGCGCCGTCGGGGACCGTTTCCCGAAGGGGCTCGCCGGCGGTCACTGACGTCGGCCGTGTGAGCGAGGCGCGGCTCCCTCCCCGGGGGGAGGCGGCGACGGCGGCGGGCGCATACCGTCTGCGGGTGGGCGCTGTGCGGGTGAGCCGGGGGGATGCGGCGCTCGGTGCCGCCGTCACGCTGCTCACCGTCGGCCCCGCGCTGGTGCCGTACCCTCGGCCGTGGTGGGCGCTGGCGCTGACGGTGCTCGCCTCGGTGCCGGTCGTGTGGCGGCGGGTGGCGCTGCTGCCGGTCTGCGTGCTGGTGGGCGGGGCGACGATCGCGTTCGCGCTGACCTACAAGCTGCTGGCGCACGTGCCGTTGCTGCTGCTCCCGTACGGCTCGCTGGTGTGCGTGTACACGTTCGCGGCGGCGACGATGTCGACGGCGTGGCGGGTGGGCGCGAGCATCGCGCTGGCGGTCGGGCTGATCGTGTCGCTGGCGCTGCCCGGGGAGGACTTCGAGACCTACCGCTACGTGATCAGCGCGACGATCGCCGCGTACGCGCTGGGGGTGGGCCAGCGGGCTCGCCGGACGCAGCGGTGGGCGGAGGAGGAACGGGCCCGGCGGCTGGCCGAGGAACGGGCGTCGGCGGTGCGTAGGGAGCGGACCCGGATCGCCCGCGACATGCACGACGTGGTGACCCACTCGGTCGGGCTGATGGTGGTGCAGGCCGAGGCCGGGCCGCTGGTGGTGCGCAGCGACCCGGCCAGGGCCGAGGCGGTGTTCGACACCATCGCGTCCACCGGCCGGGACGCGATCGGCCAGCTCCGGCACGTGCTCGGCGCGCTGCACGGGCGGCAGGAGGAGGCGGCGGACCGCAACCGCGAGCCCCGGCCGGGCATCGACGCGGTGCCCGGGCTGGTGGAGCGGGCCCGAAGGGCCGGCCTGGACGTGGCGTTGGAGCGGCGGGGGACGCCGAGGGAGTCGCCGGTCGGGGTGGACGCGGCGGCGTACCGGATCGTGCAGGAGTCGCTGACCAACGCGCTGCGCCACGCCCCGAAGGGCAGCGCGGTGCGGGTGCTGCTGGACTGGGCGGGGGACGCGCTGGTCGTGCGGGTGGCGGACACCGGGGGTGGGGGTACGGGCGGTGAGGAGGGGCACGGCATCCTCGGCATGCGCGAGCGCGCCAGGGACTGTGGGGGGACGCTGGAGATCGACCCTCGCGGTTTCACGGTGACCGCGACGCTGCCGGTCGGAGGGGCGTCGTGACGCCGGTTCGGGTGCTCGTGGTGGACGACCAGGACCTGTTCCGGGGCGGGTTCGCGATGATCCTGAACGCGCAGGACGACCTGACGGTGGTCGGGGAGGCCGCGGACGGTGCCGAGGCGGTGCGCAGGGCCGTCGAGCTGGAGCCGGACGTGGTGCTGATGGACGTCCGGATGCCGACCATGGACGGGGTGGAGGCCACCGCCGAGATCTGCCGGCGGACCAGCGCGCGGGTGCTGGTGCTGACCATGTACGACGTCGACGAGTACGTCTACCAGGCGCTGCGCGCGGGGGCGAGCGGGTTCCTGCTCAAGGACGTGCGGCGCGACGACCTGGCGGACGCGGTCCGGGTGGTGGCGAAGGGCGAGGCGCTGCTGGCCCCGTCCGTCACCCGGCGGCTGATCGACGACGTGGTGCGCAGGGGCGCCGCGCGGCCGGTGCTGCGGCGGCAGCTGGACGAGCTGACCGAGCGGGAGTCCGCCACCCTGCGGCAGGTCGCGCGCGGGCTGTCCAACGCGGAGATCGCCGCCGAGCTGGTGGTCAGCGAGCACACGGTGAAGACGCACGTCAGCAACGTGCTGATGAAGCTGGGCCTGCGCGACCGGGCGCAGGCGGTGGTGTTCGCCTACGAGGCGGGGTTCGTCACCCCGGGCCAGGACTCCCGCTGAGGAGCGAGGACGGGTTCGGTCGCGTCGGCGATCCGCCGGGGGCCGGTGCGCGGTGAGCATGGGCTCATGTGGAGACGGATGGCCGCGGCGCTCGCGGTGTGTGGGCTGGCGGCGGCCGGGTGCGGCGACGACGCGGACGAGCAGGGCGGTACGGACGCGAGCGGCTGCGCGGCGCGGACCACGCTCGGCGCCGTCGAAGGTGCCGTGGAAGGTGCCGTGGAGGGCGCTGTCGAGGGCGCCGCGGCACGGGACGGGCTGTGCGTGTTCCGGGGCATCCCGTACGCCGCGCCGCCCACCGGCGAGCTGCGGTTCCGGCCGCCGCAACCGGTCGCGCCGTGGCAGGGGACGCTGCGCGCCACCGACGGGTCGCGGGTCTGCCCGCAGGTGCGCGACAGCCTGTCCGAGGAGTACCCGGACGACCGTGAGGTGTTCGGCGACGAGGACTGCCTGCGGCTGAACGTGTGGACACCGAGGCCGGACCGGTCGTCGGCCCGACCGGTGCTGGTGTTCGTCCACGGCGGCGCCGCCCGGTTCGGCACCGCCAACGAGCCGCGCTACGACGGCGCCGCGCTCGCGACCAAGGGGGACGCGGTGGTCGTCTCGATCAACTACCGGCTCGGGGCGCTCGGCTGGGCGGAGCTCGGCGGCCTGGACCCGGCGTACCGGGGCTCGGCCAACAACGGGCTGCGCGACCAGATGGCCGCGCTGGCCTGGGTGCGCGAGCACATCGCGGACTTCGGCGGCGACCCGGCCAACGTCACCGCGTTCGGCGAGTCCGAGGGCGCGTTCGGCCTGTCCGCGATGCTGGCCACCGACCACCCCGAGCGGCTGTTCCGGCGGGTCATCCTGCAGAGCGGCACCGGGTACCTGGTGCACTCGGCGGCGGCGCGACCGGCCCGCCCGCCGGTCGAGGACATGGCCGTGCTCAAGACGATGCCGGCCGGCGAGCTGGTCGAACGGCAGGAGAAGGCCCTCGCGCGAACGGCGCCGGGTGCCGCCGGTGCCGTCTACTTCGGGCCCTCGGTGGACGGCACGCTGGTGCGGGACTCGACGATCGCGCGCGTCACCGAGGGAAACGCCAAGGGCGTGGACATCCTGCTCGGCACCAACCGCGACGAGGTGAACTTCTTCGGCCAGGAGGGGCCGGAGCGGATGCGGGCGCTGGCGCAGGCGTACGGCCCGACGTTCTTCCCCCGCTCGCTCGCGCCGGCGCGGGAGCGGATGGCCGCGGCCTACCGGGCCGGCCGCTCGCCCACCGACGCCGAGCTGGCCATGTTCACCGACCAGGCGATGCGGGTGCCGGCGATCCGGCTGGCCGAGGCGCAGGCCCGCTGGCGGCCCACGTACCTCTACGAGTTCGCCTGGCGGCCCGCCGCCGGGGTGGGCGCCGTGCACACCGCCGAGCTGCCGTTCGTGTTCGGCACCCTGCGCTTCACCGGGATCGCCGGCGGCGCCGAGGCGCTGCGCACCGACCGGGACCGGCTGGCCGAGCTGTCCGCGCGGATGGTGGACGCCTGGACGTCCTTCGCCCGCACCGGCGACCCGAACGCGCGCAAGCTGACGCCGCGCCCCGACTGGCCGCCGTACCACCCACCGAACCGGGCCACCATGACCTGGGACCTCGACCCCCACGTCCTGAACGACCCGCGCGGGAACGAGCGCGAGCTCTGGCGCGACGTCCCGCTGGTCTCCCTCAGGTGACCCCGGCCCGCTCACGGTAGGTGTCGCGCAGCTCGATCAGCACCCGGCGGCGCTCCGACGTCAGGTACTCCGGCGAGCCGAGCACGATGTCGCCGGCGAAGTCGTCGTCGAACCCCGCCGCCCGCAACAGCGTGTGCGCGCGCTGCGACGAGCTCTGCCTGAGCCCGAAATGCGCGTGCAGGTCCTTGGCCATCCGACCGGGCCGGGCCATCGAGAACAGGTGGTTGGCCTTCGCCACGATCCAGCACACCGCGGCGGCGGCCGTGGCGGCCCGAGCCCGCCGGCGGAACACCGCGGGGTCACCGGCCACGGCCCGCGCCAGCACCCGCCGCGCCGCGGTGCGCGCCTCCATGCCGAACAGCGCCTCGCAGCCCTCGTCGAGCAGCCCCAGCACCTCGCCCACCCGCTCGGCGATGTCGCCGGGCACGCCCGTCCAGTCGAACGGCTCGTCGGGCAGCGGCGCGTCGTCCAGCGACTCCATCGCGTCCTGGCCGCCGACCTCGATGCGGACCCACTCCAGCATCGCCCTGGCCAGCTCGAACTCCTCGTCCGGGCGCCGCACGCCCGGCTCCGAGCCCGGCGGGTACAAGGTCCCCATCGCCTCCAGCAGCGCGGCCGGACCCCGCGGCCGGGACATCCGGATGATCTCCAGGTAGTCCGGCTCGTAGTCGTCGACGGCGGCCAGGGTCTCCTCGGTGAGCTCGGCGCGGATGTCCCGCTCGCGGTGGCAGAACCGGATGAACGCGCGCAGCAGCTCGGGCGCCTTGGCCAGGTACTCGGTGGTGGCGACGATCTTGCGCGGGATCCAGTCCACCAGCAGGATCTCCACCGCGACCGGGCTCCAGCGCAGCGGGTCGCCCGGCCCGTAGCCGATGCCGAACCAGAGCAGCGAGTCGAGCAGCGCGCGGTGGTCGCGGTCGTCGAGGCCCCGGCCGTACTCCGAGCCGAAGAACCGCCCGGCCAGCCCCGCCAGCTCCCGGTCGCTCCAGTCGGGACGGACGTACCCGGTGCCCCCGGTGGGCAGCCGGCGCACCGCCCACTCGACCAGCGGGCGGCACGCCGGCCAGGTGTCCGACTCCAGCGGCGGGTAGATCCGGATGCCCTGCTCGACCGCCTCGGTGACCCGGGCCCTGGCGTCCGCCGGGTCGAGCGGGGTGCAGGTGGTGTCCGGGTCGTCGGCCGCGGTCATCATCAGGTCGAGGAACTCGGCGAACGGTTCGGAGACGACGAACGCGTCCTTCACCACGGTGCCCAGGTTGTGGTCGACGTACACCAGCACGGACAGCTCGTGCCCGGTGGCCAGCCGCACGCCGAGCACGATGTCGTCGCCGTCGCCGAGCACGTGGGCGACCTCGCTGGTCGGGCCGACCTCGGCGTCGTGCAGCGTGGCCAGCCACCGGGGCAGCGGGTGGGCGCGGGTGGCCAGCTCGCGGCCGATCCGGGCGCGCAGCAGCTCGTCGGTGGTGAGCTCGGCGATCGCGGCCAGCAGCGCCGAGGTCTCCGGGAGCCTGACGTCCAGGAACGACCTGACCAGCTGGTCGTGCGAGGCGGGGAGGTCGTCGTGGTCGGAGGCGAACGGGTCCTGGTTGCGCGGGTCGATGGCCTCGAACAGGGTGCTGGCCAGGCTCAGGAAGCTCAGCGGATCCTCGTCGGCCAGCGCGTTGCGGACGTCGTCGAGGAGGTCGGGCTCGCGCTCGGCGTGCGGGGCGTTCGGGACGTGGCCTGATGCGGGTGTGACGCGCCGTGGCCTGCCGGCCCCCGGGCGCGTGCGCTTCGCCATGCGGGCACCCTAGTGCCACGGAAACGAGGTCGTCTTACCCGCCTTCGGCGCCCAGGCGGCGCCCCGCCCCCGGGATGCGGGGTGTCCCCGCAAGGCACAGCGTCGTCGACCGAAGGTCGTCGTCCCCGATACAAACCCGGTATCGGGGGCTCCGAATCAGACACAGCCTTGCGGTTGCCCGGGTGCGGGTGTCCCGCGGGGACACAGCACCTGGATCACCGAATCCGGGCAAGGAACCTCGTTTCCGCAGCACTAGTGAACGGGGGCGGCCGGGGAGTGGCGGGCTCAGTCGAGTCGGTCGTCGATGGGCGGGCGGATGCCGGACGGGGGTGCCAGGCCCCAGCCTTCCAGGGACTGGCGCAGGGTCTCGGCGGCGTCGATGTTGAGGGGGCCGGAGGTCCACATGGAGTACGGCAGGTTCAGGAAACGGCCCTGGGCGACGGCGGGCAGCTCGGCCACCCCGGGCCTGGCCCGCAGCAGCGCCACCTTGTCGGCGAAGGTCTGGCTGGGGTAGTCGACGAACGCGAACGCGTCAGGTTTGCTGGCGACCACGCGCTCCCAGGACACTCGGGTCCAGGTGTCGGACACGTCCCCGGCGGCGTTGCGGGCGCCGGCGGCGGTGATGATCGCCTCCGGGCCGCCGAACCGGCCGCTGGTGAACACGGTGTCGGTGGCGCTGTCGAACAGGAACACGGTGATCGGGCGGGGTGGGGCGGGGGCTTTGGCGAGCGCGTCGCGGCGGCGGTCGATGTCCGCTACCAGCTCGGCGGCGCGGGCCTGGCGGCCGGTGATGGCGCCGACGTTGGTCAGGTCCTCGCGCACCGCCGTCCAGGGTTCGACAGTGCCCCTGGCCTTTTCTCCGGCGCGTTGTCGGCAGCTTTCGGTCAGGATGTACGGCGCGATGCCGGCCGCGCGCAGGGTGTCCGGGGTCAGGCCGGTGGCCTCGGCGTAGCCGTAGCTCCAGCCGGCCAGCATCACGTCCGGGTGCCTGGCGAGCACCGTCTCTCGCGCGGGCTGACGGGGGGCGGCGATGTGCAGTCGGTCCAGCGCGTCGCCGTAATGGCGGCGCAGCATCGGGGCGTCCGCCTCCAGGCTGGAGATCGCGGCCACCTGGTCGGCGGCGCCGAGGGCCAGCGCGAGCGAGATCATGTTCCCGTCGTTGACGAACATCCGCCGCGCCGGGCTGGGAAACTGCGCGGGCGCGCCGCAGTTCGTGATCGTCACCGTGTTGCCGGTGGTGGGCGGTGCGGCCTGGGGGGCGGCGCACGCGGTGACGCCGGCCAGCACGCCGCTCAGTACCAGCGCCGTGAGCGAGCGGCGTGTCATGGGCGCCTCCGTCCTCGAGTTGTGAACAGCAGGTGGGTCTCGCCGGTGAACGGGTGCGCGACCGGGACGGCGTCCACGCCGAACACCTCCAGCACCGCGTCCGGGGCGAGCGCGCGCTCCGGCGCCACGGCCGGCCGCGCGCGCCCGTCGTGCAGCACCACCAGCCGGTCGCACGCGCTGGCGGCCAGGTTCAGGTCGTGCATGGCCATCAGCACCGTCCGGCCGAGGCCCCTGGCCAGCTCCAGCAGCGCGAGCTGGTGGCGCACGTCCAGGTGGTTCGTGGGTTCGTCCAGCATCAGCAGCGGGGCCTGCTGCGCGAGCCCCCTGGCCAGCAGCGCGCGCCGCCGCTCGCCGCCGGAGAGCTGGTCCACCGGGCGGTCCACCGCGTCGGCCATGTCGACCAGGTCCAGCGCGCGGATCACCGCGTCCCGGTCCTCGCGCGACTCGGCGGCCCACGGCGGCTGGTGCGGCACCCGGCCGAGCGCCACCAGCTCGCCCACCCGCAGCTCGGCGGGCAGCTGCTCCTCCTGGCCGACCAGCGCGATCAGCCGGGCCCGGCGGCGTCCCGGCAGCCGGTCCAGCGCCACCCCGTCCAGCCGCACCTGACCGGCGGCCGGGCGCAGGATGCCCGCCAGCACCCGCAGCAGGGTGGACTTGCCGGACCCGTTCGGCCCCACGATCCCGACCGTCTCGCCGCGCCCGACGCTCAGCTCCACCCCGCGCAGGACGGTGCGCCCGCCGATCGCGCAGTCCAGCCCGCTCGCGCTCAGGTGCGGCGTGTCCGCCGTCATGCGCCGCCGCCGCTGAAGCGGTACCGGCGCCGTCCCATCAGCAGCAGGAACACCGGCGCCCCCACCAGCCCGGTGACCACGCTCAGCGGGATCTCCACCGGCCGCACCGAGACCCGCGCCGCCACGTCCACCCAGACCAGGAACACCGCGCCCGCGCACCCGGCCACCGGGAGCATCCGCCGGTGCCGTCCGCCCACCAGCAACCGGGCCACGTGCGGCAGGATCAGCCCGACGAAACCGATCCCTCCGGCCACCGCTACCAACACCCCGACCAGCACCGCGAACACCGCGAACAGCGCGCCGCGCACCGCCCGCACCGGGATCCCCAGCGCGGCCGCCGTGTCCGGCCCCGCGGCCAGCGCGTCCAGCCACCCGCTGCCGGCGAACAACAGCACAGCGAGCACCGCCACCGTGACCGCCGGCAGCGCCAGCCCCGCCCACTGCGCCCCGGCCAGGCTGCCCAACAGCCAGAACAGCACCGACTCCGCCGCGCGCGGATCCGCCGCCCGGAACACCAGGAAGCTGGCGATCGAGGCGAACGCCGACGCCAGCACGGTGCCGGTCAGCACCAGCCGCAGCGGCGTCAGCCCGCCCTGGCCGAGCGCCACCGCGAACACCAGCAGCGCGCCCACCAACGCCCCGACCAGCGCGCCCGCCGACAGCGCGAACGCGCCCGCGAACACCCCGGTGGTGATCACCGCGACCGCGCCGACGCTGGCCCCGGAGGACACCCCGAGCAGGTACGGGTCCGCCAGCGGGTTGCGCACCAGGGTCTGGATGCCGGCGCCCGCCACGGCCAGCCCGGCCCCGACGATCACCGCCAGCAGCGTGCGCGGGATCCGCAGGTCCCAGACGATCGTGTGGTACGCCAGGTCGACGGGGCCGCCGGTGAGCTGGGCGCGCAGGACGTCCAGCACCACCCCGGGCGCGAGCTGCTCGGCGCCGAACCCCGTGGAGAGCACCACGCTGACCGCCAGCAGGGCGACGAGCAGCAGCAGGACGAGCGGGGTTGGCGCGCGACGCGCCACCGGGTCAGGCCCTGGTGGTACGCGGGAGAAGAACGAGCGGTGACGTCATGGCGCGGTACCTCCTCGGGCTGGCGCGGCCCAGCGGCGGTGGCACGGCGGGGAGAGGACTGGCTGCCGGGCCGTGTTCGGCCCGGTCACAGTGGCGCGACCGCCCCGGACTCTCACCGGGTTCCCTCGCCCGCCGTCGGACCAGCGCAGCCTAACCCGTGAGTGGCTAGGGCCGCTATGACGGCCCTAGCCACTCACGGGTCGCGACTAGGGCTTACGTGCCACGGCGCCGTAGCCGTGCACCGGTTCCGGGGCCGCGCCGTTCCCGTCCGGCTCGGGGCGCCACCGGGTCAGCGTGACCAGCCCGGGGTCGAGTATCCGCAGGCCCTCGAAGCACCGGGTCAGCTCGTTGGGGCTGCGCAGGACGTAGCGGACCGCGCCGGTGTTGGCGTACGCCTCGCCGGCCCGCACGATCTCCCGGCTGGTGTTGGTGCCGTCCCAGAGCGCCAGGTAGCTGCCGGACGGGACCGCGTCGACCACCCGGGAGACGATGGACAGCATCTCCCGGTAGTCGGCCACGTGCCCGAGCACGCCCATGAACATGACGGCGATCGGTTCGGCGAAGTCCAGCACGCCCCGGGCCCCCGCGATGATCACATCGGGGTCGTGGAAGTCGGCGTCGACGTAGGCGGTGGCGCCCTCCGGGGTGGTGCTGGTGAGCAGCGCGCGGGCGTGCGCGAGCACCATCGGGTCGTTGTCCACGTAGACGATCTTCGAGCCGGGGGTGACGCCCTGGGCGACCTCGTGGGTGTTCTGCATGGTCGGCAGGCCGGTGCCGATGTCCAGGAACTGGCGGATGCCGCACTCGCCGGCCAGGAACCGCACCACGCGGATCAGGAACCGCCGGGACTGCCTGGCCAGCGGGACGATCCCGGGGTCGACGGTGATCCAGGCCTCGCCGGCCTCCCGGTCCGCGGGGTAGTGGTCCCTGCCGCCCAGCCAGTAGTTCCAGATCCGGGCCGAGTGTGGGACACCGTTGATCTTGGCGGCGGCACGACGTGGGTTGTCGCGCGCTGTGTAGGCCACTGTGTGATCACACCCCTCCGAGATCCGCCGGAGCGTAGCCGATCTACGTCGGGGGGAGGAGGGCGGAGGCGTCGCGCCACATCCGGGTGATCACCTGGGCGGCCGGCTCCTCGGTGGCCAGCGCGGCGCCCTGGCCGGCCCAGTGGTTCGAGCGGTCCAGACCGGCCTGGCCGGCGGGCTCGTCGGGCAGGCCCCGGCGCCACTGGGTGAGCAGCCGGCGCTGCTGCGGGTACGGCGCGGGCGTCGGCGCGCCGGGCTCGGACCAGGCCAGCACGTACGGCGTCGGCGCCGCGCGGCCCAGCCGGCCGGAGTAGGCGCGGGTGGTCACCGTGGCCTCCGGCGCGAGCCCGTCCAGGGACGCCGACCAGCCCTTGCTGATCCCGGTCTCCGGGCAGCGCAACAGTGCGGTGCCGACCTGCACGGCGCTCGCGCCCAGGGTGAGCGCGGCGGCCACGCCCCGCCCGTCGGCGATCCCGCCGGCCGCGACCACCGGCACCCGCAGCCCGTCGACCAGCCGGGGCAGCAGTGCGAACAGCCCGACCTGGGTGCGCTCGGCGGCGTCCGGGTCGAACGTGCCCCGGTGCCCGCCGGCCTCCATGCCCTGCGCGACCACGGCGTCCGCGCCGGCCTCCTGCGCGGCGAGCGCCTCGTCCAACGTGGTGGCGCAGGCGAACCAGGAGATGCCGTGTTCATGTATCCGCCGCACGTAGTCGGCGTCGAACAGGCCCATGATCGACGAGATGACGGTGGGCCGGGCCTCCAGCATGGCCTCGCACTGCTGGTCGAACACCGGCCCGGCGCCGGCCTCGGTGCTGGTCTCGGTGCCCGGCTCGCCGAACCGACCCAGGAAGTCGCGGGCCGCGTCGATCCGGGCCTGGTCCTCGTTCGGCGGGTCCGGGATCCAGATGTTCAGCTGAAACGCGCCCGACGATCCGGCACGGAACCGCGCGACCCAGTCCGCGATGCGCTCCGGGCCGTCCAGCAGCGCCCCGTCGCCGCCCATGCCGCCGGCGGACGCGACGGCGATGGCCAGCTCGGGCGGGCACGCCCCGGCCATCGGGGCCTGCAGGATCGGAACCTCCAGCCCGAACCGCTCGCAGAACTCCCGCACCCGCGCCCGCGCACCGCCGCCCATGTCCGCCCTCCTCACGCTTGCGGACCCTACGCCGGCCTCGCGCCGCCCGTCCGGACCGACTCGCGGCGCAGCGTGGCCATCAGGTCGAGCGTCCTGGCCCGTTCCGCGTCGTCGCCGAGCGCGTTGACCAGCAGCTCGGTGGCGCCGCCTCGGCGTAGCGGCGCACCACGCCGGCGACCGCGTCCTCGTCGCCCACCGCGATCGTGTCCGCCACCCCGGGGGTGCCCTGCCGGTCCAGCAGCGCCCGGTAGCTGGGCTGCTCGCCGGCCGCGCCCAGCCGGGCCGCCAGCTCGCCGCGCAGCTCCTCCGGCCGGGCCGTGACACCGGCCAGCAGCGAGGCGACGACCCGTGGCGCCGGCCGCCCGGCCGCCCGCGCCGCCTTCGTGATCGCCGGCACCACGTGCTCGCCGATCGTCTCGGGCGTGGCCCAGACCGTCACCGTGCCGTCCGCCAGCTCCCCGGCCAGCCGCAGCATGACCGGCCCGAGCGCGGAGATCAGCACCGGCGGCGGGGCGGCACCGGGCACCTCGACCCGGCCCGAGGCGGCCAGCGTCTCGCCCCGGTAGTCGACCTGCTCGCCCCGCAGCAGCGGCCGCAGCGCGCCGAGGTACTCCCGCACGTGTCTGGCCGGCCGCTCGTACGAGTAACCGAACCCGCCCTCGATGATCGACGGATGGCTCGGGCCGACGCCCAGCACCAGCCGGTTCCCGATGGCCGCCTGCGCGGTCAGCGCCTGCCCGGCCAGTGCCAGCGGATGCCTCGGGTAGGTCTGCACCACCGAGGTGCCCAGCTCGATGTCCGGCACCCGCTGCCCGACCAGGGTGAGCACCGTGAGCGCGTCCCACGCGGTGAGCTGGGCGAAGTACGCGCTGTCCAGCCCGGCCCGCGCCGCCCCGTCCACCTGGTCGGTCATCGCCCGCAGCGTCGTCCCCTCGGTGACGACGAAGATCCCGATGCGCATGTCCGGGTCAAAGCGCCCGTGCGCGGCGGTATTCCCGGCCGCCGCCGGCCGGCCCGATATCGTGGCGGCGTGACGACCGAAACGGTCAGTGGTGACGAGGCGGACACCGCCCGGCGCAGCACCCAGCCGCGCCAGCTGATCGTGACCGTGTACGGGCTGTACTCTCGGGAGAGCGGCGGCTGGCTGTCGGTGGCCTCCCTGGTCAGCCTGCTGGCCGAGCTCGGGGTGGACGAGCCCGCCGTCCGCTCGTCCATCTCCCGGATCAAGCGGCGCGGCATACTCCAGGCGCGCAAGGAGGGCGGCGCGGCCGGCTACGAGCTGTCCGCCGAGGCGGTGGAGATCCTGCGCGAGGGCGACGAGCGGATCTTCCGGCGGGAGCGCGCGACGCTCGGCGACGGCTGGGTGCTCGCGGTGTTCTCGGTGCCGGAGTCCGAGCGGCACCGCCGGCACGTGCTGCGCACCCAGCTCACCGCGCTCGGCTTCGGCACCGCCGCGCCCGGGGTCTGGGTGGCGCCCGCGCACCTGCGCGCGGCCACCACCAGCATGCTGCGCCGCTACGACCTGGACGCCTACGCCGAGGTGTTCCACGCCGAGCACCTCGCGTTCGGCGACCTCACCGACAAGATCGCCCGTTGGTGGGACCTCGACGAGCTGCACCGGCTCTACGAGGAGTTCCTGGGCGAACACCGCGCCAAGCTGACCAGATGGACCAGGCCGGACGAACGCCCGGACGAACGTGACGCCTTCGTCGACTACGTCCGCGTCCTCACCGACTGGCGCCGGCTGCCCTACTGCGACCCCGGCCTGCCCGCCGAACTACTTCCGCCCGACTGGGCCGGCGCCCGCGCCGCCGACCTGTTCTTCTCGCTCAAGACCCGCCTCGAAGCCCGCGCCCACGCTTACGTTTCCGCAGGTCACCGCCCGTGAGTGGTTAGCGTTGTCATAGCAACGCTAACCACTCACGGGTTCTGACCAGGCGATTCCTTGGACTTCGACCAGGGCCTCGGCGTCCCAGAGGCGGGCCACGCCGATGCCGGCCATGGCGGGGTAGTCGGTGCCGACCAGGGTGCGCCACACGGCGCCGATCTCGCGGGCGTGGCGGCGGTAGTCGTCCATGTCGACGATGTAGACGGTGAGCTGGGCCAGGTCGGAGGGGCGGCCGCCGGCCTCGGTGAGAGCGGTGAGCAGGTTGGACAGGGCGCGTTCGAACTGTTCGACTATGCCGCCGGTGATGATCTTCCCGTCCCGGTCCAGGGCGGTCTGGCCGGCGAGGAATATGACCCGGCCGGGGCCGGTCGCGGTGATCGCGTGCGAGAAGCCGGACGGCCGGGCCAGCGCGGCCGGGTTGATCCGTTCGAGCGTCATGACTGGACTGCCCCTCCGTCGACGTTGATGCCCTGGCCGGTCACCGCCGCGCTGGCCAGGCAGAGCTCCACGGCGTCCGCGACCTCGCCGGGCGTGATGAGCCGGCGGATCGGCTGGCGGCGTTCGAGCGCCGAACGCGCTTCGGACTCCGAGCGGCCGGTGCTGGCGGTGATGGTGGCGATGGTCGCGGCGGTCATCGGCGTGTCGACGTAGCCGGGGCAGACCGCGTTGACGGTCACGCCGGTGGTGGCCAGCTCCGCAGCGGCCGACCGGACCAGGCCGAGCACGCCGTGCTTGCTCGCGGTGTACGCGCAGACGTACGGGTCGCCGCGCTTGGCCGCCATCGAGGCCACCACCACGACCCGCCCCCAGCCGCGCTCGACCATCGCGGGCACCGCCCGGCGCAGGAACCGGAACGGCGCGGTCAGGTTCACCTCGATCGCGTCGCGCCACTGCTCGTCCGTGGTCCTGGCGACCGGCGCGGACGTACCGACCCCGGCGGCGAGCACCAGCACCTCGACCGGCCCCCACTCGCGCTCGACCCGCTCGAAGACGGCGTCCTCGGCGGCGGGTGCGGTGACGTCGGCGGGGACGACGAGCGTCGCCCCCGGCAGCTCGGCCGCCGTGGCGGCCAGGTCGGTCTCGGTGCGGGCGGTCACGGCGACGCGGTGTCCGGCCGAGGACAACCGGACGGCGATCGCCCTGCCGATGCCACGCCCGGCGCCGGTGACCAGACAGGTCCGGGATGTTGGCGCCACCCCGGCGATCTTACGGATTCTTGACGGTCGTAGCAAACACAACATATCCTCGGCGTGGCGGGGAGGTGCTGTCGACATGCGGATTGCTGTCATCGGGGGCGGGCCGGCGGGGTTGTACTTCGCGGCGTTGGTCAAGCAGCTCGGGGCTATTGACGGGGCGCGACACGACGTGACCGTGTGGGAGCGCAACGCGGCGGGGGACACGTTCGGCTTCGGCGTGGTGTTCTCCGACGAGACGCTCGGCGGCATCGAGCACGCGGACGTCGAGGTGTACCGCGCGATGCGCCGCGAGTTCGCCCGCTGGGACGACATCGACGTGCACTTCGCCGGGACCACGTTCACCTCCGGCGGGCACGGTTTCGCGGCGCTGAGCCGGGTGCGGCTGCTGGACATCCTGCGGGCGCGGTGCGGGCGGGTCGGCGCCGGGGTGCACGTGAGCACCGAGGCGCCCGACGCGGCGACGCTCTCGCGCGAGTACGACCTGGTGGTGGCCGCGGACGGGGCGAACTCGCCGACCCGGGCGCGGTATGCGGACGAGCTGGGCGCGAGCGTGGAGACCCGCCGCTGCAAGTACATCTGGCTGTCCACCGACCGGGTGTTCGACGCGTTCACCTTCCACATCGCGCAGACCCCGCACGGGATCATGCAGATCCACGGCTACCCGTACAGCCGCACCGAGAGCACCTTCATCGTGGAGCTGCACGAGGACGTGTGGCGCCGCGCGGGGTTCACCACGAAGGAGCTGCCGCCGGGGGCCAGCGACGAGCGGTCCATCGAGATGATCAAGGAGCTGTTTCCCGAGGTCCTGGACGGCTACCGGGTGATGGCGAACAACTCGAAGTGGCTGAGCTTCGGCACGGTGCGGTGCGAGCGCTGGCGGCATGGCAACGTGGTGCTGCTCGGGGACGCGGCGCACACCGCGCACTTCTCCATCGGCTCGGGCACGAAGCTGGCGATGGAGGACGCGCTGGCGCTGGCCGCGTGCCTGCACGAGCATCCGGACGTGCCGACCGCGCTGGAGGAGTACGAGGCCGAGCGGCGGCCGGTGGTGGCGTCCACCCAGCGGGCGGCGCAGGCCAGCCTGGAGTGGTTCGAGAACATCGGCCACTACGTGCACCAGGAGCCCGAGCAGTTCGCGTTCAACCTGCTCACCCGCAGCCGCCGGGTCACCTACGACAACCTGCGGCTGCGCGACCCGGAGTTCGTCGCGGCCACCGACTCGTGGTTCTCCGGCGGTGCCGAACAGCCGACCCCGCCGATGTTCCACCCGTTCCGGCTGGGTGAGCTGGAGCTGCCGAACCGGGTGGTGGTGTCCGCGATGGACATGTACTCCGCGCGCGAGGGCGTGCCCACCGACTTCCACCTGGTGCACCTGGGCGGCAAGGCGCTCGGCGGCGCCGGCCTGGTGATGACCGAGATGGTCTGCGTCTCCCTGTCCGGGCGCATCACGCCCGGCTGCGCCTGCATCGACACCCCCGAGCAGGAGGCGGCCTGGCGGCGGGTGGTCGACTTCGTGCACGAGCACAGCGCCGCGAAGATCGGCATCCAGCTCGGCCACTCCGGGCGCAAGGGCTCGACGAAGCTCATGTGGGAGGGCATCGACCAGCCGCTGCCGGCCGGCAACTGGGAGGTCGTCGCCCCGTCGCCGCTGCCGTACGCCCCGGAGAACCAGACCCCGCGCGAGCTGAGCGTCACCGAGCTGGCTGAGATCAAGGCGCAGTTCGTGGAGTCCGCGCGCGCCGCCGCCCGCGCCGGCTTCGACGTCCTCGAACTGCACTGCGCGCACGGCTACCTGCTGTCCTCGTTCATCTCCCCGCTGACCAACCGCCGCACCGACTCCTACGGTGGCTCGCTGGCCAACCGGCTGCGGTTCCCGCTGGAGGTCTTCGACGCGGTCCGCGAGGCGTGGCCGTCCGAGCGCCCCATGACCGTGCGGATCTCGGCCACCGACTGGTACCCCGGCGGCCTGGACGCGGACGAGGCGGTGGAGGTGGCGCGGGCGTTCGCCGAGCACGGTGCGGCCGGCGTCGACGTCTCCACCGGCCAGGTGGTCTCCGAGGAGCGCCCGGCGTACGGCCGCAGTTACCAAACCCCGTACGCCGACCGGATCCGCAACGAGGTCGGCCGCAAGTACGGCGTCGCGGTGATCGCCGTCGGCGCGATCTCGTCCTACGACGACCTCAACTCGATAGTCCTGGCCGGCCGCGCCGACCTGTGCGCCGTCGGCCGCACCCACCTCTACGACCCGCAGTGGACGCTGCACGCCGCCGCCGACCAGGGCTACACCGGCCCCGGCGTGACCTGGCCCAAGCAGTTCGCCGCCGGCAGCCGCAAGCCCCAGGCCGGCCGCGCCGAGGAACCCCGCCCCCGGCTCGAACTGATCCGCTCGCGCGACCACGGCACCGCCCACGCCCGCTGGCGCCCGTGACACCGCGTGATCACACCTAACATCGACGACGTGACCGTTCCGGGGGACGAACTCCATTTCCGCCGCGCGGACGAACACGACGTCGACAAGGTTCTCGCCGTCCTCAACGACGCGGCCCGGTGGTTGCACGAGCGCCAGATCCTTCAGTGGCCCGAACGCTTCGAACCGCACAAGGTGCTCCCCGGCATCGCCGCCGGCCACACCTGGCTGGCCGAGCGCGGCGACGAACCGCTCGGCACCCTCACGCTGACCTGGACCGACCCCCTCTGGACGGCCGACGGCCGCGCCGGCTACGTGCACCGGCTCGCCGGCCGCCGCGACGCCCGAGGCCTCGGCGCGCGCCTGCTCGCCTGGGCCGGCGAGCAGTCCCTCCGCCATGCCCGCGAGTTCCTGCGGCTGGACTGCGTCACCACCAACCACCGGCTGCGCGCCTACTACGAACGAATCGGGTTCAGCTACCGCGGCGACGTCGAGTTCCCCGCCCGCGACGCCCGCCTGATCAGGCTCAGCCGCTACGAACTGGCCCTCGGTCCCACGAGGCCCATATAGCGATCTGTTGACTGTCGTCACGAATGAGGGATACTGGGTCGGCTCCGCCGCGCCGGCGGCACCCCACGTCGACCACAGGCAGGTGCTGGTGATGCAGCTGTCCCCCTCGGTGCATCTGGACACGTTCTGCCGGGATCGCCTCCCGCCGTCCGGGCAGTGGCCCGAGATCAGCTTCGACCTCCCCGAGCTGCGCTACCCGACGACGGTCAACTGCGCCGTCGCGCTGCTCGAGGACACGATGGGCGTACACGGGCCCGACCGCCCGTGCCTGCGCGCGCCCGGCGAGACCTGGACCTACCGCGAGCTGTCGCGGGCGTCGAACCGGGTGGCGCGGGTGCTCACCGAGGACTTCGGGCTGGTGGCGGGCAACCGGGTGCTGCTGCGCGGGCCGAACAACCCGTGGCTGGTGGCCGCCTGGTTCGGGGTGCTCAAGGCGGGCGGGGTGGTGGTCACCACGATGCCGCTGCTGCGCCGCAACGAGATCGCCGTGATCGCCGAGGCGACCGACCCGGTGCTCGCCATCTGCGACGAGCGGTTCGCCGAGGAGCTGGACGCCGTCGAGCGCACCACGATGGCCACCGTGCTCTACGGCGGGTCGGACCCGGACGACCTGGTCAACCTGTGCGCGGGCAAGGACGGTGAGTTCGACGCGGTGGCCACCGCCGCCGACGACGTGGCGATGCTCGCCCCCACGTCCGGCACGACGGGCACGCCGAAGATCACGATGCACTTCCACCGCGACGTGCTGGCCATCGCGGACACGTTCGGCAAGTACGTGGTCAAGGGCAACGCCGACGACGTCTTCACCGGCACCCCGCCGATCGGGTTCACCTTCGGGCTCGGCGGGCTGGTGGTGTTCCCGCTGCGGTGCGGGGCGTCCACCCTGCTGCTGGAGCGCGCGAGCCCGACCGAGCTGGCCGACGCGATCGCCGAGCACGGGGTGACCGTGCTGTCCACCGCGCCGACGGCGTACAAGGCGATGCTGGCCGCGGGCAAGGCGAAGGAGCTGACCGGGCTGCGCCGGTGCGTGTCCGCCGGCGAGCACCTGCCGAAGGCGGTGTGGGAGGACTTCCGGCGCCAGACCGGCGTGCGGATCATCGACGGCATCGGCGGCACCGAGATGCTGCACGTGTTCATCTCCGCCGCCGACGGGGACATCCGCCCGGGCTCGACCGGCATCGCCGTCCCCGGCTACCGGGCCGCGATCCTGGACCACGACGGCAACGAGCTGCCGGACGGCACCCCCGGCCGGCTCGCCGTCAGGGGGCCGACCGGCTGCCGGTACCTGGACGACGAGCGCCAGCTGGTCTACGTCGACGGCGGCTGGAACATCACCGGCGACACCTACGTGCGGGACGCCGACGGCTACTTCTGGTACCAGGCCCGCAGCGACGACATGATCATCTCCTCCGGCTACAACATCGCCGGCCCCGAGGTGGAGGAGGCGCTGCTGGGGCACCCGGACGTGGCCGAGGCGGCGGTCGTCGGCGCCCCCGACGAGGAGCGCGGCATGATCGTCAAGGCGTTCGTGGTGCTGGCCGACGCCGCGAGCCCCGACCCGGCGAAGGCCGCCGAGCTGCAGTCGTTCTGCAAGCAGGCGATCGCGCCGTACAAATATCCGCGAGAGATCGAGTTCATTGACGCGCTGCCGAGGACGAGTAATGGCAAGGTGATGCGCTACGTGCTCCGGCGGCGGCCGAGGGCCGTCACGCACCCGCCAGTGGCCTGAGAGGTAGCGGATGACCGTCGATGCGGTGGTGATAGGCGCGGGCATCAACGGGCTCGTCGCATCGGCGGAGCTGGCGAAGGCGGGGTGGTCGGTCGCGCTGGTGGAGGGCGGCGACCGGCTCGGCGGGTTCATCGCCACCGAGGAGCGCACCCTGCCGGGGTACCTGCACGACACGTTCTCGTCCTGGCACCCGCTGTTCACCTCCGGGCCGGCCTACGCCGCGCTCGGCCCGGACCTGCACCGGCACGGGCTGGAGTACCGCAACACCGACGGCATGGTCACCGCCAGCGTCGCCGACGACGGCCGGTGCGTGATCGCGCACCGCGACCCGGCCGCGACAGTCGCCGGGTTCGCGCACGAGCGGGACCGGTCGCGGTACCTGGCCATGCTCGACGCGTTCGGCCGTACCGCCGGGCAGGTCGGGGCGCTGATGGGCACCGAGCCGCGCTCGCCGCGCGGTATGAGGGCCGCGCTGGGGCTGCTGCGGAAGGTGCGGGCGCGCGGCGCGGAGCGGATGCTGGTCGACCTGGCCACCAGCGGGCGGGGGTACGGGCGGCGGGAGTTCGACGGCTGGGAGTTCGACCAGCTCTGGGCGCCGTGGCTGCTGCACGCCGGGCTGGCGCCGGACCAGGCGGGCGGCGGGTTCATGCTGCCGGTGCTGGCGGCCACCATGCACGGGTTCGGCCTGCCGGTGGTGGCCGGCGGGGCGGGCCGGTTCGTGGCGGCCTTCGCGGCGCTGCTGGACGAGCTGAAGGTGCAGGTGGAGCCGTACTCGACGGTCACCGAGATCCTGGTCGAGGGTGGCCGGGCGGTCGGCGTCCGGCTGGCCTCGGGGCGCGAGCTGCGCGCCGAACGGGCGGTGATCGCCTCGGTGACCCCGACGGCGCTGTACGGGCGGTTGCTCGGGGGCGGCGTTCCGGCCCGCGTGGTCGAGGCGGCCGGGCGGTACCGCTACGGCCGGGGCGCGATGCAGGTGCACGTGGCGCTGTCCGGGCCGCCGGCCTGGCGCGAGCCTCAGCTGTCACAGGTGCCGCTGATCCACGTCTCGGACGGCTCGGGCAGCACCGGCATCGCGTGCGCGCAGGCCGAGGCCGGGCTGCTGCCGTCCCGCCCGACGGTGGCGGTGGGCCAGCAGTTCGTGCTCGACCCGTCCCGGGTGCCGGACGGCGCGGCCGCGCTGTGGCTGCAGCTGCAGGAGGTGCCGTCCCGGCCGGTCGGGGACGCGGGCGGCGAGATCGCGACCGGAGGGCAGTGGTCCGCGTCGGTCGGGCGGGCGTACGCGGACCGGGTGCTGGCCAGGGTCGCCGAGCACGCGCCCGACCTGCTGGCCAAGGTGCGGGCGGTGGACGTCATCACCCCGGCGGACCTGGCGGCGGCGAACCCGAACGCGGTCGGCGGCGACCCGTACGGCGGCTCGTCCGAGCTGGACCAGAACCTGTGGTGGCGGCCGTTCCCGGCGGCGGCGTCGCACCGGACGGCGGTGCCCGGGCTGTGGCACATCGGCGCGTCCACCCACCCCGGCGCCGGGCTCGGCGGCGGGTCCGGCCACATCGTCGCCGCCACCCTGACCCGAAGCTCCAGGAGGCGCCGGTGAACACACTGACCGACGGCAGGGACTTCAAGCTCGGGCTGTTCTCGCCGAACTGCTCCGGCGGGCTGGCGGTGACCAGGGTCCCGGAGCGGTGGAGCGCGAGCTGGGCGGACAACCTGGCGCTGGGCCGGCTGGCCGACGAGGTCGGGATCGACTTCATCCTGCCGATCGCCCGGTGGATCGGCTACGGCGGCGAGACCAACTTCCACGAGGGCGTGCTGGAGCCGATCCCGTGGGCCGCCGCGCTGCTGGCCAGCACCCGCCGCGTGGTCGTGTTCGCCACCGTGCACACCGCGTTCAACCACCCGGTGGTCAGTGCGAAACAGCTCGCCACCATCGACCAGGTGGCGGACGGGCGGGCCGGGGTGAACATCGTCGCGGGCTGGAACCAGCCGGAGTACGAGGCGATGGGCGTCGAGCTGCCGTCCAGCCACGACGACAGGTACGCGCTGGCGCAGGAGTGGTTCGACCACGTCCGCACGCTGTGGACCAGGGAGGGACGGTACGACCTGGACGGGCGGTTCTTCTCGCTGCGGGGCGTGGAGTCGATGCCCAAGCCGGTGCACGGCGCGCTGCCGGTGCTCAACGCCGGCTCCAGCCCGCAGGGCCGGGACTTCGCCGCCCGCAACGCCAACTTCGTGTTCACCATCATCGGCGACGCCGACGAGGGCGCGAAGGTGGTCACGCAGCTCACCGAGACGGCCCGCAACGTGTACGAGCGGTCGGTGGGCGTGATGTCGCCGGCGCACGTGGTCTGCCGGGCCACCCGCGCGGAGGCCGAGGAGTACCTGCGCTACTACGCCGAGGAGAACGCCGACTGGGACGCGGTGGACAACCTGATGCGGCTGCAGGGCATGCACGCGCAGTCGTTCACCAAGGAGATGCTGGCCACCTTCCGGTCCCGGTTCGCCGCCGGGCACGGCACCTGCCCGCTGATCGGCAGCCCGGACGACGTCGCCGACGAGATCGAGCGCTACGCCAAGGCCGGGCTGGCCGGCATGACATTGTCGTTCGTGGACTACGTCGGCGAGCTGGAGCACTTCGCCGCCGAGGTCATTCCCCGGTTGGAAGCCAGAGGCATCCGCATCCCCCGCCAGTCCCTTGAAGGAGCCTGACATGTCCGTGTTGTCCGAGCTGCAGTCCGCATTGAGCGCCAACCGCATCGAGGTCGTCGACCTGACGGCGCCGCTGCGCGACTCCACGCCGGTGCTGCGGCTGCCGGAGCCGTTCGCCAACACGATCAACTTCCAGCTCGAGGAGATCAGCCGCTACGACGAGCGCGGCCCGCGCTGGTACTGGAACAACATCCACACCGGCGAGCACACCGGCACCCACGTGGACGCGCCGAACCACTGGCTGTCCGGCAAGGACGGCAACGACGTGTCCCAGATCCCGCTGCGCACGCTGGTCGCGCCGGCCGTGGTGCTGGACGTCTCGGACCGGGTGGCCGCCGACCCGGACTTCCTGCTCCAGATCGAGGACGTGCGCAAGTGGGAGGCCGAGCACGGCGCGCTGCCCGACGGCGGCTGGTTGCTCTACCGGACGGGGTGGGACGTGCGGTCGAACGACTCCGAGAGCTTTCTGAACGTGGACGACGCGGGGTCGCACACGCCGGGGGTGGCGGCGGAGTGCGCGAAGTGGCTGGCCGAGGAGTCGCCGATCGCCGGGTTCGGGGTGGAGACGGTGGGTACCGACGCGGGCCGGGCGATGGAGCTGGACCCGGCGTTCCCGTGTCACGAGCTGATCCTGGGTGCGGGCAAGTGCGGGCTGACCCAGCTGCGCAACCTGGACCGGCTGCCGGCCACCGGGGCGATGCTGGTGGTGTCGCCGCTGCCGATCGTGGGCGGCTCGGGCAGCCCGGCGCGGGTGTATGCGCTGGTGGAGCGTTCATGACATCGACAGTGACGGTGGCCGAGGCGGTCGGGGGGACGCTCGGGCGGCTCGGGGTGGGGCCGGTGTTCGGGGTGGTGGGCAGTGGCAACTTCCGGGTGACGAACGCGTTGCGGGCGGCCGGGGCGCGGTACATCGCCACCCGGCACGAGGCGGGGGCGGCCACCATGGCCGACGCCTACGCCCGGATGAGCGGCGAGGTCGCGGTGGTGTCGCTGCACCAGGGCTGCGGGCTGACCAACGCCATGACCGGCATCGGCGAGGCGGCGAAGAGCCGGACGCCGCTGCTGGTGCTCACCGCGGACACGGCGGGCGCGGCGGTGCTGTCCAACTTCCGGATCGACCAGGACAACCTGGTGCGGGCGGTGGGCGCGGTGCCGGAGCGGGTGCACTCGGCGCGCAGCGCGGTCGCGGACACGGTGCGCGCGTACCGCACGGCCGTGCAGCAGCGGCGCACGGTGGTGTTGAACCTGCCGCTGGACGTGCAGGACCTTCCCGTTCCGGAGGGCGCTGCGTCGGTGGCGGCGGTGGGGGCGCCGGCGGCGGTGCGGGCCGATCCCGGGGCGGTGGACGCGCTGGCCGCGATGATCGCGGACGCGCGCCGGCCGGTGTTCGTGGCCGGGCGGGGGGCGCGCGCGGCGGCCGGGCCGCTGCGGGAGCTGGCCGAGGCGTCCGGGGCGCTGCTGGCAACCTCGGCGGTGGCGCACGGGCTGTTCCACGACGACCCGTGGTCGCTGGGCATCTCCGGCGGGTTCGCCTCGCCGCTGGCCGCCGAGCTCATCACCGCCGCCGACCTGGTCGTCGGCTGGGGCTGCGCGCTGAACATGTGGACCATGCGGCACGGCGCCCTGATCGGCGCGGACGCCAAGGTCGCACAGGTGGACGTCGAACAGGCAGCGCTCGGCGCGAACCGTCCCGTCGACCTCGGCGTGGTCGGCGACGTGGGCCTGACCGCGGCGGACGTCCGTTCCGCGCTCGGGGCCGCCCGCGCGGGCTGTCGCACGGAGGAGCTGCGGACCCGGATCGCCGAGCAGCGGCGCTGGAACGACGTCAAGCACGACGACATCTCCACCGCGAACGCGATCGACCCGCGCACGCTGTCGAAACGGCTGGACGAGCTGCTGCCCGCCGAGCGGGTGGTGGCGGTGGACTCGGGCAACTTCATGGGCTACCCGAGCGCGTACCTGTCGGTGCCCGACGAGTTCGGGTTCTGCTTCACGCAGTCGTTCCAGTCCATCGGGCTGGGCCTGGCCACCGCCGTCGGCGCGGCCCTGGCGCGCCCCGACCGGCTGCCGGTCGCCGCGGTCGGCGACGGTGGCTTCCAGATGAGCCTGGTCGAGCTGGACACCGTCGTCCGGCTCGGCCTTCCCCTGGTGGTGGTCGTGTACAACGACGCCGGGTACGGCGCCGAGGTGCACCACTTCGTGGGCGAGGACCAGGACATCGTGCGGTTCGCCGACACCGACCTGGCCTCGGTCGGACGGGGCTTCGGCTGCGAAGGGGTGACCGTCCGTACCGTCGAGGACCTGGACGCGGTCACCGGCTGGCTGGACGGTCCGAGGGACAAACCGCTGGTGATCGACGCGAAGATCGCCGATGATGGCGGGTCGTGGTGGCTGGCGGAGGCGTTCCGAGGACATTGAGCACGATCAGGGTGGCGCGGCAGGACGAGCTGCCCGGGCTGCGGGCCCTGGAACAGGCCTCCGGCGAGCCGTTCCGGGACATCGGCATGGCGATGATCGCCGACGAGGACCCGACGTCGCTGGCGGACCTGTCGCACTACCAGCGCGCCGGGCGGGCGTGGGTGATCACGGACGGTGGGCCGGCCCTCGGCTTCCTGCTGGCGCATCCGGTGGACGAACGGCTGCACATCGCGCAGGTCTCGGTGCATCCGGACGCGGCCAGGCGCGGGCTCGGGCGGGAGCTGATCGAGCACGCCGGCGGTGAGGCGCTCGCGGCCGGCACCGCCGAGCTGAGCCTGACCACGTACCTCGAGGTGCCGTGGAACGCGCCGTACTACCGCAGGCTGGGGTTCGTCGAGCTGGCCGAGGGCGAGCTGGGGCCGGGGCTGCGGGCGATCCGGGAGATGGAGCGCGGGGCCGGGCTGGACAGGTGGCCGAGGCTGGCCATGGTGCGTGCGGCCGGTGCCGTGCGGTGACGCTGTCGCCGCGGCTGCGGGAGATCGTGGACGCCCTGCCGCTGACGCCGGGGGCGCGCGTGCTGGAGATCGGGTGCGGGCCGGGGGCCGCCGCACGGGCGGTGGCGGCCCGGCTGACGTCCGGGCACATCCTCGCCGTCGACCGGTCGGCCGCGGCGGTTGCGCAGGCGCGGGCGGCGTGTGCGGAGGAGATCACGTCGGGGCGGATGAGCGTTCGGCGGGTCGCGGCGGAGTCGTTCACGCCGGAACCGGGGGAGGGGCCGTTCGATCTCGTGTTCGCGATCCGGGTCGGGGCGTTGGACGGGCGTCATCCGGAGGCCGGGCGGGCGGCGTTGAGACGGATCGCGGCGGCGTTGGCGCCCGGTGGGCGGGTGTTCGTCGACGGCGGTCGGCCGCTGCGTGAGCTGCGGGTGGGTGAGTAACCTTCTTCGGGCGGGTTCATCGCCGGAGGCGGTTCATGGACAACCCACCGAACGGGACGCACGGCGGTTCGTCGGTGCGCGTCGGTGCGGTGGCCGTGTTGGTCGTCCTGGTCGTGGTGGCGGCTCGGGAGCGGGCCGGCGGGGTGCCACAGATGCCACGCGTGCCCGGGGCGGTCGGGGCCGTGGTGGTCGACGTCCTGGGCGTGGTCTGCGTCGGGGTGCTGGTGGCCGGGCTGGTGCTGCTGGCCTGGGCGGGGTGGGCGCGGCGGCTTCCGACGGTGTCGGTGGTCCGGCGCCGGCCGCCGCCTCCGCCGGCCGGGCGCCGGCGGGTGCTGGTCGCGGTGTTGGTCGGCGCGCTGGCCGGGCTCGGCGTGCTGCTGTTGACCAGGCCGTACGCCGTACCGCCGCCGTCGGACCGACCGCCGCGCGAGCCAGGGGCCTCGCCGCCGACGGTGACGCCGACCGATGCGCCGGCTCCCGGCGGCGTGCCGGCGCCGGCATCCGACGCGGGTCAACCTGGGCCCGTCGGATACTTGATCGTCTTCGCGATGTTGGCCTCGGTGCTCGCGCTGGCGGTGCTGCTGTTACGTCGGCGCCGGGCGATCGTCGACGCTCCCGAGGCCGAGCCGGCCGACGCTGTGGCGCGGGAGGCGGCCGGTCGAGGGCTCGCGGCCGTGCGGGACCGCGCGATCACCGACCCGAGGCGGGCCATCGTGGCCTGCTTCGCCGCGATGGAGGGCGCGCTGGCTCGTCTCGGCGGCGCGGTGGCGCCGAGGGCCGCCGACACCCCCGACGAGGTGCTCCGCCGCGGCCTGACCGGCGACGCACGCATCCCCGAAGCGCCCGCCCGCGCGCTGCTCGAACTGTTCCGCGAGGCGCGGTTCAGCGCGCACCCGATGCACCCCGCCGACCGGGACGCCGCCGCCGACGCCCTGTCCGCGATCCTGACCGCCCTGGACGGCCCCCGATGAGCCGCTGGTGGCGTGCCACCGCCCGTACCCCGGACGTCGAGCCCGACACCGTCTCGGCCTCCCCGACCTACCGCCGCTACCTCGCCGCCGCGGCCTGGTCGGGCGGCTCGGCCCGGGACTGGGACCACAGCGTGCGCCCCGTCCTCGCCGAACTGGTCGACCTCGCGGCCGCCGCCCGCCGGCTCGACCCCGAGCTGTGGGCGCTGGTCGACCCGGACGCGCCCCGCTCGCCCGACCGCTCCGCCCCCGGACCCGGCCGCGACGCCCTGCTCCGGATCCTGCGCGAACTGGACCGGCCATGACCACCGAGGTGACGGCGGGACGGGCCACGGCGGTGCTGGACGAGATCGAGCGCGCCGTCGTCGGCAAGCGCGACGCCCTCGAACTGATCATGACGGCGGTGCTGGCCGGGGCGCACGTGCTGATCGAGGACCTCCCCGGGCTGGGCAAGACGCTGATCGCGCGCTCGTTCGCAACCGCGCTCGGGCTCGGGTTCCGCCGGGTGCAGTTCACCCCCGACCTGCTGCCCGCCGACCTGACCGGCACCACCGTGCTGGACCAGGCCAGCGGCGAGTTCCGGTTCCGCCCCGGCCCGGTGTTCACCAACCTGCTGCTCGCCGACGAGATCAACAGAACGCCGCCGAAGACGCAGGCGGCGCTGCTGGAGGCGATGGCCGAGGCGCAGGTCAGCGTGGACGGGCGCGCGCACCGGCTGCCCAGCCCGTTCGTCGTGCTGGCCACCGACAACCCGATCGAGTACGAGGGCACCTACCCGCTGCCCGAGGCCCAGCTGGACAGGTTCGGCATCCGGGTGCGGATCGGCTACCTCCCGGCGCCTGACGAGGTGCGGATGCTCACCCGCCGCATCGAACGTGGCAGCGCCGAGCCCACCGTCGCACGCGTCCTGGACGCCGACGCGCTGCTCGCCATGCGGGAGTCCGTCGAGACCGTCGCCGCGCACCCCGACGTCCTCGACTACGTGGTCCGGATCGCCGCCGCCACCCGCGAGCACCCCGACATCCTGGTCGGCGCCAGTCCGCGCGCATCGCTCGCACTCGTATCCCTCGCCCGCGCCCGAGCCCTCCTCCACGGCCGCGACTACGTCATCCCCGAGGACGTCAAAGCGCTCGCCGTGCCCGCCCTCGCCCACCGCCTGAGCCTGCGCCCGGAGATGTGGGTCCGCCGCGTCCCGCCCGAGGACATCCTCGCCCGCACGCTCACCACCATCCCCGTTCCCCGTGCTCAGGCCCCGTGAGTGGCTAGGGGTGCTATGGCACCCCTAGCCACTCACGGGTTCTGACCAGCGGAAACGAGTGGAGCCATGGCGGAGGAGCGGATCGTGTGGCGGCCGGCGGGGTGGCTGGGCTGGGCGGTCGCGGGCGGGGTGGCGGCGGCGGGAGCGGCGGTGCTGGCGGGGCGGTTCGACCTGGTGGTGTTCGGGGCGCCGCTGGTTGGGGCGCTGGCCGGGGTGTGGTGGAGCGCGCGGCCGGGGACGGTGCTGGGGGTGCGGGCGCGCATCGAGGTGACGGGGGTGTTCGAGGGGGAGACGACGACGGTGGCGGTGGAGTTGGCCGCGCCGGACGGGGTTGAGCTGGTGGCGGTGAGCGTCGAGGGCGGGGCGGGGGTGGTCGTCACGCGGGCGCGGCTGGAGCCCGGGTGCGTCGCCGGGGAGTGGGAGCTGCGCGCGGTGCGGTGGGGCCGTCACACCGTGCGGGTACGGGTGGTGGCGAGGGGTGCGGGCGGGCTGTTGGACGGCGTGGCCGTCGGTGAGCTGGGCGAGCTGGCGGTGTATCCCAGGGTGGATCGGGTCGACGCGGTGCCCCGGCCGCTGGACCTGCCCGACCAGCTGGGCGTGCACCTGGGCCGGCGCACCGGGCAGAGCCCGGAGTTCGCCGGCCTGCGCGAGCACCGGCCGGGCGATCCGCTGCGCGCGGTGAACTGGCCGGTGAGCGCCCGGCGCGGCGCGCTGTACGTCACCGAGCGGCTGGCCGAGCAGGCCGCGCGGGTGGTCACTTTGATCGACGCCTCGGCGGACGTCAGGCAGGGCTCCGGGTCCGGGTCAGGGTCCACGCTGGATCTGTCCGTGCGCGGTGCGCTGGCGGTGGTGGCCGCCGCGCTGCGCCGGGGCGACCGGGCCGGGCTGGTGGCGCTGGGCGGGGTGGTCCGCTGGCTGGCCCCTGATCTCGGGCGTCGGCACCTGCACCGGGTGGTGGAGGCGCTGCTGGACGTGCGCCCGGGCGCGGCGTCGGCGCCGGTGGACGCGCGGGTGTTCCCGCGCGCGATCCTGCCCAGGGGAGCGGCGGTCGTGGTGTTCTCGCCGCTGCTGGACGAGCGGATGGTGCGGGCACTGATCGACCTGCGCCGACGTGGGTACGCGCTGGCCGTGGTGGACGTGCTGCGCGCCGAGCCGACCGCGCGCCCGGGCGTGGACTACGACGAGATCGCGGTGCGGATGTGGCGGATCGGGCGTCGCGGCGTCCGGCGGCGGCTGGCCGACGTGGGCGTCCCGGTCGGCGTCTGGGCCGACGGCGTCGAGCTGGACGAGGTCCTGCGGCCGATGTCCCGCCGGCCACTGATCGGGGCCCGCCGATGAGCGCCACCGTCACGGGCATCACAGGCGCGGTCATGCTTGCGGTGCCCGCCGTGCTCGGCGCGCCGGTGTTGACCGGCGTGCCACTCGCGGTCGGCGCGGTCGCGGTCGCGCTGGCCGTCGCGCGCCCGCGCGGGGCCGCCGGGCCGGCGGCGGTCGGAGTGGCGGTGGCGTGCGCGGCGGTCGCGCTGGTCACCGGGCCTCCGGAGCCGATGGGCGCCGGGTTGTGCGGGCTGGCGGCGCTCGCCTTCCTGCTCGCGGCACGGTGGCACCGCCAGGCCACCGCCACCACCGACGCCACCACAGCGCCCGGCGCCTGGCTGGCCGCGCACCGCCCGATGCTGGTCGGGGCGGCGGTGACCACCCCGGCCGCGATCGCCGCCGCCACCGTGTCCCCGGCCTGGTCGATCCCGGTTGGGGCGGTGCTCGCGCTACTGGCGACCGCCGTGTTCCGACCGGCCTGACACGGGCTATAACACTGACCGTGACCCTGGACCTACGCCGCCTCGAGCTGTTCGTCGCGACCGCCGAGCACCTGAACATCACCCGCGCCGCGCGCTCGGTGCACCTGAGCCAGCAGGCGCTGAGCAGCTCGCTGGCGGAGTTCGAACGCCAGCTCGGGGTCGGGCTGTTCGAGCGTGCCGGTGGACGGCTCGCGCTGACCGAGGCCGGCCGGGTGCTCGCGGAGGAGGCGCCCCGGCTGCTGGCGGCGGCCCGCGCGCTGGTCGAGTCGACCCGGGCGGCCGGGCGCGGGCACGAACAGCCGCTGCGCGTGCTGCGCTCGCCGGCGGTGAGCGGCGAGCGGGTGGCCGCGCTCACCGCGCCGGCGGACGGCCCGGTCCTGGTCGAGCAGCAGTTCCCGTCCCAGATCTGGCGGCAGTTGCTCTCCGGGGACGCCGACCTGGCGCTGGTGCGGGCCGCCCCGAGCCATCCCGGCCTGAGCAGCGCGGTGGTCGGCTACGACCGGCTGCGGGTGGTCGTGGACTCCGGGCACCGGCTGGCCGGGCGGGGCGCCGTCGAGCTGCCCGAGCTCGCCGGGGAGACCTTCGTGGTCTGGGGCCCGCCCGGACACTCCGCGTACACCGACTTCCTGGTCGGCGTCTGCCGCGCGGCCGGGTTCGACCCCGAGCTGGTGGTGACCTCCCGGCAGGGCATGCCGCCGGCCACCGCCGTCCACGACACCGGTTGGGTCGCGTTCGTGACCGACCAGCCCGGACCGGTCGCCGAGGACGCCGTCGTCCTCGACCTCGAACCGCCGGCCCGGGTGCCGCTGCAGGTCGTCTGGGTGACCGACGCGGTGCCCCGGCACGCCCGCGAGCCACTGCGACGGATACGAAGCGATGCGGATCAGCGCGTGGTGTAGCCGCCGTTGGCGAGGATGGTCTGCCCGGTGATCCACCATCCCTCGGTGGCCAGGAACCGCACCAGCGGCGCGATGTCCTCGATCTGGGTGAGCTGGTTGCCCATCGCCTGCGACTTGTGGAACGCGACCCGCTCCGGCGTCTCCTGGCCGTAGAAGAACGGCGTGTCCATCGGGCCGGGCGCGACGGCCGTAACAGAAATTCCCCGACCGGCGAACTCCTTGGCCGCCGCCCTGGTGAAATGCTCCACCGGAGACTTTCCGCCCGCATAGGTGGAGTACCCGTCGGTGAACGCGGCCAGCAGCGACGTCACGATCGTGACGACCTTGCCGTTGTCGTTGAGTCGCAGGCCGCATTCCTTGAGAAAGAAGTAGGCGGCCTTGGAGTTGATGTCGAACATCGAGTCGTATTCGGCCTCGGTGGTCTCCGTGATGGGTTTACGCAGCACCTTGCCGGCCGTGTTCACCGCGATGTCCACCCCGCCGAAGGCGTCCACCGCCGCGTCGAACAACGCCGTGACCTGCGAGGGATCGGTCAGGTCGCCGCTCGTGACCAAGGCCTGCGCGCCGGCGGAACGGACGTCCTCCGCCGTCTTGTTCGCGTCATCGGCCGACGACTCACCGTGATGGTGGATGACCACCGCGCTCGCCCCGTCGTCGGCGAAGGTCCGGCTGAGCAGCCCGCCCAGGTTCTTCGCGCCGCCGGCAATGAGTACTACTTTTCCCTGTGAACCGTTCGTCATTTCACCAACGCTAGGGCGGCGGTGCGGCGAGCGGAAACAAAAGAATCCGGTGGAGCCACAAACAACCCCGGATCAGGGGGACGGCGGCGCGCTGGCCCAGCCGATGTCGGAGGCGACCAGCGGCTCGGCCGGCCGGGTCGCCGGGTCCGCCGCCAGCGCCTTGTCGAGCTGGTCGCGGGAGTCGGCGGGGGAGTTGCCGGTGCGCCCGCAACCGGGCTTCTGCCGGCACGCGGTGGCCTGGCTCAGCGCGCCGGCCACCCGCAGCGGCCCGGCGCCGGTGCGCACCCCCCACCGGCTGATCGTCGCCCACTGCCTGGCCTGGATGCCGTCCGTGCGGTAGATCTGCGGCAGCGCGACGACGGTGCCCGCCGCCCCGGTGGACACGTGGTAGACGTCCCCGACCGTCCAGCCGTTCCCGCAGGTCTCGCCGGTGCCCTCGGACGGGCAGCCGTCCGCGGAGTTGACCGCGTAGAGCCCGCGCCGGCTGCCCGCGACGAAGGCGTCCACCCAACCGCGCGCCCAGGCCGGCTTGGACCAGGACGGCTCCCCGTCCAGCGCGCCGGCCACCGTCACCCGGCCGGCGGGCACCGCGCCGGCCACCCGCTCCACCAGCCGCGCCCAGGCCGCCCCCGCCTGCGCCGGGTCGGCCCCGCCGTCGGACTTGTTGTTCACCCCGAGCGCCACGATCGCGGTGGCCTGCCCGCACTCGGTGAACCCGCGCACCCAGTCGGCGGCGGCCCGCTCCACCCACTGCTCGGATACCCGCGCGGCCGGCGAGGACGCGGTGGTGCCGGGCGGACGGATCTTGCCGCCGGACTCCTGCGTGCCGAAGAACAGCGCCCTCGGCCCGGACACTCCCGCCTTGCCGTCCGCGCACCCGATCCGGTAACCCCTGTCGTCCTGCTCGGCGCTGTCGGTGTTGGACACCATGTAGTGGCTCGGCGTGACCGCCGACTCGGTGCCTCCCGGGCTTTGCGCCGGGCCGGCCGCCGTGGGGCTCGACGAACACGCCGTCGCGGCCGCCAGCCCGATGGCGAGCAGCCGCGACCCCCAGACGTCCCACCGCACCATGATCACGGACCGTAGTCTCCGCGCCCGCCGAGGCCCGGAAGGCGCGCGCGGGTGTCCCCCGGAAGCGGATGTCACGCCGAGAACGTAGCCGCGTGCGGGTCGGTCGCGCCGTCGGGACAGGCGTACCCGTCGATGTCCCAGCCGGCCCGGCGCGCGCCCGCCCGGTAGGCGCTCTCGTAGAAGTCGAGGACCGCGGCGTGCGGGTCGGGCAGCTCACGGACAGCGTCGTAACGCAGCACGGCCAGGTGCCCGCCGCCGCGTTCGCTCCAGGCCGCCGCGCCGGGGGCGAGGGGCTCGTCGGTGAGGCCCTCGGGCTCGGGCGCGGTGTAGGAGTAGAACGCCGGCTCGGGGAACCCGTCGTCGCCGAACCAGAACCCGAAGCTGATCACCTCGCGGGAGTACGCCTCACGGGTGACCGGGTCGACGGTGTCCGGCTGCGACACGCGCCGGTCGGAGAACCGGGTGACCGCGATGTCGAACGTGTGCCAGAAGTGGTGCACCGGGCTGGTCTTGCCCGACCAGCGTGCGGCGAACGCTTCGAGCAGCAGGTTCACCTGGCTGAGCACCCGCCAGTAGCGGGTGACGGCGGCGGTGTCGTAGGCGCGGTGCTCGGTGTCCTCGGCGAACGGCCGCGCGGCGTCCGGCAGGTCGAACGGGTGGGGCCTCGGGACGTCCGGATCGATCCCGACGGCGTCCAGCCCGTGGCGCAGCCGCTCGGTGAACTCCGCGACCGACAGCCCCGGCAAGGTGAACGAGTGCCGCGCGCCGTCGACCGTCGCGATGTCCAGGCGATGATCGAGGAAGTCGAAGTCGACGGCGAAGATCGGGTCCCGGCCCATCGGGCGGGTGGTGATGCCGCGCCCGGTCAGATGGAAGGGGACGTTCCACCAGTGGTTGCGGCGCGGGCTGTGCGCGAGCCGGACCTTGCCGACCAGCTGCGCGAACCGGTGCACGGTGGCGAGGCTGTCGCGCCACGACTCGTAGCGCATCTCCGGAAAGAGCTGGCTCATGTGAACGGACCGTAACGTGCCGGCAAGAGTCGCCGTGGAAATCCCGCTCGAACGAGCCAACCCGCTCGGGCAGTGCGCCGGGCCGGTTGCGCGCCGCGCCGAACGACCCCGCACTCCCGGCACCGGTGACCCGGCGGAGCGGTCAGCGACGCCGCGACCACGAGGTGACCGCAGACCGCCCGGTAGAGCCCGTGCGGCCGACCCGCCGCCAGCTCGTCGTCCGTAACCGAATGCTCGCGCCCGTCGACCGCGCACGTCATCCAGAACGCGCCCGCCGTCAGGGCACGATGACCTGGCTTCTCGGGCGGGGTCAGCGAGGGTTGATCACCACCGGGCATGGGGCGAGGGTGTCGCCGGCCTGGGTGACCAGGCCACGGTCACCAGCGGACCCAGGACGGACATCGGGGTGACCTGGCCCGTGGCGGCGCGCGCGACTCGCCGCGGATGGCCGGCGTGGCCGCGTAACGTGACGTGTCCAGGCGTGTCGAGGGCGTAGCGGGGGCCTCGTGTCCGAGAACCGGTGCCGGTCCGGCCGGCCACCCCGTACGCTGCTTGAGCAGCTCATTCGGCAGCGGGAAGCGACGTACGAGGAACAGGCGGAGGCGTTCGCGCGCCTGGCCAGGGAGCTGAACGAGCCGGCCACGCTGAGCGTGCGCCACCTGCAGCGGCTGGCGTCCGGCGAACGCGCCGCCGCGCGGGCGACCCCGAGCATGCGCCGGGTGATGCGCAGGCTGTACGGCTACTCGCTGGACGATCTACTGTCCGCCCCGAACGCGCCGACGACACCGAGGGACGCAGACCCGCGCGAGCTGGCCGCGTCGGCGGCGCGCGACTCGCTCGCGTTCGCGGCGTGGGCCGACGCGGAGCGGGTCGCGTCGTCGGTCGTCGAGCACGTGCGCTACGAGCTGGGGCGGATCGCTGTCGAGTACGTCGCCAACCCGCTGCGGCCGCTGTTGCGGGACCTCGTGGCATTGCGCGACACCACAGTTGGCCTGCTGCGCAACCAACCAAATCCTCGCCAGTCGCGTGAGATGTTCTTCCTCAGTGGAACGACCTGTCTCCTGCTGGCGCACGCGTCGCAGAACCTCGGTGAGTCGACCTCCGCGATGGCGCAGGCCCGCACCGCCCTGACGTGCGCCGAGCACGCCGACCACACCGGCCTGTGCGCCTGGGTCAAGGGCACCCAGGCGTTGATCGCGGAGGGATCGAGGCGCCCGGTCGAGGCGGTGACCTTCGCGCGCGCCGGCCAGGACCACGCTCGTGGGCTCGACGCGAAGGTCCGGCTCGCGGCGCTGGAAGCCCGCGCGCTGGCGCGGACCGGAGACGGCAGGGCCGCCGTCGCCGCGCTTCGCCGTGCCGAGCGCGCCCGGGAGGAGGCCGCCGAAGACGACGAACTGACCGGCTTCGGCGGCGTACTCACGTTCCCGCTGGCCAAGCAGCTCTACTACGCGGGTGGAACGCTTAACCTGATTGGCCAGCACGGACGCGCCGAGCAGGCCTCACGGGCGGCGATCAACCTTTACGAGAAAGGGCCGGCGGAGCAGCGGTCCTACGGCGACGAGGCGCTCGCCAGGGTGGACGTGGCGACGGCGCGCCTGGCGGCCGGCGACGTCGACGGAGCCGCCTCCGCCCTGCGGCCGGTGCTCGAACTGCCACCGGAGCAGCGGATCTGGCAGGTCCGCGACGGTGTCGCCCGGGTTGGTGCGTCACTTCCGCTGTCGCGCCATGCCGGCACGGACGGGGCGCGGGCGCTGGCACGACAGATCGAAACGTTCGCCGCACGGCCGGTGACCGGGCCTCCCGTGATCTCGGCGCTCTGACACGCGGCTGACTGACTGACTTGATAGAACGTTCTAGCTCTAGATAGAACGTTCTATAACTGGCGGTGGCCCGTGATCGTTCGTGCCATGCCGTCGAAGGTCGACGGCCGCTACCGTTCTCGGAGCTGCGTGAGCATGCCACCGGCGTCTACCTGCTGACCTCGCTGGACATCGTGGCGCGGGCGGATCGCGGAGAGAACCGAGCGCGGGCGCGGTTGGCGCTCGACCTGACGCGGTGGCTGGCCCGTCGCGGTTACCCGGTCCGCCGCCGGCTGGCTGCCAGAGGACGACCGCGCCTGGCTCTCCCGTCAGCGTGCCGCGCTGCTCGCCGAGTACGACGAGCTGCGCTCGACGCTCGGCCGCAGGTTGATCCACGGCGACGCCTACCCCGGCAACACCCTCTGGGACGGCGACCGAGCGATCCTCGGCGACTGGGACGAGGTGGCGTTCGGCCCCCGCGAGCTGGACCTGATCAACACCCACCAGGGCGCGCGTTTCGGCCGCGGCCTCACCGAGCGCACCGCGTTCAGCGATGCCTACGGCTGGGACGCCACCCGCTGGAGCGGCTACCCGACCCTGCGCGCCATGCGCGACCTGCACACCCTGGCCGCCTACATCGAACGCGGCCAGACCGACCCGCGCGCCGCCGCCGAGCTGCGCCACCGCATCCGGACCCTCCGCGACCGCGACCTCGCCGCCCGCTGGCGCGCCGCCTGACCGCGGCGGTCAGTGGTTGCGCCAGGCGTCCTCGGACTCGGATATGCGGCGGACCCGGGCGGGGAGCTTGCGGGCGGCGAGGTCGGCGAGGGTGACGTTCTCCAGCACGCCGCGCACGCTCGCCCTCATCGCCACCCAGAGTGGGCGCAGCGCCTCGGCGGCACCCGGGTAGCTCAGGTCCTGCGGGCGCTCGCCGCGCACTGTGGCCAGCGGGCCGTCGACCGCGCGCAGCACGTCGGCCACGCTGATCTCCTTGGCCGCCATGCCCAACCGGTAGCCGCCGTCGACGCCGCGCCGGCTGGCCACGATGCCGGCCCGGCGCAGGTCGCACAGGATGGTCTGGAGGAACTTCTGGGGGATGTCCTGCGCCTGCGCGATCGACTCCGCGTTGCGATGGGCACCCGGTTCGGTCGCCAACTCCACCGCCGCGCGCACGGCGTAGTCGGCCCTTGCTGAAACCCGCACCTGCGCATAGTGGCCTATAACAGCCCCGCCGGCCCACTCGGCTGGCCCGGCGAAGGGCGCGGACGACGGATGGTGGGATGGGACGGTGAGGGCTGATCTGGTGTTGTCCGGCGGCGGGGTGAAGGGGATCGCGCTCGCCGGGGCGGTGGCGGCGCTGACCGACGCGGGGTACGAGCCCAGGCGGGTGTCCGGCACGTCGGCCGGCGCGATCGTCGGCGCCCTGGTCGCGGCGGGACTGACCGGCGACGCCCTGAGCGAGGCGGCGATGCGGCTGGACTACGAGCGGTTCGCCGACCGTGTCCCGCTGGACCGGATCCCGCTGCTCGGCGCCGGGCTGGCGCTGCTCGCCGACGACGGGCTGTACCGGGGCGACTACGCCCGCGACTGGGTCGCGACCGAGCTGGAAGCCCTAGGCGTGCGGACGTTCGCCGACCTTGCGCTCGACGACGGCGAGCTGCCACCGGAGCAGCGCTACAAGCTCGTGGTGACCTGCGCGGACGTCACGCTCGGGCGGCTGATCCGGCTGCCCTGGGACTACCGGGACGTCTACGGGCTCGACCCGGACCGCCAGCCGGTGGCCGACGCGGTGCGCGCGTCGATGTCCATCCCGCTGCTGTTCCGCCCGGCCACCGTCACCAACCCGGACACCGGGCTGGCGTCCACGCTGGTCGACGGGGGTGTGGTGTCCAACTTCCCGATCGACTCGCTGGACCGCACCGACGGCCGCCCGCCGCGCTGGCCCACGTTCGGCATCACGCTCCTGCCGGACATCCCCGGCCGGGACAACGGGCTGCTGCCGCGCTGGCTGAGCCGGATCGTGCCCACCCCGGTGCGCCTGCTGGAGCGGGTGGTCACCACCGCCGTGATCGGCCGCGACCAGGCCTACCAGCACAAACCATGGGTGCAGGCGCGGACCATCGCGGTCGACTCGGACGCCGCCGGGTTCACCGACTTCGCCATCACGCCCGAACAGGTCAAGGCCCTGCACGACGACGGCTACGAAGCGGCCCGCGGCTTCCTGGGCACCTGGGACTGGACGACGTACCTGGATCGGTACCGCCGGCACCCGAGCGGGGCCTAGAACGCGCTGACCGGGACCACTACCGTTGGTCCTGGCCGGAGTACGTATCGTCTCGGGGAGATGGTCCGCGATGAAGGCGGAAGCGGGCGACGAACTGCACTTCTACAGCCGGCTGCTCGATCAGCCCGATCGGGTTGCCACGGTGGTCGAGGTCCGAGGTGACGGCGGGGAGCCGCCGTACCTGGTCAGGTTTGCCGACGGCACCGAGCGGCTGGTGTTCCCGGGTTCGGACTGCGTGCTGACACCGCACGGCCAGTAGACCGAACCTCAGGGGGGTCTCATTCGTCTCACTCAATGTGGAGGACGGACGAGACCTAGGCTGGTCCGGGCTGTACAACGCGCGTGACCTCGGCGGGCTGCCCGCCGGGGGAGGTCGGCGGACCCGTCTGGGCGCCGTGGTGCGCTCGGCGACGCTGGCCATGCTGACCGAGGACGGCTGGGCGCAGCTGTACGCGTACGGGATCCGGACGATCATCGACCTGACCGACCCCGACGAGCTGTGGCCCGACCGCGTCCCGCGCCCCGCCGACCTGACCACCGTCTACACGCCGCTGGACCCGCCGAACGACCCCCAGGTGGAGGCCTGGCGCGCCTCCGGCCTGCTGGCCACGCCGCTGTACTTCGGCCAGTTCCTGGCGCGGTTCCCGGCGCGCGTCGGCTCGGCCGTGGCCTCCGTCGCGCACGCCCGCCCCGGCGGGGTGCTCTTCCACTGCGTGGGCGGGCGGGACCGCACCGGGCTGGTCGCGATGGTGCTGCTCGCGTTCGCCGGGGTGCCCGCCGAGGTGATCGCCGCCGACCACGGACTGAGCACCGAGCGGCTGCGGCCGCTGTTGGACAGGTGGGGCGAGCCCGACCAGGCGCCGATGGTGGAGCTGCTGCTCGCCGAGCACGGAACCACCGCGCGGGAGGCCATCCTGGCCGTGCTCCGGACGTTCGAGCCGGTGGGCTACCTGCGTACGGCCGGCCTCACCGAGGACGACCTGCACGCGCTGCGCGACCGGCTACTCGACTGAGTGGGTCTTGACGGCCTGGATCGTGAACGAGGCGGCCAGCCGCTCCGGTTTCTCCCGCAGCCGCCACTCGCCCATGTCGTCGGCGACCATGTGGCCGGGCAGGGCGTTCCACGGCGCGCTGTCGTGCTCCACGAACTGGGTCAGCCGCATGCCGGCGTCCAGCAGCCCGGTGATCGTCTCGCTCACGCCGTGGCTCCAGCCGTAGGTGACCGTGGCCTTTTGTACAGACCGACCGTCGGTCTGTACGTACGTTCCCGGTTCGTCCCACCTCAGCGGCTCGGGTTGCTCGAAGTACGGGTAGTAGAGCCCGATCCCGGACTCGTGCACGTCCAGCGTCTCCAGGATCGGATGGTTCTCCCGGATGAACAGCCGCCCGCCCGGGCGCAGCAGGCCGGCGACGACCCGCGCCCACCTGGCCACGTCCGGCAGCCAGTACAGCGCGCCGATGCCGGTGTAGACCAGGTCGAACGACTCGGCGCCCAGCACGTCGACCGCGTCGTACAGCTCCGCCTCCCGGAAGTCGATGTCGGTTCCGGTGCGCTCGGCCAGCCGGCGGGCCTGCTCCAGCGAGGCGGCGGAGAAGTCCAGGCCGGTCATCCGCGCGCCGAGGCGGGCCAGCGAGAGCGTGTCGGTGCCGATGTGGCACTGCAGGTGCACCGCCCGCAGCCCGTCGACCGGGCCCAGCCTCGGCATATCGAACCTCACCACGCCGCTGAGGTGCTCGGGATCGCTGACGAACCGTTCCACCTGGTAGTCGGGGGAGGCGACGTGCATCGGCGCCCGTTCGTCCCAGTTCGCCCTGTTGGCGGCCACGTAGTCGTTCACGATCACCAGGCTGTCATGACCGGTCAACCGGGATACCGGGCCAGCCCGTCGCCGAGCAGGCCCAGCGCCCGGTCGGCCTGCTCGCGGATGCGCTCGGCCACGGCGGCGCCGCCCTGGCCGTCCAGGATCCGCGCCCAGGCGTGGTGCACCAGCGCCCGGTGCGTGCCGACCAGGGCGTGCGCCACGGCCCACGGCGTGACGTCCTCCGGCGCCGCGCCCGTCTGCTCGACCAGCAGCTCGGCCACCGCCCGCGCGCAGTCGTCGATGAGCTGGCGCTCGCGGGCCTGCAGCGCGGGGCTGGCGGTGATCAGGCGGGCGATGTCGGCGATGCGGTCCAGGTCGGCGGGGGCGAGGTCGGCGAGCCTGCCGTGCGAGGCGAGCAGGAACTCCCGGAACGCGGTGAGCAGGGATTGGTCCGGCGGGCGCTCGCGCAGGGCGGCCACCAGGGCCTGCTCGTACGCGGCCATCCCGTCGTAGATCAGGTCTTCCTTGGTTCGGAAGTAGTTGAAGACCGTCGCCTCGGAGACCTCGGCGGTGCGGGCGATCTCGGCCACCGTGACCCGCTCGAAGCCCTGCGCGGTGAACAGCGCCAGCGCGGTGTCGGCGATGTGCCGCCTGGTCTGCCGCTTCTTGCGTTCCCGCAGGCCTGGCTCGGTGCGCACGCGTGTCACGCTACCCGAGAGCTACCACAAACTTGGGGTGGCCCCAGTGTCGATGCTTCAGGACTCGACGGTCCAGGCGCCGTTGGGCTCCTCGCGCACCGCCACCACCGGGTGCGACGTCTCCGCCCAGCAGGTGCCGACCCGCGTCCAGCTCATCGGCGGCGTGATGTCCTGGTAGAAGTTGACCATCGCGCCGTGCTCGGACCAGCCGTTCGGGCACCGGACCGCCCTGCGCAGCTCGGGCTCCTCGCCGTAGCGCACCACGGCGCGCACCGAGGGACCCGGATCGGTGTCCAGGTCCGGCCGCCACCACTGCGCGCCGGCCGGCGGCTCGGTGCTCAGCCCGCACTCGCAGGTGCTCGTCACCTGAGTTGACATGTTCGATCCGTGGCTTCGGACCAGCTCCACGGCGACCCCCGCATCGACAGTTCCAGAACAGTACTCAGGAGGTTAAGGAGCCTGCTGATACGATGCGATGGTCTGGCGCGCCCAAAGTTCTACGGTCGCTTGTACGCCGCGTACAAGGGGTTGTGGAGCAAATCCCGCTTGCGATACGACAGTGCAACATCTGGGTGTTACTGTTGCATCGTTGCTCCTGCGGGAGGTGCTGTCGACGATGACACTCGGTGCCTTTCAGCCCGATCGGCCCGTTGCCGGGCGGACTCATCTGGTCGTCGAATGGCGCTCGGGGACGTCGCGCCGGTCGCGGGCGCTGGCGTTGGGGCTGCGGATGACCGTGCGGCCGGCGCTCGGGGTGTACGCCCGTTCCAGCACGCTGCCGTGGCCGTACCGACTGGTCGACTGGGCGGCGCTCGGGCTGCGCCCGCTGCGCGGCACCCGGCGCCGTCGGGTACGGCTGGACGGCTGCGGGGCGGAGTGGCTGCGCGCCCCGGGGGGTGAGGACGGGCGGTACGTGCTTTACCTGCACGGCGGGGCGTTCGTGTGCTGCGGGCTGCGGACCCACCGGCGGCTGGTGTCCCGGATCTCGGCGGCGGCGGGCGCCACGATGCTCGCGGTGGACTACCGGATGTTGCCCCGGCACCCGATCAGCACCGCCGTGGCGGACGGCCTGCACGGCTACCGGTGGTTGCTCGACCGGGGCGTCGCGCCGGAGCGGATCGTGCTGGCCGGCGACTCGGCGGGCGGCGCGCTGGCGTTCCTGGTCGGGCTGGCCGCCGCCGAGCAGGGCCTGCGGAGGCCGGCCGGGATCGCCGCGCTGTCCCCGCTGACCGACTTCGACCTGGCCGCGAAGCTGGCCCACCCGAACGCCCGCCTCGACCCGCTGTTCGCGCCCGGCGTGCTGCCGGTGATCAACGACCTGGCCGACCGGGCGTCGGAGCACCTGCTGTTGGACGGGCGGACGGGCACGCCCCTGTCGCCGGTGGACGGCGACCTGGAGGTGTTGCCGAGGACGCTGATCCAGGTCGGGAGCACGGAGTTGTTGTTGCCGGACGCCGAGCTGATGGGGCAGGCGCTGGCCGCCGCCGGGGTGCCGTGCCGGCTGCAGGTGTGGGAGCGGCAGCCGCACGTGTTCCAGGCCGCCGCCGACTTCGTCCCCGAAGCGCGCACCGCCCTCACCGAGGTGGGCCGGTTCATCCGCGCCGCCGTGCCCGCCGGGTAGCGCGTGTGCCAGAACGCCCGACTCAGTGTGCTGAGAGCCCCGACTCGCGGGGGGTTTTAGGTCCAGTGGGCGGAGGCGCGGTGGGCTATGAGGGCGCGGTACTGGCGGGTGGTGTTCTCGTGGAGCTCGCCGGTGCCCCAGTCGACGATCACGCCGTAGCGGCGGACCAGGTCGAGCATGGTCAGCTCGCCCTCGCGGTAGCGGCGGGCCACGTCGTGAGGGTCCTCTTCTAGCCAGGCTCGGCGGTCCTTGGCGATCGCGGCGCGCAGGCGGCGGGTGGCGGCCAGGTCGACGTTGTAGTCGTCCAGCTCGGGGTCCACGGCGGTGATGACCACGCCGTAGTCCTTCGCCGCGCGGTCGACCGAGACGTAGCCGTCGATCACGTCCTCCATCACGGCGGCGGGGTCGCGGGTCAGCGGGTCGCCGAGTCCGCCGCCGCCGGCCGAGGGCCTGGTGAACGAGTCGCCGGGGTGCACGGCCACGTTGGAGAAGGTGGCGCCGAGGAAGCGTTCCTCCTCGCTGCCGCGGTTGAGCCAGACGCCGTGCGGCAGCGACGGCAGCCCGCCGTCCAGGCCCCAGGTGATCGAGCGCGCCCGGTCGCAGCAGTAGGACATCACCGTGCTCTCGCAGTCGGTGAGCGTGCCGCCCTTCTCCAGCCCGCAGCCGCCCCGGAACCGGCCGGGGCCGCCGGAGTCGGTGACGATGCGGTGCGCGCTGGTCAGTACGGGGGACAGGCGCTCCTGCCCCTCCACGGGCTGCACCGCGAGCCCGGCGCCGAACAGCGGCGAGGTCGCCCCGGAGCCGTCCTTGCTGGCGCGGGCGCCCCAGCCGCCGGCCATCCAGTCGTACCACATGAAGTACGGACGCTCCGCCGTGCGCGCGTCCTTGCCGCCGACCAGCAGGTACTCCAGGTTGAACGCGCACGCCATGGCCCGCTCGGGCATCACCCGGGACCAGATCTCGAAGATGCCGTTCATCAGCTTCTCGTACGGCCCCGAGCAGAACCCGGTCACCGCGTACGGCCAGCCGGCGTTGACCACGGTGCCCTCCGGACCGATGTCGGCCTGCACCACGCGGTAGAAGCCGGAGTTCAGCGGCACCTCGGGGAAGAACGTCTTGGTGCCGGCGTAGAGCGCGGAGTGCGTGGTGCCGTAGCCGGAGTTCAGGAACGTCGCCACGGCGGGCGCGCTGCCGCTCAGGTCGTAGTGGATGCCGTCGGCGTCGATGGTCATCCTGATCTTGATCGGGACCAGGCCTTCCGGCTTGCCAGGGTCGTTGTCGATGTAGTCGACGGCCTCCCACTCGCCGCGCGGCAGCTCGGTGAGGCGGTGGCGGACCAGGCGTTCGACGTAGCTCTGCACCTCGGCCATGGCGGCCACCACGGTGTCGCGGCCGTAGCGGTCCACCAGCCGCAGGATCTCCCGCTCGCACACCGCGGTGGCCTCGGCCTGCGCGTTCAGGTCGCCCATGCTGCTGTACGGGGAGCGGGTGTTGGACACCAGCAGCTGCGCCACGTCGTGCAGGAACCTGCCGCCGTGCCAGACCCGCACCGGGGTGATCCGCAGGCCCTCGCTGAAGTGCTCCTTCGCGTTGACGTCGAACGAGCCGGGGACGTTGCCGCCGATGTCCGCCCAGTGGCCCTTGTTCTGGGCGTACCCGATGATCTCGTCACCGACGAAGATCGGACGGATGAAGCTCACGTCGTTGAAGTGGGTGCCGCCCCGGTAGGGGTCGTTGACGGCGAACACGTCGCCGGGGTTGATGTCCTCGCCGAACTCCTCGATCACGGCCTTGCACTGGAAGTGCAGGGTGCCCACGTGCACGGCGATGTCGGCGCTGCCCTGCATCACCGTGTTGCCCTCGGCGTCGCACAGCGCGGAGGAGAAGTCGCGGGCGTAGATCACGAACGAGTAGCAGGTCCGCATGATCTGCTCGCTCATCAGGTCCACGGCGGTGACGAAGGCGTTCTTGAGGACCTCGAACGTCACCGGGTCCATGTCATGGTTGTCGGCCATCACGCCTCCCCGAGGTGGATACGGATGTTCAGCCATTCGTCGACCTCGGCGCGGGTGCCCGGCGGCACGAGCGTGGTGGAGTCGAGCTGGTCGATGATCGCCGGGCCGACGATCTCGGTGCCGGCCGGCAGCTCGTCGCGCGCGTGCACCGGCGTGCCCACCCAGCCGAGCGTGTCGAAGTAGACGTCCCTGACGTGCCGGGGCGTCGGGGAGGGGCGCCTGGCCACCTCGTGCGCGGCGAACGCGGGCTTCGGGGTGGTGCCGATCGCGGTCAGCCCGAGCTGGTAGATCTCCACGGGCGTGTCGTCGCGGCGGAACGCGTACTCCCGCTCGTGCTGCTCGTGGAACAGCTGCACGGCCTCGGCCAGCGCGCCCTTGCCGCTGCCGCACCTCACCGTGAGCGAGCGCCACTGTCCCAGGTAGCGCATGGACACCATCCGTTGCAGCACGGCGTCCTCCGGCGCGACGCCCTCCTGGCGCAGCCGGGCGGTGGCCTCGGCCTCCAGGCCGGCGTACGCGGACTCGAACTCCTCCGTGTCGGCCTCGTGCGCGACCGCGCCGAACATCGCCGACAGGTCGTGGCGGATGTCCACCAGCAGGCAGCCCAGCGCGGACGTGACGCCCGGGTTCGGCGGCACGATCACGGTGGGAATGCCCAGCTCGCGGGCCACCTCGGCGCCGTGCAGCGCGCCCGCCCCGCCGAACGCCACCAGCGCGAAGTCCCTCGGGTCGTAGCCCCTTCGGATCGAGATCAGCCGCACGGCATCGGCCATGTTCGCGTTCGCCACCTTGAGGATGGCGCTGGCCGCCTGCTCCAGGTCCAGCCCGAGCCGGCCGGCCACCCCGCCCAGGATGGCCTTCTCGGCCAGCTCCGGGCGCAGCATCTTGGCGCCGCCGGCCAGCGAGGTGCCCAGCCGGTTGAGTGCCAGGTTGGCGTCGGAGTTGGTGGCCTGGGTGCCGCCCGCGCCGTAACAGGCAGGGCCGGGGTCCGCGCCCGCCGACTGCGGGCCGTTGCGCAGCGAGCCGGCCTCGTCGATGTGGGCGATGGAGCCGCCGCCGGCGCCGATGGTGAGCACCTCGATGGACGGGAAGATGATCGGGTAGCCGTACTCCACCGACCACTCCTTGGTCACGCGCAGCTCGCCGCCGTGCACCAGCGAGATGTCCGTGCTGGTCCCGCCCATGTCCAGGCCGATCGCGTTGGCGAACCCGCACTGCGCGGCGACGTGCCGAGCCGCGATGGCGCCGGCCGCGATGCCGGACGCGGCCAGCCGCACCGGGTAGCGCTCGGCCATCTTCGGGGTCATCGAGCCGCCGCCGGAGTGCAGCAGCAACAGGTCCCCGGCGTAGCCACCGTCCTCCAGGTTCTCCGCGAGCCGGCCGACGTACCCGCTGACCAGCGGCGCGAGCACCGCGTTGGCCACCGTGGTGGCGAACCTGTCGTGCTCGAAGATCTCCGGCAGGATCTCCGCGCTGGTGGACACCGCCACCCCGGGCAGCTCCTCCTCCAGGATCTCCCGCATCCGGATCTCGTGCGCCGGGTTGACGTAGGAGTTCACGAAGCACACCGCGACCGTCTGCGCGCCCCTCCTGCCGAGCAGCCGGGCCACCCGGCGGGCCTCGTCCTCGTCCAGCGAGGTGACGACCTGGCCGGAGTAGTCGATGCGCTCGGTGACCTCGAAGCGGTCCCGGCGGCGGATGTAGGGCGGCGCCACGTCCTGGTAGGCGTCCCAGAGGTCGTCCTTGGTGCCGTCCCGGATCTCGATCACGTCCCGGAACCCGGTGGTGGTGACCATCGCCGCCGGCCGGAAGTTCCTGGTGATCAGCGCGTTGGTGGCCACCGTGCTGCCGTGCGAGAACAGCGTGACCTCGGACAGGTCGACCTCGGCGCGGTCCACCCCGTCCAGCACCGCGCGCATCGGGTCGTCCGGGGTGGAGGGCACCTTGGTGACGCGGACCTCGCGGCTGGCCTCGTCGAAGATGCACACGTCGGTGAAGGTGCCGCCGACGTCGACGGCGACGCGCTGTCTGGCCATTTCTGTCCTCAGTCCGTTCTTCGGATGTTCCGGCGGATGCAGGAGTGAAAGCCGCGAGCGGCTGGCTGCAGACTGTGCACCACGGCGGCCGGCCGGTCATTGTGAGAACTCTTAATGGTGACTGATAAGGCTGTACGGTTGGACAAATCACGCCCGCATCATGTTGCCCTGGAGCATCGGACATGAGCCGCACCAAGGTCGATCCGCCGAGCGGGCATTCTTCGGAGATCGACAGGCTGCGCCGCACGGTGTGGCTGCAGAACGACCTGCTGCAGGCGCTCGCCGCCGAGGACCCGGTGAAGGCGCTGGTCAACCGGCTGGCCACGTTGGCGCGCGGGGCCGCCGTGCTGTACCAGAGCTCCGGGCGGGTGATCGCCTCCACCGGCCAGGGGCCGCTGCGGCTGATCTGGGAGGAGATCACCGCGCGGGAGCTGGCGCCGCAGCGGTTCGCGGTCGGCAGGTGGGCGGTGGCCACCCGGCCGTTCCTGCTGCGCGGCTCCGGGTTCCGGCTGGCGGTGGCGTCCCGGGGGCACGCGCTGCTCGACGACCTGGGCCCGGAGCTGCTGCAGACCGCCGAGCACGTGCTGGCCGCCGCGAACGCGGTGCGCGCGCTGACCATGAGCCAGGAGCGGGCGGAGGCGGGGCGGCTGGTCTGGACGCTCTACGCGGGCACCCCGGCGTCACGGGTCCGGCAGACCTGGGACCGGCTGCGGCGGTTCCGGTTCCGGGTGGGCGGCGGGCTGCGGGTGGTCGCGGCCAGCCCGGTCGACCCCGAGGCCGACCACCGCCGCACCGCGGACCTGCTGCTGGAGGAGGCGCACACCCGCCAGCTCGGGCTGATCGTGTCCGAGGAGCACGACCCGGACGACCTGGAGACCCCGCTGACCGCCGTGCTCGCCGACGACCCGGCCGCGGCGGACTGGCTGGAGCTGCTCGGCGGCACCCACCTGGTCGGGGTCAGCGGCCCGTTCGCCGACCTCACCACCGGCCCCAGCTACTTCCGGGAGGCGATCACCGCGTGGCGGGTGGCGACCCGGCGCCACGACAGGGGTAGCGGGGAGCGCGTGGTCCGGCTCGACGAGGTCGACTTCGCCACCTGGCTGCTCACCCGCCGCGACGACGCCCAGGTCGCCGCGCGCTTCGAGCGGCACTTCGGCGCGCTGGTCAAGGCGGCCGACCTGACCGAGACGGTGATCAGGTACCTGGCCTGTGACCAGGACGTCAAGCGGACCGCCGAGCTGATGTTCGTACACCCGAACACGGTCCGCTACCGGCTGCACAAGGTGGAGCAGCTGCTCGGCGCGCCGATCGCCTCGCCCCGGCTGATCGCCAACCTGTACCTGGCGTTCCAGGACGACGTGCTCGCGCTGAGCTAACGCTCGCCCGCGAGTCGGGGATTTTGTCAGGGTGAGTCGCGGATTTCGTCAGACCCCGAGCCGCGCGGGAACCCGGCGAGCAGCGCTGTGACGGCTTCCTCCGCCGTGCAGCGGTACGACATCAGGGAGTAGTCGAGGCTGGCCAGCGAGCGCTCGGCGGCCGGCTGCTCGACCACGCCGCAGGCGTCGGTGACCACCACGGGCAGCAGCCCCAGGTCGGCGGCGTGCCGGGCGGTGGGCTCGATGCCGATCTCCAGCACGGCCCCGACCAGCAGCAGCGTGGTGATCCCCCGGTCGCGCAGCACCGCCTCCAGCGGGGTGCCGACGAACGCGGACATGCCGAGCTTGTCGAACACCGGCTCGCCGGCCACCGGTGCCAGCTCGTCGGCGATCTGGGCGTGCGGGGCGTCCGGCGGGAACGGCGAGACCACCTTGTTCGGGTCGTCCAGCCGCTGCCAGGCCATCGCCGTGCGCAGCGCGGCCACCCCCATGTGCGTGACCGGCACCGAGACGTGCCGCACGTACAGCACCGGCACCCCGGCCACGCGCGCCGCGTCCAGCACCGACCTGGTCCGTTCCACCAACCCCTCCCGGTCCTGGACGTGGGCGAGGATGCCCACCTGTGGGTCGTACACCAGGACCGCGGCCCGGTCCGGGCGGCACATCTCCGCCACCGTCTCGGGCACCTCGACACCGTGAGCTCGCTGCATGGACCACAGCTTGCCCGACGACCCGTGAGCGGCGAGGGGTGCCATAGCGCCTCCTGCCACTCACGGCTTCGGCGTGCGATCCCGTATAACTCCGGAATGCTGCTAACGCGATAGGTCGCGCGGCCGTTAATCCTCGCGTGCGGAGGCCTCAGGGACGGGCCTCACGATCGAGGGGATTCCAGATGCGGGTTCGCGCGGTGACGGCTGCCGTGGGGCTGATGGTGCTCGCGTTACTGAGCGGGGCGGGGGTGGCGACGGCCGCGCCGATCGACGACGACGCCGACGACACCTCGGGCGGCTCCTCGTACGGCTCGACGTACGGCCCTTCGCACGATCCTTCATACGGCCCCTCACGCGGTCCTTCGTACGGCCCCTCACGCGGTCCCTCGTACGGCCCGTCGCGCGGCACGTGGGCCGAGCGGCCCGCGCCGCCGTCCAGCACCGCGCCGGCGCCGGCCACCCCGTCCCAGGGCGACGACGGGCAGCGGCCGAGCATCAAGGCCCAGGTGAAGGGGGCGGCGCGGCCGGGGGAGACGGTGCGGATCAACACCTTCTGCGTGTCCTCGCCGTCCGCGCTGCGGGCGTCCGGGCCGTTCACGCTCGAGAGCACCTCGCCGGGTTGGGGCAGCTTCACCACCCTCGGCAAGGTGAACCGGGACGCCAGGGGCGGCGCGGTGCGGGTCGACATGGTGTGCGGCGGCACTACGGTGAGCGACTCGTTCTCCATCAAGAACTGAGCCCGTGCGCTCCCGGGCCGGTCGCCCCGGGGGTGGCTATTGCCGGCGTTCGGCGTCGGCGGAGCCACCCCCGTCAGTTGTCGGGTCGGCAGGCTACGGACGGCGGGGTTTGCTGGCAATGGTCTCAGTCGACGTTACCTAGCGCGGGTCGCTGACCTGGGGCGATGCCGGTGGGACTAGACTTTGCTCACGCCGCGCGCCCGGGTTCCGGGCGTCGCCCGATCGGGATCGAGTCGTTAACAATGTGCGTTTCCTATGAATTCTGATGAGATGAGCCCGTGTTGGGTGTCGGCGTTGTCCTCCCGCGTCGCGGCCTGGGCGCTGACGAATGAGGTGGACCACGAAAACGTCGGAAGTTGCCGAGTCCTTGCCGCCCCGGGTTGAGAGCCGGTCGGCCGGTGAGCGTTCGACGCCGGGGTGGTGGTGTGACCTCTCGGTGCGGGCGGGGCTGGCCGTGGCCAAGCTGTCCCGCTGGGCCGGTCGCGGCAGCGGGTCGATCATCGGCGGGCGGGTGACGCTGGCGATGCAGCCCGACGCGCTGCGGCGGCTCTCGGCCGGCCGCCGGGTGGTGCTGGTGTCGGGTACGAACGGCAAGACGACCACGAGCCACATGGTGGCCGCCGCGCTGCGCACCCAGGGCGCGGTGGCGCACAACTCGTCGGGTTCGAACATGGCCGACGGGGCGGTGGCGGCGCTGGCCGAGGACCGGGGCGCCGGGCGGGCGGTGCTGGAGGTCGACGAGCTGCACGTGGCGTCGGTGGCGCGGCAGTCGAGGCCGGTGGCGATCGTGCTGCTCAACCTGTCCCGCGACCAGCTCGACCGGGCCAGCGAGGTCCGCAAGACGGCCGCCACGATCGGCTCCGCGCTCGCCGAGCTGCCGGACACCACCGTGATCGCCAACGCGGACGACCCGATGACCGTCTGGGCCGCCGACCAGGCCGCCGGCAAGGTGGTGTGGGTGGCGGCCGGGGCGGCCTGGCGGGAGGACACGCTGACCTGCCCGCGCTGTGGCCGGGTGATGAGCTGGTCGGCGGTGGGCTGGCGCTGCGAGTGCGGGCTGGCGCAGCCGAAGCCGGACTGGTGGCTGAGCGAGGACGGTGACGACGCCGGCCTGACCGAGGCGGGGACCGAGGCGCGGACCGACAAGTCGGCGACGCCGCTGTCGATCGGGCTGCCCGGGCAGTTCAACCGGGCGAACGCGCTGATGGCGCTGGCCGCCGCGGACCACGAACGGGTACCGGCTGGCGAGGCGGCCGAGGCGATCGGCCGGCTGGACAACGTGGCGGGGCGCTACTCCAGCGTGACGCTCGGCGCGCGCACCCTGCGGCTGTTGCTGGCCAAGAACCCGGCGGGCTGGGCGGCGACGCTGTCCATGCTCACCCCCGGGCGCCCGCTGCTGATCGTGGTGAACGCCCGCGAGGCCGACGGACGGGACACCTCCTGGCTGTGGGACGTGGACTTCGCGGCGCTCGGCGAGCGGCCGCTCGCGGCCAGCGGGGAGCGGGCCGCCGACCTGGGGGTGCGGCTGAGCTACGCCGACCTGGCGCACCACACCGCCCCGGATCCGCTCGAGGCGCTCACCGAGCTGCCCGAGGGGGAGGTCGACGTGGTCGCCAACTACACGGCCTTCTACGCCCTGCGGCGCCGCCTGGGCGCGGCCCGCTGAGGTGAGGCGTGACCATGAACACCGCCTGCGCGGACGGAGCGTGAGGGACCCTGTCATGCCCGATCAGCAGACCAACAACTCCGGGTCGGAGATCACCATCGGGCTGATCCTGCCCGACGTGCTCGGCACCTACGCCGACTCCGGCAACGCCACGGTGCTCGCCCAGCGGCTGCGCTGGCGCGGCATCCCGGCGCGCATCCTGCACTGCACCGCCGAGGAGGAGCCGCCGACCAGCTGCGACATCTACCTGCTCGGCGGCGGCGAGGACGTCGCCCAGCTGTTCGCGGCCAGCTGGCTGCGCCGCCACACCGGGCTGTGCCGCGCCATCGCCGAGACCGGGGTGACCCTGGCGGTCTGCGCGGGCCTGCAGATCCTGGGCCGGACCATGACGAACATGGACGGCTCCGAGCACCCCGGGGCCGGCCTGCTGGACATCACCACCCGCCCCCGCCGCCACCGCGCGACCGGTCACATCGTCACCGACTGCCACGTCCCCGGGGTGGGCCGGCTGGTCGGCTTCGAGAACCACCGGGGCGCCACCACGCTGGGCGCCGGCGCCCGCCCGCTCGGCCAGGTGGTGTCCGGGATCGGCAACGGGACCGGCGGCGGCCCGGGCCGCAAGTCACCGGAGGGCGCCTGCACCGACCGGATCATCGGCACCTACCTGCACGGCCCGGTGCTCGCCCGCAACCCCGCCCTGGCCGACCACATCCTCACCCGCGCCACCGGCCAGCCCCTGCCGGACCTCGACGTCCCCGACCAGGCCGCCCTCCGCGCCACCTACCTCTGACCCGACCCGTGAGTGGCTAGGGCCGTCATAGCGGCCCTAGCCACTCACGGCTTCTGACCTGCGGATACGTTTCCGGCGAAGCGCGCGAACGCGCAAAACGCCTGCTCAAGACCCGTGAGTGGTTAGCGTTGTCATAGCAACGCTAACCACTCACGGGTTCTGAGCTGCGGCGTTGCGTGCGCGCTCATACCGTATTACGGTCGGACGGTATGAGGGCTGAGTTGCGGCGGGAAGCCGCGCCGCTGCGGCAGCAGGTGGTCGAGCTGCTGCGCGCGGCGATCGTGGGCTTCGACTTCCAGCCGGGGGAGCGGTTGGTCGAGCGGGTGCTGTGCGAGCGGTACGCGGTGAGCCGGACGGTGGTCAGGGAGGCGCTGCGTCAGCTGGAGTCCGAGGGCCTGGTGGCGCTGGTACCGAACCGGGGGCCGGTGGTCGCGGTGCTCACCGAGGCGGATGCGGCGGCGCTGTACGAGGTCAGGGCGGTGTTGGAGGCGCTGGCCGGGCGGTCGTTCGCCGAGCGCGCGACGGCGGAGCAGCGGGCGGGGCTCAAGCGGCGGCTCGCGCAGGTGCGGGCGGCCCTGCGCGACGGTGAGCTGGCCACGGTGCTCGCGGCGAAGGACGGTTTCTACGACGCGCTGCTGGACGGCGCGGGCAACGACGTCATCCGTACCACGCTGCGCGGGGTGCACGCCCGGATCAGCCTGCTGCGCGGCCTGACGCTGCAGGCACCCGGCCGCGCGCCGCACACCGAGCGGGAGCTGGCCGCGATCACGGCCGCCGCGCTGGCCGGTGACGGCGACGCGGCATGGGCGGCGTGCGAGGCGCACGTGCGGTCGGCCGCCGCCGTCGCCATGGAGCAGCTGCGGACCCGGCAGGGGGAGGAGGGAACCGCGTGAGCGAGGCGGGTGTTCCAGTGAGCAGGGTGTTGTTCGTCGGGTTGGGCGTGATGGGGCTGCCGATGGCCCGGCACGTGGCGGCCAGCGGCGAGTTCGAGCTGGTGGTGCACGACGTGGACGCCGGCAGGGCCGCGGAGTTCGTCGCGGCGGACCCGGTGGCGGCGGCCGGGAGCGCGGACGTGGTGGTCCTGATGCTGCCCGGCAGCGACGTCGTGGAGCGGGTGCTGGTCGGCGACGGGCTGCTGGCGGCGGTACGGGCGGGCGCCGTGATCGTGGACATGAGCTCGTCGCGGCCGGCGAGCACCGTCGCGCTGGCCGAGCGGGCCGCCGCGCGCGGCGTCGGGTACGTCGACGCCCCGGTCTCCGGCGGCCAGGTCAAGGCGGTCAGCGGCGAGCTGTCGATCATGGTCGGTGGCGCGGCGGAGGCCGTCGAGCGGGTCCGTCCGCTGCTGGAGACGATGGGCACGACGATCATGCCGACCGGCCCGGTCGGGTCCGGGCACGCGGTCAAGGCGCTGAACAACCTGCTGTCCGCGATCGGCATCGCCGGCGCGGCCGAGGTGCTCACCACCGGCGCGAAGTTCGGCCTGGACCCGAAGGTGATGCTCGACGTCATCAACGCCTCCACCGGCCGCAACCAGGCCACCCAGGTCAAGTTCGAGCCCTACGTCCTGTCCGGCACGTTCGACGCCGGGTTCGCGCTGCGGCTGATGGTCAAGGACCTGCGGACCGCGCTGGAGATCGCCGAGGACACCGCCACCCCCACCCCCGTGGCACACGCCGTCGTCGAAGCGGCCGCCGCAACCCTGGCCGCCAACCAGGACCCCGGCGCCGACCACACCCTGCTGGCCCGCTGGATAGCCGCCAACGCGGGCGTGGACCTGCACGAAGCCACCCAACGCGCGGCAAAGGGGGCCTGATGAGCACCGTGATCGACCTGTCCCAGGCCTACTACGAGGGCATGCCGCACGCCACCACGATCCCGGCGCCGTCGTTCCGCCCGGTCCGCACCATGGAGGAGCACGGCCTGCGCTGCCTGGAGCTGCGGATGCCGATCCACCTCGGCACCCACCTGGACGCCCCGTCGCACTTCATCGCCGACGGCGCCACGATCGACCAGGTCCCGCCGTCCACGCTGATCGGCCCGGCGGTGTGCGTCTCGGTGGACAAACCCGCCGACCAGCCGATCGAGATCGCCGACCTGGAAGCCGCCGACGCCCGACCGGGCGACGCCCTGCTGATCCGCACCGGCTGGGACGAGCTGTTCACCGACCCCGGCTACCTGCACCACCCCTACCTGTCCGTACCCGCGGCCGAATGGATAGTGCGCCGAGGCTTCCGCCTGGTCGGGGTGGACACGGTCACCCCCGAACTACCCGGCGACCTGCGTCCCACCGGCTACCCGTGCCCGGTGCACACCACGCTGCTCGGCGCCGGCGTCCTCATCCTGGAGAACCTGGTCCTCCGCGAGGTGACGAACACCCGGTTCACCCTCGTCGTAGGCGCGCTGAAGATCGTCGGCGGCGACGGCTCGCCGGCCCGCGTACTCGCCCTGCCCGTCTGACCGGAAAGGAACACGCACGTGAGCGAAGCCCAGGAGTACATCGACGACATGGCCCGCAAGCGCGGCTACGTCCTCGACTACCACAAGGTCATGGCCAGCCAGGACTTCCCGATGCTCCAGGCGGCGAACGGCCTGGTCAGCGCGGCCTACCTGGAGCAGCGGACGCTGGACCGCAAGACCAAGGAGCTGATCTTCATCGTCAGCCTGACGGTGATGCGCGCGTCCAAGGGCCACATCCAGAGCCACATCCGGGTCGCGCTGGACCTCGGCCTGACCCCGAGGGAGATCCTGGAGGCGATCGAGATCAGCCTGCCCGAGGCCGGGATCGTCGCGTTCCAGACCGGCTTCGACGCCTGGCGCGAGGTGGTCGGCGCCGAGGGGCTGGAGCCGACGGTCGCCGTCCACGAGGGCGGCTCGGGCGGATGACATGACCGAGATCGACACCGGCCGGACCACGGAGGCGATGTCGCCGGACGCGCGCAAGGCGGTGTTCGGCGCCTGGTTCGGGTTCGTCGTCGACATGTTCGACGTGTACCTGCCGATCGTGGCGCTGGCCCCGGCGATGGCGTACTTCGAGCCCAAGGGCCTGTCCCCGGGCGCGGCCGCGGTGATCGCGGCGGCGATCTTCACCGCCACGCTGATCGGCCGCCCGGTCGGGGCCATCGTGTTCGGCCATTTCGCGGACCGGATCGGGCGGCGGCGCACCGCGATCGTGTCGGTGCTCGGGTTCGGGGTGACCACCCTGGTGATCGCCTGCCTGCCCGGCCACCAGGCCTGGGGCGTCTGGGCGATCGTGGCGCTGATCGCGCTGCGGTTCGTCGACGGGGTGTTCCTCGGCGGCGAGTACACCAGCGCCACCCCGCTGGCCCTGGAGTACAGCCCGCGCCGGCGGCGGGGGATCGTCGGCGGGTTCATCGTGTCCGGGTACCCGCTGGCCTACTGCCTGGTCGCGATCATCACCTACCTGCTGCTGCGGGTGCTGCCGGCTAACGGGCCGGACTCGCCGTACGTGCAGTGGGGCTGGCGGATCCCGTTCGTGATCGGCGCGCTGCTCGCCTTCGTGTTCGTGGCCTGGTTCGTCAGGTCGGTGCGCGAGTCGGAGTCGTGGGCCGGCTCGGAGAAGGCCCGGCGCCCGCTCGTGGACCTGTTCACCGGGTCCAACCTGCGCGGGCTGGCGCAGGTGTTCGTCCTGATGACCGGCGTCTGGCTGACCCTGAACATGATGTCCGCCGTGCTGCCCGGCCTGCTCACCTCCGCGCTCGGGCTGACCAGCTCCACCACCACCGGGCTGCTGATCATCGTCTACGCCGTGCTGGTGGGCGCCTACGCCGGCGGCGGCGCGCTGAGCCAGCACACCGGGCGGCGGCGCTACCTGATGGGCTCCGGCGTGCTGATCGCGACGCTGGTGCCGGTCGGCTACGGCGTGATCGTGTCCGGGTCGGTGGGCTCGCTGGTGGGGCTCGCGGTGCTGTTGATCGTGGTGAACATCCTGGCGCTGTCCATGTGGGGCGCGGTGACCCCGTACATCAACGAGCGGTTCGCCACCAGCGTGCGCGCCTCCGGCTTCGGCGTCGGCTACAGCCTGGCCGTGATCGTGCCGTCCTTCTACGCCTTCTACCAGAACGGCCTGGCCGCGTTCGTTCCCCCGCGCTACACGGCGTTGGTGCTGCTGGTGCTGGCGGGGCTGTTGGTGTTCACCGGCGCCGCGATCGGCCCAGAGACCCGTGACGTACGGATGGGTGCCTCAGGGCACGCTGGACCGAACGCCTGAATCGCACACCCCCGATCGGGCGGACCCGAAACGACACGCCGAGCGCCGAGTATTCCGAGGCCTGACTGGGTACTCGGCACAGCGGTGTGTGTTTCCCGACCTCGGGCCGCGGGTCGGTCCAGCGATCAGGAGGATTCGTGTGATGGCCGGTGAGCATCGGATCGTGAGCGATCAGCCTCAGGAACTGCACGCGGAGCTGTGGTCAGCGCTGGCCAGCAACGCCGTGCTCCTGGGCGTCTCGCCCGAAGCGCGGTCACAACTGCTGCGCGAGCGAGCCGGGCTGTGGGATCGACTCGCCGCCGTGAGCACACCGGCCTGTGGCCAGGCCTACCGCACCGCCGCCGCCCAGTGCCTCGCCGAGTCCAGCGGGACCGCCACAGTGGGGGCCGTCCCGGCCGCCCGATAAACGCCACAGTCCTCGGCGTGTCGCGGGCTACGCTCCGCGGACATGCCCCCGACCACTCATCGCGAGGTCCGGCTCGCCGCCGCGCGCCCGAACACGGGCCCGGTGGGTCCCGAGCACTTCGAGATCGTCGACGCGCCGGTCGGGTCGCCGGGCCTCGGGCAGGTGCTGGTGCGCAACACCCACCTGGCGATGCGCCCGCTGATGCGGTCGCTCATGGCGGGCACCCGGCTGCCGGTGCCGCCATACGTACCCGGCGAGGTGATGTGGGGCCCGGCCGCCGGCGAGGTGGTCGAGGGCACCGCCGAGCTGCCGGCGGGCACGCCGGTGGCGCACGTCCAGGGCTGGCGGGAGTACGCGGTGTGCCCGGCCGACCGGGTGCGGGTGGTGCCGGAAGGGGCCGATCCGGTCGGCCAGCTCGTGCAGGCCGACACCGCGTACGTGGGGCTGGTCGGGATAGCGGGGGTGCGCGAGGGGGACACGGTGTTCGTGTCCAGCGCGGCGGGCTCGGTGGGCACCATGGTGGGCCAGATCGCGCGGCTCAGGGGCGCCGGTCGGGTGGTGGGCAGCGCGGGGTCGGCGCGCAAGGTCCGGTGGCTGGTCGACGAGCTGGGCTTCGACGCGGCGTTCGACCACCGCGAAGGGCCGGTCGCGGCGCGGCTGGCCGAGGCGGCGCCGGACGGCATCGACGTGTACTTCGACAACGTGGGCGGCGAGCAGTTGCAAGCGGCCGTGGAGCTGGCCAGGCCGGGCGCCCGGATCGCGCTGTGCGGGGCGCTGTCCGGCCAGCTCGGCGAGGGGGCCGACGACACCGCGCCGGTGCTGCTGGACAGCCTGGTGCTGCAGTCCAGGCAGATCACCGTGCGCGGGTTCGTCACCAGCGCCAACCCCGAGCTGCAGCGCGAGGGCCTGCGCGAGGTCACGCGGTGGCTGCGGCGCGGCGAGATCACCGTGCCGGTGCGGCGGTTCCAGGGGTTGGACGAGGCGCCGCGCGCGCTGCTGGAGCTGCTGCGGGGCGAGCACCTGGGCAACGTCATCGTCGAGCTGTAGGGCCGTCGGTGCCCGCTGGCATGATGCCGATCGTGACCACCGAACGGCCGATGCCGCCGCTGAACGCCGACGAGCGCGAGACCCTGGAGAGCTGGCTGGACTTCTACCGCGCCACGCTGGCCGTCAAGTGCGAAGGGCTCACCGAGGAGCAGCTGCGCACCGCCTCGGTGCCGCCCTCGCCGCTGACCCTGCTCGGGCTGGTGCGGCACATGGCCGAGGTCGAGCGGAACTGGTTCCGCCGCGTCCTGGTCGGCGAGGACGCGCCACCGATCTACGACCCGGAGGCCGACCCGAACGGCCACGACGGCGGTTTCGACCTGGACGACGACGCCCGCTTCGGCAGCGCGCGCAAGACCTGGGAGGCCGAGATCGAGCGGGGCCGCGAGCACGCCGCCGCGCGGCGGCTGGACCAGACCAGCCCGTTCCTCGGCGGGCAGGTCACCCTCCGGTGGATCTACACGCACATGATCGCGGAGTATGCCCGCCACAACGGCCACGCCGACCTGATCCGGGAACGAATAGACGGCGTCACCGGCGTCTGAGCGGGGGAAATATGTACTTCGACGTGGCCGACCCGGCGTTCTCCGTCCAGTCGGAGGCGGTGCGCGCCGCCCGCGAGCGCGGCTGGTACGCGCGGACCAACTACGGGCTGGCCGTGCTGCGCCACCGCGAGGTCAATGCGCTGCTCAAGGACCGGCGGCTGGTGCAGGGCAGCGCCAGGTGGCCGGAGCGCAACGGCGTGGACGGGGGGCCGTTCGCGCACTGGTGGTCGAACACGCTGCTCAACCTGGAGGGCGAGGACCACGACCGGATCCGCCGGCTGCTCACCCCGGCGTTCTCCCCGAAGCTGATCAAGGAGCTCACGCCGAGGTTCCAGGCGCTGGCCGACGAGCTGGTCGACGCGTTCGCCCCGGCCGGGCGCTGCGAGTTCATCGCGGACTTCGCCGAGCCGTACGCCGCCAGGGTGCTGGCGATCATGCTGGGCATCCCGGAGTCGGAGTGGCGCACCATGTCCGCCTGGTCCGGCGACATCGGGCTGGCGCTGGGCGTGACCATCCAGCGCGACATCGGGCGGGTGCACGCCGCGCTGGCCGGCCTGCAGGGCTACGCCGACGCGCTGATCGCCGACCGGATCCAACGCCCAGGGGACGACTTCGTGTCCCGGCTGGTGCTGGCCCAGCGCGACGACGACCGGCTCACCGAGGCCGAGCTGCGCAACGCGATCGTGCTGCTGATCTTCGGCGGGATGGACACCACCCGCAACCAGCTCGGCCTGGCCATGCGCACGTTCCTGGCCCATCCGGGGCAGTGGCGGCTGCTCGCGGAGCGGCCCGAGCTGGGGCGCGCGGCCGTCGAGGAGGTCATGCGGGTCAACCCGACCACCACCTGGATCACCCGGGAGGCCGCCCAGGACATCGAGTTCCAGGGCGTACGCATCGCCGAGGGCACCACCGTGCACCTGTTCGCCGAGTCGGCGGGGACGGACCCGGACGCGGTGCCCGACCCCGAGTTCGACATCACGGTCAAGCGACCGCCGCACTTCGCCTTCGGCGGCGGCGCGCACTACTGCATCGGTCACGCGGTGGCCAGGGGGGACATGAGCGTGGCGCTGCCGCTGCTGGCCCGCCGGCTGCCCGAGCCGAGGCTGGACGGGGCGCCCGAGGCGTTGCCGATGTCAGGGAACACCGGGTTCGTGTCGCTGCCGCTGGCGTTCGGGTGAGCGTGGTGTTGCGGACGTTCCAGCGGCTGGCCAGGGTCGAGCAGCTGGATGCGGACGGGCTGCTGGTCGGGGACTGGGACCGGGTCATCCCGCAACATGCGCGGGCGTACCGGGCGATGGTGGACGCGATGGCGCGGCACGGCGTCGACACCGGCGGGCGGCCGCCGATCTGGGCCTGGACCGGCGAGGTGCGGTTGGTCGACGCGGCCCTGCTGTTGGACGCCGAGCACGAGCTGAGCACCGGGTACGCCACCGTCGAGTTCGAGGCGCCGGCGGAGCTGGTGGTCAGCTCCGACTACGGCGCGTGGAACGACTACCTGGAGGCGCTGTTCCACGACCGGTCCTACGAGTGGCAACCGGGCGGCGCGGACCAGGCGTGCCTGCCGTATCTGAGGGCGGAGTGGGTGCGCGAGGTGCGGCCGCTGCCGACCTCGGGCTGGGACGAGCTGGACCTGTCGCTGCCGGCGTGATCAGCGGCGGGCGGCCAGCTCGGTGAACGCGTCCAGCGCGCTCGGGTCGTTCATCGCCTCCGGGCTGAGCACCTCGCGGGCCGCCGCGCCCTGCAGGATCCGCTTGATCGGCTGCTCCAGCTTCTTGCCGGTGAGCGTGCGCGGGATGACCGGCACGGCGTGCACCGAGTCCGGCACGTGCCGGGGCGAGAGCTGTCCTCGCAGCGCGTCCTTTATCCGCCCGCGCAGCGCGTCGTCCAGCTCCGTCCCTGGAGTGAGCTGGACGAACAGCGCCAGCTCGCCCTGTCCGTCGCGCCCGTTCTCCAGGTGCACCACCAGGCTGTCGGCGATCTCGGGCAGCTCCTCGACCACGGCGTAGAACTCGGCGGTGCCCAGCCGGACCCCGCCCCGGTTCAGCGTGGCGTCCGACCTTCCGGTGATGACGAAGCTGCGCCGGGGCGACACGACCGTCCAGTCGCCGTGGCGCCACACGCCCGGGTAGGCGTCGAAGTAGGACGAGCGGTAGCGGGCGTCGCCCGGGTCGTTCCAGAACCTCGGCGGCATGGACGGCATCGGCGCGCGGATCACCAGCTCGCCCAGCTCGCCGACGACCTCGTTGCCGGCCGGGTCGAACGCGGTGACGTCCACCCCCAGGCACGGCCCGGACATCTCGCCCCGGTACACCGGCTGCCACGGGCCGCCGCCGACGAACGCGCTGCACACGTCGGTGCCGCCGCTGATCGGGTTGAGCAGCACATCGCCCCCGAACCGCTGGTACACCCAGTCGAACCCCTCGGCCGGCAGCGGCGACCCAGTGGTGCCGATGCTGCGCAGCTCCGGCCAGCGCGGCGGTGCCAGGCCGGCCTTGCGGCAGGCCATCAGGTAGCCCGGGCTGGTGCCGAACAGCGTCGCCCCGGTCTCCGCGCCGAGGCGCCACTGCGCGCCCAGGTCGGGCGCCAGCGGGTTGCCGTCCAGCAGCACCAGCGCGGCCCGGTGCAGCATCGCGGAGATCGTGATGTTCCACATCGCCCAGGCCGTGGTGGTGAACCACAGGGCCCGGTCGCCGGGGCGGGTGTCCAGGTGCAGTCCGTGCAGCTTGAGGTGTTCGAGCAGGATCCCGCCGTGCCCGTGCACGATCACCTTGGGCAGCCCGGTGGTGCCGGAGGAGAACAGCACGTACAGCGGGTGGTCGAACCCGACCGGGTCGAACTCCAGCGGCCCCTCGGCGGCCAACAGCTCGTCCCATGCCATCGTCTCGGGGAGCGGGTGCTCGCCGTAGGGCACCTCCACGACGTGCCGCAGCGTGGGCAGCCCGGCGCGGATGGCGGACACCTCGTCGCGGCGGTCGTGGTACGTCCGTCCGTACGTATAGCCGGACACCGCGAGTAGCACCGTCGGCTCCACCTGCGCCAACCTGTCCACCACGCTGCGCGCTCCGAACTCCGGGGCGCACGACGCCCACACCGCGCCCAGGCTCGCGGCCGCCAGGAACGCGACCAGCGTCTCCGGCACGTTCGGCAGGTAGGCCACCACTCGGTCGCCGGCCCGCACCCCGAGCTCGTGCAGGCCCGCGCGGGCGCGCGCGACCCGTTCCCGCAGCTCACCGTAGGTCAGCTCGACCGGCCCCCTGCTCTGCGAACGCGCCGTGATCGCCAGCGCGTCGCTGTCGGAGTTCGTGTCGAGGTCGCCCACCATGTGCTCGGCGTAGTTGAGCTCCGCGCCCGCGAACCACCGCGCCCCCGGCATCTCCACCGAGCCCAGCACCCGCTCGTACCCCCGCCGCGCCCGAACCCCGTAGTGGTCCCAGATCGACGCCCAGAACGCCTCCGGCTCCGCCACCGACCAGCGCCACAACGCGTCATACCCCCCGAACACCAGCCCGCGCTCGCGCTCCAGCCATCCCAGGTACCGCCCAACCCCGCTCCCGCTCCCGCTCCCGCCGATGTCCGCCGCCCGCATCACGACCCCGTTGTCCATGCGCCACATTCTGCGGCGACCGAACCGCACCCGAAAGTGCCCAGGTCAGAACCCGTGAGTGGTTAGCGGTGTCATAGCACCGCTAACCACTCACGGCTTGTGAGCTGGGGATATGCGGGCGGCGCATGGCGGCGGTGTCGAAGCGGCGGGGCGGGGGCGGGCGGTGCGGGCTTAGCGTCGGCGGCATGGGACTGGCCGAGAAGAACAAGGAACTGGTCCGGGCCGCCGAGGAGAGGCTGGCCGGCGGGGACGGGGCGGGGTGGCTGGCGGCGCTGGCCGACGACGTGCGGTGGACGGTGATGGGGGAGACGAGCTGGTCGGGCACGTACGAGGGCAAGGCGGCGGTACGGACGGAGCTGCTCGCGCCGCTGCTCGCCCAGTTCGCCGAGCCGTACCGGCGCACCGTGCGGCAGCTGCTCGCGGAGGGTGACTGGGTGGTGGCGCGGTGTACGGGCGACTCGGTCACCACGGCGGGCGCGCGCTACGACAACGAGTACTGCTTCTGGTACCGGCTCGACGGCGGCCTCATCCGGGAGATCATCGAGTACGGCGACACCGCGCTGATCGAACGGGCGCTCGCACCGCGCCCCTGAATATTCGGGCACGGAGGAGCGATGAAATCCGCCGCCCGTCGGAGTCCTACCGCCGACACATCAGCCCGACGGAAGGACTACCGGACATGACAACCACCCACACCCTCGACGTCCCCGGCGCGCACCTGTACTACGAGGTGCGCGGCTCGGGGCCGTTGCTGCTGGTCCTGGGCTCGCCGATGGCGTCGGCGTTCTTCGCGCCGCTGGCCGACGCGCTCGCCGCCGACCACACCGTCGTCACCGCCGACCCGAGGGGAATCTCGGGCAGCTCCGTCGACGACCCCGAGCAGGACTCCACGCCGGAACTGCGCGCGGACGACGTCGCGGCGATCATGGACGCGCTCGGGGCCGAGACCGCGGACATGTTCGGCTCCAGCGGCGGCGCGGTGACCGGGCTCGCGGTGGTCGCGCGGCACCCGGGGCGGCTGCGCACGCTGGTCGCGCACGAGCCGCCGGTGCTGGAGCTGCTCCCGGACGCCGCCGAGCACCGCGCCGCCACCGAGGAGGTCGTCCAGACGTTCCACCGGGACGGCGTGGACGCGGCGTGGCGGAAGTTCATCGGCAACGCCGGGTTCTCCGGCGACGATGACGGAAACGTCGATGGCCCGCCCCAGGAGGGGTCCGTCGAGCAGCACCTCGCGGACAGCGCCCGGTTCTTCGGTCACGAGCTGCGGGCGACCGCCGGCTACCTGCCCGACGTCGAGGCGCTGTCGGCCGCGCCCACCCGGGTCGTGATCGGCATCGGCGCGGAGTCCACCGACCTGGTCACCTACCGGACCTCGGTGGCGCTGGCCCGGCTGCTCGGCGTCGCGCCCGTCGAGTTCCCCGGCGACCACGGCGGCTTCCTGCCCCGGCCGGTGGAGTTCGCCGAGGCGCTGCGCAAGGTGCTCGCCGGCGCCGGGGCGTAGCTAGTGCCGTGTAAACGAGGTCGTCTTACCCGTCTTCGGCGCCCAGGCGGCGCCCCGCCGCGTTGTCGTCGCCCCCGATACAACCCCGGTATCGGGGGCTCCTCCGCCTTGCGGTGCATCCACCTGGATCACCGAATCCGGGCAAGGAACCTCGTTTACACGACACTACAGCCGGCGCTCGGCGTAGGCCTTCATCGCGTCGCGGACGAAGGCGGCGGTGCCGTCGCCGTGCCTGTCGTAGTTCGCGGTGAAGCGCGGGTCGTCCACGTAGAGCTGGCCAAGGCCGGCGAACTGCTCGGCGGTCGGGCGGGTGCCCCGCCAGCCGTCGGTGATCCACTCGTACTGGCGCTGGGTGATCTCCTGCGCCTCGTCGCCGTCCGGACTACGGCCGGCCGCATGCGCCCGGCCGTAGTCCGACGCGATCTCCAGGTGCCGGCGTTGGAAGGACTCCTTGTCCTCGGCGGACAGCGTCCGCCACCAGTCGTCCGAGCGGCGGTAGGCGTCCTCGCCCCAGCGCTCGATCACCTCCTCGCGGTAGCGGGTGTGGTCGAACCCGTCCAGTACCTCGTCGGCCATCAGTGGCTCCCCTCGTTCCAGTTTGCGCAGCGTGGTGCGGACCGAGTTGATCCGCCGCCCGAGCCGCGCGCGTTCGGACCTCAACAGCGCCAGGTGGGCGCGCAGCGCCTGCGCCGTGTCCCGCTGGCCCGCCAGCACCTCGGCGATGGCGGGCAGCCCGAGCCCCAGCTCACGCAGCAGCAGGATCCGTTGCAGCCGCACCAGGCCCTGTTCGTCGTAGTAGCGGTATCCGTTGGCGCCGATCCGGCTGGGCGCCAGCAGCCCGACCTGGTGGTAGTGCCGCAGCGTCCGGCTGGTGGTGCCGGCGGCGCGGGCGATGTCGTGGATCGACCATTCCCGCATGTCACGACCATAGAAGTTGACGCAGCGTCAATGTCAACGTCAATGTCAACCTCGCCGTACGCCGGGTGTGGGCGCCGGCGCGGCGTTAGGGTCGAGTGGTCAGTCCACTTGGAGAGGAGCCGCGCGGTGCTCACTGCGTTCGTCTACAACGAGGTAGCCGTCCTGGTCCGGCACTGGTTCGAGATCGACCTGGACGACAGCCACCTGGAACACGGGGCACGCATCGAGGTTCGGCTGTTGGAGGGCCAGCCGCACCGGGGCACCGAGTCGGCCGCCCAGCGGATCGTGGCGGACCGTCCGGTCTGGCGCGCCGACCTGTTCGACCGCATCGACGGCGTCCCGGCCGCGTTCGAGGCGGCGCACTTCCATCCGTACTTCGACGGCGTCGAACCGAGCAGGCGGCACTGGGCGGCGGAGGTCAAGGCCGCGCCGTGGGAGTGGCTGCACGGGCAGCTCTCGGACATCGACGCCGTGATCACCGCCGGCGGCGCGACGCTGGAGGACCCGGCCTCGGAGAGCGAGCGGGTGCGCGCCGACGTGGACACGATCGTCGCCTCCGCCCGCGACCGAGGCCCCGACCGCTGTGTGTCCAAGGACCTGTGCCACGCCTGGACCAGCGACGTCCACTCCCACGTCCGCATCATGCTGAGCGGCCTGGCCCGCCCGGAGCTGCTGGACCGCGACCGCGTCTCGCCCTGGCTGAGCAGAGCGCGCTAGATCGATGCGCTAGATCGATAAAGCCGCCGGCGAGGAAACTTTGCCGGCGCCGAGCCCGTTGAAGACCGGGTGGCTGGACGGCCCCTCCCTTCCGCTCTCGATGCGAAGGACAGGGGCAGCACATGCACACCCGAACGATCGCGCTCGCGGCCGTGATCCTGGCCGCCGTGATGGACCTCGTCGACGGCACGGTGGTCAACACCGTGCTCCCGGTGATCACCCGCGAGCTCGCCGCCGACGGCGCGGCGGCCGGTTGGATCGCCTCGGCCTACCCGCTCGCGCTCGGCGTGCTGATGCTCGTCGGCGGCCGGCTGGGGGACAGGTTCGGACACCGGCGGGTGCTGCTCGCCGCCGCCGCGGGGTTCGGCGCCGCCTCGCTGGCCTGCGCGCTGGCCCGCACCGCCGGTGAGCTGGTGGCGGCGCGCGCCGCGCACGGCGTGACCGCCGCGATCATGGTGCCGCAGGCGCTCGCGCTCATCCAACTGCTCTACCCGCCGACGCAGCGTGGCCGGGCGCTGTCCGTGTTCGCCGCCGTCGCGGGCGTGGCCACCGTGGCCGGTCCCATCGGCGGCGCGGTGCTCACCGAGGCCGACCCGCTCGGGCTGGGCTGGCGCGCGGTGTTCCTGGTGAACCTGCCGTTGGTCGCGCTGGTGCTGGCCGCGGGCACGGCACTGCCCGCGAGCCAGGGCGACCGCCGCGCCGCGCTCGACCTGCCGGGCGCGGTGCTGCTGGCCGGATCGCTGGTGCTCGCGCTGCTGGCGCTGCTGCGCGGCGGCGAGCACGGCTGGACCGGCACGGAGGCCGCGCTGCTGCTGGGCGCCTCGGTGGTGTTCGCCGGGTTCGTGGCCGTGCAGCGCCGCCGGGGCGGGTCGGCGCTGGTGGACCCCGGGCTGTTCCGCGCGGCCGGGTTCACCGGCGCCGTGCTGGTCACCGCCTCGGTCTATGCGGCCGTGTTCGGCCTGTTCTTCACGTTCACCCTGTACCTGCAGTCCGGGCTGGGCTGGAGCCCGGCGCACGCCGCGGTCACCATCCTGCCGTGGGCGCTCGGCATCCCGATGGCCTCCGCCCCGGCCGCGCGCTGGCTGGTGCCCGCGCACGGGCGCCGGGTGCTCCAGGCGGGCGTCGCGCTGTTCGTGCTCGGCCTGCTGGCGCTGCTGGCCGCCACCGGCACCCACGCCGCGACCACCGTGGGGATGCTGCCCGGCCTGCTGGTCGCGGGCGTCGGGATGGGCCTGATCGTGGCCCCGGTGCTGGGGCTCGGGCTGGCCGGCGTGCCCGCGCACCTGGCCGGCGCGGCGTCCGGCGTGATCAACAACGTGCAGCAGGTCGCGGGGGCGGTCGGGCTCGGCGTGGTCGGCTCGGTCTACGTCGCCGGCCCGAGGGACGAGATCACCGGCGCGCTCTGGGTGGTGGTCGCGCTCGCCGCGGCCGCCGCCCCCGCCGTCCGGCTGCTCCCGAGGAGCTAACGGCGGCGGCAGAGGAACTCGCCGTGCGTGGGCCGGGGGAAGTCGGTGGAGACGATGTCGAACCCGGCCCGGTCGAGCATTCCCTCCAGGATCCAGCCGTAGGTGGAGAACTCCTCGCGCAGGTGGGACTCGAAGTCCTCGCGGCTGAAGCCCTCGCCGTCGGTGTGGCCGAACTCGTCGACCAGCCGCCGCAGGTGCCCGGCGTACTCCTCCGGAGGGAAGGTGAAGATCACGTCCCAGATGTAGAGCAGCCCGCCGGGCGCGAGGTAGCCGGCGATGTTGAGCAGCGCCGCCTGTTTCCAGAAGTCCGGTAGCTGGTGCAGCGCCGACTTGGTGGTCACGACGTCGGCCGGGGCGCCGTCGTGGCGGTAGGTCAGGAAGCCGGCGTGGGACAGCGACACCTCGACGCCGGCGTCCTCGGCGCGGCGGCCGGCGAACGCGAGCATCTCGGTCGAGACGTCCACGCCGTGCGCCCGCGCGCCCCGGCGGGCGGCCTCGACCACGAACGAGCCGGTGCCGCAGGCGAGGTCGACCAGGCGGGTGCCGGGGCCGACGCCGAGCCGGTCCAGCAGCGCGCGGTCGCGGGCCGGGTCGGTGCCCTGGTTGCGGTCGTAGGCGCGCACCGCGTCGGTGCTGGACAGGTCGACGCCGACCGGGGAGAACTCGGCGAACTGCCAGGGCGCGGTCATACCTCGATCTCCCCGCCGACGGCGCGCAGGTGGTCGCGGAAGCTCAGCGAGGGCGTCCGCCGGCGTTGGTCGAGGAACGCCTCGAAGCGCACCTGCTCGCGCAGCGAGGTGCCGGCGGCGATCCGTTCGGCCTGCCGCCGCTCGGTGTCGCGGATGGTCTCGGCCAGCGCGAACAGCTCCTCGGTGCGGGTGGACGGGATGAACAGCACGCCGTCGTCGTCGCCGAGGACCACGTCCTGCCCGGTCACGGCCCAGTCGCCGACGGTGGCCGACCCCAGGGCGTCCTCGGCGCGCGGGTCGAGGCGCTGCGGGCCGGTCGGGATCGCGCCCATGCTGAACACCGGCAGCCCGATCGCGCGGATGTCGGCGGTGTCGCGGTGCAGCCCCCAGATCACGATCCCGCCCAGCCCGGCGGCCTTGGCCTCCAGCACCACCAGGTCGCCGACGCAGCTCTCGTCGAGGCGCGCACCGTTGTCCACGACCAGCACGTCGCCGGGCGCGGCGGACTCGAACGCCTCCAGGAAGACGTCCACGCTGCCGGCGTGCCGCGCCGGTCGGACGGCCCCGGCGAGGCGGTCGCCGGGAACCACGGCGCGCACCGGCGCGGGGGCGCAGCGCACCGGGATCTGTGCCCGGATGCACGCGTCGGCGAGGTGGGCGGTGGTCAGCGTCTCGAACCGCCGCCGGAGGTCCCGATGGTCCACGATTCTCCGACCTTAGCCGGGCGACGAGACGGGTGCGCGACCCGGACGGGTATCGCGGGCGGCGGGCTCCCGGACGATGAGGTGCTCGATGCCGGGCAGCACGATGTTGTCGCGGTAGACCGACGGTCGGTCTGGAACGGGCTGCAGGTCGGGGAGGCGGCGGAACAGGGTGGCGACGGCGGTCTCGGCCTCCAGCCGGGCCAGCTGCGCGCCCAGGCAGTAGTGCACGCCGGCACCGAACGGGACGGCGGCCGAGGTGTCGCGGCGGATGTCGAACCGGTGCGGGTCGTCGAACACGTCCGGGTCCCGGTTCGCCGCCGCGATGAAGGCGATCACCGGCTCGCCGGCCCGGATCAGCTTGTCGCCGATCCGGACGTCCTCGGACGGCTTGCGCCCGGCCGCCGTGTGCGCCGAACCGGTGCGCCGCAGGCTCTCCTCGACGGCGTTGCCGATGAGCCCGGGGTCGGCCCGCAGCAGCGCGAGCTGGTCCGGGTTCTCCAGCAGGTTGAGCACGGTGGCGCCGATCTGGGCGACGGTCGTCTCGTGGCCGGCGAAGATGAGCTGGATGATCATCGCCAGCAGCTCGTCCTCGCTGAGCCGGTCCTCGTCGTCGCGGGCGCTGACCAGCGCGCTGACCAGGTCGTCGCGCGGTTCCCGCCGCCGCTGGCGAACCAGCTCGCCGAAGTAGTCCAGCAGCCTGACCGTCGCCTCACCGGCCGCCGCCATCGTGTCCGGCTGTTTGCGCAGGTCGAGCCCGTCGCTGAAGCGGGCGCTCCAGGTCCGCAGCCGATCGGTGTGCTCGGTCGGCACGCCCAGCACCGCGCAGATGACGGTGAACGACAGCGGCGCGGCGAGCCGCTCGACGACGTCGAACTCGGCCGGCCGGGGGAGCGCGTCGACCAGGTCCTCGGCGAGCCGGCGCACCAGCGGGCGGTACGACTCGACGGCCCGCTGCCCGAACGCCTTGCCGACCAGCGTGCGCAGCCGGCGGTGCTCGGGCGGGTCGGTGGACAGCAGCATCCGGTCCAGCACCTCCAGGAACGGGCGCTGCCGCGCCGGCGCGTGCGCGATCCGGTCGTCCGACGCGTGCCTGGGCCACTTGCGGTGGAAACGCCTGTCGCGCAGGAAGGCCACCACGTGCTCGTGCCGGAACAGGTACCAGCAGCCAGGGGCGCCCGGCGCGTACGGCAGGCCCCAATGAACCGGGTCGAGCCGTCGGTACCGCTCGTACACGGTGTACGGCTCACTGTGCACGTGCGAGTTGCGCGGGTCGAACCGGACCAGCTCCGCCGCCACGACCGCACTGTACTGGCCTGTGCCGGCCGCCGAAGAAATCTCGGCCGCGGTGTCGAGCGGGCCGGTCGCCGTTCGTCCTCTGGGGGTTCATCCACGCACACGGAAGGAATCCACCATGTCCGGAGAGATCAACTGGCTGGAGCTGCCCGCCGAGGACACCGCCCGCGCGGGACGGTTCTACGGCCAGCTGTTCGGGTGGCGCACCAGCCCGTTCGGCGGGCAGGACTACCACATCATCGAGGGCGGCCCGGCCGGCGCGATCGCGCCCAAGGACGCCGAGCTCACGCACCCGAGGGTCTACTTCCACACCGTCGACATCGACGCGTCGGCGCGGAAGGTGGCCGAGCTGGGCGGCAAGAGCGAGGACGTCCAGGCGATCCCCGGCGTCGGCCGGATCGCGCACTGCCACGACGACCAGGGCACCCCGTTCAGCCTGTACGAACCGGCCTGACCGGCCCGGTCGGGCGCCCGCGATCCGTCACGGGCGCCCGGCCGAGGGGCCGATCAGTCCGGCGGGGCCGCGCGGCGGCGGGCGCGCAGGGCGCGGACCCGGCCCCGGCTCGCGCACGCGGGGGAGGGGCACCAGCGGCGGCGCCCGCCCTGGTTCACGAACACGCCACGGCAGTCGTGTTCCGGGCAGATGGCCAGGTCGTGGCGCTGCGGGCCGGTGAGCTGGTCGACGGCCTGACGGGCGATGCGGGCCAGCGCGGCGGCGGTGGTCGGCGGCGGGCGACGCAGCAGTCGCTCGCCGCCGGCGCGCAGCTCCACCGGGTCGGGGGCGGCGGCCAGCAGCTCGGACAGCTCGGCGGCCTCGGCGGCCGGCGGCGGCGCGCCGGTCACGGTGGCCATCGCGAGCGGGCGCAGCGTCTCCCGCAGCCGCCACGCCGCCCGCAGGTCGGCCTCGCCGGGCGGGTGCGCCGGGGTCAGCTCGGTGAGCGCGAGCCACTCGCGCAGCCGGTCCACGGTGGCCAGCCGCTCGACCGGCCGCGCGCCGAACGCCTGCCCCTTGGTGGCCAGCAGGTTCAGCCAGGTCGCCCCGCAGTCCAGCCGGAATTCGTCCGCCACCCGAAAAGTGTAACGCCTTAGCCGTTACCTATGAGCTAGCCTCTGTAACGACTGAGCCGTTACAGAGGAGGGGTCGTGAACGAAGCCACGCTGGACCGGGAGGCCGGCTACCGGCTGCTGCGCGAGCTGCAGGACGAACGGACGATCGAAAGCACGTTCCCGGCGCTGGAGCAGGCCGCGCCCGGGTTCGCCGACTGGATAGTGACGAGCCTGTTCGGCGGCACCTACCAGCGCGGCGAGCTCACGCTCCGCGACCGCCAGCTGGTCAACCTGGGCGCGCTGGCCGCGCTCGGCGGGGTGGACCCGCAGCTGGCCGGCCACGCCCGCACCGGCCTGCGGGTCGGGCTGTCACACGCGCAGGTGGTGGAGGTGTTCGTGCACCTCGCGCCGTATATCGGGGTGCCGAAGGCGCTGGCAGGGCTGCGGGTCGCGACGGCCGCGCTCGCCGAGGAAACGCCGTGACCAGGGCGGTACGCACCGTGTGCGGCGACATCGAGCCCGCGCGGCTCGGCACCTGCGACGCCCACGACCACGTGTTCCTCACCAGCGCCGCGCTGCCCGGCCACGAGCTGACCGATCCGCGCGCGGCCGAGGCAGAGCTGCGCGCGTTCGCCGAGGCGGGCGGCGCCTCGGTCGTGCAGTGGTCGCCGTTCGGCACCGGCCGGGGCGGTGACTGGCTCGCGGAGCTGTCCCGGTCCACCGGCGTGCACCTGGTCGCCGCCACCGGCCTGCACCAGGCCCGCCACTACCGCCCGGACACGATCCCCGAAGAGCCGGCCCAACTGTTCGTCGACGAGCTGGTGCACGGCATGCGCCTCGACGGCCCACCCGGCGCCCCACCGACCAGGGCGCGGGCCGGCCTGATCAAGGTGGCCGGGAGCTTCCACGGCCTGGACGAGCACGCCCGGTGGACGATGACCGAGGCCGCCGCCGCCCACCACGCCACCGGCGCGCCGATCGCCGTGCACCACGAACAGGGCACCGCCGCCCTGGACGTCCTCGACCTGCTGTGCGGCCACCTCGACGTGCCACCGGCGTCGGTGATCCTGGGCCACCTCAACCGCCGGCCGGACCCGCGCGAGCAGCTCGCCGCCGCCCGGTCCGGCGCCTTCCTGGCCTTCGACGGCCCGTCGCGTGCCCACCACGCCACCGACTGGCGGCTGATGGACACCCTGGTCGCGCTCGCCGAGGCCGGCCACGCCGACCAGCTGATGGTCGGCGCGGACACCACCACCGCCGAGGCGCGGGCGGCCACCGGCGAAGGCCCCGGCATGCCCTACCTGCTCCGAACCCTTCGCCCCCGGCTGGAGCGCGAGCTGGGCACGGAGATCACGAACCGGATCTTCGTCGACAACCCTGCGCGCGCGCTCGCAACCGAGTGGCGAGCCCCGGTCACGTCTCCGGGATGACCACCCGCTGGCCCTCGGTGAGCCCGGACACGATCTCGACCGTGCGGTCCCCGACCATGCCGAGCTGCACCTGCACCCGCCGGACGGTGCCGTCCTTCTGGAGCACCTGCACCACGCCGGTCTGGCCGCCCCGCTGCACCGCCGCCGTGGGCACCACCAGGACGTTGTCCACCCCGCCGACGACCACACCCGCCTCGGCGGTCTGGCCGCCGTGCAGCCGGGAGTCGGCCTCGGTGAGCACCACGGTGACGTAGTAGTTCGTCACGTCCTTGATCTGGGTCCCGGTGGGCGCGACCGAGGTGACGGTGCCGACGCTGGTCAGGCCGGGCACGGCGTCGAAGGTCACGTTGACCTTCTGGTTGGGCTTGATCGAGGCGGCGTCCGCCTCCTCGAACGGGACCACCACCTGGAAGCTGTTCACGTTCTTGAGCACGATGAACGAGTCAGCGCCCGGGCGCTCCTCCTTGCTCCCGCCGGAGTCCTTGGCGCCGACGCCGGAGTCCATGTCGGGCAGCGCGGTCCGGCCACCGGGGGCCAGCGGCGTGGTGCCCGAGCCGGAGCCGACGTGCTCGCCGGGGGCGCCGTTGATGCTGCCCACGACGCCGGGCACCGGCGCGATCAGGGTGGTGTCCTCCACCGCCCGCTTGGCCTTGAGCACGTCGGCGGCGGCCGCGGACACGTTGGCGGCCTGCTCGTCGATGTCGTGCGGGCGGTCGCTCTCGGCGGCGTCGGCGTCGTGGCCGGCGGCGGTGGCGTCCCGGCGGGCGTTCTCGACGGACACCTTCTGGCGGGCCTTGTCGGTCTCCCTGCGCCGCTCCGCCCGCTGCAGGTCGCGCTCGCCCTCGCTGATCCGCCGCTGGTAGGAGGCGAGCGCGGACTTGCCCTTCTCGGCCTTCTCACAGGACGGGGCGTGCAGGTTCAGCGGGTTCTCCAGCAGCAGGCCCCGGCGGCCGCTGTGCACGTCGGCGTTGTCGCCGTAGCCGTCGTAGCGGTGCGAGTTGCCGGTGATCGACCGGTTGCACTTGTCCTGGTCGGCGGCGGCCTGCGCCCGGATCTGGGCCAGGCTGTCGCGGTCCTCGTCCAGCTGCTTGCGGATCTGGTCGATCGCCTCGGAGTTGGCCTTGTCGATCTTGTCGCCTTCCTCCTCGGTCGCGCCGAGCACGTCCTTGGCGTGGCTGTAGTCGTCGGCCGTGGCGTCGGTCTTGTTGCCGTCCTTGATCCGGTCCAGCCCGGCCTGCTCCCTGGCCAGCTTGGCCTCGGCCTGCTGCAGGTCCGCCTTGGCCTCCAGGTCGTCGATGGTGGCCAGCGGCTGGCCGGCCTTGACCTGCTGTCCCACCGCGACCAGCACCTGGGTGAGCCTGCCGCCCGTGGTGAAGCCCAGCTTCTGCTCGGTGATCGCCTGCAGGGTGCCGGTCGCGGACACCACGCGGGCCACGCTGCCCTTCTGCACCCGGACCGAGGTCGGCGTCGACTCAGCGGTGCCGCACGCGACAGCGACCAGGGCGACCGGGAGCGCCAGCGAGAGGCCGGCGACCCACCAACCGCGGCGGCCACCGAGCACCACCTGGGCGCGCTCCTTGATCATCTCTAGCCGGGCATGCATGGCGCGACTACCTCTTCTGTCGAAACGGGGGATCATTCATGCCTCAATGCGTCTATGGGGCGCATCCGCGCGGCCCTGTTGGCCGGGTAAGCGCCGAAGAACAGGCCGATGCACAGGCTGACGAGGAACGCCAGCAGCACCGAGCCGCCGGACAGCTGCGGTGGCGCGAAGGTCTTGCCTAAGCCGGCCCCGAGGAGCTCGCCCAGCAGCGACAGCGCGACCCCCACGACCACCCCGACGATGCCGCCGATCCCGGCCAACACCGTGGACTCCATGAGGAACTGCTTCATGATCGCTTTACGCCGGGCGCCGACCGCCTTGCGGATGCCGATCTCGCGAGTCCGCTCGGTCACGGTGACCAGCATGATGTTCATGATCCCGATGCCCCCGACCAGCAGCGAGATCGCCGCGATGGCCGCCAGGAACAGCGTGAAAACGTCGGTGACCTGGGTGTACTGCTTGAGCAGGTCCAGGTTCGAGCGGACCTCGAAGTCCTTCTGGTCCGGGTTGAGGATGTGGTGGCGGTCCATCAGGACCCTGGCCACCTTGTCCATGGTGGCCGGCACGCCGGCCTGGTTGGTGGCCTCCACGACGATCTGGTCGACGGTGTCCTCGCCGCCGACCAGGTAGCTGCGCGCGGCCGTGATCGGCATCACCGCCACGTCGTCGCCCTGCCCGTTCGCCTCCAGCGTGCCGACGACCTGGAAGCTCTGCCGGCCGATGCGCACCTTCTGGCCGATCGCGCCGTTGCTGTCGCCGCCGAACAGCTGCTCCAGCGGCTTCTGGCCGAGCACCACGACGCGGGTGCTGGTGCGGACGTCGGAGTCGGTGAAGAAGCTGCCGGTCGCGACCGTGCGGTGGAAGGCCGCCGGGTAGTCCTTGGACGACCCGACGATGTTGGTGCGCCACATCTCGTTGTCGTGGTCGAGCACCGCGCTGGCCTGCTTGACCGGGGTGACGGTGACGAACCGGGGGGACTCGGAGGAGTCCCGCAGCGCGTCGACGTCCTTGTCGGTGAGCGGCTGGCTCTTGCCGCTGCTCGACACGCTGCCCCGGGTCTGGAGCACGCCGATCAGGTTGGTGCCCAGCGACGCGATCTGCTCGTTGAGCCGGGCCGAGGTGCCGTTGCCCAGCGCGACCAGCAGGATCACCGCCGCGACCCCGATCATGATGCCGAGCATGGTCAGCAGGGACCGCAGCCGGTTGGCGCGCAGCCCGCGCATCGCAACCCGCATCGCCTCCCGGAGGCTCACCTGGCGACCTCGACCTTCAGCGACCCGTTGCCCGCCGAGGGCCCGGCGGGGGTGTCGTCGGTGTCGTCCGTGTCGTCAGCGGTCTCGGCCGTGCCGTTCTCGGAGCCGTTCTCTGAGCCGGCCGCCCCGTTGGGGGAGGCGCCGTTCGTGCCGGTCGTGTCGTTCAAGGAGTCGCTGACCACTTGGCCGTCGTGCAGCCGGATGACCCGGCGGGCGAACGCGGCGATCTCCTCCTCGTGCGTGATCAGCACGACGGTGCGGCCGGCGTCGCTGAGCCGCACCAGCATCTCGGCGATCTCGACGCTGGTCGCGGAGTCCAGGTTCCCGGTCGGCTCGTCGGCGAGCAGCATGGTCGGCTCGGTGACCAGGGCGCGCGCGATGGCCACCCGCTGCTGCTGGCCGCCGGACAGCTCGGTCGGCAGGTGGTCGGTGCGGTCCGCGAGGCCCACCTCGGCCAGGGCGGCGAGCGCACGCTGCCGGCGGGTGCCGTCGCGCGAGTAGAGCAGCGGCAGCTCCACGTTGGCCACCGCGGTGGTCCGCGCGAGCAGGTTGTAGGCCTGGAAGATGAAGCCGATCTTGCGGCCCCTGATGTCCGCGAGCTCGTCGTCACCGCTGCGCGCGACGTCCACCCCGTCCAACAGGTAGCGCCCCGAACTGGGCACGTCGAGGCAGCCCAGGATGTTCATGAGCGTGCTCTTGCCGGAGCCGGACGGACCCATGATCGCGACGAGCTCGCCGTCGTCGATGGTGAGATCGACCGCGTCCAGCGCCCGCACCTCGGCCGGGCCGGCCCGGTACACCTTGCTGACACCTTCGAGCTGAATCATTGCCCCCGTCACCACCACACAGGTTTTCTTCCCGTGCTTTGTCGCAACGACTGTATTGCCGTCCGGTTGTGATCCATATTCGGCCCCCCTCACTTACTAGGTGGTAGTCCAGGCGCGCCGTGTCGGCCGTTCCGCGGAATTAGGGGAAAGGTATTCATGGGTCCTCGTGGGTCATTGCCATGCGATCGGGGGAACCACGCGGGTCGGTGGCACCAATAGAGTGCACCGACCTCGGGTAGGCCCGTTGGAGGCGTCGTGATCAACCGCCGCCCGACCGGTCTCGTAACACCACTCGAAGGGGTGGCGATACCAGAATTTGATGACTTCGGGTAGCGGGTCAAACGCGTGACAACCCGATTGAATGGATCGCTCACCCGCTCAGGCTCACCCCTGACGGTACTTTCCGCGCGCGCGACGGGATCGACCGTGGACACGTGATCGCAATGCCGCTAAACCTGTGCAGCGGCTGAGGCGACACGCGCCTTGGCCGTCGAATGGGGAGGTAAGTGATGATTCGCAAGTACGGTCAGCGTGCCGCCGTGGTCCTCGCGGCGACCGCGCTCGCGGCCAGCGGAACCATGCTGTTCGGGGCCACCGCCTTCGCTAGCGGCAAGGGCGGCCAGCACGGCAGCAACCACTTCAGCGGTGGTTCCGGTGGCAAGGGCGGGACCGCTCAGTCGTGGTGCCTGATCCCGATCGCCGCTGGCCTGGGAATCCTCGGCAATGGGTCGGCCGACGGCAACTCCCAGTGCAACGCGAGCACCTCGGGTGGCTCCGCGGCGCCTGGCGTGAGCTACTGAGCCGTCACCAGACGGACTCAGTGAGGCGGCAATAGAGGTAGCGGCCCCCGGATGCATCGGGGGCCGCTACCACCGCCGAATTTAGGTCACGGTTTGTGGGGTCGCCGTAAAGTGTGACGGATCGACCGTGACCGTCGCTCGTTCGACCGTCTGTGCCTCGCGGCCAGGAGAAACACTACCTGTTCGACGTGGCAGTCTGGCGTGGTTTCGGTGCAGCCAACTCCTGGTGTCGTGTGCACGGCTGTACCGAAAGGCGCATCGGAGTGGATATGGGTCACTCAAAGTCGTCCGTCGAGGACGGTGATAATAGTGGTCCACGCGAGGTACGGGAACCGTCTTCGCAACTGGTTTCCGCACGACGTTCGAATGAGCGGTCCGGGGTTGTACAGGGCTCCCTACAGCCCGGGGCCGGAATGCAGCCGCGAGTCCCAGGGAGTGGTGGCTCGCAGCCCAACGAGAAGTGTGGAGGATGACGGGTGAACGGCACGTTCCGCCGTAAGGCAGCCGTTGCCAGCGTCGCGCTGGTGCTCGGCGCTGTCGGTTCCGTCCTAATGGTCGGCACCGCGTTTGCTGATGACTCGCAAGGCCAGCACGACAAGGGTCGTGGCAACGGTCGATCCGGGGGCACCGCCCAGGCGACCTGTGTCGGCCCACCTGTTTCGGTAGGCCTTGCGGTGGTCGGCCAGAACTCCGGCGAGGCCACACAGTGCTCGGTCGAGAAGGCACCGCCGCCGCCGCCAGCCGATGCTGACGCCGGCGACGAGGGCACTGACCGACCGTAGGAAGACGCCGTGGCGCGGACCCACCCCTCGAGCCCGCGTCACGGCGTTCCCACTTCAACTCACTGTTCAACTGGGGGATGAATCAGGTGATCGGAACTCGAGGCATTCGGGGGCTGGCCGTGGTGGCCGGGCTCCTGGTCGGGGGTGCCGTCGCGTTCGGTGGCGTCGCGTACGCCGACGATGACGACGGCGGAGACTACGGCCGGTCGGGCGACGACGGCTACGCGCGCGCCCAGTGCGACCACGGCTGGATCAACGGCGGCGGCTCGAACACGCAGTGCCAGTCCCGCTACGGCTCGTCGAACACAACGAGCAGCTACTAGACCACTACGGCCCATGTCTGGCTGGCGGAACCGGGCGGGCTCGGGCCGGGGGATCACCCTCCGGCGCGGGACCGCCCGGTTCTTCGCGACGCGGGGTCGTTAGATGATCGCCCGCCCGGCCACCGTCACCTGGCAGCTGCGGCTGCGGCCGGTGGACTCCGACGAGCTGGTGCGCATGACGATGACCTGGTCGCGCCGCGAGCCGTTCGAGGTGTGGCTGGGGTTCCCCGACGCCGACGTGCACTGGGTCGTGGCGCGCGAGCTGCTGGCCGCCGGGCTTGCCGGGCCGGCCGGACTCGGGGACGTGGCCCTGCTGCGCGACCTGGCCGACCCGAGGCTGCTGGAGCTGATCCTGAGCTCCCCGGACGGCGTGCTCGGGCTGCGCTTGCCGGCCGCCGAGCTGGCCGACTTCCTGCGCGCCACCTGGGACCAGGAGGCTTCCTCACGCTCGTGACGGGAACGGCCCTCAGGGCGCCTCCAGCAGCCGGCGCCAGCCGCTCGGGGTGAGCGCGTGGGCCGGCGCCGCGGTGGGGGCCAGCCGCCGCCACAGCCCCGGCGAGACCACCAGGCAGGCGGTGACGGCCGCCGGGAGCAGGGCGGCCGCCGGGTCCGACCCGACCGGCAGCAGCTCCTCCACGCTGTCCGCGTACCAGCCGCGCCGGGTCGCGGCGTCGACCAGCTCGCGGAGCATGGCCCGCCGCCCCCGGCCGGTCTCCGCGTGGCGCAGGATCGCGGCGAACAGCAGGTGTGTCCGTACCCCGGCCGTCGGCGGCGGGAGCGGTCCGGTCTGCTCCCCGCGTGACACCGCCAGCCAGCGCCGGACCAGGTCGGCCCCGGCCAGCTCGGCGTTCACCGGCTCCACCAGGCGCGGGTTGATGTCGACGTAGTGCACCTGGCCGGAGCGCTCGTCCAGGACCGCGTCGGCGGACAGCGGCCCGTGCCAGTCCAGCGCCGCGCCGAGCCTGGCCAGGTGCCGCGTGATGCCGGGCAGCACGACGGACTCCTTGGCCGACGCGCTGCCCTGCACGCCCTCCCGCCCGCGCGCGCTGGCGTGGATGCCGGCCAGCGTCCCGCCGTCGAACAGCGCCTGCACCATGACCAGCGGACCGGGCACCGGCCGTTGCACCAGAACCGTGCCGCCGGCGGCGAAGGCGTCCCGGACGGCGGGCAGCGCGGCGACCCGGGCGAGCCGCTCCGGGCTTTCCGCCAGCCAGACGCCCCGGCTGGAGGTCGCCACCGGGAGCTTGACGTACACGGGCAGCCGGCCGGCGTGGCCGAGCAGCTCCTTGACATCCGCCGCCAACGCGGTCTCCGGCTGGGGCAGCCCCAGCTCGCCCAGCAGCCGTACCGCCGCCGACTTGTCCTGCACCCGGCGGACCGAGGCGAACGACGGCACCGCCAGCCCGGCCCCCAGCGCGCCGAACTCCTCGCGGTAACGGGCCAGCGCGACCAGCTGCTCGTGCGTGGGCAGCAGCACGTCGTAGTCGTGGCCGGCCAGCACCTCGCGCAGCGCGTCGAGGTAGCGCAGCGGGTCGGCCGCGAACCGGGGGCAGCGGTGCCGGCGCCGCACCCACCGCGAGCACGCCGTGAGGGAGACGCCACCGCCGTCCATGACGCCCACCTCGTGCCCGTGGCGGCCCAGCACGGTGAGCACCTCCCTGGCCGAGTTGCTGGACGCCTCGGTGAGCAGGACGCGGTGGCGCGTTCCCTCAGCCATGGCGCACCGCCTCCCGCCGCGCCGCCGCGCCGGCCACCAGCGCGCAGAGCCCGGCCAGCCAGAACGCCAGGATGGACGCCCACGCCGCGCGGTAGTTGCCGGTCCACTGCAGGACCAGGCCGAAGGTGGCCGGGCCGACGAAACCCAGGCACCGGTTGACGGTCTCGAAGATCCCGAGGTACTCCGCCGCGCGGTCGGGAGGCACCAACCGGACGAACACCGACCGGGACAGCGCGTAGGTCCCGCCGATCACGACGCCCGCGCCCGCGCACACCGCCCCGAACGCCCCGAACGACCGGTCCGGGACCACCGCTCCCACCGCGATGACGCCGACCCAGACGACCACCACCCCGAGCAGGACGCTACGGCCGCCGTACCGCTCGGCCAGCCGCCCGACCAGAACCGCACCGCCGAAGGCCACCAGCTGGACGAACAGCACGATGGTGACCACCTCGTTCCCTGACAGCCCGAGCCCGATTACCGCATAGGTCCCCACCAGCGAGGTCACCGTGATCGAGGCCCCCAGCGCCATGGTGGCCACCACATACAGCGCGCCCCCGAGCGCGTAGTCGGCCTCGCCGATCGCGTACAGGCCGATGGTGGCCCCGGCGCCGCACGAGGACAGCGCGCCCAGCAACGTCCCCCTGCCGTACCGGGTGGTCAGCGCGGCGGCCGTGGGCAGCGCGAACAGCTGAACGAACACCGAGAACGCGACCAGGTAGGGGAACAGCGAACCGGCCGGCACCGGCACGCCCAGCGGGTGCAGGTACCCATCGGCCCCGGCGGCCCGCTCACCGACCTCGGTGATGAACGGGCCGAAGAAGATCGACGTCACGGCCGTGGTGAAGACCGAGTTCGCCCAGTCGTAGCCGTACCAGCCCAGCCGGGCGCGCAACCCTCGATCGAACGCCATGGGACAACTCCGTACTTTCGGTATCGGATACCCAAAGTACGCTAATCTGGGCGCCGTGAACGCGGAACCGATTCCCCGGACCCCCCGGGCCGAGGTGCGCCGTCGCCTGCTGGCGGCCGCCGCCCGGGTGTTCGCCGAGCGCGGCTACGTCGACGCCCGGCTCGACGACATCGCCCACGCGGCCGGGTTCACCAAGGGCGCGATCTACTCGAACTTCGGCAGCAAGCAGGGGCTGTTCGGGGCCGTGCTCGGCGAGCGCGCCGAGGACGAACGGGCCGCGCTGCTCGGCGAGATCCGGGACGACCCGGCCTCGGCGGCCGGCCGGGCGGCACGCCTCGTCGCCCGGCGGGTCGTCGACGATCCCGAGCGGGGCCGGCTGGGCCTGGAGTTCGCGGCGCGCGCGGTCCGCGACGAGCAGGTGCGGGCGATCCTCGCCCGGCTGCGGCGTGCCCAGCGCGCGGCCGCCACCGCGCTGGTCACCGAGATCGTCGAACGCGGCGGCCTGCGCCTCGCGGTGAGCCCGGAGGTGGCGGCGCTGATCCTGCACTGCCTGACCAACGGCCTGTCCATGGAGCACCTGGCCGATCCGGACGGGGTCGGCGCCGGCGCCGTCGAGCACGCCATCGCCGCCACCATCACCGCGCTGACGACCCCGCGGCGCTGACTACTGGATCGACTACTGGATCCCGCCGAACCTGCCGAACGGCAGCACGATCATCCGCGCCTTGCCGATCACGTCGGACACCGGGACCGGGCCGTTGTTCGGCGCGCGGGAGTCGACCGAGTCGTTGCGGTTGTCGCCCATCACCCAGAGCTGGCCGTCCGGCACCCGGACCGGGCCGAACCGCGCCTGCACCGCCGGCCCGTACTCGGGGGCGAAGTGGATGTACGGCTCGTCCAGCGCCCGCCCGTCCACCATCACCCGGCCTCGGTCGTCGCAGCAGGACACCGTCTGGCCGCCCACCGCGATCACGCGCTTGATGAAGTCGGTGTCCGCCTCGCCGGGCAGCTCGCTGTTGCGCCAGCTGGTCGGAACGACGAAGACCACGATGTCGCCAGGCCGGGGCGTGCCGAAGTGGTAGGCGAGCTTGTCCACCAGCACGTGGTCGTTCTCGCAGCCGGGGCAGCCGTGCAGCGTCGACTCCATCGAGTCCGACGGGACCGCGTACGCCCGCGCCACGAACGCGGGCAACGCCACGGCCAGCGCGACCACCGTGAGCGCCAGGCCCAGCAACCGTCGCCGGCGGCCACCGCGCTCGGCGGTGGCCGGGCCGGCCGGTGCGTCGCTGGCCGGCCCGTCGGTGGTGGTCATTCCCGGGGCCCCCGGTATCCGTGGGCGCCCGTATCCTCCGGCCGGTGCAGGTGCCGGCGCATCCGGTGGCGGGCCAGGCCGGCGTCGCCGGTCAGCAGCGCGTCCACGATGCCCTGGTGCGCGGTGGCCGCGTCGGTCGCCCCGGCGGCCGGGTCGACGGGATCGTGGTGGCGGGTCCGCAGCGTGATCAGGATCCGCAGGAACAGCGCCAGCGCGGGGTTGCCGGACAGGTCGGCCAGCTCGATGTGCCAGGGGTGGCACGACCCGGTGCCGGTCTCCGGCGCGGGGCTCTGCGCGAACGCGGGCAGCCGGTGCGCGAGCAGGTCCTGGTCGGTGGTGGTCACCAGCTGGTCGGTGCAGCCCAGCTCCAGCACCTCGCGCACGGTGTGCAGGTCGCCGGTGTTCAGGCCCTGGTAGTCCAGGTGCAGCGCGGTGGCGTCGATGCTCGCGGTGGGGTTCGGCTTGGTGACGATCAGGCCGCCGCCGGGGCCGCGCCGCATCTGGGCCACCGAGTGGTACTCCAGCAGCCGCACCGCCTCGCGCAGCGCCGGGCGGCTGACGTCGAACCGCTCCAGCAGCATCGCCTCGGAGCCGATCACGGAGCCGACCTCCCAGCCGCGCTCGATGATCTCGGTGAGCAGCCGCTCGGCCACCACCTCGGCGAGCTTCTGCTCCCGGACCGGGGTGCCGAGCACGTCCTTGGCCTGCTGCAGCGCGGAGTGCTCCGGCGGCTGCCAGTTGCGCAGGTAGTCCCGGGTCGCTTCCAGGTGCTGCTGGACGTGGTACTGGGCGCGGGCGCCCTGGCCGGCCACCACCGCGTCCGCGATCGACCGGTGCGCGTGGTTGGCCTCCACCAGCCCCGGATCGGTGGGCGCCGGCAGGTGCAGCAGCTGCTGGCCGGCGTAGCGCCAGGTCAGCCGGAGCAGCACGTCGATGAACAGGTGCAGCGCCGGGTTCCCGGACAGCTTGGCCAGCGTCAGGTGTAACTGGTTGCGCAGGTGGGCGTCGCGCCCCATCCCGGAGCGCGCCTCGTCCTCGAGCACCGCGCGCAGCTCGGCGATCCCGGACTCGGTGATCTGCTCGGCGGCCAGCGTCACGGCCAGCGGTTCGAGCATGATCCGGACCGAGATCAGGTCCTCCAGCGTGGTGCCCACCGACTTCAGGTACATCACCATCGCGCTGGCCGTGGCGCCCGCGTCCGGCGCGCGCACCACCAGCCCGCCGTTGGGCCCCCGCCGCATGGTGCCGACCTGGTGGTGCTCGACCAGCCGGATCGCCTCCCGCAGCACCGCCCTGCTGACCTGGTAGCGCTCCCGCAGCTCGGTCTCCGACCCGACCACGTGCCCGACCTGCCAGCGGGTCGCCACGATGTCCCGCTCGATCTGCCGGGCGACCCGGGCCGCGAGCTTTCCGGTCCAGGCCTCATCGACCCGTTCGTCGACGAGCGTCGTCACAACCATCGCGCAGGCTCCTCACAGTCTGTCCGGCGAAAGTTTGGCGGACCAGTTCGACCACGTCATATGAGGTGAGCCTTATGGGTAACACACTCATCGTCCGGCCTGAAATCGCAACAGCACACGATGAGGAGCCTCTTTGAGCCCGCTTGTCGCCGGTGGTTGGCGCGAGCCGTGACGCCCGGCGAAGTTGAGTGTGCGCGGTGCCCTGATCGAGCCCGATGAACGGGTGCCACGAGTGGTCGGAGTTACTCACGAGGAACATCTGAAATGAGTAACCTTCGGCGTGTCGAGCCGGGAGTGTCCTCCGCAACCGGCGGCCGTTCGCCGGGGTTCTGCTGGGCGACCCCGACGGCGAAGGCGAGGACCTCCATGCCCGGCACACTCTCGACCCCGGTCTCCACCAGGCCGGGCAACCGGTTGCTCACGGTGCTGGTGATGGCGCCGTTCCTGGCCCAGCTCGACACCACCATCGCCAACGTGGCGACGCCGTCCATCCGCACCGGGCTGGCGGCCTCGGACGGTGCCGTCGAGCTGGTGGTCGGCGCGTACCTGGTGGCGTTCGCGGTCCTGATCATCCCGGGTTCGCGGCTGGGGCAGAGCCGGGGGTACCGGCGGATGTTCCTGCTCGGGGTCGCGCTGTTCGGGCTCACCTCGCTGGCGTGCGGGCTCGCCCCGAACGCGACGGCGCTGGTGCTGGCCAGGGCGGCGCAGGGGGCGGCGGGCGCGTTGATGTTCCCGCAGGCGCTGACCGGGATCCGGCTCAACTTCGCCGACGGCGCGCGGTCGAGGGCCATCGGCGTCTACACGCTCGCGCTCTCCGGCGGCGCCGTGCTGGGGCAGTGCCTGGGCGGGCTGCTGATCGCCGCGGACGTGGCCGGCCTGGGCTGGCGGTCGATCTTCCTGGTGAACGTCCCGGTGTGTGCCGCCGTGCTGGCCGCCGGCCGCCGCTGGCTGCCCGCCGACTCGCCCGCCGGTTCGGACCCGGCGGCTCGGGTGCACCCGCTCAGCGTCGCGGCGCTGTCGGTGGGGGTGCTGTTGGTGATCGTGCCGCTGTGCCTGGGCCGGGGCGAGGGCTGGCCGGCCTGGACGTGGCTGTGCCTGGCGGCGAGCGGGCCGGCGTTCTGGCTGCTGCTCGCGGTGCAACGGCGGGCGGCCGCGCGCGGCGTGCTGCCGCTGCTCAACACGGGGCTGCTGGGCAACCGGTCGGTCGCGCTGGGCCTGGTGGCGCTGTTCGTGGCCACCTCGACGTACCACGCGCTGCTGTTCGTGCTGGCCCAGTACGTCCAGTTCGGGCTGGGCGCGGGCGCGCTGGTGTCCGGGCTGATGCTGGTGCCGTGGGTGGCCGCGTTCGGGGTGGCCGGCAAGGTGACCGGCCGCCTCACCCCGGCGCTGGCGCCCCGGTGGGCCCGGTTGGTGCCGCCGTCCGGGAGCCTGATGCTGGCGGTGGCGTTCCTGTCGATCAGCGGCGTGCTGTTCGGCGGCCGGCACCCGATGGCCGTGCTGGTGGTGCTGCTCACGCTCGGCGGGTTCGGGCTCGGCGTGCAGTTCAGCACCCTGATCGGCCACCTGACCGGGGCGGTGCCGGCGCACCACGCCTCGGACATCAGCGGCACGGCGACCACCACGATGACGCTCGGCGGGGCGACCGGCATAGCCCTCTACGGCACGCTCTACCTGGCGTCCTCGGCCGGGTCTTCGGCCGGGTCTGTGGCCTCGGCGGCCGACCAGGCGTTCGCCGTGGCCACCCTGGCGCTCGGGGCGGCGGCGCTGCTGTCCGCGGCGTGCGCGTACCTGGCCACCCACCTGGCCAGACCCGTGAGTGGCTAGGGCCGCTATGACGGCCCTAGCCACTCACGGGTCGGCTGCACCCGGATCCGGTTGGAGTCGCCGGAAACGGGCACGCTAGGCTGTCTCGGCCGGCGCGGTACGCGCGCGGCGTTCTTGGTGGGTGTAGCTCAGTCGGTAGAGCACTGGGTTGTGGTCCCAGGTGTCGCGGGTTCGAATCCCGTCACTCACCCCACCCCTCGCGGAGCACGCGCCGGTTCGATCCGGCGCAAGCTCCGCCCTGCTCATCCGAGGATGGGCAGGCCCGGCGACGACTTCTTCTTGGTGCTGGTCGGCCGGCTCTCCTCGGCGTTCGGCTCCTGGCTGGGCCGAGGGGTCGATCGCGGGGTCGAGCGGGCGGCCGGTGCCGGGGCCTGGCGCTGCGGCCGGGGCGGAGTGGCACGGGGGGTGGGGGTGGCCGGGGCCGCCCTGGGCACCGAGTTGGACACCAGCCCGGTGTCGTCCCGCCTCGGGGCGTTCGCCCGGACGTCGCCGTCCTGCCGCGCCGGGTCGCCACCGGCCCCCCGGTACGCCGCGCGCAGGTCACGCGCGCCGAACTGGTCCTTCCCGAGCTGCTTGCCGAACATGGCCATCGAGGCGGTCACCCGGCCACCCGCCGGCCACGGCCCGGTCGGGCGCCACACCAGCTCCCGGTCGCCGCGCCACTCGGCGGTGCCGCCGACCGGCGGGTCCGAGCTGACGTTCAGCGCGCGCTCGGCGGCCGCGCGGTCCCCGATCGGCTTGTCGAACACCACGCTCACCGCCCGGTCCGACGCGAGCGTGGCGCCGTCCTCCGGCGTGATCTTGCCGCCCACCTGCTGGCCGGGGGAGAGGGTGCTGAACTTCGAGGTCGAGCTGCTCTCCTTGCCCGACGTGGCGCGAACCGCCGTGGTCAGCACGTAGGACGTGTCGGGCTTGAGCGGCGCCGTCGAGATCCACCGCTCGCCGTCCGGCGAGAGCGCGCCGTCGACCTTGTTCCCGCCCTCGCTGCGCAGCTCGACCTGGGTGAGCCGCCCGCTCGCCACCAGCGCGGTGACCCGCTCGCCCGGCGACACCCCGGCCGCCCCGTCCGGCGGGTTCACCGTGAGGCTCGGCTGGAACGCGTCGGCCATCCCCTGCGCCATCCGCCGCTGGGCGACGTCCTGCACCTCGCCACCGACCCCACCGCCGGACGCACAACCGCCCAACAGCAGCGCGGCGAGCACGGCCGTGGCGCCTAACCGTCCCCGAGCCCCGACAACCATGCCCGCACCACCTCCGTGGTCAACCCCGACCCCAGGCTTCATCATCTGCCCCATATAACGACCGGCGCTCCGCCTGGTTACTTGACTTGGGCTCTACTCTCGGCTAGAGGTGCATGCCCGATCGGCATAACGGAGCCCCGCCCAACCGCACCCGGGTGGGGCTGTGCTAGTTTCTGCTCTGCGCTCGACGGAGCGTACGGCACGCGCCGCTAGCTCAATTGGCAGAGCAGCTGGCTCTTAACCAGCGGGTTCGGGGTTCGAGTCCCTGGCGGCGCACCCACCAGCCTTGGGTCGTTACTCTTCTGGCCTGCGGTTTCGCTTCGTTCCGGAGTCTGTACTTCGTATTCAGGCTGTCCATTGTGGACGCAGTGGTGCCCGAGACGACGCGCTCATGCCCGAGCAAGATCGCCTGGTCTCTCCGCGTGCGCCCATTGGGGGTGGCAGCGTGAGACATTGAGCGGCGTCGGCTGGGCGCCCAGCGCGGTGACGCGCCGATAACGCGCCACTGACGCGGGGTGCAGGTGGCGCCCTCGGCAGGGCACCACAAGGATGGGAACGCGCCCGATCAGCGAGTCCTCTGTGGCACGCTCCCGGTCGAGGCCACCTACGATCTGGTCACCGGTGGTTCCTGACTTTCCGAGGGCAGGCTCGGGCCGCGAGTTGCTGAAGGCCGTGGCTCGCCAGCCGATGGCGCTCGGAACTTGTCAATATCGTTCTCCGCCACGTGCTGACCAGGGGTTCGTCTGCTACAGGCGAAGGTCTGGTCAAGGACAGCCGGACCTTTCCGTCGTCGCTGGTGTTTCCGGCCTCTGTCCTGATCATGCATGGCTTCATCGGCGCGTTCCCCGCCCCGTTGACACGGCGCGGCGGACTCGGGGAGGGGGTGATGACCATCCGGTGATCAGGGGGGAGTCCTCTGACGAATACCCCGGTACCGTCGCGGTCTCCGTTCGCCAACGAGGCGACCACCTCCGAAGACGCAACCACAGGATCCGGCTTGCGGGCCAGCTCGTCTGCGCTGATGTGTGCGGCTGACGTTGATCGACTACACCCGGGTCCTCGGTTTGGGTCTTCTGGCGGAGTCTTTCATAGGGGGTCTGGCCGTCCAGTCCGCCGTGGGGGCGATCGAAGTTGTAGAAGTCCTGCCACTCCTTGAGCCGGGCGTTGAAGATGTTCACGTCGTCGACGACGACGCCATCGAGGAGTCGGTAGAACTCCTCCGCGTCGATGCGGTGGCTGCGCTCCACCTTCCCGTTCAGGCGTGGGGTGCCGGGCTTGATGTAGACGTGCCGGATGCCCTTGTCGAGCACGTGCCAGTGGAACATCGAGGCGAACTCAGCCCCGTTGTCAGTCTGGACGGCGTCGACGGCGAAGGGGAGCTGGGAGAGCACGTAGTCCAGGAACTGGATCGCTGTCTTCTGGTTGACCTTCGGGTAGATCTTCATGATCCGCAGCCGGGTGCAGTCGTCGATGGCGGTGAACTGGTAGTACTTCCCGCGCCGCCCGATCGGCTTCGGCGCCGGCGTGACACCGGCCTTTGTGCAGGTAGGCAGGGGTTCGACGAACTTCACATCGACCTGGACCTGGTGTCCGGGGCGTTGTTTCTCGTAGCGCTTCCAGCGCCGGTCATGACGCTTGTAGCGCTGGGATGCGGGCAACCGGCCCATGTCGAGGCGATGCAGGATGCGCCAGACACCGGACACGCTGATGGTGACGTCGTGGTAGCGCCGCAGGTACATGACGATCTTGCGCGGCCCGAAGTGGTAGTGCTGCCGCAAGTGAACGATCTTCTCGATGATCTCCGGCCGAGTGGCGTTCGGACTGGTCCGTGGTCGCCGGGAGCGATCGCGCAGGCCGTCGACGCCCTCAGTCTCGTAGCGGTGTAGCCAGGCGTAGTAGGTCTGGCGACTGATGCCGTAGTAGCGGCAAGTCATCGCCACGTTCCCGCTGACTTCCTCGACATGACGAAGGACCGCCAGGCGGCGACGCACCTGGCGGTCCAGCTCGGGTTCACTCACCCGATCTCCTTAGTGATCATGAAGACCGAGTGTCAAGCATCTCCGTCAGTTTTAGAGACCGGTTCGGGCGTGGACTGCGCGACCGGTGCGGGTGAGCGGCCGTGCAGAGCGGAGCCGGCCTTGTACTCCTCCCAGGACATCAGCCAGTCGGGGATGTCGCCGTCGGCCTTGGTGAGCGGGCGGGTGGAGTTGACGATGTTGACCGGGTCGCCGATCTGGACCCAGTCGTAGAAGACCTTGCCGTTGGCCGGCGAGAGGTTCACGCAGCCGTGGGAGACGTTCGAGCGGCCCTGTTGTCCCACCGTCGCGCCGTTGACGTGCACGAACTCGCCGTTGTTGGAGATGCGCACGGCCAGCGGGAGCACCTCGTCGTAGTAGCCGTCCTCGCCCTTCTCCGGGCCGCCCCAGGATTCCTGCTGGAGTCGCTGGACTGAGGCCACGCGTGCGATGACGGTGAGCCGGTGCGTCAGGCGGTCGCCGTGCCGAGCGCCTTCGAGGGCGGGGCCGAGTCCTCCTCGGCTGCGGGGATCGGCATGAGAACGGCCGCGGCGACCGACAGCGTCGCCATTGCGGCCATGTACCAGGCGATCCCGACCCAGCTGCCGGTGCCGCGCAGGATCGATGTGGCGATCGCGGGCGCGAACGCGTTGCCGGCGATCGTGCCGATGGTGAACCCGAGGGACATGCCGCTGTATCGCAGGGCGGGCGGGAAGACCTGCGAGAAGTAGGCCGGGAACATGGCGTAGTTGGCCGAGTAGGGCACGAACAGCAGCGCGAAGCCGAGCAGCATCAGCCCGTAGTGGCGGGTGTCGAGCAGCGCGAACCACAGGAACGGCGTGACCACCATGCCCGCGGCCCCGACGAGGAACACCGCGCGTACCCCGAACCGGTCGGCCAGCGGCCCGACCAGCGGCGGGCACACCAAGGTCACCACCACTGCGGGGAGCAGCACCGCCAGCATCGCGCTGTTGTCCAGCTGCAGCGCCTGTCGGCCGTAGGCCAACGAGAACACGGTCGTCATCGTGATGACGACGCCCGCGCCGACCGTGCCGAACGCCACCAGCAGCACGCGGTGCCAGTCCGAGCGGATCACGTCCACGATCGGCAGCCGGCGCACCGCGCCGTGCCGCTGGAGGGCGACGAACGTCGGGCTCTCGGCGAGCGTGACCCGGACCGCCAGGCCCACCGCGACCAGTAGCGCGCTGAGCAGGAACGGAACCCGCCAGCCCCAGCTCAGCAGCGCGTCCTCGGGCAGCTGCAGCACCGCGAGGAACGCCAGGTTGGAGGTCAGCGTCCCGACGCCGGCTCCGGTGTTGAGCAGCGAGCCGGTGACACCTCGGCGCCCCTCGGAGGCGTGCTCGACGGTCATCAGCACGGCGCCGCCGTACTCCCCGCCCAGCGAGAGGCCCTGCGCGATCCGCATCGCGACCAGTAGGACCGGCGCGGCCACCCCGACCGTCTGGTAGGTGGGCAGCAGGCCGATCGCGAACGTCGACGCCCCCATCATCGTGAGCGTCACGACCAGCATCGACTTGCGACCGAGCCGGTCGCCGAAGTGGCCGAACAGGACCGCGCCGAGCGGGCGGGCGACGTAGCCGACGCCGAACGTCGACAGCGCGATGAGGGTGCCGACCAGCGGGTCGAAGTCGGGGAAGAAGAGCCGGGCGAAGATCAGCGACGACGCCAGTCCGTAGATGAAGAAGTCGTAGAACTCGATGACCGTGCCGAGCCAGCTGGCCAGCAGGGCCTTGACGGGGGTGTGCCGCGGGTGCGTGGTGGTCATGGTTCCTCCGCAAAGCGCGGTCCGGGCAGGCCGGCCCGCGGGTCGCCGCCAGCGCGGACGCCGACACCGGGCGGGCGCGTCCACCCGGTGTCGAGCAGGTGGGCGTACCGTGACCGGCCCGGCGAGGGGGGTCAAGGAGCCCGGTCCGGTAGCCGGAACGCGGTCAGCACCCTCGGCGTTCCTCGGCCGAGGTTCGGTCGACGCCGTGCCGCGCTCGGTGAAGCCGGCCTGGCCGAGGGCGCTGATCACCACGACACAGAGCGCGATGGGCCAGTACGACCCGGTCGCGCCGTGCAGTGCGGCGGCGACCAGTGGCTCAGGCCGCCGATGACCCGGCGGCGACCGCGCTCATCGACGAGCCGGCGTGCCCTACGAGAGTTGGTCGATCCCCGACCGTGTGGCCGTGACCGCGGGCGGGTGGGGTTCAACGACACCACGAGACACCGCCTCGTGCGCGCTGCCGCATCTCCACCGGCACCCGAGCCGAAAACGCCAGCTCAGAAGCCTGCGGCGTAGACTGGTCTGGACCTCTTTGACCAGTACTGGCCTACGGCCTGGCCGGAATGCTGCTGGGCGGCAGCACCCCGTTCGTCGGCCGACCACATTCGGATCCATCCTCCCGGTGATGGTCTTCGCCCTGGTCACCGTCCTGATGTCGCTCTTCGCGTCCCGCGCGTTGCTCTCCTCCAGACGGCCGGCGACGCCGAGCGGCCAGGCGTGCGCCAACGGCGCGGATGTGCGGATGAGCGACACCACGGGGCCGGTGTCGTGGTTGCGCGGAGATCGATGCCATGGTTCCCACCGGAATGCGCGCACACGGCAGGCTGTGCGGCGGCCGGATCGCGGCGGAACCCGGGTTATGGGCGATACCAATCTACGAGTGCGGACTACCAGCCGACCGCCGCGCCGTCCTTGCGGTGGTCCGAGGCCGCCCGGTAGATGCCGTTGACCGGCCCGCCCGGCGTTTCCTGGGCCGGCCAGTCGCCGGGCCGGGTGGGGGTGAAGTGGATGGCCTGGTAGCCGCCGGCGCTGACGTTGCGGGGGTCCTGGAGCTTGTGGCCCATCGCGGTCAGCGGGCCGCCGACCAGCTCGTGCAGGGCGGGTTCGAGCCCGACGGTGTCCTTGGACTGGTGGTGGTTGAACCGTGCGGCGTCGCCGGCGGCCTGCGGGTTCATCCCCAGGTTGATCATCTCGACCAGTTCGAGGGCCTGTGCCTGCGCCTGGACGTTGCCGCCCATGTTGCCGAAGGAGAGCACCGGGCGGCCGTCCTTGGTGACGAAGGCCGGGATCAGGGTGTGGAACGGGCGTTTGCGCGGGGCGACGATGTTCGGCGAGGCCGGATCGAGCGAGAACAGCGCCCCCCGGTTGTGCAGCGGGAAACCGAAGCCGGGCACGGTGACGCCCGAGCCGAAGGTGTCGTAGATGCTGTAGATGAACGAGGTCATGTTTCCCCACCGGTCCGCCGTGGTGAGGTAGACGGTCCCGTGGGTGGATGCGCCGTGGGTGCCCGGGGGCGTCGCGCGGTTCGGGTCGATCTTGCCGCACAGGTCGGCGGCGTGCTGTTCGGACAGCAGCATGTCCAACGGCACGGGCACGAAGCGCGGGTCGGCGACATAGCGGTAGAGGTCGGAGTAGGCGAGCTTCTTCGCCTCGATCAGAAGATGCCAGAACTGGGGCGATCGCGGCCCCAGCCCGGCCAGGTCGTAGCCGAGGACCGGGCCGAGCTGTTCGATGATGCCCAGCATGACCAGGGTGGCGAAGCCCTGGGTGTTCGGCGGCAGCTGGTGGACGTCGTAGCCCTGGTAGTTGACGTGAATGGGGTCGACCCATTCGGCCTGGAAGTCGGCGAGGTCCTCGGCCCGCAGCGACCCGCCGAGGCGCTGGCTCTTGTCCACGATGGCCGCAGCGATCTCGCCCCGGTAGAAGGCGTCGCGCCCACCTTGCTGGAGGGCGCGGTACGCCTTGGCCAGGTCGGGGTTGCGCACCAGGGAGTACTGGGCGGGCGCCTTGCCCTCGACCAGGAACGTGCGTGCCGAGTCCGGGTCCTTGGCCAGCAGCGCGGCGCCGCCGGCCCAGTCGTTGTGAATCCGTTCGGTGAGGCCGAAGCCTTCCTCGGCGAGCTGGGCGGCGGGCGCCAGCACGGTGTCGAACCGGCGGCTGCCGAAGCGTCTGAGCATCTGGTCCCAGCCGTCGACCGCGCCGGGAACGGTGGCGGAGTCGATGCCGGTGTAGGGCATGTCGCCGGCGGCGGGGTGGCCACGGCCCTGGAAGTACGCGGGCGTCCACGCGCTCGGCGCCCAACCGCTGGAGTTCAGGCCGTACAGCCGTCGATCGGCCGCCGAGTAGTGCAGGGCGAACGAGTCGCCGCCGATTCCCGCGCTCGCGGGTTCGACCAGCCCGAGCACCGCGGCCGTGGCGATGGCGGCATCCGCCGAGTTCCCGCCCTCCTGCAACACGCGCAGCCCGATCTGCGCGGCGATCGGATGGCTTGTCGCGACCACCCCGTTGCGGGCCAGGACCTCCGAGCGGGTCTGCTCCCGCCAGCCCGAGACGCGGGAACCGCGCACCGCCGAGACCGCTGCCCCGGGATCCCCGTCCGGGCCGGTCGGTGCGCCGAACGGGTTCGCGCTGACGGTCGCCGGCCGCTTCGGTCCCGGGGGCGTCGTCGGGGGAGCCGCCGGGGCGGGTGCCGACGGGGCGGGTGCCGACGGGGCGCACGCCGCGGCCGCCGCGAGCGCCGCTGCCGTCCCGCCGGCCTTGAGCACCGTGCGACGGGACGAGACCGATGACGAGCCCATGCCGGTGGCCCTCCGTCCGCCGGCGGCGAGCCGGAGGCCACCAGCAAGGTATACAGGATACATAAATACTGTATGCAAGAAAATACCGAGCGGTGTGAGTGCGGTTCAGGGCATCTCGGCGAGGATGCTCTCGAGCAGCCGCCGGGTTTCGGGCGGCGAGATGGCCTGCGTGCAGAGGCGGTCCATCACCTTGAGGTAGTTGTCGACATCGGCTCGCTTGTCCAGATAGACCGCGCTGGTGAGCTGTTCGAGGTAGGCGACGTCGTTGATGTCCGGTTCGGAGAACCGCAGGATGCTGAACGCCCCGCCGGCCGCCGCGTGCCCGCCGGCCTGGAAGGGGATGGCCTGGACGGTCACGTGCACGAGCTCGGTGAGCTCGACCAGCCGTTCGAGCTGGCCGCGCATCACCGTCGTCCCGCCGACCGCTCGCCGCAGCACGTTCTCGTCGACCACCGCCCAGATCCGAGGCGGGTCGGCGCGGGTGAGGATCTCCTGGCGGGCCATGCGCAGCTCGACGCGGAGGTCGACGTCGCCGGGCGCGGCTCCCGGGTTGCCGAGCAGCGTGACGGCCCGGACGTAGTCCTCGGTTTGGAACAGCCCGGGCACGAACTGCAGCTGGTAGGTGCGGATCACCGAGGCGGCCTGCTCGAGGCCGATGTACATCTCGAACCAGTTGGGCAGCACGTCGGCGTACTTGTGCCACCAGCCCGGGGCGTTCGTCTGGTCGGCGAGGGCGAGCAGTGCCTCGCGCCGCTGTTCGTCGGTGACGCCGTAGAGGGTCAGCAGGTCGTCGACGTCGCGCTGCTTGTGGCCCACCCTGCCCAGCTCGAGGCGGCTGATCTTGGCCTCGGAGGCGCGGATCGCATACCCGGCGTCCTGGCGGGTGATGCCCTTGGCCTCGCGCAGGCGGCGCAGTTGGGTGCCGAGCGCGATCCGCAGCGCGGTCGGACCACCGGTTGGTCGTCCGTGTTCGCCAGGCCCCATCAGGCGTTCTCGTCTCGCTGAACCGCGTCGGTGAACGCTTCCACTCCACGTTACTGAAAGCGATGACGTCGCACTGTAACAGGCGATGCGCGCCTGTCACGCACCAATCGCCCGCTGCCGGCGTGAACGTGCTGAGCGCTCAATCGTGCGGTGGCGTGGATATGATCGTTCACAGTATATTCGCTCACGGGTCGAGGTGTGGCGACCTCATCCCGTTGTGTGGGCACAAGCCGCGCCCCGATGCTCGGTTGCCGTTGAAATCAAGAATATCTGATCTTCCGGAGGGATTATTTCATGGCCGATGCAGAGTCGGGTGGCCGGGCCGCGGAGATCGACTTCAACAGGCCGAACTCGGCCCGGATCTGGAACTATCTGGGAGGCGGGAAGAACTACTACGAGGCCGACAAGACGGCGGGTGACGCGTTCAGCGCGGCGTTCCCCGGAATCGTCACGTTCGCCGTTCAGTCCCGGGAGTTCGTGATCCGGTCGGTGCGGTACCTGGCCGCCGAGGCCGGCATTCGCCAGTTCCTGGACATCGGCACCGGCTTTCCCGCCACGGAGAACACCCACGAGGTCGCGCAGGCGGTCGCCCCGGATGCAAGGATCGTCTATGTGGACAACGACCCCGTGGTGCTGGCGCACGCCCAGGCCTTGCTGACCAACACCACCGACGAGGGCGTCACCGCATTCGTCGACTCCGACCTCCGCAATACCGAACGGGTCATCTCCGCCGCCCACGCCACCCTGAACTTCACCCAGCCGATCGGGGTCATGTTCATGGGCTCGCTCGGGCAGCTCGAGGACTATGACGAGGTCCTTGCGATCGTGAGGCGGTACATGGGCGCGGTCCCGTCGGGCAGCTACCTGGCGCACTACGAGGGCGAGGACACCGATGCGGACTACCAGAAGGCGCTCGCCGCGTTCAACGCCATAGCCAGCGAGGGATCGCATTACTATGCGCGTACTCGGGAGCAGATGGAGCAGATGTTCGAGGGTCTGGAACTTGTCGAGCCCGGAGTCGTGAAACTCGACGAGTGGCGCCCGGAAGGTGGTGCCGAGAAACTGGATGTGGTCAGCCTGTGCGGCGTGGGGCGCAAGCCCTGAAACCGGATCACCCGGACAGCCCGGCCAATTCGCGGGCGGATTCGTCGATCTGCACCGAATAGCCCGCGCGGAGCACATCGACCGACGACGGAGGAGTGATCACGGCTGCCGTGCCGGTGCGCGGCAACGCCCTCGTCGCGCTGTACCCTTCGCGGGTCCAGACCACCAGGCATTCGCCGAGCACCAACGCGAGCTCACCGTCGTCGAACACGAACGTGCCGTCCGGAAGGTCACGCCACAAGAGTCGGTGCAGCCGCCGCCGGTGCGTGCCCCGGAAAATGCGCTCACCGTGGAGTTGGCGGTTCATCTCCCCGGCCGAGGGTGGTTGTCCTCCGTGTGTCCGCGCCCAGGCGCGCTTGTAGTCCTGGTAGCTCGCGTGGCGGCATTCGCCGCACGGGCGGTGCCCCGCGGCCATGGACACCGCCTCGTCGTGAAAGAACAGAGGGGTCCACCTGTTCGGCAGCCACAGCTCCCGCCACCGGCCGCGAAACGCCAGCGCGCAGGTGATCCATAAATTGCCGGCATGGAAGCGCACGATCTCGTGCCCGGAATGCAACACACCGCGGTTGCCCGTCCACGCGCCCCGCAACGCGAAAGCCTCGATATCTCCCAGCGGAGTGACGCGGTTCTGTTGCGGCGCCATGTCATCCTCCCGGCCGCTACGACGGGCCGTGCGTGAGCAACCGACCCGCTCGTCGCCTAGGGCTTGCGCGCGGCCATGAAGAGGTCGTGCTCGGGCGCGGCGCCGGGGTGGTCGGGCCGGAACTCGATGACCTGTTCCCGCACGACGCGCAGGCCCAGGCCGGCGAGCCGCTCGCGGTACACCTCCCTCGGGTAGCTGCTCACCGTCACCGGCTTGCCCATGAACTCGACCTCGACGTTCTCGATGTCGGCTGGCACGGTGGCCAGCAGGAAGATCCCGCCCGGCGCCAGCCAGCCGGCGAACTTCGCCAGCGCCGCGTCGATCTCCGCGCGGGTCAGCTGCAGCAGCGGGAAGAACGCCACCACCGCGTCCCAGCTCCCCGCCGGAAACGTCAACGTACGCAGGTCGGCGACCTCGAAGCGGGCGCCGGGCACCTGCGTGCGGGCGATGTCGACCATGCGGGGCGAGACGTCCACGCCGGTCACGTCGAGGCCGGCCGCGGCCAGTGTCTCGGCGGTCGGGCGGCCGGTGCCGCAGCCGACGTCGAGCACCCGCGCACCCTCGGACAGCTCGGTGACCAACCAGTCGAGCTCGTCGCGCTGCGCGGTCAGCCCCGCGAACGCCGTTTCGTAGTCCTTGCCGAGCGCATCGAAGGCTTCCGCCGCGGAGAGTCCCATGCGCCTTACGCTAGCCCCGGCTGGGTCGCCTCGCGTTCCGCCGAGCCCGTCCGCGCGTGACGGCTGAGCAGGTAGCACAACAGCGCCTCGGGCAGGTACATGACGACGCCGTAGACCGCCAGCGGTACCGCGATCGCCTCGTTCCGTGGTGCGCCCCCCACCGCCGGGTGTAGGAAGATCTCATGTGACCCACGTAACAGATGATGCAGTCGAAGCGACGACCTGCTGGGGAGCCGGTGGGATGTCGCCGAGCTCTGCGGGTGATGTGCGCGCACGTTCGACTCGTAGAACAGGGCCACGACGTGAGTACAGATCATGCAAGTCCGAGCCATGCTCTGAGGGTGTCGGCGGCCGAGCTGCTCCGGATGCGAGAAGAACGCTGGTCGCGGCGGCTTCGAGGCCTTTCACTCGTGGCCGAGCTCGAGATCAAGGAGGCACATCGCAAGCAGGTCTGTCAGGTACTGGGGCGGACCTACGCGAAGTGGACGGGCACAGGACGAGCAGAGCAGCTCTTCAACCGGTGGCCGGCGTGCGTCCTGGTGGCAACGACCGGGATCGCCTCCCGGGACTATCGCCGGGGTGGGCTCTGGCCGCAACTGTGGGATGAACTCGGATACGACGGCAATCAATTCGACCAGACGGCGTGGGGTCGAGGGTTTCGCGCGGCGCTGACGGCTTTGGGATTGCCAACGTTCGACGAGTCCCCGCTACAGAACCTCGGCCCGATCCTGATGCACGCGGGAATTCCCGACTATTGCCTTGAGGACTACTTCCGACTACTCGATCACCGGCGGCGCCTCGATCCGGACTTGGATGCCGAGTCCTTCTTTCAATGGGCTAGAGGCCGGGCGAACCGGCTGAACGCGCTGGACAAGCCCGCCAGTCGCTTCCTCACGTATGGCAGCGAGTACGCCTACGACTTCGTCGAGCGAAGCTTCGACCTGCTCGACCGACTGCGCGAGCGGTCCGGGTACCTGGACGTCGTGGGGCTGCCGCCCAGGGTGGTGGCGCGAGCCCAGGAGATCTCCGCGCGAGGGGTCTTCGGGGCACGACTTGGACACGTCCGCTGGGGCGGCGCAAGCCGCGTGGAGCGTCCTCGAATCGGCCTCGACCCGTTCGGCCGGGGCGTCCAGGTTGTGCTTCCGTCCGTTAACGACGCCCCGGGAGGCTTCGTCAGCTGGTCGGTGACCGCTGATGGACAACCCCATGTCGTGGAGAGCCAGGCGCGGTGGGCCGGAGTGGCCGAGTCCGCTCCGCCGACCTCGTTTGCACTGCTTCGGCCTGTGCGAACAGTCGTGGTCTCGACGCTTGACAGCACTGATCAGACCAAGCTTCCGGTGATCGACGCGGACAATCCAATGTTGGTATTCGACGAGGGTGGACGGCGCATCCCGGCTACCGCTCCGCTGGCACCGGACGTGGTGTGGGTCGTCCACCCCGAGACGAACGAACTCGTCGGCGACGGCCGAATCGACATTGTTGTGGAAGGCCAGCTCCCTCTTGGGTGGAACGGCTGGCGTCTGCGCCAGGTCAACCTGCGTCGGGTCCGCTCGCTCGGGCTCGACGGCTTGTCCGGTACTTGTCGACCGATCCAGGGATACACCCAGGCTCGTATTGGTACGACGCCACCGCTACGCGGAGTAACGACGCCGTACGGCACCCCGGTCTGCACCGAAGCACCGGACATCTGGCTGCCGGCAGAGCGGAACGCACGGACGGCATGGGCGGTGGAGATTCGGCGCAATGATGGCAACGCGAGAGCCTTCGAGACTTTTGCATTGGACGAACCCCAGACGGTCACCGAGCTGTGGGACCGCTTGCCGCGACCGTTGTTGGGTTCGTTCGACATTACCATCCGCGGTTCGCTCGGACGTAGTATCACCCGGACCATCTTTATCGCGGAGTCATTGGACGTACTTTTCACTCCTGATGTGCGGGTATTCGGAATGGACGGGCTCGCCTCGGCCCAGGCGGAGCTCGTGCCGGCCATTGGCGCCCAGGCACATCCTCGGGTGCTGACATTCGATTCGACCCAGCGGACAAGCGTTGTTGAGTACCGGGCCGGTTCGGAAACCGAGCCGTTGGTTGTCACGCCTCCGCACGTCCAGGTCATGCACGAGCGCGCGGATGAGCCGGTGGCTTGGTCGGCGAGCCCGGTACGGATCACCGCCGACACCTTTGACGAGGAGCCGGGCGTCCTGCTGGTGCGTGTTCCCGGCATGACGACAGTGCCCCGGTTGCGCGTTCTTGCCAGCGGCGAGGTGGTCCAGGAGGTCCCTTCGAGTGGTCGGACACGGGAGGGAACCGCTCGCTTCGAGCTGGTCCGCATGACGGGTACCGTGGCCGCGCATCAGCAGGTTGATCTGGTGCTCGACGCTCCGAACAGGTCACTGCTGGCAATGGTTCGGCCCCGCAGGCTCGCCACCGGTGTTGAACAGGTGGGCGACGTCCTCAGGCTGCGCGACGTAGTCCGCGTTGATGGCCTCACGGCCGGCCTGTACCTTCTCCGCGCGCCGTGGCGGGCGCCTCTCACACAGCTGGTCGGAGCCGACGGAAGCGTTGCGGTGCCGCCTGAGCTACGGGATGCCGGCCCGTTGACCGTGGCGCTTCGGGTCGACGATCCGTGGGCTCCCAGCGCGTGGCCGCGTTGGCCTTCGGACGCGCTTTATACCCCCGGGATCGGGTATCTGACCAGCCGCGACCCGGACGAGACCGCGCTGTCGAAGTTTGCGGCCGGGGAGGCGGACATCCCGGTCGAGTGTGCTGATCTGGGCAAGATCTGGCAGCTTCTCACGCTTGCGCCGCGCCTGTATCGGTCGACTGAGGCTAGCCGTATCGCCGATCGGTGCGCCGAGGTCCTCCGGTCCAGGCCAGGTGCCGCACTCGTGGCACTCGCTGATGTGGGCCTGCCCCCCGGCGAGGTCGTGACCGCGGTGGTCAGCTCGGGCCTCGCGGGTGTCGGCGCAACGGTGAGTGCTGAGATCGCCAATCGGCTTTGGCCGGTTGTCCCGCTACTCGGTGCGCTCTCCGCTCATCTAGACGACGAGGATGTCCGGGGTGCCGCCCTCGCGCAGTGCGGGGAAACGGTCGATGCTCTGCTGTCGACCGGCGTAGACCCGGCCGCGACGGTGTGTCGGTTCGGACGCGAGGCAATCGCCATGGTTGCCATGCAGCCTCAGCAGTTGGAGAGCCTGTGGCGAGCAGCTCAGGTCGTTCCGAGGGCACTGCTGGATCCGGACAGCAGAGCGGTCGCGGCCCGTCGGCTCTTTGATCACCGCGCGGACCGCGGAGTCTGGCAGGTCGGAGGTATGGCGTCCGGCATCGCCCGCAACGCCCTGGCTCTGCTGGATGGTCGCCCGCGACTTCGCGCTCAGATCACTGCTCGACAAGGCGCCCGCGGTGCCGGCGAGTGGTTGGACCTCCCTGCCGCTTCGGCAGCGCTGGCTCTCGTCGCACGCCTTGCCGCGCGCGGCGATGTCCGCTGCCAGCGCATGGAGCAGTTGTATCGAGCGAAGTGGCGTCGACTGGCGGTAAGCGCCCCCGAGCTGGTGACCATCGATCTGGTTCTGGCCGAGTTGTTGGTCGGCCTTGAGACCGAGGAGATCTAGTGCACGAGACTCTCGATGCGCTGGCGGCGAGTGAGCTGATTACGGCCACGTACCGGCGCTATCTGCGGTCACTGTTGCCCATCCGCGACTCGCACATGTTGGCCGCACTCAACCAACAGATCGCCGATAGTCCGATGCTCACCAAGGGGCCGCTGTTGGAGGCGACGCCGCCCTATACGCCTGGCGCAACCCTCCGCCGGCTCATCGACGAGGGTGTCCTTCACCGGGCATTCGGCGAGTTGGCGACCGCCGCGTTGCCGCTGGACCGTCCGCTGTATCTCCACCAGGAGCAGGCGATCCGGAAGGCATCGCGCGGTCGTAACCTGGTGGTGGCCACGGGTACCGGGTCTGGCAAGACCGAGAGCTTCCTTCTGCCCATCCTGAACTCCCTCATGGCTGAGCACGCCGACGGTACGCTTGGTCCGGGGGTGCGGGCCTTGCTGCTATACCCCATGAACGCGCTGGCGAACGATCAGCTCAAGCGTCTCCGCCAGATGCTCGCCCGAACGCCGCAGATTACCTTCGGCCGGTACACGGGGGACACCGAATACAGTGCGCAGCGCGCGGAAGACACTTTCACAGCGCTCAACCCCGATGATCCTCGCCTACCGAACGAGCTGCTCAGCCGCGACGAGATGCGGTCCGCCCCGCCGCACCTGCTGTTGACCAACTACGCCATGCTCGAGTACCTGCTGCTGAGGCCGGCCGACATAGAACTGTTCCACGGTGGGACCTGGCGGTTTCTCGCGGTGGACGAGGCACACGTCTACAACGGGGCGAAGGCGGCGGAGATGGCGATGCTTCTTCGCAGGCTTCGCGATCGTGTCGCGCCTGAGAGAGCCTTACAGTGCATCGCCACGAGCGCGACCATCGGGGACGACCCGTACACCGTGGTGAAGTTTGCGTCCAATCTGTTCGACGTCCCGTTCGAATGGTCCAACAACGATTCCGATCGGCAAGATCTCGTATCTGCGACGCGGCAGTCCACTGTGGTCTGTGAGCCCTGGGGGCCGTTGGCGACCGCCACCTACCGGCAGCTCGCCACATGCGCGGAACCCGCGGACGCGATCGTGCGGTTGGCCAAGGAACACGGATTCGACGCCAGCGATGCGGCGCAAGCGCTGGCACACGAGCAACTCATGGTGACGCTTCGCCGGCGCCTGGCTGACGGTCCGGAGCCACTCGACGGCCTCGCAAGTGAGCTGTGCGCATCCGATGGTGACCCGCGCCAGGCGCTTGCGGCGGTGGTTGCACTCGGCAGCCGGATTACCGACGTTTCGGGTGCCCCTGTGCTGTCTGCTCGGTACCACCTGTTTGCGCGCGCTACCGAGGGCGCCTTCACATGCCTGTCGCCCGACGACCCACACGTGTCGCTGAGCCGGCATGACGTCTGCGAGACCTGCGCTCGGGCCATGTTCGAGTTCGGCGCGTGCAAACGATGCGGAGCCGTCTACCTGACCGGCACGATCACTAGCGACGGCCGCTTTGCCCCTCGAGTCAAAGCGGACGAGCTGCGATCGTGGGCTTTGTTGGGTGACTCGCCTGTATTGGTCGATCAGGACGACGAAGAGCTCGAGGAGGCGTCGTCGCTGAAGGAACGTGATGCGTTGTTGTGCGCGGGCTGTGGTGGCCTGAGCACCGGAGCCGGCGGTGGTTCCTGCGGCCAACCGGGATGTGCTTCGACGACCTTGTGGCCCGTCCGACTGCTGTCGCAGGTGCGCGGCTCCGCGCCGAGGGGATGCTTGGCCTGCGGCGCACGCGGCGCCGCCATGGTGCGCCTGTTCGACAGCGGCACCGACGCTGCGACATCGGTGCTGGCCACGGCCCTCTACCAGGAGCAGCCGCCAGCCGCCGAGGAAGCGTTCGCCGACCAGCCGGGAGAGGGGCGCAAGCTGCTGTCCTTCAGCGACAGCCGACAGGCCGCCGCATTCTTCGCCCCGTATCTGGCGTCCAGCTACGAGTCCATCCAGCACCGGAAGCTCATCCTCGGAGGTCTCGCGGCAGGTGCCCGCGCAGGTGAAACGATCAGCGTGAGCGATTTGACGTTCCACGTCGCTCAGGCGGCCGGCCACTCGAATGTGTTTCGCCGCCGCGACTCGCGCCAGCAACGCGAACGCGCGGCTGCATTGTGGATCATGCAGGAGCTGGTAGCGGTCGATGACCGCCAATCGTTGGAAGGTCTCGCCCTGCTCAAGGTCGGCCTCGGCCGCGACGAGCGGTGGAAGATCCCACCCGGCTTCACCGGCCTCGGATTGTCCGACGAGGAAGCGTGGAACCTGTTGTCCGAGTTGATCCGCACCGTCCGTCAGCAGGGCGTCGTCGACATGCCTGATGGCGTCGACCCGCGCGACGAAGCGTTCGATCCCCGCCGAGGGCCGATCTACCTGCGGGAAGAGGGATCGGAGCCAACCCGAAAGGTGCTCAGCTGGTTGCCCACACGAGGAGGCAACCGTCGCCTTGACTACGTGCGCCGAGTGCTGGCTTCCACCGAATGCGGTCTCGACCCCACACAGGTACTGCGTGGTTGCTGGAGGTTTATCACCCAGCCGGCCGAAGGATGGCTTGCGAGCGATAACGTTCGGCAGTTGGGGGCCGTGCGGCAAATAGACCACACATGGCTGGAGCTTTCACTGGTGGACAAACCGATCTACCAGTGCGATCGCTGCCTACGGGTGGCTGCCGTATCGGTGCGGGGAATTTGCCCGACGCTCGGCTGTGACGGCACATTGCACACCTTCTTGCCGCGTGGTGCGGACGAGGACGACAATCACTACCGAGGGCTCTACAGAACGCTGAATCCGGTACCGATGGTGGCGAAGGAACACACCGCGCAGTTGCAGAGCCGCGAGGCCGCGGAGGTACAGCAGGGATTCGTCAGAGGACAGGTGAACGTGCTGTCCTGCTCGACGACTTTCGAGCTTGGAGTCGACGTCGGTGAGCTGCAGTCAGTCATGCTGCGCAACATGCCACCGAATACCGCGAACTACCTGCAACGGGCGGGACGCGCTGGCCGCCGTACCGAATCAGCCGCCCTCGTGCTCACTTACGCGCAACGCCGCTCGCACGACCTGTCCTGCTACGCTCATCCCGAGGCGATGATCGCTGGCGAGGTGCGTGCGCCCTATGTGCCGCTCGGCAACCAACGGATTGACCGACGACATGCGCACTCGATCGCGCTCGCCGCATTCTTCCGCCACGCAATGGACTTGGCGGGTGAACGATGGAGCACCGCGGGGCAGTTCTTCCTCGGTGACAGCCCACCGTCTTCGCGCCTTCGAGCTTTCCTAACTCCGGTCCCCTCGGGGGTGGACAGGTCATTGCGCGCTGTGTTGCCCGCCGACGTCCAAACGGCGATCGGCGTTGACAGCGGGGCCTGGGTGACGACGTTGTGCGATCTGATCGACGTAGTGCGTCTCCAACTTGCACACGACGTCGACAACCTCGAGGAACGGCGACAGCATGCTTTCGAGCAGCGGCGCGGGTACGACGTCCAGCGTTTCGAGAAGACCATCGCCACACTGACCTCGCGGGAGCTCATCGGCTACCTCGCCAACCGCAACGTGCTTCCGAAGTACGGGTTCCCTGTCGACACTGTCGAGCTTCGAACCAGCTACTCAGCCCATCCGGTGGGCAGCAAGCTCGAACTCAGCCGCGATCTGTCCGCCGCCATCTATGAGTACGCGCCGGGCTCTGAGGTGGTCGCCGGCGGTTGGCTGTGGCGATCGGGCGGGGTCTATCGATTGCCCGGACGTGAGCTGATCAGCAAACGTTACGTGGTATGCGAGGGGTGCCAGCACTACTGGGAGGGTGACGAGGACATCGATCCGGTGTGCCCATCCTGCTCCGTCGTGGCGCACCGGGACAAGCAGTATTATGTTCCCGAATTCGGCTTTGTCGCCGAACCGGAACCCAGCAAGCCCGGCACCGCGCCGCCGAGACGAAGCTGGAACGGCGCGACCTATGTCCGCACGCTCGGCGACCAGGATGTCGGCTCGACGGTGTGGCGTACCCACGACGGCGGGTCCGTGCGCGCCCGTTCAAAGGCCAGGGGCGAGCTGATCGCCGTGTCGGAGGGGCCGAACGGCGGCGGCTACTTGATCTGTGACTGGTGCGGCGCGGGACACAGCGTGTTGAGCAAGCCCGCCAAGAGCCATCCCCACTTGCTACGCAACACCGAGTGCGCCGGGCCTATGCGCCAGCGGTCTCTCGCGCACCCCTACGAAACCGACCTGCTGGATCTGTCGTTCGACCCGTTGGCCGTGCCGCCGACCATGGCCAAGGACGCATGGTTGTCGTTGCTCTACGGCCTACTGGAGGGCGCCGCGATCGGGCTTGAGCTCGGCCGTGACGATATTGGCGGCACTCTTTACAGACGACCCGAGAACGGAACTGGAATCGTCCTGTTCGACACGGTGCCCGGCGGCGCGGGAGGAGTGCTCCGAATCGGTGAGGCATTCGACATCGTGGTGGCCTCAGCTTTCGGCCGGATCGAGAACTGTGACTGCGGTGAAGAAACATCGTGCTACGGCTGCCTTCGCAACTTTTCGAATCAACGGTTCCACGCTGATCTAAGCCGCGCCGGCGCGCTTTTGGCACTGCGCCAGCTTGCTCACGGGGGTGGGCTGATCCGTGAGTGAGCGCCGTGCTCAGATCGGCCGGCCGTGCTCAAACCCATGCTGGCCACAGGGGCTCAGGGCTTGCGCGCGACTCCGACGTGAACCTCGCGCATCGGGGTGGGGCTGCCGATTTCGGGGACTTCGGGTCGCCAGTCTGTCACGGGCACCAGGCCGGGTTCGACCATCTCCAGGCCGTCGAACCGTCGGCGTATCTCCTCGACCGGGTACGGGACGTAGGGCACGGCGCCGGTCTGTTCGTAGTTCGCGCAGAGCGTGGTGAAGTCCTCGTTGGTGTCGTTGGCCTCGTTGGTGGCCAGGTAGCTGCCGGGTGCGACCGCGTCCATCACCCGCGCGACGATCGACCGTGCCGCCTCGAAGCTGCGCGCGTGGCCGAGCACGCCCATGAACATCACGGCGATCGGCTCGTTGAAGTTGAGCACGTTGCGTGCATCGGAGACGATCAGGTCGGGGTCGTGGCAGTCCGCCTCGATGTAGGCCGTGACCCCTTCCGGGGTGGTGTTGGTCAACAGCGCGCGGGCGTGCGCCAGTACCACCGGGTCGTTGTCCACGTACACCACGCGGCATTCCGGGGCGATCGACTGAGCGATCTCGTGCGTGTTCTGCATGGCGGGCAGGCCGGCGCCGATGTCCAGGAATTGCCGGATGCCGGCCTCGCCGGCCAGGAAACGCACTATGCGGATGGAGGCCTGCCGGCACTCGCGCGCCATCGCGCGCATGTCGTAGAGCTCGAGGCCGGCGTCTCCGGCCTGTTTGTCGACGGCGTAGTAGTCCTTGCCGCCCATCCAGTAGTTCCAGATCCTGGCGGCGCCGGGAACGCCGAAGTTGATCCTGGGATCCGGTGAGCTGTCGGCCACGGTGGGATCACCCTCCCTGAGCAACACTCGGCGGGCCTGTACGCGGCCATGTGTAGCACGTCCGAACGCTCATTGGTTCCTCGGCGGCGGCAGCGTCGCCACGATCATTCCGGTGGCCAGGCCGATCCCGTGGCTGTCCCCGACGGCGAGCATCGCGACGGTCGCGGCGCCGACGACGACGAGGATGCCGACGCGCAGGGCGTGCTCGCCGGCGAGCTTTCGGGTGAGCCGGAACGCCGGGATCATGGCCGTCCCGGCCACCGCCCCGGCGATGGGCCCGCCGAGCGCGAGCGCGCTCAGGTAGGCCGCGAAGAACAGTCCGTACAGCAGGCTCGGCCACGGCGGGAGGCGCGTGGAGGACGCCACCGCGACCATCATCGCGCCGATCAGGCCGGCGACCCCGGCGGACGAGCCGGAGTCGGTCTGGTCCGGGAACAACACCGAGGTCACCGCGATCGCCACCACACCGCCGGCGAGGTAGGCGACCAGCCAGCGCCGCCATCCGTAGCGGCGTTCGACGGCGATGCCGGCCAGCACGATCCCGAGCAGGTTGAACGCGAGGTGGCCGAGGCCGTATCCCTGGATGAGCATGGGCGTGAGCAGCCGCCACCACTGCCCCTGGGCGAACGCGTGCGGGTCCTGCTCCAGCGCGCGCACCAGCCCCGGGGACACCAGGGCCGGAACGCTCACGGCCGAGGTGAGGACCGCGACGGCCAGCGTCACGGGGTATCGGCGCGCGACCCCGCCCGCCCACTTCGAACAGTCGTCGACCACGCCGGCGTACGAGATACCGACCCTCCCTGTTGCTGGTGCGGCTGGGCAGACCATGAGAACACGCGCGCCGAGGCGACCGCTCACCGCCGCTCGCGCTGCCGGGCCGTGGACCGGTCGATCTGTTCGCGAAGTATGTCGCCGTGCCCCGCGTGCCGGGCGAACTCCTCGATCATGGCGAGCAGGGTCCACCGCATGCTGACGGTCCCTTCGCGGGGGTTGTCCTTGGTGTCGTCGAGGTCGAAGCGGGCGGCGATGACCCGTGACCGCCGGCTGGCGCGTTCGAACTCGGCGATCACGTCGGCCAGGGGCTCGTCGTCCGCGACGGCGAAGGTGCCCTCGTCACGGTTCGAGTATCCGTCGCATTCGGACTCGTCGAGCCCCGCCCAGAACCGTTGGAACCAGATCCGTTCGGCGGCGGCGGCATGCTTGATCAGCGAGATCGGTGTCGTCAGCGACGGGACGAGTCGCCGGCGGGCGTCGGCTTCGGAGAGGCCGCGCGCGGTCTCGATCAGCGCTTCGCGGTTGCGATCGAGCGTGTTCTCGATGAGCTCTCGTTCGGCGCCATTGGTCATTCGGTCGGCACTCATGGGGTTACTCCATTCTCTTTGTGCATGGCTGGGAGCCCGCGCGGTGACGGTCGCGGTTCATCAAGGGGATTTGATGGGCGGGGTGCGGGCGGACTCACGCACCGCGGCCGAGGGCGATCCGGGTCAGAACCCGGACGCGTACGCCGCACAGTGTCCCACGGCCTCGGTACGGGCGGGGACGGGGTCGAAACGGTTTACCGGGGAACGGCGGCCGCCGCCAGGCCGCGCAGCGCTCGCACCAGGGGCAGCCGGTCTCCGGGCGGGATGCGGTCGAGCGCGGTGCGGATCCCGGCGCGGTGGGACTGCTGGACGTGCTCCAGCAGGGCGCCGCCGGATCCGGTGAGCTCGACGCGGACCGCGCGGGCGTCGGTGGGGGAGGGCGCGCGCTGGACCAGGTTCTTGCGGGTTCAGGTTCCCGCTCGGAGTCGGTCCAAACGGCGCTCAGACGCCGACCAGGTTCCAGATGAGCAGGTCGTGCACCTCGTGTGCCTGTTCCTCGTCCTGGCAGCACAGCTCGAAGTAGGTGGAGCGCACCTGGATCTCGACGGTGGTGGACCTGGGGATCGAGCGGTGGTCCGGGGCGAGGTAGCTCACGGTGGATATCTGGGAGATCGGTATCGAGGTGAGGGCCGTTCGGCCTTCGCGGCGGCTGGAGTCCAGGACCATGAGGCGCCGGTTGGTGACCGCGAGAAGGTGAATCCCTCCCGGGCAACCCCGGTAGATTCCGTCGAAGCGCTCCCCGTCGAAGAGATTGTCGTGCAGCGCCGCCAGATCCGGTCGGTCGTCCTGTTCGTGAGCCGGGTCCGGGGTGGGAACCGTATCGAGAATGTCTGGGCCTCTCGGCACGCGGGCCACGGCGAACCGCCTCCTCACGGAAACCCCGTTGTGACGCCCGGACCTACCCCGTCAGGTGGTGCGCAAACCTCGAACGGCCGTCGCCGATTCCGCCAGCGCCTCGCGCGCACGCGCCGAGACGGCGTCCATCATCTCGGCGGGCGCCCGGGCGTAGCCGTGCCGGTGGCTGACGGTCAGCCCGGAGTTGCGGGACAGCCAGGCCAGCGCCTCGGCATGGGCGAGCAGCGCGGCGAAGGCGTCGACCACCGGGATCCCGGCAAGCTCACCGATGCCACCCCGGGTGAGCAGGCTGTTCAGCACGCCCTCGGCCGGGATCAACAGGTCCGCGGCGGCGTCCGCGCAGCGTCCGGCCGCGGCCTCGAACCTCGGGAGCAGCAGGGCGGGGTCGCCGTACGCCCGATGCATCTCGTCCTCGCCGATGGGCGGGTCGACCTCCACGATCGCCGCCACCCTCGCCGCGAACCCGTACCGGCCGACCAGGTCGACGAGCCGGTCCTTGTTCGACTCCGCGATGCCGATCAGGCCGAGGTGGCACCCGGCGGCCGCGCTCATCATGAGCGTGCTCTCGCAGAGGCTGACGACGGGGATGTCCACGGCGCCGCGCAGCTCGGCCAGGACCGGGTCGAAGAAGCAGCTGACCGCGAAGGCGTGGTAGCCCTCCTGTTCGGCGCGTCCGGCGTTGCGCAGCAGTTGCACGCCGAGCAGGTACTCGGCGGCGGGATAGCGCAGCAGCTCGACCGGCGGGACGCCCTCGGGGTAGGTGCCGGGGGCGACTCCGTGCACGTCGACCACTGTCGAGGGCCGCACGCAGCGCGCGGCGTGCTCCTCGAGCTGTTGCGCGTACAAGGGCAGCACGCTCAGGTCGGTGACGCTCTGGACCCAGATCCTGGTGGTGTCGGGCGTCGGGCCGGTCACTGTCGTCCTCCGCTCTCCGTCATGTTGTCGGTGTTGTCGGCCAGTGCGGCGGCGGCCGCCCCTCGGATGTGCCGGCTCCACAGCTCGGCGGCGCCGGCGGCGTCCCCCGAGGCGATGAGCTCCAGCACCTGCTCGATCTCGGCGATGCTGTCGATCGGCCGGCCGGGCCTGGACAGCGACCGGGCCCGCAGCTGGTAGAGCCTGGACTGCAGCAGCGCGGCCTGGCCTCGGAGCACGTCGTTGCCGCACCCGGCGTAGAGCACGTCGTAGAAGCCGGTCTTGGCGTCGAGCATGGTGGTGACCGAACCGGTGGTGTGGGCGTCGCGCAGCCGGGCCACCACGTCGCGCAGCTTGTCACGATCCGAGCTGTCCGAACGCTCGACGAACAGCCGCACCGCCATGCATTCGAGCGCCTCGCGAACCTGGTAGACCTGGCGGGCCTCGTCGGCGGTCAGCACGGCCACGGCCGGGCCCCTGTTGGGCGCGATGGTCACGAATCCCTCGGCCTCCAGCTGGCGAAGGGCCTCCCGCAGGGTGTTGCGGGAGATGTCGAGCCGCTCGCACACCTCCCGCTCCACCAGCCGTTGGCCGGGCCGGAGATCCCCGTTGACGATCTCCGCCCGGATCACCTCGACGACCTGCTCGCGGACCGGGGCGTAGACGCGGGTGATCTTCATCGGGGCTCCCCTCTGCCGCCTGTAGGTTACACCTACTGCCCAACAGCCCTATTGACCAACCGTAGGACAATCCAATACTTTCGGGCCGATCGGCGCCGTGGGCGCCGGCTAGGAGAGGTCAGGCATGTCGCTCGCCCCCACGTCGATGGCGCTGCCCGGTCCGGCGATCCACGCGGCGGCCCGGGTCGCGCGTCGACGGCGCCGGCCCGGCCGCGTTCCTCGTCCGGGCTCCACTTTCTTCTTTCTTTGAGGACGACAATGAAGTCAGACGACCGACCAGCTCGTGAGATTCGTAAGGTCGCTTTCGCCAGCCTTGTCGGAACGACTATTGAATGGTACGACTTCGTCATTTACAGCCAGGCCGCAGCGCTGGTGATGAACCGGTTGTTCTTCCCCGAGTTCGACCCGGTGGTCGGGACGCTCGCGAGCCTCGCGACATTCGCGGTCGGCTTTGTGGCCAGGCCGGTGGGCGGCATCATCTTCGGACATCTCGGCGACCGGGTCGGCCGCAAGACGACCCTGGTGACCACGCTGCTCATCATGGGCCTGGCGACCGTGTTCGTCGGCCTGCTCCCGACCTACGCCCAGATCGGCATCTGGGCTCCGATCGTGCTGGTGGTCCTGCGCATCCTGCAGGGCGTCGCGGTGGGCGGGGAATGGGGCGGCGCGGTGCTGATGAGCGTCGAGCACGCGCCCTCGAACAGGCGTGGTTTCTACGCGAGCTGGGCGCAGTTGGGCATCCCGCTGTCGCTCATCCTGGCCACGGGAACGCTCGCCGGAATATCCGCCGCGATGCCCGAGGCGGCGTTCGTCTCCTGGGGCTGGCGGTTGCCGTTCCTGCTCAGCGCCCTGTTGGTGGTCGTCGGCCTGATCATTCGCCTCCGCGTCGAGGAATCGCCGGTGTTCGCGCGCATCCGGGCCCAGGGGCGCCAGGTCAAGCTCCCGATCGGCGAGATCCTCCGGACGGCGAAGAAACAGGTCCTGCTCACCACCGGACTGTGCGCGGGCATCAATGTCGGGTTCTACGTGATCACGGTCTACGCGATCGCCTACGCGACGACCACCGTGGGCCTGAGCAGGAACGAGACGCTCTTCGCCCTGATCGTCGGCTCGATCGTCGACTTCGTGGCGATCCTGCTCTTCGCGCTGCTCTCCGACCGGGTCGGCCGCCGGCCCATCCTCATCTTCGGAAACATATTCCTCGCGGTCTTCGCCTATCCCTACTTCGCCATGGCCGCATCGGGATCGGCGGCGCTGCTCACCCTCGCCACGGTGCTCGGGCTCGCGCTGGGCCATGCCCCGGTCTACGCGGTGACCTCCAGCTTCTTCGCCGAGTCGTTCACCGCGCGGACTCGCTACAGCGGCATCTCGCTCGCCTACCAGCTGGCCGCCGCGCTGATCAGCGGCCCGACCCCGATCGTGGCCGCGGCGCTGGTGGCCGGTTTCGGTGGCTACCTGCCGGTCGTGACGTTGATGGTCGCGACAGCGGTGATCTCGCTGCTGTGCCTGGTGTTCCTCGCCGAGACGCGTCATCGGGCGATCGAGGACGGTGAGCCGGAGGCCGCCGATCAGCGGGTGGGTGTGGTCGAGCCCGGCGCGGCCGGGTAGAGGACCGGCAGCATGGCCTTGAGCAACGTCAGCGCCGATCCTTCTCCGGAGGGCACGGCGGCGAGGTTGGTGGCGATGACGACGGTGCGCGCGGTCGTCGGGTCGTGGCCCATGAAGGTCATGAACCCGGGGATCTGCCCGTCGTGGCCGATCAGCGGGCCGAACCGGGCGATGCCCAGCCCGTAGCCCGCGGCGGCGGGCTGGGCGGGGTCGGTGGGCTGGATGCTGTCGAGGCGCAGCTTCTGGGTCTGCTCGTTCAGCAGTCCGCCGCCCACCAGCGCCCTGACGTAGACGGCCAGGTCACCGACCGTCGAGATCGCGCCTCCGGCCGTCCACGCCCAGGACGGGCTGGCGTCGGTGTCGTCGTTCGGCTTCAGCGTGCCCGCGAGCGCCTCGGCCCGTTGGGCAGGCGGGAGGGCGTAGGTGTCGATGGTGGAGACGTTGGTGCCGAACGAGTAGCCGCGCGGATGGGGGTCGGGGAGCGAGGCGTCCGTGCCCGCCGGCAGCGAGGTGTGCGTCAGGCCGAGCGGGGTGAAGATCCGCTGTTGGAAGGCCCGTGCGGCCGGCATGCCGGTGAGCCGCTCGATGATCAGGCCCAGCAGGATGGTGTTGGTGTTGCAGTAGTCGAACCTCTGTCCCGGCGCGAAGTTCACCGGGTGGGCGAAGGCGATCGCCAGCAGTTCTTCAGGGGTCCAGACCTTGCCGGGGTCGCGGTCCAGGGACTCGTTGAACCCTGTGTCGAAGGTGTAGCTGTAGAGCCCGCTGCGCATGTCGGAGAGCTGCGCGATGGTGATCTTGTCACCGTTCGGGACCTCGGGGCGGTACTTCGAGACCGGGTCGTCGAGGCGGAGCCTGCCCTCCTGCGCCAACTGCAGGATCACCGTCGAGGTCATTGTCTTGGTGTTGCTGCCGACCCGGAAGTGGTCCTCGGTCGACATGGGCTCGTCGCGGCCGACCACCCGGGAGCCGAACGCCGCCAGCCAGTCACCCTGGCCCGGCGACCTGACCAGCACGACGGCACCCGGGATGGCGTTCTCCCTCATCACCCGCTCGATCAGCGGGCGCAGGGTGGCCGCGTGCGGCGGCGGGTGCTCGGCGGGAGCCGGCGGCGCGGCCGGCGAACCGCACGCCGACGTCATCACCAGCCCGATGGCCACGATCACCGCCGCGAGACCTGCCGACCGTCCCATGCCATCTCCACGTCAGCCAAGAGTGGGATAGCTTATATCGATATCGTCGAGCGTTCACGCCGTTCTTCAGGCGCGTGCGCCGCCGCCCGCCTCGAGCACCGCCGCGCCGTTGGCCTCGGCCCAGGCGGTGAGGCTAGCGATGGGGTCGATCAGGGTGCGGCCGAGCGCCGTGAGGTCGTACTCCACGCGCGGCGGCACGTCGGGATAGGCGGTCCTGGTGACCAGGCCGTGGCCGTGGAGCCGACGCAGCGTCTGGGTGAGCATCTTCTTCGAGACGCCGCCGATCAGCTCGAGGAGCTCGCCGTGCCGGCGCGGGCCTCGGCTCAGCCCGTAGAGCACCACGACCGACCACTTGTCGGCGATGAGCTCGATGGCCAGCCGGGCCGGGCAGTCCGCCAGGAACACGTCGCCCGCGCCCTCAAAGTCTCCCACGGTTCCCAAGGTACCTCTCGGTTACCTACGCCGGCCTACCGTCGGCCGGGAACGCCAACGCGACCGAGGGAGCCACCGACGATGACCCGATCCGTACCCGACCGACAGGTGCTGCCGCCGTCCGCCCGCCGGCTGTTCGAGCGGGACCTGCACGCCACCGTCGTCACGACGAACCCCGACGGCACGCCCCAGGTCTCGCTGGTCTGGGTCGAGCTGGACGGCGACGACATCGTGTTCGGTGCCGAAGGGTGGCGCCGGAAGGTCCAGAACCTGCGACGCGACCCGGTCGCGGCGGTGATCGTCCAGGACACGTGTCGGGCGGACAACGGCCTGGTGCGGTTCCTGACGGTCCGGGGGAGGGCGACCATCGACGGGCCGGGCATCGCGGATCGGTTCACCCGGCTGATGGACCGGCTCGCGCGCCGCTACCTGGGCACCGAGGCGTACCCGCTGCCGAACAGGGGCTCGCGCACGGCGGTCATCGTCCGGATCCGCCCGGAGCGGGTCGGCGGTCTGGGTCCCTGGGTGGGGGCTGGTTGACCGGGGAGTGGAACGCGGTGCGGTAGGCGTGCGGGGAGGTGCCGGTGCGGCGGGTGAAGTGATAGCGCAGCGTGTTCGCCGTGTTGAACCCGGTCTCCTCGGCGATGCGGTCGATGGACAGCGTGGTGGTTTCCAGCAGCTCCTGAGCGCGGTTGGTGCGGGCTCGCAGCAGCCATTGCAGCGGTGTGGTGCCGATCTGCGCGCGGAAGTGCCGGTTCAGGCCGCGGACGCTGGTCCTGGTGTGCCGGGCGATGTCGTGCAGGGTCAGCGGGCGGGAGAGGTTCGACTCCATCCACTCCAGGATGTGGCGAAGGGGCGTGTCCTGGCCGTCCGGGTCGGGGTGCTCGATGAACTGCGCCTGGCCGCCGTCGCGTTGCGGCGGCATGACGATGCGTCGAGCGGTGGCGGCGGCGAGGGTGCTGCCGACGTCGCCGCGCAGCAGGTGCAGGCACAGGTCGAGGCCGGCGGCGACGCCCGCCGAGGTGAGCAGGCTCCCGTTGTCGATGAACAGCACCGAGGCATCGACGTCGATGCGCGGGTGGCGGCGGGCGAGCTCCTCCGCGTGCTGCCAGTGCGTGGTGGCGCGATGCCCGTCGAGCAGGCCGGTCGCGGCGAGGGTGAACGCGCCGATGCAGACCGACGCGATCCGCGCGCCGCGCCCGGCGGCCTCGCGCAGCGCGTCCAGCACGGCGCCGGGCGGTTCGGCGAGGAAACCGGCGTGACCGGGGACGATGACGGTGTCGGCCCCGGCCAGGGCGTCCAGGCCCCAGGGCGTGTGGATCCGGAAGCCGTCCAGGCGCGCGTCGGTGCTCACGCCGCCGCCCGGCGCGACGACACGGACCTCGTAGCGCGGCGAGCCGGTGACGGCGTTGGCGGTCCCGAAGACCATGCCGGGGACGGTGAGCTCGAAACCGACCACGCCGTCGAGCGCGAGCACCGCGATCGTCGTCATGGCCAGATCTTAGTGGATACTGGCATTGTGGCCACTGGCTGAGGCTCGGGCGGGACAGCAGGATCGGGGCACGCCGTCTCACGCCAGGGAGTGCCTCACCATGACCGATGATCTTCCCGCCTACTACGCCGACCTGCGGCTTCCCCGGACCGGGCTGGCCGTGGAGGCGTACCGGTTCGCCGAGGCCGGCGTGCCGGCGTTCGTGTTCCACCACAGCGTCCGCAGCTACGTGTACGCCCGCGAACTGGCCGGGCGACGGGGGCTGGGGCCGGCGGACTACGACGACGAGCTGCTGTTCCTGGGCTGCGTCCTGCACGACATGGGGCTGAGCGAGCGGGGCAACGGCGACCAGCGCTTCGAGGTCGACGGCGCGGACCTGGCCGCCGAGTTCCTGCGTGACCGAGGCGTGGACGAGCGGCGGGTCGAGATCGTGTGGGACGCGATCGCGCTGCACACCTCGGTCGGGATCGCCGGCCGCAAACGCCCCGAGATCGCCCTGACCCACGCCGGGACGGGCGCCGACGTGCTCGGGATGGACCGCGACCAGCTGCCCGACGAGCTGGTCGAGCGGGTGCACGCGGTGCTGCCGCGCGCCGACATCGGCTACGCCCTGACCGACGCGATAGTGGCGCAGGCCGCCCGGAACCCCGGCAAGGCGGATCCGTCGACGTTCCCCGGCCACCTCCTGCGCCCGTGCGTGCCGGTCGGGACGATGCCGGAGTGGCGCGAGCTGATCGCGCGCAACGGCTGGGGCGACCGGCCCGCCGCCGGCCGCGACTCGGCGGACGCCACCGCCCCCGAGCGCCTGGGCGAGCTGTTCGTGCGGCACCTCGCCGCCGGGGACCTGGACGGGTTGGTGTCGCTGTACGAGCCGGAGGCGGTCTTCGTGCCCCGGCCGGGGGCTCGCGCGACCGGCGGCGCCGCGATCCGGGACGGCCTGGCCTCCTATGTCGCGGCCGGGGCGCGCATCACCCTGGACCCGGTGAAGGTGCACGTCGTCGGCGACCTGGCCCTGGTGTCGAACGACGCCACCGCCACGGGGGTGGCCGACGAGCCGCTCGAGACCACGACCACCGAGGTGTTGCGCCGCCAGCCGGACGGGCGGTGGCGCTACGTCATCGACGATCCGTTCTTCGGGGCGTGAGGGCGGGCGGCTCCGCGGAACCGTCGGTCCAGGCCACGTACCCGTCCGGCCTGATCAGCATCGCACCCACCGCGGGCACCGGGCCCAGCACCGGAACCGCCCATTCGCCGGCGTCGCACCGGGCCGTGACCACGTCCACCCAGCCGCCCGGCGCCGAGACGCCCGCGCCAAGGTCGAGCAGGACCGGGCGGCCGGGGTGGAGCAGCTCGTACACCCGGGTCGGGCCGGACTCGGTCGTCACATCCAGGTCGGGGACGCGGCGGCCGATCAGCGGATGGCCGTCGCCGGCGGGGTAGTGGATGTCCAGCCCGGAGATCATGCCGCCCAGTGACGCGTTGACGCCGGGCTGCTCGATCAGCCCGGTCATGATGTCCCGCAACGCGTCCACGTGAGGGCCCGGGCGGGTGAGCGCGGTCTGCGCGCGGGTGTTGTGCAGCACCCGTTCGGCGACCGGGCGCCGCTCCGCCTCATAGGTGTCCAGCAGGTCGCCGGGGGCGTGGCCGTGTACCACGGCGGCCAGCTTCCAGCCGAGGTTGACCGCGTCCTGCACGCCGGTGTTCATGCCCTGGCCGCCCGCCGGGTAATGGATGTGCGCCGCGTCGCCGGCAAGGAGCACGCGTCCGTCGCGGTACCGGCTCGCCAGCCGTGCGGTGTCGTTGAACCGGGACACCCAGCGGGGGCTGTGCATGCCGAAGTCCGTCCCGGCGATCTTGCGCATCGAGTCCCGCAGGATCTCGAACGTCATCGGCGCGTCCCGGTCGGTCACGTGGTCGTGTTCCCCGGTCGCCACCCGGTACCAGCCGTTCTCGTTCTCGACCACCGTGAAGTCGCCGTGCTGGCGGCGTTCGAACAACAACATCCTGTCCGGCGGATCGACCAGCTCGACGTCGCCCAGCATCGCGGTCAGGGTCGCGTCGGTGCCGGGGAAGTCGATCCCGGCGAGCCGGCGGACAGTGCTCCGGCCACCGTCACAGCCCACCAGGTAGCTCGCGCGGATCCGCTCGCCACCGACGAGGGCCTCGACGCCGTCGTCGTCCTGGCGTACCTCCGTCACCGGCGAGGACCAGCGGACCCGCACACCGAGCTCGGCCGCGCGTTCCTCGAGGAGCAGCTCGGCCTGGTGCTGCCACAGCATGAGCCCGTACGGATAACGGGTCGGGAAGCCGCTGAAGTCCAGCCACAGCCCGGAGAAGTGGCCGAACTGCATCGGGCGGCCCCGCTCGACGAACCGGTCCGCCAGCCCGCGCTGGTCCAACACCTCCAGGGTGCGCGGGTGCATGCCGCCCGCTCGTTCCTCGTTCGCCCTGCGCTCGGCGATCTGGTCGGCCAGCAGTACGTCCACGCCGGCCAGCGCCAGCTCACACGCCAGCATCAGGCCCGTCGGCCCCGCGCCCGCGACGATCACATCCAGGTCGCCCCTGCCCGCAGCGTCATCCATAGAACTGACACTACGCTTCAAATGAGACTCAGTGTCAAAAGGTTCCGCGTGTCACAATCGTCGTATGAGCCTGCGGGAGCGGAAGAAGCGGCGCACGCGCGCCGAGCTGCAGCGTCATGCCCTGCGCCTGTTCCGCGACCGGGGATACGCCGAGACGACGGTGGACGACATCGCGGCGGCCGCCGAGGTCAGCCGCAGCACCTTCTTCCGGTACTTCGGCACCAAGGAGGACGTGCTCCTCTTCGACAACGTGGAACCGGCGATGCGCCGCATGATGGCCGAGGTGCCCGAGGGGACGCCACTGCTCCAGGCCCTGCGCGGCGTGCTGCGGGACTCGTTCGCCTCCCTCGACGACGAGGCCCGCGACATCGAGGAGGTCCGCATGGAGCTGGCCCTGACGGTGCCCGCCATCGCGGCGATCCTGCGCGAGCGCGACGCGTGGGGGATCGAGCAGTACACCGGGATGATCGCTGCCGCCACCGACCGCGAGCCCGACGACCCCGATGTGCTGCTGTTCAGTGCCATCGTGCTGGGCGCCCGCCACGCGGCCCGAGCACGCCTGGACGCCGGGCGCGCCGAGCGCTACCTCGACGAGCTGGACGCCATGCTCGGGCGCCTGGATGCCGGCGTCCCCCTGGCCAACGAGCCGGTCCGCGCGCCGGCGAGGATCACGCGACTCCGAGCCGGTTCTTCAGCGAGTCCAGCTCCCGGCTCCGGCGCTTGACGCGCCGGTCGACGTCGATCACGAGGTCGCGGGATCCGCCGGCCCGCGCCCGCGCAGGCGCGATCGAACCGCACGGACGCCTCCCGGCCCCGGGACGGAACACCGAGAGGTCGATCGGCGTGGCCGCCTGCCGGTGCGCGACGTCCGGGCCGTGACCGGTCTCGACCGCGATCGACAGTCCCTCAGGAGCGCTGGTCTTGATCGTCGGTGTCCGCGGGGTCCTCGGTCCACCACACGAACCAGTCGGGCTGGTTCTGGCCTTCCCTGTAGTGCTCGACGGATCCGGTAAACTCGCCCGTCTCGGCGACGAGCTCGGTGCCGATCTTGCGTAGCCAAGCAACGCGCTCTTCGTCGCTCAGCCCCTCGGGCTCGTTCAGGTCGACCATATTGCCGAGCGTACCGAGTGTCCGGTCACATGCGGCAACCGACGGTGATCCGCTTCCCGCTGTGCTTGGCATGCCCATTGCCGAACTGCGATTCGTCCCACGGCTCCCAGCCGCTGTTCTGGTTGGTCCGGCATGGGGGAGAGAACCCTTCTGCGTACGCCTGCTGGCCTACACCGTGTGCGACCGTCTCTCCGCCGGGGTGTGGGAGGACCGGGCCATCGATAGTTTCGTCATACCAGTTGGTGACCCCGGTACGGATCGTCCACTGGACGACGCCGGTACAGAAGTACTTCGTGGCGAAGTGCACGGCCGTACCCGGGCTGCGGGCAACAATCTCCGGGTCGATCGCGCTGCCCTTGCAAACACCGACTGGTTGTTGGCGCTTGTCTCCGCCTCGCACGCTTGCCGGAGCCACGACCGGTATGGTCCAGGAACCGTCGCTATGGTGAACCGCCGCCGGGCTTGACTCGCTGAGCTCGACGAACGGCAACTCACTGGGCGTCCGCGCATCGGGAGGCGCGACATCACCACCGAACACGACCGCCACCAGGACTGCGAGAGCCATACAAGTTGCCTTGAGGCTTCCTGCCAGACGTCGAGCCATCCGAGGAACTCCCCTGTGCAGCAGGTGAACGTCGACCCCGGCCGCGGCGCGGAGTGAGTTCAACAGAACCAACAAGGACAATCGCCTGCTATTTGGCGGCGACGCGGAACGAGCCGAAGTTGATGACTGTAAAACGCTCGGCAGGGCGAACTAACGGCCAATAGTGATCGGCGCAACATTAGGCGAAATGTTATTGTTGCTGCCCGTCGTGGGTGAAACATCCGTCCCCGGAGAAACTGAGGTGCCGGGCTGTTCGGGTGCCGGTGCCGGACCGTTCTTTCTTCCCGAGAGTACCGGCAGAGTCGGGAAACCAGACTCGTCTTGGTCCTCGGATCGCTGCTCGCACTGAGCTGACTGCTTTGCGTCGTCGCCTCGGCATTCCTTTGACGATGCCGCGGCGACCATAGTCGTCGGCGTGGATGCGTGGCCTACCGCGACCGACGCTATACCGGCGGCTGGAATCGCCGAAATTGCCACCGTTATGAGCATCTGTCGAGCTGAGCGAATGTTCATGGATCCCCCAGTTCTCGTCTCCGTTGCATCCTGACTGCATCCAGCAGCGGACATAGGGCCAAACGACTGCGAACCGCGAGGGTTATGGAAAGTGGTGTCTGCAAATTAAGAAGAGCTAATACTGTTGCGAATGGCGACAGTGGGGACAATGGGAATACTCGTGTGCAATGTGAAACTAATGAGTGACCTATAATATTCGGTATGGCTATAATGTAGCGCAGATAGGCGTGCTAGCCGACCAGGGCTGGTCATGGCGCGCTAGGAACCTCGCGTTCGAGGACGGCGTGTGGGCCAACATGGCCTGCGCCGAGGCCGTCGCCGGCGTGGATGCGTGCACGATCACGAGTTGGCCGGCGCGAAGCGGCTGCCGTCTTGTGATCGGCTACCTCGTTGCCGTTGGGGTGGCGGCCTCGGTGAGGGCGGTGAGCACGGCGGCGACGGCCGGTGGGTTGGGCGGGTCGCCGTAGGTGGCGGCGTGGATCTGGCGGCGGAAGCCGGTCAGCTCGGTGGCGTGGATGTCGGGTCGGCGGTGGGCTCGGAGCGCGAGGCCGGGCAGGGTGGTGACGCCCACGCCCGCGGCGACCAGGGCCTGGACGACGACCATGTCGTCGCTGTACGAGGCGATGCGCGGGGTGAACCCCTCGTGCCGGCACACGGCGGTGAGCTCGGCCCGGCACCTGTCGCAGCCGCCGATCCAGGCGGAGTGGCGGTGGTTCGCGATGGTGTCCTCGGGTTGCCGGCTGATGAGGTGGATCGGGTCGTCACCGATGTGCAGCAGGCGCAGGCCCTCCTCCTCGACCGGGGCGTCGGGGTACCGGAAGACCAGGGCGATGTCGATCTCGCCGTGGCGCAGCATCTGGAGCGCCTCGACGGGGTGGCGGTCGTACAGGCTCAGCTGGAGGCCCGGGTGCGCCTCGGTCAGCGCGGCGGCCGCCTTCGGCACGATCGTGCTCAGCGTGGACGCGTTGGCGGCCAGCCGGACCCGCCCCGCCCGCAGGCCGACCCGCCCGGCCAGCTCGTTGGTCGCCGCGTCGACCCGTCCGAGGATCTCGGCGGCCCGGTTGGCCAGCAGCCGTCCCTCCGGCGTCAACCGGATCCCTCGGCCGATCCGCTGGACCAGCTTGACGCCGGTGGCCGCTTCCAGACGGGCCAGGTGGTGGCTCACCGACGGCTGGGAGTAGTGCAGCTCTCGTGCCGCCTCGGTCACCGAGCCGTGTCGGGCCACCGCCGCCAGGACCTTCAGGTGGACCAGGTTGAGCATCCATTAAGAATATCAATGAGTCGACACGGAATCTGAATTGGACGTCATGTCGTGGCTGCTCCATGCTGACGCTCCACACAGAGGCTCGCCGCACGGGAAGGCACGGCAGATGGCTACACGGACGGGCAGGGTGACCTGCGATCTCACGATCTCGGTGGACGGGTACTCCGCCGGGCTCAACCAGACCGAGCAGCGCCCGTTCGGCGACGACGGCGGCGACGGCTGGGGCGACAAGCTGCACGCCTGGTACGGCCGTCCCGAGGAGAACCGGCCCGAGATCGACCGGGGGACCTCGGCCGGCGCGTTCATCATGGGGCGCAACATGTTCGGCCCGGTGCGCGGCGAGTGGGACCGGCCGTGGACCGGGTGGTGGGGCGACAACCCGCCGTACCACGCCCCGGTCTTCGTGCTCACCCACCACCCGCGCGAGCCTCAGCCAATGGACGGCGGCACCACGTTCTACTTCGTCACCGAGGGCATCGAGTCCGCACTCGAACGCGCGCGCGACGCGGCCGGGGACGGCGACGTCTCCGTCCACGGCGGCGCGACCACCGTCAACCAGTACCTCGCCGCCGGCCTGATCGACGAGCTGCGGCTGCACATCTCGCCGCTCACGCTCGGCGCCGGCACGCGGCTGTTCGACGGCGTCGGGCCGCTGAACCTGGAGCAGGTGGAGTCGCGCGCAACGAACTCGGTCACCCACCTGACCTATCGCGTGCTGCGCTAGCCCGAGAGCCGGAGCAGGGCTTTCTCCGACGCCGACCCCGGCTCGGCCTGGTAGATCCACAGCTGAAGTTCGGGGTTATGAGGAAGCGACATCACGTGCTGGTGCAACGTGAGGTCGCCGACCGCGGGATGGCGGAAGTGCTTGACCGCGCTCGCCTTGTTGTGGGCGTCGTGTCGAGCCCACAGCCGGCGGAACAACTCACTGCGCACGGACAGCTCGCCGATCAGCTCGACCAGCCTCGGTGCGTGGGGCTCGGGCCCCGCCGAGGCCCGCAGGGTCGCCACCGTGCACCGGGCCAGGTGCGCGGGGTCGGCGACGAAGCTCCCGATGTTCTCGTCGAGGAACGCCATCCGGGCCAGGTTGTCGCGCAACGCCAGCCCGGCGTAGAGCGCATCGGCCGGCCCGTTGCGGGTTACGACGTCCATCCAGGGCGTGACCAGCATCGCCGGCACGCCCACCCACCGCCGAACCAGGTCATCCAGGGCGCGGCGGGTGTCGTCGGTGATCGCGACCGACCCTCGGAGGGCCGTGTCGCGGGCCGCCAGGTTGCGCAGGTGCGCGTGCGTGTCGAAGTCGAGCCGCAGGACCCGGGCGAGCGCGTCGAGAACCTGGGTCGAGGGGCGTTTCCCCCTGCCCTGTTCGAGCTGTACGTAATAGTCGGTGCTCACCCCGGCCAGGACCGCGACCTCTTCGCGGCGCAGGCCGGGGACCTGCCGTGACCCGCCGGGGTCGAGGCCGACATCGTGGGGCCGCACGAGCGCGCGTCTCGCGCGAAGGAACTCGCCGAGCGCGTCCGAGGTGCTGCCCACTCCGCCCACCGTACGTGCGGTTCGGCGACCCGGGGTGGGCCTGTCGGCACCACCGGCGAACGGGTGCCCGCTCCTAGCGTCGGTGGCGCTGACGGGTCGAACGAGGAGGACGGGCGGATGTTCGTGGTGACGGGCGCGACAGGGCGCACCGGGCGGGCCGTTGTCGACGAGCTTCTCCGCGCGGGCCACCCGGTCCGAGCGATCGGGCGCCGCCCGCGCACCCTGGCGCCGCTGGAGGCGGCGGGCGCGCGCGCCTCGGTGGCCGAGCCGACCGATCGCGACGCCCTGGCCGAGGCGTTCTCCGGCGCCGAGGGCGTGTACGTGATGGTCCAGCCGAACTACATCCCCGACAGCCCGGACTTCCCCGCCCACCAGCGCGCCATCGTCGACGCCATGACCGAGGCGCTGTCGTCGGCCGGTGTCGGGCGGGTCGTCACCCTGAGCAGCTGGGGCGCGGACAAGGAGCACGGCACCGGGCCGGTGCTCGGGCTGCGCCACCTCGAGGAGCGGACCAATGCCCTCGACGCGGCGGTGACCCACCTTCGGGCCGGCTACTTCATGGAGAACCTGCTCGGCCAGGTGGCGAGCGTCCACGCCGGCGGGGTCGTCGCGGCTCCGTTCGCGCCGGACCTCCCGATGCCGTTCATCGCGGCCGAGGACGTCGGCCGCGCCGCGGCGCACCGCCTGGCCGGCGCGACCGCCGCCTCGGCCGGCGCACCGGAGGTCCTGGAGCTGCACGGCGAGCGCGACCTGAGCATGAGCGAGGTCGTCGACGTCATCGCCGCGGTCACCGGCCGGCCGGGCCTGCGCTACGTCCGGCGGACCGTCGAGGAGTTCGCGGCCGAGCAGCGCCGCGCGGGCGTCTCGGAGAACGTCACCGGGCTCATGGTCGACGTCGTGCACGCGATCAACTCCGGCCACACCGCGACCCTGCAACCGCGCACCCGGCGGACGACCACACCCACCAGCATCGAGTCCTTCGTCGGCGACACGTTCCTGCCCGCGCTGCGCGCCGAGCAGCCGCGATGAGCATCCCCGCCGGCCAGGCCCGGGTTGCGGGGGCGCGGCATCGTCGCGACCAGCAGTCTCGTAGCGAATCACGATGCTGACGGCACGGGCTAGGGGACGCTGAGCTGGTTGCAGCGCAGGGCGAGGGTGGGATCGCAGACGTCGGACGACTCGGCGATGCCGTTGTTGAACACCTGGCTGATGTCGGCGAGGGTGACGGCGGCCGGCGCGACCAGCAGCCGGCGGGGCCGGCCGGGGGCGCTGAGCTGGTCGGCGCGGGCGCGGTCGCCGAGGGCGAGTGCCTTGGCGAGCGTTGCGACGGCGGTGGCCTGGGCGGGCGGCGGGGTGTAGCCGGTGGCGAACTGGTCGCCCCTGAGCACGGCCTTCAGGGCGTCGGTGCGGGCGCCGTAGCCGGTCACGATGGTCCTGCCGGCCAGGCCGCGTTGGCGCAGCACGGCGATGGCGGCCTGGGCGACGGCGTCGTTGGCGGTCAGGACGGCGTCGACGCGCCCGCCGTGCGCGTCGAGCAGCCGGGTCAGGGTCGCGGTGACCGCGCGGGCGTCGGCCGGGTTGACGGGTTCGGTGGCGAGCAGCCGGTAGAGGCGCTTGTCGTAGCGCGGGGCGAGGATGTCGCGCTCGCCCTCGGCGATCTGGACGGCGGCCTCGCGGGTGGGGCCGGACGCGAGCTCGATGACGGTGGCGTCGGGTTTGGTGCGGATGCCTCGGACCAGGGCCCGGCCGGCGAGCTCGCCGACCTGGCGGTAGTCGGTGGTGACCACGAAGTCGGCCGAGGCGGCGGCGCTGTTGCCCTTGGCGTCGGTCAGGTCGTATCCGATGGTCGGGACGCCCCGCGCCCTGGCCGTGGCGGTGATCGCTGCCTCCACGTCCCGGTTCGCGGCGGCGAACACCAGCACCCGGCCGCCGTCGTTGATCATCTTGGTGGCGGCGGCGGTCGCCTCGGCGGGGGTGGAGGCGGTCTCGATGTCCGGCTGGAACGCGTAGTTCTGGCCCTTGAACTCGTTCTCCAGGGCGGGGCGGTCGGCCTGCTCCCAGCGCGGCCCGGCGTCGTCCCCGGGCAGCAGGACGCCCACCCTGACCTTCTCGATCGGCGGCTTGCCCGCGCATCCGCCCAGCGCGAGCGCCAGCCCGAGCATTGCCACGGCCCCCATCCGGCCATACCTGGTACGCACCGTCGCCCCCTGTCAGGTCTGGTGGTCGAGGTCCGTCCAGGACCTGTTGTGCAGGTGGCGCTGGACCCTGGCGATGTAGTTCAGCGCGCCGGCGTCCTTCCACTTGCCCGACCAGTGCCAGCCGACGCAGCTCCACAGGTCGCCGGGCGCGTAGTCGGCGCCGAGGTAGGTGACCCAGCCCTCGTAGCAGGCGCGCATCCGGGCGCCGTAGTAGTCGACGTTGAACGCCGTGCTGGCCTGGGAGTGCGGGTAGGACCCCGGCAGGTCGGTGGCCTTGAGCTGGAGGATGCCGAAGCTGGTCGGGCACGGCGGCTTCGCCCCGCCCTGGCAGTCGGCCGGGTCGTCGCTCTTGTCGCCGGTCGTGGCCTGTTTCCAGTCGCTCTCCTGGTAGGCCACCGCGCGCAGCACGTCGAGGTCGAGGCCCCACTTGCAGGCGCCCCAGGCGAGGATCTCGCCGGTGCTGCCGCCGAACCGGCCGTCGATGCGCGAGACGAACCGCTGGTTGGCCTGGACCGTGAAGTCCTCCCAGACCGGGAACACCGCCTTGGCCGGCTCGACGTGGTTGAAGCGGTCGTTCTCCTGGACCTCCTCGGGGTGGCCGCGGCCCGCCCGGTCGGCGCATTCCTGCGCCGAGGGCAACGCGGCCCGGGGCGGCAGCGTGGCGAGCTGGTCCTCGGTGACCGCCCAGCCGCACCCGCTCGCGATCATTCCGACGACTATCAGCAATAGCGGGACATTCGCCGTTCGACCGCGATTCGAGCCGCCCATGCGTGAGCCACCCCTCTAGGACGCCGAAAACCGGCATCAATCTATCTCGCCGGTTTCGGGCGATCAAATGAGGGTCTTTTGTGATAAACGATTTTGAATAGTTTCTATCGATCGCGTGCTGTTGGGGAGAACGATCGATGAGTTTCAAGCCTACATGTGGTTACGGCTATTCTGGTGCGGCATACCGCCGGTTGCAAACGCGCCGTTACCGGCCGGGTTGGACCGGCCCGATCTGGGTGCCTCCGTCGACCTCCAGCGGACCCGACGCCTCCTGCTCGCCGGGAATGTCGCCGCCGGGGGCCGGCAGGGTGTACGTCAGGCCGCTCGCGCGGGCGCCGCCGGGGATGTTGGGTACCTGGATGTCGAAGTGCACCGGGTGCTCGGGTCCGAAGGTCACCGGCACGGCCTGCGCGGACGCCGGCGCCGGCCGGACTCCGAGCGGCCCGCCGCCGTCACCCTGGAAGACCACGTCGGTGGGGACGCCGGCGAGGGTGCAGTCGCTGTAGCCCGGGGCGGCGGTCAGTACGACGCGATAGTGGCGGTGGCCGGCGCTGGGGTGGTCGGGGGTGACCACGGCTCGATGGTTGGCCGGCCGGCACGACGACGGCGCGTCGCCGCCCTGCGCCGGCAGCGTCTTCGGGCCGGCCGCGTACGCCGGGCCGGTGACCAGGGCGAGCCCGGCCGTCGTGGCGGCGGCGACGACCAGCATGCCGGCGAGCCCGCGTCCCGTTGGCTTCACGCGCATCTTTCGGATCCCCTCCTGGCGAAACTCGTTACCGAGCGTGTACAGGCGAACACCATAGGGGGTGGCGGGCTCACCCGGCGTGTGCGGCGGACTACACGCGGCGGTGGCCTACGTTGGGGCGTGTGAAGGTACTTCTGCTGGAGGGCATCCACCCGGACGCGGCGCGGGCGCTGCGCGACGCCGGCTGCGAGGTCGACGTGCGCGCCGGCTCGCTGAGCGAGGACGAGCTGGTCCACGAGCTGTCCGGGGTCGAGCTGCTGGGCATCCGGTCCAACACCAGGGTCACCCCGAGGGTGCTGGAGGCCGGCAAGGACCTGCTGGCCGTGGGGTGCTTCTGCATCGGGACCAACCAGGTGCACCTGGACGAGGCGGCGGAGCGCGGGCTGGCGGTGTTCAACGCGCCGTTCTCCAACACCCGCAGCGTGGTCGAGCTGGTCATCGGGGAGATCGTGGCGCTGGCGCGCCGGCTGCCGGAGAAGACCCAGCGGATGCACGAGGGCGTCTGGGACAAGTCGGCGAAGGGCAGCCACGAGGTGCGGGGCCGCACGCTGGGCATCCTCGGCTACGGCAACATCGGCACCCAGCTGTCCAACGTCGCCGAGGCCTTCGGCATGCGGGTGATCTTCTACGACACCGCCGACCGGCTGGCCCACGGCAACGCGAAGCGTATGGGTTCGCTGGACGAGCTGCTGGCCGAGTCGGACGTGGTGAGCATCCACGTCGACGGCCGGCCCGGCAACGCGGGGCTGTTCGGGGCGGACGAGTTCGCCAAGATGAAGCCGCGAGCGATCTTCATCAACGCGTCACGGGGCATGGTCGTGGACGACGCGGCGCTGCGGGAGAACATCCTGTCCGGCCACCTGGCCGGCGCCGCGATCGACGTGTTCCCGATCGAGCCGAAGGCCCAGGGCGACCCGTTCGAGTCCCCGCTGCGCGGGCTGGACAACGTCATCCTCACCCCGCACGTGGGCGGTTCGACGCAGGAGGCGCAGCGCGAGATCGGCCACTTCGTGTCCGGCAAGCTGATCGGGTTCGTCCAGGGCGGCGGCACCGCGCTGTGCGTCAACCTGCCGCAGGTGGCGCCGCCGCGGCCGCCGGGCGTGTTCCGGATGGCCTACCTGCACCGGAACGTGCCGGGGACGCTGGCCGGGATCAACCGGGCGGTCGCCGACGCGGGGACGAACGTGATCGGCCAGTCGCTGTCCACCAGGGGCGAGTACGGCTACGTCGTCACCGACACCGACGCGGCGCTGCCCGAGGAGACGCTCTCGACCCTGGGCGGGTCACCGCAGACGGTCTGGCTGCGGTCCTGGCGGCTCTGAGGCGATCTCGGTGATCGCGGCGCGCGCGGCGTCGAGCAGGGCGTCGACGTCGGCGGCGGTGGTGTGCGGGGAGACCACGGCGGCGCCGCCGAAGCAGCCGACCAGGACGCCCCGGTTGGCCAGGTAGAGGAAGAGCAGGTCGCGCAGCGTCGGGTCGTTGTGGGGGAGCGCGCAGGTCACCATCGCGCCGAGCCTGGCGACCGTCCAGGGCAGGCCGGCGCGGCGGATCGCGTCGTCCAGGCCGTCGGCCAGGCGGGCGGCGTGCGCGCTCATCCGCCGGTAGGCCGCCTCGGTCATGGCGGTCTCCAGGCAGCGGCGGGCCATCCGCATCGGCAGCTGGCCGGCGTTGAGCGTGCCGCCCAGGCCGCCCTGGTTGGACGGGTGGGTGTGGGCGTGGAAGGCGTCCGCGACCGGTTGCGTCATGCCGACCGCGCCGATCGGCAGGCCGAACGCGAACGACTTGCCGAGCACGAGCAGGTCGGGGTCCAGGCCGGTGCCGGATCCGGTGACGCCGGCGGGGCCGGCCACGATCGTCTGCGTCTCGTCGACGACCAGCAGCGCGCCGGCCGCGCGGGTGAGCTCGCGCAGCCGGGGGTGGAAGCCGTCGTCGGGCGCGGCGATGCCGCCGCCGGTGGTGCGGACGGGTTCGGCGATGACGGCGGCGATGTCGCCGCGCGCGAGGGCACGTTCCAGCGCGGGCGGGTCGTTGAACTCGACGCGCTCGGCGGTGGTCAGCTCGTCGAGGTTGCCGTGGTAGCAGCCGGTGAACGCGAGCACCCCGGGCCTGCCGGTGGCGAGCCTGGCCAGGCGCAGCGCGGTGCGGTTGGCGTCGGTGGCCGAGAGGGTGAACTGCCACAGCGGCAGCCCGAACCGCCCGGCCAGGTTCTCCGCCACCCGCACCGAGTCTTCCCCCGGCCAGCCGGACACCACGCCGCCGCCCGGGTCGTCGGCCAGCTCGGACAGGATCTCCGCGCCGGAGTGGCCCCACAGCGCGGCGGTGCCGCACAGGCCGAAGTCGAGGTAGTCGTTGCCGTCGATGTCGCGGACCCGGTTGCCCTCGGCCCGGTCGAGGTAGAACGGGTAGGGCAGCGCGTAGAGGTCCATCCAGTGCAGCGGCACGCCGTCCAGCAGCGCGCGGCGGGCACGTTCGCGCATCCGCTCGGAGGCGGGGTGCGCGGCGCGGTAGGCGGCCCTTTCACGGGCGATGATTGCTTCAGCGCTCACGGGTGCCTCCCTGGGTTGCCGTCGGCGTCGAAGACGACCCCGTACACCTGGCGGGCGCGTTCAGCAGAGATCCAGCCCTCGGAAACGTCGTGCGCCACCCGCTCGACCTCGCGTTCGTGCGGCGGGCCGTAGCCACCGCCCCCGCAGGCCAGCGAGATCACCGTCTCGCCGTCGCGCAGCACCAGGTCACCGTCGGCGGGCAGCTCGCGCACCGAGCCGTCGCGGGCGCGCAGCATCGCCCGGGAGCGGCTGCCCGGCCCGCCGCCGCGCACCCCGGCCGCCGGGTGCGCCGACCCGCCCGCGCTGTAGATCACCCGCAGCTCGGTGCCGACCGGGCCGTACTCCACGTAGTTGCCGGGCGAGCCGCGCCGCCGCCCGGCGCCCTCGCTGTCCACCAGCAGGCGCTGGGCGACGATGCGGATGGGGAAGCGCAGCTCGTTCATCTCCACCCCGTCGCGGCGCACCACCCCCGCCGCGCCGACGTGGCCGAGACAGAGCACGCCGTCCTCCACCGGCGCGCCGCCGCCTCCGGAGCTGGCGAAGAAGATCTGGTTGATGAACCGCTCGCCGCCCCGGCGCGGGTCGGTGCCGGAGATGACGGCGTCGCACGGCGGCATGACGTAGCCGGCCTCGGCCATTCCGACGCCCTCGCCCAGCTCGGCCAGGGCGGCCTGCACCGCGTTCGCGGCGCGCTCGGCGACGCCGGTGGTGGCCAGCGAGCACGAGGTGGGGTGGCGCGGGATGCCCACCACGCAGTTCTCCCGCAGCAGCACCCGCAGCCGGCGGAAGCTGCCGGCGTTGGGCGGGATCCCCGGGCCGAGGCTGTTGAACACGCCGATCATGGCCGAGGTGCGGGCGGTGGCCTCGGTGAGGTTGAGGCCGCTGGGCACGCAGTCGGGGTTGTCGCGCAGGTCGACGGTGACCCGGGCCTCGGCGGGGTCGACGCTCACCCGGGCGGTGATCGGCAGCCCGTCCGGCGCGGCCGGGTTCGGGTCGAGCACGCTGGTGGCCGACACGGACCCTTCCGGCAGCCCCCGGATCGCCTCGGCCATGCGTGCCTCGCTGTAGTCGAACCAGTCCGCCACGTAGCGCTCCAGCGCGTCCCAGCCCAGCTCCTCGCCGAGCGCGAGCAGCCCGCGCTCGCCGACCCGCGCGGCGCCGACCAGCGCGAGGTAGTCGCCCCACCACTGGTCGGGCACCCGCAGCCGCATCCGGCACATCCGGACGATGTCCTCGCAGTCGGCGTAGTCGCGCTGTATCCGGACGCCGGGGAAGATCAGCGCGCCCTCCTCGTAGACGTCCGAGGCGGCGGGCATGTACGTGGTGGGCAGGGCGTTGCCGCAGTCCGCCTGGTGGGCCTTGGCGACCACGGTGAACCGGTGCACACCGTCGGCGTCGACGACCGGGACGAGCAGCGTGTGGTCGGCGGCGTGGCTGTTGCCGTGGTACGGCGAGTTGTGCAGGAACGCGTCGCCGGCGGCGAACCGGGGGTGGAACTCCCGCAGCGAGGCCGCCATCAGGTCCGGCCCGCTCATCACGTGGATGGGCAGGCTCTCCACCGAGGCCAGCAGCTCGTCGCCGGCGGTGACGATCGCGCAGGAGAAGTCGTTGGCGGTGTTGATCACGCCGGAGCGGCCGGTGCGGTAGAGCGTGTTGACCATCTTGCGGATGACCGCCTCGATCCGGGTGGTGATCACCGCGAGCGCCACGCCACGCGAGTCCTTCCTGGTCATCCCCGTGGCTCCCGGTCGAGGCGCAGGAGCAGGTTGCCGTCGGCGGTGCGCACGACGCCGCAGCCCGGTTCCACCACCACCGTGGTCATCGGCGACTCCACGATCGCCGGCCCGGCGACGCGCGCGCCCACCGGCATGGACAGCGGGCGGTGCACGCCCACCTCGGCCCAGCCCAGCGAGGCGAAGTAGGCCAGCCGGCCGGCGGGGCGGGCGTCGGGCTCGGGGTCGGTGCCGGTGTCGGTGCCGGTGCCGGTGTCCAGGGGAACCTCCGGCGCCGGGCGCAGCGAACAGTCCACCCGGGCCCGCCAGGTGATGAACTCCACCGGCGAGGAGGGGTCGGCGACGGCGAAGGTGCGCAGGTGGGCGTCGTGGAACCCGGCGACCAGCCGGCCGACCAGGTCCCGGGCGTTGACAGCGCCGTCGTGCTCGAACGGGACGGCCAGCTCCCAGACCTGGTTCGGGTAGCGGGCCTCCACGGAGTACGCGACCCGGGCGGCCAGGCTGCCCGCCCCGGGGCCGGCGATGAACTTCTCGCAGCGGCCCGCCAGCTCGCCGAGCACCGCGCCCACCGCGTCGTGGTCGAAGCCGTCGCTGGAGGTCGGCCCCGGCAGCTCGAACTCGTCGGACAGCTCGCTGGTCAGCGCCCCGAACGCGCTCATCACCGGCGCCGCGTGCGGGATGATCACCGCCGGGCAGTCGAGCCGGCGCCCGATCGCCGCCGCGTTGAGCCCGCCCGCCCCACCGCCCGCGACCAGCACCGCCTTGGCCGGGTCCTGCCCCTGCTCCAGCGCGATCTCCTCGATCCCGGTGACCATCCGCTCGGTGGCCAGGCGGTGGACGGCCTCGGCGGCCTCCACCGGGTCGATGCCGAGCGGTTCGGCGACCCCGCGCCCGATCGCCTCGTGCGCCAGGCCGGGCTCCAGCGGCACCGCGCCGCCGAGGAAGTACTCCGGGTCGAGGTAGCCCAGCACCAGGCAGGCGTCGGTCAGCGTCGGTTCCTCGCCGCCGAGCCCGTAGCAGGCCGGCCCCGGCGTCGACCCGGCGCTGCGCGGGCCCACGTGCAGCACCCCGCCCCGGTCCACCCACGCGACGGAGCCGCCGCCCGCGCCGATGCCCCGGATGTCCACCGAGCTGAACCCGGTCATGTGCCCGAGGTAGCGCCGCCCGATCCAGCTCTCCCTGGTGGTCGGGATGGCGCCGTCGCGCACCAGGCTCACGTCGTAGGTGGTGCCGCCGGTGTCGGTGACGATCGCGGTGCGGCCGGGCAGCTCCCGCTCGACGAAGCGCCGGCCCGCGACCGGGGCCATCGCCGGGCCTGACTTGACGCTGAGGATCGGTTTCTCCGCCACCCGCCGGGCGTCCTGGAAGCCCCCCGACGAGGTCACCACCAGCAGCCGGCCGGCGAAGCCGTTGTCGCGCAGCTGGTGTTCCAGCCCGCCAAGGTACGCGGCCATCAGCGGCTTGAGGGAGGCGTCGATCGCGGCCGAGGACGCGCGGCGGTACTCCCGCAGGGTCGGGTTGAGCCGGTGCGAGAGCGTGATCGCCGTCGCGGGCAGGGCCTGGCCCAGCGCGGCGGCCAGGCGCAGCTCGTGGGCCGGGTTGGCCGGCGACCAGAGCAGGCACACCGCGACCGCCTCGACGCCCAGCGCGCGCACCGCCGCGACGACCCGGTCCACCTCGGCCGGCTCCAGCGCGCGCACCACCTCGCCGCCCGCCCCGATGCGCTCGTCGACCTCGACGGTGAGCGCCCTGGGCACGTACGGCTCGCGGGTAGGGACCGCATAGTTGAACAGGTCGGTCCGGCCGCCCTCGGCGTAGAGCAGGATGTCCGGGTGGCCCTTGGTGGTCACGAACGCGGTGCGCGCGGTCTGGCCGGTCACTATGGCGTTGAGCGCGCGCGTGGTGCCGTGGATGAGCAGCTCGGTGCGCCCGAGCAGTTGGCGCAGCCGCAGCCGCGACGCCTGCGCGGCCTTGAGCAGGGCGGCGGTGATGGCCTGGGTGGGGTCGTCCGGGGTGGTGCTCGCCTTGAACGCCCGCGGCGAGCCCGAGCCGTCGTCGAGCACCAGGTCGGTGAACGTGCCGCCCACGTCCACCGAGATGCGAAACGGCGCCTCGACGCTCATCGCTGACGCTCGCCGAACCGGCCGGGCAGGACGAGCAGGTACCAGGCCAGGATCGCCGCGCCGGTGCCGAAGAACACCGTGGACAGCGCCAGCCCGGCGTGGAACATCTCCGGGACGGTGAGCACCAGCAGCTCGAACAGGCACCACAGCCCGGCGAACGCGGCCACCGGCAGGTCCCAGCCGCGCAGGTCGAACCCGCCGGCGGGGACGTCGGGCAGCCGTCGCCGGATCGCCAGGTAGACCACGACGGTGCACAGGTAGAGGAACACCGAGATGATCGTCCCGCCGGAGAGCACGTCGTTGAGCCGCTCCGGGCGCTGCCCGACGGTCAGCACCACCGCCACCGCGATCGCCCACACCAGCGCGGTGGCCCAGGCCGGCGTGCCCAGTCGGGGCGGAACCCGGCGCAGCAGCCGGTAGCCGGGGAACCGCCGGTCGCGGGCCATCGCGAAGCTGGTGCGCGACGCCGAGAGCATCAGGCACAGCCCGCAGGAGAACATCGCCACCGTCACCAGCGCGAGCACGAACCGCTCCGCCGGCGGACCGATGTACTGCCCCAGGATGAACGCGACCGGCGAGCCGGCCTCGCTGACCTGCCCGACGTCGGTGATCGCCATGGTCAGCGCGAGCAGGAACACGAACCCCGTCACCCCGGAGATGACGACCGCGCGGATGATCGCGCGCGGCGCCGTGCGGCTCGGGTTGTGCGTCTCCTCGGACAGCTCGGCCGCGCCCTCGAACCCGGCGATGGTGTACGCGCCGAGCAGCGCGGCCATCATGAACGGCCCGGCGAACGCCCAGTAGCCGCCCTCGTCGACGACGCCGGCGGAGAACAGGGTTGCCGGGCGCACGCCCCCGCTGGCCAGCGCCGCGACGAACAGCGCGACGGTGAGCACCACCAGCGCGACGATCTCGGCGCCGACCGCCGTGCCGTTGACCGCGTTGACCAGCCGGGTCGAGTACGCCGCCACCAGCGCCTGCAGGCACAGCGTGGCGAGCACGACCAGCGTCATCGCCAACGGGGTTGGTTCGATGTCGAAAAGCGGCAGGAACGCCTGGGTGGCCAGCCCGATGTCCGTCGCGACGATCACGATCGGCATCGTCGCGAAATACAGCCAGCCCATTCCCCAGCCCACAATCGGGTTCGCCAGCTTGGACGACCATTGGTAGATGAACCCGGTCAGCGGCATGCGCGCCACGAACTGGGCCACGATGAGCGCGACCGCCAGCCGGCCGACGACCGAGCCGATCCACATCCAGGTGCCGCGCGGGCCCGCGGTGGTGAGCAGGAACCCGTACGTCGTCACGATTCCGGTCAGCGCGGACGCGGTGGAGAATGCGATCGCGAACGACCCGAATGACCGTACGGTGCGGCGGAACTCCTGCCGATAACCGAACTGTGCGGTGTCGTCACTCATGGCCAAATGACGCTAACCGTGGCGGCCGGCCCGCCGAACCGGCACAACGCGCACACCGGCCGGCATTCCGCGAACCGCCGCTGCCGGGCGGCTGGACAGAGGGCCTACCGTCGAGCGATGAGCATCGACGCTCGGCACCTGGTGGACATCGACACCCGGCACACCCGCGCGGACGAGCGGGCCGGGTCCTGGAACCGGGCGATCGCCCGGGCCTCGGTCCCGATCAACGTCTACTCCCGGGGCGAGTCCGTCGGGCGGCTGTGCGCCGACCTGGTCGGCAACCTGCGGGTGCTCACGATCAGGGCGGACTCCGCCACGGTCGAACGCACCCCGCAGCTGGTGCGCTCGGGCGGCGACGACGGGTTCTACAAGCTGATCTTCCACCTGGGCGGCACCTGCCGGGTCTCCCAGGACGGGCGCACCGCCGAGCTGCAGCAGCGCGCCCTGGTCATCTCCGACACCACCCGGCCGTACTCGCTGGACTTCCTCGGCCCGTACAGCCACCAGGTGCTCATGATCCCTCGGGACGCCCTGGACATCTCCGGCGACGCCGTCGCGTCGGTCACCGCGACCGCCACCCCCATCGAGCGCGGCGCGGCCAGGGTGCTGGCCCGGATCATGCGCGGGCTCAACTCCGACGTGCACACCCTGTCCGAGCGCAACCGCCTCGCGCTGTCCGAGACCCTCATCGAGCTCGGCGGGGCGGTGCTGCGCGACGCGCTCGGCAGCTCGCTGTCCGAGACCGAGTCCGGGCGCTTCGCCGAGGTGCTCGCGTTCATCGAAGCGCACCTCACCGAGGCCAACCTCACCCCGCAGGTGGTGGCGTCCGCGCACTTCATGTCGCTGCGCTCGCTGCAGCTGCTGTTCCACTCCCGCAACGAGTCGCCGAGCAGCTGGATCCGCAAGCGCCGTCTGGAGAACGCCCGCCGCGACCTCATCCGCTCCGGCCTGGACGAGCCCATCTCCGCCATCGCCGCGCGCTGGGGCTTCCCCGAGGTCGGCACCTTCACCAGGGCGTTCAAGCGCGCGTTCGGACCGCCACCGGGCACCTACCGCACCCGCCACACCGCCCTGGGCCGGTAACATCCCCACATCGACCTGTTGAAGCCCGACGACATCGCCGAGGCCGGTGAGCGCATCGCCGGCGTGGTGCGCCCCGTGACCGTCGCCCGGGTGGCCCCCTCGGGGGTGCGCGCGTCGCTGGCGTTGGAGTTCCTGCAGTTCACCGGCTCGTTCAAGGCGCGAGGGGCGGCCAACTTCGTGCTCGCGCACGCCGCCGACGGCACGCTGCCGCCCGGCGGGGTCGCCATCGCCAGCGGCGGGAACGCGGGCCTTGCCTACGCCTGGGCGGCGGGGCTGGTCGGCGCCAAGGCCAACGTGTTCGTCCCGGTCGGAACGCCGGCGGTCAAGCTGGAGCGGCTGAGCGGGCTGGGCGCCGTCGTGCACCGGGTCGGCACCGAGTACGGCGACGCCGCCCAGGCCTGCCGCGAGTTCGCCCTGAAGCGGGACGTCCTGCTCGGCCACGCCTACGACAACCGGCTGATGGCGGCCGGCGCCGGCACCCTGGTGGCCGACATCCGCGCGCAGTTGCCCGGCCTGGCCACGCTGGTCGTCGCGGTGGGCGGGGGCGGGCTGTTCTCCGGCGTCGCGACGGCCGCCGCCGCGCACGGCATCCGGACCGTCGGGGTGGAGCCGGCCGGCAGCCGCGCCCTGCACGCCGGCGTGGCGGCCGGGCGGCCGGTGGACGTCGAGGTGGACTCGATAGCGGCGGACTCGCTGGGCGCGCGCCGGGCGAGCGAGCTGGCGGTGCGCACCGCGCTGTCCTTCGACACCCGCTGCGTGCTGGTGGACGACCCGCTGATCGCGGCGGCGCGGGAGCTGCTCTGGGACGACCTCCGGATCCTGGTCGAGCACGGCACCGCCACCGCGCTGGCCGCGCTGCTGGGCGAACGCCCGGCGTACGCCCCGGAACCGGGCGAGTCGGTGTGCGTCGTGCTCTGCGGCGCCAACACCGCCCGGAGCTGACGGGTTCAGCCCAGGCCGAACAGGGCGCGGGCGTTGCCGTGGGCGATCTTGCGGCGGTCCAGCTCGCTGATCGGGGTGCGTTCGATCCAGGCCGCGCCGTCGGCGTTGTCCGAGTAGGGGTAGTCCACCGAGAACAGGATGTGGTCGGCGCCCACCGCGAGGACGGCGTTGATCAGGGCCTGGTCGGAGAAGGTGCCGCTGGTGGTGATCCAGATGTTGTCCGCGACGTACTCCGGGATGGTCTTCCTGATCTTCTTGTCGCCGGGGTTGAGGTCGAACATGTTCTGGGTCCGCCACAGCAGCGCGGGCAGGCCTTCGCCGAGGTGACCGAGGATCAGCTGGGTGCTGGGGAACCTGTCGAAGTGCCCGCTCAGCAGCAGCCGCACCGCGTGGGTGGCCGTCTCGCTGCCGAAGCCCCAGGTGGCGCCGAGCATCTCCGGATGCCCCCGGTAGAGGTCGGCCTGCGCGCCGGGCAGCGGCGGGCGGGGGTGCAGGTACAGCGGGACGTCGAGCTCGGCCAGCGCCTCCCAGAACGGGTGGTACGCGGGGTCGTCGAGGTACCGGCCGTGCTCGTGGCCGCCGACGTTGGTGTAGCCGTTGACCAGCACGCCCTTGAACCCCAGCTCGGTGACGGCCCGGCGCAGCTCCTTGCCGGCGCCCTCGGGGTCCTGCAGCGCGACGGCGGCGAAACCGGAGTAGCGCGCGGGGTGGCGGGCGACCTGGCCGGCCAGGAAGTCGTTCTGCCGGCGGGCCTCGGCGGTGGCCTCGGCGGGGTCGGCGATGGCCTGGATGCCGGGGGCGGTCAGCGAGATGATTTGGTGCTCGATGCCGGCGGCGTCCATGCTGGCCAGGCGCAGCTCGTCGAACTCGGGCAGCCGCCGCGCGACCCGGTGGTAGTACTCCGGGGTCAGCGCCACGCTCTCCAACAGCCCGCGCAGGTCCTCCTCGTTCGCGAGAATGGCGCGCACCGCGTCCGGGTGCTGGTACGCCTCCTCCAACGTGATCTTCGGCAGCCGGCCGTCGGTCATCCGCTTCTCTCCTTCGGTCAAGGGCTGACGATCACATGGTGCCTCCTGGGGTGAAGGCGACGGGCAGCCGCTTGATGCCGTTGATGAACTGCGAGCTCAGCCGGGCCGGTTCGGCGGTGGCGTGGATGTCGGGGATGCGGGTGAGCAGTTCGCGGAACATCACGGTGATCTCGCGGCGGGCCAGGTGGGCGCCCAGGCAGAAGTGCGGGCCGGGGCCGCCGAAGCCGATGTGCGGGTTGGGCGAGCGGCGCACGTCGAACCGTTCGGGGTGCTCGAAGTGGGCCGGGTCGCGGTTGGCGGCCCAGTAGAACATCAGCACCCTGTCCCCGGGTTCGAGGCGCTGGCCGGACAGCTCGGCGGGCTCGGCGAGCACGCGCCGCATGAAGATCACCGGTGAGGCCCAGCGGACGATCTCCTCTACCGCGGTCGGGGTGACGCCGTCGAGGTCGGCCAGCCAGGCGGTGCGCTGCTCGGGGTTCTTGGTGAGCAGGTCGATGCCCCAGCTGATCGCGTTGCGGGTGGTCTCGTTGCCGGCCGCCACCAGCAGGATGAAGAACGAGGCCAGCTCGTCGGGGGTCAGGGACTCGCCGTCGATCTCGGCGTTGGTCAGCTTGGAGATCAGGTCGTCGGTGGGGTGCTCGGCGCGCAGCTTGGCCAGCTCGCGCACCAGGTTGGCCATGTCCTGGCCGGCATCGAGGAAGGCCTGGAAGATGTTGCTCCGGTCCGGGACGTACTCCGGATCCTGCGTACCCAGGATGACGTTGGTGGTGTCGAAGACGAACCGGTGCTGGCTGGCCGGGATGCCCATCATGTCGCAGATGATCGTCAGCGGCAGCTTGGCGGCGAGGTCGGCGACGGCGTCGCACTCGCCCGACTCGATCACCTCGTCGACGATCCGGGTGGCGACCTGGGAGACGTTGTCGGTGAGCGCGTCGAGCATCTTCGGGGTGAACCCCCGGGAGACGATCCGGCGCAGCCTGCCGTGCCGGGGGTCGTCCATGTTGATCATCGAGCCGTAGAACTCGCGGAGCTCGACGGGGAAGTCCACCGCGCCGGCCGCGCCCTCCCCGGAGATGTAGACGGCCGGCGTGCGGCTGGCGGTGACGATGTCGTCCAGCCTGGTCAGCGCGTAGTAGCCGGGCCCGGGCTGCCCGAAGGAGAAGTCCGGCTCGGCGTAGAACGGCAGCCCGGGGCGGGCGCGCAGCGCGTCGAACGCCGCGTGCCGGTACTCGATCGGGCGGCTCCAGAAGCCGTTGATGTCCGACAGGTCGATGCCGGCGGGGTCGAGCTCGTCCGTGCTCATGCACCCATCCCAGTCGATGTGCGGGGGCGCGCGAACTGCCGATCCGGCATCGCGACGTGACGCGGACGGCATGGTTCGGGACCGCTCGTGCGGGAACGCCTTGTTGACCTTCGCCGTCGGCGGTGACACGTCCGATTCCGGTTAGACCGACGGTCGGTCTAGTGGTGTGAAGAGATCATCAGGTCACCATGGTTGTTGTGCGGGCGCTATAGCAACCGTGGTGACCTGATGATCAGCGCTGGGTGGCACGGGCAACGGGGTGCGCAGGCCGGCGTGCGCCCGTGATCGGGGCGGCATCGCCTCGGCCGCCTTGCCGCTCGCGGTGACGGGCCGCTCGATCGGCTCGACGTTGTCGGGGCTGACCGAGGGACGGGGACTTCGACACGTTCACCGAGGCGTCGCCGGGTGCTGGGCGGCATGTTGTGAGGTCCGCGTGCTGGTTCGGTGTCGCGTTCCTGGTCGCCCGGAACCTTCTAGACCGACGGTCGGTCTAGCGGTGTAAGAAGATCATCAGGTCACTACGGTTGTTGCGCGGGTGCTATAGCAACCGTGGTGACCTGATGATCACTGGCGGGGGTGGCGGCGGTTGGTGTGCGGCGGCCATGAGGTGTGTGCGGCCGAAAGCGGCGGCGTGGCTAGCCTGGATGGGTGAGTGCGGCTGGGCAGGATCACTCGCTCGCGGCGCGGGTGGTCGTGCGGGTTCTTGGCTCGGAGGGGGAGGTCGTCGGCGCCGGGTTCCTGATCGATCCGGAGCGGATGGTCACCTGCGCGCACGTGATCGCGACGGCGCTCGGCGAGGACCCGCATCGGGACGCGGCGCCCACCACGCCGGTGCGGGTGGACTTCCCGCTGTTCGGCGAGCCCGGCTCGGCGCCGCCGTCGGTGATGGCCACCGTGCGTCGGTGGCGGCCGATCGGGGCGGACGGCAGCGGGGACATCGCCGTGCTGGCGCTGCGCGGCGAGCTGCCGGCCGGGGTCCGGATGCCGCCGCTGCGGCGGATCGACCAGATGTGGGACCAGCGGTTCCGGGTGCTGGGCTTCCCCGAGGGGATGGCGGACGGCGTCTGGACGACCGGGCACATCAGGGGCGAGCAGGCCACCGGCTGGTTCCAGCTGCAGACCGAGGTGGGCGAGCAGCAGATCGTGGGCGGCTACAGCGGCTCGCCGGTGTGGCACACCGAGGCCGGCGCGGTGGTGGGCATGACCGTCGCGGCGGACGGCAGCGGCGCCACCACCACGGCGTACCTGATCCCGCTGGACGCGGTGCTCGGGGTGGATCCCGAGCTGCTGCCCTGCCCGTACCGGGGGCTGGAACCGTTCGGCGAGGAACACGCCTCGCTGTTCTTCGGCCGGGGGCACGATCTGGCCCGGCTCGAGGAGGTCGCCGCGCGGCAGCGGCTGGTCGCGGTGGCGGGCCCGTCCGGGGCCGGCAAGTCGTCGCTGGTGCGGGCCGGACTGTTGCCCAGGCTGCGGGCGCGGGGCGACCAGATCGTCGAGGTACGCACCGCGGCCGCGCTGGACGCCGCGCTGTCGAGGACCGAGCGCGAACAGCGGTTGGTGCTCCTGGTCGACCAGTTCGAGGAGCTGGAGTCGACCGAGCCGGCCGAGGCGGGCGAGCTGCTGGAGCGGTTGGTCGAGCTGGCCGAACGGGACGCCCGGCGGGTGCTGGTGCTGCTCACGCTGCGCTCGGCGACCCTGGACAACCTGTTCGCGCCCGAGGCGGCGGCGCTGCTGAGCACCGGGACCGTGCTGCTGCCGCCGATGCGGCGCGGCCAGCTGCGGGACGCGATCGTGGCGCCCGCCGAGTGGGCGCCGGGGCTGTCCTTCGAGCTCGGACTGGTCGACCGCATCCTGGACGACGCCGCAGCCGAGCCCGGCCAGCTGCCCCTGGTGGAGTCCCTGCTCACCGAGCTGTGGGAGCGGCGCGAGGGCGGCTTCCTCACGGTGGAGGCGTACGAGCGCGCCGGTGGCGTCGCGGGGGTGGTGGCCAAGCGCGCCGAGCAGGTGACCGGCTCGATGGACGAGCCGCAGCTGCGCCGGCTGTTCGTGGCACTCGCGGGCGCGGACCGCGACGGGCGGCTGACCCGCCGGCCGGTTCGGCTGGAGGACCTGGCGCCGGAGCTGCACCCGTTGGTGCACCGGCTGATCGAGGGCCGGTTGCTGGTGGTGGAGGCCGGCGGGGAGCACGTCGTCCAGCTCGCGCACCAGGCCGTCATCGAGCACTGGCCCCGGCTGCGTGACTGGCTGGCCGAGGACCAGGCCTTCCTGACCTGGCGGGCCCGGCTCGACGCCCAGCGGGAGCGGTGGGAGGAGTCCGGCCACGACGACGGCTCGCTGCTGCGCGGGGCGGCGCTGGCCGCGGCGTCGGACTGGCTGCCGGCGCGGGCCGGGGACCTGGCGGAGCCGAGCCGGGAGTACGTGCGGCGCAGCCGCGCCCGCCAGCGCCGGGACGCGCGGCGCTGGCGGCTGGTGACGGCCGTGCTGGCGACGCTGGTCGTGCTCGCCGGGGTGCTCGCGGCGGTCGCGGTGCGGCGCGGCGACGAGCTCGGCGACCAGCTCCGGACCGCGAACTCCGAGCTGCTCGCCGCGAACGCCCTGACCCAGGCGGACAACGACCCGGTGACCGCCACCCAGCTCGCGCTCGCCGCGTTCCGGCTCGACCCGCGCAACGCCAACGCCAGAACCGTGCTCGCCAAGCAGTTCTTGGGGCTGCGGTCGGTGGACGCGGTGCTCGCCGGCGTGACGGACACCCCGATCGTGGACTACCAGATGTCCACCGACGGCACCGTGCTGCTCCCCGACGGCGCCGGGCTGGTGGTCGTCGGCGGGCCGGAGTCGCGCTGGGTGGTGCCCGGGGTGCCGCCGAGGTCGCGCTGGTCGGCGCTGAGCCCGGACGGGCGCCGGCTCGCGGTCGCGGACCGTGACGGCGCGGTGTGGACCTGGGACGTGGCGGCGCGCCGGGGGCCGGACCGGCTGGCCGAGCCGGGCAGCGCGGACCCCGTCGGGCACGCCTTCTCACCGGACGGGCGCCGGCTCGCCTGGCTGACGCCGCCGGGGCCGGCCGGGCGCGGGATCGAGGTCTGGGACGTCGAGCGCCGGGCGCGGACCGGGGGTCCGCTCGCGCCGCTCGCCGAGGCGGACGTCTCCGACATCGCGCTGGGCGCCGACCCCGACGCGCTGTTCGTCAGCCGGGGCGACCCGGTCGGCGGCAGCAGGCGGCTGGTGGCGCGGTCGCTGTCGAACGGCTCGGTGACGCGGGAGTACCCGCCCGGCACGGTGTTGCGTGGCAGCGGGGACGCGGTGGTCTCCTGCGCGGGGGAGCGGACCGCCGTCGTCCAGCGCGCCGACCTGTCCGCCGAGCTGCTGCGCATCCCGACGCGGTCATGCCTGCAGTCCGGGATTCGGTCCACGATCTCCCGGGACGGGTACCACCTCGTCGACAGGCCGCACGGCGCGCGGGACTACAGCACCACCCGGGTCACCAACCTGGTCGACGGGCGCACGTTCGAGGTCGCGATGCCCGGCGAGAACCCCATGATCGACCCGAACCAGGTCACGGTGCAGACGCTGCTCGGCGTGCTCCCGGCGCGGGACGGCGCCCCCTCGGCCGTGCTCGGCCAGGGCACCTCGCTGCTGCGGATGCGGGGCGCGAGCCGGGTGGGCGTCCGCCCCGACGGGACCGGCCCTGCCCTGGGGGGCAGCGATGACGGGAGGTTCCTGATCGGCGTCGAGGACGCCGGGTACACGGTCTTCGATGCGGCCTCGGGCCGCGAGCTGACCAGGGCCGCCAAGCCCGACGCCGGCCCCGGGGGCAGCGTCGAAGAGATGGTGGGGGACTCCGTCCTGGTGGCGATCGAGACCCCCGACCGGTGGGTTCTTCGGGATCACGCGTTTCCCACGCTGGCCCTCATGGGCAGCTACACGATGCCGCGTGCGGCGGGCGAGTCGGAGCACAGCCGGTGGTTCGAGGTCGCGGACGGGCGGGTGGTCGGCTATGCCGGCGGGGTGGTCACCGTGTGGGACCGGGCCTCCGCCGCGCCTCTCGCGCCGCCGACCCGGCTCGGTCAGACCCCCGCCGAGCAGGGATGGTTCCGAGGCGCCGCGAACTTCGAAGCGAGGCCGGGGCATCCGGGGCAGGTGGCCGCGCTGGGCCCGGACAATGCCATCCAGGTCTGGGACGCGGTGGCCGGCCGGCGGCTGGTGACGCTGCCGAGCCTGGGTGGGCGCAAGACGGTGAGCTTTACGTTCGACGCGACCGGACGCCGCCTCGCCGCCACCACCCAGGCCCGCACGCTCGACATCTGGGACGTCGAGACGGGCGAGCTGATCCGTCCACCCATCCCCACCGGCGTCCTCGCGCAGGCGGAGGGCTTCACCGAGGACGGACACGTCATGCTCGTGCGCACGGTGGGCGGCACCCAGCAGCTCGCTCAGCTGTGGGAGGTCGAGGGCGGGCATCTCAGCGGCTCGTTCCTGGTGCCGACGGCGTTCCACCAACTCGCCGGTCGGCTCAAGAACGGTCGCGGGATGGATGCCAGGGGCGTGGACGGCTCGGCACCGTTCAGCATGCCGCTGACGGGCCAGCAGTGGTTCGACTCCCTCTGCCGGTTCTCCAACCGCCCGTTCACCCCGGCCGAGCGCGCCCTCTTGCCGTCCGGCTCGACGATCGAGCCGCCATGCTCGTAGCGCGGTTTCCTACAGGTGCAGGCCCTGGTTGCCGAACGCCCACAGCGCCGAGGTCAGCCACAGGCCTATCAGGGCGGTGAACGTGACGCCGCCGACCGCCGGCAGCACCCACCCCGGCAGGCCGCGCCTGGTCAGGGTCATCATCTTGGTCACGAACGCGCCGTAGAACAGGCAGCCGAGCAGCGAGTGGACCAGCACCCTCGGGCTGGAGGCCTCGAAGCCCAGCGCGAACAGGCAGTGCACCACCACCGGGACGGTGAGCAGCACGGCGACGCGCCCCGACCAGCGGTGCAGGGCCGGCACCCAGCTCGCGGTGTTGCCCCGGTAGAGCAGCGAGGCGGTCGCCAGCTGGGTGATCGCCAGCAGCGCGGACACGGTGACCAGCCAGGACTTGACGTAGACCCCGCTGCTGAACCCGGACACGTTGATGGAGAAGCCGGTCGGCTGGTGCACGGCGCCGTAGACGCCCAGCGCCACCGCGACCAGGCACCCGACCAGCACCGGGGCCACCAGGGTGGCCGCCTTCGGGTCGGTGCGGGGCGGGACCGGTGGTGTGGTCATCCGAGGTCACCGCTGACGAACTGGGCGGCGGACGGGTTGAGCGGGGCGGCCGGTTCGATCGTGGTGCCCCGGTGGGACAGGCCGGTGACCTTGCCGTCCTTGTCCTTGATCCAGCCGGTGGTGCGCTCGCCGGCCTTGTCGCGGTAGAGCCCGGCCGGTGCGGAGGCGGCCGCCGCGGAGTAGGTCCAGGACTTGCCGCCGGCCGTGACGGTGCCGGTCAGGGTGGACCCGGCCAGCGTGCCGTTCAGCGTGTTCGCCCCGCCGCCGCCCTTGGCGTCGACCTTCCCGTCCGTCGCGCTGCCCTGGTACCAGGCCTCGGTCGCCTTGCCGTCGCACAGGTAGGCGGCCACCTTGCCGCCGCGCACGGTGACCGCGATGGCGGCGTGGTTGCCCTCGGTGTACCCGGTGTACTTGGCCTCGGCCGGGAACGGCTCGCTGACCGCCGCCGGAGCGGGCGGGGCCGGCGCGGGTGCCTGCGCGGCGGGGGCCTGAGCGGCGGGTGCCGGTGCCGGTGTGGCAGAGGACGGCGTGCCGGACAGGTTGACGCCCAGCAGCACCAGGCCCAGCACCGCGACCGCCAGCAACGTGAGGTACGGCCCGCGTCGGCTCATGATCTTCCCCCTTCGAGAGTTCGTCTCGAACCGAAGCTTCCCAGCGGCACCCGGGCGGTACGAGGGGGTGCGCCCCCCAAACCCGAGTGCCATCCCGCTAACCCGAGGTGGGGTTGGCCCCCGACCAGATCTGTTGGAACACGAACATCGCGACCAGCACGATCGCCACCGCCAACGCGAGCAGCGCCACCGCCAGCAGGATCTTCGACACGACCGACGTGGCGGGCCGTCCGGTGTCGACCGCCGTCGCCTCGGGCGCCGCCGCCCGGACCCGCTGGCGGGTTGGGCGGGCCGGTGCCGGGGCGGCCTCGACGGGCGTCGGGTCGGCCGCCGTGCCGTTGGCCATGCTCGCCACCGTGGCCGCGCCCAGCGCGACCGCGTACTTCGGGTGGGTGTCGACCAGGATGGGCCGGCCCAGCTCGTCGGAGACCATCTTGGCCACCAGCGGGATGCGCGACGAGCCGCCCACCAGCAGTACGGCGCTCAGCTCATCGGCGCTCACCTGGGCCGAGCGCAGCGCGCGGGACAGCGCGCTGATGGTGGACTCGATCTGCGCCCGCACCAGGTCCTCGAACCCGGAGCGGGTGATCCGCACGTCGAAGTGCCTGCCGGGCAGGAACACCGGCAGCAGCGTCTCGGTGTCGACCGACAGCGCCTCCTTGGCCAGCACGCAGTCCTGGCGCAGCCGGCTCAACGCCACCAGGGCCTTCGGGTCGCGGGTGTCGAGGTCGGCCAGCGCCCCGTCCGAGGAGTAGCTGACGAAGTCGAAGACGGCCTGGTCGAAGTCGATCCCGCCGAGCCGCTCGACGCCCTCGGGCGTGCCCAGCGTCTCCACCCCGTTGCCGACCTTGCGCACCACGGTGGCGTCGAACGTCCCGCCGCCGAGGTCGTAGACGGCCACCAGGGCGCCGCTCTCCAGCCGCCGCGACGCCGCGTAGTGGGTGGCCGCCGCCTCCGGCTCGGTGATCATCACGGAGTCGTCGAGGCCGGCCAGCCGGGGCACGTCCTCGAACACGCCGCGCCGGAACGGGCCCCAGTTCGCGGGGTGGGTCAGCACCACCCGCTCCGGCGCCTCGCCCTCGGTCTCGGTGACCCTGGTGATCACCTCGCGGAGCAGGGTGGCGAGCAGGTCGGTCGCCGAGTACGAGCTGTCGGCCAGGCGCATCGGCGTCGGGTCACCGAGGCGCCGCTTGAACTGGCGGGCGACCCGTTCCGGGCTGGTCGCCGCCCGCCGGTTGGCCGCCTCCCCGGTCACCAGGGTGCCGTCCTCGCCGGCGTAGACGATCGAGGGCATCACCACCGAGCGGTCCCCGAGGGTGACCATCTCGACCTGAGCCCCGTCGGCGCGCGCGGCGGCCACGAAGGTAGTGCCGAGATCTACACCGAGGCAGTAACCCATCACGGCTCCCCTCCGCCACGGCGACACATCGTAGCCAGCCACAGGACACCTCACCCGAATCTTGACTGGACCGCGATGGAGTTGTCCCGACTAACGGCGGTAGGGCATACCCGACGCGACGTGCGTCTCGAAGCGCTGGACGGTCCTGGCGACGATGTCGGCGAGCGGGAGCGTCCAGATCTCGTCGTTGAAGACCTCGACCTCGATCGGCCCGGTGAAGCCGGCGGCGCGCACGGTGGTCGTCATCCGGGCCAGGTCGATGATCCCGTCGCCGGGCAGCAGGCGCCCGTTCATGTGGTCGGGCGCGGGCAGCGGCAGCCGGAAGTCGCTGACCTGGTAGCCGGCGATGCGGGGGCCGGCGGCCTCGACGCCCTCGGCGAGGTCGGGGTCCCACCAGGTGGCGTAGCTGTCGATGAGCACGCCGACGGACTGTGGCGGCAGCTCGGCGATGGTGCGCAGCGCGGCGCGCAGGGTGGTGACCGCGCTGCGGTCGGCGGCGAACAGCGGGTGCAGGGGTTCCAGGGCGAGCCGGACGCCGGCGGCGCGGGCGAGCGGCTCGACCTGGGCGAGGGCGTCGGCGACGCGGGCCTCGGCGGCGCGCGGGTCGGGGTTCTCCGTGGGCAGTCCGCCGGCGATGAAGGTGAGCATCGGCGCGCCGACCGCGTGCGCCAGCTCGATCGCCCCGGCCACCTCGTCGAGGGCGGCGCGCAGCTCGGGGCCGCGCTTGTCGGCGACGAAGCCGACCCGGCTCAGCGAGGTGACGCCCAGGCCGGTGTCGCGCAGCAGGCGCGCGGTCGGACCGGCGCCCAGCTCGCGGACGGGCTCGCACCACAGGCCGAGGTGCCGGATGCCGACGGCGGAGGCGGCCCTGGCGGTGTCGGTGAGCGGGTAGGGGCGGGTGGTGGCCTGGTTGAGGCTCAGTTCGACGGTCATGCGGCTCGCTCCTGGGTGTGCGGGCGGTCAGTAGGTGGCGCGGCCGCCGGAGAGGTCGAAGACGGCGCCGGTGGTGAACGACGCCTGGGGGGAGATCACGAACGCGATCAGCTCGGCGGCCTCGCGGGGGAGGCCGAAGCGGCCCATCGGGATGAGCCGTCGCTTCTCGGCCCGCTGGCGCTCGGACATCGCGGCGATCAGCGGTGTCTCGACGGTGCCGGGGGCTATCGCGTTGACCGTCACGCCGGTGTCGGCGTACTCCCTTGCGAGGGCCTTGACCAGGCCGAGGACGCCCGCCTTCGCGGCCGAGTAGCCGGTCATGCCGGCGCTGCCCTCCTTGCCGGCGGTGGAGGACAGGTGCACCAGCCGGCCGTAGCCGCGCGCCGCCATCGCGGGCAGCACCGCGCGGGACAGGATGAACGCCCCGGTCAGGTTGACGGCGAGCAGGCGCTCGAACTCCTGGACGGTCTCGTGCGAGGACGGCTGGACCCGGCCGAGGACGCCGGCGCAGTTGACCACCGCGTCGATCCGGCCGAGCGCCTCCCCGGCGGCGGCGACCGCGGCGTCCACGCTCGACGGGTCGGTGACGTCGATGTCGACGCGGTGCTCGCCAGGGCGCGGGTCGGGCCAGCGGGCGGTGGGCAGGTCGGCGGCCACGAACTCGGCACCGGCACTGGCACCGGCCAGCAGGGTGGCGACGGCGTCGCCGATGCCGCTGGCCGCGCCGACCACCAGGCAGCGGGTGTCGGCGAGGCCGGTGGGGTCAGCCATGGGCGGCGTCGACCCTTCTCGGGCGTTGGACGGCCGGCGCGCCGAGGTCGGACAGCGGCGTACGGAAGGTCTCCTTCGCGGTCAGCGCGGCCGCCGTCGCGATCAGGCTCACCGCCGCCGTCATGATCGCCACCGGCAGCCAGCGGGTGGAGCCGCCGGTGACCGCGGTGGCCAGCGCGGGGCCGAGGCCGGCGGCGATGAGCCCGATCTGGATGCCCAGCGCCATGCCCGTCTGGCGCACCCGCAGGGTGAACATCTCCGCGAACAGCGCCGGGTACACCGCGTTGATCGCCGCGTACGCCCCGGTGACCGACCCGAACGCGGCCAGCAGCACCAGCACGACGTTGCCGCTGTCGATCGCCGCCAGGTAGCCGAAGATCATCACGGCGGACGCCAGGTTGCCCGCGACGAACACCGGCTTGCGGCCGATCCGGTCGGACAGCGCCGCGAGCAGCGGCTGGGTCGCCAGCGCGCACAGGTGGGTGACCACGAGCACCCACAGCATGGTGGTCTTGGAGACGTGGTTCTGGCCGGTGGCGTACGACAGCGCGAACACCTTGATGATGGTGTCCACCGCGAAGGCCAGCGAGCAGAACGTGACCCGCAGGATCGCCGCCCAGTGCGTGCGGAGCACCTCCACGATCGGCAGCTTGGCCAGCTCGTCGTTGCGTTGCGCCGCGACGAACGCCTCCGGCTCGCTGAGCTTGGCGCGGATCAGGTAGCCGGCGAGCATGACGAACACGCTCAGCCAGAACGGCACCCGCCAGCCCCAGCTCGCCAGCTGGTCGGGCCGCAGCGCCTCGATCGGCAGGAACACCAGCGTGGCCAGCGTGAAGCCGGCGACGATGCCGACCGGCCCGAAGCTGGTGAACAGCCCGCGACGCCCGGGCGGGGCCACCTCGACGGTCAGCGTGGTGGCCGCCGCGGTCTCGCCGCCGACCGAGATGCCCTGCAGGATCCGCAGCGTCACCAGCAGCACCGGAGCCCAGAACCCGATCTGGCCGTACCCGGGCAGGCAGCCGACCAGGAACGTGCACGAGCCCATCATCAGCAGGATGAGCACCAGGACGTGCTTGCGGCCGATCCGGTCGCCGATGTGGCCGAGCAGGATCGCCCCCAGCGGGCGGGCCACGTAGGACACCCCGAAGGTGGCCAGCGAGGCGAGGGTGGCGACGCCCCCGGCGTGCGGGAAGAACACCTCGCCGAAGACCAGCGCGGCGGCCAGCGCGTAGATGTAGTTGTCGTAGTACTCCAGGGTGCTGCCGGCCAGGCTGGCGACCGCCGCGCGGCGGGGGCTGTTCGAGCTCACCGTTGGGCTCCTTCGGGGCGGAAGACCGTCTTGTACGGGCCGAGCGCGCCGTCGGCCAGGGCCAGGAACGCCTCCGGGGCGTGGTCGAGCGAGTCGAGGACGCGGACCGGCAGGTCGGCGGGGTCGATGCGGGCGAGCAGCCGGGTCGCTTCGTGCAGTTGCGCGCGCGAGTAGCAGAACGACCCGGTGAGGGTGATCTCCTCGCGCACCAGGCGCTGGCCGAGCGGCGGGGTCAGCTCGGGCGCGAGCCCGACCACGCAGACGGTGCCGCCGGGCTGCGTCGCCTCGGCCGCCGAGGCCGCCGTCGCGCCGATGCCGACGGTGTCCACGACGGCGTCCCAGCGGTCCGGCCTCAGCTCGTCGGGGGCCATGGCGTCGATGCCCCGCCGGGCGGCGTCCGCGCGCCGGTCCGGGGCGGCCTCGACCACCGTGACCGAGGCCGCGCCCAGGTCGCGGGCGCGCACCACGCAGGCCGTGCCGATCGAGCCGGCGCCGATCACTCCGACCCGGGAGCCCGCCGCGATCCGGGCCCGTTCGCAGGCCCGGACGGCGACCGCGAGGGGCTCGGCCAGGGCCAGGCGGTGGGGCTCCGTGCAGGGGTCCGCGGCGACCAGTTGGGCGGGGTCGAGCGCGAGGTAGCGGCACAGGCCGCCGTCCAGGTCGACCCCGAGCAGCTTGCGGCGGGCGCACGCGCCGAGCGAACCTTCGCGGCAGTGCGAGCAGTCGCCGCAGCCGTCGTTCGGGTCGATCGCGACGGCCTGGCCTTCCCGCCACTCGGCGACCTCGGACCCGACGCCGGCCACCGTGCCGCCGAACTCGTGCCCGAGCACCACCCCGGGGCGCGCCCGGCCGACCTGGCCGCGCCACACGCTCAGGTCCGTCCCGCAGATCCCGACGCCGTGCACCTGGACGACGACCTGGTCAGGGCGGGCGTCCGGGAACGGTGCGTCCTCCACGGTGAGCCGCCGCGCGCCGGCCCACCGCACGACCCGGTTCGTCGCCGTCGTCATGCCCGGCACAGCGCCGCCTCGGCCGCGCGGCGTCCGAACACGAACCCGAAGACCAGCCCGCCGATGTAGCGCAGGTCCTGGGCGCCGCCGGCGTCCGCGCCCACCGCGTACAGGCCGGGCACCGAGACGCCGTCGCGGTCCAGCACGCGCGCGTCGCCGTCCACCCGCAGCCCGCCGAACGGGATCGTGATGCACGGCTGCACCTCCAGCGCGTAGTACGGACCGCCGTCTCCCAGCCGGCACGGGCTGCTGGCCGGGGCGTCGAGCGCGACGGCCTCGCCCGCCGCGAACCGCCGGTAGCCGTCCAGGGTGGCCGCGAGCGCCGTGCCGTCCACGCCCCAGCCCGCGACCGCGTCGACCAGCTCGCCGAGGTCCGCGCACCGGGCGGCGCGCGCGCCCAGGGCGGTCGCCTCGGCGTGCCGGTCCAGCGCCATGCCGCTGGGGTACGGCACGGCCAGCGCCCGCTCGCGCTGCACCCGCTCGTCCCAGATCAGCACCGCGCGCCGGCCGGGCTGGCGCACCACGAACTGGTTGGACACCTCGTCGCCGAGTGACTCGTCGGTGAACCGGCGCCCGTCCCGGTTGACCAGCACGCCGTAGGCGGAGAAGTACAGCGTCAGCCGCAGCAGTCGTTCGCGAGTGACCGCCATCGGGCTCGGCAGCAGGTGGCCGTAGAACGCCGACAGGTGCCGGCTGGCGGCGCCGCCCGCGGCCTTGCCGAGCCGGAAGCCGTCGCCGACCGAGCACGGGTTGCTGCGCACCGCTATGTCGTCGGCGCCGTGGCCGATGAACGCCTGCCGCAGCTCAGGGTCGCCCTGGAACCCGCCGGTGGCGAGCACCGTCGCCGGGGCCGACGCCCGCTCTCGCCGCCCCTCGTGGGTGTACTCGACCCCGGCCACCCGCCCCCGCTCGCGCACCAGCTCGACCTCGCTCACCTGAGTCAGCAGCGACCCGCTCGCCCGCACCTCGGCCGACCACGCCGCGAACAACGCCGGGATATCGATCTTGCAGGCCAGGCCCCACTCCAGGTGGTCGGCCCACGGCTCGCTGACCTCGGCGCCGGCGGCGCGCACGTCCGCAACCGCCCGTTCGTAACCCTCGACCACCAGCGGCCCGAGCACCGGATCGGCGTCGGGCTGCACCCGCCACAGGGTCGCCAGGTCCGGCGCGGTCCACAGGATGCCGGCCGACAGCGCCGCCGAGCCGCCGACGTCCGCACCCTTCTCCAGCACCAGGACTCGTGCGCCGAGGCTCGCGGCGCGGTTCGCGGTGGCCAGGCCTCCCGCGCCGGCGCCGACGACTACCAGGTCGAATGAGCTCCCCGTCACGTGGTTCCTTCCGTCCGTGGATAACGTTTGCCGTTCGTACCGGTGTGTCGCCCGGAATCATGGATAACGTTTGCCGCTAACCTAGGTTCGACAGTTCCGGGTGTCAACGGCGGAGGATCCGCGTCGATGAGCACGTTGCGTGAGGTGGCCGAGGCGGCCTCGGTCTCGGTCGCCACCGCGTCCCGGGTCCTCAACGGCTCCGACCACCCGGTGTCCGCGACAGTCCGGCAGGCCGTGCAGGCGGCGGCCGAGCGGTTGGGCTACGCGCCCTCGGCCGCCGCCCAGGCGCTCAAGCACCGGCGCGCCCGGATAATCGGCGTGATCGTGAGCGACGTCCTCGACCCGTACTTCGCCGAGGTGGCGCGGGGGATCGAGGTCGAGGCGGCGCGCCACGGCCACGTCACCGTGCTGGCCAACGCGAACCGCGACGCCGAGGAGGAACGGGAGAAGTTCCAGGTCCTGCGCGAGCACCGGGCGTCGGGGATCGTGTTCTGCGGCAGCGACATCGACGGCTCGCCCGGCACCGCCCGGCTGGCGAAGGAGGTCAACTTCGCGGTCCGGGAGGGCACCAGGGTGGTGACGCTGGCGCCGCGCGGCTTCGACGCCACGAAGATCATCGTCGACAACGAGCTGGCCGGTTACGAGGTGACCCGCCACCTGCTCGCGCTCGGGCACCGCGAGGTGACCTGCCTCGGCCGCATCCCCGGCCTGACCGCGACCGAGCGGCGCATCGCGGGCTACCGCCGGGCGCTGGGGGAGTCGGGCCTCGGCGCCGCGGTGGCCGAGACCGACGGGCTGAGCCAGGAGTCCGGCAAGGCCGCGATGTCGCGGCTGATCGAGTCCGGCGGGCTGCCCGACGCGGTGGTCTGCGTGAACGACGAGGTGGCCGTCGGCGCGCTCGCCGCGCTGTGGGAGCACCGCCTGCGCGCGCCCGACGACGTCTCCATCGCGGGCATCGGCGGCACCCGGGCCGCCGCCATCTTCGGCCTGACCGCCGTCACGCTGCCCCTGGCCGAGCTCGGCGGCCTCGCCGCCCGCTACATCGCGACCGAAGCGACCACCGCTCCCGCCCCGCCCCCCGCCGTGCTCACCCCCGGCCGGACCGCGGCGGCCAGGGCGCACTGACGCGGCCGATCGGGTGGCGGCGGTTGAATGCGCCGGCTATGTCTACACCGCCCGGCCGGCGACTTCATCGAGACTGCCGTTAGGTTTCGAGCGCGGTCGGTCATGGCGCGCTGTATGAGCTCACGGGCAGCTTGGCCGTGCACGGCCGACTGTTGGAGCAGTGCAAATGCCTTGGCATGTAGTGCGATCTCCCGCGGTTGTGTGATGTCAAGACCCGCTGACACGCCTTCAACCTCCACGCGTTCCTCGTCGAAAATCCAGAAACTTCTTTGGGTGAGGCAGTGCCTTTCCGCGGATGCTGGAATGATGCCGAGACTTATACGTGGAAGAGTCATCACGGCCAAAAGTCGGTCAAGCTGGCCAGCCATAGCACTCACGTCACCGACCCGGGTGTACAAGGTTTGCTCCTCCAGTACAAACGAGAAGCGACGACGGCCGGCGTAAAGGATGTGCTGTCGGTCCATGCGTGCGGCCACTGCTTCATCCACATCGTTGGGGATATCGAGAAACGTGTTCCAGAACCGAAAGATCGCCGCTGCATACTCGGCCGTGTGGAAAAGTCCAGGTATCACGGTGTTCTCGTACACCCTGAACAGTCGAGTTCTCTCGTAGAGTGGAACGGGCTGAGTTTGCGACTGCTTCAGTCCGGCACGCATATGACGTTGCCACTCGACGTACATAGATTCAACCGCACGTACGGTTGCGATCAGGTCGGGTATCTGATCCCCTACATCACATGCAGCCCCAGCCGTGGCGAGAAGTTGGTCTGTGCCCGGCTGGAAATTGTCATCCGGTGGTTCGGGCAAAGGCGCTTGAGAAGGGGCGTGACCAATGAGGCCGCTGAGCATGTTGAAGATTCGGCTGTGGTCGTTCAACAAATGGTTCCTGGGTTCTTGCGAGATGGTTTGGGCGATGCTCAAGCGACACCAACCGCGTTGAGCCGTTCGGGTGGCGGCGGTATCTGGGCGTCCGCGCCCCCGCTCATCCCAACCATGGACACCACGACCGCCGGCCCGGATCTCGGCCCCGCCCTGGCCGGAGCCACCCGCCCGATCGGTTACTACGCGGCCTACCGGGGCTACGACCCGGCCTTCCTCGGGGTGAGCGTCCCGGTGCCGGTCCTCACCGAGGAGCAGCGCCGCAACGCCGCGAAGAACACCGCCGCCGACCCCGGCAGCGACGACACGGTGCTGCCCTACACGCACTTCAGCCTGGTGATGAACCGCAGCCGGCAGCTCGCGTACTACACGGTGGTCAACATCGACGGCGCCGAGTCGATCGAGCTGGAGCGGGCCGACGACAAGTGGTACTTCGACCCCCGGATCGCCGAGTCGGAGCAGATCGGCGAGGGCCTCTACCGCCGCAACGCCCTCGACCGGGGCCACCTGGTGCGCCGGCTCGACCCGGTGTGGGGCGACCGAGGCCCCCGCGCCAACGACGACACCTTCCACTTCACGAACTGCTCGCCGCAGCACGAGCGGTTCAACCAGGGCCAGGACCTCTGGCAGGGCCTGGAGAACTTCCTGCTCGGCCACGCCGACCTGGCCGACCAGCGGCTGACCGTGTTCACCGGGCCGGTGATGGCCGACGACGACCCGCTCTACAAGGGCGTGCGCCTGCCGCTGGCGTTCTGGAAGATCGCGGTGTTCCGCCGCCCGGCCGGCGAGCTCGCGGCCTCGGCCTACGCCCTGGAGCAGGCCGCGCTGATCCACGAGCTGCCCGACCTGGAGGCCGCGTTCGACGCCGGCATGTACCGCGTGACCCTCGCCGAGCTGGGCGAACGCACCGGGCTGGACTTCGGCTACCTGGCCGCGCACGAGACACCGCTGGACTCCAGCGGCCTGGAAAGGGCGCCGACCCGCCTCCCCATCGGCGCCGACTTCGCCAACGTCGCCCTGTAGTCCGATGCAGCCCGACGCCGAGAGCCGCGTTCGCGCCACCCGCGAGGAGCGCACCGCCACCTGGAGGCACGTGCGGCTGGGCACCCTGCTCGACGCGGACGCGCCGGAGCGGATCGAGCTGCGCCGCCGCCGGCTGCTCGCCGGCCCGGCCCGCGCGATGGTCGCCGGCGACGAGGACCGGGGGCTGGAGCGCTACATCGGCGGGAACGACAGCCAGCCGGCCTGGTTCCTGGTGCGCGGCGGCGAGCTGCGGCGCAGCGTCGGGCGGGTGCACATCCGGCTCGCCGGTCGGCGGGTCGGCTACGGGACCGGTTTCCTGGTCGCGCCGAACCTGATGGTCACCAACCAGCACGTGCTGCCGGACCTGGCCACCGCGCGGGAGAGCCGCATCGAGTTCGACTACGAGGAGGGCTTCGACGGCGATATCCCGCCGACCGCGACGTTCGACTTGGCCCCGGACGAGGTGTTCCTGGCCAGCCCCGCCGACGGCGGGCACGACTACGCCCTGGTGGCCGTGGCACCCACCGCCCGCGCCGACTCGAACGGGCTCACCCTGGACCAGCTCCCGCACAACGCGCTCAGCGCCGAGCTGGGCAAGCTCACCAAGGGCGGCATGGTCAACGCCGTGCACCACCCCCAGGGCCAGCCGCGAGTGATCAGCATCCGGGAGAACCGGCTCACCGCGATCGAGAGCCCGGCGCTCGCCGAGGACTGGCTGCACTACGAGACGGACACCGCGCCGGGCTCGTCGGGCGCGCCGCTGTTCAACGACGAGTGGGAGGTCGTCGGCATCCACCACAGCGGCGTGCGCAAACGCGACGAGCAGGGTCGGGTGCTGGCCCTCGGCGGCGGGGTCTGGACGCCCGAGATGGGCGAGGCCGCCGTCTGGTGGGAGGCGAACGAGGGCCTGCGGGCGAGCGCGTTCCTGCGGCTGGTGTCGGACGCGCTGGACGGCGCGCCGGCGGCCCCGATCCCGCCGAAGCTCAGCGACCAGGGCCGCGCCTGGGTCAAGGCGATGCTGAGCTGATCAGCGCGCTCGGCGCGGCGGGGTAGCATCACCGTGACCCCTCGGGCGGAGGACAGCGTGAGCACGGGCAGCGGACCCGACTTCCGAGGCGCGCAAGGCGTTCAGTACGGCCACCGCAACGTCCAGACCAACATCCACGGTCCCGTCACGGTCATGGCGCCGGTGGAGATCTCGTGGCCGATACGGGTTGGCGCGGTGCCGTTGCTCGCGGCCTGCTTCCAGGACCGCGAGGAAAGCCGCTTGTTGGCCGCCGCGGCCGACGAGGGTGGGACGGCGGCGGTGACGCGGGTGCTGTCCGGCCTTGGCGGGGTGGGCAAGACACAGCTGGCCGCGGCCTACGCGCGCACCCGCGGCGATGTCGATCTGCTGGTGTGGATGCCCTCGGACAGCCGCGACGCCATTCTCACCGGCTACGCGCGGGCTGCCGCGCAACTCGGCCACCGGTCCTTCGGCGATGCCGAGGAGGCCGCCCGGTGGCTGCTGGCCTGGCTGCAGAGCGCGACCGAGCGGTCGTGGTTGATCGTGCTGGACGACCTGGTCGATCCCGCGGACCTGCAAGGACTGTGGCCGGACGGGCCACGGGGACTGACGGTGGTCACCACCCGGCGCGTCGACGCGGCCCTGACCGGACCCGGAATCTCACGCCTGCGGGTCGACGTCGGGGTGTTCACCCCGGACCAGGCCCGCGCCTACCTGACCGAGAAGCTCGGCGCCCACCTGGACATCGACCCGGGTGACGCGCGGATGCGCGAGGTCGATGAGCTCACCGCCGATCTTGGCCGGTTGCCGTTGGCGCTGGCCCAGGCCGGCGCGTTCATCCTCGATCGCGGGGACACCTGCGCCCGCTACCGTGCCCGCCTGACCGACCGCCGGCGCCGCCTTGCCGAGGTGTTCCCGCCGGACGCGCTGGCCGACGACTACCGGGCCACCGTGGCCGCGACATGGTCGATCTCCATCGACGCCGCTGACGCCTTGCCCCCGGCAGGGCTGGCTCGTCCGATCCTCGAACTGCTCGGTGTGCTCGACCCCAAGGGCATCCCGACCGACATCCTCACCACCACCGCCGCCGCCACCGACTACGCGGCCGACCGAGGAATCCGGCCACGCGATGCGCGCGATGTTTCGGACGCCCTGCGCAACCTCGCTCGGTTCAGCCTGATCACCCTCGAGCCCGACGCCCCCGTCGCGACGGCGCGAGTGCATGGCCTGGTCCAGCGCGCCACCGTCGAGCGTCTCACCCCGGGCCGGCTCAGCGCGCTGCACAGGGCAGCCGCCGACAGCCTGGCGGCGATCTGGCCGCACACCGAGCGCGACGCCGAACTGGGCCAGGTCCTGCGATCCAATGCCGCAACACTCGTCACCCGCGCCGGCGCGGATCTTTGGCAACCCGAGGCGCACCCGCTCTTGTGGCGAGCTGGACGGAGCCTGGGCGAGTGCGGCCTGGTCCACGCGGCGATCACCTACTGGTCGCGGATGGTGTCCGAATCCCGCGATCGTCTCGGCCCCGACCACCTCGACACTCTCGCCTGCCGCCGCGGTCTCGCGGACTGGCGAGGCGAGGCCGGGGATCCGGCCGGCGCGGCCACCGACTTCGAGGAGCTCGTCGCCGATCTTGTTGGGGTTGTCGGTGCCGACCACCCCGAGACCCTTGCCGTCCGAGGCAGCCTCGCCTACTGGCAGGGCGAGGCGGGCGATTCGGCCGGCGCGGCCGCCGGCTTCGAGCAACTGGTCGCCGATCTCGTCGGGCTGCTCGGCGCCGATCATCCCGACACCCTCGCCCACCGAGGAAACCTCGCGCGCTGGCGAGGCGAGGCAGGGGATCCGGGCGGCGCGGTCATCGCCTTCGAGGAGCTGGTCGCCGATCTCGTCCGGGTGCTGGGCGCCGATCATCCCGACACCCTCACGACCCGAGGAAACCTCGCCTACTGGCGAGGCCAGGCCGGAGATCCGGGCGGCGCGGCCGAGGAGTTCGAGCTGCTGCCCCCGGACCGCCTCCGGGTGCTGGGCGCCGACCATCCCGACACCCTCACCACCCGCGCCAACGTCGCTGAACAGCGAGGCGAGGCGGGGGATCATGCCGGCGCGATCGCCGCCTACGAGGGCCTGCTTCCCGACCGTCTCCGCGTGCTCGGTGCCTATCACCCCCATACCCTCGGTACTCGCATGTCTCTTGCGCACTGGCGAGGCCGGGCAGGCGACCCGGCCGGGGCGGCCGATGCCTTCGAGCGGATATTCACCGAGTGCCTCCGGGTGCTGGGGGCCGACCATCCCCAGACGCTCGGTGCCCGCCACCTCGCGGCGCGCTGGCGAGGAGAGGCGGGGGATCCGGGCGGGGCGGCCGCCGCCTTCGAGCAGCTTCTCGCCGACCGACTCCGGGTGGTAGGCCCCGACCACCCTCACATCTTCGCCATCCGGCACAACATCGCACGTTCGCGAGGCCAGGCAGGGGACCCGGCCGCCGCGGCCGCCGCCTTCGAGCAGCTTCTCGGCGATCTCGCCCGGGTGCTGGGCGCCGACCACCCCCACACGATCAGCGTCCGCGCAAGCCTCGCCCACTACCGCGTCGAGGCGTCCGGGTCTCGCGGAGGCCACGTTCCCTAGCGCGGCGGCGAGATCAGCTCGCCGAGCGCGGCCGCGCCGTCCAGCAGGGCTCGCGCTAGGCGAGCTGGCGTTCGAGCTCGGCGTCGTTCTCCACGAACCGGTGCCAGGCGAGCCTGCCGTCCCTGGCGCGCCACAAGTGCACCTGCTCGACACGGACCGGCTGGCCCCGGCCGGGGGACTCCGGGGTGCCCCGGTAGTTCCCGATGACGTCGACGACCACGGCGGCGCGGTCGCCGGCGTCGTAGCTGTCGGTGACCTCGACGCGCAGGTCGTCGAAGATCCGGTGCAGGTAGCCGACGATGTTGGCGAACACCGCCGGTCCGCGCGGGCTGCCTTCCGGCGCGTGGTCGTGCCCGTGCGGGTCGATCATGACGAAGTCCTCGGCGAAGATCTCGGCCGCGAGGTCGGGGCGGCGGGTGTTGATGAGGTCGATGGCGCGCCGGGCCAGGTCGCCGGCGGTGGTTTCGGTACCGTTCATGTCAGCCTCGAAGTATTGAATACAGACAGCATGGATTGGATACAGGCATCGTACGCTCAAATCCGCCGCCGCGCCGCCGTTACGACTCCAGCAGGCGCCAGGCGCAGGCCCAGGACACCCGCCAGGCCGTGCTGGACGCCGGCCGCGCCCTGATCATCGAGCGCGGCTACGCCCGCACCACGATGCGGGAGATCGCCACCCGCGCCGGCGTGGCGGTGGAGACCGTGTACAAGCACGTGCGGGGGAAACCGGCGCTGCTGCGCGCGCTGCTGGACGCCGACCTGGGCGGGCCGCACCCGGTCCCGGTCGCCGAGCGCGCCTGGGTCGCCCGCGTGCTGGCCCAGCCCGACGCCGCGACCAAGCTCGCCACGGCGGCCACCGAGATCGGCCGTGTCTACGCCTCGCTCGCGCCGCTGTTCCTCGCCGTGCGGGCGGCCGCCGACGCGGACGACGACGCCGCCGAGATCTGGACCGCGCGCAAGGCCGAGCGGCTGGACGGCATGGCGCGGTTCGCCGAACACCTGATCGACACCGGCCAGACGCGCCCCGGCCTCACCGTCACCGAGGCCCGGGACCTGCTCTTCGCCCACACCTCGCCGGAGCTGTACGGGCTGCTGGTGCTCGAGCTCGGCTGGCCGCCCGAGCGCTACACCCGCTGGCTCACCGACCTGCTGCACCGCCAGCTACTGCGTTGAGGCCGTGCGCCCGGAACCGTTCGAGCAGGGTCCGTGTGTTCGCCGGGCGCGAGAGATCATGGCGACGGTGTCGGGTACCACACCGGGATGCTCGGTTCCGATCGAGATCATGAAAGGATCGAGGGTATGGCTGCCGTAGGAGTTGGCGTTCTTGACCAGCTACCCAAGACTCTCGTTCTTTGGGATGTCGACCACACTCTGATTGAAAATGGGGGCGTGAGCAAGGCGACATATAGTCTGGCGTTCGAGCTGCTAACGGGGAGGCTGCCGTCGGGCCGGCCGGTGACAGACGGTCGGACAGATTTCCAGATCATGCGTGAGCTGTTCAGTGCGAATTCAGTTGCCCCCGACAGGTGTGCGGATCTCGGGAGGATCGAGCAGGCGCTTGCCGAGGCGATGAAACGGAACGCTCCGCTGCTGCCTGACCGAGGTTACGCGCTTCCGGGTGCAGCCGATGCGCTCAGAGCGCTGTTATCAGTCCCGGCCGTTGTGCAGTCGGTGCTCACGGGCAATATCGAAGCGAACGCTTGGGCGAAGTTGCACGCATTTGATCTTGATCGGCTAGTCGACTTGGGAGTCGGCGGCTACGGCTCAGACAGTATCGTTAGATCGGAACTGGTCGATGCTGCCCGTGAGAAGGTCCGTTTGAAGTATGGCGAGAAGTTTGGCGCTACCTCAACAATCCTGATTGGTGATACTCCTCGCGACATTGAAGCTGCGCGCAACGGCGGCGCTAAGATTATTGCAGTCGCGACCGGAGCCAGCGATGTCAGTACTCTGCAAGCCGCGGGAGCGGACGCCGTCATAGAAAGTCTGGTTGATCTAGACCGTTTCTCGTCGGTCCTGCTGGAGGTGCGTACCAGGGCCTGACGTGGAAGTCATCTTCCCTTTGTCATCGGCTCGGTAAGGGTACGACTCTTCACTCCAGACTAGCTCGAAGCTTGCCAGGTAGGTGTCGAACATGTCGGCACCGGCGGCTTTACGCAGATGCAGGATCGGGGCCATGTAGCCGTAGGTACCATAAATGTGCTGGTTGACGAGCATTTGGTCGTCGTAACGAAAGATTGAATTGTAGAGTGACGTCTCGTGCTGACGAAATTCGACTCCGGGGGTATCGAGCAGAGGGCGATAGTAGGCGAGGGCCATCTTGATTCGTCCGGGTATGCCATCAAACAGTCGCTCTTCTTTTCCTCGAAGTTCGGCGGCTGCTGAATCTGGGTTTGCAAGCAGGACGCGGACCTTGACGCCACGGCTCGCCTTATGTTTGATTATGCTGATTGCTTCCGGGTTGTCCTCTGGAAGAAACAAGCTTGCGTTAGCAAATAGATCGATATTCTGCTGTGCTCCAACCAGGAGATCCATCCACAAATGGTTTGGGGTATCCGATCGGTGTGCGTAGTGCGCCACGATCTCGTTCGAATTTGCGCCGGAACTGGACCGTTCCAGGTCGGACCATAGCCATTCGGCTGGCACGTTGAGCAATTTTGACGCACGAATAGCTGTGTTCCGATGAGGTGTGCGGTCCTTTGTTATCCAGCGTTGAACAGTTTTCGGATCCACTCCGATTTCCTCGCCGAGGGACTCTTCCGTGTAGCCGGAAGACCGCAGGCACCCACGAAGACGCTCGTTGACCATCTGGGACCTCTTGACCAGCGGAAGCGAGGGGACATTTAGGGGACGTTTACTTTAACACAAATGTCCCCAACTGTCTTGGAAGCGACGTGTTCGTGTCCCTTCGGTTCGCTCTAGCGTCGTCGATCCCGCGGGTCAGGCCACCTCGGGACGCTGGCGCCAAGCATCCCTGCTGACTCTGACCCGTGAAAGCCGAGGTCTATCCACAATCGGAAGGAGAGCGGGCATGTGGCGGGAGCTGCGCATAGCTGGCGCGGACCACGACACGGACGCTGGTGATAAGTGCACTCATCATGCAGTGTTCGGGGTTCATTCGGTTCGACCGGAGGAGATCTGCGCGACTGAGGTCATCTGGACCTCGCAAGAACCAGCCGAGGCTTACGCGAAAGATTTGTCCACGGATCCCGGAGTGTTGGCCGGTGCGGTAACCCGGTTCGTGGTGGACTCGCCCGGGGAACGGAAGCCTGTCGCGCTGTACGTGGCTGGTCAACGTCAGGGAGTGCCGCACCTGTCCGACGATCGCAAGGTCGCGGCCAACGGATGGCTGAAGCATCCGAGCCTGCGGCGAAGAGGGGACCGAATGTGATGTGCCCCTGGGCGGTTCGTCCAGTGGCTCGGCCGCGGCGGTGGCCGCCGGGATGGTGCCGGTCGCCCTGGGCACCCAGGTGATCGTGCGCCCGGCGAGCTACCGCCGCGCGCGTCGGCGGTGACCCGACCGGGACGCCGCGCTGTTCAAGGTCGCCTCCTGGGGCGGCGGATGCCTTCGCCGTCCCACACCAGACAACACAACTTTGACGAGGCGGGCGGGCGGCGCGGGCTGCCAGGGTGGTGGCATCCGGACGCTCGCGGCGGGAGGGGACGACGGTGGTCGGCGCTGATCGAGTGCTCCAGCCGGCGGTGCGGGGGGTCCGGCGGCTGGTGGGCCCGCCGGCGCTGTGGCTGCGCAGGCGGGTGGTCGACGAGGCCCAGGACCGGATGCGCGGCACCCGGACCGCGCGCTGGACCGAGCTGGAGGAGCTGGGGCTGGCCGCGCCCGACCGGGTCCGCTACGTCCCGAGCCCGTGGGCGGCCCTGGGGCGGGTGCTGCCCCGCCGCGAGGTGTCCGAGCGCGACGTGTTCGTCGACTTCGGGGCCGGGATGGGCAGGGTCGTGCTGGCCGCCGCGGGGTACCCGTTCCGGCGGGTCGTCGGCGTCGAGCTGTCGGCGGAGCTGGCCGAGGTCGCCCGCCGCAACGTCGAGCGGCGCCGGGACCGGCTGGTGTGTCCGGACGTGCGGATCGTGGCCTGCGACGCCACCGAGTTCGAGGTGCCCGACGACCTGACCGTGGCGTACTTCTTCAACCCGTTCCGGGGCGCGATCTTCCGCACCGTCGTCGACCGCCTGATCGCGTCGGTGGACGCCAGCCCGAGGGTGCTGCGGATCGTCTACCTGGACCCGTTCGAGGAGCGGGCGCTGCTGGACACCGGCCGGGTGCGCCTGGTCCGCTCCGCCCGGGGCCGGCGCCCCGGCCGCGAGTGGTCCCGGCGGCACTCGGTCCACCTCTACGAGCTGACGCCGTAACAACTCCACATTGTGGTGAACGGCCGCCTCTTAAGATATATCGCCGGGCGGCCTCCGAATCATGCTCACACGACGGCGAACCCGCGGACCGTCTATCACTGAGTGATAAAGGTCGCCTTTAATAATGCATCCGTCTCGCGCGATGGGTAACGTGGCCATGAACACTCAGGGCCAGCGAGCGGAAGGGGTTGGCGCCGGACGAATGGACGCCCCGAAATAACCTACCCTATAGGTGGCTGCGGTAAAGGTAGCAGGTGTCGGTCGGCAGGGGAGCCGGCCGATGGCTCGCCGCCGCTCATCCGAGCGTGAGTCGTATCGGATGAGTCGTGAGACCTGGCGAGACCGTGCGCGCGTGAACATGAGATGAACGAGCCAGGGGGAACCAGTGTCGGCAGACACCATGAGTCAGGAAAAGCGGGTATGGAGGCCGTCGGGGGATGCCGCCGTCGGGCGGTGCGCGCACCCGAGAACCGTGGAGCCGTCGGAGCCGATGGCGTCGCTCGCGATCGTGATCGTCGACGACCAGTCGCTCCTCGGGGAGAGCCTGGCGATCGCCCTGCGCGCGAAGGGCATGCGCGACATCACCTGGACCAAGCCCGAGCGGCTGGCCGCCGTCACCGCGTCGGCGCACCCGGGCCTCGCGGTGGTCACCCTGCGGCCGGATCCCGCGCCGGGCGGGCGAATCGACGCCGCGGGGACGGTCGAGGAGCTGCGGGCCGCGGGGTGGGGGGTGGTGGCGCTCACCGACCGGGGCGCGCCCCAGCCGTGGGTGGCGCACGCGGTGGTGGCGGGCGCGGCCGGCGTGCTGGACGGGTCGGACTCGCTGGACGCCTTGCTGCGCCACCTCGCCACGGTGGCGACCGGCCGGTCCCTCATGGGCCATGAGGAGCGCGAGCGGTGGCGGGCGCTGCACCGCTGGCACCAGCGCCGGGAGCGGCTGCTGGAGCGCCTGCGCGGGTTGAGCACGCGCGAGCACGAGGTGCTGCACCTGCTGCACACGGGCCACCGGGCCAGCTGCATCGCGCCCCGGTTACTGGTCTCGGTGGCGACCGTCCGCACCCTGATCCGGGGCATTTTCACCAAGCTGGACGTGAACTCCCAGCTCGAGGTCATGGCATTCCTGCACAGCCTCCTGACGCCCCAGGGAGACGCGACGGTGGTGTCGGTGATGGCGGAATCGCCGCACCGCTGCTGCGGTATCTGCGGGTTCGTTATTCCCGATCGGGGCAGCTCCGATAGACGGTGAAATGCGCGCGCGGGTAGTTGTGTTGGCTGCGGTCGGTAAAGAGCGGGCTGTGGTCGATGAGCGAGCCGTGCGCGGCGTTGCTGTAGATGAGATGGATGGGCCGGGGCAGCCGTCGATGCGATTCCTCGACCGAACGCAACACGTGCGTGACGACCACCTCGTCGAACGGGTTGAACAGGAAAACCACACCGGTGTCGTCGGGCACGTCGTAGTGCGCCGCGTCGGTGGTCACGATCTCCATCGGTGAGGTGTGCGCGACCCTGGCCCGGAAGGTGGCGATGTTGGTCCGGGCCACCGCGCACAGCTCCTCGGACAGCTCGACGCCGATCACCCTGCGGAACCCGTAGCGGGCGGCCATGAGCACGACCCGGCCCTTGCCGGAGCCGAAGTCCACGAACGCCCCCGAGCGCGGCGGGTCGATCGCGGCCATCAGCCGGCGGAACTCCGCGGTGCCGGTCGGTTGGTAGTCGGTGCCGTGGGCGCGGGCGTGCTCGGGCACGGACAGCCCGGACAGCCGGACCCAGCGGCAGGTGTCGGTGCCGTGGCGGACGTCGAAGGCGTGGTCGCTCAGCTTGGAGACGATCTTGGCGGCGAGCGCGCGCGGGCCGTCCTCCCGGATGGTGCGGGTCAGCTTGCGCAGCACGGCGGTCACGGCCGGTGCCCCCGCGCGAGCCGGCGGCCCTGCCAGCGCTGCCGCCGCCCGACCAGCCGCTGGGCCACGTCCCGCATGGCCCCGAGCCCGGCGACCCGGGAGCGGCGGAAGGACGGCACCGAGACCACCCGCCCGCCGTACTGGCGCTTGTAGTCGCGCCCGCCGCCGAAGTCGAGCACCGTCGCGCCCCGGTCCCGCCAGTGCCGCAGCGCGTGCCAGACCAGCGCCTCGTTGGGACGCAGGATCTGGTACTCGCGGACGCTGGCGCCGCCCCAGAAGTAGGCGGTCCGGCCGAACGCCGGGAAGATCGCGGTGGCGATGCAGTGGCCCTCGGGCGCGCGGGCGCGCAGCAGCAGCAGCCGTCCGGTGGGCGCCAGCCGGGTGATCAGCTCGCGGACCCGCCCGACGTCGTAGGTCGGCACCAGGCCCTGGCGGGCGAACACGCCCTGGAGCTGGGCGTGGTAGTCGTCGGCGAACTCGAGGTCGGTGGCCTCTTCGACGACCACGCCGACCTTGCGGCCCTTGCGGATGGCGTTTCGCCTGGCCGCCGTGAAGCCGGCGAACATCTCCTCGTCCGAGCCCAGCGGCAGCTCCACGGTGTCGGCGAACGCGCAGCCGAAGCCGTGCCCGGTCAGGGCGTCGTCCTGGATGTCCTGGTCGGTGAGCTCGACGTGCACGCAGCGCAGCGTCCGGAACGCGAAGTCGGTGAGCGCGGCGGCGGCCTCGCGGCGGGTGACGTCCCCGGTGAGGGTGAAGCCCATCGACGGCGTGGTCCATCCCGGGAACGGGCTGCCCAGGATGCGCAGCCCGTACTTGCGGACCACCAGCCCGGTGAAGTACCCGACGACCTCCCCGCCGCGCACCACCTCGGCCACGACCGGCTCGCCGCCCTGGGTGTTGGACACGAACTCGACCCATTCGCGGGTCTGGAACAGCGTCCGGTCGGGCAGGCCGTCGAGGCGCCGCCAGTCCGCCTCGGTGGGATCCATGCGTTCCAGGCGCACCGTGTCGAGGCGTACGGCCGTGTGGCTCATCGCGACCGCACCAGCCCTCGCACCCGGGTGTAGCCGGCGTTGCCGAGCAGCCGTTTCGGCACTTCGAGGGCGGCGGTGCGGGCCGCGAGCCGGCGCGGCGCGACCCCGCGCCAGCTCACCAGCCGGCCGAACTCGCCGACCGTGGTACGGCGCGTGACGGCCACCCGGTGCAGGTACCTGTCGGGCCGGACCGTCCGGTTCGGGCCGGGCACCGAGTCCATGACCCAGCGGTAGCCCGCGTCCGTGGCGGCGAGGTGCTCGCGGCGCCCGCCCCGCCCGCCGGGCAGGCTCATGGCGTCGACCGGGCGCCCCGTCCAGGCCTCCAACGCGCGCTTGCTGGAGGTCAGCTCCTCCGCCAGGTCGTGGGCGGACAGGTCGGCGAGGTGGCGGTGGGTGCGGCCGTGCGAGCCGACGCCCATGCTGGCCTCGGCCAGGGCGCGCACCGCCGCCGGGTCGATCCGTCCGGGTTGGCCGACCCAGTCGGTGGTGACGCAGAACTCGCCGACCAGGCCCCGCTCGGCCAGCATCGGCATGGCCACCTCGACCGCGGACAGGTCGCCGTCGTCGAAGCTCAGCACCACGGCACCCTCGGGCCGCGCGGCGTCCAGCCGGACCGGGACGTAGCCGTGCTCGCCCAGCCAGTCGAGCTGGCGCGCGAACTGCTCGGCGGTGACGCTGTAGCGGGCGTCGAACACACCGCGCCGGGCGTCGCGCGCGGTGTGAATCCCGTGGTACATAAGGATGGGTAGTCCGATCATCACGCACCTCGATCTGGAAACGGGATGGGCGAGTGCTGATGCGGCCGAGGCGCCGGCTGCTTCCCGGCACCTGGCGGCGGGTGGCGTGGGTCGTCGCGCCGGCGTGCCTGGCGGTGGCCGCCGGGCTGGGCGTGCTCTACAGCGGCCGCGACGGGCCGGGCGCGCTGGACCGGATCGCCGACGCCGCGCTGCGCACCGGTTCGCCGGACTGGCGCGGGCCGCTGTGGGCGGTGGTGGACCTCGGCGACCCGCTGTTCGTGGCCGCGGCGCTGGGGCTGGTGGCGGCGGTCGCGGTGGCCGGCGCGCGGTGGGAGGCGCTGCCGCTGATCGTGGTGGCGCCGGTGCTGACCGCCGGGCTGACCGGGTTCGTGCTGCAGCCGGGCATCGGGCGCCTTCGGGGCGGCGGGTGGGCCTACCCGAGCGGGCACACCGCGACCATCGCCTCGCTGGCCGCGGTGCTGCTGGTGCTGCTGGCCGGAGCCCGGTGGCCGGCGTCCTCGGGCGTGCGGCTGGCGCTGGCCGGCGCCGGGTTCGTGGTCACCGCGGCGGTGGCGGGGGCGCTGGTCGCGCTGGAGCTGCACTACGTCACCGACACACTCGGCGCGGCCTGCCTGGCGGTGGGGGTGGCGCTGGTCGTCGCGCTGGCCAGCGACGCGCTGGCCGTCCCGGAGTAGACACATCCGCCTCACCCGCGCGCGCCCAGCCGGGCGGCGTTGACCGCCATCGAGGCGTAGAACTGCGAGTTCTGCACGCCGTAGCTCTGCAGCGTGGCCTGCAGGCCGGGGTCGTAGCGCCCGAGCTTGACGAACCCGTCGGCGATCCAGCCGTTGTCGCTGCCGGTGCCGTCCACGAACTCCGGGTACCTCGGTCCGGAGATGAGGCCGGTCAGGGTCCGGGCGAACCGGGCCAGCTCCTCGGGGGACCAGCCGGCGTTGGTGTCGCGGGCCTCCACCACGTAGGCGATCACGCCGTTGCCGTGGCCGACGTCCTGGCCGGGGCCGCCGGTCACGCCCCACTCGTCGCTCCACCAGTAGGCGCGCGGGTCGGTGCGTCCGGGCTGCAGTTGCTTGCGCAGCGAGGACGGGTAGTTGGGCAGGTGGTCGTCGATGTTGCGGACGATCTCGGTGCAGGCCGCGCGGCGCGCCGGGTCGGCGGTGAGCAGCGAGACGTCCAGCGCGATCGAGGCCCAGTGCGCCGCCATGTGGGTGTGGGAGCGGTAGATGTGCTCGTTGGGGCCTCGGGCGCGCCACTTGTCCACGATGTTGGTCTCGGTGAACGCCAGCGCCCGGCCGTAGTCGGCGCGCACGTCGCCCGGCGCGGTCCCGATGCCGGGCTTGAGCAGCCGCAGCAGCCGCGTCACGTAGCGCCACGCGTAGCTCTCGTACAGCGGGGTCTCGTCGTCGCTGTTGGACGCCGACACCCAGCCCTGGTAGGAGTCCTTGAACGAGCTGGTGGGCAGGGACGCGGACGGCCGGGCCGAGGCGATCATGTTGCGGGTGAAGCGCAGCGCCTTGCGGGCGTAGCCGACGTCCCCGGTGGCCTCGTACATGCTGGCCAGCTCGTCGATCGAGTACGCCAGGGTGTAGAAGTCGAAGCTGTCGCGCGAGCGGCTGAGCCGGTCGGACTCCGGGTCGTTCGCGGCCGCCTCGGCGTCGAACAGCCCGCGCCAGTGCGACACCGGCAGCAGCGGCTGCGACGCGGTCGGGACCGGCGGGTCGGGCGGGACGACGCGCATGCACGCCGCGGTGACGCCGAGGACGGCCGCGAGCGCCAGCAACGCGCACGCGGCCCTCATGACCGGACCCTGGCCAGCAGCACGCCGGCGAGCACGAGGCAGGTGGTGTAGCCGATGAGCGAACCGTACGCCGCCCCGAGCGCGCCGAACCGCCCGATCAGCACCACGTACGCCGCCACGCTCACCACCAGCCCGACCACCTCCACCGCCGAGGACAACCGCCCGCGGTGCACCGAGGTCAACGCCGTGATCAGCAGCTGGGAGAACCCGGTGACCACCGAGGCGACCACCAGCGGCACCACCAGCGGCAGCGCCGGGGCGTAGCGCTCGCCGAGCAGCGGCACCAGCAGCAGCCGCACCGCCAGCGCCGTCACGATGCTCGCCACCACCGCGTAGCCCACCGCCGCGACCAGCACCGGGCGCAGCGCGAGCCGCCCCCTGTCGTGCGCCTGGCGCCACACCCCGAGCCGGGAGTCCGCGTAGGCCATCAGCGGCCAGGCGATCAGCTCGGTCATGGTCGCGACGGCGGCGTAGTGGCCCAGCGCGGCGGTCGAGGCCAGCCCGACCAGCACCAGGCGGTCCAGGCGCAGGGTGCCGTTGTGCGCGATGGTCGCCGGCAGCAGGTGCAGGCCCTCACGGCGGGCCCGGGCCCGGCGTAGCGGCGCGGCGTCGTCCCCGGCCGGCTCGGCCCGGCGGCGGGTGGACCAGACGAACCAGACCAGCGCGGGCAGCGCGCCGGCGACCAGGTAGCCGGCCATCCAGGCGGAGCTGCCCGGCCCCGGCTGCAGGCTCAGCCACCCGAGCTGGGCCAGCAGCAGCACGTCGGTGGCCACCTCGAACCCGAGGAACGCCCAGGTGAGCCCGGCGACGATGGCGACCGAGCGGGCGGCCCTGGCGAACGAGTTGACGACCACGAACAGCGCGGCCAGCCCCAGCCCGAGCCGCCACGACTCCAGCCCGCGCAGCGGCAGCGACAGCACGGCCGCCGCGCCCAGCAGCGCGATCATCGACGGCCGGGTCAGCAGCCGCAGGAACGTCGAGGCGACCGCCCGCGCGGTGGAGCCGGCGTAGACGGCCACCACGGAGCGGTCGGTGCCCAGCACGACGCCGAGGCTGCCGAAGTACGCGAGCTGCAGCAGCAGCGCCAGCTCGCCCCGGCCGGACGGCTCCAGCACCCGGGCGGCGAGCAGGTTGGCCAGGAACGCCGTGCCGGCGCCGATCAGCTGGGCGGCGAGCAGCGGGGTGGACGACTCCCGCGCCACCCGCCGCGCGGCGGTCCCGGCCCAGCTCAGCGCGGTGACCGTCACGGGAGCCTGGTCCCGGGCGCGGGCCGGTCCGCCGGGTAGGCGAACGGCCGCAGCTCCTTGGTCATCATGATCCCCGGTTGGTAGCCGAAGTCGGGCGCCACCCGCCGGCCCGAGGCGATGTCCACCAGCGCGGCGACGAAGTCGGCCCCGGCCAGGTGTGACGCGGGGTAGCCGCCGCCGAACCGGGCGTTGATCTCGATGACGACCACCTCGTCGTCCACCAGCATCAGGTCCAGGTCGCTCGGGCCGGGGATGCGGACCTCCGCGGCGACCTCGATCGCGGTCCGCAGCACCGCGTCGTCGTGCAGCGTCTGGGCCAGCAGCGTCTCCCCGCCCCGGGACTCCAGCTTGCGCCACAGGCAGGCCCGGACCGGGTCGCCCTCCAGGTCGCAGCAGACCTCGGCGTTCATCTCGACGCCGCGCAGGTAGGGCTGGGCGATCATGTCCTGGCCGTGGGTCATGAAGAAGGCGATCTCCTCCTCGGTGCGGGCCAGGTGGATGCCGGCGCTGGCGGACCCGAAGCGGGGCTTGACGAACAGCGGCGGCCCCCAGCCCAGGGCCTCGTCGACCGAGGTGGTCGTCGCGGGGCAGGAGAACCCCAGGGCGGTGAGCGCCTCGTGGGTCCGCAGCTTGTCCAGCGAGACCCTGGCCTCCTCCGGGCCGGGAAAGAACGCCGCCACGCCCCGTTCGATCAGCGTGTCGCGGGCGTGCGCCAGGCGTCCGAGGTCGAGGTCGGAGAGGGTGAAGGCGGCGTGCACGTCGTGTGCCGTGATCGTCTCCAAGACCCGGTCCAGGTAGCTCGGGTCGGGGATGTCGGGCAGCACGACCGACTCGTCGCAGGCCCAGAAGCCCGGCGTGTGCGGGGAGTTCCCGGTGCCGATGATCCGCGAGCCCGGCGGCAGGACCTCGCGGAAGTAGCGGGCGATGTAGCCGCGCTTGCCGATCGTGGACAGGAGAACGTTCATGTGCGCCGGCCGTAGAGGTGGCCGAAATCGGCGGCGGTCATCCGGGGGCGCAGGACCTCTGGCTCCGGGCCGAGCGCGAGCACGGCGGGCGCGGGCTCGATGAAGTTGGGCCGCAGCGAGATCGAGTAGGCGCCGACGTTGCGGATCTCCAGGATGTCGCCGGCGCGCAGCGGCGGCCCGGTCACCTCCAGCGCGTTGTGCAGCACGTCGATCTCCATGCAGGTGTTGCCGGTGACCTCCACAGATTCGCTGTCGATGCCGCCGTCGGCCCGCACCACCCGGATCGAGGGCTCGATGGCGCCGCGCAGCGGTTTGACGTCCAGCACCGACGCCATCACCACCGCCACCGTGTGCGACGGCCCACGTTTCACCGAGACCACCGGGGCGTAGAGCGACATCGTGTCGGCCAGCAGCCCCATTCCCGGTTCGACGATCAGCCGGGGCTGGTCGTTGCCGTAGAAGGAATGCAGCTCGCGGCCCAGCGCCTCGGCGTAGTCGGCGTACGTCTCGACCGGGAACGACAACTGCAACGCGATGTCCTCGGGCACGGCGGACATCATTCCGCCACCGACGTCGAGAAAATCCGGACGCACCCCCGGCCGCAACGAGTCGAACGTTTCGGCAATGGTGCGCAGCCGCGTGCCGAAGCTCTCCGCGGAGCGCGCGACCGCCGTATGACAATGAATTCCGTCGATCTGGACGGCCCGGGTGGCGAGCATTCTGCGCACCTCCGCGCGCGTCGCCGGGTCGTTGGTGTCGATCCCGAAGCGGGAGCGGGCGCCGCGCACCCCGGCCGGGACCCTGATGCCGACCTGGGCCGCTCCCGAAGGGCGCAGGTCCGCGACCGCGCGCAGCTCCTCCATCGAGTCCACGTTCACCACCGCGCCCGCGCGCAGGCAGCGGGCGAGGAACGCGGGGCTCTTCACCGGCCCGTTCACCACCACCTCCGACCCGGAGTAGCCGAGGTCGAGCGCGTAGTCGAACTCCAGCTCCGAGACAACCTCGGCGGCGACCCCGCAGGCCCGGGCCTCGGCGATGAACGCGGCGAGGTAGTTCGTCTTGAACGAGTAGCCGACCTCCCGCTTCGCGACGGTCGCCGCCAGCGCGGACTGCAGCCCGGCGATGTTGGCGCGCAGCCGGCCGAGGTCGGCGAGATAGAACGGCCATCCGTGGGCGGCGCCCAGCGCGGCGGCCGCTGTTCGGTCGAGGTCGCGGTCGCTTTCCTGGAGGGTCGCGGTGCCGTTCGTGTTGATTTTCATTCTTCTTTCGTGTCTCCGGTCACCGATGACTCCGCGTGCTTTGCGTCGGAGGTCGAGCAGTGTGGGTGAGGCCGCGATAGAGGCAACGATTGTCAGTGCTTGGCCGATGTCCAGACGATTGTTCTCGAGGTCGTCGAGTGCCGCCCCGACCAAGGCGTTAATTATTGTTGCGGTGCCACCTTGGTCGTCGAGTGAGCACATGAACGAATGGTAGTTGTGAAAAGTCATTGGCGGCATCGTCAAGTTTGTTAAGGTGCGCGTATGTGGACGGTGGTCGGCAGCAGTTCTGGCCGCCGCCCACCCACACCGCGGCGCGGTTGGTGGCGAGAGCGGCGAAGACCCACAGGAAACGGCTGTCGTACAGGTCGCCGGAGAACATGGCGGCTATCGCGATGAACAGGGCGGCCGCGACGAAGGCGACCCGGTCGGTCGGCAGCCCTCGCCACGGCCGGCCCTCGGCCACGAACGCCACCGCGCACGCCACCAGCAGGGCCGCCCCGATGAGCCCGCCGGTGGCGGCCACGTCCACGACCAGGTTGTGCGGGTAGCTCAGGTCCTCGCTCTGGCCGAACTCGGCGAAGAAGCTGTCCAGCCCGCCGCCGAACACCGGGTGTCGAATGGCGATGCTCAGCGCCTGGTCCAGCAGGGCCGGGCGGTCGGAGAACTGGCCGCGCTGGAACAGGCCCACCACGAACCGCTGTTGTGGGCTCCCCGCCGCGCCCGACCCCAGCACGGCGGCGCCGGCGAGCAGCACGCCGACGGCGATGACCGAGGCGCCCGCCACCGCCCGCCGGGAGATCCGGCGGCGGTACAGGATCGCGACGAACAGCGCGGTGCCCACGGCGGCCACCGCGCCGCCGCGCGACCCGGACAGGATGGCGGCGACCACCAGCGCGGGTATCGGGATCAGGAACAGCTTGCGGCGGTGCAGCACGGCGAGCGCGACGGCGGCGATCAGCCCGAGCACCACCACCCGCACGTACACGTTGGGGCCGCCGCCGAACGCGGTGGTCCGGCCCTGCACGTCGGTCTGGCCGATCACCAGCCCGTGCGCCGCGTAGGTCACGCCCGCGATCCACAGCAGGACCAGCATGGTGCGCCGGGCGTGCTCCGGGTCGGGCGCGGAGATGGTCACGGTGATGACCAGCAGCAGCGCGAGGTAGCCCAGGTCGGTGGCGGCCTCGGCGGCGCGGGCCTGCGCCGGCGCCCAGAACACAGTCGTCGCGAGGTAGCAGATCAGCGCCAGGACCAGCAGCATCGAGGGCGGCCACCGGTTGTGGTAGTGGTGCGCGACGGGCAGCGTGCGCCACATCAGGACCAGGGCGAGCAGCCCGCCGATCGCGACGATCCGCAGGTCGAAGTCGGTGAACTCGGGCATCCCGATCCGGTCGAGGGTGAACCGGCCCATCAGGGTGGCCACGAACAGGGCGAGGACGAGCAGCCGGGGCACCCGGCGCGGGGTGCCGGCATCGCGCCGCACCGCGGTCACCTCCGCGATCGCGGTCATCGTCCCGGCCGCCCGGCCGTTGCCGCGCCGGCCCGATCCTCGGCGCGGGCTCCCGCCCCCGTCACCGCCGTGTGGAGCGTCTCGAACAGGATGTCCCTGCCGAACCGGGTGGTGGCCAGCTCGTGCGACGCCCGCCCCGCCCGCTCCAGCCAGGCGCCGTCGCGCAGGTGGGTTACCAGCTCGGCGGCGGCGGCGTCGATGTCGTGCGGGTCCAGCGCCAGGCCCGCCCCCGACTCGCGGAGCACGTCGGCCTGCCAGCCGCCGTGGTTGATCGCGATCGGCCGGCCGGCGGCCATGGCGTCGAAGAACTTGTTCGCCGAGTTGGCGTTCAGTCCGGGCGTCGGGATGACCACGCTGGTCGCGATGCTCGCGGCGCCGAGGACGGCCGGGACCTGGTCCTTCGGCACCTCCGGCAGGATGAACAGGGAGCGGTCCAGCACCCCGAGCTCGGCGGCCAGCGCCCGCACCTCGTCCGCCTCGGCGCCGTCGCCGACCAGCAGGAAGCGGACGTCCGGGTCGCTGTGCGCGAGCGCCGCCGCCAGCCGCACCAGGTAGCCGACCCCGTTGATCATCCCGAAGGTGCCGATGTAGGCGACCAGCGGACGCTCGCCCAGCCAGTCGTGGGCGGCGCGCCATCGGCGTCCTTCCGAGGCGGCGGAGGCGAACAGGTCCAGGTCGGCGCCGTTGGGGACCACCGACATCCGCGACGGGGGGAAGCCGTGCGCGGCCACGCCCTCGGCCATGCCCGGCGAGAGCGCGACGACGTGGTCGGCGTTGCGGTAGGCCGCGCGGGCCAGCGCGAACGCCGCCCGCACCGCCGCCGGGTTGCGCAGCGCGCCCAGCTCGATGGGCAGCTCCGGCCACAGGTCGCGGACCTCGAAGACGAACCGGGCACGGCGGACCTTGGCGGCGACGATCCCGGGGATGGCCACGGTGAGCGGCGTGCTGGTGGCGAACACGACGTCCGCGCCGAGGCGGACCGCCTTGGCGGTGGCCAGCACCGCGAACCGCAGGAACGCACCGATGCGGCTCCGGAACCGCATGTGGTTGGAGTACGGCAGCGGCAGCCAGTGCACGGTGACGCCGTCCTCCACGGTGCTGGTCCAGCGCAGCGACGCGCGCGCCGCCTCGGTGCACGTGGTGATCACGTGCACGTCGTGGCCGGCGGCGGCCAGCCGCCGCGCCTGCTCGTAGGACCGGGTGCCGCCCGGCATCGACGGGGTCACGAAGTACTGGTGGATGTAGACGATGCGCACCGGCGTCACCTCTCGTCTCGGGTGGCCGCCGAGGCGACCTTGCGGACCGCCTCGGCGGTGTCCCGGATCTCCTCGTCGGTCAGGGTCGGGTGGGTGAGCAGCGCGAACGCGGTCCGGCCCAGCTCGGCCGCCGCCGGCAGGGGGTGGCGCGGCCGGATCCGATCGAAGGCGCGCTCGCGGTGGATCTCGGTGCAGCCGCCCTGCTGGCAGGGCACGCCCTCGGCGGCCACCGCGGCCACGAACCGGTCCCGGTCCCAGCCGGGGGCCAGCTCGGCGGGGCGTACCCGGGGGGTGAACCGGTACCAGGCGTGCCGCGCGCCCGGAGGTTCGTCGGGCAGGGCCAGCGCCGGGAGGTCGGCCAGCGCCTCCCGCAGCGCGTCGGCGTGCGCCCGGCGCGCGGCTAACCAACCGTCTACTTTGCGCAACTGGTTGCGTCCGACCACCGCTTGTATCTCGGTCATCCGGGCGTTCGTCCCGAAGGAGTCGTGCACCCACCGGAACCCGGGGGAGCGCGTGCCGGCGAACACCTCGGCATGGCTCTTGCCGTGGTCCTTGGCCTCCCACACCCGCCGCCACAGGTCCTCGTCGTCGGTGGTGACCGCGCCGCCCTCGCCGGCGGTTGTGATGATCTTGTCCTGGCAGAACGACCACGCGGCGATGTCGCCGTCCGTCCCCACCATCCGCCCGTGCCGGCGCGCCCCGTGCGCCTGCGCGCAGTCCTCCACCACGCGCAGCCCGTGCGCCCGCGCCAGCCGCACGATCGGCGGCATGTCCACCGGGTACCCGGCCAGGTGCACCACGACGACCGCGCGGGTGCGCGGGGTGAGCGCGGCCTCGATGCTCGCCGGCGTCAGGCACCGGTGCCCGAGCGAGACGTCGGCCACCACGGGCGTCGCGCCCCGCGCCGCCACCGCGCTGGCCGTCGCGATGAACGTGGCGGCCGGCACCACCACGTCGTCGCCCGGCCCGATCCCGAGCGCGGCCAGCGCCAGTTCGAGCGCGAGCGTGCCGTTCCCCACCGCGACCCCGTGGCGCGCGCCGGCCCAGCGCGCGAACTCCGCCTCGAACAGCCGCCCGTGCTCCCCGGTCCAGTAGTTCACCCGGCCGGAGAGCAGCACCTCGCGCACCGAGGCCAGGTCGTCGCCGTCGAACCGGGGCCACCCCGACACCGGCCGGGCCCGCACCGGCATCCCGCCGTCGACCGCCAGCACCCGCGACGGGCTGACCGCCGTCATCGCAGCCCCACCGCGCGCCCGGCACCGCCCAGCCGGTTGAGCTCCAGCGCCGGGTCCGTCACGTCGAACAGCTCGGCGAGCTGCTCGGGCGCCAGCGGCGGCACCGGGACGTGCGCGATGGCCGGGTGGATCGGGCGCACGTCGCTCTCCCCGTCGCCGAAGAGCTCCTCGTGCAGCTTCTCGCCCTCGCGCAGCCCGGTGTAGACGATCGAGGTGGGCCGCCCGGCGATCTCCATGAGCTGCTCGACGATGTCCACGATCCGGACCGGCTCGCCCATGTCCAGCACCAGCACCTCGCCGGCGTTGCCGATCGCCGCCGCCTGGATGACCAGCTCGACCGCCTCGGGGATCATCATCAGGAACCGGGTGACCTCGGGGTGGGTCACCGTCACCGGGCGGCCGGAGGCGATCTGGTCGGTGAACGTGGTCAGCGCGCTGCCCCTGCTGCCCAGCACGTTGCCGAAGCGCACCGACAGGTAGCGCCCGCCCGGCTTGGCCGCGACCAGCCGCTCGCCGACCCGCTTGGACAGCCCGAGCACGCTGATCGGGTTGGCCGCCTTGTCCGTGGAGATGTTGACGAACCGCTCCACGCCCGCCGCGGCCGCCGCGTCGAGCACGTTCGCGGTGCCCAGCACGTTGGTCTTCCAGGCCTCCGCCGGGTAGAGCTCCAGCACCGGCAGGTGCTTGAGCGCGGCGGCGTGGAACACGACCTGCGGGCGGCGCTGGGTGAACAGCTCGAACATCGTGTGCCGGTCGCGGATGTCGGCCAGGATCGTGCCGGGGGAGTCGAGCAGCGCGGTGCCCACCATGGACAGCTGGACGGCGTGCAGCGCGGACTCGTCGCGGTCGAGCATCATCAGCTCGGCCGGCTCGAACCGCTCGATCTGCCGGCACAGCTCCGACCCGATCGACCCGCCGGCGCCGGTGACCAGCACCCGCCTGCCGCGCAGGTACCCGGCGATGGACTCCACGTCGGTCCGCACCGGCTGGCGGCCCAGCAGGCTGCCGACGTTGACCTCGCGCAGGTCGGACAGCCCGACCCCCGGGCCGAGCAGCTCGGCCAGCGACGGCAGCTGCTTGACCCGCAGCCCGGACGCCAGCGCGATCCGGGTCACCGCCCTGACGTCCGAGGGGTCCGCGCTGGGCAGCGCGATGACCAGCAGCTCCGCGTCGGTCTCGGCGGCGACCGCCGGCAGGTCGGTGCGGTTGCCGCGCACCTTGATGCCGGCGATGCAGCGGCGCCGCAGCTCCGGGTCGTCGTCCAGGAACGCGATCGGCCGGTACCCGCCGGCCGGGTCGGCGAGCATCGCCCGCACCAGCTCCCGGCCGGCCGACCCCGCGCCGAAGACGATCACCCGGGGCGCCTGCGGGGCCGCCCGGGTGCCTCGGTGCTCGACCACCGCGCGCATCACCAGCCGCGCGCCCGCGGCGAAGACGAACATCAGGAACGGCGCCATCAGCGGCACCGAGCGCGGCACCAGCCAGGTGGCGGCGAGCGCCTGGTAGACGAAGGTGACCGCCGCGACCGCGAGCGCCACCACCGCCAGGTTCCAGGCCTGGTCCACGCTGCCCACGAAGTATCTGCCCCAATAGGTCCGCAACAACGCGCCCAGAACCCATTGCGCGAGCACCGCGACGACAATTATCTCGAGCAGTCCCGAGCCGTCGATGGGGCCGATGTTCCAGTCGTACCGGCACCAGGTGGCCCCGGCGAGGGCGACCGCCCAGGCCAGCCCGTCCACCACCGGGCCGATAAGCCCCCGAGCCATTCTGAGCGGGCGCCGGGTTGACCCGGTGGACGGCCGGAACCCGGAGAACACCGGCGTCGGCGTCGCGGACTCGGCGTTGCCGTTCCAGACGGTTTCGGGTGCGTCATCGCGCCCGGTGGCCCGCCGGTTGAGGACGTACAGGATCGTCTTGACGAGAATCCGCGCGTCCAGCCGCAGCGACCAGTTGTCGACGTACCACACGTCGTACTCGAACCGCCGTTCCATCTTCATCCGGCTGCGGCCGTTGATCTGGGCGAGGCCGGTGATGCCCGGCCGGACATCGTGGCGCCGGGCCTGTTCCGCGGTGTAGAGGTCGAGGTATTCGAGCAGCAGCGGCCGGGGCCCGACCAGGCTCACGTCCCCTTTGATGACGTTGAGCAGCTGGGGGAGCTCGTCGAGGCTGGACTTGCGCAGCCACCGGCCGACCCTGGTGATGCGCGCGTCGAAGTCGTCCTCGTCCTCCGGGCGCTCGGCCGGGCGCATCGTGCGGAACTTCAACAGTACGAAAGGCCGCTCGTGCAGGCCCGGGCGCAGTTGGCGAAACCACACCGGCCGGCCCATGGTGCACAGCACGACAACGGCGACAACCAGAAACACCGGCGCGAACACCACGAGCGCGACCGATGCGGCGACCACGTCGATGCCGCGCTTGACCGCGAGGCGAAAACGAAGCGATCCGGCTAAGTCCGAGTCATCGGTGCTCGGAACACGAGCATTCATTCCCATCGAGAACCAACCCCGCCCTGTCCGTCCTGTAGTTAGTGGTGTTGTGCCAGCTCAGCCCGGTGCTTCGGGCCGTGCGGCGGGCGTCAGCGACCGACTCCATCACCGTAAGCAGCGTGGAGCGGTGGAACTTCGGGAGTTAGGGAAGCTGTGCCGGAGTGGAATGGTTTTCTTCCGCCGGCGCCGGCGCGCTCAACTGTGGTGGCGCCTTCATGGTGAGCGAGACGGTTTCGCTCGGCGTGCCGTTGCGCGTGGTTTCCTTCTCATTCTCCTCGGCGATGGCCAGGCGTCGCCGCGCCGCTCGATCCCAGATGCAGGCGACGCTGATCGTGAGAATGATCCCGAGTACGAGGGCGACGGCGGCCGCCGCCTCGCGTATTCCGGGCGCGAACTTGGGAGGCGTGGCCGTGACGACGTTCGACAGCCGGACGGCCTCGCGGTTCGTCACGCGCAGGTCTTTCTGCCGTTCGGCCAGCTCCTTCTCCGCCCGGGTCAGGATCTGGGAGACGATTTGTATGCACCGCTGCGGGTCAGGGCTCCTGGCGGTCACGAACACGAACGGTTGCCCGATCATGCTGACCTCGGTGCCGGTTCCCTTGACGGTGAACGACTCCTGGAACGGCGTCAGCCCGAGCTGCGCGGGCATCGTCGGTGCGGACAACGACTGAACCAGGACGTACGCGGTGGTGTTCAGGCCCTGGCTCGGTAGTAGTGATGGGTTCATGTCATTGGCCACCGGCCGCTTGGGCTGAACCAGCACGACGGTGCCACTCGAGCTGTACTGCATCGGCAACAACGTCGCCGCGGTACCGGCGGCAGCGAGCGAGAGAAGAATTCCCGCGGCTGTGATGGGCCACCGTCGACAGAGCACTCGGAAAGTCGTCACACTCTTCGTCTCCCCGCCATTTGAGTATTATCCGCGCATGGCATCCCACCTTAGGGATGTCATACTCAATCCCCCTCGCTCGTCGTGACGAGCCCGGCGAGACCCAGCTTACGGAGCGCTTTGCTCAGAGCCATCCTCAAAGTTGTTATTGACTCGGTATCTCGGCGCGTTCCTGGCCCGAGCGGAGTGCCTCGTCGACGCGTACCAGCGTGCTCAGCAGGTCACCACCCGGCCGTCCGGCCTCGCCGAACACCCGCCGCTGGACGTCGATGACGACCGGCATCGCGCGGCGCAGGGCGGCCACGCCGGCCCGGGTCAGCTCGATGTGCTTGGTGCGCACGTCCGACGTGCCTCGGGGGCGGGCGACCATGCCCTTGCCCTCCAGCGCCTTGAGCATGTGCGAGACCTGCATCGGATGAATGTCGGCGGAGCGCGCGAGTCGCGCCTGTGTCGTGGGTTCGTCCCGCCGGCCCAGCCAGGCGGCCATGGCGAGCGTGGTGAACTGCAGGTGCGTCAGGTCGAGCGCGCCGAGCGCCCGGTCGACCTCCCGGACGTAGTGGTGGAGCACCCGCCACATCACGAACCCGACGGCCCTCTCCGGCGCGCCGAGGGAAGCCGTCTCGAACAGGTCTCTCAGGTCGGAGGCATCGGCGCGCATGGGGCCGGAGTGTAGGACACCGCGTCGCCGATGCGACGGTTGACACCATTTCGTAAATGGATTTATGATCGGTCTTGAGCTGGACATTCGGCGACGAGGGGTGGTAGCGATGGGCGATCTTGCACTGACCGTGGCCAGTTACCGCTACGACAGCACGCGGGCGCTCTTCGACCGGAGCGTGACGTTCGAGGGGATCGACGCGAGCTTCCACACCGCGCCGGTGATCTCGGACATCTTCGAACGCATGGTGCGGGGGCGTGAGTTCGACGTGTCCGAGCTCGGCCTGACCTTCTACACCCGGACGCTCGACCTGGAGGACCCGCCGTTCGTCGCGATACCGGTGTTCCCGAACCGGGTGTTCCGGCACTCGTGCATCTACGTCAACAGGTCCAGCGGCATCACGGAGCCGAAGGACCTGGAGGGGCGGACGGTCGGCGAGTTCGGGATCTACGGGCAGGACTCCGGCGTCTGGGCCAAGGGGATCCTCGCGGACGAGTACGGCTTCGACCCGGCGCGGTGCCGTTGGCTGATCGGCGGCCTGGACCGGCCCATCACGCCCTTCGACTTCGTTCCCCGGCCGGCACCGGACGGCCTCGACGTGCGGTACCTGCCGGACGACAGGGCACTGGGGCCGATGCTGGAGAGCGGCGAGATCGACGCGCTGTTCTCCGCGAACGTGCCGAGGTGCGTGCTGGACGGCTCGCCGGAGGTGGTGCGGCTGTTCCCGGACTACGAGCCGGTCGAGCGTGACTACTACCGGCGGACCGGGATCTTCCCGGCCATGCACGCGATCGTGCTGCGCAGGGACCTGCTCGGCGAGCGCCCCGGCCTGGCCAGGACGCTCTACGACGGCTTCCTCGCGGCCAAGAACGCCGCCACCGAGAAGTACCTGACGGATCGGCGGATCTACCAGGCCAGCAGCATGATCCCGTGGATGAACGCGCTCTTCGAGGAGAACCGCCCGCTGCTCGGAGACGACTGGTTCCCCTACGGGGTCGAGGCCAACCGCGCGACGATCGACACCTTCCTGCGGTACCACTTTCGGCAGGGGCTGTCGAAGCGCCTGCTGACCAGCGACGACATCTTCGCCGAGGAGCTGCTCGACACGTAGGCGCGCGGCGCCTCGTCGGGTGGCACCGTCAGGCGGCGGCTCGCGTGGTCTCGATCGCGTCGGCGATCCAGGGCAGCACGGCGTCGCGCACCCGTACCCGGCGCGGCAGCAGGCCGTGGGTGGCGAGCAGGTCGGCGGCGCGTTGCTGTTCGTCCAGGAACTCCTCGGTGACCGGGCCGACGCCGAACGGGCGCCCGCGCAGCGCGGCCTCCCAGGCGTCGAGGTCGGCGGTCCCGCCCCGGGCGGTGACGTCGTCGACGAAGAACCCGGCCGCCGCGCGCGGGTTGGCGGTGATCCAGGCGTCGGACTCCTGCAGCGCGCCGAGGATCGCCTCCAGCGCGCCTCGGTGGTGCTCGGCGAACTCGCGGCGGGTGAACCACAGCGACGGGTGGCTGAACAGGCCGTCGGTCTCGACCAGGGTGTGCAGTGGTGTGGTGGACTCGATCGCGGACAGGCCGGGGTAGGCGCCCACCCAGGCGTCCAGCTCGCCGCGCAGCAGCGCCTGCCCGCCGTCGTGCACGTCGGTGTCCACCGGCTCGATGTCCGCCCAGCCCAGGCCGGCGTTGTCCAGGGCGAACAGCACCAGGGTGGTCTGCCAGGAGCCGTGCGCGATGCCGACCCGCCTGCCTTTGAGCCCGGACACCGACGTGACGCCGGAGCCCTCGGTGGTGACCAGCCGGCCGTTGGCCACCCTGGGGCCGGAGATGCCGGCGTAGACGATGTCCCTGCCGTTGCCCAGGGCGGTCACCGGCGGGGTGAAGCCGGTGCCGATGAAGTCGTAGCCGCCGTCGGTGAACAGCCAGTCGGAGTGCAGCGACGGCAGGCCGGAGCGCGGGTCCACCGGTTCGGGGCGGGGGAGCGCGCGCAGGTCGACCCATTCCACGCCGGGCAGCCGGCGCTCCAGGATGCCCAGGTGGCGGAGCACGAACAGCGAGTTGTTGTGCGGGAAGAACCCGACTCTGACGGTCACGTACGGACTCCTTGGTGTGTGGTCGAACGCAGCAGCGGCAGGACCTCTTCGCCGACGCGGTAGGCCTCTTCGAGGTGGGGGTTGCCGGCGAGGATGAACGCGTCCACGCCGAGGTCGAGCAGCTGGTCGAGCCGTTCGGCGACCTGCTCGTAGCTGCCGACCAGGCCGAACGCGGGGCCGCCCCGGATCAGGCTGAACCCGCACCAGACGTTCGGTTGGACCTCCAGGTCGCGGTAGCCGGTGATGGTCTCGGGCACCCAGCCCTGGATGCGGGCGGCGCCCACCGAGTCGCCCTGGGCGGCGCGGTTGGCCGCGTCCCTGTCGACGAACGCCCAGCCCTGCTCGATCTCTGCCCAGGCGGCCTCCTCGGTGTGCCGGGCCAGGACGTCGATGCGCACCGCGAACTTCGGCGCGCGGTCGGCGTGTTCCCGTACCCGGTCGAACTTGGCGCGCAGGTCGGCGAACGGCTCCAGCCAGGACAGGTAGTAGTCGGCGTGCCGACCGGCCGCTTTCACGGCGGCCGAGGAGGAGCCGGAGAAGTAGACCTCCGGGAACGGCTGGCCGGCCAGCAGGGGCGGCAGCGCGGCGGCCTCGGTGCGGAAGAACCGCCCGTCGTGGTCGAACGGCTTGCCGTCCCACACCCCGCGCAGCACGTCGAGGAACTCGCTGGTCCGCGCGTAGCGGTCGTCGTGCGCCACCTTGTCGCCCCACCACAGCTGGGCCGGGCCGCCGCCACCGGTGATCACGTTGTAGACCAGCCGCCCGCCGGTGGCCCGCTGCAGGCTCGCGGACATCCGCGCGGCCTGCACCGGGTGCAGGAAACCGGGCTGGAAGGCGACCATGAACCGGTACGTCGACGTCTCCGCGGCCAGCGCCGAGGCCACCGCCCACGGGTCGTCGGTGATCGGGAAGGACGGCAGCAGCCCGCCGACGAACCCGGCCGACTCCGACGCCCTGGCCACCGCCGCCATGTGGTCGATGTAGCGGTAGTCGTCGAGGGCGCCGTGGCGGATGGCGGGCGCGATGTTGCCCGGCCGGTAGCCGCCGGCGTGGCCCCGGTTGTAGCGGCGGGGGGTGCGCAGCGACGCGTGGTCGCCCTCCATGCCGATGCGCCAGTAGACGTCGATGCTCACGTTGTGGAGACCTCCAGGGTGCGCCCGGCCGGGTCGGCGAGGAACAGCAGGTGCTCGCCGGCGCGGTGCACCTCCTCGATGTGCGGGTGCCCGGACAGCACGAACGTGTCGAACCCGGCGTCCTGGTAGGCGCGCAGCCGTGCCGCCACCCGCTCGTAGCTGCCGACCAGGCCGATCGGGTGGCGGTGGCCCAGCTCGGTGAAGCCGGCCCAGCGGTCCTCGTCCAGTCGCAGCCGCTCGCCGTCCTGGCCGGGTCTGTTCAGCTCGCGCCACTGCCGGTGCACCCGCGCCCACGCCTCCGCGTCGGTCTGCCTGGCGACGACCGGCACGTCCAGCCCGGCGCGTACGGTCCGCCCAGCCCGCGCCGCGTGCTCGCCCAGCGCCGCCACCGACCGTTCCAAGGCGCCGTCGTCGGCCGTCTCGGCGAAGACGTGCACGTCGGCGTGCCGCGCGGACAGCTCCAGCGAGCCGCCGGACAGGTACACGGTCGGGAACGGCAGCCCGGACAGAATCCCCCGAAAGCCGCCGTCGACGACGTCGTAGTACTCCCCGTCGAAGTCGAACCCCGTACCCCGAAACCCGGCGGCGGGCACCGACCGCTCGTTCCATACCCCCCGGGCCACCGTGAGGAACTCCTCCGCCCGCGCATAACCGCTGGTCACAACCCGTGAGTGGAGAGTGGTGTCATAGCACCGTTTACCACTCACGGGTTCTGAGCTGGGAGTTCTCTCGGCGGGGTCGACCGCGAGCCACCAGGAGAGGCGGCCGGCGGAGAGGCGTTGGAGCGTGGCCGACATTTTTGCGGCGTACACCGGGGTGCCGAAGTCGGCGGGGAACTCCACCACGATCCGGGAGTGGCGGGTGGATCGCAGTGCGCCGCCGGCGACGATCCAGGACTCCTCGCCGTCCGGGTCGTACGGCGCGACCAGGCCGTCCAGGCCGGACAGCTCGGCCGCACGGACGACCTGTGCGATGTCGTCGAACCCGTCCCGATGGCGCAGCCCGGGATCCGCGCGCCGCCCGTCGCCCCGGCTGGGCAGCCGCCACAGGAACTTGGTCACGCCGCGACCGCCACCTGGTCCCGAGCCCGCTCCAGCGGCTCCCTGGCGACCCAGGAGTCCAGGTCGAAGTCGGCGGCGAGGAAGCCGTGGACGTAGAGGAACCGCTTCTGGACGTCGAGCAGCTCCAGCCGCTCGTCCGACAGCGACGGGTGCAGGTCGCGGTGGAACTCGGCGCCGTAGGCCGCGACCACGCCGTCCGGCCCGGACCGGGTCTCCCGTTGCAGCACCTCGCGCACGCCGTCGAGGTTCGCGGCGGCCCAGTCGGCGGCGCGCAGGCTCTGCGCGAGGAAGTCGACGACCACCTCGGGCCGGCGCTCCAGGAGGTCGGCGTGCACGGTGATCGGCCTCGGCGTGCCGTTGTTCACCCGGTGCCGCTTGTGCTCGGTCGCGTCCAGGTCCACCGCGACCCGCAGCCCGTGCTCGCGGGCCAACTCCTGGGCGCGAGCGCCCTTCACGTAGATCGCGTCCACCTCGCCGCGCAGCAGCGCCTCGACGCCCCAGGTGATCCCGCGCCCGCGCGGCTCGGGCTCCACGCCGATCTCGACGACCCGCACGTCGGAGAGGTCCAGCCCGGAAAGCCGCAGCGCGCTGGCGAACCCGTGCAGCGCCATCGCCCTCGGGAAACTCCGCGCCCGGTCCTGCGCCCAGGCCGGCAGACCGACGCGCCGCCCGGCCAGTTCGAGAGACGACTCCGGGCCGACCAGGATGGCCTGCGCCTCGTCGATCCAGGTCAGCCCGATCAGGCGGGTCGGCGAGCCCTGGGCGCGGGCGGCCAGCGCGGGCACGTTGCCGCCCTCGCGGACCAGCCCGGACAGGGTGTGGTCGAAGTGCCGCACCGCCAGCTCCGGCCCGGCGTCCTGCAGGACCCCGAACCCCAGCCCGTGCCCGGCCGCGGTCTCGCCCAGCCAGCCCAGGCTGTGCGCGAGCCCGCTGGCGGTCGGGACCGGGCAGCGGGTGTACCAGAGGGTGTCGGTCATGGGGCGCTCCCGGGGGTGACGCCGAGCGCGGCGAGCAGCTCGGCCTGGTGGCGCAGCGCGCGCGGATCGGTGCGCTGACGGGGACGGGGGACGTCGATCTCGCGGTCGGCGGCGAAGCGGCCGGCGTCGAGCACGAGCACCCGATCGGCCAACCGCACCGCCTCGTCCACGTCGTGGGTGACCATCAGCACGGCGGGCCGGTGCCGGGCGACCAGCTCGCCCACCAGCTCCTGCATCTGAAGCCGGGTCAGCGCGTCCAGCGCCGCGAACGGCTCGTCCAACAGCAGCAGCTCGGGCTCGCGCACCAGCGCCCTGGCCAGCGCCACCCGCTGCGCCTCGCCGCCGGACAGGGTCGCCGGCCACTGCCGGGCCTTGCCGTCCAGGTGCACCTCGGCCAGCGCCCGCAACCCCGCCTCCCGCGCGCTCCGTGAGCGACGCTGCCCGATCGTGACGTTGCCCAGCACGCGCTTGGACGGGACCAGCCGGGCCTCCTGGTAGACGGTGGTGCGCCGGCCGGGGACCAGCACCTCGCCGGCGTCCGGCGCCTCCAGCCCGGTCAGCAGCCGCAGCAGCGTGGTCTTGCCGGTGCCGCTGCGGCCCAGCAGCACCACGAACTCGCCGCGCCGGATGGTCAGGTCGACCCCGTCCAGCACCACCTTCTCGCCGAACGACTTGCGCAGCCCGGTGATGGACACCGCGACCGGCGGCGCCTCCAGCGACTCCGATATCAGGCTCATCGGATCGCCACCCGCGCCCGCCACGGCAGCGCCACCCGCTCCAGGATGCGCACCACGCCGTCGAACACCAGCCCGAGCAGCGCGTACAGCACGATGCACAGCACCATGTAGTCGGTGCGGTTGTACTCCTGCGCCAAGGTCACCAGGTACCCGATGCCGACCGTCGTGCCGACCTGCTCGGCGGCGATGAGCGCGGTGATGCTGATCGCCAGGCAGACCCGCAGCGCCATCAGCACGCCCGGCATCGCCGAGGGCAGGATCACCTCCGCCACCAGCCGAGGCCCGGCCAGCCCGAAGCCCCGCGCGGCCTCGACCATCTTGCGGTCCACGCCCCGCACCCCGAGGTAGGTGTAGGCGTACATCGGCGCCACCGTGGCCACCGCGATGAGCAGCACCTTGTACAGGTCGTCGATGCCGAACCAGGCGATGAACAGCGGCGCCAGCGCCAGGAACGGCACCGCGCGCACGATCTGCATCGTCGAGTCCACCAGCTCCTCACCCAGCGCCGCGAGCCCGGACACCAGCCCGAGCACCAGTCCGGTGCCCACCCCCAGCGCGAGCCCGAGCGCGGCCCGCGCCAGCGACGCCGCCGCGAACTCCACCAGCTGCCCGCCGCGCACCAGCTCGGTGAACGCCTCCCACACCTTCGGCGGGCCGGCCAGCACCCGGGGCGAGATCGCGCCGGCCGCCGAGGCCAACCACCACCCGGCGAACAGCAGCAGCGGCAGCAGGAAGCGCAGCGCCGAGGCCAGCCAACCGGGGCGCCGGGCCCGGGTCCGGGCGCGCGGCGCGGTGAGCGTGGTCATTTCACCTGCTCGGAGGCGAGCGCGGCGGCCTGCTCGGGCGGCAGCTTCGAGGCCAGGTCGTAGAAGATGTCGGCGGCGGTGATCGGGCGGGAGACGACGCCGTTGGCGTGGAACAGGTTCACCACGTCGGCCAGCGCCTCGGCGTCCTCGGCGGACGGCAGCCGGGGCACGGTGGCCTGTGCGTCGACCCGCAGCGCGTCCGCCAGCCGCTGGCCGGACAGCGCCTGCGGGCCGGTCCTGTCGAACACGTTCTCGAACTCCGTGGGGATGGCGCGCTGGCGCACGGTGAGCTGCCGCAACGCGCCGAGGAACGCGGCGGCGACGCCTGCGTGCCGCTCCAGCACCTCGGTGCGGAACACCACGACGGAGTTGTCCCGAGAGCCGATGCTCCGCTCGGTGGCGATCTCCACGCCGCCGTTGGCCTTGGCCTCCTGGTACGGCACCAGGAACGACGCCCAGGCGTCCACCTTCCCGGACGCGAACGCCGGGGCGGCGTCCTTCTGCTGCAGCGGGACGCGGGTCACCTTCTCCGCCGGTATCCCGGACTGAGCCAGCGCCTTGAGCACGATGTACTCGCCCTTGCCCGCCGGGTTGACGGCCACCCGCCTGCCGACCAGGTCGCCGACCGCGCGGATGCCCGACTCGCGGGTGGCGATGATGCCGGCCTGGTCCTGGTCGGCGGGATCCTGCACGGCCACGATGCGCACCGGCACGTCCTTGGACAGCGCGCCGACCACCGGGCTGAACGCGGCCTGGGATACGTCCAGCTCGCTGGTGTTGAACAGCTTGAGCATCGAGCTGAAGCCCGGGCTGGTGCGGACCCATTCGATCTTCGCGCCGAGCGGCGCGAGCGCCCTGTCGAATGTGCCGTCGCGCTTGCCGACCGCCAGCGGCCCTGCGTTGCCGGGGTCGGTCACCTTGAGCACGATCGGCCCCGCCCCGCCGGGGCCGGAGCCACACGCGGTGGCCAGGACGGTGACAGCGACGGTGACGGTGACCGCCACCGCGAGCGGCAGGGGCCATCGACGGCGAGACAAAAGCCAAGCACCTCTTCCGGTGGGTCGACCAACGCCGTCGGACGCTAGACACCCACCGGGAGGGGAGCGAGGTTATGCATCGTGGTGATTGGAACGGTTGACAAGCCGTGAGTGGCCAGGGGCGCTATGGCACCCCTAGCCACTCACGGGGGTGAGGATCACGGGTCGCCGCCGGGCTCGGGGCCGTTGTAGCCCTTCTCGGACGAGCCGTCCATGCCGACCTCGTAGTCGACCTCGGTGGTGACCTTGTTGTCCTTGATGGTGGCCTTCACCGACTTGTTCTGCAGCGAGAACGCCTTCTTGACGTGGCCGGCGATGGTGTTGCCGGTGAGCGTGGCGTTGGACACGTCGTCGAAGAAGAACGCCTGGCCGGCCCCGGCCGCGCAGTAGTTGTTGGTGACGGTGAACCCGCTGGACTTGCCCTCCTCGGAGCCGTCGCCCTCCTCGCTGTTCGGGCCCTCGGCGATCAGGCACATGTTGTCGATGTTCTCGAACCGGTTGCCGTCGATGAGGATCCGCTGGCTGGGCTTGTACTCGTCGGAGGTGGCGAAGGTCTGGACCGCGTCGGCGTGGTTGCCCTTCTGCCCGTTCAGGTTCTTGGCGTTCTTGACCACGTTGTTCAGGATCTTGATGTCGTTTCCGAAGAACCGGATGCCGTCGCCGTCGTCGCCCTTCTTGAGCACCTGAGGGCTGTCCACCGTGCTGTTGCGCACCGTGATGTCGTTGCCCATCAGCAGGAACCCGGGGGAGCGCGGCTTGGACATGCGCACCCCGTCGACGACCACGTGGTCGGCCTTCACGGTGATCCGCCCGGTGCTGGCCGAGCCGCCGCCGATGATCATGATCGGCGCATTGGCCGAGCCCGAGCGGCGGACCTCCAGCTCCTCGCTGCCGAGGTCGCCGGACAGGCAGATCCGGGCACCGGGCCCCGCGCTCTCCAGCGCGCTGCGCGCGGCGGCGCCGTCGGTCGCGGTGGTGGTGCAGTTGGCCAGCGCCTCCGGCTGGCCGCCCGTGCCGCCGGTGCCGCTGGCCGGCCCGGTGACGTCACCCTCGTGGGTGGCGACCAGGAACCCGCCGACCAGCGCGATCAGGACGGCCGCCGCGAGCCCGAGTATCGGCCCCCGGCGCCGCTTGCGCGGCGGCTTGCCGTAGCCGCCGGGCGGCGGCCCCCCGGGTGGTCCGGGCGGCGGCGGCCCTGGCGGACCCGGCGGGAGCGCGCCGGGCGGCGGCTGCATCCACGGCCCGGCCTGGGGGAACTGGCGGGTGGGGGTCGGTCCCTGCTGGACCTGTGCCCGCGCCGGCCCGTTGAACGACATCGCCCGGGTGTCCCCGAGCCGGCGCCCCGGCGGCTGCGCCCGATCTGGGAGCCCACGCCCAGATCCCACACTGTCCGTCACCCGGTCCCCCTCTGAGTCACCCGGTCCATCCCTTGGTCGTACCGAAACCCCGATCGGACACCACTGTCTCCGACCCACCAGTCGCGTGCCTAGGAATAAGCTGTGTACTAGCTATGAACCGACCCGGGCCGCCTCGAGCCGCACCCGGCCTCAAAGCTACCTCCGGGGTCTCGGGCGCCGGCGCCCGGCCCGTGTCAGCGGTCGGCCGCCCGTCGGCTCGGTGTCGGCGCTCAGCGCAGGTCGTCCCGTTGGGCTCGGGGCAGCCGCGCCACCACCAGGTCGTAGGAGTGGTCGAGCATCTCCAGCAGCTCGTCGTCGGGCACCGAGCCGTCCAGTACGACGGTGTTCCAGTGCCGCTTGTTGAGGTGGTAGCCGGGCGTGACCGCCGGGTAGCGGGCGCGCAGGCCCTCGGCCATGTCGGGATTGCACTTGAGGCTCACGCTGCCCGGCGCGGCGCCCAGCGAGACCAGCGCGAACATCCGGCCGGCCACCTTGAACACGGCCACCCCGTCGCCGAACGGGTAGTCCTCCGCCGAGCCCGGCCTGCGGCCGCACTCCGCGATCACCCGGTCGCGCTGCGAGCTCACCGGCGGTCCCACCAGGCGAGCACCCGCGTGCCGTACAGGGTCAGCCACCTCGACGGCTCGCCGGCCGGCACGTCGACCTCGAACCAGACCCGCCCGGGCCGGCGGCCGGCCTGCACCCAGCGGCCGTCCGGGCGCCTGGCGGCGCGGATCAGCTCGATCGCGTCGGCCATCCGGGGGTCCGGCGCCGTGCCGTCGAACAGCGACGCCTGGCGGAAGTACGCCGCGGCGTTGAGCACGCTGTAGCACCAGCGGAACGGGTAGGCGAACCGGTCCACCCACGGGGCCACCGGGTCGCCGGTGGACAGGCGGCGGAACAGGCCGCGCCGCAGCAGGTACTCCTCGCCGTCGCGCCGGGCGGTGTGCGTCGCGTCGGTCCCGCCGGTGGCGAGGTCGAAGGCGAGCAGGCCCTTGAGGGCGTTGAGCGTGGAGTGGAACGACGAGCGCGTCGAGCCCTCCACCCACTCGCAGTTCCAGCCGCCGTCGGGCAGGCGGTGCTCGACGAACCAGTCGACGATGCCGGCGACGTCGGCGCCGAGCCACAGGCCGTTCGCGACGGTCCAGGCGTTGATGCAGCAGTCGACCTCGCCGTGCCAGTACGGCTGGTTGTCGTGCTCCCAGCGGCAGCTCTCGGCGAGCAGCTCGGCGGTGCGGCGCTCGGCAAGCACGGCGGGGTCGAGCCCCCATTCCCGCAGGGAGTTGAGCGTCCAGGTGGTGGCCGTCCAGGGTTGGCCGGGCTCGGACCCGTCGAAGTCGGACGGGAAGAACGCGCCGCCGGCCCACCGGCCGTCGGGATCCTGGAGGGCGAGCAGCCGCGCGCCGAAGCCTTCGGTCGCGACCCGCGCCCGCGTCGCCTCCCAGACCTCGGGCGGTTCGTGCAGGAGGTCGCGCTCGACCTGCCAGCGCAGGGCCGGATCGGAGTCACGCAGCCAGCCGAGCAGGGCAGCGCTCGCCATGGAGCGAATGTAGCCGGGATGTCGAGCTGTTAGGTCTAAAACTGACGGACGTCCGGCGTGGCTGAGAAACGCCGAGGGCGTTGGTCACGCGGACAACACGGATGACCTGGCAGAGTCGAGGGGAGTGTGACCACGTCGCTCCCTGACACGGGCGTCGGGCCAGGAAGGAGAATCGTTCTGTCGAACGAGTACAGCGAGGTGAGGGTGCGCGCCTCCCAGGTCAAGTTCGGTGACCGGTTGATGTCCGAGGAGGGTGGCAGCGGGCAGTTGGTCGTGCAGGTCAGCACGCTCGGCGACGAGATCAGGATGTCGCATCCGGGTGGGCAGACGCGGCTGGAGGGCGATCCGCTGGTGCGGGTGCTGCGCCGCAAGCCTCGGGTCGTCGTCGAGGACGACATGCCGGCGACCATCTGGCGGCCGCTGGGACCACGGCGGACGCAGCCGTGGGAGGGCAGCGACACCTAGGTCGTCGTCGCGACCGCCTCGGCCAGCAGGTCCAGGGATGCCTGGAGCTGGTCGCGGTCGACCACCGGGAGGTGGGCGAGCATGTCGAGGTGGGTGAACTCCGACCAGTCGTAGGTCTGGGTGACCACCGTGCGGTGCTCGCCGGCGGGGGTGAGGCGCCAGACGAAGGTGTGGCCGGCGGGCTCGTGGCCGGGTTCGGCGGGCGCCCAGCCGAGGGCGCGGTCGCGCTCGTAGACCACTACGTGGTTCTCCACCCGGCGGTCGCCCTTCATGTTCATCACGAACACCGTGCCGACGGCGTCCAGCGTGACGTGGCCGGCCGAGGCCCTGACCATGCCGCTGGTGTCGAAGGCGGGATGGTTGTCGGGGTCGGCCAGGAACGCGAAGATCCGCCCGGCCGGGGCGTCGATCGTGCGGGTCACCTGGATCCTGCGCGGGGCGTCGGGCATCGGCGGGCTCCTCGGAGTCGACGCTGTCAACGGTGTCAACCGTCCTCTCGGAGTATGTAGACCGGGCTTCGGGGCGAGACTCATCGGCCGTTCGGGGCCATCGCGGGGTCCAGCGCCACCCGAAAGTCGGCATCCGCTACCGTCCACTCGATGTCTGACGGGAACATCGATACCCTGCGCGGCTCGCCCCGGCCGCCGGTGTTGATCGCGAGGGCTGGAACCCCCATCGGGTTGGCCATCGCCCGTGGGCTGCGGGGTACGGGCGCCCAGGTCGTCGGCGCGTCGCTCACGCCGACCGCGTCCACCTGCCGGTCGCGGTTGTGGCACGAGGTGCTGCCGGTCGCCGCGCCCACCGAGGCGGGGTGGCTGGCGGCGCTGCGGGAGGCGCACGCCCGCTACGGGCGGATGGTGCTCATCCCGGCCGACGACATGATGGTGCGCCTGGCCGCCGAACGCCCCGATGAGCTCGGCGAGATGTTCGACTACGTGATGCCCCCGTTGCCGACGGTCGACCGGCTGTTGGACAAGTCGGCATTTCATGAATGGGCGCTCGCGCACGATTTCCCGGTGCCGAAATCCGCGATCACCCGGAACTGGGCCGAGCTGCGGGCCGCGCTCGACGACATGACGTTTCCGGTCGTGTTCAAGCCGTTCGAGCGGACGCTGGGATGGCAGGCGCTGAGCCGGTACAAGGTGTGGCGGTTCGAAAGCGCCGCCGATCTCGAACGGCTAGGGTTCGACCCGTTCGACGCGGCGGACCGATTCGTCGTCCAGGAGTTCATTCCCGGCAGCGACAGCGACGTCTATTTCTGCCTGGTCTACCGCGACCGGGAGGGGCGCGAGCTCGCCTCGCAGGTCGGCAGGAAGCTGGGCCAGTGGCCGGCCGCGACCGGCAACACCGCGCTCGCGGTCACCCACCGGGACGAGCGGCTGCTCGACCTGACCCGCAAGATGCTCGACGCGGCGGGGCACGTCGGGTTCGGCAGCCTGGAGGTCCGGGTCAGCGAGCGGGACGGCCGGATGGTGATCATCGAGCCCACCGTGGGCCGCCCCGACCTGCAGACGGCCCTCGCCGCCGCCGCCGGGTGCAACCTCGTGGAGGTCGGCTACCGCGACGCGCTCGGGCTCCAGGCGCTGCCGATGCCCCGGCGCCGCGAGGCGATCTGGATGCACGAGACGGCGATGCCCCGGTCGGTGCTGACCTCGGTGCGCCGGCCGGCCGAACGCCGGACGCTGCTCGGCGCCCTGCGGACCAGGCGGGCGCCCGTCGGGGTGTTCTTCTCGTTCCGGGACCCGGTGCCATTCCTGCTGGAGGCCGTCACGCTCATCGGGAAGGTGGCGCGGGCGGCGCGATTCAGGCTGGGTGGGCCGCCGAGAAGTCGCGACACGGTCACGGCGGACGTCGATCGGTAGGAACACATAGTCGGTGAACGGGTGTAATCGCCCTCACATCGGGTGTCTGTACGGCACCCGCCGTAGGGGCGTACTCTGTCGTCCAACCGTTTTCTTGTTTTAACTTCATGCCCCGTCCGGGTGGTTTCACTTCGGCGCGATCTCGGGCCTCGGGCCAGCTGTCATAGTCGATCACAAGACGATTACAATGCCTGCGAACGCACAGCAGAGCTCAGCTGTTCATCGATGAGAGGGGCGCCATGAGTGCCGAAGCGCGGTGGGCCGGCGTCGACGCGTCGCTGCCACCCGCCCTGATCGCGGGCGGCGGTACTCCCACCGGACTGGCCCTCGCCAGGGGCCTGCGCGGGCGGGGCGTCCCGATCGTCGGCGTCACCCCCAGCCCCGGCGCGCCGACCTGCCGTTCGAGGATGTGGGACAGCGTCCTGCGGGTGGAGGAGCCGACCGCGCGCGGGTGGCTGACCGCGCTGGACGCCGCGCACGAGCGGTACGGCCGGATGGTGCTGTTCCTGGCCGACGACCCGGCTGTGCGGTTCGCCGCCGAGCACGCCGCCGAGCTGGAGTCGAGGTTCGACTTCGTGCTGCCCGACCTGTCCACCGTCGACCGGCTGCTGGACAAGTCCACCTTCCATGAATGGGCGCTCGCGCACGGTTTCCCCGTTCCGCAAGGCATGATCGTCGCGAACATGGACGAGCTGCACGAGGCGCTGGAGAAACTGTCGTTCCCGGTGGTGCTGAAACCCGTCGAGCACACCCGGCAATGGACGAAGATCAGCGGCCGGCACAAGGTCTACCGGCTCGACGATCCGGCCGAGCTGGACGCTCTGCCATTCGACCCGTTCGACGCCTCCGACCGGTTCATCGTGCAGGAATGGATTTCCGGCCGGGACAGCGACGTCTATTTCTGCCTGACCTACCGCGACCGCCGAGGGGCGGAGCTGGCGACCAGCGTCGGGCGCAAGCTCGCCCAGTGGCCGGTGGACGTCGGGAGCACGGCGGTGGCCGTCACGCACCACGACCCGGAGCTGGAGTCGCTGACCCGGCGGCTGCTGGACGCGGCCGGCCACGTCGGGTTCGGCTCGCTGGAGGTGCGCCGCAACCGGCGCGACGGCCGGATGATGATCACCGAGCCGACCGTGGGCCGGCCCGACCTGCAGACCGCGCTGGCCGCCGCCGCCCGGGTGAACCTGGTGGACGTGGCCTACAGCGACGCGCTGCGGCTGCCGCCGCCACCGGCCGCCCCCGCCCGGGAGGCGATCTGGGTGCACGAGACGGCGTTCCCGCTGTCGGTGCTCGTCGGCGCGCGCCGGGGCCGCCTCGACGTCCGCGCGCTGCTCGCCGCGCTGCGGACCCGCCGGGCGCCGATCGGCACCTTCTTCTCGGTCCGCGACCCGCTGCCGTTCCTGATCGAGCTGGGGACGATCGCGCGCAAGGTCGTCAAGGCCGTGCTGGGCAAGGTGCGCGGGGGCGGCGACGAGCACGAGCGGCGGTCCGAGGAGTCGGCCGGCGGGCGGCGGTGGCTCGGCTGCAAGCGGTGAGCCCGAGGGCCGGCGTCGTCGACACGTCGGCGGCGCCGATACTGTGCGGCAGTGGCAGTGGAGGAAGACCGCTCGAACGAGGCACCCGTCGGCAGTAACCGCGAAGACACCGGCGGCACCGCCAGGGGTTCGATCACGGTAGCGGCGTGGACGCTGGTCAGCCGGGTGTCCGGGCTGCTGCGGGTGGTGGTCATCGGGGCGGTGCTCGGCCCGACGTTCTTCGCGAACACGTTCCTGTCCGCGAACACCGTGCCGAACCTGATCTACACCGCGATGGCCGGCCCGGTGCTGGCCCTGGTGCTGGTGCCCGCGCTGGCCCGCTCGCTGGCCGAGCGCGGCGTGGCCGGCTCCCGGGAGATGATCCACCGGGTGAGCGGCTACCTGCTGCTCTGCGCGTCGATCCTGGCCGCCGCGATCATCCTGGTCTCGCCGCTGGTGGCGCTCGCGCTGACCGCCGGCATCCCCGACGAGGACACCCGCTGGCGGGCGTGGCGGCTGACGGTGCTGGTCATGCTGTTCGTGGCGCCACAGGTGCTGGGCTACACGCTCGCCTCGATCGGGGCCGCCGTCCAACAGACCAGGCGCCGCTTCGCGCTGGCCTCCGCCGCGCCCGCGGTGGAGAACTTCGGCATGATCGCCACGATGGCCGTGGTGGCCGTGTGGTTCCGGCCCGGCGCGGAGATCCCGGACGTCACGCTCGGCATGGTGTGCGTGCTCGGCGCGGGTTCCACGCTGTCCGTGCTGGCCCACGCCGGCACCCAGCTCTGGGGGGCGTACCGGGTGGGCCTGCCGATCCGGGTGCGCGGCGGCTGGTCCTCCGACCCGGACGCCCGGGCGGTCGCCCAGCGGCTGCGGGCCTCGGTGGCGGTGGCGGCGTTCCCGGTGGCGTCGATGTTCGCCATGCTGGCGGTGGCGGCGACCGTGCCCGGCGGCGTGTTCGTGTTCCAGACCGCCTGGTCGATGTACTCGGTGATCTCCGCGCTGGGCTCCAAGTCGGTCACGGTGGCGTCGCTGCCCGGGATGAGCGCGGCGGCCAGGGACGGCGACCGGGGGCCGCTGGGCGCGGCGTGGCGCCAGGCGTTGACCTACACGGTGCTGTCCAGCCTGCCCGCGGTGTGCCTGCTGATCGCGTTCGCGCACCCGGTGGCGTCCGTGCTGTCCAACGGCGAGCTGCGGGACCCGATGATCGTGAGCTGGCTGGCCGGCTGCCTGGCGGTGATGGCCATCTCGCAGTTCGCCAACGCCGGCTACGAGGTGGCCCGCCAGACGCTGTTCGCCCAGCTCAACACGGCAGGCCCGCGCCAGGCCGGCACCGCGATGATGGTGCTGCGCATCCTGGTCGGGCTGTGCACGCTGGCGGTGCCCGCCGACGGCTACCGCCTGGTCGCGCTGTGCGTCGCGGTCCTGCTCGGCGACCTGATGGCCGCGGTGATCTGCCTGTACCTGGTGCGCGCCTCGATCCGCCCGGAACGGATGGTGGACTGGCGGATGATGGCGGTCATCGGCGTGTCCACCGTCGCGATGCTGCCCGCCGCCGTGTTCGGCTCCTGGCTGACCCGCGAGCTGGCCCATACCCAGGTGAGCAGGGTGCTGCTCGGCCTGGGCATGGGCCTGGTCGCGGCGGCCTGCTTCGGGCTGGTGTTCGTCCTGCTCACCAAGCAGTTCCACGCCCTGCTCGGGAAGCTTCGCGCCCGGCTGCCCGGCTGAGCCCGGGATACGCCCTAGCCCGCCGCCGCCGGGTAGAAGGCGTTGATCTCGGCGACCACCTGGTCGGGGTGCTGGTCGAGCATCCAGTGGCCGGCGCCGGGGACGTCCGCCCCGGTCGCGGCCGGCGCCGCGGCGCGAACGGCGGGCAGCATGACCGAGGCGAAGCCGTCCTGGGCGAGCAGCCGGACCGGGATGGTGAGCGGGGTGTCCTGCAGCCGGGCGTTCTCCGCCTCGTCCTGTGCCCACGCGCGGTACAGCTCGAAACCGGCGTGCAGCACCTGCGGGCGTGCGTAGACCCGGGTGTACTCGGCGAGCGCGCGCTCCGAGACCGGCAACGGCTCGGCCTCGGACGCCCCGCCCCTGGTGGAGATCCGGCTGTGCTGGAAGAAGTAGCGCAGGAACGCCCCCTCCCGCCCGGTCACCAGCTGTTCGTCCAGCGGCTCCTGGAGGTTGAAGGAGAAGTGCCAGGACAGCGGGCGCACCGCGTCGAACGCCAGCGCCTTGCCGACCAGCGGGAAGTCCATCAGCAGCAGCCCGGCCACCTGCTCGCGGTGCTGGGCGGCGAGCGCGTACGCCACGCCGACGCCGAAGTCGTGCGCCGCGATCCGCACGCCGTGGGGCCTGCCGATGGCGCCCAGCAGGGCGTGGACGTAGCCGGCCATCGTGGTCTTGGTGTATGCGGGAGGCTCGCCGGTGCTGTCGCCCATGCCGGGCAGGTCCACCGCGATGACGGTGCGCCCGGCCAGCAGCCTCGGCATCACCGCGCGGTACTCGTACCAGCTCTCCGGCCAGCCGTGCAGCAGCACCAGGGTGCTCGGCCCGGTGCCGCCGATGACGTAGTGCATCTGCACCCCGTCGACGGTGCTGAAGCAGTGCCGGAAGTCCAGGTTGAACTCCGGGTCGTCGCGGGTCGCCGCGTCGAACCCCGGGCTGCGCGCCGGTTCGGGGGCGGCGCAGGCCGGGGCGCTGGACGCGGGTGCGGCGGGCCGGTCGGCCGGGCCCGCGCACCCGGTTATCAGGACGGCCGCGAGCAGGCCGATAACGATCCGACAGTACGAGAACATACGTACAGTCTGCGGCAGCGTCCGGGGTTCGGCAAGCGCTCAGGCCGGTTCGTGGAGGAACGACACCACGGCGTCCAGGAACTCCGCCGGCCGTTCGACGTTCGACAGGTGCACGGCGGGCAGCACGGCGAACCGCGCGCCGGGCACCGCCGAGGCGATCTCCTTGCCGTGCTCGGCGGAGGTGACGGTGTCCTGCTCGCCCGCGATGACCAGCGTCGGGTTGCTGATCAGCGGGATGGTGCGGCGCAGGTCGGCGTCGCGCACGGCGGCCAGGCTGCCGGCGATGCCCTCGCGCCGGGTGGCGAGCAGCGTGCGCCGGAACGGCTCGATGATCGGATCGTTCGCCTCCACCAACTCGGCCGGGAACCAGTTGCGCAGGAACCCGTCGGTGGTGGCCAGCATGTCGGGGTCGGCCAGCACGTCGGTGAGCGCCCGGTGGTAGTTCTCGGGCGGGCCGAGGTGCGCGGCGGTGTGCGCGAGCACCAGCCGGTCCACCCGTTCGGGCGTGTGGACGCCCATCCACTGGGCGACGAACCCGCCGAGCGACAGGCCCAGCACGTGCACCCGGTCCAGGCCCAGCGCGTCCAGCAGCTCCACCGCGTCGCGCGCCAGCCTGTCCAGTGAGTACGGGCCGTCCGGGACGTCGGAGCCGCCGTGCCCGCGCGCGTCGTAGCGCAGCAGCCGGAAGTGCTCGGTGAGCGCCGGCACCTGGCCGTCCCACATCGTGTGGTCGGTGGCGATGGAGTTGGAGAGCAGCAGCACCGGCTTGTCCGGGGCGCCGTCGAAGCGGTAGGCGATGCGGATGCCGTCGACGGTGGTGATGGTGTCCATGCCGCCATCCTGTGGACCGCGGGAACGGATTGCATTACAAAGTTCGGACGAAGCTTGTAGTTTGAAATGACAATGTCGGACTTCACGCTGCACGAGCTGCAGTGCTTCGACGCGGTGGTGACCGGCGGTGGCTTCCAGGCCGCCGCCGAGCGGCTGCACCGCTCGCACCCCTCGGTGTTCGCGGCGGTGTCCAAGCTGGAGCACCGGCTGGGCGTGGTGCTGCTGGACCGTTCGGGCTACCGCGTGCGCCTCACCGAGGACGGGCGGGCGTTCCACCGCAAGGTCAGGTTCCTGCTCGGCGAGGCCGACGAGCTGAACCTGTACGCCAGGCAGCTGGCGATGGGGGAGGAGGCCGAGCTGCGGGTGGTGCTCGGGGACCTGTGCCCGCTGCCGCCGATGCTGGAGCTGCTCAGCGAGTTCTTCGCGCGCTGCCCCCGGACCCGGCTGCACCTGCGGCTGGAGGCGGTGACCGGCCCCTGGGAGCGGCTGCTGGAGGACGAGGCCGACCTCATCGTGCACCGGGTGCCCAAGAGCGACGTGCGCATGGAGTGGATCGACCTGGGCAGCGTCGCGATGGTGCCGGTGGCGGCGCCGGGGTTCCTGCCGTTCGAGCCGACCGGCGACATCACGCCCCGCCAGCTGCGGGCCTTCACCCAGTGCGTGATCCGCGACTCGGCGCGGCACCCGTCCGAGCAGGGGCACTTCCTGGTCGACGGCGCGCCCCAGTGCTCCGTGCCGGACCATCTGGTGAAGAAGGAGCTGGTCCTGCGCGGCATGGCCTGGGGACACCTGCCCCGGTTCCTGATCGAGGACGAGCTGCGGGACGGGCGCCTGCTGTCCATCGCCGGCCGACACTTTCCCGGCATGACCGAGGAGCTGGCGGCGGCCCGCCGGCGCGACAGGCCACACGGCCCGGTCGCCGGCCGGTTGTGGGACTTCCTGGCCGCGAACGGCCCGCTGTGATCATCTGGTCAGGGCGGACCTCAGGGCTTCGAGGACGAAGACGTTGGGGATCTCCACCGCGGGCGTGAAGGACCACTCGGACCACTTCGGGCCGCGCCTGATCCGGACCGGGCCCCAGGTGGCGTCCAGGTCCTGGATCGAGCGCCATGGCGCCGTGCCGTACGGGCCGGTGAGGCCCACGGCGTCCGCGACGAGATCGCCGAACCGCAGCCGCCCGCCCGCCCGCACGGTGGCCAGCGCGCCGGGCAGCCACTCGGCGGTCACCGCCCGTTCGAGGGTCGCGGCCAGCATCCAGGCCTGGATCGCGGGCATGTCGCGGTGGGTGAACGTGGCCTGCGCACCGTCCGGGCGCGAGACCGTGTACCTCCACGCGGACGGCCAGCGGGCGATGTTGCGCCGCACGCTGACCTCCGCGAACGAGAAGCCGGTGGCCACCCGGCGGCGGCGAACGACGAACCCCCGCTGGTAGCACCAGACCCGCCGGCGCGAGGCGAAGACGGCGACGGCGATCACGCAGCACAGGGCGGGAAACGTCAGCCGCCCCAGCGCCGCGAGCACGGGCCTGCCGGCCGCATAGTCCGCCACGGCCGACCAGGCGAGCACGAACACCAGGGGGCCGACGACGACCCCGTAGAGGAGCCGGTGCAGCCAGGTCAGCCCGCTCCAGCCGACGGTCACCCGGTGCGCCCCCAACCGGGCGCCCGCCTCGGCCACCTCGACAGGGACCGTGGCCTTCGCGGTCAGGGCGGCCAGCCGCCAGCGCTCGGCCTCCCACGGATCGGCCCGCCGCAGCGCGCCCGCCAGACGCCGCATCGCCCGGACGTCACCGCCGGCCGCCGCCGTGCGCCAGCCGGAAAGTCGCGCCTCGTCCAGCACGGCCATCGGTCCCCCCACCGAAACTGCCCCGAGCCACCATCATGGCCCAGCGGCAACGCGATGTCGGAGCCCTATTCGTCGGTCCAGGCGTCGGCGGTGAGCGGGTCGTAGAGCGCCTCGATGTCGTCGCGGTAGCGCTTGGCGATCACCGTGCGCTTGAGCTTCATGGTCGGCGTCAGCTCGCCCGTCTCGCTGCTCCACTCGCGTTGCAGCAGCGCCCAGTTCTTGACCTGCTCGACCCGGGAGAGCACGGCGTTGCCGGCGCCCACCGACCGGGCCACCTCCAGCCGCACCCGCCCGTTGGAGGTCGCCTCGGCGAGGTTCTCCACCTGGATGCCGCGCGCCGCGCACCACTGCGGCCAGCCGCTGTCCAGGGTGACCAGCGCGACCAGGCACGGCTTGTCGTCGCCGTGCACGTAGACCGACCCGATCAGGTCCGAGGCGGACGAGAGCGCCAGCTCCACGTTCGCGGGGGAGATCGTCTTGCCGGATGCGGTGTTGATCAGCTCCTTCTTGCGGCCGGTGATCCGCAGGTACCCCTCGTCATCCAGGACGCCGATGTCGCCGGTGTGCAGCCAGCCCGACGGGTCGATGGCCTCCTGAGTGGCGTCCGGCCGGTGCAGGTAGCCCGGGGTGATGTTGGGGCCCCTGGCGATCACCTCGCCATCGGGGGCGATCTTCAGCTCGATGCCCTTCAGCGCCTTCCCGACGCTGCCCAGCCTCGGCGCGTCCAGCGGGCTGGCCGCGAGCATCGCGCAGGTCTCGGTCATGCCGTAGACCTCGATGATGGTGATCCCCACCCCGGCGAAGAAGGCCTTGACCTCCACCGGCAGCGACGCCGCCCCGCTGACCGCGAGCACCACCTGGTCCATGCCGAGGGTGGCGCGCAGCTTGCGGTAGACCAGCCGGTTCATGAACCCGTGCCGGATCCGGGTGCGCCAGTCGCGGAACCCGCCGGTCAGGCGCAGCGCCCCGACCTCCCGCGCGACGGAGATCGCCCGGTTGATCAGCAGCCGCTTGATCGGGTTCTTCGAGGTGGACGCCCGCTCCCGGATCGCGCCGTAGACCCGCTCCCACACCCTCGGCACGCCCAGGAACAGCTTCGGCCGGATCTGGGGGAGCAGGTGGGGCAGCTTCGAGGTCTCCCGGACGTAGGTGACGGTGATCGTCCGGGCCAGGGCCTGGTAGTGCGAGAACAGCCGCTCCGCCACGTGCGCCAGCGGCAGGTAGGACACGGTCGTCCAGCCGGCCGGCACCGGGCCGCCGAGGAACTCGACGAGCTGCCTGTTCACCTCCTCCATGACCCACAGCGCCGCGGTGTGGGTGATGATCGTGCCCTTGGGCGCCCCGGTGGTGCCGGAGGTGTAGACGATGGTCAGCGGCTCGTCCGGGTCGACCTGGCGGCGGGCGCGGTCCAGCTCGCCACGGCGGTGCTCCAGCCCGGTCTTGGCCAGGTCCATCAGGTGCTCGAAGCGGTGCACCCACGGCGGCTGGTCGTCCTCCGCGTCCGGCTCCAGGTCGAGCACCAGCACGTGCCTGAGCTTGGGCAGCTGGTCCTGGATGGCCAGCCACAGCGGCAGCTGGACGACATCGGTGATCACCACCGTGGCCGCCGAGTCGCCCGCGACATAGGCGAGCTGGTCCGCGGCCAGCGTGTTGTAGTAGCTGGACGGAATGGCGCCCGCCATCACCGCGCCGATGTCGGCGAGCACGTGCTCCACCCGGTTCGGCAGGTGCAGGCCGACCACGTCGCCCTTGCCCACCCCCAGGTCGAGCAGCATCAGCGCGATGGCGCGGGCCCGGTCCCGGTACTGCGCCCAGGTGAGCTGGTCGTCCCCGTCCCAGGTGGCTACCAGGTCGGGGTACTCCTCCGCGTTGTGGTCGACCAGGTCCAGCACGGTCTTTCGGGTATGCCGATTCACTACCGGTGACCTCCTCGTCCGGGCAGACGATCAGCAGCTCGCAGGGGAGTATTCGACACTCACCCGTTCGTGGCAACCGTATCGGCCAAGTTACGCAATGTGGTTCTCAGGGCGCCTTTGGGTGGTCCGTGATCGCGGCGGAGAACTCTTCCCTGGTGAAGGTGAGGGGGAGGGGGCGTTGGTCCGGTTGGGCGCGCAGGCCGTCCAGGAGCAGCGTCGCGATGCGGCGGGCGGCCACCTCCCAGGCCTGGGGTGGGAGCTGCGGCTGGGCCAGCATGGCGCCGGCGACCATGATGTCGGGGGCGCCCACGTCGGCGCGGACGGTGCCGTTGGCGATGCCGCGCTGGATGACGGACTGCAGCGCGGTGCTGATCTCGAAGCTGTGCGGGTTGATCCGCCCGGTCACGGCGGGGCCGCCCAGCAGCGGCAGGACCAGGCGGTGGCGGTGTTCGAGCACGCTGGCGAAGAACCCGCCGAGCGCGTCCAGGGGCTCGGCGCTGCTGCGCGCCGCCGACCGGGCCAGCTCGGCGACGAGCTCGTAGGACCTGTCGACCACCGCGGCGATCAGCTCGTCGCGGTCGGCGAAGTTGCGGTACAGGGTGGCGACCCCGACGCCGGCCTCGGCGGCGATCTTGTCCAGGGGCACGGCGTAGCCGTCGCGCAGCACCACACGGGCGGCGGCGTCGAGCAGCGCCGCCCGGTTCGCCCGCGCGTCGGAGCGCCGGCGGCGGCCGGTTCTCACCCGTGCGTCCTCAACGCCGGGGGCGTTCGTGGAGGCGGAGGGCGGACGGGTGGACATCGTCGTGATGATAGGTGTCGGTGCCGACCTTCCGGCCGTAGAAGTGGGTCATCGGGGCGTCGGCGACCAGCGAGTCGTTGTTGCTGATCTCCAGCCGGATGCGGTCTCCCGTCGCGGCCAGGAACGACATCGGGAGCAGCTCGATGCGCAGCCGGTACACGGTGCCCGGCTCGATGGGCTCGGCGCGCTGGTGGGCGTGGAACGGGCGCAGCTCCGAGGTCAGCTCGGGGTCCTCGGCGCGGTGCGAGGCGCGCAGCCAGCCCCGGCTGACCGTGATCGGCGCCCGGGCGTCGCCGGGGACGAGCGTGAGCTTGACGATGACGTCCATGTCGGTCTGGTCGGAGGAGGCGTAGAGGTCGAGCATGCCGTGCCCGGTGAACTCCCGGTCGCGGTCCATCGGTGTGGTGGTGAAGGTGGTGACCCTGGCGACGTGGTCGGGACGGCCGGTCTGGTCGAAGACGGTCACCCCGGCGCGCCAGTGTGGGTCCGGGTAGGACCAGGACGTCGAGTCGGGCGCGGGCGGCGGCGCGGCCTCGGTGAGCGAGCCGTCGTTGAGCGAGGTCACGGCGTCGGCGCGGGTGCCGGAGAGGTGGAAGGTGGTCGGCTCGGCGTCGGCGGGTGGCCAGGCGTCCGCCTCGCGGTACACGCCCTCGCCGTTGACGTGGAAGCGCACGTCCGGGCCGTCCATGACGGCGTTGTCGACGTCCTTGAGGTGGTGGTCGTACCAGGGCAGCAGCTCGGCGCGGTGGAAGTCCTCGTCGAAGAAGTACGCCTGGGCGGCCGCGAACGAGTCCGGGTGCGTGACCAGCAGCTTCTTGGGGCCGGTGACGCGCTCGTAGCCGTAGAAGTTGCCGCGCAGGTGCAGCGGCCCCTTGCCCCACACCCCGATGGAGAACACCGGGATGTCCACCCGGTCCAGCTCCCAGAACGGCGAGCGGCGGCGCTGCCACTCGTCGTCGAACGGGTGGGTCAGCGCGTCGTAGACGAACTCGTGCTTGTTGCACTCGCGGTAGTCGATGCCGCCCAGTTGGTGCTGGTAGAGCACGGAGCCGAACAGCCAGGCGTTCAGGAAGCCCTGGATGGGGATGCCGCCGTGGTACATCCAGTCGCGGTAGGCGTCGGTGGCGCCGTCGTAGGCGACGATCGTGCGCAGGTGCGGCGGGCGGGTGCGGGCGGCGTTCCACTGGCTCCAGCAGTAGTACGACATGCCGATCATCCCGACCGCGCCGGTGCTCCACGGCTGGGCCGCGACATGCTCGATCATGTCGTGGATGGCCTCGCCCTCGGCCCGCGACACCGGGTCCCAGCGGCCCTCGGAGCGGCCGGTGCCCGGCACGTCCATGGCCACGTAGGCGTAGCCGTTGTCCAGGTAGAGCTGCATCGGCCCGTACTCGACGAACGGGAACGTCGACACCCCGGGCAGGTGGCGCAGCGCCTTCTGGTAGGGCGACGCGGCCAGCAGCACGGGGTGGTGACCGGCCCCCGGCAGGTACACGTCGGCCCTGACCAGGTCACCGGCCCGGGTGCGGACCTCGATCTCGAACGGCGTGACGTTGACGTCGACCATGGTTGGCGTCCCCTCAGGCCGGCGGCAGGATCTCCGTGCGGTACCGGGGGGCGTTCTCCAGGATGAGCTTGACCTGCGCCTCCAGGTCGGCTCCCGCCGGCCGGGGCGCCTGTGAGGTGCGGGTGGGGACGGGGACGCCGACGGTGGCGAAGAACTCCTCCTGGCCGGCGGGGGTGCACATGCACAGCATCCGCACGGTGGAGTCGGTGGCGTTGCGGAAGAAGTGCGGGGCGTTGGCGGGGATGTTGACGGTCTGCCCGGCGTGCACGGTGCGCGACCGGCCGCGGAAGGTGAACTCGACCTCGCCCTCGAGCAGGGTGAACATCTCCTCGAAGTCGTGGCGGTGCGGGCCGGGGCCGCCGCCGGGCGGGATGAGCATGTCGATCAGGCAGTACCGGCCGGCGGTGTTCTCGCCGTTGACCAGCACCGTGTAGGTGTCGCCGGCCAGGCCGATGTGCGGCAGTTCCGGGTCGTCGGGCGAGACCACCGTCAGCTCGCGGGTCGGGTCGTCGGGCGGGATCGGCATGGCTCCTCCTAGCTGTCAACGTCGGAGACTAGCATCCGTTTAGCCCCTGCTATTGGCCTTGACGGTGGTGTGAATCGGAGGAAATAATCCGGATCCGTGAGCGATGGGCGAGACAGGAACCAGAGGATCATCGAGGAGTTCCGCGCGAACGAAGGGCGGGTGGGCGGCCCGTTCGAGGGCGCGCCGCTGTTGCTGCTGCACCACACCGGCCGGCGCAGCGGCGTCGAGCGGGTGAACCCGATGATGTACCAGGCGGTGGGGGATGCCTACGCGGTGTTCGCGTCCAAGGCGGGCGCCGACGTCGACCCGGACTGGTACCTCAACCTGAAGGCGAACCCCGACGCGGTCGTCGAGGTCGGCACCCGGACCGTGCCGGTTCGCGCCAGGGTGCTCGACGCGGCCGAGCGCGAACCCATCTGGCGCACCCAGAAGAGCCGCTACCCCGGCTTCCAGGCCTACGAGGACCGCACCGACCGGGTCATCCCGGTGGTCCTCCTCGAAGCCCGCGACGCCTGAAGGGAACAACCGTGTCCATCACCCACTTCACCGCCGCCGACGCCGCGGTCCTGCTCATCGACCACCAGGTGGGGACCATGAGCTGGGTGCGCTCCACCGACCTGGAGGGCCTGACCACGCGCGCGCTCACGCTGGCCCGCGCCGCGGCGGCCCTGAAGATGCCGCTGGTGCTCACCTCCTCCGAGGAGGAGAACGTGCAGGGTCCGCTGCTGGCCGAGCTCGCCGAGATCGCGCCGGCCGCGTTCGCCGCGCGGGTGCGCCGCCGGGGGGTCGTCAACGCCATGGACGACCCCGCGTTCGCGGCCGCCGTGCGCGCCACCGACCGCCGCAACCTGATCATCGCCGGCGTGACCAACGACGTCTGCACGGTCTTCCCGACGCTGACCGCGCTGGAGCAGGGCTACCAGGTGCAGGTCGTCGCCGATGCCGGCGGCTCGCTCACCGCCGACGCCGACGCGATCGCGGTCCGCCGGATGGAACGCGCCGGCGCCGACATCGTGGGCACCAGCCAGGTGCTCGCCCAGCTCGCCGGCAACTGGACCAGCCCGGCCGGCCAGCTCGTCATGCCGCTGACCGCCAGCCTCATCCCGACGTAGATCCCGGGGCGCCGCACACAGCGTCGCGCCGCCGCACACAGGTCAGGACATGTGTGCGGCGGCCACCCGGCGTGTGCGGCGCGTCGGCGTTGTGCGCTCTCGGCACAGGGGTGCGCGCGCTCGGACAAGCCGCGCGCGTCCGGCGCCGCCGATACTGACCCGCACTATATGTGACCCGCCTCACCGGCCACGACGGAGCACGCCCCGGCTTCGTGTGCGGGGTGGCCGGAGCCGTCGTGCGCCGCCCGGGTGCGGTCGGCGTTCCTCGGCGCGGAGGTGGCGGCATGACTGACGATCTCTCGGGCACCTCGTCCCGGCTGATGCTCGACGGGTTGGCCCCCGGTTTCGACTACAACAAGGCGGAGCCGTCCGCCGCGTTGGTCGGCCGCACCGTCGTGCTGGTGGACGACAGGGGCACCCGGATCATCCACAACTTCGACACCCGCACGGTGCGCTGGACGTACCTGCCGGGGGTGGGCGACGAGATCCCGGAGTCCTCGGGGGAGGACCCCTACGAGGCGTTCGGCGTGGCCGAGGGGCTGGTCTACGCCCAGTTCCACCACGTGCACCTGCCGTTCGAGGCGGTCAGCCTGGTGCTCGACTTCGTCAGCGGGCGGGCGCTGTCGGTGATCAACGTGGTCCGCGAGCCCGAGCCGGGGCGGACCAGGGTGCGGCAGGTGTTCGTCTCGTCCAGCATCGAGGGCATCGAGACGACGGTGCTGGCGCCGGCGCTGTCCACCGCGCTGGTGGGGCGGCGGGTGCTGTGGGAGTACAGCCCGGAGCAGGCGTACGAGCACGTCCACCTGAGCCCGAACCGGTTCAGCTGGCAGTGCCTGGCCGGACCGGAGGAGGGGCTGGCCGACACCGACGAGTGCACCTCGTACGAGCTGCGCCCGGGGATCTTCGTGTTCGCCTGGCGGGAGAAGGTCATCCCGTGCGCCTCGGTGACCGTCGCCGACCACCGCGACATCCACAGCCTGCGCGCGCACGGCGTGCTGTTCGGGCTGGACAGGTCCGGCACCGAACCGATCCACTTCACCTTCGGCACGGTCGGCAAGCTGCTCAGCAACACCGTGTACCCCACCGAGTTCGACCCGTCGCGGCAGTCCCGCTCCGGCGGCCGGTTCGGGTCCGACGAGTCGGATCCCGGGCGCCGGGTGTTCTTCGGCTGACCCTCGGAAGTTGACTCACTGAAACATCACATCTAAAGTCCAGCGCGTTCTGTTCGATCCTGACCCCGACGATCGAATGAGGCGGACGATGGCGGTCCACCGCGCTCGTGTGACCGCGGCCCTCGGCCTGATCGCGGTGCTCGCCCTGCTGGGCGCCTGCGGCGGGAAGGCGGCCCGCGCGGACCGGCCGACCATCCGGTACGGGATCGCCACCCAGGGCTTCACCTCGATGGATCCGCTCAAGGCGCTGCAGCCGCTGGACCGGATGCTGTCGATGATGCTGTTCGACGGCCTGGTGCGGTACCGGACCGGCGACACCACGGCGCCGTTCGAGCCCGGGATCGCCGAGCAGGTCCCGCAGCCGATGATGCGCGACGGCCGGCAGGTCTGGATGATCTCGCTGCGCGCCGGCGTGATGTGCCCGGCCGGGCGCAAGACGCCGGCCTACGAGCTGACCTCCGAGGACGTGGTCTACTCGCTGCAGCGCGCCGGCGACCCGGCCCGCTCGACGTTCGCCACCGCGTACACCAACTACGGCGCCGTCACCGCCGCCGGCCCTCGCACCGTCGAGGTGACCATGAAGCACCCGGTCTCCCCGGCGGTGTTCCTGGCCAGCATCGCCAACACCGAGGGCGGACTGGTCGTCTGCAGGAAGGCGGTGGAGGCCGAGGGTGACCGGGAGTTCGGGCAGCACCCGGTGGGCACCGGGCCGTTCACGTTCAAGTCCCACACCCCCGGCCAGCAGGTCGAGGTGGTGGCCAACGACGCCTACTACCGGGGCAGGCCGCGCGCGGCCGGTTGGACGATCCGGTTCATCAACGACGACACCGCCCGCCAGGCCGCGCTGTTCAGCGGCGACCTCGACCTCGCCGACCCGCCGGACACCGGCGACCGGGGCCTGGAGGCGATCGACCAGCGCGCGGAGCTCAAGACGGTCACCGCGCCGCTGTTCGGCACCTGGTACGCGATGTTCAACACCACCGTCAAGCCGCTGGACGACGTGCGGGTGCGCCGCGCGCTGGCCTACGCGATCGACCGCGCGGACTTCGTCGCCTCGGCCGGCGCCCGTACCGCGAAGCCGACGCTGAGCGCCTGGGGCGACCGGCTGCCCGGCGGGGTGCCCGACGAGCACACCGAGCGCGCCGGCCTGGCGTACCAGCCCGACCTGGACAGGGCGCGCCGGATGCTGGCCGAGGCCGGGTACGCGAACGGCTTCGACGTCACCATCACCGGGCCGGGGGTGCGCTACTACGAGATCCTCCAGGCGCAGCTCGCGAAGGTCGGCGTCCGGGTGCACGTCAAGACGGTGGACACGCCCACCTGGCAGAAGGCCATGCTCTCCGGGCGCGAACCCATCATCGTCACGCTGATCGCCTACCGGCCGACGCCGCAGATCCCGTACGCCACGTTCTTCTACGGACCCTCCGCGGTGCTCGGCGGCTCCCGACCGGCCCAGAACTACAACGGCTACACCGGCGCGGACCCGCTGATCCAACAGGCCGACCAGGAGGCGGACCCGGTGCGCCAGCAGGCCCTGTGGGAACAGATCAACGACAGGGTCCTCTCCGACGCCGTCGTGAAGCCGCTGATGGTGGCCTACCGCTCCTACGGCGCGGTGTGCGGGTTCACCTGGGGCGGCGTCGAACCGCCGGTGGCGATCCCGGCCAACTGGCAGGCCGGCTACGACGCGACCGTCGACCCCAACGCCACCCGCTGCTGACCGACACCTGAAGGAGCCCGCGCCCGATGCCCGTGAAGCCCGTTCCGTTCGACCCCGACCTGATGCCGGCGTACACCCGGCTGGTGCCCGGCGGCGGCACCCCGCTCGGGCCGGACAGCCTGCCCGCCGCCCGCGCCGGCAACACCGCGCCGGTGTCGATGGACGAGGTCATCGGGAACCGGCCGGTGGCGTTCGAGGACCGCGTCGTCCCCGGCCCGGCGGGCGCGCCGGACCTGACGCTGGCGATCCTGCGCCCGAAGGGCGGGGTGACGACGCCGGCGGCGGTCTACAACATCCACGGCGGCGGGATGTGCATGGGCAACAGGTTCTGGTCCATCGACAGCTTCGTCGACCTGGTCGCCCGGTACGGGATAGTGGCCGCCGCCGTGGAGTACCGGCTGGCACCCGAGCACCCGCACCCCGCCCCGCTGGAGGACTGCTACGCCGGCCTGTCCTGGGTGGCCGCGCACGCCGGCGAGCTGGGCGTCGAACCTGGCCGGATCGTGGTGATGGGCCGCAGCGCGGGCGGCGGGCTGGCCGCCGGGGTGTCGCTGCTGGCCAGGGACCGGGGCGGCCCCGCCATCGCCGGCCAGGGGCTGTACTGCCCGATGATCGACGACCGCAACGAGTCGGTGTCCAGCCACCAGTACGACACCGTCGGCTGGTGGAACCGCAACAGCAACCACTGGGGCTGGCGGTTCCTGCTCGGCGAGGAGGCCGGCGGCCCGCACGTGTCCCCGTACGCCGCGCCGGCCCGCGCCACCGACCTGTCCGGACTGCCGCCGGCCTACATCGACGCCGGCGCCTGCGAGGTGTTCCGGGACGAGGCCGTCGACTACGCCACCCGCATCTGGGCCACCGGCGGCCAGGCCGAGCTGCACATCTGGGGCGGGGCGTTCCACGGCTTCACCGAGCAGGCCCCGGACGTCACGGTCAGCCGCGCGTCCAAGGCGGCCCGCGACTCCTGGCTGGAGCGCATCCTCGCCCTGACTCCGGTGCCCGCCTGACGAGGCCCTGCCGGGTTTCTGGTGCCGCGTTGTTGACCGTTGATGTATTACCGGTTACGTTCTAGATTTTGAAAGGGGTAAGTCTAGGTGGTTGAGCGCGGCGGAGTGGTGGTCACGGGCGCCGGTGGGGGGATCGGCGCCGAGGTGGCCCGGTGCCTCGCCGGCGCGGGGTACGGGGTCGTCGCCAACGACCACGGGGTCGGCATCGACGGGGCGAGCGCGGACGGTGCGGTGGTGCGCGGCGTGGTCGCCGCGATCCGGGCGCGGGGTGGCCGGGCCGTCGGGCATCAGCGCGATGTGGCGTCCTTCGAGGCCACCCGGGACCTGGTGCAGCTCGCGGTGGACGTGTACGGGTGGCTGGAGGCGGTGGTGGCCTGCCACGGCGTCCGCCGCGAGCGGATGATCTTCGACATGACCGAGGACGAGTGGGACTCGGTCATCGCCGTGCACCTGACCGGCGCGTTCAACTGCGTGCGGTTCGCCGCCGAGCACATGCGCGAGCAGCGCGGCGGCAGCATCGTGCTGGTCGGCTCGGCGCCCGGGTGGGCGGGCGGCTCGGCGCAGGCCGGCGTCCTCGGGCTGGCCGCGAGCGCGGCGACGGCCATGGGGCGCTACGACGTCAACGTCAACACCGTCAACACCGTCACGCCGGCCGGGCCGGAGTCGTCCGAGCTGGTCGCCGCGCTGGTCCGGGCGCTGATCGATCCGGACAACCGGCACGTCACCGGGCAGGCGTTCACCGCCGACGGCCGCCGGTTGGCCAGGTGGGCGCCGCCGGAGGAGCGGGAGAGCGTGCGGCTGGACGGCGAGCTCGCCCACTCCGACGTCACGGTGGCCGTCCGTGACCGCCTCGGGCTGGCGGTCCCCACCGCGGGGCAGCGATGACGACCGGCCTGGACCGCCTGCTGAACCCGTCCGGCATCGCCGTGGTCGGCGCCTCCGACGACCCCGCGCGCATCGGCGGGCGCCCGCTGCGGCTGCTCGCCGACCGGGGATATGCCGGCCGGGTGTACCCGGTCAACCCGAAGTACGTGACGGCGCAGGGCCTGACCTGCTACCCGGACATCGACGCGCTCCCACCGGGCATCGACCTGTACGTCATCTGCCTGCCGGCGCAGGCGTCGGTCCGGGCCGTCGAGCAGGCCGGGGCGCGGGGCGCCGGGGCGGCGGTGGTGTTCAGCGGCGGCTTCGCCGAGGCCGGCGCCGAGGGGCGCGAGCTGCAGCGGCGGCTCGCGGCGGCCGCCGATGCGCACGGCGTCGCGCTGATGGGGCCGAACTGCCTGGGGTTCGCCTCGCTCGCGCACGGCGCGGTCGGCACGTTCTCCACGGCGATGCAGACGCTGCCCGAGCTGCCCGCCGGCGACGTGGCGCTGGTGGCGCAGAGCGGCGGCATGGCGTTCAACCTGCTCGCCGAGGCCACCTGGGCCGGCGCCCGGTTCTCCCACGTGATCACCAGCGGCAACGAGGCGGTGCTCACGTTCGCCGACTACCTCGCCTACCTGGCCGCCGACGAGCACACCCGCGCGGTGATCGGCTACCTGGAGGGGGCCGGGGACGGGGCGGCGCTGGCGCGTTCGCTCGAACTGCTCCGACAAGCCGGCAAGCCGACGTTCCTGATCAAGACGGGCACCTCGGAGCGCGGCGTCGCGTCGGTGGCCTCGCACACCGCGCAGCTCTCCGGTGACGACGACGCGTTCGAGGCGCTGTTCCGCCGCTACGGCGTGACCCGGCTGGCGACGGTGGACGACGCCGTCGACGTGGCGCGGGCGCTGGGGGTGCGGACGCCGGCGGACGGGCTGTCGGTGGCCACCAACTCCGGCGGCACCGGCGTCTACGTGGTCGACACCGCCGACCGGTACGGCATCCCGCTGGCCGACCCGACCGAGGCCACCAGGGAGCGGCTGGCCGGCGCGCTGCCCGGCTTCGCGGGGACCGACAACCCGATCGACATGACCGCGCAGGTCATCAACGACAACACGCTGCTGCCCAAGACGCTCGACGCGCTGGACGCGGACGCGGCCACCGACCTGGTCCTGGTCGTCCTGGGCAGCATGGAGTACCTGGCCGACGAGCTGATCGACACGCTGGCCACCGCCCAGGAGCGGATCACCACGCCGCTGCTGCTGTCCTGGTACGGGGTGGCCGAGTCGGTGCGGCTGCGCGCGGCGGCGGCCGGGCTGCGGGTGTGCGCGGACCCGGCGCGGGCGCTGCGCGGGGTGGGCCTGGTCCGTCGGGGGCTGGCCGCGGTGCGGTCCGCGCGCGGCGGCGTCCCTTCGCCGGACTCACCGACGATCACCCTGCCCGCGCTGGAGCCGAGGACGCTGCCCGGGGGAAGGCGCGCGCTCGACGAGTGGCAGGCGATGGGGCTGCTGGACGGGCTCGGCGTGGCCCTTCCCGCGCGCCGCCTGGCCCACTCCGAAATCGAGGCCGCCGAAGCCGCGCGCGAGATCGGGTTCCCGGTGGTGCTCAAGCTGCTGGACCCGATGCTCGCGCACCGCGCCCGGGTCGGCGCCGTGCTCACCGCCCTCGCCGACGAGGCCGCCGTCCGCGAGGCCTTCGCCGCCCTGCGCCGCGACCACGGTGCCCGCCGCGTCCTGCTCGCCCGCCAGGTCGAGCCCGGCCCCGAGCTGATCGCCGGTGTGCTCGCCGACCCGGTGTTCGGCACCAGGGCGGTCGTCGGCTCCGGCGGCGTCTGGGCCGAGGATGTCGACGACGTCCGCACGCTGGTCCCGCCCTACGACGCCGGATCCGTCGCCGACGCGCTGGCCGACCTGCGCCTGTCCACCCTCTACCGCCGAGCCGCCGACCCCACGGCGCTCGCCGCACAGGTCGCCGCCCTACTGACCGGGATGAGCGCGCTGGTCACCGCGAGCGCCGGGCGGATCACCGAGATCGAGTGCAACCCGGTGGTCGTCACCGGCGAAGCGGCCACCGTGCTCGACGCGCTCGCGTTCAGCCGTGACACCGAGGACGGCTGACCCATGAACCCTTTCACCGCGCGCCGGACCGCGCCACACGCGATGATGCCCTCGGCCGTCGTACGACGAGCTGTCGGTACTACGAATGATGAGGACGTCATGGGCGACGGGATGGGTCCGAAACTGGGTCGTCGGAGCATGATCGCGGGACTGGGCGGGGGAGTGGGCCTGGCCGCGCTCGGCTCGCTGACCGCGTGCGCGTCCGCCGCGGAGGCACCGCCGCCCCCGCCGTCCGGGCGGGAGACCGTCTACCCGGCGCAGACCACCTGGGACCCGCTCCCGGAGATGACCGGCGCCAAGGGCCAGGTGCAGATCCCGGACGTGAAGCTGGCCTGCTGGGACACCGGCGGCTCCGGGGAGCCCGTCGTCTTCCTGCACCCGCACACCGGCAACGGCGGCGTGTGGGGCTACCAGCAGGGCCCGTTCACCCAGGCCGGCTACCGGGTGATCAGCTTCTCCTGCCGGGGCTACCACCAGTCCGAGGCCGGCCCGACCGACCGCCCCGGAACCCTGGTCGACGACGTGGTGGCGCTGCTCGGCGCGCTCGGCGTGACCGGGAAGTTCCACCTGGTCGGGCTGGCCAAGGGCGGGTTCGCCGGGTTCGACGCCGCGCTGTCGCTGCCCGACCGGCTGCTGAGCTGCACGGTCGGCTCCACCCTTGCCGGGATCGTGGACCCGGAGTTCAAGAAGGTCAGCGCGGCGATCCTGCCCCCGCAGTGGGAGGAGCTGCCCGAGCACTTCAAGGAGCTCGGCCCGTCCTACCGGGCGGCCGCGCCGGACGCGATGAAGCACTGGATCGAGCACGCCGAGCGCCCCGTCGTCACCGTCGAACAGGCCCCGAAGAACAAGCTGACCTGGCAGGCGCTGGAGTCGGTCAAGATCCCGACCCTGCTGCTGACCGGCGAGGCCGACCTCTACATGCCGCCGAGCCGGATGCGGCAGGTCGCCGGCCACGTGCGCGACGCCCAGGTGGCCATCATCGCCGAGTCCGGCCACGCCCCGCACTGGGAGCAGTACAGGTCCTTCAACAACGCGGTGCTGTCGTTCATCGGCCGCCACCGCGCCGCCAAGGGCTGAGGCATGGGCGAGGTGGTCGAACTGTGCGTCGCCGACCGGGTGGCGACCGTGACGCTCGACCGCCCCGACGTGCTCAACGCGGTCAGCACCCCGGTGTACGAGCGGTTGCTCGCGATCTTCGGGCGGATCGAGGCGTCCGAGGAGATCCGGTGCGTGGTGCTGCGGGGGCGGGGGCGGGCGTTCTGCGTCGGGGCGGACCGGACCGAGCGCGCCACCATGACCGACGACGCCCTGCGGTACCGGCGGCGGCTGGTGCCCAGGGTGGTCGCGGCGATGTACCACTGCACCCGGCCGGTGCTCGCGCAGGTGCACGGCTACGCGCTGGGCGGCGGCCTGGAGCTGGCGCTGAGCTGCGACGTCGTGGTGGCCGCCGAGGACACCGTGATGGGGCTGGTGGAGACCACGCTGGGCACCATGCCGGCCGGCGGCGGCACCCAGCTGCTGCCCCGGCTGGTCGGGGCCGGGCGGGCCAAGGCGCTGATCTTCACCGGCCGCCGGTTCACCGGGGCGCAGGCCCGGGAGTGGGGCGCGGTGACCGAGGCGGTGCCGCCGGCCGAGCTGGAGCCGACGGTGGCCACCCTCGCCGGGGAGATCGCCGCCGCCGCCCCGCTGGCCGTCGCGCAGGCCAAGAAGGCGATCAACATGTCGGCCCGGCTGGAGCTGGAGCGCGGCGTCGAGATGGAGGCCGCGCTGTACGAGCGGCTGCTGTCCAGCGCGGACCGGCTGGAAGGTCTCGCCGCCGCGCGGGAACGGCGGCCGCCTCGCTTTCGGGGTTCATAACTCAACGGAGGGCAAGATGATCGACAGCTTGGGGTGTTCGATCACAGGGCTGGGGGATCCGGAGCATCCGGGGGAGATCGCCGGGGCGGTGCGGGCGGTCGAGGAGGCCGGGTACTCCTCGGCGTGGTCGTGGGAGGCGTTCGGCCACGACTGCTTCACCCCGCTGTCGTGGTGGGGGTCGCGGTCGCGGCGGATGCGGCTGGGCACGAACATCGCGCAGATGGCCGCCCGGCCGCCCACCTCGATGGCGATGGCCGCGATGAGCCTGGACCGGCTGTCCGAGGGGCGGGTGGTGATCGGCCTGGGCGTGTCCGGCCCGCAGGTCGTGGAGGGCTGGTACGGCATGCCCTTCGAACGCCCGCTGGGCTGGACCCGCGAGTACGTGTCGATCATGCGCGCCACCATCGCCGGCGAGCGGGTCGCGCACGCCGGCAGGACGTACCAACTGCCGGTTGACGGCGGAACCGGCCTGGGCCGCCCCCTCCGGTCGTCCCTGCGCGACGGACGCAAGGACATCCCGATCTTCCTCGGCGCGGAGGGGCCGAAGAACATCTCGCTGGCCGCCGAGATCGCCGACGGCTGGCTGCCGACCAACTTCTCCCCGGCCAGGGACGAGTGGTACCGGGAACGGCTGGAGCTGGGCTTCGCGGCCCGCCCCGGCGGCAGGCCCGAGAACTTCGAGGTCATCCCCTCGGCGTCGGTGGTGGTCGGCCCCGACGTGGAGACCGCCGCCGACCGGGTCCGCCCGTTCATCGCGTTCCAGGTCGGCGCGAACGGCGCGGCCAGCGCGAACTTCCACCTCAACGCGGTGGCCAGGATGGGCTTCGCGGACGCCTGCCAGGAGATCCGGGCCAAGTTCCTGGAGCGCGACCGCGAGGGCATGGCCGCCGCCGTCCCCACCGAGCTGGTCGAGGCGATCGCCCTGGTCGGGCCGCCGGAGAAGATCCGCAACGACCTGGAGACGAAGTGGCACCGCTGTGTGGCCACCGGCCTGATCGCCCGCGCCCGGCTGGAGGACCTGCTCCGCCTGGCCGAAGTCTTCCGCACGACGACACGACCGCAGGAACAGCCGGCATGAGGTGGTACGGATGGTGACCAGGTACGGGCACTGGATCGACGGTGCGGACGTGGCGTCGCTGGGCGGTGAGTGGCTGGCATCGACGCGGCCGGGCACCGACGAGGTGGTGTGCGAGGTCGCGCTGGGCACCGGGTCCGACGTGGACCGGGCGGCCTGGGCCGCGGCGGCCGCCGGCGCGGGCTGGGCGGCCCTCAAGCCGATCCGGCGCGGGCGGGTGCTGATGGGCATCGCCGCCGGCATCAGGCGGCACCGCGAGCGGTTGGTCGAGCTGGAGGCCGCCGAGACCGGCAAGCCGGCGGCGCGGGCGGACGTGGAGATCCGGGGCGCCGCCGCGTTCTTCGAGTACTACGGCGGCCTGGTGAACCTGCCGGCGGGGGAGATCGTCGACCTCGGCGCCGGCTACCACGGCTACACCCGCCACGAGCCCTACGGCGTGATCGGCGTGATCACCCCGTGGAACGTGCCGCTCAACCAGGCGGCCAGGGCGGCGGCGCCCGCGCTCGCGGCCGGCAACACGGTGGTGTGCAAGCCGTCCGAGCACACCTCGGCGACCACGCTGGAGCTGGGCCGGATCGCGGCCGAGGCGGGCCTGCCGGACGGGGCGTTCAACGTCGTGACCGGCCTCGGCGACGTGGTGGGCAGGGCGATCGCCGAGCACCCGACCGTCCGCAAGGTCGCGTTCACCGGCTCGGTGCGCGCCGGCCGGGAGGTCGGCAGGGTGGCCGCCGAGAAGATCATGCCGGTCACCCTGGAGCTGGGCGGCAAGTCGCCGAACATCGTGTTCGCCGACGCCGACCTCGACGCCGCCGTCGGCGCCGCGACCAGCGCGTTCGTCGGCAACGCCGGCCAGGTCTGCTCCAACGGCACCCGCCTGCTGCTGCAGCGGACCGTGCACGACAGGTTCGTGGACAGGCTGTTGGACAAGGTGCGCGAGGTGGTCCCCGGCAAGGCCTACGGCCCGCAGACCACGAAGGACCAGTTCGAGAAGGTGCTGGCCTACTTCGACGTGGCCATCCAGGACGGCGCGACCCTGGCCACCGGCGGGCGGGCCACCGGCGAGGGCTGGCTGGTCGAACCGACCGTCTACCTCGGCGTCACCAACGACATGCGGATCGCCCGCGAGGAGATCTTCGGCCCGGTCCTGGTGGTCACCGCGTTCGACGACGAGGCCGACGCCGTCGCCAAGGCCAACGACTCCGACTACGGCCTCGCCGCCGGCCTCTGGACCGCCGACCTGGCCCGCGCCCACCGCGTCGCCGCCGCCCTCCAGGCCGGCCAGGTCTACGTCAACGAATGGTCCGCCGGCCTGGTCGAGGCGCCCTTCGGCGGTTACAAGAACAGCGGCCACGGCCGCGAGAAGGGCATCGAGGCCCTCCGCCACTACACGCAGACCAAGTTCGTCTCCGTACGCATCGCCGAATGAACCCCCGCGAGTCGGGGTTAGAGAGGGAGCGCAGCGACCGACCTCCCGCGAGCGAGCCTGCGAGCGAGTTGATGTCACTGTCAGGGCGAGTCGCGGTTTTTGTCAGCCGCGGCGGGGCGTCCGGGCCGCGCGCCGGCGGCGGCTGGACTCGGGGCTCTCGGTCACCGCCGGGTCCTCCACCGAGGCCAGCAGCTCCTGGATCCGGACGGTCGAGTGCTGCAGGTGCGCCTGCATGGCGGTGTAGGCGGCCTCCGGGTCGCCGGCGGCGATGGCATCGGCGATGGCCCGGTGCTGGGTGGCGGACTCGGCCAGCCGCCCGGCCTGGCTCAGGTCGCGGAACTCCAGGAGCCTGACCCGGCCGGCGAGCACGCCGAGTGCGTCGCGCAGTCCGTCGCTGGCGGCCATCGCGAGCAGTGCCTCGCGTCGTTGTTCGAGGAGGCGGACGTAGCTGGGGACGTCGTCGTGGTTCGCGGCCTGCTCGAGGTCGGTGAGCGACTCGTGGAACGCGACGCGCTGTTCCTCTGACCCGCGCTCGGCCGCCCAGGAGGCCATCAGCGGTTCCAGCGCCGTCTTGATCTGGTAGACGTCGGTGATCTCCTGAACGCTGATCTCGCGCACGAACACCCCCACCCTCGGGGTGATCTTGACCAGACCCTCCACACTGAGCTGCTGCA
>NZ_JIAI01000006.1 GCF_000620785.1 Actinospineispora acaciae DSM 45401 | reverse complement strand
CCGGTCGATGCGCTCGCAGGCGGCGGCGGCTTCGTCGGGTGGTAGGCCGTCGGCGGTGATCACGGCGGTGCCGTCCGGGTTCAAATAGCCGACCACGGATCGGTCGGTGATGGCTTTCTCGTACTGGTCGCGGGCGCGGTCGGGGTCTGCGGCGATGACCATGCGCGCCAGCCGCGCCCGTAACTGCCCTGTGGTCAGCCCGCCGGCTTTCGGGAGCAGCGCGCGGCAGATGCGTTCGATCTCCCCGGCGGGTAGGCCTGCGAGGTGGTCGGTGAAGGCGCGGGCTTTGGGCCGGTCGATCTCTCCGGTGTCCAGCGCGGTCCACACCGCCGGCAGTTGGGTGGTCAGTACTTCGGCGAAGTCGTGTTCGGCCTCCGCCGCCCGCCGCGTCCAGGCCAACGCCAAGCGGGTTTCGTCCGCCCCATACCTCGCCGGCTCACCCAACCGCCCCACCTCGTCCAGGGCGGCGAAAGGGTCGCGGCGGCCCACCTCAGCGACCACCGCGAGGAACCGCGCGTCATCATGGGCGCGCTGCCGTGAACGCGCCTGCAACACCGCGATGATCTCACCGTTCGACACTGTGGACAGATCGATCCCATCCAGGGCAGCAGCCAACTCGGGGCCGGGCGAAAGCTCCGCCAACCCCACCGTGACCTGCCCATTTGCCATACCCAAGACGCTAGCGGCAGGCACCGACAATTCCGGAACGACCACCGCGACCAAGACCTGAGTGCCCAGGGAATCCAGACCCAGCGTGATCATCCGGCCGCGGTCCCGCCTACAGACGGGACCAACCCCACCCAACGCGCCCAGCCGCCACCGGGGGACGGCACCAAGCAACCTACAAACTCAGGTCGTCGGAAATCGCGCCAGCGATTTTCGAACGAAACAAATGACGGCACGCACGATCACGAAGTAGCGCGTCAGGCACTCGGCCAGGCTCCCACCAGCAGCTCCCGCGTCTCGGACAACAACTGCGGGATCACCTTCGTCTGCCCGACCACCGCTATGAAGTTAGCGTCCCCACCCCACCGGGGTACCACGTGCTGATGCAAATGCTCAGCCAGCGACCCGCCCGCCACCGCACCCAAATTCAACCCGACGTTGAACGCGTGCGGAGCGGCCACCTTCTTCATGGCGCGCACCGCCCGCTGCGTGAAGTCCATCAGCTCGCCGGACTCCTCCCCGGTCAGATCCTCCAGCTCGGCGACATGCCGGTACGGAACGACCATCAGATGTCCCGGGTTGTACGGGTGGAGGTTGAGCACGGCGTACACCACCTGACCACGCGCAACAACCAGGCCATCCTCGTCGGACAAGGTAGGGATCCGGCAGAACGGACAGCCCTCCTCGGCGCTGCTCGCGGCGGCCTCCTTGATGTAGGCCAGCCGATGCGGCGTCCAGAGACGGCGGAACCCGTCGGCCACGGCGGCCCCGTCCTGACCGACCAGCTCGGTCGGGTCCACAGGGTCAACCGGGTCCACGGGATCCGCCGCCGCCGTCACCGCTTTCCTACCTCGAAGGTCTGCTCACTCGGCGAGGCGTTCTCGCGGCGCCCGATCCAGGCCACGATCGCGTCCACCGCACCTTCCCAAGGCACCCCGTTGAGCTGCGAACCATCCCGGAACCGGAAGCTGACGGCATCGGAGGAAACGTCCCGCCCGCCCGCGAGCAGCAGGAACGGCACCTTCTGCATGGTGTGGGTACGGATCTTCTTCTGCATCCGGTCGTCGCCGGCGTCCACCTCGACGCGCACGCCGTGCGAACGCAACGCCTTGGCGATCCGCGAGACGTACTCGGCCTGCTCGTCGGTGACCGGGATCCCGACCACCTGCACGGGGGCCAGCCAGGCCGGGAAGGCGCCGGCGTAGTGCTCGGTGAGGATGCCGAAGAACCGCTCGATGGAGCCGAACAGCGCGCGGTGGATCATCACCGGGCGCTGCCGGGTGCCGTCGGCGGCGGTGTACTCCATGTCGAAGCGCTGCGGCAGCATCAGGTCGACCTGGATGGTGGACAGCTGGTGGTAGCGCCCGATCGCGTCGCGGGCCTGCACCGAGATCTTCGGCGCGTAGAACGCCGCGCCGCCCGGGTCGAGCACCAGCTCCAGGCCGCTGCTCTCGGCCACCTCGCGCAGCGCGGAGGTCGCCTCCTCCCACTCCTCGTCGGTGCCGATCGACTTCTCCGGGTCGCGGGTGGACAGCTCCAGGTAGAAGTCGTCCAGGCCGTAGTCGCGGAGCAGGTCGAGCACGAACGTGAGCAGGGACCGGATCTCGTCCTGCATCTGGTCGCGGGTGCAGTAGATGTGCGCGTCGTCCTGGGTGAAGCCGCGCGCGCGCATCAGGCCGTGCACCACGCCCGACTTCTCGTAGCGGTAGACGGTGCCGAACTCGAACAGCCGCAGCGGCAGCTCCCGGTACGACCGCCCACGGGAGCGGTAGATCAGGTTGTGCATGGGGCAGTTCATCGGCTTGAGGTAGTAGTCCACCCCTGGCTTGCGGACCTCGCCGCCGGCCCCGTACTCGGCGTCCAGGTGCATGGGCGGGTACATGCCGTCGGAGTACCAGTCCAGGTGCCCGGAGAGCTCGAACAGCTGGCCCTTGGTGGCGTGCGGGGTGTTGACGAACTCGTAGCCGGCCTCGGTGTGCCGGGTCCGCGAGTAGTCCTCCAGCTCCTTGCGGATGATGCCGCCCTTGGGGTGGAACACCGGCAGCCCGGAGCCGATCTCGTCCGGGAATGAGAACAGGTCCAGCTCGGTGCCCAGGCGGCGGTGGTCGCGGCGCTCGGCCTCGGCGAGGCGCTCCAGGTGCGCGTCCAGCGCCTCGGCGGACTCCCAGGCGGTGCCGTAGATGCGCTGCAGCTGCGGGTTCTTCTCGCTGCCCCGCCAGTACGCGGCGGCCGAGCGCATCAGCTTGAACGCCGGGATGAACCTGGTGGTCGGCACGTGCGGGCCGCGGCACAGGTCCGACCAGACCACCTCGCCGGTGTGCGCGTGGATGTTGTCGTAGCTGGTCAGCTCGCCGGAGGCGTCGACCTCCATGACCTCGCTGTCACCGGAGACGCCGCCCTTGAGGTCGATCAGCTCCAGCTTGTACGGCTCGTCGGCCAGCTCCTTGCGAGCCTGGTCCAGCGAGTCGAACCGGCGCCGGGAGAACCGCTGCCCGGACTTGATGATCTTCTTCATGGCCGACTCGAGCTTGCCCAGGTCCTCCGGGGTGAACGGGGTGGGCACGTCGAAGTCGTAGTAGAAGCCGTCGGTGATGGGCGGGCCGATGCCCAGCTTGGCCTCCGGGTGCAGCTGCTGGACGGCCTGGGCCAGCACGTGCGCGGCCGAGTGCCTGATCACCGAACGGCCGTCCGAGGTGTCCGCCCCGACCGGCTCCACCGAGACGTCGGCGTCCGGCACCCAGGCCAGGTCGCGCAGGGCGCCCTCGGGGTCGCGGACCACCACGACGGCGGACGGCCCGGTAGTCGGCAGGCCCGCCTCCCGTACCGCCGAGGCGGCGGTCGTGCCGGCCGGCACCCGGACGGGGGCAGGCACGGGACGGGATGCGGGACCGGACACGACGGGCTCCTTAGAAGAGACGGCGACGGGCGCCGAGGAATGTATCCCCCGATGCTATCTACCCGCCGCCACCCGCTTCCGTCCGGTTTGCCCTGCTCCGGCCGGCACCTCGCGCTGGTGCACGGCGGTGAGGAAACGGTGCACGGCGGCCACCGTGTGCGCGGTGCGGGCGCTGGCCAGCGCGTCGAACCCGTGCTGGGCGTGCGGCAGCTCGGCGAAGCCCACCGGCACCGACGCGTCGCGCAGCGCCGCCACCAGCCGGCGGGACTGCGCGATGTCGACGATCGTGTCGGTCGTCCCGTGCACGACCAGGAACGGCGGCGCCTGCGGACCCACCCGCAGCGCCGGTGAGGCCCGCCGCCAGGTGTCGCCGTCGGTGGCGAACGTGGTGCCGATGACCTTGCCCTCCAGCAGCGCCCAGAGCCCCTGCCGGCCCCTGGTGAAGTCGTGCACGCCGTACATCGGCACGGCGGCCGCCAGCGAGGTGTCCACCTCGGTGAACCCGGGCTGGAAAGCGGGGTCGTTCGGGGTGAGCGCGGCCAGGGCGGCCAGGTGGGCGCCGGCCGAGCCGCCGGTGATGGCCACGAAGTCGGGGTCGCCGCCGTGCCCGGAGATGTGCTCGCGCACCCAGGCGATGGCCCGCTTGACGTCCACGATCATCGCCGGCCACCGCTGCGCCGGGGCCAGCCGGTAGTTCACCGTGACGCACACCCAGCCGCGCTCGGCCAGGTAGCCGAGCAGCGGTTCGGCCTGGCCGAGCTTGTCGCCCATGGTCCAGCCGCCGCCGTGCACCTGCACCAGCACCGGGGCACGCCCGCCCACCGGCAGGTCGGCGCGGTGCCAGACGTCGAGCGTGCCGAACCGCCCGTGCTCGCTGTAGCTGACGTCGGCCACCCGCCGGTAGCGCCGCCTGGCCAGCGGCGCCGGGAGCACCCCGACCGGCCTCCGCCCCGACAGCTCGGAGGGCAGCGTCACCCCCAGCTCGCGCAGCGCGTCCCCGAGGACGTGCGCCGAGCGCCGAGCGTCCCCGGCCAGCCCGGCGAGCCCGGCCAGCGCGGCGCCGTTGAGGGCCAGCCCGGCGGCCCTGGACACCCCGCGCGAGCGCAGCGCCCCGGCGGCGGCCGCCGCGTGCACGCCGATCATGAGCTCGGGCAGTTCGGACGCCAACGCGCTGCTCATCGCCCCGACCACGGAGTATGGCCAGCGCCGGACCCAGGGACGGTAAACACCCGCCACACCGGCCACACCGAGCGCCCCCAGCACCACCGGAACCGAGCGAGCACGCATGGGCACACCCCTTCCAACTCAGTCTGGACCGTTCGCGATGATCGAGCGCTAGAGGGCTATTCACAACTCGACCCTCCGGCGGCGGTCAGTGCGATCCGTCCGGCGGCAGGAGGTGAGGCAACAGAGGTACCTGGCAGTCCTTACCGTGAGTGGCAACGGGCGCTCACGGATCCACAACGGGTGATCGGACCCGGCGGCCGAACGGGTGAGTTTGCCCTCGGCGCCGCATCAACCCGGCGTGGCGCGCCGTTGGTCCTGCGGACCTTGCGCCACAGCCGAGCCCAGTGGCTGGTCGCTAACGCTGACGAAGCATGAGGTGGGAGGCCCTCGGTGTCTGGAGCGTACGTGGGGCCGTCCGGGCCGTCTCGGCCTTCCGGACGACAGCGCGTGCCGGGCCAGCCGGATGGCCCCCATGTACCCGCACAGGCCTCGGGTTCAAACGAGCAATCGAAAGATCGTCCGAACGAGGAGTCGCAGGCGTCCCCGCCCGGCAAGCGGATCGCGCCGTTCACCAGCCCCGCCGCGCCCAGGAAGCCGCCCGCGACACCGCCGGAACGGTCAACGGGCCAGCCGCCCAACGGCCGCCCACCGGCCCGCCGAGCGCCGGCGACCCCGCCCGGAGGACCGCAGGCACGCCCGAACGGCGCGCCGGCCCGCGAACCCGGCCCCGCCGACCGCCGCCGCATCGAGGGCCCGACCATCGGCACCGGGGCGGTCCAGCCACCCAGGTCGCCCGCCAAGCCCCCCGCCCGGCCGCCGGTCGAGCGCGGCCGCCCGAACGGCGGCGGCCCCGACCGCACACAGGGCCTGCCCCAACGGTCGCTCGGCCTGCCCCAGCGGACCACCGGCATCCCCCGCCGGCCCGGCACGGCCGACCCCACCGTCGCCACCCCCTCGGCGGACCGCCCGGCGAGCAAGACCCAGGCGACCAAGACCCAGGCCGCCGAGAAAACGCAGGCCGCCGAGAAGACACCGGACAACCCGCTGGAGACGCCCGCGAACGCCACGGCCGCGCGGCTGATCGCGGAGGGCCGGGCCCGGATGGCCGGCCAGCCCGAGGAGGGCACCCAGAAATCGCGGCGCGACCGCAGGGACCGGCCCCGGTTCGACCCGGCCAGCCTGACCGCGCTGCCCGAGCTCGTGAGCGAGTGGTTCGCCCGCTACAAGCACCGCCGCCGCACCAAGCTCGGCAAGTACACCCGCAAGCAGCTGATCTGGTACCGGATCCGGCTGGTCGGGCTCGCCGCGCTCGGGCTGTTCGTGGTGCTGCCCACGCTGGCGCTCGGCTTCGGCTTCATGTTCTTCGACATCCCGACCCCGGACGACGCGGCCAACAAGCAGGTCGCGACGATCAGCTACGCGGACGGCAACGAGCTCACCAAGATCATCCCTGAGGGCGTCCTCAACCGGACCAAGGTGAACATCGACGAGGTTCCCAAGCACGTCCAGTACGCGGTGCTCTCGGCGGAGGACCGCAGCTTCTTCTCCAACCCGGGGTTCGATCCGATCGGCCTGGCCAGGGCCGCGTGGCGCCAGCTCACCGGCGGCGTGGGCGGCGGGTCCACCATCACCCAGCAGTTCGTGAAGAAGACCCTGGTCGGCGACGAGCACTCGCTCTGGCGCAAGTACAAAGAGATGATCATCGCGGTCAAGATCTCGCAGCAGAGCAAGAAGGAGGACATCCTCGGCGACTACCTCAACGCGATCTTCTTCGGGCGCCGGGCGTACGGCATCCAGGCCGCCAGCCAGGCGTACTTCGGCAAGGACGTGAAGGAGCTCAGCCCGTCCGAGGGCGCGCTGCTCGCCGGGGTGATCCAGTCGCCGTCCAGGTGGGACCCGGCGGTGAACCTGCAGCGCGCCCAGCAGCGGTGGACGTTCGTGATGGACGGCATGGCCGCGCAGGGCTGGATCACCCCCGAGCAGCGCGCGGCGGCCCGTTTCCCGGTCACGGTGCCGCCCCCGAAGGCGCCGGCGGGCGTGCCCACCGACTCCCGAGGCCTGATCCTGGGCGCCATCCGCGACGAGCTCGAACAGCGCGGCATCAGCGAGCAGGAGTTCAACCAGGAGGGCCTGAGGATCACCACGACGATCAAGCCGGAGCTGCAGCAGCACGCGGTCGACGCGGTCCAGAAGGGGCTGGCCGGGCAGCCGGGGAACCTGCGCGGCGCGCTGGTCTCGATCGACCCGGACACCGGCGAGGTGCTGGCCTACTACGGCGGCGACAACGGCATCGGCCTGGACTACGCCAAGGTGCACAAGCAGCCGGGGTCCACCTTCAAGCCGTTCGTGCTGCTCGCCGCGCTGCAGCAGCCGGACCCGATCGGGCTGGGCACCACGTTCAAGGGCGAGCCCCGGCCCGGGCTGCGCAACTCCGAAGGCGCGTCCTGCTCGGTGTGCGACCTCAAGCAGGCGATGACGATCTCGAACAACGTCGTCTACTACGACCTGGCGGGAAAGGTCGGCCCGCAGAAGGTGGCGGACGCCGCGCGCCAGGCCGGCATCACCACCCCGCTCAAGGACGTCAACATCGGCATCGCGCTGGGCAACAAGGAGGTCACCCCGTTCGAGCTGGCCTCGGCGTACGCCACCATCGCGGGCGGCGGCGTGTACCACCAGCCGCACCTGGTCACCAAGGTCGAGACGTCCGACGGCCGGGTGCTGTACAAGGAGGTCAGCCCGGGCGAGCAGCGGTTCAGCGAGCAGGTGGCCCGCAACCTCGTCGAGGGCATGCTCGGGGTGCCCACCTACGACAAGCTGGGCCTGACCACCGGCCAGAGCGCGGCCGCCAAGACCGGCACCGTGCAGTCCCGGTTCGAGGGGCAGAACAACGACGCCTGGATCGCCGGCTTCACCCCGAGGGCGGCCACCGCGGTCTGGATCGGCACCGACCAGAACTCCCCGATCAAGAACTCGAAGGGCGCCCCGATCTACGGCAACATGATGCCGGGCTCGATCTGGAAGTCGTTCATGTCGGACGTGTCCAAGTCGCGGTCCGGCGGCTCGTTCGGCTCCTTCAAGGCGATCGGCACGCCGCCGGCGGTGACCGGGCAGTACGACGGGTTCGCCGCGGGCGCCCCGCCGCCACCGCCGCCGTCGACCCCGCTGTTCCCGTCCACCGAGCCGCCGCCGCCCGACGGCTTCGCCCCGAACGGCACCGGCACCGGAACCTCCGGCGGCACGAGCGACCCCAACGGCACCGGCACCGGCACCGGCCGGGACGGGCGGCGGTCCTCGGGCTCGGAGCCGTCCGGGACGTCGACCAACGAGGCGCCCGAGGCCCAGTCCGACCGCGACTCCGGCTCACGCCGCAACGGCGACCACTGAACCAAGCTCCCGCCGAGGCCGATGAGCAGGGATCATCGGCGGATGCGGTCCTTCGACGTGCTGGCTTGGACGGAGTCCGGCGGCTTCGTGCTCTACGTGCCGGAGATCGAAGCGCTCACCCGCGCCGGCGCCCTCGACGAGATCGAGCCCGCCGCCACCGACCTGATCGCCGAGCTGCTCGGCCTCGACCCGGCCACGATCACGGTCCGCGTCCGCTTCCGCCGCCCCCGCCCTTAAACTTGCCGCCGCCAAATAACTAGTCATGCTATGTATAGTCATTCCATGCCTTCAATGAACGAAGTCCTGATCATCGGCGGCGGGATCGCCGGGCCGGTCACGGCGATGGCGCTGGCCAGGGCGGGCATCGACTCGACGGTGTACGAGGCCTACGACCGGACCGCGGACGGCGTCGGCGCCTACCTGACGTTCGCGGTGAACGGGCTGGACGCGCTGGCCGTGCTCGGCCTGGACGAGCTGGCCGCCCGCCACGCCTTCGCCACCCCGAGCGCCGTGTTCCGCAACGGCGCCGGGCGGTGGCTGGGCGAGCTGCCGCTGGGGCCGGCGCGCGCGGACGGCCGGGTAGGCATGACCATCCGGCGCGCCGATCTGTACCGCGAGCTGCGCGACGAGGCCATCCGGCGCGGCGTGCGGGTGGAGTACGGCAAGCGGCTGGTGCACGTCGAGCGCACCGAGACCGGCGTGCTGGCCCACTTCGAGGACGGCTCGCGGGCCCACGGCGACGCGCTGGTCGGGGCCGACGGGCTGCGCTCACGGGTCCGCACGGTCATCGACCCGCTCGCGCCGGCCGGCCGCTACACCGGGCTGCTCAACACCGCCGGGTACGCCGACGGGGTCCAGGTGGACGCCAAGGCGGGCGTGGCGAACATGTACTTCGGCAAGCGGTGCTTCTTCTGCTACTTCCGCAACCCCAACGGCCAGCTGTGGTGGTTCGCGAACCCGCCGAGGCCGGCGGAACCCGCGCCCGGTGAGCTGGCCGCGCTCTCACCCGAGGCCTTCCGCGCCGAGCTGCTCGACCTGTTCTCGGTGGACGACACCCCGGCCACCGAGATCATCGAGGCCACCGAGGAGATCGTGTCGCCGTGGGGGACCTACGACTACCCCCTCACGCCGGTCTGGCGCCGGGACCGGATGGTCATCATCGGCGACGCGGCGCACGCCACCTCCCCGGCGGCGGGCCAGGGCGCCTCGATGGCCTGCGAGGACGCGGTCGAGCTGGCCCGCTGCCTGCGCGACGCGCCGGACCCGGAGGACGCCTTCGCCGCGTTCGAGCGGCTGCGCCGGGACCGGGTGGAGCGGATCGTGGCCATGGGCAAGCGCAACGGCGACCAGAAGGCGGTCGGCCCGGTGGCCAGGGTGGTGCGCGACCTGGTGCTGCCGGTGGTGTTCCGGCGGATGGCCAGGGCGGGCGCCGGTTCCACCGCGTGGGTCTACGACTACGCCATCGACTGGGACGCCCCCATACACGAACGAGTGAGCAAGCGTCCCATTCAGTGACACCTCCGTTCCCGATCCGGGTGATTGGCTATCGCCCAGCGGTGGACGGGCCACCCGCTCTGTACGTTGGTCATCGTGCCGAACGTTTCCGGTATGCGGATCTCCGTCCTGCTCGTGCGCCCGGACGGCACCGCCATGCCCCTGGGCAGCCGGCCGACCGACGACCGCCGGCTGCACACCCTCGCGAACGTGTGCCGGGCGACCTCGCTGGTCAGGGGCCACCGCGCGCGCGTGCAGGCCGGTGACCGGCTGCGCGTGCAGCTAGACGCCCGCTGAGCCACCGCCGTCCTGCAACGCCCGCGACATCAGCGCGACGAACATGTCCGTGCAATGGTCCACCAGCGCGTCGCTGTCGATCTCGACGTGGCCGTGCAGCCACGCGGTGAGCGCCTGCGCCAGGCCGCCGACCAGGAACTGGGTCGCGAGGTCCAGCCGGGTGTCGCCCGGGATGCCGAAGAAGTCCTTGGTGTGACCGGCGAGTAGCCCGCAGAACAACTGGGCCGACTCCAACCGTCGCCTGGCCAACGGCTCGCTCAGGAACGCCGTGGAGAACAGCAGCCGCCCGCGCCGGGGATCGTCCACGACGGCCCGCACGATGTTGTCCAGCCCGGCCCGCGTCCTGGCCCTGGCATCCCTTGGGCTTGCCGCGACCGCGGCCGCCGTGGTGGTGGCGATCTCCGCGACGACCTGGTCGTACACGGTGAGCGCGAGCTCGCCCCGGTCGGCGAAGCTCTCGTAGAAGTAGCGCGCGGCCAGCCCGGAGCGGGCACACACGCTGCGCACCGTCAGCCCGGCCTCCCCCTGCTCGGAGGCGAGCAGGTCCAACCCCGCCTCGATCAGCCGAGCGCGGCGCCGGGCCCGCCGCTCGTTCTCCTGCACGCCGCCGTAGGCGCGAGGTGACTTCATAAAGCCATCTTGACAGCTCAAGCAACCGTAAGCTTCTATATCAGCGAACGGGTGTGTGCAGATTTCTGAGGTGTCCACCGAGGGAGCTGGCCATGCGGGCGTCGACGTCGCCGTCCACCGATCTTCGTCGCATCGCGCTGGGCGCCGGGCTGTTGGCCGGCACCGCGAACGTGATCATGCAGCTCGGCCATCCGGCGGTCGGCCACGGCGTGGTGGAGAGCAAGGTCGACAGCGGGAACGTGTTCAAGCACCCGGTCAAGCGGCTGCGCACCACGCTGGCCTACCTCGCGGTGGCCACCATGGGCACGGACGAGGAGCGCGGGCTGTACCGGCGGGCGGTGAACCGGTCGCACGTGCAGGTGCGCTCGGACGCGGACAGCCCGGTCTCGTACAACGCGTTCGACCCCGACCTGCAGCTCTGGGTCGCGGCCTGCCTGTACCGGGGGTTCGAGGACGTCTACCGGCTGCTCGGCATGCGCCTCGACCCCGGGGACGCGGCGGAGATCTACCGGCGCTCGGCCGTGCTGGGCACCACCCTGCAGGTCCCGGCCGAGTCCTGGCCGGCCGACCGGGAAGCGTTCGAGCGGTACTGGGACGACGCGCTCGGCAAGATCCACATTGACGACACGGTGCGCGGGTACCTCACCGACCTGACGGCGATGCGCAACCTGCCCCGGCCGGTCCAGCTCGCGCTCGGGCGGTTCAACAGGTTCGTGACCACCGGGTTCCTGCCGCCTCGGTTCCGTGAGGAGATGCGCTTCGACTGGGACCCCAGCCGCCAGCGCGGGTTCGAGCGGCTGATGTCCGCGATCGGCGTGCTGGTGCGGCTGTCACCCCCGGTGCTGCGCGCCTTCCCCTTCAACGCCGTGCTCTGGGACCTGCGCCGGCGCGTCAGCACCGGCCGTCCCCTGGTCTGACACCCGCCGGCGGACCACCGACTCGCGGCCCGTCGAGCCGTGGTTCACCCCGACCAGGCCGCGCAGCCGGGGGTCGGTGCCGAACTTCTCGGCCAGCAGCGGGCCCGGGCCGGCCGCGATCATGCCGCCGTCCACCACCAGCGACTCCCCCGTCACGAACCCGGCGTCCTCGCCGGCCAGGAACGCGATCGCGGCCGCGATGTGGTCCGGGCGGCCGTGGTCGGGCCAGGGCTGCATGCCGGCCAGCCGTTCCTCGGCGCCTTCGGTGCGGTCGGCCACCAGCAGCGGGGTGTGGATGGCGCCGGGGCACACGGCGTTGACCCGGATCCGGTCCGGGGCCAGCTCGGCGGCCGCGCACCTGGTCAGGTTGATCACGGCGGCCTTGGCCGAGGAGTACGCCGTCGGCCCCAGCCCGCTGCTGAACGCCGCGACCGAGGCGACGTTCACCACGCTGCCGCCGCCGCCCTGTTCGCGCATGATCCGCGCGCCGTGCTTGAGCCCGTAGAACACCGCGCGCACCAGGATCTGGAACGTGTAGTCCCAGTCGTCGCTGTCCAGCTCGGTGATCGGTCCGAACGCGCCGCCGACGCCCGCGTTGTTCACCACGCAGCCCAGCCGCCCGAACCGCTCGCGGGCGAACTCCAGCGCGGCCGCCACATCGTCCTCGCTGCGCACGTCCGTACGCACCCACTCCACCGGCGCGTCCCCGGCCAGCCGCAGCGTCTCCTCCGCGCTGCGCTCGTTCACCTCGGCCAGCACCACCGGGCGCCCCGCCGCCAGCAGCCGCAGCACCGTCGCCCTGCCGATCCCGCTGCCGCCGCCGGTCACCACCGCCGCGTCCATACGTCTCCCCTCGGTCGGCAAGTTGCGGTGTCAACGTACTCGGGTTTTGATCAGCGGGACCGGAACATCGACGTTCGGGAGGCCGGCCCATGGCTCGTGCAGGTTTCATCTCCAGGCTGACGGCGGTGGCGGGGGTGGTCGGGCTCGGGGTGGTCGGCTGCGGCGGTGGCGAGACGCGCGGCGCGAGCCCGCCGGCGGCCCCGCCCCCGTACGCGGCGTCGGCGCCGGTGACCCAGGCCGTCGGCGCGATCAAGGAGCTGCCGGCGGTCCGCAAGGGGTTGGAGTTCATCGAGCGCGACCACCAGGCGACGGTCGCCGAGCAGGTGACGATGAGCGAGATCCCGTCGCCACCGTTCCACGAGGACCAGCGGGCGGCGGACTACCTGCGCCGGCTGACCGAGCTCGGGCTGGAGGACGTCCACCGCGACAAGACGGGCAACGTGTACGGACTGCGCCGGGGCAGCGGCGGCGGCCCGACGCTGTTCGTCTCCGCGCACCTGGACACGGTGTTCCCGCCGGGCACGGACGTGAAGGTGGAGCAGAAGGACGGCAAGTACTACGGGCCGGGCATCTCCGACGACGCCCGGGGCCTTGCCGCGCTGCTCGGGGTGGTGCGGGCGCTGCGCGAGAGCGGCATCCAGACCCAGGGCGACGTGATCTTCGGCGGCACCGTCGGCGAGGAGGGGCTGGGTGACCTGCGCGGGGTGAAGGGCTTCTTCGCGGAGAACCAGCAGGTCGACGGGTTCATCACGATCGAGCCGGGCGCGCCGGACCAGATCACCTACCAGGCCACCGGCAGCCGCCGGTACAAGATCTCCTTCCCCGGCCCCGGCGGGCACAGCTTCGGCGACTTCGGCCGGCCCAGCTCGCTGCACGCGATGGGGCGGGCGATCGCGCGCATCGCCGAGATCCGGACCCCCGCCCAGCCCAAGACCACGTTCACCGTCGGCGTGGTCGAGGGCGGGACGTCGGTGAACGCGATCGCCGGCACCGCGAGCATGCAGGTGGACATGCGCTCCAACGACCCCGCCGCGCTCAAGGCGCTGGAGGACCAACTCCTGCCGATGGCGCAGGTCGCCGCCGACGAGGAGAACGCGCGCTGGAACGCGCCGGCCGACAAGAAGGTCACCGTGAAGACCGAGCTGATCGGCGACCGGCCGGCCGGCAACCAGGACCCGAACTCGCCGATGGTGCAGGCCTCGTTCGCCGCCGCGACCGCGCTCGGCCAGAAGACCACGCTGGACACCCCGTCCAGCACGGACGCGAACCTGCCGATCAGCAAGGGCATCCCGGCGCTGCGGCTGGGCGGCGGGGGCGGCGAGGGGAACACCCACTCGTTCACCGACAAGGAGTGGTTCGACCCCAAGGACGCCCACCTCGGCCCGCAGAGCACGTTCCTGACGGTGCTCGCGCTCGTCGGCGTGGCCGGCGAACGCCCGGTTGCGCCGCTGCTGCCGTCTCGTTGACGGTTCGTGGCGTCGTTCGAGAGCTTCAGGGCCGAGCAGGTCGGGTTGCTGGCGGAGTCCGGGTGGGCGCGGTGTCCGTCGGTGGCCGGGTGGGTCGCGGCGGCGGGGCTGCCGGCGATTACGAGCGGTTACCTCGAGACGGCGTTCAGTGACGGACAGTGGCGGTCTGGGGCGCGCGAGTGCTGCAGTGCGGTCGGCGGCCGCCGGACTGCGAGCGCAACGAGCGCTGGACGTTCACCCTGTTCGCCGGCGAGCCGCTCACCGACGGCCAGGCCGAGTCCGGCACCGTGCTCAAGGACCGGGTCCGCTTCCGGCTGGGCAAGCCCGACCGGGGCATCGGGTCCGCGCGCGTGGCCCCCGCCCTCGCACCCGTGAGTGGTTAGCGTTGTCATAGCAACGCTAACCACTCACGGGTCCTGAGCCGACCGTCCACTGAGACCTTCCGAACAGCCGGGAACCAACGCGGACGCCCGCTCGACTTGAGGACCGGACGGCTCCCGCCGGCCACCGAGAGCTCCCCCTCGGCACGATGATCGTTCACTGGAGTTCACCGCCGTGAGGCACAGCGCACCGAGCTGGACAGAGGTGCTCGCGAGCTGGGCGCCCTCGCCGGTGGCGGCCGGCTGTGTGCTGGTGGCGACGGCCGGGTACCTGTGGCTGGCGGTGCGAGCGTCGAGGACGGGGTGGCGGGCCGCGAGCTGGGTGCTGGCGATGGCGGTGCTGGTGGTCTCGCTGGACGGCCCGGTCGGGGGGTACGCCGAGGTGCTGTTCTGGGTGCACATGGTCCAGCACCTGCTGCTGATCATGGTGGTGCCGGTGCTGGTGCTGTGGGCGCGGCCGCTGGAGCTGCTGTGCTCGGCGCCGTTCGGGGCGCGGGTGGAGCGGGCGCTGGGCGGGCCGGCGGCGCGGTGGGCCACCGGGCCGATGGTCGGGCTCGCGGCGTACACGGCGGTGGTGGTGCTCACCCACCTGACCGGGTTTCAGCAGGTGTCGGCGACCAACGGCTGGGTGCGCGGGGTCGAGCTGGCGCTGTACCTGGTCACCGGGTGGTTGTACTTCCTGCCGCTGGTCGGCTCCGAGCGCGGGCCGTGGGAGCTGGCGTACCTGCTGCGGTTCGTGGTGCTCCTGCTCGGGATGGGCGCGGACACCCTGACCGGGGTGGCGCTGATGATGACCGGGCGCCCGCTGGCACCGGCGTACGCGTCGACCCACCCGGGTTGGGGGCCGACGGCCCTGGGCGACCAGCAGGCCGCCGGGGCGATCATGTGGTTCGGCGGCGACCTGCTGATGATGTTGCTGATGATCCTGGTGGCCGTGCAGTGGGGCCGGGCCAGCGGCGAGCGGCAGGGGCTCGGCGGGTGGTTGGAGTCCGCGCGCCGGCGTGCCGTCCTCGGTGACACCACAGAAGCCGATATCGACGACGACCAACGGGCGCTGGACGCCTACAACGCGACGCTGGCCGCGCTGCATGACCGGCGGACCCCTAGGAGGTGACGGCCACGACCACGGCGGCCAACCCGGACGCGCCCGCGACGGCGCCCCGGTACGAGATCTCGGTCGGCGGCATGACCTGCGCGGCGTGCGCGGCGCGGGTGGAGCGGCGGCTCAACAAGCTCGACGGCGTCTCGGCCAGCGTGAACTACGCGACCGAGCGCGCCCAGGTCAGCTGCGGCCCGGACGTGGACCCTCGGCTGCTGGTCGAGCAGGTCCAGCGGGCCGGCTACCAGGCGCGCCGGGTGGACGACGTGGCCGGCGCGGACGGTGACGACGACTCCGAGCAGGCCCGCCGGGTCACCGACCTGCGCAGGCGCCTGGCGGTGGCGGCGGTGCTGGCGGTGCCGCTGTGCGACCTGTCGCTGGCGCTGTCGCTGTTCCCCGAGCTGCGGTTCCCCGGCTGGCAGTGGGTGTGCCTGGTGCTGGCCGCGCCGGTGGTCGGCTGGTGCGCGCTGCCGTTCCACCGGGTCGCACTGGCCGGCGCAAGGCACGGCCGGTCCTCGATGGACACCCTGGTCTCCGGAGGGGTGCTGGCGTCCTCGGCGTGGTCGCTGTGGGTCATGGTGGCCGGGGGCACGCCGGCGCCCGGGCTGGGACAGGGGCTGTCGGTGGTCAACGGCGGCGGGCACGCGCTCTACCTGGAGGTGGCGGCGGGCGTCACGACGTTCGTGCTGGCCGGGCGGTACTTCGAGGCCAGGGCGAAGCGGTCGGCGGGGGCCGCCATGCGCGCGCTGCTCACCCTGGGCGCCAAGGACGTCGAGGTGGTGCGGGCGGACGGGACGCGGCGGGTGCCGGTGACCGAGCTGCTGGTCGGGGACGTGTTCCTGGCCCGCCCCGGCGAGAAGATCGCCACCGACGCGGTGGTCGTGGAGGGCCGTTCCGCGCTGGACGTCAGCACGCTGACCGGCGAGCCGGTGCCGCGCGAGGTGGGCGTCGGCGACCAGGCCGTCGGCGGGGCGGTGAACGTCGGCGGGTGGCTGCGGCTGCGGGCCACCCGGGTCGGCGCGGACACCCAGCTGGCCAGGATGGCGCGGCTGGTGCGCGACGCGCAGCAGGGCAAGGCGGCGGCGCAGCGGCTGGCGGACCGGGTCGCGGCGGTGTTCGTCCCCGCCGTGCTGGCGCTCGCGGCGCTGACCGCGGCAGGGTGGCTGCTCGCCGGTCAGCCGGCCGGGCTGGCGCTGACCGCGACGGTGGCGGTGCTGGTGGTGGCCTGCCCGTGCGCGCTCGGGCTGGCCACCCCGACGGCGGTGCTGGTCGGCACCGGGCGGGGCGCGAGCCTGGGGGTGTTCATCAAGGGGCCGGCCGCGCTGGAGGCCACCCGGGCGGTGGACACCGTGGTGCTGGACAAGACCGGCACGCTGACCGAGGGCCGGATGCGGCTGGTGGACGTCCGGCCCGCGAGCGGCCAGGCCAGCGCCGAGCTGCTCGCGATGGCCGGGGCCGTGGAGGCGGCGTCCGAGCACCCCATCGCCGCCGCGATCACGGCCGAGGCCGGCGCGGTACCGGCGGTGACCGAGTTCGAGGCGCTGCCCGGCCTGGGCGCGCGCGGGCTGGTCGACGGCCGGGCGGTGGTGGTCGGCCGGGAGCCGCTGCTGGCCGAGCTGGGCATGGCGGTGCCGGACGAGCTCCGGGCCGGGCGCGGCGAGCTGGAGCGGGCCGGGGCAACCGTGGTGCTGGTGGGGTGGGACGGTCACGCGCGCGGGCTGCTGGCGGTCGCGGACACGGTGCGTACCACCAGCGCGGCGGCGGTCGCGGCGCTGCGCGGGCTGGGGCTGCACCCGATGCTGGTCACCGGCGACAACGCGGGCACCGCCGCCGCCGTGGCCGCCGAGGTGGGCATCGACGACGTGGTGGCCGAGACGCTGCCGGCCGACAAGGTCGACGTGGTGCGGCGCCTGCAGCGCGACGGCCACCGGGTGGCGGTGGTCGGCGACGGGGTGAACGACGCCGCCGCGCTGGCCGCCGCCGACCTGGGCATGGCCATCGGGGCCGGCACCGACGCCGCGATCGAGGCCGCCGACATCGTGCTGGCCAGGGAGGACCTGCTGGTCGTCCCGGACGCGGTGGAGCTGGCCAGGCGCACCCACCGCACCATCCGGGGCAACCTGTGGTGGGCGTTCGGCTACAACGTGGCGGCGCTGCCGCTGGCCATGACCGGGCTGCTCAGCCCGCTGGTGGCCGGCGCGGCGATGTCGCTGTCCTCGGTGTTCGTGGTCTCGCACAGCCTGCGGTTGCGCGCCTTCCGTCCGAACCGATGAGGGCGTTCTTCGTCCTCGGTCTGGCCGGGTTGAGCCTGGCGGCCGCGCTCACCGGCGGCCTGGTCGCCGCGCTGGCGCCGAGCCTGGCCGGGCGGTTCGGGCTGCCCGAGCCGGGGCCGGTGGTGGACGTCGGGTTGCCGTTCGCCCGAGTGCTGGCGCTGGGCACCGGCGCGGCCTGCATAGGGTGCCTGCTGCTGGCCGCCGCGCTGGCCCCCGGCGAGGCCGACCGGGACGCGCCGGTGTCCGCGTCCGGCTACGCGGGGCTGCGCGCCGCGCGGTGGTGGTCGCTGGCGCACGCGCTGGCCTCGGCGGCGGTCGCGGTGCTCACCGTGCTGGAGAACACCGGAATCGGCCCGGGCCAGGCGCTGGTCAACGGCCCGGCGCTGCTGGTCGGCCTGGACCAGATCCAGCCGGCCGCCGGGTGGCTGCTCGACGCCGCCGTCGCGATGCTGGTCGCCGGGCTGGCCGGCTGGGTGCTGAGCTGGCGCGGCGCGGTCGGGCTGCTGCTGTTCGCGCTGGCCGGGCCGCTGTGCGTGGCGCTGACCGCCGCCACCAACGCCCAGCGCTCGCACGACATCGCCGGCGACGCGCTCGCCCTGCGCCTGCTGGCCGCGCTGCTCTGGCTGGGCGGCGCGCTGGTCGTGCTGACCGGTCGGGCGCGGCGGGCGGTGGCGCGCCGGCATGCCGCGCTGGCGCGCTGGTGGCTGCCGATCGTGGCCGCCACCGGGGTCGTCTCCACGGCGTACGCGATGGGACCGGTCGGGCCGGCCGAGCTGGTCGGCAGCGGGTACGGGCGGCTGGTGCTGGCCTCGGCGGCGGTGCTGGCGGCGCTGACAGGGGTGGTGATACTCCGGGCGCGGGCAGGGGCGCGGCGGCTGGCGGCCCTGGAGGTGGCGCTGCTGGTCATCGCGGCGTGCCTGGACACCGCGATGACCCGGATCATCCCGCCGGCCGAGCTCGGCTACCAGCCCAGCCGGCACATCTACATGCTCGGGCACGACCTGCCGGCCACCATGACCGCGCTGGACCTGACGGTGCGCTGGCGGCTCGACCTGGTGCTCGGCTCGCTGGCCGGGCTGGCCGCCGTGGTCTACCTGCTCGGCGTGCGGCGGCTGCGGCGGCTGGCCGGCGAGCGGTGGCCGGCCAGGTACACGGCGGCGTGGCTGGCCGGCTGCGCGGTGCTGCTGGTGGCCACCTCGTCGGGCCTGGGCAACTACGGGCCGGCGGTGTTCAGCGTGCACATGGTCCAGCACATGCTGCTGGCCAGCCTGGCGCCGGCGCTGCTGGTGCTCGGCCACGGGCTGACCCTGGCGCGGCGGGCGAGCGCGGATCCGACCGGCCGGCGGCTGGCCGCGCTGCTGGACACCCCCGCCGCGCGGCTGGCCGCCAACCCGGTCGCCGCGCTGGCCGCCACCGCGATCATGCTGTTCGGCCTCTACCCCACCGGCCTGTTCGACGCGATCGTGCGCGAGCACTGGGCGCACCTGGCGATGAACTCCTCGGTGTTCCTGGCCGGCCTGGCGCTGTTCTGGAGCGTGCTCGGGCGCGGCGGGTCGGTGCCGGGGCGGCGCGCGCTGCCGCCGATCGGCCAGATCGTCATGGTGTTCGCCGTGATGGGCCTGCACGCCGCGTTCTCCGCGTGGCTGCTGGGGCGGGCGGTGCCGGTCGCGGGCGTGTACTACGGGTCGTTGGACCTGCCGTTCGTGCCCGATCCGCTCGCCGACCAGCGGCTCGGGGCGGTGCTGGCCTGGGCGCTCGGCGAGCTGCCGGTGCTGGTCGCGGTGGTCGCGCTGGTGACGCGATGGGCCCGGGACGACAGGACCGCCGTCCGCGATGTGAACGGTGTCACCCTTACGAGTGACAGGGAACTCACCGGCTCCCCGCGCTGACTTGCACCGCGTGATCTCATCGGTTCCGCTGAGCGCGCTGCTCACCGTGCTGTACGCCGCGACGGGTGGCTACGCGCTGCTGCGGTGGGCGGCGCTGCGGGCCGGGCTGGCGCACGCCCATGGTTTTTACGGCGACCAGGTGGCCGAGCTGTCGCACCTGGTGATGAGCCTGGCCATGCTCGCGATGGTGTGGGCCTACGGCGGGCCGGCCGCCGAGGTGACACAGATCGTGGCGTTCACCGTGTTCGCCGGGTACTTCCTGTCCCGGCTGGTGAGCCGCCGGCAGGGGGTGACCGCCCGGCATGCCTGCCCGGCCGCCGAGTTCCACCTGCTCATGTCGGTGACCATGATCTGGATGGTGGCCGGGATGCCGGTGCTGATGGGTGGCGCCGCCGGACCGGGGGGTTCGGGCGGCGGGCACGCCGGTCATGCCGGGCACGGTGGTCAGGCCGAGGCGGCGGTCGGCGGGGCTCCCGTCGCGCCGGTCCCCGTCCCGTGGTGGGCGGTGGCGCTGACGGTGGCCTGCATCGGCGCGCTGGTGGTGGCGGCCGCGTTCTGGGCCGTCCGGGCGGTGCGGCACCGGCCGGTCGACGCGCCGGCGAAACGGATGCTCGCGGCGCTGACCCCGCGCTCCGAGGCGGTGTGCCACCTGGCGATGAGCCTCGGGATGGCCGCCATGTTCGTCACCATGATTTAGGAGTCACGCATGTCGGACATCACGCTGTCTCCACCCGCCGCGCGCGAAACCCGGCCCGCCCAGAGCTGGTGGTGGCGCGAGCTGCGGCCGCTGGTGATGCGGCTGCACTTCTACGTCGGGCTGTTCGTTGGCCCGTTCCTGCTGGTCACGGCGGTCACCGGGCTGTTGTACACGATCACGCCGCAGCTCGAGCCGCTGGTGCACCGCGAGCAGCTGCGGGTGGACGTCCCGCCCGACGCCCGTCAGCTGCCGCTGCAGGCCCAGGTGTCCGCCGCGCTGGCCGCCGCGCCGCCCGGCACGGTGACCGAGATCCGGCCGCCGGCCGCGCCGGACGGCACCACGCGGGTGGTCTTCACCGACCCGGCGCTGCCGGACGACTGGACGCACACGGTGTTCGTCGACCCGTACTCCGGCCGGTCACACGGCACCCTGGACACCTTCGGCGAGTGGCTGCCGGTGCGCGCCTGGTTCGACGACCTGCACCGCAACCTGCACCTCGGCGCGGTCGGCCGGTTCTACAGCGAGCTGGCCGCCAGTTGGCTGTGGGTGCTGGTGCTCAGCGGGCTGGCCATCTGGGTGGCCAGGCGCCGGCGCGCCCGCCGGATCCGGCGCACCCTGGCCCCGGAGTTCCGCGCCGGCGGCCGGGTCCGGCTGCGGTCCTGGCACGCCGCGGTGGGGCTGTGGGCGGCGGTCGGGCTGCTGTTCCTGTCCGCCACGGGGATGACCTGGTCCAAGTACGCCGGCGACAACGTCGACGAGCTGCGCACCGCGATGAGCTGGAGCACACCGACCGTCCACACCGCCCTGCCTCTCACAGGTCAAGCCCAGGCCGGTGACCTGGCCGGCACCGCTCAGATGGTCTACCAGGCCGCCCGCGCGCACGGCCTCGCCGACCCGGTCAAGATCACGCCGACCGCCAAGCCCGGCAAGGCCTGGGTCGTCCAGGAGGCCAAGCGGAGCTGGCCGGTGCGGCAGGACTCGGTGGCCGTGGACCCGGCCACCGGCGCGATCGTCGACCAGCTCCGGTTCGCCGACTGGCCGCTGATGGCCAAGCTGGCCCGCTGGGGCATCGACGCCCACATGGCCCTGCTGTTCGGCGTGCCGGGCCAGATCGCGCTGGCCGCGCTCGCGCTGGGCCTCATCTGCATGATCGTCTGGGGTTACCGGATGTGGTGGCTGCGCCGGCCCACCGTGCCCCGAGCCCGCGCCGGTGACCGCCCGGAACGGCCCGCTAGGGCCAGCTTCGGCGCGCTGCTCGCCCTGGCGGGCGTCGCGATCGTGCTCGGCGTGTTCCTGCCCGTCTTCGGCGGCTCGCTGCTGATCTTCTTGCTCATCGACGCCGTCCGTACCCAACGCGTGACCCAGCTCACCGAGCGATGATTCCCGGCCGTGACGTCCACACCCCATCGGAGGCATCGGCCGTCGGTCCGGCTGCGTAGGGTCCATGGCCATGGACGACCACGCGCTCACCGAGCTGGCGCTGCGGGCCCGCGAGGGTGACCGGGACGCCGCCACCCGGTTCGTCGAGCACACCCAGCAGCAGGTGTGGCGGATGCTGGTGGCGCTCAGCGACCGCACGGTCGCCGAGGATCTCACCCAGGAGACCTACGCCCGCGCGTTCCGTTCGCTGCCGGGCTTCCGGGCCGAGTCCTCGGTGCGGGCCTGGCTGCTCGCGATCGCCCGCCGGGTCGCCGCCGACCAGCTGCGCGCCGCCAAGGTCAGGCCCCAGATCGACCCGGACGCCGCCGTCGAGGACGCCCCCGGCGCGCGCGACGGCGCCGACCTCGGCGAGTCGGTCGCCCTGCACGCCATGCTCGACCAGCTCGACCCGGACCGCCGCCTGGCCTTCCTGCTCACCCAGCTGCTCGGGCTGAGCTACCAGGAGGCCGCCGAGGTGTGCGGCTGCCCGGTCGGGACCATCCGGTCGCGGGTGGCCAGGGCCCGCGACGAGCTGGTCGCCCAGATGTCCGACGATCTCCCGGGAACCAGGCGGGCCGCCCGCCCGACTTGACCGGCATGGGGTGTGCCGGCTACCGCGAGCTGCTCTCCGCCGACATGGACGGCCAGGCCGATCCGGAGGCCGTGGGCCCGGCGCGCGCGCACCTGGCGACCTGCGCGGACTGCGCCGGCTGGTACGAGCTGGCCGCGCGGGTCAACCGCCTGGCCCGCACCGCACCGGCGGACCCGAGCCCCGGGCTGACCGACCGCCAGCTCGCGTCCGTACTCGACCAGCTCCCCCGCCCGCACCGCCGGCGCTGGCACCTGACCGCCCGCTGGGCGCTGGCCGGCGTCGGTGCCGCGCAGCTCGCGCTGAGCCTGCTCGCGCTGCTGCTGCCGCACACCGCCGCCGGCCACGCGCACCACTCCATCCTGGGCGCCGACCTGGCCCACATGTCGCACGAGTCGTCCGCCTGGAACCTCGCGCTCGGCGTCGCGTTCCTGGCCGGCGCCCGCTGGGTCCGCCACCTGGCCGGGGTGCTGCCGGTGCTGGGCAGCTTCGTGCTGGTGCTCTCGCTGGTCAGCGCCGTGGACCTGGTCGGGGGCAACGTCGACGCGCCCCGGGTGGTGGCACACGCCCTGGTGCTCGCCGGGCTCGGGCTGATCGTGCTGATCGTGTCCACCGGCCCGTCGCGGCTGCGCCCGTTCCCCATCCGTCAACACACGCGCGCCGAGGCCGAGCCGGCGGAGGCACCCGCGTACCGGCTGGAACGGCGCGAGCGCCAGCGCCGCCGCCCCGACCCGGCCGCCCGCCACCACGCCGCCTGACCGCCGCGGCTTCAGGACAGGACGGCGTCGATGTCGCGGGCGTGGTGCACGCCCTCGTGGGCGGCCTGGCGGACGATCCAGCGCGCGGTGCGGGTCTCGTCCGCCCGGCGGCTGCCCGTCCGGTCCCACCCGTCGCCCGACACCTTGGCCATCTCCTCCCGGAAGCCGGCGACGTTCGCAGCCAGCTCGTCCAGCACGGTGTCGGGGTCCCGCTCGTTGTAGCGGAACCGGCGGGCGCGCAGGTCGTTCAGCATCGGCTCGAACACCGGGCGGTCCTCGGTGCGCACGCGGTGCAGCCGGATGGTGCTGGTCGCGTACAGGTCACGCAGGTGGCAGAGGTACTCGACGGCCGACCAGGTGTCCGGCCGGGGCCGGCGCCGATACCGGCTCTCCTCCACTCCGCCCAGCCGGTCGCGCAGCCGCCCGGGCACCTCGGCGATCAACCGCTCGGCCTCGGCGAGGTCGAGCGCGGCGTAGTCGACGCCGCAGCCGGCGCAGACGTGGTCCTCGGCCGCCAGCGGCGGCACCGGGTCGTTCCCCATGCGCCGATCGTAATAGGTCTAACCTATTACAAGCGACGCAGAAAGGCACCCAGCCGCGCGGTGAGGCGCGGGCGGGGCACGGCCGGGAGCCGTTGCGGGGCGGTGGCCAGGTGCTCGGTCGCCAGCCGGTGGCCCGGCGCGTGCGGCTCGGTCTGGTACCAGAACGCGGTGGTGGCGATGTCCGCGCGCTCCAGCGGGAGGTAGCGGCGGCCGCTCTTCCAGCCCAGTGCCTGCACGGTGACCCGCAGGTCGCGCTCGAAGCGGATCGGGTCGCGCAGGTGCCACCGGTACATCCCGAACCGCTGGTACGGGCGGTAGATCTCGTCCGGCGGCAGCACCTGGTGCAGCCCGAGGTACGCGGTGGAGTACCGCACGTAGCGCCCGTTCACGTCGAAGTTCCAGGCGCCGCCGAAGTAGTCCTCGGTGCCCGTCCCGCAGATCGTCGGGAACTCCTCGTCCCCGTCCAGGTAGAACTTCAGCTCGCCCTCGCCCCACCAGCCGGGGTCGCCCGGCTCGATCGCCAGGTAGGTGCCGACGTAGCGGCCGGCCCCGGAGACGCCGTCCAGGATCGTGTGCACCGCCGGGTCCCCGAGCGGGTTGGACCGCCGCCAGTGAGCGTGCAGGTAGGCGGTCCGTTCGGGCAGCTCGCGCAGTTGGTAGTCCACCTGGTAGTAGACGGGGACGTCGTCCCCGCTGGCGTTCTCCAGCGTGATCCGCGCCCGGCCGCGAAACGGCATCGGCCAGTAGCTGTTCAGGCCGCCGGCCGGGGCGACGACCACCGCCTCGGAGCTGACCAGCGCCAGGTCGCCGGCCCAGCCGTTGCAGAAGAAGTCGCCGAGCGGCACCTCCACCGACGGCGACTCCTCCCCGTCCCAGTACATCCGCAGCAGCATCCCGCGCAGCCGGTTGCGGTCCGTGGTCAGCCAGAGGTGCTCGATGACGCCCGGCCCCTCGATGTCGGCGAGCGTGGCGGTGTCGCCGTTCGCGAGGTGGATGGACGGCGAGACCTTCCACCCCCGGCCCAGGTCGCGGGCGGCGTGCGCGCCGGTGCCCTCGGTGGCCATCGCGCCGGCGCCCTTCGCGCCGGTCGGGTTCTCCGCGCTGGCCGACCGGGACACCCCGCCGTCCAGCTCCCACAGCTCCGCCATGAATGCTCCCCTCATCCGCCCCTGACGGTAGCCGCGGCGGCCACCAGGTTGCGCAGGGCGGCCACCACCTCGGGCTCGGCCCGGGTCTTCAGCCCGCAGTCCGGGTTCGCCCACAGCCGCTCCGGTGCCACCTCGCGGGCGGCGGCGGTGAGCAGGCCGGCGATGTCGTCAACGGTGGGAACCTCCGGGGAGTGCACGTCGTACACCCCCGGCCCGAGCCCGCGCCCGATGCCGGCGCCGAGCGCGGCGACCACCTCCATGTTGGAACGGGCCGCCTCCACGGTGGTGACGTCCGCGCCCAGCGCGTCGATCGCGTCCACCACGTCGCCGAACTCGGAGTAGCACAGGTGGGTGTGGACCTGCGTGGTGTCGGCCGCCCCGCCGGTGGCCAGCCGGAACGCGTCGATCGCCCAGGCCAGGTAGTCGGCCCGGCCGGCGGTGCGCGGCGGCAGCAGCTCGCGCAGCGCGGGCTCGTCCACCTGCACGATCCGCAGCCCGGCCGCCTCCAGGTCGCGGACCTCGTCGCGCAGGGCCAGCGCGACCTGCCGGGCGGTCTGGCCCAGCGGCTGGTCGTCGCGGACGAACGACCAGGCCAGGATCGTCACCGGGCCGGTCAGCATGGCCTTCACCGGGCGCGCGGTGAGCGACTGCGCGAAGCCGCTCCAGCGCACGGTGATCGGCTCGGGCCGGGACACGTCGGCGTAGAGCACCGGCGGGCGCACGCAGCGGGTGCCGTAGGACTGCACCCAGCCGTGCTCGGTGGCGGCGAAGCCGTCGAGGTGCTCGGCGAAGTACTGCACCATGTCGTTGCGCTCCGGCTCGCCGTGCACCAGCACGTCCAGCCCGATCCGCTCCTGCAGCCGGACCACCCGCTCGATCTCCGCGCGCATCCTCCGCTCGTACTCACCGCCGTCCAGCCGCCCGGCCCGGTGCGCGGCGCGGTCGGCGCGGATCCGGGCGGTCTGCGGGAACGAGCCGATGGTGGTGGTCGGGATCGGGCCGAGCTTCAGGTTGTCCCTCTGCAACCGAGCGCGCCGGCCGGCGGGGCCCCGGCGGAAGTGGGTGGTGCCCAGGGCGTCGAGCCGGGCGCGCACCCGGTCGTCGCGCTCGCCGGTCCGGTCCGGGTGGCGCCGGCGGGCGGCGTCGGCGAACTCCTCGGCGACGGTGTCCCGCCCGTGGTGCAGTGCCCGGTCCAGGATCTCGATCTCGCGCAGCTTCTGCCGGGCGAACGCGAGCCGGTCACGGACCACCCCGGACAGGCCGGTCTCCACGGCGACGTCGTAGGGCACGTGCAGCAGCGGGCAGGACGAGCCGATCTCCACCCGGCCGGCGCTGCCGAGCAGCACGGCGGCCTTGGCCAGCGCGGCCTCCAGGTCGGTACGCCAGACGTTGCGGCCGTCGACCACGCCGGCCAGCACCGTCTTGTCCCCCAGCGCGGCGACCCGGGACAGGTCCGCCGAACCGGCCACCAGGTCGAGCCCGATCGCGTCCACCGGAGAATCCGCCAGCACCGGCAACGCCGGACCCAGGTCACCGTAGTAGCCGGCCACCAGCAGCCTCGGCCGGCCGGGCACGCCGGCGAGCCGCTGGTAGGCGCGGGCCAGGGCGTCCAGCTCGGCCGGGGTGCGGTCGGCGACGAACGCGGGCTCGTCCAACTGCACCCATTCCGCGCCGGCCGCGTGCAGCTCGACCAGCAGCTCCGCGTACACCTCCAGCAGCGCGTCCAGCCGCTCCAGCGGACGGTGCCCCTTGGCGAGCAGCAGGAAGGTCACCGGACCGAGCAGCACCGGCCTGGTGCGGATGCCCAGCTCCAGCGCCTCGACGAGCTCCTCGACGGGCTTGCGGCCGGCCAGCTCGAACCGGGTCTCGGGTCCGATCTCGGGCACCAGGTAGTGGTAGTTCGTGTCGAAGAACTTGGTCATCTCCAGCGCGGGCACCCCGTCGCGGCCCCTGGCCATCGCGAACAGCGTGTCCAGCGGCCCCGGTCCGGAGAACCGGGCCGGCACCGCGCCGACCATCAGCGCGGTGTCCAGCACCTGGTCGTAGTACGAGAACGTGTTCCCCGGCACCGAACCGAGCCCGGCCGCCGCCAGCTCCCGCCAGGTGTCCCGGCGCAGGCCCGCCGCGACCCGGCGCAGCTCGTCGTCGTCGATCTGGCCGGCCCAGTAGCGCTCCACAGCGCGCTTGAGCTCCCGGTTCGGGCCGATGCGCGGGTATCCGAGCACGGTGCTGCCCAGTGTGTTGTTCACGGCTCTCTCCTCGCGAGCGTGTCAGAGCCGTGGCAACTCGGGCGGTGGCGTTCACCGAGCCCGCCCTCGAGGCCACGGGTACGCGGGCACCGGCGGCGCCCGCACCGGTGGCAGGTCTTCGGACTCGCGGGCTCTGCGCACGGGAGGTGCGCCACCTACCGGCCGTCGCTTCCCAGGCCATCGGCCCAGTGCTTGGTGACGGCTGTCGTTCCCGCTCACCGCTGCGGGGCAGTCCCGGATTCGCACCGGGTTCCCTCTTGCCTCGCGCCGCCCCACCGAAGGGCCGGCGCGAACCACCAGCACCCGCGACCCTACGGCACTACGGGTGTCGTCGGGCCGTGGCCTGGCCGGCGTCGATGGCGCCGTCGATACGGCTGAGCCACTCCTGGTCGGTCGCCTCGGCGTGGTCGTACTCGTCGTGCCAGTTCCACCATTCGTAGGGCGGGGTCTGGGGGTAGCCCTCGGGCGAGTCCTCCCAGGTCTCCTGCCGCCCGAGCGCGGTGATGTCGAGGTAGCTCCAGGTGCTGCCCATCGCCTCGTCGCCCCGGCTGTTGACGAAGTACGTACGGAACACCCGGTCGCCGTCCCGGATGAACGCGTTCGTGCCGTGCCACTCGTCCACGCCGAAGTCCGCGTCGAAGTCGCCGCCGAAGCTGTACCACGGGATCCGCCAGCCCATCCGGGCCTTGACCCGCTCGATGTCCGCTAGCGGCGCGCGCGAGACGTACGCGAGGGTGGTGTCGCGGGCGTTCAGGTGGGCGAGGTCGGCGACCTGGTCGGCCCCCATCGAGCAGCCGGGGCAGGCGTGATCGGGCCAGCCGTGCACGCCCGGCTCGAAGAACGCGCGGTAGACGATCAGCTGGCGGCGTCCCTCGAAGAGGTCGAGCAGGCTCGCCCGGCCCCGGGGACCGTGGAACTCGTAGTCCTTCTCCACGGCCAGCCACGGCATCCGCCGGCGCTCGGCGGCCATCGCGTCGCGGGCCCTGGTCAGCTCCTTCTCCCTCACGAGCAGCCGCCGGCGCGCCTGTTCCCACTGCTCCGGCGAGACGATCGGGGGTGTCTTCATCGCGGTGTCCCCGCTTTCTGGTTCGGGTGTGCGGACCTACGGATGGACACGGCGCCGCCCCGAAACTGGTCACCCGGGAGGCGACCAGTTCCGGAGGTTGTCGGTGTCTGTACGTAGGAAGGACCCAGACGGAGGTGGCAGATGTCGGCAGAACTGCTCGGGCGGGCCCGCGCCGGCGACCGGGACGCGTTCGCCGCCCTGGTCGAGCCCCACCGCCGCGAGCTGCACGTGCACTGCTACCGCATGCTGGGCTCGCTGCAGGACGCCGAGGACGCCCTGCAGGAGACGCTGCTGGCGGCGTGGCTGGGCCTGGAGGGCTTCGAGGGGCGCTCGTCGCTGCGCACCTGGCTGTACCGCATCGCCACCAACCGGTGCCTGAACCTGCTGCGTTCGTCCACCCGCCAGCCGGTGGCCGCCGCGGCGCCGGGGCCGCTCCCGGAGCCGACCCGCCTCGGCGAGGCACTGTGGCTGCAGCCCTACCCGGACGCGATGGAGCCCTCCGACCAGGTGCCCGGACCCGAGGCCCGCTACGAGTCCCGGGAGGCGATCTCGCTCGCGTTCGTCACCGCCGTCCAGCTCCTACCGCCCAACCAGCGCGCGGTGCTGCTGCTGCGCGACGTGCTCGGCTACCGCGCCGCCGAGACCGCACAACTGCTCGGGCTCACCCAGGACGCGGTCACCAGCGCCCTCAAACGGGCCCGCGCCACGATGAACGCAGCGCGGTCCAACCACCCGCCGCCGCCCGCGCCCGGCTCGCCGGCCGAGCGCGCGCTGCTGGACCGCTTCGTCGCCGCCTTCACCGAGCTCGACGTCGACGCGCTCATCGCGCTCATGACCGACGACGCGTGGGTACGGATGCCACCCCTGCCCTTCGAGTACCGGGGCAGCGACGCCGTGCACCGGTTCTTCAGCGTCGTGCGCGCGCACCGCACCCACTGCGGGCGGTTCGACCGGATGGTGCCCGTCCGCGCCAACGGCCAACCCGGGTGGGGCCAGTACGTCCGCGACGAGGTCACCGGCACCTTCCACATCGGCGGCGTCATCATCCTCGGCCTGGCCGGGGACAAGATCCACGAACTGACCCGGTTCGAGACGTCGGTCGCGCCCTACCTCGGGCTTCCCCGCACGCTCGGCTAGGCGCTCATGCCGCCGTCCACCACCAGGGTGCTCGCGGTGGTGAAGCTGCTCTGGTCGGTGGCCAGGTAGAGGATCGAGCGGGCGATCTCGTCGGCGCCGGCGTGGCGGCCGAGCGGGATGGCGGCGTTGAACGCCTCGGTAGCATCGCCGCCGGTCAGCGCGCTGAGGCGGTCCTCGATGCCGGCCTGGAAGGCGTTGTCCACCGGGCCGGGGTGGATGGTGTTGACCCGGATGCCCCGCCCGGCCACCTCCTTGGCGATCGAGCGCATCAGCCCGACCTGGGCGTGCTTGGCCGCGACGTACGCGCACACGCCGGCGTCCGCGCGCAGCCCCGCCACGCTGGAGACGATCACCACGCTGCCGCCGTCGGACAGCACCCGCAGCGCGTGCTTGCAGGCCAGGAACACCCCGCGCACGTGCACCGCGAACGTCGCGTCGAACTCCTCCACGCCGAACTCGGTGACCGGCGCGGCGGCCGCCGGGGTGCCGGCGTTCGCGACCAGCACGTCCAGCCGCCCGAACCGCTCGACGGCGGCGGCCACCCCGGCCGCGACGTCGTCCTCGTTCGTCACATCGCCGACCACCGTGCGGACCCGGTCATCCCCGCCGACCTGGTCCGCCGCGCGCGCCAGCGGCTCGGCGTCCCTGTCGAACAGCGCCACCCGCGCACCGTCGGCCAGGAACAACCTCGCGGTGGCCAGCCCGATCGAGCCCGCACCCCCGGTGACCAGGCAGGCCTTCCCGTCCAACAGCCCCAACGTCAGCTCCTCCTTCACCGGCCACACCGCAGCGGGGACACTGTGACACCTGCCGCGCCGGCGATTCGCCGCGGCTCGCACTGACCGGAAAACGAGGCGGGACATGGCCGACCCGGGACGCACGGTGCTCAGCCGCGCGATCGCGATCCTGGACTCGTTCTCCCACGACCGCCCCGAGCAGACCCTGACCTCGATCGTGCGCACCACCGGCCTGGCCCCGGCCACCGTGCACCGGCTGCTCGCCGAGCTGGTCGCCTGGGGCGGCCTGGAACGCTCCGGGCGCGGGCGCTATCGGGTCGGGCTGCGGCTGTGGCAGCTCGGCGCGCTGGCCCCGGCCAACCGGCGGCTGCGCGACGTGGCGCTGCCCTACCTGGAGGACCTCTACGAGGTGACCCACCAGGTCGTGCACCTCGCCGTGCTGGACGACAACCAGGTGCTCTACGTGGAGAAGCTGGCCGCCCGCCCGACCGAGGACCTGGTGTCGGTGGTGTCCCAGGTCGGCAGGCGGCTGCCGCTGCACGCCACCGGCCCCGGCAAGGTGCTGCTCGCGTTCTCCCCGCCGGAGCTGCTCGACGAGGTGATCGCCGCCGGCCTGCCCCGGCTGACCGCGCACACCATCACCGACCCGGACCGGCTGCGCCGCGCGATCGCCGACATCCGCCACAGCAAGGTCTCGCTGACCCGCGACGAGATCACCGTGGGCGCTTCCTCGGTGGCCGCGCCCGTCTTCGACCACCGGGGCGCGGTGACCGCGGCGGTCTCCGTGGTGGTGCCCAGCGTGACCACGAACCTGGCCACCCTGGTCCCCGCCGTGCGCGCCGCCGCCCTCGGCATCACCCGCACCCTCAGCCTGGGCGCGGGCCCACCACCTCCGTCGCGTAGCGCGCCATGATCTCGGCCATCGCCGAGGGGTCCGGGCCGGTCGGGCCGACGGGCAGCCGGCCGAGCTCCCGGAAGTAGTCGATGTAGCGGTCAGGCGTGACGGTGCACAGCAGCCGCGCGGGCTCCTCGCCGGGGTTGGCGAAGGTGTGCGGGGCGCCGGGCGGGGCGGTGACCAGCGTGCCCGGCTCGGCGACGATCACGTCGGCGCCGCGGGTGAAGGTGGGCGTGCCGGACAGGACGTAGAACGTCTCGTCGTGCTCCCGGTGCACGTGCTGGGGCGGACCCGGGATGCCGGGCGGCATGATCACCTCGACCAGGCCGAGGCGGTGACCAGCAGGGCGATCAGGTGGTCCAACGCCTCGGTCAGCTCGGCGGACGGGGGGTGCGCGCCGGAGCTCACCGCGTGCTGCGCCAGGCCGTCGACGCCGGCCAGCGCGAGGCGCGCGGCCAGCTCAGGGTCCCCGCCGGCGGGCGTGCGCGCGAACGCCTCGGCCAGCTCGGCGGTGATCTCGCCGAGCACGCCCCGCTGGATGGCGGCCAGCGACGGCTCGGTCACCGCGCGGGCGGCGAAGGCCACCTGGATGCGCACCTCCTCGGCCCGCACCGCGTCCAGCGGCAGCAGCTCGCGCAGCACCGCCGAGAGGTTCGCGCGCACGTCCGGCCCGAGCTCGACGGCCGCCACCCTCGCCCGGATCCGGCGCACGACCTCGCTGAACGCCGCGACCAGCATGGCGTCCTTGGTCGGGAAGTAGTGCTGCACGGTGCCGATCGAGACACCGACCGCCGAGGCCACCTCACGGACGCTGACCCGCTCCAGCCCGTGCTCGCCGACGATGCGCAGAATCGCGCCGATCAGCGCATCTTTACGGGATAAAGGCTTGGCAGGCTCCCCCACGGCGACCACCATACAGTCGTATGAACCTATACAGTCGTATGCCTCGCGGTCTCGCCGCCGCCACCGCCGTTGCCCTCGTCGTGGTGTGGGGCCTCTATCTGCTCTCCCCCGACGCCTGGCCGGGCCTGCCCGGCGCGCTCGTCCAGACCGGCCTGCTACTGGCGAACCTGCTGCTCACCGCCCGCAGCCGTCGCCTGAAGGTGCAACTGGTGCGGATACTGCAGCGGTTCGTCATCAACCCGCTGGTACGGCTGTTGCTGGCGGCCGGGCTGAACCCGCTCGGGCTGGCACTGCTGGAAACGCGCGGCCGGGTCTCCGGCCTGCCCCGGCGCACCCCGGTGGGCAACGGCCGCGACGGCGACACGTTCTGGATCATCGCCGAGCACGGCACGCGCGCCGGCTACGTCCGCAACATCCAGCGCGACCCGAGGGTGCGCGTGCGGCTGCGGACCGGCTGGCGTTACCGCTGGGTACCCGGCATCGCCGAGATCCTGCCCGACGACGACCCGCTGGCCAGGCAACGACGGATCATCGCCTGGCATCCGCTGCGGGCGCTCAACGCCGTGACCGTGCGGGTCCTCGGCGCCGACCTACTGACCGTCCGCATCCACCTGACCACCGCCGACGATCAGCCCTGCTCGGCCAGCCACTTGTCGAACGTGGTCGGCGCCAGCCGTGCCCCCTCGCCGGGCAGCAGCACGTTGCCCGCCATCTCCGGCCCGAACACCCCGTCCCAGCTCGGCACCAGCTTCACCTCGTGACCACGCGCCCGGTTCGTGCGCCGGGCCATGTCGACCAGGTCCTGCGGCTCCGGCCCGGCCAGGTCCGGGTAACGCCCCCTGGGCTCGCCCACCGCCACCTCGGCGAGCACGTCGGCGACGTCGCCCGGCGCGATCGACTGGACCAGCAGCGGCGGGACCGTGGCGACACCGTCCCGTTCGGTCCAGCTCGCCACCATCGCGCCGAAGTCGTGGAACTGCGTCGCCGGCACGATCGTCCACGGCACCGAACCGGCGCTCACCAGCCGCTCCTGCTCCCGCTTACCGGCGTAGTGCGCGTTGCCCTCGACCCGGTCCATCCCCATGATCGAGAGCAGCACGTGATGCCTGACGCCCGCGCGCCCCTCGGCCGCGAGCAGGTTCCGGGTGGAGGCGCCGAAGAACGCCACCGTCTCCGCCGGGTCCGCCGCGGTGCTGTTCGTGGTGTCGACGACCGCGTCCACGCCGGCCAACGCGTCGTCCAACCCCTCACCGCTCACCAGGTCCACCCCCAGCGACCTGCTGATCCGCACCACCTCGTGCCCGCCCCGCTCCAGCGCCTGGGCGGTCAACGACCCGATGTTGCCGGTGGCCCCGGCGACCGCGATCCGCATGACGACCTCTCCTTCGCTCTCACCGCTCTTGCCGTCACCGTATCCCGGACTAAACAGATCCGCAATATCTACGATAGACTGTGACGCGTGAAACTGCCCGTGAGCACCGAGTGGGTCCTGCACTGCGCCACCACGCTGGCCCAGCTCGAGCCCGGCGCGACCGCCCCCGCCGCCCAGCTCGCGGAGTACTACGACCTCCCGGCCCCCTACCTGGCCAAACAACTCCAGTCCCTGGTCAGGGCCGGCGTCCTGGCCGCCACAACGGGCCCGCGCGGCGGCTTCCGCCTGGCCCGCAACGCCTCCGAGATCACCCTCCTGGAGATCGTCGAAGCGGTAGACGGCGCCGCCTCGCCCTACGAATGCCGCGAGATCCGCCAACAGGGCCGAGGCGCCCTACCCCCCGAGGACTGCCGCGACACCTGCATCCTGGCCGCCAAAATGGCCGAGGCCCACCAGGCCTGGCGCGCCACCCTGGCCGCCACCTCCCTGGCCGACATCCTGGGCGAGCTGCCCCCCACCGCCCCCGCCCGCACCCGCTCCCGCCTGCGCGCCCCCTAGTCTCGTGCGGGACGACGACCGAGGACGGGACACCGCTACATGGCGCGAAAAGCACGCAGACCACCGCACGACGCCGCCCCGAAACCGGGCCTGAGCGCCAACCATGCGCGAACGATTTCCACCGCCCTGTCCAAGGTCGAGAAAGACATCCTGGAGATAGAGCGTTACGTGCGGAGTCCGCCAAGAGGCAGAATGTACGAGCTGGTGGACGACCTGACCGACGCCCAGAAATCCACGTTGCTGGACAGGATCGAGCAGCTGAAAGAATGCATCCGCGAGTTCGCCGACGCGCTGGACCTCACGCCCGACAAAGCGAGCCTGAGCGGACTGATCAGAGGAAAGCTCTCGATCGACTGGGCCAACGCCTGCGACATCCAAGCCGACAAGCTGAGTTCGTACGGCCCCGTCAACCCCGACACCGCCCCAACGGTCAACCTCCATGCGCAGAGGCTGATAGCCCTACTGAACACCGCCGACTGACGCCCTCTCGACCGAGAGGTCTCGAGCGCGCCGTATACATCATCCAGCCGGTGCCCCTGGCACCCTGATGACCGTGCGCTCCACGGACCATTCCGCTCAGTTCCCACCCCCACAGACCGACATCAATCCCTCGTCCGCGTCGTTGACGATCAGCGCGACCGCGATCCGGCCAAGGTGGACAACGTGGTATTCCCACCGCTCTCCATTCGGTGCCTCCATATCAACCGGTGCAAGCCGTACCCACCGGTTCTCGTAGACCAGCCGCTCACCAAACGTCCGCCACGCGCCCCGCTCATCCGCCACCTCGGCACCATACGTTGCGTCGTCTGACAGAACTTGAGCGTCTCGAGGACCGGACGGGTTCGGTGCCCTGTCCACATCGGCCGCCGTCTGGTGTGGTACCGTCGTCGTGGCGCCTAGGCGGGCGTGAAGCAGGCGTCACCTCTCCCGGCACCGAGGTGACAGTGCCGCTGCAGAGATCGAGTACTCACCGTCCGATCGTTCATATTGTTGGCGTGCGTTCGTGAACGTAGTTCTTGCTTTTCTGTCGTGCCGGGGACAGAGGACGGGGACGATCATGATCGCAAAAGATATCTTGCGTAGACTACGCGAACGCCGTTGCTATTACACCGGGGAATGCTCCAGCCAGGCAAGTCCGCCTCTGAAGCGAATCGACCTGGACGCCGCTGAGAAGAGGGCGGTTATCAGTGCGTTGAGCGCACCTTTGCCGAAGGCCGTAAGGGCACGACAATCGGGCCTTCGTGGACTCGACAGGGTTAGCGCCTTGTGTCTTCCCGATGCTTGTTCGCCAGATCAGCAGCGCCTGGAAGCCAGGATTTTTCGGGCAGTTACAACTGAGAATGTCCAGAATGCGTCAGAGAAGCTGCTGCCGACGATGGAACTGGGACAGCCGGCAGCTGATTCTATTAGGTTACATTTGGCCAGCCCCTCGTCTCTTGGTCCGCTGCTCGAAGAACTGTTGCCTCGGGCCGCGGATGGGGAAGTCTGGGGTTTGCCCGGGCTTCGGATGACGCGGCATCCTCGACATCTATGCCTACGTCTCTTGGGGACCAGCGCGACAGTTAGTGTGGCGGCAGTTGACGACTCAAGCTGGAAGCAGGCTGTCAAACACCTTAGCGAAGTCGAATTTCGATCGCTGTGGCGACAGTCGCCAGATAAACTCACCCAAGACGAGATTGACTTCGACTCACGCTATGGGGGACGGTTTCAAACTCCTCCAAGTCTCGCGAGCTCGGTCCTGCGGCGTATCCAGATTTTTCGAGGTGCGCGATGGATAGACTCCTGGACCCACGGGCCCGCGTGGAAAATAGAATGGTCGGGACCTCCGTCACTCGCTGAGGCTGCCGACAGCTTGCAGGATCCAATATTTGGCCTACCCGGCAGCTTCAAGATTGCAACTCTTGGTGAAGGCGCGCTAAAACTTGTGGCGTTGAACAGGTTTTACGAGGTGCGTTGGGAGAAGAAAGAGCCGATCGAGCTCGTGCTTCGCTCGGCGGCTGACACTGCGTCTGATGTGGGAGCCGCACGCCACCCTATTCGTGGCAATACCGCCTTGAAGTCAACTTTGGGGCGGTCTGAGTGAAGAGTACTCCTGCTGGATCGCACCGTAATGTCAACGCAGGCCTCACAATCATGGGATTGGGAACCTTCTCTCTCGGGCTCTCGAACGCACCTTGGTGGCTATTTGGGCTGGGGCTTGTTGCAGGAGTCCTCTGCACGCTTGTCCACAGGGTGTTCCCACAGGAATCACGAGATCGACTCGATTGGTGGCGGGAGTGCTGGCACATGAGAACCGACCGACGAGTCAGAACGAACCAGGGCTTCTCTGGGGCCTATCACGAAGCAGACCGCAGTGGCCACGGACCGCCGGCAATTTTCTGGTAGTGGCCACGAGCGAGTGACCATGCGGCAATCTGACCGACCTCGAACCGGCGTACACACCGGCACGGGCAGCGCCAGACGTTGGCGTGCCCGCACCGAACACTGGGCCGCCCTCCCCGGCCCGCCCCCCTGGCCACCCACAAGGAAGCGCTCGTGCGCCTGCTGGACAGCTGCCAGCGTGCCGCCGGGGCGTGAGCCACACTCGCGTCAACCCTGCGCTGGGGCTACTGAAAGCCATCAGGTCGCCGTCCGTCGTTGGCCGTGCCGGTGGCGGTAGGGATAGGGCGGGCGAGCTGGCGCAGCTCGTTGAGGTCGACCCTGACCAGGCGGGGGCCGACACGGTAACCAGTTGGCCTTCCCTGGGCGATGTACCGGCGCAGTGTACGAATGGACACATCGGCATACGCAGCCCCGACAGCGAGGCTGACGATCCGACGCGGCGCGTCGTCCCGTGGGCCGGTCGTTCGGGTTTTCCGCCGGGCATTCACAGGGACCACCGACCTGGCCGACCAGCTACACACTGCAATCGGGCAGAGATTTCGCCAACAGACCGGCAGGGCGAGGGAGGGAGGCACTTCGTCAGCTCGCACGTACTCGATTTCACGCAAGCCTGTCGGGTCTCGCCGATCTTAAAGACGATCTTGTCGGGAGGCCATCTGACCTGGAAACTTGTGGGCGATACTGGGATCGAACCAGTGACCTCTCCGGTGTGAACGGAGCGCTCTCCCGCTGAGCTAATCGCCCGGGATGGGGGCCGTCAGCCCCTGACCCAGTGAACCTTACCGGATCAGAAGAGGGGGGATCGCACCCAGGTCCAGTCCAGGCCCATCCAGCCGGCTAGCAGGCCGTATGCGTTCAGCAGCCAGAGGGTGAGCAGGACGGCCAGGCCGGTTCCGGCTAGGACGAGCAGCTTGACCAACCAGTTCTGGCGGCCCAGCCAGCGGACCCAGGCGTCGTAGCGAGCCCGGGCGTAGTGGAGCAGGCGGCGGGCCCAGATGAACTCGGTGGCCAGGATGGCCAGGCCGGCGAAGACGACCAGCCAGCCGGGGCCGGGGTACGGGATCAGGACGATGCCGAGCGCCAGGACCAGGGCGCCCAGGACGGCCACGCCGATCCGGTAGAAGCGGCGAAGGGTCGGCTTGCCGTCCAGTTTCGCGCGCAGGGTCGAAACGGCGCGTGGTTCTGTCCGGCTCAGCGTGTCACCTGCCCGCTCGCGATCATCATTACCGTTGGCGAGGGCGGCGCCTTCCGGCCGCGCTCGATCGAGACCGCGTAGCCGGTGAAGGTGTCGTCTCGCGGCATTGACCCTACCGTCCGTGCGCCTCGGTCGCCCGGGTTTACGTCGAAGGTGCCCAGCGGCACGGGGCGAGGACCGCCGAGGCCCCACAGGACGTAGGTGGAGCGGTCGGGCTCGTTGGCGGGCAGGCCGGCGGGCACGAGCTGGCGCTGGCCACCGTCCAGGAGCACGGCGGCCACGGGAGGTCCGCCAGGGGCGCTGAGCACGGCGGACCTCACGCCGACGGCGGACGCCTGGGCCAGCACGCGCTGCAGCTGTTGGGCCGCCGCGGCCTGGCGCTGCTGGGTGTCCGCCATCTGCCGGGTGGCCATGCCGCCGATGCCGATCACGATCATCGCGACCAGCATGGACGCGACCAGCACCACCGTCCCCCGCCGTCGGGCGGCCCAGCGGCGCGCCTCGGCGGGGCCCGCGGCGAGCGCGTCCAGCTCCGGCGCACCGGGGTCCCACCCGGCGTGCGACGGGGGCGGCGGTGGCGGCGGTGGGGCTGGTTCCCATTCGAGGTCGGGCGGGCGCTGGCGGCGTTCCCTGGGCGTCTGCGCGGTCGCGGCGACCGAGGCCAGCAGCTCCTCGCGCAGTTCGGCCCGGGGCTCCACCCGGTCGCCGACCGAGGCCAGCACGCGGACCAGCTCCTCGGCCTGCCGGACCGCCTCGCGGCACGGCTCGCAGCAGGGCAGGTGCGCGACGAGCACCTCCTCCTCGGCCGGCTCGAGCGCGTGCATGGCCCAGCCGACCGCCTCCTCGGCGCGCGGGCACGCCGGCTTGCCGGTCATCGCGGGTGCCCCACGAAGTCGGCCGCCGCCCAGCGCAGCGGGAGCAGCATCCGGCGCAGCCGCCTCATGGCGCCGTAGAGCAGCGAGCCGATGGCCCGCGTCGACGCGCCGGTGAGCACGGCGATCTCCGGCTGGGTGAAACCGCCGTAGAAGGCCAGCACCAGCGCTCGGCGCTGCTCGGTGGGCAGCCGGGCCAGCGCGTCGGAGACCTGCCGGCCGCTGCTCCCGCCGTCCGAGGCGTCCGACGCGTCGGGGCACGCCGGCAGCGGCCAGCCGTCGCGCTCTCCGGCCGCGAACAGCGCGCGCCGTCGCGCGGTCCCCCGCCGGCGCAGCAGGTCCAGTGCCTCGCGGTGGACGGCGACCAGCAGCCAGCCGACGAGGTCGCCGCGGCCGGGGTCGAACCGCTGCGGGTCCCGCCAGAGTGTGACGAAGGCCTCTCGCACCGCGTCCTCGGCGCAGCGGTCGTCGCCGCAGACCGACCGCGCGAAGGAGTAGGCCAGTCCGCAGTAGCGGTCGAAGAGCAGTCCGACGGCGTCCGCCTCACCGTCCGCGAGCCGCTGGAACAGGCCCTCGTCGGGCACCTCGTGCCACCGGCCGGACGCGCCGTCTCCGATGCCCCGGCCTGGCTTGCCGGACGAGGCAGAGACGTTGGCGACATCGGCCACCAGGGGTTCCTCACGTCAGACGTTGGCGCACGGCACGGTGCCCATCCAGGGTAGTAGCCATACCCCGCTCGCGGCCCGCTGACCTCACCGTTCTCGGTGAGAGATCGGGTCCGTGCTGCTCCAACCGGGTGAAGTCTGCCTAGGTAGAGGGCAGTCTCCTTCGCTCGCACCGTGACATCTCGGCGTTCCGGTCGTTGGCCCCTCCTGAAGGACGGGCGACAAACCCACGGAGAGGCAGCACGATGCGCAACGAGCACGTCACCATCCGCTCTCTCGCCGTGTTCGATCTGCTGGCCCAGCAGGCCGACGCGATGCCGGTGCGGGTCGAGCTGCGGTATGACAGCCGTGACCCATACGCGGTACATGCGGTGTTCCAAACCGGGAGAACGGACGCGGCGGACGTCGAGTGGGTCTTCGCCCGCGACCTGTTCGCCGACGGGCTCCTCACCGAGGCCGGTACCGGCGACGTCAGGGTCCGGCCGGCGGCCGGCGACCCGGACACCGTCGAGATCGAGCTCAGCTCCCCCTCCGGCCACGCACTCTTCTCCACCAGCGCGCCGGATCTGGCCGATTTCCTGGACCGCACCTTCGAGGCGGTCCCGCCGGGCAGCGAGTACGCCTGGCTCGATCTTGACCTGGCGTTGGAGGACCTGCTGTCCAGCGAGGCGAGCTAACAGGGGGGCCGGTTTGAAGCCTCCGCACCGCGTCGGATAGGCTTCAGCCACAACATCCCGCCCCACTCAGTGGGCGGGAAACATGCGGACGTAGCGCAGTTGGTAGCGCATCACCTTGCCAAGGTGAGGGTCGCGGGTTCGAGTCCCGTCGTCCGCTCGAAGGGTGCTCGGGTCCATCTCGGACCACCAATCTCGGCTCCCTACGGTTACGGCGGAGTGGCCGAGTGGCTTAGGCAAGGGCCTGCAAAGCCCTGTACGCGGGTTCGATTCCCGCCTCCGCCTCGGGCGATTAGCTCAGTGGGAGAGCGCTTCCTTGACACGGAAGAGGTCACTGGTTCAATCCCAGTATCGCCCACCATATAGGGCCAGGTCAGGGCCGGTCTCCCGTCGAGGGGGCCGGCCCTGAGTCGTTTACTGGCCCCTCTTGGGAGAAATCTGGGAGACGATCTTAGGTGCTGCGGCGCGGTCAGCCCTTGAGCAAGGCGTCCAGAACCGCCACGGGCGAGCCGGGATTCAGCGCTCGTCGCTGCTCTAGGCCGGCCTCCCACAGGTCGGTCAGGCCTGCCATGAGCAGCCGGCGCATGTCGGCCGTGATGTGCGAGTACCGGGCTTGCACCGAGCCATCCTCATGACCCATGCGTTCGTCCATGAGCTTCGGCGGCGTGTTGAGCCCGTCCATCAGCGTCTTGTGGGTGTGGCGTAGGCCGTGCGGAGTCAGCCCGGCCGCGATCGGCAGCCAGCAGGCAGTCGCTCGCGCGGCCGCGCCTCGGCCCCGGACTGGCACACCCGGCCACGGCTCGGCGAGAATCGATACCGGGTGGCCCCCTCGTGGCCCCTTCTTCGGATACCAGCCTGTGGCGGCTGGCTGGAACAGCCAGGTGGCGAAACTGGATCTCCGCCAGTGCGGGGCGAGCTCGGCGACCGGTCCGCCCCGCATGTATCCCAGCTCGGTGATCGCGACGTTGACCGCCGATCGTGTGGTCCCTGACACGGTCTCGGGCCGGTTCAGGACCGCTGAGGCCGTGCCAATCGACACGCCGGCTCGCCGAGCTACGTCGACCAGCTTTGGGCCGGGCCGCTGGTGTGCACCCGGTGCCGGACGGTGACCGCCGAAGGCGTACCGCAGCCCATGACATGAACAGGGTTTCGGTTGAGTGCGTGCGATGTGGCCCAGCAGCATCCCGGCCAGCCACGTGGGGAGGTCGATCAGGCGCCGCGACCCTTCCTTTGGTGGACACCTGAGCAGCTCGCCCGTGTCGAGTTCGTAGAGCTGCCATTCCACCCGGAGACTGGCCGGTCGCGCGTATTGGGTCTCCAGGCCAACAAGTTCGCCCCAGCGCATACCGGTGTACGCCTTGACGACTATCGCCACGAATTCGTCATCTCGGCCTGATAGGAGAGCAGCCCGTTCAGCAATCAGAAGTATGCCGAGTGCAGTGGTCACGACCTTCTCAGGGCCTCTATGGTTCAACCGATCTGACCGCCTACCTCTCCCCCGGCGTCGAGCTGCGGGGTTCGCGTCTCTCAGTTCTTCGTCTACCGCGTCGGCCATAATGAGATGCATGACCGCGCGCCAGGACTTGATGCTCGACTCCGCGTACCCGAGAGCACGTTCACGTTTTTCCCATTCACCGATGTCCGTACGTGTGATCTCGTCCACGGCGTACGACTCGAAGGTGGGCAGGAGGTGCTCCTCGATATGCCTGCGGTAGTTCTGAAGGGTCGACGCAGCCAAGTCTTGCGCCGCATACCAGCGGCTGACGTAGTCACCGAAGAGGATCTTGCCGCTAGTGTCACGCCATCTGCCTTCACGGATTCTGGCCTCGGCGTCGTTCGCGGCCTTCTCCGCCTTTCGCCTCGTTCGGAAGCGGACTGTCTCGCCTGCGGAGTCGACGACCGTCCCGTACCTGCCACGCTCGATCTTGTATCGTGCTCGCCAGTAGTTCCCGCGCTTTTCCGCGTATCCCAACTTCGGGTCCTTCCTTCGGTGTGGGTCAGGCAGCTTCGGCTGATTCCTGCCGTGTCGCTCTCGCTGCCCTCCTGGGCGTCCGTGCTCTCAGCCGGACCTTCACCTCGCCCATAGAACGGCGCGTGACCTTTCCGTTGTGCACCGTTTGCGGAGAAGCCGGCACGGAGCGTTCCGGCCTCGACTCAAAGAGTCGGACTATCTCTGCAACGTGCTCATCCGTGAACCGGTAGCTGCCTCCGATCCAGCTAAATGGGATCCTGCGTTTGCGCGCTTGCTCTTTGATCCACCACGCCGAGCACCGGAGCATCTTGGCGACTTCCATGGGTCGATAGAGGACGTTCTTTGCGTTTGGGTCATTTCCGGTCTTGCGTGCGCGAGCTTGACTCGCCATGGCTGAGTCCTCTCCGGGTGAGTAGGTGGGGTCGGGGCACGCTGGGCGCGTCGAGTGGGACGCGAGGCGGTGATGGCGGACACAGACGTTGGTCGTAAGGGCTGAGGCGGGTGAGCTGGCTGGGGTGAGGGGTACCGGGTGGATGGACAGAATGGACACAATTGACAGAAGCCCTGCCGATCGGCTGTTTATCGAGGTCAGGGCGCCGCTCGTCGATCTTGGTCTCGTTTGACAGATCTGGACACAAATGGACACAAAACACACCGTGGGCGTGCGACTACGGAACGTGGGCGCCACGCGGTCGATTTGTGTCCATTCTGTCCAAATCTGTCCCGTCGGCGCTTGATCACGTTGCAGGGGCTGTGACCTGCGCAGACGGGAGGCCAGGTGGCTTCTGTCAATTGTGGCCATTCTGTCCACGTCCAGCGCCCTCTCCTTCCTGATGGGTTGGGTGGACCAGGTAGACCGGCGAGGGCGTGCGACCTCGCCCGCCGCGTTCCGGGGGCTGCAGTCGGATGTGGCCGTGGTCTTCGAGGACGGCGAGCGCGGGGTCGATGTCGGTGACGGTGCTGAACCGGCCGCCTCGGTTCTGGCGGTAGATCTCACGGCGGGTGAACCGAGCGGGGCGGGTGCGCTCGATCCAGGCGAGCAGGTGGCGGGCGTCGTCGATGCGTGGGTCGGTGCCGAGCTGGTCGAACACGGTGAGGGCGTGGGCGGTGAAGTAGTCGCCGAAGCGTTGGGCGGCGGTGATGGTGGTGTCGGTGAGCTGGTGTTTCCAGGGTTCGGTGGGGTGTTCGGCGATGTGGAGCAGGCCGGCGAGGCGGGCGGTTTGGCCGGCGAGTTTGCCGGCCCAGTCGCCGATGGATGCCCATTCGCCGCCGGCGGGGTCGAGCTTGGGTTCGATGGCGTCCTGGTAGGTGGCCATGGCGTCGTCGGCGGCGGGGGTGAGCTGCAGAACCGCGGGGTCGGTCCAGCCGGCGAGGCCGAGGGCGATGCCGCGTAGCTGGTTGGCGTAGTCCTCGGCGGTCGCGGGGTCGGCGGCGGGCGGTCGGGACAGGCGGTGGCCGACGGTGTTGGGGGGTAGAGAGTAGAGGATGCGGGCGAGCAGTCCGGCGCCGCGTAGGAGTTTGGTTTTGCGGAGTTCGTCGACGATGGCGGGCTGGACGGTCAGGCCGAGGGTGATGGCGGGTCGGTCGATGTACTCGGGTGGCCGGCCAAGGCGGTCCACGCGGTGGGTGTCCCCGGAGTAGCCCTTGAGGAACACGTCGAGGTTGGGGGTGCCGGAGTAGCGGCCGGCCAGGGTGGCGAACAGCCCACCCTCGGCGGAGAGCACGGCCAGGCGGCCGCCGTGCGCGGCGAGGAGGGTCGCGGCGGATTCCGGGGTGAGGTCGTCGGCCAGGAGCCGGGGCTCGGGCGGGATCTCCACGGACGCGGCTTGCAGGGCGGCGTCGACGGCGGCGGCGAGCGCGCCGGGTTGGTCGCTGGTGGCGCCGGCGGCTTCGCGTTCGGCTTTCTCCATGGCCTTCTCGGCGGTGGCGCGGGTGATACGGGCGTGTTCGCGTTCGGCGCGACTGGCCTCGACCAGTTCCCGCTCGGCGTCACGCAGCGGCGCGGTCATGGCGCGGAAGGGGGGTGATTTGCGGGAGGAGGGCGGCATGACCACGACGGTGTAGATGTTGATCGGTTCGTCCCAGCCGGCGCGGACCCGTACGATCGCCCGCCCGGCTGCCGCCGCCGACAACGCGGCCAGCGCGATGCATCCGGGCAGGTCGGGTGGGGTTTGGAAGGTCTGGGCGACCGCGCGTACCTGCTCGGACACCCAGCCGGGCAGCGCGTCGAGCGGGAACCGGGGTAGCTCACGGACCGGTGAGAGCGGCACCGGTGGTTCCCACCCGGCCAGCGCCGGATCGTGGTCGGGCTCGTCCAAGAGGTCATCCTCGCCGGGTGGGTCGGGTGTGGTGGGCACCGCGCGCAGCGGCCGCGCCACCGAGGGGGGCCGGGTCGGCTCGGGCGAGTTGTCGGGTTCTCGAGCGGCGGTCACGCGGCTCTCCGGTGCCGCGGCGGCAGGCGGCGAGGTCGTTCGGCGCCGGTGCGCAGGCCGGAGGCGATCGTGTTGGTGACCTCGCGCTTGGTGCAGTCGCAGTCCGAGACGACGATGGGCTCGGCGGCGTGCTGGAGCATGTGGGTGGCGGTGCCGGGGTCGAGCGCTCCGGCTCCCACGAGTTCGCCGAGGCGGCAGGCGGCGACGAACAGGGTGTGGTTGTGCCGGCCTGGTGGGGCCGCTCGCACCCGCTCGACCTGGCTGCGCACCGCCGCGGCGACGTAGGCGTCGAGCCGCCCAGGAGCCACGTCAGGAGCCGCTGAGATGGCCGGAGACGGCCTGGGAGCAAGGGCAAGGGCTATCCACCCGGGCAGCTCGGCAGGTTCGCGGTCGTCGATGAGCTCGTATCCGCCTTGCGGGGTGATCGAGCTGGGCGCGACGACGTAGCCACCGTGCCCACGGGTGTCGACCAGCGGGCCGAGCTTGGCCTGCGAGCAGCCAAGGCGCGGGGCGGTGGGTGCGCGGTAGTACAGGTGGGTGCCGCCGGACGGGGTGCGCACGGTGTAGGTCGCCGGCAGCTCACCCCCGGTGCGCTCGGCGAGCTGGTCGAGCACCTGGGCACCAGTGCGGGTCCCCCCGATGCTCAAGCTCCGCCCCTCGGGGTGGCCGGCTTTCGGCAGGTCGAGGTCGATGACGAGCAGGCGGGAGGGGCCGCAGGCGACGGCGATGTTGCAGCCCGGGCGGCGGGTCCAGAACGAGGTGATCCGGGTGGGGTCGGTGGTGGCGTGGCGTTCCCACTGCTCGAACACCGGCCGCTTGGTGCCGGGCACGAGGGGGAATACGCGCCAGCCGCGCTCGGCGGCCCTCAGCGCATTGTCGCGTTGAGCCCGTTGCATCGGCGTCAGGGCGCGCGGGCTGGGTGGGTCGGGCACGCTCATATCCGGGTCGCCTTCCGGTGTGCAGGTTCGTGGGTGGTGCGGCGGCGGGTGGAGGTGGGTGGCCCGGAAGTGCTGAGACGCGGGGTAGGTCTGTCGGCTGTGCGCGTCCCAGCGCCCCCGGGCCGGGTCGAGGGGGGTTAGAACGGAGGTTCGTCGCTGCCCGGAGCGTCGGGCTGGGCGGGTGCGGTTCCCCACGGGTCGTCACCGCCGCCGGTGTTCGCGCCGGTGCGGGTGGCCTTCTTGACGGCGGCGGTGGCCCACTTCAGCGATGGTCCGATCTCGGTGACGTCAAGTTCGAACACGGTGCGCTTCTCGCCCTCGCGGGTCTCGTACTCGCGCTGCTTGAGCCGCCCGGTGACGATGACCCGGTTGCCTCGGTTCAGCGATTCCGCGACGTGCTCGGCGGCGTCGCGCCAGATCTGGCAGCGCAAGAACGTCGCCCCTGCATCGACCCATTCACCGGTCCGCCTGTCGAAACGGCGGTCGTTCGCGGCCACGGTGAAGTTGGCGACGGCGTGTCCGTTCGGGGTGTAGCGAAGCTCGGGGTCGGCGGTCAACGTGCCGGCCACGGTGACCTCTGGTAATCCGGCCATGACAACTGGCTCCTTTCGGTGGTAGTGCGCGATGTGGGCGAGTTCCTTCATGCGGCGGTAGTGGTGTGGTTGGTGATCAGGCGGGCGATGTGTTCGGCGACGGCGGGCACGACGGCGTTTCCGAGGGCTCGACGTCCGTTCCAGGCCGAGGTCCAGGCCGCCGATCCCGGCGAACAGCGACAGCACAGCGGGCACCGACCCGCCCTGGGGTGGGCCAGGTGTCGGCCTATCCTCCCGGCGTGCCATGACGGGCGCCGGTGCTGGTGAGTGGGTGATCACGCGGCCTCGCGCTGCCACGGAGTCACGGGCGGGAGTTCGAACACGGGCGCGGTCGGGACGTTCCACACGGCGGTCCCGGCCGCGTCGGCCTGGGTGCGGACGGGCATGAGGTAGAGCCAGAGCCGCGCCACACCGGACTCGCCGATGGTGATTCGGACCGGTGCCTGCTCGCCGGCGAGGACCTCGACGCGCACGTATTCGCCGCGCCGGCCGAGCGCCGCCGCGCGGGCGAGCAGCTTGGGGTTGAGGGTGACCGGCTGGTCAGTCCGTGGGGTGTCGCGGTACTTGTCGGTCACCTTGGTGATGTTGGGGAACCACTCGCAGTAGTTGACGAAGCTGAACGCTGTGCCCTCGGCTGCCGCGATGCGGCCGGTGAAGGTGTCGGTGCTGACGGAGACCTGGTCATCACGGCCGCCTCGGCGCCGTGTGAGTGGCCGGAGCATGGCTCGGACCTGCGTGACCTGGGCGTTGGTCAGCATGAGCCGACCCTCGAACGTGCCGGCGTCCAGCGGCACGTGTGCCTGGACAAGCATGAACCGGTCGGTGGCGGTGGCGACCAGCACGGGCGTGCCGTTGTAGGTGTCGGTGTGGAGCATGACCCCGCAAATGCCCGGCAGGGTTTCGTCGGTGGCCGCGCCCCGGGCGGCGTCGGCAAGAAGTCGGTCGAGATCGTGCGCGGTGAGAACGGCGGTAGCGGCGGGCAGGCGGTCGAAGTCACGCGCGGCGAGGACGGTGCTGATGTTGACGGTGGTGTTCATCTCGAAGCCTTCTGATCGATGTTCTGGTCTGGTGCTCATAGGGCGTGTCCGGCGAGTTGGCGGGCGCGGGCGAGTCGAAAGGTGAGGTGGTCGACGCGGAGGCCGTTGCGTTCGATGAGCGCGGCGGCGCGTTGGTAGGCGCGCTGTTCGGACAGGCGGACGCGGTGGGTGGTGCGGAGGCGGTGGAAGTTGTCGTAGTCCTTGGCTGCTCCTTGGGCGCCCCACTGATGGGCGTGTTGGTCGTCGAGGTCGAGGTAGAGCTGGCCGAATCGGGTTTCGGCGGCGTGTCCGGCCAACGCGCCGATGAGCCATGCTTCGACTTGTTCCGGGGGTGTTCCGGGGTTGGGCTCGGATTCGCTGATGCGGCATCGGCCGCCGTTGAGTCCACCGAAAAGTCCGAATTCGAGTCGTACCCATTCGGGTCGGATCCCGTGGACGATGAAGGCGAGGCCGTGCCCGATTTCGTGGGCGGCGAACCGCAGTCGGGCTCGGGCCGATTCGGGCCAGGTGTTCAGCGCGTGGGTGATGTGTTCGTTGCGCTCGTTCACTGGACACCTGCCGGCGGTGGGAACGCCCCACCGTTGACGTGGTGGGCGTGGTGGAGTCGCAGGGTGAGCCGGTCGAGAAGTCCGCCGTGGCGGTCGAGGTAGATGCCGGCGCGGTGGAACGCCCAGTCCGGGGAGATGTGGCGTAGGCCGAATTTGCGGCGGAAGTAGTAGAAGTCGGTGTAGTCGCCTTCGGCCCAGTCCAGGCCGTAGCGGAACGCGGCGGAGTGGTCCATGCCGAGGTAGTGCTGGCAGAACCGGACCTCGGCGGCGTGGCCGGCCATGGTGGCGATTTGGCGGGCGAGTTTGCGTTCGCCGCTCCAGCCGAGTTGTTCGGCGTCGTGGGCGTCGTCGCCGTAGTGGCAGTACCCGGCGAGTCCGGTGAGCTTGAACCTGAGTTCGACGTAACGGACGTCCCCGCCTCCGGCGAGTTCGAGCAGCGCGTGCCCGATTTCGTGCGCGCAGATGGCGAGTTGGCGGTGTCTGGAGGTTGCGGTGACCGCCTGTCGTAGTTGAGCGTTGAGGTCGGCGAGCGGGTTGGGCTGGGTTCGGAGCATCAGGTCGCCTCCTCACCGGGCGCGGCCGTGGGCCGGGCGAGGAGTCGGGCGATTTCGGCGTCGATCCCGGCGCGCGCGGTGTCGCGGGCGTCCGGGAAATGCGCCTTGGTGGCCTGCAGGAACTCCCACAGGTCGCGACGGGTGACGATCAGGTGCGCGCAGCGGGCATTGCGCCTGCCGTAGAGCCGGATCTCGATCTGGTCCTCGTCGTCGAGATCGCGGGCGGTGACGGGCTCGATGCGCACGTCTCCGGACCCTGTGGGGATGTTCAGGCCGGACCACAGCAGGTCGCGGGCGAGCAGCCAGTCGACCGGGCTGGTGCTGTGGGGGATCGACAGCGTGACCGCCCAGGGGTCGGTCGGTTTCCACGACACCGTCACCCAGTAGTCGTTGCCACGGCCGCTCATGTCGATGAAGAAGATGGGCAGCCGGCGTCGTATTGCCCTCCGACGCTGGGGCTCGTCGGCTGCGGTCGTGTGGTGTTCGTCGTTCGGGTTGTGTGGGGGCATCAGGCGGCGTCCTCACCGGGTGTGGGCGTGGGTCGGGTGGTGGCCGGGTGCGGCCAGGTGGTGCGGTAGCTGACGCGTTTGGCCTGGTACATGTCGTGATCGGCCTTGGCCAGCAGCGCGGCGCGCGACAGCCCGACAGCGGGGAGCACGGCGGCGCCGACCGAGGCGGTGACGGCCAGGCGGTGCCGGCCGGCCTCGACCGGCATGGCCAGCGCGGCGCGGACGTTGTGACCGCGCCGGACGGCGTAGACGTGCGCGTGCTGGCGGGTGGTGTGGTGGCCGAGCCAGAGCGCGAACTCGTCACCGTGCAGCCGGATCGCCATCTCGCCGGGGCCGGCGATCGCGGCCAGCCGCCCGGCGATGACCTGTAGGACGGTGTTGCCGACCGCGTGGCCGTGGGTGTCGTTGATCGCCTTGAACCGGTCCACGTCGATCATCAACAGGCCCACGTGCCGGCCGGGGCGGGCTCGGCGTGCGGCGCGGCGTACCAGCACGGTGAGGGCTTCGCGGTTGGGCAGCTCGGTCAGCTGGTCGGTGCGCAGCTGGCGGGCCAGCCTGGCGGCGTGCCCGGCGGTGGCCAGCCACCCGGCCGAGCAGGCGGAGAACACGACGGCGGCTGTGGTGGTGTCCATGGTCACAGCGGCACCTTGTTCGGGTCATATCCGCGTCGGCGGAGCCGTTTGACGGCGGCTTCGGTGTGCACGCTGGTGGTCTGGAAGTAGTCCTTGGCCAGGGTGGCGGCGCGCGCGATCCGACGAGCGAGAGCTGCCGCCTCGGTGAGGCGCTCGACGACGTGAGGGTCACCGGCGGGTTCGTCGTAGCTGGCGGCTTGTTCGTCGGCCGAGGACGCCAGCAGCGCCGCGATCTGGCCGATCTGGACACAGAGCTCGGCGAAGCTGACCGCGGCGTTGTGTAGACCCCCGGCCCGGTGGGAGTACAGGTGGGAGCGGTGTTGGTCGAGGACGGCCAGCGCGGTCTGGATGCCCTTGGACGGCGGGTCGCGGTGCGGGTAGGGCTGTGGTTGTTGATCCTGGTGGGTCCGCCGGATCCGGTCGCGCACGGCGTCGGTGTGCTCGGCGACCGTGACCAGGGCGTGGTAGCACGGCGCTATCCGTGTAGTGGCCTGCCCGAACCCCTCCGACGCTTCCCTGAAGCACAGGGCGAGCCGGTGATCCCGGGGCAGCCGGCTCATGGCGATCTCTTGGGCGGTGATGGCGGCGCGGCTGGACAGGTCCGCGACCCGGCCGGTGAACTCGGCCAGGCTCTTCGCGGTGGTGTCCAGCTCGGTGATGGAGGTGATGGGTGTTCGGCGGAAGTGCAGGCAGGCCTCGTTGAACATCGCTTCGTGCTCCTCGGCTGGCGGTCAGGTCAACGGCGCTGGCGGGACGGGTCGCGGTGGGGTGGCGACCCCGGGGCGGGTCCTCAGGCCGCCGGCCGGTTGGTCTGGTCCTGGCGGTGACGGCGGCGGATGGTTCGGCGCTGGCGGGGTGTGGTGCCGCCCCAGATGCCCTCGATTTCGTGGTTGTCCAGGGCGGTTTGCAGGCATTGGTCGCGGACTGGGCAGCGTTCGCGGCAGATCCGCAGCGCGGCCTGGGCGCTGAAGTACGCGGCGGGGTCGCCCTTCTCCGGCCACCACGCGTCCGGGTGGGCAGCCTTCGCGCAGCTGGCCTCGGCCGTCCAGTCCGGTGGGCGGGCGATACCGAACAGGTCGAAGATGTTCAGGTCCTCCCCCGGCGCGGGCCGGCGGGTAGAGAGCTTGCGCACGGGCGGGTTCACCGGTCCGCCATGAACTGGTCGAGCCCGCCCTCGTAGTGGGCGTCCACGCCCTTGAGGACCATCGCGTCGGGCATCTCTTCGAGTTCTTCGATGTCGCGGTGGTAAGGCCAGCAGTCCTCGACCCAGTAGCGGGCCTCGGCGACCAGCTGCGCGTCACGGGCCAGGCCCTCGTAGTAGTGCCGTGGCTTGAGCTTCTTGTGCATCGGGCAGTCCCTCCTGGTCGGAGCGAGCGCGGGGCGGTGTTCCCGGGCGCGTGGGTCAGGCGATGAGGGCGGCCAGGGCGAGCAGGGGCAGCCCGGCGACCAGCAGCGTGATGGCGAGGTTGGTGCGGCGGAACTTGGCCGTGGCGAGCGTGGACAGGTCGGCCAGCCGGCGGGCCTGCACGTGGATCTGGCAGCGCGGCGGCAGGTCGAGCTGGTCGATCAGCGCCTCGGGGTGGCGATGCAGCCGCGCCCACCGCTCGAACCCGTGGTCCCCTCGCAGCCGCGCGCGCAGCGCGTCGAGCAGGACGACGACCGCGCCCAGCAGCGGCACGGTGGCCAGCACGAGCACCACGGCGGAGAACCCGCTCAGGCTCGCGCGCGTGGCCAGGACCAGCGCGGCGGCCAGCGCGGCGCCGAACAAGCCCAGCAGGCTGGTGGCCTTGGCCTCGCCCTGCCGGATGGCCTCCAACGCGGTCTGCTGCCCGGCCCGGATCTCGCGTAACAGCGCCCGCTCGCGGCGCCGGCGCGCGCCCTCGGCCCGCTGGTCGGCGGCCTCGGCGTCCGGGTCGAGGAACTCGTCCAGCTCGACCGGGGTCACCACCTCCGGCGGCGGGTCACCAGCCGGGTCGTTGTGCTTGCCGGTGCGGCGGCGGGGTCCGGGAACGGGGGTCACTCCTGAGGGCATGACACTCTCCTCAATGGTTACTGTGTGTAGCTGTGTGGGGGTGTGTAGGGCTGGGCCGGGGTGGTCACCCGGCCTTGTGAGGGGTTGATCGTTTAGGGGGTTTCGCGCGCGCACGCCCGCGCGCACGTGCGCGCGCACGCGTTGAGCGCGGGGTGAGCGGGTGCGTTAGACGTCTGACGCGTGCGCGTCACGCGCGTCAGGCGGCCCGCGCCCACTCACCCGCGCGCCCGTCACGCTGCGTTACGTTCGTGTCGGGTGCGGACGCGGTAGACGGTGGCGTTGCCGTCCTGGCCGATCACCTCCAGCACGCCGGCGTCGGCCAGCCGGGACAGCTCCCCGGACAGCCACGACCGGCCCCGCCCGAACAGCTGCGCGGGCTCGGGCAGGTCCCGGATGGAGAACTCGGTGAGCCCCTTCGCGGCCTGCCGGTTGACCAGCTCGCGCAGCTTCGCCCGCGCCTCGGCCCGGGTCGGGCGGCTGCGTGGCAGGGCGGCGTCGGCGATGTCCGGGTCCTCTGGCAGCTTGGTGTCACCGTCGCCGGCCAGGTCGGGCTCGGGGTCGGTGGGTAGCCCGAACACGGCGGCGTCCAGGTCGTCGGGTAGCTCGGCCAGCGCGTCGAGGTCGGTCGCGTCCGCGAGCTCGGCCGCGCTCACTCCGCTCGCCGGGTCGTGACCGCTCTCTGGCCGGTGCAGGCCTGGCTGGTTGGGGTCGGGCAGGGTGGTGATGGACACGACGTGATCTCCCCCTTGCTGGTCACCCGCCTGGCCGGCGGGCTGGTTGGGGCGGATGGTGGTGGTGCGCACCGGGCGCGGTGGCAGGCCGAGCGCGGCGGCGGTCGTGCCGAACAGGCGGGCGCGGATGCCGGCGTGCGCGGCGATGGCCTGGATCAGCCGGTCGGTGTCGCGGTTGAAGGTGCGGGCGGGCATGGCCAGCCGCTCCTCGGGGATGCCGGGTGCTTCGAGGTAGAAGCAGCCGGGGCGGCGGTTCTTCCACCGGTCCGGGCGGGCGCCGGCGTCGATCACCTCGTCGGACAGGCAGAACGCGGCGTCGTCGGGGTCCTTGACCCCGAAGCACCAGCCGGCGCCGAGCTGGGCGCGGATGTCGGTGTTCATCCGCCGGAACGTCGAGCGCTGCTGCGAGAGCGCCAGCGCGAACCCGGCCGAGCGGGCGGTCTCGGCGATGGTGGTCAACGTGGCGGCGTCCTGGAGGACCTTGGAGGCCTCCTCGACCCACAGCACCACATACGGCATGCCGAACCGGTCGTAGACCTCGGGTACCCACTGGTCATAGCCCCACTGGCCGAGCTGGTGGGCCTGCGCGGAGATCGCCGCGGGCACCTTACGCACGAACGCCTGGCACTGGCGTTCGCCGATGATCAGGTGAGCGGAGTCGTCCGGGAGGAACCCGGCTGTCTGCTCACCCTTGGACGGGTCGAGGATGACCAGCACCACATCGCGGCGGGTGAGGATCTCCGCCCACGTGAGCTTGCCCGCCTCGGACTTGCCCGCGCCGTTCATGCCGTTGATCTGCACATGGGTGGCGTTGCGCTTGGCGCTCGGGTCGCCGGGCAGCCACAGCCGCACCGGCTCGTTGTCCTCATACAGCCCCGGCACGATCGGGTCGGTGATCGACCCGCCCGGGTGCGACGGCCCCGGCCACGGCTGTGGGGTGCGCAGCACGTCGGTGGGGACGATGGTCATCGTGGCCTGGGACAGGTCGTCTTGGTTGGGGGTGACCCGGACCGAGCCCTTGTGCAGCCGAAGCCCCTGGGCGAGCTGGTCGGTGGCCTTCTGCACGTCTTCCACCGACGCCTCGCCGGCGGGCAGCGACAGCGGGACGGTGACCTTGTTCGACCCGGGCGCGGCCTCGACCTGCCCGGTGCGGACCTTGGCGAGCCCGACCTTCTCGAACAGGGCGTTGGTGCCCTCGTCCTCACCCGAGCGCAGCGCGTACTTGATGTTCCACGCCAGCGCCAACGTCGACCCGCCCAGCAGCCACACCCAGAACAGCAGCGGGTCGGCCGGCCCGATCACGGTGGCGACCAGGAACCACAACCCCCCGATCGCCACCGTCGCTGTGGCCATCCACCGCGTCGACGCGCCCCGCGCCCGACCCAGCTGCCAGGTCAACGCCGACAGCCCGGTGCCCAGCAGCACCAGGAACGCCGACGCCCACGGCACCCGGGCGGGCGCGCCCAGCCCGGAGTGCAGGAAGTACCCGATCGGCCAGGTCACCACCAGCCCGGCCCACTCCGCCGCGTACGGGGCCACACGCGAGGCCCAGTACTTACGCGGCACGTAGAACCCAAACTTGGCCTCACCAGTGGGCACGAAGTCACCGCCACCACCGCCAGCGCCACCGCGCTGGTCTCGACGGCTGAACAGCTCCATCCGGACAATCCCTCCAGGTAATCGACGTCGGCCCACTGGTGTGGCCGGGCCTGGGCGCTGGCTACTGGTCGTTGATGTCGAACTTGCGGCGGGTGCGCTGGCCGCGCTGGTGGATCTCGGGCATGTAGTGCTTGCGGAACGACAAGTAGGTCCGCACCAGCGACGCCGCGGTCACCTCGGCCCCGTCCGCGGCCCGCCGCATGTGGTTGGCCACCAACCGGGCGCGCACCTTCGAGTCCTGCCCGAACACGTGCGGGTTGCTCGACGGCAGCTCCCGCAACACCATCTCCAACTCCTCGGCGGAGACGTGCAACTCGTGGAACAGCGGCCGGACGAAGTTGCGGGCGCGCTCGCAGTACTCCCGGATCATGCGCGGGGAGAAGAACTCCGGCTCGCCCAACCTCTGCTGCTCAGCCATCTACATGCTTCCCTTCAACTTGGCTATCGGGGTCTGGGTGGGTTGTTCAGGCGGCGGTAGCGCCGCCGGTCCGTGGGGTCTCAGGAGCGGCGTCGGCGTCGAGGCGGGAGCGGGCGGCGTCCAGCGCTGCCCGAGCGGTTCCGTAGCGCACCCGCAGCCGCTTGGCTGCTGCCCGGTAGGAGATGCCCTGCTTCCCGCCCGAGGCGGCCCGGGCCTGGCGCTCCAGCCGCTCGGCCCGATCCACCAGCGCGTCCTCGTCGGACGCACCGCGACTGGCCGCAACCGGCACCGGCCCGTCAACGCCGCCAGGGCACTCGGGGGCGGGCAGCGCCCGCGCGGCTGGAGCGTCGAGCACCGGTCCAGGCTGCTGCTCGCGGGGGGACGGGTGGGAATCCGCGGAAGCGGTCCGGGAAGCGGCGCCGTCGCCGGTGCTTCCGGTGCGTCCGGTGCGCTCGGCGAGCACCAACGCGAATAGGTGCGACAGCGACCAGGCGAGCATCACCGGACCCGCGCCCACCGCGACCGCGACCGGGCTGGGCAGCATGCCGGTCGACAGCCCGTACCAAGTGTTGAGCCCCAGTGCGGTGCCACCAGCCTGGATGAGTACCGTCCACGCCCAGCGCCGTACCCGCCCGCTCACGCCTGGGGTCATGGCCTCGTGCAGCGCGAGCAACGTAGCCACGTCATATGAGATGGCGAACACCACCGCGAACGGCACACCCAGCTGCGGAGCCACCGAGGCCACCTGGCCGTGGAACGACAGCGACAACGCCCCCAACATCACCGCGAACAACAGCAACCGGCGCACCTTCATCGCTGGTCACCACCTTCGGCCACCTCGGCGACCTCGATCAGGTCCGCGCCGGTGCCGCGCCCGGACAACGCGGCCGCCGACCGGAGCGCGCCGGCCACCTCGATGGCGTCCCGGTCGGGGTCGTCGTTCCATCGTGTGACCAGTGACCCGAGTACCTCGGACTTGCCGACCTCGCGGCCGGACACGCGGTACACCTGAGAGCTGTTGACCGCGAGCCTGTCGGCGACCGCGATCTCGGTCGTCGTGCTCATCGGCGCACTCGCCGACGTCGAGCCCGCCCGCGCCGGCGTGGCACCTGGTTGCGGATGGTCACGGTGCCTCGCTCCATGGAGCGCATCGAGCCCTTGACCACCGCCGCCCACAGCCGCAGCGACCACAACGCCCACAGCCCGTCCAGAACAACCAGCAGCGCAAACAACCCCGAGGGCAACAGCCCGAAGTACGTGAACAGCCAGGCCACGCCGAGCACCAGCGCGGGCCAGAACATCAGCCGCACCAGCCCCCAGGCCAGGGCGAACGGCCACAGCAGGATCGAACGAGTACGCATCACGCCGCCGCCTTCCCACTCAGCGCAGACGCGCGGCGACGCGCACGACCCGCCTCCAACACGAACCGCGCAGCATCCGAGCCGGCGTCCCCCATCACCGGTCCCCTGTCGAGCAGGTCGGCCGCCACATGCTCAAGCAGCTCGGCCTTACGCTCGTACCAGGCCGCGACATCACCAGCCGGCGCACTCGGGCGCGGTGCCGAGCGCATCAACGCGCCGATCTCCGCCAACACCCCGGCCATCACGCCGCCTCACCCGCATCACCACAGACTGGGCGGTCAGCGCCCTCGCCACGAACCAGCACCAACAGCCCTGCCGGCGTGCGACGCCGAGGCGGGCGGATCTGTGCGCGCTCCGCCTCCGACATCGACAACCACGACGTGGGCTCCTGGCGTAAGCCGGTGCGGCGAAGCTCGGCGCCGACGTCCCACTGAGCTCGGGTCGTGGTCCGGAAGTCCATGCCATCTCCGCAGTCACGCGCGAACGTGACGTCGTCGGTTGCGTCGATGAACTCGCGGGCGTGCTTGCTGAGGCGAACGGTCTCCATCGCGTGAGTTCCTCTCGAACCACTCATGGCACATTAAGGTGCCACAAGGTGCTTTGGTTGGCAAGGGGTGCTTGTGGTGCTGTGTGGTGGCCTAAGCGGGCTGTAGTCTTGGCGGGTGGCGATCGATCAACGGAGCGCGCAACCGCTCAGCGTGCAGGTCAGAGACGATCTCCGACGTCGGATCACGGCTGGCGAGTTCACAGTTGGCCAGAAGATCCCATCGCTCCGAGCGCTCTCCGCTGAGTACGGCATCGCCGAGCTGACCGTGCACGCGGCGGTCAAGGCCTTGCAGCACGAGGGGATCTTGGAATCTGCTTCGGGTCGTGGGACGTTCGTTCGTACCCTGCCGACCGAGACCCCCGACGACACCGATGTGCATACCGCGCTCGACGCCCTGCGGTCCGAAGTCGCCGATCTGCGCAGCAGAGTGGAGGCCATCGAGCAGGAGCACCAGTCGTAGCTCGCTAGACCGTGCGACTGGTCCAGATCTCAACGTTCGGCCTCGCGCTCTTGGCAACCACCACGTGTCTCGCATGCATTAATGGGACCGCGAAGCCGAGGACGGTTACACCGCACCTCGCGGGATCGTTCCAGACGTCTCAGCGACGGACGAAATGTCTGCAACGTCCCCAGGACGTCCTCAAGTACGTCAAGATGGATGACGTGGCGAACGATCGACTTCGAGCAGCGATCCACGCCAGTGGCCTGACCATCGAGGACGTCTCCAGCCGGGTGGGAGTCGACCCGAAGACGGTCGAACGCTGGATTGGTGATGAGACGCGGACTCCACATCGGACCAACCGCATCCAACTCGTGCAGTTGCTTAGTGTGGATGAGGTGCACCTCTGGCCGTCGCTCGCTGGCGACGTGCGGACACGTCCTACCAGCGAAAGCGAGCTAGTGCACCTCTATCCGACCCGGTCAGCCGTACCGTTCGACATCTGGACCGAACTCATCCACTCAGCACACCGCGTAGTCGATGTACTTGTATTCTCAGGCCAGTTCCTCGTCGAGCAGCACAATCTCCTACCTGTCATTCGCGCGAAGGCGGCGGCCGGTGTGCGATTCCGGTTCGCCGTTGGCGACCACACCTCCGCCGCCGTAATCCAACGCGCTCAAGAAGAGGGGACCACTGGCGGCCTCGAAGGACGTGTTCAGATGATGCGGCGTTACCTGCAGGAGGTGGTTACCTTACCGAACGTCCAGGTTCGCACTCATGGGACCATCCTCTACAATTCGATATATCGTTTCGACGACCAGGCATTGATCAATGGGCACGCTTACGGTGCCCTCGCTGGCCAGAACCCAGTTCTACATTTGCGACGTCTTGATGGCGGACTAATGTGGGAACACTATCTTGAGTCGTTCGAGCGAGTATGGCAGCTCGCCGTGCCCGAAACCCGAGAGGGAAGCAATTAGATGGCCCGAGTTGACTACTTCAATGACCCAAATGCGCCAGCCATCAACAGCGTGGTGCCTTCCGTTACGGTTGCCGTGCAGAACGAGTTCGGAGCCTTGCTGCTTATTCATAAGATCGATAATGACTACTGGGCACTTCCGGGAGGCGGGCACGATCCCGGAGAAAGTATTGTTGACACGGCCGTCCGCGAAGTCAAGGAAGAGACAGGGGTTGACGTCGAGATTACAGGCCTGATCGGCACGTACACCGACCCGCGACATGTGATGAAGTACGACGATGGAGAAGTTCGACAGCAGTTTTCACTCTGTTTCAGAGGTCACGTCATTGGCGGTAATGTTCGAAAGGATGGCATCGAAACTAAGGCCGTTGCATGGGTCGAAGGAAACAAGATCCGCGAACTCAGAATTCATCCTTCAATGCGCCTGAGGATCGAGCACGCGCTCGACGAGACGCGCACTGGCCCCTACTTGGGCTGAGCGTTCCGCATGCGACGGAACGTTCGTTCAATACTTTCGGCGAGTACGGGTTGGGCTCTCAGCCACGCTCGATGCACTGGGTCATCAGGGGAATAACGCGACAAGATCTCACTGATTCGCTCTTCGTACGTTACTGCCTCACCGCCGGGACCTGTTGTTAGATCAGCAGTTGCCAACGCGTCAAGACTAGGTGAGTCCTCGAATGGAAAATCGGCAAGTAGTTGCTTGGAAAGTCCCCGCTCGATTGCCTCGAATCGCGCTCCGGAGTGATGCGCAACGAGTTGCACGACAAGGGGTGGCCAGCCAGAATCTCGTAGATATCGCGCTCCATCGAGCGGGTGAAATCGCGTGTGCCCGATTTCTGGCGAGTACCCGATGTCATGCAGCCAGGCTGCGGCGACCAAGTCGTCTCGCTGGTCCGATCGGACTGCGGCAGTCAAACCGGTAGCTCTGGCCGCGACTGCCTGAACATGCAACCAGCGCCTACCGAGTGGGGCGACAAAGTGCTCTGCCACCCGTACCGCCTGCTCAAGTGTCACGACCGTCACGCTACCCTCAGAACTCCGGCTTTCGCCGTATCGCTAGTCGACGAGGCCGGTTGCGATGACGGCGAACATCTCACGGACCGAGCCGGGGCCGATGAAGAACCGCTCGGCGGCGGCCAGGTGCTCGACGAGGCCGGGGACCTGCTGGGTCATCACGCCGGCCGCGGCGCGCTCGTTCGGGACTCTCCCGCGCTGGTCGTTGTGGTCGCGGTTCCACTCCTCGACGATGTCGGCGAGCAGGTACACCGCCGCGAGCAGCCGCTCCAGGGTGGCCTTCACCCCGGGCTCAGGCGAGCCGATCTCGACGACCTGGTCGTCGTCATCGACCTGTAGCTGCCAGCCGCCGGCCATCATCGCCAGCCGCAGCACCGGCGCCCAGCCCGACAACCGCAGCAGCCGCGCCCACAACTCCTCCCCCACGTACGGGGGCGGCGTCCGCGTCGGGCAAGGCACGGCGCGCATCAGCTGCTCGGCGATCGCCGCCTCCAGGTCGGTGGGCTCCCACTCGTAGGACCGCAGCTGCTTCTCGGCCAGGTGCATCCACTCCAGCGCTCGTGCACGCCGCGCCGGGAAGTCCAGCTCACCCATCACGCCGGCATCATCCCCGGTCGGGAAGAAGGGGCCAGGTGGGCCAGTCGGTGGTGATCAGGAGCTGGTCGGGTCGCAGCGCGTGGGATCTGTGCAGCTCGGCCATCGGCACGCTGCGGTCGCCGAGTTCGAGCATCGGATCGAACGCGTCACCTGTCCGGCTGTCGTCGTGGTGGGCGGCGATCACCTCGGCCGCGCGACGCGCCAGCTCGCGCCACCGCTCCGGCTCCCCGCTCACACACAGCGCCCGGCCAACGATCTCAAGTCCAGGCTGGTGGCCGATCGGTCCCAGCGAGGCGCCGTTGTGCACCAGCGCCCGCGCCGTGTCGGGGGCGAGTAGCACGCTGATCAGCTCCAGCCGCACCCGCACCAGCCCTGCCGGCGACGGCGCGGCGGCGGGCTTGCGGCTGAGCCGGCCGGCCGCCTCGATCGCGTAGGCGAGAAGCAGCTCAACCAGCTCCGCCTGCCGCTCGGCGGGATCGCCCGGGGGCCACCGCGAGGGGAACACCCGCTGGTCCCACGCGGTCAACGCCTGAGCCCATGCCCGCGCTGAGGTCCACTCCGTCCAGAGCGACATAGCCGTAAGCCTGGCAGAACGCCGCCCCCCGCGGGGCCACTTTGCCGAAGCACCCTGCACCAACGCGCCCGTTGCTGGGTCACAGATGTGCGGCACCCCTAACTCCTGTTTTCGGCCCGTTTTCAGACATGGCCCCCGCAAGATTCTCGCGCGGAAATGCGGCCGAGCGGTCGTTGGGTGAGCGCGATGGCACGCTCGCGGAGGGACCTCCCCTTATACACGGGGCGCACAGTGCGACCCTCTGCATGCCCTGATCAGCGGTTTCGCGCGCCACTGGTCCGCCATTCACCCCGCCAACGAGCGGCGAGGTGGATGGCGGGGTGGATGGCGGGGTGGATGGCGGGGTCACTGGCGCGGTGAATGGCGTGCGCAGGCTGTCGGGCCAACCGCACTGGCCAGGCCGGTTGCGGCAGCTCGGCACCAGGAGCATGATGTCGAACGTGTGTTCGATTGAGCCAGGCTGGGAGGTGCTTCCTTCGGCGGCCGCCGACGCCCCCGTCCAGCTGATCGCGCCACGCGCGCAGGCAGTATGGGTCGACCTGGAGAAGTTGGTTCCCCCCGATCCCGAGATCCGGGGACAGGCCGTAGTCGGTGGCCTCGACCTGTCCGGTCGAACCCAAGGGGTCCTGACCGGCTGGCGCCGCAGCTGCCGTGGCGACTGGGTCGGGGTCGTCGACTTCCACGTCCACTACGCCAACGGCGGGACAGAGTCAGTGTTCTGGCGACAGCAGCTCGTGCCGGCGTACGCCCTGTCCCCGTGCGAAGATCCGGACGCCCTTTGATGACGTCCAGACCGACCGAAGTCTTGGCGCAGCCCCGCCTGGGAGAGACTTGGGAGACGATCTTGAAATCCGGGGCCATCACCACTGCGGTAAACCAACACAGACCAACGTCCCGACCTGCATGTTCGACCTCAGTACCAGGTGCCGAGGCCAGCCGAACCTTGTTGACACGGAAGAGGTCACTGGTTCAATCCCAGTATCGCCCACCAGCAGGTACGCAGGTCAGGCCCCTTCCGTGATCGTCCGGACGGGGCCTGACCTGTATGTGCCTGACTAACTGCCTGACTGCGCTCACCGGCAGGATCCGGTCCATCACCGTCGCGCCGTCGTCGACCACGGGGCCGCAGCTGTGCCGTAGCTCGCGCGGTGTCCAGTCCGCGCCGACCAGGCCGGCCGCGTCCACCACCTTGCGGAAGGCTCGCCGGACGTTGCCGGCGTCGAGCGCCGACCCGTAGCGAGGGATACGGCCTACCGATCACGTCTCCTGGCAGCTCTCCGCCCAAGAGAGCGAAGGGTGCGGGTCACTGGGAGGCGCTCTCCCTTCGCTCCCTTGCCGCTCCCTTGGGGTCGCTCTCACTCGGATTCGGCGCCGTCATGGCGCACCTCCAGGTCTGGGCCGTGCATGCGCCCTAAGCGGTCATCGAACAACGCGAGGGTGCCCCACTCCCAGTCCGGGATCATCGGATAGGCCACCCCTCGCTCAGTGACCAGCCACGCGATGATCCGCGTCCACTTCTCATCGACCCCCCTGCGCACCACGCGCCACCCCGGTTCGGCCGGCAGAACGCTGACTACGAACCTCTCGGCATGCCGCAGGCCGACAAACCCCGGCACGTCACGAGCACGGCACAACACCGCGCGCTCCGCGTCCACCACCATCGCGTCCCCGTCGGCATCGAACGACTCGACATCTCGCTGCTGGGCAATCACCCGGCCATCAGAGAGCGTGGTCCGGTAGTTCGCCACCCAACCGGTAGGTGTGAGTTCCATGCGCCGAGCATGCAGCACTACCCCCGCCTCGGCGGGCCGAATCGAGTAACCACCGGCCCGACTGTCACCACCGACCGAGGCGACGACGGACACCGCCTCGATGGGGGCGTGTGGGCCTCAATGGAAGGAGCATGCACCACGACGCCGACGAACCCGGGCGGGCCAGGTACGCCTCGGCCTCTTCGACGTTCACCGTGCCTCCCGTCCGTCCCTCGTGACGAATTCGCATTCGGTAAACGAATAGAGTGCACCGCAATACGCATTGTTCGTCAAAACACGGACGGCCGGTAAACACCGCGCTCAACGTTCGAGGCTCCCGAGGCGGCGATGACGGAAGACGTCGGCCACCTCGCGTCGCCGATAGGGACCACCACCCGAAGGAATGGTTCGTCACCCGGCGGGGATCACTCCACGAGGTAATTTTTGGAAGTGGCGGTGAACCTTATGTGGACAACTCGATCCGAACGGCATTAGATCTGCCTCCCCGGTTGAGGTGAGAAGCCACCTCGACTGTCGAATGGAGATGGGACTGATGATTCGTAAGATCGGGCGACGGGCCGCCGTTGCGGTTGTCGCGATCGCCCTGGCGGCCAGCGGGTCCGCGCTGTTCGGAGCCACCGCGCTTGCGCATGGCAAGTCCGGCGGCAAGGGTGGCCAGCACCGCGACAACTACGTCGTCGTCATCGGTGGTTCCGGCGGCAAGGCCGGCACCGCGGAGGGATGGTGCCTGATTGCGATCGCCGGCGGGATCGGGATCCTGGGCAACGGCTCGGGCGACGGCAACATGCAGTGCAACGCCTCGAGCTCCGGCGGGTCGGGCGTGACCGCCGTGAGCTACTGATCCAATAACGACGCCTCGACGGTGAGGCTGGTAGCGGCCCCCGGATGCATCGGGGGCCGCTACCCCAACGGCCGGATGCCATTTGTGTCAGGCTGATGACCCTGATCGCCGAGAACGACATGTGCGGCAAAGAGAGAACCAATTCCGCGGCTGGGACGGCGCGCGCCCGCGCCTTTCCAAATCGGGACGCGGGCGCGCGCCGGGCGGAGATCACGCGGGGTCGATCACCTGGCGGCCCTTGTACTGGCCACAGGCCGGGCAGGCCATGTGCTGTGGCTTGGGCTCGCCGCAGGCCGGGTTGCGGCAGCGGGTGAGCCGGGGCGCGGAGATCTTCGCGTTCCACCGCGCGCGGTGGTGCCTGACCCTCGCGCGCGACTTCTTCCGAAACATTGAGCTGGACACGGTGGTTCCCTTGGTCGAGGTGGACTGGTTGACGGGGCCGCGAGGTTCGGCGGATCCCGTCCCACCTCGGGCCTGATGACCAGGGCGACATCGACGGAACTGAGGGTGAGCGCACCCACGAGGGACTCCTGGATCGTGGTTCGAGCAGAGCACGCCAAAGCGGCCCCATCGACGCGGACGGGGCCGGGGCGGGGTAGCTAGGACGCCTTCGGCGTCTCGGAGCACTCGGGTGCCACGGGCGCACGGTAACAGGCGGCCCACGCCCGAACGCAAACCACTTTCACCGAGGACGAGCGGCGCGCAAGGGTCACCGGGGCCGGCGGGTTCATCGGCGGGCACCTGGTCACCACATCGTCCGGGCCGTCAGGCCCTCGGCGTCGGGTGGAACGCGAGCAGCCTACGACTCGTAGGTGTCGGTCGCGCCATTGGTGTGGGTATACGCCAACTCGGGATGACACAGCTCCGCCAGCCTGTCGAAATTGCCGGCCACCACCGACTCGAACCGCTCGTTCTCCAGCCGCGCAATCGTCTCGACATCGCCACTAGAATCCGATACATGCAAATAGCACGGGTCTCTGGATAACAAGGTGAGTGAGCTACTTCTCATCGGCGGCCGGTCCGGTGTCGGCAAGACGAGCGTGGGATACGAGATTCACGCGCAGCTCGCTCGCCTCGACGTCAAGCACTGTCTCATCGAGGGCGACAACCTGGACCAGGCACACCCGCCACCCTGGGAGCACAGCCTCGCGGAACGCAACCTGGCCGCGATGTGGACCAATTACCGGGCGATCGGGTATCAACGGATGATTTATACGAACACCGCCAGCGTCCGGGTCGTCGACGAGCTGACGACGGCAATGGGCGATAATCCTCGGGTCACCGCCGTATTGCTGACGGCGACGGACGCGACAGCGCGTCACAGGCTGAGCGGCCGCGAGATAGGAAGCGCGCTGGAGTGGCACGTCGAACGCAGCAACCTGGTCGCGCGCGAACTGGACGAGGTCACGCCCGAATGGGTGCACCGCGTCGCCACCGATGGTCGCGGCGTTACCGATATCGCGCGCGAGGTCATCGGCCTGACCACATGGGCCTAGTTCGTCACCAGCGACAACATCGCGCCGCCGAGCACGCCCGCGACGATCACCAGCACGGTGGTCGCCACCGTGGCCCGCCAGCCGAAGCTCCGCGCCACCATGGCGACCCCGGGCGCGCTCACAGCCGGCAGCGTGATCAGCAGCGCGCCGAGCACGCCGGTCGACACCCCGATCAGCGCCAGGCCCTGCGCGATCGGGATCTCGCCCGCGGTCGGGATCACCGCCAGCGTCCCGACCACCGCGACCACGAGCACGGCGAGCACGCCGGCCGCCAGCCCGCCCACGCCCAGCAGCCAGCCCCGGAACGCGCCGACCAGCAGCACCATCACCAGGTACTCCGGGACGAGCACGAGCGCCAGCTTCGACAACGAGCCCACGAACCGACGGGCGATGCCCGCGCCGCCTGCGACCGGCTCGGGGTCCGGCGGCACCGGCACCGGCGCGCGCCCGGGCCGGTCGGCGACCATCGCCACCAGCGCCGCGCCCGCGAACACCGTCAACGCACCGACGACCAGGCGGGTGGCCGTCCACTGCCACGGCGCCACCAGCAGCAGGAACACCAGCACCGCCGGGTTGAGCAGCGGGTTGCCCAGCCAGTACGCCACCGCCGCGGCCGTGGACACGCCGTTGCGCCGCAGCGTGACGGCCACCGGCGCCGTGCAGCAGGTGCACATCATCGACGGCGAACTCGCCACCCCGCCGGCCAGCGCGCTGGCAAACCGTCCACGCCGGTTCAACGCCCGCAACAGCCAGGCCCGAGGCACCAGCGCCTGCAGCGAGGCGCTGATCAGCAGCGCGGCGACCAGCGCCTTCCACACCGCCGACGCGTACGCCCAGAGGAACGACACCGCCGCGTCCCAGCTCGGCGGGTCGCCGGGACGAACCCCGCCGGTGGCCAGGATGTTCGACCCGGACCAGCCGTGCGCCCGACCGGTCTCGACGGCCTTCGCCACGTACGGGAACCACTTCGACCACAGCAGCACCGCCACGAACACGACCACCGCCAGCACCACCGCGGCGACGGTCGCGCGCGGCGCCCGGTCCCTCTGAACGAGCGCGCTCACCTCCATACCGTAGACAAGCGGCTCACCGCCTGCCCGGCACGACGTGCGTCGGCGGCCCCTCCACCCCGCAGTGCAGGCACTCCCCGGGGCGGGGAGCCTCAACCATCGCGTCCGCCGGGGCCCCGGCGAGCACATCGTTGCGGATGCCGACGGCCAGCGCCCCTCCGACCAGGCACAGCCCGGCGCAGATCCACATCGCGGTCCGCCAGCCGTCGGTCAGCGCGACGGGGTCGGTGTAGGCGGCGCCGGTCAGGCCGGCGGCGGCCGGCAGCGCGGCGACGGCGAGCAGGCCGCCGGTGCGCCCGATGGCGTTGTTCACCCCGGACGCGACGCCGGCGTAGCGGTCCGGGGCGGCGGCCAGCGCGGTGGCGGTCATCGGGGCGATCACCAGCACCAGCCCGATGCCGAAGACGAGGATGGCCGGCAACACGGTGCCCAGGTACGTCGCCCCCGGCGAGACCCGCGCCATCAGCGCCATCCCGGCCGCGACCACGGCCGCGCCGCCGACCACGAACCAGCGCGGCCCGAACCGCTGGGCCAGCCGCCCGGACAGCGCCGAGAACACCAGCAGCAGCGCCGGGGTCGGCAGCCCGGCCAGCCCGGACGCGGCCGGCGAGTAGCCCAGCGAGACCTGCAGCTGCAGCATGAACAGCACCATCACGCCCATCAGCGCCGCGTAGACGACGAACGACACGACGTTGGCGAGCACGAACGTGCGGTCGGCGAACAGCCCGGGCGGCACCAGCGGGTCGCGGGCGCGCAGCTGCCTGACCACGAACGCGGCCAGCGCGGCCACGCCGAGCACGGAGGCCGAGGCCACCAGCGGGTCGAGTGGGCCGCGCGCGGGCGCCTCCACCAGCGCGCCGGTCAGCCCGGCCAGCCCGACCGCGCCGAGCACCGAGCCCAGCAACTCGGGCCGCCGACCCCGGTCGGCGTCGCACGAATCGGGCACGTACCGCACGACCAGCCACAACGCCACCGCGGCCAGCGGAACGTTGATCAGGAACGCCAGCCGCCACGACCACACCTGCACCAGCAGCCCGCCCACCACCGGCCCCACCGCGCCGCTCAGCCCGGTCAGCCCCGACCAGGCGCCGATGGCCCGTGCCCGGTCCCGCCGCTGGAACGCCGCCTGGATGATGGCCAGCGCGCCCGGGGTGACCAGCGCGCCGCCGACGCCCTGCAACACCCGCGCGGCGACCAGCATCTCCGTCGAGACGGCCAGCCCGCAGAGCACCGACGCGACCCCGAACCAGACGATCCCGACGGCGAACACCCGACGGCGCCCGTAGCTGTCACACAGCGCGCCCGCGATCAGGATCAGCGCCGCCAGCGCGAGCAGGTAGCCGTCCAGGATCCACTGCAACCCGGCCACCGAGGCGCCCAGCTCCTCGCCGATCCCGGGCAGCGCCACGTTGATGATCGTGCTGTCCAGGAACGCAAGGCCGGCGCCGAGCACCGTCGCGGCCAGTACCCCGCGCGCGGCCGGGCTCCCCCACTCGATGCCGTCGCCGGTCACGGACTCCCCCGCCATGGTTCACCACGGTCGTCCTCGCGGCGTTACGAATCAAGCCGTGCGGACCAGCTTGTGCCAGATGATCAACGGTGCCATGCCGATGGGGTTGGGCGGTGATGCCGACTCGGCAGTGCGCCCGCACCGACAACTCTGGTGGGATGCGGCAATGGCCGAACCGCTCGTGCAGGGGCTGTGCAGTGATCGTTTCTCCGGCGTGCGGGAGGCGCTGGCGGCGAACCTGGCCTCCGGTGAGGAGCTGGGGGCGTCGCTGGTCGTGGACGTCGAGGGCGAGACGGTCGTCGACCTGTGGGGCGGCTTCCAGGACGAGGCCCGTGCCCGCCGGTGGACCGAGCACACCATCGTCAACGTGTGGTCGACGACGAAGACCGTCACGAACCTGGCCGCGCTGATGCTGGTCGACGACGGCGAGCTGGACGTGCACTCGCCGGTGGCCAGGTACTGGCCCGAGTTCGGCGCGCACGGCAAGCAGGACGTCGAGGTCCGCCACCTGTTGGCGCACACCTCGGGGGTCTCCGGCTGGGAGCGGCCGTTCACCACCGAGGACCTGTACGACCGGGAGTACGCCACCGCGCGGCTGGCCGCGCAGAGTCCGTGGTGGCCGCCGGGGTCCGCGTCCGGCTACCACGCCCAGAACCAGGGCCACCTGGTCGGCGAGCTGATCCACCGCATCACCGGCGACACCCTCACCGACTTCGTCGCCAGCGACATCGCCACGCCGCTGGGCGCGGACTTCCAGATCGGCGCGCGCGAGAAGGACCTGCACCGGATCGCCGAGATCGTCCCGCCGCCGCCGTTCGACCTGTCCGCCCTGGACCAGCGCAGCGTCGCGGCCAAGACCTTCACCGCTCCGCCCCTGAACGCCGCCGCCGCCAACACCGACGCCTGGCGGCGCGCCGAGCTGGGCGGGCTGAACGGCCACGGCAACGCCCGGTCGGTGGCGCGCATCCTGTCGGCCGTCACGCTGGGCGGCACCGTCGACGGCGTCGGGCTGCTCTCCCCCGACACCATCAAGCTGATCTTCGAGGAGCAGGCCGACGGGGTCGACCTGGTGCTCGGCCTGCCGCTGCGCTGGGGCATCGGCTTCGGGCTGCCCCGGCCCGACACGATCCCCTACATCCCGGACGGCCGGGTCTGCTTCTGGGGCGGCTGGGGCGGATCGATGATCATCATGGACCTCGACCGGCGCCTGACGATCTCCTACATGATGAACCGGATGGCCCCCGGTGTGATCGGCTCCGGGCGCAGCGAGGCGTACACCCGCGCGGTCTACGAGGCCGTTGTGAAGTAGGGCGTGCAAAAACCGCCGGCTGCACTATGGTCATGATCCGTGGCGGTTTCTCACGGACAGGGCGGTCCGAGGCCATGACCCTCACGAACCCGATCAACACCAACCACTCCGTGTTCACCGAGGAGCACCAGGCGCTGCGGGCGGCCATCCGGGCGTTCGTGGACCGCGAGGTGGTGCCGCACGTGGCCGAGTGGGAGGAGCACACCTTCCCGGACTCGATCGTGCGGCGGATGGGTGAGCTCGGTTTCCTGGGGCTGTCGGTGCCGGAGGAGTACGGCGGCCAGGGCGGCGACTACTTCTGCAACCTGGTGCTCGCCGAGGAGCTCGCCAGGGGCGGCAGCGGCGGGTTCCTGATGGGGCTGTCCGTGCACACCGACATGGTCATGCCGCCGATCCTGCAGTTCGGCACCGAGGAGCAGAAGCGGCGCTGGGTGCGGCCCGGGGTGGCCGGCGAGACGATCTACTCGCTGGGCATCACCGAGCCCGACGCCGGCTCCGACGTGGCCGCCATCAAGACCAGGGCGGTGCGCCGCGACGGCGGCTGGCTGATCAACGGGTCCAAGACGTTCATCACCAACGGCCACCGCAGCGACATGATCCTGCTGGTCACCAAGACCGACCCGGCGGCCGGCCACCACGGCTTCACCCTGTTCCTGGTGCCGATGGACGCGCCGGGGGTGACCAGGGCACGGCGGCTGCGCAAGCTGGGCATGCACGCCTCGGACACCGCGCTGCTGTCCTTCGACGACGTGTGGGTGGACGACTCCGCCGTGCTCGGCACCGTCAACGAGGGCTTCGAGCACATCATGTGGGAGCTGCAGGCCGAGCGGCTGATCGGCGCCGCCGGCTGCCTGGCGTATGGGCAGTACGCCTTCGACAAGACGCTCGACTACGCCCGGACCCGCCAGACGTTCGGCCGCCCGCTCGGCCAGCACCAGGCGATCCGGCACAAGTTCGCCGACATGGCCACCCGCCTGGAGGCGGCCAGGGCGCTGATCTACCAGACCGCGCGCGGCTACGCCAGGGGCGACTACCCGGTGCGCGAGATCTCCATGTGCAAGCTGCTGGCCACCCAGACCGCGTGGGACGTCGCCGACCAGTGCGTCCAGATCCACGGCGGGGCCGGGTACATGGAGGAGTACGACGTGTCCCGGGTGCTGCGCGACATCCGGCTCTACCGGATCGGCGCCGGCACCGACGAGATCATGCTCGACGTGATCGGCAAGACTCTGCGCCTATGAGGGTCCTGTGGGACGCTAGCGCGGGTGAACGAGCGGCTGGTCGTCGTGATCGTCGACGACCACGAGCTGTTCGCACAGGGGCTCGCGCTGCTGCTGGAGAACAGGGCGGGTGACCGCTTCACCGTCGGCGGGGCGACCACCCGGGTCGAGGAGGCCGCCGCACTGGTGGATGCGTGCGCGGCCGACCTGGCCATCGTCGACCTGGCCATGCCCCCGCTGGGCGGCGCCGCCGCGATCCGCCAGGTCAAGCAGCGCCGCCCGGCGACCAGGGTGCTGGCGCTGTCCGGCTCCGACGACCTCGCGCTGGCCGAGCGGGCGCTGCGCGCCGGGGCCGACGGCTTCCTGCCCAAGTCCGCCGACCCCGACGTGCTGATCGCTCCCCTGCTCACGGTCGCCTCCGGGCTGTGCGTGATGCCCGCGCCGCTGCTGGACGCCCTGCTCGCCTCCGCCCGCAAGCCCCCCGACGAGCTGCTCGAACGCCTCGACACCCAGGACCGCGCGCTGTGGGTCCTGATCGCGCGCGGCCTGGAGACCTCGGACATCGCCGCCCGCCTCTACGTCTCCGAGCGCACCGCCAAGCGCATGGTGGCCACCCTGCTGCACAAGCTCGCCGTCCCCAACCGCATCGAGGCCGCCGCCCTGGCCGGCCACTACGGCCTGCTGAACGACCCGTGAGTGGCCAGGGCCGCTATGACGGCCCTAGCCGCTCACGGCGGTGGCGAGGGCGCGGCGGTGAGCCTCGGCGTCCTCCTCGCCGAACCGGTCCTCCAGCTCCATCGGCGAGTAGTCCTCGTCGATCTCGTAGACGTCGCGGCCCCGGGCGCCCTGGATGGACTCCAGCCGGCGGGAGAGCTTGTCGGCGGCGTACTTGGTCATCTCCTCGGGGTCGATGCCGAACGGGACCGGCCGGCCCTCGTACCGGTTGTAGCCCTCGCTGGTCAGTTGGAGCGCCGGACCCATCAGCTCGGCCATGCGCTGCTCGACGACCGTCCAGTTCGCGTCGTCGGCGGCCACGTGGCGGCGGCAGGTGAAGGTGCCCCAGGCCATGTGCCGGCGCTCGTCGTCGCTGATGTGCTTGATCAGCTGCTGCATGCCGGGCAGCAGGTTGCGGCTGGAGCAGACCTGGGCCCAGCCGTAGTAGCCGGTCAGCGCGAGGCAACCCTCCACGATGTGGTTGTAGGTCACCGAGGCCCGGACCTGGGCGGCCGGCGACGGGTCGTCCAGCAGGGCGTACATCGCCTTCGGCTGCTCCACCTTGAAGATCAGGTCGTAGGCCTCGCCGTAGTCGGTGTGCTCGTGCAGGTCCTCGTTCAGGCCGACGGCGTCGCACCAGAGCCGGAAGCCCTGCATGTGCTTGGCCTCCTCGAACGCGAACTGGGCCAGGTACGCCTCGTCCGCCATCCGGCCCTCGGCCGCCATGGCCTGCATGAACGGCTGGATGTCCTGGGTCACCGACTCCTCGCCCGCCATGAACTGCGCGGCCAGCGAGCCGGCCATCAGCCGCTCGTCGTCGGTCATCGCCGCGAAGTCCTCGGCGTCCTTCGAGAAGTCGATGTCCTCGGGGTTCCAGAACTTCTTGTTGCCCTTGCGGAACAGCCGCATCGGGAACGAGTCCATGCGCAGCCCGCCCGGGCTGAGGCTGGCGAACCCGGTGCGCTTGTTGTGTTCGATGATCCGGTCGATCGCCATGGCGTCTGTACTCCTCGTTGGGTACGGGGTGGGCAGAGTGGATCATCACACAGGCGGTCGGCGACCGCGCGGGCCGTCCGCGCCACCCATGGCCCCGCCGGGCCAACCCGGAGGACACTGCGGCATGCGCACTGCCGAGCAGGAACGGACCTGGACGTGGCCGTCGACCGGACTGACCGGCCTGCTCGACCCGCGCGAACGGCTCACCGTGGTGGTCGTGCGGGCCGCCGTGGTGGTCACCTGGGTGGTCATGGTGGCGGCCGACGAACGGCTCGCCCAGCCGCACCGGCCGTGGGCGTGGGCGCTGATCGGGGCCGGCGCCGTCTACTCGGTGCTGATGGGCTGGCTGGCGCTGCGCGGGCCGTGGGCGCCGCCGGCCTGGTCGGTCTCGCTGGCCGACTCGGTGTTCGCGCTGATCGCCTGCGGGTTGCTCGGCGGCGCGGAGACCCCGCTGGTCGCGGCGCTGCCGCTGATCGTGATCGCGGCCGGGCTGGGCGGGCGCCAGGGCTACCCGGTCGCGGTCGGCCTCGGCCTCGGGTACACGGCGGCCATCCTGCTCTCCAGCGGGACCATGCCGGTCGGCGAGCGGGTGGCGCGCGGGCTGTGGTGGGCCGGGTACCTGCTGGCCGCCGCCGTGCTCGTCGAGGTGTTCCGCAAGCTGCTCGAGGAGCAGTTCGACGTGACGGCGCGCTCGCGGGCGGAGGCCATCGCCGAGCACGAGGCGCTGTTGGAGGAGCGCGACCTGCGGGCGCGGCTGCTGGAGTCGCAGCAGGCCCGGCACGACGGGCTGCGGGTGATCCTGCACGAGTTCCGCACGCCGGTCACGTCGATGACGGCGCTGAGCCGCGACCTGGCCTCCGGTCGGCTCGCCGGGCCGTCGGCGGCCAAGGCGGCCTCGCTGGTCGCCGCGCACGCCGAGCACCTGCGCGACATGCTGGACAACCTGGCCGACCTGGCCATCGCGGACGGCAGCCCGGTCGGGCGGCCACGGGAGCGGACGGTGGCGCTGGCCGACCTGGCCGAGGTGGTGCTGGACGCGGCGGGCATCCCTCCGCAGCGGCGGGTCCGCACCGTCACCCCGGACGGGGCCACCGTATGGAGCGACCCGCAGCGGCTGCGGCGGGTGCTGACCAACCTGGCCGAGAACGCCGCCCGGCACAGCGGGACCGGGCCGGTCGAGCTGCACCTGTCCGGCGAGCCGGGGCGGCTGGTCGCCGAGGTCCGCGACCGAGGCCCGGGGCTGCCGCCCGACCAGCTCGGCGAGGTGTCCCGCAAGTACGTCAGCGTCGGCGACCGGCGCGGCACCGCCGGGCTCGGGCTGTGGATCGTGGCGCAGCTGGTCGGCGGGATGAACGGTCAGCTCACCCTGTCCGCCCGGGACGGCGGCGGGCTGGTCGCGCGGCTGGAGGTGCCCATTCGGTGAGGATGTGGTCCAGGTGCCGGCGGGTCAGCTCCTCGGCGAGGTCGGCATCGTGGGCGAGCACGGCGGCCAGCAGCGGGCGGTGTTCGGCGGCGGCGCCGATGAGCAGGTCGGTGCCGGCCAGGGCGGGCAGGTTGAACAGCCGGGTCTGGTCGCGCAGCCGGGCCACGGTGTCGACCAGCCGGCGGTTGCCGCCCTCGGCGAGCAGCCCGAGGTGGAACTCCCGGTCGGCCCGCAGGTTGCCCGGCACGTCCCCGGCGGCGGCGGTGGCCTCGATGGCGTCGACCAGCTCGGTGTAGTGCGCGGCCCGGTGGGTCAGGTCCAGGTCGGCCACCTTGCCCATCGCCGGCGGCTCCAGCAGCGTCCGCAGCTCGACGATCTCGCGCAGGTCCCGCTCGGTCAGCGTGACGGCGCGGAAGCCCTTGTTGGGCACCGGCTCCATCAGCCCGGCGTCGACCAGCGCGAGCATCGCCTCCCGGACCGGGCTGGTGGACACCCCCAGCTCGGCGGCCAGCCCTGACGCGGAGTGCACGCTGCCGGGCACGATCCGCCCGGTGATCAGCGCCTCCCTGATCACGCCCAGCGCCTGGTCGCGCAGGCTGGTCCGGCGCAGTTCAACATCCTTGAGCACTACAGTAAAATATCACCGGTCATAGGTGACCGTCGACATGGCGCGGGAGGACACATTGGGTCGGTTCGCGCTCGCGGTGGTGCTGACCGGGGCCTTCGTCGCGATGATGGACACCTTCGTGGTCAACGTGGCCGTCCCGAGCATCAGGGCCGATCTCGGCGCGAACGAGGCCGAGGCCGAGCTCGTGGTGGCCGGCTACACGCTGACCTACGCGGTCGGTCTGATCATGGGCGGCCGGCTGGGCGACGCGTACGGCCGGCGCCGGATGTTCCTGCTCGGCATGGCCGGGTTCACCGGATCCTCGCTGGCCTGCGGGCTGGCGCCGACGCCGGGCGCGCTGGTGGCCGGCCGGCTGGTGCAGGGCGCGGCGGCCGCCGTGCTGTCCCCGCAGGTGCTCGCGGTCATCCGGGTCACCTTCGCCGAGGGGGCGCGGCGGGCGCGGGCGTTCGCCGCGTTCGGCGTGGCGGTCGGCCTGGCCAGCGTGCTCGGGCAGATCCTCGGCGCCGCGGTCGTGGCCGCCGACCTGTTCGGGCTGGCCTGGCGTCCGATCTTCCTGCTCAACGTGCCGCTGGGTGTCGCGGTGCTGCTGGCCTGCCCGCTGGTGGTGCGCGAGTCGCGGGCCGCTGGGTCGGCGGGAGGGCCGCCCCGGCTGGACTGGTCGGGCGCGGCACTGGGCACGACCGGGCTCGGCCTGCTGCTGCTCCCGCTGGTGGCCGGGCGGCAGTCCGGCTGGCCGCCGTGGTCGCTGGGCATGCTGGCCGGCTCGGCGGTGGTGTTGGCGATCTTCGTACGGCAGCAGGCCGGCAAGACGGCGGCCGGCGTGTCCCCGCTGCTGGACACGAGGCTGCTGGCGGATCCGGCGTTTCGGCTGGGCGCGGTGGTGATGCTGCTGTTCAGCGCCACCATGCCGCCGCTGTACCTCGGCTACACGATGCTGTTGCAGACCGGGTTCGGCGCCGGCGCCCTGGCGGCCGGGCTCTACTTCGCGCCGCTCGCGCTGGCGTTCTCGCTGGTCTCGTTCGTCGCCGGGCGGGTGCGTCGGGTTTCCGCCGGCGCCATGCTGGTCGCCGGGGCGGTGCTGCACACCCTCGCCGGGGTGCTGGCGGCGCTGGTGTGCCTGGCCGCGCCGGGGTGGCTGCCCGGCGGGCTGCTGCCGGCGATGATCCTGTTCGGGCTCGGCGAGGGGCTGTTCTTCACGCCGATCCTCAACGTCATCCTCAGCGCGGTGGCCGAGCGCCACGCCGGGGTGGCGGCCGGGGTGTTGAGCACCATGCAGCGGCTGGGCAACTCGCTCGGGGTGGCGGTGCTGATGGCGCCGTTCCTGGCCGGCGGGTTCGCGGCGCTGGCCGGGTGCGTGGCGGGGCTGTCGCTGGCGGCGGCGCTGCTGCTGGGGCCGCTCAACCGCCGCTACCGGGCGGCGAGCAGCTCGATGCAGTCCGCCTGACAGCCCTGGGTGTCCGCCGACGGCTCCACCGCGGGTCGGTGCAGGACCGCGCGGACGGGGGTGACCGTCAGGTCGTCACCGAGCAGCTCGCCGGTGCCGTCGACGATCAGCGAGTGGCCGAGGGCGTCCGGCGGCGGCCAGAGCAGGGTGAGTGCGGGGTTCGCGGCAAGCATGCCGCGCGAGCGCCGGCCCACGCCGGTCACCCGCAGCCGCCCGCCGTCCACGGCCGGCGTCACCGGTGCGACGTGCGCCCGCGCGTCGCCGCCCACGGTGATCAGGTACGCCAGCGGGTGGCGCTCGATGGCACCGGCCAGCTCGGGTGGGATCACCCGTCCACTGTTGCAGAATCTGGCCATGGGCGTTCACCACGACCTGAGCGAGGTCCTCACCGATCCCGCGTCGGCCGGGCACGGGGTCGCGTGGCGGCTGGCCGAGCCAGGCCGCCAGCTCGACGCGAACGCGCTGAACCTCGCCCCGGGGCGGCGTATCGACACCCACACCGAGGGCGACCTGGACGTGCTCCTGGTGGTGCTGGCCGGCGCCGGCACCCTCACGTCCCCCGGCGAGGAACCGCTCGCGCTCGCGCCGGGGACGCTGGCCTGGCTGCCGAAGGGCACCACCCGCGCGCTGGCCGCCGGCGACCAGGGGCTGGTCTATCTCACCGTGCACCGGCGCCGGCCGGGCATGCGGATCGGCCCGCCGCCACCCGTGAGTGGCTAGGGGCGCTATGACCCCCCTAGCCACTCACGGGTTGGCGAGGACGAGCACGGTGGCCAGCGCGAGCAGCAGCACCGCCTTGACCGCCTCGGCCACGATGTAGCCCAGGTGCAGCCGTGACCTCGGCGGGGTACGGCCGGCCAGCAGGTCGCGGGCCCGGCGGTCCAGCCGGGGGCGCAGGCCCAGCAGCTGCACGGCCAGCAGCGCCCACAGCGCCACGAGCAGGACCACCACCGGCGTCACCGAGCGCGCGTCCCCGGCCACGACGGCGACCGTGAGGATGACCGCGAACGCCAGCTCCGCGACGTTGAGCGCCCGGAACACCAGCCGCCCGATGCCCAGCCCCAGCGGCACCGTGATCCCGGGCGCACGGAACTTCAGCGGCGCCTCCAGGAACGAGATCGCCAGCACCGCGCCCAGCCAGACGAACGGCACCCCGATCCGCACCACGTCGCCGGCGTTCATCGGGGACGCGCCTGGAGACCGGCGACCGCGCCGATCACGATGATCGCGGGCGGCCGCACCCCCTCGTCGGCGATCGCGTCGGCCACCTTGGCCAGGGTGCTGCGCAGCGTGCGCTGGCCGGCCAGGGTGCCGTCCTGGATCACCGCGACCGGGGTGTCCGCCGGGCGGCCGTGCTCGATGAGCACCTCGGCCAGCGCCGCGATCCGGTGCACCGCCATGAGCAGCACCAGGGTGCCGCGCAGCCGGGCCAGCGCCGGCCAGTCGACCAGCGAGGTCGGGTCGTCCGGGGTCGCGTGCCCGGAGACCACCACCACCTCGTGCGCCACCCCCCGGTGGCTGACCGGCACCCCGGCGGCGGCCGGCGCGGCGAACGCGCTGGTCACGCCGGGTACGACGGTGACGGGGACGCCGGCCTCGGCGCAGGCGATGACCTCCTCGAAGCCCCGGCCGAAGACGAACGGGTCGCCGCCCTTGAGCCGGACCACGAACTTGCCGGCGGTGGCCGCCTCGATGAGCGCGGCGTTGATCCGGTCCTGCTGCATGGCCCGGCCGTACGGGATCTTGGACGCGTCGATCACCTGGACGTGCGAGGGCAGCTCCTCCAGCAGCCGCTGCGGCGCGAGCCGGTCGGCGACCACCACGTCGGCCCGCGACAGCAGCCGCCGGCCGCGCACGGTGATCAGCCCGGGGTCACCGGGGCCGCCGCCGACCAGCGCCACGCCCGGTGTCATCGGCGCGCTGGAGTCGTCGATCACGCCGGCCGCCAGCGCCTCCACCAGGGCGGTCCGCACGGCGGCCGAGCGGCGCGGCTCCCCGCCGGAGAGCACGCCCACGGTCAGGCCCTCGTGCTCACCCACCGCCGGGGTGACCGCCGTGCCCCGCTCGCCGGCGTCCGCGCGCACGCAGAACACCCGCCGCCGGGCTGCCTCGGCCACCACCTCGGCGTTCACCTCCGGGTCGTCCGTGCAGGCCAGCGCGTACCACGCCCCGTCGAGGTCGCCGTCCGCGTACCGCCTCGGCCGCCACTCCAGCTGGCCGGCGCCGGCCATGCCCTCCACCGCCGCGGTGACGCTCGGCGAGATCACCCGGACGTGGGCGCCGGCGGCCAGCAGCCGGGGCGCGCGGCGCTGCAGCACCGAGCCCCCGCCGACCGCCACCACCAGCCGATCGCGCAGGTCCAGGCCGACCAGGTAGTGCCCGTCAGGCATGCGTCGCCCGGTCGGGGGTGAGGACTGTCAGGGTGCGCACGGTGCATCCTCCCCACCGCGCGCGAGCCCGGTCAACGTGACGGCGCCCGCTCAGTGCTGGTCGCGCTTGCGGGCCAGCCGGCGCAGCTGCAGGATCCGCAGGTAACCCGGGATGGCCACCAGCAGCACCCCGAGCGCGGCCGCGAACAGCAGCGCCACCCCGATCGGCAGGGTGCCCTCGGTGCCCAGGAACCGGATCCGGGTCGGCTCGATGTTCTGCACGATGAAGATCAGCAGGAACATCAGCACCACGGCGGACAGCGTCACGCCCACCCACAGCCCGCTCATCCGGGTCCGCTTGATCGTCTTGGTCGCCGCCTGCGCCTCGACGTCCGAGCCGCGCGCGAGCGCCGGCGGGCCGCCGACCCCGTTGCCCCCGGTCCCGTGTGCCCCGCCCCGGGGCGGGGCGGCGCCCGGCGCCACGGGGCCGCCGTTGCCCTCGTCGACCGGCCCCCGGTCTCCGGGGCGCTGCTTGTCGGCCATCTCGCCGATCCCTTCCACGCGCGGGCGGCGCCGGACACGCCGTCGTACGTGGGAGTATCCCGCGGTTGACCTTGGTTCGGCCCCCTCGTTCCTCGGACGGGTGGCGGGCTGGGCCGCCGTCCTGAGCGGCTCCACGATCCGGGCGGCGGCGGCCGTGACGGCGGGGCCGGCCAGCTTCTCGCCGACCAGCTCGACCACCGCGCCGGGGGCGGCCAGTTGGGTGGCGGCGTGCAGGGCGGCGGCCTCGGCGACGCTCGGGGTGCCGACGGCGGCGGCGGCCAGCGGGCTCGGGTTGGGCACCGGGACTCCGGCCAGCACGTGCGGCGGGTAGGCCAGCAGCGCGGGGCCGGCGACCGCGCGCAGGCCCGGTTCGTCGGCGCGGGCGTCGACCGTGGCGTAGGCGCGGACGGTGACGGGTACGGGCGCGAGCCTGGACAGCAGCGCGTCGACGGTGGCGCGGACGTCCTCGGCCCGGACGCCGGGTCGGGCGCCGAGGCCGATCACGAGCCCGTGGTCGGTCACCGGCTCGCGGCGAACCGGGCGCACTCGGCCACGAACCTGGCCACCGTCTCGGGCTGGCCGGCGGGATGGGTGTGCAGGTAGGAGGCGTGCAGCCGGCCTCGGACGTAGCCCTCCGGCTCGGCCGGCGCACCGCGTTGGGTCCACCGCCAGGCGGGTCCGGAGTCGTCGCTGGCCGGTTCCAGCGTGGTGCGGTGGAACTCGTGCCCGGTGACCCGCTGGCCGGCCCGGAACGGCGCCGAGTCGGTCAACGCCACCGCGTCCCGGTAACCGAGGCGCAGCCGGGGCGTCATCCGCCCGACGGCCGGCAGCACCCCGCACATCGGGTGCCCGTCCAGCTCGCTGGCCAGGTACAACAGGCCGCCGCACTCGGCGTGCACCGGGGCGCCGGCGCGCGCGGCGGCCGCGACGGACGCGCGCAGGGCGGCGTTGGCGGCCAGCCCGGCGCCGTGCTCCTCCGGGAAGCCGCCGGGCAGCACCAGCCCGGCCGTGCCCGGGGGCGGCGACTCGTCGCGCAGCGGGTCGAACACCGCGACCTCGGCGCCGGCGGCGGCCAGCAGCTCGGGGTGTTCGGCGTAACCGAAGCTGAACGCCGTGCCACCGGCCACCGCCACCACCGGCCGCCCGGCCGCCGTCTCCCCCACCTCCGCCGCCGGGTCCCATGCCGGCGCCACCGGGCCGGTCACCGCAGCGGCGAGCACGGCGTCCAGGTCGACGTGGCCGGCGACCAGCTCGGCCATCGCGGCCACCGCCTCGGTCGCGGCCGGCCCGCTCTCCGCGGCGGTCACCAGCCCGAGGTGCCGCGACGGCACGGCCAGCGCGTCGCGGCGGGGCAGCGCACCCAGCACCGCCAGCCCCACCTCCGCGCACGCCTCGCGCAGCACGGCCTCGTGGCGCGAACTACCGACCTGGTTGAGCACCACGCCGGCCAGCCGGGTGCCCGGGCGGTAGCTGGCGAAGCCGTGCAGCAGCGCGGCCAGGCTGCGGCTCTGCCCCCGGGCGTCCACGACCAGCAGCACCGGGGCACCGAGCAGCCCCGCCACGTGCGCGGTGGAGCCGTCCGCGAGCGGGTCGGCGTCCAACCGCCCGTCGAACAGCCCCATCACGCCCTCCACCACCGCCACCTCGGCGCCGGCCGCGCCGTGCCGGAACAGCGGCCCGATCCGGTGCTCGCCGACCAGCACCGGATCCAGGTTGCGGCCGGGGCGCCCGGTGGCCAGCGCGTGGTAGCCGGGGTCGATGTAGTCCGGGCCGACCTTGAACGGCGCCACCGTCGTCCCCCGGCGGCGCAGCGCGGCCATCAGCCCGGTGGCCACCGTGGTCTTGCCGCTCCCGGACGCGGCCGCCGCGATCACGATCACCCTGGTCATGGACGGCACGCTACGCGGTCGGTCTCGGGTGTGTGCCGTGTCACGTGGGTGAACGGCCCACGCGCCTGGGCTCGTATTACGTCACGTGTGGTGAACCCCGGTGGCGTGAAGCACGTCGCGAACCCCCTTTCGGAGGACTACAACGGAGATCATCTCGTGTCAGAGTGATCGTCGCCCCCCACCACGTTGAATCGAGGAGAGCCGCCGTGCGGGTACGTGCACTGGTCGCCATGGTGACGGCCACGGCGGCCTGCCTGATCGCCGGTTCGCTGTTCCACCCGCCGACGGCCCGCGCGCAGGAGTGCACCAGGCCGCGCGGCCCGCTGGTGGCCTACGGGCACAGCTACCTGCTCTCCCCGCAGCTCGGCGGGGCGACCGCAAGCTACGCCACGCTGGCCGCCACCGCGCTCCAGCTCAAGCCCGTGATCAGGGCGGTCAACGGCGGCACCACCGCGAACGTGGACAAGCTGGTGCACAGCGGCCCGACCCGCTGGGTGCCCGGCACCACCGACCTGGTGGTGATCGACTCCGCGATCAACGACATCGAGGAGAAGGTCCCCACCGCGCGCTGGACCGCGTCGCTGCGGCACACCCTGAGCGCGTTCGCCACCCGGCCGGTGCCGGAGATCCTGCTGCTGCGCCCGCTGCCGGTCGGCGCGTCCTGGCACCCGGGCAAGGACCCGAAGGTGATCGCCAACTACGCCGCCGAGCAGCGCAGGGTGGCCTCCGAGTTCTCCGCGGTCCGGATCGTGGACGCCAGCGACGGATGGAACCCCAAGCTGGCGCTCTCGCTGGACGGCATCCACCCCAACGCGGTCGGCGAGCTGCACATCGCCAGGGCCGTGCAGCGCGCCGCGCAGAGCGCGTTCTGCAGGTCCTGACCGCCTCACCACTCGATGCCGCGCTGGCCCTTCTGCCCGGCGTCCATCGGGTGCTTGACCTTCGTCGTCTCCATAACCAGGTCGGCCGCCTCGACCAGCGCGGCCGGCGCGTCCCGGCCGGTGATCACGACGTGCTGGTGGCCCTCCCGGCGGGTGAGCGCCTCGACCACCTCGGCCGGGTCGATCCAGCCCCACTTCAGCGGGTAGGTGAACTCGTCGAGCACGTAGAGCTGGTGCGTGCGCGCCTCGATCCGCCGCCGGATCTCCCGCCAGCCCTCGACCGCCTGTGCGGCGTGGTCGTCCTCGGTGCCCCGCTTGCGCGCCCAGGACCAGCCCTCGCCCATCTTGTGCCACTCCACCGGCCCGCCCTCGCCGGTCTGCGCGTGCAGCCGCCCGAGCGCCCGGAACGCGGCCTCCTCGCCGACCTTCCACTTCGCCGACTTCACGAACTGGAACACGCCGATCGACCAGCCCTGGTGCCAGCCCCGCAGCGCCAGCCCGAACGCCGCCGTGGACTTCCCCTTCATCTCGCCGGTGTGCACGATCAACAGCGGCCGGTTCCGCCGCTCCCGCGTACTCAACCCATCATCCGGAACCGCCGTGACCCGTCCCTCTGGCATCCCCCGTTCCTACCACCCACCCGATGTCCGACTGGCCCGCACACCCAGTGCGTGCCTGGCACATCTGCTGCAGTGCGTGTGCGGCGGGCGAAGTGGGTGTGTGAAACGTTTCACTTCGGCTCAGGCGGCGCGCGCGGCGTGGACGACGCCGGCCACCCGGTCGGCGGACAGCTCGCCCACGGTGACCAGCGCGCCGCTCGCGGCCGCGGCCAGCCGCCCGGCCATGCCCAGCCGCACCGGGCCGGCCTCGCAGTCGACCACCACGGTGGCCACCTGGTCGGCGGCCAGCAGCGCGGCGGCGCGCACGGCGTCACGCAGCGGGTCGCTCCCGGCCCGCACCGGCACGGTGGCCCGCCCGTCGGTGAGCAGCACCAGCAGCGGGCGGCGGCGGGGGTCGCGCAGCCGTTCGGCGGCCAGCACCCGGCGGGCGCGGAGCAGCCCACCGGCGAGCGGGGTACGGCCGCCGGTGCGCAGGCGGTCCAGGCGCGCGGCGGCGGCCGGCACCGAGGAGGTCGGCGGCAGCAGCAGCTCCGCGCCGCCGGCCCGGAAGCTCACCAGCCCGACCTTGTCCCGCCGCTGGTAGGCGTCCTTGAGCAGGGACAGCACGGCGCCGGAGACGGCGGCCATCCGTCGCCGGGCCGCCATCGAGCCGGACGCGTCGACCACGAACAGCACCAGGTTTCCCTCGCGGCCCTCGCGGACGGCGTGGCGCAGGTCGCCCCGGTGCAGCCGCAGGCCGGGGCCGGCGTGGCCGCGTTCGCGCTGGTGTGGCGCGGCGGCGAGCACGGTGGCCGGCAGGTGCAGGTCGGCCGCCCGGTGCGGGTTGTCGGTGGCCGCGCGCACCACGCGCCCTTGTTCGGTCCGTGCCCGTGACCGCCGCCCCGGGGCGCCCTCCCCCACGCCGGGCACGGTGAGCAACCGTGCCCGGAACGGCGGCGCCGGCGCGGGTGCGGGCCGCGAGCTGCCGTCCCCGGACGGTTCGCCCTGGCCGTTCGTGTCCCGGCCCTCGTCCTGGGAACTAGACCGACCGTCGGTCGGTCTTGGGGCGGTGGAGCCCCCGTCCGGACCATCGGGCGGTTCGTCAGGCCCGTCCGGCGGTTCGTCCGGACCCTCCGGCGGCTCGACCTGCTCCGCCGCCTGGTTCAGCGCATCGTCCAGCGCGCGCTCGTCCAGCTCTGGCTCGTCGAACGGGTCGCGCCGGCGCCGGTGCGGCAACGCCAGCCGGACGGCCACCCGCACGTCCTCCTCGGTCACCTCGGGCGCACCGCGCCAGGCCGCGTGCGCCGCCGCCGTCCGCGCCGTCACCAGGTCCGCCCGCATCCCGTCCACCTCGAACGCCGCGCAGACCGCCGCGATCCGCCGCAGCTCGGTGTCCGGCAGCGTGACCGCACCCAGCCGCTCCCTGGCGGCCGCGATCCGCTCCGCCAGCGCCTCCTCCTCGGCCCGCCAACCGGCCGCGAACCCGACCGGATCGGCCTCGAACGCCAGCCGCCGCCGCACCACCTCGACCCGCAGCTCCACCTCCCGCGACGCCGAAACGTCGACGGTCAGCCCGAACCTGTCCAGCAACTGCGGCCGCAGCTCCCCCTCCTCCGGGTTCATCGTCCCGACCAGCAGGAACACCGAGGCGTGCGACAACGACACGCCGTCGCGCTCCACGTGCGAGCGCCCCATCGCCGCCGCGTCCAGCAGCAGGTCGACAAGGTGGTCGTGCAGCAGGTTCACCTCGTCGACATAGAGCACCCCCCGATGCGCCGCCGCCAGCAACCCCGGCTGGTACGCCCGCACCCCCTCGGACAGCGCCCGCTCCAGGTCCAGCGAACCGATCAGCCGGTCCTCGGTGGCCCCGACCGGCAGCTCGACCAGCCGCGACGGCCGCTCGGCCACCGGCGCCCCCGCCGGGTGCGGCCCGTCGGGACACCCTGGATCCGGAGCCGCCGGATCACAGCCGAACCGGCAGTCGACCAGCGAGGCCCGCCCCGGCAGCAACGTCGCCAGCGCCCGCACCACCGTCGACTTCGCGGTGCCCTTCTCGCCGCGCACCAGCACCCCGCCGATCGCCGGATGCACCGAGGTGAGCAGCAGCGCCAACCGCATGTCGTCGTGGCCGACCACCGCCGAGAACGGAAAGAGCGGGCGAGCGCTCACGGCACCAGCTCGCGCTTGGGGCGGCGGATCGGCAGGTGCTCGATCCCGTCCCAGTCGAACGGCTCGCCGTCCGGCACGAAGCCGTAGCCGGCGTAGAACTCGACGAGGTAGCGCTGCGCGTCCGCCACGCACTCGCCGTCGCCCACCTCCGCGAGCACCGCGTCCATCAGCCGCCGCGCCAGCCCCCGCCCGCGCGCCTCCCGCGCGATGCACATCCGGCCGATCCGGTAGCGGCCCTCCGGCTCCTTGAGCAGCCGCACGTAGCCGAGCACCGGCTCGGGGTTGCCCGGCCCGCCCAGCCAGTAGTGCCGCGTCTTCGGCTCCAGGTCGCGCCCGTCCAGCTCGGCGTACGCGGACCGCTGTTCGACGACGAACACGTCGACCCGCAGCCGCAGCAGCGCATAGAGCGTCTGGGGGTCCAGATCCGCTGCCCAGGACCGGTGCACGGTGCCGATGCGCCCGCCGTGGGGCGGGGGCTCGGAGGTCGAATCGCCGCTCATCGCCTCTGCCTACCAGACGCCTCGGCGCGGCGGCGAGGTCGAGCTGGACGATCGGACGGATCTCACGTGACGCGGCGTGACCGAGACCAAAACGCCGCCGCCCGGCTGGGTGAGACCCGGCCGGCCAGACGTTACCGACGCGCTCCACCCAGCCGGGCCGAGCCGGGTCGTCGAGGCTCCCCGGCGGACACCGACTGACCATCCCCCACGGTGGTCAGGCGATTGCGATACAACCGTTCTGTCGCCCAGCCGGAGATCGTCGTTACAGGTGTGACGCGGCCGGCGGGCGGAGCAGCGCCGAATCACCTCTTCGGGGCACGACCCGCCAGTAGCGTTGCGGAAGCTACTGTCGGTGCGTGCGGCACTTCGACCTTGTGATCATCGGATCCGGCTCCGGGAACACCCTGCCCGACGAGCGCTTCGCCGACCTGGACATCGCGGTCGTGGAGCACGGCGTGTTCGGCGGCACCTGCCTGAACGTGGGGTGCATCCCGACCAAGATGTTCGTCTACGCCTCGGACGTGGCCAGGGAGGTCACCGACGCCGCCCGCTACGGCCTGGACGCCACCCTGGACAAGGTCCGCTGGCCGGACATCAGGGACCGCGTCTTCAACCGGATCGACCCGATCTCCGAAGGCGGCCGCCGCTACCGCGCCGCGGGCGAGCCCAACATCACGCTCTACTCCGGGCACGCCGAGTTCACCGGCCCGAAGCGGATGTCGATCACGTTCCCGGACGCCGCCCCCGAGGAGATCACCGCCGACCGGATAGTGCTGGCGGCCGGCGCGCGCCCGGACATCCCGACCGTGATCGCCGAGTCCGGCGCGCCGTACCACACCTCCGACACGATCATGCGGATCGACGAGGTGCCGGACCGGATGGTGATCGTGGGCGGCGGGTTCATCGGGGCGGAGTTCGCGCACGTGTTCTCCGCGCTCGGCTCCGAGGTGACGATCGTGACCAGGGGCGAGCGGCTGCTGCGGCACCTGGACGGGACGGTCTCCGAACGGTTCACCGAGCTGGCCCGCCGGCGCTGGGACGTGCGCACCAACGCCCCGGCCGTGCACTGCGTGGACGGCGGCCCCGGGGTACGGCTGGAGCTGGCCGACGGCTCCGAGGCGACCGGCGACGTGCTCCTGGTCGCCACCGGCCGCATCCCCAACGGCGACCTGATGAACCTGCCCGCCACCGGCGTGGCCACCCATCCGGACGGGCGGGTTGTCGTCGACGACTACCAGCGCACGTCCGTACCCGGCATCTACGCCCTCGGCGACGTCTGCTCCCCGTACCAGCTCAAGCACGTCGCCAACCACGAGGCGAAGATCGTCGCCTACAACCTGCTGCACCCCGACGCACCTCGCCGCGCCGACCACCGGTTCGTGCCGTCCGCCGTGTTCACCGCGCCGCAGGTGGCGTCCGTCGGCCTGACCGAGGAGGAATGCCGGGAGCGCGGCGTCCGATACGTCAGCGCGGTGCAGGAGTACGGCTCGGTCGCCTACGGCTGGGCGATGGAGGACACCACCGGCTTCTGCAAGGTGCTCGCCGACCCGTCCACCGGGGAGCTGCTCGGCGCGCACATCATGGGCGCGCAGGCCTCCACCGTGATCCAGCCGCTGATCCAGGCCATGTCGTTCGGCCTGCCCGCCCGCCGGATGGCCGAGGGCCAGTACTGGATCCACCCCGCGCTGCCCGAGGTCGTGGAGAACGCCCTGCTCGCCCTCCCGCTGGACTAGGTCCTGGCGGACAGGACCGGCACGTCGTAGTCATCGAGCTTCAGGTCCGCGGTCACGAGGGTCAGCCCCTCGCACAGTGCCTGTGCCACCAGGAGACGGTCGAACGGGTCCTTGTGGTGCGGCGGCAGCGCTCCAGCGGCCAGGCCGTGCCTGATTGTGATCGGGAGCGCGGTGAAACCGTCCGAGGCGATTCGGTGCTCCAGGTCCTCGGGTGCCCGTAGCTTTCCGATCGCTTGCTTGATGCCGATCTCGGTTGCGCTCACCGCCGACACGAGCACCTCGGAATGGGGGGTCGCGATCGCTCGCCGAGTGCCCGGGCCAAGCTGTGGCAGGTCGAACAACCACCACAGCAGGGCATTTGTGTCGAGAAGCAGCCTCATGCGGGATCCGCGTCCAGCTTTCGGTACCACGCATCAATGACCTCGTCGTACTCACCGCCGGGGTCGTCGAAGTCGTCGGCGATCCAACCCTTGCCTTTCCAGGCGCCCGGCGTCCGGGGCGAGGTCAGCCGCTGCAGGGGGACGAGCTTGGCGATCGGCCGGCCGTTGCGGGCGATCACGATCTCGTCGCCGTTCTCGACCTGTTCGAGCAGCTTGGACAGCTGGCTCTTGGCCTCGTAGACGTTGACCTGCTTCTCCACATCGCCAGCCTACCTGGTCTGACTTGGTCAGGCCAGGCTGCCCGGCGGGACGAACGGCAGGTCGGACGGGGCGCCGTGCTCGATCAGGCGCCACACGGCGTCGGCGTCCAGGTGGCGTTCGACCAGGTCGCCCAGTAGGTCCAGCTGGGCGGCGCGGACCTCGGCGAAGCGCGTGTCGGGCGCCGGCTCGAAACCGTCCGGAGCCACCCGGGCCAGCAGCGCGCGGCGGAACCCGTCGTTCTCCAGCAGCCCGTGCCAGTGCGTGCCCAGCACGGTCCCGGCGTCGGTGCCCTCGGGCCGGCCGGCCGCGTCGGTGACCAGCGGCGGTTCCGCGGAACCGGTCACCTTGCCGTGATGTATCTCGTAGCCGTGCACCGGGTGGCCGAGCGCGGTCCCGGTCGGGCGGGCGAGGTGCTTGGCGGCCTCGAACTCGATCTCCACGTCCAGCAGGCCCAGTCCGGGCACGGCCCCGCGCCCGGACTCCACGGTGTCCACGATCCGCCGCGCCAGCATCTGGTAACCGCCGCAGATGCCCAGCACCGGGCGGCCGGCGCGGGCGTGCGCGGACAGCGCGGCGGCCAGGCCCGTGTCGCGCAGCCAGTCCAGGTCCGCGACCGTCGACTTCGACCCGGGCAGCACCACCAGGTCGGCGTCGGCCAGCCGGGACGGCTCGGTCACGTAGCGCACCGCCACGCCCGGCTCGCAGGCCAGCGCCTCCACGTCGGTGGCATTGGAGATGCGCGGCAACCTCGGCACCGCCACCCGCAGCCAGCGCGCCCCGACCGGCGGCGGCGGGCGCCCGACCACGCCGTCGGCCACGGCGGACAGTGAGTCCTCCGCGTCCAGCCAGAGCCGGTCGTCGAACGGCAGCACGCCCAGCGTCGACCGCCCGGTGAGCGCGCGCAGCTGCCGCAGCCCGGGCTCCAACAACCCAGGGTCGCCCCGAAACTTGTTGATCACGAACCCGGCCACCAGGGCCTGGTCCGCGCGGTCGAGCAGGGCCAGCGTGCCGAACAGGTGCGCCAGCACCCCGCCCCTGTCGATGTCGCCGACCACCAGCACCGGCAGCCCCGCCGCCCTGGCCAGCCCCATGTTGGCGATGTCCGCGGCCCGCAGGTTGATCTCCGCCGGCGATCCGGCGCCCTCACAGAGCACCACGTCGTAGTCCGCGCGCAACCCGTCCAGGGTCTCCACCACCGTGCCGAGCAGCGCCGCCTTGCGCTGCGCGTACGACCGCGCGCTGACCGTGCCGTCCACCCGCCCGAGCACGACCACCTGCGAGGACCTGTCGCTGCCCGGCTTGAGCAGCACCGGGTTGAACCGCACCGACGGCTCCAGCCCGCACGCGGCGGCCTGCATGGCCTGCGCCCGACCGATCTCCCCGCCGTCCGGCGTGACCACCGAGTTGTTCGACATGTTCTGCGCCTTGAACGGCGCCACCTTCACCCCGCGCCGGACCAGCCACCGGCACAGCCCGGTCACCAGCACGCTCTTGCCCGCGTCCGACGTCGTCCCGGCGACCAACAGCGCTCCACCACTCACCGGAACATCATGCCCGTACGACGGCGCGCCATAACCCGCGCTCGCGGGCCGCACGATGCGTCACGTTCCCACGGTGCGCGCCACCGTGGATGTTCGTCGTTTCGCCACCAGGGAGTGGGGGGCGGGGGTAAAACTTGTCGACGACTCGGCTGGTGCCGATGGACACGGCCCGGTCACGACAGCGGCACGGCAGGAGGATTGCCATGACAGCGACGCCAGGGCGCCCGGACCGGCCTGACCAGGCGGTATCTCCGGCGGCGTCACGGGGTGACTGGGGAGGCACGCCCGGGCCGCCGCCAGGCCCCCCGGCGGGCGCGAGCCCATCCGGCGGGTGGCGGTACTCGACGGTGACCGGCGTGGCCGTCGCCGCGAAAGCACTGATCTCGGTGGTGGTCGCGGGTTCGGTCTTGGATACGGTGGCCGACTGGCGTACCTATCTCGTCGTCCGCGACTACCTGGCCGACTCGGCGACGGACGCGGACCTCGATTCGGCCGACACCTTCTCGATGCTGGTGGGAATACCGCTGGCGTTGGCGTGGATCGCGGCCGGCGTGGTGTTCCTGGTCTGGCTGTGGCGGGTGCGGACCAATGCCGAACTGCTGGCCGGCCCCGCCGCGTTCCGCCGATCCAGAGGTTGGGTGGTGGGCAGCTGGATAACCCCGTTGGTCAACTTGTGGTTTCCCTACCAGATCGTGGCGGACATCTGGCAGGCCAGCGCGCCCCGGCGACCGGTCGGGGGCGGCCTGGTGATCGCCTGGTGGCTGTTGTGGCTGCCCACCCTGATCGCGGACCAGATCATCTGGCGACTCTCCTTGGCGGACAAGCCCACCGAGCAGAGCCTGTTAGCCATCGCGAGACTGTCCACCCTGGACACAGCGCTCCACGTGGCGATCGGCATGTTGATCATTGTCATCATCAGCCGAATCACGATGTGGCAGACCCAGAGGCACGATCCGTACGCGGCGTGACACAGTCGCGCGTGTGTCACGGCAGGGTGAGGATCTCCGAGCCGTCGGCGGTGACCAGGATGGTGTGCTCGAACTGGGCGGTGCGCTTGCGGTCCTTGGTGACCACCGTCCAGCCGTCCTCCCAGATGTCGTAGTCGATGGTGCCCAGGTTGATCATCGGCTCGATGGTGAACGTCATGCCGGTCTCCAGCAGGGTGTCCACCTCGGGCGCGTCGTAGTGCAGCACCACCAGGCCGGAGTGGAAGCTGTGGCCGATGCCGTGCCCGGTGAAGTCGCGCACCACGCCGTACCCGAACCGCTTGGCGTACGACTCGATCACCCGGCCGACGACGTTCAGCGGCCGGCCGGGGCGCACCGCCTTGATCGCGCGCATCATCGCCTCGTGGGTGCGCTCGACCAGCAGCCGGTCCTCCTCGGACACCTCGCCGGCGAGGAAGGTGGCGTTGGTGTCGCCGTGCACGCCGCCGATGAACGCGGTGACGTCGATGTTCACGATGTCGCCGTCCGAGATCACCGTGGAGTCCGGGATGCCGTGGCAGATGACCTCGTTGAGGCTGGTGCAGCAGCTCTTCGGGAAGCCCCGGTAGCCCAGCGTGGACGGGTAGGCGCCGTGGTCGCAGAGGAACTCGTGGATCACCCGGTCCACCTCGTCGGTGGTCACGCCCGGCGCGACGGTCTCGCCACCGGCGGCGAGCGCCCGCGCGGCCAGCCGGCCGGCCGCCCGCATCGCCTCGATCACCTCGGGGGTCTGCACCCAGGGCTCGGTGCTCGGCGTGGGCGCCGGCTTGCCGACATACTCCGGGCGGGGGATCTCCGCCGGAACCGGGCGGATCGGCGAGACGCGCCCCGGCGTCAGTGCTTCGCGGACGGGCATGGCCCCACCTTATGTGGTACGCGGACGGGCGTGTGTGACGGCGCGGCCGATGCCCCGCCAGCCGATCAGCAGCACCGCCAGGCTCACCGCGGTGATCAGTACGAACGTGGGTGGCAGCCGCCAGGTGAAGGCCGCGCGCACCGCAAGGCCGACCACCGCGGTGCCCAACCAGATCACGGCGCCGGTCCGCACCCGGGCGGGCGTCCGCCAGGCGCGCGCGGCCGGCCAGGACACGAGCAGCCCGAGCAGGAACGGACCCGCCGTGCCGAGCAGGCCGACGGGGTCCAGCGCCTCGGCGTGCGAGCCCCGGCCGACGGCGGCGAACACCAGGACCGCGAGCACGTCGGCGACGGCGGCCAGGATGACGGGACGAGCGCTCACGGTCTACAGCCTAGGACGCCCTGAAGACGTCACAGTGCTCGGTACGCAACCGCTCGACCGAGGCGAAACCGGCGGCCAGCGCGGCGTGCACGCGCTCCAGGCGCTCCTCCGGCAAGATCATCGAGCGGGCCGCGCGGGTCGGCGCGGTGCCGCCGTGCCAGGACAGCAGCAGCCGGCCGCCCGGTCGGAGCACCCGGGCCAGCTCGCGGACGCCGGCGTCCAGGTCGGGCCAGATGGCGACGGTGTTGACCGAGAGGATCACGTCGAACGAGGCGGGCGGCTGGCCGGTGGCCTCGGCGGTGCCGGGCTCGAGCCGGACGCGGTGGTTCACGATGGCCGCCGCCGTGCGCTTGGCGGCGGCGACGCGCATCTCCGGCGACGGGTCGATGCCGACGATCCGGCCGGCCTTCGTGTCCGTGACCAGATCGGCGAGCAGCACGCCGGGGCCGTAGCCCACCTCGAGGACCGACTCCCCCGCCGCCACCGCCGCGAGGTCGAGGACCTCGCGCTGCTCGGAGCGGTTCATCCGGCTCATCATCCAGCCGCCGAGCATGCCCAGCGGGCCGGTGGGCAGGGCCGCCAGCTTGTTGGGCGGCTTGCCGGTCGTCCAGGCGCGGCCCGGATCGGTCATCAGAACAGGACCGTCGCGAAGCTCGCGATCTGCGTGAAGCCGATCCTGGTGTACGCGGCGCGGGCCGGCAGGTTGTAGGCGTTGACGTAGAGGCTGGCCACCCGTCCCATGGCGATCAGGCGCTCCACCACCGCGGCGGTGCCCGTGCCGCCCAGGCCCCGGCCCCGGCGGTCGGGGTGCACCCAGACGCCCTGGATCTGGCCGACCCGGGAGGACAGCGCGCCGATCTCCGCCTTGAACACCACCTCGCCGTCCTCGAACCGCGCGAAGGCCCGGCCGCCGGCGATCTGCTCGGCCACCCGCGCGCGGTAGCCGACGCCGCCGTCGCCCAGGCGCGGGTCGACCCCGACCTCCTCGGTGAACATCGCCACCGCCGCCGGCAGGTAGCGGTCCAGCTCGTCGGGGCGGACCGGGCGCACCAGCGGGTCGGACGCCACCGCCGGGCGGGTGGGCAGCACCATCAGCGGCTGGTCGGCGCGGACGTCGCGGGCGGGCGCCCAGTGCCCGGACAGCTCGTCCCACAGCGGCAGCACCAGCTCGGCCCGGCCGACCATCGACGAGCAGGAGCGCCCGACGCGGCGGGCCCGGTCCGCGAATGCGCGCAGCGCCGAACGCTCACCGCGCAGCGGCACCAGGTTGGCCCCGGCGAAGCACAGGCCTTCCAGGCGCGACCCGAAGCCCCACAGTTCGCCGCCGAGCCGCCACGAGTCGACCCCGGCGACCTCGACCCGGGAGGCCACCATGCACGCGGCCACCGGGTCGGCCTCCAACGCAAGCTGCACACCTGGCCGGTCCCGCTCGTCGAGCAGGCGTGGGCCGGCGACTCTCAACACGGTTCTAGATTGCCAGACGGAACCCGCCGGTTCACCCGTGAGTTCCACACCGATCAGGTGACGGCGATCTCGCCTCACACGCCGGCGGGCTCGAATAGCGCTCGTCGCGGGGTTGCTACGCACTCGGTGCGGGTCGCGCTATGATCTCCGGAGCACCCGACGGAGCCCCAGCGACCTCCATGTCCTCGGCCAGCCGCATGGCCTCCTCGATCAAGGTTTCGACGATCTGGTGCTCCGGCACCGTCTTGATCACTTCACCCTTGACGAAGATCTGGCCCTTGCCGTTGCCCGACGCCACGCCCAGGTCGGCCTCGCGCGCCTCGCCCGGTCCGTTGACCACGCAGCCCATCACGGCCACCCGCAGCGGGACCTCCATGCCGTCCAGCCCGGCGGTCACCTCGTCGGCGAGCTTGTAGACGTCCACCTGGGCGCGCCCGCAGGACGGGCAGGACACGATCTCCAGCCGGCGCGGGCGCAGGTTCAGCGACTCCAGGATCTGGATGCCGACCTTGACCTCCTCCACCGGCGGCGCGGACAGCGAGACCCGGATGGTGTCGCCGATGCCCCGGGACAGCAGCGCGCCGAACGCGGTGGCGGACTTGATGGTGCCCTGGAACGCCGGGCCGGCCTCGGTGACGCCCAGGTGCAGCGGGTAGTCGCACTGTTCGGCGAGCTGCTCGTAGGCACGAACCATGATCACCGGGTCGTGGTGCTTGACCGAGATCTTGATGTCGTGGAAGTCGTGCTCGGCGAACAGGCTGGCCTCCCACAGCGCGGACTCGACCAGCGCCTCCGGGGTGGCCTTGCCGTACTTGTCCATGATCCGCTTGTCCAGCGAGCCGGCGTTCACGCCGATCCGGATCGGGGTGCCGTGGTCCTTGGCGGCCTGCGCGATCTCCTTGACCCGGTCGTCGAACCGCTTGATGTTGCCCGGGTTGACCCGGACGGCGGCGCAGCCGGCCTCGATCGCGGCGAACACGTACTTGGGCTGGAAGTGGATGTCGGCGATGACCGGGATCTTGGACTTCGTGGCGATCGCGGGCAGCGCCTCGGCGTCGTCGGCCGAGGGGCAGGCCACCCGCACGATGTCGCAGCCGGCCGCGGTGAGCTCGGCGATCTGCTGCAGCGTGGAGTTTACGTCGGCGGTCAGGGTGGTCGTCATCGACTGGACGGACACGGGGTAGTCGCTGCCCACGCCGACCGGGCCGACGTGGAGCTGGCGGGTGGGCCGCCGAGGTGCGAGGGTCGGCGGCGGGGCTTCCGGCAGGCCGAGGCTGACGCTGGTGGCGCTCACGACCTCCAGTATGTCGAACGCCGGATCGCGCGCCCACTCACCCGGTGCTAGGACACACCCGCCGGATCTGTGCGCGGGCCTAGTGGACCAGCCGGATGGTCACCGGGTACCTGTACGGCTCCCCGTTGCTGGCCTTGACGACCGCCAGAATCGTGCACACCAGCCACAGGATGCCCAGCGCGACCAGCACCGGGATGCCGATGAGCACGAACGTCAGCACCCAGCCCACGAGCGAGTAGGCCAGCACGCTGAGGTTGAAGTTGAGCGCCTCCACGGTGTGTGCCCGTACGAACTGTGACCGCTCGCCCTGAACCAACAGCACCACCAGCGGGCCGATGAACCCCAGGAAGATCCAGGCGCCCACGATCGCCGAGAGGTGCGCGCCCATGGCCCAGTTGCGGTCCTCCCCCGTGGTGGGCGCCGGGCCGGCCGGCGGCTGGTACGGGTGTGGCTCGCCTGTGCTCATATCCCCAGCGTAACCGCGTGTGGCCGGCCCGACCTGGTTTTAATCGCATCGTGACAGTTAGGTTAGGCTGCCCTTGTTCTGACAGGCTGGAGGCCGCACCGATGCCCGTGCTCGACGCTCCCCCGTTACCTCCGCTACCCAGGCGCTCGCTGCTGCTCGGGGCGGGGTTGGCGGCGGGCTCGGCACTGCTCGCGGGGTGCGGGGGCGCCCGGCCGCCCGCGCCCGGCGGCGTCAGCGCCGTGGACCAGCGCGGGCGCCGGATCGAGCTGGCCGGCCCGGCGAAGCGGATCGTGACGATCGTGATCCCGGCGGCGTCGATGCTGGTGGCACTGGACTCCGGTCCGGACCGCCTGGTCGGGATGAACGCGAGCGCGGCGGAGGCGATCCGGGGCGGCATCCTGGGTGAGATCTTCCCGAGGGCGGCCGCGATCCACAGCGGGGCCGCCGACCAGAGCTTCGTGCCGAACGTCGAGGAGATCCTCGGGCTGAACCCCGACCTGGTCGTCCAGTGGGCCGACCGAGGCCCGGGGATCCTCGCGCCGCTGGAGAACGCCGGGCTGACGGTGGCCGGCCTGACCTACGGCACGCAGGCCGACCTGGAGGCCTGGATCACCCTGTTCGGCACGCTGATCGGCAGGCCGGAGCGGGCCGCCACCCTGCTCGACAGGATGCGCGGGCGCCTGGAGTCCATCCGCGCGGCCGCACCAACCGGGCCGCCGCCGAAGATCGTCTACTTCAACCAGATGCGGGGCGGGCTGAAGGTCGCGGGCAAGGGCACGTACAACGACTTCTACATCAACCTGGTCGGGGGCACGAACCCGGCGGCCACGCTGACCGGGATCACGGCGGTGAACGTCGAGCAGGTGCTCGCCTGGGACCCGGACGTCGTGCTGGTGGGCAACTTCGACGCGGCAACGCCCGAGCAGGACGTCTACCGGGTGCCCGCCTGGCGCGAGCTGAGCGCGGTCCGGAGCCGGCGGGTCTACAAGATCCCGCTGGGCGGCTACCGCTGGGACCCGCCCAGCCAGGAGTCGCCGCTGATGTGGCGCTGGCTGCGGGCGCTGGCGTTCCCCGGCGGCGACGGTGGCGATGATGGGGACGGGCTGCGCGCCGAGATGGTGGACGACTACCGGTTCCTGTACGGCCACGGGCTGACCGACGCGCAGGCCGACCGGATCCTGGCGACCGAGGCGAACGCCGGCTCGGCCCACTACGAGCGGTTCGGGTCCTGACGTGGTCGGGTCCGCCGAGCGGGTGCGGTCTCGCCCGGCGCGCGGGCTGGGCGGGACGGCGCGGCGGCCGGGGGCGGCGATCGCGGTGGCAGCGGTCGCGGCCCTGGTGATCGCGGTGGCCGCGCTCGGGCTGGGGCGGTTCGGGGTGCCGGTCGAGCAGGTCTGCCGGATCCTGGCCGGGCAGTTCGTCGACCTCGCCCCGACCTGGCAGCCGAACCAGGAGCGGGTGGTGCTGCTGGTGCGGCTGCCCCGGGTGTTGGAGTCGCTGTTCGTCGGCGGCGGCCTGGCGCTGGCCGGGGCGGTGCTGCAGGCGGTGTTCCGCAACCCGCTGGTCAGCCCGCAGATCCTGGGGCTGTCCTCGGGCGCGTCGGTGGGCGGGGCGCTGGCGCTGCTGCTCGGGCTGGGGTCGGTGGCGGTGGTCGGCGGGGCGCTGGCGTTCGGGCTGGCCTCGCTGGTGCTGCTGTTCGCGCTGACCAGGGGCGGCGGCGCGGCCTCCCCCATCCTCATGGTGGTGCTGGCCGGCGTGGTGATCGGCTCGTTCGCCTCGGCGCTGGTGTCGCTGATCAGCTACCTGGCCGACCCGCAGAACCAGCTGCCGGCCATCGTGTTCTGGCTGATGGGCAGCCTGGCCACCGCGACCTACCCGAACGCGCTGGTCGCGGCCGTCACGCTGGCGGTGGGCGCGGCGGTCGTCCTGCCGCTGCGGTGGCGGGTGAACGTGCTCTCGCTCGGCGACGAGGACGCGGCCGCGCTGGGGGTGCGGCCGGAGCGGCTGCGCTGGGTGCTGCTGGTCGCGGTGGCGCTGGTCGTGGCCGGGGCGGTGGCGATCAGCGGCGTGATCGGATGGGTGGGCCTGGTCGTCCCGCACCTGTGCCGAATGTGGGTCGGACCCGACCACCGCGTGCTGCTGCCGCTGAGCCTGCTGGTCGGCGGCGGGTACCTGACGGTGATCGACACGATCGCGCGCACCGCCACACCCGGGGAGGTGCCGCTCGGGGTGCTCACCGCGGTGGTCGGCGCGCCGGCGTTCTTCGTGCTGTTGCGGCTGCGCGGACGGCGGGTGTGGGCCGATGCTTGAGCTGCACCGGGTCGGGTTCGCCCACCCTCGGGGCGACTGGCTGTTCCGCGAGGTCGACATGGCCGTGCGGGGCGGCGAGGTGACTGTCGTGCTCGGGCCGAACGGCCGGGGCAAGACCACCCTGCTGCGCTGCGCGGCCGGGTTGCTGCGGCCGCTGGAGGGCGAGGTGCGGGGGGCGGGCGCGGTCGGCTACGTGCCGCAGGCGCTGGGCTCCGGGTTCGGCTACGGGGTGCTGGACATGGTCGTCATGGGCCGCGCCCGGCACGTCCGCGCCTACTCCACGCCGAGCGCCCGGGACCGCGCCGTCGCCGAGTCCGCGCTGCGCAGGGTCGGCCTGACCGGGCTGGCCGACCGCCCGTACGCCCAGCTCAGCGGCGGGGAACGGCAGCTGGTGCTGATCGCGCGGGCGATCGCGTCGGACAGCGAGGTGGTGATCCTGGACGAGCCGGCCTCGGCGTTGGACCTGGCCAACCAGGGCCGGGTGCTGGCGTTGCTGCGCGAGCTGGCCGACGGCGGGCTGGGCGTGCTGCTCACCACCCACCACCCCGACCACGCGGTGTCGCTGGCCGACCGGGTGGCGCTGATGCTGCCGGCCGGTCGGGTCGAGACCGGGCCCGCGGACGCGATGCTCACCGACGACGCGCTCGGCGAGCTGTACGGCGTGCCGGTGCGGACCGTGTGGTTCGACGACGACGGCGCCCGCCGCAAGGTGCTGGCGCCCCGGTACGGCTGATGCCCGCGCCCGTGCTCGTGCCGACCATGGGGACGTCGTCCGCCCTGGGCGTCCACGCGGAGTGCGCCGACCTGGACCTCTACGCGCTGCCCTCGGCCGATCTCACCGGGGTGCGCGGAATGCTCCTCGGCGCGCACGTCGACCAGGTATTCCTGCGTGCGCACCGTCCGCTGCTGGACGATTTCGTGCGCGGCGGCGGCCGGCTCGTGGTCTGCGGGCAGGTGGTCCTGCCGTTCGTGGCGGGCCTGTGCCCGTTCGCGCCGCTGGCGTATCGCAGTGTCGCGGACCTGACCGTGCACCGGCTGGCCGAGCATCCTGTGTGGCACGGCGTGGACACCGCCGACCTGACGTTCCGGCGCGGGGTGGCCGGCTTCTACGGCCGGGGCCACTACCCCGAGCTGCCGGCGTCCGCCCTGGTGGTGCACGGGCTCGGTCCTCAGCGGCTGCCGCTCGACGCGGTGTACCCGCACGGCTCCGGCGAGGTGCTGGTGCACGGCGGCAACGACCTCTGGGGCTACGCCGAGGACGACACCACCGCCGCCCGGATGACCCCGGCCCTGCTCGGCTGGGTGCTCGGCCGGTGAGCCGCCCGCGCATCGGCCTGCTGCACGGCGGCGCCTCCTACCACCTGGCCACGCTCGCCGACCCGGTGGTCACCGAGCACGTCACGCACCCGCTGTACCTGCCCGAACAGTCCGCTCTGGACACCCTGTCCACCCTGGACACCGTGATCGTCTGCGATCGGCTGCACCCCGGCCTGCTCCGCGAGCACGCCGGCACGCTGCGCGAGGTGCCGGAGCGCGGCGGCACCCTGGTCGTGCTCGGCGAGGTGGAGGCACACACCTGGCTGCCCGGCCTGCGCTGGTCGCCCCGGCCGACGAACTTCTGGTGGTGGCGCACCGGCGAGGACCCCGGCATCCACACGCACGCCCCCGACCACCCGATCTGGAACCACCTGAACCACGAGGACGTGATCTGGCACTACCACGGCCTGCTGCACCCGCCCGCCGGCGCCACCGTCCTGGCCTCGGCCGACGACCCCGCCGGCGCCATCCTCTACGAGGACCGGGCCTCACCGGGCCGCCTGGTCGTCACCACCATGGACCCCGTGCACCACCATGGCAGCAACTTCATGCCCGCCGCGACTCGACTCCTACACGGCCTGCTCCACTGGCTCGCGGCCGAAACGGCCGCCGCATAGCTAACCGGGCCGTCGCACACGCCGCACCGTGTGCGACACCCCAGCAAGGTGCGCGACGACGGTCAGTTGAGGCGGATCGGGTTGACGATGTCGGCGGTGATGGTGAGCAGGCTGATGCCGGCGATGATCAGGATGAAGACGTAGGTGACGGGCATCAACCGGGTGTAGTCGACCGGGGGCATCGCGGTCTTGCCCATGCGGCGGCGGACCCCGTCGCGGATCCGTTCGTACAGGTTCACGGCCACATGTCCGCCGTCCAGCGGCAGCAGCGGCAGCAGGTTGAACACGCCGATGAAGAAGTTGAACACCGCCAGGAGCGAGATGAAGAACGCCCACTGGCCCTGGTCGACGGCGTCGCCGCCGATGATGCTGACGCCGACCACGCTGACCGGGCGGTTGCGGTCCTCCACGCCGGTGAGCGCCTTGAGCACGGCGGGCACCTTCTCCGGGAACATCTTCAGGCCTTCCCAGGTGCCTTCGAACATCATGCCGGTGAACGCGAAGGTGGCCGGGATGGCGTCGATCGGGCCGTACTTGACGATCACGGCCGGCTTGGGGCCCAGGCCGATGGCGCCCACCGGCTCCAACCGGGTGCTCGGGTCGTTGCGGGCGGCGTCGATCGGGGCGCGCTGCACGGACATCACGTCCACCGTCACGGTGCGCTGCTGACCGTCGCGCTCCAGGACGAACGGGGTGGGGCCGGACTGGTGGCGGATCGCGGTCACCGCGTCCTGCCACTGCGGGGTGGGCGTCCCGCCGACGGAGAGGATCTTGTCACCGGGCTGGATGCCGGCGCGCTGGGCCGGCGAGACCTCGTTCGGCGAGCACGGCGTGAGCTCGAGCGTGATGGGGTTCTGGTTGGCCGGGACACAGGACGCCGCGCCGGCGATGGCGCCCTTGTCGGCGTGGGCCAGGCCGGAGGAGACCGCCAGCACATAGACCAGGAAGATGCCGATCATGAAGTGCATGGCCGAGCCCGCGCACAGCACGACCACGCGCTTCCAGGTCTTCTTGCGGTTGAACGCGCGCGGCGCCTCCTCGACGGTGACCGGGTCCAGCGCGGTCATGCCGGCGATGTCGCAGAACCCGCCGACCGGCAGCCACTTGAGCCCGTACTCGGTCTCGCCTCGGCGGAACGAGAACACGGTGGGCCCCATGCCGATGAAGTAACGGCGTACCTTCATCCCGAACGCCCTGGCCGACCACATGTGGCCCGCCTCGTGCAGCGCTACCGAGATGCCGATACCCAGCGCAAACAGCACCACACCCAGAGCAAAGCTCACCCGATCGATCCTCTCGCCACGGCGGCGTCCACCAGCTCGCGAGCGCGGGCGCGCGCCCAGCGCTCGGCCGACAACACGTCATCCACCGTATCTGGATCCGTGTTACATCCGTGCGCGGCCGCGAGCGCGTCGCGGACCACGTCGGTGATCTCGGTGAACCGCAGCTTGCCGGCCACGAACGCGGCGACCGCCTCCTCGTTGGCCGCGTTGAACACCGCCGGCAGGCAGCCACCGGCGGTTCCGGCGGCTCTGGCCAGCGCCACGCCGGGCAGCGCCTCGTTGTCCAGCGGCTCGAACGTCCAGCTGGTCGGCTCGGCGAAGTCGCAGGCAGGGGCGGCGTCGGGCACCCGGTCCGGCCAGCCGAGGGCCAGCGCGATGGGCAGCCGCATGTCCGGCGGGCTGGCCTGGGCGATCGTGGCACCGTCGGTGAACGTCACCATGGAGTGGATCACGGACTGGGGGTGGACCACGACGTCGATCCGGTCATAGGGGACGCCGAACAGCAGGTGCGCCTCGATCAGCTCCAGGCCCTTGTTCACCAGGGTGGCGGAGTTGATGGTCACCATCGGGCCCATGTCCCAGGTCGGGTGCTTGAGCGCCTCGTCCACGCCGACGAACTCCAGCTCATCGCGGCGCCGACCTCGGAACGGGCCGCCGGATGCGGTCAGCACCAGCTTGGCCACCTCCTCGGCCCGGCCGCCGCGCAGGCACTGGGCCAGCGCGGAGTGCTCGGAGTCGACCGGCACGATCTGGCCCGGCGCCGCCGCCTTGGTGACCAGCGGACCGCCCGCGACCAGCGACTCCTTGTTGGCCAGCGCCAGCGTCGCCCCGGTGGCCAGCGCGGCCAGCGTCGGCCGCAGCCCGCGCGAACCGGTGATCCCGTTGAGCACCACGTCGGACGGGGCGTCCGCGATCAGCTCCAGCACCGCATCCGGCCCGGCCAGCACCCGCACCGCCGGCCCCAGCGCGCCCCTCAGCTCGCGGGCCGCTTCCTGGTTGGCCACAGCCACCAACGGCACCTCGAACTCGACGGCCTGGCGCGCCAGTAACCCCACGTCCGCACCGCCGGCGGCCAGGCCGGTCACCCGGAACCGGTCCGGGTTGGCCCGGACCACGTCCAGCGCCTGAGTACCTATCGAGCCGGTGGATCCCAACACGAGCACGCCGCGAGTCGTCATCGAGTCACATTCTCCCGAACACCGCGTTATCCCGAGCGTGTGACACCATGATGATGAGCGACGAACATGCGTGGGAGGCAGGGTGACAGGCACCGGGCAGGAGCTGGCCAGGCGGAACGGTCGGCCGCCGGCGAAGGTGGACCCGGAGGACGAGCCGTCCGCGGAGTGGGGCTGGCACGGCGGGTTCCCCCGGGGGATGATCATCGCCGGCTGGCTGTCGACGATCATCATGCTGCTCATGCTGTTCGGGAACCACCAGGGCCGGGTGGAGGACGTCTGGCTGGTGGCCGTCGCGGTCCTGATGGCCGGCGGGCTGATCCGCTACAGCCTCAAGCGGCGGCATTCCTGGCGGCGCTGAGCGACCGCCGTGCCCTCGCCCGCGCTCGAGCTGGAGGTCGGTGACCGCACGGTCCGGATCAGCAACCCGGACCGGGTCTACTTCCCCGCGCGCGGGGAGACCAAGCTCGACCTGGCGCGCTACTACCTGGCGGTCGGCGACGGCGTGGTCCGCGCCCTGCGTGACCGCCCGTGCATGCTCCACCGCTTCCCCACCGGCGTGACCGGCGAGAAGGTCCACCAGAAGCGGCTGCCGGGCGGCGCGCCGGACTGGGTGCAGACCGTCCGCGTCGAGTTCCCCCGCTACAAGCGGCACGCGCACGAGCTGTGCGTGACCCACCCCGCCGACGTGATCTGGGCCGTCCAGATGTCCACCGTGGAGTTCCACCCCTGGAACTCGCGGCGCGCGGACGTCGAGAAGCCCGACGAGTGGCGCATCGACCTGGACCCGATGCCCCAGGCCACGTTCGACGACGTCCGCAGGGTGGCCGCCGTCTCCCGCGAGGTGCTCGACGACCTGGGCGCGGTGGGCTGGCCGAAGACCTCCGGCGGCAAGGGCCTGCACATCTACGTCCGCATCGAGCCGCGCTGGGGCTTCGCCGACGTCCGCCGCGCCGCACACGCGTTCGCCCGCGAGGTCCAGCGCCGCGCCGGCGAGCTGGTCGACCTGACCTGGTGGCGCAAGGACCGCGACCCGGCGTCCGTGTTCGTGGACTACAACCAGAACACCCGCGACCACACCCTGCGCTGCGCCTACTCCGTCCGCGGCGTCCCCGAGGCCCCCGTGTCCGCCCCCATCACCTGGTCCGAGCTCCCCGACGTGAACCCGGCCGACTTCACCATCGCCACCATGCCCGCCCGCTTCGCCGACCTCGGCGACCTCCACGCCGCCATAGACGACACGGTGTTCTCCCTCGACGAACTCCTAGCCTGGGCCGACCGCGACGAAAAAGCTGGCGCCGAACCCCCACCCGACGAGGACGCCTGACCCACGCCGGTGCCACTCACCGGCAGCGTGACCAGCAAGGCGCCGCGGCGGCCCACGCGTGTTCACGCGGTCGCTCGCATATCAATCGAATACTCCATCCGTAAGACGAAATGTGCGCTTCGTGTGCAAGGTTCACGTTTAATGATTTCAACCGCATGCGGACACTTCTGGAACGGCGGTACATGCCGTAGATCATGAATGGAGTCCTATGATGATCAGCAACCTGGGCAACCTCAGCGATCGACTCCTGGACCGAATACTACGCAAGGGGGAGGCGTTCGCCGGATGTGGTCCATCATGGACTGACACCTGCATTCTCGAGCCCGGCAAGATAACCTATGGCTGCCGGACCTGCATGGAATGCAGCGGACGCCTCTACTGCACCCCATGCGGGAAGTGCTAGTTGACGACCGGGGAGGCTGGCCACTCACAAGATCGGCGACGGACGGGAAGGTGCGCGTGGCAGGCAGGGATATACCGTCCGCCCCGCGGTGGTTGATCGGTGTCGAGCTGAGCCAGTGCCGCAACCGCGCGGGTCGGACGGCCGCCGCGCGGCCAAGAACCTGGGCAGCTCGCCCGGTCGGCTCAGCCACCTGGATACAGGCCGCAAGCAGCAGCCGCCGGAGGACGTCGAGAAGCTGATGCGGTTCTAGGGCGCGAGCGCGGCGGACGTGGACAGGTTGGCCGCGGATTGGCGATAAATCCGAGTCGGCTTGGAACGCCTGGCGTCCAAGATCCGGCGATCAGCGCCGGCCCCGCGATCCACTTCGCGTTCGACGACTGGCGCCACTTCGTGTCGTCCCACAAAACCGCAGGTCAGAGGCCGTGAGTGGTTAGCGGTGCTATAGCCCCGCTAACCACTCACGGCCTCTGACCTCGAACGACCGCTCTGCGGAATTGCGTGTACGAGGCTTGCCAACGGGCGCGCGGCTCTGTATGCAGTATGCGTGCTGAGGCCCGGTGGGCGGCAATGGTGCGGCGCACGGGTCGCCGGCGTGATCGTCATCGCGGCGCTCGTGTTGTCCTCGTGCGTGGCGAGCGTGACCGGCGGCGCCCGGCGGGAGGGCTACGCGGTGGTGGCGCTGCAGGAGGCGCCGGACGCGCTGGACCCGACGATCGCGAGCAGCTTCGTGGGCCGGATGGTGTTCGCGAACATGTGCGAGAAGCTCTATGACGTCGACGCGGGGCTGAACCTGGTGCCGCAGCTCGCGGCCGCGCTGCCGGAGATCACCGACGGCGGGCGGACGTACACGATCCCGCTGCGCCCGGGCGTGATGTTCAACGACGGCACCCCGATGACCGCCGACGCGGTGGTGCGCAGCATCCAGCGGCACAAGTCCAACAAGCTCTCGCAGCGGACCTCGGAGCTGTCGTCGGTGTCGACGATCCAGGCGATCGGCCCGCTCACCATCCAGCTCGGGCTGTCCAAGCCGTTCGCGCCGCTGACCTCCATCCTGGCCGACCGCTCCGGGATGGTGCTCTCGCCGGCGGCGGTGGACCGGCTCGGCGACAAGTTCGCGCAGAACCCGGTGTGCGTCGGGCCGTTCCAGTTCGAGTCGCGGCCGAGCGCGGACGAGATCAACCTGGTGCGGTCGAACGACTACTACGACCGCGACAAGGTGCACCTGCCCGGCGTCACGTTCCACGCGATCCCGCCGTCCAACGTCCGCGCGGCCGACCTGCGCGCCGGCGACGTCGACGTCATCGACCGCGCGGCCCCGCAGGACCTGGAGACGATCCGCGACGACCCGGGGCTGGCGGTGCGGCCGGTCACCTCGCTGGGCTATATGGGGATCGACATCAACATCGGCAACGCGGACGGCGCCGACAAGCCCGCGCGGGCCCCCGACTTCGCGCTGGCGCAGCGCAAGGACCTGCGCAAGGCGTTCGAGCTGTCCATCGACCGCACGGTGCTCAACAAGGTGGTGTTCAACGGGGCGTACGTGCCGGACTGCACGCCGCTGCCGCCCGGCCCGTGGGCGGTGCGGGCCGACTGCCCACGGCGCGACCTGGCGAAGGCGCGGGAGCTGGTGCGGGCGTCCGGCGTCCCGACCCCGATCCCGGTCAAGCTGATGACCGCGAACGTCCCGCTGTACCAGCAGCTGTGCACGCTCGTGCAGGCGATGGCCAAGGACGCCGGCTTCGACGTCTCCGTCGAGCCGACCGACTTCGCCACCGGCCTGGCCAGGGGCCGCAGCGGGAACTTCCAGGCCTACTTCATCGGCTGGTCCGGCCGTATCGACCCGGACCAGAACATCTCCCAGATGGTCCTGCCCGGCTCCGCGCTGAACTACGCCGGCACGCACAACGCGCAGGTCAACGCGATGGTCACGGCCGCGCGCACCAGCACCGACCCCGCCGAGCGCCGCCGGATCTACACCGAGCTGGTCGGGCTGCTCAACGACGAGCTGGGGATCGTCTACCTCTACCACGAGGTGTACGTGCTCGGGCTGCGCAAGAAGATCACCGGGGTGGACTTCTTCGGGGACGGGCTGATCCGGATGAAGACCGCGCGGCTCGAGCCGTAGGCGGAAGGAGCGCACACGATGGCGTGGTACCTGGCCCGCCGGGGCGGCGCGGCGTTGCTGACCTTGCTGTTGGCCAGCGTCTGCGTGTTCCTGGCGGTGCGGGCGCTGCCGGGCGGGCCGGCGGTGGCGCTGTCCGCCGAGAGCCCGGACCCGAACGTGATCAAGGCGATCGAGGCCAGGTACGGCTTCGACCAGCCGCTGCCGGTGCAGTACGGGCGGTGGATCGCGCTGGCCGCGCAGGGCAACTTCGGCGATTCCCCCACCACCGGGCTGCCGGTGGCGTCCATCCTGGCCAACCGCGTTCCGGTCACGCTGGAGCTGGCGGTGCTGGCGCTGGTGGTGGCGGCGGTGATAGGCATCCCGGCGGGGGTGCTCGCGGCGCGCCGGCCCGGTTCGGGGATCGACTACGTGGCCAGCGGGCTCGCGCTGGGCGGGCTGTCCATCCCGCACTTCTGGTTCGGCATCCTGCTGATCCTCGGGCTGTCGGTGTCGCTGCACGTGCTGCCGTCCGCCGGGTTCGTCCCGATACTCGCCGACCCGGGCGGCAACCTTCTGCACATGCTGATGCCGGCGGTGGTGCTCGGCACCGGGCTGGCCGCGGTGGTGATGCGCCAGACGCGGTCGGCGATGATCACGGCGCTCGGGTCGGACTATGTTCGGACGGCCAGGGCCAAGGGCATGTCGGAGTGGTCGGTGGTGGCCCGGCATGCGCTGCGCAACAGTCTCGTGACGGTGGTGACGGTGCTCGGGCTGCAGCTCGGGCTGCTGATCGCGGGGGTGGTCACCGTCGAGCAGGTGTTCAACATCCCGGGGCTGGGCAAGCTGACGCTGGACTCGGTGTTCCAGCGCGACTACTCCACCCTGCAGGCTGTCGTGCTGCTGACCACCACCGGGTACGTGATCAGCAACCTGCTGGTGGACCTGGCGTACTCCGTGCTCAACCCCCGGATCCGGGTCGCTGGGGCGGCGTCATGACGGCGGTGGCGCTGGACCCTCGGGCGCTGGCGCGGCGGCGGGCGCGGCGGCGGCTGACCGCGCGGCCGCTGTCGGTGCTCGGGGCGTTGGGTGCGAGCGTCGCGGTGCTCGTGGCGTTGCTGGCGCCGTTGATCGCGCCCTACGACCCGGCGGGGACCAACTTCGACGTCGTCCTGTCCGCGCCGCTCCAGGCCGGGCACGCGTTGGGGACCGACCAGCTCGGACGTGACGTGCTGGCCCGGATGTTCTACGGCGCGCAGGCCTCGCTGGCGGCCGGGGTGTTGTCGACGCTGCTGGCCACGGTGGTCGCGGTGCCGGTGGGGCTGTTCGCGGGGTATTACCGGCGGTGGGTGGACACGGTGATCTCCCGGGTGGTGGACCTGGTGCTGGCGTTCCCGTTCCTGGTGCTCGCGGTCGGGCTGGCCGCGATGTTCGGGCCGTCGCTGAGCAACGCCATCATCGCGTTGGGCGTGGCGCAGATACCGATCGTGGTGCGGGTGGTGCGGGCCGAGGTGATGTCGCAGCGCGAGCTGGAGTACGTCCAGGCCGAGGTGGTCAACGGCACCCCGACCGGCGTGATCCTGTTTCAGCGGATCCTGCCGAACGTGCTCAACGCGATTGTCGTGCAGGCCAGCGTCACGATCCCGACCGCGATCGTGGGGGCGGCGATCCTGTCGTTCCTCGGGCTCGGGGTGCAGCCGCCCACGGCGGACTGGGGGAACATGCTCGCCGAGGCCCAGAACTACCTGTCGCAGGCGCCCTGGCTCGGGGTGTTCCCGGGTGTCGCGATCTTCCTGACCACGCTGTCGTTCAACCTGCTCGGCGACGGGATACGCGACGCGCTCGACCCGAGGATGCTGCCGTGAACGTGTTGGACGTACAGGACCTGCGGGTGCGGTTCGACACCGACGAGGGCCCGGTGCTGGCGGTGAACGGGCTGTCGCTGTCGATCGCGGAGTCCGAGGTGCTCGCGGTGGTCGGCGAGTCCGGGTGCGGCAAGACGGTGACCGCGCTGGCCGTCATGGGGCTGGCGCCGGCGCACGCGCACATCGACGGGTCGATCCGGCTGGCCGGCACCGAGCTGACCACGCTGCCCGACCCCGAGCTGCGCCGGATCAGGGGCCGCGACCTGGCGATGATCTTCCAGGAGCCGATGACGTCGCTGAACCCGGCGTTCACCATCGGCCGGCAGATCGGCGAGGTGCTGGTCAGGCACGAGGGGCTGTCCAAGCGGGCGGCCAGGATACGGACCGTGGAGCTGCTCGACCTGGTGCGGATCCCGTCGGCGGCGCGGCGGTTGGACGAGTACCCGCACCAGCTCTCCGGCGGGATGCGGCAGCGGGTGATGATCGCGATAGCGGTGGCCTGCAACCCCAAGCTGATCATCGCGGACGAGCCGACCACCGCGCTGGACGTCACGATCCAGGCGCAGGTCCTGGACATCCTGCGCCAGCTCCGCCGCGACCTGGGCACCGCCGTCCTGCTGATCACCCACGACCTGGGCGTGGTCGCGGACATCGCCGACCGGGTGGTGGTGATGTACGCCGGGCACGCTGTCGAGCGCGGCGAGGCCGAGGCGCTGTTCACCGGCCCGCAGCATCCGTACACGATCGGCCTGCTCGGCGCCGTGCCCCGCCCCGGCGGCGCCCGGCTCACCGAGATCCCGGGCCTGGTGCCGGTGCTGCGTGAGGATCCGCGCGCGTGCGTGTTCGCCCCGCGCTGCGCCCGCGCCGCCGACGACTGCCGGCTGGAGATGCCGCCGGTGCGGGAGACCAGCGCCGGCCAGTTCGCGGCCTGCCTGCACCCGGGACCGAAGGAGGCGGTGCTGTCGTGACCTCACAGCCGGTGCTGGACGTCCAGGGCCTGGTCAAAAGGTTTCGGATGCCCAGGGGTACGGGCGGCGGCGTTGTGCACGCGGTGGAGGGCGTGGACCTGACCATCGGCGACGGCGAGATCGTCGGGCTGGTCGGCGAGTCCGGGTCCGGCAAGTCCACGGTCGGCAAGTGCATCGTGCGGCTGCTCGAACCGGACGCCGGCACCGTGCGGCTGGCCGGCCACGACATCACGCACCTGTCCCAGCGCCGGCTGCGCCCGCTGCGCGACCAGGTGCACATGGTGTTCCAGGACCCGTACTCCTCGCTGAGCCCCCGGATGACCGTCGGCGCGATCGTCGGCGAGCCGATGCGCCGCCGGCACGGGCTGTCGTCGCGGGAGGCCGAGCCGCGCACCGCCGAGCTGCTGGAGAAGGTCGGGCTGGCCGCCGACCTGCGCGATCGCTACCCGCACGAGCTGTCCGGCGGCCAGCGCCAGCGCGTCGGACTGGCCCGCTCCCTCGGCGTCGACCCCCGGCTGCTGATCGCCGACGAGCCGGTCTCCGCGCTGGACGTCTCCGTGCAAGCCGCCATCCTGAACCAGCTCAAGGACCTGCAGGCCGAGCTGGGCTTCTCCTGCCTGTTCATCGCGCACGACCTGAGCACCGTGGAGTACCTCTGCGACCGGGTGGCCGTGATGTACCTGGGCCGGATCGTCGAGCTGGGCACCCGGGACGAGATCTTCACCAGCCCGAAGCACCCGTACACCCGCTCGCTGCTCGCCGCCGCCCTCACCCCCGACCCGGCCGCGCTGCGTTCCCGACAGCGCGTCGTGCTGACCGGCGACATCCCCAGCCCGATCGACCCGCCGTCCGGCTGCCCCTTCCACACCCGCTGCCCCAGCGTCGAGCTCCCGCGTTGTGCGGAGGACCCACCGACCGTGTCCGTAGCCCCCGACCACTGGGCGCGCTGCCACTTCGTCACCCCGGCAGGCGCCGCTCCCAGCATGGACGTGGCAGGCTCCCCGAGCTGACGCACTCGACGAAGGAGGCGGGCTGTGATGGACTTCATCACGTGTCATCCGTCTGGACGAGCGCAATCGCAGTGTTGGGAACGCTTCTCGGTTCCTTCTTGACGTACTCCTTTCAACGGATGACGTTGAGGCGAACCCTCACCGAGAATCGGAATGAGAAGCGACGCGAGGAGTTCGCAAACGCCGTCGCAACGTACGCATCGGCGGCAACCGCCCTGAGGCGGGCGGAGTACAACCGGGCGAAGAAACGCATAGAGCGTGTCGCCGATTCGGAGCGGGAAGAGGCACGACAGGAGACATATCGCCTGCGCGCCGAGACACAAAGTGCCTACTACCTCGTCCGCCTCCTCGCGAACCCCGACACCGACAACAACTTGCTGCGCGAGGCCGAGAACGTCATAGAGCGATCACGACGAATAACCGCGGGCCCGAAAACGATAAAAGACCTTGATAAGCGCAGGGACGAGGCGACCACGGCATTGGACAGGGTCGTTGACATGGCCAATGGACGCCTCCGAGCCCCGTCCTTCTAGTGCGGCCACTTCAGCCGGCGACACGGTCGACCCCGGCCCGAGGCACGACGAGCCGACCCGTGCTCACCTGATGTGACCGGCCCAGGCGGCCACGGGTCACAATGGCGGGGTGCAGCTACCCGTTATGCCGCCGGTCAAGCCGATGCTCGCGAAGCCGGTCGGGACGATCCCGGCCGACCAGCTCTACGAGCCCAAGTGGGACGGCTTCCGTTCGATCATCTTCCGGGACGGTGACGACGTCGAGATCGGCAGCCGCAACGAGCGGCCGATGACCAGGTACTTTCCCGAGGTCGTCGAGGCGGTCAAGGCCAACTTCCCGGACCGCGCGGTGATCGACGGCGAGATCGTGATCGTCGATCCGGAGCACAACAGGCTGGACTTCGAGGCGCTCCAGCAGCGGATCCACCCGGCGGCCAGCCGGGTCAACCTGCTGGCCACCGAGACCCCGGCCAGCTTCATCGCGTTCGACCTGCTCGCCGTCGGCGACCGGGACCTCACCGAGGAGCCGCTGATCGACCGGCGCCGCGCCCTGGAGGACGCCCTGGCCAGCGCACACCCGCCGGTGCACGTCACCCCGGCCACCCGGGACCGCGAGCTGGCCGAACAATGGTTCGACCAGTTCGAGGGCGCCGGGCTGGACGGGCTGATCTCCAAGCCGCTGGAGCTGACCTACCAGCCGGACAAGCGGCTGATGTTCAAGATCAAGCACGTGCGCACCGCCGACTGCGTGGTGGCCGGCTACCGGGTGCACAAGTCGGGGCCGGACGCGATCGGGTCGCTGCTGCTCGGGCTGTTCGACGAGAACCGCCCGGACGCCGGGTTGGTCTCGGTGGGCGTGGTCGGGGCGTTCCCGATGGCGCGCCGGCGCGAGCTGTTCACCGAGCTGCAGCCGCTGGTCACCACGTTCGACGACCATCCGTGGGCGTGGGCGCGCCAGGAGGAGGGCCACCGCACGCCGCGCAAGAGCGAGACCAGCCGGTGGAACGCGGGCAAGGACCTGTCGTTCGTGCCGCTGCGCCCGGAGCGCGTCGTCGAGGTCCGGTACGACTACATGGAAGGCCCCCGGTTCCGGCACACCACCCAGTTCGTCCAGTGGCGCCCGGACCGTGACCCGGAGTCGTGCACGTACGCACAACTGGAGCAGCCCGTCCGGTTCGACCTCAACGAGGTGCTCGGCGGCTCAGGACCCCGATGACCGGAACGGGTCGTGCTCGGCGAGCAGCCTCTCCAGCCGCGCCTGGTCGATCCTGCTGGTCACGCTGAGCGTCTCCTGCTTGTCCCTGATGCACTTGGCCAGGGTGAACGCCGAGGTCGTCAGGTAGAGCACGCCGAGGGCGAGGAACGCGCGGACCCAGCCGCTGTCCGGCAGGTACGCGATGGCGACGATCACCGCGCCCAGGGAGATCGCGAACGAGACGATGGCCTGCACGTGGAACGCCCCGCTCGGCGTGCCGGGGGCCTGGGAGTTGGTCATACCGCCAGGCTCCGACCCTGGCGCGCCGGCCGGATCGGTAGAACTACGCAACTCTCCTGTCACCCACCGCGCTGGCCGCCACCAGCAGCAGGGTGAGCCCGACGCCGGCGAGCACCGCGACCGACGGCGGGGCCACCGCCTGCACCGCGCCGGCCAACGCGGCGCTGGCCGTGTAACCGATGCCGACCGCCGCGTACATCACCGAGTACGCCGCCGCGTGCGCGCTGGGCGGCAGCGTCTCGCGCAGCGACAGGGTGCGGGTCACCTGCACGCCGGACTGCGGCAGCCCGGCGGCGAGGAGTGCGCCCGCGATCCAGGGCAGCGAGCCCGCCGTGGCGACCACCGTCACGCACCCGGTGACGGCGAGCAGCAGGACCAGGCTCTGCGCGCGCAGCGAACCGGGCCAGGCGCCGCGCAGGCCGTAGAGCCCGGCCCCGGCGGCGGAGGTGACCGCGAACCCGGCGAGCAGCGGGCCCGTCCAGCCGACGCCGATCCCCCGCTGCTCCAGCAGCGCCGGCAGCACCAGCTCGGCCAGCGCCAGCAGCGACATCGCGGCGGCGCCGGTAACGTAGATGGGCCAGGCGCGGGCGAGCGTGCGCGCCAGTGAGGTGCCGTCCCCGCCGTGCGCCGCCCAGCCGGCGGGCAGTGTCCACATTCCGGCCGTGGCCGAGGCCATCAGAGCGGCGGCGAGCAGCAGCGGGAGCGCCGGGGCGACGTTCAGCGCGAGCACGCCGGTGAGCGCGGGGGCGGCGGCCCACACGCCGTAGGTGAGCATGGCCTCGGCGCTGAGCGCCTTGACGGCCAGTGCGGGCGGGAGCGGCGAGGTCAGCAGGGCGCGCAGGCCCCCGGGTGCGGCGGCGGGCGCGGCCCCGGCAAGTAGGGCGAGGGCTCCGAGCACGAGCGGGTGCGCCTGCGGCGCCAGCCCGAGACCGGCGAACGCGACGGCCCCGGTCGCCAACCCCGCCACCAGGGCGCCGCGGGCCCGCTCCGGGCGCAGCCGAGGCCCGAGCAGCGCGGCGCCCACCACCTCGCCGATCACGTACGCGGCGCCCAGCCCGGCACCCGTCGCGTACCCGCCGGGGCGTTCGCGCACCGCGAAGACCAGCGCGAGCGGGGCCATCGCGACGGGCAGCCGGGCGCCGATGGCGACGAGTGCCCAGGCCAGCACGGGCCGGGTGAGGAGCTCTCGGTAGGTCAGCGGTCCGCCCCGAGCAGGTCCCAGCGGTTGCCGGCGACGTCCAGGAACACCGCGACCCGCCCGTACGGCTCGCTGCGCGGAGGGCCTATGAACTCCACGCCCGCGGCGGTCATCCGGGCGTACGCCGCGTCGAAGTCGTCGACCCGCAGGAAGAACCCCACCCGGCCGGCGACCTGGTTCCCGACGACGGCCGACTGATGGTCGCCGTCCGCGCGGGCAAGCAGGATCCCGGTCTCGGCGCCGGGCGGGCGGACCACCACCCACCGCTTCGGGCGGCCGTCGTTGGTCAGCGCGGGCGAGTCCTCGACCAGCTCGAAGCCGAGGGCCTTGACGAAGAACTCGATGGCCGGGTCGTAGTCCTCGACAACGATCGCGACCGACTCCATGCGCATGTGCTGAAACTAGCGACTCACCCTGACAGAAACCCCGACTCGCGGACTTTTGAGTACGCGGTGCGGACGCGGGCGGCGGCTTCGGCGGCGCCGGTGGGGAGGGCGAGGTTCGCTTCTTCGGGGCGGGGCCACGGTGGTGGGGTGCCGGTGAGTGCCCAGGCGGCCTGGCGGGCGGCGCCCAGGGCCACGTACTCGGCGGCGGCCAGGACGGTGACGGGGACGCCGAACACCCAGGGGGCCAGGGCTCGTACCGCCGTCGAGCGGCTGCCGCCGCCGAGGAGCAGCACGCGGCGTACCGGGACGCCCTGGGCGACCAGGCCGTCCAGCGCGTCGGCCAGGCCGCAGAGCATGCCCTCCACGACGGCCCTGGCCAGGTTGGCGGGCGTGGCGTTCGCGCCGGTCAGGCCGGCCAGTGCGCCACGGGCGTCGGGCCGGTTCGGGGTGCGTTCGCCCTCCAGGTACGGCAGGAGCACCAGGCCGCCGGCGCCCGGGTCGGCGGACAGCGCGAGGCGGTCCAGCTCGGCGAGGTCCACGCCGAGCAGGTCGGCGCCGGCGCGCAGCACCCTGGCGGCGTTCAGGGTGGCGACCAGCGGGAGGTAGCGGCCGGTCGCGTCGGCGAACCCGGCCACGATGCCGGTGGGGTCGGCGCTGGGGCGTTCGTGCGCGGCGAACACGGTGCCGCTGGTGCCGATGGACACCAGGACGTCGCCCGGTTCGGCGCCGGCGCCCAGGGCGGCGGCCATGTTGTCGCCGGTGCCGGCGGCCAGGACGGCGCCGGGGCAGAGCTCGGAGGCGATACCCGCCCGCTCGTCGGGCGCGCACACCCTGGGCACCTCCAGGTCGCGGCCGAACGCCATGCGCAGCAGGTCGGGGCGGTACTCGCCGGTCACGGTGGACCAGTACCCGGTGCCGGACGCCTCGCCGCGGTCGGTCACGGCGGTGTCCGGGCGGCCGGCGAGCAGCCAGGTCAGCCAGTCGTGCGGCAGCAGCACCCGGCGGGCGCGGGCGGCCACCTCGGGTTCGGCGCGCGCGGTCCAGCGCAGCTTGGTGGCGGTGATGCTGGCGACCGGGACGGTGCCGGTCTCGGCGGCCCACGCCTCCGGCCCGCCCAGCTCGTCGATCAGCTCGCGGGCCGCTCCGGCCGAGCGGGTGTCGTTCCACAGCAGCGCGTCGCGCACCGGTTCGCCGTCGGCGTCCTGTAGGACCATGCCGTGCTGCTGGCCGGCGACCGAGATGGCGTCCACCCCGTCCAGCAGGCCGCCGCGCGCCGCCTCGGCCAGTGCGCGCCTCGGCCCTCGCGCAGCGTCTCGCCGGACTCCACGTCGACCACGACGATCTTGGTCGCCTGGGTCGAGGAATCCACCCCGGCCACCCTCCGCGCATCCGCCATGGCTGGCAGTATCACGGCCGACTGCCGGTCGAGGCGAGGGGTGAAACGCGATGGGCACTCGGACGAGCGTTCGGTATGGGGTCGGCGCGGTGCTGGTGGCATTCGCGCTGGCCGGCTGCGGGCACGGGGCCGCGCCGTCACCACCACCGTCCGCGCCGGCCCCGTCGAGTGCCTCGGTGGCCGGCTCCGGGCCGCTGCCGCCTGCCTCGGACGGTACGAACCTCGACGCCTGCAAGGACGGGACCTGCCAGGTCCAGGTCACCGCGCCGGCGCGGTTCGAGGTGCGCGGGGTGAAGACCTCGGTCACCGTGAACGACGGCCAGGTCACCATCGAGCAGACCGACGACAGCACCGGCTCCAGCAGCCAGGTGACGGTCAGCGGCCCGAGCGGGACCTCCACGGTCGCCTCCGACCAGGGCCAGGTCACCGTCTCGCTGCGCGGCGTGAGCGGCAACCAGGTGGTGCTGGACATCTCCTCGTCCTGAGGGAGTCCAGTCGATACTGGACCACATGGACCGCACGGCACTGGCCGAGTTCCTGCGCCGCCGCAGGGGGGGGCTGCGGCCCGAGGACGTCGGGCTCCCCTCGGGCGCGCGGCGTCGCACGGCGGGGCTGCGCCGCGAGGAGGTCGCGGCGCTGGCGGTGATGTCGACCGACTACTACACGCGCCTGGAGCAGCGGCGCGGCCCGCAGCCCAGCGAGCAGCTGCTGGCCTCGCTGGCCCGGGCGCTGCGGTTGGACGACGGCGAACGGGACTACCTGCTGCGGGTGTCCGGGCACAACGCCCCGACGCGGATGGCGCCGGCGACAGGGGTCGCGCCCGCGCTGCTGCGGGTGTTCGAGCGCCTGGACGACACCCCGGCGCTCATCCTGTCCAGCCTGGGCGAGACGCTGGCGCAGAACCGGATGGCCAAGGCGCTGCTCGGCGACCGGTCGGGGCGCACCGGGCTGGAGCGCAGCGAGTTCTACCGCTGGTTCACCGATCCCGCCGAGCGGCTGCGCTACGCCGAGCGGGACCGCGACCGGCAGGCCCGCGCCCAGGTCGCCAACCTGCGGGCCGCCTACGGGGCGATGGGCCCGAACTCACCGGCCGGCGAGCTGGTGCGGGCGCTGCGGGAGGCCAGCCCCGAGTTCGCCGGGCTGTGGGAACGGCACGAGGTGTCCAAGCGGTTCGTGGACCACAAGACGTTCCTCCACCCCGAGCTGGGCGCCGTCGAGCTGGACTGCCAGGCGCTGTTCACCGAGGACCAGTCCCAGGCGCTGCTGGTGCTCACCGCTCCCCCGGGCACCGAGGGCCACGCCAAGCTGGAGCTGCTCACGGCGTCTGCCCTGCCGTGATCATCTCCGGCCGGACCGGGATGCGGTCCAGCGTGGCGCCGCAGGCGTCCCGGATCGCGGCCACCACGGCGGCCGGGCAGGACAGCAGCGCCGGCTCGCCGACGCCGGTCAGCCCGTACGGCGAGTCGTCGCGCGGCAGCTCCAGGATGTCCAGGCGCACCGGCGGCATGTCCACGGTGGTCGGGATGAGGTAGTCGGTGAAGGACGGGTTGCGGATGTGCCCGTCGGCCACCTGCAGCTCCTCCATCAGCGCCAGCCCCAGGCCCTGGGCGATCCCGCCGTGCATCTGGCCCTCCACCGCCACCGGGTTCATCGCCCTGCCGACGTCCTCGGCGCACGCGATCTCCACCACCCGGACCAGGCCCAGCTCGACGTCCACGTCCACCACCGCCCGGTGCGCGGCGAACGCGAACGCCACATGCCCGTCGCCCTGGCCGGTCTCCGGGTCCAGCGGGAACGTCTGCCGGTGGCGGAACACCCGGGTCTCGTCCAGCTCGGAGCCGCCGAGCAGCTCGGCCACGGACGCCCGCGCCCCGGAACGCTCGCACCGGACCTCGCCGCCGTCCAGCCGCAGCTCGCTCACGGGCGAGCCGAACGCGGCCGAGGCCAGCTCGAACAGCCGCTCGCGGACGGCCACGCAGGCGTCGCGGACCGCGCCACCGGAGACCCAGGTCTGCCGGGACGCCGAGGAGGTGCCCGCGTCGCCGACGTCGGTGTCCGCCGGGACGACCACCACCCGGTCGATCGCCAGCTCGGTGCGCGCGATCTGCGCCTGGACCGTGACCAGGCCCTGCCCGACCTCGGCGGCGGCGGTGTGCACCTCGGCGACCGGCTCGCCGCCGACCACCGCCAGCCGCACCCGGGCGGTGCCGTAGTCGTCGTAGCCCAGCGACTTGCAGATGTTCTTCACCGAGACGCCGTAGCCCACGCCCCGGCGCACGCCCTCGCCCCGGGTGCTGTTGCCGGTGCCGCCGGGCAGCCCCGTCCGGCCCTCCGGCAGCGGCATCGCCTCCACCCGGCGCAGCAGCTCGGCGACCGGCGCCGGGCCGTCGATGCGCTGTCCGGTGGCCATCGCGCTGCCGGTGCGGACCGCGTTGCGCGCCCGGAACTCCACCGGGTCCAGTTCGAGCTCAGCGGCCAGCTTGTCCATCTGCGACTCGTAGCCGAAGCAGGCCTGCACCGCCCCGAAGCCGCGCATCGCGCCGCACGGCGGGTTGTTGGTGTACACCGAGTAGCTGTCGACGTGCACGTTCGGCACCTCGTACGGCCCGGCGGCGAAGCACCCCGCGTTGCCGGTGACCGCCTGCGAGGTCGACGCGTACGCCCCGCCGTCGAGCAGGATCCGCGCCCGCACGTACACCAGCCGCCCGTCCCGGGTGGCGCCGTGCTCGTACTCCATCCACGCCGGATGCCGGTGCACGTGCCCGGAGAACGACTCCTCGCGCTGGTACACCATCTTGATCGGCCGGCCGGTGCGCAGCGCGAGCAGGCAGGCGTGCGCCTGCACGCTGAGGTCCTCGCGGCCGCCGAACGCGCCGCCGACGCCGGAGAGGGTCAGCCGGACCCGCTCGGCCGGCAGGTCGAGCACGTCGGCGAGCTGCGCCTGGTCGATGTGCAGCCACTGGGTGGAGCAGTACAGCTCGATGCCGCCGGCCCCGTCGGACAGCACGGTCGGTAGGGCCAGGCACGACTCCGGGCCGAGGAACGCCTGGTCCTGCATGCCCACCTGGTAGCTGCCGCGCACCACCACGTCGGCCACCGGGTCCGGCTCGCCCCTGCGGATCGCGCGGTGGGCCACGACACCGCCGGACGCCAGCGCCAGCTCGGGGTCGGTGAGCGGCTCCAGCTCCTCGTACTCGACGACCACCGCCTCGGCAGCGCGCCGGGCCGCCTCCGGGTTGTCGGCCGCGATCACGGCCACCGGCTCGCCCACGTAGCGGGCCACGTCCTCGGCGAGCACCGGCTGGTCGCGCGTCTCCAGCCCGAAGCGGTTGAGGCCGGGGATGTCGGCGTGGGTGAGCACGCAGCGCACCCCGGCCATGGCCAGCGCCTCGGTGGCGTCGACCGAGACGATCCGGGCGTGCGGGTACGGGCTGCGCACGGTGGCGCCGCAGAGCATGCCCTCGGCGTGCAGGTCGGAGGAGAACGCGAACTCGCCGGTGACCTTGCCGGTGCCGTCCGCCCTGGGCGTGCTGACACCGACGGTGCCCGGCCGGGTCCGCTCGCCGGCCTCCAGGATCGTCATGCCGACTCCCCCGCCGGAGACGCCGCCAGCCGGACCGCGTCGAAGATCTTCTCGTACCCGGTGCAGCGGCACAGGTTGCCGGCCAGCGCCTCCCTGATCTCGGGGTCGGACGGGTTCGGGCGGCGTTGCAGCAGCTCGCGGGCGGTCATCACCAGCCCGGGGGTGCAGAAGCCGCACTGCACCGCGCCGGTGGCGACGAACGCGCGCTGCACCGGGTCCGCCCCGCCGAGCCCCTCGACGGTGACGACCTCCCGCCCGTGCGCCTGCAGCGCCGCGACCAGGCACGCGCACACCGGCTCGCCGTCCAGGTACACCGTGCACGAGCCGCATTCGCCCTGCTCACACGCGTTCTTCGAGCCGGCCAGCCCGGCCCGCTCGCGCAGCGTGAACAGCAGGCTCTCGCCGCCGGCCACGTCGTCGATATCCCGGCGCACCCCGTTGATGGAGCAGCTCAGGCGCATTCGTCGATCCTCCGGTAGTCGTCCCACACCCAGTTCAGGCACCGCGCGGTCAGTACCCGCAGCGCGTGGCGGCGGTAGTCGGCGGTGCCGCGCACGTCGTCGATCGGCGCGGCCGCGCGCGCCACCAGCTCGCCGAACCGCGCGGCGGCGCCGGGTTCCAGCGGCGCGCGGCCGTCCCAGTCCAGCGCGGCGTCGGCAAACTCCGGCGACCCGATCGGGGTGGGCGCGACGGCCCCCAGGCCCACCCCGACCCGCCGCGCCCCGGTGTCCAGCGCGACGGCCACCGAGGCCACCGAGATCACCATCGCGTTCCGGGTGCCGATCTTGGCGAAGTGCTGCGGCCCCCGCCGCGCAGGGAAACGGACGGCCACGACCAGCTCGTCCGGGGCCAGCACGCTGCGCTTGGGGCCGGTGCAGAACTCGCCGACCGGCACCTCGCGGGTGCCGGCGGCCGAGGCCAGCTCGACGCTGCCGCCGGTGGCCAGCAGCGGCGGCAGGCCGTCGCCGGCCGGGGAGGCGGTCGCCAGGTTGCCGCCCAGGGTGCCCCGGTTGCGGATCTGCGGGGACCCGACCGCGCGCGCCGCCCCGGCCAGCGCCGGCGCCGGCCCGGCCAGCTCGGCGGTGATCCGGGTGTAGCTGACGCCGGCGCCCACCCGCAGCGTGTCCCCGTCGTCGCAGAGCGCCCGCAGTTCGTCGACGCCCGTCAGGTCCAGCAGGCCGCGCGGTCGCTCCCGGCCGAAGTTGAGCGCCACCATCAGGTCGGTTCCGCCGGCGATCGGGACCAGCTCGGGCCGCTCGGCCTTCAGGGCGCACGCCTCGACGAGGCTGGTCGGTCGGAAGAACTCCATCAGCTCACCGCCGCCGGCACGTCCCGCTCGGCGTCCTTGCGCTCGCGCAGGAACAGCGCGGCCACGAACGACAGCACCCCGGCCGCGCTCATGTACACCGCGATGGCTGGCCAGCCCCCGGCGCGGTGCAGCAGGAACGTGGCGATCACCGGCGCCAGCCCGCTGCCGAGCACGGTGCCCAGGGTGTAGCCGATGGACATTCCGGTGTACCTGACGCTCACCGGGAAGATGTGCGCGAAGAACGTGGGCATCACGCCGTAGTTCGCCGCGTACGGAACGAACAGGATCAGGAACCCGACCAGCATCAGCCCGAAGCTCTTGGTACCCAACAGCCCGAACCAGGCGTACGGCAACACCGCCATTCCGACGATTCCGACCAGGAATATGAGCTTGCGGTCGACCCGGTCGGACAAGGCGCCGAACAGCGGAATGGTGATGATGGTGAGCACGTTCACCGCGATCACCAGCCAGAGCATGGTGCTCTTGCTGACGCCCAACTGGCCGGTGCCGTAGCTCAGGGAGAACACCGTGCCGACGTAGAACGTCACGCCCGCGCAGAGGTAGGCCAGGCACATCAGCACCGCCAGCCCGGCGTGCTTGCGCAGCACCTCGACCACCGGCACCTTCGCCACCTCGCCGGACTGCCTGGCGGCCTCGAAGTCCGGGCTCTCCCCCAGCCGCAGCCTGATGAACAGCCCGATCGCCACCAGCACCGCGCTGAGCAGGAAGGGCACCCGCCAGCCCCAGGCCTGGAACTGCTGGTCGGGCAGCTGCGACACGATCAGGAACACCAGGTTCGCCAGCAGCAGCCCCCACCCGGCGCCGGTGTTGACCACCGCGCCGAACAGGCCCCGCCGCCGCTTCTGGGCGTGCTCGACGCTCATCAGGACCGCCCCGCCGTACTCCCCACCGAGCGAGAAGCCCTGCACCAGCCGGATGAGCACCAGCAGGATCGACGCGGCGACCCCGATCTGGTGGTAGGTGGGCAGCACGCCGATCGCGAACGTGGCCGCGCCCATCATCGTCAACGTCAGCACCAGCATCGACTTGCGGCCCAGCCGGTCGCCGAAATGGCCGACCACGACCCCGCCGATCGGCCTGGCGACGAATGCGATCGCGAACGTCGACAACGCCAACAACGTGCCGACCACGGAGTCGAACTCCGGGAAGAACAGCTTGTCGAACACCAGCGAGGCGGCGGTTCCGTAGATGAAGAACTCGTACCATTCGACGGTGCTGCCGATCAGGCTGGAGCACAGGACCTTGCTTGCCTGGTTCATGACCGGCTCCCGCCCGCGAAGAACCCCGTGACCATTCGACGGAGGATGGCCTCCTGCGCGCGGAGGTCGCAGATGCGGACGAAGTCGTCGCCGAGCAGGTCACCCTCCTCGGGCACGCCGAACATCACGGTGGGAATGCCTCGGGAGGACGGCCCGCCCGCGTCGAAGCTGCCGCCGTACATGGTGTGCCGCGCCGGGCGCTTCAGGTGCTCGGCGATGGCGGCGTCCAGCGGGGCGAGCAGGTCGGCCCGGTCGTCGGGGAAGCGCGCGGGCAGCATCGTCACGCCGGGTTCGACGGTGACCTCGCACCCGGGGGTGGCGACCTCGTCGAGCGCCTTGCGCAGCTCGGCGGCGGTGTCCTCCGGGTCGGTGCCGGGCAGCAGCCGCCGGTCGAGCGTGATCTTGGCGGCGTTCGGCAGGGTGTGCGGCGCGAGCGGATCGAACACCACCTGGTACGGGATCACCTGCTCGCGGCCCAGCTCGGGGTCGGTGCGCCGGGTGACCTCCTCGTTGAGCTTCTCGACGCGAGCCAGCACCGCGGTGGTGGCGGCGATGACGCCTCCGCCGGGCGGCGGCGTCGAGGAGTGGGTGGCGGTGCCGGTCACGCGGACGTACAGGTCGATCCGGCCCCGGTTGCCGACGGTGACGTCGAACCCGGTCGGGAACAGCTGGACCAGCAGGTCAGGGGTGGTTGGGAGAGCGTCGAGCATCCGGTGTGAACACTCGTGGCTGCTGCGGCCCTCGTTGTTGACGCACAGCAGCAGCGTGCCGTCCAGCTTTATCTGCTCGCTGACGAGCCAGTCCGCGAGGGCGAGCAGGCACGCCTGGTGCGCCTTGTTCTGCGTGATGCCCTGGCCGAACAGGCACGGCTCGTCGATGCCGTCCGACACCGGCGTCGCGATCCGCCCGGACCAGGGGTCGGCCATCAGGTTGTGGTGCTGGGTGGGCGTGTAGGCGACCAGCGCCAGGCACGGGCCGGCGCCGGTGCCTGTGTCTGTGTCTGTGCCTGTGCCGAACCGGACGGCGAACTGGTTGGCCGGCAGGTCGATGATGTCCAGCGCGCCCAGCCGCTCGAACCGGGGCCGCAGGTGGCGCTGCACGTACTCCACCAGCACCGGCGCGTCCGGCTCGATCAGCGTCTCGCCGCCCAGCGGAACCGCGCTCGGGACCTGGGCCAGCTCGACGGCCGACCGCAACAACGTGTCACTCATGAGTGGGCCACCTTCGGCAGGACCTCGTCGCCGAAGCTCTCGATCAGCTCCAGCGGCATCGTGTAGTTGCCGACGTGGCGCAGGTAGAAGCCGGTCGCGCCCAGCTCGATGGCCTTGCCGATCCGGTCCAGGATCTCCGGCACGCTGCCGAACAGGCAGAACGCGCCGGCGAACTTCACCGCCATCTCGTCGGTGACGTACTTCGAGGCGTGCGTGACGGCGAGGTCCCAGTCCTCGGCATGCACCATGTCCGGGTAGACCTCGGGCACCTCCGGCGGCGGTGGCAGCTCGATGCCCGCGGTCCGCAGGAACTCCTGCCCGCCGATGCTGGCCAGGTGCAGGCAGATCGGCTTGAGGATGGCGGCATCCCGCTCGATGTCGTCGGTGATCTTGCAGAACGCGCCGACGGTGAACTCGACGTCCTCGACCGCCCGCCCGGCCCGCCGCGCGCCCTCCTCCGTCGCCGCCCGGGTCGCCGCGAGGGTCTCCGGCGAGATCCCGGCCAGGGTCAACACGCCGTCCGCGATCTCACCGGCCAACGCCAGCGTCCGGGGCCCGCTCGCGGCGATGTGCACCGGCACCGGCCCGACCGGTGCGCGCAGCTTCGAGCGCCGAGGCCCGTACTCGTAGAACTCGTCGGCCAACAGCGTCCGCGCCATCTCGATGGCCCCGCGCAGCTGCGCGAGCGTGCTCGGCTTCATCGACAGCGGCTTCACCGAGCTGTCCCCGGTCCCGACGCCGAGCGCGACCCGCCCGGGCGCCAGCTCGTGGATCGTGTTGATCGCCGAGGCGACCACGCTGGGGTGGCGCGACACGAAGTTGGTCACCGCCGTGGCGAGGGTGATCCGCTCGGTCCGGTCGGCGGCCAGCGCCATGGCCGCGAACACGTCGCGCCAGAGCAGCTGCGAGTCCGCGATCCAGGCGACGTCGAAGCCCTTCCGCTCGCTGAGCAGCACCGCGTCGGCTACGTCGCGCGCCGAGGTCGCCGGCGGGAACCTGACGCCGTACCGGATGGGCCGTGATCCATCGGAGGGTTGCATAAGGGTTGACTCCAAACCGCGCCGTTGCTGTCGTCCTGAGGGCCGCCCGCCGACCGCCGCTAGGATGGGTCCCCCGTGACGAGCTAGGCAGGAAGGTAACCACTTGTCTGACATCAGTCAACAGGTCGGTCAGGACTGGACGGGCTCGCTGGCCCGGCGCCCGCTCCCGGACGTGATCGCCGAGCGGATCACCGCGACGATCACCAACGGCACGCTCCAACCCGGCGACCGGCTCCCCTCCGAACCCGAGCTCGCCCGCCAGCTCCAGGTCGGCCGCACCTCGCTACGAGAAGCGCTGCGCAAGCTCTCCACCCTCGGGGTCATCGAGATCGTCCGAGGCAAGGGCACCTTCGTCCGCGAACCCCCCGCCGACGACCCGACCACCCAGTACGTCAAATGGAGCGTGTCCGAAGGCTTCGCGCTCACCGAGCTGCTCGAGGTGCGCATCGCCCTGGAGACCGCCGCCGCCGGCATGGCCTGCATGCGCGCCAGCGACGACGAGCTGGACGAGCTGCGCAGGCTGCGCTCCGTGCACGACGCCGCCCACGAGTCCGACGTGGACCTGCTCGTCCGCACCGACGAGGAGTTCCACGAGGCGATCGTGCAGGCCGCGCACAACGTGGCCCTGACCGGCATGTACAAACCCCTGGTCCCGGAGATGACCGAGTTCCGCCGCCGCACCCTGAGCCTGCCGCGCGCCTCCCAACGCTCGGACGACCACGCCTTCATAGTGGACACCATCTGCCGCCGCGACCCCACCGCCGCCCGCCAGGCCGTGGCCCGCCACCTCTGGATCTTCTACCAGGAGGTGCGCGCGGTCGCCTCCCCCAACACCGACGCCGGCGACCTGGGCAGCATGACCACGTTCGCCTAGCAGCCGCAGGAGTCGCGGTGGACGAACGTGGGCGGTAGGCGCACCGTGCGGGCCGGTGCGTCGGGGGCGGCCATGCGGGCGAGCAGCATCTCCACCGCGCGCCGGCCCATCTCCACGAACGGCTGCGCGATCGCCGTCAGCCCCGGGCTGAACAGGTCCGCCCACGGGAAGTCGTCGAAGCCGGCCACCGCCATCCCACCGGGCACCGGGATCCCCGCGTCGCGCAGCGCGGCGAGCGTGCCGATGGTCATGGAGTTGTTGCCGGCGATGATCGCGGTGGGCGGCCGGTCCAGCGCGAGCAGGCGGTGCACGGCATCCCGGGCGGCCTCGGTCTCGGAGTTGCCGTCCACCACCAGGTCGGGGTCGGTCACCAGCCCGGAGCGGCGCAGCCCGAGCAGGTAGCCGTCGCGGCGCTCGGTGGTGGTGGCCAGGCCGCGGTGGCCGGCGACCAGTGCGATCCGGGTGTGGCCGCGCTCGGCGAAGTGCCCGACCAGGTCCGCGACCGGGCCGACGTTCTCCGAGCCCACCTGGTCCAGCCCGGCGTCGATGAGCCGGTCCACCAGCACGGTCGGCACCCGCTGCTCGGCCAGGTGGGCCAGCGCGGCGGACGGCTCTCCGGACGGCGCGAGCACCAGGCCGTCCACCCGGCGGGCCTGCAGCCGCCGCACCACCGTCAGCTCGTAGTCCGGCTCCTCGCGCGGGTCGGCCAGCAGCAGGGTGTAGCCGGCGCCGGCCGCCGCGGTCTCCACCGAGCGCAGCAGGTCGCCGAAGTACGGGTTGGAGATCGCCGACAGGGCCAGCCCGATGGTCGTGGTACGGGCGGTGGCCAGCGACCGGGCCACCGTGTTCGGCGTGTAGTTGGCCTCGCGCACGGCGGCCAGCACCAGATCGCGGGTATGCGGGCGGACCACCCGGGTGCCGTTGAGCACGTGGGACACGGTGGCCACCGACACCCCCGCGAGGCGCGCCACGTCCGCCATCGTCGCGATGTCGCCACCTCCGAGCCCGCCCGCCACAGATGCGACGTAAGCGCTTGCGCAAGCGCTTACGTCCGCCGTATGGTACCTCCAGATGTGACGTAGAGCACTGCCGTTAACGATCGATATAACAAAGTTCAGCCATGGAGGGCACCGTGGCCCCACCGCGAACCCCGCTCCCGCGAGCCGGCCTGCGCGGCTGGCTGTCGATCCTGTTCGCCCTGCTGGTCGTGCTGGCGCTGCCCGGCTGCGCCGGCGCGGGCGCCCTGGGCGGCGGCGGTGACGGCGTCACCACCGTCACCGTGGCGATCGTGTCGAACTCCCAGATGAAGGACGCGATCGAGCTGGTCCCGGAGTTCGAGAAGGCCCACCCGAACATCCGCGTCAAGTTCGTCAGCCTGTCCGAGAACCAGGCCCGCGCGAAGATCACCGCCTCGGTGGCCACCGAGGGCAACGAGTTCGACGTGGTCATGATCAGCAACTACGAGACGCCGCAGTGGGCGCAGAACGGCTGGCTGACCGACCTGCAGCCGCTGGCCGACGCCACCCCCGGCTACGACCCTCAGGACTTCCTGCCCAAGGTCCGCGAGGCGCTGTCCTACCAGGGCCACCTCTACTCGGTGCCGTTCTACGGCGAGTCGTCGTTCCTGGCCTACCGCAAGGACCTGTTCGCCAAGGCCGGCCTGACCATGCCCGAGCACCCGACCTGGACCCAGGTCAGGGACTTCGCGGCCAGGCTGCACGACCCGAAGGCCGGCGTCTCCGGGATCTGCCTGCGCGGGCTGCCCGGCTGGGGCGAGGTGCTCGCGCCGCTGGACACGGTGATCAACACCTTCGGCGGCAGCTGGTACGACACGAACTGGAACGCCCAGCTCAACTCCCCCGCCACCGCCCAGGCCGTGGACTTCTACGTCAACCTGCTGCGCAACTACGGCGAGCCCGGCCCGGCCGGGGCCAGCTTCGGCGAGTGCGGGAACCTGTTCGGCCAGGGCAACGTCGCCATGTGGTACGACGCGACCTCGGTGGTCAACGTGCTGGAGGACCCGGAGCAGAGCAAGGTCGTCGGCAACGTCGGCTACGTCCCCGCGCCGGTGGAGAAGACGGCGCACTCCGGCTGGCTCTACAGCTGGTCGCTGGCCATCCCGAAGATCTCCCAGCACACCGACGCCGCCTGGCAGTTCATGTCCTGGATGACGTCCAAGGACTACATGCACCTGGTCGGCAACAAGCTCGGCTGGTCGCACGTGCCGCCGGGCTCGCGGGCGTCCACGTACCAGATCCCGGAGTACCGGAAGGCCGCCGCGCCCTACCTGCAGCCCACGCTGGACGCGATGAACAACGCCGACGAGCAGCGCCCGACGGCCGTCCCGGTGCCGTACACCGGCATCCAGTTCGTGGCCATCCCGGAGTTCCAGGACCTCGGCACCCGGGTCAGCCAGCAGGTCAGCGCCGCGATCGCCGGCCAGGTCAGCGTGGCGGAGGCGCTGGAGCAGTCGCAGAAGTACGCCCAGACGGTCGGTGACACCTACCGGGAGGCCAGGCGATGACGTCCACGACGATCGAGGCCGCCACCACGCCGGGCCGCGCGGCCGGGCGCCCCGAACGCGGGCCTGGCTCGGCGGCCGACGGCTGGGTGCGCCGCATCCCGCTGCTGCCCGCGCTGGTCTTCACCTTCATCGTGACCCAGCTGCCGTTCGTGGTCACGATCTACTACTCGCTGCAGTCCTGGAACCTGGTGCGCCCCGGCTCGCGGCACTTCGTGGGCCTGCAGAACTACGCCCAGGTGTTCACCGACAGCCAGTTCCGCGAGGTCATGCTGAACACGGTGGTGCTCACCGTGGGCGCCGTCCTGATCGCGGTGGTCCTCGGGCTCGCGCTCGCGCTGCTGCTGAACAGGTCCTTCCCCGGCCGGGGCATCGTCCGCACCCTGCTGATCACGCCGTTCCTGATCACCCCGGTGGCCACGGCGCTGCTGTGGAAGACGGTGCTGCTGGACCCGAACTTCGGCCTGGTGGACTTCGCGCTGGCCCCGTTCGGCGCCGGCCACACCGACTGGATCTCCAGCTTCCCGCTGTTCGCGGTGATGCTGGCGATCATCTGGCAGTGGACGCCGTTCATGATGCTGCTGCTGTTGGCCGGCCTACAGAGCCAGCCCGACGACGTGCTCGAAGCGGCCAGGGTGGACGGCGCGACCGGCCCGGCCATCTTCCGCGAGATCACCCTGCCGCACCTGCGCCGGTTCATCGAGCTGGGCATCGTGCTCGGGACGATCTACCTGATCAACACGTTCGACGCGATCTACATGATGACCCAGGGCGGGCCCGGCATCGCCAGCTCGAACCTGCCCTTCTACATCTACCAGCGGGCCTTCCTGGGCTTCGACATCGGCCAGTCCGCCGCGATGGGCGTGGTGGTGGCGATCCTGACCACCATCGTCTCCTCGTTCGCGCTGCGCCTGATCTTCCGCACCTTCAGCGGGAAGGAGGAGGCAGCCTGATGAGCGCCCCAACAGTGGCTCCGACGCCCACCGTGCGCACCCGGGGCAACGCGATCTTCGCGGTGGTGGCCTGGGTGGTCGGCATCGTGTTCTTCTTCCCGGTGCTGTGGATGGTGCTGACCGCCTTCAAGCAGGAGTCCGACGCCTACACCCGCCCGCCGAAGCTGTTCTTCACCCCGACCCTGCAGCAGTTCGCGGAGGTGTTCGGCTCCGGCGTCGGGCCGGCCCTGCTCAACTCGCTGACCGCCACGCTGGTCTCCACCGTGCTGGTGCTGCTGCTGGCCATCCCGGCCTCGTTCGCGCTGTCGCTGCGCCCGGTGGCCAAGACCCGCGACGTGCTGTTCTTCTTCATCAGCACCAAGATGCTGCCGGTGGTCGCCGCGATCGTGCCGATCTACGTGGTGGTCACCGAGATCCACATGGTGGACAACGTCTGGACGCTGGTCGTGCTCTACACCGCGATGAACCTGCCGGTCGCGGTGTGGATGATGCGCTCGTTCTTCCTCGAGGTACCGTCCGCGCTCCTGGAGGCGGCCAGCATCGACGGCGCCTCGCTGCCGCGCACCATGCGCGAGGTGGTGCTGCCGGTGGTCTCCCCCGGCATCGCGGCCACCGCGCTGATCTGCGTCATCTTCGCCTGGAACGAGTTCTTCATCGCCGTCAACCTGACGGCGGCCAGGGCCGGCACCGTGCCGGTGTTCCTGGTCGGTTTCATCACCAGCGAGGGGCTCTACTTCGCCAAGCTCTGCGCGGCGGCCACCCTCGCCGCGCTGCCGGTGATCGTGGCCGGCTGGATCGCGCAGAACAAGCTGGTCCAGGGTCTTTCCTTCGGCGCTGTGAAGTAAGGGATGGTGAACCGTGGCTGAGGTCGTGTACGACTCGGCGTCGCGCATCTACACGCCGGGCGCCAAGCCCGCCGTCAACAAGCTCAGCCTGGACATCGCGGACGGCGAGTTCGTGGTGTTCGTCGGCCCGTCCGGCTGCGGCAAGTCCACCGCGCTGCGGATGCTGGCCGGGCTGGAGGAGATCGACGGCGGCGAGATCCGGATCGGCGGCGACAACATGGTCGGCGTGCCGTCTCGGGACCGGGACATCGCGATGGTGTTCCAGAACTACGCGCTGTACCCGAACAAGACGGTCGCGGAGAACATGGACTTCCCGCTCAAGATGCGCGGGCTGCCCAAGTCCGAGCGGGACGAGAAGGTGCGCGCCGCCGCCGAGACGCTCGGGCTCACCGAGTTCCTGGACCGCAAGCCGCGCGCGCTGTCCGGCGGCCAGCGCCAGCGGGTGGCGATGGGCCGGGCCATCGTGCGCGAGCCCCGGGTGTTCCTGATGGACGAGCCGCTGTCCAACCTGGACGCCAAGATGCGGGTGGGCACCCGCGCGGAGATCGCCGCCCTGCAACAGCGCCTCGGCGTGACCACCATCTACGTCACCCACGACCAGGTCGAGGCGATGACCATGGGCCACCGGGTGGCGGTGCTGCGGCTGGGCGAGCTGCAGCAGTTCGCCAGCCCCGTCGAGCTCTACGACCGGCCGGTCAACGCGTTCGTCGCCGGTTTCATCGGCTCGCCGTCGATGAACCTGTTCACCGTGCCGGTGGCCGACGGCGGCGTCCGCCTCGGCGGTGCCCTGGTCCCGCTGCCCGCGTCGGCCCGGTCCGCGATCAGCGCCGCCGGCCTGGAGTCCGTGACCCTCGGCATCCGCCCCGAACAGTGGACCGCCAACGGCCCCTCCGACGAGGGCGTCCCCGCCCAGGTCACCGTCGTCGAGGAGCTCGGCAGCGACGCCTTCCTCTACGGCACCCTGGCCGACGCCCCGGACCAGCCCATCGTCGTCCGCGCCCCCGGCCGCTCCGGCGCCCACCTGGGCGACAAGATCACCCTCCGCACGATCACCGACGACCTCCACCTCTTCCACCCCGACACCGGCGCTCGCCTCAACTGACCTGGTTCTTCTTCAGCTCCTCGGCGAGCATCACGATGATGCCGCTGGGGCCTCGGACGTACGTGAGCTTGTAGAGGTCCTCATAGGTCGCGACGCCACGAAGCGGACGGCAGCCGTGCCTCGCGGCTATTTCGAGGGCCTCGTCGATGTCGTCAACGGAGAAGGCGACGCGGTGCATGCCAATCTCGTTGGGACGAGTGGGCTCCGTCCCGATCGCTTCGGGGTTGATGTACTCGAAAAGCTCGATGCGACCGTGACCGTCCGGCGTCTGGAGCATTGCAATGTTGGCGTGGTTGCCATCAAGGCCGACGGCGGTGTCCGTCCACTCACCACTGACCGTGTCACGACCGACGACCGTGAGACCCAGGTCGGTGAAAAAGGCGACAGCTGCTTCGAGGTCCCGAACGGTGATGCCGACGTTCTCGAGTTTGATGGGCATGCGCGGCATGCTACCGAGCCGGGGGGGTATCCGGATCTAGTGCCGTGACACGGAAGGCTGGTGCGTTTATTCGGTGGATCCAGGCGTCGGCTGGCAAGGCTGCGTCTGATTCGGAGCCCCAGATACCGGGGTTGTATCTGGGGCGACGACAACGCCGCCAGGCGGCGTCTGGGCCGCCGAGAAACGTGCCGAGCCTTTTGTGTCGCGGCACTAGTATGCGGAGCATGACTCGGTATGTCGACGAGGATCTGCGCGGCGCGGAGTTCCGCGAGTGCGATCTGACCGGGGCGCGCCTGGTCGGCGTCGTCATGAAGGATGCAGTGATCGACGGGCTCGTCAGCAACCTCGTGGTCAACGGTGTCGAGGTCACCGAGTACGTCGAGGCAGAGCTCGACCGGCGTCATCCGGTGCGGGTGCTGATCCGCTCCGAGGACCCCGCCGATCTGCGCGAGGCATCGCGCCAGCTCCACGCCGGCTGGGCCGCCACGATCGAGCGGATCCGCCGTACGCCCGGCGTCGAGCGCCGCGCCGTGAACGACGAGTGGTCGGCGGTGCAGACGATGCGCCACCTGGTCTTCGTCCACGACTCGTGGTTCCGCCGCTGCTGCCTGGGCTCGACGGAGCCGTTCACGCCGATGGGCATCGGGCCGACCGTCGAGCCCTATCGCGGAGCGCACGGGCTCGACCCCTCGCTCGATCCGGCCCTCGACGAGATCGTGAGCGTGCGTGCCGCACAGGCCGCCGAGCTCGACGCCTGGCTCGACGAGGTCACCGCCGTGCGGCTCGCGGCGCGAGCGCCGGTGCCCGACGACGACGTCTGGCCGCCGTACGCCCGGGGCCGCCTGGTGCGGCAGTGCCTCGCCACGGTGCTCAACGAGACCTTCGAGCACCACCGCTTCTGCGTCCGCGACCTCGACCTGATCGAGGCACCGGAGGCCGAGCAGGGACTCGCACCCATGGCCACCGATAGAAAAGCACACTGAATACGCCGTTCGTGTGATTCGCCGGAAACTCGGGATTGGTCGCTAACGACTCCGGTCGGGGCGACGAAGAGTGAAAGCCGGGGGCGACCGGTCGGGACGCCTCGACTTCTTTATGGAGAAACTCATGGCGGATCGGCGCGGCTCCGATACGGCTAAAGGCTGGGCTGTGATCCTGGTCGTGCTTTTCGTGATCATTGGTGCGTGCAGCCTCGGAAACAAGGAAGAACCGTCGAATGTCGGAGCGCCACAGGCCGCTCCATCGGCGCCGGTTCGGCCGAGCCCGTGCCCTTATACCTACGGCCAGACGGGCGTGTACACCACGTACGGCGGCTGCCATATCGGCGGCGAGGTGGTCACGATAGCGCGCGTGCAGGACGCGGCGACGTACCAGCTCACGGACGGCCGCCGGATCCGGCTGGCCGGCGTCGTCGTCGCGGGCGCCGGCACGTGCGGAGGCAAAGAGGCCCTTCGGCTTGTGCGCGGCAAGACGGTCGAGGGCGCGGCGGCCAATCTGGTGCTGGAACCCAACGCCGGGACGGACCCGTTCGGAAGCCTGTGGGCATACCTCCAGGTCGGCTCCGGCTATACGGACGACCTGGGATACTCCCTTGCCACTTCCGGATACGCGGACGCCTATGCGCAGGGCGGCGCGAACGCCACCTACGTCCAGACGATCGCACAGGCCGCCGGCGTGTCGAAACAAGGCCACATCGGTCAGTTCGGCCCGCCGTGTGGGCCGCCATTGCAGCTACCGAAGATCCCCGCGCCCCAGCGCATCGCGGCCCCCGAACCCGATCCCGCGCCCGAACCGAGCCAGGAAAGCGACCACAAGCCCACGAAACGACGCACCGGCCACAGCGGTCACCCGTGCCTGCCCGGCGAGCGCGACGGCGATGGCGACGGGTACTGCGGCGAGGGCCGCTAGCGAGGGGTCAGGGCTTGCGGGCCACGGCGCCGTAGCCGTCCACCGGGATGGAGCCACCACGTCCAGCCGTCGAAGCACCCGGCGAGCAGGTCAACATCGCGCACCGCGCCGGTCCGGGCGTAGGCGGCCTCCACCGCGCGCATCGCCTTGCTGGTGCTCACGCAGTCCCACAGCGCGAGGCAGCTGCCGGACGGCACGGCGTCCATCAGCCGCGCGACGATTTCCGGGCAACCCTCTCAATCAGGTGATATCTCTTATATCACACTTGAGAACAGGGTTAGGCTACGCAGCATCCGCAAGGTGGCGCCATCCACCAGGACGTGGCCACGGTCACCCTCCTCGTGAGCCACTACATGATCACCGCCCGGTTGCTCGAGACCCTCGACATCGAGCTCGACGCCGAACCCACGAGTTGGGAGGCGGCCCGCACGTAGACATCCGATCGGGCCTCGGCCTCGGTCCATCCACATCGCCGGTGGTGCACGGCGTCGTGATCGCAGGAGGTGAAGGGTGTTCTCGTACGCCCAGGCACTGGCTGCCGGAATCGGCCTCGGAATCATGTACGCACTGATCAGGGTGCCCTCCCCGGCGCCCCCTCCGGTCGCCCTGACCGGACTGGCCGGCATGCTGATCGGCTTCGGCGTTATCGAAGCGGTCACATGAGCCGCACCGTCGTCCGCTACGCGCTCTCCCTCGGTGCGGGCATCCTCGCCGGATTCCTGTGCTGGCTCATGGGCGTGCCCACCCCGGCCCCGCCGTGGATTGCGCTGGTCGGACTGCTCGGCATCGTCATCGGCGAATCCGGAGGACGCCTGCTTCTCACCCGGCTGCGCCGCCGCTCCGCCACGTCGTCCGGTGCTCCGGCTCCGGACGGCGGCGAACCCGTACGCCACGACAACGACTGACAGGAAAGGAAGGGAACCGCCATGCTTCCCGTGACCTACTACCCGGTCGCCACCCAGGATCTGTTCCGGCGCAACAGTGAACGGATCAAAGGCAAGCCGTACGCCAAGTATTTCAACGGCGATCTGTGGCTTCACGACGACGTGATGCCCGCCATCCAGGGCGCCATGCCCTCCGATGCGGCCCTCACCACCTCGCCCGAGGACCTCAACGCCCTGCTGGACGCCGGCTACCACAAGGTCGAGACCGGCTTCTGCGTCACCGACGACGGCCACCCGTACGTCACCAGCCTCACCCGCTTCCCCGGCTGCACACCGGAGATGTTCACATGGTGGTTCTGGTGGCATTCCGTCGAGCCCGAGCGCTACTCACTGTGGTACCCCTACAACCACCAGCAGGCCATCCCACGCGACCAGGACGTCCTCAGCCGGCCCGGTGTCGCTGACGTCGATCGCTACATCGGCAACACCCACGACATCATCGAGTACATCGGCCCCATGCGCTCGGAGCTCACCGCCCAGTTCTTCCACCCCTCCGAACTGGGCTTCGACGCCAGCCGCTTCGCCCGATCCGACGTCAGCGCCCACGCGTGCGGCAAGCTCAGCATGAACAACGGCGTCATGCTCCACCTCGTCCGTACCACGGCCGACGGTTTCGAGCTGCGCAGCCGCTACATCTTCGACCGAGGCAAGACCTACAGCACCGACGAGGAACGTGCCGAGGCGCTCGGCATGGCCTACGAGTTGCTCTTGCACGACCAGACCGAGTTCACCCACCTGTCTACCTTCCTGGCGCCCATTTACCAGGAGTTCGGCAACCAGGGATGAGTCGGGGTCAGGGCTTGCGAGCCACGGCGCCGTAGCCGTCCACCGCGATCGCGCCGCCGACCTGACCGGCCTCCGGACGCCACTGGGAGATCGAGACGAACCCGGGGTCCACCACGTCGAGGCCGTCGAAGCAGCCGGCGAGCAGGTCGACGTCGCGCACGGTGTAGGGCATCGCGCCGGTCCGGGCGTAGGCGGCCTCCACGGCGCGCATGGCCTTGCTGGTGCTCACGCAGTCCCAGAGGGCGAGGTAGCTGCCGGACGGGACGGCGTCCATCGTGCGCGCGACGATCTCCCGCACCTGGTCGGTGTCGGAGACGTAGCCGAGCACGCCCATGAGCATCACGGCGACCGGGCGGTCGAGGTCGAGCACGCCCCGGGCGCCGGCGAGGACGACGTCAGGGTCGCGGCAGTCGGCGCCGATGTGGGCGGTCGCCCCTTCCGGGGTGGTGTGGGTGAGCAGCGCGCGGGCGTGCGTGAGCACGAGCGGGTCGTTGTCCACGTAGACCACCCGGGCCCGAGGCGCGATCTCGTGGGCCACCTCGTGGGTGTTCTGCATGATGGGCAGGCCGGCGCCGATGTCCAGGAACTGGTCCACCCCGGCCTCGCCCGCCAGGAACCGCACCACCCGGATCAGGAACTGCCGGGACTGCTTGGCCAGCAGGCCCATCCTGGGGTAGACGGCCGCGACGGCGTCGCCCGCCAGCCGGTCGACCGGGTAGTTGTCCTTGCCGCCCATCCAGTAGTTCCAGATCCGCGCCGAGTGCGGCACGTCGAACTGGACCTTGGGCTGCGCACCGAGCACCTGAGCCCCACCCCCGACGAGCGCGCTCATCGACGTGCCGTCCGCATGGAGCAGCCACGATATGCGCGCATGTCGACCCGTCCCTTCGCTGGAGCCCCGAACGCTAAGGCCCTTTCACACCGGTCACCAGCGCGGTGTCCAGCCTGATGGGACGGCTCAATCATTTTCACCTGAAAGTAATACTTTGTCATATCGTATCTGGATATATCGTCTACACATATAGGGCCGCGCCGCCGAGAAAGCGGGGCTCAGGCCCGGCGCGCCTCGGTCGGAAGGACCGCGTTCTGGCCGGCCAGCGCCCAGCTCCCGGTGTAGTTGAGGATCTTCTTGCTGATCATGGCGGCGGCCTCCACCACGGAGGCGCGCGAGTTGGCCATGACGTTGGCGGTGAAGATCTCGGACGGGCCGGCGACGGACAGCCCGCCGACCGGACAGCCGGACGCGTCCCGGATCGCCGACGCGACCGACGTGCGCCCGCGCTGGAACGAACGGGACACCACGTAGCCGTCCATCCGGCCGCGCGCCAGCTCGTGCTCCAGCGCCGCCATGTCCGGCGGCTCCCGCCCGTCTTCCTCGCAGCAACGCCGCACGTGCTCGGTGACCTCGGTAAACGGCAGCCAGCACAGCGCCGACTTGCCGCACCCGGTCAGGTGCGCGGGCGCGCGCTGGCCGACCCGGTTGTCCATGTCCGAGCGGCGGGTGCCGGCCTTGCGGTGCAGGTACACGATCCAGCCGTGGGTGAGCTGGCCGAGGTGCACCTCCTGCTCGGGTATCCGGATGAGCCGGTCGACGGTGTCCTCGGCGGCCCGCACCAGGCCGGTCCGCTCGATCACCTGGCCGCCGAGCTCGAGCACCAGCGGCCCCAGCTCGTACCCGCCGTCGGAGACGGCCAGTAAACCGACCGACACCAACGTCTGGCACAGCACGTGCGCGGTGCTGCGCGGAATGCCCGTCCGCGCCGACACCTGGCGCACCGAAAGCACCGGAAGATTCGGCGTGAACGCCCTCAAAACCCGCGTCGCTTTGACGACGGACGCGACCCCCTCGTTCACACGACAACGGTAGAACAAAGTGACCATGAATGGTGGCCTTTGCGTCCAGCGGTACTGGACGGAAAGGCAGACCTGGCCGCACCGCAAGCCCTAGCGTGGCCACTCATGTCGCGCGTCTTTCATCTGGACCCACCCGGGCGCGCCCGACGAGCCGAACCCGCCGAGCGTGTCGCCGAGGCTCCGACGGCGGAGAAAGCGGGGATCGTCGCCGGTTACCTCGCGCCGCACCCGCCGCACCTGATCTACGCGGACAACCCGCCGCAGAACGAGCCGAGGAGCACCGGCGGCTGGGACCTGCTGCGGTGGGCGTACCAGGAGGTGCGGCGGCGGGTGCGGGCGCTGGCGCCGGACGTGCTGTTGGTGCACGCCCCGCACTGGATCACCATGGTCGGCCACCACGTGAACTGCGTGCCGAACCCGAAGGGCGTCTCCGTCGAGCCGATCTTCCCGCACCTGTTCCGCTACCACTACGACTTTCGCACCGACGTGGCGCTTGCCGAGGAGCTGGTCGCCCGCTGCGAGGCGAACGGCCTGGTCAGCCGGGGGATGCGGGAGCCGGGCGTGCGCGTCGACTACGCCACGATCGGCGCCCTGCACATGGTCAACCCGGCCTGGGACATCCCGGTCGTGTCGATCAGCGCGAACAACAACCCGTACTTCTACGCCGACGCCGAGCTGGACGAGATGGAGGTGCTCGGCCGCGCCACCAGGGAGGCGATCGAGCGCACCGGCCGGCGCGCCGTGCTGCTGGCCTCGAACACGCTCTCGCACCTGCACTTCGACCGGGAGGCCGAGCTGCCCGAGGACATGTCCGCCGAGCGCCCGTTCAACAACGACCAGTACCGGGCCGACATGAAGCTGCTGGACATCGTGCGCAACCAACCAACGAGCGCGCTGCGCACCGCGATCCCCGAGCACATCGCCGCGACCGAGGCTGAGACCAAGTCGGGCAGCCTCAACTGGCTGCTGGCCTCCATGGACTGGCCGGCGACCAGCGGCGAGGTGCTCGGCTACGGGACGATCATCGGCACCGGCAACGCCGTCATCGAATGGCGGCCGGGCCGTGGCTGAGCAGTCCGCGGTGGTGGCCGCCGCCCTGCTGCCGGGCATGCCGCACCTGCTGGCGAAACAGCCGGCGACGAGCTGGGCCGACCTGCGGGTGGCCTCGGAAGCCGTGGGCGAGCACTTCCGCGAGGCCCGGGTGGACACCGTGCTGATGCTGTCCACCCAGTGGTTCACCGTGCTGGGCCACCAGTTCCAGCTCGACCCGAACCCGAGCGGGCAGCGCACCGACGAGAACTGGTACGCCTACGACTACGGCCGCCTCGCCTACGACTTCCGCATCGACGCCGCGCTGACCGAGCGCTGGATGGGGCTGGTGGCCGAGCGCGGGCTGCAGGCCAGGGGGACGCTCTACGAGGGCTTCCCGATCGACACCGGGACGGTGGTCGCCACCGCGCTGCTCGATCCCGGGCGGCGGTTCCGGTTCGCGCTGGTGTCGTGCAACCTCTACGCCGACGTCGAGGACATCGCCACGCTCGGGCGCACCGCCGTGGCCGCCAGCGACGGGCGCCGGGTGGGTGTGGTCGTGGTGTCCGGGCTGTCCTCCGGGCTGATCCAGCGCTGGATCGAGCCGTCCGAGGACGCCCTCGCGACGCCCGTCCAGGACAAGTGGAACCGGCGGATGCTGGACGCGCTCACCCACGGCCAGGCGGACGAGGCGCTGGCCATGCGGGAGGCATACGCGGCCGAGGCGGCGGTGGACAGCCAGTTCCGCGCGCTCGCGTTCCTGCACGGCGCCGACGCGCTGCGCACGCCGGCCGAGCTGCTGGCCTACGGACCGATCTGGGGTACCGGCGGGGCGGTGCTGCTCTGGCGAACGGAAAGGGACAGGAAGTAATGGCAAACACGTCGGTGGGCTTCATCCAGGCCGAGGGTTTCATCCCCATATACGACGCGGTGGACGCGATCGTGAAGGCAACGAACGTCACCGTCGAGGGCGTGGTCCGGCTCGGCGGCGGGCTGGTCGCGGTGGCCTTATCGGGCGACCTGGCCACCGTCGAGGAGGCGACCGAGATCGGCGAGGAGACCGCGAAGGTGATCTCCGGCGGGGCCGTGCAGTCGATCGTGTTCGCCAACCCGTGCGACACGGTCGCGGCGCTCGCCAGCCAGACCAGCCTGCTCGAAGGAAGCTGAGGACAGAGATGGCGTCCACGGAACGCGCCCGAGGCAATGCGATCGGCCTGATCGAGACGCGCGGCATCGTCGCGCTCACCGCCGGCATCGAGGCCATGATCAAGACGGCGGACGTGCAGTGCATCGCGGTGGACCGGGTGTCGAGCGGTTACCTGATCGCCGCCATCCAGGGCCAGCTCGCCGCGGTGCGCCAGGCGCTGGACGCGGGCTCGGCCGCGGTGAAGCGCTACGGCGAGCTGCGCGCCGCCCAGCTGTACCCGAGGCCCAGCGCGGAGTCGTCAGCGCTGTTGGAGACCCACCGCGCGGCCGCGCTGCAGAACGCGGTGTTGGCGTTGCCGTCCGGGGACGGGCGGTGATCCTCGGGCAGATCGTCGGCCGGGCCTGGTCGGACCGGCAGCTGCCCGCACTGGCCGGGCGCCGGTTCCTGCTGGTCCGCGACGTGACCGACGGTCGGACCACCGTCGCGGTGGACCTGCTCGACGTCGGCATCGGGGCGACCGTGCTGGTGACCACCGACGACGCCGCGGCCGCCGCGTGCGGGGTGTCGTCGGTGGACGCCGCGGTGGTCGCGCTGGTGTCGAACTACGACGGGGCACCCGAACCGGGCGCCGTCCGGTGATTCGCTGGATCGGCGCCGGTGCCGAGCCGCTGGGCGCCGACCAGGCGGGCGGCAAGGGGCGGGCGCTCGACGAGCTGCACCGCCTCGGTGCGCGGGTGCCGCCGGCGTTCGTACTCACCGCCGACGCCTATCGGGACGCCGTGTCGGGCGACGGTGGCCTCGCTGAGGAGATCGGCTCGCTGGTGGCTGCCATCGGGGAGGACACCGAGGCGCTGGAGGAGATCTCGGCGCGGGTGCGGCGGTTGGTGTTCGACGGCACCGCCGGGCACGCCGCCGACGCCGAGCTGCGCGCGGCCTACCGGGAACTGGGTGCCGACGCGGCGGTGGCGGTGCGGTCCAGCTCGGTCGCGGAGGACTCGGCCGAGCGCAGCTTCGCGGGCGAGCACGACACGTACCTGTGGGTGAGCGGCGAGGACGCGGTCAGCGAGGCGGTCCGGCGCTGCTGGGCCAGCCTGTTCACCGCCCGCGCGATCTCCTACCGGGGCGTTGCTCACGGCGACGACGCCATGGCGGTGGTCGTCCAGCAGATGGTCGACGCCACCGCCTCCGGGGTGTTCATGACGCTGAACCCGGCCAACGGCGACCGCTCCAAGATCGTCGTCGAGTCCGTGTGGGGCCTGGGCGAACCGCTGGTCAGCGGCCAGGTCAACCCCGACCGGTTCATGATCGACAAGGTGACCAGGGAGATCCTGGACCGCGCCGTCGCGGACAAGCCCAGCCGCGCCGTCCGCGACCCCACCACCGGCATCGGCACCGCCGTGGTCGCGGTCCCCGACGCCGACCGGAACCGCCCCTCACTGACCGACGAACAACTCGACGAGCTGGTCGACCTGGCCCGCCGGGTCGAGCGCCACGCCGGCCGCCCCCAGGACGGCGAATTCGCGCTCGATCACGGACGGCTGTACCTACTACAGTCCCGCCCGGAGACCGCCTGGAGCGCCCGCCCGGCCCAGTCGGTGACCGGTGGTGGTAGTTCGGACGCCCTGACCCACGTCATCGCCGCCCTGAGCGGCGACCGGACCCGAGGACTTCGATGAGCTCCTTTCCCAGTCCGTTCGAGATCGAGACCCCGCCCGGCGCCGAGGGCTGGGAGTCGATGTACAACTGGTACCACCTGTTCGGCGAGGACCGGCGCGAGGCCGACGAGGGAAAGTTCTGGTTCCAGGACGCGCTGCACCACCCGTACGTGATCTATCCGTACGACGAGATCCAGTGCGAGTGCTGGTGGCAGGCGCTGGGCGGGATGAACACCCGGATCTTCGCGATGCCGCCGGCCTTCGGCGTCGAGCAGCGCATCCTCAACGGCCGGCTCTACGTCACGCCGGTCGAGGCCCCCGCTGACCAGGTGGCCGAGCGGGCGGAGGCGTTCGGCGAGCGCGCCGGCTCCTACTACAGGGAGTGGGACGCGATCTACGAGGGCTGGAAGGAGAAGGTCGCCGAGCGGGTGGCGCTGATCCGCTCGCTGCGCTTCGACCCGCTGCCCGACCGCGAGCCCCTGGAGACGGTGACCTCGCGGCTGGGCCACTCCGTCGGGTTCCGCTGGGAGCGCGACTTCGCGCTGATGGTCACCACCATGTACGAGACGTACCAGTGGCACTTCGAGCTGCTCAACATCGGCTATGCCGCGTACCTCACGTTCTTCCAGTTCTGCCAGCGCGCCTTCCCCGGGATCAGCGACCAGTCGGTGTCGCGGATGGTCGGCGGCCTGCACGTGGACCTCTACCGGCCGGACGACGAGCTCAAGCGCCTGGCCAAGGAGGCCGAACGGCTCGGCGTCGGGGACGTCATCCTCGGCCAGGAGAACCTCACCGAGGCGCTGCGCGCGCTGCGGAACACCGAGGCCGGCCGGGAGTGGGTGAACGACTGGGAGTCCACCAGGGACCCGTGGTTCCACATCAGCTGCGACCCCGGCCACCCCGGCGGCGACCACCGGTTCGGCACCTGGGACGACCACCTGGAGATCCCGTACGGCTCGGTGCGGGACTACCTGGGCAAGCTGCGCGCCGGCGAGGCCATCGACCGGCCCACCGAGCAGGTGCTCTCCGAGCGCGACCGGATCACCGCCGAGTACCGGGCGCTGGTCGGCGCCGAGGACGCCGCGAGCTTCGACGAGCTGGTGACGCTGGCCAGGCAGGTGTTCCGCTACATCGAGGAGCACGTGCTCTACATCGAGCACTGGACCTGGACGGCGTTCTGGGCGAAGTCCAGGGAGCTGGCCGCCTCGCTGACCGCGATGGGCGTGCTGGACGACCCCGAGGACCTGTTCTTCCTGCGCCGCACCGAGGTCACCGAGTTGATCTTCGACACGGTGGCGGCGTGGTCGACCGGCGCGCCCGGGCGGGGCCGCGCGCACTTCGGGCCGATCATCGCGCGGCGCCGGGAGATCTTCGCCGCGCTGGAGGCCTGGCAGCCGCCGCCCGCGCTGGGGCCGCCGCCGACGAGCGTGAGCGAGCCGTTGACGATCATGCTGTGGGGCATCACGACGGACTCCGTGTCGCGCTGGCTGGAGGACGGTACGGGCGGTGGGTCCGACGGTTCGCTGCGCGGGATCGCGGGCTCGCCCGGGGTGGTGGAGGGGCCGGTGCGGGTGGTGCGGTCGGCCACCGAGCTGGCCCAGGTGCAGCACGGCGAGGTGCTGGTCTGCCCGGCGACCTCGCCGGCCTGGGCGCCGGTGTTCTCCCGGATCGCGGCGACCGTCAGCGACGTGGGCGGGATCATGAGCCACACCGCGATCGTCTGCCGGGAGTACGGGCTGCCGGCGGTGGTCGGCACCGGGCGGGCGGTGGCCACCCTGGAGAACGGGCAGCGGGTGCGGGTGGACGGCAACACCGGCGTGGTCACCGTGCTGGACCGATGACCGCGGACATCGGCTGGCGCGCCACCCGTCTCCGGACGGTGCGGCGTGGGGCGGCGATAAGGGCCCGCGCCGCCGGCCGGGAGGCGCACACGATCACCACCGTGCTGCTCGACCTGGGTGGCGTGGTGGTGCCGACGCTGTTCGAGGTGGTCGACGACCCTGGGTTCCCGCGCGGGCCGTTCGGGGACGATCCCCGGTACGCCGAGGTGGAGCGCGGCCGGCTGCAGGAGCGGGAGTACTGGGCCGAGGTCTCGGCGGACCGGCCGGGGTTGGACATCGGCGAGTACTTCCGCACCCGGCTGGGCGTGCGGGCCGAGATCAGGGAGCTGCTGCGCGCGGCGGTGGGCCGGGCCCGGATCGCGGCGCTGACCAACGACATGGCGCACTGGTTCGGTGACGGGTGGCCTACTCGGTTCCCGGAGTTCGGCCAGTTCGACGCGCTGTTGGAGGCCTCGAAGTACGGCGTGCTCAAGCCGGATCCGTCGGTGTTCCGGTGGGCCGCCGCGCGGCTGGACGAGCGCCCGCGGCGGTGCCTGTTCGTCGACGACCTGCCGTCCAACCTGCGCGGCGCGGCCGCCGTGGGCATGCCGACCGAGCACTTCGACGTCACCGACCCCGCCGGCTCGGTGCGCCGCATCCTGGACCGGCTGGGCATCCCCGCCGACGGCGCCGGCCCGCGCGTGTTCCGGCCATGATCCACCTGGTCAGGCACGGCGAGACCGCCAGCTACGACAGCGACGCCGGGCTCACCGCGCGCGGCGTGCGGCAGTCCTCGGAGTACGGCGTGGCGCTCGCCCGCTCGCTGGCCCCGGGCACGCCGGTCGAGGTCCGCTACGCCCCCACCGAACGTGCCCGCGCGACCGCCGAGTCCGTGCACAAGGCGCTCGCCGAGGCCGGCCTGCCCTCGGACGGCTGCCACCGCGACGACGGCTTCCGCAACCTGTACGTGTCGGTGGACGGCCGCGAGCTCGAACCCACCCAGGCCCACGCCCTGCTCGCCACCTCGGACGGGGGCTGGGCCGCCGAGGCCCGCAGGTTCTGGCGCGCGCACGAGGCCGGCGACGCCATGGGCTTCTGGCTGCACACGCCGCTGCTCTGGCACGAGCCGCCGGCCTCCGTCGTCCGCCGCCTGCTGACCACCGCCGCGTCGCTGACAGCGCCCGGACACGTAGTGGTGGCCACCCACTCCGGCTGCCTGCGCGCGCTCGTGGCCTGGGCGGCCGGCGAGGACCTGGGCGAACCGGAGAACGCCGAAGAGGTCCGCCTCGCCGTATCCCCCGCCGCCGACCGCGTCACCGTCGGCTACCGCGCGGACGACTGGACGATGCCCCTGCCCCGGTGAGCGCTAACCGTCGGCGGCGAGTTGGCCGCAGGCGGCGGCGATCTCCTGGCCACGGGTGTCGCGGACGGTGCAGGCCACGCCGGTGGCGCGCACCCGTGCCACGAACTCGTCCTGGACGTGCGGCGGGCTGGCGTCCCACTTCGACCCTGGCGTGGGGTTGAGCGGGATGAGGTTGACGTGCACCAGCCGGGTGGTCAGGTGCTTGGCGAGCAGCTTGCCGAGCATCTCGGCCCGCCACGGCTGGTCGTTGACGTCCCTGATCAGCGCGTACTCGATGGACACCCGGCGGCCGGTGGTGTCGGCGTAGCGGCGGGCGGCGGCCAGCACCTCTGTGACCTTCCAGCGGTTGTTCACCGGCACCAGCGTGTCGCGCAGCTCGTCGTCCGGGGTGTGCAGGGACACCGCGAGGGTGACCGCGAGCCCCTCCCCCGCGAGCTTGTCGATCGCCGGCACCAGGCCGACGGTGGACACCGTCACCCCGCGCGCGGAGATGCCCAGCCCGGCCGGCGACGGCTCGGTGATGCGGCGCACCGCGTCCACCACCCGCCGGTAGTTGGCCAGCGGCTCGCCCATGCCCATGAACACGATGTTGGACAGCCGGCCGGGGCCGCCGGGCAGCTCGCCCGCGCGCATCGCCGCCGCGCCCATCCGCACCTGCTCGACGATCTCGGCGGTGGACAGGTTGCGGTTCAGCCCGCCCTGGCCGGTGGCGCAGAACGGGCAGGCCATGCCGCAACCGGCCTGGCTGGAGATGCACAGCGTGGCGCGGTCGGGGTAGCGCATGAGGACGCTCTCGACCAGCGTGCCGTCGTGCGCGCGCAGCAGCGCCTTCTGGGTCGTGCCGTCGTCGCAGCTCAGCTTGCGGACGACGGTGAACAGCGGCGGGATGAGGTCGTTGAGCAGTCGCTCGCGGCTGGCCGCCGGGATGTCGGTCATCTCGCCGGGGTCGACGGTCAGGCGGGTGAAGTAGTGGCGGGAGAGCTGGTCGGCGCGGAACGCCCGCTCGCCCAGCGCGGTCACCGCGTCCCGGCGGTCTCCGGTGGAGAGGTCGGCAAGGTGGCGAGGTGGGAGGCCGCGTTTCGGGGCGTCGAACACCAGGGGCAGGGAGGTCATGACCTGCTTATTGTCCCATGACCCGGACACCGGTTCGTAACAAACCTGGTCACCGGCGGGCGGGTGCACGATGCTGCACGGATGCGGAACCCCGGTGAGTCCGGCGCGATGTCGAGCGAGCGCCCGCTTGGGCCGGTGCCGCCCAAGTCGGTGCTGGCCAGGGGGTTGCGGCTGCTCGACGCGTTCGGGCCGGCGGACACCGAGCTGAGCCTGGCGGAGCTGTCCGCCCGCACGGGGCTGCCCAAGCCGACCGCGTACCGGCTGCTGCGCCAACTGCTGGCCTGGGGCGGGGTGGAGCAGACGCCCGGGGGTGGCTACCGGCTCGGGCTGCGGCTGTTCACCCTGGGGCAGCAGGTGCCACGGCAGCGCGAGCTGCGGCGGCGGGCCCTGCCGTACCTGGAGGATCTGTACGAGGCCACGCACGAGAACGTGCACCTGGCGGTCTACCACGGCACGGACACGCTGTTCCTGGAGAAGCTGACCGGGCACCGGTCGACGCCCATCGTGTCCCGGCCGGGCAGCCGGCTGCCGGGGCACTGCACGGCGACCGGGAAGGTGTTCCTGGCGCTGGGGCCGCCGGAGCGGCTGCACCGCACGCTGGACGGCGGGCTGAGCCGGCTCACCCCGCGCACCATCGTGCTGGCCGGCATGCTGCGCCGCGAGCTGGACCGCACCCGGGACCGGGGCTACGCGGTCAACGTCGAGGAGTCCGAGATCGGCGTGGTGGCGGTGGCCGCCCCGGTGCTGGACGGCGCGAGCCGGGTGATCGCGTCGATCTCGGTCACCGGGGGGACGCACCAGATCGCCGTCGAGCGGCTGGCGCCGACGATCTGCGTGGCGGCCAAGGCGCTGAGCCGCGAGCTGGCCACGGCGTCGGCCTCGTAGCTCACTCCAGCCGCCGGCCGAGCGCCAGCAACCGCTCGCGCAACGGCTCGTCCAGGCTGGCCATCCACTCCCCTTCGCGGCCGTGCTCAGGCAGCACCCGGCCGAACTCGACCATCTGCGCGGCCGGGACCTCGCAGAGGTACACCCAGACCGCGTCCTCGGGGACGCCGGCCACCTCGACGACGCCGTCGCGGATGCCCGAGGCCAGCTCGGCCTTGGCCTCCCGGGTGCGCCCGTCGCGGATGTGGCCGTGCACGAACACCGACGGCGCGTCCGCGAGCTCACCGCCGATGAAGTGGTCACCCAGCGCAAGCCGCTGGTAGATGACCTGGGCGAACGACGGCGGGGCGCCGGTCGCGCGGCTGTGCGCGATCGTGACCCGCCGGGCGAGCACCTCCCTGCGCTCGGCGGTGAGCGTCCCGTCGTGGGTGTGGATGACGTACGTGGGCATCGACCCTCCAGAAAGACAGGCTTACTGGTTAGCAAAGGACAGAAAACAATGCGTTATGCTTGCGGGCGGTCACGCTAGCAACGGCAACGACGGACGAGAAGGGGTACTTCGTGATCGACCTGCGCAGCGACACCTGCAGCCGCCCGACGCCGGCGATGCGGGAGGCGATCGCCGCCGCGGCGGTCGGTGACGACGTGTACGGCGACGACCCCACGGTCCGGGAGCTGGAGGCCGAGACGGCCCGGCTGCTGGGCAAGGAGGACGCGGTGTACATGCCGACCGGCACGATGACCAACCAGGTCGGCATCCGGGTGCACACCGAGCCGGGCGACGCCGTGCTGTTCGACCAGGCCGCGCACGTGTACCTGCTGGAGGGCGGCGCCCCTGCCGCGCTGTCCGGCGTGCTGCCCCGGACGCTGCCGGGGGTGCGCGGCGTGTTCACCCCGGCGGACGTCGAGGCCGCGGTGGGCCGGCCGCACCGGTCGATGCCGTCCACCGTGGTGCTTCCGGTCAGGCTGCTCTGCGTGGAGAACACCCACAACATCGGCGGCGGCTCGGTGTGGCCGGTCACGGCCGTGCGCGAGGTCGCCGAGGCCGCCCGCAAGCACGGGCTGGCGTTGCACCTGGACGGCGCGCGGCTCTGGCACGCGTGCGCCGCCACCGGGGTCGGCGAGGCGGAGTACGCCGAGCCGTTCGACACCGTGAGCGTCTGCTTCTCCAAGGCGCTGGGAGCGCCGGTCGGGTCGTGCCTGGCCGGGCCGCGCCGGCTGACCGACCGCGCCCGCCGGTTCAAGCAGCAGTTCGGCGGTGGCTTCCGGCAGGCCGGGATCATCGCGGCGGGCGCCCTGTACGCGCTGCGCCACCACCGCGAGCGGCTGTCCGAGACGCACGCGCTGGCCCGCCGGTTCGCCGAGGGCGTCGAGGCGCTGCCCGGTGTCGAGCTCGACCTGGACACCGTCGAGACCAACATCGTGCGCTTCCGGATGCCCGGTGTGGACGCCGGCGAGGTGGTCGACCGGGCGTACGAGCGGGGCGTTCAGGTGCTCCCGTCCGGGCCCGACGGCATCCGCGCGGTGTTCTACCTGGACATCTCCCCCGCCGACGTGGACCGGGCGGTCGCCGTCCTCGGCGACGGCCCGGCAGCCAGTGCTTGACGTCCGCCGGCTGCGCCTGCTGCGCGAGTTCTCGCTGCGCGGCACGGTGGCCGCCACCGCCGAGGCGCTGCGCCTGACCGGGCCGGCGGTGTCCCAGCAGCTGGCCGCGCTGGAGCGCGAGGCCGGCGTCGCGCTGCTGGAGAAGCGCGGCCGCACGCTCGCGCTGACCCCCGCCGGCCGGCTGCTCGCCACCCACGCCGAGGTGGTGCTCGGCAACCTGGCCACCGCCGAGGCGGAGCTGTCCGCGCTGCGCGGCGGGGCGCTGGGCACCGTGCGGATCGCCGCGTTCCCGTCCGCCGCCCGGGCGCTGGTGGCCCGGCTGTGGCCGTCCGAGCTGGAGCTGCGGCTGGTCGAGCAGGAGCCGGACAGGTCGGTGGAGTCCCTGCTCGCCCACGACGTCGACGTGGCGGTCGTGCACGCCTACAGCCTGCTGCCCCGCGAGCTGCCCGACCGCGACCGGCACCACCTGCTCGACGAGCCGGTCCTGCTCGCGCTGCATCCCGACGACGCCGCCGCGCGCGGCCTCGGCCCGGGTGCGGCGGCGGAGCTGTCGGACTTCGCGTCGGCGAACTGGCTGGTCCCCGGCCCGGAGACGTCCTGCCACGAGATGATCAGGCGGGCCTGCGGCGCGGCCGGGTTCGTGATGAAGGCGACCGCCCAGGCCACCGACTTCGCGGTGCTCGCCGAGCTGGTCGCCGCCGGAGCCGGCGCGGCCCTGATCCCCCGGATGGCCATGCCCGAGCGGTTCTCCGGTGTGAGCGTCCACCCGCTGCGCCGGCCGGTGACCCGCACGGTCACCGCCCTCACCCGGCCCGGCGACAGCGCCCGGCCGCAGGTCCGCCGGGTGCTCGACGGCCTGTGTCGCGCGGCGGCCAAGCACATGAGCGAAAGGAGTCGATAGTGGTCGAAGCTTCGGCACTGCCCACCCCGTACCAGGTCAGGTTCCGCGCCGGCCCGAACAGCGGGACGGCGGACACCCTCAAGAACGGCGTCGGCGGCCACGCCGGCCCGCGCCCGCACGAGCTGCTGGAGGCCGCGCTGGCCAGCTGCATGACGATCACCGCGCGGATGGCGCTGGAGCGGATGGGGGTGTCCGGCGTCGAGGTGAACGTCGAGGTGGAGCTGGAGCGGACCGAGGAGGCGAGCACGTTCCGTTACCGGCTCACGCTGGACCCGCCGCAGGACGACGCCCGATACGACGAGGTGGTGGCCAGCATCGAGCGGTCCCCGGTCCGGCGGACGCTGAGCAAGCCGCTGCTGTTCGAGCCGGCTACACGGCGGTGAAGCCGGCGTTCATGGCGACGCTGAGCTCCGCCTCGGTCAGGGTGTCGCCGGCCAGCTCCCGCACGATCCGGCCGCGCTGGAACACCAGCACCCGGTCACACACCGCGACCAGCTCGGTCAGGTCGGTGGAGGCCAGCAGGACCGAGGTGCCGGCGTCGGCCAGCTCGGCGATCACGTCGTGCACCTCGACCCGCGCGCCGACGTCCACGCCACGGGTCGGGTCGTCCAGGACCATCAGCACCGGGTCCGACTCCAGCCACTTGGCCAGCACGACCTTCTGCTGGTTGCCGCCGGAGAGGCTGCCCGCCGGCTGGTGCGCGCTGCCCCGGATGCGCAGCCGCCGGCCGTACCCGACCGAGGCGGCCACCAGCTCCGAGACCTTCAGCCAGCCGCCGCCCCGGCCCAGCCCGAGCCAGCGCACCGCGCCGACGTTGAGCCAGACCGGTTCGTCCAGCATCAGCCCGTAGCGCTTGCGGTCGCTGGACACGAACGCCACGCCGGAGCGGATCGCCGCGCGCAGCGACCGGGGCGCCGGGCCGCCGGCCACCTCCACCGCGCCCGAGAAGGCGCCGGCCCGGCCCGTGACCACCTCCAGCGCGGCGAGGTGGCCGGCGTCCTCCAGACCGGCCAGGCCGACCACCTCGCCGGCGCTCGCGGTGAACGACACGTCCACCAGCCGCCCGGGCAGATCGACGTGCTCGAACGCCGCGACGGCGTGCATGGCGCCCGTGCGGCGGGTGCGGTGCCGGCGCTCCGGCGGGGCGTCCCCGAGCATCGCCGTGACCAGGTCGGCCAGCCGCACCGAGGCGCTGGGCACCCCGTCGCGCACGACCTTGCCGTCGCGCAGCACCGTGATCCGGTCGGCGAGCTCGAGCACCTCCTCCAGGAAGTGCGAGATGTAGAGCACCGCGATGCCCTGTCCGGCCAACGCGCGGATCACCCCGCGCAGCCTGACCGCGGCGGCCCGGGGCAGCGAGGAGGTCGGCTCGTCCAGGATCAGCACCCGGGGGCCGGCCACCATCGCCCGGCACACCTCCAGCAGCTGCCGGTCGGCCAGCGGCAGCGTCGCCACCCGGGCGTGCATCGGCACGTCCAGGCCGAGCTGGGCCAGCACCGGGCCGGCCTTCGCCGCGACCGCCCTGGCGCTGGTCAGCCCGGCGACGGTGGGCGGGCGGTTGGGGAACAGGTTCTCCGCCACCGTCAGGTCCCCGAACAGGCTCAGCTCCTGGGCGACGGCGGCGACGCCGTGCGCCGCGGCGGCCGAGGCGCTGCCGGCGGCCAGCTCGGCGCCGTCCACCTCGACGCGGCCCGCGTCCGGCCGGACCACCCCGGAGAGCACCTTGACCAGCGTGCTCTTGCCGGCGCCGTTCTCCCCGACCAGGGCGTGCACCTCGCTGGCGCGCAGCGTGATCCCGGCCCCGCGCAGCGCCGTCACCCCGGCGAAGTGCTTGGTCACCCCGGTGGCCCGCAGGACCACGTCGGCGGTCGGGTCAGCGGGCATCGCCGAGCGGGCGCAGGTAGGCGTTCGGGTTGGCCAGGATCTTGTCGATCTCCGGTTTGTAGTAGTCGTAGGCCGCCTGCGGCGAGGTCTGCCGTTTCAGGATGGTGTCGATGTTGCCCTGGTCCACCACCAGGCCCGGCATGTGCAGCCAGCCCTGCGGCAGCGGCGTCTTCTCCTTCACCGACTTGATCAGCAGCGCGGTGGCGATGTAGCCCTTCAGGAAGTGCTCCGGGTCGATGGTGACGAAGTCGAAGCCGGCCTTGACCTCCTGCAGCGTCTTGGCGTCGACGTCGGCGCCGGCGACCAGGTACTTGCCGTTCTCGTCCCGCTTGATCTTGGCGAGGTCGTAGCTGTCGGCGTCCCCGACCCCAAGGAAGGCCAGCGCGGTGGGGTTGGCGTGCACCAGCGACTGCCAGGCCTGCAGGTTCTGGTTCGGGTCGCTGTAGGTCAGGTACGGGCCGAGCGGCGTGATGCCGGGAGCCTTGGCCTTGAGCGTGTCGGCGATGCCCTTGGCCCTGCTGTCCAGCACGGGAGTGCCCGGGTTCGGCACGCCGATCACCACCGGGCCGCTCGGGTTCGGCGGCAGCCGCTTGAGCAGCTCGTTCGCCAGCATGGTCCCGAGCTCGTAGTTGTCGTTGCCCACGTAGAGGCTCATCTTGCTGCCGGGGGTGGGCGCGGTGTCCAGCGCGACCACGGGCACCCCCTGGTCGATGGCCTGGGCGGCCGGGCGGGTGAAGATCGGTGGGTCCAGGTTCTCCAGCACCACGCCGTCGCGCGCGGTCTTGACCAGGTTCTGGAACAGCTTCTCCTCGGCGGGGCCGTCGGTGTTCGGCGGCCCGACGGCCTGGAAGTCCACCCCGCCGGCGTGCTGGGCGGCCGAGGTGGCGCCGTCCACCATCTCGCGGGCGAAGTTCAAACTGATGTTGGCCACCGCGATGCCCATGGACAGCTGGCCTCCGCCGCCCTGCGCCCCGCCGGACTGCCCGCCGCCTCCGCCGCCCCCACCGCACGCCGAGAGCACGCACGCCGCGACCGCCGCCACCGCTGTCGCACACAGCCGTGTTCGCCTCATCCCGGACCTCCTCCTTTGCGGCCGCCCGTACGGCGGCGGACCCGCCGCAACAGTGCGTCGAAGCCCACCGCGACCAGGATCACCGCGCCGGTCGCGAACGTCGTCCAATTGATCGGCACCCGGAAGAACACCAGGCTGGCGGCCACCGTGGACAGCAGCAGGTTGCCGACCACCGCCCCGGGCACCGAGCCGCGCCCGCCGGCCAGCGGGGTGCCGCCGATGATGCAGGCCGCGATCGCCGTCAGCTCGTAGCCGTTGCCGATGGTCGGGTCGCCGGCCACATAGAAGGCCAGGCTGAGCGCGGCGGCGATGCCGGCGGCCAGGCCGGTCACGCCCATCGCGGCCACCCGCATCCGGGCCACCGGCAGGCCGCTGAAGGCCGCCGCGTCCGGGTTCGAGCCGATCGCGCGCACCCGTACCCCGAACCGCGTCCTGGTGAACACCACGGTGAGCACCAGCGCGCACGCGATGATCACCCAGATCGCCGTGGGCACCCCCAGCACCGACCCGCCGACGACCACGAAGAACGAGCTGTCCGCCGGCAGGTCCGTGATCTGCTTGCCGTCCGCGAGCGCCAGCCCTATGCCCCGGCACAGCAGCGCCGAGGCCAGCGTCACGATGAACGAGGGCAGCCCCAGGTACGCGGTGACCGCCCCGTTGGCCACGCCCACCAGGGTCGCCAGCGCCAGGGTCAGCGGCAGCGCCAGCCACGGGTTCAGCCCGGCCCTGATCAGCACCGCCCCGGCCACCACGCACAGCGCGTAGTTGCCGCCGACGGACAGGTCCACCTCCCGCATGGCCAGCGCGAACACCATGCCGGCCGCCATCAGCCCGACGTACACCGAGCCCTCGGCCACCGAGAGCAGGTTCGCCGGCGCCAGGAACCCCGGCCGCGCCGAACCGACCACCGCGACCAGCACGACCACCGCCGCCGTGACACCCAGCTCCTCGCGAACCACCCGGCGGTACCACGGGCGCCCGTTCCCGCCGGCCGGCGTCGACTCGGCGGCGGCTTCGTCCGCGCCCACTGCCGCGTCGCCGGCTCTGACCATGGCAGGAGAATCTCCATCGGCGCCGATGTGCGGCAAGCCACACGTTTCAATGGTTGAAATCACGATGCCGCCGTCTGACGCGCGCGGGCGTGATGCCCGGAAAGCCGCCGGCGCGGTGAACCGATCGCGGGCCCCGTCCGTGTAGAGCCTGGATACAGAGCTCACCCCCGACCTGGAGCGATGATCATGAGGTCCCGAGGGCCGATCCTCACCATGCTGTGCATGGCCGTCCTGGCCATCGCGCTGCTGGCGGTGAACATGTACGCCGGCCGCAAGCTGGCAGCCCAGACGCACGACCCAGCCGTGTCCAACGCCGCCGGCAGCTCCCCAGCCCCGGCCGCTCCCCCCGCCGTCGCGGCCGTGCCCGCCCCCGCCGCGCTGCCCGTGACCGGCGCGTTCAACGGCCGTACCGCCGGGCGCAAGGGCGGCGAGGCGACGGTGGCGATCACGATCACGGACGGCAACGCCCGAGGCTACGTGTGCGACGGCAAGAAGCTGGAGAGCTGGTTCGAGGGCCGGGTGGACGGCGCGTCGATGACCCTGCGCGGCAAGGGCGCCAACGAGCTGACCGGCGAGCTGCGCGACGGCAAGGTGACCGGGACGGCGTCGGTCAACGGCGCGAAGTGGCAGTACTCCGCGACCCCCGGCCCGGCGGCCGCCATCCCCGCCCCGCCGGCCGGCCGCAACGGCGGTGGCGCCCGATGAGCCGGCACGAGGAACCGCCCAGGATCATCGACTCCGATCCGCTCACCACCCCGCTGCCCGCGCAGGGCGTCCGCACCCTCGGCGGGCACCCGACGGGCGACCCGGTGACCAGCCGGATCACCGTGCCCGGCCCCCGCAAGGAGACGACGCCACCGGCGCGCGAGCAGCGGGAGGAGCCGGAGGAAGAACCCCGCGAGCGCCCGCAACGCCCGGCCGCCGAGCGGCACCGCAGGAGCAAGCCGGCGCCCCGGCCCCGCGCCGCCGTGCTCCTGACCTCGGTGCTCATCGGCGCGATCGTGTCCGTCGGGCTCGGCGTGTACGGGCGGATGCACGAGCCGACCGGCTACGCGGTCAACCTGGCGGGGTTCTCCGGGCCCGGTTACGTCAAGGCCTGGCTGGCCAGCGTCGCCGGGGTGTTCGCGCTGCTCCAGCCGATCACCGCGAGGCTGATGTACCGGCGCAAGGGCGCGCCGGGCTGGGTCGCGGGCCTGCACAGGTGGTCGGGGCGGATCGCGGTGCTGGTCAGCGTCCCGGTGGCGATGCACTGCCTGTTCGCGTTCGGCTTCCAGGCCGACAGCACCCGGGTGCTGCTGCACTCACTGGCCGGCTGCCTGTTCTACGGCGCGTTCACCACCAAGATGCTCTCGCTCACCCGGCCTGGGACGCCGAAGTGGGCGGTCCCCTTGTTCGGCGGACTGGTGTTCACCATCCTGGTGGCGCTGTGGGCGTCCTCCGCGTTCTGGCTGTTCAGCAAGCAGGGCGTGCACCTCTGATCCCACCACGAGGAAGGACACTACGACGTGACCTACCAGAACCCGCCGAACCCGCTGAATCGTCGTGCCGCGCTCGCCGCCGGGGGCGCGGCCAGCGCGCTGATCGTCACCGGCTGCTCGACCTACTCGGCGTCGGGGGGCGGCGGCTCGGCGTCCTCGGCGCCCGCCGCGAACGACGCGCCCGCACCCGACAACGCCGCCGCCCAGGGCGGCGCGACGTTGGGGCCGGCCAGCTCGGTGCCGGTGGGCGGCGGGAAGGTGTTCGCCGACCAGAAGGTGGTGGTGACGCAGCCGGCGGCCGGTCAGTTCAAGGCGTTCTCGGCGGTGTGCACGCACCAGGGCTGCACGGTGAACGCGGTGGCCGGCGGGACGATCAACTGCCCATGCCACGGCAGCAAGTACAAGATCGCGGACGGCTCGGTGGCGAACGGGCCGGCCAAGCGCCCGCTGGATGCCAAGAAGGTCAGCGCGGACGGCGGCACCCTGCGGCTCACCTGATCCGGCCGCCGGGGACCAGCAGGCCGGAGGGCTTGCGCCGGGTGTGCAGGCGGTAGCCGACGGGCAGCGTCAGGCCCTCGGTGGCGGCGATGGCGCGGCGGGCCACCGGCGCGGAGAACTCGATGGCCAGCACCGCCTCCAGGCTGTCGCGGTCCGGGAACCGCCACTCGGTGTCCACCCGCCGCAGGGTGAACCCGCGCCGTTCGAAGAACCGTTCCACCTCGGCCGGCCGGTAGCGCGGCAGGTCGGCGCGCATCCAGTCGCCGTACGGGCCCCGGGTGCCGTCGAGGTCGACGATGGCGAGCACGCCGCCGGGGCGCAGCACCCGGTCGGCCTCGGCCAGCCCCGGCTCGCAGCCCGGGCCGAAGAAGTAGGCGGTACGGGCGTGCACCAGGTCTGCGCTGCTCTCCTTGAGCGGCAACAGCTCGGCGCCGGCTTCTCGCACCTTGATGTTCTCGAATCCGGCGACTCGTTGCTCGGCCCGGGCGACCAGCGGCGGGTGTGGCTCGATGCCGGTCACGGTGCGCGCGGTGCGGGCGAACATCGGCAGGTGATAGCCGTCCCCACAGCCGACGTCCACCACGTCGGCGCCGGCCCAGTCCGTCACCTCGCGCAGCGCCGCCCAGATCGCGCCGGCCGCGTCCTGCGCCCGGTTCTCCCGCTCGTAGACCTCGGGCCAGTGCCAGATGTTCGGGCTGGGCACCGGGCTCACGCGCATCAGCCGATCGGCACGAACAGGCTGAGCAGCAGCCAGGCCAGCATCGCGGTGGGCAGCAGCGAGTCCATCCGCTCCATCAGCCCGCCGTGCCCTGGCAGCAGCGAGCCCATGTCCTTGATGCCGAGGTCGCGCTTGACCAGCGACTCGATCAGGTCGCCCGCCGTGGCCACCGCGACCAGCAGCGCGCCCAGCGGCACCCCCAGCCACCAGTGCCCGTGCAGCAGCAGCGACACGCACAGCGCGCCGGCCACCATGCCGGCGGCCAGCGACCCGGCGAGCCCCTCCCAGGACTTCTTCGGGCTGATCGTGGGGGCCAGCGGGTGGCGCCCGGCGACCACGCCCGCCGCGTAGCCGCCGACGTCGGAGGCGACCACGCAGATCATCCAGGTGAGCACCCGGCCGGTGCCGTCCGAGGGCAGCACCAACATCGCGGCGAACGCGGCGAAGAACGGCACGTAGATGACGGTGAACAGGGACCCGCTGACGTCACGCAGGTAGCCGTCCGGCCCCTCCCGCATCCGCCACAGCAGGCACGCCAGCGCCGTCACCGCGGCGGCCGACAGCACGCCCAGCGCCCCGAACGGCCACGCCAGCCACAGCGTCGCCTGGCCGCCGACCAGCGCCGGCCACACGGCGATCTTGATGCCACCGCTGCGCAGCGCGCCGGCCAGCTCCCAGGTGGCCACCGCGATCGCGACGGCGACCACCGCGATGAACCACTGCCGGGCGACGAACAGGCTGATGAGGATCACCGCGCCCAGGCCGACGCCGACGAGGATCGCGGCGGGAAGGTCCCGTCCCAGTCGAGAAGGCGGCCGACCCGCCTCGGCGTGACTCACCGCCCTCCTCGCTCCTCGGTGGTCGTCGCGGGCCATTATCGGTCCGGTAGCTGCCGCGTCCGATGTCGGGTGAGATGACACGCCGCTCACACCTCGAGCAGCTCGGCTTCCTTGTGCTTGACCAGATCGTCCACCTGCGTGACGTAGCGGTCGGTGACGCCCTGCAGCTCCTTCTCCGCGCGGGCCACCTCGTCCTCGCCGGCCTCGCCCTCCTTGGAGATCCGGTGCAGCTCCTCCATGGCCTTGCGCCGGATGCTGCGGATCGAGACCTTGCCGTCCTCGCCCTTGCCCCTGGCGACCTTGACCATCTCGCGGCGGCGCTCCTCGGACAGCTGCGGGATCACCACCCGGATGATGGTGCCGTCGTTGCTCGGGTTGACCCCGAGGTCGGAATCCCTGATCGCTTTCTCCATCGCCCTGAGCTGGCTGGTGTCGTAAGGCTTGATCACCGCCATCCGGGCTTCCGGGATGTTCACCGAGGCCAGCTGGTTGAGCGGCGTGGCCGCCCCGTAGTAGTCGACCACGATCCGGGAGAACATGGCCGGGGTGGCCCTGCCGGTGCGCACCGAGGTGAGGTCTTCCCGAGTGACCGAGACGGCCTTTTCCATCTTCTCCTCGGCCTCGAAGAGAGTCTCGTCGATCACGGCTGCTCCAGGTGCTGCTGGGTGTTGGTGGGCGTACTCAGGCGCCCTGAGTACTGACCAAGGTGCCGATCCTCTCACCTCGCACCGCCCGGCCGATGTTGCCCTCGGTCAGCAGGTTGAACACGATGATCGGCATATTGTTGTCCATGCACAGGCTGAACGCCGTGGCGTCCGCGACCTTCAGCCCGCGTTCCAGGACTTCCCGGTGCGTGACCTCGTCGAACATCTTCGCGTCCGGGTCGAGCTTGGGGTCGGCGGTGTAGACGCCGTCCACGCCCTTGGCCAGCAGCACCACGTCGCAACCGATCTCCAGCGCGCGCTGGGCACCGGCCGTGTCGGTGGAGAAGTACGGCATGCCCACGCCCGCGCCGAAGATCACCACGCGGCCCTTCTCCAGGTGCCTGATGGCCCGCCGTGGGATGTACGGCTCGGCGACCTGGCCCATGGTGATGGCCGTCTGCACCCGGGTGTCGATGCCGTGCTCGCGCTCCAGGAAGTCCTGCAGCGCCAGGCAGTTCATCACCGTGGCCAGCATGCCCATGTAGTCCGCCCGGGAGCGTTCCATGCCCCCGTCGGTGAGCTGGGCGCCCCGGAAGAAGTTGCCGCCGCCGATCACCACGGCCACCTGGACGCCGCCGGCCACCACGTCGGAGATCTGGCGGGCGATCGCCTGCACGACCGTCGGGTCGACGCCGACGGACCCGGCGCCGAACATCTCGCCGCCGAGCTTGAGCAGCACCCGGCGGTAGCCGCCCTCGAATCCGGAGCGGCTACCGCCGTCTGCGTCGCTCACCTCAGGCCTGGCCGACCTCGAAGCGGGCGAACCGGCTCACGCTCACGCCGGCCTCGTCCAGCACCGCCTTGACGGTCTTCTTGGACTCGTGCACGGAGGCCTGCTCCAACAGCACGACGTCCTTGAAGAAGCCGTTCACCCGGCCCTCGATGATCTTGGGAAGGGCCTGCTCGGGCTTGCCCTCCTCGCGGGCGGTGGCCTCGGCGATGCGGCGCTCGTTGGCGACCTGCTCCTCCGGCACGTCGTCGCGGTTGACGAAGCGCGGGCGGGCGGCCGCGATGTGCATGGCCAGCCCGCGCGCCACCTCGGCCGCGTCGTCCCCGCCGCCGCTGTAGGCGACCAGGATGCCGATCGCGGGCGGCAGGTCGGTGGCCCGGCGGTGCAGGTAGAGCGCCACCGGCCCGTCCATGTGCGCGTACCGGCTGAGCTGCAGCTTCTCCCCGATGCGGGCGGACAGCGCCTGGACGGCGTCGTCCACCGTGCCACCGTCGAGCGCGGTGGCCCTGAGGGCGTCCACGTCGGCGGGGGTGTGCTCGGCGGCGGCCGCGAGGACCTTGTCCGCCAGCGCCACGAAGTCGTCGCTCTTGGCCACGAAGTCGGTCTCGCAGAGCAGCTCGACCAGGGTGCCGCCCTCCGGGCTGCTCTCCCCGGCCACCAGGCCGGCGGAGGTCGCCCGCTCGGCCCGCTTGCCCACGTCCTTGGCGCCCTTGATGCGGAGCAGCTCGACGGCCTTCTCCAGGTCGCCGTCGGCCTCCTCCAGGGCCTTCTTGCAGTCCATCATCCCGGAGCCGGTCAGCTCGCGGAGCCGCTTGACGTCCGCGGCCGTGTAGTTCGCCATGGTGTTGTGCTACCCGTCCTTAGGTCTCGTTGTTCGTGAGTCGCCGGCCCGCCCTCGCGCTCGCGCCAGCTCCGTGCGCCGCTCGGGCGGGACGCCGTTTTTATTCGACGGTCTGCGGGGTGCCGTTGCTGCTGCTGGTCGGGGCGCTGGTGGCGGCCACCGGGTCGCTGGGGTCGGGGCTCTGCTGGCCGGTGCCGAGCGCGGCGCCGTCCGACCCGCCGCCGGAGAGCAGCTCCTGCTCCCACTCGGCCAACGGCTCATCGGTGGCCGGGCCGGCCTCCGGCTTGTCCTCGCCCTCGGAGCCCCTGGCCCTGGCGGCGCGCGCCATCAGGCCGTCCGCCGCGGCGCGCGCGATCACCTTGGTGAGCAGCGAGGCCGACCGGATCGCGTCGTCGTTGCCCGGGATCGGGTAGTCGACCTCGTCCGGGTCGCAGTTGGTGTCCAGGATGGCCACCACCGGGATGCCCAGCTTGCGGGCCTCGCCGACCGCGATGTGCTCCTTCTTGGTGTCCACCACCCACACCGCGCTGGGCACCTTGGCCATGTCGCGGATGCCGCCGAGCGTGCGCTCCAGCTTGTCCTTCTCGCGGGTCAGCATCAGGATCTCTTTCTTGGTGCGACCCTCGAAGCCACCGCTCTGCTCCATCGACTCCAGCTCCTTGAGCCGCTGGAGGCGCTTGTGCACGGTCTGGAAGTTGGTGAGCATGCCGCCCAGCCAGCGCTGGTTGACGTAGGGCATGTTGACCCGCTGGGCCTCGTCCGCGATGGCCTCCTGGGCCTGCTTCTTGGTGCCGATGAACAGCACCGAGCCGCCGTGCGCGACGGTCTCGCGGACGAACTCGTAGGCCCTGTCGATGTAGGACAGGGTCTGCTGGAGATCGATGATGTAGATGCCGTTGCGCTCGGTGAAGATGTAGCGCTTCATCTTCGGGTTCCAGCGACGCGTCTGGTGCCCGAAGTGCACGCCCGAGTCGAGCAGTTGTTTCATGGTGACGACGGCCATGGCCTGCCCTCACACCCTTCGTGTTCGGCGCCGCCGCTTGTGCCGCTCCGGGTGCTGGTGCGGGCGTGCGGTGACGCGGGCGGTTGTGGCGCGGTACCGGGTGGCACCGCCCTGGCGCCGCGCCGTCGCCCGGACCCGTTGGTCGTGGTGCGCTTGACCAGCGGGACCGCCCGGGCGCCGTTCCCGGCCGAGGTCCCTGAGGACTGGCGCGGGCTGCGCGGACGCGCGAAGTCACCTCATGGCACATGAGGCGCGGTTCGAGTGTACGCCGACGGGGGGCGGGCGTGGCGCCGGGATGGTTGCTGTGGGCGGAGTTGTCCATGGGGCGGCGGGTTGTGCACAGGGTGGGGCGGGTGGTGCGTTTGCTCGGGGGGTGGGCGCGGACGATCGGGGTATGCGTCATGTGGTCGGGGGGCGGGCGTTGGTCGCGCTCGCGGTCCTGTCGATCGTGCTGGTCAGCGGGGTCGGGCCGGTTCCGGGGGCGGTGGCGGACACGCGGCCGGTGGGTGGGTACGGGTGGCCGCTGTTGCCGCGGGCATCGGTGAGCCGCCCGTTCCAGCCGCCCAGCCGGCCGTACGGGCCTGGCCATCGCGGCGCGGACCTGGTCGGGAGCCCGGGCCAGCCGGTGGTGGCCGCCGGCGACGGTGTGGTCGTCTACGCGGGCCCGCTGGCCGACCGTGGCGTCGTGTCCGTCCAGCACCCCGACGGGCTGCGCACCACCTACGAGCCGGTGACCGCGCTGGTCCGGGGCGGCCAGCCGGTGCGCCGGGGCCAACCGCTCGGTTCGCTCGCGCCCGGCCACCTCGGCTGCCCGGCCCCGGCCTGCCTGCACTGGGGCCTGCGCCGAGACGGCGAGTACCTCGACCCGCTGCAATTGGTACGCCGCGCACCGGTGCGGCTGCTGCCCTGGCCGCCGACGGCCACCGCCGCTCCCCCGTAACCAGGCCGCCGCAAACCAGGCCCTCGTTAGCCAGGCCCTCGTTAACCAGGCCCTCGTTAGCCAGGCCCTCGTTAGCCAGGCCCTCGTTAGCCAGGCCCTCGTTAGCCAGGCCCTCGTTAGCCAGGCCGCTGTAAACCTGGCCGCCGCAACGGTGCCGTGGGCACCGGCCGCCGCCGTTCGAGCGCCGGCCTCAGCCCGCGCCGGCCGCCGTCCCCGCCACGGTGGCGAACTCCTCCCGCAGCCGGCTCACCGCGCGGCCGCGCAGCTGGCACGCCCGCGACTCCGTGACGCCCAGCAGCGCCCCGATCTCGGCCAGCGTGCGGTCCTCCAGGTAGTACATCCGCAGCACCCGGCGGTCCCGCTCGCCGAGCCTGGCCAGGCTCAGCCAGAGCAGCCTGCTGGTCTCCCTGGCCTCGAACAACGCGATCGGGTCCGAGCCCTCCTCGGCGAGCGTCTCCGCGATGGTCACCGTGGCACCCCGGGAGCTGGACCGCTCGTCCAACGCCTCGGCGCTGATCAGCCGCAGCCCGCCGAGGATCCCCCGCACGTCGGCCTGGTCGATGCCCAGCTCCTCGGCGAGCTCTCCCGCCGTGGCCGGGCGGTGCAACCTGGCCTCCACGGCCTCCCGTGCCTTGGCCAGCTCGCGTGCCCGGTTACGAACCACCCTCGGCACCCAGTCCTGGGCGCGCAGCTCGTCCAGGATCGCGCCCCTGATCCGCTGCGCGGCGTACGCCTCGAACCGGACGCCCAGCTCCGGCTCGAACCGCTCGATCGCGTCCATCAGCCCGAACACGCCGGCCTGGGTCAGGTCGGCCAGCTCCACGTGCGCGGGCAGCCGGGTACCGAGCCGGCCGGCGACCCGCCGCACCAGCGACGCGTAGTGCAACACCAGGCGGTCCCGGTGCTGCCGCGCGCCGCAGTCGAAGTACTCGCCCCACAGCGCCAGCGGCTCGGCGCCCCGTCCGTCCGCGCCCTCGGGCGGCGCACAGTTCCCATCCAACGGCCGTTCAGGCTCGAGGATGAGCTTGGTCATGAATCGCCTTCAGACGCTCGGCACTGACGTGGGTGTAAAGCTGAGTGGTCGACAGCGTAGCGTGACCGAGCAACTCCTGAACGCTACGGAGGTCGGCTCCCCCCACCAGCAGGTGCGTCGCCGCGCTGTGGCGCAGCCCGTGCGGCGAGAGCACGGTCCGCCCGGGCAGCACCGCGGACGCGGCGTTGACCACTGAGCGGGCGACCCTCGGGTCCAGCCGCCCACCGCGCACGCCCAGCAGCAACGCGGGCGGCGAACCCGGCCTGACCAGCTCGGCACGCGCGCCGTCCAGCCACCGCCGCAGCGCGCGCTCCGCCGGAACCCCGTAGACGACCGTCCGCTCGCGGTCGCCCTTGCCGACGACCCGCAGGGTGCGCCGCTCGGGCGCGATGTCCGCCAGGTCGAGGCCGCACAGCTCGGACACCCGGATCCCGGTCGCGTAGAGCAGCTCCAACAGCAGCAGGTCACGCACCGCGACCGGATCGTCCTCCGCCGCACCGGACACCGCGGCCCCGAGCATCGCCCCGGCCTGGTCCACGGTCAGCACGCTCGGCAACGTCCGATGCCGCCTCGGCGCCGCCAGCCGCTGCCCCGGGTCGACCTCGAGCCGGCCCGTGCGCGCCGCCCACGCGGTGAACACCCGGGCAGCCGACGCTCGCCGGGTCAGCGTGGCCCGGCTGACCCCCGCCGCGCGCTGCTCGGCCAGCCAGCGCCGCAGCGCGGCAAGGTCCAGCCCGGCCAACCCACCGTCCGCGACCGTCCGGAACAGCGCGTCCACGTCGCCGAGGTAGGCCCGCACGGTGTGCGGTGACAAGCCCCGTTCGAGCACGAGGTGGCGCTCGAACGCGGCCCTGGCCTCGACCAGGTCGGCGGAGATCTCGCCGGCCGAGGCATCGACCTGGGCGTCGACCGAGGGGTCGACCGGCGCCACCTCGCCCGCCCCCGCCCCCGGCTCGCCCGCCCCGGCCACCGCCTCTGCCAGCGGGTCGCCCGCCTCGGCCACCGCCCCTGCCGTCTGGTCGCGGGGGTGCGCGGGGGGATCTTGGCGGCCGTGGCTCATACCGGGCACGGTGCGCGCGCCGACCTCGTCGGTCAAGCATCGCCACGCCACCCACCCGCCACGAGCCCGCGCCGTCGGCACCATCCACGCTCGACACGCTCGGCCATGCCGCGCCGCTCCAGCTCGCGCAGCGCCGTCCGTACCAGCTCGATCGGGAGCCCGGAGTCCACCGACAGCTCGCGCAGGTCCAGGGCGCGCTCCGCCAGCGACTCGTGCACCCGCAACGTCGGGCCGGACAACACGTCCGTGGCCCGCATCTGGATCGCCGGGGCCGGCGACACCGCGAGGTCGATCCCGATGCGGCCCACCTCCTCGATCACCTCCTCCGCGCGCGTGACGGCCACCGTCCCCGGCTCACGGAGCAGGCGGTGGCATCCGGCCGACAGGGCCGATGTCACCGGGCCGGGTACCGCCATGACCGGCCGGCCCAGCAACGATGCGTCCGACGCGGTCCGCCGGGCACCGCTGCGCCAGGCCGCCTCCACCACCACGGTGCCCGCCGCCAGGCCGGCGATGAGCCTGTTGCGCACCAGGAACCTGTGCCGCGCCGGTACCGCGCCGGGCGGATACTCGCTGACCACCAGCCCGGTACTGGCGATATACCGGAGCAGCCGTTCATGCCCGGCCGGGTATATCCGGTCGACACCGCAGGCGAGCACCGCGACCGTGGGGCCCTCGGCCGCGAGCGCGCCCCGGTGGGCGGCACCGTCGATCCCGTAGGCGGCCCCGGACACCACCGTGAACCCGAGCTCGGCCACGCCGTGCGCCATCCAGTTGGCCGCCCAGGTGCCGTATCCGGTCGCCGCCCGCGAGCCGACGATCGCTACCGACCGCTCGGCGAGCTCGGCCAGCCGGCCCGGCCCGAGCGTCCAGAGTGCGAGCGGGGCGTGCAGGTGCTCGTGCTCGCAGATCGCGAACGAGGCGAACGGCGCGACCGGCCAGTCCCGGTCTTCGGGGGTGAGCAGCCGGGCGCCGATCGTCCGGGCCGTCCTCAGGTGTGCCTCGGCGACGTCGCGCCCCCGGCGGGCGTCCGTCTCGGAGGCCACCCGCTTGGGCACCTCGCCCCGGCGGACCCGAGCGGCGGCGGCCACCGGGCCGTGCTCGTCCACGAACGCGGCGAGTGCGGGCGCCGGCGGCTCCGCGACGGTGCAGAGGTAGGCCCGGGCCAGCCGGACCTCGTCGGCGCGGTCGCTCGCGGACCCCCATACCGGCGACCCGTTCATGCCGCCCGCTGCTCCTTGAACGCGATGGCCCTGTCGACCATCGAAGCGTCCGGCCGGGTCTGGCCGGCAAGGTCGGCGAGCGTCCAGGCCACCCGCAACGCCCGGTCCGCGCCCCGCGCGGTGAGCTCGCCGCGCCGCAGCCCGGCGTCCAGGGGCAGCAGCACGGAGCGGGGAAGCGGGAACTGATCACGCAGCGTCGGCCCGGGGACCTCCGCGTTGGTGCTCCAGCCGTGCTGTGCCCACCGCTCGGCCGCAGCGGCGCGGGCGGCCGCCACCCTGGCACGCACCGTCGCGGTGCTCTCCGTCGGCTGGCCGGCCGGCGTCAACGCCACCAGCGGGGCCAGCCGTGCACGCAGGTCCACCCGGTCCAGCAGCGGACCGGACAGGCGCGCGAGATATCGGCGACGCACCGAGGAGGGGCACACGCAGTTGCGGTCGTGCGCGGGCGCGCACGGACACGGATTCGCGGCCATGACCAGCTGGAACTGCGCGGGATAACTGACCGAGCCGTCGGCGCGCGCCAGTCGGACCTCGCCGTCCTCGAGCGGAGTGCGTAACGACTCGAGCAGATGGGTGCTGAACTCAGGAGCTTCGTCCAGAAACAAGATGCCCCGGTGCGCCAGCGACACCGCCCCCGGTCTCGCCGTCCCGGACCCGCCGCCGACCAGCGCGGCGATCGAGCTGGTGTGGTGCGGCGCGACGAACGGAGGCGTCGTGGACAGCGGCCCGGACATCGGCAACCGCCCGGCCACCGAGCGGATCGCGGCGAGTTGCAGGGCATCGTCGGGACGCAGCAGCGGGAGCAACCCCACCAGGCGTTGCGCGAGCATCGTCTTGCCCGTGCCTGGGGGACCTACCAGCAGCAGATGGTGCCCGCCGGCCGCCGCGACCTCGAGCGCGAGCCGGGCGTCGTCCTGCCCGACCACGTCGGCCAGCTCCGGCGCCGGCGCTCCCGGCTCGACCCAGCTGGGTCCCGGTGCGGGCAGCGTCGCCGCCCCGCGCAGCCAGGCCAACACCTCGTTCAGCCGCTCGGCGCCGCGTATGTCGAGGCCCTCCACCACCGCCGCCTCCGGCAGCGTCTCCGACGGCACCACGACCGTGCGGGCCCCGGAGCGCTGCGCGGCCAACAGACACGGCAGCACGCCGCGCACCGGTCGGATACGGCCGTCCAGCGCGAGCTCACCGATCAGCACAGTGCGTTCGAGCGGGGCGCGCGGCCCGACGCCGGCCGCGGCCAGCACGGCACACGCCAGCGCCAGGTCGAACCCGCTGCCCGCCTTGCGCAGCGTGGCCGGGGACAGCGCGAGCGTGATCCGGCGGTTCGGCCAGCTCCAGCCGGAGTTGACCACGGCCGAACGCACCCTGTCCTTCGACTCGTGCAGCGCCGCGTCCGGCAGGCCGACCAGATGGACGCCCGGCAGGCCGTCACCGATGTCGGCCTCGATCTCCACCAGCTGGCCGTCCACCCCGTACAGCGCGACCGACCAGGCCTTCGCGAGCACCATCAGAACGCCGCCTCGTAGTGCTGGAAGCTGACCGGCCCGCCGGGCGGCGCCAGCACCGCGACCACGTCGAACCGGATCTCGCACCAACGCACCTGATGCGCGGTCAGCCAGGCCTCGGTGACCCGACGGATACGAGCGGCCTTCTGCCAGGTCACCGCCTCGGCGGGCGCGCCGAAAGCGAAGTTCGACCTGGTCTTGACCTCGCAGACCACCAGCCGCCACCGGTCGGTCGCCACCACGTCGATCTCGCCGTCCCTGCACCGCCAGTTCCGGGACAGCACCACCAGACCGCGGTCCTGGAGGTAGCCGACGGCGAGGTCTTCGCCGCGCCGTCCGAGTTCGTCTTTTTTCGCCACGCGACAACGGTGCCTCGACGGCGAGGGGCTCCGCGGGCTTCGGCGACCCGCCTGTGGATAACTGGGGTCGTTGTGGATAACTCGGGCCGCTGCGGGCCGTCAGCCGAACGCTTCCCCTTCCGGGAGCCTAAGGTCCGGCTTGTCCAACTCCTCGACGTGCACGTCCTTGAAGGTGATCACCCTGACGTTCTTGACGAACCGCGCCGGGCGGTACATGTCCCAGACCCAGGCGTCGGACATCCGAACCTCGAAGTAGATCTCGCCCTCGGAGTTGCGGGGGGCGACATCCACCGCGTTGGCGAGATAGAAGCGTCGCTCTGTCTCCACCACATAGGAGAACTGCCCGACGATGTCGCGGTACTCCTTGTAGAGCGAGAGCTCCATCTCGGTCTCGTACTTCTCGAGATCCTCGGCACTCATGAATCCACCCCCGCCCTGGTCAACGCCTCGATCGCGTCCTCGGCACCGAGGGTGCCGTTGCCCTCCACGCTCGAACCCTGCACCTCCAAATTGTGGACCACGGAGGGCCCGGAGCGAACGCCGCGGGCGCGACTGACATTGACGAAGGAGTAACGATGTACTCGGCTCGGACCGTGCGCCGCGAGCGCCTCGTCGTGCGCGGGCGTGCAGTAGCCCTTGTGCTCGGCAAAGCCGTAGCACGGATACTCCCTGTCCAGCTCGACCATGATCCGGTCCCGGGTGACCTTGGCCAGCACGGATGCGGCCGCCACGCAGGCCGCCGCCTGGTCGCCCTTCGGGACCGCGAGGTTCGGCACGGTCAGCCCGGGCACCCGGAAACCGTCGGTGAGCACGTAACCGGGCTGCACGCCGAGCCGCGCGACGGCCCGCCGCATCCCCGCCACGTTCGCGACGTGCACCCCCCGGTGGTCGACCTCGGCGGGCGGGATGATCACCACGGCGTAGTCGACGGCCCTGCGCACGATCAGCTCGTAGAAGCGCTCACGGGCACCGGGCGTGAGCAGCTTGGAGTCGGTCAGGCCGTCCCACCTGCTCGCGTCGCCGGGGCGCGGGACGCACGCCGCCACCACCAACGGGCCAGCGCACGCGCCCCGACCGGCCTCGTCGACGCCGGCGACCGGACCGAGCCCGTGCCGGCGCAGCGCGGACTCCCACGCCCATATGCCGGTGGAGCGGCGCACGACCGCGCGCTGTGGCCTCGGCCACGACCGCGAGCTCGCCGCGATGGTTCTCGCCATTGCCCTAGCGGACGGAATCTGAACCTGGGGCACGGCCCGGAATACTGCCATCACCCCGCCGCCGCGATCGCGACCGGCGCCGCAACGCGACGAGGGGGATGGCTCCGATCACGCCGAACGCGAGCGGAGCACCCGGCACCACGCCGCTGGGCATGGCCGGCGCGGAGAGGGCCACCTCTTGCGGGTTCGTGTCGTCGATCGACTTGATCCGGGGCGGCGGCAGTATGACGAACCGCGCCTTGCCGATCACGTTGTCCACCGGGACCGGCCCATGGCCGGGTACCCGCGAGTCGGCCGAGTTGTTGCGGCTGTCACCCATCACCCACAGCTTGCCCTCCGGCACCTTGACCGGACCGAACTCGGTCTGCACCGGGGGGCCGCCCGGCGGGTAGTAGTACACGTAGGGCTCGTTGAGCGCCTTGCCGTCCACGGTCACCCGGTTCTGCGCGTCGCAGCACGCCACCGTCTGGCCGCCGGTCGCGATGACCCGCTTGATGAGGTCCTTCTCGTCCGGCGGGGTCAGGCCGATCAGCGACCCGAGCGACTGCAGCCCCCTGATCAGCGGGTTGCCGGAGCGAGTGGTCTGGGATGCCTCGCTGCTCTCCCAGCTGTCGGGTGCCTTGAAGACGATGACGTCGCCGGGGGTCGGGTCGCCGAAGCGGTAGCTCAGCTTGTCCACCAGTACCCGGTCGTTGGTGCAGCCGGTGCAGCCGTGCAGGGTCTGCTCCATCGACCCGGACGGGATCTCGTACGGCCGGCCCAGGAAGGTCTGGATCAGAAAGGTCAACAGCAGGGCGACGACGACGAGCATCGGCAGCTCGCGCCAGAACGTCGGCCGGCGTCGGCGCCCCGTCTTGAGGCGCTTGCCCTTCGACGACAGGGCCGTCGGCGGTCGGCGCGAGGCCTTCGTGCTCGCCTCGTGGTGATGCCGGCCGGCCCGGCGGAACAGCTGCCGTTTCGCGCCGCCCTCCTCGGTGTCCGGCGCGGGCGACGGTTCCTCGGTCGGGCGGGCCGGCGGGGACACGGCCGGAGCCGAGGACTCCGGGCTGTCCGCCGGTGACCCGGCCGGCGATCCGAGGGAGCGGCCGATCGTCCGGCTACCGCCGCCGGTCCCGGTCGGTGACGACGCGGCGCGACGGGTCGGTTGGATGTAGCCGACCGGGGTGGCACCCGCGTCCGGGCCGGCGGCCTGCCCCGGAACGGCCGGTGGCACGGGGTCGGCCGGCCTGGTGGGCGAGCCGAGGGCACCCGTCCGGCCCGTGCGCTGGCCGGGGGCGGCCGGTGGAGCGAGCGCCTGGGTTGCCTGGCGAAGCCGGTCACGCTCCGGCACCTGCCATATCGCGCCGGTCTGGCTTCCCTGCCTGGGCACGTCGACGGGTCGGTACGCGCCGGTGCCCGATGCCGGAGGGGTGCCCGGTTCGAGCCCGGCCGGGCCGGGTGGGGCGCCCCGCTGGGGCAGCGCGCCCCGCCGATGTCCGGGGAAGGCGGACGTCGAGGAACCGCCGGGTGCGTTCGGGGCGCCCGGCGGCGGAGGGCCAGGACGACGCGGCGGGGTCGGTGGGTAGGCCGGGGGCGAGTAGCCGGACGGCGGTGAGTACCCGGTCGGGTAGCCCGGGGCCGAGGGTGTGGCCGGGGGCGGGCCGGGCGGACTTGGCGGAGGAGGTGGCGGACGGTCGGGCTGGCGGTAGATGCCGTTGCCGGCCTGGCGGGGTGGGGGTGGGCCGGGGAAGCCTTCGGGTGCGGCCCGCCGTGCGTGGCGGTTCGCCTGCGTGCCGAACAGCGGGTCCGACGCCGGTAAGGGGGACCGCCACGGATCCGGCGGCGCCTGCCCCGGGGGCCGGTCGGGCGGCGCGGCGCCGTGGCCGTTCGTACCCGAACCGTTCCCGGCCGCCGCCGAACCTGTTCCGGCCTCCGAGCCGAACCACAGGTCCGAGCCGTTGCCCGGGGCCGAGCCGTTGCCGGGGGCCGAGCCGTTGCCCGGGGCCGACGGGTCGCTGGGGAGCCAGCCGTCGCTCGGCGGCCAGCCACCGCTGGATGTCGGGTCGTACCGCCCAGAGCGCTCCCCCGCGCCGTGCTGGGCGGCGGAGCCGTTCGCCGGAGCGGATCCGTACGAGGAGGAGCCGAAGCCGTTCGACGAGCCAAGGCCGTTGGCGGAATCCAGGCCGTTCGACGGGCCGTAGTTTCCCGACGAACTCAGGCCTCCCGACGAACTCAGGCCGTCCGACGGGCCGAAACCGCCCGGCGAACTGAGCCCGTTCGACGAACCAAGCCCGTCCGGGGTACCGAACAGGTCCGACGAACCGACCCCGTTGGAGGGGGCGACGGAGTTCGGCCGTCCGGAATCGCTCAACCAGTCCGGAGCACCCGGCCGGTCAGGCACGTTCAACCAGTCGACGCCGTTCGACCGGTCAGGGCCGCTCGGGCGACCGAAGTCGTCCGGCCGATCCAGGCCGGAGCCTCTCACGGGCACGCCCCCGACACCGGGATCACGCGCGGAGCCGAGGCCGCCCGGGCCGCCGGCGCTGTGCCGTGGGCCGCCGCCGTTCCCGGTGACCGAGCCGTTCCAGGACCCTGAGACGTTCCAAGTTCCGGAGCTGTTCCAGGCACTGGAGCTGTTCCACGGGCTCGCGCCGTCCCAGGCGCCGGAGCCGGTCGCGGAGCCGGAACCGCTGCCCGGTGGGTGCCCAGCGGGCTCCGCCCGGCCGTGCTGGCCGGACGCCCGGTGCTGGCCGGACTCGCGCGGCCCGTTGCCGTCGTTTCCCAAGGTGGATGGGTCCAACCGCCCCACGCGACGGGTGGGCGGCCGCGACTCGCCCGGCGCATTGGGGACAACCACAGAGTCGAGGCTACGGCACCCGCCGCGATTCGGTGAGGGCCTAGGAGGCGGACGGGGTCTCGCGCTTCTCCTTGATCTTCGCGGCCTTGCCACGGAGCTCGCGGAGGTAGTAAAGCTTGGCGCGCCGCACGTCACCGCGGGTCGCCACCTCGATCTGGGCGATGTTCGGCGAGTGCACCGGGAAGGTCCGCTCGACGCCGACGCCGAAGGAGACCTTCCGCACGGTGAAGGTCTCGCGCAGGCCGTCACCCTGTCGGCGGATCACGACGCCCTGGAAGATCTGCACCCGGGAGCGCGAGCCCTCGATGACGCGGACGTGGACCTTCAGGGTGTCTCCGGGCCGGAATGCCGGGATGTCGGAACGCAGCGACGCGGCGTCGAGCTCGTCCAGGGTGTTCATGGTGAAGGTCCGTCCTCGCGTGAGAGTTCGTCAATCGTGCTGCCTGCCGACCGGCGTCGGCCACCCTCGGAAGCGCACCCGCACGGACTCCCCGACCGGCGCATCTCCGATCGCGCCGGCGGGTCCCGGCGCCCCCAAGCGTGGTGCGCGGGGCGGTAGCAACCCGTCCAGTGTGCCAGACCGGTCGACGCCCCCCGAAATCGGACCGATCGCCCAAAGCCGCACGTGAGCGACGTCACTCCCACTCGGAGCGCAGGCCCTCCAACAGTTCGCGGTCCCGCCCGTCCAGGGCGCCGGGCGGCAGCGCGTCGAGCAGTTCGGGGCGCAGCCGCGCGGTGCGGGCCAGCGACTGGTCACGGCGCCAGCGGGCGATCGCGGCGTGGTCGCCGCTGCGCAGCACCGGGGGGACCGTCAGCTCGCGCCACCGCTCGGGGCGGGTGAACGCCGGCCCCTCCAGCAGCCCGTCGGAGAACGAGTCCTGGGTGGCGGACTCCGGGTTGCCGAGCACGCCGGGAAGCAGCCGGGCCACCGCCTCGACGATCACCAGCACCGCGGCCTCGCCGCCGACCAGCACGTAGTCGCCGATGGACACCTCGTCGACCACCATCCGACGCGCGGCGTCGTCGAGCACCCGCTGGTCGATGCCCTCGTAGCGGCCACAGGCGAACACCAGCCACGGCTGGCGCGCGTACTCCTGCGCCACCGCCTGGGTGAACGGGCGACCGGCCGGGGTCGGCACCACCAACCGAGGTGCGTTGACGCCGTTCGGCGCGCACACCGCGTCCAGCGCCTCCCCCCAGACGGTCGGGCGCATCACCATCCCGGGGCCGCCGCCGTAGGGCGCGTCGTCGACGGCCTTGTGCACGTCGTGGGTCCAGTCCCGCAGGTCGTGCACGGCCAGCGAGATCAGGCCGGCCTCGATCGCCTTGCCGACCAGCGCCTCACGCAGCGCGGCAAGGTAACCGGGAAAGATGGTGACGACGTCGATGCGCATCGTCGACGATCCTCTCAGGCGCCCTCGGCGGGGCGGGCACGCCGGGCGAGCGCCGCCCGCACGTCGTCCAGTGTGCGCCCACGGGCGGCCAGCAGCCGGGCGCCGATGCCGTCCACGGCGAGCGCCCCGAGCAGCACGTGCTCGGTGCCGATGTGGCGGTCACCTCGCCGGACCGCCTCCCGCAGTGCCTGCTCGAGCGCCCGCTTGGTCTCCCTGTCGAACGGCATGTGACCCCAGCGGCGCCTGCGGCCGGACAGCCGGCGGGCCGCGCGGTCCAGCGCGCCGGGGCCGAAGCTCTGCTCGGCACGGCGGCGGACCTCGTCCAGGTCGATGCCCAGGGCGGCGAGGGCGTCCCGGTCGGGCAGGCCCTCCCCCGCGTCCGCGATCGCGGACGTGACGGCGTCGCGCTCGATGCCGACGTCGGCGAGCACGGCGGCGGGAAGGCCGCCGGGGTCCTCCCACAGGCAGACCAGCAGATGCTCAGGGCCGATGTGCTCGGCCGCCCTGGCGCGAGCGTCCTCCTGGGCCAGCACGACCACGCGGCGCGCCTGGTAGGTGAAACGTTCGAACACCGTCCGACTCCCTCCTCGACCCCGCTACCGGCCGGGCAGGCGGCGGTACTTCTGGTGCACCGCCTGCTTGCTGACCCGCAGCGCCTCGGCGATCCGCTGCCAGGACCAGCCGTGCGCCCGCGCGTTGGTCACCTGCAGCTCCTCCAGCGAGTCCAGCAGGAGCCGCAGCGCGGCCACCGCCGCCAGCCCGACCGAGGGGTCCTCGCTGGAGGCCGCCTCGGCGACCCGGGTCGCGTCCTGCCTCGTGCCGCCCATGTCGTCAACCTAGCTTGACGACCTGGGGCGCGTCAAGGCAGGTTGACGCCAGGAGTGAGGCGCGGGCTAGTCGAGCAGGCCCTCGGGAGGGGTGAGGACCAGCTTTCCTTCGGTGAGGTTCACGGTGGGCACTATGTCGCGGACGAACGGGACCAGCGCGTCCGGCCGTCCCTCGCGCGCCACGGACAGCAGCTCGCCGGCGGGGCCGTGCACGACCTCGCGGACGGTGCCGACGGGCTGGCCGTCGGCGAGCACGGCGTGCAGGCCCACGAGCTCGTGGTCGTGGAACTCGTCGGGGTCGTCCAGGGGCGGCAGGTCGTCGGCGGGCACCGTGAGCACGGCGCCGCGCAGCGACTCGGCGGCGTCCCGGTCGGTGACGCCGTCGAGCCGCACCAGCAGCGCGCCCCGGTGCCAGCGGGTGGCGCGCACGGTCAGCAGCCGGCCGTCGGCGAGCCGGTACTCCGTGCCCGGGGCGAACCGCTGCTCCGGGGAGTCGGTGCGGACCAGCACGGTGACCTCGCCGGTCAGCCCGTGCGGCCGCCCGACCCGGCCGACGACCACGTTCAGGCGCTCGGACGCCATCGCCGGGCGCGCCTCAGCGGTCGGTGTCGACCACGTCCACCCGGACGCCTCGGCCGCCGACCCCGCTGATCACGGTGCGCAGCGCGGTCGCCGTGCGGCCACCGCGCCCGATGACCTTGCCGAGGTCGTCCGGATGAACCCTGACCTCGAGCGTCCGACCCCGGCGCGTGGTGACCAGCTCGACCTGGACCTCATCCGGGTGATCGACGATGCCGCGCACAAGGTGCTCCAGGGCGTCGACGAGCGCACTCACGAGTCCCCCTCACGCGTCAGCTCGTACACGAGGTCTCCCTCGCTCACGCTGTAACACCTGCCTCGCTGCGCTCGGGGCTCACGCCCCTGCCTCGGTCGGCGCGGCCTCGTCCGCGCCGGCCGAGGACCCCGACTTCGCCTCGGACTTGGAGCCCGACTTCCGCTCGCCCTTCGAGCCGCCGCCCTCGCCCTTGGAGCCCTTCGGCTCGGACTTCTTCTTCGGCGTGGTGGCCTCGGTGGTCGCCTCGCCGCCGGCCTCGGCCAGCGCGGCGTTGAACCGGGCCAGCTTGTCCACCGGCGGGGCCGGGTCACGCAGGGTGCCCTCGGCGCCGGGCAGGCCCTTGAACTTCTGCCAGTCGCCGGTGATCTCCAGGATGTTCTGGACCGGCTCGGTCGGCTGGGCGCCCACTCCCAGCCAGTACTGCGCGCGCTCCGAGTCGACCTCGATGAAGCTCGGGTCGCTCTTCGGGTGGTACTTGCCGATCGTCTCGATCGCCCGGCCGCTGCGACGGGTGCGCGCGTCGGCCACGACGATCCGGTAGTACGGCGCCCGGACCTTGCCGAGCCTCAACAGCTTGATCTTGACTGCCACGGGTTCTTGCTGCTCCTCGCGGATCGTTGTACTGGTATCAGGTCAGCCACGGCCGAGCCGCCTCGACCCGCGTGGGGAACGGGCGAAAACCAGCTCGGATCTACCACGGCGCGGGGAGAGGGTCCGGCCACGGCGGTCAGCCGACCATTGTGCCAGATGCGAGCGGGGCGGCAGTGATGCCCTGCGCAATCAGTTCAGCACGCCGGTCAGCATGAAGCACAGCGACACCGCCGGCAGCAGGTTGTTCACCTGGTGGGCGATGATGCTCGCGCCCAGCCGATCGGTGTACAGCCGCGCCAGGGCGATCGGCACCGAGATCACCAGCAGCAGCGGGGTCCGGCTGAACTCGAAGTGCGCCAGCGCGAACGCCAGCGTGGTCAGCCCGAGCGCCCACCAGCGGTCCGCGCCGTGGCGCCGCACCGCGCCCCACAGCAGCCCCCGGTAGACGATCTCCTCGCACACCGGCGCGACCAGCCAGACCACCAGGAACACCCCGATGGCCAGCGGCACGCCGACCCGCTGGCCGGCGAACAGCTCCCCGACCGCCGAGCTCGCCGCGTCCGGCCCGACCACCTGCGCCCACAGCGCGGCCGCCGGGATGGTCAGCGCCAGCCCGCCGCAGCCGAACGCCAGCCCCCGGACCAGGTCGGAGCGCTCGAAGCGCAGCCCGAGGTCGATGCGCGGGCCGTTGCCGCGCAGCCGGGTGGCCAGCAGCGCCACCCCGGCCGCCATCATGGTGGGCAGGATCAGGCTGAGCAGCAGGATCTCGGCGGGCGGGCGGCCGTCTCCGCCGTCGACGTAGAACGGCAGCACCAGCAGCACGTTCGTGCCCAGGAACACCGCCTCGGCGAGCAGGTAGGCCCCGAGCCCCCAGCGGTGCGCGGGCGGCTTGGGTAACGGGACACCGTCCGAACCGGCCCGTTGCGGCTCCACCGGTTCCCGCGCCGCCTCCGGCGGGCCGGATGTACTCACGCCCACCTCCAGCAACGTCTCGGACCCGACGCTACCGGGCCGGCGCCCTCGGTGCCGTAGATCATGACGCCGCGCACGCCACGAGGGCAATGGCGGTCGCTGAGACGGTGGCCTACGTCCGGACCGGACGCCCGCGCAGCATGACCAGGCTCGGCTCCCGCAGCGCCGTGACGTCGGCCCTCGGATCGGTCGGGTAGACGACCAGGTCGGCCGGTTCCCCCGGGGAGAGCCCGGGGCGGCCCAGCCAGTCGCGGGCGGCCCAGCTCGCGGCGGCCACCGAGGCCGCGCCGGACATCCCGGCGGCGTGCAGGGCGGCCACCTCGTCGGCGATCCGGCCGTGCGCGATCCCGCCGCCGGCGTCGGTGCCCGCGTACACCGGCACGCCGCCCTCGACCGCCCGCCGCACCGCGTCGTACGCGCCGGCGTGCAGCTCGCGCATGTGGGCTGCGTAGATCGGGTACTTGGACGCGGAGTCGGCGATGCCGGGGAAGTTCTCCACGTTGATCAGGGTCGGGACCAGGGCGGTGCCCCGGCGGGCCATCTCGTCGATGAGCTCGTCGGTCAGGCCGGTGCCGTGCTCGATGCAGTCGATGCCGGCGTTGACCAGGCCGGGCAGGGCGTCGGTGCCGAACACGTGCGCGGTCACCCTGGCGCCGGCCGCGTGCGCCGCCGCGATGGCCTCGGTGAGCACGTCGTCCGGCCAGAGCGGGGCCAGGTCGCCCACGCCCCTGTCGATCCAGTCGCCGACCAGCTTCACCCAGCCGTCCCCGCGCGCGGCCTGGGCGGCCACCTCGTCGGGCAGCAGGGCGGGGTCGTCCAGCTCGACGGAGATGCCCGGGATGTAGCGCTTGGGACGGGACAGGTGTGTGCCGGCGCGGATGATCATCGGCAGGTCCTCGCGGGCCTGCAGCGGGCGGGTGTCCAGCGGCGAGCCGCAGTCCCTGATCAGCAGGGCGCCGGCGTCCCGGTCGGTCTGGGCGTCGGCGGCCGCCTCGTCCAGCGACAGCGCCCGGCCGGGGCCGAGCCCGACGTGGCAGTGCGCGTCGACCAGCCCGGGCAGGATCCAGCCCCGGTCGGCGACGGTCGTGGCGTCCGGGACCGGTTCGGCGCTGACCCGGCCGTTCCCGTCGATCCACAGCTCGGTGTCGCGTTCGTCGGGGAGCAGCACTCCCCTGACGTGGAACCCACTCACTTGGACTTGGGCAGCTTCAGCTTGGACGGGTCGAAGCCGGCGGGGAGCTGGTCCAGCCCGGACAGCCCTGGCGGCAGCTCGTTGAGCCCGGCGGGCATCTTGGACAGGTCGGGCAGCGCGGGCAGGGCACCGCGCTGGCGGCCGCCCTTGTTCTTGCCCTTGGCGCCCTTCTTGCCCTTGCGGTTCTTGGACGAGCGCCGCCCGCCCCCACCGCCACCGAAGCCGAACTGCCCGGCCATCTGCTTCATCATCTTGCGGGCCTCGAAGAACCGGTTCACCAGGTCGTTGACCTCGCTCACCGACACCCCGGAGCCCTTCGAGATGCGCAGCCGCCGGGACCCGTTGATGATCTTCGGATCGGCCCGCTCCGCCGGGGTCATGCCCCGGATGATGGCCTGGATCCGGTCCATCTGCTTGTCGTCGACCTGGGACAGCGCCTCTTTCATCTGGGCGGAGTTGCCCCCGGGCAGCATGCCGAGCAGGTTGCCGATCGGGCCCATCTTGCGGATGGCCATCATCTGCTGGAGGAAGTCCTCCAGGCTCAGCTCGCCGGTCGTGATCTTGCTGGCGGCCTGCTCGGCCTGCTTGGCGTCGAAGACCTGCTCGGCCTGCTCGATCAGGGTGAGCACGTCGCCCATGCCCAGGATCCGGCTGGCCATCCGGTCCGGGTGGAAGACGTCGAAGTCCTCCAGCTTCTCGCCGTTCGAGGCGAACAGGATCGGCTGGCCGGTGACCTCGCGGATGGACAGCGCCGCGCCGCCTCGGGCGTCGCCGTCGAGCTTGGCGAGCACCACGCCGGTGAACCCGACGCCGTCGCGGAACGCCTCGGCGGTGGCCACCGCGTCCTGGCCGATCATGGCGTCGACGACGAACAGCACCTCGTCCGGGTTCGTGGCGTCCCGGATGGCCACGGCCTGGGCCATCATCTCGGCGTCCACGCCGGTCCGGCCGGCGGTGTCGATCACGACGATGTCGTGCTGCTTGTCCCGCGCGTGCTGGATGCCCCGGCGGGCGACGTCGACCGGGTCGCCGACGCCGTTGCCCGGCTCGGGGGCGAACGTGGTGGCGCCGGCGCGCTCGCCGACGATCTGCAGCTGGTTCACCGCGTTCGGGCGCTGCAGGTCGGCGGCGACCAGCAGCGGGGTGTGGCCCTGGCCGGCCAGCCACTTGGCCAGCTTGCCGGCCAGCGTGGTCTTGCCGGCGCCCTGCAGGCCGGCCAGCATGATCACGCTGGGCTGCTGCTTGGCCAGGTTCAGCCGGCGGGTCTCGCCGCCGAGGATGCCGACCAGCTCCTCATTGACGATCTTGACGACCTGTTGCGCCGGGTTCAGCGCGGCGGACACCTCGGCGCCCTTGGCGCGTTCCTTGACCTTGGCCACGAAGCCCCGGACCACCGGGAGCGCGACGTCCGCCTCGAGCAGCGCTATCCGGATCTCGCGGCAGGTGGAGTCGATGTCCGACTCGGACAGCCGGCCCTTGCCACGCAGGTCGCGCAGCGTTCCGGTGAGCCGCTCGGAGAGGGTGTCAAACACGGTGACTCGTCGCTCCAGGTGTGTCGTCACAGAATCGGCCGCGCACGGCGGGCCACACCCCTGAGCCTAGAGGAGCACGGCTGTCCTTTCAGCGCGCCGGGCTTTCAGCGAGCCGGCGGGCCCGCGTGCGCGAGCATCAGCCCGCGCGTGGCCTGCCGCCTGTCCAACAACGTTACGCGATGCCAGCCGGCCGGGTGCCTGCCGCCGCGCAGCTCGGCGGCGAACGCGGTGCCGCGCCGGACATGCCTGTCGAAACATCCCTGGCCCAGGACCCGCCCCCGGCCGACCTGGCCTCGGCGGGCGTCCTCGGGGTTCGCGTCGACCCAGACCAGGTACCGGTGCCGGAACGCGAGCACCGCGAGCACCAGCACCGCCGCGCGGGTGTAGGCGGCGGTCGCGGGCAGGTGCACGACCACGGGCCCGACCAGCGCGAACATCGCGACCACCAACCGCAGCCGGTGCCACAGGTGCACCAGCGCGCGGTAGAGCCCGTACGGAGTGCCGGGCGGCAACCTGGCGCGCAGCCAGTCCCGGACCGGCTCGGAGTCGAGCACCACCGGGGCCGGTTCGGACCGTTCGAGGTCCAGGCCGCGCAGCAGGCGGCTCTTGCCGGCCCCCGGGATCCCGGCGACCAGCACGAACGATCGCTTGTGCACCTTCAGGACGGTCGGCCCGCCCGCCGTCACTGTCACTATGAATGAACGGACGGTGCGGGCCGATCGTTCCTCGGCTCGTTGCTCGGAATGGCAAGCGTCCACAACCAGCCGATGGGCCGCGCGGCGATTCGTTCCGCGACGCGCTGCGAGGACGTGTTGTCCGCGCTGGTGCTGTAGAACAGGTGCGGGCGGTCACCGGTGAACTGGTCGGCCCAGGCCGCCGTGGTCGCGGCCGCGTAGCCCCTGCCCCGGAACTCCGGATCGGTCCAGGTTCCCGCCTCGACGCCGAGCGGCGACCGGTGCGGGGTGTGGCAGATCGAGACGACCCGGCCGTCGAGCACCACCATGGCCCAGGGCGCGCCGGCCGCCCGGGTGAGCAGCTTGTGCCATTCGTCGGGCTCCCAGTTGTCCGGGCGGGCCGACGCCACGGAGTCGGCGTCGGCGTCGTCCGAGCGCAGCACCGGCACCGTGGGTGTCACCGGAACCGGCGGGGTGACCAGGTAGCTCGGGCCTCCGGCGAGCACCAGCGGACCGGGCAGCAGCGCGCGGCACTCCTCGACGGCCGCCGGCGGCTCGCCGGGCGTCGTGGGCGCCGAGCTCTCGACGCGCTCGACCAGTTGTGCGGCCAGCTCATCGGGGACCTCGCCGGACACCGCCGCCGTGAGCGCGTCCGCGGCCGCCGCGATGACCAGGACGTTCGGCCCGCGCAGCAGCCGCGACCGGTCGAACCCCCACTGCACGTCCATCTCGGCCAGCAACAAATCAAGATCACGGGTCACTCCCGGCATTCTGCCCGCTAGATGTGGCAGCCGTTCGGGCCGGTCAGGGGGCCAGCCGTGACCGGGTAGCCCGGACGGGGGTTTCTGATCACAGGTGCCGAGCGGGAGGTGATCTGGTTCATGCACCGGTCGGAGGCCGACCTCGGCAGGCCCGCGCCGCCGACGTACACGTCCAGGTGCACCTGGGCCGACGCGGACGCGCCGGAGTCCTCGACGATCAGGTACCGCCTCAGGTGCGGGGCGTAGAACCTGACCCCGGCGGGCGTCTGCATTCCGCGCCCGCCACGCCCGGGCACCGCGACCGTGATCGGGTCGTCGAAGGTGCCGGACCCGCCCGCTTCCGGATGCACGGCCCCGCAGCAGATGCGGGCGTTGTTCCCGCCCTGGTTGTCCTGGAACGAGTAGCCGGTGATCCAGACCGTGATGGTCTCCTCCTCGGCCGCGAACGCGGCGGCCGCCGTCCCCAGCAGGGCGACAACCATCACCACAACGACCAGGACCATTCGAACCATCGCGCCGTCTCCCCGACTCGAGGAGTAACACGGACGCGCCGGCCGAACGGCTCATGATCGGACCGGTGCTCCTCAGGCCAGAGCGGCGGCCAGGACGGCCTGCTCCAGGCGGAGCCGGTACTCCGGCGGCAGCGACGCCTCGCCGTCCGGGCCGACCAGGCAGAACGAGTCGACGACCGAGGAGCCCAGGGTCTCCACCTTGGCCCACCGGATGTCCGCCCGGCAGCGTTCCAGCGCGGCCGCGACCCGGTAGAGCAGCCCGATCCGGTCGGTGCCGCGCAGTTCGAGCACCACGGCGCCGGTGGCCTCGTCGTCGAACCACAGCACCCTCGGCCGGACCGGCTCGTCCACTTCCGGCCGGCGGTAGTCGCGCTCCTTGCGGGCCAGCGCCTCGGCCAGGTCCAGCCCGCCGTCCAGCACCCGAGCCAGGTCCTCGCGCAGCACCGCCGGGTCGGGCATCCGGCCGAACCGGGGCGAGACGGTGAACGCGTCGGCGGCGGTGAGCTCGTGGGAGCGGACGGCGGCGGCGTGCACCTCCAGCGAGTGCAGGGCGAGCACGCCGGCGGCGCTGGACAGCGTGCCGGGGCGGTCGGGCAGCGCCACCAGCACGGTGGCCGGTGCGCCGGTCTCTCCGGCGCGCACCGCCACCTGGGGACGTCCGGTACCGGCGGCCGAGACGGCCAGCTCGCGCAGCGGCGGGTCCAGCGGTTCGGGTGCCGGCCCGGGCGGTCGCCGGGGGTGCGGCGGGGGTGCGCCGGTCATGACCGCGTGGCACCTGTCGACCAGCTCGGCGATCAGCGCGCGCTTCCACGGGCTCCACACCCCGGGGCCGGTGGCCAGCGAGTCGGCCTCGGCCAGCGCGCCGAGCAGCTCCAGCAGCCGGGGGTCGCCGTCCAGGGTCTGCACCACGCGGCCCACGGTGGCCGGGTCGTCCAGGTCGCGGCGGGTGGCGGTGTCCGGCAGCAGCAGGTGGTGGCGAACCATGGCGGCCAGCGTGCGCACGTCGTCCCCGGGCAGCCCGAGCCGGGCGCCGACCTGCCGGGCCAGGCACTCGCCCACCACCGAGTGGTCGGCGTCGCGGCCCTTGCCGATGTCGTGCAGCAGCGCGCCGAGCAGCAGCAGGTCCGGCCGCGCCACCTGGGTGGTCAGCTCGGCGGCGCGCGCGCAGGCCTCCACCAGGTGGCGGTCCACCGTCCAGACGTGCGCGCGGTCGCGGGGCGGCAGGTCGCGCACCGCGCCCCACTCCGGGAACAGCCGGCCCCACAGCCCGCCCCGGTCCAGCGCCTCGACGACGTCGACCAGCCGGTGCCCGGAGCCGAGCAGGGACAGCAGCTCGGTCAGCGCCGCGTGCGGCCACGGTTCGCGCAGCTCGGGGGCGGTGTCGGCCAGCCGGGTCAGGGTGCCGGCCGCGATCGGCAGCCCGGTGCGGGCCGCGCTGGCCGCCACCCGCAGGGCCAGCGCCGGGTCCTTGGCCGCCAGCGCGTCGCGAGCCAGTGCCACCTCGCCGCTGTGCTCCACCACGCCCTCGTCCAGCGGCCGGCGCACCGGGGCCCGCCGCAGCGCGGCCAGGCCTCGGCGGGGCAGCGCGGCGCGGGCCGACCGCAGGCCCACGTCGACCGCGTAGCCGACGGTGCGGGCCGCGCCGGACAGCGCCCGCGCCAGGTCGAACCTGTCGCCCAGCTCCAGCTCGGCGGCGATGTCGTCGGCGTCCTGGGTGCGCGGCACGTCCCTGGCGCGCCCGGCCAGGCGGTGCAGTTCGGTACGGACGTCCAGGAGCAGTAGCCGGGCCTCGGCCACCTCGGCGGACGGCCTGTCGATCAGTTGCGCGGCGGCCAGCGCGTCCAGCAGCGAGACATCGCGCAGCCCGCCCCGGCCGTTCTTCAGGTCCGGCTCGACGCGGTGCGCCACGTCGCCGCTGCGCGCCCACCGCTGCCGGGTCATCCGCTCCAGCTCGTCGAACCGGGTCCTGATGCCCGCCCGCCAGGCCCGCCGCACCGCCGTGTCGACCTTCTCGGACAGCTCCCGCTGGCCGGCCAGGTGGCGGGCCTCCAGCAGGCCGAGCGCGGCGCGCAGGTCGGTGGCCGCGACCTGCACGGCCTGCCCGGGCGTGCGGACCGAGTGGTCCAGCCCGATGCCGGCGTCCCAGAGCGGGTACCACAGCCGCTCGGCCAGCCGCTCGGCGTCCGAGCGCCGCTCGTGCACCAGCACCAGGTCCAGGTCGGAGTACGGCACCAGCTCGCGGCGACCCAGCGCGCCCACCGCGAGCAGCGCGGCGCCCTCGGTCAGGCCGATCGCGGCCGCCCGGGAGGCCAGCCAGAACTCGTACAGCTCGACCAGCGCGCCGCGCAGCTCCGCCGGCCCCAGCCTGCGCTTGCCGGCGGCCGGCGTGAGCAGCAGCGCCCGCGCCCCGACCAGGTCGTCGGCGACTCCGGTCACCCGGACCTACAAGGCGTCACTGCCACGCTCCCCGGTGCGGACCCTGACCACCGTCTCCAGCGCCGTGACCCAGACCTTGCCGTCGCCGATCTTGCCGGTGCGCGCGGCGCTGACGACCGCCTCCACCACCTTCTCCACCAGCGCGTCGTCCACCGCGACCTCGACCCTGATCTTCGGCACGAAGTCGACTGTGTACTCCGCGCCCCGGTAGAACTCGGTGTGCCCCTTCTGCCGGCCGAACCCCTGCACCTCGCTGACCGTCATGCCCAGCACGCCCAGCCGCTCCAGCGCGCCCTTCACGTCCTCCAGCACGAACGGCTTGACGATCGCGGTCACCAGCTTCATCGGACGCTGTCCTCCTCCTCGGCGCTCTCCGCGTGCCCGCCGGCCATCCCAGACGTCACGAAGCTCATGATCCCCCGCCCGGTGGAGCCGACGGTGGACAGGTCGTAGCCGCTCTCCGCGTGCTCCGCCTCGTCGATGCCGGCGTGCTCGATGTCGCCATGCACCCGGAAGCCGATCGTGACGCGCACCAGCCAGGCCAGCAACAGGCTGACGGCGAAGGCGTAGCACATGGCGACCGCCGCGGCCACCACCTGCCTGCCCAGCTGGCCGAGCCCGCCGCCGTAGAACAGCCCGTCCGCGCCGGCCGGGTTGACCTTCGCGGTGGCGAACAGGCCGAGCAGCACGGTGCCGAGCAGCCCGCCGACGCCATGCAGCGCCACCACGTCCAGCGAGTCGTCGTAGCCGAGCCGATACTTCAGCTTGATCGCCAGCGCGCACACCACACCCGCCGCGCCGCCGATGACCAGCGCGCCCCAGGTGTCGACGAACCCGCAGGCCGGCGTGATCGCAACCAGCCCGGCGATCGCCCCGGACGCCGCGCCCAGCGTGGTCGGCCGGCCGTCGGTGACCTGCTCGTAGACCAGCCAGCTGATCACGGCGGCGGCCGAGGCGGTCATCGTGGTGGCGAACGCGTTGGCCGCCACCGCGCCCACCGCGAGCGCCGAGCCGGCGTTGAACCCGAACCAGCCGAACCACAGCAGCCCGGCCCCGAGCAGCACGTTCGGCATGTTGTGCGGGCGCATCGGGTCACGCGGCCAGCCCCGGCGGCGGCCCAGTACGAGCGCGAGCGCCAGCGCGGACGCCCCGGAGTTGATCTCCACAACGGTGCCGCCGGCGAAGTCCAGCGCCTTGAGCCGGTTGGCGATCCAGCCGCCGTGCTCGGCCGCGTAGCCGTCGACGGCGAACACCCAGTGCGCCAGCGGGAGGTACACCAGGCAGGTCCAGAGCGCCACGAAGGCCGTCCAGCTCCAGAACCTGGCCCGGTCCGCGATCGCGCCGGCCAGCAGCGCGGCGGTGATCACCGCGAACATCAGCTGGAACATGGCGTAGGCGAGCAGCGGGATGCGGTCGGACTCCGGCCCGACCACCGCCGCCGCGTCCCGCAGCCCGGCGTGGCCGAGCCCACCGAGCAGCCCGCCGCCCAGGTCCTCGCCGAACGCCAGCGAGTAGCCGAACACCGCCCAGAGGACCCCGACCACGCCGAGGCAGACCAAACTCATCATCATGATGTTGAGCACGCTCTTGGAGCGCACCAGTCCGCCGTAGAAGAACGCCAGCCCCGGCGTCATCACCATCACCAGGGCCGCGCTCACCAGCACCCACGCCGTGCTGCCCGCGTTGATCACGGTCGCCCCCCACCCCGCTCTTAGACGGCGTCCGCGCCGCGTTCCCCCGTACGGACCCTGACCACCGACTCGACGACGCTCACCCAGACCTTGCCGTCGCCGATCTTGCCGGTGCGGGCGGACTCCATGACCGCGTCGACGACCTTGTCCGCCAGCGCGTCGTCGGCGACGACCTCGACGCGGACCTTGGGCACGAAGTCGACGGAGTACTCCGAGCCCCGGTACACCTCGGTGTGCCCCTTCTGCCGGCCGTAGCCGCGCACCTCGCTGACCGTCATGCCCAGCACGCCGATCCGCTCCAGTGCGCCCTTGACGTCCTCCAGCACGAACGGCTTGACGATCGCCGTGATCAGCTTCATGCCTTCAGCCCTCCTTCGTGGCGGTGACGGTGTCGTCCGTCTGCTCCGCCTTCTCCGCCGGCGGGCCGGCGCCGACCAGGACGTGCTGGGATGCGCCCAGGCCGCCGCCGACGCGGCCGCCCAGGGTGGAGAAGTCGTAGCCGCTCTCCGCGTGCTCGGCCTCGTCGATGCCGCCGACCTCGGCCTCGGGATCGGCCCGGAAGCCGATGGTGTACTTGATGACCAGGCCGATGACCAGCGTGATGACGAACGAGTACGCCAACACCGCGACCGCCGCGACGGCCTGGCGACCGAGCTGGCCGAACCCGCCGCCGTAGAACAGCCCGTTCACGCTCGCCGAGTTGTAGGCGTCCGTGCCGAGCAACCCGACCAGCAGGGTGCCCACCAGCCCGCCGACCAGGTGCACACCGACCACGTCCAGCGAGTCGTCGAACCCGAACCGGTACTTCAGCCCGACCGCCAGCGCACACACCGCGCCGGCGACCAGCCCGAGCAGAATCGACCCGACCGGGCTGACGAACGCGCACGCCGGCGTGATCGCCACCAGCCCGGCCACCGCGCCCGAGGCCGCGCCCAGGGTCGTCGGCCTGCCGTCTCGGAACTGCTCGACCACCAGCCAGCCCAGCACCGCCGCCGCCGTGGCCGTCATCGTGTTGGTGAACGCCAGCCCGGCCAGGTCGTTCGCGGCCAGCGCGGACCCGGCGTTGAACCCGAACCACCCGAACCACAGCAACCCCGCGCCGAGCAGCACGAACGGCAGGTTGTGCGGCCGCATCGGCTCGCGCGGCCAGCCTCGCCGCCGCCCCAGCACCAGCGCCAGCGCGAGCCCCGCGGCGCCCGCGTTGATGTGCACCGCCGTGCCCCCCGCGAAGTCCTCCGCCTTGAGCGCGTTGGCGATCCAGCCGCCATGCTCGGAGGCGAACCCGTCGAACGCGAACACCCAGTGCGCCACCGGGAAGTAGACGAGGCTCGCCCAGACCACCACGAACACGCCCCAGGCCAGGAACCTGGTCCGGTCCGCGATCGCCCCGGAGATCAGCGCCGGCGTGATCACCGCGAACATCAGCTGGAACATCACGAACGCCAGCATCGGGATCTTGTCCGAGTCCGGCCCCACCAGCGTCCCCGCGACGCCATGGCTCAGCCCGGCGAACCCGAACCCCCCGACCAGCCCTCCCCCGGCGTCGTTGCCGAACGCCATCGAGTAGCCGTAGAGCACCCACAGCACCCCGACCACCGCCAGGCAGACGAAGTTCATCATGAGCATGTTGAGCACGCTCTTGCTGCGGACCATCCCCCCGTAGAAGAACGCCAGGCCCGGGGTCATGAGCATCACCAGCGCGGCACTGGCGAGCACCCAGGCGGTACTCCCTGCGTTGATCACGTGATCGGCCCTCCTGTTAGCCGGCCAAGACTCTGGCCAGAAGGGTCGAACCTGGATGTTTCGCCGAGTGGCGCCCTCTGTTGCGCCCCGGTGAACGGGCCACCCCGCCGCGTTACACCCGCGTTACGTCAGCCCAGGAGCGCTCGGTCCAAAAGCGCTCAGTCCAGAAGCGCTCAGTCCAAAAGCGCGTCGACGAACGCGGCGGGTTCGAAGGGCGCGAGGTCGTCGGGCCCCTCACCGAGCCCGACCAGCTTCACGGGCACGCCCAGCTCGCGCTGCACGCGGAACACGATGCCGCCCTTGGCGGTCCCGTCCAGCTTGGTCAGCACGATGCCCGTCACGTCGATGACCTCACCGAACACCCGGGCCTGGATGACGCCGTTCTGCCCGGTCGTGGCGTCGAGCACCAGCAGGACCTCGTCCACGTCACCCTGCCGGGACACCACGCGCTTGATCTTGCCGAGCTCGTCCATCAGGCCGGTCTTGGTGTGCAACCGCCCGGCGGTGTCCAACAGCACGGCGTCCGCGCCGTCCTCGCTGGCCCGCTTGACGGCCTCGAACGCCACGCTCGCCGGGTCCGCGCCCTCCGCCCCGCGCACCACCGCCGCGCCGGCCCGCTCGCCCCAGGTGGCCAACTGCTCGGCGGCCGCCGCCCGGAACGTGTCCGCCGCGCCCAGCACCACGCCGCGCCCGCCGGCCACCAGCACCCTGGCCAGCTTGCCGGTCGTGGTGGTCTTGCCGGTGCCGTTCACGCCGGCCACCAGCACGACCGCCGGCCGCCCGTCGTGCGGCAACGCGCGCACCGAGCGGTCCAGCCCGGGCGAGAGCGCCTCGATGAGCACCGCCCGCAACACCTCGCGCGCCTGCTCCGGAGTCCGCACCCCCTTGGCCGCCATCTCGCTGCGCAGCGTGGCGACCAGCTCGCCGGTCGTCTCCGCGCCAAGATCGGCCATGAGCAAGGTGTCCTCGACGTCCTGCCACGAGTCCTCGTCCAGCTCGCCGCCGCCGAGCAGCCCGACCAGCCCCTGCCCGAACGCCGACCGGGATCCCGCCAGCCGCCCGCGCAGCCGTTCCAGCCGCCCCTCCGCCGGCTCGATCTCCTCGACCGCCGCCGAGGGCGCACCGGCCGGAGCCGCCGGCGGGGCGCCCTCGTCCGGAGCGACCGCCGCCGCCGACTCAGCCGACTCAGCCGGCTCCGCCGACTCCGCGTGCCCGGCCGGCTCCTGGGCCTCGGCGGGCGCGGGCCGCTCCTCGGTCGCCACCCCCGAGGAGAAGCTGATCTCCCCGCCGCCGCGGTAGCCGCGCTCGGCCGCCGGCTCCGACTCGTCGCGCCGCAGGCTCACCCGCCGGCGCCGGGACGCCACCAGCCCGACGACCAGCGCAAGCAGCAGCACCACGACCACCACCGCGACCACGATCCAGGTCACGGCGACCGATCCAGCCTGCCCCTGGCCGAGCAACACAGACCCGGCGACCACGTCTCTCACGTGCTCCATCCTGACATCGCGGCCAGTCACGCCCCCGAACCGCCCGCCGGGCACGCCGGATCCACGGCGGCGGGGTGGTCCATCCCGCCGCCGTAGGACACCGGTTCGTTGATCAGAACGGTGGTGGGACGGGTGGGGGTCGTGGGGCGTGTGGGGGTGTGATGGGTTGGCCTCGGGTGTGGTAGGTGTGCCCGAGTGGGCTGGTCCAGGTGAAGTGGCCTGGTCGTGGCTGTTCGAGTCGCCAGCCCAGTTTGTGTTTGAAGGGGTGGTGGCGGCCGCAGCCGGGGCCGAGGTTGCTGTGCGTGGTGGCGCCGCCGTGGGCGTGGTCGATGGTGTGGTCGAGATCGCAGTGCCGGGCGGGGCAGCGGCAGCCGATGAAGGTGCAGGTGCGGTCGCGGACCTCGGTGTGCCGGGCCAGCGCGGCATCGGCGAAGCGGGCGGCGGGGTTGTGGTCGAGGGCGGCGTGGAGCCGGTCGCGGTCGCGGTACTGGGCGGTGATCTCGGCGATCACCCCGGCCCAGCGCCCGGCCTCAACGCGGTGCGCGGCCAGGTGTTCCAGCAGGTCGGCCGGGACGTGGATTTCGACGATGCCACCATCCGAGCGCCCGCCCGAACCGCTGGTGGGGCGGTGGCGGATGGCGCCGGCCAGGATGAGGTAGCCGTCGGGGTCGACGACCGCGTACCGCCACCGCCCGCCCCAGGTTTGCGCCGCGACCAGGTCGCGGGCGGTCGAGGCGAGTACCGGGCCGAGGCCAGGGATCTCGCCGGGGTCATCGTCGCGGCCGAGCAGGGTGCCCAGCCCGACGCGGATCTCCACCCCCGCCCGCGCCCCCGGCGGCTTGTCCGGGGCGTGGGTGAGCATGTCGGCGATGATCTGGGCTCGGGTGTGGTGGTGGTAGCGGCCGTTGAGCAGCGCGCAGAACAGGTCGGCCTGGATCTGGGGCAGCCGCCCGGGATGCCCCGCCCGCTTGACCGCCGCGGCGAGCGCGCGGAGTCGTTCGGTGGCCGCCGCCGCCTCGTCGGGGGCGAGTCGGTGGGCGCTGATGGTGACGGTGCCGTCGCGGTCGAGGTAGGAGACCACCTCCCGCTCACGCACCGCGCGGCGGTAACGCCGCTGCGCGTGATCGGGGTCCACGGCGAGGATCGCGCGCAGCAACCGCCCGGCCAACTCCCCCGTGGTCAACCCCTCCGCGAGTGGGACCAGGTGCGCGCAGATCGCCGCCACCTGCTCGCCCGACAGCCCGCAGCTGTCGTCGAGGTGATCGGCGAACACCCACGCCCTGGCCCGGTCGATCCGCCCCGCCCACAACGCGGCGAACACTCGGGGCAGCCGCGACACCACGGTCTGGGCGAACGCCAACTCCCGATCCGCCGCCCGCCCCGTCCAGCGCAACGCCGCCGAGATCTCCCCCGACGCCCACTCATACGCCTCGTCAGCCCGGGCCGGGCCCACCAGACCTGGGGTGGTGCGGGAGACCTCGACCAGCGTGGCCAGCATCCGGGCCTGCTCGTGGGCAAGCTGGCGGGCCTGCGCCCGCAGCACCTCGATCACCTGATCGTTGGGCACCGCACCCAACCACACCTGGGCCAGGGCCGCGCACAGCTCCGGGCCTGGCGCAAGCTCCGCCAACCCCGCACCCAACGCGACCAGATCCACGAGTCGACCGTATGTTCGACCCCTGACAGTTTCCGAGTGGTCCAGTAGGCGGCTTTCGCAGGTTCACCCGATGGGACGAGCGCCAGGTGGTCACCCCAGGATGGCTGGGCACGGCGCTCGACGCCCGGCAACGCCTTCGGCGTCACCGGCCACTGAATATCGTCTGATCCCGAAACAACCCCGGGTCCCGAAAAAGATCAAACAGACAAAACGCGACCAGACGTTGTTCGATGGCCGGCGACGAAGTCGTCGGGCGCCGAGCGCCGTGCCCAGCCCACCCAAACCCAGCCACCCACGCGCTCGCCACGACCCCAACCACCCACCCAAGCCGGGACGGTCACCAGTACGAACGGCAGGCCCTACTACCCAGTCCCGGCGGGAACCCCGCGCAAACGCTGCGAAACAACTGTCGTGATGCCATCGCCGCGCATGCTCACCCCGTACAGGGCGTCAGCAACCTCCATGGTCGGCTTCTGATGCGTGATGATGATCAGCTGCGAGGTGCCACGCAACTCCTCCAACAGACCAATCAACCGCCGCAGGTTCGCATCGTCCAGCGCCGCCTCGACCTCGTCCAACACATAGAACGGCGACGGCCGCGCACGGAAGATGGCCACCAACATCGCCACCGCGGTCAGCGACTTCTCACCACCGGACAGCAGCGACAGCCGCTTGACCTTCTTACCCGGCGGGCGCGCCTCCACCTCCACACCGGTGGTCAGCATGTCATCCGGCTCGGTCAGCACCAGCCGGCCCTCGCCGCCGGGGAACAGGGTCCCGAACACGACCTGGAACTCGCGCGCCACATCGTTGTACGCCGTGGTGAACACCTCGAGGATCTTCTCGTCCACCTCGCGGACCACGGTGAGCAGATCCCGCCGGGTGGCCTTGAGGTCTTCGAGCTGGGTGGACAGGAAGCGGTAGCGCTCCTCCAGCGCGGCGAACTCCTCCAGGGCCAGCGGGTTGACCTTGCCTAGCTGGGCGAGGTCGCGCTCGGCGCGTTGGGCGCGGCGTTGCTGGGTCGCGCGGTCGTAGGGCAGCGGGGGCGGCGCCACGACGTCCTCGCCGCGCTCCTTGGCGGCCTCGTACTCGGCCAGCTCGTCGGGGCCGGGTGGCACGCCCTGGTCGGGGCCGTACTCGACGACCAGTTCCTCCAGGCCGATGCCGAAGTCGGAGGCGATGCGCGACTCCAGCTGCTCGACCTTCAGGCGGGACTGGGCGCGGAGGACCTCGTCGCGGTGGACGGCGTCGGTGAGGCGTTCCAGTTCGCCGGTGAGCTGGCCGGTTCGGGCGCGGACCTCGCCTACCGCGGACTCGCCGGAGTCGCGGGCCGCCCTGGCCGCTTCGCGTTCGGCCTCGGCGGTGGCCAGCGAGACCTCGATGCGTTCCAGGGCGGTTTCGCCGGCCGAGCGGACCGCTTCGGCGATCGATGCGCCGCGTTCGCGGGCCGCGCGCGCCGACGCCGCCCGGGCGCGGGCGTCGCGCTCCGAGCGGGCCTGGCGGCGCAGCGAGTCGGCCCGGCCGGCGATCGCGCGGGCCCGCTCCTCGGCGGTGCGCAGGCCCAGGCGGGCCTCCATCTCCTCGGCGCGCGCGGTGGCCAGCCGGTCGGCGGCCTCCTCGCGGGCGGTGGTGTCGGGCTCGTCCTCGGTCGGCTCGTCCTGGGCGGCTTCCAGGCGCCGTTCGGCCTCGTCCAGGGCGCCCAGGGCCTCGATGCGGGTGGCTTCGACCTCGTCGCGCTGGCGCTGCAGCCGCTCGGCCTCGGCGACCGCCGAGCGAACCGCCTGGTCGGCCCGGCCAAGTTTCTGCGCGACGGCGGCGCGGTGCGCGTCGGCGGCGCTCTGGGCCTCCTGCGCGGCTTCCACGTCGGCCAGGCGCGCGGCCTCCTCGGCGCGGGCGCCGTCCAGGGTGGCGCGCAGCCGTTCCAGCTTGCCGTCCACGTCCTGAGCGGCCTCGGCGGCCTCCTCGATGGCGGCCTGGACCTCGATCGCGCTCTGGTCGTTCGACGAGCCGCCCAGCGCCCATCCGACGCCGACCAGGTCGCCGTCGGTGGTCACCGCGCGGACGGTCGGCAGCTCGGACGCCAGCGCGTCGACCACCCGTTGGGCGGTGGCCAGGTCGTCCACCAGGATCACACCGGCCAGCGCCTGGCGTACCGATGCACGCAGCTCGTCGGACACGGTGACCAGCTCGTCCGCCCACCGAGCGCCGTCGGGTAAGCGGGGACGGACAAGAGCACCGCCGGCCGAGGAGCCCACGACGATGCCCGCCCGGCCGGCGCCGTCGGACTTGAGCAGCTCCAGCGCGGCCACCGCGTCGGCGGCCGACGAGACCGCCACCCCCTCGGCCAGCCCGCCGAGCGCCGCGGCCAGCGCCGCCTCCGCGCCGGGGCGCACGCTGAGCAGCCCGGCCAGCGAACCGAGCAGGCCGGGCAGCCGGTCGCCGGCGGCCAGCAGCGCGGCCACCCCGTCCTTGCGCCGCAGGCCGAGCGAGAGCGCCTCGGTGCGGGCCTTCCAGTGGGCCCGCTCGCGCTCCAGCTCACGCTCGTTGGCGACCAGCTCGGAGACCCGCTTGGCGGCCTCCTCGTGGGCGTCCACGGCGGCGCGGCCGCGCTGGTCGAGGCCGGCGGCGCCGTCCGGGCCCTCGTCCAGGGCGCCGTAGTCGGCCTGCAGCACGGACAGCTCGGCCTCGGCGGCCTCGGTGCGGGCCTGGGCCTCGGCGAGCGCCCCGGACAGGCGTTCGATCTCCTCGGCGGTGGCCGCGGACTTGCTGCGCAGGGCCTCGGCCCGTCCCTCCAGGGTGGCCAGCCCGGCGCGGCGGTCGGCGACGGCGCGCACGGCGGCCAGGTGCTCGCGCTCGGCGTCGGCCAGCGCGCGCTCCCTGGTGGACAGCTCCTCCAGGGTGGCGTTCAGGGCGCGGCGGGCGTCGGCCACGGCGGCGACCAGCTCGTCCTCCTGCTCGGAGATGGCCTCCGCCTCGGCCTCCAGCTCCTCGGGGTCGCGCCCGGTGCCGGCGGCCTCGACCGGCTCGGAGAGGTGCCGGCCGCGCTCGGCGGCCAGCCGGACGGTGCCGCGCAGCCGCTCGGCCAGCGAGGACAGCCGGTACCAGGTCTCCTGGGCGGCGGTCAGCGCGGGCTGGGCGGCGGCCAGCTCGGCCTCCTTGGCGGCCAGGACCTCGCGGGCGGCGGTGAGCGCCTGCTCGATCTCGGCACGCCGCGCCCTGGCCACCGCCTCGTCGGCCTCCTCCTTGGCCAGCTCCGCGCGCAGGGTGACCAGGTCGTCCGCGGCGAGGCGGAGCTTGGCGTCCCGCAGGTCGGCCTGCACGGTCTGCGCCCGGCGGGCGATCTCGGCCTGCTTGCCCAGCGGCTTGAGCTGGCGGCGCAGCTCGCCGGTCAGGTCGGTGAGCCGGGTCAGGTTGGTCTGCATCGCGTCGAGCTTCCGCAGCGCCTTCTCCTTGCGCTTGCGGTGCTTGAGCACGCCGGCGGCCTCCTCGATGAAGGCGCGCCGCTCCTCCGGCTTGGACTCCAGGATCGCGGCCAACTGGCCCTGGCCGACCACCACGTGCATCTCGCGGCCGATGCCGGAGTCGGACAGCAGCTCCTGGATGTCCAGCAGCCGGCAGGTGTTGCCGTTGATCTCGTACTCGCCGGCGCCGTCGCGGAACATCCGGCGGGTGATGGACACCTCGGAGTAGTCGATGGGCAGCGCGCCGTCGGAGTTGTCGATGGTCAGGGTGACCTCGGCGCGCCCGAGCGGCGGCCGCCCGGCGGTGCCGGCGAAGATGACGTCCTCCATCTTGCCGCCGCGCAGGGCCTTGGCCCCCTGCTCGCCGAACACCCACATGATCGCGTCGACCACGTTCGACTTGCCGGAGCCGTTCGGGCCGACCACGCAGGTGATGCCCGGCTCCAGCCGCAGCTCGGTGGCCGAGGCGAAGGACTTGAAGCCCTTCAGCGTCAGGCTCTTGAGATGCACCTCGTGGCTGGCCTCTCGTCGGGTTCCGAAGACGTCGGCGTGGCCGTCGGAACGGTTGACGCAGCTCACGCGAACCGTCTAAGGGTACAAGCCACCCCTCGTAACCCGGTTCAGCCACTCCCGTAACAGCCTTAGCGCTCCACGAATGTCGTAAGCGAGCCCTTGGCGGGGCTCCAGCGCTCCACCACCCGGTCCACCCGCCCCGGGGTCCCGCCGCCGCGCAACGCCGCGAGCAGGGCCTCACAGGCCTCGCGGGCACCCTCGGCTACCACCTCGACCCGCCCGTCGGCCAGGTTCGAGGCGCTTCCGACCAGGCCCAACTCCAACGCTCGGGCACGGGTCCACCAGCGGAAACCCACCCCTTGGACGTAACCGTGTACCCATGCCGTCAGCCGAATGGCGCTACCGGAGTGCACGCTCCGCAGTCTGCTACGTTCACCCACTGTGACCAACAGGGGGCGGCAGCGGATGATCCCGGTGCTCGCCGGACTGGGCTGTGGGGCACTCGTCGCGGTGGTGGCCGTGGTGGTGGGCCCCCGGTCGGCGACGCCTCCTCCGCCGCCGCCCGACGTCTCCGCGAGCGGCGACCCGCTCGCGGTCGGCCCGGTCCCGCTCGACGACGCCTCCACCGCGCCGTTGCCGCCGGGGGGCCTGGGTCTGCCGCTGCCCGCCCCGCCGCCGATCGCGGTGCCGCCGCCCCCCGGCCCGCCGCCACCACCGCCGCCCCCGCCGAAACCGGCCACCCCGGGACTGTCCGGCCCGGCCGCCCAGATGGTGGCGCTCACCAACGCGCGCCGCGCCGCGGCCGGTTGCAAGCCGCTGCAGGTGGACTCCCGGCTCAACAAGTCGGCGCAGCGACACGGCGAGAACATGGCCGGCCAGGGCTTCTTCAGCCACAACGACCCGAGCGGCAACGGTTTCGCCGACCGGGAACGCGCCGCCGGCTACCAGAACACCGGCGGGGAGAACATCGCGCGCGGCTACAAGTCCGCCTCGCAGGTCATGAACATCTGGATGAACTCGCCGTCGCACCGGGAGAACATCCTGCGCTGCGAGTTCAAGACGATCGGCATCGGCTACGTCCCCAACGGCAGCTACTGGGTCCAGAACTTCGGCTATTGAGCCCGCCGGACGATTCGCAGCCGACGCCCGGCCGCCGCCAGCCTGCGCAGCTTTCCCGCTGTTTTTCCGTCCGCGCCCAGCGCGAGCCGGAGTGTGCACTCCGGGCACGGCCGGCCGTGTGGCGAGACGAGCGCCTGCGGGAACGTGACATGCCCGCAGACGGCGGTGTAGTAGCCCAGTCCAAGCCGTAGTCCGGCGCCGAAGTCCTCAAGGCTCACGGCGTGCTCGAGCCGGTCGAGAACGCAGGTCATCCAGGTCGTTTCGTGGCGGAGTTCGGTATCCCGTCGCCGCCCCCTGTCGCTCATGACCGCGCACGGTAGAACACCGAACAGAGCCACTCCAAGCATGTTGCTACAGATTCCTCAACCAGACGTTATAGCTGGTAGAAAGCTTGACGAACGCATCCTTCGCAACCAAGATTACAGGAACTTCGGGAGTCTGTCGCAATGATTCCGACAGGAGGGCGATCGTGAAGATTCGGTTCCTGGACAAGGAGACGCAGGATGGCGGTTCGCCGACACTGTTCGACACAGATCGAAAGACCTTTCTCATACAAGGCTGGAAGGTGAGCGATCCGAAGATCCTCGCTCGGCTCGACCTGAAAATCGACGAAACGTGTGTGGAGGTACCGATTCGACTGATGACGCACCTCTCCAAGAGCACGTTGACGGCTACCGACGGCACGAAGCCACCGTTGATCATCCGCACGGACCACGATACGTACGTCATCAAGGGCCGCAAGGTCACCGATGCCGAGGCTCTCGCCCAGATGACGATTCCAGCACACGAGACCGTCATCGAAGTATCCGCCGCGCTCCGTATCTTGATGGGGGAAGAGCATGCAACGGTTGACGCTTGACCAATGGCGCGAGATGTTCCGATCCGTCGAACATTTCGCATACCACCTGGAGATGCGGGACCGATACGCGGTCGATGAGGAGAAAGAGGAGTTCGCGCGGTGGCGGGCCGGGAAGCTGGAGTGGCCGACGGCGCGAGAGGACTGGTGGCGGCCCTGGCACACGCTCATTCAGGACACCGTCCAGCGCGGTGCGATCGTCCTGCGCGCTCGGATCGTCTCCGAGCCTGTCACCGACTACATTCAGTACGAATGGGAGTCGACGTACGAGAACATCGAGGCCGGCGAGGAGGTTCGATGGCTTCCGCGGCGGCTGGCGACCGGGATCGCCTTGCCCGGCAACGACTTCTGGCTCTTCGACGACAGGAAGCTGCTGGTCAACCTCTTCACGGGGGATGGCGGCTGGGCGGGAAACGAGCTGCTCACCGAACCTGCAGTGATCAAGTTGTGCCACTCGGCCTTCGACGCCGTATGGCAGGTGGCCACTCCGCACGGTGACTACCAACCCCACTGACCAGGCGCGGCAGGCGCTGGGAGCGCGGCTGCGTGACATCCGCAAGGACGCGGACCTCACCGGCCGCGCTCTCGCCACGCGAGCGGGCTGGTACTTCACCAAGATCTCCAAGATCGAGCACGGCACCCAGACGCCCAGCGAGAACGACCTGCGGACCTGGTGTCGGCACTGCAACGCCGAGGACCAGGTTCCCGACCTGATCGCGACGGTCCGCTCCATCGAGTCGATGTACGTCGAATGGCGCCGGCTGCAGCGCACCGGGATGAAGCACCTCCAGGTGGCCGGCATCCCCCAGTACAAACGCACTCGGCTCTTCCGGATCTACGAGCCGGCGCTCGTCCCTGGTCTGTTCCAGACTCCCGACTACGCGTCCGCGATCATGGCAGGCATCATCGAGTTCCGGGAGATTCCCAACGACGTCGACGAGGCGGTGGCCGCCCGCATGGAGCGCCAGCAGGTGCTCTACTCAGGCGACCGCCGATTCCTTCTTGTGATGGAGGAACAGGCACTGCGCACCCGGGTCGGAGATGCCGACACCATGGCGGGGCAGCTCGATCGGCTCCTCACGGTGCAAGGCTTGCATCGCGTCAGCCTGGGCATCATCCCGACCACAGCGCCACGCACTCTCATGCCCCGCGAGGGCTTCTGGATCTTCGACGAAACCTCCGTGGACGTCGAGACCTGGACCGCGGCGCTGACGATCACGCAGCCCAGGGAGATCGCTGTGTACGCGAAGGCGTTCGAGCGGCTGCGGCGGTCGGCGGTGTACGGGCGCGAGGTGCGCGGACTGATCGCCAATGCGGTCCGCGAGCTGGACACCTCCGAACCGCCCGGGGTTACGGGCGGTCGGGGTCGGTAGCGACATCCAGGTCGACCAGCACGCCGTAGTGGTCGCTGGGCCAGACGCCGTCGACCGGGGTGTCGAACGCGAGCGTCGCGGACCGGACCCGGGCGCTGGCACGCGGGTGGGAGTGCCACGAGCCGACCAGGACGTAGTCGATGCGCCGGCGGTGGCCGGGCTGGCGGACCACGGCGTCGATCTCGGCGCGGCCGGCGGCGTTGTCCACGGACCAGGTGTGGCCGGCCCCAGAGCCGGCTACCTCCCAGGCGTCGTGGTAGCACGCGCTCAGCCCGTTCAGTGACTGGCGACCGGTCAGATACCGGATGCTGGACGCGTCCGGCGAGGCGTTCAGGTCGCCGGCGATCACGGTGGGCAGCTCGCGGCGGTGCCTCGCGTCCAGGTCGACCAGCGCGAGCGCCTGCCGTTCCCTGGCGGCCTCGGCGTCCAACCGCCAGGACGCGGTGGTGGCGATGAACAGCATCTCCCCCAGCGACGGCACCTCGACGGCCGCCGCGAGCGTGCACCACGGCACGTCGGGCGCGCCGGCCTTGCGCTGGTCGAGGACCTCCACGACCCGGTGCGGCCACCGGCTCGCGACCGCGTTGCCGCCGTAGCGGTCGGCGAACGGCGGCTCGTACGCCAGCACGTCGGCCTGGTGCGTGCGGTGCGACAGCCCCGTGCCGTCCAGCAGCCCGTCGAGCTGGTCGCGGCCGAGGACCTCCTGGAACGCGACGACATCGGGCTCCAGCCGGCGCAGCCCGTCGGCCAGGATCCCGGTGCGGCGAGGGTCGCCGGCGCCGTTCTGGACGTTGACCGTGAGCACCCGTAAACGCACGTTCACGGTTCGAAACGGTAGCCCATGCCCGGCTCGGTGATCAGGTGTTGCGGGCGGGACGGGTCGGGTTCGAGCTTGCGGCGCAGCTGTGCCAGGTAGACGCGCAGGTAGTTGGTCTCCTTGCCGTAGGCGGGACCCCACACCTCCTGCAGCAGCTGGCGCTGGCCGACGAGCTTGCCCTGGTTGCGCACCAGCTGTTCGAGGATGCCCCACTCGGTGGGCGTCAGGTGCACCTCGGCATCGTCCCGGACCACCTTCTTCGCCGCCAGGTCCACGGTGAACGTCGCGGTCTTCACCACCGGCTCGCCGTCCACCTGCGCCACCGCCGAGCGCCGCACCGCCGCCCGCAGCCTGGCCAGCAGCTCGGCCATGCCGAACGGCTTGGTCACGTAGTCGTCCGCGCCCGCGTCCAGCGCGTCGACCTTCTCGTTCGAGTCCGTCCGCGCGGACAGCACCACGATCGGCACCTGCGTCCAGCCGCGCAGCCCGGCGATCACGTCGGTGCCCTCCATGTCCGGCAGCCCGAGGTCGAGCACCACCACGTCGGGGTGACCGTCCGCCGCGGCCCGCAGCGCGCTCGCCCCGTCCACGGCGGTGAGCACCTGGTACCCGCGCGCGGCCAGGTTGATCCGCAGCGCGCGCAGGATCTGCGCGTCGTCGTCGACGACCAGCACCCGCGTCACGTGTACACCCCCGGCGCCGGCTCGGCGGGCTCGGGCGAGGTCACGGCCGGTAAGGAGATCACGACCGTCAACCCGCCGCCGGGGGTGTCCTCGGCGGTGAGCGTGCCGCCCATCGCCGTGGTGAACCCGCGCGCCACGCTCAGCCCGAGGCCCACGCCGCTGGTCGCGTCCCGGTCGCCGAGCCGCTGGAACGGCGTGAACAGGTCGTCCACCGCGTTCGCCGGCACCCCGGGGCCGGAGTCGACCACCCGCAGCTCCACCCGGTCGGCGTGCGCGCTGGCCCGCACCGCGATCGGCGCGCCCCGCCCGTGCCGCAGCGCGTTGTCCACCACGTTCGCCACCACCCGCTCCAGCAGGCCCGCGTCGGCCAGCACGGCCGGCAGCCTCTCGTCGATCTCCACCCGCACCCGCCGGGCGCCCTCCACCCCGGCCAGCGCGAGCGCAACGACCTCGTCGTAGCCCACCGGCTTCGGCAGCGGCACCACCGCCCCGGCGGCCAGCCGCGAGGAGTCGAGCAGGTTGTCCACCAGGGCGGTCAGCCTGTCCACGGACTCCTCCACGGTGGCCAGCAGCTCGGCCCGGTCCGCATCGGACAGCGCCAGCTCGGGATCGCGGAGGCTACCGGCCGCCGCCTTGATCGACGTGAGCGGGGTACGGAGGTCGTGACCGACCGCGGACAGCAGCGCGGAGCGCAGTTCGGCGCCCTCCACCTTGCGGTGCGCCTCGGCGGCCTCGGCGGCCATCCGCTGGCTGCGCAGCGCGAGCAGCGCCTGCCCGCCGACGGTCTCCAGCACGCGGCGGTCGGCGGCCGCGAGCGGGCGGCCCTGGCCGATCAGGTGCACGTCCGGGTCGACGGCGACGTCGACCTCCGCGTCCTCGGGCCGCAAGCAGTCCGGCGGGCCGACGCAGGCCGCGTACCGCCAGCCGCTGGGCGCCTCCGAGGAGCGCTCCAGGACCGCCACCGACCGCAGCCCGAACGCCTCGCTCACCTTCTCCAGCAGCCGGGGCAGCGGGTCGGTCCTGGTCAGCACGGTACGGGCGAACGAGGCGAGCAGCGCGGCCTCGGTGCGCGCGGCGGCGGCCTGCTCCGCGCGCCGGGCCGCCCTGTCCACCACCAGCGCCACCGCGACGGCCACCACCATCATGACCGACAGGGTGATCACGTTCTCCCGCTCGGCGATGGTGAACGTGTACAGCGGCGGGGTGAGGAACCAGTTGAGCATCAGCCCGCCGGCCACCGCCGCCAGCAGCGCCGGCCCGAGCCCGCCGACCAGCGCCACCAACACGGTGGCCAGGAAGAACAGCACCACGTCCGTGGACAGGCCGATCACCCCGTCCAGGAACACGCCGGCCGCCGTGGCCACGGCGGGAGCCAGCACGGACAGCAGCCACCCCACCGTCCGGCGGGTGAACGACAGCGGGCTGCGCGGCACCCACCGCCGCGACCCACCGCCGGCCTCGGCGTGGGTGACCATGTGCACGTCGATCGGCCCGGAGTCCTGCACCACGCTCGCGCCGATGCCCTGGTTGAACAGCCGCGCCAGCCGGGACCGCCGCGAGGTCCCCAGCACCAGCTGGGTGGCGTTCGCCCCGCGCGCGAAGTCCAGCAGCGCGGCCGGCACGTCCTCCCCACCGACCACGGTGTGGAACGAGGCGCCCACGTCGTCGGCCAGCCGGCGCAGCCTGGCCAGCGCCCCCGGCGGCGCCCCGGCCAGGCCGTCGCCGCGCAGCACGTGCACACACATCAGGTCGGCCCGGTCGCCGTCACCGCCGGCCCGCTTGGCGATCCGGGCCGCCCGACGGATCACCGTCTCGCTCTCCGGCCCGCCGGTGACGGCCACCACGACCCGCTCGCGCGCCTCCCAGACGTCGGTGACCTGCTGCTCGGCCCGGTAGCGGCGCAGCGCCACGTCCACCTCGTCGGCCACCCACAGCAGCGCCAGCTCGCGCAGCGCCACCAGGTTGACCGGCTTGAAGTAGTTGGACAGCGCGGCGTCCACCTTCTCCGGCGGGTAGATGTTGCCGTGCGCCATCCGCCGCCGCAGCGCCTCCGGGGTGATGTCGACCAGCTCGATCTGCTCGGCGCCGCGCACCCACTCGTCGGGCACGGTCTCCCGCTGCCGCACCCCGGTGATCTTCTCGACCACGTCGTTGAGCGACTCCAGGTGCTGGACGTTCACCGTGGACAGCACGTCGATGCCGGCGTCGAGCAGGTCGTCGATGTCCTGCCAGCGCTTCTCGTGGACCGACCCGGGGACGTTGGTGTGCGCCAGCTCGTCGACCAGCGCGACCCGGGGCCGGCGGGCCAGCACCGCGGCGATGTCCAGCTCTTCGAACTGGTTGTCCCGGTAGGTCAGCTTCCGGCGCGGCATGAGCTCGAGGCCCTCCAGGAGCGCCTCCGTCTTCGGCCGGCCGTGCGCCTCCACGATGCCGACCACCACGTCGGTGCCGCGTTCGGCGCGCCGGCGGCCCTCGCCGAGCATCGCGTACGTCTTGCCCACCCCGGGCGCGGACCCGAGGTAGATGCGCAGCCGGCCGCGGCGGCCCGGTCGCTCGTAGCTCACCTCCGTATTGTCACCCCGGCGACGGAACGGGAGGTGCACAGCGCACCCCCTCGGTCACCGAGCACGCGCGGCGGCGACGGCAAGGTTCAGCTCCGTCACGTTCACCCCCGGCTCGCCGAGCACGCCGGCGAACCGCCCCTGGGTGTGCTCGTCGACCAGACCCCGCACCTGGTCGACGGGCAACCCTGTCACCCTGGCCACGCGGGCGACCTGCAGCTCGGCGTAGGCGGAGCTGATCTGCGGGTCCATCCCGGAGGCCGAGGCGGTGACCGCGTCCGCCGGCACCGAGGCCGGCGCGACGCCTTCCCTGGCCGCGATCTGCTCGCGCCGTTGGACGACGGCCTTGAGCAGCTTGTCCGAGTCCCCGGCCAGGTTGGTGCCGCCCGAGGTGGACGGGTCGCCCGGACCCAACACGTCCTTCGCGCTCGCCGACGGGCGGGCATGGAAGTACGGGTCGGCCGCGGGGTTCGCCGGTACCGGGTCCACCCCGATCAGCGACGACCCGACCGGGGCGCCGTTCGCGGTGATGACAGAACCCTCGGCCCGTCCAGACAACCCCGGGAGATGGGCCACCGCCCACACCGCCAACGGGTAGATGATGCCCAGGATCACAGTCAGCACCAGGATCATGCGCAGCCCGGCCAGGGCCTGCCTGGTCAGCGTGTTCATCGTGTCAGCCAATCCCCGGCAGCAGCCGGACCAGCAGGTCGATCAGGAAGATGCCGACGAACGGGGTGACGATGCCGCCCAGCCCGTAGATCAGCAGGTTGCGCCGCAGCAGCGCGGCCGCGCTGGACGGGCGGAACCGCACGCCCCGCAGGGCCAGCGGGATCAGCGCCACGATGACCAGCGCGTTGAAGATCACCGCGGACAGGATCGCGGACTGCGGGCTGGCCAGGTGCATGATGTTGAGCTTGTTCAGCTGCGGGTAGGCCAGCACGAACATGGCCGGGATGATGGCGAAGTACTTGGCCACGTCGTTGGCCACCGAGAAGGTGGTCAGCCCGCCCCGGGTGATCAGCATCTGCTTGCCGATCTCCACGATCTCGATCAGCTTGGTGGGGTCGGAGTCCAGGTCGACCATGTTGCCGGCCTCTTTGGCCGCCGCCGTGCCGGTGTTCATCGCCACCCCGACGTCGGCCTGGGCCAGCGCCGGGGCGTCGTTGGTGCCGTCACCGGTCATCGCGACCAGCCGCCCGCCCTCCTGCTCGCGGCGCATCAGCTCCATCTTGTCCTCGGGGGTGGCCTCGGCCACGAAGTCGTCGACGCCGGCCTCGGCGGCGATCGCCTTCGCGGTCTTCGGGTTGTCCCCGGTGATCATCACGGTGCGGATGCCCATCGCGCGCAGCTCGGCGAACCGCTGCGCCATCAGCGGCTTGACCACGTCGGCGAGCCGGATCACGCCGAGCACGCGCGCGCCCCGGCCGTCTCGGCCGTCGACCTGGGCCACCACCAGCGGGGTGCCGCCGTCCTCACTGATCTCGTCGACCACGGCGGCCACTTCGGAAGGGACGTCGCCGCCGTGGGAGCGGACCCAGGTGGCCACCGCGGCGGTGGCGCCCTTGCGGACCTGGCGGCCGTTCAGGTCCAGCCCGGACATCCGCGTCTGCGCGGTGAACGGGATGAACTCCGCGAGCACCTCGTCCGCCGTGGCCTCCCCCGGGAGGCCGTGCTCGGTCGCGCACAGCTCGACGATGCTGCGGCCCTCCGGCGTCTGGTCGGCCAGGCTGGACAGCCGCACGGCCTCGGCCAGCTCCGCCACCGGGACGCCGGACACCGGGATGAGCCCGGTGGCCTGCCGGTTGCCGTAGGTGATGGTGCCCGTCTTGTCCAGCAGCAGGGTGTCCACGTCACCGGCGGCCTCCACCGCGCGGCCGGACTTGGCCAGCACGTTGCGCTGCACCAGCCGGTCCATGCCGGCGATGCCGATCGCGGACAGCAGCGCCCCGATCGTGGTCGGGATCAGGCAGACCAGCAGCGCGGTCAGCACGATCAGCGACTGCGGGGCGCCCGCGTAGCCGGCCATCGGCTGCAGCGCGACCACCGCGAGCAGGAAGATGATGGTCAGCGCGGCGAGCAGGATGGTCAGCGCGATCTCGTTCGGCGTCTTCTGCCGCTGCGCGCCCTCCACCAGCGCGATCATCCGGTCCACGAAGGACTCGCCGGGCTTGGTGGTGATCTCCACGATGATCCGGTCGGACAGCACCGTGGTCCCGCCGGTGACCGCGGAACGGTCGCCGCCGGACTCCCGGATGACCGGGGCCGACTCGCCGGTGATGGCCGACTCGTCGACGGTGGCGATGCCCTCCACGATGTCCCCGTCCCCGGGGATCACCTGGCCGGCCACCACCAGGACCCGGTCGCCGACCCGCAGCTCGGTGCCCGGCACCTCCTCGGTCTCGTCGCCCGGCCCGATCAGCCGGTGCGCGACCGTCTCGATCTTCGTACGGCGCAGCGTGTCGGCCTGCGCCTTGCCCCGGCCCTCGGCCACCGCCTCGGCCAGGTTGGCGAAGATCACCGTGAGCCACAGCCAGACCGCGATCAGCCAGGAGAACAGGCTGGGCTCGACGACGGCCTGGATGGTCACGAGCACGGACCCGACCCAGACCACGAACATCACCGGGTTGCGCAGCTGGGTACGGGGGTCCAGCTTGCGCAGCGCCTCCGGGAACGAGGTCAGCAGTTGGCGCGGGCTGAACGCGCCGGCGCCGACGGCACGGCCGGTGCGCTCGGCGTGCAGGTGCTGCGCCTCGTCGGGGCTGCGCACCGGGTGTTCAGCACGGTCTGTGACAACGCGAGTCATGCAAGTGCCTCCGCGATAGGCCCGAGCCCGAGGGCCGGGAAGAAGGTGAGGGCGGCGACGATGACGACGGTGCCGGTGACGAGCACGGCGAACTGGACGCCGTCGGTGGGCAGCGTGCCCGCGCCCGGCTCGACCCGGCGCTGTGCGGCCAGCGAGCCGGCCAGCGCGAGCACCGCGAGGATCGGCACGAACCGGCCGAAGAGCATCGCGATGCCCAGGGTGGACTGGAAGAAGTCGCTGGTCACGGTCAGCCCGCCGAACGCGCTGCCGTTGTTGTTGGACCCCGAGGCGTAGGCGTAGAGCACCTCGGACCAGCCGTGCGGGCCGCTGTTGGTCATCGCGTCACCGCTGGAGGGCAGCGCGATGGCCAGCCCGGACAGCAGCAGCACCAGGGTCGGCATAGCCAGGATGGAGATCGCGGCGGCGGTCACCTCGCGGCGGCCGAGCTTCTTGCCGAGGTACTCCGGGGTGCGCCCGACCATCAGCCCGGCCAGGAACACGGCGATCACCGCCAGCACCAGGATCCCGTACAGGCCGGTGCCCACCCCGCCCGGCGTGACCTCGCCGAACAGCATGTTCAGCAGCGGCACCCCGCCGCCGAGCCCGGTGTAGCTGTCGTGCAGCGAGTTCACCGCCCCGGTCGAGGTGCCGGTGGTGGTGTCGGCGAACAGCGCGGAGGAGGGGATGCCGAACCTGACCTCCTTGCCCTCCATGGCGCCGCCGGCGGCCAGCGCGGCGGGGCCGGTCGGGTGCGACTCCGCCCACCAGACCACCGCGAGCATCGCGCCCCACAGCGTGCCCATCACCGACAACAGCGCGTAGCCCTGCCGAGTGTTGCCGACCATCACGCCGAAGGTGCGGGTCAGGCACACCGGGATGACCAGGATCAGGAAGATCTCCAGCAGGTTCGAGCCGCCGTTGGGGTTCTCGAACGGGTGTGAGGAGTTGGCGTTGAGGATGCCGCCGCCGTTGGTGCCCAGCTCCTTGATCGCTTCCTGGGACGCGACCGGGGCCAGCGCGATCGTGTGCTGCTGGCCGTCCACGCCGGTGACGTCCACGCCCGAGCGCAGGCTCATCGCCGCGCCGAGCGCCACCAGCAGGATCGCCGCCAGGAACGACACCGGCAGCAGCACCCGGATGCTCGCCCTGGTGATGTCCACCCAGACGTTGCCGATCCGGTCCGCGTTGGCCCTGATGAACCCGCGCACCAGCGCGATCGCCACCGCGATGCCGACGGCGGCGGAGACGAAGTTCTGCACGGTCAGCCCGAGCATCTGCACGGCGTGCCCGTAGGTCGTCTCCGGGACGTAGGACTGCCAGTTCGTGTTCGTCACGAACGACACCGCCGTGTTGAACGCCATCGCGGGCGGGATCGTGTCACCGTCCACGCCGCGCCCGAACCCGAACGGCAGCACCGGCTGCAGCCGCTGGAACAGGTACAGCAGCACCAACGAGGCGAAGGAGAACCCGAGCACGCCGGCGGCGTAGGTGGTCCAGCGCTGCTCGGCGTCCGGGTCGACCCGGACCAGCCGGTAGATCGCCCGCTCCACCCGGGAGTGCTTCGGCGAGGTCATCGCCGTGGCCATGTAGTTGCCGAACGGCACGTACACGGCGGCGAGGAGCACCAGCAACACGCCGACCTGGAGCAGGCCGGCCACGAAGGAGGACATCAGAAGCGCTCCGGTCTGATCAACGCGACGAAGAGGTAGACGAGCAGCAGCAGCGCGATCACGCCGCCCGCGATGTTGGCGATCACAGCCGCTCCAATCCGCGCAGCATGATCGTCAGCAGCGCGAAGCAGCCGATGATCAGCAGTACATAGGCCAGATCGGCCATCAACGTGCCTTTCCTCGAACACCGACGGGGGTCGCCTGGAAGCGTGCGCGAACGGGTGCCCCGTTAGCTCGTGCGCTGCGGCGCCTTGACGGGCGACGGGGGCACCTTGACGCGTTTTTGACGGGCGCGTGAGCGCGCTCACCGGGCCGGGTGAGAAGTTGGGTCCAGCCGGGTGAGCTGCGTCAACGCATTCGGTGACCGCCCGTCGAGAGGACCGGCCGGCGCGCCTGCGTCACCTCGGCCCGCGCCGCCGACGCCACCGCTCGAATGCGGTGACGCGCGAGCACCGCGCCGCACGCGAGGCCGGCCAGGCTCGCGCCCGCGCCCGACGTCACCAACAGCGCCAGGGCGAACCGGCTCGGCGGGTCCAGCCAGAGCTCACCGAACCGGTGCAGCACGAAGCCGGAGTACAGCGCCCAGCACTGCGCGGCGCACGCCACCGCTCCCGCGAGCGTGGTCACGGAACCGACGCCGACGGCGACGACCGCGAGCAGCACCAGCCCGAGCACCGGCCGCGAGGCCGCGCCGAACAGCTCACCCAGTGGCCAGGCGACCAGCGTGGCCGCGACCGCCGCTCCGAAACCGAGCGCGCTTCCCGCCGTACCGGGCAGGCGAGGTGGCACGGTCGCCGAGATCCGAGAGCCGAACATCCCGGTCACCTCCCGGGCCAGAGCATGCCGCCGAGCCCGTACCCCCGACCGCCCGCTCACACCCCGCTGACGCCCGCACCCCCAACCTTGACGCGATCCTGACGCGGCCGCCTCTACTCGAACCGCAACGCCTCGATGGGTTTGAGCCGGGCGGCGCGCCAGGCCGGGTATCCGCCGGCGGCCAGGCCGATGAGCAGGCTGATCCCGAACGCGATGCCGATCGGGGTGATCGAGAGCACCGGGTCGAACGAGGCCAGCATCCCGCCCGACCCCATGCCGGACAGCAGCGCCTTGGTCCCCAGGATCGCCCCGACGGCGAGCGCGACGCCGATCACGCCGCCCAGCCCGGCCACGGTGACCGCCTCCATGACGAACTGGCCCAGGATCGCCAGGTCGCTCGCGCCGACCGCCTTGCGGGTGCCGATCTCCCTGGTCCGGTCGGTGACCGAGACGAGCATGATGTTGAGCACCCCGATGCCGCCGACCAGCAGCGAGATCGCCGCGATCATCGGGACGAGACCGGTGATCAGCTGGATCAGCCCGGTGAAGGTGCCGACGCGGGTGCCCAGGTCCTGCACCTGGAAGTCGTCGTACGCGGGGTCGGTGACCCGGTGGCGCTCGCGCAGGACCTGGACGATCTGTTCGGAGGCCACCTTGACGTGCGTGGTGGAGGTCGCCTTGACCATGAGCTGGCTGAGCTGGTTGCCGCCGGTGCCCTTGCCGAACACGCCCGCCCTGGCCGCCTTGATCGGCATGATGATGACGTTGTCCTCGGCGGCGCCGTAGGGCTGCATCACCCCGACGACCTTGAACACGGCGTGGTCCAGGCGCAGCGTCTGCCCGATCGCCGAGGACGGGTCCGGCCCGTACAGCGCCGTCGCCACCATTGGGCCCAGCACCGCGACCTTGGCCCCCGACCTGTCCTGCGCCTCGGTGAGGAACGCGCCGGCGGCCAGCGACTTGCGCTGGACGTCGAGGTAGTCGTAGGTGGTGCCGGTGACGGACGCGGACAGGTACTGCGCGCCCGAGGTCGAGGCCGTCACCGCCCTCGACGCCTGGCCGGCGGCGCCGACGGTCGCGCCGGTCACCAGGGGCACCACCTGGGTCACGTTCGGCGCCCTGGCGATGGCCGCCATGTCGGCGTCGGTCAGCGCGTTGGCCGGCGGCCCACCCGGGATCGGGGACAGCTTGGGCACCACCGTGATGCGGTTAGCGATCGGCTCCACCGCGGTGTTGACGGCGCCCACCAGGCCCTGGCCCAGCGAGGTGAGCAGGATGACCGCGAGCACGCCGATGACCAGCCCGAGCATGGTCAGCCCGGACCGCAGCTTGTGCGCCCGCAGCCCGCGCAGCGCGATGACCAGGACGTCCCGCACAATCATGTCTTCCACGCTGCCGACGGATCTCGGGCCGCGCGTCGTCTATCCGCGGTAGTTCCGGGCTCCCGGGGGCGTCCGGGCCGTAATCTCGGGGCATGGCCGCCTGGGCGTCGGTGTCGCGCGTCGCGCGGCCCGGGATCGTCGACGCGGCCGTGGCGGTGGCGCTGTTCGTGCTCCCCGTCGTGGTCGTCAGGCCCGCGCGCTACCCGGACATGGCCACCCTGCCGCACGCGGTCGCGGCGGCCCTGGTCTGCGCGGCGATCGCGGCGCGGCGTCGCTGGCCGCTGCCGATGCTGGCGCTCGGCACCGCCGCCGGGGTCGCCGCCACGGTGGCCGCGCACGGCAGGACGCCGTACCCGCAGATCATCGCGCTCATCGCCTACACGGTGGCGACCCGGGTGGACCGGAAGGTCGCCTGGGCCTGGGTGGGCGGCTGCGCGGGGCTGGTGGTGGCGACCGAGGCGATCGTCACCGCCGACCGGCTGACCATGGAGGTCGTGCAGCCGGTGGCCTGGATCGGCATGGGGGCCGCGATCGGCGGCACGCTGCGCATTCGGCGCGCCTACGTCGCGGAGGTGGAGGAACGCGCCCGCCGCGCCGAGCAGACCCGCGACGAGGTGGCCGCCCGGCACGTCGCCGAGGAGCGGCTGGCCATCGCCCGCGAGCTGCACGACGTGGTCGCCCACCGGATCGCGGTGATCAACGTCCAGGCCGGGGTGGCCGGCCACCTGGTGCGGACCAGACCGGACGAGGCGGCCGAGGCGATCGCGCACATCCGCGCCTCCGGCCGCGCCGTGCTCGGCGAGCTGAGCGCCATGCTCGGGGTGCTGCGCGACACCGGAGACGCCCCCACCCGACCCACTCCCCGGCTGGAGCAGCTCGACGAGCTGATCGAGTCGTTCACCGCCGCCGGGCTGACCGTCGAGCTGAGCGTGCACGGCTCCCCCGGGCCGCTGAGCCCCGCGCTGGACCTGGCCGCGTACAGGATCATCCAGGAGTCGCTGACCAACGTGCACAAGCACGGCCGGCGGCGCCACGCCAGCGTTCGGCTCGAACACCGCGACGACGCGCTCTCCCTGGAGATCCGCAACGCCGACCGCCACACGGCCGACGGCCGGCGCGGCGGGCACGGCATCATCGGCATGCGGGAGCGGGCCGCCTCGGTGGGCGGCTCCCTGCGCGCGGAACCGGAGCCGGGGCCGGACGGCGGGTTCCTGGTCACGGCGACGCTGCCCAGGTCCGAGGGCTGAGCGGTGGACCTAGTTCGGATAGTCCTCGCCGACGACCAGGCGCTGATCCGCGCCGGGTTCCGGGCTCTGATCAACTCCACGGACGACCTGGAGGTCGTCGGCGAGGCGTCCAACGGCGCCGAGGCCGTCGACATGGTCCGCCGCCGGCGCGCCGACGTGGTGCTGATGGACATCCGGATGCCCGGCTCCGACGGCCTCGCGGCGACCAGGCAGATCACCGAGGACGACGACCTCGCCGGCGTGAAGGTGATCATCCTGACCACCTTCGAGATCGACAGGTACGTCTACGAGGCGCTGCGGGCCGGGGCCAGCGGATTCCTCGGCAAGGGCGTCGAGCCCGAGGAGCTGATCGACGCGATCCGGCTGGTCGCCGCAGGCGAGGCGCTGCTCTCCCCCACCGCCACCGGCAACCTGGTCAGGCGCTTCCACACCGGACCCACCGACCGTCGCCGCCTCGACGACCTCACCGAGCGCGAACGGGAGATCACCACGCTGGTCGCCACCGGCCTGACCAACAACGAGATCGCCAAGCGCCTGTTCATCTCGCCGTTCACGGTCAAGACGCACGTCAACCGCGCCATGGTCAAACTCGGAGCCCGCGACCGCGCCCAGCTGGTGGTCGCCGCGTTCCACACCGGCCTAGCGCACATCGTGCCTGGTCACGACCCGTGAGTGGTTAGCGGTGCTATGGCACCGCTAACCACTCACGGGGTCTGACCAGCGGAAACGTTAGGGGTGGGGGTGGCGCGGGCGGGGCTGGCAGCGCGGGCAGAAGTAGGACGAGCGGTTCATGAACGGCACCCGGTTGATCGGCGTGCCGCAGCGGTGGCAGGGCTCGTCCTCGCGGCCGTAGACGTCCAGCGAGCGGTCGAAGTAGCCGGAGTCGCCGTTGATGTTGACGTACAGGGCGTCGAAGGAGGTGCCGCCCTGTTCGAGGGCTTCGGCCATGACCTCGGCGGCGGCGGCGAGCACGGTGCGGGCGGCGGGCCTGGTCAGGGTGGCGGTCGGGCGGGCGTAGTGCAGCCGCGCGCGCCAGAGCGCCTCGTCGGCGTAGATGTTGCCGATGCCGGAGACCAGCGACTGGTCCAGCAGCGCGCGCTTGAGGCCGGTGCGGCGGCGGCGCAGCGCGGTCACCACGGCCTCGACGTCGAAGGCCGGGTCCATCGGGTCCCTGGCGATGTGCGCGATCGGTTCGGGCAGCGGTTCGGTGCCGACCAGGTGCTCGACGCTGACACCGCCGAAGGTGCGCTGGTCCACGAACCGAAGCTGAGGGCCGCCGTCGGCGAAGCTCACCGACACCCGCAGGTGCTTCTGCGCGGGCAGCGCCGGGTCGGACACCAGCAGCTGGCCGCTCATACCGAGGTGCGCGAGGACGGCGTCGGCGTCATCCAGTTCGAGCCAGAGGTACTTGCCCCGACGGCGCGCGGCGGTGACCGTCCGCCCGACCAGCCGGCCGATCACGTCCGCGGGCCCGGCCAGGTGCCGGCGCACCGCCCGCAGATGGAGCACCTCGACGGCCGTGATCCGGCGGCCGACGACGTGTTCGTCGAGGCCCCGGCGCACCACCTCGACCTCGGGCAGCTCGGGCAACTGTCAGGATCCGCCGCTGTCGTCTGTGCCGTCGTCGGTGCCGTCGTCGGTGCCGTCGTCGGTGCTGTCGGAGAGCGAGCGCCAGGCCAGTTGCGCGGCCTTCTGCTCGGCCTCCTTCTTGGTGCGGCCGACGCCGGTGCCCAGCTCGCGGCCGGCCACCACGGCCACGGCGGTGAACGTCTTGAGGTGGTCGGGGCCGTCCTCGGAGATCCGGTACTCGGGCACGCCCAGCTCGGCGGACGCGGTCAGCTCCTGCAGGCTGGTCTTCCAGTCCAGGCCGGCGCCGAGCAGCGGGGCGGCCCTGAGCAGCCCGTCGAACAGCCGCTCCACCACGCCCCTGGCCACCTCCAGCCCGTGCTGCAGGTACACCGCGCCGATCAGCGCCTCGGTGGCGTCGGCCAGGATGGACGCCTTGCCCCGCCCGCCGGTCAGCTCCTCGCCCCGGCCCAGGTAGAGGTACACGCCCAGGCCGCATTCCGCCGTGTCGTCCGCGGCACCGTTCTGGTCACCGCCCGGGGAGTCCGGCCCCAGCTCCCTGGCCACCGAGGCCAGCGCGTGCATGTTCACCACGCTGGCGCGCAGCTTGGCGAGCTGGCCCTCGGGCAGGTCGGGGTGCGAGCGGTACAGCCGCTCGGTGACGATCACGCCGAGCACCGAGTCCCCGAGGAACTCCAGGCGCTCGTTGGTCGGCAGCCCGCCGTTCTCGTAGGCGTACGAGCGGTGGGTGAGCGCGAGCGTCAGCAGCTCGGCGTCGACATCGACCCCGAGCCGCGTCAACAGCGCGGTCAGGTCCTTCTCGGGCCCTCGCGTCGCGCGTCCTCCCACGAGCAGGTACGCCGAACTGTCAGGCCGGGCTGACGACGGGGCGGCCGGCGTACTGGCCGCAGTTCGGGCAGGCCACGTGCGGCGGCTTCAGCTCGCGGCAGGCCCGGTTGGAGCACGGCTCGAGCGCCGGCGCGGAGGTCTTCCACTGCGCACGACGGGAGCGCGTGTTGGAGCGCGACATTCGGCGCTTGGGAACGGCCACGACGATCTCTCCAGCTATCTCGAAAACGGTCACCTAGACCCGTCGCCGTCCGGCGCGGTCTCGGTGGCGGATGCGAGCCGACCCCGCAGGGCGGCCCAACGAGGGTCCAGTGTCTCATGGCCGTGGCTGGCGTCCAGATCGGCCCAACGCTCGCCACAGTCCGGGCACAGTCCCCGGCAGTCCTCCTGGCACAGCGGCGCCAGCGGCAGCCCGAGCAGCACCGCGTCGCGCACCATCGGCTCGGTGTCGATCATCTCGTCCACCACCCGGCTGACCTCGTCGGCGTCGGTGGTGGCCTCGGTGGCGCTGTCCGGGTAGGCGAACAGCTCGCCGAGGCGCGCCTCGACCCGGTCCGCGATCGGCTCCAGGCACCGCGAGCACTCGCCGACCAGCTCCGCGCGCGCCGTGCCGGACACGAACACGCCCTCGCTGGCCGCCTCGAGCCGCAGGTCCAGCTCGATCGGCGCGCCCTCGGGGATGCCGATCAGCCCGAGCGAGAAGCCCGCCGGGGCGGGGATGGTGCGCTGGTAGGTGCGCATGGCGCCGGCCCGGCGCCCCAGCTCCCGGGTGCTGATCACCCAGGGGCTGGTCGGGGCCGGGTGGGCGTCGACGCGCTCATGTCTTGTCATACGACTGTCCAGGGTAGCGCCCCGTCAGCCGGAGAAGCGGTCGGCGACGTGCGCGCCGAGCTCCAGGAAGGCGTACCTGGTGGGGTCGCGCATGGCGCTCAGGTCGAGGCGGCCGCCGGTGGCCAGGTGCGGGTCGTACGGGATCTCCACCACCGCGCGGGAACGGCCCAGGAAGTGGGCGCGAACCCGCTCGCGGTCGATCTCCGGGCTGACCCGGTCACAGCACAGGACGACCACAGCGTCGGCGACCTGCTCGGCGTAGCCGTGCGCGACCAGCCAGTCCAGCGTCTTCGACGCCCGCGACGCCCCGTCCACCGTCGGTGCGCCCACCACCACCAGCGAGTCGGCCAGCGCCAGGGTGCCCTCCATCGCGGAGTGCACCAGCCCGGTGCCCGAGTCGGTGATGATGATGTTGTAGAACCGGGCCAGCACCGCGCAGATCTGCTCGTACTCGTCGCGGTTGAACGCCTCGCTCATCGCCGGGTCCTGCTCCGACGCGAGCACCTGCAGCCGCCCGGCCAGGCTGGTGTAGTGCGAGATCGCCGTCAGCGAGTCGATGGTGTCGATGTTGTCCAGCATCTGCCGGACGGTCACACCGATCTCACCGGTCAACCGGTCGGCCAGCGTGCCGGCGTCCGGGTTCGCGTCCAGCGCGACCACCCGGTCACCCCGGTGCTCGGCCAGCGTCAGCCCCAGCACGGCGGCCACCGTGGTCTTGCCCACGCCGCCCTTGAGCGAGCTCACGGCGATCTGGTGCGCGCCAGGGAGCTGGCGGCGGATGCGGCGCAGCAGCACGTTGCGCGCCGCCTCCGTCTCGCTCACGCCGGGGTTGATCTTGCCGCCGGAGACGGTGTAGACGGCGTGGCGCCAGCCGGTGGTGGGCCGCTCGGCCCTCGGCCGGACTATGTAGTCGTCGGTCAGGTCGGCGGCGGTGCCGGTGCCCGTGTTGTCCGGCGGGGGGCCGTAGTAGCCGGGGTCGGCACGTGGGTCGGCACGTGGGTCGGCACGTGGGTCATAGCCTCCCCTGTCGGGCGGCGGGCCGCCCGAGGGACCGGGGAACCGGTCGGTAGGGCCCTCGGCGTACTCGTCCGTCTCGTTGGACGGCGGGCCGGCCGGGCGGGACGTGGTCAGGTCCGGGTATTCACGCGTCATGGCAAACCGATGCTGGTGCTTGGGCCACCAGTTGCGCGGATCGAACGCACCGGGGCCGAAGGTTCCGTCTGGATAGCGAGGTCGTGCCGCGGCCCATCCATCGGGCCCGGTCAACGGTGGTCCGAGATCGAACTCGGGTACGTCCTCCTCTGGTTGCTCGGTCCGCGTGGACTCGGGCTCCCTGGTCGTCATCGTCCCCTCCAGCGCGACCGGTCACGAGCCCCCTCCTCGATCGCAGGCAAGCGTACGAGTGCTCACCGTCCGTGATCACTATAGGCGAGCGGCGCGTTTCGACAACCCCGGTGGAATGAATAGGGGCTACTCCAACAGGTCGGTACCGATGCGGTCCCGGGAACCTACCGACACCGGCCGGCGCCGTTGGCCTCGCCCCCGCTGTACGGTCTGGAGCGTACGCGTCAAGGTGTCCTCGAAACCGGCTAACGAGGATTCCACGTACTGGTCGCACTCCAGGCGCACCCGTTCGGCCTCGCGCTCCCCGGCGTCGATGATCCGACCGGACTCGACGTGCGCGGCCTGCACCACCTCGGTCTGGGACACCAGCCGGGCCTGCTCGGCCCTGCCGTCGGCGACCGCCTGCTCGTAGGCGAGCCGGCCGGCCTCCACCTGCCGCTCGGCCTCGGCGTGCGCCCTGTCCACCAGGTCCCGGTGCTGGGCGCGGGCCTCGGCCATGGTCCGGTCGGCCTCGTGCTGGGCGTGCGCCAGGAGCTGCTCGGCCTGTTCGCGGGCGTCGGCGACCAGCCGCTCGGCCTCGGCCTTGGCGTCGGCCACCAGCTTGGTGGCCTCCCGCTCGGCCTGCTCGGTCATCTCGTCGGAGCGCTGCTCGGCGCGCGAGACCAGGTCGTCGCGGTGGTCCAGGACGTCCTGGGCGTCGTCGAGCTCGCCGGGCAGCGCCTCGCGCAGGTCGTCGAGGAGGTCGAGCACGTCACCCCTCGGTACCACGCAGGTCGAGGTCATCGGAACGCCCCGCGCCTCTTCCACCACGGTGACCAGTGCGTCAAGCGCTTCGAAGACCCGGTACACGACTGCCAGTGTGCCTGTCGGGTTACCCAAATCGTGGCATTCGGAGGGCCGCGTGTCCCACCCGCGCCGGGCCGAGAGGTGCTATATCACTCAGGTTTCGGCGAGTTTCTTGACCAGCCTGCGGTGCACCGGCTCCGGGAGCAGGTGGGCCACGTCGCCGCCGAACTTGGCGACCTCCTTGACCAGCGAGCTGGACAGGAAGCTGTACTCCGGGTTGGTCGACATGAACAGCGTGTCCACGCCGGACAGCCGCTGGTTCATCTGCGCCATCTGCAGCTCGTAGTCGAAGTCGGTGACCGCGCGCAGGCCCTTGACGATGGCGTGCACGTCGTGCTCGCGGCAGAAGTCCACGAGCAGGCCGTGGAACGAGGCGATCGTGACGTTCGGGCGGTGCGCCGTGACCTCGCGCAGCATCTCGATCCGCTCGTCGATGCTGAACAGCCCGCGCTTGGTCTGGTTGACCAGCACCGCGACGATCATCTCGTCGAACAGCCCGGCCGTCCGCTCGATGATGTCGAGGTGACCATTCGTCACCGGGTCGAACGAGCCTGGACACACCGCGCGCCTCACGAGCCGGGACGGTAACAAAACCCGGTGTACACGATGGTGTCGCCGTAACGTCGATCACGTTGCGGGCGCAGCGGCGGCGGCCACTCGAACCCGCGCGATCGCGCCGGGCGCTCCACCACGACTGTGGCGTCCGGAGCCAGCCAGCCGTTGCCGATCGCGGCCCGCAGCACGTCGGTGACCTCGGCGTTCGGCACCGGGTATGGGGGATCCGCGATCACCAGGTCGTACCGGCGGGGCGCGGCGGCGGACACCACCGCTTCCACCGAAGCCGTCCGTACCCCCGCCCGCTCCCCCAGCCCGAGCGCGGCGATGTTGCCCCGCAGCGTCCGCGCCGCCCGCCGGTCGGACTCCACGAACAGCGCGTGCGCCGCGCCCCGGGACAGCGCCTCCAGCCCGAGCGCCCCGGAGCCGGCGTACAGGTCCAGCACCGCCGCGCCGTCCAGCCCCGGCCCCGCGTCCAGCGCGCTGAACACCGCCTCCCGCACCCGCTCGGACGTCGGCCTCGTCCCGCCCGCCGGCACCTCGATCCGCCGCCCGCCGACCGTGCCCGCAATGATCCTGGTCATGCCGTACCCGTGAGTGATTAGCGTTGCTATGACAACGCTATTCACTCACGGCTCACGCGAGCTCCAGCAGCAGGTCGCCGCCTTCGACCTGTTGGACGGCGCCGATGGCCAGGCGGGACACCGTGCCGTCGCGGGGCGCGGTGATGCCGGCCTCCATCTTCATGGCCTCGATGGTGGCCACGGTCTGGCCGGCGGTCACGGACTCGCCCTCGGACACGCCGAGCGTCACCACGCCGGCGAACGGGGCGGCCACGTGCTTCGGGTTCGACCTGTCGGCCTTCTCCGCGGCCTTGACGTCGGTGTCCACCGACTCGTCGCGCGCCTGCACCGGCCGCAGCTGGCCGTTCAGGGTGGCGAGCACGGTGCGGTAGCCGCGCTCGTCCGCGTCCGAGATGGCCTCCAGCCCGAGCAGCAGCATCACCCCGGGCTCCAGCTCGACCTCGTGCTCCCGGTCGGGCTCGAGCCCGTAGAAGAAGTCCTTGCTGGACAGCACGGAAGTGTCGCCGAAGCTCTCCCGGTGCGCCTCGAACTCCGCGGTCGGGCCGGGGAACAGCAGCCTGTTCAGAGTGTCCCTCGGCGCGTCGCGCAGCCCCTCGCGATCCGACGCGGTGAGCGGGGTGACCTCCCGAGCCGGCGAGCGGCCCTCCAGCGCATGGGTGCGGAACGGCTCCGGCCAGCCGCCGGGCGGGTCGCCCAGCTCGCCGCGCAGGAACCCGACCACCGAGTCGGGCACGTCGAACCGGCCGGGGTCGGACTCGAACTCCTTGGGGTCCACGTCGGCCCCGACCAGGTGCAGCGCCAGGTCGCCGACCACCTTGGAGGACGGCGTGACCTTGACCAGCCGCCCGAGCATCCGGTCGGCGGCCGCGTAGCAGTCCTCGATCTTCTCGAACCGCTCCCCCAGGCCCAGCGCGATGGCCTGTTGGCGCAGGTTGGACAGCTGCCCGCCGGGGATCTCGTGGCGGTACACCCGCCCGGTCGGCGAGGCCAGCCCGGACTCGAACGGCGCGTACACCTTGCGGACGGCCTCCCAGTACGGCTCCAGGTCGTTGACCGCGGCCAGCGACAGGCCGGTGGTGCGGGCCGTGTGGTCGGTGCCGGCGACCAGGGAGGACAGCGGCGGCTGGCTGGTGGTGCCGGCCATGGACGCCACCGCCGCGTCCACCGCGTCCACGCCGGCGTCGATGGCGGCGAGCAGGGTGGCGAGCTGGCCGCCGGCGGTGTCGTGGGTGTGCAGGTGCACGGGCAGCTCGAACCGCTCGCGCAGGGCGGTCACCAAGGTGCGGGCGGCGGGAGGGCGCAGCAGGCCGGCCATGTCCTTGATGGCCAGCACGTGCGCCCCCGCCGACACGATCTGTTCGGCCAGCCGCAGGTAGTAGTCCAGGGTGTAGAGCTTCTCGTCGGGGTCGGAGAGGTCGGCGGTGTAGCAGAGGGCGACCTCGGCGACGGCGGTGCCGGTCTCGCGGACGGCGTCGATGGCCGGGCGCATCTGGGACACGTCGTTGAGCGCGTCGAAGATCCGGAAGATGTCGATGCCGGTGCGGGCGGCCTCGGCGACGAAGGCGTGCGTCACCTCCTCCGGGTACGGGGTGTAGCCGACGGTGTTGCGCCCGCGCAGCAGCATCTGCAGGCAGATGTTCGGCGCCGCCTCGCGCAGCGCGGCCAGCCGCCGCCACGGGTCCTCGGCCAGGAACCGCAGCGCCACGTCGTAGGTCGCGCCGCCCCAGCACTCCAGGGACAGCAGCTCGGGCAGGGTGCGGGCCACGTACGGCGCGATGGCCAGCAGGTCCTTGGTGCGGACGCGGGTGGCCAGCAGCGACTGGTGGGCGTCGCGGAACGTCGTGTCGGTGACGGCCACGGCGGTCTGTGAACGTAACCGCGCGGCGAACCGCTCCGGTCCCAGCTCGCGCAGGAGCTGCGCGGAGCCGTCCGGCGCGGGTCCGGTGGGGTCCACCAACGGCAGCTTGTCCACGGGCTCGGCCACGCGCGGGCGGGCGCCGTGCGGCTTGTTCACGGTGACGTTGGCCAGGTAGCTGAGCAGCCGGGTGCCCCGGTCGGCGGGCTGGCGGGCGGTGAGCAGGTACGGGCGTTCCTCGATGAACGAGGTGGTGACCCGGCCGGCCTGGAAGTCCGGGTCGGCCAGCACGGCCTGCAGGAACGGGATGTTCGTCGACACCCCCCTGATCCGGAACTCGGCGACGGCCCGGCGGGCGCGGCGCACGGCGGTGGCGAAGTCGAAGCCCCGGCAGGTGAGCTTGACCAGCATGGAGTCGAAGTGCGCGCTGATCTGGGTGCCGGTGTGCGTGGTGCCGCCGTCCAGCCGGATGCCTGACCCGCCGGGCGAGCGGTAGTTGCTGATCACGCCGGTGTCCGGGCGGAAGCCGTTGGCCGGGTCCTCGGTGGTGATCCGGCACTGCAGGGCGGCGCCGCGCAGCCTGATCGACTCCTGGTTCAGGCCCAGCTCGGACAGGGTGGCGCCGGCCGCGATCCGCAGCTGGGAGCCGACCAGGTCCACGTCGGTGACCTCCTCGGTCACCGTGTGCTCGACCTGGATGCGCGGGTTCATCTCGATGAAGACGTGGTTGCCGTCGGCGTCGAGCAGGAACTCCACGGTGCCGGCGTTGCGGTAGCCGATGGAGCGGGCGAACCGGACGGCGTCGGCGCAGATCCGCTCCCGGGCGGCCGGGTCCAGGTTCGGCGCCGGGGCGATCTCGACGACCTTCTGGTGGCGGCGCTGCAGCGAGCAGTCCCGCTCGAACAGGTGCACGGTGTCGCCGCCGGTGTCGGCCAGCACCTGCACCTCGATGTGGCGGGGGTTCACCACCGCCTGTTCGAGGAACATCCGCCCGTCGCCGAACGCGGACTCCGCCTCCCGCATCGCCGCCTCCAGCGCGTCCCGCAGCTCGCCGGCGGACTCCACGCGCCGCATGCCACGCCCGCCGCCGCCCGCGACGGCCTTGACGAACACCGGGAAGCCGATGTCCTCGGCCGCCCCGAGCAGCGTGTCCACGTCGTCGGAGGGCTCGGTGGAGCGCAGCACCGGCAGGCCGGCCTCGGTGGCGGCCTGGATGGCGCGGGCCTTGTTGCCGGTCAGGTGCAGCACCTCGGTCGGCGGCCCGACGAAGGTCAGGCCGGCCTCGGCGCAGGCGCGGGCCAGCTCGGGGTTCTCCGAGAGGAAGCCGTAGCCGGGGTAGACGGCGTCGGCGCCGGCGCGCTTGGCGGCCTTGACGATCTCCGGGACGGACAGGTAGGCGCGCACCGGGTGGCCGGGCTCGCCGATCTGGTACGACTCGTCCGCCTTGAGCCGGTGCAGCGAGTTGCGGTCCTCGTGCGGGAAGACGGCGACGGTGCCGATGCCCAGCTCGTAGGCCGCCCGGAACGCCCGGATGGCGATCTCGCCCCGGTTCGCCACGAGCACCTTGTTAAACATGTCTCCTCCAGGGCTGCCGATCGGGCTACCTTGAAATGTGATGACTGGAACGTGACCGAAGCTCATCACACCGGCCCCAGAGCCCGCACGGGAAGCCAGGCGCTATGCATTCACACCACACCTTCCGGCCCCGTTACGGCGGGCGGCGGCACCCACTGCCCTTGGTCCTGCTGTTCGTCCTGGTCATGTCCATGATCGTGCTGAGCGGAGGCATGGCGGTGCTGGCGGTGGCCGGGACGGTGATTATCACGTTCGTCACGGTCGCCGCCCTGGTCGGGACGCTCGCCGTGCTGGCCGGCCTGGTGCGGTTGGTCAAGGGCACGCGGCGGCGCCGTCGCAGGCGGGCGATGCGGCGCGGCCCGGGGTGGGCGGCCGGGTCGGCGCGGATCCCGGCGGCGCGTCAGGCCCCGCCGGACTGGCGGGGCGAGTGGCGGTCGGCCCGGCAGCGGTTCGACGCGCTGCGCTCCGAGTACGGGCAGTACGAGTGTGACCCGCTGGCGGTGCTGCGGCTGCCCGCGCTCGCCGACGTCACGGTGCCCTCCACCGGGCGGTTCGTGGACGCGTTCGCCGAGGCACAGGCGCTGCACGGGGAGCGGGAGGACAGGCCGCCGCCCGAGCGGCAGGCCGTCGCGTACACCCAGGCCGTGGAGCGGGCCTGGCAGGCGTGGCGGGCCGCCCACGACGCCGCCGAGCGGATCCGGCTGGCCGGGCTCTCGCCGGAGGAGCGCGCCTCGGTGCATCGGGTGATCAAGCTGCTCACCGTGGCCAAGGACAGCGGGAACGACGCCGAGCGGGTGGCCGCGTACGCCAAGGCTCGCGCCGAGCTCGCCAAGCTGGAGCGGGCCGGGCACATCCACCTGCCCCGGCCCGCCGTCGCCGCGCTGGACGCCTCCGCCCGCGCCGGCCTGCCCACCGGCTTCACCACCACCGCTCAGGACGCGTCGGCGGCCCAGGCGATGTAACCGTCCGGCCGGACCAGCAGGTCGGCACCGAGCGGCCGCGCCGGGGTCACCGTGGTGACCGGCCCGCGCCAGCCGTGGCGCTCCGAGGCGTCGCCGCTCGCCGAGGTGACCAGCACGAACCGGCCGCCACGCAGCGCCTCGTAGAGCCGGCCCGGCCCGTCGCCGGCCAGCGCCACGTCCGCCGCCCTGGCCCCGACCAGCCGGTGCGCGCCGCGCGGCGCCGAGTACCGGATCCCGACCCCGGAGACCGCGCCGGCCACCCGGCTCACCACCGGTCCGAGCTTGAGCACGGCGTTGAGCACCGTGTTGCGCACCCATCGCGCGGCGGGGTTGCCCAGCAGCGCGGCCCGCAGCAGCCCACCGCTGCCCCGCAGCACCGCCCGCCCCACCGGATGCCGCTCGGCCTCGTAACCGTCCAGCACGTCCTCGGACGCCCAGCCGCGCACGGCGGCCGCCAGCCGCCAGCCGAGGTTGGCCGCGTCCTGCAGGCTGGTGTTCATGCCCTGGCCGCCGGCCGGCGAGTGCACGTGCGCGGCGTCGCCGGCCAGGAACACCCGGCCGACCCGGTAGTGCGGGGCCTGCCGCTCGTCGCTGTGGAACCGCGACATCCAGCGCGCGTCGTGCATGCCCAGGTCGGTGCCGAGCACCCGGCGCACGATGTCGCGAACCTGGTCGAGGTCCATCGGGTCGTGGTCGGGCCGCTGGTTGCGCCGGTCCCAGGCGATCACCCGGTACCAGCCGTCGCCGAACGGGGCGATGAACGCGAACCCGTCGCTGCCGGTGTCCACGGTGAGCACGTCCGGCGGGGCCTGGCTCAGCCGCACGTCCGCGAGCATCACCGACCGCACCGCCGAGTGACCCGGGAACGGCTCGCCCAGCGCGTGGCGCACGGTGCTGTGCACGCCGTCGCTCCCGACCAGGTACTTCGCCCGCCGGGTGCTCTCGGCCCGGTCGGGCCCGCGCACGTCGACCTCCACGCCGGTGGCGTCCTGGCGCAGGGCGGTCACCTCGACGCCGCGCTCGATGCGCGCGCCCGCCCGCTCGGCCCGCCCCAGCAGCACCCGCTCGGTCTCGTACTGCGGCGTGACCAGCAGGAACGGGAACCTCGACGGCAGCCCGGAGAGGCCGACCTTGACCCGCCCGAACAGCCGGAGCTCGCCGACCCGCTGGCCGGTGGCGAGCAGCTCGTCGGCCACGCCCCTGGCGTCCAGCTCCTCCAGCGTGCGAGCGTGCACCGCGAACGCACGGGTCAGGTTCGCCTGGGCGTCGCGCCGCTCCAGCACGGTGACGGCGACGCCCGCCTCGGCCAGGTCCCCGGCCAGCAACAGTCCGGCGGGCCCGGCCCCGACAACGATCACGTCCGCATCCATGACAACCTCCGAGTCGTCTCCGAGTCGTCTAAGTCAACAACTGTAGGCCAACGCCTGTTGACTTTACGACCGCGCGACCGGCTTGTCAACAAGCGTTGGCCTACGGCTGGCGGGCGCCCTCAGCGGGCCGTGAGCGCAAGATCACCATCGGTGATCATGCGGGCCCGCGAATCGTCCGTAGGATTGTGCGAACGATCATCCCAAGGGACGGAGTGGGAATCTGTGGGCAATCCAGACGATGTGCAGGGGCTGGACCTCCGTTTCGACCGGGCGCACGGTGCCCGGATCTACGACTACATCCTGGGCGGCAAGGACAACTATCCGGTGGACCGCAAGGCCGGCGACGCCTCGATCGAGGTGTGGCCCGCGCTGAGGGTTCACATGCAGGCCAACCGCGCGTTCATGCACCGGGTGGGCCGCTTCCTGGCCGCCGAGCGCGGCATCCGCCAGTTCCTGGACATCGGCACCGGCATCCCGACCCAGCCCAACCTGCACGAGATCGTCCAGGAGGTCGCGCCCGACGCCCACATCGTCTACGTCGACAACGACCCGATCGTGCTCGCCCACGCCAGGGCGCTGATGACCAGCACCCCGGAGGGCAGGACCGCCTACATCAGCGCGGACATGCGCGAGCCGGAGGCGATCCTCGGCGCCAAGGAGCTGCGCGAGACGCTCGACATGAGCCGCCCCGTCGGGCTGATGCTCATCGGCATGCTGCACTTCATCGAGGACGACGACGAGGCGTTCGAGGTGGTCCGGCGGGTGGTGGACGTGCTGCCGTCGGGAAGCTTCTTCGCCGCGACCATCGCCACCGACGAGTTCGCGCCCGAGCCGCTCGCCAAGCTCCGCGAGCAGTACTACGCCCACGGGGAGACCCTGACCTGGCGGACCAAGGACCAGGCACACCAGTTCTTCGAGGGCTTCGAGCTGGAGGAGCCGGGCCTGGTGCAGATGCACAAGTGGCGCCCCGACTCGGTCGACATCGGCGAGATCGACGACGCGGACATCTGCATGTACGGGGCGGTCGGGCGCAAGACCTGATCAGGCCTTCTCCAGGTACTCGGCGCGCTCCTCGTCGATGATCTCGGCGACCATGCCGGCCAGCCCGGCGTGGCGCTCCAGGAACGGGTCGCCGGCCACCAGCCGCCACGCCACCTCCCTGGCCTCGGAGATCGTCTTCTCGTCGCGCAGCAGCGACAGCAGCCGCAGCCCGGAGCGGCGGCCGGACTGGGAGGCGCCGAGCACGTCGCCCTCGCGGCGCAGCTCCAGGTCGTGGCGCGCCAGCTCGAACCCGTCGGTGGTGGAGGCCACCGCGTCCAGGCGGGCGCGGGCGGTGGTGCCCGGCGGCGAGTCCGTGATCAACAAGCACACCCCCGGCGCCTTGCCGCGGCCGACCCGCCCGCGCAGCTGGTGCAGCTGGGACAGCCCGAACCGGTCCGCGTCCATGATCACCATGCCGGTGGCGTTCGGGACGTCCACGCCGACCTCGATGACGGTGGTGGCGACCAGGACGTCCAGCTCGCCGTCGGAGAAGGCGCGCATCACGGCGTCCTTCTCGTCGGCGGGCAGCCGGCCGTGCAGCACGCCGAGCCGCAGCCCGGCCAGCGGACCCTCGGCCAGCATCGGCGCCACGTCCGCGACGGCCAGCGGCGGGCGGCGCTTCTCCTCGCCGTCGCCGTCCTCGTCCGGCGGTTCCAGCTCGGCGTCCTCCTCGGCCGAGCCGTTGTTCCCACCGTTCTCGCCGCCGATGCGGGGGCAGACCACGAACGCCTGGTGCCCGCCGGACACCTCCTCGCGCACCCGCTCCCAGGCCCGCTCCAGCCAGGCCGGCTTCTCCCCCGCCGGCACCACGGTGGTGGCGATCGGCGAGCGCCCGAGCGGCAGCTCGCGCAGCGCGGACACCTCCAGGTCGCCGTAGACGGTCATGGCCACCGTGCGCGGGATCGGGGTGGCCGTCATGACCAGCAGGTGCGGGGTACGGCCGCCGTCGCGGCCGCGCAGCACGTCGCGCTGCTCGACGCCGAAGCGGTGCTGCTCGTCCACCACCAGCAGCCCCAGGTCGGCGAACTCCACCCGGTCCTGGATCAGCGCGTGGGTGCCGACCACGATGCCTGCCGTGCCGGAGACGGTGTCCAGCAGCGCCTGCTTGCGGGCCTTGGCCGACATCGTGCCGGTCAACAGGGTGACCTGGGTGGCCCGGTCGGCGCCGTCCAGCTCGCCGGCACGCCCCAGCGGCCCGAGCAGCTCGCGCAGCGTCCGCGCGTGCTGGGCGGCCAGCACCTCGGTGGGCGCCAGCATCGCCGCCTGCCGGCCCGCGTCCACCACCCGCAGCATGGCGCGCAGCGCGACGATCGTCTTGCCCGCGCCCACGTCGCCCTGCACCAGCCGGTTCATCGGGTGCTCGATCGCCAGGTCGCGGGTGACCTCCTCGCCGACCTCCCGCTGGCCGTCGGTGAGCGTGAACGGGAGCTGGGCGTCGAACGCGTCGTGCAGCCCGCCGGGCACGGGCGGGCAGGCCGGCGCGGGCCGCAGCAACGCCGCCTGCCGGCGCTGGGCGAGCGCGAGCTGCACGGCCAGCGCCTCGTCCCAGACCAGCCGCTGCCTGGCCGCCCGCCAGTCCCGCTCGCGCTCCGGGCGGTGGATGCCGCGCAGCGCCGTGCCCAGGTCGGGCAGCCCGCGCTCGGCCAGGATCTCCATCGGCAGCGGGTCCGTGGGGGCGTCGGTCATGTCCAGCACCTGGCGGACACAGCGCGCGATCTTCCAGGACGGCAGCTTGGTGGTCGCCGGGTAGATCGGCACCAGCGCGCCGGCGAACTGGTCCACGGCGTCCAGGTCGTCGTCCTCGCCGAAGATCATCATGTCCGGCTGGTTGAGCTGGAGCTTGCCCCGGAACGCGGTGACCTTGCCGGCGAACAGCCCGACCCGCCCGGCGGCCAGGTTGCCGTGGTAGCGCCGGTTGAAGAACGTGCAGCTCAGGGTGCGGCCGCCGGACTCGATGACGACCTCCATCAGGGTGCCGCGGCGCTGGCGCATCGGCCGGCTGTTCACCGAGCGGATCTCCGCCATCACCGTGACGTGCTCACCGATGGCCAGGCTCCCCAGGTCGGTGAGCTTGCCCCGCTCGGCGTACCGGCGCGGGTAGTGCCGCAGCAGCTCGCCCACGGTGTTCAGGTCGAGCTGGGCGGCCAGCGCCTTCGCCGCCGCCTGGCCGACCAGCGGGCTCAGCGGGCTGTCCAGGTCGGTCATTCCACCTCCAGGCCTGCGGCCGTCACCGGGTCGTGGACGCCAGCGTATGAGGTCGCCGACCGCGAGGTGGCACCTACCGGGAGTCCGGGACCCGGCGTTTCAGATCACGTCCATTCGGTAGGCGGCGAACGGGATTCGACCGCGGGCAGGCCCTCCCAACCGGCGGTGGCGAGAACCGAGTCCAGCTCCTGGCGAGTGAACACGCGGCGGACCAACGTGTCCGCGGCCGACCCGCCGTCGTCGAACTCCCACACCCGAGAGGTGATGTGCATGCGGGTGTCCGGGTGCCATCCCGAGATCCAGCACCGTCGCCACGCGGGCGCCGAGGTCGGCTACGACCCGGGCCACGGCGTCCGCCTGCTCGTCCGCGCGGGTCAGCTCGTCATAGAGGTCGGGGCGGCGGTAGACGAGGTTCGCCTCGGCCATGCGTGCGGCGTCGATCATCTCGGTGTCCAGGCGGTGTGTGCTGTGTTGTGGCTGGCCATGCTGCGCATCCCGGCCTCCACCGCGAGCATGTCGTAGAGCAGCGGCGGAGCCGGTGCAACGTCGTCGTGAGACTGTCGGGGTTGACCAAGCCCCGGATCACCGCCGGGGGCGAGCCGACGTGCCGCGAGAACGTGCGCGGCGTCGGGTGGATAGCTCAGCCGCACACTATCGGACGAGTACTCGGCGCACGCGCGCTCCGTCAGCCGGGTGATTCCCCCAAACAGGGTGTCGGAGCTGTAGCGGTGCCGGCGGGTGAGCAGCCGAGCGACGACCCGATCAACGACTCGATCCGGCGAGGCGAAATCGGCAAGGTCCGCCACGTCCCATGACCCGTACAGGGTCTGGCCGTCGTCGGCCAGGTACAGCGGCGCGGGCGCCAAGACCGCCAGCTTCCAGCCGCACCCGGCCCGGTCGCGTATCAACAGTCAACGACTCACCACCCGGCCGCTTCTCGGCAATCACAAACCGGTGTGTGGAATGCGCGCGGCAATGCAATGCGGGGTGGGTGAATGGCTCCACCATGCTGGTGCACACCGCGGGTTAGCCCTTGCGCGTCGTGCCTGATCACACACGGCAGCGTGGCTGTTCGTGGCCTACGCAGGCTGGTATGCGCGGCCATGCGCATAGGTGACGCATGACCGCAAGGAGATCAACCAAGGCAGTGAGACGGGGGTCACGTACGCTCAGACGCGAGCGCACCCGGCACCGCTGCCAACCGTCCGGGGCGCGGGCGACCGGTTGGAGTCGACGTGTCCGGTACCGCGGAGTCTGTCGGGGAGACCTTGCGCCGGCCGCGGGAACAAGCGGGACTATCTCAGTCACAACTGGCGCGGGCAGTGCCGAGGTGATGTCGAGGTCCAGGGCGGCGTCGTCATCCGAGACACGCCTCTTCGTTCAGCGATTCCGTGAGGTTCATCGAGAATGGAGTTTGTCGTGACCGACTCCAGTACGGCGCCGGTTCGGCGCATGTCGATCTACAAGCAGTATCTACGGCAGATCGCGACCGGAGATAAGACGGTTGAGGTTCGGGTCGCCTACCCGAAGAATCGGAAGCTTGCCGCGGGTGACCTGCTTGCTTTTGTGTCTGGTGACGAGACATGCTTGACCCGAATTGTTCGAGTTAGCGAGTATTCGACGTTCGAGGATATGCTCGACACTGAAGAGCCCGTGCGGATCGGTTTTGGTGAGGATGAGACTCGCGCGGTGATGCTAGAGACGATTCGTGAGATATACCCACCTGAGAAAGAACGGCTCGGAGTTTTGGCTGTTGAGGTTGAGTTGGCCCAGCAGGTCGAGCGCGACGCGTGACAAGGTGTCGCTGGCGGGGGCTGCTCGCCGTGACTGGGTGAGCGTCGTCGGTTGATCACGTCGACACCCTCGTGGGTGCCGTTGGGAAGGACGCTCGAGCAGGTCACAGCCGGTTTGAGGACCGTGATCGCAGATAGCCCGATCGGGGCGTACCGAGGCGGTGAGATGTCCAGGTCGGTCATTCCACTCCGAGCTGCACCGGGCGCTCGGCAGGGCCGCCTCGGTAGACGACCACCTCGACCTCGGGGTGGGTGTGCCGCAGGTGGTCGGTCAGCAGCTCGCCCAGCTCGTCGGGGCCGCCGCCGCCGTCGCTGCCCAGGAGCACGGTGACCAGCTCGCCGCCCGTGGTCAGCATGCGGTCCACGAGTTGGCAGGCGGCGGCGTCCAGGTCCTGTTCGATCAGGACGACCTCGCCGTCCACCAGGGCCAGCACGTCGCCGGCGCGGCAGCGGCCCACCCAGGTCAGGGCCTCGGCGGTGGCGATCTGGATCACGCCGGTGCGGGTCGCGGCGGCCGCCTCGGCCATCGCCACCACGTCGTCGCCGGCGCGGCGGGAGGCGTCGTGCACGGCCAGCGCGGCCAGGCCCTGCAGCACCGACGAGGTGGGCACCACGACCACCTCGACGCCGGCGCTGCGCACCAGGTCGGCGGCCTCCTCGGCGGCCGGGGTCAGCTCGACGTCGTTGGGCAGCACCACCACGTGCCGGGCGCGGGTGCCGGCCATGGCGGCGGCCAGCTCCCCCGGCGCCGGGAGCTGGTCCGGGGCGGCGACCAGGGCGCTCACCCCGTCCGCTCGTACCAGGTCGGCCACGGCCTTGCCGGCGAACACGGCGACCACCGCGCGCTCGCGGGTGAACCGGGCGTCGCGGCGGTCGCGTTCGGCGATCTGGTCGGCGAAGCGGACCACCGTGATCCGGCGCGGGCGGCCGGCGTCGACGCCCGCCTCGATGGCCGCGCCGACGTCGCCGCAGTGCACGTGCACGTGCCACGTCCCGGCGCCGTCCGGGCCGCCGTCGCCGACGACGGCCACCGAGTCGCCCAGCTCGTCCAGCCGGCGGCGCAGCGCGGCGACCCGGTCGGTGGTGCTGGACTCCAGCAGGTACATCACCTCGTAGTCGAACTCCGTGGAGCCGGACTCGCGGTCGCCGATCAGCGAGTCCCGGTCGCGGGGGCGGAAGCCGGCGGCGTCCAGGGCGCGCGTGGTGCGGGCGGTGCGCTGGCCGGTCACCACCTCGGCGAGCGCCTCCAGCAGCAGCGCCAGCCCGCGCCCGCCGGCGTCCACCACCCCCGCCCTGGCCAGCACCGGCAACTGGCGCGGGGTCTCGGCGAGCGCGTCCGCGGCGCCGGCCACGGCGGACGTCACCACCTCCGCCAGCGTGACGCCCGCCCCGGTCGCGGACGTCGCGGAGGCCGCGGCGGCCGAGAGCACCGTCAGCACGGTGCCCTCCGTGGGCCGGCTCACCGCCGCCCTGGCCAGCTCGTCCGCCCTGCGCAGCGCGCGGGCCAGCACCGGGCCGTCGGCACCGGCGTCGCCGGCCTCGGCGAGCGCCTCGGCGAGGCCCCTCGGCAGCTGGGAGACGATCACGCCGGAGTTGCCCCGCGCGCCCCGCAGCGCCCCGGAGGCCAGCGCGGCGGCCACCTCCGAGGCCGAGCAGGTCAGCGGCGCGCGCCCGAGCGCCTCGGCGGCCGCGCGCAGGGTCAGCGACAGGTTCGTCCCGGTGTCCGCGTCCGCGACCGGGAACACGTTCATCCGGTCCAGCTCGGCGCGGTGCTCGTCCAGTAGGTCCACCGCGAGATCCGCCCAGTGCCGGATCGCGGCGGCGTCCAGGACCTGCAACACCGGTGTCGTCTCCTCCCGCTCAACCGCCCGCCGAGCGTAGCGAGCCGCCCGCCCCCGGTTTGGTCGACGTCCGAACGGATCGTTACCCTGGTGGGACTACCCCGAGCGTGAGCCCGGGGTTCGTGCGTGTCCGATCGAGTACGAGGAGTTATCGACGTGGCTGCCGTCTGCGACGTCTGTGGCAAGGGTCCGGGCTTCGGTATGTCCGTGTCGCACTCACACCGCCGTACCCACCGCCGCTGGAACCCGAACATCCAGACCGTGCGCGCCAACGTGAGCGGCACCCGCCGCCGGCTCAACGTGTGCACGTCCTGCCTGAAGGCCGGCAAGGTCGCCCGCGCCTGAGCCGACGCTCGGGCACCGCCCGGTACGCCACGCGGCGTGCCGGGCGTTTCGTGTGTCGGCGCCGTTTTCCGATGGACGCCAGCCATACCACCGTGCCAGCATCGCCGCGGTAACAGTGTCATGCCGAGGGGGACGGCAATGGGGGCTCGTCGCATCGGGCCGTTGACGTGGCTTGCGAGCGTCGTTGTCGCCATGGGGATCGCCAACTTCCTCTGGGCCTGGTTCGAGTCCGCGTCATTGGGCGGGGACGCAACCAACGGCTATCAGCGCGACGGCCGGTACTTCGTTGGCAGCCATGGACATTTCACCGAGGTTGACCCGGCTACGTGGGAATGGAGCTATATCCATGGGACCAGCGTGTGGATCACCCACCCGCTGACGCTGATTGCCGCATATTGCTTACTGACCTCTTCGGTGGCGATCGGCAGGCGGACGGGCGCGATGCCTCCCGGGCCGGCCGGACCACCGATAGCGGTCGCCCGCTGCTCGGGCAGGATCGGGAAGGTGGAGTTCGGGATTCCACTGCTGCTCAAGGTGCGGGTGTTCGCCGACCGGTTCACGGTGCGGCCGGCGCTGGCCGCGGAGCTCACGATCCTGGGATCAGAGATCACCTCGCTGGGCGCACCGGACGGTCGCCGGTCTGGCGGCGGTCGGCGCCTGGTGATCGAACACGCGGCGAACGGCATCCGATCACCGATCGCCCTCGCATTCGCGCCCGACCATCCGGTCCGGCGCGCGATCGAGGCCGTCAAGCGGGGGTCGCCGGCCGATCGTTAACCATCGTCGCGTGTCCCGTTGTCGCGTGAGCGACGCCGGCGTTCCCGGTAGCGCCGCGCGAGGTAGGCCACCAGGGCGGTCAGGGCCGCGAGCGTCCACATCTCAGTCGGCGGACAGCCGCGCGCCGGCCAGGGCGCGGGCGTCGGCGAGAACCTCGGCGACCTCCACCGGGCAGCCCCAGAACTTGCCCGACGAGGCCAGCTTCGCCCGGTGCTTCTGCCGCTCCTCGCCGGACAGCACGAACACCAGCGCCCGGCACCGCTCCACCAGCCCCGGCCGGATCGCCTTCACCTCGCGGATGAGGGCGAGCCGCTCCGTCGGTGACTGGCGCCCTCGGCCGGACTCCGCCGCGGTGGGCAGTCGCGCGACCACGGCGAAGTCGCCGCCGCGTTCGAGCGCGGCCCCCAGCACGTCCAGCGTCAGCCTCGGCGCCCGGCTCACCGGCACGGCGCTCGCATCGATCACGACCAGCGGCCAGGCCGACCAGTCGGCATGCACCCCGTTCGAGTTCATGAGGGCAGCCTAACTTATTAGTGAAGAGCTTTCACTAATGCGACGACGAGCTACGGCAGCTTCCAGTCGATCGGCTCCGCGCCGCGCTCCTCCAGCAGCGCGTTGACCCGGCTGAACGGGCGGGAGCCGAAGAAGCCCCGGTCCGCGGACATCGGGCTGGGATGTGCCGACTCGACGCACGGCACGCCGGCCCCGAGCATCGGCCGCAGCGTGCGGGCGTCGCGGCCCCAGAGGATCGCCACCAGCGGGCTCGGCCGCGCGGCCAACGCGCGGATGGCCTGTTCGGTGACCTCCTCCCAGCCCTTGTTGCGGTGCGAGGCCGGCTGCCCCGGCGCGACCGTGAGCACCCTGTTGAGCAGCAGCACCCCGCGCTCGGTCCACGGCGTCAGGTCGCCGGACGAGGGCATCGGGTGGCCGAGGTCCTCGCCGTACTCCCGGTAGATGTTCTCCAGGCTGCGCGGCAGCGGGCGGGTGCTCGGCGACACCGAGAACGACAGCCCGACCGGGTGGCCGGGGGTCGGGTACGGGTCCTGCCCGACGATGAGCACCCGCACCTGGTCGAAGGGCTGCTGGAAGGCGCGCAGCACGTTCTCCCCGGCGGGCAGGTAGCGCCGGCCGGCGGCGATCTCGGCGCGCAGGAACGCACCCATCGCCGTGATCTTCTCGGCGACCGGCGCCAACGCCGTCGCCCAGCCCGCCTCGACCACCTCGGCCAGCGGCTTCGCGGTCACGTCTTTCCCCCTTAGATGTCGAGCCGGCGCAGCTCGTTGCGGAACCTCTGCCCGCGCTTGACGTAGGACTCCACGGCGTAGTGGAAGGCACCCTCCGGCACCTCGTACCCCTCGCGCAGCCGCGCCGGCACGCCGAGCGCCATCCGCCGCGCCGGCACGTGCATGTTCGGTGACACCACCGCGCCGGCGGCCACCACCGCCCCCTCGTCCACCCTGCTGCCGTTGAGCACCACCGAGCCGGACGAGATCAGGCAGTGGTCGGCGATCACGGCGGACTCGATGTGCACGTTGTGGCCGACGGTGCACTCGTCGCCGATCACCGTGTCCTGGACGGGCGTGGTGTGCACGATCGTGCCGTCCTGCACGCTGGTCCGGTCCCCGATCAGGATCCGGCCCTCGTCCCCGCGCAGCACAGCGGTCGGCCAGACGGTGGAGTACGCGCCGATCGTGACGCCGCCGATGACCACCGCGTCCGGGTGTACGTAGGCGTCGGGATGGATGTCGGGTTCGAGGTCACCGAGGGCGTAGACGGGCATGGCAACCGAGCCTATCCAGGCGCGTGACGAGCCCGGCGGTCAGGCCAGCGGCTTGCCGAGGTGGCGGCTGCGCGGCGAGCAGCGGTACTCCCCGAACTTGGCGATCGGCAGGTACCCGGACGAGGTGTAGAGCCCGAGCGCCTCGGGCTGGCCGGTGCCGGTCTCCAGCACCATCCGCAGCCCGCCGGCGGCGGCCGCCGTGCGCTCCAGCTCGCCGAGCACCAGCCGGGAGTAGCCCCGCCCGCGCGCCTCGGACACCACGAACATCCGCTTGATCTCGACGTCGCCGTCGCGCAGCCCCGACTCCCCGTCGGCCTCGCGCCGCCGCCAGCCGCCGCACGCCACCGGCCGCCCGTCCAGGTAGCCGACCAGGAAGATCCCGCTGGGCGGGGCGAACTGCGAGGCCGCGATCGGCGCGCTGTCCGGACCGCCGTACCGCCGCACGTACTCCTCCTGCACGGCGTCCACCAGCTTGACCACGTCCGGATGGTCGTAACCGACCACGCGCAGCTCCACGCCGTACAGCCTACGGCGAGACCCGTGAGTGGTTAGCGTTGTCATAGCAACGCTAACCACTCACGGGGGTCAGTCGATCAGCTCGTACGCCGGCAGGGTCAGGAAGTCGACGAACTCGTCGGCCAGCGCCACTTGTTCGAACACCTCGCGGGCCTGCGCCCAGCGGCCGGCGGCGAACGCCTCGTCCCCGACCGCCGCCGAGATGGCGGCCAGCTCCTCGGCGATGACGGTCCGGACGAGGTCGTCGGTGACGAGCGTGCCGTTGGTGAGCTTCACCGCGCCGTGCACCCACTGCCAGATCTGCGAGCGGGCGATCTCGGCGGTGGCGGCGTCCTCCATCAGGTTGTTGATGCCGGCCGCGCCGTTGCCGCGCAGCCACGACTCGATGTACTGCAGGCCGACGCTGACGTCGTTGCGCAGGCCGGCCTCGGTCGGCTCGGCGGGCGTGGACGCCACGTCGAGCAGGTCGGCGGCGGTCACGGACACCTCCGGGCGCAGCCGGTCGAGCTGGTTCGGGCGCTCGCCGAGCACCTGGTCGAACACCTCACGACAGACCGGCACCAGGTCCGGGTGCGCCACCCAGGAGCCGTCGTAGCCGGCGCCCGCCTCCCGCTGCTTGTCCTCGGTGACCTTCGCGAACGCCTGCTTGTTGACCTCCGGGTCGCGCCGGCTGGGGATGAACGCGGCCATCCCGCCGATCGCGAACGCGCCGCGCCGGTGGCAGGTGGCCACCAGCAGCTCGGTGTAGGCGCGCATGAACGGCGCGGCCATGGTCACCGCGTTGCGGTCCGGGAGCACGAACGCCGGCCCGGCGTCGCGGAAGTTCTTGATCAGCGAGAACAGATAGTCCCAGCGGCCGGCGTTGAGCCCGGAGGCGTGCTCGCGCAGCTCGTAGAGGATCTCCTCCATCTCGAACGCCGCGGTGATCGTCTCGATCAGCACGGTGGCCCTGATCGAGCCGTGCGGCACCCCGCGCGCCTTCTCCGCGAAGGTGAACACGTCGTTCCAGAGCCGGGCCTCGAGGTGGCTCTCCAGCTTGGGCAGGTAGAAGTACGGCACCGACGGGTTGTGGAAGAAGTACAGCCCGAAGTCCACCAGCGCGCCGGCCACCGGGTCGCCGTCCACGGTGACGTGCCGCTCGTCGAGGTGCCAGCCGCGCGGGCGGACCACCACCGTCGGGCGCTCGGTGGCGGTGACCCGGTAGTGCTTGCCCTCCGGGCTGGTGAACTCCATCTCGCCGCGCCGGGCGTCGAGCAGGTTCACCTGGCCGGCGACCACGTTGTGCCAGGTCGGCGTGGTGGCGTCCTCGAAGTCGGCCAGCCAGACCTTGGCCCCGGAGTTCAGCGCGTTGATCGTCATCTTGCGCTCGGTGGGGCCGGTCATCTCGACGCGGCGGTCGGCCAGCGCGGGCGGTGCGGGCGCGACCTTCCAGTCGGCGGCGCGGATGTCGGCGGTGTCGGCGCGGAAGTCCAGGCGGCCGGTGCGGGCGATCTCGGCGCGGCGGTCCGCGCGGGCGGCCAGCAGCTCGCGGCGGGTCTGCTCGAACTCCCGGTGCAGGCTCGCGACGAACTCCAGGGCGGCCGGCGTGAGCACCTCGTGCTGCCGATCGACGGGGTAACCGTTGGTCCGGGCGGGTGACGTGCTGGAGTCCATGGCTTCGGAGGTTACTTTTTGTTAGACGGATGTGCCATTCCACGATGCGGTAGCGCAACTCGTAACACTATCGTGACCTGCGAAGAGTCTTGCCTGGAAGTCGGCACCGAGCCCGGTTCACCCGGCCGTGACCTATGTGCTTCCTACGTATTTGCCGGCCGCTCTTTACAGGCGACGGTCCCGCCCCCAACAATCATGTTGTGGCCGACCACGCACACCAGCGTGGGGAGGCCTCCCGGACGGCAACCCGCCGGCCGCGACGCACCGGACTTCTCGGAGGCCCCCCATTTCCGCATCGCACCTAGGGGACCGGATCCTGCCGAGCGGGGAGACGAGGCATCACTCGATCCCCCGCCCCAGGGCACCGCTGGCCGACTCGATCCGCCGGATCCTGCCGCGCCCCGAGCCGCCGGACGAGATCGACATCGAGGACGCCTGCACCGACCTCGCCGAGGTCGCCGTGCGCACCTGCGCGGACGGCTCGTGGCAGGAGCACGCCTGCTTCCTGCTCGGCTCCGCCTCCGGCCGCTGGCAGGTGGTCCCGTTCAGTCACCCGGTGGTCTGCCAGCTCATCGGCAAGCTCCGCACGCTCCCCGGCTTCGACGACAACCGGCTGCTCGACCTCATCGGTTCGAACCAGACCGAGATCGTCGTCCTCTGGCGGGACCCGACGCTCGCGCGGAACCGCTAGACCCCGTCGAACGTACGCTCAGCAAGGACCGTGAACAGCCCGTCGCGACTTCGTGCGCGGCGGGCTTTCTCGTGCGCGGCGACGCCCACGACACCCGCGTCCGGGGTCTGTGCGAACCGCATACCGTGTCAACGAGGCCGCCGCCCGGTGGGATGCGCGTCACCTCGACTCTCACCCGTTCGGGCGATCAACTGCCCGGCTTGACGGCGCACCGTCGGCGATGTTCGGTAGGTACATTGTTCCTCCACGCAGGAAGACTTTTCCGCGAAGCGGAAGTTCGAGGAGTTGGGGATGCCGATCGATGCCACCGCCCGGCGGCGCTTCGAGGACGCGGTCGGCGCCCCGAACGTGATCAGCGACCCGCCCCGGCTGCGCAGCTACGAGTGTGACGGGTTGACCGGGTACCGGGTGGTGCCCGCGCTGGTGCTGCTCCCGGACTCCGCCGAGCGGGTGGCCGCCGCGGTCAAGGTGTGCGCCGAGCACCGGATCCCGTTCGTCGCGCGCGGCGCCGGCACCGGCCTGTCCGGCGGGGCGCTGCCGGTCGCGGACGGCGTGGTGATCAGCCTGCAGCGGCTGCGCCGGGTGCTGGAGGTGGACCCGGTGGACCGGCGCGCCGTGCTGGAGCCGGGCGTGACCAACCTGGACATCACCCGGGCGGCCGCCCCGCACGGGCTGTACTACGCACCGGACCCGTCCAGCCAGCAGGTCTGCACCATCGGCGGCAACGTGGCGGAGAATTCCGGCGGCGCGCACTGCCTGAAGTACGGCTTCACCACCAACCACGTGCTGGCGCTGGAGGTGGTGCTGGCCGACGGCTCGGTGGTCACCCTGGGCGGGGACAGCGGTGAGCAGCTGGGTCCGGACCTGCGCGGGGTGTTCCTGGGCTCGGAGGGCACCGTCGGCATCGCCACGAAGATCACCGTCCGGCTGTTGCGGGTGCCGGAGACGGTGCGGACGTTGCTGGCCGACTTCCCGTCGGTGGCGGCGGCCGGTGACGTGGTGAGCGACATCGTGGCGGAGGGGATCGTGCCGGCCGCCGTGGAGATGATGGACACCCTGGCGATCGAGGCCGCCGAGGAGGCCGTGCACGCCGGCTACACCCGGGGTGTGCCGGCGGCGCTGGTCGTCGAGCTGGACGGGCCGGTCGAGGAGTGTGCCGAGCAGTTCGAGCGGGTGCGCGCCATCTGCGAGCGGCACGGCTGCACCCGGCTGCACATCGCGGGCGACGCCGAGGAGCGGGCGGCGATCTGGCGCGGGCGCAAGTCGGCGTTCGCGGCGGTCGGGCGGATCAGCCCGGATTACTTCGTGCAGGACGGGGTGGTACCGAGGACCCGGCTGGCCGAGGTGTTGGGACGGATCGCGGCGATGGGCGAGGACGCCGGGCTGCGGGTGGCGAATGTGTTCCACGCCGGGGACGGGAACCTGCACCCGCTGGTGCTCTACGACGCCGCCGCCGGCGAGACCGAGCGCGCCGAGGAGCTGTCCGGGCAGATCGCCGAGCTGTGCGTGGAGCTGGGCGGGTCGCTGTCCGGCGAGCACGGGATCGGCACGGACAAGGCGTGTTCGATGCCGACGATGTTCTCCGAGACCGACCTGGCGGTGATGGCGCGGGTGCGCGGCGCGTTCGACCCGGCCGGGCTGTGCAACCCGGGCAAGCTGCTGCCCACCCCCCGGCTGTGCGGAGAGCGTCCGGGGAAGTACCGCCCGCACCCGCTGGAGGAGGCCGGGGTGATCGAGCGGTTATGAGTACGGTGCGGACCACTATCCGCCCGGCGGACCTGGCCGAGGCGGCGGCCGCGCTCGCCGACACCCGGGGCGCCGTGCTGATCCGGGGCGCCGGCACCGCCGCCGACTGGGCCGGCCGCCCGGCCGACCCCGAACTGCTGCTGGACACGACAGGGCTGACCGGCGTGCTCGCGCACAACCCGGCGGACATGACCGTCGAGGTCCGCGCCGGCACCCCGCTGCGCACGCTCAACGCCGAGCTGGCCGAGCACGGCCAGCGGGTCGCGCTGGACGCCGCCAGGGTCGCCGACGGCGCCACCGTGGGCGGGCTGATCGCCACCGCCGACTCCGGGCCGGCCGCGCTGGCGTACGGCTCGATGCGGGACCTGGTGATCGGCGCGGTGGTGGTGCTCGCGGACGGCACGGTGGCGCGCACGGGCGGTCACGTGATCAAGAACGTGGCCGGCTACGACCTGGCCAAGCTGGTGCACGGCGCGCACGGCACGCTCGCGCTCATCGCCGAGGTGGTGCTGCGGCTGCATCCGTTGCCGGCGGCGAGCGCCACCGTCCGGCTGCCCTGCGCGCTGCCCGACGCCGGCGCGGCCGCCGCAAACGTGCTGGCCAGCCCGCTGGACCCGGCCGCGTTGGAGTGGTGCGGCGGCGCGCTGCTGGCGCGGCTGGAGGGCGGCGCGGCGGCGCTGGACGCCAGGGCGTCGCGGCTGGTGGAGCTGCTCGGCCCGGGCGCCGGCCGGCTGGACGACGCGGCCGCCGACGCCGCCTGGGCCGCGCACGCCGCGACCGTCTCCCGGCCCCCGGAGCGGGCCACCGTACTGCGGGTCGGCGCCCGCCCGTCCCGGCTGCCCGGGCTGTTGGAGCGGCTGGCCGACGTCCCCGGGGCCGGCGGTGTGACGGCGGGGCTGGCCACCGGGATCGGCACCGTGACGCTGCCCGCCGACCCGGCGGTGGTCGCCGAGGCGCACCGGGCGGTGCACGAGGCGGGCGGCACGTCCGCGCTGCGCTCCCGCCCGGCCGCCGGCGCCGACCTGCCCGCCTGGGGGCCGGCGCCGTCCGCGCTCGCGGTCCTGCGCGCGGTGCACGACGAGCTCGACCCGGACGGACGGCTGGGCGGCGGCCGGTTCAGCCCGTGGTGGAAGGAATAGCCCGTGACCCAGTCCGCCTTCGACCCGCACCACCCGCCGGCGCGCGAGCTGCTCGACGACTGCGTGCACTGCGGCTTCTGCCTGCCCACCTGCCCGACGTACCAGCTCTGGGGCGAGGAGATGGACTCTCCGCGCGGCCGGATCTACCTGATGGACCTTGCCGAGCGCGGCGAGATCGGGCTGGACGGCGCGCTGCGCGAGCACATCGACGCCTGCCTGGGCTGCATGGCCTGCGTGACCGCCTGCCCGTCCGGCGTGCAGTACGACAGGCTGCTGGAGTCGGTGCGCCCGCAGCTGGAGCGCAACGTGGCCCGCCGCCCCGCCGACCGGCTGTTCCGCAACGCGATCTTCGCACTGTTCCCGTACCGCCGCCGGCTGCGCGCCGCCGCCCTGCCCGGCGCGCTCTACCAGCGGCTGCGCCGGATACCGGCGGTGTCCCGGCTGGCCAGGCGGCTGCCCGGAAAGCTGGCCGCCGCCGAGTCGCTGCTGCCCCCGGTCCGGCTCCGCGACGCCTTCGCCAGCCTGCCGTCCCGCGTGCCGTCGCAGGGGACGACACGGCGCACGGTCGCGCTGCTCACCGGCTGCGTGCAGGACGTCTTCTTCCACCACGTGAACGCGGCCACCGCCCGGGTGCTCGCCGCCGAGGGCTGCGAGGTGCTCATCCCCCGCGCGCAAAGCTGCTGCGGCGCGCTGGAGCTGCACGCGGGCCGCGAGCCGAGCGCGCTGCGCCGGGCGCGACGCACCATCGCGGAGTTCGAGTCCCTGAACGTGGACGCCATAGTCACGAACGTGGCCGGCTGCGGCTCGTCGATGAAGGAGTACGGCCAACTGCTCGCCGACGACCCCGCATGGTCAGAACGCGCCGCCGCGTTCAGCGCCAAGGTCCGGGACGTCAGCGAGGTGCTCGCCGAGCTCGAACCGTCCGCGCCCCGGCACCCGGTCCGGGCCAGGGCCGTCTACCACGACGCCTGCCACCTCGGCCACGCCCAGGGCGTGCGCGCCCAGCCCCGCGCGGTGCTGCGCACCATCCCCGGGCTGGAGCTGGTGGAGGTCGCCGAGCCCGAGCTGTGCTGCGGCTCGGCCGGCATCTACAACCTGGTGGCGCCGGACGCCGCCGCCGAGCTGGGCGCCCGCAAGGCCGCGAACGTGCGCGCCGCCCGCCCCGACCTGGTGGTCACCGCGAACCCGGGCTGCCTGCTGCAGATCCGCCGGCACCTCGGCGCCGAGGGCCCGCCGCTGCTGCATCCCGTCGAACTGCTGGACGCCTCGATCCGTGGTGTGCCCGTGCGGTAACGAAGCACAAGTGAAGGAGGGGCAATGGGGCCCTATCAGCAGCAGGTGGACGCGGTGGGCGGCTCGCTCGGCTGGTCCGCGCTGGTCTCGGTGGTGCCGCTCGCGGTGGTCCTGGTGCTGCTGGGGGTGCTGCGAACGCGGGCGCACTGGGCGGCGCTGGCCGGGCTGGCGGCCTCGCTGGTGGTGGCGATCGCGGGGTACGGCATGCCGGTGGTGCCGGCGCTGTCCTCGGCGGCGCACGGCGCGGTGTTCGGGTTCTTCCCGATCCTGTGGATCGTGATCAACGCGCTGTGGGTGTTCAACATGACGGTGGCCACCGGGCACTTCGAGATCCTGCGGGAGAGCTTCGGCGCGCTGTCCGACGACCGGCGCACCCAGGCCATCCTGGTCGCGTTCTGCTTCGGCGCGCTGCTGGAGGCGCTGGCCGGGTTCGGCGCACCGGTGGCGATCACCTCGGTGATGCTGGTCGCGCTCGGTTTCGCCCCGATCCGGGCGGCGGTGGTGGCACTGGTGGCGAACACCGCGCCGGTGGCGTTCGGGGCGATGGCGGTGCCGGTGATCACGCTGGCCCAGGTGTCCGGGCTGCCGCTGGAGCTGGTGGCCTCGGTGGTCGGCCGGCAGACGCCGGTGCTGGCGCTGTTCGTGCCGCTGGTGCTGGTGTTCCTGGTGGACGGGCGGCGCGGGCTGCGCCAGGCCTGGGTGCCGGCGCTGACCTGCGGCGTGGTGTTCGCCGTGGGCCAGTTCGTGACGTCCAACTTCCTGTCCGTGCCCCTGACCGACATCGTCGCCACCCTGCTGGCCGCGTTCGCGGTGGTCGTGCTGGGCCGGCTGCGGCCGGACGCGCCGTGGGCGGCGCGGCGGCCCTCGATCGCGGCGGGCGGGCCGGGCACCGCCACCGCGCCGGCCGCCCGGGGCGAGATGTTCCGCGCCTTCCTGCCGTACCTGCTGATCGTGGCCGTCTTCTCGCTGGCCCAGCTGCCCGGCATCAAACCGCTGCTGGACAAGGCGGTGGTGAAGTTCCACTGGCCAGGGCTGGACGTGCTCACCCCGGCGGGCAAGCCGCACAGCACCACCACGTTCTCGCTGACCTACCTCACCACCGCCGGCACCCTGATGCTCATCGCCGGCCTGATCGTGGTGCCGCTGCTCGGCGTGGGCGTGGGACGCGCGCTGCGCTCGTACCGGGACACGCTGGTCAACCTGCGCTGGGCGATCCTCACCGTGATGGCCGTGCTCGCGCTCGCCTACGTGATGAACGCGTCCGGCCAGACCACCTCGATCGGGATGTTCGTGGCCGGGCTCGGCGGCGCGCTGGTGGTCCTGTCCCCCGTGCTCGGCTGGTTCGGCGTCGCGGTCAGCGGCTCGGACACCTCGTCGAACGCCCTGTTCGGCTCGCTGCAGGTGACCGCCGCGCACGGCTCCGGCCTGCCGCCGCACCTGCTGGCCGCCGCGAACTCCTCGGGCGGGGTGCTGGGGAAGATGCTGTCACCGCAGAACCTGACCATCGCGGCGGTGTCCGTCCGGTTGGACGGCCAGGAGGGCGTGCTGCTGCGCAAGGTGATCGGCTGGAGCCTGGGCATGCTGCTCGTGCTGGCCGCCCTGATCGGCCTGCAGGCCACGCCGGTGTTGGGCTGGATGCTGCCTTAGCGCCGCGCAGCTTGTTGGGGTACCGCGCATGGTGCGGGGTGCGCGGCACCCCAGGTAGGTATGCGCCGGGTGAGCTCTCACTTCGCGAACAGGTGCTCGCGCAGGTAGGTCAGGTGGGCGACGATCGCCTTCTCGGCGGCGTCGGCGTCCCTGGCGTCGATGGCCTTGACGATCTGCTGGTGCTGGCGGACGGTTTCGCGGCCCACCTCGGGTGAGAGCGCGAGGTAGTGCACGGGTTCGGTCTCCTGGTGCAGGGCGTGCACGAACGAGGCGAGCACGCGGTTGCGGGAGGCCTTGGCGATCGCGGCGTGGAACCGTTTGTCCAGCTCGGGGACCTCGGGGTCGTCGACGGAGATGGTGCGCTGGCGTTCGACGATCTCGCGCAGGGTGCGCAGGTCGTCATCGGTGCGGTGCTCGGCGGCCAGCCGGGTGGACGGCACCTCCAGGTACTGGCGGACCATGGCCACCTCCTCGGCGTCGAGGGTGCCGAGCGTCAGCAGGTTGTGCAGGGACTCCTGCAACTGCGCGCCGAGCGCCTCGTAGTTGATCCGCCGCACGAAGCTGCCGCCGCCGGCGCCCGGGTGCTTGTCGATCAGGTTCTGGGTGGACAGCGAGCGCAGCGCCTCGCGCACGGTCGTCCTGCTCACCTCGAACTGCCGCGCAAGCTCGGCCTCGGGAGGCAGTCGCTCGCCGCCCTGCAGCTCGCCGGAGAAGATCAGCTCGCGGATCTGTTCCTCGACCTGCTGGCGCGGCCGCATCACGCGCTTGCCGATGCGCCTGCGGTCCTGGGCACCGGGCGCGCCACCGTTCGAGATCGCCTGCCCGCTCATGTGGCCCCCTAAGCATCCGGTCGAACCCCGAAAGGACGACTGTCCGAACTTTATCATTCGGCACAGACCTACCCAGGTGACCGTCCGAAGCGGGCGTCAACCCGTTGACAGCCAAACGACCACAAGATTAATGTCTGACATTATCCCGGACGAGACGCGAACGATGAGGAGAGCACGGTGGGTTCGGACTTCAACCACAGGACCACCTGATGGACCCGAGGGTCGGCGGCCAGTCGTACCTGGTCACCGGGGGCACCCGGGGCATCGGGCTGGCGACCACCCGGCTGCTGCTCGACGAGGGCGCCTCGGTCATGGTCGCCGCGCGGACCACGGAGTCGATCGAGCGCGCCGCCGCCGACCTCGGCGAGAACCCCCGGGTCGGGTTCGTCGAGGCCGACCTGCGGCACCCCGAAGGGGCCGACCGCGCCGTGACCGCGGCGAGCGAGCGGTTCGGCGAGCTGGACGGGGTGGTCAACAACGCGGCCGGGTTCGCGGCCGGCGGCGGCCACCCGGACCGGGCGGCGTGGACCGAGCTGTTCGAGCTCAAGCTGCTCGGCTACGAGTCGGTCATCCAGGCGGCGCTCGGGAGGATGCGCGACGGCGGCGGGTTCGTCAACGTCTCCGGGATCGCCTCGATGCGTCACTGGCCGGGGTCGCCGCACGTCAGCGCGATCAACGCGGGTGTCGAGGCGCTGTCGCGGCACTACGCGGCGGAGCTTGCCGGGCGGCGGATCAGGGTCAACACGGTGGTGCCGGGGGTGACCGCCACGGACCGCTACCGGATGGCCGTCCAGCGGGTCAGCGAGCGGGACGGGATCGACCCGGCGGCGGCGCGGGAGCGGCTGGACGGCGGCGTGCCGCTGGGCAGGGCGACCGATCCCGCCGAGGTCGCGGCCACGATCGTCTTCCTGCTCTCGGAGCACTCGGCCAGCACCACCGGGGCCACGGTGGTGGTCGACGGCGGCACCATCGCGGCCCCGGGAACGGCCCGAGTGGGCTGACCACTTGACATCGGATAAATGTCGAACAATAGTCTGAACGTCGGCACGAGAGCGAGAGGAGGTCCGGTGACGCTGCTCGAGGATGAGGCCGCTGCACCCGGCGCGCGGGCCGAGCTTCCGCTGTCCGGGATCCGGGTGGTGGACCTGAGCACCTCGTACGCGGGCCCGACCGCCACCATGTACCTGGCCGACCTGGGCGCGGAGGTCATCAAGGTCGAGCGGCCCGGCCGGGGCGACGACGCCAGGGGCTGGGGTCCGCCGTTCACCGGGGGCACCTCGGCCTGGTTCGCCTCGGCGAACCGCAACAAGCGCAGCGTCGTGCTGGACCTGCGCTCGCCGGGGGCGCGGCGGGTGCTGCACCGGCTACTCGCGGCGGCCGACGTGTTCGTGGAGAACCTCAACCCGGCCAAGCTGGACGGCCTCGGGCTGAGCCCGCGACGGCTGCGCGCCAGGTACCCGAGGCTGGTGTACTGCGCGCTGTCCGGGTTCGGGCTGGACGGCCCGGACGCGACGCTGCCCGGCTACGACCTGGTGGCGCAGGCGCGCTCGGGCCTGATGAGCGTGACCGGCGCGGCGGACGGCGCCCCGCAGCGGGTGTCCACCGCGCTGTCCGACATCGTGGCCGGGATGTCCGCCGCGCTGGCGATCACCGCCGCGCTGCGCCGCCAGGAGCGCACCGGGCTCGGTGACCTGGTCGACGTCGCGCTGCTGGAGTCGGACCTGGCGCTGATGGCGCCCCGGATCGCGGCGTTCCTGGCCGGCGAGCCGGAGCCCAGGCCCAGCGGCGGCACCGACTCCGTGCTGGCCGTCTACCAGCCCTTCGCCACCGAGGACCGGCCGATCGTGCTGGCCGTCGGGAGCGAGGCGATCTGGCGGCGGCTGTGCGACACGCTCGGGCTGGACGGGCTCGCGGACGATCCGGCGCTGGCCTCGAACGCGGGCCGGCGGGCCGAGCGCGAGCGGATCGTCGATGCCATACAGCGGCGGTTGCGCACCGCGGGCGCCGAGGAGTGGCTCGAACGACTGGCCGCGGCCGGGGTGCCGGCCGCGCCGGTGCAGCGGCTGGCCGAGGTGGTGGCCGACCGGCAGGTGGCGGCCAGGGGCAGCGTGCTGCGGCTGGACGGGGCGGACGGGCCGCACTTCGCGGTGCGCAGCCCGTGGCGACTGGCCGCCGCCGATCCCCCGGCCCGGCCGGCGCCGCCGCTGGGCGCGGACACCGAGGCGGTGCTGCGCGAGCACGGGTTCTCGGACGATGAGATCGACGGGCTCGCCTCGGAGGGTGCCGTGCAGATCGGGGCCGAGGTGGCGCAATGACTGATCCTCTCACCGTCGAGCGCGACGGCACGGTGGCCACCGTAATGATCAACCGCCCGGAAGTGCACAACGCGCTCAACGCGGCGGTGCTCACCGGGCTCGGCGAGGCGCTGCGCGAGCTGGCACGCGACGGGCGGACCCGGGCGGTGCTGCTCACCGGCGCGGGCCGCAAGGCGTTCAGCGCCGGCGCGGACCTCGACGAGCTGGCCCGGCTGGGGCCGGTGGACGCGCACCGGTTCCTGTCCGAGGGGCAGCGGGTGCTGCGGGCGGTGGCGGACAGCGAGCTGCCGGTGATCGCGGCGGTGAACGGGCTGGCGCTGGGCGGCGGGTGCGAGCTCGCGCTGGCGTGCACGTTCGCGGTGGCCGCCGAGGGCGCGGCGTTCGGCCTGCCGGAGGCGAACCTGGGGCTGATGCCGGGCTACGGCGGCACCCAGCGGCTGCCCAGGGCGGTGGGGAGGGCCACGGCGGCGTACCTGATGCTGACCGGCGACCGGCTGCCCGCGCGGCGCGCCTACGAGCTGGGCCTGCTGGCCGTGCCTCCGGCGGCCGACGACGAGTTGGGCGGCGTGTCGCGCGAGCTCGCGGACCGGGTGGCCGGGCGCAGTCCGGCGTCGGTGCGGGCGATCCTGGCGGCGCTGCGGCTGGGCGCGGACGCGCCGCTGGGCACCGGGCTGGCGCTGGAGTCCGCGCTGGCCGGGCTGGCGGTCGGCAACCCGGACGCGGTGGAGGGCGTCGCCGCGTTCCGGGAGAAGCGGGCGCCGTCGTTCGGGGATCAGCGATGACGCTGTCCGCGATGACGCTGGACGAACACGCGGCGGACGTCCTGCTGACCGAGGACGAGCGCGCGCTGCGCGACGAGGTCCGCGCCGTGGTGACCGCCGAGGTCGCGCCCAGGGCGGCGGGGTGGGACGCGAGCGGCGAGTTCGCGCACGACTCCTACCAGGCGCTGGCCACGGCCGGGCTGGGCGGGCTGATGTTCCCGTCCGCGCTGGGCGGGCGGGAGGCGTCGACGGTGGCGTACGCGCTGGCCATGGAGGAGATCGCGGCGGCCTGCGGTGCCACCAGCCTGATCTACATGACGCAGATGCACGCCGGCTACCCGATCATGCTGGCCGGGAGCGAGGAGCTGGCCCGGCGGTATGTGCCCGGGCTGTGCTCCGGCGAGCTGTACGGCTCGCTGGCCATCACCGAACCGAACGCCGGCTCGGACGTCTCTGCCCTGCGTACCTCCGCGCAACGCGACGGCGAGCACTACGTGATCGACGGCGCGAAGACGTTCATCACCACCGGCGACCGCGCGGACGTGATCGTCTGCTTCGCCACCGTGGACAGGGCCGCCGGCCGTTCCGGGATCACCGCGTTCGCGGTCGACGGCTCCACGCCAGGGCTGGGCAGGGGCCGCACGCTGGGCAAGATGGGCATGCACGGTTCGAGCACGGCGGAGCTGTTCTTCGACGGCGTGCGGGTGCCGGCGGCCGCGCGCCTGGGCGAGGAGGGCTCGGGCTGGCGGGTGGTGATGAGCTCGGTCGTCAAGTCCCGGATCAGCGCGGCCGCCCAGGGCGTCGGCCTGGCCAGGGGCGCGTACGAGCACACCCTCGCGGCGCTGCGGGCGCGCGGCGGTCCGATCCCGCCGGATGCCGCGTTCACGCTGGCCGGGCTGCGCACGGACATCCTGGCCGGCCGGCTGCTGCTGCTCGCCACGGCGCGGGCGGTGGACACGGACGCCGACACCGGCACCGCGGACGTCGCCATGATGAAGCTGGGCTGCACCGACCTCGGCTGGCGCACCGCGCTGGCCTGCACGGACGTGCTCGGCGCGGACGGCGACCTTGCCGAGCTGGGCGTCGAGCGGTACCTGCGCGACGCCAAGGTCACCCAGATCTACGACGGCACCAACGAGGTACAGCGACTGCTGATCGCCCGCGACACCGACAGACGGGGCGCAACGACATGACCGAACAGGCACTGGCCGGCCGGACCGCGATCGTGACCGGCGCCAGCAGGGGCATCGGCCGGGTCACCGCGCTCGCGCTGGCCGGAGCCGGCGCGGACGTGGCACTGGCCGCCCGGGACACGGACGCGCTGGACCGGGTGCGGGCCGAGGCCGAGAAGCTCGGCGTCCGCGCGGTCGCCACCCGCACGGACGTCACCCGGTCAGAAGACGTGCGGGCGATGGTCGCGGACACGGTCGCCGAGCTGGGTCGGGTGGACATCCTGGTGAACAACTCGGGCGTGGTGTCCAGCACCGAGCTGTTGGAGACGACCGACGCGGAGTGGGACCGGGTGCTGGACACGAACCTGCGCGGCACCTTCCTGGCCACCCGGGAGGTGGGCAGGCACCTGGTCGCGCAGGGCTCGGGGAAGGTCATCAACATGGCGTCCAACTTCGCCTTCAAGGGCATCCCCGGGCACGCCGCGTACTCCGCATCCAAAGCCGCGGTGGTGGCGTTCACCCGGTCCATGGCCCTGGAGTGGGCGCGGCACGGCGTGCAGGTCAACGCGCTCGCGCCGGGCTATGTCGCGACGGACCTCAACGCCGACGTCCGCGCCGACCCGGACGCGCTGAACCGGATCCTGCGCGGCGTCCCGGCCCGGCGGATGGGCAGGGCGGACGAGCTGGCGCCGTGGATCGTCCTGCTCGCCTCCCCCGCCTCGGACTTCATGACCGGAGAAACGATCGTCATCGACGGCGGCCAGGCCGCGCGCTAGAAAGGAGCATCGGGTGACCTACACCGTCGGAGTACTGGGCGGCGGCACCATGGGCTCGGGCATCGCCGTGGTGGCCGCCCGCGCCGGGCACCGCACGATCCTGCGGGACCTCGACGACGAGCGGGTCGGCGCCGGCCTGGACCGCGTCACATCGTTCCTGGACAAGAGCGCCGCGCTGGGCAAGCTCCCGTCGGACGTGGCGGAAAAAGCCAAGAGCGGCCTGTCCGGCGCCACCGACCTGGCCGACCTGGCCGACTGCGACGTGGTCATCGAGGCGATCTTCGAGGACGTCGAGCTGAAGCGGCGGACGTTCGCCGAGCTGGACGAGATCTGCAAGCCGGACACCCTGTTCCACACCAACACCTCCACGCTGTCGGTGACTGCCATCGCCGCCGGGTCCAGCCGCCCGGAGCGGGTGGTCGGCACGCACTACTGCAACCCGGCACCGCTGATGAAGCTGGTCGAGGTGGTGACCGGCCGGCAGACCGGCGCGGACGCCTACGAACGCACCCGGCGGTTCCTGGACTCGCTGGGCAAGACGTCGGTGACCGTCAAGGACTCCCCAGGCTTCCTGGTCAACCGGTTCCTCATCCCGTTCGAGAACAACTGCATCCGCGCGCTGGAGGCCGGCCGGGGCACCGTCGAGTCGATCGACAAGGCGGTGAGGTTCGGGCTGGGCTACCCGATGGGGCCGTTCACGCTGCTCGACATCGTGGGCCTGGACATCCACCGGGCGGTGTCGCTGAGCCTGTATGAGCAGCTTCGTGATCAGCGTTTCGCGCCGCCGCCGCTGGTCGAGCAGATGATCGCGGCCGGTCACCTTGGCCGCAAGACCGGCCGGGGCTTCCACACCTACGACGACGCCCGCCACTTCGGCAGCTGAGGGGGTTCTCGATGCGTTTCACCAAGGTCGCCGTGCTGGGCTTCGGCACCATGGGCGCCGGCATCGCGCAGGTCTGCGCCCAGGCCGGCCTGCCGGTGACGGTGCTGGAGACGGACGCCGCCCGGATCGCTGCCGGGCGGGAGCGGCTCGAGGCGTTCCTGGACGGCGGGGTCGCGCGCGGCAAGCTCACCCGCGACGACCGGACGGCGGTGCTGGACCGGGTCGCCGCGACCACCGAGGTGGCCGGGCTGGCCGGCGCGGACCTGGTCATCGAGGCGGTGGTGGAGGAGCTGGAGATCAAGCGCGCGCTGCTGCCTTCGGTGGCGGCCGCGGTGGGGCCGGACGCGGTGCTGGCCACCAACACCTCCGCGCTCGCGGTGACCCAGCTCGCCGCCGCCGTGCCGCGCCCGGAGCGGTTCGCCGGGCTGCACTTCTTCAACCCCGCGCCGGTGATGAAGCTGGTGGAGGTGGTCCGCGCGCTGCAAACCGATCAAGCCACCGTCGATGCGCTGCTGGCGTTCGCCGACGAGGTCGGAAAGGTGGCCGTGGAAGCCCCCGACCGCCCCGGGTTCCTGGTCAACCACCTGCTGATGCCGTACCTCAACGACGTGGTCCAGGCCTACGACGATCACCTGGCCACCGCCGAGGACATCGACCTCGCGCTGGAGCTGGGCCTGGGCTACCCCAAGGGTCCACTCGCGCTGCTGGACCTGATCGGGCTGGACGTGCACGAGCACGCCACCGCGAACGCCTACGGCGAGACCCTCGACCCCCAGTTCGCGCCGCCGCCGCTGCTGCGCCGGATGGTCGCCGCCGGCTACCTCGGCGCCAAGAGCGGGCGCGGTTTCCGCACCGGCCTGCAGGAGGGCACATGACGGACGACATCCTGGTCGACACCGCCGACGGCATCACCACGATCACGATCAACCGCCCGGAGGCGGGCAACAAGTTCCGCGTTCAGACCGCCCGTGAGCTGGCCGACGCGCTGCGCCGGTTCCGGGACGACCGCGAGCAGCGGGTCGCGATCCTGACCGGCGCGGGCGAGAAGTTCTTCTGCATCGGCGGCGAGCACGACCCGGTCACCACCGCCGACTACGGCGCGATCATGCCGATCGTCGACGTCTACGAGCTGATCGACACCGTGGCCAAGCCGGTCATCGCCGCCGTGAACGGCTACGCGGTGGGCGGCGGGAACGTGCTGCACGTGGTGTGCGACCTGACGATCGCGGCGGAGAACGCGCTGTTCCGCCAGGTCGGCCCGATCGTCGGCAGCTTCGACGCCGGGTACGGCACCTGGTACCTGGAGGACGTCGTCGGCCGCAAGCGCGCCAAGGAGATGTGGTACCTCAACCGCAAGTACACCGCGTCCCAGGCGCTGGAGATGGGCCTGGTCAACGAGGTGGTGCCGGCCGCGGAGCTGGCGGCGCGGGCCCGCGGGCTGGCCGTCGAGCTGAAGGCCAGGGGGCCACTCGCGCTGGCCGGGCTGAAGTCGGCGTTCTCCGGGCGGCACACCGGCGTCGCCGGGCAGGCCCGGATGGCGCACGACCAGCTGCTGTCGATGTACCTGCTCACCGAGGAGGCGCACGAGGTCAGCGCATCCTTCGCGCAGCGGCGCGCCCCCGACGACGGCAAGTTCTGGCGATGAACGGCCTGGAGCTGTCCGACGAGCAGCGCGCGCTGGTGGAGGTGCTGGACGCCGTCACCAACGGGCTCGACGACGACCTCGACGTGTCCGAGGCCGCCGCCGAGCTGGCCGCCCGCGGGTTGTGGGCGTTGGGCACCCCGGAGGCGCTCGGCGGGGGCGGCGCATCGCGGGCCACCGCGCTGCTGGCCGTCCAGCGGATCGCGCGGGTGTCGCCGCCGCTCGCGCTGGCCTGCGCGCACGCCGACGCCGCGGCGCACCTGCTGGCTCGGCCGCTCCCGGACGGGGCACTTGCCGCGCTGGTCGACGCCCGCTCCTCGACCGTCCACCTCGACGCGAGAACGCACGAGAACGGCCGCGTCCGGCTCACCGGCACGATCGACCGGATCGAGGCCACCGGCGCCGACCCCCTGCTCGTGGTGCTGGACCCGACGGTCCCCGGCGCCGCCGTCCTGGCCGCCGGCGTCACCTACGGGCCGCTACAACACACCACCGGGTTGAAAGGCCGCCGCCGCGCCACCCTCGACGCCGACTGCGACCTCGACCCGGCCGCGGACACGGCGACCGCCCGTACCCGGCTGCGCCTGGGTTGCGCGGCCGTAGCGTGCGGGATCGCGGAGGCCGCCGTGGACCTCGCGGTCGGCTACGCGGGCGAGCGCGAGCAGTTCGGCGACGTGCTGCTGGCGTTGCCGCCGGTGCGCGCCGCACTCGCCGAGGCCCGCCTGCGCCAGCGCCGCGCCACCCAGGCCCTGTTCGCGCTGGCCGCCGCCCCGCCGGACCCGGACCCGGACGCCGCCGCCGAGGCGCTGCGCGGCGCCACCCAGTCCGCGATCGAGGTGACCACCGCGGCCGTCCAGGCGCACGGCGGCTACGGATACCTGCGCGAGTACCGGGCGGAGCGGCTGCTGCGCGACGCGATCTCGCTGCGCGCCGCGTCCGGAGCCCTCGACGCCGCCCGCCACGCCGCCGACTCACTGGGAGGTCACCGATGACCGAGCCGATGACCCTGCGGTCGCTGCTCACCGACGCCGCCCGGCACGCCCCCGACCGAACCGCCGCGATCGGCGCCGACCGCCTCACCTACGCCGACCTCGACACCCTGGCCCACGACTACGCGACCGGCCTGGCCCAACTCGGCGTGACCCCCGGCGACCGGGTCGCGGTCATGCTCCCCAACCAGATCGAGTTTCCCGCCCTGATCTTCGCGATCCTCGAACTCGGCGCCGTCTACACCGGCATCCCGGTCGCCTACGGCGAGCGCGACGTCGAGACGATCCTGCGCCGCGCCGCCCCCACCGTCCTGGTCACGTCCGCCGCCGCCACCGCCCGCCGCGTCCTGCCCCGCCTCGCCACCCCACCCACCCTGGTCGTGGCCTATGACGCCCAGCCTCGCGAGATCCCGCTGGCCGAACTACCCGTGAGTGGCAATAGGCGCTATGGCACCCCTAGCCACTCACGGATTGTGTGCCACATCGGCTTCACCTCGGGCACCACCGGCGAGCCCAAGGGCGTGATGAACAGCCACGCCACGCTGCACGCGGTGCTGTCGAACTTCGCCCGGCACGCCGAGGTGGCCAGGCTGGCCGACCCGTTCGTGAACCTGGTGGCGTCGCCGGTCGGGCACCACACCGGGTTCCTCTGGGGCGTGCTGCTCACCACGTACCTGCGCGGCACCGCCGTCTACCTGGACAGATGGAACCCGCACCGGGCCGCCGAGGTGATCACCGAGCACGGCGTGACGGCGCTGTTCGGCGCGCCCACGTTCCTGCACGACCTGCTGGCCACCGACCTCGGCGCGGACTGCCCGCTGGCGCTCGCGGTGCTCGCCGGCGCGCCGATCCCCCGCGAGCTGCCGGCGGTGGCCGGCGAGCGGTTCGGCGCCGAGGTGTGCCCGGCGTGGGGGATGACGGAGTACGGCATCGGCGTCTCCTGGTCGCCCGCGCTGCCGGCGGACGCGCGGCGCACCGACGGGGTGGCGGTGCCCGGCTGCGAGGTCGGCGTGGTGGCGGCCGACGGGCGGCCCGCCGCGCCCGGCGAGGTGGGCGAGCTGCGGATCCGGGGTGAGGGGCTGTTCCTCGGCTACTACCAGCGCCCGGACGCCGACGCGGAGGCGTTCGAAGACGGCTGGTTCCGCACCGGCGACACCGCGGCGATCTCGCCGGAGGGCTACCTGAGCCTGCGCGGGCGGAGCAAGGACCTGATCATTCGCGGCGGGGAGAACATCCCGGTCGCGGACGTGGAGAGCCTGCTGTACGAACACCCGGACGTGGCCGGTGTCGCGGTGGTCGGGGTGCCCGACGACCGGCTGGGCGAACGGGCGTGCGCGGTGGTCGTCCCGGCCGACAGGCGCCCGGCCCTGGACGAGCTGTGCGGGTACCTGCTCGCGCACGGGGTGTCGAAGCACTTCCTGCCCGAGCGGCTGGAGCTGGTCGACGCGCTGCCGATGACGTCCAGCGGCAAGGTCAAGAAGGCCGAGCTGCGGTCCCGGCTGCGCGGCGCGGCGGTGGCTTCATGACGGCACCGGTGACGGCACCGCTGGCCGGGCTGCGGGTGGTGGACTTCTCCACCCTGCTGCCCGGCCCGCTGGCCACCCTGCTGCTGGCCGAGTCCGGCGCCGAGGTCGTCAAGATCGAACGCCCCGGGCAGGGCGACGAGATGCGCTCGTACCAGCCCCGGCTGGGGACGGCCAGCGCCAACTTCGCGCTGCTCAACCGCGGCAAGCTCAGCGTCGCCGCCGACCTCAAGGACCCCGGGCGCCGCGACGCCGTCGCGGAGCTGATGCGCGGCGCGGACGTGGTCGTCGAGCAGTTCCGGCCGGGCGTGATGGACCGCCTCGGGCTGGGGTACGAGCGGATCAGCCGGGACAACCCGGGCGTCGTGTACTGCTCGATCACCGGCCACGGCCAGCACGGACCGCGAGCGGACCGCGCCGGCCACGACCTGACCTACCTGGCCGAGACCGGCCTGCTGGACCTGGTGCGCGGCGCGGACGGCGACCCGCCGCTGCCCCCGGTGCTGGTCGCGGACATCGCAGGCGGCGCCTACCCCGCACTGTTCAACATCCTGCTCGCGCTCGCCGCGCGCGAGCGCACCGGCCGGGGCAGCCACCTGGACGTCTCCATGGCCGACAACGTGCGCCCGCTGGCCTACTGGGCGCTGGGCCAGCACCGGGCCACCGGCGAGTGGCCGGAGCCGAGCACCGGCCTGGTCACCGGCGGCAGCCCGCGCTACCGGGTCTACCGCACGGCCGACGGCCGGCACCTGGCCGCCGCGCCGCTGGAGGAGCGGTTCTGGCGGCGGTTCTGCGAGCTGATCGAGCTTCCGGAGCGGTTCCGCGACGACGCCGCCGACCCCGCCGCCACGATCGCGGCCGTCGCCGAGCGGGTGGCGCTGCGCACCGCCGCCGACTGGGAGGCCAGGTTCGCCGGCCAGGACGTGTGCTGCGCGGTGGTCGCCACGCTCGCCGAGGCCTTCCCGGCCGGCGGCACGGACGCGCTCCCCCTCCCACTCGCCCCCGCCCTGCGCCCCGCCGCCTCCGGCCGCCCCTACCCCGCGCTCGACGAGCACGCCGCCCTCCTGAACGGCTGGCCGAGGTGAGCGGCGGGCTCGGGTTCGTCGGCGTGGGGCGGATGGCCGGCCCGATGGCGCGGCGGTGCGTCGAGCGCGGCTGGCACGCGCACCTGCTGGACCCCTCCCCCGCCGCGACCGCCCCGTTCCGAGGGACGCCGTCGGTGACCGTGCACGACCGGCTCGACGGCCTGGTCGCGGCGTCGGAGATCGTGCTGCTGAGCCTGCCCACCCCGGAGGCACTGCGGGAGGTGTGCGCCGAGCTGGTGGACGGCGGCGCGGAAGGACGGGTCGTGGTGAGCACCTCGACCGCCGGGGTCGACGCCACCCGGGCGGTGGCCGCCGAGCTGGCCGCCGCCGGGGTGTCCTTCGTGGATGCCCCGGTCAGCGGCGGCGTGGCGGGCGCCGAGCGCGGCACCCTGACGATCATCGCGGCCGGCGTCCCTGACGCCGTCGCGCGGTGCCGTCCGGTGTTCGACGCGATCGGCGAGGCGGTGTTCCACGTCGGCGCCGAACCGGGCCAGGCGCAGGTCATGAAGGTGGCCAACAACGTGCTGTCGCTGGGCGCGCTGGCCGCCGCCGCCGAGGCCACCGCCGTCACCGCCAAGGCCGGCATCCCGCTGGACGTGGCGGTCGAGGTGCTCAACGCCAGCTCCGGACGCAGCTCCGCGACCGCCGTGAAGTTCCCGAACCACGTCCTGTCCGGCGCGTTCGACTTCGGCTTCCCCGCCGCGGGGGCGCTCAAGGACGTCACGCTGTTCGACCGGCTGGCCGCCGAGATGGGCATACCCGCTCCGCTGGCCAGGGCGGTGGTGGCGTGCTGGCGGCGGACCGTGGACGACGGCTACGGCGACGAGGACTGCACCCGGATCGTGACCCGGTACCGCCGCCTCGCCGGCCTCGACGACGACGCACCGTGACCGCCGCCCCGCACGACGCCGCCGAGCTGTGGCGGCTGGCCCGCCGCGCCGCCGACACCGCCGACGAGCACACCCTGGCCCGCGCCGCCGGCTGCCTGGCCGCCGCGCTGGTCGACATGATCGCCTCCGCCCGCGACGAGCGCTATCTCACCGTCGCCCGCGCGCTCGCCGCCGAACCCGGGCCCTGCACGGTGACCGGCCTGACCGGCGGCCGGGCCAGCGGCGCGGCGGTGATCGCCAACGCGTTCCTGACCCACGCCCGGCTCACCGACGACTCCTACCGGGTGGCCGCCCACCCCGGCCTCGCCGTCGTCCCGCCCGCGCTGGCCGCGGTGGAAGCGCGCGCCGCCGCCGGGCGCCCGGTGCGCGGGCGCGAGCTGCTGCGCGCCCTGGTCGGCGGCTACGAGTGCGGCTGCCTGCTCGCCGACGCGCTGCTGCCCGAGGTGTCGCGCCGGGGCTGGCGGGTGACGTCCGCGATCGCGCCGCTGGCCGCCGCCGCGACCACCGCGCTGCTGCACGAACTGTCCGACGCCGACGCCGCGCACGCGCTCGCGCTGGCCGCCTCCGGCGCGGGCGGTCCGCTCGCCGTGGTGTCCGGCGACGGCGACGCCTGGCGGCTGCAGCCCGCGCTGGCCACCGGCTCCGGCGTGTACGCCACGTCCGCCGCGATGGCCGGCCTGGGCAGCGGGCCGGGCGTGCTGTCCGGCCGGCACGGGCTGTACTCGCTGCTCGGCGGCTCGGCCCAGCTGTCCGACGGACGGCCGGCCGCCGTGCACCGCGTGACGTTCAAACGACACCCGGTCGCCATGTACGGCCAGTCCGTCTTCGAGGCCCTCCGCTCGTCACCCGCCCCGAACGGCCAACTGCGCCGGGTCGTGGTGCGGCTCGCGCCGTTCGCCGCCGCGTACGGCCACGACAGCGACACCGCGTCGATCGCCAGCATCCAGGGCATCACCCACAGCGCGCTGCGCACCTTCCACGCCGCCAGGGCGGAGGTCCCGGTCGAGGTGGTCGGCGACCCCGCCCTCGGCGACCTCACCGCCGTCCTCGACCTCGTGTTCGCCGACGCCCGCACCGTCACCCTGACCGGCGACGGCGACACCAGCGGCTGGACCGCGCCCGACTTCCACGACCACTGCACCGCCCGCGCCGGCGCCCACGGCGAGTCCGTCCTCAAAGCGGCCACCGCACTCCTGACCGTCCCGGACACCACGGCTCTACTGACCGCCTGGCGTGCCTAGTTTCTCGAGGTAGTCGACCGTCTCGTCCAGGCTGACCACGTCGGCGTACTTCATGTGCATGTCGAACAGGTTGACCTTGTGCGAGATCTGGCTGCGGTCGGCGCTGCACTCGAACGGGACGATGACGTTGAAGTTGTACTGGAACGCGTCCAGCACGCTGGCCCGCACGCACCCGCTGGTGGTCATGCCGGTGACGATCACGGTGTCGCAGCCGTTGTGCACCAGGTAGGAGACCAGCGGCGTGCCGAAGAACGCGCTGGGCTTGGTGCCCTTGTCGATGACGATCTCACCCGCCATCGGCGCCAGCTCCTCGACGATCACGTCGCCCGGCGGGGTGCCCTCCGGCAGCGGCGCGGGCGCGCGGTTCACCTTCCACCGGCCGCGCTGGGCCGCCGGCAGCTCGGCGTCCGGCTCCGGGTAGCCCCTGGTGAAGTAGATCGGCAGCCCGGCCGCCCGCGCCGAGGCCAGCAGGCTCGCGTTCGCCCGCACCGCCGGGTAGCCCGTCGGGCTCCAGCCGGTCGGGTAGGCGGAGTCGACGAACGCCCTGGTCATGTCCACGACCACCACGGCGGGCCGGACGCCGGCGGTCAGCGGGCGGTGCTGGTCGTCGAAACCGCGCCCGAACGCGGCGAGATCTTCTTCGGGAATCACGCCGGCCCACGGCTTGCTGGCTGAGCTCATGTCTTCCTCCTCGTGTCGAGGGCGGCGGACGTCGCTGTCAGATGTCGAACATTAGCCTCGTGGGTTTTCCGCTGTCAACGGCGCTCGCGCGGTCTTGTCGGACCCCGCTGCCAGCATGTCGGCATGGACCTCGCCATCCCCGGGCTCCGGGAGCGGTCGGTGGACGTCGGCGGCCGCGTGCTGCGTGTCGCCCACGGCGGCGCCGGGCCGCCCTGGTGGCCTTCCGCGCCGCGCTCGACCACCCCGGGGTCGTCACCCACCTCGGAGTGATCGACGTGATCCCGACAGTCGACATGTGGGAGTCGCTGTCCGGCACGTTCGGCGTGTTCGCCTTCCACCTCTACCTGCTCGCGCAGCCCACCGACCTGGCCGAACGGATGATCCGGGCCGATCCGGACGCGTTCTTCGGGCACTTCCTGGACGCCTGGGCGCCCGAGCCCGCGACCATCCCCGACCAGGTCCGGGCCGCCTACCTGGCCGCCGCCCGCCGGCCCGAGGCGGTGCGCGCGATCTGCGAGGACTACCGGGCCAGCGCGTTCGTCGACGGCGAGCACGACCGTGCCGACCGGGATGCCGGCCGCCGGACCACCGCGCCCACCCTGGCGATCTGGCAGGACCCTGGCGGCGTGGCGCTCCCGTTCGACCCGGAAGCGGTGTGGCGGCGCTGGGCTCCCGACCCGCGCACGCTCGTGCTGCCCGGCGGGCACTTCCTCCCGGAGGCCCGCCCCCGTCAGGTCGCCGCCGCGATCGGCGAGCTGCTCGGTCAGCGCGCGGAGAAGTGGTCCCAGCCGGCGGCGCCGTCGTAGGGCTCGCCGTCCACGGTCACCCCGGCGCCGGCCCGCACGGTGCCGACGGGCGTCCAGCCCTCGGGCAGCGCCGGCAGCGCGATGCCGGCCGGGAACGTGGCGGCCAGCGCGTGGTCCTCGCCGCCGGTGAGCAGCCAGCGCAGCGGGTCGGCGCCCAGGGCGGCGGCGGCGCGGGCCAGCTCGGGGGCCACCGGCAGGGCGGCGGCGCGGACGTCCACGGCCACCGAGGAGGCCAGCGCGACGTGGCCGACGTCGGCGAGCAGCCCGTCCGAGACGTCGATCATCGCGGTGGCGCCGGCCCGGGCGGCGGCCGGGCCCGCGGAGTACGGCGGCGCCGGCACCCGGTGCGCGGCCACCACGTCGGCCAGCTCGCCGGCCAACTCGCCGGCCAACTCGTCCGCGGCATGGCGGCCCGACGACAGCGCGGCCAGGCCGGCGGCCGACCGGCCCAGGCGACCGGCCACCGCGAGCACGTCCCCCGGGCGGGCGCCCGACCTGGTCACCGGGCTCCGGCCGGCGAGGTCGCCGAGCACTGTGACCGAAACCACCACCTCGGGCGCGGAGACCACATCGCCCCCGACCACCCCGGCACCCGTCGCCGCCGCCTCCGCCCACAGGCCCTCGGTGAGCCCCTCCACCAGCGAGGCGGGCGTCTCCGGCGGGCAGCCGATGGCGACCAGCAGCGCCGTCGGCACCGCTCCCATCGCGCTCACGTCCGCCATGTTGACCGCCGCCGCCTTGCGGCCGACCTGGACCGGAGTCGACCAGTCCAGTCGGAAATGGACCCCTTCCACCAGCATGTCCGTGCTGGCCAGCACCCGGCCGTCGGGCGTCGCGAGCACGGCGGCGTCGTCCCCGGGGCCGAGCAGCGTGCCGGGCGGCTGGACGCGCCCGGCGGTCACGCGCGCGATCAGGCCGAACTCGCCCAGATCGGCTACCGTGGCCGGGCGCGCGGGGTCACGGTCGGCCACGGGAACGCTCCGTTCAGCGGATCATGTGTCTGATGACGCGGGGAGCCGCGGTACGTTCTCCCCGCTGTCGTTCCTACCCGAGAGGCGACACCACGTACGGAAGAGGGGCACACTGTGGTCCAGGCATACATCCTGATCCAGACCGAAGTGGGCAAGGCGTCCGCCGTCGCGGCGGAGATCTCCGGGCTGGCCGGAGTGCTGTCCGCGGAGGATGTGACGGGCCCCTATGACGTGATCGTCCGCGCCGAGGCGGACACCATGGACAACCTGGGGCGACTGGTCGTCGCGCAGGTGCAGAACGTCGCCGGCATCACCCGCACCCTCACCTGCCCGGTGGTCCACCTGTCCTGACCGGCACGCAACCAGCAGGAACCAGCACCGAGCCGACAGCCGTGCGCACCGCGCCCCGCCGGCACCCGGCCATGATCCTGATCTTCGTACTGCCGGTGCTGCTGCTGCTGGCCGCCGTGGTCCTGGGCCTGGTCGCCAAGGGGCGCGGCCCGAACGGCGCCCCGACCCCGGCCCCCGCCCCCGCCGGCCCGCTCGCGCTGCCCCCGGTGGACGCCCCGGACGCCGGCTCGCCGTCCTGCGCCCGGCTGCTCGCCACGCTGCCCGCCGAGCTCGCCGCGAGCCCCCGGCCGCTGCCCCGGCTCCCGCTCGCTTCCCCCGCCCCGGAGGGCGCCGTGGCCTGGGCCGGCGTCGAACGCGCCCGGCCGGTGATCCTGCGCTGCGGACTGCCCCGCCCGCCCGAGCTGACCCCCACCTCGGCGCTCATCGTGATCAACGGGGTGAGCTGGCTGTCGCTGTCCGAGCCGGACCGCGACACGTTCATCGCCGTGGATCGCCCCGTCTACCTGGCGCTCACGGTCCCGCGCGGGCTGGGCACCGGGCCGGTGCAGACGGTCTCGGACGCGGTGCGCGCCGCGCTCCCGGCCCGCTGACCGAACCGAACGGGCACGTTCGACTTTTCGATGCCATTTCGCAACGAAATTTGTGTTGCGAACGACTTCGGACTAGTGACACGGCCGGACGGCCGATTGTTGTTGGCGCAAATTATACCCCAAAACGGTGAATCGGGGTTCCCGCCGTGACCTGCGGGGACCGTGGTATACCTTTCCGGAAGTGCCAGGGTCGGTACGCGTGAACGTCACGGCGAAGGGCGCCTGACGTGATCATGCTCACCGTTCCTTGACCGAGACTTGCGTGCATGATCTCCGGACGACGCGGGCGGTTGGACTCCGGAGGAGGACGAACCGACACCGCTGAAGGACCTGACAATGAAACGGACCGTTGCCAAGCGGCTACTCCTCGGGATATTCCTTCTCGAGGCCGTCGTTCCCGCGTTCTTGTTGGTCACGACGGATCCGCCAAGGAAGTTCGCCTGGAGCATGTACGCCAACACTCCGGTTCCGAGCGTCTTCCGATACGTCGGGGTCACCCCCGGCAACGAGAAGGTGATGCTCGACGCGGCCGAGGTCGGAAGCCCGTGGAGCTCGATTCACTACGGACCCGAAACACTCCGGATGCTCTGCGAAAGGCACGCCGAGGTGGACTCGGTCATCCGCTACCAGGACGGACGACTAGAGAGGAGTGAGCGATGCTAAAAGTGCCCGATCTGGTACCGGCCCGACCCTTGGCCGTCTTCCGCATCATCGTCGGGCTGGCAGTGGCCGTCAAAGGTCTTGAATATGCCGGTAAGTCATTGTTCTACGCCGACCCAGAGCCGCTCTACGACTTCTTGCCGGATCTGCCGCGCATGGCGTGGGCAATTCTGACGATTCCCATGGTCGCGGCGGGCGTCCTGCTCGTGCTCGGGATCAGGACCCGCCTGGCCGCCCTCGTCGCCGGCCTCGCCACCTTCGCCTTCATCACCGGCGCCTACTACGTGAACCACACGTACATGCTCGCCACGCTGGCGCTGATGCTGGCGCTCACGGACTCTGGCGCGGCGCTCTCCCCGCGCAGCCGCCGAGGCTCGGGGACGGAACAGGTATGGGGTCCCCCGGTGTACCTGTTGCGCGCGCAGATCTCCATCGTCTACATCTACGCCGCCCTCAGTAAGATCAACATCGACTTTCTGTCGGGCAACGTCCTGGCGTGGGCGGGATTCCAGTCGATGTTCGCTCCCAACTCGATCCGAATCATGCCCCTGCTCATGCCGATGGCCATCGGCTCCGTCGCCGTCGAGATTTTCATCGGCACCGGCCTGTGGGTGCCCCGGCTGCGGCCGCTCGTGGTGAAGCTCGGCGTTCTTCTCCACTTCGGCATGGTCGTGTTCATCAGCCCGAACCTCGTGGCCGCCGTCGATCTCGTCCTCTTCGCCGCGCTGATGATCGCGGGCTACGGACTCTTCTATCACCCGCTCCCCGACTTCTTTGTGCGCGTCGTTTCCGGAACCTGGCGACGGATCGTTCCGGCGCGCTCGGCCGCCATGCCGGAAACGATCCCGCCCCCCGGTACGCCGCCGTCGACGCCCGACACACCGCCGGCGGCGCCCGGTATTCGACGCTGAGCCAGCGGTCGAGCGATCAAGCGTCAGCGGACGCGGCGCAGGTGCCGTAGGGCGGCCAGCGCCGCGTTCGCGCCGCACATGCCGTGCGCGCCGGGCCCCGGCGGGGTGGCCGCCGAGCAGATGAACATGCCGGGGACACCGGTGTGGTACGGGCGGAGCGTGGCGCGCGGCCCGAACACGAGCTGCCGCGCGTCCTTGGCGCCGGTCACGATGTCCCCGCCGACGTAGTTGGCGTTGTAGGCCTCGAACTCGGCGGGGGTGCGCGAGGCGCTGGCGACGATGCGGTCCCGGAACCCCGGGGCGAACCGCTCGATCTGGGCGGTGATCGCCTCGGTGGCGTCGCCGGTGTACCCGTGCGGCACGTGCGCGTAGGTCCACAGCGGGTGGACCCGGCCCGCCGAGCGGCTCGGGTCGGCCAGGTACTGCTGGCCCACCAGCACGAACGGGCGCTCCGGCAAGCGCCCGGCGTGGACGGCCCGCTCCCCCGCCGCGACCTCGGCGAGTGGCCCTCCGACGTGCACGGTGCCGGCGCGGCGGGCGTGCTCGTTGGTCCACGGCACGCCGTCCTCGACCGCGAAGTCGACCTTGAACGCGGCCGGGCCGTGCCGGTAGCGGCGGTAGGCGCGGGCGACCCTGGCCGGCAGCCGGTCGGCGAGGATGCGCGCGACCGCCCCTGGCGCCAGGTCGAACAGCGTCACGTCGGCGGGCGGCAGCTGGGAACCGGCGGTGATGGGCGCGTCGGTCTCGATCTTGCCGCCGAGTTCGACCAGCAGCGCGGCCAGCGCCTTCGTGATCGCCCCGGAGCCGCCGACCGCGACCGGCCAGCCGTACCGGTGCCCGGCGGTGATGATGCCCACACCGATCGCCGAGGTCAGTGGGTGGTGCAACGGCCGGAACGCGTGCGCGGCGACGCCGGCGAACAGCGCCCGCGCGGGCTCGGTGGCGAACACCCGCGCCAGCGCAGCGCCCGGCGCCACGGTGGGCACCCCGAAACGGGCCAGCGCCAGCGGGTGCCGGGGGACCCGCACCAGCGGCCCCATGATGTCCTCGCTCAGCGCGTCGAACCGTTCCGAAGGCCGGCCGAACAGCGCCCGCCAGCGCCGCCCGTCCCGGCGGCCCAGCCCGGCGGCGGTGGCGTCGATCGAGCGGTACAGCACGCCCGCGTCCCCGCCGTCCAGCGGGTGTACGCAGTCGATCTCCGGCCACGCCCAGGCCAGGCCGTGGCGTTCCAGGTCGAGGCCGGCCAGGAACGCCGACCCGACGGCCATCGGGTGGAACGCCGAGCAGTGGTCGTGCAGCAGGCCGGGCACCAGCGCCTCGCCGGAGCGCGCGCCGCCGCCGACCTCCCCGGCCGCCTCGAACACGGTGACCGCCATACCCCGCTCGGCCAGCGCGACCGCGGCGGCGAGCCCGTTCGGTCCGCCGCCCACCACCGTCGCCGTGCCGTCATGGTCCACGAAGTGGACGTTACGCGGTCTTCAGGACCCGCTCGGTCAGGGCGCGCGCGGCGGCCATCAGGTCCGGGGTGAGCGCGCCGGTCAGGGCGTCCGTCGGGGCGCAGTCCGCGTCGATGACCAGCCCGGTCGCGCCGTCGAGCGAGGGGTCGGTTGCCGCGAACACGACCGAGCGCGCCGCCTCGGCCGCCGGGCGCTCCGTCACCCGGGCCTGGATCTGCTCCCACTGTGGCCGCAGCGCGGGCGGCAGGATCTCGGGCGTCATCTCGGCGGAGCTCGGGGTCGCGGCCGGGCCGGGGTCGGCGGCGAACACCGAGACCCCGCTGCCGCGCAGCCGTTCGGCCAGCTCCCGGTTGTAGGCGAGGTGCGCGAGCTTCGCCCGACCGGATGCCGTAATACCGTAATACGGCTCGGGCGCCTCGACGTCGTCGTACGCCGGCGTCCCCGCCATCAGCGCCACCGTGATCGACGACGAGGTGACGTCCACGATCCTGCTCGGAGCGCCCTCGGCCACCGCGTCGACCAGCGCCTCGGTCAGCACCGTCGCGGAGAGGTGGTTGACGGCGAAGCTGGCCTCGATGCCGTCGACGGTGTTCCACCGTTTCGACCACATGCCGCCGACGTTGTTCACCAGCAGCTCCACCGGCCCCCGCTCGGCGAGCCGCTCCCCCAGCGCCCGCACCTCGCCCAGCACCGACAGGTCCGCCCTGACGAACCGCGCGCCACCGATCCGCCGCACGGCCTGCCTGCCGTGCTCCGGGCTGCGCCCCACGATCGTCACCGCATACCCGCGATCGCTCAACGCACGCGCGACCTCGAAGCCGATCCCCCGGGTCCCCGCCGTGACAACCGCCGTCCGCGCCATGCCCCCAGCACACCGAACCGCCGGCCCCCTGTCCAACCCCCGCCCGGCATGCCCCCATGCCCCACCGGCACCGCACACCGCATAGCTTGCTGGGGCACCGCGCATGGTGCGGGGTGTGCGGTACCCCAGGTAGGTGTGCGGCGAGTTACCTGAGGCCGGTGCCCCTGGCCAGGGCGGTCTCGACCAGGGTGGTGAGCAGGGTCGGGTAGTCGATGCCGGTGACCGCCCACATCTTGGGGTACATCGAGATCGGGGTGAACCCGGGCATGGTGTTGATCTCGTTGAGCACGACGTCGCCGTCCTCCCGGACGAAGAAGTCGACCCTGGCCAGCCCCTGGCAGTCCAGCGCGGTGAACGCGGCGACCGCGAGCTCCTGGATCCGTTGGGTGGTCGCGTCGGAGAGCTTGGCCGGGATGTCGAACTCGCACACGTCGTCGAGGTACTTCGCGGCGAAGTCGTAGAACTGTGGGATCGACTCCTCATCGCCGGAGCCGACCAGCCGGATCTCCGCCGGCACGCTGGCCTGGACCGAACCGTCCGGGAACTCCAGCACGCCGCACTCCACCTCGCGGCCGGCGACGGCGGCCTCCACCAGCACCTTCGGGTCCAGCGCCCGGGCGGTGTCGATGGCCGCCGGCAGGTCCGCCCACTCGGTGACCTTCGTGATCCCCACCGACGACCCGGCCCGCGCCGGCTTGACGAACACCGGCAGCCCGAGCCGCTCGCGCTGCTCCTCGCTCAGGGTGGCCACCCCGGGCCGCAGCACGACCAGGTCCCCGACCGGCAGGCCCTCCGCGGCCAGCAGCTTCTTGGTGAACTCCTTGTCCATGGCGGCCGCGCTGGACAGCACCCCGGGCCCGACGTACGGCGTGCCGGCCAGCTCCAGCAGCCCCTGGATGGTGCCGTCCTCGCCGTACGCGCCGTGCAGCACCGGGAACACCACGTCCACCGCGCCGAGCACCTCGCCGCCGCGTCCCTGATCCAGCCGCACCAGCCCGCCCCGGGTCGGGTCGGCGGGCAGCGCCAGCGCCGTGCCCGTCGGGTCGACCGCCGGCAGCCGCCTGTCGTGGATCTCCAGCGCCCTCGGGTCGTCGCGGCCGAGCACCCAGCCGCCGTCCGTGGTGATCCCCACCGGCACCACCTCGAACCGGTCCCGGTCCAGGTGGGCGAGCACGCTGCTCGCCGACACGCAGGAGATGGCGTGCTCGCTGCTGCGCCCGCCGAACACCACCGCGATCCGGATCCGCCCCTGTCGCTCCATGGCCGGCGAGCGTAGCCGCCCCTCGCATCCGCCGACGTCACGACCCGTGAGTGGTTAGCGTTGCTATGACAACGCTAACCACTCACGGGGTCTGACCAGGCACGACGGACCAGGTCGGCCACGATGGCGACGCCTCGGTCCAGGGCGGGGCGCGGTGGGCGGGCGTAGCCGAGGGAGACGCCGAACGCCGAGGGAGGGCAGCGGTGGCAGTCCAGGAGGCCCTGGAGGAGGACGCCGGCCTCGGCGGCGGCGGCCATCAGTGCGCGCTCGGCGGCGGCCGACGGGAGCGTGACCCGCAGGTGTGCGCCGGCGGCGTCGCCGAGCAGCGCGGCGCCGGTCCCGGACAGCGCCGCGACCACCCGCGCCCGGCGTTCGGTGAGCTCGGCGCGCAGCCGGCGCAGGTGGCGGGCCAGGTCGCCGTAGTCGGCCAGGGCGGCGAACACGAGCTGGCCGGCGGGCGACGGGCGCATCCCGGCCCGCTCCCTGGCGGCGAGCAGCTCGGCGTGCATCGCCGGCGGCGCGACCAGCCAGCCGACGCCGAGCGTGGGGGTGAGCAGCTTGCTCGACGTGCCCAGGTAGGCGACCACGTCCGGGCCGAGCGCGGCCAGCAGCGGCAGCGGCGCCACGTCGTAGCGCAGCTCGCCGTCGTAGTCGTCCTCCAGCACCAGGAAGCCCTCCGCGCGCGCCCGCTCCACCAGCGCGACCCGCCGCGCCGCCGAGAGCCGGGGCCCCAGCGGGAACTGGTGCGCCGGCGTGCAGTACACGGCGGCCAGCCCGGACGGCAGCCGGTCCACCCGCAGCCCGTCGCCGTCCACCGGGACCGGCACCAGCCGGATGCCCCTGGCGACCAGCGTCTCGGCGGCGCGGCGGTACCCGGGCTCCTCGAAGCCGACGCTCGCGCCCGCCGGCAACAGCGCGGCCAGCTCGTCCAGCGCGTCGGTGGTCCCGGCGGTGGCCAGCACCTGGTCGGCGCCGGCGGGCAGGCCTCGGTGGCGCAGCAGGTGGTCCACCACCGCCTGCCGGAACTCCAGCGCGCCCGCGTAGTCGGGCTCGCCGGCCGGGACGCGGTCGGACGCGACCCGCCAGGCCCGCCGCCACGCCGCCCGGTCCAGCGCGTCCAGGCAGGGCCGCCCGCTGGTGAGGTCGATGGCGCCGGCGGCCGCGACCGGTCGGCCGGACGTGGGCGCGTGCGCGGCGGCGGTGGCGGGCCGGTGCCGCGCCGAGGGCGGGGCCGCCGTGACGAACGTGCCCGAGCCACGCCTGCCCACCAGCCAGCCCTCGGCCAGCAGCTGGTCATAGGCCGCGGCGGTCACCGTCCGGCTGACCCCGAGCCGGCTGGCCAGCGCCCGGGTGGAGGCCAGCCGGTCCCCGACCCGGAGCAGCCCGCCGCTCGCCGCCGCCCGCAGCGCGTCGGCGACCTGCACCGCCAGCGGTTCGGGCCGGCAACGGTCGAGCACGATCGGCAGGTCGTCGGCGAGCACGGTATGCACACCCCCGGGAAGTGGACTGCGTTGATTGTGCCGAAATGGCACTGTCAGGGTGCCACTGGCCGGGCCGACCATCGAACCCGTGAGCATCCAACCGCTGTCTCCCACCACCCGCAGCACCCCGCGCCGCCACTCCGAACGCGGCCGCTCCGAGCGCGCCGAGCTGTACGCCGTCCTGGACGAGGCGCTGATCTGCCACCTCGGCGTGGTGCTGGACGGCGCGCCGGTGGTGCTGCCGACCTGCTTCGGACGCCTCGACGACACGCTCTACCTGCACGGGTCCAGCGGCGCGAGCAGCCTGCGCGCCGGCCACGGCACCCCGGTCTGCGTGACGGTCACGCTGCTGGACGCGCTGGTGTACGCGCGCTCGGTGTTCAGCCACTCCGCGAACTACCGCTCGGCGGTGGTGCACGGCACCGCCCGCGCGGTCACCGACACCGACGAGAAGCTGGCCGGCCTGCGCGCCGTGGTGGAGCACACCACGCCCGGCTCCTGGCTGCACGCCCGCCAACCGACCAAGAAGGAGCTGGCGGCCACCGGTGTGCTCGCGCTCGACCTGGCCGAGGCCAGCGTGAAGATCCGCAGCGGCCCGCCGATCGACGAGGAACCGGACGTCGAGGCCGGGACGTCCTGGGCCGGCGTGGTGCCACTGCGCACCAGCTTCGGCGCGCCCGAGCCGTGCCCGCTGCTCCCGCCCGACACCGCTGTACCCCCGCACGTGCTGCGCCGAAGGGCCGTGAGCTGAAGCCGCCTCGGGTGTTGGCGCTGCTGGTGCTGGTGGCGCTGTGCTGGGGGCTCAACTGGCCCGTCAACAAACTGCTGCTCCGTGACCTGCCGCCGCTGTGGGCGGTCGCCCTGCGCTCCATCGTGGGGACCGTCGCGCTGTTCGTACTGTGTGTCCTGCGCCGCAGGCTGGTGATGCCCAAGCGCGCCGACGTGCCGGTGATCCTCTCGGTCGGCGTACTGCACATGACGATCTTCTCCGCGCTGGTCGGGATCGGCCTGCAGTTCGTCACGGCGGGCCGTTCGATCGTCCTGGCGTACACCACGCCGCTGTGGGTGCTGCCCGCCGCGTACCTGCTGCTCGGCGAACGGGGCGGTTGGCCGAGGGTCGCGGGCGCGCTGGTCGGCCTCACCGGCCTTGTCCTGCTGTTCGACCCCCAGCACTTCGGGTGGCACGACCCGCTCGCGCTCTACGGCAACGCGATGGTGCTGGCCGCCGCGCTGTTCTGGGCGATGAGCATCCTCTACATCCGCGCCCACACCTGGGTGACGCCGCCGTTCGAGCTGACGTTCTGGCAGGCGCTGGTCGCCACGGTCCTGCTCTGCCCGATCGCGTACCTCTTCGAAGGCGCGCCGCCCGCCGTTCCGTCGCGGACCTCGGCGCTGCTGCTCTACGGAGGGGTGCTCGGCATCGCCGTCGCGTACTGGGCCATCACCACCGTCAACCGGGCGGTGCCCTCGTCGACGACGTCGATCGGCCTGCTGCTCGTCCCGGTGTTCGGCCTCGGCTGCGCGTGGCTGCTGCTCGGCGAATCGCCCGACGCGACGCTGCTGATCGCGGCCGCGCTGATCCTCGGCGGCGTCGCGCTCGGCACGGTCGTGCGCGCGCCGAGGACGGTCACTCGGGCTTCGGGGTACGACTGACCAGCGCCTTGGCCATGGCGGCCGCCGAGAAGCCCTCGTGGCAGACCTGGCGCACGCCGTCCGCGATCGGCACGTCCACGCCGTGGCGGGCCGCGAGCTCGCAGATGGCCAGGCAGGACTTGACGCCCTCGGCGACCTGGCCGTGGTTGGCCGCCTCCGCCTCGGCCAGGCTCTCCCCCCGGCCCAGGTGCTCGCCGAACGTGCGGTTGCGCGACAGCCGCGACGAGCAGGTGGCCACCAGGTCGCCCAGCCCGGCGAGGCCGGCGAACGTCAGCGGGTCGGCGCCCAGGCGCACCCCCAGCCGGGACATCTCGGCCAGGCCGCGGGTGATCAGCGACGCCCTGGTGTTGTCGCCCAGGCCCATTCCGGCGGCGATCCCGCAGGCCAGCGCGATGACGTTCTTGCCGGCGCCGCCCAGCTCGGCGCCGAGCAGGTCGGTGTTGGTGTAGACCCGGAAGTACCCGGTGCCGCAGGCCATCTGCATCCCCACCGCCCGGTCGTGGTCGGTGCATGCGACCACGGTGGCGGTGGGCTGCTCCTCGGCGATCTCCCTGGCCAGGTTCGGCCCGGACAGCACGGCGACCCGCTCGATCGGCACCCCGGCCACCTCGGTGACCACCTCGCTCATCCGCTTGAGGCTGCCCAGCTCGACGCCCTTGGCCAGGCTGACCAGCGTCACGTCCGGCGGCAGCGCGGCCCGCCAGCGCTCCAGGTTGGCCCGCAGGGTCTGCGCGGGCACCGCGAGCGCCACCGCGTCCGCCCCGCGCATCGCCTCGGCCGGGTCCACCGTGGCGACCAGCGAGTCCGGCAGCCGCACGCCGGGCAGGTACTCGGGGTTGGCGTGGCGGCGGTTGATCTCCTCGGCGATCTCGGGACGGCGGGCCCACAGCGTCACCTGGCGGCCGGCGTCCACCAGCACCTTGGCGAACGTGGTGCCCCAGGAGCCGGCGCCGAGCACCGCGACCCGGCGCACCGGGGAGGAGGGGACGGGCTCGCTCACGAGGCGGCTTCGCCCTGGTTGCCGCCCTCGGACGAGCCCGACCGCCGGCCCGCCCTGCGGTAGAAGCCCTCCGGGGCCGGCTCGCCGCGCACCTCGGCCAGCAGGTCGCGGACCACGCCCATGAGGTGGTCGGTCACCTCGCGCAGCAGCGCCGCATCCACCGGCCGGTCCCGGTAGGCGGACATGTCGATCGGCTCGCCGCAGCGCACCACGATCTCCTTGCGCGGCAGCGGGCGGAGCTTTTTGTTGTAGTGGTCGTACACGTCCAGCGTGCCCCAGTGCACCATCGGGATCACCGGCACCTCGCTGGACAGCGCCAGCCGGGCCACCCCGGTCCGCGAGTGCATCGGCCAGCCGGCCGGGTCGCGGGTGATCGTGCCCTCCGGGTAGATGATCACGGCCTTGCCGTCGACCAGGGCCTGGGTGGCCGCGCTGAGGCTGTGCTGGGCCTCCATCGACTCGCGGTACACGGGTATCTGCCCGCTGCCGGCCATGATCTTGCCGAAGACCGGGATCTTCCACAGGCTGTGCTTGGCCAGGAACCGGGGCACCCGCCGGCCCCGGTGCACGAACACCGCCGTGTACACCGGGTCGAGGTACGAGATGTGGTTGGCCACGATCAGCGCCGGCCCCGATCGCGGAATCCGGTCCAGCCCCTCCACCCGCCAGCGACCGAGCAGCCACGTCAGCGGGTAGAACACCACCGCCGTCAACCCGACCCAGAAGCCGCCCTTCTCCCGACTCACCCTGCCGTCCTCCTCGATCGCCTCGTCGAACCCCGGTCGTGAGTCTCTACCGCCCGCCCGCCGGCGGTCCAGCGACCCCGTGCACGGATCTCCTCGGCGGAGTACCCGCGCCGGCGGGTGTAACCATGGATGGGTGCCCGAGGTGGATCTCCTGGTGCCCGTCAAGTCGCTGTCCCAGGCCAAGACGCGCCTGCGCGGCGCCGCCGACGACGGGTTGGCCGACCTGGCCGCGCACGCCCGGCTGGCGATGGCGCTGATCAGGGACACGGTGGCGGCGGCCCGCGCGGCCGGCGGCGTGCACCAGGTGCTGGCGGTCACCTCGGACCCGGAGGTCACCGCCGTGCTCACCGCCGACGGCGTCCCGGTGCTGCCCGACCGCCCGGAGCGCGGCCTCAACGCCGCGCTGGCCTACGGCGCCGAGGTGCTGCGCGCGCGCCGGCCCGCGCGTCCCATCGGGGCGCTGCAGGCGGACCTGCCGGCGCTGCGCCCGGCCGAGCTGGCCGCCGCGCTGGCCGCCGCCCAGCTCGCTTTCGAGACAGGCGTCGCGCACCGGGCGTTCGTCGCCGACGCGCCGGGCGACGGCACCACGCTGCTGCTCTGCGCGCCGAACCGCCCGCTCGACCCCCGGTTCGGCCCCGGCTCGGCGCGGGCGCACGAACGCTCCGGCGCGCTGCGGCTGGCCGGCGAGTGGCCGGGCCTGCGCCGCGACGTGGACACCCCGGACGATCTCCGACAGGCCGTCGAGCTGGGGCTCGGCCCGGCGACAGCGGCCGCCCTGAGCCCGACTTTTCCGGCCGCCGCCGCGTCCGTCCGGCTGGAATACCCGTCGGACGGCGCAGCGGATGCTCACTGAGTGACACCGTAACCGCGCCGATCGGGTGACCCGTCAGGCGATCGTGACCTCCTGTTCACCTATTCCCCGCCCGCACGGGGGACCATCTACGGCCGTTCTCGGGTGAGAATGTCTGGGTGGCTTCCGAGGGACAGAACGGCCGGCAGGGAAATCGCACCAACCGCCGCACCGCGCCGAAGCCCCGGTCGGCTCCCGGACCTCGCGGCTCCGGGCGCGGCGCAACCGCCCGACGATCGTCCGTCACGACCCAGCAAGCCACCCGGGAAACCACCCCGGAAGAGGTCACCCAGGTCGAACCGATGGACCCGGTGACCGACCTCCCGTCCGCCCCGGCCCGGCTCTCGGCGCGCCGGCCGGCCCCCCGCCCCGCCGTGCCGCCGCAGTCAGCGCCGGCCGCGCCGCCCGCCCCCACCCCCGCCGAGGCGCCCACCGACCTGCCCGACGACCGCTACCTCAACCGGGAGCTGTCCTGGCTGGACTTCAACGCCCGGGTGCTCGCGCTCGCCGAGGACACCAGCCAGCCGCTGCTGGAGCGGGCCAAGTTCCTGGCCATCTTCGCGTCCAACCTGGACGAGTTCTTCATGGTCAGGGTGGCCGGGCTCAAGCGCCGCGACGAGACGGGCCTGACCGTGCGCTCCGCCGACGGCCTGACCCCGCGCGAGCAGCTGGCCCGCATCTCCGAGCGCAGCCAGGCGCTGGCCGAGCGGCACGCCCGGGTCTTCCAGGACTCCGTGCAGCCCGAGCTGGCCGAGCGCGGCCTGCGCATCCTGCACTGGGACGACCTCACCCAGGGCCAGCGCGACAAGCTCTCGGAGTACTTCTTCGAGCAGGTGTTCCCGGTGCTCACCCCGCTCGCGGTGGACCCGGCGCACCCGTTCCCGTACATCTCCGGCCTGTCGCTGAACCTGGCGGTGACCGTCCGCGACCCGCACTCGCACACCGAGCGGTTCGCCAGGGTCAAGGTGCCGAACAATGTGCCCCGGCTGGTGCCCGTGGAGTCCGACCGGGACGGCCCGCCCGGCGCCGAGGTGGTGTTCCTGCCGGTGGAGGACCTGATCGCCGCGCACCTGGGCGAGCTGTTCACCGGCATGGAGGTCACCGAGCACCACGCCTTCCGGGTCACCCGCAACGCCGACCTGGACGTCGAGGAGGACCGCGACGAGGACCTGCTGCAGGCCCTGGAGCGCGAGCTTGCCCGCCGCCGGTTCGGACCGCCGGTGCGCCTGGAGATCACCGACTCGATGAGCGAGCACGTGCTGGAGCTGCTGCTGCGCGAGCTGGACGTGGACCCGCACGACGTCATGGTGGTCCCCGGCATGCTGGACCTGACCATGCTCTGGCGGGTCTACGGCGTGGACCGCCCGGAGCTGAAGGACCCGCCGTTCGTGCCGGACACCCACCCGGCGTTCGCCGAGGGCGAGACGCCGCGCAGCGTGTTCGCCACCCTGCGCCAGGGCGACGTGCTGGTGCACCACCCGTACGACTCGTTCTCCACCAGCGTGCAGCGGTTCATCGAGCAGGCCGCCGCCGACCCGCAGGTGCTGGCCATCAAGCAGACCCTCTACCGCACCTCCGGCGACTCGCCGATCGTGGACGCGCTGGTCAGCGCCGCCGAGGCGGGCAAGCAGGTGGTCGCGCTGGTCGAGCTGAAGGCCCGGTTCGACGAGAAGGCCAACATCCGCTGGGCGCGCGAGCTGGAGAAGGCGGGCGTGCACGTGGTGTACGGGCTGATCGGGCTCAAGACGCACTGCAAGACGTCGTTGGTGGTGCGCCAGGAGGGCTCGCGGATCCGGCGCTACTGCCACGTCGGCACCGGCAACTACAACCCTAAGACCGCCCGGCTCTACGAGGACCTCGGCGTGCTCACCTCCGACCCGGTGGTGGGCGCTGACGTGGCCGACCTGTTCAACTCGCTGACCGGCTACGCCCGGCAGAGCCGCTACCGCACCCTGCTGGTCGCCCCGTACGGGGTGCGCCGGGGGCTGGTGCAGCGCATCGAGGACGAGATCGCGCATCATCGGGCGGGCCGGCGCGCCGGCATCCGGTTCAAGATGAACTCGATAGTCGACGAGCAGGTGATCGACGCGCTGTACCGGGCGTCGCAGGCCGGGGTGCCGGTCGAGATCGTGGTCAGGGGCATCTGCGCGCTGACCCCAGGCCGCCCGGGGCTGAGCGAGAACATCCACGTCCGGTCGATCCTGGGCCGCTTCCTGGAGCATTCGCGGATCTACCACTTCGAGGGCGCCGACGAGTACTGGATCGGCAGCGCGGACATCATGCACCGCAACCTGGACCGTCGGGTGGAGGTCCTGCTGCGGGTCAACCCGGCGCTGACCGACCAGCTCGACGCCCTGCTGTCCTCCGCGCTGGACCCGACCACCCGGTGCTGGGTGCTCGGGCCGGACAGCGTCTGGTCGCCCTCGCCGGCGCCGGACAGCGTCACCGGCCCGGTCCGCGACCACCAGACCGAGTCCACCCGCCGCCGTACCGTCGCCGCTGAATGAACGACCAACCGGATGTGGTCGCCGCCGGGGCCGTGCTCTGGCGGCCCGACACCGCCGACGACACCGAGATCGCGGTGGTGCACCGCCCGCGCTACGACGACTGGTCGCTGCCGAAGGGCAAGCTCAACCCGGGCGAGTCGGTGCCGGCGGCCGCCGTGCGCGAGGTCGCCGAGGAGACCGGCTACCCGGCCGTGCTCGGCGTCGGGCTGGGTGAGAGCCACTACCGGGTGGAGCAGGGCGAGAAGGTGGTGCACTACTGGTGCGCGCGCGCCGGCGAGGGCGCCTTCGCCGCGAACGACGAGGTCGACGAGCTGCGCTGGCTGCCCCCGGCCGCCGCCGCCGAGCTGCTCAGCTACCGCCGCGACCTCGAGGTGCTGGACCGCTACCGCCGGCTCGGTGACCGCCCGCCCGCGCCGCTGCTGCTGGTGCGCCACGCCAAGGCCGGCAGCCGCCACGACTGGACCGGCGACGACGACCTGCGCCCGCTCTCCGACAAGGGCAGGGCACAGTCCGAGCAGCTCGCCGCGTTCCTACGCCTGTTCGGCCCGACCACGGCCTACGCCGCGCCCCCCATCCGCTGCCCGGACAGCATCCGCCCGCTGGGCCTGCCCATCACCACCGAGCCCCTCCTGGGCGAACAGGACTACTGGCGCAACCCCGCCGCCGGCCTAGCCCGTTTCCAGGAGATCGCCGCCACCGACGGCGTCCCCGTGATCTGCAGCCAGGGCGGCGTCATCCCCGACCTGATCCGCACCCTGACCACCCACCAAAACCCGCCCGCCCGCAAAGCCAGCACCTGGATCCTGGGCCGAGTCCGCGCCAAAGTCACCACCGCCGACTACTACCCCGACCCCGCCGCCTAACCCGCGCCCGCCCGTACACCCGCCCGCGAGTCGGGGATTTTGTCAGGGTGAGTCGGGATTTTTGTCAGGCAAGTTCGGCTCCAGCGGCCGGCCGGGCCTACTTCTTGCCCTTCTTCTTCCCGCCCTTGCCGTCCTTGCCGGCGGCGGCCTTGGCGCTCTTGCCGCCCTTCGCGCCGTCCTTGCCCGCCTTGCCGTCCTTGCTGGCCTTGGCCGCCTTGCCCTTGCCACCCGCCTTGGCCGGCTTCTCCGCGACCGCCACCGACGACGACGCCTTGCTCACCTCACCGTCCCCTGCCGACCCCGCGCTCGCCGGCACCGGCCGGCTGCGCGGACGGCTCACCGAACGGGCCGACCGGACAGGGCCATCGCCCAGGTCGCGGGCACCGCTGACCACGTCCCGGAACATCGCCCCCGGCCGGAACGCGGGCACGGTCGCCGCCGGTACCTGGATGACCTGGCCGGTGCGCGGGTTGCGGCCGGAGCGGGCGGCGCGCTGCCGGCTCTCGAACACGCCGAAGCCGGTCAGTGACACGGAGTCACCGGCCTGCACCGTCCGCACGATCACATCGAGCAGGCCGTCCACCGCGGCGGTGGCCGTCCTGCGGTCTCCGTCCAGGTGCTCGGCGAGCGCCGTGACCAGCTCAGCCTTGTTCACCGTGTGCCCCTTCCCGCGTCCCCGGCCCCGGCCGGGCCATGGGAGATCACGCCCACCGTAGACGTTCTGGCTGGTCAGGCGCTAGCACGTGACACAGTGAGATCACCCGGACGTGCCGGACACCTCGACGACCGTGCGCGGCAGCCGGCTCGGGCGGGCCGCTTCGAACGCGTCGATGTCCGCGACATTACGCAGCGTGAGGCCGATGTCGTCCAGCCCTTCCAGCAGCCGCCAGCGGGTGTACTCGTCGACCTCGAACGCGACGGTCAGGTCCTTGGCCTTGATCGTCTTCTCGGTGAGGTCGACGGTCACCTCGGTGCCCGGCTCGTTCTCCAGCAGCTTCCACAGCAGCTCGACGTCGTCCTGCGCGCACTGCGCGGTGAGCAGGCCGCCCTTGCCGGAGTTGCCCCGGAAGATGTCGCCGAACCGGGACGAGATGACCACCCGGAACCCGTAGTCCATCAGCGCCCAGACGGCGTGCTCGCGGGACGAGCCGGTGCCGAAGTCCGGCCCGGCGACCAGCACGGAGCCCCGGGAGAACGGCTCGGTGTTGAGGACGAAGGTCTCGTCCTGGCGCCACGCGGCGAACAGCCCGTCCTCGAACCCGGTGCGGCTCACCCGCTTGAGGTAGGACGCCGGGATGATCTGATCGGTGTCCACGTTGGACCGGCGCAGCGGTACGCCGATGCCGGTGTGGGTACGAAACGGCTCCATGGTCTCGGCTCCTCTCAGCCCAGGTCTTCCGGCGAGGACAGCGTGCCGCGCACGGCGGTGGCGGCGGCCACCAGCGGCGACACCAGGTGGGTGCGGCCGCCACGGCCCTGGCGGCCCTCGAAGTTGCGGTTGGAGGTGGACGCGCTGCGCTCGCCGGGTGCGAGCTGGTCGGGGTTCATGCCCAGGCACATCGAGCAGCCGGCCGAGCGCCACTCCGCGCCGGCGGCGGTGAACACCGCGTCCAGGCCCTCCTCCTCGGCCTGGAACCGCACCCGCATCGAACCGGGCACGACCAGCATGCGCACGCCGTCCGCGACCTGCCGGCCCCTGATCACCTCGGCGGCCGCGCGCAGGTCCTCGATCCGGCCGTTCGTGCACGAACCCACGAACACCGTGTCCACGCTGACCTCTCGCAGCGGCGTCCCGGCCTCCAGCCCCATGTAGGCCAGCGCCTTCTCCGCGGCGATCCGCTCGTTCTCGTCGGCGATGGCCTGGGGGTCCGGGATGCTGGCCGCCAGCGGCAGCCCCTGGCCGGGGTTGGTCCCCCAGGTCACGAACGGGGTGAGCGCGTCGGCGTCGATGTCCACCTCGGCGTCGAAGGTGGCGTCGTCATCGGTGCGCAGCTCGCGCCAGTCGGCCACCGCGCTGTCCCAGTCTGCGCCGGACGGGGCGTGGTCGCGCCCGGCCAGGTAGTCGAAGGTGACCTGGTCCGGCGCGATCATGCCGGCGCGGGCGCCCGCCTCGATCGACATGTTGCAGATCGTCATCCTGGCCTCCATGGAGAGGTTCTCGATGACGTTGCCCCGGTACTCCAGCACGTAGCCCTGCCCGCCGCCGGTGCCGATCTGGGCGATGATCGCGAGCACGACGTCCTTGCTGGTCACGCCGGGCCGCAACCGCCCGTCCTTGCTGTTGACGTTGATCGCCATGGTCTTGAAACGTTTCAACGGCAGCGTCTGCGTGGCCAGCACGTGCTCCACCTCGGATGTCCCGATGCCGAACGCCATCGCACCGAACGCCCCGTGCGTCGAGGTATGACTGTCCCCACACACCACGGTCATCCCCGGCTGGGTCAGCCCGAGCTGCGGCCCGACCACGTGCACGATCCCCTGCTCGGCATGGTTCATCGGGTACAGCGGCACCCCGAACTCCGCGCAGTTCTTCCGCAGCGTCTCCACCTGCGTACGCGACACCGGGTCGGCGATCGGAAGCTCGACGTCCTTGGTCGGCACGTTGTGGTCCTCGGTGGCCACCGTGAGATCGGGCCGGCGCACCCCCCGCCCGGCCAGCCGCAGCCCCTCGAACGCCTGCGGACTGGTCACCTCGTGCACCAAATGCAGGTCGATGTAGAGAAGGTCGGGCTCGGCACCCTCCCCGCGACGCACCAGGTGGGCATCCCACACCTTCTCGGCGAGCGTCCTTCCCATCGCTTCCTCCCATCACGCCCTGGCACTCGACACTAGACTTCCCACATCGTGAGAAGCTAATATCGTCTCGTGAGACAGCATAGCGGTATCGGCGTGCTGGACAAGGCCGTCGGGGTCCTCTGGGCCGCGGCGGCCGAACCATGTGGCCTGGCCGAGCTGTGCCAACGCACCGGCCTCCCCCGAGCCACCGCCCACCGCCTGGCAGTAGGCCTGGAAGTACACGGCCTACTCCACCGAGGCGCCGACGGCCGCTGGCGCCCAGGCCCCACCCTCGGCGAGCTGGCCTCCCGCTCCGGCGACCCCCTCCTGGAGGCCGCCGCCGCGGTCCTCCCCCGCCTGCGCGACCTCACCGGCGAAAGCGTGCAGCTCTACCGCCGCGACGGCATGCAGCGTATCTGCGTAGCGGCCTCCGAGCCCGCCAGCGGCCTGCGCGACACGGTCCCCGTCGGCACCCGCCTCCCCATGGGCGCCGGCTCCGGCGCCAAGGTCCTCACCGCCTGGGCCGACCCCGCCACCCAACGCGCAGTCCTCGCCGAGGCCCGCTTCACCGAACGCACCCTCCTGGAGGTCCGCCGCCGAGGCTGGGCCCAAAGCGTCGCCGAACGCGAGTCCGGCGTGGCGAGCGTCTCCGCCCCCGTCCGCAACTCCACCGGCCAGGTGGTCGCCGCCGTCTCCGTCTCCGGCCCGGTAGACCGCATCGGCCGCCGCCCCGGCGCCCGCTGGGCCGCCAACCTCCTGGCCGCCGCCGACGCCCTCCAACACCGCCTCTAACCCACGCCGACCGTCCGCACCCAAAGCGACCACCGCACCGGGGCGACCACCCGTACCCAAGGTGACCACCGCTGGGGGTCCGGGGGCAAAGCCCCCGGCGCGGGGCTTGGGGGCTCGGCCCCCAAAAAACACTCGCGAAAGAGCCCCACCCACCTCACTCGGTGGGTAGGGCTCTCCCAGCTCTGTAGCCCCGACGGGATTTGAACCCGCGCTACCGCCTTGAGAGGGCGGCGTCCTAGGCCGCTAGACGACGGGGCCAGGGATTCGGAATATACCGTATCCGCTGGGGTACCAGGACTCGAACCTAGACTAACTGAACCAGAATCAGTCGTGCTGCCGATTACACCATACCCCAATGACGCGAAGCACCGTCTCCGATGTCCCGTGCCGCGTCAAGATGGTAGCCGACGCGTCCGGCGCGTCACAAACCGCCACCCCCGCCCACGCCGACCCAACCCCGGGCCCGCTCCATCAACCGCCGTGACCAGCACATTCACCAGATCCAAGCCATCCGGACGGCGGAAGCCACGTCGATCACCAGCTCGGCCTGGAACGCGAGACACGAGCCGGCGGCTTCGAGCTTCCCGGGCTACAACCGAATTCACACGATTCCCGGCGATAGGGCGAGAACGGGTGAACCAGGCTGGATGAATTGCGCCCGCGCGACCGCCCGAGCACCATCGCGTGAGATTGCCCACGACCAGACCAGCGTATTCGAGCCGAGCGGAGGAGCCCGATGGACCGGACGGGATGCGCGGTGGTCGGGGGCGGGCCGGCCGGCATGGTGCTCGGACTCCTGCTGGCCAGGGCCGGCATCCCGGTCACCGTCCTGGAGAAGCACGCGGACTTCCTCCGCGACTTCCGGGGCGACACCGTGCACGCCTCGACGCTCACGCTCCTCGACGAGCTCGGCCTCGCCGACGCGTTCGCCACCCTCCCCGCCCGGTTCATCGACCGCGCCACCGTCGACCTGGACGCCGGGTCGGCGACGTTCGAGCTGAGCCACCTCCCCGGCGCGCACCAGCACATCGCCCTGGTGCCGCAGTGGGACTTCCTGGAGATGCTGGCCACCGAGGCGCAGCGGGAGCCGAGCTTCACCCTGCTCCGCAACGCCGAGGTCACCGGCCTGCTCACCGAGCGCGGCCGGGTGACCGGCGTGCGCTACCGCGACCGCACCAACCCACACGAGGAGCACGAACTGGCGGCGAAACTCACGGTGGCCTGCGACGGCCGAGGATCAACCGTCAGGGAAGCGGCCGGGCTGCGGCCGCGCTCGTTCGGGGTGCCGATGGACGTGTACTGGTTCCGACTCCCCCGCCGGGAGGACGACCCGATCGGCGTGGTGGGCAGGTTCTCCACCGGGCACGTCGCCGTGATGCTGGACCGGCGCGACTACTGGCAGTGCGCCTACCTGATCCGCAAGGGCTCGGACGCGAGGATGCGCGCCGCCGGCATCCAGACGCTGCGCGACGAGTTCGCCGGGCTGGTGCCGTGGACGGCGGACCGGCTGGACGCGATCGCCGGCTGGGACGAGGTGAAGCTGCTGGACGTCCGGCTGGACCGGCTGCGCCGCTGGTACGCCGACGGCCTGCTGCTGGTCGGCGACGCCGCGCACGCCATGTCCCCGGTCGGCGGCGTCGGGATCAACCTCGCGGTGGCCGACGCGGTGGCCGCCGCCCGCCTGCTGGCCGGCCCGCTCCGAGCGCGGCAGGAGGTGACCAGGGCCGAGCTGCGGCGGGTTCAGGCGCGCCGATGGTGGCCGACCGCGCTCATCCAGGGCGGCCAGCGGCTGGCCCACCGGTTCGTACTCGGCCGCACCCTCGCCGAGAAGCCTTCCGACCGGCCCACACCGGCCGCCAAGCTGCCCCTCCCGGTCCGGCTGCTGCGGCGGGTGCCCGCGCTGCAGGCGATCCCCGGCTACCTGGTCGCGATCGGCCCGCTGCCCGAACACGCCCCGTCCTGGGCGCGCCGCTGAACCGGCCTCACCGCGCGACGCCGGCCGGAGCCGGTGCCCGGTGCCGCAGCGCCGCGTAGGCCAGCGCGTCCACCAGCGCCAGCCAGGACGCCTCCACCACGTTGCCGTGCACGCCCACGGTGGTCCACGAGCCCGCCCCGTCGGCGGACTCGACGAGCACCCGGGTCACGGCGTCGGTGCCGTGACCCGCACCGTGCCGAGGGTTGAGGATGCGGACCTTGAAGTCGGCCAGCTCGACGTCGTCCAGCCAGGGACAGGACGGGGTCAGCGCCGCCCGCAGCGCCGCGTCCAGGGCGTTGATCGGCCCGTTGCCCTCCTCGGTGGCGATCACCCGCTGCCCCTCGACCATCAGCCGCACGGTCGCCTCGGCGACCACCTGGCCGCCGGCCAGCCGCTCGATGATCACGCGGTAGGACTCGACGGTGAACGGCGCGGCGGCCGGCTCGCCGAGCGCACTGCGCATGACCAGCTCCAGCGACGCGTCGGCGGCCTCGAACGACCAGCCCCGCGCCTCGCGCTCCTTCACGGTGGCGACGACCGAGGACACCGCCGAGGAGTGGCCGGCCAGGTCGAGGCCGAACTCGGCTCCCTTGAGCTCGACGCTCGACCGGCCGGCCATCTCGGTGACCAGCACTCGCTGCCCGTTGCCGACAACCGATGGGTCCATGTGGTTGTACAGCTCCGGGTCGACCTTGATCGCACTCGCGTGCAGGCCCGCCTTGTGAGCGAACGCAGACGCCCCGACATAGGCCTGGTGGGTGTCGGGGGCGATGTTGGCGATCTCCGCCAACGCGTGCGAGGTCCGGGTCAGCTCGGCGAACGCCCCGTCCGGTAGGACGGGCATGTCGAGCTTGCTCACCAGGTTCCCGACCACGGCGAACAGGTCGGCGTTGCCGGCCCGCTCCCCGTAGCCGTTCGCGGTGCACTGTACGTGGCTGGCGCCGGCCTGCACCGCCGCGACACTGTTGGCCACCGCACAGCCGGTGTCGTCCTGGCAGTGGATGCCCAGCCGGAAACCGGTCCGCTCGGCCACCTCGGCGACCACCTCGGCGATCCGCAGCGGCAGCATCCCGCCGTTGGTGTCGCACAGCACCACCACGTCCGCCCCGGCGCCCATCGCCGCGTCCAGCACCCCGAGCGCGGTGTCCGGGTCGAACGCGTAGCCGTCGAAGAAGTGCTCGGCGTCCAGGAACACCCGCCGGCCCTCGGCGCGCAGCAGCGCCACCGTGTCGGCCACCATCGCCCGGTTCTCCGCCACGTCCGTGCGCAGCGCCAGCTCCACGTGCCGGCGGTCCGACTTCGCCACCAGCGTGACCACCGGCGCCTGGGAGTCCAGCAGCGCGCGGACCTGCGGGTCGTCCCCGGCGCGCGTCCCCGCCCTGCGGGTGGAGCCGAACGCGACCAGCGCGGCGTGGCGCAGCTCCAGCTCACCGGCGGCGGCGCGGGCGAAGAACTCGGTGTCCTTGGGCAGCGCGCCGGGCCAGCCGCCCTCGACGAACCCGACGCCCAGCGCGTCCAGGTGCCGGGCCACGGCCAGCTTGTCGGCCACCGAGTAGCTGATCCCCTCCCGCTGCGCCCCGTCGCGCAGGGTGGTGTCGTAGACGTGGAAGTCGTCGCCGAGCGGGGTGCCGGCGGGCGTGGTGCGCGAGTTCGGGCGGGACATCGCTGCTGCTCCTGGGTCGGATCGTGGCTGACAAACAAAAAGACCCCTCGCGGGTGCGAGAGGTCTGCGCGTCGGGCGATGATGCCGCTACCCGACGCGCTCCACGATAATGATCACCTGCTGACGTGCCACGATGATGAGCCTAACACGCACCACGAGGAGGACGACGTGCACCAGCTCACCGTGCTCTACAACCACCCCGAGGACCCGGCCGCGTTCGACAAGCACTACCGCGACGTCCACGCCCCGCTCGCCGCCAAGGCACCCGGCCTCGCCGGCTACACGGTCAACTGGTGCCAGCCCGGCCCCGACGGCAGCAAACCCCCGTACCACGTCATCGCAACCCTCACCTGGGACACCGAGGAGTCGATGAAGGCCGCCCTGCGCAGCCCCGAGTTCAAGGCCGCCGGCGCCGACCTGCCCAACTTCGCCTCCGCCGGCGCCCAGCTCATCTTCGGCCCCACCGACCGCGTGGTCTGACCGCCGTACCCCCCACCCGCGAGTCGGGCGTGTCAGCACACTGAGTCGCGCGTTTCAGCACACTCCTCAGATGTGCTGAAACGCCCGACTCGGTGTGCCAGGACGCCCGACTCGCGGACGGGTTTTAGCCGACGTCGAAGGTGGCGGGGCGGCCGACCAGGGCGGCCAGGCGGTCGCCGATGGACTGGGTGTGGCCGGCGGCGCCGTGGTCGCGGGTGGCCAGGTCGAAGGCGACGGAGGCCTCTACCTTGCGGGCGGCCTCGGAGTTGCCGAGGTGGTCGAGCAGGAGGGCGACGGAGAGGACGGCGGCGGTGGGGTCGGCGATGCCCTGGCCGGCGATGTCCGGGGCGCTGCCGTGCACCGGCTCGAACATGCTCGGGTTGCGCTTGCTGACGTCCAGGTTGCCGCTGGCGGCCAGGCCGATGCCACCGGTGACGGCGGCGGCCAGGTCGGTGAGGATGTCGCCGAACAGGTTGTCGGTGACGATCACGTCGAACCGGCCGGGGTCGGTGACCAGGTGGATGGTGGTCGCGTCCACGTGCTGGTAGGAGACGCCGACCTCCGGGTACTCCAGCGACACCTCCTCCACCAGGCGCGACCACAGGCCGCCGGAGAAGGCCATCACGTTGGTCTTGTGTACGAGCGTGAGGTGCTTGCGCGGGCGCTTGGCGGCGCGGGCGAAGGCGTCCCGCACCACCCGCTCGACGCCGAACGCGGTGTTCACGCTGACCTCGGTGGCGATCTCGTGCGGGGTGTCCTTGCGCAGGTGGCCACCGGTGCCGGCGTACGGGCCCTCGGTGCCTTCCCGGACCACCACCAGGTCGACCTCGGGCGGACTGGCCAGCGGGCTGCGCACGCCCGGGTAGAGCCGCGCCGGGCGCAGGTTCACGTGGTGGTCGAGCTCGAAGCGCAGCCGCAGCAGCAGCCCGCGCTCCAGGATGCCGCTGGGCACCGAGGGGTCGCCCACGGCGCCGAGCAGGATCGCGTCGTGCTCGGCCAGCTCGGTCAGCACCGACTCGGGCAACAGTTCACCGGTCGAGTGCCAGCGGGCGGCGCCGAGGTCGTAGGTGGTCGTCTCGGTGCCCGGAGCCACCTCCCCGAGGACCTTGAGCGCCTCGGCGATGACTTCCGGCCCAATCCCGTCCCCGGGAATCACCGCCAGTCGCATGGCGTGCCGCCTCCTCTACATCTAGCAAGTCTGGGGAACCGATGTCCCGACGGCACGCTACCGGCTGCGGTCAGCCGGACTCTCCGCGCGCCACCCGTTCGGGATCACTCTACCGGGTGAAGATCGGAGGAAATGACGCCCGTCGGGTGGTCGGACACCGGCCATGTCGGTCATACGACACCGCCCGGACCAGCGATGGCCGGCCCGGGCGGTGTGTGTTATGTCGGGTCAGGCGACGCCGGTGAGGACGCCGGACGCCACGATGTTGTCCACGTAGCTCTTCGCGGCCTTGTTGAAGGCCCCGCCGCACGTGATCAACCGGATCTGGGCTTCCGGCGTGTCACCGTAGACCGCCAGGGTCGGGAACTTGTTCTTCGAGTGCTGCTCGAGCTTGGTGATGGTGAAGATGGCGGTCTTGCCGTCCTCACGCTTCACCTGCACCTGGTCACCGGGCTTGAGCTCGTGCAGGTGGGCGAAGATGCCGTCCTTCCCGCCACCGTTGATGTGCCCAAGGATGATCGCCGGCCCCACCGCGCCCGGGGTCGGGCTCAGCCGGTACCAGCTGGCCTGCAGCGGCTGGCTGACCGGTGGGGTGGCGATCGTCCGGTCCGGGTTCAGGCCGGTCGGGATCAGGCTCGACTGAGCGTTGATCTTGTCGACCTTGATCTCGGTGGGGTTGGAGGCCGGCAGCGGCGGGATCGCCTGCACCGGGCCTCCGGTCAACGGCGCCGACAGGGTCGGGCCGTCGTTGGGGCCCGGCTCGGCGTCACCGCAGCCCGCCAGCAGGAGGGCCAGCGCCGCCGGGACGGCGACCAGCGCCGCGCGTCGCCAGCTCATCGCCGCTCACCCCGCCGGCCCCGCGCGCTGCCCGCGCCGGGCATGCCGGCACCGGTCACGCCGGTCAGGCCCAGGGCCACCAGGCCGGCCGACCCGCCGGCCGGGCCGCCGCCGGTCTCGACGCCACCCTTCGGGTACACAGTCACGTAGTCACCACCACTCGGACCGCCGCCATCGCCGCCGTCACCCCCGTCATCATCCTTGTCGTCGTCACCCCGGACGAAGAACGTCTCCTCCAGGGTGTCGTCACCGCAACGGATCTTCACAGTGTGCTCGCCCCGGTCGGCGTCGTCCTCCACGTGCGTGGTGCCGGACCAGCGGAAGGAGCCCCGCCCCTTGCGGTCGAGGTCGATGTCGTCGAGCACGTCCGACTCCAGCCTGCCCAGCGACCGGTCGCAGCCGACGTAGACGTCGATCGAGTCACCTCGGTGACCGGAACCGGGCTTGAGGGTCAGGTACCTGTCGTGGTCGCCGTGCTCCCGGTTCACCCAGAAGCCGGCGGTCGTGCTGTGGCCGTCGCAGTAGACGGTCACCCGGTGCCAGCCGTAGTCGGCGTTGCGCTCGACGTGCGTGGTGCCGGTCAGGCGGCTGCCGTCACGGCGCAGCGTGATGTCGTCCAGCGCGTTGGACTCCAGGCGGGCGTTGTTGTCCCGGCAGCGCACCGACACGTCGACGCTGTCGCCCCGGTAGCCGGAGCGGTCGCTCATCCAGAAGTCCGCCGGCCCGGTGCCCGGCCAGCCGCCGCCACGGTCGACCCGGAAGGTGTCGGTCGCCCGGTCCTCCTTCGCGCCGCTGCGGCAGATGCGGGTCACGGTGTGGTCGCCCTCGCGGGCGTTGTCGTCCACGTAGCCCCGGTTGCCCCGGAAGCTCACGCCGTCACCGAACAGCGCGACCTGGGTGCTCTCCAGGCAGTAGCCGTTGGCGTAGATGATCTCGCCCTGCTTGACCACCCTCGGGGAGACCGCGAGGTAGGCCTTGGGCTCGCCGATCCCGGGCAGGCCGTTGCGGTCGACCCGGAACGTGTCGGTCGCGGTGCCGCGCTTGGCGCCGTCGACGCAGGTCAGGGTCACCGTGCGCTCGCCCTCGGGGGCACGGTCGCTGACCCGGCCGGTGTTGCCGCCGAAGCTGACGTCCGCGGCACTCAGGGAGTCCACCCGGCCGGTCTCACAGCGCGGGTTGGCGTTGATCGTGCCGCCCGGCCGCACCGACTTCGGGGAGACGGCCAGCGACGCCCTGACGTCACCGGTGCCGGTGCCGTCCTTGGCGACGATCTCGAACGAGTCGGTGGCGTCGGCCCGCTTCGAGCCGTTGACGCACACCAGGGTCACCGTCCGGGCGCCCACCCGGGCGTTGTCGGCGACCTTGCCGGAGTTGCCGGCGAAGCTCACGTCCGGCGCCCGCAGCGAGCTCACCTGGCCGTTCTCGCACTTGGCGTCGGCGGTGATGGACTCGCCCTGCTTGACGGACTTCGGGGAGACCGTGAGCGTCGCCTTCGGCTCGGGGATGGCGATCGCCGGTGCCGAGGACGGTGCCGGGCTGGGCTTCTGCACCGGAGCCGGCAGCGGCTTGGCCTCGCTGGGCTTGGGCGCCTCGGTCGTCTTCGGCTGCTCGGCGGGCTTGGGCGCCGGCTTGGGAGCGGGTGTCTCGGTGTCGGCCCCAGGCTGCTGCTGGGTGTGCGGACGAGCCGGGGCGCTCGAAGCGGGGGGCTTCGGCTCCTCCGAGTCGTTGGGAGCGGCCAGCGCAGCGGGAGCGCTCCAGACCACTGTCAGCAGCGCCAACGTGGTGCTGGCCAGGAGTGTGCGGCCTCGCATGTCGTCTTCTTCCCCTCTCGGGAACCGCTGGCGGGTGCCATCGGTGTTCGCCGGGGAAACCGTCGGAGGCCCGAAGAACGTTTCTACCCGTTATCAAAACGTGACTTCGGGACTACTCCGAGTGGCTTGCCCCGCTCGGTCGCATCCGTCACAGGAGTCTCAACGGCTCGCCCGAACAGCGCAAAACGATATACCTGAAAGAGGTACGACCAGTTTTCGGGGCGCCCTACAAGGCTCCAATCAGCCGAAGTTGCGCCAGCCTTGATCAGCCGAAGCTGACCTGCGCCGCCGTCCGCGCCCCGACCGCCGCGCCGACCGGCGCGAGCACCGTGTTGTCCACCGGACGGTCCACCCGCAGCAGCATGATGGCCTCCGAGCCGCCGGTGGTCTGGCTGATCTGCGCGGCCTCGATGTTCACCCCGGCCTCGCCGAGCAGGGTGCCGACCCGGCCCATCACGCCCGGCCGGTCGGTGTACTCCATCAGCACCACGTCGCCCTCGGCGCGCAGGTCGAAGTGCCGGCCGTTGATCTCCACCAGCTTCTCCACGGAGTTGCGGCCGGTCAGCGTGCCGGAGACGGTGACCTGGCCGCCGTCCGGCATGGCCGCGAGCAGCCGCACCACGCTGCGATAATTCTCACTCTCCGGCTCGGTGCTGACCTCCACCTTCACCCCGCGCTCCTCGGCCAGCGCCGGCACGTTCACGAACGTGACCTGGTCCTCCACCACGTCGTTGAACACCCCACGCAAGGCCGCCAGCGGCAGCACCGAGACGTCCTCGGCGGCCAGCTCGCCGGCCACCTGCACGGTGACCGAGGACGGCACCTTGCCGGCCAGCGCGTAGAGCAGCGTGCCCAGCTTCTGGGCCAGCGGCAGGTAGGGCCGCACCTCCTCGCCGACCACGCCGGAGATCTGCACGTTCACCGCGTCCGGCACGAACTCGCCGGCCAGCGCGAGCAGCACCGAGCGGGCCACGTCGGTGCCGGCGCGGTCCTGCGCCTCCCGGGTGGACGCGCCCAGGTGCGGGGTGACCACCACGGCGGGCAGCTCGAACAGCGGGCTGGCGGTGGTCGGCTCGCTGACGTAGACGTCGACGCCGGCGCCGCCCACGTGCCCGGAGCGGACCGCCTCGGCCAGCGCGTCCTCGTCCACCAGACCGCCGCGCGCGGCGTTCACGATGACCACCCCCGGCTTGGTCCTGGCCAGCTGGTCCTTGCCGATCAGGCCCAGCGTCTCCGGCGTCTTGGGCAGGTGGATGGAGATCACGTCGGCGCGTTCGAGCAGGTCGTCCAGGGTGAGCAGCTCGATGCCGAGCTGGGCGGCCCTGGCCGGCGCCACGTACGGGTCGTAAGCGATGATCTTGGTGCCGAACGCGGACAGCCGCTGCGCGACCAGCTGGCCGATCTTGCCGAGGCCGACCACGCCGACGGTCTTGCCGTTGAGCTCGACGCCGGTGTACGCGCTGCGCTTCCACTCCCCCGCGCGCAGGCTGGCGTCCGCGGCCGGCACGTTGCGCAGGGCGGCCAGCAGCAGCGCGATCGCGTGCTCGGCGGCGGAGACGATGTTCGAGGTGGGCGCGTTGACCACCATCACGCCGCGCGCGGTGGCCGGCGGGACGTCCACGTTGTCCAGCCCGACGCCGGCGCGCGCCACCACCTTGAGCCTGGGCGCGGCGGCGAGGACCTCGGCGTCGACCTTGGTCGCCGAACGCACCAGCAGCGCGTCCGCGCCGGCGACCGCTGCGAGCAGCGCCGGCCGGTCGGTCCCGTCCACGTGCCGTATCTCGCAGGACCCGTCGAGCATCTCGACGACGGACGGAGCCAGCTTTTCGGCGAGCAGGACGACGGGACGGCGGGCGGCGGTGCTCACGGTGCTCCCAGGTATCGAGGTGAAGGTGTGGTTCCGAGCGTAGTCGCGGCGGTTGGGTCAGATGTGGTCGGTGCGCAGGACCATCCTGCCGTGCATGACCCGCACTTCCAGGGAGGTCAGCCGCTCGGGTGGCAGGTTGGTCGCGGTGGCCAGCACGATGTCCTGGTCGGGCACCGCGGTCCACCTGGCCAGCTCGGTGCGGGTGCCGTCGGCCGCCGTGGCCACCAGCACGTACACCGGGGGTTCGTACTCGGGGGTGCCCTGGTAGCGACAGCGCATCACGACCTCGGTGCCCCACGGCCGTTGGGTCAGCGCCAGCGTCGCGGTGGCCTTCGCGCCGCCCACCGGCTGCATCGAGACCGGCAGCACGCCCGCCGCGCTCACCCCGGTGGCCGGGTTCGCCAGCATCCCCCCGCCCAGCGTGGTCGCACCGGCCGCGACCACCGCGACCAGCACGAAGCCCGCCCCGACCAGCGCCCTGCGGCGGGCTCGCCGGCGCCGGATCTCGGCCAGCGCGGCGAGCACCGGGCTCGGTTCGGCGCCCGGGGCGGGGACGGCGTTCGGCTGGGTGGGTGGCTCGGCGGCCGGGGGCTGGGCGGCGGGCGGTGACTGTGCGGGCGGGAGCCGGGCGCCGGCGGGCGGGCCGGGGCTGCGGGCGAGCAGGCCGGGCAGGCCGGCGAGCTGGCTGACCTCGCGCAGGCAGTGGATGCAGTCCCGCAGGTGCGCGGCGTAGTCCTCCCGTTCGGCCGGGGTCAGCGAGCCGAGCAGGTAGGCGCCCACCTCGCCGGTGCGGGGGCAGCCGTCCGGCGTAGCTGGCTCGGTCACGGCGCCACCCCCATCTCCACCAGCTCTACCCGCAACGCGCGCAGTGCATAGTGCGTGCGCGACTTGACGGTGCCGGCCGGCACCCCGAGGCGCTCGGCGGCCTCGGCCACCGAGCGTCCGTTGAAGAAGCACTCCCTGATCACGTCCCGGTGCGCCTCGCTCAGCCGGTCGACCGCCTCCGCCACCAGCCAGGATTGCAGCGCCATGTCCACGCCGTCGGAGATTCCGAGGTCGGGGAGCGTGTCGGTGATCGTCTCGGGTCGCACCGACCGAGCGCGCCACTCGTCGATCAGCACATTGCGAAGCGTACGCAGGAGCCAGCCGCGAATGCTGCCGCGACCGGGATCCAACGCCTCGGGGTGCCGCCAGGCTCGCACCAGAACCTCCTGCACGGCGTCCTGGGCCCGGCCGAGGTCGCCATTGGTCATCCCCAGCGCGTACGCCTGTAGCGCCGCGCCGTGCTCGTCATAGAGGGCGCGGATGAGCCGATCGTCCGCCTCGACCAAGACCAACGACACCTCCGCTCCCCTCCCGCACACACGGATCGGCTGGCGAAACGGTTCAGTATCGGCACAGCGGTTCGACCCGCCCGCACCGGCTCAAACCCGGTGGCGCCATTCGGAGCATCTGGTCGTGGGCCGGTTGGAAGCGTGGATGTACTCCCGCCGCGAACACGAGACATCATCGGCCCGCGATGGGCGCTATAACAACAGTGAAGGTCTCGTTTGGCGGGCGGCCGGACGGGTGGTGGTGTGGGTTCGTGACGTCAACGAAACGCGCGGACCGCCCCTGGAGTAGGACGGTCCGCGCGGGGTGTCGGGGTACGGCGGTCAGGCGGGCGGGGCCACCCAGGACATCAGCGAGCGGAGCTTGGCGCCCACCTGCTCGATCTGGTGCTCCTCGCCCTCCTTCTGGAGCTTGGTGAAGTTGGGGCGGCCGGCGTCGTCCTCGGCGACCCATTCGCGGGCGAAGGAGCCGTCCTGGATCTCGCCGAGGATCTTGCGCATCTCGTCCTTGACCGCGGGGGTGATGACGCGGCGGCCCCGGGTGAGGTCGCCGTACTCGGCGGTGTCGGAGCAGGAGTAGCGCTGGCCGGCGATGCCACCCTCGTACATGAGGTCGACGATGAGCTTGAGCTCGTGCAGGCACTCGAAGTAGGCGATCTCGGGGGCGTAGCCGGCCTCGACCAGGACCTCGAAACCGGTCTGGACCAGCGCGCTGGTGCCGCCGCAGAGCACGCTCTGCTCGCCGAACAGGTCGGTCTCGGTCTCTTCCTTGAACGTGGTCTCGATGACGCCGGCGCGGGAGCCGCCGATGCCCTTGGCGTAGGACAGGGCCAGCGCCTTGGCGCCGCCGGTGGCGTCCTGCTCGACGGCGATCAGGCAGGGCACGCCCTTGCCGTCCACGAACTGGCGGCGTACCAGGTGGCCGGGGCCCTTGGGGGCGACCATGGCGACGTCCACGTCGGACGGGGGCTTGATCAGGTCGTAGCGGATGTTGAAGCCGTGGCCGAAGAAGATGGCGTCGCCGCTCTTGAGGTTGGGGGCGATGTCCTCGGCGTAGATGAAGCGCTGCTTCGTGTCCGGGGCCAGGATCATGATCACGTCGGCCTCGGCGGACGCCTCGGCGGGGGTGAGGACGCGCAGGCCCTCGTCGGCGGCCTTCTGGCGGGACTTGGAGCCCTCCGGCAGGCCGATGCGGACGTCGACGCCGGAGTCGCGCAGGCTCAGCGCGTGGGCGTGGCCCTGGCTGCCGTAGCCGATCACGGCCACCTTGCGCCCCTGGATGATCGACAGGTCCGCGTCGTCGTCGTAGTAGATGTTGACAGCCATCGCTGCTCTTCGTTCCCTTCTTGAAATTCTCGCTAGGTCTGTATGCGGGTCTACCTCACGGCGGCGGCGCTGATGGACCGGGGTCCCCGGCCGACCGCCACCATGCCGGACTTCACCATCTCCCGGATGCCGTACGGCTCCAGCATCCGCAGCAGCGCCGAGAGCTTGTCGGTGGTGCCGGTGGCCTCGACGGTCACCGCCTCGGGCGCCACGTCGACGACCTTGGCGCGGAAGAGTTGGACGGTTTCGAGCACCTGGCTGCGGACGGTGGCGTCGGCGCGGACCTTGACCAGGAGCAGCTCGCGCTGCACCGAGATGGCCGGCTCCAGCTCGACGATCTTGATCACGTTGACCAGCTTGTTGAGCTGTTTCGTGACCTGTTCGAGGGGCAGCTCGTCGACGGCCACCACGATCGTCATCCTCGACACGTCGTCCACCTCGGTGGGGCCGACGGCGAGGGACTCGATGTTGAACCCGCGCCGGCTGAACAGCCCGGCCACCCTGGCCAGCACACCGGGCTTGTTCTCGACAAGGACGGAGAGCGTGTGCCTGTTCATCACTTCTCCCCCGTCGCATCGATGGAGGCGTCGTCGTCGTCGAACAGCGGGCGGATGCCGCGCGCGGTCTTGACCTCGTCGTTGCTGGTGCCGGCGGCGACCATGGGCCAGACCTGGGCGTCCTGGCCCACCACGAAGTCGATCACGACGGGGCGTTCGTTGATCTCCATCGCCTGCTTGATCACCTCGTCCACCTTCTCCTTGGTGGAGCAGCGCAGCCCGGCGCAGCCCATCGCCTCGGCGAGCAGCTTGAAGTCCGGGATGCCGTGCTTCTGGGTGCCGAGGTCGGTGTTGGAGTAGCGCTCGGAGTAGAACAGGTTCTGCCACTGGCGGACCATGCCCAGGTTGCCGTTGTTGATCACCGCGACCTTGATCGGGATGCCCTCGATGGCGCAGGTGGCCAGCTCCTGGTTGGTCATCTGGAAGCAGCCGTCGCCGTCGATGCACCACACGGTGGTGTCCGGCAGGCCCAGCTTGGCGCCCATCGCGGCGGGCACCGCGAAGCCCATCGTGCCCAGCCCGCCGGAGTTGACCCAGGACCGAGGCCGCTCGTACTTGACGAACTGCGCCGCCCACATCTGGTGCTGGCCCACGCCGGCGGCGTACACCGCGTCCGGGCCGGCGATCGCGCCGATCCGCTCGATCACGTACTCCGGGGACAGCGTGCCGTCGCCGGGCCAGTCGTAGCCGAGCGGGAACGTCTCCCGCCAGCCGTCGAGCTGCTTCCACCAGGCCGCCAGGTCCGGGCGGCCGTCGGAGGCCTGCTCGCCGCGCACCGCCTCGATCAGCTCGGTGAGCACCTCCTTGCAGTCCCCGACGATCGGCACGTCCGCGCGCCGGTTCTTGGAGATCTCGGCCGGGTCGATGTCGGCGTGCACCACCGCCGCGTCCGGGGCGAAGCTGGAGAGCTGTCCGGTGACCCGGTCGTCGAACCGGGCGCCGAGCGCGACCAGCAGGTCGGAGCGCTGCATCGCGGCCACGGCGGCCACCGTGCCGTGCATCCCGGGCATGCCCAGGTGCTGCGGGTGGCTGTCCGGGAAGGCGCCGCGCGCCATCAGCGTGGTGACCACCGGCGCGCCGGTCAGCTCGGCGAGCGTGCGCAGCTCCTCGGCGGCGGCCGCCTTGATCACCCCGCCGCCGACGTAGAGGACAGGGCGGCGGGCGGCGGCGATGAGCCGGGCGGCCTCCCTGATCTGCTTGCCGTGCGGGCGGGTGGTCGGGCGGTAGCCGGGGAGCTTCAGCTCGGGCGGCCAGGAGAACGTGGTCCGCTCCTGCAGCACGTCCTTGGGGATGTCCACCAGCACGGGGCCTGGCCGGCCGGTGGAGGCCAGGTGGAACGCCTCGGCGATCGCGCGCGGGATCTCCACGGCGTCGGTGACGAGCATGTTGTGCTTGGTGATCGGCAGGGTGATGCCGGTGATGTCCGCCTCTTGGAAGGCGTCGGTGCCGATGAGCGCCCTGGTCTGCTGGCCGGTGATGGCCACGATCGGGATGGAGTCCATGTAGGCGTCCGCGATCGGGGTGACCAGGTTGGTCGCGCCCGGCCCGCTGGTGGCCATGCACACGCCGACCTTGCCGGTGGCCTGCGCGTACCCGGTCGCGGCGTGCCCGGCGCCCTGCTCGTGGCGGACCAGCACGTGGCGCACCGCCGTGGAGTCGAGCAGCGGGTCGTACGCGGGCAGGATGGTGCCGCCCGGAATCCCGAACACCGCCTCGCAGCCCACCGCCTCGAGCGAGAGTACGAGCGACTGCGCGCCGGTGACGGAGGTCGGCTCGCTGGCTACCCGTCGCGCCGGTGGGGCGGGTCGGGCCGGAGGCGGGGTGGGTTTCGGCGGTCCGGGAACCGCCGGTCGGGACGCGGTCGTCATCTGAGCTCTGCCTCGGTGTCTGCTCGGTCGGGTGTTCATTCTGTACTCGGGCAACAAAAAACCCTCGCCGCCGGGGTTGGCGGAGCGAGGGTTGCGCGTCGACAGGGACTTCTCAGGCGTCGACGCGCCTGGGAAGTACGATCTCGACGAGGGACTGCATGGGTGCGACGGTATCCGGCGACCTCCGGATGGTCAACTCCGTGAGACCTCGGTCTCGGATCGTGGGAGCAGTCCCGTGCCGGCTATAGCGGCGAAGATCTGGGACGATGGCCTGGTGGACGGCCCTGTCGTGTTCCGAATCTCGCCGCTCGGGTTGATCGCGGTTGTCACCCTTGCGGTGTGTGTGATGCCGGTCGCGGTCAGCGCGCGCGGCATGCTGGTGCTCTTCCTCATACCGATCGGGCTGGTGTACTGGATCGTGCGGGTGCGCACCACCGTGGACGCCGACGCGGTGGTCGCTCGCGGCATCCTGCACACCCGGCGCGTAGCCTGGACGGACATCACCGCGTTGCGGCTGCGGACACGATCCCGGGTGAGCGCGGTGCTCGCCAACGGCGCGGAGCTACCGCTGCCGGCCGTGCACGTCAGGGACCTGCCGCTGCTCTCCTCGGTGAGCGGCGGACGGCTGCCGGACCCGAGCCCGGCCTCCAAGGAGTAAGAGTTTCAATGCCTGAACTGCGTTCTCGAGTCACCACCCACGGTCGCAACGCCGCCGGGGCGCGCTCCCTCTGGCGCGCCACCGGGATGGGCGAGGGCGACTTCGGCAAGCCGATCGTGGCGATCGCCAACTCCTACACCCAGTTCGTGCCCGGCCACGTGCACCTCAAGGACCTCGGCGAGGTCGTCGCGGGCGCCATCCGGGAGGCCGGCGGGGTGCCGCGCGAGTTCCACACCATCGCCGTCGACGACGGCATCGCGATGGGCCACGGCGGCATGCTCTACTCGCTGCCGTCCCGCGAGGTGATCGCGGACGCGGTGGAGTACATGGTCAACGGGCACGCCGCCGACGCGCTGGTGTGCATCTCCAACTGCGACAAGATCACGCCCGGGATGCTGAACGCTGCCATGCGGCTGAACATCCCGACCGTGTTCGTCTCCGGCGGGCCGATGGAGGCCGGCAAGGCGGTCGTGGTGGACGGCGTGGCGCACACGCCCACCGACCTGATCACCGCGATCTCGGCGTCGGCGTCGTCCTCTGTGGACGAGTCGGGGCTCACCGAGGTGGAGCGCTCGGCGTGCCCGACCTGCGGCTCCTGCTCCGGGATGTTCACCGCGAACTCGATGAACTGCCTGACCGAGGCGCTCGGGCTGGCGCTGCCCGGCAACGGGTCCACGCTGGCCACCCACTCCGCCCGCCGGGCACTGTTCGAGCAGGCCGGGCGGACGGTGATGGACCTGGCTAGGCGCTGGTACTTCGAGGACGACGCCACGGCGCTGCCCCGTTCGATCGCATCGCGGCAGGCGTTCGAGAACGCGATGGCGCTGGACGTGGCCATGGGCGGGTCCACCAACACGGTGCTGCACATCCTGGCCGCCGCGCAGGAGGGCGAGGTCGGCTTCACGCTCGACGACATCGACGCGGTGTCGCGCCGGGTGCCCTGCGTGGCGAAGGTTTCGCCGAACTCGGCGTACCACATGGAGGACGTGCACCGCGCCGGCGGCATCCCGGCCATCCTGGGCGAGCTGTGGCGGGGTGGGCTGCTGAACGAGGAGGTGCACTCGGTGCACTCCCCCTCGCTGGAGCGGTGGCTGTCCGAGTGGGACATCCGGAGCGAGGCGCCGTCGGAGACCGCGGTCGAGCTGTTCCACGCAGCGCCCGGCGGGGTGCGCACCACGGAGGCGTTCTCCACCTCGAACCGCTGGTCGGCGCTGGACACGGACGCCTCGGGCGGCTGCATCCGCGACATCGAGCACGCCTACACGAAGGACGGCGGGCTGGCCGTGCTGCGCGGCAACCTGGCCGACGACGGCGCCGTGATCAAGGCGGCCGGCATCCCCGAGGAGCTGTGGCACTTCGAGGGGCCGGCGCGGGTGGTGGAGAGCCAGGAGCAGGCCGTGTCGGTCATCCTCGGCAAGCAGATCCAGCCGGGGGACGTGCTGGTCGTTCGTTATGAAGGGCCGGCCGGTGGCCCCGGCATGCAGGAGATGCTGCACCCGACGGCGTTCCTCAAGGGCGCCGGGCTGGGAGCGGTGTGCGCGTTGATCACGGACGGGCGGTTCTCCGGGGGGTCCAGCGGGATCTCCGTCGGGCACATCTCGCCGGAGGCGGCGGCCGGCGGCACGATCGGGCTGGTGGCCGACGGCGACCGGATCCGCATCGACGTGCACGCGCGCACCCTGGAGCTGCTGGTTCCGGACGAGGTGCTGGCCGAGCGGCGGGCCAAGATGGAGGCCTCCGAGCGGCCGTGGTCCCCGGTGGACCGCCAGCGGCCCGTGTCCAAGGCCCTGCGCGCCTACGCCGCCCTGGCCACCTCCGCCTCCACCGGCGCCGTCCGCGAAGTCTGCTGAGCCCAAACCCGTGAGTGGTTAGCGTTGCTATGACAACGCTAACCACTCACGGGTTCTGATCAGGGGTGGAGCAGCAGGCGGACGGCCACGGCGGCGCCTACGCCGAGCACCAGGCACGGCAGTCCGCTCACGAGTGGGCGGCGGAACCCTGGGAGTATCCGGTCGAGCGCGATTCGGCCGGCGCCGGCGAGGGTGAGGGCGGTGGCCATGCCGGCGAGCGCCAGTTCGAGCTCGTAGCCGGGGCCGCCTCGGGTGCCGAACAGGCCGGCGCCGAGCTTCAGCCAGATGGCATTGATCATTATCGCCAGCAGGCCGGCGGCCGCCAGCGGGGTGAGCAGGCCGATCAGGACGAACGCGCCGCCGACCAGCTCGGTGGCGGCGGTGACGGTGGCGAGCATCGAGGTCTGTTGGTAGCCGTTGCCGGCGAGGAAGGCGTCGAACCCGCCGAGCCCCGGCCCGCCGAACGAGCCGAACATCTTCTGCGCGCCGTGGCCCATGAAGATCACGCCGAGCACCAGCCGCACGACCAGCAGCCCGAGGTCGGCGCCGGTGTGCCAGCGCAGCGGATGTTTGGCGCGCCCGGAGCCGCCGGGGATGTCCAACACCTCCGTCGGCGGCTCGGGGTCGAGTCCGTACTGGTAGCTGGACCTCACTGGCCTGCCCATCCGCCAGAGGGTAGTGACGAAATCCCACTCCGCCGGGTGACGCGCCGAGCGGTTCGGCTGGATGCGACGAGTGAACGGCTTTGCTCACCTTCGGTTCACGGCGCGAGCCTTAGGGTTCGGCTCGTGTTCCGACCGCCGTATCGCGTCTCGGCGCGCCGGCGTTCGGCGCGCGCCCGTTGGCTGCCCCTGGTCCTGGCGCTGGTGGCGGCGATGATTACGAGCTGCGCGAGCTTTCCGGACACCGGCCCCCGGCAGTGGCGGGACAAGCCGGAGGACGGCGGCCCGCTCGCCGCCCCGCCCCGGGTGCCGGAGAACGCGCCCGAGTCCGAGCGCGAGCAGCCGCCCAGTCAGCCCGGCCAGGCGGTGCCCAACGGCTGCGTCGACCCGGACCCGCAGGTGGTGGCGACCTGCCTGAGCCCGCTGTCCGCCGTCGCGGTGCTGCCCGACCCGGAGAGCGCGCTGGTCGCCGAGCGCGCGAGCGGGCGGATCCTGCGGGTGCAGAAGGGCAAGGAACCGCAGGTGGTCGCCACCGTGCCGGTGGACCCGGCCGGCGGTGGGCTTATCGGGCTGGTGCTCTCCCCCAGCTACGTCGACGACCAGCTGCTCTACGCCCTCGCCGCCACCGGGAGCGATCGCCGGGTGCTGCGGATCGCGCCCGGCGACCCGCCGACGCCCGTGCTGACCGGGATCCCCCGCGCCGGCGACGACTCCGGCGCGCTCGGCGTGGGCAAGGACGGCGCGCTGCTGGTGGCCACCGGCGGCAGCGGCGGGCTGGGCGGCAAGCTGCTGCGCATCGACACCTTCGGACATCCGTTCAAGGACAACCCGGACCCGCGCTCGCCCGTCTACAGCACCGGCCTGCGCTCCCCCAGCGGCCTGTGCACCGCGCCCGACTCCGGGACCGTCTGGGTGACCGACCGTTTCCCCGAACGCGACGTGCTGCACCGGATCACCCCCGGGCAGCTCGGCGACCCCGCGTGGAGCTGGCCGGACCGCCCCGGGGTGGCCGGCTGTGTGGCGCCGCCCGGGGCGCTCGCGATCGCCGAGCGCGGCGCGTCCGCGCTGTTCCTGCTGCGGATGTCCGCCCCAACCGCGTTCACCGGCACGCCGCAGCAGACCCTCGGCGGCGCCTACGGCCGGCTCGGCCCCACCGCGCTCGCCCCCGACGGCCTCATCTGGCTGGGCACCACGAACAAGGGCGCCGGCGGCCCCACGGTCAGCAGCGACGACCGGGCCATCCGGATCCAACCGCCCTCGGGGGGCGGCGGCTCCGGCCCGGACTAGCCGGACTCCTCGTCGTGGGCTCGTCGGGCAGCGGCGATGAGTGACTCGGGGTCCCAGGCCAGGGTGCCGTCCGCGATCCGGGCGAGCGTGCGGTCGAGCCAGTCGATCTCGGCTTGACGCATGGCGTTGCCGTAGTCGTCCTCGATGAGGAAGACCGGGGGCAGCATGTCCGCGACGCGGCGATAGGTGGCGGTCTCCTCGTCCTGGGCGCGCGCCAGGATGTCGCGTCGCTCCCGGAGGAGGGCGGCGACGTGCGCCGGCTCCATGATCGCCATGATCGACAGGGCGGCGGGGAACAGCGGGAACTCGTCCGCCGGCGTGGCCAGGTTGAGGCGGAGCTGCTCGCACAGGTAGTCGCGGCCGGTGGCGGTGATCGCGTAGACGGTCCGCTGCGGGTAGTTGCCGGCGCGCTCGGTGCCCTGGGCGGTCACCATGCCGTCGCGGGCGAGGCGGTCGAGCGCCTGCTGGACGCTGTAGCGGTTGCGGACGTTGACGACCCTGTCCTTGCCGCGCTCGGAGATCAGCTTCTGCAGCCGGTAGGGGTGCATCGGCGCCTCGTAGAGCAGCGCGAGCACGGCTAGGCCAACGGGCGAGCGCGTCGGGCGCGGGTTCGCTGGGGGCACTATTCCACTTTACTGTCTAGACATATCATTTCTAGACTTGAGATGTGACTACCACAAGCATGAACACAGGCAAGCTCATCGGGGGCGCGCTGCTGCTCGGGACGATCTGCTTCATCGTGCCCACCGCCCTGCACGGCAACCCGCCCATCGAGTCGACCGTCGACACGCTGCACTACGTGCACGAACGGCCCACCTGGCGCATCGCGCACCTGGTGAACATCGGCGGGGTGCTGCTGTGGGCCTGCGCGCTGGGTGTGCTGCCCGGCGTAGTCGGGCGCGAACCCGGGGCGGCGCGGGCGAGCGCGCTGCGCGTGCTGTGGACCGCCGGCGCGGCGGTGTTCGCCGTGTACTTCAGCCTTCACGCCTTCGGGCTGAGCACCGCCGCGAACCAGTACTTCGCCCCGGGCGCCGACCAGCCGGCGGTGGTCGAGCGCGCGGAGGCGATGCTGCTCGTGCTGGGCAGCACGGCGTTCACCGCGCAGGGCATGATCGGCTTGTCGGTCGCCGCGACGGGGGCGTTCCTCGCCTGGCGCACGAGCCTGCCGCGCTGGATCGGCTGGGTCGCGGTCGTCGCCGGGCTGGGCTGGCTGCTCGGCGCGCTGTTGATCGACTTCGCGGTGATCGTGCCGTGCATGGTGCTGGCCTGGGTGTGGACGGTCGCGCTCGCGGTCGCGTTGGCTAGGAGCAGCGCTCCAGGATCAGCTCGCGGACGCGCTGGGCGTTGGCCTGGCCACGGGTCGCCTTCATGACCGCGCCGACGATCGCCCCGGCGGCCGCCACCTTGCCGCCGCGGATCTTGTCGGCGACGTCGGGCTGGGCGGCGAGGGCCTCGTCGACGGCGGTGATGAGCGCGGAGTCGTCGGAGACCACCTTCAGGCCCCGGGCGGCCACCACCTCGTCCGGCTCACCTTCGCCCGCGAGCACGCCGTCCACCGCCTGGCGGGCCAGGTTGTTGGTCAGCTCGCCCGAGGCGACCAGCTCGATCACCCTGGCCACCTGCGCGGCGGTGATCGGCAGCTCGTCCAGGGGCACGGCGCGGTTGTTGGCCTGCTGGGTCAGGTACGACACCCACCACGAGCGGGCCTCGCCGGACGGGGCGCCCGCGTCCACGGTGGCGGCGATCAGGTCCAGCGCGCCGGCGTTGACCAGGTCGCGCAGCTCCTCGTCGGACAGCGCCCACTCCGTCTGCACCCGCTTGCGGCGCTGCCAGGGCAGCTCGGGCAGGGTGGCGCGCAGCTCGTCGACCCATTGCCGGGACGGCTCGATGGGCACCAGGTCGGGCTCCGGGAAGTAGCGGTAGTCCTCGGCGGTCTCCTTGCGGCGCCCGGCCGAGGTGGTGCCGCTGGCCTCGTCGAAGTGCCGGGTCTCCTGCACGATCGCCTCGCCGGCCAGCAGCACGCCGGCCTGGCGGGACATCTCGTAGCGCACCGCCCGCTCCACCGAGCGCAGCGAGTTGACGTTCTTGGTCTCGGTGCGGGTGCCGAACTCCGAGGTGCCGCGCGGCATCAGCGAGACGTTGGCGTCGCAGCGCAGCGAGCCCTGGTCCATCCGCACGTCGGACACCTCGAGCGAGCGCAGCAGGTCGCGCAGGGCTGTGACGTAGGCGCGGGCCACCTGCGGCGCCCGCTCGCCGGTGCCGACGATCGGCTTGGTGACGATCTCGATCAGTGGCACGCCGGCGCGGTTGTAGTCCAGCAGCGAGTAGTCGGCGCCGTGAATGCGACCGGTGGCGCCGCCGACGTGCAGCGACTTGCCGGTGTCCTCCTCCATGTGCGCGCGCTCGATCTCCACCCGGAACGTGGAGCCGTCCTCCAGCTCCAGGTCCAGCCAGCCGTTGACTGCGATCGGCTCGTCGTACTGGGAGGTCTGGAAGTTCTTCGGCATGTCCGGGTAGAAGTAGTTCTTGCGGGCGAACCGGCACCACGGCACGATCTCGCAGTTCAGCGCCAGGCCGATCTTCATCGCCGAGCGCACGCCCTCCTCGTTCACCACCGGCAGCGAGCCGGGCAGGCCGAGGCAGGTCGGGCAGACCCGGGAGTTCGGCTCGCCGCCGAACTCGTTGGCGCAGCCGCAGAACATCTTCGTTGCGGTGGACAGCTCGACGTGCACCTCGAGCCCGAGCACCGGGTCGAACCGCTCCAGCACCTCGTCGTAGTTCACCAAGGTCGGCGCGCTCACAGGGACACCTCCAGCCCGTTCATGCGATGGATCAGCGGCCCGCCCTCCGCCGCGTCCCTGGCGGCCTCGAACGCGGCGGCCACCCGGTACATCGGCGCCTCGCCCAGCGCGGGCGCCATGATCTGCAGGCCGACCGGCAGCCCGCTCGACTCCCCCAGCCCGGCCGGCACCGACATGGCCGCGTTGCCCGCCATGTTGGCCGGGATGGTGCACAGGTCGTTGAGGTACATCGCCAGCGGGTCGTCCACCTTGTCCCCGATGCGGAACGCGGTGGTCGGCGTGGTCGGCGCGACCAGCACGTCGGCCCGCTCGAACGCCGAGGTGAAGTCGCGCCTGATCAGCGTGCGCACCTTCTGCGCCTGCCCGTAGTACGCGTCGTAGTACCCGGAGCTGAGCGCGTACGTGCCGAGCATGATCCGGCGCTTCACCTCGTCGCCGAAGCCGGCGTCGCGGGTCGCGGCCATCACCTCCTCGGCCGAGGCGTCCGGCGCGGGCGCCGTCCGCAGCCCGTAGCGCATCGCGTCGAACCGGGCCAGGTTCGAGGACACCTCGCTGGGCAGGATCAGGTAGTACGCCGGCAGCGCGTACTCGAAGTGCGGGCAGCTCACCTCGACCAGCTCGGCGCCCAGCTCCTCCAGCCGGCGCAGCGCCGCCCGGAAGCCCGACTCCACGTCGGCCTGGTAGCCCTCGCCGCCCAGCTCGCGCACCACGCCGATGCGCAGCCCGCTCAGGTCGCCGCTCGCGCCCAGCCGGGTCGCCTCGACCACCGGCGGCACCGGCGCGTCGATCGAGGTGGAGTCCAGCCGGTCGTGCCCGCCGATCACGGTGTGCAGCAGCGCGGCGTCCAGCACGGTGCGCGCGCACGGGCCGGCCTGGTCCAGCGAGGACGCGCAGGCCACCAGCCCGTACCGGGACACCCCGCCGTAGGTGGGCTTGACGCCGACGGTGCCGGTGAACGACGCCGGCTGGCGGATCGAGCCGCCGGTGTCGGTGCCGATGGCCAGCGGCGCCTCGAACGCGGCCAGCGACGCCGCCGAACCGCCGCCGGAGCCGCCGGGCACCCGCTCGGTGTCCCACGGGTTGTGGGTCGGCCCCCAGGCGGAGTGCTCGGTCGAGCTGCCCATCGCGAACTCGTCCATGTTGGTCTTGCCCAGGATCGGGATGCCGGCCGCGCGCAGCCGGGCGGTCACCGTGGCGTCATACGGCGGACGCCAGCCGTCGAGGATCCGCGAGCCGCAGGTCGTCGGCATGTCGACGGTGGTGAACACGTCCTTGAGCGCGAGCGGCACGCCGGCCAGCGGGGACGCGGGCGCCTCGCCGTTCGCCAGGGCGGCGTCCACGGCCGCGGCGGCGGCCAGCGCGGGCTCGGTGCCGACGTGCAGGAACGCGTGCACCGCCCGGTCCACCTCGGCGATGCGGTCCAGGTGCGCCTGGGTCACCTCGACGGCGGAGACCTCCCGGGCGTGGATCTTCTCCGCCAGCTCGGCGGCGGTCAGCCGGGTCAGCTCGCTGCTCACTGTTCCTCCCCGAGGATCCTCGGCACCTGGAACCGGCCCTCCTGGGCGGCCGGCGCGCCGGACAGCGCCTGTTCCTGGGTCAGGCCCTGGCGGACCTGGTCGGGCCGGAACACGTTGGTCAGCGGGACCGCGTGCGAGGTGGGCTCGATGTCGTCGGCGGCGACCCGGCCGACCCGGGCCACCGAGGCGAGGATGACGTCGAGCTGGCCGGCGAACCGGTCCAGCTCCTCCTCGGTGACCGCGAGCCTGGCCAGCCGCGCGAGGTGGGCCACCTCGGCACGGGAGATCACTCCCCCGGCCGGGTCGTGCGTTTCCTCAGGCATGACACTCCTGGTCAGGAACGGCGTCCGGGCGAGCGGAATGATCACGCCAACGCCCGGAAGGAACGTCCTCAGTCTAGGTCGGGGCGCCAACCACTTGACGGCCCGGGAGGTGTTCACTCAGAGTCACGACCAATACACCCGCACGTGATCGCCCCCACCGGCGCCCGGTCGGTACGAGCGCATTACGGTCCTGACAGAATTCCCGGGGTTTGCCACAGTCATGAGAGGCGGTTCGAGCGTGTCGTTCCTGATCCGGGTCCAGGTCCCGGACCGGCCAGGCATGCTCGGCGCGATAGCCACCGCGCTGGGCCACGAGGGGGTCGACATCGTCGGCCTGGACGTGGTGGAGCGCGACGGCGAGGTGGCGGTCGACGACCTGACGGTGGAGCTGCCGTCCGGCCGGCCACCCGACGTCCTGATCACCGCCGTGGAGTCCATCCCGAAGGTGCGGGTGGAGTCGGTGCGGCCGCACAGCGGCGGTTCGCACCGCGAGTTGGAGTTGATCGAGGAGATCAGCGGTGCCCCGGAGCGCGGGCTGCAGCTGTTCGCCGAGGGCGTGCCCCGGATCTTCCGCGCCGGCTGGGCGCTGGTGGTCATCCAGGAGGGGCAGCGCGCCTATCGCCTCGCGCAGAGCCAGGCCTCCCCGGAGACCAGGGCCGGCAGCCTGCCGTGGCTGCCCCTGTCCGGCCCGATCGTGCTGGACAAGGACGTGCACTGGGCGCCGGAGCCGTGGTACGAGCTGGACACCGAGCTGGCCGCGGCGCCGTTCGCCGGCCCGGACAAGGCGCTGGTCGTGGGTCGCCCCGGCGGCCCGGCGTTCCGCCCGTCCGAGCTGGCCAGGCTGGCGCACCTGGGCGGCATCGTGACCACGATCCTGAACCCCTGAGACCCGTGAGTGGCTAGGGCCGCCATAGCGGCCCTAGCCACTCACGGGTGTGTCAGCCCACGCCCACCTTTTCGCCGGCCTTGACCCGCTGCGCCCACTTGACCAGGTCCTCGTTCCCGGTGGCCAGCCAGCCCTTCGGGTTCATCAGGGTGTCCTCGAACCCGATCCGGGTGTCGATGTTCGTCTTCAGCGCGTGGTCGAGCACCGGCCAGGCGGCGTCCTCCTCGCCGTGCAGCAGCACCGGGACGTTCAGGTGGCCGAGCGCGCGCAGGATGCGGTTGGACTCGGCGATGGCGGTGTCCGGGTGGCTCACCGTGGGCTCGGCGACGATCCGCTTGGTGCCCGGCGGGAGGCCGTTCTTGCGCAGGGTGACGGCGTCGGCGGTGGTCCACACCCCGAGCTCCAGCTCGATGCCCATCGAGTGGGCGGCCGAGCAGACCTTGACCCACTCCGAGTCGTGCACGTTCACCGCGATCACGTCGGGGGTCCCGGTGCCGAGCCGCCCCCAGGCCATCACCGCGTCGATGCGCAGCTTCGGGTCCGGCTGGACCCAGCGCGCGGCCGGCACGCCGACCTCCATGCCGGGCACGGCGGCGTGGATCGCGGCCACCGTGTCGCCGACGTGCAGCGGTTCGAGCGTCTCCAGGCCCTTCGGGCAGCGCGGGTGCACGTGGACCGACGTCACCCCCTGCCGCGACACCGCACGGGCGTCGCGCGCGAGGTAGTACGGCGTGACAGGGAGCGCGGGATGCGCGTCCGCTGGGCGTGCCCCGTTCAAACATCCCTGCAACAACACCGGCTGACCTCCCCGACCGTGCAACACTAGCGTCTTTTTGTGGCTCATGCGTACTTCCACCTGCTGGGTCTCGCTACTCCACCCGTAAGAGCGCCAGTGCCGCATCCGGCCCCTGCTCGAGCAGGACGGTGAAGCCCGCCTCGTCGAGAACCGGGACCCCGAGTTCCACCGCCTTGTCGTGCTTGCTGCCGGGAGACTCCCCGGCCACCAGGAACGATGTCTTCTTGGAGACCGAGCCGGCGGCACGTCCGCCCCGGCTCACGATCGCCTCCTTGGCCTCGTCCCGGGAGTAGTTGTCCAGGCTGCCGGTGACCACGATGGACAACCCCTCCAGGACGCGCGGGGTCGACTCGTCGCGTTCCTCGGCCAGCCGCACCCCGGCCGCCCGCCACTTGTCGACCACCTCGCGGTGCCAGTCGACGTCGAACCAGTCGCGGACGGCGGCGGCAATCGTAGGACCCACCCCGTCCACCCCGGCCATCGCCTCGCCGTCCTCCGCGCGGGCGGCCTCCTCGATGGCGTCCAGCGAGCCGAACTCGGCGGCCAGCGCGCGGGCGGCGGTCGGGCCGACGTGCCGGATGGACAGCCCCACCAGCACCCGCCACAGCGGCCGCTGCTTGACCGCCTCCAGGTTGGCCAGCAGCTTGCGGGCGTTCGCGGACAGCTCGCCGGCCTTGGTGCGGAACAGCTCGACCCGGAGCAGGTCCTCCTCGGTGAGCCCGAAGACGTCGCCCTCGTCGGCGATCACGCCGGAGGTCAGCAGCGCGGTGGCCGCCTCGTAGCCGAGCACCTCGATGTCGAAGGCGCCCCTGCCGGCCAGGTGGAACAGCCGCTCGCGCAGCTGCGCGGGGCACGAGCGGGCGTTCGGGCAACGCAGGTCGACGTCGCCCTCCTTCTCGTACGCCAGCTCGGTGCCGCACTCCGGGCAGTGCGTGGGCATGACGAACTCGCGCTCGTCGCCGGTGCGCACGTCCACCACCGGGCCGAGCACCTCGGGGATGACGTCACCGGCCTTGCGGATGACCACCCGGTCGCCGATCAGCACGCCCTTGCGGCGCACCTCGTCGGCGTTGTGCAGGGTGGCCGCCTCGACCGTCGAGCCGGACACCACCACCGGCTCCATCTGCGCGAACGGGGTGACCCGGCCGGTGCGCCCGACGTTGACCTTGATGTCGAGCAGCGTGGTGGTGGCCTCCTCGGGCGGGTACTTGAAGGCGATCGCCCACCGGGGCGCGCGCGAGGTGGACCCCAGCCGGCGCTGCAGGGCCACCTCGTCGATCTTGATGACGATGCCGTCGATCTCGTGCTCGATGTCGTGGCGGTGCTCGCCCCAGTACTCGACGTGGCGCATGATCTCGTCCGCGCCGCGCTTGACCACCGTGTGCTCGGAGACCGGTAACCCCCAGGCCCGCAGCGCGTCGTAGGCCTGCGACTGGCGCAGCGGGGTGAACCCCTCCCGCTTGCCGAGGCCGTGGCAGATCAGCCGCAGGTTGCGCGACGCGGTGACCCTCGGGTCCTTCTGCCGCAGCGACCCGGCGGCGGTGTTCCTCGGGTTCGCGAACGGGGGCTTGCCGGCCTCGACCAGGGTGGCGTTGAGCGCGGCGAAGTCCTCCAGCCGGAAGTACACCTCACCGCGCACCTCCACCAGCGCCGGCACCGGGAACTCCTCGGTGCCGGTCAGCCGGTCCGGCACCTCGCGCAGGGTCCGCAGGTTGAGCGTGATGTCCTCGCCGGTGCGGCCGTCGCCCCTGGTCAGCGCGCGGGTCAGCGCGCCGTTCTGGTAGAGCAGGTTCACCGCGAGGCCGTCGATCTTGAGTTCGCACAGGTAGTGCAGCTCGTCACCGACCTCCTTCTCCACCCGCTCCACCCAGGCGCGCAGCTCGTCGGCGGAGAACGCGTTGTCCAGGCTGAGCATCCGCTCCAGGTGGTCGTGCGCGGTGAACTCGGTGGCGAACCGGCCGACCACGCGCTGGGTCGGCGACTCCGGGGTGACCAGCTCGGGGTGGTCCTGCTCCAGCGCGACCAGCTCGCGCCACAGCTCGTCGAACTGCCCGTCCGAGATCACCGGCGAGTCGAGCACGTAGTAGCGGAACTGGTGGTCGGCGATCTCGGTGGCCAGCCGGTCGTGCCGCTCCCGCACCTCGCCGGGCACGGCGGCCACGCCTTGTTCGGATACGGGGTCGGCTGAGCTCACCGCGCCAGATTAGCCGCAGGGCCGGACGAACGGCGCACAACACGACGTGATCATGATCGCGGGCATATCGCGGGCTGTTGCGGGTGTGACGGGTGAGGTCAGGGGCGCGTGGTGGTCACCTGGTAGCCGCCGGGGACGTGGCCGCCGGTCGGGACGATCTCCTTGCCCAGCGGCACCAGGGACACCGGGATCAGCTTGAGGTTGGCCAGCGCGAGCGGGATGCCGATGATCGTGACGGCCAGGCTGATCGCGGTGATCACGTGCCCGAGCGCGAGCCACCAGCCGGCCACCAGGAACCAGATGACGTTGCCGATGGTGGACGGCGCGCCCGCGTGCGGCCGGGGCACCAGGGTGCGCCCGAACGGCCAGAGCGCGAAGTTCGCGATCCGGAACGAGGCGAGCCCGAACGGGATCGTCACCACCAGCAGGCAACAGATCACGCCGGCCAGCACGTAGCCGAGCGCCATCCAGATGCCGCAGAGCACCAGCCAGATCACGTTCAGCAGCGTTCGGAGCATGCCTCCATGGTGCCACTGTGACGGGCTGGACTGACCCTGGTTCAACCCTGACGTGACCCTGGTTTCAGTCGAGGACCGCCGCTATCACGAAGGCCAGCCCGAACATGCCCGCGAAGGCCAACAGCATGGTCAGGCCCTGGCGGCGCTCGATGAACGGCAGCACGCCCGGGTGGCGGGCGTGGAACTCCTTCACGGACACGACGCCGTCGGCACGGTCGATCGGCACCCCGAGGACGTCGACGAGCCGGTCCAGGTCGGCGTCGGCCCAGTGGGTGGTCCGCAGCCGCAGGTTCTTCCGACCGCTCCCGTCGAGCAGGAAGAGGTTGACGAACTCACGGCTGTCGACCCACGAGGCCCGCATCGGCGCCGCCACCGCGGTGGCGATCTCCGTACGCGGCCAGCCGCGCTGCCCCAGCAGTCCGATCCTGACCAGCTCGTCGGGCGTGACGACCAGCCGGGCGCGGTGGATGTACAGCAGCACCAGGCCGATGGCGGCGGCGTAGACGACCACCAGCAGGGCGAGACCGAGGAGGCCGAGCCCACGCATCGCGGCGAACACCCCGATCAGGATCAGGAAGATCGGCGTGGTCTTCAGCATCTTCTTGTACTGGGCGACAGACGGGCGAATGACGAGCAACGCATCGGGCACGGCCGTAAGCGTACCGTTACCTATCGCTGTTCGAGGCCGGATCAGGCTTCCGCGAGAACCTCGTCCACGGCGGCCAGCAGGGCCAGCACCGAGCGTTCCCTGGCGGCGTGGCCCATCATCCCGATCCGCCACGCGCGGCCGGCGAACTCGCCGAGGCCACCGCCGACCTCGATGCCGTAGCGGTCCAGCAGCGCGCGCCGCAGCGGCGCCTCGTCCAGGCCCTCGGGCAGCAGCGTGGCGGTCAGCTGCGGCAGCCGGTGGCCTTCCTCGGCGAGCAGCCCGAAGCCGCGCTTGGTCAGGGCGTTCTGCAGCCGGGCGCCGACCGAGGCGTGCCGTGACCACACCAGCTCGTGCCCCTCCTCGAGCAGCACCCGCAGGCCGGCGTGCAGCGCGTAGGCCATCGTGGAGGACGCGGTGTGGTGGTAGCGGTGCGAGGGCGCCAGGTAGTACTCGTGCAGCAGCCCGAGGTCGAGGTAGAACGAGCGCACCGGGGTGGTCCTGGCGCGCATCACGTCCACCGCCCTCGGCGACAAGGTGACCGGGGCCAGCCCGGGCGGCGCGCCCAGGCACTTCTGGCTGGCCGAGTAGCAGGCGTCGATCTTCCACTCGTCCACCCGCAGCTCGGTGCCGCCCAGCGCGGTGACGGCGTCCACGAGCAGCAGCGTGTCGGTTTCTGAGAGCGGGGCCAGTGCCGCCACGTCGTTGCGCACGCCGGTGGAGGTCTCCGCGGCGACCACGGCGAGCAGCCGGGCGTCCGGGTTCGCGCGCTGGGCGGCGAGTAGGTCGGCTGGGTCCAGCGCGCGGCCCCACGGCGCCTCGACCCGCACCACCTCGGCGCCGCCCCGGGTGGCCACCTCGCAGAGCCGCTCGCCGAAGTAACCGTTCACCCCGACGATGGCCCGCTCCCCCGGCTGCAGCAGGCTGGCCAGGCAGGCCTCCATGGCGGCCGACCCGGTGCCGCTGACCGGCAGCGTCAGCTCGTTGCGGGTGCCGAACACCGAGCGCAGGTCCTCGGCGATGTCCGACATCAGGCACAGGTAGTCCGGATCGAGGTGGCCGAGCACCGGGCGGCCGAGCGCTTCGGTCGCCTCCGGGTACGGGTTGGACGGGCCGGGGCCGAGGAGCAGGCGATCAGCGTGGGCGGTCACGGCTTCTCACCCTACGACGCCGCTGGTCACGACCCGTGAGTGGCTGGGGCCGCTATGGCGGCCCTAGCCACTCACGGGTGCTGACCTGGTGTTACGCGGTGTTCAGGACGGCCAGTCGGGCGGCGTCGAGGACGGTGACGTAGCCACGGGCGCCGTCGTGGGTCAGGGCGATGCTGGTGGGCTCGCCGCCGGTGGGGAGGGTGGCGGTGACCGCGTTGCGGGTCATGTCGATGACGGTGATCGTCTTGTCGTCGGCGTTCGCGGTGTAGGCGACGCGGCCGTCGGGGGCGTAGCCGATGTACTGCGGGTTGCGGCCGACCGGGATGGTGGCGACGACCTGGTTGGTGGCGGTGTCGACCACGGAGACGGTGTTGCTGTCGAAGTTCACCACCGAGACGCGGCGGCCGTCGGGCGAGACGGCGACGCTGTGCGGGCTGGTCCCGACCCGGATGGTGGTGACCACGGCGTAGGTCACCGGGTCCACCACGGAGAGCAGGTTGGACTCGTGGTTGGCCACGTAGACGCGGTTGACGGCCGTCGCGAACGCCACCCAGTGCGGGTTGGGCGCGACCTGGATGCGCCTGATCACGGCGTTGCTGGCCGTGTCGAGCACGTCGACGAGGCCGGTGTCGTGGCTGGACACCCAGACCGTGCGCTGGTCGGGCGAGACCGTCGCCGCGAACGGGCGCCTGTCCACCGGGACGTTGGCGAGCACCCGGTTCGTCGCGGTGTCCACCACGGCGAGCAGGTTCACGGTGTCCCGCTCGTCGTAGATCGTGACGTAGGCCCGGGCGCCGTCGGGGGCGAACGCGACGAACCGGGGCGGCCCGGCGGGGACCGGGATCGTGGCGGTGACCCTGTTGCTGGCGGTGTCCAGCACGGAGATCAGCTGGGGGTCGCGGTTGAGCACGTAGGCGAACCGGCCGTCCGGCGCCACGGCGGCGAAGTCGGGGGTGGCGGCGGTGGGGATCGACGGCCCGAGCGCCGGCACCGGGACGCTCGCCTTCACCGCCGGGGCGGGCTTGGCGGCCGGGATGGCCGGGGCGGAGGCGGGCGAGGTCGTCGGGGCCACCGGCCGCTGGGTCACCACGAGGACGGCGGCGATCGCGGCGGCGAGCAGCGCGGCCAGCAGCCCGCCCGTCACGATCGGCCACCTCGCGGCGCGCGGGCGGCTCGTCACGGTCGGGTCCCACGGCCGCACGACCATCCGCGACCTGTTCGGGCCGGGCGTCTGCTCGGGGGCGGCCGCCGACGCGGGAGCCGCCGGTCGGGTCGTCACGACGACGGGCCGGGCCTCGCCCAGCGCCAGCCGCGCGGCCTCGGCCAGCGCCCCCGTCGACGGATAGCGCTCGGCGGGCTCCTTGGCCATGCCCCGGGCCACCACCTCGTCCAGCGCGGGCGGGATGCCCGGCGCCGACTCGCTGGGCGGGCGCGGCGAGGTGAACAGGTGGGCGTACATCAGGCCGGGCAGGTCCTCGCCGGGGAACGGCTTGCCCGCGGTGAGGCATTCGTAGAGCACGCAGGCCAGCGAGTAGACGTCGGCGCCCCGGTCGGAGCTACGGCTGTTGAACCGCTCCGGGGCCATGTACTCGAGGGTGCCGATCGTCGCCCCGGACAGGGTGATCCCGGCGGCGGTGTGGCCGACCATGTGCGCGATCCCGAAGTCGACCACGTAGACGAAGTCCTGCTGTGTCACCAGGATGTTCGACGGCTTGACGTCGCGGTGGACCAGCCCGTCGGCGTGCGCGGCGTCGAGCGCGTCGGCGGCCTGGCCGATCAGCCGCACCGCCCGCTCCGGCGCCAGCGCGCCCGCGTCGCGCACCAGGGACGCGACGTTGTGGCCGCCGTCCACCAGCCGCATGTCGATGTACAGCCGACCGTCGATCTCGCCGTAGTCGTGAATCGGGATGATGTGCGGTTCGCGCAGCCGCGCGGCCATCCGCGACTCACGCCGAAAGCGCGTCTCGAACTCCTCGTTCGCGCTGAACAGCTCCGGCAACAGCTTGAGCGCGACGATCCGGTCCCGCTGGCGGTCGAATGCCTGGTAGACGTCCCCCATGCCGCCGGAGCCGATGAGACGCTCGAGCCGGTACGGCCCGAAGTCCTGTCCCTCCACCGCAGTCCCGGTCCCCTCGAAACCCACGTGTGCTGGCCACTATATCGCCGCGCCGCGACCGAAAACCCAGCGAATTGCCAGGTCAGAGGCCGTGAGTGGTTAGCGTTGCTATGGCAACGCCAACCACTCACGGGTGGTGACCTGCTAGGACAGGCTTTCGGTTGGGTCGACGATGGCCCTGCCGAGGTCGCGGGCGAGTGCCATGGCACGGCGGGACCAGGCGGGGGTGGCGCCGGCCAGGCCGCAGGCGGGGGTGGGGACCACCAGGTCGGCGAGGCGGGCGCGAGCGAAGCCGACCTGGTCGGCCAGGTCGAACGCGGGGCGGACCAGGTCGCGCAGGGTCGGTTCGGGGGTCGGGGGGAGGGCGGGGACCAGGCCGAGCAGGAGCGGCACGCCGGCGTCCCAGGCCTCGCCGATGGCGTCCAGCGCGGCGGTGTGCGAGCCGACCAGGGCGGCGTCCAGCGCGAGCGCACCGGCGCCGGCCGCGCGCAGCAGGCCGATCGGGGCCTTGGGCGCGCAGCAGTGCACGATGACGGGCTCCGGGAGCGGTTCGATCACGGCGTGCAGCAGGGACTCGGCGTCGGGGTCGGGGACCGGGGCGACGGTGCCGAAACCGGACGGTGTGGGCAGCGAGCCGGCGAGGACGGCCGGCAGGCTCGGCTCGTCGAGCTGGACGACGACCCTGGCGCCGGTGCGCTTGGCGACCTCGTCGGCGTGCGCGGCCAGGCCCTCGGTGAGGCTGGCGGCGAACTCGCGGCGCGCGCCGTGGTCGGTGAGCACCCGGTGGCCGCCGCGCAGCTCGACGCCCGCGGCCAGCGTCCACGGGCCGGCGGCCTGCAGCTTCACCCAGGCCGGGCGGGTGGCGTCCAGGGCCTCCTCCAGCGCGTCCAGGTCGGCGCGCAGCAGGTCGACGCCCCGGCGTTGGTCGCGGCCGGGGCGGGCGGTGACCCGGTAGCCGGACGGGACGACCTCGGTGGCCAGGTCCACCAGCAGCGCGGCGGTGCGGCCGATCAGGTCGGCGCCCACTCCCCTGGCCGGCAGCTCGGGCAGGTGCGGAAGCTCCGGCAGCTCGCCGGCGACGGTGCGGGCCGCCTCCCTGGGGTCGGTGCCGGGTAGCGAACCGATGCCGGTGGCGGTGCCCGGCGGCCAGTGCGACGTGCTCACACCCGTTGTCTACCAGGCACGGCCGAGGGACACGTCGGTGAGCTTGGCGGCGCGGGACACGCCGCCGCGCCAGTAGAACCCGACGGGGCGGCCCGAGCCGTCCACGGACAGGCCGACGGTGCCGGTGCCGAGGCCCTCCTCGTCGTCGCCCCGGGAGTCCCGCGCGTGCGGCGAGGACGTCGAGTCGGCGATCTCGACTGTCCATTCGTCGGGGCGGCGGGGGTTGTGTTCCGGTTCGCGCAGGACGACCATCACGTGCCCGGTGTCGCGGGTCTTCGAGGTCGGGGTGGCCAGCCAGGCGATGACGTCACCGGGCCTCAGGTCGGCGACGGTGGCCACCTTTCGCCAGGGTCCGCCGTCGGTCGACTCGCGGAAGTGGTGCTCGAAGTCCTGGGCGAGCGGGCGTCCTTTCGTCTCGCTGACCGGGAGGGCGGCGAGGTGGGTGGGCAGCGAGCGTTGCAGGGCGTAGTCGAGGAAGCCCGAGCAGTCGTAGAAGTACTCGCCCTCGGCGGCGTTCACGGCGGTGGTGTGCTGGTACCGGGTCGTCCGCATCGCCGCCAGCTCGGCGCGGACCTCGGCGAGCAGCGCGGCGCCGCCGGGCGCGGCGGCCGCCACGTTCCGGATCGGGTGCGCGCGGCCCTGGGTCGGCCAGAGCACCGCGACCAGGATCGCCAGCCACACCAGCATCGACACCCTCTTGATCGCCATGGGTCCCCCTCGTCGGCCGGATCCCATGGTGACTCGCCGGGGCGGGCGACGACGATGGTGCGAGCACGACACCGCCGGTGGGGCTGTCCCCCGTGTCTACCCGGTGGTGCCCCGCAGCGCCCACTCGCGCAGCGTGGCGGTCCGGATCTTGGTGCCGTTGGTGCCGGAGGTGGTCGGCATCCGCTCGACCACGTGCACCGCGTCCGGCACCTTGAACGCGGCCAGCGAGCGCGCGCACCAGTCCCGCAGCTCGCCGGGGGTGGGTGCGGCGCCGGGGACGGCGACCACGAAGCCGATGGCGACGGTGCCGCCGTCCGCGCGGGGGATGCCGACGACCTTGGCGGTGTCCACCGCGTCGTGCGCGGCCAGCCGCAGCTCGATCTCCGCCGGGTCGACCAGGAAGCCGCGCAGCCGCAGCGCGTCGCCCATCCGGCAGACGTAGACGAACACGCCCTCCTCGACGAGCACGCCGAGGTCGCCGCTGCGGAACCAGCCGTCCTCGGTGATCGCTTTCGTGGCGGTTGCACCGAGGTAGGCGTCCACCACGTTCGGGCCTCGGAAGAGCAGTTCGCCCTCGGCGCCGTGGGGCAGGGGTTCGCCGGTGTCCGGGTCGGCGACCTTCACCTCGATGCGAGGGGTGACGACCCGCCCGCCGGCGTCCCAGCGGCGCGGGGCGGGCGTGTCCGGCGGCCACATCGAGGCCAGCGCGAAGATCTCGGACGAGCCGTAGACGCCGCTGGTGACCGTGCCGAACTCGTCGGCCGCCCAGGACGCCAGCTCGCGCAGCCGGCCCTGGAAGTCCGCCCCGCCCCACCAGCGCCAGGACGTGAGGTCCCTGGGGCGCCGCCGCCAGGCCCGTTCCAGGCGCAGCACCATGTCGTCGCCGGCGACGACGTGGCTGACGCGGTGGCGGGCCATGTCGTCGAGCACGGTGTCGGCGTCGAACACGGGCTCCAGCAGCAGCGCGGTGCCGCCGGCCAGCGCCGCCATGGCCGTGCTGAAGCCGAACGTCCCGGCCAGCGGGATCGCGCAGAGCATCACGTCGGTGTCGGTCAGCCCGATCGCGTCGGCGCCGGCCAGGGCGTGGGTGAGCACGCCGCTCGCGCTGTGCGCGGCCAGCTTGGGGCGGCCGGTGGAGCCGGAGGTGGTGAACGCGACGGCCAGCCGGTCCGGGTCGTCCGGGGGCGCTGGTTCCGGGGCGGCGTCGGCGGGCTCTCTGCCCGACCCGGCGACCATGGCGATCGCGGGCGCCACACCGGCTCTTTGAGTCGCCTCGCGCAGCCGGCCGGACAGGTCCAGCCCGTGGAAGCCGTCCGCGACCGCTACCAGCGCCGGGCGCGCGAAGTCCAGCACGTGGGCGACCTCGTCCACGTTGTACCGGGTGTTCACGCCGATCACGTGCGCGCCGCGCAGCGCCGAGGCGAACTGCCAGCACAGCGAGTCCGACCAGTTCGGCAGCCAGACCGCGACGCAGTCGCCCGGCCCGATGCCGGCGGCCTCCAGCTCGTGCGCCAACCCGAGGGTCCGCCGCCACAGCTCGCCCCAGCTCACCGGCCCAACCCCGGCGTCGATCACCCCGACCGCGTCCGGGTCGCGCCGGGCCAGCCGGCCGAGCAGGTCGGTCAGGTCCTCCGGCCCGGCGCCGCTCACCCGGCGGTGGACCGGATCACGGCCGAACCGAGCACGACGTCGCCGCCCGCGTCCGGGCGGTACAGCGCGACGGCCTGGCCGGGCGCCACCCCGCGCAGCGGCGCGCGCAGCATCACCCGCAGCCCGCCGTCCCCCTCGACCTCCGCCACCGCGTCGGCGAGGCCACCGTGCGCCCTGACCTGTGCGACGCACTCGATCGGCCCGTGCGGAGCGCGCCCCGACGTCCACACCGGACGCTCCCCGACGATCTCCCGGACGTCCAGCGCCTCCGCCGGGCCGACCGTCACCGCCCCGCTGACCGGCTCGATGGCCAGCACGTAGCGCGGCCGCCCGTCCGGGGCCGGCCGGTCCACGCCGATGCCCTTGCGCTGGCCGACGGTGAACCCGTGCACCCCGGCGTGCTCGCCGAGCACCTCGCCGCTGTCCGCGTCCAGCACCGGCCCGGGCCGCTCGCCCAGCCGCCCGGCCAGGAAACCCGCGGTGTCGCCGGTCGGGATGAAGCAGATGTCGTGGCTGTCCGGCTTGCCCGCGACCGCCAGCCCGCGCTCGGCGGCCTCGGCGCGGATGTCCGGCTTGGCCGTGTCCCCGACCGGGAACAGCGCGTGCGCCAGCTGGTCGGCCGTCAGCACCGCCAGCACATAGGACTGGTCCTTGCCGTCGTCCACCGCGCGGCGCAGCACGCCGTCGCCGGAGAGCCGCGCGTAGTGCCCGGTGCACACCGCGTCGAAGCCCAGCGCGAGCGCCTTGTCCAGCACCGCCGCGAACTTGATCTTCTCGTTGCAGAGCAGGCAGGGGTTCGGGGTGCGCCCGGCCGCGTAGTCGGCGACGAACCTGTCCACCACGTCCTCGGCGAACCGGCCGGCGAAGTCCCAGACGTAGAACGGGATGCCCAGCACGTCGGCGGCCCGGCGGGCGTCGCCGGCGTCCTCCTTCGAGCAGCAGCCCCGGGAGCCTGAGCGCAGCGCGTCAGGCGTCTCGGACAGCGCCAGGTGCACGCCGACCACGTCGTGCCCGGCGTCCACCGCGCGCGCCGCGGCCACCGCCGAGTCCACCCCGCCGCTCATCGCGGCCAACACCCGCATCGCCGGTCACCACCCGCCGGCCGCGCTGGCCACCCGCACGCGCTGCCGGCTGCCGGCGTGCCCGGCCCGGCGCGCCCGCTCCACCACCGGCCCGATCGCCCCGGCCACCGCGTCCACGTCCGCCGCCGTCGAGGTGTGCCCCAGCGAGAACCGCAGCGAGCCGCGCGCGGTGGCCTCGTCCGCGCCCATGGCCAGCAGCACGTGGCTGGGCGTGGCCACCCCGGCGGTGCAGGCCGAGCCGGTGGAGCACTCGATGCCGTGCGCGTCCATCAGCATGATCAGGCTGTCGCCCTCGCAGCCCGGGAACGACAGGTGCGCGATGCCGGGCAGCCGGGACGGCGCGCCGTCGATCACGCCGTGGCCCGGGTCGCCGTTGGCCACCGCGTCCGGCACCGCCTCGATCACCCGGCGCACCAGCTCGTCGCGCAGCGCGGCCAGCTCGGGCGCGCGCCGGGGCGCCTCGGCGACCGCGTCGGCCACCGCCACCGCGAGCCCCACCACCGAGGGCACGTCCAGGGTGCCGGAGCGGACGTCGCGCTCCTGGCCGCCGCCGTGGATCAGCGGCGTGCAGTCCAGCTCGCGGCGCAGCAGCAGCGCGCCCACGCCGTAGGGGCCGCCCACCTTGTGGCCGGTCAGGGTGAGCGCGTCCGCCCCGCACGCGCCGAAGTCGACGGGCAGCGCGCCGACGGCCTGCACCGCGTCGGTGTGCAGCGGCACGCCGTGCCGGTGCGCGATCTCGGCCAGCTCGCGGACCGGGTTGACCGTGCCCACCTCGTTGTTCGCCCACATCACGCTGACCAGCGCGGTCCGCTCGGCGCCCTCGGCCAGCGCCGCGCGCAGCGACTCCGGCCGGACCCGGCCCAGCTCGTCGACCTCCAGCAGCTCCAGCTCGGCGCCCTCGTGCTTGGCCAGCCACTCGGCGGGCTCCAGCACGGCGTGGTGCTCGGTCGCGGAGACCAGCAGGCGGGTGCGCCGGGGGTCGGCGGCTTTGCGCGCCCAGTAGATGCCCTTGACCGCCAGGTTGTCGCCCTCGGTGCCGCCGGCGGTGAGCACCACCTCGGACGGGCGGGCACCGAGCGCGGCGGCGATCGACTCCCGGGACTCCTCCACCGCGCGGCGGGCCGCCCGGCCGGCGGAGTGCAGCGAGGAGGCGTTGCCGGTGCACGACAACGCCTCGCTCATCGCGACCACCGCCGACGGCAGCATCGGGGTGGTGGCGGCGTGATCCAGGTACGACATATCGTCAGCCAGGTTAGCCGCCCGGCGCCGGCTCGGCGATCGCACGGTCTCGACGGCCGCGGCGTAGGTTGGCCCGGTGAGCTTCGAGGTCAGCGCCGACGCGTACCGGCGGTTCATGGGCCGCTTCTCCGAGCCGCTCGCGGGCGAGTTCGTGCGGCTGGTGGACCCCGCGCGGGGGCAGCACGTGCTGGACGTCGGGTGTGGGCCGGGGGCGCTGACCGCTGTACTCGCAGACCGGCTCGGTCCGGCAGCGGTGGCGGCGGCGGACCCTTCGGAGTCGTTCGTCGCGGCGGTGCGGGAGCGGCTGCCGGGGGTGCGGGCGGAGCAGGCGCCGGCCGAGCGGCTGCCTTTTGCGGACGGCTCGTTCGACGCGGCGATGGCCCAGCTGGTGGTGCCGTTCATGAGCGACCCGGTGGCCGGGCTGCGCGAGATGGCGCGGGTGACCAGGCCGGGCGGGACGGTGGCCGCCTGCGTGTGGGACAACACCGAGGGGCGCAGCCCGCTGGCCACCTTCTGGCACGCGGCGCTGGACCTGGATCCCTCGGCCAGGGGTGAGTCGTACGAGCCGTCGGCCGGCACCCGCGAGGGGCACCTTGCCGAGCTGTTCGAGGCGGCCGGGCTGGAGCGGGTGGTGCCGACCACGATCTCGGTACGGATCCGGTTCGAGTCGTTCGACACGTGGTGGGAGCCGTTCACGCTCGGGGTGGGGCCGATCGGGAGCTATGTGGCCGGCCTGAGCCCGCAGCGGGTGGACGCGGTCCGCGAACGCTGCCGGGAGCTGCTGCCCGCGCCGCCGTTCGACGTCCTCGCGATGGCGTGGACGGTGTACGCCACACCCGCTTAGGCCGCGGCGGCAACCCGAGCGGCCGGGGTCTTCGTGGCCGGAGTCTTCGGGGCCGGGGTCTTCGCCGCCGGTGCCGGTACGCCGGTGGCGGCCGCGATGGCCAGCTCGGCGCGGCGGGCCAGCTCGCGCCGGTCCACGCCGTCGGCCGCCAGCGGCGGGAGCACCTCGACCTCGAGCACCAGCCCGGGCAGCCGCATCACCCGCAGCATGGAGTCGAGCAGCGTGTCGTCGCCGATGAACGCGCCCGCGGTGGTCGGCTCGCCGCCGGGCAGCCGCATCCGCTGCGCCACCGGGCGGACCGGCACGCCGGCGTCCAGCGCGGCCTGGAAACCGGCCCTGCGGAACACCCCGGACGCGGCGCCGCACCATGTAGTCCCCTCCGGGAACAGCCCGACCAGCGAGCCCTCCCGCAGCGCCGCCGCCGTCTGGGCCACCACGGACGGCAGCTCGCGCAGCCCCGCCCTGTCCACGAACAGCGTGCCCACCCTGGCCGCCAGCGCGCCGATCGCCGGCCAGTCCTTGATCTCCCGCTTGGCCACCATCCGCATCGGCTGCACGGCGCCGAGCGCCAGCACGTCCAACCAGGACAGGTGGTTCGCCACCACCAACACCCCGCCTCCGCCCGCGCCGTCGGAGAGCCGTTCGGAACCGGAGACCACCAGCCGGACCCCGGCCGCCCGCAGCGCCGCCCGGAACATCACCCGCAGCACGTTCGCCCGCCGGCGCACCCCGAGAAACGGCAGCACCACCGCGGCCAGCCCGGTACCCAGCACCAGCGTGGCCACCGCGGCCAACCGCACCGCGACCCGGATCCGCCCGACCCGGGGCAGCTCGCCGTCCGCCGGCAGGCACTCCGGCCCGCACGGCGACGCCGGAGCCCACGAGTGCCCGGCCCGCAGCGCCACCGGCGGCAGTACGGCGTGCCCACTCATGACTGGCCGCCGAGGAAGAACCGCAGGTACCGCTGGTCCACCCGCTCCAGCGAGAGCAGCACCAGCAGGTCGGCGACGCCGAAGTCCGGGTCGTGCGCGGGCGGCCCGCACACCCAGGCGCCCAGCCGCAGGTAGCCGCGCAGCAGCGGCGGGATCACCGTGCGCTCCGGGCGCGGCCCGGGGGTCCACGGCCGGTGCGGGCTGACCCGCAGCTCGGGCGGGGACAGGTGCTTGGCCCGCGCCACGTCCCACACCCCCGCCGCCTGCAGGCCGCCGTCGGCCAGGGGGATGCTCGCGCAGCCGGTCAGGTGGGAGTGCCCGGTGAGCAGCAGGTAGCGGGCGATGCCGGCCCACACCAGGCTCACCACGGCGCCGGTGCGGTGGTCGGGGTGCACGCAGGAGCGGCCGGCCTCCACCAGCGACGGGCGCAGCTCGGCGAACGACGAGAGGTCGAACTCGGTCTCCGAGTAGTAGCCGCCGGCGGCGGGGACCCGCTCCGGTGGGAGCATCCGGTAGGTGCCCACGATCTCGCCGGTGCGGTCGGCGCGGACGATCAGGTGGTCACAGTGCTCGTCGAACCTGTCGACGTCTCGCCCGTTGGCCGGGTCGCTCAGGCTCGCGCCGAGCTCGCCCGCGAAGACCCGGTACCGGAGCCGCTGGGCGGCGTCCACGTCGGCGTCGTTCCTGGTCAGCAGCAGCGAGTAGCGCGAGGTCGGGCCGGTCTGTTCGGTCGGTGGCGTGCTCACGAGCAGCTGTGACTGCGTCATAACGCACGGTTTACCCGGCCTGTGGAACGACTCGGCTCATCACCGGCGGCGCCGCGATGGCAACCGGGTGAATACCCCGTGAGTGGCTAGGGCCGCTCTGGCGACCCTAGCCACTCACGGGTCTTTCAGCTCTTGCGTTTGGCGACGGCCTCGGTGAGTTGCGGCGCGACGTTGAACAGGTCGCCGACGACGCCGTAGTCGGCGATCTCGAAGATCGGCGCCTCGGCGTCCTTGTTGACCGCGATGATGGTCTTCGAGGTCTGCATGCCGGCGCGGTGCTGGATCGCCCCGGAGATGCCCAGCGCGATGTAGAGCTGCGGCGAGACGGTCTTGCCGGTCTGCCCGACCTGGAACTGGTTCGGGTAGTAGCCCGAGTCCACGGCCGCGCGGGACGCGCCCACGGCGGCGCCCAGGGAGTCGGCGAGCGCCTCGACCACGGCGAAGTTGTCCGCCGAGCCGACGCCCCGGCCGCCGGAGACCACGATGGAGGCCTCGGTCAGCTCCGGGCGGTCACCGCCCACGATCGGTTCCCTGCTCACGACGGTGGCGTGCCGTCCGGTCAGCGCGGGCACCTCGACGGCCTGCTCGGCACCGGCGCCGTCGGCCGGCTCGGCGTCCACCGCGCCGGGCCGCACGGTGATCACCGGGTGCGCGGTGTTCGCCTTGGCGGTGACCACGAACGCGCCGCCGAAGATGGAGTGCTGCACGGAGCCGTCGCCGTCCACCCCGATGACGTCGGTGAGCAGCGCGGAGCCGGTGCGGACCGCGAGCCGGCCGGCGATCTCCTTGCCGTCCGTGCTGGCCGGGATCAGCACCGCCGCCGGGTCGGCCGACCCGATCAGCTGCTCCAGCACCGCGACCTGCGCGCCGCCGAGGTAGTTGTCCACCTCGTCGGACTCCGCCACGTAGATCTTCGCCGCGCCGTGGGCGCGCAGCCCGTCGGCCAGCTTGCCGGCGGTGCCGGGCGCGCCGGCCACCACCGCCGAGGGCTCACCCAGCGCACGGGCGGCGGTGAGCAGCTCGTAGGTCACCTTCTTGATCTCGCCGTCCGCGTGGTCGACGAGGACAAGGACTTCAGCCATAACGTTTCTCCTCCTCCGTCGACCGGCTCAGATGATCTTCTGCGCGACCAGGTACTCGGCGATCTTCGTCCCGCCGTCGCCCTCGTCCTCGACCTTCTCGCCGCCCGACTTCGGCGGTTTCGGCGCCGCCGCGGTCACCGTGGACAGCGCGTTCGCCAGGCCCACCTCGCCGGCGTCGATCCCGGCGTCGGCCAGGGTCAGCGCGGCGACCGGCTTCTTCTTCGCCGCCATGATCCCCTTGAACGACGGGTACCTCGGCTCGTTGATCTTCTCACCGACGCTGACCAGCGCGGGCAGCTCGGCGGTCAGCTTGGTGATGCCGTCGTCGGTACCGCGCGTCACGTTCACCGTGGTGCCCTCGACCGCGAGCTCCTGGGCGTGGGTCAGCGCCGGCAGCCCGAGTACGTCGGCCACCATCGCCGGCACCGCCCCGGTCCGCCCGTCGCTGGCCTCGTTGCCCGCGACCACCAGGTCGAAGCCGCCATCGACGGTGCCGATGACCTTAGCCAACGCGCGCGCAGTCTGCACCGCGTCCGAGCCGTGCAACGCCTCGTCGGACAGGTGCACGGCCTTGTCCGCACCCATCGACAACGCCTTGCGAATGGCCTCGTTCGCCCGATCCGGCCCCACGCACACCACGGTCACCTCGCCGTCGTGCGCCTCCTTCAACTGGAGCGCCGCCTCCACCGCGCGTTCGTTGATCTCATCGATCACCGCGTCCGAGGCATCCCGATCGAGCGTGTGGTCCGCATCGGCCAGCTTGCGTTCGGAGTACGTGTCCGGCACCTGCTTGACCAGCACGACAATGTTCATCGGTCCCCTTCGACCTCCTGACTGTTTCAGTGGACCGACGAGGCCCTCGGCCCTCGGGCGCGAGAACGACCCGCCTCTTGCCGACTCTTCCATCCTGGTACCCCGCCACGCTACGTCGGGGTAACTTGAGCCCATCGTGGCCGAGCACCCCCGCCCACTGACATACCTCGTCCGGTGATCCTCACCACGAACCCCCGTGACACTGATCACCGGCCGCCGCCGGCGAGCGCCGCGCACCTACCCGAGGTGTCGCACACCCCGCACCATGCGCGACACCCCGACAAGCTATGCGACACCCAATGGCCTAGTGGCGGGTGAGGCTGCTCACCGAGCGTGATGCCGTTCCTCCGACGAGGGGGTTATATGGCCTAGTGTCGCTGCCATGCCCTCCGAGCCGACGCTGACGCTCACGGGTGAGCGCACCGTTCCCGGCATTCCCGAGGAGAACTACTGGTTCCGCCGCCACGAGGCCGCCTACCTGCGGCTGGCCGGCCTGTGCGGGGACGCGGTGGTGCTGGAGGCGGGCTGCGGGGAGGGGTACGGGGCCGCGCTGTTCGCCCGGCATGCGCGGCTGGTCGTAGGGCTGGACTACGACGAGTCGGCGGCGGCGCACGCGGCGGCGCGGTATCCGGACATCAAGGTGGCGCGGGGCAACCTGGCCTGCCTTCCGGTGGCCGACGCGGCGGTGGACGTCGTGGCGAACCTGCAGGTCATCGAGCACCTGTGGGACCAGGCCGGGTTCCTTGCGGAGTGCGCCAGGGTGCTGCGGCCCGGCGGGCGGCTGCTGGTCACCACGCCCAACCGGATCACGTTCTCCCCCGGCCGGGACACCCCGCTCAACCCGTTCCACACCCGTGAGCTGTCCGCCGCCGAGCTGGCCGGGCTGCTCACCGACGCCGGGTTCACGGTGCGCGCGATGCTCGGGCTGCGCCACGGCCCCGGGCTGCGCGCGCTGGACGCCGAGCACGGCGGGTCGCTGATCGACGCGCAGGTGGCCGTCGCGCTGGGCGGCGGCGAGTGGCCGGAAGGGCTGCGCGCGGCGGTGGCCGGGGTGCGTGCCGACGACTTCGAGATCGACGACGACCGGGTGGACGAGAGCCTGGACCTGGTCGCCGTCGCCGAAGCGCCGGTACTTCGGTGAGCCCGAGCGCGAGCCCGACCGAGCCGGTCGGGACGTTCTGCCTGGTCCTGCACAGCCACCTGCCCTGGCTGGCCCGCCACGGCGCGTGGCCGGTCGGCGAGGAGTGGCTCTACCAGGCCTGGGCCGGCTCCTACCTGCCGGTGATCGACCTGCTGCGCCGGCTGGGCGAGCAGGGACAGCGCGACGTGCTCACCCTCGGCGTGACCCCGGTGCTCGCCGCGCAGCTGGACGACCCGTACTGCCTGCGCGGCATGCACGACTGGCTGGGCAGCTGGCTGCTGCGCGCGCACGGCCTGGCCACCGAGGTGGCCACCCACACCCGCCGCGACGGCCCCGCGCTGGCCAGGCTGGCCGCCGCCGAGCACCAGAGGGCCACCGCCGCGCTGGCCGACTTCGAGGCCAACTGGCGCCACGGCGGCTCGGCGGTGCTGCGCCCGCTGGTCGACGCGGGCGTCGTCGAGCTGCTCGGCGGCCCGGCCACCCACCCGTTCCAGCCGTTGCTCGGGCCCCGGGTGCGGGAGTTCGCGCTGCGCGCCGGGCTGGACGACACCGCGCGGCGGCTGGGCTCGCGGCCGGCCGGGATCTGGGCGCCGGAGTGCGGGTACGCGCCGGGCATGGAGCACGGGTACGCCTCGGCCGGCGTGCAGCGGTTCCTGGTGGACGGGCCGGCCATGCGCGGCGACACCGCGTTCGCCCGCACCGTCGGCGACACCGACGTGGTGTGCTTCGGACGGGACCTGCCGGTGACCTACCGGGTGTGGTCGCCGAAGTCCGGCTACCCCGGGCACAAGGACTACCGCGACTTCCACACGTTCCACCACGGGTCCGGGCTCAAACCGTCCAGGGTCACCGGCCGCGCGATCCCGCCCGAGCGCAAGAAGCCCTACGACCCCGAGCCGGCCAGCGAGGCGGTGCGCCGGCACGCCGCGGACTTCGTCACCGTGGTCCGCTCCCGGCTGGCCAAGCTGGCCGCCCAGCACGGCCGGCCGGCGCTGGTGGTGGCCGCCTACGACACCGAGCTGTTCGGGCACTGGTGGTTCGAGGGCCCGGAGTGGCTGGCCACCGTGCTGCGCGAGCTGCCGAGGGCCGGCGTGCGGGTGACCACGCTGCGCGGGGCGCTGGACGCCGGGCTGCTCGGCGGGCCGGTGGAGCTGCCGGCGTCGTCCTGGGGATCCGGCAAGGACTGGCGGGTCTGGGACGGCGCGCTGGTGGCCGACCTGCTGGACCTGAGCCGCAACGTCCAGCGGCGGCTGGTGTCCGCCGTGGACTCGCCGCACGGCGGCGGGGCGGCGCGCGACCGGGTGCTGGACGGCCTGGCCAGGCAGGCGCTGCTGGCGCTGTCCAGCGACTGGGCGTTCATGGTCAGCAAGAGCTCGGCGGCCGACTACGCGCGGTCCCGGGCGGCCCACCACGCCGAGCATGTGGTGGAGATCACGGACCGGCTCAGCGCGGGCCGGCGCGACGAGGCCGCCGAGGTGGTCGCCGACTGCGACGCTCGCGACACCGTGTTCGGCCAACTGGACGCACGGTTGTTACGCCGCGCGGACGACCGTTCCACCTGTTGCGTGCCTACCGGCCGGTAAGTTGACCCCATGCGCGTACTGATCGTGTCCTGGGAGTACCCGCCGGTCGTCGTGGGCGGGCTCGGCCGGCACGTGCACGCGCTGGCCCGCCGGCTCGCCGCGGCCGGCCATGACGTGCGGGTGCTGTCCCGCCAGCCGTCCGGCACGGACGCCACCACCCACCCCACCGAGGACGAGCTGGTGGACGGGGTGCGGGTGCTGCGGGTGGCCGAGGACCCGGCGCACCTGGAGTTCGAGCGCGACATGATCGCCTGGACGCTGGGCATGAACCACGGGCTGTTACGCGCCGCGCCCGGGTGGCTGGACGGCTGGCGCCCCGACGTGGTGCACGCGCACGACTGGCTGGTGGCGCACGCCTCGATCGGGGTGGCCGACCTGGTGTCCGTGCCGCTGGTGGTCACCGTGCACGCCACCGAGGCCGGCCGGCACTCCGGGTGGCTGTCCAGCGTGGTCAGCCAGCAGGTGCATTCGGTGGAGTGGTGGCTGGCCCGGCGCGCGGACGCGCTGATCACCTGCTCGGAGGCGATGCGCGCGGAGGCGTCCGGGCTGTTCGACCTGGACCCGGCGGACGTCCACGTGCTGCACAACGGGATCGAGCCGCGCCGCTGGCGGGTGCGGCGCGCCGAGGTGGACGCGGTGCGCGAACGCTACGCCCCGGACGGCGCGCCGCTGCTGCTCTACTTCGGGCGGCTGGAGTACGAGAAGGGCGTGCAGGACCTGATCGCCGCGCTGCCCCGGATCCGCCGCGCGCACCCGGGTACCCGGCTGCTGGTGGCCGGCCAGGGCACGCACGCCGAGTTCCTGGCCAAACAGGCCCGCGCGCACCGGGTGCGGCGGGCGGTCCGGATGCTGGGGCACCTGCCCGACCGGTCGCTGGCGGCCGCTCTCGCCGCCGTCGACGCCGTGGTGCTGCCCAGCCGCTACGAGCCGTTCGGGATGGTCGCGCTGGAGACGGCGGCCGCCGGGGCGCCGCTGGTGGCGTCCACCGCCGGCGGGCTCGGCGAGGTGGTGCGCGACGGCGTCACCGGGTTGTCGTTCGCGCCGGGCGACGTGCCGGGGATCGCGGCGGCGGTGGGCGCGGTGCTGGACGACCCCTCCGCCGCGCAGGTGCGGGCGCGAGCGGCCCGCGCGCGGCTGCGTACCGAGTTCGACTGGGACCGGATCACCGAGTCCACCGCGGCGGTGTACGCGACCGCGCGGCGGCGCCCGGTGGAGCCGATCGGCAAGCCGAAGATCCCGACGGGCAACGCCTTCGGGCCCTGACTGGACGTGTGCTGAGAGCCCCGACTCAGTGTGCTGAGAGCCCCGACTCGCGGGTCAGTCTTGGGGGAGGGAGTCCTCTACGGCGCGGGCGGTTTTGCGGGCTATGTCGGCTAGGGCGGCGCGGCGTTCGGCGTCGGCGGCGTAGTCGTCCTTGCGGTTGCGGACCACGCGCGCGGGGGAGCCCACGGCGATGGCGTAGTCGGGGATGTCACCTCGCACGACGGCGTGGGCGCCCAGGACGCAGCCTCGGCCGACCCTGGTGCCGCGCAGGACGGAGACCTTGGTGCCGATCCAGCAGTCCGGGCCGATGCGCACCGGCGTCTTGACGATGCCCTGGTCCTTGATCGGCAGGTTGATGTCCGCGATCACGTGGTCGAAGTCGCAGACGTACACCCAGTCCGCGACCAGTGTGGCCGCACCGACCTCGATGTCCAGGTAGCAGTTGATCGTGTTGTCCTTGCCCATCACGACCTTGTCGCCGATGCGCAGCGACCCCTCGTGGCAGCGCAGCGAGTTGCCGTCCCCGATGTGCACCCAGCGGCCGATCTCCAGCCGCCCGTACCCGGGCCGGGCGTGCAGCTCCACCCGCTTGCCCAGGAACACCATGCCGCGCAGCAGCACGTGCGGGTTGGCCATCCGGAACCGCAACAGCCGCGCGTAGCGCACCAGGTACCACGGCGTCCACGCCCGGTTGCGGATCACCCAGCGCAGCGAGGCCACGGTGAGGAACCGGGCCTGCCGAGGATCCCTCCGGTTCTGCCGCCACGCCGACCACCTCGTGCGCACCGGCGCGCCCCACATGCTCGTCACGGCGCATTAGCCTAATAGTCAGGAAATGCGGGCCTGGTGCTCCTCGATCAGCCGGGCGGCCTCGTCGGGGTAGCTCGCCACCAGCCCGTCGATGTCGCCCTCGCGGCCCTCCTCGACGGCCACGTTGACCTGGAACGCGTAGTAGTCGTGCAGCTCGCGCAACTGCCGCTCGATGTCCGTACTGGCCAGCTCGCTGTCGATGCTCAAAGTTCCTCCCTCAGGTAGTACATCGCAGCTCATCGTCGAATCGTTTCGACGCTGGTCACCAGCTTACCGGGAGACTCCGGTCACAGGTACCCGTGCCGGTTGTGCGACGCTGGCCGGCATGCGAGCCGTCGTGATGACCGAGCCCCACCAGGGGCCGGAGCGCACCGAGGTGCGTGAGGTGCCGGACCCCCGGCCGGGCGAGGGGCAGGTCAGCATCGACGTCGGGCATGCCGGCCTCAACTTCATCGACGTGATGGCCCGCCGGGGCGATCCGGGTTACGCCGCCGAGTGGCCGTACCGGCCGGGCCTGGAGGTGGCCGGCACCGTGCGCGAGCTGGGGGCCGGCGTGGACGGGTTGGCGGTCGGGCAGCCGGTGGCGGGGTTCACCCGGGGCGGGGGGCTGGCCGAGGTCGCGGTGGCGGACGCCCGGTTGGTCGCGCCGCTGCCGGCGGGAGTGTCGACCGCCGTGGCCGCGGCGGCGCCACTCATGCTGTGCACCGCGCTGCTGCTGCTCACCGACGTCACCCGGCTGCAGCCCGGTGAGAAGGTCCTGATGCACTCGGCGAGCGGCGGGGTCGGCGGGGCCGTCGCCCAGTTGGTGCCGGTGCTCGGCGGCGGGGTGCGCGTCGGCACGGTGGGACTGGCCTCGAAGCTGGACGACGCCGCGGCGGCCGGCTGGGACGTCGCCCTGGTGCGCGACGAGCACCTGGTGGCGGCGGTCCGGTCGGCGGTGGGCGCGGTGGACGTCATCCTCGACCCTTCCGGCACCAGCATGATCGACGTCGACCTCGAGGTGGCCGCGCCCGGCGCCCGGATCGCGCTGTTCGGCAACCCCGGCGGCGGCAGGCCCGCCCCGCTCCCCCCGCTCGGCCGACTGATCGGCGGCAACGTGGCGCTGGCCGGGTTCAGCATGAGCGGGCTGGCGGCCGCCGCGCCGCACCGAGCCGCCTCGGCGCTGCGCCGGGTGCTCGACCTGCTCGCCGACCGCACGCTGGACCTCGCCGTCACCGAGGTGGGCGGGCTGGAGCGGGTCGCCGCCACCCACCAGCTGCTGGCCGACGGCCGGGGCGCCGGCAAGTACGTCACCGCCGTGCCCTGACACCGGCGGCCCCAACCGGTGCGGCGGTCACTCCGGGTCGGCGAGGCCGCGTTCGATGGCGTAGCGGGTCAGCTCGACGCGGTTGTGCAGCTGGAGCTTGCGCAGGGTGCTCTGGACGTGGCTCTCCACGGTTCGGTGCGAGAGGACCAGGCGGGCCGCGATCTGGCGGGCGGTCATTCCCTTGGCGACCAGGCGCAGCACGTCGGTCTCCCGGTCGGTCAGCTTGGGCGCGCCGTCGCCGCGCCGGTCGGCCGAGCGGAACTCGCCGAGCACGAGCCCGGCCAGGCCGGGGGTGAAGACGGCGGCGCCGGCGGCGGTCCGGCGCACCGCGTCCTCCAGCTCGGCGGCGCTGGCCGACTTGACCAGGTAGCCGCTCGCGCCGGCCTTCACCGCCTCCAGCACGTCGCGGTGCTCGCCGCTGGCCGAGAGCACCAGCACCCGGGTCTCGGGCAACGCGGAGAGGATGCCGGCGATCGCGGCCACCCCGGAGGTGTCGCCCAGGTTGAGGTCCATCAGCACCACGCGCGGGCGGGTGGCGGTGGCGATGCGCACGGCGGCGGGCGCGTCGGGTGCGGTGGCCACCACGGCGAACCCCCGGCCGGCCAGGTCGCGGGCCACCCCGTCGCGCCACATCGGGTGGTCGTCGACGATCATCACGCTGATCTCGACAGCGTCCGTCATGTCGGTCACGTCGAGCCCCTCGGTATGTCGAACGTCCACTCGCAGCCCAGGCCGGCGCCGGTGACGCACGCCGCGGCGCCGCCGACGTCCTCGATGCGCCCCCGGATGCTGCGCGCCACGCCCATCCGTCCCTGCGTCCGCGCCTCGTCCAGCCGCCCGTCCGGGATGCCGGGGCCATCGTCGCGCACGCTCACCACCACCCGCTCCCCCAGGTCCTCCAGGAGTATCCAGGCCGGCGCGTCGGGCCCGACGTGCGCGCGCACGTTGTCCAGCGCGGCGCGCACGGCGGCCAGCGTCTCGTTGCCGGCGTGCGCGGGCAGCGGCACCGGCTCGCCGGGCACCGACACCGTCACCGAGGCGGTGGCCAGCGCGGACAGCCGGGCGGCCAGGTCGAGCTGGCCCAGCGGCTGCGCGGCGGGCGGCCCCGTGGTGACCAGCGTGCGCAGCGCGACCTCCTGCTCGCCGGCCAGCACCCCCAGCTCGCCGGCCGCCCCGCCCAGCTCGGCGCCGCGCCGGCGCACCTGGGCGAGCACCTGCAGGACCCCGTCGTGGATGTCGCGCCCCAGCCGCTCGCGCTCCACCATCGCCGCGCGCAGCTCGGTGGCCTGCCGCAGCCGCTCCACCGACCGCCGCAGCACCCCCGCCGCGTACCCGACGGCCACCGAGGCGGCCACCATCAGCAGCAGGTCGGTGATCTCGGTCGGGCCGAGGTAGCCGCGCACCAGCACCACCACGCCCTGCACCAGCAGCGCGGCCAGCACCCCGGGCAGTGGGCCGAAGGCGAGCGCCACCGCCACCACCGCCCCGCTCACCCACACCCCGGGCAGCAGGGCGCCGTGCGAGATCCGCTCCGCGGTGTCCACCAGCGGCACGCTCAGCACGGCGCCCAGCGTGACCACCACGTCCAGAGCCACCAACAACCGCCGGGCCGACGCGAACCGCAAATAGCCGACGCCGCTCAGCCCCGTCCAGGCCACCATCGCCGCCAGCACGGCCAGCGCGCCGGCCGCCGACCGGTAACCCGCGAGATCGATGACGGCCAGCGCCCCCGCGTAGGCCAGCGCGATCAGCCGGTAGCCGACCAGCCCGCGCCACAGCGGGTCGAGCGCTCGCTCGGACACCTATTCGGTGAGGCCCTGGGTGATCGCGTAGCGGACCAGCTCGACGCGATTGTGCAGGTGCAGCTTGCGCAGCGTGTTCTGGATGTGGTTCTCCACGGTGCGCGGCGAGAGGGTCAGCTTGGTGGCGATCTGGCGGGCGGTCAGGCCGGTGGCGACCAGCTTGAGCACCTGGGTCTCCCGCCCGGACAGCCGGGGCACCGAGGCCTGCGGCTCCGGCTCGGCGGCCAGCCGCTGGTACTCGCCGAGCACCAGGTCGGCCAGGCCGGCGGTGAACACCGCGTCACCGGCGGCCGTGCGCTGCACCGCGTCCATCAGCTCGGTCGCGCTGGCGGACTTGACCAGGTACCCGGCCGCGCCGGCCTTGACCGCGTCCAGCACGTCGCGGTGCCCGGCGCGCTCGGAGAGCACCAGCACCCGGGTCTCCGGCATGGTGTTCGCGATGGTCCGGACCGCCTCCACGGCGGACAGCTCGTCCAGGTCGAGGTCCATCACGACCACCTTCGGCTGGGTGGCCGCCGCGATCCTGGCGGTGAACGACGAGTCCGCCACCGTGGCCACCACCGAGAACCCGCGCGCCGTCAGGTCGCGCGCCACGCCCTCGCGCCAGATCGGGTGATCGTCGACGACGACGACTGTGATCGAGCTCGGGTCGTCGTAGGTGGCGCTCATCCGGAGGAGTCCCTTTCCAAGATCCGAGTCACCCGCTCGGCGGCAGACGTGGTCCGTCGGTCGTGCGTAATGGTTCCATCTCGGGGACGCGCGCGCCCCCGGAAAGGGCCCCGGTACACCCGACCGGACTCTTTCCATCCACCACCGCCCCGCCACCTCACATGACATCACATCGGCTTGGTGCCCGTGACCAGTGCGTTGTAGAAGAACTTCTGAGGCACCACGCGACGCAGCAGCCCCGCGTCCAACGCGGACAGCCGCTCCCAGGTGCGCCAGGCGAACATCGCCCAGCCCATCCCGAGCTTGCCGGGCGGCACCGCCGCCTCGAACGTCCGCACCGGCCAGCCGAACAGCGCGGCGGTCAGCTCCTCGGTGGCCACCCGCGCGTCCGGGGCGCCGGCCGAGCGGGCCATCGCCGCCAGCTCGTCCGGGTCGAAGGTGTGGATGTCCACGACTGCCTCCAGCGCCGCCGCCCGGGACGACTCGTCCAGCTCGGACTGCGAACGCCGCCACTCCCGCAGCGGGCCGAGACGGGTCAGGTTCGTGGTGGCCAGCCAGGTCAGGTGGCCGAGCTTGCGGGCGTAGGTGTCGCCGATCCGGGTCGGCTCGCCGGCGAACACGAACCGCCCGCCCGGTCGCAGCACGCGCAGCACCTCGCGCAGCGCGGCCGGCACGTCCGGGATGTGGTGCAGCACGGCATGCCCGACGACCAGGTCGAACGTGTCGTCCTCGTACGGGATCCGCTCCGCGTCGGCCACCTTGCCGTCCACATCGAGCCCGAGCCCCGCCGCGTTGCGCAGCGCCACCTGGACCATGCCCGGCGACAGGTCGGTCACCGAGCCGCGCGTGGCCACCCCGCCCTGCATGAGGTTGAGCAGGAAGAACCCGGTGCCGCAGCCCAGCTCCAGGGCGTGCTCGTACGGCCACCCGCGCCGGCCGGCGATCAGCTCGAAGCGCCCGGTGGCGTAGTCGATGCAGCGCTCGTCGTAGGAGATCGACCACTTCTCGTCGTACGAGCCGGCCTCCCAGTCGTGGTAGAGCACGTTGGCCAGCTTCGGGTCGCTGCGCGCGGCCTCCACCTGCTCGGCGCTGGCGTGCGGGTTCGGCGCCGGGTCAGCTGACATCGGTCAACGCCCCACGAACTGGGCCTTGCCCGGGCCGTTGGCCACGAACGACTCCATGCCGATCGTCTGGTCCTCGGTGGCGAACAGCGCGGCGAACAGCTCGCTCTCCAGGTTCAGCCCGGAGCGCAGGTCGCCGTCCAGGCCGCCGTCGATGGCCTTCTTGGCCGCCGCCAGCGCCTGCGCCGGTCCACTCGCGAACCGCCCGGCCCAGGCCCGCGCCGCCGTGTACACGTCGTCGGGGGCGACCACCTCGTCGACCATGCCGATGGCCAGCGCCTCCTCGGCGTCGACGAACCGCCCGGTGTAGATGACGTCCTTGGCCCGCGCCGGCCCGACCAGCCGCGCGAGTCTCTGAGTGCCGCCCGCGCCGGGGATGATGCCGAGCAGGATCTCCGGCTGGCCGACCTTCACGTTGTCCCCGGCCACCCGCCGGTCGCAGCACAGCGCGAGCTCGTACCCGCCGCCCAGGGCATAGCCCGTGATCGCGGCCACCGTCGGCTTCGGGATCTCCGCCACGGCGCTCAGCGAGCTCGACAACGCCCGCGCCCTGGCGGCCATGTCCACATAGGACATGTCCGCCATCTCCTTGATGTCCGCGCCGGCCGCGAACACCTTCTGGCCGCCGTAGACGATCACGGCCCGCACGTCGGCGCGCTCGGCCGCCTCGGTCGCCGCGGCCCGGATCTCCTCCTGGACCTGCTTGTTCAGCGCGTTCATCGGCGGCCTGTCCAACCGGATGGTGCCGATCGCGCCGTCCACCTCGAGCCGTACGAACTCACCCACGCCTGCCGTGCCTCCTCACATAGCCGTGAGTGGCTAGAGGCGCCATAGCACCTCTAGCCACTCACGGGTGCGTCAGCGCGCACCCTACCCTCGGCGCGCGCTGTACCGCCCGTCCTCGTGGCGCACCCGCAGCGGCAGGCCGAAGGTGCGGGTCAGGTTCTCGTCGGTGATCACGTCCGCGAGCAGGCCCTGCGCGACGACACCCCCGGAACGCAGGAGCAGGGCGTGGGTGTACCCGGGCGGGATCTCCTCCACGTGGTGGGTGACCAGCACGCTGGCCGGCGCCGTGTCGTCCAGCGCCAGTTCGGACAGCCGCCCGACCAGGTCTTCCCGGCCGCCCAGGTCGAGCCCGGCCGCCGGCTCGTCGAGCAGCAGCAGCTCCGGGTCGGCCATCAGCGCGCGGGCGATGAGCGTCCGCTTGCGCTCGCCCTCGGACAGGGTGCCGAACGGGCGGCTGACCAGCGGCCACATCCCCATCGCGTCGATCAGCTTGTCCGCGCGGGCCAGGTCGAGGGAGTCGTACTGCTCGCGCCACCTGCCCAGCAGCGCGTACCCGGCGCTGACCACCACGTCGCGCACGATCTCGTCGCCGGGCACCCGGCCGTTCAGGGCGGACGAGCAGAACCCGATCCGGGGCCGCAGCTCGAACACGTCCACCCGGCCGAGCCGCTCGCCGAGCAGGTGCACCGCGCCCGCGCTCGGATGCAGCTCGGCGGCCGCCATGCGCAGCAACGTGGTCTTGCCGGCACCGTTCGGCCCGAGCACCACCCATCGCTCGTCCAGCTCCACCGACCAGTCCAGGTCCCGCACCAGCGTGGCCGGGCCCCGCCGCACGGACACGTCGTCCATCCGGATGACGAGGTCCGTCAGATCCGGTGTCACATCGGTTCGCTCGCCGCTCTCGCCCACGGGCCCTATCCTTACCGATGATGTCGTCCGACGAGCGCACAGCACGCCTCGCCGCGCCGCCGGGCAACACGGTTTTTCCGCTCGGCGCGCACCTGACCGATCTCGGCGCGCGCTTCTCGGTGGCTTCCACCAGCGCCGATGCCGTGGAGTTGTGCCTGGTCGAGCTGCCCGAGGACGGCGAAGGGCCGCCGGTGGAGCGGCGGGTGGAGCTGACTGAGCGGACCTTCGGTGTGTGGCACGGCACAGTCGAGGGGCTGCGCGCCGGGCAGCTCTACGGGTACCGGGTGCACGGCCGCTACGACCCGGCCGCCGGGCTGTGGACGAACCCGGCCAAGATCCTTGTCGACCCCTACGCCCGCCGTATCACCGGCCGCCTGGTGGCGTTGGAGCCCGCGCTGGCCTACGCCGAGGACCCCGTGCACGGCCCGCCGAGCACTGTCGACTCGCTGGGCTCGGTGCCGCTGTCGGTACTCACGGACAACCCTCCGACGGCCGAGCCGGGACCGGGCGTCCCCTGGTCGGACACGGTGATCTACGAGCTGCACGTGCGCGGGTTCACCAAGCTGCATCCGGACGTCCCTGAGGAGCACCGGGGCACCTACCTCGGGCTGGCCCATCCCGCCGTGCTGGAGCACCTGCTGCGGCTGGGCATCACCGCCGTCGAGCTGCTGCCGGTGCACGCGTTCGCCGACGAGCACGAGCTGGCGCGCCGGGGCCAGCGCAACTACTGGGGCTACTCGACGCTGGGCTTCCTGGCCCCGCACGCCGGGTACGCCTCGGCGCCGGGCAACGAGGTCGACGAGTTCCGGGCCATGGTCGCGGCGCTGCACGCGGCGGGCATCGAGGTGATCCTCGACGTGGTCTACAACCACACCTGCGAGGGCGGCGTGCACGGGCCGTCGCTGAGCTTGCGGGGCCTGGACTCGCCGGCCTACTACGCCCGCGACGGGCACGGCGACCTGGTCAACATCACCGGCTGCGGCAACACCCTCGACCCCGCCTCCCCCGCCGTGGCCCGGCTGGTCTGCGACTCGCTGCGGTACTGGGCGGGGCTGGGCGTGGACGGGTTCCGGTTCGACCTGGCCAGCGTGCTCGGCCGACCCGGCGGCGGTGCGTTCGACCCGCGCGCCGGGCTGCTCACGATGATCGCGGCGGACCCGGTGCTGGCCACCCGCAAGCTGATCGCCGAGCCGTGGGACGCCACCGGCGAGGGCTACCGGCTGGGCGGGTTCCCCACGCAGTTCTCGGAGTGGAACGACAGGTTCCGGGGCACCGTGCGGGACTTCTGGCGCGGCGCGAGCGGGGTGAGCGAGCTGGCGTCGCGGTTGACCGGGTCGTCGGACATCTACGCCACGACCGGCCGCCGGCCCTGGGCGTCGGTCAACTTCGTCACCGCGCACGACGGGTTCACCCTGCGCGACCTGCTCTCCTACCAGCGCAAGCACAACTGGCCCAACGGCGAGCAGAACCGCGACGGCACCGACGACAACAGGTCGCAGAACTTCGGCATCGAGGGCGAGACCGGCTCGCCGGCCATCCGGGCCGAGCGGCTGCGCACCGCGCGGGCGATGCTGGCCACCCTGCTGCTGTCCACCGGCACGCCGATGCTCACCGCCGGCGACGAGCGCTGGCGCACCCAGCGCGGCAACAACAACGCCTACTGCCAGGACAACGCGACCTCCTGGACGAGCTGGGCGCCGGACCCGGAGGCCGAGGCGCTGACCGCGTTCACCGCCAGGCTGCTCGCGCTGCGCTTCGACCCGCGGGCCCCGGACCGGCAGCGGTTCTTCTCACCGAAGGACGTCGTGTGGTGGCACCCGGAAGGGCGACCGCTCGTCGAGGACGACTGGCACGACTGGGACGCCCGCACGCTCGGCATGCTCGCGGGCGAGCGCTGGATGCTGGTGCTGCACGCCGGCGCCGAGCCCGTCGAGCTCGTGCTCCCCGACGTGCCGCTCGCGCCGGTGCTGGACAGCAACAGCCCGGACGGCACGCCGGCGGACACCCGGCAGGCGCCCGCCGGCGCCACGATCACGGTGCCGGCGCGGACCGCGCTACTGCTGTTCGGCCCCTGAGAACTCCCGCCAGGACGGGTAGTTCGGCGCGACCTCGTCGTAGCGGGCCTGCCAGTTCGGGATCGGCCGGCCGGCCAGGTGCGCCTCCATCCGGTCGAAGAACGCGTGCGTGCCCGGGATGAAGCCGTGGGCGGAGCCGGTGTCGATGCCCCGGTGGGTGAAGGTGAGCGCCGTTCCGCCGTCCTCCTCGGCGAGCTCGTAGCGCACCGTCCCGCCGTGCTTGAGGATCGCCTGGTTCCACTCGTGCTCGAACACCTTCGGCGGGTCCCAGACCAGGATCCGCCCGGTCATCCGCTTGCGCTCGGGCGGTGCCGGCGGCTCGGTGGCGACCATCTCGATCTCGCCGCCGACCCGAGGATCGATGGTCGTCGGGCCGAACCAGTCCTTTCGCGACTCCGGGTCCGTGATCGCCGCCCAGACCGCGTCGATCGGGTACGGCAGGTGCCGCACGAAGGTCATCGTGGCCTTGTCGCCGTCGATGGTCAGGGTGCCGGTGCGCTCGCTCATGTCTCGTCCTTGGTGTCGTGGGTTCTGGCCAGGTGGCGTTCGAGGGCGTCGAGGTGGTCGGCCCAGTACCGGCGGTAGCGGCCGATCCACCTGTCGATCTCGACCAGCCCGTCGGCGCGCAGCGCGTAGATCCGCCGCTGCGCGTCCGGCCGCACCTCGACCAGCCCGACCTCGCGCAGCACCCGCAGGTGCCGCGACACCGCCGGCTGCGTCAGATGGGGAAGCAGCGCGACCAGCTCACCGGCGGACCGCTCGCCGCCGGACAGCTCGTCCAACAGCGCCCGCCGGCTCGGCTCCGCAACGGCCTCGAACACGTCCATGCCGTTTAGTATCACATCGAGCGTATATACGTGCAAGCAAATACAGCCAGCCTCCAGGTCGGCCGTCTCAGTCGGGTTGCCGTGCCTTCAGCGCGTCCTTCTTGGCGCGGTTCCCGCACGTGTTCATCGAGCACCAGCGCCGGCGCCCCGGGCGTGAGGCGTCGACGAACAGCGCCCCGCAGTCGGTTCCGGCGCACTGCCGAACCCGGGCGAGCAGCGGTGAGAACGTGAGGTCCAGGGCATCGCGGGCGACCAGCGACAACGTGGCCGCGATCGGGTCGTCGGCACGCCAGCGCAACCGCCCGTCATCGGCGACGGCGGGGGCCGGCGGAGGCAGCCTCGCGGCGGCGTTGACGATGTCCCGCGCCGATGCCGGACACGGGACTCCACGGCGCGCCGAGTCGATGACGGTCCGGATCGCCTCCCGCAGCCGCCGAGCCCCCTCGACGCGGCCGTCGTCCGGTGGCACGGGCACCGTGTCGAACGGGCCGAACTGCTCGACCCAGGCCGCCAGCGCCTGCGCGTCGGACAGCTCCTCCACGGTCTCGTGCCGCAGCGTACGCAGGTAGTCGAGGCACATCCGCCCCGAGCCTTGCCGGAATCTCACATCCGGATCGTAACTCAAGAACCGGTTTGACAGGTTCCAAGCTGAACCAGTTAAATCGGTTCATGCTCGAGGACCGGTACTCCGACGACGCCCTGGCTCGCTCGCTGCCCGGCGACTTCCGCGCAGCGACCGCCGTGGTCAACGGCACCCGCCTGCACTACGTCTCCGGTGGCCGCGGGTACCCGCTGGTGCTGCTGCCGGGATGGCCGCAGACGTGGTGGCAGGCGCGCAAGATCATGCCGCTGCTGGCAGAGCGCTACCGCGTCATCGTGATCGAGCTGCGCGGAATGGGCGGCTCGGCCGCTCCCGCAACGGGTTACGACAAGAAGGCGATGGCCGCCGACATCGCCGCCCTGGTCCGCCAACTCGGATACGACCGGGTAAACCTCGCCGGGCACGACATCGGCTCGATGGTCGCATTCAGCCTGGCCGCCAACCATCCGGAACTGGTCCGCAAACTCGCAATGCTCGAGGAGCCACATCCCGATCGGCACCTCTATGACCTGACGCTGCTCCCCGAGCCCGGCAAGGAACGGCTGCAGCGCTGGTGGTTCGCGTTCAACCAGGTGGAGTTGCTGCCAGAACAGCTGCTGGCGGGCCGCGCCCGGCATCTCATCGACTTCCTCTGTACGCGAAATCTCCGCAATCCCGGCGCAATCGGTGAATTCGACCGAGAGGTCTATGCCCGTGCCTACTCCCGTCCCGAAGCGATCCGGGCCGCCGGCGGCTGGTACCGCACCTTCGCTCAGGACATCACGGACCTGGCCACCTACGCACCCGTCACGACTCCCATTGCCGCACTGCACTTTCCCGGCCACACCGACCTGTTGACAAGCCTTGCCGAGACGGCCACCGACTTCCACGGCATCGAGATCCCCGACACCGGCCACTACCTGGCCGAAGAACAACCGCACCGAGTCTCCGAGACCCTGACCACCTTCTTCGACTAACCGGCCGTCCCGGAAAGAAGCCGCTCGACGTCGCCGACGCGAGCGTGCAGCCGCGCCGAGTTGATCTCCTCCGCCGACCGCCGAGCGCTCGTGATCACTTCCCGGGCCGCGTCGAGCACCCCCGCCCGTGCGTAGGCCTCCGCGAGCCAGCTCCGGTACAACGCCACCTCGCGGGTGTGTTCGGCCTGGTAGCCGGCGATCGCGTTGGTCAGCAGCGGTTCGGCGGCGGTCGGGTCACCCAGCTCGATGAGGCACCGCCCGGCCATCACGTCGATCTCCTTGCGGTCCAGCCAGTAGACCCACTCGGGCTCCGGGATCCCCAGCGACCGCCCGTCGTACGCCGCGTCGACGGCATCGAGCGCGCGCAGCGCCCCGTCGCGGTCGCGGGACCGAGCGCACGCCCAGGCCACCCGCTCCCACAGCAGCGCCCGCACCACCGGCGACGCCTCTTCGGCGCCCTTGACCGCCGACCGTGCGAGCAGGACGGCATCCGCCGGGTCCCCCACGTTCGCAACCTGGTAGCTCAGCGACGACAGCAGCTGCCCCGCCAGCCCACGGTCACCCGCCGCGCTCGCGGCCGACACACCGCCCAGGTACAACCCCTGAGCCGCCAGGTACTCACCGGCATCACTGGCGACCCAGCCGGCAAGCTGCGCCAACTCACCGACCGCCGTCAGCAACCGCCGCCCGGTCCGCTCATCAAAGCTCGCCGAACCAACGAGCCCGCGCACGTCCACAAGCTCGCGCTGAACCACCGGGAAAAGATCACCCCCGCCGACGACATCGTCGAGATGACGCAGCTCCACCACCCGCGCCTCGACCTCCCCCGCCAGCTCGGCCCCGACCCGCCGCCCGGCGGAGGTGTGCACGACGACCGGTGAGTCAGCGACCAACCACTCGTGAGCCACCCGCAACGGCACTTCCGACGGCCCGTACAGAGCTTCAGGCGAGACGCCGAGCGCCCGTGAATAGGCGACGACATGCTCGGGACTGATCGTGCGCCGCCCGGTCTCCAACAGGCCGAGCAGGGACTTGCTGTAGTGGGTCCGCGCGGCCATCGCGGACAAGCTGAGTCCGGCGGCCTCGCGGGCCGCGCGGAGGTTGGGGCCGAGAGCGACCATCGGTCATCACCTGTAGACGCGAGTAGACGCCCAGCTCGTTCACAACACGCCGGACAGCGACCAGGCTACTGGACCGAATACAACACTGATCGGTTACCGGTCGGCCATCATCAAGAGAGAGTCGCGACATGTCTGAACTGATCGACACGTCCGTTGTGGACCCGCTCGCGCCGGGAACCGGCCGTTTCGCGTTGAACGGCGCAACCTTCGCCGGCCACCGTGACGACGTTCCTTCACCGGTCGGAATGCGCCCGTGGGGCCTGCGCAGGGCGCGCCCGGCCGGAGTAGGCCGCACTTTGCCGGCGTGGCGATACGACGAGAAGCAGCAGAAGGCCGTCGATCTCGACGGGCGCCCCCTGATCGAGCTTCCTGTCGGCGCCGACCCCACCGCCGAGACCACGTCAACCGTCGACGGGGAGGACGGACCCAGCTCGGAAGACTGGGACAACGACTGATGACAATCCTCATTCTGGCGCCGGAGCGTGACATCAGCGCCGATTGCATGGTGAGGACGCTGGAACGTCGCGGAGTCCCGATTGTGCGTTTCGACACCGCGTGGTTTCCGGAACGTGCGAGCATCGATGCCGAGCTTCGCGACGGCCACTGGACCGGCGCGCTCACCGTTGGCGAGCGCGGCGTGAGGCTCGAAGCCCTGCGGTCGATCTGGTACCGCAACCCTTCCGCGTACAAGTTCCCCGCATATCTGTCCGCGACCGAGCGACATTGGGCTATGAGCGAAGCCAAACTCGGCATCGGAGGCGTTCTGTTCGCCCTACCGGTGTTGTGGCTCAACTACCCGGCGCGAATCGCCGACTGCTACAAGCCCTTGCAGTTGGTGACGGCGGCACGGTGCGGGCTGACCGTTCCTCATACGCTGATCACTAATCGGCCCGATGCGGTTCGCCGGTTCGCCGGCGAAGGCGAGACGGTCGCGAAGGCGCTCGGAGCGGCGGCGATCACCGAGGAAGGCGGCCGAAAGACCACGTTCACCCACCGGCTCGATGAAGCAGACCTCGGCGACCTGCGGGGTATCGAGGTCACCGTCCACCAGTTCCAGCGATGGGTTCCCAAGGCGCACGATGCACGGGTGTTCGTAGTGGGCGAGCGAGTGTTTGCTGCCGCCATCCACGGCGGGAGCGAGGACACGTACGTGGACTGGCGCAACGACTACTCCGCGCTGCATTACGAGCGGCTCGAACCTCCCACAAGTGTACTGGCGAGCACGCTCGAATACTGCATCCTTTTCGGCCTGATGTATGGTGCGTTCGACTTCGTGGTTCGCCCGGACGGGGAATGGGTGTTCTTGGAATGCAATTCCGGTGGCCAGTTCGGGTGGATCGAGGATGCCGTCGGAGCGCCGATCACAGGGACGATCGCTGACCTGCTTCAGGAAGGACCGTCGGGTGCGCGCTGCTGATGCGGACTGGCGGGAGCACGCGCGGCGACTGGCCGACACCATCGCGGCCGAGGGTGTGTTGCGTGACCCGGCGTGGCGAGCCGCGCTCGAAGCCGTCCCCCGGCATGTCTTCGTCCCGCGCTTCTACACCCAGCGACGACCGGGAGGCGAGCCACTCGAGACCACCGCCGAGTCCGAAGGTTGGCTCGGCGCGGTGTACCGGAACGAGCCGTTGGTCACCGCATTGGCGGCGACCTCGTCCGGCAGCCGGATCCCGGTGTCCTCGTCGACCAAACCGGGCCTGATGATCCGCATGCTCGAAGCCCTCGACCTCGCCTACGGCCACCGCGTGCTGGAGATCGGCACCGGCACCGGCTACAACGCGGCGCTGCTGGCGCACCGGCTGGGCGACCGGGGCGTGTTCTCGGTCGACATCGGCGCCGAGCTGGTCGCCGACGCTCGTAAGAGGCTCGCCGGCCTCGGGCTGGCCCCGACGCTGGTCGCGGCCCACGGCGCCGAAGGCCTACCTGGGCATGCGCCGTTCGACCGGATCATCGCCACCTGCTCGGTGCCCGCCATCCCGGCGGCCTGGGCCGAGCAGTTGACCGAAGGCGGACTGGTGCTCGCCGACGTCAAGCGCGACCCACACGCGGGGAACCTGGCAGTGCTGCGGCGGTACGCAGACCGGCTCGAAGGCCGGTTCCTGCCGAAATGGGCCGGGTTCATGGCCATCCGCGATGCCGACACCGCGCCAGAGCACCACCACACCGTGACCGTCGAGATCGAGGCCGGCTCACGCTCCACCACGGCGCTCGACCCGTCGCCGTGGAACGCGACCGTTCAGTGGCTCCTTACCCATCCCCGGCTGCCGGGCGACCTCACCTTCGGCTACCGGAACGGTGGCCGGTGGGCGTTCTTCACGGTGTGTGACGGCTCCTGGTGCGCGGTGCGGACGGAAGCGGATCAAGACGGCATCCGAGAGGTCCGCCAGTCCGGGCGCACCGCCATCTGGGACGAGTTCACGCGCGCCCACCAGCGCTGGGAGGACGACGGGCGGCCGGGATGGGACCGCCTGGGCCTGACCGTGCTGGCCGACGGGACGCACCGCGTCTGGCTCGACCGGCCGGACGGCGACGCGCGCTGGGAACTGCCGTGATGGCGGGTCGTACGGGCTGGTCGGCGTGGGATTGGGCAGAGTAGAGGGGTGGATGTGACACGGTCGGCGCCGCCGCTGCGCCCGCCCGAGCACCGGGTCGACCCGCGCGCGCCGCGCTGGTGGACGGTGGGGGCGCTGGGGACGGTCGGCGCGGCGGTCGCGGTCGAGGCGGTGGCGCTCGCGCTGGTCGGGTCGGGGTGGCTGGTCGGGCTGCTGGTCGCGACGGTGGTGGTGGGGACGGGCTACGTGGTGGTCATGCCGCGCTGGCGGTACCGGGTGCACCGCTGGGAGGCCGACGAACGGGCGGTGTACACGCTCGACGGGTGGCTGTGGCTGCGGTGGCGGGTGGCGCCGATCTCCAGGATCCAGACCATCGACACCGCCCGCTCGCCGTTGCAGCGGCTGTTCGGGCTGGCCAGCGTCACGGTGACGACGGCGTCCTCGGCGGGCGCGGTGCGGATCGAAGGGCTGGACGAACACGCGGCGGCCGAGCTGGCGCGCCGGCTCACCGAGATCACCCACCGCGACCACGGGGACGCCACGTGACGGCGGCGGACCGGCCCGAGTGGCGGCGGCTGGACCCCCGGATGCTCGCGGTGTTCCCGTTGAAGGTGGCCGGCGGACTCATCCCGGTGCTGGCCGTGCTCGTGATCACCGGGCAGGGCGACGGCGGGTGGCGGCTGCTGGGCGCGCTGGGCACGCCCGCGGTGCTGGTCGTCGTCGGCGCGGTGCGCTGGTACACGGTCCGCTACCGGGTCGGCGCCGAGCGGGTCGAGCTGCGCAGCGGCCTGCTCGCCCGCCAGCAGCGCTCGCTGCGCAGGGACCGGGTGCGCACCGTCGACCTGCGGGCCAGCCCGGTGCACCGGCTGTTCGGGCTCAGCGTGGTCGAGATCGGCACCGGATCCACGGCCGCCAAGGAGGGACGGCTGAGCCTGGACGCGGTCAGCTCGGCCGAGGGCGAACGGCTGCGGCGCGAACTGCTGGACCGCACGAGCGGACCCCACCCGGCCGCGAGCACCCCGACACCGAGCACAGACGAAGGCGCCACGGTGGCCCAGCTCGACCTGGCCTGGCTGCGGTTCGCGCCGCTCACCACCTCCGGGCTGGTGGCCGTCGGCGCGGTGGTCGGCACCGCGTTCAAGATCGCGGGCGACGCCGGCCTCAACCCCGTGGACCTGGCCCTGGCCGCCGGCGGCCCGCTCACCAGGGCGCCGCTGTGGCTGGCGATCACGCTGCTCACGGCGGCGGTGCTGGTGGTCGCGGCGCTCGGCTCGCTCGCGGTGTACCTGGAGGGCTGGTGGCGCTACCGGCTGACCAGGGAGGCGGACGGCACGCTGCGGCTGCGGCGCGGGCTGCTGACCACCCGCTCGCTGTCCATCGAGCAGCGGCGGATGCGCGGCGCCGAGGTCTCCGAGCCGCTGGCGCTGCGGCTGGCCGCCGGCGCCCGCTGCACCGCACTCACCACCGGCCTGGACACCGGCACGAGCGGCGGAGGCGCGCTCCTCCCCCCGGCGCCGAGGTCACACGCACACCGGGTGGCCGCCGCCGCGCTGCTGCTGGACGACCCGGCCAACGCCACCGCCGCCCCACTGGTGCGCCACCCGCCGGCCGCCCTGCGCAGGCGCCTGACCAGGGCCACACTGCCGGCGCTCGCGTTAGCACTGGCCGCCTGGCTGCTGCGCGACGAGCTGCCGGTGTGGCCGTCCGCGCTCCTGGCCGTCCCGGTGGCCGCGCTGCTCGGCGCCGACCGCTACCGCAACCTCGGCCACGCGCTGCGCCGGGAGTACCTGGTGATCGGCTCGGGCTCGCTGGTCCGCAGGCGGGTGGCCGTGTCCCGCCGGGGCATCATCGGCTGGCGGCTGCGGCAGAGCCCGTTCCAGCGCTGGGCCGGCGTCGTCACCCTCGACGCGGTGACCGCCGCCGGCGCCGGCCACTACTCGGTGGTCGACATCTCACCGGCGCGCGCCGTCGAACTGGTCGAGCAGATCAACCCCGCCCTGCTCGTCAACCCGTCAGGGCCGACGGGCGAACGCGTCGGTCAGCCGCTCCAGCGCGGGTAACGCCTCCACCAGCGCATCGGCGGTCTGCTCGGGCAGCCGCGCGACGATCCCGACCAGGATCTCGGTGCGCCGCTCGCGGATCCGGGCGCTCTTGCGCTGCCCCTCCGCCGTGGCCGTCGCGACCACGCCGCGCTGGTCGGCGCTCGCCGCCGAGCGGGTGATCAGCTCCTTCTGCTCCAGCGCGCCCAGCACCCGCGACAGCATCGTCGGGTTGATGCCTTCGAGCTCGGCGACCGAGGAGATCCGGATCGGCCCCCGCACCGCGATGGCGCCGAGCACCGACGCCTGGGTGGGCGTCAGCTCCTCGGTCGAGGCAGACTGGTTCATCGACCGGGCCAGCTGCAGGATCACCCGGCGCAGCCGCGCGGCCGCGTCGGCGTCGAAGGCCGGGGCGGCCGAAGCGTCCGCCGTGCTCGTTCCCTGTTGCACCGCTCCATGAAACCAGGACGAACCCGCCCGCGATGCCACCGCCCGTGCTTTAATTGCTTGCCGATAGGCAATCAACGGAGGGTCGGGGTGACCGAGACGTCGAGCGCGCGCCACAAGATCGACGTACCCAGGAAACCCGAGCCGGCCCCACGGCCCAGGCGGAGCATGCGATGGCTGGTGTTCGTCACCGTGGCGCTCGCGCTGCTGATGATCTCCATCGACCAGACCTCGGTGGCCACCGCGCTGTCGGCGATGCAGCAGGACCTGGGGTCGAGCCTGGCCTGGACCGGCTGGACGATCACGGCCTACGCGCTCGGCCAGATCCTGGTGCTGCCGCTGGCCGGGCCGATGGGCGACAGGTTCGGCACCCGACGAGTGTTCCTGCTGGCCATCGCCGCGTTCACGGTGATGTCCGTGCTGTGCGGGCTCTCCTCCGGGATGGTCCAGCTGATCGTCTGGCGGCTGCTGCAGGGGCTCTCCGGCGGCGTCCTGCTGCCCACCGCGACCGGGATCATCGCCGCCGAGTTCGGCCGCGACCGGGACCGGGCGATCGCGCTGTTCAGCACCGTGTTCCCGGTCGGCGCGATCCTGGGGCCGCTGGCCGGCGGGATCATCCTCACGGTGGCGTCCTGGCGGGAGATCTTCTTCGTCAACGTCCCGGTCGGGGTCCTGCTGGTCTGCGTGGGCCGGGCGCTGATCCGCGAGCCTCCGCGCGCCGAGGTGGCCGGGGTGGACCTGGTCGGGGTCGGCTGGCTCACCGTCCTGTTGCTGTCCGGCATGGTCGCGATCACCCGCATCGGGGCGCTCGGCGACGGCTGGCTCGGACCGGCCTCGGTGGCGGCGGCCTCGGTCGTGTCGGTGGTCGCGGGCCGGTACCTGCTGCGCCACCTGCACCGGCACCCGAATCCGATCATCCCGCCTCGGCTGCTGACCGGCGGCCACCTCGGCCTGATGAACGTGATGAACGTGCTGTTCGGGGCCGCGGTGCTGGGCTTCGCCGCGCTGGTCCCGCACTACGCGCAGATCCGCTACGGGACGGCGCCGCTGGTCGCCGGCGGCCTGCTGACCGTGCGCGCGGTGTTCATGATCGGCTCGTCCGGGGTCGCCATCGTCCTGCTGCGCCGCCTGGGGCACCGGCCGCTGCTGATCGCGGGGCTGGCCGCGATCACCGTCGCGCTGGCGCTCACCGCGCTGCCGCCGTTGCTGGGCGGCCCGGCGTTCTGGCTGTCCGTGGGCGCGGCCGTGCTGGGGCTCGGGATGGGCCTCGCCGCGCCCGCGTCGAACAACGCCGGGATGCACCTCGTGCCGGAGAAGGCGTCGGCGGTGTCCGGCCTGCGGGTGATGTTCCGCCAGACCGGGTCGATCGTCGCCATCTCGGTGGTGACCGCCGTCAGCTCGGCGGCGGCGGACCCGGCGGCGGCCAACACCGTCGCGTTCTTCGCGCTGGCCGCCGTGATGACGGCCGCCACCGTCCTCGCCGCGCGCATCCCCAACCAGCGCGGCCGCTGGTAAGGGGTGGTGTGGCGAGTGTTGGCTGTAAAACGGGAAACTTCATGTGCCAAGCCAGGCCAAGTAGTTTTCCCATGTGGTTGCCAAGGCCACGCCGCTTCCTCGCGCTAGAGACGCCCTAATCTTCGCATAAATGGCCAATTCCTTGTCGCTGGCCTTACGGAATGTCGGTATGGTTCGCGCCCATTCTTCGGCTTGTCGTGGCGAGTGTCCCGCTTGCATCAGCCGCACAATCATGGATGCCGCGTCCAGCCAGGCGGCCCCTTTGGTTGGCCATGCCCAATCGACGATTCGTAGCTGTTCGCCTACGATGAAGTTGTCCGCGGTGAGGTCGGTATGAACGAGACTATCTCCGCTGATGGCCGCGAGCGCTGCGGGGTCGTCCGCGAGGTGTGCCCATCTTTTCTCCGCAGGCAGCACAGGCAGCTCGAGACAAGCAGTCTGGGACAGGTCTGAGATTGCGGACGCTATGGCCGGGAGATCGTCAGATCCGGGTGAGAGTATGGCGGACCGACCTTCGATGTACTCGAACGCCATGAGTAGATATTCACCGACGTTCGCATGCCATCGGAGTTGAGGGGCGATACCGGGCAAATACGACTGAACCTTGACTTCAATCCCGGCCTTCTCACCTCTCGCACCCTTCAAGAAGAAGCGACCAGTAGATTCGGTGGTCAGAATAAGCGTGATCTCCGCCGATCCGGCGTTTACCGGTTCCGCGGAGATCAGCCCGTCCACTCGGCGAGAGATGAAGTTCCGAATGTCATCTGGAAGGTCCTGCCAGCGGACAGCGGTCATGCCGGCATACTACGGTGAACCGTGGCACGTAGCGTGGCACTGGTGGCACTTCGACTCGTTGTCGCAGTCGGCCGTGTCGTCCACCGTCCAGAGTTGCATGTCGATCGGGTACCCAGTCGCCTTAAGGGCCTCGACCGTCCTGGCTAACGCTGTGCCCGATCGGATGTCCTCGTTGCAGATCGGATTATGGTGGATGAACTCACCCGCTACCTTGTTGCAAAATTCCGCATACTCGGCAGTGTGTAGTATAAACGTGTGCCAGCCGACATCTACCTTCTTCGTTGGCGAGAGTTGAGCGTCCCGGCTGCGAGCGCACGCCTTGAGAAAGATCAAGGCTTGGCGCATGACCCTTTCTGCGTAGACTCTGTCCACACTTTCGTCTTCGGCGATCCTTCCCGCGAGCCGGTCAAATAGTCCGGAATCAACCATCTCGGCCGGATCGACTACTGGCCGCATCTCCTCCGTGACTGACATTGCGAAACCACCCCACTATTCCAGCACGCATCAATCAGCATCGACGGCTAGCGGATTAGACAATCGCCGTCGACGATGAAAATGATGAATGCTATTGTGTTCCAACTTCGACTGTCGTATCGGATAGCTCCCCGCACCTAGGCCCGGGAAGGTCCGATAAGATCACCGAACTTAGCGTCAAACTCCTGCACATTCGAGATCCGAGAATAAGGTGCAGCGGCCGCGCGGAACTCGGCCAGCCTTCCGGCCGCGCTTGGGGAGTCCAAACGGCGTATCAGAGTTCCGGCTTCCGAGGCGGTACCGCATGCCTGCTCCACGGCTCCGGCCTTAAGCCGCGCCGTTGCCAGATGACATAGCCATCCGGCGCGATCGCGAGTGAATTTCGGGTCCAGCAAAGCGATTGTGCGCCGTAGGTGCGGTTCGGCCTCTGCCGGCTTGTCTAGAGTCAGTAATGACTGACCTGCGATGCCGTGTGCGTCTGCTTCGGTGAACCAATAAATCCACTCCGGCTCGTGTTCAGGTATGGCCTCTGACAATCGCTCGAACGCGCGCTCCTGGGCGTGCCGCGCGATGTCGGGTTCACCCGCGTACGCGGCGCCGAGCGCCATCCGCGCGTGCAACGAGGCCGCGACGACGGGGGTCAGCTCAGGCTCAGCTTTGAGCGCCGTTTCGGCGAGCGTGATCGAGTCCCTCGGAGATTCCGAGAACGCGGCCTCAATGCTCATGAACCCGAGAATGTTCGCACCTATCGCGCGGTCACCACTCAAATGGGCAGATCGAACGGCGGCCATGAAGAACCGCTGCGCCAAGGCGGGCTGTTTCGAATCAGAAGCGAGCCAGCCAGCCAACCGCCCTAGCTCGGCTGCTACCGCATACAACCGGCGCCCGACATCGTCGTGGTATGCGGAGTTCCGCAGCATCGACACGACCAACCGGAGGTCTTCCCGAACCGCGGGCAACAAGGTGCCGCCACCGAGGGCATCGTCCATCCGACGCCTGGCCGCGACAACGCCCTCCAGGTCATCCACCACAGCGTGATCAACTCGCTTGCCGAGCAAGGACGCCGCGACTCGTGCCGGATCGAACAGCCACTGATGAGCGACCGCCGTCAACGACAGCCCTGTGAGCGCAAGGAAGTGACGCCGTTCCATGAGGTCAGCATCCACTACCTGAGCCAGCGCGGCCACCGCTCCAGCGGTGTTCCACACGTCAGCGAAGCCATCGTCAGCGGGGACGTAGCTCAGCGAGCCTGGCGAAGCCCAACCGAATGTGTCCGGCTTGACCTGCTGACCAAGCCGCTGATGCAGCAGATGGCACACCAGCGCCGGCCAGGGCTCACGAGGGACGCGTGGCGTGGCCCGGGTGCCCTCGGCGTACACCCAGCGGCGCGGCGTACGACGGTGCACGTGTGCACGTAATCTCAGAGCCGCGCCAAGCTCGTTGAGCCGATCGCCCAGGTTCTCAGGGGTCCAGCCCGCTCGGGCTAGCAGTCGCTCTAGCGCGACGTTGCACCGGCCGTTCTCGTCGTGTGTCACCGACGCTCCCTAACGCTGATGGGTACGGCATCGCTGGCTCGACCGTAGCCCTGGTGCGCCCACGACAGACCCAAGTGCGCGAAGTGTGTACTCCGAACCGGCAGGTCACGGCGGCGCTCAGGCCGAAGATGTTGACCATGAGCGACGCAGCTCGACAGCCCTTGCACTCTCATTCCAGCCGCACCCGCGTGACCAAACACCGTGCCGCTCGGCCACTCAAACGAAAACAATCACGCCTGACCGATTACGGGAAGCTGACCTTGGACGATGACCTGCGCTACTGGCTCGCGCGGTGGTCTGGCTGGCGCGCGGTCACGGTGACACGGAGGCATCGCCATGTGTAGCCGCCCGCGGATGGCGCGCCTCGGCGCGGTGCTCTGGCGCGATCTTGCTCGACGCTGGTTGCGACGATCGGCTGCGCAAGGCGTGCTGCCACTGCCGCCGTGCGCGCCAGAAAAGCTTGGTCAGAGTGCGCTTCCGTGCTCCCGTGATCGGCTGATCCACTCGGTGGAAGGCCACCGAATGCGTGAGATGTTCGAGGCTGGCGGTTGGGGCACGGTACGCGCTGTGTGTGGCCGGCAGATTCTTCCAGACATCTACCTGTCCGGGACCGAAGAACTCTGCGAACCCTGCCACCCGAATGGAGCGCCCAGACCAGCGCCGGGAAATCCCCTTCACCGAGAACTGAGACGACACTACTCCGCCGGTCAGAGAGGAAACAGGCCAATGGATATGATTAGCGGTGACGTGCTCGACGAGGCAACAGAACTTTTTCATGCCGCGCTGGACAAGTATGTCAATAGCCTCATGCACGGGCGTGAGGGTGATTGGGTGGACGGTAGCGCCGAGGCCGTTGTAGAGGCCCTGCTATTGGACGGGTGGCGTCTGCCAGAGTCGGAGTCACAGTCGGCGAGGGCGATGCCCTGAGTGGGTCGGACGGACCATCCCAGGCTCGGCGGCGGCGGACCCGGCGGCGGCCAACACCGTCGCGTTCTTCGCGCTGGCCGCCGTGATGACGGCCGCCACCCTCCTCGCCGCGCGCATCCCCAACCAGCGCGGCCGCTGGTAGATCCGCTCAGCGCCGCCGGGTGCCGAACAGCCCCCGGGTGATCTCCCGCCCGGCGGCGCTGGCCGCGGAGCGCAGGAACGACTTCACCGCCGGGTTGGAGAAGATCTGCTCGACCATGCCGGCCTCCTCCTTCTCCGGCCTGGGCACCTCAGGCGGGCGCTCCACCGGCGCCTCGGGCGGTGGCGCCTCGGCGATCTTGGCGGTGAGCTTCTCGTACGCGGACTCGCGGTCCACCGTCTCGCCGTACTTGCCGTACAGCGGCGACCCCTGCGCCGCCGCCCGGATCTCGTCCGCCCCGATCGCGGCCATCAGCGAGCGCGGCGCGCGCAGCCGCGCCCAGGCCACCGGCGTCGGCGCGCCCCGCTCGGAGAGCACGGTGACGATCGCCTCGCCGATGCCCAGCGAGGTCAGCGCCTCGTCCAGCTTGTAGTGCGGCGTGGTCGGGTAGGTCTTGACGGTGCGGGCCAGCGCCTTCTGGTCGTCCGGGGTGAACGCCCGCAGCGCGTGCTGCACCCGCGCGCCGAGCTGGGAGAGCACGTCGTTGGGGATGTCGGTGGGCAGCTGGGTGCAGAAGAACACGCCGACGCCCTTGGACCTGATCAGCTTGACGGTCTGCTCGATGCGGTCCAGGAACGCCTTGGACGCGTCGGAGAACAGCAGGTGCGCCTCGTCGAAGAAGAACACCAGCTTGGGTTTGTCCAGGTCGCCGGCCTCGGGCAGGTGCTCGAACAGCTCGGCGAGCAGCCACATCAGGAACGTGGAGAACAGCTTCGGGTTGGTCTGCTCCTCGGACAGCTCCAGCAGTGAGATGACGCCCTTCCCGTCGACGACCTTCATCAGGTCGTTCGGGTCCAGCTCGGGCTCGCCGAAGAACTTCTCCCCGCCCTGCGCCTCCAGGTTCACCAGCGCGCGCAGGATCACCCCGGCGGTCGCCGACGACACCCCGCCGATGCCCTTCAGGTCGGCCTTGCCCTCGTCGCTGGTCAGGTGCTGGATGACCGAGCGCAGGTCCTTGGTGTCCAGCAGCGGCAGCTGGCGCTGGTCGGCCCAGTGGAAGATCAGCCCGAGGGTCGACTCCTGGGTCTCGTTGAGCCCGAGCACCTTGCTCAGCAGGATCGGGCCGAACTGGGTCAGGGTGGCCCGGATCGGGACGGCCGAGCCCTTCTCCCCCAGCGACAGGAACTCCACCGGGAACGCGGTGGGCGCCCAGTCGTCGCCGACCTCCGCGGCGCGCGCGGTGATCCGGTCGTTGCTCGTGCCGGGGCGGGACAGGCCGGAGAGGTCGCCCTTGATGTCGGCCATCACCACCGGCACGCCGGCCGAGGAGAGCTGCTCGGCCAGGTTCTGCAGGGTCTTGGTCTTGCCGGTCCCGGTGGCGCCGGCGACCAGGCCGTGGCGGTTCAGCATGGCCAGCGGGATGCGGACCCTGGCCGACGGGTCGGTCTTGCCGTCCAGGTAGACGGTGCCCAGCTCGATGGCCGCGCCGGTGGTCGCGTACCCGGCCGCGATCTCTTCTGTTGCCTTCTCCGCCACGATCGTTCGACCTCCGCCGGTACGCGTGTCCGGGTGCTATACCCCCGCTGCCCGGGGAGCCTAGCCAACTAAGGTGGCGGGGTGAATGACCGTCTGGTGTGGATCGACTGCGAGATGACCGGCCTGGACATCGGCTCCGACGTACTGATCGAGATCGCGGCGCTGGTGACCGACAGCGAGCTGCGGGTGCTCGGCGACGGGGTCGACGTGGTGATCCACACCGACGAGCCGAAGCTGGCGGCCATGGAGCCGGTGGTGCGGGAGATGCACGAGCGGTCGGGGCTGACCGAGGCGGTGAAGGCGTCCACCGTGACCGTGGCCGAGGCCGAGCGCGCGGTGCTCGACTACGTGCGCAAGTTCGTGCCCGAGCCGAAGTCCGCGCCCCTGGCCGGCAACTCCATCGCCACCGACCGGGCGTTCCTGGCCAGGGACATGCCCGAGCTGGACGGCCACCTGCACTACCGGATGGTGGACGTCAGCTCGATCAAGGAGCTGTGCCGCCGCTGGTACCCCCGGATCTACTACGCCAAGCCGGAGAAGGGCCTGGCCCACCGCGCGCTGGCCGACATCGAGGAGTCGCTGCGCGAGCTGCGCTACTACCGGGGCACCGCGTTCGTGCCACAGCCCGGCCCGAGCACCGACGAGGCGCGGCTGGTCGCGTCCGAGGTGATCGCGGCGCCGATGCGTCCCGCAGAAGACTGAGGGTCGACACCCGGCCGCGGCGCCGCCGTGCCGGTGATCCGGCGTGCGCGGCGGCCGGGTTGCCGCCCGTCAGGTACCGGCGGGCTCCATGCTCGGTCGCGCCAAGGTTCTAAGTCAATCCTCGGGTTTTCTTGCCGTTCTCCTCGTTCTAGCTTGGGGAACATGACGCTTGATGACCTCCGCGTGTTCGTCGCCGTGTGCGAGGCGGAGAACCTCAGCGCGGTCGCGCGCGGCCTGTCGTGCACCCAGTCGGCGGTCAGCCAGCACATCAAGCGGCTGGAGCGCGAGCTGGGCCTGGTGCTGCTGGAGCGGCGCCCGCGCGGCGTCGTCCCGACCGGCGCCGGGCGGGTGCTCTACCGCGCCGCCGCCGACGGCATCGCCGGCCTGACCGACGCCGCCCGCCAGCTCGACGAGCTGCGGCGCGGGGGCGGCGGCACCGTGCGGATCATCACCGGCGCCACCAGCGTGCGGCACTTCATGGCCGACGCGGTGGCCAGCTTCCGCGCGAAGTACCCGGACGTGGCGCTGGAGTTCCAGACCGAGAACGCCAGCCGCAACTGCATCGACGCCGTGCACTCCCACCACGCCGACCTGGCCTGGATCACGGTCGGCGCGCCGATCGAGGCCGTGGAGCAGCGCCCGGTCCTGGAGCTGCCGTGGGTGCTGGCGGTCCGCCGCGACGACCCGCTGGCCGCCCGCGAGACGATCCACCCGGCCGACCTGGCCACGATCCGGCACATCCAGCTCCCGGAGAACTCCACCTCGCGGCGCGCCCTGGACGAGCACCTGGCCGGCCACCACATCCGGCTGGCCTCCTCCACCAGCGTCGCCGACTGGGACACCGCGCTGCTGCTGGCCGAGCTGGGCCTCGGGCACGCGATAGTGCCCGCGCTGCCGGCCTGGCGGCGCGGCGGCCACGACACCGTGCGGCTCATCCCCATTCCCGAGCTGCCCGCGCTGACCGCCGGCTGGGCGACCCGCCAATGGAAAGCGCTCAGCCCGCTCGCCGCCGCATTCGCCGATACCGTCGTCACCGCGCTCGAAGAGAACACTTGGGCATAACCAAGAAAACCCTAGGCTTGACCGGGAATTCGACGAAAGCAATCATCGTCCGCAATGGAAAAAGACGCCGTTGACCTCCTCCGCCGCCTCGGCGCGGACACGATCGAGCACCCCGGCGGCACCCTGCTCGCCCACCTGCGCCGGGTGGCCGACCTACTCGGCGACTGGGGCGCCCGCCCCGCGTTGCGGCTGGCAGGGCTGTGTCACGCCTGCTACGGGACCGACGGGTTCGGCGCCGCGCTGCTGCCCGTCACCCGCCGCGACGAACTGGCCTCCGTGATCGGCGCCGACGCGGAGCGACTGGTGTATTTCTACGGCAGTTGCGACCGGAAGGCGTCCTATCCCGGCCTGACCGATGCCGACGGCATTTTCCGCGACAGGTTCACCGGCGCCGAGTTCCGGCCCGGCGCGCAACAACGCCGGGATTTCGCCGAACTCACCGTCGCGAACGAGATCGATGTGCTCCGGAACAGCGAGGAGCTACGGGAAAAGTTCGGCTCGGAGCTGCTCGCGCTGTTCTCCCGCCTCCGGCCGCTGTTGAGCGACGCCGCCCTGCGTGAGTGCGAGTTCGGGGGTCAACCTACCGGGTGAGATTCACATCTCGCGCACAGCTCGTCGACCTACGCTGCCTCTCGGGGGGTCAACGAACCCGGAGTTCCCATGCGCGTGCTCGTTCGGCGGCCGATCCGGCGGTTCCTCCTGGCCGCGTTCGGGGCGCTGCTGCTGGCCGGCTGCGGCATCGGCGGGCCGGAGGCGCCGGTGGTCCGCCCGCCGGCGTCCGGCGCGACCAGCCCGGTGCAGGCCACCGCCCCGGACGGCAGGGGCGCGGTCCGCCCGCTGCCCGCGCCCACCTGCACCACCACCGTCCAGACCCCCGACGCCCTCGAGCTCACGCTCGCGACGGTCGCCCCCGGCGCGAAGGTCTGCCTGCTCGGCAACCTCGGCGGCGCGCGGCTCACGGTCAGGACGTCCGGCACCGCGCAGGCACCGATCCAGATCTTCGGCGACGGCCAGACGGCGGTGCACGGCGTCACCGTGGAGGGCAGCTTCGTCACGATCTCCGGCGTCAACGTGCTCAACCCCGACGCCCCCGGCATCTCACTGGCCGGCGACAACATCACCGTGGAGAACTCCACGTCGATCTCCCCGCGCGGCGACGACGGCGACGCCCTGCGGTTCTGGGGCAACAACATCACGATCCGGCACAACACCATGCGCGACACCCGCAACCTGAACGGCGCGCACGCCGACTGCATGCAGACCTTCGCCACCGACGCCGACCACGCGGCCAGCCAGCACATCGTGATCGACGCCAACCGCTGCGAGCAGATCGACAACACCTGCCTGATCGTCGAGGGCCCGCACAGCCTCGCCGGCGACGGCAGCGGCGTCGGCGCCACCTCCGACATCACCTTCACCAACAACTACTGCCAGAACCACGCCGGCGAGGCGCTGCAGATCGACGACGCGCAGAACCTGACGATCACGAATAACGAGATCGCCAGCGACCAGATGGACCACGCGTTCGCGCTGCAGAACAGGTCGACGGGCGCGAAGGTCAGCGACAACAAGGTCAGCTCGCAGCTCAACTACGAGGTGGGCCTCGACGAGTCCTCCGCCGCCGGCTACCAAGGCCCGCAGCCAACCGGCCACCCGTAGCGTCGTGACCGTGCTCGGCTACGGGGTCTTCGCGACCGGGCGTTCGGGGCCGGGGATGTTGCAGGTGTCGTCGGCGAAGATCGGGCCGGTGATGACGGGCAGGCCGGGCGGGGGGTTGTAGTAGGCCTGGACGCGGTGGGCGGTGAAGCGTGCCATGCAGTCGTCGGTGGCGGCGCGGGTGCCGTCCCGGCCGTCGATCCACACGTCCAGGTGGCCGTCGTCGCCGGAGGGCACCGCGCCGGCGCCGGTGTCCTCGACGATGACGTAGCGGGCGAGCGTGGGCAGGTAGAACTTGGAGCCCGGCGACCAGATGCCGCCGCCGGAACCGGCCACGGCCGCGGTGATCGGATCGTCGAAGGTGCCCTGGCCGCCGGCCATGCCGTGCAGCACCGGGTGGCTCACCTTGGACGAGCCAGGCGGGTTGTTGTCGTGCCAGGAGTAGCCGGTCAGCCAGACGCTGAACCGCTGGCTGGGCGGCTGGGCCGGGACGAGCTGTGGGTACGGCGGGCCGGCCGGCGGATACGGGTACACCGCGACCGGCGGGTAGGGCGGCCCCAGCGGGTACGGCGAACCGGGCGGGTACGGCGCCACCGGCGGATACGGCTCCGCAACGGCCGCGGACGGAACCGCCGGTGGTGGCGGCGCCTCGGCCGGCGCGGGCGCGGGCGCACCCGCCGGTGGGGCGGGGACGGCGAGCGCCGGGGACGGAACCGCCGCGCCCGGTGCCGGAGCCGCACCCGGCGGGGACGGGGCCGCGCCCGGCGGGAGTGGCGCCGGGGGGTCTGTCAGGAGGTCTGCGGTGTAAGCGATGTGAGCGACCACGCGGGCGGTCTGCGCGCCCGTGCCCGGCTTCGAGGTACGGCCGGTTCCATGGGCCGGCCAGGCCAGCGACAGGGCGAGCGCCAGCGACAGGGCGCTGACCCACACGGCGGCACCGAACCCACGCGCACGCCCGCGCACCCGAGGGCCGGACGCCAACAGTGCCGGCCGACCCGACGGCGGACCCGGCCGCGGCGCGGCCAGTCGTTGTTGCTCCCCGTAAGACACGGGCGTCCTCCCACCGAGCGACGACACACACGTCGCATCCACACCACAAGCAACCGCAGTCACTCACGAACCGCGCAATGATCACATATATCACCTCCTTAGGCGAGCCACGACACGCGAATCACTACCCTGCGTGACCCCCACAAGCGGCCCTACCCGCGCCCCCGGGCCGCCAGCAGCGCCACATGCAGGGACGTCCGCGACTCCGGGTCGTCCAGGTCCACCTGCAGGATCCGCTCGATACGTGCCAGCCGTTCGTACAGCGCCGGCCGGGACAGATGCAGCGCGCTGGCCGCCGCCGCCTTGTTCACGCTGGTCAGCGCGGCCCGCAGGGTGTCGTACAACGCCGTGCCGTGCTCGTCGTCGTAGTCCAACAGCGCCCCGACCTCGCGCTGCACGAACCGGTCGACCCGGTCGTCCTCCCCCAGCAGGTGCAACAGCCCGCGCAGGTGAACGTCCGCCAGCCGGTGATAAGGCCGCACCGGGTCGCTGGCCCGCAGCGAGGCAGCCACCTGCTGGGCCTCGGCGAGCGTCCGACCGGCCGCCTCGGGCCGCCGGGCCACCTCCCCCACCCCGAACCGCACCTCCGACCCGCCCGGCACCTCGGCCACCAACGCGGTCAGCAGCCGGTCCACATCGACGCCGGCCGGCAGCGCCAACAAAGCGAGCACGTCGTCGGCGTCCGGCGCGACCAGCGCGGGCTGCCGCCGGGCGCGCAGCGCGGCGGCCAACCCCGCGGCGGTCTCGACAATCAGGTCCGCAACCGAGGAGGCGCCCCGGTCCCTGGCCACCACCGGCCGGGCCGCGAGCCCGACCAGCGGCCCCCGGTCCAGCGGCACCCCCGCGCCGGCGCAGCGCTGCAGCAGCTCGTCGTCCACCGGCTGGTCGCGCAGCGTGGTGAGCAGCGCATGGTGGACCTGCTGCTCCATCGTGTCCCGGTGCCGCCCGTGCAACCGGTGCAAAGCCAGCGCCGCCGCGGCCCGCTCGATCAGCACCACGTGCCGGTGCGCCGGCGGGCGCGGAGTGAGCAGCACCAGCCGCCCCCAGTCGTCACCGCGCGAGCCCACCACCGTGACCAGCCAGCCCTCCCGCGCGTCGAAGTGCGTCCGGCTGGGCGGGGTGACCCGCCGCGACCGGGCCGCCCAGTCCCGCAGCAGCTCGGGCGCGCTCCGCCCCGCCGCGTTGTGCGCCAGCACCTGATGATGGAACGACTCCAACACCACCGGCAGCCCGCTGCCCTTGACCACCTCGGTGAGGATCTCGGCCGGACCGGCCTCCGCGACGGTCAGCGCGGTGAACGTGTCGTGGATCTGCTCGGCGGCCCGCAGCTCGACCACCTGGGCGTCCACGATGCTCTCCCCCACCGCCTGGATCACCGTGACGAAGCCGATCTCGCGGCGCAGCGCGACCAGCGGCAGCCCCACCCGCTCGCAGGTCTCGACCAGCGACCCGGGCAGGTCCGATGTCCAGCGCCGGCCCAGCTCCACCACCAGCCCGGCCACCCCGGCCCCGCTCAGCTCGCGCACATAGCGCGCCAGCCCGTCCGAGGGCAGCGCGATCCCGGTGACCAGCAGCAGCTCGCCGCCGCGCAGCAGCGGCGCGATGTCCGCCAGCTCCGCCGCGTGCACCCACCGCACCCGCCGCCCCAGCTCGCGCTCGCCGGCCAGCACGACCGGCTCGCCGCGCCGCAGCTCGGGCATCCGCAGCACCTCGGCGATGCTCGGCAGCGTCATGACGTAAACCCTTTACAGACCGTCGGACACAAGCGTCAACACCGACATTCTGTCACTGGCCGACGACCGCCGGGTGGTGTGCCATGAGGGCATGGCGGCGCACATCACGCACTGGATCAATGGCAAGTCCTGGACGGGCACGGCGGAGCGGTCCGGCGAGGTGTCCGACCCGGCCACCGGCGCGGTGGCCGCCTCGGTGGACTTCGCCGACGAGGCGACGGTGGACCAGGCGGTGGCCTCGGCGCGGGCGGCGTTCCCCGGCTGGCGGGACACCTCGCTGGCCAAGCGGGTGAACGTCCTGTTCGAGTTCCGCCGGCTGCTGGCCGAGCGGGCGCAGGACGTGGCCGCCGCGATCACCGCCGAGCACGGCAAGGTGCTCTCCGACGCGGCCGGCGAGGTGCAGCGCGGGTTGGAGGTCGTGGAGTTCGCCTGCGGCATCCCGCACCTGCTCAAGGGCGGCCACACCCGTGGCGCGGCGACCAACGTGGACGTGCACGAGGTGCACCAGCCGCTCGGCGTCGCCGCGGTGATCTCCCCGTTCAACTTCCCCGCGATGGTCCCGCTGTGGTTCGTCCCGGTGGCCATCGCGTGCGGCAACTCGGTAGTGCTCAAGCCCAGCGAGAAGGACCCTTCGGCGTCGCTGCTGCTGGCCGAGCTGTGGGCGCAGGCGGGGCTGCCCGCCGGGGTGTTCAACGTGGTGCACGGCGACAAGGTCGCGGTGGACCGGCTGCTCACCCACGACGACGTGGCGAGCGTGTCGTTCGTGGGCTCCACCCCGATCGCGCGCTACGTCTACGAGACGGCCAGCGCGGCCGGCAAGCGGGTGCAGGCCCTGGGCGGGGCGAAGAACCACATGGTGGTGCTGCCGGACGCGGACCTGAACCTGGCGGCGGACGCGGCGGTCAACGCCGGCTTCGGCTCGGCCGGCGAGCGGTGCATGGCGATCAGCGCGCTGGTCGCGGTGGAGCCGATCGCGGACGAGCTGGTCGCCAAGATCACCGAGCGGATCGCCGGGCTGAAGGTCGGCGACGGCCGGCGCAACGCCGACATGGGGCCGCTGGTCACCGCCGCGCACCGGGACAAGGTCGCCGGCTACGTGGAGGCCGGGGTGAGCGCGGGCGCCGAGCTGGTGGTGGACGGGCGCAAGCACCCGATCGACGGCGAGCCCGGCGGGTTCTGGCTGGGGCCGACGCTGTTCGACAAGGTCCGCACCGACATGTCGATCTACCGTGACGAGATCTTCGGGCCGGTGCTCTCGGTGCTGCGCGCGGGGTCGTTCGACGAGGCGCTCGCGCTGGTGAACTCCAACCCGTACGGCAACGGGACGGCGATCTTCACCAACGACGGCGGCGCGGCGCGCAAGTTCGAGGACGAGGTCGAGGTCGGCATGGTCGGCATCAACGTGCCGATCCCGGTGCCCGTCTCGTACTACTCCTTCGGTGGCTGGAAGAACTCGCTGTTCGGCGACAGCCACGCCTACGGCCCGGACGGCGTGCACTTCTTCACCCGCACCAAAGCGGTGACGACCCGGTGGGTGGATCCCTCGCACGGCGGGATCGACCTCGGTTTTCCTCGGAACAGCTGACAGGAGGGTTCGATTCGATGAGTTCCACTCACGACGCGCTGCAGGGGTCGGCCGCCGAGCACCTGATGTTGCACTTCTCGCCGCAGCAGGTGAACGACCTGCTGGTGCTGGAGCGCGGCGAGGGCCCGTACGTCTACGACACCAAGGGCCGGCGCTACGTCGACGCGCTGTCCAGCCTGTTCTGCGCGCAGCTGGGCTACTCCTACGGCGAGGAGATGGCCGCCGCCGCGTCCGCCCAGCTCACCACGCTGGCGTTCAACACCAACTGGGGCACCGCGCACCCGCGCGCGATCGAGCTGGCCGAGCGGGTCACCTCGCTGGCGCCCGAGGGCATGACCAGGGCGTTCTTCACCAACGGTGGCTCGGAGTCGGTGGAGGCGGCCTGGAAGCTGGCCCGCGAGTACCACTTGGCCACCGGACAGCCCCGGCGCACCAAGGCGATCGCGCGCGACATCGCGTATCACGGCGTCACGCTGGGCGCGCTGTCGTTCACCGGCGTGGAGCGGTTCAAGGAGCCGTTCGGGCGGGCCCCGATCGACGTCACGCACGTGTCCGCGACCAACGCGTTCCGCGCCCCGGACGGCGACGACCCGGAGGCGTTCCGCGACCGGCTGCTGCGTGAGGTGGAGGAGGCCATCCTGGCCGCCGGCCCCGACGAGGTGGCGCTGATCATCGCGGAGCCGGTGCAGAACGCCGGCGGCTGCCTGGTCGCGCCGCCCGGGTACTGGCGCGGGCTGCGCGAGCTGGCCGACCGCTACGGCGCGCTACTGATGGCCGACGAGGTGATCACCGGGTTCGGCCGGCTCGGCGAGTGGTTCGGCATCTCCCGCGAAGGCGTCGCGCCGGACCTGATCAGCGTGGCCAAGGGCATCACCTCGGCGTACGCCCCGATGGGTGCGGTGATCGCGGGCGAGCGGGTGGTGGCGCCGCTGCTGGAGAGGAAGGCGGCGTTCCGGCACGGCATCACGTTCGGCGGCCACCCGGTCAGCGCCGCGATCGCGCTGCGCAACATCGACATCTTCGAGCGCGACCACGTGCTGGAGAACGTGCGCGGGTTGGAGGCGCACTTCGCCGAGCGGCTGCGCGAGCTGCTGAAGGTGCCGATCGTCGGGGACGTGCGCGGCGCCGGGTTCTTCTGGGCCATCGAGATGGTGCGCGATGAGGCGAACACGCCGTTCGACCAGGCCGAGCGGGACAAGCTGCTGCGCGGGTTCCTGCCCGACCGGCTGCGCGAGGCGGGCGTCATCGCCCGCGCCGACGACCGGGGCGACAGCGTGCTCCAGCTCGCCCCGCCGCTGATCAGCGACCGCGCCGTGCTGGACGAGATCGTCGACGCGGTCGGCAACGTGCTGGTCGACGCCAGCGCGCACATGGGCATCAAGGAGCTCGTCGGCTGATCCCGTCCATCGGCTCGCGCCACGGCAGCACCAGCGCCGTGGCGACGAGCAGCGCCCCGGCCACCGCGATGGCGGCCCGGGCGCCGGTGAGGCTGGCCAGGATGCCCCAGCCCGCCGTGGCCACAGCCGTGGCCGCGCGCGAGCCGAGCCGCCACGCGGTGAGCACCCTGGCCAGCTTGCCGTCCTCGGTGCGCTGAAGCCGGGCCGTTGCGAGCACCGGGACGAACACGCCCATGCAGACGATCGTCGCCGCCTCCACGCCCATGACCAGCAGCAGTCCGGGCAGCCCCGGGCCGGTCAGGGCCAGCCCGCCGATCCACAGCGCCCGCGCGACCCCGAATCCGAGCAGGATCCGCCGCTGCCCGAACCGCTCGGCCAGCGGCCGGGCCAGGCGCGCGCCCGCGATCCCGCCCAGGCAGGGCACGCCGAACGCGAGCCCGTACTCCAGCGGCGTGAAGCCCAGGTCGTGCAGCATCAGGTAGGCCAGCAGCGGCGCCGTCGCCATGATCAGGGCGCCCACGAGCAGGTTGTTGACGAACAGCAGCCGCAGCACCCGGTCGGCGGCGATCGCCCGCCAGCCCTCGGTGAGGTCCGCGAGCCGCGACCGCTCCGGTGCCCTGGCCGGGGGCGCCGGCTCCGGCGTGCCGATCGCGCGGACCCCGAGCGCGGAGAGCAGGTAGCTGACGGCGTCCAGCAGCACGGTGACCACCGGCCCCAGCACGCCGATCATCGCGCCGCCCAGCGGTGGGCCGATCGCCGTCGTGGTCCAGGTGACGCTCTCGAAGCGGCCGTTGGCGGCCAGCAGGTGTTGGGCGGGCACCAGCGCCTTGAGGTGCGCGCCGCTGGCCCCGGTGAACACGATGTCCGCCAGCGTGACGACCACCGCGACCGCGAGCAGTTGGGCATAGGTCAGGACGCCCGCCAGGTAGGCGGCCGGCACCGTGAGCAGCACCAGGAACCTGGCCAGGTCCGCGCGGACCATCAGCGGCCGCTTGCGCTGGAACTCGACCCATGGTCCGAGGGGCAGCGCCAGCAGCGCCCCGGCGGCCCCGCTGGCGGCCGCGATCGCGGACACCTGGGCCGGGCTGGCACGCAGGGCCAGGATGGCGATCAGGGGGAACGCGTCGAACGCCAGCCAGGTGCCCAGCGAGCTGACCGCGTACGCCCGCCACAACCAGCCGAAGTCCCGCCCCAGCCCACCGCCCGCCATGCCGCTCCCCTCGGCCCGATCGAACTCCTACCGCACCGGGCCGACAAACAACCGACACGCGCCGCCCACAACCCTCGGTTGTCGGGTCACCCAGCGTGACGCCGCGAGCGAACGCCGCGATGGCTCGCGGCCTGACGAAATCCGCGACTCACCCTGACAAAATCCCCGACTCGCGGTCTAGTCGTCCTCGGACTTTTCGGAGTCCGAGCGCGAGCTGGACGCGGCGGCGCCGCCGGGGATGCGGCAGGTGCCGCCGGAGGTGATGGGGCCGGCCATCACGGGCTTGCCGGGGGCCGGGTTCATGATCGCCGGGACGCCGGTGCCGGTGATCTTGTCCATGCAGCTGTCGCTGGCGGACTTGCTGCCGCCCTCGCCGTCGACCCACATGTCGAGGTGGCCGTCCTGGCCGGACGGGGCCGCGCTCGCGCCGGTGTCCTCGACGATGACGTAGCGCTGCACGGTCGGCAGGTAGAACCGGGTGCCGCCCTTCCAGGCCGCGCCGCTGCCGCTGCCGGGGACCGCGACGGTGATCGGGTCGGTGTAGGTGCCGGTGCCGCCGGCCTTGCGGTGCACGACCGGCATGCTCACCGTGGACGAGCCCGGCGGGGTGTTGTCCTGGAAGGAGTAGCCGGTCAGCCAGATCTTCAGGTTCTTCTCCGAGCCCTGGGCGGGCACGGCGGCCTTGTTTCCCCCGCCGTTTCCTCCGCCGCCGGCGTTCGGCTGGGGCTTCGGCGGCGCCTCGGGCGGGCGTTTGGGTTCCTTGGCGGCGGCCGGGGGCTGGTCCGGCACGGGGGCGGCGGCCGGCGGGGCGGGTTGCGGGGCGGCGGGCACGCCCTGGGCGGTGTTCTCCCCCTGGTCGGGGCTGGCCAGGGTGGACGTGCGGCCGCCGAGCAGGGTGGTGCCGCCCACGATCACGCCGGCCACCGCGCCGGCGACCAGGGTCACCGTCAGCGCGCGGGACGGCAGCCTCCGGGCGCGGGCCGACCGGCGGCGGGCCGCGCGGGGCACGCTCACGGTCGGCGACTCGTCGACCGGGTCGTCGTCCTCCGACCAGGCCGCGCGCGGCAGGGGAAGCGAGCTGTCGACCGGTGTGCCCGACTCGGGCGCCCTCGGCTCGGGGATCGAGGCGTCAAGGCCGGCCAGGCCCGCCTGGCTTTGACGCCCGCGTGGGGAGCGGTGCCGTGCCATGTCCTCCCTTTCGGATCTCGCGGCGGAACGGGCTCCGGCTCGGGGACCGGCGGATTGGGGGCTCCGTGCCCATTCTGTGATCTGCCCTTTACTGATCCGAGGCCTAAGTGTATCGGACGAGTGACGCACGCCCCGATCTGGTTGCACTCGGTGAGACGGCCGAACGCCTGTGCGCGACAAGCGGACGATCGCCCTGCGCTCATCGGCCTCCCGCGCTGGACGGATACGCGTACCGTGGGGACGTGCCGGGCCGGCCTGGGCCGGCCCGGCCGGCGGGAGCATCTACGTGGGAGCGCAACCGACGCCTACCGATCGTGAGCTGCCTGACTCCGGCATCGGCGCGCCCGACCCGGTTCGGACCTACCTGCACCAGCTCAAGAGGGTCGCGCTGCTCGACGCCCAGCAGGAGGTGGAGCTGGCCAAGCGGATCGAGGCCGGCCTCTACGCCGCCGAGCGGCTGCGCGAGCCGGTCGAGAACGTCACGGGCCAGACGGCGGCCGCCCGGCAGCTGCGCCGCGACCTGGGCTGGATCGTGCGCGACGGGGAGCGGGCCAAGAACCACCTGCTCGAGGCCAACCTGCGGCTGGTGGTCTCGCTGGCCAAGCGCTACACCGGGCGCGGAATGGCCTTCCTCGATCTGATCCAGGAAGGCAACCTCGGCCTGATCCGCGCGGTGGAGAAGTTCGACTACACCAAGGGCTACAAGTTCTCCACCTACGCCACCTGGTGGATCCGCCAGGCCATCACCCGCGCCATGGCCGACCAGGCCCGCACCATCCGCATCCCGGTGCACCTGGTCGAGATCCTCAACCGGCTGGGCCGGGCCCACCGGGACATGCTGCGCGACCTGGGCCGCGAGCCCACCGCCGACGAGCTCGCCAAGGAGCTGGACATCACCCCGCAGCGGGTCATGGAGCTGCGCCAGCACGGCCGCGAGCCGATCTCGCTGGACCAGAGCATCGGCGAGGAGGGCGAGGGCGGCCAGCTCGGCGACTTCATCGAGGACTCCGAGGCGGTCGTCGCGGTGGACGCGGTGTCGTTCACCCTGCTGCAGGACCAGCTCCGGTCCGTGCTGGCCACCCTGTCCGAACGCGAGGCCGGCGTGGTCAGGCTGCGCTACGGGCTCACCGACGGGAAGCCCCGCACCCTCGACGAGATCGGCCAGGTCTACGGCGTGACCCGCGAGCGCATCCGCCAGATCGAGTCCAAGACCATGTCCAAGCTGCGCCACCCGTCGCGCTGCGAGGCGCTGCGCGGCTACCTCGACTGAGCCGACTGAGCCGGCTGAGACACCGCGTCGGGGGGCGGGATGTAGCGGTCGGACACGCCGAAGTTGGCGAAGTCGGCGTACTGGTCGGAAGGGCTCGCCCACGACTGGTCGCCGCCGCCGAAAAAGGTGGAGAAGAACAGCCCGTCGATGTGGAGTTGGTCGGTATTGCGCAGCTGCACATCGTTCTGGCTGAACACCTGCTGACCATTCACCCATACGGTCACGACACCGTCGCGCTGCCCCGGCGTGTTGAGCTTGACGCCTTGTTGGATGGTCGTCCACTGGCCGGCCGGGAACGTCCAGGTGCCACGCCCGAGTGAGGTGCCGAAACCGCTTCCGCCGGGCAGGTAGGCGTACAGCTCACCGGCGCCACCCTTGCGCCACATGTAGCGGGTGGAGAACCCGTCGTCGCGGTGGTCGCCGCCGGATCCGCCGCTCCCGCCGAACAGCCCGGGCAGCTTTCCGCCCTTGACGAAGTCGAACCCCGGCTGGAAGCGCACCTGGTATTGCAGGTAGGCGGTGTCGGCGGGGCCGGGGAATCGCAGGTAGGCCTGCAGGCCGCCGGCCCTGGCCGGATCACCGCCGGCCGCGTGCGGGCTCGCCGTCCCGGCCGGGTAGTGGACCCGTAGCGCCAGGCCACCCGGCACTTCAGGGGCCGCGATGAAATCGGACCTGTCCAGCCCGAAATCACCCTGGTCGGAGGAAATGAGCCCATTCCCGAGGAAGGCGGCCAACTGTCCCAGATCGGTCACGTTGGCTACCGGGTTCACCCGTCTCGGTGTCTCTGAAGCAATGGGTATCGCGTAAACGACCAGCACGGTCACCGAGGCGAACGTGAGCGCCGCAAGGCATCGGGGGAAATAACGTGAAGGCATCGTGGTGGGCATCGTATGCACGCCACGTTGTCAGTTTGTATAACTCCATCGTGTTCGATATATCATCAGATCGGGCCGGTGGTCACGCCCCGAGCTGATCCGCGGCGCGCAACCAGATGCCGTTGCGCGTCTGGTTCAGGCCCATCGCGTGGCCGTCGCGACAGGTGCCGTCGGGACGGTGGGCGTCGAACAACTCCACGTCATCGAAGGTGGAACAGCACAGCTGGCAGTGACAGCGACACTCTCCCACCCAGCTCGCGCCGCACCTTCCACACAGCCCCCGCACCAGTTCCACTTCGGCGACGATACCGACGACGACCGTCGGAACCGGTGAGTGACGTTCCCGATTCGCGCACGGATTCTCCGGGCCGCGCCCGCACCAGGCATAGGATGTCCTATGTCCGGCAGAACGCCCGACACGTGGCCGACCCGGAGCAGACATGGAGCAGACATGCCGCCCATAGACTCCTCCGACGTGACCTCCCCGGCAGGCAGGCCCACGGGCGCCAGGGCCAACCAGCGGGCGCTGCAGGAGGCGATCAAGCACCTGATCGTCGAGCGCGGGCTGGCCGCCGGCGCCCCGCTGCCGACCGAGTCCGAGCTCAGCGCGGAGCTGGGGGTGAGCCGGCATCCGCTGCGGGAGGCGATGAAGGCGCTGCAGGCGCTGGGCATCGTGGACATCCGGCACGGGTACGGCACCTATGTGGGGTCGGTGCCGCTGTCCGGGCTGGAGGCCGGGCTGGCGTTCCGGGGCGCGCTGTCCGTGCGCGGCGACCGGGCCGACATCCGCGACCTGCTGGAGATCCGCGAGGTGCTCGAGTCCGGGCTGGTGGACCGGGTGCTCGCGGCCCGCGACCAGATCGACCTCGGCGCGCTGGAGGAGCACGTGTCCGCCATGGAGCGCGAGGCGGGCCACGGCCGGTACGCGCCGGAGCGGGACTGGGCGTTCCACGAGACGCTCTACCGTCCGCTGGGCAACCAGCTCGTGCTGGAGCTGCTCCAGGTGTTCTGGCGGGTGTTCAACACCCTGGACGAGCAGCTCCCCCGCGCCGACGGCACCCCGGAGGCGACCGCCGGCTGGCACCGGCGGATCCTGGAGGCGCTGCGGGCGGCCGACGAGCCGGCGCTGCGGGCGGCCGTCGTCGAGCATTTCGCCGGCATCCGCTCCCGGGTTCGCGGCCAGCCCGGCTCGTAACCGCCCTGACCTGTGGTATCAACGGAACCTTTGACGGTTCTCGGACGTGGTGCCGGACCCGGTTGAGGCACGTTCTGGCCGGTGGTCTACACCTGATGTCATGTCGGCATCGACCGTTCTGGTGAATCTCCGTGACGGACTGGAGATCTTTCCGTCCCCACGAGGCCGCCGGAGCCGTGCCGCATTCGCCCGGCGGCCGGTCGCGGCCATCGCGGCGGTCACCGGGTTGGTCACCGCCTGGGCCGGCGCGGTGCGCCCCTATCAATACGACGAGCTCTACTTCCAGGCCAGCGGCCGGTTCCTGTCCTGGGGCTACGCCGACCAGCCGCCGCTGGTGCCGTTCTGGGCGCACCTGGCCGACCAGATCGCCCCCGGTTCGTCGCTGCTGTTCCGGCTGCCGGCGGTGCTGCTGTTCGTCGCCGGGATCGTGGCGACGGCGGCGATCGCCCGCGAGTTCGGCGGGCGGGCGTGGGCGCAGACGCTCGCGGCGGCGGCGTACGCGGTGTCGCCGTGGCTGGTGGTGGCCGCGCAGTGGACGGCGACCTACTCGTTCGACCCGCACCTGTGGACGATCGTGTTCTGGCTGGTGGTGCGCGCGGTCGGCCGGCCGGACCGGCGGCGCCACTGGGGGCTGCTGGCCGCCGGCCTGATCACCGCCGTGGACCTGGAAGTGAAGTTCCTGATCCCGCTGCTGTGGATCTCGGCGCTGGCGGCGGCGCTGGTGGTCGGCCCGCGCTGGCTGGTCCGGCGCGCCGAGCTGTGGGTGGGCCTGGCCATCGCGGCGGTGTGCACCCTGCCCACGCTGGCCTGGCAGGCCGACCACGGCTGGCCGTACGCCCAGATGTCGCAGGTGGTCGCCGCCGAGTCGCCCCGGGTCACGCTGCTGCCGGTCGGGCTGGTCGGGTTCGGGGTGGTCACCGGGATGGTGCTGGCGGTCTACGGGCTGTGGCGGCTGCTGCGCGCGCCCGACCTGGCGCCGTGGCGGTTCCTCGGGTTCGCCACCGCCGGCTCGGTGATCGGCCTGTTCATCGCCAGCGGCCGCTCGTACTACCTGGCCGACTACACCGGGCTGCTGGTCGCCGCCGGGGCCGTCGGCGTGCGGGTCCAGCGGCCGGCCCGCTGGTGGGGCTGGGCGGTGACCGGCCGCGCGGTCGCGCTGTCCGCGCTGTTCCCGGTGCTGGTGCTGCCGCTCGGCCCGGCCGGCTGGAACCCGCTGGACCGGCTGATCCACACCGCCGAGGTGACGCCGGCGGTCACCACGGGGGTGCAGGCCGCCTACGCCCAGGTCCCCCCGAGCGCGCGGCCGCACACCGCGGTCATCGCCCAGACCTACCCGCTCGCGTCCGCGGTCGCCGCCTACACCCCGCTGCACGCCTACAGCCCGCACCGGGGCTACTGGTTCTTCGGCACGCCGCCGGCCGCCGTGGACGAGGTGATCTGGCTGGGCGACGACCCGGAGCGGCTGCGCCCGTGGTTCGACACCGTCACCCCGCTGCCCAACTCCGGCGGCCCGCCACTGTGGAAGGCCAGCGGCCGGCGCGCGGACTGGAACCTCATCTGGAAGGACTGGCGCCGGATGCTCTGACCCCCGTCGGGGTCGGGCTCGTCGCCGTGACCAGCACAGCCGCGACCAACGCGAGCACCGCGCACAGCTCGGCCAGCGGGATGCGCCCGGTCGGCTGGCCGGCGGTGAGCGAGCCGAGCAGCGCGACGCCGAACACCCCGCCCAACTGCCGGGCGGCGTTGAGCAGCCCGCACGACACCCCGACGCTGTCCCCCGGCACGTGCGCCAGCACCAGCGTCGTCATCGAGGTCGTGACCAGCCCGGAGCCCACGCCGAACACCGCCAGCGCCGCCGCCAGCACCCAGTACGGGAACCAGGCCGCGACGGTGAACCCGACCGACCCGGCCACCGTGCACAGCAGCCCGGCCAGCAGCGGCCGCCTCGGTCCGGCCGCCGCCGTCCACGGCCGGGCCAGCCAGCTCGCCACCGGGGTGTGCAACAGGGTCAACGGCAGGAACGCCAGGCCGGTCAGCAGCGCCGAGTAGCCGCGCTGGTGCTGCAGGTACAGCGTGTAGACGAACAGCGAGCCGTACATGGCGAAGTTGAACGCCGCCCCGGCGAGCAGCCCGGCGCGCAGCGGCGCCGACGTGACCGCCTCGGCCGGGACCAGCGGCGTGGGCAGCCGCCGTTCCCGGAGCAGGAACGCGGCCAGCGCGGCCGCCGCCGAGGCGAACAGGGCGAGCACCGCCGGCGCCGTCCACCCCAGCCGACCGGCCTCGATCAGCCCGGCGGTGGCCGCGGTCAGCGCGATCGCCGCCAGGCACTGGCCGGTCCAGTTCAGCCGGACCGGCCGGCCCGGCGTGCGGGCGACGTACCGGCCGACCAGCACCGCCGCGGCCACCCCGACCGGCACGTTGAGCAGGAAGATGGCCCGCCACCCCAGCGTCTGCACCAGCGCGCCGCCGACCAGCGGGCCGGCCGCGAACGCCACCCCGGAGACCGACGCCCAGGCACCCAACGCGTTCACCCTGGCCCGCCCGGGCGGGTACCTCACGTAGATCAGCGCCAGCGAGGTGGGCGCGAGCAGCGCGGCCCCGGCGCCCTGCACCACCCGCGCGGCGACCAGCGCGGCCACCGTCGGGGCGAGCCCGCAGCCGACCGAGCCCAGCGTGAACACCGCGAGCCCGGCCTGAAAGCCCCGCCGGGCGCCCCACCTGTCGCCGAGCAGCCCGGTGGACAGCAGCAGTGCGGCGAACGCGAGGGTGTAGGCGTCGACGGTCCAGAGCAGCTCGCCGGTGCTCGCGCCGAGCTGGGCCTGCATCGCCGCGACGGCCACGTTCAGCACGTTCGCGTCCATGATCACCAGCGCGAACCCGACGCACACCCCGGCGAGTCCCATCGCCGGCCGATGCTGCCGTCGAATCGCTTCCAGCGCGGTGGAACCGAGCCCTCGGCGGATACCATCGGGCGTGACCTGTGGTGACACCGACGTGGCCTCGGTCGCGGCGTTGATCGGCGACCCGGCCAGGGCGCGCATCCTGCTGGCGTTGAGCGCGAACCAGCGGTTCACCGCGTCCGCGCTGGCCGCCGAGGCCGGCCTCTCCGCCCCGGCCACCAGCGCCCACCTGCGCAAGCTGTTGGACTCCGGGCTGGTCGAGGTCGCCCGCGAGGGCCGCTACCGGCACTACCGCATCGCCGGCCGGGACGTGGTGGCCGCACTGGAGTCGCTGGCCAGGCTGGCGCCCGCGCACCCGGTCCGGTCGCTGCGCCAGGAGGGCCGGGGACGGGCGCTGCGCTTCGCCAGGGTCTGCTACGACCACCTGGCTGGGCGGCTGGCGGTGCTCGTCGTCGAGGCCCTCATCGCCCGGCGCGCGGTCACCTCGCTGCCCACGCCGGCCGCCCACCTCGGCGACGCGCTGTGGACCGCCGGACCCCGGGCCCGGCCGGTGTTCGGCGAGCTCGGGGTGTCCGCCGAGGCGCTCGCACCCGGCCAGCCGCTGCCGCCGTGCCTGGACTGGAGCGTGGGACGCCCGCACCTCGCCGGCGCGCCCGGCGCCGCGCTGCTGGACGCGCTGCTGGCCAACGGCTGGCTGGCCAGGCTGCCCCGGCAGCGGGCGGTTCGGGTCACGGGCGCCGGCAGGGAAGGGCTGCGGGCGGCGCTGGGGATCGAGCCGGCGTAGTTCTTCGGGCGGCGGCCAGCGCGGCCAGCGGCACAGCGCGGTGCCCAGACCACCCTGACGATGGCCGGCGTGCTCGACATGATCATGGCTCCGCCGGCGCCGAGCAGCGCCCTCGCGACGATCAGCTGGACCGGCGTGGCGGCCAGGCCCGCGAAGGCCGACGCCGCGCCGAACACCGCGAAGCCGGCCAGCAGCATCCGCCTGCGCCCGATCATCGAGCAGATGGCCTCCTGGGGCCGCCGGTACCGCGACCAGCTGCGCTGACGCACCCGTGAGTGGTTAGCGTTGTCATAGCAACGCTAACCACTCACGGGGTTGTCAGCGCACCTCGATGCGCAGCGGCGGCTCGCCCTGGACCCCGAACCGCTCCCGGCCGAACATCCCGTCCCTGGTGCGCACCTCGACCTCGTAGCCGGCGTCGGCCAGGGAGGCCTCCCGGATCGGGTTCAGGCCGATGAAGGCCTTCGTCTCCAGGTGGGTCTGGCAGTTGGCGCAGCCCTGGACGCTCCAGCGGCTGAGCACCGCCTCGCTGCCCACGCAGTGCCGGACCCCGTCGACGGTGACGAACGCGGAGATGATGAACGAGCCCCGGATCGTCGCCCGGTTCACGCCGGTGACCTCGATCGTCTTGTTGCTCTGCCCCTCCGCCACCCGCCGCGCGGCGGCGCGTTCGACGTGTTCCTCCAGTGAGCCGGGGCCGTAGGTGTAGCCGAGCTGCTTCTCGATGTCGATGCAGTGGCTGGAGGTGTACGGCTGGCCGAGGCTGTTGCGGAAGGGGTCGAGCGGCGAGTCCAGCGTCAGCCACGAGTTCGGCACCACGCCGGGGGTCGGCCCCTGGCCGTCGACCGAGTTCGTCCCCGGATACCCGCCGATGACGTCCAGCTTGTCGGTCTGGCCGTGCCTGCGCTGCCACAGCCAGAACACGCGGTCCACGAAGCAGTGGTGGAAGTAGAAGATCGGGTCCAGCCCGGCGGTGTCGTTCTCGCCCATGTCGCCGTTGGCCCCGGGGATCGGGCTGGCGTCGAACCCGGCGGCGTCGAAGCCGCCCACGGCCAGATGGATGGAGTTGTGCGGCGACTCCAGCGACATCACCGGCAGCACCCCGTCCGCCCGGTCGGCGTTCCACTGCGCGGCGGAGGTCGTGTTGGAGAAGACCGTGTAGTTGGGTGCCTCCAGGCAGTCCAGGTACTTGGTCCTGACGCTGGTCGAGACCGTCTGCCCGTTGATCACGACGGTGGACGTCAGCCAGGCGACGACGTTCTGGTTGAGCAGCTTCACGTTGTCGTCGTAGTTGGGGAACTGTGCGTTGTGCCGTTGTGTCGCCTCCCGGTCCTGGGGCGTTCCGACCAGCCCTGACAGCGGGTAGCGGACCGTCTCGTACCCCTTGGGCTTGCTGTAGTTCGGGTCGGCTCCGTTGACGAAGTCACGAATGGGGTGGTTGAACACGAACGAGCGCAGCGGGTTCGGGATCGTCGCCCCGTCCAGCTCGACGCTCTCCTGGGTCAGCGCCCAGGGGACCCCGTTGCGCAGCGACTCGTCGCTGGTCTCGTCCCAGTACGGCAGGGTCACGTCCGCGCAGCCGGGGATGCTGCGCAGCGCGTCCTCCAGCTTCAGCAGGTAAACCCGGTGCCAGGTGGGAAACAGGATGTTGCCGTGGTTGCAGTAGCCGCCCCAGTACGCGCTGGTGCCCCAGCCCGCGCCCCGGAAGGGCTCCCCGTGCAGGCCGCCCAGCGAGAAGAACGACCTCGGGTCGTCGGGCGGCAGCTCCTTGATGCCCTTCCAGGCACGCATCAGGTCGTCCAGCGGCTTCTTGTTGCCGGTGGCGTACTCGTCCTGCAGCTCCGTCAGCGACCTGCGAACCCTCAGATCCTGGCGACTGGTCATGACAGCTGTGCTCCCCTCGGATGGCTGGACCCGAATATCAGGAGCGGCCGGGTGGGGGCGCAGATACACGCGTCCCACCCAGCGGCGGAGCGAACCGGAACGTGACCGGACGCCTACACAGTGTTTGCGTCACGCTCGGCATCGACTACGCTACCCACCGTCGGCCCGCGCTCCCCCATGTCGGGCCGCCCGTGTACCTGTCATGTCCCTGGAGTGTGATGTCCGGCCGTCATCGGAAACCCACCCAAACCGGCTTACGCCTGGCTCGTGTCGGCACCCTGACGATGATGGCGGTGGCGCCGCTCGCGGTCACCGGCTCCGCGCTGGCCGACACGCCCGACTCGGACTCGTCCAGCTGGGCCGACGACAGCGAGCTGGAGGACACCGGCTCCCGGTACCGGAGCGCGGACGCCGACGCCGACGCCGACAAGTACGCCTCCGAGCTCAAGGGCTTCGACTGGCGCGACTCGGACTCCCCCAGCTCCAGCACCCGCCGGGCCTCCACGAGCCCGGCGAAGTCGACCGGTACCGACAAGTCGACGAGCCCCACGAAGTCCACCAGCCCGACGAAGTCCACGAGCCCGACGAAGTCGACGCGCTCGATCGGCCCGCTCGGTGATTCGCCCCGGACGTCGACGACCTCCGAGTCGACGACCACCGGCGCGACCCAGACGAAGTGGGACAAGCTGGCCCAGTGCGAGAGCACCCAGAACTGGTCGGCCCGGACCGGCACCTACCGGGGCGGCCTGCAGTTCAGCGACTCGACCTGGCGCGCGTACGGCGGCCACCAGTACGCGACCTCGGCCGACCAGGCCTCCCGCGCCGAGCAGATCGCCGTCGCGGAGAAGGTCCGGCAGGCGCAGGGCTGGAAGGCCTGGCCGGCCTGCAGCAAGAAGCTCGGCTACCTCTGAACGCCCGGTCACAGGGTGTGGCGCTGCAAGTGGTCCAGTGCGACGAACCGGGCGGCGGGGCTCGCCTTGGCGACCGCGGCGCGGAGCTTGTCCAGGCCGCCGGTGTCGACGGCCGGGCGTTCGAGCGGTTCGTCGAAGTTGTCCCAGTGCGTGGGTAGCACGGTGGCGGGATGACCGAGCAGGTCGAGCAGCCGGGGTACGTAGTCGGGCACCGAGCCGCCGCCGACGGGTAGCAGCACGGCGTCCGGGCGGCGGCCGGCCAGCTCGCGCTCCAGGTAGTTGGCCCCGCCCAGGGCGAGCACGCTGCGCCCGCCCAGGGTGATCTCGTAGCCCAGTGTGCCGCCTTCGACCAGGTCGGCGATGGTGCGCGGCCGGGGCGGCACCGCACCCGGCCGGCTGCCCGGGAACGGCACCCGCGCCCGGGGACCGGTCATCGAGTGCACCGAGGGCACCACGTCGATGCGGTAGGAGCCGTAGTCGACCCGCTCGCCGCCTCGGACCTGGTTGAGCTGCTCGGCCGGCGCATCGAGGGCGCGCAGCAGGTTGCAGTGCGTCTCGTTGCCGAACACGGTGGCTCCGGTACGGGCGGCGATGTGCGGCACGTCGGGCAGGTGGTCGTAGTGCCCGTGGGTGACGACTATCGCGTCGGCCTTGGTGACATACCTGTCCAGCAGCGCGGTGTCGACGGTGATGGGGGTGGCTGGGTCGGCCCCGGCGGGGGTGTAGGCGCCGGTGCGGAACCGGGTCAGCCACGGGTCGACAAGCACGGTGACCTCGCCGGCGGTCAGCTCCCATGCGTTGTTGCCGAACCAGCGCAGCGTGAGCCCACCGGCGGGAGCCGGGGCGGCGGCCGGGGCACAGGCGGCGAGGGCGGCGGCGGCACCGGCGGCACCTGCCGAGGCGAGAAGGGTTCGACGAGACATCGAGTTCGGGGTCACGGGCAGGCAGCGTATCGAACCGATCGGTTCGGTACGTAACGGGCCGGGGCGTGCGATACTCCCTCGGTGCCCCGCGACGCGTCCGATACCCGACGGCGGATCCTGGAGGCGGCCGTCGAGGAGTTCGCCGCCTACGGCATCGCCGGCGCCCGGGTGGAACGGATCGCGCGGAACGCCAACGCCAACAAGCGTGCGATCTACGAGCAGTTCGGAGACAAGACCACGCTGTTCTCCATGGTGCTCGGCCACGAGCTGGACAAGCTGGCGCACGCGGTCGAGCCGCGGCCGGACAACCTCGCCGAGTACGTCGGCGAGCTGTTCGACTACTGCGCCGAGAACCCCCGGCTGGTGCGCCTCGTCCAGTGGGAGGCGCTGTCCTTCCCCCCTCGCCAGGCACCCAACTTCGCGCAGCGCTCTACCGGCTACGCGGCCAAGGTGGACGCCGTCGCCGCCGCCCAGCGGGCCGGGCACATCAACGCCGACATGCCGGCCGAACGCGTGCTCATGCTGCTCATCGGCCTGGCCGAGTGGACCCTGTACGTGCCGCAGCTGGCCCAGATGATCATCGGTCACGACCCGGCGGACCTCGAACAGCGGGCTCACCACCGCGCGTTCCTGGTGGCCACCGCCGGCCGCCTGCTGGGCGCCGGAGCGCTTACGTCCCCAGCTCGCGGCGGCGGGTCTCCAGGGTGAACCGTCCGGCGTTGTCGGCCAGCCAGGCCTCGAAGGCGGGCTGGTCGGTCATGACCAGGTTGAAGTGCGCCCGGAAGTCGTCGCCGGCGGCGCGCAGGAACTCGTCGTCGTCCACCAGCGCCATCAGCCGGTTCGCCGCGTCGGCCAGCCGGAATGCGGACAGCTGGGGCGTCTCCTCCAGGCTCAGCGGCGCGCTGTTCACCAGGTACGTGATGATCTTGAACAGCTCGCGGTCCAGGTTCTCAGGCATTCACCCACTCCTCGCCGAACCGGTTGTGGTGCACCGCCGTCGTGAACCCGCGCGCCGCGCGCGGCGGCGACGGCGGCACGAACCCGACGGCGACGGTGACGTCGGGGCGGATGTGCTCGGGCAGGTCGAACAGGGCGCGGGCGGTGGCGTCCGACCAACTGGTGACCGTGCACGTGCCCAGCCCCAGCGTCTGGGCCATCAGCGCCAGGTGCGCGCACGCCGCGCCCGCGTCCAGCCGAGTGGTCACCTCGACGCAGGCGCGGCCGGCCAGCTTCTCGGCGGCGACCAGGTCCGTGCAGTGCACCAGCATCGCCGGCGCGTTGTTGACGAACCCGGGCAGCACCTGCCGCGCGGTGGCCATCAGCCGGGGGTCGTCGACCACCACGATGTTGCGTATCCCCGACCGGGTCTGCTGCGCCCGGGAGGCCGCCCACACCATCCGGTCCAACAACTCGCGCGGCACCGGCTCGTCGGTGAACTGGCGGTGCATGCGCCGCCGCCGGACTCCCTCGGCAACATCAACGGGCCTGGTCATCGCTCCACGCTGGCACGCCCGCCGACGCTGTGACAATGGGCACAGTGCACGGCGGGCCCACGTTCACTGGGCAACCCGCAACAGCTGCGCCATCCGCAACGGCACGACCTCGACCATCGAGATCAGCGTGTTCGAGCGGACCACGCCGGAGCAGCCCAGCAGCAGGCCGGTGACGCGGTAGAGGTCCTTGTTGTCCTTGGCCACCACCCGCACCAGCAGGTCGGCGTCGCCGGTGACGGCGTGGATCTCGCAGACCTCGGGGACGGCGGTGATCTCGGCGAGGGTGTCCTCGCTGCGGGTCTGGCTGATCGCCAGGGTGATGAACGCGAGCACCGGGTAGCCCAGCGGACCCGGGCGCACCCGCACGCTGGTGGGCGCGAGCGAACCGTCGGCCTCGATGCGCCGGTGGCGGGCCTGGACGGTGTTGCGGGCCAGGTTCAGCCGCGCGGCCACGGCGACGGTGGTGGCCAGCGGGTCGTCGTCGAGGGCGAGGACGATCCTCGCGTCGGTCTGGTCGAGATGGCGCACGGTGTGCAGCTCCCGTCCCGGTAGTCGTTGCTGATTTGAGCAGAATGCTCAGCAGTATGCGCGTGTATTGCGCAGGACGTCACCCGTGACGTGCCATCGTGGGCATGACAGTGACGGTCGCGCAGTACCTCGCCCGCCGGTTGCGGCAGTTGGGTGCCGAGCACCTGTTCGGCGTTCCCGGCGACTTCACCCTCGGCCTGCTCGACTCGGTGCTCGCCGACGGCGCGCTGCGCTGGGTCGGCTCGCCGAACGAGCAGGGCGCCGGGTACGCCGCCGACGCCTACGCCAGGACCAGGGGAATCGCCGCGGTGGTGACCACGTTCGGCGTGGGCGAGCTGAGCGCGATGAACGCCGTCGCCGGCGCCTACGCCGAGCACGTGCCGCTCGTCCAGGTGACCGGAGCCCCGCCGACCTCGGTGGCCGCCGCCGGCGCGCCGGTCCACCACACCCTGGCCGACGGCGACTTCGGCCGGTTCGCGCGCGCCTACGCCGAGGTGACCGCCGCCGGCGCCGTCCTGACCGCCGCCGATGCGGCCGACCGGATCGACGCCGTGCTCGCCACCGCCGTGCGCGAGCTCCGGCCCGTCTACCTCTCGATCCCGGTCGACGTCGCTACCGCCCCGGTGTCCGCCGCGCGGCTGGCCGAGCCGCTGCCGTCGGCGCGCGCCGCCGCCGATCCGGCCGCTCTCGACAGGTTCCGGGCCAGGGCCGCCGAGCTGCTCGCCGGTGCCGGAGCCGCGACCGTGATCGCCGGGCACCTGGTGGAGCGGACCCGCACCCAGCCGGCGCTGGCCCGGCTGGCCGAGGCGGCGGCCTCGCCGGTGGTGACGCTGGCGTCCGCGCGCGGCGCGTTCGACCCCGCCGACCCGCACTACGCGGGCGTCTACTGCGGGGAGATCGGCGCGAAGCGGGCCATCCTGGCCGTCGACACGGCGGACGTGCTGATCGAGGCCGGCACGCTCATGGCCGACACCATGACCGGCGCGTTCACCCACCGCGTCGACCCGGCGCACACCATCCACCTCGGGGTCACGGCGGCCACCGTGGCCGGCACCGTCATCGAGGGCGTCCCGCTGGCCACCGCGCTCGACGCGCTCGCCGAGGTCGCCGACGCCGACGCGCTGCGCCGTGAGCCACCGTCCGAGCCCGCCCACGACGAGGCCGAGCCCCGCGAGCTGGACCAGGCCGGGCTGTGGGCGGTGCTGGAGCGGTGGTTCCCCGCCGGGCATCGGCTGGTCACCGACATCGGCACCACGTTCTTCGCCGCCATGGACGTCTCGCTGCCCGCCGGCGCGGACGTGGTGGCACAGCCGGTGTGGTCGTCGATCGGCTACGCGCTGCCGGCCACGCTGGGCTGCGCGCTGGCCGACCCGACCCGGCGGCCGGTGCTGGTCGTCGGCGACGGCGCCGCGCAGATGACAGTGCAGGACCTGAGCACGCTGGCCTACCACGGCGCCGCGCCGATCGTGATCATCGTCGACAACGCCGGCTACACGATCGAGCGGGCGATCCAGAGCCCCGCCGCCGTCTACAACGACGTGCCGGCGTGGGACTGGTGCGCGCTGGCCACCGCGTTCGCCCCCGGCGCGGACATCCTGACCGCCCGCCCCGCCACCCTCTCCGAGCTGGACGGCGCGCTGGCCGACGCCACCGCGCACCCCGACCGGATGGCCGTGCTGCACGTCAGGCTGGACGCCATGGACGTCCCGCCGGCGCTGCGGGGGCTGCTCGCCGGCGTAAGGACTTGACCCTGACGCTACGTCAGGGTTGGAGCCTTCCGCGCATGACGAACAACATCACGTCCTCGGCCCGGCCCGCGCCGCCGGTCGGGGGGTTCGACGAGGTCGAGGGCAGGCGCATCTTCGTGCACCGGTCGGGCGGCGGCGGGCCGGCCGTCGTGTTCCTGCCGGGCGCGAGCGCGATCGGCCTGGACTACTTCGGCGTCCAACAGGAGGTCGCGCGGTTCACCACCGCCGTGGTCTACGACCGGGGCGGCACCGGCTACAGCGACCCGCTGCCGCTGCCGCGCTCCGCCACCTCGGTCGCCTCGGAACTGCGCGAGCTGCTGCGCGCCCAGGACATCCCCGCCCCGTACGTGCTCGTCCCGCACTCCCTCGGCGGCGCCTACGCACACCGGTTCGCGCAGCTCTACCCCAGCGAGGTGGCCGGGCTGGTCTGGTTGGACGCCTTCCACCGCGACTGGGACGACTTCGTTCCCCCCGAGCTGGGCCTGGCCGCGAGCGAGCGGATGGCGCCCACCCTGGAGCAGCTCCGGCAGGGGCTGCCCGCCATCCGCGCGATGTGCGTCGAGCTGCTCGCGGACTTCCCCGCGCAGGTGCGCGAACCGCTGATCGAGTACCACGTCAGCGACACCTGGATCGAGGTCGGCCTGGCCGAACGCGGGACGCTGGCCGAGCTGGCCGACGAGCTGCGGCCCGGGCCGAACGTCCCCGACGTCCCGGTGATCGCGCTCACCGCGCTGGGCGTCGACGCCGGCCAACAGGCGCTGATGTCCGAGCGGTCGCTGCACCAGATGCACGACGGCAAGACCAAGATGGCCGAGGCCCTGGTGAGCGCCGTCTCGCACGGCGAACACCGCATCCTCACCGACACCGACCACAGCCGGCTCTGCTTCGACCGCCCCGACGCCGTGGTCCAGGCCATCCGCGACGTCGTCAACCTCGCCGCCTGACGGGACAATTGCCTTAACAACGACGAAAGGGGGACGGTGCTCACGATCGGCCAGCTCGCGGCGGCCGCGGGCGTGACCGTGCGCACCGTCCGCCACTACCACCACGTCGGCCTGCTGCCCGAGCCCGAGCGCGACGCCTCCGGCTACCGCCGCTACGACGCGCAGGCCGCCGTGGACCTCATCCGGATCAGGACCCTCGCCGACGCCGGGGTGCCGCTGGCCCGCATCGATGCGCTGCTGCACGCCCGGCCGGCCGAGTTCGACGCCGCCATCGCCGACATCGACGCCGAGCTCCAGCGCAGGATCGACCAGCTCGCCGAGCACCGCCGCCGGATCGCCGAGCTGGCCGGCGGCGAGTCACTGGTCCTGCCCGCCGGGGTGGTCGACAACCTGAACCGGATGCGCGCGCTCGGGGTCAGCGAGCGGACGGTGCGGCTGGAGCGCGACGTGTGGATCCTGATGCAGGCGCTGGACCCGGACGCGATGCCCCAGGCGATACGGGACAAGGCCGCCAGCTTCGACGACCCCGAGACGACACGCCTGTACCTGCTCTGTGACCAGTCGGTGGACTGGGACCCGCACGACCCGAGGGTGGACCGGCTCATCGACGAGCTGGACGCCTGGGAGACCACACACGGAAACGGGGACGTCGGCCAGCATGCGGACATGGCGCTGGCCATGTCCCGGATCGTGGAGGCGTCGCCGGCGTGGCGACGGATCCTCGACGAGCTGGCCCGCCGGCGCCGAACCGCCACGCCGTGAGTCACAGCGCGGTGTGGGCCAACCAGTGCTCCACCAGCGCGCGGTCGCCGGTGACGGTGGCCCGGTCCGGCGGCACCCGCCGGGTGAGGACCAGCAGCAGGTCCGCGACCGGACCGGCCACCGTGACGTCCGCCCGGCCACCCGCCCGCTGCACGCGCACCCCGGACGGCGTCCGGGTGACCAGCCAGCCCGGTCCGGACGGCGGCTCCAGCCGCAGCGTCTGGCCGTCCCCGCGCAGCAGCGCCACGTCGGGCTTGACGGTCGGCGCGGCCGGATCGGACAGCAGCGTCAGCCACTCGTCGACCGCGTCGGCGGCCAGGTCGGGGGCGATCCGGAACGCGGCGCCCGAGGTGAGGGCCGCGTCGGCGTGGTGGACCGAGGTGTCGGCCAGGCTCCGGCGCAGCCAGAACACCGCCGGCTTCGGGCCGAGGACCGTCCACACGGGAGTCGCGGCGCCCGCGTCGGTCACCGCCGCGATCAGCTCCTCGGCGCCGGCCCGCAGCCATTCGCCCCATCTCGTCGGGGCACCGGGGTCGGCCTGCTTCGGGTCGGGGACGGGAGCCGCCGCGCCGGTCCGGACGATCCCGGCGGCCCACCGGTGCTCCTGGCCGATGTGGCCGACCAGGTCCCGCAGCCGCCACCGCGGGCAGGTCGGCACCCGGGTGCGCGGATCGACCCCCTGGACCGCGGCGGCGAAGGCGTCGGTCTGGGCGCGCAGCCCGTCGGCGAGGCGATCCGGGCTCAGCGGCAAATCCGTGCTGGTGTTCCGAGGCACGGCCGTACCGTAGAAGCTCCAGCCCACTGGAGGTTCCAGCGAACGTGTCCGGGGTCACACTCGGGATCGGCGAGCTCGCGCGGCTGGCCGGCGTCCCCGTTCGCACCGTCCGCTTCTACGCCGACGAAGGACTCCTGCCCAGCGTGCGCAGCCCCGGTGGCCACCGCAGGTTCACCGCCGACGCCGTCGACCGGCTGATCCTGGTGCGGCGGCTGCGCGGGCTCGGGCTGGGCCTGGCCGCCGTCGCGGCGGTCGCGTCCGGCGAGCGCTCCCTGACCGACGCCGTCACCGCCGAACGCGCCGCCCTCGACGTCGAGCTGACCGCCCTGGCCTGGCGCCGGGCCGCGCTGCGCGCCGTCGAACAGGCCCGGCCGTCCGAGCGGCCCGCACGCCTGGAGCTGCTCTCGACGGTCCGCGATCCCGGCTCCGCCCACGACACGCTGGTCGGCTTCTGGAGCCGGTGGTTCGCCGCGCCGCCGCCGGAGGACACCTTCGACATGTTCGTCTCGGTCAGCGCGCCCCGCCCGCCGGCGAACCCGACCCCGCGGCGGGTGCTCGCGTTCGCCGGGATGGTGTCGCTGGCCACCGACCCGTCGCTGGCCGGACGGCTGCGGCGCCGCGCGCTGGCCAACCGGCGGCGCCTGGCCGAGGCCGCGGACGAGGGCGAGCTGCACGCCGGCATCGGCGAGGCGTGCGAGCTGGCCCGCCCGCTGGTGCTCGCCGGCTCCCGCCCCCGACCCGGACACGCGCTGGACAGGTTCGTCGACGCCCACGCGCGCGCCTGGCGGGCCACCGACACCGCCGCGTTCCGGCGCGAGCTGTACGCCGCGACCGCCGTGGACCGTGACCCGAGGCTGCGGCGCTACTGGCGGTTGCTCGGCGAGGTGACCGGCGAGCCCGCGAACGTCGGCGCGTCCTACTACTGGCTGCTGGACTCGCTCAGGTAGCGCTCGTGCGCCAGGCCCACCCTGGTCCACAGCGCGTCCCTGGCGGCGGCGTCCAGGTCGGTCAACGGCAGCCCGAAGACGTCGGCGAGCACCTCGAACCACTCACCCTGGGTGTCCACCGTCCGGGCCCGGTTGTCGGTGTCCAGCCGCCGCAGCACCCGGCCGACGAGGACGTCCAGCCCGCCCCCGTCGCGGCGCATGACGCAGCAGGTGCGGACGAAGCTCGACTCCGGCGAGGTGGACAGGTGGTGGTGCCGCTCGGCGAACTCGTCGATGGCCGCCGGCCCCGGCGGGAAGTCCATCCCGACGAAGCTGCCGCGCGCGTCGTGGTCGAACCGCCAGCCGCCCGGGATCACGTCCGACGCCCGGATCCGGTAGCGGAACGGACCCTGCGCGTACTCCCCCGCCCGCAGCGGCAGCGGCAGGTGCGGCCCGTCGCCGAGGCCCACGTCGACCAGCCAGTCCCCGTCCGGGTTGTCCGCGCTGGGCAGGCCGCTCACGGTCAGCGCCATGTGGTTGCCGATCGGCCCGGGCGGCCCGGGGTGCGCGGAGGTCTGCACGCCGCCGCGATGCCGGCGCGCCCGGTAGCCGAGCGCGCCCAGCAGCAGCGAGAACGCGCCGTTGAGGTGGTAGCAGTAGCCGCCCCGGCCCCGACCGACGATCCGCTCCACCGAGTCCGCCGGCTCGATGCTGGTCGGCCGGGCGAGCTGGATGTCCAGCGCCTCGTACGCCACCCGCTCGACGTGCGCCGCGGTCAGCCGGAACAGCCCGTCCAGGCCGGGCGGCCCCGGGTCGACGATGCCGAGCCTGCGCAGGTAACCGGGTACGTCCACCACCGCGAGGACATTACTGTGAGAGCCGTGCCAGACCAGGACCCGAGCGCCATTCCCGAGTTCGACCTGCGGCGCGACGGCTACGCGGCCGTCGACTGGGCCGCGAACTACCTGGAGAAGGCCCGCGAGCTGCCGGTGATGGCGCAGGTGAGCCCCGGTGACATCGCCTCGGCCCTTCCCGAGCGCATGCCCGAGACCGCCGAGCCGTTCTCCGACGTGCTCGCCGACCTCGACCGCGTGATCCTGCCCGGCATCACGCACTGGCAGCACCCGAGGTTCTTCTCCTACTTCGCGACCACGTCGTCCGAGCCGGCGATCCTGGCCGAGATGCTGGCCGCCACGCTGAACCAGGTGTCGTTCATCTGGCGGGCGTCGCCGGCGTCCACCGAGCTGGAGACGGTCACCATGTCGTGGCTGGCCGACCTGCTCGGGCTCGACCCGGCCTGGCACGGCCACATCGAGGACACCGCGTCCACCTCCACGCTCGCGGCGCTGGTGGCGGCCCGGCACGCCAGCGGCCGGCACGCCGTGGTGTTCTCCGAGCACGCGCACTCCTCGGTGGAGAAGGACGCCCGGATCCTGGGCATGCAGCCGCGCCCGATGCCCACCGACGAGGCATTCCGGATGCGGACGGCCGCCGTGGCCGAGCAGCTCGCGCGCGGCGACGTGGCGGCGGTGGTGAGCACGGCGGGCACCACGTCCTCGGCGTCCTTCGACCCGACGCCCGAGCTCGCCGAGCTGTGCGCCCGCCACGGCGCGTGGCTGCACGTGGACGCCGCCTACGCCGGCAGCGCCTGGGCCTGCCCGGAGCTGCGCGACTCGCAGGCCGGGGTGGCCGAGGCGGACTCGCTGGTGGTCAACCCGCACAAGTGGCTGCTGGTGCCGATGGACTGCTCGGCGCTGTTCACCCGCCGGCCGGCGGCGCTGCGCGAGGCGTTCACGATCGTGCCCGAGTACCTGCGGACCACCGACGAGGCGGCGAACCTCTCGGACTACGGCCCGGCGCTGGGGCGGCGCTTCCGCTCGCTCAAGCTCTGGGCGGCCATGCGCTGCTTCGGCCGGGCCGGGATCCAGGAGTTCATCCGCCGCTCGGTCGGGCTGGCGCACGAGTTCGCCGGCTGGGTGGAGGCGGACCCGCGCTGGGAGCTGGTGCACGTCTCGCTGTCGCTGGCGTGCTTCCGGTTCAACGGGACCGACGAGGAGAACCTGGCGATCGTGGAGCGGGTGAACCGCGGCGGCCAGATCTTCATCACGCACACCCGCCTGTCCGGCCGGATCGTGCTGCGCCTAGCCGTCGGCTATCTCCACACCACCCGCGAAGACGTCCAGCTCGCCTGGTCCGTGCTCAACGGGTAGCCCGCACACCCACTTCGTACACCGCACACGCGCTGGAGCGGGTGCGCCGGGCGCGAACCGGGTGTGCGGGGCGTTAGTTGGTGCACTCTTGGCCGCGAAGTTCGAGGGAGAACTCGACTACGGTGCCTTGGGGGTCGAGCATGAAGCGGTAGACGGCGGTGGGGTTGCCGGGGACGGTCGCGGTGGTGCCGTTGACGTCCTGGACGAGGTCCGGGTAGGCCGCCCGGACCTGGGTCAGGGTGCTGCCCGCGCCGATGTTCTCGGGCGTGCGCCAGTCCGGAGCCGACGCGATCTGGACGACGCCCTGGCGCGGTGAGACGTAGACGCCGATCCGTTCGGCGGCCGGCCGCCCGGCGATGTGGTGCAGGGTGCACTCCGCCGGGTTCGTCGCCACCGGGTTCGCCGGGGTGAGCAGGCCGGTCCTGACCGCGTCCGCCCTCGGGACCCCGAGCGTCAGCGCGCCGTACCCGTTCGGCCCCAGCACCTTCCCGCCGGCGGCGGCCGGGGTCGGCGCGGCGGGCGCGGCGGGCGGGCTCGATGCGGGCGCGGGCGCCGGTGCCGGGGCCGGCCGCATCGACACGACCGGCGCGTCCAGACCGCACCCGGCCGCCACCGCGGCGAGCGTCAACGCAGAGACGACCAGGTACGCGCGTGACATTTATATATGATCACACCGGCGCCGCGCGTCGATCCCGTTGACACGCCGCCGGTATGTGTCAACGGACCGATCGAGCGACCTGCGCCTCGATCAGTACGTCGATCAGCTCGTCCAGGTCCGGCCAGGGAAAGCTCGGCCGGTCCCGGCGCAGGGTGACAAGCCCGTGCAGGCCGGCCCAGAGACACACGGTGGCCGGCAGCGCCTCACGGCCCTCGACCGGGCCGGGGTCGCCGCCCGACCGGCACGCCCGCACCGCCGAGTCGAGGATCTCCAGCGCCCGCAGCCCGACCATCTCGTGCGGCTCCCAGTCCGGCGTCCCGGCGGTGCCGAACAGCACCCGGTAGTGCCCCGGATGCTCGCGCCCGTACCGACAGTAGGCCCGACACATCGCGCGCAGCCGGTCCCGCGCGCCGCCGGGGTGGCCGGCCCCGGTCAGCGCGGCGACCAGGTCGGCGAACCGCGCCCGGTACACCTCGGTGAGCAGCGCCCGTCGGTCGGCGAAGTGCAGGTACACGCTCTGCGGCGCCACCCCCGCCCGGCGCGCGACCGCCCGCAGCGACAGCGCCTCCTCGCCGGCCAGCTCACCGAGCAGCGAGCTGGCCGCCTCCACCAGGTCCGCGCGCAGCCTTCCGCCCTGGCCACGCCGGTTCGGAACTCGTCGACCCATGCTTGACAACATTACTAGACAGACGTCTACTCACAGGTGTCTACTCACCGGGGGCCACCGTGACCTGCATCGTTCAGCGAGTCGTGCACGCCAGCGTGATCGTGGACTTCGGCGGCGCGCGGATCCTCACCGACCCGTGGTTCAGCGAACGCCCCGGCTACCGGCACGGCGAACCGACCGCCGTCCCCCGCCCCGCCGACCTGCCGCCGCTGTCCGGGGTGGTGATCAGCCACCGGCACTACGACCACTGCGACCTCGACGCGTTCGCCGACTACCCGGACAGGTCGGTGCCGTTCGCGGTGGTGCGCGGTCTCGCCGACCGGGTGCGCGCGGCGGGCTTCGAACGGGTCGTCGAGCTGGACCCGTGGCAGAGCACCCGCCTCGGCCCGGTCCGGGTCACGGCGGCCCCGGCCAGCCACGGCGTGCCGGAGGTGACCTTCGTGCTCGAGGACGACGGGAACACGGTGTTCTTCGGCGCGGACACCCTGCGCATCGCCGAGCTCGACCAGGTGGCCGCCCGCTTCCCCGACCTGGACCTGGCCCTTCTCCCCATCAACGGCCTGCGCATCCGTCCCGCCTTCAACCGGAAGATGGTCATGGACGCCGAGGACGCCGCCGGCCTGACCGCCGCCCTGCACCCCAGGCTGGCCGTGCCCATCCACTACGCCTTCACCGCCGGCCCCGTCCGCGACAAGCTCGTGCTCAAGATGGACCGCGACCGTCCCGACACCTACCGCCAGGCCGCCGCCGCCCTGGCCCCCGACACCGAGGTCCACGTGCTCGCCCCAGGAACGCCGCTTTCCCTGTGACACAAGTACTGTCGCTGGCGTGAATGCCACTGGGCTCGCCGGAGTGCAGAAGACCCTCAGCCCCGTTCTCAGGGCCAAAGCACTGGACAACCGGCTCCCGGACCCGATCCTCGGCGACAGGTACGCCGAGCAGGCGATGCGCCGCCTCGACCCCGACTACGACAGGCGCAGATTCGGTACCAGCCAGATCGGCCTCGCCGCCGTGGTGCGCGCCAAGGCCCACGACGACTGGACTAGAAGCTTCCTCGCCGATCGCCCCGACGCCGTGGTGCTGCACCTGGGCTGCGGCCTCGACGCCCGGGTGTACCGGATCGACCCGCCCGCCAGCGTCGACTGGTACGACCTGGACTACCCCGCCACCATCGAGCTGCGCCGACAATTCCTGCCACCGCGCGAGCACTACAGCCTGATCGGCTCCAGCGTCACCGACCTGACCTGGCTGGACCGTATCCCCCGTGGCCGGCCGGTGCTGATGGTCGCCGAAGGGCTGGTGCCGTACCTCACCGAGACCGAGGTCCGGCGGCTGCTGACCAGCGTCGTCGACGCCTTCCCCAGCGGCCAGATTCAGTTCGACACGGTGTCGGTCTGGGCCTGGCGCACCTCGAAATGGGACCCCACGCTGCGTAGCTACGGAACCCAGTTCCACTGCGGCTTCGACGACCCGGCCACGCTGGCCGACTGGCACCCTCGGCTCGAATACGTCGACGAGGCGCCGATGAACGACTCACCGGTATTGATGGCCAAGGCGCCCGCGAACATACGCCGCATGTACCGCCTCCTGAACCTGCTGCCCGGCATGAAACGATCCAGCCGCATCGTGCGGTTCCGGTTCAACGCTTGAGCAGCGCCCGAACCAACTCGCACGAACCGAGGAACCATTGCCCACATGACCACAGTCGCATTTTCAGGACACTCATCGGCTTCCTCGGGCTGCCCTCGCCGTTTCCCTGCCGACGATCGCGCGCCGTCACAGTCACATCCCTCCTAAAGCACCTTGGCACGAACAACCGGATGACAGTTTCCCGCCGCGCACAGCCCGACCTCGCGCCACGGCCGAGGCTGCTGGGCGCCACGACGTGGAATCCAACCGCTCTTCGTCCTGATGACGCGGTTCATGTACGGGTGCTCGCCGTAACGAACCACCGCCCGAACATCCGGACCCGGCTCAGGGTCAGCCTGGGGCCACCACCACTCGCCGCCGGACGGCGGTTTCAGGCAGACACCACACGCACACTTCTCCGACTCAGCCACTGTGCCTGGCCCGACGCAGGGCGCGAGCGCTGCGCCACCTGATCACGTAGAAGCTCAGGAAGTCCCAGACCGAGGGATAGTCACCAGCTCTCTTCGAGCGCATGCCGGCAGTTCATCGCGATCCGACAACACGCGGAACACCCAACGTGAGACCCTGGGCTGACCCCTACTATGACCCGGTGATCCACAACGGTGAGGGTGTGGGTGCGATGGCCGACGATGCGGCAACGGTGAGGATGCTCATCGGGAAGCAGATTCGGCAAGCTCGGCTGTCCCGTGGGTGGTCGCAGAGCCAGCTCGCGCGAGCGTTGAGCGACGCAAGCGGCGGTTGCATCACGACCGCGCACTACGTGTCACGCTGGGAGCGCGGCGAGCGCAACCCGGGTTACGTATGGGCGCCCGTGATCGAACAAGTCCTCGATCTCGACCTCTCTACCTCGGGCGCCACAGCGTCGGTCGGCCTGGAATCCATTGAACTGATACAACCGCCAGTAGCTACGGTGGCGAACGGCGGCTCAGAGGACGACCCCATGCGACGAAGAACCCTCCTAGGCGGTGGCCTCGGCCTGACGAGCAGCGCAGCCCTCGACAGCGTCTCTGGGATGCTCGAACCGGTCCACCGGCAGCTCGACGCCGTCCTCGCCGGCCCGATCACTGAGCACGATGCCATCGAGTGGGAGCGCGCCGCTGATCACTACTCGCGGCTAGTGGGACGGCTTCCTGCCGAGCAGGTTCTACCCGGGATTCTCCCCGATCTTACCGATCTGGCTCGCCAGATTGAGACCATCTCAGATCCGTTGCGGCTTCAGCTGCTGAGAAGCTATTCGCTCCTCAGCGGGCTCGCCGCGACCTCGCTCGCGGGTGCTGGCTATTGGCTGGATGCCGAGCGGTATTGGCGGACGGCCGAGCGTGCCGCGAGGCTCAGCGGAGACCGCGAGGTTGGCAGTCGAGTTGCCAGCAAACGGGCTGTTCTCACGCTCTACGCACCATCTGGTAGTCCGGTCTCCGTGTTGAGCATCGCTGATGATGCTCTCGGCCTAAGCGATGGCCGCATCTCGCCGGGCTCCGTAAACGCTCTCGCGGCACGAGCCCAGGGCCTCGCCTTGGTCGGCGATCGAGCGGCCACCCGCAAGGCGCTGTCCGAGCTAGAGACTGCGTTTGAGAAGCTCGACGACCAGGAGACTCACGGGTGGACCGCGTGGAGCTGGCCCGAAACACGGCTGCACCACGTACGGAGCTTCGTGTATTCACACGGAGGCGAACTTCAAGAAGCGTTCTCGGCCCAAGACGTAGCGCTCAAGTCGTACAAGAGACCGCTGTCCACAGGTGCAGTACAGGTTCAGATGCACCGCGCGAGATCAATCATTTCCTCGGGCGATCCATCACAAGGCGTTCGACACATGGTCACGATGCTGGAACAGATAGAGCCGTCCTTCCGTCACGGCTATATAGGAACTTCCGCACGGTTCGCCCTCCAAGCGTTGCCCGAAAGAGCAAAGCGGCTACCCGAGGTTCGACAGGTGTACGAACTAATCTCCGGAGGCGGGACCTAATGGCCGACGAACTCAGACTCGAACACCTCGACTCCGAAGCACTGAAGGAACACGAGGACGCCATTAGCGCGCTTTATAGGGTGACCTATCGAGACGAACTCGATGACCCGTTCCATACTACTGAGCGTTTCATGGAGCGAATCCGCAACTACAGCAAAGCCCCCGGGTTCGAGTTCGTTCTTGGGATCACGAACGACAACCCTGCCGGTCTCGCTCTTGGCTATCCGTTGCCAGCTCAAGCGCGGTGGTGGAGAGGACTAACCACGCCGGTCGATCCCGAGCTGATCGAAGAAGACGGTACTCGTACTTTCGCCTTGTGTGAGCTCATGACTCATCCGGACTGGCAAGGCAAAGGCATCGGCCACCGCTTACATGACGAGCTGCTTTTCAAGAGACCGGAGCAGCGAGCGACACTGCTCGTCGACAGCGACAACGATACAGCCAGGCGCGCATACGAAAAGTGGGGATGGCGACAGATCGGGAAGATTCGCCCTGGATTGCCGGATGCACCACACTATGACGCACTGATCCTCGACCTCACTGTCAGTATGCCCGGTTGAGCGAGCTCGTGTCAATTTCCCCGCCCTCGCATGTCGAGAAAGGCACACCGTGACCATCGATGTCGATTTCGAGCACTATGGCCGCGAGCAGCTAGAGGCGAACACGGATGCCATCTCTATTCTTTACGAGGCCAGCCATCAGGACGTGATCGACAAGTCCTTTTACGATCTTGGCCGCTTTGTCGAGCGTATACGTTCCTATTCCAAGGCGCCTGGGTTCGAGTTCGTCATCGGCCGCGTTGACGGCGAGCCGGTTGGGCTTGCCCTCGGCTACGCCTTGCCGGTCAACGCTCGCTGGTGGGCCGCGCTGACGACACCGAGCGAACCCGAGCTGATCGAGGAGGACGGCACTCGCACCTTCGCCCTGTGTGAGCTGATGACTCACCCGGACTGGCAGGGTAAAGGCGTTGGCCACCAGTTGCACGACGAGATTCTGTATCAAAGGCCCGAGCGACGAGGGACGTTGCTCGTGCGCGAGGACAACCACACCGCACGACGCGCGTACGAGAAATGGGGGTGGCGGCAGGTCGGGAAGATCCAACCAGGCTGGCCGGATGCACCGCATTTCGACGCGCTGGTTCTCGACCTCACCCGGAAGTAGCCTCGGCGGGGGAGCCACGGTCACACTGTGACGTCCGTCCTAAGCGGGCGTAAAGAGCTGGTCCGCCGGCTTGCCGGGCCGCGGCGGCGGCGCCGATGGTGGTGCGACATCGCTGTCGGCGACGACCTCTGGAGGCTCAATGACGCGCTCGACGGACACCGCTCGCCCAGGCGAGCGGTATGTGATCAAGAATGTCGTCAAGGGCTCGATCGGGAACTTGATCGAGTGGTACGACTGGTACACCTACGCGGCGTTCAGCATCTACTTCGCCGCGACGTTCTTCCCGAAGGGCAACCCGACGGCCCAGTTGCTGGACACGGCCGGGATCTTCGCCGTCGGGTTCCTGATGCGCCCGATCGGGGGCTGGATCCTCGGCCGGTTCGCCGACAAGTTCGGCCGACGTGCCGCGCTGACGCTGTCGGTGACGATGATGGCCGCCGGATCGCTGCTCATCGCGGTGACCCCCGGCTACGCCTCCATCGGAATCGCGGCGCCGGTCGTCCTGGTGCTGGCCCGGCTGTTGCAGGGGCTGTCGGTGGGCGGCGAGTACGGCACCTCGGCGACCTACCTGTCCGAGGTCGCCACCCAGGGCAAGCGCGGGTTCTACTCCAGCTTCCAGTACGTCACCCTGATCGCCGGGCAGCTGCTCGCGCTCGGGCTGCAGATCGTGCTGCAGGCCATCCTCACCGAGCAGCAACTGATGAGCTGGGGCTGGCGGATCGGGTTCGGCATCGGCGCGCTGGGCGCGGTGGTCGCGATGTACCTGCGGCGCACCATGGACGAGTCGGAGAGCTTCCGCGCCGAGCAGCGCAGCTCCGGCAACCGACAGGCCGGCGGGCTGCGCATGCTGCTGCAGTACCCGCGCCAGTGCCTGCTGGTGGTCGGGCTGACCCTGGGCGGCACCATCGCGTTCTACACCTACACCACCTACCTGCAGAAGTTCATGATCCTGACCAGCGGCATCCCGAAGAGCACCGTCACGCTGATCAACTTCGTGGCGCTCGTCCTGTTCGTGGCGCTCCAACCACTGGCCGGGGCGCTCTCGGACCGCATCGGCCGGCGCCGGCTGCTGATGTTCTTCGGCATCTGCGGCACCCTGTTCACCGTCCCGCTGCTGATGCTGCTGGCGAACACGAAGAACCCGGTCGGCGCGTTCCTGATCATGCTCGCCGGGCTGGTCATCGTCTCCGGCTACACCTCGATCAACGCGATCGTGAAGGCCGAGCTGTTCCCGACCCACGTGCGCGCGCTCGGGGTCGGGCTGCCCTACGCACTGACCGTGGCGATCTTCGGCGGCAGCACCGAGTACCTCGCGCTGGCGCTCAAGAACGCCGGACACGAGCAGATCTTCTTCTACTATGTCGCCGGGTGCGTGCTGATCTCACTGGTCGTGTACGGGTTCATGCGGGAGACTTCACACAACTCCCCGCTGGACGCCCAGCCGAACACGGAGCTGAGTGAGCGCGACGCCGTGAGATAGGGCTGCGAGGTAACTGGTGCGAGTACTGCTCGTCGAGGATGACGACGGGGTGGCCGACGCGCTGGTCGACGCGCTCGACGCCCAGGGGCACCGGTCGATTCGGTGCCGCCTGGGCGCCGACGCGTTGCGCACCCACCGGGAGGCCGACCTGGTGCTGCTCGACCTCGGGCTGCCCGACATCGACGGCCTGGACGTGCTGCGCAAGCTGCGCCGGGTCAGCAACGTGCCGGTGCTGGTGCTCACCGCGCGCGGGGACGAGCGGTCCGTGGTGCGCGGGCTGCGCTCCGGCGCGGACGACTACCTGGTCAAGCCGGTCGGGCTGCGCGAGCTGCTGGCCAGGGTGGATGCCGTCACCCGGCGGGTCAACCTGACCGAGCGCCAGGACGGCGTGGCCGCGGTCGGCGAGCTGAGCGTGGATCTGCGGGCCCGCACCGTGCGGCTGGGCGCCGACCCGGTCACGCTGACCGCCAAGGAGTTCGACGTGCTGGCCGTGCTCGCCCGCAACGCGGGAGTGGCGGTGAGCCGCCAGCAGATCATGGACGAGGTGTGGGGCGATGCCTACCTGGCGGTGTCGCGGACGCTGGACGTGCACATGGCCACGCTGCGCGCCAAGCTGGACCGGCCGCGGATGCTGCGCACCATCCGCGGCTTCGGCTACCGCCTCGGATGAGGGCCGGTCACGCCCCTGGTGCGAGGGCGGGCCAGGGCTGGCGGGCAGGTCGCGGCCGAGTACGGCTCGGCCGAGCGACCGGATCAAGCGGCGGCATCGCCGGAGGCGATTCGTGAACAACCCTCGGAGAAGATCACAGTGCGTCGCCGGCTGATCGCGGTGCTGCTGGCCTTCGCCGCGGTGGCGGTGGCGGGCTTCGCCTGGCCGTTGCTGGTCAGCGCGGCCGCCGAGCGCACCGGGCGGCTGCTCATCGACCGCACCGCCGCCCTTGACCGCTTCGCCGTGCTCGCCCAGCAGGCCGCCGCCGGCGGTGACGCCTCCGCGCTCACCGAGGACGCCACCGCCTACGCCCGGCTGTACGGGGAAGGCGTGATGGTCATCGACCAACGGCGCCGGCCGCTGGTCACCGCCGGGGACCTGCGCCCCGACGACCCGGCGCTCAAGCCGCTGATCGACGGGGCGCTGCGCAACGAGCCGGGCCAGCCACTGCCCCAGCTGCGCCCCTGGTCGAGCGAGGACGTCGTGCTCACCCGGCCGGTGGGCACCGGGATCCGGATCACCGGGGTGGTCGCGCTGCGGGTCTCGGTGGCACAGGCGGCCGCCGACGTGGCGCGGAGCTGGACGCTGATCCTGCTCGGCGCGCTGACCGCGGCGGCCGGGTTCGTGGCACTGGCGCTGCTGCTGGCCCGGTGGGTGCTGCGGCCGCTGGCCGGGCTGGAGCGCGGGGTGCTCGCCATGACCGCCGGCCACCAGGGCACCCACGTGCCCCGCCTCGGCGGCCCGCCCGAGCTGCGCGCCCTGGCCGAGTCGTTCAACCACATGTCCGACGCGCTGGCGGCGGCGTCGCGGCGCGAGCACCAGCTCGTCGCGGACGCGTCCCACCAGCTGCGCAACCCGATGGCCGCGCTGCGGCTGCGGCTGGACTCGTTGGCCCCGCGCATCGCGCCGGACGCCGAGACCGGCTACCGGTCGCTGGCCACCGAGGTCGCCCGGCTGGAGTCGCTGCTGGACGGGCTGCTCGCGCTGGCCACCGCGGACAGGGCAGCCGACAGGGCCACCCTCGGCACGGCCGACGCCGACGCCGACGACCAGCCCTGGTGCTTGCCCAGTCCGGTCGCGGCGGCCACGGTGGAGGCCTGGCGACCGGCGGCCGCGAACGCGAACGTGTGGCTGATCTGCGACGTGCCCGACGAGCTGAGCCCGGTCGCCTGCCCGCGCTCCGAGCTCGCCCAGGTGCTCGACGTGCTGCTGGACAACGCGATCCGCTACATCGGCCCCGGGGCCACCGCGACCCTGCGCGGCATCGAGGACGCGCACGCCGTGCGGCTGCGCGTCGAGGACGACGGACCGGGCCTGAGCGCGGAAGAACGACAGCGAGCCACCCAACGGTTCTGGCGGGCCAATCGGCACGACAACGGCAGCGGCACCGGGCTCGGGCTGGCCATCGCCGACCAGATGCTCACCGCCCGCTCCGGCACCCTGAAGATCGAACCCAACGACCCCGCCGGGCTGGTCGTCACGGCCACCCTGCCCCGGTCCGACCCGGAGGAGCCATGACGGTCCTCAACCGCCGCACCCTGCTCACCACCGCGGCGCTCGGGCTGGCCACCACCGCCTGCGGCACCGGCCCGACCCCACGCGACCTGACCATCGCCAGCGGCGAACCCGGCGGCTTCTACCTGGAGTTCGGCCAGCTGCTCGCGGCCGAGATCAACGCCGAGGATCCCGCCCTGCGCGCCACCGCCCAACCCACCACCGGCAGCCAGGACAACCTGGCCCGCCTCGCCACCGGACGGGCCCACCTCGCGCTGGTGCTCACCGACACCGCGCAAGCCACCGTCGCGGCTCGCACCCCGCTGCACGCGATCGGCCGGGTCTACGAGAACTACCTCCAGCTCGTCGTGCTGGCCAGCGGCCCCATCCACACCGTCGCCGACCTGGCCGGCCGCACCATCTCGCTGGGCGCCGAAGGCTCCGGCGCGGAGCTCACCGGACGGCGCCTCCTGGCCGCCACCGGGCTCCACACCGCCGTCACCGTCACCCACTACCCGCTCGCCGACGCCGTCTCCGAGCTGCGGGCCGGCCGCATCGACGCCGTGCTCTGGTCCGGCGGCGTGCCCACCCCCGCGCTCGCCTCGCTGGCCACCCAACGAGGCATCCGGCTGCTCCCGCTCGGCGAGCACCTGCCCGCCCTGCGCGCCGCCTACGACTCGACCTACGAGCGCGTCACCGTCCCCGCCGACGCCTACCCGCCCTCCCCCGAGACCACCACCATCGGCGTCGCGAACCTGCTCGTCTGCCGCCCCGACGCCGACCCCGCGATCGTCGCCACCGCCACCCGCGTCCTGGTCACGCACGCCCCCCGGCTGGTGCCGCAACAGGCCCTGGGCACCCAGTTCCTCGACCCGCGCAACCTGATCGCCACCGACGACATCCCGCTGCATCCCGCCGCCGCCAGCACCTACCGCACCCTGCACGGCTGAGCTAACCCACCTGCACAGGGACGGGACGCCGCCGGCCGGTGCGCTCGGCGCCGATGCCGGCCACCACGACGCAGGCGATGCCGAGCACGGCGCTGGGCCCGGGCACCTGGCCGAGCGCGATCAGGCCGATCACCAGCGCGATCGCCGGCTCCAGGCACATCAGGGTGCCGAACGCGGCGGTGGTCAGGCGGCGCAGCGCGAGCATCTCCAGCGCGAACGGCACCGTCGGCAACAGCACGGCGAGGCCCAGACCGGCGGCCACCAGCTCCCAGGTGAGGTGACCGAACGACGCAGGGCCGGCGATCGCGGTGGCGACCAGCGCGCCCACCGGCATCGAGATCGCCAGCCCGCGAACGCCGGACACCTCGTCGCCGACCCGCTGGGTCAGCAGGATGTACGCCGCCCACCCCACCGCGGCGCCCAGGGCGTACGCCACGCCCACCGGGTCCACGGCGCCGTGCCAGGGCTCGGTGAGCGCCACCACGCCGACGGCGGCCAGCACCGGCCACAGCTTGCGCCCGCCCCGCCCGCGCGCGACCGCCACCCCGAGCGGGCCGAGGAACTCCAGCGCGCTGGTCGTGCCCAACGGCAACCGCGCCACGGCGGCCATGAACAGCATCGTCATCCCGGCCGTCACCGCCCCCAGCACGACGCACGCCCACAGCCCCGACCGGCTCATCGCCCACGGCCGGGGCCGCACGATGACCAGCATCAACAGCCCCGCCCAGGCCAGCCGCAGCCACGCGACGCCCTCCGGCGGCAGCCTGTCGAACAGGCCGACCGACACCGCCAGGCCCAACTGCACGCACAACATGGCGGCCACCGCCATCGCCGCGCTGGTACGGGGAGCGGACCGACCGTCCGTGGACACGGTCACCGTGGAAGTCACCCGTCCAGTAGACACACGCGGATCGTCCACGTCCACTTGCTAATCCTGGACAAACCGTTCGCCAAATCATGACAATAAGACCGTGGACAGCCGCCGCCTGCGGTACCTGCTGGAGCTGGCCCGGCTCGGCTCCATGCGCGAGGTCGCCGACGCCCTCGGCACCACCACCTCCACGGTGTCCCAGCAGATAGCGGTGCTCGCCAGGGAGACCGGGACCGCGCTGGTGGAGCCGGTCGGGCGCCGGGTGCGGCTGACCCCCGCCGGGCGCCGGCTGGCCAGCCACGCCGTCACCATCCTGGCCGCGATCGAGGCCGCGCAGCTCGACCTGGACCCGGACGCCGAACCCGCCGGCACCGTGCGCGTGGCCGGATTCGCCACCGCGATCCGCCGGTCGCTGATGCCGGTCGCGGCCGGGCTCGCCGCCGACCACCCGAAGGTCCGGCTGATCGTGCACGAGCACGAGCAGGCCGACGCCGTGGCGATGCTGGCCGCCAACGACCTGGACCTCGCGCTGACCTACGACTACAACCTCGCGCCCGCCGCGCTCGGCGCCGGCCTGGACTCGACGCCGCTGTGGAGCACGCCGTGGGGCCTCGCCGTCCCCGCCTCGGACGCCGGTCGCGCCGGCCCCACCGACCCCGCCGACACGCTGACGATCTTCCGCGCGTTCCGGCACCACAACTGGATCGGCAACTCCATGAACCGGGCCGACGAGCACGTGGTGCGCACGCTGGGCTCGATGGCCGGCTTCACCCCGAGGCTGACCCACCAGGCCGACAGCCTCGACCTGGTCGAGGACCTCATCCTGGCCGGCTTCGGGGTCGCGCTGCTCCCGGCCGACCGCCCCACCCGCCCGGGCGTGCGGCTGCTCGGGCTGCCCAACCCCGAGGTGGTGCTGCGCTGCTACGCCGTCACCCGCCAGGGCCGCGCCACCTGGCCCCCGCTCACCCTGGTGCTGCGCCTGCTCACCGCTCGTCGCGGACCCGCATCGGCTTGACCTCTCCGTCCAGCCGCCGCGCGATGGTCCCTCGCTCCAGCACCGTGACGTCCGCCTTCAGCTCGAAGGCCGCCGAGATCGCGGCGCGCACCCGGGCGGCGACCGCCCCCGGCTCCGGGCCCGGCCGCTCGACCTCGATGTCGACCAGCAGCCGGTCGTCCAGCTCGGCGGTGACCACCCTGGCCAGGTAGTCGGCGACCGCGTCGACCCGCAGCAGCGCGTCCTCCAGGTCGTTGTGGTTGACGTTGACCCCGCGCACCTTGGAGAACCCCACCGTGCGGGCGGCCAGCCGCAGCTTGGGGAACATCGCGTACGGGCATTCGCAGTCCGGCTCCAGCGCGCCGATGTCGCCGGAGGACCAGCGCAGGAACGGGATGGCCGAGCCGGCGTGCAGCGGCGTGACCAGCACGGCGCCGACCTCGCCGGCCGGCAGCGGCTCGCCGGTGCCCTCGTCGACGATCTCCACCAGGAACAGGTCGGCCCAGACGTGCAGCCCGTCGTGGCGCTCGCACTCGGCGCCCATCATCGAGCACTCGGTCATCCCGTAGGAGTCGAACAGCTCCGCCCCGCCCCACATGCGCTCGATCCGCGCGCGCTTGGCCGGGGTCAGCGGCTCGGCGCTGGAGATGATCCGGCGCAGCGACGAGGACGACGGCTCGTGCCCGGCCGCCTCGGCCCGGTGCCCGAGGATGTTGATGTAGGAGCCGATGCCCATCCACACCGACGGCCGCAGCCCCATGAGCAGCTCCACCTGCACGTCGCTGGGGGTGTTGGCGCCGGAGCCGGCGAAGACGTTGCCGCAGCCGTGCGCGGACAGGGCGTGGCCGAACATGTGCCCGATCGGGTGCACGCCCAGGAAGGGGAACGAGTTGTGCACCAGCTCGCCGGGGCGCACGCCGGCCAGCCGCAGCACCCGGGTGAACGACTCGACCAGCGCCGGCATGTCCCGGCGGGCCTTCGGGTAGAACAGCGGGCGGCCGGTCACGCCGCCGCTGCGCCAGTACATCGCGATCTCGTCGTCGCGGGCGATGGTGACCTCGGAGGCGAACCGCTCGGCGGACAGCCCGCGCAGCTCGTCCTTGGTGGTGGGACGGATGCGCCGCCAGGTCTTCTGGTCGACGGCCTGCCCCTCGCGCGCGCCGGCCTCGACCAGCCTGGCCCGGAAGAACGGCGAGCGCCACGCGTTCGCCACCATCGGCCCGACCCTGGCCTCGCGCGCCCGCTCGACCTCCTCGGCGGTGGCCGGCATGCTCATCGCGTCTCTCCCCGTTCGGCCCGGGCCAGCCGCCGCATCCGGTCCAGCTCGGCGTGCTTCGCGGCGGTCTGCTCCGGGATGTGGTCCATCGCGGGCGCGAGCCGGGCGGCGTAGTCCTCCCCGACCGGGCAGACGTCCTGGCAGCGGGTGCACCCGGTCTCGATGCCGACCCCGCGCAGCAGGCTCTGCCAGAACATCAGCGACTCGGTGCTCGCGGCCAGCTCCCACTTGCGCTCCGGGTCCGGCTCGGCGGCGATCCGGCTCACGTGCTTGGCGAAGCTCGGGTAGTCGTAGGGCGCCGAGTGCGGCCGGCACGCCTCCACGTCCAGCCCCCACCGCCGCACCGCGCTGCCCGGACAGGCCAGCAGGCAGCGCCCGCACTCCTCGCCGAGGCACAGCCCGCGCCCGATCCGTGCCGAGGGCTCCAGCGGCGCCATGGTCACCACCGCCGAGAGGATCACCCTGGGCCCGAACCGGGGCGTGAGCAGCATCCCGTTGAGCCCCAGGGTGCCCAGGCCGGCCGCCACGGCGGCGTCGGTGAGCGACAGCGGGCCCTGCGACGCGAGGTCCTCCTGTTTGCTGCGGCTGGCCGACGCCGGCACCATCAGCGACGGGTGGCCGTCGTCCTCCAGCCAGAACATCAGGTCGAGCGTGATCTCCTCCAGCTCGGTCAGGCCCAGCTCGGTGGCGTAGTGGTGGCTGCGCGAGCGCGCGTCGCGGCGCAGCACCCCGCCGTAGACGAACCGCCGCGCCAGCACCACCACGGACCGGGCTCCGTTCAGCACCGCGTGCGGCGGATGCGGCAGGTCGGCCAGTTCGTCCGCGCTGGCCACCCCGGCGAGCTGGGCGCCCAGCTCGCGGGCGCGTTCGACGACGTCGGCGGTCCGGATCACGGTGTCGCCCTCCTGATCTCCGGGCGGTTGGACCGCCGCAGCCGCTGGTAGCCGATCGGGCCGATGAACCGGCGGTTCGTGGGCGGGTTGCCGGCGACCGTCTCGCCGCGCTTCTCCGCGCCGGCCATCGCGGCCAGCCGCTCGCGCTTGGCGTCGGTGTTCTCCGGGATGTGGCGGTGCTCGCGGGCCAGGTGCGCCTGGTAGTCACCGCCCACCGGGCACACCTCCAGGCAGCGCGGGCACACCCCGAACGACTCGGCGACGCCCATCACCGCGTGCCACTGGGCGCGGGTGCGCGGCCTGGCCATCACCTCGTCCACCCGCGACGGGTCCGCCAGCATCGGCCGCACCGTCTCGCGCAGGATGGCCGAGACGCCGTTGACCATCGCGGCCTGGCCGCACCGCCGCTTGTCCAGCGTCCACTGGTGCACCGCGTCGGTCGGGCAGCACTCCAGGCAGCGCCCGCAGCTCGGGCCGATGCACAGCTGCTCCACGATCCGCCGGTCCGGCTCCAGCTCCAGGTCGGTGAGCACCGCGCAGAAGTACATCCTCGGGCCGTACTCGGGGGTGAGCAGGTTGGCCTCCAGCCCGAACGTGCCCAGGCCGGCCTCCACCGCGAGGTGCCGGAACGACAGGTAGCCGTAGCTGCCCCGCTTCAGCTCCGGATCGGTCTCGTCCATGATCACCTGCAACGCCGTGTGGCCCTGCTCCTCCAGCCAGAACGACAGCCGGTACGCCATCCGCTCCAGCCGGCGGCAGATCGCGGCGTTGGTGTACGCGATGGCCCACCCGTGGTCGGACAGGAACTCCCCGACCGGCATCCGCTTGCCGAACACCACGCAGCTGCGCGCCTCGGGGAACAGCCGCTCCGGGACCTGGGCGGCCGTCGGGTCGGGCGGGTTCGCGTTCAGCGTCGCGCAGTCGACGATGCCGACCACGTCCGCCCCGAGCTCCCGCGCCTTCGCCTTGACCCGTTCGGACGTCATCGCACGCTCCTCCGAGCCCTATCACATAAGAGTGACGACCGTCACCACAGCATGATGCTCAGAGCGTGATCAGGTCAAGGGTCCGTACCACAACCCGTGAGTGGCTAGGGTCGCTATGACGGCCCTAGCCACTCACGGGTGCTGTCGCGGACGTGGGTCACGGCGGGTTCGGCCAGCGTGGCGTGCAGCCGGAAGAAGACCTCGGCGGCGCGGGTCCCCGACCAGTCCTCGGGCACCAGCTCGACCGGCAGCCCCGGGTCCAGGTACGGCATCCGGCGCCAGGCGTCGGCGGCCTGCAGGTGGTCGACGAACGCCGCCGCCGGGTCCACCCGCCGGCGCCGAGCCCAGGACGCGAGGACCGGTTCGTAGGCGCGCACGTACCCGCCGTACATCCGGTCCAGCCCGGCCAGGTCCCACCAGCTCGCCACCATCGCGCGCAGCTCGCCGAACGCCAGGTACCTGGCCTCGAACAGGCTCACGTACTCGTCCAGCCCGAGCCGCCGCAGCGCGCTCTCGGCCTCCTCCCGCAGGTGGGCGGGGGCGATCCAGACCCCGGACGCGGCGTTGCCGAACCCGAGCCTGGCCAGCCGCGAGCGCAGCAGGTGGCGCTTGTGCCGCTGCGCCTCGGGCACCGAGAACACCGCGAGCACCCAGCCGTCCGCCGGATCGGCCACCCGCCTGCGGTAGATCCGCCGATCCCCCTCGGCGAGCATCTCCCACGCCGAGGGCGAGAGCGTGTACCCGGCCACCGCCCCGACCCGCCGCGCGAGCAGCCAGCCGCCGCGCTTGAGCCGGGAGATGGCCATCCGCACCGACGCCTCGTCCACGTCCAGGCGCCCCAGCAGCCGGACCAGGTCGGAGACCGCCACCCAGCCGCCGACCTCCCGGGCGTACAGCCCGAAGAACGACACGATCAGGGACCGGGGCCGCTGCTCGACCCCGTTCGGCTCGGCCACGACCCGCATCCTAACCACGGATCGGTGACGATCGTCAGTGTCGTTGGACAGGGATCAGTCCACGATGGCGGCGGTGACGAGGGTTTTCATCCACTGGAACGCGCGCGAGCGGTCGGTGCGGTTGGGGGTGTGCGCGCACAGCACGGCGCACAGCTCCTCGCGCGGGTCGGCCCACCAGTAGGTGCCGCCGGCGCCGGGCCAGGAGTACTCCCCCGGCGAGCCCGCGGTGGTGGCCAGCCCGTGCCGGCGGCGCACCGTCACGCCCAGGCCGAACCCGTGGCCGGCGTAGCCGGGATCGATCTCGCCGATGAGCCGATCGTCGGTGTCCGGGCCGAGGTGGTCGGCGGTCATCAGCTCGACGGTCTTGCGCCCGAGGATCCGGGCGTCGCCGAGCGCGCCGCCGCCGAGCAGCGCCTGCGCGAACCGCAGGAAGTCCCCGGCCGTGCCGACCGCGCCGGCCCCGCCGGACTCGAACCGCGCCCTGGACAGGTCCGGCAGCGCCTGCGGCCGGCCGGTGTCCGGGTCGCGCGGCAGCGCGGCGGCGTACCGCCCGGCCGCGCCCTCGGGCACGCCGAAGCCGGTGTCACGCATGCCGAGCGGCCCGAACACCTCCTCGGCGAGGTGCTCCCCCAGCGTCCGCCCGGTGATCGACTCGATGATCAGCCCGAGCACGTCGATGCCGAACCCGTAGTGCCACATCGCCCCCGGCTCGTGCAGCAGCGGGCACCCGGCCAGCCGCCCGACGAACTCCTCCCCGGTCAGCGCGGTCATCCCGTCGCCGAACGCCTCCTGGTAGGCGCGGTGCACCGGGGTGTCCCCGCGCATGCCCTCGACCATCCCGTTGGTGTGGCGCATGAGGTCGAGGACCGTCGGCTGCCGCGCGCTCGGCACCCTGCGCCCGTCCGCGCCCAGCAGCTCGCGGTCGGCGAGCTCCGGCAGGTGCCGCGCGACCGGGTCGGCCAGGGCGAGCCGGCCGCGCTCGACCAGGACCAGCGCCCCGGCCACCGTCATCGGCTTGGTCATCGAGGCCAGCCAGAACAGGGTGTCCGGGCGCATCGGGTCACCGCCGACCGGGTCCCGGTGGCCGACCGCCGCCAGGTGGGCCAGCCGGCCACCCCTGGCCACGGCGATCACCGCCCCGGGTATCCGACCGGCGGCCGCGGCGGTCTCGAAGGTCGCGGTCAGGCGCGCCAGCCGTGCACCGGACAGGCCCACCTCCTCGGGCTCGGCAAGGGGCAGCGCAGGCATGCCCTCAGCGTCGCCGTGATCAAGCCGCCCCGCAAATGGGTCGCGACACACCGGCGAGCGCTCGCGTGCCCGGCCCGGGTATGCTGACTTCGATCGCGACGTAAGGAGACCGGACGTGATAGGGGACGACGACATCTCCGGGTGAGCCCCGGAAGCGATGTCCTCACCTACCCCTGGTCCCTGGTCGGGCGGTGCTGTGCCCGCCCGCCTCCCCACCGCGAGGTTTCGTTCTCCATGCCCGAAGCGTTCATCATCTGTTCCAACCTGTCCTTCTCCTGGCCGGACGACGTGCCGGTCTTCGACGACCTGTCCTTCACGGTGGTCGGCGGCCGCACCGGCCTGGTCGCGCCGAACGGCGCCGGCAAGAGCACGCTGCTCAAGCTGATCGCCGGCGAGTACCCGCCGACCGGCGGGACGGTGTCCGTGCACGGCGTGACCGGCTACCTCCCGCAGACCCTGCCGCTGGCCGGCGAGCTGACAGTGGCCGAGGTCCTCGGCATCGCGCCGGTGCTGCGCGCGCTGGCCGCGATCGAGTCCGGGGACGCCGCCGAGGAGCACTTCGCCGCGGTCGGCAACGACTGGGACATCGAGGAACGCACCCGCGCCGAGCTGGACCGGCTCGGCCTCGGCGACGTCACGCCGTCGCGGCGGCTGCACACCCTGTCCGGCGGCCAGGTCGTCTCGCTGGGCCTGGCCGCCCAACTGCTCAAGCGGCCGGACGTGCTGCTGCTCGACGAGCCGACCAACAACCTCGACCTGGACGCGCGCCGCAGGCTCTACGCCGTGCTCGAGGACTGGCCCGGCTGCCTGCTGCTGGTCAGCCACGACCGCGCGCTGCTCGACCGGATGGACCGCATCGCCGAGCTGGAACGCGGCGAGCTGCGCTACCACGGCGGCAACTTCACCGCCTACGAGCGCGCGGTCCAGGCCGAGCGGGAGGTCGCCGAGCGCAAGGTCCGAAGCGCCGAGCTGGAGGTCAAGCGGGAGAAGCGGGAGATGCAGCAGGCCCGTGAGCGCGCCGCCCGCCGCGCCGGCACCGCCGCCCGCAACGTCGCCAACGCCGGCCTTCCCAAGATCATCGCCGGCGGGCTGAAGCGGCGCGCGCAGGAGTCCGCGGGCAAGGCCGACGACGTGCACGGCGCCCGGCTCGGCGACGCGAAGGCCCGCCTCGACGAGGCCAGCCGCGCCCTGCGCGACGACCAGAAGATCGCCCTGGAGCTGCCGGACACGAACGTGCCCGCCGGCCGCACCGTCTTCCTGGGCGAAGGCATCCAGGTCCGCTACGCCGACCGCCCGCTGTTCGCCGACGGCGGCGCCGACCTGGCCGTCCGAGGCCCCGAACGGATCGCCCTGACCGGCCCCAACGGCGCCGGCAAGTCCACCCTCCTACGCGTGGTCAACGGCGACCTGACGCCGGAGTCCTCGACCGAGCTCAGGCGCGCCGACGGCCGGATCGCCTACCTCTCGCAACGGCTGGACCTGCTCGATCTCGACCGCACCGTGCTGGAGAGCCTGGCCGCCGCCGCGCCCGCCATGCCCCGCTCGCGGCGGATGAACGTGCTGGCCCGGTTCCTGTTCAAGGGCGACCGCGTGCACCTGCCCGTCGGCGCGCTGTCCGGTGGCGAGCGGCTGCGCGTCACGCTGGCCTGCGTCCTCTACGCCGAGCCCGCCCCGCAACTGCTCCTGCTGGACGAACCCACGAACAACCTCGACCTGGTCAGCATCGCCCAGCTGGAGGGCGCCCTGGCCGCCTACCAGGGCGCGTTCGTGGTGGTCAGCCACGACGAGCGCTTCCTCCGCGAGATCAACGTGACCCGCTGGCTGCGCCTCGACTCCGGCCGCCTGCTGGAGGCGGCGGCACCCGACGACGCGTGACGCCGCCAGCATCAGACGGGCACTCAGCCGGCCGGGTCGGGTGGTTCGACGAGGCGGTGCCGGTAGGCCAGTGCCACCAACTGCGCGCGGTCGCGGGCGCCGAGTTTGGTCATGGCGCGGCTGACGTGGGTCTTGGCGGTGGCGTGGCTGATGGTGAGGGTGGTCGCGATGTCGGCGTTGCTCAGGCCGTGGGCGACCAGTCCGACGATCTGCCTCTCGCGGGCGGTGAGCTGGGCGAGGACGTCCGGGTTGAGCCGTGGGGTGGTGGTGCGGGCGGTCAGTTGGGCGATCAGCCTGCGGGTCAGGCCCGGGGACAGGAGTGCCTCGCCGCCGGCGACGACGCGGATGCCGTGCAGCAGCTGGCGGGGCTCGGTGTTCTTGATCAGGAACCCGGCGGCGCCGGCGCCGAGCGCCTCGATGACGTACTCGTCGTGGTCGAAGGTGGTGAGGATGAGCACGTGGACGCCGGCGAGGTCGGGGTCGGCGGCGATCTCGTGGGTGGCGCGCAGGCCGTCGACCCCGGGCATCCTGATGTCCATGAGCACGACGTCGGGGTGCGTCTGCCTGGCCAGCTCGACCGCGGTGGCCCCGTCGGCGGCCTCGCCGACCACGACCATGCCGGGCTCGGAGTCGATGAGCACCCGGAAGCCGCCCCTGACCAGCGCCTCGTCGTCGGCGATGAGCACGCGGACGGGCTCGGTCATCTCGGGCGGGTGCACGCGGACATCATTGCGGGTTCGGCAGGGGCAGCTCGGCCCGTACCTCGAAGCCGCCGTCGGGGTGCGGCGCGGCGGTGAGCCGGCCGGACAGTGCGTGGGCGCGCTCGCGCATCCCGTCGATGCCGTGCCCGCACGGTTCGGCGGCGGTGTCGGTGCTGTCGGCGGTGGCGCCGTCGTCGCGGACGTTGATGAGCAGCCGGGACGGTTCGTGGGTCAGGGTGAGCCGGACGGTGCGCGCCTCGGCGTGGCGCAGCGCGTTGGTCAGCGCCTCCTGGATGATCCGGTAGGCGGCCAGGTCGACGGGCGCGGGTAGCGGCCGCGGCTGGCCCTCGACGCGGCGCTGCACCCGTAGGCCCGCCGCCTCGGCCGTGTCGAGCAGCTCGGCGAGCCGGTCGAGCCCGCCCCGGGGGGCGCGCGGCTGCTCGGCCGGGGCGTCGGCGCGCAGGATGCCGAGGATGGACCTGACGTCGGTGAGCCCTTCGTCGCAGATCGTCTTGATCGCGGCGAGCGCCTCGCGGGCCTGACCGGGGCGCCTGTCGATGACGTGCAGGCCCACGCCGGCCTGCACGCTGATGGTGGCCATGGTGTGCCCGAGGACGTCGTGCAGCTCGCGCGCGATGCGCAGCCGCTCCTCGACCGCGAGCCGGCGGGCCCGCTCCTCGCGGGTCTGGGTCTCCCTGGCCAGCTGGGCGCGGGTGGCCGTGAGCACCGCCCGGTAGTAGCCCACGGCCGCGCCGGAGCTGCCCGCGGTGGCCGCCAACAGCACCGCGATGGGGACCACGCCGACGGCCTCGGTGTCGGCGAGCACCACCCTGATCGCGACGATCCCGCCCGCCGAGGTGAGCACCACACCGGCGAGCCCCCACCGCCAGCCCCTGCGCGCCGCGAGCGTGTAGCAGCCGATCAGCGGGGCCAGCGTGACCAGCCGCCCGGGGTAGGCGCCGAGGAACCAGACGACGGGCACCGCGTTGAGCACGACCAGCGCCGAGACCGGGTGGCGGCGGCGCACCGCGATCGAGGCGGCGAGCGCCACGGCCAACGCGAGTGCCCCGGCGTCCAGCGGGCGGGGGTTCGCCACCGACAGCGGGCCGACCCCGGCCACGGCGGCGGCGAGCAGCCCGACCGCCACACCGGTCCCGAGCCCGGCGTCGGCCACGACCGGCGACGGCGCGCGGCGGCGCACCGCCTCACGCAGGGTGCTGACCATTGCTCCCGCCCTCGCTCCAGGCGGCACGCGCCGCACCGGGTCCATGGTGCGCGTGCCACCGAGGGCGTGCATCCGCCGGGCGCGGTGTCTCGGCCCTACCGCGCCCGGCCGACGCTACGCCGAGGGCATCAGCCGAAAGACACCGCGGCCGCCCGACGCGCGAACCCCGCCGCGACGGCCACCATCGCTTCCACCGCACTTCAGGAGAGGTGATCCTCGATGTCAATCCTGCGACTGATCCTCGCCGATGCCGCACCGACGACCGCGTACGTCTGCGTCGCCGCCGGTGGTTACGAGATCGGCACCGGGCGAGCCGTACCCACCGTCGCCGCCCTGCTGGGGCTGGCCGGCGTGGTGATCGGCGGGCTGGCCGTGGCCCGCTCCGCGCGCGGCGGCACCGGCGACGGACGAGCCATCACGGCCTTGGTGCTGGGGCTGGTCGGCGTGGTCGTCGGCGGCCTGCACTGGGCCAACGTCGCCGGCGGCCTCGGCACCGGCAACGGGCTGGCCGGTGCCGTCGCGGCGGTCGCCCTGGGCCTGGTCGGCGTGGTCCTCGGCGCGCTGGCGCTGGCCCGCTCCCGCCGCGCCGGCTGACCCTCGTTCACGACTCCTGTCATCCGCCGGGGTCGGATTTCGCGGGCCGGGCCAGTGCGTGCGGGCGGTGTCGCTCGCTTCACTGGAGCGATGAAACTCGGTTACTGCTCGATGCCCATGCACCCACCGGGGCGCCCGTGGGCGGACACCCTGGCCGAGGACCGGGAGGCGGTGATCGTGGCCGACCGGCTGGGTTTCCACGACGCGTTCATCGGCGAGCACCTGACCGACCGGTACGAGACGATCACCAACAGCCTGGTGTTCCTGGCCACGCTGATCCCCCAGACGCGGCAGATCAAGCTGGCCACCGGGACGACGAACCTGTCGCACACCCACCCCGCGCTGGTCGCCGTGCAGTCGGCGATGTTCGACCACCTCGCGGGCGGGCGGTTCATCCTCGGCATCAGCCCGGGCGCGCTGCCGTCCGACGCCGAGCTGCTGGGCATCCTGGACGAGGACCGCAACCAGATGTTCGCCGAGGCCATCGACGTCATCCTCGGGCTGTGGGGCGGGCAGCCGCCGTACTCGCTGCGATCCGGGCGGTTCGCGGTGAGCACCGAGCGGACGATCGACCTCGACCTCGGCGTTGGCGTCGTCCCCAAGCCGCTGCAGTCGCCCCGCCCGGAGATCGTCGGCACCGTGGTGGCCCCGTACTCCCAGGGCGCCACCGCCATGGGCGCGCGCGACTTCCACCCGCTGTCGGCGAACTTCCTGCTGCCGCGCTGGGTGGCCACCCACTGGCCCAAGTACCTGGAGGGCAAGCCCGGCGCCTCGCCCCAGGACTGGCGGATCGCGCGCACCGTGTTCGTCGCCGACGACGACGCCGTGGCCCAGGCCTACGGCCGCGACGACCCCGGGAGTCCGTACCGGTTCTACTACGCGCAGATGCTCGCGAAGATGCGCAAGCTCGGCCGCCTCGGCCTGTTCAAGACCCACCGCGACCAGCCGGACGACGAGGTCACGCTCGACTCCGTACTCGACCAACTGGTGATCACCGGCACCCCCGACGCCGTCGCCGACCAGATCCTGGCCTTCGCCGACGAGGTCGGCCCGTTCGGCGAGCTCGTCTACGCCGGCCTGGACTGGGTCGACCCCAAGCTGGCCCGCCGCTCCATGGAACTGCTCGCCGAGAAGGTCATGCCCCAGGTGAACGGCCAACCCGTGAGTGGTTAGCGTTGCTATGACAACGCTAACCACTCACGGGTCCGAAACCGGATTGCCGACGGCGTCAGAATGGCGGGGTGTCCGACAATGGTGGCCGGCCCCGGCGTGTGCTCGACGTGGCGTTCGGCGTTCGGGATCAGTGGGGCGCCCCGCCCGGCGTGACCCATTGCTGCGACATGATGACGAGCAACGTGGACCTGGAATGCCATCGGTGCTCGGACAGGTACGAGTGCACGGACAACCTGGTGACCTTCATCGCGAGGTGGCAGGAGTACGGGCTGATCATCCACGACGGCGGGACGTCGTACGTCACCATTGACTTCTGCCCGTGGTGTGGCGCGCGCCTTCCGGAGTCGCAGAGCGACAGGTGGTTCGACGAGCTCGAGGAACTGGGGATCGACGCTTCCGACGTCGACAACATCCCGGAGGACTACCTCACCGACCGATGGCTGAGCCGGTCAGACCCCGTGAGTGGTTAGCGTTGCTATGGCAACGCTAACCACTCACGGGTTGGCGAGGAGGCGGTGTAGGCGCAGGGCGACCTCGAGCTCGGTGCGGCGGTCGCGGACGGGGACGCCGAGCTTGGTCTCGATCTTGTGCAGGCGGTTGCGGACGGTGTGTTCGTGCAGGCGCAGGTGCTTGGCCACCGCGACGTGGCTGCCGAGCTGGAACGAGGCGTCGAGCGTCTCGCGCAGCTTGGCGGCCTCGGAGGTGCGTCGGGCGAGCGGGCCCAGCTCCTTGGTCACGAAGGCTTCGGCCAGCTCGCGGTCCTGCATCAGCAGCAGCTCCAGGCCCATGTCGGCGTGCCGGATGACCTGGTTCTGGCGCAGCGCGGGGCGCAGCCGTTCGACCCGGCGGGCCTGCTCGAACGCGTGCCGGAACCCGGCCACGCCGGCGGCCGGCTCGCTGATCGATGCGGTGACGCCGGCGGCGGTGAGGGTCGCGCGGACGGTCTCGATCTTCTCGTCGGGCCAGCCGCCGGGGGCCGCGAGCCAGACGACGGTGCTGGCGATGCTCGGCGGGTAGCTCAGCGTGCGCCGGGGGCGGACCGCGGCGCGCAGCGCGTTGAGCACGGTGTCCACGCCCGCGCTGGTGTCGGGCAGCAGGATCGCCAGGTGCTCGGCGTCGAGATCGTAGTCGATCAGTACCAGGTCCGACGGCGTCGGGGTCACGTCATCGCCGTGCAGGATGTCGCGGACCAGGCGCTGGCGGATGTGCGCCCGGGACCTGTTGAACGCGTCCTCGGACCTGGCGAACTTCTCGGCGACCTGCGACACCACCCGGTTCTGGTACGTCAGCACCAGCCGGGTCACCCTGGTCTGGGCGGCCAGGGCCGGATCCCTCGGGACGTCGAGGCGGACCAGCGTGCGGTGCAGCAGGTCCGCCCACGCCTCCCACTGGATGACGAAGCTCAGCCGGTAGGACCGTTGCAGCAGGTGCTGCGGGACGTGCAGCCGGGCCTGGACGTCGGCCAGGGCCAGCCGCCGGCGCAGGGTGACCTGGTCGATCTCCAGCCGCCCGCACAGCACGTCGCGCAGCGCGCCCACGTTCTCGTAGACACTGTCGCGCAGCGCGGCCACGAACGCGGCGTCGCCCAGGTACGCGGGGAAGACCTCGGCCAGGCAGCGGCTGATCACCTCCTCGCACAGGTCGGTGACGTCGAACTGCGCGATGGCCGCGCGCGCCCACGGCGCGATCGCGTCCTCGGAACCGGCTGTCGGCACAGGCGCGCCCTACGCCGGAGAGGCCCGCCGCGCGGCCAGCGCCAGCCCCGCCGCGACCACGCAGAACGCGCAGATCTGGATGAGCGCCGCGCCGGTCCAGCCGACGCCGCCGACGAGCTTGCCGAACAGGTAGCCGGAGAACGCCGCCGGGATGTAGATGGACGCCACGAACAGGCCCGAGCCGTGCGCCGCGACCGACCGCTTCACCGACTTGATGATGCCGGCCGCGAGGTTGGCGTAGACCACCCCGCTGATCGCCGCGCCGTAGACGAACGAGAGCACCAGGTGGACCCAGACCTCGCCGGTCCCGCTGAACAGCACGTACCCGGCCACCGCCGAGATCACCAGCGCCACCGCGAGCAGCCTGCGGAAGTCGACCCGGTCCCCCAGCCACCCACCGACCAGCGAGAAGAACGCCCCGAGCCCGTACATGCTGACCGCGAGCCCGGCCTGCGCCGCCGTGTAGTGCAGCGCCTCCCGCAGGTAGGTCGGGTACAGGCCGAGGTAGGCGTAGATGGCCAGCCCGGCGAACACCGTGGAGGCGCCGAGCAGCATCGGGTTGCGGGCCAGCAGCCGGGGCGCGCCGAAGTCCTCCAGCGGGCCGTGCGCGGTGTCCTGCCCGCGCGCCTCGGTCAGCCACGGCCGCACCACCAGCGCCACCAGCACCAGGATCACGAACCCGACCACGCCGAACACGATCAGCGGGTGCCACCAGCCCCCGGTGTCCCGCAGCGCGGCGCCGAGGTTCGGGCCGACCAGCGCGCCGACGCCGAAGGTGAAGTTGATCGCGCCGACGGCGAACGCGCGGTTGCGCACGAAGTACCCGGTGGCGATGGCCAGCAGCGCGGTGAGCTGCATCGCCTCGCCGAGGCCCGACAGGAACCGGTACCCGAGCATGTCCCAGAACCCGACCGAGTACGCCGTGAGCAAAGTGGCCGCCGAGAACAGCGCCAGCCCGGCCAGCGCGACGGTCTTGCGGGACGAGCGGGCCAGCAGGAAGCCGGTCGGGATGCCCGCGACGCCCATGCCGAGGGTGAAGATCGTCGACTGCAGGCCGACCTGGGCGAGGTTGAAACCGAACTGCGTGCCGACGTCCTTGGCGATGGTCGGGAACAGCTGGCGGTCCATCGCATTGATCACGTACGAGAGCAGGAGCACGGCGTACATGGAGATCGCGAGCACGGCCGGGCGGCCCGGCGCGGCGGAGTTCAGCGTCGGGCTCGCGCCAGATGTCGTCATGTCCCGGTCCTCCGCTCGGCATCGCCCCGTCGCGATCGGTGAGCTTGATCCTTGTGACGGCCCGTCCGGCGCGCATTGTCCGAGGCCGTCAACTTTGCGCCGTCACAGTGACGGAACCCATGAGGGTTGTTCACGCTCCAGGCGCGAGGGCGGGCCGGAGGCTCGTCCGAGCGGCTGGACCAGGCGGTTTGATCGCCGGAGGCGATTCGTGAACAACCCTCGAATGAGCAGAGCGTGTTCAGGCTCGGCTCGCGAGCCACTTGGCCGCCCTGGTCGGTGAGGCGCGCGCGAGCCAGGCGTCCTGGACCACCTCGGCCAGCTCCCCGACGGTGATCTCGCCGAGCCGGCTGCCCCTGACCAGCACCGAGAGGTGGCCGTTGAAGTGCGGCGTGGTGAAGAACGGCGTTCCCTCGTCCTGTACGAGCGCGAGCTTCTCGGACTCGGACTCCACCCAGAACATGATCACGTCGGTGAGCCGCTGGCCGGTCTCCGGGTCGACCGCGTCCGGGCGCGGCGTCCGGAAGAACACGAACGACTTGCCGCCGACCTGGTAGACCGGGTTCCCCTTCGGTCCGTACTCCACCTTCACGTGCGGCATTCCGGACGCCAGCTCGTGCACGTCCTCGACCCGCGCCGGGCGTTGCGCGTCCGCCATGGCGGCAGCTTACGACCGCGCCCGCCACGGCCGGAACGGGTGAAGGATCAACTCGGAGCACCGCCCACGTCATTACTCTCGTCACATGTACCACATGAGTCCCGCGCTCACCGAGGCCGGGCTGAAGATCGACTGGGCTCGGATGCCCACCTACAACACGATCATGGCGGTGGCCGCCGGGGTCGGGTTGTTGCTGGTCGTCGGGCTGGGACGAACCCTGCTCGCGCCCGGGCGCACGTTCGTCCCGGAAAGCTGGGCGCTGGCGTTCGGGGTGCTGGGGTTCATCCTCACCGTGACCGGCCTGCACATGACCCTGACCTGGCCGCTGGCCGGGCAGGGCTTCCCGTTCGACAACGTCATCTTCGGCGAGCCCGCGCTGGCGTTCGGGGTGCTGCTGGCCGCCGCCGCGATCTTCCTGTGGCGGCGCGGGCCACGCTGCTGGACTCCTCGGAGCGGGTCGCGCACGCCGCGCGGCTGGCCGGGCCGGTGTCGCTGTTCGTGGTGGGGCTGGGGCTGGCCTGTTTCGGGATCGCGGCGGCGGGCTGGACCTACACGCTGTTCGCCGCCCCGCCGCAGGAGCCGATCTCCGGGGCGTTCGCCGGCGTGCCGGTGCTGGAGGCGAGCTTCATCTCCGGGCTGTACGTGTTGGTCGGGGTGGGCGCCGTGCTGTTCCCGCTGGTGTTGCGCGAGCCGAGGGGCTGGGCGGCGCGGGTGGTGGGCGCGGCGTGGGCGGTGGCCGGCGCGGTGTTCGCGCTGTTCGGGGCGTTGAACTACTTCACCCATATCGGCCTCATCGTCAACACGATGTGACGGCGCCGGCACCCGGAAGGAAGGCGCCGGAGCGGGGGCCGTCGGCGGCGATGGAGGTGCCCCGGAGGTACGTACGGACGACGCGGCCGGTGACCTCGCGGCCGTCGTAGGGCGTCCAGCCGGCCTTGGAGAGGACGTCGGCGTTGCGCAGGGTGCGGGGTGCGTCCGCGTCCACCAGAACCAGGTCGGCGTCCGCGCCCGGCAGCAGGCTGCCTTTCCGGGGCCACAGGCCGTAGGCGCGGGCGGGCGCCTCGCAGTAGGCCCGCGCCACGTCCTCGTAGGACAGGTGCCCCCGGGCGGCGGCGTCGAGGAGCAGGGCGTAGGTGCTGTCCAGGCCGGGAAGTCCGAAGTGGACGTTCCAGATGTCGCCGGCGCGCTTCTGCTCCAAGGTGGACGGGGCGTGGTCGCTGGACATGTGGGTGAGCGTGCCGGCGCGCAGCAGCCGCCACATCTCGCGCTCGTCGTCGTCCACCCGGGCCCGGGCCGGGGGCGTGAACTTGCGTAGCGGGCCGTGCTCGTGCACCTCGTCCTCGCGCAGCAGGAAGTACTGCGGGCAGGACTCGGCGGCCAGCCGCGCGCCCCGGTGGCGTTCCGCGGTGACGTACTCGGCGACCTCGGGGTTGCTGACGTGCGCCACCGTGGCCCTGGCCCCGGTGCGGCGCACCAGCAGGGCGGCCACCGCGGCGGCGACCAGCTCGGCGTCGCGCTCGCGCCAGTCCAGCAGGATGCCGTTGTCCTCCCGGCCCTGCGCGCGCAGCACCTGCTCGGCGGCCGAGGTGAGCGACTCGTCCTCGCAGTGCATCAGCGTGACCGCGTCGGCCTGGGCGCTGGCCTGCAGGTGTGCCTTGAGCGCGGCGGCGTCGTGGCCCGGCACGCCGTGGGTGGTGCAGGTGAACAGCTTGAAGAACGACACCCCGGCGGCCCAGAGCGGCCCGACCGCGTCGGTGTGTCCCGGCCAGGCGTGCGCGGCCAGCCCGAAGTCCACGTGCGAGCGCCCGCCCAGGTAGTCGATCTTGGCGCGCAGGTCGTCGACGGTGCGCACCGGCTGGCCGTGGGAGTGCTCGACGATCGTGGTCACCCCGGCGGTGGCCGCGGCGGCGGTGCCGGTCGGGAAGTCCTCGCGCTCGGTGCTGCCCGGGTCCATCAGGTGCACGTGGGTGTCCACGCCGCCGGGCAGGAGCAGCAGCCCGGAGGCGTCCACGGTGGTCGCGGCCGAGGGCCGGTCCGGGCCGACCGAGCGGATCCGGCCGCCGTCGACGGCGACGTGTGCCCGGCGGGTGCCGTGCGGGGTGACCACGGCGGCCCCGCTGATCAGCAGGTCGACCTCGGGCATTGCTGTCCTTTCACGAGTAACGCAGGTCGTCGGGGCCGGCGAACCAGTCGAACGGCCGGTCGGAGGTGTTCAGGATGACGCTCTTCGGGCGGGTGTAGCCGCGGTAGGCCTCCAGGCCGTTCTCCGAGCCGATCCCGCTGTCCTTGGCCCCGCCCCACGGCGAGGCGGGGTCGATCCGGTGGTGATCGTTGACCCAGATGATGCCGATGTCCAGCTTGTCGCACACCCGCAGCGCCCGCCCGACGTCCCGGGTCCACACCGAGCCGGCGAGCCCGAACGGCGAGTCGTTCGCCAACGCCACCGCGTCGTCCTCGTCCTCGAACGGCGCGACCAGGGTGACCGGGCCGAACACCTCCTCGCGCCACAGCTCGTGGTCGCGGGCCACCCCGGCCAGCACGGTCGGCTCGTAGAACCAGCCGGGACGGTCCGGCGCCCGGCCGCCGCACAGCACCCGGGCGCCCTGGGCTCGGGCCCGCTGGACGGCATCGGCGACCTTGTCCCGCTGCCCGGCGGACACCAGCGGGCCGACCTGCGTGGCCGGGTCCATCGGGTCGCCCAGGCGCAGCCCGCCGGCCCGTTCCACCAGCCGCTGGACGAACGGTTCGTAGATCGAGCGGTGCACGAGCGTGCGCGCGCCCTGCACGCAGGTCTGGCCGGACGCGATGAACGCGGCGAACAGCGCGCCCGCCACGGCCGGTTCGATCGCGGCGTCGTCGAAGATCAGCACCGGGGCCTTGCCGCCGAGCTCGGCGGTCACCGGGATCAGCGAGCGGCCGGCGTTCGCGGCGATCGCCCTGCCGGTCTCGGTGCCGCCGGTGATGTCCAGCTTGTTCAGCCCGGGGTGCTCGGACAGCGCGCGGCCGGTGGTGGCGCCGTCGCCGGTCACCACGTTGACCACGCCGGCGGGCACGCCGGCCTCCTCCAGCAGCGACGCCAGCCGGTGCGGGACGGCCGGGCCGAGCTCGCTGGGCTTGAGCACGACCGAGTTGCCGGCGGCGAGCGCGGCGGAGAGCTTCTTCATGGTGATCAGCAGCGGGTGGTTCCACGGCGTGATCAGCCCGACCACGCCGAGCGGGACGCGGTGCACGACGTTGAGGTGGTCGGGGCCGAAGTTCGGGACGGTGCCCTCGGCGGTCTGGGCCACGGCGGCGAAGTACTCCAGCCACTCCGGCAGCCGGCGCAGCTGGGCGCGCATCTCGCGCAGCGGGCGGCCGATCTGGCGGGTCTCCAGGGCGGCGTAGTCGTCGATGCGCTCGGCCAGCAGCGCGGCGGCCCGGTTGAGCACGCGCGCCCGCTCGCGGGGGTGGGTGGCCCGCCAGCGGCCGTCGTCGAACGCGGCGCGGGCGGCGGCCACGGCGTCGGCGACGTCGGCGGCGGTGCCGAGCGCGGCGTCGAACAGGTGCTCGCCGGTGGCCGGGTTGCGCACCGCGAGCGTCCGGCCGTCCGACGCGGGCCGGTCCTTGCCGTCGATGTGCAGGAGGAGGGTCATCGCCGGCCGTCCAGGGAGAACAGCCGCTCGGCGTTGCGGTGCGCCACGGCGGCCGTCGTCTCCGGGGGCAGTCGCAACCCGGCGAGCTGGTCGTAGAGGCCGCCGCCGCCCATGTCGAACGGCGTGTCGGTGCCGAACAGCACCCGGTCGGCGCCGACCTGGTCGAGCAGCCAGCCGGTGGCGGCCGGCCGGTGGGTCAGCGTGTCGTAGTGGAAGCGGCGCAGGTAGTCGCTCGGTCGGTGGTGCGGGCGGGCGGCTTCGGGGCGGACCCGATGGCCGTGGTCGAGCCGGCCGATCTGGTACGGCAGGTGCCCGCCGCCGTGCACCAGCACGCAGTCCAGCCCCGGCAGCTCGTCCAGCGTGCCGGAGAACATCAGCCGGGACGCGCACACCGCCGTCTGCCAGGGGTTTCCCTGCAGGTTCGTCAGGTAGAACTCGTCGAGCCCTGAGGAGGCGCCGACGTAGTACGGGTGGATGACCAGCGGCAGCCCGGCCTCGGCGGCGGCCGCCAGCACGGGCCGCAGCGTCTCGGAGTCCAGAGGCTCGTCCTCGCAGTGCGGGCCGACCTGAGCGGCCACCATCCCGAGCGCGGCGCACCGGCGCAGCTCGGCGACCGCCGCGTCCGGCCGTTGCAGCGGCAAGGTCGCGACAGGCGCGAACCGGGACGGGGCCTGGCGGGCCATGGCCACGATGGCGTCGTTGATCGCGCGCGCGGCGTCCACCGCCTCGTCGGCCGCGATCCAGTACAGGAACAGCGGCGGCGCGGCGGACAGCAGCGCCAGGTCCACGCCCGTCTTGTCCATCACCGCCAGCCGGGCCTCGACGTCGTGGAAGGCGTCCAGCAGCGGGTACCGGTAGCCCTGCCGATGCTCGACCCAGGGCGTCGACTCACCGGCCGTGAGCCGGATGCCGTCCGGGGCATCGCCGGCCCGCATGGCCTCCACCAGCACGGGCGGTATCACGTGCGCGTGTACGTCAATCGTTCTCACAGCGCCTTGACGACCTCCTCCGCGGTCGCGACCCAGCCGAACGCCTGGCGGATCACCGACAGCGCCGCGTCGTGCAGCGCGGGGTCCATGGTGTCCACGCAGTCCTCCACCACGACGACGGCGAAGTCCCGAGTGTTGCCGGCCACCGCGGTGGCGAGCACGCAGCTGTTCGTGTTCACCCCGGTCAGCAGCAGCGTGTCGACGCCCCGGGAACGCAGCGCGTGCTCCAGGTCGGTGGCGGCGAAGCAGTCGTACCGCTTCTTCCCCGTAACGACGAGATCGTCGGAGCCGTACACCTCGGGCATCAGCTCCAGGCCCGGACTGCCCGGGAGCTGGTGGTTGAGCACGTTCGCCCGGCTCGCGTCCGTGCCCGCCACCGCCGCCCACCAGGGGTTGGACGCGATCTCCGCCACCGACCGGTACGAGGTCACCACGTGCACCACCGGCACCGCCCGCTCCCTCGCCGCGCGCAGCAGCGGCCCATGAGCCGCGACCACCCGCTTGGCAACGACCTCGGGCAACGGCATGGTGGCCACCGCCGGATCCAGATGCCCCCGATGCATGTCGATGGTGACCACCGCCGCCCGGCCCAGCTCCGGCAGCGCGGTCACGACAGCTCCCTGGGATGCGGCCGCCGCTCGATCTCCCCGGTCGGCAGCACGTAGTCGACGTAGTCCTCGGCCGGCACCCCGTCCACCCGATCCAGCAACCAGTCCGCCGAGTAGGTCAGCCAGTTCGGACCCAACGCCACCGACGGCGTGGGCAACGACAACGCATGCCGCCCCTGCTGGTAGACGAGCATCGGAGACGGCCCCCCACTGTCCCGCGCCAGCTCATAACTGTGCTCAACAGGCGACAGCTCGTCCTCGTCCCCCGCGATCACCAGCCACGGCACCCGCATCTCCGAGATCACCGGCCGCAGGTCGATCTCCTTGGCCATCGCGTCGAACGCGTCCTCGTCGTGCTCCAGCCCGGACATCCACATGTACCGGGCCTTGAAGCTCGGCGAGGCCGCCTCGAAGATCATGTGCCCGCCCGGCTCGTGGCACACCAACCCGACCGCGCACCCGCGCAGCGACGGCTGGGTCGCGGCGATCTGCGTCATCCAGTACGAACCGAACGACAACCCGAACCCGACGATCCGCTCCGCGTCCACCTCCGCCCGGGCCCGGCACCAGCCCACCACCGCCTCGCCGGCGTCGACCCACGCGGTCGGGGTGAACTTCACGCCCCTGATCGGCGCCTCCCCCTGCCCCGGCCCGTCGAACGACAGCACCGCGAACCCCCGCGCCAGCAGCTTGTCCCCGTACAGGTTGACGTTCAGCTCCTTCGGCGCGTCCATCCCGCCGCACGCGATCACCGTCGGCAGCCGGCCGCCCTCGTACCCCACCGGCAGGTGGAACCAGGCCGGGATGAACCCGTCCCCGAACGGGATCTCCACCCGCTCCACGTAGTGGTCGGCCAGCCGCGCGTACGCGCCGTAGCAGCGGTTCTTCTTGTCGTCCAGCTCCACCAGCTCGGCGGTGTCCGCCCAGATCGGCCACTCGGCGCTGGCGTAGAGCAGCGCGGCGTGGAAGTAGTGCTCGCGGGCGGTCACCTCGCGACCGGCGTCCTCGGCGGCCACCGCCTTCGCCTCGCGCCGCCCGGCCAGCTCGGTGAACACCGGCGTGATGTCGGCGAACTTGCTGATCCGCGACTGCGCCACCGCGAAGTCGGGCCTCGCGTCCACCCCCATCGGGCGCAGCGTGTACGCCACCCGGGGCTGGTCCCACTCCAGCCCGTCGGTCCGCAGCACCGAGTCGACCAGCCAGCGCAGCTCGTGCCAACGCCTCGGCCCCGTGATCTCGCCGCTCAACCCGTCGACCTCCTCATCGCGTTGGAGAACCGGCTCACGTCCACGAACAGCAGCGCGACCACCCCGAACAGCGGCAGCACGGTGAGCTGCCAGACCGCCGCCCCACCCCACCCGGTGGCCCCGACCAGCGCGGAGAACAGGTAGCCGGCCAGCGCCGCCGGCACGTAGAAGCTCGCCACGTACAGCCCCGACGCCCGCCCCACCATCGCCGGCAGCACCGCCCGCTGCATCGCCGAGTAGATGTTGACGAACAGGAACCCGCTGGCGATCGCCCCCTCGGCGAACGACAGCGCCACCTGCGGCCCCAGCGTGGTCGGCCCGTTGAACAGCAGGTACCCCACCACCGACCCGGCCAGCAGCGCGCCGATCATGATGTGCCGCTGGTTGAACCGGTCGCCGAGCCAACCGGCGGGCAGCCCCATCAGCGCCCCGATGCCGAACATGCTCGCCGCCAGCCCCGCCTGCTCGCGCCCGAACCCCAGCCGCTCCTGCAGGAACGTCGGGTACAGCCCGATGTAGCCGTACATCGCCACCCCGACGACGACGGCGGTGAACGCCAGCAACAGCAGGTTGCGGTTGTAGAGCACCGCCGGCACCCGGCTCAGGTCCAGCCCGCCGTCCGCCGAGGTCGTCTTCTCCACCTGCTCGGTGAACCGCCGGCTGACCACCGCCCCGACCACGACCACGAGCACCAGCCCCACCCCGCCGTAGAGGTAGAACGGCGCCCGCCAGTCCCCCGACGTGGTCGCGAAGTGCGCGCCGAGCAGCGGCCCGACGAAGCTGCCCACCCCGTAGGCGAAGTTGAGGCTGCCCAGCGCGAGCGCCCGGTTGGCGAAGAAGTAGGCGCCGACCGCCGAGAACAGCGCCGCGTTCTGCATCGCCTCCCCGACCCCGGACAGCGCGCGGTAGGCGAACATGTCCCAGTAGCCGAAGGCCAACGCCGTAAGCACGGTGAACGCCGAGAAGATGAGGATCCCGAGCGCCATCACCGCGCGCCTCGACATCCGGTCCAGCAGGTAGCCGGTCGGCAGCCCGGCCACGCCGATGCCCAGGGTGAAGATCGTGGACAACAGCCCGCCCTGGCCGAGGCTGAACGCCAGCTCCTTGCGGATGTCCGGCAGCAGCACCGGGAACACCTGGCGGTCCATGGCATTGAGCACGTAGGACAACCCCAGCACCACCAGCGTGACCAGGGCGACCGCCCTGGTCAGCCGGGCCAGGCCGGCGCCGGGCGCCGCCTGGTCGGACCGCGTGGTCATCGGCGATCACGCTCCTTCGGGGATCCGCCGCTTCCGTCGGTGTCGTGCACCCTATAAAATCGACGATGCATGATGCAAGAAGGGTTCTCCATGACGCATGCGCACGTAGCGATCGCCTCCCTCGGGGGGACGATCACCATGACCGGCCAGGGTGGCGGCGTCACCCCGACCCTGGGCGCCGACGAGCTGATCGCCGCCGTCCCGGAGCTGGCGCGGGTGGCCACCATCGAGGCCACCACGCTCGCCTCGCTGCCCGGGGCTTCGCTCTCCTTCGACGACGTGCTCGCCGCGCTGCGCTGGGCGGACGACGCGGTGGCCGGTGGCGCGAGCGGTGCGGTGCTGATCCAGGGCACCGACACGCTGCCGGAGACCGCCTACCTGCTCGACCTGCACTGGCGGCGTCCCGAGCCGCTGGTCGTGACCGGCGCGATGCGCCCGGCCGGCGTACCCGGCGCGGACGGCCCGGCGAACCTGCTGGCCGCCGTGCGGGTCGCCGCGCGCTGCACGTCGGTCGGCGCGGTGGTGGTGATGAACGACGAGGTGCACGCGGCGGCCAGGGTGCGCAAGTCGCACGCCTTCAGCCTGGCCGCCTTCACCTCGCCGGACTTCGGGCCGCTGGGCGTGCTGGTCGAGGGCAGCCCCGTCCTGGGCCATCCGCCGCACCGATGGCCGGCGCTCGCGCCACCCCCGCCCGGACTGGAGCACCCCGAGGTGGCGGTGGTCGACGCCTGCCTCGGCGACGACGGCCGGCTGCTGCGGCTGGCCCGCTCGGGCGGCTACCGGGGCGCGGTGGTGTCGGCCTTCGGCGCGGGCCACGTCCCGTTCGCCCTGGCCGACGCGGTCGGCGACGCGCTGGACGGCGACATGGCCGTGGTGTTCGCCAGCCGGACCGGCGCGGGCACCACGCTGAACGGCACCTACGGCTTCGCCGGCTCCGAGCGGGACCTGATCGGGCGCGGCGCGGTGCCCGCCGGATGGCTGGACCCGCACAAGGCCCGGATCCTGCTGTGGGCGCTACTGGCCGCCCGCGCCTCCCCCGAACGCATCCGCGACGAGTTCGCCCGGCGCGGCGGGCCGCCCGTGCCCGGCTAGAGCGGGACACGCTCTAGGTTCGCACTGTCCGTTCCGACGTCGTGAGGTCCCCGTGCCGATCAACCCGCTTGCCGCCCCGCCGCGAACGCGCACCGCCTACGAGCACGTGCGCGCCACGCTGCGGGCCGCGATCCTGGACCGCACGCTGTCCGCCGGGGAGCGCCTGGTGCAGTCCGAGCTCGCCTCCCAGCTCGGCGTCAGCACCACCCCCGTCCGGGAGGCCCTGCGCGACCTGGCCACCGAGGGCCTTGTCCTGTTCGACTCGCACCGGGGCGCCATCGTCCGCCCGCTCAACATCGACGAGGTACGGGAGATCTACGAACTCCGGATGACGCTCGAACCGATCATGGTCAGGCGGGTGATCGAGCGGATCACCGACGAGCAACTGGCCCGCGCCGCCGACCTGGCCGCTCAGATGCGCACCGAGTCGGACATGTCGACCTGGGTCAACCTCAACCGGGCGTTCCACGGGGTCTTCACCGAGATCGACGACAAGAGCCGGCTGGCCACCATCCTCGCCGGCCTGCGCGACAGCGCCGCCGGCTACGTCGCCGTCTCGCTGGACGCCCAGCCGCGCCACATCGCCGAGGCCAACGCCGAACACGAGCAGCTGCTGGACATCTACCGCCGCCGCGACGCCGACGCCGCCATCGAGCTGACGCTGCAGCACCTGCGCTCCACCCTGGCCATCATCGAGGAAGCGCACACCGAGGGCCTCCTCTAGGCCAGCTGGCGCAGGGCTCGGGCGGCCTGGCTGCCGGGGTCGGCGGTGATGAACACGACCTGTTGGTCGACGTCGGGCACGGCGAGCACGTCGCAGTTCAGCCGCAGCGGGCCGAGGGTCGGGTGGTCGATCGTCTTGGTGCGGTGGCCGGGGGTACGGACCGGGTTGGTGTCCCAGATCGCGACGAACTCCTCGCTGGCGGCGCGCAGCTCGGCGACCAGGACGGCCAGCCGGGCATCGCGGGGATACCGGGCGGCAGAGGCGCGCAGCCGGGCCACGGCGATGTGGCCGAACTCCTCGGCGGCGGAGCTCTCGAAGTGGCCCAGGCCCAGGAAGCGGCGCCTGGCCAGGTTCGGCTCGCGGTCCAGGCCGGCCAGCAGCGCGTCCGCGAGCGAATTGCGCGCGATCACGTCGTAGCTCGCGTCGGTCACCACGGCGGCCGTGTCCGGCATCCGGCGGAGCATGTCGGCCACGTGGGGACGGACCCGGCGCACCGGACCCTCGGGCGCCGGCGGGTTCGCCCCGGCCAGGCCGAACAGGTGCGACCGCTCGGCCGGGCTGAGCCGCAGCGCGCCGGCGATGGCCGTCAGCACCCGGGGCGAGGGGCGCGGCCCCCTGGCCTGTTCGAGGCGGGCGTAGTACTCCACCGACATGTGCGCCAGCCCGGCGACCTCCTCGCGGCGCAGCCCGGGGGTGCGCCGCCGGCCGCCGGCCGGGATGCCCACGTCAACGGGCCGCAGCTCGCCGCGCCGGTCCCGCAGGAACCGGGCCAGCTCCCCTCTCACCATCCGCCCTCCCACCGCGTCGTCCACGGGTCGGGTGCCAGGTATCGGTTGTGCCTGGTTCGGCCGCACTCCGAACAGCACCGTCGACACCATGAAGGATTCCATCGCCCTGGTGACCGGCGCCAACAAGGGCATCGGCAAGGAGATCGCGCGCCGGCTCGCCGCCGCCGGGCTCACCGTCCACGTCGGCTGCCGCGACGCCGCGCGCGGCGAACGCGCGGCAACCGAGATCGGCGGCAACGCCCGACCGCTGGTCCTGGACGTCACCGACGCCGGCAGTGTCGCCGAGGCGGCGGGCACGGTCGAGCGGCTGGACATCCTGGTGAACAACGCCGGGATCATGGTCGACACCGCCTCGGCGGTGGACGCCGACCTGGCCAGCTTCCGGCGCACCTACGAGACGAACCTGTTCGGCGTGCTGGCCGTGACGAACGCGTTCCTGCCCGCGCTGCGCCGCTCCGCCGCGCCGAGGATCGTGAACGTCTCCAGCGGCACCGGCTCGCTGGCCTGGAGCGCGGACCCGGGGCGCGAGTTCGCGGTCAGCGCCGGATCCGCCGCCGCCTACCGCTCGTCCAAGACCGCGCTGAACGCGGTGACGCTGTTCTACGCCCAGGCGCTGGCCGCCGAGGGCTTCAAGGTGAACGCCCTGGCCCCCGGCCTGCGCCGGACCGACCTCAACGCGCGCGCCGCAACCAGCGACGGCGACCCCGCCGAGGCCGCCGCCGGGGCCGTCCGCCTGGCGCTGCTGGGCGGCGACGGGCCCACCGGCCGGTTCGTGTCCTGGGACGGCACCCCCGTCCCCTGGTGACGTGTCGATCACAGGCACTTGACCTCAACAGCGGTTGAGGGACGAGCGTCTCCGGTGCGCACGAGCTTGAGGAGGAGACGACCGATGACCCAGTACGTCCTGCCCGACCTGCCGTACGACTACGGCGCGCTGGCCCCGCACATCGCGGGCGAGATCATGGAGCTGCACCACTCCAAGCACCACCAGACCTACGTCAACGGCCTGAACGGCGCCCTCGACCAGCTCGCGGAAGCCCGCGCATCGGGTTCGTTCGGCTCGATCGTGGGGCTGGAGAAGACGCTGGCGTTCAACCTCGGCGGGCACGTCAACCACTCTTTGTTCTGGAACAACCTGTCCCCGGACGGCGGTGACAAGCCGACCGGCGAGCTGGCCGCCGCCATCGACGACGCGTTCGGCTCGTTCGACGGTTTCCGGGCGCATTTCACCGCCGCCGCGACCACGATCCAGGGCTCGGGCTGGGCGATCCTCGGGTGGGACGTGCTCGGCCGGCGGCTGCTGATCCACCAGCTGTACGACCAGCAGGCCAACCTGCCCGCCGGCCAGGTTCCGCTGGTGCTCCTGGACATGTGGGAGCACGCTTTCTACCTGCAGTACCGCAACGTCAAGCCGGACTATGTGAAGGCATGGTGGAACGTGGTGAACTGGGCCGACGCCGCCGACCGGTTCACCGCCGCGCGGGCCGGCACCCTGACCGTCCCCGGGAGCGCCTGAACTCGCTCCCACCACACGGCGAGGGGGCGGGCATCGCGTCCGCCCCCTCGCCACCCGCGGCGTCACATGAAGTTGCGGGTGTGCAGGGCGGACAGCTCGGCCGCCTCGTCGGGCGGGAAGCCCAGCCTGGCCAGCCGCTGGCGGCGGCCGTCGTCCATCGCGCGGTGCAGCTCCGCCACGGCTCGGTGACCGCGCGCGATCGCGGCCGGGGTCCACTCGCCGGCCGCGAGGACGACCAGCGCGTCGAACACGTCGGCGTTCAGGCCGGCGGTGTCGACCAGCGCGTCGTGCCGGCGTTCGATCGCGGCGCGCAGCTTGCCGCGCAGGGTGGGGTCGAGCGCGGCCTGGTGTTCCAGGTGGGCGACGCCGAACGCCACGTGCCGGGCCTCGTCGACGCGCGCGAGCCTGGTGACCTGGCGGGTGACCGGGTCGGGGGCGTGCTGGTCGAGGAAGGCGAGCAGGGCCAGGAAGCTGCCCTCCCCGAGCACCGAGAGCAGGAACGAGGCCAGCGAGAAGTCCGGCTCGGCCAGCAGCGTGGTCAGCGACGCCCGCCCGCCCGCCGAGGAGGTGCCCATCTCGCCGCCGTGCAGCAGCGCGCGGCGGGTGAACACCTCCACGTGGCGGGCCTCGTCGGCGGCCTGCACCGCGAGCAGCTGCTGCACCTCCCGGAAGTGCGGGTGCACCCTGGCGAGCAGCCGCGCCGGGATGACCAGCGCGGCCTGCTCGTTCTCCACCAGGTAGGTCATCACCTGCACCACCGCCGCCTCGATCTCGGCGGGCAGCTTCGTGCCGGCGGACCAGTCCACGGCGGTGGCCGGGTCCCACTGCGCGGCGGCGGCGTGCGCGTACAGCCGGGGCGCCAGGTCGGCCCAGACCACGTCGCGGTCGTCCAGGTCGAACGACGCCACCGCCGGCCCGCCCGCCTCCACCAGCGCGCCGCGGGCGGCCAGCCCCCAGTGCGCGGGCGGCCGGCGGACCAGTCCGTCCGGGTCGGGCCGCCCGGCGCGCTCGGCACCGGCCCAGCGCTGCAGGTCGGCCCGCCCTCGGGTGAGCGTGTACCCGCCGTCGGGGTGCTCGGCGAAGCCGTGGCCGCGAGCCCGGCACCAGGCGCGCAGGTGCACGCCCAGCGCCGGGTCCGCCCCGACCACCCGCAGCCGCGCCCCCGGTGGGAGCCCGCGCAGCGCCCGGTCCACCAGCAGGTGCGCGCCGGAGGTGAACGCCAGCGCCTCCAGGTCCAGCCGGGGCGTCATCAGGGCGCGTACTCCGCCGCCGTCACCCGGCCCTCGGCGTCGTAGAACCCGACCTGGTCCACCGCGTCGGCGAGCTGGCCGTACCCGCTGGTCCGGCCCTCCCGCCAGACCCGCAGGCCCTCCAGGTCCAGCAGCGGCCGCACCTCCGGGTCCTCGTAGGACATCGCCAGCAGCAGCTCGACGAACCTTTCCGACGGTGCGTTGTCGGCCAGCGTCATCGTGCAGTGGTCGTACGGCGGGGTCTGGGCCACGATCCGGGTGCCGGCCGGGAGCGTGCCCTCCTTGGTGAACAGCAGGTGGTTGCCGTCGATCATGCAGGCGGCGTCGACCCGGCCGGCGGCGAGCGCTCGCGCGGCGTCGCGTTCGCCGCCGATGTGGTCGCCGTGCAGCCCCACGCCCACGTCGAACCGGCGCACGGTGATGTCCCGGACGCCGACCGAGCGCAGGTGCGCCAACGGGATCAGCGTGGCCTGCGGCGAGTCCACCGCCCCGACCGCCACCGTGGCGCCCTCGAGGTCCGCGACGGACGTGATCTCGGAGTCCTCCCGGACCACCACGACCGAGGTCAGGTCCCGGTCGGTGTCGCGCATGAGCGCCGCGGTCACCGACCGTCCCCGCGCGCGAGCGAGGCGTTCGGCGCGCAGCGCGGCCAGCGGGGAGTTCCAGGCGGCGTGGATGCGGCCGTCGACCAGGTCGTCGACCTGCCGTTCGTAGTGCGAGTACAGCACGAAGTCGAACGCCAGCCCGTTGCCGGCCAGCCAGCGGCGGAAGCCCTCCCAGATGGTCACCACCTTGGGGTCGTAGGCCACCGCGCCCATCAGCAGCGTCTCGGGCATCAGGCACCCGCCCCGTCCAGCAGCGGCTGGCCCAGCGCGGCGCGGCCCACGAAGTCCCGCAGCGCCTGGGTGGTCGGGGCCATCACCCTGGCGGCCAGCGCGTCGCGGAACCGCCGCTCCACGCCCAGCTCCTTGCGGAACGCCGCGCCGCCGCAGACCCGCATCACCCCGTCCGCGACCTCGGCGGCGGCCTCGCCCGCGACCGCCTTGACCTGAAGCACCCGCAGCATCGCGTCCTCCCGCCCGGCGGCCAGCGCCGCGAGGGTGTCGGCCAGGAACGCGCGCGCCTCCGCCGCCCTGGTCAGCAGCGCGGCGTACTCGGCGCGGGTGGCCGGCTGCTCGGCCAGCGTGGCGTCCAGGTGCTCCAGCCGGGTCGCGGTCAGGTGCGCGGCGGCCTCGTCGAGCAGCGCCTGCGCCAGGCCGACGGAGAACGCGGCGCTGCCCACCAGGAACGTCGGCAACGCCATCGACAGCGCGATGTCCAGCCCGGAGCCGTCCGCGCCGAGCATCGCGCCGGCCGGCACCACCACGCCGGCCGCGGTGACCGGCCGCGACGCGTTGCCCCGCAGCCCCAGCCCGTCGAACGCGCCCGGCGCGCTCAACCCCGCCGCGTCCGCCGGCACCAGCCACAGCGTCATCGGCCCCGGCTCGGCCAGCGGCCGGCTGGACCAGACGTAGCTGTCCGCCTCGCCGGCCGAGGTGATCCAGCTCTTGCGGGCGTCCAGCCGCACCCCATCAGGTGCCACGGCGGCGGTGCTGGTCGGAGCCCAGAAGTGGGCGCGCGAGCCGGCCTCGGAGAAGGCCAGCGTGCTCAGGTGCTCGCCCCGGGCGATCGCCTCGCGCACCTCGCGCGGGCCGTGCGCCTCCAGCACCGACACCGCCGAGAAGTGCATCAACACGACCATCGCCGTGGACGAGCACGCACCGGCGAGCCGCTCCACGATCATGGCCACCTCGGCGACGCCTCCCCCGCCCCCGCCCAGCTCGGGCGCGCTGGTGGCGCCCAGGATCCCGGCCTTGGCGAGCGCGTCGATGCCGGCGCGCGGAAACGAACCGTCCCTGTCCACCTCGGCGGCGGCCGGCGCGATCACCTCGCTGATCACGGCGTGCAGGGGCTCGGCGGTTGTTGCGGCTGAACTCACGAAAGGTCTCCTCATCGTGCGTGTCGGCCGCCGCGCCGAAGGGGTGCGTCAACCCGAGGGGACGCCGACGGCCATGTGGGGATCCGCCCGACCGGACGGAGGGATGCTGCTGCCTCAACGACGGGTAGGCACGCGGCTCACCTCCCCACACGGCACGTTGTGAGGCGAGCGTACTGAACGAACCGGCCGCCGCAGAACAGTCGCTGGCATGATCGGGTCATGCCGAGCGTCGTGATCGTCGGTGCCGGGATCGGCGGGCTCAGCGCCGCGATCGGGCTGCACCGGGCCGGGTGGCGGGTGCGGGTGCTGGAGCGGGCCGAGGAGTTCGCGCCGGTGGGCGCCGGGATCACGCTGTGGCCGAACGCGCTGCGGGCGCTGCGCGCGCTCGGGGTGGAGCTGGACGCGGACGGCGCGGGAGTCGGCGGGGTCCGCACCCGGTCCGGCCGGTGGCTGGCCCGGTGGCGCTGGTCGGAGCTGGAGCGGCTGGCCGGCGGCCCGCTGACCGCCGTGTCCCGCGCGCGGCTGCACGGTGCCCTGCTCGACGCCCTGTTCGACGCCGTACCCGCCGGCGCGATCCGACTCGGCACCACCGTGACCGAGGTCCCCGAGGCGGACCTGGTCGTGGCCGCCGACGGGATCGACAGCGCGCTGCGCGCCCGGCTGTTCCCCGAGCTGCCCGCGCCGGTCGCCAACGGCACCACCACCTGGCGGGGCATCGCGCCGGTGCCGCGCTCCGGCGTGCCGGGGTGGTCGAACAGCTGGGCCGGCGCCAGGGAGTTCGGCATCGTGCCGCTCGGGCGCGAGCGGGTGTACTGGTTCGCCGCCATGCCCGCGCCGCCCGGCGAGACCCACGACGACGAGCGCGCGTTCGTGGCCGAGCACTTCGGCGACTGGCACGAGCCGATCCCCGAGCTCATCGCCACCACCGAGACCGTCCTGCACCTGGACATCCGTCACCTCGCCACGCTGCCCGCCTCGTACGTCGCCGGCCGGGTCGCGCTGCTCGGCGACGCCGCGCACGCCATGCCGCCGAACCTCGGCCAGGGCGGCGGCATGGCGATCGAGGACGCCCTGACCCTGGCCGCCGCGCTCGCCGACACCGGCGACGATGTGCCCGCCGCGCTGGCCCGCTACGACCGCGAACGCCGCCCGCGCACCGCCGCGGTGGCCGGCGAGGCCGCCCGGCTGTCCCGGCTGATGTCGATCGGGCATCCGGCCGTGACCGCCGTGCGCGACACCGCCACCCGGCTGTTGCCGGCCTCGCTCATGCTGCGGTCCATCGCGCGCTGGTCGCGCTGGCCGGCCCCTTCTTTACCGGGATAATCGGCGGCGTGCGCTTCTCGATCAACGTTCCCAACTTCGGGGACTTCTCCGATCCCAGGACGGTGGCCGAGCTGGCCCGGGCCGCCGAGGCGGCGGGGTGGGACGCGCTGTTCGTCTGGGACCACGTCGTGCACCGGCGCCACCCTCGGCCGTTCGGGGACCCGTGGATGCTGCTCACCGCCGCGGCGCTGGCGACCTCCCGGATCCGGTTGGGGACGCTGGTCACCCCGGTGGCCCGGCGGCGGCCGCAGCAGCTCGCGCGGCAGGTGGCCACGCTGGACGCGGTCAGCGGCGGGCGGGTGATCTTCGGCGCGGGCCTCGGCGGGCCGCTCGAGGACGAGTACGGCAGCTTCGGCGAGCCGACCGACCCGGTCGTGCTGGCCGGGCGGATGGACGAGGGCCTTGACCTGCTGCGGCGGTTCTGGTCGGGCGAGCCGGTGAACCATCACGGGCCGAACTACGAGGTCCGGGACGTGACCCTGCTGCCGGCCACGGTGCAGCGCCCCCGACCGCCGGTCTGGGTCGCCGGCTACTGGCCGCGCCGCGCGCCGATGCGCCGGGCCGCCCGGTGGGACGGCGCCGTCCCGCTGTTCACCGACGCCAGGCACGGCCACGCGCCGCCGCTCGACCAGGTCCGCGACCTGGTCGCCTTCCTGCGCCGGCAGCGCGCCGACCGCGACGGCCCGTTCGAGATCGTGCTCGGCGCCGCCAGCCCGCCCGACGCCGCCAAGGCGCGCGACCTGATCGGCCCGCTGGTCGACGCGGGCGTCACCTGGTGGGACGAGCGGCACCTCCAGGGCACCGACGACATCGACAGGCTCGCGCCCATACTGCGCCGCGTCGAACAAGGCCCGCCCACCCTCTGACCCCACGGCGGGCGCGCGCTGGGGTGCCCGGCTACCGGCTCGGCGTATAGGCCAGCACCACCGTGCCGTTGCCGATGTCGGTGACTCCCTTCAGGTCCAGGGCGGTCGCGCCGATACCCGCCAGCAGCGACTCGCCGGAGCCCGCGACGAACGGCGAGATGCTCAGGTGCAGCTCGTCGAGCAGGCCCGCCTCGAGCAGCGCCCGGCTGAACGGGCCGTTGCCGTACTTCACCAACGTGCCGTCGCCGGACTCCTTGAGCCTGGCGACCGCCTCGATGGCATCGCCGGCGAGCACCTCGGCGTTCCAGGTGGTCTGCGTCAGCGTGGTGGAGGCGACGTACTTCGGCAGCGAGTTGATCTTGTCGGCGAGGTCGCCGGTCATGGCCGGCCACGTCGCGGCGAACCCCTCGTAGGTCGCCCGCCCGAGGACGAGACCGGCCGCGTGTTCCAGCAGCCGGAGCTGATAGTCGAACTGGTTGTCGTTGGGGACGACCTTCATCTGGGCAGCCCAGAAGTCGTCCCCGGAGTGCCTCCCGTCGAGCGAGAGGTGGTCGAACTCGATCAGTGTGCGCATGCCCGGAGACAACCATCCCGGTGATCGGCGCGTCTTGTATCGAACCGAATCAGAACGCGAGGAATGGGGTGCCGGCCCTCAGCTCGCCCGGGGTGTGGCCGGTCGCCGACCGCATCGCCCGCGCGAGCTGCGGCTGGTCGTAGTAGCCGGCGACGGTGACCACGTCGGCGATCGACTTCCCCGCCGCGAGGAGCCGCGCGGCGTGCCGGGCCTGCTCGACGGCGACGAGCTTGCGGCGCGACATCCCGACGGCCCGGCGGAACCGGATCTGCGCCGTCCGCTCCGACATGGCTCGCGGTCGTTCGCCGTGGCGGATCTCGTCGACGAGCGGATCGAAGATCAACAAACCGGCTCGCACCAGCCTGTTGACGAAGACGTCGACGTTCCGCTCGGTCGGCATCTCCCAGTCCCGGTTGTCCAGCACGATCCGGCCGCCCGAAAGGGTCGGCAGCACGGCGTCGTTCAGGTCGGCCAGGCCGGAAGGCGGGAACAGCGGCAGGTAGGCACCGAGCCGCAGGTCGACACCGAAGAACTCGGTGCCCTCCGGGCAGGTCATTCGGGTGGCCCTGGTCTCCGGACCGCGCAGGTGCGCCGTCACCGCGCCACTGGTCCGCGCGAACGCGAGCATGGAGCAGCTTTTGACCACCGAGGTGAACCCGGTCGCGGCGTCACAGCGCGCCGACCACACCCGTTGCACCAGCGGGAGCTCGCCGGCGACGGCGTCGAAACTCAGCCCCATGACGGCGGCAGTCTAGTCAGTCAAGGCGGTAGGTGTCGTGCCTGAGGAGGAACTCCAACACTTCCTCCTCGGTCATCCCTGGAACCTTGGGAATTCCTTCGAAGTAGTCCTCCCTCGGGGCGCCGGGAGAGAAGTGCAGCAGCATCGAGGCCGGCGCGCCGGACTCGTTGCGAAAAGCATGGACGCCGCCCTCAGGCACATGGACGAAGTCACCCGGCTCGGTATCGATCCATCGCTCCCCGTCGTAGATCCGAACCGATCCGTCCAAGATATAGAACGACTCCGAGATGCTCCGATGGAAGTGTGGCCCCGGACCGCTCGGCTCGGAGCTCATCTCCCAACGGTAAAGCCCGAAATGACCGTTGGTGGTGGCGCCGGTCGCCAAGTAGTGAACTCTCGTTCCGTCCGATGGGTTGACGAACTCCGGCGAACGCCCGGCGGGCAGGTAGACGGCGGAGTGCTCGCCCTTCTCGCCGAGGTAGCGCGGCTCGGGATAGCTCAAATCTGCTCGTTCCCTTCACGTCGTCCGCACACGCATGATCGCGACGCTACCACAACACATCGACGTCTAACACTTAGATGTCGATCCTGCACGCGTCAGGCGGTGGCGCCGCCATCGACGACGAGGTCGTGGCCCACCACGAAGCTGGAGTCGTCGGAGGCCAGCCAGAGCACGGCGGCGGCGACCTCGGCGGGGTCGCTCACCCGTCCGGCGGGGACGGCGGCCTTGACGCGGGCGTCGCGGTCGGCCGAGGTTTCGCCGGGCCGGTAGGACATGGGGGTGTCGCTGGCGCCGGGACTGACGGCGTTGATGCGGATCCCGTCGCCGATGTGGTCGCGGGCGGCGGTCTGGGTGAGCACGCTGACGGCGCCCTTGGACGCGGCGTAGGCGGCCAGGCCGGGGCGGCGGCCGTGCGCGCCGATGTTGGAGGCCATGTTGATGATGACGCCGCCGCCGTGGGTGCGCATGTGGGCGATCTCGTGCTTCATCGCCAGGAACACCCCCGTGAGATTGACGTTGAGCACCGCGGACCAGGTGTCCTCGTCGAGGTCGGCGAGCGGCGCGCCCTTGCCGAAGATCCCGGCGCTGTTGAAAGCCACGTCCAGCCCGCCGTGGCGGCGCACGACCTCGGCGACCATGGCCGCGACCTGGCCGCTGTCGGTGACATCCGCGGCCACCCAGTCGATCCCGCCCTCGCCCGGTCGCAGGCGGGCCGCGGCCGCGGCGAGCCTGTCCGGGTTGTGGCCGGTCAGCACCACGGTTGCGCCACGGTCGGCGAAGGCCTGCGCGGTGACGCCGGCGATCACGCCGGAGCCACCGGTGATCAGCACGATCTTGTCGTCGAAACGCGCGGTCATGTCAGGTCCCCTCGATACGATTTTCTAGACCACTTAGTCTCGAATATAGTCTGACGTCAGCGCAACGCCGAGACCGCCACCTCGGCCGAGTCCCGCAACCGCGCCCCGGGGTCGGGGGTGCGTTCGAGCACCCGCACGCCTTGGAAGTACACCAACAGGAACCGCGCCAGCGCCCGAGGGTCCGCCTCCGCCGACAGCTCGCCCTGCGCCTTGGCCCGCAACAACGCCGAGGTCAGCGCCGCCTCCAGGTTCGCCCAGCTGCTCTCGACCAGCCGTGCCACGCCCGGGTCGCGGGCGGCCAGCTCCACGGCACTGTTGACCACCATGCAGCCCAGCCGCCGACCGCCCTCGGCCGCCTCGGTCGCATAGCGCCTCACCAGCGACTCCACCGCCGGCAGCACCGGCCCGGGCCGCGACAGGTCGGCGATGATCCGCGAATCGGTGTCGTCCAGGTACCGCCGCAGCGCCTTGGCATAGAGCTCCCGCTTGTTGCCGAAGGTCGCGTAGATGCTCGCCCTGGCGACCCCCAGATGCTCCACCAGGTCGGCCATCGACGTCGCCTCGTACCCGCGCCGCCAGAACAGCTCCAGCGCCTGGCGCAGCACCGCGTCCGGGTCGAACTCCTTCGCCCTCGCCATGCCGAGACACTACATCTATCGAGACCGAACGGTCACAAATGAGGCCGAGCCCTCGGTTCGCGCGATGCGTCAGTGAGTGGGCCGCCGGGGACTCGAACCCCGAACCCGCCGGGTAAGAGCCGGCTGCTCTGAACCTGTTGAGCTAGCGACCCGTGGTCGAGGTGCCAGGAGTCGAACCTGGTCCGTCGCCTCATCAGGGCGCCGCACAGACCGCCATGCTCCACCTCGCCGGTGCCCCCGCCAGGAGTCGAACCTGGACTACACGCGTTCTGAGCGCGCCGCCTCTGCCAGTTGGGCTACGAGGGCCGGTGTACGTAGCGCGTGCGGGAGTCGAACCCGCGTCACCGGAGTGAGGGTCCGGTGTCCTGCCGTTGGACCAACGCGCCGTGGTCGGATGCCCGCGAGTCGAACGCGGTGTGTCCTGATCCCAAATCAGGTGGGTTGCCGTCTCCCTCGCATCCGGTGCAGCACCCCCGCCAGGAGTCGAACCCGGATCCCTGCCGTTCGTAGCGGCAGACTCTGTCCTGTTGAGCTACGGAGGTCTGGAGGGGCCGCCCCCGGCGCCGGGCGGGGACCACGTGTCCCGCTCGCCCGGCGCCGGGGTGGGCCGCGTCGTCACGCGGCCCGAATCGCCCGCCTCCGGCGAACCTCGGCGCGGCGTGCGCGGGGCCGGTTGGCGGGCGAATTGTCTGCTCCGATATGTAATTGTCAACGACATACCGCACCGGCAGCCCCAGCAATCGCTTACGGCCATTGTTTCGGGCATGCCGGTGTTTTAAGCGGAGGGTAATCCGCGAATCGCCTCCGGCGATCAAACCGCCTGATCCAGGCGCTCGGACGAGCCTCCGGCCCACCCTCGCGCCAGGAGCGCGGATGACCCTCCGCACAAAAAGCCGCCCGGATCGGTTTCCCGATGGGCGGCTCCCCTACGTCACGTCGTACGACGTCACGGTGGAGAGCCTGAGCTGGGCTCCTGCAGTTCGATCTTCAGGATTCGGAGGCCGCCCGACGGGCACGCAACGGCGGCCGCGATGCCGCGGAAACGGCTCCACATGCTCGTCATAACGTCCTCCTCGCTGTCCGTTCCATCATCACCGACCGCGCGCGGCGCGTCAATCCCCTTTTCCCGAGAATTCGTCGCCGAATTCGACTAACGGGTGGCGCCGAGCCGCCGGGAGATGTCGGCGGCGGCGGCGAGCACGAGCCGGCCCAGCTCACCGACCCGCTCCCTGGTCACCCGCGTGGCCGGGCCGGAGACGCTCACCGCGCAGGTGGCCGCGCCGGTGTGGTCGAAGATCGGCGCCCCGACGCACCGGATGTCCGGCTCGTTCTCGATCTCGTCGACGGCGTAGCCGTGCTCGCGGACGGTGGTCAGTTCGGCGCGGAGTCCGACCTCCGTGGTGTGCGTGTTGGGCGTACGCGGCGGCATGCCGCGTTCGACCACGCTCCGCACGGCGTCCTCGCCCGCGTGGGCGAGCATCGCCTTGCCGACGGCGGTGCAGTACGCGGGCTGGCGCACGCCGATCCGCGAGTACATCCGCACGGGTTGCGGGGTGTCCACCTTGTCGACGTACACCACGTCCGGCAGGTCGGCGATCACCAGGTGCGCGGTCTCGCCGGTGTCGGCCATCAGGCCGTGCAGCACGTCCTGGGCGACCGCGCGCAGGTCCAGGCGCTCCAGGTAGGCCTGTCCGAGCTGCGCGGTGCGCCAGCCCAGGCGGTAGCGGCCGGTCTCGCCGTCCTGTTCGACCAGGCGGGCGTCCCGCAGCGGCGCGAGCAGCCGCAGCAGCGTGCTCTTGTTCAGCTCCAGCACGGACGCCAGCTCGGTGAGCGTGCTCCCCCGAGGGTGGCCGGCGTCGGCGCCCAGGTGCAGCAGGATGCCCAGCGCGCGCCGCAGCGAGGCCGAGTTGTTGCGCGCGGCCGTCATCGGCTAGCCGGTCGGTTCGGGAGGTGTTGACATCGCGGCGAGCATCCCATTAGCGTCCCTTCATTGCAACACTGACTTTTGCAGTGCAAAATACAGGACGCGTCCTCCGTCACCGCTGACAGGAGAGCTCGATGCTCGCACGCCTCGCCCGAGCCGCGGCGGTCATCGCCGCGACCGCCGCGCTCCTCGCCGCCACCGCCTGCGATGTGCAGCCCGCCCAGTCTCCCGGTGGAGGGTCCACCAACAAGGCGCTCAAGGTCGGCTGGTCGACGATCTACCTCACCCCGTCCTGGATGCAGGAGACCGAGGCGATGCTGCGCCGGGACGTCGACCGGCTGACCCAGGCCGGCAAGATCGCCAGCTACCAGACGTTCAATGCCAACGGCGACACCTCGCAGCAGATCGCCCAGATCCAGGCCATGATCCAGCAGCAGTACGACGTGATCCTGGTCGACGCCGGCTCGTCCACCGCGCTCAACCCGGTGCTGGAGCGGGCCGTCGGGCAGGGCATCACGGTGGTCAACTTCGACAGCCTGGTCACCTCGAACCAGGTGATCAAGGTGAACACCGACCAGCACGAGTGGGGCCGGATGCTCGCCCAGTGGCTGGCGGACAGGATCGGCGGGAACGGCGAGATCATCGCGATGAACGGCCCGGCCGGGGTCGCGGTGGCCGAGGACCGCTGGGCCGGCGCCCGCGAGGTGTTCGCCAGGTACCCGGGCATCAAGGTCGCCGCGAACGTCAACAGCGAGTACAACCTGGCGCCGGCCGCGCAGGCGTTCGCGTCCGCGTACTCCGCGCACCCGGGCATCGCCGGCGTGTTCTCCCAGGGCGGCACGCTGTCCCAGGCGGCGCTGCGCACGATCGTCCAGCAGAACGCCAAGATCGTGCCGATCACCGGCGAGAACTACAACGGGTTCCTCAAGCTCTGGCAGCAGCAGCTGCCGAAGGGCTTCAGCTCGCTGTCCACCGCGCAGCCCAACTACCTCGCGGTGATCGCGCTGCAGGCCGGGGTGGCGAAGGCCGGCGGCGGCTCGGTGCGCAAGGACATCGTGGTGCCGCTGCCGAAGATCGACGACGGGAACGTCGGCCAGTGGGTCGAGGCCGACCAGGGCGACGACTCGTACGCCATCAAGCCCATCGCCCAGGGCGACATCGACCGGCTGATCCAGGGCGGCTGAGGCGTGACCGACCCGGCCGTGCTGCTCGACGTGGATCGGGTGACGAAGTCCTACGCCGGCATCGCGGTGCTGCGCGAGGCGAGCTTCGAGGTGCGTCGGGGCGAGGTGCTGGGGCTGGTCGGCGAGAACGGCGCGGGCAAGAGCACGGCGCTCAACGTGATCACCGGGATCACCGCGCCGGACTCCGGCCGGGTGTCCCTGGACGGGCGGACCGTCACCGGCTGGAACCCGCACCAGGCGCGGGCCGCCGGGGTCGGCTCGGTGCAGCAGGAGCTGAGCCTGAACCCGCACCAGACGGTCGCCGAGAACGTGTTCCTGGGCGGCTGGCCGAGCCGGCGCGGGCTGGTGCGACGGCGCGAGCTGGCGGCGCGGGCGCGACCGCTGCTGGAGCGGGTGGGGCTGGCCGTGGACCCGCTGGTGCCGGTGGGCGAGCTGTCGCTGGCGCGGCGCCAGCTGGTCGAGCTGGCCAAGGCGCTGGCCGGCGACCCGTCGCTGCTGATCCTGGACGAGGCCACCTCCGCGCTGGACGACAGCCAGGTCGAGGCGCTGTTCAAGGTGGTGCGCGAGCTGCGCGACGGCGGCCGCTCAGTGATCATCGTGAGCCATCGGCTGGACGAGCTGTTCGCCGTGTGCGACAGGCTCACCGTGCTCAAGGACGGCGAACTGGTCGCCACCCGCCGGCGTGACGAGACCGACCAGGACGACCTAGTCCGGCTCATGATCGGCCGGGAGCTGGCGGCGCTGTTCCCGGCCAAGTCCAGCGGGCCGCCGCTCGGGCCGGGGTTGCGGGCGTCCGGGCTGACCACGACCGGGGCTTTCGAGAACGTCGACCTGGACGTGCCGGCCGGGCGGATCGTCGGGCTGGGCGGGCTGGCCGGCCAGGGCCAGCGCGAGGTGCTGCGGGCGCTGTTCGGGCTGCGCCGGCATTCCGGGCGGATCGAGATCGACGGCAAGGCCTGCCGGATCGGCGGGCCCGGGGCGGCCATCCGGCGCGGGGTGGCGTACGTGCCGGAGGACCGCAAGCTCGAAGGCCTGCACACCGCGCAGAGCATCCGGGGCAACCTCACGCTGCCGTCGGTGCGCGCGCTCACCCCCGCCCGGCGGCTGTTCACGGTGAGCCGGTCCGCCGAGGAGCGGATGGCCGCCGGGCTGGTCGACCGGCTGCGGATCACGGCGCGCGGGCTCGGGCAGGAGGCCCGGCGGCTGTCCGGGGGCAACCAGCAGAAGGTCGCGCTGGCCCGCTGGCTGCCGACCCAACCGTCCGTACTCCTGCTCAACGAGCCGACCAGGGGCATCGACGTCGGCACCAAGCGGGAGATCTACCACCTGCTGCGCTCGCTGGCCGACGCCGGGCTTGCCGTGCTGGTGACCTCCACCGACACCATGGAGCTGGTCGGGCTGTGTGACGAGGTGCTGGTGATGTACGAGGGGCGGGTGGTACGGAGTTTGGCCGGTGACGAGGTGACCGAACAGGACCTGGTGCACGCCTCGGTGACCGGCGGTGCGGCGCATGTCTGACCTGGTCACCGCCCGGCGGCGGCCGCACCTGGACGTGGTCGGCCTCGGCGCGCTGCTGCTGGTGCTGCTGGTCGTGTACGCGCAGCTCGCGCCCGGCCTGCTCAGGCTGGGCTCGATCACCGTGTTGTCCGCGCAGTTCCTGCCGCTCGTGCTCGCCGCCACCGCCCAGACCGCGATCATGCTGGTCGGCGGGGTGGACCTGTCGCTGGGCACGGTGGTCGCCTTGGCCATGGCGACGTTCGCGGTCACCGCCGACCCGGTCGGTGTCGTCCCGGCTGTGCTGCTGGCGCTGGCCGCCGGGGTGGCCGCGAGCGGCATCAACGGCGCGCTGGTGGCCTTCGCCGGGCTGCCGCCGATCATCGTGACGCTGGCCGCCTCGTTCCTCTGGGGCGGCGTCACGCTGCTCGTGCTGCCCCGCCCGGGCGGGCACGTGCCGGACGGTCTGGTGCGGGCGTACAACAACGGCTGGCACGGGGTCGCGCTGCCGCTGGTGGTCGGGGTGGTCGCGGGGCTGGCCTGGAAGCTGGCGAAGACGACGTGGTTCGGCCGGGCCATGTACGCGGTCGGCGGCAATGAGCAGGGGGCGTTCGCCAACGGGGTGAACACCCGGGCGGTGAAGATCGGCGTCTACGCGATGGCCGGGGCGTTCACCGGGCTGGCCGGGATCGCGCTGGCGCTGCAGGCCGGCTCGGCCGACGCGACGGTGGGCACCCCGTACACGCTGAACTCGATCACCGCCGCCGTGATCGGCGGGGCCAGCTTCTTCGGCGGCGTGGGCCAGCTTCGGGGCACCGTGCTGGGCGCGCTGATCCTGGGCGTGCTGACCAACCTGATGGTGTTCTCCGGGGTGTCCACGTTCTACCAGTTGATCTTGCAGGGCGTCGTGCTGATCGTCGCCATCGCGGTGAAGACACTGCTGACTCGTCGGGATGTCCGGTGAGCGCGTGGGTCGGCGTGGGGCGGCGCTGGGTGGCGGGGAACCGGACGGTGCTGCCGTTCCTGGCGTTGCTGCTGGTGTGGCTGGTCGCGGCGGCCACCACCGGCGGGTTCGCGAGCTGGGCCAAGACCGGGTACCTGATGCAGACCGCGTCCTACCTCGGCATCGTCGGCGTCGGGCAGACGCTGGTGGTGATGATGGGCGGCATCGACCTGTCGGTGTCCGGCGTGGTGTCGCTGGCCGCGGTGGTCTGCGCGCAGGTCGCCGGCGGGTACGGCGGTGGGGCGGGCATCGCGGCGGCGCTGCTGGCCTCGGCGGCGGTGGGGGCGGCGAACGCGTTCGGCATCCGCGCGCTGCGGCTGCCGCCGCTGGTGATGACGCTGGCCAGCGGCACGATCATCTCCGGCGCGCTGCTGGTGTACACCAACGGCGCGCCCCGGTCCGCCTCGGTCGGCGTGTTGACCAGCCTGGCGAACGACAGGGTGGCGGGGGTGCCGCTGGCGTTCCTGCTGTGGCTGGTCATCGGCGTGGTGTGCCTGTGGCTGCTGCACCTGTCCCGGCTGGGGCGCGAGGCCGTCGCGCTGGGGCTGTCGGTGCCGGCGTCGCGGATCTCCGGGGTGAGCGTGCCGGCCACCACGTACACCATGTACATCGGCTGTTCAGTGCTGGCCGGGGTGGCCGGGCTGGTGTTGTTCGGCTTCACCGGCACCAGCTCGCTGACCATGGGCGACCCGTACCAGCTTCAGTCGATCGCGGTGGTGGTGCTCGGCGGGACGTCGATCCTGGGCGGGCGGGGGCACGTGCTCGGTACCGTCGCCGGGGCGCTGATGCTCACCGTGCTGACCTCGATGCTGCAGGCCTGGAACCTCTCGCAGGCCGCCCAGCAGGTGTTCCTGGGCGTGCTCATCATCGGGCTGCTGCTGGTCTACGCCCGCGAGGGCCGCACCCGGTGACGCTGGACAGCTCGCTGTACGCGTTCGTCTCCGATCTGGACTCCGTGGACCGGGTGCTCGACCGGATCCCGGTCGCCGGCCTGACCGTCGCCGCCGCCTACCGCGCCGCCTGCCGTCCCGACCGCCCGTTACGCGTGCTGCTGCGCCCCGGCCACCCCGACACCGCCTCGGCCCGTGACCTATCCGCCAAGGTCACCGCCGTGCGCCCCCACGCCCACGCCGTCGACTTCTACCACTACGGCCTCAACACCTGGCCCGATCTGGACCGGATCGTTCCCCGCCCTGGCCGGTTAAGCCGAACTACGCTGACGACGTCACCAGCGCGCGCACCTCACGCACCGCGGGAAGCCGCGCCGCCCGCTCGGGCAGTTTGTCCAAAGCAAAACTGACGGAGCTACGCATGTGCCCATTTCGCAGGCTCGGTGGGATCGACTGGAACACCTCACCAACGTGACGAGCGCCCTGCACTACATCGCCAGAAACGATCATACATGCGGCTTGGTGGCACTTGATTTGTATCGTCGCCTCAGAATAAGGAGAGACAGAGAACGCCAAAGCATCTCCCTGGGCCGCCGTAGCGGCGCGGGTATTCCCCGTGTAGGAGTACACGAAGCTTCGTGCGTTGTGCAGCTTGTGCTCCGGCCATCCCCAGGTACTTCTGTCAGAACGAACGGTGTCGTCAAGTCCGTCGAAGAGGCGTTCAAGATCTGAAAGGGCGGAATAGGCACCTGCCCGGTCGCCTTCGAGCGCGAGAATTTGCGCGCGCGCCGCCAAGGCGTTCGCCGCGCCCGAAGACGGTTTTCCGCCCGCCCTGGCGAGTACCTCGTTGGCGATGCCCAGCGCCGAGTTCTGGCTCACCGGGCCGTATATGTTCAAGATCGCCCGCCGCCCCCCGAGGAGACAGCTCAACCCGCCGTGATCGGCGCTCGCCGATGAAGCCTGACGGGCGGTGCGCCAGTACGCCGTGGCGTCGCTCCAGTGCCCGCCGCTGGAAAGCGCGATTGCCGCAAGTCCGCTCAGCCTGGCAGCGACGTCGGCGAGTCGGGGCCGCAGGCCCTCGTTGGCCGTCTCGATGTGCGTCCGAACCTCGTCCAGGTCCGCGATCAAGCGAGGAAGCAGGCTGCTCCGCAGGCCCGCCTTGGAGGTCAGGCCCGCGTACTCGTGAACTGTCCGCTCCCACTCCTCGACGGTGTCGCCGGTGCTCGGGAGACCCAGGGTGACGCCAAGGCCGCGGCGAATCGACTCCGCCCCGAGGAAGGCGCCCCCGACGGCCAGCACGCCGCCGAATGCTCGTCTGTCCACGTCGTCCTCCTCCCCCGACGTGTCAGGCAGGAGAACCCGCTGATCAGCCCGCACGCCGAGCAAAGCCGAAGGTCGCGACCAGTCTGCATCCCGCCCGTCCCCCACGCCACATGCTGGAGCCCGTAACAACTCCTGGATCGGCCGGCCGAACTGGCGTTCCAGCACTCGTACGGTCGCGCGGTACGGCCGAGGAACCTCTCCGGCGGCGATGCGCCGAAGCTGCCGCTCGGACAGCGAGGTCATCCGGTACCCGCCAGGTCCACGGGCGATCTCCTCGGCGAGCAGGTTGAACCGCGCCGCGGCCTCGGGCCAGGTGAACTCCTCGGCGATCAACTGTTCCAGGACGGTGCGGGGCTGCTCGCCGGCTGACACTGCCGATCTCCTCAAGGTCCGCCCTGGTCACAGGGGACTTCGCGCAATGTCTCAAGAGGACACACATAGTCCCACAAGGTGGTCGAGACGTCACGGTCGCCTGGAATTTGATGATCAACGTGTCTCGACGCCACCGCACCCGCGACTACGGCCTCCCCACGCTCGGCGACTTCGGACGCTTCTACCTGGCCCGCTGGCGAGGCAACCGCACGCTTCGACGCCGCCGCGAGCACCCACGCCCGGCGGCACAGGCCGTGATGCTGAAGGCGGTCAGGCCGTCATGACCGACGTGGACGGCTACACCGAGTGGGCCGACGACCCCACCAGCAACGAACAGCTCGCAACGGTGATCGCCGGACAGGGCCGGTTGTTCGCCGCCGCCCTGCGCGACACGCACGCCCAGTGCCCGGACGGCTCCTGCGCGTACGTCCGTTGCCACCGTCCCTGGCCGTGCCCCGCCCGCCGACGCGCGCTGCGCGCGCTGGCAATCCTCGACGAACTGGAGGAACGCCACGCGCGACAGCGGCGCGCCAGCACAGGCGAACGATAACCAGACGCGGATGGCTACGCGGCGCGGATCAGACCGAGCTGCCGCAGCACCGTCACACCGTCGTCGAGTCCGACCTCTTCGGTGATGAGTCCGTTCTCCACCTTCAGGATCGTGATTCCGGTGAATCGCATCGTCTTGCCAGTACCGGCCGGGAGCGCGCCGATCGGCATGTCGTCGAAAGCATCGCCGGTCTGGGTGCCGCCGCCTTCCCATTGGCCGACGACGTAGTCGCCCTCGGCGATCAGGTCGGCGGTTCCCCAGAAGTTGAGGTCGGGGAACGCCGCGCGGAACTTGGTGGCAAAAGCACGGACCTCGTCACGACCCCGGCACGGCGCGTGCAGCGAGTACTCGAACCGAATGTTGGGCGCGGCCAACTCGTCGATCACACCCGGGTTGAAGTCCTTTCCCCAGAACTCGGTGAACCACCGTCCGACGATGGCCTTGTTCCGTTCCGACATGATGTTCCTCCCGTTGTTGAAGCGGTCACGAGGGGAACACCGGCGGATCTGTCGCGGTTGCGGCCGGCGCTAGCGGCGCAGGTCGGTGTGGGCGGTCTCCGGGATGCGGATCACGGTGATCAGGGACACGAACGCCGCCACCATCAGCACGTAGCCGGGCGCGGCGGAGTCGCCGGTGCGGGCCAGCAACCAGGTGGACAGCAGCGGCACGGTGCCACCGAAGGCGGCCAGGGCCACGTTGTAGCCGATCGAGTAGCCGGTGACCCGCACCCGCGCGGGGAACAGCTCGGACAGCGTGGCCGGGAAGCACGAGTAGCAGCCCATGAGCACCCCGAACACCGCCAGCAGCGGGATGACCACCCCCGGCTCCCCGCCCGTGATCAGCTGGAACGCCGGATAGGTGAGCAGCACGAAGCCGGCGCAGGCGATCATCATGAGCGGGCGGCGGCCGTAGCGGTCGGACAGCCGGCCCATGATCAGGTCGGCGACGATGAAGACGATCAGCATGATCATGGTGGCCAGCATGGACAGGAACTCCGTCATGCCGGCCTCCTTCTTCAGGTAGGTCGGCAGGTAGGTCTGCATGCCGTACCGGCTGACCGAGGAGAACAGCACGATGAACAGCACGAACACGATCTGGCGCATGTTGTCGCGCAGGCTCGCCACCACCGGCGACGCGCTGACCTCGCCGGCCTCGCGCAGCTCCTCGAAACGCGGCGTCTCGGTCACCTTGACCCGCAGGTACAGCCCGATCAGGCCGATCGGGCCGGCCAGCAGGAACAGCGCCCGCCAGCCCCACGACTCCATGGCGCCGGCCGGGAGCACGACGCTGCACAGCGCGAGCAGGCCGGTGGTGAACACGCCGGCGAGGGTGACGCTGGCCGGCAGCCAGGCGGCGTAGGTGCCTCGGCGGCCGGCGGGGGCGTGCTCGGTGAGGAACACCGAGGCGTTGCCGTACTCGCCGCCGGCGGAGAAGCCCTGCGCGAGCCGCAGGACGATCAGCAGGATCGGCGAGAGCACGCCGATGCTCTGGTACGTGGGCAGCGCGCCGATGAGCATCGTGGACACGGAGATCAGCAGCACCAGGGTCACCAGCGTGCGGTGCCGGCCGTAGCGGTCGCTGAGGTGGCCGAACACGATCCCGCCCAGCGGCCTGATCAGGAAACCGATGGAGAACACCGCGAACGCCGAGATCAGCGCGACTGTCTTGTCCTGGTTCGGGAAGAACAGGCCGCTGATGGTCGGGGCCAGGTAGCCGAACAGCATGTAGTCGTACCATTCGGCGAAGTTGCCGACGACGGCCGCCGCAATGGCCTTGCGAGAACGGGCTCGCGCGGCGGCGTCATCAATAACGGCCGGTGATCCTGACTCCGTTGTCACGACACGATCTCCCCTAAATAGGCGTACCAGTGGTGTCCTCGGCCCAGAAGACGATGCGCCGTTCGGCGATCACCATGATCCGGTTGAACACGATTCCGATGACCATGAGCAGCACGATGCTGGCGAACACGCCCGCCACGTCGAACAGCGCCTTCTGCTGCACGAGCAGATATCCGAGCCCGGCGCGGGACCCGACGAACTCCGCGACGACCGCGCCGATCAGCGAGAAGATGATGCCCACGTGCAGCCCGGCGAAGATGTACGGCAGCGCGTTCGGCAGCCTGATGTAGCGGAAGACCTGCATTTTCGTCGCGCCCATGGCGCGCATCAGCTCGGCCTTCTCCCGTTCCCGGATGCGCATTCCGGCCAGCGTGTTCACCACCACCGGGAAGAAGGTGACTATCCCGACGACCACGATCTTTCCTGGCGCGTCGAAGCCGAACCACAGGATGACCAGCGGCGCGATGGCCACCTTCGGCGTCGCCTGGATGGCGTAGACCAGCGGCATGAGCACGGACTCCAGCCGGGGCAGGCTGCCCAGCAGGCCGCCGGTCGCGATGGCCACCACCGAGCTGAGCACGAAGCCGACCACGGTGGGCCAGACGGTGTCCCAGGTCGCGTCCAGGAACGAGCCGTCGCGGATGCCGCCGACCAGCGCGGCGAACACCTCCGAGGGCGCGGGCAGGATCAGCCGCGACACCGCGCCGGAGCGGGCCACCGCCTCGGCCGCCGCCAGCACGACCGCCACCACCGCGACGGTGAGCACCGGGTCGGGGACCCGGGGCCGGCGAGCCGCCGGCGGCCGCTCACTGCCCGCTGGCCTGGGCCTGCGGCTCGACTCCAGCGCCCGGCTCATGGCCACCCTCCTCCAGCTTGTCCCTGACCAGGGACTCGATCGTGCGGAACTCGGCGGACAGCTTGTCCCTGACGGAGCGGGGACGGGGCAGGTCGACGGGCACCTCGGCGACCACCCGCCCGGGCCGGCCGGACATCACGACGATGCGGTCGGACAGGAAGACCGCCTCGTCGATGTTGTGGGTCACGAACAGGACGGTCTTGGCCTGCTCGGTGTGCAGCCCCTGCAGCCGGGTGTTCAGGTCCTCCCGGGTGATCGCGTCCAGCGCGCCGAACGGCTCGTCCATCAGCAGGATCGCCGGGTCGTGCAGCAGCGCCCTGGCGATCGCCACCCGCTGCTGCATGCCGCCGCTGAGCTCGGTCGGGTACATCTGCTCGACCGCGTCCAGCCCGACCGCCGCCAGCAGCCGCCGGGCCCGCTCGGTCGCCTCGGCGCGGTCCAGGCCCAGCACGTCCGCGCTGAGCAGCACGTTGCGCAGCACCGTCCGCCAGGGCAGCATGACCGGGCTCTGGAACACCACGCCCAGGTTGCGGGGGGCCAGCTCGGCGCCGTCGGCGACCAGCTCGCCGTGCGTCACGTCGATGAGCCCGGCCACGATCTTGAGCAGGGTGGACTTGCCGCAGCCGCTGGGGCCGATCAGGCTGACGAACTCGCCGGCCCGCAGCGACAGCGAGACGTCCCGCAAAGCGGTGGTCGCCTCGCCGGAGCGGGTGCTGTACACCTTGGCGACCTCACGTAAGTGGAGCAGTCCGCGCTCACTCACCCGTCATCACTGTTCACGAAGTCCCCTTCTAGCGGTCGGTGTCGCGGTACTCCTGCGCCTGCTTGCGCACGGCGGCCGCGTCGAACTTGTTGATCTCCTCGAGGAGCTGCGGCGTCCACACCTCGCTCTCGGGCGGCACGGTGGGCAGCACCCCGCCGGAGCGCAGCAGGTTGCGCACGGCCTCGATCTGGGCGTCGGTGGCCCGGCCCCAGACGCCGTCAATCGCCTCACAGTTCGCCAGCCTGGCCTTGAGCACGGTGATGCCCTGCGCCATCGCCGCCTCCTCGGACAGGCCCTTCGGCTTCGACTCCGGGAAGAGCTTCCAGTGGATGCGCACCGCCGCCTCGGGGTTGGCCTGCGCGAACACCATGCCCTTCGCGATCCCCCTGCCCAGGCCGACCAGCGCCGCCCTGTCCTTGTCCAGCTGGGCGCGGGTGGTGGTGAGCACGGACATGAAGCCAAGGCCCTCCAGGTAGTCGGACGTGATCAGCCGCAGCGGCTGGCCGAGGCCGTTGATGACCGCGTTCGGCCCGTCCCAGAGCGCCAGCATGTCCACCCGGTGCTGGCGCAGCGCGGTCAGCGCCGGGGCGCCCTGGCCGACCGGGATGAACGTGACGGTGGTGGGGTCGGCGCCGTCGTTGGCCATCGCGGCCTTGACCAGGGACACCTGGGACGCCTCCAGCGCGGAGACCCCGATCAGGCGGCCGGCGAGGTCGGCCGGCCGGCGGATCGGGCTGTCCGGCAGCACGGCCAGCGTGGAGTAGTTGCGGGTGATGGCGGTGTAGAAGCCGACCATCGGCTGCTTGGCGCGCTTGGTGGCCTGCGCGGCGAACAGCGAGGAGGTGCTGAACATCGCGACGTCCGCCGCGCCGGCGTCCACCGCCTGGGCCGAGGCGCTGGCGCCCTCGAACCCGACGGTCCGCACGTTCAGCCCCTCCTCCTTCCAGTAGCCCATGGCCTGCGGGACGGAGACGAACGGCGACTCGTACGAGGTCATCGTCGTGGTGGAGACCCCGAATGTGAGGTGGCGCCCGCTGTCGCCGGAGCCGCAGCCGGCTAGCGTCGCGACCAGTAGCGCGGCCACCGAGACGAGCGGGACGATGACACCCCACCGGGTCGACCGTGATCGCATAGCGGTCCTCCGTCTTCGTCGACCCCCACTACATTCTATAGTATCCAGGTGTGTCAAGACTCACGCCCGCACACCCGCTCTGTACCTCGCACACGCGCTGAAGCAGGTGCGTGAGGCGCGAAGTGGATGTGCGAGCGGCAGTTCACGTTCGGACGCGGCAGGCTATAGAGTATTTTTGCGCAGGGCGACGGCGTGCAGGATGTGCTCGGTCATGCACCGGCGTGCATCGTAGGGGTCCCGCCGCCGCACGGCATCCAGGATCCGCTGGTGGTCGGCGAGCAGCGAGCGCGCGTTCTTGGCGTCCGTCCAGATCGTCATGGCCGGCGGGATGAACGACCACAGCGACGCGGCCTGCAGCGCGACCAGCGCCGACCCGGCCTCGTAGATGGCGAAGTGCAGGCTCCGGTTGAGCACCGACAGCCGGGAGCGGTCGTTCGCCGCCACCGCGTCGCGCAGCTCCCGGTGCGCGGCGTCGATGCGCTCCATCGCCGCGTCGTTCATCCGGTCCACCGCCAGCGCGGTGGCCAGCCCTTCGACCTCGGAGCGCAGCAGGTACAGGTCCTGGGTCTCGCCCGGCGACATGTCCTTGACGGTGGCGCCGCGGTGCGCGGTGTACTCCAGCACGCCCTCGGCCTCCAGCAGCCGGAACGCCTCCCGGACCGGGGTCGGGCTCACCCCGTAGCGGCGGGCCACGGCGGCCTGCCGCAGCGACTCCCCGGGCTGGACCACGCCCTCGGCGATCTCGCGGCGCAGCCGGTCCAGCACGTAGGCGGTCCTGCTCACCGGCGGGGCGTGCTCGTTCCCGGACAGGTGCGGCCCCGACGACGCCATCGTGGACTCCTCCCAGAATCCTGATCCGGTCGGCTAGCATATTCTATTTATCTGCGCATTCCGGAGGCCACGAGCGATCCGACGTCAAACCGATATCTTGCCTGGCGGAACACGGTTCGCTCAGCGAGACGGGAGCGGAGCGCGTCCCGATATTCTATACTCTGCATGACTTCACCATCAGAAGCTCACCGTCGTCGAGGGAGCCAACGCATGGCCGGGATCCTGGGGTTGCTCACCGACGCGGGGATCCCGGTGGCCGCCTCCCGCGAGGCCCTCGACCCCGACCAGGCCGCCCGCCGGGCCGAGGAGCTGGGCGCGTCCGGCGGCCTGGTGGTGAAGGCCGGCGGGCTGGTGCACAAGAGCGACGAGGGCGGCGTGGTGCTGGACGTGCGCTCGGCCGCGCAGGCCCGCGCGGCGGCGGCCGGCCTGCTCGAACGGCTCGGCGAGCGGGCGCTGCCCCTGCTCGTGCAGCGGCAACACGAAGGGCACGAGGTGCTGGTCGGGCTGCGCCGCGAGCCGGGGCTGGGCGCGGTGGTGGTGGTCGGCACCGGCGGGATCCACGCCGAGGTGCTGGCCGACGCGGTGCAGGCGCTGGTGCCGCTGGACCGCGACGGCGCGCAGGCCCTGCTGCGCCGGATGGCCGGCTTCCCGCTGCTGGCCGGGCACCGGGGCTCCCCCGCCCTTGACGTCCCGGCGCTGGTCGACCTGCTGGTCGCGGTGTCGGAGCTGGCACAGCGGCACCCGGAGATCGGCGAGCTGGACCTCAACCCGGTGCTGGTGGGCCCGCTCGGCGAGGGCGTGGTCGCGGTGGACGCGCGCGCGGCGGAGATCGACGTCCCGCTGGCCCGCGCCGTGCACGCCACCGGCCTGGAGCGGATGCTGCGGCCGAGGCAGGTCGCGGTGGTCGGGGTGTCGGACGACCCGACCAAGCTGGGCGCGCGGATCTACCGCTACCTCACCAAGCACGGCTTCCCCGGCCCGGTCTACGCCGTGCACCCGGCCGGCGGCGAGATCGACGGCCGCCCCCGGTACCGCCGCCTCGCCGACCTGCCCGAGGCGCCCGACCTGGTCAGCATCGCGGTGCCCGCCGCCGCCGTGTCCGCCGTGGCGGACCAGGCCGTCGAGCTGGGGGTGGGCGCGGCGGTGGTGCACAGCTCGGGGTTCGCCGAGGTCGGGCCGGACGGCGTGCGCCACCAGGAGGAGCTGGCCGCCGCGTTCGCCGACGCCGGCATCCCGCTGGCCGGGCCGAACTGCATGGGCGTGGTCTCCCCCGGCGAGGGCATGGCCGCGTCGCTGTCCGGCGCGCTGGAGGCCGACGAGCTGGTGGCCGGGAAGGTGGCGCTGCTCAGCGGCTCGGGGGCGTTGGGCAGCTGCGTGGCGTCGCGGCTGATGGCCGAGGGCGTCGGGCTGTCCCGGTGGGTGCACCTGGGCAACGAGGCCGGGCTGGACGCGGCGGCCTACCTGGAGTGGCTGGCCGACGACCCGGACACCTCGGTGGTCGGCATGCTGGTGGAGAACATCGTGGACGGCGAGCGGCTGGTGCGGGCCGGGCGGGCGCTGGCGGCGAGCGGCAAGCCGCTGTTCGCGTTCAACATGGTGCGCGGCGCGGGCGCCCAGGCGGCGGCGATGAGCCACACCGGCGCCATGGTCGGTTCGCACCTGCTGCGCGCCGCCGTGCTCGACGCCGCCGGTGCCGTGGTGGTGCCCACGCTGCAGGTGCTGCAGGACGCCCTCGCGCTGGCCTCGGCCAACGGGCTGCCGCGTGGCGATCGGCTGGTCACGGTGGCCGCGTCCGGCGGGGCGTGCGCGATCGTCGCGGACGCGGCCGACGCGGCGGGCATCGCGCTGCCCCCGCTGCCGGACAAAGCGCGCGAGCGGGCCCGCGCCGCGCTGCCGGACTTCGTGGAGGCCAAGAACCCGCTGGACGTCAGCGCCCAGATCATCGCCCGGCCGGAGGTGCTCGGCGAGGTGCTGGACGCGGTGGTGGACGAGTCCGCCTACGACGCGGCGCTGATCCAGTTCACCACCAACGCCGACCCGGGCGCGGAGCTGACCGCCAAGATTGTCGTGGCGCTGCGCCAGCGGGTCGGGGTACCGATCTACGTGGCCCGGTACGGCGCCGAGGCGCTGGCCCCGGACGCGCACGCGGTGTACGCGGCGGCCGGGATACCGGTGCTGGGCGCGCCCGACCGCGCCGTCGACGCCGTCGTCGCGCTGGCCAGGGCCGGCCGCGTGCTGCGAGCCGTACACGCCTGAGACGGGAGAGCTGGATGGACTTCACCCTGACCGCCGAGCAGCGGGACCTGCGCGAGGCCGCGCTGCGCCTGGCCCGCGACCACTTCGCCCGCGACGCGTTCCGCCGCGACGGCTACGCCTGGGACAGCGCCCGCACGCTGGCCAAGGCCGGTTTCACCGGGATCATGATGTCCGAGGAGGACGGCGGCCAGGGCGGCACGCTGTTCGACGCGGTGCTGGTGATGGAGGCGGTCAGCCAGGTCTGCCCGCACAGCGGCGACGCCGTGCAGGCCACCAACTTCGGCGCGATCCGTCAGGTGTCCGAGCTGGCGTCGGCGGAGCTGAAGCGCGAGGTGCTGCCGGGGCTGTTGGCCGGGGACGCGCTGGTCGCGGCGGGGATGAGCGAGCCCGGGGCCGGATCGGCGCTCACCGAGCTGCGCACCACCGCCCGTTACGACGGCGCGGACGTGGTGCTGGACGGGCAGAAGTGCTGGACCACGCACGGGCCGGAGCTGACGCACCTGGTGGTGTGGTGCCGGTTCGGGGAGCGCAACCGGGACATCGGCGCGGTGCTGGTGCCGGCGGACGCTCCCGGGTTCAGCCGGGGCGCGACCGAGCGGTACATGTCCGGCGAGGCCACCTGCGTGACCTACCTGGACGGCTGCCGGGTGCCTCGGCGGTACGTGCTGGCCGACTCCGGCGCGCTGCGCAGGCTGATGACGGTGTTCGGGGTGGAGCGGACGGGCAACGCGGTGCGCGCGCTCGCGCTGGCCCAGCTCGCGTTCGACAAGGCCGTGGAGCATGCCGGCACCAGGGAGCAGTTCGGGCGGCCGCTGTGTGAGTTCCAGGGGTTGCAGTGGAAGTTCGCGGACATGCTGGTGCAGCTCGAGGCGGCCCGGCTGCTGATCTACCGGGCGGCTGTGGACGCGGGCACCGGGCCGCCGGACCCGATGAACGCCACCATGGCCAAGCTGTATGCGAACGAGGCGGCGTTCAAGGTGGCCAACGAGGCGCTGCAGGTGCTCGGCGCGTCCGGATACTCCACCCAGTTCCCGCTGGAGTACATCGCGCGGCGGGTCAGGGGCTGGATGATCGCGGGCGGCTCGCTGGAGATCCTGCGCAACCGGCTCGCGGAGGGGATCTTCGACAGGCGGTTCAGCCAGCGGGCGGAGGCTCGGCCGTGAGCGCCTCAGGGGCGACGGTTCGGTTGGCCGAGTGGATCGCCGGCGTCAAGGATCCGCTGCCCGACGAGCTGGCGCACGCGGCTCGGCGGGTGTTGCTGGACTACCTGAGCGCGGCGGTGGCCGGCGCTCCGGACCCGGTGGCGCGCGCGGTCCGCGACCACGCGCGCGACAGCGCCCCCGGGAGCCAGGCCACGATCATCGGCGGTGGGAGCGCGGCAGCCGGCGGGGCGGCGCTGGCCAACGGCACCGCGGCGCACGCCCTGGAGCTGGACGACGGCTACACCCCCGGCGGCTCGCACCCCAGTTCGGCCACGCTGCCGGCGGTCCTGGCGCTGGCCGAGCGCGAGCACGCCGACTCCGACGCCACGCTGCGGGCGCTGGCCGTGGCGGTCGAGGTGGCCTGCCGGATCGCGGCGGCCGCGCATCCCACAACCTGGCGGCTGGGGTTCCACAACACCTCGCTGGCGGGCGTGTTCGGCGCGGCGGCCGGCTGCGCCGCGCTGTTGGGCCTGGACGCGGGGCAGACCGCGAGCGCCCTCGGACTGGCCGGATCGCACGCCGGCGGGCTGTTCGAGTTCATCGCGCACGGCTCGGCGGTCAAGCGGCTGCACCCGGGCAAGGCCGCGCGCGACGGGCTGGCCTGCGCGGACCTGGCCGCCCGGGGCGTCACCGGGCCGCCGACGGTGCTGGAGGGCGAGCACGGCTACTTCGCCGCGTTCGCCAGGGGCGAGTGGAGCCCGGACACGCTGCTGGACGGGCTGGGCGAGCGGTGGGCGCTGCGGCGCACGTTCGTCAAGCCGTACCCGTGCTGCCGGCACGTGCACGCCGCGACCGAGGCGGTGCTGGGGCTGCGCGCCGAGCACGGCCTGCGCGCCGAGGACGTCACAAAGGTAGAGGTAAGCACCTACTCGGTGGCCGCCCGCCACAACGGCCGCGACCCGTCCACCCTGCTCGGCGCGCAGATGAGCCTGCCGTACGCGGTGGCCGCCGCGCTGTGCGACGGCGAGCTCGGGCTGCCCCAGTTCACGCCGGAGCGGCGCGCGGCGGCCGACATCGCCAGGCTGCTGGGCCTGGTGCGCGTGGACGCCGACGCGGACGCCGACCGCGAGTATCCGGCGCGGCGGCCCACCGAGGTGCGGGTGTCCCTGACGCGAGGTGACGAGCTGTCCGCCCGGGTGGACCTGCCCTACGGCGAGGCGGACAACCCCCTGGACGACGCGGCGCTGGAGGAAAAGTTCCGCTCGCTGTGCGTCCCGCTGCTGGGGGCCGAGCGGGCCGAGGCGGTGGTTCGCTCGGTGTGGACCGGCGCCGACCCCGGCGACCTGCTGCGGCCGCTCGGCGAGCCGTTCTGACGTGGGAGGACATGTGCGGATCGGGACGGACATCGGCGGGACGTTCACCGACTTCGTCGTGCTGGACACCCGCACCGGCCACATCCGCCTGGACAAGCGGCTGACCACGCCGGACGACCCGGCCCGCGCGGTGGTCGAGGGCCTGGACGCGGCCGGGCCCGAGGTGCTGGGACGGGCGGAGCTGCTCACCCACGGCACCACCCTGGTGATCAACGCGCTGATCGAGCGGACCGGCCGGCCGACCGCGCTGCTGGCCACCGAGGGGTTCACCGACGTCCTGGACATCCGCCGCGAGGTTCGCTACGACGTCTACGACCTGCGCCTGGAGTACCCGCAACCGCTGGTCCCCCGCCGGCACCGCCACGGCGTGGCCGAGCGGCTGCACGCGAGCGGGCGCGAGCTCCGCCCGGTGGACGCTCGACAGGTCCACGAGCTGGCCGACGAGATCGTCGCGGCCGGCGCGGAGTCGGTGGCGATCGCCCTGCTGCACTCCTACGCCGACGGCTCGCACGAGCAGCAGGTGGCCGCGCTGGTCCGCGAACGCCACCCCGGGCTGCACCTGTCGCTGTCCTCGGAGGTGCTGCCCGAGGTCCGCGAGTACGAGCGCACCAGCACCACGGTGGCCAACGCCTACGTCCAGCCGCTGCTCTCGGACTACCTGCGGCGGCTGCGCGACGCGCTGGACCGCCGCGGGTTCGCCGGCCGGTTCTACGTCATGCACTCCGCCGGCGGCGTGATCCCGGTGAGCACCGCGCGGATGTTCCCGGTGCGGGTGGTGGAGTCCGGCCCGGCCGGCGGCGTGATGGCGGCCATTCACATCGCCTCCCGGCTGGGCGTCGCCGACCTGCTCGCGTTCGACATGGGCGGCACCACCGCGAAGGTGGCCGCCGTCGTGAACGGGACCGCCGTGGTCACCCACGACTACGAGGTGGCCAGGACCGCGCACTTCCGCCCCGGCTCCGGCATCCCCGTCTGCACGCCCGTCCTGGACCTGCTGGAGATCGGCACCGGCGGCGGCAGCATCGCCCACGTGGACAGCCTCGGCCTGGTCAAGGTTGGCCCGCGCAGCGCGGGCTCGGTGCCCGGACCCGCCGCCTACGGCCGGGGCGGCACCGAGCCGACGGTCACCGACGCCGACCTGGTGCTCGGCTACCTGGACCCGGACAACTTCCTCAACGGCGAGATGCCGCTGCGCGCCGACCTGGCGCACCGGGCCGTCGGCACCCTCGCCGAGCGCCTCGGCCTCACCGTCCCGCAGGCCGCCCACGCCGTGCGGGAGGCCGCCGAGGAGGCGATGGCCGCCGCCGCCCGCGCGCACCTCGCCGAGGCCGGCCTGGAGCCGACCACGCTGCCGGTGGTGGCCTACGGCGGCGCCGGGCCGGTGCACGGCGTGGGCCTGGCGCGGCGGCTGGGCAGCCCCGCCGTGCTGGTCCCGCCGGCCGCCGGGGTGATGTCCGCGCTCGGGCTGATCCTGGCCCCGGCCAGCTACGAGACCTCGCAGACGTACAAGGTCAAGACCGACGCGATGGACCTGGACGTGATGGACAGGCTGTTCCGTCAGATGGAGAAGGCGGCCGCCGAGCTGCTCCCGCCGCCGCGCGGGGGCGACCGGGTCGACTTCTCCCGCTGGGTGGACATGCGCTACCTCGGCCAGGGCTTCGAGGTCAGCGTCGGGCTGCCCGGCGCCCCGGACTGGCCGACGCTGACCGCCGCGCACATCGCCGAGCAGTTCCGGGCCAGCTACGAGCGCCGCTACCACCGCTCCTACGACGACGTGATCGTGGAGACGATGAACCTGCGGCTGCGCGCCACCGTCACCCCGGCCTCCGGCCAGCCCGCGCTGCCCACCCCGCCGCGCACCGGCCGGGCTGTCCAGGACTGCTGGGTCGGCCACCGCGAGGTGTGGTTCCCCGACCACACGAGCCCGGTCCGGTGCGCGGTGTACGACCGAGGGCTGCTGGAGCCCGGAATGGCGATCCCGGGCCCGGCGCTGATCCAGGAGCGCGAGACCACCACCGTCGTGCACCCGGGGACCGCCGCCACCGTCGGCACCCTCGGCGTCATCACGGTCGAGCTGAGCGGAGCGTGAGCCTCGTGTCGTCACCGAGCCCGGTCGCCGTGGAGACCGCATGGCGGCGACTGCTGAGCATCGCCGACGAGTCGGCCACCGCGCTGGTGCGGGCGTCGTTCTCCAGCGTCATCCGGGACTTCCTGGACTACGCCTGCGTGATCTTCGACGGCACCGGGACGATGCTCGTGCAGTCCGCCCGGTCGACCCCCGGCATGCTCGGCGTGCTGCCCTACACCGTGCCCAACGTGATGGCCGAGTACCCCACCGACACGCTGCGCCCCGGCGACGTGCTGGTGCTCAACGACCCGTGGCTGGCCAGCGGCCACCTGATCGACATCACGGTCCTGTCCCCCGTCTTCCTCGACGACAGCGTGGTCGGCTACGTGGTCTGCTCGGCGCACCACCTCAACGTCGGCGGCCGGCACGCCACCATCGAGAGCCGAGACATGTACGAGGAGGGCCTGAAGATCCCGCTCACCAAGCTCTACGCCGCCGGCGAGCCGGTCGAGCCGGTGTTCGAGTTCATCAGGGCGAACGTGCGCGAGCCGGACAAGGTCATCGGCGACCTGCGCGCGCAGGTGTCGGCGAACGCTTTGATGACGCGCCGAGTGATCGAATTCTTGGAAACGACCGGCCGCACCGAGCTGACGACGCTGGGCGCGGAGATCACCGCCCGCTCCGAGGCCAGCATGCGCGCCGCGATCGCCACCCTGCCCGACGGCACCGCGCGGCGGGAGATCTCCATGACGATCCCCGGGCTGCCCGAACCGGTGCTGGTCCGCCTCGCGCTGACCATCGCAGGCGACGAGCTGACGCTGGACTTCACCGGCACCTCCGAGCAGGTCCCCCGGGCGATCAACTGCACGCTGAACATGACCCGCTCGTACGCCTTCTACATCCTCAAGTGCCTGCTCGACCCGCTGGTCCCGAACAACGGCGGCTGCATGCGCCCGGTGGTGATCACCGCGCCGGAGGGCAGCGTGCTCAACCCGCGCCGCCCGGCCGCCACCTGGGGCCGCACCATGATCGCCCACCACCTGCCGGAGCTGATCATGGACGCGATGGGCCCGCTGATCCCGGACCGCATCCTGGCCTCCAGCGGCGCCACCCCGCTGGCGTACTGCAACCTGGTCGGCGAGCGCGCGGACGGCTCCACGTTCTTCACCATCGTGACCATGCACGGCGGCATGGGCGCGATGGCCGACCGGGACGGGCTGAGCTGCATCTCCTTCCCGGCCAACTGCGCGAACGTCCCCGTCGAGGTGATCGAGAACGAGTCCCCGCTGCTGATCAGGCAGAAGTCGCTGCTGCCCGACTCGGGCGGGGCCGGGCGGCACCGGGGCGGGCTGGGCCAGCGGGTGGAGATCGAGGTGCTGGACGGCGACCTCGGCCCGCGCGGCACGGTGCTGGCCGGGGTGCGCGGCGGACGGCTGGGCGTGCCGGTGCGCGGCGTGCTCGGCGGTTGCGGCGCGGCGGAGGCGACCGTCGAGCTGAACGGCCGGCGGATCGACATCGGCAACCAGGTCGCGCTGGGCCCCGGCGACGTGCTCGCGTTCAACCTGCCGGGCGGCGGTGGCTACGGCGACCCCGCCTCGCGCGACCCGGACAGCGTCGCCGCCGACATCGCCGACGGGCTGGTCACCTCATGAACACCACCGACACGCTGATCGACTGGGCGCTGCACACTCCGGGTGGCCTCCCCGACGAGGTCGGCACCCGGGTGCGGCTGGCGCTGCTGGACACCCTGGGCGTGCAGTTGGCCGGGGCGAACGCCGGCGGCGCGCGCGAGCTGCTGGACCTGGTGACCTACTGGGGCGGGCGCCCGGAGGCCACCGTGTTCGCCACCGGCCAGCGGGTGCCGCTGCACCTGGCCGCCCTCGCGAACGCCACCTGTGCACGGGTGTGGGACCTCGACGACGTGCTGGAACACGCGTTCTGCCACGTCAGCGCGAGCGTGGTGCCGGTCGCGCTGGCCGTCGCGGAGTCCGTCGGCGGCGAGGTCAGTGGCCCGTCACTGGTCGACGCGCTGGCGGTGGGCATGGAGGCGGTGTGCCGGCTGGCGCTGGCGCCCCGGCTGACCTTCACCACCACCGGGGCGTCGCGGACCTACGAGTGCGGCACGTTCGGCGCCACGCTCGCCGCCGCCCGCCTGCTCGGTCTGTCGCACGAGCGCACCCGGCATGCCATGGGCATCGCGCTGGGCATGCTGTGCGGCAAGCAGCAGGGCTACCTCGCCGGCACCCACATGGTCGGCATCGGCCAGGGCATGTCCGCGCACGCCGGCGCGCTGGCGGTGACGCTGGCCGGCCGGGGCATCACCGGGGCGAGCCCGCTGGTCGACGTGCTGGAGGGCCGGTTCGGCTACTACTTCACCACGCACCGCGGCGAGTACGACCCCGAGGTGATCACTTCAGGCCTCGGCTCGACCTGGCACCTGCTCTCCACCAGCGTCAAGCCGCTCTACCCGTGCTGCAAGTTCGCCCACACCTCGATCGCGGCCACGTGTGAGGCGATGCGGGAGCTGGGCGCCACCTTCCAGCGGATCGATCGCATCGAGGTGACCGTCACCGACCGCGAGGCCTACGACCTGACCTGCGCCCCCGGCCCGGACCGGTGCCGCCCGGACAGCCAGGCGGCCGCGCAGTTCAGCATGCCCTACATCCTCGCGGCGGCGGCCGTGCACGGGCGGGTCGGCCTGGAGCAGTTCACCCCGGACGCGCTGCGTGACGAGCGGGTGCTGGAGCTGGCCACCCGGGTCGACATCCGCGCCGAGCTGGACGACGCCGCGGCCGGCCGGCGGGGCGCGCTGCCGATGCCCGGTCAGGTCACCGTGGCCCTGCGCGACGGCACCCGCGTGACCAGGCACGTCACCGTCACGCCCGGACACCCGACCGCCCCCATGTCCGCCTCGGACATCACCGAGAAGTTCCTGGCCTGCGCCGAGTTCGCGCTGCCCGACTGGCCCGGCGCCCTCACCGTGGCCGACGCCGCGCTGGCCCTGGACCGGGCGGACTCCGTACGCCCGCTCCTGGACGCACTCGCCGCCGGGCACTAGATGATCGATTCCGTGAAGGTGGTGCGGTGATGACAAGATCAACGGGATCTGACAGCTGTTCCGTCCGTACCCGGGTAGCCCAGACGTCCCGCTGATCGCAAACGCCACCGCCGTGGATCGCGGATATCACCGTACGTAACCGCGCACCCCGGCCACGGCCAGCCTGTCACGCCGAGATCAACAGCACCGTCGACCACGTCCAAGGGATCGATCATCTAGGCCGGAACACGCCGACGATCATGTGGATAGCTGTCAGTATTGTCGAAGGGCCCCTGTCTTCGGCCGCGATCTTCGCTAGCCATTTTCGGCAATTGCGCCCGCTGCCGTGCGCCGCCAAGGCAACTGATCAGCGCGTATGGCGCCCGAGCACCATTTAGTGTATAACAGCCGAGCGGTTCTAGTAGTTGAGCCTCCACGCAAGGGGAACCCGATGTCGAGGCGTGACGAGTCGGCTCCTTCTACCTGGCGCCCCGACTCCTTGCTCGGCCGATTGTCGGCCTCCGACCGGGCCGGACTGCTTCGCATAGGCACATCTGTCGATCTTGCTCCCGCCCAGCCCATTATTCGGGCAGGCGAGACCGGTGGCGAGGTCTTCGTCATCCTCACCGGCTACGTGAAGATCACCGTGGACACCGAAGAAGGGGAGACGGCGCTACTCGCCATTCGAACGCCCGGGGACATCATTGGCGAACTCAGCGCGTTGGACGAACGACCGCGTTCGGCGACGGCGACCGCCTGTTCCGCGGTCCGAGTGCGGGTGCTCACGCGACCGACGTTCGTCGCGTATCTGCGGGGGAGCCCGACCGCCGCGATCGAGGTCGGCCGGATGCAAGGCGAACGGCTGCGCTGGGCGAACGACCGCCGGGTGGAGCTGTCGACGCTCGGCCCGCCGGCCAGGGTCCGTCGGATCCTCCTCGAACTGGCCCGTGTCTACGGCGGCCGGCCGGGCGTCCGCACGGACGTACCCCTGACCCAACCCGAGATCGCCTCGATGGCCGGGGTCAGCCTGCGCAGCGTCGAGAAAGAAGTCCAACGGCTCCAGGAGGACCGCGTCATCTGCTGCCGCTACGGCCGCATCGAGGTGCTCGACTGGGGCGGACTCGCGGCGACGTAGTCACCTCCGCCAAGCCCGCACCGGTGCGGGGTTCGAACCACCTCAGGGACCGTAGCTTCTTCCTACGCGAAAGACGAAAGGTACCCGATGACCGAAGAAGCCCCGTCGAACGTGCGCCGAATTTGCCTCGCGATCGACGCATGCGGATACAGTTCCGCAGGCGATCAGCGGCAAGTCACGTTTCAGAAAGCTATCGAATCGATCATGAAGGCCGCGACGGCGAACGCACATTTGGACCGTGCCTCGTGGATTGTTCAGCATACCGGCGATGGCGAAGTCTCTGTGCTTCCCGAGCACGAGAACGAAGCCCGCGTGGTCGACGACCTGGTACGCCACATAGTGACGGAACTGCGACGGTTCAACGCCGATCGAATCGAGAGCGCACGCCTTCGACTGCGGATGTCCGTGCATTATGGCCGCCTTTCCCGCACGGCGACCGGCTTCGCGGGGCCGACCCCGGTCCAGACAGTTCGGCTGCTCGACAGTGCGCCCTTGCGCACGGCGCTGGCGGACAACGCACGGTCGGCGCTCGCTCTCATCGTCTCGGAGGGCATCTTCCTCGACAACATCGCCCCCGGGCACACGACGCTCCAGCCACGTGATTTCCGGAAGGTTCGGGTGGCCGAGAAGGAGTTCACCGGCCACGCCTGGATGTGGGTCGCGCCGGCCGAGTCGGTCGACACCGCTCCCGAGACCGGCGCCGCCTCCGCCCCTCCCTCGGAGTCCTCGGCGAGCTATGTCTTCCATGGCCCCGTGACCAACAGCGGTGACCATACGACGTTCGGCCCTCGGTACTGAGGAGCGCCCGATGACCACCCCTCACGACGAGCCCGAACCCGACCACGACCCGGTGCCCCGGAGCGAGGACTCGGCGCCCGAACAGCGAGTCGATGGCGAGCCGGGCGAGAAGGGCACCTCGGCCGAGAAGCCCGACCACGATCCAGCGAGTGCGCCGCCGACCGAGATCGGAGCGGACGAGGTCCGGTCGGCCCAGAACACATACTTCAGCTATCACTTCCATTCCGACGTCAACAACAACGGACCCACGGCGTTCGGACAGTCGGCCGGTGACGGCGCGCGCAGCCGGCGGTCCACGGGCCGCATCCCTGACTACCTCGTCGACCTGGCGCTGCGCTGGTTCGTCCGCCCCGGGAACCTCGACGACGGCGCACGGACGCTGCGCGCCGAGAACCTGCTGATCATCACCGGTTACGAGGGGGCGGGCAAGAAGGCTGCCGGGCTCGCGCTGCTGCGCGAGGTCGGGCTCCGCGCCGACGGCACCTACCCCGAGCTCGTCGGGCTGTCGCCCGCCTCCTCGCTCGCCACGTTGGCCGAGAACACCTTCAGGGAGGACCGCGGGTACCTGATCCAGGACTTCATCGGTGACACCGCCGACGCCGCTGTCCAGTTCTACGACGTCGAGCGGCTCGCCGAGTGCCTCCAGAAGAGCGGCGCGTACCTGGTGATCACAACTCAGGGCAGCCGGCTGCGGGGCCGTGACCTGACTCGCTTCACCCTCCCCCTGCGGCCCCCGACGCCCAGCGCGATCCTGGATCACCGGCTCGAAGGCATGGACATCGACACCGAGACCCGGCAGAGGGCGCGGGCGTACGTCCAGGGCATGAACCGCCCCCGCGAGATTCTTGCCGTCGCCGAGAGAATCCGCGCCGGCGGCCAGCTCGGCGATGCGCTCGAATGCGCCGAGACGGTCGGGCGCACGAGCGTCCACGAGTGGTTCGACGGCGGCCCTGGCAAGCGCGAGATCCTCTACGTCGCGGCCCTTGCCTTTCAGGGAGTACAGCCGGAGCCACTGCTCGAGCTGCGTCTGGAGAACCTCTACCGGCTGGCCATCCCGGAGGACGATGCGACGTGGGCCGAGCGCAGGGAAGGAACCGGCGGATTCGAGCAGCGTAAGCGAGAACATCCGCTGGTCACGTTCTGTCGCCCGGGTGACCGCGTCGATGTGGAGACACCGGACTCGGACAGGGACCACGACGACAGCTTCGGCTGGCCCTCGGGCAAGACCGTGCGGTTTCGATCGCCGCGATACGCCGACTACGTCGTGGAGGAGCTGCACGAACGCTACGGCGCCCAGTTGTGGGAGCCGCTACGGCAGTGGATCGTGGACATCCCTTCTTCCGATCCGACTCCGCACGCCCAGTTACAACTCTCGCGAAGCCTCGCCGGCCTGGCCCGACTCGACTTCGCCGAGGTCTATGCGTCGTTCCTCAACCGCTGGGCGGCGGGAACAGCCCACGAACGCGCGACGGCGGCCCTGGTGTTGTGGTTCATCACCGACCAGGACGAGGGTGAGATGACGGCCGTCGCCCTTCAAACCGCGATGCGGTGGGGCAACGCCGCCGGCCTGAGCCGCGCGGTCACCTCGGCGGCGGCCCTGGGCGGACCGCTGGGCCTGAAGTTCCGGCCGGAGGCCATGCGCAGGCTCTGCTTTCTTGCCCTGCGCGCGCAGCGCATCGGCGTGGTCGCACGGCTCTCCGTCCAGTTCCTGTTCGCCGCCGCCGTGCAGGACGGCCCGGAGAACGCCGCCGACATCCTCCTCACCGTCCGAGGACATCTGGACCGCGCGACGGCGAAGGGGCGCCGGGCGTCCGACGGCCGCTCCGACCGGGATCTGTACGGCACCGACGACCTCTACCGGCTTCAGGAACGCCGAGGGCGCAACGTGGGCACGGCGGCCCAGCCAGCATCGCCCCCGATCGCCGGCGACACCGAGGAGGAGACCTTCGAGGTCGGCTGGAACATTCGCGTCGCGCGAGCCGCACGGTCGCTCGTCGTCTCGCTGCTCACCGCCCGGGGAGCCGACAACATGCCGTTGACGGCGACGATCCTCGTCGAACAGACCGACAACGTGCCGATCCTCGGAGAGCTGTGGGCGGACGTGCTGTGCAGCGCACCGCATCGCACCGACGCGATCGACGCCCTCACCGAGACGCTGCGCGCCGTGGAGCGGGAGCCCGGGGCCCGGGCGTCGGTGACCCGTCTCGGCGCCGCCATCCACGCAAACATGCCAACGGACCACCGCTCGTTGCGCACGAACGATCTGCTCCACGCGTTGAGCGACGAGCGCCGAGGCACCCGCCCCGCACAAGTACTGGTGACGACCCTGCTTTCCGCCGTCCGCGGTTCATAAGCAGAATCATGAAAGGAAAGCGATCAGTCATGACAGAGCCGTACCCCGTCGTGTCGGAGTCGACGCTCGCACCCGCGAAACGACGGATGCTGATGCGTACCCGCGGCCACGACGAGCTCCCCACCCAACGCCCCGGGACGACCCTGGTCTTCTCGACCCCCCAGGGCTACGTCGAGATGCCGGAACGACGCCACCTCAACGGCCGGGAGGACCTTGCCCTCGAGTCCACCGCGGTCTCGGTCATCGACGTGCGACCGCGGACGGTGCAGGTTCCGCTCACCGTGCCGTCGAAGAGCCCTGCCGACGACTTCACCCTCGTGGTCGAGTTCCGCTGCCTGGTCACCGACCCGGAGATCGTCGCGGCGGCCGGCTTGTCCGACATCGCCCCGGCCATCGAGGCCCAGCTCCGGACCGACAGTGCCCTCGTCAACGTGGGCATGAACTACGCCGTATCGGACATCAATTCCGTGCGGGACGTCGCCAACCGCAGGATCAGGGCCGCATGTGCCCTTGAACCGCCCCGAATCGAGGGGATGGACATCGAGCTCGCCAACGTGAAGGTACACACTCCCGAGGACCTCGTGAAATTCGAGAGGCGGATGCGCGACGAAAACTGGGAACAGAAGGTCGTCGAGCTCAAGGGCCGCGGCGAGGACAACGAGGCCAGGCGACTCAAGGAATACTTCGACGGGGGGCCGTCCGCCGTGGCGAGCATCGCGCTGCAGCGCGACAAGCTCGACCTCAACGAAGCCGTGGTCGCCGCCTACGCCGAGGCCAATGCGGGCCGAAAGCAACTGATCGACCTGTTCAACTCGTTGCCGGAGGCATACCGGGACAGCATGGCGATCGACGCGGAACGCATCATCAACTCGGTATTCGACGGCCTGCTCGGCCCAGCACCCGACCGGGCGGACCACCGGCTCGGCGGGGTCGGCACGGCCGCGCTCGATGCCGGCGGCTCCGACCCGGGGTCGGCCGCGACCGACGGCGGCGAGGGTGGGCGCCCTGGTGAGCAGGGCCGGCGCTATGACGACTACTGAGCCCAAGCCGGCGAGTGCCGATACGGACGTCGTCGCGCCCGCTCCCGAGCAACGGCGTCGGGACCGAGCCGAACAGTGCGGACGCTGGCTGCGCGCCCTCACCGGCGTCGACGAGACCCTGCTGGCCTGGGTGCCGGGCGAGCGGGCCCACTACACGGGTCTCGGCGGTGTCGTCCTGGGGACCGCCGCCATCGCGACCATCTCGATGACGATGGCGCTCTCTGAGGTGCTCGGCGGCCTCTCGGTGATCGTCCCACTGCTCGCTCTCGTCTGGGGCGTCTTCATCCTCAACCTGGACCGCTGGCTGGTGTCCCCCGCACCGGGTGACACGTGGGGACGACGGCTCTCGACCTTCCTCCTGCGGCTCGTGCTGGCGTTCTTCTTCGGCGTGATCATCGCGGAGCCGCTGGTGCTGCGCATCTTCGAACCCGCCATCGTCAAGCACATCAACGACGAGCGACAGCGGCAACTCGCCGATCACGAGGATCGCCTGGTTCGCTGCAACCCCGACCCGACGGCCGGCGGCCCGGCTGCCACCGCAAGCCCGGAGTGCGGCGGTTTCACGCTCAACATGCTTGCCGGACAGGTCGCGCTCGCGCAGGAACTCACGGGTCGGGAGCGGGAAGCGCTCGCACTGCGGGCAAGCATCGACGCCGACACCGCCGAACAGTCCCGCCGCGACACCCTGGCCGCCAACGAGTGCTCGGGAACCGCCGGTCCCGGCTCCACCGGTCGCGCCGGTCGAGGGATCGAGTGCCGGAACCGCGAGGCGGAGGCGGCGGAGTTCCGCGTGGCCCACCCTTTGGAGGATCGGACCGCCCGACTGCGGGACCTGCAGGTGGTGATCTCGCGACTGCGAGGCGAGGTCTCGGCCCAGCAGGGAGACTTCCAGGCAAGGCGAACCGCGGCCATCGCCGCGAAGATCGACGAACTGCGTTCCCACTTCGGCCCCATCGGCCTGCTGGAGCGGCTTCGCGCCCTCAACGAGCTGACCGCATCGAACCTCTTCCTGCTCGCGGCGATCTGGTTCACACGGCTCTTCTTCATCGCCGTCGACTGCCTCCCCGTCGCGGTCAAGTTCTTCAGCGGGAAGACACGCTACGAGGACCTTCTCGACAACCGGGGACGGAGCTCCGTCAGGATCTACGAGGAGAACACCCGAGCTGTCGAGGCCGAGATCATCGAGAACCTGAAGACCCAGCAAATACGAACTCGCGCCACGGAGACGATCAAGCGGGAGTCGTCAGATCTCGATGTGCGTTGGCGCAAGGCGAAGCTCCGAATGACGATGGATAATCGAATCACCGAGCTCGCCGAGCGGATGAAGACGAACAGCAACGGTCAAGATTCCCCACCCCCCGAGCCCGCGCCGCTTCGCGACGATACCGTCACCTCGGCCCGGCGGATACCGCCGAACGGCAGACCGATGCCGAAGCATGACGATTAGGGTGAGGGAGAGAACTCTCGATCCCTCTGATGCCACACTGGCATATGTCCAGGGACTGCTGGACCGCACCCGTGAGGAGTCCATAGTGGCTCACAAGTATGTACTATTGAGGCGCGCGGTGTGGTCGCTGGCGATTTGCGATTCCATGCCAGTCCGGACCCGTTACGTCGGATGTCTCAAGGTTTGCTCGCCACGCGCCGTACTTGTCGACGTCCGGCACGTTCCCCGCCTGGGTGGCCGTTGGCCGCCACCGTGACACGGGCGCGGCTCGTACCTCGGCGCCGGTGTTGGTGCTGGCGCGCGCGTCAGGTCAGGCAGCGCTGTACCAGCGGGCCGAACCGGACGGCCAGTTCGTCGACGGGCGCGGAGGCGATCGGCTCGATCCGCACGATGTACCGCACGACCGCGAGGCCCAGGATCTGGACGCTCACCATGCCCGCCCGCATCGCGGCGTCCGGGGTGTCGAGCATCGCCGCGAGCCGGCCGGTGATCTCCCGGTCGATGTACTCGCGCAGCAGCGCCTCGGACCTGCCGTCCGTGGGGGCCGAGCGGGTGAGCGTCATCAGCGGGGCGCGGTCGGAGCGGTCCAGGTTCTCCACCAGCGTTCGGACGATCCGCACGCCGATGCCGTCCACGCCACCGGTGAAGATCGACTCGATGGCCGACGGCACCTGGGCGGACATGTCCAGGGCCGCCGCGAACAGGCCCTGTTTGGTGCCGAAGAAGTAGAACACCATGGCCGGGTCGACACCCGCCTCGGCGGCCACCGCGCGCACGGTGGTGCCGGCGTAGCCGTGCCGGTGGAACAGCGCGCGGGCCGTCTCCAGGATCCGCCGCTTGCTCTCCGCGCCGGAGCGCCAGCGCCCGGGGCGACCGAAGGGTGCGTGTTCCGCCATGTCCGGCACAGCCTAGCGAACTTTCTTCATCGGCCGGTGGAGTTTCACGGCGCGCCTGCGCTACCGTGAACTTCATCGAGCGATGAAGAAAGCGGGCGCATGAGCTTCACCGTCCTGACGCAGAGGTCGCTGTCGCTGTTCGCCGCGGTGGGCGGGTGGCGCACGGTGGCCGAGGCCGTGGCGTCCCGCGCGCTGTTCCTGGTCGCGCACGTGCTGACCGGCCAGGTGGTGACCTCCGCGCTGATCGCGGTCGGCGGCGTGCTCGTGGTCGCGGTGGCCCGGGTGTGGACCGACCGGAAGTACTGGCAGGCGGCCGGTGCGCTGGGTGCGGTGGGGGTGTCGGCGCTACTGGCCGGGGGCACCGGGCAGGCCGTCGACTTCTACCTGCCCGGCGTGGTGATCAGCGTGGTCGCGGGGGTGGTCGTCCTGCTGTCCATGGTGGTGCGCTGCCCGGTGATCGGCGTGGCGGTGGGGGCGGTGCGCGGCGAACGGCTGGGCTGGCGGCGCGACCGCGCGCGGCGGCGGCTCTACCAGGCGTGCACGGCGGTGTTCCTGGTGAAGTACTGCGTCGCCGTCGCGGTGATGGTGCCGCTGTACCGGGCCGGGCAGGTGATCCCGCTCGGCATCGCCAGCACGCTGCTGGGGCCGCCCGCCGCGGGCGTCTGCGTCTACCTGTGCTGGCGGATCCTGCGCGCTCAGGGCGTGTTCTCGACGGTGTAGCGCAGCGTCAGCACGCCGTGGCTGGCCTCGGTGGCGTGGCCGGACAGGCCCGCGAGCTCGCCGGTGCCGGAGCGCGGGACCACCGTGCCGAAGGTGCTCTGCTCCTCGCCCTCGGCCAGGCCGCCGTGCTGGATCACGAACGTGCCGCTCCGGCCGTCCAGCGCCCCTCGGATCCGTTCCGAGGCGACGTAGCCCGCGCCGGCGGCGCCCTGCGCGGTGAGCACCTCCGCGACACCGGTCCCCTCCAGCGCGCCCCGGTAGGTCTTGCGGATCACCACCCTGGTCAGCTTCGGGCCTTCGTCGGGCTCGTCGTACGGCACCTCCTCCCAGGAGTCGATCTCGAACTCGGCCTGGATCGTTCGCTCCGTGTCGGTCATCGGTGTCCAGCCTGCCAGGACGGACTGACAACCTGTGTCAGGATCTGGGTTCAGTGCCGGTGCAGCGAGGGTGCATGGGAGATGCCGACGATGCAGCGTTCGGGCGAGAGCAGCCGGGCCACCGTCTGGCCCCAGGGCTCGGTCTGGGCACGGTGCAGGAGCTCGAACCCGCGCTCCTCCAGCTCCCGCGCCGCGGCGTCGACCGAGGCGATGTCGGCGACCTCGAACTCGATGCTGACCTGCGGTACCGGGCGGTCCGCCGGCCACCGATCGGTCCCGAAGCAGGCCTGGGCGGCCTGGCTCAACGGCCAGACGCCGAAGTGCTTGGCGCCGGCGATCTGGTCGCTGTGGAAGTAGTCGTCGCCGGGCGCGGCCCGCAGCGGGAGGCCGAGGGCGTCGATGTACAGCGCGTGGCTCGCCCCAGGATCCGGGGCGACCACGGCGATGCTGGTGATGAAGAGGATCCGCATGCTCACCGAGCATGGCCACCGCGACCGCCCCGGTCTTGAACGAACCGGCCATCGGCGTGTGTCGCTCCAGGCCTACACATTCCCGGCGGGCCTGCCGATGGCGTCCAGTCGGGCGAGTTCGTCGTCGGGCAGCATCAGGGCGGCGCCGGCGACGTTCTCCCGAAGGTGCGCGACCGACGAGGTGCCGGGGATGAGCAGGATGTTCGGCGAGCGGCGCAGCAGCCAGGCCAGCGCGACGGCCATCGGCGTGGCGCCGAGGCGGGCGGCTACCGCGTGCAGCTCCTCGGACTGCAGCGGGGAGAAGCCGCCGAGCGGGAAGTACGGCACGTAGGCGATGCCGCGCGCGGCGAGGGCGTCGACCAGGCCGTCGTCGGCCCGGTTCGCGATGTTGTAGTAGTTCTGCACGCACACGACCGGCGCGATGGACTCCGCCTCGGCGATCTGCTCGGCGTTGACGGTGCTCACGCCGAGGTGCCTGATCAGGCCTTCGCGCTGGAGCTCGGCGAGCGCGCCGAACGGCTCGGCCAGCGAGCCCGGGGTGGGGCTGTCCAGCCCGCCGACCCGCAGGTTGACCACGTCGAGCGCGTCCAGCCCGAGGTTGCGCAGGTTGTCGTGGACCTGTGCGCGCAGCTGCTCGGGCGCCCGCGCGGGTGGCCAGTTGCCGGCCGCGTCGCGCGCCGAGCCGACCTTGGTCACGATGCGCAGGCCGTCCGGGTAGGGGTACAGGGCCTCCTTCAGGATCTGGTTCGTGACGTGCGGGCCGTAGAAGTCGGCGGTGTCGATGTGCGTGATGCCCAGGCGCACGGCCTCGCGCGCCACCGCCACGGCGCCGTCACGGTCGGCCGGCGGGCCGAACACGTGCGGGCCGGCCAGCTGCATGGCGCCGTATCCCATCCGGGTCAGCGTCAGGTCCTCGGCCAGCGTGAACGTCCCGCCGGGAAGCGTTGTCGTCGTCATGTCTTCACGGTCCGCCGCGCGGCGCCGGGTAGGGAGGGCCTGTCGATCCCTGGATGCGCGGCGCTCAGGTGATGGCGCTGTCGAAGTAGGACAGCACGCCGCGCGCGCCGTGCACGGCGAAGTCGGCCTCGGGGGTGGTCGTGCCGGTCACGGTGTCCACGGCGGCGCGCAGGTGCACGTCCACCAGCTCGTGCAGCAGATGCCACCGTGCGGTCGGGTCGGCGGCGCCGAGCGCGGACGGGGCGAACTCGCGGGTGACCGCGTCGGCGGCGGTCCGCAGCGCGCTCAGGGCCTCGTCCAGGCGCGCGCCGTCGTCCGCGACCAGGTCGCCCGCCGCGTCGAGCACCAGCCGCGCGGCCCAGCCGGCCTCCTCCACATGGTTGCCCAGCCAGCGGCGGCGCCGGTAGATCGTGCCCAGGTCGCCCCATCGCTGGCGGGCGGCCTGGCGGGAGTGGCCGGTGACCGCCGCGAGGTCGGCCAGGCTCGCGCCCAGCCAGACCGCGGACTCGGCCCGTCTGGTGATCGCCTCGGACAGCGCGTCCTGGACGGCGGCGCCGGCGTCCAGGGCCGCGCGCAGCGCCGTCAGGGCGTCGTGCCGCCGCGCGCGCTCGTCGCCGACGTCGCCGGACTTCGCCCCGGGATCGGCCACCGTGACACCGGCGCCGGCGCCCGCGCTGGCCGCGCGATCGATGAGATCGTCAACTGACAACGTGAGGTTCACACCAACAAGGCTAGAGCACCTGTAAACGAGATATTCACAGTGCACGCAACCGGGCCAGGTCGTGCAGGTCGGAGCGCAGGGCCTGGTAGCCGTTCCGGTAGACCTGGTACAGCCGGTCGTAGCGTTCCCGATGCTCCGGGCGGGGCTCCAGCCGCAGCCGGACCGGGTTCCAGGCTGCGGTGTCCACGCCGAGCGCGTCGGCGGCGATCCGGGCGTCGCCGTAGCAGGCGCCCACGCTCAGGGTCGGGATGTCCTGCGGCCGGCCGGTGACGTCGCTGACGATCTGGGGCCAGAGCGCGCCGGTCGCGCCGCCGCCCACCGCGAGCAGCCGGCGCGGCGGCGCCCCGGCCTCGGTCATGGCGGCCAGGTTGTGCCGCACGCCGTACGCCACGCCCTCCAGCGCGGAGCGGTACAGGTGCCCCCGGGTGTGCCGCAGGGTCAGGCCGATCCACACGCCGCTGGCGGCCGGGTCGGCGATCGGGGTGCGCTCGCCGGCGAAGTACGGCAGCAGCACCAGGCCCTCACTGCCGGGCGGCACCTCGGCCGCCTCGGCCGTCAGCGCCGGGTAGTCCGCGCCGGTCAGCTCCCGCAGCCAGTTCGTGACCAGCCCGGAGGTGGCCATCCCGGCCGCGCAGGAGTACCCGTCGGCGACCCGCGCGGCGTTCGTCCACAGCCCCGGATGGCGCACCCGGCCCGCGGTGTGCTGGATGAAGAACATCGTCGAGCCGTACATCAACATCAGGTCGCCGGGCTCGCGCAGGCCGACGCTGTAGGCCTCGGCCATCGCGTCGATGGTGCCGGCCAGCACCGGGATGCCCGCCGGCAGCCCCAGCTCGCCGGCCACATCCGCGCGCACCGTGCCGGCCCGCTCCCCCGGCCACAGCAGCCTCGGCCGCGACAGGGATCCAGGCGCGCACTCGCGCCACGCGTCGTCCCACCAGTCGTGGGCGTCCAGCGCGTACATCGGGTCGGCGGCGCTGGCGGAGTAGCGGTCCATCACGTACTCGCCGGTCAGCCGGTGCACCACCCAGCTCGACGCCTGGAACCACCGCCGCGCGCGGCTCCACACGTCCGGCTCGTGCCGGCGCACCCAGAGCAGCTTGGGGCCGATCGCCTGGCTGGTCAGCGGGTTGCCGGCCGCCTCGGCAACCCGGTCCGCGCCGAGCAGTTCGGTGAGCGTGCCGATCTCCGCCTCGGCGCGGGTGTCGATGCCGTAGAGGATCGCCGGGCGCAGCGGCCGCCCGTCCGCGTCGGTCAACAACAGCACCGGGCCGATCCCGCTCACGCACAACGCCCGTACCCCGCCCAGCCCGGGCCGCAGCGACGCGAGCAGCGAGCGCACGTCCGCCCACCACACGCCCTCCGGGCCGTGCTCGAAGAACCCCGGGCGCGGGTTCTCGGTCCGGTGCTCCACCGTCGCCGAAGCGACCACCGTGCCGTCCTCGGACACCAGCACCGCCTTGGACGAGCTGGTGCCGATGTCCAGCCCGCACACCAGCCCGGTCCCAGCGGACGTCACGGCCCCACCTCCGGGTCCACCAGCGCGGGCGGCCCCGCCGGCACCGGCACCCGCCGCAGCGTCGACCCGTACGGCCGGGCACTCTCCTCGGACAGCTCGTCGTCGGTGAGCACCAGGTCCACCTCGGCCAGCCCGGCCACCCGCACCAGCGCCCGGTGGCCGAACTTGCTGGAGTCCGCGCACACCACCCCGGTGTCGGCGGCGGCCAGCATGGCGCGCTTGAGCGGGACCTCCAGGCCGTTGGTGTTCGTGATCCCGGCCTCCGGGTCGATGGCGTCCGCGCCCAGGAACGTCAGGTCCACCCGCACGTCCGCGAGGAACGCCTCCGCCGCGGGCCCGGCCAGCGTGAACACCGAGCCGAGCAGCTCGCCGCCGGTGACCAGCAGCCGCAGCTCGGGCACCGAGGCCAGCATCTTCGCCGCGCGCAGGTCGTTCGTGACCACCGTGAGCCCGCGCCGGGCGCGCAGCGCCAGCGCCACCTGGTACGTCGTCGAGCCGCTGTCCAGGATCACCGACATCCCGTCGGTGACCAAATCGAGCGCCGCGACCGCGATGGCCGCCTTCTGCGCGAGCCGCTCGTGCTGCTTGACCGTGTACGGCACCTCCGCCACCGCCCGCCCACCCGAACGCGCGCCGCCGTGCACCCGGTCGAGCTGGCCGGCGCGGGCCAGGGCGTCCAGGTCGCGGCGGATGGTGGAGGAGTCCACGCCGAGGTCGGCGGCGAGCACCCTGGCCTCCACGTGCCCCTCCTCGGCCACCCGGCGCAGGATCTCGCGACGGCGCGCGCTGGTCAGCATGCAGGCAGCCTAAGCGAAACCGTGCAGCTCGCTTGCGCGGCTGCACGTTTTCGTGCACGCTAACGCGAGTTGTCACACGGAAGGGGTAAGGCGAGTGGCCGCTTGGGATCCCGGCGCCGACCCGCTCGGGCTGGTCAGGGGCCTGTCCGGGATCGCGGCACCGGCCGGCCACGAGGACCGGCTGACCGCGTTGGTGAGCGAGCACCTGAGCGCCCGTGGCCTGGACCCGGTGGTCGACCGGCTGGGCCAGGTCGCGGTGACGATCAACGGTCGCGGCGACGGGCCGAGGACGCTGGTCACCGCGCACCTCGACGAGCTGGGCCTGGTGGTGCGCGGCCTGGACGCCGATGGCTGGCTGCGGGTGCACCGCCTCGGCGGGATGCCCGAGCGGGTGCTGCCCGGCGCGCGGCTGGTGGTGCACACCCGCGACGGCGACCTGCCCGCGGTGGTCGGGATCAAGAGCCACCACCTGACCCCGGCGGAGGAGAAGTACGTGGCCCGCCCGGCCACCGACCTCTACCTGGACGCCGGCTCGGGCGAACTGGGCGTCCGGGTCGGCGACCCGGTCACCTACGCCCCGGAGTTCGACGAGCTGGCCGGCGGGCGCTTCGCCGGCAAGTCCCTGGACGACCGGACCGGCGTCGCCGCCCTGCTCCGCTACGTCGACCGTCTGCTGGAGAGCCCGCCGCGCCAGACCGTGCACGTCGGCTTCACCACGCAGGAGGAGTTCCACGTGCGCGGCGCGCTGGCGCTGGTCGCGCGCTTCTCCCCCGACGTCGTCGTCAACGTCGACGTCGCCCCCGCCACCGACACCCCCGACCTGGCCGGCGCGGGCGCGGTCCGGCTCGGCGGCGGGCCGACGCTGTCCCGGCTGTCCTTCCACGGCCGGGGCACCCTCGGCGGCCTCATCCCGCACCCCGGCCTGGTCCGCGCGGTGGAGCAGGCCGCCGCCTCGATCGGACAGACGCCCCAGTACGACGCCATGGTCGGGATCATCACCGACGCCGCGTTCGTGCCGATGGCCAGCGCCGAGGGCATCGCCGCGGTCGGGGTCGGCATCCCGGTCCGCTACACGCACTCACCGGTGGAGACCGCGCAGCTCTCCGACCTGCTGGACACCACGGAGCTGCTGGTCGCGCTCACCGACCGGATCCGGGACGAGGACCTGGCCCGGGGTTCGGCACAACTTCGCAACGGAGGGGCCGCATGACTGCCATCAAGGAGCTGTTCGGCAAGGACAAGGCCATCATCGCGATGGCGCACTTCCCTCCGCTGCCCGGACAGCCGCTGCACGACGCGACGGCGGGCGTGGCCGGCTGCATCGACGCGGTCCGCCGCGACCTGGAGCACCTGGTCCCCAGCGGGGTGGACGCGGTGATGTTCTGCAACGAGGGCGACCGCCCCTACCGCACCACCGTCGGCCCGGAGACGACGGCGTTCATGGGCGCCGCGGTGGCCGAGCTGTCCCGCGACCTGCCGATCCCGTTCGGCGTGGACGTCCTCTGGGATCCGATCGCCGCGCTGGCCGTCGCGAACGCCACCGGCGCGAAGTTCGTCCGCGAGGTCTTCACCGGCACCTACGCCGGCGACTTCGGGCTGTGGAACACCGACCCGGCCGCCACCCTGAGCTTCCGCCGCCAGATCGGCGCCGAGAACGTGAAGATGTTCTACAACATCACCGCCGAGTTCGCCGCCCCGCTGGCGCCGCGCGAGATCGGCCTGACCGCCCGCTCGGTGGTGTTCAGCTCGCTGGCCGACGCGGTGTGCGTGTCCGGCGTGACCACCGGCACCGGCGTGGACCTGGGCCAGCTCCGCGACGCCAAGGACGCCGTCGGCGAGGTCCCGGTGATCGCCAACACCGGCGTGCGCCCGGAGACCGTCGAGCAGATGCTGTCCGTCGCGGACGGCTGCATCGTCGGCACCGCGTTCAAGCGCGACGGCGTGACCTGGAACGAGGTGGACCCCGTCCGGGTCCGCCGGCTGGTCGAGGCCGCCGCCGAGAACGGCGCCTGGACACCCCGAAACGCCTGAGAAGATGAGGAGCTCAACGATGCGCGCACTTCTCGCCTCGGTCACCGCCGGGGTGCTCGCCCTTGCTGTAGCAGGCTGCGGCCAGGGCATCAAGTCCAACGGGGCCGCCCCGGGCGGCAACCGCTACGTCACCGTGGTCAAGCTGACCGGCGTGGCCTGGTTCAACCGGATGGAGACCGGCGTCAAGCAGTTCGCCTCCCAGACCGGCGTCGACGCCACCCAGACCGGCGCCGACGACGCCAGCCCGGAGAAACAGGTCAAGATCATCCAGGACCTGATCCCGCAGCGGCCGACCGCGATCGCGGTGGTGCCGAACTCGCCGGAGTCGCTGGAGGGCGTGCTCAAGCGCGCGCGCGACGCCGGCATCAAGGTCGTCACCCACGAGGCCAGCGACCAGCAGAACACCGACGTGGACATCGAGCCGTTCGACAACGCCGCCTACGGCGCGCACATGGTCGACGAGCTGACCAACTGCATGGGCGGCAGCGGCAGCTACGCCCAGCTCGTCGGCCACCTGACCGCCAAGACGCACATGGAGTGGGCGCAGGGCGCCGTGGACAGGGCCAAGTCCGCGCACCCGACCGTCCAGCGCGTCACCGACCCGGTGGAGTCGCAGGAGAACGCCGACGTCGCCTACAACCGCACCAAGGAGCTGCTCGCCCGCTACCCCGACCTCAAGGGCATCCTGGGCAGCGCCGCCACCGACGTGGCCGGCATCGGCCGCGCCGTGCAGGAGGCCGGCAAGCAGAACAGCGTCTGCGTGATGGGCACCTCGGTGCCGTCGGTGGCCAGCAAGTACCTGCAGGACGGCAGCATCGACAAGATCTTCTTCTGGGACCCGGCCACCGCCGGCACCGCCATGATGAAGATCGCGCAGATGCTCACCGAGAACAAGCCCGTCACCCAGGGCACCAACCTCGGCCTGCCCGGCTACGAGTCGCTGACCCAGATCCGGCCGAACCCGCCCACGTTCCACGGCAGCGCCTGGATCGACGTGGACCGCAACAACGTCGGCCAGTACAGCTTCTGACGCGATGACGGACCAGCCCGTGGTGCTCCGCGCCGAAGGGGTGAGCAAGACCTTCGGCGGGGTGCACGCCCTGCGCGGCGTCGGCCTGGAGGTCCGCCGGGGCGAGGTGCACTGCCTGGTCGGGGAGAACGGCTCCGGCAAGTCCACCCTGATCAAGATCGTGAGCGGGGTGGAGCGGGCCGACGCCGGCGCGATCGAGGTGGACAGCACGGCCGCCGACCGGCTCACCCCGGCGGCGGCCGTCGCGCTGGGCGTGCAGGTCATCTACCAGGACCTGTCCCTGCTGGCGAACCTCACGGTCGCGGAGAACATCGCGCTGGCCACCCGGCTGGCCAACCGGGAGCGGTTCGCCAGCCGCCGCGCGGCGCACCGCATCGCCCGCGAGGCCGTCTCCCGCCTGGGCGTCGAGCTGGATCTCACCGCCAGGGTCGAGGACCTGCCGGTCGCCTCCCGACAACTTGTCGCGATCTGCCGCGCGTTCGCCAACCGGGCGAAGGTGCTGTTCATGGACGAGCCGACCACCGCGCTCACCTGGCGGGAGATCGACGCGCTGTTCGCACTGGTCGACCGGCTGCGTTCGGAGGGGCTCGCGGTCGTGTTCGTCAGCCACAAGCTGGAGGAGATCTACCGGATCTCGGACCGGATCACCGTGCTGCGCAACGGCTCGGTGGTCGGCTCCGGCACGGTCGCCGAGCTGGACCGGCCGGCCCTGGTCCGCGCCATGACCGGCCGCGACGTGGTGGCCGACCGCCAGGTCGACCCGGTGGCGCCGGACGTCCCGGCCGCGCTGGAGGTCCGCGAGCTGGGCCGGGCGCGGGAGTTCGCCGACGTGTCGTTCACCGTCCGCCAGGGCGAGATCGTCGGGCTAACCGGCCTGCTCGGCTCCGGCCGCACCGAGATCGCCGAGGCCATCTTCGGCGTGCACCCGGCGGACTCCGGCACCGTGCTGGTGGACGGCCGGGAGGTACGCATCCGCTCGGTCGCCGACGCGATCTCCGCCGGCATCGGCTATGTCCCCGGCGACCGGCTCACCCAGGGCGTGTTCCTGGAGCAGTCGATCAGCGACAACGTGGTCGCCGGCAGCATCGACCTGCGCACCGGGCCGCTGGGCCGGCTGCGCCGCACCGAGATCGCCCGCCTGGTCGCCGACGCCATGAACGACCTGCGGATCAAGGCCGCCGGCGCGCTGGCCCCGGTGCGCAGCCTCTCCGGCGGCAACCAGCAGCGGGTGGTGCTGGCCAAGTGGCTGGTCCGCGAGCCGCGGGTGCTGGTGCTCAACAGCCCGACGGTCGGGGTGGACATCGGCGCCAAGGAGGAGATCATGCGCATCCTGCGCGAACGCGCCGCCGCCGGGATGGGCGTGCTGGTGATCTCCGACGACGTGCCCGAGCTGGTCAGCGCCTGCCACCGGGTGCTGGTGGTACGCCGGGGGCGGATGGCCGAGGAGATCGGCGGCGACCGGATCAGCGTCGCGGCCATCACCGAGGAGCTGGTCGCGTGACCCGTTTGAGGGGTGAGAACAACGAGGGCGTGCTGGTCGCGCTGATCCTGCTGGTCGTGCTGGGAATGGGCGTGATCGAGCCCAGCTTCTGGAGCGTCCAGACGCTGTTCAACACCGTGCGCTCCGGCCTGGTCGACCTGACCCTCGCACTGGGCGTGCTGATCGTGATGATCTCCGGCGGGATCGACGTGTCGTTCACCGCGATCGCGATCTTCAGCGGCTACGCCACGGTGGCCATGATGACCGGCTGGGGCATCGACGGCACGCTCTGGCCGTTCCTGGCCGCCGCCGCGGTCGGGGTGGCGCTGGGCTCGCTGAACGCCGCGGTGGTCGGCGGGTTCCGGCTGCCGACGCTGATCACCACGCTGGGCACCGGCGGGGCGATTCGGGGCGCGCTGATCGCCTTCATCGGCTCGGAGGCGATCAACATCCTGCCCGGCGGGCTGGAGTCGCTGGCCAGGGCGCGGCTGGTCGACGCGGGCGGAGCGCAGCTGTCCGCGCTGGTCATCCCGGTGGTGGCGCTGTGCGTGGTGCTGGCGCTGCTGCTGCGCGGCACGGTGCTCGGGCGGTCGGTGTACGCGATCGGCGGCGACATCGAGTCCGCCCGCCGCATCGGCGTCCGGCTGGGCCGCACCCACACCTTCGTCTACCTCGCCGCCGGCCTGCTCGCCGGCATCGGCGGGCTGCTGCACGTGGTGCTCAGCCGCCAGGCCAACCCGTACGACCTGGTCGGCAGCGAGCTGGACGTGATCGCCGCGGTGGTCATCGGCGGCGCGTCCATCTTCGGCGGGCGGGGGTCGGTGCTGGGCACCGTGCTCGGCGTCACGCTCATCGCCGTGATCGACAACTCGCTGGTCCAGCTCGGCGTGCCCAGCGCCTGGCAGCGCCTCGCGGTCGGCCTGCTGGTCCTCGGCGGCGTCACCCTCCAGGTGCTGGGACGACGACGGCACCGGGCCACCCCGATCCTGGCCGAGGCGGCCCGATGAAACCGAACTCCCAGGTCACCCGCCTCGCCGTGCTCATGGTCCTGGTCGTGGTGGTGTTCTCGGCGCTGAGCCCGAGCGTGTTCCCCACCGCGCTGAACTTCCAGTCCATGGGCTACTCCGTCCCCGAGATCGCGGCCCTGGCGCTCGCGGTCGCGCTGGCCATGCGCACCGGCGGCATCGACCTGTCCATCGTGGCCACCGCGAACCTGGCCGCGATCGCCGCCGCCCGCTTCTACCTGTCCGCCGGCGGCGAGTCCGCGACCGGCGCCGGCTCGCTGGTCGCGGCGCTGGCGATCGCGCTGGCCGTCGGCCTGGCCTGCGGGGCGGTGAACGGCGTGCTGGTGGCCCGGGTGGGCATCTCGCCGATCCTGGCCACGCTGGCCACCATGCAGGTGTTCAACGGCGCCGCCGTGCTCTGGACCGGCGGCAAGGCCCAGTACGGCCTGCCCGACACGTTCCTGCAGCTCGGCACCCTGACCATCGCGCTGGTCCCGGTGTCGCTGCTGCTCACCCTGCTCGCGACGGCGCTGCTGTGGTGGCTGGTCAACCGCACCGGCCTGGGCATGCGGATCACCCTGGTCGGGGCGAACGCGGTGGCCGGCCGCTACTCGGGCATCGACGAGCGCGGCGTGCTGCTACGCACCTACCTGCTCAGCGGCCTGCTGGCCGGGCTCGCGGGCATCCTGATCGCGGCCAAGTCGGCCAGCGCGAGCCCGGACTACGGCGGTTCGTACGTCCTGCTCGCGATCGTGATCGCCGTCCTCGGCGGCACCGACCCGGCCGGCGGCAAGGGCTCGATCATCGGCGTGGTGCTCGCCGCGCTGACCTTGCAGATGCTGGAGAGCGGCTTCAACATCCTGCGGATCAACCCGCTCATCTACCAGATCGTGCAGGGCCTGGTGCTGCTCGTGGTCATGGTCCTGGAGCTGCGCCGGGGCCGGCTGTCCCACCTGTTCGGCGGGCTGTCGGTCACGCGGCGCCGGGTGTGACGTCGAGGTGGTGGCGGCGCGCGGCGGCTGCTAACGCGTCGTCGAACGTGGCCAGGGTGGACCCGGTGGTCATCGCGGTGTCCAGCGCGCAGCAGTCGGGCATCTTCAGGCCGGTGCGCAGCCGCAGGTTCGCCAGCCGCAGCGGCTCCCCCGCCTGCCGCTCGGCCTCGCGGATGCCGATCGCCTCCAGGTCCGCGAGCATCTCCTGGCCGCGACCGGCCCGCACTCCCCCGGCGAGCACCTCGGCCAGGTTCAGCGGATGGATGACGAAGTCCTCGCTCACCGACCGGCGGAGATAGTCCGTCGCCGCCCGATGGTGCGGGTCGCGCGGGGACAGATGCGCGATCACCACACAGGCGTCCAGCGTGATCACTCCGGCCAGCCCTGCCGCAGCGTGGCCAGATGGTCGTCACCGAACACATCGGCGTACTTGCCGCTGGTGGCCTCGATGGCCTCCTCCCTGCGGCGCGTCGCCTGGCTCTGCTCGCGTTCGAGGGCCTCCATCCCGGCGTGAACCAGGCACAGCAACAGGCTGGAACGCGACTCATCGGGCCAGCGCCGCGCCGCGACATCCAACGCGTGCGCGACGGCGGGCGTCTCAGTGACCTGATAGCGCGGCCGGCTGGTAGGCACCACCCAAGTGGACCACCGATGCCATCGGTGACACACCGGACGAACCCCGAGCGCGAAACCCGGAGGACGTCGGGCGGCGGTTCGGCCAGGATCACGGGCATGGAACGGATCTGGCGGGCGGTGTCGACCGAGCCACGGGCGGCTCTGGAGCACGGGCTCTCGCCGACGGATCTCCAGTCGCTGCTGCTGGGGGTGGCGCGGACGCGAGCGGCCCGGGTGACGCCGGCCCGGGTGGCGCGCAGGTGGCGGGAGGACAGGTTCGTGCGCCCGGCCGGCCACGACCCGCGCGCGCTGGTCCGGGTGGAGGCCCGGCTGTGGGAGCTGCTCCCGGAGCGGTTCGCCGGCGTCGAGCTGTCCCCGGTCGCGCCGCTGGGCACCTGTTCGGCGGTGGCCACCGTGGATCAGAACCGGGTGGTGAGCACCGTGCGCGGCAGCGAGGTGCTGGCCGACCCGACCAACGCGCTCGCGGTCGAGGCCGCCCGCCGCCGCGCCGCCGGCTCCCGCCGGGACCGGGTCGACCTGGCCGCATGCCACCGCGTACTGCGCGGCCAGGCCTTCGACGGCCCCGGCCTGGCCGCGCATTTCAAGCTGTTCGCCCTGGTCTCCAGCGCCCGCGACACCGGCTCCGGCCAGACCGAGGCGCGGCTGCTCACCGATCACCTGCGCTACTGGTTGCGCGTCCTGGCCGAGTTCGCGCCGACCCACCGCCCGCGCCTGCTGTTCACCCCGTTCGACTCCCCCGTGCTCGCCCAGCGCTTCGCCGACGTCATCGTCCCGGCCCTCGCCGCCGACCGCTCGTGCGTAGAACTGACCGCCGACCCCGACCGAACCCAAGGCTCCGGCTACTACGCCGACGCCGCACTCTGCCTGCGCGCCGGAGACGTCGACCTCGGCGACGGCGGCACCACAACCTGGACCGCCTCCCTGCTCGGAGACGCCAAGGAACGCTGCGTCATCTCCTGCGTGGCCACCGAGCGCCTAGCCGCCCTGACCGCCTGACACGTTTTCCTTTCGGGCTAACGCGACCTGAGCAGCTCCCGCACCAGCGCACAAGCGCCGAGGAACCATTGCCCACATGACCACAGCCGGAGCTTAATCAAGCTCATAGGTTTCTTCGCGCCGTCGCCGCTCTCTCCCGGCTGACGGTCGGCTCGTCTGGAAGTCACGTCTCTCCTAAAGTACTTTGGCGCGAACGACCGGATGGCAATTCCCTGCCGAGCACAGCCCGACCTCGCGCCACGGCTGAGGCTGCTGCGGGCCGTGACGTGCGATCCACCCGCTCCTCGTCCGGATAGTTCTGTTCAGATGGGGATGCTCGCCGTAACGGACCACGGCACGAACGTCTGGGCCTGGTTCCGGATCAGCGTGAGGCCACCACCACTCGCCCTCGGTCGGCGGTTTCAGGCCAACGCCACACCGGCACTTCTCCGGCTCAGCCATCAGCTACTCTGCCTAGCCCGGCGCAGGGCGCGAGCGCTGCGCCACCTGGTCACGTAGAAGCTCAGGAAGTCCCAGATGGAGAGGTGGTCACCAGCTCTTTTCGCGCGCATGACGAGAGTCGACCGCCCGGCGAGCCCCCCAAAGAACCCCCGAGTGTCCCCCAGGCCCACCCCGGTTGGGCCATACTGTCACCCACTGATCCATAACAGGACGTGAGCATCGTGCCTGAGACTGAGGCAAAGGTCCGGCCGGTCGTTGGACTCCAGATCAAGCAAGCCCGCCAGCAGCGACAATGGTCGCAGGCCAAGCTCGCCCACATGCTCAACCGAGCTACCGGGTTCCGGTCCACCATCACGGCCAAGTACGTCTCGAAGTGGGAGCGTGGCGAGCGCAACCCAGGCTACGAGTGGGGCCGGGTGATCGAGAGGGTTCTCGACCTGGACCTGGCTGCCCGGCAGACAACCACAGAGGAGATTTCGCTCAGCGCGCGCGGTGGCAGCAGGCTCACGCCTACGGGTTCCGACACGACAGGCGGCTGTTCCACCGCCACCGACCCGGAATCCGACGCTGCCCGACGGGGGCAGTACACCGAGCGCGAACACCTGGACAAAGCGCTCCAAGACGCAGGCCGCTATCTCGATGAATCAATAATCGAACACTTTCGGCGGCAGCTCGATGACTGCATGCTTTACGATGGCACGAACGGGCCGACCAGTGTTCTTCCTGTCGCCCTGTCCACGATTGGTGTCGTTGAGCATTACGCGCGGCAGGTCAAACCCAATGTGAGACAGCAACTCCTGAGCCTCGGTGCGCGCGGAGCCGAGTTTGCTGGCTGGCTCTACCGAGATGCATATCGACCGGATCGAGCGCTGTACTGGCGAGACCGTGCCGTTGAGTGGGCACAAGAAGCCGGCGACTGGGAAATGCAAGGGTATATTCTGCTCAAAAAGAGCCAATCCGCTTGGGACGAGCGAGACGGTCTCCGCATGCTGACCTTGGCTCAGGCGGCACACAACGGGCCGTGGCAGTTGTCACCATTGGTGCGGGCAGAGACAGCGCAACAGGAGGCCCGGGGGCTCGCCATGGTCGGCGAATCTTCAGATTCTATCTATCGAAAGCTGGACCAAGCTTGGGAGCTCTTCGACTCAGCCGGCTCTCGAGATCGTGAGACGAACAAGCTCGGTCGACATTACAACAAGAGTCTCCTCACCATGCAGTGCGCCATCTGTCACTGTGAGGCCGGCCGCCCACTCAAAGCCGTGGAGACATACCAAACATTGCTGTCACAGGAGCAGTTCTCATACCGAGATCGGGGGTACTTTCTGTCATTGATGGCCTCCGCACTTGCCTCCGCCAAGGAAGTGAGTAGCGCGGTCGAGGTCGGACAGAAAGCCATGGAAGTTGCTCGCCAAACCAAGTCACAGCGAACAGTCAATGAGCTGGAGCGGGTCTGTCAATTGCTTGATCCTTGGCGGGCGCAATCGTCTGTTCGAGAGCTGCGCTCCGCGGTCCGCGCAGCTAGCGCCAGGCGACCCATTGCCCCACCAGCTCGATGACCTCCGATTGCCACCTTTGACTCTGCGGATCCGCGTAGCCGGGGTCATCGTGTACCGCAAATCCGTGCTGGGCTCCGTCGATCTCGACCAGCCTGCACTCGCCGCCTATCACCTTGGAGGCTTCCCGGGACGATTCGACCGGAATGAACGTGTCTTTGGTGCCGTGGACAATGAGTGTCGCGACCGCAACCTGATCGAGCACCCGGTCTGGGCGCAAATAGAAGACCTCGTTAAGTAGTGGGCGACCCAACTTGAACGTCGGAGAGTGCGCGATGTACCCCTGAGCCGAAAGCGCACGCCCAGCCTCTTCGTCGATCTCATCATGATGCCAGTACGGCTTGTCGTCGATGAATCTCTTCTTGTAGTTCAACAGCGGGTTGAAGAGGACCAACCCATTAAGCGCACTAGGGTGTGTCGCCGCGTAGTATGCACAGATGCCGCCGGCAAAACTGGCGCCGAGAAGGATCGGCCGCCGAACGTTCGCCTGGTCAGTGATCACACCAAGCGCCGCGCCGACATCGCCGAGGATGCCCGCAATAGTGAGATCCTCTTGCCGGCCTTCACTTTCTCCGTGTCCCCGCAGGTCGAATCGCAGCGATGCCACACCTGACGCGGCGAGCCCGTCCGCAAGCCGGCTGAAGAATCCGCCTTCTTCACGGGTGACGCCCCCACCATGTACCAGTACAACGCCACGACCGTTCGGTACATCTGGGTAGACCAGCGATCCGGCGAGGCACAGACCATCGGGAGTCCGAATCGTAGTATCACGCGACAGCATCAGGATGCGGCTCCCTAGGGAGATCGACGGCTGTTCCATCGTGGCACAGCACCAGATCCTGCGCGTCGGGGTCAGGGCTCCGGGGCGGGCTCGATCTGGACTCGGTTGTCGTGGAAGACGGCGCCGCCGCCCATGTCGGTGTCGCGCTCGTCGACGGTGGCGTTGATGTTGGACCCGGTGGCGAGCAGCTTCGGCCAGTGGCCCTTTGTGGTGGCCGCCACGCCGGGCCGTACCCGGTCGCTGAGCCGCACCTGGGTGACGTGCGCGCCCCGGTCGTTGAACACCCGCACCCGCTGGCCGTCGACCAGCCCGCGGTCGGCGGCATCGGACGGATGGAGCAGGACGTGCGGTTCGCCGGCCCGTTTGCGCTGGGCGGCGGCGTTGCCGAAGACGGTGTTGAGGAAGAAGTGCGAGGCCGTCGCGAGCAGCACCAGCGGGTAGCGGCGCGCCCGGTCAACATCGTCGACCTCCGAGGCCGGGGTGTAGCCGGCCAGCGGATCCAACCCGTCGCGAGCCGCCCGGGCGGAGTAGAACTCCAGCCGCCCCGAAGGCGTCGGGAAGCCGTCGCGGAACGGCAGGAACGGGCGCGGGACGTTCAGCCGCGCCCAGCCCTGCTTGCGCAGCGCGTCCAGGGTGATGCCGGTCAGCGACGGGTCGTCGGTGGTGAGCAGCTGTTCGGCCAGCTCCTCGTCGGTGTCGTACAGGCTGGGTTCGCGCAGGCCCATGCGGGTCGCGAGGCGGCGCAGCGTCTCGGTCGTCGGCAGGCACTCCCCCGGTGGGGGCACGGCGGGTTCGTTCCAGGCGAGGTAGAGGTGGCCATATCCGGCATGGACGTCGGCGTGCTCGGTCTGCATGGTCGAGGGGAGCACGATGTCGGCGTAGTCCACGGTGTCGGTGGGGAACTGCTCGACGACCACGGTGAACAGGTCCTCGCGGAGTAGGCCCGCGCGCACCCTGTTGTGGTGCGGGGTGCTCGCCATCGGGTTGGCGCCGAGCACGAACAGGGCCTTCACCGGCGGGTCGGCCAGGTCCAGCAGGCCCTCGCCCAGGCGGGTCATCTGGAGCGTGCGCACCGGGTGCGGGCGCAGGTCGGGGCGGGTGAGCGCGGGCTTGTTCAGGCCGAAGAAGGCGCCGGTGGAGTAGCTCAGGCCACCGCCGGGACGGCCCCAGTCACCGGTCACACCGGGAATGCAGGCCAGCGTGCGCAGCGCGGTGCCGCCGCCGGCGTGGCGCTGCAGGCCCATGGTGGCCCGGATCGCGGTCGGGCGGGTGTGCGCGATCCGCCGGCCCAGCGCCACGATCCGCTCGGCCGGCAGCCCGGTGATCGCGGCGACCCGCTCGGGGGTGAAGCCGGCGACCCGGTCCCGGAACGGCTCCCAGCCGAGCGTGTGCCGCTCCAGGTAGTCGCGGTCCTCGGCGCCCTCGGCGACGATCACGTTCAGCAGCCCGAGGGCCAGCGCCGCGTCCGTGCCGGGCACCGGGGCGAGGTGCTCGTCGGCGCGCTCGGCGGTGCGGGTCCTGATCGGGTCGATCGCGACCAGGTACGCGCCCGAGCGCTGGGCGGCCTGGATGAACTTCCACAGGTGATGCCCGCTGGTGAGCGTGTTCGTCCCCCACAGCAGGATCAGCCGCGCGTGCGCGAAGTCCTCCGGGTCCATCCCCGCCGAGGTCCCCAGCGTGTACCCCAGGCCGAACCCGCCCGCGCGCGAGCAGATGCCGTACGCCTCGTGCTGGGAGGCGCCCAGCGCGTTCCAGAACCTGCCGAACCCGCCGCCGGACAGCCCCTGCAGATAGCCCATGGTGCCGGTGCCGTAGTACGGCCAGATCGCCTCGCCGCCGTGGCGCTCCACCACGTCGGCCAGCCGGTCGGCGATCGTGTCCAGCGCCTGGTCCCAGCCGATGCGTTCGAACCGGCCCTCGCCCTTGCGTCCGACGCGCCGCAGCGGGTACAGCAGTCGGTCCGGCGCCCGGGTGTGGTCGAGGTACCTGTTCACCTTGACGCACAGCGCCCCCTTGGTGAACGGGTGCTCGCGGTTGCCGCGCAGCTCGACGGCCTGCCCGTCGCGGACCGTGACCGTCCAGGCGCAGGTGTCCGGGCAGTCCAGCGGGCAGGCCCCCGGCACCGCCGTGACGGTCACCGCTCGGTCCTGAGCTGCTTGCGGAAGCCGTCCTTGCGCCGGATCCTGCCGTCCTCCACCTCGAACAGGTCGCACCCGCGCACCCGTACCCGCCGCCCGTCCGGCCCGGTGTACGACAGCGTCCAGCCGATGAACGCCCGACCCCCGTCGACGATCGCGTCGGTGCGCTCGTAGCTCGAGCCGGGGAACGCGGCGAGCAGGCCGGCGAAGCCCTCGCGCACGGCGGCGCGGCCCCGGAACGCCTCGCCGTCCAGCTCGGGTCCGGCCGAGGCCAGGAACACGCAGTCCTCGGCGATGTGGCTCATCATCGCGTCGAGGTCGCCCCGGTTCCAGGCCCGGGTGAACTCGTCGAGCACCCACAGCGTCTTGTCGCCGTTCACGGCCGTCACACCTCCGCCGTCAGCCGCGCCGCCAGGTAGCGGTCCTCGCTCGGCTCCTCGGCGGTGAACTCGCGCAGCCAGGCCTCCCGCTCGAACGCGAGCACCGCCAGCTCCCAGGTGCAGGCCATCAGCCCGGTGCCCACCGGCCGCAGCTCCGACGGCGTGTCCACGGCGGCGCCGAACAGGTGGTGGTGGACCTGGTTGCCGTTCACCCACCAGTCGAGCAGCGCCCAGGCCCCCTCGCGCCCCTCGTGGACGGTCAGGAACGCGATGCCGTAGCGGTCGGGACCGCGCGCCGGTTGCGGCAGGGTGGCCCGCGCCACCCGCTTCGCCGCCGCGACCAGCTCCGCGCCGGGCAGCTCCCGGTCGGCCGCGATGCCGTACACCTTCGTCCGCCAGCCGCCGTCCTCCCACAGCTCGAGGAACCGCACCGGCCGCCTCCGATACGCCGCCCCCGGAAAGTCCCGCATCGGCCGTCTCCTAATCTATAGAGCGCTCGTCATAGTTGGAGCGCTCGTCATAGTGCGTGCTAGCCTCCGCCCATGTCAAGACAGGGCGACAGCCGCGCCCGCCTGGTGGCCGCCGCGAACGACCTGCTGTCCCGCCAGGGGTACGCCGCGACCGTCGTCAAGGACATCGCGACCGTCGCATCGGCGCCGATGGGCTCGTTCTACTACCACTTCCCCGGCGGCAAGGAGCAGCTCGGCGCGGAGGCCGTGCGGTACGGGACGCGCGAGATCGGCGAGGTCTTCGCGCGGGCCATGGCGCCGCACGACGACGCGGGGGACGCGGTGGCCGCCTGCCCGCTCGCGCTGGCCGAGCGGCTGGAGCGGGCGGGCTGGGCGGACGGTTGTCCGGTGGCGTCCACGGCGCTGGAGACGGTCGGGCGCTCGGACGCGCTGCAGGCCGCCGCCGGCGACGCCTTCACCGCCTGGTGCGACGTCATCGCCGAGCACCTGCGCCGGTGCGGGCTGGCGCCCGAGGCCGCCGACGACCTCGCCCACACCACCGTCGCGCTCATCGAGGGCGCCGAGATGATCGCCCGCGTCCGAGGCTCCCGCGAGCCCCTGGACCGGGCCGCCGCCACCCTGCGCACCCTGGCCAACGGCGCCATCGGAGCCAACGGGTAAAAGGGGACCTGTCCCGACCCGCCGCGCCTAGCGTCACCTTCCGAGCGAGCTTCCAGCCAGAGGGGGCGCTTGTCGGTGCGTCGATGCCGCCTGATCGCTACCGCGACGGTTGTCGTCATCGCGGCGGGAGTGGCGTGCGGCCACCCGGGTCCCGCGCCGGCGCCGGCGAACGTGCCGTCGGCCTCCGGGCTGGACCTGGCCGGGATCGATCGCGGGATCCGTCCGCAGGACGACCTGTACGGGTTCGCCAACGGGAACTGGGCGCGGACCACCCCGATCCCACCGGACGCGGCCGGGCTCGGCAGCTACTCCTCGGTCGTGGGCCGCGCCGCCGAGCTGCAACGGACGATCATCGAGGACGCGGCCAGGGCGCCCACGTCCCCAGACGAACGCAAGATCGGCGACCTGTACGCGAGCTTCACCGACACCGCGCGGATCGACGAGCTCGGCACCACCCCGTTGCGGCCGCTGTTCGCCGAGGTCGACCAGCTCGCCACGCCCGGTGATCTGATCCGCCACTTCGGCCGGATGCAGCGGTACGGCGAGCACGGCCCGATCACGTTCGGCATCGTCACGAACACCAAGGACAACGCCACGTCCATCGCGAAGGTTCAACAAGGCGGCCTGTGGCTGCCCCGGGACTACTACCTGTCCGCCGAGCCGAACTTGGCCGGCGTCCGGGAGCAGTACCGGCGCTACGCGTCCCGGATGCTCGCCCTGGCCGGCGTCCCCGACCCGGACAACGGCGCCACCGCCGTCCTGGACCTGGAGACCCGCCTGGCCGGCGCGCACCTGGACGAGGTGCGCAACCGCGAGGACGACTCCCGCAGGTTCACCGTGCCGGGCGCCGGTCGGGCCACCGGCCTGGACTGGGCGGCATACCTGGCCGCGATGGACACCAACCCGCCCGAGATCGTGGTCGGGCAGCGCGACTACTTCACCGCGCTGTCCAGGCTGCTCCGCGAGGTACCGCCGCCCACCTGGCGCACGTACCTGAAATGGCACCTGATCCAGGACTACGTGGCCTACCTGAGCAGGGACTTCGACGGCCCCGAGATCGAGTTCCGGGCCAAGGCGTACACCGGCAGGGAACGCCCTAGGCAACGGTGGCTGCGCGGCGTCGGCGTCGTCAACTCCGCGATGGGCGACGCCCTGGGCCGGCTCTACGCCGCCCGCTCCATGGATCCTCGCACCCAGCAACGCGTCGAGGCGATGGCGCGCACCATCGTCGACGCCTACCGCGACTCGATCACCAACGCGGGCTGGATGAGCCCGGCCACCAAGGCCGCCGCCCTGGACAAGCTCGCCAAGATCTCGATCAAGATCGGCCAACCCACGAGGTGGAAGGACTACGGCACGCTGGAGATCCGCCGCGACGACCTGTTCGGCAACGTCCGGCGCGCCGAGGCGCTCGAACACCAACGCCGGATGGCCAAGCTCGGCGCGCCCGTCGACCGCGACGAGTGGCCGATCACCCCGCAGACCGCGAGCCCCGCCTACCACCCGCCCAACAAGATCGTGATACCCGCCGTGGTGCTGCAACCGCCGTTCTTCGACCCGAACGCCGACGACGCGGTCAACTACGGCGCGATCGGAGCCGTGATCGCCCACGAGGTCGGCCACGCCTTCGACGACCGGGGCCGCCAGTTCGACGGTGAGGGCCGCTCGCGCAACTGGTGGACCCCGGAGGACAACGCCAGGTACCTCGAGAAGGCCAAGGCGCTCGTCGCCCAGTTCGACGCCTACCGGCCGCTGCCCGACACCCCGATCAACGGCCGGCTCACCCTCGGCGAGAACATCGCCGACCTGAACGGGCTGACCATCGCGCACCGCGCCTACCGGGCCACCCTCGCCGGCCGCCCCGCCCCCGTCCTCGACGGCTTCACCGGCGACCAGCGGTTCTTCATCGCGCACGCCCAGCGGTCGCGCGCCGCCCTGCGCGACGAGGCACTGCGCGCCCTGCTGCACTCCGACCCGCACAGCCCCGAGCCGTTCCGCACCAACGGCGCGGCAGTCAACACCGACGCCTTCCACGCCGCGTTCGACGTCAAGCCCGGCGACAGGCTCCACAAGCCCGCCGACCAACGCACCCACATCTGGTAGGCGACCCTCACCACGTTTGACATGTGATACATCACGACTAGAATCTTTCATGTACGCAGCTCAGCCACGTCGCATGAGCAGTCGTCCCCCGACCCGAAGGTGCGAGGACCGAAGACATGACGTTCCATTTCCGCCCAGCCGAGCTCGACATGGACGACCTGAAGCAGCGTCCGCTGGCGCCGCCCAGCGCGACCCCGATCGAGCCCGCCGAGATCCTGACCCGCAACAAGATCCTGCACATCAGCGAGGACAAGAAGGTCATCTGGGGCCAGTGGGAGTGCGCGCCGGGCGCCTCGCGCTGGGAGTACGACAACCGCCAGGAGATCGTCTACGTGCTGTCCGGGAGCATGACCGTGCAGGAGGACGGCGGCGAGCCGGTCAAGCTCGAGCCCGGGGCGAGCGCGGTGTTCCCGGTCGGCTGGCGCGGCACCTGGACGGTGCACGAGACGTTCCGCAAGGTGTACGTCGTCTACCGGCCGTGACACACACCCGTGAGTGGCTAGGGTCGCTATGGCGGCTGTCATGTCTCAGCTGATCTGTCAGGGGTTTGTCTCGGGACATGTGACGCTGTTTGTGATCTTGTTGGTCAGACTGCTGGGGTGCGGAGTGTGCCTTGGTAGCGGCGTGTGGGGTTGATCATGAGTTGGCCCAGGGGTTCGCCTTGGGGGGCGTAGGCGGTGATGTGGTCACCATGGCGTAGCAGGGTGACGGTGGTGCCGGCGTGGGTGCGGCCGATGGACAGGATGTGGTTGCCGAGGGCGACGGTGCCGTTGGCGACCACGGTCAGCACGTGGACGGTGGCGTCGGTTTGGCGGGGCAGGTCGGCTGGTCCGCCGTGGGCGGCG